>NZ_NIQU01000010.1 GCF_002741105.1 Pseudomonas sediminis | reverse complement strand
TTAAGGAGCCGCGTTCCATTCGCTACCACACGATATGGAGGCGGACCGTGCAAGGGTGGTAGACCGACCCACGAAGGACGCCGGCCAGGCCGAAGCCTGCCTCACACGGCCCGCCATAAATGCGCGAGAAAACAGCAGGCACAAAAAAAGCGCCTGCTCTCGACTATGGCGCTACCGCGCCTTCGTGTGAATCGGGCTACCACACCCGGTCACGGGATTTACCGTGACAGGGCGGACTGTAGCGCGGGTGAGGGGGAGAGGGCAAGGTGGGGAATTTGGGCGATATCGGTAGGAAGCGTGCGAATTAATGTATGGGTGAGCTGATATAGTGGTGTCTCTGGTCGTTATTTTTTATTAAGATTTTAATTGATCTTCTGGTGCGTCTTCCAATTTGTCGGGTTTTTTTTAACTTTCGGCTATATTGGTTTTGTGTGCTATTTCTATGCATCTTGTAAAGAAGGATTTTGATGATGACTTGTTCGAGAGGCCTGCAGGTACAACAGGCGAACTGTTTCTATAACTACACGGTAGGACTGGATGTTGCTGATGTAGATCTTATTAAGACAGCCAAGAAGATGATTAGGTCTGGTATCGTCAGAACTGTATGTTTCTCGGATTTGAAAGCTATTTATATTGATGAGCATGGTGAGATCCAGCTTGAATTGATTCAGCCACAAGGTCGCCAATGGGATAGTTGTTGGAGTATAAAATTTAGCGATGCTTTGCCGGAATGCGTTGCTGGTGATCTAGTTTTCTGTTTGGAACTTTCCTTTCATGAGCTGCGGATTAGTGGTTCTGAGTCTGCTCAGGTTTCGCCGTACTTACGCGCTGCTCTGGCTCCGTTCGTTCTGGAGCGTGAAGGTTTAAGTCTACCGATTTATCCATGGCTCAAGATTCATTCGAATGGCATTATGTCTATTTCTTTTCAGCTTGATGCAGTGTGGGCTGACCTCGCGGAAAATGAATTTATCAAAAGCGTAGTTAATTTATTTCAATGCTACTTTGAAAAGATATGGGTTCAGGCGAAGCTCCAGCGGATAGATGGTGAGCAACTTTTACCTTCTGCCTTTGAAGGGGTGGTTTCAATTGGTGGCCAAAAGATATCCGATAAAAACAGCCGAAAAATTATCAAGGATATGCGTAAAAAAGCGCGGGTAGTCCTTGAGGAGTCCCTTGGGAAAGAGGGGCGGCGTTTTGAACTGCACGGAGAAACATGGGTTCTTCATCAGATTGCTGGTTCCGAGGGGCAGGATGGGTGGGAGGCGACAATAGACCTCTGTCGATCTATTTATGTAAATGCAATTAAATCGCAAGTAGTCGCCGGAGGTAGGGGGAGTGCTGAAGGTGTAGGTGTTCAGTTATGGCAGGGGAGGCCATCAATATCTTTAATGCGATTTTTAGATCAGCCTCAAGTCAAGATGGATCTGTTTGACAGATATAGTGCATCAATATCCAGAATTTTGATGCGTTCTTCGGAGATGGATAATCCGCCACCGCTGCCGCCTGACTTACGCCCTTTTGAAGATTATTGTTTTCATGGGAATAGATCGTTATTGCTTTGGACTTGGTTGAGGCGGTCTAATGACCCTGAAGACGCTTGGGATGATGAAAATACTACAGCGAGGCTGTTGGAGAACCAAGCTAGGGCGGAACATTTTGAATATCACAATATGCTTATTTCTCGGGCGTGTGCAACGGCTAGCTCCCCTCCATCTGATGAATATCTTGTTTATGCTTACGAGACTCTGGCTTTAGCTGATTCTACGATCCATCAGTCAAGCCAAGCTGGAGAAATTACTGATGCACTTGAATACTTAATTGATGCAGCAGGGACAATGAGACTAATTTCCTCCGGCAAGGAGCAGGCAAGGTGGCATTTAGATGAGCGTCGCTTTAGAAACGAGATGCGTCGGTCTCGTATGGATCGCTGGTTGGCCGCTGTTTTCGGGTTCGTAGGCGCCGCAGGTCTGGCTGACTTATTCATGCAGCCGTTACTGAAATCGGCCTATCCTGATTGGGCCGATTGGCTCACTGGACTGTCTGCATTCGCTCTTGCATCATCTGTAGTTGGTTTTTTTGCTCTTCCTATATGGATCGCTAATAAAGTACAAAGAGAGTAATTTGTACTTCTTTAGCATTGGAAGGCGTACTCGCGAAGCAGTACGCCTTTTTTCTGGCTGGTGGACTGTTCGCTGGCGCTACGAGCGGTCGGCGTTCCGATCCACCCTACGCGTGCTCTCCCGGCAGCGGGCAGGGCTCGAATCTGCGACAATCTCGCCTTTGCCCTGATTGCCCGATCCAGATGACTGACCTCGCCACGCTGCAGAACAACCTCGACCACGTCATGATCGCCGAGCGGCATCGCTTGCGCCGGCAGTTGCATGAGCTGCAGAAGCACCCCGACGAGGCCAAGCTGGCGCAGTGGTTGGAGCGTTTTCAGGCGTCCAGCGACAAGGTGGCGGCGCGGCGCAGCAGCATCCCGGCGATGCGCTACGACGATGCGCTGCCGATTGCCGCCAAGCGTGACGAAATCAAGGCCGCGCTGGAGAAGAGCCAGGTGGTGGTGATCGCCGGTGAGACCGGCTCGGGCAAGACCACGCAGTTGCCGAAGATCTGCCTGGAGATCGGCCGGGGCGTGCATGGCCTGATTGGTCATACCCAGCCGCGACGGCTAGCGGCGCGTAGCGTGGCGACACGGGTGGCGGAAGAGATCGGTACGCCGCTGGGCGAGCTGGTCGGTTATCAGGTGCGCTTCGAGGATCAGAGCAAGGACGGCACGCTGATCAAGCTGATGACCGACGGTATTCTGCTCGCCGAAACCCAGCACGACCGCTTTCTGGAAAAGTACGACACCATCATCGTCGACGAGGCGCACGAACGTAGCCTCAACATCGACTTTCTGCTCGGCTACCTGAAGACCCTACTGCCGCGCCGCCCAGATCTGAAGCTGATCATCACCTCGGCGACCATCGATCTGGAGCGCTTTTCCAAGCATTTCAACGACGCGCCGATCATCGAGGTATCTGGCCGCACCTATCCGGTGGAAACCTGGTACCGCCCGCTGGCCGCCGAGGTGGACGAGGAGGGCGAGCGTCTGCTCGATGACCTGTCCATCGACCAGGGCATCCTCGCCGCGCTGGACGAGATCACCGAGCACGAGCGCAGCGTGGGCCAGCGCCCAGGCGATGTGCTGGTGTTCCTGCCCGGTGAGCGCGAGATTCGTGAGGCGGCGGAGGTGCTGCGCAAGGCCAATCTGCGTTTTACCGAGGTGTTGCCGTTGTATGCGCGGCTGACGCCGGCTGAGCAGCAGAAGATTTTCGCGCCCATGCCGGGGCGCAAGATCGTGCTGGCCACCAACGTCGCCGAAACCTCGCTGACCGTGCCGGGCATCCGCTATGTGATCGACAGCGGCACGGCGCGCATCAGCCGCTACAGCTACCGCGCCAAGGTGCAGCGCCTGCCCATCGAGCCGGTGTCGCAGGCCAGCGCCAACCAGCGCAAGGGCCGTTGCGGCCGGGTCGAGCCGGGCATCTGCATTCGTTTGTATAGCGAGGAGGATTTTCTCGGGCGCCCGGAATTTACCGACCCAGAGATTCTGCGCACCAACCTGGCGGCGGTGATCCTGCAGATGCTGCACCTGCGCCTTGGCAGCATCGAGGACTTCCCCTTTATCGAGCCGCCAGACGGCAAGGCGATCAGCGACGGCTTCAACCTGTTGCAGGAGCTGTCGGCGGTCAACCGCGAAAGCCAGCTCACGCCCATCGGCCGGCAACTGGCGCGCCTGCCCATCGACCCGCGCCTGGGGCGCATGGTGCTGGAAGGTGCCAAGCAGGGCAGCCTGGAGGAAATCCTCATCGTCGCTGCCGCGCTGTCGGTGCAGGACCCACGCGAGCGACCGATGGATCGCCAGCAGGCCGCCGACCAGGCCCATGCGCAGTGGAAGGATGTGGACTCGGACTTCGCCGCGCTGATCAGCCTGTGGCGCGGCTTCGAGGAAAAACGCCAGGAGCTGGGCAGCAACCCGCTGCGTACCTGGTGCAAGAAGAACTTCCTCAACTACATGCGCCTGCGCGAGTGGCGCGACGCGCACCGGCAACTGGTGCTGATCGCCCGTGATCTGCAGTTGATGGGCAAGGGCGGGCAGAACCGCTCAGAAGCGCAGGGCGAGCAAACAGCGAACACGCCGCAGCCGACCAAGGACACCCGCGTCAACGCCATCGCCCGTCAGCAGGCCGAGGCCAGTGAGGCAGCGGTGCGGGCGAAGAACTACGCCGCCGTGCACAAGGCGATTCTCGCCGGCCTGCTCAGCCAGATCGGCCAGAAGACCGAGGAGGGCGACTACCTCGGCGCGCGCCAGCGGCGTTTCTGGATTCACCCGTCCAGCGTGATCGGGCGCAAGAAGCCCAACTGGATCATGGCCGCCGAGCTGGTGGAAACCACCAAGCTGTTCGCCCGCATGGTGGCGAAGATCGAACCGGACTGGATCGAGCCGCTGGCCGCGCATCTGGTGAAGAAGAACCATCTGGAGCCGCACTGGGAGAAGAAGCGCGGCCAGGTGGTGGCGTTCGAGCAGGTCACCCTGTACGGCATGATCATCGTCGGTCGCCGCCCGGTGCATTACGGCCCCATCGACCCGCCGGTGGCGCGCGAGATGTTCATTCGCGAGGGGCTGGTGCGTGGCGAGATCAACAGCCGCGTACGCTGCCTGACCGCCAACCGCCAGTTGCTCGAACGCCTCGACGAGCTGGAGGCCAAATCGCGCCGCCGCGATATTCTCGCCGACGAGGAAACCCTGTTCGGCTACTACGACGCGCGCATCCCGCAGGACATCTACCAGGCCGCTAGTTTCGAGAGCTGGTACAAGAAGGGCAGCGCCGCCGACCCGCAACTGCTGATCATGCGCGAGGAAGACGCCCTGGCCCGCGATGCCAAGGAAGTCACCGCCGCGCAGTACCCGGACACCTTGCGCATCGGCGAGCTGCAACTGCCGCTGAGCTATCACTTCGAGCCCAACCATCCACGTGACGGTGTGACCCTGCGCGTGCCGGCGCCGCTGTTGCCGCAACTGCAGCCCGAGCGTCTGGAATGGCTGGTGCCGGGACTGTTGGAAGCCAAGTGCATCGCCCTGGTGCGCGGCCTGCCCAAGGCGCTGCGCAAGAACTTCGTGCCGGTGCCGGATTTTGTCGGCGCAGCGCTGGGCAAGTTAGTGTTCGGCCAGGGCTCGTTGCCGCAGGCTCTGGGCCAGGAGCTTTTGCGCATGACCGGCGCGCGGGTGTCCGACGAGGCCTGGGCGGAAGCAGCTGAAAGCATCGAAAACCACCTGAAGATGAATATCGAGGTGGTCGACGCTCAGGGCAAGTTTCTTGGCGAAGGCCGCGACCTGGCCGAGCTGACTGCGCGTTTTGCCGAAGCCAGCCAGGCTGCGTTGGCCATCCCGCAGCAGAGCGACAAGCCGAAAGCGGTGGAGGCCAAGGCCTTTGCCGAAGTGGCCGAGAAGGCCCAGCAGAAGATCGCCGGGCTTTCCATGACCGTTTACCCAGCATTGGTGGAAGAAGGCGGAGTGGTCAAGGAAGGGCGCTTCCCTACCCAGGCCGAGGCCGACTTCCAGCATCGCCGTGCATTGCAAAGACTGCTGTTGCAGCAACTGGCCGAGCAGGCGAAGTTTCTGCGCGGCAAGCTGCCGGGGCTGACCGAGTTGGGCCTGCTGTATCGCGATATCGGCCGCGTCGAGGCGCTGGTCGAAGACATCCTGCTCGCCAGCCTGGATGCCTGCATCCTTGAATGCGAAGCGACGTTGCCGCGCGACGGTGCGGCCCTGGCGCAACTGGCCGAGCGCAAGCGTGGCGACTGGACGGCGCATGCCGAACGCATCGCTCGCCAGGTGCTGGAAGTTCTCAAGCTCAACCACGGCCTGCAGAAACGCTTCAAGGGCAAGATCGACCTGGCCCAGGCCATGGCGCTCAACGACATCAAGCAGCAGTTGGCCAATCTGGTCTATGCCGGCTTCGTGCGCGAGACGCCGGGCGAGTGGCTCAAGGAAATTCCGCGTTATCTGAAGGCCATCGAGCAGCGCCTGGACAAGGTGGGCGCGCAGGTACAGCGTGACCGCGTGTGGACGGGCGAGCTCACAGGCTATTGGGAACAGTACAAGGCGCGTGCGGCTAAACATGCCCAGGAAGGCAAGCGTGACCCGCAGCTCACGCTGTATCGCTGGATGCTGGAGGAATACCGCGTGTCGCTGTTCGCCCAGCAACTGGGCACGAAGATGGCGGTGTCGGACAAGCGCCTGAGCAAGCAGTGGACGCTGGTTGAAGGTTGATGATCGGCGCTCGCCCCGGTGCAGGGGCGAGCCAACCACTGATAAATGCGGAAACCGAGAAAGATGAGCGCAAGTGAAGATAATTCCGGGCTGGGGCGCCGTGGCTGCCTCGGTCTGTTACTGGTCGGCCTGGCCTTTGTCGTACTGATTTTCGCCGGGCTGATCTACATCATGACTCGCCCGCAGGACAGCGAGATCGAAGCCGGCGAACGCGCAGCCATCGAGGCCTGCTGGAAGAGCGCACAGGCCACCGAGCGCAGCTTCACCGAGGAAAGTTGCCAGGAGATGGAGAAGCAGTTCCTGCGCAAGTTCGGCCATCAGCCATGAATCTGCTGCAACGCCTGCGCTTCAAGCATCTGGTGGTGGGCTTCTGCGTGCTGGCGCTGGGGAGCGTGGTACTGATCTGGTGGCTTAGCGGCGCGGCCTATCTGCGGCCCTACGCCGAGCAGACGGTGATCTTCGGTCAGGGCGAGTTGAAGCTGCCGCCTGAACTGGCTGGCCCTGGCCCCATTCGTGTGGTGCACTTCTGGGACCCGGATTGCCCCTGCAACGGGGAAACCGACGCGCACCTGCGTTACCTGATCGGACTGCATCGTAACGCTGATGTCGAGTTCTACAGCGTGCAGAAGCCGGGCAGCACAGGCGAGATAGCGCCGTTTCTGCGTGGGCGGATGAAGCCTCTGCCGGGTATCGAGGGCATGGAATCGCTGCCGGCCAGCCCGGCCCTGGCGATCTGGGATCGCGACGGCAAGCTGGCCTATGCCGGCCCCTACAGCGAAGGGTTGGTGTGCAACTCCAGCAACAGCTTCGTCGAGCCCGTGCTGGATGCGCTGACCCAGGGGCGCCATGTGTCGCTGGCCAGTGGGTTGGCGGTGGGGTGTTATTGCGCCTGGAAGTAGTGGCTTAGGCAGTAGGTAAAGCAATCGCGGCTGAAGCCGCTCCTACGGAATAGGGGGTAGGAGCGGCTTCAGCCGCGATGCTTTTGGCCGCGCTCAATTGCCCCGGATTGCATCCGGGCTACAACACCAGCCGCCTTCGGCCTCTACTTGACCCCGCTCTGCGCTCAGCCTTTCGCGAGGCTGACGCTCATCACCTGCGCATTCGAAAACCTCGAAATCTCCTCAATGTCAAGGCTGGCCGTGCGGTCAGCTGACGGCATCTTTCCTTGCAATGATTCCTGTCAATTTGCTGACAAACAGCTCTAAAACGGGCCTGTGATCATTTGTCGCACCCCTGCGATTCTTTGCTGGCTTCTTGCTGCAAAGTGTTTCAAATCTTTGCGTAAATGTTTCGAAATATGTCGCAGAGGTGCTGTAAGTTCGCTCATAAGTAGGCCGCTAACGAATTGAATGAGGCCTTTTTAGCCGGCAACATCGTCGAATCCCACGGTTTACCGCTTCGCTTGCACGGATGCTCAAGCTCTGAGTTCTCGCTGCCGGCCTTTGCTCGATGGGCCGCACGGCAACTGAAGCCGATTGTGGGGCTCACTCAGTTGAAGGTCGTGACATGAAAGAAGAGAAATACCATCGTTGTGTGCGCTGGCTGGTGATGGCGATTGCCTTCTCGGCGCTCGGTGGATGTGACTGGGCACTGTTCAACTCGAAAGGGCAGATCGGTGTCGAGCAGGGCAATCTGATCCTGATCTCCATCGGACTCATGCTGATCGTGGTGGTACCCGTGATCATCATGACCTTCCTGTTTGGCTGGCGTTATCGCGAGTCGAACGAGAAGGCCACCTACATGCCCGACTGGGCACATTCGCACAAGATCGAGCTGGTCGTCTGGGGCGTTCCCCTGATCATCGTCGCCGTTCTGGCGGTCATCATTTGGCAAACCTCGCATTCGCTCGACCCCTATCGCCCGATCGAATCGGACAAGCCGGCGCTGAACATCGAGGTGGTCTCGCTCGACTGGAAATGGCTGTTCATCTACCCGGATCAGGGCGTGGCCGTGGTCAATGAGCTGGTGATTCCGGAGAAGACCCCGGTGACCTTCCACATCACCTCCGACACGGTGATGAACGCGCTGTCGATCCCGCAGCTCGGCGGGATGATCTACGCCATGGGCGGCCAGCGCACCCAGCTCAACCTGATCGCCAACGAACAGGGCGAGTTCTTCGGCCAGTCCGGCAACTTCAGTGGCGAAGGCTTCTCGGCCATGCGCTTCACCACCCACTCGGTCAGCGACGACGCGTTCGCGCAGTGGGTCGACAAGGTCAAGCAATCGCCCGAGGTCATGGACTTCGCCGCCTTCAAGCAGGTGGGTGAGCCGGGCGAGATGATCAACCACCGCTATCCGATCTACCCGATCCGCTACTTCGGCCAGGTCGAGGCGAACCTGTTCAACAAGGTGATCGGGCAGTACGTGACCCTGAAAGATTCCCACAGCACGGCCATGCACGAAGCAGCGGAGGTGCAGGAGTGAATATGTTTGGAAAACTGACTCTGGACGCGATTCCGTACCACGAGCCAATCATCATGATCACCCTGGCCATCGTGGCGCTGGGCGGTCTGGGGCTGTTCGCGGCGGTCACCTACTTCAAGAAGTGGGGCTACCTGTGGAAAGAGTGGCTCACCTCGGTGGACCACAAGAAAATCGGCGTGATGTACATCCTCGTCGCGCTGGTCATGCTGGTGCGTGGCTTCGCTGACGCGATCATGATGCGCACCCACCTGGCGATGGCCCACGGTGACGGCCAGGGCTACCTGCCGCCCGAGCACTACGACCAGATCTTCACCGCGCACGGCATCATCATGCTGATCTTCGTGGCCATGCCACTGGTCACCGGCCTGATGAACATCGTCGTGCCGCTGCAGATCGGCGCGCGTGACGTGGCCTTCCCCTACCTGAACTCGCTGAGCTTCTGGCTGTTCGTCGGTGGCGCGCTGCTGATCAACCTGTCGCTGGGCCTGGGCGAATTCGCCAAGACCGGCTGGGTGGCTTATCCGCCGTTGTCAGGGATTCAGTACAGTCCCGGCGTGGGGATGGATTACTACATCTGGAGCATGCAGTTATCCGGCTTGGGCACGACGCTGACCGGGGTCAACTTCATCGCCACCATCCTCAAGATGCGTGCACCGGGTATGAGCCTGATGAAGATGCCGATCTTCACCTGGACCATCCTGGTGACCTGCGTGCTGATCTGCGGCGCCTTCCCTCCGCTGACCGCGACCCTGGCGATGCTGTCGCTGGACCGCTACCTGGATTTCCACTTCTTCACCAATGAACTGGGCGGCAACCCGATGATGTACGCCAACCTGTTCTGGATCTGGGGTCACCCGGAGGTGTACATCCTCATCCTGCCGGCGTTCGGTGTGTTCTCCGAAGTGGTGGCGACCTTCTCGCGCAAGACCCTGTTCGGTTATGCCTCGATGGTCTGGGCGACCGCGGCCATCGGCGTGCTGTCGTTCGTGGTGTGGCTGCACCACTTCTTCACCATGGGCTCTGGGGCCAGCGTCAACGCTTTCTTCGGCATCATGACCTCGATCATCGCCATCCCCACCGGGGTGAAGATCTTCACCTGGCTGTTCACCATCTTCCGTGGCCGTCTGCAACTGAACGCCATGACCTGGATGACCCTGGGCTTCCTCGTGACCTTCTCCATCGGCGGCATGACCGGCGTACTGATGGCGGTACCGGCGGCGGACTTCGTGCTGCACAACAGCCTGTTCCTGATCGCCCACTTCCACAACGTGATCATCGGCGGTGCGGTGTTCGGCTACCTGGCCGGCATAATCTACTGGTTCCCGAAAGCCTTCGGCTTCAAGTTGCTCGATCGTTTCGGCCGCTACTCGTTCTGGTGCTGGCTGATCGGCTTCTACTTCGCCTTCATGCCGCTGTACGTGCTGGGCTTCATGGGCATGACCCGTCGCCTCAACCACTTCGACAACCCGGCCTGGGTGCCGTGGGTGCAGGTGGCCGTGGTCGGCGCTGTGCTGATCGGTATCGGCATCGTGTTCACCGTGGTGCAGTTCGTCACCAGCTACATCAAGCGCAAGGAAAACGTCGACGTGAGCGGCGACCCCTGGGATGGCCGCACCCTGGAGTGGGCGACTTCCTCGCCACCACCGTTCTACAACTTCGCGGTCATCCCGACTGCGGACAAGATCGACGCCTTCTATGAGGCGAAGAAGAACGGTGTCGAGCTGATGCCTGCGCCAGAGCACTACGAGCCGATCCACATGCCGAAGAACACCGGCAACGGCCTGGTGGTGTCGGCGTTCGTCATCGCCTTCGGCTTCGCCATGATCTGGCACATCTGGTGGCTCGCCATCGTCGGTCTGGTCGGCGCCGTGGTCAGCTTCATCGTGCGTTCCTACGACGAAGACATCGACTACTACGTGCAGCCCGAAGAGATCGCGCGAATCGAGCAGGCGCACCACCAAACCAAAGCCAACGCAGTCGTACAGGCCTAACCATGACCGCTTACGAACCCCATTTTCCACATGACGCTCATGGCCACGGCCATGAGCACCACCACGACACCAGTGGGATCAAGCTGTTCGGCTTCTGGGTCTACCTGATGACCGACCTGCTGATCTTCGCCACGGTGTTCGCCACCTTCGCGGTACTCAGCAACTCCTTCGCCGGTGGCCCCACCGCCAAGGAAATGCTCGGCGGCGGCCTGCATCTGGTGCTGGTGGAAACCTTCGCACTGCTGTTTTCCAGTATCACCTACGGCATGGCCATGCTCGCCACCTACCGTGGCGACAAGGGCGCGGTGCTGCGCTGGCTGGGCATCACCTTCCTGTTCGGCGTAGCCTTCATCAGCATCGAACTGTACGAGTTCCGCCACCTGATCCATGAAGGTGCCGGGCCGCAGGTCAGCGCCTACTGGTCGGCGTTCTTCACCCTGGTCGGCACCCACGGCCTGCACGTCAGTGCCGGTCTGCTGTGGATGCTGGTGCTGATGTTCCAGGTTGGCAGCCGTGGCCTGACCGACACCAACAAGACCCGCGTCGGGCTGCTCAGCCTGTTCTGGCACTTCCTCGATGTGGTGTGGATCTGCGTGTTTACCGTCGTCTATCTGCTGGGGGTGCTGTAAATGGCTCACCAAGACAATCACGCCGCCCACGCCGTGGGCTTCAAGGATTACCTGACCGGTTTCGTCCTGTCGGTGATCCTCACCGTGATCCCTTTCATGCTGGTCATGCATCCTGAAGTGCTGGGCCTGAGCCGTGGCGCGACCCTGATCACCGTGGTGCTCTTCGGCCTGGCGCAGGTGCTCGTGCACCTCGTGTACTTCCTGCACATGAAGACTGACGCGGAAGGCCGCTGGAACGTCGTTTCGATGATCTTCACCGTGCTGATCATCGCGTTCGTGGTCGGCCTGTCGGTCTGGATCATGTGGAGCATGCACTATCACATGATGATCAACTGATGCTGGCGCTCCTGAAGCAGTACCTCAACCTCGCCAAGCCGGGCATCGTCTTCGGGAATCTGATTTCCGTGACGGGCGGTTTCTTCCTGGCTTCGCGCGGCGATGCAAACCTGGCGCTGTACTTCGCGACAGCGCTGGGGGTTTCCCTGGTGATCGCCTCAGGCTGCGTGTTCAACAACTACATCGATAGGGACATCGACCAGAAGATGGAGCGCACGCGCAATCGAGTCCTGGCGCAGGGGCTGGTATCTCCTGCGCACGCCATCGTCTATGCGTTCGCGCTCGGGGTAGCCGGGGTGGCCGTGCTGTACGCCGCCACCAATACCCTGGCGGTGATGCTGGTGCTGATGGGCTTCGTGGTCTACGTCGGCCTCTACAGCCTGTGGCTCAAGCGTGGCTCGGTGTACGGCACCCTGGTCGGCAGCCTGTCCGGGGCGGCTCCGCCCGTGGTCGGCTACTGCGCGGTGAGCAACGAGTTCGATGCCGGCGCCGCCATCCTGTTGTTGATCTTCAGCCTGTGGCAGATGCCGCATTCCTATGCCATCGCCATCTTCCGTTTCAATGACTACCAGGCCGCGAACATCCCGGTGCTGCCCGTCATCAAGGGGATCTCGGCTGCCAAGCGGCAGATCGTGCTGTACATCGCTGCCTTCGTGGTCGCGACCCTGATGCTGACGCTCAGCGGCTATGCCGGCTACAGCTACTTCGTGGTCGCCGCACTGAGCGGTGTCTACTGGCTGTGGATGGGCGTGTCGGGCTACAAGGCCGCCGATGATCGAGTGTGGGCGCGCAAGCTGTTCACCTTCTCCATCGTCACCATCACCATGCTCAGCGTCATGATGTCGGTGGATTTCATCTCCTCGCCCGAACAGGTATTGGTGACCTCCATCAATCACCTGTGCAGCCAGTTCGCCGGCAGCGCGCAGGGCATCTGTGCGGTGGTCGCCGGTATCTGATCTTGGCTCCGTGGGTGGGGCTTGAGCCGCGACTGTCGCCGCTGAAGCGCCTCCCACGGGTTTCTGTCGCAGGTTGGCGGTCGCTCTTTACATCCACCCTAAGGCAGCACCTTAAGCTTCGGCCAAGTCGCCAGCCAGTTCTTGTCGCGCAGTCTTTGCTGGTAAATCGGCTGCTTTTCATCCTTGAATCTCCCCGCCGGTCGCACCACGAGGTCGAACAGGTCATCGAGGCCCAGCGGTGCAGCGACCTCCAGCCTGTCCTGGCCATCGAGCCTGACGCCCACCGCAGTCGCGGTCTCCGGCCAGTACCGCATCGCCTCGGTCGCCGAGGCGTAAGGCGCATCATCATTGCGCAGGTGCATGCGTGCCTGATTCTTCACCGACCACTGCAGCGATTCGTCCCGGTGGCGCAGGATCGTCTCCAGCTCAGCATCGCGAGTAGGGGAGGGCTGACGACGGTCGAACCAGATTACGTCGATATCTTCTGGTAGCGGCGAGGGCGTGCGTTGGTGCAGATGGTCCCAGACCGCACTGCGCACGAAACCGGCGGCCACCCAGCAATCGGGCAAGTCGAGCCCGCGCACCTGCTGCAGGATGCGCAGGCGCCGAGGGTCTTCGGCAATCAGGGTCTGGAGGCGAGCAACGAGGTTCATGCGCGCAGCCTATCAGTGGTGCCTGTTGCCGCTCCACAACGAAGGAGCGGCTTCAGTCGCGATTGTCGCCGTACTGAAGCGCTTCAGATACTGCGCTGATTGACCCGCTGCGATAGCGCCTCGGCCGACTCCTTGCGCTCGGAGTAACGGTCCACCAATTCGGGGTGGTCGCGCAGTAGCCAGGTGAAACGCACCAGCTCTTCCATCACGTCCACCAGGCGGTCGTAGTAGGGCGATGGCTGCATGCGGTCGTCATCGCCGAATTCGAGAAAGGCCTTGGGCACCGAGGACTGGTTGGGGATGGTGAACATGCGCATCCAGCGGCCGAGTACACGCAATTGATTGACCACGTTGAACGACTGCGAGCCGCCACAGACCTGCATCACCGCGAGGGTCTTGCCCTGCGTCGGGCGTACCGCGCCCACGGCCAGCGGCACCCAGTCGATCTGCGCCTTGAATACCGCCGACATGGCACCGTGGCGTTCCGGCGAGCACCACACCTGGCCTTCAGACCACTGCATCAGGTCGCGCAGTTCCTGCACCTTGGGATGCTCGACCGGGGCGTCGTCCGGCAGTGGCAGGCCGGACGGGTCGAAGATGCGCGTCTCGCAGCCCAGATGCTGCAGCAGGCGCGCCGCTTCCTGCACCAGCAGGCGGCTGAACGAGCGCGGCCGGGTGGAGCCGTACAGCAGCAGAATGCGCGGTGCTGGTGCCGAGTCGCTGCGTTGGGCCGGCAGCAGGCCTAGGTCGAGATTGGGTAGTTCGTCGTTCATGCGCGCGTCCTCACTCCTGGCCGATACGGTTGAGCGCCTGCTGCAGCTCGTCGCGGCTCATGTCCGCCAGGGGCAGGGCGAGGAAGGCGCGGCAGCGTCGTTCGATATGTGCCAGGGTGGCTTGAAAGGCGGCGTCGATGCTGGCCTCGTCGCCTTCCACATGGGACGGATCTTCCAGGCCCCAGTGGGCTTTCAGCGCCGGGCCGAAGTACACCGGGCAGGCTTCGCCGGCCGCCTTGTCGCAGACGGTGATGACGATATCCGGCGGGCAATCTTCGAAGGCGTCGTTGCCCTTGCTGCTCAGGCCCTCGGTGTCGATGCCGGCGTCGCGCAGCGTTACCAGCGTACGCGGCAGCACCTCGCCGCGCGGGAAACTGCCGGAGCTGACTGCCTGGTGCTCGCTCGGCGCCAGGTGGTTGAACATGGCTTCGGAAAGGATGCTGCGGCAGCTGTTGGCCGTGCACATGAACAGGACTTTCATCTTGAAGGCTCCAGGTCAGAGGCTCAGGCGCAGGGCCAGGGCCGAAAGGGTAAGCAGTAGTACCGGCAGGGTGAGCACGATGCCGACCTTGAAGTAGTAACCCCAGGTCACACGGATGCCCTTGCGCGCCAATACGTGCAGCCAGAGCAGGGTGGCCAGGCTGCCGATGGGGGTGATCTTCGGCCCCAGGTCGCAGCCGATCACGTTGGCGTAGATCATCGCCTCACGCACCGCGCCACTGGCCTGGCTGGCGTCGATGGCCAGCGCCCCGATCAGCACGCTGGGCATGTTGTTCATCAAGGATGACAGCAACGCGCTGAGCAGGCCGGTGCCCAGCGCCGCGCCCCAGATGCCGTAGCCGGCGAAGGTGTCGAGCAGGTGGGTCAGCTCGGCGGTCAGGCCGGCATTGCTCAGGCCGTACACCACCAGGTACATGCCGAGGGAGAAGATCACCACCTGCCAGGGGGCCTCGCGCAGGACCTTGCCGGTGGCGATGCGTTTGCCACGCGCGGCGACCGCGAACAGCAGCGCGGCACAGGCTGCCGCCACGGCGCTGATGGGGATGCCCAGCGGCTCCAGGGCGAACAGCCCGAACAGCAGCGCGAGCAGCACCGCCCAGCCGACCTTGAAGGTGCTGAGGTCGCGGATCGCCTGGCTCGGCGCCTGCAGCGCCGTCACTTCATAGCGCGCCGGAATGTCGCGGCGGAAGAACAGCCACAGCACCAGCAGCGTGGCGGCGACGCTGACCAGGTTCACCGGCACCATCACCGCGGCGTAGGCGCCGAAGCCGATGTCGAAGTAGTCAGCCGAGACGATGTTGACCAGGTTGGACACCACCAGCGGCAGACTGGCTGTGTCGGCGATAAAGCCGGCGGCCATGACGAAGGCCAGGGTCGAAGCCGGCGAG
Source organism: Pseudomonas sediminis (assembly GCF_002741105.1). GTDB lineage: Bacteria > Pseudomonadota > Gammaproteobacteria > Pseudomonadales > Pseudomonadaceae > Aquipseudomonas > Aquipseudomonas sediminis. The sequence goes on along the minus strand of NZ_NIQU01000010.1, from coordinate 145,848 downwards.
AAGCGCAGCGCCAGCAACATGGAAATCACGATGGGAGTGAGGATCAGCGCCGCGCCATCGTTGGCGAACAGTGCCGACACCGCCGCGCCAAGCAGGATGCTGAAGGCGAACAGGCGCGCGCCGCTGCCGTTGGCCCAGCGCGCCACGTGCAGCGCCGCCCATTCGAAGAAGCCGGCCTCATCGAGCAGCAGGCTGATGATGATCACGGCGATGAAGGTCGCCGTGGCATTCCACACGATGTCCCACACCGTGGGAATGTCGGCCAAGCTGACCACGCCGGCGGCCAGGGCCAGCACGGCGCCGAGCGAGGCGCTCCAGCCAACGCCGAGGCCTCTGGGTTGCCAGATGACCAGAATCAGGGTGAACAGGAAGATGGCGACGGCGATCAGCATGCGGTGTACTCAGCAGCAGGTGGCGAGGCGAGCAGGGCGGTCGCCCATGTTGGCGAGGCGGCTGGCGTCCTGCTCCAGCCAGGTGCGGTTGGCGGCCAGGGTGGCGGCCAGTACATCGCGCACCCATTGCGGCAGATCGGGCGCAAGACGGTAGTAAACCCATTGGCCCTGGCGACGATCCTGCAGCAGGCCGCTGCTGCGCAGTTGCGCCAGGTGGCGGGAGATCTTCGGCTGGCTGTCGCCCAGCGCGCAGACCAGCTCGCACACGCACAGCTCGCTCTGCTCGGCGATCAGCAGCACGGCGCGGGCGCGGGTTTCATCGGCCAGGGATTTGAACAGCGCGGGTGGGGAAAGGTGGTCGGACATTGGGCAGGTCTTTATATGCGGGTTGTCGAATATACGGAAATCCATATGTTCTAGGCAAGCTGGTGGTGGTTTTGGGCGGCTTTGCACTACAGTCCCCGAGTCAGGGCACCTCTAAAAACTACCTGCGTTGCCATCGCTGCGTTAAAAACAGGCTCAAAATGCTCATTTACAACTCGTAAACTGCGCTTTTTCGCCTGTTTTTGCCTTGCGCTGACTGCCTCGCCTACGTTTTTAGAGGCGCCCTCCGGTCGCCGGGACGGACTTTCCCGGCCAGAGATTTTCAAGGGAGGCGCTGGATGCGTTTACCGCGCATGCGCAACGTGATGGCCTGGACGCTGGTAGTGCTGTTGTTGATCGTGGTGGCCTTGCTCGGCATTCGTATCGCCGGGCTATCGTCATTGCCCGAACTGGAACCCTGGCACCGCCTGGTGCCGCAGGAGCTTGAGGTCAGCGAGCTGGACGAGGGCGACTGGCAGACCTACGTGGCTGCCGAGGCGGCGCTGTTCGAGCGTTTGCAGCGTGAGCTGATCGAGCCGGTCACGGCCTCCGGCACGGCGGCCTATAGTCGCTATGCCAGCAACAGCCCGGTCTACCCCGGCAATCTGCCGCGTGACTGGAACCGTTCCTTCATCCTGCCGCCGCTGGGCTCGGCGCGTGGCGTGGTGGTGTTGCTGCACGGTCTGACCGACTCGCCCTACAGCCTGCGCCATATCGCCCAGCACCTGAGCGAGCAGGGCCTGCTCGCTGTGGTGCCACGCATGCCCGGCCATGGCACGGTGCCGGCGGCGCTTACTGCTGCGCACTGGGAACAATGGCTGGCCACCACGCGCCTGGCTGTACGCGAAGCGCGGCGCCAGGTGCCGGGCGGGCCGCTGTATCTCGTTGGCTATTCCAATGGCGGGGCGTTGGCACTGCGCTACAGCCTGGCGGCATTGGCGGACGAGCGCCTAGCCATGCCGCAACGCCTGGTGCTGATCTCGCCGATGATCGGCGTCACCAGCTACGCTCGCTATGCCGGGCTGGCGGCCTTGCCGGCGGTTCTGCCGGCCTTCGCCAAGTCGGCGTGGATGAACGTGCTGCCGGAGTTCAATCCGTTCAAGTACAACTCCTTCCCGGTGCACGCGGCGCGGCAGACCTACGAGCTGACCCGCGAGGTGCAGAGTGCTTTCGACGCCGCCGAGGCCGATGGCCGTCTGGCTCGACTGCCGCCGGTGCTGGCCCTGCAATCACTGGCCGACAACACCGTGAGCACGCCAGCGGTGGTGCACCAGTTGTTCGAACGCTTGCCGGCCAACGGCAGCGAGTTGGTGGTGTTCGATATCAATCGCTCGCAGGCGGCCAGTTCGCTGCTGCGCACGGATATGAGCGGGTTGCTGGAGCAATTGCTGCCACCGGCCGCACGTGACTTTGATCTGACCGTGGTTGGCGTGGCGCCGGATCAGGGGCGTGCGGTGGAGGCTCGTCGTATCGCCGCAGGCAGCCAGCAGATGCAGCGCATGTCGCTGGGGGTGGACTACCCGAGTCAGCTGTTTTCGCTGTCGCACGTGGCCTTGCCGTTTCCGCCCAGTGATCCGCTGTATGGCAGTGATCCGGTAGCGGGCGAGGACTATGGCGTGGCGCTGGGTACGCTGGCGCCGCGCGGTGAGCACGGCGTGCTGGTGGTGGGGCTGGACAGCCTGCAGCGGGCGACGTCCAACCCCTTCTACGATTACCTGCTGCAGCGTATCGACGAGGATCTGCGCTGAGCCTTACAGGCGGAAACGGCCCACCAGCCCGTCCAGTTGGCTCGACAGCGCCTGCAGGTCGCTGCTGGCCTGGTTGAGCTGGTCGGCGATATGGGTGGTGCCGACGGTCAGCTCGTTGATGTCGACGATATTGCGGTTGATGTCCTCGACCACGCTGGACTGCTCCTCGGTGGCGGTGGCGACCTGAATGTTCTGATCGCTGATCTGGCCGATATGGCTGTTGATCTGCTCCAGCGCCACCGATGCCTTGCTCGCGTACTCCACCACCAGCGCGCTCTGCCGTTGCCCCTTGGCCATGGCCTCGACGGCCGAGCGGGATTCGTTCTGCAGACGGTCGATGACCTGCTGGATTTCCTCGGTGGAGGCGCCGGAACGGCTGGCCAGGGTGCGCACCTCATCGGCTACCACGGCAAAGCCACGGCCCTGTTCGCCTGCACGCGCGGCTTCGATGGCGGCGTTGAGGGCGAGCAGGTTGGTCTGTTCGGAAATGCTGCGAATGGTGTTGAGCGTGGTGCTGATGGCGTCGGTCTGCGCCGCCAGCGCGCCGATGACCCTGGCGGCCTGCTCCAGCTCACCGTTGAGCGCATCGACCTGCTGCTGCGCCTGGCTGACCACCGCGCCGCCGTCACGGGCATGCTGGGTCGCTTCGCGTGCCACATCGGCGGCATTCTCGGCATTAAGGGCGATTTCGTTGACGGTCGAGCCCAGTTCGTTGATGGCGGTGGCCACCTGCACCGTGCGGTCGCTCTGCGCCGTGCAGTTGCTCTGGGTCAGACGCGCGCGCTCGGCCACGTCGCGGGCCATACCGGACAGCTGGCGCGAGTTGTCGGCGAGCTGGCGCATGGCGCCGTGCACCTTGTCGATGAACTGGTTGAAGCTGCGGGCGATCTCCGCCAGCTCGTCCTGGCCGGGCAGGTCGATGCGGGTGTCCAGTGCCAGGTTGTCGGCGGCCTGGCCCAGGCTGTTCTGCAGTACGGCGACGCGGCGGCGCAACTGGATGACGATCAGCCAGGAAATGATGATCGACACCAGCAGGCCGGTGGCGATGATACCGATCTGGCGGGTCAGGCCTTCTTCATAGCTTTTGCTGCTGTGTTCGTTCTGTTGCTCGGCCTGTTTGAGCAGGGCATCGAGCAGGTCGTTGGCGCCCTGACGCATCACGCCGTAGGTCTTGGCGTACTGGTCGCGATAGATCTGTTGCGCCTTGGCCATGTCGCCCGCGTCGAAGGCGGCGAGCATCGGATTCAGCTCGTTGCTGACCATGGTCTCGAACTGATCGAGCAGTTGCTGCGCCTGCGCCTTGCGTTCCGGATTGACCTGGGCGGCCACGGCCTGGCGCATGGCTTCGCGCATGCCGGGGATGTCTTCGTTGCGGGCGTCCTGCACACGGGATTTGACGCCGCGCTCGTCGCGCAACGGGGTGTCCTGCAGCAGCATCATGTCGATGCCCACGCGCATGCGCGGGATGCGCGAGGCGGCTTCAGCCATGGCGCGCATCGGCGCGGCGGTATTGAGGTAGAGCACCTCCGTATCCCGGTGCATGCTGGACATGCTGCTCAGGCTGGTCAGCGCTACCAGCAACAGGGCAATGCAGGGGATGGCCACCGCGATGATCAGGCGGGACTTCAGGGACAGGGCATCGAGGCTCATGGAAAGGCTCCGGTTCGAGGGCATAAGCGGCGCGCAGCATGCCGGTTTGGCGCCGCCTTTGCTATATCGGCAGCACCGGCCCGGAGCATGAGGGGCAAACTCGCTTAAATCTGGTGCATGGACTGGAGCTTGTCGAGTTCGGTGCTCGATAAGCCATGCGCCGCAAGAGAGGGCTTGCGGCGCATTCAGACTCAGGCTTGCAGCAGCGCATCCAGCTTGCCGCCACGCTCCAGCGCGGCGAGATCATCGAAGCCACCGACATGCTGCGCGCCGATGAAGATCTGCGGCACGCTGCGGCGCTTGCTGCGCTGTAGCATTTCCGCCAGACGCTGCGGTGAGCTGCCCACGTCGATTTCCTCGTAGGCCACGCCCTTGCGGGACAGCAGCGCCTTGGCATTTACGCAGTAGGGGCAGTGGCCGGTTGTGTAAAGAGTGACGGCTTGCATGGTGCACCTCCTGTCTCGTCAGACGGCTACGGGCGGAAAGTCGACAACGGTTTCGGCCAGGTTGTTGAGGTAGTTGGTCAGCGTCATCAAGGCGACGTTGGCTACCACTTCGACGATAGCGGCGTCACTCAGCCCAGCTTCGCGTGCAGCCTGCAGTTGCGCATCGCTGATGCGGCCGCTGCTGTCGATGATCTGTCGGGTCAGGCGCGCCACGGCATCGAACTCGCCGTCGCGGGCGCTGCGAATGTCCGCCTCGCTCAAACCGGCCTTGCCGGCGAACAGGGTGTGTGCGGCCAGGCAATACTCGCAGCCGTTGACCTGCGAGCTTGCCAGCGCGACCACTTCGCGCGCCTTGGCATTCAGCGTGCCCTTGCCTAGGGCCTGGGACAGCGCCAGGTAGCCGCTCAGCGCGGCTGGGGCATTGGCCAGGGTAGCGAAGGTGTTGGGGATGAAACCGAGGCCCTTGCGGATACCTTCCAGTTGCGCCTGGGCGCTGGCGGCGGTTTGTTCGAAGGGCAGTGTGGCGATACGAGTCATGGTGATTCTCCAGTCTTGGGTGGGGAGCTTGTCGTTCAAGCCTGGAGCCAGATTAGTGAAATGAGCTGGCCTTTCGGATTCAGATCGTCGATGTTATGCGACAGATCGTCCAAGAGTGCGAGATGACCATGGATCGCCTGTCCAGCCTGCTGCATCACTTCAATCTGCACGCCAGCACCTTCCACCGCGGTGGCTTCTACGGCACCAGCAGCCATGGCAAGCATGAGCCGCATGGCTACATTCACCTGCTGCGTGCCGGGCGCATGAGCTTTCGCGAAGGCGACGGCCGCGAGCTGCGTCTGCAGGAGCCGAGCCTGATGCTGGTGGCCAGGCCGCGCCTGCACCAGATGACGGCCAGCGAGGCCGATGGCGCCGAGTTGGTCTGCGCCACCTTGGCCTTCGATGGCGGTATCGACAATCCGCTGTCGCGGGCATTGCCCGGCGCCATCGTCAAACCGTTGCGTGAACTGCCGAGCCTGAGCGGCTGCCTGGACTGGCTGTTCGCCGAAGCGGCAGGGGAGGATTGTGGGCGCGAACTGGTGCTCAACCGCCTATTCGAGCTGATGGTTATCCAGCTGCTGCGGCACTTGATGAACAGCCGCGAGCTGGCCTCGGGGATGATGGCCGGCCTGGCCGAACCGCGCCTGGCACGCGCGCTCAATCAGCTGCACGAGAAACCGCAGCATGGCTGGTCGGTGGCCGAACTGGCGGCGTTGGCCGGTATGTCGCGCGCCAGTTTCGCTGCGCACTTTCACCAGGTGGTGGGTGCTACGCCGGCCGATTATCTGGTGGGCTGGCGTGTCAGCCTGGCGCAGAAGCGCTTGCGAGAAGGCCGGCCCATGGCGCTGATCGCCGATGAGGTTGGTTACGAAAGCCCTTCGGCGCTGGCGCGCGCGTTTCGCCGCAAGGTGGGGGCGAGTCCCAGCGAGTGGCTGCGTCAGGTCGCTCAATAGGCGAAGTGGGCGATGGCTTGCCTGACTCTGTTCAGCGCGTCTTCCAGTTGCGCCAGGGTGACCGAGCCAAGGGCCAGGCGCAGCGCATGGGGCACCTGCTCCGAAGTGCTGAACGGCTCAGCGGTGGAGACCGCCACCTGCTCGTGCAGCAGGCGCGCCACGACCTGATCGGCGCGCACCTCGGCCGGCAACGGCAGCCAGAGGAAATAGCCGGCCTCATGGCCGATCGGTTGCAGGCCGTCCAGCACGCGCCGAGCCAGTGCTTGCCGACAGCGGGCGTCCTCGCGTTTCTGCGCTTGCAGGCGGGCCAGTGTGCCGTCTTCGATCCAGGCGCAGACCAGCGCCGTCATGATGCCCGGGGTGTTCCAGGTGCTGGCGCGGATGCTGCGCTCCAGTGCGGCGACCCAGACGGCAGGCGCAGTCAGGTAGCCAACCCGCAAGCCGGTGGAGATGTTCTTCGAGAAGCCAGATACATGAACTGTGCGTTCGGGCGCCAGGGCGGCCAGTGGTGCTGGCGCCGAGCTGGCCAGGAAGGCGTAGGCGGCATCCTCGATGATCAGCAGGTCGTGCTCGCGGGCGATATCGATCAGGCGCTCGCGCTGCGACCGGTCGAGTACCCAGCCCAGTGGGTTATGCAGGGTCGGCATGCTGTAGATCGCTCGTACCCGGCGCGTTCTGCACCGCGCCGCCAGGGCAGCGAAATCGGGGCCGCTGGCGTCGCAGGGCAGTGCCAGCAACTCCACGCCGCGCGCGGCGGCGGCCGCCTTGAAACCGGGGTAGGTAAGCGCATCGACCGCGACCACGTCACCGGGTTTGAGCAGGGTCTGCAGGGTCAGCGCCAGACCGTGTTGGGCGCCGTTGACGATCAGCACCTGTTGCGCCGTGACCGGGAGCCCCTGATCCGTCAGGTGCCTGGCCAGCAATGCCCGCTCATGGGGGCGCCCGGCATGCGGCTGGTAGCGCAGCAGTGCTTCCAGATCCCCGGACAATGCCAGCTGGCGCAGGGCCTGGCGCAGCAGGTCGGCCTGGCCCGGCAACGTGGGGTAGTTGAAGTTGAGGTCGAGCATGCCACCCTCGGTCGCCGGCTGGTCGATACCGTGGCCAGGCGCCAGGCTGGTCTCACGCACGAAGGTGCCGCGTCCGGTTTCTCCACTCACCAGGCCCATGGCGTGCAGCTCGGTGTAGACCCTGGACGCGGTGACCAGGGCGATGCCGTGCTGTGCGGCCAGTTCGCGGTGCGTGGGCAGGCGTGTGCCGGGCGCGAGCGCGCCACAGCGGATGTCGGCGGCCAACTGATCGACCAGTTGCTTGTAGCGCGTGCGGGGCATGGGTTGTATCCATGACAATTATTTGATTGTCATGGTCATTGCCCCGAAGCTGCGTGGCAACCCGTTTCATGACAGGAGCCGCCATGCACATCGCCATTCTGACCTTCGAAGGGTTCAACGAACTCGACTCGCTGATCGCTTACGCCATTCTCAACCGCATCCGCCAGCCGGACTGGTGCGTCAGCATCGCCAGTCCGGCTGCGCGCGTGACATCCATGAACGGGCTGGTGATCGATAGCCAGATCGACGTGCAGCAGGCATGCGCGGCTGATGCGGTTATCGTCGGCAGTGGCATGCGCACCCGTGAGGTGGTGGCGGATGAAGCGCTGATGGCGCAACTGCGCCTCGACCCGGCGCGCCAACTGCTGGCGGCGCAGTGTTCCGGTACGTTGGTACTGGCCAAGCTCGGCTTGCTCGACGGCGTTGCCGCCTGCACCGACCTGACCAGCAAACCCTGGGTGCAGGAGGCAGGTGTGCAGGTGCTCGATCAGCCGCTGTTCGCCCGTGGCAATGTCGCCACGGCGGGCGGCTGCCTCGCGTCCACTTATCTCGCCGCCTGGGTTATCGCCCGTCTGGTCGGCCTCGACGAGGCGTGCCAGGCGCTGCACTACGTGGCGCCGGTTGGTGAGAAGGCGCAGTACCTGGCGGGGGCGTTGGCGGCGATCGGCCCTTATCTTCAAGGCCGTACAGAGGCGTGACGAGTTCGTGCATCGTGGCAAGCTGTCGTACCATCGCCGACTGACCCCGCCACGAGCCTTCGCGCATGTTCGAAATCCAGCCCATTGACCCCGCCTACTACCGCCAGCAGACCCGTCGCAGTACTGCGGTTATCGCGGTCATCTTCGTGGCGCTGGCCATGCTCTGCGCCACGCTGAGTACGCAGGTGTTCGGCACGCTCGGTGGCGACAACTTCAAATGGAACCTGCTCGGTGTGGTGGTGGGGCTCGGCCTGACCATCGTCCTGGTGCGCCAGCAACTCTGGTCAAGACCGTTCATGGCGCCGGCCGTCTACGGCTGGCGGCTCAAGCGCAGCCTGATGCGCGTCACCAATGTCATGCATCACGTCAAGGCGGGCGTGGCGCAAGGGGATGACGGCGCGATGAAGTTGCTGCGTTTCTATCATTTGGGGGTAACCCAGATGCACCAGCTCGACGGCAACTCCAGCGAGCTGAGCCAGATGGTGCGCGAGATCGATAGCCATCGTGAGGCGATGGAGCAGCAGGGGCTGGATATCGAGCAGACGTGGCTCGACCTGGCCTGGCTGGAGCAGGTGAAGGCGTTCAAAGCGGCCTGATCAGTTGTCCAGCGACAACTCCAGCGTCTGACCTTGCCAGATGCCCTGGCGGCGGCGCGCAATCACGAGGCAGTCACCCGTGCCGACTGCATTTACCACCTGTCGCCCACCGGGCGCCCAGAACGCGCTGCGCCCGGCGCAGGCCCAGCCGCCGGAAGGACCGCCGTGGTTGGCCATCAACACCCCGAGGGACAAGTCACGGGCATAGCCTTCGAGCAATTCGCTGTCATGCGGGTAACCGTTTTCGCTGATCAGCACACTGGTCGCGTAGATCCCGGCGCCGCGCTCGACGGCAGCCCTGGCATGGCTGGCGTGGGCGAAGTCCGCACAGATCGACAGGGCGATGCGCTCGTCGCCGAGGTGCTGCGGCGCACCGCCGGTGCCTGGGCTGAACACTCGCTCTTCACCCGCATGCAGGTGCTGCTTGGTGTAGATGGCCTGCGAGCCATCGGCGCCGCATAGCACTGAGCCGATCAGGACGGCGTCGCTTTCGGCTGTTCGCAGCGGCAGGCCGACCGCCGTGGTCATGCGCAGCTGCTTGGCCAATGTGCGCAAAGGTTGCAGCAGGGCAGTGTCCGTCGCCTGCGCCAGTTCGCGTGCCAGCGAGGGCTCGTAGCCGGTCAACGACAGTTCGGGGAACAGCAGAAAATCGATGCGCTGCTCGGCGGCGAGTCGCATGACCTGCAGGTGGCGCTGGAGGTTGGCGTGGAGGTCGCCGGCGATGGCGCAGTATTGGGCGGCGCAGAGATCGAGGTCGGTCATGGGGCTTGCTGTCACTTTGGGTTGCGACAGTAGAGCATGGATTGCTGTTGAAGACCTTGCGTGTGCTGGCAAGCGCAAGGCTCACGTCGGCATCGATGCGAAGAGTCATCATGACCTTTATTTAGTCTTTATGACTTCTTTATGGCGTAGTCATTAAAACTTATCTGATTTTATCTTGTTGTTTTTTAAGTAAAAAATATATGGCACGGAAACTGATTTGCTCCAGGTGCAATGCCCATTAAAGGAGAAATCAGATGAAATCCATTGCCTTGCTTGCCCTTTCCCTCGGCCTTGCGGCCGTCAATGTTGTGCAGGCTGCCGAAGTGGTGGCCGGACGTGAAGAAAACTCTGTAGGTGCCGGTTTTGGAGGTTTGTCCGGCCTGATGCTGGGTGCCGCCGCGGGTGGCCCTGTTGGTGCGCTGATTGGCGGCGCCGCTGGGCTCTGGTCCGGCGCGCAGGTGCAGGCCGCCACTGGCAATAGCGGCACCGCCTATGTGGTGCGCCACGAAGATGGTCGTGAGCAGTGGGTGCGTTCGCCCAAGGAGCGCTTCGAGCTGGGTCAGCAGGTGAAGATGAACGGTATCCGCCTGCAAGCGCAGTAAGTCGATCTCAGCGCGGCTCGTGGAAGCCGCGGTACTCATGCTCTTATCGCTTCGAGGAACTTCATGAATACGAATTTTCAGGGTCGTCTGGCTGTCGTCACCGGGGCCAGTTCAGGTATTGGCCTGGCAGTGTGTGATCTGTTGCTGCAGCGCGGCGCGCGGGTACTGGCTTTTTCACGGCGTCTGGGCGCGTTGGAGGCGTTGCAGGCGTTGCATCCCGAACAGCTGCATTGGTGTGCGGGTGACGTCACCGATATCGACGCGCTGCATGGGCTGGCCGAGCGGGCGGGGCGGCTCGGTGCAGTCGATTATCTGGTGCCCAACGCTGGAATCGCGCGGTTGGCGCCGGGCTGCGACATGCAGGCATTCGAACAGCAGTGGCGGGTCAATGGCGCCGGTGCAATCAATACCTTTCACGTGCTTAGGCCTCATCTGGCGCGGCCCGCGTCGGTGGTTTTCATCAGTACCTTTCTGCGTCAACTGGGGTTTGCCGGGCTCGGCGGTTATATCGCCAGCAAGGCGGCGCTATCTGCGCTGGTACGTAGCCTTGCGCTGGAGCATGCCAGCGAAGGATTGCGGCTCAATCTGGTTTCACCAGGGCCGACGGCGACTCCGATCTGGAACAGCCTGGGTCTGGCTGACGATGCCTTGGCGGGGGTTGCCAGTGAGGTCGGCAAGCGCCTGGTCGACGGTGAGTTCCTAGATCCGCAGGCGATTGCCGAGGTGGTGTTGTTCCAGCTGAGCAATGGTGCACGTGGTGTCCACGGCCAGGATTGGGTGGTAGACAAGGGCTACACCCTGCAATAAATGAAGTCGGGGCGGCAGGGCTGCCGCCCCGATTTCGCGACATATCCACTGACATTTAGCGAGGCGCATGTTCGCCGCTTAAAGGTTTTTGAAAGGTTCGCCTCTTAGCCTCCGCACGCGCCTTTCGCGTGCTTTACAAGAAAAAGAGGAGAAAGCGGTTTGTTGACCTTGATTGGCCTGTTGACCATCTGCAGCCTGGTTGTGCTGCTGCTTATCGGGCGCATGTCGCCTGTTCTGCCATTGATCGTGGTGCCGTTGCTCGGCGCTCTGGCCGCGGGCTTTGGCCCGGAGGCGATTTCCGGTTTCTTCACCGATGGCATCGGCCGCGTGACGGCGATTGCCACCATGTTCGTGTTTGCCATCACCTTTTTTGGCGTGCTGCAGGACACCGGGCTGTTCCGCCCGCTGATCGGCGGCATGGTCCGGCTCACCCGCGGCAACGTGATCGCGGTGACCGTGGCCACTGCGGTGATCGGCATGCTGGCGCACCTGGACGGCGCCGGCGCCACCACCTTCCTGCTCACCGTTCCCGCCTTGCTGCCGCTGTACAAGCAGTTGCGCATGAGCCCGTACCTGATGCTGCTGTTGCTGGCGATCGGCGCCGGTATCTTCAACATGCTGCCCTGGGCCGGACCGCTGGGCCGTGCCTCGGCCGTGACCGGCATCGAGGTCACCGAGCTGTGGCGTCCGCTGATCGCCATCCAGGGTATCGGTGTGGTGTTGTTGGTAGCCCTGGCGGCGCTGCTGGGTTGGCGTGAGCAGCGCCGTATCGCCGCCGGCAAGAGCGGGGACGAAGGGGTACTGGTGGAAACCAGCACTGATTTGCATGAGCCAAGCGCCGAGGAGCTTGCACTGGAGCGCCCGCGTCTGCTGTGGGCCAACTCCGCGTTGTTCCTGGCGGTGCTGGTATCGCTGTTCTCTGGCGTGCTGCCGGCTGGCTATATCTTCATGATCGGTCTGTGCCTGGCGCTGCTGATCAACTACCCCGGCGGCAAGGCGCAGATGCAGCGTATCTCCGCCCACGCTCCGGCTGCGCTGAGTATGGGCATGATTATCCTGGCGGCGGGCTCGATGCTCGGCATCTTCACTGGCACCGGCATGCTCACGTCCATTGCCCAGGACCTGGCGCAGGTGCTGCCGGCACCGCTGGTGGGGCAGATGCATATCGTGCTGGGGCTGTTCGGCCTGCCGATGGAGCTGATGCTGAGCACCGACGCCTACTACTTCGGCCTGCTGCCGGTAACGCTGGAAGTGGTCGGTGCCCAGGGCGTCGAGCCGGCCAGCGTGGTCTATGCGCTGACCATCGGCAACATCATCGGCACCTTCATCAGCCCGTTCTCGCCGGCGCTGTGGCTGGCGCTGGGTCTGGCCGGGCTGGATCTGGGCCGGCACATTCGCTACTCGCTGTGGTGGATGTGGGGCTTCTCGCTGGTGCTGTTCGGTGCGGCCTGGGCACTCGGGTTGTTCTGACAAACCCAGCTTGTATCGCACCTCACGCCCGGGCTTGCCCGGGCGTGTTGCATCTGGAGGCGGGTGTTTAGCTGATTTCCACCTGATAGCGGAAGTTCTCCGCCGCCGCGCGTGACAGGCGATATTCCAGCGGCGTGCGATCGTAGCCCAAGGCGGTACGTTCAATCACCACGCTTGGGCTGGCTTCGGCCACATCCAGAATGGCGGCGAGTTCGGCATCGGCGGAGGAGACCGTCAGGGTTTCCCGGGCGGATGCGATGCGCTGGCCGCAATGCTGCTCGTAGAAGGGGTAGAGCAATTGTGGAAAGTCGTCCGGCGCGAGCTCCAGCAGAGCGTCGAAGCGTGAAGCCGGCAGCCAGATACGTTCATGGAACAGCGGGCGGCCGTCGATCAGACGCAGGCGTTGGAGGAATACGCAGGGCTCGCCTTCGCTCAGCTGCAGTGCCTGGCTGACGGCGGCATCGGCAGCTACCTGGCGGCAGTCGAGGATGCGACCCTGCGGCACCTGAGACTGGCCACTGACGCTGACCTGGCGGAAAAAACGAAACAGCGAGCCGTCGAAGTTCGGCCGGCGTACGAAGGTGCCGCGTCCCTGAGCACGCAGCAGCAGGCCTTCTGCGACCAGGGTTTCCACTGCCTTGCGCACCGTACCAACGGCCACGCCGTAGTGGCGGGTCAACTCCGCTTCGGTAGGGATGGCTTCACCCGGCAACCATTCGCCTGCGGCAATTTTCCCCAGCATTTCGTCGCGTAACCGCTGGTACAGCGGCAGGCGCTCGTCCTGTCCCAGAGTCGTGGTGCTCATAAACCTCAAATCCAAAAGTCGACCGGCCGTCACTTTACCACTGGCCTGCAGATTGACAGCACTCGATCTCTGTAGATACAGTCATCTAATCATATATATGAATATATGACTTACAAGAAGGAGTCGCTCGTACCGGCGGCTCGTACAAGAATCGACAGAGGTATCGCTTCGTGACGCCCATGCCTTATGCCGCTATCACCGGCATCGACACCCACGCGCACATCTTTCGCCAGGACCTGCCCATGGTTCCCGGCCGCCGCTACAGCCCCAGCTATGACGCCACCGTGGAGCAGTACCTGGCCCACCTGGACGCCTGCGGCCTGTCCCAGGGGGTGCTGATCCAGCCCAGCTTTCTCGGCACCGACAACCACTACATGGTCGAGGCGTTGCAACGCTTCCCTGAGCGCCTGCGTGGTGTGGCGGTGGTGGATGCGCAGGTCAGCGATGCCGAGCTGGACGAGTTGGCCGCTGCCGGCGTGGTGGGCGTGCGCCTGAACCTGATCGGCAAGGCGCTGGAGGATTACACCGGCCCAACCTGGAGTGGCCTGTTCCGCCGTCTGGCGCGCCGTGGCTGGCAGGTGGAAATTCAGCGCGGCTTCGACGACCTGGCGCTGATCGTGCCGGCGATTCTCGAATCCGGCGTCACCGTGGTGATCGATCACTTCGGCCTGCCCGCGCCGAGCGTGCAACTGGATGCTGCGCAGCATGACGTGTTCTTCGACCTGCTGGGCCAGGCGCCGGTATGGATCAAGCTGTCGGCAGCCTACCGCAGCCAGTCCGATCTGAGCCGTACCCAGGCCATCGAGGTGCGTCTGCGTGAGGCTTGTGGCGGCGTCGGTCGCTTCCTCTGGGGCAGCGATTGGCCCAACACCCAGTTCGAGTCGCAGACCCGCTACGATCAGCAATTCGCGCTGCTCGAGGCTCTGCTGCCCAACCCCGAGGAGCGCCGTCGCGTTCTGGTGGACAACCCCGCAACCCTGTTCGGTTTCGCCTCAGCGTAACCACTGCTCACATCAGAACAACAAAAGGAGTCAAACCATCATGATGAGCTTGCTCGTCGTCGCCGCGATCGTCCTCGCCGTCGCGCTGGGTTACACCACCAAGATCAACATCGGCCTGTTCGCCATTGCCTTCGCCTACCTGCTGGGCTGCTTCGGCATGGGCATGAGCCCGGGCGATATCATCAACATGTGGCCGCTGAAGATCTTCTTCGTGATCTTCTCGGTCTGCCTGTTCTATAGCTTCGCCACTGTCAACGGCACCCTGGAAAAACTCGCCGGGCATCTGCTGTACCGCTGCCGTGGCGTGCCGCACCTGCTGCCCTATGCCATTTTGCTGACCTCGGGGGTGATCGCTGCCATGGGCGCCGGTTACTACACCGTGCTGGCCTTCATGGCGCCGCTGACCCTGCTGCTGTGCCAGCGCACCGGCATGAGCCTGATTCTTGGTGGCATGGCAGTGAACTACGGTGCGCTGGCCGGGGCGAACTTCGTCTCCAGCCAGAGTGGCATCATCTTCCGCGGCCTGATGACCGGCGCCGGCATGCCCGAGAGCGAGGCTTTCGTGAATGCCCTGGCGATCTTCGCCAGCACGGCGATCATCCCGGTGCTGGTGATTTCCGCCTTCGTCTTCCTCGGTGGCCACGGCCGCAACCTGAAGAATGCCGTGCTCGCCGCCGATCTGCCGGAGGCCTTCAATCGTGAGCAGAAGCTGACCCTGCTGCTGACTGTGCTGATGATGGTGCTGGTGCTCGCTGCACCACTGGCGCTGCTGGCCTTCCCGGACAATGCCACGATCAAGTTCATCAACAGCAAGGTGGATATCGGCCTGATCGCCAGCGTCTTCTCGGTGATCGCCCTGTTGCTCAAGCTGGGTGACGAGCGCAAGGCCATCGCCTCCGTGCCCTGGGCCACGCTGATCATGATCTGCGGCGTCGGCATGCTGATTACCGTCGCGATCAAGGCCGGCACCATCGATGCCCTGGCGTCCTGGATCGGCGGCAATATCCCGCCGTTGATGATTCCGGTGGCCTTCGGCGTGGTGGCTGCGCTGATGTCGATCTTCGCCAGTACGCTCGGCGTAGTGACGCCGGCGTTGTTTCCCATGGTGCTGCCGCTTTCGGCGTCGATGTCGATCGATCCGATGATCCTCTTCATCGCCATCGTGGTCGGTGCTCAGGCTACCTCGATCTCGCCGTTCTCCTCCGGCGGCAGTCTACTGCTGGGCTCCTGCACGGACGACAAGGTTCGCTCGACCCTGTTCTCGCAACTGCTGCTGCGCGCCGCGCCCATTGGCTTCGTTGCAGCGATGCTGTTCAACCTGGCGCTGACGTTCCTGTTCTGATGAGAAGAGGTTCTTTGCCTAGTTTGGGGAAAGTGCGAGTTGATACTGGACTGCTAAGTTTGTGTGCGTATTGCTCACGGGCTTAGCACTATCCATTACCGAGCCCACTGAACGTTTGGGTTGCGCCCCTTACGGGCGCCACACCTTTCTTGCTTGCCCAAGAAAGGTGTGCCAAAGAAGGGCACCCCGACATCCGGGTTTCGCTACGCGAAACTTCCCTCGCTCCGGTGCCGCTCCGGGGGCCGGCTTACATGGGCCATCCTTGGCCCATTAAGCCTTTCGCCGCATCCATGCGGCTCATTCCCCTACGCAACACCTACGTTCGGCCTCCTGAAGGGGACCAGGTCGCGAGCTTGCGTAATCTTCGCAAAATTGAAATTAGCGGCGTCTGAGCTTTGCCTTTGCTCTTCAACTGCG
The DNA here is from genome assembly GCF_002741105.1 of Pseudomonas sediminis. GTDB lineage: Bacteria > Pseudomonadota > Gammaproteobacteria > Pseudomonadales > Pseudomonadaceae > Aquipseudomonas > Aquipseudomonas sediminis. The sequence goes on along the minus strand of NZ_NIQU01000010.1, from coordinate 129,931 downwards.
ATGGTACAGACGACGCCCAAGTCCCCTTCAGGAGGCCGAGTGGAATCGCCGTGGAAGGGGGTGAGCGACATGGATGTCGCGAGAGCTGCGATGGGCCAGGGATGGCCCTTCGCAGCGTGCCCCTGTAACGGTGATGGAGCGAGGGAACCCCGGCGCAGCCGGGGCCGTATGCAGGGGTGTGTTTCTTTGCTTACTTTCTTTGCACAAGCAAAGAAAGTGAGTCGCCCGTAAGGGGCGAAACCCATCAGATCAGACGACACGCTAACGGATAGTGCCAAGCCATGGACAGCTAACACGTAATTGCCAGTCCGGTATCAAGCGTATCCTCCCCGCGAGAATGCGAAGAACCTGAAAAAAACCGGCATCGAGTGATGCAGGGGCTTTATCCCCGCAAGTCCGTATCGCTATTTCAGCCGATAGCGTCGCAAATCATCCTGACTCAGCAGGCGCAAGCGACCTGGCGGGGCCTGGTAGATCGCTTCGGCCAGGCTTACGTCGACGCCCATGTCGCGAAAGTACTTGGCCGGGCTGAAGGCCTGGCTGCCATGGGCGGCCTGCGCCAATGCCGAGTCACCGGCGGGGAAGGGTGGGCGGCGCAAGGCAACGTGGCCGTTGACCGTGCGTTTGCTGCCAGCCGCCAGCAAATAGATGCAACTGCCCTGACACATGCCGCCTGAAGGTACCAGCGCCTCGAAGCCGGTTTCGCGCAGCAGGCGACCCATGCGGATGGCCTCCGGCGCGCTGCCGCCGATGCTGTCGAGCAGCACGATCTTGCGCGTGTGCTTACCTGGGTTGGCGCGCAAACCCTGCAGCAGTTTTTCGTAGTCGCCGGGAACGATCTCTTCGGAAATTTTCGCTGCCAGCAGGCCGGCGTTGGCCTCGACTTCGACCTGCGCCTGGACGTTCAGGGCGGTGAACAAGGTGGTAGCGATCAGGGCGACGCGTAAACGCTGAACAATCATCGGGCGGGTTCGTTGGTGGCTCGGGAGGTAGAAGATACCTTGCCCGAGTCGCCTCACGCACCTGTTCAGATCGCTGCGTTTTTCTGCTGCACCTGCCACGCCCAGACAAACAACAGCAGGCCGCCGATGGCAGTGGCAGCGCCGATGTAGCCGGTCACCGTCCAGCCCATACCGGCGCTGATGGCCATGCCGCCGAGCCAGGGACCGAGCGCGTTGGCGACGTTGAACGCGGCGTGGTTGGACGCGGCAGCGAGTGTCTGCGCGCCCGTGGCAACGTCCATCAAATGGGTCTGCAGCGCCGGGCCGAGGGCGATCATGGTGCCGAGGGCGAAGATCGCCGGCAGGATCGTCCACAGGCTGTGTGCGGCGAACGGGAAGACCAGCAGCACCAGCGTGCTCCAGGCCAGAATCCAGGCCACGGCGCGTAGGCGCAGGCGGTCGAACAGCCAGCCGCCGGCACTGTTGCCGACGATGCATCCGGCACCGAACACACCCATGGCCAGCGGAATCCAGCCGGGGCCGACCTGGGTGACGTGAAGCAGGGTCGGCGCCATGTAGCTGAACACGCAGAACATCCCGGCGAAACCAATCGAGCCGATGCCCAGTGCCAGCCAGATCGGCGCGCGGTTGAAGGCGCGCAGCTCGCCCAAGGGACTGCTGCGCTGCTCGTTGGGGGCGGCCGGAAGGAAGATCGCGACCATGGCGATGGTGGTGATGGCGATGATGCCGACCAGGGCAAAGGCGTAGCGCCAGCTCATGAATTGGCCGAGCCAGGTGGCCAGCGGGTTGCCGATCAGGATGGCCACTGTCAGGCCGGCCAGCACCCGGCTCACCGCCTTGGCGCGTTTGTGCGGCGGCGCCATGGAGGCCGCCACCAACATGGCGATACCGAAGTAGGCACCATGTGGCAGGCCGGCGATGAAGCGGAAAATCAGCAGCGGCTCATAACTGGGTGCCAGGGCGCTGGCGAAGTTGCCGAGGGCGAAGCAACCCATCAGCAGCAGAAGCAGGATGCGCCGTGGCAGGCGCGCACCGAGCAGGGCCAGCACCGGTGCACCGACCACCACGCCTAGGGCGTAGGCGCTGATCACGTGGCCGACTTGCGGCTCGCTGACGCCAAGGTCGGCGGCGACGTTGGGCATCAGGCCCATGATGGCGAACTCGCCGGTGCCGATGGCGAAGCCGCCAAGGGCCAGGGCGAGTTGAATGAGAAGGATCGCGCCCGGCGACAGAGTGGTCGCGAAGCCTGATGCAGAGCTGTTCATGAGTGACCTGGAGGAGGGGGGAAGCAAGCGCGCAATTATAATCTCCCAGCGTCTTGCTTGGGTATTGGCGGCCGCTCTATATCGGGCTTTGAGACGAATGGTCGGCGTTGTTCAAGGCCTTCACGTAGTCGACGAAGGCACGCAGCGGCGCCGGCACCTGGCGCCTGCTGTGGTAGTACAGATACGGGCCGTTGAAGTGCTGCCACCAGTCCTGCATGAAGGGTTGCAACTGGCCGCTGGCCAGGGGCGCCGCGATGTATTCCTCGAAGGTGTAGAGAATGCCGTGGCCGGCGCAGGCTGCAGCGATCAGTAGGTCCTGCGACGAGCTGACCAGGCGACCCTCGGGGCTGATGCGCAGGGTGCGTCCATCCTGCTCGAACTCCCATACGCCGAGCTTGCCGCTGGCGAAACGGTAGCCGAGCAGGCGATGTTCGCTCAGTTCGCTGGGGTGTTGTGGCGTGCCATGGCGCTGCAGGTAGCTGGGTGCTGCCACTACCATGAAACATTGCCGGCGCGGCCCGATGGGGATGGCGATCATGTCCTTGGCCAGGCTTTCCTCGTAACGGATGCCGGCGTCATAACCGGCGCCGATGACGTCGATGAAGGTGTTGTCCATGTTCACCTCCAACGCGATGCCGGGGTAGCGAGCGAGAAAGCCATCCAGCAGTTGCGGCAGGATGTGCCGCGCGATCACGCCGGGCACATGCAGGCGCAGTGAACCGACCGGGTTCTGCGGATCTTCCTGCAGGTCGTTGAGCGCCGTGTTGATCTCGTCCAGCGCGGGGCGCAGACGTTCAAGCAGGCGCGCGCCGATTTCCGTCGGCGTCAGGCCGCGCGTGGTGCGGTTGAGCAGGCGCACGTCCAGCTCCTTTTCCAGGCGGCGCACGCAATCGCTCAGCGACGAAGCCGACATGCCGCGGCGTTGCGCGGCGACGCGAAAGCCGCCGGCCTCGACCACGGCAGCGAACAGGGCAACATCGGATAGGTTCGGTTGGCGCATGGGTGGCGGCTGGATTATTACGAAGGGTCCGATAATGCGGCGCAGCGGCCACTTTGCCAATCCTGAGTGGAGACTGGAGAGCGCGTGGGAGGGGCTTCAGCCGCGATCTTTGCCGTGGCAACACTCACTCTCGAATTACGCCTCGCGTCCGCGAAACACCTGGTAACTGTCCGCCTGACCGTATGCGTTGTTCGGTTTTGGCCGGCTTATCGTACGTGCCATCTGCCTGCACCCTATGTCCTGTACGTGCGCCGGGTCTGGCGCATTGAGTCAACGGACACGAGGAATCAGTCGATGGACAAGAAGAATGCTGTGGGGCGAGGCCATTCGCGTCGTGATGCCCTGAAACTGTTCGGCATGGTGGGCGGCAGCCTGGCCTTGCATGGGGTGTTGGGCGGTGTACCGACATTCGCCTGGGCCAGTACCTCATCGGGGTGGCAGGCGAGCGACATGCCATCGCTGACCGGCAAGCGCATGCTGGTCACCGGTGGCAGCAGCGGCATGGGCTTCGAGGATGCCCTGGCCCTGAGCCGCGCGGGTGCTCAGGTGATCATCGCCGCGCGCAATTCACAGCGCGGCGCCGAGAGCATCGAGCGTATTCGTGCGCAGGTGCCGGATGCGCGTCTGCGTTTCGAACAGCTGGACCTGGCCGACCTGGCCTCGGTGCGCAGCCTGGCTCAGCGCCTGAATGCCGAGGGTGAGGTGCTGGACGTACTGATCAACAACGCGGCGATCATGGCGCCACCACAGCGTGGCGTGTCCCGCGATGGTTTCGAGATGCAGTTGGCGACCAACTTCCTCGGCCATTTCGCCCTGACCGGTTTGCTCCTGCCGTCGCTGCGCAAGTCGGCCGACCCGCGTGTGGTGACCCTGGCGAGCATCGCCGTGAACCGCGGCAGCATCAATTTCGATGATCTGCAGTCGCAGAACAACTACAACCCCTATGCCGCCTACGCCCAGTCGAAGCTGGCCTGTCTTATGATGGCCTTCGAGTTGCAGCGGCGCAGTTTGGCCAATGACTGGGGCATCCGCAGCGTGGCTGCGCATCCTGGCGTGGCTGTCACCGAACTGGTCGAACGCGGGCCTGGACTGGAAAGCGAGTTCGCCCGCGAGTGGGCGAAGGACCGCGACGTGTATCACTCGGCAGCGCAAGGTGCGCTGTCATCGCTGTTCGCGGCGACGGCGGCCGAAGCCGAGGGCGGTCGTTATTACGGCCCGACCGGCGAAGAGGAAAAACGCGGCCCCTTAGGTCTGGCCAAGGTGCCGGATGCGGCAGCCGATGCTGATGCTGCGGCGCGCCTGTGGTGGGTAGCCGAGCGTCTGACTGGCGTCAGATACGGCTGAGTGATGCCGGCGCGCCGAGCTGGCGCGCCCGTTCGAGGAATTTCGCATGTCATCGTCAAAGATGGCGCAGCGCGTGGCTCTGGCCATCAACGCGCAGCGCAACGAGTTGTGGCCGGCGCTGGCCGGCTTTGCCCTGTTCTTTTGCCTGTTCTCGGGCTACTTCATGCTGCGACCGATCCGCGAGGCGATGGGCATCGTCTCGGGGGTGGAGAACCTGCAATGGTTGTTCACCGCCACCTTCGTGGTGATGCTGATCGCGGTGCCCTTGTTCGCCTGGCTCAGTTCGCGGGTGCCGCGGATTCATTTCATCGACTGGGTGTACGGTTTCTTCACCCTGAACCTCGCGCTGTTCGCCCTGTTGTTTTTCAGCGCTGATGAAAGTGTATGGCTGGCGCGTAGCTTTTACGTGTGGATCTCGGTCTACAACCTGTTCGTCGTGTCGGTGGCCTGGAGCCTGATGGCGGATGTATTCGACAGCGAACAGGCCAAGCGGCTCTTCGCTTTCATCGCCGCGGGAGCCAGTGTCGGCGGGTTGGCAGGACCCGCGCTCAGTACACTGTTGATCGGCACTCTTGGTCAGGCCGGGTTGATTCTGCTGGCCGCTGTATTGCTGGCTGTCGCGCTGACGCTCAAGCAGGTGCTGATGCGCTGGCGAGAGCAGGGTGGTGCGGGACGTGCCGGTGCGGTTCAGGCCGAGAGCCCACGTCGACCCGTGCCGGGTAATCCGTTCAGCGGGTTGACCCGGGTACTGGCTTCGCCCTACCTGCTGGGTATCGCCGGCTTCGTGATTCTTCTGGCCACGGCCAGCACCTTTCTCTACTTCGAGCAGGCACGTCTGGTGGCCGAGCTGTTCCCGGATCGCGCGGCGCAGGTGCGGGTGTTCGGCGTGATCGATTTCGTGGTGCAGGCTGGCGCATTGATTGCCCAGCTGTTCATCACCGGGCGTATCGCGCGGCGTATGGGCGTGCGAGTGTTGTTGGCCTGTGTGCCGCTAATGGTGTGTGTCGGTTTCATCGGCCTGGCGTTGATGCCGACCTTCGCCATGCTGGCGGCGCTGATGATCGTCCGGCGTATCGGTGAATATGCCTTCGTGCGGCCTGGGCGAGAGATGCTCTTCGCGCCGCTGGATGCCGAGAGCAAGTACAAGGCGAAGAACTTCATCGACACCGTGATCTATCGCGCGGGCGACGCCATGAGTGGTTGGCTCAAGAGCCTGCTGGACATGCTGGCCCAGGGCGCCTGGCTGGTGGCGTTGGTAGGGGCTGCCAGTGCGGCGCTGTGGGGACTGCTGGGTTGGTACCTGGGCGGGCAGGCCGATCAGCGCAGTGCCGAGAAAAAGGTGGCTGCGACTACCTAAGGCAAGTGCGAGAGAAACGATGTGGGAGTCGGCGGCCGACTCCCACAACTGCATCAGCCTCGTGCGGGGATGTTCAGGCCGCGCTGCACCGCCGGGCGAGCGAGGAAGGCATCGAGCACGCGGCGCACGTTGGTGAAGCGCTCGAACTGCACCAGATCACCGGCCTGGTAGAAATCCGCCAGGGTGCGAATCCAGGGGAATACGGCGATATCGGCGATGCTGTATTCGCCAGCGATCCAGTCACGGCCTTGCAGGTGTTGGTCGAGTACGCCCAGCAGGCGTGCCGATTCAGCGGCGTAACGGTCGCGTGGACGCTTGTCTTCAAACTGGCTGCCGGCGAATTTGACGAAGAAACCGAGTTGGCCAAACATCGGCCCCAGGCCGCCCATCTGCCACATCAGCCATTGAATCGTCTCGTAGTGTGCAGCGGCATCCTGGGGCAGCAGCTTGCCGGTCTTTTCCGCCAGGTAGATCAGAATCGCGCCGGACTCGAACAGCGGCAGCGGATGGCCATTGGGGCCGTCGGGATCGAGGATGGCGGGAATCTTGTTGTTCGGCGCCAGGGAGAGAAACTCGGGGCTGAATTGGTCATCGCTGCCGAAGTCGACCAGGTGCGGTTCGTAGGGCAGGCCGATTTCTTCCAGCATGATCGAGACCTTGACCCCATTGGGGGTGGGCAGCGAATACAGCTGCAGGTGCTCGGGATGCTGGGCAGGCCATTTGCGGGTGATGTGGAATGGGCTGAGGTCGGTCATGTGGAGTTCCATGTCGAATGGGGCGAAGAAGGAGCGATCAGAACACGAGTAGCCTGAGCGCCGGAAATCGATCCAGCTGCTAGTAGTCATCGACTCGAGCAATCCTGCCCGGTTCCCTGTACGTGAACGAGGCGGTATGGTGCGGTTTTCATCCACCCGGCCCGGAGCCCATCGGCATGAGCCTGCACGGTACTTACGACTCCCAGAACATCTTCGCCCAGATCATTCGTGGCGACTTGCCCTGCTACACACTCTACGAGGACGACGATGTACTGGCCTTCCTCGATCTGTTCCCGCAATCCAGGGGCCACAGTCTGGTCATTCCCAAGCGCGCGGCCGCGCGCAATATCCTGGAAATCGACGACGCCAGCCTGGCCAAGGTCATGGCCGTGGTGAAGAAGGTCACCCAGGCCGTGGTCGATGAGTTGCAGCCGGCTGGCGTGCAAGTCGCGCAGTTCAACGGCGCGCCTGCCGGGCAGACGGTGTTCCACATCCACATGCATGTGATTCCGCGTTTCGAGGGCGAAGGCCTAGGTGTTCACGCAGCGAGCAAGGCCGACCCGGCCGAGCTGGAAGCGCTGCAGGCACGACTGGTCAAGCGTCTGCAAGGCTGAAATGGCATTGCCCCGGACGAGTGACTCGGCCGGGGCATCAGGCAACCTGTGGTTTAGCCGTTCTGGTTGCTCAGGCCGCCCCATTCCACGAAACGCACGGCGTGCACTTCGCCCTGGCTGTCACGGTAAACGATGACGCTGGGCACTACACCGCTCTTGCGGCTGTTGTCGGTGCGCTGCAGGACGGTGTCGATGTCCAGCTGCATGCCGTACTGGTATTCCTGTACGTTCACTTTGGTGCTGTCTGGCGCTTTCTCGCTGGCGAATGCGATAGGGGTGAAAGCGGCGAGGAGGGTGGCGTTGAGCGCTGTGAATTTCATCTGAGTAATCTCCGATCAGTTGCGCCGAAGAAGTTGGCGCTGGGGTCGAGAGAGATGAAAACATTGCACCGATCATTACAGAAATCGATGCTTTTGCTTTTGGGCATCGATGTTATCGATACCTTGCCCGCGGGCTCGCCAACCCCAATACTCAGGCAGCACTTATCTGCCCATGGAGGGCTTCATGCGTTCGATCCTCATCGCTCTACCGCTGTTGCTGTTGGCCGGTTGTTCGTCATATCGGGGTGACCCCGAGAACGTCAAACCGGTACCGGAAGACCGCCTGCTGGCGTTTCAGGAGGCGCAGGCGAACGGCGCGCAGATCGTGGTCAACCGCGATTTCGGGATGATGGGGGGCGGCTGCTTCGTGGCCATCGAGGTGGATCGCAAGGTCGCAGCGCGCATCGGCGTCGGCGAGGTCGCCACCTTTCAGGTGCCGACAGGCACGCGCGTGGTTGGCATCACGCCGGATCGCATGGACGACACCCTGTGCGGCATGGGCCGCTTGCTGCGCGAAGTGGCGGTGCCGGTGAAAGCCGGGGAAACCCAGCACCTGCGCATCGTCAGCCAGAACAAGGGCGGCTTCGATATTCGCCCGGACAAGCCCTGACCGCGTTGCCGCTGTGCGAGCGGTCATATCGAGCGTGACGCCAGGCGGTTAGTATTCCCTGCATCAAAACAGGGAGCATGGACGTGAATGGATTGCCGATAGCCATCGTAGGGGCGGGTACCGCAGGTCTCGCCACGGCGATATTTCTCGCCCGTCAGGGTTATGCGGTGCGCGTACTGGAGCGGGTCGAGCAACTACAGCCGGTGGGCGCCGGTATCCTCTTGCAGCCTTCCGGTCTGGCTGTGCTGCAACGCTTGGGTCTGCTCGCCGAATGCACCGCACTAGGGGCTCCGGTCAGCCGTCTGTACGGCACCAGTTGCCAGGGTCGGGTGATCCTCGACACTCGTTATCACGACTGGCAGCCAGGCAGTTTCGGCCTTGGCATTCACCGCGGTGTGCTGATGACGGCGTTGCTCAAGGCCGCGCAGCGTGCCGGTGTGCAGGTGGACACCGGTGTGGTAGTGAGCCGCTTCGAGCAGGCCAGCGGCCATATTCGCTTGCTGCGCCAGGACGAGGGTGGCAGTGAACAACCCCTGGGCGATTTCGCCGCACTGATCCTGGCCGATGGCACACGCTCGACTCTGCGCGCGCAGATGCAGGTGCGGCAGTGGTCTCGGCCCTATCCGTGGGGTGCGCTGTGGAGCATGTTGCCGACCTCACCGGCGACCGAGTCCGGCGAGCTGCGCCAGTGGTACCGCGGTTGCCGCGAGATGTTCGGCCTGATGCCGACTGGCTGCACCCACCAAGCCCGAGAGAAATCGCTGACCAGCCTGTTCTGGAGCCTGCCACTGAGCGAGCACGAGAGCTGGCGCAGCAGCGGGCTGGAGGCCTGGAAAACCCGCGTGCGCAACCTCGCCGGCGAGGCTTCGGAAGCCTATCTGCAGCAGATCGATGACCCCGCACAACTGACCCTGGCGGCCTATGCGGACGTGCGCATGCAGCGCTGGAACGATGGTCGCGTGCTGGCCATCGGTGATTGCGCCCACGCCATGAGCCCGCAATTGGGGCAGGGCGCCAATATGGCCTTGGTCGATGCCGCTGCACTGGCCGATGCGCTCGGTAATGCCGGTGACGAACAGCAGCAAGCGCTTGACTGGAATGCCATCTTCACTCGCTACGGTGATACCCGCCGTGATCACCTGCGCTACTACCGCCAGGCCAGCCGCTTGCTGACGCCGCTGTTCCAGTCCAACAGCAACATCCTGGCGGTGTTACGCGATATCGCCCTGATGTTGGCTCGGCACAACCGCTTCGGCCGCCAGCATGCCGTCAGCACCCTGGTTGGGGCACGCGGCGGCTGGCTGTGGTCGGGGGCGCAGAAACGCGAGTTGCATGCCTGGACGGGCGAGCGGGAGGCCTGGGAGTGAGGCTTGTATTGGCCGCGTGCTAGGCTGTCGTCATCGATAGCGCCGATGCGCAATACGCAGTCGAACCCTTCCCGCAGCGGATCGATACGCCGGTCGCTGCAACCAAGCTCGATTTCCAGATGTCGGGCACGAAATTCATCGAGACGCGGCGTGACAAGGCGCCCGGCGATTTCCGCGGGCATGTCCACGCGTAACGGTCCACTCAGGGCGGTGAGCATCCTGACGGAAAAGGTTTTCCAACTCGTCTATCTGCCCTAGCAACTCGCGGACGTGACTATACAGCGCCAGGTCGGCCAGGCGCAGGCACTGGGCTGCACCAACCTGACGATATCGGAGCGAGGCAAGGGCGGGCGTTGGGTCACCGGTCAGCGCATCGAGGCTTCCGGTTGCATGTTCCTCTGACGTCCGCTGGCGTTGCGCGGTAGTTCTCAGCCCAGGCTGCGCAGCCTAGGTAGACTGCGCGGTAGCCAACAGGAGAGCTGTTTTGAAGGAATCGCCGATTGGCATCGTGAAAGCCGGCACAGCCTGTCTGGCCAGCGCCATCGGCTTGGCCCACAGGTTTTTGCCGTACGTATTTGGCAGCGACTTCAAGGACAGCCTTTCCGTTCTGAACTTCAAGAAAGGATTCTTAAAGCACCCACGCTCGCAAAACTAACATCCCCAATTTTCGTGTCGGGTGGCCGATAAGGTACATATTCTCGCCCTGACTGCGCCGCATCTGGTGCGGCGTGTCTACAAGCAAGGAAAGCTGGCATTGGGGGGCAGTGGGCGCTGCCGCAAGAAACTAATTTTTCGCGTGGGCGAAAATGCACAAAGCCTGTCCGACCGGCAGGAATTGACCGAATGGAAATCGATAAATAAAAAGGAGTCAACATGGAAATAACGGCGAGCGACGTAGAATTTAAAGAGGGGCGTCGAGTTCTGTTTATGGGGGGAGGGATTGGGCTTCTTTTGATGGGCCTGTCCTTTCAGGCTTTCCGCATGGGTGCAAGCCCCATTGCGGGCTTGCTGCTTTTGGTTGCGGTCTGGCTGCTGGCGTCGGCTTGGATCAATCGGGGCGCAGGATCAAAGCCGCTGATGATTCTGAAAGATGAGGGCATCTGGTTTTTCAATGCAAACGGTCTGTTGCCGTACACTTCTATTGACGATATGGAAATCGAGACTTACTGCACGCACAAGGACTTCCAGTTTAATAGCACTTTTCATATTCCGTTGGAAAAAGTCGATACGCTGCCTGCCTTCCAATATAGCCGGCTTGATGGTCTTTTCTTAAGGCCGGGCGCGGCCAGAGGGAGGGGCTTTCGTAAACATGTCGTTGTCTTCCGTTATGGAAACTTGCGCGATGCTGACGGGAAAGGCCTTGATGCTGATGACCTGTTTGAAGAGCTGAGTTACCGTATTAACCGCGCCTGCCAAGCCGAGGCTGCAATTCTGGTGCCGACCTCTGCAGCTAATGACGCGCTATCATCTGTGCAGTAACCGCGCTGTTAAATCGAAACCCGTGCAGATTGGCTCTCACGGGTTTTTTCTTGCCCGCGATCCTGCGCCCTTGTTCCCCGGTTCTCGGAGAGGGGGCAAAGCGCTTTCGACCTTCGGGACTAGCTGCCCTGGAGCGCCTGGACCTGCTTGCTGAGTGCACCGCATTGGGGGGGCGCAGAAGCGCGAGTTGCATGCCTGGACGGGTGAGCGGGAGGCCTGGGAGTAGCCTAACTGCCGCTGTCGCTGACAAAGCGCTGTTCCAGAGCGGCGACGACTTGATATAACGCATCGATCGGATCGACATCGTTTTGCGCGTAGATGCTGCATGAGGCCATATCGTCCGGGTAGCTGAACTCCGCATAGAGTTCCTGCAACCGTTCGATCTTGTCCTCATCGGCAAGCGAGGAGTGTTGCAGTTCCGAGAGCATGGCTAGCCGCCATTTCTCCAGAGCATGCGACCGTTTTTCCTGAATATCGATACCCTCTTTCTTGCACAGGGTTGCCAGCAAGGCGACTACTTCGTCATCACTCAGGGCGTCGCTGCCGGCCAGAACGGCAATATCACTGTCCTGCTGACCGGCAGACAGTAGCTTGAAGGCATGCTCGGATACTGCATCCTTGTTTATCCAGCCGTTATTCAAGCCGATCGCCAGGGTCGGCCAGTCAACCAGGTTGCGCTTAGCAAGCTCGGGAAAATATTCGTTCATTACTACCCCTTAAGGTCTGGCAACTTGGTTGGGGAGGCCTGTCACTTTCCCGCCAGGAATGAAGCGTCGATGCGTAACTCGCTGGTGATGGATTTACTCATTGCTCTTCTGTATCTGCGAGAGACCATCTGGCTATGGTGACGAAGACTTCACCGCTATCGGTGTCGTAAATATAACGAGCTTCTCCGCATGAATTGCCATGTTTGGCAAGTAGATTACTGTTCCAGCATTGGGAAATTATTTGCGCTAGAGCGATAGCCTGCTCGGTTGTCAAGTTGTCAAGTTGTCAGACAGTCCTGTGATTTCCAGTAAATTCATCCAGTACTGAGTGCGATCCATATCTTGTGTTGTTTTTATGAGATCTAGGTAACGATTCGTATCGAAAAGCTCGCCAATGAATGCCCGGTCGTCGACAATTTCTATTGCGGGAGACATTAGTTGTGCGTAGTGGAGGAGGAAATCGAAGTGCAGGGGAGTAGTGGCATATACAGCTTGCACGTAGTCGATGCCGGAAGTAGCTGGATCGTTGTTGGCTTTCTTGAAATCAGTAAAGCTGAATAGTTGATCATTATGCATGTGTGTTGTTCTCGCCTAAGATTTTCCTGACGCAGGCCGGCAACGGTACGCTGAATTAGCGGTGAAGAACGTGCGTAGGTATCATTGATCCGTGTTTATGACTACCGGGGGCTGGTTACTCCAGGCAGCCTGGTTTTCAGCGAATATGCTGTGTCGCGCTGCGACAAGCCCCCGACTTAGCTCCCCTTGAGGAAGATCGCGAATTCCAAGCTTCTCGATAGGTCTATGGCATCTGTCTGCGGCACTGATATCCCATAGATACCATGTGAGGTTTCCTCTATGTCCGAGCTGAAAGGGTCATGACGGGCAAGTGACTTTATGTAATCGAGTGCAACGGACTTCTGCGTCGAAAAGTCGTCAGCTTTCAAGGATGGAATATGGAGGAGGTTACTAGCGAAAAGGCGATAGAGCGTTTCTACCGCCAGCTGCCAACGCAGAGAAGTGCCCTTGCTGTTTGTCAGTCCACTGGTCATGGCATCCGCGCAATAGCTGTCATAGCAGAACATATGTAGCTAATCTTGAATTGCTAGTGCGGGAAATTCACATGCGCTCATTGACTGTTTCTGTTCTTTCAAGAGTTAAGGTTTTGCTGGTGCTCTGTTTTTTGTAATGATAATGCTGAAAGAATTAGATATCCGGATAGGTTTCCAGAAACCATTCGAGGGTGTCCTGGATTCGATGGATTTCCTGTGAATTCAGATTCCTGATTGTCTCTTTCAACACCTTTGCCACTTCGAGTATTTCAGGGTGATCCACCACAACGCCGGAGTCTTCGGTGATGCACTCGATCATGGCACTCAGTGTCGCTGTGTTCAGGGGCATGGGTGGGTTTTTTATTAGCTCGATGCCTTTATGGAGATTGACTGAGTAAAGCGTCTCGAAAGCCGATGCCTGGAAATATTCGTCACCCTTGTTGCTGCGCAGAATGTCTACTGCCAATTGCTCTGCTACGGCTTTGTTCAGGTGTTTCAGTTGGCGCAGTGCTTCTGCCGCTGTGTCGTAGTCGCTGAGCTCGATAATCTCTTTTTCCAAGGCTTGCTCGGTGGTTGTCATCGGTTTTGTCATAGAGAGGTTGGGATGAGCTTCAAGGTCGTGAGATAGGCCCGTTGGTCGTCGAGTATTTCTACTTTCAAGGTTCCCTCAGGGCCCGTTAGCGTGCTGTGTACCCAGGTACGCTGTTCAGGGGTGACTTTGTTTCCAACGTCGAGAAGATGTTTTATCAGTGCTTCGTTATTCTCAGGAGTGTCTGGAAATCCAATGTTGTCTAAATGCCTGCCCATGTCCTGTGATTCACTGCTATACCGTTCGAGAAGTGTTATTGATAGTTCTTTTTCGAAGGTTGTCATGATTGAATGATTGTGGCTCGAGCAGTGAGGGTGGCGGCTTTCAAATGGTGAGCAGAATTTTCTGGGTATGTGGTCTTAGAGCGATCCCATCTTCTACATCAGTGGTGTCGACTGCATACAGTTGGTTGTTCATCGTCGCGAGACACCAGGTGTAGCCATCAGGCAGAGCCAGATGCTCAGGTTCCAGCAAGACGTCTGTGGACAGTAAATTGGCCAGATGGATGGCCAGTTGTACGTCGTCAAGGCTCAGCTCATCCGACGCCCAGGAGAGTCCCAGGCTTTGCTGGAATTCGGCCTCGTGGTCAGCGTACTGAAGAAAGACAGCTGCGCGCGCCTTGGGATATTCGAGCGACTCGATCCCATCGGGGATTTCTCGGTTGAGCCGCGTGACGATCTCGCGCTCGGGGACTGTTCTTTTGATGAAAAGATTGATCGAACGGCTCATTGCGCAGTGTGGGCGTCTTGAGGGGAGTGAGGCTGTTCGCCGTTGGCTGTCTCCAGGCAGGCGAGCGTGTCGACATCAGCGCTTGCCAGTCCGCCTGAGTTGGTCCCTGGCACTGGGGGTGGTGCCGTCGATTCTCCAGGAGATCAGCGCCATGTCCCTATCAGGGGGCTCAGCGTTGACTGTGCGGGAACCTGATGTTTTCAATGTGCTCGTCCCACCAGTCCTTATCCGATGTGTACAGAGTGGTCTGGTTGTCCAGCTTGTCGAGTAGCAGCAACTCGTTGTTCATGTACAGCGCCGAGGCTTTGGCCATGGGCACCAATTGGTTGATGGTCGCTATCAGAGCGCTCATGCTCTGCTCGTAGTTGCCCAGGTCGGGAGACAGAATGAGCTGGCAGGTGGGGCTGAACTGCAATTCCTCCCTGCTGAACTCATCGGGCGCTGGGTTTTTCACCAGGCATGCCGTCAGGCCGCTGTTGCCTATCTCGCCCTGAACGACATGTTCCCTATCTTCACGTGTCCTGAAATCAATTGATGTCATGACGGACGTATACGGTAGGGGGGCTAGATAGAACTGGTAGTCGATCGACATGTCATTGGCCTGTGAATAGCAAGGAGATGGACTGATCTTGGACCACGATCAGGTTTTTTAGGTTTGGTACAGGCTCGGCTTTTAACGCGTCGGCAAGTTCTTTTGCGCTCCTTTCGCTGCCGTTCAGGTTGATGACGATGGTGTCTGCCTGTTGCTTTACATTCACTTTTTCGTCAATCGTCTTGCGTATGTTTCGAGCAGAGGTTTTCGCCCCTGGAGAGAAAACGTCGGCAACCTCGTTGTTGAGGTTTTTGCCATCTATTTCTCCTCTTAGGATGAGCAGGTCGGGATTTCTCGTTGTACCTGGGACCTTGGGGTTCTGTTCTACATCCAGCCCGTTCTTTACCAGTATGTCTGCTGCGTCGTTTTCCAGCAGCAAGGATCGCCTAGTTGCCTCATCTGCCTTCTTGGGAATCTGAGTCCTGGAGCCGGACAGTGTGCCCGGCTCTTTGATCGGTCGTTGAGCACTACTTGGCTCAACTGCTTTCGGGCGTTCCACCTCAACCGTCCGCGCCCCAGTCCCGCTCCCTCTCGTTCTGCCACCGCGCCTGATCCTTGAGCGTTTAAAGGCCGCGCTCAGGCGCTTCAGGGCGTTGCCCAGACGTGCAAGCTTGTCCAGATAGCTTACCGAAGCCGCACCGCGCGCGGCCAGACCGACGCCGCCGGTGAAGACGATCAGCAGGGCTGCCAGTACGATTTCGAACAGTGCGCCGCCGCTGAACTCGGCGACCTCCTCGACGTTCTGCGCCTTGGCGTAGTCGATGGCGAAGCGGCCGAGCATGGCTTTGCTGGGGCCGTCTTCGTAGATGAAACAGGCCAGTTCGTAGGCTTCGGCCAGCTGTTCGCGGGTGATGCTGCTGGGGTCGAAGCCTAGGGCTTCGACTAGTTCACGATGCTGTTCAGCGCTGAACTGGCGATTGTATGCGGCCAGCCAGGTTTCTCCCTCGCTGGCGCGTGCCTGCCAGGCGCTGCGTAGGGCATTGGAGAAGGCGGTGAAAGGATTGACCAGGTCGGAGAATTCCTTGGCGGTCTTGAGCAGGCCCCAGGCGCCGAGGAAGAAACCTTTACCCACCGCGAGTCGGCGATGCACGTAGTTGGAGAGGGCGCTGCGCTGATCCTGAATGGCCTGCAACCGGGCAGCTTCTGCGCGTTCGGCGGCGAGAATTTCGTCCAGTACGGCCTGTAGCTCGGCGCGGGCATTGCTGATGTCGGTATCGACATCAGCGTCGGCGAGCAACTGTGCCTGGTACTCACCGCTGGGAATGGTCTGGATCAGACCACCACGAGAGTCCAGGCTACCGCGTACAGCATTGCCGCTGGCAGGAGAGAGGCTGTAGGGCAGGTTGGCGCCAAGGCATTCGCCGTTGTCCCAGACGAAACGCAGCCCGACCAGGCAACTGGAGGTCTGCGTACTGCCGCCTTCCAATGGTCTGGGAGTCTGGCGGTGGAAATCGCCGTTATAGGGCTCCGGAGTTGGCGCCGGACGATCATTACGGTTGTTGGGGACGTAGCCGCTCATCCTGTGGCATCCATGCTGCGGCCGGCGGCTGCCGGCAGGTGTCTTCTTCAGCGTCCGATGCTAACCAATGACCTATGAGCAAAGTCTTGCGCAGTGGCGTGCTTCGCCTCTGTTTTGTGAACGATGCACGCAAATAATAGTGCTTGAAGCTCAGCCGCGCTGCAGTTCGAGCAGCGCCTTTTGGCTCAGGTCCAGCCACTCCTTGTGCAGGGTGCGGTAGTGCCGCGCAGAGCGGCGGGCGTGGGTCTGGATCTGCTGCAGCAGTTCGATGGCCTCGCGCTGACGTCCTAGTCGCTGCAGCAGCAGGGCGTAGCGGTAATTAGCCTCGGGGCTGGCGCAGTAGCTGCCGAGGGCGCGGTATTCCTCTTCGGCCTTGAGGTCGTTGCCCTGGCCTTCCAGCGCGCGGGCATACAGCAAGTGGCCGTCGCTGGAACGGAAGTCGGGGTTGTGGGCGATCAACTGGTCGAGGCTTGCCTGGCAACCGGCGAAGTCGCCCTGGGCGAAACGGGCCCTGGCCAGGCCGAGGAGGATGTCCGGGGCGTCGCTGTGGATACCGCGCAGGGCTGTCTGGTAGTGCGTGGCCGCTTCTTCGGCGTGGCCCATGCGCAGTAGCTCATCGGCCAGGTTGACGCGGGTATCGCGGGTGTCGCGAATATCCAGCTCATCGCGCAGGGCGCGCAGGTGACGCTCTGGGTCGATGCTGTCGTGCAGGCGGTTGAGTGTCTGCCGGCCGCGTCGACTACCGAGCAGATCCGGCAGCATGATGCCGAGGAAGTAGATCAGGCAACCGAGGCCGGGCAGGGCGATGATCAGGTACAGCCAGTAGCGTTCTTGGCCACTGCGCACCACGTGGAGGCCACAGGTGACTTGGCAGGCGATGACTAACAGAGCGAGCAGAGGCATAGGGCGATCCAGTCCTTTGGAGTGCGAGGGGAGGCTTATCAGAGCACGGATCGGCCCCGTTGTCAGGTGACGCATGCACGGCTGTGGCTTGTGTCACGTGATAGGCTGCGCGGCTGATTCCATGTTCATAAGGATGCGTGCATGCCGTCGTCGCTGGAGATTTTCGCCAACCTCTTTTATCTGGTTTCGGTCGTGCTGGCGGCGCGCAATTCGGTGCACACCTGGGCCGTTGGCCTGGTCGGCTGTGTGCTGTTCGGCTGGCTGTTCTTCAGCGTGCAGCTGTATGCCGATGTCACCTTGCAGGCCTTCTTCATCGCCACCAGCCTGCTGGGTTGGTGGAGCTGGCGGCGCGGTCGCCAGGGCGAGGCGCTGCCGATCAGCCGTGCCAGCGCGATCGGACTGGGCCTTGCGCTGCTGCTCGCGGTGGCCGTGGCGGGCGCATACGGCGCCTTGCTGCACCATTTCACCGACGCCTACGCGCCCTTCATCGATTCGCTGGTGCTGACCTTCAGCGTGTTGGCGCAATTGCTGCTGATGCGCCGCAAGCTGGAAACCTGGTACGGCTGGCTGCTGGTGAACACGCTGGCAGTGCCGCTGTTCGCCTCGCGCGAGTTGTATCTGACAGCGTTCATCTACCTGCTGTTCTGGTGCAATGCCTGGTACGGCCTGTATCGCTGGCGCCGTGAGCTGAACGCGCAGGCTGCCTGACATGAGCAAGCGATTCGCCTGCGGGCTGGTGGTCGGCAAGTTCGCGCCGTTGCACCTGGGGCATGAATGTTTGATCCGCCAGGCGCGAGAGCAATGCGAACAGCTGGTATTGCTCAGTTGGGCCTACCCGGAGCTTGCCGGTTGCGAGCCGGAGCGACGGGCGAACTGGCTGCAGGTGTGCTTTCCCGAACTGCGCAGCTGGGTGGCTACGCCCGAGTGGGTTGCCCAGCAACGCGCACGCGGCCTGGCGTTACCAGAGCTTCCCCACGAATCCGAGCCCGATGCCGCGCAGCGCCAGTTCGTGGCCGATTTCTGCCTGGCAGTGTTGGGCCATCCGGTCGACGCGGTCTTTACCAGCGAGGCTTACGGCGATGGTTTTGCCGCGCATTTGAGCCGGTGTTTCGGCCGGCCGGTGGAGCACGTCGAGATCGACCGCGCGCGCATTCAGGTACCGGTGTCCGGTACGCGTCTGCGCGCCGATATCCATGGCTTGCGCCACTACCTGGCGCCGCAGGTGTATGGCGATTTCGTCGCACGCATCGCCTTGCTCGGCGGTGAGTCCACCGGCAAGAGTAGCCTCGCCCTGGCATTGGCCGAGGCCTTGGGTACGCGCCATGCCGCCGAATATGGCCGCGAACTCTGGGAAGAGCAGGGCGGTGTGCTCGCCTATGACGACCTGCTGCGCATCGGCCGTATCCAGGTCGCCCGTGAGCAGAGCCTGGCTGGGCAGTGTCAGCGCTACCTGGTTTGCGACACCACGCCGCTGACCACGCTGTTCTATTGCCGCGAGCTGTTCGAGCGGGCCGAGGCCGAGCTGGAGCAGTTGGCCGAGCGGCACTATCACCACCTGTTTCTGTGCGCCGATGACTTCCCCTTCGTGCAGGACGGCACCCGTCAGGACCAGACCTTTCGCCGCCGGCAGAACCAGTGGTACGAGCAGGAGCTGACGCGGCGCGGCTGGCCATTCACAGGGCTGACCGGCTCTCTGCAACAGCGCATCGAGCAGGTGCTGCATAGCCTGAGCGGAACCTAGTCGGAGGCAGTTGGTGCGCACGGCGCACCCCAGGTTCGAACGAGCGAAGCACTTGCCGGGATAGCCGCAGGTGGCGTTGCGTAGGGTGCGCTGCGCGCAGCGGCTTGTGGAGCACGCCTGGAGTTCAGCCAGCCATAACTGCAATCAGCGGCGCGCAACGTCTGGTCGGCCTTGCGACACGCTACGAGACTTGTCGGCCATCCATGGCTGGGCGAGGATGCGCGTTTTCGACCGAACCGGAATCGTCATGCGTCGTCTGCCTTCGCTCACCGCCCTGCGCACCTTCGAAGCGGCCGCACGGCATGCCCACTTCGGCCGCGCGGCCGCTGAGCTGTGCGTTACCGACAGCGCCGTCAGTCACCAGATTCGCCAGCTCGAAGAGCAACTCGGCAGCACGCTGTTCGAGCGCGACGGCCGTCAGGTACGCCCGACACCACAGGCCAGGCGCCTGCTGCACAGCCTGCAGCAGGCCTTCGAGCTGATTGGCGAGGCCTGCGACGAGCTGCGCGATCCCGGTTCGCAGGCGCAACTGCGCGTCGCGGTTACCG
This sequence comes from Pseudomonas sediminis, assembly GCF_002741105.1. Classification (GTDB taxonomy): domain Bacteria; phylum Pseudomonadota; class Gammaproteobacteria; order Pseudomonadales; family Pseudomonadaceae; genus Aquipseudomonas; species Aquipseudomonas sediminis. The sequence continues at coordinate 110,481 of NZ_NIQU01000010.1, read as the reverse complement.
CAGAGTTGGCGCAGAAGTGGCTGGTCGGGCGCCTGGCCGACTTCGCCGAGCGCCACCCGCAGATCACCCTGCATCTGCACGAACAGCCGCTGGAGGCGACGCTGCCGGGCAGCGAGATCGATATCGCCATCACCTATGGCACCGGCCCGGACGATGCCAGCGCCTTCTTCGTACGGCCGCTGCCGACCCTGCAATTCTTCCCGGTGTGCAGCCCAGGCCTGTTCAACCAGTCGCCGCTCAAGCACCCGCGCGACCTGGCGCGTCATTGCCTGCTGCATGACGATCAGGACGGCAAGACCTGGACCGCCTGGCTGACCACTCATGCTGGCGATATCCAGCCGACTCGGCATCTGTATCTGGGCCATGCCGGCCTGACCATGGAGGCCGCTGCACGCGGCCAGGGCGTGGCCATCGGCGACAACCTGACCAGTGCCGAGGACCTGGCCAGTGGTCGCCTGGTGCGCCCCTTCGCAGCTCAGGTGCCGTCGCTAGGGCAGTACGCGCTGGTGTGCGAGCGCCTGCGTCTGGATAAGCCGGCAGTCGCTCATTTCATCGAATGGCTCACTGATCAACTGGTCGATCTGTGAATTGAATTCAAGGGTTCCGCGATTATCGTCATTGGTCGAGGCGCCATCGACGGGCGTACTGTCGGGCTACTTCCAGCCACTGACGAGGAGCCGCGAGATGGCCCGTACCCTGACTTCCCTGCCCAAGGTCGACGGCTTTCGTCTGCCCGGCGAATTCGAAACCAAGAGCCGCTGCTGGCTCGGCTGGCCGGAGCGCCCGGACGTCTGGCGCAACGGTGGTAAGCCGGCGCAGAAGGTCTGGGTCGAGATCGTTGCGGCCATCGCCAGCAGCGAGCCGGTCACCGTCTGCGCCTCGGCGGCGCAGTATGGCAACGCTCGGCGCCTGCTGCCGGCGCATGTGCGGGTGGTGGAAATGACCTGCAACGACACCTGGTTCCGCGACAGCGGCCCGGCGTTTCTGGTGCATGACGAGACGGCCGAAGTGCGCGGCGTGGACTTCGAATTCAACGCCTATGGCGGGCTCGATGGCGGGCTTTACTACCCATGGGACAAGGACGATCAGATCGCGCAGAAGATTCTCGAGATCGAAGGCTTCGATCGTTATCGCGCGCCTTTCATTGCCGAAATGGGCGGTATCCAGAGTGACGGTCAGCGCACTCTGCTGACCACCGAGCAGTGCCTGCTCAACCGCAATCGCAATGCCCACCTGGGCAAGGACGAGATGACCCGCAGGCTGTCGGATTACCTCGGTGCCGAGCAGGTGATCTGGCTGCCGCGCGGCTGCAAGTTCGACGAAACCGACGGTCATATCGATGACCTGGCTTGCTTCGTCCGCCCCGGCGTGGTGGTGATGCAGTGGACCGATGATCGCACCGACCCGCAATGGGAAATCTACCAGGAGGCTTACGACATCCTGCGCAGCGTGCGCGATGCCCGTGGCCGTGCGCTGGAGGTGCACAAGCTGCCGCAACCGCGCGTGCTGGAGTGGACGGCTGAAGAGGCCGAAGGCCTAGATCAGGACGATGCCACCCATACCCGACAGGCCGGCACGCAGATCTGCGCTTCGTACATCAATTACTACGCCGGCAACTCGGCCATCGTCCTGCCGCTGTTCGGCGACGCCAACGACCGTGTGGCCCAGGCCACCCTGGCCGAGTTGTTCCCGCAGCATCGCATCCTCGGTATCGAGAACTCGCGGGAAATCTTGCTGGGTGGCGGTAACGTCGCCTGCATCACCATGCCGCAATACGCCGCGCCCCAGCGCGCCTAGGAGGCCCGGATGAAACTGCCCGCCAGTCTGCTGGCCGTGGCCCTTGCCGCCTGCGCACACGCGCAGGCCGGTGCGGCGCCGAAGCAGGTCAACCTGTATATCTGGAGCGAATACTTGGCTCCGGACACCCTGGCTTCATTCGAAGAGAAGACCGGTATCCGGGTGGTGGTCGATCACTTCGATTCGCTGGAAACCGTGGAAACCAAACTGCTCACCGGCGGCAGTGGTTACGACCTGGTGCTGACTGCTGGCCAGCACCTGAGCCGGGCCATCGCCAGCGGTGCATTGCGCGAGCTGGACAAGACGCAGCTGCCGCATTTTTCCGGGCTGGATGACGAGTTCACTCAGCACATGGCCAAGTTCGACCCGGGCAATCGCTACGCCGGACTCTACGTCTGGGGCACCACCGGTTTCGGCTACCAGGAGCAGGCCATCGCTCAGCGCATGGCCGATGCCCCGACCGATAGCTGGGCGATGCTGATGGACCCGCAGGTGGTGGCGCGTTTTGCCGATTGCGGGGTGAGTTTGCTCAATGATCCCAACGAGGTGTTCGCCGCTGCGTTCCGCTACCTGGGGCTGGATATCAACCGGCAGAATCTCGATGACCTGAAACAGGCCGAGGCCCATCTGGCCAAGGTGCGACCGTTCATTCGCTACTTCGACAATGACCGCAACATCAGCGACCTGGCCAACGGCAACACCTGCCTGGCCATGGCCTGGAATGGCAACGTTGCCATCGCCGCGGCACAGGCCGAGCAGGCCAACAAGGATTTCCAGCTGAGCTACCGCATCCCGCGTGAAGGGGCTCTGTTGTGGTTCGATGCCATGGTCATCCCGCGTGATGCGCCGCACCCGGGAGCCGGGCTGGCGTTGATGGACCATCTGATGACGCCAGAGGTGATCGGCGCCATCAGCAACAGCATCTACTACGCCAATGCGGTGCCAGCGGCCGACGCCTTCGTCGATCCTGCGATTCTCGCCGACCCCGGCACCTATCCGCCGGCCGAGCTGCGCGCCACGCTGTACACCAAGAATGACAACAGTCGTGAGTTCAACCGGGCCCTGACCCGTGCGTTCAGCCGGCTGAAGTCGGGTCGGTAGCTATCAGCGATAGCGAGCAAGGATGGCCTCGAACTCGCCATCCTGCCTCATCTGCACCAGGGCACGCAGCAGCGCCTGGGTCGGTACATCCGGCTCGTCGCGGACAATGCAGGCGATCAGGTCAGCGCTGATTTCACCGAGCGCATGCAAGCGTTGGTCGGGTGGCAGGTCGCGATTGAACCAGTCCAACGCCAGCTGATTGCTGACGGCATAGCGGTAGCGACCGGCCTCGAGTTTCTCCAGGGCCAGTTCCTGGGTGCGGGCGTCTTCGCGGTGTATTGCGCCACTGGCCAGCAGCGGCTCCAGATTTGGATAGCTGAAGCCCAGTACCGTACCCACGCGCTCATCTCGCAACTGTTCCAGTTTGAAGTGGGGGTCGGCGTTGCGCGCGACGATCAGGTCGCGCTGCACCATGAAGGGCAGGCTCCAGATGTACTGGTGATGGGATTCGACGAGCCAGTCAGGATTGACGTAGCAGCGCACGTCGATTCCGCCGCTGACCAGCAAACGTTGAACGCGCAGGCGTGGTAGCACCAGCATCTCTGCGCGGCGTCCGACCTTCTGTGCCAGGCGCATTTGCAGATCGTAGAGAATCCCGCCCGCGGCCTGGCCATCGACGATCTTTATCATCGGCATGGCCCAGCTCTCGGTCACCGAGAAGCGCAGTGGGCGCTGCTCCTCGGCCGAGGCTGCGAGGCACAGCGGAAACAGCAGAGCGGATAGCGAAAGGCGCATGCGGTTACCGGTTCAAGACGTTAAGCGAGGTCGCGCCGAGCTTGGCCGTAACGGACTGGACGATGGCCGCTCAGGCCGGCGCCGACTCGAAGCTGTCGGCGCGCGCCATGCGCCACATGCGCTCATAGAACTCGCCTTCGATCTGGCCGCTGAGCAACTCGCCCGGCGCGAGGAACACATGCTGCTGCGAGAACAGTTTTATCTCGGTGGCGGACATACGTTGCACCAGGTGCTTGGCATCGATCTGCGCCGGATGGTCGAGGCCGGCGGCGGCGAGCATCTCGGCCAGTGCCTTGAGCGTGTTGCGGTGGAAGTTGAAGACGCGCTGGGCTTTGTCCTCGACCACCAGAGCACGCTGGCGCAGCGGGTCCTGGGTCGCCACGCCGGTTGGGCACTTGTTGGTGTGGCAGCTTTGGCTCTGGATGCAGCCGATGGCGAACATGAAACCGCGCGCCGAGTTGGCCCAGTCGGCACCGATGGCCAGCACGCGGGCGATATCGAAGGCACTGACGATCTTGCCACTGGCGCCGAGCTTGATCTTGTCGCGCAGGTTGCTGCCGACCAGGGTGTTGTGCACGAACAGCAGCCCTTCGCGCAGCGGCACGCCCAGGTGATCGGTGAACTCCAGCGGCGCCGCGCCGGTGCCGCCTTCCTTGCCATCGACGACGATGAAGTCGGGCAGGATGCCCGTCTCCAGCATCGCCTTGACGATACCCATGAACTCCCAGGGATGACCCAGGCAGAACTTGAAACCGACCGGCTTGCCGCCCGACAGCTCACGCAATTGCGCGATGAACTGCAGCAGCTCGACCGGAGTGGAAAAGGCGCTATGGCGCGACGGCGAAACGCAATCCTCACCCATGGAAATGCCGCGGGTGTTGGCGATCTCTTCGGTGATCTTGTGTTTGGGCAGGATGCCGCCGTGGCCCGGCTTGGCGCCCTGGCTGAGCTTGATCTCGATCATCTTCACCTGCGGGCTGGCGGCCTGTGCGGCGAAACGCTCGGGGTCGAAGCGCCCGTCCGAGGCGCGGCAGCCGAAGTAGCCGCTGCCCAGTTCCCAGACCAGATCGCCACCGTGCTCACGGTGATAGGGGCTGATGCTGCCCTCGCCGGTGTCGTGGTAGAACTCGCCGAGTTTCGCCCCTTCGTTGAGGGCGCGAATGGCATTGGCGCTGAGCGAGCCGAAGCTCATCGCCGAGATGTTGAACAGGGACGCCGAGTACGGCTGGCTGCATTGCGGCCCGCCGATCTCCACGCGAAAACTGCACGGATCGGTAAGCGGCGCCGGACGCATGGAGTGGCTGATGAATTCGAAACCGTTCTGGTACACATCGCTCAAGGTGCCGAAGGGTTTGTCGGCACCTTCGTTCTTGGCACGTGAATACACCAGCGAGCGTTGGGCGCGGGAGAAGGGCAGTTGCTCGGCGTCACCTTCGAGCAGGTATTGGCGAATCTCCGGGCGGATACCTTCGACCAGGTAGCGGATGTTGCCCAGGATCGGGTAGTTGCGCCGCACTGCATGGCGCGTCTGCAGCAGGTCACCGATACCGATCAGGCTGAGCACGCCGGTGAGCAGGGTAAGCGGCCACAGCCATTGATGACCAAGGAAAGGCAGGCTGGCCAGGGTGAACAGCACGCAGAAGGCGAAAAAAGCGTAGCGGCTGAGCAGGGAAAGGTTCATGCAAGCTCCAGGTGCGCGGATCAAGATAAGACTTTAGACCAAACGGCTATATTGGGTCATGTTCTGTCCACCTAGACACTCTCAAGGGCTAAGGACGAACCCCATCGCCCTGTGGCACACTCAGTGGCCCGGAGCCAACCGTCGCAAGAGCTTGGCCCAAGTCTCCCGATTTTCGGCCTGCGCCATTGTCGCCGGCCTACTGCCTGAGGCCGCCAGCGGCCGAGAAGAGGAATGAGCGTGCATAACGTCGTCATCAGTGGTACCGGCCTCTATACCCCGGCCAACAGCATTTCCAACGACGAGCTGGTGGCATCCTTCAATGCTTATGTGCAGCAGTTCAACGCCGACAACGCCGAGGCCATTGCCCGCGGTGAGGTGGAGGCGCTGAGCGAGTCCAGCAGCGGCTTCATCGAGAAGGCGTCGGGCATCAAGAGCCGCTTCGTCATCGACAAGGCCGGCATTCTCGACCCGCAGCGCATGGTGCCGAGCATTCCCGAGCGTTCCAACGAAGACTGGGGCATCCTCTGCGAAATGGCCGTGGGCGCTGCCAAGCAGGCGCTGGAGCGCGCCGGCAAGACCGTCGCCGATATCGATGGGGTGATCGTCGCCTGCTCGAACTTGCAGCGCGCCTACCCGGCGGTGGCCATCGAAGTGCAGGCCGCGCTGGGCATCAACGGTTGGGGCTACGACATGAACGTGGCTTGCTCCTCGGCCACCTTCGGCATCCAGGCTGCGACCACCGCGATCCAGACCGGCCAGGCCCGCGCCATCCTCATGGTCAACCCGGAAATCTGCACCGGTCACCTCAACTTCCGCGACCGCGACAGCCACTTCATCTTCGGTGACGCCGCCACGGCGGTAATCATCGAGCGTGCCGATCTGGCCACCTCCCAGCACCAGTTCGATGTAGTCAGCACCAAGCTGCTGACCCAGTTCTCCAACAACATCCGCAACAACTTCGGCTTCCTCAACCGCGCCGCGGAAGAGGGCGTGGGCGCCCGCGACAAGCTGTTCGTGCAGGAAGGCCGCAAGGTGTTCAAGGACGTCTGCCCGATGGTCGCCGAGCTGATCGCCGCACACCTGGCGGAAAACCAGCTCAACGTCAGCGACGTCAAGCGCTTCTGGCTGCACCAGGCCAACCTCAACATGAACCTGCTGATCGCCCGCAAGCTGCTCGGTCGCGACGCCGAGCCGCACGAGGCGCCGGTGATTCTCGACACCTACGCCAACACCAGTTCGGCCGGCTCGGTGATCGCCCTGCACAAGAATCAGGACGACCTGCCGGCGGGCAGCCTGGGTGTTCTAAGCTCCTTTGGCGCCGGTTATTCGATCGGCAGTGTAATTTTGCGCAAGCGTTGAACTCTCTGTAGGAATGCCTGAAGCGCGTAGAACCTGTTTCACGATCTAGCGAGCTAGAGCCAGGCAAGGCGAAAGCAGCCGAAAAAGCGCAGTTTACGAGCCGTAAATGAGCATTTTGAGGTTGGTTTCAACGCAGCATGGCCGACGCGCAGCAGATCGTGAACAGGTTCGTACAGGGTTTGCTCGTGTGCGCCAGGCCCTACCATGGGAGTTCTATGTCCGATACCGATCTGTTGGATCGTCTGCTCACCGGTGAGCAGAAGGCCTATCGCGAGCTGGTCGCTCGCTACCAGGGGGCGATGCGAGCGGTGGCCTACGCCATCGTCGGCAGTCGTCACGCCGACGAAGTGGTGCAGGATGCCTGGCTCGCCGTAGTGCGCAGCCTGGCAGGCTTTCAGGGGCGCTCCAGCCTCAAGACCTGGCTGCTGACCATCACCGCCAATACCGCCAAGACCCGTCTCAAGCACAACCGCCGTGAGGTGCTGCTCGATGACTTGGCTGCGCCGCATGGCATGGTCGGCGACGAGCGCTTCGCCGATGACGGCCACTGGCTGCTGGCCCCCCATGCCTGGCATCAGGACAGCCCCGAAGCCCTGCTCACCGAAGACGAGCTGCGCGATTGCCTGGAACACACCCTGGCCAGCCTGTCCGAGTTGCAGGCCAGCGTGCTGGTGCTGCGCGAGCGACAGGGGCTGGAGCTGGAGGCGATCTGTAATCTTCTCGACATCTCGCTCTCCAATGCCCGTGTGCTGCTGCACCGGGCACGCCTGAAAGTCTTTGCCACCCTGGAACATTTCGAGGAGACAGGCCAATGCTGACCTGCAAGGAATTGGTCGCTCATTCCAGCGATTATCTCGACGGCCAACTGACCCTACGCCAGCGCCTGGCTGTGCGCGCCCACCTGGCCATGTGCGGCAACTGCCGACGTTTCATTCGCCAGATGAAACTGACCCAGGCGGTGATCCGACAGATGCCGGAGGACGAATTGCCCGAACTCGACGCCCTGGCCGAGCGCCTGGCGCAGGACCGGCGCAATCAGGGGTGAGCCGTGTGCTTGCTGGACGGCTTGGTTGCGTCCTCAGGCGTAGGGTGGATCGGGGCGCGTAGCCGACGCTTTTTTCATCCGCCGTTTGCGGTGGTTGTTCGGGCTACTTGCTCGGTAACAAAAATGTTCAGCTGCGCACACAATTGCAGCCCCTCGAACCAAGTTAAAAACCCTTCAATCGGCTGATTGTTCATTTCAATTGTCAGAGTTCTATTTCGCCAGGTTAGTGGTAGCCCTTTGGGCGAGCGCAGATCCCATAAGCCGTTATGCGCGATTGCATTTCGGTAATGTCGAATAAATTGAATAGACGATGACTCTGAGATGTCGATTTTATTAAATTTAGCGTATGCGCGAATGGCGTGATTTGAATCGATGATCATTTGCTTAAAGGAATTGTCAACGACGCCCCTTGCAGCGCTATTGCTCAATGCGCCGTTGAATCCGATAGTGTAATTTGTACCGCGACGCTCATTCAGCTTATCTTCAGAGACAACGATTTCTCCATCTTCATAGATGTTTATGTTATATCTACTCAGCTCAGATTTTGCTGGTTCTTTGGTTAAAAGCGCATACGCTCCAAGACTAAACCAAAAACCATCACGAGCTGCTTTGAGTTGCGTGATCGTTTCCGTCGGGGTCAAAGTAAGTACTCCATGAAAGTCTAACGCGTTGATAAGTGGCAATGATTCGAAAATGGGATGGATTTATTTTTAGGCTAGTGGCCATGTGTTATAAATAAATCTGTCCTCACTTTTGCATTTTTCAGATTTTACCTGCGCTTGTGCTCTGTTCTGGATGCAATATCAGGGATTGAATCGGCTGGACTGACTATGGTTTGCACTTGAGCGCGACCCGTTAAGCGTTGTTGAGCAATCAAGGCAAAAGATTTTCCTGTGCGCTGTGCTTCCATTTGTATTTCGTAAATTTCTTCACCAGATATAGGATTATCTCTTGCGTCTATCATGGTGGAGAAGTGGTATGTTGCATTGTCCTCATCTTTTGATGGGGTTGTATGTTCCAGGATGTCGTCTAAATCAATACTTACAGCATCCTGCATGCCGGAGCCTATTGCGCCGAAGTCCTGCTTAAACCAGTCACCTTGCTCTATGCTTGTTTTTAATATGAAAATATCATGGTCCGTGAATGGGATATGAAAATCATTGAAATTAATAAATTGTTTTCCGTCTATTCTCATTTGAAAATGGTAGTGAGGGTAATTTATTGTCGTGCCAAGATGCCCCTCGAAATCGTTTTTTGAGCAATCAAATGTCCAGTCAATATTTTTCCACTTCACTGTATAGGATATGACTTTACGATCTGGCTTTTCGTCCTTTAGGTCGTTTATGTTTGACAGGAGGCGCTCTTGGTTTGCGCACCATCTAATAAAGGCAGCTATATTTCCATAGCTATATTTTGCATATATTTTTGGAAAGTCTTTCTTCTTAAATTTGCATTGGCGTAAAAGCCAGTGTAGGCATGGGTTGTCACTGCTAATGGTTTTAAATGGCTTGTTGCAAAGATAGCAAATGCCTTTTTGATACCCCTCTTTAAATGCTTTCGCCTGTTTCTGGTGTTCTTCATTATTGAGGCGATTTATTTCTGCGATTTCGGTGGGGGACATTTTTTCGAATATTTTCCTGTATTTCTCCGTGTCGTGTGGCACGTTGCCTCCTATTGAAATCTAACGTTTGGCTAAAGGGCGGGCTTTAGTCCTTCCCTATGAGCATAGCGAACGATTTGGGCCAATTGTTAGGCTTAACCAAGGAGCGTCAGACTGGCACCAGCCATTGATGATACCAACGGGTGCGCGATGAATTTCTTCAGTAATGATAATGCACTTTGCTTTTCTTCTTCCGAGGCGGAGCTGTTTTCTTTAAGTGCCTCAATGATCTCTTTTAAGTTTGTCTCAATGGAAACTGAGTTGTTGTTGCCGATTGTGATATTTGATGCTTGTGAAATATTACCGACTGATATGTTTTGATGATTATTTGTTATAGAGATTGAAAGTGGAGGCTTGGTAATTCCCTCCATGACGTCAACGCCGTTTGCTGAGATCATCCCAAACCCCTGAACCACAGGGGAACCAACGGTTTTCCAGGTTTTTAAGAGGCCGTGTTCATGTAGTTGGTCGCAGACTCTAAATATTGCTGACATTTCGATGCCAGGAAAGTCTTCCTCTTTAGGAAAATACTTGTCGTTGTGGCGGCCATCGTAAAATTTCTCTAGAACAACGCCTCTGATTTCTGAATCCTTCATCGGTTTCTCCTTAGAGCCTGACAGTGATTAGATAGATGGCGGTACTAATCCGATAGTAGAACCTTCCATCTAACTCCGCACCATCCCGCTTCGCTTCGCAATAAAAAGCCTTTCCAATCAAATGCTTACCACTGCCGCCCGGAAGTCTGCTGTATTCGCTTGACCTCCTATTTCTGCTCCAGCATCGCGCCTAGGACACCGCGCGTAGGGAGCATGGCGCATTTCTCATCCACCGCTTGGATGGCTGTTCGGGTTACTGGCTATCGAAAACCTCGCCGCTGAAGCGCCTCCCACGGTGCGGTGGGTTTTCCTGTGCCTGTGGGAGCGGCTTTCGGCTATGGCATCCTGCTTCGCTCTACCTCCTGCATCCATGCAGTCGTAGCCGCGACTGGTAGCGGGTAAGGCGCCCCCGAATTGCATCCGGGCTACGAAAACTTTTTTCGCTCGCTGTAACGCCCGCATCCCTGCCTCGTCAATTGCTGCGAGGGCGCCAACCTGGCGTCGTATTCGAAACCGATGGAGAGATGCCATGAAACAACTCAATACTCTGACTGCCACCCTGGGCGCTGCGCTGCTGACTTCCATGGCGTTCACCGCCCATGCTGCCAGCAACCCCTTCGCTGCGCAGGAGCTGGCCAGCGGCTACAGCCTGGCCGCTGCCGAGAAGGCGCAGGAAGGTTCCTGTGGCGAAGGCAAATGCGGTGGTGAGATGAAAGGCGATGCAGAGGGCAAGTGCGGCGAGGGTAAGTGTGGTGGCGAGAAAAAAGCCGATGCCGAGGGTAAATGCGGCGAAGGCAAGTGCGGCGGCGAGAAGAGCGAGTAAGGGCGCAGGGGAGGACGGATCATGCACCTCGCAAACCTCACCGGCGCCGGTCTCGGCCTGCGTCGCGGGCTGCTCGCCGAGCTGATCGGTGATGATGCCAGCGGCGCGGATTTTCTCGAAGTGGCGCCGGAGAACTGGATCGGTGTCGGTGGTCGGCTGGGCAAGCAGTTGCGCGCCATGAGCGAGCGCCGGCCGTTGCTGTGCCATGGTCTGTCCCTCAACCTTGGCGGCTTCGCGCCGCTGAACCTGGAGTTGCTGCACGCCATCAAGGGCTTTCTCGACGAGCACGGCGTGCTGGCATACAGCGAACATTTGTCAGCCTGCGCCGACGATGGCCAGCTGTATGACCTGATGCCGCTGCCGTTTTCCGAGGAGTCGGTGGCGCGCATTGCCGAACGCGTGCGCATCGTGCAGGACCTGCTGGAGCGGCCGCTGATCATCGAGAACGTCTCAGCCTACGCGCGCCTGCCCGGCGAGCTGGACGAGGCGGATTTCGTTCGCGCCGTGCTGGAGCGTGCCGACTGCCAGCTGCTGCTCGACGTCAACAACGTCTACGTCAACAGCCTGAACTTCGGCTTTGATGCCGAAGCCTATATCGCTGCGATGCCCAGTGAACGCATCGCCTATTTACACGTTGCCGGTCATTACGACCAGGCGGCAGACCTGAAGATCGACACCCACGGTGCGCCGGTGATCGACCCGGTGTGGGCACTGCTGAGCAGCGCTTACGCGCAGCATGGCGTGCGCCCGACGCTGCTGGAGCGCGACTTCAACTTCCCGCCGCTGGCTGAGCTGTATGCCGAGCTGGCGCATATCCGCAGCTTGCAGCAGGCCGCACAACCGCTAAGCAGGTACGGTACATGAGCGGCGTTCAGCAGCAGCGCGACTTCGCTGCACGTATTCGCCAGCCTGAGGTGCAGGCCTTGCTGCCGGGCATCACGGCCGAGCGCATGGCGGTCTACGAGGAGCTGTTTTTCAACAATGTCGCCAGCCTGGTGGGCGGCGCCTTCCCCGTGCTGCGCCGGGTTCTCGGGGCCGAGCGCTGGCAGCGGTTGCTGCGCGCGTTCTTCACCGAGCATCAGGCGAGCACGCCGTACTTTCTCGGGATCAGTCAGGAGTTCATTGCCTGGCTGCAGCAGGGTTATCGCGCCGAGCCTGGTGACCCTGCGTTCATGCTGGAGCTGGCGCATTACGAGTGGGTCGAGTTGGCGCTGGATGTCAGCGATGCGCAGTTGCCCGAGCGCGGTTGGTCGCCATTGGCCTGGCCGCTGGCCTATCGCTGGCCGGTGCAGAGGATCGGTGCCGATCATTGCCCCACGCAGCCGCCAGCAGAGCCGACCTGCCTGCTGGTCTGGCGTGATCGCCAGGATCAGGTGCGCTTTATGCAACTGGCGCCGTTCGCCTATCAACTGGCGCTGCGGCTGCAGGCCGGCGAGCCGCCTGTGCAGGCGCAGCTGGAGTTGGCCACGGCCCATGGCCTGGCCGCTGATCGCAATTATTTCGCTAACGCCCGCGCGCTGCTGGATGACTGGCAGGCGCGCAATATCTGGTTTCCGCATCCCGAGGACTGACCACATGATCACTTTGCTCAATCGCTTCCAGGACGCGCTGGAGGCTACCCGGCGCCTGGATTTTCTCGGCCCGCTGTTGCTGCGCCTGTATCTGGTGCCGGTGTTCTGGATGGCCGGCATGCAGAAACTGTCCGATATCGACGCCACCGCGGCCTGGTTCGGTAACCCGGACTGGGGCCTGGGCCTGCCGTTTCCCGAACTGCTGGCCTGGGCGGCGGCGCTGACTGAGGCCGGTGGCGCCATCCTGCTGTTGTTCGGTTTTGCCGTGCGCTGGATCAGCATTCCGCTGATCATCACCATGCTGGTGGCGATCTTCGCCGTGCACTGGCCCTATGGCTGGCAGGCGATTGCCGACCCCTCCGCACCCTTTGCCAACGAGCGCGTGCTGGCGGCGGCGGAGAAGATCGAACGGGCGCGGGCGATTCTGCGTGAGCACGGCAATTACGACTGGCTGACCGGCAGCGGCAAGTTCGTGGTGTTGAACAATGGCATCGAGTTCGCCGCTACCTACCTGGTGATGCTGGTGGCGCTGTTCTTCAGCGGGGCAGGGCGCTGGTTGAGCATCGATTACTGGCTCGCGCGGCGCTTCAGAATTTCCCGCTAACCCAGCGGGTTATCCCGGCGCCGGCTCTCGCGAAACTCGCCCGGCGTCTGTCCAGTCCAGCTCTTGAAACTGCGGTGGAACGAGCGTGATTCGGTGAAACCGAGGTAGCAGGCGATGTCCTGGATCGCCAGGTCGCTACGCAGCAGGTAGTGCTCGGCCAGCTCCTGTCGCAGCTCGTCGAGAATCTGCTGGTAGCTGGTGCCGGCCTGCTGCAGGTGGCGCTGCAAGGTGCGCACGGTCATATCGAACTTTTCCGCCACCCGTTCCTTGCGCGGCAGGCCGTCCTTGAGCAGCAGGCGTAGGGCGTTCTTTACCCGGCGCGGCAGCGGCTCGTTGTCGTCCAGCCCGGCCATCAGGGTCAGGGCGTGTTCTTCCAACGTGCGCAGCAGGTTGGCGTCTGCCTGGCGCAGCGGCACGCCAAGGTAGTCCAGCGGCACCAGCAGGGCGTTGCAGGGCTGTTCGAACAGCACCGGGCAGCCGAACAATTGCTGGTATTCGGCCAGTTCGGTGCCTGCCGGTTGCGCATGCTCGAACCACACCTCACGCGGCGAATGTTCGGAGTCGGCGATCCAGCGGGCGTAAAGCAGCCACGAGGCGAGCACGTTCTCGACCATGTGACGGCGCACGTCCGGTGCCTGATGGCGGCAGCTCCAGATCAGCCGCACATGATCCTCGGCAGCCTCGATACGGCTGGTGCCCATGTCGCCCACCAGTTTCTCGTAAGGCACGATGCGGCCCATGGCTTCGCCCAGGGTGGCGCAGTTCATGGCGATGTAGCCAAGCACGCTCCACGAGCCGGGCTGGACGAAACGCGCCGAGTGCAGACCGAACAGGGGATCGCCGGATACCTCGATCAGATGCGCCAGCAGGCGCTCGTGTACCTCGCTGGGCATGCGCTTGCCATTGTCGGCCAGGTCCTGCGCGGCAATGCCGGCAGCGGCCAGGGCGCGGTCGATGTCCAGGCCGAGCTGTTCGGCCTGGCGCAGGTACTTGAGTAGGGCGGGAACCGAGGTATAGCCGAGGTTTTCCATGGATTCTTCTTGTTCTGCGATGCCTGTCTTGATTGGCGATAGCGCCTGTCCCGATTCGACAGTGACGGAAATCGGCGGCTGGCTAGTATAGGCAGCCATAAGTGCTGATCGGAATGGGGGATGCGATGCGACGCTGGAACGGATGGGGTGACGAAGCGACCGAAGTGGAACTGCCGGCTCATGGCGAGGCCTTTCTCGCCGAACTGGTCGGGCCTGGCCAGCGTCTGGCCGACGCCAGCCTGCAGGATGTGCTGGCGCGCGTGCCGGCGTCGCGCCTGGCGCCGCATCCACTGATCAGCGTTGATGCAGAAGTGCGCGTGCGCCATGCCCGTGGCCAGAGCCTGCCGGACTGGCTGGCGATGCGCTCCGGTGACTTCGGCCTGTTTCCCGATGGCGTCGCCTGCCCGGAAAGCGCCGAGCAGATCCGCGAGCTGCTGGCCTGGGCGCAACAGCATGACGTCACCCTGATCCCCTATGGCGGCGGCACCTCGGTGGCCGGCCACATCAACCCGCAAGCCGGCCAGCGCCCGGTGCTGACCCTGTCGCTGGAGCGCATGACGCGCCTGCTGGATATCGACGAGGACAGCCTGATCGCCACCTTCGGCCCCGGCGCCAATGGGCCGCAGGTAGAAAGCCAGCTGCGTGCGCGTGGCTATACGCTGGGCCACTTTCCGCAGTCCTGGGAGCTGTCGACGCTCGGTGGTTGGGTCGCCAGTCGCTCCAGCGGCCAGCAGTCGCTGCGTTACGGGCGCATCGAGCAACTGTTCGCCGGCGGCAAGCTGGAAACCTTTGCCGGTACCCTGGAGATTCCAACCTTCCCGGCCTCTGCGGCCGGGCCAGACCTGCGCGAGCTGGTGATGGGCTCGGAAGGGCGCTTCGGGGTGATCTCCGAAGTGCGCGTGCGCATCAGTCGCCTGGCCGAGCAGGAGCGTTTCTACGCGGTGTTCCTGCCCAACTGGCAGCAGGCGCTGAGCGCCATCCGCAGCCTGGCCCAGGCGCGCGTGCCGCTGTCCATGCTGCGCCTGTCCAACGCCATCGAAACCCGTACCCAACTGGCACTGGCCGGTCACCCGCAGCAGATCGCGCTGCTGGAGAAATACATGGCCCTGCGCGGCGCCCGCGACGGCAAGTGCATGCTGACCTTCGGCGTCACCGGCAGTCGGGTGCAGAACGCCGCCTCGCTGAAACAGGCGCGGCGCTTGCTGAAAGGTTTTGGTGGGGTATTTACCGGCACCCTGTTGGGCAAGAAGTGGGAGCAGAACCGCTTTCGCTTCCCTTACCTGCGTCATGGTCTGTGGGAGCGCGGTTACCTGGTGGACACTTTGGAAACCGCCACTGACTGGTCCAACGTCGACAACCTGCTGAATAAGGTCGAGGCCAGTCTACGTGACGAGCTGACCGACGAGGGCGAGCGGGTGCACGTCTTCACCCATCTGTCGCACGTCTACGGCGAAGGTTCGAGCATCTACACCACCTACGTGTTCCGGCCCGGCGTCGACTATGCCGAGGCCATGGCGCGCTGGCAGCGCTTGAAAGCGGCTGCCAGCCACACCATCGCCGAGAATCGCGGCACCATCAGCCACCAGCACGGTGTCGGTCGCGACCACGCACCATATCTGGCAGCAGAGAAGGGCGAGCTGGGCATGGCCACGCTGCGCAGCCTTGCCACGCATTTCGACCCCGACCAGCGCCTGGCGCCTGGCGTGTTGCTGCAGGACTGAGTATGGAGCCCTGGAACGCCACCTGGCGCACGCGCGCGCTGCCTGAGTTGGCCGCGCGCGACTGGGATCTGTTGGTGATCGGCGGCGGCATCTGCGGCACCGGTATCCTGCGTGAGGCGGCGCGGCGTGGCTGGCGCTGCCTGCTGCTGGAGCAGCGCGATTTCGCCTGGGGTACCTCCAGCCGCTCGTCGAAGATGGTGCACGGTGGCCTGCGTTATGTCGCCAAGGGCCAACTGGGGCTGACTCGCGACTCGGTGCGCGAGCGCCAGCGCCTGCTCGGCGAGGCGCCGGGGCTGGTGGAACCGTTGAGTTTCGTCATGCCGCACTACCGCGGCGGCTTTCCCGGGCCGAAGGTATTCGGCGGCCTGCTTAGCCTCTACGACGCCCTGGCTGGCAAGCGCAATCACCTGTTCTATCCGCTGCAGCAACTGCGTTACCTGGCGCCGGGCATTCGCGAGGACGGCCTGCTCGGTGGCACGCGCTTCTTCGATGCGGTGACCGACGATGCCCGCCTGGTGCAGCGCGTGCTGGGCGAGGCGCGTGCCGAAGGCGGCGAGGCGCTCAATGGTATGCGCGTGGTCGAGTTGTTGCGCGAGGCAGGGCAGGTAGTCGGTGTGCTCGCCGAGGATGTGGAAACGGGCACTCAGTACCGCCTGCGCAGTCGCGCCGTGGCCCAGGCCACCGGTGCCTGGGCCGATCGCTTGCGCCAGCCTGGCAATGGTCACATTCGTCCGCTGCGCGGTAGCCATCTGCTGCTGCCGAACTGGCGCCTGCCGGTGGCGCATGCCTTCAGCTTCATGCATGTCGCCGATGGTAGGCCGGTGTTCGTCTTCCCCTGGGAAGGCGCAACGGTGATCGGCACCACCGATCTGGATCATGCGGGTGATCTGGATGCCGAGGCAGCGATCAGCGTCGAGGAGGTCGACTACTTAGTGGCTGCCTGTGCCCAGCAATTCCCGACTGCGCAGGTGAGCCGCGCCGACGTGCTGTCGACCTGGGCGGGCGTGCGTCCGGTTGTGAGCGATGGTGGCAGCGTACTGAAACCCTCCGACGAGAAGCGCGAGCATGCGCTGTGGATCGAGCCGGGTAGCGTGACGCTGGCCGGCGGCAAGCTGACCACCTTCCGCCTGCTGGCGCTGGAAGTGCTGCGTGCCTGCGCAGGTTTCGTTGGCAAGCCAGTGGATGATCAGGGCGGCGCGGTCTTCGCTGCGAATACGCCGACACCGATGCCGACCTTGAGCCCGGCGCAGCAACGCCGTCTGGCTGGGCGCCATGGTCGTCAGCTGAATGAGGTACTGCGCTTGGTCGACGAAGTCGGCGCTGATTGCGTCGCCGGTAGCGACACCTTGTGGGCCGAACTGGCCTGGGCTGCCGAAGGCGAGCTGGTGCTGCATCTGGACGATCTGCTTCTGCGCCGCACGCGCCTGGGTCTGCTGCTGTTGGAGGGCGGCCGCGCCGAGCTGCCGCGTATCCGCGCACTGTGCCAGCAGCGCCTGGGCTGGAGCGATGCGCGCTGGTTGCAGGAAGAGGGCGATTACCTGGCGCTGTGGCAACGCTGCTACAGCCTGCCGTAACCCGGATCGCACTTCCCGTAGGGTGCGCCGCGCGCATCAGCAATCCCTCGATACTCAGGTCTGCCAGTTGTAGCCCGGATGTAATCCGGGGATGAGTGAAGATGCCGCTCCCGGATTTCATCCGGGCTACGCATGGGCATAGGTATAACAAGAAGGATCACACCTTGAGCGAACCAAGCTACCTGCTGAGCATCGACAACGGCACCCAGAGCGTGCGAGCGCTGCTGTTCGATACTCAGGGCAACCTGCTGGCCAAGGGCAAGGTCGAGCTCGACCCCTATTTCTCCAGCCAGCCAGGCTGGGCCGAGCAGGACCCCGAGTACTACTGGGCCAGTCTCGGCGAGGCCTGCCGACTGCTGTGGCAGCAGGTGACTATCGACCGCAGCCAGATCAAGGGCGTCGCCGTCACCACTCAGCGCGGCAGCATCATTCATGTCGATGAGCAGGGCACGCCCCTGCGCCCGGCGATTCTCTGGCTCGATCAGCGTCGTGCCGAAGTGGCCGGGCGGATAAAGGGCCTGTGGGGCTGGCTGTTCAAGCTGGTGCGCGCCGAAGAGGCGGTCGATCACTTTCGTGGCCAGTCCGAGGTCAACTGGGTCGCCCAGTACCAGCCGGAGATAGCAGCGCGCACGCACAAGGTGCTGTTGCTCTCGGGCTTTCTCACCCATCGCCTGTGTGGCCGCTTCGTCGATTCCACCAGCAGTTGCGTGGCTTACCTGCCGTTCGACTACAAGCGCCTGCAATGGGCCGCGCCCGGCGACTGGAAGTGGCAGGCGTTGAAGGTACGCCGTGAGCAACTGCCTGAGCTGTTCAAGCCGGGCGAGCGACTGGGTCAGATCAGTGCCGAGGCCAGCCGTCACACCGGTATTCCCGAGGGCCTGCCGCTGATTGCCGCTGGGGCTGACAAGGCCTGCGAGGTCCTGGGTTCCGGTGCATTGGAGTCCAGCACGGCGTGCCTCTCGTACGGCACCACCGCGACCATCAACACCACTCGCAGCCTTTACCTGGAAACCGTTCGCCTGATTCCGCCCTATCCGGCGGCGCTGCCGGATCACTTCAACACCGAGGTGATGATCTATCGCGGCTTCTGGATGGTCAGCTGGTTCAAACGCGAGTTCGGCCTACGCGAGATGCAGCGTGCCGAGGCGCTGGGCGTGTCGCCCGAGGCGCTATTCGACGAACTGGTCAACGCCGTACCGCCGGGTTCCATGGGCCTAATGTTGCAGCCGTACTGGACGCCCGGCATCCGTGAGCCGGGGCTGGAGGCCAAGGGTTCGATCATCGGTTTTGGTGATGTACACACCCGCGCGCATATCTACCGTGCCATTCTCGAAGGCCTGGCCTATGCGCTGCGTCAGGGCAAGGAACGTATCGAAAAACGTTCAGGCACCCGTATCGAGCGCCTGCGCGTTTCCGGTGGCGGTTCGCAGAGCGATGCGGCGATGCAACTGACGGCTGATATCTTCGGTCTGCCGGCAGAGCGACCGCACCTCTACGAAACCAGCGGGCTGGGGGCTGCTATCAACTGCGCGGTGGGGTTGGGCTTGCACCCGGATTACCCGAGCGCCATCGCTGCCATGACTCGGGTTGGCCAGGTGTTTCAGCCTAACCCGGCTGCGCAGCACACCTACGAGCAGCTCTACGGGCAGGTCTATCAGCGCATGTACCGACAGCTCAAGCCGCTGTACCAGCGCATTCGCAAGATCACCGGCTATCCGGCGTAGGCTGAAGTTGATGAACATTGTGGGAGGGGCTTTAGCCGCGACCGAGCAATACCCAGGTCGCGGCTAAAGCGGAGCGCCGCCCGGCCCCTCCTACAGAAACCAGTCGCCCTCCGTAGTGGAGGGCGATAGTGTGTGCATCAGGCGACATCCACCAGCACGATCTCGCTGTCTTCCTGGGCCTCGATGCGGATCAGCGCTTCATCGGCGATGGCCACGCCATCACGTGCCTTGACGTTCACGCCGTTGACGCTGAAGGCTCCCGTTGCGCCCACCAGGTAGGCCTTGCGACCCGGCTGCAGGGCGTACTCGGCGCTCTGTCCGGCCTTGACCGTAGCGGCCACCAGGCGCGCGTCGGTGCGGATACGCAATGCATCGACATCCTCCTCGTAACCGCTGGCCAGGGTGACGAACGATCCTGAGCGGTCGCCTTTGGGGAAAGGCTTGGCGCCCCAGGAGGGCGGCAGGCCAGCCTGGTTCGGCTGAATCCAGATCTGGAAGATCTTGGTGGTTTCATCCTCCAGGTTGTACTCGCTGTGAGCGATACCGGTACCGGCACTCATTACCTGCACGTCGCCTGCTTCGGTACGTCCCTTGTTGCCCAGATTGTCCTCATGGCTGATGGCACCTTCGCGAACGTAGGTGATGATCTCCATGTCGCGATGTGGGTGCGGCGGGAAGCCTGAATGTGGAGCGATCTCGTCGTCGTTCCACACGCGCAGGCGGCCCCAGTTCATCCGCTCGGCGTCGTAGTATTCGGCGAAGGAAAAGTGGTGACGGGCGTTGAGCCAGCCGTGATGAGCACCACCGAGTTGTTCGAACGGACGTACATCGATCATGGTCAATCCTCCAGTCGTGCGCGAGGTGAGTCCCGCGCAACGTCGATGGCGCTATGATCTATTCCGTGTAATCGATTTAAAAGCGCAATATTTACGGCTTTAATATCTATTAATTTGATTAATTTTCGCGAAGGCCAGGCACTAGGCTTTCGCTGATTCCTTCAAGGAGCAGTGCAATGCGCGAACGCAAAGCCTGGTTGATCCTGCATGGCAAGCAGGCGTTGAACGAAGAGGTGAGGACGGCCGTGAGCGGCCTGCGTGAGCGTGGCTGGGATTTGGCCGTGCGCCTGACCTGGGAAGGCGGGGACGCCGAGCGGCTGGTCGAGGAAGGGCTGGCCGCTGGTTACCCGACGCTGATTGCCGGTGGCGGTGATGGCACCCTGCGTGATGTGGTCGAAGCGCTGGTCAAGGCGCAGAGTGATGCAAGCCTGGCTCTACTGCCGCTGGGCACGGCCAATGATTTCGCCCACGCTGCCGGTATTCCGCTGACGCCGGCTGCCGCGCTGGCGTTGCTGGAGGTCGAACCGGTGGCCGTTGACGTGGGCATGGCCGGTGAACGCGCTTTCCTCAATATGGCCACGGGCGGTTTCGGCTCCAACATCACCGCCAACACGCCGGAGGAACTCAAGAAAGTCCTCGGTGGCGCCGCCTATCTGCTCACCGGGCTCAGCCGCTTTTCCGAAGTACGTGCGGCCGCCGGTCGGTTTCACGGGCCGGACTTCGAGTGGCGGGGCGAATTTCTGGCATTGGGCATCGGTAACGGACGCCAAGCCGGTGGCGGTCATTTGCTCTGTCCCGAGGCGACCATTGACGACGGCTTGCTGGACGTATGCATTGTTCCTGCCGCGCAGGATGTGGTGAGCACCCTGGGCACGTTGCTCTCGGGCGGCATGCATGGTGTGCAGAGCGTCGCGGTCAGCGCGCGGCTGCCGTGGCTGGAAGTGGAGGCGCAGGAAGGATTGGATTTGAACCTCGATGGCGAACCGATGGAAAGCAAGCGTTTGCGCTTTAGCGCACAACCTGGCGCGTTGCGTCTGCATCTACCCCGGCATTCGCCTTTGCTCGCTGGTCAGGCGCCTGGGGCTGAGGCATGATGGCGGCGCGCCAGCAAGGCTTCAGTATGCCGGCAGTTCGCCGATAACCCGAACGGCAGACTAGACTCAATCTATATACCTCGGAGCGCATGATGGCTGGCATCCTCGATTCAGTAGATCAACGCACGCAATTGGTCGGCGAGAACCGCCTGGAAATCCTCATGTTCCGCCTGGCCGGTCGGCAGTTGTTCGCCATCAACGTGTTCAAGGTGCAGGAAGTCCTGCAGATGCCCAAACTGACGCTGATGCCGCAGCGTCACCGCTTTGTCTGCGGTGTGGTCAACCTGCGTGGCCAGACCCTGCCGGTGATCGATCTGTCCCAGGCCATCGGCATGCGTCCGCTGGTGCCGGATGAGCGCAGCACCATCATCGTCACTGAGTACAACCGCTCTGTGCAGGCCTTCCTGGTCGGCAGTGTCGATCGCATCCTCAACCTCAATTGGGAGTCGATCCAGCCGCCGCCCGGTGGCGCCGGTCGCCAGCATTACCTGACCGCAATCACCAAGGTCGACGAGCAGATCGTCGAGGTCATCGACGTGGAAAAGGTGCTGGCCGAGATCGTGCCGATGAGCACCAAGGTCTCCGAAGAAAAACTTGCCGATCCGTTGCTGGAGAAGGCGCGCGGTCGTGAAGTGCTGCTGGTGGACGACTCCAGCGTGGCGCTGAGCCAGCTGCGCGATACCCTGACCCAACTGGGCATGCGCCTGCACATGGCGGGCGATGGTCTGAAAGCCCTGAACCTGCTGAAGAAGTGGGCGGATAGCGGCGAAGTGATGACCGACAAGCTGCTGATGATCTTCACCGATGCCGAAATGCCGGAGATGGACGGCTACCGCCTGACCAGCGAGATTCGCAACGATCCGCGCCTGAAGGACCTCTACGTCGTGCTGCACACGTCGCTGTCCGGCAGCTTCAACGAGGCGATGGTGAAGAAGGTCGGTTGCGACAACTTCCTCTCCAAATTCCAGCCGGACAAGCTCGTCGACGTGGTACGTCAACGCCTCGAGTTGGACGAGCCCCGCTAGCATTGGCTTAGGGCGGGTGAAGCCCGCCTGGCGCTGATGGCCTTACTGATCTGCAAAATTTCCCGAGTTTTGTTGCTTGTGAGCATCGCCGTCACCTCGTATAACGGCGTTTTGCCAACAGGAAACTGACCCATGCTGAGTCTCTCGGGGCTGTACCGTTATCCGCTCAAGTCCGGCCGCGGCGAAGTGTTGCAGCGCAGTGCGGTCGACGGTCTCGGCCTGCAGGGGGATCGGCGCTGGATGCTGGTCGATGCCGACAACGGCCGCTTCATCACCCAACGCCTGCTACCGCAGATGAGTCAGCTGAGCGCTCTGTACGATGCGCGTGGCGGGCTGACTCTGAGTGCGCCGGGGCGTGAGGATCTGTCCGTGGCCTTGCCCGATCCCGAGCAGGACCTGCGTGGCGTCATCGTCTGGCGTGACAGCCTGCGCGTGCCGGATGCGGGCGATGCAGCGGCTGCCTGGCTCAGCGATATGCTGGGTAAGTCTTGTCGGTTGGTGCAGGTGCCGGAAGGCCGCACTCGCCAAGTCGATACCGCCTATGCGCAACCGGGCGATCGCGTGGCCTTTGCCGACGGTTTCCCGCTGCTGCTGATCGGCCAGGCGTCGCTGGACGATCTTTCTCAGCGCGTCGGGCAATCGCTGTCGATGCTGCGTTTTCGCCCCAATCTGGTCGTCACCGGCGGTGAGCCTTACGCCGAAGACAGCTGGAAGCGCATCCGCATTGGCGAGGTGGAGTTCGACGTGGCCAAGGGCTGCTCGCGCTGCATCCTCACCACCATCGACCCACAGACCGGCGAGCGCAACGCCCAGCGTGAGCCGCTGGCCACGCTCAAGACCTACCGGGAACGCGATGGCGATGTGTACTTCGGGCAGAACCTTTTGCCGCGAGGTGTGGGTGAGCTACAGATCGGTATGCCGGTTGAAATTCTGGAGTAGGGTGCGCCATGCGCGCCGCGTGATCTGCGTAAGGTCGCTGGGCTGAGGCTCACGCGGCAATGAACCGAAGCGCGGTCCGGCCCTGGCGTATGGAGCAGCGAGCCCCGATCAGGCACCCAGTCCGATCGGGGCTTTTGTTTTACTGATCCTCAAAGAAGCGCTCGTTCCACGCCACCAGCGGGTGCGGTGCGTTGAGCTTCTGGCCGTAGATTACCGAGTAGGACAGCACGTTCTGCACGTACTGGCGGGTCTCGTCGAACGGGATGTTCTCCACCCAGACGTCATAACTGAGGTGATTGGCGCCGCGCAGCCACTGGCGTACGCGGCCGGGCCCGGCGTTGTAGGCGGCCGAGGCGAGTACGCGGTTGCCATTGAACTGACCATATACCTGACTCAGATAGGCGGCGCCCAACTGGATGTTGGTGTCCGGGTTGAGCGCCTGTTGCGGCGACGCCAGGGGGATGCCGAACTTGCGTGCGGTTTCCTTGGCAGTGCCCGGCATTAGTTGCATCAGGCCCATGGCGCCGGCGTGGGAGCGGGCGTCGGCCATGAAGGCGCTTTCCTGGCGGGTGATGGCGAACACCCAACTCGAATGCAGATCGCGGCGCTTGGCTTCACGCACCAGTTCGCTGCGGTGAGCCATGGGGAAGCGCACTTCCAGGTCGTCCCAGTACTGAGCCTGGCTGATGGTGCGGATGGCCGGGAAGTACCACTCCATTTCGTAGGCCAGGCGCGCCTGAGCCACCAGTTCATCGCGGCTGAACAGACGGCTGACGTGATACCACTCGCGGCGACCATCGACGATCTGGCCGCGTGCATGGAATTCCATGGCGCGCTTGATACCGGCGGTGTTGCGTACCTTCTGCACCACCTTCGGGTCGAGTGCCAGCGGCTGGTTGTTCAACGAGTAAGGTGCCTTGACCTGATCGGCGGCCATGAAGCCGTAAAAGTCGCGCTCCTTGGCCAGGGCCTGAAACAGTACTTCCGGTTGATGGCTGTTGGGTTGCGCCAGTTGCAGGCTGCGCGCGTTCCAGTAGCGCCAGCGGTTGCTGCTGGCCAGATCGGACGGCATCTTCTGGGTCAGCTCATAGGCTTCTTCCCAGCGGCCGTGACGCAGCAGCAGGCGCGCGCGCCATTCGCTGACGGTGTTGTCACGCAGTTGCGGGTCGTACTTGGCCATGACTTGCAGGCCGCGCAGGTCGAAGCGTTGTGCCAGGCGCAGACCGATCTGGCGGGCGATGGCGACCTGCTCGTCCGAGGAGAACTTCATACGCTGGGCGTAGCCGTCGAGCAGGGCCAGGGCGTCTTCGGGGTTCTGCCGGGCCAGGCGGCGCAGGCCGAGGCCGACTACGTCGCTCATGGCGTCATCGGCTGGAGCGAAACGCGCGGTGTTTTTCAGCAGTTGCGGTTTCTGTGCGACCTCGACCATCAGCTTGCCGCGCTCGCCAAGCGTTGGCATGCCCTTGATCAGGAAGTTGGCCAAGCCGTAGTTGCCGCTTTCCACCGCCAGTTTGGTGCGCTGCCAGCGGCGCTGTTCGGTGAGCTGGCCATTGGCGGCCCAGCGTTCGAACAGCGGATCACAGGCGTTGGGCTGGGATTTGCCCACCAGCCAGAGCTTCTCGGCGGTAGCGTTACCTTCGGCAGTCAGGCCGTGGCTGAGCTGGTACTGGCCATACAGGCAATCCAGTTCAGTGAAGTTGAGCTTGGCATCGTAGTGATCGAGGAAGGGCTTCCAGTCTCCACGCTCGGCCAGCGCGCGCAGCCAGCGCAGCTTCATCCAGCTGGCCTGAGGCAGGTCACCATGTTCGGCAAGAAACTTTTCTATTTCCGCATTGCTCGCTGATCGCAGACGGTTGGTCAGCTCGTCATAGGCCAGATATGGCGTCAGCGGGTAGTCGCGCAGAGCGCTGGCGTACTGGCGATAGGGGCCACTGTCGCCCTTGGCCAGGGCGCGCTTGGCTTCATCGTAGTACTGGCGCTGCTGCGCCAGAGTGGCGGCTTCGGCACTGGCCAGGCCAGCAGTGGTGGTGAAAATCAGGCAGGAAACTACAGAAAGAAGGCGACCGCGCATGGCATTTCCAGGGGCAAGCAGAGAATGGGGCAACAGGTTCCATATCGTTGCATGCCCTTAGCTTAGCGCTTCAGCGGGGCGCGGTGAATGCCGTCGCGCCAGATGGACACATGCAGAAAAAATGCATGGCGCAGTGCTATTGCGAGTGTTTGCCGAGGTGCCCGCTGCTGGGGTGGAAACGGCCACAGCCAACCTGTAACTCGGGTAGAATGCGCCGCCTGTTTCTGGAGATGCCCATGACCCTGCTCAAGTTTGCCGACGTATCCCTCGCCTATGGCGCCATGCCCCTGCTCGACGGGGTGTCCTGGCAAATCGCGCGGGGTGAGCGGGTGTGCATCATCGGCCGCAACGGTACGGGCAAATCGAGCATGCTGCGCCTGGTCAAGGGTGACCAGATGCCGGATGACGGTGAAATCTGGCGTGCACCTGGGCTAAAGATTGGCGAGCTGCCGCAGGAGCTGCCGCGTGCCGACGAGCGTACGGTGTTCGACGTGGTTGCCGAAGGCCTGGCCGGCGTTGGCGAATTGTTGGCGCGTTATCATCATCTGGCGCAGAACATTCATGGCGACGACGACCTCGAGCAACTGATGCACGTGCAGCAGGAGCTGGAAGCCAAAGATGGCTGGCGCCTGCAGCAGCTGGTCGACAGCACCCTGAGCCGCCTGCAGCTGCCGGCGGACAAGACCCTGGCCGAGCTCTCCGGCGGTTGGCGCCGTCGCGTGCTGCTGGCCCAGGCGCTCGTGTCCGAGCCGGATCTGCTGCTGCTCGACGAACCCACCAACCACCTGGACATCGGCGCCATCGCCTGGCTGGAAGAGGCGCTGAAAGACTTTGGCGGCGCCGTGCTGTTCATTACCCACGACCGCTCCTTCCTGCAGAACCTGGCTACGCGCATCCTCGAACTGGATCGTGGTGGCCTGATCGACTGGAACGGCGACTACGCCAGCTTCCTGGTGCACAAGGAGCAGCAACTGGCTGCCGAGGAAACCGCCAACGCGCTGTTCGACAAGCGCCTGGCGCAGGAAGAAGTGTGGATTCGCCAGGGCATCAAGGCCCGCCGTACCCGTAACGAGGGGCGCGTGCGTGCGCTCAAGGCGATGCGTGCGGAACGTAGCGAGCGCCGCGAACGCCAGGGCAAGGCGAATATCCAGCTCGATACGGCGGACAAGTCCGGCAAGCAGGTGATGGTGGCGGAGAACGTCAGTTTCGCTCACGCCGGCGGTCCCTTCCTGGTCAAGGATTTCTCCATGGTCCTGCAGCGCGGTGACCGTATCGGCCTGCTTGGCGCCAACGGTACCGGCAAGACGACCCTGCTCAAGCTGCTGCTCAGCGACCTGCAACCGAGCAGTGGCAAGATCGAGGTGGGCACCAAACTGGAAGTGGCGTATTTCGACCAATTACGTCACCAGCTCGAACCGGAGAAGACGGTGATCGACAACGTCGCCGAGGGGCGCGACTTCATCACTATCGATGGCCAGAACCGCCATGTGCTGAGCTATCTGGGCGACTTCCTGTTCAGTCCGCAACGTGCTCGTACCCCTGTAAAAGCACTATCAGGTGGCGAACGGGCACGACTGTTGCTCGCCAAGTTGTTCAGCAAGCCGGCCAACCTCTTGGTGCTGGACGAACCGACCAACGATCTGGACGTAGAAACCCTGGAACTGCTCGAAGAAGTGCTGCTCAACTTCCCTGGCACCGTGCTGATGGTCAGCCACGACCGTGCCTTCCTCGATAACGTCGTGACCAGCACCCTGGTATTCGAGGGTGAAGGCAAGGTGCGCGAGTACGTTGGTGGCTATCAGGATTGGCTGCGCCAGGGCGGCTCGCCGCGTTTGCTCGGCGTGGGTGAAAGCAAGTCCGGCAAGGCCGAACTGGCCACGGCCATCGTCGAAGCGCCGACCCCGGCGGCAGTGACTCCCGCTCAAGAGAGCGCAGAGCCTGCAAAGAAGAAACTAAGCTACAAGCTGCAGCGCGAGCTGGAAGCGATTCCCGGGCAGATCGATGCTCTGGAGCAGGAAATGGCCGCGGTACAGGAGCAGGTATCCGATCCTGCCTTCTATCAGCAGCCGGTGCAGATCACCACGGAAGTATTGGCGCGTCTCGAGCGCTTGCAGAAGGAAATGGACGCGTTGCTCGAGCGCTGGGCAGAGCTGGAAGGCTGACGAAGGAACGAACGGGCAATGGCCATCGAGTACCGCATTACTCTCGACGACAATCATCAGTTCAGCTATCGGATCGAGCTGAATCGCGAATATGACCCCATTCAGGCGCAACAGGCTCCCGCCTGGACGCGCCTTGAACATCAGCAGTGCAGCAATTGCCCATTGAGTCGCGACCAGTTCAGCCATTGTCCGGCAGCGGTCGATCTGCATCGGGTGATCGAGGATTTTCGTGGTCTGCCAGCGTTCAAGAAGGCCAGCGTCTGGGTGCGCACGCCGGAGCGTGAGTACACCAAGCACGTCGGCTTGGAAGAGGGCCTGCGTGCGTTGCTCGGGGTGATCATGGCCACCAGTGCCTGCCCAGTGCTGGCGCGCCTGAAGCCGATGGCGCAGCACCATCTGCCGTTTGCCAACAATCAGGAATTCATCCTGCGTGCGGTATCGCTGTACCTGTCGCGGCAGTACTTCAATATGCGCGAGGGGCGTCTGGCCGATTGGGAGCTGAAGGGGCTGGTGCGCCTATTCCAGCAACTGAAACTGGTCAACCAGGCCTTCTGGCAGCGTATTCACGACACCTGTGAAGGCGACTCCAACCTCAAGGCCTTCCTGACCTTCTTCTCGATGTCATCGAGCATGACGGTGTCGCTGGAAACCCAGCTGCAGAAGATTCGCCCGCTGGTCATGAGTGCGGGCGAGTCGTTCGAGTAGGCTGAAGCTAAAAAACTCGCGGCTGAAGCCCCTCCCACAGGCTTTGTCCGTGGGAGGGGCTTCAGCCGCGACGCGATCTCAAGCGCCTTTTTCGCCTTTCTTCAGGCGCACTGCGAGCACGTCGCAGGGCGCGCCATGCAGCACGTCATTAGCGGTGGAACCCAGCAGCAGCGCCAGGCCGTGGCGACCATGGCTGCCAACCACGATCAGATCGCAACCCTGTTCTTCGGCCAGGCGGTGAATTTCCTGGCGCGGTTGGCCATAAGCCAGATGGCGCTGGTCCGCGGTCAGTTCGGGATACTTGCCAGTAAAGCTGTCCAGGCGCTCGCGGGCCTGCTCGAACTGCTGTTGCTGCAGCATCGACAGGTCCATCGGCACGTCACCACCAAAGGCCATGGCCATCGGTTCGACGATATGCACCAGGGACATCTTGGCGCCACTGGCCTGCGCCAGTTTCTGCGCGCGTACCACTACAGGGTCGCATTCCTCGGTCAGGTCGACGGCGACCAGAATGTGCTGGTAGGGCATGGTGAGTTCTCCTCAAAGGGGCAAATGGCTCTGTATCAAGTATGGCCCCATTGTGTGGGGCAGGGCGACTGGTCGTTAAATAAGGCAAAGAAAAGCCCGGTGCGAGCACCGGGCAATGGTTGGGCCAGGCAGGCCGGAAATCTGGGGCATCAATGTTGGGAGGCAGCGTATTGGGCCGCAACACCTTCCAGGCCTTCGATGATGCTGTCGGAATACTTGCTGATCAGGAAAGGTACGGTGTTTTCGTTGTAGTTGCGCAGGGATTTCTCGATGTAACGCCATTTGGTACCGATGGAGTTCAGCGCTGCACTGATCTCCGGAGTGTTCTGCTGGGCGGTGCTGAGGTTGTCCAGCTTGCTGGCGAATTCGCCTGCCAGCTCGTCGATGGCGCGTTCTTCGCCGCCGCCGAAGAAGCTGGCGCCGACCGAGGCACTGCGTGAAGCATAGTCCAGCGCAATATTCTGCATCAGCAGGCTTTGCTCACGGCTCTTCTGCGTCAGTTGCGGTACGCTGAAACCGCTTTCTTGCTGAATCTTCAGATACAGCTCCTGACTAATGGCCATGATGCGTTGGTTGTTCTCGGCCAGATCGGCGACGGGTTGCAGGTCAGTGAAGCCCTGGCTGCGCATGGCGTCCATCAGTGTCTGGAGCCCGCTGCGGTAACTTTGCCAATTGGTTTGCAGCTGCGCGCGCAGCGCCTTGCTTGCATCCCCGGGCATTTCGCCCATGCCGTCCAGGTGCGATTGGCCTGCCTGCAGGGATTCGCCAATCATCCGCGCGTAGCGTTGATCACCTTCCATGCCGTTGTACATGTAGAAGTCGCCCAGGCTTTTTTGCGTTGCCAGGCGTAACTGGTGCAAGCGCAGCAGATCATCGGCCGGCGCGGCGCTGAGCAGGGGCGGGGATAGCAGCGTGAAGAGAAAAACGAGCAGGGCGCTCAGGGGGAATGCAAGCGAACGGCGGCTCGACATTGGTGACTCCATATGGCCCATCGTGGGGCTCGATTTGTTTTTGTATTGCCTTCAGGTGGCGCTGTGCCAGCTGAAAGTGAGACGACTGTACCCGGAGCGTAGCGATTTGGCTAGGCATCCGGGAGTCCCCGTATCAAGCAGGAAAACGCTCGCAATAGTGCGTTATTGACGCTGTTTATCGAAATCGGCTGGAGGCCACGAATGACCAGGCCTGCAGAAATCGTCGGGAAATCGACGAAAAGAGGCCAATTGACAAGCGCAGGGTTTTCCCTGAAGGTGTGCACACCCAAATCAAACGGGCGTATGAATTGAGCGTTTGCCTTGTTAGGCGCGCCATTACAGCCCGAATATCGCGTCGGTGGGTGTGTCGTACCGATTGGGGCTATGCTCGTGCGGCGCTGCCGCAGGCTAGCCTGCCGGTTGGCTCCGATGTGTACTGTTCAGCTTCCATACCGTGGAGATCAGTTGATGATTTACGAAGGTAAAGCCATCACGGTTAAGGCTCTTGAGAGCGGCATCGTCGAATTGAAGTTCGACCTCAAGGGTGAGTCCGTCAACAAATTCAACCGTCTTACCCTCAATGAGCTGCGCGCCTCCGTCGACGCGATCAAGGCTGACGGTTCGATCAAGGGCGTGATTGTCACCAGCGGCAAAGACGTGTTCATCGTCGGCGCCGATATCACCGAATTCGTCGACAACTTCAAACTGCCCGACGAAGAACTGGTGGCTGGCAACCTGGAAGCCAACAAGATCTTCAGTGATTTCGAAGACCTCGCCGTGCCGACCGTCGTCGCCATCAACGGCATCGCCCTGGGTGGCGGTTTCGAGATGTGCCTGGCCGGTGACTACCGTGTCATGAGCGATAGCGCCAAGATCGGCCTGCCAGAAGTCAAACTGGGCATCTACCCAGGCTTTGGCGGCACCGTGCGTCTGCCGCGTGTTATTGGTACCGACAACGCCGTCGAGTGGATCGCATCGGGCAAGGAAAACCGTGCCGAAGACGCTCTGAAAGTCGGCGCCGTCGATGCTGTGGTCAGTGCAGACAAGCTGCAGGCCGCCGCTCTGGATCTGGTCAAGCGCGCCATCTCCGGCGAGCTGGACTACAAGGCCAAGCGCCAGCCCAAGCTGGAAAAGCTCAAGCTCAACGCCATCGAGCAGATGATGTGCTTCGAGACCGCCAAGGGCTTCGTCGCTGGCCAGGCCGGCCCGAACTACCCGGCTCCGGTCGAGGCGATCAAGACCATTCAGAAAGCCGCCAACTTCGGCCGTGACAAGGCGCTGGAAGTTGAAGCTGCCGGCTTCGTCAAACTGGCCAAGACCTCGGTTGCCGAGAGCCTGATCGGCCTGTTCCTGAATGATCAGGAGCTGAAAAAGAAAGCCAAGCACCACGACGAAATCGCCCGCGACGTGAAACTGGCTGCCGTACTCGGCGCCGGCATCATGGGTGGTGGTATCGCCTACCAGTCGGCTTCCAAAGGTACGCCGATCCTGATGAAGGATATCCGTGAAGAGGGTATCCAGATGGGCTTGAACGAGGCTTCCAAGCTGCTCGGCAAGCGCGTCGAGAAGGGCCGCATGACCCCTGCGAAGATGGCTGAGGCCCTCAACGCCATCCGCCCGACCATGTCCTACGGTGATTTCGGTAACGTCGACATCGTCGTCGAAGCCGTGGTCGAGAACCCCAAGGTCAAGCAGATCGTGCTGGCAGAAGTGGAAGGCGTGGTGCGTGAAGACGCCATCCTGGCCTCCAACACCTCGACCATCTCCATCAGCCTGTTGGCCCAGGCGCTCAAGCGTCCGGAAAACTTCGTCGGCATGCACTTCTTCAACCCGGTGCACATGATGCCGCTGGTGGAAGTCATCCGTGGCGAGAAGTCCAGCGAAGTGGCCGTGGCCACCACCGTTGCCTACGCCAAGAAAATGGGCAAGAACCCGATCGTGGTCAACGACTGCCCGGGCTTCCTGGTCAACCGTGTACTGTTCCCGTACTTCGGCGGCTTCTCCAAGCTGCTGGGCTTCGGCGTCGACTTCGTGCGTATCGACAAGGTGATGGAGAAGTTCGGCTGGCCCATGGGCCCGGCTTACCTCTCCGACGTGGTCGGTATCGACACCGGCCACCATGGCCGTGACGTGATGGCTGAAGGCTTCCCGGACCGTATGGCCGTGGAAGGCAAGACTGCCGTCGACGTGATGTATGACGCCAATCGCCTAGGTCAGAAGAACGGTAAGGGTTTCTACGCCTACGAGACCGACAAGCGCGGCAAGCCGAAGAAGGTCACTGACCCGGCTGCTTACGAGCTGCTCAAGTCCATCGTGGTCGAAGAGCGTGAAGTCACCGACGAGGACATCATCAATTTCATGATGATCCCGCTGTGCATGGAAACCGTTCGTTGCCTGGAAGACGGCATCGTCGACACCGCAGCTGAGGCCGACATGGGCCTGATCTACGGTATCGGCTTCCCTCCCTTCCGTGGCGGTGCGCTGCGCTACATCGATTCCATCGGTGTTGCTGAATTCGTCGCCCTGGCTGACAAGTATGCCGAGCTGGGCGCCCTGTACCACCCGACCGCAAAACTTCGCGAAATGGCCGCCAAGGGCCAGAAGTTCTTCGGTTAACCGTGCAGCGAACAGAGCGAGAGTAGAAATATGAGCCTGAATCCTAGAGATGCAGTGATCGTCGACTTCGGTCGTACCCCGATGGGTCGTTCCAAGGGCGGCATGCACCGCAACACCCGCGCCGAGACCATGTCCGCGCACCTGATCAGCAAGCTGCTGGAGCGTAACGCCAAGGTCGACCCGGCTGAAGTCGAGGACGTGATCTGGGGCTGTGTCAACCAGACCCTGGAGCAGGGCTGGAACATCGCGCGCATGGCGTCGCTGATGACCCAGATCCCGCACACCAGCGCCGGCCAGACCGTCAGCCGCCTGTGCGGTTCGTCCATGAGCGCCCTGCACACTGCCGTGCAGGCGATCCAGACCGGTAACGGCGATGTATTCGTCGTCGGCGGTGTGGAGCACATGGGCCACGTAGGCATGATGCACGGTGTCGACCCGAACCCGCACCTGTCGCTGTACGCCGCCAAAGCGTCCGGCATGATGGGCCTGACCGCTGAAATGCTGGGCAAGATGCATGGCATCAGCCGTGAGCAGCAGGACGCCTTCGGTGAGCGTTCGCACCGTCTGGCGCACAAGGCCACCGTCGAAGGCAAGTTCAAGGATGAAATCATCCCGATGCAAGGCTACGACGAGAACGGTTTCCTGAAGATGTTCGATTTCGACGAAACCATTCGTCCGGAAACCACCCTTGAAAGCCTGGCTGCGCTGAAGCCTGCGTTCAACCCGAAAGGCGGCACCGTGACTGCAGGGACTTCCTCGCAGATCACCGACGGCGCTTCCTGCATGATCGTCATGAGCGCCCAGCGTGCCCAGGACCTGGGCATTCAGCCGATGGCCGTGGTTCGTGCCATGGCCGTTGCTGGTGTCGATCCGGCGATCATGGGTTACGGTCCGGTGCCGTCCACGCAGAAGGCGCTCAAGCGCGCCGGCCTGAGCATGGCTGACATCGACTTCGTCGAGCTTAACGAAGCCTTCGCAGCCCAGGCCTTGCCTGTGCTGAAGGATCTGAAGCTGCTCGACAAGATGGAAGAGAAGGTCAACCTGCACGGCGGCGCGATCGCCCTGGGTCACCCCTTCGGTTGTTCCGGTGCCCGTATCTCCGGTACCCTGCTCAACGTCATGAAACAGAACGGCGGCACCTTTGGTGTCTCCACCATGTGTGTGGGCCTTGGCCAAGGCATCACCACCGTCTTCGAGCGCGTTTAAGCGTCAGCGGACAGAAACCGGGGCCTAGTGCCCCGGTTTTGCTTTTTACGGCTTTTTATTTCGGGAACCGCTCATGCAGTTGCAGCCAGGACTCTATCGCCACTACAAAGGCCCGCAGTACCGCGTATTCGGGGTGGCGCGCCATTCCGAGAACGAGGAAGAGGTTGTGGTTTACCAGGCCCTGTACGGCGAGTTCGGCCTGTGGGTGCGGCCGCTGAGCATGTTCTGTGAAGAGATCGAGGTGGACGGCAAGCGCGTTCCACGCTTTGCTTTGATTCAGGCCGAAGTCAGCCCTATCGGCGCTTCGCAAGCCTGACTGTGCAACCCCTGCGCTTGACCTTCGCTCGGTCACCACTATATATAGCGGGGCCTTAGAACCTGTTCACGATCTGTTGCGCGTCGGCGCTACTGCGTTAAAAACAAGCTCGGAATGCTCATTTACCACTCGTAAACTCCGCTTCCTCGCTTGTTTTTGCCTTGTATCACTCTAGCTCACGAGCTCGTGAGCAGGCTCATATGGCTCCCAGCCTTCTATATTTCGCAATTCAGGAATTTTCTGATCCATGGGCAAATCGCTGGTCATCGTGGAATCCCCGGCCAAGGCCAAGACCATCAACAAGTACCTGGGCAGCCAGTACGTGGTGAAGTCGAGCATCGGCCACATCCGTGACCTGCCTACCAGCGGCTCGGCAAGCGCCACCAAGGAGCCTGCCAAGCGTGGCAAGGCTACCGCCGGTGAGGCGCCTGCGCTGTCGCCCAAGGAAAAGGCCAAACGCCAGCTGTTCACCCGCATGGGTGTCGACCCCGAGCATGGCTGGAAGGCCAAGTACGAGATCCTGCCTGGCAAGGAAAAGGTGATCGAAGAGCTGCGCCGTCTGGCCAAGGATGCTGACACCATCTATCTCGCAACCGACTTGGATCGCGAAGGGGAGGCCATCGCCTGGCACCTGCGCGAGTCCATCGGTGGTGATGACAGCCGCTACAAGCGCGTGGTGTTCAATGAGATCACCAAGAAGGCGATTCAGGATGCCTTCTCCAAGCCCGGTGAGCTGGACATCAACCGCGTCAACGCCCAGCAGGCACGCCGTTTCCTCGACCGCGTGGTGGGCTACATGGTTTCGCCGCTGCTGTGGGCCAAGATCGCCCGTGGCCTGTCTGCCGGTCGCGTGCAGTCGGTGGCGGTGAAGCTGGTCGTTGCGCGTGAAAAAGAAATTCGTGCCTTCGTCCCGGAAGAATACTGGGAAGTGCACGCTGATCTCGGCACTGCGAAGAACGCCAAGGTGCGCTTCGAAGTCGTTCGCGAAGACGGCTCGGCATTCAAGCCGGTCAACGAAGCGCAGGCCATGGCGGCGCTGGAGAAGCTCAAGGCTTCCAGCTACAGCGTGGTCAAGCGCGAAGATCGTCCGACCAGCAGCAAGCCGTCGGCACCTTTCATTACGTCGACCCTGCAGCAGGCTGCGAGCAACCGTCTTGGCTTCGGCGTGAAGAAAACCATGATGATGGCCCAGCGTCTCTACGAGGCCGGCTACATCACCTATATGCGTACCGACTCGACCAACCTGTCGAATGACGCAGTGGAGATGGTGCGTGGCTTCATCGGCAGCGAGTACGGCGACAAGTACCTGCCGGGTAAGCCCAATCTGTATTCGAGCAAGGAAGGCGCTCAGGAAGCGCACGAAGCGATTCGTCCCTCCGACGTCAACTTGCGTCCGACCCAGCTGTCCGGCATGGAGCGTGATGCCGAGCGCCTGTATGACCTGATCTGGCGTCAGTTCGTGGCCTGCCAGATGCCGCCGGCCGAGTACCTGTCCACCAGCGTCACTGTGGCTGCCGGCAACTTCGAGCTGCGCGCCAAGGGCCGCATTCTCAAGTTCGACGGTTACACCCGCGTACTGCCGCAGCAGAGCAAGCCGGGCGAGGACGACGTCCTCCCGGAAATGAAGGAGGGCGAGGGCCTCAAGCTGATTCAGCTCGACCCAAGCCAGCACTTCACCAAGCCGCCGGCGCGTTACTCGGAAGCCAGCCTGGTCAAGGAGCTGGAAAAACGCGGTATCGGCCGTCCGTCCACCTATGCCGCGATTATTTCCACCATTCAGGATCGCGGCTACGTCACGGTGCACAACCGTCGTTTCTATGCCGAGAAGATGGGCGACATCGTCACCGAGCGTCTCGACGAGAGCTTCGCCAACCTGATGGATTACAGCTTTACCGCCACCATGGAAGAGCATCTCGACGATGTGGCCCAGGGTGAGCGCGAGTGGAAGCATCTGCTCGATGAGTTCTACGGTGACTTCAAGAAGAAGCTAGAAGTGGCCGAGGCGGGCGAGGGCGGCATGCGTGCCAACCAGCCGACGCTGACCGACATCCCCTGCCGCGAGTGCGGCCGGCCGATGATGATCCGCACTGCCTCCACCGGCGTGTTCCTTGGTTGCTCCGGTTATGCGCTGCCGCCGAAGGAACGTTGCAAGGCCACCATCAACCTGGTGCCGGGCGACGAGATTGCTGCCGACGACGAGGGTGAGTCCGAGTCCCGCGTGTTGCTTGGCAAGCATCGCTGCCCGATCTGCTCCACGGCCATGGATGCCTATCTGCTGGATGAAACCCGCAAGCTGCACATCTGTGGCAACAACCCCGATTGCACGGGTTACGAGATCGAGCAGGGCCAGTACCGCATCAAGGGCTACGAAGGACCAAGTCTGGAGTGCGACAAGTGCGGCAGCCAGATGCAGCTCAAGACGGGCCGTTTCGGCAAGTTCTTCGGTTGCACCAATGCCAGCTGCAAGAACACCCGCAAGCTGCTCAAGAACGGCGAAGCGGCGCCGCCGAAGATGGACAAGGTGGATATGCCCGAGCTCAAGTGCGAGAAGGTGGACGACACCTACGTGCTGCGTGACGGTGCATCGGGCCTGTTCCTCGCCGCCAGCCAGTTCCCCAAGAATCGCGAGACGCGTGCGCCCCTGGTGCTGGAAATCGTTCCGCACAAGCATGAGATCGATCCCAAGTACCACTTCCTTTGCGATGCTCCACAGAAGGACCCTGATGGCCGCCCTGCGGTGATTCGCTACAGCCGCAAGACCAAGGAGCAGTACGTGCAGTCCGAGGTCGATGGCAAGCCGACCGGTTGGCGCGCGTTCTTCGATGGCGGCAAGTGGAAGGTCGAGGACAAGCGCTGATCTCTGCGCTCTGACGAGAAGCGCGTCTGCCTTGGTGCGACGCGCGTATCATGACCCGATCTGCTGTGGAGGTCGCCGCAATGGCCAAAGAAATCTATACCCGCACCAATCAGAAGATCTTCTTCGCCGGTATCGCCCTGGATAACTGGCGCAAGGCCGAGGCTTCCACCGCGTTCAACGTGCAGGCGCTGGTGCAGGCCGAGCGTGAAGCTGCGCTGTTTCACCTCTACGGTGGGCTCCTTGGGGTGTGTCATGAGATCGCCGGTTACTACCGCATGAACGACGCAGCGCCTTCGCGCGTCGAGGCGTTCGTGCAGCAGGCCGTACTCGAAGGGGCGCCCAGTCCCGAGCTGGCCGAGTTGGTGGAGTTGGCCCAGCAGCGCGAAACCTGGCTGGCCGAACTGCTGGCGGCCTATGCTGGCTTGTTCCAGCCGCCGCGTGAGGAGCGCAAGGCCAAGGTCGATCCGTCCATGCCGTTGATCACCGCCGTCAGTGTTGGCGAGGAGCCGGCCGAGCTGAGCATCGATGATGTCGATGCCTGGCGGCAGCAGCTCAAGGCGCTGGTGCTGCGTTTCCGCGAAGGCCTGAGCGAGTGCTGATTGGGTTTAACTGGACCAGTGGGCTGGGGATGATCCCGGCTGGCTGTTACAATGTCGTGTTTTTGCACAGAGACTGAGCCATGCCTACATCCTTTCTGGAAATCGTCGAACTGCCCGATGGGCGCATTGCCCTGCGTCGCGCAGAGGATGAAGAGGCGTTGGTGACCCTGGATTTCTCCGCTGATGCCAAGGCTTTCCTGCAGGGGCAACACATTGAGGTGGCCAAGGCCATGCTCAATGTTGGCGTGCAGATGGCGGGTCGAATGGCTGAGGGTGATTTCAGTGGTGAAGAAGAAGGCTCGCGCGTTCTCCACTGAGTTACTGCGTCTCAACGAAAAGCGGGGCTCCATTGGAGCCCCGTTTTCATTTCCGCAAGCGAAGTCGTGGTCAGCTAACCCAGGCTGATGTTCAGGCTCTGCGCGCCACCTGTGTTGGCGGCCTGTGCAAGGCGCTGACGAGTGCTGCTCTCGACCGGATACAACCAACTGATCACGGTATGGCTGCGACCCAGCTTGAGAGCTTCTTCGGCCAATTCCAGGGCATTCTGCCCTTGTCGCGGATGCAGCAGCAGGATTCGCTCACGGTTCAGCCCTGCATCGCGCAGCCAGCTTTGCGTGAGGCTTGCCGGCGGCGCTACCAAGGTCAGCCAGCGTGCGTCCTGATTCTGGCTCAGCTCTCGCAGAATCGGCGCCAGTAAGTGCAGGCAGTGCCCAACAGCGCCACGTAGAGCCAATTCGCTGAAAGCCTGATCATCCTCACTGCGAGAGATGTCATGGGCTGCGACCAGTGGCTCATTCGGCGTTCGGCCAAGGAACGCGTCGAAAAGGGTAAGTTGTGGGCGCTCGAACGACTGCTGCACGTACATGGTGTCTCCTCAGCGGCGGATTACACCGACGCTCAAACCTTCGATGACCAGATCCTGGTTTTCCAGGTCCACTTCGATCGGGGCGAACTCGGGGTTCTCGGCAATCAGCCAGACCTTGTTGCCCTCGCGCTTGAAGCGTTTGACCGTCACTTCATCGTCGATACGGGCGACGACGATCTGGCCGTTACGGGCTTCACGGGTGGTGTGCACGGCGAGCAGATCGCCATCGAAAATGCCGATATCCTTCATGCTCATGCCGCGCACACGCAGCAGGTAGTCGGCTTTGGGTTGAAAGAACGCGGGGTTGATCTGGCAGGATTCCTCGACATGTTGCTGGGCGAGGATCGGTGCGCCGGCAGCAACGCGGCCAATGACTGGAAGGCCTTCGTCCTCGTTCGCCGCGCCTGCCTCGAAGCCAGGAATGCGAATGCCGCGCGAAGCGCCTGGGGTCATTTCGATGGCCCCCTTGCGTGCAAGGGCCTTGAGGTGCTCTTCTGCTGCATTGGGTGATTTGAACCCCAGTTCCTGAGCGATTTCCGCACGGGTGGGTGGGTAGCCGTTGTCTTCCAGGCAGCGTTTGATGAAGGCGAGAATCTCGGCTTGGCGTGGCGTCAGTTTCAGCATGGCTGGGCTCTGTCTTTTTATACAGTGACTGGGATTATATACAGTAAGCGACTCTTGGCAACGCCCATTTTGCAGGTGCCTGTCGTCCGGCTTGTTACCCATGCCGAGTAATCTGCGTCTCTGCTTGTTGTAAGCTGTGACTAGCCGGCCAAAAGACGGCTCATGCGGCTTGACAATTCAGTGGGATGAAACGTATGTTTCAAACAAGTGTTTGTCAGGTGATAGCTCATGGCTCAGTCGGAAACCGTTGAACGCATTCTCGATGCTGCGGAACAGCTGTT
The DNA here is from genome assembly GCF_002741105.1 of Pseudomonas sediminis. Lineage (GTDB taxonomy): Bacteria > Pseudomonadota > Gammaproteobacteria > Pseudomonadales > Pseudomonadaceae > Aquipseudomonas > Aquipseudomonas sediminis. The sequence continues at coordinate 71,764 of NZ_NIQU01000010.1, read as the reverse complement.
CGCGGAAAAAGGCTTCGCCGAAACTTCATTGCGGCTGATCACCAGCAAGGCTGGGGTCAACCTGGCTGCCGTCAATTATCACTTCGGTTCGAAGAAGGCGCTGATTCAAGCGGTCTTCTCGCGCTTCCTCGGGCCTTTCTGTGCCAGCCTGGAAAAAGAACTCGATCGCCGTCAGGCCAAGTCCGACACCCAGGTTTCCCTGGAGGAGTTGCTCGAGCTTCTGGTCGAACAGGCTCTGGCCGTCAAGCCGCGCAGCGGCAACGATCTTTCCATCTTCATGCGCCTGCTCGGTTTGGCCTTCAGCCAGAGCCAGGGTCACCTGCGCAAATACCTGGAAGAGGTTTACGGCAAGGTTTTCCGTCGTTACATGCTGTTGGTACATGAGGCTGCGCCGCGTATTCCACCACTGGAGCTGTTCTGGCGTGTGCACTTCATGCTCGGTGCTGCGGCGTTCAGCATGTCCGGTATCAAGGCCTTGCGCGCGATGGCCGAGACCGATTTCGGCGTCAACACCTCGATCGAGCAGGTGATGCGGATGATGGTGCCATTCCTCGCCGCCGGTATGCGTTCGGAAACCGGGGTCAACGATCCTGCGTTGGCCGGCGCACAACTCAAGCCCCGGACCAAGGCGCCAAGCGCTGTCCCCAAGGTTTGACCGGACGGCAGGTGGGCTTGGCTTCGTCCTTCGGCTAAGCTAGCGGCCCATGTCCGATCTTGATTTACTCCAAATCTCCATTGCTGATCAGGCGCTCTACGGCTTCAGTGCTGGGCGGCTGATAGTGTGTTTTCCCGTATCCACCGCACGCAACGGCGCAGGTGAGCGCAATGGCTCGGGCTGCACGCCGCGCGGGCTGCATCAAGTGCGCGCGAAGATCGGCGCCGGCCTGCCTCTGGCTGCCGTGTTGCGCGGGCGTCGCTGGACCGGTGAGGTATGGTCGCCGCAACTGCACGAGCAGTTTCCTGGTCGTGACTGGATCCTTACCCGCATTCTCTGGTTGAGCGGTCTCGAAACGGGGCGCAATCGCCTGGGCGAGGTCGATACCTTCCGTCGCTACATCTATCTTCACGGCACCCCGGACACGGAACCCATGGGCGAGCCGTTGTCCCATGGCTGCATTCGTTTGCGCAACGCCGACATGCTGGCGCTTTTTGATCGCGTGCCGCCGCACTGCAGGGTGCGTATCGACGAAGCATCCTGCCCGCAGTGGGGCGCAGGCCAAGATTTCACGTAAGGAATAGGTTTATGCAAGGCTCTTTGATGATGGACATCGCCGGCACCTGGCTGACCGCCGAGGATCGCCAGATGCTGCGCCAGCCCGAGGTGGGCGGCTTGATCATTTTCGCCCGCAACATCGAATCGCCACGCCAGGTGCGCGAGTTGTGCCAGAGCATTCGTGCCGTGCGCCCGGACTTGCTGCTGGCCGTGGACCAGGAGGGCGGCCGGGTGCAGCGTCTGCGCCAGGGCTTTCTGCGTCTGCCGGCGATGCGTGCGATCACCGATAACGACAATGCCGAAGTGCTTGCCGAGCATTGCGGCTGGCTGATGGCGACCGAGGTGCTGGCCGTCGGGCTGGATCTCAGCTTCGCTCCGGTCCTCGATCTCGACCATCAGCGCAGTGCGGTGGTCGGCAGTCGCGCTTTCGAGGGCGACCCGCAGCGCGCGACCACGCTGGCGACCGCTTTCATCAGTGGCATGCACCAGGCGGGTATGGCAGCGACCGGCAAGCATTTTCCTGGGCATGGCTGGGCCGAGGCGGACTCTCACGTGGCCATTCCGGTCGACGAGCGCAGCCTCGATGAGATTCGCGCCTGTGACATGCAGCCGTTCAAGCGTCTGACTGGCGAGCTCGATGCGGTGATGCCGGCGCATGTCATCTATCCGCAGGTCGATGAGCAGCCGGCGGGTTTTTCTCGTCGCTGGCTGCAGGACATCCTGCGCGGCGAGCTGGGCTTCGACGGCGTGATCTTCAGTGACGACCTGTCCATGGCCGGTGCGCACGTGGTTGGCGATGCCGGCAAGCGTATCGAGGCGGCGCTCGCTGCTGGCTGTGACATGGGCCTCGTGTGCAATGATCGAGGCTCGGCGGAACTGGCGCTCAGCGCATTGCAGCGCTTGCGGGTCACCCCGGCCGAGCGACTGCAGCGCATGCGTGGGCGCGCCCATGCGTGTACCGATTATCGTCAGGCGCCGCGTTGGTCTGTGGCGGTGGCTGCGCTCAGAGCGGCGCATCTGCTCGACTGAGGGCTCAACATGACCGTTTATGCAATCATCGGTGGTACCGGCCTGACGCAGCTCGAAGGCCTGGTGATTCGTCAGGCGCTGACACTGGATACGCCCTACGGCACGCCCTCGGCCGATATCCTGCGTGGCGAGTACGGCGGGCGCGAGGTGTTGTTTCTGGCGCGCCACGGCCAACCGCATCGGATTGCTCCGCATCAGATCAACTACCGCGCCAACCTGTGGGCGTTGAAGCATGCAGGGGCGCGCGAGATTGTTGCGGTCAATGCTGTGGGTGGCATTCATGCGGCGATGGGGGCGGGACATTTCTGCGTGCCGCATCAGCTCATTGATTACACGGCCGGTCGTGCGCACACCTTTTTCGAGGGTGAGCTGGATCACGTGACGCACGTGGATTTCAGTTACCCCTACGATGCGGCATTGCGCGAGCGCCTGATCGCGGCGTTGACCGCTGAAGGTGCTGCATTCAGCAGCCATGGCGTGTACGGCTGCACGCAGGGGCCGCGCCTGGAAACGGCGGCGGAGATTGTGCGGATGGAGCGTGACGGCTGTGATCTGGTCGGCATGACCGCAATGCCCGAGGCTGCACTGGCGCGTGAGCTGGCGTTGCCTTATGCCTGTCTGGCGCTGGTGGTGAATCCTGCTGCGGGCAAGACCAGTGGCCTGATCACCATGGACGAAATCGAACGGGTGCTGGAGCAGGGCATGGGCACGATCAAGGCGGTATTGGCGCGCGTGCTGAGTGACTAGCTTCTCTAAGCAAATGAAAAGGGCCGCTTAGCGGCCCTTTTCGTTACCTCCCCTTACAGCGGGCTGATGCGCACCAGGGCGCCGAGGCTGCCGTGATCGAGGTAGGTCAGGCTGTTGTCTTTCAGGCGTTGGGCGACTTTCATGTGTTCGCTGCTTTCCAGCAGGCCGTCGGCACTGAAGCGGTTGATCCACAGTTCCAGATCCAGATCGGCGAAGCGATCCTGGGTGAAGGCAAGGGTGCCTTCGACCGGGTAGTGGCCGAGGTGCGCCTCGCCACTGTTGACGGCTACGCGGCTCGCTGTGGTGCTCAGCGTCTGGCTCCAGGCCTTGTGCAGCAGAACCTGATAGCCATTACCCGGGTTGAGCTTGGCTGCTTCGCTGTCGAGGCTGGTGGGGCGCTCGCTGCCGGCGATCGGCAGGGCGGTGCCGGCCCAGTCGTCGGGGGCGATCTTCGGCGCGATCACCGCGTCACCGGCCTGGCGGAATACCAGCAGTTCCACCTGATACAGGCGTTCGGCGAAGGCGCTCGGGGCGAGCAGGCAGAGCAGCAGGGCGATCAAGTGCAATGGGCGCATGGGGGAGTCCTTCAGGTGGTGGGCGCGAGGCGCTCGAGCAGGGCTTCCAGGGTGTTGAAGCGCTCTTCCGCGCGCTCCATGGGCACCTGGATCTTGAAGACGGTGGCGCCTTCGAACTTGTAGCGTTTCGGTTGGGCCTGGATCAGCTTGATCAGCGTCAGCGGGTCGACGCAGGTCTCTGCGGCGAATTCGATGCGGCCGCCCTGTGGTCCGGCGTCGACCTTGGTAATACCCAGCTTCTCTGCCTGCAGCTTGAGCAGGGTCAGGCGCATCAGGCTCTTGGTTGGCTCCGGCAACAGGCCGAAGCGGTCGATCATCTCAACCTGCAACTCCTTCAGGCCATCCTCGTCGCTGGCGTTGGCGATGCGCTTGTAGAGAATCAGGCGGGCATGCACGTCGGGCAGGTAGTCTTCGGGGATCAGCGCCGGTACGCGCAGGTTGATCTCCGGGCCGCCGCCCAGCGGCTGGTCGAGGTTCGGCTGCTCGCCTTTCTGGATGGCCTTGACCGCGCGTTCGAGCATTTCCATGTACAAGGTGAAGCCGACGGCCTGAATCTGTCCGCTCTGGCCGTCGCCGAGCAGTTCGCCGGCGCCGCGGATTTCCAGGTCGTGGGTTGCCAGGACGAAGCCCGCGCCGAGGTCCTGGGCGTTGGCGATGGCCTCCAGGCGTTTCTCGGCGTCTGTGGTCATCTGCTTGCGCGGGGGGGTGAGCAGGTAGGCGTAGGCTTGGTGGTGGCTACGGCCGACACGGCCACGCAACTGGTGCAGCTGGGCCAGACCGAACTTGTCGGCGCGATCGATGATGATGGTGTTGGCGCTGGGCACGTCGATGCCGGTCTCGATGATGGTCGAGGCCACCAGCACGTTGAAGCGCTTGTGGTAGAAGTCGCTCATCACTTGTTCGAGATCGCGTTCGCGCATCTGTCCATGGCCGATACCGATACGTGCTTCGGGCACTAGCTCGGCGAGGTCAGCGGCGCATTTTTCGATGGTCTTCACGTCGTTGTGCAGGTAGTACACCTGGCCGCCGCGCAGCAGTTCGCGCAGCAGCGCTTCCTTGATGGTCGGCTTGTTGGCTTCCATGACGAAGGTGCGCACCGACAGGCGCCGTGCCGGCGGGGTGGCGATGATCGACAGGTCGCGCATGCCAGCCACGGCCATGTTCAGGGTGCGCGGGATGGGCGTGGCGGTCAGGGTGAGAATATCCACCTCGCTGCGCAGGGCCTTGAGCTGCTCCTTCTGGCGCACGCCGAAGCGGTGTTCCTCGTCGATGATGGCCAAACCGAGGTTTTGGAACTTGACGTCATCCTGCAGCAGCTTGTGCGTGCCGATGACGATATCCACCTTGCCTTCGGCCAGTTGCTGCACGGCGTCGCCAACTTCCTTGGCGCTCTTGAAGCGGCTCATCACCTCGACCTTTACCGGCCAATCGGCGAAGCGGTCGCGGAAGCTGTTGTAGTGCTGCTGGGCGAGCAGGGTGGTGGGTACCAGCACGGCGACCTGCTTGCCGCTGTGTACGGCGATGAAGGCGGCGCGCATGGCCACTTCGGTCTTGCCGAAGCCGACGTCGCCGCAAACCAGGCGATCCATCGGCTTGCCGGCCAGCATGTCGCTGCGCACGGCGTCGATGGCGGCCTGCTGGTCCGGGGTTTCCTCGAAGGGGAAGCCGGCGCTGAAGGTGGCGTAATCCAGCGCCGGGTCCTGGAAGGCGAAGCCTTCACGGGCGGCGCGGCGGGCGTAGATATCGAGCAGCTCGGCGGCAACATCACGCACCTGCTCGGCGGCCTTGCGCTTGGCCTTCTGCCAGACTTCCGAGCCGAGGCGATGCAGCGGCGCAAGAGCATCGTCACTGCCGGTGTAGCGGGCAATCAGGTGCAGGCTGGCCACCGGCACGTAGAGTTTGGCTTCGTCGGCGTACTGCAGGGCGAGGAATTCGGCGGCCTGGCCATCGAACTCCATGGTCACCAGGCCCAGGTAGCGGCCGACGCCGTGATCGATATGCACCACCGGTGCGCCTTCGCGCAGCTCGGTGAGGTTCTTGATCACGTTGTCGCCGCCTTCGCGGCCTTTCTCGCGGCGCCGGCGCTGCATGACGCGTTGGCCGAACAGCGGGCTCTCGGCGATCAGCGCCAGGTCGTCGAGCAGCAGCCCTTCGTCCAATGGTGCGATGCAGATGTTCAGGCGCTCGCTGCTGGCGACGAAGGCTGGCCAGCCCTCGACTTCCCTGGGCTTGAGCTTGAGGCGAGCGAGCAGCTCCAGCAGCACTTCGCGGCGCCCGGCCGATTCGGCGCAGAACAGCACGCGGCCCGGATATTCCTCGATAAAGCGGCGCAGCGCTGCCAGTGGCTCGCCGGCCTTGGCCTGGATCGCCAGGTCGGGCAGGGCGCGGGCGTCGAAGCGGGTCTGGCCGACGCCAGGCTCGATATCGTCCTGATTGACCACCACCCGCGGCCAGCTCTTCAGGCGGGCGAAACAGTCCTCCACCGGCAGGAAGATGTCGGCAGGCGGTAGTAGTGGTCGCTCTGGATCGACTCGGCGATCCTCATAGCGGCTACGCGCATCTGTCCAAAATTGCTCGGCGGCTTTTTCGATACCGGGCAGGGAAAATACCTGGGTGTCGCCCGGCAGGTAGTCGAACAGGGTGTCCGTCTCTTCGAAGAACAGCGGCAGGTAGTACTCGATGCCAGCTGGGGTGATGCCGGTGGAAAGGTCCTGATAGATCGGGCAGCGACGGAAATCCACGTCGAAGCGCTCGCGAAAGCGCCCGCGGAAATCGGTGACGGCTTTCTTTTCCAGCGGAAACTCACGCGCTGGCAGCAGGCGGATCGACTCGACCTTGTCCACCGAGCGCTGGGTTTCGGGGTCGAAGGTGCGCAGGGTTTCGATTTCGTCGTCGAACAGGTCGATACGGTAGGGCGTGTCGCTGCCCATCGGGAACAGATCGATCAATGCGCCGCGCACAGCGAACTCGCCATGCTCGTACACCGTGTCCACGCAGCGGTAGCCGGCCGCCTCCAGGCGCGTGCGCGTCTGCTCCACATCGAGTTTCTGGCCGACATCCAGCACCAGGCTGCTGCCCAGCAGGAAGCGCTTCGGTGCGAGGCGGTGTAGGGCTGTGGTGATCGGCACTACGAGGATGCCGCGGCTCAGCTGCGGTAGACGATAGAGCGCTGCGATACGCTGCGAAATGATGTCCTGGTGCGGCGAAAACACATCGTAGGGCAGGGTTTCCCAGTCGGGGAAGTGCAGCACTGGCAGGTCGGGGGCGAAGAACGCCAGCTCTTCCTGTAGCCGCTCGGCGCTCTGGCTGCCTTCGGTGAGCACCAGGGTGAAGCGTCCAGCGTCGCTGGCCGCTTCTGCGATGGTCAGGGACAGGGCGGCCCCGGGCAGGTTGCCCCACTGTTGTTTGCCGGCGCTGGCCGGTAGAGACGGAAGACGCAGTACGGACACGGGCGGCTCACGGTCGTGACGAAAGGCCGGGAATTGTAGCGGGGCTTGCTGGTCAATGTCAGTCGCGACAGGCGCGCATTGCTCATGCTCGCGCGCACCGTCATAATGTAGCCCCTTTTTTCAGCCCCTACATGTGGAAGGTACTGCCCGTGACTCAGAAGCCCGACCAGTGTCTCGGTGAATGGATCGATCGTGAAGCCCTCGCGGAAGCGATGATTCCGCTGATTGGTCAGCTCTATCGCAACAACAATGTGGTGACCTCGATCTACGGCCGTGGCCTGATCAATCGTTCGGTCATCGACATCCTCAAGGCTCACCGTTTTGCCCGTCATCGCCTGGCTGAAGAAGCCGAGCTGTCGGTGCACGACACCTTCCCCATGCTCAAGGCCATGAGCGAGCTCAAGCTGGGCGCTGCCTCGGTTGATCTGGGCAAGCTGGTTGCCAAGTTCAAGGCCGAAGGCGCTGGCCGTGGCGTCGAGCAGTTCGTCAAGGACGAGCTGGTCGATGTGGTAGGCAAGCAGAACGGCGCTGGTCGTGAAGGTACCGACGTTGTGCTCTATGGCTTCGGTCGTATCGGCCGCCTGCTGGCGCGCATCCTGATCGAGAAGACCGGTGGTGGTGATGGCCTGCGTCTGCGCGCCATCGTCGTGCGCAAGGGTGCCAGTAACGATCTGGTCAAGCGTGCCAGCCTGCTGCGTCGTGACTCGGTGCATGGCAAGTTCAACGGCACCATCACCATTGATGAAGAGAACAGCACCCTGACGGCCAACGGCAACCTGATCCAGGTGATCTACGCCAAGGACCCGAAGGAAGTCGACTACACCCAGTACGGCATCAAGAACGCGCTGCTGGTGGATAACACCGGTGTGTGGCGTGATGCCGAGGGCCTGGGTCAGCACCTTGCGTGCCCGGGTGTCGATCGCGTCGTGCTCACCGCGCCTGGCAAGGGCGCGCTGAAGAACATCGTGCACGGCATCAACCACAGCGAAATCACCGCTGAGGACAAGATCATCTCCGCTGCGTCCTGCACCACCAACGCCATCGTGCCGGTGCTCAAGGCGGTCAATGATCAGTACGGCATCGTCAATGGCCACGTCGAGACCGTTCACTCGTACACCAACGACCAGAACCTGATCGACAACTTCCATAAAGGCAGTCGTCGTGGTCGTAGTGCCGCGCTGAACATGGTCATCACCGAAACCGGTGCCGCCACCGCTGCTGCCAAAGCGCTGCCAGTGCTCAAGGGCAAGCTGACCGGCAATGCCATTCGCGTGCCGACGCCGAACGTGTCCATGGCCATTCTCAATCTGAACCTTGAGAAAGCCACCACGCGCGAAGAGATCAACGAGTACCTGCGCCAGATGGCCATGCACTCGGATCTGCAGAAGCAGATCGACTTCGTCAGCTCGCAGGAAGTGGTATCGACCGACTTCGTCGGCTCGCGTCACGCCGGTGTAGTGGATGCCGAAGCCACCATCGCCAACGATAACCGCGTTGTACTGTACGTCTGGTACGACAACGAGTTCGGTTACAGCTGCCAGGTGGTGCGCGTGATGGAAGACATGGCCGGGGTCAATCCGCCAGCCTTCCCGCGTTAAGCGTCAGGGTCAAAAAACGGGAGCTTCGGCTCCCGTTTTTTTATGCCTGAAATCTGGCCTGGCGAAGTTGTCGAGTTGATCTCGAGCAGTATCGAGTTTGTTGCGCCCTGTTACCGAAAGGCCAAAAAAAGCAAGCGCTTGGGTGGTCAGTGCCGGGGGGCGTCTTTATAATCAAGCGGATTTTTTACCCAGGTTTGGCGCCTTCCTCCACGCCCATATCGTATTGGCGTGGTCGGGTCTATTAGACCTTCGGTAGCGCCGCCTGTCCTATAAAAAGCTTTCTAAATCAGTGGTTAGGCAAACCTATGATCAAACTAAAGCATGGGCTTGATTTGCCCATAACGGGTGCGCCGGCACAGCGTATCGAGGCCGCCAGGCCCGTACGCAGTGTCGCTGTCATCGGCTTCGACTATCACGGGATGAAGCCGACGATGGAAGTGCAGGTCGGTGACCGGGTCAAGCTCGGTCAATTGCTGTTTACCGACAAGAAGACACCCGGCGTGCGCTACACCGCTCCCGCTGGCGGCGTGATCAGCGCCATCCATCGTGGTGAGAAGCGTGTCCTGCAATCCGTGGTCATCGACATTGATGGCGACGAGCAGGAGACCTTCGCTCAATATGCTGCCGACCAGCTGGATTCGCTGACTGACGAACAGATTCGCGAAAACCTGCAGCAGTCTGGCCTTTGGACCGCCCTGCGTACCCGTCCGTTCAGCAAGGTGCCGGCGCTCGATGCCGTACCGAGTTCGATCTTCGTGACCGCAGTCGACACGCATCCGCTCGCCGCCGATCCTGCTGTGATCATCGGTGAACATGCCGCTGATTTCGAAAACGGCCTCAAGGTTCTCGGTAACCTGGCCAAGATCTTCCTGTGCAAGGCCGACGGCGCCAATCTGCCTGGCGAGAAACTGGCCAAGGTACAGAGCGAAGCCTTTGCAGGCCCGCACCCGGCAGGTCTGCCGGGGACTCACATCCACTTCCTCGACCCGGTCAGCATCGGCAAGAGCGTCTGGCAGATCGGTTATCAGGACGTGATCGCGGTGGGCAAGCTGTTCACCACTGGTCAGCTGTTCGTCGAGCGCGTAGTCGCACTCGGCGGCCCGGTTGCCGAGCAGCCGCGTCTGCTGCGCACCCGCCTGGGCGCCAACCTGGAAGAACTCACCGCCGGTGAGCTCAAGCCAGGTTTCAATCGTGTGATTTCCGGCTCGGTGTTCGGCGGTCGTACCGCTCAGGGTGCCTTCGCCTTCCTCGGTCGTTACCACAACCAGGTGTCCTGCCTGGTGGAAGGCAATGACCGCGAGATGATGCATTACCTGCGTGCCGGGGTTAACAAGCACTCGGTACTGAACGTGTTCGTCTCCAAGCTGGCCAGCGCCAAGCTGTTCAACTTCACCACCACCACCAACGGCAGCCCGCGTGCCATGGTGCCAGTGGGCAACTACGAAGCCGTGATGCCGCTGGATATCCTGCCGACTCAACTGCTGCGCTACCTGATCGTTGGCGACACCGAGATGGCTCAGAAACTGGGTTGCCTGGAGCTCGACGAAGAAGATCTGGCGCTGTGCACCTACGTGTGCGCTGGCAAGTATGAATATGGCCCGATCCTGCGGGACAACCTCACCCGCATCGAGAAGGAGGGTTAATCCGTGGGCATTCGTGCATTCCTCGACAAGATCGAGCACAACTTCGAAAAGGGCGGCAAGTACGAGAAGTGGTATGCCCTCTACGAGGCCATCGACACCTTCTTCTATCGTCCTGGCAGCGTGACCAAGACCACTGCTCACGTGCGTGATGGCATCGACCTCAAGCGCATGATGATCACCGTGTGGTTGTGCACCTTCCCGGCGATGTTCTTCGGCATGTGGAACACCGGCTACCAGGCCAACCTGATCTTCGCCCAGAGCCCCGAGCTGCTGGCGAGCCAGGAAGGCTGGCGCTTCGCTCTGATCGGCTCGCTGGCCGGTTTCGATCCGAACAGCCTGTGGGACAACTTCATTCAGGGCGCAGCCTATTTCCTGCCTGTCTACGCGGTGACCTTCATCGTCGGCGGCTTCTGGGAAGTACTGTTCGCCTCGATCCGCAAGCATGAAGTCAACGAGGGCTTCTTCGTCACTTCCGTGCTGTTCGCCCTGATTCTGCCGCCGAGCATTCCGCTCTGGCAGGTCGCCCTGGGCATCAGCTTCGGTGTGGTGATCGGCAAGGAAGTGTTCGGTGGTACCGGCAAGAACTTCCTCAACCCGGCCCTCACTGGCCGCGCATTCCTGTTCTTCGCCTATCCGGCGCAGATGTCGGGTGACGCGGTATGGACTGCGGTCGACGGCTTCGCTGGCGCTACTTCGCTGAGCCTGGCTGCTTCCGGTGGCATCGAGAACGTGATCAACAACGGCATCACCTGGATGGACGCCTTCGTCGGCACCATTCACGGCTCGATGGGTGAGACCAGCACGCTGGCCATCGCCATCGGTGGTCTGGTCCTGTTGCTGACTCGCATTGCCTCCTGGCGCATCGTCGTCGGCGTGATGCTGGGCATGATCGGCCTGAGCCTGCTGCTCAACCTGATCGGCTCCACCACCAACCCGATGTTCGCCATGCCCTGGTACTGGCATCTGGTAGTGGGCGGCTTCGCCTTCGGCATGTTCTTCATGGCCACCGACCCGGTGTCGGCCTCCATGACCAACACCGGCAAGTGGATCTTTGGTGCTCTGATCGGCGTGATGGTGGTGTTGATCCGTGTGGTCAACCCGGCCTTCCCAGAGGGCATGATGCTGGCGATCCTGTTCGCCAACCTGTTTGCACCGCTGATCGACCACTTCGTCGTTCAAGCCAATATCAAGCGGAGGCTGGCACGCAATGTCTAGTCAAAAAGAATCCACCGTCCGTACGCTGACGGTGGCGGTGCTGGTGTGTCTGGTGTGCTCGGTATTCGTCGCCGGCGCAGCCATCGCACTGAAGCCGACTCAGGTTGAAAACCGCCTGCTGGACAAGCAGCGCAGCATCCTGGCCATTGCCGGCCTGGGTGAGGCCGGCATGTCCGGTGCCAAGGTCAAGGAACTGTTCGACACCACCATCACCGCCAAGCTGGTGGATCTGGAGAGCGGCACTTTCTCCGATGCGTTCGACCCGGTCACCTTCGATCCGCTCAAGGCCTCCAAGGATCCGAAAACCTCCGAAGCTTTGAAGGGCAGCGAAGACATCGCCGGTATCAAGCGTCAGGAGCGTTACACCACTGTGTACATGGTGGAGAAGGATGGCGAACTCGAAACCCTGATCCTGCCGGTGCGCGGCTATGGGCTGTGGTCGACCCTGCACGGCTTTATCGCGGTGAAAGGGGATCTGAACACTGTCGTGGGCATGGGCTTCTACCAGCACGGTGAGACCCCTGGTCTTGGCGGCGAGGTGGATAACCCGAAATGGAAGGGCCAGTGGCCGGGCAAGACCCTGTTCGATGACAACGACAAGTTGGCCGTACAGGTGGTCAAAGGCGGTGTCGATCCGCAAAGCCCGAACGCTACCCATCAGGTCGATGGCCTGGCTGGCGCCACGCTGACCAGCGTCGGTGTGGACAACCTGCTGAAGTTCTGGCTCGGCCAGAACGGCTTCGGTCCGTTTATCGCTAACCTGCGTGCAGGGGAGGCTTGATCATGTCGCAGCCGACTATTAAAGAAGTCCTGCTCAACCCGATCTTCAACAACAACCCCATTGGCCTGCAGATTCTCGGGATCTGTTCGGCCCTGGCGGTCACCTCGAACCTGCAGACCGCACTGGTGATGTCTGCCGCGCTGACCCTGGTGACCGGTTTCTCCAACCTGTTCATCTCGATGATCCGCAGCCAGATCCCCAGCTCGATCCGCATGATCGTGCAGATGGTGATCATCGCCTCGCTGGTGATCGTGGTCGATCAGGTGCTCAAGGCCTACGCCTTCAGTCTGTCCAAACAGCTGTCGGTGTTCGTCGGTCTGATCATCACCAACTGCATCGTGATGGGCCGCGCTGAAGCCTTTGCCATGCAGAACCCGCCGGTGCTGTCGTTCTTCGATGGTATCGGCAACGGTCTGGGCTACAGTGCCATGCTGATCGCCCTGGGCATCATTCGCGAGCTGTTCGGTGCGGGCAAGCTGATGGGCTACGAGGTCTTCTCGGTGGTCAACGACGGCGGCTGGTACCAGCCCAACGGCATGCTGCTACTGCCGCCTTCGGCATTCTTCCTGATCGGTCTGTTCATCTGGGCCATCCGTAGCTGGAAGAAGGATCAGATCGAGGCCAATGCTTACAAGATGGCGCCTCAGGTATCCAGTAAGGAGGCCTATTAATGGAACATTACATCAGCCTGTTCGTCCGTGCGGTGTTCGTCGAGAACATGGCGCTGGCGTTCTTCCTCGGCATGTGTACCTTCATCGCCATCTCCAAGAAGGTGGAAACCGCCATCGGCCTCGGCATCGCCGTGGTCGTGGTGCTGGGTATCACCATGCCGGTGAACAACCTGATCTACACCAATATCCTCAAGGATGGTGCGCTGGCTTGGGCCGGCCTGCCTGAGGTGGATCTGTCGTTCCTCGGTCTGCTGACCTTCATCGGGGTGATCGCTGCACTGGTACAGATCCTCGAGATGACCCTGGATAAGTACGTGCCGTCGCTGTACAACGCCCTCGGCGTGTTCCTGCCGCTGATCACCGTGAACTGCGCCATCATGGGTGGCTCGCTGTTCATGGTCGAGCGCGACTACAACCTGGCCGAGAGCACCGTTTACGGTATTGGCGCGGGTGTGTCCTGGGCGCTGGCGATTGCTGCGCTGGCCGGTATCCGCGAGAAACTCAAGTACAGCGATGTACCGGCTGGTCTGCAGGGTCTGGGCATCACCTTCATCACCATCGGTCTGATGTCGCTGGGCTTCATGTCCTTCTCCGGCGTGCAGCTGTAAGGAAAGGATGAACAGATGAATTACGAAATCTTCCTCGCCATCGGCATGTTCACCGCCATCGTTCTCGCGCTGGTGCTGATCATCCTCGCTGCTCGCGCCAAGCTGGTTTCCAGCGGCGACGTGAACATCGAAATCAACGGCGAAAAAACCATTGTGGTCCCGGCTGGCGGCAAGCTGCTGCAAACCCTGGCCGACAACGGCATCTTCCTGTCGTCCGCTTGCGGTGGCGGCGGTACCTGCGCCCAGTGCAAGTGCATCATCGAGTCCGGCGGTGGCGAGATGCTCTCCACCGAAGAGTCGCACTTCACCAAGCGTGAGGCCCGCGAAGGCTGGCGCCTGTCCTGCCAGGCCGCGGTCAAGCAGGACATGAAGATCGAAGTGCCAGAAGAAGTCTTCGGCGTGAAGAAGTGGGAATGCACCGTCGAGTCCAATCCCAACGTCGCGACCTTCATCAAGGAGCTGACGCTGAAGCTGCCGGAAGGCGAGAACGTCGACTTCCGCGCTGGTGGTTACGTGCAGCTGGAATGCCCGCCGCACACCGTGAACTACAAGGACTTCGACATCCAGGAGGAGTACCGCGGCGACTGGGACAAGTTCAACCAGTGGAAGTACGTGTCCAAGGTCGACGAGACCGTGATCCGTGCCTACTCCATGGCCAACTATCCGGAAGAGCGCGGTCTGGTGAAGTTCAACATCCGTATCGCCTCGCCGCCCCCCGGCAAGGACGATCTGCCGCCGGGCAAGATGTCGTCCTACGTGTTTAGCCTCAAGCCGGGCGACAAGATCACCGTGTACGGGCCCTTCGGTGAATTCTTCGCCAAGGACACCGATGCCGAAATGGTCTTCATCGGTGGTGGTGCCGGCATGGCGCCGATGCGTTCGCACATCTTCGACCAGCTCAAACGCCTGAAATCCACGCGCAAGATCAGCTTCTGGTATGGTGCGCGCTCCATGCGTGAGTCGTTCTACAACGAAGAGTACGACCAGCTCGCCGCAGAGAACCCGAACTTCGAGTGGCATCTGGCGTTGTCCGATCCGCAACCTGAAGACAACTGGACCGGCCTCAAGGGCTTCATCCACAACGTGCTGTACGAGAACTACCTGAAGGACCACCCGGCTCCGGAAGATTGTGAGTTCTACATGTGCGGCCCACCCATGATGAACGCCGCGGTGATCAAGATGCTGACCGACCTGGGTGTCGAGCCGGAGAACATCCTCCTCGACGACTTCGGCGGCTAAGCATGAGGTCTGCTGTACTCCAGCCCGTTATCGCTGTCGCCCTGGCGGCAGCCCTAACGGGCTGCTTGCATTCTGAACGGATCGAAGAGTTCGGTGGCCCGACCATGGGCAGCACCTATTCGATCAAATACGTCCGCAGTGAAGGTGTCGCGCCGCAAGCCGAACTCAAGGCCGCGACCGAGGCGATCCTCGCCGAGATCGATCTGCAGATGTCCACCTATCGCGATGATTCGCTGATCGAGCAGTTCAACCAGGCGCCGGCCGGTACCTGCCAGGCCATGCCCAAGGGCGTGCTGGATCTCGTGCGTGCCGGCAATCGCTTGCACGAGGAAAGCCAGGGCTACTTCGACCTGACGCTGGAGCCGTTGCTCGACCTCTGGGGCTTCGGGCCCAAAGGGCAGGGCGAAACCGTACCGGATGCCGAACGTCTGGCCGAAGTGCGTAAGCGGGTTGGCCAGCAGCACCTGAGCATCGAAGGCGAGCAGCTGTGCAAGGACGTCGACGTGGAAGTCGACTTCAACAGCATCGCTGCCGGTTACGCTGTCGATCAGATCGTCGCGCGTCTGGGCGAGCTGGGCGTTACCAGTTACCTGGTCGAGGCCACCGGCGAGCTCAAGGCGGCTGGCTTCAAGCCCGATGGCAGCCACTGGCGTATCGGCCTGGAGGCGCCGCGTGATGATCAGCGTGTCGCTCAGCGCATCTTGCAGCTCGATGGTTACGGTATCTCCACCTCGGGGGACTATCGCAATTACTTCGAAGAGAACGGCCAGCGCTACTCGCATACGCTCGATCCGCTGACCGGCAAACCGGTCAATCACAAACTGGCAGCTGTCACGGTGGCAGATCCATCGACCTTGCGCGCCGATGGCTTGTCTACCCTATTGATGGTGCTTGGACCGGATGCCGGTATGGCATTCGCCGAGCGCAACGCTATCGCGGCGTTTTTCGTGACGCGTGAGGGCGAGGGCTTCGTCACACAGGGCACGGCCGCATTCGAGCAGCTATTCGCTGCAGGAGATGAGCAATGACTTTTCTGGTTGTATTTCTGGCCATGGTTCTGATCGTCGGCATGATGGCCGTCGGCGTGATCATGGGGCGCAAACCCATCGCCGGTTCCTGCGGTGGCATCGCCAACCTCGGTATCGAGAAAGAGTGCTCGATCTGTGGTGGAAGTCGTGAGAAGTGCGAAGAGGTCAATCGCGACAACGGCGAAGCGCCGAACACTGACCTGGCTTACGACGCGAGCAAGCGCTAAGCCAGGCGGTATGCTTTGATAGCCGGCAGCTGTAATCCACTGCCGGCCCTGCCGAGGGTGCGCCACAAGCGCTCCGGCCTGATCTGAAGGAGTAAACATGGCGGTCTACAACTACGATGTGGTGGTGCTGGGCTCCGGCCCGGCGGGCGAGGGCGCAGCGATGAACGCGGCCAAGGCCGGGCGCAAGGTGGCCGTGGTGGACAACCGTCCGCTGGTCGGTGGCAACTGTACCCACCTCGGCACCATACCCTCCAAGGCGCTGCGCCACTCGGTGCGGCAGATCATGCAGTTCAACACCAACCCGATGTTTCGCCAGATTGGCGAGCCGCGCTGGTTCTCCTTCCCCGATGTGCTGAAAAGCGCCGAGAAGGTGATCGCCAAGCAAGTCACTTCGCGCACGGGCTACTACGCGCGCAACCGTATCGACACCTATTTCGGCACAGCCAGCTTTGCCGACGAGCAGACGATCGAAGTGGTCTGCCTCAATGGCGTAGTGGAAAAGCTGGTGGCCAAGCAGATCGTCATCGCCACCGGCTCGCGCCCCTATCGCCCGGCCGATGTCGATTTTCGTCACCCGCGTATCTACGATAGCGACACCATTCTCAGCCTCGGCCACACGCCGCGCCGCCTGATCATCTACGGAGCCGGGGTGATCGGCTGTGAGTACGCCTCGATCTTCAGCGGCCTGGGCGTGCTGGTCGACCTGATCGACAACCGCGATCAACTGCTCAGCTTCCTTGACTCGGAAATCTCCGATGCCTTGAGCTATCACCTGCGCAACAACAACGTGCTGATTCGTCACAACGAAGAGTACGAGCGCATCGAGGGGTTGGAAAACGGCGTGATCCTGCACCTGAAGTCGGGCAAGAAGATCAAGGCCGACGCGCTGCTCTGGTGTAACGGTCGTACCGGTAATACCGATCAGCTGGGCCTGGAGAACATCGGCATCGCGGTCAACAGTCGTGGCCAGATCCAGGTCGACGAGCATTACCGCACCGAGGTCAGCAACATCTACGCCGCCGGTGACGTGATCGGCTGGCCGAGCCTGGCCAGCGCCGCTGCCGACCAGGGCCGTTCCGCTGCCGGCAGCATCGTCGACAACGGCAGCTGGCGTTTCGTCGATGACGTGCCAACCGGCATCTACACCATTCCGGAGATCAGCTCGATCGGTAAGACCGAGCGTGAACTGACTCAGGCCAAGGTGCCTTACGAAGTGGGCAAGGCCTTCTTCAAAGGCATGGCCCGTGCGCAGATCTCGGTCGAGCCGGTGGGCATGCTGAAGATCCTCTTCCATCGTGAAACCCTGGAAGTGTTGGGCGTGCACTGCTTCGGCTATCAGGCCTCGGAGATCGTCCACATCGGCCAGGCGATCATGAACCAGAAGGGTGAAGCCAACAGCATCAAGTACTTCATCAACACCACCTTCAACTACCCGACCATGGCCGAGGCCTATCGGGTTGCCGCGTTCGACGGTCTCAACCGGCTTTTTTGAGCGGCTCCGGCCGGCGGCCTGAGCCGGTCGGGGAGACAGGCTGGGTAGTGGCTTCCGAGTGGCGCTGGCCGAATCGGGAGAGCTTCTAGCGTCTCAGGCGGCAGCAAACGACAAAACCGGCCTAGTGCCGGTTTTGTCGTTGTTGGGGGGATGTAGAGCGAGTGTTTGGCGGCTACAACGTCTCGTAGGGTGTCGCGGGGCCGCCCAGGTCGTGCGCACCGCGGGAGGAGTTGGTGCGCACGACGCAACCTGCAGGGCTCAACCGCGCAGTGTCTGTGCCGCCAGGCCAGGGAAGTCGGTGATGATGCTGTCGACACCGAAATCAGCCAGGCGACGCATCAGCGCCGGCTCGTTGACCGTCCAGACTGACACGTGCAGGCCTTGCTTTTGCGCCTTGAGCAGGCGCTCCGGGGTGCACAGCGTCCAGTTCAGCGCCAGCAGATGGCAGCCGTAATGCGCCGCGACTTTCAGAGGGTCGAGCCAGGCGTACTCGGCAACCAGACCCAACTGCAGCTGCGGAGTCAGCTCGCGTGCGGCCTTGAGTACCTCGCGTGAGCTGGAGGTGATGGTGATCTGCTCGCGCAGGCCTAAGCGCTCGACCAGTTCCGAGATGGCCAGCACGGTGCGTGCAGCGCGAACCTTGGAGGCGCTTTTCACCTCCAACTGCCAATGCTCGAACGTGCACTGCTCGAACAAGTCTTGCAGGCGTGGAATCGGGCAGGGCCGCACCCAGCCCGGGCCGCCCTTGCGCGCGTCGTATCGGCTCAGCTCGGCAGCATCGTGCTCGACCACCTTGCCGCGCAGGCCCGTGGTGCGCTTCAAGGTTGGGTCGTGGATCACCATCAGCTCACCGTCGCGTGACAGGTGCAGGTCCAACTCGCAACGATTGACGCCATGCTCCAGGCAGCGCTGGAAGCTGGTCAGGGTATTTTCCGGGGCTTCGCCCTTTGCGCCGCGATGGCCATAGATGAGAGTCACTGTTTCTCCTTGACGGTGTCGAGGTGGCGCGGCTGGTGATGGCGCACGCTGTTGATCACGTGATCGTATTCGAAATAGACGCTGAATTCGCGGTAATCCCAGCGCGTGATCGGCGGCTGGCCGACAGGCTTGTGCTCTTCATCGGCCAGGCCGAAGCGCTCCAACACTGCACGCTTGGACTGGCCTTTGTGCGGCAGGTTGCTGGCGTCGAGGTCGGCGCCCTGGTCGCCCACGGGAATGGTCAGGGTGTCGGCCAACAGAGCAGTAGGGGCGAGTAGGGTGAGAAGCAGTGCGAGACGATACATGGCGGTTCCTTGGCGAGTGTCATTCGCGGGCTTGGCGACGTTCCAGAGCCTGCTTCTGCAGGATATGCCGAGCCAGTAACTGGCGCTGTGCGTCGGTCAACGCTTCGAACTCGGTGCCGATCTCGAATTGGCCGTCCGCGCGTTGGCTGCAGTGCACCACCTGACCACGCAGCAGGAGGCCGAGCGCTTGTGGCATCAGCACCATCTTGATCGCCAGATGGCTACCCGGCGCCACGGGCTGGGCGTTATTGAAGCTGATACCACCTTCGGACAGCGATACCTGGCGTGGTGCGCCGATGTCGCGTAGCAGGCTTTGCGCCACCGCCTGGCCGAGCAGGTCGATGCGCTTGTTGATCACCTTCAGGTAGTTGGCCAGGGTGCGATCGCGTTCAGTGATATGACGCAGCAGATGCTGGGATTCGAAGTCCATCAGGTGCAGGTCGCTGAGCAGGTTGAACAGCGGCGATGGATCGTGAAGCGCGTCGCTGGCATGGGCTTCGGCCCCCGACAGCAAGCTGAATTCCAGTGCGATCGTATCGTCGATACGATAGTATTCGCGGCGATCATCTACATCGTTAGTCGACATGGCGAACCCATGAAAGCGGTGGTGGTCGAAGACCCTGTTGAAAGTCTCGCGAACTGGATGCGTGCCAGGCAAGCGTCGGTTACGAATGGTAAACGAGCATTGCTCGCTTCGCTCGTTCCTTCGGGGCCACACTGAAGCGCACTAGTCGTAAGCGGCTTTCCAAGTGTTTTTAACGCAGCAGGCCCGTTACGCAGCCGACTTCGAGTTGCTTCTGAGTGTAAGGCCGCTGATCTGGCCCCGCCACATGGACGTTTTTCTTTCCCCCGAATCTCTCCGACATGTTCAGACCTCTGTTCGTATTCATCGGTACGCGCTACACGCGAGCCAAGCGCCGCAACCATTTCGTTTCCTTCATTTCCCTGACGTCCATGCTCGGCCTCACCCTGGGGGTGATGGTGATGATCCTGGTGCTGTCGGTCATGAACGGTTTCGACCACGAGATGCGCACGCGCGTCTTGGGGATGATCCCTCACGCCACGGTCGAGTCGCCGACCCCGGTCAGTGACTGGCAGACCCTGGCGCGCCAGGTGGAGCGCCATCCGCGCGTCGAGGCGCTGGCCCCCTTCACCCAGATGCAGGGCTTGCTGACGAACGACGGCAAGGTGCAGAAGGTGCTGATCAATGCCATCGATCCCGAGCTGGAGCGCAAGGTCTCGATCATCGACGGCTTCTTCCAGCAGGGCAGTCTCGACAGTCTGCAGCCGGGCGATTTCGCCATGGTCATTGGCGACAAGGCAGCGGCCAAGCTGGGTCTCAAGCTCGGTGACAAGGTCACCTTCGTCGCGCCTGAGGTCACCGTGACCCCGGCGGGTATGTTCCCGCGCCTGAAGCGCTTCACCGTCACCGGTATTTTCCATGTCGGCGCCGGTGAGATCGACGGTGCCCTGGCCCTGGCCAACATCAGCGACCTGGCGCGCCTGCAGCGCTGGAAGCCGGATCAGGTGCAGGGCCTGCGGCTGAAGTTCGATGACCTGTTCCAGGCGCCGCGCAGTGCCTGGGAGATCGCCCAGACCCTCGACGGCGATTTCTATGCTCGCGACTGGACCCGTACCCACGGCAACCTGTACCAGGCCATTCGCATGGAAAAGACCATGATCGGTCTGCTCCTGCTGCTGATCGTCGCGGTGGCGGCATTCAACATCATCTCCACGTTGGTGATGGTGGTGACCGACAAGAAGGGCGACATCGCCATCCTGCGTACCCTCGGCGCCACGCCGCGGCAGATCATGGCCATCTTCATGGTCCAGGGCACCGTGATCGGCGTGGTCGGCACTGTCATCGGTGCGCTGCTTGGCATTGTTGCGGCGCTGAACATCAGCAGCCTGATCGCCGGCATCGAGCGCCTGCTGGGCATCAAGTTTCTCAACGCCGATGTCTATTTCATTGATTACCTGCCTTCGCAACTGCAGAGCGCCGACGTGGTGATGGTCTGCACCGCGGCGTTGCTGCTGAGCTTCTTCGCCACCCTGTATCCAGCCTGGCGCGCTGCGCGTACCCAGCCGGCCGAGGCCCTGCGCTATGAGTGAGTCCATGAATCAGAACGCCATGAAACAGCACAATGCCGTGCTCAGCTGCCGCAACCTGAGCAAGCGTTACGACGAAGGCCCCGAGTCGGTGGTGGTGCTCGATGGGCTCGAACTGGAACTCTTCCCGGGCGAGCGCGTGGCCATCGTCGGCAGCTCCGGCTCCGGCAAGAGCACCTTGTTGAACATGCTTGGCGGCCTGGATACGCCCAGCGAAGGCAGCGTCTGGCTGGCTGGCGAACAACTGTCGGCATTGAGCGAGACCGCACGTGGCCTGCTGCGCAACCGTGCGCTGGGCTTCGTCTATCAGTTCCACCACTTGCTGGCCGAGTTCACCGCGCTGGAGAACGTCTGCATGCCGCTGCTGATCGGCAAGACTGCGATCGCCGAGGCGCGTCAGCGCGCGACAGCCTTGCTGGAGCGGGTAGGCCTAGGGCATCGCCTGAATCACAAGCCGTCAGAGCTGTCCGGCGGCGAACGTCAGCGTGTGGCGATTGCCCGCGCCCTGGTCAACCGCCCAGGGCTGGTGTTGCTCGATGAGCCGACCGGCAACCTCGATCAGCATACCGCCGAAGGAATTCAGGAGCTGATGCGCGAGCTTAGCCGCGATTCCAACACCGCGTTTCTGGTGGTGACCCACGACATGCAGCTGGCCCGCCAGATGGATCGCGTGCTCAGCCTGCAGGACGGCAAGCTGGTGACCCTCTGATGTTTCGTCCGCTGAGTATCTTCATCGGCGCTCGCTACACACGGGCCAAGCGCCGCAACCATTTCATCTCCTTCATTTCGCTGACTTCGATGATCGGCCTGGCGCTCGGCGTGCTGGCGATGATCGTGGTGCTGTCGGTAATGAACGGCTTCCAGAAGGAAATGAGCTCGCGCATTCTCGGCATGGTGCCGCACGCCATGCTCTACGGAACCGAGCCGGTCGCCGACTGGCGCGCCCTGGCGGACAAGGCCATGGCCAATCCACAGGTGCAGGCGGCAGCGCCTTATGCCGAGCTGGAGGGCATGCTCTCGCATCGCGGGCTGATGCAGCCGATCCAGATTCACGGCATCGATCCGGCAGAAGAGGGCAAGGTATCGATCCTGCCCGAGCACATCCGCCAGGGCAGCCTGAACAATTTGCAACCCGGCGAATTCGGCGTGGTGATCGGCGACATCACCGCGCGGCGTTTCGGCTTGCAGGTGGGCGACAAGCTGACCTTGATCATCCCTGAACTGAGCAGCGCGCCTGGCGGCGTCACGCCGCGCATGCAGCGTTTGAACGTGGCTGCGGTGTTCAAGGTCGGTGCCGAGCTGGACAGCTCGCTGGCGCTGATCAACGTCGTCGACGCCGCTGCCATGCAGCGACTGCCGGAAGGCACGGTGCCGGGCATTCGCCTGGCGCTGAAAGACCTCTACCAGGCGCCGCAGGTATCCAAGGCGCTGCTGGCGCAGTTGGGCGCCGACTACCGTGCCGATGACTGGACTCATACCCAGGGCAGCCTGTTCAGCGCGATGAAGATGGAGAAGACCATGATCGGTCTGCTGCTCTTGCTGATCGTCGCGGTGGCAGCGTTCAACATCATCGCCACGCTGATCATGGTGGTTGCCGATAAGAGCGGCGACATCGCCATCCTGCGTACTCTGGGTGCCACACCGCGGCAGATCATGGCGATTTTCATGGTTCAAGGCTCGGTGATCGGCCTGGTCGGTACGCTGATTGGTACGGTGTTGGGTGTGCTGGCGGCGCTCAATGTCAGCGCCCTGGTGGCTTGGCTGGAATCGTTCGCCGGGCAGCAGGTGATGAGCTCCGATGTGTACTTCATCAGCAGCCTGCCATCGGATCTGCAGTGGCTGGATGTGGCGCTGATCTGTTCGGCGGCGCTGATCCTGAGCTTCCTCGCCACGCTCTACCCCTCATGGCGGGCGGCGCAGGTGCAGCCGGCCGAAGCGCTGCGCTACGAGTAAGAACGAAAAAGCCGTCAACTAAGACGGCTTTTTCTTTTCAGCGGCGCTCCAGTCGGCGCTTTTCCTGACGCTTGCGCCAGCTACGCTGTACCCACCAGCGCCAGTAGAGCATGGTCAGCACGTAGCCCAGTATCGCGAGGATGATCCCCGCGACGAAGGAGCCCAGGTACAGCGGCTTCCACAGCACCGCTACCTCGGCCGTGATCCATTCCAGGCTCAGGGTCTGCGGCATGCGCACGGGCGGTGTCTGCATGATCCACGCGCCCAGTTTGTAAGTGCAGTAGAAAACCGGTGGCATGGTGATGGGATTGGTCAGCCACACCAGGCCGATGGAAATCGGCAGGTTGGCGCGCAACGGGATGGCCACTGCGGCGGCGGCCAGCATCTGCATTGGCATGGGGATCATCGCCCAGAACAGGCCGATGGCCATTCCGCGCGCTACCGAGTGACGGTTGAGATGCCAGAGATTGGGGTCATGAATGAGTCTGCCGAGAAAGCGCAGGGACTTGTTACCCTTGATGCTGTCGGGGTTGGGCATGTAGCGCTTGAATAAACGACGCGGCATGAAGAGTCTCTGGGCAGGCAAAAGCGCCGATATTATGCACGGATTCGGTCTGGCCAGCGTTTCCATATTGTGACCGAAGGTGAGCGCCGGACGCGTTCGCTGCAGCTCGATGAGCAGGGAGGAAGGGGATGCGAACAGGGATGTTGGCACTGGCCTTGGGGCTATTGACGCTGCGCTTTCTGCCAAGCCTGCCGCCGAGTTGGTCGTTGCTGGTGGCGGTCTGCGCCGCTCTGGCTTTGCTGTTCTCGCGCCTCTATCCGCTTGGGTTCTTTTTGCTGGGGTTGGCCTGGGCCTGCAGCTCGGCGCAATCGGCACTGGATGACCGCCTTGCTCCACCGCTCGATGGCCGTACCCTGTGGCTGGAGGGGCGGGTGGTCGGCCTGCCTGAAGTGGCCGATGGTGTGGTGCGCTTCCAGTTCGAAGAGGCGCACTCGCGGCGCGCCGAGCTGCCGAAAAGAATGCGCCTGGCCTGGTATGGTGGGCCGCCGGTGCAAGGCGGCGAGCGCTGGCGTCTGGCGGTCAACCTGAAACGACCGCATGGCCTGGTCAATCCGCAGAGTTTCGACTATGAAGCCTGGCTGCTGGCCCAGCGCATTGGCGCTACGGGCACGATCAAGTCTGGCCAGCGGTTATCCGCAGCGACGGGCTTTGGTAGCTGGCGCGACAGCCTTCGCCAGCATCTGCTGGCTGCGCCGGCCTTTGGGCGCGAAGGTGCCATCGCTGCTCTGGTCCTCGGTGATGGCTCCGGCCTGAGTACGAGCGACTGGCGCCTGCTGCAGCACACGGGCACGGTGCACCTGATGGTCATCTCCGGCCAGCATATTGCCCTGCTAGCCGGCTTTCTTTACGGACTGGTGGCGTTGCTGGCGAGAGTCGGTGCCTGGCCAAGGCGCTGGCCCTGGTTGCCCTGCGCCTGTGCGTTGGCCTTGAGCGGAGCTCTGGTCTACGGGATGTTGGCTGGTTTTGAGGTGCCGGTGCGCAGGGCCTGCGTGATGGTTGCGCTGGTGCTGCTCTGGCGCATGCGCTTTCGTCATCTGGGCGCCTGGTGGCCATTGTTGCTGGCCTTGATCGTGGTTCTGCTGCTAGAGCCGCTGGCATCGTTGCAGCCGGGATTCTGGTTGTCGTTTTCGGCGGTGGCGATTCTGGCTCTGGTATTTGGCGGTCGGCTAGGCGTCTGGGGTTGGTGGCGCGGGCTGACACGCGCGCAGTGGACCATGGCCATCGGCCTGCTGCCGATGATGCTGATTCTCGGTCTGCCCGTCAGCAGCAGCGGGCCGCTGGCCAACCTGATCGCCGTGCCCTGGGTCGGGCTGGTAGTCGTACCCCTGGCCTTGCTGGGTACTCTTCTGTTGCCCGTTCCTGTGGTTGGAGAGGGCCTGTTGTGGCTGGCCGGTGGTGCTCTGTATCTGTTGTTCGAGTTGCTGAGCGTGATCGCTGCTTGGCTACCTGCCTGGTTGCCTAGCAACCTGCCGCTGTGGGCCTGGTTACTGGCGGCGACAGGTGCCTTGTTGCTCCTGCTGCCGGCCGGAGTAACGATGCGCCTACCCGGCCTTGCGCTGTTATTGCCTGCATTGCTGTTGCCGCCGAAACAACTGGACGATGGCCGCGCCGATGTCTGGGTGCTGGACGTAGGGCAGGGGCTGGCGGTGCTGGTGCGGACCCGGGAACACAGCTTGCTGTACGACGCAGGCCCGCGCTTCGGCGATTTCGATACAGGGGAGCGTATCGTCCTGCCTTCCTTGCGGGCAATGAACCTCAGGCGGCTCGACCTGATGCTGCTCAGCCATGCCGACAATGATCATGCCGGCGGGGCTGCCGCGATCAAAGCCGGTATGCCGGTGAGCCGGGTCATCAGTGGCGAGCCGCAGCGGTTGGCCAGAACGCTCGGCGCTGAGGATTGCGAATCGGGACAGCGCTGGCAATGGAACGACGTGACGTTCAGGTTGTGGCAGTGGGATAAGGCCGTATCCGGCAATCAGCGTTCTTGCGTATTGCAGATCGAGGCGGCGGGTGAGCGCCTGTTGCTGACTGGTGATATCGATGTCCGCGCCGAACGCGCGCTGATGCAGGCCGACTTTCCCCTGGCCTCGCGTTGGCTGCTGGCACCCCATCACGGTAGTCGCACGTCATCCAGTCAGGCTTTTATCGATGCGGTCGGTGCGCAGCATGTGCTGATCACGCGCAGCCGCCACAATGCTTTTGGGCATCCTCACCCGCAGGTGCTGGCGCGCTATCAGGCGGCAGGCGTCGAGGTGCATGACACGGCGTTGCGCGGTGCTCTGCATTTACGTCTGGGCGAACAGGTCGCGCCTCGCGGGTTGCGAAACGAGCCACGTTTCTGGCGGGAAAAATGAGAACGGCGGCGGTCGGCACGAAGGGTCTGTGGGTGTTTCGTCACAAGTCGCGTTGCTGCGCCAAATGGCGCCAGGCTAGGCGCAGGACGCAGGTAATGGTGTCCCCTTGCCTAGTCCTGCAACGACGCATGGCGCCATTTGTCGCGCAACCCGTAGGGACGGGCCTGTTTTGCCGCAGTGCGTCGTTGCTCGTCGCTCGTTTGGAATGACCAAACCACACTCCTCGCGCCTAGCCCTGCGGCAAAACAGGCTCCGTCGCGGCTGTGACGAAACGCCCACAGACCCTTTAAACCCTATGCTAGAGTGGCGCGACTTTTTCGAGGGGGGATTCTCTACCGTGTGGGAACTGGTCAAAGCTGGCGGCTGGATGATGCTGCCGATCATTCTCTGTTCCATCGCTGCTGCCGGCATCGTCGCCGAGCGCCTGTGGACCCTGCGGCCCGCCCGCGTCACCCCGGCCAATCTGCTGGCTCAGGTGTGGCGCTGGATCAAGGACAAGAAACTCAATAACCAGAAGCTCAAGGAACTGCGCGAGGATTCGCCGCTGGGGCAGATTCTCGCTGCCGGCCTGGCCAACTCCAAGCATGGTCGCGAGATCATGAAAGAGTGCATCGAGGAGGCCGCAGCCCGCGTCATCCACGAGCTGGAGCGCTACCTCAATGCGCTCGGCACCATTGCAGGCATCGCGCCGCTGCTCGGCCTGCTCGGTACCGTACTGGGTATGATCGAAATCTTCAGCTCCTTCATGGGCTCGGGCATGGCCAACGCGCCGATGCTCGCCGGTGGTATCTCCAAGGCGCTGATCACCACGGCGGCCGGCCTGATGGTGGCAATCCCGGCACTGTTCTTCCATCGCTATCTGCAGCGTCGTGTCGACGAACTGGTAGTCGGCATGGAGCAGGAAGCGATCAAGCTGGTGGAAATGGTGCAGGGTGATCGCGACGTCGACCTGGGTGAGGGCAAGGCGTGAAATTCCGGCGCAAACCGCGGGAGAACGTCGAGATCAACCTGGCCTCGTTGATCGACGTGGTATTCATCCTGCTGCTGTTCTTCGTGGTTACCACCACCTTTACCCGCGAGACCCAGCTCAAGGTCGATCTGCCTGAGGCGGCCAGTGGCACGCCGCCCGAGCAGACCGAGCTCAAGCAGGTCGAGGTGCTGATTGGTGCCGATGGCGCCTACTCGGTCAATGGCAACGCGCTGCTGGAGAGCAATCTGAGCAACCTGATGGCGGCGCTGCAGAAGGAATCCGACGGCGACAACAGCCTGCCGTTGATCCTCAGTGCCGATGGCAAGACCCCACACCAGGCGGTGATCACGGCCATGGACGCTGCCGGCAAGCTGGGCTTCTCGCACCTGCGCATCACCACGGTGGAAGCACAGGAAAATCCTTAAGTGAGCGCTGCTGATCGCTTGCTCGAGGCCTGGTACCGCGGCCACCCGGCGCTGGCACTGCTGCGCCCACTGGAGTGGTTGTACCGCCGTGTGGTGCAGGGTAAGCGTGCACGCTTTCTGGCCGGCGAGGGCGATATCTACCGTGCCCCGGTACCGGTGCTGGTGGTGGGCAATATCACCGTCGGCGGTACCGGCAAGACGCCGCTGATCCTCTTTCTCATCGAGCATTGCCGCGCCCGTGGCCTCAAGGTCGGCGTGGTCAGCCGTGGCTATGGCGCCACGCCGCCGAGCCTGCCGTGGCGCGTGCGTGCCGAGCAACCTGCGGCCGAAGCAGGTGACGAGCCCCTGCTGATCGTCCAGCGTACAGGCGTGCCCTTGATGATCGACCCGGATCGCAGCCGCGCCGTGCGTGCGTTGCTGGCCGAAGAAGCATTGGACCTGATCCTCTGCGATGATGGCCTGCAGCACTACCGTCTGGCGCGCGATCTGGAACTGGTGCTGATCGATGCCGCGCGCGGTCTGGGCAATCGCCGCTGCCTGCCTGCCGGGCCTCTGCGTGAACCGGCCGAGCGTCTCAATGAGGTGGATGCGGTGTTGTTCAATGGAGCCGAAGCCGACCGCGCCGATGGCTACGCCTTTCGCTTGCAGCCGACCGCACTGGTCAATCTGGCCAGTGGTGAGCGCGTCGGCCTCGATCATCTGCCGCCAGGCCAGGCAGTGCATGCGGTGGCCGGTATCGGTAATCCGCAACGTTTCTTCAATACCCTCGAAGCGCTAAACTGGCGGCCGGTTCCGCACCCCTTCGCCGACCATGCCCAGTACGATGCCGCGCAGCTCAGTTTCGAGCCGTCGCTGCCCCTGCTGATGACGGAAAAGGATGCGGTGAAATGCCGGGCCTTCGCCGCCGCCGACTGGTGGTACCTGGCCGTTGACGCCGTGCCCACGCCGGCTTTTGTCGACTGGCTGGATAACGAATTGGCCCGCCTCATACCGGGGTCTTGATGACCCCATCAAGGACTGCGCCATGGACCTCAAACTGCTCGATATTCTCGCTTGCCCGATCTGCAAAGGCCCACTGCAGCTTTCCGAAGACAAGACCGAACTGATCAGCAAGGGCGCTGGTGTGGCCTACCCGATTCGCGATGGCATTCCGGTGATGCTGGAAAGCGAAGCGCGGACCCTGAATACCGATGAGCGTCTGGACAAGTAAATGAACGCAGCCTTCACCGTCGTCATTCCTGCTCGTTACGCCTCCACCCGCCTGCCCGGCAAGCCGTTGCAGGACATCGCCGGCAAGCCCATGGTGCGGCACGTCTGGGAGCAGGCGAAAAAGAGCTCGGCCCAGCGCGTGGTCATCGCCACCGACGATGCGCGTATCGTCGAAGCCTGCCAGGCCTTTGGCGCCGAGGTGCTGCTGACTCGTGAGGATCACAACTCCGGCACCGATCGCCTGGCTGAAGTCGCCACCCAGCTTGGTTTGCCGTCCGATGCCATCGTGGTTAACGTGCAGGGCGATGAGCCGCTGATTCCGCCTGTGATTATCGATCAGGTGGCAGCCAACCTGGCAGCCAATCCGCAGGCCGGTATCGCCACCCTGGCCGAGCCCATCGAGGACGTCACCGCGCTGTTCAACCCCAACGTGGTCAAGGTCGTCGCCGACAAGAACGGCCTGGCCCTGACCTTCAGCCGTGCGCCGCTGGCCTGGGCGCGCGATGCCTTCGCCAAGAACCGCGATGTGTTGCCGCAAGGTGTGCCGTACCGCCGTCATATCGGTATCTACGCCTACCGCGCCGGCTTTCTGCATGATTTCGTGGCCTGGGGGCCATGCTGGCTGGAAGATACCGAATGCTTGGAGCAACTGCGTGCGCTGTACAACGGCGTGCGCATCCATGTCGCCGATGCGCTGGAAGCGCCGGCTGCTGGCGTGGATACCGCCGAAGACCTGGAGCGGGTACGCCACCTGCTGGGGGCCTGATGAAGGTTCTGTTTGTCTGCCTGGGCAACATCTGTCGTTCACCGACGGCAGAAGGCGTATTTCGCCACAAGCTGCGCGCAGCTGGCCTGGAAGATCGGGTGCAGGTGGATTCCGCCGGCACCGGTGACTGGCATGTCGGCAAGGCGCCGGACAGTCGTACGCGCCAAGCCGCGCTGCGCCGTGGCTATGATTTGTCTGCACAGCGTGCGCGCCAGGTCGAGGCCGCCGATTTTCAGCGCTTTGACCTGATCCTGGCCATGGATCAGAGTAATTTGCGCAACCTCAAGGCGCTGCGTCCTGCCAATTCCGGTGCTGACCTCGATCTCTATCTGCGCCGTTATCAGCTTGCACTGGATGAGGTGCCGGACCCTTACTACGGCGGCGAAGATGGCTTCGAGCAGGTGCTGGACCTGATAGAACAGGCCAGTGATGCGCTGTTAATCGAGATCAAGGGGCGCCTGTGAGCCTGAATCTGCAGAGCGACGTGTCGCTCAAGGCCTTCAACAGTTTTAGCGTCGACGTGCGCGCCCGGCTATTCGCCGAAGCCCGTGACGACGACGAAGTGCGCGAGGCGTTAGGCCTGGCGCAGCAGCACGGCTTGTCGCTGCGGGTGATCGGCGGCGGCAGCAACCTGCTGCTCACTCGCGATGTCGAGGCGCTGGTGCTGCGCATGGCCAGCCGTGGTATTCGCATTCTGGAGGACGACGGCGAGCAGGTGCTGGTGGAGGCCGAAGCTGGCGAGCCCTGGCATCCCTTCGTGCAATGGAGCCTGGCGCAAGGCCTCAATGGCCTGGAAAACCTCAGCCTGATTCCCGGCACCGTCGGCGCCGCGCCGATGCAGAACATCGGTGCCTACGGCGTGGAGATCAAGGATCTGTTCGAAGGCCTGACTGCGCTGGATCGACAGACCGGAGAACTACGCGACTTCACCCTCGAAGAATGCGCTTTCGCCTATCGCGACAGCCTGTTCAAGCGTGAAGCCGGGCGCTGGTTGATCCTGCGCGTGCGCTTTCGTCTGAGTCGCCTGGCTTCGCTGCGTCTGGATTACGGTCCGGTACGTCAGCGCCTGGCTGAGATGGGCATCGAGGCACCGACTGCAAGCGATGTCAGCCGGGCAATCTGCGCCATTCGCAGCGAAAAGCTGCCAGATCCCGCCGCGCTGGGTAACGCCGGCAGCTTCTTCAAGAATCCGGTGGTGCCATTCGAACTGGCCGAGCGTATTCGCGCCGAG
Organism: Pseudomonas sediminis; assembly: GCF_002741105.1. GTDB lineage: Bacteria > Pseudomonadota > Gammaproteobacteria > Pseudomonadales > Pseudomonadaceae > Aquipseudomonas > Aquipseudomonas sediminis. Next base: position 41,384 of record NZ_NIQU01000010.1, on the reverse strand, counting down.
CATGCTGATCTGGTCAGCTATCCGGCTGGTGCTGGCCTGGCCAAACTGGCGGCTGGCTGGTTGATCGAGCGGGCAGGGTGGAAGGGCGCGCGTGAGGGTGATGCCGGTGTGCATCGTTTGCAGGCGCTGGTGCTGGTCAACTACGGCAACGCCACGGGCGCGCAACTGCTGCAGTTGGCGCAGCGTATCCAGGCTGATGTATTCGAGCGCTTCGGTGTTGAGTTGGAGATCGAGCCTAACGTGCTCTGATCTGTTCCTGCTTGCCACTCCCGGATTGCATCCAGGCTACGCTTCTGCAGCGCCAGACACGGAAATGAAAAAGGGGATGCCTAGGCATCCCCTTTTTAGTGACCGCAGGAGGATCAAGCCTGGGGCTTGACCTCTTCCTTGTCGGCTGGTGTCTCTTCGTCCTGCTGCGCTTGCTCTACCGCTTCGCTCACGTTTTGCTCGCTGACGACAGGAGTGGTTTCGGCTTCGGCGACTGGCTCGACCGCAGGAGCGGTTTCGACTGCAGTGGCTTCGGCTTCTACCGGGGCGCTTGCTTCGGCGGCCGGAGCAACTTCGACTGCTGGCGCAGCCTCTATAGCCGGGGCTGCAGCGGCAGCCTGTGCAGCTTCGCGCGCCAGGCGCTCAGCTTCACGCTGACGACGACGCACTTCGCGCGGGTCGTTCGGCGCACGGCCAGTGGCATTTGCCGGAACCGCTGCGGCAGCAGGGGCTTGCTCGACCGGTGCCGGAACAGGCTCCTGGGCGACTTCGACAACCGGCTCAGCTTGTGCGACCGGCTCGGCAGCAGCAGCTTCCACGACGACAGGGGCTTCGACTGCGGCCGGCTCTGCTTCAGTTGCCTTCTCCGCGACCGGAGCTTCGACCACTTCAGTCACGGTAGCTTCGACTTGCGCCTCGACCGGTTGAGCAGCAGGGGCTTCTTCAACCTGAGCAGCCGGTGCTTCGACGGCCGGTGCTGGGTTGACCGGAGCTTCGCTGGCAACGGCCTCGCTGCTATCGACGCTTTCTGCAACCACGGCGGCGGCAGTGGCTACGGCAGCTGGAGCGGCGGCTTGAGCTTCGTTACCTGCGGCTTCGCTGTTCTCGGCGCTTTCGATCAGGTTGCCGTCGGCATCACGCTGACGCTCGCGACGGTTGCTGCGGCGACGCTGGCCACGAGAGCGGCGACGCGGACGTTCGCCATCGTTGTTGTCCTGCTCGTCATCCTGCAGCTGTTCTTCGTTTGGCAGGGCTTCATCCTGCAGAGCCTCGGCCTGCTCGGCACGTGGCTGACGTTCTTCGCGTGGCGGACGCTGACGCTCCTGGCGCTCACCGCGTGGTTGGCGCTCGGCGCGTTCTTCGCGTTGCTCATTGCCGGCGGCGTCCAGTGGCTCGCGCAGTTCACGTACGCGCTCTTCACGCGGAGCACGCTCTTCGCGTGGTTTGCGCTCGCGGCGGTTTTCTTGGCCTTCACGCGGCTCGCGTGGGGCGCGTTCTTCACGTGGAGCACGCTCTTCGCGAGGCTGACGCTCTTCGCGCGGCTCGCGTGACTGGCGCTCTTCACGCGGTGCACGTTCTTCGCGCGGCTTGCGCTCTTCGTCGCGACGACCACCGCGATTGCGGCTCTGCTGACGACCATTGCGGCGTTCTTCACGCGGCGGACGCTCGCTGTTCTTCTTCTCGACGACAGCCGGCTTGGCTTCTTCTTCCTGGCCGGCGAACAGGCTGACCAGCGACTTCACCAGGCCTTTGAACAGGCTCGGCTCAGGTGCTTTGGTCGGCGTCAGCGGTGCTTGCGGCTCGGCTGCGACCGGGGCGCTGCTGCGTGGTGCGGCTTTGATTGCGGCCTCCTGGCGAACCAGGGTGCGCGTGGCAGCGGCCGGGTGGGCAGCGGCTTCTTCGGTTTCCGCAGTAGCGGCGATTTCGTAGCTGGTCTGGCCGCTCAGCGCTTCCGGGCTGTCGTCACGCAGGCGCTGCACTTCGAAGTGCGGCGTTTCCAGGTGGTCGTTCGGCAGGATCACGATGCGCGCACGAGTGCGCAGTTCGATCTTGGTGATCGAGTTGCGCTTCTCGTTGAGCAGGAAGGCGGCGACCGGGATCGGCACCTGGGCGCGGACTTCGGCGGTGCGATCTTTCAGCGCTTCTTCTTCGATCAGGCGCAGGATGGCCAGCGACAGGGATTCGACGTCACGGATGATGCCTTGACCGTTGCAGCGCGGGCAGACGATGCCGCTGGTCTCGCCGAGGGATGGACGCAGACGCTGGCGGGACATTTCCAGCAGGCCGAAGCGCGAGATGCGGCCGACCTGAACGCGGGCACGGTCGGCTTCCAGGGCTTCACGCACCTTTTCTTCGACGGCGCGCTGGTTCTTGGCCGGGGTCATGTCGATGAAGTCGATGACGATCAGGCCGCCGATGTCACGCAGACGCAGTTGGCGGGCGATTTCTTCGGCCGCCTCCAGGTTGGTCTGCAGGGCGGTTTCCTCGATGTCGCTGCCTTTGGTGGCGCGCGCCGAGTTGATGTCGATGGACACCAGGGCTTCGGTCGGATCGATGACGATGGAGCCGCCGGACGGCAGCTTCACTTCACGCTGGAAGGCGGTTTCGATCTGGCTTTCGATCTGGAAGCGGTTGAACAGCGGAACGCTGTCTTCGTACAGCTTGATCTTGCTGGCGTACTGCGGCATCACCTGCTGGATGAAGGACAGGGCTTCTTCCTGGGCTTCGACGCTGTCGACCAGCACTTCGCCGATGTCCTGGCGCAGGTAGTCGCGGATGGCGCGGATGATGACGTTGGATTCCTGATAGATCAGGAACGGGGCAGGGCGGCTGGTGGAGGCTTCCTTGATGGCGCTCCACAGTTGCAGCAGGTAGTCGAGGTCCCACTGCATTTCTTCGCTGGAACGACCCAGGCCGGCGGTGCGCACGATCAGGCCCATGTCGGCCGGCGCATTGAGGCCATTCAGCGCTTCGCGCAGTTCGTTGCGCTCCTCGCCTTCGATGCGGCGGGAGATACCGCCAGCGCGTGGGTTGTTCGGCATTAGCACCAGGTAACGACCGGCCAGGCTGATGAAGGTGGTCAGGGCTGCGCCCTTGTTGCCGCGCTCTTCTTTCTCGACCTGGACGATAACTTCCTGGCCTTCCTTGAGCACGTCCTTGATGTTGACGCGGCCGCCTTCGGGAGACTTGGAGAAGTATTCGCGGGAGATTTCTTTGAGGGGGAGGAAACCGTGGCGTTCGGAGCCGAAATCGACGAAAGCGGCTTCAAGGCTGGGTTCAACGCGGGTGATACGGCCTTTGTAGATGTTGGCCTTCTTCTGTTCGCGGGCGCCGGACTCGATGTCCAGATCGTAGAGTTTTTGGCCATCTACCAGGGCAACACGCAACTCTTCGGGCTGAGTTGCGTTAATTAGCATTCTTTTCATGTGGTACCAATGGGTTCCGGGCTAGCGGAAGCCACGTTAGGCACACACGACTCTCAGGGTCGGTGTCAGGCGCGTCAGAAACGGTCGTAAATCGTTCCACTGTCTAGCGACGGTCAGCCATTATCAGGCGGCGGTCGCGACGGACGTCTCCTGCTTGCTGTGGTGACAGAAAGCACTCAGTCAGGAAGAGGAATCAACTGGCGGTAGCGGACGAGATGAGGCGTCTTTGATCAAGCGATGTGCTACGCAGTCCGACAGTTGTACATCTCCACCCTACACGTATCGCTGAAAATCGGGTGCCGCGCGCGGATTCCGCAGCGGTTGTCAGTTACCGCGACCGCCCGGCGGGCGAATCGCGCATCATACTCAAGGCTTTATTTCCGAAGTCTTCGTGGCCTTTTGCGGCCTTTCTAACCTGAAGAATCCGTCGGACGGCCTCACGTCCAAATACGTTTGCGCGGGCAGGGGATGGCAAGTTTGGCATTCATCCACAAGCCAGGCCGCTTTTGGCGGCGTTCGCGACTATAGCAGCAATGATTAAGTGCTTCAATTCCATAAAAAATTGTTATGATTGCGCGATGACTACTCCTGCCTCTCCAACCTCCGGCGTTCAGCTGATCGAGGTTGCACCGGAACTCGCCGGCCAACGCATCGACAACTTCCTCAGGACACAGCTCAAGGGCGTGCCCAAGACCCTGATTTACCGCATTTTGCGCAAGGGTGAGGTGCGGGTTAACAAGGGTCGGATCAAGCCCGAATACAAACTCCAGGCTGGCGATGTCGTGCGTGTGCCGCCGCTGCGTCTGGCTGAGCGTGATGAGCCCGAGCCGCTGGCGCAGGGACTGCTGCAGCGCCTCGAAGCCGCCATCGTTTATGAGGACAAGGCGCTGATCGTGCTGAACAAGCCGGCCGGTATCGCCGTGCATGGTGGCAGCGGCTTGAATTACGGTGTGATCGAGGCGTTTCGCCAGTTGCGTCCCGATGCCAAGGATCTGGAGCTGGTGCATCGTCTCGATCGCGATACGTCCGGCCTGCTGATGATCGCCAAGAAGCGCAGCATGCTGCGCCACCTGCACGAAGCACTGCGCGGCGATGGCGTGGACAAGCGCTATATGGCGTTGGTGCGCGGCCATTGGGCGACTGCCAAGAAGCAGATCGCCGCGCCGCTGCTGAAAAGCAACCTGCGCTCCGGCGAGCGTATGGTCGAGGTGAATCCCGAGGGCAAGGAGGCGCTCACGGTATTTCGTGTGCTGCGCCGTTTTGGCGAGTTCGCCACGCTGGTCGAAGCCAGGCCGATCACTGGTCGTACCCACCAGATTCGTGTGCACGCGCAATATGCAGGCCATGGTATTGCCGGTGACAGCAAATACGGCGATGACGACTTCTCCCGCGAGATTCGCGAGCTGGGCGGCAAGCGCCTGTTCCTGCATGCCTACGAGTTGCACGTGCCGCTGCCTGATGGTGGCGTGCTGAAGCTCGAGGCGCCGGTGGACGAGATGTGGGCCAAGACCCTGGAGCGCCTGAGTGCCTGATTATCAGCTACTGATCTTCGATTGGGATGGCACGCTGGTGGATTCCATCGGCCGTATCGTCGAGGCCATGCATCGCGCGGCCGATGTGGCGGGCGTGCCGCGCTGCACGGATGTCGCAGTGCGCGGGATCATTGGGCTGGAACTTGGGGTTGCGATTCGCACGCTGTACCCGGAACTCGATGAGTCGCTGCGAATCGAAACCATCCGGCGCGCCTATAGTGAGCAGTATCTGGCGCTGGAAACCGAGCCGTCACCGTTGTTCGAGGGTGCGCGCGAGTCGCTCGAAGTCTTTCGTGAGCAGGGGTATCAACTGGCTGTGGCGACCGGCAAGGGGCGCAGGGGGTTGCATAGGGTGCTGGCTGACAAGGGTTGGCTGGATTACTTCGATATCACCCGTTGCGCTGACGAGACGGCGAGCAAGCCCGATCCGCTGATGCTGCACGAGATTCTTGCGCATTGCCGGGTGCAGCCCGAGCGCGCGCTGATGGTGGGGGATTCGACCTTCGACCTGCTGATGGCGCGCAATGCCGGGATGGACGCGGTGGCGGTAGGTTTCGGTGCACAGCCGTTGTCGGTGCTGCGCGAGTGCTCGCCGCGTTTGGTGATCAATGAATTCAATGAGCTGCGTGCATGGCTGGAAGGCCGTCAGGCGCAGCGTCCTGCAGAGGTGAGTGAGCATGTCGGATGAGTGGAAGTCATCGTCTTCGTCGGGCGAGGATGCCAAAAGCTGGAAGTTGCTGGAAAAGGCACTGCTTTCCAGTGTTCAGGAGCAGCGTCGCTCGCGTCGCTGGGGCATCTTTTTCAAGCTGCTGACCTTTATCTATCTGTTCGGTGCGCTGGCGCTGGTGTTGCCGGTGCTTGATTTGAAAAAGGCCTCGACCACTGAGGCGCATACGGCGCTTATCGAAATTCGCGGCATGATCGCTGATCGAGAGGAGGCTAGTGCCGACAAAGTGGTGGGGAGTCTGCGCGCCGCCTTCGAGGACACCAATACCAAGGGTGTGATCCTGCGTATCAACAGCCCGGGCGGTAGTCCGGTGCAGTCCGGCTACATCTATGACGAGATTCGTCGCTTGCGTGGCGAGTATCCGCAGACCAAGGTCTACGCTGTGATCAGTGATCTGGGTGCATCCGGTGCCTATTACATCGCCAGCGCGGCCGATGAGATCTATGCCGACAAGGCCAGTCTGGTTGGCTCCATTGGTGTTACGGCGGCCAGTTTCGGTTTTGTTGAAACCATGGACAAGCTCGGTGTCGAGCGTCGCGTCTATACCTCGGGTGAGCACAAGGCATTCCTCGATCCGTTCCAGCCGCAGAAGGAAGAGGAAACCCGCTTCTGGAAAACCGTGCTGGACACCACTCATCGTCAGTTCATCGACAGCGTGAAGCAGGGGCGTGGTGATCGCCTCAAGGCTGACGAGCATCCCGAATTGTTCTCGGGGCTGGTCTGGTCCGGCGAGCAGGCGCTGCAGCTGGGCTTGGTCGATGCGCTGGGTAGTGCCAGTTATGTGGCGCGTGAGGTGATTGGTCAGAAAGAGATGGTCGACTTCACTCAGCGTGATACGCCATTTGATCGCTTCGCCAAGCGCCTGGGTACCAGTGTCGCGGATCGCATTGCGCTGTGGATGGGCTTTCAGGGGCCGACGCTGCGCTGATATATAAAAGAAGGCCCGCTTAGCGGGCCTTCTTTATTGATGAGTCAAGGAATCTCGATGCCTTCGTTCAGCAGCATGTCCACCAGGCGAATCAGTGGCAGGCCGACCAGGCTGGTGGCGTCTTCGCCCTCGGTGCTGCGAAACAGGCTGATGCCCAGACCTTCGGACTTGAAGCTGCCGGCGCAATCGAATGGCTGCTCGCGTTGCAGGTAGCGCAGGATCTGCTCGTCGCTCAGTGGGCGAAAATGCACGGTGAAGGGCACGCATTCGACCTGGCATTTGCCGGTGCTCGAATTGAGCAGTGCCAGTCCGGTCAGAAAGGTGACGCTGCTGCCGCTGGCGGCGCGCAACTGTTGCTGGGCTCTCGGCAGATCGTGGGGTTTGCCGAGTATCTGTCCGTCGCTGAGTGCGGCGACCTGGTCCGAGCCGATGATCAGGTGGTCTGGGTGGTTGGCGGCGAGGGCGCGTGCCTTTTCTTCAGCTAGGCGTTTGACCAGGTCGATGGCGGCTTCGCCCTCGCGGCGGCTTTCATCGATGCTGGGTGACTGCCAGGTAAAGGGCAGTTGCAGGCGTTCGAGCAGCTCGCGGCGGTAGGGTGAGCTGGAGGCGAGCAGCAGTGAGGGCATGTTCTCTTCCTTTATACGCGTGGGTGGGAAATTCTACTGGCCGTCGCGCCTCGAAAACAGGCCGAATTTCCTTTGACATGGACAGGGTGCATCCCTAGAATGCTGCGCCTATGTTGAATGGGCCGATTCCACCTCACGTTGATCCGCGCAAGCTCGCCGACCGCGAAGCTACTCTTGAAGGGCAGCTCGAACTGGCCAGCCTGCCGCGTCTCTGCGACCCGCTTGCCGATACGGTTGGTACGGTGCAGGCGAAGTTTCATTTCGCCCGTGACGAGCAGAAAACTGTGGTTATCCGCAGTGAGCTCGAGGTTGAGGTCAAAATGGTCTGCCAGCGTTGTCTGGAGCTGGTCGCGCTACCCATCCGCAGCGAATGTGAATACGCAGTGGTTCGGGTTGGAGCGAACACTCAGTCCTTGCCCAAGGGCTACGACATACTGGAAGTGGGCGAAGAGCCGCTGGAGCTTCTTGGTCTGGTCGAGGAAGAGTTACTTCTCGCCCTGCCAATCGTTCCTGCTCATGCCCCAGGTGATTGCCAGCAGCCGGACGGTCTCGATGAGCCCGAGCCAGGCGAGGACGAGGTATCGCGGTCCAACCCGTTCAGTGTATTGGCGCAGTTAAAGCGTGACCCAAACGTTTAGGAGTTAATGAGTTATGGCTGTTCAGCAGAACAAAAAATCCCGTTCCGCCCGCGACATGCGTCGTTCGCACGACGCCCTCGAGGCCAGCACCCTGTCCGTAGAGAAGAGCACCGGTGAAGTTCACCTGCGCCACCACGTTTCTCCGGAAGGCGTGTATCGCGGTCGCAAAGTGATCGACAAGGGCGCTGACGAGTAATCCTTGTCCGCCTCGATCATCGCGATTGATGCAATGGGTGGGGACTTCGGTCCCCACTGCATTGTTCCGGCCTGCATTTCTGCGCTGGCCGAATTCCCCTCGCTGCACCTCGCCCTTGTCGGTCAAGCTCCCCTTATCGAAGAACAGCTCGCTCGCCAGTCTGGCGTCGATCGCTCGCGCCTGCAGGTTCATCACGCCAGTGAAGTGATTGCCATGGACGAGCGTCCAGCTCAGGCCCTGCGCGGCAAGCCGGATGCCTCGATGCGCGTGGCGCTGGAATTGGTGCGTCAGCGTCAGGCGCATGCCTGCGTCAGCGCGGGCAACACCGGTGCGCTGATGGCGCTGTCGCGTTATGTGCTGAAGACGCTGCCAGGTATCGATCGGCCTGCCATGGTCAGCCCGATTCCTACCGAGCGTGGTCACTGCTACCTGCTGGATCTGGGCGCCAACGTCGATTGCAGTGCCGAGCACCTCTATCAGTTCGCCATCATGGGCGCCGTGGCTGCCGAGACGCTGGGCGTCCCTCGGCCGCGGATCGCCTTGCTCAATGTCGGTACTGAAGACATCAAGGGCAATCAGCAGGTCAAGCTGGCGGCCAATATGCTGCAGCAGGCGCCAGGGTTGAACTTCATTGGCTACATCGAGGGCGACGGCATGTACCGCGGTGAAGCCGATGTCGTGGTGTGCGACGGCTTCGTTGGCAATATCCTGCTCAAGTCCAGCGAAGGCCTGGCCAAGATGATCACCGGGCGGGTCGAGACGCTGTTCAGTGAGGGGTTGTTCGCGCAGGCCATCGGTGCCCTGGCGATGCCGCTTCTGCGTCGCCTCAAGGCCGACCTGGCGCCCGCCAAGCACAATGGTGCGAGTTTCCTCGGGCTGCAGGGCATCGTGGTCAAGAGCCATGGTGCGGCGGGGCAGGAGAGTTTCCAGAGCGCCATTCGTTGTGCGTTGCGCGAGGTGCAGGAAAATTTGCCGCAGCGACTGCATGGTCGCCTCGAAGACTTGTTACTGTAGACTCGTCACGTTTTCAGGGCGCCTCTAAAAACTACCTGCGTTGCCATCGCGGCGTTAAAAACAGGCTCAAAATGCTCATTTACAGCGCGTAAACTCCGCTTTTTCGCCTATTTTTGCCTTGCGCTGGCTGCCTCGCCTACGTTTTTAGAGGCGCCCTTCAGGGCATAGGCTGCTGGCTAATGTGACCGCTGCGCGTAGCCTGTCATCCAACTGTCAGTTTGCTGCGCCAGGCTCGCCTGGCGTTGGTTTTTCGACTCAAGGGACTTATTCATGTCTGCATCCCTCGCATTCGTCTTCCCCGGTCAAGGCTCGCAAGCCCTAGCCATGCTTGCCGATCACGGTGCTCAGCAGAAGCTGGTGTTCGATACCTTCGGTGAAGCCTCTGAAGCGCTCGGCTACGACCTCTGGGCGCTGACCCAGCAAGGCCCGGAAGAGCAACTGAACCAGACCGACAAGACTCAGCCGGCCATTCTCACTGCCTCCGTCGCCCTGTGGCGCCTGTGGCAGGCCGAAAACGGCGCCAAGCCGGCGTTCGTCGCCGGTCACAGCCTGGGTGAATATTCCGCGCTGGTCGCCGCTGGCAGCATCGCCTTTGCCGATGCCGTGAAGCTGGTGGAGCGCCGTGGTCAATTGATGCAGCAGGCCGTTCCTGCCGGGCAGGGCGGTATGGCTGCCATCCTCGGTCTGGAAGATGCCGACGTACTGGCTGCCTGCGCCGAAGCTGCGCAGGGTGATGTGGTCAGCGCAGTGAACTTCAACGCACCTGGCCAGGTGGTGATCGCCGGTAGCGCTGCTGCCGTCGAGCGCGCCATCGAGGCGTGCAAGGCCCGTGGCGCCAAGCGCGCCATGGCGCTGCCGGTCAGCGTGCCGTCGCATTGCGCGCTGATGAAGCCGGCCGCCGAGCGTTTCGCTGAGTCGGTAGAAGCGCTGAGCTGGCAGGCGCCGCAGATCCCGCTGGTACAGAACGTCAGTGCAGCCGTGGTATCGGATCTGGCCACGCTGAAAGCCGACCTGCTGGCGCAGCTATACAGCCCGGTACGCTGGGTCGAGTCCATGGTGCGTCTGTCCGAGCAGGGCGTTACCGAGCTGGTCGAGTGCGGCCCGGGCAAGGTGCTGGGCGGCCTGAACAAGCGCTGCGTCAAAGGCATCAACACTTACAATCTGGATACCCCCGATGCTTTCGCCGCTGCTCGCGCTGCGTTGGCTTGAGAAAGGAGAACGAACATGAGTCTGCAAGGTAAGGTCGCGCTGGTCACTGGCGCCAGCCGTGGCATCGGTCAGGCAATCGCACTGGAATTGGGGCGTCAGGGGGCTACCGTTATCGGTACTGCTACTTCGGCATCCGGTGCCGAGCGCATTGCTGCCACGCTGAAAGAGCATGGTGTCAGTGGGACTGGCATGGAACTGAATGTGACCAGCGCCGAGTCCGTCGAGGCTGTGCTGGGCGCTATTGTCGAGCAGTTCGGTGCTCCGGCGATTCTGGTCAACAACGCTGGCATCACGCGCGACAACCTCATGCTGCGCATGAAAGACGACGAGTGGTTCGACGTCATCGATACCAACCTGAACAGCCTCTATCGCCTGTCCAAGGGCGTGCTGCGTGGCATGACCAAGGCGCGCTTCGGTCGCATCATCAACATCGGTTCCGTGGTCGGTGCCATGGGCAATGCCGGGCAGGCCAACTATGCGGCTGCCAAGGCCGGTCTCGAAGGTTTCAGCCGCGCTCTGGCGCGTGAAGTGGGTTCTCGCGGTATCACGGTCAACTCGGTCGCTCCGGGTTTTATCGACACCGATATGACCCGTGAGCTGCCTGAAGCACAGCGTGAAGCGCTGCTGACTCAGATTCCGCTGGGTCGTCTGGGCCAGGCTGAAGAGATTGCCAAAGTTGTCGGATTCCTGGCTTCCGATGGCGCAGGCTACGTCACTGGCGCTACTATTCCGGTGAACGGCGGTATGTACATGAGCTAAAAAGGGCGCCTTCGAATGATCGGAGGCTCTCGAATGTGACGCGAGCCATCAGAAAACTGTCATAGTGGCTGTCTAAAATCCGTTATAAAGCTGCAACAGGTTTATAGACAGATCGTTGAAGTGTTCCTGGGGGCTCCCCGGCATTCAGCTTGAAATGCTAAAAACCCTTTCTATACACTTGGCCGCTACCAGCTGCCTGGATTTGTCCAATAGGAGTGAAAACAAGGTATGAGCACCATCGAAGAACGCGTCAAGAAAATCGTTGCTGAGCAACTTGGCGTCAAGGAAGAGGAAGTAACCAACAGCGCTTCCTTCGTTGAAGACCTGGGTGCCGACTCTCTTGACACCGTTGAGCTGGTGATGGCTCTCGAGGAAGAATTCGAGACCGAGATCCCGGACGAGCAAGCTGAGAAGATCACCACCGTTCAGGAAGCTATCGACTACGTGACTGCCCACGCGCAATAAGTCACCGTCAGCTTTCTGACCGAGAAAAGCCGCACTGCCCTAATCAGGCGTGCGGCTTTTCTTTACGTGCAAGGCGCATGTGGCGCCTGAGTAGAACAAGAGGAGATTGCTGTGTCGCGTAGACGCGTCGTGGTTACCGGTATGGGCATGCTGTCGCCGCTGGGTAACGATGTGCCGAGCAGCTGGCAGGGCATTTTGGCCGGGCGCAGTGGCATCGGTCTGATCGAGCATATGGACCTGTCCGCCTACTCCACCCGTTTTGGCGGATCGCTCAAGGGCTTCAACGTCGAGGAATACCTGTCCGCCAAAGAGGCGCGCAAGCTCGACCTGTTCATCCAGTACGGTCTCGCAGCCTGCTTCCAGGCCGTGCGTGATTCCGGGCTGGATATCACCGATGCCAACCGTGAGCGCATCGGTGTGGCCATGGGCTCCGGTATCGGCGGCCTGACCAATATCGAGAACAACTGCAAATCGCTGCACGAGCAGGGGCCGCGGCGTATTTCGCCGTTCTTCGTGCCAGGCTCGATCATCAACATGATTTCCGGCTTCCTGTCGATTCACCTGGGTCTGCAGGGGCCGAACTACGCCATCGCCACAGCGTGCACTACCGGCACGCATTGCATCGGTATGGCCGCGCGCAACATTGCCTACGGCGAAGCCGATGTGATGGTTGCCGGCGGTGCCGAGATGGCGGCTTGCGGCCTGGGTATGGGCGGCTTCGGTGCTGCACGTGCGCTGTCGACGCGCAACGACGAGCCGACCAAGGCCAGCCGTCCGTGGGACAAGGGCCGTGACGGTTTCGTGCTGTCCGATGGTTCCGGCGCGCTGGTGCTGGAAGAGCTGGAGCACGCCAAGGCGCGTGGCGCCACCATCTACGCCGAGCTGATTGGCTTCGGCATGAGCGGCGATGCCTTCCACATGACCTCGCCCCCCGAAGATGGCGCCGGTGCAGCGCGCTGCATGGCCGCCGCCCTGCGTGATGCGGGTATCAATGCCGATCAGGTGCAGTACATCAACGCGCATGGCACCTCGACGCCTGCGGGTGATAAGGCTGAAGTCGCCGCGGTGAAAAGCGTGTTCGGTGATCATGCCTACAAGCTGTCGGTCAGCTCGACCAAGTCCATGACCGGTCACCTGCTGGGTGCTGCAGGCGCCGTGGAAGCGATCTTCAGCGTGCTGGCGCTGCGTGATCAGGTTGCGCCGCCGACCATCAACCTAGATGAGCCGGACGAAGGCTGCGATCTGGACTTCGTTGCGCATCAGGCCAAAGCCAGGCCGATCGAGATCGCTCTGTCGAACTCCTTCGGCTTTGGCGGCACCAACGGCTCGCTGCTGTTCCGTCGGTTCAACGGCTGATGCTGAGCTGGGTCAACGGCGTGCCCGGCGAGCAGTCGTCGGTTCGCGACCGTGGCCTGGCTTACGGTGATGGTCTGTTCGAGACCATCGCCGTGCGCGGCGGGCACATTCCGCTGCTGGCGCGGCACATGGCGCGCCTGGCCGATGGCTGTCGGCGTCTGTCCATTCCTCTCGATCTGCTTCTCATGGAGCGCGAGCTGCAGGCGTTCGCCGGGCAGTTGGGCGAGGGTGTGACCAAACTCATCGTCACCCGTGGCGAGGGCCAGCGAGGCTACGCGCCACCGCAACCCTGTCAGCCGCTGCGCATCCTGCAATCTGCTGCGTTGCCGCAGTACCCTGCCGCGCACGCCGAGCAGGGCGTGCGTCTGTTTCCCTGCGAGACGCGTCTGGCTGAGCAACCGCTGCTGGCCGGGCTCAAGCACCTTAATCGCCTGGAGCAGGTGTTGGCGCGCGCCGAATGGCAGGATGCCGAGTGCGCCGAAGGCCTGATGCGCGACAGCAGTGGCCGAGTCATCGAGGGCGTGTACAGCAACCTGTTCCTCGTCGTCGGCGGTGGGCTGGTGACGGCTGATCTGTCGCGCTGTGGCGTGGCTGGCGTGATGCGTGCCGAGATCCTGCAGCAGGCGCAGTTGCTCGGACTGGCCGTCGAGTTACGCGATGTTTCCTCCGCCGAACTGCTGGATGCCGATGAAGTCTTTCTCTGCAACAGCCTTTACGGCATCTGGCCTGTGCGGGCGCTGCAAGAGCGACACTGGTCGGTCGGGCCGCTCACCCGTAAACTGCAGGCCATCGTCTGCGACCTACTGAGTAAATAACTGGTGCTACGCAAGATCTTGGTGCTGCTTGAGTGCGGCGTGCTACTGGCTGCGCTGCTAGTCGTGGGGGCCGCCTGGCAGCAGCAGAGAGCGCTGGAACAGCCTCTGCATCTGACTGAGGAAATGCTTCTGGAGGTGCCGTCCGGCGCCACTCCGAGCGGCCTGCTCAATCGTCTGGAGGCGGATGGCGTGATCGACAACGCCTTCTGGCTGCGTCTGTACTGGCGCTTCAATCTGCGTGCTCCGGCCATGCACAGCGGTGAATATCGACTGCTTCCGCAGCAGACGGCGCGAGACATGCTCGGCCTGTGGCAGCGTGGCGAGGTGGTGCAGTACAGCCTGACCCTGGTCGAGGGCTGGAACTTCCGCCAGGTGCGCGCCGCCTTGGGCCGGCAGGAGCGCCTGGAGCAGCGTCTGGCCGATCTCAGCGATGTCCAGTTGATGGAGCGCCTGGGCCTGGCCGGGCAGAACCCCGAGGGGCGTTTCTTTCCTGACACCTATCGCTATGTACGCGGCATGAGCGACGAGGACCTGCTCAAGCAGGCCAACGCACGCCTCGAAAGCGTATTGGCCGAGGAGTGGAAGAAGCGTGCCGAGGGCTTGCCCTATCGCGAGCCCTATGACGCGCTGATCATGGCCTCGATGATCGAGAAGGAAACCGGCGTGCCCGAGGAGCGCGGCGAGATCGCCGGTGTGTTCGTTCGTCGTCTGCGCATGGGCATGCGTCTGCAGACCGACCCAACGGTTATCTATGGCATGGGCGAGCGCTATAACGGGCGTATCACTCGTGCTGATCTGCGTACACCGACGCCCTACAACACTTACACCATCGACGGCATGCCGCCGACGCCCATCGCCATGGTCGGCCGTGAGGCGATCAACGCCGCGCTCAACCCGCTCGATGGCACCACGCTGTATTTCGTCGCGCGAGGCGACGGTAGCCATGTGTTCTCCAACACCTTGGCCGAGCACAATCGCGCGGTGCGCGAATATCAGCTCAAGCGTCGCGCCGACTACCGCTCCAGCCCCGCGCCGCGCGCGGCGGCCGAAACTGAATAAGGGCAATCCGTGACCGGTCTGTTTATTACCCTGGAAGGCCCGGAAGGCGCCGGCAAAAGCACCAACCGCGAGTACCTGGCCGAGCGCCTGCGCGAGCGCGGCATTAACGTGTTGTTGACCCGTGAGCCCGGCGGTACGCCGCTGGCCGAGCGCATCCGCGAATTGCTGCTCGATCCTAGCGATGAGCCGATGGCGGTCGATACCGAATTGCTGCTGGTGTTCGCCGCCCGCGCCCAGCACCTGCAGCAGGTCATTCGTCCGGCTCTGGCCAAAGGTAGCGTGGTGCTGTGCGACCGTTTCACCGATGCTACTTACGCCTACCAGGGCGGCGGCCGGGGTCTTTCCATCGAGCGCATCGCGCAACTGGAACAGTTCGTCCAGGGTGAGCTGCGTCCTGACCTGACGCTGATCTTCGATCTGCCGGTCGAGGTTGGTTTGGCTCGCGCTGCGGCTCGCGGTCGCCTGGATCGTTTCGAGCAGGAAGGCCGTGGCTTCTTCGAGGCCGTACGCCAGGCCTATCTGCAGCGCGCCGAGCAGTCGCCGCAACGCTATCGGGTGCTGGATGCCGGGCAGACCCTGATGCAGGTGCAAGCCGATATCGATGCCTTGCTGCCGAGCCTGCTGGAGGCTTGCCGTGGCTGAGGTCTATCCCTGGCAGCAAACGCTTTGGCAGCAACTGGCCGGGCGCACGCAACATGCTCATGCCTATCTGCTGCATGGCCCGGCCGGGATAGGCAAGCGTGCATTGGCTGAGCGTCTCATGGCGCGCCTGTTGTGCCAGAGTCCGAACGGGCTAGATGCCTGTGGCAACTGTAAATCCTGTCATCTGTTGGCCGCCGGTACTCACCCGGACAACTACGTGCTGGAGCCGGAAGAGGCGGACAAGCCGATCAAGGTCGATCAGGTGCGTGAGCTGGTCGATTTCGTAGTGCAGACCGCGCAGCTGGGTGGGCGCAAAGTGGTGCTGCTGGAGCCGGCCGAGGCGATGAACCTCAACGCCGCCAACGCGCTGCTGAAAAGCCTGGAAGAGCCGTCCGGCAATACCGTGCTGCTGCTCATCAGTCACCAGCCAAGCCGCTTGTTGCCGACCATCAAGAGTCGCTGCGTGCAGCAGGCCTGCCCCTTACCGAGCGAGGCGATGAGCCTGGCCTGGCTGGCCCAGGCATTGCCCGAACTGGGTGACGATGAGCGCGCCGACCTGCTGACGCTCGCAGCGGGTTCGCCGCTGGCCGCCGTGCGCCTGCAGGCTCAGGGCGTGCGCGAACAGCGTGCCCAGGCCGTGGAGGGTGTGAAGAAACTGCTCAAGCAGCAGATATCGCCCAGCCAACTGGCCGAAAGCTGGAACTCACTGCCGCTGAATCTGCTGTTCGACTGGTTCTGCGACTGGGCTCAGCTGATGTTGCGCTACCAACTGACCAAGGACGAGGAAGGCCTCGGCCAGGCCGATATGCGCAAGGTGGTGCAATACCTGGCGGACAAGAGCGCGCAGGCCAAGGTATTGGCCATTCAGGAATGGCTGCTCGCGCAGCGGCAGAAGGTGATGGGCAAAGCCAACCTCAACCGTGTGCTGCTGCTCGAAGCGCTGCTGGTGCAATGGGCGTCACTGCCTGGGCAGGATCGCGGCTGAGCAGCGTCATGGCAGGATTCGGCAGGGCGTCACATTCTGCCGGCTGCCTGCCACCTGGTTGTTTGCGCATGAGTATGGTCAGGCCCTAGAATCAGGCATTAAGCAATAAACGCCAGGAATGTGCTGATGAGCCTGCCACCCAATCTGGGTCCCCGTAACGGAATTCTGTCCCTGACCATCAAGGACAAGTCCGTGCTGTACGCGGCCTACATGCCTTTCATCAAGAATGGCGGCCTCTTCATTCCCACCAACAAGAGCTACAAGCTCGGTGACGAAGTGTTCATGCTGCTCAACCTGATGGATGAGCCGGAGAAGATTCCGGTTGCCGGCAAGGTGGTGTGGATCACCCCGAAAGGCGCGCAGGGCAACCGTGCTGCCGGTGTCGGCGTGCAGTTCAACGACGGTGATAACACTGCGCGCAACAAGATCGAAACCTACCTCGCTGGCGCGCTGAAGTCCGACCGCCCGACCCATACGATGTAAGCCTTCTGACCGCGAACTCGCATCGTCGCGGCTAAAGCCCCTCCCACGTGACCAGGCATCCGCTGCTTTCGATTACAATTCGGGCTTTCCCTTTGCCCGAGTTTTCCCGCTGTGCTGATCGACTCCCATTGTCACCTTGATCGTCTCGACCTCGCTGCCCATGGCGGTTCGCTGGATGCTGCCCTGGACGCGGCGCGCGCTGCAGGTGTGGGCCACTTTCTGTGCATCGGCATCAGCGCCGACAACGCCGCCACGGTCAAGGGCCTGGCTGAGCGTTATGACGATGTCGATTGCTCGGTGGGCGTGCATCCGTTGGATCTGGAACCGGGGGCAGAACCCGCATTGGACTGGCTGCTGGGCGAGCTGGCGCATCCGAAGGTGGTCGCCATTGGCGAAACCGGCCTGGATTACCACTATGAGCCGGAGTCTGCTGCGCTGCAGCAGGCCTCCTTTCGTTTGCATCTGGAGGCCGCACGCATTACCGGAAAGCCGGTGATCGTGCATACCCGCGAGGCCCGCGCCGATACCCTGGCGCTACTGCGTGAAGCGGCGTTGCCACAGGCTGGCGTGCTGCATTGCTTCACCGAAGACTGGGATATGGCCAAGGCCGCGCTGGATATCGGTTTTTATATTTCCCTGTCGGGTATCGTCACCTTCCGCAATGCCGAGGCGTTGCGCGAAGTGGCGCGCCAGGTGCCGGTTGATCGTCTGCTGGTGGAAACCGATTCGCCATATCTCGCGCCCGTGCCGCATCGCGGTAAGCCCAACCTGCCGCAATACGTGCGAGAGGTGGCCGAGTACCTGGCGGTGCTGCGTGGGGTGAGCTACGAGGCCCTGGCTGAGCAGACCTCGAACAACTTCAAGCGTTTGTTCCCGTTGGCTGGTGTGGCTGACGCATAACAGCCCGTAGGGGCGCCGCGCGCACCAGGCGATGTGAGGTGTTGCAGCCATGGTGGGTTACGCCGCACCCAGATCCAGCGAAGCAGTCGGCGACCGTGACAGGCGGCTCACCCACCCTACGGGAACGGCGATTCGCTGAGCAAAAAAAACCCGGACTCTGGGGGATGAATCCGGGTCAAGACCATTAGGAGTAAATCAAGGTACGCGGTCCACGGTACCTTGGCTGGCGGGGCACTTGGGGGGAGATGCCGCGCACCAGTAAATTTCAGTATTGGCCATGATCAGCGAGCGTCCAGGCAAAAGCCTGAGTTTTTTAAACGGATTTGGAATACCGCGGGCGCTGCTGAGTCCTCACCCTTTTGCCAGCTGGGTTAGCAGGCCCAAGGTCTCTTCGATAACCTGCTCGCTGGTGTAGAAATGCGGCGACAGGCGGACGCCTGGCCCGCGTTGTACACAGATCACCTGTTCCTCGCGCAAGCGCTGATACAGCGCCGGATTGTCCCAGCCCGCCAGGCTGAAACTGAGAATACCGGCACGACGCGCAGGCTCGAGCGGGCTATGGATCACTGCACCAGGCAATTCGCGAATACCATCGTTCAGGCGCTGAACCCGCTCTCCCACCAGCGCGCCGATCCGCTCCATGCCCACTTCCTCGAGCAGCGACAGGCTCGCCTCCAGGGCGAAGGCGCCGAGCATGTTCGGGCTGCCGCATTCGAAGCGCCGTGCACTGCGGGCCGGCTGCCAGTCCTGGCGGGTGTAGTCGCCGGCGTGCTCTAGCATGTGCCAGCCGTATTCGTGCAGTTTCAGCTGGTCGCGCACCGCACTTCGGCAATAGAACACCCCCAGGCCCTCCGGACCGAGCATCCATTTGTGGCCGTCGGCCATGGCGAAGTCGCAGTCGTAGGCTTGGACGTCGAAGGGCAGGGCGCCCAGTTGCTGGATGGCATCAATGCAGAACAGCACGCCATGCTGGCGGCAGCCGTGGCCTAAGCGCGGCAGATCGAGACGCAGGCCGCTAGCGAACTGCACGGCGCTGATCGACAACAGGCGTGTACGCGGGGTGAAGGCGGCGAGCAAGGCTGCTTCCGGATCATCACTCTTGAGATTGACCTCGACTACCTCGACGCCCTGAGCCGCCAGTGCCAGCCAGACGATGCGGTTGGAAGGGAATTCCTCGTCGCTGATGATCACCTGGTCGCCGGCTCGCCAGTCCAGGCCGAAGGCCACGAAGGAGAGTGCCTCGGAGGTATTCTTGACCAGTGCAATATCACCGGTGCTTGGTGCGTTCATCAGGCGCGCAAGGCGTTCGCGTAGGCTGCGCTCAAGTTTAAGCCAGTCGGGATAGTCACGCGCGCCGCTGCTCACGTTCGCTTCCGAGAACCGTCGAACCGCTTCAGCACTGCGTTTCGGCCAGGGAGCGACCGCCGCATGGTTCAGATAGCGCAGTCCGTTTTCCAGGGGGAACTCATCATGAAACACGTACATGGTCGGATGATCCGTGCAATTTGGCCGCATTTGGGCATAATAAGCGGCTTCGATTTTTGACCCCGTAGTCCCTTTATGCAGAAAGAACCCCGTAAGGTCCGCGAATTCCGTCGCCGCGAGCAAGAAATTCTCGATACCGCGCTGAAACTCTTCCTCGAACAAGGAGAAGACAGCGTTACCGTCGAGATGATCGCTGATGCGGTCGGTATCGGCAAAGGCACTATCTACAAGCACTTCAAGTCCAAGGCGGAGATCTACCTGCGCCTGATGCTCGACTACGAGCGCGATCTCAACGAGCTGCTGCATTCGGCCGATGTGGATCGTGACAAGGAAGCGCTGTCGCGTGCGTACTTCGAATTCCGCATGCGCGATCCGCAACGCTATCGCCTGTTCGACCGCCTCGAAGAGAAGGTGGTCAAGGGCAATCAAGTGCCGGAAATGGTCGAGCAGTTGCACAAGATCCGTGCTTCCAACTTCGAGCGTCTGACCCAGCTGATCAAGGGCCGCATCGCCGAAGGCAAGCTGGAAGACGTGCCGCCATACTTCCACTACTGCGCCGCCTGGGCCCTGGTGCATGGCGCCGTGGCGCTGTACCACTCGCCGTTCTGGAGCAATGTGCTCGAGGATCAGGAAGGCTTCTTCCAGTTCCTCATGGATATCGGCGTGCGCATGGGTAACAAGCGCAAGCGCGACGCCTGACGCCTGGCATGTCGGCCACGGGACTGTGCCGTGGCCGACATAGCGATATACTCCGGCTCTTAACGAACTGGAGCTCCCAATGATCGTCGACCGCCAGGGCAGACGCTTCCGCAACCTTCGCGTCAGCCTGACCGCTGCCTGCAACTACGCCTGCACCTACTGTGTGCCGAACGGCAAGCGTCTGGTCGCCGCTCAGGACGAACTCTCCGCCGACGCCATGGCGCGTGGCGTCGCTTACCTGATCGAAGCCGCTGGCATCGAGCGCTTGCGCATTACCGGTGGTGAGCCCCTGGTCAGCACGCGCCTGGAGCCTTTCCTGCGCCAGGTCAGCCAACTCGGCCTCGACGATATCAGCCTCACCACCAACGGCCAGTTGCTCGAGCGCAAGCTGCCGCTGCTGGTCGAATGCGGTATCCGCCGTCTCAATGTTTCCCTCGATACCCTCGACGCCGACGCCTTCCGCAGCATCGCCCGCGGCGGCGACCTGGCCACCGTGTTGGCTGGCATGGAAGCGGCGCGCGAAGCCGGGATGAAAATCAAGGTCAACATGGTGCCGCTGCGTGGGCAGAACCTCGACCAGGTGCTGCCACTGCTGGAGTACTGCCTGGAGCGTGGTTTCGAGCTGCGCTTCATCGAACTGATGCGCATGGGCCATCTGGCGCGCGACCCCAATGCCTTCAACCAGCAATTCGTCGGTCTGCCGGAGCTGCTGGAGCTGATTGGCAGCCGTCACCAGTACGTGCAGGCCAGCGCTCCGGTGGATGCCACGGCGATGCGCTATGCCATTCCCGGCGCCGGTCATTTCGGCGTGATCGCCAACGAAAGCGTGCCGTTCTGCCGTACCTGCTCGCGCCTGCGCCTGTCCTCCACCGGCTGGCTGCATGGCTGCCTGTCGTCGAGCAACCGCCACTTCGTTGGTGACCTGCTGGACAAACCGCGTCACCAGGCCCTGCCAGCGCTGCAGCGTCTGCTGGTCAAGGCACTCGGCGACAAGCAGGACCTGGCCTTCTCCGGCGGCGTCACAGTGATGAAGATCATCGGCGGCTAGTGGGCCGATCACGGTAGGGTGCGCCATGCGCACCGCCGGCAGTGCTGCAGGGTGAGCTTTAGCCCACGATCCATTCTCGAGCCCCGTCCCACGTGAGTTAAACGCAACCTGAGCGGCATGCAACGGTTGCAGGTCGAGGCCCAGAGTGGCTCGGCAGTCACTCCAGGCCCGGATAAACTGCCGGGGCGCCAACCAACCGAGTGACTGCCTGCATGCCCGCCACCTTTCCCATCGCTTACATCGAGCCAGTGTTTCGCCCGCCGAGTGAGGCGCAGTCGCTGATTCTGCCGGTCACCAACGGCTGCTCCTGGAACCAGTGCACCTTCTGCGAGATGTACACCGCGCCGCAGAAGAAATTCCGCGCCCGCGATGAGGCGCAGGTGCTGGAGGAGATTCGTCGTGCGGGTGAGCAACTGATCGTCAACCGGGTATTCCTCGCCGACGGCGATGCGCTGGTGCTGCCGACTCGGCGCCTGCTGGCCATCCTGCAAGCCATTCGCGAATACATGCCTGAAGTGCGTCGGGTCTCGAGCTATTGCCTGCCGCGCAACCTGCGCAAGAAATCGGTGGAGGAGCTCAAGGAGCTGGCCGATGCCGGTTTGAAAATGGCCTATGTCGGCTGCGAGTCCGGTGATGACGAGGTGCTGGCGCGGGTCAACAAAGGTGAAACCTTCGAGTCCAGCCTTAGCGCTCTGGACAAGCTTGGCCAGGCCGGCATCACCCGCTCCGTGATGATTCTCAACGGGCTCGGTGGTCAGGTACTCAGCGATCAGCATGCAGACAACTCGGCGCGCCTGATGAACGAGGCCGAACCTGAGTATCTCTCCACTCTGGTGGTCAGTTTCCCCATGGGTGAGGCTCGCTTTCGCGAGCAATTCGCCGATTACCAGCCGCTGACGCAACTGCAGCTATTCGGTGAGGTTGAGCGCTTGCTGCAGGGGCTCGAACTGCAGCAAACAATATTTCGCAGTGATCACGCGTCCAACTACCTGGTGCTCAAGGGCAACCTGGGGCGTGACAAAGTACGTCTGCTGGCGCAGGTGCGTGAGGCTATCGAGCGACCGCAACAGGCCAATCTGCGTCAGGAGTGGCAGCGCGGGCTTTGACGAGGCTGGCGCAGAACCTGCATCTATCCCTTATCCGCCGGTTTTCCGTCACCGGCACGAGGAGGATGGATTCATGCGTAACCTGCTTCTACTGGTGGCGCTGCTGGGCCTGACCGGGTGCATGAAGGTCAGTGATCTGGCCAGTGGCGCCGAGTACCACCTGCGCGATGCCGGGTTTCTCGATCACGGTCGCACCGAGCGCATGGCCTCGCGGCGCCTGCAGCAGGACTCCTTCATCTACATCGCCCAGGGCCATTTCGTGCCGCCGGGCCACGGCTATCCGCGGCCAAACGTAGTGGCCGAGGAGGCCTTCAAGGGCTTCGTCGAATACTTCCCGCTGGTGCGCCGCGCACGTGAGCCGGCAGGCCTGGACGAAGCCATGGCCGAAGCCCGTGCCGCCGGCGCGCATTATCTGCTGTACAGCCGTTTTGCCTACAGCGACGACCGTATCGGCACCCTGGAGGAGTGGGAAGACCAGGAGGCTGTGGATCGCCTTGGTACCGACCGCGCCTCGATCCAGCTGATGCTGATCGAAACCAACACGCGCTACCTGGTGGACACCGCACGGATTCGCAGCCGTGGCGGATTCCTGACGTTTTACGACGCCCAGCCGCAGGACCTGATCGGCCCGCCGCTGCATGACTATGCGCGCAGCCTGTTGGGTGTGGGGCGCTAAGAATAGGGACAATCGGCGCGCTGCTCTTGTGGGAGGGGCTTTAGCCGCGACAGGTGGCACGGTGTATCCTCGTCCGTTCGAATCGAACTGGACGAGGAAAGGCCATGAGCGATCCAGGCAAGGCGGGCGATCTGCTGGCGCAGATCCCCAAGGGTGAAGGCAAGGGCTTGCCCCCCGTGCACCTGTGGAATCCGGATTTTTGTGGCGATATCGACATGCGCATCGCCCGCGATGGCACCTGGTATTACCTGGGCACGCCCATCGGCCGCAAACCCATGGTGCGGCTGTTTTCCACGATCATTCGCCGTGACGGCGACGACTACTTCCTGATCACGCCGGTGGAGAAGGTCGGCATCCAGGTCGAGGATGCGCCCTTCGTCGCCGTGACCCTGCAGGTCGAAGGCGAGGGGGAAGCGCAGGTGCTGCGTTTCACCACCAACGTCGAGGACGAGGTGGTCGCAGGCGGCGAGCATCCTATCCGTGTCGAGATCGACCCTGCGACACTCGAACCCTCGCCCTACATTCTGGTGCGGCGTAACCTCGAGGCGCTGATTCACCGCAACGTGTTCTATCAGCTGGTGGAACTGGCGGTGGAGCGCGAGGTCGACGGAGAACCCTGGTTGGGTGTGTGGAGCGCTGGGGTGTTCTATCCCATCGGGCCTTCTCCGGCCTGAACGGGCGATGCGCAAGCGGCGCTGGCGCACCCCATGGATTTGACAGGAGACGCATATGGATGAGCACCGCATCGAAACCGAACGGCTGACGCTGCGCCCACCGCAGCTACAGGATGCCGACGAGGTTCAGCGCCTGGCGGGTGATTTTCGTATTGCCGATGTCACCAGCAGTATTCCCCATCCCTATCCGGCCGAGCTGGCGCAGCAGTGGATCGAGCGCTGCGCGCAGGATTGGGCCAGTGGCACGGCAGCCAACTTCATCATCACCGAGTCGGCCAGTGGCACGCTGGTCGGGAGCATGGTGCTCAAGGATATTGGCCGAGGCGAGGCCGAGGTGGGCTACTGGATCGGCGTGCCTTACTGGAGCCGTGGCTACGCCAGTGAGGCCTGCAATGCCCTGGTGGAATTTGCCTTCCGCCAGCTTCGTTTGCGCCGGCTGCACGCCAGCCACCTGGCGCGCAACCCGCAATCCGGCCGGGTGCTGTTCAAGGCCGGCTTCCGTCACTTGGGCCTGGGCCACAGCCGGTGCGGCGCCCAGGGCAAGGTCGAGCCGGTCGAGCTCTACGAGCGGGTTTCCGGCGAGTGACCTGAACGGCCCTCAACGCACCCGATCGCGACTCTGCACCGCCAGGTCCAGCGCTTTCTGCATATCCAGCCGCGCCGAGCGGCCCACGTCCTTGTCACTCATCTTGTAGTTGCGCTCCGATGGCAGGATCGGCGCGGTCAGGTCTTCGGCGTCCATCGGTTCGAAGTCGTAATCACCGCCGATGGTCATGGCGCTGCGCCGTAGCAGCATGCGTACCTGTTCCGGCTGCAGGCGCGGATTGATCGACAGCATGGCGGCGACCACGCCAGTGACCAGGGGCGTGGCGTAGGAGGTGCCACAATGCACATCGCCGGTTGCATCGACCTCTTGGGTGGAAGCGCGGGCACAGGCGGCGGCGGTGATATCGACGCGCATGTCGACGTTCGATGAGTCGCGTTTGACCACGTAGGTCGGGTCGTCGATTTCGGCCTCTTTTTCCTTGCTGCGCTGATGCCCGCCGACCACCAGCAACTGCTCGGTAATGAACGAGGAGGGCAGGCGGTACTCGTCCCGGCCGGAGAAGGACGAACCGTTGCCGGCGGAGTTGATCACAAGCACGTCCGGGTGTTCCTCGCGCAGCCAGAGAAAGAACTCCTCCAGCAATTCTTCGTAGCCGCTCATGGCGATGCCGGAGCGCACCAGCGAATCGATCTCGTCGCCTTCGACGTTGCGCGTGCCGACGCGGTGGATGCCCCAGCTCCAATTGAGTACGCGTACGCCGTCTTCCACCAGATTCACCGAGGCGGCGATGTTGGCGGTGATGCCGGCGTCCGAGTTGCGCTCGACGATCACCTCGAAGCCCTGGCTGGCTTTGTCCAGCCCGCGCAGGAAGCCGGTGTTGCCGCCTTTGTCCCAGTGCGCAGCGAGGATGCCGGCCACGGTGCTGCCGTGGTTGTCCGGCTCGTCGGCATCACGCGCATAGACGCAGGTGCGCGGTTTGCCATCGGGACAGGCGCCGAGGTAATCGGCGAAGTCGGGTGCGTCGAAATCGACGTTGCGCTCGATCACGCCGACGCGAATCGGCTCGGCTTCGATGGGCGTTTCCCCCGCCGGGATGCGCCGCTGGTAATAGTTGACCGCATCCATGAAGCGGTTCGCGGCCCATTCCTCGGAGTTCTTTTCCGGTTTATGTGCCGACTTGCGGGCGGCCTCGCTTTCTTCGCCACGCTCCGGTGCGCTTTCTTCCACCACCACAGCATCGACGCTGACTTCGTTGCCGATACGTAGCACCAGCGCATCACGCTCGGTGAGGTTCTTTACCGGCAGGCGCAGTTGGTAGACGTTCAGCGGTGGGATGGCGCCGACCACCTTGGCGTCGTACTTCTTCGCCAGGCGCTTGGCCTCATCGAGGCCGTCGTGGCTTTCCTCGATCAGCAGGCTGACCAGGTCGACATAGGTGGTCAGGCCGTCCCTGTTCTTCGCCACTTCATCCGGGCCGGCAGCGAGCACATGGCTGCGGTGCAGCGACAGCCACACCGGATTGCTGGCGCGCGAGTCGTCCTCCAGCCACAGCGGTGCGCTGCGATGTTTGTCGCTGCTCAGTTGCAGACGTAGACCATCGCCCGTGCGCTTGACCGCCGAAGCGGGCAGGGTGTCGTCGCCGAGGTGCAGCGTGGGCAGCTTCGCGCCAAGGCCACGCACTTGCATGCACCAGTCCTGCTTTTCACTGGCGAGCAGGTCGCCGCAGCGTTGCAGGCTCTGGATGCGCAACGGCTCCTGCGCCTCGGCAAGAGGGCTGAGCAGGGCCACGACGAAAGCGGAAAGGAGGGCGCGGTTGGGCAGCATGGGGTAGGGTTTCCTTGACGATTGTCCTGCATTTCCGACTGCGGCAGCCGCGCATCGTTCAGCGTCAGGTGCGCGCATGGCGCCTGGTGTCGAGGCATATTGGCCACAACTGTAATGTGAATATGGTTATAGTATTACGTTTCATTTAGGCCTTATTCGAAGCCCCCCATGCCCTTCAATCGTCTGCTCTCGATCGACGCCCTGCGCGGTCTGGTCATCCTCTTCATGTTGCTCGATCACGTTCGCGAAACCTTCTACCTGCACCAGCAGGTCGGCGACCCGATGGACGTGACCGCCACCGAGCCTGCGCTGTTCTTCAGCCGTACCTTGGCGCATCTGTGCGCGCCGGTATTCATCCTGCTCACCGGGCTTTCGGCGTTTCTCTATGGCGAGAAGCAGATGAGCCGGGCGGCGACCAGCGCTTTTCTGTTCAAGCGCGGGCTGTTCCTCGTCGTGCTGGAGTTCACCCTGGTCAATTTCGCCTGGACCTTCCAGTTCCCGCCCACGGTGATCTACCTGCAGGTGATCTGGGTCATCGGCCTGAGCATGCTGGCGCTCGCTGCGCTTCTATGGCTGCCGCGCACGCTGTTGTCCTTGCTGGGTCTGGCGTTGGTGGCGGGGCACAATCTGCTCGATGGGCTGCACTTCGGCCCAGAGTCGGCGCTGCACATGCCTTGGGCGATCCTGCATGACCGCGGCTGGCTCGAGTTTTCCGACACGTTACGCCTGCGCACGTCGTATCCGGTGCTGCCGTGGATCGGGGTGATCGCCCTGGGTTATGTGATCGGCCCGTGGTTTCGCGGCGCGAGCGCGCCCGAGCAGCGCCTGCAATGGCTGCGCCGCGTCGGTTTTGCTGCGCTGGCGCTGTTCGTCCTGCTGCGCCTGCTCAACGGCTATGGCGAGAAGCCCTGGGCCGTGGAAGAAACCGCGCTGCAAACGCTGATGGGCCTGTTCAATATCACCAAATACCCACCGTCGCTGCTGTTCCTGGCGCTGACGCTGGGCATCGGCCTGCTGTTGCTGGCTGCCTTCGAGCGTCGCAACGACGAGCGCCTGGTGCGTACCCTGGCGGTATTCGGCAGTGCGCCGATGTTCTTCTACCTGCTGCACCTGTATGTGCTGAAGTTGCTCTATATCACCGCCCTGGCTATCTGGGGCGCGAACCAGGGGCACTACTTCGGCTTCGATTCGATGGGGTGGGTCTGGGCTACGACCGTGCTGCTGGCGTTGGTGCTGTTTCCACCCACGCAGTGGTTCGCGCGGTTCAAGGCGCGGCGTCGCGATATTCGCTGGCTGAAGTACCTCTAGGAACCTCTGTCGTAGGGTGCGCCGCGCGCACCGGGGCAAGCCGCAACCACACCGGCGCCGATACTCATCCCCTTGAACGCAAAAAGGCCAGGGTTCGTCCCTGGCCTTTTCATTGATGATTTGCGCCGTGTACAACCGATGTTGTCGAGGTGCCCTGGCGGTGCGCACGGCGCACCCTACGTTCGCTGGTCACACCATGTTGTGCGTGCAGGAGTCCGTTTTCGAGCTCCTGCAGGCCAGGTTGCAGCCGGGCGGCTTAGAGTTTCATGTTCACCGACAGATAGGCCGAGCGACCTGGTGCAGGGGAGAACATCGGTTGTTCGTCGCCAGCGGCCCAGAAGAAGTTGTCGAACCATACGTACTCGTAGTCGCGGTCGGTCAGGTTCTTCATCTGCAGATCGAGGCTGGTGGTAGCCGATAGCTGATAGCGCACGTTGGCATCGAGCACCGCGAAGCCGCCGTACTTGCCTTGCTCGTTCAGCTCGTCGATGTAGTAGTCGCCCTGTGCGCGGGCCGACAGGCCAAAGCGCCAGGCATCGTTGAACTGGTAGTCGACCCCTGCATTGCTGATGTAGCGCGGCGTGGAGAACACTTCCTTGCCCGCCAGCGACTGCCCGCCAGCGGTGAACGCGCTGACCACCTTGGCTTCCTGAATAGCGTGCGAGCCCCACACCGTCCACTGGTCGTTCAGCTGTGCGGTGAGTTGCATGTCAATGCCACGACGCTTGGTTTCACCCAGGCCGACAGTGGTGCCGGTGCTGGGCATGTTGGCGACTTCGTCGGTGGCCTCCTGTTGCCACACGGCGATGCGCGCTTCGGAACCGGCGAACGGCTTGAACTTTACCCCCACTTCCTTGCCGGTGTTGATCGACGGTTTGTACGAGGCCTGGCCGGCGGTCATGTAGGCCGGTGCGGTGGAACCGGTAAGGATCTGGAAGGTGCGCCCCCAGTTGGCGTAGACGTTGATGTCCGGGGTGATGCTGTACACCACGCTGAGCTTGGGCTGTTCGATCCAGCCGTAGTCCTGCAGCTCGGCCTTCTCGCCGTTCATCAGCTCGGTATTACCGGAGAACTTGTCGACGCGGTACGCCGGGATGATCTTCAGTTGCTCGATGGGCTGGATGATCGCCTGGGCATAGGCGCCGGTGTTGTACAGCGTGTAGCTGTCGTCGTTCTGCGTGCGTGCCGGCGGCGCGTCGAAATCGGTGGGAACATCGAAGTTGTAGCGGTAGCGGCGGTATTCGTTGTTCTGCTGCTCGTAGTTGATGCCGCCGTCGAGGGTCAGCATCTCGTGGGCGCGCCAGGTCAGGTTGCTCAACACGCCGGTCTGGCGCTCTTCCCACTGGCGGCGCTGACGCGGGGCATTGCCGACCGGGTAGCTGGTGAAAGTCACGGTGCGGTCATCGTCGTAGCTGTTGTAGTACAGCTTGTTGCTCAGGCTCAGGTCATCGTTGAGCTGAAAGTCTGCATGCGCGCTGAGGTGCTTCATGTCGCGGTCGTCGCCATCGTTGGCGTTTTTTTCCGGCGACTGCGAGCGGCTCGCGGCCAGCTCCTGCACGGTGAGAAAACCCGGCTCCTCGGCCTGGTGGTGATAGAGGCGGGCGACTATGCCGAGCTTCATGGTCTGTTCGTCATCGGTGACGAACCATTTGCCGCCCAGGGAATATTTGTTGGAGTTGCTGTTGTCGCGGAAACCGTCGGAATCCTGCTTGGCCAGAAAGTAGTTCTGCGCGAAGTTGCCTTCCTCGTGGCCCACGGCCAACTGCAATTCGCGGGTATTGAAGCTGCCGTAGGTCAGGCGGCCGTCGGTATAGTTGCCGCCCTGGCGGGTGACGAAATTGATGTTGCCGCCGATGTTGTGCAGGCCGTAGCGCGGGTCATTGGTGCCGCGCACCACCTCGATGTATTCCAGATCCAGCGGGAAGACCATGTCGATGAAGCGCTGGTTGCCGCTGTTGACGTTGCTCGGTACGCCGTCGATCAGGGTCTTGATGCCATTGATGTAGCCCTCGCCGTTGAACGCACGGAAGGTCACCTTGCCGGACTCGGCGCCCATGCGCGTCTCTGTCAGCTGGATGCCGGGCATCTGGCCCACCAGCTCCCAGCTGTTCATCACGTTCTTATCCTCGATCTTGTCGCTGCCCATGATGTCGACCGAGGACAGAATGCTGTCGGTGCGCAGCGTGCCGCTGGCCTCCGGGGTGACGTAGACCGAGCCGAGCGAAACGGTGGAGTTGCCGGATGAGGCAGCGTGAATCTGAGGTGTGACCAGGGCGGTCATGACGGCGAGGGAGGCCGAAGTGGCTTTCATGGGTATTCCTAGCGTTGCGTTTTCTAAGTGAGGGAGGAGTGTGCGTTGGCCTGCTGGAGTGGCTGGCGACGTCCAGACATCAGCGCGGGATGTATCGGTAAATAATTCATCTGAAAGATGTTATATCATAACAATTTCAAGGCGCACGGCTACTCTGAAAACCTGTAACCAGAGCCAGTGCAGGCCCAGGCCAGAGGGATCGGCGGCTGAGTACCCGGCGCAAAGGCTGATGAATAGCGGCTTTAGGTGCACGAAGGATTAGACGCCAGCGCGCTAATGGCGTATCAATATCAAGCGCCTTCCGCGTTTCTATCCAAGCAGAATCACTATGCAGCCCCTGTGTTCGGTCAACGCGCCCACCAGCGCCAATGATGAGCGACTCGATGGCTTCGTGCGCCTGCTTAGCCGGTATTTCGACTCGGCCGCCGCGCTGGTCTCCGGCGTCGGGTCTGCACGGCATATCTGGGCCAGCCCTGGTTTGAGCGACGCTCGTCTGGCGAAGCTCATCGACACTCGCGAAACCTCACCCACTACCCTGGTCTGGCCCTTGCAGATGCAAGAGGGCGTCAGGCTCGGCACGCTGTATCTGCATTTCGACCCGCCCCGCGCGCTTGACGCCAAGCAGCAGGAAGCCCTGCAGGACTTCGCCGCATTGGCCCTCGACCTGCTGGCGCGCGAAGCGCAAGAGGCCCGCCAGCGCCATGAAGTCGCCGCCCTGCATGCCAGCGAGCAGCGCATGGCACTGGCCATCGCCGGTAGCGGTACAGGCATCTGGGACCGCGACATCACCACCGGCGACATCCATTACTCCAGCAGTTGGAAGGCGCTGCTCGGCTATGCCGACCACGAAATCGGCAATCGCATCGAAGAGAGCTATACCCGCGTGCACCCGGCTGACCTCAACTACGTGCGCGCTACCATCCAGGCGCATCTGGATCAGCGCACTGACGCCTATGAAGTCGAGCACCGCCTGCGTTGCCGCGACGGCCAGTACAAATGGGTATGCAGCCGTGGCAAGGTGGTCGAGCGCGACATGCACGGCAAACCGCTGCGCATGATCGGTACCACCACCGACATCACCGCCATGCGCCGCCTGTCCGATCAGGTACAGCAGACTGCGGCCCTGATGACCGACCTGACCAATGAAATCCCCGGCATGGTCTTCCAGTTCCGCCGGCAGGCCGACGGCACCTCTGCCTTCACCTACGTCAGCGCCGGCGCGCAAGCCATCTGCGGGCTCAGTGCGATGCAACTGATGCAGGACGCTCAGGCGCTGACGGCCATCGTCCATCCGGACGACCGCATGGCCTTCATCGACTCCCTGCAACTATCGGCCGAAGAACTGACGGACTGGTATCTGGAGTTTCGCGTGCAGGTACCGGGGCGTGAAATCGCCTGGTGCCAAGGCGAAGCCTGCCCGCGCCGCGAGGAGGACGGCAGCGTAATCTGGCATGGTTTCATGACCGACGTCACCGAACGCAAGCAGATCGAAGCCGAGCTGCAGGCCTTCGCCACTACCGACTTCCTCACCCAGCTCGCCAATCGTCGGCATTTCATGCGCCAGCTTGAAGCCGAACTGGCGCGCCTGCAACGCAGCCCCGAGCAGAGCGCGGCGATCCTGATGTTCGACCTAGACTACTTCAAGACCATCAACGACCGCTGGGGCCACAACGTCGGCGACCAGGCCCTGCGTCACTTCGCGGCGATTCTCTGCACCCAGCTGCGTAAGACCGACACCGCCGGGCGCCTGGGCGGCGAAGAGTTCGCCGTGGTGCTCAGCGAAGCGGATCTGGACCAGGCCATGCACTTCGCCACCCGCATCCAGAACGAACTGGCCAAGACGCCGATCGTGCACGTCGGGGAGCCAATCTTCCTCGCCGTCAGCGTTGGCATCTCCTCGCTCAATGCCAGCGATGCCAGCGTCGAGGCCGCGCTGTCGCGCAGCGACATCGCCCTGTACTGCGCCAAGCGCGGCGGGCGCAATCGCATCGAGCATCATTGACGGGAGGCTGGCTCAGGCCGCCAGCAACGCCTGGCTGATGGCCTCGTTGAACGCAGGAATATCGTCGGGGTTGCGTGAGGTGATCAGCGTCCAGTTCTGCCCTGGGCAAACTTGCACCTCGGCGTCTACCCAGCTCGCACCGGCATTGGCCAGATCTAGCCGCACGCTGGCATACGACGTCAGCACCTTGCCTGGCACCACGCCAGCATCGATCAGTAGCCAGGGGCCATGGCAGATCGCCGCGACCGTCTTGCCGGCATCACGAAACTCCTGCACCAGGCGCTGCGCGTCTTCATCCTGGCGCAGGTTATCGGCGTTCACCGTACCGCCGGGGATCACCAGCAGATCGTAATCCGCCGCGCCCACTCCCTTGATCTGTGTGTCGGACTGCACGCTGACGTCCTTTTTGCTGTCCTGCAGCCAGGTTTCCGCCTCGCCACCCTTGACGCTGGCGTGGGTGACGCTGGCGCCCTGATCCTTCAACGCCTGCATCGGCTTGAGCAGCTCGTCGCGCTCGATGCCCGTGTTGGCGGTGATGAACAGCACCTTCTTGCCTTGCAGATTCGAACTCATGATCGATACCTCCGCTGATGCGCCGCACGGCGCGGTGAGTGGTCGCGTTGGTGAACGCGGCATGTATCAGGATTGAAAGGTGTAAGAGGCAGAAGTTCGACTTGATTGGCGGGCGATGGCTTCCATCAGGCTCGTTTGCGGCGGGTCACAGATTCGCCGAGGGCAACTGCAACCAGATCGAAAACACGCCCAGCACGCTCCAGAAAACGATGAACAGCCAGGGCGAGCGCAGAAAGAACAGCAGCGACTTGTAAGTGCTCTCCCGGCTGGCCTCCTTCTCGCTGAACAGCGGTGAGTCGTCATAGGCATGGCCGAACTCGGGATCGCTGCGCAGCAGCTGCTCCTGCTTGTAGTACCAGTGCTCGATGATCGTCGCGGAGGCCCTGATCCCCGGCCAGGCGTGCAGTGAACTGATGATGCCCAGCAGCGTGAACAGCGCCGGAACCACCAAGGTGAATAGCGCCCCCCAGTTCTCATTCAGGTTGGCCATGGACGATGCATAGGCGATCACCAGAAACGACTGCGCCGTCAGATACGAATTGGTACGCCCGGCCAGCATACTGGCTTCGTACTGAATTTCTCGGCGATAGAAATCGAGCCGCTCCTTCGGTGTGCCGAAAATCATCAACTCCGCCTGCTGCTCGCTCTGCAGATCGTGTAATTCCGAGGTGATGATTCGGGCGCGTTTCATGGGCTGTGCTCGACTGTCAGTTGGGCCTGCTCGGCAGACGAGCAGCCACGTGGGGGCTGACTAGTTAGACTGCAGGCCCTCCAGTCATTCACTGTTTTTATCGGGTCGGCATGCCACGCACGGCGCGTGACAGCCCAGCCGCCACCATGGCGTCGCCACCTCAGAGCTGAACTGCCGCACAGCGATAGCGGGCTCTACCGCGCCGAGCGCAGCGTGCGCAATCGCATCGAGCATTGTTGGCGGGGCAGGCTTGATCACCTGCCAGAGACACGCGTCACAGCCAGCGCCCGCCGCGTAAAAACGTCGGGCAGTTGCGCTGGACGCATGGCGCCATGCTGACTAACGTGGTTGCACCATTCGAACCACCACAGGAAATCCTCATATGGACGTGCAATGCAATTCCCTTGAAGAGGTGCGCGAGCGCATCGACCAGATTGACCGCGCCATGGTCGACCTCATCGCCCAGCGCGGCGGTTTCGTCGCTCAGGCGGCGCGCTTCAAGAAAGACAGTGCAGACGTTCGCGCCCCTGCGCGCGTCGAGCAGGTCATCGCCAAGGTGCGCACACTGGCCGATGAGCGTGGCGCCTCGGCAGCGGTTGTGGAGCAGGTTTACCGTGCGATGATCGCTGCATTCATCGAGGAAGAACTGCGTACCCATGCCGCCTTGAGCGCAGATGCCTGAACGCGGACGCTGAGCCTAACGCTGGCTCAGCGTCGCCACCGATACGCCGGAGGCTACGAAGGTCATCCCGGCGCCCAGGTTCAACCCCTTCACCACCCGTGGCCGAGCCTCCAGATAGCGCGACAGCGAGGTGGCGAACACACCCATCAGCGCGAAGCCCACAGCCGTCAGCACCGCGAACCACAGGCCGTAAACCAGCATCTGCATGCTCACCGAGCCACGCTGCGGATCGACGAACTGCGGGATGAACGCCAACACGAAAAAGCCCGGCTTGGGGTTGAGCGCGGCGGACAGAAAACCGGTGAGAAAGATGCTCGGCAGCGACTGCCGGGTGACGGAGCGAAAGCTGATCAGGTTGCGCGTGCGCAGCACCTTGATGCCCAGCCAGAGCAGATAACCAGCGCCGATGCACTTGATCAGCCAGAACGCCAGCTCCGAGGTCTGCATCAGCAACGTCAGCCCCAGCGACGCCGCCAACACGTGAAACAGAATCCCGGTGCCCGACGCCATACCTGAAACGATGGCGGCCAAGCGGCCCTGGCCGAGCCCGCGCGCCACCGCCAGCAGATTGTCCGGGCCGGGAGCCAGCACCAGCAGAATGCAGGCGCCCGTATAAGCCAGCCAGGTATCGATAGGGAACATGCACACCTCCATGCCGAAATGAACGAGGGCTCCGCCCCCAGGGACGGCCGACACTAACGCAGCGTAATTGGCCGGGGCAAACCATCGCGGCCGGGAATGCGACACAACTGCCGAATGGCAAATACAGAAGGGAATTGTTCGAGCAACTACGAACGAGCGACTGCGTGTCATGGGCGGGAAGGGGAGTGACAGCTCGTTGAGCGTGGGCGTTTTGATCAGACCACCGATGCTCCGAACCGGGCCATGAAACGCCGCCTCTCAGGATTGGCCCTCAAGCTCGCCAAACAGCCAATCCTGAAAACTACGTATCTTCGGCAGCTCCGCCCGTGAGCGCAGGATGTTGAAGGTGTAGCCCTGTACCTTGGGCCCTGCCAGGCCAAGCGGTGCGACTAGCTGCCCACTGGCCAGTTCGCGTTGCGCGAGCAGCAGGCTTTCAAGGCATATCCCCAAGCCATCCACGGCTGCACTGATGGCCATGAACGAGCGATCGAAGCGAGGCCCGCGCGAGATATCCAGCGACACTTTGCGATGTTGCCGCATCCAGTCGCGCCAACTAATCAGGCACACCTCGCTATGAATCAAGGTGTGATGGCGCAAATCCTCCGGGGCGCGGATCGCCTGTGGACCATGTGCAAGCGATGGCGCACAGAGCGGCACGATGGTCTCTGCGGGGAAGGGCAGCACCATGGTTCCGGCAGGCTGCAGCCGTTTCATGCCGTAGCGGATGTCGATGTCCACGCCTTGTGTCAGCAGGTCGGTCGGTGCCGGGTAGGACGCGTTAAGCCGCACGTCGATATCGGGCTCCAGCGCGCTGAAGCGGGCTAGACGGGGCATCAGCCATTGGGTCGCGAAACTGGGTGTCGAGTGCACGGTGAGGATGTCGCTTTTGGCGGTGCGCCCCAGTTCGCGAGTCGCCATGTCGATTCTGGCAAATGCCGCCGAGACTTCTTCGGCATACACCCGTCCGGCATCGGTGAGCACCACCGCGCGATGCACGCGATGGAATAGGCGAACACCAAATTGCTCCTCCAGCAGCTTTATCTGATGACTGACCGCCGAGGGGGTGACGAAGAGCTCCTCCGCTGCCAGGGCAAAGGAAGACAGGCGCGCAGCGGCCTCGAAGGCCTGAATTGACTTGAAGGAAACTCGGTTGTGCATGGTGTTTTCACATTAGCTCAATTCATCTATCTGCCTTAACTATTCGTTTGAGCTCAAAAAATCAAGGGAATAGGCTTTCTCTCACTCGCCAAGCGCCTCATCGAGTTGTTTGGCAGGCCTGGAGATTCGAACTCCAAGCGAGATGAATGAGGCACCGACAGCATCATGCGCCGGGCCATATCAAGGAGAACTGCGTGCAGAACAATAATTCTTCCGTCCACGCCAGGGTTGCCGAAGGCGCCTACCGCATCCGCCGCTTTGCGCTGCAGATGGGGGAGGTGCAAGGGCAGGGCTACGTCGGCCAGGCACTGGGTTACGCCGATGTGCTGGCGACGGCCTACTGCCATGCGCTGAACCTGCGTCCCGAGGACCCAACCTGGGAAGGCCGCGACCGCTTCCTGCTGTCCCACGGTCACTACGCCATCGCTTTCTATGCGGCACTGATCGAAGCGAAGATCATCCCCGAAGAAGAGCTCGAGACTTACGGTAGCGATGACAGCCGCCTGCCAATGTCGGGCATGGCGACCTACACGCCAGGCATGGAAATGTCGGGCGGCTCGCTCGGTCAAGGCCTGCCTATTGCTGTTGGCATGGCGCTCGGCCTGCGCCTGAAGGGCAACCCAGCATTCGTCTACAACTCGATGTCCGATGGCGAACTGGACGAAGGTTCGACTTGGGAAGCAGCCATGAGCGCAGCTCACCATGGCTTGGGCAACCTGATCTGCCTGGTCGACATCAACAACCAGCAGGCCGATGGTCCTTCGAGCAAGGTCATGGGCTTCGAGCCGCTCGCTGACAAGTGGGCTGCGTTCGGCTGGCATGTTCAACGTGTCGACGGCAACGACCTCGCAGCAGTCATAAAGGCCTTCGATACCGCGCGCCATCTCACCGAGGCCAAGCCGCGCGTGATTCTCTGCGACACCCTGATGGGCAAGGGCGTGCCGTTTCTGGAAACACGTGAGAAGAACCACTTCATCCGTGTCGACCAGGCCGAGTGGCAGCAAGCCCTCAACGTTCTTGATCAAGCCCAGGGAGCTGCCCAATGAGCACTACCGCCAAGAAACCACGCCTGACCACCTCGGCGATGATCGCGTCGATTGCTTCCGAAGGGCAGCGCGTTCAGGCAGCACCATTCGGCAAGGCCCTGGTCGAGCTGGCTGCCAATCGCCCTGAGATCGTGGGTTTGACCGCTGATCTGGCCAAATACACTGACCTGCATTTGTTTGGTCAGGCCTACCCGGACCGCTTCTTCCAGATGGGCATGGCCGAGCAACTGCTGATGGCCGCGGCCGGCGGCATGGCCAAAGAAGGTTTCGTCCCGTTCGCCACCACTTACGCGGTGTTCGGTACTCGCCGCGCTTATGACTTTGTGCATCAGGTGATCGCTGAGGAAAATCTCAACGTCAAGCTGTGCTGCGCCTTGCCCGGCCTTACCACCGGCTACGGCCCGAGCCACCAGGCCACCGAGGACATCGCGCTGATGCGTGGCATCCCTGGCATGACCATCGTCGACCCTTGCGACGCCCTTGATACCGAGCAAGCCGTGGCGCAGATCGCCGATCACAACGGCCCGGTATACATGCGCCTGCTGCGCGGCAACGTACCGCTAGTGCTCGATGAATACGGCTACAGCTTCGAACTGGGCAAGGCCAAAATGCTGCGTGACGGCCGTGATGTGCTGGTGATCTCGTCCGGCATCCTGACCATGCGCGCGCTGGAAGTGGCCAAAGCCTTGGAAGCGGACAAGGTCGACGTCGGCGTGCTGCACGTGCCGACCATCAAACCGCTCGACGTAGCGACCATTCTGCGTGAAGCAGGCCGCGCCGGACGCCTGGTTGTGGTGGCGGAAAACCACAGTACGGTCGGTGGACTCGGTGAAGCCGTCGCAACGGCGTTGCTGACTGCCGGCGTGACCCCGCAGTTTCGCCAGATTGCGCTGCCCGATGCCTTCCTCGATGCCGGTGCGCTGCCGACCCTGCACGACCGCTACGGGATTTCCACCGAAGCGATGTCGGCCACCATCAAAGGCTGGCTGGGCTGAACACAGCGCCACGCCAAACCATTTTCCAAGCGCCGGTTGCCGGCGCCACTGTAGGGATATTTTGTATGAACAACGCTCTTCTTCTCGATGGCAAGGTCGCCATGATCTCCGGTGCGGCCTCAGCTCGTGGCATCGGCCTGGCCACCGCTCGCCTGTTTGCCAGCCACGGCGCCAAGGTGGCGATTCTCGACCTGGATGAAGGCGCTGCCGTCGAAGCTGCCGCTGCCATTGGTCCGCAGCATCGTGGCTATGCCTGCAACGTGGCGGACAAGGACGCTTGCCTCAAGGCCACTGAGCGAGCAATCGCTGATTTCGGTCGTATCGATGTGCTGATCAACAATGCCGGCATCACTCAGCCGGTGAAGACCCTGGAAATCGACCCGGCGAGCTGGGACCGTATCCTCGACGTCAACCTGCGTGGCGTGCTGTATCTATCTCAGGCCGTCATTCCGCACATGCAGGCGCAAGGCAGTGGCTCGATCGCCTGCATGTCCTCGGTATCGGCACAGCGCGGTGGCGGTATCCTCGGCGGCCCGCACTACTCGGCAGCCAAGGCTGGTGTACTGGGCCTGGCCAAGGCCATGGCGCGCGAGTTTGGCCCGAGCAATATCCGCGTCAACTGCGTGACCCCCGGCCTGATCCAGACCGACATCAGCTCCGGCAAGCTCAGTGACCAGCAGAAGGCCGAGATTGCCGCCAGCATCCCGCTCAATCGTCTCGGTAATGCCGAGGAGGTGGCGGGTGCTTATCTGTTCCTCGCCTCGAACCTATCGGCATACATCACCGGAGCGGTGATCGACGTCAATGGTGGCATGCTCATCCACGGTTGAGCAGCACCGGGTTGGCCGCGTGCGGGCACTGCTAAAGAGCTCGTACGCACAACCTGCAACAAGCAACACATGCAGACAATATCAATAAGAAACGCAAGGTAAAGCTCATGAAAAAGACACTGATTGCTGTCGCCGCAACCTTTGCATTGGCTACTGCCTCCACCAGCTGGGCACAGCAGGTGCTGCGCCTCTCCCACAACGCCGCGCCAGGCAACCCGAAGGCGGTGGCATCTCTGAAGTTCGCCGAGTTGGTTGAGCAGAAGACCGAGGGTAGGGTCAAGGTCGAGGTGGGGGGTAGCGCGCAGTTCGGCGATGATGTCGAATCGCTCACTAACATGCGTTTGGGCACTCTGGCATTCAGCACCAACTCTCAGGGCAGCACGGCAGGCGTGGTGCCAGAGTTCAACGTGGTTGGCCTGCCGTTCCTGTTCCGTGACCTTGAACATGCCTACAAAGTGGTCGATGGGCCGGTCGGCGCCAAGCTCGACGAGGCCGCTAATAAGAAGGGACTGGTAGTACTGGCGCTGTGGGATAACGGCATCCGCCACACCAGCAACAACAAGCATCCGATCATGAAGCCCGAAGACCTGCAGGGCATCAAGGTACGCACGCCGCCGGATGCCATGACCCTCGATATCTTCAAGGCGCTGGGCGCCAACCCCGGCCCGCTGGCCTTCTCCGAGCTGTACATCGCCCTGCAGCAGGGCGTGTTCGATGGCCAGGAGAACCCGCTGATGAACATCTATTCCTCGAAGCTCTATGAGGTGCAGAAGTACATCTCGCTGACTGGGCATAAATACGAGACCACGCCGCTGCTGGCCAGCAAGATGATCTGGGCCTCGCTATCCAAGGCCGACCAGGCAGCGATCAAGGAGGCCGCTGCAGAGGCCGGCAAACTCAATCGCGAGATGTCGCTGGCGGCTGATATAGAGTTGCGTACCAAGCTGACCGAGGCTGGCGTAGAGATCAACGAGATCGACCAGGCCGCATTCGCTGCCAAGACCAAGTCGGTCTACGACAAGTGGTCGAAGCAATACCCCGAGTTGGTGGAACTGATCGTTTCGGAAGCGGGTAAGCAATGATGAATGCCCATACCTCTGGCAACGACGCGTTGCAGCTCGGCGCTCTGGCGCGGATGGCGAGGTGGGCGGACAGCGCAATCGTGGCCGCCAGCGTGGCGGTCGTGATTATGGCGCTGGTGGCTATGTTCGTATCTCTGATGGCCGAGGTGGTGGTGCGCTACCTGACCAACCAGGGCATGGGCTGGCCCACCGAGGTGCCCAACCTCTTGTTCCCCTGGTTGGTGATGGGCGGCATCGTGCTTGCCGCTCAACGTGGTCAGCATATTGCCGTCACCGCCATCCAGGGTTGGATCGGACGGGGTGGCAATCGGGCGTTGCTGATCGGCCATCAGGTGTTGATCTGTGCCACTTTTTTCTACTTGGCCTGGGTTGGCCTCGACGTGATCGAGATTACCGGTGGCGAGATCTATCCGGTCACAGGTATCTCGGCCAAGTGGGCGTATCTGGCCATGATCGCTGGCTTTATCGGCCTGGCTCTCACCGCACTCACCACGTTGGTTCACCTGCTGTACGCCGGTGATCCCCTTGCTGTGCGCGCACATCAAATCGAGGACGACGTATGACGTTCATGATGCTTCTGGTATTCGCCGTGCTGCTGGCGCTGGCATTGCCGGTCGGTTACGCGTTGCTGATCAGCTCGGGTATTGCGGCCGTCACCGTCGGCGGCATACCCAGCGTGGCGGCGATCGTGAAGATCTTTCAGCCCACGCAGAGCTTCCCGTTGCTGGCCATCCCGTTCTTCATGCTATCCGGCAGCCTGATGATGGGCGGTACGCTGGGCAAGCGCCTGATCGACTTCGCCACCATGCTGGTCGGACGCTTCCATGGTGGGCTTGGCCAGGTCACGGTGGTCGGCTCGACGGTCTTCGGCGGGGTGTCCGGTTCGGCCGTGGCGGAGGCCTCGGCGCTAGGTTCGATGCTGATTCCCTGGCAGAAGCGCGAGGGCTATCCGGGCGCCTTTGCCGCTGCCGCAACCGCGTCGTCGGCGACCATCGCCGGGCTGATTCCGCCGTCGATTCCGCTGATTCTCTACGCCGCCGTATCCAACCAGTCGATTGCCGCGCTGTTTCTCGCCGGCCTGGTGCCGGGGCTGTTGCTGTGCGTCGGCTTCATGCTGACCTGCTACCTGTCAGGCCGTCTGCGTGGCTTCAAGCGGCTAGCCAGTGAAGTCACCTTGAAGGGCGTTCTGCGCGTGACCGTTGCGGCAGCGCCGGCACTGGCTATGCCTGCCTTCATTGTGATCCTGCTGCGTGCCGGCATCGCCACGCCGACCGAGGTCAGCGTGCTGGCGGTGTTCTACGGTTTGATGGTGAGCATGCTGGTCTATCGCGACCTGACCCTGCGCCGACTCTACGACGCCCTGGTACACACCGCGATCACCACCGGTGTGGTGATGCTGGTGATCGCCGCATCGAACCTGGTGGGCTATGTGCTGACCGTCGAGTCGATACCGACCGCCGTGGCCGAGTGGACAGCACGAACCCTAAGTTCGC
The DNA here is from genome assembly GCF_002741105.1 of Pseudomonas sediminis. GTDB lineage: Bacteria > Pseudomonadota > Gammaproteobacteria > Pseudomonadales > Pseudomonadaceae > Aquipseudomonas > Aquipseudomonas sediminis. The sequence goes on along the minus strand of NZ_NIQU01000010.1, from coordinate 765 downwards.
CGTGGATGGTCATCCTCATGCTCAACCTGATCATGGTTGTGGTGGGCATGTTCCTCGACCTGCCGGCGGCGATCCTGCTGTTGGGGCCGACCTTCGTCGCCATCGGCAACGCCATCGGTCTCGACCTGACCCAGCTTGGCATCATGATGGTGGTCAACCTGAGCATCGGCCTGTTCACCCCACCGGTGGGAACCACGTTGTTCATCGCCTCGGCGATTTCGCGCGAGAAGGTTGGAGCAGTGGTACGCGAACTTTGGCCGTTCTACCTGGTGGCGATCATCGTGCTTGGCCTGGTCTCCTTCGTGCCTGCCTTCACCCTCTATTGATCGATGCGCCCCCCGGCTGTGCTGGGGGCGTTATGCAAGGAATACCCATGACTACGATTGCATTTGCCGGGCTTGGCTCGATGGGCCTACCCATGGCCAAGAACCTGCTCGCCGCCGGCCACGTTGTGCGCGGTATCGATCTCAACCCCGCGGCGCTTGCCACGCTTGCCGAGGCTGGCGGGCAGCCCGCCGACGCCGCCTCTGCCGCTAGCGGTGCCGATGTGCTGATCCTGATGGTGGTCAATGCCGCCCAGGCCGAGCAGGTGCTGTTCGACAACGGCGCACTGGAGGCACTGGCCGACAAGGGCATCGTCTGCCTGATGGCGACCTGTCCACCCGCTGCCGTCGAGCGCATCGCCGAGCGGGTGAGGGCAGCGGGACGCCGCTTCGTCGATGCCCCGGTCTCCGGCGGTACCGCAGGCGCCATCGCCGGCTCGCT
>NZ_NIQU01000009.1 GCF_002741105.1 Pseudomonas sediminis | reverse complement strand
AACTCGCCGGTGCGCGCCTTCCGCAGCGTCGGCGGCACCCCGCTGTTCTTCAAGCATGCCGAAGGCGCTTACGTCGTGGACGAAGACGACAAGCGCTACGTCGACTATGTCGGTTCCTGGGGCCCGATGATCCTCGGCCACAGCCACCCGGACGTGCTCGACTCGGTGCGTCGTCAGCTCGAACACGGCCTGTCCTATGGCGCGCCGACCGCCCTGGAAACCGAAATGGCCGAGCTGGTTTGCGGCCTGGTGCCGTCGATTGAGATGGTGCGCATGGTCAGCTCCGGTACCGAGGCGACCATGAGTGCCATCCGCCTGGCCCGTGGTTACACCGGCCGCGACAGCATCCTCAAGTTCGAGGGTTGCTACCACGGCCACTCCGACAGCCTGCTGGTCAAAGCCGGCTCCGGCGCCCTGACCCAGGGCGTGCCGAACTCCGCGGGCGTGCCGGCGGCCTTCGCCAAGCACACCCTGACCCTGCCGTTCAACGACATCGATGCCGTGGCCGAGTGCCTGGCGCAGGTCGGCAAAGAAGTGGCGTGCATCATCGTCGAGCCAGTGGCCGGCAACATGAACTGCGTGCCGCCGGCGCCAGGTTTTCTCGAAGGCCTGCGCGAGCAGTGCGACAAGCATGGCGTGGTGCTGATCTTCGACGAAGTGATGACCGGTTTCCGCGTCGCCCTCGGCGGTGCGCAAGCGCACTACGGTGTGAACCCGGACCTGACCACCTTCGGCAAGATCATCGGCGGCGGCATGCCAGTGGGCTGCTTCGGCGGCAAGCGCGCGATCATGGAATGCATCGCCCCGCTCGGCCCGGTCTACCAGGCCGGCACCCTGTCGGGTAACCCGCTGGCGATGGCTGCCGGCCTGACTACCCTCAAGCTGATCAGCCGTCCGGGCTTCCACAGCGAGCTGACCGACTACACCTCGCGCATGCTCGCCGGCCTGCAGGAACGCGCCGATGCTGCCGGCATTCCCTTCGTCACCACACAGGCCGGCGCCATGTTCGGTCTGTACTTCAGTGGCGCGGACGACATCGTCACCTTCGCCGACGTGATGGCCAGCGACAGCGCACGCTTCAACCGCTTCTTCCACCTGATGCTGGATGGCGGCGTGTACCTGGCGCCGAGCGCCTTCGAAGCGGGCTTCACCTCCATCGCCCATGGCGACAAGGAGCTGGACATCACCTTCGCCGCCGCAGAACGCGCCTTCGCCAAGCTGAAAAAAGCTTGATGCAGTACAGCACTGCCTTCAGCGATGCGTTGCTGGCACTGGCGTGCGCTGCCTGTGTCTGGCTGATCGGCCGGGCACGCGGGCGCTACGGTGAAGGCGATCAGCCGGCACTGTTCTGCGCGCTGCTCGGTTTTCTGCTGCCGGCTGCAGCGGCCAGCGTCGGCGTGATTCGCTACGGCTTCGACCCAAGCTGGCAGCCCGCACACCTGTGGCTCTCGCAGGCCAGCAGCTTTCTCGGCCTGCCCCTGCTCGGTGCCGCTGCATTGGCGCTAGGTCGCGGCTGGGCCTGGAGCAGACCGAACTGGGGGCGCATCCTGCTCGGGCTGTGCGCCTTCTTCGAGCTGTTCCGCCAACTTGGATATATGGAGGACTACCGCCTGGCGCTGAATCTGGCCACGCTGGTGCTGATCCTCTATGCCGGCGCAGTCCAATGGCCACGCCGCGCACCGGCAATCAGCGCAGCTGTGGTCGTGGGCCTGTTCCTGCTGGCCGGCGTAGCGGTCGGTACCGAGGGAGTGATCGGGCCGCTGCGCCGCATCGACCTGTTCCACGTGCTGCTGACACCGGCGTACCCACTGCTGGCCTGGCTACTGCTGAGCCTGCCGGGAAGTTCGAAGAAACAGGCTTTGTAACAACCGCCCGGTTTATTCCATAATGCGACGGTCGGCACGTTTTGCGCCGACCGGGCACGTCACCCGCCCTGAATTGCCGAGGTCCCGTTATCCAGATGAACCGCACCGGCCGCACCCTGTCCCTGGGCTGCCTGTTGCTTTTCCTCCCGCTGTTTGCGTTTGCAGGCGGCAATTCCCTGCTGATCCCCGCTAGCGGCAGCTGCACCCTGAACGCCTCCCCCGAAGAGATGCCTGACGCCCTGGCCAGCTGCCAGGAGATGGCGCGCGCCGGCAACATGCAGGCGGCCTATGAGCTGGGTGAGTACTACTACGACGGCAAACGCACACCACGTGATCTCAAGCAGGCCCTGACCTGGTTCGAACGCGCTTCGCTGCAGGGTCATGCCGAAGCGCAGTTGCGCCTGGGCACCATGTTCTTCCGTGGTGAAGGCGTACCGGCCAACAACGTGCAGGCCTACATCGTGTTGAAGATGGCATCGGTCAACGGCTCGGACGAAGCCATGGACAGCGCCGACCTGGTGTCGGCACAGATGCGTCGCGATGAGCTGGAAATCGCCAGCCAGGTGCTGGGGCAGATATTCCGCAGCTACCTGCTGGAACTGCAGACCGCTGAAGGTCGTTCGCCCTTCTCGCCACTGCCTTAAAAACGCTGGCGCGCGCGGCGCACCCTACGACTCTGAGCTTATTTATCCGGCATCGGCATGGGGAATGGCATGACGTTGCCGCCGCCCTTGGCTTCGCTGATCTTCGCCGTGCCCAGACGCTCTACCTCGTCGATGCGGATGATCGCATGCATCGGTACGAAGCTGCGCACCACCCCCTCGAACTGCGCCTTGAGCTTCTCCTCGCTGGGGTCGACCACCAGCTGGCTGCGCTCGCCGAAGACGAACTCCTCCACTTCCAGAAAGCCCCACAGATCGCTCTGATAGATCTGCTTGGCGTACATCTCGTACACCTGGCCCTGGTTGAGAAAAATCACCTTGTAGATGGGATCGCGCTTGCTCATGAAGACTCGAAGTCAGGAAAAACGGGGCGCGCAGAATATCACAGCGCAGCATGCGTAGCCCGGATGCAATCCGGGCTACAGGAACTGAGCGGTGGCATCGCTCTTGGCACACGCCTATAATGTGCGGTCATTTTTTAACCACCTCAGACAGTGCCATGACCAAAAAGCTCTATATCGAAACCCACGGTTGCCAGATGAACGAGTACGACAGCTCGCGCATGGTCGACCTGCTGGGCGAGCATCAGGCCCTGGAGGTCACGGAAAAACCCGAAGAAGCCGACGTGATCCTGCTCAATACCTGCTCGATCCGTGAGAAGGCGCAGGACAAGGTGTTCTCCCAGCTCGGCCGCTGGCGCGAGCTGAAGCAGGCCAACCCGGACCTGGTGATCGGCGTCGGCGGCTGCGTGGCCAGCCAGGAAGGCGCGGCGATCCGCGACCGCGCGCCCTATGTCGACGTGGTATTCGGCCCGCAGACCCTGCACCGCCTGCCGGAAATGATCGACGCCGCGCGCGTGACCAAGACCGCCCAGGTGGACATCAGCTTCCCCGAGATCGAGAAATTCGACCGCCTGCCCGAGCCACGCGTCGACGGCCCCAGCGCCTTCGTCTCGGTGATGGAAGGCTGCAGCAAGTACTGCACCTTCTGCGTGGTGCCCTACACCCGTGGCGAGGAAGTCAGCCGCCCGCTGGTCGACGTGTTGATGGAAATCACCTCCCTGACCGAGAAGGGCGTGAAGGAAATCACCCTGCTCGGGCAGAACGTCAACGGCTATCGCGGGGAAGCCCCGGACGGCCATATCGCCGACTTCGCCGAACTGCTGCATGCCGTGGCAGCCCTCGATGGCGTCGAGCGCATCCGCTACACCACCAGCCACCCGCTGGAGTTCTCCGACGCGATCATCGCGGCGCACGCCGAGATCCCGCAGCTGGTCAAATACCTGCACCTGCCGGTGCAGTCCGGCTCCGACCGCATCCTCGCGGCGATGAAGCGCAACCACACCGCGCTGGAATACAAGTCGCGCATCCGCAAACTGCGTGCGGCGGTACCGGACATCCTGATCAGCTCGGACTTCATCGTCGGCTTCCCCGGCGAGACCGAGAAGGATTTCGAGCAGACCATGAAGCTGATCGAGGACGTCGGCTTCGACTTCTCCTTCTCCTTCATCTACAGCTCGCGCCCCGGCACCCCGGCCGCCGACCTGGTCGACGACACCCCGGACGAGGTGAAGAAACAGCGCCTGGCCCTGCTGCAGCACCGCATCAACCAGAACGGCTTCGAGAACAGCCGGCGCATGGTCGGCACGGTGCAGCGCATCCTGGTCAGCGACTATTCGAAGAAGGACCCGGGCATGCTCCAGGGCCGCACCGAGCAGAACCGCATCGTCAACTTCCGTTGCGATAACCCGCGCCTGATCGGCCAGTTCGTCGACGTGCACATCGACGACGCCCTGCCGCACTCGCTGCGCGGCACCCTGCTGGATGCCGAGACCCTCCACTAACGTAGCGGTCGTCCACACTTTGCGTTGTGGGCGACCAGCGTTATGCTGCCTTTTCATACCCAGACAAGTGACGATCACTCCATCACCTTGAACGCCTCTCTAGAACCTCATCGTTTCACCCTCGAACCCTTCGAGGCCCGCCGTTTCGCCAACCTCTGCGGCCAGTTCGACGAGCACCTGCGCCTGATCGAAGAGCGCCTCGGCCTGGAAATCCGCAACCGTGGCAACCAGTTCGAAATGCTTGGCAGCGCCGACAAGACCCAGGCCGCCGAACAACTGCTGCGCAAGCTGTACCGCGAAACCAAAGCAACCGAGCTGTCGCCCGACCTGGTGCACCTGTATCTGCAGGAGTCCGGCGTCGAGGAGCTGGTCAACCCCAGCAACCTTCCGCAGGTGACGTTGCGCACCAAAAAGGGTGTGATCAAGCCGCGCGGCGCCAACCAGCAGCGCTACGTCAAGGCGATCCTCGACAACGACATCAACTTCGGCATCGGCCCGGCCGGTACTGGCAAGACCTACCTGGCCGTGGCCTGCGCGGTGGACGCGCTGGAGCGCGAGCAAGTGCGGCGCATCCTGCTGGTGCGCCCGGCGGTCGAGGCCGGCGAGAAGCTCGGCTTCCTGCCTGGTGACCTGGCACAGAAGATCGACCCTTACCTGCGCCCGTTGTACGACGCACTCTACGAAATGCTCGGTTTCGAATACGTAGCCAAGCTGATCGAGAAGCAGGTGATCGAGATCGCGCCGCTGGCCTACATGCGCGGCCGCACGCTTAACAACAGCTTCATCATTCTCGACGAAAGTCAGAACACCACAGTCGAGCAGATGAAGATGTTCCTCACCCGTATCGGTTTCGGCTCCACCGCCGTGATCACCGGCGACATCACCCAGGTCGACCTGCCGCGTGGCACCAAGAGCGGCCTGGCCCACGTCATCGAGGTACTGCGTGACGTGCCCGGCATCAGCTTCACCCACTTCAAGCCCAAAGACGTGGTGCGCCACCCGTTGGTGCAGCGCATCGTCGAAGCCTACGAGCGCCACGACGCACGCCTGAACGGCAAGGGCGACGGCCACGATGCTTGAACTGGACCTGCAACTGGCCAGTGACGGCCAGCACCCGGACGAGGCGCAACTGCGCCGCTGGTGCGAGCTGGCGCTACGCCAACGCACGGCCGATTCGGAGCTGACCATCCGCCTGGTCGACGAGGCCGAAGGTCGCGAGCTGAACCATACCTGGCGGCACAAGGACTACGCCACCAACGTTCTGTCCTTCCCTGCCGAGATTCCCGATGGAATTCTCGACATCCCGCTGCTCGGCGACCTGGTGATCTGCGTGCCAGTGGTCGAGCGCGAAGCGGCCGAGCAAGGCAAGGCGCTGGAGGCGCACTGGGCGCACTTGGTGATCCACGGCTGCCTGCACCTGCTGGGCTATGACCACATCGAGGAAGACGAAGCCCTCGAGATGGAAGATCTGGAACGACAATTGCTCGCCGAATTGGGTCATCCCGACCCGTATGCCGGTGACGAATCTCCTAATGAAAAGGACCCCGAGTAAAACGCCATGAGCGAAGACCGATCGAGCAACGAGCAGAAGTCCTGGTTCAACAAGCTGACCCAGGCTTTTGCTCATGAGCCGAGAAACCGCCAGGAACTGCTGGAAGTCCTGCGCGAAGCCCACCAGAACAAGCTGCTCGACAGCGAAGCACTGGCCATCGTCGAAGGCGCCATTCAGGTCGCCGACCTGCAGGTACGCGACATCATGGTGCCGCGCTCGCAAGTGATCAGCATCAAGGCCAGCCAGACGCCCCGCGAGTTCCTGCCCGCCATCATCGATGCCGCGCACTCGCGCTATCCGGTAGTCGGCGAGAGCCTCGACGACGTGATCGGCATCCTCCTGGCCAAGGATCTGCTGCCGCTGATCCTGCAGGGCGAACAGCCCAACTTCAACATCAAGGACCTGCTGCGCCCGGCCACCTTCGTGCCCGAGTCCAAGCGCTTGAACGTGCTGCTGCGTGAGTTCCGCGCCAACCACAACCACATGGCCGTGGTCATCGATGAATACGGCGGCGTCGCCGGCCTGGTGACCATCGAGGACGTGCTCGAGCAGATCGTCGGCGACATCGAGGATGAGCACGATGTCGAGGAAGACGGCTACATCAAGCCGCTGCCATCCGGCGACTACCTGATCAAGGCGCTGACGCCCATCGACAGTTTCAACGAAACCTTCGACAGCGAGTTCTCCGACGACGAGTACGACACCGTCGGTGGTCTGGTGATGAGCGCCTTTGGCCACCTGCCCAAGCGCAATGAAGTCACCGAGATCGGCGAATTCCGCTTCCGCGTGCTCAATGCTGACAGCCGCCGCATCCACCTGCTGCGCCTGACGCCGGTTAGCCGCTGAGTCTCAGCCGCCCTTGCCCAGCGAGGGCGGCCGCTTCCCCCTGCGCCATTTCCGCTCTACCCTTGCGCCACCCTGATTCCAAGGATCTAACCATGCTGCAATGGATCACTCGTCCAGGCTGGCCCGGCCACCTGCTTGCCTGCGGCGCAGGCGCCCTGACCACCCTGGCGCTCGCCCCGTTCGATCTCTGGCCATTGGCCGTGCTGTCCATTGCCCTGTTCTATTTCGGCCTACGCCATCTGCGCCCCGGCCAGGCAGCGCTGCGCGGCTGGAGCTACGGCTTCGGTCTGTTCGCCGCCGGCACCAGTTGGGTGTATGTCAGCATCCATGACTATGGCGCGGCATCACCGGCACTGGCCGGCTTTCTCACCCTGGGTTTCGTCGCCGGCCTGGGCCTGCTCTTCGCCCTGACAGCCGCCCTCTGGGCGCGCTGGATACGCCGCAACGAAGCGCCACTGGCCGACGCCCTGGCATTCGCCGCGCTATGGGTCGCCCAGGAAGTGTTTCGCGGCTGGTTCCTCACCGGCTTCCCCTGGCTCTACGCCGGCTACAGCCAGCTCGAAGGACCGCTGGCCGGCCTGGTGCCAATTGGCGGAGTCTGGCTGTCGTCCTTCGTCATCGCCCTGTCGGCGGCGCTGATCATCAACCTGGAGCAACTGCGCAAGCATAAACCGCGTTACCTCTGCGCTCTGCTTCTGCTGCTGAGCCCCTGGCTCGCAGGCCTGGCACTTAAGGATCACAACTGGACCCGCGCCGCCGGCAACAGCCTCACCGTCGCCGCCGTGCAAGGCAACGTCGAACAGAACATGAAATGGGACCCGGCCCAGCTCAACGCGCAGCTCGCCCTGTACCGCGACCTCAGCTTCAGCGCCAAGCAGGTCGACATACTGGTCTGGCCGGAAACGGCGATCCCGGTACTCAAGGACATGGCGCAAGGCTATATCGGCGTGATGGATCGCTTCGCCCGTGACCGCAACAGTGCGCTGATCACCGGCGTACCGGTGCGGCAGTCCAACGAGCGCGGGGAGATTCGCTATTACAATGCGATCACCAGTTTTGGCGAAGGCCAGGGCACCTACCTCAAACAGAAGCTGGTGCCGTTCGGTGAATACGTGCCCCTGCAGGACCTGCTGCGCGGCTTGATCGCTTTCTTCGACCTGCCGATGTCCGACTTCGCCCGCGGCCCGAGTGACCAATCACCGCTGCTGGCCAAGGGGCATCGCATCGCGCCGTTCATCTGCTACGAAGTGGTCTACCCGGAGTTCGCGGCGGCCCTGGCGGCGGACAGCGACATCCTGCTGACAGTGAGCAACGACGCCTGGTTCGGCACCTCCATCGGCCCGCTACAGCACCTGCAGATGGCGCAGATGCGTGCACTGGAGGCCGGGCGCTGGATGATCCGCGCGACCAACAACGGCATGACGGTGATCATCGATCCACAAGGCCGCATCCAGTTCGGCTTGCCGCAGTTCGAACGCGGCGTGCTCTACGGCGAAGTGGTGCCCATGCAGGGGCTCACGCCCTACCTGCAATGGCGCATCTGGCCACTGGCGATTCTCTGCGCCCTGCTATTGGGCTGGGCGCTGCTGGCCAGCCGCATGGCCAAGACGCTGTAGGGCGGTCTCGCGAGCGAAGCGAGCAGCCCGCCAGCCCTCGGAACGCAGAATCCGCAGGCGTACTGCCTGCGGCAAGTACGCCCTACTACTTACCGTAGACAATGGGATACGCCAACAGCCCGATGGCCTCGTTGAGCAGTTGACTGCTCTGCCAGATAGCCCTCGACTCTGGCAACCAGCCACCCAGCGGGCGCTCGTAACCCGTACTGAGATACCCCATCGGCGCGGTGATCACCTCGAAGCCGGCCTGCTCGAAACTCCAGCGTGCACGCTGCATATGCCAGGCCTGGGTGACCAGCACCACACGCCGCACGCCCTGGGGCTGCAACAATTCAGCGCTGAGCACGGCATTCTCCCAGGTGGTGCGGCTTTGCTCCTCCAGCCAGCGGATCTCCAGCCCGTAGTCGAGGCGCATGGCATCGGCCATCAACGTCGCCTCACTGGGCGGCTGGCCGTAGTGCAGGCCGCCAGTGGCAGCAAGTGGCAGACCGGAGGCGCGCGCCAGGCGAGCGGCGTAGCGCAGGCGCTCCAAGGCCATCAGCCCAGGCTGATCGGTACGCCCCCAGCCCGGATCATTCTGCTCGCGCCCGGCGCCGAGAATCACGATGGCGTCGGCACGCTGCGCCAGCGTTGCCCACTGCGCCTGCTCCAGCACCGGCTCACGCTCCAACCAGGCCGCACTCCACTGCGTCACCGCAGGCAGACTCATCAACCACAGCCCACCGAAACCGACGGCAAAGCAGGCAAACGCGAGCCGGGGAAAGCGGCGACGCAACCACCAGCCCAGCGCGATCAGCAGGAGTAGAACGCCTGGCGGCATCAACAATTGTTTAAGGATGAAGCGAATCGGCATCAGGCACCTCCGGGGCGCCCAAGCCTAGCAGGTTGGTTTTCAACTAGCTGCTAACGCGGATTGCCGCTGCGAAACAGCCTGGAGCCACAGGCCTGGCAAGCTCGTGCATCCTGCCCGCGATGCCAGCTGACGGGCGCGCCGCAGAGTGCGCAACAAAGCGCCTGACGCCGCTTCATCACGGGTTTAACCCTGCCCATCGGCTTGCCGCCAACGGACTTGGCACTGCGCAGTGGCTGACGCTGTATCAGCGCCAACTCTTCAGCCGCCGCGTGCCAGCCGCGCAGCCAGTGCAGGTCACGATTGAGGTAGGCGCGGATCAGGTCCAGCTCCGCCGGGCTCAGTCCATCAAGCTCCAGCTCGCGCAGCGGCTCGGCATGCAGGCGACTCGCGGTATCGGCCTCTTCGAGAGCCAAGGCAAGCCTTTGCAGCAGTCGCTCGTAAAGGCCACCCCCTCGTTCCGCCTGTCGTGCATCCACCATCTAACCACCTCGCGAGCCCCGACAACCGCGGGCCTTAAGTAAAGCTTAGCGAAGGCCCTGCGTGCAGCCTGGCGCCGCGACCAACGGCGGGCTCGGCATAATCTGGGTTTCCCTCGATAGACGGCGCTCATGTATGCTACGACGTTTTCCGCAAGCCCCATTCCTTCAGCGCCAGAGCCATGCACGAACAGTACTCGCCCCGTGAAATAGAAGCCGCCGCGCAGTCCCACTGGGACGCGCAACAATCCTTCGTCGTCAGCGAACAACCCGGCAAGGACACCTTCTACTGCCTGTCGATGTTCCCCTACCCCAGCGGCAAGCTACACATGGGGCACGTGCGCAACTACACCATTGGTGACGTGATCGCCCGCTACCAGCGCATGCAGGGCAAGAACGTGCTGCAGCCGATGGGCTGGGACGCCTTCGGCATGCCGGCAGAAAACGCCGCAATGAAGAACCAGGTGGCCCCTGCCAAGTGGACCTACGAGAACATCGCCTACATGAAGTCCCAGCTCAAATCGCTGGGCCTGGCTATCGACTGGACGCGCGAAGTCACCACCTGCAAGCCGGATTACTACCGCTGGGAGCAGTGGCTGTTCACCCGCCTGTTCGAAAAGGGCGTGATCTACCGCAAGAACGGTACCGTCAACTGGGACCCGGTGGACCAGACCGTACTGGCCAACGAGCAGGTCATCGACGGCCGTGGCTGGCGTTCGGGCGCGCTGATCGAGAAGCGCGAAATCCCGATGTACTACTTCAAGATCACTGCCTACGCCGAAGAGCTGCTGAGCAGCCTGGATGAGCTGGATGGCTGGCCTGAGCAGGTCAAGACCATGCAACGCAACTGGATCGGCAAGAGTTTTGGTGCCGACATCGTGTTCGACTACGACGTCGCCAGCATCGGCATCGACGGCCAACTGAAGGTCTACTCGACCCGCCCCGACACCCTGATGGGTGCCACCTACGTCGCCGTGGCCGCCGAGCATCCGCTGGCCCAGCGCGCTGCCGAGGGCAACGCGGCCATCACCGCCTTCATTGCCGAGTGCAAGGCCGGCTCCGTGGCCGAGGCCGACATGGCCACCATGGAGAAGAAGGGTGTGGCCACCGGACAGTTCGTCATTCATCCGCTTACCGGCGACAAGCTGCCGGTGTTCGTCGCCAACTACGTGCTGTGGGGCTACGGCGAAGGCGCAGTCATGGCCGTGCCAGCGCATGATGAGCGCGACTTCGAATTCGCCAACAAGTACGACCTGCCGATCACGCAGGTCTACGCTGTTGAAGGCAAGGACTACGACGCCAGCACCTGGCAGGACTGGTACGGTGACAAGGCCGGCCTGACCACCATCAACTCCGGCAAGTACGACGGCCTGGACTTCAGCGCCGCCTTCGACGCCATCGTCGGCGACCTGGAAGCCAGCGCGCACGGCGCCCGCAAGACCCAGTTCCGCCTGCGCGACTGGGGTATCAGCCGCCAGCGCTACTGGGGCTGCCCGATCCCGATCATCCACTGCGACGCCTGCGGCGACGTGCCGGTGCCGGAAGACCAGTTGCCGGTGGTGCTGCCCGAAGACGTGGTGCCGGACGGCGCCGGCTCGCCGCTGGCCAAGATGCCCGAGTTCTACGAGTGCAGTTGCCCGAAATGCGGCGCCCCGGCCAAGCGCGAAACCGACACCATGGACACCTTCGTCGAGTCGTCCTGGTACTACGCACGCTACGCCTCGCCGCAATACACCGGCGGTATGGTCGACCCGCAGGCAGCCAACCACTGGTTGCCGGTGGATCAGTACATCGGCGGCATCGAGCACGCCATCCTGCACCTGCTCTATGCACGCTTCTTCCACAAGCTGATGCGCGACGAAGGCCTGGTGTCGTCCAACGAGCCATTCAAGAACCTGCTGACCCAAGGCATGGTGGTTGCCGAAACCTACTATCGCACCCTGGAGAACGGCGGCAAGGACTGGTTCAACCCGGCCGACGTCGAGGTCGAGCGTGATGCCAAGGCCAAGGTCATCGGCGCCAAGCTCAAGAGCGACGGCTTGCCGGTGGAAATCGGCGGCACCGAGAAGATGTCCAAATCGAAGAACAACGGCGTCGACCCGCAGGACATGATCGACGCTTACGGCGCCGACACCTGCCGCCTGTTCATGATGTTCGCCTCGCCGCCCGACATGAGCTGCGAGTGGTCGGATGCCGGTGTCGAAGGCGCCAACCGCTTCCTGCGTCGCGTCTGGCGTCTGGCGCAGAGTCACGTCAGCGCTGGCCTGCCGGGCAAGCTGGATGTGAACACTCTCACCGACGAGCAGAAGGCTGTGCGCCGTGCCATTCACCTGGCGATCAAGCAGGCCAGCAACGATATCGGCCAGCACCACAAGTTCAACACCGCCATCGCCCAGGTGATGACCCTGATGAACGTGCTGGAAAAGGCCGCCGGCGCGAGCGAACAGGATCGCGCGCTGCTGCAGGAAGGCCTGGAAATCGTCACCCTGCTGCTCGCGCCGATCACCCCGCACATCAGCCACGAGCTTTGGCAGCATCTGGGTCACACCGATGCGGTGATCGATGCGCAGTGGCCACAGGTCGACGAGTCGGCCCTGGTGCAGGACAGTCTGACCCTGGTGGTACAGGTCAACGGCAAGCTGCGTGGCGAGATCATCGTGGCAGCCAGCGCCAGCCGTGAAGACGTCGAGGCCGCCGCTCGTGCCAACGAAAACGTGCTGCGCTTCACCGAAGGCCTGAGCATTCGCAAGGTCATCGTGGTGCCAGGCAAGCTGGTCAACATAGTCGCCAACTGATTAAGCTCGGCGCCACACATGTGTGGCGCCGTGATCCGCCAAGGGGATATGAGAATGATGAAACGGAATCTGCTGATCATCGGCCTGGCTGGCCTGCTCAGCGCGTGCGGCTTCCAGCTGCGTGGCACCGGCGACGTGCAGTTCGCCCTGAAGGAACTCGACGTCAGCGCGCGTGACGCCTACGGCGACACCGTGCAGCAAGTGCGCGAAGTCCTGGAGAACAACGATGTTCGCGTCTACTCCGGTGCGCCCTACAAGCTGGTGATCGCCCGCGAGACCGAGAATCGTCGCAGTGCCAGCTACAGCAGCGGTGCGCGTACCGCCGAGTACGAGCTGACCATGGGCCTGGAATACGAGATCCGCGGCGCACAGAACCTGCTGCTGACCGGCAACAAGGTGGAAGTACAGAACTACTACCAGCAGGACGACAACAACCTCGCTGGCTCCGACCAGGAAGCTGCTCAGCTGCGCAGCGAGCTGCGCCGTGAAATGATCCAGCAACTGATGTTCAGCCTGCAACAGATCAGCCCAGAGCGACTGGATCAACTGCAGCAGACCGCCGAAGCCCGTGCCAAGGCCGAAGCCGAAGCACTGGAAGCTGAGCGCCGGGCGCGCGCGAGCCAGGTCGCCCCGCAGCAGTCGCCAATCGAACTGCCGTCCCGCTAAAGGCTCAAGGGCCGCACCTGCGGCCCGACGCCCCGCCTGCCTGATGACATCGACTCGATGAAGCTTGCCCCCGCGCAACTCGGCAAACACCTGCAAGGTGCGCTCGCACCTGTCTATGCAATCAGCGGCGACGAGCCACTGCTGTGCCAGGAAACCGCTGACGCCATCCGTAATGCCTGTCGCCAGCAGGGGTTCGGCGAACGCCAAGTGTTCAATGCCGAAGCCAACTTCGACTGGGGCAACCTGCTGCAGGCGGGTGCCAGCCTCTCGCTGTTCGCCGAAAAGCGCCTGCTGGAACTGCGCCTACCGTCCGGCAAACCAGGCGACAAGGGCACCGCCGCCCTGCTCGAGTACCTCGCCCGCCCGCCCGAGGACACCGTCCTGCTGCTGAGCCTGCCCAAGCTCGATGGCAGCACGCAAAAATCCAAATGGGCCAAAGCGCTGATCGACGGTCAGGCGAGCCAATTCATCCAGATCTGGCCGGTGGATGCCAATCAGCTGCCGCAGTGGATTCGCCAACGCCTCGCGCAGGCCGGTCTGAGTGCCAGCGCCGATGCGGTGGACATGATCGCCGCGCGGGTGGAAGGCAACCTGCTGGCCGCCGCTCAGGAAGTGGAAAAACTCAAGCTGCTCGCCGACGGCAATCAGGTCGATGCCGAAACCGTCCAGGCCGCCGTGGCCGACAGTGCGCGTTTTGACGTCTTCGGCCTGATCGACTGCGCCCTCGGTGGCGATGCCGCACACGCCCTGCGCGTCCTCGAAGGGCTACGTGGTGAAGGTGTGGAAACCCCGGTGATTCTCTGGGCGCTGGCACGCGAGATTCGTCTGCTGGCCGGTATCGCCCATCAGCAGAGCCAGGGTATTCCCTTGGACAAAGCCTTCTCCAGCGCCCGCCCGCCAGTCTGGGATAAACGTCGCCCCCTGGTTTCCAAAGCCTTGCAGCGTCACAGCAGCAAACGCTGGGGCCAGTTACTGCAGCAGGCGCAGTTGATCGACGCACAGATCAAGGGCCAGGCGCCCGGTGATCCTTGGAGCGAGCTGGCCATGCTAACCCTGCAACTATCCGGACAACGGCTGCGTCTGGCTCCGTAGTGCAGGCGTCGCCCGCCGCCCAGCAATGGCGGGCTGCATCCGCCCTGCAGGCTCCCCAAATCTGGACATTTTCTGTACAGCGGCGCATAGTCTCCGCCGCCTGCATTGGCGCAGGCCAGTCTGCATGAGGAAACGCCATGAGCAAAAAAGCCGGCAAACGGCCGAACAAGGCCAAATCCATCGTCGCCCAGCCACTGTTTCGCTCCCGCCAGGAACGACCACAGAAAGGTAAAGGCAGCTACCGCCGCGAAGCCTCCCACAATTGGGAGGCTTCTTGCTTTATGGGCCTCTTCGCTTCGCTGATAGCCCAGAATCCCCGTCGAGCATGCTAAGGTAACCGCCTGCTTAAACGCCCTGAGATAGACATGCCACACCAGCTTCCACGTCGCGCCCTGGCTCTGCTTCCTCTCCTGCTGCTGGCGGCCTGCGCCCAGGCCCCTGCGGAAAATCTGCCTACCGCCACTGCCCCGGCAGCGGTCCAGACTGCAGCCGAAACGCCCTTGCCCAGTTTTGCCGACTGGCGCCAGACGATGCGTAGCGAAGCGATTGCCGCCGGCATCGACGCAGCGCTGTTCGATCGCGTATTCGCCGGCGTCACCCCCGACCCTGCGGTACTCAAGGCAGACAGCAGTCAGCCCGAGTTCACTCGCCCGGTGTGGGAATATCTGGACGGTGCCGTCTCCTCCAGCCGTATCGGCCGCGGCCGGGTACTGCTAGCGCAGCACAGCCTGGTGCTGCAACGCATCGAGCAGCAGTACGGCGTCGAAGCCCCGATCCTGGTAGCCATCTGGGGCCTGGAGAGCAACTTCGGCAACAACATCGGCAGCAATAGCGTCATTCGCTCCCTCGCCACCCTGGCCTATGACGGTCGCCGCCAGGGCTTCTGGCGTGCTCAATTGCTGGCCGCCCTGCAAATCCTGCAGAACGGCGATGTGTCCAGCGAGCGCATGATCGGCTCCTGGGCCGGCGCCATGGGGCAGACCCAGTTCATGCCGACGACCTACAACCAGCATGCCGTCGACTTCGACGGCGACGGCAAGCGCGACCTGTGGGGTTCCTCGACCGACGCGCTGGCATCCGCCGCACATTATCTACAAGCCTCTGGCTGGCAGCGTGGTCAACCTTGGGGCTTCGAGGTGAATCTACCGAACGGCTTCGACTACGCCCTGGCCGATCCCGATCAGCGCCGCACGCTGGCCGAATGGGCGGAGCTTGGCGTCCGCCCGCTGGCACCGACAGGTGCGGCCGCCAGCGCCCGCGCCAGCCTGCAACTGCCTGCCGGCCACAAAGGCCCGGCTTTCCTGTTACTGGATAACTTCCGCAGCATCCTCAAGTACAACAATTCCACCTCCTATGCGCTGGCCATCGGCCTGCTCGCCGACAACCTGCTGCGTCCAAGCGAAGTCAAAGGACAGTGGCCGCGCGGCGAGCGCCAGCTGGGTCGTAGCGAACGCGTCGAACTGCAGGAGCTGCTGACCAAGGCAGGATTCGACCCAGGCCCGGCCGACGGCATCATCGGCGCCAATACGCGCAAGGCCATTCGCGCCCTGCAACTGCAGTTGAACTGGCCAGCCGATGGCTACCCCAATACCCAGCTGCTGGAACAGTTGCGCACACACTGAATCCAGGCCTGCCCCCGCAAGGGCTTGCCATGCGAGCCCTTGCCGAGCTGTCGCAGCGACGCCCAGGCGGCACCTTGCCGGTGCTTTGTCGACAGGCGGCCTCAACGTCTGCATACACCTTCTGTGGTAGACTGGCCGGCGGCCAAAAGCCACCTGCCCACGGAGCCTCTACCGGAGCCCAGATTTCCGATGTCCGACACCTCCTCGCCCAAATCCGTCGCCAGCGGCGAAAAGTTTCGCACCGCCCAAGGCATCACCGCGATCAAGGATGGCCAGAAGCGCCGCGCCTCGGCCGAGCCCCAGGTTTTCGAACCCAAACCCAAGTGGCTGCGGGTCAAGGCCCCTGGCGGCAGCCGCTTCGAGGCCGTCAAGCGCAACGTCGGCGAACACCGCCTGAGCACCGTTTGCCAGGAATCGCACTGCCCGAACATGGGCGAGTGCTGGTCAAACGGCACGGCCACGATCATGCTGATGGGCTCGGTGTGTACCCGTGCCTGCCGCTTCTGTGCTGTGGACACCGGCAACCCCAATGGCTGGCTGGATCTGGAAGAGCCACAGAACACCGCCAAGTCGGTGGAGCTGATGGCCCTGCGTTATATCGTGCTGACCTCGGTGGATCGTGACGACCTCGAAGACGGCGGCGCCGGCCACTATGCAGCCTGCGTGCGAGCGATCAAGGAAAACACCCCGCAGGTGGTAGTCGAGGCCCTTACTCCGGACTTCGATGGCGATCACCAGGCCATCGAGCGCGTGGTCGACTCCGGCCTGGAAGTCTTCGCGCAGAACGTCGAGACGGTCAAGCGCCTCACCTATGTAGTTCGCGACCCGCGCGCTGGCTACGAGAAGACCCTCAAGGTGCTCGAGCACGCCAAGAAACACCGCCCGGACGTACTGACCAAGACCAGCCTGATGCTTGGCCTGGGTGAAACCGACGAAGAAATCCTGGAAACCATGGATGACCTGCGCGCCATAGGCGTGGACATCCTCACCCTCGGCCAGTACCTGCAACCCACGCGCAACCACCTCAAGGTGCAACGCTGGGTCAGCCCTGAAGAGTTCAATCGCTTCCGTGACATCGGCCTCGAGAAAGGCTTCATGGAAGTCGCCGCCGGCCCGCTGGTACGTTCCAGCTATCGCGCCGACCGCGTGTTCGAGAAGAACAACCTGGGCCTCGCTGCCCCGGTTCCGGTGCCTGGCCAGGAGGTCAACGCCAGCCTCATTCCGGCGCTGAATCTGAACTGACGGCTATCACTGGATAAACGAAAGGGGCGCCATGGCGCCCCTTTTACGTTTCTGCTGTTTAAGGGCCCGCGCGCTGCCTGCCTTAACATGACCCTGGCGGACTGTTCGCTTCGCTCCTGAGTCCGCCCTACGCCCTGGAACCGCCCTCTGCTGTGCTGTAGCCCAATCTGCCGCGTAGCGCCTGCTCCAGCCGCTGCGCCACCTCGTCGATTGACGGCGGTGCATCGACCAGATCCCTAAGTTGAACCATCTTCAACCCGGCATAGCCACAGGGGTTGATACGCAGGAAAGGCGTCATGTCCATATCGACGTTCAGCGCCAGGCCATGGAACGAGCAGCCACGGCTGACGCGCAGTCCCAGGGAAGCGATCTTGTCACCTGCCACATATACACCGGGCGCATCCGCCTTGGGCGCCGCCTTGATGCCATAGCCGGCCAATAGCTCGACCAGGCTCTGCTCCATGGCGGTGACCAGCTCACGCACGCCGAGATCGAGGCGACGCAGATCGAGCATCAGATAGGCCACCAGCTGCCCGGGACCGTGATAGGTCACCTGCCCGCCACGCTCGACCTGGATCACCGGGATATCGCCCGCAGCGAGCACATGCTCGGCCTTGCCGGCCTGCCCCTGAGTGAACACCTTGGGATGTTGCAGCAACCAGATTTCGTCCGGGGTCTGCGCATCGCGCTCACGGGTCAGTTGGCGCATGGCCTCCAGCGTGGGCTGGTAGTCGACCAGCCCGAGGTGACGGACGACAAGCTCGGGCATGGGTATCACAGCACCATATGCACGCGGCCGGTTGCACGCAGGTCGACGTGAATCGCCTGCAACTGCTCGACACCGGTGGCAGTGATCAGCACCTGAACGGAAAGGAAATTACCGTTGCGGCTGTCACGCATCACCAACGTGGAGGTATCCAGGTCGGGGGCGTGGCGCTGGATCACTTCGATTACCAGGTCGGAGAAACCCTCGCCAGCGGTACCAATGACCTTGATCGGGTAACGCTCACAGGGAAATTCGATTTTTGGCGGTTGGACATCGCTATCGGTCATGGCATCAGCGGGCTTGTGGCCCGTCCAGAAAGGGCCGCTCCGGGTTGGAGCGGCAGGCTAAAAGAGGCATGGCTTACAACACGTAAATGGGCACTGCTTCAGCCAGTTTCAATGCCATGACGACAACGCAGGTCGCTTTCAGCGGTGACTGTCAGTTGAACAGGCCGAAGAAGAACAGTCGAATGCTGTCCCACAAACGACGCAGCAGGCCGCCCTCTTCTACCGGTTCCAGCGCCACCAGATCGGTGCTGCGCACCACGTCGTCACCCAGTTTGACTTCGACCTTGCCGATCACATCGCCCTGCTGGATCGGTGCGATCAGCTGCGGGTTGATGATCATGCTGGCCTGCAGTTTTTCCAGCTGGCCCTTGGGCATGGTGATGGTCAGGTTCTCTGCCAGCCCCGCCTTGACCTGGTGTGTAGCGCCCTTCCAGACGGTGGCCTGAGCCAGCTCTGCGCCTTTCTGGTAGAAGGTGCGGCTTTCGAAGAAGCGGAAGCCATAGGTCAGCAGCTTCTGGGTTTCCGCCGCACGGGCCTGCTCGCTGTCGGTACCGAATACCGAGGTGATCATGCGCGCACCATCACGTACGGCCGAGGCCACCAGGCAGTAGCCGGCCTCCGAGGTGTGGCCGGTTTTCAGGCCATCGACGGTACGGTCGCGCCACAGCAGCAGGTTACGGTTGGGCTGCTTGATGTTGTTCCAGAGGAACTCCTTCTGCGAGTAGATCGCATAGTGCTCAGCGTCTTCGTCGATGATCGCGCGCGCCAGGATCGCCATGTCATGGGCACTGGAGTAGTGCTCCGGGTGCGGCAGGCCGGTGGCGTTCATGAAGTGACTGTTCTTCATGCCCAGGCGCTCGGCGGTGGTGTTCATCATGTCGGCGAAGGCGTCTTCGCTGCCGGCGATGTATTCGGCGATGGCGATGCTGGCGTCGTTGCCGGACTGGATGATGATGCCGTGCAGCAGGTCGTCGACCGTGGCCTGGCTGTTCAGCGGCAGGAACATGGTGGAACCACCGGACGCGGCGCCACCGGTGCGCCAGGCATGCTCGCTGATGGTCACCAGATCCTGCTCGCCGATCTTGCCGTTGCGGATTTCCAGGGTGGCGATGTAGGCGGTCATCAGCTTGGTCAGACTGGCCGGCGGCAGGCGCTGGTCAGCGTTGTTCTCGACCAGGACGTTGCCGCTGGCGGCGTCCATCAGCACATAGGATTTGGCGGCCAGTTGCGGCGCCGCAGGCACCACCTGCTGGTTAGCCATGGCGAGTGGCGCGGCCAGAAGGGTAAGAACCAGTGAAGCACGTTGCACGAAGCTGGTGATGTTCATCCGTCTCTCGAAAATCGTTGCATGGGTTGTACGGCCCCGTAGGGCCATCTTTCGACTCGCCAGTAGGCGAGCCTCGGATTTAGTCCGGCAAACACCGGTTAAGTTGCCATCAGTCGGCACGCACTAGCGTGGGCTGCCCCAGGTTGGCCAGGCGCACACTGCTCTGCAGCTGCTCAGCCTCGCCCTGGTTGCTGATCGGCCCCATGCGCACCCGATGCAGAATCTGCTGGTCGCGCACCACTGAGCTGATGAACACCGGCACACTGCTGGTCTGGCTCAGCTTGGACTTGAGCAGCTCCGCAGCGTCCGGATTGGCGAAGGCTCCCACCTGGAGATACAGGCCAGAGGCTCCGAGTGAATCGTTTTTTTTTGCGTCGATCTGCACGGGCACCACCGCAGCGGCGTGCTGTGCGGGCGGCGGCGCGTACTGCTCGACGACCTGCGGCACGGGCTGCGCGACGGGTTGAGCCACAGCAGCCTTGGCCGGCTGATTGTTGGCCAGCACCAATGGCACCGGACGACCCTGCTGCGCCCACCACTCGTGCGGGTCGATACCTTCGACCTTGACCCGCGCAGTGCCCTTCTCGGCATAGCCGAGCTTCTTCGCGGCAGCGAAGGACAGATCGATAATGCGGTCGGAGTAGAACGGCCCACGGTCATTGACCCGCAAGATCACCACCTTGCCGTTCTCCAGGTTGGTCACGCGCACGTAACTGGGCAGTGGCAATGTCTTGTGCGCTGCGGTCATGCCGTACAGATCGTAGGTTTCGCCGTTGGCAGTGGCCTGGCCATGGAATTTGGTGCCGTACCAGGAAGCAGGCCCTGTCGCCTGGTAGCGACGGGCGTCCTGAATCGGGTAGTACTGCTTGCCGAATACCACATAAGGGCTGGCTTTGACCGGCCCGTAATGTGGCATGGGGATGGCGTCCTGAATCTTCGAGACATCGACGTCCCACCAGGGTGCGCCATCCCTGTGTGGCCGGTTGAAATCATCCGGGCCAGAGATACCGGCCGACTGACCGGGCACCACCGCGGGCTGCGGTGCCCGATTGGAGGAGCAGCTCACCAGCAACAGCGCTGCCGTTACGCAGGCTGCCAGCGGCAGCAGTTTGGACGCACTCATCGATTACCCCGCGTTTCGACCAGCAGTTCGGCCAGTTGGTTGACTGCCATGGCATACATCACGCTGCGATTGTAGCGGGTGATGGTGTAGAAGTTGGGCAAACCGAACCAGTATTCGTCGCCTTGCGCGCCTTCCAGACGGAATGCGGTCACCGGCAGGTCTTCTGCCAGTTTGTCCTGGCTCTTCCAGCCCAGCGCGCGCAGTTCGGCGACGCTCTTCACCGGGTCCAGGCCCTGGGTCAGGCCTTCGTCGACGCGAGCACCGCTGGCCTCGACGCGACTGGCGACCTGACCGCCGGCCTGCCAGCCGTGACGCTTGAAATAGCTGGCAACACTGCCGATGGCATCGGTCGGGTTGCTCCAGATGTTGATATGGCCGTCGCCGTCGAAGTCCACGGCGTAAGCACGGAAGCTGCTCGGCATGAACTGCGGCAAGCCCATGGCACCGGCGTAAGAGCCCTTGAGGCTGATCGGGTCGACCTGTTCCTCACGAGTCAACAGCAGAAACTCGCGCAATTCCTTGCGGAAGAACGGCGCGCGCGGCGGGTAATCGAAGGCCAGGGTCGACAGCGCATCCATTACCCGCCAGCTGCCGGTATTGCCGCCGTAGAAGGTTTCCACGCCGATGATGGCGACGATGAACTGCGGCGGCACACCGTACTCGGCCTCGGCCTTTTCCAGCGCAGCCTGGTTCTTGTTCCAGAATTCCACACCCTGAGCGATGCGCTTGTCGGTGATGAAAATCGGGCGATAGTCCTTCCAGGGTTTGACCTTCTCGGCCGGACGCGAAATGGCATCGAGGATCGCCTGCTTACGCTCGACCTCGGTGAACAGACTGACCAGTTGCTCACTGGCAAAGCCATAGTCGCGGGTCATTTCCTCGATGAACTCGGCCACCTGCGGCGAGCCGTCGTAATCGGCCGCCAGCGCCTGAGCGCCAGTGCCGAACACGCCGGCGATACCGACTCCCATCAACGTACGAGCAGCCCAACTACGCAGAGAATGCATTAACCCATAACCCCCAAATCAAACCTGAGCGATCCACTTTCTGTGGGTGTGGATCGCCATCAATATCCCGAAGCCTGACAACAGCGTGACCAGATGGGTTCCGCCGTAACTAATGAAGGGCAGCGGAACCCCAACCACCGGCAGCAGCCCGCTGACCATGCCGATGTTGACGAATACGTAGACGAAGAAGGTCATGGTCAGCGCCCCGGCCAGCAGCTTGCCGAACAGCGTCTGCGCCTGAGCGGTGATCACCAGGCCGCGCGCCAACAGCAGCAGATAGAGCAATAGCAACAGACAGACGCCGACCAGGCCGAACTCCTCCGCGAGCACGGCAATGATAAAGTCCGTGTGGCTTTCCGGCAAAAAATCCAGGTGCGACTGAGTACCCAGCAACCAGCCCTTGCCCAATACACCGCCGGAACCGATGGCGGCCTTGGACTGGATAATGTTCCAGCCCGCGCCCAGCGGGTCGCTCTCCGGGTTGAGGAAGGTCAGCACGCGGCGTTTCTGGTAGTCATGCATGACGAAGTACCACATGCCCACCGCGACCGGCACCACGGCAGCGGCGGCGCCAATGATCCAGCGCCACTGCAGGCCGGCCATGAACACCACGAAAGCACCCGAGGCGAGGATCAGCAACGAGGTGCCCAGGTCGGGTTGTTTGACGATCAGTACGAAGGGCACACCGATCATCGCCAGGCTGATGACGATGTGCTTGAAGCGCGGCGGCAGGTTGTGCCGCGACAGGTACCAGGCGATGGTCATCGGCATGATGATCTTCATCAGTTCCGACGGCTGGAAGCGGATCACCCCGGGGATATTGATCCAGCGCGTCGCACCCATCGCGGTATGACCCATGACCTCCACTACCATCAGCAAAGCGACGCCTATCACGTAGGCAAGAGGCACCCAACGCGCCATGAAGCGCGGGTCGAACTGGGCAATCACCACCACTGCGAGCATGCCAATGCCAAAGGACGACGCCTGCTTGAGCAGCAGGTCGATGTTCTTGCCACTGGCCGAATACAGAATGAACAGGCTGCCAGTGCCGAGAATCAGCAACAGCAGCAGCAACCAGCCATCGATGTGCATGCGCTGCAGCAGGCTGGCGCGACGACGCAGCACGTCCTCGTCGGACAGGGTACGGTCGAAATTGCTGATCATCGCTGACTGACCTCGGCAGGCTTGGGCAACGCGAACTTGGCCTTGAGCTGGCCGGTTTCCTTATCCAGCAGCCAGGCATCCATCACCTGCTTGACCACGGGCGCGGCAACACCGGAGCCGGACTCACCATTCTCCACCATGACCGCGACGGCGATCTGCGGGTTGTTCGCCGGTGCAAAACCGATGAACAGCGCGTGGTCGCGGTGGCGCTCCTGTACCTTGTTACGATCGTACTTCTCACCCTGCTTGATCGCCACCACCTGCGCCGTACCGCTCTTGCCAGCGATACGATAGACCGAACTGTCACCAACCTTGCGCGCGGTACCGCGAGGGCCGTGCAACACCTCTTCCATGCCGCGAATGCCGTAATCCCAGAACTTGGGATCACGCAGGACGATATCCGCAATCGGATTGGGGTCTGACGGCAGGCGGCCATCGACGCTCTTGGCCAGGTGCGGACGAATCCACTTGCCGCGCGTGGCCATCAATGCGGTGGCCTGCGCCAGTTGCAGCGGCGTGGTCTGCATGTAGCCCTGACCGATACCGAGAATCAGCGTCTCGCCCGGATACCAGGGTTGACGATAACGTGCCCGTTTCCAGTCGCGCGAAGGCATCAGGCCGGCGGTCTCCTCGAACATATCCAGCGAAACACGCCGCCCAAGGCCGAAGCGGCTCATGTAATCGTGCATGCGATCGACGCCCATCTTGTGCGCCAGATCGTAAAAATAGGTGTCGTTGGAGCGAGCGATGGCCAGATTGAGATCGACCCAGCCATCACCAGTACGGTTCCAGTTACGGTATTTGTGGCTGTGGTTGGGCAACTGATAGAAGCCTGGGTCGAACACCCGCGAAGTAGGCGTGACCACACCGGCATCGAGACCGGCCACAGCAACCATCGGTTTGATCGTCGAGCCTGGCGGATAGAGGCCGCGCAGCACCCGGTTGTACAGCGGCTGATCGATGGAGTCGCGCAGTTCACCATAGGCCTTGAAGCTGATACCGGTGACGAAGGGGTTGGGGTCGAAGCTGGGCTGGCTGACCATCGCCAGCACTTCGCCATTGTTCGGATCGATGGCTACCACGGCTCCACGTCGACCGCCCAGGGCGTTCTCAGCTGCCTCCTGCAGGTGCACGTCGAGGCTGAGCACGATGTCCTTGCCCGGTTTCGGATCGACGCGGTTGAGTACACGCAATACGCGGCCACGGGCATTGGTCTCGACCTCCTCATAGCCGACCTCGCCGTGCAGCTCGTCCTCGTAGAAACGCTCGATACCGGTCTTGCCGATATGGTGCGTGCCGGCATAGTCGGTAGGATCGAGGCGCTTGAGTTCCTGCTCGTTGATGCGCCCGACATAGCCGACCGAATGAGCGAAGTGCTCCTGCTGCGGGTAATGCCGCACCAGCTGCGCAGCCACCTCGACGCCGGGCAGACGGAACTGGTTGACCGCGATGCGGGCAATCTGCTCCTCGCTCAGCTCGAACAGGATCGGTACCGGTTCGAACGGACGCCGCCCCTGGCGCACGCGGCGCTCGAACAACGCGCGCTCGTCCTCGCTAAGTTCCAGCACCTCGACCACTGTGTCGAGCACGCTGAGCCAGTCACCGGCACGCTCGCGGGTCACGGTCAGGCTGAAGCTGGGACGGTTGTCGGCGATGATCACGCCGTTTCGGTCGTAGATCAGCCCACGGGTCGGCGGCAGCGGCTGCACGTGGATGCGGTTGTTCTCTGCCAGAGTGCTGTGATGCTCGTACTGAATCACCTGCAGGTAGTACATGCGCATGACCAGCACGCAGGTCAGCAGGATGATCACCACGCCGCCGACGAGCACCCGGCGCTTGACCAGGCGAGCGTCCTTTTCGTGATCCTTGAGGCGAATCGGCTGCGGCATGACTACTTGATCACTTGTGGTACGGGTGGCCGGACAATACGGTCCAGGCTCGGTAGATCTGCTCGCCGAGCAGGATACGCACCAGCGGATGCGGCAACGTCAGAGGCGACAGCGACCAGCGCTGCTCGCTACGCGCGCAGACCTCCGGTGCCAGCCCTTCCGGGCCACCGACCATGAGGTTGACGTTGCGTGCATCGAGGCGCCAGCGATCGAGCTCCGCTGCCAGTTGCTCGGTGCTCCATGGCTTGCCATGGACCTCCAGCGTGACGATACGTTCGCCGGGCTGCACCTTGCTCAGCATGGCCTCACCCTCCTGACGGATCAGGCGGGCGACGTCGGCATTCTTGCCGCGGGTGTTGAGGGGAATCTCCACCAGCTCCAGCGGCAATTCGGCAGGCAGACGCTTGACGTATTCCTGCCAGCCCTCTTCGACCCAGCGCGGCATGCGCGAACCGACGGCGATCAGTTTGATCCGCACGGTTTACGCTTACTCGGCCGAATGTTGCGCGCGGCTCTGCTCGGCGCCCTGCCACAGGCGCTCGAGGTCGTAGAACTGACGCGCGGTCGGCAGCATCACGTGCACGACGATGTCGCCGAGGTCGAGCAGGGCCCATTCGCCGCTGTCCAGACCTTCGCTACCGATCGGGCGCACGCCCTGCTCCTTGACCTTTTCCAGCACGTTTTCCACCAGCGATTTGACCTGACGGCTGGAGCTACCGCTGGCGATCACCATGAAGTCGGTGATGCTGGTCTTGTCCTTGACGTCGATCACGGTGATGTCGGTCGCCTTGATCTCTTCCAGCGCCGCCACGGCGATCTTGACCAGCTCTTCGCTGGGCATGTTCTGCTTGCTCATAAATGACTCATTTGCCTCGTGTAATGGACGCCAGCGCACATGCGCAGCGTTTCAAGCATTGGGCGCACGGTACAGATCGTGCGCCTGGATATAGGCCAGCACCGCATCGGGCAGCAGATATCGCGCCGAGCGGCCGGTTGCCAGTAAATGGCGAATCTGCGTGGCGGAAATCGCCAGCGGAGTCTGCCAGATGAAACTGATTTGCCCGCCTGAACCCTGCAGGCTCAACGGGTCGCTGACACTGCGTGCAGCCAGCAGATCGCGCAGAGCCTCCGGCGCCTCGCTGTCGGCATCCGGCCGCTGCAGTACCAGCAGATGGCAGTGTTGCAGCAACTCCTGCCAACGATGCCAACTCGGCAGGCCGCAAAAAGCGTCCCAGCCGAGCAGCAGAAACAACTGATCGTCCACCGCCAACTCGGCGCGCACCGACTCCAGCGTGTCCACCGTGTACGACGGCTTGTCGCGAAGAAGCTCGCGGTCATCGACCGTCAACCGCGTCTCGCCAGAGACCGCCAGTTCGACCATGGCCAGGCGCTGCTCGGCCGTCGCCTGCGGCGTATCACGGTGCGGCGGCCTGGCGCTGGGGATCAACCGCAGCTCGTCCAGCGCCATGAATTCCGCCACTTCCAGCGCGGCACGCAGATGCCCGATATGCACCGGGTTGAAGGTACCGCCGAGCAGGCCGATGCGTCGGGCGCCGAGTCCGTTCATTTATGTGCGAATGTGTCCATCGCCAAAGACCACGTACTTCTCGCTGGTCAGGCCGTCCAGGCCGACCGGGCCGCGTGCGTGCAGCTTGTCGGTGGAGATGCCGATCTCCGCACCCAGGCCGTACTCGAAGCCATCGGCGAAGCGAGTCGAGGCATTGACCATCACCGAAGCGGAATCCACTTCGGTGAGGAAGCGCCGCGCATCGCTGAAATTCTCGGTGATGATCGAATCGGTGTGCTGCGAGCCGTAGTGGTTGATGTGCTCGATGGCCGCATCCAGCGAGTCGACGATGCGAATCGCCAGGATCGGCGCGTTGTACTCGGCGAACCAGTCGTCTTCGCTCGCTTCCAGCACATCGCCGCCCAGCAGCTCGCGGGTGGCGGCATCGCCACGCAGCTCAACACCTTTGTCGCGGTAGATGGCGGCCAGCGGCGGCAGCACCTTGCCCGCCACGGCAGCGTGCACCAGCAGGGTTTCCATGGCGTTGCACGGCGAATAACGCTGGGTCTTGGCGTTGTCGGCAACGCGAATCGCCTTGTCCAGATCAGCGGCGACGTCGATATAGACGTGGCAAACGCCATCCAGATGCTTGATCACCGGCACCTTGGCATCGCGGCTGATGCGCTCGATCAGGCCCTTGCCACCGCGCGGCACGATCACGTCGACGAACTTCGGCATGGTGATCAGCTCACCGACGGCAGCACGATCAGTGGTTTCCACCACCTGCACGGCAGCGGCCGGCAGGTCAGCCTCGGCCAGGCCCTGCTGGATGCAGCGGGCAATTGCCTGGTTGGAATGAATGGCCTCGGAGCCGCCGCGCAGGATGGTGGCATTGCCGGACTTCAGGCACAGGCTGGCGGCATCGATGGTCACGTTCGGACGCGACTCGTAGATGATGCCGATCACGCCCAGTGGCACGCGCATCTTGCCGACCTGAATGCCGGACGGCAGGTAGCGCATGCCCTGAATCTCGCCAATCGGGTCAGGCAGGGTCGCCACCTGGCGCAGGCCTTCGATCATGCTGTCGATCACCGCCGGCGTCAGCGCCAGGCGGTCGACCATGGCCGGCTCCAGACCGCTGGCGCGGGCGGCTGCCAGGTCCAGCTCATTGGCGGCAGTCAGCTCGGCGCGAGCGGCGTCGAGGGCATTGGCAGCGGCGTGCAGCGCGCGATTTTTCTGCGCGGTACTGGCGCGGGCGAGCACCTTTGATGCCTGGCGGGCGGCTTGGCCCAGGCGGGTCATATAGTCGTGCACGGACTCGGTCATGGCGGCGGAGGTCTGGCAGTTGGAAAAAGGGGCTGATTATAGCGGGCTCGCAAGGCCGCGCCCAGCGGCGTCTGGCAAGCGGTAGGCAACCCATCCGCCGGGTGATGAATGCTAGACGTAGTCGATGTAACGCGCCGTGGGGCAAACACGGCCATCATGAGCGCTGGAACGTTCAGGCATTTTTAAGCTTCTTGTTGCTATGCTCGCCGCCCGAGACTTAGCCCCCGTGCGACAGATGAAGCCTGCCGACCCCACCCTCAGCTTGCCCTGGCCTGATGCCAATCCATTGCCCGACACCTTCTTCGACCGCGATGCACAGCTGCTCGCCCGCGAGTTGCTCGGCAAGGTCATTCGCCATCGCGTCGGTGCGCTGTGGCTGAGTGCGCGGATCATCGAGACCGAGGCCTACTACCTGGTCGACAAGGGCAGCCACGCATCGCTCGGCTACACAGAGAAGCGCAAGGCGCTGTTCGCCGATGGCGGGCATATCTACATGTACTACGCGCGCGGCGGCGATTCGCTGAACTTCAGCGCTCACGGGCCTGGTAATGCGGTGCTGATCAAATCCGCACATCCCTGGGTCGATGCCATCAGCGGCCCCGATGCCCTGGCGGCGATGCAACGCAACAACCCGGGCAGCCTCGACCAACCCCGCGCCATCGAGCGTTTGTGCGCCGGGCAGACGCTGCTCTGCAAGGCGCTGGGTCTGAAAGTGCCGGACTGGGATGCGCGCCGTTTCGATCCGCAGCGACTGTTCGTCGAAGATGTCGGCGAACGACCCCATGTGATCATCCAGTGCGCGCGCCTGGGCATTCCCAAGGGCCGCGACGAAGACCTGCCCTACCGTTTCGTTGATGCCGCCTACGCACGTCACTGCACACGCAACCCTTTGCGTCGTGGACAGGTCGAAGGGCGTGATTATCGATTGTTGAGCGTTTCAGGAGCAGAACGATGAGCGTCTGGCTGGATAACCTGACCACCTGGCTGAGTGGCAACCCGCAATGGCTGGGGGTGGCGATCTTTACCATCGCCCTGCTCGAATGCCTGGCCCTGGTAGGCATCGTGCTGCCTGGCGTGGTGCTGCTGTTCAGCGTCGCGCTGCTCGCCGGCAGCGGGATACTGACGCTGTGGCAGACGCTACTGCTGGCCTACGCCGGAGCGCTGTGTGGCGACATGATTTCCTACGCGCTGGGCAGACGCTTCAAGCACAACATCGGCCGCCTGCCGGTGTTGCGTCACCATCCGCAGTGGATTCTGCGTGCCGAACTCTATTTCCGTCATTACGGCGTGGCCAGCCTGTTGGTCGGTCGTTTCATCGGCCCGCTGCGCCCAATGCTGCCGCTGGTAGCCGGCATGCTGAACATGCCACTGCTGCGTTTCATACTGGTCAGCCTGGTGGCCGCAGCCGGCTGGGCGGTGGCTTACCTGTTGCCGGGCTGGGCGACCGGCGCGGCCCTGCGCCTGCCGATGGCAGAAGGTTTCTGGACGGAAGCAGCGGTACTGTTGGCCGGTATCGGCGTGATCCTGCTGCTGACCATTCAAGCCAGCCTGGCGGAAAAGCCGCGGGCCAGCCTGCTCGGTGGTGGCCTCAGCCTGTTACTGCTGTTGGCCATCATCATCGGCTGGCCGCACCTCGATGCGCTGGATCAGGGCCTGATGTCTTTGGTCCAGGAACAGCGCCAACCGCACCTGGACCAATGGATCGGCACCCTGACCCGGCTGGGCGACTTCCATATCCAGTTTGCGGCGGCTGCAGTGCTGTGCACCTTGCTGTTCCTGACACGGCAATGGCGTCACCTGCTCTTCGCCGGCTCGACCCTGCTGGTCACGGCGCTGGGCAATACCACGCTCAAGCATGGGTTTGCCCGGGCGCGCCCTGACGTGCTGAGCGAGCCACTGACCACCTTCAGTTTTCCCAGCGGCCACAGTTCGGCAGCCTTTGCCTTTTTCCTGGTGCTGGGGGTGCTGGCCGGCCGTGGTCAATCGGCACGCCTGCGCCTGGCCTGGCTGGTAGTGGCGTGCCTGCCAGCCTTGGCGATCGCTTTGTCGCGGGTCTACCTGGGGGTGCACTGGCCCAGCGACATTATCGCCGGCGCTCTGTTGGCCTCGGCGGTATGCGGCCTGAGCCTGGCCCTGTGTCAGCGCCAGGAAGCGCTCCCGCCGCTACCGGCGCGCCTGTGGTGGATCATCCTGCCCGCCTGCCTATCGGTGCTGGGCGCCATGGCGACCTGGCAGTTGTCCACCGCACTGCTGCGCTATTCCTATTAAGGCGTCGCCTCAGACATCGCCCTGGAGCACTTCCAGCATGACGTGCAGTTGCTCCAGGCGCAGGGCAGGATCATCGAGCTGAAGTAGCTGCAGTTTCTGCGCCGGCTCCAGCGGCAATAGATAGGCCAGCTGATTGGCCAGTTGCTGCTGACCGGCGACCACGCCCGTCATATCCAGGCCCGCCACCAGCGGATGCTCGGCCAGGGCCGCGTGCAAGGCGGCCAGGTCAGCGTGCTCGGCCTGCAGCGGACTGTTGGGTTGCTCCTCCAACCACTGCACGTCGGCGACGGTCAGTTGATCCGGCAGAACCTGGGCGCGCTCGACATGAAAACGCCGACCGCCCTCGACGCGAATACCCAGCAGACCATTGGTACGCTGCTGAAAGTCGCGCACTAACGCCTCGCAGCCAATGGCCGCGAAACGGCTGGCGGCTTCTCCCACTTCTTCGCCCTCGACGATGCACACCACGCCGAACCCCGTACCCTGTTTCATGCAGCGGCTGATCATGTCCAGGTAGCGTACCTCGAATATCTGCAGGTCGAGCACGCAGCCGGGAAACAGAACGGTGTTGAGCGGGAACAGCGGGAGCTTCATGGTTTACGGCCTGTTATCAACGCAAGGCTGCCGGAGCATCAGGGATGGTCAGGCAGGCTCTCACAGGAGCATGACAATCGCCAGCGGCAACAGCACGGCGGTGATCACACCCATCAGGCTCATCGCCAGCGCGGCAAAGGCGCCGCACTCGTCGCTCTCCTGCAGGGCACGCGCCGTACCCACGGCATGCGCGGTGATGCCCAGCGCCATACCCTGCGCCGCCGGATGATGAACCCGGCACAGTCGCAGAATGGACGGTCCGACGATGGCGCCTATGACCCCGGTGATCATCACGAACACCGCCGCCAGGGCCGCGATGCCGCCGATCTGATCGGCCACCAGCATGGCTATTGGCGAAGTTACCGATTTCGGCGCCATGCTCATCAGCATGATGTGCTCGGCGCCGAACAGCCAGGCCAGGCCCGCACCGAGTACGGTGGCGAAGGTGCCGGCAATCAGCAACGTCAGGATGATCGGCCAGAACAGCTGGCGAATCCGCCGCAGGTTGAGGTACAGCGGCACGGCCAGGGCCACCGTGGCCGGGCCGAGCAGCAGCGTCAGCGCCGCGACGCTGTTGCGGTATTCGGCGAAACTCAGGCCGCACAGCAGCAGGATGCCGATCACCGTGAGCATCGATACCAGTACCGGTTGCAGGAATACCCAGCGGGTTCGCTCGTAGGCGGCCATGGCCAGTTGGTAGGCGCCCAGGGTGATGCCGATGCCGAACAGCGGGTGATGGGTCAATGCCTGCCAGGCGCCCTGCCAATCCGGACTCATACGTCCTCCTGGCGCTGCTGACGCTCGATCAATTTCTGCATCAGCCAGCCAGCGAACGCCAGCGACACCAGCAACGACAGTACCAGCGCGCCGACCACAGCCCAGAAATCGGCGGCGATATCGCTGGCATAAGCCATCACGCCCACTGCCGGCGGCACCAGGATCAGTGGTAGGTATTTGAGCAGGCTGCTGGACGCGACGCTGAGCGGTTCCCCCACCTCGCCACGCAGCATGAGAAAGACGAACAACAAAAGCATGCCGATGATCGGGCCAGGCAACATCGGCAGCAGCAGAACGTTGAGAACGGTACCCAGTAACTGGCACAGCACCAGCCAGGAAAGGCCGCGAAGCAGCATGTTTGAAGTCTCCGGAAAACGAGCGATGGCCGTGAGCGCCGCTTACGAGTAGGCCGCTGAAAAACGTAGGCGAGGCGGCCAGTGCAAGACAAAAACAGGCGAGGAAGCGCAGTTTACGAGTTGTAAATGAGCATTCCGAGCCTGTTTTTAACGCAGCAATGGCAACGTAGGTAGTTTTTCAGCGACCTACTGGAGGGGATTCCGGGCATCTATTAAGGCATGTCGGCCATTATAGGCGTGATGCCACTCCGCTGGCCTCTGTATTGCTTCGTCGAGCGGGCCTATGCCGCGTCATTCATCACGCCAAGGCAGGCTTGACCCGATGCCGCCCCCATGATGATCTAGGCCGCAACGGTTTCACGCACACAAGAAAAACACCCGCGTCCTCAAGGAGGAACTATGCCGTTAGTACCCGTAGCAGAGCTCAAGGACTATGTTGGCAAGGAACTCGGCAAGTCCGAGTGGCTGACCATCGACCAGCAGCGTATCAACCAGTTCGCCGAGTGCACCGGCGACCACCAGTTCATCCACGTCGACCCGGAAAAGGCCAAGCTGACCCCCTTCGGCACCACCATCGCCCACGGCTTCCTGTCGCTGTCGCTGGTGCCGATGCTGATGGAAAAGATCATGATCATGCCGCAGGGCCTGAAGATGGCAGTGAACTACGGCCTCGACAGCGTTCGCTTCATCCAGCCGGTCAAGGTCAACTCCAAGGTGCGCCTGGTGGTGACGCTGGTCGACGCCAACGAGAAGAACCCCGGCCAGTGGCTGCTCAAGGCACGTGCCGTACTGGAGATCGAAGGCCAGGAGAAACCTGCCTACATCGCCGAGCCGCTGACCCTCTGCTTCGTCTGATCCCTCCCGGGCATCTCCAGTCGCTCCTGTTTCCCGCGCCCTGCGCCGGAACAGGAGCGATCCTGCATCCGTAACGAGTGCGGCTATGCAGCGCAAGCATCCAGGCTTGCGGCATACTGCGTGCAAAGCACCGACCTGGACGTCCGTCATGAATCCCCTTGCCCTGCGTTTGCTGCCGCTGTGCCTGTCCTTGCTGATCGCCGGTTGCGATGAGGCGCGCCCGCTGTTGCCGGCCAATGCCACCCTGCCCGATGGCGGCCAGTATCGCGGCGAGATAGTCGACGGCTTATTGCAGGGCCCCGGACGGCTGGACTACCGCAATGGCAGCTGGTTCGTCGGCCAATTCAAGGACGGCATGCTCGAAGGCAGTGGCGAATGGCAGGGCCCCGGCGGCGAGCACTACCTGGGCGAATTTCACGAAGGCATGTTCCATGGCCAGGGCACCCTGACCTACAGCGACGGTAGCCGCTACGAAGGCGGTTTCGAACGCAACCGTTTCAGCGGCGTCGGCCTGCTCGAGCAGGGTGGCCAGCGCTACCAGGGGGAATTTCTCAACGACCGTTTCCATGGCCTGGGCAAACTGGAGATGGCCGACGGTAGCAGCTTCCAGGGCCAGTTCGTCAACGGCCAGGCAGAGGGCCAGGGCGTGCGCAGCGACGCCTACGGCAACCAGTACAGCGGCGTGTTCGTGCAAGGGCTGCTCAGTGGCCAGGGCAGTTACCGCAATGCCGATGGCGACAACTACAGCGGCGGCTTCCAGAATGACGAATTCCACGGCAAGGGCCGCTACCAAAGCGCCAGCGGCGAAACCTGGGCCGGCGAATTCGTAGAAGGCGTGATGCAGGGCCCCGGCGAATACACCGACGGCGAAGGCACCCGCTACCTTGGCGAGTTCGCCGACTGGCAGTACGAAGGCGAAGGCCTGCTCACCCTGCCCGACGGCAGCGCCTACCGCGGCCACTTTTCAGGTGGTGATTACAGCGGCGAAGGCACTCTGACCCTGGCCGATGGCAAGCGCCAGTCAGGCACCTGGCAAAGCGGCCGCCTGGTACGCGACGAGCAGGGTCAGGTCCTGCCTGACAGCCTCGAGCTGGGCCTGCTGCAACAGGGGCAACTGCTCGACCAGGCCATCGCCGCCATCCCGACATCGACACCAGCACGCGAACTGTATGCGCTGACAATGGCCGGTGACGGCAAGCAAAGCGTATTCATGCGCGAAGCCGATTACGTCAGCCGACTGATGCGCGAGCGCTTCGGTGCCTATGGCAGCATCACCCTGGTCAACCATCGCGACCATCTTGCCGACCGCCCGCTGGCCACTCGCGAGAATCTCACCCGCGCGCTGCAAGCGCTGGCCGAACGCAGCGGCGAGGAAGACCTGATCTTCATTTACCTGACCAGTCACGGCTCGCGTCGTCATGAACTCAATCTCGACCAGCCGCGCCTGCAACTGGCCGACCTGCCTGCCAGCGAGCTGGCTGCCCTGCTCGCTCCGCTCAAGCAGCGCAACAAGGTGGTGGTGATTTCCGCCTGCTACTCCGGCGGTTTCATCCCGCCGCTGAAAGACGAAAAGACCCTGGTGATGACCGCCGCGCGCGCCGACCGGGTGTCCTTCGGCTGCAGCGAGGAAAACGACTTCACCTATTTCGGTCGCGCCCTGTTCGCCGAAGCGCTGGGCGAGACCGACAACCTTGAACGGGCCTTCGAACTGGCCAAGGAACGTGTCGCCGAGCGTGAGCAGAGCGACGGCTTCGAACCTTCCGAACCGCAGATCTGGGCGCCACGCGGCGTACTCCAGCACTGGCGCGAACTGCGCCAAAGCCAGGCCGAGCGTGCGCTCGGTGCCGTGGCCAGCGGTCCGGCAAAGGACTAACAGGCCGTTGAAAAACGTAGGCGAGGCAGGCAAGACGAGGCAAAAACAGCCGAAAAAGCGCAGTTTACGAGTTGTAAATGAGCATTTTGAGGCTGTTTTAAACGAAGCATTGCCAACGCAGGTAGTTTTTCAACAGCCTGTTAAGCTGAACTGTAATGGACAAGAGACAACTGCATGTACCTGACCCCGCAGCACATCCTTATCGCCGGCGCCACCGGACTCACCGGTGAACACCTGCTCGACCGCCTGCTCAGCGAGCCAACGGTCGCCCGCGTGCTGGCACCGACACGCCGCCCCCTGGCCGCACACCCGCACCTGGAAAACCCGGTAGGTGACCTGCAGGCCCTGCTGCCGCAGCTATCCGGGCAGGTCGATACCGCCTTCTGTTGTCTGGGCAGCACTATCAAGCAGGCCGGCTCACAGGAAGCCTTCCGCGCCGTCGACCATGACCTGGTGCTGGCATTCGCCCGTCGCGCTCGCGAGCTCGGCGCACGGCACTTGGTGGTGATCAGCGCCCTGGGCGCCAACGCCGGATCAAAGGTGTTCTACAACCGCATCAAGGGCGAAACCGAGGAAGCGTTGAAAGCCATGGACTGGCCGCAACTGACCATCGCCCGCCCATCGCTACTGCTCGGCGCGCGTCATGAATTCCGTCTCGGCGAGCGCCTGGCGGCGCCGCTGCTGCGCTGGCTGCCGGGCAAGTACCGCGGCATCGACGCCTGTGCCCTGGCCCGCGCCCTCTGGCGCCTGGCTCTGGAAGAGGAAGACGGCGTGCGCGTGATAGAGTCCTCCGACCTGCGCCGCCTGGGGCGCTGACGTGGTGGATAAAGCGATGAAACCGACAAGCCTGATCGAGGCGCTGCAAGACGCCGACATGCTCGAGATCGACGGTCTGTATGCCTGGCAGTTCGACCTCGACACCGAACTGCTGGCGCAAATCAGCGCTGGCACGGCGGGCAGCGACAGCGCCGCCAAACCGCTGCTACAGGTGCACTGCATCGATGGTCGCGAGCGCCGCTTGTGGAAGTTCTCCCTGGCTTCGGTACAGGCCGCGCGCTACAGCGAAGCGGACGACAGCTGGCTGATCGAAGGCAACGATGTCAGCCACACGCTCAAATGCTTCGCCGCCTACCGCGGCGACAACGATGAGGACGATGAAGGGCAGGACGAAGCCTGAACCATGGGCCTCTATGACCGCCATATCCTGCCGCATCTGATCGATTTCGCCTGCGGCATGGGCGCGGTGATGAAGGCGCGCTCGCAGATCGTGCCACTGGCCAAGGGCCGAGTACTGGAGATCGGCATCGGCAGCGGCCTCAACCTGAGCTTCTGCGATCCGCAGCGGGTCGAGGTGGTGGTTGGCGTCGACCCGTCCGCCGCC
Source organism: Pseudomonas sediminis (assembly GCF_002741105.1). Classification (GTDB taxonomy): domain Bacteria; phylum Pseudomonadota; class Gammaproteobacteria; order Pseudomonadales; family Pseudomonadaceae; genus Aquipseudomonas; species Aquipseudomonas sediminis. Next base: position 137,067 of record NZ_NIQU01000009.1, on the reverse strand, counting down.
ATGCAGCGCCTGGCCCGTGAGCGCGCCGAACGTTGCCAGGTACCGGTGGAGATGATCGCCCTGGAGCTGGGGCAGATTCAGGCGGCGGATGCCAGCTTCGATGACATCGTCTGCACCTTCACCCTGTGCACCATCCCCGATGCGGTCTCTGCTCTGCGTGAAATGCGCCGCGTGCTCAAGCCTGGCGGGCGCCTGCTGTTCTGCGAACACGGCCTGGCACCGGACCTCCCGGTGGTGCGCTGGCAGAAGCGCCTGACGCCACTGTGGAAACCGCTGGCCGGCGGTTGCCATCTGGATCGAGACATCCCCGCACTGATTGGAGCCGGCGGCTTTCATATCCGCCAGTTGGAAACCGGCTACCTGAAAGGGCCCAGGCCCATGACCCACGTCTATCGTGGCTGGGCCGACTGAGCACCGCCCTGAGCTCGCATAGTCGACATAGGCGGCCATACTGCAGAACAGGTTGCTGGAACTCTGCCCATGGAAGCCGCCCCGCGCATGAAGCCCCTCTCGTTACACCACCTCGTTAACCTGCTGCTGTGTCTGTGCCTGCTGGGCTGCGCCTGGAGCACCGCCGCAGAGGCACGCACGGTCAGGGTCGGCGTGTACGCCAACGAACCAAAGATATTTGCCGATGCCAACGCACAGCCCTCGGGCATTCTCGGTGAACTGCTGCAGGCCATTGCCAACGAGGAACGCTGGCAGCTGCAGACATTGCCCTGCGCCTGGCAGCAATGCCTGCAACTGCTGCAGGACGGCGAGATCGATCTGCTGCCGGACGTCGCCTTCAGCGAGGAGCGGGCACAACTGATGGACTTCCATCAGGTGCCTTCGCTGTTCAGCTGGTCACAGCTGTACAGCCATGAAGAACTGCGCCTGCAGAGCGTGCTCGACCTGCGCGGCCTGCGTATCGCCGCGTTGGAGGGTTCGATTCAGTTCCAGTATCTGCAGAGCCTGCTCAGCAGCTTCGGTCTGCAGGCGCAGATGATTCCGCTCAGCGACCTGAGCCAGGGCTTTGCCATGGTGCTTGCCGAGCAGGCCGATGCAGTGGTGGCCAATCAGCTGTTCGGTGACTATCACGCCGCCAACTACCGCCTGAGCGCGACACCGATCATGTTCCAGCCTGCACAGCTGTTCTACGCCACGCGCAAGGGCGCCAACGCCGAGCTGCTCAGTGCCATCGACCAGCACCTGCAGAATTGGCAATCAGCGCCTGGCTCTATCTACTTTCAGGTGCTGCAGCGCTGGAGTGGCGCGCCTCAGCAGCGCAGCGTGCCCGTCCTGTTCTGGTGGGGCCTGGCGTTGCTCGCCGCGCTGCTGACGTTGGCCATCGGCGGCAGCCTGCTGTTGCGCCGCCAGGTCGCGGACAAGACCCGACATCTCAAGACCAGCGAAGCGCGCCTCAATACCATCCTCGACAGCGTCGAGGCGCATATCTACATCAAGGACCCGCAACTGCGTTATCAGTACGTCAATCGCAAGGTCTGCGAGCTGTTCGGCCGCAGCGCCGAACAGGTTATCGGCCATAGCGATGTCGACTTCTTCGACAGTGACACGGCGCAAGCACTGGGCATCAACGACCGACGCGTACTGGCTGGCGAGCGCATCGAGAGCGAGGAAACCAACCGTGATCGCTACGGCCGTAACGAGCGCACCTACTTTTCGGTGAAGCTGCCGCTGCGTGCAGCCGATGGCAGCATCTACGCCCTGTGCGGCATTTCCACCGACATCACCGAGCACAAGAAGAACCTCGAACAGATCCATCAACTCGCCTATTACGACGCGCTCACCGGCCTACCCAATCGCCGCCTGCTGCTCGAACACCTGCAGTTTGCCCTGGCCCGCAGCGCACGCAGTCGACGTGAGGGCGCGCTGCTGTTCATCGATCTGGACAATTTCAAGCAGCTCAATGACACCCTCGGCCACGACATGGGCGATCTGCTGCTGCAACAGGTCAGCGAGCGCCTGCTCAATCAGGTGCGCCTCGAAGACAGCCTGTCGCGCCTCGGCGGCGACGAATTCGTATTGATCCTGGAGAACCTCGAGCCCGAGCCTCAGGCTGCCATCGCCACTATCGAGCATGTCGCAGAAAAACTGCTGCGCGCTCTGGCCACCCCGTTCGAGCTGCCCGGCTATAACCACAGCGGCAGCGCCAGCATCGGTGTCGCCTTGTTCTCGCAACCCCATGACAAGCCCGAGGAGCTGCTCAAGCACGCCGACCTAGCGATGTATGAAGCCAAGGCCGCCGGGCGCAATACCCTGTGCTTCTTCGACCCGCGCATGCAGCAGGCACTGGCCGCCCGCGCCACCCTGGAGCACGAGCTGCGCCGCGCTCTGAGCGAGGCTCAGTTGCTGCTGCACTACCAGCCGCAGGTGGATGAACGGGGTGAGCTGCTCGGCGCCGAGGCACTGGTGCGCTGGCAACACCCACAGCGCGGTCTGGTACCGCCTGGTGAGTTCATCCCGCTGGCAGAAAGCACCGGGCTGATCCTGCCCATGGGCCGCTGGATCCTGCAAACCGCCTGCCAGCAACTCGCCTCGTGGGCCAATGACCCGCAGCGCGCCGAGCTGACCGTGGCGATCAACGTCAGCGCCCGCCAATTCCATCATCCGGACTTCGTCACCGACGTGCTCAGCGCGCTACAGAAGACCGGAGCCAACCCGCACAGGCTGGAACTGGAGCTGACCGAGAGCCAGCTGGTGCAGGACATCGAAGCGCTAATCAACAAAATGGGCCAGCTCAGAGCCTACGGCGTGCGCTTCTCGCTGGACGACTTCGGCACCGGCTACTCATCGCTCAGCTACCTGAAACGCCTGCCACTCGACCAGTTGAAGATCGACCGCAGCTTCGTTCGCGACCTGCTCGACAATGCCAGCGATACCGCCATCGTGCGGACCATTCTCGCTCTGGGGCAGGCGCTGGAGTTGCGCGTCATCGCCGAAGGCGTAGAGAGCCAGGCACAGCGCGATGCCTTGCTAAGCCTGGGCTGTCGCCACTTCCAGGGCTACCTGTATGGCGTCCCGCAGCCGGCCGAACAGATCGGCGTCTACGGTCGAGCCACCCTCGACCTGCAGCAGGGCTCAGCGTAAAGGCTCAGACGCGCACCGGCTCACGCAACGCCAGGCTGTCTACCAGACCGGCGGCGATAGCCATACCCACCAGCTCGGCCAGCGTCTCGGCCTGCATGCGTTTCATCACCCGTGAGCGATAGAGGTCGACGGTTTTCACGCTGATATCCAGCTGCTCGGCGACTTCACGGTTGGTGTAGCCGCGCACCAATGGCAACAGCACGTCACGCTCACGCGGGGTGAGTTGATCGAGCCGTGCCTGTACCGCTGCCAGACGCGGATCCTGGCGCACCGCAGGCAAACGACGCTCTAGCGCCTGCTGAACACTGTCGAGCAGCAACTGCTCGTTGTAGGGCTTCTCGATGAAATCCACGGCGCCGGCCTTGAACGCACGCACGACGATAGGCACGTCGGCATGACCGCTGACGAAAATTATCGGCAGGTCGATACCCCGTGCGCGCATTTCCTCCTGCACATTGAGCCCACCCATACCCGGCATGCGCACGTCGAGCAGCACACAGGCGTTGGCCGCCGCATCGCAGGCCTCGAGAAAAGCGCGACCGCTGGTGAACGGCACGCCCTTGAGGCCTACCGACTCCAGCAGCCAGAGCGTCGAGTCGAGCATGCCCTGGTCATCATCGACCACGTAAACCAGTTGTTGCATCCCTGTGCTGCTCCTCTTGTTGTTATGCGTTTCATCGATCGCGGCTAACGCCCCCTCGCACAGTTTGCATGCCCTGTGGGAGGGGCTTTAGCCGCGACTGTTCGACAATGACTCATCGTCCCTACCCAGCGGCAAGCGGCACTCCAGACACAGCCCGCCGCCCTCAGCCGGGAAGGCCTCCAGCGCCCCACCAAAGCCCTCGATGATGCTGCGGCTCATGGACAGGCCTAGCCCCAGTCCATCGGCCTTGCTGGTGTAAAAGGGGGTGAACAGCTTGCCCATCTGCTCGTCACTGACACCCGGCCCCTGATCGATCACCCGGATCGCCAGGTTGCCGTCCGCTTCGCTTGCCTCCAGACGCACCTGCGAAGGTGCACCAGGGTGACGTTCGCGGTTGGCATCGATGGCATTGCGCAGCAGGTTGAGCAGTACCTGTTCGAGCAGCACGCGGTCGGCAAATACCGGCGGCAGATTGTCCGGCAACAGGTCGCTCACCGCCACCTGCGCCGTACCGGCCTCCCAGTTGCACAGACGCACCGCTTCGCGCGCCACCTCGGCCAGGTTCAGCGCCTGCATGCGCCGCTGGCCCTTGCGCAGGAAAGCACGCAGGCGCTTGATCACGGCCGAGGCATGATTGGCGTGCTCGGTGATGCGTGCCAGGCCCTGGCCCACCTTGTCCACACCGGCAGGATCGCCGCCGACGCCCTGCAGGTAGCGCTGGCTGGCGCTGGCGTAGTTGACCACCGCCGCCAGCGGCTGGTTGATCTCGTGGGCGATGCCCGAGGCCAGCTCGCCCAGGGTGATCAGCCGCGTGGTGTGCGCCAGCTCGTCCTCCAGGCGGCGCTTGTTCTCCTCGGCCTGGATGCGCGCGGTAATGTCGCGCGACACGCTGACCACCTCCACCACCGCACCGGTGTAAGTCTCGCGGATGGCGCGGCTGGCGGTCTCGAACCAGAGGTAGTGACCGTCGCGGTGGCGAATGCGATAGCTCATGGTGTGGTAGCCATCCTGCTCCAGTGCCTCGCGCGCCTGCTTGGCTTGCTGAGCCTGATCCTGCGGATGCAGCAGGCTGTCGACCGCCATGCCGCGTAGCTCTTCCGGCCAGTAGCCGAGCAACGTCCAACTGGCAGGCGTGGCGTCGAGGAACACGCCGTCCGGGGTGTGCCGGGAAATCAGATCGGTGGTGTTCTCGGTGATCAGCCGATACAGCCGTCGCGCGCGCGCCGCTTCGCGCTGCTCGCGAATCTCCTGGGTCGCTTCGCGGCAGCGCGCCAGCACACGGCGCTCGGCAACATCGGGGATAAAGCTCCAGATCAGGATGCGCTCGCCGTCCTGTGCCTCCACTGCCTCGATCGCGCGCCCCTGCTCCAGGCAAGCACGCACCAACGGCACATGGTTGACCGGCAGCAGCGCGCCCACCTGCACCAACGCACGGTCGCCGAGCAAGGTCTGCAGGGCCTGATTGAATTCCAACGCCCGTGCCTGCTCATCGAGCAGCAGCGCCGGCTGCGGATCGGCCGACAGCAGCGGTGCGCTGCGCGCCATGCCACCGGCCAGCGCGATCAGTTGCGCCAGCAGCTCGCGCAGCCAGGGCAACCACTCCAGGCCGGCATCTTCGTCCACCTGCAGCAACAACAGACCGGCACCACCCTCCTCCAGGCTCAGCGCCAGGGCCTGACCGTGATGAATAGCAGCGCGGCGCAGTCGACCCGCCAGCCAGCAGGGCAACTGACGCACTGCTTCCAGGCTCAGGCAGGGCTGCGTCGTCAGCGCCTCGAACAAGGCCTGATCGCTGGCGGCCAGCGGATCACCCTGGCCCGGCGGCAAACGTGGCCCGCCATCTTCCTGGGCATAGGTGCGGCTGGCCGGCTGCCAGGTCAGGTACCAGGCCTGGCGTACCTGTGGGCAGCCCAGTACGGCGCGACGCAAAGCTGCCGCCCGCTCGTTGAGGGATGGCGCTTCGCGCTGGATACGCAGCCAGGCCTGCAGCGGCACGGCCGCCTGATCACTCGAAAGATTCATATAGTAATTATTCTATAAAACCTTGGTACAACTTCCATAAAAAATAGAAATGACCTATAAATTACCGCCAGCAAGCTTCGGTAATGCCTGCATCATTACCGGAATAACCAGAGCTAACAATCAGCCAAAGGTGTATCCGCCATGTCGATCTACGAGCAGGGCCTCGGCCGCGCCGCCGTCAACCATGTCGCCCTCAGCCCCCTTAGCTTCATCGAGCGCACCGCGGCGGTCTACCCGCGATATCCGGCGGTGGTGCATGGCTCGATTCGCCGCAACTGGGCCGAAACCTACGCGCGTTGCCGGCGCCTGGCTTCGGCGCTGGCCGGTCGCGGTATCGGCAAGGGCGACACGGTAGCGGTGATGCTGCCGAACATTCCGGCCATGCTCGAAGCGCATTTCGGCGTGCCGATGATCGGCGCGGTGCTCAACACCCTCAACGTGCGCCTGGACGCCGAAGCCATCGCCTTCATGCTGCAGCATGGCGAAGCCAAGGTGGTGATCGCCGACCGCGAGTTCTATGACGTGATCCATGCGGCCATCGGCATGCTCGACCACCCGCCGCTGGTGATCGACGTCGACGACCCCGAGTACGGCGAAGGCCAGGCGGTCAGCGATCTGGACTACGAGGCCTTCCTCGCCGAAGGCGATCCCGAATTCGCCTGGCAGTGGCCCACTGACGAGTGGCAGGCCATCAGCCTCAACTACACCTCCGGCACCACCGGCAACCCCAAGGGCGTGGTCTATCACCACCGTGGCGCCTTCCTCAATGCCATGGGCAACCAGATGACCTGGGCCATGGGCAACCACCCGGTCTACCTGTGGACGTTGCCGATGTTCCACTGCAATGGCTGGTGCTACCCCTGGACGATCACCGCCCTGGCGGGCGTGCACGTGTTCCTGCGCCGCGTCGACCCGGCGAAGATCCTCACCCTGATCCGCGACGAACAGGTCACCCATCTGTGCGGCGCGCCTATCGTACTCAACGCCCTGGTGAACATGCCGGCCGAGGCCAAGGCGGCCATCGATCACCCGGTCAAGGCCATGGTCGCCGGCGCCGCGCCACCCGCCAAGGTCATCGGCGCGGTGGAAGAAATGGGCATCGCCGTGACACACGTCTACGGCCTCACCGAGGTCTATGGCCCGGTAACCCTGTGCGCCTGGCACGCCGAATGGGACGAGCTGCCGCTGGAACAACGCGCCACCATCAAGGCGCGCCAGGGTGTGCGCTACCCGACCCTGGAAGGGGTGATGGTCGCCGACCCGAAAACCCTCGAGCCGGTACCGCGCGACGGCCAGACCATTGGCGAGATCTTCATGCGCGGCAATACGGTGATGAAGGGCTACCTGAAGAACCCCAGCGCCACCGCCGAGGCCTTCGAGGGTGGCTGGTTCCACACCGGTGACCTGGGCGTGTGCCACGCCGACGGCTACGTGGAAATCCGCGACCGCCTCAAAGACATCATCATCTCCGGCGGCGAGAACATCTCCACCATCGAGGTCGAGGGCGTGCTCTATCGCCACCCGGCGGTGCTGGAAGCAGCCGTGGTAGCCCGACCGGACGAAAAATGGGGCGAGACGCCCTGCGCCTTCATCACCCTGAAGACCGGCCAGCAGGCCAGCGACAGCGAGATCATGAGCTTCTGCCGTGAGCACCTGGCCGGCTTCAAGGTGCCCAAGACCGTGGTCTTCACCCAGTTGCCGAAAACCAGCACCGGCAAGATCCAGAAGTTCGTCCTGCGCGATATGGCCAAGGCGCTGTAGAAGCGCCCTCTCCCCCGGCCCCTCTCCAGGTGGGAGAGGGGTGAATTAACCGTTTCCACAACAACAAGAACCGGCCCAGGCGGCCGACGGAGAACTCTCATGCAAATTTTCAAGCGCCGTGACGGCGACGAACAACCGCACTGGCCCCTTGGCCCGTTCAAGCTGCGCCTGCCCTTCGTGCATTACCGCTGGGAAACCGCCGAGATGCTGCAGGCACTGATCATGTTCGTGGTCAGCCTGGCGATGATCCCGCTGCTGGAGAAATACCTCGGCCTGCCCTACGACGTGGCCCTGGCCTACGTGGTGGTATGCGGCATCGGCTTCGTGCTGCCGGCGCTGCTCGGCGTGCCGCTGGTGCCGGGCTGGATCACCCCCGGCATCCCCGTGGTGCTGTTGTTTCTCGGCAACTACGAGCCGGGCCCAGCGGCCATTCAGGCGCTGTTCGCCTTGCAGTTTCTGGTGTTCGTGATCTTCCTCTTCCTCGGCGTCACCCGCCTGGGCAGTGCACTGGTACGACTGATCCCCAACTCGATGAAGGGCGGCATCATCATCGGCGCCGGTATCGCCGCACTGATGGGCGAGATCAGCGCTGGCGGCCGCCTGGCCAACACACCGATTTCCCTGGTGCTGGGCAGCCTGATCTGCCTGTACCTGATGTTTTCGGTGTCGTTCAAAGGCCTGACCGAGCGCGTGCCCTTCGCCCGCAAGATCGTCAACTACGGCATGGTGCCGGGCATGCTGATCGCCATCTTCATCGGCATCGGCGTGGGCGAGTACAAGATGCCGGACGTGAAATGGGGCATCACCGCGCCGGCCTTCGGCGAAATGTGGAACTACCTGCCGTTCAACGTCGGCTTCCCCGGCCTGGACGTGTTCATGCTGGCCGTACCCACCGCGGTGATTGCCTACGTGATCGCCTTCGGCGACATCATCGTCGGCCAGTCGCTGATGCAGCGCGCCGATGAACTGCGCACCGACGAGGTAATCGAAAACAACGTCGACCGCATCCACCTGGTAACTGCCATCCGCAACGCCCTGCATGCCTTCTTCGCGCCCTACCCTGGCCTGGCCGGCCCGCTGTGGACGGCGGTGGCGGCGACCATGGCCGAACGCTACAAGTACGGCCGCAAGGCGATGGATTCGATCTACAGCGGCGCAGGCACCTTTTGGATCACCGGTTTCGCCGCGCTGTTCATGCTGCCGCTGGTCAGTTTCTTCCAGCCGGTACTGCCGATCGCCCTGTCGCTGACGCTGATCCTCACCGGCTACATCTGCCTGATGGTCGGCTTCGAGCAACTGAACAACAACACCGAGCGCGGCATCGCCGGCACTATGGGTGTGGTGCTCGCTGTCTACGGCGCGGGCTGGGGCCTGGCTGCAGGCGCCGCGCTGTACATCCTGGTCGAACGCACCCATCTGCTTAAATTCACCAGCGTCAAGGATAAGCCGCAAAGTCCGGCGGAAGCCGACTGACGGATTTCGTTCCACACGCGCCGCGCTCGTCGCGGCGCCACTGCTGTCGAGGTTGCACAATGCCCGAGTTCAACGCCCCGCTGCGCGATATGCGCTTCGTCCTCCATGAAGTCTTCCAGGCGCCGAGCCTGTGGGCACGTCTGCCGGCCCTGGCGGAAACCGTCGATGCCGACACCGCCGACGCCATCCTCGAAGAAGCGGCCAAGGTCACCGGCGGCCTGATCGCCCCGCTCAACCGCAGCGGCGACGAAGAAGGCGCACAGTGGGTCGATGGCGACGTGCGCACCCCGACCGGTTTTCGCGAGGCCTATGCCACCTACACCGAAGGCGGCTGGGTGGGCCTGTCCGGCAACCCGAATTACGGCGGCATGGGCATGCCCAAGATGCTCGCCGTGGCCTTCGAGGAGATGCTCTACGCCGCCGGCTCCAGCTTCGCGCTGTACTCGGCGCTGAGCTCCGGCGCCTGCCTGGCCATCGACGCCCACGCCAGCGAAGACCTTAAAACCACCTACCTGCCGCCGATGTACGAGGGTCGCTGGGCCGGCTCCATGTGCCTGACCGAGGCCCATGCCGGCACCGACCTGGGCATCATCCGCACCAAGGCAGAGCCACAGGCCGATGGCAGCTACAAGGTTACTGGCAGCAAGATTTTCATCACCGGCGGCGAGCAGGACCTGACCGAGAACATCATCCACCTGGTGCTGGCCAAGCTGCCGGACGCACCAGCCGGGCCCAAGGGCATCTCGCTGTTTCTGGTGCCCAAGGTGATGGTCAACGCCGATGGCAGCCTCGGCGCGCGCAACGCCGTAAGCTGCGGCTCCATCGAGCATAAGATGGGCATCAAGGCCTCGGCCACCTGCGTGATGAACTTCGACGGCGCCACCGGTTACCTGATCGGCGAGGTCAACAAGGGCCTGGCGGCGATGTTCACCATGATGAACTACGAGCGTCTGTCCATCGGCATCCAGGGCATCGGCTGCGCCGAGGCGTCCTATCAGTCGGCCGTCAGCTACGCCCGCGAACGCATCCAGGGCCGTGCCGCCACTGGCCCGGTCAACCACGACAAGGTCGCCGACCCGATCATCGTCCACGCTGACGTGCGTCGCATGCTGCTGACCATGAAAGCGCTGAACGAGGGCGGCCGGGCCTTTGCCTGCTACGTCGGTCAGCAGCTCGACCTGGCCAAGTACGCCGAGGACGCCAGCGAGCGGCAGAATGCCGAAGCCCTGGTGGCCCTGCTCACCCCGGTGGCCAAGGCCTTCTTCACCGACACCGGGCTGGAAAGCTGCGTACACGGCCAGCAGGTATTCGGCGGCCATGGCTATATCCGCGAATGGGGCCAGGAGCAGCTGGTGCGCGACGTGCGCATCGCGCAGATCTACGAAGGCACCAACGGCATCCAGGCACTCGACCTGCTCGGGCGCAAGGTGGTGGCCAACGGCGGCGCCGCACTGCGCCTGTTCGCCAGCGAAGTGCGCGACTTCGCCCACGCCCATGAATCGCCCTTCGGTGATCGCCTGGTGGAAGCGCTGGAACGACTGGAAGCAGTCAGTGGCTGGCTGCTGGAGCAGGCCAAGAGCGAACCCAACGCAGTCGGTGCCGCCTCGGTGGAGTACCTGCACCTGTTCGGCTACGTCGCCTACGCCTACATGTGGGCACGCATGGCTGCCGTGGCGCAAAGCAAGCTGGGTGAAGACGAAGCCTTCTACGGCAGCAAGCTCGCGACCGCCGAGTTCTTCTTCGCCCGCCTGCTGCCGCGCACCCTGAGCCTGGAGGCGAGTATTCGTGGTGGTAGCCAGTCCTTGTATGGCCTGGCCGCCGAACAGTTCTAAACATAGGGCAGGTGCAATCCGCCACCGCCGAGCCGGCGGCCCTGCAAGGTTGAGCGTGTTGCGCGGCGCTTCGGCGCCGCGCTTTTTTATTCGAGCTTCGGCTGGCCCTGCCCAGCCGACGAGGAGTCCTTATGCGTGAAGTCGTGATAGTCGCCGCCTGCCGTACCGCCATCGGCAGCTTTCAGGGCGCGTTGAGCCGCATACCCGCGCCGCAACTGGGCGCCGCGGTGATCCGTGAACTCCTGGCCCGCACGGGAATCGAGGGCGAGCAGATCGACGAAGTGATTCTCGGCCAGGTGCTCACCGCGGGTTCCGGGCAGAACCCGGCGCGCCAGAGTGTCCTGCTCGCCGGCCTGCCACATACGGTGCCGGCCATGACCCTGAACAAGGTCTGCGGCTCCGGCCTCAAGGCGGTGATCCTCGGCGCCCAGGCCATTCGTGGCGGCGACGCCGAGATAATCATCGCCGGCGGCCAGGAGAACATGAGCCTGGCTCCCTACGTCATGCCCGGCGCCCGTAGCGGCCTGCGCATGGGCCATGCGCAATTGGTCGACACGATGATTCAGGACGGCCTATGGGACGCGTTCAACAATTACCACATGGGTATCACCGCCGAGAATCTGGCCGAGCAGTACGGCGTCACCCGCGCCGAGCAGGACGCCTTCGCCCTGCGTTCGCAGCAGCGCGCCCAGGCCGCCATCGACGCGGGGCGCTTTGCAGGCGAGATCGTCCCGGTGGAAATCCCCCAGCGCGGCGCCGAACCACTGCGCTTTGCCCAGGATGAACAACCGCGCGCAGGCACCAGCCTGGACAGCCTGGGCAAGCTGCGCCCGGCTTTCAAGAATGACGGCACGGTGACCGCAGGCAACGCTTCGACCCTCAACGATGGCGCCGCTGCCGTACTGCTGATGAGCGCCGAGAAAGCCGACGAACTGCAACTGCCGGTGCTGGCCCGTATCGCCGCCCACGCCAGCGCCGGGGTCGATCCGGCAGTGATGGGCATCGGCCCGGTATTCGCCAGCTGTAAGGCGCTGGAACGCGCCGGCTGGAGCCTGGAACAGCTCGACCTGATCGAGGCCAACGAAGCCTTTGCCGCCCAGGCCATCGCCGTCGGCCGCGAACTGCATTGGGACAGCGCCAAGGTCAATGTCAACGGCGGCGCCATCGCCCTAGGCCACCCCATCGGCGCCTCCGGCTGCCGCATCCTGGTCAGCCTGGTGCATGAGATGCAGCGCCGCGATGCCCGTCGTGCCCTGGCTACCCTGTGCATCGGTGGCGGCCAGGGTGTGGCCCTGGCCATCGAACGCTGAAACAATCACCGCGAACGGACAAGAATAAGAGATAACCCATGCGAACCCTGACCACCCTGACCGGCAACAGCCAGAAACTCGATGGCGGCGCCATGTTCGGCAACGCGCCCAAGGCTCTCTGGCAACGCTGGATGCCAGCCGACGAATTGAACCGCATCGACCTCGGCTGCCGCGCCCTGCTGGTACAGGAGGACGAGCGCAACATCCTTGTCGAGACCGGCATCGGCGCCTTCTTCAGCCCGGAGCTCAAGCAGCGCTTCGGCGTACAGGAAGAGCGTCACGTGCTGCTCGACAGCCTGGCCGCCGTCGGCCTGAGCGATGCCGATATCGATATCGTCGTGCTCACCCACCTGCACTTCGACCATGCCGGCGGCCTGCTCGCCGCCTGGCAGGCGGATCAACCCGCACGTCTGCTGTTTCCCAACGCACGCTTCGTCACCGGCCGGCGCCAATGGCAGCGCGCCTGCAATCCACACGCCCGCGATAAAGCCTCTTATATCCCGGAGCTGCTGGCTTTGCTGGAAGCCAGCGGCCGCCTGCAACTGATCGACGAAACCGACAGTTGCGAGCTACTAGGTCCAGACTGGCGCCTGCACTGGAGCGACGGCCACACACCGGGCCAGTTGCTGCCGGAGGTGGTCATGCCGGGTGGGCCGGTGGTGTTTCCCGGCGACCTGATCCCCGGTGCGCCCTGGGTGCACCTGCCGATCACCATGGGCTATGACCGCTTTCCCGAAGGCCTTATCGAGGAAAAGGAAGCGCTGCTCAGCGATCTGTTTTCCCGGGGCGGCCGACTGGTATTCACCCACGACCCGGACGTGGCCATGGGCCGGGTAACACGCGACGAAAAAGGTCGCTTCGGGCTCGATGAAGCCGAAAAAGCAGCGCATCTGCTGGCAAACTGACGCCATCAGGCCTTGACGTGCTGGCTATGCGGCGCGAGCATGGCCGCTTGTTTTTTCGCCGTGCTCACGACCACGCCAGCGCCAGGATGAGGCTGTGCCTGACCAGCACAGACTGGCCACAGCGTCGTGCTCACCTCGACAGCCCTGGGGAACCGCTTCATGAGCCTGGCCTCTGTACGCGCCTTCTTCGCCGCCAAGGCGCCCGACATCGCGATCATCGAACTGCAGTCCAGCACCGCCACCGTGGCGCTGGCTGCCGAGGCGCATGGCGTATCGCCGGGACAGATCGCCAAGACCCTGGCCTTTCGTATCGCCGAACGCGACGTGCTGATCGTCGCCCGTGGCGACGCCCGCATCGACAACCGCAAGATGAAGGAATGCTTCGGCGCCAAGTCGCGCATGCTCGATGCGCAAACGGTGATAGAGCTGACCAGCCATCCGGTGGGCGGCGTCTGTCCATTCGGCCTGGCTACACCGCTCAGCGTCTACTGCGACCGCTCTTTGCTGGCCTTCGATGAGGTCCTACCGGCGGCCGGCGCCACCCACAGCGCCGTACGCATCGCTCCGCAGCGCATGGCCGAACTGGTCGATGCCGAATGGATCGACGTGTGCCAGGAAGTAGAAACGGAAACCTGCTGAGCGACGCCAGCAACGCCAACCCCGTAGGCTGCGCCAGCGCCTTCTCCGCATTACATCCGAGTTACAGCCCGCCACTAATGCCCAGGCTTACGCCCAGCGCAGTGGCCAGTGACAGGGGCAGCAACAAGGTATCGAGCAGCGCACTGGCCGGCAGATCCAGCCTGGGATAGCTTGGCGCTTCGGCGCCGAAACGGTCCAGCGGGCAGCACCCGCCATTGATCGCATACCAATCCAGTCGCGTGCCGGCATAGACCACCGGCGCACCAGGCTTGGCCGCGTCCAGCGTGCGTACGGTGGCACAGCCGCTCAGATTCAGCGCCAGCAACAGGGTGAGCGTTACAGGCCGTCTCATCCGCGTTCGGTCCTTATTTCCACCAGCTTGCCATCGAGAAAACGCAGGTAGCGGTAGACGCCATTGCGAGGCCCATACACCCATTGCTCGACTGTCACGCCGCCACCCTGCGGACTGCTGGGTGGTGTCACCTCACGCTGATCGGGTTCACCGCATTTGCGCAGCACCTCGACGCTACGCTCGCCCTCGTAAACCAGGGCGGTACCGCAGCGCATGGACGCCTCTGCAACCGGCAGCAACGACAACGTGAAGACGCTTCCCAACACACAGCGACTCACAATGGACATCAGCACTCTCCTTAGTCATCTGATACCAAATGATGCTCCCCCCAGCGCGGCAGCATGTCCTGGGGGATATTCAGGCAATTGAGGATGCGCGCCACGACGAAGTCCACCAGATCATCCAGCGTTTGCGGCTGGTGATAAAAACCCGGCGAGGCCGGCAGGATGGTCACGCCCAGATTCGACAGCTTGAGCATGTTCTCCAGATGGATGCTCGAATACGGCGCCTCACGCGGCACCAGAATCAGCTGGCGGCGCTCCTTCAAGGCTACGTCGGCGGCGCGCTCGATCAGGTTGTTGCAGGCACCGGCAGCGATGGCCGACAAGGTGCCGGTGCTGCACGGCACTACCACCATGGCAGTGGGCGCACCGGAGCCGGAGGCGGCCGGGGCCATCCAGTCTTCCTTGCCGTAGACGCGGATCTGCCCCGGCGCCGCACCGGTGTACTCGGTCAGGAACTGCGCCATGGACTGCGGTTTGGCCGGTAGCGCCACGTCGGTTTCGGTGGCCATCACCAACTGCGCAGCCTTGGAGATCAGGAAGTGCACTTCGCGCTCTTCCTGCACCAGGCAGTCGAGCAGGCGCAGGCCGTATTGCGCGCCCGAGGCGCCGGTCATGGCCAGGGTTATTCTCTCAGGGCCAGACATTTATCCCTCCAGAGCTGCTGCCAGCTTGCCGTGCAAACCGCCGAAGCCACCGTTGCTCATGACCACCACTTGGGTACCGGGGCGCGCCAGAGCCTTCACACCATCGATGATCGACTCCAGCGAGTCGCACACCCGCGTCGGGTTGCGCGCCTGCGCCACGGTGGCGGCCAGGTCCCAGCCAAGATTCGGCGGCGCGTACCAGAACACCGCATCGGCCTGTTCGGCGGACTCGGCCAGGCCGTCACGATGGGCGCCGAGTTTCATCGAATTGGAGCGCGGCTCGATCACCGCGATCACCTGGGTATCTTCGCCGACACGCTTGCGCAGGCCATCGAGCGTGGTTGCTATGGCAGTGGGGTGGTGGGCGAAGTCATCGAAGACGGTCACACCGTTCACCTCGGCGACCTTTTCCATACGCCGCTTGGCGTTGATGAACTGGCCCAGTGCCTCGATGCCCAGCGCCGGCACCACGCCGACATGGCGCGCTGCGGCGAGTACGGCCAGGGCGTTGGCGACGTTGTGCTGGCCGGTCAGGTTCCACTCCACGGTGCCTTCGACCTTGCCGTCGAAGCTCACCTCGAAGCGCGAGCCATCCGCACTGAGCAGACGTGCCTGCCACTGACCACCTTCACCGGTGGTCTGCACCGGCGTCCAGCAGCCCATCTCGATCACCCGCGCCAGCGCGCTTTCGCTAGCCGGATGGATGACCAGCCCCTCGCTGGGGATGATGCGCACCAGATGGTGGAACTGCCGCTCGATGGCCGCAAGATCCGGGAATATGTCCGCGTGATCGAATTCCAGGTTGTTGAGGATCGCTGTGCGCGGGCGGTAGTGGACGAACTTGCTGCGCTTGTCGAAGAAGGCGCTGTCGTACTCGTCGGCCTCGACCACGAAGAACGGCGTATCGCCCAGACGCGCGGAAATACCGAAATTCTGCGGCACGCCGCCGATCAGGAAGCCCGGCGCCATGCCGGCGTGCTCCAGCACCCAGGCCAGCATGCTCGAACTGCTGGTTTTGCCATGGGTGCCGGCGACCGCCATCACCCAGCGCCCCTGCAGCACGTGATCAGCCAGCCACTGCGGGCCGGACACATAAGGCAGGCCCTTGTTCAGCACGTATTCCACCGCCGGGTTGCCACGGCTCATGGCATTACCCACCACCACCAGATCGGGCGCCGGCTGCAGGTGCGCCGGATCAAAGCCCTGCATCAGCTCAATGCCCTGGGCTTCCAACTGAGTGCTCATAGGCGGATAGACATTGGCATCGGAGCCAGTGACGCGATGGCCGAGCTCCTTGGCCAGCACCGCGAGCGAGCCCATGAAGGTGCCGCAGATGCCGAGAATATGAATGTGCATGGATGTCCTCTGAACACGCCCTACTCGTAGGGCTTAAAGCGATGGCGGCAGGTTAGCACAGCGCCCGCCAGGCGGCTGCTGCGCCCAGTTCAGACAGATGCACCAATACCAAGTTGCTCGGCCTCGGGAAAATCAAACGCTTGCTTGGATTGCGCTTTCAACTGGCTTTGAGGCAGCATCGGCTGACCCGCTGGCACAACAGCTGCATCGCCACTGCTGCCCCACCATAGAGAAAAGCCGAGGCCCACCATGCGCATCGTCCAAGCCACCCTGGAGCACCTGGACCTGTTGACCCCGCTGTTCGTCAAATACCGCGAGTTCTACAACGAGCTGCCCTACCCCGAGTCGTCACGCAAATTCCTCGAGAAGCGCCTGCGCCGCAAGGAGTCGGTGATCTATCTGGCTTTGGCCGACGACGAGGACAAGCTGCTCGGCTTCTGTCAGCTCTACCCCAGCTACTCCTCGCTGTCGCTCAAGCGCGTGTGGATTCTCAACGACATCTATGTCGCCGAGGATGCTCGCCGCCAACTGGTAGCCGACCGTCTGCTGCACACCGCCAAGCAGATGGCCAAGGAAACCAACGCCGTGCGTATGCGCGTGGCCACCAGCCGCGACAACGAGGTGGCGCAGAAGGTCTACGAGTCCATCGGCTTCGTCGAGGACGAGCAGTTCAAGAACTACGTGCTGCCGATCAACTCCGATTGATCTACTCGCAGGTGTAGCGGCTGCCCGTCAGCCGCCGAGACTGAGCAGCAGCCCCAACAGCAATGGCAACGTGACCAGACCTAGCGCAGCCAGGCGTGCCGGCTGCATTGGCACGCGCCGCAGCGCTTGACTGCGACGCGCCTGCAAGGGCTGCTGCAATGCCAGCTGAAACTCCGACAGCGCCTCGAAACGTGCCTGTGGCTGCGGCGCCAGGGCGCGGGCCAGCACGCCATCCCAGCCTTGCGGCACATGCACGGTAAAGGTCGCCAAGGGCACATAACAGTGTCCAGGCCTGACGTCGCCGCGCGCCGCCTCTGGCCATTGCCCCGACATCAGCCAGTAGATCAGCGCCGCCAGGGCGAACTGATCGGCACGACCATCCAGTGCTCGCCCGCTGCGCAGTTCCGGCGCTAGCGGTACAGCCTGCTCAGGCAAAGACTGACGCGCCACACCGGGCAGGATCGCAGCGGCGTCAGGCAGAAACAGCACGCGCCCGTCATCACCGAGCAAAATCTGCCTCGGGCTCAACCAAAGCCCCTGCATGCCACGGCGCTGCAGCGAACGCACGGCGGCGATCAGTTGCGTCACTATCCCTATCAGCGTCTGCGTATCCGGCGCCCCATGAGCAGCCACCCAATCGAACAGGTTGCGCATGCCGCGAGGCGGTTTGGCCAGCACCAGGTATGCATGGCTGCGCGCCTGATGCGGCGACAGTACCTGCGGCAAGGCCTGCTGCGTACTGCGTCGCAGAGCCCACTCACGCTGCCAGAAGGCTTCGCCTGCCTCGTCTTCGGCGAACCAGAGCACGGCTTCCCGCCCGGATTCATCACGCCCGAGGTATACCCGCCCAGACGGCCCATAAGGACATTGACGCAACAGCGTCCAGCCATCGAGCTGCTGGCCGCAGGCGATCTGCATCAGCGCCGGACACACCACAGCGGACGGTGCCGGCGCCAGGCACTGGGTTTCCCCCAGACGCAGCAGCACTGCAGCGCCGGGAGCCTGCAACAGCGGTTTCAGCCGCTCGCCCAAGCCACCCTCCGCCTGGATACATAGCCCTTGCAGATCACTCACATCGATTAGCGGTTGCGGCGCCAGCAACAGATGCTCGCCGCGGCTCGGCAACAGACTGTGCTGAACCAGCGCCAACTCGGCCTGAGCACCGAGAGCCTGCCCCTCACGCCCTGCCAGGACTTGCAAGACACCTTTGTGCGCACGCGCCAGACCGACACTACCCGCCTGCAGAAACTGCAACTCATCTCCCTGCATCAGCAACACACCGGCATGCAAGTCGGCGGCGCCCCGCCCGGCCTGCTGCCGCCGGAACAGCTGTAGGTTCAGCGCGGCCAGCACCTGTCGCGCCGCCTGGGTTTGACTCCAGCCCTCAGGCGTACAGCGAAAATCGGCGAACAGGGCGTCCAGATGACGTTCCAGGCTTTGCACCACATCAGGGCAGTGACGTGCCCAAAGCAGCACGACCAGCAGCAATGGCGGACGCTGCAGGCGACCGGCCAGCCACATCGCCCGAGCCCGCGCGGCCTGGTGCGGCAAGTCCAGCCCGGTGCCGCTCGCCAGCGTGATGCCCGGGTGTTCCAGCAGTTGTAGCGCCATGCTCAGCCCTCCTGCTGCAGCGAAGCTGCAAGAGGCGTTGCAGCCTTTATGCCGACTTGTAGCGAGCGCTTGGCGCCCTTATGGTGGCCGGGTCCTCCCAACGAGCCCGCATGCATGTGGTCCTTCAAGGCCTGGCGCCGCCGTCGCACCCTCGAAAACAACCCTGTCGATCCCGCACACTGGGCCGAAGTACGCAGACGCCTGCCGATCCTCGATGGCCTCGACGAGCGTGAAGAGCAGCAATTACGCGAACGCGCCGTGCTGTTTCTGCATGACAAGCACCTGACCGCCCTGCCGGGCCTGCAGCTCGGCCCGGTCGAGTACCTGCTGCTGGCAGCCCAGGCGCAATTGCCGCTACTGCACCTGGGCGATCTGGACTGGTACCGGGGGTTTCACGAAATCGTCCTATACCCGGATGACTTCGTGAGCCCGCAGCGCCACCGCGACGCCAGCGGTATCGAACACGAATGGGACGACGCGCGCAGCGGCGAGGCCTGGCAACAAGGCCCGGTGATCCTCGCCTGGCCGGGCGTCGAAAGCAGCGGCGGCTGGGAAGGCTACAACCTGGTGATCCACGAACTGGCGCACAAGCTGGACATGCTCGAAGGCGGTGCCAATGGCCTGCCACCGCTGCACCGCGACATGCGCGTGCAGGATTGGGCGCATGCCATGCAGAGCGCCTATGACGCACTGAACGCCGAGCTGGACGCCAATCCCGACGCCGAGACCGCCATTGACCCGTACGCGGCGGAAGACCCGGCAGAGTTCTTCGCGGTGGCCAGCGAATACTTCTTCAGCGCACCGGATCTGCTGGCGGATGCCTTTCCGGACGTCTACCAGCAGCTGTCCTTGTTCTACCGCCAGGACAGCCTGGCGCGATTGCGACGGCTGCAAGCGGAACACCCCGACTACAGGACGGTCGAAAACGCGACCAATGGCTGAGTAGGCCGCCGTAGTAACGCAGTGCGAATACGCCTATAATGCGCCCCACTTTTTTGGCCCTCCCTGGGAGTTTCCCCCATGAGCTACAGCAAGATCCCGGCTGGTAAAGACCTGCCGAACGACATCTACGTTGCCATCGAAATCCCGGCCAACCACGCGCCGATCAAATACGAAATCGACCATGACACCGATTGCCTGATGGTCGATCGCTTCATGGCCACCCCGATGTTCTACCCGGCCAACTACGGTTTCATCCCGCACACTCTGGCTGACGACGGCGACCCCCTCGACGTGCTGGTCGTGACTCCTTATCCGGTCGCGCCGGGTTCGGTGATCCGCGCTCGTCCGGTCGGCGTACTGCACATGAGCGACGAAGCCGGCGGCGATGCCAAGCTGGTTGCCGTTCCGCACGACAAACTGACCGTTCTGTACAAAGACGTTCAGGAATACACCGACCTGCCCGCGCTGCTGATCGAGCAGATCAAGCACTTCTTCGAGAACTACAAGGATCTGGAGAAGGGCAAGTGGGTCAAGGTAGAAGGCTGGGGCGGCGCTGAAGAAGCCCGTGGCCTGATCAACAAGGCAGTCGCGGCTTACCAAAAATAAGCCCTGACCACCTCCTAAAAGCCGGCCACAAGCCGGCTTTTTTATTGCCTTTCACCAGGCAACCTGTACAAATTCGTTACACCCAGGCAAAACGGCAATGTGCCGGTATGCTGTAGTTGATGGGTAAATTGATCAGCCAGGGCACGTGGATATGATGAACCTGACCGTACGCAATCGAATCATCGTCAGCTTCCTGCTGATCATCGCCATTCTGGTCCTGCTGGCCGGCGTCTCCTACATGCGCCTGGTCAAGATCGAGAACGAGGCCAATGGCATCCGCAGCGAGTCGATCCCGGGCCTGTATTACCCGAGCAAGACACAAGAGCTCTGGTCCCGTCACATGCTCGACACTCGCCGCTTGCTGTTGCGCGCCGTCGATGAAGACGTTGCCACCCTGCTGGACAACTACCGCGACCAGTTCGCCACGCAGATGCAGGCGCTCGACGAGGAGTTCGGCCGCTACCAGAGTGCCACGGCAGACGAGCAGGAGCTGGCGCTGGCCGAACAGTTCCGTCAGGTGCAGCACCAGTATCTGAACCGGCACGGACAATTGCTCGATAGCCTGCCGAGCCTTGCACCCAAACAGGCTCGCCAATTCAGCGCCGAACGCGTGTTTCCCGAGTGGGAAAAAGGTGAAAGCCTGCTGAGCGAGCTGATCGAAATGAATCGCGGCCAGGCCGATGCCGCCGCGCGTGAGATTCGCAGCGCAGTGCGGATCATGGAAGCGGGGTTACTGATCGCCATCCTGCTGGCCATCCTCGTCTCCGCCGTCTGCGGCTGGCTGCTGATGAGCGCCATCACCACCCCCGTGAACCGCATCGTCAGCATCCTCAAATCCCTGGAAAGCGGCGACCTGTCGGCGAAACTCGACATGCACCGCCGCGACGAATTCAACGCCATCGAGCTGGGTTTCAACAGCATGGTCGGCGAGCTCAAGAACCTGGTCGGCAACGCCCAGCGCTCAGCGGTGCAGATGACCACCTCGGTCACCGAGATCGCTGCCACCTCGCGCCAGCAGCAGGCCACGGCCACCGAGACCGCTGCCACCACCACTGAAATAGGCGCAACTTCACGGGAGATCGCGGCCACCTCGCGCGATCTGGTCCGCACCATGGGCGAGGTATCGGACAACGCCGAGCAGACCTCGATTCTCGCTGGCACCGGTCAGCTGGGCCTGGCGCGCATGGAAGAGATCATGCACCAGGTGATGGGTGCAGCCGATGTAGTCAACGGCAAGCTGTCGATCCTCAACGAGAAGGCCGGCAACATCACCCAGGTGGTCACCACCATCGTCAAGGTGGCCGATCAGACCAACCTGCTGTCACTCAACGCCGCCATCGAGGCGGAGAAAGCCGGCGAGTACGGCAAGGGCTTCGCCGTGGTGGCCGTGGAAGTGCGCCGCCTGGCCGACCAGACCGCCGTGGCCACCTACGACATCGAGCAGATGGTGCGCGAGATCCAGTCCGCCGTATCGGCCGGCGTGATGGGCATGGACAAGTTCTCCGAAGAAGTGCGCCGCGGCATCGGCGAGATGGCGCAGATGGGCGACCAGCTCAGCCAGATCATTCAGCAGGTGCAGGCCCTCGCGCCGCGTATCCAGATGGTCAACGAAGGCATGCAGGCGCAGTCCACCGGCGCCGAACAGATCAACCAGGCATTGGTGCAGCTCGGTGAAGCCAGCAGCCAGACCGTCGATTCGCTGCGTCAGGCTGGCGCCGCCATCGATGAACTCAACCAGGTGGCCAACAACCTGCGCGTTGGCGTCAGCCGCTTCAAGGTCTGAACATGCCAGCCCCCAGCAAAGCAGCAGCGGGTGAGCTGCACCTGCAGTTCACGCTCGGTGATGATCGCTACGCCCTTCCCGCCAGTCAGGTGGTCGAAGTGCTGCCGCTACGCCGTCTGAAACAGGTGCCCGAAGCGCCGCTGTGGGTAGCCGGGTTGTTCGAGCATCGCGGCCGAGTGACCCCAGTGATCGATCTCAGCCGTCGCGTGCTGGGGCGCGCCGCCCAATCCCGTAGCAGCACACGCGTGGTGCTGGTGCGCTTCGACCTGCAGCTGGGTGAGCAGTCGCCAGTGCTAGGGCTGATTCTGGAGCAGGCCACCGACACCCTGCGCCTGCCCAGTGAGGCGTTCAAGGCCAGCGGCCTGGAAGCAGGCCAGGCGGACTACCTGGGGCCGCTGCAGCGTGATGCCCGTGGCATGATCCAGCGCATCGAGGTCGCCGGGTTGCTCGACGACGAGGTACGCGCCCTGCTGTTCCAACCTGCGGACCAGGGCTGACGGCATGATCGAGCATATCGAGCGCCTGCTGAAAAGCCGTATCGGCCTGGAAGCCGAATCGGTCGGCCGCACGGTGATCGAACGCGCCGTGCGCCAACGCATGAGCGCCCTCGGCCAGCAGAACCTGGAAGGCTACTGGACCACCCTCGGCGGCTCGACGCGCGAACAGCAGGCGTTGGTGGAAGCGGTGGTGGTGCCGGAAACCTGGTTCTTCCGCTACCCGGAGTCGTTCAATGCGCTGGCCAGCCTGGCTCAGGAGCGCCATGCGCAGTTGCATGGCGGTCGGCCGCTGCGCCTGATCAGCCTGCCCAGTTCCAGCGGTGAAGAGCCCTACTCCATCGCCATGACCCTGCTCGATGCCGGCTTTTCCGCCGAGCAGTTCCAGATCGACGCGCTGGACGTCAGCGACAAAGTGCTGGAGCAAGCTCGCAAGGGCCTCTACGGGCGTAACTCGTTCCGCGGCGATGCCCTGGCCTTTCGCGATCGTTTCTTTCACGAGCAGGACGCCGGAAGTTTTCTCCTCGACGAGCGGGTGCGCACATGCGTCAGGCTGCGCACCGGTAACCTGCTCGATCCCAGCCTGTTCGCTGGCGAGCCCAGCTACGACTTCATCTTCTGCCGCAACCTGCTGATCTACTTCGACCGCCCAACCCAGGTGCGCGTGCTGGAGCTGCTCAAGCGCCAACTGCAAGAAGGCGGCACGCTATTCATCGGCCCAGCCGAGGCCAGCCTGGCCAGCCAGAACGGCTTGCAGGCGCTGGGCCGGCAGCAGACTTTCGCCTTTCGCCTGGCCCCGGCCCAGACGCCCATCAGCGCAGCACCACGAGCGCCTGCCCCGCGTACGCGCCCGGCGGTGGTTACAGTACCGCGCCCTGTCCCGCCAAGCCGACCACGACCGCAGGGCAGAACACTCAGCGCAGCGGTGCCGGCAACGGTCGTAACGGATACCTGGGCCGACGTGGCCAGCCTGGCCAACGCCGGCCGCACCGACGAGGCGCGCCAGCGCACTGAGCAGCACTTGCAGCAGAACGGCCCCAGCGCCATAGCCTATTACTGGCTGGGCCTGCTGTGCGACGCGGCAGGCCAGGGCGATCAGGCCTGCGCCTACTACCGCAAGGCGATCTATCTCGAACCACAGCACCGTGAGGCGCTCACTCATCTGGCCGCACACCTGGAAGCGCAAGGCGACCAGAGCGGCGCCCAGCGCCTGTATCGACGAGCGCAGAACCCCGAGGTAGGCGAAGGTGACTGATCAGGACCAGCTATACAGCCAACCCACCGTCGACGACTGCTGGAATCGCATCGGCGTATTCGGCGACAAGAGTTGCCCGCAGCTGGAGCGACATATCCATTGCCGCAACTGCGAGGTTTACGGCGCGGCGGCCATCGCCCTGCTCGACCGTTACGGCAGCACGCTGGAGCGTGGCGATGACGACTACGGCCAGGGCGAAACTCAAGAGGCGCAGGGCGAACAGCGCTCGCTACTGATTTTCCGCCTTGGCGAGCAATGGCTGGCCATCGCCACGCGCTGCCTGGCCGAAGTCATGCCGGTATCGCCGATTCACGTGCTGCCGCACCGCAACAGCCGTGGCCTTCTAGGTGTAACCAACGTGCGCGGCACCCTGGTCGCCTGCTTGTCGCTGGCCGAGCTGCTCGACCTCGACACACCACAGGATGCGCGCCGCAGCGAACGCCGGGTGATACCGCGAATGCTGATTCTGGAAAGCGGCAGTGGCCCGCTGGTGACACCGGTGGATGAAGTCAGCGGCATCCAGCGCATCCCCGTAGCGCGCATCAGTAGCACCAAACATGACGACAAGCGCGCCATCAGCCGTTTCACCGCCGGCGTCCTGCAATGGCAGGACCAGAGCATTACCCTGCTCGACGACAAACAGTTGCTGCAAACCATGATCGGGAGCCTCGCGTGACACCTGACCAGATGAGGGATGCATCGCTACTCGACCTGTTCCGGCTGGAGGCCGAGGCGCAGAAGCAGGTGCTCGATACCGGCCTGCTGATTCTCGAGCGTGACCCGAGCAACGCCAGCCAGCTGGAAGCCTGCATGCGCGCCGCGCACTCGCTCAAGGGCGCAGCGCGCATCGTCGGCCTGGACCATGGCGTGCAGGTCGCCCACGCCATGGAAGACTTGCTGGTCGCCGCCCAGGAAGGCCTGCTGCGCCTGCTGCCCGACCACATCGACGCCCTGCTGCAAGGCTCCGACCTGCTCCTGCGCATCGGCCAGGCACAGCAGGACGCCGAGCTGGAAGCACGTGTAGAAACCGTCACCACACGTCTGCAGGTGCTGCTTGGCAACGCCGTACCGGCACTGCGCGTGCAACCAGGTGAAAGCGCCGCGTTTGTCGCCGAAGCCAAACCGGCCAGCCTGCCGGAAACGCCCACGCCGACCGCTGCCACCCCCGCCGAACCAGTGGCCGACGAACGCATCAGTCGCGTATTGCGGGTGTCGGCCGAACGCTTCGATCACCTGATCGACCTGTCCGGTAAATCGCTGGTGGAATTCCAGCGCACCAAGCCGCTGAACGATTCGCTGCATCGCCTCAAGCGCCAGCAGGAGTCGGCACGCCGCACCCTGGAGAGCCTGCGCGAGCACCTGCTCGGCACGGACCTGGACGCCTCCGCCCAGGCGCTGTTCGCCGAGAGCCGCAACCTGCTGATCGAATGCCAGCAACAGCTGCAAGCCCATCAGGAACTGTTCGACGACTTCGTCTGGTACGGCGGGCAACGCACGCAGCAACTGTACGACCTGGCCCTGGCTTCGCGCATGCGCCCCTTCGCCGATGTGCTCACCGGGCAGACACGCATGCTGCGTGACCTGGGCCGCTCGCTGGGCAAGCAGGTGCGCCTGGAGATCGAGGGAGAAAACACTCAGGTCGACCGCGACGTGCTGGAGCGCCTGGAAGCCCCCCTGACGCACCTGCTGCGCAACGCTGTCGATCACGGCATCGAGCCGCCGGCGCTACGCGCTCGCAAGGGCAAGCCGGAAGAAGGTGTGGTTCAGCTGCGCGCGCGTCATCACGCCGGCATGCTGGTGCTGGAGGTCAGCGACGACGGCGCCGGTATCGACCTCGAACGCGTTGCCCAGGCGGTGATCAAACGCCGTTTCGCCACCGCCGAGCAGGTCGAGCAGATGACCGAGGACGAGCTGCTGGCCTTCCTCTTCCTGCCCGGTTTCAGCATGAGCCAGCAGGTCACCGAAGTCTCCGGGCGCGGTGTCGGCCTCGACGTGGTGCAACACGAGATTCGCCGCATGCGCGGCAACGTGCGGCTGCTGCAGAACCCCGACCAGGGCTGCCTGTTCCACCTCGAACTGCCATTGACGCTCTCGGTGGTACGCGCGCTGGTAGTGACCATCGGCGGCGAGGCCTATGCCTTCCCGCTGGCGCAGATCGAACGCATGCTGCGCCTGCCACGCAGCGCCATCGTCCAGCTCGAGGGGCGCCAGCACTTCTGGCTGGAGGACGAGCACGTCGGCCTGATCTCCGCCGCACAGCTGCTGCAATGCAATGAAAAACAGGGCGATGATGACAGCATCCCCATCGTGCTGATTCGCGACCGCGAGCAGTATCACGGCCTGGCGGTCGAAGCCTTCCTTGGCGAGTTCACCCTGGTGCTGATGCCCCTCGATGGACGCCTGGGCAAGATGCGCGACGTTGCTGCCGGTGCCCTGCTGCACGACGGTACGCCGGTGCTGATCCTCGACGTCGACGACCTGCTCAACTCGGTGGGTAAATTGCTCGGCACCGGTCACCTGGAGCGTGTCGACCATGCCAGTCATGCGCGCCAGGCTGTCAGCAAGCGCGTGCTGGTGGTGGATGACTCGCTCACCGTGCGCGAACTGGAGCGCAAACTGCTGCTCAGCCGCGGTTATCAGGTATCGGTCGCCGTCGACGGCATGGATGGCTGGAACGCCCTGCGTGCCGAGACCTTCGACCTGCTGATCACCGATATCGACATGCCGCGCATGGACGGTATCGAGCTGGTCACCCTAGTGCGCCAGGACCCACGCCTGCGCTCGCTGCCAGTGATGGTGGTGTCGTACAAGGATCGCGAGGAAGATCGCCGCCGCGGCCTGGAGGCCGGCGCCGACTATTACCTGGCCAAGGCCAGCTTCCATGACGAAGCACTGCTGGACGCCGTACAAACCCTGATCGGTGAGGCCCGCGAATGAGGATCGCCATTGCCAACGACATGCCCCTGGCGGTCGAAGCCCTGCGCCGTGCGCTGGCGGCAGAACCCGAGTACCAGTTGATCTGGGTCGCCAGCAATGGCGAGGAAGCGGTCAGCCGCTGCCGCGACGACCTGCCCGACCTGCTGCTGATGGACATGCTAATGCCCGGCATGGACGGCGTGGAAGCGACCCGACGCATCATGCACGACACCCCCTGCGCCATTCTCATCGTCACCTCGGATGTCGAGCGCAACATGTCACGGGTGTTCGACGCCATGGGCGCCGGTGCGCTGGATGTGGTTGCCGCGCCGTCGCTTGGCCCGCAGCAGGTGCTCGATGCCGCGACCGTGCGGCGCAAGATCCATAACATCGCCTGGATGATCGGCCACAAGACCTCGCGCTCGGTCAAACCGACGCCCGTGCGCAGTGCCGACAACCGTGGCAAGAGCCTGGTGGCCATCGGTGCATCGGCGGGCGGCCCGGCTTCACTGGTGGAACTGCTGCGGCAGATCCCGGCGGATTTTCCTGCCAGCATCGTGCTGGTGCAGCATGTCGACGAAGTCTTCGCCGCCGGCATGGCCCAGTGGCTCGGCAGTGAATCGCACATACCCGTGCGCCTGGCGCGGGAAGGCGAAGTGTTGCAGCCGGCTACCGTGCTGCTGGCCGGCACCAACAACCACCTGTATCTGGCGCCCGAGGGGCGCCTGGTCTATCGACGCGAACCTGCCGATCAGGTCTACCGGCCCTCTATCGATGTATTCTTCGAAAGTGTGGCCACCTACTGGCGAGGTGATGCTATCGGCGTGTTGCTGACGGGCATGGGCCGCGATGGCGCCAGGGGCCTGAAGCTGATGCGTGAACGCGGCTTTCATACCATCGCCCAGGACCAGGCCAGCAGCGCCGTCTACGGCATGCCCAAGGCCGCCGTGGCACTGGGTGCCGCAGCAGAAGTACTAGCCCTGGACAGAATTCCCACGCGCCTGATCGAGCGCCTGGGCTAAAAACGCCAACCGCGGCCAAAGCAGCCGCGTAACCTACGAAAACAAAGGCGGAGACGCGCTTATGCAACGGCCTCAAGGTAACTCCAACCATCATCACGGTTTGCCCGACTATTCGATGATGGTGCTGCTGGTCGACGACCAGGCCATGATCGGCGAAGCCGTGCGACGTGCCCTGAGTGAAGAGAGCGATATCGACTTCCACTTCTGCTCCGACCCGCACCAGGCGCTGAGCGTGGCTCAGCAGATCAAGCCGACGGTGATCCTGCAGGACCTGATCATGCCCGGTGTCGACGGCCTTGAGCTGCTCGCCCAGTACCGCGCGGCGCCCGGCCTGCGCGATGTGCCGATCATCGTGCTGTCGACCAAGGAAGACCCCAAGGTCAAGAGCGCCGCCTTCACCGCCGGTGCCAACGATTACCTGGTCAAGCTGCCGGATGTGATCGAGTTGCTCGCGCGCATTCGCTACCACTCGCGCTCCTACCTGACCATGCTGCAGCGCGACGAAGCCTACCGCGCCCTGCGCGAAAGCCAGCAGCAGTTGCTCGATACCAATCTGGTGCTGCAGCGCCTGATCAAGTCCGACGGCCTCACCGGCCTGGCCAACCGCCGCTACTTCGACGAATACCTGGAGATCGAGTGGAGCCGCGCCCTGCGCGATCAGAGCGAACTGTCGCTGCTGATGATCGACGTCGACTATTTCAAGGCCTACAACGACCAGCACGGCCACGTCGCTGGCGATGAAGTATTGCGCCGCGTTGGTGAGTCGCTGCGCGCCAGCTGCACACGCGCCACCGACCTGGCAGCCCGCTACGGTGGCGAGGAATTCGCGGTGATCATGCCCGGCACTGCAGCCGGCGGCGCGCGCCTGCAGGCAGAAAAAATCCGCCGCGCAGTGGAAGGGATGGGTATTCCTCACGACCTACCCAAGCCGGGCTCGCCAATCAGCGTAAGCATAGGTATCGCCACCATCCGCCCCTCTGTGGAACATGACCCGCTGAGCCTGGTGATAAAGGCCGATGAAGGCCTTTACCTGGCCAAGCACAGCGGCCGCAATCAGGTGGCGCAGGCAGGCGAAAATCACTGAGCCCGCTCCACGGGCGGTAATCGCCCACTTTCCTGACTCTCTTCGGCTCTGCCGAGATTCCTCGTAACCCGCGCATTTACTGATGCCTGCCGCCCCATCCAGGGGCAGCAGGCATTTTTTGCGTGCCCGTTTGGCCGCCACTGAATTGACTGAATTAACCAGTTAGTACATTTTCCCCGCAGTCACGTCACAACAACAAGAGACACCCCATGACGCCCTGCATTCTTGTACTCAATGGCCCCAATCTGAACCTGCTTGGAACCCGCGAACCGGCCACCTATGGCCATGAAACCCTCGCCGACATTTCCCAGCTTTGCGCCGATACCGCCGCCGAACACGGTTTGAAGATCGAGTTTCGCCAGACCAACCACGAAGGCGAGCTGCTCGACTGGATTCATGCCGCACGTGGGCGCTGCGCCGGCATTCTGATCAATCCGGCAGCCTGGACCCACACTTCGGTAGCCATTCGCGATGCGCTGGTGGCCAGCGAACTGCCGGTGATCGAAGTGCACCTGTCCAACGTGCACAAGCGCGAGCCGTTCCGTCATCACTCGTTCGTCTCGACGATCGCCGTCGGTGTCATCTGTGGCCTCGGCAGCCAGGGTTATCGGCTCGGCCTGCAGTACTTCGCTCAATCGCTCAAGGGGTAAGGTCATGTCTAGCGTCAACAGCGGCATTCTCGCCGGTCTCATCGGCAAAGGTATTCAGGCCTCCCGCACGCCAGCCATGCACGAGCGCGAAGGCGATGCACAGGGGTTGCGCTACCTCTATCGTTTGATCGACCTCGACCAATTGGGCCTCGACCTCGATGCGCTGCCTAGCCTGCTCGATGCGGCGCAGCACATGGGCTTTACCGGCCTCAACATCACCTTCCCGGCCAAGCAGGCGATCATCCCACTGCTCGACGAGCTATCGAGCGAGGCGCGTGGCATTGGCGCGGTGAACACCGTGGTGCTCAAGGACGGCAAGCGTGTCGGCCACAACACCGATTGCCTGGGCTTCGCCGAGGGCTTGCGCCGTGGCCTGCCCAACGTGGCCCGCCGTCGCGTAGTACAGATGGGCGCTGGGGGGGCCGGCGCAGCCGTGGCTCATGCCCTGCTCGCCGAAGGCGTCGAACGCCTGTGCATTTTCGAGGTGGAGCCAGGCCGCGCCCAGGCCCTGGCAGACAACCTCAACGCTCACTTTGGTAGCGAGCGCGCCATCGCAGGTGACGACCTGGCAGGCGAAGTCGCGGCTGCCGATGGCCTGGTCAATACCACGCCAGTGGGCATGGCCAAGCTACCGGGCACACCGCTGCCGGTGGAGCTGCTGCACGCCGAGTTGTGGGTCGCCGAGATCATCTACTTCCCGCTGGAAACCGAACTGCTGTGCCACGCCCGCGCCCTGGGCTGCCGCACCCTGGATGGCGGCACCATGGCGGTGTTCCAGGCGGTCAAGGCGTTCGAACTGTTCAGCGGCCGCCCGGCCGATGCCGAACGCATGCAGGCGCACTTCGCCAGTTTCAGCTGAGCCACATGCAAAGAGGCCCTGGCCGCGCACAGCGCGGCCAGGGCCTCTTTTTTGTTCCGTCCTAGCCCTGGATGTAGCGCAGCACCGCCTCGCAGATCATTGCCTTGTGGCGTTGCTTGACCTGTTCGTCAGGCAGATCGATCTGGAAGATCTCGCCAAAGGTATGCCGGTTCGATACGCGGTAAAAACAGAACGAGCTCATCAGCAGGTGTACGTCCAACACATCGATGCCTGGGCGGAACACGCCCTCTTCCTCGCCGCGGCGCAGGGTCTTGCCGAGGGTATCGAGCACCACGTTGCTCATCTGGCGAATGACCGGCGACTGCTTGACGTATTCGCCGTAGTGGATGTTCTCGATGCTGACGATGCGCACGAAGTCGACGTTGCGGTCATGGTGATCGAAGGTGAATTCCACCAGCCGACGAATCGCCAGGACCGGTGGCAAGGACGCCAGGTCGAGGCGGCTCTCGGTACCGCGGATGTCGCCGTAGAGTTTGACCAGCACCTCGAGGTAGAGCTGCTCCTTGCTGCCGAAGTAGTAGTAGATCATCCGCTTGGAGGTGGCGGTGCGCTCGGCGATGGCATCCACCCGCGCCCCGGATAGCCCCTGCTGGACGAACTCCGTGATGGCAGCCTGGAGGATGCTCTCACGGGTTTTCTCAGGGTTGTTCTTACGTACCTTGCGCACCACCTCGGTCGGTGGCGGGGTCAGGTTGGCAACGGCTTCTGTCATACGGCAATGGTCTTTTTTATAGGTATTGGTGTACGGATTATGGCAGGCCGCACAGACGCTGGGCAGCGGCGCCCCTCATGGTCACCGTCAGACCAGAATCAAAGCCTCGGTTTCTTCACCGCACCGCTGCGCGTCTTGGCCATGGCCGCCAGGCGTACCGCGACGTTGGCCGCGCCATAGCCGACATAACCGCCCTTGCGCTGAATGATCTCGAAGAAGAAGCGCTCCTCGAACGGCTCGGTGTAGACATGAAACAGCTCGCCGCCCTGAGCATCACGATCATAGAGCACGTTGTAGTAGGCCAGCTCGCTCAGGAATTCGTCGTCGAAATCGAAGCGCGCGGCCAGGTCGTCATAGTAGTTCAGCGGGATTTCCAGTAGCGGCACACCCGCTTCCTTGGCCCGCGCCACCTCGGCGAAGATGTCCTCGCAGGAGAACGCGATGTGGTGCACACCGGAGCCCTGGTAGCTGGACAGCGCATGGGCGATCGCCGTGTTGCGGTTCTCCGAGATGTTCAGCGGCAGACGAATCGAGCTGCAGCGACTACGAATCGCGCGGCTTTTCACCAGGCCGTAGGGGTCGGGCAGGACCACCTCGTCGTCCGCCTCGAAGTCCAGCAGGCTCTTGTAGAACAGCACCCAGCTGTCCAGCGAATCGGCCGGCAATGCCAGGGCCATGTGGTCGATACGTTGCAGGCTGCCCGTGGCCGTAGCGGCCGGGTTCAGGCTGAAGTCGGTGTCATAGATGGTCTGGCCTTCACCAGCCTGCTCCACCAGATAAATCAGGCTGCCATCCGGAGCGCGTACAGCCGGCACCTCGCGCTCGTTCGGGCCGACCAGGCCACGATAGGGCTGGCCGCGATAATCGCAGGCGCGCTGGAGCGCATCGGCACCATCTTTGACCCGCAATGCCGTGGCGCACAATGAAGGGCCATGGGATGCGAAGAAGTTGTGCGCGAAAGAGTAAGGCTCGGCATTGAGCACGATATTGATATCGCCCTGACGCAGCAGGCTGACATCCTTGGAACGGTGCTGACCGGCGTGAGCGAAACCCAGACGCTCCAGCCAACCGGCCAGGCGTGCACCCACCGCCTCATCGACGGCGAACTCGAGGAACTCGATACCCGCGTAGGGATGGGCCGCCGGCGGAGTGAACAGTAGGCCCGGCTCGATCTGATGCCCCTCTTTCTCGAGACGCTTGTGGGTCTTTTCCTCGAGGTAGAGCAATGAGCGCAAGCCATCGGCCGCGTTCTGCCGCGGCGGTGCGGCGCGGAAGCCATCGTTGAAGATTTCCAGCGACAGCGGGCCGCGATAGCCAGTACGCAGGATCGGCGCGAGAAAGCCCGCCAGATCGAATTCACCCTGGCCCGGGAAGCAGCGGAAATGCCGGCTCCACTCCAGCACGTCCATCGCCAGGATCGGCGCGTCAGCCATTTGCACGAAGAAAATCTTGTCCCCGGGAATCTCGGCGATGGCACTCGGGTCGCCCTTGAGCGACAGGGTATGGAAGCTGTCGAGGATCATCCCGACGGCCGAGTGATCGGCCTGTCGCACCAGGTTCCACACCTGCTGATAGGTGTTGACGTGACGCCCCCAGGCCAGCGCTTCATAGCCGATACGCAGGCCGCGCGCACCGGCGCGCTCGCCCAGCAGACGCAGGTCATCGACAAGGATTTCTTCATCGCCCAGCGAATCGGCGGCGACGTTACTGCACACCAGCACCAGGTCGGTGCCCAGTTCCTGCATCAGGTCGAACTTGCGCTCGGCGCGGTCGATGTTGCGCTGCAGACGATCACGGCGGCAGCCTTCGAAGTCGCGAAATGGCTGGAACAGGGTAATGGCGATGCCAAGGTCGGCGCAGCGCTTGCGAATCTCGGTAGGGCTGCCGTCGTAATAGAGGAGGTCGTTCTCGAAGATTTCCACGCCGTCGAAACCGGCCGCGGCGATGGCTTCGAGTTTCTCTGGCAGGGTACCGCTGAGGGAAACGGTGGCAATTGAACGCTGCATAGACGGCTCCGGGCTAAGGCGGCGCCGTGGCGGGCAAAGTGAGGGAGGCAAGACGCGCTCATGAGCCCTCACTCGGCCGGTTGGTCGGCGCTCATGGATTGTTCGTAGCCTGGATTATTGGCAGGGGCGGGAACATCGGCAATTCAAAATGAACGAACTGGTTAGTTTTCTGTTCGATTATCGAACAACTATGATTTCTGACGCCCTCGCCCATTCTGCCAGGCCGCCGCCAGACCACTGAGGCAGATGATGAGAATACCGACCAGCGCGGTGCTGTCCGGCTGATGCTGGAACACCAACAAACCCAGCAGCCCGGCGAAGATGATCTGCCCATAGCCAAACGGCGCCAGCATCGCCGGCGCCGCATAACGGAAGGAATGCGTCAGCAGCAAGTGTGCGGCCATGCCACAGCCCCCTAACGCCAGCATCATCAGCCCATGCGTGACGCTGGGTATCTGCCAGAAGAACGGCACCAGCAGGCTCATCACCAGGGTGTTGACCAGCCCGGCGAAGAAGTTGCTGGTGGTGGCGCTGTCCACGGTACTCAGGCGCCGGGTCAGTATTTGATAGAGACTGAAGCACAGTGCAGCGCTCAGCGGTAACAACACCGCCGGGGTAAACAGATCGCCACCGGGATGGACGATGATCATCACGCCGACAAAGCCAACGATCACCGCGACCCACTGCCCACGGCTGACCTTCTCGCCCAGCAGCGGCACCGACAGGGCAGTCACCAGCAAAGGCGCGAGGAAGATCACCGACGTTGCTTCAGCCAACGGCATGAACATCAGGCCCGTGGTGAACAGCAGGCTGACGCTAAGCAGGCTGAGCGCCCGCAATACCTGCAAACCCGGACGCTTGGTGCGCAGAACGCGCAAGCCTGACTGTGGCAGGAAGATGCCGGCCATCAACAAGGTATGCACGACGTAGCGCGCCCAGACGATCAGGACGATCGGATAGAAGCCGGACAGGTACTTGGAAATCGCATCGTGACTGGCGAACAGAAAGGTCGCCAGCACCATCAGCGCAATGCCCTTGAGTGGATGATTGACGCCGGATAGCGGTTTGGAGCTCATGGGGTACTCGGGATGCGGCAAGCCGCGCAACCATAGATAGGTAGCTAACTATACAGACCGCCCTATCCTGCCGCCTATGACCCGCGTGACAGTATTCGACCCGCGGGTGACGGACGGCATCGAGGCGCTACAAGCGCTCCAGCAGGCGCAGAGTTTTGTGCATGGCCATTTGCGCCCGTTCCAGGGCGCTGACGCCCTGTTCGAGCAGCTGACGCGTGGGTATTTCCAGGCTCAGGGCAATACTCGGCGGCAGCGCACGCAGCAGACCGAGCAAGTCGCTGTCGCCATCACCGGGGAAACGCCGTTCGTTGCGCGCCTGGCGCAAGATCTCGTCCATGTCGTCCGGGCGCGGGCCGTTGACGTCGCACAGTTGCGCGTAACGCATGCGTGCGGCCGGTACCTGCGCCAGGTCCGCCAGGCTCGAGCCCGAGCGATCGAAGTGAAAGGCATCGACCAGAATGCAGCCGTTGGGCCGGTTGGCCGCATCGACGATACGCTTGGCCTGGGTCAGGTCACGCGCGTTGGTCCAGGGCATGAACTCCAAATGCGGGAACAAACCAAATGGCGCGGCCAGGTCACAGACGGCTGCGAAATTGTCGGTCAGACGCGCTTCGTCCGGGTCGTTGCCAGCGATCAGCACCTCTGTAGCGCCAAACTCGGCGCCCACGTCGAAGATGGCCTCGAAGTTGCTGACCCGGGTATCGGGCTTCAGACGCAGAATCTCGATATCCGCCACCTTGATCCCGGTATCGCGCAGGCGCTTGAGCGTCTGTGCGCGTAATCCGGCATCAGCCATCAACGGAAAGTGATGCTCCTCGGCCGTGGCCGGCACCAGGCGCAGGCCTACATGGCTGTAGCCAGTGCGCGCGGCGATATCGACCATTTCCGGCGGTGAAACTTCGAGGACGGTGAGGGCAGCTAGGGACAGAATACGTTCGCTCATGATGACTCTCGTGTTTAGAGGGTGTTTACAAAGCAGCGAGCGAAGGTCAAGTAAGGCGAAAGCAGTCGAAAAAGCGGAGTGTACGAGTAGTACATGAGCATTTTGAGACTGTTTTCAACGCAGCATGACCGAGCGCAGCAATTTGTAGGCGCCCTCTCAGATGATTTCAGGGTTACAGGCCTGTCCGCTCTCCGCCGCCTGGCGGATGGCCTCGACCAGCGCCAAGGTACGACCGGCATCGGCGGCGCTGATCAGCGGCTGAGCCTGGCCTCGGGCAACTGCGATGAAATGCCGCAGCTGACGGCGCAAGGCTTCGCCGGCATCGAAACCTTCCTGCACCTGCAACAACGGCTGGTGCCAGCCGGCGCCGTCCTCGGCGTAATGCCAGCGCTTGAGCTGCGGAATGCTCAGGGCACCGCGCGTACCGGCGAGCAGGTAGCAGGGCTGGTCGGCCTGGCGCGGGTAGACCGGGTTCTCACCGGAATCCAGTTCCCAGCTCCAGGGCGCGGCAACGGCGTCGGAGCCAGTCAGGCTGCCCAGCGCACCACCTTCGAATTGCAGCAGCACCGCCGCGCTGTCTTCATTGGCAAAGCCGCGTACGCCATTGCTGGTGATGGCTTGCACCTGGCGCACTTCGCCGCACAGATGGCGCAGCAGGTCGAGGTCATGAATCAGATTGGTCAGCAGCATCCCGGCCCCGGCTTCACGGCGCCAGGCTATGTCGTAGTAGCTGTCGGGCTTTTGCACCTGCCACAACGCGGTCACCGTGGTCAGTCGACCGAGACTGCCCTGCTCGATCAGCTCGCGGGCGCGGGCGATCAATGGATTGTGTCGACGATGATGGCCAACCAGTACCGGCACACCGGAACGCTCGCTGGCAGCGACCAGCTCACGCACCTCGTCCAGATGCACGCCCACCGGTTTCTCCAGGAGGACCGGTACGCCAGCGGCGATGCAATCGAGCGCCGTGCTGACGTGAAGTGCGTTGGGGTTGGCGACGATCACCGCCTCGGGCCGCGCCTGCTCCAGCATCTGCAAGTGATCGGCGAAATACGGCACGCCGCATTCAGCCGCGAAGTCAGCCGCTTGCGGGCCTGGGTCGGCGATGGCACAAAGTTGCGCCTCGGCCAGAGCCTGCAGGTGCTGGTGATGCTGACGGCCCATGACACCGGCGCCGATCAGGGCAATACGCAAAGGGGAAGTCACGCGGCGATCCTCTTGTTGTCGTTCTCACGCAGGTGCACCCCATGCATCAGGCGCAGACCTTTTTAATATTTAGAACTCAGTTCCAAAATTTACGCAAGACGAAAAATACAGAGGAGCTTTGCGCGTTACGGAAACGTCGTAGGGCGCGCCGTGCGCACCTAAACCGGCAAAGGAATCGGATTCGACAGGCCGTAGCAGCGGCTTCAGCCTCGAATCACCGTGCTTCGCGGCTGAAGCCGCTCCTACAATGACGTGGCCGCGGGCGTGTCGCTTCTAGCCGATCAGGCGAACAACTCGGAGGCAGGGCTGGCAGCGGACAACTCTTCGGCAGCAGCCAGCAGATCTGCAGCCAGCTCGTGCATGCGCGCAAGCGGCAAGCGTGCGCTCGGGCCGGCGATGCTGAGCACACCGATCACCCGACCATCACGCGGGTCACGCACCACAGCAGCCAGCGCTGCGGTGCCGATCGACGAACTTTCCATGACCCAGGCATAACCCTGCTGACGCGCCAGGGCCAGGCGCTGCAGCAACTCCTGTTCGTTGCGTGGCGCATTGGGGCCGACATCGGCAGAGTCGGCAATACCCTGCCGCGCCACCAGTTGCAGGGCATCGGCATCGCTCATGCTGGCCAGCCAGGCGTGCCCGGAAGCGGTGTAGAACAGCGGCGCGTCGCGCCCCATGTCAGGGTCGTAGCGCAGGCCGGAACGGGCGCCCTGGCTCTTGGCAATCCAGGTCTGGCGCTCGCCCTCGATCACGCCAAGACGGACCAGCTCGCCGCTGGTTTCGGCCAGGCCATCGAGAATCGGCTGCACCACGTCAGCGCCGCTGTTGGTCAGATAGCGAAAGCCCAGCGCCACCAGTTTGGTGGAAAGCCGATAGCGACTGGTGAGCGCATCCTGGCGTACGTAACCCAGGCGAATCAGCTCGGCGAGCATGCGATGCGTGGCGCTCTTGGGAATATCCAGCTCATCGGCCAGAACCTGCATCTGCACGCCACGGGCGTCGCGAGTGAGGCTTTCGAGAAGGCTGAGCGCGCGTTCGATCTGACTGCCGGCCATGAGAGAGTCCTGGAAAATTTGCGCCGATTCTAAGAGACAAGCGCCCGCCGATGCGAGCCAGACGCACGCCTGCCTCTGGATGCAGGGGCGCGGACGCGCGATACTGCCGGCGCGACGCGTAATGTACTAACTGGTTCGTTCTTGTTCGGTTATCGAACAGAACCCCGTTTAGCGAATTGAAATGGCCAGCCTGGTCGGCTCACTATTCCTACCACGCCTGAAAACGAAGCGATCTTCTGCCTGGTGCATCGCGCTTCGAATGTTTCAGCAGCCAATAAATATAAGAAGGTCAATTGTCATGTCACAGCCTATGCACCTGCGTGCCCCGGCCTCCCATGCCACAGCCAGGGCCACTCCTTGCCCGGCCACCAGCTCGTTGCTCGACGACTGGTCATCCCTATCGACGCTAGCCATGCCCGTCCTCGCCCCTGCCTGTCATGACATGCACAGGAGCTTCCGGCCGCGCCTGATCAGCTCGCTGCTTGCCAGACTGCTACCTGCGCGCAAAGCCTGACTCAGCCCCTTACCCTCCCCCATTCTGTCGGAGCGATAGCATGAACAAGACAGACAAGATGCTGGTCGGCGAGCGCACGTTCTGCGCCCTGCTGCTGGTGTTCAGCCTGGTGATCTTCTACCTGGCCTACCAGATTTCCGGCTTCTCCTCGGCCAACTCTCCAGGCGCCTTTCCTATCGGCGTGGCGCTGGTGATGATCCTGTCGGCGGTAAAGATTGCCTTCGAACTGCTCGGCAAGGCGCGGCCCGACTGCAGTGGCTGGCTCGATGCCTTCCAACAGTTTCGTCGCCAGCATTTCCCCAAAGCTGTGCTGATCTTTGGCCTGCTGGCCGTGACGTACCTGGCGGCTATTCAGTGGGTCAGTTTCTACGTCAGCACTTTCCTTTTTCTGGTGCTGTCGATCGTCTACCTGCGCAATGGCCGCGTTCTCAACGCCATCCTGATCGCAGCTGTGTTGCTGGTGCTGATCTATTTGCTGTTCAGCCTGGCCTTCAGCGTTTACCTGCCATAACGAGGCACCCGAGATGAGCGATACCTTTTCCTACCTGCTGATGGCCTGGAGTGATCCGCAGCTGCTGATGCTGACTGCGCTGGGCACCTTTGCCGGCATTTATATCGGCGCCATCCCAGGCCTGTCGGTGACCATGGCAGTGTCCATCCTGGTGTCCTTCACCTTCTCCTGGGACGTCAACGACGCCCTGGCGCTGATCGTCGGCATCTTCATTGGCGGCGTTTACGGTGGCTCGCGCAGCGCCATCCTGCTGAACATCCCCGGCGCGCCCTCCTCAGTGGCCACGGCCTTCGATGGCTACCCACTGGCACAACAGGGCGAAGCCGGACGCGCCATCGGCCTGAGCACCGTAATGTCGGTGGTCGGCGGCATCGTCGGCACCATCATGCTCGCCAGTGCCGCACCGCTGATCGGCGATCTGGCTCTGCGGTTCGCTCCGCGCGACTACTTTCTGGTGGCGACCATCGGCCTGCTGCTGGTCGGCAGCCTATCCGAAGGCTCACTGGCCAAGGGCATCTTCGCCGCAGCACTGGGCGCGATCATCGGTCTGGTAGGCATGGACCCGGTCACCGCCGAAGGGCGCTTCACCCTCGGCCAGGTCGAACTGATGGGCGGCATCCACTACGTGGTGCTGATGATCGGCCTGTTCGGCGTCGCCGAGGCCTTCTATCAACTGCATAACCTGGACAGTCCGGTGATTCGGCAGAAGGTCGACAAGATTCTGCCGTCCTTCGCCATGGTCCTGAAATTCCTGCCGCTGTCGATCCGCACCTCGATCATCGGCGTGGTGGTCGGCGTGTTGCCGGGCGTCGGCGGCGATATCGCTGCGCTGATGGCCTACGACCATGCCAAGCGCACCGTGAAAAATCCGTCCAAGCCATTCGGCAAGGGCGCCTACGAAGGCCTGGTCGCCCCGGAAACCGCCAACAGTGCAGCGGTCGGTGGCGCCTACGTGCCGATGCTGACCCTGGGCATGCCGGGCGACGCGGTCACGGCGGTAATCATCGGCGCCCTGGTCGTGCACGGTCTCAACCCCGGCCCGATGCTGATGGTAGAGAACCCGCACATTTTCTACTTCACCGTCGGCAACCTGCTGCTGGCCAACGTGTTTCTGATGATCTTCGGCCTGATGGGCATCAAGCTCTTCGCCAAGTTCGTCGAGATGCCCAAGGCCGTGCTGATTCCGCTGATCCTGGTGCTCTGCGTAGTCGGTACCTACTCGATCAACAGCAGCATGACCGAGGTGTACTGGATGCTCGGCTTCGGTGTGCTCGGCTATCTGCTGAAGATCTTCGGCTTCCAGATGGGCCCGATCATCCTCGGCGCCATCCTCGGCCCGCTGATGGACACCTCGTATCGCCAGGCAATGTCCTCGGCCGGCGATCACCCCGGGGAACTGCTGCAAGGTCTGGTCACCAGCCCGCTGTCGCTGATCCTGACCAGCGCGGTCGTGCTGATCCTGCTGGGCAACACCCCGCTACTGAAGAAACTCAAGAGCAAGTTCAGCCCGGCTTCGGCCCGCGGCTGATACCCGATTTCACCAGGCGTGCCCCGGCCTACAGGGGCTCACAACAACAACCGATGGAGAGTCTCCACATGTTCAAATCGTTACTGACTGGCGCCGCTCTCGGACTCAGCGCCCTCACCATGGCTCTGCCAGCCCACGCCGAATACCCCGAGCGCAGCATCCAGGCGGTCATTCCCTGGGGTGCAGGCGGCGCCACTGACAACGTCATGCGCAGCCTGACTCCGTACGTGGAGAAAGAGCTGGGCGGCAAGTTCATCCTCAACAACCGTCCGGGTGGCACCGCCGTCATCGGCAGCACTCACGTCATGCAGCAACGTCCGAACGGCTACACCATCCTGCTCGGCGCCGAGAACCCGCAGCTCTATAAAGTGCTGAAACTCGCCGACTTCGATTACGCCGACTTCTACCCGGTCAACATCATCGGCCAGAACGTGGTGGTGATCGCCGCCAACGCCGACGCGCCATTCAACAACATGGCCGAGCTGATGGCTGCCGCCAAGGCCAACCCGGACACCCTGCGCATGGGCTCCACCGGTGCCGGCGGCCTGCCGAGCACCGTCAGCGCGATGATCAACGCAGTGGACGAGCTCAAAGTGCGTGAAGTGACCTTCGGTGGCGACGGCCCCGGCATCACTGCACTGATGGGCAAGCACATCGACTTCATGCCGCTGAGCCTGGCCGCCGCACGCGAGCTGGTACGCAGCGGCAAGCTCAAGGCCCTGGCCGTGTTCGCCACCGAGGAAACCCCGGAACTGCCGGGCGTGGAGCCGATCACCAAGTCCCTGCCAGCCATCGCCGAATACCTGCCTTGGGGTCCGTTCTGGGGCGCCTTCGTGCACAAGGACACCCCGGATGACGTCAAGCAGAAGCTGGTCGATGCTTACGCAAAGGCCGTGGCCAACCCCGAGTTCCAGGGCTTCCTGAAGAACTTCGGTGCACAGAGCCTGAACCTCAGCGGCGCAGAAGCCGAAGAGTTCCTCAAGCGCTGGCAGTCGGTCACCACCTGGTCGATGTACAAGGCCAAGGCCATCGAGATTTCCCCGGACTCGGTCGGCATCGCCAAGCCCTGATTCCCGCCTATGGGTGCCTTAGGCGCCCGCCTTCCTTTCGCCTGCATCGCTACTCAGCGATGCAGGCGAAATGCTTTCGGTGCCAGCCCGGTGCCTCTTTTGAAGAAGCGCGAAAAATAGCCCGGCTCGGAAAAGCCCAGACTGTCCGAGACCTGGCTTACGGTCATGGTGGTGTACACCAGACAACGCTTGGCTTCGAGCAGCAGACGCTGATTGATCAGCTGCAGCGCGGACTGTCCGGCCAATCGCCGGCATAACGCATTTAGATGCGCAGTGCTGATGCCCAGGCGCGACGCGTAATGCTCGATGGGCAGATGTTCACGAAAATGCGTTTCGAGCAATTGCACGAATGCCTGCACATGCTCACGCCCTCGCCCATCCGCCGGTTCCTGCGCCTCGCTTCGTGCCAGCTGGCGTCGCGCGACAGCAACCAGCAGGACGCTGATCAGCGACTGCAGCATCAGTTCTCGCGCAGGTTGCAGACGGCCGTACTCCTGACTGATCGACTCGAACAGCGCATCCAGATAACGCCGCTGCTCGTCCACCTCAAAGCACACCGGCGCCTGCAACCACTGCAGACCCAATGGCTGAGCCAGTTGCTCGACCAGCGGCTGCGCCAGGCTCAGTACGTAGCCTTGAACATCGCAGGAAAAGCGAAAACCGTGGACGCATAGCGCCGGCACGACCTGCAACGAAGCGCGGTCT
This sequence comes from Pseudomonas sediminis, assembly GCF_002741105.1. Taxonomy (GTDB): domain Bacteria; phylum Pseudomonadota; class Gammaproteobacteria; order Pseudomonadales; family Pseudomonadaceae; genus Aquipseudomonas; species Aquipseudomonas sediminis. The sequence continues at coordinate 95,479 of NZ_NIQU01000009.1, read as the reverse complement.
ACCTGGCGTACTTGCCCTTCGATTTCCAGCTCCGCTTCACCCGCCTGCACATAGAGCAACTGCAGCAGATCGCCATGGCGATGCGGTTTGATCTCCCAACCGTGCAGTTGGCTGCGCTCGGGAATCGATTCGCAGTGAATGAGGTCAGGTGTCGGCCATGCAGCCGTCTCACCGTACAGTTTGAAGACCGGTACCGGGGATGCTTTCGAAGCGTTCATGGCGGCGCTTAAATCATCGAAAAGTCCAAGAATATTTTCCGATATTGCCTTCTACCCCAAGGTGCATCCACAAAAAATACAGACCTGAGCCTGTCATCGGCGTAAAGCCGATGACCTACTGGAGAACAATAATGAACACTCAGGTCGCCATCATCGGCGCAGGCCCTTCCGGCCTGCTTCTCGGCCAACTGCTGCACAACGCCGGCATCGACAACATCATTCTCGAACGCCAGAGCCCGGACTATGTACTCGGTCGTATCCGCGCTGGCGTACTCGAGCAGGGCATGGTCGATCTATTGCGCGAAGCCGATGTTGCCGCACGCATGGATCGCGAAGGCCTGCCGCACGACGGCTTCCAGCTGGCCTTCGATGGTCGCTGCGAACGCATCGATCTCAAAGCCCTGACCGGTGGCAAAGGCGTGATGGTCTACGGCCAGACCGAAGTCACCCGCGACCTGATGGAAGCTCGCCAAGCCAGTGGCGCAGTCACCCTGTACAACACCAGCCAGGTACAACTGCACGAACTCAAGGGCAAACGCCCTTATCTGACCTTTGAGCACGAAGGCCGCTCCCAGCGTCTGGAGTGCGATTACATCGCAGGCTGCGACGGCTTCCATGGCGTATCGCGGCAATCCATACCGGCTGGTGTGCTCAAGGAATTCGAGCGGGTGTACCCGTTCGGCTGGCTGGGCATTCTGGCCGACACGCCCCCGGTGCATGAAGAGCTGATCTACGCCAACCATGAGCGCGGCTTCGCCCTGTGCAGCATGCGATCACCGACACGCACTCGCTATTACGTTCAGGTCGCCGCCGAAGAGAAGGTCGAGGACTGGTCCGACGAGCGCTTCTGGAGCGAACTCAAGCGTCGCCTGCCAGACCAGGTTGCCAGTCAGCTGATCACCGGTCCTTCGATCGAGAAGAGCATCGCGCCACTGCGCAGCTTCGTCGTCGAACCGATGCAGTATGGCCGCTTGTTTCTGCTCGGCGATGCCGCGCACATCGTGCCGCCAACCGGCGCCAAGGGGCTCAATCTTGCAGCTAGCGACGTCAGCACCCTCTATCGCATTTTGCTCAAGGTCTACCGAGAAAGCCGCACTGATCTGCTCGAACGCTACTCGGCGATCTGCCTGAAGCGTATCTGGAAAGCCGAACGTTTCTCCTGGTGGATGACCTCGATGCTGCATCGTTTCCCCGATACCGATGCCTTCAGCCGCCGCATGCAGGAGACCGAGCTGGACTACTTCGTCAGTTCCGAAGCCGGCCGCAGAACCATCGCCGAGAACTACGTCGGCCTGCCCTACGAGGCCATCGAACAGGAGTGATGAGCGATATTCGCCCGAGGCCTGCCAAGGAGGCTCTGGGCACACGCAATTCGTTCGTTTATCGCACACTAAGTCGTTAATCGAATTGAATAGCCCCTCGCTAACTCGCACCATGCGAACAGCGAATCCTAGCGGCAGCAGTATTGCAGCCGAGTTTGGCTGTACCTGAGTCGCCTACTAACAATGAATAAGAAAGGACATTTGCGATGCACAAGCTTTCCAAGGCTTTGCTGACGCTGCTTGCCACCAGCGTCATGACCTGGGCCAACGCCGATGAGGCCGAGGTCACCCTCAAGGTTCACCACTTTCTGCCGGCTCACTCGGTGACCCAAGCCGATTTTCTCAAGCCCTGGGCCGAGAAGATCACTGCCGAATCCAATGGTCGGATCCAGTTTCAGTTCTACCCTTCCATGCAGTTGGGTGGCACCCCGCCGCAATTGATCGACCAGGCGCGTGATGGCGTCGCCGACATCGTCTGGACCCTGCCTGGCTACACCAGCGGCCGCTTCCCGCTGGCATCGGCATTCGAAATGCCGTTCATGAGCCGCTCTTCCGAAGCCAGCAGCCAGGCAATGTGGGATTTCCTCGAAGCTCACGGGCAGAAGGAGTTCGCCGATGTGCATCTGCTCGCGACTCACCTGACCGATGGTGCACTGCTGCACACGGCGAAAAAGCCGGTGCGCAGCCTGGCCGACTTCCGTGGTCTGAAACTGCGCTCGGCCAACCGTATTTCCACCAAGCTGATCTCCATGCTCGGCGCCACCCCGGTGGCCATGCCGGTACCGCAGGTTCCAGAAGCACTGTCCAAGGGGGTGGTCGACGGCGCCGTGCTGCCTTGGGATGTGGTCCCGGCGCTCAAGCTGCAGGAGCTGGTCAAGTACCACACCGAAATGGCCCCGGGTCAGCCGGCATTGATGCACACCGCCCTGGTACTGGCGATGAACCCGGCCAAGTACGCCAGCCTGCCCGATGACTTGCGCAAGATCATCGACGACAACAGCGGCCGCGAAATTTCGCGTCAGGCCGGCCATATCTGGGACACCAACGTGATCGAGACCGGGCACAAGCTGGCCGAGGCGCGTGGCAACGAGATCTACGTGCTGCCTGCAGAAGAGCAGGCCAAGTGGATGGCCATCGGCCGCAAGCTGGACAACGACTGGATCAAGGAAGTCGAGAGCAAAGGCAACGAGAACGGCGCCGCACTGTTGCAAGAAGTGCGTGACCTGATCGAGAGCTACAACGCCAAGCTGCCTAACTGATCGCCAACCCTCGTTGTGCTGGCCGGCATCTCACATGCCGGCCTTGCGGAGTCGTCTCATGATCGAAAACTCTGCCTTGCCTGGGCAGCCCCAGCGCATGCGCCCACTCGGCCAGTTGCTCGACACACTGGCATGCTGGCTGGCGATGGCCGGAGGCCTGGTGCTGGTTGCCATCACCCTGCTGTCGGCCTACAGCATCACCATGCGCAGCCTGTTCGATGCACCACTGCTCGGCGACGTCGAACTGGTGCAGATGGGCTGTGGCATAGCTGTGGTGAGCTTCCTGCCGCTGTGTCAGCTGCGTCGTAACAATGTCATCGTCGATGCCTTCACCTTGCGCGCCTCGGCCACCACCCGGCGCTATCTCGACACGCTCGGCTGTCTGCTGATGGCCGCCTGCGCGGCACTGCTGGCCTGGCGCTCGGTAATCGGCACGCTGGACACTTATCGCAACGGTGAAGAATCGATCATCATGGGCATTCCGATGTGGTGGTCGATGACCCCCTTCGCCCCGTCCTTCGCCCTGCTGGCCGTCGTTTCCCTGTACACCGCCTGGCTCGACCAGCGTGGTGAGGGAGGCAAGCAATGAGCAGCGTCGCATTGGGCGGACTCTTCCTCGCCTTCCTCCTGGTTCTGCTGGCGATCCGCATTCCGATCGCCATCGCCATGCTGCTGACTGGTATCGCCGGTTACGTCTCGATCAGTGGCTGGGACCCGCTGCTCAACTACCTGAAGACAGTGGCCTACGCGCGTTACACCGTGTACGACCTGTCAGTGATTCCGCTGTTTCTGCTGATGGGGCAGTTCGCCTCGCGCGGTGGCCTGGCTACGGGCCTGTTCCGTGCCGCTGCCGCCATGGTCGGGCACTGGCGCGGTGGCCTGGCGATCTCCGCGATCGGCTCCTGCGCTGCCTTCGGCGCGGTCTGTGGCTCATCGGTGGCGACTGCGGCAACCATGGGCCAGGTGGCCCTGCCGGAGCTGCGGCGCTACAAGTACTCCAACTCGCTGGCAGTCGGCTGCCTGGCGGCCGGCGGCACCCTGGGCATTCTCATTCCGCCCTCGGTGGTGCTGGTGATCTACGCCATCCTCGCCCAGCAGAACATCTCCACACTGTTCATGGCCGCCTTCGTGCCAGGCATTCTCGCCGTCATCGGCTACATGATCGCCATCGCCATCTATGTGCGCCTGTTCCCGGACTCCGGGCCAGCGCAGGAGCGTTCGAGCTGGAAACAGCGGCTGCAAGCGCAGCGGGGTGTGTGGCCGGTACTGCTGATTTTCCTGATCGTACTCGGTGGCATCTACGGCGGCTGGTTCACCCCTACCGAGGCCGCAGCCATCGGCACCGTAGGCACCGGTTTCTTCGCATTCACGCTGGGCAAGATGCGCCTGGCCGAACTAAAGGAAGTGTTACTGGGGACCGGCATCACCACCGCGATGATCTTCATGATCCTGCTGGGCGCCGATGTGATGAACGCTTTCCTGGCCATCTCGCAACTGCCCAACTTCATCGCCGAAGCGATCAGCGGTGCAGGTCTGCCGCCCTTCCTGGTGCTGGCCGGGATACTCATCCTGTACCTGATCCTCGGCTGCGTGATGGACACCATGTCGATGATCCTGCTGACCATCCCGATCTTCTTCCCGGTGATCATGGGGCTGGACTTCTATGGTCTGGACCAGACCGAGAAGGCCATCTGGTTCGGCATCCTGGCCCTGATGGTGGTGGAGATCGGCATGGTTACCCCGCCTCTGGGCATGAACGTGTACGTGATTGCCGGCATGGCGCGTGACATCCCTATGCGTGACGCCTTCAGGGGCATCGTGCCATTCCTTGTTTCAGACATCGTGCGCGTGGTCATCCTCGTGCTCTTCCCATCGATCACCCTGTGCCTCGTGCGCTGGCTGAGCTGACAGAGGCCCCGTAATGCATTCAGGCGAACGTCGCTAAACCCCGAATAACTGCCACCACTCTCCCCGATGTAGAAGCGTATCCGCCGCTGCGGAGGGGAGCTTTCAACCTTGAAAAAGGAAACGATAACAATGAAAAAAGCTCTGTACCTCGCTCCAAGTGCAATTGCCGTTGCCATCATGGCCTCCAGCCTCTCGGTCGGCGTCCACGCTGCTGGCTTCGTCGAAGACGCCAAGGTCACCCTCGGCCTGCGCAATTACTACTTCAACCGTAACTTCCTCAACCAGACCCAGGGCGGCCAGGGCCAGGCTTCGGGCTGGACCCAGAGTTTCATTCTCGACGCTCGCTCCGGCTACACCGAAGGCACCGTCGGTTTCGGCCTCGACGTGCTCGGCCTGTACTCGGTGAAGCTAGACGGCGGCCGCGGCACCACCGGTAGCCAGTTGACCCCCGTGCACGACGACGGCCGCCAGGCGGACGACTTCGGCCGTACCGCCGTGGCGGCGAAAGCCAAGATTTCCAAGACCGAACTGAAGGTCGGTGAGTGGTTCGCCGTACTGCCGATCCTGCGCGCTGACGACGGCCGCTCGCTGCCGCAAACCTTCCAGGGTGCGCAGATCACCTCCAACGAGATCGACGGCTTGACCCTGTACGGCGGCCAGTTCTGGAAAAACAGCCAGCGTAACGATGCCAGCCGCGAAGAGATGTCCTTCGGTGGCGTAGAGGGTGATGATTTCAACTTTGGCGGTGGCGAATACCGTTTCAACGGCAACAACACCATGGTCGGTGTCTGGCACGCGCGCCTCGAAGACGTCTACAAGCAGAGCTATGTGCAGCTGACCCACAGCCAACCGGTTGGCGACTGGGTGCTGGGTGCCAACCTGGGCTACGTCAACGGCAAGGAAGAAGGTGCGGCCAAGGCCGGCAAGCTGGACAACAAGGTCTACCAAGGCGCGCTGACCGCCAAGACTGGTAACAACAGTTTCATGGTGGCCTACCAGCGTCTGAGCGGCGATACCAAGTTCATGCGCATCGACGGCGCCAGCGGCGGCACTCTGGTCAACGACGGTTTCACCAACAGCTATGACAACCCGGAAGAACGTTCCTGGCAGGTGCGTCATGACTACAACTTCGCCGGCCTCGGCATTCCGGGTCTGACCCTGATGAACCGCTACGTCAGCGGCTCCAACATCCACACCGGCGGCCGTACCGATGCCGAAGAGTGGGGCCGCGAATCCGAGCTGGCCTACACCTTCCAGGAAGGCACTCTGAAGAACCTCAGCGTGCGCTGGCGTAACTCCGACGTGCGTCGCGACGTGGGTACCGATCTGCACGAGAACCGCCTGATCATCAACTACCCGCTTTCGCTCCTGTAAGCATCACGCGGCATCGCTGCACAAGTGACTCCTAGTGTTACGGCACGTTCAGCCCGTCCTCGTGACGGGCTTTTTTTTGATGTGCACCTGTTCGAGGAAGTACCACCATGCGCTGGATTATCGAACGCAGTGCCGACCTCAAGGTCGGCCACAAACTCCTGCTGGGCTTCTCGCTGGTCATGCTGCTGACCCTGGCAGTGGCCCTGGGTGGCTGGCGCACCGCCAGCGAGATTCTCGGGCATGCCGGGCAATCGCTGCAGGTCGCGGACCTCAAGCAGCAGATCCTGCAACTGCGCCTGCTGGAAAAGGACTACCTGCTGGCGCCGCTGGCTGGCCATGAGGTGGCGCTCACCGAGCAGCACGCACGTATCGCAGCAGACCTGACGGACATCGCCAGCGATACCGAGCAATTCCAACAACTGCAACGAGGCAACGACGCCTACCTGCAGCAATTCACCCAATTGCGTGCCACCCAGTCTCAAGCCGGCACGGCGCAGACCGGGATGGCGATACGCGCCGATGAAGCGCTGATCCAGTTCGAGATGGTCACTCAGGACCAGTTCAATCTGATCCGCGACCAACTGCTCGACGGCGAAAGCGGCGCACAGAACAGTCTCGACCAGGCCGAGGCGGCAGCCCGCCTGAGCCATATGCTGTTGCTACTGCGCCTGGCGGAGGGGCAGTTCATCCGCAGCGCTGACAACGCCGATGCCGACCTCTGGCAGGCACGTTTCGTGACCATGACCGAGGCGGCGCAGCAGCTGCGCACGCAACTGGCGGCCCTGCAGCAGGCCTCCCTGGACGAAGCGCTGCGCGCGCTCGACAGCTACCGCGAATCCTTCGAGCACTACCGCCAGAGTCGCGAGGCCGAACAGCAACGCCGCAGCCAACTGACCGATCTGGCGCAGGGCATGTTGCAGCAAGGCAGCGATCTGCAGCAGCACCAGCAACGCGTCATGCATGAAGGCAATCGCACGTCGCTGCAGGCTCTTGCCCTGCTTACCGCTGCCGCGTTGCTGCTGGCGCTGTTCGCCAGTTGGCTGATTCGCCGCCTGATCGTCGGGCCGTTGCAGCACTGCCTGCTGCTGGCGCAACAGGTTGCAGCCGGCGACCTCAGTGGTGTTCGCAGCGCCATCCGGCGTGACGAGGTCGGCCAGCTTCTCGGGGCGCTGCAGAGCATGCGCGACCACCTGCGCGAACTGATCGTACAGATCGGCGGCAGCGCCACGCAGATTGCCGCGGCGGCAGAACAGCTGTCGGCCGTCAGCGAACAGACCCGTGCGGGGGTACGCGAACAGAGTGAGGAGTCCGGCCAGACCGCCAGCGCCATGCAGCAAATGGTCGCCAGTGTGCAGCAGGTGGCGGGTGACGCCGAGCACGCCTCGCAAGCCGCGCAACAGGCCGAAGCGCAAACCCGCGACGGTGATCGACAGGTGCGCCAGGTCGTCGAACAGATCGAGCGCCTGGCCAACGAAGTGGCGCACACCGGGCAGACCGTCGGCCAGGTGCAAGGCGAGAGCCAACGCATCGGCAGCGTGCTGGATGTGATCAAGTCCATCGCCGAGCAGACCAACCTGCTCGCGCTCAACGCCGCCATCGAAGCGGCGCGCGCCGGTGAACAAGGCCGCGGCTTCGCCGTGGTCGCCGATGAAGTACGCGCCCTGGCGCGCCGCACCCAGGACTCGACTAGCGAGATCGAAGCGCTGATTGCCAGCCTGCAGCATCGCGTGCAGCAGGCCGTCGCTCAGACGCACGCCAGCCAGAGCCTCAGCCAGGATGCAGTGAGCAGCGTCGAGCGGGCCGGTCAGAGTCTCACGCAGATCAATCAGGCCGTTGCGCTGATCGAGCAGATGAACCAGCAGATCGCCAGTGCCGCCGAGCAGCAGAGTGCGGTGGCGATGGAAATCAACCGTAGCCTGGACAACGTGCGCAGCATCGGCGAGCAAAGCGCCAACGCGACCGAACAAACTGCACTGTCCAGCGCCGAGCTGGCCAGGCTGGGTGGCGAGTTGCAGCTGCGCATCGGTCGCTTTCGTACCTGAGGGCTGGAGCTGAGCAGTAGGGTGGACAACGCGCAGCTTGTCCACCTTTGCGGCTCATGAGCAAGACGCAATCACTGGCCTTTCGCGGATTGCATCCGCGCTACACCGACAATAATTGACCGCTAACCGCACCACTTCCCCGGCGAATCATCCGACAGTGCTTGGCGCCTCGGCAGCCCCAACATAAAATCCGGAACCAAGTTCCAATAAATAAAAATATGGAGATCTGCCATGGCCAACGCCCCACTCGACTGCGACCTGCTGGTGGTCGGCTCCGGCGCGGCCGGTCTGGCCGCTGCAGTCAGCGCTGCGCACCTGGGCAAACGGGTGATTCTGGTGGAGAAGGACGCCGTGCTGGGTGGTGCCACCGCCTGGTCCGGCGGCTGGCTGTGGGCGCCGCGCAACCCCCTGGCCCAGCGCGCTGGCATCGTCGAGGATATCGAGCAGCCGCGCACTTACCTGCGTAACGAACTCGGCGAGCATTACCGTCCCGAACTGGTGGACGCCTTTCTGCAGCACTGCCCCGATATGGTGGCGTTTTTCGAGCAGCACACCGCGCTGCAGTTCGTCGATGGCAACGGCATCCCCGACATGCACGGTGACACGCCCGGCGCTGCCACCGGCGGTCATCAGGTCATCGCCGCGCCCTACGATGGCCGCGAGGTGCTCGACCTGTTGCCACGCCTACGCAAGACCATGCGCGAGACATCCTTCATGGGCATGCCGATCATGGCCGGCGCTGACCTGGCCGCCTTCCTCAACATGACCCGCTCGCCCAAGGCGCTGCTGCACGTGATCCGCCGCTTCACCAGCCACCTCTATCATCTGGCCCGCTACGGCCGGGCCATGCACCTGGTCAATGGCGTGGCGCTGGTCGCCCGCCTGGCCCGCTCGGCGCAGGACCTGGGCGTGCAGATGCTGGAGTCCACGCCCGCGCAGCGCCTGATCGTCGAAAACGGCAGCGTATGCGGCGCCGTGGTGCTGCATGCCGGCGAAGAAATGACTATCCGCGCCAAAGCGGTGGTGCTGGCTGCTGGCGGTTTTCCCAACGATCCGAAGCGGCGCCAGGCGATGTTCCCGCGCGATGCCAGCGGTCATGACAACCTCGCCCTGCCGCCGCTCAGTTGCTCCGGCGACGGTCTGCGCCTGGGCGAATCCGCTGGCGGACGCGTGGCCGACGACCTGCGCTCGCCAGTGGCCTGGGCGCCAGTGTCGAAGGTGCCCTACCCCGACGGCAGCGTCGGCCATTTCCCGCACATCATCGACCGCGGCAAACCCGGCATCATCGGCGTGCTGCAAAACGGCCAACGTTTCGTCAACGAGGCTGGCGGTTACTACGACTACGTCGACGCAATGCTCAAGGCCATTCCCGAGGATCAGGAAACCTGCTCCTGGCTGATCTGCGACCACCGCTTTCAGCGCCGTTATGGTCTGGGCTTCGCCCGCCCGGCTCCGGTGCCGCTGTGGCCACATATCCGCAATGGCTACCTCAAGCGCGGCGCGAGCCTGGAAGAACTGGCTGTTGCCTGTGGCATCGACGCGCTTGGTCTGGCCACCACCGTCAGCGAATTCAATCGTCATGCGCGTCAAGGCGAAGACCCGCAATTCGGCCGCGGCAGCACGCCGTTCAACCGCCGCAGCGGCGACGCCCAGCATGACGGCCCTAACCCCTGCGTGGCGCCCATCGAGCAGGGGCCGTTCTATGCGGTGAAGGTACAGCCGGGCTGCTTCGGCACCTTCGCCGGTCTACGCACCGATGGGCAGGCGCGGGTGCTGGACGCTGGTGGCCAACCGATACCGGGGCTCTACGCGGCAGGCACCGATATGGCCAGCCCCCTGGGCGGACACTACCCCTCAGGCGGCATCAACATTGGGCCGGCGCTGACCTTCGGCTACATCGCCGGACGCCACGCGGCCACGATCTGAGACTCACCAGCCACGGATGGCAGGCATAAAAAAGCGCCACCCGGATGCGTGGTCCGGGTAGCGCTCCATTGCTCGCGACAATCAGTCCTGCAGCGACTCCACACCCAGCTCGTCCCACACCGCTTCGGCGAGGTGGAAAGTGGCGTTGGCCGCCGGGATGCCGCAGTAAATGGCGCTCTGCATGATCACTTCCTTGATCTCTTCGCGGCTCACCCCGTTGTTCTTCGCTGCACGCAGGTGCAAGGTCAACTCACCCTCGCGGTTCATGCCGATCAACATGGCGATGGTGATCAGGCTGCGGGTATGGCGCGGCAGACCCGGGCGCGTCCAGATATCGCCCCAGGCGTGACGGGTGATCATCTCCTGGAACTCACTGTTGAACGGCGTGAGCTTCTCCAGGCTGCGGTCGACATGGGCGTCACCGAGTACCGCGCGGCGTACCTGCATGCCGGCTTCGTAGCGTTGTTTTTCGTCCATCGATCAATCCTCGAATTGGATCTGTAGGAGCGAGCTCTGCTCGCGAAGCGCTTGCGCGAGCAGAGCCCGCTCCTACGGAAAAGCGGCGATCAGGCGCGCAGGAAATCCAGCACGCGCTGGCTGAATTCATCACCGGCCTGCACGTTGGACAGGTGCGCGGCGTAGAACTCCACCAGTTCGGCGCCAGCGATACGCGCCTGCATGAAACGGCCGTCCTCGGTGGTGGTGACCGGGTCGCCACTGCCGCAGACGATCAGCGTCGGCGCGACTATGCTGCCAAGCTGCTCGCGGTAATCGGCATCACGCACCGCCGCACAGTTGGCTGCGTAGCCTTCGGGCGAAGTCTGCGCCAGCATGCCGACGATGGGCTCGACCTTGCCCGGATTGGCCTCGGCGAAATCGGCGGTGAACCAGCGCGAGATCGACGCATCGCGTAAACCACGCATGGCCTGCTCGCCCTCGGCCAGCACCATCTCGATGCGCGGGTTCCACACCTCTGGTGTGCCGATCTTGGCGGCGGTGTTGCACAGCACCAGGCGCTCGATGCGCTCGGGCGCCTTGATGCCCAGCCACTGACCGATCAGGCCACCCATGGACAGGCCGCAGAAATGCGCCTTGGCGATGTCCAGCGCATCGAGCAGGGCCAGCACGTCACGACCGTTCTGTTCGATGCTGTACGGGCCGTCGCTCACCAGCGAGGCGCCATGACCACGGGTGTCGTAGCGCAACACTTGGAAGTGCTGGGTGAAGGCCGCGATCTGCGCGTCCCACATGTGCAGGTCGGTGCCCAGCGAGTTGGACAACACCAGCACCGGCGCACCGGCCGGGCCTTCTAGTAGGTAGTTCAAATCGCCATCGGCGAGACGTACGGCAGACATGGATAACTCCTAACGCGAAAATTGCGTGTGTTCGGCAACGGCCCGCTCGACCCAGCGGCGAGCCTGGCCCAGGTAATGTGCTGCATCGAGCAGACGATCCAGCTCGTCAGCGGAAAGTTGTGCGCTGACCTCGGTGTTGGCACCGAGCACCGCGCGCAGGTGGACGCCCTCGCGCACCGCCTGCTTACAGCATTGCTCGATCAGATGATGGGCAGCGTCGCGGCCGATCTTCTGCGCCAGGGCGATGCTCACCGCCTCGGCCAACACCAGCCCCTGGGTCAGCTCAAGATTGGCGCGCATGCGCGCGGCATCCACCTCCAGCCCCGGCACCACCAGCAGCGCCTGCTGCAGGGCGCCAGAGACCAGGCAGCACAGCTCCGGCAGGGTGTCCCACTCGGCGTGCCACAGACCGAGGCTGCGCTCATGCTCCTGCGGCATGGCGGCGAACATCGTCGCCACCAGGCCCGGCGCTCGCGTCGCGGCACCGATCAACACCGCTGCGCTGACCGGATTACGCTTGTGCGGCATGGTCGACGAGCCACCTTTGCCCGGCGCCGACGGCTCGAAGACTTCGCCGGCTTCGGTCTGCATCAGCAGGCTGAGGTCGCGGCCCAGCTTGCCCAGGCTGCCGGCGATCATCCCCAGCAGGCTGGCGAATTCCACCAGACGATCACGCTGGGTGTGCCAGGGCTGCTCGGGCAGAGTCAGTTCCAACTCCTGCGCCAGCGCACCGCTGACCGCCCAACCGGCCTCGCCCAGCGCCGCCAGGCTGCCGGAGGCGCCGCCGAACTGCAGGCTCAGCAGGCGCGGCTTGAGTTCGCTCAGGCGCTGGCGATGACGGGTAACCGCACCGAGTACACCGGCCAGCTTCATGCCGAGGGTGACCGGCGTGGCCTGCTGCAGCCAGGTGCGCCCGGCCAGCGGAGTGTCGATATGACGCTCGGCCTGCGCTGCCAAGGCACCGGCCAACTTCGCCAGATCGCTTTCCAGCAGGCCGATGGCGGCGCGCAGTTGCAGCACCAGGCCGCTGTCCATGGCGTCCTGACTGGTGGCGCCAAGGTGTACGTAGCGCTCGGCCTCCGGGTCAGTGGCGGCGATGCGCTTGCCCAGTGCCTTGACCAGCGGGATGGCGGAATTACCCGCCGTGGCGATGGCCTGGGCCAGCGCCGGGTAATCGTAGAGCTCGGCCTTGCAAGCGGCCTCGATGGGCGCCACGGCCTCGGCGGGGATCAGCCCCACGCGCGCCTCGGCCCGCGCCAGGGCGGCCTCGAAATCGAGCATGCCCTGCACCCGCCCGGCGTCGCAGAAAATCGCGCGCATGGCCGGCGCGGTGAAATAGGCATCGAAAAGTTGGTTGCTCACGCGCGCAACGCTCCTGGAAAAAATGTACGGCTAGTGTGGCATCAACCGGCGGCCGTGGGAGGGCCGTAGGGTGGGCTTTAGCCCACCACCGTCAATGGTGGGCTAAAGCCCACCCTACGCGCTCCACCAATAGCCGTAGTGGACATGGTGGCGCCGCCCGGCCCACCCTAGGCGCTCGAATCAGCTGTCCTCACACCCGCTCGATGGCCAGCGCCAGGCCCTGGCCGACGCCCACGCACATGGTCGCCAGGCCGAGCTTGCCGCCGGTCTTTTCCAGGTGATGCACGGCGGTCAGCACCAGGCGGTTGCCGCTCATGCCCAGCGGGTGGCCGAGGGCGATAGCGCCGCCGTTCGGGTTGACCTTGGCGCTGTCGTCCGGCAGACCGAGGTCGCGGGTGACGGCCAGGCCTTGAGCGGCGAAGGCTTCGTTGAGCTCGATCACGTCGAAGGCATTGATATCCAGGTTCAGGCGAGTCAGCAACTTGCGCACCGCTGGCACCGGGCCGACGCCCATGATGCGTGGCGCCACGCCGCCGCTGGCCATGCCCAGCACCTTGGCGCGCGGCTTGAGGCCGTACTGCTTAACGGCTTCAGCCGAGGCCAGGATCATCGCCGAGGCGCCGTCATTGAGGCCCGAGGCGTTGCCGGCAGTGACGGTTTTGCCTTCGCCATTGACCGGTTTGAGCTTGGCCAGGCCTTCGGCGGTGGTGTCGGCACGCGGGTGCTCGTCACGGTCGACGACGATCTCGCCCTTCTTGGTCTTGATCACCACCGGGACGATTTCCTCGGCGTAGTAGCCGCTCTCCTGGGCCGCTGCCGCGCGCTGCTGGCTGCGCAGGCCGAACGCGTCCTGGTCGGCGCGGCTGACGCCGTAGTCCTCGGCGACGTTGTCGCCAGTGACCGGCATCGGGTCGACGCCGTACTGCGCCTTCATCAGCGGGTTGACGAAGCGCCAGCCCAGGGTGGTGTCTTCCAGATTCTGGCCACGGCCGAAGGCGCTGTCGGCCTTGCCCATCACGTAGGGCGCGCGGGTCATGGACTCGACGCCAGCCGCGATGGCCAATTCCATCTCACCCGAGGCGATGGCGCGGAAGGCAGCACCGACCGCTTCCATGCCCGAGGCGCACAGGCGGTTGAGGGTCACGCCCGGCACCGTTTCCGGCAGGCCGGCGAGCAGCAGCGCCATACGGGCAACGTTGCGGTTGTCTTCGCCGGACTGGTTGGCGCAGCCCATGAACACTTCATCGACGGCAGACCAGTCGACCTGCGGATTACGCTCCACCAACGCCTTGAGCGGAATCGCCGCCAGGTCGTCGGCGCGTACCGCCGACAGCGCGCCATTGAGGCGACCAATCGGCGTGCGGATGGCGTCGCAGATGAATACCTCGCGGCTCATTCCTCACCTCCAGCCTGACCATGAGCGGCAGCGGTGCGCGCTTCCAGGTCACGCAAGGCGGCCAGTTCCTCGGCTTTTGGCGCCTCGGTGGTGGTCAGGTTGTCGGCGAAGCGAATTTGCCAGCCGGTGTTCTCGATCACCTGCTCGCGGGTCACACCCGGGTGCAGCGAGGTGACGATGAATTCGTTGCTGCCGGCTTCCGGCTCCATGATGCACAGGTCAGTGATGATCGCCACCGGGCCGTCACCAGGCAGGCCCAGGCGCTTGCGGTGGTCGCCGCCCTCGCCGTGACCGACCGAGGTGATGAACGCCAGCTTGTCGACGAAGGTGCGATGGCCCTGCTTGAGGATGATCAGCACCTTCTTCGCCGAACCGGCGATTTCCGGCGCGCCACCGGCGCCCGGCAAGCGCACTTTCGGCGCGTGGTAATCGCCGATCACGGTGGTGTTGATGTTGCCGAACTTGTCGACCTGGGCGGCGCCGAGGAAGCCAACGTCGATCCGCCCGCCCTGCAGCCAGTAGCGGAAAATCTCGCCGGTCGGCACCACGGTGTCGGCGGTTTCCGCCAGCTCGCCGTCACCGATGGACAGCGGCAGCACGCTCGGCTTGGCGCCAATCGGGCCGGATTCATAAATCAGCACCACTTCCGGCGCATGAGTCAGGCGCGCCAGGTTGGCGGCCTTGGACGGCAGGCCGATGCCGACGAAGCAGACGCTGCCATTGCCGAGGCGGCGGGCGGCAGCCACGGTCATCATTTCATTGGTGTTGAACGCGCTCATCACTTGGCCTCCCCATTCACTTTCGCCTGGTACTGCGCAAAATCCTCGGTGCCACGGATGTACTCATCGATCCAGGCGGTGAAGGTGTCGCGGTCACGGGCGATAGGGTCCCAGGCCTGATAGAAGCGGTTGTCGCGCTCGTAGTAGCCATGGGCGTACGACGGATGGGCGCCACCGGGTACCACGCAGACAGCGCTGATGGCCCAGGTCGGCAGCACGCAGGCGTTCATCGGCGCCTGCAGGTCGTCGACGATTTCTTCGACGGTGATGATGCAGCGCTTGGCGGCCAGGGCGGCTTCCTTCTGCACGCCGAGGATGCCCTGGATCAGCACGTTGCCCTTGCGGTCGGCCTTCTGCGCGTGGATCACGGTGACGTCCGGGCGAACGCTGGGGATCGCCGCCAGCTTCTCGCCGGTGAAGGGGCACTCGATGAACTTGATCTCCGGGTTGACCTTGACCAGGTCGGAACCCTGGTAGCCACGCAGCACGGCGAACGGCAGGTTGGAGGCGCCGGCCACGTAGGCGTTGGCCATGGCGGCGTGGCTGTGCTCGCTGATTTCCAGCTTGTGTGGCCAGTGCTTCTCGACCGCGTCGCGCAGGCGGTGCAGCGAGCCGACACCGGGGTTGCCGCCCCAGGAGAAGGTCAGCTTGCGCGCGCAACCGGCGCCGATCAGCAGGTCGTAGACCAGGTCCGGGGTCATGCGTACCAGGTGCAGGTCTTTCTTGCGCTGGCGGATGATCTCGTGGGCAGCGGCAGTGGGAATCAGGTGGGTGAAGCCTTCGAGGGCGACGCAATCGCCGTCCTGGACATGGCGCGAAATGGCGTCGCGCAGGGTGATGATGTCGGCCATCGTATTGTTCTCGTCAGGTTGCAGGCGCCACCGAAGCGAGCGCGGTGGATACCTGCCACATTAAAAACTGACCTTGATGAGAACAATCCGATAATCGCCATATCGGGCGATTATCGAACACCTTCGAACGCTTACACCGCGCGGAACAACTGCCCGCTCAACTCTCGGCTGGCCGACAGCATCAGCGGCAGGTAGCGTTTTTCCAGCTCGGCGGCCGGAACGCGAGCAGCGTGGGTGCTGATGTTCATCGCCGCCAGCACGTGGCCGGCGGAGTCGTACACCGGCACCGCCAGCGAACGCAGGCCTTGCTCCAACTCCTGGTCGACGATGCACCAGCCCTGGTGCCGCACGCGCTGCAGGCACTCCCACAGCGCGTCGGGGGTGTGCAAGGTACGGCTGGTCTTGGGCTGCATCTCGGCGTGGGCCAGGTAGTCCTGCAACTGATCGTCATCCAGTGCGGCGAGCAGGATGCGGCCCATCGACGTGCAGTAGGCCGGCAGGCGGCTGCCGACGCTCAGGTCCACCGAGATCAGCCGTTGCGGGATGGCCGAGCGGGCGATGTAGAGCACCTGCTCGCCCTCCAGCGTGGCCAGGTTGCAGGCCTCGTGCAGTTGCTCGCTGAGGCGGTCGAGAAACGGCTGCGCGGATACCGCCAGCGGCGTCGACGACAGGTAGGCGTGGCCCAGGGTGAGGACCTTGGGCAGCAGCGAATAGGTGCGCCCGTCGGTGGTGACGTAGCCCAGCTTCATCAGGCTGTAGAGACAGCGGCGCACGGCAGCACGAGGAATCTCGGTGCGGTGGCTGATCTGCGCGATGGTCAGGTGGCGTTTGCGCTCCTGGAAGGCGTTGATCACCGCCAGGCCCCGCGCCAGGGAGGTCATGAAGTTGGGGTCGCCAGCGAACTCCTCGATACGCTTGGCCGGCGATACGTAGGGCGGCGGTGCAAGACTGGTAAGCGGCGGACGGGTTTCGCTCATGATGACTCCGAAACGGCGATGAACAGCACTTGGCGATTATCGAACCGTCGTGCGGTAATCGCAAACATGCTGAGCAATATAGCGAACGACACTTCTGTGGCCCGGATGCAATCCGCGACCATCGTGTCAGTCATTCCCGGATTTCATCCGGGCTACGAGGCTCAATACCCTTGCCGCTGCCCAGCCCCAGCCGTTACGGTCAGGTACCCCTCAGGGCGCGGGCGGGGTTCGCCACTGTTTACGCGAGCAGCCCGCGGAATTCGATGAAGCCGATCAGCGCACTGATAGTGAAGAACGCCAGCACGGTCGCCCCGACCAGCGCCGCCGCGCAACGCTCCTCGAGGCCGAAACGCTGCCCCATGATCGGGTAGATGCTCAGCATCGGCGCGCTGGCGAACAGCACCCCGGCCACCAGCATGTGCGGCTCGATACCGGGCATCAGCATCAGCGCGGTGAACACCGCCAGCGGGTGCAACAGCAGCTTGGCCAGGCTGATTTGCGCCACCTCGCGCCACACGCCATTGGCCTTCATGCCGTACAGGGTGCCGCCGATCACGAACAGCGCCACCGGCGCCGAGGCACTGGCCAGCATGTCGATGGGCCGGCTCAGCAGGGTCGGCAGGTCGATCCCCAGCAACGAGACCGCCAGGCCCAGACTGATACCGACGATGATCGGGTGCTTCAGCAGGCGCTTGAGGGTTTCACCAAGCACCGCCCACTTCGACTGCGCCTGCTGCTGTCCGCTCTCGGCAAGCATCAGCGCCAGGGGGATCATCAGCAGGTTCTCCACCAGCATGCCCAGGGCCAGCGCTACGGCGGCCTGCTCGCCCAGCACCGTGAGCGCGATCGGGTAACCGACGAAACCGCTGTTGGACACCGACACGCCCAGGGCCATGATCGCGCTGCGCGACACGCCCTGCCGGCGCAACCAGAAGGCCACGGCAAAACCGATGGCGAAGATCGTCAGCGAGCCCAGGGCATAGGCGCCCATGTACGGCACGTTGAGCACCTCGCTCAGCGGCCGCTTGGCCAGGGCGTTGAACACCAGGGCGGGCAAGGCGAAGGTGATGACGAAGGTGCCCATGCCGCGCAGTTGTTCGCGGTTGACCAGACCACCCCGTACCGACACGAAACCCAGACCGATCAGGATGAAAATCGGTGCGGTAATGCTGAGTACGGCTAACACGCGACGCAGTTCTCCACAGAGCTGGACAGTTGCTGCAAACGGCTGCGGGTGCGGCTGAAATCGCTGGCGCCGATATCGGCGCACACCTGCTCCAGGCTCGACTCGCTGGCGAGCAGCAGGACCACCCCACTGTCGTAGGCAACGTCGATGAAGTTGATCACCCGCTGCTGCACATCCAGTGACAGCCGATGCAGCGGTGGAACGTTACTGACGGCGACGCAAGCGAGATGTTCGCACAACCACAGGTAATCCGCGGTCGATGACGGCACCTCGAACAGCGCCGAAAAATCCAGCCAGATCCCCTGCCCGCTTCGCCCCCGCAAGGCGAACGAGCGGCGGTTCAGTTGCAGCTCGCCGCCCTCGCCCGCCACGATCTGCAAGGCGCGGCACAACAGGCTGTCGGCCCGTTCGGCAGGCGCCTGGATGAAGCGCCCCCAATCGTGCCGGGTGTGCTGGCGATAGTCTTCGCCGGCATCCAGTTCGAGTACCTGGCAATGGCGCTGCAGCAACGCGATGAACGGCCTGAAGCGTACATGATAGAGCGGGTTCGGGCACAGCCCGGCCGGTGCGAAATTGGACGTGAACACCAACGCCACGCCTTCACGCAGCAGGCATTCGAGCAGGCGCCCGAGGAGAATGGCGTCGCCGATGTCGTGCACATGGAACTCATCGAAGCACAGCAGGCGCGCTTCCACGGCCAGGTCGGCGGCGACCCGGGCCAGCGGCTCGGGCTGGCCGCTGTAAGCGTTCAGGCGCCGTT
Organism: Pseudomonas sediminis; assembly: GCF_002741105.1. Taxonomy (GTDB): domain Bacteria; phylum Pseudomonadota; class Gammaproteobacteria; order Pseudomonadales; family Pseudomonadaceae; genus Aquipseudomonas; species Aquipseudomonas sediminis. Next base: position 76,764 of record NZ_NIQU01000009.1, on the reverse strand, counting down.
GCAGCTCCTGGAGAAAACCGTGCACGTGCACCCGGCGCTTGTTCGCCACGGGCGCGGCGGCGAACAGGCAATCCATGACGAAGCTCTTGCCGCGCCCGACACCGCCCCACAGGTAGACACCTGCAGCCGGACGTCGCCAGCGCCGCTTGGACGCCAGCTGCGCGCCCAGCCAGTCGGCAAGTTGGGCGATGGCCCGCTGCTGGGCGGGGTCGGCGCGAAAGCCCCGAGCCGCCAGCTCGCGGTCAAAGTGACGGCGCACCGCCTCGGCGGGCGCCACCGGGTCAGAAGTCAAAGAACACTGTCTCGCCGTCCCCCTGGATACGGATATCGAAACGGTAGGCGGTCTTGCCCTCCACTTCGCAACGTTTGGCGATCAGCGTCTCACGGCGCTGCGGCTGCTCAATCAGGTTGAGCACCGGGTCCTTGGCGTTGGCTTCGGCCTCATCCTCGAAATACAGGCGAGTATTGAGGTGGATGTTGATGCCCCGAGCGAACAGCGCGACGTTGATATGCGGCGCCATCGGCACCCCGGCGGCGTTTTTCACCACACCCGGCTTGACCGTGTAAGCGAACCATTCGCTGCCAGCATCGAAGGTGGTGGCGGTACGGCCAAAGCCGTTGAACGACTTGGACTGGTCGTAATCCTCGTCGTAGTGGCCTTGATGATCGGCCTGCCACAGCTCGAGGAAGGCATCGCGCACCAGGTGGCCATTGCCGTCATAGACATGACCGACCAGCACGATGTGCTCGCCCGGGGCTTCAGGGCGCGCCATCTGGTTCCAGATTTCCTGCTCGCGGGTCGGGTTACCCGCGGCAGCCAGGGCCAGGCCGATATGCACGTAGGGTCCGGCGGTTTGCGAAGGGGTTTCCGGCAGCAATTCAACAGGCATGGTCATCCCTCCTTACTTGTTCTCGAAATGGGTTTTACGCTGGCCACGCAGCACGATATCGAAGCGGTAGGCCAGGCAATCCATCGGATTGGCCGTGCTCATATCCAGCTTGGCGATCAGCGTCTGCACCGCGTCCGGGTTGGCGATGGATTTGACGATCGGGCACAGCGGGATCAGCGGGTCGCCCTCGAAATACAGCTGGGTGATCAGGCGCGTGGAGATCGACGGGCCGTTGAGCGAAAAGTGGATATGCGCCGGGCGCCAGTCGTTGGGATTGTTACGCCACGGATAGGGGCCGGGCTTGATGGTGCGGAAGATGTAGCGGCCTTCGCTGTCGGTCAGCGCGCGGCCGACACCGCCGAAGTTGGGGTCGAGCGGCGCCAGATAGCGGTCGTTCTTGTGGCGATAGCGGCCGCCTGCGTTGGCCTGCCACATTTCCACCAGGGTATGCGGGATCGGCTTGCCGTACTGGTCCATGACCCGGCCGGAGACAATGATGCGCTCACCGATGGGTAGCCCACCGTTGTTGAAGTTGAGCAGCAGATCGTTGTCGTGCTCGGCGAACTTCAGGTGCGAGAAATCCGGACCGGTGGTTTCGGAAATCGACTGCGGAATGCTTACCAGCGCCTGACGCGGCGAACGGGCAATGGAAGTCTTGTAATCGGGGGTGAAGGCTTTCGGATGCCAGTTGCGGTCGCGAATGGCAAAGCGACGGTTGTCCTCGGCAGGCATGGTGCACTCCTGTTATGGCTATTGTGGAGTTTTCCCAGGGTGCAGGTTCCCTGGGGAGTTGGCGCAGTCTCGGCCAAACCTGCCTAGATGAACATTGAAAAGACGCCGTCAAAACATAACCAAATGGTTATGGAAAAGCACCCTCGCGGTAGGCTTGCGCCACCTCGCGCAGCACATCGCAGAAGCGCTCCCCCGCCAGTGACAGCCCCAGCGCACTGTTACGGCAGATGCCTACCGAGCCACCAGGCTCACGCACCGGCAGTTGCAACTCGACCAGCTCGCCGCGTCGCACGTCCAGGCATACGGCGTCCTGCGGCGCCACCCACAGCGCATCGCTGCACAGCACGTAGCGCCGACTCAAGGCCGGCGAGAGGGTTTCCAGACGCTGCCGCGAAGGCGTCACCCCGCATTGCACGAAGAGGCTGTCGGCATGCTTGCGGATGGTGGTGCCGGTCGTCGGCAATACCAACGGGTAATCACCCAACCGCCCCAGCGCCTCCTCTCCGGCAGCCAGCAACGGATGCCCCGGGCGTACCACCAGGGTCATCGACTCGCTGTACAGGTGCTCGAACGTCAGGCCCTGGATGTCCGGGCTGTCGGTCATGCGGCCGATCACCAGATCCAGCTCGCCGACGCGTAACTGACTCAAGAGATAGGCCCCTGGCCCGGTGGCGACGCTGACCACCAGCGCCGCATGACGTTGGTGCAGGCGCCCGACCACCTCGGGAATCAGCAGGCTCTCGACGGTAGACAGCACGCCCACGCGCACCTGCCCAGCCTCATGCTCGCCTTCGCGCAGGCTATTCACGCCATCACGCAGCGCCTGCACGCAGGGGCCGGCGTAACGCATGAAGGCCACCCCGGCAGCGGTCAGACTCACCCCGCTCTTGCCCCGCTCGAACAGACTGGCGTCGAGGATCTCCTCCAGTTCCTTGAGCGTCTTGGAAATCGCCGGCTGGCTAACCGCCAGGGCATCGGCCGCCTTGGCGAAACTGCGCTGGCGAGCGATCTCGAGAAAGCACAGCAGGTGGCGGAATTTGATACGGGTGTCGATGTTCATCGCGGGTACCGAGTACAGGTGCTGCGATGATGCCGCAAAGCATAGGCCTGGCACAGACGACAATTGGCAGGTTCGTCACTTTGGTCGCACTTGGCTGACCGAAGGGTCAGCTCTATGCTGCACCTTTTTTGTGCGAGCCTGCCCGATGTCCCTGTTCGATTTACTGCTGCTGGCCCTCGCCGGTTTCGCCGCTGGGGGCATGAACGCCCTGGCAGGTGGCGGAACCTTCTTTTCCTTCCCTGCCCTGCTCGCCGCCGGCCTGCCACCGGTGACGGCCAATGCCACCAACGCCGTGGCCCTATGGCCGGCCAGCCTGGCTGGTGCCTGGGCAGCGCGCGCCTCGTTGCGGCCGCTGGGTCGTTATCTGCTTCCACTGCTGCTGGCCGGCCTGGCCGGCGGCCTGCTGGGCGGCCTGTTGCTGCTGGCCGGCGGCGACGATGTGTTCCGCGTGTTGATCCCGTGGCTGTTGCTGGCCGCCACTGCGCTATTTGCCGCCAGCCCATGGCTGGGACGCTGGCTGGCCGAGCGGCGCAAGAACAAGGCATCCGCACACCCACCGCATACGCCGCTGTCGCTAAGCGCGCATATCAGCGTGTCGATCTATGGCGGCTACTTCGGCGCCGGCATGGGCATTTTGCAGCTCGCCGCGTTCTCCATCGAAGGTCATCCGCTGGCACGCGCCAACGCCCTGAAGAATCTGATCTCGGCAGTCATCTACAGCATCGCCACACTGACCTTCGTCATCGCCGGCCGGGTCAGCTGGTACGAGCTGGCCATCCTGCTTACCGGCGCCACCATCGGCGGTTATGCCGGCGGCGCACTGGGCGAGAAACTACCACCTGCGTTGCTGCGCAGCTTCGTCATTCTGGTCGGCAGCACGATGACGCTGTACTACTTCTGGAGCACCTATCTAGGATAGGCCGTAGGGTGCGCCGTGCGCACCATCGCGGTCTTGTTGGTGCGCACAGCGCACCCTACGCGGAGCCCAACCCCGAAGCACGTTCCCGGGCCCGCTGATTTGCCCGAGTGGCGCGGCTCTGCTAGTGTCGCGCCCGTTCCAGAATCAGCGAGAACCCGCACCATGGCCCGCAAGAAAGCCGCTCCCGACTTCGAACACTCCCTTGCCGAGCTGCAGACTCTGGTCGAGCGCCTGGAGAGCGGCGAGCTGTCGCTGGAAGACTCCCTGACCGCCTTCGAGCAGGGCATCGGCCTGACTCGTGAGTGCCAGGCCGCGCTGGCTCAGGCCGAGCAGAAGGTGCAGATCCTGCTGGAGCGTGATGGCGAGTTGCAGCCCGCCCCCTTCGATACGGACGAGCCTGCATGATCGCGGCGTACCAGAAGCGCTGCCAGACCCGCGTCGATACCGCTCTGGAACAGCTGTTCCAAGCACCGCGCACAGAACTCGAACGGCTCTACCAGGCCATGCGCTACAGCGTCATGAATGGCGGCAAGCGCGTACGTCCGCTACTGGTCTACGCCGCCTGCGAAACTCTCGAAGGTGATCTCGAACGTGCCGATGGCGCGGCCTGCGCGGTGGAGCTGATTCACGCCTATTCGCTGGTGCATGACGACCTGCCGGCGATGGACGACGACGACCTGCGCCGTGGCCAGCCGACCACGCACAAGGCCTTCGATGAAGCCAGTGCAATCCTTGCCGGCGACGCCCTGCAAAGCCTGGCATTCGGCGTACTCGCCGACCGCCGCCGCAACCCGCAAGATGCCGAGACGCGCCTGCAAATGATCGAGCTGCTGAGCCAGGCTGCAGGCCCGGCGGGCATGGTCGGCGGCCAGGCCATCGACCTTGGCTCGGTCGGTCTGCAACTCGACCAGCAGGCACTGGAAGTCATGCACCGGCACAAGACCGGCGCGTTGATCGAGGCCAGCGTGGCGCTCGGTGCCCTGGCCAGCGGCAGCACTGACGAACTGGCACTCAAGGCCCTGCTGCAATACGCCCGCGCCATCGGCCTGGCCTTTCAGGTGCAGGACGACATCCTCGACGTGGAAAGCGATACCGCCACCCTGGGCAAGACCCAGGGCAAGGACGAAGCCCACGACAAACCCACCTACCCCGCCCTGCTCGGCCTCGACGCCGCCAAGGACTATGCCTTGGAACTGCGCGACCAGGCCCTGCACGTGCTGCGCCCGTTCGGCAACAGCGCCGAACCGCTGCGCGAGCTGGCGCGTTATATCGTCGAGCGGCGCAGTTGAACGACGCATGAAGCGAGCCCTTGCCCTGCTCGTTATGCTCAGCGCCAGCCAGGCCTGGGGCATGGACGGGCAAGGCAACTCCAGTGACCACTTCACCGTGGGCAGCAGCCTCGGTACCGCCGGCATCAGCGCCTCCACCAGCAACTCGCTGCGCGCCTACCAGAGCGCCCGTGACGATGCCCTGGCCTATGTCGCCTCGGCCGGCGATATTCGCGGCGCACGGCTGGAAGGGGCGTTCCATCAGTACCGCCATGACCATCCAGATGCAGATAGCAGCGACATGCAGGTCGCACAGGCCATCGCCTCGTTGCGCTGAATCGGCTGGGGCACCTCTAAAAACCTAGGCGATGCAGCTAGGCCGCTCTTGTGGGAGCGGCTTCAGCCGCGATGGCCGCCCCACTCCATCATTGTCATCTATGACCGCATGATCGCCGCATAAGGCTTGCTTTACCCGCGCGTCCAGCCACCTAAGATGGGCTCGATAATGACAAGACGCCTGGAGCCGCCATGCCCTTCCCCGCCCTGCTGATCGCCAACCGTGGCGAGATCGCCATTCGCATCGCCCAGGCCTGCGCCGACCTGGGTATCCGCAGTGTCGCGGTGTACGCCGAGGACGACACCTCCTGCCTGCACACGCGCAAGGCCGACCTGGACGTGGCGCTGGTCGGTCGCGGTGTCGCGGCCTACCTGGATATGGATCAGCTCATCGCCATCGCTCGTGAGCAGGGCTGCACGGCCATCCACCCCGGCTACGGGTTTCTCGCCGAGAACGCCGAGTTCGCTCGCCGTTGCCAGGCCGCTGGGCTGACCTTCGTCGGCCCCACGCCCGAGACGTTGCAGCTATTCGGCGACAAGGCCGCCGCCCGAGATCTCTCCGAGCGCTGCAACGTCCCCCTGGTACCCGGCATCAACCAGGCGGTAACCCTGGATCAGGCTGCTGCCTTTCTCGCCGAACACGGCAGCGTGATGCTCAAGGCCCTGGCTGGCGGTGGTGGGCGCGGCATGCGTGCAGTGGACGAGCCGGCGCAGTTGGCCGAGGCCTTCGCCCGCTGCACCTCCGAAGCCCAGGGCGCCTTCGGCAGTGGCGCGCTGTACGTGGAAAAGCGAGTGCGCCGCGCCCGACATATCGAAGTGCAGGTGCTTGGTGACGGCAGCGGCACAGTCAGCCACCTGTGGGAGCGCGACTGCAGTCTGCAACGCCGCCACCAGAAACTGGTAGAGATCGCCCCCAGCCCCGACCTGGATGCGGCCACCCGTGACGCGATCACCGCCAGCGCCCTGCGCCTGGCAGCCGAGGTGCACTATCGCGGCATCGGCACCTTCGAGTTTCTGCTCGACCTCGACCAGCCAGGGCACTTCTATTTCATGGAAGCCAACCCGCGCGTGCAGGTGGAGCACACCGTCACCGAGCAGGTCACCGGCGTCGACCTGCTGCATACGCAACTGCACCTGGCCGCTGGCAAAAGCCTGGCCGAGCTGAATCTGCTCACTCCACCGCCCACGAAAGGCTATGCCGTGCAGGTGCGCCTAAATCTGGAAACCCTGCTCGCCGATGGCAGCGCTCGCCCGGCCAGTGGCGTGCTCGGCGCCTATCAACCGCCCTCCGGCCCGGGCCTGCGTGTGGATGGCTGCGGCTATGCCGGCTACGTCGTCAGCCCGGCCTACGACTCGCTGATCGCGAAGCTGATCGCCAGCGCCAGCGATTATCCCAGCGCTCTACGCCGCGCCTACCGCGGGCTGTGCGAGTTCCGCCTCGACGGTGTGGCGAGCAACCTGCACCTGCTGCAGAACCTGCTGCAGCGCGACGAGGTGATCGCCAATCAGGTCGACACCACCTACGTCGAGCGGCATCTGAGCGAGTTGCTGGCCGCCCGCGAGCAGGCCCACCCACACCGTTACTTCGCCACTGACGCCGCGCGGCACAGCACCAAGGCCACTGTCGATGCACCACCTGGCACCCTGGCCCTGAGCGCCCCCAGCGCTGGCGTGCTGGTCAGCCTGGCGGTGGCCGAGGGCGATGCTGTGGCCGCTGGCCAGGCCATCGCCGTGCTGGAAGCGATGAAGATGGAGTTCGAGGTCAAGGCCGAGCACAGCGGCATCGTCCGCGCGCTGGCCGTTGCCCCCGGTGAGGCCATCGGTGAGGGCCAGGCGCTGGCGTTCCTGGAACCGGCCGAGGTGGATGGCCTCAACGCCCACGGCGAGCAAGCAGTCGACCTGGCGCATATCCGCGACGACCTGGCCGAGGTGCTGGAGCGCCACGCACGCCTGACCGATGCACGCCGCCCCGAGGCTGTGGCGAAAAGACGAAAGACCGGCCAGCGCACCGTGCGCGAGAACCTCGCGGACCTGCTCGATGAGGACAGCTTTATCGAATACGGCGCCATGGCCCTGGCCGCCCAGCGCCGTCGCCGCTCGCCCGAGGAGCTGCTGGAGCTAAGCCCCGCCGACGGTTTGGTCGCCGGCATCGGCACGGTCAACGCCGCGAGTTTCGGCGCCGAGGCCGCGCGCTGCATGGCCATTGCCTACGACTACACGGTGTTCGCCGGCACCCAGGGCGTGATGAACCACAAGAAGACCGACCGCATGCTGGCCCTGGCCGAGCAATGGCGCCTGCCGGTGGTGCTGTTCGCCGAAGGCGGCGGTGGCCGACCAGGCGATACCGATTTCGTCGGCGTGGCCGGGCTGGACTGCCACACTTTCGTCGCCATGGCCAAACTCTCCGGCCTGGTGCCGACGGTGGGCCTGGTCTCCGGCCGCTGCTTCGCCGGCAACGCCGCGCTGCTCGGCTGCTGCGACGTGATCATCGCCACCCGCAATGCCAGCATCGGTATGGCTGGCCCGGCGATGATCGAAGGTGGCGGCCTCGGCAGCTTCACCCCCGAGCAGGTCGGCCCGACCAGCGTGCAAGGCCCCAATGGGGTGATCGATGTGCTGGTGGAAGACGAAGCCGCAGCGGTCGCCGTGGCCAAGCAGTACCTGGGCTATTTCCAAGGACCGGTGAGCGACTGGCAGTGCAGCGACACCCGCGAGCTGCGCCAGGTGATCCCGGAAAACCGCCTGCGCGTGTACGACATCCGCCGGGTGATCGAGCTGCTGGCCGATCACGGCAGCGTGCTGGAACTGCGCCGCCAGTTCGCCCCCGGTCTGGTCACCGCGCTGATTCGTATCGAGGGTAAGCCGTTCGGCCTGATCGCCAACAACCCCGCGCACCTGGGTGGCGCCATCGACGCCGTGGCCGGCGACAAGGCCGCGCGCTTCCTGCAACTGTGCGAGGCGCATGACCTGCCCATCGTCTCGCTGTGCGACACCCCCGGCTTCATGGTCGGCCCGCAAGCCGAGCAGCAGGCCACGGTGCGCCATGTCTCGCGCCTGTTCGTCACCGCCGCCAGCCTCACGGTGCCCTTCTTCACCCTGGTGCTGCGCAAGGGCTACGGCCTCGGCGCCCAGGCCATGGCCGCCGGTAGCTTCCATTCGCCGCTGTTCACCGCCGCCTGGCCTAGTGGCGAATTCGGCGCCATGGGCCTCGAAGGCGCGGTGCGCCTTGGCTTTGCCAAGGAGCTGGCGGCCCAACCGGACGAAGCCGCACGCCAGGCGCTGTTCGACAAACTGGTGACCAAGGCCTACGAAAACGGCAAGGCGCTGAACATGGCCAGTTATCTTGAGATCGACGCGGTGATCGACCCGGCTGACAGCCGCGCCTGGCTGCTGCGCGGGCTCAACGCGATACCACGAGCGCCTCGGCGCGATGGCAAGAAACGCCCCTTCATCGACACCTGGTAATTAGCCATGCATATCGATCACCGCCTGCTCGCCGTCAATGGCATCGAACTCAGCCTGTACAGCGCCGGCCACGAGCACGGCAAGCCGGTGTGGCTGCTGCATGGCTTTCCCGAATGCTGGTACGCCTGGCATCCGCAGATCGAGGCGCTGGCCGCCGCCGGCTACCGCGTGTTCGCCCCGGAAATGCGCGGCTATGGCGCCAGCAGCGCGCCAGCCGATCCGGCGGCCTATGACCTGCTCACCCTCTGCGGCGATATCCAGGCGGCGATGGACATGCTCGGCCAGCGCGAGATAGTGGTGGTCGGCCATGACTGGGGCGCGCCGGTGGCCTGGCACCTGGCGCTGCTGGAGCCTGAGCGGATCAAGGCGCTCGGCGCACTGTCGGTGCCCTTCGGCGGCCGACCGAAACGCCCGGCCATCGAGATGATGCGCGAGGCCTACGCCGGGCAATTCCACTACATCCTCTACTTCCAGCAGCCAGGCGTGGCCGAGGCCGAACTGGACGACGACATCGCCCGCAGCCTGCGTCTGCTGCTCGGCGGCCTCGGCGATGCCCTGCTGGCGACGGACAAACCGGCCAATGCGCGGCTGTTCGATGGCATGCCGGATGACCTGCCACTGCCGCCCTGGTGCAGCGAGGCGATGTTCACTCACTACCTGCGCACCTTCGAGCGCCACGGCTTTCGAGGCGCGCTGAACTGGTACCGCAACTTCGAACGCAACTGGCAGCGCACCGAGCATCTGGCCGGGCTTCAGGTAGAGCAGCCGACGCTATTCCTGCTCGGCGAGCACGACCCGGTGGGCCGCTTCGAGGCGCCGACGCTGAAACGCATGGGCGACAAGGTGCCGCACCTGGAACGCCACGACCTGCCCGGCGCCGGCCATTGGCTGCAGGCCGAATGCGGCGAGCGGGTCAGCGCCCTGCTGCTGGATTTCCTCGCACGAAACTACCGGTAACGCCGATGTGGTCAGCAGATTGGGCTGTTTTCCTGGCATCAGGTAAACTGCCGCATCTTTTACACCTATAACGATTCGCCTGATGCCGACCACTTTCCACGAGATCCCCCGCGAGCGCCCGTTGACGCCGCTGCTCGACAGCGCCAACACGCCCGACGAACTGCGCCGCCTGGCCGAAACGGACCTGGAAACCCTCGCTGACGAACTGCGCCAATACCTGCTCTACAGCGTTGGCCAGAGCGGCGGGCACTTCGGTGCCGGCCTCGGCGTGATCGAGCTGACCATCGCCCTGCATTACGTCTTCGACACCCCCGATGACCGTCTGGTGTGGGACGTCGGCCATCAGGCCTACCCGCACAAGATCCTCACCGGCCGTCGTGAGCGAATGGGTAGCCTGCGCCGGAAGGACGGCCTGGCCGCCTTCCCACGGCGCGGCGAGAGCGAGTACGACACCTTCGGCGTCGGCCACTCCAGCACCAGCATCAGCGCGGCACTGGGCATGGCCATCGCCGCCCGCCTGAAGGGCGAGAAGCGCAAGAGCGTGGCGGTGATCGGCGACGGCGCACTGACCGCCGGCATGGCGTTCGAGGCGCTCAACCACGCCACCGACGTCGGCGCCAACATGCTGGTGATCCTCAACGACAACGACATGTCTATCTCCAAGAATGTCGGCGGTCTGTCCAACTACCTGGCCAAGATCATCTCCAGCCGCACCTACGCCAGCATGCGCGAGGGCAGCAAGAAGATCCTCTCGCGCCTGCCTGGCGCCTGGGAAATCGCGCGCAAGGTCGAGGAACACGCCAAAGGCATGCTGGTGCCAGGCACCCTGTTCGAGGAGCTGGGCTGGAACTACGTCGGCCCCATCGACGGCCACGACCTGCCCACGCTGCTCGCCACCCTGCGCAATATGCGCGACCTCGACGGTCCGCAGTTCCTCCATGTGGTGACCAAGAAGGGCAAGGGCTTCGCCCCAGCCGAGGTCGACCCCATCGGCTACCACGCCATCACCAAGCTGGAGCCGGTAACGCCTGTCGCTGCACCCAAGAAGCCCAGTGGCCCGAAGTACTCCAACGTGTTCGGCCAGTGGCTGTGCGACATGGCCGAGCAGGACGCGCGCCTGGTCGGCATCACCCCGGCGATGAAGGAAGGCTCGGATCTGGTGGCGTTCAGCGAGCGCTTTCCTGATCGTTACTTCGACGTGGCGATTGCCGAGCAGCACGCCGTAACCCTGGCGGCCGGCATGGCCTGCGAGGGCGCCAAGCCGGTGGTGGCGATCTACTCCACCTTCCTCCAGCGCGCCTATGACCAACTGATTCACGACGTGGCCGTGCAGCACCTCGACGTGCTGTTCGCCATCGACCGCGCCGGCCTGGTCGGCGAAGACGGCCCGACCCACGCCGGCAGCTTCGACCTCTCCTACCTGCGCTGCATCCCCGGCATGCTGGTGATGACCCCGAGCGACGAGAACGAGCTGCGCCGCATGCTCACCACCGGCCACCTGTTCGACGGCCCGGCGGCGGTACGCTACCCACGCGGCACCGGCCCCAACGCGCCGCTCGATGCAGGCCTGGAGCCGCTGGAAATTGGCAAGGCGGTCGTGCGTCGCCAGGGCAAGGGCGTAGCCCTGCTGGCCTTCGGCGTGCAACTGGCCGAAGCCCTGCGCGTCGGTGAAACGCTGGACGCCACGGTGGTCGACATGCGCTTCGTCAAACCCCTGGACGAAGCGCTGCTGCGCGAACTGGCAGGCAGCCACGCGCTGCTGGTGACCATTGAGGAAAACAGCATCATGGGCGGCGCCGGCAGCGCGGTCAGCGAATTCTTCGCTGCAGAAAATCGCCAGGTGCCGATGCTGCACCTGGGCCTGCCCGACTACTACGTCGAGCACGCCAAGCCCAGCCAGATGCTCACCGAGTGCGGTCTCGACGAAGCCGGCATCGAACGCGCGGTGCGTCAACGCCTGAGCCTGCTGCAGGCCTGAGCATGAAGCCCGCTCATCGCTATATGAGCGGCGTTTGCTTGTCATTCATATGCGTGCGCACTAAGGTGCGCGCCATTCATGTTCCGCCAGGGTGCGCTGCGCAAGCAGTGTTAAACGGGAAGTCGGTGCGCTCGTCACGAGCAATGCCGACGCTGCCCCCGCAACGGTAATCGACTGCACACACTGAGCGTGTACCGCGTCCAACAGCCACTGGGTCATGCCTGGGAAGGCGGACGCGGGTCGAGAGCCCGGAGACCGGCCAAGGCGGTGCGACTGGTGTTGCGGAGGGCAGCACGGTCAAGCGCTGCCCTGCCTGCGCTTGCACCTGCCCTCCTTGACCGTCTGCCGACCGTTGAGGAAAGAGAATGAAACTGTCCCGTCTGGCACTGGCCATCGCAGTCATGCCAGGTCTCTCGCTTGCCGCCGAGCCCTACCTGGCCGAACCGCTGGTCGTCACCTCCGGGCGCCTGGCCGAACCGCAAGCGCAGGCCACCGCTGCCACCACGGTGTTCGAGCGGGACGACATCGAACGCCTGCAGGTCAGTAGCGTACCCGACCTGCTCAGCCGCGTGCCTGGTGTGTCTATCGTGCAGAACGGCGGTCGCGGCAGCCTCACCAGTCTGTTCCTACGTGGCGCCAACGCCAACCAGACCCTAGTGCTGGTAGATGGCGTACGTCTGAATGCTGCTGCCAGCGGTCTGGCCCGTCTGGAGTTTCTCAGCCCCGATCAAATCGAGCGTATCGAGGTCGTGCGCGGCGCCCGCTCGGCGCTTTACGGCTCCGACGCCATTGGCGGGGTGGTCCAGATCTTCACTCGGCGCGGCGAGGATGGCCTGCAGCCGCGCCTACGCCTGGCCGCCGGCAGCCAACAGACCTTCGAGCGTAGCCTAGGCATGTCCGGCGGTGACCAGCGCACCCGCTTCGATCTCGGCGCAAGCCTGGTCGAACGCGCCGGCTTCGACCGCTCCCAAGATGGCCGTGGCTACGACAACGACCACGATGGCCTGCGCCGTAAGGCCTTCAACCTAAACCTCGATCATCGCTTCAACGACCGTCTCAAGGGAGGCCTGAGCCTGCTCGAGCAACATGGCGAGAGCGAGTACGACGACCTGTTCAGTTTCGATCCGGGCAACCCCAGCGAACGCTTCAGCGTCTCCAGCATTGCCGGCCATCTCGAAGCGCAACTCGCCGAAAACTGGAGCAGCCGTCTGGAGCTCGGTCATAGCGAGGACAAGAGCGAAAACCGCGACCCGCTGAATGCCGACAACAACTACGCCTACAACACCTACCGCGACAGTGCCGGCTGGCTTAACACTCTGCGGTTTGGTGACGCTCACCAGGTGCTACTTGGCCTCGACTGGTACGAGGACCGCTTGGGTAGCGACAGTGACTTCAGCCAAAGCAAACGCTGGAACCGGGCAGCCTTCGCCCAGCACCGCTATCGCGGCAACGATTTCGCCACCGAACTGGGCTTGCGCCACGACGACAACCAGCAGTTCGGCAGTGAAAACACCTGGAATGCTGCGCTGAGTCTGGACCTGGCCGAGCGCCTGGAGCTAGTGCTGAGCTATGGCGAGGGCTTCCATGCACCGACCTTCAACGACCTCTACTTCCCGACCAGTTCGTTCTACGGTGGTAACCCGGATCTTGCCCCGGAGCGCTCGAAAACCTACGAAGCTCAACTGCGCGGTGATCACATGGATACGCGTTGGAGCCTGTCGGCCTACCGGACCGAGGTTGAGGACCTGATCACAGTAGTCAGCGACCCGGTTACCTTCTTCAGCACGCCAATGAACGTCAACAAGGCGCGCCTGCAGGGCCTGGAGTTGAGTGTCGAACGCGAGCTGCTGGACTGGCATGTGGCCCTCGGCGCCAGTCTACTCGACCCGCGTGACCGCAGTAGTGGCCATATCCTGCCGCGCCGCGCCAAGCGCAGCCTGAGCCTGGACCTGGATCGTCAGTTCGGCGCGTTCGCCGCCGGCATGACCTGGCAGGCATTCTCCGGCCGCTACGATGATGCCGCCAACAACCGCGAGATCGCCGGCTACGGCCTGCTGGGCGTACGCGCGAGCTGGCAGATGGACGAGGAACTGCTTTGGCAGGTCAAGGTCGACAACCTGCTAGACAAGGACTATTCCCAGGCCCTTTACAGCCGGCCGGATGATCCGTTCTTCAGCAGCGTGAGCTATTACGGCTACCGCGAAGAAGGCCGCAGCGCCATGCTCTCGCTGACCTGGACGCCACAACTCTGAGCTTGGTGCGCACAGCGCACCCTACGACCGCTGTAGGGTGCGTACCGCCTGAAGAGGCTACCGCGCCCCCGCCATCCGCTCACATAACTGCTCGATGGCACCCAGCATCTGCCGGCTGGGCCTTTCCAGGCCCCTGTCCGGCACTGCCCAGACCTGTTCCAGACGCACGGCATGCAACTGCGGCCAGGCTTGCCAGGCGCTCAGCTCGGCATTGCTGCCGCCGAGTATCACGTCCGGGTCACGCGCCAGCACCGCCTCCACACTGACCTGTGGCGCTGGCTGCGGTAGATCGGCGAACAGATTGCGCGCACCGCACACCTGCAAGGCATCACCGATCAATTGCTCGCCACCGATGGTGTACAGCGGCTGATGCCACACCTGATAGAACACCGTCAGGGGCTGCTCACGCTGGTAGCGCTGACGCAGCGCGTGCAGCTCGGCGCGAAACTCGGCCGCCAGCCGCTCGCCCTGCTCCGCCCGGCCCACTCGCTCGCCAATGCGCACGAAGGCCTCGCCGAGTTGGTCAAGGCGCTGCGGCTCGACGATCAACAGGTCGATACCGAAACGCTGCAACTGCGCTTGTTGCGCCGGCGGCACGCTGCCAGGTGCGATAAGGATCAGATCCGGCGCCAGTTGCAGCAGTCGCTCGAATTCCAGCTGACCATAACGACCAACAGTGGGCAGGTGCGCCAGCGCGGCGGGACGCTCATCGCCTTCGAGCACGCCGACCAGCAAGCCGGCAGCATCCAGGTCGAGCATGATTTCACTGAGCGAGGGTGCCAGGCTGATTACCCGCTCGGCAGCTGACAGCGGCAACGCCAGCAGGCAAAGCGCGAGCAGCAGCGTGCGCATCAACCCAACTGGCGGGGTATGCGGTAGAGGCTGTGCAGCACGATGGACGACAGCGCCAGCAGAACCAGCGGGATCGCCTCGAGGCCAGCAAGGACTGCCAACGCGGCGATCCACGCAGGCAGCGCCGCGCCAAGCAAGGCGCGCAAACGAATACGATCCAGCTCCAGCCAGGCAGTGGGTTCCTCGTCACTATCGAGGGCTTTCTGGGTGGCGATAAGAGCGTGTTTGTAGGCAGAGAACAGCGGCAGGCTGACGAACATCGAGGCCAGGCCGGCAATGAACATCGGCATGCTCATGACCGTGTGACCACCACCGCCGAACAGCAGGTTGAGCATGAACAAGGGCGCCAGCGCCACGCCCAGTTGACGCCACCAGGCCAGCGCAAGACGCCGCTTTACCTGGCCTCGGGTCACAGGCGCTCCTCGGTCTCACCCTGATGCTGGTTGCCCAGCATATGACCGAGCTTGCCGGCCTTGGTGGCGAGGTAGCGCTTGTTGTAGGGGTTGTGTGCAATCTGCAAGGGCACACGGTGATCCACCGCGATACCCATGTCGCCCAGCGCCTTGACCTTGCGCGGGTTATTGGTCATCAGCTTGAGGCTGTGAATGCCCAGGTGCTCGAGCATCGGCAGGCAGATGGCGTAATCACGCTGGTCAGCGCCGAAACCCAGGCGCTCGTTGGCTTCCACGGTATCGGCCCCACCGTCCTGCAGCTCATAGGCGCGAATCTTGTTCAGCAGACCAATGCCCCGGCCCTCCTGACGCAGATACAGCAGCACGCCGCGACCTTCGTTGGCGATGGCCTGCAGCGCAGCCTGCAGTTGGGCACCACAATCGCAACGCAGGCTGAACAGCGCGTCGCCGGTCAGGCATTCGGAGTGCAGACGCCCTAGCACTGGTGCACCGTCGGCAACATTGCCGAAGGTCAGGGCGACATGTTCCTTGCCGGTGACCTCGTCGAGGAAACCGTGCATGGTGAACACACCGAAGGGCGTGGGCAGTTGGGAGGCGGCGACGAACACGACGGACACCGGATACTCCTAGCAATGAGTACGAAACAGGGCCGGCATTGTATCAGCAGCCCCCGCTGGCGGGTCAGTCAGAATTGCCGATCATCAGTATCGAAACTGTCAATGGCAACCTCAAAGCTTGGATTCGAGCACCAGCATGCCTTGTTCTTCGCGCCAGCCCACCCGCCCCATGAAGCTCATGCCGAGCAAGGCTTCGGCGGGCGCGCCACCCTCCAACACCACGGCCTCGACACCCAGCACCTCGATATCGCCGACCTTGACCCGATCCAGGCGCACCCGCCAGCCCCGCGCCGTGCCACTGGCCGTGCTGACCGTGAGCGGTTGCCCACTGACGCGAAAGTCGATGCCCAGACGGCGCGCCTGGGCTTCGTTGAGAGCAACCGACGTGGCACCAGTATCCACCAGGAATGGCACGCTTTGGCCGTTGACCGAACCGGTGATCCAGTAGTGACCACCTGGCCCCTTGGCGATACTCAGGCGCTTTCTTACTGGTTCGGCAAAACCGGCACTGTATTCCCGACTCAGTGGATAGGCGCGCTCGACACCCTCGACACGCAGCACCGCACCCTGCTTGTCGACGCTGACCACCTCTACCCCGCCCGGACCGGTCTGGCCGACCCGCACCAGCTTGCGCTGGCCATCGACATTGACCACCGCCGCCCCAGGAAACAGGCCAACCACCTGCACCTGAGTCGCCGCCCAGGAAGAACTTGCACCTAGCAGCGCCAGCGCGGCGAGACAGTAACGAAGCTGCATATGTGAAAGTCTCCCGGCTCAGTCGAAGGGATAGGGCTGGCGCCAGTGGGCGAAGATCGGTCGCAATTCACCGCTGGCAATCAGTTGTGTCATGCGCCGATCGAAGAGTTCGGCCAGGGCATGCCCGCGTGGCGTATCGGCAAAGCCGAGATAGAGCGGCAGTTGCGTGAGATCCGTCGTGCGATACTGCTGCGGCTTACCAGTCAGGCTCAGCACATAGTCGACCTCGGGGCGCGCATCGATATAGAAATCCGCGTGACCCAGGTCGAGCATGCCGAGGATACCGCTACGCCGTTGCACTTCCCGGTAGTCGTGCACATTCGGCAGATATTCCTCGTAACCGTAGCCCCGCACCCAGACCAGCCGGTACTTGCCCAGGCTGTCGAGGGTCGGCACAGGTTTGTTTTTGAGGCCAAGTGCGACGATCTGATCTCGATCATAGTAGTGCGTGGGGTAGAACACCTGCCCCTCGACCTCGTCACGATAGGACCCGACCCAGGCATCGGCCTCGCCACGCTGCACCAGCCCGATGGAGCGGGTATAGGGCACGCTGTGGATATTCAAGCGAACACCTGCCGGCTCGAACACCTTGCGCATGACGTCCCAACCCAGGCCAGTACCGTCGGCTTCGGTATAGGCCTCCCAGATCTCGCTGGCCAGACGTATTTCACCTGGCAGCTCGCTCTGAGCCTGAGCTCCGCTCAGAGCGCATAGCATCAGCAGCGCGCCCAGCCAGACCTGCCTCATGCGCATGCCCACTCCTTAGAAACCCAGCCCTGCTCCGTAGTTGGCCCACGCCCAGACCAGCCCCTGCATGGCCAGCCAGGCAAAGACCCCGGCGATGATGTCATCGAGCATGATGCCGACACCGCCGTGTACGTGGCGATCGATCCAGCGAATCGGCCAGGGCTTGACGATGTCGAACAGACGAAACATGAGAAAGCCTAGCAGCAACCAGACCCAACCCTCGGGCACCAGCCAGAGGGTGATCCACATGCCGACCATTTCGTCCCAGACGATGCCTTCATGGTCGTGCACGCGCAGGTCGTCAGCGACCTTGCCGCACAGCCAGAAGCCGAACAGCATGGTGACCCCGAGCAGCAGCCAATAGCCCCAGTCCGGCAGCATCTGCCACAGCGGCACGAACGGCAGCGCCACCAGCGAGCCCCAGGTACCCGGCGCCTTGGGCAGCGTGCCGGAGCCGAAGCCGAAGGCGATGAAGTGCCACGGATTGCGCCACACCGAGGGTGGTACGTATTCGGCGGGAACCTGGTTGGGGTGATCGGTCACACGCACTCCGTCCTGTCAGAAATGTTGATAGCCGCCGCGCGGCGGCTCGATTGGCTGGCCATTGGCGTCCAGCAGCTGTACCCCGGTGCCGTTCAGCACACGGCCGATAACCCGGACGTCAGGCCAGTCACGCTGAATGTCGGCGAACAGCGCTGGCGGTAGGGTAAAGGCCAGACGGTAGTCATCGCCACCACCGAGCGCGCAGATCCGCGCCTGCTCTTCACCGGCAAAGGCGCGCAGCGCTGCAGACATCGGCACACGCGCCAGCTCAATGTGCAGGGCGACCTGCGAGGCGTTGGCGATATGCCTGCAGTCAGCGAGCAGGCCGTCGGAAATATCCAGTGCTGCCGTGGCTCGGCCGCGCAGTGCATGCCCCAGGGCCAGTTGCGGTTGCGGCGACCAGTAACGCGCCAGCAAAGGCTCGGCGACTTCAGGCGTTGCATCACGCTGAGCCAATACCAGCGGCAGGGCGCCAGCGGCGTCACCCAGCTCGCCGCCGACGCACAGCAGATCACCCACCTGCGCGCCGCTGCGCAACAGTGCCTGCCCGGCCGGCACACGGCCGAACACGGTCAGCGTCAGGCTTAGCGGGCCACGCGTGGTGTCGCCACCGACCAACGCCAGCGAGCAGTTCTCGGCCATCTGCTGCAGGCCACGCGCAAACTCGGCCAGCCAGGTTTCACTGGCGCTCGGCAAGGTCAGAGCGAGAGTAAAGGCCAGCGGTGTAGCGCCCATGGCAGCCAGGTCACTGGCGGAGACGGCCAGCGCACGCTGACCGAGAAGAAAGGCATCGCAGGCGTCGGGAAAGTGCACCCCGGCAACCAGCGTATCGGTGGACACCGCCAACTGCTCGCCCGCTGGCAACGCCAGCAGGGCGCAGTCATCGCCGATACCGCGAACCACGCCGTCACCGCCCTGAGCGCAACGGGCGGCGGCGAAGTAGTGACGGATCAGCTCGAACTCATTCACGGGCAAGCAACGATCTGCTGCGCGTCGGCCCTGCTGCGTTAAAAGCAGACTCGGAATGCTCATGTGCTACAGCACACTGCGCTTCCTCGCCTGCTTTTGCCTTGCATGGCTCTAGCTCGCAAGATCGTGAATCAAGCATCCCCATAGGCCTCAACGTTTGTTGGCGTTGACTTCGGCCGCACGCAGCTTGGGCGCGAGCTTGTCGAGGATGCCGTTGACGAACTTGTGCCCGTCAGTGGCACCGAACACCTTGGCCAGCTCGATACCTTCGTTGATCACTACCTTGTAGGGCACATCAACGCGGTTCTTCAGCTCGTAGGTGGACAGGCGCAGGATGGCCAGCTCGACCGGATCGATCTCTTCCAGCGGGCGATCGAGCAGCGGCGTGAAGGCCTCGTCCAGCTCGGTCTTCTGCCGCGGTACACCGTGCAGGATCTCGTGGAAGTAAGCGCCATCGACCTTGCTGAAATCGTTGTCGACACGAAACTGCGCTTCGATCTCGTTCAGCGGCTGCCCGGCAATGTGCCAGGAATACAGCGCCTGCATGGCCAGGGTACGGGCCTCACGGCGTGCGAGAATCTTGCCGCTGGGCCCCTTCTTGGCCGACTGGCCGTTACCGGAGTTGCTCACTTGGCCTCCAACTGCGCCAGCAGGCTGACCATTTCCAGGGCAGACAGCGCAGCTTCGGCCCCCTTGTTACCTGCCTTGGTGCCGGAACGTTCGATGGCTTGCTCGATGGAGTCGACAGTCAGCACGCCGAAGGCGACCGGTACGCCATATTCCATGGAGACCTGGGCCAGACCCTTAGTGCACTCGCCGGCGACGTATTCGAAGTGCGGGGTGCCGCCACGGATGACCGCGCCGAGGGCGATGATCGCCGCGTATTCACCACGCTGAGCGACCTTCTGGGTGACCAGAGGAATCTCGAAAGCACCCGGTGCACGGATGATTGTGATCTCGCTCTCGCTCACGCCGTGGCGTACCAGGGCGTCGACGGCGCCACTGACCAGGCTCTCGACGACGAAGCTGTTGAAACGGCCTACCACCAGGGCGTATTTGCCCTTCGGGGCGATGAAGGTACCTTCGATGGTCTTCAGGGTCATGACAAGTCTCACATGGGTTAAAGAGCCGGAGCGGCGGTGCGCTCCGAAAATAAAATTCGTGCTCCCTAGGGAGCTGGCTTTGCTCCCCTCTCCCACTTGTGGGAGAGGGGTTGGGGCGGCCCGCGTAGGGAGAGGGTTAGGCGTTGGCCATAACACCCTCTCCCGCCCTGCGGGCCGCTTTCAATCAGCCGGCAGGTATTCTACAACTTCGAGATCGAAGCCGGATATCGCGTTGAACTTCATCGGCGAGCTCATCAGGCGCATCTTGCGTACGCCAAGATCACGCAGAATCTGCGAGCCCGCGCCCACGGTGCTATAGGTCGCCGGGTTGGCCGGCTGCTGACGGCTGATCAGTGCCAGCAGCTCCGGCCCGGTCAGCGGATTGCCGAGCAGCAGCACCACGCCGCTACCGGCCTTGGCCACTTCCGCCATGGCAGCGCGCATGCTCCAGCGGCCCGGCTGGTTGACCATGAACAGGTCGCGCAGCGGGTCCATGTTGTGCACGCGCACCAGGGTCGGTTCTTCGGCGCAGATGGCGCCCAGGGTCAGCGCCATGTGTGCGGTGTCCTCGACGCCGTCACGGTAGGTCACCAGATTGAACTGACCCAGCTCGGTGTCCAGCGGCTGCTCGCTGATGCGCTCGACGGTACGCTCGTGGATCAGGCGGTAGTGGATCAGGTCGGCGATGGTGCCGATCTTCAGGCCGTGCTCTTCGGCGAACTTCTCCAGCTCCGGGCGACGGGCCATGGTGCCGTCGTCGTTCATGATCTCGCAGATCACCCCGCTCGGCTCGAAACCGCCCATGCGCGCCAGGTCGCAAGCGGCTTCGGTGTGGCCGGCACGGGCCAGCACGCCGCCGGGCTGGGCCATCAGCGGGAAGATGTGGCCAGGGCTGACGATATCCTCGGCCACCGCATTGCGCGCCACGGCAGCCTGCACGGTGCGCGCGCGGTCGGCGGCGGAAATGCCGGTGGTCACACCTTCGGCCGCCTCGATGGAGACGGTGAACTTGGTGCCGAAACCGGAACCGTTGCGCGGCGCCATCAGCGGCAGCTTGAGCAACTCACAGCGCTCGCGGGTCATGGGCATGCAGATCAGGCCACGGGCGAAGCGGGCCATGAAGTTGATGTGCTCGGCGGTGACGCATTCGGAGGCGATGATGATGTCGCCTTCGTTCTCGCGGTCCTCATCATCCATGAGGATGACCATCTTGCCGGCGCGGATGTCTTCGATCAGTTCTTCAGCGGTATTGAGCGCCATCGGGCGTCTCCTCAATTCTTCAGGTAGCCGTGTTCGGCGAGAAAGCTTTCGGTGAGGCCCGAGGCCTTGGGCTCTGCAGCCTTGTCGCCGAGCAGCAGGCGCTCCAGGTAACGCGCCAGCAGGTCGACCTCGAGGTTGACCTTACGCCCGGCCTGGTAGTCGACCATGATGGTCTCGGCCAGGGTGTGCGGCACGATGGTCAGTTCGAACTCGGCGCCATTGACCGCGTTGACGGTCAGGCTGGTGCCGTCGACGGTGATCGAGCCCTTGTGCGCGATGTACTTGGCCAGCTCGCGCGGGGCGCGCACCTTGAACTGCACGGCGCGGGCGTTATCGGCACGCGAGACGATCTCGCCGACGCCGTCGACGTGGCCGCTGACCAGGTGCCCGCCGAGGCGGCTGGTGGGCGTCAGGGCCTTTTCCAGGTTCACCGCGCTGCCGGGCTTGAGGTCGACGAAGGCGGTGCGCGCCAGCGTCTCGCGGCTGACGTCGGCCCAGAAGCCGTCGCCGGGGAGTTCCACTGCGGTCAGGCACACGCCGTTGACGGCGATGCTGTCGCCGAGCTTGACGTCACCCAGATCGAGCTTGCCGGTGGCCACGTAGACGCGCACGTCGCCGCCCTTGGGCGTCATGGCGCGGATACTGCCGATGGCTTCGATTATGCCGGTGAACATAAGCCCTCCGGTTTCACGTTGAAGGTGGTGCTGAACAGCATGGACGAACTCCTGTTTTGGTCAAAAACAGGGCAATGCCGATCGATAGGGATTTCACGGACACGCACGAGGCGCCCGTGGAGGGAATCCCGCTCTCTCTTTATCCGGACTATACCGTCGGCCCCGGAATCGCACCGGGTCTGCTGGACCTCGCCTGGCAGGTACCGTGGCGAGCGCTCGCGGGCTAGGTTCTACGAACCATCACCGCCGGTGGGGAATTTCGCCCCGCCCTGAGAACGTTGCGGCCATGTGAAATGACCGCGTGGCGTTTTATCACATTTATCGCCGCGACGCATGGCCCGTGCGCTATCTGGCCTTGGGCACCGCAGTGATCTGCCAGTCGTCGCCGACGGCGCGAATATCGAGAATCTGCAACTCCGGCGCTTCGGCCATGCGGTTAAGCGGCAGTTCGAACAGCGGCCGCGCACTGGAGCCGAGCAGCTTGGGCGCGACGAAGATGCGGTACTCATCCACCAAACCGGAACGGGCGAAGGCGCCGGCCAGACGCGGCCCGGCCTCTACCAGCACTTCGTTGACGCCACGGCCGGCCAGTTCCAGCAGCAACTTGCGCAAGTCGACGTGACCATTGCTGCCCGGCACGGCGAGCAGTTCGTGACCATCGGCCAGATAGCGATCACGGGCGGCGGCAGCCGCACAGGTGGCCACCAGCGCCGGACCGGCCTGGAAGAAGGCTTTGCTCAGCGGCACGCGTAGACGACCATCGACCAACACCCGCAGCGGTGGTCGCGAGGCGGCCATGAAGGTGGCTTCGACACCCAATCCCAGCTCGTCGGGACGCACCGTCAGCCGGGCATCGTCCGCCAGCACGGTGTCGGCGCCACTGAGCACCACGCTGGACTGCGCGCGTAAACGCTGCACCTCCGCGCGCGCCGCCGGGCCAGTGATCCACTGACTCTCGCCGCTGGCCATGGCAGTGCGGCCATCCAGGCTCATCGCCGACTTGACCCGCACGAACGGCAACCCGCTCTCCATGCGCTTGATGAAACCGGCATTGAGCGCTCGCGCCTCGCTTTCCAGCACGCCACTGGCGACCTCGATACCGGCTTGGGCCAGGCGTAGCAGGCCACTGCCGGCCACCTGCGGGTTGGGATCCTGCATCGCCGCGACGACCCGGCTGACACCGGCGGCGACCAGCGCATCGGCGCAAGGCGGCGTGCGCCCATGATGGCTGCAGGGCTCCAGTGTCACGTACGCCGTTGCGCCACGCGCCTTGTCACCGGCCTGGCGCAGTGCGTGCACCTCGGCGTGCGGCTCACCGGCACGGGCATGCCAGCCTTCGCCGACGATCTCGCCATCACGCACGATGACGCAGCCGACTCGTGGATTGGGATGGGTGGAGTACAGGCCTTTGCGCGCCAGCCGCAGGGCGCGCGCCATGAAGAATTGGTCGCGTTCGCTCATCGGCTTTTCGACGGCTCGCGGGCCAGGCGTTCGATTTCCTCGCGGAACTCGTTGAGGTCCTGAAAGCGCCGGTAGACCGAGGCGAAGCGGATATAGGCCACCTCGTCAAGCTTGCTCAGTTCGGTCATCACCAACTCACCCAGCACCAGCGACTTCACCTCGCGCTCGCCAGTGGCGCGCAGTTGCTGCTTGATACGGGCGATGGCTTCCTCCAGGCGCTCGACGCTCACCGGGCGTTTTTCCAGCGCGCGCTGCATGCCGGCGCGCAGCTTTTCTTCGTCGAAAGGCTGGCGGCTGCCGTCCTGCTTGATCAGGCGCGGCATCACCAGCTCGGCAGTTTCGAAGGTGGTGAAACGCTCGCCACAGGCCACGCATTCACGGCGGCGGCGGACCTGGTCGCCCTCGGCGACCAGACGGGAATCGATGACCTTGGTGTCGTTGGCAGCGCAGAACGGACAATGCATGGTGAGGGCTGACGAATGGCGGCAAAGTCGCCATGGTAGCGCATAGCACGCCATTGAAAAATGTAAGGAGCCTTGAGTTCGCCTGCTTACGGCGGCAAGACAAATTAAGCTATGCCCATGCCCCGTCAAAAGCAGAACCTGCCATGAATCGATATCTGCCCCTTCTACCCATTGCCCTGAGCGGCCTGCTTGCGGCCTGCGCCGGCGAGCCCACGAGCACCGCGCCGCCACCCACTCCAGCACCTGCACAGGCAGAACCCATCGCTGCACCGATCCAGGGCCCAGGCCTGCGCGGCGAATTGCTTGGCGTCGCCGCAGGCGCCGATGTCGACCTCGCATTATTGGGCGTAGACATGCGCGGTCGCCCGCGTGCCTTGCTTGGCCAGGTTCATCTGCGTGGCGACGGCGAAGCGCTGCCGTTCCATCTGCCCCTGAACACGCAGCAGGCGCCTCAGGACCTGCGCCTGGAACTGCGCGGCCGCGTCAGTCAATCCGGACGCCTGGTACAGCGCTTGCCGGCACGCACCATCGCTGAACTGAACGACCAGGACCTTGGCCCGCTGCATCTGGTGCCGGCGCCATGAAACCACCCGCACCGCTGCAGCATGCGCTCAGCGAATTACTCGGCGATGCCCGCCTGGTGGCCGAAACACTGCCCGGTACCGATATCGCCCTGTGGCTGATCGATGCCAGCAACATGGAGCGCGCCTTCAACCCTGAGGAAACCAGGCGCATCCTTGAAGAGCCGCCCTACTGGTGCTTCTGCTGGGCCAGCGGCCTGGTGCTGGCACGCTGGCTGGCCGAGCGCCCAGAGTGGGTACGCGACAAGCGCGTGCTGGATTTCGGCGCTGGCTCCGGCGTCGCCGCCATCGCAGCCGCCAAGGCGGGTGCGGCAGAAGTGGTGGCCTGCGACCTCGACCCACTGGCGCTGGCCGCCAGCCGCGCCAACGCCGCACTCAACGGTGTGACGCTGAACTACTCGGACGATTTCTTCGCCGAAGCGGATCGCTACGACCTGATCCTGGTCGCCGACGTGCTCTACGATCGCGCCAACCTGCCGCTGCTCGACCACTTTCTCAGCCGCGGGCGTCAGGCCCTGGTGGCCGATTCACGGGTGAAGGACTTCCAGCATCCGCTGTACCGGCGCCTGGCACTGCTGGACGGCTGCACCTGGCCAGACCTGGCCGAGCCCGCCGAATTCCGCGAAGTCAGCCTGTATCACGCCGTGCGCCCCTTGTAACCGCGCGGCAGTGCCCGCATTAATAGATCATTGCCCTGTTTTTCGAGACCGACCATGAGCGACTCCCCCTACATCTTCGACATCTCCGGCGCCGCCAACTTCGAGCAACTGGTGATCGAGAACTCCTTCCACAAACCGGTGCTGGTGGACTTCTGGGCCGAGTGGTGCGCGCCGTGCAAGGCGCTGATGCCAATGCTGGCGAAGATCACCGAGGAATATGCCGGTGAGCTGCTGCTGGCCAAGGTCAACTGCGATATCGAGCAGGACATCGTCATGCGTTTCGGCATTCGCAGCCTGCCCACCGTGGTGTTGTTCAAGGACGGCCAGCCGGTGGATGGCTTCGCCGGCGCCCAGCCGGAAGCGGCGATCCGCGAGATGCTCAAACCTCACGTCGCCGAACCGGCGCCTACCGCCGCCGACCCGATGGAGGCCGCTCAGGCGCTGTTCGCCGAAGGCCGTTTTGCCGACACCGAAACACTGCTCAAGCAGGTGCTGACCGAAGACAACGAAAATGCTGCCGCGCTGATCCTCTACGCGCGCTGCCTGGCCGAGCGCGGCGAGTTGGGCGAAGCGGAAACCGTGCTCAACGCAGTCAAGGGTGACGAGCACAAGCAGGCACTGGCCGGTGCCAAGGCGCAATTGACCTTTCTGCGTCAGGCCGCCGACCTGCCAGACGCCGCCACGCTGAAAAGCCGCCTGGCGCAGAACGCAGAGGACGACGAGGCGCTGTATCAACTGGCCGTGCAGCAACTGGCGCGCCAGCAATACGAAGCGGCGCTGGACGGCCTGCTCAAGCTGTTCGTGCGTAACCGCAGCTACAGCGAAGGCCTGCCGCACAAGACCCTGCTGCAGGTGTTCGACCTGCTCGGCGGCGACCACCCTCTGGTCACCACCTACCGCCGCAAGCTGTATCAGGCGATCTACTGATCCCAGCGTTGGATCGCGCTCGCCGCAGGGCGCCCTACGACACCCTGGCAGCCTGAACAATTACTCCTGCCAGTGATAGATCGGCGCGTCCGCGCCGGTTTCCATGCGGATCTGCTCGCAATGACGCAGACGCACCAGCAGGCGCTTGCCAGCGGCCTCGCCACCTGCCAACGCGGCCAGCTGCGTCATAAGCTTCGGTCCTTCCACTTGCCCTGCATCGCGCACCAGCTGCAGCGCGGTCTGCCACAGCGCATCACCCGCGTCAGCTGCGGCAGTCGCTGCCGCTACGCTGGGTGTCGGCGTAACAGCCACATGCTGCGCCAGTTGCGCCCAGTCCTCGTTATCCAGCTCCAGCGTTAGGTCCACCGGCCAGTCGCCAATGCGCCCACGTATTCGCATCATGTTCAGCCTCCAGTCAGGAAGCTGCATGCTCCCACGCCCCCTAAGCGCTGGCCAGTCCGCCACAAAAGTTGTTATAACGTAACAATTAAATCTAACCTACGCTGGAGATACCCATGCGCCACCTGCTGCTCGTCCTGCCCTTCGCCCTGCTGCCCCTGGCCGCCGCCCAGGCCCATGAAAACGGTCATGATCACGACCACGAACATTCCCACGACAGCCTGGGTGCCCACGAACACGGCGTCGCCAGCCTCAACGCAGCACTGGACGGCAACCTGCTGGAGCTGCAACTCGAAAGCCCGGCAATGAACCTGGTGGGCGTCGAGCATGCCGCCAAGAGCGATGCCGACAAGGCCAAGGTCGCCGCCGCCAAGCGGGAACTGGAGCAGCCCATCAGCCTGTTCGCCCTGAACAGCGGCGATTGCAAGGCCACCCAGGTCGAACTGGAAAGCCCACTGTTCGGCGACGCTGACCACGATCACGATCACGATCACGATCACGATCATGATCATGAAGGCGAGCACAGCGACATCCAGGCGCACTATCGCTTCGAATGCGCCAAGGCCAACGAATTGAAACAGTTGGATCTCGCCGAACTGTTCAAACGCTTCCCCGCCACCGAGAAGATTCAGGTACAACTGATCGGCCCGAATGGTCAGCAGGGCGTGGAACTGACGCCGGCACAGCCACGCTTGAGCTTCTGACCTGCCACGTCTTATTGCCGGAGTGAGCGCCCCTCGCTCCGGCAATAAATGCCTTCTCCCGACACGCTGCAGACAATGACCGAACCTCTGATCGAACTCGCCAATCTCGGCTTCGCCTGGCCCGGCCAGGCGCAGCTGCTGGATATCCCCGCCTTCACCCTGGCACGCGGTGAAACCCTGTTTCTCAAAGGCCCCAGTGGCAGCGGCAAAACCACCTTGCTCGGCCTGCTCGGCGGCGTACAACGGGCGCAAAGCGGCCATATCCGCCTGCTCGGCCAGGACCTGGGCCAGCTCTCCGCCGGTGCCCGCGACCGTTTTCGCGTCGACCACACTGGCTACATCTTCCAGCAGTTCAACCTGCTGCCATTTCTTTCCGTGCGCGAGAACGTCGAGCTGCCCTGCCGCTTCTCGCGCCTGCGTGCCGAACGCGCACGACAGCGCCACGGCAGCATCGATGCCGCCGCAGCAGCGCTGCTCGACCATCTCGGCCTGCGCGCCGACCTGCTCGGCCGTCGTGCCGACGAACTATCTATCGGCCAGCAACAGCGGGTCGCCGCCGCGCGCGCACTGATCGGTCAGCCGGAACTGGTGATCGCCGACGAACCGACTTCGGCACTGGACTTCGACGCCCGCGAGGCCTTCCTGCAATTGCTCTTCGCCGAATGCCGCGCTGCCGGCGCCAGCCTGCTGTTCGTCAGCCACGATCAGAGCCTGGCTTCGCTGTTCGACCGCAACCTGTCGCTGGCCGAACTCAACCGCGCCACGCGCCCACAGGAGGCCTGAGATGCACCTGATCCGCATCGCCCTGGCCAGCCTGGCCAACCGCCGTTTCACCGCCTTGCTCACGGTATTCGCCATCGCCCTTTCGGTGTGCTTGCTGCTGGCCGTGGAGCGTGTACGTACCGAAGCTCGCGCCAGCTTCGCCAACACCATCAGCGGCACCGACCTGATCGTCGGCGCCCGCTCCGGCAGCGTGAACCTGCTGCTGTACTCGGTGTTCCGCATCGGCAACGCCACCAACAACATCCGCTGGGACAGTTTCGAGCACTTCGCCAACCACCGTCAGGTGAAGTGGGCCATCCCCATTTCTCTCGGCGACTCACACCGCGGCTATCGGGTGATGGGCACCAGCACCGCCTACTTCGAGCACTATCGTTACGCCCGCAGCCAGGCCCTGAAGTTGGCCCAGGGCCGCGAGTTTGCCGACGATCCGTTCGAGGTAGTACTCGGCGCGGAAGTGGCACAGGCGCTGGGCTACGGCCTCGGCGAGAACATCGTTCTGGCACACGGCGTCGCCACCATCAGCCTGGTCAAGCATGACGACAAGCCGTTCACCGTGGTCGGCATCCTCGAACGCACCGGCACACCGGTCGACCGCACGTTGCACATTTCCCTGGCCGGGATGGAGGCGCTGCACATCGACTGGCAGAACGGCATGCCGGCACGTGGCGCCGCGCAGATCAGCGCGGATCAAGCACGCGCCATGGACCTGCAGCCGAAGCAGATCACCGCGTTCATGCTCGGTCTCAACAGCAAGATCGCCACCTTCAGCCTGCAGCGCGAGATCAACGAGTTCCGTGGCGAGCCACTGCTGGCGATCCTGCCAGGTGTCGCTCTGCAGGAGCTGTGGAGCCTGATGGGTACGGCCGAAAAAGCACTGTTCGTGGTCTCGCTGTTCGTCGTGCTGACCGGCCTGATCGGCATGCTCACGGCGATCCTCACCAGTCTCAACGAGCGCCGCCGGGAAATGGCCATTCTGCGCTCGGTAGGCGCCCGCCCCTGGCATATCGCCAGTCTGCTGGTGCTGGAGGCCTTCGCCCTGGCACTGGCAGGCGTGGCCTTCGGTGTCGCGCTGCTATATCTGGGTATCGCCGGCAGCCAGGGCTTCGTCCAGGCCAATTACGGCCTGTATCTGGCACTCAATGCGCCGTCGAGTTACGAATGGAAACTACTTGGTGGCATTCTCGCCGCAGCCGTGGCGATGGGCAGCGTGCCGGCCTGGCGGGCCTATCGGCAGTCGTTGGCCGATGGGCTGTCGATCAGGCTCTGAGGGAAAGTTGAGAGCGCCTGTCGTACACTGCGCAGGCGCTCTTATTACGAGGTTCCTCATGTCCCGCCCCCTGCTCGCCACTCTGCTGCTGACCCTGGCACTGCCGCTGGCCGCCGCTGATGTGCGCGAACTCACCTGGTCCGAGCTGATTCCATCGGACGCTCCGCCGCAGGTCATCAACCCAGCGCCGATCCACGACCTCTCGCAATTGGCCGACGCCCTGGCCGAATCTGGCCCGGCCGCCATGCAGCAATCGCCGGCCGCACCAGTGGTCAAGGAGCTCAATGGTCAGCAGGTGAAGCTGCCCGGTTATATCGTGCCGCTGGATGTGACTGACGAAGGCCGGGTGGTGGAGTTTTTGCTGGTGCCCTACTTCGGCGCCTGCATTCACGTACCACCACCGCCCTCGAACCAGATCGTCCACGTCACCAGCGAGCTCGGCGTATTGCTCGACGCGTTGTACCAACCGTTCTGGGTGGAAGGCCCGCTGAAAACCGAACATGTCAGCAGCGAGCTGGCCGAAGTTGGTTATCAGATGGAAGCGGACAAGATCTACGCCTACGAATTGCCGGATAGCTGACCCTGCCGGGCATTCGTAGGTGTAGCTGTAGGAGCGGCTTCAGCCGCGAAAAGATTCGCGGATAAATCGGAACACCGCCCGCCGCGCCTACAACAAAAAAAAGCCAGACCCTGGAGTCTGGCTTTTTACTTGGTGCGCGCGGCGCACCCTACAGGCGGCGGTCACCCAAGTAGGGTGCGCCGCGCGCACCGAAAACGACTCAACTGCGACTGGCGACCCGGTTCTCCCGCTCGAAGCGCAGCTCGCTTTCCGCCCATTGCCGCCAGGAGCGCACCTTGGCCCGCTCGGCACCGCCACGTTCGGCGCGCGCCAGCGCATCCAGGCCGGCCTGCCAGCGCGCTTGTTCCAGCTCCAGCTGCGCGACATAAAGCCAATGCTTGCCATTGCCGCTACGTTCGGCCAACGGGCGCAGCACGCGTACCGCAGCAGCACGATCACGCGCCTGCCACCAGAACAGCCCCAGGCGCTCCTGACGCGCGGCGTTGTTGGCCAACAGACCACTGTCGAGCATCCCGGCCAGCAGCTTGGCACCCTGCCAGGGCTGGTCGGCAGCGCCAGCCAGCAGCACCAGGTTGTCCAGCTCGGACTCGCTGAAGCGCAGGCCCTTGCTATGCGCCGCACGCAGGGTCGCCAACGCCTTGTCATTACTACCGGCCATCTGCTGCAGGCCAGCCAGCTGACGCCAGCCTTTGGCATCGTTCGGCTGGCGCGACAGCAACTGGCGCTGCCAGCGCTCGGCCTGGGCATAACGTTTCAGGTCGGCATTGGCACCCACCAGAAACTGCAGCCAGATATCGGCGGCGTTGGGATTGGCCTGCACGTATCGCTCGGCCAGCGGCAACGCCTTGGCCGGCTGGTTCATGCCCTGATAGGCCTGCACCAGCATCTGCAGTACCTCCTCGGAGGCACTGCCCTGATTCGGCGCCAGCAACTCGACGACCTTGGCGTAGCGGCGCTCACCCAGGTTGAGCTTGGCCAGATTGAGGCGCTCGCCAGCCAGCATTTCATCGTCAAGCTTGCCGCTACGCACAGCCTTGTCCAGCCACTCGATGGCCTGACCATTGTTGCCGGCCGACCAGGCCACGTAAGCCTTGCTGCGCCAGACCAGAGCCTCCTCAAGACTGCCGCTCTTGGCCTGGACCTCATCCAGCGCGCGCCGCGCAGCGCTGTAATCGCCCTTTTGCTGCGCGCCTTGCGCCGCATTCAAAGCCTTGAACACGGCCGGGTCGATGGTCTGCTGTGCCATGGCGGGCAGGGCTGCGGCACTGAGCATCACGAGCAACAACCAACGGTACATGGTCAGCTCCTTTCCAGACGGAAGTAGAGAGTTTTTACCGCTTCGCGGTCCACCGCCAGGCCACCTTCGGTACGCGGCGCGAAGCGCCAGCGTGCCGCGGCGCGGCGTGCTTCGCGCTCGAAGACGTTACGCGGGTTGGCTTCCAGCACGCGGATGTTCTCCACATTGCCGGAGCGATTGATGGTGAAAGCCAGTTTGACGAAACCTTCGATGCCACGCTGCAGCGCATAACGCGGGTATTCCGGGCGCACGTCGTTGAGCGGCATGACTTCGCTCTCCATCCCGCCCATCTGCCCACCGGACTCGGCGGCCTGGCTCGGCGGTGTCGGCGCTGGAGCCCCCGGTGCAAGACCGGACAAGCTCGGCGCAGGCGCGCTGTTGACGGCGATACCACTGGCCAGGCTTGGCAGTTGAATGTCCAGCGCCGGCAGGTTGGCATTTGGCGTAGCCGTTTGCGGTGTCGGCGGCGTGGGTGGCTGCGGCGTTTGCGGCTGAGGTGGCTGCGGTGCCTGCTGACGGGTGCGGCTGGAGGTTTCGCTGGAGTTACCGTCCATGCGCACGAAGTTGGCCACGCTGACCGGGTCCTGACTTACCTTGGCGCTCGGCGGCGCGACCATGTAAAGCATCAGGGCGAATAGCCCCAGGGCCATCAGGCAGGCACCGAGAAAAGACAGCGGCAGACGCATCAATTGACTCCGCTGCCGGCGGCCAGGGCGACATCCTGCACGCCAGCCAGGCGCGCCTGATCCATCACCTGGACGACAAGGCCGGTACGCGCATCCTGGTCGGCCTGCACCACCACCGCGCCATCGGGCTGGTCGACGCGCATGCGCTCGACATGTGCACGCACGCTGCGGATATCCACTGGCTGCTTGTCCATCCAGATCTGCCCGTCGGCGGTGACGGCGATGAGGATATTGCCCTTGTCCTGCGGGCTGGCGGTTTCCGCCTGCGGACGCTGCACCTCGACGCCGGACTCACGAATGAAGGAGCTGGTGACGATGAAGAAGATCAGCATGATGAAGACCACGTCGAGCATCGGTGTGAGGTCGATGCCGGTATCTTCGTCCTGCTGGTGGTGACGACGCATTCTCATGTTGGGCGATCTCAGTCGTGACGCAGCTGGTCGGCCAGCCGCTCGATGGCCTGGCTGGCTTCGCGTTCGAGGCGCGCCAGGCTGAACAATCCAGGAATGGCCAGAACCATGCCGGCCATGGTCGGCAGGGTCGCCTGCCACACGCCTGCGGCCATGCCGCGTGGGTTACCGGCACCGTTGAGGGCGAGCACATCGAACACGGCGATCATGCCAAGTACGGTACCCAGCAGGCCCAGCAACGGATACAGCGCCACCAGGGTCTTGCCCAGGCGCAACGGCGCCGCCAGTTGCTGACGCGCCTGCGCCAGCCAGGCCAGGCGAACGGCGCGCTGCCAGTTGCCGTTGTCATCGGCGAGCACCTGCTGCCAGGCCTCGCGGCGCTCCTGCACCCAGCGTGGAAAAATCCTGCGCATGTACCAGAAACGCTCGAACACCAAGGTCCAGAACACCACGCAGAGCACCGCCAGCGCCCACATCACCACGCCGCCAGCGCTCATGAAGTCGAGCAGCGCATGAGCACTGTCGACTGCACGCAGCCAGAAGGCGAATAGATCAGTCACGGCGCGGCGCTCCCGACAGGTGCAGGGCGATCAGACCAGCGCTCTGCTGCTCCAGAATCTGGATCAGGCCCTTGCTACGGCTGGCCAGCAGGCTGTGCAGGAACAACAGTGGGATGGCCACCACCAGACCGAGCACGGTAGTCACCAGCGCCTGGGAGATGCCGTCGGCCATCAGCCGCGAGTCGCCGCCACCGCTCTGGGTGATGGCCTGGAAGGTCACGATCATGCCGGTCACGGTGCCCAGCAGGCCGAGCAGCGGTGCCACGGCTGCCAACAGCTTGAGCAGGCCCTGGCCTTTCTCCAGCGGCGGCGTTTCCTGCAGGATCGCTTCGTCGAGCTTCAGCTCCAACGTCTCCAGGTCGGCCAGTTGTGGCTTGGCGCCCAGTACGCCAATCACGCGGCCCAGCGGGTTGTCATTACGCGGCGCACTGAGGTCGTGCATCTGCGCCTTGACGCCGCTACCAACGCGAGCCAGGTAGACCATGCGCCACACAGCGAGAAGCAGACCGAAAGCACCCAGCACGACGATCACCCAACCGACCAGACCACCCTGTTGCAGACGGTCCCACAGAGTCGGCTGCTGCTGCAGCTGCGCCAACAGGCTGCCACGGCTCGGATCGATGGGCAGCGTGGCGAGCGCATCGGTGCTGCTCAGGTAGTCCTTGACCTGGCCCAGGCCGGACGGCTGACGCGGCGGCGCCACCAGTTGCCCGGCATCGGCGTCGTAACGCAGGAAGGCATCCTCGCCATACACAGCGAAGGCGCCAACACGCAGTACCTGCTGCTCCTGGCGCGAGCCATCGGTATTCACTACCGGCAATTGCAGACGCTCGATACGACCGCTGGCAGCCAGGTCTTCGAGCAGCAGCATCCAGTAGCCGTCGAGGTCTTCGGCGGACGGCAGCGAGCGGCTTTCAGCCAACGCCTTGAGGCGTTTCAGGCGCTCCGGGTACTGAGCGTTGAGCAGGCTGTCCTGCCATTGCCCGGCGACATCACCGGCACTTTGACGCACCACGCCAAACAGCTCACCAAGGTGTCCGACGCGCTGCGCCAGCAATTTTTCCTGCTCGGCCAGCTCGGCTTCCTGGCGGTCGAACTCGGCTTTCAGACGTTCGCTTTCGGCTTTCTGGGTATTCAGCGCGGAACGTGCGGCAGCCAGCAACTGCGCCTGCTCACTACGCTTGGCGAGAAACGCCTGCTCGCGTTCCTGCATGGCGCTGACTTCGGCAGCGCGCTCGCTACGGATGCGCTGCAGCAGTTGATCGGGGTTGAGGGTTTCGGCCACGGCGGCCAGTGCCGGCAACAGGCTGAGCGCCAATACGGCTACAACACGACGACTCATTGTGCGGCCTCCTCGGCCAGGGTCTTGATCGGCAGGGACAGCACGGCAGGCGCCTGTTGCTGACGGGCGATGGCGATAGCCTGGGTCAGCGGACGACGTGCGCTGCCATCGAGCACTTCCCAAGCCTTGGTCTGCGGGTTCCACCAGCCGCTCTCGTGGGCATCGAGGGTCTGGTAATAGAGCATGCTGCGGCCCAGGCGCAGGAACTCGACGCTACGCGAGCCGCCATCGGCCTGGTTCAGTTCGCCACGCCAGGCTTCCAGGGTGCGACCGTAGTCGCTCTCGATCTGGTAAGCCTCGAGGATGCGGCGATATTTGTCGGCCAGGCTGACATCGGCACGCGGCAGCAGATCCTGCAGCTGAGCCAGGCGGTCTTCACGTTCCTCGGGCAGGAACGGCAGGTCCGCGGCGATGAACTCACCCAGCACCTCGACCATCTTGACCATCTGCGGGCTTACCGCTTCCTGGGTGCGTTCGATGCCATCGAGCTGCTTCTGATAACTGGCCAGCTCCTGACGCTGGGCTTCGACCAGGTCACGAAGTTGACTGTTATAACCTTTCAAAGCCTCAGCCTGCTGCAAGGCATTTCGGTACTCATTGAGCATCTCACGGCTGGCGTCATCCAGCTGTTCAACGCGGCCCTGGGAGGCTTTCGCCTCGGCGGCCAGGCGCTGGCTTTCGTCGAGCGCAGCATCCAGCGGCGCGGCGAGCAGCGAGCCGCTGCTCAACATCAGTGCCACGACCAGGGAACGGTGGGGGAAGCGATTCATGCGCAGAGGGTCCTCGACAGACGGGCTTGCTTCAAAAAGAGAAACATTATCATCTACAGACGCATTCGAAGCAATGGACAAAACACCGCAGCAGAGCCCATCGATCTATTGAGCCAGGTCAAAAAGTGAATTGTTGCTTGGCTTAGCATTGATTTCAGCCAAGACACACAACCGACTCGAACTGGAGCTCGCTATGTACAAGTCACTGTTCACTGCCTCACTGCTGGCCCTGGCCATCGCCTCCCCCATTGCTCAAGCCCACCAGGCTGGCGACATCCTCATCCGTGCCGGCGCCATCACCGTCAACCCGGAGGCCGACTCCTCCAGCGTCAAGGTCGATCGCGGCGGCCTCGCCGGTGCCGACCTGGGCGGCAAAGCAACCATGAGCAGTGACACCCAGCTGGGTCTGAACTTCGCCTACATGCTCACCGACAATCTGGGCATCGAGTTGCTGGCGGCAACCCCGTTCGAGCATGACGTGAAGATCAAGGGCACCGTCCTCGATGCAGCCAATGGCAAGCTGGGCAGCCTCAAGCACCTGCCGCCGACCCTGAGCCTGGTGTACTACCCGCTGGACGCCAAGTCGGCCTTCCAGCCCTATGTCGGCGCCGGTATCAACTACACCTGGATTTTCGACGAACACGTCGGTAGCGCTGCCAGCGCCAACGGCTTCGACAATTTCCGTGCGAAGAATTCCTGGGGCCTGGCCTGGCAGGTGGGTGCCGACTACATGCTGACCGATAGCCTGATGCTCAACGCCCAGGTGCGCTACATCGACATCGACACCACCGCCTATGTCGACAACAACGCCCTCGGCGTGCGCGCCAAGGTTGATGTGGACGTAGACCCCTTCATCTACATGGTCGGCCTGGGTTACAAGTTCTGACAGCTCAAGCAGAAATGAAAAAGCCGGCGTATGCCGGCTTTTTCATGGGCTCGATTCACAAACCGAGCAGTTGGCGCAACCCTTCACGCAGCGGCGTCTGCTCTGGCAGGCGGTAATGGGCCTGCAAGCGCGCATTGTCGGCACGCGAGTGGCGGATATCGCCAGCACGGGCCGACAAATGCGTCACCTGCGGCAAGCCGCCACAAAGCGCGCCGATCTCCGCCAGCAATTGATTGAGGCTTACCGCCTGACTCCACCCCACGTTGACCGGATCACTCACCACCTGATCGTTGAGCAGCGCCTGCATCAACAGCACAACCAGATCACCGACATAGAAGAAATCTCGGGTCTGTTCGCCGTCGCCGAACACGCTGATCGGCAGCCCCTGCTGCGCACGCTGAGTGAAGATGCTGATCACCCCGGAGTACGGCGAGGACGGGTCCTGGCGCGGGCCGAAGATATTGAAGAAACGAAACACCGCCGGCTCCAGGCCATGCTGACGGCGGTAGAAGTCCAGATAGTGTTCGCCGGACAGCTTGTCGGACGCGTAAGGCGTCAGCGGCGCCTTGGCAGTGGCTTCGTCGATTGCCACGCCCTCGCCGTTGTTGCCGTAAATAGCCGCGCTGGAGGCATAGACCACACGTCGCACACCATGCTGACGCATGGCCTCGCAAACATTCAGGGTACCGATGAAGTTGCTCTGGTGCGTGGACACGGGGTCATCCACCGAGGCCTGCACCGACGCCACCGCTGCCAGATGCGCTACCCCTGCACAACCGGCGACCGCCTGCGCGACCACTTCGGCATCAGCGACATCGCCCTCAATGAAGCGCAAGCGCGGATTGTCCAGCGGCAGGTTGCTGCGCTTGCCCATGGACAGATTGTCCAGCACGCGCACTTCGTGGCCAGCGGCCAGCAAGGCGTCGACCAGGTTGGAACCGATAAAACCCGCACCACCCGTTACGAGAAATTCAGCCATGGCGATAGTAACGATCCAGTAAGCTCGGCAGACCAGAGCGCCAGGCGCGCGGTTTGATGCCGAAGGTGTGAAGAATCTTCTTGCAAGCCAGCACGGCGTGTTGCGGTTCATCGGCTGCATCCGGGCGAGCAGCGTGCGCCTGCGGCGCGACGTCCTCGACCAGATTGCTGCGATAGTGACGCGCCTCGCTCAGCACCGCCTGCCCCAGACTCAGCGATGTGCTGGTCTCGTGACCACCGTAATGATAGGTGCCCCACAGCGGCGACTCGCAGTCGAGTTGCTTGAGCACGGCCAGAATCACTCGTGCGGCATCGTCCACTGGCGTCGGATTGCCGCGCCGGTCATCGGCGAGATAAAGGGCATCGTCGCGCTCGGCACGTACTAGAAAGCGCCCCAGCAGCCCTTCACGACTGTCATCAAGCAGCCAGCCAAAGCGCAGCAGCACATGACGCGGACAGATCGCCCGCACGCTCTGCTCCAGACGCCACAGCGCCTGGCCGCGCAGTCCGAGCGGGATCGGCTCTTCCTTCTCGCTGTAAGCCGTGATTCGCGAACCATCGAAAACCCGATAGCTGGACGGCTGCAGCAAGACGATGGAGTGGTGCTGACACAGCTCGGCCAGACGCTCCACAGCGCGCTCCTGCGTTTGCAGGCGCGACTCGGCCACCGACTCGGCCTGGAACCAGTCGAAATAGTAAGCCAGGTTGATCAGTGCATCCGGGCGGGTGTCGTCGAGCAGCTCAGTCAGGCTGGCCGCATCCCAACCGTCTTCCGGCGGACGAGGCGCGAGGAAGCCGATGTCTTCCTCGGCGCCAAGACGGATCAGCGCTTGCCCCAGGGCACTACCGCCGCCCAGCAGCATCAGGCGCATTCGCATAGGCTAGAGCCCGATCAGATCAGAACGGGATATCGTCATCGAAGCTGTCGTAGTCAGGCGCTGGCTGGGCCTGCTGCGGAGCAGGACGCTCCTGACGCGGAGCCTGCTGCGGCTCACGCTGCGGGGCCGGACGCGATTGACGCGGAGCGCCACCTTCGTCACCGCTCGGACGACCGCCCAGCAGCTGCATGGTGCCCTGCATGTCGACGATGATCTCGGTGGTGTAACGCTTGATGCCGTCCTTTTCCCACTCGCGGGTCTGCAGCTTGCCTTCGATGTACACCTGCGAACCCTTGCGCAGGTACTCGCCGGCGATCTCGGCGACCTTGCCGAACAGGGCGACGCGGTGCCACTCGGTCTTTTCTACCTTCTGCCCGGTCTGCTTGTCGGTCCACTGCTCGCTGGTCGCCAGGCTCAGGTTGGTGACGGCGTTGCCGCTGGGCAGGTAGCGTGTTTCCGGGTCCTGGCCGCAGGTACCGACCAGAATGACTTTGTTAACCCCACGGGCCATAACGTTCTCCTAGACTCGGCACGCCGCTGGCGCCGATGTGATCAGGCTTTCCAGCGTCGTGCGATCCACTTGTTGGGTATCGACTTTGATATAGATGGCCGCTTCGTCGACCACCACCACGGCGTCCGCCACTCCCGGCGTCGCCTTGAGGCGTTCGACCAGTCCGACATCGGCCAGTGCCGCGGCATCGAGCGGCAGGCGCAAACTGGTCACGTACGGCGGTTCGCGCATAGTAACAGCAATAGCCAGCCAAATTGCACAGAGCGCTGCGCAGCCGATGAAGACACCGCCCAGACCAACGTGCTGATACAGCCAGCCGCCCAGAATGCCGCCCAGCGCCGCGCCGAGGAACTGGCTGGTGGAGTACACCCCCATCGCCGTGCCCTTGCCGCCCGCTGGAGCCACCTTGCTGACCAGCGACGGCAGCGAGGCCTCGAGCAGGTTGAAGGCGGTGAAGAACACCACGATGCCCAGTACCAGCGCACGCAAACTGCTGCCGAAGAAGGCGAAGTAAAGCTCGCAGACCAGCAATACGCTGACGGCCCCCAGCAGCACGCGCTTCATCTGGCGTTTTTTCTCACCGTAAATGATGAACGGCACCATGCCGAAGAAACCAATCAACAGCGCGGTGAGATACACCCACCAATGCTCTTCCTTGACCAACTCCCCCTGCTCCACCAGCGCCAGCGGCAGGGCGACGAAACTGGCCATGAGCACTGCATGCAAGGCCAGGATGGCGAAGTCCAGACGCAACAGGTCGACGTGTTTGAGCGTCGGCCACAGCGCCTGCGCCGCCACGCCGGACTCGCGATGCTGCAGCGGGCCGGCGTCTTTCGGCACGATGCCGGCGACGATCAGGATGCCGAGCAACGCCATCGCCGCCGTCGCCCAGAACAGCCCGGACAGGCCGAAGGCGCGAGTCAGCAGCGGACCAATGACCATGGCCACGGCGAACGACAGGCCAATGCTCATGCCGATCATGGCCATGGCCTTGGTGCGATGTTGCTCGCGAGTCAGGTCCGACAACAGTGCCATCACCGCTGCGGAAATCGCGCCAGCACCCTGCAGCACACGTCCGGCGATAACGCCCCAGATCGAATCGGCATTGGCCGCCAGCACGCTGCCAGCGGCGAAGATCAGCAACCCGACGTAGATCACCGGGCGTCGGCCAATACGATCACTGAGCATGCCGAAGGGAATTTGCAGCACAGCCTGGGTCAAACCATAGGCACCGATGGCCAGGCCGATCAGCGCGGGTGTACTGCCCGCCAGATCCATGCCGTAGGTGGCCAGCACCGGCAGCACCATGAACATGCCCAGCATACGAAACGCGAACACCATAGCCAGGCCGCCGGCCGCGCGGGTCTCGCTACTACTCATGCGCTCGCTGTGCGAATCGTGCATCGAATAAACCCTGAGGAAATCAGCCGGCGATTCTAGCAGCCGCCATCGTTTCGGCACAGGCGCACACTTTGCCGCAGGGCAGCAGCAAGCCCTATACTCGACCGTTTTCCGCCCGCCCAGCGAGGCCCGTTGCAAGCCGCCTGAATTTGAAGCGGCAGTGGCAACGCAGACAGCATTCAGAGGTTCCCTAAGTGGACAAAATCCTGATTCGTGGGGCCCGTACCCACAACCTGAAGAACATCGACCTGACCCTGCCGCGTGACAAGCTGATCGTGATCACCGGCCTGTCCGGTTCCGGCAAGTCTTCCCTGGCCTTCGACACGCTGTACGCCGAAGGCCAGCGCCGTTATGTCGAATCGCTGTCGGCTTACGCCCGGCAGTTCCTGTCGATGATGGAAAAGCCCGATGTCGACACCATCGAAGGCCTGTCGCCGGCGATTTCCATCGAGCAGAAGTCCACCTCGCACAACCCGCGCTCGACCGTCGGCACCATCACCGAAATCTACGACTACCTGCGCCTGCTGTATGCCCGCGCCGGTATTCCGCGCTGCCCGGACCATGACGTTCCGCTCGAAGCGCAGACCGTCAGCCAGATGGTCGACCAGGTGCTGGCCCTGCCGGAAGGCCGCAAGCTGATGCTGCTGGCACCGGTAATCCGCGAACGCAAGGGTGAGCATCTATCGGTATTCGAGGAGCTGCGCGCGCAGGGCTTCGTCCGTGCCCGCGTCAACGGCAAGCTGTTCGAACTGGACGAGCTGCCCAAGCTGGACAAGCAGAAGAAGCACTCCATCGACGTGGTGGTGGATCGCTTCAAGGTCCGTGAAGACCTGCAGCAGCGGCTGGCCGAGTCTTTCGAGACAGCGCTTGGCCTGGCGGACGGCATCGCCCTGATCGCCCCCATGGATGATGAGCCAGGCGAAGAAATCATCTTCTCCGCGCGCTTCGCCTGCCCGCACTGCGGCCACTCGATCAGCGAGCTGGAACCCAAGCTATTCTCCTTCAACAACCCGGCCGGTGCCTGCCCGACCTGCGACGGCCTGGGCGTGAAGCAGTTCTTCGACGTCAAGCGCCTGGTCAATGGCGAACTGACCCTGGCCGAAGGCGCCATACGCGGCTGGGACCGGCGCAACGTCTACTACTTCCAGATGCTCGGTTCGCTGGCCGCACACTATGGCTTCAGCCTCGAAGAGCCCTTCGACGAGTTGGCCGCCGAACACCAGAAGGTCATTCTGTTCGGCAGCGGCACGCAGAACGTCGACTTCAAGTACCTCAACGACCGCGGCGACATCGTCAAACGCTCGCACCCTTTCGAGGGCATCATCCCCAACCTCGAACGCCGCTACCGCGAGACCGAGTCGGCCAGCGTGCGCGAGGAGCTGGCCAAGTTCCTCAGCACCCAGCCCTGCCCCGACTGCCGCGGCACGCGCCTGCGCCGCGAAGCGCGGCATGTCTGGGTCGGCGAGAAGACTCTGCCGGCAGTGACCGGCCTGCCGGTTGGCGATGCCTGCGATTACGTCGCCAATCTGCGTCTGACCGGACGACGCGGCGAGATCGCCGAAAAGATCCTCAAGGAAATCCGCGAGCGCCTGCAGTTCCTGGTCAACGTCGGCCTCGATTATCTGACTCTGGATCGCAGCGCCGACACCCTTTCAGGCGGCGAAGCGCAGCGCATCCGCCTGGCCAGCCAGATCGGCGCTGGCCTGGTGGGCGTGATGTACATCCTCGATGAACCGTCCATCGGCCTGCACCAACGCGACAACGAGCGCCTGCTGGGCACCCTCAACCACCTGCGCAGCCTGGGCAATACGGTGATCGTGGTCGAACACGACGAAGACGCCATTCGCATGGCCGATTACGTGGTCGATATCGGCCCGGGCGCCGGCGTGCACGGCGGACGCATCGTCGCCGAAGGCACGCCCGACGAGGTGATGAATCACCCCGACTCGTTGACCGGCAAATACCTGTCCGGCCGCGAGAAGATCCGTTATCCAGCGCAGCGCACGCCGCGTGACAAGAAGAAACTGCTCAAGCTCAAGGGCGCACGGGGCAACAACCTGCGTAATGTCGATCTGGAAATTCCGGTGGGCCTGCTTACCTGCGTCACCGGCGTATCCGGCTCGGGCAAGTCGACGCTGATCAACAACACCCTGTTCCCGCTGACCGCTACGGCTTTGAACGGTGCAACCACTCTGGAAGCGGCGGCGCACGACTCCTTCGACGGCCTGCAACACCTGG
Organism: Pseudomonas sediminis; assembly: GCF_002741105.1. GTDB lineage: Bacteria > Pseudomonadota > Gammaproteobacteria > Pseudomonadales > Pseudomonadaceae > Aquipseudomonas > Aquipseudomonas sediminis. Next base: position 35,191 of record NZ_NIQU01000009.1, on the reverse strand, counting down.
ACAAGGTGGTCGACATCGACCAGAGCCCGATCGGCCGTACGCCACGCTCCAACCCGGCCACCTACACCGGCCTGTTCACACCGATTCGCGAGCTGTTCGCCGGGGTGCCGGAATCACGCTCGCGCGGTTATGGCCCAGGCCGCTTCAGTTTCAACGTCAAGGGCGGGCGCTGCGAGGCGTGCCAGGGCGACGGCGTGATCAAGGTGGAGATGCACTTTCTGCCGGACATCTACGTGCCGTGCGACGTGTGCAAGGGCAAGCGCTACAACCGCGAAACCCTGGAAGTGAAGTACAAGGGCAAGAGCATCACCGAAGTGCTGGACATGACCATCGAGGAGGCCCGCACCTTCTTCGACGCCGTGCCGGCCATCGCCCGCAAGCTGCAGACGTTGATGGACGTCGGGCTGTCCTATATCAAGCTGGGCCAGAGCGCGACCACCCTGTCCGGCGGCGAGGCGCAGCGGGTCAAGCTGAGTCGCGAGCTGAGCAAGCGCGATACCGGCAAGACCCTGTACATCCTCGACGAGCCGACCACCGGCCTGCACTTCGCCGATATCCAGCAACTGCTGGACGTGCTGCACCGCCTGCGCGACCACGGCAATACCGTGGTGGTGATCGAGCACAACCTGGACGTGATCAAGACTGCCGACTGGCTGGTGGATCTCGGCCCGGAAGGCGGCTCCAAGGGCGGCATGATCATCGCCACCGGTACACCAGAGGATGTTGCAGCCAACCCGGCCTCGCATACCGGGCACTTCCTCAAACCCCTGCTGGAACGCGACCGCGCCTGAAACGAAAGAGCCCCGCACATGCGGGGCTCTTTTTGGGCAAGTCAGCTTACATCTGGCTTTGCAGGTACTTCTCCAGACCCAGCTTGTCGATCAGCTGCAACTGAATCTCCAGCCAGTAGGCGTGATCTTCCTCGGTGTCCTTGAGCTGCGCCAGGAGGATGTCGCGGCTTGGGTAATCCTGATGTTTCTCGCAGAGTTCGATGCCTTTGCTCAGGGCCGCGCGCACTTCGTACTCCAGATCAAGATCGAGCTTCAGTGCTTCTGGGACGGTCTGGCCGAACTTGAAGGCATTGGGCGCCATGTCCGGCACACCCTCGAGGAAGATGATGCGCTTTAGCAGGGCATCGGCGTGCTGGGTTTCCTCTTCCATCTCGTGGTTGATGCGCTCGTAGAGCTTGCTGAACCCCCAGTCCTCATACAGCCGAGAATGGATGAAATACTGGTCGCGCGCAGCCAGTTCGCCCTTGAGCAGATGCTTGAGATAGTCGATGACTTCGGTATGGCCTTTCATGCCGGCAATCCTTCTTGCATTCGTGAGCAGGCTGTAATGCTCCGCCTGACGCCCGGCTCGGTCAAGCAAAGCACAACGCCTCCACGAGGGAGGCGTTGCGGTTTACTGACGCACCGCTGGTGCGCCACTCAGGCTCAGGCCAGATCGAAACGATCCAGGTTCATCACCTTGGTCCAGGCGGCGACGAAGTCCTTGATCAGCTTCTCCTTGCCGTCAGCACTGGCATACACCTCGGCATAGGCGCGCAGCACCGAGTTGGAGCCGAACACCAGGTCGTTACGGGTGGCCGTGTATTTCACCTGGCCATCCTTGCGTGTACGCCCTTCGAAGACTTCGTTGCTGTCATCGGCGGCCTTCCATACGGTGCCCATATCCAGCAGGTTGACGAAGAAATCGTTGGACAGCACACCGACCTTGTCGGTGAACACGCCATGCTGACTGCCGTCGTGGTTGGCGCCCAGTACACGCAGGCCGCCGACCAATGCAGTCAGCTCCGGTGCGGTCAGTGTCAGCATCTGCGCCTTGTCGATCAACATTGCCTCGGTGGGCACGCCCAGATTGCCTTTGCTGAAGTTACGGAAACCATCGGCAGCAGACTCCAGCACATCGAAGGACTCGACATCGGTCTGATCCTGACGCGCATCAACACGGCCAGCCGCGAACGGCACGTCCACCGCCACACCAGCCGCCTTGGCTGCCAGCTCGACACCGACATTACCGGCCAGCACGATCACGTCAGCCAGAGAGGCCTTGCCGGATGCCTGCTGGATTGCTACCAGCTTCGGCAGCACCTGAATCGCCCGCTGGTTGGCGGCCCAATCCTTCTGCGGCGCCAGAGCCAGGCGAGCACCGTTGGCACCACCACGCTTGTCGCCACCGCGGAAGGTCGAGGCCGAAGCCCAAGCCACGGACACCAGATCACCGATCGAAATCCCCGAAGCAGCGATCTTCGCTTTCAGATCGGCGATATCGGCAGCGCTTGGGTTATGGGTGGCAGCCGGTAGCGGGTCTTGCCAGATCAAGTCCTCTTTCGGCACTTCCGGGCCAAGGTAGCGGGCTTTCGGCCCCATGTCACGGTGAGTCAGCTTGTACCAGGCACGCGCGAAGGCATCGGCGAAGGACTGCGGATCTTCATAGAAGCGCTTGGAAATCTTGCCGAACTCTGGATCGAAGCGCAGGGTGAGGTCGGTAGTGAGCATGGTCGGTTTGTGGAATTTTCCCGGCACATGCGCGTCTGGAATGATCTCCGGCGCATCCTTGGCCACCCACTGCTTGGCGCCAGCTGGCGATTTGGTCAGTTCCCATTCGAACTTGAACAGGTTCTCGAAGAAGTTGTTACTCCACAGCGCCGGTGTCTTCGTCCAGGTCACTTCCAGGCCACTGGACACCGTGTCCTTGCCCGAGCCACTGCCGAAGTTACTGGTCCAGCCCAGGCCCTGTGCTTCGATGGGCCCGCCTTCCGGCTCCGGCCCCTTGTGCGATTCAGGGGCTGCGCCGTGGCATTTGCCGAAGGTGTGACCGCCGGCGATCAACGCGACGATCTCTTCGTCGTCCATTGCCATGCGATAGAACGTGGCACGAATATCCTTGGCTGCAGCCATATAGTCGCCGCTAGCGTTGGGACCTTCCGGGTTCACGTAGATCAGGCCCATGTGAGTAGCGCCGAAAGGCGCAGTCAGCTCGCGATCGTCATTGACGCGCTTAGGGTCGACCCCCAGCCAGGCGACTTCGGCGCCCCAGTTGACGTCCTGATCCGGCTCCCACACATCTTCACGGCCACCGGCAAATCCGAAGGTGCGGAACCCCATGGACTCCAGCGCAACGTTACCGGCGAGGATGTACAGGTCAGCCCAGGAAATCGACTGGCCATACTTCTGCTTGATCGGCCACAGCAGGCGACGCGACTTGTCGATGTTGACGTTATCCGGCCAGGAGTTGAGCGGCGCAAAACGCTGCTGACCACGACCGCCACCGCCACGGCCGTCGGTAGTGCGGTAGGTACCGGCAGAGTGCCAGGCCATACGGATGAACTGCGGGCCGTAATGCCCGAAGTCAGCGGGCCACCAGTCCTGGCTGTCGGTCATGAGCTTGACCAGATCGGCCTTGAGGGCCTTGTAGTCGAGTTTCTTGAAAGCTTCGGCGTAGTTGAATTTCTCGCCCAGCGGATTGGATCGGTCCGAATGCTGATTCAGCAAGTCCACACGCAGCTGATTCGGCCACCAATCATTGTTGGCTGTGCCGCCACCGGCCACATGGTTGAACGGACACTTACCTTGGTTCGACATGGTTCTCTCCTTCTCCTCATCGGGTCGGTCCCAACGAGTGCGACCAACGATGGAACAAGACTAGACCGGCTTTACCAGGCAAACCAATGCATGAAGCGTAACGGCGCGATAGTTATTTTCTTTTGCGAAACGCAGTGCTTCGGCAACACCCCTGTTTGCGCAGCAGGCGCTCAAGAACGGGCCCGGAGCGCGATATTTCAGGCAACAAAAAACCGGGCGCTAGGCCCGGTTTCTTGTACAACCAGCAACTTACTCGGCAGCTTCTACCGAACCGCCGACCGGACGGTCGACCAGTTCAACGTAAGCCATCGGAGCATTGTCACCAGCGCGGAAACCGCACTTGAGGATGCGCAGGTAGCCGCCGTTACGGGTGGCGTAGCGCTTGCCCAGATCGTTGAACAGTTTGCCAACGATAGCTTTCGAACGAGTACGGTCGAAAGCCAGACGACGGTTGGCAACGCTGTCTTCCTTGGCCAGGGTGATCAGCGGCTCGGCAACGCGACGCAGTTCCTTGGCTTTCGGCAGGGTAGTTTTGATCAGCTCGTGCTCGAACAGCGAGACCGCCATGTTCTGGAACATGGCCTTGCGGTGAGCGCTGGTGCGGCTGAGGTGACGGCCACTTTTACGATGACGCATGGTTCAATTCCTTACCAAACTTGTTCGTTCGGTGATGATGACGATCAGGCAGTGGCCTTATCGTCTTTCTTCAGACTTGCCGGCGGCCAGTTGTCGAGGCGCATACCGAGGGACAGACCGCGAGAAGCCAGAACATCCTTGATTTCGGTCAGGGATTTCTTGCCCAGGTTCGGGGTTTTGAGCAGCTCTACTTCAGTGCGCTGAATCAGGTCACCGATGTAGTAGATGTTCTCTGCCTTGAGGCAGTTGGCCGAACGTACGGTCAGCTCCAGGTCATCGACGGGGCGCAGCAGGATCGGATCGATTTCGTCTTCCTGCTCGACCACCACAGGCTCACTGTCACCTTTGAGGTCGACGAACGCGGCCAACTGCTGCTGCAGAATGGTCGCGGCACGACGGATAGCCTCTTCAGGGTCCAGAGTACCGTTGGTTTCCAGATCGATAACCAGCTTGTCCAGGTTGGTGCGCTGCTCGACACGGGCGTTTTCCACCACGTAAGCAACTCGACGCACAGGGCTGAACGAAGCATCCAGCTGCAAGCGACCAATGCTGCGGCTTTCATCTTCGTCGCTCTGACGTGCGTCAGCCGGCTCATAGCCGCGACCACGAGCTACGGTGAGCTTCATGTTCAGCGCGCCATTGGAGGCCAGGTTGGCGATTACGTGGTCGCCATTGACGATTTCGACATCGTGATCCAGCTGAATATCGGCAGCGGTAACTACGCCCGGGCCCTTTTTAGCCAGAGTCAGGGTCACTTCGTCACGGCCGTGCAGCTTGATAGCCAGACCTTTCAGGTTGAGCAGGATCTCGATGACATCTTCCTGCACACCTTCGATCGCGGAGTACTCATGGAGTACGCCATCGATCTCGGCCTCGACTACTGCACAGCCAGGCATGGAGGACAACAGGATGCGACGCAGCGCGTTGCCCAGGGTATGGCCAAAGCCACGCTCGAGAGGCTCGAGGGTGATCTTGGCGCGGGTCGAACTGACCTCCTGCACATCAATGTGACGGGGGGTCAGGAACTCATTTACCGAAATCTGCATGGATGCACCTATTTTCTAGCCCTTACTTGGAGTAGAGCTCGACAATCAGGCTCTCGTTGATGTCAGCGGACAGATCGCCACGAGCCGGTACGTTCTTGAACACACCAGACTTCTTCTCGGCGTCTACTTCTACCCACTCAACACGGCCACGTTGGGCGCAGAGCTCGAGAGCCTGAACGATGCGCAGCTGATTGCGCGATTTCTCGCGAACAGCAACGACGTCGCCAGCCTTAACTTGGTAGGACGGTACGTTTACGGTCTGACCGTTGACGCTGATCGCTTTGTGCGAAACCAGCTGACGGGACTCGGCACGAGTAGCGCCAAAACCCATACGGTAAACCACGTTGTCCAGACGGCACTCCAGCAGTTGCAGCAGATTCTCGCCGGTGGCGCCTTTCTGGCTGGCAGCTTGCTTGTAGTAACCGCTGAATTGACGCTCCAGTACGCCGTAGATACGACGAACTTTTTGCTTCTCACGCAGCTGGGTGCCGTAGTCGGACTGACGGCCACGGCGCTGGCCGTGGATACCCGGAGCTGCTTCGATGTTGCACTTAGATTCAAGCGCGCGAACACCACTCTTCAGGAAGAGATCGGTGCCTTCACGACGAGACAGTTTGCATTTGGGACCAATGTAACGAGCCATTTCTCACTGTCTCCTGATTACACGCGACGCTTCTTCGGCGGACGGCACCCGTTGTGCGGGATTGGCGTCACGTCGGTGATGCTGGCGATTTTGTAGCCGCAGGCGTTCAGAGCACGCACGGCGGATTCGCGACCCGGACCTGGACCTTTGACGTTGACGTCGAGGTTCTTCAGACCGTATTCCAGTGCAGCCTGACCAGCACGCTCAGCGGCGATCTGGGCAGCGAATGGAGTGGACTTACGCGAGCCGCGGAAACCCGAGCCACCGGAGGTAGCCCAGGACAGGGCGTTACCCTGACGGTCGGTAATGGTCACGATAGTGTTGTTGAAAGACGCATGGATGTGGGCGATGCCATCAACCACTGTCTTTTTGACTTTTTTACGAGTACGAGCAGCAGGTTTTGCCATGACTAAATTCCTGTCGATTCGCGAATGCGATTACTTGCGGATCGGCTTACGCGGGCCCTTACGGGTGCGAGCGTTGGTCTTGGTACGCTGACCGCGAACCGGCAGACCTTTACGATGACGCAGGCCGCGGTAGCAACCCAGATCCATCAAGCGCTTGATCTTCATATTCACTTCACGACGCAGGTCGCCTTCGGTATTAACCTTGGCTACTTCGCCACGCAGCTGTTCGATCTGCTCGTCAGTCAGATCCTTGATTTTCGCAGCCGGATTTACACCGGTAGCGGCACAGATTTTCTGTGCAGTGGTGCGACCAACACCAAAGATGTAGGTCAGCGAGATAACAGTGTGCTTGTTATCCGGAATGTTAACGCCTGCAATACGGGCCATTCAGTGGAACTCCAATTGACAGCTACCTACGCCCCGGAAGCCAAGAAATAGGGCGCGAGATATTAACGCTGTAATAACAAATAATCAACCCGGCAGCGCACTAGCTGCCGGGCTTATCACGCGTGGTTCACACTCAGCCTTGGCGCTGCTTGTGACGCGGCTCTGCGCTGCAGATCACCCGCACGACACCTTCGCGACGGATAATTTTGCAGTTACGGCACAGCTTTTTCACCGATGCACGAACTTTCATTACCAACTCCTCGAACCTTACGGGTGGATCAGCGGAGCATGCCGCTGCCATAGCCCTTCAGGTTGGCTTTCTTCATCAGGGAATCGTACTGGTGAGACACGAGGTGCGATTGCACTTGGGACATGAAGTCCATCACAACCACGACCACGATCAGCAACGAGGTCCCGCCAAGGTAGAACGGAACGTTGGCTGCAACCACCAGGAACTGGGGCAGCAGGCACACGGCCGTCATGTACAGAGCACCGAACATGGTCAAGCGAGTCAGAACGCCATCGATATAGCGCGCAGACTGCTCGCCCGGACGGATGCCCGGAATAAAGGCACCGGACTTCTTCAGGTTTTCCGCTACGTCTTTCGGGTTGAACATCAGCGCTGTGTAGAAGAAGCAGAAGAAAATGATCCCTGCACTAAACAGCAAAATGTTCAACGGCTGACCAGGAGCGATAGCCTGCGAAATGTCCTGCAGCCAGCCCAAACCCTCGGACTGACCAAACCAGGCACCCAGCGAGGCCGGGAACAGCAGAAGGCTGCTAGCGAAGATGGCCGGGATTACGCCCGCCATGTTCACCTTCAACGGCAAGTGGCTGGTCTGCGCAGCAAAGACCTTACGGCCCTGCTGACGCTTGGCGTAGTGCACCGCAATGCGACGCTGACCACGCTCAATGAACACCACGAAACCGATGATCGCTACTGCCAACAGGCCGATGGCGATCAGAGCGAAGATGTTGATATCGCCCTGGCGAGCAGACTCGAAAGACTGCCCGATTGCCGACGGCAGACCGGCTACGATGCCCGCAAAAATCAGCATCGAGATACCGTTACCGACACCGCGCTCAGTGATCTGCTCGCCCAGCCACATCATGAACATCGCGCCCGCCACGAAAGTGGTGACCGCCACGAAGTGGAAGCCGAAATCGCCCGAGAACGCAACGCCTTGGCTAGCCAGACCAGCGGACATACCGATGGCCTGAACGAACGCCAGGACGAGTGTGCCGTAGCGGGTGTACTGGCTGATCTTGCGACGGCCAGCTTCACCTTCCTTCTTCAACTGCTCCAGCTGCGGGCTGACGGCGGTCATCAGCTGCATGATGATCGATGCCGAGATATACGGCATGATCCCCAATGCAAAGATGCTCATCCGCTCCAGCGCGCCGCCGGAAAACATGTTGAACAAGCTAAGAATGGTCCCCTCATTCTGTCGAAACAGATCGGCCAGACGGTCAGGGTTTATACCGGGAACTGGGATATGCGCGCCGATTCGATAGACGATGATCGCCATGAACAGAAAACGCAGACGAGCCCAGAGTTCGGACAACCCGCCACCAGCCAGAGCAGAGAGAGCACCTTGCTTAGCCATTTATTCCTCGAACTTACCGCCAGCTGCTTCGATAGCCGCACGCGCACCTTTGGTGGCAGCGATACCTTTCAGGGTGACCGCACGGGTAACCTCACCGGACAGCATGACTTTCACACGCCGTACGTGTTGGCCAACCAGATTGGCATCCTTCAGAGCCTGCAGAGTCACAACACCCTCTACCTTGTTCAGCTCGGAGGTACGCACTTCGGCGCGATCCATAGCCTTCAGGGAGACGAAGCCGAACTTCGGCAGACGGCGGTGCAGCGGCTGCTGACCACCCTCGAAGCCCGGAGCGATGGAGCCACCGGAGCGAGAGGTCTGACCTTTGTGGCCACGGCCACCAGTCTTACCCAGACCGCTACCGATGCCACGGCCCGGACGGTGCTTCTCGCGACGGGCACCCGGCGCGGAACGCAGATCGTTCAGTTGCATGATTAACCCTCCACCTTCAGCAGGTAGTAAGCCTTGTTGATCATGCCGCGGTTTTCCGGAGTATCCAGAACCTCTACGGTGTGACCGATGCGACGCAGGCCCAGGCCCTTGACGCAAGCTTTGTGATTGGCCAGACGGCCATTGGTGCTCTTGATCAGAGTCACTTTGACGGTATTAGCCATGGTTAGAGAATCTCCTCGACGCTCTTGCCACGCTTGGCTGCAACGGATGCTGGAGACTGCATGGTCTTCAGACCCTTGAAGGTGGCATGAACCACGTTCACCGGGTTGGTCGAGCCGTAGCACTTGGCCAGAACGTTCTGCACACCAGCTACTTCCAGAACGGCACGCATGGCGCCGCCGGCGATGATACCGGTACCTTCGGACGCCGGCTGCATGTACACCTTGGAGGCGCCATGAGCGGACTTGACCGGGTACTGCAGAGTGGTGCCGTTCAGATCAACTTGGATCATGTTACGACGAGCAGCTTCCATCGCTTTCTGGATAGCAGCTGGAACTTCGCGGGATTTGCCACGGCCGAAACCGACGCGACCCTTACCATCACCTACCACGGTCAGCGCGGTGAAAGTGAAGATACGGCCACCCTTTACGGTCTTGGCAACGCGGTTAACCTGAACCAGCTTCTCGATGTAGCCTTCGTCGCGCTTTTGGTCGTTATTTGCCATAACTTAGAACTCCAGCCCGCCTTCACGAGCAGCATCAGCCAGCGCCTTGACGCGGCCGTGGTACTTGAAGCCAGAACGGTCGAATGCCACCTGGGTCACACCAGCGGCTTTCGCACGCTCAGCAACCAGCGCACCAACTTTCTTGGCTGCGTCGACGTTGCCGGTGGCGCCATCACGCAGTGCTTTGTCCAAGGTAGAGGCGCTGGCCAGAACCTTGCTGCCGTCGGCCGAGATGACCTGGGCGTAGATGTGCTGCGAAGAGCGGTACACGCACAGACGCACGGCTTCGAGCTCGTGCATTTTCAGGCGTGCTTTGCGAGCGCGACGCAGACGAGTAACTTTTTTGTCGGTCATTTTTCAGCCCCTTACTTCTTCTTGGCTTCTTTACGACGGACAACTTCATCCGCGTAACGAACGCCTTTGCCCTTGTAGGGCTCAGGACGACGGAAGTCACGGATTTCCGCAGCCACCTGACCCACCAGTTGCTTGTCGATACCCTTGATCAGGATTTCGGTCTGGTTCGGGGTTTCAGCCACGACGCCTTCCGGCAGTTCGTAGTCGATCGGGTGGGAGAAGCCCAGTGCGAGGTTCAGCACCTGGCCTTTGGCTTGAGCTTTGTAGCCCACGCCGACCAGCTGCAGCTTACGCTCGAAGCCTTGGCTGACACCGATGACCATGTTGTTCACCAGGGCGCGAGTAGTACCGGCCATAGCGCGGTTCTGCTGGTCGCCATTACGAGCGGCGAAACGCAGTTCGCTACCTTCCTGGATCACTTCAACGGACGAGTGAACATTCAGTTCCAGAGCGCCCTTGGCACCCTTGACCGAGAGCTGCTGACCGGCGAGTTTGATCTCGACACCAGCTGGCAGCACTACGGGGTTCTTAGCAACGCGAGACATGCTTATCCCCCCTTAGAACACGGTGCAGAGCACTTCGCCGCCGACACCGGCAGCGCGCGCAGCGCGATCCGTCATCACACCTTTGTTGGTGGAGACGATGGAAACACCGAGACCGCCGCGAACCTTCGGCAGTTCATCGACGGATTTGTACTGACGAAGGCCAGGACGGCTCACGCGCTTGACTTCCTCGATGACCGGACGGCCTTCGAAGTACTTCAGCTCGATGGACAGTTGTGGCTTGGCTTCACCATTGACTTCATAACCCGCAATGTAACCTTCGTCTTTGAGAACTTTGGCTACGGCTACCTTCAGAGTGGAAGAAGGCATGCTTACGACGGACTTTTCAGCCATCTGGGCATTACGGATACGAGTTAGCATGTCCGCTAACGGGTCCTGCATACTCATGGGCTAGACGCTCCTGATACAAAAAGAACAGCCCGAGGGCTGTGGGATCATCCAAAAGCTCGGCATGGAAATGCCAGGCTCAGGAGAGCCGGACATTCTAGAGACCGATCAAAAATGAAGCAAGCCCCAAAAGGGGCTTGATTCATTATTCTGCTGGTAGTCTTGCGAGCTAGAGCCAGGCAAGGCGCAAGGAGGTGAGGATGCGGAGTTTACTGTAGTAAATGAGCAATCCGAACCTACTTGCAACGCGGCATGGCCGACGCGCAGCAGACCGCCATAAAGACAAAGCCGGCACTAGGCCGGCTTCGCTTTTTTACTACGCCTTACCAGCTGGCTTTCACCAGGCCTGGTACGTCACCGCGCATGGCGGCTTCGCGCAGCTTGTTACGCGACAGACCGAACTTGCGATAAACGCCGTGCGGACGGCCGGTGATGCGGCAACGGTTACGCAGGCGCGAGGCGCTGGCGTCACGTGGCTGCTTCTGCAGAGCGACCTGGGCTTCCCAACGCGCTTCCGGACTGGTGTTCGGATTAGCGATGGTAGCTTTCAGCTCGGCACGCTTCTTGGCGTACTTGGCAACCGTTTGCTGACGCTTCAGCTCGCGGTTCTTCATGCTTGTCTTGGCCATTGTCCAGGACTCCGATCAGTTGCGGAACGGGAAGTTGAAAGCACGCAGCAGAGCGCGGCCTTCATCATCGTTACGGGCAGTGGTAGTCAGGGTGATGTCCAGACCACGCAGCGCATCGATTTTGTCGTAATCGATTTCCGGGAAGATGATCTGCTCTTTCACGCCCATGCTGTAGTTGCCACGGCCATCGAAGGACTTGGCATTCAGGCCGCGGAAGTCACGCACGCGCGGCAGGGAGATGGACAGCAGACGATCCAGGAACTCGTACATACGCTCGCGACGCAGAGTGACCTTGACGCCAATCGGCCAACCTTCACGAACCTTGAAACCTGCGATCGACTTACGGGCATGAGTCACAACGACTTTCTGACCGGTGATCTTCTCGAGGTCGGCTACAGCGTTTTCGATGATCTTCTTGTCACCGATCGCTTCGCCCAGGCCCATGTTCAGGGTGATCTTGGTGATGCGCGGAACTTCCATCACGTTCGCCAGCTTCAGTTCTTCCTTCAGCTTGGGCGCGATTTCCTTCCGGTAAATCTCTTTCAGTCGTGCCATGGTATTTACCTACGGATTCTCAAGCGCCAACCGGCTTCTGGGTGGACTTGAAGACACGAATTTTCTTGCCGTCTTCGGTCTTGAAGCCAACGCGGTCAGCCTTGTTGGTTTCAGAGTTGAAGATGGCAACGTTGGAAGCGTGCAGAGGCGCTTCTTTCTCGACGATACCGCCTTGAACGCCCGACATCGGGTTCGGCTTGGTATGACGCTTCACCAGGTTGATGCCACCGACGACCAGACGGTCGTCAGCGAGAACCTTGAGCACCTTACCGCGCTTACCTTTGTCTTTACCGGCGATCACGATGATCTCGTCGTCACGACGAATCTTTTGCATGTCGGATCTCCTTAAAGCACTTCAGGGGCGAGCGAGACGATCTTCATGAACTTCTCGGAACGCAGTTCACGGGTCACTGGCCCGAAGATACGGGTACCAATCGGCTCTTGCTTGTTGTTCAGCAGAACAGCAGCGTTGCCGTCGAAGCGGATGATCGAACCGTCGGCACGACGAACGCCGTGACGGGTACGAACAACCACTGCGGTCATGACCTGACCTTTCTTCACTTTGCCGCGCGGAATTGCTTCCTTGACGGTGACCTTGATGATGTCGCCGATGCCGGCGTAGCGACGATGAGAGCCGCCCAGCACCTTGATGCACATAACGCGACGTGCACCGCTGTTGTCAGCAACATCGAGCATGGATTGAGTCTGAATCATAAAATTTCTCCGACCCCTAGCCCTTAGACTTCAACGGCGCGTTCGACGACTTCAACCAGAGCCCAGGACTTGGTCTTGGACTGCGGACGGGTTTCGCGAATGGAAACCTTGTCGCCGATCTTGCACTGGTTGGTTTCGTCGTGAGCGTGCAGTTTGGTCGAACGCTTGACGTATTTACCGTAGATCGGGTGCTTAACGCGGCGCTCGATCAGAACGGTGATGGTCTTGTCCATCTTGTCGCTGACAACACGGCCGGTCAGCGTACGGACTGTTTTTTCGGCTTCAGCCATGATCACTTACCTGCCTGCTGGTTGAGCACAGTTTTCACACGAGCGATGTCGCGCTTAACTTGCGAGAGCAGGTGAGACTGCCCCAACTGGCCAGTTGCTTTCTGCATACGCAGATTGAACTGGTCGCGCAGCAGACCGAGCAGTTGCTCGTTCAGTTGCTGTGCGGTTTTTTCACGAAGTTCGGTCGCTTTCATCACATCACCGTCCGCTTAACAAAGGTGGTGGCGAGCGGCAGCTTTGCAGCAGCCAGGGCGAAAGCCTCACGCGCCAGCTCTTCGGAAACGCCTTCGATCTCGTACAGGACTTTGCCTGGCTGGATCTGGGCTACCCAATATTCGACGCCACCCTTACCTTTACCCATCCGCACTTCGAGAGGCTTCTTGGTAACCGGCTTGTCCGGGAATACGCGAATCCAGATCTTGCCGCCACGTTTAACGTGACGAGTCAGAGCACGACGAGCGGACTCGATCTGACGGGCGGTGAGACGACCGCGGGCTACAGACTTCAGCGCGAACTCGCCGAAGCTGACCTTGCTACCGCGCTGAGCCAGACCACGGTTGTGGCCGGTCATCTGTTTGCGGAACTTCGTACGCTTTGGTTGCAACATGATGCGTACTCCTTATTTCTTAGCAGCTTTACGAGGAGCGGGCGCTTGCGGCTTCAGCTCTTCAGTGCGGCCACCAATGACCTCACCCTTGAAGATCCAAACCTTGACGCCGATCACACCGTAAGTGGTGTGCGCTTCGTAGGTGGCGTAATCGATATCTGCACGCAGGGTGTGCAGGGGCACACGACCTTCGCGATACCACTCGGTACGGGCGATTTCAGCGCCACCAAGACGACCACTCACCTGGATCTTGATGCCCTTGGCACCAATACGCATGGCGTTCTGTACGGCGCGCTTCATGGCGCGACGGAACATTACGCGGCGCTCCAGCTGCTGAGCTACGCTCTGTGCAACCAGCATACCGTCGAGCTCCGGCTTGCGGATCTCTTCGATGTTGATGTGCACCGGCACACCCATTTGCTTGGTCAGGTCCTGACGCAGCTTCTCAACATCTTCACCTTTCTTGCCGATCACTATGCCGGGACGAGCGGTGTGGATGGTGATGCGTGCGGTTTGAGCCGGGCGAGCGATGTCGATACGGCTAACGGACGCGCTTTTTAGTTTGTCTTGCAGGTATGCACGAACCTTCAGGTCGGCATTCAGGTAGTCGGCGTAAGTGCGACCATCTGCATACCAAACCGAAGTGTGATCCTTGACGATTCCCAGGCGGATGCCAACGGGATGTACTTTCTGACCCATCTGATCGACTCCGTTACTTGTCCGCAACCTTGACAGTGATATGGCAAGACCGCTTGACGATGCGATCAGCACGGCCTTTGGCACGCGGCATGATGCGCTTAAGCGAACGCCCTTCGTTGACGAAAACGGTGCTGACCTTCAGGTCATCAACGTCTGCGCCTTCGTTGTGCTCGGCGTTGGCAACGGCCGACTCCAGCACTTTCTTCATGATCTCGGCGGCTTTCTTGCTGCTGAAAGCCAGCAGGTTGAGCGCTTCGCCCACCTTCTTCCCGCGGATCTGGTCGGCGACCAGGCGAGCTTTCTGGGCGGAGATGCGAGCGCCCGACAACTTAGCGGCTACTTCCATTTCCAAACCCCTTAACGCTTGCCTTTCTTGTCGGCAACGTGACCACGATAGGTACGCGTGCCGGCAAATTCGCCCAGTTTGTGGCCGACCATGTCTTCGTTCACGAGGACCGGGACATGTTGACGACCGTTATGCACAGCGATGGTCAGACCGACCATCTGCGGCAGGATCATGGAGCGACGCGACCAGGTTTTGACTGGTTTGCGCTCGCCCTTTTCCACCGCCGCTTCGACCTTCTTCAGTAGGTGAAGATCGATAAAAGGACCTTTTTTCAGAGAACGTGGCACTGTCGTATCCCTCTATTTACTTGCGACGACGGACGATCATGTTGTCGGTGCGCTTGTTAGCACGGGTTTTCGCGCCCTTGGTCGGGAAGCCCCATGGCGACACCGGATGACGACCACCGGAGGTACGACCCTCACCACCACCGTGCGGGTGATCAACCGGGTTCATGGCAACACCACGAACGGTCGGACGAACACCGCGCCAGCGCTTGGCACCGGCCTTACCCAGCGAACGCAGGCTGTGCTCGGAGTTCGAGACTTCGCCCAGGGTCGCACGGCACTCGGACAGGACTTTGCGCATTTCGCCGGAGCGCAGACGCAGAGTCACATAGGCACCTTCACGAGCGATCAGCTGAGCGGAAGCACCAGCGGAACGAGCGATCTGCGCGCCTTTACCCGGCTTCAGCTCGATACCGTGAACGGTCGAACCTACCGGAATGTTGCGCAGCTGCAGGCTGTTGCCCGGCTTGATCGGAGCCATGATGCCGGCTACCAGCTGATCGCCAGCTACCACGCCCTTCGGCGCGATGATGTAGCGACGTTCGCCGTCAGCGTATTTCAGCAGAGCGATGTGAGCAGTACGGTTCGGATCGTATTCCACGCGCTCGACGGTGGCAGGGATGCCATCCTTGTCGTTGCGACGGAAGTCGACCAGACGGTAATGCTGCTTATGACCACCACCGATATGACGGGTGGTAATACGGCCATTGTTGTTACGACCACCGGACTTCGACTTTTTCTCGAGCAGCGGAGCGTACGGAGCGCCTTTGTGCAGCTCCTGATTGACCACCTTGACCACAAAACGGCGGCCAGCGGAAGTCGGTTTGCATTTAACGATTGCCATGATGCACCCCTTCCTTACTCAGCACTGCTGGTGAAATCGAGTTCTTGGCCCGGCTGAAGGGAGATAACTGCCTTCTTCCAGTCGTTACGCTTGCCCAGACCGCGAGCGGTGCGCTTGCTCTTACCCAGAACGTTCTGAGTAGTAACGCGCTCAACCTTCACGCCGAACAGGCCTTCGACAGCCTTCTTGATTTCCAGCTTGGTCGCATCGGTAGCGACTTTGAAAACGAACTGACCTTGTTTGTCAGCCAGAACCGTGGCCTTCTCGGAGATGTGCGGGCCAAGCAGCACTTTGAATACGCGTTCCTGGTTCATCCCAGCAGCTCCTCGAATTTCTTCACGGCCGAAACGGTGACCAGCACCTTCTCGTACGCGATCAGGCTGACCGGATCGGAACCCTGAACGTCACGTACATCAACGTGCGGCAGGTTACGGGCAGCCAGGTACAGGTTCTCATCGACAGCGTCGGATACGATCAGCACGTCGGTCAGGCCCAGGCCATTGAGTTTGGCCAGCAGGGTCTTGGTCTTCGGCGCATCAACGGCGAAGTCTTCGACCACGACCAGACGGTCGGTACGAACCAGCTCAGCAAGGATGGAGCGCAGAGCTGCGCGGTACATCTTCTTGTTCAGCTTTTGATCATGGTTGCGGGTGGACGCTGCGAAGGTCACACCACCGCCACGCCAGATCGGACCACGAGTGGTACCAGCACGAGCACGACCAGTGCCCTTCTGACGCCATGGGCGCTTACCGCCACCGGAAACGTCGGAACGGGACTTCTGACCTTTGGTGCCCTGACGGCCGCCAGCCATGTAGGCGACGACAGCTTGGTGAACCAGAGTCTCGTTGAACTCGCCACCGAAGGTCGCTTCGGACACTTCGATCGCCTGAGCGCCATTTACATTCAATTGCATCTCAGATTCTCCCCTTACGCCTTGGCAGCCGGACGAACGATAACGTCGCCGCCAGTAGCGCCAGGAACGGCACCCTTGACCAGCAACAGATTACGCTCGGCGTCTACGCGCACGACTTCCAGGGACTGCACGGTAACGCGCTCAGCACCCATGTGGCCGGACATCTTCTTGCCCTTGAATACGCGACCCGGGGTCTGGCACTGGCCAATGGAACCCGGAACACGGTGGGACACGGAGTTGCCGTGAGTGTTGTCCTGGCCGCGGAAGTTCCAACGCTTGATGGTACCGGCGAAGCCTTTACCTTTGGACTGACCGGTCACATCGACCAGTTGACCAGCTTGGAAAATTTCAGCGTTGATCAGATCGCCAGCCTGGTAGTCGCCTTCTTCAAGACGGAACTCCAGAACGGTACGACCTGCCGCGACGTTCGCCTTGGCGAAGTGGCCAGCTTGAGCTGCTGTGACACGCGAAGCACGACGCTCGCCAACAGTGACTTGCACTGCGCGATAGCCATCGGATTCTTCGGTTTTAAACTGGGTGACGCGATTCGGCTCGATCTCAATGACCGTAACCGGAATGGAGACACCTTCTTCGGTGAAAATACGGGTCATACCCGCTTTACGACCGACTACACCAATAGTCATGTTGTAAACCTCATGAGTGTACGGGGCTTTCACCCGCTATGGCCGCCCATTTCAGAGCGTTACACGACTAAAACCGCCAGGTTTTAGCCGAGGCTGATCTGCACTTCCACGCCTGCCGCAAGGTCGAGCTTCATCAGCGCGTCAACGGTTTTATCCGTCGGCTGGACGATGTCCAAAACACGCTTATGAGTGCGGATTTCGTACTGATCGCGCGCGTCTTTGTTGACGTGCGGGGAGACCAGAACGGTATACCGCTCCTTACGAGTAGGCAGAGGAATCGGACCACGCACCTGAGCACCAGTACGTTTCGCGGTTTCCACGATTTCCTGGGTAGATTGATCGATCAGGCGATGGTCAAAAGCCTTCAACCGAATACGGATTTGTTGGTTTTGCATTTTGACCTCAGATTCCAAGCTGCTAATCCCCACAGACGGACTACGCCCGTTCAAGGGAGGCGCAATTGTACGGATGCCCCCTGGGGGTGTCAACTTTTAACCAATCCAAAAGAAAAGGGCCCCGAAGGGCCCTTTTCCATACCGCGGATCGTTGATTACTCGACGATCTTGGCAACCACGCCAGCACCAACGGTACGACCACCTTCGCGAATTGCGAAGCGCAGGCCGTCTTCCATGGCGATCGGCTTGATCAGAGTGACAACCATTTTGATGTTGTCGCCCGGCATTACCATCTCAACGCCTTCCGGCAGTTCACAAGAACCGGTCACGTCAGTGGTACGGAAGTAGAACTGAGGACGGTAGCCTTTGAAGAACGGGGTGTGACGACCACCTTCTTCTTTGGACAGAACGTACACTTCAGCTTCGAACTTGGTGTGCGGCTTGATGGTGCCCGGCTTGGCCAGAACCTGACCACGCTCGACTTCATCACGCTTGGTGCCGCGCAGCAGCACGCCGCAGTTCTCACCAGCACGACCTTCGTCCAGCAGCTTGCGGAACATCTCAACGCCGGTGCAGGTAGTCTTGGTGGTCGGACGCAGACCAACGATTTCGATTTCTTCCTGGATCTTGACGATACCGCGCTCTACACGACCGGTAACTACAGTACCGCGGCCGGAGATCGAGAATACGTCTTCGATTGGCATCAGGAACGGACGATCGATGGCACGAACCGGCTCAGGAATGTAGCTGTCCAGAGTTTCGACCAGCTTCTTGACGGCAGTGGTGCCCATCTCGTTGGTGTCTTCGCCGTTCAGCGCCATCAGCGCGGAACCGATGATGATCGGAGTGTCGTCGCCCGGGAAATCGTAGGTGCTCAGCAGGTCACGAACTTCCATCTCGACCAGTTCCAGCAGCTCAGCGTCGTCAACCATGTCAGCCTTGTTCAGGAAGACAACGATGTACGGCACGCCAACCTGACGGGACAGCAGGATGTGCTCACGAGTTTGCGGCATCGGACCATCGGCAGCCGAGCAGACCAGGATCGCGCCGTCCATCTGGGCAGCACCAGTGATCATGTTCTTCACGTAGTCGGCGTGACCCGGGCAGTCAACGTGCGCGTAGTGACGAATGTTGGAGTCGTACTCTACGTGCGCAGTGTTGATGGTAATACCACGAGCCTTCTCTTCCGGAGCGCTATCGATCTTGTCGAAGTCGACCTTGGCCGAACCGAAAACTTCGGAGCAGACGCGGGTCAGAGCAGCGGTCAGAGTGGTTTTACCGTGGTCAACGTGACCGATGGTGCCAACGTTGACGTGCGGTTTGTTACGTTCGAATTTTTCCTTAGCCACGACAGTAAACCTCTTACTTAAAGGGCGGGATTAGCCTTGTTTTTTAACCAGTGCTTCGACGATGTTCGCCGGAGCCTCTGCGTACTTGGAGAATTCCATGGAGTAGCTGGCGCGACCCTGGGACATGGAACGAACGTCGGTAGCGTAACCAAACATCTCGCCCAGCGGAACTTCGGCACGGAT
The DNA here is from genome assembly GCF_002741105.1 of Pseudomonas sediminis. Lineage (GTDB taxonomy): Bacteria > Pseudomonadota > Gammaproteobacteria > Pseudomonadales > Pseudomonadaceae > Aquipseudomonas > Aquipseudomonas sediminis. The sequence continues at coordinate 16,005 of NZ_NIQU01000009.1, read as the reverse complement.
AACCTTACCGGACACCGAATCTTCCATACCCTGGATCAGACCACGACGACGGTTCAGGTCACCCATCACGTCACCCATGTAGTCCTCAGGAGTTACCACTTCCACCTTCATGATCGGCTCAAGCACCTTACCGCCACCCTTCTGGGCCAGTTGCTTGGTCGCCATGGAGGCAGCGATCTTGAACGCCATCTCGTTGGAGTCGACGTCGTGGTAGGAACCATCGAACACGGTAGCCTTCAGGCCGATCAGCGGATAACCGGCAACAACGCCGTTCTTCATCTGCTCTTCGATACCCTTCTGGATCGCCGGGATGTATTCCTTCGGAACCACACCACCCACGACTTCGTTGGTGAACACCAGACCTTCGGTGATGTTGCCCTTGTCGTCCACGTCCGGAGTCGAGAAACGAATCCAGCAGTGACCGAACTGACCGCGACCACCGGACTGACGAACGAACTTACCTTCGATCTCAACAGCGTCCTTGGTGATGGTTTCACGGTAGGAAACCTGCGGCTTACCGATGTTGGCCTCAACGTTGAACTCGCGCTTCATGCGGTCAACGAGGATGTCCAGGTGCAGCTCACCCATACCGGAGATGATGGTCTGACCGGTTTCTTCGTCAGTCTTGACGCGGAACGACGGGTCTTCCTGAGCCAGCTTGCCCAGAGCGATACCCATCTTCTCCTGGTCAGCCTTGGTTTTCGGCTCTACAGCTACCGAAATGACCGGCTCCGGGAAGTCCATACGCTCGAGGATGATCTGCTTGTCCGGATCGCACAGGGTTTCACCAGTGGTGACGTCCTTCATGCCGATCAGAGCAGCGATGTCGCCAGCGCGTACTTCTTTGATCTCTTCACGCTGGTTGGCGTGCATCTGCACCATACGACCAACGCGCTCTTTCTTGCCTTTCACGGAGTTGATGACCGATTGGCCAGACTCCAGAACGCCCGAGTAGACACGAACGAAGGTCAGCGTACCAACGAACGGGTCGGTAGCGATCTTGAACGCCAGAGCCGAGAACGGCTCGTTGTCGTCTGCATGACGCTCGTCGTAATCAGCTTCGGCGATCTCTTCTTTCGGCTTGTCGGCCAGATCCGGGTGAATACCCTTGATCGCAGGGATCTCGGTCGGAGCAGGCAGGAAGTCGATAACGGCGTCGAGAACCAGGGGAACACCCTTGTTCTTGAACGAGGAGCCGCAGACAGCCGGGACGATCTCGCTCGCCAGAGTACGGGCGCGCAGACCAGCCTTGATCTCTTCGACGGACAGGTCACCTTCTTCAAGGTACTTGTTCATCAGCTCTTCGTTGGCTTCAGCAGCAGCCTCAACCATGTTCGAGCGCCACTCGTTGGCCAGGTCTACCAGCTCAGCAGGAATCTCTTCCTCGCGATAGGTAGTGCCCTTGTCGTCTTCGTTCCAGTAGATAGCCTTCATCTTGATCAGGTCGACCTGACCTTCGAAGTTATCTTCGGCGCCGATGGCGATCTGAATCGGTACCGGAGTGTGACCCAGACGGTTCTTGATCTGACCGACGACACGCAGGAAGTTAGCACCAGCACGGTCCATCTTGTTCACGTAGACAACACGCGGAACACCGTACTTGTTGGCCTGACGCCATACGGTTTCGGACTGCGGCTCAACGCCCGAAGTACCACAGAACACAACGACCGCACCGTCGAGTACGCGCAGCGAGCGCTCTACTTCAATGGTGAAGTCAACGTGACCGGGGGTATCGATGACGTTTACGCGGTAGTTGTCGTACTGACCAACCGAACCTTTCCAGAAGGTGGTGATGGCAGCAGAAGTAATGGTAATACCACGCTCCTGCTCCTGAACCATCCAGTCGGTGGTCGCGGCGCCATCATGCACCTCGCCCATCTTGTGGCTCAGGCCTGTGTAGAACAGGATCCGCTCGGTAGTGGTGGTCTTGCCCGCGTCAACGTGGGCACAGATACCAATATTACGGTAGCGGTTAATTGCTGTATTACGAGCCATAAAGCCCTCGCAAGGTTAGTGGAGCCGGGATTAGAAGCGGTAGTGCGAGAAAGCCTTGTTGGCTTCAGCCATGCGGTGCACGTCTTCACGCTTCTTGACAGCAGCGCCTTTGCCTTCAGCAGCATCCAGCAGCTCACCAGCCAGACGCAGAGCCATGGACTTCTCGCCGCGCTTGCGGGCGTAGTCTACGAGCCAGCGCATTGCCAGAGCGTTACGACGCGACGGACGAACTTCGACCGGAACCTGGTAGGTAGCACCGCCTACACGGCGGGACTTGACTTCGACCAGCGGAGCGATGGCGTCGAGAGCTTTCTCGAAGATCTCCAGGGGATCGCTGTTCTTGCGTGCTTTGACTGTGTCCAGAGCACCGTAAACGATGCGCTCGGCCACGGCCTTCTTGCCGCTTTCCATCACGTGGTTCATGAACTTGGCGAGAATCTGCGATCCGTACTTCGGATCGTCGAGAATCTCACGTTTTGCTGCTACACGACGTCTTGGCATGATAAGCCCTCAAACGGTCTTCAGGTTAGCCCGGGACTTTCGGCAAAAGCCGCGCCCGACCTTACTCTTATCGACTCAACTAAATATAAAGATTCAAGCGGCCTTATTTCGGACGCTTGGTACCGTACTTGGAACGACCTTGCTTACGGTCTTTGACGCCGGAGGTATCCAGCGAACCACGCACGGTGTGGTAGCGCACACCCGGAAGGTCTTTTACACGACCGCCACGGATCAGCACGACGCTGTGCTCTTGCAGGTTGTGGCCTTCACCACCGATGTACGAGGAAACCTCGAAACCGTTGGTCAGACGCACGCGGCATACTTTACGCAGTGCCGAGTTAGGTTTTTTCGGCGTAGTGGTGTACACGCGAGTGCACACGCCACGACGTTGCGGGCAGTTCTGCAGCGCAGGTACGTCGGATTTCTCGACGATACGCTTACGCGGCTGACGTACCAGCTGGTTGATAGTTGCCATCTACTAGCTCCACTGTTGTCTTTCGACGCTCACAAATAAAGATGGCAGAGCACAACGCCCTGCCAAATTTAGGGGTGCATGAGTCTAAAGAGACTCACGCCCCCAGTCAAGGCAAAGCCCCGCTAGCGAACTAGCGAGGCTTCGACTCAATTTCCGCTGGAGTTCAGCGCTTCGGTCAGTGCGGCTTCCACCTCACTGGCGCTGACACGTACCGGCTTGTCGGCATCACGCTTGCGCTTGCGCTCGCTGTGATAGGCCAGACCGGTACCAGCCGGGATCAGGCGACCCACGACCACGTTCTCTTTCAGACCACGCAGGTAGTCGCGCTTGCCAGTAACCGCTGCCTCGGTGAGGACGCGAGTGGTTTCCTGGAAGGACGCAGCCGAGATGAACGACTCGGTGGACAGCGACGCCTTGGTGATACCCAGCAGTACGCGGGTGTACTTGGCGACGAACTTGTCCTCTTCAGCCAGACGCTCGTTCTCGCCCAGAACCTGGGTGAGCTCCATTTGATCGCCCTTGATGAAGGACGAATCGCCGGACTCGCTGACTTCAACCTTACGCAGCATCTGACGCAGGATGGTCTCGATGTGCTTGTCGTTGATCTTCACGCCCTGCAGACGGTAAACGTCCTGGATCTCGTTGACGATGTACTTGGCCAGCGCGCTCACACCCAGCAGACGCAGGATGTCGTGCGGATCGCTCGGGCCGTCGGAGATAACTTCGCCGCGGTTCACTTGTTCGCCTTCGAAGACGTTCAGGTGACGCCACTTCGGAATCAGCTCCTCGTACGGATCGCTACCATCGGTCGGGGTGATGACCAGGCGGCGCTTGCCCTTGGTCTCTTTACCGAACGAAATGGTGCCGCTGATTTCCGCCAGGATCGAAGCCTCCTTCGGACGACGGGCTTCGAACAGGTCGGCAACGCGCGGCAGACCACCGGTGATGTCGCGAGTTTTCGAGGTCTCTTGCGGGATACGGGCGATAACGTCACCGACCGCGATCTGCGCACCGTCAGCCACGCCGACCAGGGCGTTGGCTGGCAGGAAGTACTGAGCGGGAACGTCGGTACCCGGCAGCAGCAGTTCCTTGCCGTTGGCGTCGACCATCTTGATGGCCGGACGAATGTCCTTGCCAGCAGCCGGACGATCCTTCGGATCGAGAACCTCGATGTTGGTCAGACCGGTCAGTTCGTCGGTCTGACGCTTGATGGTGATGCCCTCCTCCATGCCGACGAAGGTCACGGTACCCTTCATTTCGGTCACGATCGGGTGGGTGTGCGGATCCCACTTGGCGACGATGGCGCCAGCGTCGACCTTGTCACCTTCCTTCACCGAAATCACGGCACCGTACGGCAGCTTGTAGCGCTCACGCTCACGACCGAACTCGTCAGCCACAGCCAGCTCGCCGGAGCGGGATACCGCTACCAGATTGCCGTCCACGCGCTCGACGTGCTTGAGGTTGTGCAGACGGATCGCACCACCGTTCTTCACCTGGACGCTGTCGGCAGCCGAAGTACGGCTTGCAGCACCACCAATGTGGAACGTACGCATGGTCAGCTGGGTACCCGGCTCACCGATGGACTGGGCAGCGATAACGCCGACAGCTTCACCGATGTTGACCTGGTGACCACGAGCCAGATCGCGGCCGTAGCACTTGGCGCAGATGCCGAAGCGGGTTTCGCAGGTGATCGGCGAACGCACTACCACTTCGTCGACGCTGTTCAGCTCGATGAACTCGACCCACTGCTCGTCGATCAGGGTGCCGGCCGGAACGATGACGTCCTCGGTGCCAGGCTTGAACACGTCCTTGGCGATCACTCGACCCAGTACGCGCTCACCCAGCGGCTCGACCACGTCGCCGCCTTCGATGTGCGGCGTCATCAGCAGACCGTGCTCGGTACCGCAATCGATCTCGGTAACCACCAGGTCCTGGGCCACGTCGACCAGACGACGCGTCAGGTAACCGGAGTTCGCGGTCTTCAGTGCGGTATCCGCCAGACCTTTACGAGCACCGTGGGTGGAGATGAAGTACTGCAGAACCGACAGACCTTCGCGGAAGTTCGCGGTGATAGGCGTCTCGATGATGGAGCCGTCCGGCTTGGCCATCAGACCACGCATACCGGCCAGCTGACGGATCTGGGCGGCGCTACCACGAGCACCGGAGTCCGCCATCATGTACATGGAGTTGAAGGACTCCTGCTCGACGGTCTTGCCTTCGCGATCGACAACCGGCTCTTTCGAGAGGTTGGCCATCATCGCCTTGGAGACTTCATCGTTGGCCTTCGACCACAGGTCGATCACCTTGTTGTACTTCTCGCCCTGGGTTACCAGGCCGGAGGCGTACTGCGATTCGATTTCCTTCACTTCCTCGGTGGCGGCGTCGATGATGCGCGCCTTCTCGTCCGGGATGACGAAGTCGTTCACGCCGATCGACACACCGGAGATGGTCGAGTAAGCGAAACCGGTGTACATCAGCTGGTCGGCGAAGATGACGGTATCCTTCAGACCAACGGTGCGGTAGCACTGGTTGATCAGCTTGGAGATCGCCTTCTTCTTCATCGACTGGTTGACCACGTCGTAGGACAGGCCGGCCGGTACGATCTGGAACAGCAGCGCACGGCCGACGGTGGTGTCGACGATACGGGTGTTCTTGGTGATCGAACCATCTTTCTCTTTGATGGTTTCGTTGATACGCACTTTCACGCGGGCGTGCAGGGACGCTTCGCCGGCGCGGAACACGCGGTCGACTTCCTGCAGGTCGGCGAATACGCGACCTTCGCCTTTGGCGTTCACGGCTTCACGGGTCATGTAGTACAGACCCAGTACCACGTCCTGCGACGGCACGATGATCGGCTCACCGTTGGCGGGCGAGAGGATGTTGTTGGTCGACATCATCAGCGCGCGCGCTTCGAGCTGGGCTTCCAGGGTCAACGGCACGTGAACGGCCATCTGGTCACCGTCGAAGTCGGCGTTGTACGCGGCGCAGACCAGCGGGTGCAGCTGGATCGCCTTACCTTCGATCAGTACTGGCTCGAACGCCTGGATACCCAGACGGTGCAGGGTCGGCGCACGGTTGAGCAGGACGGGGTGTTCGCGAATCACTTCAGCGAGAACGTCCCAAACCTCCGGCAGCTCGCGCTCGACCATCTTCTTGGCGGCCTTGATGGTGGTCGCCAGACCACGCATTTCCAGCTTGCCGAAAATGAACGGCTTGAACAGCTCGAGAGCCATCTTCTTCGGCAGACCGCACTGGTGCAGGCGCAGGGTCGGGCCCACGGTAATAACGGAACGACCGGAGTAGTCCACGCGCTTACCGAGCAGGTTCTGACGGAAGCGACCTTGCTTACCTTTGATCATGTCGGCCAGCGACTTCAGCGGACGCTTGTTCGAGCCAGTGATGGCGCGACCGCGACGGCCGTTGTCGAGCAGGGCGTCGACCGCTTCCTGCAGCATGCGCTTTTCGTTGCGCACGATGATGTCCGGCGCGGACAGATCGAGCAGGCGCTTCAGACGGTTGTTACGGTTGATCACGCGGCGGTACAGATCGTTCAGGTCGGAAGTGGCGAAACGGCCACCATCCAGCGGAACGAGCGGGCGCAGATCCGGCGGCAGAACCGGCAGAACGGTCAGCACCATCCACTCCGGCAGGTTGCCGGAGTCCTTGAAGGCTTCCATCAGCTTCAGGCGCTTGGACAGCTTCTTGATCTTGGTCTCGGAGTTGGTCTGCGGAATTTCTTCGCGCAGGCGGCCGATCTCGTGATCCAGGTCGATGGCGTGCAGCAGCTCGCGCACGGCCTCGGCGCCCATGCGCGCGTCGAAGTCGTCACCGAACTCTTCGAGGGCTTCGAAGTACTGCTCGTCGTTCAGCAGTTGACCCTTCTCGAGGGTGGTCATGCCCGGGTCGATCACGACGTAGCTCTCGAAATAGAGCACGCGCTCGATGTCACGCAGGGTCATGTCCATCAGCAGGCCGATACGGGACGGCAGCGACTTGAGGAACCAGATGTGGGCAACCGGCGAGGCCAGTTCGATGTGCGCCATGCGCTCACGACGAACCTTGGCCAGTGCTACTTCAACGCCGCACTTCTCGCAGATCACACCGCGGTGCTTGAGGCGCTTGTACTTACCGCACAGGCACTCGTAGTCCTTTACCGGGCCAAAGATCTTGGCGCAGAACAGGCCATCGCGCTCTGGCTTGAAGGTACGGTAGTTGATGGTTTCCGGCTTTTTAACTTCACCGAACGACCACGAACGGATCATCTCAGGCGAGGCCAATCCGATACGGATGGCGTCGAACTCTTCGATCTGACCCTGGTTTTTCAGCAAATTCAGTAGGTCTTTCAAGGCCTTTCCTCCTGGCGGAGCGGGCAGCGAGCTGGGTTAGCCCCGCTGCCGATTCACGTCGTGTTATTCGGTTTCCAGATCGATATCGATGCCGAGCGAACGGATCTCTTTGATCAGTACGTTGAAGGACTCGGGCATGCCCGGCTCCATACGGTGATCGCCATCCACGATGTTCTTGTACATCTTGGTACGGCCGTTCACGTCGTCCGACTTCACGGTCAGCATTTCCTGCAGGGTGTAGGCGGCGCCATAGGCTTCCAGTGCCCAGACCTCCATCTCCCCGAAACGCTGACCACCGAACTGCGCCTTACCACCCAGCGGCTGCTGGGTAACCAGGCTGTAGGAACCAGTGGAACGGGCGTGCATCTTGTCGTCCACCAGGTGGTTCAGTTTGAGCATGTACATGTAGCCGACGGTGGTCGGACGCTCGAACTGGTTACCGGTACGACCGTCGAACAGGCGCATCTGGCCGCTCTCCGGCAGATCAGCCAGCTTCAGCATGGCCTTGATCTCGGTTTCCTTGGCGCCGTCGAACACGGCAGTTGCCATCGGTACACCGCCTTTGAGGTTCTTCGCCAGCTCGAGGATCTCGGTATCGGAGAACTCGTCGAGGTTTTCCTGACGACCACCGATCTCGTTGTAGATCTCAGCGAGGAACTTGCGCAGTTCGGCGATCTTGCGCTGCTCTTCGAGCATGCGATTGATCTTCTCGCCCAGGCCCTTGGCCGCAAGGCCCAAGTGGGTTTCGAGAATCTGACCGACGTTCATACGCGACGGAACGCCCAGCGGGTTCAGCACGATGTCGACCGGAGTACCGTTGGCGTCGTGCGGCATGTCTTCGACCGGCATGATCACCGAGACAACACCCTTGTTACCGTGACGACCGGCCATCTTGTCACCCGGCTGGATGCGACGGCGGATGGCCAGGTAGACCTTGACGATCTTCAGTACGCCCGGAGCCAGGTCATCGCCCTGCTGCAGCTTGCGCTTCTTGTCTTCGAACTTGTCGTCGAGCATCTGACGGCGGTCGGAGATGTAGGCCTGAGCCTTCTCCAGCTGCTCGTTCAGAGCGTCTTCAGCCATGCGCAGTTTGAACCACTGGCCACGCTCGAGACCATCGAGGAACTCGTCGGTGATCGCAGTGCCTTTCTTCAGACCAGCGCCGCCTTCGGCAGTCGCGCCAACCAGAGCGGAACGCAGGCGCTCGAAGGTTGCGCCTTCGACGATGCGGAACTCTTCGTTGAGGTCTTTGCGGATCTCGTCCAGCTGCATCTTCTCGATGGACAGGGCACGCGAGTCGCGCTCCACGCCGTCACGGGTGAAGACCTGCACGTCGATGACGGTACCCTTGGTGCCAGTCGGCACACGCAGGGAGGTGTCCTTAACGTCGGACGCCTTCTCACCGAAGATCGCACGCAGCAGCTTCTCTTCCGGAGTCAGCTGGGTCTCACCTTTCGGGGTGACCTTACCAACCAGGATGTCGCCCGGGCCAACTTCGGCACCGACGTAGACGATACCGGCTTCGTCCAGCTTGTTCAGCGCCGCTTCGCCAACGTTCGGGATGTCAGAGGAGATTTCCTCTGGGCCGAGCTTGGTGTCACGCGCCACGCAGGTCAGTTCCTGGATGTGGATCGTGGTGAAGCGATCTTCCTGAACCACGCGCTCGGACAGGCAGATGGAGTCTTCGAAGTTGAAGCCGTTCCACGGCATGAACGCAACGCGCATGTTCTGACCCAGCGCCAGTTCACCCATGTCGGTGGACGGACCGTCAGCCATGATGTCGCTACGCGCAACCTTGTCACCTTTGCTCACCAACGGACGCTGGTTGATGCAGGTGTTCTGGTTGGAGCGGGTGTACTTGGTCAGGTTGTAGATGTCGACACCGGCTTCGCCAGTTTCAACTTCGTCATCGTTGACACGAACCACGATACGGCTGGCGTCGACCGAGTCGATTACACCGCCGCGACGGGCCACGACGCAGACGCCGGAGTCACGTGCGACGTTGCGCTCCATGCCGGTACCTACCAACGGCTTGTCGGCGCGCAGAGTCGGTACAGCCTGACGCTGCATGTTCGAACCCATGAGTGCACGGTTGGCGTCGTCGTGCTCGAGGAACGGAATCAGCGAGGCAGCAACGGAAACAACCTGCTTCGGCGAAACGTCCATCAGGGTGACGTCTTCCGGCGCCTTGACGGTGAACTCGTTCAGGTGACGAACAGCTACCAGCTCGTCGATCAGCTGACCCTTGTCGTTCAGGGTCGCGGATGCCTGAGCGATCACGTGATCGGCTTCTTCGATGGCGGACAGGAACACGATCTCGTCGGTGACCTGACCTTCCTTGACCACGCGGTACGGGCTTTCCAGGAAGCCGTACTGGTTGGTGCGAGCGTAGGCAGCCAGCGAGTTGATCAGACCGATGTTCGGACCTTCAGGGGTTTCGATCGGACATACGCGACCATAGTGGGTCGGGTGTACGTCGCGGACTTCGAAGCCAGCGCGCTCACGAGTCAGACCACCTGGGCCGAGTGCAGAAACACGGCGCTTGTGGGTGATCTCGGAGAGCGGGTTGTTCTGGTCCATGAACTGCGAGAGCTGGCTGGAACCGAAGAACTCTTTCACCGCCGCCGCAACCGGCTTGGCGTTGATCAGGTCTTGCGGCATCAGGCCTTCGCTTTCAGCCATCGACAGACGCTCTTTGACCGCACGCTCTACGCGCACAAGGCCAACGCGGAACTGGTTCTCGGCCATCTCGCCGACGCAACGTACGCGGCGGTTACCCAGGTGGTCGATGTCGTCGACAATGCCCTTGCCGTTACGGATATCGACCAGGGTCTTCAGTACGGCAACGATGTCTTCCTTGCTCAGCACGCCCGAACCCTCGATCTCGGTGCGACCGATACGACGGTTGAACTTCATGCGGCCCACGGCGGACAGGTCGTAACGCTCGGCGCTGAAGAACAGGTTGTTGAACAGGGTCTCGGCAGCATCCTTGGTGGGCGGCTCGCCAGGACGCATCATGCGGTAGATCTCGACCAGCGCCTCCAACTGATTGGTGGTGCTGTCGATCTTCAGCGTGTCGCTGATGAACGGGCCACAATCGATGTCGTTGGTGTACAGGGTCTCGAAGCGAACCACCTGCGCCTTGGCCATCTTGACCAGCAGGTCGGTGGTCAGCTCGGTGTTGCACTCGGCGATGATTTCGCCGGTAGCCGGGTGCACGATCGCCTTGGCAGTGGTACGGCCAATCACGTAGTCGAGCGGAACTTCCAGCTCTTTGATGCCAGCCTTGTCCAGCTGGTTGATGTGGCGAGCCGTGATACGACGACCCTGCTCCACGATCACCTTGCCGCTGCCGTCCTTGATGTCGAGAACGGCGACTTCGCCGCGCAGACGCTGCGGAACCAGCTCCAGGTTCAGGCTCTCGCCCTTCACGTGGTAGACGTTGGTGTCATAGAAGGCATCCAGCACTTCTTCAGTGCTGTAGCCCAGTGCACGCAGCAGGACGGAAGCCGGCAGTTTGCGGCGACGGTCGATACGTACGAATACCGCGTCCTTCGGGTCGAACTCGAAGTCCAACCACGAACCGCGGTAAGGAATGATGCGAGCGGAGTACAGCAGCTTGCCCGAGCTGTGGGTCTTGCCACGGTCGTGGTCGAAGAACACGCCCGGCGAACGGTGCAGCTGGGACACGATGACGCGCTCGGTACCGTTGATGACGAAGGTACCGTTCTCGGTCATGAGCGGAATCTCGCCCATGTAGACTTCTTGCTCTTTGATGTCCTTGATCGCTTTGTTCGACGATTCTTTGTCGAAAATGATCAGGCGCACTTTCACGCGCAGCGGCACGGCGAAGGTCACGCCACGCAGCACGCACTCCTTGACGTCGAACGCCGGCTCGCCCAAGCGATAGCCGACGTACTCCAGGGCGGCGTTGCCGGAGTAGCTGATGATCGGGAATACCGATTTGAAGGCCGCATGCAGGCCGATGTCGCGGAACTGTTCCTTGCTCACCCCTTGCTGCAGGAATTCGCGGTACGAATCCAGCTGGATGGCCAGGAGGTAAGGCACATCCATGACATCCGGCAACTTGCTAAAGTCCTTGCGGATACGTTTTTTCTCAGTGTATGAGTAAGCCATCAGCGTTCCCCAGCTTGGTCACCTGCTTGTTTGGCCAGCGCCGGCGGCGATGACCAGAAAATCGTGCAAACCCTTGGTTTGCAACCGCCTCTCGGGCGGGATCTTTTCGGCTCCAGGCCGGCTGCTGAACAGCCAACCTAGAACGGAAAAAGGCCGGTGGCAAAAGCCACCAGCCATCAGCCTTATGCGAATCGCTCGGGCTGTAGACGCAAGGTACGAACTTACTTGAGCTCGACCTTGGCGCCAGCTTCTTCCAGCTTCTTCTTGGCGTCTTCAGCAGCTTCTTTGCTCAGACCTTCAGCGACGACCTGAGGAGCGGTGTCAACCTTCTCCTTGGCTTCTTTCAGGCCCAGACCGGTCAGCTCGCGAACGGCCTTGATCACGTTGACTTTCTTGTCGCCAGCTTCGGCCAGAACAACGTTGAACTCGGTTTGCTCTTCAACAGCGGCAGCGGCAGCAGCCGGGCCAGCGGCAACAGCAGCAGCAGCGGTAACGCCGAAGGTTTCTTCCATCGCTTTGATCAGCTCAACGATTTCCATAACGGATTTCTGGCCGATAGCTTCGATGATTTGCTCGTTAGTCAGAGACATGACTATCAATTCCTGTATTGGGGTGACGGCCTACGCGACCATCAAATTAAACGTTTGATTTCGAAAGCGCTCACGCTGCCTTAGGCAGCGGCAGCTTCTTTCTGGTCGCGAATGGCTGCCAGAGTGCGAGCGAGTTTGCTGGTGGCGCCTTGAATAACGCTCATCAGCTGGGCGATGCCCTCGTCGCGGGTCGGCAGACTTGCCAGTACGTCGATCTGGTTTGCTGCGAGGTACTTGCCCTCGAACGCAGCTGCCTTGATCTCGAACTTGTCCTGACCCTTGGCAAAATCCTTGAACAGACGAGCAGCAGCGCCCGGGTGTTCGTTGGAGAATGCGATCAGGGTCGGGCCTTTGAACACGTCGTTGAGCACGTCGAACTGAGTGCCTTCAACGGCGCGCTTGAGCAGGGTGTTACGCACGACTTTCACGTACACACCAGCTTCGCGGGCCTCTTTACGGAGTCCGGTCATTGCGCCGACGGTCACGCCACGGGCATCAGCCACGACAGCGGACAGACCGGCTTTGGCAGCCTCGTTGACTTCAGCGACGATGGCCTTCTTGTCTTCGAGTTTAATTGCCACGGGTTTACTCCTGGTTTTTACCGTATCGCCAAACCGAAGTTCAGCGGCGTTTTGGTGTCTGATTCGGTAACGAATCGGGAGCACCATCTGCGTAGGTCATCAGGCGAACCTGACATTTAAAACGCGAGTTACCTACGGTCTTGGATAGCCCCCGCCAGGCAGGGACCCCAATTTTTCAAAGCCGGTAGCGCGCACGCTACCGGCCCAACCACTTACGCGTCGAGCGAAGCCTGATCGATGATCAGCCCCGGACCCATGGTGGTGCTCAGGGTCACACGCTTGACGTAGATGCCTTTCGAGGTCGACGGCTTCAGACGCTTCAGGTCGGACAGCAGGGCTTCCACGTTCTGTTTCAGCGCAGCGGCTTCGAAGCCGATCTTGCCAACAGAAGTGTGGATGATGCCGTTCTTGTCGGTACGGAAACGCACCTGACCAGCCTTGGCGTTCTTGACAGCGGTAGCGACGTCCGGGGTAACGGTGCCGACTTTCGGGTTCGGCATCAGGCCGCGCGGGCCCAGTACCTGGCCCAGCTGGCCAACAACACGCATGGCGTCCGGAGAAGCAATGACCACGTCGTAGTTCAGGTCGCCGGCTTTCATTTCGGCAGCCAGATCGTCCATACCGACTTTGTCAGCACCGGCAGCCAAGGCAGCTTCAGCGCCCGGACCCTGGGTGAAAACGGCAACGCGTACAGTCTTGCCAGTGCCGTTCGGCAGAACGGTGGCGCCACGTACAACCTGGTCGGATTTACGCGGATCAACGCCCAGATTCACAGCGACGTCGAAGGATTCGACGAATTTGGCAGCAGGCAGCGAAGCCAGCAGAGTTGCCGCTTCTTCGAAGCTGTAGGCTTTGCCTGCTTCGACTTTCTCGGCGATGGCCTTTTGGCGCTTGGTCAACTTAGCCATTACACACCCTCCACGTTCAGGCCCATGCTACGAGCGGAGCCGGCGATGGTGCGCACGGCCGCATCCAGGTCAGCGGCAGTCAGATCAGCCTGTTTGGTCTTGGCGATCTCTTCCAGCTGAGCACGGGTAACGGTGCCTACTTTAACGGTGTTCGGGCGAGCGGAGCCGCTGGTCAGGCCTGCAGCCTTCTTCAGCAGTACCGATGCCGGGGTGCTCTTGGTTTCAAAGGTGAAGCTGCGGTCGCTGTAAACAGTGATGATCACAGGAGTCGGCAGACCAGGTTCCATGCCCTGAGTCTTGGCGTTGAACGCCTTGCAGAACTCCATGATGTTTACGCCGTGCTGACCCAGAGCGGGGCCGACGGGTGGCGACGGGTTTGCCTGACCGGCTTTAACCTGCAGCTTGATATAAGCCTGAATCTTCTTAGCCATTAGCTACTCCAATTTCGGGTTCGAACGCCTGACGGCTCCCCGAGGTTACTTACGCATTTATCCCAGTGACGACAAAACCCCGCAGCCTAAGGCTGCGGGGTGAGGGATGCCTATGTCAGTTATGCCTTCTCGACCTGACTGAACTCCAGCTCGACCGGGGTGGAGCGACCGAAGATAGTCACAGCAACCTGGATGCGGCTCTTTTCGTAATTCACTTCTTCGACCACGCCACCGAAGTCGGCAAACGGGCCATCGACAACTCGTACCATTTCGCCCGGCTCGAACAGAGTCTTGGGCTTAGGCTTGTCGCCACTGTCGGCAACACGACGCAGAATGGCTTCAGCTTCTTTTTCGGTGATCGGTGCCGGCTTGTCGGCAGTACCACCAATGAAGCCCATGACGCGCGGCGTATCCTTGATCAAGTGCCAAGTCGCCTCGTTCATTTCCATCTGCACCAGAACATAGCCAGGGAAGAACTTGCGCTCACTCTTGCGCTTCTGACCGTTGCGCATCTCGACCACTTCTTCAGTGGGCACGAGAATCTCGCCGAAGTCATCTTCCATACCAGCCAGTTTCACGCGCTCGATGAGCGAGCGCATGACATGCTTCTCGTAACCCGAGTAAGCATGCACGACGTACCAACGCTTAGCCACGAGACACCCTTAACCAACAATCAGGGAAACAAGCCAACCGAGCAGGGAATCAAGACCCCACAACAGCAGCGCCATCACCAGAACCACGGCAACCACGATCAGGGTGGTCTGCGTGGTTTCCTGGCGGGTCGGCCATACAACCTTACGAATCTCGACGCGCGCTTCTTTCAGCAGCACCGCGAACGCTTGACCACGAGCAGTCTGAAACGCCACAAAAGCAGCAACAGCAGCCAACGCAACCAAGCCAAGAACACGATACAGAACCGGCTCAGCAGAGAAGTACTGATTACCGACAACACCCACAGCAACCAGGGCAGCGACAACCAGCCACTTGACCAGATCAAAGCGAGAGTCTTTGGCTTCAGCCTTAACATTCATTCGAGAGGATCCTGTGAAAGACACGCCAGATTCGTTAGAAAATGGCAGGTCAGGAGGGAATCGAACCCCCAACCTGCGGTTTTGGAGACCGCCGCTCTGCCAATTGAGCTACTGACCTAAAGCAAAATCAGGCCGACCATTATGCCGGCCTGAGAGGAACAGATCAACCGATTACTCGACGATCTTGGCAACCACGCCAGCACCAACGGTACGGCCACCTTCGCGAATTGCGAAGCGCAGACCGTCTTCCATGGCGATCGGCTTGATCAGGGTGACAACCATTTTGATGTTGTCGCCCGGCATTACCATCTCAACGCCTTCCGGCAGTTCGCACGAACCGGTCACGTCAGTGGTACGGAAGTAGAACTGAGGACGGTAGCCTTTGAAGAACGGGGTGTGACGACCACCTTCTTCCTTGGACAGAACGTACACTTCAGCTTCGAACTTGGTGTGCGGTTTGATGGTACCCGGCTTGGCCAGAACCTGACCACGCTCGACTTCATCACGCTTGGTGCCGCGCAGCAGCACGCCGCAGTTCTCACCAGCACGACCTTCGTCCAGCAGCTTGCGGAACATCTCAACGCCAGTGCAGGTGGTTTTGGTGGTCGGACGCAGACCAACGATTTCGATTTCTTCCTGGATCTTGACGATACCGCGCTCTACACGACCGGTAACTACAGTACCGCGGCCGGAGATCGAGAATACGTCTTCGATCGGCATCAGGAACGGACGATCGATGGCACGAACCGGCTCAGGAATGTAACTGTCCAGAGTCTCAACCAGCTTCTTGACGGCAGTGGTGCCCATCTCGTTGGCGTCTTCGCCGTTCAGCGCCATCAGCGCGGAACCGATGATGATCGGAGTGTCGTCACCCGGGAAATCGTAGGTGCTCAGCAGGTCGCGAACTTCCATCTCGACCAGTTCCAGCAGCTCAGCGTCGTCAACCATGTCAGCCTTGTTCAGGAAGACAACGATGTACGGTACGCCAACCTGACGAGACAGCAGGATGT
>NZ_NIQU01000008.1 GCF_002741105.1 Pseudomonas sediminis | reverse complement strand
GGGTGGCTGTGGCCGAGGATCATCGGGCCCCAGGAACCGACATAGTCGACGTAGCGCTTGTCGTCTTCGTCCACGACGTAAGCGCCTTCGGCATGCTTGAAGAACAGCGGGGTGCCGCCGACGCTGCGGAAGGCGCGCACCGGCGAGTTGACGCCGCCGGGGATGTGTTTCTGGGCGTTGGCGAAGAGGATTTCGGAGCGGGACATGGCAGGTCTCTCTGGAAGCGAATCAGTCGAACAGCGCAGCAAAGGCGTGGGCGCGGTCTTCCACCTCAAGGGCGGAGTCGGCAGCGAACAGCGCGTGGATCACGGCGACCATGCTGGCGCCACGGGCGATCAGGCCGGGTGCGGTTTCCAGGGTCACGCCGCCGATGGCGACGATGGGCTGGGCAAAGCGCGCGCGGGCCTGATCCAGCAGCTCCACGGTGGCAGCCGGGGCGCCGGGTTTGGTGTTGGAGTTGAAGAAGCGGCCAAAGGCGATATAGCTGGCGCCCTCGGCGACGGCGCGCTCGGCTAGCTCCAACTGGGCATGGCAGGTGCCGCCAATGACTGCATCCGTACCGAGACGGATGCGGGCGGTGGCCAGCGAGCCATCGGTCTGACCCAGGTGCAGGCCGGCGCCCAGGCGCGCAGCCAGTTCCAGGTCGTCGTTGATGATCAACGTAGCGCCGTGGCGTTGGCAGAGTTCGGCCAGTGCCTGCGCTTCATCGAAGCGGCGTATCGCATCGCCTGATTTGTCGCGGTACTGCAGCAAGCGCGCGCCGCCAGCCAGCGCCGCTTCGGCGTAGGGCAGCAGCTTGCCACCCGCCAGCAGAGGGGTATCGGTGATGGCGTAGAGGCCGCGCAGACTCATTGGCCGTAATCCAGTGGCAGGCGGCGTGGCACATACTGGCCGTGGCCGGGTTGCTCGGCGTCACGCAGGGTGCACCAGGTGTAATCGAGGGCGCTTTTCACCGCGCTGACCAGTTCTTCACCCAGCGCCAGGCGACCGGCCAGGGTGCTGGCCAGGGTGCAGCCGGAGCCGTGGTAGCTGCCGGGCAGGCGTGCGCAGGTAAAGGTGTGGCGACTTCCATCGCGGCTGTACAGGCGGTTGTGCACTTCGGCTTCGTCGCCGTGGCCGCCGGTGATCAGCAGGTGCTCGATGAAGGGCAGCAGTTTCTCGGCGCACTCGTCGGCGCTGCCTTCCGGCAGTTCGGCGAGGATGCGCGCTTCCGGCAGGTTCGGCGTGGCGATGGTGGACACGGCGAACAGGCGTTCGCGCATGGCATAGCCGACGTCATCCTTGCCCAGCGAACCGCCGCCGCCGGCGCGCAGCACCGGGTCGCAGACCAGCGGTACGCCAGGCAGCTGGCTCATCACTTCGAGCACATTCTCTACCATCTCTACCGAGCCGAGCATGCCCAGCTTGACGGCGGCCACCGGCATGTCGGCGATCACTGCGCGGGCCTGGGCCAGTACCCAGTCGCGGTCGAGCACGCGGAAGTCGGAGACGTTGACGGTATCCTGCACGGTCAGGGCGGTCACCGTCGGGGCGGCGTGGCAGCCTTGAGCCAGCAGGGCTTCGATATCAGCCTGCAGGCCGGCACCACCACTGGGGTCGTGACCGGACATGCAGAGCACTACGGGGCGGAAGTTTGGCGTTTTCATGGTGCGCGAGCTTATCACTAACAGGCCTGAAGTCGCTGCACGCCATGCCAGTTGCTAGCCTTTCTGATTCTCGTCTGTATTGGCATTAGCTGGTCTGGAAGTGGCATCATGCGCGCCCCTGCCGCCTTGCCCGAATGCCTCCAATGACGCTGCGTACCTGCCTGATCATGATGACCGCCCTGGCGGTGATCACCGATAACCTGATCATTCCTTTTTACCCGCAGTATTTCGCCGAGCGTTTCGATAACCCGCCGGAGCAGCATGTCGGCCTTTATCTGGCGGTGGTCAGTCTGGTGGTGATGTCGGTGTTCCCGCTTTGGGCGCGCCTGGCCAAGCGCGTGCACCCGGTGCGCATTCTGATCAGCGCGCAATTGATGGCCGGCAGCCTGACCGCAGCCTGCTATTTCATCGACTCGCTGCCGCTGTTCTGGGTGGTGTCGCTGCTGATGGTGGTGTTCAAGGGCAGCTACCTGCTGATGTACCCCTACGTGATGAGCCTGCAGCAGCAGGACAACCACACCCAGACCATCGGCACGTTGTCGGTGGTGGTGCACTTCGGCGCCATTCTCGGTGCCGCGCTGGGCGGCCTGATCCTGCAGATCATGAACATTGGCGACGTGTTCCTGGTAATGGCTGCTGGCGACTTCATCCAGATGGCCATCTGCATGCACCTGGTGCGTGGCTACCTGCCGGCACCAGGCGAGCAGCCGGCAAGCGACGAGGCGCCGGTGAAGAACGAGTCGCGCAGCCTGCCGGCGATCTACCGCCTGTGCCTGGTGATGCTGCTGTTCTACTTCGTGGGTTACGTGACCCGGCCGTTCTTTGCCGTCTATTGGCAGCAGGTGGCGCACTGGAACAGCGAGATGGCGGCCGGCTTCGTCTATGCGCTGCCCGGCGCCGTGGCCGTGTTGGCGCTGTGGTGGGGGCGCCGCGCTACCCAGCAAGGCAACACCCGTGACGGCATTCTTGCCGGTCTGCTGTTGGGCGCGGCAGCCACTTTTATTCAGGGGTTTGGTGATCAGTGGCTGATCCTGCTCGGCCGAGTGCTGTTCGGTTGGGCGCTGTATCAAGTCACCGTGCGTCTGGATGCCTTGCTGTTCGAACTCAGCTCGCCAGAGCACTACGCGGTAGATTTCAGCAAGATCAATATCTTCCAGTGCCTGGGCAATATGGGTTCGGCCTATGGCGCAGGTTTATTGGTCAGCCACTACGGCCAGGCCATGCCGTTCTGGGTCGGTGCTGTCGGCTTGCTGCTGACTGCGGCGCTGTTCCCGTTGCTGGTGCGAAAACCCAAGACTGCGTGAGTCTTGAGTGGCGAATGATAATTTGATGCAGATGCGTATCAATGATTAAATTCGCCCTTCGCACTGCTTCCATCATCCGGGTTCGCCGCGATGCACGACCTTCACCACTTGCTCGACGTGATCTCCCGCAGTCTGCCTGGGCTGCAGGGCCGTATCGGTGATGCCGAGGCTGATCTGCTGGTTTGCGGCAGCGATGGCAACGCACAGCGTATCGCTACGCTTTATCAGCACTGGCGCCAGGCTCACCCCGAAGCCGGGCCGCATTACTGGACGGTGCGCAGCTGGACCTACCTGGTCTGGCAACCCATCTACCTGACCTTGCTCGGCGTGCATCTGGCGCAGCGTATGCCCTGTCTGTCGACGCTTGGGCAGGATGTTCAAAGTGGTGTGGTGTTGGGCTTCTGTCTTCCCGATCACTGCCCGCAACGGGCTGCAGAAGACGAGCTGATCAACCTTGCTGGCAGCCAACTAGCCGACCTGCTGCGCCGCCAGCATGTCGAGTTCTGTCAGGTGCAGAGCATCCACGGCAAGCTGGCTCAGCGGCTGGCAGCCGACTTTGTGCTGGCCGCGTTGCTGCTGGTGCAGCGTCAACTGAACCTGGACAACCAGCAACTGCGAGGGTTGTCGGCGCGCTGGCTGGAGGCATTGGGGCTGCGCGGTGGTAGTGAGCTGCTGGAAGTGCGCCTGGAGGATGGACGTGACTGCCTGACCCTGGAGCGTAAGGCCTGCTGCCAGCATTTTCGCCGCTGCGACGGCGAGCTGTGCAGCACCTGCCCGAAATTGCGTCGTGACGAGCGCCTGGTGCGCCTGCGTGAGGAGCTGGCTCAGGCATGCTGAATCTGCGTGATATCGAAGTGCGTCGTGGCGAGCGGGTGACGCTGGCAGTGGACGACCTGCACCTGGAAGGTGATCGTTTCACCGTGATCCTCGGCCATAACGGCTCGGGCAAGTCGACCCTGATGAACCTGCTGGCGCGGCAGTTACAGCCGACCCGAGGCTCGCTGCAGCTCGATGAGCGCGACCTGGCCGGTTTTTCCGCCCGTGACTTCGCCCAGCGCGTGGCCTTCCTGCCGCAGCACCTGCCCGACGTCGCCGGCCTGACCGTGCGCGAGCTGGTGCGCCTGGGGCGCTTTCCCTGGCGTGGATTGCTCGGCCGCTGGCGCGCCGAGGACCATGCGGCGGTCGATCAGGCGCTGGCCCAGACCGATGTCGCCCATTACGCCGATCACCTGGCCGACAGCCTCTCCGGTGGCGAGCGCCAGCGTGCCTGGATCGCCATGCTGCTGGCCCAGCAATCGCCCCTGCTGCTGCTCGACGAGCCCACCTCGGCGTTGGACCTGGCGCACCAGTACGAGCTGATGGGCCTGCTGCGCCAGCTCAATCGCGACAGCGGACGCGGCATCGTCGCCATCCTCCACGACATCAACCTCACCGCACGGCATGCTGATCGGGTGATCGCCCTCAAGCAGGGACGGATCTTCTTCGATGGCAGCCCAGAGGAGCTGCTCAGCGGGGCGTTGCTCAGCCAGCTCTACGACATCAACATCGAACTGATCGAGCAGCCCGGCAGCGCCCGCAAGATTGCCGTGGTGGCCTGAGCATGGCTGCAGTTTCGGCGCCGTCACGCCACCTTCTGACACTGCTCGCGCTGCTGCCGCTGGCACTCCTGCACCTGTGGCTGGCGGCCGATCTCGCTCCATTCGAGCTGTGGACGATGCTTGCTTCTGCCGAGCACAGCTTCGAGTTTCTGCAGCTGCAACTGTCGGCTCTACCCAGGCTGAGCATGGCGCTGCTGACGGGCGCTGCGCTGGGCCTGTCCGGCAGCCTGCTGCAGCAGATCACCCAGAATCGCCTGGTGTCGCCCATGACTATCGGCGCTTCGTCCGGGGCCTGGCTCGGGATGGTGCTGGCCACCTTGCTGGTGCCTACCTTCGCGGCCGATCACGGGCAGTGGGCGGCACTGCTCGGTGCGCTGCTGGCGGTTGGCCTGGTGCTGCTGATTGCCGGGCGCAGCGGTATTGGCGGGCTGCCGCTGGTGCTGGGTGGCATGGCCATCAACCTGTTGTTCGGCGCCCTGGCTGCCGGGCTGGTACTGATCAACAACCAGTACACCCAGGGGCTGTTCGTCTGGGGCGCGGGTGATCTGGCGCAGATCGACTGGCACTGGGTGCAGTGGCTGTGGCCCAAGCTATTGCTGGCGCTGCCGCTGCTGATCCTGGCGCCGCGGCCGTTGAGCCTGCTGCAGCTTGGCGGCGATGCTGCCCAGGGCCGTGGCCTGGCGCTGTGGCCGGTGATGCTGGTGCTGTTTCTGGCAGCGCTGTGGTTGTGCTCGGTGTCGATCACGGCGGTCGGCCTGATCGGTTTCATCGGCCTGCTCACACCGAACATGGCGAAGATGCTCGGCGCCCGCACGGCGCGAGACGAGCTTCTCTACAGCGCGCTGCTTGGCGCCTTGCTCTTGCTCAGCACCGACGCCCTGGCACTGCTGGCCAATCGTCTCAGTGGCCAACTGGTGCCCAGTGGTGCTGCCGCCGCATTGATCGGGGCGCCAGTGCTGTTGTGGTTGGCGCGCCGCCACCTGGCTGCGGAAGATCCGCGTGGTCTGCAACTGCCGCGCGGCGCCGAGCACTTCGGTTGGCGCAGTGCACTGTGGGTGGCGGTCTTCGCATTGTTGGCGCTTACCGTGGCGCTCGGGCTGGCGCGCGGTATCAATGGCTGGCGTTTTGAGTGGCCGTCGGCGTTGGTCTGGTCGCTGCGCTGGCCGCGTGTGCTCACGGCTGCTTCGGCCGGCGCCGGCCTGGCGATTTCCGGCCTGCTGCTGCAGCGTCTGCTGCGTAACCCGCTGGCCAGCCCGGATATCCTCGGGCTCTCCGCCGGGGCCACGCTGGCGGTGATGCTCGCGCTGATCATCTTCGGTGGTGCGCTGCTAGGCGCGGTCGCGCCGCTGGCGGCCTTCGTCGGCAGCCTGGCGGTGCTGGCGGTGTTGATGCTGCTGGGGCGGCGTCATCGCTACTCACCAGCGCTGATGGCGCTGCTGGGGATTTCCCTTGGCGCGCTGCTCAACGCGGCGCTGCAGTTCGTGCTGGCCAAGGGCAGTGGCGACTCGTTCGCGTTGCTCGGTTGGCTGGCTGGCTCTACCTACCGCGCTACACCGGCGCAGGCCTTGGGGCTGACGCTGGGCGTGCTGCTGTTCGGCGCGCTGGCGCTGCTGTTTCAGCGAGCCCTGACGCTGATCGGTATCGGCGACGGGGTAGCCGCCAGCCGTGGCCTGAACGTGCCGCGCTTGCGTCTGGCGTTGCTGGTGCTGGTGGCGCTGCTGTGTGCGTTGGTAACCAGCCTGCTCGGGCCTGTGGCGTTTCTGGGGCTTTTGGCCCCGCATATCGCGGTGATGCTCGGCGCGCGCCGGGTACTGCCGCAACTGCTGCTGGCAGCCTCGCTGGGCGCGGTGCTGATGCTGTTGGCGGACTGGGTGGGCCGCACCCTGATATTCCCGTTGCAGATTCCGGTGGGCATTGTTGCCTCGGTGCTGTGTGGCGGTTACTTCGTCTTCTTGTTAATCCGTGGGAGGTTGACGTGAAGCGTTGCTTGCTCGGCCTTCTGCTGCTGTGGCTGACGCCTGCCTGGGCGAGTAATGCGCCACGGGTCGCTGCACTGAGTTGGGAGGCCACAGAGCATCTGCTGATGCTCGACGTGACGCCGTTGACCGTGGCCGATGCCGGTGACTACCGCGCCTGGGTGGTCAGGCCGACGCTGCCTGAAGGCGTGCCGTCGAGCGGTTCGCGCCTGGAGCCCAACCTTGAGTTGCTGGCCGAGTTACAGCCTGAGCTGATCGTCATTCCACCGGTGCTGGAAGACATTCGCCCGTTGCTCGAACGTATCGCGCCGGTACAGGTGTATCAGGGCTTCAGCCAGCAGCATGACAATCAGCAGGTGCAGCGCGAGGCGTTTCTCGACCTGGCGCGCTCCTTGGGGCGCGAGGTGTTGGCCGAGCAGCGCCTGCAGGCGATGGACGCCGAGCTGGCGCAATGGCGTGAGCGGCTGCAGGCCCATTACGCAGAGCACTTGCCGGCCGTCACGGTGATTCGCTTCTCGTCGCCGACCGCCGCCCTCATCAACGGCCCCAACTCCATGCCGCAACATGCGCTGGCGCTGCTCGGCCTGCAGCCGGCACTGGACCTGCCGCCGAGCCCCTGGGGCATCACTCAGGTGCCGATCACCACCCTGGGGAGGATCGAGCAGGGCGTGGTGCTGCATATCGAACCCTTCCCCCAAGAGGCGCAGTTGTTCGCCTCACCGCTATGGCAGGCCATGCCGTTCGTGCGCGAGCAGCGCTTCGCCGCGATGCCCTCGACCTGGACCTACGGCGGGGTGTTTTCCCTGCAGTACCTGGCTGAGGCGATAGGTGAGGCGCTGCTTAAACTGCCGTCTGAATCTGGAAAAGCGCCCCAACAGCCCCTAGAGTAGAGCGATTAGAATATAAGTCTGCCGTGCGTGGCGGCGCCATCTGATGGGCTAATGGGGGCCTGGGCGTCGTTCGACAGGGTTCTGGAGTTGTATGTACCGGCTGCTCCTGCTCATCGTGAGCATCGTTCTTCCTTCGCTCGTGGGCGCTGTTACCTTCGACGAGCAGACTCGCGCCCTGCCGCTGGGGCAGAGCATGTACGTGTTCGAAGACGTACGTGGCGATGCCAGCATCGACGATATCGCCTCGCCGGCTGTACAAGGCAGCTTCCGCCTGCATGACAAGCCTGTGCTCAATGCCGGCTATTCGCGTTCTGTGTTCTGGCTGCGGCTGGATTTGCACTACTTGCCACAGCAGGCGCCGGGCGCGCGCAACTGGCTGCTGGAACTGGCCTACCCACCGCTCGATCACCTGGAACTTTATCTGCCGGATGAAGCGGGCGGCTTCGCGTTGGCTCAACGCACTGGCGACGCCTTGCCCTTCGATAGTCGGCAGATCCGCCAGAACAACTACCTCTTCGAGTTGAACCTCGAGCCAAACCAGGAAAAGCGCATTTATCTGCGCCTGGAAAGCCAGGGCTCGATCCAGGCGCCGCTGACCCTGTGGGCACCCAATGCCTATCTGGAGGAGCAGCCGGGGCGCATCTATGTGCTCGGCATCATCTACGGCGTACTGCTGGTGATGCTGGTCTACAACCTGTTCATCTTCCTCAGCGTCCGCGACCCCAGTTACCTCTATTACATCCTCTACATCGCCTCGTTCGGCCTTTACCAGATATCGGTGAACGGTGCCGGCATCGAGTACTTCTGGCCCAACAGCCCCTGGTGGGCCAACGCCGCCACGCCCTTCATGATCGGCTCGGCCGCCCTGTTCGGCTGCCAGTTCGCGCGCAGCTTCCTGCATACCTCGGAACACAGTCCCTGGGTCGACCGTCTGTTGTTGCTGCTGATGGCCTGCGGCGCCGTGGTGATGGTCCTGGCGTTGTGCATCAGTTACGCGACCGCGCTGCGCCTGGCCACCTACCTGGCCCTGCTGTTCACCGTGGTGATCTTCGCCGCCGGCATCCTCGCCTGGCTGCGCGGCATGCGCGTGGCGCGCTATTTCATCTTCGCCTGGACGGCGTTCCTCGTCGGCGGCATCGTCAATACGTTGATGGTGCTGGGGCACCTGCCCAATGTCTTTCTCACCATGTACGCCAGCCAGATCGGCTCGGCCCTGGAAGTGGGCCTGCTGTCGCTGGCCCTGGCTGATCGCATCAACGCGATGAAGGAAGAGCGCACGCGCATCCTCCAGGAAGCCGGACGCAAGCTCGAAGCATTGAACCAGGAGTTGGCCGACAGCAACCGCTTCAAGGACGAGTTCCTCGCCACCGTCACCCACGAACTGCGCACGCCGATGAATGGCGTGATTGGTTCGCTGGAACTGATGCAGACGGTGAAGATGGACATCGAGCTGGAGCAGTACCAGAAGACCGCCGCGACCTCCGCGCGCGACATGATGCGCATGGTCAACGATATCCTCGCCCTCACCGAACTGCAGGCCGGCAAGCTTTATCCACGGCGTGAGGCGTTCAGCCTGCGTGGATTGTTCGATGGCCTGCGTGCCCAGTACGCGCCGCGCGCTGAGGACAAGGGGCTGACCTTCGCCCTGGAACTGGACGACAACCTGCCCGATACCCTGGAGGGAGACGCCGCCAAGCTGGCTCAGGCACTGGGCTACCTGCTGGACAATGCCATCAAGTTCACCAGCGAGGGCGGTGTGACGCTGCAGGTCGGCCGTGCTGATAGTGTGGGTGGCAACCTGCCGCTGAGCGTGCTGGTCTGCGACAGCGGTATTGGCTTCGCTCATGAGGGCGATCTGTATCAGCGCTTCCATCAGCTCGACGGGTCCATGACCCGCAAATATGGCGGCCTGGGCATTGGCCTGGCGATCTGCCGGCAACTGGTCGACCTGCTCGGCGGCAGCCTCAGCCATGAGTCGCAGCCCGGATTCGGCAGCCGTTTTCGTCTCAACGTACCGCTGACGTTGCCGCAGCAGCAGGCGGCGCCGATCGTGCGTCCGCCGCGTGCGCAGAGCGGCACGGTGCAGCGCCAGGCGCAGCAGTGCACGGTGCTGATCGTCGAGGACAATGCGATCAACCAGTTGGTGACTCGCGGCATGCTGCTCAAGCTGGGCTACCGCGTGCGCACCGCCGACAACGGTGCCGAAGCGCTGGAGCTGCTGCGCAGTGAAAGCGTCGATGCCGTGCTGTTGGATTGCCAGATGCCGGTGATGGATGGCTTCGCCACTTGCCGCGCACTGCGTGCCCTGCCGGGGTGCGCCGAACTGCCGGTGCTGGCGATCACCGCCCATAGCCACAGCGGTGACCGCGAACGCTGCCTGGCCGCCGGGATGAGCGATTACCTGGCCAAGCCGGTGAAGTTCGAGGAGCTGCGCGTGCTGCTGCACGACTGGGTGCTCTGCCGTCCAGCCACGGTTTCCGGTGGCGCCGCTCCGCTCTGACACCCCGCAGCCTCATTCTTGGGATAGGCCGCAGATTTGGCCGGATCGTCCCTTTAGCCATGGTCTGAATCCTGATTCACTGCATGCAAGTGAATCAGGATTCAGACCATGGCTTATCGCATCACCGAAGCTCGACTCGACCGCGATCAGGCGCAGCGCCAGCGCATTCTCGACTGCGCCTTGCTGCGAGTGGCAGAGGGTGGTTTCGCCGCCCTGACCATGCAGGCGCTGGCTGAGTATGTCGGTATCGCCACGGGCAGTCTGTACCGCCACTTTCGTAGCAAGGGCGAACTGGCCGCCGAGGTCTTCGCCGCTGCCAGTCAGCGTGAAGTGGATGCCCTGGCCGCCGCCCTGCGTGGGCCGGGTAGCGCCAGTGAGCGCCTGCGCATCGGTCTTGAGCAGTTCGCCGCCCGAGCCTGGCACAGCCGCCGCCTGGCTTTTGCGCTGATCGCCGAGCCGGTCGACCCGGAGGTCGATGAGCAGCGCCTGCTCTACCGCGAAGCCTATGCCGAACTGTTCATCGATCTGTTGGAGGAGGGCGCCGGGGCCGGTGAATTTCGCGTCGAGCAGATCGGTCTGACGGCGGCCTGCCTGGTCGGCGCGATTGCCGAAGCGCTGGTCGGCCCTCTGTCGCCACCTGCTCGCGCCGCGCGCGAGGCCGGTCAACCCACCCTGGAACTGGCGCAGGTCAGCGCCAGCCTTGCCACCTTTTGCCTGCGCGCCGTCGGCGCCGAGGAGCCCACGCGATGAGACCCAGCCTGCATGCCGAAACCCACGAGGTGTTCAACCAGGTGCCGAGCCTGGATGGCGCCAACCTCTATCGCCTCGATCTGCCATTGCAGGAGTGGACTCGTCGTTATGACGGCGCCTGGGCAGACGAGCGCCTGAGCGCCTATGGTGCGCTGGCCGGCGGTGCCCTGATGCAGGCCGGCTTTCTCGCCAACGAGAACAAGCCAGTGTTCAAGAGTCATGACCGCTACGGTAATCGTATCGATCTGGTGGAGTTCCATCCGGCCTACCACGAGCTGATGCGTACGGCGGTCGAGCACGGCCTGCCGTCGCTGCCCTGGACCGACCCGCGCGCCGGCGCGCACGTCGCACGCGCCGGTCTGACCTATATGCACAGCCAGGCCGAGGCCGCCAGTGGCTGCCCGCTGACCATGACCTTTGCCGCGGTGCCCGCCATCCGCCTGCAACCCAACGTGGCCGAGCAGTGGCTGCCGAAGATCCTCGCCACCGAGTACGACCCGCGCAACCTGCCGATGGAGCAGAAGACCGGCGTCACCATCGGCATGGCCATGACCGAGAAACAGGGCGGCACCGACGTGCGCGCCAACACCACCCGCGCCTATCCCATCGGCCTTGGCGGGCCGGGGCAAGGCTACGAGCTGGTCGGGCACAAATGGTTCTGCTCGGCGCCGATGTGCGACGCCTTCCTTACCCTGGCCTACACCGACAAGGGCCTGTCGTGCTTCCTGCTGCCGCGTCACCGCCCGGACGGCACGCGCAACGCGTTCTACATCCAGCGCCTGAAGAACAAACTGGGCAATTGGGCCAACGCTTCCAGTGAGGTGGAGTACCGCGGCGCCTTCGCCTGGATGCTCGGCGAGGAAGGCCGCGGTGTGCCGACCATCATCGAGATGGTGGCCATGACCCGCTTCGATTGCATGGTCGGCTCCAGCAGCCTGATGCGCCAGGCGCTGACCCAGGCCGCGCACCACTGCGCGCATCGTCAGGTGGGCGGCAAGCTGCTCGCCGACCAGCCGTTGATGCAGAACGTGCTGGCTGACCTGGCGCTGGAGAGCGAAGCCGCGCTGGCGCTGTGCATGCGCATGGGGCGCGCGCTCGACCACCAGCATGACGCGCAGGAAGACAAATTCGCTCGTCTGGTCACAGCCGTGGGCAAGTACTGGATCTGCAAGCGCGCGCCGGAAATGATCTACGAGGCCAGCGAGTGCATGGGCGGCGCCGGTTACGTCGAGGAAACCATCCTGCCGCGCCTGTACCGCGAAGCGCCGGTCAACTCGATCTGGGAAGGCTCCGGCAACGTGCAATGCCTGGACGTGCTGCGCGCATTGTCCAAGGAGCCCGGCGTGCTCGATGCGCTGTTCGCCGAGCTGGGCGATGGCCATGGCGATGCTCGCCTGAAGGCACATATCCAGCGTCTGAAAGCCGATTTTGCCGATACCGCCGATATCCAGTACCGCGCGCGCCAGCTCACCGAAGACATGGCTGTGGCGCTGCAGGCCAAGCTGCTGCTGGAGGCGGGCAACGCCACCGTCTCCGATGCCTTTATCACCAGCCGCCTGGATGGCCGTGGCCGCGTCTATGGCACCCTGCCACGCGGTGTCGACGTCGAGGCGCTGCTGGCGCGTAGCACGCCGCACCTGGCCTGACCGGAGGCCCGCATGCAAGCACATCCGCGTTATCGCGAGTTGGTCGAGCGAGGCTTCGCCGATGCCAACTTCATCAACGACCTGGGCATTCGAGCTACCGACTGCGGCCCAGGTTGGGTCGAGGCGGAGCTGGATATCCAGCCGCGCCACCTGCAGCAGAACGGTTTCATCCACGCTGGTGTACAGACCACTCTGGCCGATCATGCGGCCGGTGCTGCCGCCGCGACGCTGGTGGCCGAGGGGCAGACGGTGCTGACCCTGGAGTTCAAGGTCAACCTGCTACGCCCGGCGCGCAGTGAACGCCTGTTCTGCCGCGCCGAGGTGCTCAAGGCCGGGCGCCAGGCGACTGTGGTCGAGGCCGAGGTGTTCGGCGAGGAAAACGGCGAGAAACGCCTGTACAGCAAGGCTTCGGTGACCATGGCCGTGGTGACGCTGCCGGCCTGAGCAAGGCCCGAATGTGATTGCCCGGCACGCTGTTTTTTAGCCGGGCAGGCGAGTAATCTTGCCGCTGATGGTTCTGCGTGCACGTACGTGACGCGGATGAAAAGGGAACAGGGTGCGGCGAATCTCGCCAATGCCCTGGCTGCCCCCGCAACTGTAAGCGGCGAACGATGCCCTCATGCCACTGACTTCGGTCGGGAAGGCGGGCGGAGTGCCAAGCCGTGAGCCAGGAGACCTGCCATCGACAACGGGCGTTCCGCCCACCCTCTATCCGAATCGTCGCGCGGTGGGCGCGGCAAAGGAACTCGCATGCATATCGAACCCGGTGTCGTCGAAGGCGCCAAGATCCTGCTCAGCTACGCAACGGCCGTCACCGCTTTCGGCCTGACCGCCAAACTCGCCCTGGACAGCGTCCGCAGCAACGGCGGTGCCGCCGCCCTGGCGCTGCGCAGCCTGCTGACCACCGCCCTGGTGTTCTGCTTCTTCGAAGTATTCCCGCATCACCCGGTGGGTGTTTCCGAGGTGCATCTGATCCTCGGTTCGACCCTGTTGTTGCTGTTCGGTGCCGGTGCCACGGCCATCGGTCTGGCCGCGGGCCTGCTGTTACAGGGCCTGCTGTTCGCTCAGTTCGACCTGCCGCAGTACGGCATGAATGTCACCACGCTGCTGATCCCGCTGTGGGGCATCAGCTTGCTGGCCAAGCGCATCGTTGCGCCCGGCACCGCCTACGTCGATCTTTCCTACAAGCAGGCGCTGGCGCTGTCGACTGCCTATCAGGGCGGCATCGTCGCCTGGGTTGCGTTCTGGGCCTTCTACGGTCACGGCTTCTCCAGCGAGAACCTGGCGGCCGTGGGCAGTTTCGGTCTGGCCTATATGAGCGTGATCTTGGTCGAACCGCTGATCGACCTGGGTGTGCTGGCTGGTGCCAAGGCGCTGTCGCGCTTCAGCCAGGGTCCGCTGTTCAACGTGCGTTTGCACCAGACGGCCTGACCCAGTCGCTTAGCGGCGGCGCTGCCAGATCATCTTGCCGGTATTGCTCTCGGTGACCAGGTACTGGTCGCTGAAGCGGTAGTAGGCGGCGGGTTGATAATCGGCGGCGCCTGCCAGGCGCACCATCAGCATGCCGCCTTGGCTGCGCCATTGGCCGCTGTACTGCATCTCGCCGGGGCTGTCGTAGCTCCAGTCGCTGCCGCCGCCGACCGAGCGACTCCACTGGGTGACGCTACCGTCGGCATTCAGTTGAAGGGTCATCAGGGTGTTGAACGAAGCGAAGTTGGCACCGCCGCTGTTGATGATCTTCTCATGCACCCAGGTGCCGACCAGTGCCGAATCCTGAGTGCCTGCGGCGGAAGGCGTCGCCGCTGCTGCAGCTTCGCGCTGGAACAATGCCTGGCGTTCCAGCACCTCGCCGCTGCGGGGATTGCGCGCCGCAATGCTGGTGTTGAGCATGGCGTTGGCATAGGTGGCGTTCATGTTGGCCAGCAGCAGGCCGGTCTGTGGGTCGCTGATCTCGGCACGTAGCAGCTTGCCGTCGTAACGGCCTTTGACGATCAGACGCAGATGCTGGTTTTCCACGTACTCGCCTTCCACCACGGTGTCGTTCTGACGCAGGATCAGCTCGCTCGACTGGCCGTCGAGCGTGGCCCGGTAGTGGCCATCGAGTTCACCGGCTTGAGTACTTGAGCATGAGGCCACGACCAACAGCACAACGATTGCACGACGCATGAAGATGACCTCTGGGCAATTGTTCCAAGCCTAGTCGTTGGCAGCGCGATGTGAGGTCTGTCGCGCTATGTTTTCGTCACCGTATGCAGGCAAGATAGGCGCGTACGTTCAGTCAGGAAGATGCACAGTGAAAGCCTGCTCAGATGATTTCATCATTGCCCATACCCCCGAAGAAGCAGTCGACCGCCTCGCCGCCCTGCACCAGGAAGCCACTGGTGCGTTGAGCCAGGCGCTCAAGCGTTACCTCAAGGAGCGCATCCGCCCCGATGCCAGCGAGCACTGCCTGTTCCGCTACCCCGAATTGCGCCTGACCTACCTGTGCCAGGGCGAGGTGCCGACCACCGTGCGTGCCTACGCCAAGGTGCAGGTGCCAGGCACCTACGCCATCACCGTGACCCAGCCGGCGGCCTTTCGCAAATACCTGCTGGAACAGCTGCGCCCGTTGATGAACGACTTCACCCTGCGTGTGGAAGTCGGCCGCAGCCAGCAGAACATTCCCTATCCGTACGTGGTCGAGGGCGGTGATGAACTGGCCGGCAGTGGCGTGACCGCCGCCGAGCTGGCGCGGGTATTTCCCAGTACCGATCTGTCCGCCGCCACCGACGGCACTGCCGACGGCCTGTACGACTGGGAGAACATCGACCCGCTGCCCCTGGCGCTGTTCGATGCGGCGCGCACCGACTTCTCGCTCAAGCGCATCCAGCACTACACCGGCAGTGACTGGCGCCATGTGCAACCGTGGATCCTGCTGACCAACTATCACCGTTACGTCGATCAGTTCATCCGCCACGGCCTGGACATGCTGGTGGGCGACTCGCGCTTCACCCGTATGGTGCTGCCGGGCAACGTGGTGATCGAGCGTGGCATGGCCGAAGGCGAGATGCAGGCGATCATCGAAAACGTGGTCTGGCACCGCTACCAGATGCCGGCCTACCACCTGCAGGCCGAGGATGGCCACGGCATCACCCTGGTCAACATCGGTGTCGGCCCATCCAACGCCAAGAACATCACCGACCACCTCGCCGTGCTGCGCCCGCATTGCTGGTTGATGATCGGTCACTGCGGCGGCCTGCGCCAATCGCAGACCATCGGCGACTACGTGCTGGCCCACGCCTATATGCGCCGCGACGGCATTCTCGACCGCGTGCTGCCGCCGCATATCCCGCTGCCGGCGCTGGCTGAAGTGCAACAGGCGCTGCAGGAGGCGGCCAAGCTGGTGACTGGTGAAGAGGGCGACGAGCTGAAAAAGCGCCTGCGCACCGGCACCGTGCTGACCTACGACGACCGCAACTGGGAGCTGCGCTGGGCCCAGGAGCGGCCGCTGATCAACCTGTCGCGCGCCGTGGCGGTGGATATGGAAAGCGGCACCATCGCCGCTCAGGGCTATCGTCTGCGGGTGCCCTACGGCACGCTGCTGTGCGTGTCGGACAAGCCGTTGCACAGCGAGATCAAGCTGCCCGGCGCGGCCGGCGCCTTCTACGAGCGCGCGGTGACTCAGCATCTGCACATCGGTATCGCGGCGCTGGAGCTGATGCGTAGCCAGCTCAATTCGCTGCACTCGCGCAAGTTGCGCAGTTTCGACGAGCCGCCGTTCCGCTGATAAGCAGGGCGTGGCCTGACGCACAGTCCGGCCACGCCCTGGCGTCACTCTGCGGCGTTCTGGTTTAGACTCGCCTCCGTCATGGATGAACGAGTCGATACGTATGGAACAGGCACGTCTGCTGCTCACGGCGCTGTGGGAACCCTTCAGCTTTTTCAGTCTTTTCCTCTACACCGGCCTGGCCCTGATGCTTGGTGCGGTTGCCGGTCTGTTGCTGGCGCTCAAGCTGCTGCGATTGGGCTGGCTGGCACGTAACAACCGCTGGCACCACTGGCTGCTCAAACTCTACTTTTTGCTGTTGCCGTTGGCCGGAGGTTTCCTTGGTTTCCAGGGTGGGCTGTTGTACGGCAGCCAGCAGCAGATCAATCGCCATCTCGATAGCTACGCGCCCTTGGTGCAGGAACTGGCCGACGACATCTGGAGTGACTTCCAGGCCTATTTCGAGGCACAGGAGGCGCAAGGGTTATTGGCGGTGCGCGATGTCAGCGTGCAGACGCTGCTCAATCAGTTGGCGTTGGACTACGTTCGCAGCGAGCGGCTGCAAGAAGCTGCCGAGCGCGCCGAGGCATCGACCACCGAGCGCATCGCCTTCGACCTGCTCGACCGGCTGCGAGCCAGCCTGCTGGGCAAGGCGATTGGCGAGATGGCGGTCGAGAAAACCGCCCGCTACAGCGGCCTTAACGAGAAGGTACTCAATCAGGTACTGGATGCGCGTATCGAACAACTGTTCCAGGCCGAGTTCCTGCTCGGTCTGCTCAAGCGGCAGATCAGCCATGTGTTCAAGCCGCTCTATATCGCCTTGCTGATTCAGCTTGCTCTTTTGCTGGCACTGATCGCTGGGGAGTGGGGCGTTTCTCGCTGGTTACGGCAGACGCCCGGACGTTTGCCTGCCGAGCCTCTGCCGCTGGCCTGAGTCAGGCAGCGACCGGGGCCTCGTCACGCAACAGCTCGGCCAGTGCTGCGCGGTCGATGTTGGCGCCGCTGAGCACCACGGCCACGCGCTGGCCGGCATTGAGCTCACGCTCCTGCATCAGCGCAGCCAACGCCGCGGCGCCGGCGCCCTCGGCGAGGTTGTGGGTGTCCTCGTGATAGGTGCGGATGGCGGCGCGAATCTCCTCGTCGTCAACCCGCACGATGCGTGCGGCGCCGGCGCGAATCATGTCCAGCGCCAATTGCTGCGGCTGGCGGCAGGCCATGCCGTCGGCCAGGGTGTCGGCGCGTTCGGTCTGCACCAGGCGGCCCTGCTCGAAACTCTGCGCATAGGCGTCGGCGCCGCTGGCGACCACGCCGACGATCTCGGTCTCGAGACCAAGCAGGTCGCGGGTGCGGATCATCCCGCAGATGCCCGAGCCCATGCCGATGGGCACGTACACCCGGCGCAGATTCGGCACCGCCTCCAGCAGCTCCAGGGCGTAGGTGGCCACACCGCGCACCAGATCCTCATGCAGTGACGGCACCCAGTGCAGGCCATCGCGTTCGGCGATGCGCGCGGCTTCGGCACGGGCTTCGTCGAAGTCGCGGCCATGCTCGATCACCTCGGCGCCGAGGGCGCGCATCGCCGCGTTTTTCTCGCGGGCGTTGCCATGCGGCACCAGGATGCGAATCGCCAGGCCTGCGGCGCGCGCCGCCAGTGCCAGGCTCTGGCCGTGGTTGCCACGGGTGGCGGTGACCAACCCGCGCACCTGCGGTTCGCGACGCAGTAGGGCGTCGATATAGACCAGCCCGCCGCGCACCTTGAAGGCCGCGGTCGGGGCATGGTTCTCGTGCTTGACCCAGACCTCGCAGCCCGTGCGCTGCGCCAGCAGCGGCCAGGCCAGTTGCGGCGTGGCCGCCATATGGCGGTGAACCAGTTCAGCGCTCTGGCGAAGTTGGGCGAGGTCGAACATGACAGGCACTCCGAGTGGTGTTGACCCGGATGCTAGTGCGGCGCATTGTGTGGGTAAATCTTTATATTGCATGGCAAGCAATGTGGCTTCCTGATCTTCAAGACAGCTCCCTACCGACGTACCTGGCATTGGTCGAGGCCATCGCTGCGGCCATTGGTCGTGGCGAACTCAAGCCCGGCGAGCGTTTGCCGCCGCAGCGGCGCCTGGCCTGGACGCTGGGCATCAACCCGAGCACGGTGATGCTCGCCTACCGTGAGGCAGCGCGTCGGCACCTGGTCTCTGGCGAGGTCGGGCGTGGCACCTACGTGTTGGCCGGCAGCCGCGAAGCGAGCCTGTTCCGCCTCAAACAACCGACCGCGCAGGGCGATTTGATCGACCTGTCGACCAACGTGCCGGTGCATGACCCGGACAACCACGATCTTTCCACCAGCCTCGCCGCACTGGCTGCACGTGGCGAGCTGGACGCGTTGCAGGCTTACCCATCTGCAGCCTTGGTCGAGCGTGCGCACCTAGCCGGCGTGACCTGGCTGCGTCGACGCGGCCTGGAGTTGGCACCGGGTGGTTTGCTGCTCTGTGCCGGCGCCCAGCAGGGCGTGTCGGCTGCGCTGCTGGCGCTGTGCGAAGCGGGTGAGCCGATCCTGGTGGAACGCTACACCGCGCCGGGGATCAAGGCCGCCGCGCGTCAATTGCGCCTGCCGCTGCACGGCGTGGCGATGGACGAGCACGGCATCCTGCCTGATGACCTCGATCGCCTGGCTCGTGCCACCGGGGCGCGCGTGGCGGTGTTCACGCCCTGTTTGCAGAACCCCACTGGCGCCAGCCTGGACGCCGAGCGCCGCGTGGCCATCGCCGAGGTGGCGCGACGCCGTGGCTTGTGGATCATCGAGGACGATGTCTATGGCGTGCTCGGCAGCGAGGCACCGCTGGCGGTGCGGCTGCCTGAGCGCTGCCTGCTGATCAGCAGCCTGTCCAAGAGCGTCGCGCCCGGCTTGCGCCTGGGCTTTATCGCCGGTGCCCCCGAGCTGCTCGAACGTATCGACCCCGAAGCCCAGGCCACGCGCTGGGCGGTGACACCGCTGAGCCTGGCGCTGGGCTGTGAATGGATCGAAAGCGGCATCGCCGAACAGCGTCTGGCCTGGCAGATCGATGAATTGCAGCAGCGTTGGCGCCTGGCCGCGCGCGTGCTCGGGCCGCGTATGCCGCAGGGCAGGGCGGTCGCACCACATCTGTGGCTGGATGCTGCAACGCCGGCTGGTCTGGCCGAGGCGTGCCGGCAGCATGGCGTCGAAGTGGTGCCGGCCGAGGTGTTCGCGGTCGAGGCCAATCCGGGAAATGCCGTGCGCATCAGCCTCGCCGCGGCAGCCAGCCGGGTCGAGCTCAAGCAGGCGCTGGAAGGAATCGTGGCGGCCTGGCCTGTCAGTTGAGCTTCATATGCAGGATCGGGAAAGGTCGACCCCCACCGTCCAGGCGCGAGCGATCGGTCACGACGAACCCCAGGTGCTGGTAGAAACCGACGGCCTGGGGGTTTTGCTCGTTGACGTCGACCCGGGTGGCGCCCAGCGCGTCGATGGCGTGGTGCATCAGTTGCTTGCCGACGCCCTGGCCGTGGCTGGCGGGGTCGACGAAGAGCATTTCCACCATGCCTTCGCTGGTGCCGAGAAAACCCAGTATTCGCCCCGACTCATCGCGCGCGCAGGTCAATTGCACGGCCGGGAAATACTGCTCGCGCAGCAAGGGTTTGATCACCTGCAGATCAGCTTCCGGCAGGAAGTGGTGAGTGGCGCGCACGGCCGCCTCCCAGATTTCCACCAGGGTAGGCAGTTCGGCATCGGTGGGTGGGGCGAGAATCAGCGGCATAACGGCAGGCATCTTGGATCAAACAGGGCGCAGAGCATGCCAGCTCTGCGCCCGTGCTGTCATTTGCTTGCGTCTAGTACCACGCGGTAGCGCGCCTTGCCGCTGCGCAGATGGTCGATGGCCGCGTTCACCTGACTCATGGGGAATTGCTCGACCTGCGGCAGAATTTGATGCCGCGCGCAGAATTCGAGCATGGTCGCCATGGTTTTCGGCGAGCCCACTGGTGAGCCGGACAGGCTCTTTTGCTGCGGGATCAGGTTGAACACGTGCACCGGGATGGCGCTGGGCACGATGCCGACAAAGTGCAGGCGGCCCTTACCGCGCAGGGTGCCAAGCAGGGCGGCCCAGTCGAGGTCTGCGCTGGCGGTGACCAGAAGGAAATCCAGGGTGCCGGCAATCGCCTTCATCGCCGCGCTATCGGTAGAAGCCACTACCTTGTGTGCACCCAGGCGTTTGGCTTCATCCTGCTTGTTCAATGACGAGGTAAAGGCCGTCACCTCACAGCCCCAGGCGTTGAGAAAGCGCAGCGCCAGGTGGCCGAGGCCGCCGATGCCGACCACGCCGACGCGATCTGTCGGTTTGATATCGAACTCCAGCAGCGGGCTGAACACGGTGGAACCGGCGCAGAACAGCGGGCCGACCAGTGCCGGGTCGAGACCGTCGGGCAGCGGCACGGCCCAGGCCCAGTGCGAGCGCAGGCGGTCGGCGAAACCGCCGTGGCTGCCGACGATGGTTGGCTTCACCGAGCGGCACAGCTGGTGTGAGCCTTCCATGCACGAGCCGCAATGCATGCAACTGCCCTTGTACCAGCCGATACCGACTCTTTGACCCAGCTTGAGACCGCGTGCCTGCTCGCCGAGGCGGACGATGGTGCCGACCACTTCATGGCCGGGAATGAAGGGGTAGCGCGCATTGCCCCATTCGTTATCGATCATCGACTGGTCGGAGTGGCAGATGCCGCAATATTCCACCGCCACTTCCACCTCTTCGGCGCCGAGTGGACCGGGGTCGTAGCTCAGGCGTTCCAATGGCGCCTTGGGCGTGGTGGCGGCCCAGCCGGTGAAGGTGGCAAGTTCGGCGTTGTTGCTCATCGGTGGCTCCTGATCGCAGGGGTGAATCAGCAGCTTAGCTGCTCTGACAGACCGTGGAAGCACCATCAGCGCCGCTTATCGTGAGTTACACTGCGCAGCCCAGTTTCATCGAAGCCCGTTGCATGTCGCGCCCTCGTCCTCCCGCCAATCGCCGTTCTGCCGCCCCACGCCGTGTGGCCAAGGCGCCACCTGCACAGCCGCGCCTGTTGATCCTGAACAAGCCGTTCGATGTGCTCACTCAGTTCAATGACGACCAAGGCCGCGCCACGCTCAAGGATTTCGTCGATGTGCCCGGCGTGTATCCGGCCGGTCGCTTGGATCGCGACAGCGAGGGCCTGCTGTTGCTGACCAACGACGGTCGCCTGCAGGCGCGTATCGCCGACCCCAAGCACAAGCTTCCGAAGACCTACTGGGTGCAGGTGGAGGGCGAGCCGAGCGATGAACAGTTGCAGCAGCTCCGCGATGGCGTGACGCTCAATGACGGCCCGACCCTGCCGGCCGAGGCGCGGCGCCTGGACGAGCCCGAGCTATGGGAACGCAACCCGCCGGTGCGCTTTCGAAAAAGCGTGCCGACGGCCTGGCTGGAGTTGGTGATTCGCGAGGGGCGCAATCGCCAGGTAAGACGCATGACCGCCGCAGTCGGCTTGCCGACTCTGCGCCTGGTGCGTGTGGCCATCGGGCCGTGGCGGTTGGACGGGTTGCAGCCTGGGCAGTGGCGTGAGGTGCCCGCGCAGTTGCCGTAGAGGCGCGCGGATTGCCTGATGAAGCACTGAAAATCCATTTACCGTCACTCCCGCGCAGACGGGGGCCCAGTTTCTAGGTTCCCGCCTTCGCGGGAATGACGACTGTTTCAGAACCTAGTGTGTCGTGGGGCCGCCTGGGCTGCGCGCACCCGTGCTCAGGGCTGCGGTCGATTTGTCGCAGCTGCGACCCTGGCGACCCTGACCTGAATCAATAACCCGCCTTGATCACGGCGATACCTTTGTTCAGCACTTCACGCCAGGCCTGGCGCACGTCTGCGTCGCACTCCTTGTCGTGTTCGCTGATGGTCGCCAGCAGTGCGTCGAGCCACAGGTCGTAGAGTTCCGGGCGAATGTCCAGATGCTGGCGCGAATGCGATTCGCCGAGGGCGCGCAGCTTGGTGTCGGGCATGCCGCGGGCGTGCATCACCAGGTTGAGAATGCCCTGGCGCAGCAGCTGTTTCTGCGCGCTCATGTCGGTGTCGACGAACTTCTCGCGAATCAGCGGTGAGCTGGCGAGGAAGTGGCGGTAGAAACTATCGAAGAAATCCGGGCTGGCGCAGCAGCGTCCATAGCTCTGCATCACCAGATTGGCGGCGCTCATGTGTCACTCCTTGATTGGGCGGCAGGCCG
This sequence comes from Pseudomonas sediminis, assembly GCF_002741105.1. Classification (GTDB taxonomy): domain Bacteria; phylum Pseudomonadota; class Gammaproteobacteria; order Pseudomonadales; family Pseudomonadaceae; genus Aquipseudomonas; species Aquipseudomonas sediminis. The sequence goes on along the minus strand of NZ_NIQU01000008.1, from coordinate 218,796 downwards.
CGTAGGCGGCCTGGTATCGATCTGAGGTGTCGCGCTGGCAGGCTGGGTCAGCCGTGAATGCCGCGCGCGGCCTCGATGATGTAGGTAATGATCGGCTTGGCGAGGAAGGCGAACAGGCATAGGCCCAGGCCGAGGAACAGGATGGCGGTGCCGAGGCGGCCGGCCTTGGATTTCTTCGCTAGGTCCCAGATGATGAAGAACATGAACAGCATCAGGCCGCCCACCAGGACGTACATCATCAGGGCTTCAAATTGTTCGGTTTCCATGGTGCCTCGTGATTCGGACGGAAAACGCAGGGCGAAAATTATACGCGCCTGAGCCAGGGCGCGGCATGATCCGCTTCACCCTGCGACTTTCAGTCGCGCAGGTGCTGCAACGGCAACTGCGTGCTGGACAGGATCTGCTGCAGCACGAAGCTCGAACGCACGCTGGATACTCCGTCGATACGGGTCAGGGTGCCGAGCAGCAGCTTCTGATAATGATCCATGTCCGGCACCACCACCTTGAGCTGGTAGTCAGCGTCCATACCCGTGACCAGACAGCATTCCAGTACTTCCGGGCATTTGCGGATTTCATCCTGAAAGTGTTCGAAGCGCTCCGGTGTGTGCCGGTCCATGCCGATCAGCACGTAGGCGGTCAGGCTCAGGCCGAGCTTCTTGCGGTCGAGCAGGGCGACCTGGCCGGTGATGTAGCCGTCGTCTTCCAGCTGCTTGACCCGGCGCGAGCAGGGCGATGGTGAGAGGCCGATACGTTCGGCGAGTTCCTGGTTGGACAGGGCAGCGTTGCGCTGCAATTCGGCGAGAATATTCAGGTCGTAACGGTCGAGTTTGTCCATTTTTCATCTGGCTCATTATTTGATTGCGCCAGATAGTGCTCCTTTAGTTGTAAATTGCGCAATTGGTAAATTTGTAAGCAATATTAGCAATCTTATTTCGGCGCGGCGGGCGTAAGCTTTCTCTCAGTTTCACGGCCCGGACGACAAGTCCTACCGGCCTCGCCCAACCAGGTGAGCCGGCGCCGACGGTCCTACCGGACCGCACCGGCACCCGGGTCCGCACTGCCCAACCAGGCGGGCGAGGAAAGCGGCGACAACATCGCCAGCACCGGACAGATTTCCCGAGGGGGCCGCAAGGCCCCTTTTTTATTGCCTGAAATTTCCGTTGTCTAAGGCGTGCCGAAAGGCGGGGCAGGAGCATGCGGTCAGTGCTGGACCACTTCCTGCGGATCGGCGTGCACCAGCACTTCGGCGCGTGGGTAATGCGCGTGGATCGCCTTTTCCACGGCCTCGCAGTGCGCATGCGCGTCGGACAGGCTCATCTCGCCCGGCAACTCCAGGTGCAACTGGACGAACCAGCGCGTGCCGGAAATGCGTGTGCGCAGGTCATGCGAGCCCAGTACGCCAGGTACGGCATTGGCCAGCGCGTACATGTGCTGAGAGGTTTCGCTGGGCAACTCCTCGTCCATCAGCACGGCCACCGCGCCGCGTACGATGCTGATGGCGCTCCAGAAGATGTAGAAGGCGATACCGATGGCGAAGATCGCATCCATCTGCAGCCAGCCGAAGCGGGTCAACAACAGGGCGAGGAGAATGCTGCTGTTGAGCAGGATGTCGGAGCGGTAGTGCAGCGAGTCGGCGTGAATCGCGGTAGAACCGGTCTCGCGCACCACCTTGCGTTGAAAGGTCAGCAGGGCGACGGTCAATCCCAGCGACAGCAGCATGACGGCGATGCCAACGCCTTCGGCCTCCAGCGGTTGTGGAGATTGCAGGCGTTCGATGCCCTGCAGGCCGATGAGCACAGCGCTGACGCCGATGAACAGTGCCTGACCCAGCCCGGCCAGGGCTTCGGCCTTGCCGTGGCCGTAGCGGTGATCCTCGTCGGCCGGGCGCAGGGCGAAGTGCACGGCGATCAGGTTGATCAGCGAGGCGGCGCTATCGAGCAGCGAATCGGTGAGGCCGGCCAGCAGGCTGACCGAACCGCTCAGCCACCAGGCAATCGCCTTGGCCAGCACCAGCGTCAGCGCTACGGTCAGCGCTGCGCGGGTGGCCAGGCGCATCAGCCTGGCATGCTGCGGGTTGTGCATGGGCTCAGGCAGCCGGGCGCAGGCCGTAGGCAGCCAGTTGCTCGGCGCTGCCGCTGTGCTGGATCAGGCGCGGATCATCGAGTGGCAGCTGGTGGCCGGTGCTGGTTTCGATCAGGGTCTTTAGCGCGTACTGGTCGACCTTGCCGTCTTCGCCGATCAGCTTCTGCAGCTGTTGCGGGTCGACTTGAACGGTCTGGCCTTCGGGCAGGTAGATGGCGCCGGTGGCGAAGTCCACGGCGAAGGCGATCAGGCCGGGAATTACATAGAACAGCAGACCGACGGCGTTTGCTACGGCAATCGCTGGGTCGATCTTGCCTTCGATCTGGCCACGACGATCCGGGTAGAAGATCGATCCACAGGCGGTCAGTTGAGTGAGCAGGGTAGCGGCGACAACGCCAGCGATGACGCGGGATTTCGTGCGCATGAGCACCTCCTGGAAAAAGTGGCGCAACTATAGCAGTTCGCCATTGCAAAGCCGCGGGTTGAAGCGGTTGTCGATAAGACCGGCGGCGGCGCTGACGGTTCGCCGCATCGCGGCTGCTTTATAATCGCCGGCCTGCTGTGGAGAAATGATGAACACCCTGCCGATCGATTCGCTGCTGCCTGATTTGCGCGATGCGCTGAGTGCCCGCCACGAAGTGGTGCTGGAGGCGCCGCCCGGCGCCGGCAAGACCACCCGCGTGCCGCTGGCGCTGCTCGACGCGCCCTGGCTGGCCGGGCAAACCATCCTCATGCTCGAGCCACGCCGGTTGGCGGCGCGCGCTGCGGCTGAGCGCCTGGCCAGCGAGTTGGGCGAGCGGGTTGGCGAGACGGTCGGCTACCGCATCCGCCTGGACAGCAAAGTGGGGCCGAACACCCGCATCGAGGTGGTCACCGAAGGCATTCTTGCTCGCCGCCTGCAGGATGATCCGGCACTGGATGGTGTCGGTCTGGTGATCTTCGATGAGTTTCATGAAAGAAGCCTCGATGCCGACCTGGCCTTGGCGCTGACGCTCAACGGCCGCGCCATGTTCCGCGCGGCGGACAGTGGCGGGGCGCCGCTCAAGGTGCTGCTGATGTCCGCCACCCTCGAAGGCGAGCGCCTGTCGGCGTTGCTGGGCGATGCGCCGGTGCTGCGCAGTGAGGGCCGCATGTTCCCGGTGGATATCCGCTGGGGCGCGCCGTTTCAGCCGGGCGAGTGGATCGAGCCGCGTGTGCTGCAGACGGTGCAGCAGGCATTGGCCGACGAGCCGGGCAGCCTGCTGGTGTTCCTGCCGGGCCAGGCCGAGATTCGCCGCGTGGCCGAGCAACTGGGCGAGGCGCTGGATGGTCGCGACGATATCCTGCTCTGCCCGCTGCATGGCGAGCTGGAGCTGTCCGCCCAGCGCGCCGCTATCGAGCCAGCCCCGGCAGGCAAGCGCAAGGTGGTGTTGGCGACAAACATCGCCGAGACCAGCCTGACCATCGATGGCGTGCGCGTGGTGGTCGACGCCGGCCTGGCGCGGGTGCCGCGCTTCGATCCGGCCAGCGGCATGACGCGCCTTGATACCCAGCGCATTTCCCGCGCTTCGGCCACCCAGCGTGCCGGTCGTGCTGGCCGCCTGCAGCCGGGCGCTTGCTATCGATTGTGGTCACAGGCGCAGCACGAGCAGCTCAGCGCCTATTCCAGTGCGGAAATCCTTCAGGCCGATCTGTCCGGTCTGGCCCTGCAATTGCTGCGTTGGGGCGTGACGCCGCAGGAACTGAGCTGGCTCGACGTGCCACCGCCCGCCGCCTACGCCCAGGCGCTGGATCTGCTCGGCCGCCTCGGTGCGCTGGATGAGCGCGGCGCGCTGAACGCCCATGGCCAGGCCATGGCCGAGCTGCCCAGCCATCCGCGCATTGCCCATCTGCTGCTGCGCGGTCGGGCTCTGGGCCTCGGTGCACTGGCTTGCGACCTGGCGGCGTTGTTGTCCGAGCGCGATATCCTGCGCGGCGGTGGCGCTGATCTGCACAGCCGCTTAACCCTGTTATCTGGTGAAAGCCGCACCGCGCGCAGTGCCCAAGGTGGTGTGCAGCGTGCGCGGCAACTGGCGAAACAGTTTCACGGGCTGATCAAGAATCGTCCGGTGACTCAGGCGGTGAGCGACCCCGAGCATCCACGCTGGCTCGGCTGCCTGCTGGCTTTCGCCTACCCGGATCGCATCGCCCAGCAGCGCCGTGCCGGTGGCGCCGACTACCGCCTGGCCAACGGTCGCGCCGCGCAGTTCGCTGAAGCCGATGCCCTGATGAAGCACGAGTGGCTGGTGGTCGCTGACTTGGGCAGTCGCCAGGGCCAGCGCGAAGAACGCATCTACCTGGCTGCCGATCTCGACCCGGCGCTGTTTGCCAGCGAACTGGCCGAGCAGGTCGCGACGCTGGAAGTGCTCGACTGGGATGAGCGCGAGGGCGTACTGCGCGCCGAGCGCCAGCGTAAGGTTGGCGAACTGGTGCTTGAGCGTCAGGCATTGGCCAGGCTGGACGAGCAGGCACGTTGCCGCGCCCTGGTCGGGCTGGTGCGGCGCAAGGGACTGGAGCTGTTGCCCTGGACGCCCGAGTTGCGCCAATGGCAGGCGCGCGTGGCGCTGTTGCGTGAACTGGACATGCAGCAACAGGGGCAGAGCGAATGGCCGGACTTGTCGGATGCCGCGCTGCTGGCCAGCCTCGATCAGTGGTTGACGCCATATCTGGGCAAGGTCAATCGCCTCAGCCATTTTACCAACCTCGATCTGCCTTCGATCCTGCAGACGCTGTTGCCCTGGCCGTTGCCGCAACGCCTCGACGAGTTGGCACCGCGTGCGCTGAGCGTGCCGTCAGGCTCGCGCATCGCCATCGACTACACGGAAAATCCGCCGGTGCTCGCCGTGCGCCTGCAGGAGCTGTTCGGCTTGGCTGCCACGCCGCGCATCGCCGGTGGTCGCTTGGGCCTCAAGCTGCATTTGCTTTCGCCAGCACGCCGTCCAGTGCAGGTGACCCAGGACCTCGCCAGCTTCTGGGCCAATACCTATCTCGAGGTGAAGAAGGATTTGAAAGGTCGGTATCCGAAGCACTACTGGCCGGACGATCCCTTGATTGCCGAACCCACTGCGCGGGCCAAACCGAGAAAATGAGAAGCCGATGCTGACCCTGAACATCGGGCCTTTGGCCCTTGGTGTATCCCATGTGCTGCTGTTGGGCAGTCTGCTGCTGGCCACACTAGTTGGCTGGTTGATCGGTCGTCGCCACGGCTGCAACCCGGAAAGTCAGCTGTTTCGCATGCTGATGCTAGGGCTGCTGGTGGCGCGGCTGGCCTTCGTGCTGATGTACGCCGAGTTCTACCGCGATGAGCTGTGGCGGGTGGTGGATATTCGTGATGGCGGCTTCATCGCCTGGCCGGGTGTGCTCGCCGGGCTGATGCTGGGCGCCTGGTATCTCTGGCGTCACGCACAACTGCGGCGGCCGTTGGGGGTGGCGATGAGCGTCGGCCTGGCACTATGGCTGTGCGGCAGCCTGGTGCTGCAGGCGCTGGAGCAGGGCACGCGGTTGCCCGATCTGCAGGTGCGAGATATGCAGGGTAATCCTGTGAATCTGCGCGACTACGCGGGCCAACCGTTGGTGGTCAATCTCTGGGCCACCTGGTGCCCACCATGCCGGCGTGAGATGCCGGTGCTGATGCAGGCGCAGCAGCGCGAAGCCGGGATTACCATCCTGTTCGTCAATCAGGGGGAGAGCGCTGCGTTGGTGAAAGATTTCCTCCTGGCGCAGCAACTGAGTCTGGACAACCTGCTACTCGACGAGCAAGTGCAACTGGGCCAGTTGGTGGGCTCGCGAGCGTTACCCACCACACTTTTCTACGATGCCGAAGGGCGGCAGGTCGGCAGTCATCTGGGCGAGCTGTCGCACGCCAGTCTGGAGCGGGCGCTGGCCCAATTGCGTGGCGATTGACGCGTCAATACAGCCACAGATCTTCGCCGGCATCCTGCAATTGCTGATACACCCGATCCAGGTCCTCGCGCAGGCGCTCGGCATCAGGCGCATGGCGGGAGTAGATCAGCCGTAGCGGCAGGCGTTGCACCTCGACGAAGGGCAGGTCGCCCATGCCCAGTGTGCGTTTGGCCTGTTCGACGGGGGCCTGGTAATCCAGCAGGTAGTCGCCGCGTCGGCGCTGGAGCATTTCCAGAGCTGAAGTGTGGTTGGACGTGCGGTGACGGGTGATGTTGCGCGCCGGATCTTCCAGCCACTGATTGACGTCCTGCCAGTAGCTGTAGCCGGTGATCAGAATCACCCCGCGATCCTGCAGGTCTTCCGGGATGCGTGGGGCGGGTGTGCCGTGGCGAAAGTACAGGTTGAGAGTGATCTCGCCCAGCAGGTGCCGGCCTTCGAGGGTGTGCCCGGCCAGCTCCGGTTTGCCTGAGGCGCCGGCCCAGATATGGATACTGCCGTCGAGCAGACCGCCGTAGAGGCGGGCGCCGGGGTAGGAGCGAAAGTCCGCCTGGTATCCCGCCTCGTCGAGCAGGCGTGCGGCCAGCTCCAGGCCCGAACCGCTGGGCTGGCCTTGCGCGTCGGTATAGGAATAGGGCGGAAACTCGTAGTAACCGACGTGCACACGTTGTCTGGCCTCAGCCGCATGGGCGGCATGCAGCCATAGCAGGGCGATGAAGAACAGGCAGAAGGGTCTTGGCATCCGAGTATCGCGGCTCTTCGCCGTCTTTTCGTTGTTATCGAGTGGTGCTCAACGAGCATGGACAAGTCCCGGTGGGCTTGTCCAGTTCTGCGCGGTTTATTCCTGACTCGGCAGGAAAAAACGACCGATCACCGGCAAATGATCGGAAACGGTCAGGGTATCGCGCTGACGAACCCGGCTGGCGAGCGGCGTCAGGCGGGGGCTATAGAACAGGTAGTCGAGGGTACGATCCGGGCCGCTGGCCGCGGGGTCGTTGGGGTAGTGGGTGTACCACCTGGCCTGATCCCCGCCACTGGCCTGTTGCAGGCTGGGAATCATCGGGTAGCGGCGGGCCAGGTCCTGCAGTTCGCTGTCGGCGGCGTACCAACTGCGCTGGTTCTCTGGCAGATGCTGGAACTGGCCGGGCGGCAGCAGGTTGAGATCGCCACCCAGCACCCAGGTCTTGCCGGCTCTCTGCAACTGCTGAAGCAGGCCATCGGTCATCTCTACCTGGCGCTGCATGGTGTCCGCGCCCTGTGCAAAGGCATCGAAATGGGTGTTGATCGCCACCAGTTCGTCGCCACCGCGAATCGGTAGGTAGCTGACCAGCAGCGCGCGCTTGAGTTGAAATTGGCGGCTCAGCAGGTCGCTTTCCAGCATGGGCAGTTGCAGGCGTTCGGCGCGGGCGATCTGGAAGCGGCTGAGGGTGCCGAGTTTCATGCCGACGCTGCCGAGGATGTGCGGGTGCGGGACGAAGCCGGCCTTCCAGTAGAACGCCTGAGTACTGCAGGGGTAGAGATCGCCCAGGCGCGCCTGCAGCAGAGCCAACTGATCCTGGTAGTCGCTGGCCCTGGCGTTGTCATGTAGCTCCTGCAGCAGCACCACGTCCGGCTTTTCGTCGCGCAGGATGCGCACCACTTCATCCAGCGTCAGGGCCAGGTCTTCGCTGCTCGGGCGTTCGTCCGGGCCATCGCCGCCGGGCAGGTCGTACCAGAACACGTAGCGTTTGCCGGCCAGGTATTGCACGTTCCAGGTCATCACCTTGAGTGCTTGGCCAGGTTGCAGTTGTGCGACCTGGCCGCTACACGACACGGCTGCCTCTTCATGGGGGTGCGGGCGCCAGGTCAGGGCGTAGACCAACGCGAGCAGCACTGCGAGCGAGGGCAGCGCGATGAGCAGGAGCAGGCGAAGCGGACGATGCAGAGACATGATGAAACGGGCGACTATGCTGGAAGGAGGCGAGGATACCCGAGTGCGTCGGATCGGCCCAGGCAGGCGCAGTGCTAAGCGGTTCCCGCTCCGTTTCGCCCGTCAGGGACAGCGGCCAGGGGCTGCAGTACCATGCCGAAAGGTTCGACAGGCCGCGCCGTCGGCCGTCATGCTGGATGCTTACTGGCAGCGTCGCCAACACTGGGCTTTGGGGAACCGTGCATGTATCGCAAGGTATTTGCCAACAAGGTATTCGACCGCAAGGTGGTGCTGATCACCGGTGGCTGCGCTGGCATTGGCCGGGCGTTGGCCATGCGCCTGGCACAGGCGGGCGCGCGCCTGGTGATTCTCGACCTCAATCAGGCGGCGCTGGACAGCCTGGTGCAGCACCTGGCCGATCATCACAACGCCGAAGCGCTCGGTCTGCTCTGTGACGTCGCCGATGCTGGGGCCGTGCAGCGCGCCGTGGCGCTGGCAATCGAGCGTTTCGGTGGGATCGACGTGTTGGTCAACAACGCCGGCATCACCCACCGCAGCACGTTCGCCGAGACCAGCCTGGAGGTCTTCCAGCGGGTCATGGCGGTCAACTATTTCGGTGCCCTGCATTGCACGCAGGCGGCATTGCCCAGCCTGATCGCCCGGCGTGGGCAGATCATCGTGCTCAGTTCCTTGTCCGGTATCGCGCCGTTGCTCTATCGCAGCGCCTACAACGCCAGCAAGCACGCACTGCACGGCTTGTTCGAAACCCTGCGCTACGAACTCAAGGGCTCGGGGGTGAACGTGATGCTGGTGTGCCCGGGCTTCACCGCCACCGACCTGCGCAAGAATGCCCTGGTCGGCGACGGCTCGGTGGCGGCCCAGGCACCGCTGGCGATGGGCAAGGTCGCCTCGCCGCAGGATGTGGCGGACGCCATCTACCAGGGCGCACTCAAGCGTCGTCGCCTGTTGGTGCTGTCGAACGTCGATTGGCGCGCGCGGGTGCTGGCGCGTTTCTTCCCCAGGCTGTTCGAGCGTGTGCTGCTGCCACGCCTGTCCGGCCTGAAGCCGCGCAACCAGGGGCGCATCTGATGCGTGCCTGGCTATTGATCCTGCTGCTGCTGGCGCCGCTGTGCCGGGCCGATGAGGCGCCGCCGCTGCGCGTCATGACCGATCTGTGGCCGCCGTTTCGCATGCTCAGGGAAGATGGCCAGCTGCAGGGGCTGGACATCGATCTGCTCAACGAGCTGTCACGCCGCACCGGCATGCGTTTCGACGTGCAGCGCGCCCCTTGGGCGCGTGGGCTGGCGGCGTTGGAGCAGGGCACCGCGGACATGATGACCGGCCTGGCCAAGACGCCTGAGCGCGAGCGTTACATTCGCTATCTGGATGCGCCTTACTACGCCTGCTCGCCGCGCTTCTACGCGAGCCCGGCGCTGGCTGCGCAATTGAACGACTATGCATCGCTACGCGGGCTGCGGATCGGCTATGTGCTGGAGTCGGTGTATTTCCAACCGTTCGACAGCGACGAGGCGCTGGACAAGGTCGGCGTCAGCAATGAGCAGCAGCTGCTGGAAATGCTCACGCGTGGTCGCATCGATGCCCTGGTCGGCACCGACTGCCAGGTCGACTATTCCCTGCTCGATCCCAAGCTGGCCGGACGCATCGCCAAGGCTGCCTACCAACCCGACGCGCGCAGCGAACTCTATATCGGTTTCTCGCGCAAACGCCTGGCGCGCATGCCAGAGCTGGCTGCTGCGCTCGATACTCTGCTGCATGAAGGATGGCTCGCCAACGCCGCGCTGCGCTACCAGCCAGTGGTGGCGAACCAGTAGGCGCTTGGTGCCTCAGCCGTGGTCGTGCTGCGCCTCGCCGGCGAGCATCAGCGCCACGTCCCAGTAGGCAGCCTCGATCTTGTGGCCGTCGAGATCCCTGACGAAACACCCGTAGTAGGGCTCGCCATAATCCGGGCGCGGCCCTGGCTGGCCTTCGTCCTTGCCTCCGGCTGCCAACGCCGCCTCGTGAAACGCATGCACCGAGGCCTTGTCTGGAGCGACGAAGCCGAAGTGGCTGCCATTGCCTAGTGTTGCGGGTTGGCCGTTGATTGGTGTCTGCACCCAGAACTCCGGGTACTCGCGGCCGAAGGCCACCGCACCGGGGTGGCGCATGATCTCCCGGCAACCCAGGGTGGCCAGCACCTTGGCGTAGAAGGCGCTGGCAGCCTCGAAGTCATTGGTGCCGATGGATACGTGGGACAGGATGCTCGGGTTCGTTTCGCTCATGGCGATCTCCTTACGCTGGCCAAGGCTGCAAGCCTAGTCACTGTTCTCGCTGTGCGCCGCTGGCTGCGGTTCGAGCAGCATGAACAGGCGGAACAGCACGACGATGGCGAACAGTTGCAGGAAGCCGTTGCCGGCCTGATGCAGCACCCACAGCAGGGTGTCGCTCTGGCTTGGCTGCGTCCACCAGTCGAGCAGCCACAGCGGTACCAGCACGTTGGCCAGGCAGGCGAATACCGGCCAGAAGCGCCCCTCGGTCATCGTGAAGCTGGCCTGCAGTGCGCGTAGCGGTGGCTCCTGGCGCAGCGCCAGGATCAGTTCGGAGAAGGCCAGGCGCATCATGATCCAGATGCCCGGCACGATGAACAGCGACAGCCCGAGCATGATTGCCAGGGTGCTCAGCCCCGCCATCAGGGCGAAGGTCGGCCACAACTGCAGGCCAGCCGCGAACAGCTGCGCATTGCCGGGCGTCTGACCGATGCTGCGTGCATGCAGGAAGAGAATCAGCGGCGCGGCATACAGCGGGTAGAAGAGAATGCCGAGCAAGATGCCATAGGCCGGGTTGGCGCCTTCGCCGAGCTGGGCGGCGAGCAGCGTCTGGGCGATGGCTTCGAGCAGCAACAGTGGCAGGGTCAGGCGGGCAATGGCCGCAAGATTGTGGCTGGAGAAAAACCAGGCGTCGCGCAGGACGGACAGAGGCTTCATCGGCAGGTCACCAAGTGTGGGGGCGTGGGCGCTGTGGCCGTTCGCCGGGGCAGTCGAATGGGTTCAAGGGTACTCCAGCTGCGCGTTGGGCTGCGCCTTGAGCAGACGCGGCAGTTCGCCGCCGGGCACTTCCAGGGTCAGTTCGGGCGGGCCGGGCGAATACAGCAGAAAGTCGCAGGTCAGCACCGCGCGGTCGATCAGCAGGGTGATGCTGGCGTCATGACCGAACGGGCAGGCGCACATCGGAACGCAGCCGGTTTGCTCGATCAGTTCCTCGTCGCTGGCGATGCGCGGGCGACTGCCGAGCAGCGTCTTGAGTCTGGCCCAGTCGGCGCGGGCGCCTCCAAGGGTAATCAGCATGGCGTAGCGCTGTGCACCGCTGCGCAGGAACAGGCTCTTGCTCTCCACACCGCGCAGGGCGAAACGCTGGCGCACGGCATGGGCGGTGGGGTAATCCAGCACTGGCTCATGCTCGACCAGGCGGTGGCTGATTCCCAGGCTCTGGAGCAGGTCGAGGTTACGCTGGCACAGCTGTTGGAGAGGTGTCATGGCGCCAAGGATAGGGGCTGCGCGGCGCCCGGGCCAGCCCTGGGCGCGCCTGCCGCCCAGCTCTGGCATACTGGCGCCTTCGTCGCCCCCGAGGACTCCAGGTGAAGAAGATCGCCGTATTCGCCGATGTGCAGAACCTCTACTACACGGTGCGCCAGGTGCATGGCTGCCATTTCGACTACAGCGTTCTGTGGGCCGAGGTCAGCCGCCGTGGGGTGATCGTCGAGGCCTACGCTTACGCCATCGACCGGGGTGACGCCAAACAGCAGCAGTTTCAGCAGATCCTGCGCAAGCTGGGCTTCACCGTGAAGCTCAAGCCTTATATCCAGCGTGCCGATGGCTCGGCCAAGGGTGACTGGGACGTGGGCATCACCATCGACGTGCTCGACGCCATCGAGCGCGTCGACGAGATCGTGCTGGCCTCTGGCGACGGCGACTTCGACTTGCTGCTCGAACGCGTGCGCAGCCGTGGCGTCGAGGCCATCGCCTTCGGCGCGCCGGGGCTGACGGCGCAGTCGCTGATCCGCGCTGCCAGCCTTTATGTGCCCATCGAGGGCGAACTGTTACTACGCAATAACTGAGGTTCTACGTGGAATCCATCGCCGTCATCGACTTCGAAACCACTGGCGTATCGCCGAGCCAGGCGCGCGCCACCGAAATCGGCGTGGCGATCATCGAGGACGGGCGCATCGTCGACCGCTACCAGAGCCTGATGAACAGTGGCGCCTGGGTGCCGCCGTTCATCGAGCAGCTCACCGGCATCAGCAACGCCATGCTGCGTAAGGCACCGCCGTCCGATCAGGTGATGAACGAGGTGGCCGACTTCATCGGCGAGCGGCCGCTGCTGGCGCACAACGCCTCCTTCGACCAGAAGTTCTGGGATGCCGAATTGGCTCGAGTGCGTCGTCGTCGCTTGCAGCCTTTCGCCTGCTCGCTGCTACTGTCGCGGCGCCTGCTGCCGGAGGCGCCCAGCCACAAACTTGGCAACCTCAACGCCTGGGCCGGCTTGCCTGACACCGGTCGTGCCCACCGCGCGCTGGCCGATGCCGAGATGGCCGCGAACCTGACGTTGCACCTGTTCGGCCTGCTGCGTGAGCGCCATGGCCGGCACCAGGCCGATCATGCCTTTCTCTGCCAGTTGCAGAACCTCTCCGCCGCCAAGGTGCGGGCGTTGCTGGCCACTGCCAGCTGAGTTTGCCTCGTGTCTGTAGGAGCGGCTTGGCGGCATTTCGCTTCAGCCGCGAAGTGCTGTGGAATTGTGTGGGCAAATCTTCAGCAATGAGCATCGCTATCGCGGCTAAAGCCCCTCCCACGGTTTGGCAGCTTGCCAGGCAATTTCGCGGCTGAAACGGAATGCCGCCCAGCCGCTCCTACGGTGGGTGTGAACGGGTAAACTACGCGCCAGTTCTTCTACTTCCTGCGGTTACCCTCCATGACCTTCGCTTCCCTCGGTTTGATCGAGCCGCTGCTGCGCACCCTTGCTGACCTCGACTACCAGACGCCGACCCCGGTGCAGAGCCAGGCCATTCCCGCTGTGCTCAAGGGTCGCGACCTGATGGCGGCAGCACAGACCGGCACTGGCAAGACCGCCGGTTTTGCCCTGCCGGTGCTGCAGCGCCTGACCCTGGAAGGCCCGCAGGTCGCCAGCAATAGCGTGCGTGCGCTGGTGCTGACGCCGACTCGCGAGCTGGCCGAGCAGGTGCTGCAGAGCTTCCTGACCTACGGCCAGCACCTGCCGTTGAGCAGCTATGCGGTGTACGGCGGGGTCAGCATCAACCCGCAGATGATGAAGCTGCGCAAGGGTGTCGACGTGCTAGTGGCCACGCCAGGTCGGCTGCTCGACCTGTATCGACAGAACGCCGTGAAGTTCTCCCAGCTGCAGACTCTGGTGCTGGATGAAGCCGACCGCATGCTCGACCTGGGTTTTGCCCGCGAGCTGGATGAGCTGTTCAGCGCGCTGCCGAAAAAGCGTCAGACCTTGCTGTTCTCCGCCACTTTCTCCGATGCCATTCGGCAGATGGCTGGCGAGTTGCTGCGTGACCCGCTATCGGTGGAAGTGAGCCCGCGCAACGCCGCCGCCAAGACCGTCAAGCAGTGGCTGATCCCGGTGGACAAGAAGCGCAAGAGCGAGCTGTTCCTGCATCTGTTGCAGGCCAAGCGCTGGGGCCAGGTGCTGGTGTTCGCCAAGACCCGCAAGGGTGTCGACCAGTTGGAGCAGGAGCTGCTGGCCATGGGCGTGGCTGCCGACTCGATTCACGGCGACAAGCCGCAGCCGAGCCGCCTGCGCGCACTGGAGCGCTTCAAGGCGGGCGAGGTGCAGATTCTGGTGGCCACCGATGTGGCCGCGCGTGGCCTGGATATCGACGACCTGCCGTTGGTGGTCAACCTCGATCTGCCGATCAATGCCGAGGACTACGTGCACCGCATCGGCCGAACCGGCCGCGCCGGTAGCACGGGCGAGGCGATCTCCCTGGTCTGCGCCGACGAGGTGGATCAACTGGCGGCGATCGAGAACCTGACCCAGCAGTTGCTCAAGCGTGTCGACGAGCCGGACTTCATCCCCGATCACCGCGTACCGCAGACGGCGGTGGGTGGTCAGGTCCTGAAAAAACCGAAGAAGCCAAAGCAGAAGCTCATCCCCGGCGCCGCCAAACCGGCGGGCAAGGGCAATATCCACCTCGGCCGCTGGTTTGAGGAAGACGACGCCAAGCCCAAAGCCAAGGCGGTGCGCAAGGTGCCGAGCTTCGGCAGCAAGCCCAAGGGCGGAAAAAAGTAGGGTGCGCCATGCGCACCGAACTCAGAAGAGGTTTGCTGGTGCGCACGGCGCACCCTACGGCTTAGCGGATCAAGGCTGTGCGGCCACGGCGGCGGCGGTCATGTCATAGATCACCAGGCATACATGCTCCACCGGCTGGCCCGCCAGCGGCAGCAGTGTGACGTTCTGGTACATGAAATCGGCCTGGCCGGTGATCGGCTGGTAGCTCTTGAAACGCATCAGATAGGGGCGCTGTTGCCATAGGCTGAAAGCGCGGGTGCCCAGTTGCACCACGCTTTCCACCTTGCGCTCCAGCCAGGGGCGGTCGATGTCGGGGAACAGCTCGAACAGCGAGCGGCCCTGTACCTGATCCGGGCCAAGCCCGGAGTGGTTTTCCATAAAGGCGTTCCACACCTCGACGCGGTACTGGCGGTCGAGCACCACCACGCCAACGTCGATGCATTGCACGATGTCGAGCAGCCAGTGGACTTCCTTGATATCGATCTGCGCGGGCATCGTCTCACTCCATCAGGTAGCCGATCTTGGCGGTCAGGCGCTTGATCGAGTCTTCGGTGAACAACAGCAGCAGGTCGAAATGGATGGCGTGGCCCTCCAGGCTGTAGCTGATCTCAACGGCCAGGGTCTTGCGCCAACGTTGACGGTTGACCTGGATTATCTGGTCGAGGCTGGCGTGCTGGCCGAGCAGTTGCGGGTGGCCCTGGGAGAAACGCAGGTCGAGCTGCTCGGCGATACCGGCGAGGCAGGCGCCGATCAGGATGCTGGCCAGATCCAGGAGCATCTCCGAGGTTTGCGCTTCGTTCTTCGGCTGCCAGCCGAGCAAGCGCGCCATGTCCTCCACTTCCGAATCGTGGAACAGCAGCAGGGCCTCGCCGGCGATGGCCTCGCCGATGAAACCCTGGCAGATTGCGCTGAAGCGCTCGCCGCGTTGAGCGTCGAGCAGGGTCATGTGCAGTTCGCTGACTTCGAAGATGTTCACCTGCGGCACCGGCAACTGCACGAATACACCCAGCACCTTGGCCAGCAGTGCGGCGGCGCGGCCCATGGCAACGTTGCTGACTTCGCGCAGGGCATCGCGGAAGCTGACTTTCAGGTCCGACAATGCCACCGCCTGGGCCTGCGCCGCTGGCGTGCCCTGCGGGTTGAACAGGCCCAACTCGATCAGCGTCTGGCGCAGAATCTCGGGGTCGGCGGGTTTCTTGATGAAGGCCAGGGCGCCAAGTTCACGCACACGGCGCACGGCTTCTTCCTGCACGTCGCCGGAGACCACGATGACCTGGCTGCTGAGCCCTTCGGCGCGCAAAGCGGCCAGGGTCTGGTAGCCGTCGAGCACCGGCATGGTCAGGTCGAGCAGCATGACCTGACCCTGTCCCTGGCGGATCAATGCCAGTGCTTCCTCGCCGTTGGTGGCCTGGCTGAGGGTGACCGGCCATTCAGCCGGCAGCGCGCGGATCAATTGCTTGCGCGCCATATTGGAGTCGTCGCAGACCAGCAGAGGGATCACGGCGGGAGATTACCTGTGTCGAGAGGCGCTGAGACTGAGCATAGCCGCATGCAAAGCGGCGTCACAGCGGTTTCAGATTTTTCAGGCGTAGGGCGGGTGCAACCCGCCAACCGGAGATGACGGGTTGCACCCGCACTACGGCTTTAGCCAGTCCGTAGGGTGGGCTTCAGCCCACCAACAGCGACCAACCTTGGTGGGCTGAAGCGGAGCGCCGCCCGGCCCACCCTACAAACAACTACACGGCATGCAACCAGTCGAGTACGCCCTGCGCCGCGACCCGGCCACTGGCGAAGCAGGCGGTGAGCAGGTAGCCGCCGGTGGGCGCTTCCCAGTCGAGCATTTCCCCGGCGCAGAATACGCCGGGTAGCGCCTTGAGCATCAGACCGTCATCAAGCGCAGCGAAGGGCACGCCGCCGGCGCTGCTGATCGCCTCGTCCAGCGGCCGGGTGCGCAACAGGGTGATCGGCAGCGCCTTGATCCAGGGCGCCAGATCGGTCGGTTCGGCAAAGGCAGCAGCAGGTGCCAGTTCACGCAGCAGCCCGGCCTTCACGCCGTCGAGCCCGGCCTGGCGATGCAGGTGCTTGGCCATTGAGTGTTTGCCGCGCGGCTTGGCCAGCGCCTGTTGCAGCTTGGCCAGTGGCATCTGTGGCAGCAGGTCGAGGCTGATCACGGCCTGGCCGTCGGCCTCGATGGCGCGACGGATGTCGGCGGAAAAGGCGTACACCAGGCTGCCTTCGATGCCGCCCGCCGTTAGCACGAACTCGCCGATACGCGCGGGCTGATCCGCCAGGCTGAGGGCGACGTTCTTCAGTGGCGCGCCGGCGAATTTCTCGCGCAGGTAGTCGCTCCAGCCGGCGACCTCGAAACCGCAGTTGCTCGGTTTCAACGCCGCCACTTCGATACCGCGCGCTTGCAACAGCGGCACCCAGGCGCCGTCGGAGCCCAGTCGCGCCCAACTGCCACCCCCCAGCGCCAGTAGACAGGCATCGGCGGCCAGGGCGTGCTCGCCGTCCGGGCCGGCGATACGCAGGCTGCCGTCCTCGTTCCAGCCCAGCCAGCGGCTGCGGGTGTGGATCGCCACGCCCAGCTCGCGCAGGCGGCGCAGCCAGGCGCGCAGCAGTGGCGCGGCCTTCATGTCACTGGGGAACACGCGGCCGGAGGTGCCGACGAAGGTGTCGATGCCCAGGTCATGAATCCAGGCACGCAGGGCATCGGCATCGAACTCGTGCAGCAGCGTCGCGACCTCGGCCTGGCGCTCGCCGTAGCGGCCGATAAAGGCCTCCTTGGGCTCGGAGTGGGTGATGTTCATGCCGCCGACGCCCGCCAGCAGGAACTTGCGCCCCACCGAGGGCATGGCATCGAACAACTCCACGCGCACGCCGCCTTGCGCCAGCACTTCGGCAGCCATCAGCCCGGCAGGGCCGCCGCCGATAATGGCAACGTGATGGGCGTTGGGCTTGGAGGCTGTGGTCATGGTGGCAGGACGGTCCGAGAAAGGCTGCGTATTCTACCCGAGTGCCGTGCGGCCTTGTCATTTGCCCGGGGTTCGGGCAGGTTCTGGTCGAACCTTTTTGGCTGGAGCCCGTTATGTCCCAAATCTGCCCCGACATCGATCCCGATGGCCTGATCGAATATTCGGTGGTCTACACCGACCGCTCGCTGAACCATATGTCGCAGTCGTTCCAGGGTGTGATGCGCGATATCTCCGCCACTCTCAAACAGGTCTACAACGCCCATGCCGTGGTGGTGGTACCAGGTAGCGGCACCTATGGCATGGAAGCGGTGGCGCGGCAGTTGGCGACCGACCAGAAGTGCCTGGTGATCCGCAACGGCTGGTTCAGCTACCGCTGGACGCAGATCTTCGATATGGGCCGCATTCCCGCCACGGCGCAGGTACTCAAGGCACGCCCGGTCGCTGAAGGCCCGCAGGCCGCCTTCGCCCCGGCGCCGCTGGACGAAGTGCTGGCCACCATCGCTGCCGAGAAACCGCAGGTGGTGTTCGCCCCACACGTGGAAACCTCCTCAGGCATGATCCTGCCGGACGATTACCTGCGTGCGGTGAGCGATGCGGTGCACGCCGTCGGCGGCCTGCTCGTGCTCGACTGCATCGCCTCCGGCACCCTCTGGGTGGACATGCAGGCCTGCGGCATCGACGTGCTGATCAGTGCGCCGCAGAAAGGCTGGAGCGCCTCGCCGTGCTGTGCTCTGGTGATGCTGAGCGAAGCGGCCCAGGCGCGCGTCGAAGCCACTCAGAGCAGCAGCTTCGCCTGCGACCTGAAGAAGTGGCTGCAGATCATGCAGGCCTACGAGCAGGGCGGCCATGCCTACCACGCCACCATGCCCAGTGATGCCCTGGCGCGCTTCCGCGACGCCATGTTGGAGGCCAAGACCCTTGGTTTCGACAAGGTGCGCCAGCAACAGCAGGAGCTCGGTGACCGGGTGCGAGCTCTGCTGGCGGCGCGCGGCTTCAAGAGCGTCGCGGCCAAGGGCTTCGAGGCGCCGGGGGTGGTGGTCTGCTACACCGACGATGCGCAGATCAAGACCGGCGCCAAGTTCGCCGCCATCGGCCTGCAGATCGCCGCTGGCGTACCGCTGCAATGCGACGAACCGGCGGACTTCCAGACCTTCCGCCTGGGCCTGTTCGGCCTGGACAAGCTGGGCAACATCGACCGCACCGTAGCCACGCTGGAGCAGGCGTTGGACAAGGTGCAGGCCGGCTGATCGTCAGGGGCATGTAGGGAGGGCGTCTAGCCCAACCCACGTGCCGCCCACACCTTCGCCGCGCTGTGATGCAGGATGCCGTGGCGGCGGGCGAGGGCGGTGTGGTCCTTGGAGTAGCCGCCGCCGATCACACCCAGTACCGGGATGTCGCGGCCCAGACAATGCTGCAGCACGGCTTCGTCACGCGCGGCAAGGCCGGCGTCGGTGAGTTGCAGGTAGCCCAGGGCATCGTCCTTGTGCACGTCGACGCCGGCGTCGTAGAGCACCAGGTCCGGTTGGTAGATTGGCAGCAGGTAGTTGAGGATGTCGTCCACCACCTTCAGGTAATCCTCATCGCCCATGCCGCGAGGCAGGGGGATGTCCCAGTCGCTCTGCGCCTTGCGCGCCGGGAAGTTCTGTTCGCAATGCAGCGACACGGTAACCGCGTCCGGCTCGTTCTCCAGCAGCCGTGCGGTTCCGTCGCCCTGGTGCACGTCGCAATCGAAGATCAGTACCCGGTGCACGCGGCCGGCTTCGAGCAGGTAACGGGCGATCACTGCCAAGTCGTTGAAGATGCAGAAACCAGACGGAAAATCGTAGTGCGCATGGTGCGTGCCGCCAGCCAGATGGCAGGCCAGGCCATGACGCAGGGCCAGTTCGGCGGTCAGCAGCGAGCCACCGACGGCGCGTACGGTGCGTCGGGCCAGAGCATCGCTCCAGGGCAGGCCGAGGCGGCGCTGGTCCTCGTAGGACAGCTCGCCAGCCATGTAGCGGGCGATATAGTCCGGGCAATGGACCAGGGCGAGAATCTCTGCCGGGCACAGCTCGGGACGCTGCAGCTCAGCATCCGTGGTCAGGCCGCTATCGACCAGGTGATCGCGCAGCAGGCGGAATTTCTCCATGGGGAAACGATGCCCGGCCGGGAAGGGCGGGCTGTAATCCTCGTGGTAGACCAACGGTAGCGGCATACAATGGGCGCTCATCGAATCGACGCATTATGGTCGCAGCCAATCGAGACAATCGCCATGCCCATGATCGAAACCTGCACCGAGCGCCTCTTGCTGCGTGCCTGGCGCGACAGTGACCTGCCGGCGCTGATCGCACTCAATGCCGACGCCGAGGTGATGCGTCATTTTCCCGCGCCTATGGACGCCGAGCAGAGCGCACAACTGCTGGCGCGCATACGTGCGCATTTCGATCAGCACGGCTTTGGCTTCTGGGCGCTGGAGCGGCGCGATACGGGCGAGGTGATCGGTGTCACGGGCCTGGCTCACGTCGGCTTCGATGCGCCGTTCGTGCCAGCTGTGGAAATCGGCTGGCGTCTGGCACGGGCGCACTGGCGTCAGGGCTATGCCAGCGAGGCAGCGCGCGCTTCACTGGCCGTGGCCTTCGAGCAGCTTGGGTTGGATGAGGTATTGAGCTTCACCGTACCGGCCAACCTGCCGTCGCAGGCGGTGATGCGCAGCATCGGTATGCAGCGTGACGAAAGCGCCGACTTCCTCCACCCGCGCCTGCCGGAGGGGCATCCCTTGCAGCGGCATGTGCTTTACCGCATCCGTCGTGAGCAGTGGGAGGCGCAGCGATGACCGACGTGCTCGCCTATCACCAGCTCAGCAAACACGCCCCCGAGCGTTTCGCGCCGGGGCCGGGGCAGCTGGATTGGGCGACTCAGCCGGCACCGTTTCGCCGTTACGAGGGTGCCCGGTTGATCGAGCTGTGCCACCGCCCGCTGGAAGAGGGGCCGGCGTACAACACGGCTTTCGCCGGGCCGCAGACATCGCCCGCGCCACTGAGTCACGCCAGCATCTCGCAACTGCTGTACGACAGCCTGGCCATTTCCGCCTGGAAGGAGGCTGGCGGCAGTCGCTGGGCGCTGCGGGTCAATCCGTCGTCCGGCAATCTGCACCCGACCGAGGCCTACCTGTTGCTGCCGCCTGGCGCTGTCGAGGATGACGGGGTGTTGGCCCATTACGCGCCGGATGTCCATGCTCTGGAGGTGCGTAGCGAGCTGCCGCCACCGCTCGGCCGGCAGCTTGCCGACTGCCTGCCACCCGGTGGTTTTCTCCTCGGCCTGAGCAGCATCGCCTGGCGCGAAGCCTGGAAGTACGGCGAACGCGCCTACCGCTATTGCCAGCACGACCTGGGGCACGCCCTGGCGGCGCTGGCCATCGCCGCCGGTGTACAGGGCTGGCAGGTGCGCATGCTGCAAGGTGTGGCTGAAGCACGTCTGGACGGTCTGTTTGGGCTGGATGATGAGCGCTTTCATGAGGCCGAACACGGCGACTGTCTGCTGTGGATCGGTCCGGCGCAGGCGATGGAGTTCGCGCTGCCCGAGACTCTACTGACGGCACTGACGCAGCTTGATCGGAGCGGTGCGCCCAATCGCTTGTCACGTGACTATCGCCACTGGCCCGAACTGCAGCGTGTGCATGGGCTATGCCGTGCGCCAGCGCGGCGCCGCGCCGAGTGGAGCGTAGATGCTGCTGGCGTTCACAATGACAACCCTGGTTTGCCGCTCAGGCCGATCCTGCATCGCCGACGCAGCGCGCAGAGTATGGATGGCCGCAGCGGTATTCAGGCTGCACTGTTGCTGGCCTGGCTGCGCCGCCTGATGCCGGCGCAATCGCCAGTGCCGTTCGCCGTGACCGGTGAGCCGAGCGAGATCGACCTGCTGCTGTTCGTCCATCGTGTGCAGGGCTTGGAGCCCGGTTTGTACTGGCTGGATCGCAGCGGCAGCGGTGTTCAGCCACTGCGCGAGGGTTATCTGTGGCAGCGGGTGGATGATGACCTGCCGCTATATCGTCTGCTCGAAGGCGATGCCCGTGGTCTGGCGGGCTTTCTCAGTTGCGGCCAGGACATCGCTGCCGACGGCTGCGTGGCCTTGGCCATGCTGGCGCGAGTGGAGCGCGCCGTTGCCAATGGCAATTGGCGTTATCCCAGGCTCTACTGGGAATGTGGCCAGATCGGTCAGTTGCTGTACCTGGAGGCCGAGGCGGCGGGGCTTTCCGGCACTGGCATCGGTTGTTATTTCGACGACGCTTTGCGGGAATTGCTCGGCGATGCCGACAGCGGCTGGCAAAGTCTTTACCATTTCACTCTTGGCCGCGCCGTCTGGGATGAACGCCTGACGTCCCTGCCGGCCTATTCCCAACCGCGATTACCAACCCCTGCACAAGGAGAGACTCCATGACCCAGGTACTCGACGATCTGGTCGCGCTGCTGAGCCTGGAGCAGATCGAGGAAAACCTGTTCCGTGGCCGCAGCCAGGATCTCGGTTTTCGCCAGCTGTTCGGCGGCCAGGTGCTCGGCCAATGCATTTCCGCCGCCAGCCAGACGGTCGAGGAGGCGCGCCATGTGCACTCCATGCACGGCTACTTCCTGCGCCCGGGCGATGCCAGCCTGCCGGTGGTCTATCAGGTCGAGCGCACCCGCGATGGCGGCAGTTTCAGCACCCGCCGCGTGGTGGCGGTGCAGAAGGGCCAGCCAATCTTCTTCTGCAGTGCGTCCTTCCAGTACGACGAGGAAGGTTTTCACCATCAGAACCAGATGCCGGACGTCCCCGGCCCCGAGGACCTGAAGTCGGAAACCGAGCTGGCGCGCATGGTTGCGCCGATGATTCCCGAGCGCATGCGTGAGCGGTTGACCAGCGACAAGCCGATCGAGATCCGCCCGGTCACCCTGATCAACCCCTTTGCCCCGCAGCCCTGCGAACCGGTCAAGTACGTGTGGTTCCGCGCGGCCGGCGAGCTGCCGGACGACCCGCAACTGCACAAGTACCTGCTGGCTTACGCCAGTGACTTCAATCTGCTGACCACCTCGATGCAGCCCCACGGCGTGTCGGTGTTCCAGAAATTCATGCAGGTGGCGAGCCTTGACCACTCGCTGTGGTTCCACCGCAACCTGCGCATGGACGATTGGCTGCTGTACGCCATGGACAGCCCCTGGGCTGGCAATGCCCGTGGTTTCTCCCGCGCCAGCATCTACAACCGCCAGGGCGAGCTGGTGGCCTCGGCAGCCCAGGAAGGCCTGACTCGTGTGCGTGAGGATTGGAAGTGAAGGTACTGCGCGAAGCACGTCACTGGGTGTTCGACATGGACGGCACCCTGACCCTGGCAGTGCATGATTTCCCGGCGATCAAGCGAGCGCTGGGCATTCCCCAGGAGGATGACATTCTCCATCACCTGGCGGCGCTGCCGGCAGACGAGGCGGCGGCCAAGCATGCCTGGCTGCTGGAGCACGAGCGCGAACTGGCAGTGGCTTCGCGCCCGGCACCGGGTGCCATCGACCTGGTGCGCGCGCTGAGCGAGCGTGGCTGCCAGCTCGGCATACTCACCCGTAACGCTCACTCGCTGGCGTTACTGACATTGCAGGCCATCGGCCTGGATGACTGCTTCGCCACGGCCGATATCCTCGGTCGCGACGAGGCACCGCCCAAACCGCATCCGGGCGGGCTGCTGCATCTGGCCGAACGTTGGACGGTCAAGCCGCAAGAGCTGGTGATGGTCGGCGACTACCGCTTCGACCTGGAGTGCGCCCAGGCCGCAGGCGCGCGCGGCGTTCTGGTCAACCTGCCGGACAACCCCTGGCCGGAGCTGACCGAGCTGCATGCGCAGGATTGCGCGCAGTTGCTGGCCGCGTTGCGCTGATCGCCCCCGTTTCGGCACCTGAAACACCTGGGCGACGCGTTGGATAAGGTCGTCCCGCGCGATGGCTCGCTCAATATCAGTTAGTGACGGCGTGCTGCGGGGATGCCAGCGCAGTGCTGCCGATGCCACGCGCCTGGGCAAGGATAGGCTGCCAGTCGGTTTGCCACTGCGTCAGCGCAGCACCATCGCCGCGGAATACCAGGTCGAGAAAAGCCAGGCTCAGGTCGGCCGTGGCTGCCTTGGTCTTGGCATTGAGCGAGGGGCCGCCAGTGAACGAGCGATCAGTGAAGATGCTGTGAGAACCATCGCGAAATACCGCCAGCAGCTTGGTCGGGTTGGCTACCGCGTCGTAGATCGCCAGGCGATCATCCGCTCCTGAGCGATAGCCTGGAATCTGGATCACGTCATCGGTTGCGGTCACATGCAGGGTCGGTACCGAGACCTGGCCGAGCACCGCTGTCAGGTTGTTTTCGCCATAGAACGGCGGGGCCGAAATGATCACTGCGGCGGCGAAGCGAGGGTCGCGGTAATTGATGATCTGGCCTTCCCTGACCACCTGCGCGCCTACTGAGAGCAAGGCGGTATTGGCACCGTAGGAGTGCCCAGCCACGACGATGCGCTGTTGATCGACCGCGGCACCCATTTGCCCTGTTGCAGTTGAAAGCATCTGGTCCAGAGCGAAGTGCACGTCGCTGGCACGGGCCATCGCCTCGCTTTCCTGAGCGGCACCATGCAGGCGCTCCACCACGCCGAACGGGTTGCCTCGCCACAGCGTGGAATCACTGCCGACGTGCTGTACGTGCAGGCTGGCGACGCCATGGCTCGACCAGTGCTTGCCAAGGTAGCTATAGCCTTTGCGCGAGCCGCCGATGCCATGGGAGAACACCACCAGCGGTACGCTGGCACCTGGCTGTACGTTTGCCGGCCAGTAAAGGCGCACTGGAACGGCGCGCGAGCGGGACTGATCGACCCAGTCGAAATCGGTGATCTCGTAGGCCGGCTCATCTTCTTCGGTTGCGCTGGCCGTGGCCGTATTCGAAACGGCCAGCATGGCCAGCAAGGCAGTGGCTACCACTTTCCAGCCTTTACGCTGAGACTGGGCGGCGAGTTCAGTGGCTGTGGAGGCGACAGGGCCGTCGTTGCTGACGGGGTAGTTCAGAGTCGAGTTCATCGTGATACGGATTCCTGGCTGCGGCGGGCGAATGATCGAAATGGCGGCTATGGAAAGAGCTGATAGGGCTTGTTGGCCCGCAAGGGAGCGGCGGGATAGCTCAGGCCGACCAGGCGCTCGGATTCGTTCCATAAACGTCTGGCCATGCCCAGATCCGTCGCTTGCAGAGGCGTTCTGGCGAGTGTGGGATAACCGCGGGTTTCGCTCATTCTGTTCGGGCCGTAATAGGCGCCGCCCTGAGCGTGCGCTGCGGTCGCGGCGAACAGCGTCGGCAGCGCACCCTGAGCCGCTGGTTGGAACATGAACCAGAGCAGGCGGCGCGCACTGCCGGCCGCGCTCCACTTGCCAGCACCATTGGGTAGAAGTTCGGTGCGGGAAATCCCTGGGTGCGCGGCGATGCTGCGGATGCCCCAACCCGCTGCATTGCTACGGCGCTGCAGCTCCAGGGCGAACATCAGGCAGGCCAGCTTGGATTGGCTGTAAGCGACCATCGGCTTGTAGTTACGGGTGGACTGCAGGTCGTTCAGGTCAATCGCGCCTTGCCTGGCGGCAATGCTCGAGAGGCTGATGACGCGCGGCTCATCGCCCTTGCGCAGCAGCGGCAGTAGTCGTGAGGTCAGGGCGAAATGGCCGAGGTGGTTGGTGCCGAACTGCAGTTCGAAACCATCGGCCGTCTCCTGGCGCTGTGGCGGCGTCATCACCCCAGCGTTGTTGATCAGCAGGTCGATGTGGCCGTCGGACTCGCCAAGGCGTTTGGCGAAAGCCTCGATGGAGTCGAGGCTGGCCAGGTCCAGCTGTTCGAAGCAGACGTCAGCGCCTGGAGTGGCTTGGCGTATCTGTTCGGCGGCTGCCGCTCCGCGCGATGGATTGCGGCCGGCGAGTATCACTCGCGCTCCCGCCTCTGCCAGGGCTTTTGCGTCTTCGAAGCCGAGCCCGCCGGTGCCGGTGATAACGGCGGTGCGACCCTGTAGTGAAGGAATGTCGGAAACTGTCCAGTTGGCCATGATCGTTGCCTTGCCTCAGAATGGAGCGCTAATCTGAACGCATGAATAATTGCACTGAGTGCAAACATTAGTGCACTGAGTGCAGTTATCGCAATAGGCTATTGGAATGTCCGAATCTCTCCCTCCCGAGGGCAATACACCTGCCGAAGGCCTGCGAGAGCGCAAGCGCCGGGCCACTCGGCAGCGTATCGCCGAAGTCGGGCTGCAGTTGTTTCTCACAAATGGTTACGAAAGCACCACGCTCGATGCGATTGCTGCCGAGGCGGGTATCTCGCGGCGTACCTTCTTTTCCTATTTCAAGTCGAAGGATGACGTCATCCTGTCCTGGCAGGAGGCCGGCTGGGCTGGCATCCACAGCGAGCTGCTGCAGGTGTCGCCGGATATCGCGCCGTTGGACGCCGTGCGCGATGTATTGGTGAGTCATATTTCCCGCTACACCACCGAGCAGATGGCAGCCATCGACCGCTTGATGCGCTCCAGCGAGTCGCTGCTGGCGCGCAAGCAGGCGTATTACGCCGAGCAGGAAAAACAGCTGTTTGCCACGCTCTGCGAGGTCTGGCGTCAACCCGAGCGGCGCATGATGCTGCGTGTGGTGGCCATGGCGTCACTGGGAGCCATGCGCCTGGCGATCCAGACCTGGCAGGAGCAGTCGGGCCAGCCCAAACCCGTGGCCAGTTACCTCAAGGAAGCGTTCGAGACGCTCAAGTCCGAGCTCTGATCGCATTGGCAATGCGCACGCCGGGCCGAATAAAAGAGGTTCTTGTGGGGAGATACGCTTGATACCGGACTGGCAAGTTTGTGTGCGTATCGCTTACTGACTTGGCAATATCCGTTACCGAGTCCACTGAGCGTTTTGATTGCGCCCCTTACGGGCGCCACACCTTTCTTGCTTGCCCAAGAAAGGTGTGCCAAAGAAGGGCACCCCAACATTCGGGTTTCGCTACGCGAAACTTCCCTCGCTCCGGCGCTGCTCCGGGGGCCGGCTTAAAGGGCCATCCCTGGCCCTTTAAGCCTCTCGCCGCATCCATGCGGCTCGCTCCCCTACGCAACACCTCTGTTCGGCCTCCTGAAGGGGACCGGACCGCGAGCTTGCGAAATCTCCGGAAGATCAAAGTCGGTAGCGTTTGGCATTTGCTCTTGAAGTGCGATCTCACAGACGACGCCCAAGTCCCCTTCAGGAGGCCGAGTGGAATCGCCGAGTAAGGGGTTGAGCGACATGGATGTCGCGAGAGCTGCGATGGGCCAGGGATGGCCCTTCGCAGCGTGCCCCTGGAGCGGTGATGGAACGAGGGAACCCCGGCGCAGCCGGGGCCGTATGTAGGGGTGTGTTTCTTTGCTTACTTTCTTTGCACAAGCAAAGAAAGTGAGTCGCCCGTAAGGGGCGAAACCCATCAGATCAGACGACACGCTAACGGATAGTGCCAAGTCATCGACAGCTAACACGTAGTTGCCAGTCCGGTGTCAACCCGCACTTTCCCCAATCTGTGCGTAGAAACTAAAAAAACGCCCCCGCAAAGACTGCGGGGGCGGCGCGTTGGATAAGGTCGTCCTTGAAGCGGGTTACGCGCGGTCAACCTTGTGGGGCGTTGTTCCCCGTATTGCTCCAGCCACCACCCAAGGCCTTGTACAGCTCCACTTCACTGCTGAGCTGGGCCAGACGGTCGGCGATCAGTTGCTGGCGCACGCTGAACAGCTGACGCTGGGCGTCGAGCAGGGTCAGGTAGCTGTCCACGCCGGTGCGGTAGCGCCGTTCGGCCAGGTCGTAGTAAGTCTCGGTGGTTTCCAGCAGGGCGCGCTGGGCGTCCAGTTGCTGGCGGTAGGTGGTGCGCGCAGCCAGGCGGTCAGCGACTTCCTGGAAGGCCACCTGGATGGCTTTCTCGTACTGCGCGACCTGGATGTCGCTCTGCAGCTCGGCGTAGTCGAGGTTGGCGCGCAGACGGCCGGCGTTGAAGATCGGCAGGCTGATCTGCGGCTGGAACAGCCAGGTCCCCGAGCCGCTGTCGAACAGACCGGACAGCTGGCTGCTGGCGGTGCCGGCATTGGCGGTCAGGCTGATGCTGGGGAAGAACGCTGCTCGCGCTGCGCCGATATTGGCGTTGGCGGCCTTGAGCTGGTACTCGGCCTGCAGCAGGTCAGGGCGACGCTGCAGCAGGTCGGCGGGCAGACCGGCTGGTACCTGCTCCAGCAGTTCGGCGTTCAATGCCAGACCTTGCGGCAGGTCGGCCGGCAGGCCGGTGCCGAGCAGTTGAGTCAGGGCGTTGCGATCCTGGGCGACCAGGCGCTGGTACTGCGCCAGGCTGACGCGGGCACTGTCCACCGAGCTGCGTGCCTGGCTCAGGGCCAGGGCATCGGCGACACCGACGTCGAAACTGCGCTGAGTCAGCTGGTAGCTTTCCTCGAAGGTCTTCAGGGTGTCCTGAGTCAGTTGCAGCAGCGCCTGATCCGCCTGCCATTGCAGGTAGGCGTTGGCGACGCTGGCGACCAGGCTGATCTGCGTGCTGCGCGCGGCCTGTTCTGTGGCCAGGTATTGCTGCAGGGCCTGCTCGCTGAGGCTGCGGATACGGCCGAAGAAATCCAGCTCCCAGGCGTTGACGCCCAGGGTAGCGCTGTACTGGCCGCTGGTGCGGGCTTCACCGGTCTGGCTCAGGTCGGCCGGCAGGCGCTGGCGAGTGCCGGCACCATCGGCGGAGACCGAAGGCAGCAGGTCGGCGCGCTGGATGCGGTACAGCGCGCGATAGGCTTCGACGTTCAGCGCAGCGACACGCAGGTCGCGGTTGTTCTCCAGTGCCACCTGCACCAGTTGCTGCAGCGCCGGGTCGCGGAAGAACTCGCGCCATTGCAGGTCAGCCGCTGCACGGCTGCCTTCGCTGGCGGCGCTGCCATAGGCTTCGCCTTGCGGCCAGTCTGCGGCCACCGGAGCGTCAGGGCGTTCATAGTCGGGAATCAGGCTGCAGCCGCTGAGCAGAGCGGCGGCTACGGCCAGGGACAACAGGGACTGCCTCATTGCAGTACCTCCTTCTCTTTTTCACTGGCCGGCTCGGGGCGCTTCTTCTCGAAAATCGAGCAGACCACTACGTAGAACAGCGGAATCCAGAAGATCGCCAGGATCATCGCGCTGAGCATGCCGCCGATCACCCCGGTGCCGATGGCGTGCTTGCTGCCCGCGCCGGCACCACTGGCGATGGCCAGCGGCAGACAGCCGAGGATGAACGCCAGCGAGGTCATGATGATCGGGCGCAGACGCATGCGGCAAGCTTCGATGGCGGCTTCAGCGAAGGTCATGCCCTGCTCGTACTGCGCTTTGGCGAACTCGACGATAAGGATCGCGTTACGCGCCGACAGACCGATGGTGGTGAGCAAGCCGACCTTGAAGAAAACGTCGTTGGACAGCCCGCGCAGTTCGGTGAACAGCAAGGCACCGATGATCCCCAGCGGCACCACCAGCATCACCGAGAACGGGATCGACCAGCTCTCGTAGAGTGCTGCCAGGCACAGGAACACTACGATGGCGGAGATCACGAACAGTGCAGTGGTCTGCGAGCCTGCCAGGCGCTCCTCGTAGGACAGACCGGTCCAGGAGTAGCCGACGCCCTGTGGCAACTGCGAGGCGATTTCCTCGACCGCGGCCATGGCATCACCGGTGCTGTAGCCGGGCGCCGGTGCACCGAGGATTTCCACCGCCGACACGCCGTTGTAGCGCGCCAGCTTCGGCGCACCGTAGGTCCACTCGCCGCTGGCGAAGGCACTGAACGGCACCATGCGGCCCTGGTCGTTGCGCACGTACCACTTGTTCAGGTCTTCCGGGCTCATGCGTGCGTCGGACACGCCTTGCAGGTAGACCTTCTTCACTCGACCACGGTCGATGAAGTCGTTGACGTAACTGGCGCCCCAGGCAATCGACAGGGTGCTGTTGATGTCCGCCAGCGACAGACCGAGGGCACGGGCGCGCTCGTCATCGATCAGCAACTGATACTGCGCTTCGTCGCGCAGGCCGTTGGCCCGTACGCTGTCGAGCACTGGGTGCTCGTTGGCCAGTTTGAGGAACTTGTCACGCGCCTCATTCATCACCTGGTGGCCGACGCCCGCCTGGTCCTGCAGGAAGAAGTTGAAGCCGGTGGCGTTGCCCATCTCCATTACCGCCGGCGGGGCGAAGGCGAACACCATCGCATCGCGGAAGCTGAAGAAGTGCATCTGCGCACGTTGCGCCAACGCGGCTACGCCATTCTCCTCGCCCGGACGTTCGCCCCACGGCTTGAGCATGATGAAGGCCATACCGGAGCTCTGGCCGCGGCCGGCGAAGTTGAAGCCGGTGACGGTGAACACCGATTGGACTGTGCTCGCTTGGTCTTCCAGCAGGTACTGGCGCATTTCGTCGACCACCACCTGGGTACGCTCGGCACTGGAGCCGGACGGCGTCTGCACCTGGGCGAACAATACGCCCTGATCTTCCTCAGGCAGGAACGCGGTGGGGATGCGGGTGAACATCCAGGCCATGATGATGACGATGACCAGATACAGAATCAGGTACGGCGCCTTGCGCTTGATCATGCCCGCAACGCCGCGCTGATAGGCATTGCTGCCGCGCTCGAAGGTGCGGTTGAACCAGCCGAAGAAGCCGCGTTTGGCCTCGTGGTGGTCACTGTCGATAGGCTTGAGCAGGGTAGCGCACAGCGCCGGAGTGAAGACCAGTGCCACTAGCACCGACAAGGCCATGGCCGAGACGATGGTGATGGAGAACTGCCGGTAGATCACCCCGGTGGAACCGCCGAAGAAGGCCATTGGCAGGAACACCGCCGAGAGCACCAGGCCGATGCCCACCAGCGCGCCCTGGATCTGGCCCATGGATTTCTTGGTCGCCTCCTTGGGCGACAGGCCATCCTCGCGCATCACCCGCTCGACGTTCTCCACCACGACGATGGCGTCGTCCACCAGCAGGCCGATGGCCAGGACCATGGCGAACATGGTCAGGGTGTTGATGGAGAAACCGAACGCGGCAAGTATGCCGAAGGTGCCGAGCAGTACCACCGGCACCGCCATGGTCGGGATGATGGTGGCGCGCAGGTTCTGCAGGAACAGGAACATCACCAGGAACACCAGCACGATGGCCTCGAACAGGGTGTGCACCACCCCTTCGATGGAGGCCGAGATTACCGGTGTGGTGTCGTAGGGGAAGACCACTTCCATGCCGGCCGGGAAGAACGGCTCGAGATTGGCGATGGTTTCACGCACCGCCTTGGCGGTGTCCAGGGCGTTGGCCCCAGTGGCCAGACGAATCGCCAGACCGGAGGCCGGCAGGCCGTTGAACTGCGCGTTGATGGCGTAGTTCTCGCCGCCCAGCTCGACCTTGGCGATATCACCCAGACGCACCTGGGAGCCATCGGGCTGAACCTTGAGCAGAATCTTGCGGAACTCTTCCGGGGTCTGCAGGCGCGTCTTGCCAATGATGGTGGCGTTGAGCTGATTGCCCGGCGCCGCCGGCAGGCCGCCGAACTGGCCGGAGGAGATCTGCACGTTCTGCGCCTGGATGGCGCTGCGCACGTCAACCGGGGTCAGCTGGAAGCTGTTGAGCTTGGCCGGGTCGAGCCAGATGCGCATGGCGTACTGCGCGCCGAACACCTGGAAGTCGCCGACGCCCTTGGTCCGCGAGATCGGGTCCTGCAGGTTGGAGACGATGTAGTCGGACAGGTCCTCACGGGTCATGCTGCCGTCTTTCGACACCACGCCGATGACCATCAGGAAGTTACGCACCGACTTGGTCACACGGATGCCCTGTTGCTGGACTTCCTGTGGCAGCAGCGGGGTGGCCAGTTGCAGCTTGTTCTGCACCTGAACCTGGGCAATATCCGGGTTCACCCCCTGTTCGAAGGTAACGATGATCTCCATGCTGCCGTCGGAGTTGCTCGACGAACTGACGTAGCGCAGGCCGTCGATACCGTTGAGCTGCTGCTCGATCACCTGCACCACGGTGTCCTGCACCGTCTGCGCCGAGGCGCCCGGGTAGGAAACCTGAATGGCAACGGCAGGCGGCGCGATGCTCGGGTACTGGTTGATCGGCAGCTTGAGGATGGACAGGCCACCCGCCAGCATGATCACCAGGGCGATCACCCAGGCGAAGATCGGCCGGTCGATAAAGAATCTGGACATTCAGTACTTCTCCGTTAGTCCTGGCCGCTGGCTTGTTCGGCGTCTTGGGCAGGCTGTTCGGTCTTGACGTTGCTGGCCGGCACGGCCTTGACCTCGGCGCCAGGCTGTACGAACTGCAGACCCTCGGTGATCAGGCGGTCGCCTTCGTTCAGGCCTTCCTCTACCAGCCAGGCACTGCCGGCGGTGCGATCAGCCTTGAGCACGCGCAGTTCAACCTTGTTGTCTGCACCCACCACCATCGCCGTGGGTTCGCCGCGCTGGTTGCGGGTCACACCTTGCTGAGGGGCGAGAATGGCGTTCTGCTTGACCCCGGAGAGCAGCTCGGCATGCACGAACATGCCCGGCAGCAGCAGGTGATCGGGGTTGGGGAACACCGCGCGCAGGGTCACCGAGCCGGTGCTTTCGTCCACTGCCACCTCGGAGAACTCCAGCGTGCCTTCATGGGCGTAGCGGCTGCCGTCTTCCAGTTTCAGCGCGACCTTGGCGGCGCTGTCGCTGGCCTTCTGCAGACGGCCCTCGGCCAGGTCACGGCGCAGGCGCAGCAGTTCCTTGCTCGATTGGGTGACGTCGACGTAGATCGGGTCGAGCTGCTGGATGGTGGCCATGGCGTTGGCTTGACCGTTGCTGACCAGTGCACCTTCGGTCACCGCGGAGCGGCCGATGCGACCGCTGATCGGCGCCATCACCTTGGTGTAGCGCAGGTCGATGCGCGCCTGCTCCAGTGCGGCATCGGCCTGCAGACCGGCAGCGCGGGCTTCGTCATAGGCCTGCTGGCTGACGGCCTTGTCGGCAACCAGCAGCTTGTAGCGATCAGCCAGGGACTTGGCGGAAAGCTGCGTGGCTTGCGCGCTCTTGAACGTTGCTTCGTAGGTGGCCGGGTCGATCTGGTAAAGCTGCTGGCCTGCCTTGACCTCACTGCCTTCGGTGAACAGGCGCTTCTGAATGATGCCGTTGACCTGAGGGCGTACCTCGGCGATGCGATAGGCGCTGGTACGACCTGGCACTTCACTGGTCAGGGTGAAGGGTTTGGCCTCGAGCGTAATCACTCCGACTTGCGGCGTTTGCTGGGTCTGGGGGGCGCTGGATTCCTGGCAGCCGGTGAGACTGAGCATTGCCACGGCGATGGCGGAAACCAAGACAGCGAAGGCTGGCTTCGAGTGCATCTGAGAACCTCGTTTTATCGAATCATGGCCCAAGGGGCGAAGGGTACGAAGGCAGGGGAAAAAATCGATGGAGGAATATACTTACGTACGTGAATGTTTGTAAATGCCTAAAGCTGCCTGCATACTCTCGCCCGTCCTTCCTTACCGAAGGATTACTGCAAGGCAAAAGTAGGTGACAAATGGCCAGAAGAACCAAAGAGGAAGCGCAGGCGACACGGGTGCAGATACTCGATGCCGCTGAGCGGGTGTTCCATGCCCAGGGCGTTTCCCGTGCGTCGCTGGCCGAAGTAGCGAAAGAGGCCGGCGTCAGTCGCGGCGCCATCTATTGGCATTTCGAGAACAAGATCGACCTGTTTCAGGCGATGCTCGAACGCCTGCGCCTGCCGCTCGAGGAGCTGGCGCGTGCCAGCGAGAGTGAAGACGAGCCCGACCCGCTGGGCTGCATGCGTGAATTGCTCATCACGGCGCTGACACGGCTGGCCTGTGAGCCACAGACTCACCGCACCCACGACATCCTGCGCTACAAGTGCGAATACACCGGTGAGCTGCTTGGACTGCGTGAACGCATGCAGGCGCTGAGCCTGGAGTGCGATCAGCGCATCGCCAAGGCGCTGAGCAATGCGGTCAACAAGAACCAACTGCCGAGCGACCTGGACTGCGCACGCGCTGCCGTCTGCCTGCATGCCTATATGGAAGGTATCGAGTCCAACTGGTTGCTGGTGTCCAACTTCGACCTGGCGCAGCAAGCGCCTGCGCTGGTCGATACCGTGCTGGACATGCTGCACAGCCCGGCGTTACGCCTGATGACGGGCGGCCTGGCGAGGTAGGGTGTGCCGTGCGCACCGAGGGCTAGCCCGTTTTTTTCGGTGCGCACAGCACACCCTACGTCATTGCAATCAGGGCTGAGGCTCAGCTCGCCTGACGCTGCACGGGCCAGTCGGGCAGGTTATGCGGCGCGCGCAGCCGCGCTTCCAGCCTGGCAACGAACTGGTGCGCCTCTTCTTCGCTGCGAAAACTCACGCAATGCTGATCCAGGCGCACCTGCCACAGGCATTCGCCACCCTGATTCTGCGGTTGGACGACAATCTTCATGCTGACCACCTCCTTGAGCTGTGACGAGTCGTCGGCGCTACTTGGGGATAGTCAGGATAGTCCGCTCACATGACCTTGTTCTGACGTGGGTCAAAGGGCCGACCAGCGCTAAGAACGCTTTGTGATAAGCAGCGTGATGGCGGACGCGGGATGCAAGAGCTGGTGGGCTGAAGCCCACCCTACGCCCACCCTGCGCCTACCTTACGGTTGTGCCGTGGTTTGTCGGGTGGGCCGGGCGGCGATCCGCTTCAGCCCACACCATCGCGTCTCAGAACCCTTCGAGTACGATCTTGCCCTTGGCCTTGCCACTTTCCAGCAGCGCATGAGCGCGACGTAGGTTGGCGGCATTGATGGTGCCGAAATGCTCACCGAGGGTGGTCTTCAGTACACCGCTGTCGACCAGATCGGATACCCGCTCCAGCAAGCGATGCTGTTCGATCATGTCTTCGGTCTGGTACAGCGAACGGGTGAACATCAGCTCCCAGTGCAGCGACAGGCTCTTGCGCTTGAGCTGCATCACATCCAGCGGTTGCAGCGGGTCGTCGATCAGCGCCAGGCGTCCCTGCGGCTCAAGGGATTCGACCAGTTGCGCGTAGTGCTGGTCGGTCTGGGTCAGGCTGGCGACATGGGTGACCTGGCCGATGCCAATGCGAGCCAGCTCCTCGCTCAGCGGCTTGCTGTGATCGATTACATGATGTGCGCCCAGATCACGGACCCAGGCTTGGGTTTCCGGGCGCGAGGCCGTGCCGATCACGGTCAGGCCAGTCAGGCGGCGCGCCAACTGGGTGAGGATAGAACCG
This sequence comes from Pseudomonas sediminis, assembly GCF_002741105.1. Classification (GTDB taxonomy): domain Bacteria; phylum Pseudomonadota; class Gammaproteobacteria; order Pseudomonadales; family Pseudomonadaceae; genus Aquipseudomonas; species Aquipseudomonas sediminis. Next base: position 184,360 of record NZ_NIQU01000008.1, on the reverse strand, counting down.
ACGCCCCCAGCAGCGCCGACGATCAGCAGGCTCTGGCCCTGGTCTACCGAGCCCTCGGCGACTTGCAGGCGCTCGAATAGCAGTTCCCAGGCAGTGATGGCGGTCAGCGGCAGGGCTGCAGCTTCAGCGAAAGACAGGCTGTTTGGCATATGGCCAACGATGCGTTCGTCGACCAGGTGCAGTTCGCTGTTGGCGCCAGCGCGGTCAATGGCGCCGGCATAGAACACGCGGTCGCCGGGCTGGAACAGGCTGACTTCGCTGCCCACGGCTTTGACGACGCCGGTTGCATCCCAACCGAGCACCTTGGCGGCACCATTGTCCGGCGCAACGCCAAGGCGGATCTTGGTGTCGACCGGGTTGACCGAGATGGCTCGAACCTCGACCAGCAGATCGTGCGGTCCGGGAGTCGGTGCATCCAGCTTTACGTCCTGCAGGGCTTCGGGATGGTCGACGGGGAGGGATTGGTAATAGGCGACGGCTTTCATGGTGTAGCTCCGATTCGTTTGGTGCAGATGATGGTGCTCATGTTCATCGGTTCTTCTGGTTGAAAAAAGCGGCTAGGGATAGAGTCTCTTTCATCATTATTTTGAAAGTGAACAACCATGCTGCGTTTCGACGACCTGCAACTTTTCGTGCGTACTGCCGAGACTGGCAGTCTTTCTGCCGCCGCGCGAATGCTGGATGTGTCGCCAGCCGTGGCCAGCGCCGCCCTCAAGCGTCTGGAGCAGCAACTGCAAGTGCGCCTGCTCGCGCGCTCGACGCGCAGCCTGCGTCTGACGCCCGAGGGCGAGTTGTATCTGGTGCATGCCCGGCTGGCGCTGCAGAGCCTGGAGGAAGGGCGCCAGCAACTGGTCGGCAGCCAGGAGGGGATTTGCGGTGTACTGCAGTTGTCGGCGCCGTCGGATCTGGGGCGCAATACATTGTTGCCCTGGCTCGACGAGTTCCAGAGCGAGCACCCGCAGTTGCAGCTGCGTCTGCTGCTGGCAGACCGGGTGACCGATCTGTTTCGTGAACCTGTAGACATCGCCCTGCGCTACGGCGCCCCGGAGGACTCCAGCCTGGTGGCGCTGCCGGTGGCACCGGACAATCGCCGGGTGCTCTGTGTCTCGCCGTCCTATCTCGCCCGGCACGGCTCACCGCAGAGCGTGGAGGACCTACAGCAACACAATTGTCTGCTTTATATGCTGCATGGCCGTGCGCATGATCGTTGGCGCTTTCAGGATGGCAAGCGTGAGGTAATGGTGAACGTTGCGGGTGACCGGATTTGCGACGATGCCGATGTCACTCGGCGCTGGGCCGTGGCCGGGCAGGGCGTGGTGTACAAGTCCTGGCTGGATGTCGCCGAAGATGTGCACGAAGGGCGCCTGCAGGTGTTGCTGCCGAACTGGTTGGGCGAGCCGACGCCTTTGTATCTGGTTTGTGCGCACCGTGCCCAGCTGAGCAAGGCGGTGCACCTGCTGCGCGAATTCGTGCAACTGCGCTGCCAGCGTTTGTTGGACGCTGCGCCGTGGCGTTAGCACTTACCGCGATAAAGACAGGAGCCTCTGCTAGACTCCTGCATCAAACTACTGCGGCAACGCACCGCAGTGTCGCGCTGCCATCCTCTGTTTAGAGTCGCGCCCCATGAAACTGGCCCGCAAAGACCGCTCACTGACCGCCTGGGTGCTGTACTTCAGCATCCTGTTCAGTGCGTTCGTCTGCGCGATCAGTCACGGCCAGATGGCCGGCATGCAACTCAGCGGTCTGGACGGCCAGTACTGCTCGTTCGACGGTAACTTCGGCGCGGGCGCCGACCTCAACGGCTCCGGCATCGTCGCACCGAACCCGGCCACTGGCGCCAACTGCGCCTTGGCCAGCCTGTTCAGCGCCATCATCCTGGCGGCGTTCTTCGGGCTGCTGGGTTTGCTGGCTCCCAGTCGTGCCCCCACCCCTGTCTTGCAGTTCGTCCCGCGAACTGTCCGTTATTTATGGCCCTCGGCCAACCCCCGCGCTTCCCCTGTATCTGTCTGACCTCACTCACGCGGCACTGAGGCCGCGCACGTAATTGTTCGTCAGATAAAAACTGCGCTCGTCGGTGCGTCCATGGCTGATCTATAGCACGCACCCGACAGCCGGATTTGGGGAAGTCCATGCGTTCACTATTTGTATTCAGCCTGCTGGCCGTCGCTGTCAGTGGGGCAAGCTCCGCCTTTGCTGCACAAATCGAACTGGAAGACAGCACCATTGTTGGCCGCCAGCAGGGCGACGCCACTGCGCCGAGCATCGCCGAGAAGCGTGCAGAGTTCGCGCGCATTCCGGGCGGGGCCAGCATCGTCGATGCCGAAACCTACAAGACCGGGCGCGCCAGCTCTCCACAGGATGCCCTGAGTCAGGCCACCGGGGTGTATATCCAGTCGCGCTCCGGCGCCGAGGAATCACGTCTGTCGATCCGCGGTTCGGGCCTGCAGCGCACCTTCCACCAGCGCGGCATCCTGCTGATGCAGGACGGCGCGCCACTGAACCTGGCGGATGGCAGTGGTGACTTTCAATCCATCGAACCGATTGCTCTGGACCATATTGAGGTCATGCGCGGCGCCAACGCCTGGCGCTATGGCGCTGCCAACCTGGGCGGGGCGATCAACTTCGTCACGCCCACCGGCAAGACCGCGCCCAAGGTGCAGCTGCGCACCGAGGCCGGTAGCTTCGACTACCAGCGCATCTTCGGCGCGGTGGCTGAAGACTTTGGTGATTGGGATGCCTACCTGAGTTTTTCCGATTATTCCCAGGACGGTTTCCGCGACCACTCGCGCCAGGAAAACCAGCGCTATTTCGCCAATATCGGCGGACGCATAAACGAACGCTTGGCGACCCGCTTCTATATCAGCCACGTGGAAACCGATTCGGAAATCCCCGGCAGCCTGACCAAAGCGCAGCTACGGCGTAACCCTGAGCAGGCTGCGCTGAGCACAGTGACCGGCGATAACAAGCGCGACTTCACCTTCAACCGCATCGGCAATATCACCACCCTGCAACTGGACGGTGGCCATAGCCTGGAACTGTCGAGCTTCTACAGCGAGAAATCACTGTGGCACCCGATCTTTCAGGTGCTGGAAGTCGATAGTGAAGATGTCGGCGTGCGCCTGACCCACAAATGGCAGAACGCGGATGGCTGGCGCTGGAACGGTGGTGTCGAGGCACTGCAGGGACGCAACCAGGCGAAGAACTACATCAACGTCTCGGGCAAGCGCGGCAATCTGGTAGACCGCCAGGTTCAGACCGCGCGCAGTCTCAACGCTTTCACCGAGCTGGAAGTCCCGCTGGCCGAGGACTGGGCATTGATTGGTGGCCTGACCTGGCTGCACAGCGAGCGCGATGTCGATGACAAGCTAAAAAGCAGCTTCAACTTCGTCGGCATCCCCACCGGCTTTCGCGATGACTCCTTCACCAAAAGCTACAGCGCGCGGATCGGCCGGATAGGCCTGCGCCATGACCTAGGCGAAGGTGTGCAGTTCTTCACCAATCTCAGCCAGAGCTACGAGCCGCCAACCTTCAGCGAGCTGACAGGCGGCGCTATCGTCACCGAGAACGTGGCTCAGAAAGCCACCACGCTTGAAGCCGGTATGCGCATCACGCGCGGTAATCTGGATCTGGACCTGGCGGTCTACCGCAGCGAGATCCGCGATGAGCTGCTGGGGTATGTCAATCCGCTCAACCCGACTCAGGTGGTCACCACCAACGCCGATCGCACCGTGCATCAGGGCATCGAACTTGGCGGCGCCTGGCAGGTGGGCAATCTGGTCCTGCGTGGGCAGTACCTACTCAACGATTTCCGCTTCGACAACGATCCCGCCTACGGGAACAACCGTATTGCCGGCGTACCGAGTCAGTTCCTCAAGGGGGAGGTGCTCTGGCAGCAGGGCGGCTGGTATGTCGGCCCGACCCTGGAATGGGTGCCGGTGCACTACGCAGCCGACCATGCCGAGTCGTTGTATGCCGAGTCCTATGCCATTTGGGGCATGAAGGGCGGTTACCGCCCGCGTGAGGGGCTGGGCTTCTTTGTCGAGGGGCGCAACCTTTCCGACAAGACCTACATCGCCACCACCGGCGTCGTCGCCAATGCCAATGGCCAGGATGCTGCGCTGTTCATGCCGGGCGATGGCCGGAGCCTGTATGTCGGCCTGGAGTGGAGGCTTTGACGGCGGCCCTGCAAGCACAACAGCTGCCGCGCCTGACCTGGCGCCAGCGCCTGCTGCGGTTGATGCCGTGGCACAAGCGCCTGGCGCTGCTGGCCTGCCTGGGCATCTTCAGCTGGGCGGGCAGCGGCATGCTGCACCCGCTGATGGGCTACCTGCAGCCGCGTCCGCAAACCATGGCCACACCGCAGCAGGTGTTGCCGCTGGATAACCTGAGCAGTCCCGCGCAGGTGCTCGGCGCGGCGGGAGTTGCCCAGGTGCAGGGCTTGCGTCTGTTGGTGCTGGCCGGTGAGCCGTATTACCAGGTGCGTCTGGCTGGCGAGCTACAGCCGCGTTACTGGCATGCACGCAGTGGTCTGGAAGTCGAGCTGGCCGGCGCTCATGCCGAAAGCCTGGCGCGGCACTACCTGGGCCGCGACGAGCCGCTGGCCTATGCCGGCAGCATCGAGCGCTTTACCAGTGAATACGCCTTTATCAACCGCCTGCTGCCGGTGGCGCGGGTCGACACCCAGCGTGATGACCAGTTACGCCTGTATGTCGACCTGTTCCATGACCGCCTCGGCACCCTGGTGGATCAGCGCAAGGCTTGGTTCAGCGCGTTCTTCCAGACGATGCACAGCTTTCGCTGGCTGGATGCGGCGGGCCCGTTGCGCCCGGTGCTGATGCTGGTACTGCTGGCCTCGATTGTCTCGGCGACGCTGTTTGGTGTGGCGCTGTTTATCGCCCGTCGGCGTGCCCGTACCTTCAACCGGCGGCTGCATGGCTGGTGGGGGCTGGGGCTCGCTTTAGCGACGTTGAGCTTTGCCAGCAGCGGTGCCTGGCACCTGTTGCACAAGCAAGGCGCGCAGCCCTGGCCAGCGCCCTTTGTGCCGAGCTTTAACGTGGCCGAGTTGGATACGGCACCGGCGGCCGACTGGCTGCTGGCCGGTGAAGAGCTGTACATGCTCAGCCTGCTTGAACTCGACGGCAAGCCGATCTGGCGCGCCCAGGGGCAGCAGTTCGCCAGCATGCCAAGTCTGCATTACCTGGATGTTCAGGGCCGTGAACTGGGCAATGACACGCCACGTCGTTATGCCCAGCAGCGTCTCGATCATTACGCCAAGTCTCTGGGGTTGGGTGAGGCGCAGACGCTCACGCTGCAGCACAGCTTTGACCACGAATACGGCTTCGTCTTCAAGCGCTTGCCTGTGTTCAAGGCCAGCTATGCCGATGCGCACAACACCGCGCTGTTTATCGACCCGCTGGACGGTGCCCTGGCCAGCCGCGTGCAGGATGCTGACCGCACGGAAGGCTGGACCTTTGCCTACCTGCACAAGTGGGAATTTCTCGCAGGCCTGGGCAATGGCTACAAGCACCTGCTGCTGGGCATCGTCGCATTAGCGCATGTGCTGTTGGCGCTGGTGGGCCTGAGCCTGCTACGTCGAGGACAGCACCGATGAAATCTCTCTACTACGGCCTGTGTGGCTGTGCCTGGAGCCGAATATGAATAAAGTTTCGTTCTACAACCTGGCTTGGCGCTGGCACTTCTATGCCGGGCTGTTCGTCATCCCGTTCATGATCCTGCTGTCGGTCACCGGGATTATCTACCTGTTCAAACCGCAGCTCGACACCTGGATGTACGCCGACCTGATGCAGGTGCCGGTCGCCGAGCAGCGCCTGAGTGCCGATCAACAACTGGCCATTGTCCGCGAGGTCTATCCGCAGGCAGTGGTCAGTAAATACCTGCCGCCCGCTGCGCAGGATCGCAGCGCGCAGTTCGTGATCAATCAGGACGGCCAGGAGCTGAACCTGTTCGTCGATCCTTACAGCGGCAGCCTGCTCGGCACCCAGGACGCCTTGTGGAATCTGCAGGCGGTAGTACGCAAGCTGCACGGTGATCTGCTGATCGGCACCGTTGGTGACCGGCTGATCGAACTGGCCGCGGGCTGGGGCATCGTGCTGGTGGTGTCCGGCCTGTACCTGTGGTGGCCGCGCGGCAGCGGCGGGGCGGGTGTGCTGTGGCCACGCCTGAGCGCGCGTGGGCGCCTGTGGTGGCGCGACCTGCATGCGGTGACCGGTTTCTGGGGCAGCGCATTGCTGCTGTTCATGCTGCTTACCGGCATGACCTGGACGGGCTACTGGGGTGCGCAGTTCGCCGGTGCCTGGAATCACTTTCCCGCCGCGATGTGGGATGACGTGCCCAAATCCGGGCAACTGACCGGTAGCCTCAACAGCAGCAGTCAGCAAACCGTGGCCTGGGCGGTGGAAGTCACGCCGTTGCCGGCTTCCGACCCGCATGCCGCGCATCAAGGCCATGCCGGGCATGAGCCCGCAGCTGCCTCCGCCAGCCTGCTGCAGCATGTGGTCGACAGCGCCGCCGAGCGCGGTGTCCAGCCCGGCTACAGCATCAGCCTGCCGAAAGGCGAGCAGGGCGTTTACACCGTCGCGTTGTTCGCTGACGACCCGCGTAACGACGCCACGCTGCACTTCGACCAATACAGCGGCGCGGTGCTCGCCGACGTGCGCTGGAAGGACTACGGCCCGGTGGCGAAAACCGTGGAAACCGGAGTGATGCTGCACGAAGGCAAGTTGTTCGGCCTGGCCAACCAGTTGCTGATGGCGGCGGTGTGCCTGCTGATCATCTTCAGCTCCGTCAGTGGCCTGGTGCTGTGGTGGAAACGCCGCCCGGCCGGGCGCTTCGGAGTACCCCCGCTGCGTCACGACCTGCCGCGCTGGAAGACCGCCATCGGCGTGATGATCGTGCTCGGCGTGATCTTCCCGCTGGTCGGCGCTTCGCTACTGCTGGTCTGGGGGCTGGACGCGCTGGTTGGCCTGTTGCGGCGGCAATTCGCGCCCAGTACCCCGTCTGCCTGACCTATGGATGCCTGGCGGTTTTACTCCGCCAGGCCAGAACTCATTCGGCTCGGCGCTGCATCTTCGTCATGCCGAGCGACACGTTGGAAATCAGTTACATGCGATTCACTTTCAAGCCGCTGGCCGGCACTGCTCAGTTCGTTTTATGGGCGCTTGCTCTGCAGGCAATGCCAGCCCTGGCCGACAGCACACTAGCATTGGGCACCGTGACCGTTACCGGCGAAGAAAAAGGGCCGCTTTCCAGCCACAACATCCTCAGTTCGGTGGATTACGTCGGCAGCGACGTGCTGGAAAAACAACCCGTGCAATACAGCTGGGAGCTGTTCAGCCGTGTGCCGGGCGTGATGCTCACTCAGTTCAACCAGGGCACCACCTCCGGCAAGCTGTCGTTCCGCGGCTTCAACGGCGAAGGCGAGGTGAATGCCGTGAAGCTGTTGATCGACGGCATTCCGAGCAACACCAATGACGGCAACATGCCATTTATCGACATGGTCTTCCCGCTGGATATCGAAGACATCGAAGTGGTGCGCGGCACCAACGATCCACGTTATGGCCTGCATAACATCGCCGGCAACGCCAGCATCAATACCCGCATCGGCGGCAACGAGGGCAAGCTGCGCATGCGCAGCGGCAGCTTCGATACCCAGGAGCTGCAACTGGTCAAAGGCATCGAGACGAGCAACTGGTCGCAGAACTACTTCGTCGCTTACCAAAAGAGCGGCGGCTATCGCGATCACGCCGACGCCGAACGGCAGAGCTTCGCCGGCAAGTGGTTCTACACCGCCGATGCCGGCTGGCGTGCCGGGCTGATTGCCCGGCATTACGAGGCCGATGCCAAGGAGGCCGGCTACCTGACCCGTGACGATGCCCGTGACGATCCGCGCCAGTCCTACGCCAATAATGCCTTCGATGAAGGCGAGCGCAGCATGGACCAGCTCAGCCTGCATCTGGACACTGATGTCGCCGAGGATCTGGCCTGGTCGAGCAAGGTCTACTACAACCGCTTTGAGGATCGCCGCTGGACCAAATACTGGATCACCTCGTCTCAGCAGGAGCGCTTCAACAACGAAGACCAGTATGGCGCCATCAGCAGCCTGACCTGGCGGCCGGATGTGCGAGGCCTATATGACTTCGCCCTGGAAGGCGGGGCGGATATCCAGCGTCAGGAGGTGGTCAGCGAGCGCTATCGCACCACTGAGCAGGTGCGTACGGCGAAGATCCGCGACCAGGCCTTCGACCTCACCACCAAGGGAGTCTATGTGCAGGCCGTTATTCAGCCTTGGGAGAGCCTCAAGTTTATTCCTGCCTACCGCGTCGATCAGATCGAGGGGGGCTATCGCAACGAACTGACTGGCGAGCGGGCCCGTGCCAACGACTACGGCAACATTCGCCAGCCGAAATTCAGCGTGGTCTATTCCCCCTGGAAGGAAGCCAGTTTCTACGCCAACTGGGGGCGCACCTTCCAGGTCGGTGTCGGCTCCGGCGCCTACAAGCTGGCTGGTCAGGCCGATGACCTCAAGCCTTCGATAAACGAAGGCTGGGAGACCGGTATCAAGTTCAACCCGGTGGTCTGGCTCGATGGCCGCGTGGCGTACTGGGAGCAGCACGCCACCGACGAAGTGCAGCGCAAGCTCAATGATGCTGTAGGCGATTCGGAGAACGTCGGTGAAACCCTGCGCCGTGGCCACGATGTGCAACTCAACCTGTATCCGGACGATCAGGCGCGTATCTGGCTGTCCTACTCGCGGCAGTTCTCCGAGATACTCACGGCGAGCCCCAACCTGCCGGCCAGCAAGGGCAAGGAGATGGACCACGTACCGCATCATCTCTACGCCCTGGGGGCTGACTACCAGGCCACCGACAAGCTCAAGCTCAGCGCCTGGGTCAATGGCCAGAGCGACTACTATCTGGAGCGTACCAACAGCACCGGCCAATATGGCGGTTACACCTTGCTCAATCTTGGCGCGGAGTATCGTGTCAGCGAAACGGTGAGCGTGGACGTGCAGATGAAGAACGTCACCAACCGCTATTACGAGTACGTGTGGTACGACCCGGACGGTGCTCAGGATTCGCTGCATGCGCCCGGTGACGGCCGCGCCCTGTATGCCGGATTGACCCTGGATTTCTGATGTTTTCGTTTTCCCACAAGGAGGCAACACCCATGACCCTGAAGAAAACCCTGCTCGGCCTGACCCTGCTGCTGCCGACGCTGTTGGTGCAGGCCCACGAGTACGAGGCAGGCCAACTGCATATCGACCACCCGTGGTCGCGCGAGATGCCGCCGGTGGCACCGACTGCCGCGGCCTACTTCGTCGTCCACAACAAGGGCAGCGAAGCGGATCGTCTGCTCAGCGCCAGCACCCCGGTGGCCGGCAAGGCTGAACTGCACGAGCACGTGCATGCCGATGGCGTGATGAAAATGCAGCAGGTGCAGGACGTGGCCATCCCCGCCGGTGGCGAGGTGAAGTTCGAGCCCATGGGCTATCACGTCATGCTGTTCAACCTGAAGCAGCAGGCCAAGGACGGTGAGCGCTTCCCGCTGACCCTGACTTTCGAAAAGGCCGGCAAGGTCGAGGTCGAAGTCGCAGTGCAGAAGGACGCTCCGGCAGGTCATGACCATGGTGCCGATCACGGCGAACACAAGCACTGATGATCGCCACCGCAGGTGAGCGAACACTGGCTGCCCGTCTTGGGGTAGCGGCGTTCGTACCGGCCTTTGCCAACAGGATGCTGCTGCTGAGCATCCTGTTGGGGCTGTTCGCCTGCGGCCTGCACCATGGCCAGATGAGTGGCCTGAGCCTGAGTGGGCTCGACAGCATTTTTTGCAGTGCCGACGCTGATACATCAGTTGGCACCACAAGCGACAAGAGCCCGACGCAGACGATGTTCATGCAGCTGGGTTGCCCACTGTGTTCGTCGGGCTCACTCGCCGCGCCACTGAATACCTTCGCCTGGGGGCAGGAGTATCTGCCGGCCGTTGCGATGCCATCCAGCGCATTCGGCAACCGGGCGCAAGCGCCGCCGCGTCAAGTGCGTTCGGCGCTCAATCCTCGCGCCTCTCCCCACGACTTCCTCGCCAGCGTTCCAATCGCTTGATCATGCCGGCCCGCGCCTTGGCGCTGCGTGGCATGCATACGTAGTCCATTACGTGGAAGTCGCTTCTGATGAAAACAACAAATACTGCGCTGGTACTGCTCGTCGGTGCCTGCAATCTGGCCTGGGCCAATGGGGAGTCCGAGGGTGTCGTGCTGCCGGACACCACCACCTACGCAACCGAAGGGCGCGCGCTGACGGCCGACAATACGGAGCAAGCCAGGCACGCTATCCAGCGTACGCCCGGCTCGGTTGCGGTGGTCGAGGATGCTGCGTTCAAGAACGGGCCGGCGCAGACGATCAAGGATGTGCTCGGCTGGGTGCCGGGGGTGTTCGCTCAACCACGTTTTGGCGATGACGCCCGCGTGTCGATTCGCGGCTCCGGCCTGTCGCGCAACTATGGCAATCGCGGCATCAACGTGTACATGGACGGGATTCCGATCAACACCTCCGATGGCTTGGTCGACCTGTTCGAGATTGACCCTACAGCCTATCGCCACGTCGAGGTGTACAAGGGCGCCAATGCTCTGCGCTATGGGGCCAACGCTCTGGGTGGAGCGATCAATTTTGTCACGCCAACCGGCCACGATGCCTCGCCATTCGCCGCACGTATCGATGCTGGCAGCTTCGGCTATCGCAAGTCCCAGGCCAGCACCGGTGGTGTCAGCGGGCCGTTCGACTATTTCGTGACCGGCTCGGTGCAGCGCTTCGATGGTTATCGCGACCATAGCGACGGGCGCCAGAACCGTATGAGCGGCAATGTCGGCTACCGGTTTTCGGATGACGTCGAAACGCGCTTCTACCTCAGTGCCAGCGAGATCAAGCAGCGCCTACCGGGTGAGGTGGACAAGGCTGCGGCCTTGAAGTCGCCGCGCCGCGCCAGTGCCGAGTTCGAGCGCCTCGACCAGCAGCGCAACATCGACGCGGTGCGAGTCGCCAACAAGACCACCTTTCGTTTCGACGATACCCTCCTCGATGTGGGCGTGTTCGGCGTGCAGCGCCACGTGATGCACCCGATCTACCAATGGCTGGACTACAACGTCTATGACTACGGCGGCTTCATGCGCGTGACCGACGAAGGCATGATCGGTGACTACCGCAACCGGCTGATCGCCGGTGTGAACCTGCACAACGGCAAGATCGACAACAAGCAGTACCTCAATCTGGGCAATGCGGTGAAGGGCGACCTGGCATCCTCCAACATCGACAAGTCGAAGAACGCTTCGGCCTATGTGGAGAACTCCTTCTTCATCCGCTCGGATCTGGCGTTGATCGCCGGCGCGCAGTTTCAGCATTCGGTGCGTGATCGTCGCGACCGCTTCCTGAGCGATGGCGACCAGTCCGGCCGCCGCAGCTACGACCACTTCAGCCCCAAGATTGGTGTGCTGTGGGATGTCGATGCCAGTTGGCAGGTGTTCGCCAATGTCTCGCGAAGTGCAGAGGTGCCGACCTATGACGCCAACAGCTTCGCCTCGCCAGCCAGCACCTCGGTCCAGGCGCAGACCGCTACCACCTACGAGGTCGGCAGCCGTGGCCAGCGCGAGGATTTCAACTGGGATATCGCTCTCTACCGCGCCGAGATCGACAACGAACTGCAATGCCTGACTACGGCGCCCTGGAGCCCGTGCAGCGTGGTGAACGCCGACAGCACCGTGCATCAGGGCCTCGAGCTTGGCTTTGGCCTGGCCCTGCTCAGGTCGTCCCTGAGCCAGGGCGACAGCCTGTGGTTCAACACGGCCTATACCTACAGCGACTTCTTCTTCGATAACGACGAGCGTTACGGCAACAACGAGCTGCCCGGTGTGCCGAAGCATCACGTGCGTGCCGAGCTGCTCTACAAGCATCCGAGCGGCGTCTACGCCGGACCGAACATCGAGTGGGTGCCGGACGGCTACTACGCCGACAACGCCAACCAGATGACCACCGACCGCTACACGCTGATCAACTTCAAGCTCGGCTACGAGGCCGGCGGTGGTTGGTCGGGCTACCTGGAGGGGCGCAACCTGGCCGATACCCGCTATATCGCCAACGTCGCCATCGCCGGCAGCGCAACCGAGGCCTCGGAACTGTACAACCCGGGCACCGGACGCGCGCTGTATGCCGGCGTCCAGTTTCAGTGGTAACGGAGTTTCTGGCATGAGCCTGCTGCTGCGGTGCTGGCGCTGATGCGGATGAGCGCCGGCAGGCGACTGCTTGGCGCCCAGCTCGGGCTGCTGGCATTCGTCCTGATCGCCTTTGCGCCACTGTTCTCGCAACTGCGCGCCGACAGCAGCGATTGGTCGTGGCTGGCCGAGCTGGCCTGCCACGATGGCAACGAGAAGAGCAGCAGCGCGCCGGTCGATGCACCGCAGCGTTTTTCGCTGGATGCCTGCGCCTACTGCTCACTGCTCATCAACAGCCCTGCGCTGGGCTGCCAGGACTGGGGCCGTTTCGACATCTCCGTGGTACAGGCTGTACCGCCGCTATTGCGGCGTCAGCCCATACTGCAATTGCGTTTCCCCGCATCGCAGTCACGAGCGCCACCTGTTATTGCCTGATCACCGCGAACGAAGCTCGCCGAGCTTCTTGTGCCTCGCAGTGCCGAGGCTGAACCGGATCAGGAGCATGAACCCATGCGTTCATATCGACTCAAGGCGATGCCGCCGGTGCGCCGTGCCATCGGCGAAACCTTGTTTCCCGACTACCCGAGTAACGCGCGCTCGTTCATCGCGCTGGATGCCAAGCTGCTGCCGTATTGGCACCTGCTGTACGACCTGTGCCCGTCGCTGCTCAAACTCGACCCGCCTGAAGGCGTGGAGCTGTTTCGCAGCTTCATGATCTGGGCCTATCGTCGCCAGCCCGCGCAGGACTGGACTTTTCATATCAGCGTTTGCCGCTGGCTGCTGCTCTCGGAATACGCGCCGCGGGTCACCTCCGAGCAAGTGGAGAGCCTGCTCTCGGCTGCTGCGGCGCGCTGGGTGACCAGCGATGCCAGTTCCGCTCAGGGCATCCTGCTCGCCTGCAGTGCGCGCCCGCTGACATTGGTCGATTGGAAGAACCAGGATGCCGCCCAGGACGAAGACATTCAGGTGCTGCCGCCGGCCCGTTACGACTTTGCCTGGTCACCGTTGAGCCGCTCTGGCGTGGGCGGTTTCCGCCGTTGGTTGCGCATACCGGAATGATAATTCTGCGACAAACCGCCACACCTGTCGTAGGGCGCCATGAGCACGGGTTTCCTGGGCGCTCTGTGGCGGCTTGTCGCAGTTGAGAGGGCAGGGATAGCCCCATAGCATGTGCGGACTTCGGGTTGGAATATGTCTTGTCTGGGCATCCACGATTAAGCCCGAAGTCCACTTTATCGACGGTGTTCGGTGGCCGGCTCTCCCGCAAGGGAGGGCCCGCTTTTTTGCGCCTGGCGCACGAGACCGTCGCTGACAAGAACAACAGTAGCAACCGATGAGGCTTGAACCATGAACAAACTCGCTCTGCTTGCCTTTACCCTCGGCCTGGCAGCTGCGGCCAATGCCGCGCAGGACCCTGAGGCCGTGTTCAACCGTTCCTGTGGCATGTGCCACAACGGCCAGCTACCCACCGCGCCGAAGAAAGGCGATGCCGCGGCTTGGGAAGCGCGTAAGGCACAGGGCATGGAGACGCTGGTCAAGCATGTCACTGAGGGCTTCAACGCCATGCCACCGCGCGGCCTGTGCATGGATTGCTCGGCTGAGGACTACCAGGCCGTGATTACCTGGATGGCCAAGTAACCCTCCCGCCACCCAGGTTTATGCGGCGCTGAGTCGCAGATCGACGAGGCTCGCACGACTGCTACAGTTACTGCCCATGAAGTCATCCCGCCAGCACCGACCACTGATTGCCTGGATGCTGTATTTCAGTGTCCTGTTCGCAGCGCTCGCCTGCGCGATCAGTCATGGGCAGATGGCGGGGATGCAGCTCAGTGGGCTGGATGCGCAGTACTGCTCCTTCGACGGCAATTTCGGCGCCGGGGCCGATCTCGACGGCTCCGGTGTCGTGCCGTTGGGGTTGTTCGGCAGTGGCGGTTGCGCCATGAGCTCCAGCTTCAGCGCCATCATCCTGGCAGCCTTCTTCGGGTTGTTCGGCCTGCTGGCCAGCGAAACGATACGTCCGCTATCGCGCGTCAGCCCCGCATCACGTAGCCGCTTTCAGTGGCCATCGCTCAACCCCAGAGCCTCTCCGCGTACCTGAAGTCTGGTCGTCCAGCCAGGGCTCAGCCGAGCCCGACACCTAATAAAAGCTGCCAACTTTCAGGTATTCGCATGTCCGTTTTCGCTATCCGGGGCCACGGCTCCGCTTCGTCCCGTTTCGCCCTGTCCACCCGCAACCTGCGCTGGCGCCATGCCTTCGCCGTCGCCTGCGGCCTGTGTTCCATTACGGCCTTGCAGGCTGCCGAGGAGCATGTGCACGAACTGCCGCCCACGGTGATCACGGCAATCCAGCAAAGCTCGCCGCTGACCGTGGTGGCCGACCCCAAGGACCCACGCCAGCCGGTGCCGGCCAGCGATGCGGCCGACTACCTCAAGACCATTCCCGGTTTCTCCGCGATTCGCAGCGGTGGCAGTAACAGCGATCCAGTATTGCGCGGCCTGTTTGGCTCGCGCCTGCTGCTGCTCACCGATGGCGGGCAGATGATCGGCGCCTGCCCCGGTCGGATGGACGCGCCCAGTTCTTACATCGCGCCGGAAACCTTCGATTTACTGACCGTCACCAAGGGTCCGCAAACCGTGATCTGGGGGCCGGGCGCTTCGGCTGGGGTGGTGCGTTTCGACCGCGAGCCGGAACATTTCGGCGAACTGGGCGCGCGCCTGCATGCCAGTGTGCTGGCGGGCTCCAATGGTCGCTTCGACCGCTTGATCGATGGCGCCGTGGGCAGCGAGCAGGGCTACCTGCGGGTGATGGGCAACCGCTCGCAGTCGGACGATTACGACAACGGTGACGGCGACACCATCGCCTCGCGCTGGGACAAGTGGAACGGCGACGTGGCCCTGGGCTGGACGCCGGATGCCGATACCCTGATCGAACTCAGCGCCGGTCGTGGCGATGGCGAAGCGCGTTATGGCGGCCGTGGCATGGACGGCACCCAGTTCAAGCGCGAAAGCCTCGGCCTGCGTATCGAACGCAGCAACCTCGGTGGCGTGCTGGATAAGGTCGAGGCCAAGGTCTACTACAACTACGCCGACCACATCATGGACAACTTCCGTCTGCGCGTGCCGGACCCAAGCAGCATGATGGCCGGGCCGATGGCGGCGCAGGTCGACCGTCGCACCCTCGGTGCACGCCTGGCCGCGACCTGGAAGTGGGACGACGTCGAGCTGATCACCGGCGTCGATGCGCAGCGCAGCGAACACCGCCAGCGCAGCTCCAGCGGCGGCATGATGGGCATGCCCTATGTCGACGCTGATCGCTTCCCCTGGGACAAGGACGCGCTGATGCACAACTACGGCGTGTTCGCCGAAGCCACCTGGCGCCTGGCCGAGGGTGATCGACTGATCTCCGGCGCACGCCTGGATCGCGCTTCGGCCAAGGACTACCGGCAGAACTTCAGCGACATGATGGGCATGACCACGCCCAACCCGACGGCGGGCGAGACCCGTGCCGATACCTTGCCCAGCGGTTTCGTGCGCTACGAGCACGACCTGTCCGGCTCGCCGACCACCGTCTATGCCGGCATCGGCCACGTGCAGCGTTTCCCCGATTACTGGGAGCTGTTCTCCGCCGGTCTCAATGGCCCAGTCGGCGCGGACAACGCCTTCGATGGCATCAAGCCGGAGAAGACCACTCAGCTCGATATCGGCATCCAGTACCAGGACGACAAGCTGCAGGCCTGGGCCTCGGCTTACGTCGGGCAGATCCGCGACTACATCCTGTTCGACTACCGTGGCATGAGCACGCAGGCCGACAACGTCGACGCGCGCATCATGGGTGGCGAGCTGGGCGTGGCCTATGCATTCGATTCCAACTGGAAGGCCGACGCGACCCTGGCCTATGCCTGGGGCAAGAACAGCAGTGACGGTGAAGCGCTGCCGCAGATGCCGCCACTGGAAGCGCGACTGGGCCTGACCTACCAGCGCGACGACTGGAGCGTCGGCGCCCTGTGGCGTGTGGTCGATGGCCAGGGGCGCATCGCCGAAGGGCGTGGCAACGTGGTGGGGCAGGACTTCGGTGACAGCGCCGGTTTCGGCGTGCTCTCGCTCAACGGTGCCTACCGCGTGAGCAAGCAGGTCAAGCTCAGCGCTGGTGTGGATAACCTGCTCGACAAGAACTACGCCGAGCACCTCAACCTGGCTGGCGACGCGGGCTTTGGCTTCCCGGCCGAGACCCGTATCGACGAGCCGGGTCGTACCCTTTGGGCCAAGGTCGATTTCGACTTCTGAGCCTTCGCTAGCCCAGAGCACGAACCGTAGCGATCCGCTCGTAGGAGCCCGCTTGCGGGCGATTGGCGCTTGTACAAAGCGGATCGCCCGCAAGCGGGCTCCTACGCTTGGCCGGGCACGGCACCCACCTTTCCCGGATTGCATCCGGGCTACGATTTTGCGTGCGCTAATAGAGCCTTAAGGTTCGAGCGCGAGAGTAGTACCCGCAGACACACCTTCCCCTGCACCCGAGAGGACTACATCATGCGCAAACTGCTTCTGCTGTCGCTGGTTCTGGCCAGCCCGCTGACCTTCGCTGCTACCCAATGCACCACCGCCGACAAGGCGCAGTGGCAGGATCAAGACAAGTTCCAGGCCGACCTGAAAGCCCAGGGCTACGAGATCAAGAAGTTCAAGGTCACTGGCGGCAACTGCTACGAAATCTACGGCCACAACAAGGACGGCAAGAAGGTCGAAATCTACTTCGACCCGGTCAGTGGTGATGCCGTCAAGAGCAATGTGGAAAGCTGATGAGCGCCGCGACCGTGCGCCTATGGGACCCAGTGGTGCGCTTGTTCCACTGGTCCCTGGCCGGCGCTTTCCTGGCCAACTACTTCTTCACCGAAGAGGGTGAGAACTGGCATCGCTGGTTCGGCTACTACGCGGTGGTCTGGCTGGCGATCCGCCTGGTGTGGGGTTTCGTCGGTACGCCGGCGGCGCGCTGGGCGGATTTCTGGCCGAGCCGTGCGCGTTTGCGCGAGCACCTGCGTGCGCTGGTTTCCGGGCAGCCGTATCACCGCCTGGGGCATTCGCCGCTGGGCGCGTTGGTGATGATCTTGATGATGACGTTGATGCTCGGCCTGGGTGTGACCGGCTTTCTGATGGAGGAGGTCGATTATTTCTGGGGCGCGGATCTGCCGCTGGAAATCCACGAATTCTGTGCCAACGGCCTGATGGCGTTGGTCGGCCTGCATATCGCCGCCGCCTTGTTCGAGAGCTATCGGCTGCGCGAAAACCTGCCGCTGTCGATGGTGACTGGCAAGCGGCGCAAGCTCTCGGAGCACTGAGTGTACAGTCGCGGCTAAAGCCCCTCCCACGAAGCGTGGGTATTGTGGGAGGCGCTTTAGCGGCGATATTCTTGCTCAGGCCAGGCGCGCGTCCAGGCTGTTCTGCGCCAGGCGTTTGGCCTGTGCCTCGGTCATGCCCAGGTGTTCGTGCAGGGCGGCGAAGTTCTCGCCGACGTAGCCGCCGAAGTAGGCCGGATCATCGGAGTTCACCGTCACCTTCACGCCGCGTTCGAGCATCTCGAGGATGTTGTGTTGGCCCATGTGTTCGAACACGCAGAGCTTGATGTTCGACAGCGGGCAGACGGTCAGCGGGATCTGTTCGTCGATGATGCGCTGCATCAGGCGCTCGTCCTCGATGGCGCGCACGCCGTGGTCGATGCGCTTGATCTTGAGTAGATCCAGCGCTTCCCAGATGTACTCGGGCGGGCCTTCCTCGCCAGCGTGCGCCACCGCGTGCAGACCTTCGCTGCGTGCCTTGGCGAAGACGCGCTCGAACAGACGGGGCGGGAAGCCCTTTTCCGAGCTGTCGAGGCCGACGCCGATAAAGGCCTCGCGAAACGGCATGGCCTGTTCCAGGGTCTTGAACGCCTCTTCTTCAGGCAGATGGCGCAGGAAGCTGAGGATCAGGCCGTGGCTGATGCCCAGCTGTTTCTCGCCGTCGACCAGCGCCTGCTGAATGCCGCGCAGCACCACCTCGAAGGGAATGCCACGGTCGGTGTGGGTTTGCGGGTCGAAGAAGGGTTCGACGTGGATGACGTTCTGCACCTTGCAGCGTTGCAGGTAGGCCCAGGTCAGGTCGTAGAAATCCTGTTCGGTGCGCAGCACGTTGGCACCGGCGTAATACAGGTCGAGAAATTCCTGCAGGTTGTTGAAGGCGTAGGCCGCGCGCAGGGTCTCGACATCGGCCCAGGGCAGGGCGATCTGGTTGCGTTCGGCCAGGGCGAACAACAGCTCGGGCTCCAGCGAACCCTCCAGATGCAGGTGTAGTTCAGCCTTGGGCAGGGCATTCAGCCATTCGGGCATGGTCGGGTTCTCGTTGTCAGGCTTGGGTAGCAGCAAAGTTTAACTGCTGGGACAGGATCATGCTGTGCCACCTGGCCGGCTGCGTAGGGTGGACATCGCTTTTCATGTCCACCGATGTGCAGGCTACGATGCTGAAGCGGTGGATGAAAAAAGCGTCATCCACCCTACGCGGCAATCAGCCCTATCAGGCCGTTGAAAAACGTAGGCGAGGCCGCCAGTGCAAGGCAAAAACAGGCGAAAAAGCGCAGTTTACGAGCTGTAAATGAGCATTTTGAGCCTGTTTTTAACGCAGCAATGGCAACGCAGGTAGTTTTTCAACAGCCTGCTATGCCTCCTCGCGCCGATAGGCATAGGTATCGGCGAACCTCGACAGCAGGTACTCGGCGCTGGTCACCGGTATGTACTTGGCCGGATCATCCGCGCTGGAGCAGTTCGGCAGGCAGTCGATCAGCGTGTCGGGATGAGGTTCGGCGAAGAACGGCATGGAGTAGCGATCCACCCCCTGTGGGCTGATTACCCGATGCGGCGTCGACGTGTAACGGTCGTTGCTCCAGCGCGCCATCATGTCGCCGATGTTGACCACGAAGCTGCCGGATATCGGCGGCGCGTCGATCCACTCGCCATCGCGTGCACGCACTTGCAGGCCGCCGGCATCGTCCTGGTAGAGCAAGGTAATGCAGCCGTAATCGGTGTGCGCGCCGGCGCCTTGCTGGTCACTGCTGGTGGCGGTGTGGCGCGGCGGGTAGTGGATCATGCGCAGCACGCTGATAGGCTCATGGAAGCGCGCGTCGAAGAAGTCGTGCTCGATCTCCAGAGCCATGGCCATGGCGCGCAGCAGGGTCTTGGCCAGGTCCTGCATATCGGCGTAATGCTGCTCCATCAGCTCGGTCCAGCCGGGCATCTCCGGGTGACGGTTCGGCCCACGCAAGGGTTTGCCGGCCAGCACCTCGGGGTGATCGGCGGGCATGTGGAAACCCATGTCGAAGGTTTCCTTCAGATCGCTCGGTTTGCTCGGGTCGAGCTGCTCGGTGGCAATTGCTCCATAACCGCGGTGGTGAGTGGTCTGGGTGATGTCGATCCTGAGTTTTTCTTCGGCTGGCTGGGCGAAGAAGGTCTTCGCTGCGCTCAGCAGTGCGTCGATGCGTTCGGCGCTGATCGGATGTCCGGTGATGTAGAAGAAACCCCATTCGCGGCAGGCGTGGTCGATCTGCTCGGCGACCGCAGGCCAGGCCGAAGGGTCGTCGGCGTATAGCGGGGCGATGTCGATGATGGGCAGGCTGTTCATAAAAGCTCCGGGATGTTGCTGCGAGTCTTCTCGTACCCAGGGCAGCGATGCGTGGCACCAAAGGTCGGTGCCACGGTGATGCGGTTCTGCTGAGATAAGCAGGGACGGCATCGGTGATTTCCAAATTATCGCGGCTGAAGCCGCTCCTACAGGTGTGGGAGCGGCTTCAGTCCGTAGGGCGGGTGCAACCCGCCAGCCAATTACTTCGGCATTTCGGCCTTCACGTTTTCCACGTAGTAGTTCATCGAGGCCAGCTCGGCGTTCGTCGCGCTCACGCCCTCGGCGATGCGCACCGCGCCACTTTGATCCTTGATCGGGCCGGTGAAGGGGTGGAACGCGCCGCTGCGAATGTCGGCGATGATCTGCTCGGCCTCGCTCTTCACGTCAGCCGGCACCAGATCGCTGATCGGCAGTTCGATGGTGTCTTCGGCCAGGCCACCCCAGAAGTCCTGTGGCTGCCAGGTGCCGTCGATCACCGCCTGGGTGGATTTGACGTAATGCGGGCCCCAGTCGTTGACGATGGAGGTGAGCACGGCCTTGGGTCCGAAGTGAGCCATGTCCGAGGCGTAGCCGACGGAGTAGATGCCACGGCGCTCGGCGGTCTGGATCGGCGCCGGGCTATCGGTGTGCTGGAACATCACGTCCACACCCTGGTCGATCAGCGCGTTGGCGGCGTCGGACTCCTTGCCCGGATCGAACCAGGTGTTGACCCACACCACCTTGATCTCGGTGCCCGGGTTGTACTTGTCCAGCGCCAGCTGGATGGCGTTGATGTCGCGGATCACCTCGGGGATCGGGAAGGAGGCGATGTAGCCGACTTTTTTGGTCTTGGTCATCTTCGCCGCGAGGAAGCCGCCAACGTAGCGCCCCTCATAGGAGCGCGACAGGTAAGTGCCGACGTTCTTGTCCTGCTTATAGCCAGTGGCGTGTTCGAAAGTCACCTTGGGGAATTGTTTGGCCACCTTGATCGTCGGGTTCATATAGCCGAAGGAGGTGGTGAAGATCAGGTCGAAACCGCCCTTGGCCATGTTGCGGATCACCCGCTCGGCGTCGGCACCTTCCGGCACGTTCTCGACGAAGCTGGTGGTGACCTTGTCGCCCATTTCCTTGATCAGCATCTGCCGGCCTTGTTCGTGCTGGTAAGTCCAGCCGTGGTCGCCGATGGGGCCGATGTAGACGAAGCCGACCTTCAGCGGATCGGCGGCGGAGGCGCTGAGCATGGCGCCAAAGCCCAGGGCGGCGACGAGGGTGCGCAGCAGCGGTTTTTTGCTCTTCTCGAACATGGTGGGTGCAGCTCCAGTCTTGGTATTGGGATGGCCGTTGGTTGGCTGATCCCATGACTGCAAAAAGCTGACCAACAAGACAGATAGCGGCGTTGCTGCCGTTCTGGCTGTTGGCCTGGCTCGATGCTGGAGCTGGATTGGTGCGTGGTGTTGTGAAGTGCCGTGTTGTGGTGCGTAGGTACTGGGCTCGCATTGATGAAACGACGGTCGCGGCTGAAGCCCCTCCCACAGGTTGGTGCTGTTCTTGTGGGAGGGGCTTTAGCCGCGACTCAGGCGGTTAGCTGATGTCAGCCGGCGATCAGCTCACGCGCCGCCTGGCGGTGATCGGCGATCAACTGCGCCATATCAAGCCCTTCGATCTGCCCATCGATAACGCGCCAGGTACCGCCGATCATCATCCGGTCGGCGCGGTCGGCGCCGCACAGCAGTAGCGCCGAAAGCGGATCGTGGCTGCCGGAGAAGCGCAGCTCATCGAGCTTGAACAGCGCCAGGTCGGCCTGCTTGCCCACCGCCAGCTCACCGATATCGCTGCGCCCCAGCAGTTTTGCCGAGCCCTTGCTGGCCCAGCCAAGCACGCGCTGCGGGGTGATCTGCTCGGCGCCGTAGCGCAGGCGCTGGATATACAGCGCCTGGCGCGCTTCGAGGATCATGTTCGAGGCATCGTTGGAGGCCGAGCCATCGACGCCCAGGCCCAGCGGCGCGCCGGCGGCTTCCAGCTCGACGCTGGGGCAGATGCCCGAAGCCAGGCGCATGTTGGAGCTGGGGCAATGACAGATGCCGGTGCCGGCAGCGCCCAGGCGGGCGATTTCGTCGGGGTTGAAATGGATGCCATGGGCCAGCCAGGTGCGCGGGCCGAGCCAGCCGACGCTGTCCAGATAATCCACAGTGCGCAGGCCAAAGCGCTGCAGGCAGAAGTCTTCCTCGTCGAGGGTTTCGGCCAGGTGGGTATGGAGGCGCACGTCCAGCTCCTCGGCCAGTTCGGCGCTCTGGCGCATGATTTCCTGAGTCACCGAGAAGGGCGAGCAGGGCGCCAGGGCGATCTGGATTTGCGCCCCGTCGCCGCGCTCGTGGTACTGGCCGATCAGGCGCTGGCTGTCCGCCAGGATCACCTCACCCTGCTGCACCGTTTGCTGTGGCGGCAGCCCGCCGTCCGCTTCGCCCAGGCTCATCGAACCGCGCGTGAGCATGGCGCGCATGCCCAGTTCGCGTACCGCTTCGACCTGCACATCGATCGCGTTCTCCAGGCCGCCGGGGAACAGGTAATGATGATCGGCAGCCGTGCTGCAGCCGGACAGCAGTAGTTCGGCCAGCGCCACCTTGCTGGCCAGGGCGAGCTTCTCGGGAGTGAGGCGTGCCCAGACCGGATAGAGCGTCTTCAGCCAGGGGAACAGCGGCTGGTTGACCACCGGCGCCCATGCGCGGGTGAGGGTCTGGTAGAAGTGATGGTGGGTGTTGATCAGGCCCGGCAGCACCACGTGCTCGCGGGCATCGAACACTTGCTGACAGGGAGTGGCAGGTTGCTGACCAGCGCCGAGCACTTCAGCGATGCGGCCATCCTCGATCACCAGACCACCGGAAGCGTCCAGGTCGTTGGCGGTGAATATGGCGAGGGGGTTCTTGATCCAGATACGGGTAGCTGCCATGAGCAGGCTCCTCTGAGGTTGATGTCAGGTAAGCCAGCTCAGTGTTGACCCTGTCTGCTGATCCAGGTGCGTCGGAAATGACGTGCGGCGAAGATAGCTGACTCTGAAGTCAGGGGCAACAAGCCTGTCGCGGCTGAAGCCGCTCCCACAAGAATGGCACTTGTCTGTGAGATCGGCTTTTGTGGGAGGGGCTTCAGCCGCGACTCTCCCAAGCTCAGAGCCACACCGAATCCCACAATGGATAATCGCCCACCCGGTTGACTAAGCCAGCCCTCAGGGGATTGGCGACGATGTAACGTGCGGCGGGCAGAACATCCTCTTCCCGGCGCAGCGCTCGGTCATGAAAACCATCCTGCCAGAGCTTTCCCTGACAACCAACCAACGCGTTAATTCGCTTGGCACTGCGTCCCTTGACACGCCGCATCAGGTCGCTGATCGAGCCTTGCTGCAGTGCAATCAGCCAGTGAAGGTGATCCGGCATGAGCACCCAGGCCAGTGATTCGGCCAGGCCGTCCTGCTGGGCGGCTTTGAGTTCTGCAACGACGAGCCGACCAACAGTGAGATCCGAAAACAGCGTTTCGCGGTTTTCGGTCGTAGCGGTGAGTAGATAGATGCGTTGTGTTTCCGAGAAACGGCCAGCACGCAAACTGGCTGAGTGGGGCATTCCTTAGCCTCCCGATTGGGGTGTGGCTGAAGGTATAGCCGAAAAAAGCTTGTCGCGGCTAAAGCCCCTCCCACAGTGCGATATGACACCTGTAGGCGGGCTTTTGTGGGAGGGGCTTCAGCCGCGACTAGTAACGGTTGAGCATCAATGCCCCGGCTGCCAAGGCTGGCCCAGCGACACCGGCGCATACAGCCGGGTCTTGATCGCATCACGCGAGAGCAGCACCAGCACCACGATGGTGGCGACGTAGGGCAGCATGGCCAGCAGGTTCGACGGGATCGACAGGCCGATGCCCTGCGCCACCAGGTGGAGGATGCTGGCCAGGCCGAACAGGTAGGCGCCGAGCAGCACACGGAATACGCGCCAACTGGCGAACACCACCAGGGCCAGAGCGATCCAGCCGCGGCCGGCGGTCATGTTTTCCGCCCACATCGGCGTGTAGGCCAGCGACAGGTAGCCGCCCGCCAGACCAGCCATGGCGCCGCCGAATAGCACCGCCAGGGTACGCACGCGCAGCACCGGCAGGCCCATGGCACTGGCGGCGTCCGGGTTCTCGCCAACAGCCTGGATGATCAGGCCGATGCGGCTTTTCAGCAGCACCCAGGCCACCAGCGCAAAGAGGGCGAAGGACAGGTAGATCAGCACGTCCTGGGCGAACAGCATGCGCCCGATCAGCGGGATGTCGGACAGCAGCGGGATGACGATGGGCTCGAAACCGCTCAGCGGCTTGCCGACCCACGCCGCGCCGACGAAGGTGGACAGGCCGACGCCGAAGATGGTCAGGGCCAGGCCGGTGGCTACCTGGTTGGCATTGAAGCCCAGCGCCACAGCGGCGAACAGCATTGACAGCAGCATGCCGGCGGCAATCGCCAGCAACACGCCCAGCCACAGGCTGCCGGTGCTGAAGGCGACGATGAAACCGATCACCGCGCCGAACAGCATCATGCCTTCCTGGCCGAGGTTGAGCACGCCGCTCTTCTCGCACACCAGCTCACCCAGCGCCACCAGCAGCAGCGGCGTGCCGGTACGCACCATGGCGTAGAAGATATTGGTCAACAGATCGAGATCCATGGGGATTCCTTTGCATTCATGCTCTTTGTGGGAGGCGCTTCAGCGGCGAGCTTTTGTCGCGGCTAAAGCCCCTCCCACAGTCAGGTGGTCGCTTCAGCGAGGCGCTCGCGCTTCGCCCATTTCCACTTCAGCCGTGGCCGGTAGAGGATCAGCACGTCACAGGCCAGCAGGTAGAACAGCATCATCCCCTGGAACAGCTGGGTGATCGCCTGCGGCAGATTGAGGTTCATCTGCGCGTTCTCGCCGCCCAGGTACAGCAGCGCCATCAACAGGCTGGCAAACAGAATGCCGAGTGGATTGAGACGGCCGAGAAAGGCCACGGTGATCGCCGCATAGCCGTAGCCGGGCGAGACCTGTGGTACCAGTTGGCCAATCGGCCCGGCCACTTCGCCGACGCCGGCCATGCCGGCCAGTGCGCCGCTGACCAGCAGGGCGAACCACACCAAACGCTTCTCGCGAAAGCCGACGAAGCCGGCGGCGCGCTTGTCCAGGCCGAGCACCTTGATCTGGAAGCCGAGAAAGCTCTTGTGCAGCAGCACCCACACCGCCACCAGAGCCAGCAGCGCCAGGTACAGGCCGCCGTGCAGGCGCCCGTCCTCGCTGACCAGCGGCAGGCGGCTGGAATCGCCGAACATGGCCGACTCAGGGAAGTTGAAACCAGCCGGGTCTTTCAGCGGCCCATGCACGAAGAACAGCAGCAGGTTCAGCGCGATGTAGTTGAGCATGATGCTGGTAAGGATTTCGTTGGCGTTGAACTGCGTGCGCAGCCAGGCGGTCAGCCCGGCCCAAGCCGCGCCTGCGCAGGTGCCCGCGAGCACCACCCAGGCCAGCGCCCAGCGGCTTTCCCAGTCGATCAGTTGCAGGGCCATGGCGCTGCCGGCCAGGGCGCCGATCAGCAGTTGGCCTTCGGCGCCGATGTTCCAGATGCGCGCCTGGTAGGCGACCGCCAGGCCCAGGGCGCAGAGCAGGATCGGCAGCGCCTTGACCAGCAGTTCGGACACGCCGTACCAGTCGCTGACCGGGGCGATCAGCAGGGTGTGCAGGGTTTCCAGCGGATCATGGCCGAGCAGAGTGAACAGCAGCATGCCGCTCACCAGCGTCAGTACGGCGGCCAGCAGCGGCGACAGCCAGAGCATGGGGCGCGACTCCTGGCCGCGCGGTTCCAGGGATAACAGCATGACGGGCTCCGTCAGCAGGCCGCAGCAGCGGCGGGTTGATCGAACTCACCGGCCATCCAGCGGCCGACTTCCACGGTGGACACCTGCGCTGTCTCGGCCAGCGGCGAAAGGCGTCCGCTGCACAGCGCACCGATGCGGTCGCTGATCTGGAACAGCTCGTCGAGGTCTTCGGAGATCACCAGGATCGCCGCGCCGGCATCGCGCAGGGCGATCAGCGCGCGGTGGATGGCGGCGGCCGCGCCAACGTCCACGCCCCAGGTCGGGTGTGCGGCCACCAGTAGTTTCGGGTTCTGCAGAATCTCGCGGCCGAGGATGAATTTCTGCAGATTGCCGCCGGACAGGCTGCGTGCAGCGGTGTCGGCATCCGGCGTCTTCACCGCGAAGCGCTGGATGATCTGCTCGGCCAGCGCGCGCACCTTGCCGCGCTGCACCAGGCTGCCCTTGACCAGGCCCTGGCCGAACGCAGTGAGCAGGGCGTTGTCCACCAGGCTCATCTCCGGCACCGCGCCATGGCCGAGGCGCTCGGCGGGCACGAAGGCCAGGCCCAGAGCGCGCCGCGCATCGGGATGCAGATTGGCCACTGGCGCAGCATCCAGGCTGACTCGCTCGCGTTCGCCACGGGGCAGGCGGGTTTCGCCGCTGAGCAACGCGAGCAGTTCGTCCTGGCCATTGCCGGCGACCCCGGCGATACCGACGATCTCGCCGCTACGCACCTCCAGGCGAATGCGTTCCAGCGAACAACCGAACGGGTCGGGGTTGTGCCAACTGAGGTCATCGACGCGCAGCCGTGGCAGGCCGCCGCTGACTTTCGGATAACTGCTTTCCAGTCCCTCGGCGTCGCCGACCATCAGCCGCGCCAACTCCAGGTCGCTGCATTCTGCCGGCACGCAATGGCCGGACACCCGCCCGCCGCGCAGTACCGTGGCGCTCTGGCACAGCGCCCGTACCTCGCCGAGCTTATGGCTGATGAAGAGGATGCTGCAGCCCTCGGCGGCCAAACGGCGCAGGGTGACGAACAGCTCGTCGGCCTCCTGCGGGGTGAGTACCGAGGTCGGTTCGTCGAGGATCAGCAGTTTGATGTCCTGCATCAGGCAACGGACGATCTCCACCCGCTGCCGTTCGCCGATGGACAGGCTGTGCACCAGGCGCGTCGGCTCCAGCGCCATGCCGTAGCGCTGCGATACCTCGCGAATCTTCGGCTCAAGCTGCTTGGGCGTACCGGCCTCGGCGCCCATGGCCAGGGCGATGTTCTCGGCCACGGTCAGCGTCTCGAACAGCGAGAAATGCTGGAACACCATGCCGATGCCTAGACCACGCGCCATGGCCGGATCACGCATCTTCAAGGCCTGACCCTGCCAGCGAATCTCGCCGCTGCTGGGTTGAGTGACGCCGTAGATGATCTTCATCAGCGTGCTCTTGCCGGCGCCGTTCTCGCCCAGCAGGGCGCGGATTTCGCCTGGGGCGATGGTCAGGTCGATACGGTCGTTGGCCAGGCAGCCGGGGTACTGCTTGCTGATGGCGGTCAGCTGCAGGTGTGGGGAGTCGGGTGAGGCAGACATGGAAAGCGCTCATGGAGATAACTGAGCGGGGTTAAAGCAAAAACTTGGCCAAGGGGTCAGAAAATGCGCTGGCACGAGGTTCGCCCACTGCTACGAGTGTTTTAGCGCCCACTATTGGTGCCAGCCTCTGCTTGCGGAGCGAAAGGCGCACCTTATTTGCGCGCTCGCGGTTATAGCGGCTACGACGTTATGGGTGAGACTCGTGTAGGAGCGGCCTTAGCCGCGATTCGTAACCCCAAAGCCTCGACGTTCCAGATTGGCGACCTTCTGGCGGAGGTCACCTGGATTCAGCTCCGCGATACCCAAGTTGTGTGGTCATGAGGGTTTTAACTGCGTTCAATCCACCCTACAACTGCGCTGCCTGTATTCGAGCGTCAGATAAAAAAGCCCATCACAGCCAGTATCCACAGCAAGGCGCAGGGAATGATGAACAGCAGGTTCTGGCCGCTGATCCGTGCATTGCTCTGCCCATCCTCATCACCGCTGGCCTGGTTGGCTTGTCGCTGGATCTGCGCCAGAGGAAAGGCTGGCGCCATCACGCAGCCGAGCAATAGCAGCAGATCAAGAACGCTGTTCTGGATATCCACGCGTGACAGGCCATTGGTGACGAAGAGCAACAGGACATAGAGCCAGGCAGTGCCCGAATAATCCCAAGATCCCAGCCCCTGACGCTGCTGATGCTCGCTGATCAGGCGGCATAGCGAGTGGGTGTAAAAAATCTGAAAGAGCGAACGTGCCGCCGGCATGATGTGTTTCGGCAGCATCGTGGCGCGCTGACTGTCCCACTGCTTGTAGAACCAGTAGAGGGAGTACAGGCCGAAGGTGGCGAAATTCAGCAGGTAGAGTTTGTTCTCTGAGGTGACGAAGAAGGCGTTACGGGAGGGCGATTGTTCGTCCAGCAGTTCGGCTTTGGGAGGCTGATACAGGTTGTCCATTGACCTGGTTCCGATTGACGGTGGTGGGAGGCTCGCATCCAGCGAGAGTTTGAAGCACGCAGAGTATACGGATTCTCTGGTTGTGCACGCTGGGGCGAAATGGCGACAGCCTATCCGGACCGTTAGAGAGGCGGCATGGCCTTCACACTGGTGCCTGGGAGCTATCGCCTTATGTCGCTATGCGCGTGCGAGTTGGCGTCGCATTTCAATGAGCTGATGTTCGCCCACGATTTCAACTTCCTTGATGAACTCAAACCCGAATTTCTCGTAATAGCCTTTCAGGTGGCTGTGAGCATGAAGTTCAATGGAGGTGGCGCCTATCTCTTGCGCATGCTGTATCAACGCCTGGACAACGGCCGACGCAACTCCCGCGCTCCGATAAGCCTGACTGACCGCCACCCTGGCCAGGGTAGAAGACCTGTCCTCTTTAAGTGTCAGGCGGGCAGTGGCAATTGGCTCACCCCGTTCAGTTGCCAGCGCATGGAAGGACTCTTCGTCCAGTCCATCAAGGTCCAGCTCCGCAGGAATCCGTTGCTCACATGTGAAGACCTGATAGCGGATACCTTGAGCCAGGCGGATCAACGCTGGGTCATTACCGATGCTTACTTCCATCGTTATTCTTCTCCAACACAATTGCACGGCCTGCCTGGTGGCAGGCCGATATCCAGCACTGACGCTTACCAGGGCAGCGGGTTGCCCTCGAAGTCGAGATAGCGCAGGCCGGGTTGGCCGACGGCGGCGCTGACCTGACGGACCATGCCCTTGCAACTGCTGTCGATATCCAGCGGCGCGTCGGCGCCGCCCATGTCGGTGCGTACCCAGCCCGGATGCATCAGCACTACGCCGAGTTTTGGGTTGTCCTGAGTGCGTACGAAGCACTGCACGAGGTGGTTGAGCGCGGCCTTGCTGGCGCCGTACAGCGGCATGCCCAGGCCGGCACCGGTCTCGATGCTACCGAGGATCGAGCTCATGAACACGATCAACCCATGCTCGGCGGCCAGCTGCGGCAGCAGGCGTTCGGCCACGCGTAGCGGGGCGACAGCGTTGGTCAGGAACAGCTGACCCATTTCCTCGGCAGTGGCCTGAGCGGTGCTGTGGTGGTCGGGACCGGCGACGCCGGCGTTGACGAAGATGACGTCGAATGACTGACCGCTCAGGCGGTCAGCCAGTTGCGCGAGGCTGTCCGGATCGGTCATCTCCAGTTGCTCGACACGCACGCCGGGCAGTGCCTGCAGCGGTGCTTGTTGCGCGGCGCTGCGCACGGTGGCGGTCACGGCCCAGCCCTGGGCGGCGAATTCACCGGCCAGACCAAGGCCGAGGCCGCGTGAGGCACCGATGATCAGGATGGATCGAGGGGCAGTCATGTCAGGCTCCATGAGAGATGAGAACGGTGAATCAGGATAGCGCACTTATTCCGTCAGCCAGGCGCCCTGGCTGCGGCCGTGTCCGGTTTGCCGGTCGTACTGCCGCTCCTGCTCGGCATGTCGCTGCAGGATGGCATTGGCGCGCTGATTGGCCTGTTGTTGCAGCTCGGCGCAACTGGAGTATTCGGGCGTTTGCAGCAGGGCGGCGTCGATCTCGGCGGCGGCAGCCTGGCCGATGCGGTAATGGCCCAGTTCATGCTCGCGCAGTGCGTTCAGGTACTGCTCAAAACGCTGGCGCTGCTGCGCATCGCCGCCGCCAAGGCGGGGCAGGGTGATGGTGGCGTGCAACTGGGTGCGGGTGAGATCGATCTGGCAGCGACCGTCGCGTTGCTCGCGCCACCAGAAATTCCACTGCACCTTCCAGCGGGTGTAGGCGTGGTAAATCTGACCGTTCTGGCGAATCGGCGAGGCCTGGTCGATGGCGCGGCTGAGGGACTCGCCGGACGCCACCTGCAGGTCGTAGTACTGCTCCTGCAGCTGCTCCTGGACTTCAGCCTGGGCCGGCAGGGCCAGCCATAGCAGCGGCAGCAGTGCAGTAGTCGTCCGCTTCATGGCGCCCTCAGGTTTTCGCGGCCGCGGCTGATATCACCCAGCAAACGCTCCAGCGCCGCATGTTCGGCCGGCACTACTGCCAGGTGCAGGAGCGCGCCGGTGGCGTCGTAATCCTCGCGCTCGATCAGGCTGTCGAACTCGTTCAGACGCGCCTTGAACACGGGCAGCTCGGCGAACTGTAAATGACAAGTGAAGGATTGGCGCAGCACCAGTTCGCTGCGCTCGCCGGCCTGCAGGCATTTCGCCGCGCTGCCGCCGTAGGCGCGGGCCAGGCCGCCGGTGCCGAGCTGGATGCCGCCGTACCAGCGAATCACCAGCACCACGACCTGATCGCAGTCCTGCCCTTCGATGGCCGCGAGGATCGGCCTGCCCGCGGTGCCGCCCGGTTCGCCGTCGTCGTTGAAGCGGTACTGATTGCCGACCTTCCACGCCCAGCAGTTGTGCGATGCCGCCAGGTCGCTGTGGCTGTCGATGAAGGCTTGCGCGTCGGCCGCGCTGGCAATCGGTGCGGCGAGGGCGATGAAGCGGCTCTTGCGAATCTCCTCGCGGTATTCACAAGGGCCGAGCAGGGTGAAGGCCATCAGGCTTTGGCAGCAGGCGTCAGGCCGCAGCCCTTGAGGATGATCTGCACCAGTTGATCGGAGGCTTGCTCGAAGTCCTGCTTGGTCAGGCGCGAGCTCTGCTTCACGCGGCAGATCTGCGAGGCGAAGTCCGCATAGTGCTGGGTGCTGCTCCACAGCAGGAAAATCAGGTGGATCGGATCGACCGGGTCCATCTTGCCGGCGGCGATCCAACCTTCGAACACGGCGGTACGGCCACGGAACCAGTCCAGGTAGTTCTGGTTGAAGTACTGCGACAGGCAGTCGCCACCGCTGATCACTTCCATGGCGAAGATGCGCGAAGCCTTCGGCTGGCGCCGGGAGAATTCCATCTTGGCGCGGATGTAAAGCTCCAGCGCCTCGGCCGGATCGTCGTCGACCGTGAGGTTGTTGAAGGTGCTGTCCCACAGCTCGAGGATATTGCTCAGCACCGCCAGGTACAGCCCCAGCTTGTTGTTGAAGTAGTAGTGCAGGTTGGCCTTGGGCAGGCCCACGTTCTGCGCGATGGTGTTCATGCTGGTGCCCTTGAAGCCGTGCCGGGCGAACTCCTCCTCGGCAGCCTTGATGATGGCTTCTTCGTTCTTCTGGCGGATACGCCCGGCGGGTTTGCCGTTGGAGCTGTGGGCGGGGACTTCGAAGGTCATGGGGTGATTCCGAACTGATCAGGGAGCGGGGCGTTTGCACAGATACCCCAGCGCCGCCTGGGTGACAAGC
Source organism: Pseudomonas sediminis (assembly GCF_002741105.1). Lineage (GTDB taxonomy): Bacteria > Pseudomonadota > Gammaproteobacteria > Pseudomonadales > Pseudomonadaceae > Aquipseudomonas > Aquipseudomonas sediminis. Next base: position 152,880 of record NZ_NIQU01000008.1, on the reverse strand, counting down.
ATTACGGCGTGAAAAAGCCCGTTTGCGTCGGCTGCGTCACCCCAGGCTGGCCGTGAGCGGGTCTCGCTTACGGCCACGCGGGTCATACCTTGAAGTTGGCAATCAGGCCGTGCAGGTTGCGGGTCATGCCGGTCAGCTCGTCGCTGACGTTCACCGTGCTCTGCGCTTCATGGGCGTTACTGTCGCTGAGGCTCTTGATCTCCAGGGTGTTCTGCTCGACGCCCTGAACCACCGCAGCCTGCTGCTCGGCGGCCGAGGCGATCTGGATGTTGTGGTCGATGATCTGATCCATGCTGCCGGTGATCTGCTCGAAGATGTTCGCCGTCAGGGTGATCTGCTCGACGCTCTGCGCCGCGCTCTGGTGGCTGCCACGAATGGTCTTCACCGCGCTGCCGACTTGCTGGCGCAGGCGACCGATGGTCTGGTCGATCTCGCCGGTGAGCTCGTGGGAGCGAATGGCCAGGCTGCGTACTTCGTCGGCGACCACGGCAAAGCCGCGGCCCTGTTCGCCAGCACGGGCGGCCTCGATGGCGGCGTTGAGGGCGAGCAGGTTGGTCTGCTCGGCGACGCTCTTGATCAGGTCGACGGCCTTGGCGATCTCCTCGCTTTCCTTCTCCACCGAGGTGATGGCACCGATGGAATCGTCCATCTCGCTGAACAGCTGGTTGATACGTGACACCGCATGGTCGACCTGCACGCGGCCTTCGCGGCATTTCTCGCCCGCGGTATTGGCCTTGTCGGCGGTGACGTGGGAGTTCTGGCTAACCTCCTGAACGTTGCTGACCAGCTCGCTCATCGAGGTGGCGATCAGCTCCAGTTCGTTGGCCTGGCGCTCGACGCTGCGCTGGCTGGTGGAGGCGCTATCGCTGACGCTCTGCGCCTTGTCCAGGGTGGTTTCGGAGAAGCGTGCGACCTGCGCGATCAGCTCGCTCATGCGCGTCTGCATCTCGTTGAAGTCCTGGGCCAGATCGCCCAGCTCGTCACGCGCGGCGGTCTTCACGCTCTGGCGCAGGTCACCTTCGGCCATGCGTCGGGTGGCATTGGTCAGGTCGCGAATGGCGCCGCGCACTGACAGGTAGAAACCGACGAACAGGTACACCAGCAAGGCGATCACCACCAGCAGGGTGCCAGCCCACAGCACCAGTTCGCGCAGGTTGGCGTCGGTGCGAGCCTGCAGCAGGCGCGTGGTTTCCTGCAGCAGCAGGCTCGCGGCCTTGTCCAGCTCGGCTGCCTGCGGCGCATAGGATTCGTAGCGCTGCAGCCAGTGTTCCACCGCGTTCTGGTCGAAGTAGCCGCTCTGGGTATAGGTGTCGACGATCTCGCGCTTGTATTGCTCGGCAGCATCACGCGCGGCGCTCGTCATCAACTGCTGGGCCTCGGCGTTGCCCTTGGCCTCGATGCCGCCGGCGTAGCGTTGCAGGGTGCTGAGCTGGTTGGTGATGGCCGAACGCGACGAGGATTCGAGGAAACCGTAGGCAGTCATGTAGCCGGCGTAGGTGCGGGTCTGGGTCAGCACTTCGTACAGCGGCAGCAGCTGGTTGAGCAGCAGGTCGATGTTGCGGTAGATGCGTGGATTGCTGTCCTGGCTGAGCTTGGACATGGCGGCGATCTCGCGCATGTTGGCGCTCAGGTCGTGCACCGAGCTGACGTGCTCGATCATTTGCGAGCTCAGGCCCTGTGTCGACAGTTTCCTGTCCATGCTGAAGCCGGGGTCGCTTTCGGCGAGCTTCATGTCAGCGAACACGCCGCTATCGAGGCTGGCATTGAGTTCAGCGATGGCCGCGACGAAGCTCTGGCTGCGGCGCTCGATTTCCTGCTTGGCGTCGTCCTTGTTACGCGCATAGCCGATCACGTGCATGCCGGCCTGCTCCAGCGCCTGGCGATACACCGGCAGGTAGTGCTCGATGGTCTGCAGGCCTTGTAGCTCGTGCTGCGACTGCTCCAGCGTGGCGTTGACGTCGAGCAGCTTGCTCACCGATAGCCAGCAGTAGGGCAGCATGAACACAGTGAAGATCAGCAGGAATTTGTGGGCGTAACGCGCGCGGTTCATCAACGCCAGAACCGGTTTGAAGAAGAACATCATGAGCCTCGAGAACCAGGAATAACGACAGCCGAGTGGCCGGCCATGCGAAGGGAGTAAGCGCAGTGCGATCATCGCCCTGGCGATTTGCCAGCAAGAAACTTGCCGTCATTAATATGGCGACATGATATCGGCGTTCTGCACCGGGAAGTCTGGTTTCGACTGGGTTGTTCGCGCGTCACCGGGATTAAAGGGTTGCCCGTTATTGGTGCTCGAGCGCTTTTATGGTGCGCGATCAGGCCTCAGCCAGGGCCTCGAGAAAGCTCTCCAGCACCAGGTGCGCGCGACGCCCCTTGCGCGTGACCGCTGCCAGGTTGATGTCGTAGAAGCGGCTGCTGGCCTTCAGCGCGCGCAGGCGGCCCTGTTGTACCCAGGCCTGGGCATAGTGGTCGGGCAGGTAGCCGATATAGCGCCCGGTGAGAATAAGGAAGGCCATGCCTTCGCGGTCCGAGGCGCTGGCCGTGCAGTTCAGCGCCTGGTAGTGGCTCTGCACCTCGGGGGGCACGCGGAAGGTCGGGGCGATGGCCTCCTGAGCGTTGAGGCGTTGGTCTTCAAGCTGCTGGTCATCGACATAGAACAGCGGGTGGCCGACCGCGCAGTAGAGCAGCGAGCGCTCGTCGTACAGCGCCTGGTATTCCAGGCCGGAGAGGGCGCCGACCTGCGGTACCACGCCGATATGCAAGCGGCCGTCGATCACGCCCTGTTCCACCTCTGACGGCGGCGTCATGCGGATATTGATGCGCACGTCCGGCCCCTGCACCTTGAGGCGCGCCAGGGCGTTGGTGATGCGCATGTGCGGGATGGTCACCAGGTTGTCGGTCAGGCCGATGTTCAGCTCGCCACGCAGGTGCTGGTGCAGGCCGTTGACCTCGGTGCGAAAGCTTTCCAGCGCCGCCAGCAGTTGCAGGGTGCTTTGGTACACCTCGCGGCCTTCCTCGGTCAGGGCGAAACCGGCGCGGCCGCGCTGGCATAGACGCAGGCCGAGGCGTTGCTCTAGGTCGCTCATCTGCTGGCTGATGGCCGAGCGGCCGATGCCCAGGGCGCTTTCGGCTGCGGAAAAACCGCCGCATTCCACCACGCTGCGAAACAGTTTGAGCAGGCGGATTTCAAAGTCGCTGACCTGGGCCAGCGGATCGGGACGGCGGCTGCTCATTTGTTTAGTAGGCCTTGAACTGAAGATAAGAAGAGTACTGTTTTACTGACTCTATGCCCGTGGCACCTTTGCTGGCAACAGACAGGTTTTTGTAGGAGCGGCTTTAGCCGCGATTCGCATGGTGCCTATATGGCTTGTCGGACTACAAATCTCCCAAACGCCGCCAGCTCGAGGCTCCTCCGATGAACATGCCGCAGACCGCAACCCCCAGCCAGCTCAAGCTGGATGCGCACTGGATGCCGTTCTCCGCCAACCGTAACTTCCAGCGCGACCCGCGTCTGATTGTCGGCGCCGAAGGCAGCTGGCTGACCGACGACCAGGGCCGCAAGGTCTACGACAGCCTGTCCGGTCTGTGGACCTGCGGTGCCGGCCACTCGCGCAAGGAAATCCAGGAGGCCGTGGCCAAGCAGCTCGGCACCCTCGACTATTCGCCGGGCTTCCAGTACGGCCACCCACTGTCGTTCAAGCTGGCCGAGCAGGTCGCCGACCTGATGCCGGGCGACCTCAACCACGTGTTCTTCACCGGCTCCGGCTCCGAGTGCGCCGACACCGCGGTGAAGATGGCCAAGGCCTACTGGCGCCTCAAAGGCCAGGCCTCCAAGACCCGCTTCATCGGTCGTGCCCGTGGCTACCACGGCGTCAATATCGCTGGCACTGCTCTTGGCGGCATCGGTGGCAACCGCAAGATGTACGGCCAACTGATGGACGCCGACCACCTGCCGCACACCCTGCAGCCGGGCATGGCCTTCACCAAGGGAATGGCCGAAACTGGCGGCGTGGAACTGGCCAATGAACTGCTCAAGCTGATCGAGCTGCACGACGCTTCCAACATCGCCGCGGTGATCGTCGAGCCGATGTCCGGCTCGGCCGGTGCCATCGTGCCGCCGGTGGGCTACCTGCAGCGCCTGCGCGAAATCTGCACCCAGCACAACATCCTGCTGATCTTCGACGAAGTCATCACCGGCTTCGGCCGCATGGGCAAGTGGAGCGGCGCGGAGTTCTTCGGCGTGACCCCGGACCTGATGAACGTCGCCAAGCAGATCACCAACGGCGCCATCCCGCTGGGTGCGGTGATCGCCAGCAGCGAGATCTACAACACCTTCATGCAGCAGCCGTCGCCGGAGCACATGATCGAGTTCACCCATGGCTACACCTACTCGGCGCACCCGGTGGCCTGTGCCGCCGGTCTGGCGACGCTGGAGCTGCTCAAGCGCGAGAACCTGATCCAGCAGTCCGCCGAGCTGGCGCCGAAGTTCGAGGCCGCGCTGCATGGCCTGAAGGGCACCAAGCACATCATCGATATCCGCAACTGCGGCCTGGCTGGCGCTCTGCAGATTGCCCCGCGTGATGGTGACGCCGTCATCCGTCCGTTCGAGGCCGGCATGGCTCTTTGGAAGGCCGGTTTCTACGTGCGCTTCGGTGGCGATACCCTGCAGTTCGGCCCAACCTTCAACGCCAAGATCGAAGACCTCGACCGCGTCTTCAATGCCGTCGGCGATGTACTGAACAAACTCGATTGATTCCTGTGGGAGGAGCTTTGGCCGCAACGCTCATTCAGTCGCGGCTGAAGCCCCTCCCACCAACCTGACTTTGGAGATCCCCATGAGCCACATCCCGCACCTGATCAACGGCGAACGCGTTGCCGGCAACGGTCGCAGCGCCCCGGTGTACAACCCGTCCACCGGCGACTCCACCAGCGCCGTCGGCCTGGCTGATCGCGCCACCATGCAACTGGCCATCGACGCCGCCAAGGCTGCCTTCCCGGCCTGGCGCAACACCCCGCCGGCCAAGCGTGCACAGATCATGTTCCGCTTCAAGCAACTGCTGGAGCAGAACGAGAACGAAATCGCTGCGCTGATCAGCGCCGAGCATGGCAAGACCATCGAAGACGCCGTCGGTGAACTCAAGCGCGGCATCGAGAACGTCGAGTTCGCCTGCGCCGCTCCGGAAATTCTCAAGGGCGAATACAGCCGCAACGTCGGCCCGAACATCGACGCCTGGACCGATCTGCAACCCATTGGTGTCGTGGCAGGCATTACCCCGTTCAACTTCCCGGCCATGGTGCCGCTGTGGATGTACCCGCTGGCCATCGTCTGCGGCAACTGCTTCATCTTGAAGCCGTCCGAGCGTGACCCGAGTTCCACCCTGTTCATCGCCGAACTGCTGAACCAGGCCGGCCTGCCCAAGGGCGTGCTGAACGTGGTCAACGGCGACAAGGACGCGGTCGATGCGCTGATCGAAGCGCCCGAGGTCAAGGCCCTGAGCTTCGTCGGCTCGACCCCGATCGCCGAATACATCTATAGCGAAGGCACCAAGCGCGGCAAGCGCGTGCAGGCTCTCGGCGGCGCCAAGAACCACGCAGTGTTGATGCCCGATGCCGACCTGGACAACGCCGTCAGCGCACTGATGGGCGCGGCCTACGGCTCCTGCGGCGAGCGCTGCATGGCCATCTCCGTGGCCGTGTGCGTGGGCGACCAGATCGCCGATGCGCTGGTCGAGAAGATCGTCCCGCAGATCCAGGCACTGAAAATCGGTGCCGGTACCTCCTGCGGCCTGGACATGGGCCCGCTGGTCACCGCCGCTGCGCGCGACAAGGTCAAGGGCTACATCGACGCCGGGGTCGAGCAGGGCGCCAAGCTGGTGGTCGACGGCCGTGATCTGGTGGTCGCTGGCAACGAGAACGGTTACTTCGTCGGCGGTACCCTGTTCGACAAGGTGACACCGGAGATGACCATCTACACCGACGAAATCTTCGGCCCGGTGTTGTGCATCGTCCGCGTCGGCAGCCTGGAAGAAGCCATGCAACTGATCAACGATCACGAGTACGGCAACGGCACCTGCATCTTCACCCGCGACGGTGAAGCCGCGCGCCTGTTCTGCGACGAGATCGAAGTCGGCATGGTCGGCGTCAACGTACCGCTGCCGGTACCGGTTGCTTACCACAGCTTCGGCGGCTGGAAGCGTTCGCTGTTCGGCGACCTGCATGCTTACGGCCCGGATGGCGTGCGCTTCTACACCCGCAAGAAGGCCATCACCCAGCGCTGGCCGGCACGCAAGAGCCACGAAGCGGCGCAGTTCGCCTTCCCCAGCAATGGCTGAGTGAGCTGATGCTCTGAACGAAAAGGCCGATCACTTGATCGGCCTTTTTGTTGTCAGGCGGCGCGTTGCTCGTTGCAAGCAGCGCTCCGCTGGATGGAAATACCGCCCAGGAGACGCCATTCACTGCGCCTGATCGATGGCCTCCTGTAGGCGCTGGGTGTTCGCCGCGTTGGCCTGGTCAATCTGCTGCTTGAGCTGCTCCATTTGCTGCTGAGCCTGTTTGGCCTGCTCAGCCTGGAGCGTCGCCGTGGCGGCCGTCTCACCGGCGCCGCAACCGCTCAAGATGAGTAACAGGGAAACAGTGCAGAAACGGCGCAGATGCATCATGGAGTCCTCGGGCAAGCTCGTGCGATGAACAATAGATTGGCGCATTTCTGTCGATTTGTGTGTGCCGGCTGCCGCAAACCGCAAGCGCTGACTCGAGCACGCCATGCGATTCGTTGCATATCTCCTATCCCCGACCTCTGGTAAAACAGCCAGCAGTAGAAATGGAGATGCACGATGACCGAGCCATTCATGCTGGATCTACACACCTACCTCGGGCGCCTGGGTTACTCGTCGGCGCCGCCAGCGACCCTCGACACCCTGCGTGAGCTGCAGGCGCGGCACACTGCCGAGTTCCCCTTCGAAACCCTGGCCAGCATGCTGCGTGTGCCGGTGGAGGTAGAACCCGCCGCGATTCAGGACAAACTGCTTCACCAGGGCCGTGGCGGTTACTGTTTCGAACTCAACCGCCTGTACCTGCTGCTGTTACAGGCGCTGGGCTTCGACGCGCGCGGGCTGACCGGCCGCGTGGTCATGGGTGGCCCGGAGGATGCCTTGCCGGCGCGCACCCATATGCTGGTGCTGGTGACCATCGATGGTGTGCGCTATATCAGCGACGTTGGCTTCGGCGGCATGGTGCCGACCGGTCCCTTGCTGCTCGACAGCGAGGCCGAACAGGCCACACCGCATGAGCCCTATCGTCTGACGCTGGTGGATGGCACCTACACCCTGCGCGCATTGGTCGCCGGTAGCTGGCGGGCGATGTACGTGTTCGATCTGCAGCAGGTGGCGGATATCGATTATGTGGTGGGTAACTGGTACGTGTGCACCCACCCGGATTCGCCCTTCCTCGGCCAGATGATCGCCGCGCGTACAGGGCCAGGCCTGCGCAAGACGCTGAACAATGGCAGCTTCGCCATTCACCGCCTGGGGCAGGCGAGTGAGCGGGTGCAGTTGCAGAGTGTCGATGAGGTGCTGGGGGTGTTACGTGAGGAGTTTGGGATTCAGATGCCGGAGCACCCTGAGCTACGGCAGATCATCGAGCGGTTGATTGCGGGGACGTGAAGGCAAGGCCGCTGGTATCGCCACGATCTTGTAGGAGGGGCTTTAGCCGCGACCCGAGGCACCCAAATCTGTAGGAGCGGCTTCAGCCGCGAAAGTCTGGGAAGCCAGCTGATATCGCCGAAGGATCACGATCAGTTCCCCTCTCCCGCTTGCGGGAGAGGGGGGTAGGGGAGAGGGCGCTCTTGCTCTTATTTGAGCCCTGCACTCCGACGCCGCAAATTTGTTGTCTGAAATTACGGTTTCGCCCTTACGGCGAGTCCCTTTTGGCAAACGCCCCAAAAGGAACCAAAAGGTCTGTGCCCCGCCATCCGGGTCTCGCTGCGCTCGACTTCCCTTACTCCATCGTTGCTCCGAGGGTACGCCGCGGAGGGCCATCCCTGGCCCATCGCGGCTCTCGCGGCATCCATGCCGCTCAACCCTCTACACAACGATTCCGTTCGGCCTCCTGAAGGGGCGTTTGGCTGCGTTTGATCGTTCTCTGCAGGGTTACCAGAATCCAAGCCGTAGGCCGGATGTAGTCCGCGGCTTTTCCGTAGTTGATTCCGCAGCTTTGGTAGGCGCCGCGATCCTTGATCCCGTCAGGAGGCCGATTGGAGGTGCTGCGTAGAGGGGCGTTTGGCAGGGATGCCAAACGAGGAACGATGGGCCAGGGATGGCCCACCGTGACGACCCTCGGAGCAGCGCCGGAGCGAGGGAAGTTTCGCGAAGCGAAACCCGGATGTCGGGCGCGCTTTCTTTTTGGTTACTTTCTCTTTCGCGCGAGCAAAGAGAAAGTCACTCGCCGTAAGGGCGAAAAGCGTCGTCGCGCTGTCCATCCTATATTTTTAGTTTATTCGTTAGGGGTGGTTCTAGTTAGGTTGAATTTTAATCTCTTTGCAAGTTTTGGAATGTCTATTTCAAAAAAGCTGCCTTTGTATTTGGTTATTTTAAATCCTGCGAATGGTTCGATATGGTTGCTGCTTTCGATGGGGTGTTTTGCTTTTTCAATATATTGTTTCAGCATCTGGATGTTTGCTGCGTGAGCGTTGGATATAGCTTGTTGCAGCTTTAGTTGTGAGTTGAGATGTTCAATGGCTGCGTTTAGTTGCAGGAATTTTGCTTCTGCTAACCATCCGTCTCGGGGGGTGATCAGGCCTCTCGAGGCGCTGTCAGGTAGATCCAAAAAAGCGGTTAGGGCGAAATGTATCTCGCGTATTGCTTGGGTTTTGCTGTGAGGGGATATCTGTAAGGTCGTTGTTCCCTCTTCAGATTTCAGTGACACGTCAGCCTCAATCCCTAAATCTTCAAGGAACTGTCCAAAATATATAAGATACTGCGAGTAGGCATGCCTGTAAGGTGCTGGGAAATTGAATTGCGCGCAAATTCCGTTTAGTGCAAGGCTATGTAAAACTCTTTCTTGTGTGCTCTTGAGGACTTTCGATATATTGGAGATATTTTCTGATATTGTTAAGTTTTCGAGAATTGAGGGTGTAATTTGAATGTCAATGTAAAACCAGCCGTCATCAATTTTGTCGGAGCTATTTGTGATGGTTAGGGATTTCTCTAATTCTTCTGAGTAAGTTCTTATGAATTTTAGTGGGGATATGTCGTAATCCCAGTTTGATATGTTGAAGCTTAGGCCTATTCTGGCGTTGGTTTTTTCGTGTTTTTTTCCTATTTCGAAAAAGTTTGCTGGCTTAAATGTGTCGTTGGAGAAAAATGTGGATATGTAAAGGTTTTCGTGGAGTTCTTTGGGTGTTAGGGTTTTAATATCTTCAAAGTCGAGTTCGAGTGATGATTCGCAAAGGTATTCGCAGTTGAAATAGTGCTCTGATGTTTCTTTTTTTCTTACGAGGATTTTCTTTTTTCCTAGGCGGAATTCCAGTTCTTGATCTGGATTTGTATGCATGTGAATACCATATATGACGTCAGTAATTAATTACTTCGAACAGTAAGTGGCCGGGGGGGTATTAGCATTAGGATTTCTCGCCGTACTTGGCAATTTCTTCGAAAAGACCTTCGACGATGGCGGCGGGGGCGTTGTCCGCGTCGATCAAAACAGCGAAGTGCTTATGCTGGCGGGCGGTATTGGGTTTGCTGGCCATGGTGCGTCCTTGCTGGGCGATGGATCGACATTACTGCGAATAATGGCGTTGCGCCATAGTCCGTCAGTCGATCCATTGACCTGGCTCATTCACCGACCTGGGTGAGTGAGCCGTGGTGCAATCAGGCCAGCGCGGTGCGCTGTCTGCCCTCTACTCGGCGTTTCAAAGCCGCCCCTTCGACGATCTCCAGCCCGCCACCCTGAGCGCGAGCGGAGCGGCCCCAGTCTTCCAGCAGTTCCATGCAGGCATGGTCGATATAGCTGACCCGCGCCAGGCTCAGGTGCAGGCGTGTGCCGGGCTCGACGCTGGCCAGCAGCTTGGCCAGTTGTGGCACGCGCAGGAAGGTGGCGGCGCCGCTCATGCGCAACTCGGCGCTGTTCGGGCCGGTGGGCACCAGTTTTGCGCGCAGGCGCGAGGCGCTCCACACCAGCTTCAGTAACGTCAGGCCAAAGCCCACCAGCACGCCGGTCAGCAGGTCGGTGAAGACGATGCACAATGCGGTGGCGATATAGATGAACACCGGGGCACGGCCGTATTGGCCGAGGTTGCGCATGGCCTTGGGGTCGACCAGTTTGCAGCCGGTGTACACCAGCACCGCGCCGAGGCTGGCCACCGGGATGCTCTGCAGTACGACCGGCAGCAGAGCGACCAGGGCCAGTAGCCAGGCACCGTGGAGGATGGTCGAGGCGCGGCCGCGAGCACCGGCCTGGACGTTGGCCGAGCTGCGTACGATCACCCCGGTCATCGGCAGGGCGCCGACCGCACCGCAAAGCATGTTGCCGATGCCCTGGGCGGACAGTTCGCGGTTGAAGCGCGCACGCGGGCCATCGTGCATGCGGTCGACAGCGGCGGCAGACAGCAGCGTCTCGGCGCTGGCAATAAAGGCCAGGGCTAGCGCCGCGATCAGCAGTTGTGGATCGGCCAGGCTGGCCAAGCCCTGCGGGGTGATCCAGTCGATGGCATCGCCGAGATCGGCCGGCAGTTCGACGCGCTTGACCGGCAGTGTCAGCCACAGGCTGGCCAGAGTGGCGAGCGTCACGCCGACCAGTGCGCCGGGCAGAAAGCGCAGTGGCGCTGGGCGAAAACGCTCCCACAGCCAGATGCTGGCGATGGTGCCGAGGCCCACTGCACCGGCGATCATGGCGTTGCTGCCGAGCAGGGTCAGCGCATCACCCACGGCGCCGGGGAAGGCCAGCAGGTTGTCCAGGCCGGAGGCCTTGGGCGCGGCATCGATCATCACGTGCACCTGCGACAACACGATGAGGATGCCGATGCCGGCGAGCATGCCGTAGACCACCGCCGGCGCGGTGACGCGAAACCAGCCGCCCAGGCGCAAGGTGCCGGCGACCAGCTGGATCAGTCCGGCCAGCAGCAACACCGGGCCTAGCGCAGCCATGCCGTGAGTACGCACCAGCTCGAACACCAGCACGGCGAGGCCGGCAGCCGGGCCGCTCACCTGTAGTGGCGCGCCGGCGATGAAACCGACCACCAGACCGCCGATGATGCCGGTGATCAGTCCCTTGGCCGGCGGCATGCCGGAGGCGATGGCGATGCCCATGCACAGTGGCAGGGCGACGAGAAAGACCACCACGGACGCCAGCGCGTCCCGTGGCAGTGTGCGAAATACAGTCATGAATATCTCTCCTGGCCCGATCTACGGGCAAAAGCAGCCCGTGCCCGCGCCATCAGTCGGCGCAGGCTCAGGGAAATGGGTGGATCAGGCGCTGGCGTAGCGCGGTTGCGGGGTGGCGCAGGGCTGCTCGTCGCCATCGAGCGCAAGGAAGTTGCCCGAAGCGGCGTCGTAGGCACGAATGCCGCCACTGTCTATGTCGTAGACCCAGCCATGGATGTGCAGTTGGCCGCTGGCCAGACGGGCGGCGACGGAGGGGTGAGTGCGCAGGTGGTCGAGCTGGGCTACCACGTTCTCCTCGGTCAGCACGCCGAGGGTTTCATGGGCGCTGCCGCAGTTGCAGTTGTCCGCCACCACGCTGCGCGCCACCTCGGCATGGCGCAGCCAGGCGCGTACCGTGGGCATGCTGTCGAGGCTGGCCGGATTGAGCACGGCCTTCATCGCACCACAGTCGGAATGGCCGCAGACGATGATGTGCTGCACGCCGAGCGCCAGCACGGCGTATTCGATGGCGGTGGAAACGCCACCGTTCATCTGCCCGTAGGGCGGCACCACGTTACCCACGTTGCGGGTGACGAACAGGGTGCCAGGGTCGCTCTGGGTGATCAGCTCCGGCACGATGCGCGAGTCGGCGCAGGTGATGAACATCGCGCTGGGTGACTGCGCCGAGGCCAGACGCTTGAACAGCGCCTGCTGCTGCGGGTAGACCTCCTGGCGAAAACGGCGAAAGCCCTGCACCAGCTGGTGCAGGGCGGCCTGGGCTTGGTCCTTGGCAACGGGGTGCAGGGTCTTGCCGGTTCGGGAAGCGGTTGAGTTCATCGTTGCATCTCCTGTGATGTCCGTCGGTGACGTTCTCGACTGCCAGCCAAACGCCTGTGACCGGTTGGTCACTTCCGGGGCAACGATAAAGATTCTTACTTAATCAAAACTGAACGAGAGGCTCTAAAACGCCACTATTGGCCAGTCGCCCGATGCGCTGCGAGAACCACTGCTCGCCTTCATGGCCACCTGCTTGTCAGGCAGCGCGGTGCTAAGCATCATGCCGACTGGTTTTCATCGCCAGGGAAGGTTATCCATGCGCATGCCCGTGTTGCTCGCTCTGTGCCTGTCGCCGCTGGTTGCGGCCGCAGAAGGTACGCTCACTGCCACCGTCGTTCACGCCGATTTCTCACAGGCACCGGAAGTGCGTCTGCTGGTGCGCGTGCTGGACGAGGCTTTCGGTACCGATCAGGAGTCCATCGTCAGCAAATGTCCGGTGGCCAGAGAGCCGGGAGAACGCCTGGCGCCGAACAGTTGTTTGGAGGTGAGCATCGACGAGGGCAGCGGTCCTCAGCAGCCGATCTACCAGACGTTGCTGGCCAAACCGGAACGTGCCAGTGACCCGATCTATCTGGAGCTGGTCTATCGCACCCAGCTGCAGCCGCATCACGACGACTTTTACAGCCGGCCCACGGCACGTTTGCGGGTCGAGACCAATGGCTTCTACAACTGGAACGCCGAGATGCCTCTGGCGTTGCCGCAGAACGTGATGGCGCTGGGCGGGATCAGTGCGTTGGTGTTGGGCGATGCCGATGCGCTGCTCAATGCGGCTTACCGCGAGCGCCAGAGGCAGCTATCGGACGAGGCGGGTACGGCACTGCGTCAGGCGCAGCGTAACTGGATCGCGATGCGTGATGCCGAATGCAAACCCTATGGCGAGGACCAGCCCTATTCGGTGTTCGGCGAATTCAGCTACGACTGCATGGTGCGCCTGACGCTCGACCGCGCCCGCCAATTGGCCGTGGTGCGTGGTGATCAGAGTTGATCAGTGCTCGCCCTTCATCGCGCCGCTGAGGCCGAACATCAGCACCAGCAGGTTGGCGTCCGGGTTGGCTGCGGGCTGTACCTGCTTGCGCAAAGGCGCGGTTGGACAGGGTTCCACAGCGGTGCAGGCTTGCGCTTCCAGTACGCGTGGGCCGGGCTCCTGCCAGGCTGCGGCGGCGATTGCCGTTACGCTGAGTGCGAGGCCAAGGAACAAACCTCGTGCTATTTCTAATTTCATTTTGCTAACCCCTTGAAAGCGCTGCCAAACGCTGTTCGCTAAACCTAGATCACCCATTGCCTTGTCGTCGTCTCATGCGACGAACGGTCTTAGCGTGTAGCTGGCATCAGCCGGGGCTGTGCTGGGACTCGGGCCTGGTCGGTTGGTTCAACAATGGTGCAGGTAACGTCTTAACGTAACCTTAGGTGCCGGTCACGGCGCCGTGTAACAGCCGGCCTTGGCAGTTGCAGTTGCCTGCAGACTTTCTCGTTACCTGGCGAAAAGGTGCGAGGTAGAGCCACTTCCTGGTGGGGGTAATGCGGATGGAACGAGGTGTTGCGGATAAAGCACTGCCGGCACTGGGCCGGCAGTCGTTTACTCAGGCAATAGCTGTGCCGAGACCTTTGGCGCCATCGGCGAATATCTGGCGATAGCCCTGCAGCAGTTGTTGCCAGTCGGCGTCGGACCAGGGGCTATGGCGTCGTAGTTGCGGCAGGTCGTGCTGAGCGGCCTGGAGGCGGGTCAGGCGGCGACGGCTTTTTTCCAGGTCCAGCAGGGCCACCTGCGGCGTTTCGCCGTCGATGCGCACGAAGATGTGTTTGGCGTAGAGGCAGCCGTGCTGCCAGCGTCCCAGGTGCATGCGCGCCAGGGTTGCACCAACCAGTTGCAGCAACTGGGCATGCACTGCCTCACCGCACGCTTCACGCCCCCCTTGGGCGTACCAGAGCTCGATGTTCTCGAAGCCTTCCAATGCCTCGGTTACCAGCAGGCCGCGCCAGCCTTGCTGCTGGTCATAATCGATACCGCAATAGATCATCCGCGGCACCATCACGCCCAGAGAGGGCAGGGCCTGCAGGGCTTTGCGTTCGCGCAGAACGGTGGGGCGCCCCTGCGGGTGCAGCAGGCTGCGGTAGATATGGCCGATCTGTTTCTTGGCGTAGAGCACGCCGGTCTCATCCAGCAGGCGCTGCACACCACTTTCGCCGCCGCGACGAACGTTGGGCTCTTCGACCCAATCACCTTGCTGTTGCCACCAGTGTTGGAATGCCTGCTGGGGAATTTCGCTCGTACTGCAAAGGGCCATGTTTTTCTTCTTCTATTGGAGGTTTGCGCAGTGCTCGTCTCGTGAACGCGTACTACGTTGTTCAGGCTTGTAACAAAACATAAGCAAACAACGTTCCTGAGTCCACAGGAAATGTCCGTAAACTTCCGATCGGTCTGACTGCTTCGCGAGCAATAAAAAACCCCGCGACGGGCGCGGGGTTCTTTGTGCTGCGTGGGAGCCGGTCGGCTTACATCATGCCGCCCATGCCACCCATACCGCCCATGCCACCCATATCAGGCATGGCCGGAGCCTTGTCGTCAGCCGCTTCGGCAACCATGGCCTCGGTGGTGATCATCAGGCCGCCGATGGAAGCAGCAGCTTGCAGCGCCGAACGGGTGACCTTGGCCGGATCGAGAATACCCATCTCGATCATGTCGCCGTAGGTGTCGGTCGCGGCGTTGAAGCCGAAGTTGCCCGAACCCTGCTTGACCTTGTCGACCACTACGCTCGGCTCGCCGCCGGCGTTGGCAACGATCTGACGCAGCGGCGCTTCAACAGCGCGACGCAGCAGAGCGATACCGACGTTCTGGTCTTCGTTGTCGCCTTTCAGGCCGTCGATGGCCTGCAGGGCACGTACCAGGGCTACACCGCCGCCAGGTACCACGCCTTCTTCGACGGCTGCGCGGGTAGCGTGCAGGGCGTCTTCAACGCGGGCTTTCTTCTCTTTCATCTCGACTTCGGTGGCAGCGCCAACCTTGATCACGGCAACACCGCCAGCCAGCTTGGCCAGACGCTCTTGCAGCTTCTCTTTGTCGTAGTCGGAAGAGGTTTCTTCGACCTGCTTGCGGATCTGCGCAACGCGGGCTTCGATGTCGACCTGGGCACCAGCACCATCGATGATGGTGGTGTTGTCCTTGTTCAGCACGACGCGCTTGGCGTTACCCAGGTGCTCCAGAGTGGCGCTTTCCAGGGACAGGCCAACTTCTTCGGAGATGACGGTACCGCCGGTCAGGATGGCGATGTCCTGCAGCATGGCCTTGCGGCGGTCGCCGAAGCCCGGAGCCTTGACGGCTGCTACTTTGACGATGCCGCGCATGTTGTTGACGACCAGGGTAGCCAGCGCTTCGCCTTCGACGTCTTCAGCCACGATCAGCAGCGGACGGCCAGCCTTGGCAACGGCTTCCAGAACCGGCAGCAGTTCGCGGATGTTGGAGATCTTCTTGTCGACCAGCAGCAGCAGCGGGCCTTCCAGCTCGGCAACCATGGTGTCCGGCTTGTTGATGAAGTAGGGAGACAGGTAGCCGCGGTCGAACTGCATGCCTTCTACGACGGACAGTTCGTTTTCCAGGCCCGAGCCTTCTTCAACGGTGATGACGCCTTCTTTACCGACCTTGTCCATGGCTTCGGCGATGATGTCACCGATGGAGCTGTCGGAGTTAGCGGAGATGGTGCCTACCTGGGCGATGGCCTTGGAGTCAGCGCACGGCTTGGCCAGGTCTTTCAGCTGAGCAACGATGGCGGTGGTCGCCTTGTCGATGCCGCGCTTCAGGTCCATCGGGTTCATGCCGGCAGCGACGGACTTCAGGCCTTCGTTGACGATGGCTTGAGCCAGAACGGTAGCGGTGGTGGTGCCGTCACCGGCTGCGTCGTTGGCCTTGGACGCTACGTCCTTGACCAGCTGGGCGCCCATGTTTTCGAAGGCGTCTTTCAGTTCGATTTCCTTGGCAACCGACACACCGTCTTTGGTGATGGTCGGGGCACCGAAGGATTTGGCCAGAACCACGTTACGGCCTTTCGGGCCGAGGGTGGCTTTGACGGCGTCGGCCAGTACGTTGACGCCAACGAGCATTTTCTTGCGGGCGGAATCGCCAAACTTGACTTCTTTAGCAGCCATGTTGATCAGTCCTCAAATTCTTGAAGGTTAAACGGAGATTCGTGGGAATCAGGCTTCGACGACAGCGAGGATTTCGTTCTCGCCCATTACCAGCAGGTCTTCGCCGTCGACTTTGACGGTGTTGCTGCCGGAGTACGGGCCGAATACCACCTTGTCACCGACCTTGACGGCCAGCGGACGGACTTCGCCGTTATCCAGAACCTTACCGGTACCGACGGCAACGACTTCACCCTGGTTCGGCTTCTCGGCGGCCGAGCCCGGCAGCACGATGCCGCCTGCGGTTTTGGTCTCTTCTTCGCTGCGACGGATCACGACGCGGTCATGCAGAGGACGAAGCTTCATTGTCGATCTCTCCTAACAATTGAATGGCCAACTTGCCGACTCTTGATTGGTCGGCGGGTTTGTAAAATCCGGCGAGGCCGGGCGCGGCACGCTGGGCGCACCGCGAAAGTTGGACTGCCTCAGGGGCAGGCACCTTGCGGTGACTGCTACATGTGGGCG
Source organism: Pseudomonas sediminis (assembly GCF_002741105.1). Lineage (GTDB taxonomy): Bacteria > Pseudomonadota > Gammaproteobacteria > Pseudomonadales > Pseudomonadaceae > Aquipseudomonas > Aquipseudomonas sediminis. The sequence continues at coordinate 136,045 of NZ_NIQU01000008.1, read as the reverse complement.
GGCAAGGGCATTTCAAGGGGCGGGGGTGAAATTTTTTGCGCTGCAGAGAGGGGCGAACGTGTGTAGGAGCCGGCTTGCCGGCGATCAGCCAGAGAGGGATCGCCGGCAAGCCGGCTCCTACAGAACTGTAGGGATCAGTCGCGGCGCTCGTACTCGCCTTCGAGCACGTTGGGGCGGGTCTGTCCGGAACGGGCGGCCTGGTCATCGAAGAAGGCGCGCTGACGCAGGGCCTGCTCCTCGGCACGGCGGCGAATCTTGCCAACCAAAAGGCGACGGGTGAACGGAATCAGGCAGAGCACGCCGAAGATGTCGCTGATGAAGCCCGGCAACAGCAGCAGGCCACCACCGACGGCGATCAACAGGCCTTCGAGCATTTCCTGCTCGGGCAGCTCGCCACGCGAGAGTTTTTCACGGGCGCGCCAGGCAGTGGCCACCCCGGCGACGCGCAGCAGCACGCTGCCGAGAATCGCGGTGCCTATGATCAGCAGCAGGGTGGGCAGCACGCCAATGGCGCTGCCAACCTTGATCAGCAGGGCCAGCTCGATGATCGGGAACAGCAGGAAGAGAAACAAAAAGGCGCGCATTTCAGTGGGTCCTTGGCGGAAGTGGGCTTCCAGTAGGAGTTAAGTATGGGGTGATGGCCTGAATTCAAGCTGAAGGCGCACCACTGGTCGGCCAGCTCTCGGCGCGAGCCAGCATCACCAGGGCTTCGCGTACCTGCCCCGGGTTGTTGCAGGATGTTGGAAAGGCTAGCCAGTAAAGGCTCTGGCCAATGCGCAGGTGGAAGCCTTCCTGGTCGACACCGACCATCTGCGCGGCTTCGTGCTGGGGCAGGCCGGCCAGTTCGACGTAATGTGCAATGGCCTTGGCATGGTCTTCGTTCATGTGCTCGACCATGCTCGTTTCGCTGCCGTCCGTCGCAAAGGGGTTGGCCAGGGTTACCTGGTCGAGCCAGTGAATGGCCCCGAAGCCGCCGATGAAGCGCCAGCGCACCGGCTCCAGCCGCCAGAAATCGAAATCATGCGCCCGGTGGTAGTCGCGCGACTGAGGGAAAAAGCGGTAATAACGCTGTGCGGCCGCTTCGATTTCACTCTCGTCATGCAACTGTCGTGCTTCGGCGAGCAAAGTGAGGCGGCCGACCGCCTGCACATCCTCTGCGCCACGTTCGCCGACCAATAGCGAACATTTGGCGTCCTGCCCGAGGTTATGGGTGTGCTGGGCGATACGGCTGATCAGGATCAGCGGCCGGCCCTCGGCGTCCAGGCAGTAGGGCACCACCGATCCAAAAGGGAAACCCGGCATGGCCTTGGAGTGGGTGCTGAGCACGCCACGGTATTCCTTGAGCAGCAATTCTCGTGCATGCTTGCCGGCTTTCACGCTCACCTTAATGACTCCTCGCAAAGAATCCGTGGGAACCTGTTCACAGCCAGCTGCGCGTCGGCGCTACTGCGTTAAAAACAGGCTCGGAATGCTCATTTACAACTCGTAAACTGCGCTTCCTCGCCTGTTTTTGCCTTGCATCACTCTAGCTCGCAAGGCCGTGAACCGACTCCCAAGAAACGGACAGACGCCCTAGCATAGCGGTTAGCGGGCATCAGCGGGGTCGGTAAATGCTGCACCTTGAGGGGATAAAGCGATGCAACTGAAAGACAAAGTCATCATCATCACTGGCGGTTGCCAGGGGCTGGGCCGCGCCATGGGTGAGTACCTGGCGGCCAAGGGCGCCAAGCTGGCGCTGGTCGATCTGAACGCGGAAAAGCTCGACGAAGCCGTGGCCGCTTGCAAGGCTGCCGGCGGTGACGCCCGTGCCTATCTGTGCAACGTTGCCGATGAAGAGCAGGTGACCCATATGGTCGCCCAGGTTGCCGATGACTTCGGCGCCATCAACGGCCTGGTCAACAATGCCGGCATCCTGCGTGATGGCCTGACCATCCGCGTGAAGGATGGTGAAATGACCAAGATGAGCCTGGCGCAGTGGCAGGCGGTGATCGATGTCAACCTGACCGGCGTGTTCCTCTGCACGCGCGAAGTAGCGGCGAAGATGATCGAGCTGAAGAGCGAGGGTGCGATCGTCAACATCTCCTCCATTTCCCGCGCGGGCAACATGGGCCAGGCCAACTACTCGGCTGCCAAGGCGGGTGTCGCTGCCGACACCGTGGTCTGGGCCAAGGAGCTGGCGCGTTATGGCATTCGTGTCGCAGGCGTGGCGCCGGGCTTCATCGAGACCGAGATGACCGGCAGCATGAAGCCGGAAGCCCTGGAGAAGATGACCTCGGGTATTCCGCTCAAGCGCATGGGCAAGCCGGCCGAGATCGCCCACTCGGTGGCCTACATTCTGGAAAACGACTACTACACCGGTCGTATTCTCGAGCTGGACGGCGGCCTGCGTCTGTAACAGGCTGTTGAAAAACTACCTGCGTTGCCATTGCTGCGTTAAAAACAGGCTCGTGCGCGAGTCCGATCAAAATGCTCATTTACAACTCGTAAACTGCGCTTTTTCGCCTGTTTTTGCCTTGCACTGGCTGCCTCGCCTACGTTTTTCAACGGCCTGCTAATCCGCCAGGCCTGAACGAAAAACGCCCCGACTGGTTCGGGGCGTTTTCGCTTCTGTCAGCTGGTGCGCACGGCCTAGGCGGCCCCGCGACACCCTACGGGCATGATGCGCGCGACTTTCCGTAGGGTGCGGCGTGCGCACCGCTGGTCTTAATGCGTACGAGCGACGGCGAAACGGCTCAGCTCGATCAGTGCATCGCGATATTCGCCGGCCGGCAGCACTTCCAGGCAGGCAATGGCGCGTTCGGCGTAGTCGCGCGCGAGTTGTGCGGTGTACTCCAGGGCGCCGGCGGCATCCACGGCGGCGCGGATGCTTTCCAGGTCTTCGATGCCACCTTTCTGAATCGCGCGGCGTACCAGAGCAGCCTGTTCTTCGGTGCCTTCGCGCATGGTGTAGATCAGTGGCAGGGTCGGCTTACCCTCGGCGAGATCGTCACCGACGTTCTTGCCCAGTTCGGCTGCATCGCCCTTGTAGTCGAGCAGGTCGTCGACCAGCTGGAAGGCGATACCCAGGTGGTCGCCGAAGGTACGCAAGGCCTCGCGCTGTGCCTCGTTGGCTTCGGCCAGGGCGGCAGCGGCGTGAGTCGAAGCTTCGAACAGCATCGCGGTCTTGCCGCGGATGACTTCCATATAGGTCTCTTCGGTGGTGCTAGCGTCGCGCACCTTCGACAGCTGCAGCACTTCGCCTTCGGCGATCACGCGGGTGGCGTGGGAGAGAATCTTCATCACGGGCATGGAGCCGAGCTCGACCATCATTTCGAACGAGCGTGAATAAAGGAAGTCGCCCACCAGTACGCTTGGTGCGTTGCCCCATTGGGCGTTGGCGGTGCTGCGGCCGCGGCGCATGTCGGACATGTCGACCACGTCGTCATGCAGCAGGGTGGCGGTGTGCAGGAATTCGATGGTGGCGGCCAGCAGGCGCAGATCGTCTGCCTGGTAACCCAGGGCGCGACCGCTGAGCAGCACCAGCAATGGGCGCAGGCGCTTGCCGCCAGCGGAGATGATATAGTCGCCGATCTTTTCCACCAGCGGCACGCGGGAAACCACCTGTTGGCGAATGATGCCATCGACGGCGGTGAAATCGTCCGCTACCACGCGGTAGAAAGCCTGGGGTTGCATCGGCGACTGGTGCTCCTTTGAGGTTGCGCGGCATGCTAGGTGGCGGGGTAGGGGCTGTCAAGGTAAGCACGGGCGCCCCTTGCGAAGCGTTCAGCGCTTGCGTACAATCGCCCACCCTGAACTTTCCCCCTGGGTATTTCCCTGCCTTACGCAATTGCAAGGGTGTCACTTCCGGCCCCAAGCAGCCATGCCAGCCAATAACGACTTTTCTAAAGCGCTGGGTGAGCAGGATCAACGGAGATTTACCATGTACGCAGTAATTGTTACTGGTGGCAAGCAATACAAAGTCACCGAAGGCGAATTCCTCAAGATCGAGAAACTCGAAGTCGCCACCGGCGAAGCCGTGACTTTCGATCGCGTTCTGCTGATCGGCAATGGCGACGACGTTCAGATCGGCGCTCCGGTCGTAGACGGCGCTAAAGTGGTTGCCGAAGTCGTGTCGCAAGGCCGTCACGATAAAGTGCGCATCATCAAGTTCCGCCGTCGTAAGCACCACATGAAGCGTCAGGGCCACCGTCAGTGGTTCACTGAGATCAAAATCACCGGTATCCAGGCCTGATTCGTCGGCCCCGATCCTTTATAGGAGTATTGACTCATGGCACACAAAAAAGCTGGCGGTTCTACCCGTAACGGCCGCGATTCCGAAAGTAAACGCCTTGGCGTGAAAATGTACGGTGGTCAGGTCATCAAGGCCGGCAACATCATCGTTCGTCAGCGCGGCACCGAGTTCCATGCCGGTTTCGGCGTGGGCATGGGCAAAGACCACACCCTCTTCGCTAAAGTCGAAGGCGTGGTCAAGTTCGAAGTGAAGGGCGCTTTCGGCCGTCGCTACGTGAGCGTCGTTCAGGCCTAATCGCCTACGCGCTGGAAAAGCCCTGTCCGTAGGACGGGGCTTTTTTGTTTCTGTATCCTTGGGTTCTTGCCCGATCACCCATAACGCCACGCTGTTTGCGTGGGGTCATCCGGCAAGGGCCTTTACGTTGTTCTGTTGACCCGCAGCGCTTGCGGGAGGCGTATTCATGAAATTTGTCGACGAAGTTTCGATTTTTGTAAAAGCCGGTGACGGCGGTAACGGCATGATGGCCTTCCGTCGCGAGAAATTCATCGAGAAGGGCGGCCCCAACGGCGGCGATGGTGGCGACGGCGGCTCGGTATTCCTCGAGGCCGATGCCAACCTCAACACCCTGATCGATTACCGCTATACGCGCAAATTCAATGCGCAGAATGGCGAGAAGGGCGGCAGCACCGATTGCACCGGGGCCAAGGGCGAGGATCTGATCCTGCCGGTGCCGATCGGCACCACGGTGATCGACGTGGCCACCCAGGAAGTGATTGGTGACCTGGTCAAGGCCGGTCAACGCTTGATGGTCGCCCAAGGCGGCTGGCACGGCCTGGGCAACACCCGCTTCAAGTCCAGCACCAACCGTGCGCCGCGCCAGACCACGCCAGGCAAGCCGGGCGAGTCGCGTGATCTCAAGCTCGAGCTGAAAGTGCTGGCCGATGTCGGCCTGCTCGGCCTGCCCAATGCCGGCAAGAGCACCTTCATTCGCGCAGTTTCCGCCGCCAAGCCGAAGGTCGCCGACTACCCCTTCACCACCCTGGTGCCGAACCTGGGTGTGGTCAGTGTCGACCGCTTCAAGAGCTTCGTCGTCGCCGACATTCCGGGGCTGATCGAAGGCGCCTCCGACGGTGCTGGCCTGGGCATTCGCTTCCTCAAGCACCTGGCGCGTACCCGCCTGTTGCTGCACCTGGTGGACATGGCGCCGCTGGACGAGAGCGATCCGGCCGAGGCTGCGCAGGTGATCATCGACGAGCTGGGCCGCTTCAGCCCGGCGCTGGCCGAGCGTGATCGCTGGCTGGTGCTGAACAAGATGGATCAGGTGCCCGAAGACGAGCGCGAGGCGCGCAAGGCCGATATCGTTGCCCGCCTGAACTGGCAGGGGCCGGTTTATGTGGTCTCGGCCATCAGCCGCGACGGCACCGAGCGCATCAGCCGCGACATCATGCATTACCTGGAAGTACGTGCCGAGCGCATCGCTGAAGACCCGGTATTCGCCGAAGAGCTGGCCGAGCTGGATCAGCGCATCGAAGACGAGGCGCGTGCCCGTCTGCAGGCGCTGGACGATCAGCGCGCGCTGCGTAAATCCGGTGTGCGCAGTGTCGACGATATCGACGAGGACGATGACTTCCTTGACGAAGAAGACGACGATGGCCCGGAAATTATTTACGTCCGGGATTAAGCAAGTTTCCAACGCCGCTTAATTGCGGCGTTTTTGTAGGTGGGGTGGACCCCATCATTTTCTGGCTAAGGTTGGAAGATCATGCGTGACAAGGTGACCGGCGCGCGGCGCTGGGTGGTGAAGATCGGCAGTGCGCTGCTGACCGCTGACGGGCGTGGCCTGGATCGTGCGGCCATGGCGGTGTGGGTCAAGCAGATGGTCGCGCTGCGTGAGCAGGGCGTGGAGCTGGTGCTGGTGTCCTCCGGCGCTGTGGCGGCCGGTATGAGCCGTCTGGGCTGGACCAGCCGACCTAGTGCGATGCACGAGCTGCAGGCTGCCGCCGCGATCGGTCAGATGGTGCTGGTGCAGGCCTGGGAATCCAGTTTTGCCGAGCACGGCCGCCGTACTGCGCAGATTCTCCTGACGCACGATGATCTGTCCGACCGCAAACGCTACCTGAACGCGCGCAGCACCTTGCGCACTCTGGTCGATCTCGACGTGGTGCCGGTGATCAACGAGAACGACACGGTGGTCACTGACGAGATTCGCTTTGGCGACAACGACACTTTGGCCGCCTTGGTGGCCAACCTGGTCGAAGCCGATCTGCTGGTTATCCTCACCGATCGCGACGGTATGTTCGACGCCGACCCGCGGCACAATCCCGATGCCAAGTTGATTCACGAGGCCCGGGCGGATGACCCGGCGCTGGATGCAGTGGCCGGTGGTGTCGGTGGCGCACTGGGTCGTGGTGGCATGCAGACCAAGCTGCGTGCATCGCGTCTGGCTGCGCGCTCCGGCGCGCATACCGTTATCGTCGGCGGCGCCATCGAGCAGGTGCTGGCCCGCCTCAAGGGCGGCGAGCGCTTGGGCACGCTGCTGGCTCCCGAGCGCGGCTTGCTGGCGGCGCGTAAGCAATGGCTGGCCGGCCACCTGCAAACGCGCGGTACCCTGGTGCTGGATGCTGGTGCGGTGAAGGCGTTGAGCCAGGATCGCAAGAGCCTGCTGCCGGTGGGTGTGAAGGCGGTGCAGGGCAGTTTCCGTCGCGGCGAGATGGTGGTCTGCGTATCGCCTGACGGCCGCGAGATTGCCCGTGGCCTGGTCAACTACAGTGCGCTGGAGGCGCAGAAGATCATCGGCCAGCCGTCCGATGCCATCGAGAAGCTGCTGGGCTATGTCGATGAGCCGGAGTTGGTGCACCGGGATAATCTCATCCTGGTTTGAACGCGAAAGGAGAGGGCGATGAACTTGTTCAAGGGATGTGTGCTGAGCCTGCTGGTGCTACCTGGCCTGGCACTGGCCGAAACCATCGGTGAGGTGTCGACGGTGTTCAAATGGGTCGGGCCGAACGACAAGATCGTCGTCGAAGCTTTCGATGACCCCAAGGTCGACGGTGTGACCTGCTACTTGTCGCGCGCCAAGACAGGCGGCGTGAAGGGTGGCTTGGGCCTGGCCGAGGATCGCGCCGAGGCCTCCATCGCCTGCCGCCAGGTCGGTCCCATTGCCTTCAAGGGCAAGCTCAAGGACGGCGAAGAGGTGTTCAAGGAGCGCACCTCGCTGGTGTTCAAGACCATGCAGGTGGTGCGTTTCTTCGACGCCAAGCGCAACACGCTGGTGTATCTGGTCTACAGCGACCGAGTGATCGAGGGCAGCCCGCAGAATGCGGTGACGGCCATTCCGATCCTGCCCTGGGGTCAGCAGTAACCTGAGCTGAGCAACGCCCATAAAAAACCGCCCCGAAGGGCGGTTTTTTGTGCGTGACGATCAGGCGCTGGGTGTATCGAGCTGCAGGCGCTGGTTCGATTGCGTCTGTACCTGGCGATAGCGCTCGGCGTCGTGAGACAGAACCTCGGCCATGGCCGGGAAGATCTCATCCAGCTTGGTGCGCCAGCCTTCGCTCTTGGCTTGCTCGGGGAAGCAGCGACGGATCAGGTCGAGCATGATCGACACGGTCACCGAAGCGCCCGGCGAGGCGCCGAGCAGGGCAGCGATGGTGCCGTCTGCAGCTGCCACCAGTTCGGTGCCGAACTGCAGGATGCCACCGTTCTTGGCGTCCTTCTTGATGATCTGCACGCGCTGGCCGGCCACTTCCAGACGCCAGTCCTCGGCCTTGGCTTCCGGGTAGAAGCCGCGCAGGGTGTTCAGACGCTGCTCTTCGGACTGCATCACTTCCTTGATCAGGTAACGGGTCAGATCCAGGTTGTCGCGCGCCACCGCCAGCATCGGGCCGAGGTTGTTGGGGCGTACCGACAGCGGCAGGTCGAGGAATGAACCGTACTTGAGGAACTTGGTGGTGAAGCCGGCGTAAGGGCCGAACAGCAGGGATTTCTTGCCGTCCACTACGCGAGTGTCGAGGTGCGGCACGGACATCGGCGGTGAGCCGACGGCAGCCTGGCTGTAGACCTTGGCCTGGTGCTGCTTGACGATCTCAGGGTTGTCGCAACGCAGCCACTGACCACTCACCGGGAAGCCGCCAAAGCCTTTGCCTTCGGGGATGCCGGACAGTTGCAGCAGTGGCAGTGCGCCGCCGCCAGCTCCAAGGAAGACGAACTTGCTCTTGAGCTTGCGCGTGGCGCCGGAGCGGGTGTCCTTGATGTCCACCAGCCAGCCGTCACCGTCGCGCTTGAGGTCGGTGACCTTCTGGTTGCAGGTGACCTTGGCGTTGGGTTGGGTGGTCAGGTAGGCGAGCATCTGTTCGGTGACCGCGCCGAAGTTGACGTCGGTACCGGCTTGCACGCGGGTCATCGCCAGCGGCTCGCCACTGTCGCGGCCCGGGATCAGCAGCGGCGCCCACTCGGCGATGGTGGCACGATCTTCGGTGTACTCCATCTCGGTGAAGGCGTGGTGCTGGCGCAGGGCCTCGAAACGCTTCTTGAGGAAGGCGATACCGCTGTTGCCGCGCACGAAGCTCATGTGCGGGACCGGGTTGATGAAGGTCTTCGGCGAGTTGATCGCGCCTTTTTCGATCAGGTAGGCCCAGAACTGCTTGGACTCCTCGAATTGGGCGTTGATGTTCACCGACTTCTTGATGTCGATGCTGCCGTCAGCGCCTTCCGGGGTGTAGTTCAGCTCGCACAGGGCCGCGTGACCGGTGCCGGCGTTGTTCCAGGGGTTGGAGCTTTCCACTGCGCCGGACTCGCGCAGCTCCACCACTTCCAGGGTGATGCCGGGGTTGAGTTCCTTGAGCAGTACGCCCAGGGTCGCGCTCATGATGCCGGCACCAACCAGCACCACATCTACGCTTTGGGAATCGTTGTGCGCCATTAACCTCTCTCCAAGAAAAACTGCACCAGATAGACGGCCGTTCGGCCTTTCAGGGCGATACCGGCAGACTCAGGCGTGATGCCCTGTCGTTCGGCGGGGAGGGTCAAGGCTGGGATTTGCGGACGCAAAACTGTTCATCTGTTCGCCACACTCTTGTGAAGTTTGTAAAAACCGTCTTTTTCACGCTCTTTTGGAGCGGTGAACCTCAAAAGCTCGACTGCCTCGGCGCGCTTTTGCCCGTGCAAATCATGCAATGCATGGCTGCATAACTGCTCTGCATATGGGCTGAAAGCGGCTGGCCGGAAGCGGCAGCTCGAAGTGGGCGACTCTCTGGGGCGGGGCGATGACGTTGCATCGGCGAGGTCGTTCGGCCCGATCAGGAGACGTCCTTATAATCGGGGCGTGATTATAACGGTGAATGAGGGGAAATTGAGCCCCTGCGTGACTTTTATTCTTTCACCGGTCAGGCCGCCAACGGGCGGGCTGTTGATGCGTGTGTGGCGACCGGGGTGAGCCGGGCACCGGCGGGCAGTGGGGCGCCCAGCCAGGAGATGCTCGGCTCGCGAATTTCCACCCATCCTGCCTGGATCGGGTGTTCCTGCATTTGCCGCAGCGCACAGCAAACGCCACGATCATCGATCAGGGCGAAATGGCGCATCGGCCGAGCGGGGCTTAACAGGCGGCGCAACAGCATGGCGAAGGCTCCAGCGTGGTGACAGGTACTTTATGCCAGCGCGCGGTGACAGGCTGATGACAGGAACCGCAGCGATCTGCCAGCGGTCCTATGCAGCGCTACTGTCGGCCTCAGGCCGCGCTGGTTATACTGCCGGCCACTTTTACCTCACTCGGAGAGATGAGCATGCTGCACCGTGCGTTGATCGCCTTGCTTGCTGCCGCCAGCCTGACTCTGGCCGGTTGCGCCCTCAGCCCTCAGCAACTCACCCCGCAACCCAAGCTGACCAGTTCGCTGACACCAGTCGGCCAGGGCCAGCCGGTGGTGGTGCGTGTGGTCGACGGCCGTCCTTCGCCGGTGCTTGGCACCCGCGGGGGCCTGTATCCAGAGACCAGCTCCATCAGTGTCAACCCCGATTATGTGCTGCCCAAGCTGCAGGCTGAGGCCGAAGCGGCTGTGCGTCTGCTCGGTTTTACACCGTCGCCCAATGCTTATAACGCACCACAGCTGACCATCACCCTGGCGGAACTGAAGTATCAGTCGCCCAAAGAGGGCATGTACGTCACCGAGGCGGATATCTCGGCCTCGATCCGTGCCGACGTGCAAGGTGGCAGCCGCCGCTATACTGGCCGTTACGGTGCCTCGCTGAACCAGCGTTTCGGTACCGCACCGAACCAGCAGACCAATAGTAAGCTGGTGGGTGACGTGCTCAGCGACGCGCTGACTCGTGCGTTCAAGGACCCGACCATCGGCCAGGTACTGCTGCAGTAATTCGGCGCATCGTTATAAAAAAACGCCCCGCATTGCGGGGCGTTTTCATTTGTCCTGGGTCTTCATGCTGCTTCGGCGTAGAACTCCGGCAGGCTCATGCCGGTACGGTTGTCGATATCCGGCAGGTCGTAATGCTCATAGCCGCCAAGGGCGCAGTACACCAGCCAGTGCTGGTCCTGCACGTTGAAAGAAAGCTCGTCGACCACGGCGTCCACTTCATCCAGTGAGTCGATCAGGTAATCGCGGTCCAGCGGTTGAGAATTGAGCATGGCAGGTCCTCCAGGGACATTGAGGTTTGGCTCCAGCAACAGTCGTGACTGTTTGGTCACTCTTGGAGATACAAACCCTAGGCCAGGCATATGACAGTTTTCAGACGATTTCGGGATAGCGGACCGCGTTCGTCGGAAACGAACCTTATAAAAGAGGTATTTCAGTACACTGCGCGACGACTTTTCGAGGGTCGAGACGCACCGCTTCTCGGCCAAAATCCCCATTCTGGTGCGGTGGCGAGGTTGCTGCACCATGCTGTTCTCGAGGTGTTGCATGTCGCTGCAGATGTTGTGGTCACTGTTCCTCGCCCATCCGGCCGGGGCGGTCAATTCGCTGGCATTGTTCTTCGCGTTGGCGGGCGCCTGGCTGTGCCTGATGACTCACTTGCGCGAGCAGCGCGGCGTAGCGCGAGTGCTGGCGCAAGGCGAGCTGGATGAAGCCGAGGTTCAGGACGAGCGTACGCTGCGGATCAACCGCTTCTTCTATCGCTTCGGTGGCATTTGCCTGGGTGCAGCCCTGGTGCTGTCCTGGTTCAGTACGCGGCTTTGACGCTTGAGCGATAAATGAAAACGGCAGCTATCGGGCTGCCGTTTTCGTTTGTGGCGATGGCTGCCTTACAGGGGCAGGCCTGCCTTGATCCGATACTGGTTTCGCACCGGGTTGGCGTACTGCAGGATCAGGAACGGTTTTTCCTCGGCGCTGCAGGCGGCCAGGCGCTTGTTCCACTGCGCTTCGGCCTTGGCCAGTTCCGCGGCATCGAATACATCGCTTGCTGCCGGCACGTTCAGCTCGGCCTCGCGGCCTTCCCACATTGCGTAGGCCAGGTAGTGCACAGGGAAGAGGCGATACTGGCCGAGAATGTGACGATCCATCTCCTGGGCAAGCTGCTTGGTGTCCTCCAGACCGGCGACAGGCGGGCTGAAGTGTAGGTGCACGCGGCCTTTATAGCCGGTGATGCCCAGGGCGATGCTGGCGTCGTCTTCGCCCGGCGCCTTGGTGTAGCTGCCCGTGGCGGCACGCACACAGAGCTCGCGAGCCTTGGCCAGGTCACAGGGGTCGTACTCGTAGCTGATCGACACCGGGATCAGGTTCAGCGACTCGATCACGTCTGCGAATGGCTCATCCTTGCGGCTCATATGGAACATCTTGAGGATGGCCGAATCGGTACGGTCGTCACCGTCCTTGGCGCGCCCTTCGGCCTGGGCGATCCAGATCGACTCGCCATCTTCGCGGATCGAGTGGTTGATATAGGCTGAGAGCAATTGATAAGCCGCCAGCTTCTCGCGTCGCCCGCTGATCGAGCGGTGCACGATGAAACTCTTGTTCAGGCGCATCAGGTCGCTGACGAAGGGGCGCTGCAACAGGTTGTCGCCGATGGCGATACGTGGCGTCTGCAGACCTGCATGGTAGACGGCGTAGTTGACGAAGGCCGGGTCCATGACGATATCGCGGTGGTTGGCCAGATACAGGTAAGGCTTGCCGGGCTGCAGGTGCTCCAGGCCGGAGTAGCTGATGCCATCACTGGCATGCTCGATGGTACGGTCGATGTAGGGCTCGATCTTTTCCTGCAGGCCAGCGACCGACTCGATGCTGGCGAACTCGCTGCGCAGGCGTGCGGCGATCAGCGGCTTGAGCAGCCAGCCCAAGGGCCCGGCCAGGCGCGGAAAGCGAAAACGGGTGAGGGTACCGAGAAACGCCGGGTCGGCGAGCAGGCGCGCCAGTACGGGGCGCACTTCTGCATCGGCATAGGGTCGGATGGCATCGAATGCGCCCATCATGCTCTCTTGTTCTAGAACGGCTAAGGTTGGAATGGTGTCTGCTTAACAGGGTGAGCAGTAGACCGGCGATTATAACGCCAAGTCACAAGGAGGCCGCGATGCTGGAAAGCGAGTCGTATTATTGCCCCTATTGCGGTGAGCCGGCCGAAGCGCTGCTGGATCTGTCGGCTGGGGACCAGTCTTACATCGAAGACTGTCCGGTGTGCTGCCGGCCGATCGAGTTCGAGCTGCGTACGGATGGCACCGAGTGGGAGTTGGACGTTCGTGCGGAGAACGATTGATGCAACGAATCTACGAACCGGAAAACCTTCTGGAAGGGCAGATGCTGGTGGACATGCTGGCCAGTGAAGGTGTCGAGGCGCATTTGCTCGGTCAGCATCTGGTCGGTGCGGTGGGTGAGTTGCCGGCATGCGGCCTGCTCGGTTTGGTCGTCGCTGATCCTCACGCTGAACGGGCGCGTACGCTGATCGCTGAGTACAATGCGGCGCAACCTGTGCCTGGCGATGAGCCAGAGTCCTTTCAGGGCGTGTTGCTCTGTTGACGCGCCCCCTGCCTGTCGAGTCGTTTCATGTGTGGACGTTATGCCCTGTTCCGCTGGTCGCCCGCTTTTGCCGCGTTGCCCGGTTTTCCCACTGACCAGAAGCCGCACTGGAACCTGGCGCCCAACGGCCAGGTGCTGATGCTGCGTGCGGGCGAGGGAGGGGCGCAGGCGGCTGCGGCGCGCTGGGGGCTGACGCCCGCCTGGCTCAAGGACCTGTCCAAGACTCCGGCGCATGCGCGTGCTGAAACCCTGGCCGAGCAGCCGATGTTCCGTGAGCCCTTTCGCCAGCGCCGCGCACTGCTGCCGGCCAACGGCTTCTATGAGTGGCGTGGGGGCGTGCGCAAGCGGCCGTACTGGATGAGCAACGGTGAGCCGCTGATGTATTTCGCGGCCTTGTGGGAGCTTTATCCGGTTGGTGGGCAGGAGTACCTGAGCGTTGCGCTGATCACCCAGGAAGCGGCCACGCTACGGCGCCCGTTGATTCTCGACGAGCATGAACAGGCGCTGTGGCTGAGCAACGAAACGTCGCCCGAACAGTTGGCGGCGCTGCTGGACAAGCCGCAGGTCGCGCTGCGTGAGCGCGCGCTGGCGACGCTGGTCAACGACCCGAAGCTGGATGCGCCGGAGTGCCTGACGCCGGCTTGAGCCTGCTCAGGGTGTCGAGGGGCCGGTGCACCGCAGCTGACCAAGAGCCTGTGCGTGCGGTGCACCCTATCTGATGCAGTCCCTCAGACCTTGAACTGATTGATCAGCCTGCGCTGCTGTTCGGCCAGCTTGGTCAGTTGAGCACTGGCCTGACTGGCTTCGTCAGCGCCGCCCGCTACCTCGTTGGCGACCTGGCCGATATTGGTGACGTTGCGGTTGATGTCTTCGGCCACCGCACTCTGCTCCTCGGCTGCGCTGGCGATCTGCGTGTTCATGTCGTTGATCACCGACACTGCCTGGGTGATGGACTCCAGCGATTGAGCGGCCTGGTTGGCGTGTTCCACGCTGTCGTCGGTCTTGCTCTGGCTCTGCTCCATCACCTTGACCACCTCGCGCGTGCCTTGCTGCAACTGCTGGATCATGGTCTGGATTTCTTCGGTGGCCTGCTGGGTCTTCTGCGCCAGGTTGCGCACTTCATCGGCGACCACGGCGAAGCCGCGGCCTTGTTCGCCGGCGCGAGCTGCCTCGATGGCCGCGTTGAGCGCCAGCAGGTTGGTCTGCTCGGCAATGGCACGAATGGCGACGAGGATGGCGTTGATGTTCTCGCTGTCCTTGGCCAGGTTCTGTACCACGCCCACGGCGTGGCCGATTTCGCTGGCCAGGGCTGCGATGGCGGCCGAGGTTTCCTGTACCACCTGTTTGCCCTGGTTGGCCGCGCGGTCGGCGTGGTTGGCGGCTTCGGCGGCGTGGGTGGCGTTGCGCGCGACGTCCTGCGCGGTGGCGGTCATCTCATGAACGGCGGTAGCCACCAGTTCGATCTCTGCCAGCTGTTTCTGCACGCCCTGGTTGGTGCGGATGGCAATGTCGGCAGTGTGCTCGGAGGAGTCGCTGACCTGCTGCACCGAGGTCACCACGGCGCCGATCATGGTTTGCAGTTTGGCCAGGAAAGCGTTGAAGCCGGCGGCGATCTGTCCGAGTTCATCCTTGCGATCAACCTGCAGGCGCACCGTGAGGTCGCCATCGCCTTTGGCGATATCGTCGAGCATGCCGACCATCTGCCGCAGCGGGCGGGCGATGCCGTAACCGACGAACCAGATCACCAACAGGCCCAGCCCGGCGATCAGCAGGCCGACCAGGGTCATGCCCAGGGTGTCGGCGTCGCGCTGCGTCGCCAGATCGCCCTGTAGCTGGTGCAGATCGGCCATCACCGCTTTGAGCGGCAGCACCAGCATCAGCACCCAGCGGGTGTCGCTCTGGCCGATGTTGAAGCTGAGGAACAGTTCGATATGGCTGTGCTCAGGGTCTTCCTTGGCATCGATGGAGTACAGCACCTGCCCGGGCTGCAGCGTACCCAAGTTGCTCAATTCGTTGGCGTCGAGCAGGGCGGTGGCCGGCTCACCAAGTTTGTCCGGTGCCTTGGTCGAGGCGACCAGGCGCCCGTTGCTGGCGATCAGCGCCATCTCGCCGGCACCGTCATAGAGCTGGACGTCAGCCTTTACCAGCAACTCCTGAATGAAATTCACCGCAAGGTCGGCACCGGCGATGCCGCGAAATTCTCCATTGACCAGAATCGGCGAGGTGAAGGAGGCGAGCATGGTCATCTTGCCGCCGACATCATAGGGGGCCGGATCGATCACGCAGGGGCGCTTGCGTTCTTTGGGGCAAAGGTAATATTCGCCCGCGCGTACGCCGGTTGGCAGCAGTTCTTCGCTTTCGGTCGAGCCGATAGAGTCGATGCCCAGGCTGCCGTCGGCATTGCGATACCACCAGGGCAGGAAGCGGCCGGTGCCGTCGTAGCCGTTTTCTTTGCTGCCGGCATAGATGTCGTCGCTGGCATCGAAGGCGTTCGGCTCCCAGCCCAGGTAACTGCCAAGTAATTTAGGGTTCTGCGCCGTGGTTTCATGCACCAGGTTGGCCAGTTCTTCGCGGCTGATGCTGAGCATCGGGCTGCCGTTGGCATCGGTCGTGCCGAGCATGGCGTTGACGCGTGCCAGGTCGGCGGTTATCTGCAGGGGAGCTTCCAGTTCACGCTGGATTTCGCTGACCTGGGCTTGCGCCAACGCAGACAGGCGTTGCTCGATGACTTGTTCCAGTAGCTTCTGCGTGCGTTCCTGCACCAGATTCTGGGTTCGGCCACTGGCGAACAGGGCGTAGAGCACCAGAGCCACAACGACCGCGAGCACGCTGGCGCCAGCAAGGAATGCCACGGAAAACTGGATCGACTTGAACTTCATGAGAGCTCCCGAGCGCAGAGCGCGCCTGTCACAAATTATCGGCAGTGACAGATGAAAACCTTAATGGGCTGGTGGTGACGAACAGGCTGGTGTCGTATTCAGCAAAGATGGCGTACGGCTATCGCGCAAGTAACGCGGTTGCTCGTGCTGCGGGGGCGGCCTAGCATAGGGCGTCCGATTCAAGGAGGTAGCTCGATGAGCAAGGTTCTATATCTGAGTGGCCTGGCGGCGGCCGTGCTGCTGGCAGGTTGTCAGGCCGTCAATACCACCAGTGGTGGTGCGGTTGGCGTAGAGCGCAAGCAGTACATGTTCAGCATGTTGTCAGCTGATGAAGTCAATCAGATGTACGCGCAGTCCTATCAGCAGACGCTAAGCGAGGCATCGAGCAAGGGCGTGCTGGACAAGACCAGCAACAATGCCAAGCGTCTGCAGACCGTTGCCAATCGCCTGATTCCGCAGGCGCCGCGTTTTCGCCCGGATGCCGCCAACTGGCAATGGGAGGTCAACCTGATCAAGAGTCCCGAGCTCAACGCCAACTGTGGCCCGGGCGGCAAGATCATTTTCTATAGCGGGATCATCGAGCAACTGAAGCTCAGCGATGATGAAATCGCCGCGATCATGGGCCACGAGATGGCGCATGCCCTGCGCGAACACAGCCGTGAGGCGATGTCCAAGGCCTATGGCATTCAGGTCGCCAAGCAGGGTGCCGGCGCTTTGCTCGGTCTTGGCGAGAGCGGCATGGCCTTGGCCGATACCGTAGTGCAGTACAGCCTGACGCTACCCAACAGCCGCGGTAACGAGAACGAGGCTGATCTGATTGGTCTCGAACTGGCTGCTCGCGCGGGTTATGACCCGAATGCGGCCATCAGTCTGTGGCAGAAGATGGAGGCCGCCGGTGGTGGTGCGCCGCCCGAGTTCATGAGCACTCACCCGTCCTCCAGCAGCCGTATCGCTTCGCTGCAGGCGGCGATTCCCAAGGTGATGCCGCTGTACGAGCAGGCCAAGGCCGGGCGCTAAGTTCGGGCACGAAAAAACGGCGCGGCGTGATGGTTCACGGCGCGCCGTTTGCGTTTCAGGGTAGTGCCGTTTCGGCGAAGGGGCGGGGTTGCAGGCCCAGCTGGGCGCGGAAGCTTTCCATGTCGAACATGGTGCAGATCTCCTGAATCTCATTGCTGGGCGTCAGTGTCCAGAAGGCCATGGCCGAGATGCTCAGCACCTTGTCACTGGGTGGATAGCCCAGCGCGGGTTTCTGAATGGTGCCGATCAGCGTGCTCCAGGTCACCACCTTGTAGCCTTCTGCGACGCACTCCTCGACCACGATCTGCAGGTCCGGCATGGCGTAGCGGATATCCTGCACCATCCGGGCGAAGCCGGCACTGTCGAGTGGGCGCCCCATGAACGAGCTCTTGTAGAGAAAGTCGCGGCTGTGCAGCTGTTCGGCCAGGGCCAGGCGCCCCTTGTTCCAGGTCAGGTCGATGTGCTGGCACACCACCTTCTTGCGATCATCCAATGACATGCCGCCCTCCCGACTGCATACCGTATGACGTGACGTGGCACGCACTTTAGCAGCAGGCGGTAGGGGGCTGGGATTGGCCGAAATGCCAGTCCGTTGACGTCAGTGATTCGTCATATCAGGCCGCTGAGTTTCATTGCCTGATAGCCGGCATAGATTGCCAGGGTGGCGAAGGCACAGGCCGCGAGGCGGCGAATCAGCGTCAATGGCAGGCGCTCGGCTGCGAAGTTGCCCGCCAGTACCACCGGTACGTTGGCCAGCAGCATGCCCAGTGTGGTCCCGATAACCACCAGGATGAAGTGCGGATACTGCGCCGCCAGCATCACGGTCGCGACCTGAGTTTTGTCGCCCATCTCGGCGAGGAAGAAGGCGATCAGGGTGGTGAGGAAGGGACCGTATTTCTTCAGGCCGGATTCCTCGTCGTCGTCCAGTTTGTCCGGCACCAGGGTCCAGGCCGCTACGGCGACGAAGCTGGCCGCGAGAATCCAGCTCAGGGTGGCGGGTGAGAAGAAACCGGCAACCCAGTTACCCACGGCGCCAGCGGCGAAGTGGTTGGCCAGGGTGGCGACGACGATGCCCCAGATGATCGGCCACGGCTTGCGAAAACGGGCGGCCAGCAGCAGTGCGAGCAACTGGGTCTTGTCGCCGATTTCGGCGAGGGCAACGATCAGGGTGGGGACGAACAGCGATTCCAGCATCAGGTTTCCTAAAGGGGCGGGTCGACACGGCTTATGACACGTACGACCTTCCCGCCCCGGGTATAGGTTGTGCGTGTCATAGGTCTTGTCAAACCGCAGGCCTCTCTATGTAGGCCTTGGGTCGTATACGCCATGCTCTGTGGAGCAAGTGTGTTGACGTATACCGGGCGAGCAGGGCGCTCGCGGGAGACTACTCCCCTAGGACGGGCGCAATTGTGCCCAAGCGCTGCGTTGGGAGCAACCCCAATCAGCGCCGGGCGCTGTAGATGCGAAAGCCATCGGCCTCTGCCAGGGTGCGGCACGGGCCCAGATGACGTTCGATCAGTGGCGGGTATTTGAGGAAGCTGTTGGCCACCAGACGCAGTTCGCCACCTTTTATCAAGTGGCGGGCTGCCTGGCTCAGCAGGTTCTCACTGGCTTGGTAGTCGGTGTGCACGCCTTGATGGAACGGCGGGTTGCTGACGATGGCGCTCAATCCTCCTGGCGCCGACTCGATTCCGCTGCCGGCGATCAGGTTGGCCGTCAGGCCATTGCGAGCCAGAGTCAGGCGGCTGCTCTCCAGGGCGAAGGCGTCGACATCCAGCAGGCTCAGCTCGCTGTCTGGATAACGCCGTTTGAGCACGGCGCCGAGCACGCCAGCACCGCAGCCGAAGTCCAGCATGTGGCCGTTGGGCAGTTCATCCAGATGCTCGAGCAGCAGCGCGCTACCCCGATCAAGCCTGCCATGGGCGAAGACGCCGGGCAGAGTAACGATCTCCAGCGCACCGTCGGCCAACTGCAGTGGATAACTCTGTGTCAGGGCATGCAGGTCGGGGACGGGCGGCGCCTGCTCTACCTCGACGCACCAGAGTTGGCAATGCCGTGCGCTGTCGAGCTTGCGTGGCTTGCCATAGGCTGCCAACTGCTTTGATGCGCGCTCGATACCGCCACGTTTTTCGCCGACCAAGTACAGCGGCTTGCCGGCCAGGCGCGAGGCAAGCGCTTGCAGCAGGTAGTCGCTCAGCTCGCGCGACTTGGGCAGGAACAGCACGGCAGCACGGTAGTCGCCTTCCGGCATATGTGTGTCGAAGTGGCTGCGGCCGGCAAAGCGCGCGGTGAGCAGTGCCTGATCGCCGGCATGCCAGTTCCAGCCACGTGCCTGAGGCAGGGCACCAAGCAGGTCGTCAGCCGGCAGGCCGGCCAGCAACAGCTCGCCACTGAATAGCTCTGCCTGACGCAGGAGAACTTCGCTTCGCGCATCCATGGTGGGGTCCTGCCTAAAAAAGCTGCGCAGCTTAACAGGCCGTTGAAAAACTACCTACGTTGACAATACTTCGTTAAAAGCGGCCTCAAAATGCTCATTTAGAACACTAAACTGTGCTTTTTCGGCCGCTTTTGCCTTGTCTTGCCTGCCTCGCCTACGTTTTTCAATGGCCTGTTACCCGACGACTCGCAACGGTGCACCGGCGAAGAAGCCGACTGCGTTATCGATCATCTGGCCGACGATGCGCTGGCGTGCTTCCTGACTACCCCAGGCGCTGTGTGGGGTGATGATCAGGCGCGGAATGTCTGCGGCCAGTAGCGGGTTGCCGTCCTTGGGCGGCTCCTGCAGCAGTACATCGGTTGCCGCGCCGCCGAGATGGCCGCTGCGCAGAGCATCGGCCAGCGCCTGTTCGTCGACCAGGCCGCCGCGTGCGGTGTTGATCAGAAATGCGCGCGGCTTCATCAGTGCCAGCTCTTCGGCACCGATCATGTTGCGCGTCTGCTCGTTGAGTGGGCAGTGCAAGGTCAGGGCATCGACCTGTGGCAGCAGTTCGTTCAGAGGAAGGCGATCGGCGCGCGCGGGCCGGCCCGGCAGTTGACCGAGTAGCACGCGCATGCCGAAGGCTTCAGCCAGACGGGCAACGGCGCCGCCCAGTTCGCCATGGCCGAGCATGCCCAGGGTCTTGCCTTCGAGCTCGACGATGGGGTGGTCTAGCAGGCAGAACTGGCTGGCTTGTTGCCAGCGGCCTGCGGCGATATCGCGCTGGTAGTCGGGCAGTCGCGTGGCCAGGGCCAGCAACAGCATCAGGGTGTGCTGCGCAACGGATGGCGTGCCGTAGCCCTGGCAATTGCAGACGGTCACGCCGTGGGCGCTGGCGGCTTTGAGGTCGACGTTATTGGTGCCGGTGGCCGCCACCAGCACCAGCTTCAGCTCGGGGCAGGCGGCGAAGGTGGCTGCGTCCAGCGGCACCTTATTGCTGATGGCGACCTGGGCGCCTTGCAGGCGTTCGGCGACCTGATCCGGACGCGTGTGCGCGTGCAGGGTCAGCTCGGCGAAGGCCTGATGCAGCGGTTGCATGTCGAGGTCGCCAAGGTCGAGAGAGGCGTGATCGAGGAAGACGGCGCGGGGACTTTTGCTCATCAGCTGTACCTTTTCGCAGGAGGGTCGCAGGAGTAGATTGGCGAGCCTACCAGACCTTCACTGTCGATGCGGAGCCGCCATGTACTGGAGTGAATTTCTCACCGTTGCCCTGATTCATCTGCTGGCGGTGGCCAGCCCGGGGCCGGATTTCGCCATCGTCGTGCGGGAGAGCGTCGGCTACGGTCGCCGCGCCGGGCTGTTCACCGCCTTTGGCGTAGGTACCGGCATTCTGGTGCACGTTACCTATTCGTTGCTGGGTATCGGCCTGATCGTGTCGCAGTCCATCGTCCTGTTCAACGCGCTGAAATGGCTGGCAGCGGCTTACCTGCTGTACATCGGCATCAAGGCGCTGCGCGCGCGCCCGGCCGATTCGGCCAGTGCCGAGCTGAGCCTGGCCGCCGGCGAGCGCAGCGGCCGTGGCGCGTTCGTCACCGGGTTCATTACCAATGGGCTCAACCCCAAGGCGACGCTGTTCTTCCTTTCCCTGTTCACCGTGGTGATCAATCCGCATACGCCGGTGGCGGTGCAGGCCGGTTACGGCCTTTATCTGGCCCTGGCAACCGCATTTTGGTTCTGCCTGGTGGCCTGGCTGTTCAGCCAGCAACGCGTGCGCGCCGGCTTTGCCCGCATGGGGCACTGGTTCGACAGACTGATGGGGGCGGTGCTGGTGGGGATTGGCGTGAAGCTGGCGCTGACCGAGATGCGCTAAACGAAAGAGCCCCGCAATTGCGGGGCTCTTTGCTGATGGGGCGAGTTACAGCAGTTCGATGGCCACCGCTGTTGCTTCGCCGCCGCCGATGCACAGCGAGGCGACGCCGCGCTTGCCACCTTTCTTCTGCAGGGCGTTGATCAGGGTGAGGATGATCCGCGAGCCGGTGGAACCCACCGGGTGGCCCTGGGCACAGGCGCCGCCGAACACGTTGACCTTTGCATGGTCCAGGCCGTGCTCGCGCATGGCCAGCATGGTCACCATGGCGAAGGCTTCATTGATCTCGAACAGGTCGATCTCATCCTTGCTCCAGCCGGTCTTCTTCAGCAGGTTGCTCATCGCGCCGATGGGCGCCAGGGTGAACTCGCTCGGGTCCTGGCTTTGGGTCGCGTGGGCAACCACCTTGGCAACTGGTTTGAGACCGCGCTTGGCCGCTTCATCGGCTGTCATCAGCAGCAGTGCGCTGGCGCCGTCGGAGATCGAACTGGCGTTGGCCGCAGTGATGGTGCCGTCCTTCTTGAAGGCAGGCTTGAGTGTCGGGATCTTGTCCAGGTTGGCCGTCAGTGGTTGCTCGTCATCCTTGACCACCACCTCGCCCTTGCGCGAGGTGACGGTGATCGGAACGATCTCCGCGTCCAGCGAGCCGTCCTTGATCGCCGCCTGCGCGCGTCGCAGCGATTCGATGGCATAGGCGTCCATTTCCTCACGGGTAATGCCGTACTTATCGGCGGTCTCCTGAGCGAAAGAGCCCATCAGGCGTCCAGTGCGCGCGTCCTCCAGGCCGTCGAGGAACATATGATCCTTGATCTCGCCATGCCCCATGCGCAGGCCCGTGCGTGCTTTCTCCAGTACATAGGGCGCGTTGGACATGCTTTCCATGCCGCCGGCGACCATTACCTGGTTGCTGCCGGCTTTCAGCGAGTCGAAGGCCATCATCACGGCCTTCATGCCTGAGCCGCACAGCTTGTTGATGGTGGTGGAGCCAATGGCTGCAGGCAGGCCTGCATTGAGCGAGGCCTGGCGTGCCGGCCCTTGTTTGAGGCCGGCTGGAAGTACGCAGCCCATGATCACTTCCTGTACGTCGGTTGGCTCGATACCGGCGCGCTTGACCGCTTCACGAATGGCGGCCGCGCCCAGCTCGACGGCAGGCACGCTGGCCAGGCTGCCTTGAAAACCACCCATGGGGGTACGTGCGCCGCTGACGATGACGATATCGGACATGCTGTTACCTCGAACGAAAGAGTGGCTCTGTGCCGCCTTTTTAAGGACTGGCTGGTTAGCTCGATTCTAACCTGTGACCAAAAGCGGACATAGAGTCACGTGGCAAATCATTCTTTGGGCTGATTGAGCGCTGCGCGAGCCGCTCTAGAGTCGCTGCATACCTATTCCTAGCGTGCCTCAAGGTGATTTCATGCTGCAGACCCGACTGACCCCCCCCGCTGAAAACGCTCATGCCTATCCGCTGCTGATCAAGCGCCTGCTGCTGTCCGGTAGTCGCTACGAGAAGACCCGCGAAATCGTCTATCGCGACAAGCTGCGCTACAGCTACGCGACCTTCAACGAGCGTGTCGCACGGTTGGCCAACGTACTCAGCGAGGCAGGGGTCAAGGCCGGTGATACCGTGGCGGTGATGGATTGGGACAGTCACCGCTACCTCGAATGCATGTTCGCTATCCCGATGCTCGGCGCGGTGCTGCACACCATCAACATCCGCCTGTCGCCGGATCAAATCCTCTACACCATGAACCATGCAGAAGATCGTTTCGTGCTGGTCAACAGCGAGTTCGTGCCGCTTTACAACGGCATTGCCGGGCAACTGACCACCGTCGACAAGACCCTGCTGCTTACCGATGGCGAGGACAAGAACGCCGAGCTGCCGAACCTCGTCGGCGAGTACGAGAGCCTGCTGGCAGCCGCCAGCCCGCACTACGACTTCGCCGATTTCGACGAGAATTCGGTGGCCACCACCTTCTATACCACCGGCACCACCGGCAACCCCAAGGGCGTGTACTTCACCCATCGGCAACTGGTGCTGCACACCATGTCCATGGCGACCACCATGGGCGGACTCGACAGCATCCGCCTGCTGGGCAACGACGATGTCTACATGCCGATCACGCCGATGTTCCACGTGCATGCCTGGGGTGTGCCGTACGTGGCCACCATGCTCGGGGTCAAGCAGGTGTACCCCGGTCGCTATGAACCGGACATGCTCTGCCGCCTGATCAAGGAAGAGAAGGTCAACTTCTCCCACTGCGTCCCGACCATCCTGCAGATGGTGCTGAGCGCGCCGGGTGCGCAGGGCCATGATTTCGGCGGTATGAAGATGATCATCGGCGGTAGTGCGCTCAATCGTTCCCTCTACGAGGCGGCCAAGGCGCGGGGCATCCAGCTGACTGCGGCCTATGGCATGTCCGAGACCTGCCCGCTGATTTCCTGTGCTTATCTCAATGAAGAGCTGCGCGCCGGTAGCGAGGACGAACGTACCACTTACCGGATCAAAGCGGGTATCCCGGTGCCGCTGGTGGAGGCGGCGATCATGGATGCCGACGGCAAATTGCTGCCGAGCGATGGCGAATCCCAGGGCGAGCTGGTGCTGCGCGCGCCCTGGCTGACCCAGGGCTATTTCCGTGAGCCTGAGAAGGGCGAAGAACTTTGGGCACATGGTTGGCTGCACACTGGCGATGTGGCGACCATCGACGGTATGGGCTTCATCGAAATCCGTGACCGCATCAAGGATGTGATCAAGACCGGTGGCGAATGGATTTCCTCGCTGGAGCTAGAGGACCTGATCAGTCGGCATCCGACGGTGCGTGAGGTAGCGGTAGTGGGTGTGCCTGACCCGCAGTGGGGCGAGCGCCCGTTTGCGCTGCTGGTACTGCGCGAAGAGCAGGGGCTGGATGCCAAAGGCTTGAAAGAGCATCTCAAGCCCTTCGTCGAGCAAGGTCACATCAACAAGTGGGCGATTCCCACGCAGATCGCCCTTGTTACTGAAATTCCCAAGACCAGTGTCGGCAAACTGGACAAGAAGCGCATTCGCGTCGAAATCGCCCACTGGCAGGAGGCGGGCAGCGCGTTCCTGTCTACGCTGTGAGGTGCGCATTGACTGGGCGGTGAAAGTGACCGCTCAGTCAAACAAGCGTTTGGCTTGCTAATTGCTGTTTCCCGTCCATGCTTGGCTAGGGGCGGGGCCTGAAACCTGCGAGCCAGAGTGCCTGGAGGCTGCAAATCACACTTTCGAGGGATCAAGCAGTACCACCCGCTGGCTATAGTCAAAGCATCCATAACAAAAAACACATGGAGTAGCGTCGATGACAACAAAAACAAAACCCTACTGGCGCCTGGCAAAACTGCCGCTGGCCGTCAGCCTCGCTTCCACCCTTGCCGCTCCGGCATTCGGCGTCACTTTCAATATCGGTGAGATCGAAGGGCAGTTCGACTCGGCGCTGTCTGTTGGTGCCAGTTGGTCTACTGAGAGTGCCGACAAGGACCTGATCGGTTTCAACAATGGTGGTCGTGGTCTTTCTCAGACTTCTGACGACTCCAAGTTGAACTTTAAGCGCGGCGAGACCTTCTCCAAGATCTTCAAAGGCGTCCACGATCTTGAACTGCGCTATGGTGATACTGGCGTGTTCGTTCGTGGCAAATACTGGTATGACTTCGAATTGAAGGATGAAAGTCGCCCGTTCAAAGATATCAGCGATAGCAACCGCAAAGAGGGTGCACAGTCTTCGGGGGGTGAGATTCTCGATGCTTTCATCTACCACAACTATGCGATTGGCAATCAGCCAGGCTCTGTGCGTCTTGGGAAACAGGTAGTTAACTGGGGCGAAAGCACTTTCATAGGTAATAGCATTAACGCTGTGAACCCCATTGATGTTGCCGCCTTCCGCCGCCCAGGCGCAGAAATCAAAGAGGGCCTGATACCGGTCAATATGTTTTTTGTCTCGCAGAGCCTGACCGATAACTTGTCAATGGAGGCGTTCTACCAGCTCGAGTGGGATCAAACCGTCGTAGACAATTGCGGTACTTTCTTCGCCCAGCCGGATATCGTGGCAGATGGCTGTGACAACAATCTAGCGGTTCTGCGTACCCGAAGCGAAGTACAGGCTGCATCTGGTGGCGCCGGTGCTCCAGTCCTCGAAGCGCAGGGGGTGCAGTTCAGTAGCGAGGGGGTGATTGTACCGCGGTCTGGAGATCGTGATGCGCGTGATAGTGGGCAGTGGGGTTTAGCTTTCCGCTACTTATTCGAGCCGCTGGATACCGAATTCGGTTTCTATGCGATGAACTACCATAGCCGTGCGCCTATTTTCAGTGCTACTGGCGCTCAGGCGTCTGTTTATAATGCCACTACTCTTGGAGCTTTGGCTGCCCTCGCTCCCCTGCGTGTCGCTGGTAATTCTAGTTATTTTATGGAATATCCAGAGGATATACGTCTCTATGGCATTAGCTTTGCCACTACACTGCCGACTGGTACAGCTTGGAGTGGTGAATTGAGCTATCGCCCGAACGCACCTGTGCAGCTCAACTCAACTGATATTCTCTATGCAGGCATCAAACCACTCGCCAACAGTGCATTTAACCCTGCTGCCGCTACCTTCGCTGGTGCTGGCGTAGGTAATGTGTCGCTGCTAAATGGTGTGCCAGGTCAGGATCTGAATGGCTATCGCCGCAAAGAAATTACCCAGTTCCAGACGACCTTCACCCATTTCTTTGATCAGGTAATGGGCGCGAGTCGTCTCACTTTGGTTGGAGAACTGGGTATCGTTCATGTCGGTGGGCTCGAGGACTCCAGCGAGGTCCGCTACGGGCGAGATCCAATTTACGGCCCAGGCCCTCTTCCGGGTAACTATGCAGTCTCTGGCGTTGGTGTGTTCCCAACTTGCCAAGGCCTCAATGTTTCTACCGTTGGTAACAATCGCAACGGAAAGAACGTCAGCAAGTACTGCGAGGATGATGGTTTCGTAACATCTACATCTTGGGGGTACCGAGTTCGTGCTATTTGGGATTACCCGAACGTCTTTGCCGGTGTGAACCTGCGTCCGAGTGTTGCTTGGTCTCATGACGTCGAAGGATACGGTCCCAATGGTATGTTCACCGAGGACGCCAAGGCTGTAAGCCTCGGGCTCAATGCTGAATACCAGAACACCTACACCGCAGATCTGTCCTATACCAGCTTCTTCGACGGCAAGTACAACACCTCCGTTGACCGCGACTTCGTTGCGCTCAGCTTCGGTATGAACTTCTAAGCGGTCAGGAATTTCGAGGAATCATGATGCAAATGAAAACAACAAAAAAACTGTGGCAAAGCGGTGTCCTGACCCTGTCTCTGCTGGCTACCGGCGTGATGGCGGCAGTGTCGCCTGACGAAGCTGCGAAGCTGGGCAGTACCCTGACTCCGGTTGGTGCCGAAATGGCAGGCAATGCCGATGGCTCGATCCCTGCCTGGACCGGTGGTCTGCCAGCCAACGCCGGCGCGGTCGATCCGCGAGGCTTCCTGGCCGATCCGTTCGCCAGCGAGCAGCCCCTGTTCACCATCACTGCGCAGAACGTCGACCAGTACAAGGACAAGCTGACCCCCGGTCAGCTGGCGATGTTCAAACGCTATCCGGAAAGCTACAAGATGCCGGTCTACCCAACTCACCGCTCGGCTAGTCTGCCGGCTGCGGTGCTGGAGGCGACCAAGCAGAACGCTGTGAACACCAAGATGGTGGAGGGCGGTAACGGCCTGGAAAACTTCCAGACCGCCAACCCTTTCCCGATTCCGCAGAACGGTCTTGAAGCGATCTGGAACCACATCACCCGCTACCGCGGTGGCAGCGTGCGTCGTCTGGTGACCCAGGCGACTCCGCAGCCGAACGGTTCCTACTCGCTGGTTTACTTCCAG
This sequence comes from Pseudomonas sediminis, assembly GCF_002741105.1. Classification (GTDB taxonomy): domain Bacteria; phylum Pseudomonadota; class Gammaproteobacteria; order Pseudomonadales; family Pseudomonadaceae; genus Aquipseudomonas; species Aquipseudomonas sediminis. The sequence goes on along the minus strand of NZ_NIQU01000008.1, from coordinate 108,791 downwards.
GACGAGTTCACCTTCCGTGATGCTCTGACCGACTTCGATGCGAGTAAGGAAAGCAACGTACTGTTCTACTTCAAACAGCGCGTAACTGCTCCGTCTCGTCTGGCTGGTAACGTGCTGCTGGTTCACGAAACTCTCAACCAGGTGAAGGAGCCGCGTCTGGCGTGGCTGTACAACGCCGGTCAGCGTCGCGTGCGTCGTGCTCCGCAGGTGTCCTACGATGGTCCGGGTACCGCCGCTGACGGTCTGCGTACCTCCGACAACTTCGACATGTACAACGGTGCGCCGGATCGTTACGACTGGAAACTGGAAGGCAAGAAGGAGATCTATATCCCCTACAACGCCTACAAGCTCGATTCGCCCAGCCTGAAGTACTCCGACATCATCAAGGCTGGCCACATCAACCAGGACCTGACTCGTTACGAGCTGCACCGTGTATGGCACGTGACCGCGACCCTGAAATCGGGTGAGCGCCACATCTATGCCAAGCGTGACTTCTACATCGACGAGGACACCTGGCAAGCCGCTCTGATCGATCACTACGACGGCCGTGGCACCCTGTGGCGCGTAGCCGAGGCGCATGCCCAGTACTACTACGACAAGCAAGTGCCTTGGTACACCGTGGAAACCCTGTACGACCTGCTGTCCGGTCGCTACCTGGCCCTGGGTATGAAGAACGAGGAGAAGCAAGCCTACGACTTCAACTACAAGGCCGCTGGCAGCGATTACACCCCGGCCGCTCTGCGTCAGGCTGGCGTTCGCTAAAACCTGTCTCAAGCAACACGACGAAGCCGGCCTTGTGCCGGCTTTTTCGTTACGGACTGTAGCGGGCGCTTCAAATGGCCATTGCAAGTCGCTAGGCTGGGATCAGATCGAGCCCGCCGATGCAGATAGAAGACTTCCAAGAATAGGCCGATGACAGATCTCTCCCGCTCGCCAGGTTTTCCCTACACGCCGGCTACACCGGTGGAGGCGCGTTTCTATCGTCCGCCGCTGCCGGCAGGACATATGCCGCGCCCCAGGTTATGCGATCGTCTCGAAGAGGGCTTGCAAGGGCGCTTGCTGCTGGTCAGTGCGCCAGCAGGCTTTGGCAAAAGCTCACTGGCCATCGAGTTCTGCGAGCGACTACCCGATCACTGGCACAGTCTATGGCTCGGGCTGAGTGAGCGTGATCATGATCCGGGGCGCTTCCTTGAGCGCCTGTTACAGGGGCTGCAGCAGTTCTACCCCGGTTTGGGGGAGGAGGCGCTCGGGCTGCTGAAGATGCGCCAGCGTCACCAGCCCTTCGCGTTCGAGCAGTGGCTCGACGGCTTGCTCGATGAGCTGACTCAGCAACTCGATGATGGTCAGCCGCTGTTACTGGTGCTGGACGACTACCATCTGGCGCAGGGGCCGGTGCTGGATCGTTGCCTGCAATTCTTCCTCAACCACTTACCACCCGGCGTGCTGCTGTTGGTCACCAGCCGTCAGCGGCCGGATTGGCACCTGGCGCGTCTGCGCCTGTCGCGACAGTTGCTCGAACTCAGCGAGCAGGACCTGCGGCTGACCGCCGCGGAGTTGGATGCTCTGCTGGCAAGTCAGGGCGCGCACCTGGAAAAGCAGCAGGTCACCGGGATTCTGCAGCGCAGCGAAGGGTGGATTGCCGGTTTACGCCTGTGGCTGTTGGCTGTCGAAGAACTGGCCGAAGCTGGCGAGGGACTGCAACTGCATGGAGGAGAAGGGCTGATCCGTGAATACCTCCTTGAAGAGGTCATCGAGCGGCAGCCCGCCGAGGTGCAGCAGTTTCTCTACGAAACCGCCTGCATGGAGCGCTTCTGTGCCGAGCTGTGCGACGCGGTGCGTGACAGCCACGACAGCGCCGCGATCATCCGTCAGTTGCAGGCCAACCAGGTTTTTCTGGTGCCGCTGGATGAGCAGGGGCATTGGTTTCGCTATCACCACCTGTTTTCCGATCTGCTCAATGCACGGACTGCTGACGGTCTGAGCCGTTCTCACAGCGGTGCTCACCTGCGTGCCTGTCGCTGGTTCGCTGCGCAAGGCATGCTGGATGCCGCCATCGAGCAAGCACTGCTCGCTGGGCAGGCCGATGTCGCTGCCAGCCTGGTACAGAACCTGTCCGAGGAGCAGATGCTGGCGGAGCAGAACATCGCCATGCTGCTGCGCTGGAAAACCAATCTGCCGGATGACCTGCTGGCCAGCACACCGCGGCTGATCATGCTCTATGGCTGGGCACTGGCGCTGGCCTGCCAGCTGGACGCCGCCCAAGAGCTGCTTGATCAACTCGCACGCTTCCTTCCAGCAGCCGAGCCTTCCGCCCAGCGCAGCCTGCTGGCGCAGTGGCAGGCGCTCGACGGGGTCATCGCCCGTGGTCGTGGCGATGGTACACGTGCCGAGCAGCAATGTAGCGAGGCCTTGGCCGGTTTACCGGTGGAGCGTTATGGCCCGCACTTCATGTGCTTGTCGGCGTTGTCCAATCTGGCCATGGTGCGTGGCGATCTGTGGCGTGCGCGTGGGTTGAACCGCGACGCGCTGGAGTTGGCGCAGCGCATCGACAATCCTCTGCTCGAGGCACTGGCCCACTACGAGCGCGCCCGCGTACTGCAATCCCGTGGCGAGGTGCTGCGCGCGCAGGAGGAAGTGCATCAGGGGTTGCTGCTGGTGCAGCGTTTGCCTGCACAGCGTAGTTACTCGGTGCGAGCGCGATTGACGATTTATGAAGGTTATCTGCTTAGTCTGCGCTTGCAGCCTCAGGCCGTGGAGCGCTTGCGGGCGGGAATTGCCGAAGCGCGAGCCTGCCGCGACGTTGGGGCGCTAATCGGCTATTGCGTGCTGGCCAGCCTGGACGGACGTGATGGACGGCCTGCCGAGGCATTCGCACTGCTCGGTGAGGCCGAGCGCTTGATGCACGTCTGGGATGTGCCAGCGATTTATTACTTGGCGATGATTACGCTGATGAAGTGCGAGCTGTGGTTGCGTCAGGGGCAGGTCGAGCTGGCCGCTGCCTGGCTACCGCAGTTGGCGGAAACCTATGGTGATCAGGGGCGGGCACTGGCGCCAGAGTTTCACCCGCAGTTGGCGTTGCATATCGATCTACAGCAGGCTGCTCTGGAGCGCCTGCAGGGCGAGCTGGAGCATGCGGAGCGCCGTCTGCGTGCGTTGCAACAGCGTGCACAGGGGCTGGGTGGTCAGTTGGTTGGCCTGGTGGCGCAGGCCCAGCTCGCCCAGCTACTGAAGCAAACCGGGCGAGAGCGGGAGGCACAGCAGCAGCTCGACAGTTGCCTGGATCTCGCTCAGGGCGGTGCACTGTTACCTTTCATCGAGCTGTTGCAGCATCAGCCGCGGTGGCTACGAGAGCGCCTGCAGGGGCGACCGGCCTGTCCGCTGCGCGACGCGTTACTTGCCCAGTTGCCGGGCAGTCGGGATTCGGACGAGGAGGTGGTCGCGGAGGAGAGCGCCCTGGCGGAAAAACTCAGTGGCCGCGAGTTGGCGGTGCTGCAGTTGATCGCGCGCGGCTGCTCCAATCAGCAGATCAGCGAGCGTCTGTTTATCTCCCTGCACACGGTCAAGACCCACGCCCGTCACATCAACAGCAAGCTTGGTGTCGAGCGGCGTACTCAGGCGGTAGCGCGGGCCAAGGGCCTCGGCCTATTGCGCTGATATGTGCCTCACAGGAAAAGCCTGGAACGCATCTAGCAGGCTGGACCTTCGCCCTGACGCAGCAGCAGCGGGGCGGCAAGCTGGTGCCGATAGAACCGGCCGGCTATCCGATGCGCAAGGTGCTGTTGATGATCGCTGCCACACTGCTGATGTGCGGTGAGCGTGATCGCTGGATTTCACCCAAGCATGTGCCGCTGTGGCAGCACGATTTGCCGGGTATTCAGGTCAAGGTCTATCCGGGCGTCGGGCATATCCCCATGGAGGAAATTCCCCAGCAGAGCGCAGCCTATGCAATGAAATTTCTACTGAGCTGAGCGGAGCCAGCAAAGGCTCAGTGAAAACCCGGGGCACGAACAGGCCCGGACAGATTCCGGGCTTGTTTGTATTGCGTGGCGGGGCTGCGCTGCGTTTCAGGCGGCTCCGGCCTGAATCAACGAGGCACCATCAAACTCCTCGCGGGCGGCGTGCAGCAGTTCCAGGTTGTTGTGTTCCCAGGGGTGGAAACCGTCCTTGAAGAAATCCAGGTAAGTGCCGATCAGCGGGCGGAACACGCCTTCCTTGCCCCACATCCAGCGGACGCCGTCGCGCCATACGCGCCAGTTCCACAGCAGGCCGTCGACCTTGAGCATGTGCGCGAGGCCTCTCGTGGTATCGAGCACGAAGAAGAAGGTGCCCATGATCATCGCTCGGCGCAGCAACTTGCGGCTGCCACACACCTGGTTGTAAACATCGAAGGCCACCGCTTTATGCTCGGTTTCCTCCAGTGCGTGCCAACGCCACAGGCGAGCCAGAGTCGGATGGGCACCCACCATATAGGCGTCATTTCTCAGCAGGCCATCGGCCATGATCGCGGTGATGTGTTCAAGTGCTGCGGTCGCGGCCAACTGCCGCTGCGGCGAAAATTTCTTCTGCGTGTAGCGAATGCGTGCGCGGGCACGTTTCTCCATGCGTTCGACGTTGTAGCCCAGCTCGCGCAGGCGCTGGCTGTACTCGAGATGCTCGCGGCTGTGATGGCCTTCCTGGCCGATGAAGCCGCGAATCTGCTCCTTGAGCAGTGGGTCGTCGATACGGTCGCGGAACTGGCGCACCGAGTCGATGAAGAAGCGCTCGCCATCGGGAAACAACACCGACATGGCATCGAACAAATGAGTCTTGAAGGCGTCGCCGCCGTTCCAGTGACGCGGCAACGGGTTGGGCAGATCGAAGTCCATGTGCCTGGGACGAATCTGCAATCCTTCCGGTGTGGTACTGGCCATGAGAGCTCCATTTCGCTATTTGACTGGTTCCCACTATGGGCGCCATGCACCGCTAAGCACAGGTTCGTAACAGCCAAGGTGGCAGTCATATCTGGCCATTGTGCAATTCCAGTAAAAAGTTGGGGTGGCCGTGGAGCGGCGAGCAGGGATTCGCTGAGTTAAGGTTGGTGATCAGGGCGGTCATTTGCGGCCGGCCAACAGAACAACGACCTCATGAAACACACCCTCAACTTCACTACCGAACTGGTGCCTGTGGCCTATGCCGAAGCACTCCTGGCGCTGGCCGAAGAGCTCGGCCTGGCGCGTGCCGAGCTGTTCGCCGCAGCACGGGTGCGTCCTGAGGTGCTTGGCAGCCCCAATGGCCGGCTGTCCTTTATCGACTTTCATCAACTGACCCAGGCCGCACTGGAGCGCTGCGGCGAACCGGCGCTCGGCCTGGTATTGGGACAGCGCCTGAACGTCTCTACCCACGGCATCCTGGGTTATGCGGTGCTGTCCAGCGCCAGTCTGGGTAAGGCGCTGCAGTTCGCCCTGAAGTATTACCGCGTGCTCGGTCTGTCCTTCGAGCTGGAACTGGTGGAGCGTGGCGAGGACATGGAATTACGCGCCGTCGAGTCTTTCCCCATGGGGCCGCAATCGCGCTTTACCGCCGAAGGCCTGCTGACCAGCATCCACACCATTGCCCGCTTTCTTCTGGGAGAAGAGTTGCAGGGCTTGGCCGTCGGTTTTGCTCATCCAGCACCAGACTACGCCGAGCGCTATGCCGAGGTATTCGGTGTGGCCGCGCAGTTCGAGCAGCCCTGTCATTGGCTGCGTTTACCCCGGCATTACCTGCAACGGCCCATGGCCCTGGCCAATCCGGCCACGGTGCAGATGTGCGAGCAACAGTGCGAAGCGCTGCTGGCCAGCCTCGATGTGCAGGACGGCCTGCTGACCCGCTTGCGCCGTCTGCTGTTGGCCCGCCCAGGCGAGTTTCCCGATCTGGAAAGCGCTGCGAGCGCCCTGCATACCAGTGGTCGTAGCCTACGTCGACATCTGGCCCAGATGGGCACCAGCTACCAGCAGGTGCTCGACGAAGTCCGCAAGCGCCTGGCTCTGCAATACCTGAGCACCACACATTTGCCGTTGTATGAAATCGCCTATCTGCTGGGCTTTAGCGACCCGTCCAACTTCCGCCGTGCATTTCGTAAATGGACCGGTAAACTGCCCGGCGATTACCGTAACGAGGCCTCCTGATGACCAACGCCGAACGCCCCGCCCTGATCCGCGAAACCTTCCCTGTCGGGCCTTTGCAGTGCAACTGCACGATCATCGGCGATCCGCTCACGAAAAAGGCTATCGTGGTCGATCCGGGCGGTAATCCCGATCTGATCATGGCGCGTCTGGAAGCTCACGGCCTGATGGTGGTGAGCATCATCCACACGCACGCTCACCTCGATCACTTTCTCGCCTCGGGACAGATGAAGGAGAAGACTGGCGCGACCTTGCACCTGCACAAGGAGGACCAGTTCCTCTGGGACAACCTGGAGATGCAGTGCAGCATGTTCGGTGTGCCTTACACGCCCGTGCCTGCGCCGGACAAGTGGCTGGCTGATGACGAGGAGCTGGCCTGCGGTTGCGGTGTGGCGCTGCATACGCCGGGTCACACGCCAGGATCAATGAGCTTCTGGTTCGAGGGCGCTAAGCTACTGATCGCCGGTGACACCCTGTTCCGTCGCGGTATCGGCCGTACCGATCTGTGGGGCGGTGATTACGCCACTATCGAACGTTCGATCAAGCAGCGCCTGTATAGCCTCGATGAGGATGCTACCGTGGTTACCGGTCATGGCCCGGACACTCGGCTGGGCGATGAGATGCGCGAGAACCCCTTTATTCGCGCGTGACCGGGCACTAATGGCGGCGTGATGACTCAAAGAGCCATCACCCACCGTTCATGGAGACGACTTCATGTTCCGCCTGCCCGTTATTGCCCTTTGCACCTCTGCGCTGCTGCTTGGCGGTTGCGCCTCGCAGAATCCTTATGATCAGAGCGCACCGAGCTCCAACCGCACCGCCACTTATGGCGGCATTGGCGCGCTGGCTGGCGCGGCTGCCGGTGCACTGATCAACCATGACAACCGTGGTAAGGGCGCGCTGATCGGTGCTGCTGTAGCCGGCGCCGCTGCGGCAGGTTACGGCTACTACGCCGACAAGCAGGAAGAAGAGCTGCGTCGCAGCATGCAAGGCACCGGGGTGGAGGTGCAGCGTCAGGGCGATGTGATCCAACTGATCATGCCCGGCAACATTACCTTCGCTACCGACTCGGCGCAGATCGCCAGCAACTTCTACCAGCCACTGAATAACCTGGCCAACTCCTTCCGCCAGTACAACCAGAACAGCATCGAGGTCGTCGGTCATACCGACAGCACTGGCTCGCAAAGTCACAACATGGCGTTGTCGCAGCGCCGTGCGCAAAGCGTGGCCGACTACCTGCTGGCTCAGGGTGTCGACCCTAGCCGTCTGAGCACCCGTGGCATGGGGCCGGACCAGCCGGTAGCGAGCAACGCCACGGCAGATGGTCGTGCGCAGAACCGTCGTGTCGAGGTGACATTGCGACCGTTGCCGGGCGTGCAGTAACGCGCGTGTACCGGGCAGAACTGCTCTGGATCGCAGTCCCGGTGCGCCCGGGCTGATAAGCTAGGGCGGAACTTCACCGTGCCTTGGCGGCTCGAAGACTGTGGCATGTCTGCCCGATACCAGAAGAAATCCTAAGGAATCCCTATGAAGACCAGACGTAATCTGATCGCAGCAACTGCGCTCATGGCCATGCTGGCTGGCTGCACCACCAACCCTTACACCGGCGAAAGCCAGGCTGGCAAAGCTGGTATCTACGGTGGTATCGGCGCGGCTACCGGCGCGGTCATCGGTGCTGCGACCTCGAGCAAGAAAGATCGCGGCAAAGGTGCGCTGATCGGTGCGGCAGTCGGTGGCGCGGCTGGTGGTGGTTATGGCTATTACGTCGACACCCAGGAAGCCAAACTGCGTCAGACGCTGCAGGGCACTGGCGTGCAGGTGCAACGCAACGGCGATGACCTGAAATTGATCATGCCGGGCAACATCACCTTCGGTAGTAACTCGGCGGACATCTCCAGCAGCTTCTACCCGACGCTCAACTCGCTGGTGCTGGTGTTCAAGGAGTTCAACAAGAACGGCGTGAACATCGTCGGCCATACCGACAGCACCGGTTCGCAGGAACTCAATCAGAGCCTGTCGCAGCGTCGTGCACAAAGCGTGGCCAACTACCTGACTGCCAACGGCGTGCCGGGGCAGCGCATCTCTGCCTACGGTGCTGGCCCGAGCCAACCGATTGCCAGCAACTCCACCGATGCTGGCCGGGCGCAGAACCGTCGCGTCGAGATCAACCTGCGTCCGCTCTAAGGTCGCATTGCGTTGAACGAAGCCTCCCTCTGGGAGGCTTTTTCATGTCGATTGACAAGCGCTGTTACTGACGTCTTTCTGCGAGGCGCTAGAGGGCGTTTCCGACAACCTTCGTGACCGCCCGTCGTGTCCTTTGTGGCCAAAGGCCACTCATTCAAAACCTGACTAGAATGCTTGCTGTGGTTCTGTGATGTCCGCGCGCGGATGCCCCGTGCGCGTTGGTTCTGGATGACCGAAGGAGCGCGAATGGACGACAGAGCTGTCGAGCGGCCGCCAAGGCCCTGGACACCGCTGCTGGCTGCATTTGGCCTGTTTATCGGGCTGGGTGGGTTGATTTATTGGCAGTGGAATACCCTGCAGGAACGTGAGCGGGAAGACAGTCAGCATCGCTTTGCGCTTGAAGCGCAGGATATTGGTCAGCGAGTGATGGCGCGCATGCAGGCTTATGAAATGGTCCTGCGTGGCGTTTCGGGGCTGATGACCGGGAGTGACCGGGTTTCTCCCATCGAGTGGGAGCGGGCGCTGGATCAGCTGCAATTGCAGGATCGTTATCCGGGGATACAGGCCGTCGCCTGGTCGCGCTACCTGAGTCACGCGCAGTTGGGCGATTTTCGAGCCGAGCTGAAAGCGGATGAGCGCCTCGATTATCAGGTGTTTCCCGAGGGGGAGCGCGAGTACTACTTGCCTATTGATTACGTCAGTCCTCTGGATTGGCGTAACCGGCGCGTACTCGGTTTTGACATGCTCAGCGAGGCGATCCGCCATCAGGCCATCGAGCGCAGCCTTGAAAGCGGTGATGCCAGCCTGAGTGGGCCGGTGGTGTTACGCCAGGAAATCGATGTCAACGTGCAGCAGGGTGTGCTGCTGTTTCTTCCGGTCTTTCGTCCTGGCGTGCCACTCAATACGGTTGAGCAGCGTCGCGCTGCGCTGCTGGGAACAGTGCATGGCGCGTTTCGTAGCCACGATCTGATCGAGGGCATCCTGGGCGGTCAGGCACGGCGTTTCGACATTCTGCTGAGGGATCTGCAGGCATCGGATGCTCAGTTGCTGGGCGGCGAAACCCATGCTAACGGCTGGAAGCCGCGTTTTCAGAAGCACATGGAGTTGCCGCTGTACGGCCGTACCTGGGACTTGGAGGTCATCGGCACACCCGAGTACGAGCGCGGTCTGGTCGATCGTACCGGTACGCTCGGACTCTGGGCTGGTTTGGCGGCGACACTGCTTCTGTCAATTCTGGTCGGCGGTTTTCTCTATCAGCGCGAGCGCAAACTGCAGATCAGTGAGCGGGCCGCCGTGGCCCTGAGTGAGCGAGAAGAACGCTTCCGTCTGTTGGTCGAGCGTCTGCCGGTCGCGACCCTGCTGTGCGACGACAAGGGCCGTATCGAGATGGCCAATCGCAGCGCCGCCGAGCTGTTCGATTGTCCGCTCAATGCCTTGCCGGGTGAGACCGTGCTGCGCGTCCTGCCCAACATCGAGTCACCGAAAGACTTGCAGGCGCAGTTGGCCGAGAGTGACGAGCGCATGGTGCGGACGCTGCGCGGCGAGTCGATTCCGGTCAGCATCAGCCTAAATCTGCTGCACGAAGGCAGCAGCTACCTGATCAACCTGGTGGACCTGCGTGCGCGCAAGGTGGCCGAGGAGCGTTTCCGGCTGGTGGTCGAGGCCTCGCCCAATGCCATCGTGCTGGTCGATGGCCTGGGACGCATTGCCATGGTCAATCGGCAGACCGAGCTGCTGTTCGGCTACGAGCGTCAGATGCTGCTCGGCGAACCGGTGGAAATGTTGCTGCCTGACGCGCAGCGTGGCAGCCATGTAGCAATGCGTCGGGGCTATCAGGCGATGCCCGAGCAGCGCCGCATGGGCAGCAATCGTGAACTGTTCGGTCAGCATCGTGAGGGGCGGCTGATCCCGCTGGAGGTGGGGTTGTCGCCGATTCGCAGTGGCGACGAGAACCTGGTGCAGGCGGTGATCATCGACATCAGCGAGCGCAAGGCTGCCGAGCAGAAACTGCGTGAGCAGGCCGAGCAACTGTTGTTGGCTAACCGCTATAAATCCGAGTTTCTCGCCAATATGTCCCATGAGCTGCGCACGCCGCTCAACAGTATCCTCATTCTCAGTGACCAGCTGCGGCAGAACCTGGCGGGAAATCTGACCGAGAAGCAGAGCAAACATGCTGATATCGTGCACCGCGCTGGCAGCGATCTGCTGCAACTGATCAACGATGTACTCGACCTGGCCAAGGTTGAGTCGGGGCGCATGCAGCTCAAGCTCGAGCCGATCAACATGCAGGACGTGCTGGTGGAACTCGATGCCAGCCTGCGGCCGATGGCCGAGCTCAAGGGCTTGCGTCTGCACACCCAGCTGGAGGCCGGGGTACCACGCGTCATTCACAGCGACCGCGTGCGACTGCATCAGATACTGCGCAATCTGCTGTCCAACGCGCTGAAGTTCACCGATCAGGGCGAGGTCACCCTGACCGTCGGCAGCCAGGGGCGCCAAGATGATGAGCGCGAGTTGCTGAGCTTCAGCGTGCGTGACACCGGTATCGGTATCGACCCTGCGCAACACGAACAGGTGTTCCAAGCCTTTCAACAGATCGACGGCTCCACCAGTCGGCGTTTCGGCGGTACCGGGCTGGGGCTGGCCATCACCCGTCAGCTGGTGTTGGCTCTGGATGGCGATATCAGCCTGCAAAGTGCGCCGGGGCAGGGGTCTACCTTCACCGTCAGGTTGCCGGTGCAGGCTGGACCACTCAGCCTCGAGGCGCCGGTGGAGGGGCCGCAGCGTGCAGGTGACGGCCCGCCGCTGTTGATCATCGAGGACGATGCCAATTTTGCTGCGGTGATCGCCGAGGAGGCTCACGCCCATGGGTTTTCCAGCGTGCACTGCCGTACTGGTCTGCAGGCATTGGGGCTGTTGCAGCAGGAATCGTTCAACGCGGTGATACTCGACATCCTGCTGCCTGATCTGAGTGGCTGGCAGCTGTTCCGTCGTCTGCGCGCCCAGCCGAACCATCGGCATACGCCGGTGCACATCATCTCCTGTGTCCCGCAACCGGTGGGTTGGAACGATGATGGCACTCGCTATCTGGTCAAACCCATTGGCCGTGATGAACTGGAGCAGGTGTTCATCGAGTTGCAGCACGGTGAACAACACGAGCAGGCATTGCTGTTGGTGGAGGATGTCGAGGTAGAGCGCGAGCACTACCGCGAGCAACTGAAGGAGCTGGGCTTCCAGGTCGTCGCCTGCGCCGATGGCGAGCAGGCGCGCGAGGCTTATGCGCAGGGGCAGTTCTGCGCGCTGGTGATCGATCTCGACCTGCCGGATCAGGATGGTTTCGCTCTGCTCGACAACCTCAACCAGATGCGCACGTTGCAGGGCACGCGCGTGGTGATCAATACCGGTGTGGACGTCACGCAACAGACCCTGCAGCGCCTGCGCCGCTACAGCGCCGTGGTGGTGCGCAAGCATGGTGATGACACCGATGCGCTATGCCAGGCGGTACAGGGCTTTCTCGGTGACGTGCGTGCGCCGCAACCGGCCCAGGCAAGGCTCAATCCGTTGCAGGGAAAACGCATCCTGCTGGTGGATGACGATGTGCGTAACGTCTACGCGCTGACGGCGTTGCTGGATGAAGTGGGGCTGCGCGTCAGTTCCGCCAAGGACGGCATCGAGGCCATTGCCACTTACCAGCGTGACCCGTTCGACTTGATCCTGATGGATATGGCCATGCCCAACATGGACGGCTATACCGCCACGCGCCTGCTCAAGCAGGAGCATGGATGCGTCATCCCGATCATCGCGCTTACCGCTCATGCCATGAAGGGTGACCGCGAGAAGTGCATCACCGCAGGCGCGGATGACTACATGGCCAAGCCGATCAAACGCGACGAGCTGCTGGCATTGTTGGAGCGCTGGCTGGGTATGCCGACCATGTCTTTGCCTGGCGATGGGCTAACCTGATGGCAGGAGTAAGTGGTGCAAGGGCAGATGGACAGGGGAGTGACGATGGCCCAGGCGCAGAGTAAGAACGCCGCTGTACCCGCCAAGCAGGTTCTGTTGGTGGTGGATGACCGTATGGAGAACCTCGAGGCCATGCAGGCGCTGCTCGAGGATGGCGAGTGGCTGCTGCGTTGCGCCAGCTCCGGTGAAGAGGCCCTGCGCTGTCTGCTCGAAGAAGATGTCGGGCTGGTGCTGCTCGATGTGCAGATGCCGGGTATGGACGGCTTCGAAGTCGCCCGTCTGATGCGTGGCAACCCGCGGACGCGATTGACGCCAATCATCTTCGTATCCGCCATCGCGCAGACCCACGATGCCGTATTGCGTGGTTATAGCACTGGTGCCGTGGACTTCATGCTCAAGCCCTTCGACCCCAGTGTGTTGCGCCATAAGATTCAGAGCCTGCTGGAGCACGAGCACAATCGCTGTGAATTGCAGACACTTTCCCAGCAGCTTGAGCGCGCCAGGGCATTCAACGCCTCGGTGCTGGCCAATGCCGCCGAGGGTATTCTGGTGGTCGGCGAGGATGGTCGCATCCAGTTCGCCAACCCCGCGATGGCGCAGATGCTCGATGGCGAGGTGGCTGATCTTGAGGGCGTCGATCTGCTGTCGTTTCTCAAGAATCCAGCCAGTGAAGGCGGCTGGCAGCAGTCCGAGTTCTACCTGCACTTTAAACGCGAGGCGACCTATCGCGTGCACGAAGCGATGTTGCGCACGTTCAAGGGCGGTTGCCTGCCCGTGGCGCTGTCCTGCTCACCACTGCCGCGGCCGCAACGTGCGATGGTGCTGATCGCGCTGGATATGTCGGTGGTGCGTAATCTGCACGCGCAACTGGAGTCGCAGGCGGTCACTGACGCGTTGACCGGCCTGCTCAATCGCCGTGGCTTTCATCAGGCACTGGAATCGGCGTTGGCGCGTATCGAGCGCAGCGGTCAGCGGGTCGCGGTGCTGTACCTGGACCTGGACGGTTTCAAGCGCATCAATGACTCGCTCGGCCATGATGTCGGCGATCAGTTGCTGCGCCGTGTCGGTGAGCAGCTCAAGGCCTGCTTGCGTCCCTATGACAGCCTGGCGCGCATCGGTGGTGACGAATTCACCGCGCTGCTGGACAACCTCGGCCACCCCGAGGACGCCGCCAAGGTCGCTGAGAAGCTGATCGAGCTGGTCTCGGTGCGCCATACCCTCGACGGTGTGGACTTCACCCTCGGCGCCAGCGTTGGCATCGCCTGCTTTCCTGAATGCGGACAGAGCGTGGAGGGCCTGCTGCGTTCCGCCGACATGGCGATGTATGAAGCTAAGCGCGCCGGTCGCCAGCAATACCGCTTCTTCTCACCAGAGATGAACGGACGTGCGCGTTCGCGGCTGATGCTCGAAGAAAGCCTGCGTCACGCCATCGAGAACGATGACTTCGTACTGGTTTATCAGCCGCAGTTCCATCTGGATAGCGGACGCCTGCGCGGCTTTGAAGCCTTGCTACGCTGGCAGCATCGTGTCGCAGGCACCGTGGCGCCGAACGTGTTCATTCCGCTGCTCGAAGAAACCCGCCTGATCAACCGTCTCGGCGAATGGATCTTCCGTGAGGGTGCCAGGCAATTGGCCGTGTTCAAGCAACGGTTCGGTGAGGACATGGTGCTCAGCCTCAACGTCAGCCCGGTACAGTTCGGCATGCCGCAACTGGTGACCGACCTGCAGCGTGTGCTCGACGCTCACGGTCTGAAGCCCAGCCAGTTGGAAGTGGAGGTCACTGAGAGTGCGCTGATGCAGGATCTGGAGCTGACGCAGGCGCAACTGCGCCATCTGCGCGAGCTGGGGGTGAAGATTGCCATCGATGATTTCGGCACCGGCTATTCATCATTGGCGTATCTGCGTCACTTCGAGCTCGATACGCTGAAGATCGACCGTCTGTTCGTCTCCAACATGCTCGACTCACCACGTGACGCTGCGGTGGTCAGCACCATCATCGATCTTGGCCACCACCTGGGCCTGGAGGTCATCGCCGAAGGCGTCGAAACCCAGGCCCAACGTGAATGGTTGACGCAACACCATTGCAGCATCATGCAGGGCTTTCTGGTGGCGCCGGGCGTGCCGGCCAGCAGCGCGATGCAGATGCCGGCGCTGCTGGATTGGAGCAAGTTGCCCTTGCCGTCCCCTGATCAGTGAGCCCGCGCATCAGATGGGGCGCGAAGCCGGGGCGGGGCGCAGCGCCCTCTAGGGCCTGGGCTACGCCGAACGATGCAAGCTGGCGAGCTCGGCGTCCTTCTCCTCCCAGAGGCGATTGACCCACTGCTGGAAGGCCAGGCGATAGTCGTTGTCCTGGTCGTAGTTACGGCCGATGAATTCGCGCGGAATATCCACCTGCTTGAAAAACACCTGCACCGCATCCAGGCGCCCACAGAGCAAGTCCCAGAAGCCTGGTACGCCATGCGGGTAGTGGATGGTGACGTTGACGATGGCGTGAAGCTGTTCACCCATGGCGTCGAGCACGAAGGCGATGCCGCCTGCCTTGGGCTTGAGCAGGTGCTTGAACGGCGACTGCTGCTGCGCATGCTTGGCCGGGGTCAGGCGGGTGCCCTCGAGGAAGTTGAACACCGCCACGGGGTTGGTCTTGTAACGCGCGCAGGCTTTGCGCGTGGTGGCCAGGTCCTGGCCACGCTTTTCCGGATACTTGGCCAGGTATTCCTTGTTGAAGCGCTTCATGAAGGGAAACTCCAGCGCCCACCAGCATAGGCCGATCACCGGCACCCAGATCAGCTCCTGTTTGAGGAAGAACTTCAGCAGCGGCATACGTCGGTTGAGCAGGTACTGCAGCACCAGGATATCCGCCCAGCTCTGGTGGTTGCTGGTGACCAGGTAGGAGTGACGAGTATCGAAGCGCTCCAGGCCCTGGACGTTCCATTCGATGTGGCCAACCAGGCGCATCCAGAATTTGTTGACGCCGATCCAGCTTTCGGCGATCCCGTGCATGACGAAGCGCAGTGCACGCTGGATCGGCGCGAATGGCAGCAGCAGTTTGAGCAGAGCGACGAAGAACAGCGGCCAGCACCAGAACAGGGTGTTGAGAGCCAACAGCAGGCTCGCGATCAGGCCACGCAGCGGCGCGGGAAGAAAGTGCAGCATCGGGCAAACGCCTCCGTAAGCAGGCTGCACGCCCTGCGGGCAGCCTGAGAAAGGGGCTTTCTCTGCGCCCCGTATCAGTCGAAAGAGCTGCGGCGTTCCGTGCAGCGAGCTGGTTCGGCGCCAAGGGTAACGGTTGTGCACTGACCTGCAAGTGCCAGTGATGACCATCAGGTTTTGTTCGCTCGGTGCGCACCGGCTGTTTCGGCCGGTGCGCACGGCGCATCCTGTGGCCTCTCTAGCTTGGTAGATCCGCCGCCTGAATGGCCGTTAGCGCGATGGTGTAAACGATGTCGTCGACCAGTGCACCGCGCGACAGGTCGTTCACCGGCTTGCGCAGGCCCTGTAGCATCGGGCCGACGCTGATGCAGTCGGCGCTGCGCTGCACGGCCTTGTAGGTGGTATTGCCGGTGTTCAGATCGGGGAACACGAACACCGTGGCGCGGCCGGCCACCGGGCTGTTCGGCGCCTTCTGCCGGCCGACGCTCTCGATGGCCGCCGCGTCGTACTGCAGCGGGCCGTCGAGCAGCAGGTCCGGGCGTTTCTCGCGGGCCAGGCGGGTGGCTACGCGCACTTTTTCCACTTCTTCGCCGCTGCCGGAATCACCGGTGGAGTAGCTGAGCATGGCAACGCGCGGCGGGATGCCAAAAGCCTGCGCCGAGTTGGCGCTCTGCAGAGCGATCTCGGCGAGCTGCTCGGCGTTCGGGTCCGGGTTCACTGCACAGTCGCCATAGACCAGCACCTGGTCCGGCAGCAGCATGAAGAACACCGAGGACACCAGGTTGTAGCCCGGTGCGGTCTTGATCAGCTGTAGGGCCGGGCGAATGGTGTTGGCGGTGGTGTGGATGGCGCCGGAAACCAGACCGTCGACCTCGTTCAGGGCGAGCATCATGGTGCCGAGTACCACGGTGTCTTCCAGCTGCGCTTCTGCCATGGGCGCATTGAGGCCCTTGCCCTTGCGCAGCTCGACCATCGGCTCGATGTAGCGACCGCGAATCAGGTCCGGGTCGAGAATCTCAAGGCCTTCCGGCAGCTCGATACCTTGCGCACGGGCCACGGCGTGCACGTCTTCCGGCTTGGCCAGCAGTACGCAGCGGGCGATGCCGCGTGCCTGGCAGATGGCGGCTGCCTGCACCGTGCGTGGCTCGCTACCCTCAGGCAGGACGATACGTTTGGCGGCGGCCTTGGCTCGTTGCACCAGTTGGTAACGAAAGGCCGGTGGCGATAGGCGCAGCTCGCGCGGGGTGCCGCAACGGGCGCTCAACCAGTCGTGGTCGATATGCCCTGCGATGAAGTTGGAGACCTTCTCCGCGCGCTCGCGGTCATCCAGGGGGATTTCCTTGTTAAGGCGGTTGAGATTGGTGGCGGTGTCGTAGGAACCGGTGCTCACCGTCATCACCGGCAGGCCGCTGGCCAGGGCGCCCTGGCACAGTTCCATGATGCGTGGGTCGGGGGCGAAATCGCTGCACAGCAACAGGCCTGCCAGCGGCACGCCATTCATCGCAGCCAGGCTGGCGGAAAGGATGATGTCGTCGCGATCACCCGGCGTCACCACTAAGGTACCGGGCTTGAGCAGTTGCACACTGTTGGCGACAGCGCGCGCGCAGAGCACGATCTTCAGCATGCGTCGCTGCTCATAGTCGCCAGCGTTGAGGATGCGTGCGCCGAGCAACTCGGCGATGTCCTTGGTGCGCGGCGCGTTCAGTTCGTCCTGCCAGGGAATACAGCCGAGCAGGCGGAAGCTCTCGGTCTTGAGCAGGGGCGAAAGCTCCTGCAGTCGTTCGGTGAAGGCTGCGATGCCGTTGTCGCTGCGCACCTTGTTGAGGATCACGCCGAGCACCTTGGGATCTTTGGGGCCGCCGAACTGCTGGGCCTGGATCTCGATGCGATCGGACAGCTCGGTGAGGTTCTCGTCTTCCGGGGCGCTGACCAGAATCACGTCGGCATCCAGGCTCTTGGCCAGGTGCAGGTTGACCCGAGCGGCGTAGCTGGCGTGGCGCGTCGGCACCATGCCTTCGACGATGACCACGTCCTTGTCGACTGCCGCCTGCTGATAGAGGCTGATGATCTCTTCCAGCAGTTCGTCCAGCTGGCCGTCGCCGAGCATGCGTTCGACATGGCTGAGCGGCAGCGGCTTGGGCGAATTCAGGCCATGGGTGCGGGCGATCAGCTCACTGGAACGCTCCGGGCCGAGGTCGCCGGCATGCGGTTGGGCGATGGGCTTGAAGAAGCCAACCTTGAGACCGCTGCGCTCCAGCGCGCCGACCAGGCCGAGGCTGATGGAGGTAAGGCCGACACCGAAACCGGTGGGGGCGATGAAGAAGGTATGCATGAAATAGCCTCAGTCGAGCAGGGCAAGAGTGTCGAGGGCGATCTGCCGCTCTTCGTTGGTCGGTACCACCAGCACGCGCGGATGACCATCGGCGTGAATGGCGCCGGCGACGCCGCGCACGCAGCGGGCATTGGCCTGGGCGTCCAGCTGCAGCCCAAGCAGGCCGAGATGGTCCAGGGTCTTGCTGCGGATCAGCGCGGAGTTCTCGCCGATACCGCCAGTGAAGATCAGGCCGTCGAGACGGCGCAGCGCGCAGCTCATCGCCGCCAGCGATTTGGCCAGGCGGTAGCAGAACACCTCGATGGCCAGGGCAGCGCCGGCGTGGCCCTGTTCGCGGGCCTGCTCCAGCGTGCGCATGTCGTTGGACAGGCCGGATAGACCGAGCAGGCCGCTGTCCTTGTTGAGCATGCTGTCGATCCGCTCCAGGCTCCAGCCCAGGGTGCGGGCCAGGTGGCCGTGCAGGTTGGGATCGACATCGCCGCTGCGAGTACCCATCACCAGGCCTTCCAGCGGCGTCAGGCCCATGCTGGTATCGCGGCTGTGGCCGTTTTCCACGGCGCAGGTGGAGCTGCCATTGCCCAGGTGCGCCACCAGCCAACTGCTGGCGTCGTACGCCAGGTCGCTCATCTGTGCAGCCTTGCGACTCACATAGCGATGACTGGTGCCGTGGAAGCCATAGCGGCGTACGCCGTGTTCGGCGTAGAGCGCGTGCGGCACCGCGTAGCGATAGGCGTGCTCGGGCAGACTCTGGTGAAAGGCGGTGTCGAACACCGCCACCTGCACCAGGTCCGGGAACAGCTTCATCGCCGCCTCGATGCCTTGCACATTGGCCGGGTTGTGCAGGGGAGCCAATGGCGCGACCTGGCGGATGGCCTGCAGGCTGGCAGCGTCCAGACGAGAGGCGCCGGAAAAGTGCTCGCCGCCATGCACCACGCGGTGACCGATGCCGTTTAGCTCACCGGCTGCGGCCTGCTGTACCACGGGTAGAAGATGAGACAGGGCCAGGCGGTGGTCGGCGCCCGGCAGAACCAGGCTGTCCTTTTTGTCGCCTTGTTGCCAGTGCAGTACCGCTTCGGGGCTGCCAAGACGCTCGGCCAGGCCGCTGAGCATGAAGGTTTCCTGCGCTTCGTTGACCAGGGCGAACTTGATCGACGAGCTGCCGCAGTTGATCACCAGAATGTTGCGTGCAGACATTTAAGCTTCCTTGGATTCATCGTGCGACCGATCCATGGCGCACCAGCCACAGGGGAAGTGGCTTCCCAGTCTGACTTGGCGTTGCTCTGGATCGAGTACCCAGGGCCGATTCTGCCAGGGTGGTCGGTGGCGTACATGCTGAGTATGGCCACAGGATAAGACTGCCACCCAGTCACCGTGCTCGTCCTGACGAAAATCAACGATCCGTACGGCCCGTTTGTCCGGGCTCGGGTCGCAATCCAGGCTGGCGTTGGTTAAACTTGCCCGTTCATTTATCTTTCGCAAAAGGTCTCCCCATGCTGATCGCCGCCAACAAGGCCGTCTCCATCGACTATACCCTGACCAACGATGCCGGCGAGGTGATCGACAGCTCCACTGGCGGTGCGCCGCTGGTCTATCTGCATGGTGCTGGCAATATCATCGCCGGTCTCGAGAAGGCCCTGGTTGGCAAGCAGGTTGGCGATGAGCTGGACGTTTCCGTCGAGCCGGAAGAAGCCTACGGTGAATACAGCGCCGAGCTGGTCGCGACCCTGAGCCGTGCCATGTTCGAAGGCGTCGACACCCTGGAAGTGGGTATGCAGTTCCACGCTTCGGGCCCGGACGGCAGCATGCAGATCGTTACCATCCGCGATATCGACGGCGACGACGTGACTGTCGACGGCAACCACCCGCTGGCCGGCCAGCGCCTGAACTTCAAGGTCAAGGTCGTGGCCGTACGTGACGCCAGCGAAGAAGAAGTGGCTCACGGTCACATCCATGGCGAAGGTGGTCACCACCACTAAGTTGCCTGTCAGGCGACTTGCGGTCGTTCCTAGTGGAGCAACCGCTGCTAAGCTCAAGCTTGCGATAAAGGCGCCTCAGGGCGCCTTTTTCATGCATGGCGGTCTGTGCGCTTGCAGCCGCTTCGAGGATTTACCGGGCCGTGCGCCCGCTGCACTGAATTCGCTGAGGAAGTTCGTCATGAGTGCTTTTCACGATCTCAATCTGCGTGCGCTGGACGGCCAGGAACTGCCGTTGGCGCCCTACAAGGGCCAAGTAGTGCTAGTGGTCAACGTCGCCTCCAAATGCGGCCTGACCCCTCAATACGCCGGGCTGGAAAAACTCTATCAACAGTACAAGGACAACGGTTTCACCGTGCTTGGTGTGCCGTGCAACCAGTTCGCCGGCCAGGAGCCAGGCAGCGAGGACGAGATTCGTTCGTTCTGCAGCCTCAACTACGGCGTGAGCTTTCCGCTGGGCAGCAAGCTGGAGGTCAACGGCCCTGCTCGTCACCCGCTCTATCGCCTGCTGGCTGGTGAGGGTGCCGAATTTCCCGGTGATATCACCTGGAACTTCGAGAAGTTTCTGGTCGGCCAGGACGGCCGTGTGCTGGCGCGTTTCTCACCGCGTACCACGCCGGACGATCCGGCCTTGATCCAGGCCATCGAAAAAGCCTTGGGCCTGTGAAGTAGCAACGCCTGCGCTCGCTATCCTGGGCGCAGGTGAGGCTAATCGGCCAAATTCCCGGCCATTTCCCCTTGCACCCTTGTTCTCATCGTCATCCGCTTGCTTAATCGGCCGAGATGCCGAGGAGTGCGCCCATGACCAACTTTCCCAACGAGCAACCACCTGCCATGGCCTCACCGGGCGAGTTGCGTGCACTGATCGAAAGTCGCCGTGCGGTGCGCCGTTTCACCCCTGAACTGGTGCCGGACGCGGTGATCCGCGATTGCCTGGAACTGGCCGTGCTGGCGCCGAACTCCTGCAACCTGCAGCCCTGGAGTTTCCAGGTGATTCGCGACCCGGCGCTGCTGGCGCAGCTGCACCCGGTCTGCATGAGCCAGAACGCTGCACGTGCGCCCTTGATTATTGCCGTGCTGGCGCGCCCGGACACCTGGCGTCAGGCCTGCCGCAACGTCATCGATTACTGGCCAGAGGCCGAGGTACCGGCGCGCATCCGTCGTTTCTACAGCAAGACCGCGCCGTTTCAGTACAACCAGGGGCCGCTGGGCCTACTCGGCCTGTTCAAGCGCCAACTGGTGCGGCTGATGGGGTTACGCAAACCGCTGATGCGCAAGCCCAACAGCAAGGCTGATATGCGCCTGTGGGCGGTTAAGTCGACGGCGCTGGCGGCAGAAAATCTGATGCTCGCTTTCCAGAGTCACGGCTACGCCACCTGCCCGATGGAGGGCTTCGACGAGCCGCGTTTGCGTCGTGTGCTGGATATACCGCGCCAGGCCATCCCCATCATGCTGCTGGCGGTGGGGCGTCAGGGCGAGAAGGGTGTGTACAACCCGCGCTTTCGCTTTCCGCTGGAACAGCACGTCACCTGGCGCTGATCTGGATCAAGTCGCCACATCTTGAATACGGCGTAATCGTCCTTATCTAGTCTGCATTCGGCGAGTTTCTTTTTTCGGGGATGTTGTCCCGGCTCGCCACTCTGGAGGAAGGATATTTATGCGTATCGATCGTTTGACCAGCAAGCTGCAACTTGCACTCTCCGATGCCCAATCCCTGGCGGTGGGCATGGATCATGCCGCCATCGAGCCGCTGCACTTGATGCAGGCGCTGCTCGAGCAACAGGGCGGTTCGATCAAGCCGCTGCTGATGCAGGTCGGCTTCGACATCAACAGCCTGCGTCAGGGCCTGACCCGTGAACTGGATCAACTTGGCAAGCTGCAGAACCCCACGGGCGACATCAACCTGTCGCAGGACCTGGCACGTCTGCTCAATCAGGCCGACCGCCTGGCCCAGCAGAAGGGCGACCAGTTCATTTCCAGCGAGCTGGTGCTGCTCGCTGCCATGGACGAGAGCAGCAAACTAGGCAAGCTGCTGCTCGGCCAGGGTGTATCGAAGAAGGCCCTGGAAAATGCCATCGCCAACCTGCGCGGCGGCCAGGCCGTCAACGACCCCAATGTCGAGGAATCGCGGCAGGCGCTGGACAAGTACACCGTCGACCTGACCAAGCGCGCCGAAGAAGGCAAGCTCGACCCGGTGATCGGCCGCGACGACGAGATCCGCCGCACTATCCAGGTCCTGCAGCGCCGGACCAAGAACAACCCGGTACTGATCGGCGAACCCGGTGTGGGCAAGACCGCCATCGCCGAAGGCCTGGCCCAGCGCATCATCAATGGCGAAGTGCCGGATGGCCTGAAGGACAAGCGCCTGCTGTCGCTGGACATGGGCTCGCTGATCGCCGGCGCCAAGTTCCGCGGCGAGTTCGAGGAGCGCCTCAAGGCGGTGCTCAACGAACTGGGCAAGCAGGAAGGGCGCATCATCCTTTTCATCGACGAGCTGCACACCATGGTCGGCGCCGGCAAGGCCGAGGGCGCCATGGACGCCGGCAACATGCTCAAGCCGGCCCTGGCTCGTGGGGAGCTGCACTGCGTCGGCGCGACCACACTGGACGAGTACCGCCAGTTCATCGAGAAGGATGCCGCGCTGGAGCGTCGCTTCCAGAAGGTACTGGTGGATGAGCCGAGCGAGGAAGACACCATCGCCATCCTGCGTGGCCTGAAAGAGCGCTACGAGGTGCACCACGGTGTGACCATCACCGACGGCGCGATCATCGCCGCGGCCAAGCTCAGCCATCGCTACATCACCGACCGCCAATTGCCGGACAAGGCCATCGATCTGATCGACGAAGCAGCCAGCCGCATCCGCATGGAGATCGACTCCAAGCCGGAGGAGCTGGATCGCCTGGATCGTCGCCTGATCCAGCTGAAGATCGAGCGCGAGGCGCTGAAGAAGGAAGACGACGACGCAGCGCTCAAGCGCCTTGAAAAGCTCAAGGAAGACATCACCCGGCTGGAGAAGGAATACGCCGACCTGGATGAAATCTGGAAGTCGGAGAAGGCCGAGGTGCAGGGTTCGGCGCAGATCCAGCAGAAGATCGAGCAGGCCAAGGCCGATCTCGAGGCAGCGCGGCGTAAGTCCGACCTGCAGCGTATGGCCGAACTGCAGTACGGCATCATTCCGGATCTGGAGCGCAGCCTGCAGATGGTCGACCAGCATGGCAAGGCTGAGAACCAGTTGTTGCGCAGCAAGGTCACCGACGAGGAGATCGCCGAGGTCGTGTCCAAGTGGACGGGCATTCCGGTGAGCAAGATGCTCGAAGGTGAGCGCGAGAAGCTACTGAAGATGGAGGGTTTGCTGCACCAGCGCGTTATCGGCCAGGACGAGGCGGTGGTCGCTGTCTCCAACGCCGTGCGCCGTTCGCGCGCTGGGCTGGCCGACCCCAACCGTCCGAGCGGCTCGTTCCTCTTCCTCGGCCCGACCGGGGTGGGCAAGACCGAGCTGTGCAAGGCGCTGGCCGAGTTCCTCTTCGACACCGAAGAGGCGCTGGTACGCATCGATATGTCCGAGTTCATGGAGAAGCACAGCGTTGCCCGGCTGATTGGTGCACCGCCCGGCTACGTGGGTTACGAAGAGGGCGGTTATCTGACCGAGGCCGTGCGCCGCAAACCCTATTCGGTGGTGCTGATGGACGAAGTCGAGAAGGCGCACCCGGATGTGTTCAACGTGCTGCTGCAGGTACTGGAAGACGGTCGCCTGACCGACAGCCATGGCCGCACCGTGGACTTCAAGAACACGGTGATCGTGATGACCTCCAACCTCGGCTCGGCGCAGATTCAGGAGTTGGTCGGCGACAAGGAAGCGCAGCGCGCGGCGGTGATGGATGCGGTGAGCAGCCACTTCCGTCCCGAGTTCATCAACCGTATCGACGAAGTGGTGGTGTTCGAACCGCTGGGCCGCGAGCAGATCGCCGGCATCGCCGAGATCCAGTTGCAGCGTCTGCGTGGCCGTCTGGCCGAGCGCGAGCTTAGCCTGGAGCTCACGCCGGAGGCGCTCGACAAGCTGATCGCGGTCGGCTACGACCCGGTGTATGGTGCGCGTCCGCTGAAACGGGCGATCCAGCGCTGGATCGAGAACCCGCTGGCGCAGCAGATACTCTCTGGCGATTTCGCCCCGGGGGCGGTAGTGCATGCCAAGGTCGATGACGAAGAAATCGTGTTCGCCTGATCGTTTGCCGCGTCAACACAAAGGCCCGCCAATTTGGCGGGCCTTTGCTTTTGTAGCCCGGATGAAATCCGGGGAGTCGGCGTCAGGTTTTCCCGGATTGCATCCGGGCTACGTTGCTGCGTGTTTCGCGTAGGAGCGGCTTCAGCCGCGATTTTCCTCGTTCGCTGCTGAAGCCGCTCCTACGTAAAGGTTCAGCGTCCTAGCAACAACCACCCCAATGCTTCTTCTTCGAGGTATGGCCGATGCCAGGGTTGAAGGTGTTGGTCGGGTCGAGTTCGCGGTAGAAACCGGCCAGCGCCGGCTTGGCCACGTACAGATGGCCAACGTTGTGCTCGGCCGGGTACTCGGCTTGGCGAGCGTCCAGCAGCTTCCACATGCGGTGTTCCATGGCGATCGGGTCGACGCCTTTCTTGACGATATAGTCCTGGTGGAACACATGGCAGAAGAAGTGCCCGTAGTAGAGCTTGTGGATGATCTGCTCTTCCATCTCCTGCGGTAGCGTCTCGACCCAGTCGCGGTCGTTGCGGCGCAGGGCGATGTCCAGGGCGAGGATGTCCTCGACACTGCTGCGGTGCGACTCGCGGTAGCGGATCGCGGCGCCGGCCACGGCGAAGCGGTGCAGGAAGGCTTTGCGCCCCTCATCGGCATCGCACTCGAAATAGGCACCGCTGTCACTGCCAGTGAAATACTCGGTCAGGAAGCTGCGGGTCTGTTCCAGCGTGTCGTTGGAAACGCGCACCAGCAGGTGATGCTCGAAACGGTCACGGTACTCGCGCATGCGTTGCGGTAGGTGGCTGGGCAGCAGGTTCATCAGGGCCTGGATCACCTTGTCGGTCACGCCACGCAGGCCGAAGCGCTCGAAGAAACCGTCCACGCGGCTCTTCATGGCGAAGGCGGCCGGCACCTTGGACGTGCCGAATTTGTCGATCACCAGGAAGGTGTCCTTGCCGTACTTCTCGCCGATGTCGAATGCCGTGCGGTGGATGTATTCCCCGGCAATCGGCAGGCGCGGCAGCTTGGCCAGCAGGTGGCGGCGCACTTCGGTCAGGTCGTGCGGGTCGTTGCTGCCGATGTAGAACACCGTGCTCGGCTCTTTCGGGAAGGTGTCCAGACGCACGGCGAACAGGCACAGCTTGCCTGCCGAACCGGAGGCTTCGAACAGGCGCGACGGGTCAGCATTGAAGCGCGCCGGTGTGTCGGCATCGACGTCGCGCACGTGCTCGCCGTAGCGTGCATCAGAGGCCTTGGCAGTGTCCTCGTTGCGTACCTGCTGCGGCGTGTAGTCGCCGTTCTGCAGGCGGGTGAGGATTTCCTCCGGATCGTTGCCCAGCTCGATGCCCAGATGGTTGACCAGCTCCAGCGCGCCGTCATCTTTCACCTGCGCATACAGCGCCAGCTCGGTGTAGGCCGGGCCGCGACGCACCAGGGCGCCGCCGGAGTTGTTGCAGATACCGCCAAGTACCGAGGCGCCGATGCAGGACGAGCCGATCACCGAATGCGGTTCGCGATTCAGTGGCGCCAAGGCCTGTTCCAGGCGATCCAGGGTCGCGCCCGGTAGGCACACCACCTGCTGACCATCGTTGATCAGTTGTACCCCGGTGATGCGCAGGGTGCTGATCAGCACGATCTCGCGGTCGTAGTCAGCGCCATCCGGGGTCGAGCCTCCGGTCAGGCCGGTATTGGCTGCCTGCATGATGACGATACGGTCGGCCGCCACTGCCGCCTGCAGGATGCGCCACTGCTCCAGCAGCGAAGCGGGGCGTACCACGGCCAGGACGTTGCCCTCACCGGTGCGGTGGCCCTTGCGGAAGCGCCGCGTGCTTTGTTCGTCGGTCAGCACGTGGCTATTGCCGACGATCTGGCGCATCTGCGCCAGCAGGGCGTCACGGCTGACGGGAGTGGCGGCTGCAGTATTCATGGCATCAGCGCTCCTTGACCAGCAGGTCCGAGGTGATTTCGGCGATGGACTTGGCGCCAGTCAGCACCATGGCAACGCGCATTTCCTTCTCGATCAGGTCGAGCAGGTTGCTCACGCCGGCACCACCGGCAGCGGCCAGGGCATAGAGGAAGGCGCGGCCGAGCAGCACGGTGTCGGCGCCCTGGGCGATCATGCGCACCACGTCGAGGCCGGTGCGGATACCGGAGTCGGCGAGGATTTTCAGGTCACCCTTGACCGCATCGGCGATGGCCGGCAAGGCGCGGGCGCTGGACAGCACGCCGTCGAGCTGACGACCGCCATGGTTGGAAACGATGATGCCGTCGGCGCCGAAAGTGACCGCATCGCGGGCGTCTTCCGGGTCGAGAATGCCCTTGATCACCATCGGGCCGTCCCAGAAGTCACGGATCCATTCCAGGTCCTTCCAGGAGATCGACGGATCGAAGTTGGCGCCCAGCCAGCCGATGTAGTCGGCCAGGCCAGTCGGGTTGCCGCGGTAAGCGGAGATATTGCCCAGGTCATGCGGTTTGCCCATCAGACCGACGTCCCAGGCCCACTGCGGGTGAGTCATCGCTTGCAGCATGCGGCGCAGTGCGGCGTTCGGGCCGCTCATGCCGGAATGGGCGTCACGGTAGCGTGCGCCGGGCACGGGCATGTCGACGGTGAATACCAGTGTCGAGCAGCCGGCGGCTTTGGCGCGCTCCAGGGCGTTCTTCATGAAGCCGCGGTCTTTCAGTACATAGAGCTGGAACCACATCGGTCGGTCGATGGCCGGTGCCACTTCCTCGATCGGGCACACCGACACGGTGGACAGGGTGAAGGGAATGCCCTTGGCCGCTGCCGCCTTGGCTGCCTGCACCTCGCCACGGCGAGCGAACATGCCGGTCAGGCCAACCGGAGCCAGGCCGACCGGCATCGACATCTTCTCGCCGAACAGCTCGGTGGAAAGGTCCAGTTCGGACATGTTCTTCAGCACGCGCTGGCGCAGTTCGATGTCCGACAGATCGGCGACATTGCGGCGCAGCGTGTGCTCGGCGTAAGCGCCGCCATCGGCGTAGTGGAACAGGAAGGGCGGCAGCTTGCGTTGAGCGGCAGCGCGGTAGTCGGTCGAGGCAGAAATGATCATGGGCTCATCCTGTTGCTGAAAAAGAGAAGCGTAGCCTGATGGCAAATGCCCCGACGATGTCGGGGCGCTCACTACCAGTCGATCAGTGAGTCATCAGCGGATCGCTGACGCCCAGTACGTAGATCGCGACCATCGCGATGATGCCGGTGAACAGCAGGTAGTACAGCGTCGGCCAGATGGTCTTGCGCAGGGTACTGCCTTCGCGGCCGAGCAGGCCAACGGTAGCCGAGGCTGCGACCACGTTATGGATCGCCACCATGTTGCCGGCGGCGGCACCTACGGCCTGCACCGCGACGATCAGCGCGCTGGAAATACCCAGGCTGCTGGCCACGCCGAATTGGAACTGGCTGAACATCATGTTGCTGACGGTGTTGGAACCAGCGATGAAGGCGCCCAGGGCACCGATGCTCGGGGCCAGTAGTGGATAGATGCCGCCAACGCTGTCGGCCACCCAGCGGGCCATGAGGATCGGCATGCTGGCCAGTTCTGCACCATTCACGCCGGAGTTGATCAGGATACGCACCATCGGCACGGTGAACAGCAGCACGAAACCGGCGCTGAGCAATACGCTGGATGACTCTTTCACCGCCTTGCCCAGGTCACGCGCCTTCATGCCATGCAGGAAGAACGTGGCCAGAACCACGGCGACCAGTATGCCGCCCGGTAGGTACAGGGGTTGGAAGTTGGCGCTGACACCGGCTTCGCCGAGCAGGTCGGGGAAGTTCACCACCACGGCCTTCAGCGCGTTGCCTACTTCCGGGAACACACGGCTGATCACCAGCAGTGCGCCGACCAGCACATAGGGCAGCCAGGCGCGCAGTGCGCTCATCGGTTTGGCGGTCAGTTCGTCCAGCTTCATCTCGACGGTGCCCAGCCATTCGCTCGGCCATTTGTCCGCCGGGGCGAAGTCCCAGGTCTTTTTCGGCACCAGGAAGCCGAAGCGGGCGGCGCTGGTGACGATGGCCAGGCCGATCAGGCCGCCCAGCAGCGATGGGAATTCCGGGCCGAGAAAGACGCCGGTGAAAACGTACGGCACGACGAAGGCCAGCCCGGCGAAAATCGCGAACGGCAGCACTTCCAGACCGGCTTTCCAGCTTTTCTCCTGACCGAAGAAACGGGTCAGCATCATTGCCATGATGACCGGCATGACCACACCGACGGTGGCATGGATGATTGCCACTTCACTGGTGATCAACTGCAGGAACTGCGCCCAGGACGAACCCTGCTCGACCAGCTGCGCACCGATGGTGGCAGTGTCCAGGCCGGTATTGAGGCCGACGATGATCGGCGTACCGACGGCGCCGAAGGAGACCGGCGTGCTTTGTACCAGCATGCCCATCAACACGGCGGCCATGGCCGGAAAACCGATGGCAACCAGCAGCGGGGCAGCGATGGCGGCTGGCGTACCGAAGCCCGAGGCGCCCTCGATGAAGCAGCCGAACAACCAGGCGATGATGATGGCCTGGATGCGGCGGTCAGGACTGATGGTGGTGAAGCCGGCACGGATGGCGGTTATGCCGCCAGAGTGCTTGAGGGTATTGAGCAGCAGGATGGCGCCGAAAATGATCCACAGCAGGCCGAGAGTGATCAACAAGCCTTGCAGGGTGGAGGCCAGGACACGATTGAGGGTCATGTCCCAGGCGAACAGACCGACGGCGGCAGTCACCAGGTAGACCAGAGGCATGGCGTGTTTGGCCGGCCAGCGCAGGCCGATCAGCAGAACGGCGGCAAGCAGAATCGGCGAGAACGCCAGCAGGGCGAGAATTCCGTTGGACATTGGGTCTTACTCCACACGAGCGCGCAGCGGGCGCGGCAGGGATGAGGCGTGATCGAACAGGCTTGCAGCGCGTAGGGCTGTCATGGCGTGACCTCGATGGTTTGTTGTTCTTGTTGGTTAAATTGGTAATACCAATTTACAATGAAGCGAGGTCAGGTTAAAAGTTGCTCAATTGACTGTCAAATCGAGTGGCTAAGACTTTGGTCGTAGAGTGCCTGCTTGTTCAGCGAAAGGGCGCGCTATAGGCTTGCCTCCTGAGGTCTTCGGCCTGGTCAAACCAATGGAGATGTGGGTGATGGAAGTAGGTCAGGTGCGGCAGCGTCGTCTCTCCGATGACATCGTCGCGCAACTGGAAACCATGATTCTCGAAGGCACTTTGCGTGCCGGTGAGAGGCTGCCCGCAGAGCGTGCGCTGGCCGAGCAGTTCGGCGTGTCTCGTCCGTCCCTGCGTGAAGCGATCCAGAAGTTGGCAGCCAAGGGGCTGCTGATCAGTCGCCAGGGTGGCGGTAACTATGTCGCTGAGTCGCTCGGCTCGACCTTCAGCGACCCGCTACTGCAACTGCTGGAGCACAAGGAAGATGCCCAGCGTGACCTGCTGGAATTCCGCCATACGCTGGAAGGCTCCTGCGCCTACTACGCGGCCAGGCGCGCCACCGATATCGACCGGCAGCGCCTCACCGAAGCGTTCGAAGCCTTGCAGGATTGCTACGCGCGAGTCGGCAAGGTGACTCGTGCCGAGGAAGGGGCGGCCGATGCGCGCTTTCACCTGGCGATTGCCGAGGCCAGTCATAACGCGGTGCTGCTGCACACCATCCGTGGTCTGTTCGACTTGCTCAAGCGCAACGTGGTGACCAACATCGGCGGCATGTATGCCCAGCGTGAGGAGACCCGCGACATGCTGATCGGGCAGCACCGCGCGTTGTATCAGGCGATCATCGAAGGTCGTGCGGAGGATGCTCGTGAGCTTTCCAACCAGCACATCGACTATGTGCAGGAAGTGCTCTCGGAAGTGCAGCTGGAAGCCCAGCGTGTGGCGCGTGCGCAGCGCCGGCTAGGCCTTTAAGAAACAACGAGCCCAGGCGATCAATCATCACCCGGGCTACGAAGTGGGGAGGATGTTCAGTCTTCCTTGCCCTTGCTGCGCATCGCGCGCTGAACTTCGCGGTCGGCGTCACGTTCCTTCTCGGTGTGGCGCTTGTCGAAGTCCTTCTTGCCCTTGGCCAGGGCAATTTCGCATTTGACCAGATGCTGCTTCCAGTAAAGCGACAGTGCCACGGCGGTATAGCCCTTCTGCTGTACTGAGCCGAACAGCTTTTCCAGCTCGCGCTTGTTCAGCAGCAGCTTGCGCGTGCGGGTCGGGTCGGCGATGACATGGGTGCTGGCGGTTTTCAGGGGCGCGATGTGGCAACCCATCAGCCAGGCTTCATCGTCCTTGAGCAGCACGTAGCTGTCGACCAGCTGTGCTTTGCCGGCACGCAGGCTCTTCACTTCCCAGCCGGACAGCACCAAGCCGGCCTCGAACTTGTGTTCGATGAAATAGTCATGCAGCGCCTTTTTGTTCAGCGCGATGGTGCCTTGAGGATGTTTCTTTTGCTTAGCCATAGGGCGCGCATTATAGGGAGTCGTCCGCGCCTGCGCCATGGGGCGTTACCGAGCCAAACTTGAGCCCATGCCGCTAATCTCCGACAATGTGCGATCTTTTTTCCCGCAGTATGGGGTCTTGGCCGTAATGGCGAGCGACAAAGTTTCGATTCACGGTGCCTGGGCCAGTCGCTGGGTATTCATCCTGGCGGCGACCGGCTCGGCAGTCGGTCTCGGCAATATCTGGAAATTCCCCTATATGACAGGGGTCTATGGCGGCGGTGCGTTCGTCGTCATGTATCTGTTCTGCATTGCCCTGGTGGGTGTGCCGATCATGCTGGCAGAAACCATGATCGGTCGCCGCGGCCGGCAGAGCCCGGTCAATGCGATGAAGAGCCTGGCGATCGAAGCTGGAGCCTCGAAGCACTGGTCGCTGGCTGCGCTGATGGGGATGGTCGCCGCGCTACTGATTCTGTCCTTCTACAGTGTGGTGGCTGGTTGGTCGCTGGATTACATCATCGGTATGGGGCGTGGCGACTTCACCGGTATCAGCGCCGATGGCGCAGGTGCGGCGTTCGGCGGTCTGACCTCCGACCCGTGGCGCCTGACCCTGTGGCACAGCCTGTTCATGCTGATCACTGCGTTCGTCATCGCCAAGGGAGTGGTAGCAGGCCTGGAGCGCAGCCTGCGCATCATGATGCCGCTGCTGTTCGTGCTGCTGCTGGTGCTGCTGGGGTACAGCTTCACCACCGGACATTTCCGCGAAGGTTTCGATTTCCTCTTTCATTTCGATCCGAGCAAGGTGCAGGACGGCATCCTCGCTGCCATGGGCCATGCGTTCTTTACCCTGAGCGTGGGTGTCGGCTCGATCATGGTCTACGGCGCCTACATGCCGAAGAAGGCTTCGATCGGCGCTACGGTACTGACCGTTGGCGTGCTCGATACCCTGGTGGCGTTGACGGCGGGTCTGGCGCTGTTCCCCATCGTCTTTGCCGCTGGCCTGGAGCCGGGAGGTGGCCCGGGGCTGATGTTCGTCACCCTGCCGATTGCCTTCGGCAATATCGCCTTCGGCCAGGTAATGGGGCTGATCTTCTTCGTACTGGTGGCCGTTGCCGCATGGAGCTCCTCAATCTCCATGCTGGAGCCGGCCGTGGCCTACTTCGTCGAGAAAACCGGGCGCAGCCGCGCGCAGGTAACCGCCGCACTGGCGCTGCTGTGCTGGCTGGTGGGGATGGGTACGGTGCTGTCGTTCAACCTCTGGGCTGAGGCCAAGTTCTTCGTTTTCGCCGAGGATGGTTTCCATCTGCTGCAGTGGGGCGCCGAAGGCGGCAAGACCTTCTTCGACAGCATCGATTACCTCACCAGCCGTATTCTGCTGCCGCTGGGCGGTCTGGCTTTCGCCATGTTCGCCGGTTGGGTGTTGAGCCGTGACGCTGTGCGTGACGAGCTGTCCATCAGAAGCCCGCTGCTGTTCAATCTGGCCCTCTGGCTGATTCGCGTCGTGGCGCCAATCGGCGTCCTGATCGTTTTCATCGCGGAGCTGAGCAAGTAAATGGCTACTCGAATCCAGCGCTCGGCGTTACTGCCTTATCCGGCGCAGGCACTGTTTGATCTCGTCAACGATGTTGCCGGTTACCCGCAGTTTCTGCCCTGGTGCCGCGCCAGTGAGGTACTGGAGGTCAGCGAGACGCACATGCTGGCCAGCCTCGAAGTGGCCAAAGGCAGCATCGGTCAGCGCTTCGTCACGCGCAATGTGCTGCAGCCAGGGCAGCGTATCGAAATGAATCTGCAGGAAGGACCTTTCACCAGTCTCCATGGCGTCTGGGAGTTCAAGGCGCTGGGTGACAAGGCCTGCAAGATCAGCCTGGACCTGACCTTCGACTACGCCGGGCCGCTGGTGCGTGCCACGCTGGGGCCGCTGTTCAATCAGGCGGCCAATACCATGGTCGATGCCTTCTGCCAGCGAGCCAAGCAGTTGTATGGATAAGCCCAGTATTGCCATTGAGGTGGTCTACGCCCTTGCCGAGCGGCAGAAGCTGCTGCGCTTGTCCGTACCGGCCGGCACCACGGTGCGCGAGGCCGCACTGCGTTCTGGTATGCAGCAGTTCTTTCCGGAACTGGATCTGAGCCAGGCGCCGCTGGGCATTTTTGGCAAGGCGGTAGGCAAACCGGAAGAGCGAGTGCTGGAGGAAGGCGAGCGCGTCGAGATCTATCGGCCGCTGATCGCCGACCCGAAGGAAGTACGCAAGCAGCGTGCGGCCAAAGCCAAGGCCAGGGAAGAGGGCGAAGAACTGGCGTGATGATGACTAGTCGATAGGCTAGCCAGGCGCCAGATGCGAAAAAGCCCGGATTCGCTCCGGGCTTTTTAGTGTCCGCGTATTACTGCGGATTGGTGTCCAGCGGCTCAGGCGTCGGCACCGGGACGGTTTCGACCTGATCCACCTCGCGCTGGATCTGCTCCAGCAACGAGCCGGGCGCTGGCGGCGTTTCATCCTGTGGTTTGGCTTGCGGCTGGGCACTGCTGGTGTCGCCGCCTTCGCCCATAATCGCCTGGTCACGGCTTACGCCGGGCATGAAGTCGCCGGCCAGGCCAACCAGCTGGTCGCTGCCGTCGAACACCAGGCTGACGCGTTCCTGCAGGCGCTGACGGCCGCCAGGCTGGATGCTGTACAGATAATCCCAGCGATCGGCATGGAAGGTGTCGGTGATCAGCGGGTTACCCATGATAAACCGCACTTGGCGTCGGGTCATTCCCGGGCGCAGCTGGTCTATCATGTCCTGTGTCACGACATTGCCCTGTTGAATGTCGATCTTGTAAACCCCGGGGAATGAACAACCGGCGAGTGCGAAGAGCCCGGTCAGCGACAGGCTGGTCAGCAAGAGCTTGGTTTTTTGCATCGGAGGGTGACTTCCACTATCTTGGGCAACTTGAACCCCGGATCATACCCGTATTGAAGGGTGCTGCGAAGCAGCATCCATGAGAAAGCAGACCATGGTTGAAAATAACGAACTGCGCAAAGCTGGACTGAAGGTGACTCTGCCACGAGTCAAAATCCTGCAAATGCTGGATAACGCCGAGCACCGCCACATGAGCGCGGAAGATGTCTACAAAGCGCTGATGGAGGCCGGTGAAGACGTTGGCCTAGCCACCGTATACCGCGTTCTGACTCAGTTCGAGGCCGCTGGCCTGGTGGTGCGTCACAACTTCGATGGCGGCCATGCCGTATTCGAGCTGGCTGATAGCGGCCATCACGACCATATGGTCTGCGTCGACTCCGGCGAAGTGATCGAATTCTTCGACGCCGAGATCGAGAAGCGCCAGAAAGAGATCGTCAAGGAGCACGGTTTCGAGCTGGTTGACCACAACCTGGTGCTGTACGTGCGCAAGAAGAGCTGATTCTTCTGCGGCAATCAAAAAGGCGACCCTCGGGTCGCCTTTTTGCTTTGCCATGGTCCGGTTGTAATCCGAGGGCTTCCGGATTGCGTCCGCGCTAAGCGTGTCTCACGCCGCCTGGGCGCTGGTGACCATCTTGCGCGCATGAGCCAGGGATTCCTCGGTCAGGTCGACGCCACCGAGCATGCGAGCGATCTCTTCGACGCGGCCGCTCTCGTCCAGCTTGCTCACTGCGGTAGAGGTGGCGTCTTCGCCGCGGCGTTTGTGCACGAACAGATGTTGATGGCCCTGCGCGGCGACTTGCGGCAAGTGGGTGACGCACAGCACTTGCCCGCGTTCGCCGAGGCGGCGTAACAGCTGGCCGACCACTTCTGCGGTTGGGCCGCCGATACCGACGTCCACTTCGTCGAATACCAGGGTCGGTACGCGCGAGGTCTGTGCGGTTATCACCTGAATCGCCAGGCTGATGCGTGACAGTTCACCGCCAGATGCCACCTTGGCCAGGCCGCGTAGCGGCTGACCAGGGTTGGCGCTGACCAGAAATTCCACTGTCTCCAGGCCGCTTGCGTGTGGTTCTTCGCTGCTCATGGCTTGGAGTTGAATATTGAAGCGACCGCCGGGCATGCCCAGAGCCTGCATTTCCTGCTCTACGGCTGCGGCCAGGCGCTCGGCAGCATTGCTGCGCAGTGTGCTGAGCTCGGCTGCTTTTTCCTGGTAGTGGCGCTCATAAGCCGCCAGCTCCTCGGCCAGGCGTTCGCTGGCCTGATCGTCGGCATTCAGGCCTTCGAGCTCATCGAACAACTGCTGCTGCAAAGCGGCCAGTTCGGCTGGTTGAATACGGTGCTTGCGGGCCAGGGTGTAGATGGTGTCTAGGCGCTCTTCGAGAAACTGCTGGCGCTCGGGGTCGGCGTCGAAGTGGTCGAGGAAGCGGTTCAATTCGCCGACGGCTTCCTCCACCTGGATCTGCGCACTGGCCAACAAGTTGCTGGCTTCGTTCAAGGTGCCGCCCTGACCGCCAAAGGCGCCCAAGCGGTTGAGGCTGGCGGTTAGCGCCGACAGCACGTTGCCGGCATCGCTTTCGCTGCACAAATCCAGTACCTGGCGACAGGCAGCGAGCAGCGCTTCAGCATTGCTCAGCGCCTTGTGCTCCTGTTCCAGTTGCTCCAGCTCGTTCTCGCCGAGGGCGAGGTTTTCCAGTTCTTCGAGCTGGTAGCTGAGCAACTGGTGGCGAGCGCGCTGCTCGTCGCTCTGGCTGGAGATGCGCTCAAGTTCGTTGCGCGTCTGCTTCCAACGTTGCGCTGCGAGTTGCACCTGGCGCGCGAGGTCCTGGCTGCCGGCGTATTCGTCGAGCAGGCGGCGATGGGTGTCGGTCTTGAGCAGCGACTGATGTTCGTGCTGGCTGTGGATATCGATGATCAGTTCGCCAAGGGCCTTGAGATCGGCCTGCGGGCAGGGGCTGCCATTGATATAGCCGCGCGAGCGGCCCTCGGCGGTAATCACCCGGCGCAGGATGCACGGGCCGTCGTTGTCCAGGTCGCGCTCGGCAAGCCAGGTGCGGGCTTCGGGAATGTCCGCCAGATCGAAGCTGGCGAGAATGTCCGCCTTGTCACTGCCTGGGCGCACCACGCCGCTGTCGGCACGATCGCCCAGGCACAGGCCGAGGGCGTCGAGCATGATCGACTTGCCGGCACCGGTCTCGCCGCTGATGGCGCTCATGCCGGCATCCAGCTCAAGGTCCAAATGGTCAACGATGGCGTAGTTGTGAATGGACAGGTGCACCAGCATGGCGAACGCTCCCGAATTGATGTCTGGTTATTTATACAGTGTTTTTTCTTTTCCTGGCAATCCTCGTCTATCGCCCCTTGAAAGCTGTGGAATTGACTCCATATAGGCGGCAGGAGCGCGAGCCGGTATCGCGCCAGTTTTTTCGAGAGGAGAAAGGCATGGCTGACGAACAGACCCTGGATACGCAGAATCCCGAAGCGCAGGCAGCGGAAGCTGTAGCGCCGAGTGACGACCTGGCTGCTCGCGTGCAAACGCTGGAAGAGCAACTGGCCGCTGCGCAGGATCAGTCGCTGCGCATGGCTGCCGACCTGCAGAACGTGCGTCGCCGCGCAGAGCAGGATGTGGAAAAGGCGCACAAGTTTGCGCTGGAAAAATTCGCCGGCGACCTGCTGCCGGTAATCGACAGCCTGGAGCGTGGCCTGGAGCTGTCCAGCCCTGACGATGTATCGATCAAGGCCGTGCGTGAAGGCATGCAACTGACCCTCAAGTTGTTCCACGACACGCTGGCTCGCTACAACCTGGAAGCCATCGACCCGCACGGCGCGCCGTTCAACCCGGAGCACCACCAGGCCATGGCCATGGAAGAGAGCATTCATACCGAGCCGAATTCGGTGCTCAAGGTGTTCCAGAAGGGCTATCTGCTTAACGGTCGCCTGCTGCGCCCGGCCATGGTCGTGGTCAGCAAGGCGCCAACCACGCCGCCGCCGAGTATCGACGAGCAGGCTTGAAATCAGCTGTAACGACCCCATTTTTAAGTCAAGCGTTTTAGTGCTGCCGGCGCCTGAGAAACGAGGCGACGGAAAAATCAAAGTTTCGGGAGAACATTCATGGGCAAAATTATCGGTATCGACCTGGGGACCACCAACTCCTGCGTCTCCATTCTGGAAAACGGCAACGTCAAGGTAATCGAGAACGCCGAAGGCGCTCGTACCACGCCGTCCATCATTGCTTATGCCAATGACGGTGAAATCCTCGTCGGTCAGTCGGCCAAGCGTCAGGCTGTGACCAATCCGCACAACACCCTGTATGCGGTGAAGCGTCTGATCGGTCGTCGTTTCGACGAAGAAGTCGTGCAGAAAGACATTCAGATGGTGCCGTACAAGATCGCCAAGGCGGACAACGGTGACGCCTGGGTCGAAGTGAACGGCCAGAAGATGGCGCCGCCGCAAATCTCGGCTGAAATTCTCAAGAAGATGAAGAAGACCGCCGAAGACTATCTCGGCGAAGCAGTCACCGAGGCGGTAATCACCGTCCCGGCTTACTTCAACGACAGCCAGCGTCAGGCCACCAAGGATGCTGGTCGCATCGCTGGTCTGGACGTCAAGCGCATCATCAACGAGCCGACTGCGGCCGCGCTGGCCTACGGTATGGACAAGGCCAAGGGCGACCACACCGTGATCGTCTATGACCTGGGTGGCGGTACCTTCGACGTGTCGGTGATCGAGATCGCTGAAGTCGATGGCGAGCACCAGTTCGAAGTGTTGGCTACCAATGGCGACACCTTCCTCGGTGGTGAGGACTTCGACATTCGTCTGATCGATTACCTCGTCGACGAATTCAAGAAAGAAACCGGCATGAACCTCAAGGGTGACCCGCTGGCCATGCAGCGCCTGAAGGAAGCCGCCGAGAAAGCCAAGATCGAGCTGTCCTCGAGCCAGCAGACCGACGTCAACCTGCCGTACATCACTGCAGATGCCACCGGTCCGAAGCACCTGAACGTGAAGATCTCCCGCTCCAAGCTGGAGTCGCTGGTCGAGGATCTGGTGCAGCGCACCATCGAGCCTTGCCGTATCGCGCTGAAAGATGCTGGTGTCGACGTTGGTTCTATCAACGATGTGATTCTGGTCGGTGGTCAGACCCGCATGCCGCTGGTGCAGAAGCTGGTGACCGAGTTCTTCGGCAAGGAACCGCGCAAGGACGTCAACCCGGACGAAGCTGTTGCCATGGGCGCAGCCATTCAGGGCGCCGTTCTGGCTGGTGACGTCAAGGACGTACTGCTGCTGGACGTATCCCCGCTGACCCTGGGTATCGAAACCATGGGTGGCGTGATGACTGCGCTGATCGAGAAGAACACCACCATCCCGACCAAGAAGTCGCAGGTGTTCTCCACTGCCGATGACAACCAGAGCGCCGTGACCATTCACGTCCTGCAGGGTGAGCGTAAGCAGGCCGCGCAGAACAAGTCGCTGGGCAAGTTCGACCTGGCCGAGATTCCGCCGGCTCCGCGTGGCGTGCCGCAAATCGAAGTGACCTTCGATATCGATGCCAACGGCATCCTGCACGTGTCCGCTAAGGACAAGGCCACTGGCAAGCAGCAGTCCATCGTGATCAAGGCCAACTCCGGTCTGTCCGATGACGAAATCGAGCGTATGGTGCGTGACGCCGAGGCCAACGCCGAGGAAGACCGCAAGTTCGAGGAGCTGGCCACCGCGCGTAACCAGGGTGATCAGCTGGTGCACGCCACCCGCAAGATGCTCACCGAAGCAGGCGACAAGGCCACTGCCGACGAGAAGGCGGCCATCGAGAAAGCCATTGGCGAACTGGAAGTGGCTGTAAAAGGCGACGACAAGGAGGCCATCGAAGCCAAGATGAACGCCCTGTCCGAGGCCACCACGCCGCTGGCGCAGAAGATGTACGCCGAGCAGCCGCAGGGTGGTGCCGCCCAGGCTGACGCTGGCGACGCCAAGGATGCAGGTGACGACGTGGTCGACGCTGAGTTCGAAGAGGTCAAGGAGAACAAGTAAGGGACGCGGCCTGCTCGGCAGGCCGCCTCTTCTTTACGCTCCACCGTCGCTCGCGACGGGCAGGATTCGCCGCGCGGGAGCCTTCTCCCGCGTCGGCGTATCTGGAGCTCACGAATCTGAGAGTGCAGCACAACTATGGCAAAACGTGACTATTACGAGATCCTGGGGGTCGAGCGCGGCGCTAGCGAAGCCGAGCTGAAGAAGGCCTATCGGCGCCTGGCGATGAAGTATCACCCGGACCGCAACCCGGACGACAAAGACGCCGAAGAGAAATTCAAGGAGGCCAACGAGGCCTACGAAGTACTTTCTGATGCGGCCAAGCGTTCGGCTTACGACCAATACGGCCACGCCGGGGTCGACCCGCAGATGGGTGGCGGTGGTGGCGCTGGTTTCGGCGGCGCCAACTTCTCCGATATCTTCGGGGATGTGTTCAGCGACTTCTTCGGCGGTGCTCGCGGCGGTTCGCGTGGCGGTGCTCAGCGCGGCTCGGATCTGCGCTACACCCTCGAGCTGGATCTGGAGGAAGCGGTACGCGGTACCACCGTGACCATCCGCGTGCCGACCCTGGTCGGTTGCAAGACCTGCGATGGCTCGGGTGCCAAGAAGGGCACCAGCCCGGTGACCTGTACCACGTGCGGTGGTATCGGTCAGGTGCGCATGCAGCAGGGTTTCTTCTCCGTACAGCAGACCTGCCCGCGCTGCCATGGCAGCGGCAAGATGATCACCGACCCTTGCGGCAGCTGTCATGGCCAGGGGCGCGTGGAAGAGAGCAAGACCCTGTCGGTCAAAGTGCCGCCAGGTGTCGATACCGGTGACCGCATTCGCCTGTCTGGCGAGGGCGAGGCCGGTACCCATGGCGGCCCGGCCGGTGACCTGTATGTGGTGGTCAACGTCCGTGAACATGCGATCTTCCAGCGTGATGGCAAGCATCTGTACTGCGAAGTACCGATCAGCTTTGCCGATGCGGCACTGGGTGGCGAGCTGGAAGTGCCGACCCTCGATGGTCGGGTCAAGCTGAAGATCCCCGAAGGTACCCAGACTGGCAAGCTGTTCCGCTTGCGCGGCAAGGGCGTGGCACCTGTTCGTGGTGGTGCGGCTGGTGATCTGATGTGCCGGGTGGCGGTGGAAACGCCGGTCAACCTGAACAAGCGTCAGCGCGAGCTGCTCGAGGAGTTCCGCAAGTCGCTGCAGGGTGACGATTCCCACTCGCCCAAGGCCAGTGGCTGGTTCGAAGGCGTGAAGCGCTTCTTCGGCGACGTTTAATCGCAACGCGCCCCGGTGATGCCGGGGCGACAGCTTGGAGCTGATGTATGCAACGTATTGCAGTGATGGGCGCCGCCGGGCGTATGGGCAAGACCCTGATCGAGGCCGTCAGTCAGGCCGAGGGTGCCAAGCTCAGTGCCGCCATCGACCGTGCCGACAGCAGCCTGATCGGTGCAGATGCTGGTGAACTGGTCGGCTTGGGCAAGATCGGGGTAACCCTGGCAGGCGACCTGAGCGCCGTGGTCGATGATTTCGATGTGCTGATCGACTTCACTCACCCGTCGGTGACGCTGAAGAACCTGGAAGTCTGCCGCCAGGCGGGCAAGGCCATGGTCATCGGCACCACGGGCTTCACGCCAGAAGAGAAGCAGCAGCTCAGCGAAGCGGCCAAGCAGATCCCTATCGTTTTCGCCGCCAACTTCAGTGTCGGCGTCAATCTGTGCCTGAAACTGCTCGATACCGCAGCTCGCGTGTTGGGTGATGACGTGGATATCGAGATCATCGAAGCCCACCACCGGCACAAGGTCGATGCGCCGTCCGGCACCGCGCTGCGCATGGGCGAAGTGGTTGCCGATGCATTGGGGCGTGATCTGCAGAAGGTCGCCGTCTACGGCCGTGAAGGTCAGACCGGTGCGCGTGAGCGTGAAACCATTGGTTTCGCCACCGTGCGTGCCGGTGATGTGGTGGGTGATCACACCGTGTTGTTCGCCGCCGACGGCGAGCGCGTGGAGATCACGCACAAGGCCTCCAGCCGCATGACTTTCGCCAAGGGCGCAGTGCGTTCTGCGCTGTGGCTGCAGCAGCGTTCGCCGGCGCTGTACGACATGCAGGACGTGTTGGGCCTGCGTTGATGCGAATGTGTGACTGAGGCATCTTATCGGGTGGACCGAAAAAGGGTTTTCCTGTAAGCTTCCTGTTTTAGTGTGTCCACTAAAAGTTACGCAGAATGGCTCAAATAAAAAAGCGGGATGACCTTCACACGTCATCCCGCTTTTTTACAACCTGCGTTTGCTTCAAGCCTTGATCGAGACGGAGGTCTTCTTGACTAAGCCAGCCCCCAAACCTGCCATTTTGGCTCTTGCTGACGGCAGCATTTTTCGCGGCGATTCCATCGGGGCCGATGGCCAGACGATTGGAGAGGTGGTGTTCAACACCGCCATGACCGGCTATCAGGAAATCCTTACCGATCCATCCTATGCCCAGCAGATCGTTACCCTGACTTATCCGCACATCGGCAACACCGGCACCACGCCGGAAGATGCCGAGTCCAATCGCGTATGGGCCGCTGGCCTGATTATTCGTGACCTGCCGCTGATCTCCAGCAACTGGCGCGACAAGCAACCGCTGGACGAATACCTGAAAGCCAACGGCACCGTCGCCATCGCCGGTATCGATACGCGTCGCCTGACCCGCATCCTGCGCGAAAAAGGTTCGCAAAACGGCTGCATTCTGGTCGGCGACGATGCCACCGAAGAGAAAGCACTGGAGCTGGCGCGCAGCTTCCCGGGCCTCAAAGGCATGGACCTGGCCAAGGTGGTTAGCTGCACCGAGCGCTACGAGTGGCGTGAAAGCACCTGGAACCTGAAGGACGACAGCCATCCGGAAATTCCGGCCAGCGAGCTGCCTTACCACGTGGTCGCCTATGATTACGGCGTGAAGCTGAACATCCTGCGCATGCTGGTCGAGCGTGGCTGCCGCCTGACCGTGGTGCCGGCGCAAACTCCGGCCAGCGACGTGCTGGCGCTCAATCCTGATGGCGTGTTCCTGTCCAACGGCCCTGGCGATCCCGAGCCGTGCGACTACGCGATCCAGGCGATCAAGGAAGTCCTGGAAACCGATATCCCGGTATTCGGCATCTGCCTCGGCCACCAGTTGCTGGCCCTGGCGTCCGGCGCCAAGACCCTGAAAATGGGCCATGGCCACCACGGTGCCAACCACCCGGTACAGGATCTCGATAGCGGCGTGGTGATGATCACCAGCCAGAACCACGGTTTCGCCGTGGATGAGAGCAGCCTGCCGAGCAATGTGCGGCCGATCCATAAGTCGCTGTTCGATGGCACCCTGCAGGGCATCGAACGTACCGACAAGGCCGCCTTCAGCTTCCAGGGGCACCCGGAAGCCAGCCCAGGCCCGCACGACGTTGCGCCGCTGTTCGACCGTTTCATCAATGAGATGGCCAAACGCCGCTAAGCCCGCCGAGCAGAGAATTCGAGAAGACCATGCCAAAACGTACAGACATCAAAAGCATCCTGATCCTCGGCGCCGGCCCCATCGTCATCGGCCAGGCCTGTGAGTTCGACTACTCCGGCGCCCAGGCGTGCAAGGCGCTGAAGGAAGAGGGTTTCCGCGTCATTCTGGTGAACTCCAACCCGGCCACCATCATGACCGACCCGTCGATGGCCGACGCCACCTACATTGAGCCGATCAAGTGGGCCACCGTGGCCAAGATCATCGAGAAGGAGCGTCCGGACGCACTGCTGCCGACCATGGGCGGCCAGACCGCGCTGAACTGCGCGCTGGATCTGGAGCGTCACGGCGTGCTGGAGAAGTTCGGCGTTGAGATGATCGGTGCCAACGCCGACACCATCGACAAGGCCGAAGACCGCTCGCGCTTCGACCGGGCGATGAAGGACATCGGCCTGGCCTGCCCGCGCTCAGGCATCGCCCACAGCATGGAAGAAGCCTATGGCGTGCTGGAGATGGTGGGTTTCCCCTGCATCATTCGCCCCAGCTTCACCATGGGTGGTACCGGCGGCGGCATCGCCTACAACCGTGAAGAGTTCGAGGAAATCTGCGCCCGTGGTCTGGATCTGTCGCCGACCAACGAGCTGCTGATCGACGAATCGCTGATCGGCTGGAAGGAGTACGAGATGGAGGTGGTCCGCGACAAGAAGGACAACTGCATCATCGTCTGCTCCATCGAGAACTTCGACCCGATGGGCGTGCACACCGGCGACTCGATCACCGTCGCGCCGGCGCAGACCCTGACCGACAAGGAATACCAGATCATGCGCAACGCCTCTCTGGCGGTGCTGCGTGAGATCGGCGTTGAAACCGGCGGCTCCAACGTGCAGTTCGGCATCTGCCCGAACACTGGTCGCATGGTCGTGATCGAAATGAACCCGCGTGTATCGCGCAGCTCGGCACTGGCCTCCAAGGCCACCGGCTTCCCGATCGCCAAGATCGCTGCCAAGCTGGCTGTCGGTTACACCCTCGACGAGCTGAGCAACGACATCACCGGCGGTCGTACCCCGGCCTCCTTCGAACCGGCCATCGACTACGTGGTGACCAAGGTTCCGCGCTTCGCCTTCGAGAAATTCCCCAAGGCCGACGCTCGCCTGACCACCCAGATGAAGTCCGTGGGTGAGG
Source organism: Pseudomonas sediminis (assembly GCF_002741105.1). Taxonomy (GTDB): domain Bacteria; phylum Pseudomonadota; class Gammaproteobacteria; order Pseudomonadales; family Pseudomonadaceae; genus Aquipseudomonas; species Aquipseudomonas sediminis. The sequence continues at coordinate 65,849 of NZ_NIQU01000008.1, read as the reverse complement.
TCATGGCCATCGGCCGTACCTTCCAGGAGTCGATGCAGAAAGCCCTGCGCGGCCTGGAAGTCGGCGTTGCCGGCTTCGATCCGAAGCTCGATCTGAATGACCCGGAAGCTGAGAGCACCCTGCGTCGCGAGCTGACCGTGCCCAGCGCTGACCGCATCTGGTACGTGGCCGATGCCTTCCGTGCCGGCAAGACCGTCGCCGAAGTGTTCGAGCTGACCCGTATCGACGAGTGGTTCCTGGTGCAGATCGAAGATCTGATCAAGGACGAAGCCACCGTGCAGACTCTCGGTCTGTCGGCTATCGACTACGATCTGATGTTCAAACTCAAGCGCAAGGGCTTCTCCGATGCGCGTCTGGCCAAGTTGCTGGGCGTTTCCGAGAAGAGCCTGCGTGCTCACCGCCACAAGCTGAAAGTGCTGCCGGTGTACAAGCGCGTCGATACTTGCGCCGCCGAATTCGCCACCGACACCGCCTACATGTACTCCACCTACGAGGAAGAGTGCGAGGCCAACCCGAGTGGTCGCGACAAGATCATGATCCTCGGCGGCGGTCCTAACCGTATCGGCCAGGGCATCGAGTTCGACTACTGCTGCGTGCACGCGGCGCTGGCCATGCGTGAAGACGGTTTCGAGACCATCATGGTCAACTGCAACCCAGAAACCGTTTCCACCGACTACGACACCTCTGATCGCCTGTACTTCGAGCCGGTGACCCTGGAAGACGTACTGGAAATCGTCCGCGTCGAACAGCCGAAAGGCGTGATCGTCCAGTATGGCGGTCAGACTCCGCTGAAGATCTGCCGCGCCCTGGAAGAAGCGGGCGTACCGATCATCGGCACCAGCCCCGAGGCCATCGACCGCGCCGAAGACCGCGAGCGTTTCCAGCAGATGGTGCAGCGCCTGAACCTGCGTCAGCCGGCCAACGCTACTGCGCGCAGCGAAGACGAGGCCCTGGCCCTGTCGAAGAACATCGGTTACCCGATGGTGGTGCGTCCGTCCTACGTACTGGGCGGCCGGGCGATGGAAATCGTCTACCAGGAAGAAGAACTCAAGCGCTACATGCGCGAAGCGGTGAAAGTGTCCAACGACAGCCCGGTGCTGCTGGATCGCTTCCTCAACTGCGCCATCGAAGTGGACGTGGATGCGGTCAGCGACGGCGAAACCGTGGTCATCGGCGCGATCATGCAGCACATCGAACAGGCCGGTGTGCACTCCGGTGACTCCGCCTGCTCGCTGCCGCCTTACTCGCTGCCGGCACATATCCAGGACGAGATCCGCGAGCAGGTCAAGAAAATGGCCCTGGAGCTCGGTGTGATCGGCCTGATGAACGTGCAGATGGCTGTGCAGGGCGAAGACATCTACGTCATCGAAGTGAACCCGCGTGCCTCGCGTACCGTGCCGTTCGTTTCCAAGTGCGTCGGCGAATCGCTGGCCAAGGTGGCCGCGCGCGTCATGGCCGGCAAGACCCTGGCCGAGGTGGGTTACACCAAGGAAATCATCCCGCCGTTCTTCAGCGTCAAAGAAGCGGTGTTCCCCTTCGCCAAGTTCCCGGGTGTCGACCCGATCCTTGGCCCAGAGATGAAGTCCACCGGTGAGGTGATGGGCGTCGGCGACAGCTTCGGTGAGGCCTTCGCCAAGGCGCAGTTGGGTGCCAGCGAGATCCTGCCGAACTCCGGTTGCGCCTTCATCAGCGTGCGCGAGGACGACAAGCCGGAAGCTGTTCAGGTCGCACGTGATCTGGTCGCGCTGGGCTTCGAGGTGGTCGCTACCGCTGGCACGGCCAAGGTGATCGAGGCTGCCGGTCTGCCGGTGCGCCGCGTTAACAAGGTGACCGAGGGTCGTCCGCACGTGGTCGACATGATCAAGAACGACGAAGTAACCCTGATCATCAATACCACCGAGGGGCGTCAGTCCATCGCTGACTCCTACTCGATCCGTCGTAACGCTCTGCAGCACAAGATCTACTGCACCACCACCATCGCGGCGGGGCAGGCGGTCTGTGAGGCGCTCAAGTTCGGTCCCGAGAAGACCGTGCGCCGGCTGCAGGATCTGCATGCAGGAATCAAGGCATGAACAAGTACCCCATGACCGTCCAGGGCGCTCGCGCCCTGGAAGAAGAGCTGGCGCACCTGACCAAGGTGGTGCGTCCGAAACTCAGCCAGGACATCGGTGAAGCCCGCGAGCTGGGCGATCTCAAGGAAAACGCCGAATACCATGCCGCGCGCGAGCAGCAGGGCATGGTCGAGGCGCGTGTGCGTGATATCGAAGGCCGTCTGCAGAACGCAGTGATCATCGACGTCACCAGCATCGAGCACACCGGCAAGGTGATATTCGGTACCACGGTGGAAATCGCCAACGTCGAGACCGACGAAAGCGTGACCTACCAGATCGTTGGTGAAGACGAAGCCGACATCAAGCAGCGCAAGATCTCCGTCGGCTCACCTATCGCTCGTGCCCTGATCGGCAAGAGCGAGGGTGATGTGGTGGCGGTGCAGACCCCCAGCGGCCTGATCGAGTACGAGATTGTCGAAGTCCGTCATATCTAAACCGCAACAACCGTCGCGGGCCGCTGCCGTCAGTTGGCAGCTGGCCCAGACCCTTTGGGTTGGCGGTTTGTGGTTGCTGCAATTTGTCATCCTGCCGGCTATCGGTCAGGTTGGCCTGGCGCCGCTGCTGGTGCAGGAGATAGCCACGCGGCTGGTGCCGCTGCTGGTCGGTCTGACAGCGGTATGCGTTGCGCTGCAGGCTTTTGCCTTGCTGCGCAGTGAGGGTCTGTCGAGTCTGTTGCGGGATATGCGTGGGCAACTGCTGCTGACCGTTGCGGCCATGGCCCTGAGCTACTTTGCTGTGTTGCAGTACTGGCCTGAGGTCGAGTACTGGTTGCGCTTCAGCTATCTGGTGATGGCATTTTGTGGGCTGTTGCTGGTGCTGCAGCCCGTGCCTGGGGCGCCGGTCAGGCGCTAACGACGCGTTCAGGCGCGAATTCATTCGCGATCAGGGCACGCCGTGCTTGCCCGTGATCGCGATGGAAGCGCCTCAACCCTGGTAACGAATGACGTTGGACAGGTTGCGATTCGGCTTGGGGTTCTTGCGATAGAGCAGGGCGACCTTGCCAATCGACTGGACCAGTTCAGCGCGTCCGCTCTCGCACAGGGCTACAATGGCGGCCTGGCGATCCTCGCGTTCGGTGAGGCGCAGCTGTACCTTGATCAGCTCGTGATCGTTCAGGGCGCGGTCCAGCTCGGCCAGTACGCCCTCGGTCAAACCATTGTCAGCCACGATCAATACAGGTTTCAGGTGGTGGCCGATAGATTTGAATTGTTTCTTCTGCTCTTGAGTGAGCGGCATAATCGTTAGTACCTAATTCGGTCTGGAAAACGGCGCCTATCTTACCCGAGCCCGCGCAGTTATTCATGACCCGTTGAGTCAGAGGTTTCAGTGGCACGTTCCAAGACCAGCCAGCGTTGGCTGAAAGAACATTTTGACGATCCTTACGTGAAGATGGCGCAGAAGGACGGCTATCGCTCGCGCGCCAGCTACAAGTTGCTGGAAATCCAGGAGAAGGATCGCATCCTGCGCCCAGGCATGACCGTGGTCGATCTCGGCGCGGCACCGGGCGGTTGGTCGCAGGTCACCAGTCGGGTGATCGGTGACAAAGGACGGCTGATCGCTTCCGACATCCTGGAGATGGACAGCATTCCCGATGTCACTTTCATTCAGGGTGACTTCACCGATGACGCGGTCTTCGCGCAGATTCTCGAGGCCATCGGTGAAAATCCGGTGGACCTTGTTATTTCCGATATGGCCCCCAATATGAGTGGGGTAAGAACCGCCGATCAGGCGCGCGCCATGTATCTGTGCGAGCTGGCGCTGGATCTGGCCGGGCGTGTATTGCGCCCGGGCGGTGATTTTCTGATCAAGATCTTCCAGGGCGAAGGTTTCGACGCTTATCACAAGCAGGTGCGTGAGACGTTCGACAAGGTGCAGATGCGCAAGCCGCTGTCCTCGCGTGATCGCTCCCGTGAACAATATCTGCTGGCGCGTGGCTTTCGCGGGGTGTGATTGAAACTGGTATCGACCATGTCGGTCTCAGTGGCAGAAACCTCATAAAGGGTTACAGACGGCGCCTGCGGGACGCGGGCGTTTGGTGTAAGTTAGTCGGTATATCATTGGTCGTCATGGGAAGCCCGCTTCGCCACGAGGCCTGCTTCAGAGGGTAGCTAATTGAACGACATGGCAAAGAATCTGATCCTGTGGCTGATCATCGCGGCGGTGCTGGTCACCGTGATGAACAACTTCTCCAGTCCGAGCGAGCCGCAGACCCTGAGCTACTCGCAATTCATCGAGCAGGTGAAGGAAGGGCGCGTCGAGCGCGTCACCGTCGACGGCTATGTGATCACTGGTAAGCGTACCGATGGCGAAGGCTTCAAGACCATTCGCCCGGCGATCCAGGATGGTGGCCTGATTGGCGACCTGATCGATAACAACGTGGTCATCGAAGGCAAGCAGCCTGAGCAGCAGAGCATCTGGACTCAACTGCTGGTGGCAAGCTTCCCGATTCTGGTGATCATCGCCGTATTCATGTTCTTCATGCGTCAGATGCAAGGCGGGGCCGGCGGCAAAGGCGGGCCGATGAGCTTTGGGAAGTCCAAGGCGCGCCTGCTCTCCGAGGATCAGGTCAAGACCACCTTTGCTGACGTTGCTGGTTGCGACGAGGCCAAGGAAGAAGTCAGCGAGTTGGTGGAATTCCTCCGCGATCCGGGCAAGTTCCAGCGTCTGGGCGGTCGTATCCCGCGCGGCGTGCTGATGGTCGGCTCGCCGGGTACCGGTAAAACCTTGCTGGCCAAGGCCGTGGCCGGCGAAGCGAAAGTGCCGTTCTTCACCATTTCCGGTTCCGACTTCGTCGAGATGTTCGTGGGTGTGGGTGCCTCCCGCGTTCGCGACATGTTCGATCAGGCCAAGAAACACGCCCCTTGCATCATCTTCATCGACGAGATCGACGCTGTTGGTCGCCACCGTGGCGCCGGCATGGGCGGCGGTCACGACGAGCGCGAGCAGACTCTCAACCAACTGCTGGTGGAGATGGACGGCTTCGAAATGAACGACGGCATTATCGTTATCGCCGCTACCAACCGTCCGGACGTTCTCGACCCTGCGCTGCTGCGTCCTGGGCGCTTTGACCGTCAGGTGGTCGTTGGCCTGCCTGATATCCGTGGTCGCGAGCAGATTCTGAAAGTGCACATGCGCAAAGTGCCAATGGGCGATGACGTCAATCCGGCGGTCATTGCGCGCGGTACTCCGGGCTTCTCCGGTGCTGATCTGGCCAACCTGGTCAACGAAGCTTCTCTGTTCGCTGCTCGTGCCGGTAAGCGCCTGGTAGAAATGAAGGAGTTCGAGCTGGCCAAGGACAAGATCATGATGGGCGCAGAGCGCAAGACCATGGTCATGTCCGACAAGGAGAAGCTCAATACTGCGTTCCACGAGGCGGGGCACGCCATCGTCGGTCGTCTGGTTCCCGAGCATGATCCTGTCTACAAGGTTTCCATCATTCCGCGCGGTCGTGCCTTGGGTGTGACCATGTTCCTGCCGGAAGAAGATCGTTACAGCCTCAGCAAGCGCGCCTTGATCAGCCAGATCTGCTCGCTGTTCGGTGGCCGTATCGCCGAAGAGATGACCTTGGGCTTCGATGGTGTCACCACGGGCGCTTCGAACGACATCATGCGCGCCACCCAACTGGCCAAGAATATGGTCACCAAGTGGGGCCTGTCCGAGAAGCTGGGCCCGCTGATGTATGCGGAGGAGGAAGGTGAAGTCTTCCTGGGGCGTAGCATGGGCAGCCAGGCCAGCAATGTTTCCGGTGAGACTGCCAAGCAGATCGACGAGGAAGTGCGCCGTATCATCGATGAATGCTACGACACGGCCAAGAAGCTGCTGGTAGAGAACCGTGACAAGCTCGATGCCATGGCCGAAGCGTTGATGAAATATGAAACCATCGACGCTGAGCAGATCGATGACATCATGAATGGTCGCGAGCCCCGTGAGCCGCGCGGCTGGGGTGGTGGTGACGACTCTGGTGCTCCGCAGACCAAAGTCGACGAGCCAGACCGCTCTGAAAAGCCCATTGGTGGGCCGGCGGCCGAGCACTAAGGTTTCATATGTCTCAAGCGCAACACCCGAGCCGGCTACCCTGTGGTAGCCGGCTTCTTGATTTGTCCCGTCCGCAGGTGATGGGCATCCTCAATGTCACTCCTGATTCTTTTTCCGACGGTGGGCGTTTTACGGCGCGCGACGCCGCACTGCGTCATGCCCAGCAGATGGTCGCCGCAGGTGCGACGCTGATCGATATCGGTGGTGAGTCCACCCGTCCTGGGGCGCGAAGCGTTTCGCCTACCGAGGAGCTGGAGCGGGTTGCGCCAGTTGTCGAAGCCATCGCCCGTGAGCTCGACGTTATCATTTCCGTGGATACCTCGACGCCTGCAGTCATGCGGGAGACGGCAAGGCTGGGCGCGGGGCTGATCAATGATGTGCGCTCGCTGCAGCGTGATGGTGCTCTTGATGCGGCGGCAGATACCGGTCTTCCGGTTTGTCTGATGCATATGCGCGGCGAGCCCGGCAACATGCAGGATGATCCGCAGTATTCGGACATCGTCTCGGAGGTGCATGACTTTCTCGTCGAGCGCATGGCCGCCTGCGCGACGGCCGGTATTCCCGCCGAGCGGATCCTGCTCGATCCGGGCTTTGGTTTTGCCAAGACCCTGGAGCACAATCTCGCCCTGTTCAAGCGCATGGGCGAACTCTCTGCATTGGGGCGGCCCTTGCTGGTTGGTGTTTCGCGCAAGAGCATGATCGGTAAGGTGCTCGGTCACGAGGTTGGCGATCGTCTGTACGGTAGTTTGGCATTGGCGGCCCTGGCATTGACCAAGGGCGCATATATTTTGCGTGTGCACGATGTCGCCGAAACGGTGGATGTGGTGCGCATGATCGCTGCGGTTGAAGCGGCGCAATAACAAGGAAAGCGTTATGACTAGAAAATACTTCGGCACCGACGGTATTCGTGGCCGCGTTGGCCAGTTTCCCATTACTCCGGATTTCATGCTCAAGCTCGGCTGGGCCGCTGGCATGGCGTTTCGCAAGCAGGGTAAGTGCCGCATTCTGATCGGCAAGGACACGCGTATTTCTGGCTACATGTTCGAGTCTGCCCTTGAAGCGGGGCTCGCTGCTGCAGGGGCTGACGTGCAACTGCTCGGGCCGATGCCGACGCCGGCCATCGCCTACCTGACACGTACTTTCCAGGCTGATGCCGGTATCGTCATTAGTGCTTCGCACAATCCGCATGACGATAACGGCATCAAATTCTTTTCCAGCGAAGGCACCAAGCTTCCGGATGATGTCGAGCTGATGATCGAAGAGTTACTCGACCAGCCGATGACCGTGGTCGAGTCTGCCGGGATCGGCAAGGCTTCGCGAATCAACGACGCTTCGGGGCGCTATATCGAGTTCTGCAAGGGCAGCGTGCCCAGCGGCACCAGCTTCAAGGGGCTGAAGATCGTCCTCGATTGCGCTCATGGTGCTGCCTACAAGGTGGCGCCGAGTGTATTCCGCGAGCTGGGTGCAGAGGTTCGGGTCATTTCGGCTCAGCCTGATGGGCTCAATATCAATGATGCTTGTGGCTCCACGCACATCGCTGCGTTGCAGGCTGAAGTGGTCGCGCAGCAGGCGGACCTGGGTATTGCCTTCGATGGCGATGCTGATCGCGTGCTGATGGTCGATCAGTATGGCGCGGTGGTCGACGGTGACGAGCTGTTGTTCATCATTGCGCGAGACCTGCAGGAACGTGATCGTCTGCGTGGCGGTGTGGTCGGCACGTTGATGAGCAATCTGGGGCTGGAGCTGGCTCTGGCAGATCTGAACATCCCATTCGTTCGCGCCAATGTGGGCGATCGCTATGTGATCGCTGAATTGCTGGCGCGCAACTGGCAACTTGGGGGCGAGAACTCTGGGCACCTGGTGTGCTTCCAGCACACCACCACCGGCGATGCGATCATTGCCGCTCTGCAGGTGCTGATGGCGCTCAAGCGTCGTGGCCAGAGTCTGGTCGAGGCGCGCAGCGATCTGAAAAAATGCCCGCAGATATTGGTCAATGTGCGGTTTTCCGGTGCGCTCGACCCGCTCGAGCATCCGTCCGTTAAAGAGGCTTGCGCGCGGGTGACCGAGAGCATGGCAGGGCGCGGTCGCGTACTGCTACGCAAATCTGGCACCGAGCCATTGGTGCGGGTAATGGTCGAGGGTGACGAGGAAAGCTCGGTTCGCGGCTATGCCGATGAATTGGCTAAGATTGTTGCCGAAGTCTGTGCTTGATTGAGCTTGCTACCGAGGGTGCTCTTGGGTAACATCTGCGCCCTCTTTGATCGACGAGGCAAAACATGCGTCGCACCTTAGTCGCCGGTAACTGGAAAATGCACGGTACCCGCGCAAGCGTCGCAGAGCTGATCGAAGGGTTGCGTCAGCAGGTGCTGCCTGCGGATGTAGAGGTTGCAGTGTTTCCTTCCAGTCTGCATATCGCTCAGGTCGTCGAAGGCCTGAATGGTAAGGCGGTGAAGATTGGGGCGCAGGATTGCGCGGCGCAAGTCGAGCAGGGCGCCTTGACCGGTGAGCTGGCAGTCAGTCAGTTGGTCGATGGTGGTTGTGAGCTGGTGCTGGTTGGTCACTCGGAGCGTCGCTTGATTCTGGGTGAAAGCGATGAAGTGGTCGCACACAAGTTTGCAGCGGTACAGGCTGCAGGTTTGACTCCCGTGCTCTGTGTTGGTGAAACCCGCGAGCAACGTGAAGCGAATGCAACGCTGGGTGTAGTGGGTGGCCAGTTGGCTGCAGTGATCGATGCGCTAGGTGTCGATGCACTGAAAAACGCCGTAGTGGCCTATGAGCCTGTGTGGGCCATTGGCACTGGGTTGACCGCTACGCCCGAGCAAGCTCAGGAAGTGCATGCGGCGATCCGCGCGCAAGTTGCGCAGCTCGATGCTGGTGTCGCGAGTGAGTTGAGAATTCTTTATGGCGGCAGCGTAAAGGCCGCCAGTGCTGTCGAGTTGTTCGGCATGCGGGATATCGATGGGGGGCTCGTGGGTGGTGCCTCTCTGAATGCGGATGAATTCGGTGCGATCTGTCGCGCTGCAGGAAACTGAAGAATGCTGGAAACAGTCATTGTTGTTTTGCACCTGATGGGTGCGATCGGGATTGTAGCGCTGGTGCTGTTGCAGCAGGGTAAGGGCGCTGACGCAGGTGCGTCGTTCGGTTCGGGTGCTTCGGCAACTGTATTCGGAAGCCAAGGTTCCTCTACCTTTCTGAGTAAGTTTACTGGTATACTCGCCGCAGCTTTTTTCATTACCAGCTTGGGTTTAGCGTACTTTGCTAAAGAAAAAGCTGATGCGCTGACTCAGGTTGGTCTGCCAGATCCAGCGGTTCTGGAAGTTCAACAAAAACCGGCTGTCGAAGACGTGCCGGTGCTCGAAGAGCAAGTTCCGGCGTCTGATGCTTCGGACGTGCCGGAGGCTCCAGAGCAGTAACAGTTTTGCCGAGGTGGTGGAATTGGTAGACACGCTACCTTGAGGTGGTAGTGGCCATAGGCTGTAGGGGTTCGAGTCCCCTCCTCGGTACCATACTCAAGAAAGCCCGCAGTTCGCGGGCTTTCTTGTTGCTGGAGTGTTTGGTTGACCCTCGCCAGGGGGTGGCCGTATAATTCCGGCCCAGCTTTGACGCGGGGTGGAGCAGTCTGGTAGCTCGTCGGGCTCATAACCCGAAGGTCGTAGGTTCAAATCCTGCCCCCGCAACCAGTTTCAGCAGGCCCCTTTTCAGGGGCTTTTTGTTAGCTGAAAGACAGTGTCCGTTGGTATTCACGGCGGATTGAAGGGATGGGCGTTTCGCCCATTTTTTATTTGCACAGCATGCACGAGGGCCGTTAAGTGTCGAGCAAGCTAGAACAGTTGCAGGCCTTGTTGGCCCCAGTAATCGAGGCGCTCGGTTACCAATGTTGGGGCATCGAGTTCCTGTCGCAGGGGCGTCATTCGCTGCTGCGTGTCTATATCGATAAAGCCGATGGCATCCTCATCGATGATTGTGAAATCGTCAGCCGTCAGCTCAGTGGTGTACTCGATGTCGAGGATCCGATTACCTCGGAGTACACACTGGAAGTTTCTTCTCCTGGCATGGATCGTCCGTTGTTCACCATCGAACAGTTTGCGACGCATGCCGGTGAACAGGTGAAGATCAAGCTGCGTTCGCCTTTCGACGGGCGTCGTAACTTCCAGGGCCTCCTTCGCGGTGTGGAGGAGCAGGACGTGGTAGTTCAGGTGGATGACCACGAGTATCTGTTGCCGATCGACCTGATCGACAAGGCCAATATCATCCCCCGATTTGATTGATATGCGGATTTTGTGGCGCTGCTGAACTGCCGATTTTCGGCGCAGCGCGAGCGACACAGATGGCGCGAAGGTAGCGCGGCAGCTCACGACGATAGCGCCAATGGCGTGAACGTGACGCGGACTGCGCAGAACCAATGGATTGCGAAAGGCGAGGCGTACGATGAGCAAAGAAGTACTGCTGGTTGTTGAGTCGGTATCCAACGAAAAAGGTGTACCGGCCGGCGTGATTTTCGAGGCGCTGGAGCTGGCTCTGGCGACCGCCACCAAGAAACGTTTCGAGGACGAGGTCGACCTGCGTGTGTCGATCAACCGTCAGAACGGTAGCTACGAAACTTTCCGGCGCTGGACCGTGGTCGACGAGTCCGAGTTCGAGGACCCTGCCTACCAGGTGACCGAGGATATGCCGCAGGCCGTTGAGGCCAACGCCAAGATCGGTACCGTGCTCGAAGAGAAGGTCGATTCCATCGAGTTCGGCCGCATCGCCGCGCAAACCGCCAAGCAGGTCATCGTGCAGAAAGTGCGTGAGGCCGAGCGTGCCCAGGTGGTAGACGCCTACCGCGAGCGCCTGGGTGAGATCATCTCCGGCACCGTGAAGAAGGTCACCCGCGACAACGTCATCGTTGACCTGGGTAACAACGCCGAGGCGCTGCTGGCCCGTGAAGACATCATCCCGCGCGAGACTTTCCGCGTTGGTGTGCGTCTGCGTGCCCTGCTCAAGGAAATTCGTACCGAGAACCGCGGCCCGCAACTGATCCTGTCGCGTACCGCTCCGGAAATGCTGATCGAGCTGTTCCGCATCGAAGTACCGGAAATCGCCGAAGGGCTGATCGACGTCAAGGCCGCCTCCCGTGATCCGGGTTCGCGCGCCAAGATCGCCGTGCGCTCCAAGGACAAGCGTATCGACCCGCAGGGTGCCTGCATCGGTATGCGTGGTTCGCGTGTCCAGGCCGTATCCGGCGAACTGGGCGGTGAGCGCGTCGATATCGTGCTGTGGGACGACAATCCCGCGCAGTTCGTGATCAATGCCATGTCGCCGGCTGAAGTGGCTGCGATCATCGTCGATGAAGATGCCCATGCCATGGACATCGCCGTTGGCGAAGACAACCTGGCCCAGGCCATTGGGCGTGGCGGTCAGAACGTGCGTCTTGCCAGTCAACTGACCGGCTGGACCCTGAACGTGATGACCGAAGCGGACATCCAGGCCAAGCAACAGGCAGAAACCGGCGACATCATGCAGTCCTTCATCGACGAGCTGGAAGTCGACGAAGAACTGGCTCAAGTCCTGGTCGAAGAGGGTTTCACCAGTCTCGAAGAGATTGCCTACGTACCCATGGAAGAAATGCTCAGCATCGACGGCTTCGACGAGGAGATCGTCAATGAGCTGCGTGCACGGGCCAAGGATCGTCTGCTGACCAAGGCGATCGCCAACGAGGAGAAGTTGGCCGATGCCCATCCGGCAGATGATTTGCTGGAACTGGAAGGCATGGACAAGGCGCTGGCTCTGGAGCTTGCGCTGCGCGGCGTGATTACCCGTGAAGACCTGGCCGAGCAGTCGATTGACGACCTGCTCGACATCGACGGCATCGACGAAGAGCGTGCCGGCAAGCTGATCATGGCCGCCCGAGCCCATTGGTTCGAATAAGCGGTTGCGGCCTGAGGAGAAAGATGCATGACGCAAGTCACGGTGAAAGAACTGGCCACAGTGGTCGACACCCCGGTTGAGCGCCTGCTGCAGCAGATGCGTGAAGCTGGCCTGTCCCACGACAGTGCCGAACAAGTAGTGACCGATAGTGAGAAACAGGCCCTGCTGGCCCATCTCAAGAGCAGTCACGGCGACAAGGTCGAAGAGCCGCGCAAGATCACCTTGCAACGCAAGACCACCAGCACGCTGCGCGTTGCGGGTAGCAAGACCATCAGTGTTGAAGTGCGCAAGAAGAAAACTTTCGTCAAGCGCAGCCCCGAAGAGCTCGAAGCCGAGAAGCAGCGTGAGCTGGAAGCTCAGCAGGCGGCCGCCGAGGCAGAGCGTCTGAAGGTCGAGGAAGATGCCAAGCGCAAGGCCGAAGAAGAAGCCAAGCGCCAGGCAGCCACTGCTGCCACCGAGACTGCAGTTGCTGCCGCGCCGACGCCTGTCAGCGAGCCGGTGGTTGCCGCTCCGGTCATCGAAGTCGAGCGCAAGAAAGAAGAAGTGCGCCGTCCTGAGAAGACGCGTTCTGATGAAGACGATCGTCGCGACCGCAAGCACACCCAGCATCGTCCTGCTACCAAGGAGAAGGCGCCGGCTCCGCGCGTCGCTCCGCGTAGCGTCGATGAAGAAAGCGACGGCTTCCGTCGTGGTGGCCGCGGCAAGTCGAAGATGAAGAAGCGCAACCAGCATGGTTTCCAGGCTCCGGCCGGCCCGGTGGTGCGTGATGTGGCTATTGGCGAGACCATCACTGTGGGCGATCTGGCTCAGCAGATGTCGGTCAAGGCCGCCGAAGTCATCAAGTTCATGTTCAAGATGGGCACCCCGGCTACCATCAACCAGGTGCTGGATCAGGAAACTGCCCAGCTGATCGCCGAAGAGCTGGGCCACAAGGTCAAGCTGGTCAGCGACACCGCTCTGGAAGATTCCCTGGCCGAGTCGCTGAAGTTCGAAGGTGAAGCCTTCTCCCGTGCTCCGGTCGTGACCGTAATGGGCCACGTCGACCACGGTAAGACCTCGCTGCTCGACTACATTCGTCGCGCCAAAGTGGCCTCCGGCGAAGCGGGTGGCATCACCCAGCACATCGGTGCCTACCACGTGGAAACCGACCGCGGCATGGTCACCTTCCTCGACACCCCCGGTCACGCCGCGTTTACCGCGATGCGTGCACGCGGTGCCAAGGCGACCGACATCGTCATCCTGGTCGTCGCAGCTGACGACGGCGTGATGCCGCAGACCCAGGAAGCCGTACAGCACGCGAAAGCGGCTGGCGTGCCGATCGTGGTTGCAGTGAACAAGATGGACAAGCCGGAAGCCAACCCGGACAACATCAAGAACGGCCTAGCCGCACTGGATGTGATTCCGGAAGAGTGGGGTGGCGACGCGCCATTCGTACCGGTTTCCGCCAAGGCCGGTACCGGTATCGACGAGTTGCTCGAGGCCGTGCTGCTGCAGGCTGAAGTCCTCGAGCTGAAAGCCACTCCGTCGGCCCCGGGTCGTGGTGTGGTGGTCGAATCGCGTCTGGACAAGGGCCGTGGCCCGGTAGCCACCGTGCTGGTTCAGGACGGTACCCTGCGTCAGGGCGACATGGTGCTGGTCGGCGTCAACTATGGTCGCGTGCGCGCCATGCTCGACGAGAACGGCAAGCCGATCAAGGAAGCCGGTCCGTCCATTCCGGTCGAGATTCTCGGCCTCGATGGTACGCCGGATGCCGGTGACGACATGACCGTGGTCGCCGACGAGAAGAAGGCCCGCGAAGTTGCCCTGTTCCGTCAAGGCAAGTTCCGCGAGGTCAAGCTGGCCCGTGCTCACGCCGGCAAGCTGGAAAACATCTTCGAGAACATGGGCCAGGAAGAGAAGAAAACCCTCAACATCGTGCTCAAGTCCGATGTACGTGGTTCTCTGGAAGCCCTGCAAGGCTCGCTCAGCACTCTGGGCAACGACGAAGTGCAAGTGCGCGTGGTCGGTGGCGGCGTCGGTGGTATCACCGAGTCCGATGCCAACCTGGCGCTGGCTTCGAACGCCGTACTGTTCGGCTTCAACGTTCGTGCTGACGCCGGTGCGCGCAAGATCGTCGAGGCCGAAGGCCTGGACATGCGCTACTACAACGTCATCTACGACATCATCGAAGACGTCAAGAAGGCGCTCACCGGTATGCTCGGCAGCGATGTTCGCGAGAACATTCTGGGCACCGCCGAAGTGCGTGACGTATTCCGTTCGCCGAAGTTTGGCGCGGTTGCCGGTTGCATGGTCATCGAAGGTACCGTCTACCGCAACCGTCCGATCCGCGTGCTGCGTGAAGACGTGGTGATCTTCGAAGGTGAGCTGGAATCGCTGCGTCGCTTCAAGGACGACGTCGCCGAAGTGCGCAACGGCATGGAGTGCGGTATCGGCGTGAAGAGCTACAACGACGTCAAGGTCGGCGACAAGATCGAAGTGTTCGAGAAAGTCCAGGTGGCTCGCAGCCTGTAATCGCGAGCCGCAACACGCAACGCCCGGCCCCGCATTCGCGCGGCCGGGCGTTTGCCGCTTTTGAGTCCGCTGGCGAACAGGCAGCGGAGGAAGTAAAGGTAACTAGAAAATGGCCAAAGATTACAGCCGTACCCAGCGTATCGGCGACCAGATGCAGCGCGAACTGGCCCAGCTTATCCGGCGTGAGGTCAAGGACCCGCGTCTGGGGCTGGTGACCATCACCGCCGTCGACGTCAGTCGTGATATCGGTCACGCCAAGGTGTTCATCACCGTCATGGGGCAGGACGACGCCGAGGCGATCAAGGAGAGCCTCAAGGTGCTCAACGACGCGGCCGGCTTCCTGCGCATGCAGCTGGGCAAGGCGATGAAGCTGCGCAGCGTGCCACAGCTGCACTTCCACTATGACGAGAGCGTCCAGCGCGGTGCTCACCTGTCGGCGCTGATCGAGCGTGCCGTAGCGGAAGATCGTCTGCACGACGACACCGCAGGTTCCAAGGAGTAAGGCGTGGCGCAGGTCAAACGTATTCGCCGCAAGGTCGACGGCATCATCCTGCTCGACAAGCCGCACGGTTTCACGTCCAACGCCGCACTGCAGAAAGTGCGTTGGCTGCTCAATGCCGAGAAGGCCGGTCACACCGGCAGCCTCGATCCACTGGCCACCGGTGTGTTGCCGCTGTGTTTCGGTGAAGCGACCAAGTTTTCCCAGTATCTGCTCGACGCTGACAAGGGCTACGAGACCGTCGCTCAGTTGGGCGTTACCACCACCACTGGTGATGCCGAAGGTGATGTTATCGAACGGCGCCCGGTGACCGTCGGTCGCGCCGGAATCGAGGCACTACTGCCGCGTTTTCGCGGTGAAATCAAACAGATACCGCCGATGTACTCGGCGTTGAAGAAGGACGGTCAGCCACTCTACAAGCTGGCCCGTGCGGGTGAAGTAGTGGAGCGCGAAGCGCGTTCTGTTACTATTGCGCGCCTGGAACTGCTGGCCTGCGAAGGCGAGCAGGCCCGTCTGGCGGTTGATTGCAGTAAAGGCACCTATATTCGTACGTTGGTCGAGGATCTCGGCCAATTGCTGGGCTGCGGTGCGCATGTCGCCGAGTTGCGCCGTACCAAGGCCGGACCGTTCGATTTGACGCGCACCGTGACGCTGGAAGAACTGGAAGCTGCACATGCCGAAGGTGGCAACGAGGCGCTGGATCGCTTCCTGCTACCGGCCGATAGCGGTCTGCAGGACTGGCCTTTGCTGCAGTTCTCCGAGCACAGCGCGTTCTACTGGTTGCAAGGGCAGCCAGTGCGAGCGCCTGAAGCGCCGAAGTTCGGTATGGTGCGGGTGCAGGATCACAATGGTCGCTTCATCGGCATCGGTGAAGTGAGTGACGATGGGCGTGTTGCCCCGCGTCGATTGATTTATACCGGTGCGTAGCACCGAACGATTCGGCCGAGATGGCTGAAAGCCTGATGCTGACGATGTCGTCATCAGGTACTGCGAGGGTGGCTGTCAGTAGGCACGGTCATACCTCTTTTTAAAACACGGGAAGCGATTCCCGGCCTATTGAGACTGCTTCGGCAGTTTCCAGATGAGAGGAAGCCAACATGGCACTCAGCGTTGAAGAAAAAGCCCAGATCGTTAACGACTACAAGCAAGCTGAAGGCGATACCGGTAGCCCGGAAGTGCAGGTTGCCCTGCTGACCGCCAACATCAACAAGCTGCAAGGCCACTTCAAGGCCAACGGTAAAGATCACCACAGCCGTCGTGGTCTGATCCGTATGGTTAACCAGCGTCGTAAGCTGCTGGACTACCTGAAGGGTAAAGACACCAGTCGTTACAGCGCCCTGATCGGTCGCCTGGGCCTGCGTCGTTAATAGACGCGAGCTGCACAAGTTGGAAGCTGGGAGTTCGGCGTCGCGAGTGGGGAGTGATCCTCACCTCGTGGCGCTGGGCTTCCAGCTTTTGGCTTTTCGAGGGATGCACCGGGTCCGACTCCCGCGCTTCTTTCCAATTTCCCCCAAGGCAACAACGAGAAGGAAAACACCGTGAACCCGGTAATCAAGAAATTCCAGTTCGGTCAGTCGACCGTTACCCTCGAGACTGGCCGTATCGCCCGTCAAGCCTCCGGCGCAGTGCTGGTCACCGTTGACGACGACGTCAGCGTACTGGTCGCCGTAACCGGCGCCAAAACTGCCGACCCGAGCAAGGGCTTCTTCCCGCTGTCCGTGCACTACCAGGAAAAGACCTACGCTGCCGGCAAGATCCCGGGTGGTTTCTTCAAGCGTGAAGCGCGTCCTTCCGAGAAAGAAACCCTGACCTCGCGTCTGATCGATCGTCCGATCCGTCCGCTGTTTCCGGAAGGCTTCCAGAACGAAGTGCAGGTCATCTGCACCGTGGTTTCCACCAGCAAGAAGACCGATCCGGACATCGCTGCGATGATCGGTACCTCGGCCGCCCTGGCCATCTCCGGTATCCCGTTCAACGGCCCGATCGGTGCTGCGCGCGTCGCCTTCCATCCGGAAACCGGCTACCTGCTGAACCCGAACTACGAGCAGCTCAAGGCTTCGAGCCTGGACATGGTCGTGGCCGGTACCAAGGACGCCGTGCTGATGGTCGAATCGGAAGCCAAAGAGCTGACCGAAGACCAGATGCTGGGCGCCGTGCTGTTTGCCCATGAAGAATTCCAGGTGGTCATCCAGGCTGTCGCCGAGCTGGCTGCCGAAGCCGGCAAGCCGACCTGGGACTGGCAGCCGAAGCCGGAAAACACCGCACTGCTGAACGCCATCCGTGGCGAGTTCGGTGACGCGATTTCCCAGGCCTACACCATCACCGTCAAGCAGGACCGCTACGCGCGTCTGGGCGAGCTGCGCGATCAGGTCGTGGCCAAGTTCTCCGGTGAAGAAGGCCAGCCTTCGGCCGGTGAAGTCAAGGAAGCCTTCGGCGAAATCGAATACCGCACCGTGCGCGAGAACATCGTCAACGGCAAGCCGCGTATCGATGGTCGTGACACCCGCACCGTGCGTGGCCTGAACATCGAAGTCGGTGTACTGGACAAGACCCACGGTTCGGCGCTGTTCACCCGTGGCGAAACCCAGGCGCTGGTCGTTGCCACCCTCGGTACCGCCCGCGACGCACAGCTGCTGGACACCCTTGAAGGCGAGAAGAAAGACCCCTTCATGCTGCACTACAACTTCCCGCCGTACTCGGTCGGTGAGTGTGGTCGGATGGGCGCCACTGGCCGCCGCGAAATCGGCCACGGTCGCCTCGCCCGTCGTGGCGTTGCCGCCATGCTGCCGAGCGCCGACGAGTTCCCGTACACCATCCGCGTGGTGTCGGAAATCACCGAGTCCAACGGTTCTTCCTCCATGGCTTCGGTGTGCGGCGCCTCCCTGGCGCTGATGGACGCCGGTGTGCCGATGAAGGCACCGGTTGCCGGTATCGCCATGGGTCTGGTGCTGGAAGGTGAGAAATTCGCCGTGCTGACCGACATCCTCGGCGACGAAGATCACCTGGGCGACATGGACTTCAAGGTAGCCGGTACCGCCAAAGGCGTCACCGCACTGCAGATGGACATCAAGATCCAGGGCATCACCGAAGAGATCATGGAGCAGGCGCTGGAGCAGGCGCTGGAAGCGCGCCTGAACATCCTCGGCCAGATGAACCAGGTCATCGCCCAATCGCGCAGCGAACTGTCGGCCAACGCACCGACCATGCTGGCGATGAAGATCGACCAGGACAAGATCCGCGACGTCATCGGCAAGGGTGGCGCCACCATCCGCGCGATCTGCGAAGAGACCAAGGCTTCGATCGATATTGAAGACGACGGCTCGATCAAGATCTTCGGCGAAACCAAGGAAGCGGCCGAGGCTGCCAAGCAGCGCGTGCTGGCCATCACTGCCGAAGCCGAGATCGGCAAGATCTACGTCGGCAAGGTCGAGCGCATCGTCGACTTCGGTGCCTTCGTCAACATCCTGCCGGGCAAGGACGGTCTGGTGCACATCTCCATGCTGAGCGATCAGCGCGTAGAGAAGGTCACCGACGTGCTGCAGGAAGGCCAGGAGGTGAAGGTACTGGTACTGGACGTGGACAACCGCGGCCGTATCAAACTGTCGATCAAGGATGTAGCTGCTGCCGAGGCCTCTGGCGTCTAAGTACGGCTGACCTGTTCGAACGAAAAGGCTCCTTCGGGAGCCTTTTTTTGTGCCTGATCGTCAGGGGGCGCTCGAACTCTGCCACTGTCCAGATCATCCAGGGGCTGCTCCATATTGCTTTAGACGCGCGCCGGTGGTGGCTTGGTGCCATGTTCATGCAAATTGCCCGAGGTCTTTTATGCGACTCGGCGAAATGCAATCAAAAGCGTAATGGTCATTTTATTTAAGTCATTGTTTTTAAAGTGTTTTTTATTATTTTAAAACCTGGCACAGGCCCTGCAATAGTACTAGTGAACCTGCAACCAGGAGTTGGTTTGCAGATTGTCTGGAATGTACAGGAGTCGAATCATGAAACAGCCAATCAACCGTTTTGCCGCTACTACCCTGACCGCTGCCGTGCTGAGCATGTCTCTGGCCTCCGCAGCCTTCGCCGCTGAGCCGACCATGCTGGCAGCCAGTGACACTGTGGATAAAGCCGAGCAGGCGGTATCCGACACCTGGATCACCAGCAAAGTGAAATCCACCTTTGTCGCTGACTCGAACCTCAGCGCGCTGGACATCAAGGTCGAGACCAACCAGGGCGTAGTTTCCCTGTCCGGCGTGGTCGCTACCGACGCCGAGCGTGATCTGGCTATCGCCAAGACCAAGGAAATCGAGGGTGTGCGTGATGTGTCCGCCGATGCCCTGAAAACCGCTGACTGATAGCCGGGCCGGCCGGGCTAGCGCCCGGCCCCACCTTCTGTCACTGGGAGAATGACCATGAATAGCGACATCATCAAAGGCAAATGGAAGCAGCTTAGCGGTCGTATGAAGGAGCGTTGGGGCAACCTGACCGATGACGACCTGGACGTCGCCGAGGGCCACAGCGAGTACCTGGCTGGCAAGCTGCAAGAACGTTATGGCTGGACCAAGGAAAAGGCCCAGCAAGAGCTACGCGATTTCAGCGACAAGCTCTAAGTAGGGATTATCTGGTAAGGATGCCGATTAAGCACGGACAGCTATGGAAACGGATGTCTCAGCAGCACGGATGGCTGCAGGCAGGACGCCTGATCTGCACGGATAGCGAAAGCATGGATGCGCGAAGGCCCCGCCGGTGTGACCGGCGGGGCCTTGATTTTTGTGCTGAGCACTAGAAATGCGTCAGGCAGGTGCACCCGGCATACATCGTTAGATCAGCTACCGCGCTTGCTGCGGACCTCGATCAGGCGGCCGCCCTCGAAGCGGAGAAAGTGGTACATGCCGCTTTTCGGGCCGTAGATCCACTCCTCGACACTCACCTCGTTACGAAAACCATAGCTGTCGACCACTTCCTTGTAGCCGATAAAGTCGCGGCTGGAAGGCTCGCCACATTTGTTCAGCACCTCTGCAGTGGGCGCTGTCTTGCTGACCAGGGCGCTACCGCAGCGATAGGTGGAGGACGCCTCGGCCATCAGGGGCAGGCAGAGCAGGGTGAGCAGACAGCTGAATTTGCGCATGAAAACCTCCTGCTCAGCGTTCGCGCCGGCGTTCAATGACGGTCAGACGGTTACCCTCGAAACGCAGGATGCTGAGCATACCGTTGCTCGGGCCGTATACCCATTCCTCGATCATGTACTCACGACGGTCATAGGAGCCCAGGGTGTAGCCGACCGGGTCACGGTGCACCGGCGCCCCACATTTGCGCTCGACCTCGAAAGGGCGGTCGCCCAGACTGACCAGTGCGCTGCCGCAACGCAGCGTGTCGGCCTGCGCGTTGGCAGTGCTCAGGCCGGTGATCAAGGCGGTGAACGTGATGATGGATAAGCTGCGCATGATCATTGGCTGTCCAGGTGCAGAGTGGTGAGCACGCGGCCGTCGGCTTCGGGCTCACCCAGGTTGGCATCGATCAGATAGACACGTTCATCGTACAACCCACCTTGTTCAACCAGATAATCCTTGATCGTTGCAGCGCGTTGCTGAGCCAGTTGACGCAGCAACAACTTGCTTTGCGCCCAGGAGTCCAATACTGCCTTGCGCATGTTCTGCTGGCGTTGTTCTTTGTCCAGCTCGGCCCACTCGGCTGGCGGCTGCTGCTTGAGTCGGGTGCGATAAATGCCCTCGAGCAGGGCGGCTTGTTCATCTTCCGCGACCGTCAGTTCATCGGGGCTGGCCGGTACTTTGTCACCACGGCGTTGTAGCACCTTGTACCAGCCTTCGCGAAACTCGCGTTGCAGACGCTGTTCGGCCAGCAGCGGGCCGTCGGCACGCTGTGCGGCCTGACCTTCCACCTCCAGACGCAGATTCGGGCGTTCCTCGAGCGCTTTGGCCAGGGTGTCCAGGGCCTGGCGTGCGTCGCCCTCCAGCTCTGCAGAACCCGCGGCGAACGGCACGGTACTGAGGTCGACGTTGCTGCCGCCGACCAGCCCGGCGATGAACTTGAATGGTGCCTGTGCCGCGCGCAACACCAGATTGCGCAAGGTTTGCCAGACGATGGGCATGACGCTGAACTGCGGATTGTTCAGGTCTCCCTGTACCGGCAACTCGATGGCGATGCGCCCCTGAGTGTCCTTGAGCAGGGCCACTGCCAGGCGAATCGGCAGGTCGACCGCGTCCGGGCTGTCGACACGCTCGCCCAGTTGCAGGTTCTCCACCAGCACCTTGTTCTCGGCATTGAGCTGGCCTTTCTCGATGCGGTAGTGCAGGTCGAGGTTGAGGCGGCCCTTGCGGATACGATAGCCGGCGAACTTGCCGGAATAGGGGGTGATGGTGGTCAGTTCGACGTTCTTGAAGCTGGTAGCGATATCCAGGCTGTTGAGCGGATCGAACGGCGTCAGTTTGCCCTTGATGCTCATTGGCGCGTAGCGGTCGACCTTGCCCTGAATATCGACGCTGGCGGCTTGCGGCTTCTGGTTGTCGAGTACACCGATGCGCCCGTTCATTTGCTGAACGGCGGTGGCGAAGCTGGGGGTCAGGCTGAAGTCGGCGAAGTTGGCCGAGCCGTCATTGATGGCTACGCCGCCGATGCGGATCGCCAGTGGTTTGCCCGCATCGGCCTTGCTCTCGTTCGGCGTCGCCGGCTGCGGCACGATCAGCTCGCTGACGTTGGTGGTCAGGTTCTCGTTTATCACGAATCTTGCATAGGGCTGATCCAACTCGACGCGCTCGATGGCCAGGCTTTCACCGTGGCGGTAATCGAGACCATTAACCCGAACCTGCTTCCAGCGCACGAAATCGCGTTCGCGCAGGGTATCCAGGGTGTGCAGCTGATCGATCTTGGCGCTGCCGGTGACGCTGAGCGCCAGCGGTTCGGTGCTCTTGAGTTGCACGTCGAGGTCACTGCCGAGCAGGCCACTGCGCAGCTCCAGGCGAATGAAAGGGCTCAGGTAGGCCTGCGCCAGGCGCAGGTCGATGTCCTGGGTGGCGACCTTGAGTTGAGCGCTGGTCGGGCTCAGTTGTACGTTGCCGGCGGCCTGCAGCTTGCCCTGTTTGCCGAGACCGCTATCGAGCCTGAGTTCGAAAGGCTTGTCGCCCAAGCTGTCGAAATTCTTCAGATCCAGGTTCAGTGGGCCGACCTCCACCGCCACTTCCTGCTGCGGCACACGGTCGGCCAGGTGAGCCTTGTAGTCGCGTAGCTGCACGTCTTGCAGCAGCACTTGCCAGGGCTTGTTCTCGCCGGCTTGCGCCGTTGGCTCGGCAGTCTCGCTACTGGCGCTTTCGGGTTTGGCGAACAGCTTCTGCCAATCCAGCTGGCCGTCGGCTTCGCGCGCCGCCCAGGCTTCGAGGCCCTGGCTACGCACCTGACCGATCACCACCTGCTGCTTGGCCAGGTCGAGACTGGTGTTGTCGATATCCAGCCGCTGCAGGCGTACCAGCGGTTTGCCTTGCGGATCGTCGATGGCGAAGGGGGCCAACTGCACCTTGACCTTGCTCAGTTGCAGCTCGGTACCGCTGGAGAGGTCGAGGCGATAGTCGCTGCTGAGGTCGACCTGGCCTTCTTTCAGCACCAACGGCAAGGCATCCCGCACGTAAGGCCAGAAGGTGCTCAGGCGGCCATCGCTGACGCTCAGACTGCCGCTGGAGGTGATGGGCGTCAGGCTGACCTGGCCGCGCCAGTCGATCTGCGAGCCGTGCGGGCCACTGGCGGTCATGGTCATTTCGGCGTTATCGCCGGCCAGGGTGCTGAGATTGTGCAATTCCAGATCGAGCGCGTCATAGGCGAACTCCACGGCCTCGCTCGGGCGCAGGTCCTGGAAGCGCAGTGACTTCTCACGCAGACGGATGCTGTCGATGCGCAGCGGGAAGGGCTCGCTGCTCTCTGTCTTGGGTTCCGCCTGACTTTCCGGCAGATGGAACAACTGGGTGAGATTGAGCGTACCGTCTTTGGCGAAGAGTATTTCGGTGCGCGCACCGTCAAGCTCGACGTCACTCAGGTGCAAGGCACCGCTCCATAGGCTGTCACTTTGCAAGTTGGCGTAGAGGCGCTGGAAGCTCACTTGCTCCTGGCCACTCTCGCCGATACGCAGGCCCCAGAGGCTCAGCTCGAGCGTGAAGGGGTTGAGCTGCACGCGCTGCAGCGAGGCGGGCAGCGTGGCGTACTGCGCCAACTGCTGATTGGCGACACGCAGGGCGATGCCCGGCAGAATCAGAAAGCCGATCAGGCTGTAGAGGAAAACGGTGATCAACAGTGCGCTTAGCGCGCGCTTCAGTCCTTTGGGCATGGCTTGGCGTCATCTATCCAGACGAGGAGACGACTTGGAGTATGGCACGGCGGTTCGGTTCCGGTCGTTATCGCTGCACTCAGATTGCGTGCCGGCCGTGCTTCAAAGCTGCAGGATCAGGGTTTTCAGCGGCGGTTTGGCATCATGCGAAGGGAAGTCGGATGCAGGGACGATGATCTGGCAATCCTGCACTGAGCGGCCGAGTTTCTCGGCGCAGCGCAGCACTTGGGCGCGCCAGTCGCTCATCTCCACTTTTGCCAGGTTGTTGCAGCACACCAGGGTGCCGCCTTCGGCAGTGGCCAGCAGAGCTGGCTTGAGCAGGCTCTGATAATCACGCAGCAAATCGACCGTACCGAAGGCACTCTTGGCCCAGGCTGGCGGGTCGAGGAACACAAGATCGAACTGACGCGGTTGCAGGCGCGGGTAACTCGGCAGTTTTTGTCCGCGTCGGCTGCTGATCGGTAGATCGGCCAACTGACGAATCGCCGGGAAGTAATCGGACTGGATGAACTGCATGGCGGGCAACTCGGGGTTGAGCGCACCGTTTTCGCGGCCCACAGCAAGGTTACCCTGGGCGAAGTCGAGGTTGATCACCTCGCGTGCGCCACCCGCCGCGGCGCACAGGCCGACGCCGCAGGTGTAAGCGAACAGGTTGAGCACGGACTTGTCGGCGCTGTTGGCCTTGACCCAGCCGCGGGCGTTGCGCAGGTCGAGAAACAGCAGCGGGTCCTGTCCGGCATGCCGGCCGCGTACGCGGTAACTCAGCCCCCATTCGTGGCCGACCATATCCTCCAGCGCTGCCTCGTCGGCCTGGAACAGGGTTGGGTCGCGATCAATCCGCGAATTGCCCTTGGAGCGGTCGTTGTAGACCAGGAGCAGCGGCTGTCCCAGATGGGCTTCGACGTTGCCGACGATGCTGTGTAGCTCGCTGGCCTCAAGTGGTTGATGAAAACTCTGTACCAGCAGCTGTGGGCCGTAGCGGTCCACGGTCAGGCCAGGTGCGCCTTCCTGGCTGCCGTGGAACAGTCGGTAGCAGTCGGTACCTTGGGCGTGCAGCTCTGCGAGCAGGTTTTCGCGAGCGACGAGGGCGGCGCGCAGCGCCTGGTCAAGAGAAGGCATGCGCGGCGTCTCGGAGAAAGGAAGGCGCAAGTTTATCAAGAAAAACCACGGGAGATGGGCGTGGGGAGGTGGCCTACAGGCGCGGCACTAAACGACGGTGGGCGCGCTGTGAGGCGCTGTTGCGAATTGCCCAGCGCAACAGCGTGGCGGTGCGTTGCACGCTGCTGCGAATCAGCGGACGGCGCCAGGGCGCCTGGTGCTCGCCGAGCAGGTCGCTGGCCCAGTCCGGCAGCAGGTCTACACCGGCCTGCATCATCAGATTGCCGAAGGGTTTGGCGAGAATATTGGGCATCGGTGCGGCATACAGCAGCCGCACCACTTCGCGGGTTCGCGCGTCACACAGCAATTGCGGGCGCATGCGCTGGAGGTAGTCGCTGATGGCCTGGCGCGATTTAGGCACGTCCTGCGCGCCGAGGCGTTCGGCGATCAATGCCACTTCGCGGTAGTAACGATCCTGTTCGGCCACCGGCAGTTGCGGGTCGACGTAGCGCAGGTAGCCGGCGAGAAACTGGCTGACCTCGGAGACATGCACCCAGGTCAGCAGCTCGGGGTCGCTGGCGGCATAGGGGCGACCGTCCGGCGCGCTGCCGACCACCTGAAGGTGGATGCGGCGCACCTTGTCGATCAATTGCTCGGCATCGTGCAGGCCACCATAGGTGGTGCCGGCGATGAACAGGCTGGTGCGGCGCAGGCGGCCGAGCATGTCCTGACGAAAGGTAGAGTGGTCCCATACGCCGGCCAACGCCAAAGGGTGGAGCATCTGCAGGAGCAGGGCGGAGATGCCGCCGACCATCATCGCGGTGAAGTCAGCGTGGACTTTCCAGACCATCGACTCGGGGCCGAAAAGACCGGCATCACCGTGCGGCTGATCGAGGTCGAGCACGCCCAGCGAGGCGCCGGTGAGGCTGTGCACCTGTTTTTCGATTTGTCTGCGTAGGGTTTCCATGGCCCGCAGTTTCGGCGCTTGGCTGGCGCAAGACAAGATGAGCCCGGCCCTTTCGGGCCGGGCGGAGGGTCAGCGGTTCAGGCGCTGATCGATCAGGCTGTCGACCACGCTGGGGTCGGCCAGGGTCGAGGTGTCGCCCATGTTCTCCAGCTCGTTGCAGGCGATCTTGCGCAGGATGCGGCGCATGATCTTGCCCGAGCGGGTCTTGGGCAGGCCCGGTGCCCACTGGACCAGTTCCGGCTTGGCGAAGCTGCCGATCTCCTTGCCGACCAGGGTCAGCAGATCCTTCTTCAGCTCGTCGGAAGGCTCCTGGCCATTCATCAGGGTGACGTAGGCATAGATGCCCTGGCCCTTCACATCGTGCGGGTAGCCGACCACTGCCGCTTCGGCCACTGCGTCGTGCAGCACCAGCGCGCTCTCCACTTCGGCGGTACCGATGCGGTGGCCGGAGACGTTGATCACGTCATCCACACGGCCGGTGATCCAGTAGTAGCCATCCTCGTCGCGGCGTGCGCCGTCACCGGTGAAGTAGTAGCCGGGGTAAGGCTTGAAGTAGGTATCGATCATGCGTTGATGATCGCCGTAGACGCTGCGAATCTGGCTCGGCCAACTCGCCTTGATGACCAGTACGCCGCTGCCGGGGCCGTCGATTTCCTTGCCCTGCTCGTCGAGCAGCACCGGCTGCACGCCGAAGAACGGACGGGTGGCCGAGCCGGGCTTGAGGTCGGTGGCGCCAGGCAGCGGAGTGATCAGGATGGAGCCAGTTTCGGTCTGCCACCAGGTGTCGACGATGGGGCAGCGACTATCGCCCACCACATGAAAGTACCACTCCCACGCTTCCGGGTTGATCGGCTCGCCCACCGTGCCGAGCAGGCGCAGGCTGCTGCGCGACGTGCTCTTGACCGGGCTTTGACCCTCGCGCATCAGTGCACGCAGGGCCGTGGGCGCGGTATAGAAGGTGTTCACCTGGTGCTTGTCGATCACCTGCCAGAAGCGCGAAGCGTCCGGGTAGTTGGGCACGCCTTCGAACATCAGGGTGGTGGCAGCGTTGGCCAGGGGACCGTAGACGATGTAGCTGTGCCCGGTAACCCAGCCGACATCGGCGGTGCACCAGTAGATGTCGCCCTCGTGGTAGTCGAACACGTACTTATGGGTCATCGCCGCGCCGAGCAGGTAGCCGCCAGTGGTGTGCAGTACACCCTTGGGTTTCCCGGTGGAGCCCGAGGTGTAGAGGATGAACAGCGGATCCTCGGCGTCCATCGGCTCGGCCGGGCAGTCGGCATCGACTTCCTTCAGCGCCTGGTGGTACCAGAGGTCACGACCTTCCACCCAGGCGATATCGCCCTGAGTGCGTTCGACTACCACCACGGTGGAGACGTCCGGGCAGCTTTGCAGGGCCTTGTCGACGTTGGCTTTCAAGGGAATGTACTTGCCGCCGCGCACGCCTTCGTCGGCAGTGATCACCGCACGGCAGTCGGCATCGAGGATGCGGTCGCGCAGGGCATCGGGAGAGAAACCGCCGAACACCACCGAATGTACGGCGCCGATGCGTGCACAGGCGAGCATGGCGTAGGCTGCCTCGGGGATCATCGGCATGTAGATGCACACCCGGTCGCCTTTCTTCACGCCACGGCCCTTGAGTACGTTGGCCAGTCGGCTGACGTTGTGGTGCAGCTTGTTGTAGGTGATGTGTGCCGATTCGGCGGGGTTGTCGCCTTCCCAGATGATGGCCACCTGTTCGCCGCGCTTTTCCAGGTGGCGGTCGATGCAGTTATAAGCGACGTTGAGTTGGCCGCCCTTGAACCATTCTGCGTGGCCCTGTTTCAGGTCGCTGGTATGCACCTTGTCCCAGGGTTTGAACCAGTCCAGAAAGGTCTTGGCCTGCTCGCCCCAGAAGGTCTCGGGTTGCTCGACGGACTGTTGATACAGGCGCAGATAGGCATCGTTATCCAGGTGTGCGCGCTGACGTACCGTGTCGGCCACGGGGTGGCGGGTGATCTCGAACATGGCGGGCTCCTTGTAATTGTTTGTCCGCAACAATCACAAGGGTGCACCCAAGCAGGCGCTTGGTTCAAGGGGCGATATTCGCAGCAGGAGCGGCTGAGCGCCGTGAGCACTGCCCGGCGCTTGGCCCCGGGCAGCGTCAGACGCGTGCATCAGCCGCGATGATGTTCGCGGAAATGAGCGATCAGGCCCTGGGTCGATGCATCCGATGCACTGCCATCGAGCTGGCCGGTCAGGCGCTGATACACCTCCTTGCCCATCTCCTTGCCCAGCTCCACGCCCCACTGGTCGAAGGCATTGATGCCCCAGATGGCGCTCTGCACGAAGACCTTGTGCTCGTACAGGGCAACCAGCGCGCCCAGCTCGAATGGTGCGATGCGATTCATCACCAGGATGTTGCTCGGGCGATTGCCGGGGATCACCTTGTGCGGCGCCAGGCGCTGCACGTCGGCTTCAGCCATGCCCTTGGCGCGCAGTTCAGCCTCGGCTTCTTCGCGGGTCTTGCCCTGCATCAGCGCCTGGGCCTGCGACAGGCAGTTGGCGAACAACCACTGGTGATGGTCGGATAGCGGGTTGTAGCTGTTGACCGGGACGATGAAGTCCGCCGGTACCAGCAGGCGGCCCTGGTGCAGCAACTGGTGGTAAGCATGCTGGCCGTTGCAGCCGACACCGCCCCAGATGATCGGCCCCGTGGCGATGTCCAGCGCGCTGCCATCCTGGCGCACGCTCTTGCCGTTGGACTCCATGTCCAACTGCTGCAGGTGTTTGGTGAAGTTACGCAGGTAGTGGTCGTAGGGTAGGATGGCGTGGCTCTGCGCGTCCCAGAAATTGGTGTACCAGATACCCAGCAGGGCCATCAGCACTGGCATGTTCTCGGCCAGCGGTGCCTGGGTGAAGTGCTGGTCCATGGCATAGGCACCGGCCAGCAGTTCCTTGAAGTTGGACACGCCGATGGCTAGGGCGATGGGCAGGCCAATGGCTGACCACAGCGAGTAGCGGCCGCCGACCCAGTCCCACATGGGGAAGATGTTCTCTTCGCCGATACCGAACTCGATGGCAGCCTTGCGGTTGCTGGTTACGGCGATGAAGTGGCGGTGCAGCTCTTCTTCCGGGCCGCCCATGGCCAGGTACCAGTCGCGCGCGGCCAAGGTGTTCTTCAGGGTTTCCAGGGTGCCGAAGGACTTGCTGGAGACGATGAACAGCGTGGTTTCAGGATTAAGGCGGGCGGTCAGCTCGCGGAATTCGCTGCCGTCGATATTGGCCAGATAGTGGCAGCGCACACCGCGTTGAGTGAACGGGCGCAGCGCCTCTGACACCAGCTGTGGGCCGAGAAACGAGCCGCCAATGCCGATGTTGACCACTTCCTTGATCGGTTTTTCGCTGTAGCCGCGCCACAGGCCACTGTGAATGCGACTGACCAGCTCGGTGACCTGGTTCAGGACGCGGTGAACCTCGGGAATGATGTCATGGCCGTCGACCAGCAGGCGGCGGCCAATCGGGCTGCGCAGGGCGGTATGCAGCGCGGCACGGCCTTCCGAAGCGTTGACCTGTTCGCCGTGGTACAGGCTGGCGATGGACTCCTGCAGACCGGCCTGCTCGGCCAGTTGAATCAGCAGATCGAGGCCGTGCTCATCGATCAGGTTCTTCGAGTAATCCAGCAGTAGCCCGCAGCTGTCGAGGGAAAAGCGCTGGTAGCGCCGTGCGTCTGCAGCGAAGGCTTCGCGCATGCTGAAACCGGCCATCTTGGCGCGATGCTGCTGCAGGGCCTGCCAGGCGGGCAGGGTGGTGACGTCTTGAGGCTGCTGGTAATAGGCCATCGGAGCTCCTGGTCCACAAAAGCAAAAGGCCCGGATCGATCCGGGCCTTTGAGAGTGTAACCGGCTGCCTTTGCAGGCAGCTACTGGCGTGGCAGTTCAACCACCAGATTATCAATCAGGCGGGTGCTACCCAGCTGTGCAGCAGTCAGCACCACCAGGTGATGATCGTCGAGCTGGGCCGGGCGCAGGTTCACCGCGTTACGGATCTCCAGGTAATCGGGGATGAAGCCGGCAGCACGTTGCTGCGCCTGGGTACTGTCGATAAGCCGTGCGTAATCGCGAGCGCCACGCTGCAGCTCTTCGGCGATCGCTTGCAGGCCTCGATACAGCGCTGGGGCGGCGGCACGTTGCTCCTCGCTGAGGTAGCCGTTGCGCGAGGACAGCGCAAGGCCGTCCTCGGCGCGTTGAGTTGGCGCACCGATGATTTGGATCGGCATGTTCAGGTCCTGCACCAGTGCGCGGATCACTGCCAGTTGCTGATAGTCCTTCTCGCCGAACACGGCCAGATCAGGCTGGACCATGTTGAACAGCTTGGTCACCACCGTCGCGACGCCCTCGAAATGCCCCGGACGACTGGCGCCGCAGAGGCCTTCGGAAACACCGGGAACTATGACGCGAGCCTGGTCACCCATGCCGTGCGGGTAGATTTCCGCGACATCGGGGTGAAACAGCAGGTGGCAGCCGGCCGCCAGCAGTTTCTCCTGGTCGGCGGCGAGGGTGCGCGGATAGGTGTCCAGATCTTCACCGGCGCCGAACTGCAGTGGGTTGACGAAGATGCTGGCAACCACGAAATCGGCGCGTTGGGCTGCGATCTGTACCAGCGAAACGTGGCCCGCGTGCAGATTGCCCATGGTCGGCACGAAACCGATTTGCTTGCCCTCGGCCCGTGCCTGAGCGATGGCTGCGCGCAGCTCGCGCAGTGTCTTCACCGTGGTCATGCGGAAAAGCCATGTTCGGCGGCCGGGAAGCTGCCGTCTTTGACGGCCTGTACGTAAGCGCTGAAGGCGCCCTGAATGCTGCTCTGGCCCTCCATGAAGTTACGCACGAACTTCGGCGAACGACCGGACAGCGACAGCCCGAGCATGTCGTGCTTGACCAGCACCTGGCCATCGGTGGCGCTGCCTGCTCCGATGCCGATCACCGGAATCTTCACCGCCTGGGTGATTTCCGCGGCCAGGTCGCTCGGTACGCATTCGAGCAGCAGCATGGCCGCCCCGGCCTGCTCCAGTGCCATGGCGTCGGCACGCATCTGCCGCGCCTGCGCTTCCTGGCGGCCCTGAACCTTGTAGCCGCCGAGAATGTTCACCGCTTGTGGGGTCAGGCCCAGATGCGCGCACACCGGTACGCCGCGCTCGGCCAGCAGACGGATCGGCTCGGCCAGCCAGCCAGCGCCTTCCAGTTTGACCATGTGCGCGCCGGCCTGCATCAGCTTGGCGCTGTTGTGCAGAGCCTGCTCGGTGGTGGCATAGGCCATGAATGGCAGATCGGTGACGATCAGTGCGCCCTGGTTGCCGCGTTTGACGCAGGCGGTGTGGTAGGCCATTTCCTCGACGCTGACCGGCAGGGTGCTGTCGTGGCCCTGCAGGACCATGCCCAGGGAATCGCCGACCAGCAATACGTCGACACCCGCCTGGCAGGCCGCATGGGCGTAGGTGGCGTCATAGCAGGTCAGCATGGCGATCTTTTCACCGTTCTGCTTGAGGCTCTGCAGGGTGGTCAGGGTAACGTCAGGCATTTCAAAGGTCCTCGCTCAGGCTCGGTATACCGCTTCTATCTGGCTGCAATCCGGCCTGGATTGGCATCAAAGGTGCGCCCGGCGCTGGGCGACGGGACGCCTATAGTCCTGATGGGGGGGCGTGAAGTCAATTGCAGGTGTTACCGCTCTGTTACTGGCGTTACCGCCAATGCCCGTGGCGAACGGCCGAGCTAGAGCTGGCGCGGGCTTGCGGCGGGTAGCAGGCGCAGAACAACCTGAAGGTGGCTGGCGCTTGCTCGGGTGTCACTCCGGCAGGCGCTCCAGGCCGGTGAAGGGGCAGGCTTCGAGCAATGCGTTTAGGCTGCGGCCGTCCGGCAACTGCAGCTCTGCGGCCAGCTCGGCCAGCGGGTAGAGCACGAAGGGCCGCGCGTGCATGTGGTAGTGCGGCACGGTCAGGCGCTCGTCGTCGATCAGGCGCTTACCGAACAGCAGGATATCCAGGTCCAGTGTGCGCGGTCCCCAGCGTTCGGCCTTGCGCACGCGACCCTGCTCCTGCTCGATGCGTTGCAGCGCGTCGAGCAATTGCCAGGGTTCCAGCGCGGTATCCAGCGCTGCCACGGCGTTGACGTAACGCGGTTGATCCGCCGGGCCCAGTGGATCGCTGATGTAGAACGACGAGTGCGCCTGCAAGCGGCTGTGCGGCAACTGGGCGATAGCATGCAAGGCCGCGCGTAGCTGTTGCAGCGGCTCGGCCAGGTTGCTGCCAAGGCCGATGTAGACCCGCTCCATCATTCGCCGCCGCTTTCGTCGCTGCGCTTACGCCGATTGTTGTTGCTGCGGCGACGTTTGCGTGGCGCGGCGCCGGTGCTTTCGCTTTTGCCAGCGAGGTCGCGAATCATCTGCCGGCGCTCACTGTCGTTGGCGTCTTGATAGTCCGTCCACCATTCGCCCAGGCCTCCGGTGTCTTCCCCGGCCAGT
This sequence comes from Pseudomonas sediminis, assembly GCF_002741105.1. GTDB lineage: Bacteria > Pseudomonadota > Gammaproteobacteria > Pseudomonadales > Pseudomonadaceae > Aquipseudomonas > Aquipseudomonas sediminis. The sequence continues at coordinate 33,903 of NZ_NIQU01000008.1, read as the reverse complement.
TCGCGCAGCAGGAGGAAGTCATAACCGGCGCGGAAGCGAGGGTTCTCCAGCAACAGATCGGCACGCTTGCCGCTGCGTCGTGGCAGGCGCTCCTGCATATCCCAGATCTCGCGAATCGGGATGGTGAAGCGCTTGGGCACGGCAATGCGCTGGCATTGCTCGGCGATCAGCTCGTGGGCGGCTTCCTGCATCGCCGGAATCGGCGGCATGCCTTTGCTTTGCAACTGCAGTACACGGGCCGGGAGGGCAGGCCACAACAGTGCGGCGAAGAGGAAGGCCGGGGTGACCGACTTACCATCGTGGATGCGGTCGTCGGTGTTGATCAGCGCCTGGCGAATCAGCTTCTCGGTGTACTGCGGGTTCTGCTTGAGCGCTGCGCCGCTGGCCGGGAACAGTTGGGCGAACAGGTCGTGCTCGAGCAGCAGGTCGAAGGTGTATTCGGCGTAACCGGCGAGGAACAGCTTGAGCACTTCGTCGAACAGGCGCGCCGAGGGAATGTCGCGCAGCATCGGCGCCAGACGGCGAATCGGCGCGGCGCTGTGCTTCTCGATATCGAAATCCAGCTTGGCGGCGAAACGCACCGCACGCAGCATGCGCACCGGGTCTTCCAGGTAACGCTGCTCCGGGTCGCCGATCAGGCGTACCTGATGGTTGCGCACATCGTGCATGCCGCGGGCGTAGTCGAGGATGTGTTCCTGGGTTGGATCGTAGTACAGCGCATTGATGGTGAAGTCGCGGCGCTGTGCATCGTCTTCCAGGGTGCCGTAGACGTTGTCGCGCAGGATGCGGCCGCTTTCGTTGCGTGCCGCCTGGTTGCTGTTTTCCTCTTCCTCGCCTTGTGGGTGGTTGGCGCGGAAGGTAGCGACTTCGATGATCTCGCGGCCGAAATGCACGTGAACCAGCTTGAAGCGGCGGCCGATCACCCGGGCGTTACGGAATTCGGCACGTACCTGCTCAGGCGTGGCACTGGTGGCGACGTCGAAATCCTTGGGGTCGATATCCAGCAGCAGGTCGCGAACGCAACCACCGACCAGATAGGCCTGGTAGCCGGCCTTCTGCAGGCGCTCGACCACGCTGATGGCGTGACGGCTGATCTCGTTGCGCTTGAGCGGATGTTGGCTGCTGCTCAGCACTTCGGGAGTGCTGCGTGGGCGTGGGGCACGGCGCAGAGGTGAGTGGAAAGATTTGAACAGCTTTTTCAGCATGGGATGCACTGTTTGGAGTAGTGGTCGGCCTGCTGCGCATGCGCTTGAAAATCGAATTGCGTGGGCATCACGGCGTTAAACGCAGTTTGCTTTGGCAAGGTTTTTCAACTGCATGCGAAACGATGACCGCATGATTGCTGCGGATTCTAGCATCGTGTAGGGAGAAGGTGTGTAGAAGGGCGGCAGGCGGGGATCTGAGGACCGGAAGCTACTGGGGGAGCCGAAGCTCCCCCCCAAGTTGGTGCGTGCTCTGTTTTTATTGTTATTGAGGGCCTGTTGTTTTTGTTGTTTGGCCCTTCCCGGCTTGCCGTGGCTTACCGGGTGCTCCCCAGAGAGGGGAGCCAATAGCAAACGGATTTCTTTGGACGCTGATGCTGCCTTAATCAACCAGTTCTAGCGCTGCCTTGAAGCAGTTTTATTGTTCTCAGCCTGGTCGCTGGGGCGAACCCCTCGCGGCAACTCCTCTCCAAAAGAATCAGTTAGCTGCGCCTCCGTACCTTGTTGTTTTTGTTGTTCTGGAGTCGTTACGTCTTGTTCTTATTGTGTAGGGCATTGCTTGTTATTGTTGTTGTGCCAGAGATAAAGCAGATGCCGTGCCAGTTTTTGTGATTCCTTGTAAATCAAGGGCTTGAGGCATTTGTGGGTGTTCGGTGGGGGATAAAAAGGCCGGGTTTTCGTTACCGATAGACCCGGCCTTTGTTACGAGATATTGAAACGGTAACAACCTGTGGAACCCCTGTGCGGGCAAGTTGTCACCGTCGCCGTGCCGTCAAGGGCCGCTGGTCACACCGGATTTGCGTCGCGGAATGCCCAGGCGCTGGCGGCGTTCCCACAGGCATTTGCGACTGATGCCCAGCTTGCGCGCCAGCTCGGTCTCGGTCATGTGATCCTGGTGCTCGAGGACGAAGTGCTGGAAGTAATCTTCCAGTGACAGGTCCTCGGTCGGCTCGTGGCTGTTGCCATTGCTTTGCCCGGCCACTGCTGGCAGGCCGAAGTCCTCGTCATCCAGATCGTCCAGCTCGATATCGATGCCCAGCAGGTCGGCGGAAATTTCCGCACCCTCACAGAGAATCACTGCGCGCTCGATGGCGTTTTCCAGTTCGCGCACGTTACCCGGCCATGGGTAGTGGCGGATCGCTTGCTCGGCATCATGAGCGAAACGCAACGGCTCGCGGCCCATGCGGGTGTACTGGCGCACCAGGAAGGCCTGGGCGATCTCGATCACGTCGCTACCGCGCTCACGCAGCGCTGGCAGCTTGAGGGCGATGACGTGCAGGCGGTAATAGAGGTCTTCACGGAATTGGCCGGTCTTGGCCAGGGTCTTCAGGTCGCGGTGAGTGGCGGCGATCAGGCGCACGTCCACTTTCTGTGACTGCACCGAGCCGACCCGGCGAATCTCGCCTTCCTGCAGCACGCGCAGCAGGCGCGCCTGGGCTTCCAGCGGCAGTTCGCCAATCTCGTCGAGGAACAGCGTGCCACCGTCGGCAGCTTCCACCAGGCCCGCGCGCCCGGCGCTGGCGCCGGTGAAAGCGCCTTTTTCGTGGCCAAACAGCTCGGACTCGATCAGGGTTTCCGGAATGGCGGCGCAGTTCACCGAAATCAGCGGTGCCTTGGCGCGCTTGGACAGGTTGTGCAGGGCGCGTGCAACCAGCTCCTTGCCGGTGCCGGACTCACCCTGCACCAGCACATTGGAGTCGGTGGGGGCGACCTTGCGAATCTTGCTGTAGAGCTCCTGCATGGCGGCGCAGGAGCCGATGATGCCGATCTCGCCATTGGCGTTATCCACCACCTTCTCGGCATTGCCACTGCGTGCGCTGCTACCGGTGGCTGGCGCGGGTGCGCTCTTGGCTTCCTGGCGGTCGCGCAGGATGCGAGCGACTGCCTGCAGCATCTCGTCGTGGTCGAAGGGCTTGGCGATGTAATCGACTGCGCCCATCTTCATCGAGTCCACCGCCGAGCGCAGGCTGGCGTAGCTGGTCATGATCAGCACCGGCGTGCCTTCGGCCAGCTTGATCAGTTCGGTGCCCGGTGCGCCAGGCAGGCGCAGGTCGCTGACGATCAGATCGAAGGTGGGAATGCTGTAGCGCTCCTGGGCTTCCTGTACCGAGCCAGCTTCGCTGACCTGGTACTGATTGCGTTCGAGCAGGCGGCGCAAGGCAGAGCGGATAATGGTTTCGTCTTCGACGATAAGAATATGTGGCATCAATTCGGTCTCTCGACGGTCACGGAGGTGCCATGGGCAGCCTCTCTCGCTGTTTACATCGCTACGGACGTCGCCTCGACATGCCTCGGTAGGGTGACCCGAATTCGAGTGCCCAATTGGCGCTCGGGGTCAGCCGGGCTGTCGATTGTTATCTGTCCATAATGCTCTTCCACGATCGAATAGACCAGCGCGAGGCCCAGGCCCGTCCCTTCGCCAGGGTCCTTGGTGGTGAAGAATGGCTCGAACAGGCGGTCGATGATCGCCTTGGGAATGCCGCTGCCCTCGTCCTCGACGATCAGATCAACGGTGTGCTCGCTGGCTTCGCTGCGCACGCGGATGGCGCCGCCCGGTGGCGAGGCATCGCGGGCGTTGGACAGCAGGTTGATCAGCACCTGGGCCAAGCGCTGCGGGTCGCCGCAGGCCCAGTGCTGCGGATCGCACAGGTTGTAGAACTGGATATCGAAGTTGCGCTTGTTCAGCGACAGCAGGCCGATGGCGTCCTGCGCCACATCGGCCAGGCACACCGGCTCGTCGCTGCGCTGGTGGCTGCCGGAGTGGGCGAAGCTCATCAGCGACTGGACGATGCGTGACACGCGCTTGGTCTGTTCGAGAATCTGCCCGCTGATTTCGGTCAGCTCGGAATCGTTTTCACGCTCTTCGCGCAGGTTCTGCGCCAGGCAGGCGATGCCGGTGATGGGGTTGCCGATCTCGTGGGCGACGCCCGCAGCGAGACGGCCGATGCTGGCCAGGCGCTCGGAGTGCACCAGTTTGTCTTCGAGCATCTGGGTTTCGGTCTGGTCCTCGACCAGCAGCACCAGGCCGCTGTTACCGGGTGCCAGTGGCTCGTTGATGGCCGCCTTGTGCAGGTTGAGCCAGCGGATCTGGCCATCGAGCGCCAGGTGCTGTTTATGCAGGTGCTGGTCGGGGCGTTCGATGAAGTCTTGCAGCAGGCTCTGCCAGGGTTCGCTCAGGGTGCTCAGGCGCGAGCCGACGATGCGCTGCGCGGGGATGTCGGTGAGCTCTTCCATGGCCCGATTCCACATCAGGATCTCCTGGTCCTTGGCCAGCGAGCACACCCCCATCGGCAATTCCTGCAGGGTCTGGCGGTGGTAGCGGCGCAGCGCATCGAGCTCGGCGGCCAGGCCGGTGAGGCGCGACTGGTAGTCCTCCAGGCGGCTTTCGATAAAGTGGATGTCCTCGGTGACGTAGCCCTCGGTGCCGGACTTGTAGGGCAGGAAGGTTTCCACGATGTCCTGCGCCACGCTCGGGCCCATCAGGCCGGAGAGGTTGGCCTCGATGCGGTCGCGCAGGCGGCGCAGGGCATAGGGACGGCTTTCGTCGAAGGGCAGGTGCAGGTCGCGCAGGGCCTGTTCCACCTCGCGCTGTGCGGTCTTGGCGCCAAGCGGCTTGGCGAGTTGCGCGGCGAAGTCCTGCGGCGAATCGGCGACCAGTTCGCGCCGTTGCGGGCGGCGCACGTTGTCCACCGCGCAGGCTTCGGCGGCGCTCTTCTCCTCGGGGCTGGCTTCGGTGAACAGTGATACCAGGGTGAACACCAGCACGTTGGCGGCGAGCGAAGCGATGGCCGCCAGGTGCCAGCTGGCATCGTCGAGCACATAGATGACGTTGAACAGCGGCAGGTAGAAGCCTTCCAGATTGCCCAGCAGCGGCAACAGCATGGTCAGCGCCCAAACGCTGATGCCGGCCAGCAGGCCGGCGAGGAAGCCGCGGCGATTGGCCGTCTGCCAATACAGTACCGATAGCACGCCGGGCAGGAACTGCAGGGTGGCGACGAAGGCGACGATACCCAGGTTGGCCAGGTCCTGCTGCGCGCCGAGCAGCAGGTAGAAGCCGTAGCCGGCCATGATGATGAAGGCGATCAGGGCGCGGCGCGTCCACTTCAGCCAGCGGTAGATGTTGCCTTCGGCTGGGGGCTGGTACAGCGGCAGCACCAGGTGATTCAGCGCCATGCCGGACAGCGCCAGGGTCGAGACGATGATCAGGCCGCTGGAGGCCGACAGCCCACCGACATAAGCCAATAACGCCAGGGTTTCACTGTTGACCGCGATCCCCAGGCCCAGGGTGAAGTACTCGGGGTTGGTAGTCGCGCCAAGTTTCAGGCCAGCCCAGAGAATCAGCGGTACCGCCAGGCTCATCAGCAATAGGAACAGCGGCAGGCCCCAACTGGCGCTGACCATGGCGCGTGGGTTGAGGTTCTCGGTGAAGGTCATGTGGTACATGTGCGGCATGACGATGGCCGAAGCGAAGAACACCAGCAGCAGGGTGCGCCACGGGCCTTCCTGCAGCGGTGTGTGCAGGGTCGACAGCGCGGCCTGGTTCTGCACCAGCCACAGCTCCAGCTCACGTGGGCCGCCGAATACCTGATACAGCGCGTACCAGCCGATGACGCCCAGCGCCACCAGCTTGACCAGCGACTCGAAGGCGATGGCGAACACCAGGCCCTCGTGCTTCTCGCGGGTGGCGATATGGCGCGCGCCGAACAGGATGGTGAACAGGATGATCAGACCGCAGTAGCTCAGCGCGACCTTTTCCTGCAATGGTTCGCGGCTGAGGATGCCGATGGAGTCGGCCACCGCCTGGATCTGCAGGGCCAACAGCGGCAGCACACCGATCAGCATGAACAGAGTGGTCAGTGCGCCGGCCCAGGTGCTGCGAAAGCGAAAGGCGAACAGGTCGGCCAGCGATGACAGCTGGTAGGTGCGGGTGATACGCAGGATTGGGTAGAGCAGCACCGGCGCGAGGAGGAAGGCCCCGGATACGCCGAGGTAACTGGCCAGGAAGCCGTAACCGTACTGGTAGGCCAGACCCACCGTGCCATAGAAGGCCCAGGCGCTGGCGTAGACGCCCAGTGACAAGGTGTAGGTCAGTGGATGGCGGATGATCCAGCGGGGGATAAGACCGTGTTCACTGACCCAGGCGACGCCGAACAGCACCAGCAGATAGCCGGCGCTGATCAGGATCAGTTCGCTCAGGCTAAAGCTCGTCAGCATCGCGTTGGCTCTGAAGGATGAAGGTAACGACGATCAGGATCAGCCACAGCAGATAAGGCCGATACCAGGCACCATTGGGGTCGATCCACCAGTCCATGATGGCCGGTGAGAACAGGTAGATCCCCACTACCAGGATCAGAACCAGTCGGTAGATATACATGTGACATCTCGTCGAAAGATGCCGCGATGGTAAAGGAAGCTGCGCATCGCAAGCCACAAACTTGAGGCTTACCGTAGGGGGCGCAGTGCGCACCGGGACCGTACAAGGTTTGCTTGGTGGTCAACGGTGCGCGCGGCGCACCCTACCTTAATTGCGTTTCGGCCAGGGTGCGGCTGTGCGGAATGCGTGTGGCGTCCCAGTTGGCGATGCCCCAGGCCAGCAGCTCGGCAGATGCCGCGCCTTGCAATTCGGCGGGTGGTTGTTGCCCCAGCGCGCGCAGGGCGCGTAGTAGCAGAGGCCCGGCCTGATCGGCGGGTAGTGGTGGCGAGCGGTAGCTCTTGCCCAACTTGTGACCGTCCGGCTGAATGATCAGCGGCACGTGCAGGTAACGCGGTTGCGACAGCCCCAGCAGTTCCTGCAGATAGAGTTGGCGCGGGGTGGAGTCGAGCAGGTCGGCGCCGCGCACCACGTCGGTAACACCTTGCCAGGCATCGTCCAGCACCACGGCGAGCTGATAGGCGAACAAGCCGTCACGCCGGCGAATCACGAAGTCGCCGACTTCACGGCCCAACTGCTGGCGAAATTCGCCCTGCACCCGGTCGGTGAAGTGATAGTCCAGCTCTGGCACGCGCAGGCGGATGGCCGCGTCGTGGTCGGGGTGGCAGGCGTTACGGCAGAACCCCGGATAAATGCCGGCGTGGCCTTCGAGCTGCTTGCGCGAGCAGATGCAGGCGTAGGCCAGGCCCTGGCTGAATAGCCGGGCGATCACCGCTGTGTATTCGGCGTGGCGCTCGCTCTGGCGCACCAACTCGCCGTCCCACTCGAAACCGTAGGTTTCCAGCGTGCGCAGAATCGCATCCTGAGCGCCAGGCACTTCCCGTGGCGGGTCGAGGTCCTCCATGCGCAGCAGCCAGCGACCGCCAACGGCGCGAGCATCGAGGTAAGAGGCGAGAGCGGCGACCAGCGAGCCGAAGTGCAGATAGCCGCTGGGCGTGGGGGCGAAGCGCCCGATATAGGCAGTGTTCATGGAGCTAGGGCCAGAAACAGAGCGGGGCGCCTAAGCGCCCCGTCGTCAGATCAGGAACCGACCTGCTTTTCCTTGATTTCCGCCAGCGTCTTGCAGTCGATGCAAAGCGTGGCGGTCGGGCGGGCTTCGAGGCGGCGAATGCCGATCTCTACACCGCAGGAGTCGCACCAGCCGTAATCGTTGTCTTCGATCAGCTGCAGGGTTTCGTCGATCTTCTTGATCAGCTTGCGCTCGCGGTCGCGGGCACGCAGTTCCAGGCTGAATTCTTCTTCCTGGCTGGCGCGGTCGGCCGGATCCGGGAAGTTGGCCGCTTCGTCCTGCATGTGGTGCACGGTACGGTCGACTTCCTGCATCAGCTCCAGCTTCCACTTATTGAGGATGCCGGTGAAGTGAGCGCGCATCGGCTCGCTCATGTATTCCTCGCCCTTCTTCTCTGGATAAGGCTCGAAACCACGAATCAGCTGGCTGGTGCTTTTGGCTTTTTCTTTTGTGGGCATGGATGACGCCTCTCACTCTTTCAAATCCATCGCGCAGGTTATTCCATTGCCAGGCGTTTGTCCGGCCCTGCGACTGCAAGCCGGCGAACTTACCAGATCAAATCGGGGCGCGCTACTCCCGGTTGTCTCTGCCTTGTCCGGGGTGTGAGCGAAATCCGCAAGGGACTGCTCTACAAGCGTAGCGGCGCTTTGGCGCCCTTGCCGTGGCCTTGAGCTGCCCTGCTAGAATCCGCGCCTCGCAACCCTGAAGACAGACCCATGGCTCAGCTCTACAGTGCGCGCAGTCGCGCCATCGAACCCTTCCATGTGATGGCCTTGCTGGCGCGTGCCAACGAGTTGCAGGCCGCCGGCCATGATGTGATTCACCTGGAAATCGGCGAGCCGGACTTCACCACGGCCGAGCCGATCATCCGTGCCGGCCAGGCCGCGTTGGCCGCCGGGCACACGCGCTACACTGCGGCCCGCGGCCTGCCGCAGCTGCGCGAAGCCATCGCCGGCTTCTACGCCGAGCGTTACCGGCTGAGCATCGACCCGCAGCGCATTCTGGTGACACCGGGCGGCTCCGGTGCACTACTGCTGGCCGCCAGCCTGTTGGTCGACCCGGGCAAGCACTGGTTGCTGGCCGACCCGGGCTACCCGTGCAATCGCCATTTTCTGCGCCTGGTCGAAGGCGCCGCGCAACTGGTGCCTGTCGGCCCGGACGTGCGTTACCAGCTCACCCCGCAATTGGTGGAACGGCACTGGGACTCTGGCAGCGTCGGCGCCCTGGTCGCGTCGCCGGCCAACCCGACCGGCACCTTGCTGCACAAGGATGAGCTGGCGGCCCTGTCGACCTGCCTCAAACAGCGTGGCGGTCATCTGGTGGTGGACGAGATCTACCACGGCCTGACCTACGGTTGCGATGCACCGAGCGTGCTGGAAGTGGACGACGATGCCTTCGTCCTCAATAGTTTCTCCAAATATTTCGGTATGACCGGCTGGCGCCTGGGTTGGTTGGTGGCGCCTGAGGCGGCGGTGCCTGAGTTGGAGAAGCTGGCGCAGAATCTCTATATCAGTGCGCCGAGCATGGCCCAGCATGCCGCGCTGGCCTGCTTTGAACCGGCCACGCTGGCGATCTTCGAAGAGCGGCGTCATGAATTCCAGCGTCGCCGCGACTATTTGCTGCCGGCCCTGCGTGAGCTGGGCTTCGGTATCGCCGCCACGCCTGAAGGCGCCTTCTATCTATATGCCGACATCAGCGCCTTTGGCGGCGACGCCTTCGCTTTCTGCCGGCACTTCATCGAAACCGAGCATGTGGCCTTCACCCCGGGTCTGGATTTCGGCCGTTACCAGGCTGGGCACCATGTGCGCTTCGCCTATACGCAGAACGTCGAGCGCCTGCAGCAGGCGGTCGAGCGTATCGCGCGCGGCCTGAAGAGCTGGAAGCCCGATGCGCTTTGATCCGCCGCTGGAGGAAGGGCGGCTGTTGCGCCGCTACAAGCGCTTTCTCGCCGATATCGAGACGGCCAGCGGCGAGCAGATGACCATCCACTGCGCCAACACCGGCTCGATGCTCAACTGCATGAGCGAAGGCGGTCGGATATGGTTCAGCCGCAGCAACGATCCCAAGCGCAAGTTGCCGGGCAGTTGGGAAATCAGCGAAACGCCGCAGGGGCGCCTGGCCTGCATCAACACCGCACGGGCCAACGCGCTGGTGGAAGAAGCGCTGCGTGCCGGCGTAATCCGCGAACTGGCTGGCTTTACCGCGCTCAAGCGCGAGGTGGCTTACGGGGTGGAAAACAGCCGCGCCGATTTTCGTCTGGATTACCCGGACGGGCCGGCCTTTGTCGAGGTCAAGAGCGTGACGCTGGGCTTCGATGGCAGCGATGTGGCGGCCTTTCCCGATGCAGTGACGCAGCGCGGTGCCAAGCACCTGCGCGAGCTGGCCGCGCTGGCGCGTGCCGGTGTGCGCACGGTGCAGCTGTATTGCGTGAATCTCTCCGGCATTCGCGCCGTGCGCGCCGCGGAGGAAATCGATCCGACTTACGGGGCGGGATTGCGTGATGCCAAGGCTGCGGGTGTGGAGGTGCTGGCCTACGGCGCCGAGCTCAGCCCTGAAGGGATCACCCTGGTGCGCCGGCTGGATGTCCTGACGTAGAGTGTGCTGTGCGCACCGGCTACTGCTTTGGGAACGCCGTGCGCACAGCGCATCCTACGGCGCAATCCAGATTCCGTTCGCGTCTTCCTTGCACGCCAGCCTCTGCAGCGCCTGGCCCTCGCACGGGCCAGCCACGCATTCACCGCTCTCGATCAGAAACAGCGCACCGTGAGTCGCGCAGCGGATCAGGCTGCCGCTGTCATCGAGAAAGTCGTCTGGCCGCCACTCCAGGGCAATGCCGCGATGTGGGCAGCGGTTGATATAGGCGTGCACCTGACCGTCCCTGCGTACTGCAAGCAGGTTCAACTGGTCGAGCACGAAGCCCCGGCTCTGACCCTCGGCCAGTTCCTGTGGGGCGCACAAGCGAATCATCGCGGTTTCCCGTTAGCGTGAAGGTCGACGACCTCGGATGACCTTCCTCCGGCAGGAAGAAGGTGGCGCATAGCGCCGCAAGGCGGGCGGATTATCCCGCAAGAAGGAGGAGGGCGCATCCTTGCGCCAAGTGGAACTCAGAACTGCCAGGAGGCCGACACGCGGAAGGTGCGACCCGGCTCGCTGTAGTAGTCGACCGGTTGAGGTGTGGTGCGGCCGCCAATGCTGGGCACATTGAGGGCGTTCCAGTACTTCTTGTCGAACAGGTTGAACAGACCGGCTTGCAGCCGGACGCCATCCAGCGCTGCCGGTTGCCAGTAACCGGTGAGGTCGACCACGCCATAGCCGGGGGCCTTGAAGTCGCTGTCGTTCTCGACCTTGTCGCGACGGCGGGCGGCGGTCAGCATCAGGTCCGCACCATAGTGCTGCTGGGTGTAGCTGAGGCCGAGGGTGCCGGTCAGCGGGGCGACCGAGTTCAGGTGTTGTTTGGTTTCGCGGTCCTTGCCCACGGCCCAGGCAACCGAGCTCCAGGCTTGCCAGGAGGGTGCGAACTGCCAATGCGCGGTGCCTTCGGCGCCGTAGATGCGCACCTTGTCGCGGTTCTCCATCACCTCGAAGAAGGTCGGGAATTCTCCGGCCTGGAAGCCATAGTCCTCTTCGTTGGCGGTGATGCTGTCGATGAAGTTCTTGTAACGGTTGTCGAACAGGCTGACGGAGCCGCCCAGATGCTGGTCGCCCAGGCGCGCGCCGACTTCGTAGCCGGTGCTTTCCTCGGGCTTGAGGTTGGGGTTGCCGACGCGCGCGTAGCCCATGCCGGAGTTGGTGAAGGTGCTGTACAGCTCGTTGACGTCCGGCGCCTTGAAGCCCTGCGCCCATTGCGCGTAGAGGGTCGCCAGCTCGTGCGCCTGCCAGGTCAGCAGCAGGCTGCCGGCCCAGTTGGAGTCCTTGTTTTCGGTGAGCATCACGCTGTCGCCGGCCAGCACGTAACCGCTGGTGCCGCTCTTGGGTTTGTACTCGTAGCGGTCATAGCGCACGCCTGGCGTCAGGGTCAGTGTGTCGCTGAGGGCGATGTCGTCTTTCAGGTAGAGGCCGTACAGGTTGCCCGGCGTCTTCGGCATTTCGGCCTGATTGGTGTGCAGGTTGATGCAGGAAAAGTAGATGCCGGCGGGCGTGCTGTCCGGGCGCGGCGGGAAGGGCGGTACCAGTACGCTGGGGCAGGCATCGTAGCCGCCGCTGTACTGCTCGGCCTCGATGCGGCTCCACTCCGCACCCAGGGTCAGGTTGTGCTGCCCCAGTTGCTTGCCCAGGCTGCCGTTGATGCCGTACTGGGTTTTCTCTATCTCGTTGTTACGGCCGAACGGTCCGGCGAGGGTTCCGGCGCGAGTGGCGTCCACCTCGTCTTCGCGACGCAGCTTCTGCCAGTAGACGATGGTGTCGGCCCAATCCAGCAGGCTGTCGCTGCTCTCGGCACGGTACTGGTGGTCGAAGGACAGGCGCTTGCGCTCGTTGCTCTCGCGGGTTTCATAGTGCCGTGGATAGTTGGCGGTGCCCTGGTTGATGCGGCTATCCATGTTCTCGGTGCGCTCGAACAGTTCGGCGGTCACACCGACGCGGTGCCCGCCGCCGAGCTTCTGCTGAACCTTGAGCAGCAGGCTGTGCTGATCGGTGTCACTGGGGTTGGCTTCGGTGCGCTGGCTGCCCAGAACATCACGGTTGCCCTGGTTATCGAGCTCGTGCCCCTTGCGCCCGCCAGCCTGGAGCAACCAGGAGGTGTCGTTGAAGCGGCCGGCCAGCGCGGCATTGAGCCCCCAGCTGCGGTCGGCGCTGTCGTAGTCGTTCTTGATCATGCCGGCAAACTCGTCCTTGTCGCCCAGCAGGTCGTCCGGGTTCAGCGTGCGCAATTGCAGCGCTCCGCCAAGGGCGCCTGAGCCAACCTGGCTGGAGTTGGCGCCGCGCACCACATCGATTGACGACAGGCTTTGGAAGTCGATGCTGTCCAGACCGCCGTTCACCTCGCGCACGGCGTCGTTCAGCCAGGGCATGCGAATACCATCGAGGGTGGTGAGCACACGGTCGCGGTCCAGACCACGGATGTTGATGCTGTTGTTGCTGCGGTTGTAGTTCAGTCCCGGCTCGGCACGGCGCGACAGGTCATCGAAGCTGCGAATCTGTCGGCGTTCCAGCGTCTGGGCGTCGGTCTGGGTCGTGGTCGGCAGCGGTTGCTTGGCCGCCACTCCAGTGACCTCGACAGCGGGTAGCTCGGCTGGCGTTTCAGCCAGAGCCAGCGAAGGGCACAGCAACAGCAGCGCGAGCCAGGAGCGGCGAGCGAAGGGCGGGCGAACGTGCATGGTGGTACTCCGGTGCATGCGTGGCAGCTCTGCGACTGCCTGGTTGGCGACGGCGCAAGACGTTAACCAGATTACTTATTTGGTGCAAATAATTCTCAGGTAGATTATCGTTCTCTCAAATTGCACTGCCGTGTCGGTACTCGTTCGCGTCGCCGACGGTGGTGGTAACTGCCCGTGAGAGAGGAAATCCCGATGAGTACCGCAAATAACTTGGCAGCGCCGGCTGCCGGTCTTTACCAGGCCTGGCAAACGCTGCGTGATCAGCAGCCCCGTCTGCGCGCCAGGGAAGCAGCGGCGCAGCTAGGTGTCAGCGAGGCCGAGTTGACCGCCAGCCGCTTGGGCATCGACGCGCAGCGCCTGCGCCCGGATTGGGCCGCGTTGCTGCCGGCGCTTGGCGAGCTCGGTCGGGTCATGGTGCTGACGCGTAACGAGCATTGCGTCCATGAGCGCAAGGGGCTGTACCGTGAAGTGAGCGTTGCCGCATCCGGGCAGATGGGCCTGGTGGTGTCTGCCGACATCGACCTGCGCCTGTTCCTCGGTGGTTGGGCTAGCGTGTTCGCCATCGCCGAGGAAACCGCCAAGGGCACCCAACGCAGCATCCAGGTGTTCGACCAACAGGGCGTCGCCGTGCACAAGGTCTACCTGACCGAGCACAGCGAGTTAAGCGCCTGGCAGCCGTTGGTCGAGCGTTTCGCCGGCGAGCAGAATGCCGAGCTGCAATTGCTGCCACCGCCAGCCGCACCAGCGCGCAAGGCCGATGCGGAGGTCGACAGCCAGGCGCTGCGTGAGGGCTGGTCGACACTGCAGGACACCCACCATTTCTTCGCCCTGCTGAAAAAGCATGAAGTCGCGCGCACCCAGGCGTTGCGCCTGGCGGGTGAGCAATGGGCGCAGCCGCTGGCGACCTCCGAGCTGACAGTGCTGATGGAGCAGGCCGCTGCCCGTGAAGTGCCGATCATGGTGTTCGTCGGTAACCGTCACTGCATCCAGATCCACACTGGCCCGGTGCACAACCTGCGCTGGATGGACAGCTGGTTCAACGTACTTGACCCCGACTTCAACCTGCACCTGCAGACCCGTGGTGTGGTCGAGCTGTGGCGCGTGCGCAAGCCTAGCGTCGATGGCGTGATCACCAGCCTGGAAGCCTTCGATGCCGAGGGCGAGCTGGTCATTCAGCTGTTCGGCGCACGCAAGCCCGGTATGGCCGAGCGTGATGATTGGCGCGAGCTGGCCGAGTCACTGCCGGTGCTGGCCTGATCCGTGCCGGCTCCCAGCGGGGCCGGTCGATGTCACGTTCGAGGAGTCGAGACCATGCGTCTTGCGAATATTCTGGGCGGCCTGGCGGCTGTCCTGCTGTTTCCCAATATGGCGTTTGCCGAGCCATTGCCGCAGCGCTGGGTGAGTTCCGGCGGTGCCCTGAGTGAGTGGGTGGTGTTGCTGGGCGGCGAGAGCAAACTGGTGGGTGTCGATACCACCAGTCGTCATCCGGCGTCGCTGACCAAGCTGCCCAGCGTCGGTTATCAACGGCAACTGGCTGCCGAGGGCATTCTCGCCCTGCGCCCGGACCTGCTGCTGGGTAGCGAGGAGATGGGCCCGCCGCCGGTACTCGAGCAACTGGCTGCAGCCGGCGTGCGTATCGAACGTCTGACGGCGCGCGCGGAGCTGGACAGCCTGCAGGCCAACCTGAAACGTCTGGGCCAGTTGCTCGGGGATGAAGCGGCAGCGCAACGCGCCTTCGCCGATTACCAGGCGCGTCTGCAGACTCAGCAGCAGTGGGTCGAGCAGGCCCAGCGCAGCCAGGAAGCGCCCGGTGTGTTGCTGTTGCTCGGGCACGCCGGTGGCAGCCCGTTGGTGGGCGGCGTCGATACGGCGGCCGACTGGCTGATCAGTCGCGCCGGTGGGCGCAACCTGGCCAGTCACAATGGCTACAAGGCGCTGTCCAGTGAAGCACTGCTGGCGCTAGACCCACAGGTCGTGGTGGTCGCTGATCGCGCCCTTGAAGGCGATGCCGCGAGGCAGGCCCTGCTGCAGCAGAACCCGGCCCTGGCCGGTACGCGTGCGGCGCGTGAGGGGCGTTTGCTGGCGCTCGACCCGACCCTGCTGGTCGGCGGTCTTGGACCGCGTGTGCCGGATGGGCTGGCGATGCTCGGCGCAGGCTTTTATCCTGCCAGCCACTCTCTGACAGCTGAAGCCAAACGCGCGCCATGACCTCACCTCTTTCGACGCGCCCATTGTTCATCGCACTGGGCCTACTGCTCGTGCTTGCGCTGTGGTTCTCGCTGGCGCTCGGCCCGGTCAGCCTGCCGCTGGGCGACACTCTGCGTGCCGCGCTGCGTCTGCTGGGCGTGCCGCTTGCAGCAGATGCGTCGGTGCAGCAGGCGGAATTGATCCTGGCGCAGATCCGTATGCCGCGCACGCTGCTCGGGCTCGCCGTGGGCATGGTGCTGGCGCTCTGTGGTGTGGCGATGCAGGGGCTGTTTCGCAACCCTCTGGCGGACCCTGGCCTGGTCGGCGTCTCCAGCGGTGCCGCACTCGGCGCTGCGGTGGCCATCGTTGGCGGCGCCGCGTTCGGCGGTTTGCCCGAAGCCTTCGCGCCTTATCTACTGTCGGTCTGTGCCTTCGTCGGTGGCTTGCTGGTGACGGCGCTGGTCTACCGCCTGGGCCGGCGTGATGGGCAGACCCACGTGGCGACCATGTTGCTAGCCGGCATTGCCTTGACCGCACTCGCTGGCGCGGCCATCGGCCTGTTCACCTATCTGGCTGACGATGCGACGTTGCGTACCCTGACGTTCTGGAACCTGGGCAGTCTCAATGGCGCCAGTTACGCACGGCTCTGGCCGTTGTTGCTGGCAACGCTGGCCGTGGCGCTATGGTTGCCGCGGCGGGCACGAGCGCTGAACGCGCTGCTGCTGGGCGAGTCGGAGGCGCGCCATCTCGGTTTCGATGTGGAGCGCCTCAAGCGCGAGCTGGTGTTCTGCACGGCGCTAGGTGTCGGCGCAGCAGTAGCCGCCGCCGGCCTGATCGGCTTTATCGGGCTGGTGGTTCCGCACCTGATGCGTCTGTTGGTCGGCCCCGATCATCGCTTGCTATTACCGGCATCCGCACTGGCCGGTGCCAGCCTGCTGCTGCTGGCTGATCTGGTTGCACGCCTGGCGTTGGCACCTGCCGAGTTGCCGATCGGCATCGTCACGGCGCTGATCGGCGCACCGTTCTTTCTTTATCTGTTGGTGCGGGGGCGAAGCTGATGCTGCAGGTCGAACAGCTGGAAGTTCGCCGCGGGCCCTGTGTGGTGCTCAGTGGCATCGATCTGCAGCTGCGTCCAGGCGAAGTGCTGGGTGTGCTGGGGCCGAATGGTGCGGGCAAGAGCACCTTGCTGGCAGCGCTGACCGGCGAGTTGCCGGCCAGTGCCGGGCAGGTGACGCTGGAGCAGCGCGCGCTCGATGACTGGTCGGGGCCGGAGCGCGCCCGGCGCCTGGCCGTGCTACCGCAGAGTTCGAGCCTGAACTTCGCCTTCCGCGTCGAGGAGGTGGTCGCCATGGGCCGTCTGCCTCACGACAGCGGGCGCGTGCGCGATGCGCAGATCGTCCAGGAGGCGCTGCACGCAGCTGATGCCGCGCATTTGGCCGGGCGCAGCTACCTGGCCCTGTCCGGTGGTGAGCGTCAGCGCGTGCACCTGGCGCGAGTGCTGGCGCAGCTGTGGCCGGGCGGCGAGGGGCAGATTCTGCTGCTCGACGAGCCAACCTCGATGCTCGACCCCCTGCATCAGCACACCTGCCTGCAGGCGGTTCGTCGTTTGGCTGAATCCGGTGCGGCAGTGCTGGTGATCCTCCACGACCTCAATCTGGCTGCGCGTTACTGTGATCGCCTGTTGTTGCTGGAGCAGGGCAGGGCGCATGCACTGGGCACGCCTGCCGAGGTATTGCGGGCCGAGCCACTGCAGGCCGTTTTCGGCCTGGAGGTGCTGGTGCAGACTCACCCCGAGCGCGGCCATCCCCTGATCGTCGCACGCTGAGCCTTGGAGAGTTCGATGCGAGTGGTTCTGCTGAGTTGTCTGATGCTGCTGGCCGCCTGCCAGAGTCGAGATGTGCTACCGCCCCCGGCGCCCCTCGCCCCACTGGGCCGCGAGCATGCCGACCTGGGCCGTATCGTCGATCTTGCCAGTGGGCAAACCATCAGTCCTGAGCAGCTGCTGAGTCGCCTGGCGCCGGCCCAGCGGGTGTTGGTTGGTGAACAGCATGACAATCCCGATCACCATGCCGTGCAGCTCTGGCTGTCGCGTGAGCTATCCCGGCAACGCCCGCAGGGCAGTGTGCTGATGGAGATGCTCAATCCCGATCAGCAGAGCAGGGTTGATCAGGCCCAGGCCGCTGCACGCACAGGGCAGGTGCCTGCAGATCCGTTCGACGCGCTGGCCTGGCAGTCGGGATGGGATTGGTCGCTGTACGGACCGCTGGTGCAGCATCAGTTGCGTCAACCTTATCCCCTGCTCGCGGCCAATCTGGACCGTGCCGAGATCATGCAGATCTACCGCCAGCGCCCGACCTTGCAGGGCGAGCGCTCCAGCGCAGGCGAGGTGCAGGCGCGTTTGCTGGCGGATATCCGCGAATCGCACTGCGACTTGCTGCCGGACAGCCAGTTGCCGGCGATGCTCGCCGTGCAGCAGCAGCGCGACCGGCGCATGGCCGAGGCGCTGTTGGCCGCACCGCAGCCAAGCCTGCTGCTGGCTGGCGCCTTCCACGTGCGCAAGGACCTCGGCGTGCCGCTGCACCTGGATGATCTCGATGCGCAGACCGGCAATGTGGTGCTGATACTGGCCGAGGTCGGCCGTGCGATGGACGCGTCCATGGCTGACTACGTCTGGTTCACCGCCGCGCAGCCTGCGCAGGATCACTGCGCCAAACTGCGACCCTAGCCGCCTTTCGCAGGCAGACCGCAAGGTATCCTTGGCGCTTTGCCGCTCTGGAGTCTGCCCTATGTCCACTGACGTCCGCGACCTGCTGCAAGGTTATTTCAACGCCCTCAATGATCGGGATATTCGTGCCTGCCTGGCACGGGTCAGTGACGAGCTGATTTTGGAGCCCAATCAGGGGTTCGCCGAGCACGGGCGCGACGCCTTCGCCGCTTTTCTCGAGCGGCAACTGCATTGCTATCGCGAGACGGTCGATGCATTGGTGATTCTGGCCGAACCACAGGGGCGGCATGCTGCCTGCGAGTACCGCGTCATTGGCGAGTACCTGGCGACCGACGATGGGCTGCCGGAGGCCTGCGGGCAGCGTTACGAGGTACGGGTGGGCGCGTTCTTCGAAATCGGCAATGGGCTGATTACGCGCATCAGTCTGCATTTCAACCTGCCGGACTGGTTGGCGCAGGTCGACGATTAAATCCGGCTAGGGGTATCGGCTGGAGACAGCAGGACGAACGTTCGTCCAGGCAAAAAAAAGACCCGGCAAGAGCCGGGTCAATAACCGTGATTAGCCTGATGAGGAGATAATCTGAAGAGTCCGACTGAATGGTCTCTTTAGCTTATCGGCTGATCTCGCGACCAGTTGAGGTAATAATAACAATTCTCATTTCATAGTCAACGCCCTTTTGAGAATTTTTCTCAGAAAGTTTTTGCCGGGCTCAGAAATGCAAAACCCCGGCGATGGCCGGGGTTGGTCGAGAACAAATGAAGGCTCAGGATTCGCCGGGCAGGCGCAGCTGAGTCACTTCCTTGTTCAGCAGGTCGATGCGTCGGGCCATGCTCTCGATCAGGCTGTGAGCGATGCGCGGGTTGCTCTGCATCAGGCTGAGGAACTGCTCCTTGGGGATCACCATGACCGTGCAAGGTTCGCTGGCGACCACCGTGGCGCTACGCCTCTCGCGCGTGAACACTGCCATGGCACCGAAGATTTCGTCCTTCTGCACGTCACCGACCTTCTGGCCGTCGACGTAGGCCTCGGCGTGGCCCTCGATGATGATGAACACGTGGTCGGCTTCATCGCCTTGGTGGATCAGTTCTTCGCCGGCCGCGAAATGCTGGAAGCCAGTCGCCGGACGGATCTCCGGTTGTTTCAGGCGTGCCAGTGCGTCGGACAGCAGGGCAGTATGGCCGATCAGGTATTGAATGAACTGTTCCTGGCGCTGCTCGCTGGCATAGATGTGTTGGAACACTTCACTGCGCGAATAGGGAATCAGGCTGATAGGTTCTTCACTGCTGTAGCGGCAGGAGGGCAGATCGATGCCCTGACGCAGGCCGACCAGATCGCCTTCCTGCAGATAGAACAACGGGCGCTCGTCGACCAGCGCATGCAACAAGCCATTCTCGATGATGAATAGCTGATTGCCTGGCAGTACCTGAGCCAGGTCATCGACACGTTCCAGGCGCAGTGGCTCACCCGCGGGTTGCAGCCCTTCCAGCAGCTGAGTGGGGATACTCTGTAGGCGGTTGATCAACTGATCGGCGTAGGCCGGTTGCTCCCCGAGTAAATACATAACCGTAATTCCTTGAACTGGCTGGGCTGGCTGACCACACGAAGGTCCCTGAAACAATAGGCTGTGCGGCTCTTCGAGTAAATCACCTTGCACTGGTGTTGTGAGCTAGCTCTTGTTGTGGCTCTGGGCTTCGTCCAGCTTGCCGTTCAGTTCGGCCTTGTGCGCCGCAGGTAGCTCACTCCAATGCACATCGAGCAGCGCGCCCTCGATGGCGTAAAGCAGCACCTTGGAGGCACGGAAGCCACGCGCCCTGACCGCGCGATAGGCGCCGACAGCGCCGTAGCGGCGCAAGTCGTTAGCGCTGTGAATACCCACAGCGTGTAGCCACTGTGCCGAGGTCTTGCCCAGGTTCTTCAGGTGTTGCAGTTCGTCGTTCATCGGGCCTCCATGCGTGCGGGTGAAAGGTTCACGTTGGCGTGCCTGCCAAAAAGTGTAGCGGCCAATTGCCTGGGGCTGAGAGGCGCATGCCGTGGTCGCACGCTGCTACTTGGTGCGATAACGCAGGCGCGTGCCGAAATTCACCGACATGAGAATTTCATCAGCGGTCAGTTCGACGGGAAAGTAGGCGCCCGAGATCTGTGCGTGGGCCAGGCTGGCGCCTTCGATCTTGGCGTTACGGAAATCCAGGCCGCGCAGGTCGGCGCCGCGAAAATAGGCGTCGGTGAAGTTGATCGCGTCGGTGTCCATGTTGCGCAGGTCGAGCCCGCGAAAGTCGCCGCCGGACAGGTCGACTTCGACACCCTTGGGCTTCTGCGCATTGAAGCCCTTCACGTCGTCGTTATGCAGGAGGTGGTAGAGCGGATGATCAAGCTGGCGTGGCTGGCTCATGGCAGATACCGGTAGTGGTCTCACCGGCAGTATAGAAGCCCTGCCAGGGTTTGCCTGGCAGGCTGAAGCCATGGGTCAAGGGCGCAACGATACTCAGATCCCTGGCAGGCGCTGGCGAATACGTTCGACCAGGCTGTCCAGGCTTGCACTGTCGTGCGTGTCGACGCGCTTGCTGTGGCTCTGCTCTTCGTCGTCGAGCGGTTCGCGGCTGGTTTGTTGGGCCTGGATAACGTCCAGCGTGGCATCGGACGGGTCCTGGCCTTCGTTCTGGCGCTGCTCTAGCCAACTGGCGATGACGGCTTGCGGCGCATGGCAGTCGATAATCAGGAACGGCACACCAGTCTCTTCAGCGACTTCGCTGGCAGCCTGGCGTTGCGCTGACTTGAGATAGGTTGCGTCGATCACCACAGGAAAGCCTGCCAGTAGTGCCTGGCGCGCCAACTGGTGCAGGCGTTGGTAAGTCGCCTGGCTGGCGTCGCTGCTGTAGATGCCGGCGCTTAACTGGTCCTTGGCTTCGGCACTTTGCTCGCCGAACAGGCGCTTGCGCTCGATGTCGGAGCGCAGGCGAATGGTGCCCAGCGCTTCGACCAGGCGCATGGCGACATGGCTTTTACCTACAGCCGATACGCCATGGGTGATGGCTAGGAAGGGCGATGGAATGGCGCTGTAGCTCTCCGCCAGAGCGGCGTAGCCACGGTACTGGCGCAGGATCACCGCTCGCTGCACCGAGTCCTGTTCCTGACCCAGGCGGAACAACGCGACTTTGCCGCGAACCATGGCGCGGTAGGCCTTGTAGAAATTCAGCAGTTGCAGGGCTGCATAGTCGCCGGTGCGCTCCAGCCAGCCGCTGATGAAGCGGCGTGCCAGGCATTTGAGGCCGCGGTCTTCGAGGTCCATCGCGAGGAAGGCGATATCGGCGGTGACGTCGGTAAAACGGAAGGGTTCGTTGAACTCGATGCAGTCGAACAGCACCACGTGACCGTCGATCTGGGCGGCGTTGCCCAGGTGAATATCACCATGGCATTCGCGGATGAAACCCTGCGTCTTGCGTTCGCTCAACAGTGGTTGCAGGCGTTCGTAGCTGGACTGAGCCCAGGCCTCGAGGGCGTCGAGTTGCTGCAGGTCTGCCTGCTCGCTGAGCATCGGACGAATCTGCTCGAAATTTTGTTGCACCGGAACCATTACCGCTTCGGCAGTGCCCAGCGGATGATCCTGCGGTACCTTCGGTGCGTTCAGGTGAAAAGTGGCGATCTGCTCGGCCAGGGCGTCGATATGGGCGTCGTTCAGTTCGCCGCGGGCCTGGATGGCGCTGAGCAGTTGCTCCTGCGGAAACTGACGCATTTTCAGTGCATATTCGATGGCTGGCGTGCCGCCGTCGAGGCTGGGTGCGTCTTCACTGCCGCCGATCGGCAACACGTCCAGATACAAATCCTTGGTCAAACGCTGGTTGAGACGCAGCTCTTCTTCGCAGAAATGCCGGCGTGCATCGAGCTCGGTGAAATCGAGAAAACCGAAGTTGACCGGTTTTTTGATCTTGTAGGCGTAGGGGCCAGTGAGCAAAACCCAAGAAATGTGGGTCTCAATGACCTGAAACCCATCCACAGGGTGCGGATACAGGGCCGGGTTCTGCAATGCGGCAATCAGGGCTTGGCTCACGTTCGATCCTTGTTCTAGACGCTGTTCGAGCTGGGCATTATGGCCGCTGTGAGCTGCTCTGCAAACCATCCGGGCGGCCTGCTGGCCCCTATGTAAAGTGCGTATAATCCCGCCATGACTCGAAAACGCTCCCCCCGCTCAAACAAAAAATCCCGCTCGTCCGGCATGCGTCCCTGGCTTGCATGGGGCCTCAAGCTCGGTCTGGTTGGCCTGGTGATCCTGGCTGGCTTTGCCGTTTACCTCGATGCCGTGGTGCAGGAAAAATTCTCCGGCAAGCGCTGGACCGTGCCCGCAAAGGTCTATGCCAGACCGCTGGAGCTCTTCGTGGGCCAGAAATTGGCCAAGGATGACTTCCTGCGCGAACTCGACGCCCTGGGCTATCGCCGTGAAAGCACGGTCAATGGACCTGGCGCGGTATCGGTGGCGGGTAACAACATCGAACTTAACAGTCGCGGCTTTCAGTTCTACGAGGGCGCCGAGCCCGCACGGAAAGTCCGGGTGCGCTTCTCTGGCGATTATGTGGCCGGGCTGACCCAGGCCGATGGCAGCAATCTGGCGGTGGCGCGGCTGGAACCGATGCTGATTGGCGGGCTTTACCCGGCGCACCAGGAAGATCGCATTCTGATCAAGCTGGATCAGGTGCCGGCCTATCTGATCGATGCATTGGTGGCGGTCGAGGATCGCGACTATTTCGAACACTTCGGCGTATCGCCCAAGGGTATTGCCCGCGCACTTTGGATCAACGCCTCCTCCGGTCGCCTGGTGCAGGGCGGCAGCACCCTGACCCAGCAGTTGGTGAAGAACTTCTACCTGACCAACGAGCGTACCCTGCTGCGTAAGGGCACCGAAGCGATGATGGCGGTGCTGCTGGAGCTGCATTACGACAAGCGCGAGATTCTCGAAGCCTATATGAACGAGGTGTTCCTCGGTCAGGACGGTCAGCGCGCCGTGCATGGCTTCGGTCTCGCCAGTCAGTACTTCTTCAGTCAGCCGGTATCCGAGTTGAAGTTGGAGCAGGTTGCGTTGCTGGTGGGCATGGTCAAGGGGCCGACCTACTTCAACCCGCGACGCAATCCCGAGCGTGCGCTGGCGCGGCGTAATCTGGTGATTGACCTGCTCGCCGAGCAAGGTTCGATCACACCCGAGGAGGCCGCTACTGCCAAGGAGAAACCGCTGGGCGTCACGTCGCGCGGCAGCATGGCCGATAGCTCGTTCCCGGCGTTCCTCGACCTGGTCAAGCGTCAGTTGCGTGAGGACTATCGTGAGCAGGACCTGACCGAAGAAGGCCTGCGCATCTTCACCAGTTTCGATCCGATTCTGCAGCTCAAGGCCGAAGAGGCGCTGGCCGAGACGCTCAAGCGCCTGGCCGGGCGCAAAGGCGTGGATGAAGTGCAGGCCGGTATGGTCGTGACCAACCCCGAGACCGGGGAAATTCAGGCATTGATTGGCAGCCGTCAGCCGCGGTTTGCTGGCTTTAACCGAGCGCTGGACGCCGTGCGGCCGATAGGTTCGCTGATCAAGCCGGCGATCTACCTGTCGGCGCTGGAGCGTCCCAGCCAGTACACCCTGACCAGTTGGCTGGAGGATGAACCCTTCTCCATCAAGGGGCAGGACGGCCAGGTCTGGACGCCGCAGAACTACGACCGCAAGGCTCACGGCACCATCTACCTGTATCAGGGGCTGGCGCAGTCCTACAACCTGTCTACGGCCAAGCTCGGCCTGGAGATCGGCGTGCCCAATGTGCTCAAGACTCTCGAACGATTGGGTGTCGAGCGCAAGTGGCCAGCCTATCCGTCGATGCTGCTCGGTGCTGGGGCGCTGACGCCGATGGAAGTGGCGGGCATGTACCAGACCCTGGCCAATGGTGGTTTCAATACGCCGTTGCGCGGCATTCGCAGCGTATTGACCGCTGACGGCGAGCCGCTCGGGCGCTATCCATTCAAGATCCAGCAACGTTTTGATCCGGGGGCCATTTACCTGGTGCAGAACGCCATGCAGCGCACCATGCGTGAAGGTACGGGGCGTTCGGTGTACAGCCAACTGCCCAGCTCGCTGAATCTGGCGGGCAAGACCGGCACCAGTAACGACTCGCGTGACAGCTGGTTCGCTGGCTTCAGTCAGGATCTGCTGTCGGTGGTGTGGCTGGGGCGCGATGACAATGGCCCAACCCCGCTGACTGGTGCGACCGGTGCGCTGCAGGTCTGGACCGGCTTCATGCGCAAGGCCGATCCGCTGCCTCTGGATATGCCGATGCCGGACAACGTCACCCAGGCCTGGGTGGATCGTCAGACGGGTCTGGGCTCGGCTTCGGGCTGCCCGAATGCGGTACAGATGCCTTATATTCGCGGCAGTGAACCTGCCCCGGGCTCCGCTTGCGGTATCCAGGCACCCGTCGAGTCGGTGATGGATTGGGTCAAGGGTTGGTTGGAATAACGGCCGAGTCGAGTGGCTCGGTGTTACCTGAAGAGGATTGGATGTGAACAAGAAGTGGCTTGCCACGATGCTGGCAACAGCGGTTCTGAGTGGTTGCAGTACGGTGCCGCAGGGTTCGATTCCGGTGATCGATGCCGGCTCTCCGCTATCGTCGGGTGGTTCTGGTCCGTCGACCAGCCCAGCCCCCGCAGCTACGCCGCAGCGTATCGAGGAAGACTCCGGGGTTGTCGTGATGGTGCCGCAGGGTGCGGTCTCCACGCCGCTGCAGACAGACTCACAGCCGATCACCTCCAGTGGCGGCCTGACCTTTGATCCTCCCGTGAGCAGTCAACCTTCTGCGCCGAGCCAAGGCAGTTTTGGTTCCTCGGCACCGAGTGTGCCCAGTGGCATTCCCAGCAGCGGTGGCCTGGCGGCCGACGAGCAACTGGATGGACCGGTTCTCGCGCTGCTGACCACTGCTCAACAGCAGCAGGGTGGTGGCGATCTGAATGGTGCCGCCTCCAGCCTGGAGCGTGCCCAGCGCATCGCACCACGTGAGCCGCAGGTGCTCTACCGCCTTGCCGAGGTACGTATGGCTCAAGGCGATGCAGCGCAGGCCGAGCAACTGGCACGTCGTGGTCTGACTCAAGCCAGTGGTCGTCCGGCGCTGCAGGCCAGCCTGTGGGATCTGATTGCCCGCGCTCGCGAGGGGCAGGGTGATCCCGCTGGTGCTGCCCAGGCCCGTGAACGCGCACGAGTCAATCTCTGATGGATGCTCGCGTGAGCGCACTGGCCGAACACTTGCTGCTGATCGAGCGTGAGTTGCGTGTGCTGGGTTGGTGGCAGGAGGAGGCGCCCAGCGCCGAGGCCCTTGCCAGCCCGGAGCCGTTCTGTGTCGATACGCTGGCGTTCGAGCAATGGCTGCAGTGGATTTTTCTGCCGCGAATGAAAGTGCTACTGGAAAGCGGCGCTGCCTTGCCGTCGGTGTCGGGTATTCAGGCGATGGCCGAGATGGTCTATCAGCAGCAGCCGGGCATTGCGCGCCGGCTGCTTGAACTACTCGGCGAGTTCGATCGCCTGATCACGCGCACGCCCTGAGGTTGCGCGTAGTCCATTACTTGCAGCTTTCCGTGATGGACTTCTTCAGCTCCGCGATGCGCTCCTGGCGCTCATCCTCGCCAATACGGCGCAGCTCGCCACCGTCTTCAATCCTGACTCGTGGGTTGTTTTCCAGCTGAGCAAGGTTGGTGCGTGCTGTCTCGCAGTACTGCTTGCGCTCGGCTTCCTGTTTCGCCACATCTTCCTTGACCTTCTTGTCGATGGCCGCCTGCTCGGGGTCGAGCTGCTCGTCAAAACTGGGTGCCGGCTCACTGGGTGCCGGTCGGGGAGGTGGTGCTGAGGTATTGATGGTGGTGGCCTGTTGGCCCTGCGGAGGTTGTGCGCCGAAGTGGGTCACGCCCTTGTCATCTACCCACTTGTACACCTGGCTGGCCATGGCGGACGTGCTCAACGCGAGCATCAAGGTGCCAGTAAGAATCATGTGGCGCATGCTGTTTCCTTTATCGAGAGCGGCGGTGCTGATGGTTACTATAACCAAAAGCCGGCAATCTTCATCCTGCGCTGCGTCACAGCAGCAGGTTGAATAATAGGTTAGCCATCGCTTGACTTGCCCTCGCCGAACCCGAACAATCCAGCCTTCCCCCGTAGTGGAGTCCGCCGCAAGCGTCCTTCAGCTCGGGGAAAAGAGGCGCTACCCGCGCCGAACCGTGACACCCGCAACGCGTTACCTCGCGCTGGGAGGGCCAGCCCCGCAAGACCATGGGCTGCTCCGTTACTCGTCAAGCTGATGTTTCGAATCCACGATCACCGTCGTGCGTGTCCGCTGACAGTAAGAACCTACTTAGGGCTGCCCGTTGGCGGGTGGCATACTGGCGTTCAAGAGGTGAACAACGTGGAGCTTTTATCCGGCGCTGAAATGGTCGTCCGCTTCCTGCGTGACGAAGGCGTTAAGCATATCTATGGGTACCCTGGTGGTGCTCTCCTGCACATTTACGATGCCCTGTTCAAAGAACCGGAAGTGACTCACATCCTGGTGCGTCATGAACAGGCTGCGACCCATATGGCTGACGGCTATGCCCGCGCCACCGGCAAGGCCGGTGTGGTGCTGGTGACCTCTGGCCCTGGCGCGACCAATGCCATCACCGGTATCGCGACTGCCTACATGGATTCCATTCCGATGGTGGTGATCTCCGGCCAGGTGCCGAGCGCCATGGTCGGCACCGATGCCTTCCAGGAAACCGACATGGTCGGTATTTCCCGCCCGATCGTGAAGCACAGCTTCATCATCAAGCACCCGTCGGAAATCCCTGAGGTGCTGAAGAAGGCGTTCTATCTCGCCGAATCCGGCCGTCCCGGTCCGGTCGTGGTCGACATTCCGAAAGACATGGGCGACCCGACCCAGAAGTTCGAATACGTCTATCCGAAGAAGGTCAAGCTACGCTCCTACAGCCCGGCGGTACGTGGTCACTCCGGCCAGATCCGCAAGGCGGCCGAGATGCTGCTGGCCGCCAAGCGTCCGGTCATGTATTCCGGCGGTGGCGTGATCATGGGTGGCGCCTCTGCGCCGCTGACCGAGCTGGCGCAGATGCTCAACCTGCCGGTGACCAACACACTGATGGGCCTCGGTGGCTATCCGGGTACCGACCGCCAGTTCATCGGCATGCTCGGCATGCACGGCAGCTACACCGCCAACCTGGCCATGCACCATGCTGACGTGATTCTGGCCGTCGGTGCGCGCTTCGATGACCGTGTGATCAACGGCGCGGCCAAGTTCTGCCCCAACGCCAAGATCATTCATATCGACATCGACCCGGCCTCGATCTCCAAGACCATCAAGGCTGATATCCCGATCGTTGGCCCGGTGGACAGCGTGTTGACCGAGATGGTCGCCATCCTCAAGGAAATCGGTGAAACCCCGAACAAGGACACCGTTGCCAGCTGGTGGAAACAGATCGACGAGTGGCGTGGCAATGGTCGTCTGTTCCCATACAACGAGGGCGACGGTTCGATCATCAAGCCGCAGACCGTGATCGAAACCCTGTGCGACGTGACCAAGGGCGATGCCTTCATCACCTCCGATGTGGGCCAGCACCAGATGTTCGCGGCGCAGTACTACCGGTTCAACAAGCCCAATCGCTGGATCAACTCCGGTGGCCTGGGCACCATGGGCTTCGGTTTCCCGGCCGCAATGGGCATCAAGCTGAACTTCCCGGAAGCCGATGTGGCATGCGTCACCGGTGAGGGCAGCATCCAGATGAACATCCAGGAGCTGTCGACCTGCCTGCAGTACGACCTGCCGGTGAAGATCGTCAACCTGAACAACGGTGCCCTCGGCATGGTTCGCCAATGGCAGGACATGCAGTACAACAGCCGTTATTCGCACTCCTACATGGAGTCGCTGCCGGACTTCGTCAAACTGGCCGAGGCTTATGGCCATGTCGGTATGCGCATCACTTCGCTGAAGGACCTCAAGCCCAAGCTGGAGGAAGCCTTTGCCTTGAAGAACCGCCTGGTGTTCCTCGACATCGCGGTGGATTCCAGCGAGCACGTCTATCCGATGCAGATCAGAGACGGTGCGATGCGTGACATGTGGCTGAGCAAGACGGAGCGGACCTAAGATGCGACACATCATTTCCCTGCTGCTGGAAAACGAGCCGGGCGCCCTGTCGCGCGTGGTTGGTCTGTTCTCCCAGCGTAACTACAACATCGAAAGCCTCACCGTTGCGCCAACCGAGGATCCGACGCTGTCGCGCCTGACCCTCACCACCGTTGGGCAGGATGAGGTGATCGAGCAGATCACCAAGAACCTCAACAAACTGGTCGAGGTGGTCAAGCTGGTCAACCTGTCGGAAAGCGCCCACATCGAGCGCGAGCTGATGCTGGTCAAGATCAAGGCCACTGGCGCTCAGCGTGCCGAGGTCAAGCGTACTACCGACATCTTCCGCGGCCAGATCGTGGATGTGACCAGCAGCGTCTACACCGTGCAGTTGACTGGTACCAGCGACAAACTGGATAGCTTTATTCAGGCTGTCGGTACTGCATCGATCCTGGAAACTGTACGCAGTGGCGTCACCGGTATCGCACGTGGCGACAAGGTACTGAGTATCTGATCGTCATGGTGAAAAAGCCCCGCCTGGTGCGGGGCTTTTTATTGCCCGAAATTCAGCGTTGGCGATTCCAGAAAGCTGCGATCAGCGGGTCCTTGAGGCGTTTTTCCAGCGCGAACAAACCAATGTCATAAGCGGTTAGCGGTGGCTGGATGTCGTAGATGCGAATGCGTGCGGTCAGTGGGCTGTTATCCAGTACGATCTGCGGCACCACCCCGATACCGAAACCCAGGCTGACCATACTGACGATCGCTTCGTTGCCGCTGACCTGGGCATAGATGCGCGGCTTGATGTTGTGGCTTTTCAGCCAGCGATCGGTGCGTGTCCGTGCCAGGCCCTCTTCCGAAAGAATCATCGGCACGTCTTTCCAATTATCTGCCGTTGGATTCTTTAGTTGTTCCTCGTTCAGCAGTTGGGGCGCTTGGGGGCCGATAAAGCGCAAGTCAGAGCGCGTGATCGACTGAAACTTGACCCCGGCCGGCAGGCTGTCGGGTAGGGCGCCGATGGCCAGGTCTTCCAGCCCTTGTTGCACGCGCTCGACTGCTTTTGCCGGGTCGCCGGTGTGAAGTTTCATTTCGATACGCGGGTAGTCCTGACGAAAGCTGCTGAGGATGTCGTAGAGGAAGCTGTAGCTCGCGGTGACCGAGCAGTACAGCGACAGCTCGCCATGCAGGTTCAACTGGTCCTGCATGAAGGTCTGGCGAATGGCCTGCCAGCCATTGATGACCTCGCTCGCGTACTCGCGAAACTGCTGGCCCTCGCGGGTCAGGCGGACTGAGCGGTTGTCGCGAACGAACAGCGCAGCGCCGACTTCGTCCTCTAGCTGCTTGATGCTACGGCTGAGCGCAGAAGGGCTGACATGCTGCTCGCGGCTGGTTCGACCGAAGTGCAGGTTGTCAGCCAGGGAGAGAAAAAGCCTGAGAGAGTGACTGTCCATTTATATTTCATAAATCGGCATGTGGTGTTGCAAATATATCATTTTACGCAATGGTTCGAATCACTTAAGGTCTCTCTGTCGCGGTGCTCCGCACCCCATCCTTTTCGATACACAAGAGCCAAGAACATGAAAGTTTATTACGACAAAGACTGTGACCTCTCGATCATCCAGGGCAAGAAAGTTGCCATCATCGGCTACGGCTCCCAGGGCCACGCTCAGGCGTGCAACCTGAAAGACTCCGGCGTCGACGTCACCGTCGGTCTGCGTAAAGGCTCCGCTACCGTTGCCAAGGCTGAAGCCCATGGCCTGAAAGTCGCTGACGTGGCTTCCGCCGTCGCCGCTGCCGACCTGGTAATGATCCTGACCCCGGACGAATTCCAGGGCCAGCTGTACAAGAACGAGATCGAGCCGAACATCAAGAAGGGCGCCACCCTGGCCTTCTCCCACGGCTTCGCCATCCACTACAACCAGGTCGTACCGCGTGCTGATCTCGACGTGATCATGATCGCGCCGAAGGCTCCGGGCCACACCGTTCGCACCGAGTTCGTCAAAGGCGGCGGCATCCCTGACCTGATCGCTGTTTACCAGGACGCTTCCGGCAATGCCAAGAACGTCGCTCTGTCCTACGCTTCGGGCGTTGGCGGCGGCCGTACCGGCATCATCGAAACCACGTTCAAGGACGAGACCGAAACCGACCTGTTCGGTGAGCAGGCCGTTCTCTGCGGCGGTACCGTCGAACTGGTCAAAGCCGGTTTCGAAACCCTGGTTGAAGCTGGCTACGCGCCGGAAATGGCCTACTTCGAGTGCCTGCACGAGCTGAAGCTGATCGTCGACCTCATGTACGAAGGCGGTATCGCCAACATGAACTACTCGATCTCCAACAACGCCGAGTACGGTGAGTACGTCACCGGTCCGGAAGTGATCAACGCTGAATCCCGTCAGGCCATGCGCAACGCTCTGAAGCGCATCCAGGACGGCGAATACGCCAAGATGTTCATCAGCGAAGGTGCCACTGGCTACCCGTCGATGACCGCCAAGCGTCGTAACAACGCCGCTCACGGTATCGAAGTCATCGGTGAGCAACTGCGTTCGATGATGCCGTGGATCGCTGCCAACAAGATCGTCGACAAGGCCAAGAACTAAGGTCTGCGATGTGCGAAAGAACGCGGCTTTATGCCGCGTTTTTTCATTCTGGGGCGAGGCTTCTGGTATAAAGCCAGCTCGCTGATTGGCGAACTGAGTTCAGTCGTCCCGGTCGAAATTTGTCAAACCCGTTGCAAGGTGCTGTTCATGAGTGAAGGTCCCGAGGATCAAAAGCCGGCTGGCGATAATCTGGAAAGCCTGCTGCCGATCGACGAGCACATAGAGGAAGGGCAGGACGCGGAAGGGCGCAAGGTGCGTCACCGTGGCATTTACCTGCTGCCCAATCTGTTCACCACGGCTAACCTGTTCGCCGGTTTCTACTCCATCATCAATGCGATGAACGGCAACTTCTACGTGGCTGCCGCCGCGGTATTTGTCGCCATGGTGCTCGACGGTCTGGACGGTCGCGTAGCGCGCCTGACCAATACGCAAAGTGCGTTCGGTGCCGAGTACGATTCGCTTTCAGACATGGTTGCCTTCGGCGTTGCGCCGGCGTTGCTCGCATTCGAATGGGCGCTGGGCAGCATGGGCAAGGTTGGCTGGATGGTCGCCTTCATCTATGTCGCTGGTGCAGCCTTGCGCCTGGCCCGTTTCAATACGCAGATCGGTAGCGTCGACAAGCGCTATTTCATCGGCCTGGCCAGTCCGGCTGCGGCGGGCGTGGTTGCCGGTACGGTGTGGGCGTTCAGCGACTTCGGTATCAAGGGCTCGAACATGTCCTTTGCGGTGGCGTTGCTGGTCGCTGCTGCGGGTTGCCTGATGGTCAGCAACATCAAGTACTACAGCTTCAAGGACCTGGATCTGAAAGGGCGCGTGCCATTCGTGGCCATTCTCGCCGTGGTGCTGGTATTCGCGGTGGTATTCAGCGACCCGCCCCGTATCCTGCTGCTTATCTTCCTCGCTTACGCAGCCTCCGGTCCGATTCAGTACCTGCTGCAGTTGCGTCGTCGTAAATCTGCCTGACGCTGTAATTTCTCCTGCACTCCGTGGTCTACAGTTCGTTTCTCAAACTGTAGTCGCGGAGTCGCCATGCTCATCCGAGTACCTCCCTCTTCTCGGGCTCTTGAGTCCGAAGTCACCCCGGAATCCGTTTACCTCTCCCGTCGCAAGCTGATGCAGGGCTCGCTGGCGCTGGCTGCGATGGCGGCTATGCCTGGTTGGGCCAGTGCCGAAGCCCAAGGGCGCTACAGCGATGTCGAGCCCGCCAAGGCGCCTGGCTGGTTCGAAGAGAAACTGGCGGCCACGCGCTGGCAAGCGATTACGGCTGAAGGTGAAAGCATCACGCCGTTCAAGGACGCGACGCACTACAACAACTTCTATGAGTTCGGCACAGGTAAGGGCGATCCGGTGGCCAATGCCGGCAAGCTGCAGGTCGAGCCCTGGACGGTGATGGTCGATGGCGAGGTGGGCAAGCCGGGGCGCTATGCCATCGAGGATCTGGTCAAACCGCATGCGTTCGAAGAGCGTATCTATCGACTTCGCTGTGTCGAGGCCTGGTCCATGGTCATTCCCTGGTTGGGCTTTCCTCTGGCCGAACTGCTCAAGCAGGTCGAGCCCACCTCATCGGCTCGTTATGTGCGCTTCGAAACGCTGGTCGATCGTGAGCGCATGCCGGGCCAGCGCTCGGGGTTCTCTCTGATCGATTGGCCTTATGTCGAGGGTCTGCGTCTGGACGAGGCCATGCATCCGTTGGCCTTCATGGCTGTCGGCATGTACGGCCGAGTGCTGCCGAACCAGAACGGTGCTCCCTTGCGTCTGGTGGTGCCTTGGAAATATGGCTTCAAAAGCATCAAGTCCATCGTACGTATAAGCCTGGTGAGCGAGGCGCCTAAAACTACTTGGGAGCGCATTGCGCCGAACGAGTACGGCTTCTATGCCAACGTCAATCCGCAGGTGGATCATCCGCGCTGGTCTCAAGCAACCGAGCGGCGTTTGCCCAGCGGGTTGTTCAGCCCCAATGTGATCGACACCCGGATGTTCAATGGCTACGAGGAGGTCGCTGACCTCTACGCGGGCATGGATCTGGCGAGGTACTACTGATGCGCTACAGGCTCTGGCGCGTCAGCGTATTCCTGGCTGCATTGGTGCCGCCGCTGTATTGGCTGTACTGCGCTGTCTTCGATTCGTTGGGACCTGACCCTGGAAAGGTTCTGGTGGATAACCTGGGGCTCGGTGCTCTGATCCTTCTGTTGATCACCTTGGCAATGACGCCACTGCAGCAGCTGACCCGCTGGAGCGGTTGGATCGCTGTACGCCGACAGTTAGGTCTATGGTGCTTTGTCTACGTAACGCTGCACCTGTCCGGCTATGGGCTGTTTATCGCCGGGTTGCGTCTGGAGCTGGTGCTTCGCGATCTTTCCGAGCGTCCTTACATCATCGTTGGGGCGCTGGCGTTCATTGGCTTGCTGGCATTGGCCGTTACCTCGAATCGTTTCAGCATCAGAAAGCTGGGCCGCAAGTGGAAGGCTCTGCACCGTCTGGTCTACGTCATCCTGTTACTGGCCTTGCTGCACATGCTCTGGGTGGTGCGTGCGGATCTGGGTGAGTGGCTCGCTTATGCGCTCATCGGTGGGGCGCTGTTGCTGATGCGTGTTTCTGCAGTGGCAAGTGGGTTGCAGCGAGCTGGCGTCCTTTGGCGAGAAAATCCGAAGAAAGTTGAAATATAAGCTTGACGCATATTCTGCCGGATGTAGAATGCGCGCCACTTCAGCGATGAAGCGCTTCAAAAACTTCTTGTTAATCAATAAGTTAAGTTGAATGAAGGGCTTGCAAAGCTGGATCTGGTGTGTAGAATGCGCGCCGGTCGACAGGGTGGTGGTTGAGTCCTGTTGGTGGTTCGGTCGAATGGATCGAAAGCGGTAGAAAAGAGGTGTTGACAGCGGTTTTGAACGCTGTAGAATGCGCCTCCCGCTGGAGAGAAGAAGTTCGGATCGAAGGCGCAAGTGGTTGAGTAGAAAGAAGTTTCTCCGGAAACAAAATCGAAAAACAGCTTGACAGGTAGTAAGGCTGCTGTAGAATGCGCGGCCTCGGTTGAGACGAAAGACTTAACCAACTGTTCTTTAACAACTGAATCAAGCAATTCGTGTGGGTGCTTGTGAGGTAAGACTGATAGTCAGCTGATTATCAGCATCACAAAGCAACACTCGTTAATTCGAGAGTTACCTTTCATTAATTTGAAAGTTTTGCGATTGCTGAGCCAAGTTTAGGGTTTTCTCAAAACCCAAGCAGTATTGAACTGAAGAGTTTGATCATGGCTCAGATTGAACGCTGGCGGCAGGCCTAACACATGCAAGTCGAGCGGATGAGAGGAGCTTGCTCCTTGATTTAGCG
>NZ_NIQU01000007.1 GCF_002741105.1 Pseudomonas sediminis | reverse complement strand
ACCGCCGAAGGTGTCACCCAGCCAATAGAACAGGGTGTAGAAGTTGTTGAGGATCACGTAGACGAAAGTGATCAGCGTCATGGTCGCCAGGAGGAAAGCGATAAAGCCTTCCTCGAAGTGCTCCCAGCCGCGCCGCAAGGCGTTCATGGTCGGTTCTCCCGAATGGAAAGGGCGTAGGGTGGGACGGTAGCCGGCCCACCGGTTACAGCGTTGATCGACGCCCGTCGCGGGCGTCGTGGTGGGTCAGAGCATCGACGCTCTGCCCACCCTACGGCTCTCCGGCCTTATTACTGGTTGGCAGCTTGCGCGGCCTTGATCAGGTCAGCGCCGATCTCACCTTCGAACTTCTTCCATACCGGCTGCATGGCATCGCGCCATTGGCCACGCTGCTCAGGCGTCAGGGTCAGGATCTCGGTGGTGCCTGCTTCGGCGATGCGCTGCTTGTCGCCTTCGTTGAGGGCGTCAGCCTGCTTGTTCACCTCGACGGTGACCTCGGCGATGATCTTGTCCAGCTCGTCGCGTACGTCAGCCGGCAGACCGTCCCAGAACTTGGTGTTGGTGATCAGCATGTAGTCCAGCAGGCCATGGTTGGACTCGGTGATGTACTTCTGTACTTCGTGCATCTTCTGGCTGTAGATGTTCGAGTACGGGTTCTCGGCACCGTTGACCACGCCAGTCTGCAGGCCTTGGTATACCTCGGCGAAGCTCATCTTGCGCGGGTTGGCGCGCACGGCCTTGAACTGCTCTTCCAGTACGGCGGAAGCCTGTACGCGGAACTTCAGACCACGGGCGTCTTTCGGCTCCAGCAGCGCCTTGTTGGCCGACAGCTGCTTCAGGCCGTTGTGCCAGTAAGCCAGGCCGGTGATGCCCTTGTCGGTCATCGAGGTCAGCAGTTTCTGGCCTTCCGGACCTTTCTGGAAGCGATCAACAGCTGCCATGTCGTCGAACAGGAACGGCAGGTCGAATACCTGCAGCTGCTTGGTGTAATGCTCGAACTTGGCCAGGGACGGGGCGATGAGCTGGACGTCGCCGAGCAGCAGCGCTTCCATTTCCTTGCCGTCGCCGAACAGCGAGGAGTTCGGGTAGACCTCGACCTTGACCTTGCCAGCCAGACGCTCTTCAGCCAGTTGCTTGAACAGCACTGCACCCTGACCTTTCGGGGTGTGCTCGGCAACCACGTGGGAGAACTTGATGACGATCGGGTCGGCAGCGTGAACTACGCCAGCGATGGACAGGGACAGGGCGCAAGCCAGCGCCTTGGCAGTCAGTTTGAACATGCGGATGCTTCCTCTTGTTGTGTTTATCGCATTTGCGCCGGGGCGCAGCTGACGAACGGACAAGAGCAAGTCTAGGCGGCTTGGAGAAAAACGCCGGTGGCATTAGCGAGGCCTGGACTTGTACTTGTGGGTTCGCTTGACGTTAGCCTAGAGCAACCCTTGTGCCAGTCTGCGATATGCCGACCTTGCGTGCCGTGCAGAGGCCCATGGCTGCGGGCTTCTATGCTTCTTTACCGACCCTCTGATCGGCGTATGGGCCCGCCAGCATCAGGTATGGATGGCTGAAAATGGCGGTTTGCCGCCAGTCAGTCGAAGTCCTCTGGCGAGCTTCCGCCAGCTCCGGAGAAATTCAGCCCATGTTTGCGCAGTTTGTCGTGCAGGGTCTTGCGTGGCACGCCCAGCGCTTCGGCCAGGCTGCGCAGCGAGCCGTGCGGGCGGCTCAGCTCGGCAGCGATCAGGGCGCGTTCGAAGGCTTCGACTTGTTCGCTGAGCCCACCGTTGACCGGTGGCAGGTTTGGCGCGTTGCTGTCGAGCGCCAGCTCCAGGCCCAGGGCGAAGCGCTCGGCGGCGTTCTGCAACTCACGCACGTTGCCTGGCCACGGATGACGCAGCAGCAAGGCGCGCTGTCCTGGCTGTAGCTCTCGCGGCGCCAAGGCGTGGCGGGCGGCCGCCCCATCGGCGAAGTGCTGGAACAGCAGCAGGGCGTCCTCGCCGCGCTCGCGCAGCGGTGGGATGGACAGCGGTGCGACGTTGAGGCGGTAGTAGAGGTCGGCGCGGAACCGCCCGGCATCGGCGGCCTGGCGCAGATCTTCCTTGGTCGCGGCGATCACGCGGATATCCAGCGGGATCAGTTGATTACCACCGAGGCGCTCGACCACGCGCTCCTGCAGCAGGCGCAGCAGCTTGACCTGCACATCCATGCTCATGCTCTCGATCTCGTCGAGGAACAGGGTGCCGCCGTTGGCGAACTCGAACTTGCCGATGCGCCGTTTTTGCGCGCCGGTGAAGGCGCCAGCTTCATGGCCGAACAGCTCGCTTTCCACCACCGACTCGGCCAGTGCACCGGCGTTGATGGCGACGAAGGGGCCTTCGCGGCGGTTGGACAGGTCGTGCAGAGCGCGTGCGACTACCTCTTTGCCGGCTCCGGTCTCGCCGAGAATCAGTACGTCGGTGGCGATGCTGGCCAGCGCACCGATCTGTTCGCGCAGACGCTGCATGGCCGGCGATTGGCCAACCAGGCGGCTGGACAGTTGCTGGCGGTCATTGAGCGCCATACGCAGGCTGCGGTTGTCCAGCACCAGGCGGCGCAGCTCCAGCGCACGGCGTACGCTGTCGAGCAGGTCATCGTTGGCGAAAGGTTTTTCCAGGAAGTCGTAGGCGCCGGCGCGCATCGCTTGCACGGCCAGCGGCACGTCACCGTGGCCGGTGATCAGCAGCACGGGCAGCTCGGTATCACGCTCGCGCAATTGCTGCAGCAGTTGCAGGCCATCTATGCCGGGCATGCGAATATCGCTGACCACCACGCCTGGCCAGCCTGCGGGAATGCGCGCGGCCAGGCCCTGCGCATCGCCCAGGCTGATGACCTTGAGCCCGGCCAGGTCGAGCGTCTGGCTGAGTGCCTGGCGCAGATGGGCGTCGTCGTCGATCAGCAGTACCTGAATGCGGCTGTCGATGGCGCTGTCGCTGGTCATGGCGAAGGGTCCTCGGAAGGTTGCAGGTTGACGCCGGGGCTGGCCAGGCGCAGACGCAGGGTGATCAGTGCACCGCCGGCCGGATGATTGGCCAGCAGCAGTTCGCCGTCCAGCGCACGCACCAGACTATCGCAGATGGCCAATCCGAGCCCCAGGCCCTGGGCGCTGGTCTTGGTGGTGAAGAAGGGCTCGCGCGCGCGCGCCAGCGATTCGGGCGAGAAGCCTGGGCCATTGTCACGCAGCAGCAGGTGGAGGTGCTCGGCTTGAAGTTCGATGCTGATCCAGATGCGTCTAGGAGGGGCTTTATCGATCAGCGCATCGAGCGCATTGCCGATCAGATTACCGAGCACCTGGCGCAGGCGCGTCTCGCCGGCCTGGACCCATAGCGTGGCGTCCGGCAGGTCGCGGATCAGCTCTACATCCATCGCCCGGCGGCGTTTGGCCAATAGCGCCAGGGCATCGTCCAGCGCTGGTTGCAGGGCAACCCGCTCCGGCGCGTGGCGGTCGCGGCGGGCAAAGGAGCGCAAATGGGTGATGATCGAGGCCATGCGCTCGGTCAGCTCGCTGATCAGCTTGAGGTTGGCGCGAGCATCGTCGCTGCGCTGATGATCAAGCAGGGTGCTGGCGTTCTCCGCGTAGCTGCGGATCGCCCCGAGCGGCTGGTTGAGTTCGTGGCTGATGCTGGCACTCATGGTACCGAGCGCCGACAGCTTACCGGCCTGGACTAGTTCGTCCTGAGCGCGCACCAGCTCCTGCTGAGCCTGTTCACGCTCGAGCACTTCCTGCTTGAGGCGGCTATTGAGCAGTTCCAGGTCATGCGTTCGTTCTGCGACGCGCTGCTCCAGTTCGGCCTTGGCGCGGGCGTCGAGGGCAATGCGCTCCAGGTAGTGACGGCGCCGCAGGATCAGCAGGCCAAGCAGCAACAGCAGCGCCAGAAGTGCTGCCGCACCCACTGCCACGGCACTACGCACGGGGCGATCGAGCAGGATGCGTGGGGCGAGAATGCTCACCGTCCAGCCGGTTTCCTCCAGGGCACGGCTTTGCGTCAACCAGGCGTTGGGGTCGATATCGAGCAGGGGCGGTGCCTGAGTCGGGTAGGGTTGGTTGGCGGCGATGGCCGACTGCTCGACACGGTCCAGCGGACGGCTGGAGTGGAAGCGCCAGTCCGGGCGCGAGGTAAGAATGACCACGCCGTTGGTGTCGGTCACCAGCAACTGTTCCGGCGTGTTGCCCCACAGGGTCTCGGTGTGGTCGAGGTCGACCTTGACCACCAGCGCGCCGATGTTGTGCTCGTTCTCGCGCACCGGGTAGGCGAAGTAGTAGCCGCGCTTGCCAGACGTTGTACCCAGGCCGAAGAAGCGCCCCAGGCGCCCGGCCAATGCTTCGCGGAAATACGGACGGAAGGCGAAGTTGCCGGCGACGAAGCTGTCAGGTTTGTCCCAGTTGGAGGCGGCCAGGGTGACGCCGCGCGGGTTCATCAGGTAGATCACGTCGGCGCCGGTCTGGCTCTTCACGCGGGCCAGCAGGCGGTTGGCGTTGTCCAGCGCGCCGGGGTCTTCAGGGGCATGCAGGGCGGCGCGCAGGCCTGGCAGATCGCCAAGAATCTGCGGCAGCACTTCGTAGCGGCGCAGCGTGCCGAGCAGGTTGGCCACATACAGATCGAGGGTTTGCCGATTTTGTTCGATCAGCACTTCGCGGTAGTAGCGCTCGGCCAGGAAGTGGACCGGCCACAGCAGTGGCGCAAGCAGCAGCGCCAACAGCACGAGGCTGCGCCAGCGCAGGCGACGGGGAGTGGCAGTGTTCGTGCTCATGGCAAACCGTGCAGAAATGATCGGCGCATTATGCACGTTAAGCGCGCGGCCGGTGATGGGCACTGGCCGCGCGGATGAAACGCAGGGACTCAGTTCATGCGTTGCAGGCAGGCGTCCAGGGCGGTCTGCCAGTCCGGTAGGCGAACCTGCCAATCCTGCTCCAGGCGGTTGCCATCCAGGCGTGAGTTGAGTGGGCGCTGCGCCGGCGTTGGGTACTCGCTGCTGGGGATGGGGCGCAGCCTGGCGCAGGGCTTGCCGGCTGCACGCAGGCGTTCGGCGATGGCACTGGCGAAGCCGAACCAGCTGGTCTCGCCTTGGCAGGTCAGGTGGTAGGTGCCCCAGTGATGACGCCCCTGCTGCCACTTGTCGATCAGCTCTGCGGTAGCGCTGGCGATACTGCCAGCCCAGGTCGGTGCGCCGATCTGGTCGTCGACCACGCTGAGCTCGTCGCGCTCCTGCAGCAGGCGCTGCATGGTCAGCAAGAAGTTGCGCCCGTGCTGCGAGTAGACCCAGCTGGTGCGCAGGATCAGGTGATCGCAGCCGCTGATGCGCAGCGCCTGTTCACCGGCCGCCTTGCTGGCGCCATAGACGCCCAACGGATGTGGCGTATCGGCTTCACGGTAAGGCGTGGTCTTGCTGCCATCGAAGACGTAGTCGGTGGAGTAGTGAATCAGCGGAATGTCCAGTTCGAAGCAGGCATCGGCGATGGCACGCGGCGCATCGGCATTGATGGCGAAAGCCAGCTCGCGCTCCTGCTCGGCCTGGTCGACGGCGGTGTGCGCGGCGGCATTGATCACCAGCGCCGGTCGCTCGCGCAGGATGATGTCGCCCAGGGTTTCCGGACGCGACAGGTCGAATGCCTGCCGGCCGAGACTGATCAGTTCATGCTGGCGCAGGGCCAATTGCAGTTCACGGGCGACCTGGCCGGTGTGGCCGCTGATCAGAATCTTCATGCGAAGGTCTCGGCATCGGTAAGGCTCAGGCCCTGCTGGTCTTTGGCCGAGAGTTGCGGCGTCAGTCCGTCGAGCGGCCAGTCGATGGCCAGTTGTGGGTCGTCCCAGCGAATGCAGCGCTCGTGAGTGGGCGCGTAGTAGTCGGTGGTCTTGTAGAGGAATTCGGCGTATTCGCTGAGTACCAGGAAACCGTGGGCGAAGCCCTCCGGCACCCACAGCTGGCGTTTGTTCTCGGCGGACAAATGCACGCCGACCCACTTGCCGAAATTCGCCGAATTGCGGCGTACGTCGACCGCGACGTCATAGACCTCGCCGGCACTGACGCGCACCAGCTTGCCCTGGGCCTGCTGCAGTTGATAGTGCAGGCCGCGCAGCACCCCGCGCGCGGAACGCGAATGGTTGTCCTGGACGAATTCACGGGTTACGCCAGTGGCTTCGGCAAAGCGCCGTGTGTTGAAGCTCTCGTAGAAGAAGCCGCGCTCGTCACCGAATACCTGGGGTTCGAGAATCAGCACTTCCGGCAGTGCAGTTGCGATCACTTTCACAGCGACTCCTCCGCCAGTTTGTAGAGGTACTGGCCGTAGCCGGTCTTGCCCAGCGCCTTGGCGCACACGAGCAGTTTGTCGCGGTCGATCCAGCCCTGCTGATAGGCGATCTCCTCGAGGCAGGCGACCTTCAGGCCTTGGCGTTTTTCCACTGTTTGTACGTAGTGCGAGGCATCGAGCAGGCTGTCGTGGGTGCCGGTATCGAGCCAGGCGAAGCCGCGGCCGAAGCGCTCCACGCGCAGGTCGCCGCGGGCCAGGTAGGCATTGTTCACGTCGGTGATTTCCAGCTCGCCGCGTGGCGAGGGCTTGACCGCCTTGGCGATCTGCACCACATCGTTGTCGTAGAAATACAGGCCGGTCACGGCAAAGCTGGACTTGGGTTGCGCCGGCTTTTCCTCGATCGACAGCGCATTGCCAGCCGCATCGAATTCGACCACGCCGAAACGTTCGGGATCGCTGACCCAGTAGCCGAATACCGTGGCGCCGCTGTCGTGGCTGGCTGCGCGCAGCAGCTTCTCGGTGAAGTGCTGACCATGGAAGATGTTGTCGCCGAGGATCAGGCACACCGAGTCGTTACCAATGAACGACTCGCCGATCAGGAAGGCCTGCGCCAGGCCATCAGGCGAGGGTTGCTCGGCATACTGCAGTTCGATGCCGAACTGGCTGCCGTCGCCGAGCATCTTGCGGAAGTTGGGCAAGTCTTCTGGGGTGGAGATGATCAGAATCTCGCGAATGCCGGCCAGCATCAGCACCGACAACGGGTAATAGATCATCGGCTTGTCATAGATCGGCATCAGTTGCTTGGAGACGCCGAGGGTGATGGGGTGCAAGCGAGTGCCGGAACCGCCGGCGAGAATGATGCCTTTCATTATTCCTGCTCCTTGGAGCCTGTTTAGGATCTCGCGAGCTAGAGCCATGCAAGGCAAAAACATGCGAGGAAGCGGAGTTTACGAGTTGTAAATGAGCATTCTGAGGCTGTTTTTAACGCAGCAGGGCCGACGCGCAGCAGATCATCAATAGGCTCCTTAGAGTGCGCCGAGTCGCTGACCTTGATAGCTACCATCCTGCACGCGGCGGCACCAGTCGAGGTTGTCCAGGTACCACTGCACCGTCTTGCGTAGACCGGTTTCGAAGGTTTCCTGCGGTATCCAGCCCAGTTCGCGCTCGATCTTGCCCGCGTCGATGGCGTAGCGCTGGTCATGGCCCGGGCGATCCTGCACGTAGGTGATCAGGTCTTCATAGTGCGTGATACCAGCCGGCTTCTGTGGCGCCAACTCTTCCAGCAAAGCGCAGATGGCGCGCACCACATCGAGGTTCTTCTGCTCATTGTGGCCGCCGATGTTGTAGGTCTCTCCGACCTTGCCCTCGCTGACCACCTTGAGCAGCGCTCGCGCGTGATCTTCCACGTACAGCCAGTCGCGGACCTGCTGGCCGTTGCCATACACCGGCAGCGGTTTGCCCGCCAAGGCGTTGAGGATCATCAGCGGGATCAGCTTTTCAGGGAAATGATAGGGGCCGTAGTTGTTCGAGCAGTTGGTGAGCAGCACCGGCAGACCATAGGTGCGTTGCCAGGCGCGCACCAGATGGTCGGACGCCGCCTTGCTCGCCGAATAAGGCGAGCTGGGTGCGTAAGGGGTGGTTTCGGTGAAGAGATCGTCGACACCGTGTAGGTCGCCGTACACCTCGTCGGTGGATATGTGATGGAAACGAAAGGCCGCCTTGCGCTCAGCGCTCAGGCCAAGCCAGTAGGCGCGGGTGCTTTCCAGCAGGCTATAGGTACCGACGATATTGGTCTGGATGAACGCGGCCGGGCCATCGATGGAACGGTCGACGTGGGACTCGGCGGCCAGGTGCATGATGGCGTCCGGCTGGAACTCGGCCAGTATCGCCGCAACGCATTCGCTGTCGCCAATGTCGCCTTGGACGAAGCGGTAGCGCGGGTTGTCATCAACGGGGGTGAGCGACTCCAGGTTGCCGGCGTAGGTCAGTTTGTCGAGGTTAAGTACCTCGTGTTCGGTGTTCTGAATCAGATGACGAATCAGAGCTGAACCGATGAAGCCGGCGCCGCCGGTAACAAGAATGCGCATCTGCTCATAACCTCGCTATGTAACCTTTCGCCATACCCACGAGCCGAGTGCGGTAAGTGCAATGAACAAGCGACGGATGTGGGCAGGAGCAAAAACAAAAAAGGCCTGCATGAAAGCAGGCCTTGATATTAGATGGTGCCGGCACCAGGAGTCGAACCCGGGACCTACTGATTACAAGTCAGTTGCTCTACCAGCTGAGCTATACCGGCACTGAAGGGCCGCCATTATATCCATTCATCGGCCTGAGTAAAGCCACCTTCGAGCCAGGTTTTTCCGGGCTCGGCTATCAGCAGCTTTTGGCTTATGCACAAAGAGAAGGCGCGCGCGACGGTCGCGCACCGGCTCTGTGCGTTCGATCACTATTTTTCGCAAGTTATTGTTTTTGTTAGGGCTTCGAAGACTGTTCGAAAAATGATCAGATGTCTGCGAGGCAATTACCAAGTGGCTTTGCAGCATTTGCCCAGAAAGGATCAACAGAGTTATCCACAGCTTCTGTGTGCAAGTCAGGCGCGCTCGGCCAGTAGCAGCAGATTGCGCGGGCTAAGTTGGTAATCGCAGAAGGTGCCTAGCTTCACGTGGTAGCCCTGTTCCTGCAGATACAGTGCGCGGTCGAGCAGTAGCCAGAGTTCAAGTGGTCGGCGGAACAGATTGCGCAGCAACTCCAGGTTGCGCACTTCGGCCAGGCGTTGCCAGCCGCGAGCTTCCAATGCCGGCCAGTCCTGCTCACCGGGCAACGGCACGTCGCGCAGCTTGGCGAGGTCATGACAGAAGTTGGCGAAAGGTTTGCTGAACCAGTCGCTAGACAGCGATGGTGTTGGCAGATATTCATCGATGCCACGTAGCTGGCGTTGCAGCAGGTCGAAAGCCAGGCGCCAGGCCATCGACTGATTGCGTTGTCTGCGCACGCGAGCACCGGCGGTGACGGTTTCGCTCAGTGGCAGGCCGAGGTCGTCACGTGATAGCTGCAGGCTTGAGCCCTGCGCCGCTGCTGACAGCGGTTGGTACTGCTGGCCGGCGATACGGTTGTAGCAGCAGGGCGCGACCGCCAATTGGGTGCAGCCGTTGCGACTAGCCAGTTGCAGCAGGCGTACGTGCAGGTCGCCGCAGGCGTGCAGCGCCACTGGCGTGTGCTCTTTGCGCAGGTGCTCGCTGCAATCATCGGCCAGCACATCCTGCTGTAGATGGGCGGCAGCCAATCCCAGGCGCTTGCTCAGTGCGCTACCGGAGTCAATCAGTGCCGGATCGTACTCCAGGCAGGTCAGGTGCTGGTCACCCTGAGTCAGCCAGCGAC
Organism: Pseudomonas sediminis; assembly: GCF_002741105.1. Classification (GTDB taxonomy): domain Bacteria; phylum Pseudomonadota; class Gammaproteobacteria; order Pseudomonadales; family Pseudomonadaceae; genus Aquipseudomonas; species Aquipseudomonas sediminis. Next base: position 311,649 of record NZ_NIQU01000007.1, on the reverse strand, counting down.
CGAGGTGGCCTTTGCCGGAACACCAGTCGAGCCAGTGCGCGGGGCGCTGGCGAAACTGCAGGTGACTGGCGAAGGCCTGGATCTGCGCCAGCTTTCTGCCGGGTACATCGACGCTGAAGGTATGCGCACGCGGGGGACTGTCCTGGCTTGGGATCTCGCCCAGCTGGCTAAGCGCTTGCGCTCGGTGGGCCAGCTCAGGAAAGGGCGCTGGTGCAGAGAGGGCGAAGGGGCTGTTGTCCCTGGCCTCGGCCTGTTCCAGGGAGCGGCTGCGTAGCCAGGCGGCGAGCTCTGGCAGCTCGCTTTCCCATGGCAGTTGCAGGTAATGAAACGGCCGAGGGCGCCAGAGCGCCTGATGCTGCAGAAGAAAACTGTCCAGGGCCTGGAAGCGAGCGAGCAGATCGCCTGAGGTAAGAATGGGCTCGGACATGGTGCGTATGCGTCTGGTTGAGCCGGGCGGCCCGCATCAAGGGGGCTGCCCGGTAGCTTAGCGACCCTGGCAGGCGTCGACGCGTAGCCAGCGTTCGAGCAGGCGGAAGGCCTGTACCAGCACGAAGGTTATCGCCAGGTAGAACATCGCAGCGGCGAAGAAGATCTCCACTGGCAAATAGGTGCGAGCGATGATGGTCCGGGCCATACCGGTCAGTTCCAGCAGTGTCACCGTGCTGGCCAGGGCGCTGGCCTTGAGCATCAGGATCACTTCGTTGCTGTACGCCGGCAAGCCGATGCGAGCCGCGCGTGGCAGGATGATGTAAAGCATCGCCTGCGGTCGTGACATGCCCAGCGCCCGTGCCGCTTCGATCTCGCCGGGTGGCACGGCCTGAATGGCGCCGCGCAGGATCTCGGCAATATAGGCGGCGGTGTGCAGCGTCATGGTCAATACGGCGCACCAGTACGGGTCGCGCAGGTAGGGCCACAGTGGGCCCTGGCGGACGGCATCGAACTGGGCCAGGCCGTAATAGATCAGGAACAGCTGCACCAGCAGCGGTGTGCCGCGGAAGAAGAAAATGTAGCCATAGGGCAGGGCGCGCACATACCAGTGCTTGGATGCGCGGGCGATGCCCATCGGCAGTGCGAGGATGAGTCCGGCGACGACAGCGATGGCCACCAGTTCGAGGGTCAGCATCGCGCCTTCGGACAGGCGTGGCAGCCATTTGATAATAACTTCCCAATTCATGAGGCGCTCCGGACGAAGCCGCGGCTGGCGCGCTTTTCAAGGAAGTGCATGCCGATCATGGCGAGAACGGTCAGGCCCAGATAGATGAAGGCGGCGACCATGTAGAAGGTGAAAGGCTCTTTGCTGGCGGTCACGGCGATCTGCGACCGGCGCATGATCTCTTCCAGGCCAATTACCGACACCAGTGCGGTGTCCTTCATCAGAATCATGAACAGGTTACCCAGGCCGGGCAGGGCGATGCGCCACATCTGCGGCAGGATCAGCTTCCAGAGAATGCGACCCTTGGACATACCGAGCGCCTGGCCGGCTTCGCGGTGGCCCTTGGGGATGGCAAGGATGGCGCCGCGGAACACTTCGGTGGCATAGGCACCGAAGCACAGGCCGAGGGCGATGGTGCCCGCAGCGAAGGCGGAGAGCTCCAGGCTCTCGACACCAAGCAGATCGGCCAGGCTGCGCATCAGACCGACCGTGCCGAAATAGATCAGCAGTACCCAGAGCAGTTCGGGGATACCCCGCACCAGGGTGGAATAGCTGCCGCCGAGCCACTGCAGCGGCTTGTACGGCGAAGTCTTGGCCAGCGCGCCGAGCAGGCCAAGCACAAGACCCACAGCCAGCGCGGACAGCGCCAGTTTGATGGTCATCAGGGTGCCGGCGGCCAGGGCGGGGCCGAATCCGTGGAGGTCAAAAATCATCGGAGGGCTCGGGCAACTGCGCCGCCCAATGGGCGGCGCGGTGCCTTCAGGTCATCAGTAGATGCTGAACGGGAAGTACTTGTCGTTGATCTGCTTGTAGGTGCCGTCTTCGACGATGGCTTGCAGAGCGGCGTTCAGCTTCTCGCGCAGCGGGTCGCCCTTGCGTACGGCGATACCGATCTTGTCGTTGTCGAATACAGGGTCGCCCTTGAATTCGAACTCTTTGCCGGCGTCGCTCTTGAGCCATTCCCAGTTGACGAAGGTGTCGGCCAGAACGCCGTCGAGGCGACCGGAGGCCAGGTCGAGGTAGGCGTTTTCCTGAGTGTCATACAGCTTGATGTCGACCACCTTGCCCATGTTGTCTTCCAGCCAGGTGCCGGCGATGGTGGCGCGCTGGGCGCCGATTACCTTGCCTTTGAGGCTGGCGGCATCGGTCTTGAAGTCAGCCGACTTCGGTGCGATGAACTGCAGTTTGTTGGTGTAGTAGGGCTCGGTGAAGTCGACCGCGGCCTGACGCTCTTCGGTGATCGACATCGAGGCGATCAGGAAATCGAACTTCTTGGCGTTCAGAGCCGGGATGATGCCATCCCAGTCGGAGGTGACCACTTCGCACTCTGCCTGCATCTTGGCGCACAGTGCCTGGCCGATTTCGATATCGAAACCAGTGACCTTACCGCTAGCGTCGATCAGGTTGAAGGGCGGGTAGGCGCCTTCGGTGCCGAGTTTCAGTTTGTCAGCTGCGACAGCGCTGGTGCCGAAAGCCAGAGTAGCGGCTGCGGCCAGCAGGATCTTCTTATAGTTCTGCATGCATGTTGCTCCGTGTTAGCGATTGCTGGACATGAATTGTTTACAGCGTGCCGAGTTCGGGTTGTCGAACACCTGGGCGGGTGGCCCCTGTTCCTCGACCAGGCCCTGGTGGAGGAACACCACCTCACTGGAAACCTGGCGAGCGAAACTCATCTCATGGGTCACCAGCAGCATGGTGCGGCCCTCATCGGCAAGCGCGCGAATCACATTAAGCACTTCTTGTACCATCTCCGGGTCGAGGGCAGAAGTTGGCTCATCGAACAGGATTACCTTCGGCTGCATGGCCAGGGTGCGAGCGATGGCCGCGCGCTGCTGCTGGCCGCCGGAAAGCTGGTTGGGATAAACATGGCGTTTGTCGGCGATGCCGACCTTGGCCAGCAGCGCCTCAGCGATCTCGATGGCCTCGGCCTTGCTCTGGCCGAGCACGCGGCGCGGCGCCTCGATGATGTTGTCGAGCACGCTCATGTGCGGCCACAGATTGAAGTTCTGGAAGACGAAGCCGATCTCGCTGCGCAGGCGGTTGATCTGCTTGTTGTCGGCAGCAACCAGATCGCCATTCTTCGCGGCCTTGAGCTTGAGCTCCTCGCCGGCGACGAAAATCTGACCCTGATGCGGGTTTTCCAGCAGATTGATGCAGCGCAGGAAGGTGGATTTGCCGGAACCGGAGGAGCCGAGAATCGAGATGACGTCGCCGTCTTTGGCCGTCAGGGAAATACCCTTGAGCACTTCGAGATCGCCGTAGCGTTTGTGCAGGTTGCGGATTTCCAGCGCGGGCGTCGCCTCGGCCATGGGGTGGGGTCCTCTTCTTCTTCGAATGCGCTCCGGCGTACGGCGGGCCGTCCTGGCTGGCGGCCAAGCTAGCATAGCGTTTCCGTGACCGCCAAGCCGTTTGCTGGGCGATAGAGGGTCGCTGGGTCGCAGGTGTCGCCTGGTTACAGTTGCTTGTCGCGCAGGCGAAATAATGGCACGAGAAAATTGCCGGGGGTAGAAAGCGAAAGGCCCCGCGAATGGCTGAGGCAATCGTTAGTTGCTGTGCACATTAGCTTTGCTGGCTAGATTGCCCGCGCAACGCTTCATACAGCCGCGCCGGCCCCAGCAAGAGATTGATCACCTCGCGCTGGATCTGCTCTGAATTCAGTGCCTGCAAACTCAAATTGCTCTGCGCCGAATGGCTGTCGATCAGAGCATCGATAAACACCCGCGTCAGGTCGGGCGAGCTGGCGAACTGTTCCTTGGTGTTGTTCGCCGCCTGCTGCGCCAGTACTTCGGATTCCAGCAACTTCTCGCGTTGGCTGTTGAGCCAGGACAGCTTGTCGCCGTCGGTGGTGTCTGCGCCGAACAGCTCGTTGACCTTCTCGACGATCTGGCTGAGATAGAGCTTTTCCTTCTCCTGCACCTGGCCGCTGCCGGTGGCGCTCATCGGTTGCAGTTTCGGGTATTTGCCGTTTACCAGCGGCAGGTCACGTGTGCCTTTATCCTTGAGCTTGTAGCGCACCAGTTCCAGGCGCGACAGATCCACGCCTTCGCGCTCGCGGCCGAACTCGATCAGTGGCAGCAGATGTTTGAAGAACAGCTGGCGCTTCTCGATATCGGTATTGCCGTAGTCGAAAATCTGCGAGAGGAAGGCATAAAGGCGCTGGAAGCTGCCCATGTCGCGCTTGAACAGCACCAGTGCATCCATTTCATCCTTGGCCTCTTTGATTGTCTGGCCATCGCCGTTCGCTTCGGCAGCGCGCAACTCTTCCTGAGCGATGCGATAGCGCACCAGCAGACGGTTTGCTACTGGCTCCAATGCTGCGCTCAGCTCGCTCTGGCGGGCTGCCGGATTGAGCAATACCGCTACCACCCGCTCGACCTCGAACTGGTCGTAGTGCCCGGCGCTGTCCAGCTTGGTGCGCAGGTCGAAGACCAGATTTGGGTCAGTCACGTTCTCCAGCTCTGCGGTGCTGTAGTAAGCCTTGAAGGCCGTGAGAATCTCGTCCGGCTCGTTGACGAAGTCCAGCACGTAGGTGGTGTCTTTCTTCGGATGGGCACGGTTTAGCCGCGATAGCGTTTGCACCGCCTGGATACCGCCCAGCTTTTTGTCCACATACATGCCGCAGAGCAGTGGCTGGTCGAAGCCGGTCTGGAATTTATTGGCGACCAGCAGGATTTGGTACTCATCGCCGCTGAACGCTTCGCGGATATCGCGGCCACGCAGGTGCGGGTTCAGCGCCTGGTTGGTTTCAGTGAAAGGATCGGGGCCGGACTCGGGATCATTCACTTCGCCGGAGAACGCCACCAGGGTGCCGATCGGGTAGCCCTGGTGCTTTACATACTGGTCGATTGCCAGTTGCCAGCGCACCGCCTCCTGACGGCTGGAAACCACCACCATGGCTTTGGCCTTGCCTTCCAGCAGCGGCTGCACGTTTTCGCGGAAGTGCTCGATGACCACCTGCACTTTCTGCGCGATGTTGTAGGGGTGCAGCTTCACCCAGCGCATGATGCCTTTCAGTGCCTGGCTGCGCTCCACCTCGGCGTCGCTCAGCTCTTCACCGTTGTGCGCCAGCTTGAAGGCGGTCTTGTACGCCGTGTAGTTCTGCAGCACGTCGAGGATAAAGCCTTCCTCGATAGCCTGGCGCATGGAGTACACATGAAACGGCGCCGGCAGGTTGCTGCTCGATGCCGCCAGCTCAGGGTTCGGCCGCCGGCCGAACAGCTCAAGGGTTTTGGCCTTGGGTGTGGCGGTAAAGGCTACGTAGGTGATGCCGCTCTCGGTAGAACGTGCGCTCATCTGCGCCGCCAGGATGTCCTCGGTACTCGCTTCGCCGCCATCGGCCAGCTCTTGCAGCTCCTCGATGGACAGCACCTGCTTGAGCTTGGATGCGGCTTCGCCGGTCTGCGACGAGTGCGCCTCATCGGCGATTACCGCGAAGCGCTTGCCTTCGGTGGCAGCTAACTCTTGCACTGCCTTCAGGGCAAAGGGGAAGGTCTGGATGGTGCACACCACGATCTTCTTGCCGCCGGCCAGCGCCTTGGCCAGCTCACCGCTCTTGCTCGCCGACTCACCAGTGATGGTCGCCACCACCCCAGTGGTGCGCTCGAAGCTGAAAATCGCCTCCTGCAGTTGTGCGTCCAGAACGGTGCGATCAGACACCACCAGCACCGACTGGAACAGCTTGTGCTGCTCGGCGTCATGCAGGTCTGCGAGAAAGTGCGCTGCCCAGGCAATCGAGTTGGTCTTGCCGGAGCCGGCCGAGTGCTGAATCAGGAACTTGCCGCCCGGCCCTTCCTCCAGCACTTTGGCCACCAGTTTGCGGGTGGCATCGAGCTGGTGATAGCGCGGGAAGATGATCGACTTGAGCTGCTTCTTTTTGTCCTTCTGCGCCACCAGGTAGCGGGCGATGATCTCCAGCCAGCTGTCGCGTTGCCACACCTGTTGCCAGAGGTAGGCCGTGGCATGGCCATCTGGGTTGAGCGGGTTACCTGCACCGCCGTCGTTACCCAGGTTGAACGGCAAGAAGCGCGTTGCCGCGCCGTCCAGGCGAGTGGTCATCTGCACTTCGCGGTTGCTCACGGCGAAGTGCACCAGCGCACCTGCTGGGAAGCTCAGCAACGGCTCTGCTCGGCCCTTGGGCTTTGGCTCGCGGTCGAAGCGATATTGATCCACTGCATCCTGCACCGACTGAGTGAAATCGGTTTTCAGCTCGCAGGTCGCGACCGGGATGCCGTTAAGGAACAGCACCAGATCGATGGAGTTCTCGCAGGCCAGCGAGTAGCGCACCTGGCGCACCGCGCGCAGGCGATTGGCCGCGTACCTGGCGGTCAACTCCGGGTTCATGTTCAGTGCCGGCTTGAACTGCGCCAGTTGCAGCGGCTGACGCAGCCCCAGCAACTCGATGCCCTGGCGCAACACGTCGAGAGTGCCGCGCTCGTCGAGGGATTTACGCAAGCGATCGAGCAGCACCGCCTCGGCTGCCGCGCCATGGTTCTTGCTCAGCGCCTCCCAGGCCTTGGGCTGGGTGTGCTTGACCCAGTCCAGCAGGTCGGCAGGGAATAGCGCCCGCGCACGGTCATAGGCCTGCGCGTCGCCTGCGGAATGTAGCCAGCCACTAGCGGCCAGCTGTTCGCAGATCTCGTTCTCGAAGGACACTTCCTTATGCAGGCTCATGCTGTACTTATCCTTTGCCTAGGTCTGATTGGCCGCGAGGCTGAAGGGAGGATGCTTGCCTTCCTGACTTCAGTCGGGGGCCGGTGGGCTCCGATTGAGCCCATCCATCAAATAACCATCAAATAAATCACCGGCCTGTAGCGCCCGTATTTGCTGGGCTCTGCTACCCGCCGGGGCGAGAAAGCGTTAATTCGTCAATTAACGATCAAATAAACCCTCATGCCCACCAGGGTAGGTAGCGAGCGTTGCGATTACCTTGATCGGGGTCGTAAGGCTTGATCTGTTGAGCCTCCAGCGCATCCCTGATGATTCGTGAGGCAATGGCGCTGTTATGGGCCTCAATGCCGAAGCGCTCGCGCAGGCTGGCGTTGGTCATGGGGTCTTGTTCAACGCAGCGCAGGCAAGCGTGCATGTAGCAGGCGTGTACGCGGTCGTTGCGATCCATATCCTTGAGCGCGCGGTGCGCGAACAGCATCACGCGGGTCGCATGATCCTCGGTTTCAAAACGCGGAGCCGGCAATTGGTAGAGCTCCGTCTCGAAGACCACCTTGTCCACGCCGCTGCCACGCTCTTCACAGATGCCCACCAAGCGCATGAACGATGCCAGTGATTCGTTGCGCGAGCGGGGAGGACTGTCGAGAAAGCGCGCCGTGCTGACCAATGGCACACCTGGGTTGGTGATTTCCATGCGGTCAGCGAACACCTCCACGGTTGGCCCCATCCCGGTGATCGAGAAGTCCTGATGGATCAGCGCGTTGGCCACCAGCTCGCGTACCGCCAGGTCGGGGTACATGGGCACGTCCTTGCGGATGGCTTTGCCGACTACCTCGTTGCGCGGCAGCAGGGCGCTGATGTAGTCGATCAGGCCCAGAAACCCCGAGGCATAGCCCTTGTGGCCCTCCTGCTCGCGCAGGGTTTTCAGACGGCCTTTGCCCTCATAAACGATCACCCGCACAGCCTTGCGCGAGAGGCTTTTGAAGCGATGAAGGTCCTTGGCGAACAGGATGGCGCCCAGGTTGGTAATGTCCCAACTGCCTGCCTGGTTACGCACCAGCATGGCCTCATCGCTCAGGCGCGCCAGGATGCCGACTTGATCGGTGGGCAGCGGTAAATTGCGCAGATCGAAATACGCCGGGTAGTCGAGCAGCGCCAGTACTTCATTGGCGCTCAGCTGGGTTGCCGCCAACTGGGCCTCGAAGGGCGTCAGGTCGAAGATGCGCCACAGCGAGCGCTCCTGATCCGGGAAATCCTTGAGTGGCTTCTTGTAGGAGCCGATGCGAATGAATTCGCGACCCTCGAACTGGGTCGGCCGACCCGAGGCGCGGGGAATTTCAAGAATGACTACGGGCTTGTCATCGACCATCAGGCGATGGAAGCGAAAGTGCAGGCGTGGGCTCAGTGAGCGCAGCAACCAGCTTTCCAGCTCTTCGTTGCCCTTGCGGGCGGCGTGCGGGTTGAACTGGGTGCCGACCACCTCATGGCCGTTATTGCTGATGCCCCAGAGCAGGTAGGCGTTGCTCTTGCCGTCCAGGGCGGCGGCGTTGGACAGGGCCGACAGATACTCGCCAATTTCGGCGGGATCGCTATTGTTCTCCTTGAACTCCACCCAGGTCGTTTCCGCCGGGAGCTTGCACAGCTCGCGCACCAGGCCGACCAGATAGCTTTCATCGCGATCCAGGGTCATTCAGCCTCCAGGCGGTTGTTGGTGTTCATCGACGCTATCCATTACCCATGTGCCGGTGCGCACAGTGCAGCCTATCCTAGTTTTCCTGATAGCTACGCTCGATCAGGTGCTTGGCGCGCTCCAGGTCGGCCGGTGTGCGCAGGCTCAACTCCAGGTCGCCCGTGCCCCAGTGGCCGATGGTACGTACGTCGCGGCTGAAGTCCTCGACCAGCTCGACCGAGTCCGGATTGAGCTTGAGGTACAGCTGCAGGCGTTTGGATTGCACCACGATGCTGGCGAAGTTCTTTAACCGCCGGAAGGCCAAATAGAGCTTGAGAGGCTTTTCCTGCACATCGTCGCCGAGCGAATGCAGGTAGCTGCTGGTCTGCTCGAACAGCGCGGCGATCTCCGCCGGAGCCAGCGCCAGTTGTTCCTGCCAGGTCTTGTCTTTGCTCGCTGCTGCCGGCTTGCCCACTTCGGCCTCGGCCGTTGGGGCGGTGATCAGGGTGCTGGCCGCGCTGACCGAGTTGACCAGCTCCAGCAGCAACAAGTCATCGCCAAACAGCTTGTAGCGGATCAGCTCGATATTGCGCTGGATCAGCTGCACGGCGTGCTGGTCGTAGCGAGTGAAGTCGGCGGCGATGCACAGCAGTCGGGTGCCGGCCCATTCGATCTGCTCGGCGGCCTGCTTGCCGAGCTTTTCCATCACCAGCCAGCGGAACTCGGCCTGATGGTCGAGCAACCAATCTAGGTAGAACAGGCCCTGGTTGATCACGTTCTCGTTGCTATGGCGCTTGTACTCGATGATGACCGGGCAGCCGTTCTCGTCCAGGCCCAGGGAGTCTATACGGCCCTTATGGGTCTTGCCGGTGGCGTATTCACTGGCGAGAAAGCGCACGCCGAGAAAACACTCCATCTGCGCCTCGATCAGGCTTTGCAGCTGCTTTTCCACCGCCACGGCGCGGCCGGGTAGTTCGCAGGCGGAGCCATTAGCGCCTAGGCGAAATAGCTGGATATCGCTCATGCGGCTTGCTCCTGTTCATCCTTGACTGGCCCGCGTACATCGATCTGGCCGGTAACGGCGGCGGAGATTAGGGCGGTGCGGCGTTCTTTGAGTAGGGAAATAGCTTTTTCTGTTTCCTGAAGCAAATTTTGGAAGGACTTCAGCTCTGTTGCGAGATATCGAGCAATGTCCCGTTGCTCGGCAAGTGGAGGGATGAGCACTGGCGTGCGTCGCAGCATATCCAAGGTTATTTCCTTGAATGTCGCTCCCTTGGCCATTGAGTCAAAGTAGACCTGCAGGCCCGTGGAGTTAATTAGGTTAAGCAAGTAGTCCCGCTCGACACATTCTCCCGGTGAAATCTTGGCCGTACCTTGAGTCAAATTTGCCCCATCCAGTTCTTCTGGCAGGGGGAGGCACTTACCTACACTTGCGCGAATCGCAATTACCAGATCACCAAAGAAAACCTTTGAGCGTGAGTACGACTGGTCTATTTCTCTTGATGTCCTTGAATAGCCCTCCAGGGGTAATGATTCACCAGACATATCGCTCGTTTTGATGTAGGGAATGCCACCTTCAACATGAGGTCCCGCTTGGACAATGCCATAGGTGATGCTCGTGCCGTCTCGGGCTACGTACTTTAGTTGCGAAACTTCCCAGTGCGCCGGCACCTCGCCCAGCCATTCAACTCCGGAGTCCTTCATCGGCGCCGTCGGATCGAGCCCCTTGGTCACTGCATGGGAAATCACCGCCTGACGCTTTTCCTTCAGCAGTGCGATCAGCTTTTCCTTCTCGGCCATCAGGCCTTCGATCTTGGCAGTTTCGTGACTCAGGAACGCAGCGATTGCGTTCTGCTCGCTTAGCGGAGGAACTGGTATGCGGAGATTGGAGACGATTTCAACCGAGAGTCCAGGTTGGGCCGCAGACACAGAGTATTGGTTAAGGTCCATCGCCCGCATCAGCTCTCCGAGCCACACCGTACTTATAGATCGAACCGGTGTTGCAACTACTGCATGTTCAGATGCCCAAAACTGTCCCTTGGCGTAATTGATATTTCCGCAGAGCGCGCCTTGTCGGCCAATTAATGCGTAGTGCCCTTCATGGGTAAAGGAGTCGGTATACCCCCTCAAGCCATTGCCACCAAAAACAGGATATTGACCTTCGGTATCAATGCTTTCAGCAGTTATTGACTCGCCACTATGTAGATATGCCACCCGTTTTAAAGCGGAAATATCCCAATGCCCCGGCACCTTCTCCAACCACTCCACTCCAGAGTCTTTGTACTCGGGATAACGCGGAAAACTCATGCCGACAGCCTCCCGATCATCGCCAGAATGCGGTCGGTCACGCCTTTCAGTTCGGCATCGATCTCGGCCAGCGGCCGTGGTGGTTCGAATACATAGAAATGCCGGTTAAACGGAATCTCGTAGCCGACCTTGGTTTTGTCGTGGTCGATCCAGGCGTCCGGGGCGTGGGGCAGCACTTCGCGTTTGAAGTAGGCCTGCACGTCTTCGCCGAGCGGCACGTTTTCCGTGTCGCGCAGGCTGCTGTCAGGCTGTGGTTTGCCCTTCTGTTTGCCCTTCTGGCCGATAACGATGGCGCCGTGCTCATCGCGTAGCGGGCGTTCGACGGTGATGGTCTGGTAGCCGAAGGCCTGGTTGGGCAGCAGGCGTGACAGTGGGGCGAGTTTGACCTTGCCGCCAGCCGGTATGCTGGGCTCGGCCTCGCCGTCACGCAGAATCTGCCGGGCGACTTCCTTGCCGTCGGCATCCAGCACGGTGGCGAGGCGCGCCTCGACGCACTGGCCGAACAGCTGGGTGATTTCTTCGATGGCGCTGTCGGGCATTTCCTTGCGCTTGGAACCGAGGCTCTTGCGCATCTTCTGCCAGAAGCTCGATGCATCGATCAACTGCACCAGGCCCTTGCGCTGGGCCGGCTTGCGGTTGGTCAGCACCCATATATAGGTGCTGATGCCGGTGTTGTAGAACATATCGGTGGGCAGGCCGATGATCGCCTCGACCAGATCGTTCTCCAGCACATAGCGGCGGATCTCGCTTTCGCCGGAGCCGGCACCGCCGGTAAACAGCGGCGAGCCGTTGAGCACGATGGCAAAGCGGCTGCCGCCCTCGTTGGCGGGGCGCATCTTGGCGATCAGGTGCATCAGAAACAGCAGTGAGCCGTCGGAAACGCGCGGCAGGCCGGGGCCGAAACGGCCGTTGAAGCCTTGCTGCTCGTGCTCCTGGCGGATGACCTTCTCGACCTTCTTCCACTCCACGCCAAACGGCGGGTTGGACAGCATGTAATCGAAGCGCTTGCCGGCATGGCCATCGTCGCTAAGGGTGTTGCCGGCTTTGATATTGGCCACTTCCTGGCCCTTGATCAGCATGTCCGCCTTGCAGATGGCGTAGGACTCGTCGTTGAGCTCCTGGCCATGCAGATTGAGGCGCGCTTGGGGATTGTGCTCGACCAGGTACTCTTCGGCGATCGACAGCATGCCGCCGGTACCCGCTGTTGGGTCATACAGGTTGCGCACCACGCCAGGGTTGGTCAGCACCTCGTCGTCTTCGATGAAGATCAGGTTGACCATCAGGCGGATCACTTCACGCGGGGTGAAGTGCTCCCCGGCGGTTTCGTTGGAGATTTCCGCGAACTTGCGAATCAGCTCCTCGAACACCAGGCCCATCTGCATGTTGTCCACGGCTTCTGGGTGCAGGTCGATCTGGGCGAAGCGTTCGGCCACCTGGTAGAGCAGCCCGCATTTGTGCAGGCGGTCGATCTGCGTCAGGAAGTCGAAGCGCTCGAAGATATCGCGCACCGGCAGGGAGAAGCCCTGGATATAGCTATAGAGGTTCTCGCGGATATGGTCGGGGTCGCCCATCAGCGTGGCCATGTCCAGCGGCGAGATGTTGTAGAAGCTCTGCCCAGCCTTGCGCAGCAGGAAGGGCTCTGGGTTGGCCACCAACTTCATCTTCTCGGTCTGTTCGGCCAGCACCGCTGCCTTGGTCTTCTCCAGCACGCAGTCCAGGCGGCGCAGCACGGTGAAGGGCAGGATTACCTTGCCGTATTCGGACTGGCGGTAATCACCGCGCAGCAGGTCGGCAACCGACCAGATAAAGGCGGGCAGGGCTTGTTGGTTCATGGGGCTTGATCCTTGTGTACAGCTTCCTGGCAAAACGAGAACGTGTTGCTGGGGACGAATCTACGGGATTATGCCGAGGGGAAGAGGTGCTGGCGACAGCGGAGTGGAGGCTGACGGTGTGGAAGGGAGGAAATGCAGGCAATAAAAAACCGGCTCAGAGGCCGGTTCTTTTCAAGCGATTTGCATCGCTTGTTAAATCAGTGGTGCCCAGGGACGGAATCGAACCGCCGACACGGGGATTTTCAATCCCCTGCTCTACCAACTGAGCTACCTGGGCCAACGGGGCGCTATTAGACGGATTTGAAGGATCAGTGTCAAGCGCAGGTTTGAAAAATATTTAATTATTTCGGGCGCTTAGGTTCGTGAGGGGTAGGGTGCGCCGTGCGCACCGCTATCGAGAGCCCGGCGGCCGGTGTGCAGAGTTACCAGTCCTTGTCGCGGCTAAAGCCCCTCCCGCAGGTGTCGTCACTCGCTCGGCGGTACATAGCCTTCGGCCTGGGCGTATTCCTCGCCTGAGAGGAACTTGTCCATCTCGGTCTGCAGGAACTTGCGGTCCTCGGCGTTCATCATGTTCAGGCGACGCTCGTTGATCAGCATGGTCTGGTGCTTCTGCCACTCGTCCCAAGCTTGCTTGGAAACGTTGGTGAAGATGTCTTCGCCTTTGGGGCCAGGGTAGGGCGCGCGATCCAGGCCGGGCAGTTCCTGTTTGTATTTGCGGCACTGTACGGTGCGGGTCATGTCGGTTCTCCAGCGGTAATGGCTTGCGCCGCGCGTTTCAGCAGCTTCTTCACCGGGGCGGCGAGGCCCAGGCGCGGCGGGGTGGCGAGGTTATACCAGAGCCAGTCGGCCTCGGCCACGCGGCCCGGCTGTTCGGTTGCCTCGACCAGCCAGGGTTCGATGGCCAGTTGGAAGTGGCTGAAAGTGTGGGTCAGGCCTTCCAGTTCGCGGCGTTCGCCGAGTGTGAGCTGTTGCTGCTGGCCGAGCTCGTCGAGCTGAGACAGGTCATCCAGCTCCGGTAGGCTCCAGAGTCCGCCCCACAGGCCTGTCGATGGGCGGCGATAGAGCAGGATGTCACCAGCAGCGTTGACCAGCAGCGGCATCAGGGTGCGTTTCTGTGGCAGTGTCTTGCGCGGCTTGGACACCGGGTAGCGGATTTCCAGGCCGAGCAGATGGGCCTGACAGCCGCTGCGCACCGGGCACAGCAGGCAGGTGGGTTTGCTGCGGGTGCAGAGGGTGGCGCCGAGGTCCATCATCGCCTGGGTGTAGTGGTTGACCCGTTCGTGCGGGGTAAAGCGCTCGGCTACGTCCCACAGTTGTTTGGCTACTTTGGGCTCGTCTGGGTAGCCTTCTTGTGCCACGTAGCGCGCCAGCACGCGTTTGACGTTGCCGTCGAGGATGGGCGCGCGTACGCCCATGCTCAGGCTGGCGATGGCGCCGGCGGTGGAGCGGCCGATGCCGGGCAGTTCGCTGAGCGCCTCGACGCTGCGCGGGAACTCGCCACCGTGCTCACGCATGACTATCTGCGCGGTCTTCTGCAGGTTGCGCGCGCGGGTGTAGTAACCCAGGCCGGTCCACAGGTGCAGCACTTCGTCTTCCGGCGCTTCGGCCAGGTCTTTCACGGTCGGCAAGGCGGCCATGAAGCGGTCGAAGTAGCCGAGCACGGTGCTGACCTGGGTCTGTTGCAGCATGATCTCCGAGACCCATACGCGGTAGGGCGTGATGTTCTGCTGCCAGGGCAGATCCTTGCGCCCGTGCTGGTCGTACCAGGCCAGTACGGCGCCGTTGAATTGCTCGGGGCTCATCGGTTGAACAGGCCCTTGAGTGCGTCTTTCAGTTCCGGGCTGACCTTGTCGCCGAGCTTCTCTTCCAGCTTCTCGGTCAGCTTGTTGCCGGCCAGGCGTGCGGCGATCTTGCCGAGGCCGTCCTGATCCAGGCGGCAGGCCTTGGCGCCGAGCTCCAGCGGGCCACGGCAGCGCAGCGGCCATTCGATGCCGACGTAGCGCTCGTTGACCTGGCAGGCCGGGTCCGGCATTTCGCGCTGGTCGCCTTCCAGGGTGATGCCAACCTTGTAGTCGAGGCCGAGCACGCGCAGGTCGAGATCACCGTTGCCGCTGACTGCCAGGCCCGGCACCTGGGCCTTGAGGTCCGGGTTATGGGCGACGCCATCGCGCACGCTGAGGCTGCCCTTGAGTTCGCGGAAGGGGGTGTCCTTGCCGGTCGGCGGGTTGCTCAGTGTCTTGCGGTTGAGGATGGCGATGCCACGGCATAGCTGCTGTTCGAGGTTGGCGTCGACCAGCACGCCGTCGTTGAGGACGAAGCTGGCGTTGCCATTGAGCGCTTCGATCCAGGCCTTCTGGCTGTTGCCGCGCGTGTTGAACTTGGCGTCGAGGTCGAGCAGACCCTTGATCGGCGAGGGTTGATCATCCTTCTTCAGTAATGGCTCCAGCGGCATGCGACTGAGGCGTTGTTCCAGGCTGAGCATAGGCTCGGCCTGGCGCACGTCGATACGGCCGTTGCCGACGAAGCTGCCACCCTGCAGTTTGCCACGCGCCTCTTCCACCGTGATCAGGCCGCCACGACCGTTTGCCTTGAGATTGACGTCGCTGAGCTGATGCTTGTCGTAGGTGAGCTGGGCGAGGCTGAGCGCCAGTTGCATGTCGAGCTTGCGCAGCTGATCCACCGGCAGCACTTTCTCGTCGCTCCAGGCCTGCTGGGTGGGTTTTTTGGGTAGTGGGGTAGAGCCATCCTTGCCGGCGTCGGCGATGCTGTCCTTGACTTCGGCCTTGCGTGCAGCAGCGGCGCTGTCCAGGGTTTTGGGTGGCAGGTAGCGGTTCAGGTCGAGCTTGTCGCCCTTGAGGTCGACGCGCAGCGCCTGTTTGCTGACATCGGCCACGCCGAGCTGGCCAGTGAAGGTGCTGCCGTCGAGCTTGAGGTTGAGCTCTTCGAACATCATGCCCTGGCTCGAGCCGTTCAGGCGGCTGACCAGTTCGAACTGGCTGAGGCTATCGCTGGCCTGCATGGCGGGCAGTTCAACGCCGACACCTTCGAGGAACTCGCGCAGGTTGAGCGAGGCAATGGATAGCCCGCCGGAGATCTTGGCGTCCTTGTCCAGCTCGCGTGCTTTGATTTCGCCGAGGGCGCGCAATTGGTTGGCCGATAGCTTCAGGCCGTTCCATTCGGCGATATTGGCTGCCTGGTCGAGCAGCAACTGGCCCTGGGCGGAGAAGTTGAGGGTCTTGCCTTTGAGCGGTTCCCCCGAGGCTTCGCCGGCCAGCTTGAGGTCCTCGAATTGATAGCGCTTGAGTGCGCGATCAAAGCGCAGTTGGCCTTCAACCTCGCTGCGTGCGCGCAGTACTGGCTGGTTGGTGCCGAAGAAGGCGCTGAGCTTGACCGGGATGCTGGCGCCTTCGCGGATGGCGCCGGTTTTCAGCTCGATATTCTCGACGGTGAATTGCTGGCCCTTTTGAGCATCGCTGTAGTCGACGCGCGAGTTGCTCAGGGTCAGGCTGTCGATGTCCAGCTTGAGCGGTTGGCCGGCCGGTTTGTCGCTCGGCTGGGTAGGCGGCGTAGTTTCGCTCGGCGCCGGCTCGCTGGGCGTTTGCTGTGGCGCACTGGCCTGAGCGGGGCGGCCGACACCTTCCCAGTTGCCATGGCCTTTGTCGTCACGCTGCAGATTGAGGTTGAGGCCATCGACGCGGATGTCGCTCATCTGCACTTCCTTGCGCAGCAGTGGCATCACGCGCACTGACAGGCCGATCATGCGCAGGTCAGCGAAGGGCTTGTCCGGGGTGTCGGCGCTGGCCAGAGTGGCGTCGGTCAGTTCCAGGCCCAGCCAGGGGAACAGGCTCCAGCCGATGTCGCCCCTGAGCTGCAGGTCGAGATTGGCCTTGTCGTGGGCGATCTGGCGGATTTCGTCCTTGTAGTCGTTAGGGTCGAACAGATGGGTCAGGGCGAATAGCAGCGCCACTACGATCAGCAGCAAGCCGAGAAAGAAAAGGCCCAGGATCTTGCCTAGCGCTTTCATGGACGGGTCCTTGGTTTTGAGAGCTGGAATGGCGGTGTGCAGACGACTGCCGATTATAGCGTCATGCTGCTATGCCCAGGCGCCTGCTTGAGGCGTTGAATGGGGATCGGCTCGAGCTTGGATCGGAATAGGTTCGAGCGGTTCCCCGAAGCTGCGGCCTGCAACGGACCAGTGTGTGTATCGACGCCATCTATCATGCAATAGATGAGGCCTTTTGGGTTTTTGCGAAAAAAACAATAAATCTGCATGTTTTGATAAAAATTGACTTCTTGCGCGGCGATTTGTCGCGCCCTGGTGCTACTCTCCGCAAGCTTTTGCCTCGTCGAGCTGACGCTATTGCCCTTGCTTGCTCGTAACCATAAGAAGAGACCTACCTATGACTGACGCCTTTGCATTGGATGGTGCTGCTGCGAAGCCGGCATTCCTGTCCAAGGAACGCATCATCGCGCGCCCCGGTTTCAACCGTTGGCTGGTTCCGCCAGCCGCTCTCGCCATTCACCTGTGTATCGGCATGGCCTACGGCTTCTCGGTATTCTGGCTGCCGCTCTCCAAGGCGGTCGGTATCACCGCTGCCACGGCTTGTGCCCCGGAAATGGGCTTCTTCGAGCAGATCTTCGCCAGCAACTGCGACTGGCAGATCTCCATGCTCGGCTGGATCTACACCCTGTTCTTCGTTTTCCTCGGCTGCTCGGCTGCCATCTGGGGTGGCTGGCTGGAGCACGCTGGCCCGCGCAAGGCGGGTGTGGTTTCCGCGCTGTGCTGGTGCGGCGGTCTGCTGATTTCCGCGCTGGGTATCTATACCCATCAGATCTGGCTGCTATGGCTGGGCTCGGGGGTAATCGGCGGTATCGGCTTGGGCCTGGGCTACATCTCGCCAGTATCGACCCTGATCAAGTGGTTCCCGGACAAGCGTGGCATGGCCACCGGCATGGCGATCATGGGCTTCGGCGGTGGTGCGATGGTCGGTGCGCCGCTGGCGGCAATCCTGATGAATCACTTCGCCTCGGCTGAAGGTGTTGGCGTGTGGCAGAGCTTCGTGGTCATGGCGGTGATCTACTTCATCTTCATGATGGGTGGCGCGCTGTCCTACCGCGTACCGCCAACCGGCTGGAAGCCGGCAGGCTGGACCGCGCCGGCAGCCAAAGCCAACAACGCGATGATCACCAAGGGTCACGTGCACGTTAATACCGCGTGGAAGACTCCGCAGTTCTGGCTGGTCTGGGCTGTGCTGTGCCTGAACGTGTCGGCGGGTATCGGCATCATCGGCATGGCCTCGCCGCTGCTGCAGGAAGTCTTCGCCGGCAAGCTGATCGGTATCGACCTGGCATTCAACGAATTGAACGCCGCGCAACTGGCCGAGATCGCCGCGATTGCCGCTGGCTTCACTGGTCTGCTCAGCCTGTTCAACATCGGCGGCCGCTTCTTCTGGGCCTCCTGCTCGGACTTCATCGGCCGCAAGGGCACCTACTTCGTGTTCTTCGGCCTGGGCTTCGCGCTCTACGCCGCGGTACCGATGCTGGGTCACCTGGGCAGCCTGGCGCTGTTCGTGCTGGCGTTCTGCATCATCCTGTCGATGTACGGCGGTGGTTTTGCCACCGTGCCGGCTTACCTGGCTGACCTGTTCGGCACGCAGATGGTCGGCGCGATCCACGGTCGCCTGCTGACTGCCTGGGCCGTTGCAGGTGTGCTCGGTCCGGTGCTGGTCAACTACCTGCGCGAGTACCAGCTGAGCATCGGTGTGGAGAAGGCCGCGGCCTACGACATCACCCTGTACATCCTCGCCGGCTTGCTGGTGCTGGGCTTCATCTGCAACGCCCTGGTACGTCCGGTGGCGCCGAAGTACTTCATGACCGAGGCCGAGCTGGCCGCAGAACGCGCCCATGGCGAGAAATCGGCACCGGCAGCGAGCGAGCTGGAGTGGTCGGCTGACCCGTCGAGCAAGCCGGTGGCAGTCGCTGCCTGGCTGGTGGTGGGCATTCCGCTGGCCTGGGGTGTGTGGATCACCCTGCAGAAGACCGTCGTGCTGTTCCAGTAACGTCGTGCTTGTGAAAAGCCCGCGCAGGCCTGGTGCCTGCGCGGGCTTTTTCGTTTCTGCCCGTCCGACCATCGCCGGTAGCCGTTGCCGCCCCGGCACGCCTATAATGCTGGCCTTTTTCCGTTAGTAATTCGTGGAGCTGGTGATGGCCGAACGTACGGCATTCGTCGAGCGCAACACCCTGGAAACCCAGGTCAAGGTCTCGATCAACCTGGATGGCACCGGCAAGGCCAAGTTTGACATTGGTGTGCCTTTTCTCGAGCACATGCTCGATCAGATCGCCCGTCATGGTCTGATTGACCTCGATATCGAGTGCAAGGGCGATCTGCATATCGACGACCACCACACCGTCGAGGACGTCGGTATTACCCTCGGCCAGGCCTTTACCAAGGCCATTGGCGACAAGAAGGGCATGACCCGTTACGGCCATTCCTACGTGCCGCTGGACGAAGCGCTGTCGCGCGTGGTGATCGACTTCTCCGGTCGCCCCGGCCTGCAGATGCACGTACCATTCACCCGTGCGGTGGTCGGTAACTTCGATGTCGACCTGTTCCAGGAATTCTTCCAGGGCTTCGTCAACCACGCCCTGGTCAGCCTGCATATCGACAACCTGCGTGGGCACAACACCCACCACCAGATCGAGACCGTGTTCAAGGCCTTCGGCCGCGCGCTGCGCATGGCTGTCGAGCTGGACCCGCGCATGGCCGGGCAGATGCCGTCGACCAAGGGCTGCCTGTAAATGCAGACGGTAGCCGTAATCGACTATGGCATGGGCAACCTGCACTCGGTGGCCAAGGCGCTGGAGCACGTCGGCGCTGGTCGCGTGCTGGTGACCTCCGATGCCAAAGTGATCCGCGAAGCGGACCGCGTGGTATTCCCCGGTGTCGGCGCGATCCGCGATTGCATGGCCGAGATCAAGCGCCTGGGCTTCGATGAGCTGGTGCGTGAAGTCAGTGCCGACCGCCCATTCCTCGGTATTTGCGTCGGCATGCAGGCGCTGCTCGAGCGCAGCGAGGAGAACGACGGCGTCGATTGCATCGGCCTGTTTCCCGGCCAGGTACGCTTCTTCGGCAAGGACCTGGCCGAGGAAGGCGAACGCCTGAAGGTGCCGCACATGGGCTGGAACGAAGTGGCGCAGGCGGTCAAGCATCCGCTGTGGCACGACATTCCCGACCACGCGCGCTTCTACTTCGTGCACAGCTATTACATCGAAGCCGGCAAGCCGCAGCAGGTGGTCGGTCGCGGTCACTATGGCAAGGACTTCGCTGCGGCGCTGGCCGAAGGCTCGCGCTTCGCCGTGCAGTTCCACCCGGAGAAGAGCCATACCCACGGCCTGCAGTTGCTGCAGAACTTCGCCGCCTGGGATGGTCGCTGGTAATGGCTCGTGCCAAGGTCCCCAGTCTCGCGCTCGAGCCCGCCCAGGAGCAGGCCGCGTTGCTGATGCTGCAGCGCTTTCTCGATGAGCGTTTCGAGTTGCAGCTGGGCACCTTCGAAGTGCAGGAAGTCCTCGACCAGATCACTCGCGAGCTGGCGCCGCACTATTACAACAAGGCGATTCTTGATGTGCAGGCGCACCTGAAAGACAGGTTCGAGAGCATCGAGAGCGACCTCTGGGCGCTCGAGAAGAGCTGAGCGCCTTACCGAATTCAAACTTGAGCAGGTTCAACCGATGCTGATTATCCCCGCTATCGATCTGAAGGACGGCGCTTGCGTGCGTCTGCGTCAGGGCCGTATGGAAGACTCCACGGTGTTCTCCGATGATCCGGTGAGCATGGCCGCCAAGTGGGTCGAGGGCGGTTGCCGCCGTCTGCACTTGGTCGACCTCAACGGCGCCTTCGAAGGCCAGCCGGTCAATGGTGAAGTGGTCACCGCCATCGCCAAGCGCTATCCGACCCTGCCGATCCAGATCGGCGGCGGCATCCGTACCCTGGAGACCATCGAGCACTACGTGCGCGCGGGCGTCAGCTACGTGATCATCGGCACCAAGGCGGTCAAAGAGCCCGAGTTCGTCGCCGAAGCGTGCAAGGCCTTCCCTGGCAAGGTGATCGTCGGCCTGGATGCCAAGGACGGTTTCGTCGCCACCGACGGTTGGGCGGAAGTGTCCAGCGTGCAGGCGACCGACCTGGCCAAGCGCTTCGAGGCTGACGGTGTATCCGCCATCGTTTATACCGACATCGCCAAAGACGGCATGATGCAGGGCTGCAACGTCGAAGCCACTGCTGCACTGGCTGCCGCCAGCCGCATCCCTGTGATCGCTTCCGGTGGTATCCATAACCTCGGTGATATCGAGAAGCTGCTGCTGGCGCGTTCGCCCGGCATCATCGGCGCCATCACCGGCCGTGCCATCTACGAAGGCACCCTGGATGTGGCCGAGGCGCAGGCCTTCTGCGACAACTTCAAGGGTTAAGCACGCTCTGAAGCCCTCGCTAAGCGAGCGAGCCGCTTCAGACGCAAGGCGCGTGGCGCGCAGCGACGAGACAGTACTGTAGTACGGCGAGGAGCGAGCGCCACGCAACGCCGCGGATGTGCGGCGCAGCCGGTTAGAGAGGGTTTCAGCATGGCATTGGCCAAACGCATCATTCCTTGCCTGGACGTGGACAACGGCCGCGTGGTCAAGGGCGTCAAGTTCGAGAACATCCGCGATGCCGGTGACCCGGTGGAAATCGCTCGTCGCTACGATGAGCAGGGCGCCGACGAGATCACCTTCCTCGACATCACCGCCAGCGTCGATGGCCGCGACACCACCCTGCACACCGTCGAGCGCATGGCCAGCCAGGTGTTCATCCCGCTGACCGTCGGTGGCGGCGTGCGCACCGTGCAGGACATTCGCAACCTGCTCAATGCTGGTGCCGACAAGGTCTCGATCAACACTGCCGCCGTATTCAACCCTGAGTTCGTCGGTGAAGCCGCTGCACGCTTCGGCTCGCAGTGCATCGTCGTCGCCATCGATGCCAAGCGCGTGTCTGCGCCGGGCGAGCTGGGCCGCTGGGAAATCTTCACCCATGGCGGGCGCAAGCCGACCGGCCTGGATGCTGTGATGTGGGCGCGCAAGATGGAAGAGCTGGGCGCCGGTGAGATTCTGCTCACCAGCATGGATCAGGACGGCGTCAAGAGCGGCTACGACCTGGGCGTGACCCGCGCCATCAGCGAGGCCGTGCGCGTACCGGTGATCGCCTCCGGTGGCGTCGGCAACCTGCAGCACCTGGCCGATGGCATCCTCGAAGGCAAGGCCGATGCTGTGCTGGCCGCAAGCATCTTCCATTTCGGCGAGTACTCCGTGCCGGAAGCCAAGGCCTACCTGGCCAGTCGCGGCATCGTGGTGCGCTGATCGGTAGGCGCTCGGGCTGCAAGCGGCTCTGAGCGCCCCGTATCGCCCGAATGACGCTGCTTTCGGGCAAAGCTGCGGGCGAGTCGACGGCAAAGTGCCAGCGATCTGGCTACCATTGACTTCACATCCCTGAATCCTTGGCTCCCGCGATTGCGGAGGGTCATCTTTTGCTGAGCATTTTCGACACGGAGTCTGCATGTTCCTTCTTCGATTCGTGACCATCCTGGCCCTCACCTGCGGCCTCAGCCTTGCGCGCGCAGAGTCGCTGGTACTGCTTACAGAGAACCTGCCGCCGTTCAACATGTCGGTCGCTGGCAACAACTTCGCCCGTGACGACAACGTTACCGGTATCAGTGCCGATATCCTGCGCGCCGTCTGCGAGCGAGCCGAAGTCGATTGCAAACTGATCCTGCGTTTCCCCTGGCAGCGCGTTTACCAGCAGACCCTGGATGATGCCGGTTATGGTCTGTTCTCGACGGCGCGCACGGCCGAGCGTGAAAAGCTATTCAAGTGGGTCGGGCCGATCGCGAGCAACGATTGGGTGCTGTTCGCCAAGGGTGACAGCACCATCCAGTTGGGCTCGCTGGAGGATGCCCGGCGTTACCGCATTGGTGGCTACAAGGGCGATGCCAAGACTCGTTTTTTGCTCGACAAGGGCATAGAGGTGCAAACAGCGCTGCGTGATACCGAGAACGTGCGCAAACTGGAGCGCGGGCAGATCGATCTGTGGGTCACTTCTGATCAGGCGGGGCGTTTCGTCGCGCGCCAAGAAGGCGTGGAGAACCTCAAGATGGTGCAGAAGCTTCACACTGCCGATCTCTACCTGGCGCTCAACCTGCAGACCTCTGACGAGCTGGTGCAGAAGTTGCAAAGTGCACTGGATTCGCTGCGAGCCGAGGGTGCGCTGAAGAATATCGAGGCGCGCTACTGAGGCAAACTGCCAGTAATCGCTGGGCCGGGGAGGGCACGGCGGTTATCCTGATGCGGTCTGCCTTTTCACAGAAAGAGAAATGTCATGTTCAAACGTCTGCTGACCGCGTTCGCTGGCACCCTTATGGTGCTCGCTGGTGCGGTGCGCGCCGAAGTGGACCCGAACTACACCGTGGTCCTGCTGACCGAGAACTTCCCGCCCTACAACATGGCGATCAACGGTAAGAACTTCGCTCAGGAAGACAATATCGACGGCATTGCCGCGGATGTGGTCAGAGAGATGTTCAAGCGTGCCGGGATCAAGTACAACCTGACCCTGCGTTTCCCCTGGGATCGCATCTACAAGCTGGCGCTGGAAAAACCGGGTTATGGCGTGTTCGTTACCGCGCGCCTGCCGGAGCGTGAGCAACTGTTCAAATGGGTTGGCCCTATCGGTCCTGACGACTGGGTACTGCTGGCCAAGGCTGACAGCTCGATCAATCTGACCAGTCTGGATGAGGCCAAGCAGTATCGCATCGGTGCCTATAAAGGCGATGCCATCTCCGAATACCTGACCGACAAGGGCGTGGAGCACAGCACCTCGTTGCGTGACCAGGAAAATGCACGCAAGCTGGTGGCCGGGCAAATCGACCTCTGGGCCACGGGCGACCCTGCTGGCCGCTACCTGGCCAAGCAAGAAGGTGTCTCCGGTCTGCGCACGGTGTTGCGCTTCGACAGCGCCGAGCTGTACCTGGCGCTGAACAAGGAAATGCCTGACGAGATCGTCGCCAAGCTGCAGGCGGCGCTGGATCAGATGCGCAGCGAAGGCTTCGTCGACGCGACGCTGAACAACTACCTGTAAGCACCGAACACGCGACCGGCCACGAGCCGGTCGCTTGCCATGGATGGCAGAGCCACTGAGTGCCAATGATCGGGCTCGGGCCCATGCAAGGATGTCGCTAGCCATAACCAAAATCATGCGAGCGGTACGTCTTATGCTGAATACTCTGAAGAAAAGCCTGTTTGTCGCCTTGTTCATGCTCTGCGGTTCCGCGCATGCGGAGTTGCCGCAGGATTACAAGGTGGTGCTGCTGACCGAGAATTTCCCGCCCTTCAACATGGCGGTGGACGACAAGAACTTCGCCCGTGACGACGGCATCGACGGCATCAGCGCCGACATCGTGCGCGAGATGTTCAAGCGTGCCGGTATCGACTACACCCTGACCCTGCGTTTCCCCTGGGACCGCCTGTATCGCCTGACGCTGGACAAACCCAACTACGGTCTGTTCTCCACCACTTACACCGAGGAGCGCAAGCCGCTGTTCAAATGGGTCGGTCCGATCGCCAAGACCGGCTGGGTGCTGCTTGCCGCGCCGGGTAACGACATCAAGGTGTCGAGCCTGCAGGACGCGGCCAAGTACCGTATCGGTGCCTACAAGAACGATGCCGTCAGCCAGAACCTGGAGAGCCAGGGCCTGGCGCCGATCAACGCCCTGCGTGATCAGGAGAACGTGAAGAAGCTGGTGCGTGGGCAAATCGACCTGTGGGCCACTACCGACCCGGTTGGCCGTTATCTGGCCAAGCAGGAAGACGTCACCGGTCTCAATACCGTGCTGCGCTTCAGGGAGGCCGAGCTGTACCTGGCCCTGAACAAGGACACTCCGGACGAGGTGGTCGAGCGCCTGCAGAAGGCGTTGGACGAGCTGCGCAGCGAAGGCTTCATCGACGATATTACCGAGAACTATCTGTAACCTCTGTGGCTCTAGAGCTCCGACCCTGGCGTCGGGCTCGGTGCGCATGGCGCACCCTACGAGGTGTGTAAGTCGCCGCAAAGCGCGTTGACATGAAAAAGCCCGGACAGTTGTCCGGGCTTTTTCATATTGCCGTATCGCCTCAGTTACCGCGTGTGACGCTCAGCCCCTTGAGCAGGTTCAGTGCCTGGCTCAGTTGGTAGTCGTCGTCCTGCGGGCGCTCGGCGCGTGCGGCCTGGGCGGCCTTGCTCGGGCGATCCGCGCCGCCGTTGCCATTGCCCAGGTGGCCCTGCAGATCCGCTTCCTTGATGCCCTCGCTGTCCTGCTCGCGGGTGAGCTTGGCGCGCGCTACTTCGATGTCAGGGATGATGCCCTGAGCCTGGATCGAGCGGCCGTTAGGGGTGAAGTACAGCGCCGTGGTGAGCTTCAGGGCGCGATCGTTGTTCAGCGGCAGCACGGTCTGTACCGAACCCTTGCCGAAGCTGTCGGTGCCCATCAGTACCGCGCGCTTGTGATCCTGCAGTGCACCAGCGACGATCTCCGACGCCGAGGCGCTGCCGCCGTTGATCAGCACCACCAGCGGTACGCCTTCGCTGGCATCGGCCGGGTCGGCGTTGAAGCGCAGTTCGGAGTTGGCCAGGCGGCCTTCGGTGTAGACGATCAGGCCGCTCTTGAGGAAGTGGTCGGTCACTTCCACGGCTGCCTGCAGCACACCGCCCGGGTTGTTGCGCAGGTCCATGACCAGGCCGCGCAGCTTCTTGTTGCCGTTTTCCTGGCGCAGTTTGGTCAGTGCCTTGCCCACTTCCTCGCCGGTGTTGACCTGGAATTGCGAGATGCGCAGATAGCCGTAGCCGTCTTCGAGTATCTGGCTCTTCACGCTGCGCACCTTGATCACCGCACGGGTCAGGGTCAGGTCGAACGGGCGACCGCCGTCACGCACCAGGGTCAGCTCGATCTTGCTGCCGGCCTTGCCGCGCATCTTGTCCACGGCTTCCATCATCGACAGGCCCTTGGTCGGCTGGCCGTCGATCTTGACGATCAGGTCGCCAGGCTGGATGCCGGCTTTCGAGGCGGGCGTGTCGTCGATGGGCGAAACCACCTTGACGAAGCCGTCCTCCATGCCGACCTCGATGCCCAGGCCGCCGAATTCACCGCTGGTGCTTTCCTGCAGCTCGGCGAAGGCTTCCGGCTCGAGGTAGGCCGAATGCGGGTCGAGGTTGCTGAGCATGCCCTTGATGGCATTTTCCAGCAGGGTCTTGTCGCTGACTGGCTCGACGTAAGCGGCCTTGATGCGGTCCATAACCTCGGCGAAGGTACGCAGATCATCCAGCGGCAGAGGGGCCTTGCCGCTCGCCGCCTGTGCTGGCGCGGGGGCAGGCTCGGCGGCGTGCAGGGCTGGAGCGCCGAGCAGCAGCCCGAGGGCCAGGGCCAGGCAGGTGGGGCGGAAGCGATGAGACATGAAAAAACTCCTAAATGGATGAGGCGCTATCAGGCTCTCGGCCTGATTATCCCTGCGCGCGGCACCACTGTGCCGGATCACTCGGACGACCGTTCTGGCGAATGGCGAAGTACAGTGCCGATGTTTCCTGACCACCGCTGCTACCAACGGTGGCGATGGGCTCGCCGGCTTTGACCACATCTCCGGCACTCTTGAGCAGGTTCTGGTTGTGGCCATATAGGCTCAGATAACCATTGCCATGGTCGAGAATGACCAACAGACCGGCGCCACGCAACCAGTCGGCGAATACCACTCGACCACCATGCACGGCGCGTACCTGGCTGCCGGCGGGTGCGCCGATCAGCACGCCGTCCCATTTAGTACGAGCGTCGCCGCCACGTGGGGTTCCGTAGCGTGCTACCAATCGGCCATCGACGGGCCACGGCAGCTTGCCGCGTGCACTGGCGAAAGGTCCGCCGTAGATAGCGCCGGACGTCACCAACGGACCGCTTGGTTGGCTGCTCTGCTGTCTGCCAGGCCGCGCCTGCTCTGCCTGCTGCGCTGCCAGGGCGCGCTTGCGCGCTTCCTCGGCTTCACGCGCCTGGCGGGCCAGGGTTTCCTCGATGGTCTTCAGTACACGGCCCAGTTCGGCCTGCTCCTGCTGGCGCGCCTTGAGTCGCTGGTCGCGGGTGGCGAAGTCGCTGTTTAGCTTGGCCAGGGCCTGCTGGCGCTCCTTGCGCGCCTCGGCAAGCTTGGCGTGACGTTCGTCCAGGCCGGCCTTCTGCGCCTGCAACTGGGCCTGATGGCTAGTGATTTCCTGCTCGACGTTGGCCAGCTGGCGCAGAGTCTCGTTGAATGCTGCGAGCTGCTCGAGGCGAGCCTGACTGAGGTAGTCGTAATAGGTGAGGGTGCGCGAGAATTTTTCCGGGTTCTGCTGGTTGAGCAGCAGCTTGACGTACTCCTGGCGGCCGCTCTGATAGGCGGCGCGGGCCTGGATGGCGATCAGCCGCTGCTGTTCAGTGCGCGCGCCCTGGAGTTTTTTTTTCTCCTGATCCAGGCGCTGGATTTCTTGCTCGCTGCCCTTGAGCTCGCGCTGCAGTTCCTTGACCTGACCTTCCAGGTCGCCCATCTCGGTCTCGGTCTTCTTCAACTGCTGCTGCACACCGGATTTTTCCTGCTGCAGTTTTTTCAGCAGTTTCTGCAACTCGGCCACGTCCTGGCGTGCTGCTTCCAGCTGGCGCTGGGTATCGGCACGCTCGTCGGCGATGGCCGGAGCGATCAGGCTGCTGAGCAGAATCAGGACAAGGATGCGAAGCATGGGCGAGGCGACACCGGAGGGCGAATTGAGGCCTAGTATGCCCGCGCTGCCGGGCAAAAAAAACGCCCCAGGCCTGATGGCGCGGGGCGTTTCTTGTTTTCTGTCGATTACTGCAGCTCGACGATAGTCTTGCCGGTCATTTCGGCCGGTTTTTCCATGCCCATCAGCTTGAGCAGGGTTGGCGCCACGTCGGCCAGTACACCGCCTTCGCGGATGCGTGCCGGACGTTCGCCGACGTAGATGAATGGCACCGGCTCGCAGGTATGCGCAGTGTGCGCCTGGCCGGTGCACTCGTCTTCCATCTGCTCGACGTTGCCGTGATCGGCGGTGATCAGCGCTTCGCCGCCGACCTTCGCCAGCGCCTCGGTGATGCGGCCGACGCAACTGTCGAGGGTTTCCACAGCCTTGACTGCTGCCTCGAATACGCCGGTGTGGCCAACCATATCGCCGTTGGCGTAGTTGACGATGATCACGTCATAGCGCTGATTTTCGATGGCATCGACGATCTTGTCGGTGACTGCCGGTGCGCTCATTTCTGGCTGCAGGTCGTAGGTGGCGACGTTCGGCGACGGAATCAGGATGCGTTCTTCACCCTCGAACGGCTCTTCGCGGCCGCCGGAGAAGAAGAAGGTGACGTGGGCGTATTTCTCGGTCTCGGCGATGCGCAGTTGGGTCTTGCCGTTCTTCGCCAGGTATTCGCCGAGCACGTTGGTCAGCGCTTCCGGGGCGAAGGCGCTGGGCGCTTTGATGCTCGCCGCGTACTGGGTGAGCATGACGAAACCGACCTGCGGTGCGCGCTTGCGCTCGAACTCCTTGAAGCCGGGCTCGACGAAGGCGCGAGTCAGCTCGCGGGCACGGTCGGCGCGGAAGTTCATGAACACCACGGCGTCGCCGTCCTCGACCTGTACCGGCGTGCCGACGGTGGTGGCCTTAACGAACTCGTCGCTCTCGCCGCGCTCATAGGCGGCCTGCAGGCCTTCAACGGCAGTGGCGGTGTTGAACTGGCCATTGCCGTCGACGATCAGCTCGTAGGCTTGCTGTACGCGATCCCAGCGGTTGTCGCGATCCATGGCGAAGTAGCGGCCGGTGAGGCTGGCGATACGGCCCTTGCCGAGGCGGGCGAAGGCTGCGTCGAGCAGTTCGATGGATGGCTGCGCGCTTTTCGGTGGGGTGTCGCGGCCATCCAGGAAGGCGTGCAGGTAGATCTTCTCGGCGCCGCGCTTGGCGGCCAGTTCGGCCATGGCGACGATATGATCCTGGTGGCTGTGCACGCCACCATCGGAGAGCAGGCCGAGGATGTGCACGGCCTTGCCGGCGGTCACGGCCTTGTCCACGGCCTGGTTGATCGTGGCGTTGTCGAAGAACTCGCCGTCACGAATCGCCTTGGTCACGCGAGTGAAGTCCTGGTACACCACGCGGCCAGCGCCGAGGTTCATGTGGCCGACTTCGGAGTTGCCCATCTGCCCGTCCGGCAGGCCGACGTCCATGCCGCTGCCGGAGATCAGGCCGTGCGGGTAGTTGGCGCGCAGGCGGTCGTACACCGGCGTGTTGGCAGCGTAGATGGCGTTGTACTCGGGTTTGTCGCTGTGACCGAAGCCGTCGAGGATGATCAGAACCAAGGGTTTTGGCGTGGCACTCATTAAACTGGCTCGCTCTGCGTCTGAGGGGGCAATGGAACAGCCCGGCATTTTAGGGCCAAGCGCCTGGCGCGTCACTGCCAGACGGGGTTTGGCCGACCTGTGGGCCTGTGTATACTGGCCGGCATTTTACCGTCCTGGGCCATATAGATGTTCGCCAACCTGATTGAATTCATCATCAACCACTACGTACTGAGTGGAATGTTCGCCGTTCTGCTGGTGTTGCTGATCGTCACCGAAATGCGCAAGGGCGGGCAGAGCCTGTCGAGCCGCGAGCTCACTGCGCTGGTCAACAGCGACAAGGGCGTGGTGCTCGACGTGCGTGCGCAGAAGGATTTCTCCGCCGGCCATATCGTCGATTCCCTGCACATCCCCTACGACAAGGTGGTCGCACGCATCGCCGAGCTGGAGAAGCACAAGACCAAGACCATTGTCGTGGTCGACGCCATGGGGCAGCACGCCGGCAGCATCGCCCGCGAACTGAAAAAGGCCGGTTTCACCGCTGCCAAGCTGTCCGGTGGTATTGCCACCTGGCGTGGCGACAACCTGCCGCTGGTGAAGTGATATGGCCAGCGTGGTCGTCTACTCCAGCGATTGGTGCCCCTACTGCATGCGTGCCAAGCAACTGCTGGCCAGCAAAGGGGTGGACTTCGAGGAAATCCGCGTCGACGGCCAGCCGGCCATCCGCGCGGAGATGACCCGCAAGGCCGGGCGCACCTCGGTGCCGCAAATCTGGATCGGCAGCACCCACGTGGGTGGCTGTGACGACCTCTATGCCCTGGAGCGCGCCGGCAAGCTCGATGCGCTGCTGCAGAGCCCCGCTTGAAACCTCAACGTTAAGGAAGGCAAACGCCATGACCGAGCAAGCCAACAGCGGCGCAGCCGCTGACGAATCGCAGAATCCGCAATTCTCCCTGCAGCGCATCTACGTCAAGGACCTGTCCTTCGAAGCGCCGAAGAGCCCGGAAATCTTCCGCCAGGAGTGGACGCCGAGCGTTGGCCTGGACCTGAACACCCGCCAGAAAGCGCTGGAAGGCGACTTCCACGAAGTGGTGCTGACCCTGTCGGTGACCGTGAAAAATGGCGAAGAAGTCGCTTTCATCGCTGAAGTGCAGCAGGCTGGCATCTTCCTGATCAAGGGCCTTGACGCTGCATCGATGAGCCACACCCTCGGCGCGTTCTGCCCGAACATCCTGTTCCCTTACGCTCGCGAAGCGCTGGACAGCCTGGTGACCCGTGGCTCGTTCCCGGCGCTGATGCTGTCGCCGGTGAACTTCGACGCACTGTACGCCCAGGAGCTGCAGCGCATGCAGCAAGCCGGCGAGAGCACTGCGCACTAAGCGCGGCTCGGTTGCATGAAAAAGCGCCCCTCGGGGCGCTTTTTTGTGTCCGCTCGCGGCCTTAGTCGGCGCCACCGAAGCCGTTCTGCCGCCAGGCTTCGTAAACGGTGACGGCCACGGTATTGGATAGATTCAGACTGCGGCAACCGGCGCGCATGGGTAGGCGTACGCGCTGCTCGGGTGGCAGGGCGTTGCGCACCTCTTCTGGCAGGCCGCAGCTTTCCGGGCCGAACAGGAAGGCGTCGCCGGGCTGGTAGGCGATCTCGTGGAACGGTTGCGAACCCTTGGTGGTGAAGGCGAAAACGCGCGGCTGGCCGAGGCTCTCGAGGCAACTCTGCAGGTCCGGGTGGCGCTTGAGCGTGGCGTATTCGTGATAATCCAGGCCGGCGCGGCGCAGGCGCTTGTCGTCCAGCTCGAAGCCCAGTGGCTCGATCAAATGCAGCTGGCAGCCGCTGTTGGCGCACAGCCTGATAATGTTGCCGGTATTGGGTGGAATTTCCGGTTGAAAGAGGATGACTTGGAACATGCAACACTCCGAGCGCTGGGACGAGCGCCATTCTACGCCGCCTGAAGATCCACGGCCGCGTTTGCGCTGGCGTTTCATGGCATCGGTGATGCTGATCGCCTTTCTCGTCGGCATGATGATTGGCCGGGTGTTCGATCCTCCGCGTCTGCGTATCGAGGATGTCGGGGCCTGGGAGCAGGGGTTGCAGCTCTGGTTCAACCGTGAGCCGCAAGCCCAGGCCGAGCATGTCGACGGCGCTCTGGTGTATCGCTACGAAGATGCCTACGGGCGGGTGCGCGAGGGGCAGCTGAAACTGCCGCTGGGCCTGGTGAACTGGCGGGTGGAGCGCGACGGGCGGGATCTGCTGCTGGTGCTGGTATCGCCCCGTCCGCTGGACGGGGAGTGGCGCGGTGCGCAAGAGGATGGACGTTGGCGTGCACGACTGGCACTGCGTCCCAAATAAAGAAGGGGATTCCCCGGCCTGCCTGTACCAAGGTCCCCGAAACGGGTGGCGCCGCGCTCGTTGGCCGAGCAATGGCGCGTTACACATGACGCGCGGTGGCGTCGAATAAAGAAGGGGATTCCCCGGCCTGCCTGTACCAAGGTCCCCGAAACTGGGATTGCCTTAGCCTATGCAGGGCGTGTGCCAGTTTTATTACCAGCGCCGCAAGTCGCGGTTTTTCGGGGTTGAGGCCCTCGGGCGAGGGCCTGCGGCGCTATTTTCAGCGCCGCTGTGCACCAGCGTGCAGCGTGATGCACCGTTGGCGCACCACGCTGTGTTCCCGCTGTTAGCGCGGCAGGAGCTGCAGGGTGGCCTGACTGTTGGCTTTGACGTCGGCGTCGCTCAGGTGCTGTGGCTGATACTCGCCAGTTACGTGGGCGGTCGCCTGATCGCCATAGTGGGCATCGAACGGTACGCCGCTCTGGCCCACAGGGATGCCACCCAGGGCCTTGCCGGCATCACCCAGGTCGACCAGACGCCGGGTCGAGGGTCCGTAAACCACCGGCCAGGGCGCCGGCCCTACCTTGTGCGACAGGTTGTTCGGCGTCTCATGGCCGCCCGGAGCCGCCATCGGGCCAACGTTCAGCAGCCAGGCCAGTGGCTGCTGTTGGCCGAGCGGGTGGCTATGAGTAAGGGTATGACCACGGCCCCAGGTCCAGGCTGCGGGATCATCGCCGAGAACGCTGCGCAGATGGTCCAGGCTGGCGCGCCAGGCGTCGGCGACGATCTGAGCGCGGCTCTCGCGTTGCTCGCTGCCCTGGCGATTCCACCAGGGCGAGTTGGCATTGGCGGTCAGGCGCGGCAAGGCAGTGTCGAGCACGCGGGTCTGCAGCAGGCTGTCGAAGAACACCTCGCCCAGCTCGTCGGCCATGGCTTCGTGGGCAAGCTGATAGGTCAGCTGGTTGAACAGGGTGGCGGCCACGGAGTCGAGCTCGTGGTCGCCATTCCACTTGGCCAGTTGCTCCACCAGTGCGCGCTCCTCATCGTTCGCCGCTGCTGCGCGCAGCTCGTCGAGGATCGGCGCCAGCAGACGCG
This sequence comes from Pseudomonas sediminis, assembly GCF_002741105.1. Classification (GTDB taxonomy): domain Bacteria; phylum Pseudomonadota; class Gammaproteobacteria; order Pseudomonadales; family Pseudomonadaceae; genus Aquipseudomonas; species Aquipseudomonas sediminis. The sequence continues at coordinate 279,202 of NZ_NIQU01000007.1, read as the reverse complement.
GACCATAGCCGGTACCAGGATCGAGCTGCAGCGCCTGGCTGTTTTGCGTGTCCCATTTCACCGAGGCATCGCTCAGGCGCTGGTTGAGGCGCTGACCGCGATCAGGCAGGTTGTAGTAACCGGGAATCTCGATGCCGCTGGCCGGCACGGGCTGGTAGTTGGCCGAGAGGATATAGCCGCGCTCGGGGTTCTCTTCCTGCGGGTTGGTGCTGAAGGGGTGATAGCCGAGTTTGTCCGCTTCAGCGCTGGCGCCATCGAGGATGAAGGTCGGGTTGACGCCATCCGGGCGCAGCGGCAGCTTGGCCGCGGCCCACCAGGCGATGTCACCCCTGGCGCCGGCCCAGAGCACGTTGAGGCCGGGGGCCTCGATCTTCTCGACGGCGGTGCGGGCCTTGTCCAGGCTGTCGGCGCGGCCCAACTGGTAGAAAGCGTCGAGCATCGGGTTGTCGGTTTCGAGGAAGGCCCACCACATGGCGATCGGCGTGCTGCCGCTGGTCTGGCCCAGAGCATCGTTGATGATCGGCCCGTGCGGCGAGCGGCGCAGAGTGATTTTCACCGGCTCGGCGCCCTTGACCTTGATGCTCTCCATACGTTGTTCGAGGTCGACCCAGTTGCCCTGGTACCAGACCTGGTTGGGGTTGTCTGGATTGGTGCGCTCGGCGATCAGGTCGAGGTCGTCGTTCTGGAACATGGTCAGGCTCCAGGCAAAGTCACGATTGTGGCCAAGCATGGCGCTGGGAATCAGTGCGTGGTGGTAGCCATACAGCTCGTAACTGGGCGCCTGCAGGTGCGCTTCGTACCAGACGGCCGGCAGCGAGAAGCGAATGTGCGGGTCGCCTGCAAGCAGCGGTTTGCCGCTGGCGGTGCGGCTGCCGGATATCACCCAGGCGTTACTGCCTTCGAACTGCGGCAGACCGGTGCCCTCCAGAGCGCTGCTGCTGAGTTGGGCGATGGCGGAAAGATCCTGCCAGTCGCCGGCAGCCAGGGAGGTGCCAAGCACGCCCTGCGGATGCCAGTCGAGGTCGAACAGCTTGAGATAGTCCGCGCCCAGCTCGTCACGAATATGGGTCATCAGCGGTTCGGTGCGCAGGGCTGCGGCGAAGCTGTAGGCCATGTAACCGGCGACGCTGAGCGTATCGGCTGCGGTGAACGGACGTGGCTCGATGCCTAGCAGGTCGAACTCCAGTGGCCGTGGGCGGCTGGCCTGGTACTGGTTGACCCCTTCCAGATAGTGATTCAGCGCCTGGGTGGACGGGCTGTTGGGATCCAGCCGAGCGGCATAGGCATCGGCATGGCGGCCGATTTCCAGGGTACGGAACAGACGGTCAGTGGGCACCAGCTTTTCGCCGAGCACTTCGGCCAACTCACCGCGCGCCAGACGCCGCAGCAGCTCCATCTGGAACAGACGATCCTGGGCGTGCACGAAACCCAGAGCGCGGTACATGTCCGCCTCGCTCTCGGCGCGGATGTGCGGCACGCCGCGTTCGTCGTAGTCGACCGTGACCGGCGCCTGCAGGGCGGCGAGCACCAACTCGCCATCGCGCTGCGGTTGCTTGTCGTGCAGGTACCAGGTCAGGCCGCCTGCCGCGGCGGCAACCAGCAGGGCAAGGGCGGTCAGGGAGCGTTTCATCCAGCGATCCTTATTGTTGTGGGGCAAGCGTGCGAGCATTTTGCGCGGGCGTCCTGGCGTCGGCATTGACCATATGCCTCGATGCTGAAAGTCTATGGTCAAAGCCTGCTGGAATCCTTATGCCCGATAACGCCTTCGTCGCCCTCACGCATTCTTCGACCTTGCGCCGCCTGCTCTACGAGGCGTTGGCCGCGTTGGGGTTCGACCCGACCGACACCTACCGCCGCGCCTACGCCGGCGTGGCGCTGGCGGCACCGCTGCTGGAGGCGCGAGAGGAGCACGACAACGCGCCGCGCTTCTGGCAGGCGCTGGAGGGCATCAGCGGGGATGCCGACATCGGCCTGCACCTGGGTGAGGTGATGCAGCCACGGCCGATGGATGTGGTCAGCTACCTGCTGTTGGCGGCGCGTGATCTGCGCCAGGGCTTGCAGGCTTTCGTGCGCTTCCAGCACATCCTCTCAGGCGGTTTTGCCGCACGGCTGGAGGAGCAGGGCGATGAAGCGCGGCTGGTGATCGACCTCAACTACCGCGAGGTTGGCTCGTTGCGTCAGCAGATGGAATGTCTGGCCGTGCTGCTGAGCAAGATGCTGGCGTCCGCGGGCGGCGAGCTGCCGCTGCAGGGAGTGGAGTTTCGCCATCGCGCGCCGCGCAAACTTGCCGAGCATCGTCGCCTGCTCGGTGTCGAGCCGTGTTTCTCGCGGCCTCACGACGTGCTGATCCTGCCGCGGGCGCTGCTCTCGCGGCCCTCGCGCAGTGCCAGCCCGCGACTGTTCGAGGTGCTCAGTGAGGAAGCCGAGAGGCAGTTGGCTGGTTTGGTGGAGAATCAGTTGCTGGTGCGGGTGCGCTACTGGCTGGAGGTCAATCTGGGTACTGCTACTTGTAGCCTCGAGGCCTGTGCGCTTGCTCTGGGTAGCAATCGCAGTGCATTGCAGCGCTCATTGAGCGAGCAGGGCAGCAGCTTCCGTGCATTGCACGACGAAGTGCGGCGTTTGCGCGCGTTGCGCCTGCTGGACCAGGGCCTGGGCGTACGCGAGGTGGCGCGGGCCTGCGGTTTTGCAGAGTTGTCGCCGTTTTACCGGGCGTTTCGCCGCTGGCAGGGCGGCACGCCGCGCGGTCTGGTATCGCGCCACGGATCGACTGGCGAGTGAAGAGCGTTCGTAGGGTGGGTTATGCCGCATCACACAGAGCTGATCGGCCGGTAAACGCGGCAGGCGGTTAACCCAACCTACGTTGCTCGGGCCTCGTCAGTTGCTGGTCGGCGCGGCCCATTCGCAGAAGCAGCCCACTGCCAGGGTATTGCTGGCATTCACCTTGCGCCCAGCCGAGAGCGCTTCGAGTATGGGTTCGATGAAGCTGTTGCTCGAGTTGCAGACCAGGCCTTCGCTATAGGGGCCGAAGTAGGCCAGCTGGCCCTGTTTGTCCCAGATCGCCACGGCGGGGCTGGCTGGCAGGTTGGCGCTGCCGGGCAGCTCATCGATGGCCTGTAGCGCGACCAGTTCGGCGGGCAGGCGGCCCTGGCTGCCGGGCTTCTGGACGACGTGAAATTGCACGCCTTGTGGCGTGTAGTGTTCGATCAGCTCGGCCAGGTGCTGCTGGTTGCCGACATTGCATGGGCAGGCCGGGTCCCAGAAATGCACCAGGCGGATCGCACCGGGGCCGCTCAGCTCGTCGGGCAATTGCAGTTCGGCGCCGGAGAACACCGCCGCGCGTTCGTCGAAGGTGCGCAGGTAACGCGTTTCGAACCAGCGGTAGGCCAGCACCATGCCGGCCAGCCAGGCCAGGGCGAGCAGGATGATGAGCAGGTTCTTGCGTGACAGGCGGGGCATGGCGCGGGCCGGGGGTAAAAAGGGCGTGTAGCTTGCCACGATGCGTCGGGCAGCTGAATATCGCAGCATTCGAGACGATGGCGCCGGTATCGACCGCGCGCCTCGCGCAACTTATGGAAAGCCCTATGTCAGAGCCGTTTCAGCCCGATCAATTGCGCCCCCTGCTGCGACCCTTGGCCGCAGCGCGTCTGGACTTGCCGGCGCTGCAGGCGTACCGCAGCTTCTACGGTTTTGACCTGGCTGCACGTTTTGCCGGGTTGGACAACCGCCTCGGCAGCTTCAATGCCGCCGGCTACCAGATCGCCGTTCAGCTGTGGGCGCCAGCCGAGCCGCGCGGTACGCTGCTGCTGTTGCACGGCTATTACGACCATATGGGCTTGTACCGGCATGTGGTCGACTGGGCGCTGAGCATGAACTTCGCCGTGCTCGCCTGCGACCTGCCGGGGCACGGACTGTCCAGCGGCGCGCGCGCCAGCATCGGTGACTTTGCCGAATATCAGCAGGTGCTGGGCGGCTTGTTCGAGCAGGCCAGCGAGCTGGGGCTGCCGCAGCCCTGGCACCTGTGCGGGCAGAGCACCGGCGGGGCGATCCTGTTGGACTATCTGCTCGCGGACGGCAAGCGTCCGGAGCTGGGGCAGAGCATTCTCCTGGCGCCGCTGGTGCGACCGCGTGCCTGGGGCTGGTCGAAACTCAGCTATCGGGTGCTCAGCCGGTTCGTGCGGGAAATTCCTCGGCGCTTCAGCGATAACTCCAGCGACGCCACCTTCATTGACTTCGTACACAACCTCGACCCCCTGCAGCCACGCAGTTTGCCCACGGCCTGGGTGGGGGCGTTGGCCAAGTGGGTGCCGCATATCGAGGCGGCCGGGCGCAGCACGCACAGCCCGTTGATCATTCAGGGTGAGGCGGACATGACGGTGGACTGGCGCTACAACCTCGAGGTGCTGCAGAGCAAGTTCAATCAGCCGCAGATCCTGCGCCTGACAGAGGCACGTCACCATTTGGCCAATGAGAACGAGGGGTTGCGCCAGCGGTACTTCGATTTTCTGCGCGAGCGCCTGGCTTAGATGCCCTGCGGCGCTGGCGCAAGCTCATTGGTACTCATGCCCACGGCGAGGCCGGCACGCAGCGCCTGCAGCGCGGCCTGGTAATAGGCTTTGCCCGCATCCGACTGGGCGAATTCGACGAACTGCTCCAGCTCGGGGTCGCTCAATTCGCGGTAGACATGCAGCAGGGTGTTGTCGAGGTCTTGTTCGATCTGCGTCATCAGGCGTTCGCGCTGGCCATTGAGCAACCCCTGGGCCTGGCCGCCACCGAGCAGGCCGGGAAGCATCTGGCTGAGGCTGTCGGCCGCCACGCCGGCCAGCGCCAGGCTGACTTCGGCGCCGGCTTCCTTGGCTGGCAGTGCCTGCGCCAGATGGCGAATCAGCAGGCGTCGGGTGGCATCCGCGTCGGTGCGCGGCAGGCCATTCTCGTACTTGGCCAACTGGTCGCGACGCGTGGCCAGCGTTTCGGCGGCGACGATCTTGCGCCCCAGTTCGGATTCGAAGAAGGCCAGCGCCGGCTGCGGGTCGGCCAGTTCCATGCCCAGGCTGTGCTGCGCGCGTTGGTCGATGGCGGCAGCGGCGAAGCGGCGATTGCTGTTATCTACCAGGGCCTGGAATACCGCCGGTGGCAGGGTGCTGCGGTAGCGCTGCTGAGCGGCATCGAGTGCCTGGTTGAAATGTTCGCGCTGTTGCGGCCAACCGGCAGCCTGATACAGGCGCAGGTGGTCGTCTGCCAGGGCCGGCAAGGTCAGGCCAATCAGCAACAGGGCAAACAGAACGCGCATCGAGAACTCCTTGGCAAACTTTCCTGGCCGGCCGCAGGGTGCTGCGGCCCGCTATTTTCGGTGGCTGAAAGGGGCTTGTCGAGCTATGTCTAGCGGCTAGCCGGCGCTGTACAATCGCCGCCATGACCGAACCCCGCCCGCAAGACCTCTTCTCCGGCCTTATCGACGACCTTGCCAGCCAGGGTTGGTCGCAACGGGCGCTGTTCGCCCCAGAAGTTCTGACCCGCGAACTGGCCGCCGAGTGCCGCACACGTGCGCGCAATGGCGAACTCAATGCCGCCAGCGTTGGTCGTGGGGGCGCGCAGCAGATACAGGAAGGGATTCGTGGTGATCGCATTCAATGGCTGGAGCCTGGTCAGAACCAGGCCTGTGACCAGTACCTGCAACTGATGGATGACCTGCGGCAGGCCCTGAACCAGGAGCTGTTTCTGGGACTGGAGGACTACGAGTGCCATTTCGCTTGCTACGAGCCAGGGGCGTTCTACCGACGCCATCTCGACCGCTTTCGCGATGACGATCGCCGCGCGGTGTCGGCGGTGCTCTATCTGAACGACAGCTGGCAGGCCGAGCAGGGTGGTGCATTGCGCCTGTATCTCAATGACGGACGCGAGCATGACGTGTTGCCCCTGGCGGGCACCCTGGCACTGTTTCTGTCCGGGGACATGCCTCACGAAGTGCTGCCGGCCACCCGCGAACGGCTGTCGTTGACCGGCTGGTTCCGGCGTCGAGGTGACGCGCTACTATGAGTCCTGTGCGCGGTCATGGAGAGAGCTGATGCACAAGATATTGGTCAGTCGCTGCCTGCTCGGGCATCGGGTGCGTTATGACGGCGGTGCTCACGGTCCCTTCGATCAGCTTCAGCAGTGGCTGGACGAGGGGCGGGTGGTGGCGCTGTGCCCGGAAGTGGCGGGCGGTTTGCCGACGCCGCGCCCACCTGCGGAAATTCGCGGTGGCCAGGGTGGTGCGGTGTTGGATGGCCGTCTGCCTGTGCTGACGATCGAAGGCGAAGACGTGACCGCCGCGTTCGTCGATGGCGCCGAGCAGGCACTGGCGCTGGTACGTGAGCACGGCATCCAGATCGCCCTGCTCAAGGCGCGCAGCCCTTCGTGCGGCAATCTTGAAAACTACGACGGCAGCTTCAGTGGTGTGCGGGTGCCGGGCGAGGGTGTGACAGCAGCCCTGCTGAAGCGAGCAGGGGTGAAGGTGTACAACGAAATGCAGTTGGACGAAGCGGCCGCCGAGTTGGCGCGGTTGGAGCGGGATTGAGGTAGCCCGGATGCAATCCGGGGCACGGTGGTGCGCGCGGCGCACCCTACGGAATGAGAAAGGGAGGCCGAAGCCTCCCTTTGTTCATTTCTGCATACCGCCGACGCGCAGCAGCTCCGGTTTAGAACAGAACGCGGCTGCGGATCGTGCCGTTGACGTGCTGCAGTTTCTCCAGCGCCAGGTCGGAGTACTCGGCGTCGACGTCGATCACCACGTAGCCGACCTTGTCGTTGGTCTGCAGGAACTGGCCGGAGATGTTGATGCCGTTGTCGGCGAACACCTTGTTGATCTCGCTCATCACACCCGGAACGTTCTCGTGGATATGCAGCAGGCGGTGCTTGCCCGGGTGCGCCGGCAGGGCCACTTCAGGGAAGTTGACCGAGGACACCGAGGTGCCGTTGTCGCTGTACTTGACCAGCTTCTCGGCTACTTCCAGGCCGATGTTGGCCTGCGCTTCGGCGGTGGAACCACCGATGTGCGGGGTCAGGATCACGCGATCCAGGCCACGCAGCGGGCTTTCGAACTCTTCGTCGTTGGACTTGGGCTCGACCGGGAACACGTCGATGGCCGCACCGATCAGATGCTCGTCCTTGATCGCATTGGCCAGGTGATCCAACTCGACCACGGTGCCGCGTGCGGCGTTGATCAGGATGCCGCCCTTCTTCATTGCACGGATTTCCTTCTCGCCGATCATCCACTGGGTGGATGGCAGCTCAGGCACGTGCAGCGAGACGATGTCGCATAGACCCAGCAAATCGTACAGGTCGCCGATCTGCGTGGCGTTACCCAGCGGCAGCTTGGTCACGGTGTCGTAGAAGAACACCTGCATGCCGAGGGCCTCGGCCAGTACCGAGAGCTGGGTGCCGATGGAACCATAGCCGACGATGCCCAGCTTCTTGCCGCGGATCTCGAAGGAGTTGGCCGCCGACTTGATCCAGCCACCACGGTGGCAGGAGGCGTTCTTCTCGGGAATGCCGCGCAGCAGCAGGATGGCCTGGGCCAGTACCAGCTCGGCCACCGAGCGGGTGTTGGAGTAAGGCGCGTTGAATACGGCGATACCGCGCTCGCGGGCGGCGTCAAGGTCGACCTGGTTGGTACCGATGCAGAAGCAACCGACGGCGACCAGCTTCTTCGCACAGTCGAAGACCTCGGCGGTCAGCTGGGTGCGCGAGCGAATACCGATGAAGTGGGCATCGGCGATCTTTTCTTTCAGCTCTTCGCCTGACAGCGCGCCCTTGAGGTACTCGATGTTGCTGTAGCCGGCTGCCTTCAGCGTGTCTACGGCATTCTGGTGGACGCCTTCGAGAAGAAGGAACTTGATCTTGCTCTTGTCGAGAGAGGTCTTGCTCATCGGAGTACCTGTTGTCCCAGGGATGTTTTCAGGGAAGGGCTGAGAAGCTCAGCCAGCGCCCGTAGATCACCGCATAGCTCGATTCACGGGGTGCGTATGCTAGCATGTTCGCCTTTTTCAATGCTCGGTTGCGACCTGAATGGTTCTCAGGGCGACCATGAATCCTTTGAGAGTTCAGTAGATGACCACCCCTGCCCAGATCGAAGAGCTGAAGACCCTGGTTGAACCAGGCAAGGTATCGACCGACGCCGATTCCCTGGAAACCTACGGCAAGGATTGGACCAAGCAGTTCGCTCCGGCACCTTCGGCCATCGTCTTCCCCAAGACCACCGAGCAGGTGCAGGCCATCGTGCGCTGGGCCAATCAGCACAAGATCGCCCTGGTGCCGTCGGGCGGCCGCACGGGTCTGTCCGCCGCTGCTGTGGCCGCCAATGGCGAGGTGGTGGTGTCGTTCGACTACATGAACCGCATCGTCGAGTTCAACGAGTACGACCGCACCGTCGTCTGCCAGCCGGGCGTGGTAACCAAGCAGCTGCAACTGTTCGCTGAAGAGAAGGGCCTTTATTACCCGGTGGATTTCGCCTCAAGCGGTTCCAGCCAGATTGGTGGCAACATCGGCACCAATGCCGGTGGAATCAAGGTGATTCGCTACGGCATGACCCGTAACTGGGTCGCCGGCCTGAAAGTGGTCACCGGCACCGGCGAACTGCTTGAGCTGAACCGCGACCTGATCAAGAACGCCACCGGCTACGACCTGCGCCAGCTGTTCATCGGCGCCGAAGGCACGCTGGGCTTCGTCGTCGAGGCCACCATGCGCCTGGAGCGTGCGCCGAAGAACCTCACCGCGATGGTGCTCGGCACGCCGGATTTCGATTCGATCATGCCGGTGCTGCACGCCTTCCAGGGCAAGCTCGACCTGACCGCCTTCGAGTTCTTCTCCGACCGCTGCCTGGAGAAAATCCTCGGCCGTGGTGACGTGCCGGCGCCGTTCGAGAGCCGCACGCCGTTCTATGCCCTGCTGGAGTTCGAGGCGCTGAACGAGGATGTGGCCAACGAAGCGTTGGCGACCTTCGAGCACTGCGTCGAGCAGGGCTGGGTGCTCGACGGCGTGATGAGCCAGAGTGAGCAGCAACTGCAGAACCTGTGGAAGCTGCGCGAGTACATCTCCGAGACCATCAGCCACTGGGTTCCCTACAAGAACGACATCTCCGTCACCGTCGGCCAGGTACCGGCCTTCCTCAAGGACATCGACGATATCGTTTCGGCCAACTACCCGGATTTCGACGTGCTCTGGTACGGCCATATCGGTGACGGCAACCTGCACCTGAACATCCTCAAGCCCGAAGCGCTGGCCAAGGAAGACTTCTTCGCCAAGTGCGCGGTGGTCAACAAGTGGGTGTTCGAGATCGTCGAGAAGTACAACGGCTCGATCAGTGCCGAACACGGTGTTGGCATGACCAAGCGCGATTATCTGCAATACAGCCGCTCGGCGGCCGAGATTGCGTATATGAAGGCGATCAAGGCGGTGTTCGATCCCAACGGGATCATGAACCCCGGCAAGATCTTCGCCTGATCGCAGACGCCCGCCTGACAGCGGGCGTTTTCGTATCCGGCCCCGCGTCGGTTAAGGTACGGCACCGGCCACAAGCCGCCATGCCCACAATATAAACAACACAGGAGTCGGTGATGAGCTATCAGCACCAGTACGTCGACGGAACCACCGTCCACTTTCCCCTTGGCAAGGTCGTGTGCATCGGCCGTAACTACGCCGAGCACGCCAAGGAACTGAACAACCCGGTGCCCAGCGAACCCTTGCTGTTCATCAAACCGGGCTCCTGTGTGGTGCCGCTCGATGGCGGTTTCGCCATTCCCGATGATCGCGGTTCGGTGCATTACGAGGCGGAGATCGCCGTACTGATCGGCAAGCCGCTGTCGAAGAAGCCGGATGCCGAGGAGGTGCGAGACGCCATCAGCGGCTTCGCCCCCGCGCTGGATCTGACCCTGCGCGATGTGCAGGCCAAGCTCAAGGAGAAGGGCTATCCCTGGGAAATCGCCAAGAGCTTCGACGGTGCCTGCGTGCTGGCGCCCTTCGTGCCGGGCGATGCCATCGAGGATCTGGCCGATATCGGCATTCGCCTTGTGATCAATGGTGAAACCCGCCAGGACGGCAATAGCCGCGACATGCTCAACCCCATCGTGTCGATGATCCAGCACATGGCCGTGCACTTTGCCCTGCAGCCTGGCGACGTCATCCTCACCGGTACGCCGGTCGGCGTGGGTGCGCTGAACAAGGGCGACGAGCTGGTTTTGGAGCTGGTCGGTCACAGTCGCTTCACCAGCCGCGTGCTATAAGACGCGCTCAGCGCCTGAGCGCTGAAGTCGGTCGCCGTCCTCCTCTCTGGACGGCGGAACTCCTCTCGACAGCGGATGTCGGATTGCCATCATGCAGCCGAGCCGTAGCCGATGTCCGCTCTCCTTCGTAAGATTCGCCGCCCCCGCTACTGGCTTTCAGGCCTGGCAGTCGTCGCCTTGGGTGCACTGGCGCAGACCCAGCACTGGGATGACCGCGCCCAGTTATGGCTGCAGGAACGCTCGACGCCATTGGTTGATCGCCTGGCCAGTGTCTGGTTGCCGGGTTACCGCGCGGTGATCCAGGCCAAGGCGCTGGCCGGCCTGGAAAAGGACGAGACCTCGGGGCTGACCTATAACCCGCAGACCGGCACCTTGTTCACCGTCACCGGCAAGAATCCTCTGCTAGTGGAGCTGTCGCGTGAGGGTGAAGTCCTACGGCGCATCGAGCTCAAGGGTTTCGCTGACCCTGAGGGCGTGGAGATGATGGACAACGGTCTGATGGCCATCGTCGATGAGCGGCGTCGCCAGCTCACCACGTTCACCCTGGGCGACGATGATCTCGAATTGAATGCGGCCGATTTCCCCGGCTTCGACCTGGGGTTCGCCGAGTCAGGCAACAAGGGTTTCGAAGGGCTGGGTTGGGACTCACGTAGCCATAGCCTGCTGCTTGGCAAGGAGCGCAGTCCACTGGGGTTGTTCAGCATGCCGTTCCCTGGAGCTGACGATGACGTTGGGGTCTTGCACCCGTTGGCATCCGCTAACCTCGGCCTACGCGACATTTCCTCGTTGAGCGTCGATGAGCGCACGGGCCACGTACTGGTGCTCTCCGATGAGTCGCGCATGTTGCTGGAGATCGATCGCGCTGGTCAGCCGGTCAGCTTCCTCAGCCTCAATGCGGGCTTCAATGGTCTGGAGCAAGGCATCAAGCAGGCCGAGGGGGTGGCTATGGATGAAGAGGGCAACATCTATATCGTCGCCGAGCCCAACCTGTTCTATGTCTTCAGTAAACCGGCGCCGGATGCCGGATGAGCGCCCGTGACGGATTCAGTTTCGCTTAAGCGTCGATTCAGTCTGGCTTCAGCTAGCGACACTAATCTGACCCCGTCACTTACGAACAACGAGGTTCACACCATGAAACGTACCGCTCTCGCTCTGATGGTTCTGCCGCTGCTCAGCACCGCTGCTTTCGCCACCGGTTACACCGGCCCTGGCGCCACCCCGCAGGTCACCACCGTGGCTGCTGCGCTGGAAGCTGCTGACGACACCCATGTTGTTCTTGAAGGTCAGATCGTCAAGCGTCTGCAAGATGAACTCTACGAGTTCAAGGACGCCACCGGCACCATCCAGGTTGAAATCGACGACGAAGACTGGCCGGGCCAGAAAGTCTCGGAAACCGCCAAGGTGCGCCTGACCGGTGAAGTCGACAAGGACTTCAACAGCCGCGAGATCGATGTCGATCGCGTTGAGCTGATCAACTGATCGCGATATCCCGCCCGCCCGCCACGTTAAGCCCGTGGCGGGCTTTTCCGTGGTAGTCAGAGAAACTCATCATGCGTCGTCTGCTCTCCATCAACCCCTGGCTTTATCTGCTGTTGTTCGTGCTGTTGATTGGAGCCGTGCTGGGCCAGCAGTATCGATTGTTCGAGCGAGCCTGGTTCTCCGTGCAAGAGTGGCAGCACGGTGCGCAGTGGCGCGAGCAGTCACTGTGGCTAGGCGACTACCGCGTGGTGATCGAGGCCAAGCCTATTGCCGATATCAGTGATGTTTCGGCGCTGACCTACGATCCGGATCGGCGCAGCCTGTTCAGTGTCACCAATAAGCCGGCCAAGGTGATCGAGATGAGCCTGGACGGTGAGCTCAAGCGCACTATCGACCTCGAGGGTTTTGGTGATCCTGAGGCTATCGAGTATGTGGCGCCCGGTGTCTACGTGATCGCCGACGAGCGCGAGCAGCGTCTGGTCAAGGTACGCATAGACGACGCCACGCGAGTGATCGATGCCGCCGACTTCCAGCAGCTTTCCCTGGGGATCGGCCGCAACGGCAACAAGGGTTTCGAGGGCCTGGCTTACGATGCAAAGAACCAGCGTCTGCTGGTAGCCAAGGAGCGCGACCCGGTGCGCATTTTCGAAGTGTTGGGTTTCCCCCATGTCGACGAGAGCAAGCCGCTGGCGCTGCAGGTCAATACCGACCCGAAGCGTGATGCCCGCTTGTTCGTGCGCGATCTTTCCAGCCTTGATTTCGATGCGGCGACGGGCCACATGCTGGCGCTGTCGGATGAATCTCGCCTAGTGATCGAGCTGAACGCCGACGGCAAGCCGGTCAGCACCCTGTCGCTGCTGCGTGGGCAACATGGCCTGCAGCGCGGTGTGCCGCAGGCCGAGGGCGTGGCAACGGACGACGATGGCAACCTGTATCTGATCAGCGAGCCGAATCTGTTCTACGTGTTCAGGAAGCAGAGCGACTAATTCGTCTGGTCGTCGGTCGGCGCGCCCGGTGCATTGTTTTGCACCGACTCGATGCCATTCTTGCAACTGGCGGCACTGGCATACATCTGACTTTGCCCGACCACTTGGCCGTTGGTGGCCATGAGCAGGAAGTAGTGTTTGTCGTTGCTCGAGGTTTTGCTCTCGAAGGCGCCGTCGCGTTGTGAGTTCTTCTTCACCGACTCGATGCCGTTGAGCGCTGAATCCTTGGCCTTGTACATCTCACTGCTGAGGATGACCTGGCCATTGCTCGCCAGCAGGTTGAAGTGGAACTGGCCGTCTTTGGCCTTCTTCAGTTCGAATTTTCCAGCCATTTTCGTTTCTCCCTGAGTGTCCGGTGAGATACCGGAGCGGTGCCCAGCAAGCTTAGTTCATCAATGCGAGTGGCTCTTGCCAACATGGGTATGGCCGTCGTCCGGCAGCGGTTGCACGCCACCGCTGACGTTGAGCTGGCGCAGGATACCGCAGTCTTCCGCCTCCTTGGGGCCGTTGCAGCGGTCGCGCAACTCGGTGAGTTGGCCGCGTAGCGCCTGCAGGCTGTTTATGCGTGCCTCGACGTGCTCGATATGTTCGTCCACCAGGCTGTTGATGCCGGCGCAGCTCTCATGCGGCAGGTCACGCAGAGCCAGCAGCCGCTGGATTTCTTCTAGGGTCATGTCCAGCGTCCGGCAGTTGCGGATGAATACCAGGCGCTCCAGGTGCGGAGCGCCATACAGGCGGTAGTTGCCTTCGCTGCGTGCGGGCGCCGGGAGTAACCCTTCACGCTCGTAATAGCGCACGGTTTCCACCTGGCAGCCGGCCTTTTTCGCCAATTCTCCGATTTTCATGGGTTCGCCTCCGCGAGTGCTTGACCCTATAGTGACTACAGGGTGTGTACTCGGCAACAGATACCTGACGGAGACTTGCCATGAGCCGTTGCTGCGACCACTCGCACGAACAGCCGCCTGCCCACCACGAACATGCCCACGGCCACGCCGGGCATGATCACGATGCTCATCAGCAGTCCGTTGACGAGCCGCTGAGTGGCCCGCTGAACACCCGCATTCGTATCGAGCAGATGGACTGTCCCACGGAAGAACGCCTGATCCGTGATGCACTGGGTCGGCTACCGGGCGTGGCGGGCCTGCAATTCAACCTGCTGCAGCGCGTGCTTACCGTCAGTCACGACGAGGGGGCGCTGGCCCAGGTTCTGCCTGCCATCGAGGCTCTGGGCTTCACGCCGCAGTTGCAGGATGAGAACACCGCTCAGCAGCCGGTCGCCGCTCCCGTGCAAAAGCCCTGGTGGCCGCTGGCGTTGGCCGGGGTGGTGGCGACCGCTTCCGAGGTCGTGCATTTTGCCGAGCTCGGTCCGGACTGGCTGGTGGCACTGCTGGCGGTGGCCGCCATCCTGGTGTGCGGGCTGAACACCTACAAGAAGGGCTGGATCGCCCTGAAGAATCGCAACCTCAACATCAATGCGCTGATGAGCATCGCCGTGACCGGCGCCGTGCTGATCGGCCAGTGGCCAGAAGCGGCGATGGTGATGGTGCTGTTCACCCTGGCCGAACTGATCGAGGCGCGCTCGCTGGACCGGGCGCGCAATGCGATTCGCGTGCTGATGGATCTGGCGCCACCTCGCGCGACGGTGAAACAGGCCGATTGTGCTTGGCAGGAAGTGGACGTGCAGTCCATCGGACTGGGCGCCGTGGTGCGTGTGCGACCCGGTGAACGCATCAGCCTCGATGGTGAGGTGGTCGGCGGCTCGTCAACGGTCAATCAGGCGCCGATCACCGGAGAAAGCCTGCCGGTAGAGAAGGGTGTGGGCGATCCGGTGTTCGCGGGCACCATCAACGAGGCCGGTTCGCTGGAGTTCCGCGTAACGGCGGCGGCACGCGACACCACCCTGGCGCGCATCATCCATGCGGTCGAAGAGGCGCAGGGTTCGCGCGCGCCTACCCAGCGTTTCGTCGATCAGTTCTCGCGCATCTATACCCCGGCAGTGTTCGCTTTCGCCCTGGTGGTTGCCGTGCTGCCGCCGTTGCTGATGGGCGGTGCCTGGCTCGACTGGGTCTATCGTGCCCTGGTGCTGCTGGTGGTGGCGTGCCCCTGCGCACTGGTGATCTCCACGCCGGTGACCATCGTCAGCGGCCTGGCAGCCGCTGCGCGCAAGGGCATCCTGATCAAGGGCGGCGTGTATCTGGAGAACGGCCGGCATCTGGCGCTGCTGGCCTTGGACAAGACCGGCACCCTGACTCACGGCAAACCGGTGCAAACCGACATTCTCCACCTGCTGGAAGTGGATGAGCCGCTGCACGCCGCCTGGGCAGCGAGCCTGGCCGCGCGCTCCGACCATCCGGTTTCCCGGGCATTGGCTCAGCACGCCGCAGAGCAAGGGCAGGCGCTGCATGAGGTCGAGGGCTTCGAGGCGCTGCCAGGGCGCGGCACCAAGGGCATGGTCGATGGCACGCTGCTTTATATAGGCAACCATCGCCTGGTCGAAGACCTCGGGCTCTGCTCTATGCAGCTGGAAGAGCGTCTGGAGGCGCTGGAGCGTCAGGGCAAGAGCGTGGTGGTGTTGTGCGACGAACAGCGCGCGCTGATGCTTTTCGCCGTCGCAGACACGGTGCGTCAGACCAGCCGCGAGGCGGTCGCCGAACTGCACGAACTGGGCGTACGCACCTGCATGCTCACTGGTGACAACGCCCACACCGCGGCAGTCATCGCCGAGCAGGTCGGCGTCGACGAGGCGCGTGGCGACCTGCTACCTGCGGACAAGCTGGCCTGGGTCGAGGCGCGCCAGGCGCAGGACAAGGTGGTGGGCATGGTTGGCGATGGCATCAACGATGCGCCGGCGCTGGCCAAGGCCGAGATCGGCTTCGCCATGGGCGCCGCCGGCACCGACACGGCCATCGAAACCGCAGATGTCGCGCTGATGGATGACGACCTGCGCAAGATTCCGGCCTTCGTGCGCCTGTCGCGGCAGACCCACGCCATCCTGGTGCAGAACATCGTCCTGGCGCTGGGGATAAAGGCTGTTTTCCTAGCCATGACGCTAACGGGGGAGGCGACCATGTGGATGGCCGTGTTCGCCGACATGGGCGTGAGCCTGATGGTGGTGTTCAACGGCCTGCGCTTGTTGCGCAAATGAAGGAAGGCGATATGAACATGGAACTGCAAGCCGCCATCGACGAAGCTTTCACTCAGGCGCAACGCGAACTTCGCGCTCATCGCAGCGCCGCAGCGCTGGTCTGGCTGGAACGTGCACACATCCTCACTCAGCGGCGCCCGTGGCTGCATGCGCGTTCGCACTGGCTGATGCTGCAGGCAGGCTGGCAACAAGGGGATATGCGTGAGGTGCTGGGGCAAATGCCGCGCATCCTGGCAGCGCTGTTGTTCTCGCGCATCTGGGTGCCCATCGGCAACACTGGGCGGGCGCGGGTCAGTGCTTTTCAACCCATGCCGATGAGTGAGGAGCTGCGTCGCCTGTTGGAGTAGGCGGCGCATTGGCAGGCTCCGTAGCCCGGATGCGATCCGGGCTACGATTGACGCGACTGCTGGCGTCTCAGCGCTTGAGCGTCTTCACGCCTTCGGCGGTGCCGAGCAGCAGCAGATCGGCCGGGCGGGCGGCGAACAGGCCATTGGTGACCACGCCGACGATGGCGTTGATGTCCGCCTCCAGTTTTACCGGATCGGTGATCGACAGGTTGTGCACATCAAGGATGACGTTGCCGTTGTCGGTCAGCACGCCCTCGCGGTATACCGGGTCGCCGCCCAGCTTCACCAGCTCGCGCGCCACATGGCTGCGCGCCATGGGGATCACTTCGACCGGCAGCGGGAAGTTGCCCAGCACCGGCACCAGTTTGCTGGCGTCGGCGATGCAGATGAAGGTCTTGGCCACGGCGGCGACGATCTTTTCGCGGGTCAGCGCTGCGCCGCCGCCCTTGATCAGGTGCAGACGCTCGTCGCTCTCGTCGGCGCCGTCGACGTAGAACTCCAGTTCGGCGGTGCTGTTGAGGTCGTAGACCGGGATGCCATGGCCTTTCAGGCGTGCGGCGGTGGCTTCGGAGCTGGCGACGGCGCCGTCGAAGTCCATCTTGTGCTTGGCCAGCGCGTCGATGAAGAAGTTGGCGGTGGAGCCGGTGCCTACGCCGACGATGCTCTTGCTGTCGAGGCGCGGGAGAATGTGGTCGACGGCGGCCTGGGCCACGGCCTGTTTCAACTGATCCTGGTTCATCGCGGGGGAATGCCTGGGAAGGTAGAGAGTTAAGCCGCGAATTATAGCCGCAAGTATTGTGCTAACGGGGCAGAACCCGCGCCTTTCGTATGGTCGTCCGGCGCGGCGCTGGGGTAGACTCGGCAGTCCTCTCAAAGCCCGAACGCCTGCGAAATCGCCATGCTCGAACAGTACGTGAAGAAGATCCTCACCTCGCGCGTTTATGACGTCGCGGTGGAAACCCCGCTGCAACCCGCCCGTCAGCTCAGTGAGCGGCTGGGTAGCCAGATTTGGCTCAAGCGCGAAGATCTGCAGCCGGTGTACTCGTTCAAGATTCGCGGCGCCTACAACAAGCTGGCGCAACTGTCCCCGGAAGAGCTGGCGCGTGGCGTTGTCACCGCCTCGGCCGGCAATCATGCGCAGGGCCTGGCCCTGGCGGCCAAGCACCTGGGCGTGAAAGCGACCATCGTCATGCCGCGCACCACGCCGGAGCTGAAGGTGCAGGGCGTGCGCTCGCGCGGCGGCAAGGTGGTGCTGCACGGCGATGCCTTCCCCGAGGCGCTGGCGCATTCACTGAAGCTGGTAGAAGAGAAGGGCTACACCTATATCCACCCGTACGACGATCCGCTGGTGATCGCCGGGCAGGGCACCGTGGCCATGGAAGTGCTGCGCCAGCATCAGGGCCATATCGACGCCATCTTCGTCCCGGTCGGCGGCGGCGGCTTGATCGCCGGTATCGCGGCTTACGTGAAGTATCTGCGTCCAGAGATCAAGGTGATCGGCGTCGAGCCGGATGACTCCAACTGCCTGCAGCAGGCGATGGCGGCTGGCGAGCGCGTGGTGCTGCCGACGGTCGGGTTGTTCGCCGATGGCGTGGCAGTGGCGCAGATCGGCCAGCACACCTTCGATATCTGCAAACATCACGTCGATGAGGTGATCACCGTCAGCACCGACGAGATCTGTGCGGCGATCAAGGACATCTACGACGATACTCGCTCGATCACCGAGCCGGCCGGTGCGCTGGCCGTGGCCGGAATCAAGAAGTACGTCGAGCGCCAGGGTGCCAACGGCGAAGTGCTGGTGGGCATCGATTCCGGCGCCAATGTCAACTTCGACCGCCTGCGTCATGTGGCCGAGCGCGCCGAGCTTGGCGAGAAGCGCGAGGCGATCATCGCCGTGACCATCCCCGAGCAGCCGGGCAGTTTCAAGGCCTTCTGCGAGGCGGTTGGCAAGCGCCAGATCACCGAGTTCAACTATCGCTATCACACTGATCGCGAAGCGCACATCTTCGTCGGTGTGCAGACCCATCCGGAGAATGACCCACGCCAGGCGCTGGTCGAAGGCCTGCGTGCGCAGGGCTTCCCGGTGCTGGACCTGACCGATAACGAACTGGCCAAGCTGCATATCCGCCACATGGTCGGTGGTCATGCTGCTGGCGTCGGTGACGAGATGGTGCTGCGCTTCGAATTCCCCGAGCGGCCGGGTGCACTGTTCAACTTCCTGCAGAAGCTGGGCGGGCGCTGGAACATCTCGATGTTCCACTACCGCAACCACGGCGCTGCCGATGGCCGCGTGCTGGCCGCGCTGCAGGTGCCAGCGGACGAACGCCATCTGGTGCCAGCGGCGCTGGACGCCATCGGGTATCCCTACTGGGATGAAAGCGAGAATCCGGCCTACAAGCTGTTTCTCGGCTGAGCACGGGTAGGGCGGGTGTAACCCGCCGCCGCGTTCTCGCGAGTTGCCCCCGCCCTACTTAATCGCCGAATAAAAGGAAACCACGATGGAACACTACCTGCTGGTTCGCATCCTCCACAGCGCCCCGGGCGTGTTGCTGCTGCTCGGCCTGATCGCCCATGGCATCATGCTGTTCAAGGCGCAGCGCGGTGGCGATTCCGCCGTGCTGGCGCGCAAGCTGCGGGTGACTCTGCTGTTCAGCTTTCCGGCGTTCGCCGTGCTGGCGCTGAGCCTGCCGGTCACTGGCTACTGGCTGGTGGACACCGCCGGCTGGCCGCTGGGGCAGACCTGGCTGCTGCTGGGCAGCATTCTCTATGCGCTGATGATGCTGCTCGGTTTGCTGCTGGCCGGTCGCCTGGCCGTCTGGCGTGCGCTGGGTGATGCGCCAGCGCCAACAGCGTTGAAGCGCCTGTGCCTGATCTATGCCGGGCTGATTCTGGTATTGCTGATCGCCATCATGGCGTTGATGGGCGCCAAGCCGGCTTGAGCGGGTCTGCGGGCTACTCGCTTCGCTCGCGAGACCGCCCTACGTTTTACCGGCTGCGCTTGCTTTGCGCCTGTAGGGGCGGCTGGGCGGCATTGCGCTTCAGCCGCGATTGCCGCTATCAAAGATTTCGCGGCTGAAGCCGCTCCTACAACTGCGTGTTCAGCCCGGTAGGGTGTCGCGGGGCCGCCCAGGCTGTGCGCACCGGCGGCTGACGCTGGAACTTGCGGTGCGCACGGCGCCCTACGTTTGGCTGTGACGCTCAGCGCAGCGAGATCACCGGCCAGCCGCGCTCGGTGGCGGTGGCGCGCAGCACGTCATCCGGGTCGACTGCCACGGGGTTGGCCACCGCTTCGAGCAGCGGCAGGTCATTGCGTGAGTCGCTATAGAAGTAGGCCCCGTCGAGGTTGTACCCCGTCTCTGTCAGCCACTCGTTCAGTCGCGTCACCTTGCCACCCTGATAGCACGGCGTGCCGGTGATCTGCCCGGTATAGCGGCCGTCCTGCATGCCGCATTCGGTGGCGATCAGCGTCTCCACGCCCAAGCGTTCGGCGATGGGCGCGGTGACGAAACGGTTGGTGGCAGTGATGATCACCAGCTTGTCACCTGCGGCGCGGTGCTCGGCCAGCAGTGCCTCGCCCTTGGCCAGAATGATCGGCTCGATCACCTCGGACATGAACTCGCGGTGCCACTGCGCCAGTTGCGCCATGTCGTGGCGTCCGAGAATGGCCTGGCTGAAATTCTGATAGGCCACCACGTCCAGTTTGCCGGCACAGTAATCGGCATAGAAGGCATCGTTGCGCGCGAGGTACTCGGCTGCGTCGACCAGGCCGCGCTGGCAGACGAATTCGCCCCAGCTGTGGTCGCTGTCGCCAGCCAGCAGGGTGTTGTCGAGATCGAAAAGGGCCAAGCGCACGGTTCGTTACCTGTTCTGTGGAAAGGGGAGGCGCGCCAGAATAGCCGCTTTGCCGGGGCTTTCAAACTGCACCTAAACCCGCGTTGCTGCTGTCGCCGGCTTTGTGGAACAATGCCGGAACTTGCGTGTACGAGGTTGCTTGCCGTGATCGATTCTGATGGTTTCCGCCCGAATGTCGGCATCATCCTGACCAATGATTTCGGCCAGGTGCTCTGGGCCAGGCGTATCAACCAGGATGCGTGGCAGTTTCCCCAGGGCGGCATTAATGATCGTGAATCGCCGGAAGAGGCGCTTTACCGTGAACTGAATGAAGAGGTCGGGCTCGAAGAGCAGGATGTGAATATCCTCGCCTGCACCCGAGGCTGGTTGCGTTATCGTTTGCCGCAGCGTCTGGTGCGCACGCA
This sequence comes from Pseudomonas sediminis, assembly GCF_002741105.1. Classification (GTDB taxonomy): domain Bacteria; phylum Pseudomonadota; class Gammaproteobacteria; order Pseudomonadales; family Pseudomonadaceae; genus Aquipseudomonas; species Aquipseudomonas sediminis. Next base: position 258,733 of record NZ_NIQU01000007.1, on the reverse strand, counting down.
CAGCCAGCCGCTGTGCATCGGACAGAAGCAGAAGTGGTTTCTGCTGCGTCTGACCGGAGCTGAAGACCGCGTACGCATGGACCTGACCGGCAAGCCCGAATTCGATGGGTGGCGCTGGGTCAGTTACTGGTACCCGTTGGGTCAGGTGGTCACATTCAAACGCGAGGTCTACCGCCGCGCGCTCAAGGAACTCGCCCCGCGCCTGATAGTGCGCGACTGATACGGACCCCAACCGAGCATGCTCAATACGCTGCGCAAGATCGTCCAGGAAGTAAACGCCGCCAAGGATCTCAAGGCGGCGCTATCGATCATTGTGCAGCGGGTCAAGGAAGCGATGGGCAGCCAGGTCTGCTCGGTCTACCTGCTCGATGCGGAAACCAACCGTTTCGTATTGATGGCCACCAACGGCCTCAACAAGCGCTCCATCGGCAAGGTCAGCATGGCCCCCAGCGAGGGCCTGGTCGGCCTGGTCGGTAGCCGCGAAGAGCCGCTGAACCTCGAAGACGCCGCCAGCCATCCCCGTTACCGTTATTTTGCCGAGACTGGCGAGGAGCGCTACGCCTCCTTCCTCGGCGCGCCGATCATCCACCATCGCCGGGTGATGGGCGTTCTGGTTGTGCAGCAGAAGGAGCGCCGCCAGTTCGACGAGGGCGAGGAAGCTTTCCTGGTCACCATGAGCGCGCAGCTCGCTGGCGTTATCGCCCATGCCGAGGCGACTGGCTCGATCCGCGGCTTGGGTCGCCAGGGCAAAGGCGTGCAGGAGGCCAAGTTCGTCGGCGTGCCGGGCGCACCGGGGGCAGCGGTCGGTACCGCTGTCGTGGTGCTGCCCCCGGCCGATCTCAATGTAGTTCCAGACCGCAGCGTCGATGACATCACGGCGGAGCTGGAGCTGTTCGACAAGGCGCTCGGCTGGGTACGCGAGGACATGCAGGAGCTGTCCGAGAAACTCGCCACTCAGCTGCGCAAGGAAGAGCGCGCGCTGTTCGACGTCTACCTGATGATGCTCGAGGATGCTGCGCTGGGTAACGAGGTGCGCAAGGTCATCCGTACCGGGCAGTGGGCGCAGGGCGCCTTGCGCCAGGTGGTGCTCGACCACGTCAATCGCTTCGAACTGATGGACGATGCTTACCTGCGTGAGCGCGCGAGCGATGTGCGTGACCTCGGTCGGCGCCTGCTTGCTTATCTGCAGGAAGAACGCAAAACCACGCTGGTCTACCCGGATAACACCATCCTGGTCAGCGAGGAGCTGTCGCCGGCGATGCTCGGCGAAGTGCCGGAAGGCAAACTGGTCGGTCTGATCTCGGTGACCGGTTCGGGCAACTCCCACGTGGCGATTTTCGCCCGCGCCATGGGTATTCCCACGGTGATGGGCGTGGTCGATCTGCCGTACTCGAAGATCGACGGGATCAAGCTGATCGTCGATGGCTACCATGGCGAGGTCTTCACCAACCCCAGCGAGCTGCTGAGCAAGCAGTACGCTGAGGTTGTCGAGGAGGAACGCCAGCTCACCGAAGGGCTCGATGCCCTGCGTGCGTTGCCGTGTGAGACGCTCGACGGCCATCGCATGCCGCTGTGGGTCAACACCGGTCTGCTCGCCGATGTGGCGCGCGCCCAGCAACGCGGCGCCGAGGGCGTCGGCCTGTACCGTACCGAAGTGCCATTCATGATCAATGAGCGCTTCCCCAGCGAGAAGGAACAACTCGCCACCTATCGTGAGCAGTTGCAGGCCTTCCATCCGCTGCCGGTGACCATGCGCACCCTGGATATCGGTGGCGACAAGTCGCTGTCCTACTTCCCGATCAAGGAAGAGAACCCCTTCCTTGGCTGGCGCGGCATCCGCGTGACCCTCGATCACCCGGAAATCTTCCTGGTACAGACCCGCGCCATGCTCAAGGCCAGTGAGGGGCTGAACAATCTGCGCATCCTGCTGCCGATGATTTCCGGCACGCAGGAGCTGGAGGAGGCGCTGCACCTGATTCACCGTGCCTGGGGCGAGGTACGTGACGAGGGCACCGATGTGCCGTTGCCGCCTATCGGCGTGATGATCGAGATCCCGGCAGCCGTTTACCAGACCCGCGAACTGGCACGCCAGGTGGACTTCCTTTCGGTCGGCTCCAACGACCTGACCCAATATCTGCTGGCCGTAGACCGCAACAACCCGCGTGTAGCCGATCTCTACGACTTCCTCCATCCGGCGGTGCTGCAGGCGTTGCAGAAGGTGGTCAACGACGCGCACATCGAAGGCAAGCCGGTGAGCATCTGCGGCGAGATGGCGGGTGATCCGGCGGCGGCCGTGTTGCTGCTGGCGATGGGCTTCGATTCGCTGTCGATGAACGCCACCAACCTGCCCAAGGTGAAATGGCTGCTGCGCCAGGTGACCCAGAGCAAGGCCAAGGAGCTGCTCGGCCAGGTGATGACCATGGACAACCCGCACCTGATCTACAGCACCCTGCATCTGGCGTTGCGCAATCTGGGCCTGGGTCGGGTGATCAATCCAGCGTCCAATATCCAGGCCTGATCGCTTGTACGAGCGAGCTCTGCTCGCGAAGCTTTTGTGCACCAGGATTCGCGAGCAGAGCTCGCTCCCACCGCGCGGCTTACCCGCTTAAGGCGACCTCGCCTAGCACGGCGCCATGCGGGCCGAAGCTGCGTTCGATGATGCTCCAGTCGCCATTGTGCTCAAGGCTCAGCACCGTGCTGGCGCGAGTGCCATAGGCGGCGCTCGCGATGAACACACTCGACAGCAGCCGCTCCGTCGCCAACCCCACGCCCGTATCCGGCAGCAGCTGATCGTCCGGCTGGCTACTGTCGCTCAGCAGCCCCAATAACGCTTCATCCCCGCTCTCGACTTGATCGCTCAAGGCATTCTTGGCACGCAGCAGCTTCGGCCAGGGCGTATCGAGATTGGCATTGGACAGGCCATAAATGCCGCTCTGCAGTTGCCGGGGCCGGCCTTCCGCAGAGTTGAAGTGCCAGAGCTGGTGGCGGTCGCCAACCAGCAGGTTGAACCCGGCATGGGCTGCCGAGTCACGCATGATTCTGTCGAGATAGGCCGGTGCCGACTCCTGGCTCAGCAGGTAGTCAGCCGTCAGCGCGCCGCGTGAGCGTGGCCCGGCTTTCTGCCTGGGGTCGCGGATGTTGGTCAGCGCCGCGAAGCGACCTTGCGTGGTAACGCCGAGCCAGGTGCCGCCGGCCTGCAGGTCGCGGCCAGCGAATACGCCAGGGGCGTCCTGCCACTCACCCAGTGCGGCGCTGGGGCGCTCGTAGAATTCGTCGCGATTGGCTGCAAGGCGCAGCACCGTCTGGTTTTCGGGCTGCCAGGCAAAGACGATCAGGCACATGCGGATTCCTCCGGTGGCGGAGTCTGGCAGGCTAGCGAGCTCAGCCAGGGGCGGCAACCGTTCCGTCGACCCGTATGCCGTTGAGTGGGCATTTCCGCTACCATGCCGCTTTGTTTTTTGGGGGTGTCGATGGAACTGCTGCTCTACCTGGTGCTGGGTTCGGCCGCCGGTGTGCTGGCTGGCCTGTTCGGCGTGGGTGGCGGCCTGATCATCGTGCCGGTGCTGGTGTTGAGCTTCACCTCCCAGGGAATGGCAACGGAAATCCTCACCCATCTGGCAGTGGGCACGTCCCTGGCGACCATCGTCTTCACCTCGATCAATTCGTTGCTCGAGCATCATCGCAATGGCGCGGTGCGTTGGCCGCTGTTTCGTTGGCTGGCCGTCGGTATCCTGCTCGGTGCAGCGTTAGGGGCGATGACGGCGGCGTTGATACAGGGGCCGTTGTTGCAGAAGATCATCGGTACGTTCGCCATCGTCGTGGCGGCGCAGATGGCGCTGGACCTGAAACCCAAGGCCAGCCGCGATGTCCCAGGCAAGCCGGCGCTGACGTTGGCCGGCGGAGTGATTGGCTGGGCCTCGGCAATTTTCGGCATCGGTGGTGGTTCGTTGACCGTGCCCTTTCTGGTCTGGCGCAGCGTGCCGATCCAGCAGGCGGTGGCCACTTCGGCGGCTTGTGGATTGCCGATCGCCATCGCCGGTGCGCTGAGTTTCATGTTCACTGGCTGGGGGAATGCGCATCTGCCGCCATGGAGCGTCGGTTTCGTCTACCTCCCGGCGTTGCTGGGTATTGCCGTGACCAGCATGTTCTTTGCCCGTTTTGGTGCGCGCCTGGCCCATCGCCTGTCGCCACTGTTGCTCAAGCGTCTGTTCGCCCTGCTGCTGTTTAGTGTGGGTCTGAGTTTTTTCATCTAAGGAGTCCTGGATGCTGCCTTATCCGCAGATCGACCCGGTGGCCATTGCCCTCGGCCCCCTGAAAATCCATTGGTACGGCCTGATGTACCTGGTCGGCATCGGTGGTGCCTGGCTACTGGCATCGCGCCGGCTGGAGCGTTTCGATGCGACCTGGACCAAGGACAAGCTGTCCGACCTGGTGTTCTGGGTGGCCATGGGGGTGATTCTCGGTGGGCGTCTGGGCTACGTATTTTTCTATGATTTTGCGGCCTATATCGCCGAACCGGCGAAGATCCTGCGAGTTTGGGAGGGCGGTATGTCCTTCCATGGCGGCCTGATCGGGGTGATGCTGGCGACCTGGTGGTTCGGCAAGCGCAACGGCAAGAGCTTCTTCGAGCTGATGGACTTCATCGCACCGCTGGTGCCGATCGGTCTGGGTGCTGGGCGCATCGGTAACTTCATCAACGCCGAGTTGTGGGGCAAGGCCAGCGACGTGCCGTGGGCGATGATCTTCCCTACCGACCCGCAGCAGTTGGCGCGTCATCCGTCGCAGCTGTATCAATTCGCCCTGGAAGGCGTGGCGCTGTTCACCATCCTTTGGTTCTACTCGCGCAAACCGCGCCCGACCATGGCCGTTTCCGGCATGTTCGCCGCCTGCTACGGGGTGTTCCGCTTCATCGTCGAGTTCGTCCGCGTGCCCGATGCTCAGCTCGGCTACCTGGCCTGGGGCTGGCTGACCATGGGTCAGATTCTCTGCCTGCCAATGATCCTCGGCGGTATCGGCCTGATTGCCTACGCCTACAAGCGCCAGCCCGTACAAGGAGCCGTCTGATGAAACAGTACCTCGACCTGATGCGCCACGTGCGTGAGCACGGCACCTTCAAGGAAGACCGTACCGGTACCGGCACCTACAGCGTGTTCGGCTACCAGATGCGCTTCGACCTGGCAGATGGCTTCCCCATCGTCACCACCAAGAAGTGCCACCTGCGCTCGATCATCCACGAGCTGCTGTGGTTCCTGCAGGGTGACACCAATATCAAGTACCTCAAGGACAACGGCGTCAGCATCTGGGACGAGTGGGCCGACGAGAACGGCAACCTGGGCCCCGTCTACGGATACCAGTGGCGCAGCTGGCCGGCGCCCAACGGCGAGTCCATCGATCAGATCGCTAAGCTGATCGAGATGATCAAGAAGAACCCGGACTCGCGTCGCCTGATCGTCTCGGCCTGGAACCCCGCGCTGGTCGAGCAGATGGCGCTGCCACCGTGCCACGCGCTGTTCCAGTTCTACGTCGCCGACGGCAAGCTCAGTTGCCAGCTCTATCAGCGCTCGGCAGACATCTTCCTAGGCGTGCCCTTCAACATCGCCAGCTATGCGCTGCTGACGCTGATGGTGGCGCAGGTCTGCGGCCTGCAGCCGGGCGAGTTCATCTGGACCGGCGGCGACTGCCATCTGTACGCCAACCACATCGAACAGACCGACCTGCAGCTGACCCGCCAGCCGCTGCCGCTACCGACCATGAAGCTCAATCCCGAGGTGAAGGACCTGTTGGCCTTCAAATTCGAGGACTTCGAACTGGTGGGTTACGAAGCGCACCCGCATATCAAGGCGCCGGTGGCGGTGTAGGCAAGCGGGGGCTGGGCGTTTTCCGCTTCAGCCCACCGGTTGCATGGAAAGGTCGCTGCGCAGGCGCTCTACCTGTTCGGCGCGTTCGGCCTCTTCCAGGCGTGCGCCTGGATTCAGTGACGACCATTGCGGGTGAGCGCGCGCCACATGCAGTGGTGCGGGTAGCTTGCCCTGACGCCACAGGGTTTCCTGCGGGGCGTTGAGGCTGATGGCGTCCATCGCGGCGTGTCCGCGCACGTCCAGTGCGGCCAGCAGTTGCTGCTGACGCAGGGCGAGCAGGCGCAGCACGGCGTCGTCGACGGTCAGTTCGCGCTGGCCCTTGAGTTTTCCCTTCAAGCGCTCCCCGTAGTTACGCAGGGTCTGCGCGCTGCCGCCGATCACTGCGCCCAATGCGGCAGCTGCGCCCATGGTGAGGCCGCCGACCAGCAGATCGACGCCGACGCCCGTGGCGGCGCCGGCTGCCATGCCGCCGCCGACCTTGATGCCGAGCTGCTTCAGCGTTTCCGGATTGAACAGATCGTCGCCCCAGCGGCCGTCGAGCAGCGGCAGGTCAGCCGCTTTGGCGTCACTGCTGCGGAAAGCGTACAGGCGTAGCAGGGCCTCGACGCAACGCTGCTCGCGCTGGCGAATGGCCGTGCGCAGCTCGCTGATGGCGCCCTGTTCCAGCACGGGTTGGGCGGCGACGCTGCGGCGGCACGCGGCGCAGTCGATCAGCAGCTCGGCGATCAAACGGTTGCCGGCCTGGCGCCGGGCCTGGCGCTGGGCTTCGTGATCCTCAATCAGTCGTTGCAGTTGCGGGCGTGAACGCTCCAGTAGCAGGGCCAGGCTTTCGTACAGACGTCGTTCGCCGTCTGCAGGTGGTGCCACGCTGTCGAACGCCACCAGGGCATGCAGGCCGAGGCGGGCCAGGGCCTCGCGCCACTCGCCTTCGCGGTGGCTGGCACTGGCAACGAAGTTGAGCACCGGCAGCAGCGGCCGGCCGCACATGGTGAGTACTGCCAGCTCGTCGCGGTACTTGGCCAGTACTGGCTCGCGCACGTCGATGACGTAGAGGCCAGCATCGGAGGCCTGCAACTGGCGCAGTACCTTGGCTTCCTGTTCGTAGCGCTGGCGTGCTTCGCTACCTTCGAGAAAACGCGCCAGACGTGCCGGGCCGTCCAAGCGCTCGCCGGGACGGTCGAGACGCTCCAGGTAGTCGAGCAGGGCGATGGCATCTTCCAGGCCGGGGGTGTCGTACAGCTCCAGCAGCGCCTGGCCCTCCACCGACAGACGCGCACCTTCGACATGGCGCGTGGTGCTGGCGCGGGGTGAGACTTCGCCGAAGTCGATGTCGCGGGTCAGGGTGCGCAACAGCGAGGTCTTGCCGACGTTGGTGTGGCCGACCAGGGCCAGTTTCAGTGGCTCAGTCATGACCTGTCTCCAGCCAGCTCAAGGGCGCCGTATCGCCATGCTGCAGCCCCAGGCGGGCGATCGCCTGGTGCCAGTCCGTCAGGCGGGCGCTGTCCAGGCTCTCACCGGGAGTCGGCGGCAGCAGCCAGATGCGCGTGGCCGAGGCCGAGCGCGCCAGTTCGCCGATCAGCGCCAAGGTGCCACGATCCGGTGAGCGGCGCGGGTCGCAGGCGATGGCCAGGCGTTCGGGCGGGAAGCGGGTCAGCTGTTCGAGTAACTGACGGCGCTGTTCGCGGCTGTCGATCACCCCGGCATCGGCCACGCCCTTGGGCAGCGACGCAGGCGGCCAGGGGCGGCGCTCGTCCAGTTCGATGCCGAGCAGCAGCGCGCCGCTGCCAGGTTGCGCGCTGGCGCCGCCTTGCGGTTGATGCAGGGCGGCGGGCGCCAGGTCGCAGATGCCCAGGCGTTCGCTGTCCGGTTGCAGGCGCTGGCGCAGCAGGCCATAGCCGGGCAGGTCAAGATCCAGGCGCAGCGCGCCTTTGCCGGACTGCCAGCGCCATAGGCACAGCAGCGTCAGCAGCAGGCGCGGCAGCAGGCCATAGACCAGCACCACGCCGACCAGCCAACCGGCCCAGCTCTGCCGGGCTGCTTCGCTGGCGATGGCGGCATCGCCGCTGGCGCGAATGACGTCGATGTCTGGCAGGCTGAAGCCGAGCAGGGCGGGCAGGGTGCCGATGGCCTGTGTCAGGGCGATGAAGGTGTCGCCACCCAGAATGGTGGTTTCCCAGACGAAGCCGTAGCGGCGCGTGGCTAGCAGCAACAGCAGGGTGACCAATGCCGCGAGCATGGCCAGCGTCCACAGGCCGTTGATCATCAGGCCCAGGCCCCAGCGGGTCAGGCGCTGGCGTTGCAGCATCAGCAGCAGGGCCGGGGCCAACTGCGCGGCGCTGGCGTCGCGTGCCAGGTTTTCACTGAGCCATAGCCACAGGCGACCGAGCGCGCCGGGGTGGTCGCGGGTCAGCAGCAGGCCTAGCAGCCAGCCGAGCAGCATCAGCAGGTTGAGCCCAAGCAGGCTGCCCAGTGCCCAGAACACATTGACGGGTTGGCGCCCGTCACCCAACGCGGCCAGGGCCAGGCCGAAGCCGCTGAGCAGGGCCAGCAGCGCTAGCAGCCCACCGGCCAGGCGTGCGCCTTGCAGCCAGTGCAGCAACGCCTGCCACTGGCCATCACGGCGGGCCAGGTGCAGGGCGCGATGCTGGATGCGCTCGGCTAGTTCAACCTGTTCAGCACGAGCCAGGCGATTGGCCTCACTGTCTTCGAGCGGGCCGGCATGCTCCTCGCGCAGGCGAATGGTTTCGCTGAGCCAGAGGCGTTGAAAGGAGGTAGGGGAGGAGGCGTCTGTCACGCGGCGTCTCGTCTTTCGGATCAGGGGTTGAGAATAACCCCTGATCCGCTTCGGTGCGAATCAGCGCTGCTCGCGCAAACGTACGGCGATATCCGGCTGGTCGATGAACAGGCCGTCGATACCGGTGGCGAGGAAGGCACGCAGCTCGGTCTCGATGTCGCCGCGTTCGCTCGGGTCGCTGCCACGGCGCAGGTTGCTGGGCAGGAAGGCGTTCTCGGCGCGGAAGGTATAGGGGTGCACCTTGAGCCCGGCGGCATGGGCGTCGCTTACCAGGCTGGTCGGTGCGGTCAGGTTACCAGCGCCATCGCGCGGGATGACCATGCCTTTCTCTGGGCCGATGCCGTCGGCGTAGCTTGCAATGGTTTGCAGGCCTTCTGGCGTGATCATTTGTTGGTAGCCAAGGCCGCTGCCAAGCACCTGCTGATCGTAGGGTTGGCCTTCTACCCATAGCAGCTGCACCAGGCGGATCGGTGTCAGCGTGCTCAGCGTCTTGAGGTTTGCCACTTCGAAGGACTGGATGAAAACGGGTGCGTCGGCGCTGTCGTAGCCGTTGCGTTCGAGCACCGCCAGCAGCGGTTTCTCCATGGCCAGGTCGAGCCGCTGGAAGTGGGTGGGGTGCTTGGTTTCCGGATACAAACCCAGGGTCCGTTGCTGAAGGGCTTCCAGACGTTTCACCAGATCGATGATCTCTTGCAGCGTGGGAATCTCGAACTGGCCATCGAAGCGGGTATTGCCCGGTCGCTGCTGCGGGATACGTTCGATGGCGCGCAGGGTTTTCAGCTCGGCCAGGGTGAAGTCCTCACTGAACCAGCCTTCCAGGCTGCGCCCGTCGACGCTCTGGGTGCGTTTGCGGTCGGCGAATTCGGGGCGCTGCGCCACGTCGGTGGTCAACCCCAGTTCGTTGTCGTGACGGGCGACCAACTGGCCATCGCGGGTCATCACCATGTCGGGCTCGATGTAGTCGGCCCCCTGCAGCGCCGCCAGCGCATAGGCGGCCAGAGTGTGCTCGGGCGCGTAGCCGCTGGCGCCCCGGTGGGCGATCACCAGTGGAGTCTTGGTGTCCCAGTTCGGGTTTTGCCTGGCGCTGGGTTGCTGCTGGGCCCAATCGATGGCGGCCTGGACTTTATCCGGAGCCGGGCTGGCGGAGACCACCAGTGGCAGCAGAGTGACGCCCAATACCCAGGTGGAGAGTAATTTCGACATGATGCTGGCTCCTTGCTCGTAGAATCAGCCCTTAGCCTGCTACGGCGAATGTGACGATACGACGACAGCGCTGCTGCAGCCACTGATGGGCTGCGAGGCCGCTGAGGGCTCTGTTATGCTCGCGGCCATGAAAACGACTCTACCTCTTTCTCTGATCGCCGCGCTCGCGCACAACCGCGTGATTGGCCGCGACAACCAACTGCCCTGGCACCTGCCGGCGGATCTCAAGCACTTCAAGGCGATGACGCTCGGCAAGCCGATCATCATGGGGCGCAAGACCTGGGATTCGCTCGGGCGCCCGTTGCCGGGCCGGCTCAATATCGTGGTCAGCCGCCAGGCCGGCCTGACCCTGGAAGGTGCCGAGGTATTCGCGACGCTGGAAGCGGCCATCGAACGAGCCGACGCCTGGGCGCGTGAAGAGAATGCCGAGGAACTGATGCTGATCGGCGGCGCGCAGCTCTATGAGCTGGGCCTGGCCCAGGCTGATCGCCTCTACCTGACGCGTGTTGGCCTCGATCCCGAAGGTGATGCCTTCTTCCCCGAGGTCGACGAGGCCATATGGCGCATGACCTCCAGCGTCGAGCACCCGGCTTCAGCCGAGACACCGTCTTACGCCTTCGAAGTGTGGGAGCGCCGCGGCGCATAATCCTGCCTGGCGTTCCGGCCATCTCTGCCGCCAGACTCCCCAGCGCGGCGCGACGGCCATTGCCTTGCCGCTGCCGTAACGTGTTTCGTGCATCCTGATGCAGGTTCTGTCATGACTGAGCAATCGCCCGTCGACGAGCGCCCGAGCGCCGTCGCTGCACTCTTCGTGCGCCATCCACTCTGGGAAGATGCGTTGGCCCTGCTGTTCGGCACCGCGCTGGTGGCGCTGGGTATCGCCTTTTACACGCATGCCGGCCTGCTCACCGGTGGCACTGTCGGCATCGCCTTTCTGGCCAATTACCAGGCCGGCTGGTCGTTCGGTCTGGTGTTCTGCCTGGTCAATCTGCCGTTCTACCTGCTCGGTATCTGGCGTATGGGCTGGGCTTTCACCTTGCGCACGGGCTGCGCGGTGATGCTGGTTTCGCTACTGGCCGAGCTGACGCCGCACTGGGTCGCCTTCGCTCATCTAAGCGCCGTGTATGCCGCGCTGTTCGGTGGCGCTGCGATGGGGCTGGGCTTGCTCATGCTGTTCCGCCACCGCGCCAGCCTGGGCGGGGTGAACATTCTCGCGCTGTATATGCAGGAGCGCTTCGGTTTCCGCGCTGGCACCGTGCAAATGGCCATCGACGCGAGCATCGTCCTGGCGGCGATTTTTGTGGTGTCGCCAGACAAGGTGCTGCTCTCGGTGCTGGGGGCGGTAGTGCTCAATCTGGTGCTGGCGATCAATCACCGGGCGGACCGCTACGTCGGCGTCAGTTGAACCCGGCAACGAACGAGGGGCTGCGTCGCTGGAGGCAGCCCTTCGTCGGTTTTCGCGGAGGCGAAATCAGCTCACTTCGGTGAACTGGATGATCTCGACCCAGTAACCGTCCGGGTCCTTGATGAAGGCGATATCGCGCATGCGGCCGTCGGTCAGGCGTTTCTGGAAGTCCACACCGAGGTCTTCGAAGCGCTGGCAGGCCGCCTTGATGTCCGGCACCGACACGCACAGGTGACCGAAGCCGCGTGGGTCGCTGTTGCCGCTGTGGTAGGAAAATTCCGGATCCTTCTCGGTGCCGTAGTTGTAGGTCAGCTCCAGCACGCCGGGGATGGATTTGCGCCACTGATGGCGGGCAGCCGGGTCGGCTGGGATCTGCGACTTGTCATTGATCAGCGCGAGGAAGTACAGGCTGAACTCGGCGTCGGGGAAGTCCTTCTTCTCCAGCAGGGTGAAGCCCAGCACGCGGGTGTAGAAATCCAGGGATTTTTGCAGATCCTTCACGCGGATCATGGTGTGGTTGTAGACGAAGTCGGCGGTGGCGACGTCAGGCTTGGCGGTCACGCCAGCAATGGCGTTGAGCTCGTCGAGGGTCATGGGGTTCTCCATCAGGCGGGAAAAGGCTGTATCTACCTAGATGGACGCGGTGGCTACGTTTTTCAAGGGCGTGGCCTTGATCAAGCAGCGATGCCGGGGCGTTTGAAGGAGCGGCTTCAGCCACGATTGGCTGGAGGGCGCGAAACATCGCGGCTGAAACGGAATGCCGCCCAGGCGCTCCTCCGGCCCGTGTCAGTGCGAAGGTTGGCGGGGCGGTGGACGGGTGAAGCGTCGTCCACCCTACGATGGTCATCAGACCTGCAGCGTGATCAGCTCGGCCTGTACCCGTCCATCCTCGATATGCAGGATGCCCACGCCAATGGGCAGCTTGAAGCGTCGCGGCCCGGCGCTGCCAGGGTTGAGGTAGAGCACGTCGTCGCGCAGCTCATGCTGCGGCTTGTGCGAATGGCCGGCGATCACCACGTTTATGCCCTGAGCTGCCGGGTCAATATCCAGCTGCTTGAGATCGTGCAGCACATGCAGCGTGACGCCGCCAAACGTCAGCGTCAGCCGCTCGGGGATGGCATCGGCCCAAGCCTCCTGGTCGTTATTGCCGCGCACCACCGACAGCGGCGCGATGCGTTCCAGTTCGGCCAGGATGTGCGGCCCGCCGATATCGCCGGCATGGATCAGGTGATTGATGCCTTGCAGCGCTGCCAGCGCTTCGGGGCGCAGCAGGTTGTGGGTGTCGGCGATCAGGCCGATGTGCATAGGCTGATAATCATTGACACGCATTACATCCGCTCCGTGCAAATAAAGGCGGTAGAGCAGGGCTCTTTAGGTATTCACCCGGGCCATTTAGATCCAGCGCTAATGTGCGTCAGGGCCAACTGACATCCAGCACGCGTACGAACACCCTTTTCCGCTCCTCCTCCGATAGTTGGCTTTCCAATTGAATCCTTAGCTCATTGGGTGTCGAGGGTTTTGGCTTCCTTTGGGGTGGACTTTTCAGTTTCTTGCTGTCGCCAAACCAAAGCACCAAATAGATCCCGTGGCCTGCAGATTTCGGTGCATGTGCATATTGGGTAATGAGTTGATCGCGCAAAGCTGTCCATAGCTTTTCGTGATCGTCACGCTTGATCTCAATTGGCAGTGTCAATAGGTTGTGGTAGTCGAGATGAAGATCTGCGCGCGTGTCGCCTGCATGGTCATATTCCGGAGCAATGCCAATGCCGTGCGCATCCAGGCGTGAGCGCAAGCGGGCCAGTAGGACGTCGCGGCATAGGTTCTCCCCGCGGCGGCTGCGCGGCTGCCTAGTGGGGATATTCCAGAACATCCGATAGCCGTCGTCATTGGCGTGGCGTAGTTCATGGGCGATGTCGTCTAGATGACACAAGGTCAGGTGCATTAGATCGGCGACATTTGCTGGCGCCTGGTTGGCTAATACATCGGCGACCGCTTCCAAACCAAGGAAGTGGAATTCAGCTTCCCTCTTGCGTGCTTGCTGCTGCTCCAATGTGCTCCGAATACGGTAGTGCTGAGACGCCAGAACTGGGATATCAAGCAGGCGCTGAAGCTCATTGCGGGCTTCTGCAGTAGTTTGCGTACCCAACCAGTCGATCATCCCGCGCAGTTCCTCACCCAGATCCATCGCGGCTGTGACGAAGCCTCCTCGACCCCGCTCCATATCAGCGTGACGGATAAGTGTCTCGATCAAACGGCCCAGAATATGCTCGGGTTGGGAGGGGCGTAGGGCCTGTAGCTGAATGCCTTGCATCAGGACTTCCACCGCTAGCTGCATGGCTACATCGACCTCCTCTGCTTCGCCGAGGCGTTGCCAGAACTCCTCTGATTCGTCAGCGCTGCCAGTCAGAACCTGTAGCGCCAGCCACAGAAGGCGCTGTTCAGCATGGAGTTGTGGCGACTTCAGCTTCTGCAGTGTTAGCGCAGCGAGGCATTCCGGAGCAAAAGCTAGAGCTGCTTTCAGCAACTGGCGCAGGTCATGGAGCTGTTGGGCCGCCGCTGTTTCGGGAAATTGCCGCAGCAATTCTGAACCGGCGAGCTGGGCAACTTTTGTATAGGAATTATCCCCACTCAACGCGTACCCCATGCCGGCCGAGGAGTTGCCTGTAGCAAAAACGCTGGCAGCGTGGGGCAACAGTACACGGCTAAATAGTTCGGGGCGCTGTTGTGCGATTTGTGCGCTCCAAGCGTTCAGTTCATCCAGTCCAGGGTGTGGTGTGCAGAGATACATAGCCAGCAGTATTTCGATCTGGTCATCTGGTAGCTCAGCTACCTGTCCGGGTGTATCGATCCAGCTCAGTTGCAGGCCAAGCAGGCACGGCAGGCTAATGTCATAACGCTCTCCAGCGATGATCTCTGCAGCAGAAGGCAAGTCAGAGCGCTGTAGGCATTTACGAAACCCAGATTCGGCGGCCTGCATGAGCTCATTGCCTAGATCGCTATAGTTGGCGAAGCGCTCGCTCGCGGTTTCTCCATTGTTATCCCAGAAGCCGAACAGCCAAACGGTTGCCAGTTCGTCAAGAAGGCCGGCAGTGGCTGTACCAGTAGCAATAGTGTGAAGTTCGGGGCGAAGGCTCTGGGTTCGTTGGTACCTTTCCTCGGCTTGTTGCTTCTTGTCAGTAAGGCTTTGTGCTGCAGCTTTTACGCGCCAGTAACTTTGCTCCAAATCGCAAGTGAGCCATTCACTCAGCCAATCAGCCCTGCTTGGAAATTTCTGACCCCATTCATCCAGCACTTCCAGAGATAGTCCCCTGGCTCCGCGATCCTGCAAAAGAGCGTAAACAGCTTGCTGTAAATGAACTCTTGCTTCCGCCTCATCTGTGGTTCCGGCCAAATGCAGATGCCAAAGGCCTATATCTTCTGCTGGCTTGGCGCCATGTAGCCGAAGGGATTGATAAGGAAAGGCTTCAGCTTTGATGCATTGCTCAAGCACGGATTTGTACTGCTGTGGGTGGCGTTCAAGCCAATTCTGAACTTTCAGCTGTGAGTCGTGATCCCGGTTGAAGTAGCCATGCTGATCTGCTCCGACGCCCAGCCAGTTAAACAGTTGCTCGCTCGTGGCCGATTCACCTAACTCATCGAGGGTATGAGCAAGCAAACGACCAATAGATCGAGAAATCATCCATTCGGATCTGTGCTTGTTGAAAACTTCCTGTTTGCCGCAAAGTCCATCCAGCAGAGCTGGTAGATGTACCTGTGGCGCTCGCTCCGGCAGCCAGCGTTCCCAGAACATTCGGTAGCTGCCGATCAGCCGAGAGTCTTTGGGAGAGTGGAAACACAGAAGTAACTCAGTGGGCGACAGATGTTCGGGGTATAGAAAATCCAGCAGTTTTCCCAGTAGCTGGTCATCGTTGTCGTCAACCTGACTGCTGCAGATTTGCGACAGTAAATCCTTGGTCTCAACAGGAGAGACCATTTTCAGCCAGATACTGAGTGCGCTATTACGGAGTCGTGGCCAGAGCGAAGCGTCTTTGATCATCGCGAGCAACGGTGCTGCCAAGGTGGCATCGGCATGCCCGTATTTAAGAATATCCAGCACGCAGTCCATCTGTGACTGAGTCGCTTCATCGCGCTCGGAAGCCTGCAGAATGCGTTGAAAGTCCTCGAGCAACGACTCGTCTGCCAAGGCTCTGAACCCAGACATGTCTTGCCAAAGGTGCCAGCGATATCCGGGGAATCTCTCCGCTTGCTGGCGCAGGGCCTGCAGCAGGTAGCGCTTGTCTGCGGTGCTGAATGGGCCGACATCGCCATACAGCACAATGCCAAGAGGATCTGCTTCTATCAGGCGCCTGCGTATAGATGTGCTTTGTTGTGCCAACCATGCGAGTAGCCCCCGCAAGTCCGCGACTACTCCCCCGTCGAAACCGAGTAACAGGTTAAGTAGCCGGCCATGGGGAAGACTCTTCTGATCCAGCTTATCCGCCAGCCATCTTGCTGCCAGATATTCGGCGATGCTGCGGTGGTGAGGGATTAGATGATCGGCGTTGCCAGGGGCAGGGGTGAATAAAGCTGACTGCAGTGCTCTTCTGGCTGCAGCAGGAATCTCTAGTTTGAACTGGTTGAGTTCTGGGTAGTTATTGTCGCTGGAGTCTGAGTCGTTGGAAATGCCAGCTTTGCTCGATAAAAGTTGCACAGCGAATAACTGCCCTGCCGCTTTCAGCAAGGTGTCGTTATCGACCGCTTTGGCTTCACTGGTTTGCTTGTGGCGAACATTGTTTTCTTGCGCCAGTTTCTCGCAGGCGAGTCGATAGACCTCGCTGCGGTTTTCCGGCCATTTCTCACCGCTGACGGCCCTGGCCATCAGGCCGAGCATCTGTGGGTTACTCAGCAGCGCGGCAATACCGTGGCGCTGGGCTTGCTCCATAAACGCTTTGGGGTCGTTGACGTTGTAATTGCTGTGCAGGATTTGCTGTATGTCCTCGCTGCTCAGCGGGCACAGTTGCAATACCATCAGCAGGCCATCGGGGCTGGCGCTTTGCAGATCAGCGATGTCGGTGGAGCCATACCAATCAGCAGCGCGGCAGGAGAGCCGGAAAGCAGGTTTGCCAAGCCTCAGTAGTTGTTGGCGAATGCGTAGAGGTAGGCTGTCAGCACCTGCGGAGCGGGCCTCATCCAGTGCGTCGATGAACAGGGTTTTCTCGCGCCACTCCTCTAGCGGCGGTGTCGTGTTTATAAGCTCGTTCACCGTGACATATACGCCCTCGACCTCCCGCGCGGCCTGCTTCAGGGCTTCACTCTTACCTGCTCCGGGCTCGCCCAGCAGAACCCATGCAGGCGTCAGGCGAAAGTTGTCGAGTGGTAACTCTTCTGGCCTGCGTTCTTCGTCCTGCGTTTCGGCAACTTTCAGCACTCGCCTGGCTACCAGCATCGTCCTTATCCCTCAAAGCCTGCATGCCCAGCAGAATACAGGGCTGATCAGCTGCGCAGAAAGCAAAGCGCCCCGCTATTGCGGGGCGCTTTTTAACTACCGAACTGGCTTAGTCTTCCAGCATCGCCTTGTTGCGCACCGCACCCTTGTCGGCGCTGGTGGCGAGCAGGGCATAGGCTTTGAGCGCGGTGGTCACCTTGCGGGTGCGCGGTGCGGCCGGCTTCCAGCCTTTCTTGTCCTGCTCGGCGCGGCGGGCGGCCAGCTCTTCATCGCTGACCAGCAGGTTGATGCTGCGGTTGGGGATGTCGATCAGTACCTTGTCACCGTCCTTGACCAGGCCGATGGCGCCGCCTGCTGCAGCTTCCGGCGAGGCGTGGCCGATGGACAGGCCGCTGGTGCCGCCGGAGAAACGACCGTCGGTGAGCAGGGCGCAGGCCTTGCCCAGGCCCTTGGACTTCAGGTAGCTGGTCGGATAGAGCATTTCCTGCATGCCCGGGCCGCCTTTCGGGCCTTCGTAGCGGATGATGACGATGTCACCTTCCTTCACTTCGTCGGCAAGGATGCCTTTGACCGCGCTGTCCTGGCTCTCGAAGACCTTGGCGTTGCCTTCGAAGACGTGGATGGACTCATCGACACCGGCGGTCTTCACCACGCAGCCGTCGAGGGCGATATTGCCGTAGAGCACGGCCAGGCCGCCTTCTTTGGAGTAGGCGTGCTCGACGCTGCGGATGCAGCCATTCGCGCGGTCATCATCCAGGCTGTCCCAGCGGGTGCTCTGGCTGAACGCGGTCTGGGTCGGGATGCCGGCAGGGCCTGCCTTGAAGAAGTGATGCACCGCTTCGTCGTTGGTCTGGGTGATATCCCATTGGGCGATGGCTTCGGCCATGTTCGGCGTGTGCACGGTGTGTGCGTCGGTGTGCAGCAGGCCGCCACGGGCCAGCTCGCCGAGGATGGAGAAGATACCGCCAGCGCGGTGTACGTCTTCCATGTGGTACTTCTGGATGTTCGGCGCGACCTTGCACAGCTGCGGCACCTTGCGCGACAGGCGATCGATGTCGCGCAGGTCGAAGGCGATCTCGGCTTCCTGGGCTGCAGCCAGTAAGTGCAGGATGGTGTTGGTCGAGCCGCCCATGGCGATGTCCAGGGTCATGGCGTTTTCGAACGCTTTGAAGTTGGCAACGTTGCGCGGCAGCACCGACTCGTCGCCTTCGCCGTAGTAGCGTTGGCACAGCTCGACGGCCAGGCGACCGGCACGCAGGAACAGTTGTTCACGGTCGCTGTGGGTGGCCAGGGTCGAACCGTTGCCAGGCAGCGCCAGGCCCAGGGCTTCGACCAGGCAGTTCATCGAGTTGGCGGTGAACATGCCGGAGCAGCTGCCGCAGGTCGGGCAGGCGCTGCGCTCGTACTCGGCGACCTTTTCGTCGGAGGCGCTGGAGTCGGCGGCGATCACCATGGCGTCGACCAGGTCCAGGCCGTGACTGGCCAGTTTGGTCTTGCCGGCTTCCATCGGGCCGCCGGAAACGAACACCACCGGGATGTTCAGGCGCAGCGCAGCCATCAGCATGCCGGGGGTGATCTTGTCGCAGTTGCTGATGCAGACGATGGCGTCGGCGCAGTGGGCGTTGACCATGTACTCCACGGAGTCGGCGATGATCTCGCGGCTCGGCAGCGAATAGAGCATGCCGTCATGGCCCATGGCGATGCCGTCATCGACGGCGATGGTGTTGAATTCCTTGGCCACGCCGCCGGCTTTCTCGATCTCGCGGGCGACCAGTTGACCCAGGTCCTTCAGGTGCACGTGGCCGGGCACGAACTGGGTGAAGGAGTTGGCGATGGCGATGATCGGTTTCTTGAAGTCTTCGTCCTTCATCCCGGTGGCGCGCCACAGGGCGCGGGCGCCGGCCATGTTGCGGCCGTGGGTGGAGGTCTTCGAGCGGTAATCGGGCATGACGGTATTCCTGCGACTAATTCGGTTGTGTGTGCGGTGAGCATCGTCGAGCGGCAGATCGCCGCGGTGTCAGGGGGCTGCATGACGAAACGGGATCACCGTTCGTACGGCCGGGGCTCACGGGCCCGCCGGAGGATTTCTGGCGAGGAATGCGCTGATTCTACGCCCGCCGAGGCGGGCGGGGAAAGGCTGCCGGTCAGGCACGCTCGGCGCGCAGGATCTGCGCGGGAATTTGCTCCAGCGCAATCTCGCGCCCGACCGCGCCAAGTTTCTTGGCTTCCTTGGGCATGCCGTAGACCACGCAGCTGGCTTCGTCCTGGCCGAAGGTCTGCGCACCAGCCTCGAACATCTCGCGCAGGCCACGAGCACCGTCGTCGCCCATGCCGGTCATGATAATGCCGGTGGCGTTGGCCCCGGCAGCGCGGGCGGTGGAGCGAAACAGCACGTCCACCGAGGGCTTGTGGCGGCTCACGGGCGGGCCGTCGACCACTTCGACCAAGTACTGCGCGCCGCTGCGTTTGAGCAGCATATGGCGACCACCGGGGGCGATCAGGGCGCGGCCGGGGGTGACCCGGTCACCATGACGCGCTTCCAGCACCTCGATCTGGCACAGGCCGTTGAGGCGCTCGGCGAAGGCGGCGGTAAAACGCTCCGGCATGTGCTGGACGATGACGATACCAGGGCACACGCGTGGCAGGGCGGTGAGAATGTACTCCAGCGCCTGGGTGCCGCCGGTGGAGGTGCCGATGGCCACCACGCGCTCGGTGGTGCGGGCCATGGCCGGTTGCCCGGCCGGGATCACGGCATCGGCGCCCAGCTTGGGCTGCACCGGTGTTTTGCTCTTGGCCAGTTGGCGCATGTTGGCGCGTGCGGCTGCTTTCACCGCGACGAGCAGATCATCGCTGGCATTGACCAGAAATTTGCTAAGGTTGACCTGTGGCTTGGTGACGATGCTCACCGCGCCAGCGGCAAGGGCCTGCATGGTGGTGCTGGCGCCTTTCTCGGTGAGGGTCGAGCAGATCACCACCGGCGTTGGGCGCTCGGCCATGAGTTTCTTGAGGAAGGTGATGCCGTCCATGCGCGGCATTTCTACGTCGAGGACGATCACATCGGGCCACTCGCGCTCCATCTTGCTCAGGGCAAACAGCGGGTCGGCCGCGGTGCCCAGCACTTCGATGGCTGGGTCTGCGGCAAGTACAGATGCCAGGACCTGGCGCACGACGGCAGAGTCGTCGACGATCATGACTTTGATGGGTTTCATGCGGGTTGTACTCCAGAACGGCCATAGATCGGCAACGGTGCCGACTGTTTCAGGGCTAACTGGCCACTCCATATGTCGAAGATCAGGTTTCTATGTCCGACGCCGCCTACGTGCTCTCCATGGCAGGTGAGCCCAAGCTCGGCGACAAGCCGCCTTGCCATTTCGATATTTTGCAGACCTACGTGTTGTTGTCTGCTCGAGGCGATAGACGGAAACATGTGCCCGCCGCCAAAGATGCGAACCTGGTAGTCGGATACTCGAGTGCCGCTCGAGACTATGGCTTCACGCAGCAGCAGCATCGCCTCATCACCGTAGCGGCCATCTGGCTGCAGGGTTGTGCGCCTGCGGCTGGGCAGCATGTAGTGACACATGCCTCCCACGCGTGCGCGAGGGTGCCACAACACCAGCGAGACACAGGAACCGAGCAGTGTGCGAATTCTCGTGTAGGTACCGCCGAAGTGATAGTCGCCAGGCTGCAGGTACACTTCGGCGATGCTGGGTGTACTAGTCATCGGGCTTGCAGTAGATGGAAGGCTTGATGACCTTGAGTTTTTCGTTCACGCCGTTGAGGCTTTCCGAGTGGCTGATGATGAAGTGGCCGCCCGGGCGCAGATGCTTGACCAGGCGCTCGACCACACGGCGTTTCGTCTCTGCATCGAAATAGATCATTACGTTGCGTAGGAAGATTGTGTCGAACAGGCCAACGTCAGGCAGAGCCGTGTTCAGGTTGATCTGACTAAAGCGCACCCGCTGGCGCAGTGCCGGCGTGATCATCATCCGTCCCTCGTTCTCGCCAACACCGCGTAGGCAATGCTTCACCAGCAGATGACGGGGGATGTCGTCACGGTCCTCCAGCGCATACACACCTGTTCGGGCGCGCTCCAGCACCCGATGGCTGATGTCCGAGGCGAGTATTTCCCATGGGCGCTCGCCGAGAATATCTGCCAACAGCAGGGCAATGGTGTAAGGCTCTTCGCCGCTGGAGCAGGCGCCGCTCCAGATGCGCAAAGGGCGGCCCGATGGCACGCCGCCAGGCAGCCTCAGGTGCTCACGGAGAAAGTCGAAGTGCTTCGGTTCGCGGAAGAAATACGTCTCGTTGGTGGTCAGCAGATCGATGCAGATCTGCAACTCATGCGCGTCCTTGCCCACGCGCTTGAAATATTCGCCATAGCTGGACAACGCGAAGCCGCGCAGGCGTTTGTTGAGACGGCCGGCCACCAGAGGCTTCTTGGCATCCGAGAGGTGGATGCCGGCGATATCGTGGAGCAGGCGGCGGAATTGACCGAACTCCTGGTCGGTCAAGGCAGCGGGGGCGCTGGTGTGCATGTCAGCTCGTTCCCGATGCGTGGGCTAGGTGCTGGGCCTGGCCGAGCAGCTCACGATCTTCAGCGGAGATAACTCGGCTGACGTCGAGCATTACCACCAGGCGCTCGTCCAGCTTGCCCATGCCGAGTATGAAATCGGCGCGAATGTGGCTGCCGAAGCTCGGTGCCGGTTCTATTTCACCAGCGGCGAGCTCGCGTACCTCATTGACCGCGTCGACGACCATGCCGATCACCTGGGTGCCGTCATCCTGCGCGATTTCCAGGATGACGATGCAGGTACGTGGCCCGATGACCGTTGCCGACCCGCCGAAGCGTACGCCCAGGTCGATCACCGGTACCACGGCACCACGCAGGTTGATGACACCGAGGATACTCGGCGGCAGCATCGGTACGCCGGTCAGCTTGCCGTACTCGATGATCTCTCGCACGACCTGAATCTCCACCGCGAAGACTTCTCTGGCCAGGGTGAAAGTCAGGTACTGCCCAGCCGGTGCGCTGGCACCGGCTAACAGGCGGGGACTGGCATTCATCGGCCTACTCCTGGAAACGTACGTATCCGGCTGGCAGACCGGCCATGCTGGGCATGGCGCTGTCGTCTTCATCGCGCGATGGGCGTGCTTTGCTGGCGCTGCGCTGTTGCGGTTTGTTGCGCGTCGAAGCAGCACTGCGATCACTGGCACCGCCAAGGCGGAAGAAATCCATCAACTGCTGCAGTTGCTCGGCCTGCCCACTCATTTCCTCGGCGGTGGCTGCCAGCTCTTCGGAGGCCGAAGCGTTCTGTTGGGTCAGTTCGCTGAGTTGGTTCATCGCCGTGCTGATCTGGTTGACGCCGCTGCTCTGCTCTTCCGAGGCAGCTGCGATTTCCTGGACCAGGTCGGAGGTCTTGGCGATGGACGGCACGATCTCATCGAGCAGAGTGCCGGCGCGTTCGGCCAGGGCCACGCTGTTCTTCGCTACTTCTCCAATTTCCTGCGCTGCCACCTGGCTGCGTTCGGCCAGTTTGCGCACTTCGGCAGCCACCACGGCGAAGCCCTTGCCATGCTCGCCGGCACGCGCGGCTTCGATGGCGGCATTGAGCGCCAACAGATTGGTCTGGTAGGCGATGTCGTCGACGATGCCGATCTTGTCGGCAATGGTCTTCATCGCGCTGACGGTGTCCTTGACGGCCTGGCCACCCTCGCCGGCCTCGTTGGATGCCTTGCTGGCCATGCCATCGGTGACCCTGGCGTTCTCAGTGTTCTGTGAGATCGAGGCTGACATCTGCTCCATCGAGGCGCTGGTTTCCTCGACCGAGGCCGCTTGCTCGGAGGCCGCCTGGCTCATGCTCTGCGCGGTGGAGGAGATTTCCTCGGAAGCACTGGACAGCGAGTCGGCAGAGCCGCGTACTTCAGAGATTATCTGGGTGAGTTTCTCGCTCATGTTACCCATTGCCGCCAGTAGCTGGCCGGTCTCGTCACGGGCATCACTGTCCAGACGCACACTGAGATCGCCGTCAGCCAGGCGGTTGGCAGCATCGACTGCATCGTTGAGCGGGCGCGTGATGCTGCGGCTAATCAGCAGGCCCAGTGCGATACCGAACAGCACGCCGCCGAAGATCACACCGATCATGATGTTGCGGCTGCTGGCATAGAGGGCATTGGCCTGCTCGTTGGCTTCTTTGGCGTTGCTCTCCTTGCCGCGTGACAGCTCGGTCATGATTTGATCGAGCTTGTCTCCACGCTCTCGAACCTGACCCAGCTGGCGCTGCAGGGCCGGGTTCTCCAGGTAGAAATCCTGCTGGGATGCAGTTTGCAGAGCCTGCGTCATGGTGCTCTGGTAATCATTCCAGGTCGCGTCTATTTCGCGGAACAGCTCCAGCGACCGCTCGCTGGCAAACAACTCACGGGCTGCGTCTATGTTTTCACGAGCGCTCTTGCTGTAAGCATCAATATCGGCTCGGATTCCATCACGCTCGCTCTGGTTCGTGGCAAGCAGGAAGTTGGAACGTGCACGACCGATATAGATCAGGTTGATGTTGGCCTCCTTGATATAGGAGAGGCCCATCAGTTCACGGTCATATAGCGCGTCTGCCAGGTCGTTCATGGTGGAGCTGTTGGAGAGCCCGACCAGGCCGACTACGGCGCTGATACTGGCGACCAGGATGAATGCGATGATGAGCCGGGTACCGATCTTGAATTTGCTGAGCATGGTGAGAATCCTTTGCTGGAGTGATCGCAGGTGAGACCGGAGCCTTGTGGCTAGCTGCCTTCGCTGTTAGCTGATTTGCCAAGCGCTTCCAGGTCGAGAACCTGATCCAGCGCTAGAAGTGTGATGAAGCGTTCCCCCATGCGGACGACGCCGGTGATGAATTCGCTGCGCAGGTGGCTGCCAAATGCCGGGGCTGGCTGGATTTCTTCCGGGTCGATTTCGCGCACCGCGCTGACTGCATCGACCAGCACGCCGAGTGATTGCTGGCGGTCCTCGTCGGGGACGTCGAGGATGATGATGCAGGTGCGTTTGTTCAGCTCGGTGCGCGAGCCACCGAAGCGAGCCTGCAGGTCGATCACCGGCACCACCGAGCCGCGCAGGTTGATGGCACCGCGCACCGTGGCGGGCATGCGCGGTACCGGGGTGAAGCGCGTGTACTCGAGAATCTCGCGCACACTCAGCGAGTCGACGGCATAGTTCTCACCGCTGAGAACGAAGGTCAGGTACTGCTGCGTGGATTTTTCCGTTTCGAGCGCGGCCTCGTTCATGCTTCGATCCTCGCCCGCTGCGGGGCTTCCGATACGCGTGTGAGTTGGCCGAGCAGGCTCGGAATATCGAGGATCAGCGCCACCGTGCCATCGCCGAGAATGGTGAAGCCGCCGAGCCCGGGACAGGCCGAGAAGACCTTGCTCAGTGGCTTGATGACGGTCTGGAATTCCCCGAGTAGCTGATCCACCACCAGGCCTGCTCGCAGTCCGGCCTGATGCACCACGACTACGCTTTCGCGACGCGGTCGTGGGCTGTCGTCCTCGAACAGTTCGCGCAGGCGAACTACCGGCAGCATCTGGCCACGCAGCTCGAGGTGGCCGCGCTCGAACGGTTCATCGCTGTTCAGTTCGATGCATTCCTCGACCAGTTCAAGAGGGATTACGTAGCTGGCCTGACCGACGTTGACCAAGAAGCCATCGATGATGGCCAGCGTCAGCGGTAGGCGGATTCGTACCGTGGTGCCCTGGCCAAGTTTGCTGTCGAGGTCGATGGTGCCGCGCAGTGCGGTGATATTGCGTTTGACCACGTCCATGCCGACGCCGCGACCGGAGAGGTTGCTGACCTGTTCGGCAGTAGAGAAACCTGGCTCGAAGATCAGGTTGAAAACGTCTTTCTCAGCCAGTTGCTGGCCTTCGTTGAGCATGCCGCGCTCGCGAGCCTTGGCCAGAATGCGCTGAGGATCGAGGCCACCACCGTCGTCACCGACCTCGATGACGATGCTGCCAGCATCGTGGAAGGCATTCAGCCAGACGCGCCCCTGTGCCGGTTTGGCATTGGCCATGCGTTTGTCCGCGGGCTCGATGCCGTGGTCCATGGCGTTGCGTACCAGGTGCGTGAGCGGATCGGTGATGCGCTCGACCACCGTCTTGTCCAGCTCGGTTTCGCCGCCGCTGATGCTCAGCGCGATGTCTTTGCTGATCTCCCGTGAAACGTCGCGCACCACCCGCTGGAAGCGGTTGAAGGTGGCGCCGATCTGCACCATGCGCAGCGGCAGGGCGGAGTCGCGCACCTCTTCGACCAGGCGCGACAGCACTTCGGTGGCTTCCTGCATCTCGCTGTGGCCACAGCGCTGTGCGGTCATCTGTGCACCGGCGCCAGCGATGATCAGCTCGCCTACCAGGTCGATCAGTCGATCCAGTTTGCTGGCATCGACGCGGATCAGGTTGTTCTCGTTGTTACGGTTGTCCTTGATCTGCTGCTGCTTCTGCAGGGCAGCGGCGATCACCGGTGGTTGTACCAGGCTTTCTTCCATCAGCACCTGGCCGATGGGGCGGGTTTCGGCACGCTGCTGGCTCTGGACCTGGGTGTGCAGCACTTCCTGCAGCTCGGTGGCCGTGAGGGTGCCGCAGCGCATGAGGATTTCCCCCAGGCGCATGTCCTCTTCGGGGAGCGCGCGGATCAGCTCAAGATACTGGTCGGACTTGCTGTGTGGAGGCAGGATGCGAATCAGGCTGTCTTCACGGACGAACTCGAAGGCACCATCGATGGTGGCTTTGTCCGCGTCGCTGTAGAAGGCAACCTCGAAACCCAAGTAACAGGTTTCCGGGTCCATTTCAGCTGCGGCTGGCATGCGATCCAGTACCGGCACCAGGCTGACGATGCGTCCGAAGGTATTGAGGTAACGGAACAGCCCCAGCGGGTCCATGCCGTTACGCAGGGTGTCCGGACCGAAGCGCAGCGAGATATGCCAGTGGTCGGCGCTGAGGCCGTGTTCGTGTCCTCGCTCGATCCGCTCGGTGGCACGCAGTTGGGACTGACTATCAGTCGATGGCAGGTAGCGGCTCAGGCAATCGCCAAGCTGGGTGTGCAGCGGCTGAACTTCGGCAGGCAGGCTGCTCAGATCTATGCCTTCATCGACCAGCCTGACCAGCTCACCGAGATGGTCGCGTACCTGCAGAAACAACGCCGTCAACTCAGCATCGAAGCGTAGTTCACCGCTGCGGACACGGTCGAGAACGCTTTCGGCGATATGGGTGAACGCCACGATCGCGTCGAGGCCGAACAGTCCAGCTGAGCCCTTGATGGTATGCGCCGCTCGGAAAATGGCATTGATGGTGTCGCTATCGCCCGGCGCATGCTCCAGCATCAGCAGTGCTTCTTCCATCTGCTGCAGCAACTCTTGGCTCTCGGCGATGAAGACTTTCAGAACCTCGTCCATGTCCATGCGGGCTACTCGCTCGTCGGCTTGATCAGGATGGGGTCGCCGAAGAACGACGCCAGCCCGCTTAGCTCGAAGGCTTCGATCACCGCCGGGCTATGGTTGGTAAGGCGCAGGTCGCAGCCAATGCGCTGGGCTTCGTGTTTGGCCATGATCAGCAATTGCAAGCCCGCACAATCGATTTCGTCGAGGGCGGACAAGTCCAGCTCCAGCTCGGTTTCGGGCGCCAGGGCGTGCAGCAGCAAGCCCATATTCTCGCTGGCGCTGTAGATGTTCAGGCCGCCTTCGAGAGGCAGGATGCGGTACAGGCCGTCACTGCTCATGGCCAAGTGCTCAAGGCAGGATCAGCTTGGAGACGGCATTGAGCATCTGCGCCGGCTGGAAAGGCTTGACCACCCAGGCTTTGGCCCCGGCTGCGCGGCCTTCGTCCTTCTTCGCTTCGCCGGCTTCGGTGGTGAGCATGATCACCGGGGTGAACT
Organism: Pseudomonas sediminis; assembly: GCF_002741105.1. Classification (GTDB taxonomy): domain Bacteria; phylum Pseudomonadota; class Gammaproteobacteria; order Pseudomonadales; family Pseudomonadaceae; genus Aquipseudomonas; species Aquipseudomonas sediminis. The sequence continues at coordinate 232,141 of NZ_NIQU01000007.1, read as the reverse complement.
TGTAGGCAGGCAGTTGCTTGACGTTCTTGAGGAAGGTGATGCCGTCCATGTTCGGCATGTTCACGTCGCTGATGATCAGGTGCACCTTGCGCCCGTCCAGCTTACCCAGTGCATCCTTGCCGTCGCAGCCTTCGATCACGTCGTAGCCAGCGCCCTTGAGCGTGATGCTGACGACCTGTCGGATGGAGGCGGAGTCGTCGACGATGAGTACGGTCTTGCCCATTGGGTGAACCTCAGAAGAAAGTGATTTCGGAATCATTACGCTTGGCGGGTGCTTCGCCTCGGTGGATGTCATGCTGTTCGGGCATGGTGTAGGTCTGGGACAGCTCTTCCAGCCAACGCGGGATGTCCAGAGGCGCGGGTTGATTGCCGAGGCTGCGGTATTCGTTGCGCGAGAGGATCTGTTCGAGCAGCTTGTCGATATCGCCGCTGACATGCCCGAGCATCTGGCTGATGCGATCCTGGAATTGCAGCGAGACCAGTACTTCTGCGATGTCCTGGGCGACGATTTCGCTCTGGCTGCGCATCGCTTCGTTGTGGCTGACGATGCCGCTGGCGCTGTGGTGGAAGCGGGTGATCACGCCCTTGATGACGTCGCTGGCATTGTTCAGGGTGACGGCGTCGGTCTTGGCGTATTCGCGGGAGATGTTCAGCGTCTTGTGAATCGCGCTGTTGACGATGGTCACGGTCTCGCCGATGCGCTGGCCGGTGCTGCCGGACATGGTGGACAGCTTGCGTACTTCGTCGGCGACCACGGCGAAGCCTCGACCGCTCTCGCCCGCACGTGCGGCCTCGATAGCGGCGTTTAGTGCCAGCAGGTTGGTCTGTTTGGCGATATCAGCGACGTCCTGCGCCATGTCCTGCAGTTGGTCGGTGAAGCTCGACAGCTCCATGACTTCCTTGAGCAGCGACTCCTTGCTTGCCAGCGCTTCGCGCAGAGCCATGATGATCATGTCCAGCTCGTGCTGGCTGGTGGACAGCAGTGCGACCAGGCGATTGCCGGCCTCGCGTTCGGGGCCGTTGCCCAGGCTCTGCTGAATGCGTACAGCGAGGTTGGCGAAGCGCTCGCTCAGTGCACTTATGGCTTCTTCGGTATGGTTGCGAGCGGAGTGAATCTGTTGCGACCAGAGTGGCAGCGTCTGTTCGCAAAGCTCTTCTATATCGTGAGATACAGGTTGCTCGTCACTGCTCTGGACTTCGACGGGCTGCTGCGATGACCTGAGCCGTTTCTGCTGGAGCAGTAGGGCACCACCAATCACCAGCAGGCCAGCCAGCGCGACAAGGGTATTCAGCCAGCCAAGGCCAACCAGAACAACAGCCACGGTGCCTGCCAGCAGCGTTAGCGATGGGATAACCAGGGGGAGGTTCTGCTCGCGCACGTCTTGGCTCCGCGACTGCTGGGGTCAGGTGATCGCGGAACAGTTGCCAGGCTAGAAGGGGGAGGTTCCTGCAGGGTGCCTGTCATCGTTCCGTCGACATCTGGAGGATGCATTAGGCACTTGGGTGGGGGCATCGGAATACGCTGGATTTGCGCGTAGATTTGTCCCGCTTTGGGCTAGGGAAATCCTCAGTCGGGCTCGGAAATGCTGAGTCTGCTGGCGAACTTGATCATGTCGGCGTTGTTGGAAAAGCCCATCTTCTCCATCAGATTTATCTTATGGGTGCTGACGGTCTTGTTGCTGATCATCAGTTGTTCGGCGATCTGATTGACGCTAAGGCCATCTGCCAGCAGTCGCATGATCTGGAACTCTCGATTGGTCAAACTGTCCAGGCCGCAAGGTGGGTTCTGCTTGAGGCTGTTGAGGGCGATCTGTTCGAGCAGCTCGGGGTCGATGTAGCGGGCGCCAGTGCTGACTTTCTTCACGGCCGCGATCAGCGTCTCGGGCGACTGGGTCTTGGTCATGTAGCCGGTGGCCCCCGAGCGCAGCACGCGCATGGCGACATGGGGGTCGTTGTGCATGCTGAGCACCAGAATCGGCAACTGCGGATGCTGATGGACGAGGCGTGAGATTAGCGCCTCACCACTGAGGCCGGGCATGCTGATATCCAACAGGAGAAGATCGATATCCTTCATTTTCAGGCGCTCCAATGCCTGTAGACCGTTGGCCGCCTCGCCGGCTATGCAGATGTCCTTGTCCAGTTCGAGTAGCCGTTTCAGGCCTTCTCGCATCATCGTGTGATCGTCGACGATCATGAGGTTGATCATAGGCTTTCCTTCATCGATTGATTTTCACGGGGAATATTGCCTGGACGATGGTGCCCTGGCCGGGGTGGCTGAAAATGATCACGGGGCCACCCAGTTGCTTGCCGCGTTCGCGCATGCCGGACAGCCCGGTGGAGTCAGGCAGTATGTCGCTGAGGATGAAGCCCTGTCCGTCATCGAATATCTCCAGTACGTAGTCATTCTCGCGCCGCTCCAGGCTCACTTCAGCCCGGGTGGCATTGGCGTGGCGCAGGATGTTGGTCAGCGACTCCTGGACTATGCGATAGAGGTGGGCGGCGCGTCCCGGTTCCAGGTCTAGGTTCTGCTTGGGCAAGTTGTAGCGACAGTCGACCTCGGAGAGCTGGCGGAATTCATCGATCAAGCCTTCGAGGGTGCTGCTCAGGTTGTGCTGCAGTTTCTTGATGGGTGCCCCATTGCTGATTTCACGGATGACTTCGATGGCCCCGAGGGAAATGGCAGTCAGGCGTTCGATGTGGCCCAGCAAGTCAGGGCGATCCTGGCCGAGATGGATGCGCAATACGCCCAGTCCTTGCTGCAAGGCAGTGAGTTGCTGCCCTAGCTCGTCGTGCAGCTCGCGCGCGATACGTTTGCGCTCCTGGGTGCGGGCGAGAGTGCAGAGCTTGGCCAGTTGCGGCTGGCAGCTCGAACAGACGGCTTCGGTATCTGGTGTTTGCTGTTTGCGAGGAAGGAGGGCGTAGCGCGAGAGCGTCGTTGTTATGTTCACCTTAGCTCTATCTCTTCTTGGCGCGGGGCGGGCAATCCACCGCTGGGCTGGCACAGAGTTGGACGTTCTTCTTGCCTGGCGTACGGGTCGCAGGTGAGGAGGGACGCCCAACATCGATAGAAGAAGTAACGGAAGCTAAGGGCTTCACTCGCCGGAGGCGGGTGAGTTGAGATGTGCGTTCCCCTGTTTCCAGTCACTTGGACGAGAGGCCGGTACCGTTCAGAGGCAGTCGGTGCAGCTCAGCGGTTTAGCTGCACCTGTGTGCATCCGTCTCCATATATGGGGCAGCGGCCGGTTTGTGGCGGGGGAGGGGCGGAGCGAGCGCATCGGCCACTAGGTGGCTGATGCCTTCGTGGGAGGGCGTGATCATGGTACGGGCTCTGCTTGTCTGATGAACTAGCATATCGCCCGTGTGGTTCATGAGGACAGCGAGAAATAGGCCTGACGCTGGAATATTGGCGTACTAGACGCTCTTGTGTCGTGCTCAGGTATGTATCGGACTATTACTGGCACTGACGTGCTCAATTAGTTTGGTATCTCGATCCCTCGCATGCGCTCCGCGCGGCGGCGCAACAGTTCGATGGTCACCAGCAAGGCGATGGACACTAGAATCAGCAGGGTGGCGATGGCCAGGATGCTCGGGTTGATCTGCTCGCGCAGGCCCGAGAACATCTGCCGTGGAATGGTGCGCTGTTGTGGGCCGGCCATGAACAGGATCACCACCACTTCGTCGAACGAGGTGATGAACGCGAATAGCGCGCCGGAAATCACCCCGGGGCGGATCAGCGGCATGATCACGTCGAAGAACACGCGAATCGGCGTGGCGCCGAGATTCAGCGCCGCGCGCGCCAGGCTGTAGTCGAAGCCGGTCAGCGTGGCGGTGACGGTGATGATGACGAACGGCGTGCCCAGCGCCGCGTGCGCCAGAATCACCCCGAGGTAGCCACCGGCCAGACCCAGGTTGGAGTAGAAGAAGAACATCCCGGCAGCGGTGATGATCAGCGGCACGATCATCGGCGATAGCAGCAGGGCGGTGATGAAGCGGCGAAACGGCATCTCATCGCGGGCCAGGCCTATGGCGGCGCAGGTGCCCAGAATGGTGGCGAGGATGGTCGAGAGGATGCCGATGAAGAAGCTGTTCTTGATCGCCAGTATCCATTTCGGATCGTTGAATATCTCCCGGTACCAGCGCAGCGAATAGGCCTCGGGGTCGAGGGTGAGCATGCCTTCGGTGAAGCTGAAGAACGGCTCGGCGTTGAACGACAGCGGCACGATCACCAGGATCGGCAGGATCAGGAACAGCAGCACCAACCAAGAGCTGGCCTTGAGCAGCCAGTGTCCGAGGTGGTGCCAGAAGCCGTAGTAGGCGGGGATCTTCATCGTCTCATCATCCCAACTTGATGTTGCTGGCGCCGACGAAACGGTCGTACACCCAGTACAGCAGCATGATCAGCCCGAGCAGCAGCGAGCCCAGCGCGGCGGCCAGCTCCCAGTTGTTCGAACGCTGCATATGGAAGGCGATGATGTTGCTGATCATCTGCCCGTCGGTGCCACCGACCAGTGCCGGGGTGATGTAGTAGCCGACCGAGATGATGAACACCAGCAATGCTCCGGCGCTGAGCCCTGGCAATGTCATCGGGAAATAGATGCGGGCGAACGCCGGTATTGGTTTTTCGCCCAGGCTGAGTGCGGCGCGCATGTAGCTGGGGTCGATGCCGCGCATCACGCTGTACAGCGGCAGGATCATGAACGGCAGCAGGATGTGAGTCATCGCCACCACGGTGGCGAACGAGGTGTAGAGCATCTCGAAGGGCTGACTGATCAGGCCGATGCCCATGAGGAAGGAATTGATCACGCCGTTGGTCTGCAATAGCGCGATCCACGAGGTGGTACGCACCAGCAGCGAGGTCCAGAACGGCAGCAGCACCAGCACCAGCAGCAGGTTGGCGCGGTTCGACGGCAGGCCGGCGAGGTAGTAGGCCAGCGGGTAGCCGAGCAGGGCGCAGAGCAGGGTGATGACCAGCGCCATGTTCAGGGTCTTGGTATACAGCTGCAGGTAGATCTGCGTGTCCTGGCGCACCTGGATGCCGTCGTCGGGGTGCAGTTCCAGGTCCAGGGCCGTCAGGTAGTAATCGTAGGTGTAGACCTTGCCGGAACGCTCGATGGCGTACCACAGCTCGGGTTTGCTCCAGTTGCGATGGGCATCGAGCAGGGTTTGCACACCCTGGGCCTGCAGCGCTTGTGCATCCAGCCTGCCGATACGCCGCGCGGTAGATTTGACCACGCTGGACATGCCCGTATAGGCGCGGTTGAACTCCTCGGACAGCTTGCCTGACAGGCGCTGCTCGTTGAGCGTGTGCAGTTCGCTGACGAATACCTGCAGGGTCTTCTCGTCTGGCAGTTGCTTGTGATCTTCCCAGCGTTCGAGCTCGGCCAGGGTCTGCGGAATCAGTTCGGCCACGGTCGGGTGATACACGCTGCGCCACAGCATGGTACCGATGGGGGCGACGAAGGTGACGATGATGAACAGCAGCAGCGGCACCACGAAGAGAAAGGCGGCGAGGCGTTTCTTGCGACGGGCGCTGGCGGCTTGGCCGGCTTCGCTGGTGGTCAGGGATGACAAGGTGTTACTCCGGTGGATTCAGCCCAACTGTTCCCCCCGACTCCTGTAGGCGGTGCTTCAGCGGCGACGGTCGCGGCTAAAGCACCTCCCACAGGTCGGGGGAGACAGGATGCTGGTGCTTTACTTCAACAGCCACTCGTTGAATTTCTCACCCAACGACTCGCCATAGTCAGCCCAGAACTCGGAGCCAGCCTGGATGCCTTTATCCAGGTGAGCGGTCGGCAGGTGCGGCGTCGCAGTCTGGTCTGCCAGCGGCATGGACGACTTGCGGGTCGGGCCGTAGGCGACGTCCGGCATGCCCGCCAGCGGCTTGGAACCGGTGGCGTACTTGATGAACTCCATGGCCAGCTCTTTCTTCTTGGTGCCCTTGACGATGGCCCAGGCGTCGAGGTCGTAGACGTGGCCGTCCCAGACGATTTCGAAGGGCTTCTTCTCCTGCACGATGGCGTCGTAGAAGCGGCCGTTGGCCGATTGCACCAGTACCGCGCCACCGTCGTTGAGCAGTTGCGGCGCTTGCGACCAGGAGTCGAACCAGACGATGTCTTTCTTGATGCTGGCCAGTTTGTCGAAGGCGCGTTGTTGGCCTTCCGGCGTGGCCAGCACTTCGTAGACTTCCTCAGGCGCCACGCCATCGGCCATCAGCGCCCACTCCATGTTCACCTGTGGGCGTTTGCGCATGGCGCGCTTGCCAGGGATCTTGGTGGTGTCGAAGAAGTCGCCAATGCTGGTGGCCTTGGTGCCGCCGATGGTGTTGTCGTTGAAGGCGAACACCACCGACCAGACGATGTTGCCCACCGCGCACTCACTGGCCAGTGCTTCGGGAATGAAGTCCTGTGCTGCTGCGGTGCCGTCGATGCCGGCCGGCAGCACGCTGTGGTCGAGGGTTTCCAGCAAGCCTTCGGAGCAGGCGCGCTCGAGGTCGATCACTTCGAAGTCAACCACGTCCCACTGGATGTTGCCGGATTCGACCTGAGCCTTGATCTCGGCAACGCCACCCGAGTAGTCCTCGAACAGTACCTTGACGCCGGATTCCGCCTGGTACGGGTCGATGACGTGTTTCTTCTGCGCGGCGCCGTAGGACCCGCCCCAGGAAACCACGGTAAGGCTGTCCTGGGCGGTGGCGCTGCCCGTTGCCAGTCCCAGTGCCGCCACCAGGGCGAAGGTGGAAACGCTGGTAGTCAGTGATCTAGCCATTGCTGTGCTCCATTTGCTTCTACTAGTTGTGGGTGGGGACTTCCGATCGATCCAGGGCCTGGCTGTCTTCCGGCAGCCAGGCCAGGGCGACCTCTTCCTGAGTGCTGAGTTGCGGGGCTGAACTGTCGTTCAGGTTCTTCACCACCAGCTCGCTGCCGCTGGCGGTTTCGAAGTGGTAGCGGATGTATTCACCGACGTAGTGGCGGGTGACGAAGCGGGCCTTGACCTGATTGCCAGCGGCGCCAAGGCGGTCGGTGAAGTTGAGTTTTTCCGGGCGCACCGAGACGGTGGTGGCTTGGCCGATTTCCGTGCAGTTGGCCTTCAGGGTGCTGACCAGGCCGCCATCCTGCAGGCGCACTTCGACGCGCTCTTCGCTGACGCTCTCGATCACGCCGGGCAGCTTGTTGCTTTCACCGATGAAGTCGGCGACGAACATGTTGGCCGGGCGCTCGTAAAGTACGTGGGGCGGCGCGCATTGTTGCACCACGCCGTTGTTGAACACGGCGATGCGGTCGCTCATGGTCAGCGCTTCGGTCTGGTCATGGGTTACGTAGATCACAGTGAAACCGAGCTGCTCGTGCAGGCGCTTGATCTCGAACTGCATCTGCTCGCGCAGCTTCTTGTCCAGCGCGCCGAGGGGCTCGTCCATCAGCACGATGTCCGGGGCGAAGATCAGCGCGCGGGCCAGGGCCACACGCTGGCGCTGGCCACCGGAGAGCTGGCCGGGGTAGCGACCGCCAAAGGCCTGCAGTTCGACCAGGGCGAGGTACTCCTCGACCTTGGCGCGAATCTCGTCCTTGGGTAGTTTGCGGATCTTCAGCGGGTAGGCCAGGTTCTCGCGGATGGTCATGTGCGGGAACAGCGCGTACTGCTGGAAGACCATGCCGATGTTGCGATCGTAGGGGGCTATGCTGGTGACGTTGCGGCCGTTGATCAGGATCTCGCCGCTGGTCACGTCCTCGAAGCCGGCTAGCATCATCAGGCAGGTGGTCTTGCCGGAACCGGAGGGGCCGAGCAGGGTGATGAATTCGCCCTTGGCCACATTGAGGTTGAAGTCCTTGACCACCAGGGTCTTGTGATCGTAGGTCTTCTTGACGTTGGTGAATCGCAGGAACGCGTCGTTCCCAGCCTGCGCAGTCATAGTCCTCCCCGCTATACGCAATGTGGAGTCAGCTCGTGGCCAAGGCTCCAACTTCTGAGTCGATTCACCCCCTTCGTGGGAGGCGATCGTTATGTTGATAGCTAAAAGCAATAAGCAAGCCAGATGACTGATGGCCGGCTGATAGCGCTCTTCTATGCAGGTTCAAGCCTAGTCGATGCTGGGAGAGATGCGAGGCGGGTGTGGGGGGAGGTAACAGCGCGGGAAGAGAGGGGGCACCTGCCGAAACGCACTCGGCAGGTGCAGGCTGCTCAACTGTTGGGCAGCAGGCGAACGGTGAGACTCTTGATGTAGCGAGTTTCAGCGATGGCCGGGTGTACCGGATGATCGGGGCCCTGGGCGCCGCGCTCGAGCAGCTGGATGTTGCGGTCCAAGTGACGCGCGCTGGTCAGCAGGATGTTCTGCAGGTTGTCTTCCTCCAGGTGCATGGAGCAACTGGCGCTGACCAGGATGCCGTCCTTGTTGAGCAGGCGGATGGCAGTTTCGTTGAGACGACGATAGGCCGCTTCGCCGTTCTTGATGTCTTTCTTGCGCTTGATGAAGGCGGGTGGATCGGCGATCACCACGTCGAAGCGCTCCTCTGCGGATTTCAGTTCGCGTAGCGCGGCGAACACATCGCCTTCGACGCAGGTGACCTTCTCGGCGAAACCGTTGAGCGTGGCATTACGTTCCACGCCGTCGAGGGCGAAGGCCGAGGCGTCCACGCAGAACACTTCGCTGGCGCCGAACGCCGCGGCCTGCACGCCCCAGCCGCCGATGTAGCTGAACAGGTCGAGCACGCGCTTGCCTTTGACGTAGGGCGCCAGGCGCGCGCGGTTCATGCGGTGATCGTAGAACCAGCCGGTCTTCTGTCCTTCGATCACCGGGGCTTCGAACTTCACGCCGTTCTCTTCCAGCGCTACCCACTCCGGCACCACGCCGAAGGCGGTGTCGACGTAGCGCTCGAGTCCTTCGGCGTCGCGCGCGGCGGAGTCGTTCTTGAACAGAATGCCGCTGGGCTTGCACACCTGGATCAGCGCGGCGAGCACGTCATCCTTGTGCGCCTCCATGGTGGCGGAAGCCAGTTGGACCACGAGGATGTCGAAGAAACGGTCGACCACCAGCCCCGGCAGCAGGTCGGAGTCGCCATACACCAGGCGGTAGCAGGGCTGGTCGAACAGGCGCTCGCGCAGGCTCAGGGCCACATTGAGGCGATGCACCAGCAGTGACTTGTCCAGCACATGCTTGACGTCGCGCGACAGCAGGCGGGCGCAGATCAGGTTGTTCGGACTCATGGCGACGATGCCCAGCGGCTTGCCGCCGGCCGCTTCCAGGACGGCCTGGTCGCCGGCAGCGAAACCATGCAGCGGGGTGGCGGCGACATCGATCTCGTTGCTGTATACCCACAGGTGGCCGGCGCGCAGGCGTCGGTCGGCGTTGGCTTTCAGGCGCAGACTGGGCAGGGAAGACATGAGTTCGGGCTCCGCGGGGAAAAGAGCGGGATTATAGCGGTTTGCGCGCCAGGCCGGCGTTTACAAAAGTCGGCTGCGAGCAGGTCGGTGCTTTGGCTAGACTGTGTCCTACTTCTCATCCTGCACGATTCCCTTTCCATGACCTACGAACTCACCGCCGAACAGATCCAGCAAGTCCTGCAGGGGATCAGCGTACCGCCACAACCGCAGATCATGGTCGACCTGCAGATGGAGCAGATCATGCCTAATCCCGATCTGCGCAGCATCGCCAAGCTGATCAGTCAGGACCCGGGGCTGTCCGGCTCGCTGCTGAAGATCGTCAACTCCCCGCATTTCGGCCTGGCCAATCGCATCGCGTCGATCCAGCAGGCGGTCAACCTGCTGGGTTGCAACACGGTGATCAACCTGATCAACGCGCAGTCGATCAAAGGTGAGCTGACCGACGAGGCCATCCTGGTACTCAACCGTTTCTGGGACAGTGCTCAGGATGTGGCAATGACCTGCCTGACCCTGGCCAAGCGCCTTGGTTATCACTCGCCTGACGAGGCCTACAGCCTGGGGCTGTTCCACGATTGCGGCATTCCGCTGATGCTCAAGCGCTTCCCCAATTACATGCAGGTGCTGGAGGAAGCTTACGCCAGCGCCAGCGACGAGCGTCGCGTGGTCGATACCGAGAACCGCCTGCTGACCACTAACCATGCGGTGGTGGGGTACTTCACCGCGCGTTCCTGGCGCCTGCCGGAACACCTCTGCGAGGTCATCGCCAACCACCACAACGCCCTGTCGATCTTCAGCGACGACTCCGGGCGCGATGCGCAGCTCAAGACACTGCTGGGCATCCTGAAGATGGCCGAGCATGTCTGCGAGAGCCATCGTGTGTTGGGTGGCCAGGCCGTCGACATGGAGTGGCAGTACATTTCGCAGCCGATCCTGGAGTATGTGGGACTCTCGGAGTACGACTTCGAAAACCTGCGAGAGAGCATCCGCGATCTAGCCGTGCTCTGAGCCCTCGTTCGCTGGGCGGCGCTCTACCGCTTGGCAGGTCGCTCCTGCTAAGGTGGCGCACCGCCGTTCTGCTGCCGTATAGCCATGCCTGAATTACCCGAAGTCGAAACTACCCGTCGCGGTATCGCCCCCTATCTTGAAGGTCAGCGCGTCAGCCGCGTGATCGTGCGTGAGCGCCGTCTGCGTTGGCCGATCCCTGAAGACCTGGACGTGCGTCTGTCCGGCCAGCGGATCGAGTGCGTCGAGCGGCGCGCCAAGTACCTGCTGATCAAGGCCGAAGTCGGCAGTCTGATCAGTCACCTGGGCATGTCCGGCAGTCTGCGCCTGGTCGAATGTGGCCTGGCTGCGGCCAAGCATGAGCATGTGGATATCGAGCTGGAGTCCGGCCTTGCCCTGCGTTACACCGATCCGCGGCGTTTCGGTGCACTGCTGTGGAGTGAGGACCCGCTGACTCACGTATTGCTCAGCAAACTCGGGCCGGAGCCGTTGGGCGGGTTGTTCGACGGTGAGCGTCTGTTCCAGATGTCGCGTGGGCGCAGCATGGCCGTCAAACCCTTCATCATGGATAACGCCGTGGTGGTGGGCGTGGGCAACATCTACGCCACCGAAGCGCTGTTCGCTGCCGGCATCGATCCACGCCGCGAGGCTGGCTCAGTCTCGCGTGCGCGTTACCTGCGCCTGGCCGAGGAGATCAAACGCATCCTCGCCCATGCCATCGAGCGTGGTGGTACTACGCTGCGCGACTTCGTCGGTGGCGATGGTCAGCCCGGATACTTCCAGCAGGAACTGTTCGCCTACGGGCGTGGCGGCGAATTCTGCAAGGTCTGTGGCAGCACGCTGCGTGAGGTCAAACTGGGCCAGCGGGCGAGTGTTTACTGTCCCAAGTGCCAGCGCTGAGCAGATGACGATCTGCCAGATGGGCGAGCCGTAGGGCATGTGAAACCCGCCCTACGGCATAAAAATAAGAAAAACGAAGGTGTTAGATGTCCGGCAACTATCTACCGCGCAATCCGGCTGCCGAATGGCTGGGGCGCAGCGTGCTGAAATTGATGGGCTGGCGTATCGAGGGGCAGTTGCCGCAACTCGACAAGTTCGTTGCCATCGGCGCTCATCACACGTCCAACTGGGACTTCGTGATTTTCATCGCGCTGAAATTCGTGCTGCGCCTGAATGCTCGCTGGTTCGGCAAGCACAGCATCTTCGGCTGGCCCTTCGGCGGCTTGATGCGCAGTTGGGGCGGTATTGCGATTCGTCGGGATCGCCAGTTGAATACCGTCGAACAGGCCATTCAGGCTTTTCGCGAGCATGACGAGTTCATTCTGGTGCTCTCGCCCGAGGGCACACGCAAGAAGGTCGAGCGCTGGAAGATGGGCTTCTACCATATAGCTCTGGGCGCAGGCGTGCCCATCGTGCTCGGGGCGCTGGACTACCAGAATCGTCGCGTGGTGATCGGCCCGACTTTTCAGCCAAGCGGTGACGAGAAAGCCGATCTGGCCACGATGCTGGCGTTCTTTCGTCCTTATGTACCGAAAAAGCCGGAATACGCCTTTCACGGCGATTGACGTCCGTCACGCTGACAATTATCAATGCGCTGTTATAGTTACTGGCACTTTCCCGAATAATTTGAAGGATCGATCCATGAAAGCGTTCCGCACTTCCGCTGCTGTCCTGGCGCTGACCTCTGGCCTGCTGGCGCTATCGGCGCAAGCGGAAGTGGTTCAGCAGAACGCCAGCGGCGATCCGCTCTACACCGTCGAGGCGCCCAAGGGCTATGCCATGATCGGTGATCTGGTCATCGCTCGCCCGCTGTTGATCGGCGCCACTGCCATCGGTGCTGCAGCCTTCATCGTCAGCCTGCCGTTCACCGCATTGGGTGGCAACGTTGGTGAAGCTGCTCAGTCTCTGGTAGTCGAGCCGGGCAAAGAGGCCTTCGTACGTTGCCTGGGCTGCACCAGCAGCGGCTACAAGCGCGACTGATCCGCTACACCGCTTGATGCGGCCTCTCGTCTCCTCACGGAGGCGAGAGGCCGTTTGCGTTTGAACGCCGAGAAAAGGAAGAAACGGTGGTAATAAAGTCCCTGCGCTGGGTGATGCTGTTGCTGGTTGTGTCGGGGCTGATCGCCTCGTTCTGGTTCAGCCAGGGCTGGCTGCAACTCTGCGCCGGTTTGGCGATCTTCCTGTTCGGCATGCAGTGCCTGGAAGAAGGCCTGCGTCAGCTGGCGGGCAGCAAGCTGGAGCAGATACTCGGGCGCAGTACGTCCACGCCGTTCAAGAGCCTGTTGTTCGGTGTCGGCGGCACCCTGTTGCTGCAGTCCAGTACCCTGGTATCGCTGCTGACCATCGCCTTTATCAGTACTGGGCTGATCCAGCTGGCCGGCGGTATCGCCATTCTGTTCGGTGCCAACCTCGGCGCTACCAGCGGCATCTGGTTGTTGGCGCTGGCCGGGCAAAATCTCAGCCTGAGTCCGCTGGCCCTGCCGCTGCTGGTGTTCGGTGTGCTGGCCGGTTTCTTCGGGCCCAAGAGCAAGGCAGCCGGGCGCATCGTACTGGGTATCGCTTTCATCTTTCTCGGCATTGACCAGATCAAGGAAGGTTTCGCCAGTTTCGGTGATGGGCTGGACATGACCGGCCTGCAGGAAGGCGGACTGCGTGGGGCGCTGCTGTTCACCGCCATCGGCATGGCGATTACCGTGGTGCTGCAATCGAGCCACGCCACGCTGATGCTGACGCTGGCTGCATTGGCCAGTGGTCAGCTGGAGCTCGGTCAGAGCCTGGCCATCGCCATTGGCTCGAATATCGGCAGCAGCGTGACCACCGCTTTCGTCGGCTCGCTCGGCGGTAACCGCAACGGCCAGCGCCTGGCGCTGGCCCATGTGCTGTTCAACATCACCACCGGCGTTATCGCCTTCTGTCTGCTCGGTCCGCTGACCTGGCTGGTGCATGTCTTGGCCGAGCCGTTGGGCCTTGGCGAGAACAGCCTGATTCAGCTGGCGATGTTCCACACCCTGTTCAATGCCATGGGCGTGGCGCTGTTCTGGCCACTTCAGAGGCGCCTGGCTCAGTACTTGATTCGTTGGCTGCCGGACCGAGTCGAGCCGCAGGTATTGATTACCGAACTGGCGTCCGAGCAGGTGACCGAGCCCGAGCGTACCCGCGCCCGCTATCTGAACGAGCGCGCTCTGGATTCGGTCGATGCAGCATCCGGCGCGGTGGTGCAGGAGCTGGGGCATCTTGGCCGCTTGAGCCTGGAGGTGATCTGCCATGCCCTGTATCTGCCGGTCGATCAACTGGCGCAGGCCAAAGGGGATGAGCGGGTGTTGCAGGCCAAGCCCGCACCGGGTGGCCTCGATGCCGAGCACTTGTATCAGTTTCACATCAAGGGTGTGTATGGCGATCTGCTGAGCTTCATGGGGCGCATGGACTTGCCCATGGATGAAGCGCACCAGCAGTTCTGGATCAGCTGCCAGCTGGCGGCGCTGCAACTGGTAGATGCGGTCAAGGATGCCAAGCACCTGCAGAAGAACCTTGGCCATTACCTCGATGCGCCACCGTCGGCGGCGCGCGATGCCTATGTGGAGTTGCGTCGTCATCTGTTGACGACTCTGCACGAGGTGCGCGAGCTGGCACGCTCGGACATGCCTGACGAAATGTGGCAGTCACGCCTGCGGTGGTTGGATGAGCAGGCAGCGAGCTTTGATGCGCAGTTCCGCCAACGGCTGTTCGCTGAGGTGCGCTACGGCCATCTCGACGGCCTGCAGACCAGCTCGCTGATGAATGACCTGGGCTACGTCAGTCGCATCTTCCAGAGCCTGCGCAACGTGCTGATGCTGGGCAGCGAGCAGGCCTTGTTCCGGGAACTGCGCAAGTTCGGTGACGAACAGGAGAGCCTGATCAGGCTCTCCTGATTCGGTCACTCCGAGCCTTCGTTCACAGCTTGTGGAAGTGCTGTGCCTATCCCGCGTGGATCGCTCGCCGCCTGTACCTCGCCGCTGACCTTGTCCCAGAACAGCACCTTCTGGTTGCCGTACTGCCGATCCAGGCGTTTGAGTTCGTAGCCGCGCCGTTGCAGCTCGGCGACTTGTTCATCGCTGAAGGTATCTGGCTCATGCTCGATCACGTCGGGCATGAACTGGTGGTGGTAACGCGCCACCGCAGGCCAGCGCTCGATGGGCTTGTCGTCCAGGTATTCGAGCATCGACAGCAGCACCATGCTTGGGATACGGCTACCGCCGGGGGTGCCGAAGGCGGTGAATTCGTCGCTGCTTTCGATGAAGCTCGGGCTCATGGATGACAGCGGGCGTTTGCCGCCTGCGATGGTATTGGCCTGGCTGCCGGCCAGGCCATAGGCGTTGACGCCCTGAACATCGGCGGCGAAGTCGTCCATCTCGTCGTTGAGCAGCACGCCAGTGCCGGGCACGGTGAAGGCGGCGCCGAACGGCAGGTTGATCGACAGCGTTGCAGCGACAGCATTGCCCTCGGCATCGAGTACGGCAAAGTGAGTGGTGTGATCGCCTTCGTGCCAGGTGCCGGCAGGCGGCAGACTGGAGCTGGGGGTCGCCTGCTCGGGGTCGATGCTGCCGGCGAGCACGGCCAGATGCCCCGGCGACAGCAACTGCTCTACGGGATTCTTGATGAAGTCGGGGTCGCCCAGCAGGCCGCGGTCACGATAAGCGCGGCGCAGCGCCTCGACCACGTAATGCACGCGCTGTACGGGCTCGGCGTCGCGCCAGGGCAGTTGTTCGAGTATCGCCAGGCTTTGCGCCAGGGCTATGCCGCCAGCCGAGGGTGGCGGTGCGCTGATCAACTCACGGCCATCTTCCAGGGGGAAGCGCAGTGGCGCTCGGCGGGCAATACGGTACTCACGCAGGTCATCCTCGGACCAGATGCCGCCGGCATGGCGCACGCCTCTGACCAGGCGCTCGGCTATCGGGCCGGTATAGAAGCCCTCCCGGCCATGCTCGGCCAGTGCTTGCAGGGTGGCAGCCAGATCCGCCTGACGCAGCAGATGGCCCTCGGCGGGAATTTCGCCCTGGTCGAGAAATAGCTTGGCACTTTCGGCATCGTCACGCAGCGCGGCCAGGCGCCAGGTTGCGCGTTCGCGGTAGACGCGGTCGACCGCGAAGCCTTCATTGGCTAGACGGATTGCCGGAGCCAGACTGGTTTTCAGCGGCAGGCGGCCGTGCTTTTCGGCCAGTTCGACCAACGCCGCCGGTAGCCCCGGAATGGCAGCGGCCAGCGCACCGTTGAGCGACAGTTCACGCTGTACCTTGCCATCGCGGACATAGAGGTCCGGTTTGGCCTCCAGGGGCGCGCGTTCGCGGGCATCGAGGAAGTCGTAGCCAGGCGTTTCGCCGGCAGTACGTAGCAGGAAGAAACCGCCGCCACCAAGCCCTGAGCCATAGGGTTCGACCACGGCGAGTGCGGCGCTGGCTGCCACGGCGGCATCGAAGGCGTTGCCGCCGGCATCGAGCATCTGCTGTGCTGCAGCGGTCGCTGCTGGGTGAGCGGTGGCAATGGCGGGTTGCTGCGGAGCGGCCTGAGCGAGAAGGCTGGCACCGAGCAGCAGGGTCGATAGCAGGAGTTTGCGCAACATGCGATCTACCAGAGGCGGCTGAGGGAGGCTGGAAGCTTAACAGCCTTGCTCAGAGGAGGGCAGAACGGCGCGGGGGAAACGGGAAGCCCGCAGCCTCCCGGGGTGGATCAGGCCTTGCCGGTGATGATGCGATACTTCTGCATCAGTTCATCCTTGCTCTCGACGTTGTTCTCGTCGAGCGGGATGCAGTCCACCGGGCACACCTGCTGGCATTGCGGCTCGTCATAGTGGCCGACGCATTCGGTGCACAGGTTGGGGTCGATCACGTAGATCTCCTCACCCTGGGAAATGGCACCGTTGGGGCACTCGGGTTCGCAGACGTCGCAGTTGATGCAATCGTCGGTGATGATCAGGGACATGGGGCAACTCCTGTCGAGGCGCTGGCTTCGACACTTTACGGGCAACGATGCTGCGAATTGTGCCGGATTGGCGAGCCTTGTGCCATGAGCCTGGTCAGGCAGTCGCTTTGCCCTCTCTCTCGTATACGGGAGAGGGGGGAATCCTGGCGTCGCTTCTACCCTCTCCCATGAATGGGAGAGGGTCATCAGGCGGCCACGAGTGGCCGGCTTTCAGTGTTTGCGGAAGCGCTCGTTCAGCGCGTCGGCCACGGCGGGGTGAACGAACTTGGTGATGTCACCACCCAGGGCGGCGATCTCGCGCACCAGGGTCGAGGAAATGAAGGAGTACTTCTCCGACGGGGTGAGGAACAGGCTCTCGACGTCCGGCGCCAGTTGGCGGTTCATGTTGGCCAGCTGGAATTCGTACTCGAAGTCCGACACCGCACGCAGGCCGCGCAAGAAGACATTGGCGTTCTGTTCCTTGACGAAGTGCGCCAGCAGCGAGGAGAAACCCACCACTTCGACATTCGGCAGATGCTTGGTCACCTCGCGGGCCAGCTCGACACGTTGTTCCAGCGGGAACAGCGGGTTCTTCTTGGGGCTGGCGGCGACAGCGATGATGACGTGATCGAACAGCCGCGCGGCGCGCTCGACCAGATCGCCATGGCCTTTGGTGATGGGGTCGAAGGTACCCGGGTACAACACTCGATTCATCGCTTCGTCCTGTTCGAGGCGGCAAGAGTCGCGGATGGTAGCGCAGCGTTTCCCTCGCGGCCAAGCGTGACGAAAGCTCAGTGGCTGCGCAGGTGCAGCAGCAGTGCCGGTATCAGGCAGGCGAGGGCGATCCAGTCGGCGATTACCACGCGGCGCAAAGCCTCGTTGTAGACGGGCGCGCTCCACGCCAGCAGGAGGAACGCGAGCACGCTGATCAGTCCGCCGGTCAGGGCCGCGCTACGTAGCGCCGGAACGAACGCCGCTGCCACCAGCAGGGCGCCGAGCAGGCCGAACAGCACCGCGCGGTGGCGCATCAGTATCTGCAGGTTGGGCTCGTCGAGAGCGATGCCATACAGCGCATTGAGGCGTTCACCGCCGAGCACGCCGACCACTGGCAGCAGGTGGATGACCCCGGCTACCAGCAGGAAAAAGGCGATCAGCTTGCTCATCTCAGGCCCTCAGCCGTTCGGCCAGCAAGGTGGCCAGTTTCGAGGTCAGCCCGTAGATCGACAACTGCGGGTTGGCGCCGATGCTGGTGGGGAACAGCGAACCGTCGTGGATCGACAGGTTATCGAGCTGATGGTGGCGGCCCAGGCTGTCGACCACTGCCTGCTGCGGGTCTTCGCCCATGGCGCAACCGCCCATGACGTGGGCGCTGCCGAGGCGGGTGCGGTAAAGCGCGAGATCGAGCTGTTCGATCAGCTCTTTGGCCTCCTTCCACGTTCTCACGTAGCCGGCATCGGCATGCATCGGCATCACCGCCTTGGCCCCGGCCGCGAACTGGATTTCGGCCATGGTCAGGAAGGCGCGGCGTACGCCGTCCCAGGTGTAGTCGGTCATCTGGTAGTCGAGCACCGGGCTGCCGTCACCGCGCAGCTCCACACGGCCTTCGGCGCAATCGGGATGGAAGCCGTCGCGCAGCAGGGCGAGCATCACATTGGTGTGCGGCAACTGCTCCATGCGCAGGGCGTTCTCGCGGCCGAACTCGCCGAGCAGGGTGGCGGTCAGTGCCGGCTGCAGTGGCGGCACTTCAAGCTTGAAGGACAGCCGGCCAGTGGTGCCGTCATCCCACTGGAAGTGGTCGGAGTAGAGCGATTGCGGCGCGCCGTAGAAGGGATTGATGACCTGCTCGAACTGCGCCGCAGAGAAGTTCACCAGGTGCAGGTAGGTGCGTCGACCGACGCGCTTGTGCGGGTCAGGCACTGCAGAGCGCAGCAGCAGCCCGGGCGTGTTGATGCCGCCGCCGGCCAGCACGTAATGCCGCGCCTTGACGCGAATGCGCTTGCCGGTGGGCGCCACGCAGCGCGCGTCCATGCCCAGGCAGTCGATGCCGACCACCTTGTCGCCTTCGATCAGCAGCTTGTCGGCGCGAGCCAGATAGAGCAGCTCGCCGCCTGCGTCGAGGGTGGCGGGAATGGTGGTGACCAGCATCGACTGCTTGGCGTTGGTTGGGCAGCCCATGCCGCAGTAACCGAGGTTCCAGCAGCCACGCACGTTGCGCGGGATCACCGCCCAGTGATAGCCGAGCTTGTCGCAGCCCGTGCGGATCACCTCGTTGTTGGCATTTGGCGGTATGGCCCAGGGGGCGACGCCCAGGCGTTGCTCCATCTTCTCGAACCAGGGCGCCATGGAAGCGACATCATGGCCCTTCACGCCATGGGCCTCGGCCCAGTGCGCCAGGGTCTGCGGTGGCGTGCGGAAGCTGCTGGTCCAGTTGACCAGGGTGGTACCGCCGACGGCGCGCCCCTGCAGGATGGTGATGGCGCCGTCCTTGCTCATGCGGCCGATGCCCTCCTGATAAAGGTTCGGGTAGGCCTCGGCCTCCTGCATCTTGAAGTCGTCGCTGGTTTTCAGCGGGCCTTCTTCGATCAGCAGCACCTTGTAGCCGGCGGCGCTGAGGATTTCCGCCGTGGTGCCGCCACCGGCGCCGCTGCCGACGATGGCGACATCGGCCTCCAGCGTCAGGTCGTTTTCCAGACGCGAACCGTCGTATGTCTTCCAGCCCTTGGTCAGGCCTTGCTTGAACAGATCGGGTACAGGCATTTCAGGCTCTCTTGTCGTTATCAGTGACGCCGGCAATTTCACGTGTAGGAGCGAGTGGGTAGGGTGGGCTTCAGCCCACCAAAGCTGGCCGCTGTGGGTGGGCTGAAGCGGCTCGCCGTCCGGCCCGGCCTACGGGTCAGCCGCTATACGGTAGGTGGACCGGGATAGCCGCAATGCGCCCAGGCCTCCTGGCGGCTGTACCAGGCCATCATCACCAGTTGCAGCAGTGAGGCATGGCCCATGCGCAGCAGGCTCAGGCTGCTGTTTTGCCAGCGCTTGAGGAACTGCCGCACGTCATCGCCGCTGGCGTTGTCCCAACTGCCCCAGACCCCAGTCAGCGGACCACGGGTGATGGGCAGGGCCAGGACGTCGAACAGCTGTACGGTGAGTTTCAGCATCTCCGGCGACAGGTGCGCCAGGCTGCTGTCGAGGCTCTTCAGCGTACCGTCGATGGCCTGCGGCATCTGTTCGGCGCTGACGGCGCCGTCGAGCATCACCGGGATCAGCGCACGTAGAAACGGCAGATCGCTGCTGCGCAGAATCAGGTAACCGCCAGCAGGTGTGCTGGCCGAGCAGCCGCTGAGCGTTGCGGTCAGCCCGGCAGTGCCGAGCAGCGCTGTGCCCATCAGACCGACCTTGAGCAGGCTGCGCCGCGAGAGTTGCGGCGCGTCGAGTGTGGTGTCGTTCATTGTTGTTATCACCAGGCGTAGAGCGGGCCAGGCCCGCGTAGATCAGCGTACGAACAACTTGTAGACCAGCTTCTGCAGCGCCTTGCCATACGGCGGATAGATCAACCGTGCGGCGTTGAAACGCTGCTTGATGAACACGCCCTTGGCCTTGCTGAAGGTCAGGAAACCTTCGTGACCGTGGTAGTGACCCATGCCCGACGGGCCGACGCCGCCGAACGGCATGTCGTCCTGGGCCACGTGCAGCAGGGTGTCGTTCAGGCACACGCCGCCAGAGTGGGTTTCATGCAGCACGCGCTGCTGCTCGCGCTTGTCGTAGCCGAAGTAGTACAGCGCCAGCGGGCGAGGTCGCGCGTTGACGTAGGCGAAGGCATCTTCGATACGGTCGTAGGGCACCACCGGCAGCAGCGGACCGAAGATCTCGTCCTGCATCAGTTTCATGTCGTCGTTGACGTCCAGCACCAGGCTCTGCGGCAGGCGCCGGCCTTGGGCTTCGGGGTACAGCGGGACGACGCGCGCGCCCTTGGCTTCGGCATCCTGCAGGTAGCCGTTGAGACGGGCCAGCTGGCGCTCGTTGATGATCGCGGTGTAGTCCGGGTTGTCCTTGAGCTGCGGGTAGAAGCGCTGCACCACCTCACGGTAGGCACTGACGAAACCGTCGATGCGGTCTCGCGGCACCAGTACGTAGTCCGGCGCCACGCAGGTCTGCCCGGCATTTAGCGTCTTGCCGAAGGCGATGCGTTCGGCGGCGTCCGCCAGCGGTACGTCGGCAGAGACGATGGCTGGAGACTTGCCGCCCAGCTCCAGGGTCACCGGGGTCAGGTTCTCCGCGGCGGCGCGCATAACATGCTTGCCGATGCTGGTGGCGCCAGTGAACAGCAGGTGGTCGAACGGCAGCTTGGAGAAGGCCATGCCGACTTCCGCTTCACCCAGGGCGACGCTGACCAGATCCTCGGGGAAGATGCGCGCCAGTAGATCCTTGACCAACTGCGAGGTGACCGGGGTGGACTCGCTCATCTTGATCATCACCCGGTTGCCGGCGGCCAGTGCGCCGGTCAGCGGACCGATGGCGAGAAACAGCGGGTAGTTCCACGGCACGATGATGCCGACCACGCCCAGCGGCTGGTAGATGACCTTGGCCGAGGCCGGCATGAACTGCATGCCGACGCTACGTCGTGAGGGTTTCATCCACTTCTTGATGCGCTTGGTCGCGTAATGGATGCCGTGCAGGCTGGGCATCAGTTCGGCGAGCAGGGTTTCGTCGGCTGAGCGGTTGCTGAAGTCTGTGGAGATCGCCGCCACCAGGGCGTCCTGCTGCTGGGTCAGCAGCTCGCTCAGGGATTTCAGCCACTGGATACGTTGCTCGGCCGATGGCATCGGATTGGCGGCAAAGGCAGAGCGTTGCTGGGCGAATGTGGCGTCCAGCTGGTTGATCTGCTGTTGACTGTGCTGCAGGTAGGCGATGTCGGCGACCATGGGTTTCTCCTCGACGTTCCAGCGGGCAGGCTGTTGAAAAACTATCTGCGTTGTCATCGCTGCGTTAAAAACAGGCTCGTGCGCGAGTCCGATCAAAATACTCATTTACAGCTTGTAAAGTCGGTCGCGACCCCGGCCTTTTTTCGCCTGTTTTTGCCTTGCGCTGACTGTCTCGGCTCGGGCTTCCTGCTTCGCTCTAACTCCTGCATCCATGCAGTCGTCGCCGACGTTTTTAAACAGCCTGCTGGAGGCGGCTATAAGCCGCGATTAGGCTGCGCTAGATTTTTAGAGCAATTACTCTAATGTGTCAAATAGGATGCCGCGCCGCCGCCCTTGCTGCACCCTAACCAAAGGCCTGCTGCGGCTTATGCGGTGCATCTGGGGGTAACACTTCGGCGGATTCGCCTGTACCTTTGCCACTTTTGAAGTCGAGATCGAGCTGCGTCATGGCGCCACCCAAGACCCGCGACCGCATCGTTGCCGAGAGCCTGGCTCTGTTCAACAGCCAGGGCGAGCGTAACGTCACCACCAATCACATTGCCGCGCACCTGGGCATGTCGCCGGGCAACCTGTATTACCACTTCCGTAACAAGCAGGTGATCATCGCCGAGCTGTTCGCCCAGTACGAAGCGCAGGTCGACAGCTTCCTGCGCCTGCCCGAAGGCCGCGCGCTGACGGTGGAGGACAAGACCTTCTACCTGGAAGCACTGCTGGCCGCGATGTGGCACTACCGCTTTCTGCATCGTGACCTAGAGCATCTGCTGGAGTCCGATGCTGAGCTGGCCGAGCGCTATCGTGCCTTCGCCCGACGCTGCCTGGTGGGCGCGCAATCGATTTATCAGGGCTTCGTCGAGGCGGGCATCCTGCTGATGAGCCCGGCGCAGATCGAGGCATTGACGCTCAACAGCTGGATCATCATGACCTCTTGGGTACGCTTTCTCTGCACCACAGGCGCCAACCCGGACAACCTCAGCCAGGACATGCTGCGCCGCGGTATCTATCAGGTGCTGGCGTTGGAAGGGGGCTACCTGGCACCTGCGGCGCGCGAAGCGGTTGAGGCGCTGTATGGCCGGCTCCATGTGCCGCTGGAGCAGGTGCTGGGGTGATTGATCATGCAGTACTGCCTCTGTGGGAGGGGCTTTAGCCGCGATCTTTTCGCCGCTGAAGCGCCTCCCACAATCTGCAGTGACTGCCGTGCTCGGTTGCAATCCGGAAAGGCCTTTGTCGCATCTTCCCGGATTTCATCCGAGCTACGGCTCTTGCCGCCCGTGTAGGAGCGGCTTCAGCCGCGATTAGCCGAGGTCAGCCAACCACTGTGGAATACGCCGCTCCAGGTAATACACCGGTTTGCGCGGGCTGCCCTCGACGAAGCCGACATGGCCGCCCTTGGCGTGCAACTCGAACTCGGTGCCCGGGGCCAGTTCGCTGGCTTCGGGCAGGCTGTGACGGAAGATGAAGGGGTCATCCTCAGCCTGGATCATCAGCGTGCGCGTACGGATTTCACCCAGGTAGAAACGGCTGGAGGCGCGGCGGTAATAGTCGTGAGCATCGGCGAAGCCGTGCAGCGGCGCAGTGATGCGGCCGTCGAAGTCCCAGAAGGTGCGCATGCCATCCAGCGGGCCGAGGCGCTCCAGTACCGACAGGCGTTCGCCCTGGCCGCTCTCAACGAACAGGCGTTGCTTGTTGTTCACGTAGGCGACCATCTCGCGCATGAAGTGCGCCTGGTACACCCGCGAGAAACCCAGGCCGATGCGGTCGGCGCACTGGTCCAGACGAAACGGCACCGAGACCGCCACCGCGCCCTGCAGCTGGCTCTGCTCGCCGCTCTCACCCAGGTACTTGAGCAGCACGTTGCCGCCGAGCGAATAGCCGACGGCGTACAAGGGGGCCATTGGTCGTTGCGTGCGCAGATGCGCCACGGCCGATGCCAGATCTTCGCTGGCGCCAGAGTGGTAGCCACGCGGCAGCAGATTGGGTTCTCCGGAGCAGCCACGCCAGTTCAGTGCGGCACTGGCCCAGCCACGCGCGGCCAGCGCCTGCTGCAGGCCGAGCACGTAGAGTGAATTGGAACTCCCGGTCAGACCGTGCAATACCAGCACCAGCGGCGCATGGGCGTCATGCGGGCCGTACCAGTCGAGGTCGAGGAAGTCGCCATCGTCCAGCCACAGCCGCTCGCGCTGCCGTTCCAGTTGCGGCGGTTTGCGACAGAAGGGGTTCCACAGCGTCTGCAGATGCGGGCCGGGGAGCCACCATGCGGGTTGGAACGTTGCGGGCATAGACCTATCTGCGCGTCAGGAAACGTTGGTCAGGCCAACTCATTGGGATTGTGCTCGCCGCCACAGGCTCGCCGCAATGCCGGCATCTTAGCGGCGCCGTTTACGCATCATCCGCCAGGCACACCAGATCAATACCAGCAGTGCGACGATGCGCTGACTGGTAAGCCCGATGGTGATACCGGCATTGGGATTGTGTGGTATCGCGCGTTGCAGGTTGAGCGCAATTTCCTGCTGGCTGAGCAACACCGGCAGTGCCAGCATGATAAGCAGCAGGTAGGGCAGGTGGGTGTAGATGAAGTCCTTCATCCACGCTGCCACAGCGCGTAATGCACCTGGCCGGTGTGCTTCTCGCGATGCAGGCGCCAGTTGCCGGGCAGACCCAGCGTTGAGGGCGCGGTTTCGCTTTCGGTGTAGATCCAGGCGTCGTCGGCCAGCCAGTTCTGAGCTTCCAGCAGCTTGCAGGTGTCCTGCAGTAGATCCTTGTGGAACGGCGGGTCGAGCAGGACGATATCGAAGCGCTGCGGCGCCGGACGAGCCAGTAGTTGCAGGGCGTCGCCCAGCTGAATCTCGCCAGTGCTGCATTGCAGCGTCGCCAAGTGCCCGCGCAGTGCGCTCACCGAAGCCGGGTTGAGGTCGCAGGCCAGACCACTGGCCGCCCCGCGCGACAGGGCTTCGAGTAGCAGCGCGCCACTGCCGGCGAAGGGGTCGAGCACGTGGGCGCCTTCGACATAAGGCGCCAGCCAGTTGAACAGCGTCTCGCGTACCCGGTCCGGCGTTGGGCGCAGGCCGGGGCCGTCAGGGAAGGCGAAGCGCCGCGAACGCCACTCGCCGCCGATGATACGCAGTTGGCCCTGCCCGCCGTGGGTTTTGCCCGCGGCGGGTTTCTGCGGTGCACGACCACGCATCAGTGCGGCACCGTGCTGGGCTGCTCGGTCGGGCGGTCGGTGGGCGGCGGCAGCTCCTTCTGCGCGACTGTCGGACCAGCGCTAACCACCACCAGTGCCTCGGGGTCGAGGTGCTTGGCCATCGCAGCCTTGACCTGCTCGGTGGTCAGGTTTTGCACGTCACGCATGAAGTCGTCCAGGTAGCTCAGCGGCAGGTCGTAGAAACCCATCGAGGCCAGTTGGCCGACGATGGCGGCATTGCTCGCGGTGGACAGCGGGAAGCTGCCGGCCAGTTCGCGCTTGGCATCATCCAGCTCTTGCTGGGTCGGACCATCACGCAGATAGTCGCCCAGCAGTTGCTTGACCAGCGTCAGGGTACCTTCGCTGAGTTCGGCGCGGGTCTGCAGGTTGATCATGAATGGGCCGCGCGCCTGCATGGCACTGAAGCCAGAGTAGACGCCGTAGGTCAGGCCGCGTTTCTCGCGCACTTCACTCATCAACCGCGTGCCGAACCCGCCGCCGCCGAAGATCTGGTTGCCCAGGTACAGCGCCGCGTAGTCCGGATCACGGCGGTCGATGCCAAGCTGGGCGATCAGCAGATGGGTCTGGTTGGACGGATACTCGATATGGCTGGTGCTCGCCTTGGGCGTTTGCGGCTGGGCAATCTTCGCCAGTGCCGGGCCTTTCGGCAGGGCTGCGGAAACGCGGTTGGCGATGGCCTCGGCCTCGGCGCGCGACAGGTCGCCGACTAGCGCGATCACCGCATTGCCGGCGCTGTAGGCACGAGCATGGAAAGCCTGCAGTTGCTGACGGCTGATCGCCGGAATCGATTGCGCGGTGCCGTCGCTCGGGTGAGCGTACGGGTGCTGGCCGTAAAGGCGCTCGAACAGCTCGAGGCTGGCCAGCTTGCCTGGGTTCTGCTTCTGGAACTCGAAACCGGCGAGCAGCTGGTTCTTGATTCGCGCCAGCGAGTCGGCCGGGAAGGTGGGCTTGCCCAGCACCTCGGCGAACAACGCCAGAGCCGGCTCGCGCTGCTCCCGGGCGCTCAGGCTGCGCAGGCTAGCCACCGCCATATCGCGATAGGCGCCGTTGCCGAATTCGGCGCCGAGACCTTCGAAGCCAGCGGCGATGGCACCGACGTCCTTGCCTGGCACGCCCTCGTTGAGCATGGCGTTGGTCAAGGTGGCCAGGCCTGGCACGCCGCCGTCCTGGCTGCTGCCGGCAGCGAAGGTCAGGCGCAGGTCGAACATCGGCAACTCATGGGCTTCGACGAACAACACTTTGGCACCCTGCGCGGTGTTCCAGGTCTGGATATCCAGGGTGCGGCGGGTCGGTGCCTTGCCGTCGAGCGCGGCCAGCGACTGCAGCTTGGCGGCATCGCCCGTCGGGGCCTTGTCAGAGAGGTTGGCGCAGGCGCCCAGTAGCAGTGCGCTGGACAGTACCAGGCCGAGCAGGCCCAGGCGGCGGTGCTCAGTCTTCATGGCGGGACTCCTCATGACGGGATGCTTCAGGCAGAACGTGGGCGACGCTCAAGCGGTCGCGGACGAAGAAGGTGCGGGCAGCCTGCTGGATATCGGCTGGGGTGACGGCCTGCAGTTCGTTCAGTTCCTGGTCGATCAGTTGCCAGGACAGACCAACGGTTTCCAGTTGGCCGATGCTGGTGGCCTGGCTGGTGATCGAGTCGCGCTCGTAGACCAGACCAGCGATGACCTGAGCGCGTACGCGGGCCAGTTCGGCTGCGGACGGCGGGGCTTTTTTAAGTTCTTCCAGTTCGCGCCACAGGCCGGCTTCGGCCTGCTCCAGGGTCTTGCCCTTCTGCACGTTGGGCGTGGCCGAGAGGATGAACAGGCTGTCGCCGCGGGTGAAGGCGTTGTACCAGGCGCTGGCGCCTGAGACGAGTTCCTCGCCGCGCTCCAGGCGGGTGGACAGACGCGCGCTGTAGCCGCCGTCGAGCAAGGCAGCGGCCAGGCGCAGGGCGTAGACCTGGCGTGGCGTTTCGGCGGTGGCCAGGCCTGGCACGTTGAAGCCCATGATCAGGTTCGGCAGCTGGGTCTTGAGATACAGCGTGGTGCGTCGCTCGCCCGGCGCAGCCAGTTCCAGCGGCAGCTTGGCGGTCGGCACTTCACCGCGCGCAATGCCGCCGAAGTAGCGCTGAACCTGGGCTTTCACCTCATCCACGCTGACGTCACCGACCACCACCAGGGTGGCGTTGTTCGGCGCGTACCACTTCTGGTGCCAGGCGCGCAGTTCGTCGATGTGCATGCGATCGAGGTCGGCCATCCAGCCGATGGTCGGGATGCTGTAGCCGCTGGCCGGATAAGCCATGGCCTTGAAGCGTTCGTAGGCCAGCGAGGACGGGCGGTCGTCAGTGCGCAGGCGACGCTCCTCCTTGATTACCTCGATTTCCTTGCTGAACTCGTCGGCCGGCAGCGTCAGGCTGGCCAGGCGATCGGCTTCCAGCTCCAGGGCCACGCCCAGGCGGTCACTGGCCAGCACCTGGTAGTAGGCGGTGTAGTCATCGCTGGTAAAGGCATTCTCCTCGGCGCCCAGTTCACGCAGGATGCGCGAGGCCTCGCCGGGACCGAACTTGCCGCTGCCCTTGAACATCATGTGTTCCAGTGCGTGGGACAGGCCGGTGGAACCGGGCGTCTCGTAGCTGGAGCCGACCTTGTACCAGATCTGCGAAACCACCACGGGGGCGCGATGATCCTCGCGGACGATGACCTTGAGGCCATTGTCCAGTTTGAATTCGTGGGTGGGTTGAGCGGGAGAAGCGAGGGCCGCGAGTGGCACGCATAGTGCGCCAAACAGCAGGCCGAGGGAACGGCGGGCAATGGCATTCATCGAAAGTCAGACCTGTCGGATAGCCTGGGCGGTCGTACCGCCGACGGGCGAAGAGGTGCTAGGATACCCCATCCTTTTCCGGGGCGGCGCGGCAAGGCTTTGCAGCCTGTTAGCGTCCGCTCCCCTGAGATGCAAGCGACCCATGTTTGGTTCCAATGACGACAAGAAGTCGCCGGCCGAGGCTGGCGCGCAGACCCCGCCTGTGACCGAAGAAAAGAAATCCCTGTTCAGTTGGTGGCGCAAGAAGCCCGCAGAGAACGCAGCCGAGCCGACTCAGCCCGCGCCCGTCGAGCAGCCCGAGTCTGCTCGACCACCTGCCGAGCCGTCGACACCTGAGCGCGCGCCCGAAGCCTTGCCGGCACTCGAGCCCGAAGTGGCTGAGGCCGCGCCTGCTCCAGTGCCACAGGCTGAGCGGCTGGTTGCCGAACCCTCGGTCGCCCCGCCTGTGGTCATTGAGCCGCCGCTCGTGCCTGAGCCTGTTGCCGAAGCCTTGCCCGAGGTTGTTGCGCCCGCTCCCGTAGCCGCGCCAGCCACTCAGGAAAAGCCGAGTTTCTTCGCCCGCCTCAAGCAAGGCCTGTCCAAGACCAGCGCCAGCCTCGGCGAGGGCATGGCCAGCCTGTTCCTTGGCAAGAAGGCTATCGACGATGACCTGCTGGATGATCTGGAAACCCGCCTGCTGACCGCCGACGTCGGCGTCGAGGCGACCACCGCGATCATTGGCAACCTGACCAAACGCGTGGCGCGCAAGGAACTGGCCGACAGCGGCGCGCTGTACAAGGCGCTGCAGGAAGAGCTGGTGACTCTGCTCAAGCCGGTCGAGCAGTCGCTGGTCATCGACACTGCCAAACAGCCTTACGTGATTCTCGTCGTGGGCGTGAACGGCGTAGGCAAGACCACCACCATCGGCAAGCTGGCCAAGAAGCTGCAACTCGAAGGCAAGAAGGTCATGCTCGCTGCGGGCGATACCTTCCGCGCTGCTGCGGTGGAGCAGCTGCAGGTCTGGGGTGAGCGCAACAACATCGCGGTGATCGCCCAGCACACTGGCGCCGACTCGGCCTCGGTGATCTTCGATGCGGTGCAGGCGGCCAAGTCGCGCGGCATCGACGTGCTGATCGCTGACACCGCCGGGCGCCTGCACACCAAAGACAACCTGATGGAAGAGCTGAAGAAGGTGCGTCGGGTGATAGGTAAGCTGGATGACACCGCACCGCACGAAGTGCTGCTGGTGCTCGACGCCGGCACCGGCCAGAACGCCATCAACCAGGCCAAGCAATTCAACCAGACCGTGAACCTCACCGGCCTGGCGCTGACCAAACTCGACGGCACCGCCAAGGGCGGCGTCATCTTCGCCCTGGCCAAGCAGTTCGGCCTGCCGATTCGCTACATCGGCGTGGGCGAAGGCATCGATGACCTGCGGCCGTTCGAGGCGCAGGCTTTCGTTCAGGCACTCTTCGAGGAGCGCGAGCGGGCATGATCCGATTCGAGCAGGTCGCCAAGCGTTACCCCAATGGCCATGTCGGGCTGCACGAGCTGAGTTTCCGCGTTCGCCCCGGCGAATTCCTCTTTGTCACCGGTCACTCCGGTGCCGGCAAGAGCACGCTGCTGCGTCTGCTGCTGGCGATGGAACGGCCCACCAGCGGCAAGTTGCTGCTGGCCGGGCAGGACCTGTCGACCATCACCAACGCGCAGATTCCGTTCCTGCGCCGACAGATCGGCGTGGTATTCCAGAATCACCAGCTGCTGTTCGATCGCACTGTCTACGACAACGTCGCTCTGCCGCTGCAGATTCTCGGTCTGTCCAAGCCAGAGATAGCCAAGCGCGTCGGTGCGGCGCTGGAGCGTGTCAGCCTCAGCGACAAGGCCGCGCAGGCGCCGGGGGATCTGTCCACCGGTCAGCAGCAGCGCGTTGGCATCGCCCGCGCCATCGTCCACCGGCCAGCCCTACTGCTGGCGGACGAGCCTACCGGTAACCTTGACCCGCGCCTGGCTGCCGAGATCATGGGCGTGTTCGAAGACATCAACCAGTTGGGCACCACGGTACTGATCGCCAGCCACGACCTGGCGCTGATCGCACGTATGCGCCAACGCATGCTCACCCTGCAACGTGGTCGCCTGATCGGTGATGGGGAGGCAGCCTGATGAGCGCATCGAAGATGCCCACACCGCAGCCGGCCGAACGCGTCGGCGCGGCGCCGCGCAACAAGGTGGTCGATGGCCCGGCGGATGAGCCGGATTTTCGCACTCTGCTCAACGCCTGGCTGGAAAGCCACCGCGCCAGCCTGGTCGACAGCCTGCGCCGCCTGGCGCGCCAGCCCATCGGCAGCTTCTTCACCTGCCTGGTGATGGCCGTGGCGCTGAGCCTGCCCATGGGCCTGTCGCTGCTGCTGGATAACGTCGAGAAGCTCGGCGGCTCCTGGCAGCGTGCGGCGCAGATTTCCCTGTTCCTCGATATGTCCGCCGGTGAGCGCGACGGCCAGGCGCTGCGCGAGCAGATCGCAGCGATGGATGACGTCTCCGACGCCGAATGGATCAGCCGCGAGCAGGCGCTGGAAGAGTTCCAGCAGCTGTCCGGTCTGGGTCAGGCGTTGAAGGAGTTGCCGGAGAATCCGCTGCCGGGCGTGGTTTTGGTCACGCCGAAGGAAGTCGACAAGGCCAAGCTTGAGGCCCTGCGCCAGCGCCTGGCGGAGCTGCCCAAGGTAGAGCAGGCGCAGCTCGATCTGGTCTGGGTCGAACGCCTGACCGCGATCCTCAAGCTGGGTGACCGCTTCGTCTTTGGCCTGAGCCTGCTTCTGATCCTGGCGCTGCTGCTGGTGATCGGCAACACCATCCGCCTGCACATCGAGAACCGTCGTGCCGAAATCGAAGTGATCAAGCTGGTAGGTGGAACCGATGGCTACGTGCGACGTCCCTTCCTTTATATGGGCGCGTTGTATGGTTTCGGCGCTGGTATCTTCGCCTGGCTGCTGCTGGCCTTCGGGCTGGATTGGCTGAACGATGCGGTAGTACGTTTGGCTGGCCTTTACGGTAGCGATTTCGCGCTGGGTGGCGTACCTTCTTCCGACGGTTTTTCGCTGCTGCTCGGCGCCGTGCTGTTGGGCTATATTGGCGCCTGGCTGGCAGTGGCGCGTCATCTGAACGAACTTGCGCCCCGTTAGGGCGCTGTTCGGCAAGGCTGAACGCAAGCTGACAACTTATTGTTTTGGTTGATATTGACTATCTGGGCAGGAACTTATCCACAGGACCTGCATCAGATAGCGCAGTGCTACACTGCACGAGTTTCGTGAATCGGAGGATTCGAATGTCCACTTCCTTGCAACCTGTTCATGCTCTGGTTCCAGGCGCCAACCTGGAAGCATACGTGCATGCCGTCAACAGCATCCCGCTGCTGACACCCGAGCAGGAGCGTGAACTGGCCGAAAATCTCTTTTACCAGCAGGATCTCGAGGCAGCCCGCCAGATGGTGTTGGCCCACCTGCGTTTCGTGGTGCATATCGCACGCAGCTACTCCGGTTACGGTCTGGCTCAGGCCGACCTGATCCAGGAAGGCAACGTCGGCCTGATGAAGGCGGTCAAGCGCTTCAACCCGGAAATGGGCGTACGCCTGGTGTCTTTCGCTGTGCACTGGATTCGCGCGGAAATCCACGAGTTCATTCTGAAGAACTGGCGCATCGTTAAAGTGGCCACCACCAAGGCCCAGCGCAAACTGTTCTTCAACCTGCGCAGCCAGAAGAAGCGTCTGGCTTGGCTGAACAACGATGAAGTGACCGCCGTGGCCGCCAGCCTCGGCGTCGAGCCGCACGAAGTGCGCGAGATGGAAAGTCGCCTGACCGGCCAGGACATGGCCTTCGATCCGGCAGCCGATGCCGACGACGACAGCGCCTTCCAGTCACCAGCGCATTATCTGGAAGACCATCGCTACGACCCAGCCCGCCAGCTTGAAGATGCCGACTGGAGCGACAGTTCCAGCAGCAACCTGCACGAAGCGCTGGAAAGTCTGGACGAGCGCAGTCGCGACATTCTCTACCAGCGCTGGCTGGCCGAGGAAAAGGCGACGCTGCACGACCTGGCCGCCAAGTACAATGTGTCGGCCGAGCGGATTCGCCAGCTCGAGAAGAATGCGATGAACAAGCTCAAGGGCTGTATCGCCGCTTGAGTCTGCTGTTACCCCGAAAAGCCGCACCCTGGTGCGGCTTTTTTCTGTCTGGAGCAATTGCCTTGAACAAAGCCCCACTGAAAGCGCAGCACTGGCTGATATTCGCGCTCGTCGCCGTGTTGTTCTTCGCCTGGGGCGCCTGGCTGATGCGCAGTACCGAGGTTGAACCGGTGGAAGGTCTGCAGCAGTGGCGCGACGCACTGTTACAGCCGCTGGCTGAGGACGCACTGACGCTGCGTGATGTGCAGGCGTTAGCGCCGGGCGAGCTGTGGCTGGAGCCGCGCCTTGACGGCGCGCGGCTTGTCTATCGTGCGCCACTCGAAGGGGAGGAGGGCAAGTGGTCGCTCGAGGCCGAGCTGAGGTTGAGCCGTGAGCAGCGCGACAGTCTGATGACGGCGCAAGGCCTCAAGGCCGGTGATAGCGAGCAGGTCCTTGGTCAATCACTGGTCGATCAGATGGCCGGTTTTTCCATCGCCAGCCTCAATCTGAATGCCCCCCAAGCCCTGGCCAGCGAGCGCCTGGCTGCCAGTCTCGGGCAGCCGCGTCTGACCTTGGAATTGGTCGACGGTCAGGCTTGGGTCTATCCGCAATGGGGCTTGACCGTGCACCTGCGCGGCGATGAGGTCGCGCTGCTGCATGCGGTGCCGCGCCAGGCTTTTCGCGCGACCCGCTAGCTAGCCTCGCTTACAGCCAGCGTGGCCACCAGTCTGGGCGCGCTGCCTTGAGCTGATTGAGGTAGTGGCTGCCACCCAGCTGATTCATCTGCTGGCGAATCCAGGCGGCGCGTCGCACCACGTAGCCATTCGGGCGACCAGCGCTCCAGCGCAGTGGATTGGGTAGCACCGCTGCCAGCTGGCTGGCCTGCTGGCGATTGAGATAAGGCGCGCCGACACCGAAATGGTGTTGTGCCGCGGCTTCGGCGCCAAAGATGCCATCGCCCCACTCGACGCTATTGAGGTACACCTCAAGGATGCGCTCTTTCGACCAGAGCACTTCGATCAGTGCGGTGAACCAGGCTTCCAGCCCTTTGCGCAGCCAACTGCGTCCGGACCAGAGAAACAGGTTCTTCGCCACCTGCTGGCTGAGGGTGCTGGCGCCTCTTAGTGAGCCGCCGCTCTGGTTATGTGCCAGCGCCGCCTGAATCGCGCCGACATCGAACCCCCAGTGTTCGGCGAATTTCTGGTCTTCAGCGGCGATCACCGCCATCTTCAGGTGATCCGGGAGTTCTTTCCAGGGGCGCCACTGGCGCTTCAGCTCGATGGGCTGTTCGCTGCCCCAGGATTCGATCTTGCGCTCGATCATCAGCGCCGTACCGGGCGGCGGCACCCAGCGCAGAGCAAGCACCAGCAGTACGCTGGCCAGGATCAGCCAGAGCAGCAGTTTCAGCAGGCGGCGGGTCAGGGCTCGGAGCATGGGGTCTCGCAATGATCGGATGTGGCGCTATTAAAACAAAAAATCGCCTGGAGCGATTTTTGACGTCGCTTTGCGACGGCCCGAAGGGTTGACGCAGGTGTGACAATAACGAGCAGTTCGCCTGTCGGCACAGGAGTTAAACTGCACACTGCCCGTTCCATTCAGGAGTTTCCATGGCCCGTCTCTGGCTACTGTTGTCCGCATTCGCCGGTTTCACCGGTGTCGCTCTGGGCGCGTTCGCGGCCCATGGTCTGAAGCACAGGCTGACTCCCGAGTATCTGGCGGTGTTCCAGACCGGCACGCATTACCAGCTGATTCACGCGTTGGCCCTGTTCGGCGTCGGCCTGCTGGCGATGCATGCGCCCGGACGGTTGGTGAACCTGGCTGGCGGCGCCTTCGCGCTGGGTATCCTGCTGTTCTCCGGCAGTCTCTATCTGCTGACCCTCAGCGGCATTGGCAAGCTCGGTATCATCACGCCTTTCGGTGGCGTCGCCTTCCTCGTTGGTTGGCTGTGCCTGGGCCTGAGCGCCTGGAAGCTGACCTGACCCTGGCGTCAGAAATGAGGACGAATGGCGCCTTTTAGCCTTGGTCGTGGCCAGTTAACGGGCTAGAATGCCGGCCCTCTTTCCAGTTGTGACCGAGTCGTCATGCGTATCCAGTTGAATGGTGAACCCTTCGAACTGCCGGATAACCAGAGCGTCGCCGACCTGTTGGTTCGCCTCGATCTGACCGGGCGCCGTGTGGCGGTCGAGCTCAA
This sequence comes from Pseudomonas sediminis, assembly GCF_002741105.1. GTDB lineage: Bacteria > Pseudomonadota > Gammaproteobacteria > Pseudomonadales > Pseudomonadaceae > Aquipseudomonas > Aquipseudomonas sediminis. The sequence continues at coordinate 198,584 of NZ_NIQU01000007.1, read as the reverse complement.
TCAGGACATCGTTCCACGCAGCCAGCACGACAGCACCCAGCTCGCCGAAGGCGACCAGGTGGAAGTGGTGCACGCCATCGGCGGCGGTTGACCCCTCGAGGAGTATTCCATGAGCCAAGTTCGCAGCGACAAGCCCTTCACTCTGGCCGGTCGTACGTTCCAGTCGCGCCTGCTGGTCGGTACCGGCAAGTACAAGGATATGGACGAGACCCGCGACGCCATCGCCGCTTCCGGCGCCGAGATCGTCACCGTGGCGGTGCGCCGCACCAACATCGGCCAGAATCCCGGTGAGCCGAACCTGCTCGACGTGATCAGCCCGGACAAGTACACCATCCTGCCCAATACCGCCGGCTGCTATGACGCGGTCGAGGCCGTGCGCACCTGCCGCCTGGCCCGCGAGCTGCTCGATGGTCACAACCTGGTCAAGCTGGAAGTGCTGGCCGACCAGAAAACCCTGTTCCCCAACGTCATCGAGACAATCAAGGCCGCCGAAGTACTGGTCAAGGATGGCTTCGACGTGATGGTGTACACCAGCGACGATCCGATCATCGCGCGCCAACTGGCCGAGATCGGCTGCATCGCGGTGATGCCGCTGGCCGGCTTGATCGGCTCCGGCCTGGGCATCTGCAACCCGTACAACCTGCGCATCATCCTCGAGGAATCGAAGGTGCCGGTGCTGGTCGACGCCGGCGTGGGCACTGCCTCCGACGCTACCATCGCCATGGAGCTGGGCTGCGAGGCGGTGCTGATGAACAGCGCCATCGCCGAAGCGCAGAATCCGGTGCTGATGGCGCGTGCCATGCAGCATGCCGTCGAGGCCGGTCGCCTGGCCTACCTGGCCGGCCGTATGCCGAAGAAACTCTATGCCAGTGCGTCGTCGCCGCTGACTGGCCTGATCAACTAAGGATAACGATTGGCTGCGCGTCGACCCTGCTGCGTTGCAAGCAGGGCTTCAGACCGCAGAGTCGTAAACACTCTACAAGAGTCCAGCATGACCGATACCCAACAGCCCGAACTGACCGAAGACGGTCGCCAGCGCCGTACCATCAAGAGCTTCGTGATGCGTGCCGGGCGCATGACCGAAGGTCAGCAGCGTGGCATCGACAAGGGCTGGCCGCTGTTCGGCCTTGAGCTGGAAGACGGCCTACGCGATTTCGACCAGGTGTTCGGTCGCAGCGCACCGCGCACCTTCGAGATCGGCTTCGGCATGGGCCACTCCACCCTGGAGATGGCTGCTGCTGCGCCTGAGCAGGATTTCATCGGTGTCGAGGTACACAAACCCGGCGTGGGTGCGCTGCTCAACGGTGCGATGACGCAAAATCTCAGCAACCTGCGGGTCTACAGCTGCGATGCGCTGGAGGTGCTGCGGGACTGCGTGGCCGACGCCAGCCTCGATCGCGTGCTGCTGTTCTTCCCCGACCCCTGGCACAAGTCACGTCACCACAAGCGCCGTATCGTCCAGCCTGCTTTCGCTGAGCTGGTGCGCAGCAAACTGAAGGTCGGCGGCGTGTTGCACATGGCCACCGACTGGGAGAACTATGCTGAGCACATGCTTGAAGTGATGAACGCTGCGCCGGGCTACCGCAACCTGGCGGCCGATGGCACTTACGTGCCGCGCCCAGAAGAGCGCCCGGTGACCAAGTTCGAACGTCGTGGCGAGCGCCTTGGCCACGGTGTATGGGATCTCAAGTTTCAGCGTCAGGAGTGATTGCCGAGCGATCCCGTCCGTAGGGATCGCCCGTATATAGAACCGGCAGGATGCACCACTAGATCGGGATAACCCGACGGCCAGGACGGCGCCTCACCTCAGAACCTGCTCACGATCTGCTGCGCGTCGGCGCTACTGCGTTAAAAACAAGCTCGGAATGCTCATGTACAAAAGTACACTCCGCTTCCTCGCTTGTTTTTGCCTTGTATCGCTCTAGCTCGCGAGACCGTGAGCAGGCTCTCAGAACACAACAACGATAAGTGCGCCTGCAAGGTGCGCGGACAATAGCGGCATCGCTTCCATGGCGCCGCGAGGAGAGCATTGTGTTGAGATCGGTTTCCCTTCTTCTGCTGACTGCCCTGGCGTTTCAGGCCCAGGCCAAGGTTGATGCCAGTCAGGCTGCGCGTCTGGGTCAGGACCTGACACCACTGGGTGGCGAGCGCGCCGGTAATGCCAGTGGCACCATCCCTGCCTGGACGGGCGGTCTGGCTACGCCGCCGGCCAACTACCAGCCGGGCATGCATCACCCGGACCCCTATGCTGACGACAAACTGCTGTTCCGAGTCGACAGCCAGAACCTGGCGCAGTATGAACAACAGTTGCCGATCGGCCTCAAGACCCTGCTGCAGCAGAACCCCAGCTTCTATCTGCGCGTATTCCCGACCCGCCGCAGTGCGGCCGCGCCACAACGCATCTATGATGCCTCCCGCTTCAATGCGCTGAATGCCGAGCTGATTTCTGGTGGCAACGGTGTGCAGGGGGCGGCCGCTGGTGTGCCATTCCCGCTGCCGCAGAATGGCCAGGAGGCGATCTGGAACCACGTCATGCGTTACCGCGGCGACCAGATCAGCATGGCCACCAACCAGGCGGCGGTGCTCGCCAACGGTAGCTACAACCTGCTCAAGCTCGAGCGCGACATCTACTTCCTCTATGGCCGCGAAGGTGTTGCCCCACAGGATCTGGACAACACCCTGTTCTATTACAAGTACAAGGTCGTGGCTCCAGCCAAGTTGGCCGGCTCGGCGCTGGTGGTGCAGGAAACCCTCGATCAGGTGCTGGCGATTCGCAAGGCCTGGCGCTTCAACCGTGGCGAGCGCCGTGTGCGCCGCCTGCCGATGCTTGCCTACGACACCCTGCAACCCGACACCAATGGCATGGCCACTGCCGACCAGGTGGACTCCTACAATGGCGCACCGGATCGCTACGAATGGCAGCTGCTAGGCAAGCGCGAGATGCTGGTGCCCTACAACAGCTACGCCGTGCACCAGAAGGGCATTCCCTACGCCGACATCCTGCAGGCCAAGCACATCAATCCGGAATTGCTGCGTTACGAGTTGCACCGCGTCTGGGTGGTGGAGGCGGACCTGCGCACCGGCTTCAGTCATCCCTATGGCAAGCGTCGTTTCTATCTCGACGAGGACAGCTGGCAGATCCTCGCGGTCGATCTGTATGACCGTAATGGCAACCTGATCGGCCTGCAGGAAGCTCACCCGATCAGCTACTACGATGTGCCGATGTTCGGCTCGACCCTGGAGACCATCTACGACCTCAAGGGCGGCCGCTACTTCGCCGACGGCCTGGATAACAACGAGAAGATGTACGACTTCAACGCCCGTCTAAGCCCGCGCGACTTCACCCCGCAGGCGCTGCGCCGCGAAGGCAACTGACAGGGCTGCGGTCGTTCACGAAGCCGCCTTTGGGCGGCTTCTGTATTTTTGCGCATCTGATCAGGGAGGATGCATGAGCATCAGATTGCATATATTCGGCGCATCCGGCTCCGGTACCACCACGCTGGGCAATGCCCTGTCCAATAGCTGCGGCTGGCTGCACCTCGATACCGACGACTTCTACTGGTTACCCAGCGAGCCGCCGTACCTGCACAAGCGTCCACCACCACAACGGGTGGAGTTGATCCGCGAGTGCGCCGCGCAGGCGTCGAGCTGGGTGTTGAGTGGCTCGCTATGCAGTTGGGGCGAGGCATTGATCCCGTCGTTCAGTCATGCACTGTTCCTGCATCTGGACGATGACGAGCGCATGCACCGGCTACGTCAGCGCGAGGCGCAGCGCTACGGCGAACGAATTGAACCGGGCGGCGATATGCACGCCCAGAGTCTGGCCTTTCTCGACTGGGCGGCCGGCTACGAGCAGGGCGACCGGCACACGCGCAGCCGACTCATGCACGAGACCTGGATCGAGCAGCACCTGACGTGTCCGTTGCTGCGCCTGGATTCGACGCATGCCACCCCTGCGCAATTGGTTGGGCAGGTGATGGTGTGGCTGCAAGGTTGATGGGGCAGCCTGTGCGCTGCGCCCGCTAATTGCGGTCGGCGAGTATGCCGATGACCGCGAAGATCAGAATCAGCACTGGCGCCAGCGTGTAGTTGTTGAAGTGCGCCAGGCCCTTGGCCAGCCAGGGCGTGAGGAAGACGATGGCCAGGCCGTAGCCGACCGCGCAGAACACCACGAACAGCAGGGTGCGCAGGACGAAATTGAGGTTACCGATGGTGCGTTGAACCCAGGCGTTGATGGCAGGGCCGAACAGCACCAGCAGAGTAGCCATGATGGCCAGGGAAATATCGCTGAGGTGGCTGCGGCTCCAGCGCGAGAGGGTGACGATCAGGTCCAGTAGCAGATCCATGCGGGCTCCTTCAGTGCAGCGCGACGTGAGCAATGGCCGCGCGAATCAGGCGCGCTAGCCTACCGGATTCATGCCGCTCTGTGGGTGAACTACGCCAGGAACTGCTGCAGCAGATCGTTGAGGAACAGTTGCCCCTTGGTGGTGGCTACCAGGCGGGCTGGATCGGCCTGCAGCAGCCCCTGGCGTTCGGCTTCACGACGTGCCTGTTCGAGTTGCTGCAACGGCAGGCCGGTGCGTTGGCTGAATAGTTCGGCCGGTGCGCCTTCGGTCAAACGCAACACGTTCATCAGATACTCGAACGGAAGTTCGCCGGCTTCGAGTACGCGCTCCCCGGCCTGGAATACCTTGGCCGGGTCGAGGTAGTCCTTGGGTAGGCGGGTTTTCCAGGTGCGCTGGATGCGCCCAGCAGGTGTGCTTAGCTTGGCGTGGGCGCCAGCGCCGATGCCGAGGAAATCACCGAAGGTCCAGTAATTGAGGTTGTGTCGCGCCTGCTTGCCAGGCCTGGCGTAGGCGGACACTTCGTACTGCGCGTAGCCTTCGGCTGCGAGCAGGGCCTGGCCGGCTTCCTGGATATCCCACAGCAGATCATCCTCGGGAAGCGTTGGCGGCTGGCTCCAGAACACCGTGTTCGGCTCCATGGTCAACTGGTACCAGGACAGGTGCGTCGGGCCCTGGCTGATGGCGGTGCGCAGGTCGAACAGGGCATCCTCGATGCTCTGCTCGGGCAGGCCGTGCATCAGGTCGAGGTTGAAGTTGTCGAAGCCGGCGGCGCGGGCCATGTTGGCAGCGCGGATGGCTTCGCCGCCATCGTGGATGCGCCCCAGTGCCTTGAGCTTGGCTTCCTGGAAACTCTGCACGCCGATAGACAGGCGATTGATACCCAGCGCCCGGTAGCCCTTGAACTTGGCCTGCTCGAAGGTGCCAGGGTTGGCCTCCAGGGTGATCTCGATATCCGGCGCAAAGCCGACACGTTGCTGTACGCCTTCCAGCAAACGGCCCAGGGCGCGGTCGGAGAACAGGCTGGGCGTGCCGCCGCCGAAGAAGATCGAGGTCAGCAGTCGGCCATGGACGTGCTGCAGGTCGATATCGAGGTCGGCCAGCAGCGCGTCGACGTACTCTTCTTCAGGCAGCGTCGGCCCGGCGGCGTGGGAGTTGAAGTCGCAGTAGGGGCATTTGCGCACGCACCACGGGATGTGGATGTAGAGCGCCAGGGGCGGGAGCAGGAAACTCCCGCCAGCGGTCTCGCTCATGCAAGCCCCAGGCGCTGCTTGAGCAGGGCCATGGCGCGGGCGCGGTGGCTGAGGCGGTTCTTCTGCTCGGACGGCATCTCGGCGCTGGAACATTCGCTATCCGGCACCCAGAACAGCGGGTCGTAGCCGAAGCCGTGCTCGCCACGGGCTTCGTGCAGGATGCTGCCGTGCCACAGGCCTTCGCAGAGGATTGGCAAAGGGTCGTCGGCGTGGCGTACCAGCGCCAGGGCGCAGACGAACTGCGCGCCGCGCTCGGCATCCGGCACGTCTTTCAGGGCGGCGAGCAACTTGGCGTTGTTCGCCGCATCGCCCTGGCCATCGGCATAGCGTGCCGAGTAGATGCCGGGGGCGCCGCCGAGGAAGTCCACCGCCAGGCCCGAGTCGTCGGCCAGTGCCGGCAAGCCGGAGATGCGCGCGGCGTTGCGTGCCTTGAGGATGGCATTCTCGACGAACGACAGGCCGGTTTCTTCCGGCTCGACCTGGCTGAATTCGCCGATCGAACGCACGCGCACGGCGTCGCCGAGCATGGCCTGCAACTCCTTGAGCTTGCCGGCGTTATGGCTGGCCAGTACCAGCTCCTTGAAACCACTCACTGGCTTAGTCATCCGGGAACATTTCCTGGTTGAAGGTGATGCGATGTGCGTCATCACCCTGGCGTACGTTCAGGGTGAAGCTGAGCATTTCGCGGGTCTTGAATGGGAACTGCGCCAGGTAATAGATGGCCTCGCCTTCGGTGACCTGGCGGAACGTTAGCGCGGTGCTCTTACCCAGCAGGTCCTTCACCTCGCCCCCGACCACGGCGGTGCTGGGCTTGCCGGCTTTGAGCACGGCAATGTTGATCACACCCTGGGTCTTGCTGCGTACCAGGCCGGCGGCGCTGGCGATATCCGGCTGGATGAAGCTGGAGTTGAACACGCTGTAGTGCACGTCGAGATCGCCGAAGCTCTGCTTGCGCTCGGCGGCGGCCGGCAGGGCCAGGCACAGGGCGATCAGGAAGGGGATGATGCGGCGCATGTTGTTCTCCTAGTTCAGACCGCGACGCGGTGAGCGGACAGATCCGCGCCACTGATGCGGTAGATGCCGATCTCGCCCAGCAGGTTGGGCCAGATGCGGCTGGCGATGCCGTGGCGATGGTCACGGTCCACCGCCAGGCGTTCTTCCACACGGGCACCTTGGGCGTGGCAGAGACGCTCGAAGTCCTCGAAGGTGCAGAAGTGGATGTTCGGGGTGTTGTACCAGGTATAGGGCAGGAAGTCCGACACCGGCATGCGACCTTTTGTCGTCAGGTACCAGCGGCAGCGCCAGTGGCCGAAATTGGGGAAGGTGATGATGCAGGTCTTGCCGACGCGCAACATCTCGGCCAGCACCTTGTCCGGGTAGTGCAGCGCCTGCAGCGACTGGGTCATGACCACTACATCGAAGCTGTTGCTGGCGAAGTTGCCCAGGCCCAGGTCGAGGTTCTGCTCGATGACGTTGACGCCGCGCTCGATGCACAGGGCGATCTTGTCCGGGTCGATTTCCAGGCCGTAGCCGGCCACCTGCTTGTTGTCGCGCAGCCAGGCCAGTAACTCGCCGTCGCCGCAGCCCAGGTCGAGCACACGGCTGCCCGGGGCGATCCATTCCTGGATGATGTCCAGATCCGCACGCATGCTCATACCTCGATTCGCTTCATGTAGCTGCCGAACGCCTGCAGGTAACGCGGGATCGGCATGAGGAAGGCGTCGTGGCCCTGCGGTGCGTCGATCTCCAGATAGCAGACGTTCTTCTTCGCCGCCGTCAGCGCGTCCACGATTTCCCGCGAGCGCACGGGTGAGAAGCGCCAGTCGGTGGTGAAGGACATCACGCAGAAGTCCGCCTTGGCCACGGCCAGGGTCTTGGCCAGGTCGCCGTCATGCGCGGCGGCCGGGTCGAAGTAGTCCAGCGCCTTGGTCATCAGCAGGTAGGTGTTGGCATCGAAGCGGCCGGAGAACTCCTCGCCCTGGTAGCGCAGGTAGCTTTCCACCTGAAACTCGACGCTGTGGAAGTCGTAGTTGAGCTTTTCGCTCTTCAGACCACGGCCGAATTTCTCGCCCATGGCGTCGTCGGACAGGTAGGTAATGTGCCCGACCATGCGCGCCAGCATCAGGCCGCGTTTGGGGATCACGCCCTGTTCCTGGAAGTGTCCGCCGTGGAATTCCGGGTCGGTGAGAATCGCCTGGCGCGCCACTTCGTTGAAGGCGATGTTCTGCGCCGACAGTTTGGGCGCCGAGGCGATGGCCAGGCAGTGACGCACGCGCTCGGGGTAGCTGATGGTCCACTGCATGGCCTGCATGCCGCCGAGACTGCCGCCGATCACCGCCGCCCATTGCTCGATGCCTAGCACATCGGCCAGGCGCGCCTGGCTATGCACCCAGTCTTCGACCGTCATCACCGGGAAATCGGCGCCATAGGGTTTGCCAGTGGCCGGGTTGGTGCTACTCGGGCCGGTGGAGCCGTTGCAGCCGCCGAGGTTGTTGAGGCTGACGACGAAGAACTTGTTGGTGTCGATCGGCTTGCCGGGGCCGATGCAGCTGTCCCACCAACCGGGTTTACGATCATCCGGGCTGTGATAGCCGGCGGCGTGATGGTGGCCGGACAGGGCATGGCAGATCAGTACCGCATTGCTGCGCGCGGCGTTCAGTTCGCCATAGGTTTCGACGACCAGTTCGTACTCGGCCAGGCTGCGCCCGCAGGCCAACGCCAGGGGCTCGCTGAAGCGAAATACCTGGGGGCTGACCAGGCCGACGGAATCTTCGGGAAATGCAGTGGGCATGGAGGCGCTGCTAAGGAATCGGAGGAGGGCGCCAGTCTAAAGAGCACCGACCCGAGCGGCAAGCGAGCTGGGCGCCCGCTCCCCTCTACAGGCTTTGGGGGCGTGCTGCCATCGGCAGGCTGACCACCTTGCCCTGACGCTGCACCGGTGCCGGTCGGCGCAGTACGCGCAGCATGTCGCTGGCCTGCGCCAGTTGCTGTTCCAGCTCTTCCTGGTAACGCGCCAGTTGCAGGCTGCGTTTGCGTGTTTGCTGAGTTTCCTGAGCCAGGGCCTTGAGGCGCAGCATGTGGCTTTCCAGCATCTGCTTGTGTTCCAGGGTGTGTTGCATCAGCGGCATCAGTGCGTCGGCGGCCCACTGTTCGGCGTCCAGGCGCAGGCGCTGGTGCAGGCCGATCACCTCCTGGGCCAGGGTGGCGAAGAAGCGCCGGGTCAGGCTGCGCTGCTCGGTGAGCAGGGTCTTCAGATGCAGGCGGAACTGGTCACCCTTTTCCTGCAGCTTCTTCAGCTCACGCAGGTAACGCTGAATCTTGAACTGCGGCGCGTCGACGCCGCCTAGCGGGCTTTCTTCGTTATGGCGGCGATAGATGGCGGCGACCATCTTGTTGGCCATCTCGGCTTCGTGCTGCAGGTTGTGCAAATCCTGCTCGACGGCGCGAAAGAAATGCAGGATGCCCTGGTTGATACCCAGGGTGGTCCAGCTGCCGGTCAAGGTACGCCGCACTTCGCTCAGGTGTTCTTCCAGGCGTTCGACGCGTGCTGCGTGACGCAGCAACTGTCCCTGGCGTTGCAGCAGACGCTGGTTGGTCTTCAGGCCAAGCAGGCGCTTGTGGTGCAGGCTGTGGTCTTCCTTGGTCTTGGCGGTCAGTTCGAACAGCAGTTGGCCGTTGTCCTGCTGATGGTTGCCGAGCAGGGCCAGCTGTTCGCTGACCTTCTCCAGGCGCAGGCTGAGCACGTGTTGACTGTTGTTGAGCAGCGCCAGCACCTGGCGTACCACGCTATCTTCGATCAGGCGCTCCTTCTGCGCGACGATACGCTCGCACAGCAGGGTCTCCAGATTGGCCATCTGGCTGCGGGCCAGCAGTGCCTCGTCCTTGCGCACCTTGGCCAGCAGCGCCTGCTTGGCCGACAGCGGCAGTACGTCCTGCTTGGCGATGCCCAGCTGTTTGGCGGTGGCGCTCTGGATCTGGCCGATGGCGTTCTGCACGAAAGTCTCGCCTGCCAGGTCGTCCCATAGCACGTCGATCTTGTTCAGTACGGCAAACAGGCTGGTCTGGGTGTCTTCGTCGAGCTGACGAATGTGCTGTTGCCAGATGTGCATATCGCTGGCGGTGACGCCGGTATCGGCGGACAGCAGGAAGATGATCGCCTGGGCATTGGGCAGCATCGACAGGGTCAGCTCGGGTTCACTGCCCAGAGCGTTGAGGCCGGGGGTGTCGAGAATGCGCAGACCCTGGCGCAGCAACGGGTGATCGAAGTTGACCATCGCATGGCGCCAGGCGGGCACCAGCACCTGGCCGCGTTTACCGGTGCCTTCGAGCATGTCCGGGTGGAAGCCGAGCTGGATCGCCTGTTCCACCGGCATGGGTTTGGTCTTGGCCACCTGACTGAAGGCCAGCGCCATGTTGGCCGGGTCGCTGATGTCCAGCGGGATGTTCACCCAGTGCCGGGGAATACGCTTGAACTGCGCGACGCTGGCCGAGGCCGTGCGGGTCTCGATGGGCAGCAGGCGAATGTAGGGGCGTTCCGAACGCGGATCGAAGAACAGCTCGGTGGGGCACATGGTGGTGCGCCCGGCATGCGAGGGCAGCATGCGCTGGCCATATTCGGAAAAGAACAGACTGTTGATCAGCTCGGTCTTTCCGCGCGAGAACTCGCCGACGAAGGCGAGGGTGATGTGATCGGTACGCAGGATTTTCAACGCACGTTCGAGCTTGGCCTGAACCGCCTCGGAGTTGAGCCGGTTGTGCTCCAGCCAGCTGCGATAACGCGTGATCTCGCGCATCAGCTCGCGTTTCCAGGCGACGTAAGCGTCAACCTGCTGGCTGAGACGTTCCATGCTCATCCTGGCTCTCCTCTCGGCAAGTTCATCCACTTGCTGGGGCTACGTGACTGTTCAGTTGGGGTTGCCGCCAGGAAGCACGGCATTGGCGAGAATAGCTTGCATTATGCGAGCTACAAGGCGGTCGTCAATTGGCCGCTTCTACAGTCCCGCCTTATGGTCGGGTGCGGCGGCTGAGCGGTCGTCAGGTGCGCTGCAGCCCAGGAATCGGCGGCAGGCTTCGCGGGGCGCGGATACGCAGGCGTTTATGCCGATTGAGTTCACCGCTTTCCAGGCTCACCTGGCTCTTGGCGACGCCGAAGGCCTTGGCCAGGAAGGCCTGCAGGTGGGCGTTGGCTTTGCCGTCTACCGGCGGGGCGGTGAGGCGGATTTTCAGCCGCTCACCCTGTAGCCCGGCGAACTCGTCCTTGCTCGCCTTGGGCTGCAGATGGCAGTCGAGGATCAGGTCCTCGCCATCCCAGCGAAAGTAGCTTGTCACTCAGAGGAAGGGGCTGAGCATCGGCGGCAGACCAGTAGAGGCCGCCAGCCCGCCAATCACGAAGCGATCGATCAGGTTGATGGTGATGAAGGCGAAAATCGGCGAGATATCCAGGCCGCCGAGGTTCGGCAGCAGCTTGCGGAACGGCGCCAGCAGCGGCTCGCAGATCTGGTTCACCAACTGTGCGCCCGGGTTGTAGCTGCCCGGTGCGACCCAGGAAAGGATCACGCTGATGATCAGGGCGAAGAAGAACACCTTGAGGAACAGCGAGGTCACGCCAATCATCGACCACACCAGCAACTGCAGGATGAAACCGCCGACGTTGTAGCCCATCAGGGTCAGGGTTACGACCATCAGCAACAACTGCACCAGAATCGCCAGGATCAGCGAGGCCAGGTCCAGCCCGGCGAAGCCCGGAATGATCCGGCGCAGTGGAGTTACCAGCGGCTGCGTGGCCTTGACGATGAACTGGCTCAGCGGGTTGTAGAAGTCTGCACGTACCAGTTGCAGGATGAAACGCAGCAGGACGATCAGCAGATACAGGCTGCCGAGGGTCTGAATGATGTAGATCAGGGCTTCGATGAGTCCGGACATGTGTGCTTCCTTTATTGACCCAGTTGTTCGGCCAGTTCGGCCGAGCGATTGGCGGCGGCATTCAGTGCCTGTTGTACCAGCGCTTCGAAGCCGCCGGCCTGGAAGGTTTTGATTGCCGCTTCGGTGGTTCCGTTCGGTGAGGTAACACGGCGACGCAATTCGGCCGCGTCGACATCGCTTTCACTGGCCATGCGCGCAGCGCCCAGTGCGGTCTGGATGCTCAGACGCGCAGCGGTCTCACGCGGCAGGCCGAGTTTCTCGCCAGCTTCGGTCATCGCCTCGATCAGCAGGAAAAAATAGGCAGGGCCGCTGCCAGAGACGGCAGTCACTGCATCGAGCTGCGCTTCGTCGTCCAGCCACAGGGCCAGGCCGACGGCGCTCAGCACCTGCTCGGCCTGGGTTTTCTGCGCGGCGTTGACGCGCGGGTTGGCGAACAGGCCGGAAACACCCTGGCGCAGCAGCGCCGGCGTATTGGGCATGCAGCGCACTACCGGGCGCTGGCCAAGCCAGTTCTCTAGGCTGGCGCAGCTGATGCCGGCGGCGATGGAAATGATCACCTGATTCGGCGCTAGGTGGGCGGCCAGGTCCAGGCACACTGTCTTCATGACCTGAGGCTTGACCGCCAGCACGATCAGGTCCGCGCCTTTGATCGCTTCAGCGTTATCGGAAAAGGTGGCGATGCCGTGTTCCTGCTGCAGACGAGTACGTTGTTCGCTACCAGGTTCGCTGGCGCGGATGGCGCTGGCTGCCACGCCCTGGGCACGCAGGCCACCAATCAGGCTAGCGGCCATGTTGCCGGCGCCGACGAAGGCGATGGTCGGGTTGCTCATTGCAGAAAATCCTTCATTCAGTGAGTGGGCTGGCCGTAATCGCGGGCACCGAACAGGGCGGTACCGATGCGCACCCAGGTGGCGCCTTCGGCGATGGCGGCCTCCAGGTCATGGCTCATGCCCATGGACAGGGTATCGAGATCGAGCGCCAGGTCATCACGTAGCTGACGCAGGCGGGCGAAGGCGGCATGTTGCGCGGCGCCATCGTCGGTAGGTTCGGGAATCGCCATCAGTCCACGCAGGTGCAGGTTGGGCAGGGCGACGACGGCCTTGGCCAGTTCTGGCAGCGCTTCTGGGCTGCAGCCGGATTTGCTGTCCTCAGCGCTGACATTGACCTGCAGGCAGATATTCAGCGGCGGCAGGTGCGCGGGGCGCTGCTCGGAGAGACGTTGGGCGATTTTCAGGCGATCCACGGAATGTACCCAGTCGAAATGCTCGGCGATGGGCCGGGTCTTGTTCGACTGAATGGGGCCGATGAAGTGCCAGATCAAGGGCAGGTCACTCAGTTCGGCCTGTTTTTCCACGGCTTCCTGCAGGTAGTTTTCGCCAAAATCGCGCAAACCAGCCGCATGCGCTTCACGAATGGCCGCTGCCGGTTTGGTCTTGCTCACTGCGAGCAGGCCGATATCCGCCAAATTACGCTGCGAGGCTTGCGCCGCCTCACGGATGCGCGCTCCGACCTTTGCAATATTCTCTGCTATCGTGGACATTACCTGCGCTCTATAAAGCCTGACCCCTAGAGGGTTTGCGGCATTCTACCTGCTTGCTTGTAATTGGGGAGTCCCATGGATATCACTGAGCTGCTCGCCTTCAGCGCCAAGCAAGGCGCGTCGGATTTGCACCTCTCGGCGGGTCTGCCGCCGATGATCCGCGTCGACGGCGATGTGCGCCGCATCAACCTGCCGCCGCTGGATCACAAGCAGGTACACGCGCTGATCTACGACATCATGAATGACAAGCAGCGCAAAGACTTCGAAGAGTTCCTCGAGACCGACTTCTCCTTCGAAGTACCGGGCGTGGCGCGTTTCCGGGTCAACGCCTTCAACCAGAACCGTGGCGCCGGTGCGGTGTTCCGTACCATTCCGTCCAAGGTGCTGACCATGGAAGACCTGGGCATGGGCGAGGTGTTTCGCAAGATCACCGACGTGCCGCGCGGCCTGGTGCTGGTCACCGGCCCCACCGGCTCGGGCAAGTCGACCACCCTGGCGGCGATGCTCGACTACCTCAACAGCAACAAGTACCACCACATTCTCACTATCGAAGACCCGATCGAATTCGTCCACGAGTCGAAGAAGTGCCTGGTCAACCAGCGCGAGGTGCACCGCGACACCCACGGCTTCTCCGAAGCCCTGCGCTCGGCCCTGCGGGAAGACCCGGATATCATCCTGGTGGGCGAGATGCGCGACCTGGAAACCATCCGCCTGGCGCTGACCGCCGCGGAAACCGGTCACCTGGTGTTCGGCACCCTGCACACCACCTCCGCTGCCAAGACCATCGACCGGGTGGTCGATGTGTTCCCGGCCGAGGAGAAGTCGATGGTGCGTTCGATGCTCTCCGAGTCGCTGCAGGCGGTGATCTCGCAAACCCTGCTGAAGAAGATCGGCGGCGGTCGTGTTGCTGCTCACGAAATCATGATCGGTACGCCGGCCATCCGTAACCTGATCCGTGAGGACAAGGTCGCGCAGATGTATTCGGCGATCCAGACCGGCGGCGCGCTGGGCATGCAGACCCTCGATGCCTGCCTGAAGACGTTGGTGTCCAAGGGACTGGTCAGCCGCGACAGTGCGCGCGAGAAGGCCAAGAGCCCGGAAAACTTCTAGGAACTGGTGTGGGAGCGAGCGTTGCTCGCGAAGCTTTTGCGTCACCCTGTTCGCGGGCACAGCTCGCTCCCATGATTCGGCAGATGGCTGCCGAACGGCATTGCACACGAAGCGGCGAGAACGACGATGGAATTCGAAAAACTACTGCGCCTGATGGTCGAAAAAGGCGGCTCCGACCTGTTCATCACCGCTGGTGTCCCGCCGTCGATGAAGGTCAACGGCAAGATCATGCCCGTGACCAAGAACGCCATGTCGCCGGAGCAGACTCGCGAAACCGTGCTCGGCGTGATGAACGAGGCGCAACGCCGTGATTTCGCCGAGAACCATGAGTGCAACTTCGCTATCAGCGCCCGTGGTATCGGTCGTTTCCGCGTTAGCGCCTTCTACCAGCGCAACCTGGTGGGCATGGTGCTGCGTCGGATCGAGACGACCATCCCGACCATCGACGAACTCAAGCTGCCGGAAATTCTCAAGAAACTGGCGCTGACCAAGCGCGGGCTGGTGCTGTTCGTCGGTGCCACGGGCACCGGCAAGTCGACCTCTCTGGCGGCAATGATCGGCTACCGCAACAGGAACAGCAGCGGTCATATCATCTCCATCGAAGACCCGATCGAGTACATCCACCAGCACCAGAGTTGCATCGTCACTCAGCGTGAAGTGGGCATCGACACCGAGTCGTTCGAAGTGGCGCTGAAGAACACCCTGCGTCAGGCGCCGGACGTGATCCTCATCGGTGAGGTGCGGACCCGCGAGACCATGGATCATGCCGTGGCCTTCGCCGAAACCGGTCACCTGTGTCTGGCCACCCTGCACGCCAACAACGCCAACCAGGCGCTGGACCGCATCATCAACTTCTTCCCGGCTGATCGGCAAAACCAGGTGTGGATGGACCTGTCGCTCAACCTCAAGGCCATCGTCGCTCAGCAGTTGATTCCAACCCCAGATGGTAAAGGTCGCCGCGCGGTAATCGAGGTGCTGATCAACACCCCGCTGGCTGCCGACCTGATCCGCAAGGGCGAAGTGCACGAACTCAAGGGTTTGATGAAGCGCTCCACCGAACAGGGCATGCAGACCTTCGATCAGGCGCTGTACAACCTCTACACCCAGGGCGAGATCACCTACGAAGATGCGCTGCTCTACGCCGACTCGGCCAACGACCTGCGCCTGATGATCAAGCTCGGTTCGGAAACCGATGGCGATCACCTGACCAGCATGGCCCAGGGCCTGGCGCTGGAGGTCAGCGAGGAAGATCCGGGGCGTCGCTTCCGCTGACGCTGGCTGACGGGGGACGCGCTGCGTCCCCCTCGTTTATCTGGGCGATGCGTTTGCCCTTCCTGCCGGCCAGCACCAATGCCTGGCCATCGCGCTGCGCGCCAGCGCGTGCTTCGCTCATCAGTTGGGGAATCAGCGGGCCTTCCGGCAGGTGCTTCCAGAACCTCAATGGCAGATGCTGCTGCATCACTGTGCGGTTGAGCCGCGCCGGGTTGAAGGTGCTGCCGTAATAGGCGCGCCACAGCGCCTGGCCGTCATCCTCGGGCTGTTGCGCCCAGGCTTGCCACTGCGCTGGGCAGCGGCGCTCATGCTGCAGGTGCTGGCCATCCCAGTACACGCCGTCACGCGGCGTCGCGATCAGCCAGCTGTGTTTGCCCAGGCGTTCGGCGAAGTGCCCGCTGGCCGAGGCGAGAATGTCATGCGCGGGTTCGAACCAGGCGACGAAGTCCGGCGCGTCAGGGATTTTGCATGGCTGGAAACGCACGAAGGCATGCAGATGATGCGCCTCGCGGCGCACCGCCTTGAGCCGGCGATGCAGCTCGCTGCCATCGGGGTCGCCGGCCAGCACGGCGCTGCGTTCACCCTGCACGAAGCGCCAGAGCACGCGGTAGAGCAGGCTCCAACGTTCATCGCCGCGGTACTGGGCGGCGCTTTCCAGCAGATCGAGCAGTTCGGGGGAGACGCGCAAGCGGCCGCTAGGCTCCGGCGCGCCCTCGGCGGGCTGATCGAACAGGCTGGGTGGGGCCTCCTCGTCCAGCCATTGCAACTGGTGCGGGGCCAGGCCTTGCAACAAGGCGCGGCGTGCGGCCTGGCGCCAGGTGGCGAAGCTGCCGTCGAAGCGCAGACTGTGCATCACCACAACGCCATCTGTGCCGGGGTGTCGCGTAGCTGCTGACGCAGCACCACGGATTCGTGTTCGGCGCGCGGTGGCCGGTAGTCCTGAGTGACGATGAAGGGTTTAGCCTTTTCCAGTACGCAGCGCAGGCGGGTCAGGTCTTCGTAGCGGATACGCCGTTCCCGCCGCAGCGCGCCCAGGCGTCGTGCGCTGAGCACGCCGATGCCGGGCACACGGGCAATCAGTGATTCGTCGGCGCGGTTGAGATCGACGGGAAACTGCGCGCGGTTGGCCAGGGCCCAGGCCAGCTTGGGGTCGATGTCCAGCGCCAGGTTGCCAGGGCCTGCGAGCAGCTCCGTGGCGCTGAAACCGTAGCCGCGCATGAGGAAGTCGGCCTGGTACAGGCGATGCTCGCGCAGCAGCGGCGGCGCCTCGAAGGGCACGGTTTTCGGGCTCTGAGGAATCGGGCTGAAGGCCGAGTAGTAGACGCGGCGCAGGCGGTAGTCGTGATACAGGCTCTGGGCGTTGTGCAGGATGGTGCTGTCATCGGTGGCGTCGGCACCGACGATCATCTGCGTGCTCTGCCCGGCCGGGGCAAAGCGCGGCGCGCGGCGTTCTTCCTTGGCCTCGCGCTCGCCGAGATGAATGCTGTGCATGGCCTGGTGGATGCTGCCGACGTTCTTTTCCGGTGCCAGGCGTACCAGGCTGGTTTCGGTGGGCAGCTCGATATTGACGCTGAGGCGATCGGCATACAGCCCGGCCTCCGCGATCAGTTCCGGCGCGGCATCGGGAATGGTCTTGAGGTGAATGTAGCCGCGGAACTGGTGCTCCTGGCGCAGCAGCTTGGCGACGCGGATCAGCTGCTCCATGGTGTAGTCCGCCGAGCGGATGATGCCGGAGCTGAGGAACAGGCCACTGATGCAATTGCGCTTGTAGAAGTCCAGGGTCAGCGTCACCACTTCCTCGGGCGTGAAGCGCGCACGCGGCACGTCGCTGGAACGACGGTTGATGCAGTATTGGCAGTCGTACAGGCAGAAGTTGGTCAGCAGAATCTTCAGCAGCGCCACGCAGCGACCGTCCGGTGTATAGCTGTGACAGATGCCCATACCGTTGGTCGAGCCGATGCCGTCCTTGCCCTTGGAGCTGCGCTTTGGTGCGCCGCTGCTGGCGCAGGAGGCGTCATACTTGGCGGCGTCGGCGAGGATGGTGAGCTTTTCGATCAGTTGCATGGCAGGCCATATCTATACTGTTTTTTTATACAGTATATGGGCTCCGTACAGCTATCAAGTCATTCGTTGTGTCGTGTCGCCTCTGAGCGCGTGAAACCTTATGTCTGCAGGCAGCGTCTGAAGCTATATGTCTATCAAGGAGTTCGCCATGCAACGACCCGATACGCACAGCAAGCTGATCGGCTACCTGTTGTGGATCTTCGGTTTCCTCGGTTCGCACCGTTTCTACTACGGCAAACCGGTCACCGGCACCATCTGGTTCTTCACCCTCGGCCTGCTGTTCATCGGCTGGATCATCGACCTGTTCCTGATTCCTGCGATGGATCGCGAGGCCGATCTGCGCTTTACCGCAGGTGAAACCGACTACAACGTGGCGTGGATTCTGTTGACCTTCCTCGGCGTGTTCGGCGTGCACCGCATGTATCAGGGCAAGTGGATCACCGGGATCATCTACTTGTTTACCGGCGGCCTGTTCCTGATCGGCGTGCTCTACGACTTCTGGACGCTGAACACGCAGATCTCGATCAAGAACGCGCAACGCGGTTGAGCCTGTCTCAATAGGCGGTGCGCGCGGCGCACCCTACGGTCGTCGCGCTCTGGGTAGGGTGCGCTGTGCGCACCACCAATGGCCGGCCACTGACTGCAAATAAAAAGGGCATCCCGTGGGATGCCCTTTTTCGTAACGCTGGCGGGATCAGTCGTCGCTGTCGTCGTCGTCCCCGCCGTCGACCTTCATGCCCAGCTCCTTGATCTTGCGAGTCAGGGTGTTGCGACCCCACCCCAACAGCAGGGCGGCATCGCGGCGGCGGCCGGCGGTGTGCTTGAGTGCAGTCTCGATCATGATGCGCTCGAAAGCCGGTACGGCGCTATCGAGCAGGTTGGACTGGCCACGTGCCAGAGCTTGGTCGGCCCACAGGCGTAGCGCCTGCTCCCAGTTGGTCACTGGGGCAGCGTCCTGCGGTTGGGTCAGCAGCTCAGGCGGCAGGTCGTCGACATGGACTTCGCGACCGGAGGCCATGACGGTGATCCAGCGGCAGGTGTTCTCCAGCTGGCGCACGTTGCCTGGCCAGGGCAGGTGCTTGAGGTAGTCCTCGGTTTCGCTCTTAAGCAGCTTGGGTTCGACCGACAGTTCCTGCGCGGCACGGGCGAGGAAATGGTGAGCCAGGGTCGGGATATCCTCACGGCGGTCGGCCAGACGCGGAATGTGGATGCGAATGACGTTGAGACGGTGGAACAGGTCTTCGCGGAACTTGCCGGCGGTCACCAGGGTTTCCAGGTTCTGGTGGGTGGCGGCGATGATGCGCACGTCCACTTTCACCGGGGTGTGACCACCAACGCGGTAGAACTCGCCATCGGCCAATACGCGCAGCAGGCGTGTTTGGGTGTCAGCTGGCATGTCGCCGATTTCGTCGAGGAACAGGGTACCGCCATCGGCCTGTTCGAAACGGCCGCGGCGCTGGTTGGCCGCGCCGGTGAAGGCGCCTTTCTCGTGGCCGAACAGCTCGGACTCCATCAGGTCCTTGGGGATCGCCGCCATGTTCAGCGCGATGAAGGGCGCGGCAGCACGCGGGCTGTGGCGATGCAGGGCATGCGCTACCAGTTCTTTACCGGTGCCGGATTCGCCGTTGATCAGCACGGTGATATTGGAGTGGCTCAAGCGGCCGATAGCGCGGAACACCTCCTGCATCGCCGGTGCTTCACCGATGATTTCCGGGGTGCGCGCCTGTGCCGCCGGTACGGCCAGGCTCTGCTGTTCCTGGGCATGCTGGAAGGCGCGCTTGACCAGTGAAACGGCCTCATCGACATCGAAAGGCTTGGGCAGGTACTCGAAGGCGCCGCCCTGGTAGCTGGCTACCGCGCTGTCCAGGTCCGAATGCGCGGTCATGATGATCACCGGCAAGCGTGGATACAGCTCGCGGATGCGTGCCAGCAGGTCGAGGCCACTGGCGCCGGGCATGCGGATGTCGGAGATGATCACGTCCGGCTGTTGGCGGGTCAGGCGGGCGAGTACACCGTCGGCACTGTCGAAACTCTGGGTGGTCATGCCTTCCTGTTGCAGGGCCTTTTCCAGTACCCAGCGGATGGAACGATCGTCGTCGACAATCCAGACGGTTTCACTGCGGCTCATGGCGTGGGCGCTCCTTGTTCCAGCGGTAGGAAGATCGAGAATACGGTGTGGCCGGGATAGCTCTCGCACTCGATCAGGCCCTGGTGCTGACTGATGATGTTCTGGGTGATGGCCAGGCCCAGGCCGGTGCCGTCGGCACGCCCGCTGACCATGGGATAGAAGATGGTTTCCTGCAGCTCAGGCGGGATGCCGGGGCCGTTGTCGATGATCTCGACCTTGACCACCAGGCGGTGGCGGGTGTGGCCGATGGTGAACTGGCGCAGGGTGCGGGTACGCAGGCTGATGCGCCCGAGGCCCATGTCGTGCTTCTGCCCGGCGATGGCCTGCATGGCGTTGCGCACGATATTGAGCACGGCCTGGATCATCTGCTCACGGTCGATCAGCAGATCCGGAATGCTCGGGTCGTAATCGCGCACCAAGGTGATGCTGCCTTGGCTTTCCGCCTCGATCAGGTTGGCGACGCGCTCCAGCACCTCGTGCACGTTGGTCATCGACAGCGACGGCAACTTGTTCGAGCCGAGCATGCGGTCGACCAGGTTACGCAAGCGGTCGGCCTCTTCGATGATGACGTTGGTGTAGTCCTTGAGCTCTTCGTTGGGTAGTTCGCGCGACAGCAGTTGTGCTGCGCCGCGAATGCCACCGAGTGGGTTCTTGATTTCGTGGGCCAGGCCGCGCACCAGCAGTTTGGTGGTTTCCTGCTTGGACAGCTGCGCCTCTTCCTTGGTGATGCGCAGCAGGCGGTCGCGCGGGTGCACCTCCAGCAGCAGCAGGGTCTCGCCCATGCTGAACAGCGGCGTTACCGCGTAGTCCACGGTCAGCGTCTGGCCGGTGACCGAGGTCAATACGGCTTCGCGCTTGTTGAATGGGTGCGCCTGTTCCACCGCCTGGCGCAAGGATGACAGCGCCTCGGGCGATTCGGTGAACAGGTCGCTGATGAACTGACCGTGGCTGCGTTGGCCGCTGACGGCCAGGAGCATCTCCGCCGCCGGGTTCATGTACTCAAGGCACAGCTGGCTGTTGAGCAGCAGGGTGGCGGTGGTCAGGTTGTCGAGTAGCAGGCGGTGCAGCGCGTCGTTGATGGTCATAGGCAGTGCGTTCCGGCGATAGGCAGGAAAATGCAAGAAGCAAACCAAGGCCCCGAAAAGACGCATTATTTGTGCGGTCTGCCAGGTTTTGGTGGTGCTGCGGCGCGACTGGGTAAAGAAAAGCGACCCAAAACAGGGAGAGCTTAGGAGGTGGTGCGTGAGATTGCACCATTAAGGTGCGATATGCTTTTCAGAAGAAAGGAAGGATGCTGACCTCTTCCTTGGGCTTGTCTTTCAGTGGGCATTCGGGGCGCACGCCGTATTCGTCCTTCTTGCACGGATTGACCTTGCGTTTCTGCGCCAGGGTCATGCGGTGCATATGAAAGGGTTGCGCGGGGGTGCGCTCGACGATTAGCCCAGCGGAGTCGATGATTTCTGCCACCAGTTGGTGCGTGCCGCGGTCGACGTGCTGCAGGGAAAAGACCGGGCTGCGGCTGATCTCGCCCTGGGGCGCGCCGTCGAGCAGCAGTCGGTAGCTGTGGCCGGGCAGCAGGCCCGGCTCGCTATTGAGGGTGACGATCATGTCGCCGGAACCGTTATGGATCGAGGCGTCCGGCTCCGGCACCAGAATGCGCAGCAGCTGATAGTGCACGGTCGGTTTGCTAACCGCAGGTGGCGGGGCCATGCGCACCGTGGGCGGGGTCTGGCTCATTTGCGCGCTGTTGGACGGCGCGAGCATCACCCGTTCGGCATTGCTGCTGCGCGGTTTGTCAGTGAAAACGCGGTTACCTTCAGCATCGATATAGGTATAGACCTGAGCCGAAGCTGCTTGGGTGATGAACAGCAGGCAGAGCAGCAGTGTACGCATCGTGATCAGTTCGCAGGTCTTGGGGTCGGACGCGGTGGCGTGACAGGTGGGCGGGCAGGGCTGTTGACGCTGATGCGCTGCACGGTAAAGGTTTCGGTGGCGCTCTGCTGGATGATGCGGTCACCCAAGACCACTGCCACCGCCAGGCTGTGTTCGCCGCGCTCGACATTGGTCAGCTGCAGGCTCGGTACGTTGCTGGCCTGGCCGTATGGCTCGCCATCGAGAATCAGCCGTAGCTGGTGGCCGGGTTGCAGACGTGGCTGGATGTTCACCCCGACGACGAAGGTGCCGTTGTTGGCGCGCATGGCTTCATCATCCGGGATACCGGTCAGGCTCAACACGGAGTAAAGGGCCGCGCTCTGTGCTGAGGTGTCGCCGCTGGTGTCCGCAGGAATGCTGGGCGTCTGCATCTCCACCGTATTGGTTGGCGGCAGATTGACGCTCTCGGCGGCCGTGCCATCCGGTGGCTGATTGGTGAAGACCGTGTTGCCGTTGGCGTCGGTGTATTTGTAGATCTGCGCACTGGCCGGCAAGGCCAGGGCAAGCAGCAGGCAGGCGAGTAGCGGGCGCATGGGCCGATCCTTCCGCGGATGATGCGCTAAGCCTTGCACTGCTGGCGGTTCCTGGCAAGCGCAGGGCGCCATGGCTGTGATGTTTGGCTACAAAAAGTGGACTCGGATCTGCCGTAGGAGCGAGCGTCGCGAGCGAAGCTCTTCAGGTCGCCAGGTTCGCTCGCGATGCTCGCTCCTACAGGGCATGGTGCCGCTGCGTGTCCATAAAAAAGCCCCGCCAGGCAGAACCGGGCAGGGCTTTTGAAACGCGCCGCACGAGGGCGGCGCGAGACTGGCTTAGACGCTGTAGTACAGGTCGTATTCCAGCGGGTGTACGAAGGTACGTACCTTGATTTCTTCTTCGGATTTCAGCTCGATGTAGGCATCGATGAAGTCGTCGGAGAACACGCCGCCCTTGGTCAGGAACGCGCGGCCCTTGTCCAGCTCTTCCAGGGCTTCTTTCAGGCTGCCGCAGACTTGCGGGATCAGCTTGCCTTCTTCTGGTGGCAGGTCGTACAGGTTCTTGTCGGCCGCATCGCCTGGGTGGATCTTGTTCTGGATGCCGTCGATACCGGCCATCAGCAGAGCAGCGAAGGCCAGGTACGGGTTGGCAGCCGGGTCCGGGAAGCGCGCTTCGATGCGGCGGGCTTTCGGGCTGGCAACGTACGGGATACGGATCGAGGCGGAGCGGTTGCGAGCCGAGTAGGCCAGCATCACCGGTGCTTCGAAGCCCGGAACCAGACGCTTGTACGAGTTGGTCGACGGGTTGGTGAAGCCGTTCAGGGCCTTACCGTGCTTGATGATGCCGCCGATGAAGTACAGAGCGGTCTCGGACAGGCCGGCATAGCCTTCACCAGCGAAGGTGTTCTTGCCGTCTTTGGAGATCGACATGTGCACGTGCATGCCCGAGCCGTTGTCGCCGTACAGCGGCTTCGGCATGAAGGTGGCGGTCTTGCCGTAGGCGTCGGCTACGTTGTGCACGCAGTACTTCAGGGTCTGAACTTCGTCAGCCTTGGCGACCAGGGTGTTGAACTTCACGCCGATTTCGTTCTGGCCGGCAGTGGCCACTTCGTGGTGGTGCACTTCGACGACCAGGCCCATTTCTTCCATGGCGTTGCACATGGCAGTACGGATTTCGTGGTCGTGGTCGCACGGCGGAACCGGGAAGTAACCGCCTTTGACGGCTGGACGGTGGCCCTTGTTGCCGCCTTCGACGTCGCCGTCGGTCATCCAGGAGCCTTGCTCGGAGTAGATCTTGAACATCGAGCCGGAGATGTCGGACTTGAACTTCACTTCGTCGAAGATGAAGAACTCGGGCTCCGGGCCAACGAATACGGTGTCACCGATGCCGGTGCCTTTGAGGAACTCTTCAGCGCGCTTGGCGATGGAGCGCGGGTCGCGGTCGTAGCCTTGCATGGTGCTCGGCTCGATGATGTCGCAGACCAGGATCAGGGTCGGCTCTTCGGTGAACGGGTCCAGAACGGCGGTATCGTCTACCGGCATCAGGATCATGTCGGAGGCTTCGATGCCTTTCCAGCCATGAATGGAGGAGCCGTCGAACATTTTGCCGTGCTCGAAGAAATCGTCGTCCAGGGCGTCACGGGCCGGCATGGTCACGTGGTGCTGCTTGCCCTTGGTATCGGTGAAGCGCAGGTCTACCCACTTCACGTCGTGTTCTTTGATCAGTTGAACAGCCTTAGACATGTTGTCCTCCAGGTGGAAAAGGCTCTTATCGATAAGCCTTGAAGATGCGGTGAAGCCCGGCGGGATAGTCCTCCAGGGCGACCTGCCTCACAAGGGAGCAAATTGCATGCCAGTGCCCTTTATTGGGCAGAAGCCACGAAACTCAGGTGCTGCGGCGTCTGCGCGGCAATTCACCAGAAATATTTGCACCATTTAAGGGCCTTTAATTTCGCAAAAGATCCATTTTGGTGCGTCATATGGGTGGTGCAGTATTTTTGGTCAAAGCTTGAACAATTTCCGCTATAATCCGCGCCCCTGTTTTTTCGTCCCCCAAGCGGGCGCTCTATTCATGAAGCTCATCGTCAAAGTTTTCCCGGAAATCACCATCAAGAGCCGCCCGGTGCGCAAGCAGTTCATCCGCCAGTTGGGGAAGAACATTCGCTCCGTGCTGCGCGATCTTGACCCCGAACTGCGGGTGACCGGTGTCTGGGACAACCTCGAGGTCGAAACCGATCTGGACGATCCCAAGCTGCTTGCCGAGATGACTGAACGCCTGCGCAACACGCCGGGTATCGGTCTGTTCCTCGAGATCAATGAATACCCGCTGGGCGATCTGGACGACATCACCGAACACTGCAAGCGTCATTACGCCGAGCAACTGCCGGGCAAGATTTTCGCCGTGCGCTGCAAGCGCGGTGGCAAGCACGGGTTCTCCTCCATCGACGTCGAGCGTCATGTCGGTTCGCGCCTGCGTCTGGAGTGCGGCGCTGCCGGCATCGACCTGAAGAAGCCGGACGTCGAAGTGCGCATGGAGATTCGCGACCAGCGCCTGTTCGTGGTGCACAACCGTCATGAAGGCCTCGGCGGTTACCCGCTGGGCTCGCTGGAGCAGACCCTGGTGCTGATGAGCGGCGGCTTCGACTCCACCGTGGCGGCTTACCAGATGATGCGTCGCGGCCTGGTCAGCCACTTCTGCTTCTTCAATCTCGGTGGTCGTGCCCACGAATTGGGCGTGATGGAAGTGGCGCACTATATATGGCAGAAGTTCGGCCGCTCGCAGCGCGTGCTGTTCGTCAGCGTGCCGTTCGAGGAAGTGGTCGGCGAGATTCTCGGTAAGGTCGACAACAGCCAGATGGGTGTGATCCTCAAACGCATGATGCTGCGCGCCGCCACCCGTGTTGCCGAAAAACTGCAGATCGAAGCGTTGGTCACCGGCGAGGCGATCAGCCAGGTGTCGAGCCAGACTCTGACCAATCTGGCGGTGATCGATTCGGCGACCGACATGCTGGTCATGCGCCCGCTGATTGCCAGCCACAAGCAGGACATCATCGACACCGCCACGCAGATCGGTACCGCCGAGTTCGCCAAGAACATGCCCGAGTACTGCGGCGTGATCTCGGTCAACCCGACCACCAAGGCCCGTGGCTATCGCGTGGAGAGGGAGGAGGCCCAGTTCGACATGGCCATCCTCGAGCGCGCTCTGGAGCGCGCCACCCAACTGCCCATCGACCGCGTGATCGACGAGTTGGGCAAGGACGTGCAGGTCGAGGAAGTAGGTGAAGCGCTGGCTGGCCAGATCGTCATCGACATCCGTCACCCTGACGCTGCCGAAGACGAGCCGTTGGACGTGCCGGGCATCGAGGTGCAGGCGCTACCGTTCTATGCGTTGAACAACAAATTCAAGGAACTGGATGAGAACCGCCAGTACCTGCTGTATTGCGACAAGGGCGTCATGAGCCGCCTGCACGCCCACCATCTGCTGAGCGAGGGACATGCCAATGTGCGCGTTTATCGTCCGGCATAGAACGCCGGGGTTGAATGGCGGCAGTATCCGCCATCGCCCTCCCGACCCGGGGCACCTCTAAAAACTACCTGCGTTGTCATTGCTGCGTTAAAAACAAGCTCAAAATGCTCACATAGCTCGTAAAGTCGAGCGCGACTCCGACCGTTTTTCGCTTGTTTCTGCCTTGCACTGACTGCCTCGCCTACGTTTTTAGAGGTACCCCGATCAGCTCGCTGATCCCAGTTTCTTCATATTCGTCGTCCAGGCTGGGCGACACACCGAATCCTCTGATCGAGATACACACAGTGATCGAAAATCTACGCAACATCGCCATCATCGCCCACGTCGACCATGGCAAAACCACCCTCGTCGACGCCCTGCTGCGTCAGTCCGGCACCCTGGAACGTAACGAGCTCAACGACGAGCGCGTGATGGACAGCAACGACCAGGAAAAAGAGCGCGGCATCACCATTCTGGCGAAGAACACCGCCATCAAGTGGAACGACTACCGCATCAACATCGTCGACACCCCCGGCCACGCCGACTTCGGTGGCGAAGTTGAGCGCGTAATGTCCATGGTCGACTCCGTACTGCTGGTGGTTGACGCCCAGGACGGCCCGATGCCGCAAACCCGCTTCGTGACCAAGAAGGCCTTCGAAGCCGGCCTCAAACCGATCGTCGTGATCAACAAGATCGACCGTCCGGGCGCGCGTCCTGACTGGGTCATGGATCAGATCTTCGACCTGTTCGACAACCTCGGCGCCACCGACGAGCAACTGGACTTCCAGGTCGTCTACGCCAGCGCCCTGAACGGCATCGCCGGTCTCGACCATGAGAACATGGCCGAAGACCTGACCCCGCTGTACCAGGCCATTGTCGACCACGTACCGGCCCCGAACGTCGACCTAGACGGCCCGTTCCAGATGCAGATCTCCGCACTGGACTACAACAGCTTCCTCGGCATCATCGGCGTTGGCCGTATTGCCCGTGGCAAGGTCAAGCCGAACACCCCGGTCATTGCCATCGATGTCGACGGCAAGAAGCGTAACGGCCGCGTCCTCAAGCTGATGGGCCACCACGGCCTGCACCGCGTAGACGTCGAAGAAGCCACCGCTGGTGACATCGTCTGCGTCAGCGGTATGGATCAGCTGTTCATCTCCGACACCCTGTGCGACATCAACCACGTCGAAGCGATGAAGCCGCTGACCGTTGACGAGCCGACCGTCTCGATGACCTTCCAGGTCAACGACTCGCCGTTCTGCGGTAAAGAAGGCAAGTTCGTCACCAGCCGCAACATCAAGGAGCGTCTGGACAAGGAGCTGCTGTACAACGTGGCCCTGCGCGTTGAAGAAGGCGACAGCGCCGACAAATTCAAGGTCTCCGGCCGTGGTGAGCTGCACCTCTCGGTACTGATCGAAACCATGCGTCGCGAAGGCTTCGAAATGGGCGTTGGCCGTCCGGAAGTGATCATCCGCGAAGTCAACGGCGTCAAGCAGGAGCCGTTCGAGAACGTCACCATCGACATCCCTGAGGAGTCCCAGGGCAAGGTCATGGAAGAAATGGGCCTGCGTAAGGGCGACCTGACCAACATGTCGCCGGACGGCAAAGGTCGCGTGCGCCTGGAATACAACATCCCGGCTCGCGGCCTGATCGGTTTCCGTAACCAGTTCCTGACCCTGACCAACGGCGCCGGCATCCTGACCTCGATCTTCGATCGTTACGACACCGTCAAGCCGGGCAGCATGTCTGGCCGTCAGAACGGCGTACTGGTCTCGATCGATACCGGCAAGGCGCTGACCTACTCCCTGGAAACCCTGCAGGCGCGCGGCAAGCTGTTCGTCGAGCACGGCCAGGAAATCTACAACGGTCAGATCGTCGGCCTGAACAGCCGCGACAACGACCTGGGCGTGAACCCCACCAAAGGCAAGAAGCTCGACAACATGCGTGCTTCGGGCAAGGACGAAACCATCGCCCTGGTGCCGCCGGTTCGCTTCACCCTGGAGCAGGCTCTGGAATTCATCCAGGATGACGAGCTGTGCGAAGTGACGCCGAAGTCGATCCGTCTGCGTAAGAAGATCCTCGACGAAGGCGAGCGCACCCGCGCTGCCAAGAAAGCCAACAAGGCCTGACGCTTAGCGACTAGCCTCGGCTGTAAATGAAAAGCCCCGCCAGAACGATCTGGCGGGGCTTTTTGTTGTGGATGCTGTTAGCTCGGTAGGAGCGGCTTCAGTCACGCTGCGGCCGACAGGCCAGCAACCCATAAGCTGCCAGCCCGATCACCACCAGCAGGCTCAGCGTCATCACTCGCCTGCCACCTGGCGCAGCGATTGCGCTGGGGTGTCGCCGAGGTTGTTGAGCAGGCGCTCGCTGTACCAGTCGAGGAAGTTGATCACGCCGAACTCGTAGGTCTTCGAGTACGGGCCTGGCTGGTAGGCGGTGGAGTTGATGCCGCGCTGATTTTCCTCGGCCAGGCGGCGGTCCTGGTCGTTGGTGGCGTCCCATACCTGGCGCAGGCGGGCGACGTCGTAGTCGACGCCTTCGACGGCGTCCTTGTGGACCAGCCACTTGGTAGTGACCATGGTTTGCTGCGCGCTGATCGGCCACACGGTGAAGACGATCAGGTGGTCGCCCATGCAGTGGTTCCACGAGTGCGGCAGGTGCAGGATGCGCATGGAGCCCAGGTCAGGGTCGGTTATGCGGCCCATGAGTTTCTTGCAGCCCTGCTTGCCGTCCATGGTCATGGATACGGTGCCCTTGAGCAGGGGCATGCGCACGATGCGGTTGCGCAGGCCGAAGCTGGCGTGAGCGTAGGGGATCTTGTCCTTGTCCCAGCGGGTGGTGCACTCGGCGACCTGATCCTTGAACGCCTGGCTGGCGCGTGGATCGGTGACGTCATCCCATTCCAGCAGGGTGTTGAGCAGTTCCGGGTGCGAACCGTTGCAGTGGTAGCACTCGCGGTTGTTCTCGATCACCAGCTTCCAGTTGGCCTTTTCCATCAGGGTGGTCTGCACGGCCACCTTGGTGTTCTCCATGTCGTACGGTTCCATGTAGTGCGCCAGGGTGGCGAGGAACTCGTCGATGGCCGGCGGGTTTTCCGCCAGGGAGATGAAGATGTAGCCGCCGGCGGTTTTGCACTGCACCGGCTTCAGGCTGTAGTCCTTGAGGTCGAAGTCAGCGCCCATTTCAGTGCCGGCGAACAGCAGGCGGCCGTCCAGTTCGTAGGTCCACTGGTGGTAGGGGCAGACCAGCTTGGCCACCTTGCCCTTGTCGCTCACGCACAGGCGCGAGCCGCGATGGCGGCAGACGTTGTGAAAGGCGTGGATCTGGCCTTCAGCGCCGCGAATGACCAGGATCGGGTTGTCGCCGATCTGCAGGGTGAGGAAGTTGCCTTTGGCCGGAATCTCGCAGGTCATGCCGGCGATCAGCCATTCCTTGTGGAAGATCTCCTGCATGTCGACCTGAAACAGGCGCTCGTCGCTGTAGAACGGCTGCGGCAGGGAGAATGTACGGTCGCGATCATGCAGCATCTGCGCAGTGGCCTTACGCGCGGGTTCCAGCGGGTCGCCCAGGCTCAGATTTTGGGTGCAGTCCATGGTGGCTCCTCATTGGCGGGCGCCTCGCGCCTGCCGGAAATAGTGGCTGATACGGTATATGCCGCAAGGTCTCGATCAATCGCTGCTGCCTGCAATGGGCGTGCATGCTTGGTGAGCGGAGTGTGGAGCCGGCACAAGGTGAAACCTTATCCATGGGCGACATGGCCAGATTTGTTTCCGACGCGCCAGGCCCCGTGCTATCGGGCAGGTCGCGATAAGCATGCGGATGTCGCAGGTAGATAAATGACAGCCGGCGGCCTTTCGCACAATTCGCCGCATATGGGCCGATATCCGGCCGCGTGGAGAGCCGTTCATGACCGCCAACGCCTTCCTCAATCCGGTTACGACGCAAACCTGGACCAACGGCCGCCATCTGGTACGTTGCGTCAAGGTGATCCAGGAAACCTGGGATGTGCGCACCTTCTGCTTCATGGCCGATCAGCCGGTACTGTTCTTCTTCAAGCCGGGGCAGTTCGTCACCCTGGAGCTGGAGATCGACGGCCAGCCGATCATGCGTTCCTACACCATCTCCAGCTCGCCTTCGGTGCCTTACAGCTTCTCCATTACCATCAAGCGGGTGCCGGGCGGCAAGGTGTCGAACTGGCTGCACGACAACCTCAAGGAAGGCGACGAGGTGCCAGTGCATGGGCCGGTCGGGCTGTTCAATGCCATCGATTTCCCTTCCGAGAAAGTGCTGTATCTGTCCGGTGGCGTCGGTATCACCCCGGTGATGTCGATGGCGCGCTGGTTCTACGACACCAACGCCAATGTCGACATGGTCTTCGTGCACAGCGCTCGCTCGCCGAAGGACATCATCTACCAGCGTGAGCTGGAGCACATGGCGGCGCGCATCAACAACTTCAGCCTGCACGTGATCTGCGAGAAACACGGGCTGGGCGAAGCCTGGGCCGGCTATCGCGGCTACCTGAACAAGACGATGCTGGAGCTGATCGCCCCGGATTATCTCGAGCGCGAGATCTTCTGCTGCGGGCCGACGCCCTACATGAGTGCGGTCAAGCGCCTGCTCGAGGCGTCTGGCTACGAGATGAGTCGCTATCACGAAGAAGCCTTCGGCCCGACGCCGCCGGAGATTCGCGCCGAGGTCAAGGAGCTGGCTGCCGAAGCCGCAGATGCGCCGGAAGTGCCGGTTGCCGAACTCAATCAGGTGGAATTCACCAGCACCGGCAAGAGCATCCGTGTGGCGCCCGGCGAAACCGTGCACGCCGCTGCGGCCAAGCTCGGCCTGCATATTCCCAAGGCCTGTGGCATGGGTATCTGCGGCACCTGCAAGGTGATGAAGACCGCCGGGGACGTTGAGATGGAGCACAACGGCGGCATCACCGACGAGGATGTGGCCGAGGGCTACATCCTGTCGTGCTGCAGCGTGCCGAAAGGAGATGTGGCGATCGACTATTGATCGCCTCTTTGACTCTGGGAGTGTTGATGCGCGCAGTGCACCCTACGGGGCCCTAGCCCGGATTGCATCCGGGTTACGGTCGCGGCTAAAGCCCCTCCCACAGGTACGTCATGGCGTCGTTCAGGCGCTCATCACTTCACGGATATCC
Organism: Pseudomonas sediminis; assembly: GCF_002741105.1. Classification (GTDB taxonomy): domain Bacteria; phylum Pseudomonadota; class Gammaproteobacteria; order Pseudomonadales; family Pseudomonadaceae; genus Aquipseudomonas; species Aquipseudomonas sediminis. The sequence continues at coordinate 167,884 of NZ_NIQU01000007.1, read as the reverse complement.
GCAGCCAACTGACGCACACGGGCTTCGTCGGTATCCCAGCTGCACATGAAGCGCGCGCCACCAGCGCCGATGAAGGTGTAGAAGCGCCAGCCGCGTGCGGTGAGGGCAGCGATGGCCGGCTCCGACAGTTGCAGGAACACGCCGTTGGCTTCCACCGGGAACATCAGGCTGACGCCGGGTACGTCCTCGACCAGGGTGGCCAGCAGCTGCGCGCAGCGGTTGGCGTGGTTGGCGTACTTCAGCCAGGCATCGTCCTGCAGGATGCCGACCCAGGGTGCGGACAGGTAGCGCATCTTCGAGGCCAACTGGCCGGCCTGCTTGCAGCGGTAGTCGAAGTCTTCGGCCAGCGCCTTGTTGAAGAAGATGATGGCCTCGCCGACGGCCATGCCGTTCTTGGTGCCACCGAAGCACAGCACATCGACGCCGGCCTTCCAGGTCAGCTCGGCCGGGCTGCAGCCTAGGAAGGCGCAGGCGTTGGAGAAGCGCGCGCCATCCATGTGCAGGTGCAGGCCCAGCTCCTCGCAGACCTGGCTGATGGCGCGGACTTCTTCCGGGCGATAGACAGTGCCGACTTCGGTGGCCTGGGTGAGGGTGACCACACGCGGTTTCGGGTAGTGAATATCCTGACGCTTGAGGGCGATCTCGCGGATCGCCTGCGGCGTCAGCTTGCCATTATCGGTATTGGCCAGCAGCAGCTTGGAGCCGTTGGAGAAGAACTCCGGCGCGCCGCACTCGTCGGTTTCGACGTGGGCGGTCTCCGAGCAGATCACGCTGTGGTAACTCTGGCACAGCGAGGCCAGGGCCAGGGAGTTGGCGGCGGTGCCGTTGAAGGCGAAGAACACCTCGCAGTCGGTCTCGAACAGGCGGCGGAAGTGATCGGCAGCGCGCGCCGTCCATTCGTCATCGCCATAGGCGCGCTGGTGGCCCTGGTTGGCCTCGGCCATGGCGGCCCAGGCTTCGGGACAGATGCCGGAGTAGTTGTCGCTGGCGAATTGCTGGGCATTGTCGGGCATTGGCGCGTTCCTTCTGAAAAACCTGCCGGCGGGTCTGCCGGGAAAGCCTCTACTTTAACCCTGCGGCTATCTGTCAGGCGTCCGTCGCCGCGACGAGTTGTTGCGCTGAAGCGTACTGTCGAGTCGGTTCGTGGCCACTCGTTCGGCTAGCAGATGGAACTTGAAGCTTGCTCTGGCGTTCACACTTACCAGAGGGCGGCAGTCGATCCGCTCTCCGCAATCAAGAGAAGGAGTTTCCCATGACTTATCGTCACCTGCTCGCCCTTGCCCTGCCGCTGGCCGTGGCGCTGCCCGTTTCCGCCGCCGAGTGGTCGGATAATGCCAAGACCGAATTCGTTCAGCAGTGCATTGCTGGCGCACCGGCAGGCTACGAGGAGCCACAACTGCGTGCTTATTGCGACTGCGCTGCGACCAACGTCAGCAAGGAATTCAGCGAAGCCGAGTTGCAGGAAATCAGCCGCCAATCCCCGCCTGACCCTGCCATGCAGCAGCGTCTGGTGAATGCCTCCAGCAGCTGTGCTGGCAAGCTCAAGCCTTAAGGTGTCGTTGAGCAAATAGCAGGCGCTGGCGCCGGAGCCCCATGGGCTCTGGCCCAGCGCCATGTTTCCACAGGCCATGCACAGCGCCGCCCACAGTATTTGTGCACAAGCCTGCTCTATATCTTTGACCCTGTTCGATTTTTAGCCGCATCCCGGCAGGCCGCGGCAGCCCTGGCTGCTGGCCCATGTCGAACAGCCTATGCACAGTGTCATCCACATCTTCTGTGCATATCCCCAACCGATCCTCGCCTTTCGCTCATGTCGCTGGTGGATAAGCCAGGGCGTCTGCGTGGGTGTATGGATATCGAACAGCGCTGCCGAGGCCACGGCTGGCCAAGCCCCTGGCCATCTGTTGACAGCTTTTCCACAGGCTAGTCCACGGCTTCTGTGCATGGTCTGCGTTATTAACTGCTTGATATCGATCAGGAAATGATCTTTTCCCTGGAGTGCCTGCAGGCGCTGGGGCGAGGAGCACTGTGCACGGTTTATCCACAGCTTGATCCCCGTTATTTGTGCGCAAAACCGCGAACTGATCTCGACGCGCCTGATTGCGACAAGACCATGTCGCAAACGAATGCTCTCACGGCGTTGGCAGGCATTTGAGTGGGCAGGGGCGGCCCTACCATCGCTGCACAGGGCCTTGCCGGCCCGCCCGTCCAAGACCGCCGCCCACAGGCGCTGCAGGAGAGTCGAGATGTTCAGCAAGCAGGATCAGATTCAGGGTTACGACGACGAGTTGCTCGCGGCGATCGATCAGGAAGAACGCCGTCAGGAAGAGCACATCGAGCTGATCGCCTCGGAGAACTACTGCAGCCAGCGGGTGATGGAAGCGCAGGGCAGCGGCCTGACCAACAAGTACGCCGAAGGTTATCCGGGCAAGCGTTATTACGGTGGCTGCGAGTACGTCGACAAGGTCGAGCAACTCGCCATCGACCGCGCCAAGGCCCTGTTCGGCGCCGATTACGCCAACGTTCAGCCGCACTCCGGCTCGTCGGCCAACAGCGCCGTGTACCTGGCGTTGCTCAATGCCGGCGACACTATCCTCGGCATGAGCCTGGCCCACGGCGGCCACCTGACTCACGGCGCCAAGGTGTCGTCCTCGGGCAAACTCTACAACGCCGTGCAGTACGGCCTGGACACCGCCACCGGGCTGATCGATTACGACGAAGTCGAGCGCCTGGCCGTCGAGCACAAGCCGAAGATCATCGTCGCCGGCTTCTCCGCCTACTCCAAGACCCTGGATTTCCCGCGCTTTCGCGCCATCGCCGACAAGGTCGGTGCGCTGCTGTTCGTCGACATGGCCCACGTCGCCGGTTTGGTCGCGGCGGGGCTGTATCCGAACCCGATTCCCTTCGCCGATGTGGTCACTACCACCACCCACAAGACTCTGCGTGGCCCGCGTGGCGGCCTGATCCTGGCCAAGGCCAACGAAGAGATCGAGAAGAAGCTCAATTCCGCCGTCTTCCCCGGTGCCCAGGGCGGGCCGCTGATGCACGTCATCGCCGCCAAGGCCGTGTGCTTCAAGGAAGCCATGGAGCCGGAGTTCAAGGCCTACCAGCAGCAGGTGATCGATAACGCCCAGGCCATGGCCAAGGTCTTTATCGAGCGCGGCTACGAGGTGGTCTCCGGTGGCACCGACAACCACCTGTTCCTGCTCAGCCTGATCAAGCAAGGGCTGACCGGCAAGGAGGCTGACGCCGCCCTCGGCCGTGCCGGCATCACCGTGAACAAGAACGCCGTACCCAACGACCCGCAGTCGCCGTTCGTGACCTCGGGCATCCGCATCGGTACGCCGGCCGTCACCACCCGTGGCTTCAAGGTCGCCCAGTGCCAGGCGCTGGCCGGCTGGATCTGCGACATCCTCGATCACCTCGGCGATGCCGATGTCGAGGCGCAGGTGGCCAAGCTGGTCGCCGGGCTGTGCGCGGACTACCCGGTGTATCGCTAAGCCAACCCTTTCTCTCGGCCCCTCTCGCGTAACGCTGAGAGGGGAGTAGAACCCTGGAGCATGCCCATGCAACGTTATTCCGGCTTCGGCCTGTTCAAGCACTCGTTCAGCCACCATGAGAACTGGCAGCGCATGTGGCGTAACCCGACGCCCAAGCCGGTGTACGACGTGATCATCGTCGGCGGTGGCGGCCACGGCCTGGCCACCGCCTATTACCTGGCCAAGGAGTTCGGCGTGAAGAACGTCGCCGTGGTGGAGAAGGGCTGGCTCGGCGGCGGCAACACAGCGCGCAATACCACTATCGTGCGTTCCAACTACCTGTGGGACGAGTCCGCGCAGCTCTACGAACACGCGATGAAGTTGTGGGAAGGGCTGTCGCAGGACATCAACTACAACGTCATGTTCTCCCAACGTGGCGTCTACAACCTCTGCCACACCCTGCAGGACATGCGCGACGCCGAGCGCCGCGTCAGCGCCAACCGCCTCAACGGCGTTGATGGCGAACTGCTCGATGCCAAGCAGGTCGAGGCGGAGATTCCCTACCTCGACTGCAGCAAGAACACCCGTTACCCGGTGATGGGTTCCACCGTACAGCGTCGCGGTGGCGTTGCCCGTCACGACGCCGTGGCCTGGGGCTACGCACGTGCCGCCGATGCCCTGGGCGTCGATCTGATCCAGAACACCGAGGTGATCGGTTTCCGCAAGCAGAACGGTGCGGTGATCGGCGTGGAGACCAACAAGGGTTTCATCGGCGCCAAGCGCGTCGGCGTGGTCACTGCCGGTAATTCCGGGCACATGGCGGGGCTCGCCGGCTTCCGCCTGCCACTGGAATCGCACCCGCTGCAGGCGCTGGTGTCCGAGCCGATCAAACCGATCATCGACAGCGTGATCATGTCCAACGCCGTGCATGGCTACATCAGCCAGTCGGATAAGGGCGACCTGGTCATCGGTGCCGGCATCGACGGCTACAACGGCTACGGCCAGCGCGGCTCCTACGGCACCATCGAGCACACCCTGCAGGCCATCGTCGAGATGTTCCCGGTGCTCTCGCGGGTGCGCATGAACCGCCAGTGGGGCGGCATCGTCGATACCAGCCCGGACGCCTGCCCGATCATCTCCAAGACTCCGGTGGACAACCTGTTCTTCAACTGCGGTTGGGGCACCGGTGGCTTCAAGGCCACGCCGGGTTCGGGCCACGTCTTCGCGGCCAGCCTGGCCAAGGGTGAGATGCACCCGCTGGCCAAGCCGTTCTCCATTGACCGTTTCCACACCGGCGCACTGATCGACGAGCACGGCGCCGCTGCCGTGGCTCACTAAAAGCGCGCGTAGCGCAAAGCTGATGACCCTCTCCCGCTTGCGGGAGAGGGTGCCCGAAGGGCGGGAGAGGGTAGTTCGGCCAGCGCCGTAGCCCTCTCCCCCGACCCCTCTCCCACAAGTGGGAGAGGGGAGACAAGATAAACCCCGTTGGCATCTGCGAACGGGGAGTGTTTCAGGAGGCCAACATGCTGCACATCTTCTGCCCCTACTGTGGCGAACTGCGCTCCGAAGAGGAATTCCACGCCAAGGGCCAGGCGCACATCGCGCGCCCGCTCGATCCCGATGCCTGCAGTGATGCGGAGTGGGGCGAGTACATGTTCTTCCGCGACAACCCGCGCGGCATTCACCATGAGCTGTGGGTGCACGCGGCCGGTTGCCGCAAGTATTTCAACGTCACCCGCCACACCGTGACCTACGAGATCCTCGAGACCTACAAGGTCGGTGAGAAGCCTTCGGTCACCGCGGCCGCGGCCACCGACAAGCAAGCCGTGGCAGAAGGAGTAACGGCATGAGCCAGGTCAATCGTCTTGCCAAGGGTGGTCGTATCGACCGCAGCCAGGCGCTGAGCTTCACCTTCAATGGCCAGACCTATCAGGGCTTCGCCGGCGACAGCCTGGCCGCCGCGCTGCTGGCCAACGGCGTCGACATCGTCGGCCGCAGCTTCAAGTATTCGCGTCCACGTGGCATCGTCGCGGCTGGCGCCGAAGAGCCCAACGCCGTGTTGCAGATCGGCTCCAGCGAGGCGGCGCAGATTCCCAACGTGCGCGCCACCCAGCAGGCGCTGTACAGCGGCCTGGTGGCCAGCAGCACCAACGGCTGGCCGAGCGTCAACACCGACCTGATGGGCATTCTCGGCAAGGTCGGCGGCGGCATGATGCCGCCCGGTTTCTACTACAAGACCTTCATGTATCCGCAGAACCTGTGGATGACCTACGAGAAGTACATCCGCAAGGCCGCAGGCTTGGGCCGTTCGCCCACCGAGGTCGACCCGGATATCTATGACCAGATGAACCAGCACTGCGATGTGCTGATCGTCGGCGCCGGCCCTGCCGGTCTCGCCGCCGCGCTGGCTGCCGGCCGTAGCGGTGCGCGGGTAATCCTCGCCGATGAACAGGAAGAGTTCGGCGGCAGTCTGCTCGACACCCGTGAGACCCTCGACGGCAAGCCAGCCGCCGACTGGGTGGCGCAGGCCATCGCCGAGCTGAAGACGCTGCCGGAAGTCACCCTGCTGCCACGCGCCACGGTCAACGGTTACCACGACCACAACTTTCTCACCATCCATCAGCGCCTGACCGATCACCTCGGTGAAGTCGCTCCGATGGGGCAGGCTCGCCAGCGTATGCACCGCGTCCGCGCCAAGCGCGTGGTATTGGCCAGCGGTGCCCATGAGCGGCCGCTGGTGTACGCCAACAACGATGTGCCCGGCAACATGCTGGCTGGCGCCGTGTCGACCTACGTCCGCCGTTATGGCGTGGCACCGGGGCAGGAACTGGTGCTGTCGACCAACAACGATTATGCCTACCGCGTGCTGCTCGACTGGCTCGATGCCGGTCGCAAGGTGGTGGCGGTGGCCGATGCACGCAGCAATCCGCGTGGCGCCTGGGTCGAGGAAGCACGTGCACGTGGCGTGCGCATCCTCACCGGCAGCGCGGTGGTCGAGGCGCGCGGTAGCAAGCGCGTCACCGGCGCGCGTATCTGCGCCATCGACGTCAAGGCCCACAAAGTCACCAGCCCCGGTGAAGTGCTGGACTGCGACCTGATCGTCAGCTCCGGCGGCTACAGCCCGGTGGTGCACCTGGCCTCTCACCTGGGCGGTCGCCCGGAGTGGCGTGAAGACATCCTCGGTTTCGTGCCGGGGCCGGGCAACGGTATCCAGCAGCGCATCGATGCCGGCGCGGTGAACGGCGTGTTCGCCCTCGGCGACGTGCTCGCCAACGGTTTCGAGGCCGGCGCCAAGGCGGCTGCCGAAGCTGGCTACAAGGCCGTCAGTGGCAGCCTGCCGCAGGCCGAGGCACGTCAGGAAGAGCCGATGCTGGCGCTGTTCCAGGTGCCGCACGACAAACCCACGGCACGGGCGCCCAAGCAGTTCGTCGACCTGCAGAACGACGTCACCGCCGCCGGCATCGAGCTGGCCACCCGCGAAGGTTTCGAGTCGGTCGAGCACGTCAAACGCTACACCGCACTGGGTTTCGGCACCGACCAGGGCAAGCTGGGCAACATCAACGGCCTGGCTATCGCCGCGCGTTCGATGGGCATCAGCATCGTGCAGATGGGCACCACCATGTTCCGTCCGAACTACACGCCGGTGACTTTCGGCGCCGTGGCCGGTCGCCACTGTGGTGAGCTGTTCGATGCCAAGCGCTACACCGCGATGCAGGCCTGGCACCTGAAGAACGGCGCCGAGTTCGAGGACGTTGGCCAGTGGAAGCGCCCCTGGTACTTCCCGAAAAATGGCGAGGACCTGCATGCCGCCGTGGCCCGTGAGTGCCTGGCCGTGCGCAACAGCGTGGGTATTCTCGATGCCTCGACCCTGGGCAAGATCGACATCCAGGGCCCGGATGCCCGCGAGTTCCTCAACCGCGTCTACACCAACGCCTGGACCAAGCTGGACGTGGGCAAGGCGCGCTACGGCCTGATGTGCAAGGAAGACGGCATGGTCTTCGACGACGGCGTCACCGCCTGTCTGGCCGACAACCATTTCGTCATGACCACCACCACTGGCGGCGCTGCCCGCGTGATGGAGTGGCTGGAGATCTACCACCAGACCGAATGGCCGGAGCTGAAGGTGTACTTCACCTCGGTCACCGACCACTGGGCGACCATGACCCTGTCCGGCCCCAACAGCCGCAAGCTGCTGGCCAAGGTCACCGACATCGACCTGGACAAGGACGCCTTCCCCTTCATGAGCTGGAAGGAAGGCCTGGTCGGCGGCGTGCCGGCGCGGGTGTTCCGCATCTCCTTCACCGGCGAGCTGAGCTACGAAGTGAACGTGCAGGCCGACTACGCCCTGGGCGTGTGGGAACAGATCATCGAAGCCGGCAAGGAGTTCGACCTGACACCTTACGGCACCGAGACCATGCACGTGCTGCGGGCCGAGAAGGGCTTCATCATCGTTGGCCAGGACACCGATGCCTCGGTGACCCCGGACGATCTCAACATGGGCTGGTGCGTTGGTCGCACCAAGCCGTTCTCCTGGATTGGCAAGCGCGGCATGAACCGCGACGACTGCCTGCGCGAAGACCGCAAACAGCTTGTGGGGTTGAAACCGGTCAACCCGAACCAGGTGCTGCCGGAAGGCGCGCAACTGGTGTTCGACCCGAAACAGTCCATCCCGATGCAGATGGTCGGTCACGTCACCTCCAGCTACATGAGCGCGGCGATGGGTTACAGCTTCGCCATGGCGGTGGTCAAGGGCGGCCTCAAGCGCATGGGCGAGCGTGTGTTCGCGCCGCTGGCCGATGGCAGCCTGATCGAAGCCGAAATCTGCAGCTCCGTGTTCTATGACCCGAAAGGGGATCGCCAGAATGTCTAACGTCAACGTCTACCAACAACGTCCCGCCGACATCGCCGGGCAGTCGCCGCTGCATCACGCCGGCCTGCATGAGCTGGTTGGCAAGGGCCGCAAGAACGCCGGCATCACCCTGCGCGAGAAGAAACTGCGCGGGCACCTGGTCATTCGTGGGGATGCCAAGGACGCTGGCTTCTCCGGCGGTGTGCACAAGGCCCTGGGCCTGGAGCTGCCGGTGGCGCTGACGCTGGTTGCCGACGGCGACACCTCGCTGCAGTGGCTGGGCCCGGACGAATGGCTGCTCATCGTGCCTGGCGGCAGCGAGTTCGAGGTCGAGCGCAAGCTGCGCACGGCGCTGGATGGTCAGCACTTTTCGGTGGTCAACGTCAGTGGCGGGCAGACCCTGCTGGAGCTGTCCGGGCCGAAGGTGCGCGAGCTGCTGATGAAGTCCAGCAGCTATGACGTGCACCCGAGCAACTTCCCGGTCGGCAAGGCGGTAGGCACCGTGTTCGCCAAGTCGCAGCTGGTGATTCGCCACACCGGCGAAGAGACCTGGGAGCTGGTGATTCGCCGCAGCTTCTCCGACTACTTCTGGCTGTGGCTGCAGGATGCCAGCGCCGAGTATGGGTTGGCGGTCGAGGCCTGATATCGAACGGCTTCCTCTCCCCTCTGGGGAGAGGGGAAGGGCGGATCGCGTTGTACCGGCGGCCCTCTCCCCCGGCCCCTCTCCCGCAAGCGGGAGAGGGGTGAAAATCATCGGAGTTTGTTATGAGCCGCACCCCCGACACCTGGATTCTCACCGCCCATTGTCCGAGCGTGCTCGGCACCGTGGATGCGGTAACCCGCTTTCTCTTCGAGCAGCGCTGCTACGTCACCGAGCACCACAGTTTCGATGATCGGTTGTCCTCGCGCTTCTTCATCCGCGTCGAGTTCCGCCAACCGCAGGACTTCGACGAGGCCGCCTTCCGCGCCGGCGTGGCCGAGCGTCTGGCGCCCTTCGACATGCAGGTCGAGCTGACCCCGCCGGGCTACCGCGCCAAGGTGGTGCTGATGGTGTCCAAGGCTGACCATTGTCTGAACGATCTGCTGTATCGCCAGCGTATCGGCCAACTGGCCATGGACGTGGTGGCGGTGGTGTCCAACCACCCGGATCTGGAGCCGCTGGCGCGCTGGCACGGCATTCCCTACCACCATTTTCCGCTCGACCCGGCCGACAAACCGGCGCAGGAGCGCAAGGTGCTGCAGGTGATCGAGGACACCGGCGCGGAGCTGGTGGTGCTCGCCCGCTACATGCAGGTGCTGTCGCCGGAGCTCTGCCGCCGGCTGGACGGCTGGGCGATCAATATCCACCACTCGCTGCTGCCGGGTTTCAAGGGCGCCAAACCCTATCACCAGGCCTACCAGAAGGGCGTCAAGCTGGTTGGCGCCACGGCGCACTACATCAACAACGACCTCGACGAGGGGCCGATCATCGCCCAGGGCGTGGAGGCGGTGGATCACGCCCACTACCCCGAAGACCTGATCGCCAAGGGCCGCGACATCGAATGCCTGACCCTGGCCCGCGCGGTCGGTTATCACATCGAGCGTCGCGTGTTCCTCAATGCCAACCGTACGGTGGTGCTTAACGCCTGAATGCACTGCTGAACCGAATATTGGTGGGCTAAAGCCCACCCTACGGTAACGGTGCCATTTGTAGGGTGGGCTTTAGCCCACCAGTCACAACGAAGAACTTGGTGGGCCAAAGCGGATCGCCGCTCGGCCCACCCTACGGAAATCGCCCTGCCAGGCTTTACCGGCGGCTTCCGGCAACAGACGCAACAAGCTCCAGTGCAAGGCCGCGCGGCCAGTCGGTCGCGTCTTGTGTCCACAACAAGAAAGGAGAGTTACGCATGTCTGGTAATCGTGGTGTGGTTTATCTCGGTACGGGCAAGGTCGAAGTACAGAAGATCGACTACCCGAAAATGCAGGACCCGCGCGGCAAGAAGATCGAGCACGGGGTCATCCTGAAAGTCGTTTCCACCAATATCTGCGGCTCCGACCAGCACATGGTGCGTGGCCGTACCACCGCGCAGGTCGGCCTGGTGCTGGGCCACGAGATCACCGGCGAGGTGATCGAGAAGGGCCGCGACGTCGAACGTTTGCAGATCGGCGATCTGGTGTCGGTCCCCTTCAACGTCGCCTGCGGTCGCTGCCGCTCCTGCAAGGAACAGCACACTGGCGTGTGCCTGACGGTCAACCCGGCGCGTGCCGGCGGTGCCTACGGCTACGTCGACATGGGCGACTGGACCGGCGGCCAGGCCGAGTACGTGCTGGTGCCTTACGCTGACTTCAACCTGCTCAAGCTGCCGGATCGCGACAAGGCCATGGAGAAAATCCGCGACCTGACCTGCCTGTCCGACATCCTGCCCACAGGCTACCACGGCGCGGTCACCGCAGGCGTTGGTCCTGGCAGTACGGTGTATATCGCTGGCGCGGGTCCAGTCGGTCTGGCCGCTGCCGCCTCGGCGCGCCTGCTCGGTGCTGCGGTGGTGATCGTCGGTGACGTCAACCCAACGCGCCTGGCTCACGCCAAGGCTCAAGGGTTCGAAATCGCCGACTTGTCCAAGGACACCCCGTTGCACGAGCAGATCGCTGATCTGCTGGGTGAGCCGGAAGTGGATTGCGCGGTCGACGCCGTGGGCTTCGAAGCCCGTGGTCACGGCCATGCCGGTGCCCAGCAGGAGGCGCCGGCAACGGTGCTCAACTCGCTGATGGGGGTCGTGCGCGTAGCCGGCAAGATCGGTATTCCCGGCCTGTACGTGACCGAAGATCCGGGCGCGGTGGATGCGGCGGCGAAGATCGGCTCCTTGAGCATTCGCTTCGGCCTCGGCTGGGCCAAGTCGCACAGCTTCCACACCGGCCAGACGCCGGTGATGAAATACAACCGCGCGCTGATGCAGGCGATCATGTGGAACCGCATCAACATCGCCGAAGTGGTCGGTGTGCAGGTCATCAGCCTGGATGATGCGCCGCGTGGCTACGGTGAATTCGATGCCGGCGTGCCGAAGAAATTCGTCATCGACCCGCACAAGACCTTCAGTGCAGCGTGACGGCGTGACCTGGGCTTAGTCCCCCTTTCACGGCAAAGGTGCAGTTGTTGGCGTCTTCTTTCGGGAGCCTTCGGGCTCCCTTTTTGTTTGTCATGAGGCCGTTGCGGCCTTGCCTTATTTCGCGGCTGAAGCCGCTCCTGCCAGGGGCAGCGGTGATTACAGCCCGTACTTCTTCACCTTGTCGAAAAGCGTGGTCTTGGCCAGGCCCAGTGCCTGCGCCGCCTGGCTGAGGTTGCCGGCGTGGCGTTCCAGTGCCGCGCCCAACAGGTTGCGTTCGAAGGCCTCCACGGCTTCGTTGAAGCCCAGGGCGTTGCTGTCGGCCTGGCCGCTTTTCTTGAATACCGGCAGACCGAGGGCGAAGCGCTCGGCGACGTTGCGCAGTTCGCGCACGTTGCCCGGCCAGTCGTGTGCGGTCAGCGCGGCCAGGGTGTGCCGGTCCAGCTCCGGTGTGCCACGGTCGAAACGCAGCGCGGCGAGTTGCAGGAAGTGCTCGAACAGCAGAGCGATGTCCTCGCGGCGTTCGCGTAGCGGCGGCAGTTCCAGGGTCACCACGTTGAGCCGGTAGTAGAGGTCGCTGCGAAACTCACCGCGTCTGCCCAGCTCATCGAGGTCGGATTTGGTGGCGGCGATCACCCGGCAGTCGACGTTGATCGACTGGTTCGAGCCGAGGCGTTCCAGGCTGTGTTCCTGCAGCACGCGCAGCAGTTTGATCTGCAGTCCCAGCGGCATGCTCTCGATCTCGTCGAGGAACAGGCTGCCGCCGTCGGCGTGTTCGATCTTGCCGATGCGCCGTTTGCCGGCGCCGGTGAAGGCGTGGGCTTCGTGGCCGAAAATCTCGCTTTCGAACAGGCTCTCCGGCAGGCCGCCGCAATTCAGTGCGACGAACTGCTTGCTCTGCCGCCGGCTGAAGTCGTGCAGGCAGCGCGCGACCAGTTCCTTGCCGGTGCCGGTCTCGCCCTCGATCAGCACGTTGGCGTTGGTGTCGGCGACGTTGGCGATCAGTTCGCGCAGCTGCTGCATGGCCGGCGAGCGGCCGATGATGCGCTGCTCCAGTGCCTGGCGTCCGGCCAGTTGGCGGCGCAGGGCGCTGACCTCGCGGGCCAGGCTGCGCTGTTCCAGAGCGCGGCGCACGACGTCGACCAGGCGCTCGGGGGAGAAGGGTTTCTCCATGAAGTCGTAGGCACCGTCACGCATCGCATTGACCGCCATACCGATGTCGCCGTGGCCGGTAATCAGCACCACCGGCAGGCTCGGGTCGCGCTGCTTGAGGCGGGTAAGCAGTTCCAGGCCGTCGATGCCGGGCAGGCGGATGTCGCTGATGACGATGCCGGCGAAGTCCTCGTCGACCCGTTGCAGGGCCTCCTCGGCGCTGCCTACGCCAATGCTGTCGATGTCTTCCAGGGCCAGCGCCTGCTGGCAACCGAGCAGCACATGGGGATCGTCCTCGACGATCAGGACGGTGAGGCTGTCGCTCATGCTTTGGGCTCCCGCGGGTAGGGCAGGCTGAGGATGAAGGCGGTGCCGCCCTCGTCCGGGTGGCGTACGGTGAGGCTGCCGCCTGCTGCTGCGGCCAGGCTGGCGGACAGGGTCAGGCCCAGGCCCAGGCCCTGTTCGCCGGGTTTGGTGGTGAAGAACGGCTCGAACAGATGCGCGCGGGTTTCCGGGGCGATGCCAGGGCCATTGTCGCGCACTTCCAGCTGGTAGCCGTCGGCATCCGCCGTGCCGCTCAGCCACAGCTGGCGGTCGACCTGGTTGCGCATGGCGTCGAGGGCGTTGCTGATCAGGTTGACCAGAATCTGCTCCAGGCGAATCTGTTCGATGGCCAGGCGTACGTCAGCCTGCTCTGGGTGTAGATAGTCGCGATGAATGGTCATGCTGGTGCGTTGCAGGCGCGGATGCAGGAGCATGACGGCGGCGTCGACCGCCTGGCTCAGCGAGGCCTCGCCGCTATCGCCGGCACGACGGGCGAAGGCGCGCAGGCTACCGGTGATCTTGCCCATGCGATCGACCAGCTCGGCGATGTTCTGCAGGTTGCTGCTGGCGACATCCAGGGCGCCGCGCTGGAGGAAGCGCACGGCATTGCCGGACAGTGTACGCAGCGCCGCCAGTGGCTGATTGAGTTCGTGGGCGATGCTGGTGGACATCTGCCCGATCACCGCCAACTTGCCGGCCTGGACCAGTTCGTCCTGGGCTTGGCGCAAAGTGGTCTCGGCTTGCTGGCGCTCACGCACCTCGGCTTGCAGGCGTTCATTGCTGGCCTGCAGGTCGGCGGTGCGCTCGGTGATCTTGCGCTCCAGCTCGTCGTTGGCCGCTTGCAGCGCCTCGCGTGCGGCCAGGCGGGTGGCGATGACCTTACGTCGCTCGTTCCAGGCGATCAGCAGAAAGGCCAGCAGGGCTGCTGCCACGGCCGCCAGCATGCCGTGGCTCATGGCCGCGCTGCGCTGTTCCTGCAGGGGGCTGAGCAGGGTCAGGTGCCAGGGCGTGTCTTCCAGGCGGCGGGTCTGCAGCAGGTAGTTGGCAGGTACGCCGGCGGTGGCGAAGCTGACCTGTTCGATGCCGTCGTCCACTGGCGAGCGGTTGAACAGCTGCAGTTCTTCCAGCGCCGCCCAGTGATACTGAAGGCTCCGCGCCAGGCGCTCTTTGGTGGCTTCATCGAGCGGGCGCACGGATTTCAAACGCACCATGGGATCGCTGGCGAGGATGATGATGCCGTTTTCGTCGCTGACGTAGGCTTCGAGCAGAGCACGCTGCCAGCGCTCTTCGAGCGCGTCGAGGCGCACCTTGACCACCGCCACGCCGATGATGCGATCGCCTTCGCGCAGGCCATGGGCCAGGTAGTAACCGGGCTCGCCGGTGGTGCTGCCGATGCCGTAGAAACGGCCCGGACGGCCCTCGATGGCGTCTTGGTAATAGGCGCGGAACGACAGATCTTCGCCCAGATAGCTGTCGGCCTCGTCCCAGTTGCTGGTGGCGATCACCCGGCCGTCCGGATCGAGCACGTAGATGGCCAGGCTGCCGCTGCGCTCGTTGAGGCCCTGCAGGTACATGTTGACGTGATGACGGCGGTAGGCCGTGGGCGCCAGCAGCAGGCGCGAGACGTTGCCTTCCAGCTCCAGCAGGCTGGGCAGGTAGGTGTATTTGGTGATTTCACTTTCGACGGCGCGGGCGTTGAGCTCCAGCTGGCGCTCACCGTTCTCGGCCAGCGTACGGATGCCGGCGCGATCGCTGATGTGATAGCCGGCGTAGCCGCAGCCGAGCACCAGCAGCAGGAACAGCAGAATCAGCGACAGGTGACGGAGCAGGCGCGGTTTCACGGTCAGGTCGGCGCGAGGAGGGACGGGCAGGCATTGCATCATAGTCCTCCCCAGACTGGCCAGATACCCGAAGTAGGGTGCGCCGCGCGCACCGGCTTGTGGTGCGGAGGCAGTGGTGCGCACAGCGCACCCTACCAAGCCCGGATGCAATCCGGGGCCATATGTCGTTCAGTGCTGGAGGATCTTCGCCAGGAACTGCTGGGCGCGCTCGGAGCGGGCGTTGATGTCGCCGAAGAACTCCTCCTTCGGGCAGTCCTCGACGATCTGCCCGGCGTCCATGAAGATCACCCGGTCGGCGACCTTGCGGGCGAAACCCATCTCGTGGGTTACGCACATCATGGTCATGCCTTCGTGGGCCAGCTGCACCATGACGTCGAGCACTTCATTGACCATCTCCGGGTCGAGCGCCGAGGTCGGTTCATCGAACAGCATCACCACCGGGTCCATGGCCAGGGCACGGGCAATGGCGACGCGCTGCTGTTGACCACCGGAGAGCTGGCCCGGGTGCTTGTGCGCATGAGCGGCCAGGCCGACGCGGTCGAGCAGGGCCAGGCCCTTCTTCTCGGCCTCGGCCTTGCTGCGGCCGAGCACCTTGATCTGGGCGATGGTCAGGTTCTCGGTGATGGTCAGGTGCGGGAACAGCTCGAAGTGCTGGAACACCATGCCGACGCGCGAGCGCAGTTTGGGCAGGTTGGTCTTCTTGTCGGCAATCGAGGTGCCGTCGACGTTGATGTCGCCCTGCTGAAAGGGCTCCAGCGCGTTGACGCACTTGATCAGGGTCGACTTGCCCGAACCGGACGGCCCGCACACCACGACCACTTCGCCTTTCTTCACCTCGGTGCTGCAATTGGTCAGCACCTGGAAGTCCCCGTACCACTTGTTGACGTTCTGGATGGAAATCATACGGCTAACCTTTTTTGCAGGAGCTTGACCAGGCGCGAGGCGGCGAAGCTGATGGTGAAGTAGACCAGGCCGGCGAAGATCAAAAATTCATGGGGCTGGCCGATGATGTCGCCACGCGAACGAGCGGCGTTGAGGAAGTCCATCAGGCCCACGGTGTAGACCAGCGAGGTGTCCTGAAAGAGGATGATGCTCTGCTGCAGCAGCAACGGCGTCATCTTGCGGAACGCCTGCGGTAGGATGATCAGGCGCATGCTTTGCCCGTAGGTCATGCCCAGGGCCGAGGCGGCGCCCATCTGGCCCTTGGGGATGGCCTGGATGCCGGCGCGGACGATCTCGCAGAAGTAGGCCGCCTCGAACATCACGAAGGCGACCAGGCACGAACTGAACGCACCCACCGGAGTGTCCTCGCCGGTGATCCAGCGCAGGATGAACGGTACCGCGAAATAGAACCAGGTGATCACCAGCAGCAACGGGATCGAGCGGAAGTAGTTGACGTAGGTCGCGGCGATGTTCGACAGCAGCTTGCTGTGCGACAGGCGCATCAGCGCCAGCAGGGTGCCCAGCACCACACCGCCGAGCACGCCGAGCACCATCAGTTGCAGGGTGACCAGCATGCCGTCCCACAGGCCCGGCAGAGCAGGGATGATCTGACTGAAGTCCATCATTTACCCCCTACGGAAATCAGGCCGGGTACGGCGACCTTCTTCTCGATCATGCGCATGATCATCATCAGGCTCATGTTCAAGGTGAAGTAGATCAGCGTGGCCAGGGTGAAGGCTTCGAACAGGTTGGCGCTGAACTCGGCGGTCTGCTTGGTTTGCGCCAGCAGTTCCATGAGGCCGATCAGCGACGCCACCGAGGAGTTCTTGAAGATGTTGAGGAACTCGCTGGTGAGCGGCGGAATGATGATGCGATAGGCCTGCGGCAGCAGCACGTTGGTGTAGATCTGCGGCAGGCGGAAACCCATGGCGTAGGCTGCGGCGGTCTGGCCCTTGGGCAGCGCCTCAATGCCGGTGCGTACCTGTTCGCAGACTCGCGCCGCGGTGAACAGGCCAAGGCACACCACTACCGAGAGGTAGGCTGAGGTAGCCGGGTTGAGATCCTGCTTGAACCACAGCTCCAGCGGCTCGGGCAGCAGGTCCGGCACCAGGAAGTACCAGAGGAATAGCTGCACCAGCAGCGGCACGTTGCGGAAGATTTCCACGTAGGCGGTGGCCAGGCCGGACAGCCAGCGGTTCGGCAGGGTCCGCATCACGCCCAGCAGCGAGCCCAGCGCCAGGGCGATGATCCAGCCGGCCAGGGCGATGGCGATGGTCCAGCCCAGGCCGGTGATGAACCAGTCCAGGTAGGTTTCGCTGCCGATGCCGGTGGACTTGAAGTAAATACCCCAGTCCCAGTTGTAATTCATTGCAGTTTCCCTCTTGTGAGGACTGGATCTGCTGCGCGTCGGCCCTGCTGCGTTGCTACGACCAACGGGAGTAACAGCCGCAGGCTGGCCCGAAGGTTGAGCAACGCGAGTCAAGCGGCTTCAGCTCGCGAGATCCTGGGTACGGCTACGATGACGAAGCATGAAAGCGGGCAACAGTGCCCCGTATCCGTCTAGGGATGGTCTGAAATAGTCGTCATTCCCGCGCAGGCGGGAATCCAGACTCCCGCTGCACCTGGACTCCCGCCTTCGCGGGAGTGACGGTGTGGGGCTTTTTCAGAGTTTCCTTAGCGGATGGTCTCGGCTTCGTCAGGAATTAGGTTGGGGAAGCCGTCGGCTTCCCCGGGGTCCCCGCGCCGTTACGCCTTGTGAGCGTGGCGGTGCATCACCGTCAGATCTGTTCTGCAGATTTGTCGGTCGGATTGGCGATCAGCTTCTTCAGCTCGTCGCTCATGGGGAAATTCAGATTCAGGCCCTTCGGTGGGACGGGCTGCTGGAACCACTTGTTGTAGATATCGTTGATCTCGCCGGAGGCGAAGGTGGCGCTGATGGCCTTGTCGACCACTTGCTTGAAGCCAGCGTCGCCCTTGCGCACCATGCAGCCGTAGATCTCGAAGGATTGCGGGGTGCCGACCACGGCCCAGTCATCCGGCTTCTTGGCCTTGGCCATTTCGCCCGCGAGCAGGGCGTCGTCCATCATGAAGGCGACGGCGCGGTTGGATTCGAGCATCAGGAAGGACTCGCCGTGATCCTTGGCGGAAATCACGTTCATGCCCATCTTCTTCTCGGCGTTCATCGACTTGATCAGGCGCTCGGAGGTGGTACCAGCGGTGGTCACCACGTTCTTGCCTTTGAGGTCGTCGAAATCGTTGATGCCGCTGGTCTTCTTGGCCAGCAGGCGGGTGCCCACTTCGAAGATGCCAACCGAGAAATCGACCTGCTGCTGACGTTCGATGTTGTTGGTGGTGGAGCCGCACTCCAGATCGACGGTGCCGTTCTGCACCAGCGGGATACGGGTTTGCGAGGTCACCAGGTTGTAGCGCACCTTGAGGTCCGGCAAGCCCAGTTCCTGCTTGATCGCCTCGACTACCTTCAACTGCAGGTCATGGGAGTAACCGATCGGCTGGCGCGAGTTGTCGCCGAAGTAGGAGAAGGGAATGGACGAGTCACGATGGCCCAGGGTGATGGTGCCGCTGTCCTTGATCTTCTTCAGGGTGCCGGTCAGTTCTTCGGCGATCACCGGAGTGGAAAGGAAGGCGGCGGCAATGGCCACGCTCAGTACACGGTGGAAGGTACGCATGAATCGAGTCCTCGATGTTGTTGTTGTGATGGCGGGTACGCCACTTTGCTCATGGAAGGTCTACTGCATTCCTGCAGTGACTTGAGCAGGTTGTGTGCCAGCACTTTCGAGGGTTTCGATTTTTATTTATCTAATTGATTTTTAATGGTTTTATTTTCATCTCTGAATGCTCGTAAACGCTTGCCCGTTCGCCCTTCCGACTAAACCTGTGCGGCTGTATTCGGAAATCCGAACGGTCTCCGGCCCTGTGCTCCTGCTAGCCGTGGTTCTCGCTGCGCAACCGTTCGATGCGTTTGTCCTTGGCTAGCCACAGGTCCGATACCCAGTCCTGCACCTGCTGGCGGAAACCCGGGTCGTTCTCGTAGTCGCCCTGATACAGCGCCGGGTCCAGTTCGAGGGTCTGGATATCCATGATCACCTTCGGCACCTGGCCGCTGAGCAAGGCCCAGAAGCCCGGCACCTGCTTGCCGGGATAGACCAGCGTGACGTCCAGCACGGCGTCGATCTGTTCACCCAACGTCGCGAGTACGAAGGCCACGCCACCGGCTTTGGGCTTTAGCAGGTAGCGGTAAGGTGACTGCTGCTGCGCCTGCTTGGCCGGGGTGAAGCGGGTGCCTTCCAGGTAGTTGACCACGGTGACCGGCAGGCGCTTGAACTTCTCACAGGCGGCCCTGGTGATCTCCAGGTCCTTGCCCTTCATGTGCGGGTTCTTCTGCAGAAAGGCCTTGGAGTAGCGCTTCATGAAGGGGTAATCGAGTGCCCAGAAGGCCAGGCCGAGGAAGGGCACCCAGATCAGCTGCTGCTTGAGGAAAAACTTGAAGTAGGGCGTCTTGCGGTTGAACGCCTGCACCAGGGCAGGAATGTCGACCCAGGATTGGTGATTGCTGATCACCAGGTAGGAGCGGTCGCTGCGCAGCTCGGCGTTGCCGCGAATGTCCCAGTGAGTCGGGGTGAGCAGGGCGAAGATGCGCTTGCAGTTCTCGGCCCAGAATTCGGCCACCCACATCACCCCGCGTGAACAGGTATCGCGGGCGCTCTGGCCGGGTAACACGAGCTTGGCGAGGGCGATCAGCAGCAGCGGACCGATCAGGATCAGGGTGTTGGCGAGCAGTAAAACGATGTTGGCTAGGCCGGTCAGCAGAGGGCGCATGTCGACTCCATGGCGGGCGATGAGCGGACATCTTATGCAAGCGCAACAATTTGCTCAAAGCTCCACCCACTGGCCTATTGCCAGATCAGTGTCTATAAGCCAATGATCGTCACCACGGGACATCCCGCCCACGGAAGGCGCTTCAACCTGCCGGTACGCACCATGCTCAAACGGATCGCCGTCGCTGATCTACGCGTCGGAATGTTCATTCAGGAATTCTGCGGCTCCTGGATGGATCATCCCTTCTGGAAGTCCAAATTTCTTCTCAACTCCGAAAAGGATCTCGCTCGTATTCGCGATAGTGCGATCAGCGAGCTGTGGATCGATGTCAGCAAGGGCACCGATGTCGCCGCTGGTGTCCATGCCGCTACCGAGGCTGAGGTCCAATGCGAGGCTGAGGCCCGCCTGTTGGCGGCCATCGAACCGCCCAAGGTCAAGGCACTGTCAATGGAGCAGGAGCTGGAGAACGCGGTGAAGCTCTGCGCGCGCTCCAAGCAGGCGGTAATGGACATGTTCAGCGATGCGCGCATGGGCCAGGCGCTGCAGTTCGAGCAGGCCGAGTCGCTGGTCGAGGAAATTTCCGAGTCGGTGATGCGCCACCCCAATGCGCTGATCAGCCTGGCGCGGCTCAAGCACAGCAACGAATACACCTACATGCATTCGGTGGCGGTCTGCGCCTTGATGATTGCCCTGGCACGCCAGCTCGGTCTGCCCGAGGCCGCTGTGCGTGAAGCCGGGCTGGCCGGTTTGCTGCACGATATCGGCAAGATGGCCGTACCGCAGGAGCTGCTGGACAAGCCCGGCAAGCTCACCGACAACGAGTTCGCCAAGGTGCGCCGGCACCCGGAGGCTGGCGGCAATATCCTGATTGCCAGCAAGCAGGTCAGCGCTCTGGTTCTCGACGTGTGCCTGCATCACCACGAGAAGGTCGACGGCAGCGGCTATCCGCATCATCTGCAAGGTGACCAGATCAGTCTGCTGGCAAAGATGGGCGCGGTCTGCGACGTGTACGACGCGATCACCTCCAATCGCCCCTACAAGCAGGGCTGGGATCCGGCCGAGTCGATCCGCAAGATGGCCGAATGGAAAGGGCATTTCGACGAAGTGGTGTTCCAGGCCTTCGTCAAGACCGTCGGCATCTATCCGGTCGGCGCCCTGGTGCGTCTGCAAAGTGGACGCCTGGCGGTGGTCATGGAGCAGAATCCCAAAGCGTTGCTGGCGCCCAGGGTCAAGGTGTTCTTCTCGGCCAAGTCGCGTTTGCCGCTGCCGCAGAGCGTCGTCGACCTGAGCAAGATCACCGACCAGGATCGCATTGTCGGGCGTGAATCGGCCGAGGAGTGGGGTTTCGAGCGGCTCGATGAGCTGTGGAGTGGGGTGGATCTGGAGGGACGCGGCCGCTAGCTTGCAGCACGTTGTAACGCTTTTGGCGGAACATGCCAGGCGCATGGCAGTCGTAGGTTCGGTCACTGCAAACTAGAGGACCTAACCTTGAAATACGCTCTGCTCCTGCTGGCCGCCGCCATCAGTCTGCCGACCATGGCCGATGAACAACCGGACCTTTACGGCCGCTACGAACTGATCAAGCTCCCCGCTCTGGGCCAGACTCTCAAGGCCAAGATGGACACCGGCGCGATGACCGCCTCGCTATCGGCCAAGGACATCGAACCCTTCAAGCGCGATGGTGAGGATTGGGTGCGCTTCCGCCTAGCCGTCGATGGTGCTGAAGACAAGGTGTATGAGCACCCGCTGGTACGCATCGCCGAGATCAAGAAGCGTACCGAAGAGAGCGACGCCGAGGTCAAGGAAGTCGCCTACTCGCAGCGCCCGGTGATCGAGATGCCGATCTGCCTGGGCGAGGAAGAGCGCACCATCGAGGTCAACCTGACCGACCGCAGCACCTTCAGCTACCCCCTGCTGATCGGTGCCAGCGCCATGCGCGATCTTGGTGCAGCGGTGGACCCGGCCGAGCGTTACACCCGCGATCGTCCCCAATGCTGAGTTAATTGTCGCATTTCGGAAAAGACTGATACCTATTGGCCATTACACTCGTCTTGAGTGCCCAGTATCGACTTCCTTGCCCATAAGGGCGCCGGGCCTGCTTTTTGCTTCATGCAATTCTTTGCCAGGCCTGTAGGCCCTTTAGGTCGTTGAGGTGTCGCTATGACGGGAGTACTCAAGCCGGGTGTACGGCTACTGCAGCGTTTCAGTTTTGCCCACAAGTTTCAGTTGGTGTTCCTGTTGTTCGCGTTGCCGCTCGGTTATGCGCTGTGGGTCATCAGCAGTGACTACCTGTCGCGCCTGCAATCCGTGGACTACGAAGTGGAAGGCGCGCAGGCGCTGGAACGTATGGCTCAGGTGCAACATGAGCTGATCGCCCAGCGCACCCTGCTGGCGCGATGGAAAGGCACCGAGAATGCCGCGCAAGGCTTGCTGCAGCAGCGCGAGGCCAAGCTCGACAAGGCCTTGCAGCAGGCGGCCGAGCCGCTGCAGAGCGAGCTGATCAGTGATCAGGCGCGCCAGCATTTCCAGGCCCTGCAGGGGGAGCGCGACGGTCTGCGAGCTGCAGGGCTGACCAAGGTCCCCTTGCCCGATGCACTGGAGCGCTACCAGAAGGCGCTGTTGTACCTGATTGCCCTGCGCGAGCAGGTGGCGACCGACAGCACCCTGATTCTCGATCCGCGCCTCGACACCTACCTGATGATGGAGCAGATCACCTACGTCATGCCGCGGCTGCTCGAGCAACTTGGCACCTTCGCCGCTCAGGGCCATGGCGCCGTGGTCTCGCAGCATTTCACCCTGCAGAGCCGGGTGCTGATCCGCGACTTGCGGCGCAGCCTCGACGAGCAACGGGCGCAGCTGGTCAAGGCGCAGATCACCCTGTCACGCGAGGCGCCGCAGGCCATGCGCCAACTGAGCGCGCCTTTCGATGCCTCACTCAAGGCGTTCGACGACTTCCTCGTCCAGATCGACCGCGACATGTTCGAGGCCAGCCCCATGGCGCTCACGCCCGAGCAGTTCGTGCAACGTGTCGAAGCGCTGGAAACCCAACTGCAGGGCCTGCAGCAGTCGCTCTATCAGCAGTTCTCCGCCAGCCTCGGTTATTACCGGCAGCAGGCGCTGCACTCGATGATCCAGGTGATTGGCGCATTTATCGCGCTCACCTTGCTGGCGATGTACGTACTGATGTGCCTGAACACCTCGATCCGCATCAGCACCAGCAACATCATCGAAGCCGCGCGCGGTCTGCGTGACGGTGATCTGCGCGTGCGCATGGAGGTCAATGGCCGTGACGACCTGGCCGCCATCGCCCAGGCGCTGAATACCGCAGTCGAGCAGATGCGCGACTCACTGCAGGGTGTCAATCGCGAAAGCCAGCAACTGGATAGCACGGTGCAACTGCTCGGTGGCCAGGCGCGTGATGCCCTGGACGCCGTCGAGCAGCAGCAGGCGCAGATGAGCCAGATCGCCACCGCCGCCACGCAGATGGCCGCCACCGCACAGAGCGTGGCGCAAAGCTGCGAGCAGGCGGCGGTGGAAGCGCAGCAGACCCGTGAAGTGGCGCTGAGCAGTAACCAGCGCAGTGAGCGCACCAGCGCCAGCATGCGCCACCTCAGCAGCCGTCTCGGCGACAGCGCTGCAGCGTTGCAGCAACTGCGCGATCAGACCCAGCAGATAAACCGCGTGGTCGAGGTGATCAAGGGCATCGCCGAGCAGACCAACCTGCTGGCGCTCAATGCCGCCATCGAAGCCGCGCGTGCGGGTGAGGCCGGGCGAGGCTTCGCCGTGGTCGCCGATGAAGTGCGCTCGTTGTCCAAGCGCACCCAGGACTCGACCCAGGAAATCGCCCAGACCGTGGACAACCTGCAGCGCGTGGTCGGGCAGTCGGTCACCCTGATGGAAGAAGCCTGCAGCCAGGCCGACGGCGACATCGGCAGCGTGCTGGCCATGGGCGATGAACTGCAGAACATCGTCGACTCGGTGCAGCGCGTCAGCGACCGCCTGGCGCAGATCGCCACGGCCGCCGAGCAGCAAGCGGCCACCGCCGATGAGGTCAGTGGCAATATCCAGCAGGTCGACCAGGCTGCCGGCCAACTACTCGATGGTGCCCAGGCCGTTAGCAGTGCCGCCGAACAACTGCGTCGAGGCAGCGAAGGGCTGGCGCAGAACACTGGGCGCTTCAGTCTCGACTGAGGTCGAGGCTGACCTGGCTGGCCAACTCTGCTAAAAACGGATAACAACAACAGGAGCCGCCCGCATGAAAACTGTCGCAGAGGTTATTCGCAATAAAGCCAACGCCTACGTTTACAGCGTCGACAGTGAGGATTCGCTGCTCGACGGGCTGCGTATCCTCGCCGAGCATAGGATCGGTGCCTTGGTTGTGCTCTCCGGTGGGCGCTTGGTCGGCATCGTCAGCGAGCGTGACTACGTGCGCAAGGTGGCCTTGGCCGAGCGCTCGTTGCTCAACACCAAGATCAACGAAATCATGACCAGCGAAGTCATCAGCGTTGGCCCGCGTGACAGCGTGCAGTACTGCATGGAGCTGATGACCGAGCGCCGCCTGCGTCACCTGCCGGTGCTGGCCGAAGGCGAGCTGATCGGCCTGCTGTCCATCGGTGACCTGGTCAAGGAAACCATTGCCGAACAGGCCGACCTGATCCGTCAACTGGAGCAGTACATTCGCGGCGAGATTCCCTGACCGGGCTACGGGTGAGCGACAGCCTCGTGGGAGACGCTTTCGACTCTGGCCTCCTGCTTCGTTCTATCTCTTGCATCCATCCAGTCGCAGTGGCGCTTGTCGTGTAGGGCGGGTGAAACTCGCCAATCCCTCGCTTGACGCTGGCTCCCGCGCTCGGCAGTCTCCTGCCGTCGCCCCACAGGTGCAGGACGCCCGATGCCGCAGATACTCATAGTCGAAGACGAAGCCGCGATTGCCGATACGCTGGTCTATGCCCTGCAGGCCGAAGGTTTTGCCACGCACTGGTCGAGCCTGGGCGGCGAGGCGCTGACCCTGCTGGAAAACGGTACCTTCGACCTGGCCATTCTCGACGTCGGCCTGCCAGATATCAGCGGCTTTGAAGTGTGCAAACGCCTGCGCCGTTTCTCCGAGCTGCCGGTGATCTTTCTTACCGCGCGGAGCGAGGAAATCGACCGTGTGGTGGGCCTGGAAATCGGCGCCGACGACTACGTGGTCAAGCCTTTCAGCCCACGTGAGGTGGCCGCTCGGGTCAAGGCCATCCTCAAACGCGTGGCGCCGCGTGAAGCACCAGCAGCCAGCGCGCCGAGCACCTTTCAGATCGACGATGCCGCCTTTCGCATTCACTACCACGGCCAGGCCCTGAATCTGACCCGCCACGAATTTCGCCTGCTGCGCACGCTGCTCGGTCAGCCACGCCGGGTCTATGCGCGCGAGCAGTTGCTCGATGCCCTCGGCGTGGCCAGCGAGGCCGGCTACGAGCGCAACATCGACAGCCATATCAAGAGCGTGCGCGCCAAACTGCGCGCCATCGCTCCGAGCGAAGAGCCGATCCAGACCCATCGCGGTCTGGGTTACAGCTACGAGCCGGAACACTGAACATGCCGTTGGGCGTACGCATCTTCCTCGTCTACTTCCTCTTCGTCGGCCTGGCCGGCTGGTTCGTGCTGAGCACGGTGATGGACGAGATCCGCCCCGGCGTGCGCCAGAGCACCGAGGAGACGCTGGTCGATACCGCCAACCTGCTGGCCGAGATCCTGCGCGACGAGGTCAAGGCCGGCACCCTCGGCCAGGGCCGCCTGCACGAAGCGCTGGAGGCCTATGGCCGGCGCCAGCCGCAGGCGAGCATCTGGGGGGTGACCAAGGCCGAGGTCAACCATCGCATCTACGTCACCGACGACAAGGGCGTCGTCCTGCTCGACTCCACAGGCCTGGCGGTCGGCCAGGACTATTCGCGCTGGAACGACGTGCTGCTGACCCTGCGCGGCCAGTACGGCGCCCGCTCGACCCGCGAAGACCCGGACGATCCCGATTCCTCGGTGATGTACGTCGCCGCGCCGATCAAGGACGGCGAGCGAATCATCGGCGTGGTCTCGGTGGCCAAACCCAACCGCACCCTGCAGCCCTACATCGAGCGCTCGCAAACGCGCCTTGGCTGGCTCGGCGCCGGGCTGATCGGCCTCGGCCTGCTAATCGGCGCGGCGCTGTCCTGGTGGCTCAGCGCGGCGCTGGGCAAGCTCACTCGCTACGCCCAGGCCGTCAGCGAGGGGCAGCGCGCCGAAATGCCTACTGTGCGTGGCGGCGAACTGGGCCAGTTGGCCAAGGCGGTGGAGCGCATGCGCACCGAGCTGGAAGGCAAGGCCTACGTCGAGCGCTACGTACACACCCTGACCCACGAACTGAAAAGCCCGCTGGCGGCCATCCGCGGGGCCGCCGAACTGCTCGAAGGTGATATGCCGGCCGAGCAACGCCAGCGCTTCGTGGGCAATATCCAGCAGGAAAGTGCGCGCCTGCAGAACCTGATCGAACGCCTGCTGCACCTGGCGCAGGTGGAGCAGCGCCAGGGCCTGGAAGAACGCGTGACAGTGCCGCTGGCGCCGCTGGTTGACGAACTGCTGCAAGCGCAACAAGCGCGTATCACCGCTGCCCATCTGCAGATTGATCAGGCAATACCGACCGGCCTCAGCCTGCGCGGCGAGCGCTTCCTGCTGCGTCAGGCGCTGGCCAACCTGCTGGACAACGCCCTCGACTTTACCCCACCCGGCGGGCAGATCCGCATCGCCGCCGAACGCCAGGGCGAGCACATCGTCCTGCGCCTGTTCAACCAAGGCGAAGCCATCCCCGACTACGCGCTGGATCGACTGACCGAGCGCTTCTACTCGCTGCCGCGCCCCAACGGTGGGCGCAAGAGCACTGGCCTGGGCCTGAACTTCGTGCAGGAAGTGGCCGAGCTGCATGGCGGCGAGTTGCAGATCGGCAATGTCGAGGGTGGGGTGGAAGTGAGTCTGATGCTACCCGTCTAGGCTGCGTCTCTCAGCGGCCGCCCTATGGGAGGGGCTTTAGCCGCGAGCGATACACGAACCCGTCGCCGCTGAAGCGCCTCCCACGACTGCTTCTCGATGAGCACTAGCTGCATTGCCACGCGGAGCGTGGGTACGATCGGCGACCGTGGTATGCAAACCGCTGTATGCCGCCGATGGCGGCAAGCACAAGCCCCTGTGCTACTGGCCGGCTGCGCACATGAGCTTGTCGGGTTTCTGTGATGGCGTAGTGATGGTAGATTCACCGAGATCTATAACGGGGTGGGAATCACATGGAAGCTATAGCGTCCGAGAAAGTGTTTTTTGATAAGCATGGAATCAAGGTAACCAATGCTCGGTTTATTGCGCACAAGCAGACTTATGCAATGGCGTCAGTCAGTTCAGTCAAAGTTGGAGTCGCGGACCTTACCCCATCGAAGACGGGGCCCATCGTTCTCATCGTTATCGGAGCTTTCTGGCTTCTAGGCGCATTCTCCTCATCTGGCTTAATGGCAAAGTTTATGCCGCTCGCTATGGTTGCACTGGGGGTATGGTGGTTCAGATCCATCAAGCCGCGCTTTGAGTACAAGATTGTGCTCACTACCTCGTCTGGAGAAACCACTGCGTTAACCAGCAACAGTGAGCCAGATATCAGGGTCGTTGAGGACGCGCTGAACCAGGCAATTGTCTATCGAGGCTAAAGATATCTTGTGGGAGTAGCTTTAGCCGCGAGCGATACACGAACCCGTCGCCGCTGAAGCGCTTCCCACAGCATGCTGCCCGCACCACGCTAAAACTTGCCGAACTGATCGCGGCTAAAACGGAATGCCGCCCAGCCGATCCTACAAATCGGGTTGCGGCTCGGGTGTGGGGGATTTGAGCGGCAAGCGCAGCAGTTCCACCTGCCACCAGGTCGGCAACAAACGGCGGACTTCGGGGCGGGCGAAGCGGTCGTCGATGAGGTAGAGCACGCCTTGATCCTCCGGGGTTCGGATCACGCGGCCGGCGGCTTGTACGACCTTTTGCAGGCCGGGGTAGAGGTAGGTGTAGTCGTAGCCATTGCCGAACAGGGCGTCCATGCGCTGGCGGATTTCTTCGTTGATCGGGTTGAGCTGGGCCAGGCCGAGGGTGGCGACGAAGGCGCCGATCAGGCGTTCGCCGGGCAGGTCGACACCTTCGCCAAATACGCCGCCAAGTACGGCGAAGCCGATGCCGCGGCCGCCGATCTGGAAGCGCTCGATAAAGCCCTGGCGCGCCGCTTCGTCCATCTGTCGCGATTGCGTCCATACCGGAATCTGCGGGTGGTCGCGGTGCAGCTCCTGCAGTACCTGTTCCAGGTACTGATAGCTGCTGAAGAAGGCCAGGTAGTTGCCGGGGCGTTCGGCGTACTGGCGCGCCATCAACTGGCAGATCGGCGCCAACGAAGCGTCGCGGTGTTGGTAGCGGGTCGACAGGTTGCGCACCAGCTGCACGTGCAGTTGTTCGGCGCTGAACGGCGAGGCGACGTCCAGGCACTGGGTCTCTTCCGGCAGGCCGAGCAGGTCGAGGTAATAGTGGCTGGGGCTGAGGGTGGCGGAGAACAGCGTGGCGCTGTGGGCGTCCTCGAAGCGCGGGCCGAGGAAGGGCGCCGGGAGGATATTGCGGATGCACAGTGTGGAGTAGCTGCGCCCGTTTCCGGCTTCATCTCGGTTGATATCGAACAGCGAGTGCGGGCCGAAGCTTTCCGCCAGGCGGCAGAACAGCATGGCGTCCATATAAAAACTGAGCAGCTCTCCGCCGTTGCCTTCGGGTTGATCGGTGAGCAGGTCGGTGATGGCGCTGACGGCCTTGCCCAACGCGGCAAGCAGCAAGTCCGGCGCCAGCGGGTAGACCTGATAGGGCACCTCCTGCTCGCGGTGCAGTTGATCCCAGTGGCGGTCGACCCGATCCAGCACGCTTTTCAGGCGCTTCGGCGCGTCACGGCACATGGCCTTGAAGCGCGCCTGATCCAGCTCGGCGCTGTACATACCGCGCCCGCGTTCCACCAGGTTGTGCGCCTCGTCCACCAGCAGGCAGACGCGCCACTGGTTGATCAGGGTGAGGCTGTGCAGCAGGGCGCCGAGGTCGAAGTAGTAGTTGTAGTCGCCCACCACCACGTCGCTCCAGCGGCACAGCTCCTGGCTCAGGTAATAGGGGCACACGCCATGGGCGATGGCGATATTGCGCACGGCTCGTTGATCCAGCCAGCGCTCCTTCAGCGCCGCGCTGCGTGCTGCCGGCAGGCGGTCGTAGAAGCCCTTGGCCAGCGGACAGGAGTCGCCATGGCAGGCTTTGCTCGGGTGTTCGCAGGCTTTGTCACGGGCCACGTGTTCCAGCACGCGCAGCGGCGTGTCCGGCTCGCGCAGGCGTTGCAGGGCATCGAGTGCCAGGCGCCGGCCTGGCGTCTTGGCGCTAAGGAAGAACAGGCGGTCGAGCTGTTGGCCGGGCATGGCCTTGAGCTGCGGGAACAGGGTGCCGAGGGTCTTGCCGATGCCGGTGGTGGCCTGCGCCAGCAGGTAGTGGCCGTCACGCGCGGCGCGGTATACGGCTTCGGCCAGTTGCCGTTGGCCATGGCGGAATTCGCCGTAGGGGAACTCCAGTGCTTCCAATGCCTGGTTGCGTGCGTGCTGATGCGCCTGTTCCTGCCGCGCCCATTCGATATAGCGGCGGCAGTGCAGGGCGAAGAACTCACTCAGCGAGGCTGCACTATGGCGCTCGCGGAACACCGTTTCCTGCTGGGTCATGACGTTGAAGTACACCACCGCCAGATCCAGTTCCTCGAAGCCCAGTTCCTGGCACAGCAGCCAGCCGTAGATCTTCACCTGCGCCCAGTGCAGCAGGCGGTGATTGGCGGGGATGCGCGAGATGTCGCCACGGTGGGTCTTGATCTCTTCCAGCAGGCGGAACTCGGGGTCGAAACCATCGGCGCGGCCACTGACTGTCAGCCCCTCGAACTCGCCGATCAGCGGCAGCTCGGAGACGTAATCCGGGCCGCGCCGGGCCACCACCGTGGCGTGCCCGGCCATGCCTTCCTGCGCAGTGGGCGAGGGGGTGAAGCGCAGGTCGAGGTCACCTTCCTTGGCGGTGAACTCGCACAGCTCGCGCACGGCGACACGCAGGTTCAATCGCTCCACTCCACGTAGCAGACGCTGACCGGCATGCCGTGCTCAGCGCAGAAGGCCAGCCAGCGTTTCTGGTTGTCCTGCAGGCGGTCGCCGGGGCCTTTCACTTCGATCATCCGGTAGCGGCCTTCAGCAGGCCAGAACTGGATCAGGTCGGGCATGCCGGCGCGGTTCTCGCGGATATCTGCGAGCAGGCGGCGGAACCAGGCGCCCAGGTGCGCGGGTGGCAGGCAGGTCAGGGCCTGTTCCAGGCGTTCGGTATCGAGCAGCTCCCAGAACACGAAGGGCGACTGAATGCCGAACTTCTCGGCGTGGGTGCGGCGTATGGCCTCGATGTAGCTGCCATCCTCCAGACGGGCCAGGCAGGCGGCGAACAGGGGAGCGCGGCGGGCGTGGAAGTCGGCGCGGTGCAGATCCACCGGGCCGGTGTGGAAGGGGTGGAAGAAGGCGCCGGGCAGTGGGGCGAAGATCGCCTCCCAGCAGAGCAGGCCGAACAGCCCGCAGATCAGCGTGTTCTCCACGTAATGCACCGGCGCATCGGGCTCGGCCAGGTGCATGGCCACGGCCAGCTCGACGCTGGCGGCGCGCGGCAGGCGCAGGTCGATGCGATCCTCGTTCAGCTTCGCCGCCTTGGCTGCTGGCGGCAGGCGGAGGCGTTTGCGCAGGCGCGTGCGTGCGCGTTCGGCCAGTTGCGCTTCTTCGGCATTGTGCGGCGCCGCGATCACCTGTTCGGCGAGTGTCAGCGCTTCGGCATCCTGGCCCAGGCGTTCCAGCACGCGAATCTGCCGCTGCCGCGAGCCCACCGCACGGGTGTCGCGGTACAGCGCCAGTGCAGAGTCCAGCTCGCCAGCGCGTTCCAGATGCTGCGCCAGTTGCAGCAGCAGGCGCTGGTGGCGTTCGCCGATATGCGGGCTGTCGCTGGAGAAATCGCCAAGGTGCTGCAGAACCTCGGTCACCGGCATGCCGACCTCGAAAGCCTCGCGGCAGGCGCGCAGGTGCAAGTAGTCATCCACATCCTGGCGGTGACGAAAGCCGCGCGAGCCCGGTGTGATTGGCACCTGCTCGTAGCGGAATATCCCCAGGTCGGCGAGTACGAATTCCGACCAGTCCTGCGCCAGGTTGCCGAAGAACATCAGGCGCAGGCGGTCGCATAGCGGCCCGATAGCCAGGCTCAGCAGACGTTCCTCCATATTCGGGCACCAGTCGGCCAGGCTGCGCGGCTCTGTGTGCAGCTCGCGCAGATGGTCGAGCACTTCGCTTTTCTTCAATGTCCCGCGCGGCAGGTCAGCGGCGAAATGCGCGGCCAGTTCGTCCTTGAGCAGCAGGGCGCCGAGTTCGTCGAAGCTCAGTGCGGCGCAGTCGATCAGCAAGCCCAGTTCCAGCAATGGTTCTGCGGCAGTTGGGATATCGCCGATCTCGGCGTAGCGCAGTTTGCTCGCGCGAAAGTGAATGCCCTTGCGCATCACCAGGCGCACCAGCAGCGCCTGGGAGGGCAATGGCAACTGGGGAAAGTCCGCAACGAAGGCGCGCTCGGTGTCATCCATCAGTTCACGGTGATGGGTGTCGAGCCAGGCGAGGGCCTTGCGGAAGTTGGCCAGATAATAGAGTTCGGGAGCGTCGAGGCTGAGCATGGGGCGAAGTTTTACTGGTTTTTTATACAGATGCCAGTGCCGTTCACCCGCTACCGCACCGAGTAGACGGAAGGCGAGGGCAGCGCTGTGCGAGTGTTCGTGGCAACTATCTGTCTGATCGATAAGCGCTTTTTCAGGTATCGATGGCGTCGATTGTCACTATCCCGAGATGTGCCTTTTGCCGTTCTGGGGCGTGCGTAACATGACAACCGTAGCCAGTTACTTACCCCCTCAGGAGAACGAACATGAAAAAGCATATCCTCGCCAGCCTCGTTATTGCCGCTCTGTCCGCCGGTGCTTTCGCCCTGCCGCAGATCAACGCTCAACAGTCTGCAGCCCCTGTAGTCGCTGAAGGTGGTGCAGATCGCGTCGGCCCGAACCGCGTAACCGAAGGCGGTGCCGAGCGTACTCTGGAGCGTTTTCGCGTAGCCGAAGATGGTGCTGATCGCGTTGGTCCGAACCGTGTTGCAGAAGGTGGTGCTGACCGCGTTGGTCTGAACCGCGTAGCAGAAGGTGGTGCTGATCGCGTTGGTCTGAACCGCGTAGCAGAAGGTGGTGCTGATCGCGTTGGTCTGAACCGCGTAGCAGAAGGTGGCACTGACCGCGTTGGTCTGAACCGTGTCGCAGAAGGTGGTGCTGATCGCGTTGGTCTGAACCGTGTCGCAGAAGGTGGTGCTGATCGCGTAGGCCCGAACCGTGTCGCAGAAGGTGGTGCTGACCGCGTTGGTCTGAACCGTGTAGCCGAAGATGGTGCCGACCGCGTGGGTGCCAGCCGTATCAGCTGATCCGGATATCCATCACGCGGGAGCAGTCTTATGCCGCACAGCAGTTAGAAAGGGCGCCCTGAATCGGCGTCCTTTTTCTTTCACCCATTCTCCACACAATCTCCACGCTCGCCCCACACGCCTCCCACCGCCCTTGCCCAGACTCTGCCGTACCTTCACTCGCTACGGAGAGCCGTACCATGAGCCGTTCCCTGGGCTTCAAGCTGGGCGCCATCGCCCTGCTGATTTTGTTGCTGATGATTCCCCTGCTAATGATCGATGGCCTGGTCGATGAGCGCCAAGGACTGCGCTACGAGGTGCTGCAGGACATTGCCCGCAGTTCCAGCTACCGCCAGCAGATCACCGGGCCGATCCTGGTGCTGCCGTATATCAAGACCACTCATGAGTGGAAGACCAACGAGAAGACCGGTGAGCGCTATAGCGAAGAGCGCCAGCGTCGCGGCCGCCTGTACTTCCTGCCGGAGCGCTTCGTGCTCGAAGGTCAGGTGGGCACCGAATTGCGTGCCCGTGGTATCTATGAAGCGCGCCTGTACCGCAGCGACAGCCAGGTCAGCGGTCAATTCCGCCTGCCGGCGCGCCTGGGGCTGGGCGACGAGTTGGGCTTCTACCGTTTCGAGAAGCCCTTCCTCTCCGTCGGCATCAGCGATATCCGCGGCATCAGCAACGATCTGCAGCTGCGCCTCAATGGCCAGACCCTAAGCTTCGCGCCGGGCAGTGCTGACGATAACTTCGGCGCTGGCGTGCATGCACCGATTCCGGCTCTGGATGCGCAGGGCGGGCAGATTCTCGAGTTCGCTTTCGACCTCAAGCTGCAGGGCACCGAGCAGCTCTCGGTGGTGCCGGTCGGGCGTGACAGCCGGGTCAAGCTGAGCTCCGACTGGCCGCACCCGAGCTTCGTCGGTGAATACCTGCCGAGCAGCCGCGAGATCAGTGCCGCAGGCTTCACTGCCGAGTGGCAGACCAGCTTCTTCGCCACCAATCTGGAGGAAGCATTGCGCGACTGCGTGGGCGGTGATCGTTGCCAGGCTTTGTTCGGCCGCAACTTCGGGGTCAGCTTCGTCGACCCGGTCGACCAGTACCTGAAGACCGATCGTGCGATCAAATATGCGCTGCTGTTCATCGCCCTGACCTTCGCCACCTTCTTCC
Source organism: Pseudomonas sediminis (assembly GCF_002741105.1). Classification (GTDB taxonomy): domain Bacteria; phylum Pseudomonadota; class Gammaproteobacteria; order Pseudomonadales; family Pseudomonadaceae; genus Aquipseudomonas; species Aquipseudomonas sediminis. The sequence continues at coordinate 134,682 of NZ_NIQU01000007.1, read as the reverse complement.
TCTTCGAGGTGCTCAAGCGCCTGGCCGTGCACCCGGTTCAATACGCCCTGGTCGGCCTGTCGCTGGCGCTGTTCTATCTGCTGCTGCTGTCGCTCTCCGAGCATCTGCCGTTCACCCTGGCCTATGGTCTTTCGGCGGGCGCCTGCGTTGGCCTGATCGGTTTCTACGTCAGCTTCGTGCTGCACAGCTGGCGACGTGGCATGGGTTTTGGCGCGTTGCTGGCCGCTCTGTACGCCATGCTCTATGGCCTGCTCAACGCCGAGGACTACGCCCTGTTGATGGGCTCGCTGCTGGTGTTCGGCGTACTCGGCAGCGTGATGGTGCTGACCCGCAAACTGGACTGGTACGGCGTCGGCCGCAGCACTCCGCATGCCTGATCGTGACTGGCGCGGCGTAGGCCGCGCCACTTCTCTGGAGAGAACCCCATGCGTCTTCTCATGCAATTTTCTGCCTGCCTTGGCCTCGGTCTGGTGGTGGCGGTGATGATCCTCATCGGCCTGATGTTCTGCGGCTGGTTCAACCTGATCGACGGCCTGTTGCTGACCGGCAAGCCGCTCGCCAGCCTGAGCCTGATGGTGCTGCCGGACGGTTTCTGGAACGCCCTGACCGGTATCCAGGACGCGGCGAGCAACGGCACGCTGCGTTCCTTTCTGTCGCTGTGCGCAGCGTTGGGCCAGGTCGGCCTGCTGCTGGCACTGGGCTTCATGCGCCTGTGGTATCGGCCATGAGCGGGCATATCGGCTTGCGCGAGGAGGCGCGTGCCGGGCACCTTCTGGCGCGGCGTATCGCCTGGCTGTTTCGCGATGCCCATCATGGGCAGTGGGCGGTTGGCGGCGTAGACTCGCGCCGGGATGAAATGAAGGAACTCAAGGATGAAAGGACTATTCGCAACGGGCCTGGGTGGCCTGCTGTCGATCAGCGTGGCGTTGGCCGATGACTGCGCGGTGCAACTGTCAGCCTGGCTGGAGCTGGCGCATCCCGGCCATGCCGGCGGCGCTTGGCTGCAGGATGAGCGCGGTGCCTATCGGGTCGATGCCGAGCAGAGCAGCTGCAAGATCTGGCCTGCGCGTCCTCAGTTGACCCTGCTCGCCGTGCCGCTGGTACGCGAGGCGCAGCCTGACCAAGGCCAGAGCGACCTTGAAATACTGGTGCTGGATCATGCGAGGCAAGACGTCGTGGCGCGCCTGGTCAAGCCCAATCTACTGGATTGGGACGCGATCTATGTGGACCGGTTGGTCTTGGATACCGCGCCTTATCGACTACGAGGTGATGACCTGGCCTTTGGCGTTCGAATCAATCGCCGCAACGGGTCGTGGATGAATCCCTTCGCGGAAACCGAGCTCGCTCTCTACGAGTTGAAAGCGCAAGGGTTGCGCCCCCTGATGGGAGGGCTGGTGGTGGAGAGCTTCGGCGGTGAACGAGACGGCGACTGCACGGCTTCGTTCGGCGAGGCCAAGGGCGTGCTCATCGTTACCGACAAGGTTGGCCGCGATGGCTATCGCGACCTGATCTTCAGGCAAACCTATACTGGCCGGCGCATGGTGGTGGCCGATGGCGAATGCCAGACCATCGAAGCCGATGCCCGCCGCGGCCAGTTCCGTATCGAGTACGGCGTAGAACGCTATCTGCTGCCGATCGAGTTGGTCTCCGACCCGCACTGAAGGCGCTGTGTATTGCTCGGGTGGGATAAGACGTTCCAGAAGCGCTCTGCGATGCGGCTAATACCAATGTCTAGCTGTCGGTCGGTACTGGCCTGCTGCTAGCTTGAAGCTGCATCAGAATAACAATAACCGGAGGCGTCTATGACTTCTGAACAAAGCAATGCCGCGGCCTATTGGAAGGCCAATGTGCGGCTCATCACCTGGAGCCTGATTGTCTGGGCGCTGGTTTCCTATGGATTCGCCATGATCCTGCGCCCGATGGTCGCGGGAATCTCCGTTGGCGGTTCCGACCTCGGATTCTGGTTCGCCCAGCAAGGCTCAATCCTCTTCTTTATCGGGCTCATTTTTCACTACGCGTGGAGACTGAACAAACTCGATAAAGAATATGGCGTTGAGGAGTAAGTGGTCATGAGCCAATTCGTTATCAACATGTTGTTCGTAGGCGCGTCCTTCGCGCTCTACATCGGCATCGCCATCTGGGCGCGTGCCGGCTCCACCAAAGAGTTCTACGTCGCTGGCGGTGGTGTGCATCCGGTCACCAACGGTATGGCGACAGCCGCTGACTGGATGTCCGCAGCTTCCTTCATTTCCATGGCGGGCCTTATTGCCGCCGGTGGTTATGCCAACTCCACCTTTCTCATGGGTTGGACCGGTGGTTATGTGCTGCTGGCGATGCTGCTGGCGCCCTACCTGCGCAAGTTCGGCAAATTTACCGTGCCGGACTTCATCGGTGATCGCTTCTACAGCCGTGGCGCACGTCTGACTGCAGTGATCTGCCTGGTGATCATCTCCGTGACCTACGTGATCGGTCAGATGGCCGGTGCCGGTGTTGCCTTCTCGCGCTTCCTCGAAGTGAGCAACTCCACGGGTATCTGGATCGCTGCAGCGGTGGTATTCGCCTACGCCGTATTCGGTGGCATGAAGGGCATCACCTACACTCAGGTTGCGCAGTACGTGGTACTGATCGTGGCCTACACCATCCCGGCGATCTTCATCTCCCTGCAGCTGACCGGTAACCCGATCCCGCCGCTGGGCCTGTTCGGTGACCACGTCGAGTCCGGCGTGCCGCTGTTGCAGAAACTCGATGAAGTGGTGCGTGACCTGGGCTTCGCTGCCTACACCGCCGATGTCGACAACAAGCTGAACATGGTGCTGTTCACCATGTCGCTGATGATCGGTACTGCTGGTCTGCCGCACGTCATCATCCGCTTCTTCACCGTGCCCAAGGTTTCCGACGCACGCTGGTCGGCGGGTTGGACCCTGATCTTCATCGCCATGCTCTACCTCACCGCGCCGGCTGTTGCTTCGATGGCGCGCCTGAACCTGGTGACCACCATCTATCCGGAAGGCGCCTCGGCTCCTGCCCTGTCCTATGACGAGCGTCCTGAGTGGGTCAAGAACTGGGAGCAAACCGGCCTGATCAAGTGGGAAGACAAGAACGGCGACGGCCGCATCCAGATGTACAACGATGCTGCACCGGCCTTTACTGCGACCGCTCAGGAGCGTGGCTGGAACGGTAACGAGCTGACCGTGAACAACGACATCCTGGTTCTGGCCAACCCGGAGATCGCCAACCTGCCAGGTTGGGTGGTCGGCCTGATTGCGGCGGGCGCCATTGCGGCGGCACTGTCGACGGCGGCTGGTTTGTTGCTGGCGATTTCTTCGGCGATCAGTCATGACCTGATCAAGACCTTGATCAATCCGAAGATCAGCGAGAAGAACGAGATGATGGCAGCGCGGCTATCGATGGCTGCGGCGATTCTGCTGGCGACCTACCTGGGCTTGAATCCACCCGGATTCGCCGCGCAGGTGGTGGCATTGGCCTTCGGTATTGCGGCGGCGACCCTGTTCCCGGTGCTGATGATGGGGATCTTCTCCAAGCGCATGAACGACAAGGGTGCGATCTGCGGTATGGTCGCCGGCCTGGTGATCACCCTGCTGTACATCTTCACCTACCTGGGCTGGTTCTTCATTCCGGGCACCAACATGCTGCCGAACACCCCGGACCAGTGGTTCATGGGTATCTCCCCGGCTTCCTTCGGTACCGTCGGTGCGCTGATCAACTTCGCTGTGGCTTACGGCGTATCGCAGGTCACTGTTGCACCGCCGCAGGAAATCCAGGACCTGGTGGAAAGCGTACGTACCCCCAAAGGTGCTGGTGCCGCTCTGAACCACTAAGCATAATCCTGGCCTGACGCCATCTGTCGATGGTCCAGGCTCTGACAGACGGGCCTCCACTGGAGGCCCGTCTTTTTTCGGGAACAACCATATGTTGTGGACTTTGCTTGCCATCGTGGTGGCGGGGCTCGGCGCTGCCGGTATCGCTCTGCTGCTGCGTAAACTGACGCGTAACAAACTGCCGAAGTGGATCGTGCCGCTGTTCGGTGGCTTGGGGATGCTGGGCTATCAGGTGTTCTACGAGTACTCCTGGTTCGAGCATCAGCAGGCGCGCCAGCCCAAGGAGTCGGTTGTGGTCGCGACCGAAGCGGGTCACGTGTTCTGGCGCCCGTGGAGCTACTTCGTGCCGATGGTCACCGCCTTCACCGTGCTCGACAGCAAGAGCGTCGTGCGCGAGCAGGTGGCGGACGCGCAAGTGGCCGAGTTCATGCTCTATCGTTTCGAGAAGCAGCACATCGACCACGTCTCGCACCGAGCTCATCTGCTCAATTGCGCAACTGGCGAGTTGTTGCCGCTGGACGAGAAAAAGCAGCCTCAGCTTGCCCAGCTCAAGCGCATCGACAAGGACGACGCGCTGTATCGCCAAGTGTGTCGCTAGCCCGTCATTCTTGTGTCGCGGCAGTGGTGCGCACGGCGCACCCTACGCGAAAGCGCAGCATCGGTGCGCGTGAACTGGGCCATCACTCCCTATTTGCGGACGCCTCTCACTGTAGGGTGCGCCTTGCGCACCGACCCTTCACTGATGGTGCCTGACTCGGCTGCTTTTCTGCGCCCGATAGACCCAGATCAATATCCACGCCTGCCACCTGCATAGAATCGCCAGCCCCGGATTTTCGAGCTTGCGGTCATGCCCCGTTTCCCCGAACTGCTGTCGCCAGCTGGCAGCCTGAAGAACATGCGTTACGCCTTCGCCTACGGCGCCGATGCGGTGTATGCCGGGCAGCCGCGTTACAGCCTGCGCGTGCGCAACAACGAGTTCGACCACGCCAACCTGGCCCTCGGCATCGCTGAGGCGCACGCGCAGGGCAAGCAGTTCTACGTGGTGGTCAACATCGCCCCGCACAACGCCAAGCTCAGGACCTTCCTCAAGGACCTGGCGCCGGTGATCGAGATGGCGCCCGATGCGCTGATCATGTCCGACCCGGGCCTGATCATGCTGGTACGTCAGCATTATCCGCAGATGCCGATTCACCTCTCGGTGCAGGCCAACGCGGTGAACTGGGCCAGCGTCGAGTTCTGGCGGCAGCAGGGGCTGAGCCGAGTGATCCTCTCGCGTGAGCTGGCGTTGGAAGAGATCGAGGAAATCCGTAGCCAGGTACCGGGTATGGAGCTGGAAGTGTTCGTCCACGGCGCACTGTGCATGGCCTATTCCGGGCGTTGCCTGCTGTCGGGCTACATCAATCGCCGCGATCCCAACCAGGGCACCTGTACCAACGCCTGCCGCTGGAAGTACCAAGCCACGACGGCAACCGAGAACGAACTGGGCGAAATCGTCCGTGTGGTCGAGCCGACGCTAGGGCAGGGCGCGCCGAGCACTCAGGCTTTCGTGCTCGAAGAGGCCGGTCGTCCAGTTGAAGAAATGGCCGCTTTCGAAGACGAGCACGGCACCTACATCATGAACTCCAAGGACCTGCGCGCGGTGCAGCACGTCGAGCGCCTGCTGCGCATGGGTGTGCATTCGCTGAAGATCGAGGGGCGCACCAAGAGCCATTTCTACGTGGCGCGCACGGCGCAGGTCTACCGCCGAGCCATCGACGATGCGCTGGCCGGCAAACCCTTCGACCCGAGCCTGCTCGGCAGCCTGGAGTCACTGGCGCATCGCGGTTATACCGAGGGTTTTCTGCGTCGTCATGTGCACGACGAATACCAGAACTACGCGCGCGGCAGCTCGGTCGCGGAGCGCCAGCAGTTCGTTGGCGAACTCACCGGTGAGCGCCGTGGCGAGCTGGTCGAGGTGCGGGTGAAGAACCGCTTTGCGGTGGGCGATGGACTGGAGTTGATGACGCCACAGGGTAATCTGCGTTTCACGTTGGAACACCTGCAGAACGCGCAGGGCCAGGCGCAGCAGGTGGCGCCGGGCGACGGTCACGTGCTTTATCTGCCGCTGCCGACAGATGTGCAATTGGAATACGGGCTGCTGATGCGCGATCTCTAGGTTCCCGTAGGGTGGATGACGCTTCACCCATCCACCGGGGTTGTTGCCCTCATGGTGGATGAAAAGAGCCTCATCCACCCTACGACCCTACATGGCACCTATTACATGGCGTGCTGGCGCCGCCGCCGGCTGGCCAGTTGGCGCTCCAGCTCGCAAAGACTGTCGATGCCCTGGCGCCGCGCTTTGCTGAACAGCATCAGCGCCAGTTCGGCGGTCACCAGCGCATCGGCACTGGCGTTGTGACGCTGGTGTACCTGCAGGCCGAATTCGGCGACCCAGTCGTCGAGCCCGCCCTGGCGAACACGCGATTGCGGACACAGTAGCGGTGCGATCTCGGCGACATCGAAGAAGCTGTGCTGCAGGCGATAGCCCAGGCTCTGGCGCAGTGCGCGAGCGAGCATGCGCTGGTCGAATTCGGCATGGAAGGCCAGCAGCGGGCTGCTGCCGACGAACTCCATGAAATCCAGCAGCGCCTCGCTCGGCTCGACGCCACGGGCCACTTCGCTGGGGGCGATGCCGTGAATCAGGGTGCTGGCGCTGGCCTGATGATCGGCGCGGTGCAGGGTGCATTCGAACTGTTCGGCGAAGTCGATGGCGCCGTTGTCGATCACCACCGCGCCGATGGCCAGCACCTGGTCACGACGCATGTTCAGGCCGGTGGTTTCCAGATCGAGCACGACGAAGCGCTGCTGGTGCAGCGGACGGTCGTCGAACGCTGCTGGGGCGCTCAAGGCATCGCGGCGTTGCAACTGCTGCTGGGTCAGGGCCGGACCGCGGCCGGTGAACCAGGTGAACTTGCTCATAACTGATACCTCATGGCCAGGCTGCTCTGCAGGCGCTGCGCCTGGCGGAACGACTCGCGCAGAATACGCCGGTCCAGGTGGTTGAGGTGGTCGGGGTCGACCCGATTGGAATAGGGCAGCTCGTCACGTGCCTGCAACTGATGCTGCTGCATACGCGTCTGCTGAATGAAATGATAGGCCTCTTCATAGGCGGCGCCGTCCAGCGCATCGATCACGCCCTTGGTGATCAACGCGCGCAAACGCTCGAGGGTGCCGACTGCGCTGATGCCGTTGGCCAGTGCCAGCAGGCGCGCGCCGTCGACGAAAGGCGTCAGGCCCTGCACCTTGAGGTCGAGGGTGTCCTTGTCGGCGCCGGAACGGGCCACCACGAAATCACGGAAGCGCCCGACCGGCGGGCGCTGGCGTAGAGCGTTCTCGGCCAGCATCTTCTGGAACAGGCTGTTGCTGGCGACGCGGCCGAGCAATTCTTCGCGCAGTTGTTCGCAGCCTTCGTCCGGACCCCAGATGGTGCGCAGGTCGAAGTAGATCGACGAGCCCAGCAGATTCTCCGGCGTGGCTTCGAGGACGAAGCCAGCAAAGCGCCGTGACCATTCCTGGCGCGACAGGCACAGCTCGGGATTGCCGGCCATGATGTTGCCCTTGCACAGGGTGAAGCCGCACTGCGCCAGGCGCTGGTTGATCTCGCGGGCGATCGGTAGCAGGCGCTCGCGAATTGCCGCAGCCTCGCTGGCGTTTTCCGCCTCGAAAAGGATGCCGTTGTCCTGGTCGGTGTGCAGGGTCTGCTCGCGGCGGCCCTCGCTGCCGAAGCACAGCCAGGTGAATGGGATACCCGGATCGCCCATTTCCTCGAGGGTCAGTTCGATCACCCGGCATACGGTGTGGTCGTTGAGCAGGGTGACGATATGGGTGATCTGCGTCGAACTGGCGCCGTGGGCGAGCATGCGGTCGACCAGCAGGCGAATATCGCTGCGCAGCCCGGCCAAGGTCTCTACCTTGCCGGCATGGCGAATAGTACGCGCCAGATGCACCAGGTCGACGCGCTGCAGGCTGAACAGGTCGCGCTCGGAAATCACCCCGCACAGTTTCTCGTGTTCCACCAGGCAGACGTGGGCGATATGCCGCTCGGTCATGGCGATGGCGGCATCGAAGGCGCTGGCATCCGGCGGCAGATGAAACGGATTGGGTGTCATCAGATTGTCGATGGGCTGGGCCAGGTCGACGCCATCGGCGACCACCCGGCGCAGGTCGCGCAGGGTGAAGATGCCCAGTGGTTTGTCGGCCGGATCGAGCACCACGATGCTGCCCACGTGCTGCTCGTGCATAAGCCGCACGGCATCGCGAACAGGCGTGTCGGGCGCGCAGCCGATGGGTTGACGCATGGCCAGTTCGCCCAGGCGGGTGTCCAGCGAGTATTGCGCGCCGAGGGTTTCCACCGCGCGCAGTTGTACCTGCTGGTTGACCTGATCGAGCAGGCTGCTGACCCCGCGCAGGGCGAAGTCGCGCAGCGGGTTGGAAACGGCGAACAGCTTGATGAAGGCGTGCTTGGCCAACAGCAGGCAGAAGGTATCTTCGGCGGCCAGGTGTTCGGTGCGCGTGGCGCGTTCGCCGATCAGTGCCGCCAGGGGGAAGCACTCGCCGGCGGTGATCTCAAAAGTGGTCTCGGTGCCGCGCCGGGCGCTGTGTGGGCGCTCACCGTGCACGCGGCCCTGTTTGACGATGTAGAAGTGCTCGACCGGGCCATCGCTGGGCTTGATGATCGAGTCACCTTCGGCATAGAAGCGCAGCTGGCAGTGCTCGACCAGATACGCCAGGTGAGCGGTGTCCATCTGGTTGAAAGGCGGGAACTTGTGCAGGAACTCCATGGTGCCGTGGATGTTCTGAAGCACCGCAGTCTTGCCCGCATCGGCCATTGCGTCGGCCTTGCTCATGGGCTTGCGCCTCGCAGTTTCGGGATGTTGTCAGTGTGGCCCTGGCCCGCCGGGTTGCCCATTGCACCTAAGTAGGGTGCGGGCAGCGCCGTTTTGACGAAATTTTGACTTATGCCCAGGCAGACTGCCCCCGCCCACGTATTCCGTAAAGAGCAAGGCACATCCATGCAGTCATCCGTACCAGCTGCCCACAAGGCGGCGCAGGTCAGTGTTGCTAGTCACCTGGCGTTCATCCTTGGCAGCGCGCTGTGCATGCTGCTGCTCTTCGCCCTGGCTCGCCTGGGGCTTCTGGCCTACAACCACGCGCTGATCGCCGATACGCCGGCCAGCACCTTCGTCGAGGCCTTTATCAATGGCGCGCGTTTCGACCTGCGCCTGATCGTCTATTTGTGCGTGCCGTTGAGCCTGTCGCTGCTCAGCGTCACGGCGATGCGTGCACGGCGTCTGCACGTCGCCTGGCTGACGTTCGCCACCAGCCTGTGCCTGTTCTTCGCCGTGGTCGAGCTGAACTTCTACCGCGAATTTCACCAGCGCCTGAATAGCCTGGTGTTCCAGTACATGCAGGAAGACCTGGGCACCGTTACCAGCATGATCTGGAACGGTTTCCCGGTGCTGCGCCTGCTGCTGGCCTGGGCCCTGGCGACGCTGCTGCTGGCCTGGCTATTCCGCCGTATCGAGCGCGCAACGCGTGCGCGCGGGCATGCTGCGCCGCCGCGCTGGCCGGCTCGCACCGCCGTGTTCGTACTGTTCCTGCTGGTCTGCGTGGTTGCTGCCCGTGGCACCCTGCGCTCCGGCCCGCCGCTGCGTTGGGGAGACGCCTATACCACCGATTCGATGTTCGCCAATCACCTGGGCCTTAATGGCACCCTGACCCTGGTCGACGCCGCCGAGAACTTTTTCTCCGATCACCGCGACAACAGCTGGAAGGCCACCCTGCCGGCTGACGAAGCACAGCAGGTCACCCGCGACCTGCTGCTGACCCCGCGCGATGAGCTGATCGACCCTGACCAGGCCGCCGTGCGCCGCATTTACACGCCCCCAACCGAAGGCCAACTGCCGCAGGTGCGCAACGTGGTGGTGATCCTCATGGAGAGCATGGCCGGCCGCTACATCGGCGCCATGGGCAACCAGGACGGCATCACCCCCAACTTCGATGCCCTGGCCAAGCAAGGGCTGCTGTTCCAGCGCGTATTCTCCAACGGCACCCACACCCACCAGGGCATGTTCGCCACCATGGCCTGCTTCCCCAACTTGCCGGCGTTCGAATACCTGATGCGCATGCCTGAAGGCGGCCATCAGTTCTCCGGCCTGCCGCAACTGCTCAGTGCCCGTGGCTATGACGACGTTTATGTCTACAACGGCAGCTTCGCCTGGGATAACCAATCCGGCTTCTTCGCTAACCAGGGCATGCGCAACTTCGTCGGCCGTGACGACTTCGTCGACCCGGTGTTCATCGATCCGACCTGGGGCGTGTCCGACCAGGACATGTTCAGCCGCGGCGCCGAAGAACTGGCCAAGCTTGGCAGCCAGGGCAAGCCGTTCTACGCACTGCTGCAGACGCTGTCCAACCACACGCCTTACGCGCTGCCGGAAGACCTGCCGGTCGAGCGCGTCACCGGCCACGGTTCGCTGGACGAACACCTGACTGCCATGCGCTACGCCGACTGGGCGCTCGGCCAGTTCTTCGCCAAGGCGCGCCAGGAGCCCTATTTCAAGGACACCCTGTTCGTGGTTCTGGGTGACCATGGTTTCGGCAACGACGAGCAGATTACCGAGATGGACCTTTCGCGCTTCAGCGTTCCGCTGCTGCTGATCGGCCCTGGCGTGCAGGACACCTTCGGCAGCAGTCGCGACACCGTTGGCAGCCAGATCGACGTGGTGCCGACCATCATGGGCCGCCTCGGTCAGCCCGTGCAGCAGCAATGCTGGGGCCGCGATCTGCTGGCGCTGCCTGAGGGTGATGCCGGTGTGGCGGTGATCAAACCGTCCGGGAGCGACCAGACCGTGGGTTTGGTGACCGGCGACAATATCCTGGTCAAACCGCGTGACCGTGATGCGCGCCTGTATCGCTACCAGCTTGGCCACGAGGCCAGTGCCGAGGTGATCGATGACGCGCAGCGGCGCAGCGATCTGGAGCGCAAACTGTCGGCCTTCGTGCAGACCGCGACAGCCAGTCTGCTGGGCAACACCACCGGGGTGACGGCGGACAAGGCGGCGCAGGCCAAGCCCTGATTGCCCGTCGCGGCTAAAGCCCCTCCCACGGGACACTCAACTTTGTGGGGTGGGAGGGGCTTTAGCCGCGACACTCCCCATAAAAAAACCGCCCCGGAGGGCGGTTTTTTATTCGCGCAGTGAGCGAATCACAGACCGTTCTTGGCCTTGCTCTTTTCCTTGAATTCGCGACGACGACGGTGCAGCACCGGCTCGGTGTAGCCGTTGGGCTGCTTGGTGCCTTCGACCACCAGCTCCAGCGCGGCCTGGAAGGCGACGTTGTTGTCGAAGTCCGGAGCCATCGGGCGATACAGCGGGTCGTTGGCGTTCTGACGATCCACCACCGGCGCCATGCGCTTGAGGCTTTCGACCACCTGCGCTTCGCTGACGATGCCGTGACGCAGCCAGTTGGCCAGCAGTTGGCTGGAGATACGCAGGGTGGCGCGGTCTTCCATCAGGCCGACATCGTTGATGTCCGGCACCTTGGAGCAACCGACGCCCTGGTCGATCCAGCGCACCACGTAGCCGAGGATGCCTTGCGAGTTGTTATCCAGCTCGTTGCGGATTTCCTCGTCGCTCCAGTTGGTGTCCTTGGCCAGCGGAATGGTCAGGATGTCGTCGACCGAAGCCGGTGCGCGCTTGGCCAGTTCGGCCTGACGGGCGAACACGTCGACCTTGTGGTAGTGCAGCGCGTGCAGGGCTGCGGCGGTCGGCGACGGAACCCAGGCGGTGTTGGCGCCGGACAGCGGATGCGCGACTTTCTGCTCGAGCATGGCGGCCATCAGGTCCGGCATGGCCCACATGCCCTTGCCGATCTGTGCACGGCCTTGCAGGCCGGTGGCCAGGCCGACGTCGACGTTGTTGTTCTCGTAGGCGCCGATCCAGGCTTCGCTCTTCATCGCGGCCTTGCGCACCACGGCGCCGGCTTCCATGGAGGTGTGAATCTCGTCACCGGTACGGTCGAGGAAGCCGGTGTTGATGAACACCACGCGCTCGCTGGCAGCCTTGATGCACGCCTTGAGGTTGACGGTGGTGCGGCGCTCTTCGTCCATGATGCCGACTTTCAGGGTGTTGCGGGCCAGGCCCAGCACATCCTCGACGCGGGCGAAGATTTCGCTGGTGAAGGCGACTTCTTCCGGGCCGTGCATCTTCGGTTTGACGATGTATACGCTGCCGGTACGGGTGTTCTTGCGGCTGGTGTTGCCGATCAGGTTGTGCACCGCGATCAGGCTGGTGAACAGCGCGTCCTGGATGCCTTCCGGGATCTCGTTGCCTGCGGCGTCGAGGATGGCCGGGTTGGTCATCAGGTGGCCGACGTTACGCACGAACAGCAGCGAACGGCCATGCAGGGTCAGCTCGGAGCCGTCCGGCTTGGTGTAGACGCGATCCGGGTTCATGGTGCGGGTGAAGGTCTTGCCGCCCTTGGACACTTCCTCGGCAAGGTCGCCTTTCATCAGGCCCAGCCAGTTCTTGTAGACCACCACTTTGTCATCGGCATCGACGGCGGCGACGGAGTCTTCACAGTCCATGATGGTGGTCAGCGCTGCTTCCATCAGCACGTCTTTGACGCCGGCGGCGTCAGTGCTGCCGATCGGGCTGGAGGCGTCGATCTGGATCTCGAAGTGCAGGCCGTTGTGCTTGAGCAGTACGGCGATCGGCGCGCTGGCCTCGCCCTGGAAACCGACCAGTTGTGCGTCGTCACGCAGGCCGCTGTTGCTGCCACCCTTGAGGGCGACGACCAGCTTGCCGTCGACGATGGCATAACCGGTGGAGTCGACGTGCGAGCCGGCAGCCAGCGGCGCGGCCTCGTCGAGGAAGGCGCGGGCGAAGGCGATGACCTTGTCGCCACGGACCTTGTTGTAGCCCTTGCCCTTTTCGGCGCCACCTTCTTCGCTGATCACGTCGGTGCCGTACAGCGCATCGTACAGCGAGCCCCAGCGGGCGTTGGAAGCGTTCAGGGCGAAGCGCGCGTTCATCACCGGTACTACCAGCTGTGGGCCGGCCAGACGGGCGATTTCTTCGTCGACGTTGGTGGTGGTGGCGTGGAAGTCTTCCGGCTCCGGCAGCAGATAGCCGATTTCCTGGAGGAAGGCCTTGTAGGCAGCCGCGTCATGGGCCTGCCCCTTGCGCGCCTGATGCCAGGCGTCGATCTGCGCCTGCAGTTCGTCGCGCTTGGCCAGCAGGGCGTAGTTCTTCGGCGCCAGGTCCTTGATGACCGCAGCGGCACCGGCCCAGAACTGGTCGGCAGCGATGCCGGTACCGGGAATGGCTTCGTTGTTCACGAAGTCGTACAGGGCTTTGGCGACCTGCAGGCCGCCGACTTGAACGCGTTCAGTCATCACTTGCCTCACTCTCTCTGAGCTCTACTCAATAGCCGCTTTGGAGACGGGGTTTCCGTCTTGTAGTCCAAAGCGCGGCATACTACATCAAGATCCTGGGTAAATGCAGCGGGGTAGCGTCAGTCTGCGACCAAAAGACTATTTATGGTCACATTTAGTGCGCTGTGCGTGCAAAAAAGTGCGCTATTGTTCCACAAAATAAGCAAAATCGTACACGATTAATTGAGTCGGCTGCTGACAAGTGCGCCGATATGGCCTACGCCACCTCGCCTATACTGCCTTTCAGTCATTCTGGAGCCTGCCATGACGGTATCCGCTGTTGTTGCTGCCGACCTTGTTGATCTCACCCGTCTGTTCGTCGGCTACCTGCGCTTCTACCAAGTTCCGCGGGACGCGGCGGAAGTTGCCAGCTTTCTTGGCCAGCGCCTGCAGCGCGGTGATTCGCAACTGTTCATCGCCCGCGACGAGCAGGCCGCGGCGCAGGGCTTCGTGCAGCTTTATCCCTTTCAGTCCTCGTTGGCGCTGGAACCGGCCTGGTTGCTCAGCGATCTGTATGTCGACGAAAGCGCGCGCCGTTGCGGCGTTGGCGAGGCATTGATGAACGCCGCCCGCGCACATGCCGAGGCAACCGGCGCTTGTGGTCTGCAACTGGAAACGGCGAAAACCAATCTGGCCGGCCAGAGCCTTTACGAGCGGCTTGGCTACGTACGTGACGAACAGTTCTTCACCTATTGGTTGTCGCTGCGCGGCTGACCTTTTCGAACCCTGTGTGAACGAGTGAGGTAGTACATGGATCATCTGGTACTGACGGTGATTGCCGAGGACCAACCCGGGTTGGTCGAGCGCTTGGCGGGTTGTGTAGCGACCCACGGCGGCAACTGGCTGGAGAGCCGCATGGCGCGCATGGCCGGGCAGTTCGCCGGGATCGTGCGTGTGGATGTACCGGCCGAGGCCCACGGCGGCCTGATTAAGGCGCTCGAAGCCCTCAGCGCGCAAGGCATTCGCGTGCAACTGGCGGCCAGCGGCAGCGAGCCGGGCGGGCGCTTCAGCGCGATTCGCCTGGAACTGGTGGGTAACGACCGGCCCGGTATCGTCCGCGATATCACTCGCGTGTTGGCCGAACAGGGCGTCAATCTGGAGAGCCTGCTGACCGAGGTGGCGCCAGCGCCGATGAGCGGCGAGTTGCTGTTCACCGCCGAAGCGCTGCTGGCCGTGCCGGAGACGCTGGCCCTGGAGCAATTGCAGGCACGCCTGGAAACCCTGGCCGATGACCTGATGGTGGAGCTGAATCTGCGCGCTGAGGATTGATATCCACGGTATGCGTGGATCAGCCTGTGGATAAACTGGGGAGCCCCGGCGCACTGTCTAGTGTCCCGGGGCTTTTCATTGTCTGGCTAAAAATTCAACAGGATCAAAGGCTTGTGCACAAATGCCGGGGATGGGTCTGTGGGTAAGCCGGGGATGACACGCTCAGCCTCAAGGCTGACGCGGCCTGGGGATAGTTGAGCGTTTTCTGCTCAGTGCCCTATCGACCCCGGTGCGCATAGCCTGGGCGGCCCCGCGACACCCTACGAGATTCGCAGGCGCGGGTAGGGTGCCGCTGTGCGCACCAGCCTTTTACTGCGTCGAGCGCTTGCGCAGGTTCAGCCAGATATCCAGGCTGTACACAAAAAGCCCCGCCCATATGCAGGCGAAGGCCAGCAGGGTACTCGGCGAGAAGTGCTCATCGAACAGCAAGATGGCTTGCAGCAGTACCAGGGTCGGAGCCAGGTATTGCAGGAAGCCCAGCGTGGTGTAAGGCAGATGCCGCGCCGCGGCGTTGAAGCACACCAGCGGCACCAGGGTGATCGGCCCGGCGGCGGCCAGCCACAGCGCTTCGCTGCTGGTCCAGAAACTTGCCTGGCTGCTCATCGCCGCAGGGTGCAAAACCAGCCAGGCCAACGCTACCGGCACCAGCAACCAGGTTTCCACCACCAATCCGGGCAGTGCCGCCACAGGCGCCTGTTTGCGGATCAATCCATAGAAGCCGAAGGTCAGCGCCAGCACCAGCGATACCCAGGGCAGGCTGCCGACCTGCCACAGTTGTTGCAGCACGCCTATCGCGGCCAGGGCCACGGCCAGCCACTGCAGGCGACGCAAGCGCTCACCGAGAATCAGCAGGCCGAGCAATACGTTGATCAAGGGGTTGATGTAGTAGCCCAGGCTGGCCTCGATCATGCGGTCGTTGTTCACCGCCCACACGTATACCAGCCAGTTGGTCGCGATCAGCAGGCCGCAGCCGGCCAGCACCGCCAGGCGTTTGGGGTTGTCACGCAGCTCGCGCCACCAGCCAGGGTGCTTCCAGACGAGCAGCAGCAGGCCGCCGAACAGCGCGGACCAGAGCACGCGGTGCACGATGATTTCCATCGCCGGCACGCTTTGCAGGGCTTTGAAGTAGAGCGGGAACAGGCCCCAGATGATGTAGGCGGTAAGGCCCAGAACGTACCCGCGTTGCGGGTTGGCGGTGGCCATCGAGAATCCTTGGTTAGGCAGCTAACGGTTGCCGCGAAATTCTAGCGCTCTGGCCTCTGCCTTGTCTGTCCGTTCAGCTTTTTATGTATACCGAAACGCCGGCAAAGTCGTAAGGCAAACTTTACGCGGTGCGCGCAACTGTATCGGTGCGAGGACGTGGCGCGGTCGGTGCGTAGCCCGTATGCAATCCGGGAACTGCGCTCCCGGATTGCATCGGCTCAGAACAGTCGCAGCGGCTCTTCATCCAGTGCGGCCATCTGTTCGCGCAGGGCGAGAATCTGGTCGCCCCAGTAGCGCTCGCCGGCAAACCAGGGGAAGGCCAGGGGGAAGGCCGGGTCGTCCCAGCGGCGGGCGATCCAGGCGCTGTGATGCATCAGACGCAGGGCGCGCAGACCTTCGATCAGCGGCAACTCGCGAGAGGCAAAATCATGGAACTCCTGATAGCCGTCGACCAGCTCGGCCAACTGGCCAAGGCGTTCATGACGTTCGCCGGCCAGCATCATCCACAGGTCCTGCACAGCCGGGCCCATGCGGCAGTCATCGAGGTCGACGACATGGAAGGCGTCGTCACGGTGCAGCAGGTTGCCTGGGTGGCAGTCGCCGTGCAGGCGAATCGGCGTGTAGCGCACACGAGCGAAGAGTTCATCGAGGCGGGCGAGCAGGTCGCGCGCTACCGACTCGTAGGCCGGCAGCAGGCTGCGCGGCACGAAGCCGCCGTCGAGCAGAGAGGCCAGGGCTGCATGGCCGAAGTTGTCCACCGCCAGGGTTTCGCGGTGAGCGAAAGGACGACTGGCGCCGATGGCGTGCATGCGTCCGAGCAACTGGCCAAGGCGGTACAGCTGGTCGAGGTTGCCCGGCTCCGGCGCGCGGCCGCCCCGGCGCGGGAACAGGGCGAAGCGGAAGCCGACGTGCTCGAACAGTGTCTCGCCATCGCGCGCCAGTGGCGCCACCACCGGGACCTCGTGCTCGGCCAGCTCGGCGCTGAAACTGTGCTCCTCGCGGATTGCCGCATCGCTCCAGCGATCCGGGCGATAGAACTTGGCGATCAGCGGTGTTTCGTCCTCGATGCCGACTTGATAGACGCGGTTCTCATAACTGTTGAGTGCCAATACGCGGGCGTCGCTGAGGTAGCCAAGGCTCTCCACGGCATCGAGCACCAGATCCGGGGTGAGGGTGGAAAAGGGATGGCTCATGAACGGCTCCGCGTGAGTGGGCGCCCAGTCTACCGGCTTGCGCTGAACCTAGGGCGGGTGTAACCCGCCGTTGGCGTTATCAGCGAGTTGCAGCCGCCCTACAGTTGCGTACCGAGCAGCACCTGGCTGGCGGCGAACTGTGCGCGCACCGGGTCGCCGACGCGCAGGCCCAGCTCGGCCAGGCGAGCGGATTCGAGCAGGGCGCACAGGGTTTGACCATTAGGCAGGCTGATGCGCACATCGCTGGGGCCGTCGCTGGCCGGCAGAATCTGTTCGATACGGCCTTCGAGAGCATTGTGCTGTTCTGCTGGCGGTGCATCGAGTGGCTGTAGTTCCAGCCAGCCAGCCTTGATCAGGGCGACCACGCCGCTGCCTTCGCTCAGTTGCAGGTTCTCGGTGCTGTCATGGGTGATCTGCGCTTGCAGGCGGCTGCCGCCGGGCAGTTCGATATCGATCAGGTCGTTGTGGCCGTGGGCGTGAATCGCGCGCACGCGGCCGGTGAGCTGGTTACGCGCACTGGTGCGCAGCATCAGGCGGCCGAGCAGCGCCAGGTCGGCGTCGTCACCGGCGGCCTGCAGCAGTTGCACCTGCAGCGCCTGCAGGCGTTGTTGCAGTGCCAGCAGACGTTCGCCAGCGGGTGTCAGGCGTGCACCGCCGCCGCCTTTGCCGCCGACGTTGCGGCTGACCAGGGGCTGCTCCGAGAGGTTGTTCAACTCGTCGATGGCGTCCCAGGCGGCCTTGTAGCTCAGCCCGGCGGCTTTGGCGGCGCGGGTGATGGAGCCTTGTTCGGCGATCTGCTCGAGCAGGGCCAGGCGTTTCGGGCGGCGGCTGAGCAGTTGGGCGAGGGGATCGAGCTGCGACATGATTGAGGCGTGGCCAGGAAGGATGTCGGGCAAGGTGCGTGACTGCGCCTGGCGCGTCAAGTCAGCCATCGCCCGGCCGTGGCGTGCGGGCCAGGCAATACACATCGACGCGCAGGGCGCCGGCGCGACGCAGCAGATGGGCGAGCACGCCCGCCGTGGCGCCGGTGGTGAGCACGTCGTCGACCAGCGCCAGGTGCGCGCCAGCCACCTTGGCCTGCAGTTCCAGGCTGAAGGCCTGACGCAGATTGCGCTTGCGCGTCGCGGCATCCAGCCCTTGCTGTGCGGGCGTATCGACACGGCGCTGAAGCCAGTCTCGCTCTACCGGCAGGTCGAGGCTGGTGCTCAGCCACTCGGCGAGCATCTGCGCCTGATTGAAGCCGCGTCGCCGCTGGCGCTTGCGCGCCAGTGGAACGGGCAACAGCGCCTGGGGTCGTGGCAGGCCTTCGTCATAGGCATGGCGAAGGTGTTCAGCCAGCAGTTCGGCGAGCAGACGGCCGTATGGCCATTGCGCCTGATGCTTGAAGCGGGTGATCAGATTGTCGACGGGAAAGGCATAGCGCCAGGGCGCCTCCACGCGGCTGAAACTCGGCGGCTTGTTCTGGCAGGCGCCGCAGATCATGCCGTGGGCCGGCAATGGCACCGCACAGATCTGGCAATGCGCACCGAGCCACGGCAACTCGGCCTCGCAAGCCGTGCAGACCGCGTGCGTGGGGTGATCGGTGGTTTCGTCGCAAAGCTGGCAATGGCGGCGCGGTCGCAGCCAGGGGAGGCGTTGCAGGAGGGTTGGGTCGAACGCTGGCATCGCGGCTCATTCATGAGCGGTGGTGCCTGAAGTGTAGTTCGCGTCAGCGGATGAGCCAGCCCATGACGATCAGGCCGAGGAACAGCCAGATCACCCCGCCGATGATCGAGCCGCGCAGCAGTGAACGAGCGCCGCTGAACAGGAACAGCAGGCCGATGATCAGCAGGATGATGCTGAATATCGACACGTCCATGCCAATGGCCCTGGCCATACCCTGGAGAAAGTCGTCGATGGCATCGGCCATGGCGCCTAGCACGCCGGACAACATGTCGACGATGAAACGGATGGCGCGACCCAGCGCTTCGCCGAGTCCTTCGAAAAAACCTTCAACCTGCATGCAGAAAATCCTGTGGGAGGGGTAAGCATTTGGCCTTGTGCCATGACATAAGTTCTATTGGTTATTAATTGATCATATGTAAACCTGTGTCTTTATCGTGGTTGACAGCATCCAATCGCCACTTATGATGGCCAAAGCCTGAATGCCCCGTGTGGGCCTGACAACAGATGCCACCAAGCGTCGAAGGACTTCTCAGATGAGCGCAACCGCCGAAATCACCACCCGCCACGACTGGAGCCTCGCCGAGGTTCGCGCGCTGTTCGAGCAGCCTTTCAACGACCTGCTGTTCCAGGCGCAGAGCATCCATCGCCAACACTTCGACCCGAACCGCGTGCAGGTTTCCACACTGCTGTCGATCAAGACCGGCGCCTGCCCCGAAGACTGCAAGTACTGCCCGCAGTCCGGCCACTACAACACCGGCCTGGACAAGGAAAAGCTGATGGAAGTGCAGAAGGTGCTGGAGGCGGCCGCCGAGGCCAAGGCCATCGGCTCCACGCGTTTCTGCATGGGCGCGGCCTGGAAGCATCCGTCCGCCAAGGACATGCCTTACGTGCTGGAAATGGTGAAGGGCGTGAAGAAGCTCGGCCTGGAAACCTGCATGACCCTTGGTCGCCTTGATCAGGAGCAGACCCAGGCGCTGGCTGACGCGGGCCTGGACTACTACAACCACAACCTCGACACCTCGCCGGAGTTCTACGGCAGCATCATCACTACTCGCACCTACGGCGAGCGCCTGCAGACCCTGGCTTACGTGCGCGAGGCGGGGATGAAGATCTGCTCGGGCGGCATTCTCGGCATGGGCGAGTCGGTGGATGACCGCGCCGGGTTGCTGATCCAGTTGGCCAACCTGCCTGAGCATCCGGAGAGCGTGCCGATCAACATGCTGGTCAAGGTCAAGGGCACGCCGCTGGCCGAGGAGAAGGACGTCGACCCATTCGACTTCATCCGTACCCTGGCCGTGGCGCGGATCATGATGCCGAAATCCCACGTGCGCCTGTCTGCCGGCCGCGAGGCGATGAACGAGCAGATGCAGGCCCTGGCCTTCATGGCGGGCGCCAACTCGATTTTCTACGGCGAGAAGCTGCTGACCACCGCCAACCCGCAGGCGGATAAGGACATGGCCCTGTTCAAGCGCCTCGGCATAAAGCCTGAGGAGCGCGAAGAGCACGCCGACGAGGTGCACCAGGCGGCCATCGAGCAGGCGCTGGTCGAGCAGCGCGATTCCAAGCTGTTCTACAACGCCGCTTCGGCCTGATTCCTTTTATGTGGGAGCGAGCTCTGCTCGCGAATGACCTCCTGTCCTGGTCTTTCGCTCGCGACGCTCGCTCCTACGGAAAACGTGCATGAGCTTCGATCTTGCTACGCGCCTGGCCGAGCGCCAGGCCGCCGATCTGTTCCGCCAACGCCCGTTGTTGCAGACCCCGCAGGGGCCGCAGGTGCGCGCGGACGATCAGGAGCTACTGGCCTTCTGTTCCAATGACTATCTCGGCCTGGCGAATCACCCCGAGGTGATCCGCGCCATGCAGCAGGGCGCGGAAAAATGGGGCGTCGGCGGCGGCGCATCGCATCTGGTGATCGGCCACAGCACCCCGCACCATGAGCTGGAGGAGGCCCTGGCCGCGTTCACCGGCAGGCCGCGTGCGCTGCTGTTCTCCACCGGTTACATGGCCAACCTGGCGGTCGTCACCGCCTTGCTCGGGCAGGGCGACAGCGTACTGCAGGATCGTCTCAACCACGCCTCGCTACTCGATGCCGGCCTGCTCTGCGGGGCGCGATTCTCTCGCTACCTGCACAACGACGCAGTGAGCCTGGCCAACCGCCTGCGCAAGGTCACTGGAAACTGCCTAGTGGTCACCGATGGTGTGTTCAGCATGGACGGCGACCTGGCCGATCTACCGGCATTGTGCGCCGAGGCGCGCGCCGCGCAGGCCTGGGTGATGGTCGATGATGCCCATGGCTTCGGCCCGCTGGGCGCCACCGGCGGCGGTATCGTCGAGCACTTCGGTCTTGGCCAGGATGACGTGCAGGTGCTGGTCGGCACACTGGGCAAGGCCTTTGGTACCGCTGGCGCCTTCGTCGCCGGCAGCGAGGAGCTGATCGAGACGCTGATTCAGTTCGCCCGGCCCTACATCTACACCACGAGCCAACCGCCGGCGGTGGCCTGCGCCACGTTGAAGAGCCTGGAGCTTCTGCGCAGCGAAAGCTGGCGTCGCGAACACTTGCAGCGGTTGATCGCCCGCTTCCGTCAGGGCGCCGCCGAGATCGGCCTTAGCCTGATGGATAGTCCCACCCCGATTCAGCCGATTCTGGTCGGCGACAGTGCGCGTGCGCTCAAGCTGTCTGCGCTGCTCAAGGATCGCGGCCTGCTGGTCGGCGCCATCCGCCCACCGACCGTACCGGCTGGCAGCGCCCGTTTACGCGTGACCTTGTCTGCTGCGCACAGCGATGCGCAGCTCGAACTGCTACTCGAGGTGCTGGCCGAGTGCTGGCCGCAGGTGCAGACCGATGCGTGAGACGCTGATTCTATTGCCGGGCTGGGGCCTGGACGGCGCCTTGCTGCAACCGCTGGCCAAGGCGTTGGGTGGCGATATACAGGTGCAGGTGCCAGCCCTGCCGCGACTGAGCAGTGCGGCCGCTGCCGATTGGCTCGACGAGCTGGATACGCGTCTGCCGCATGATTGCTGGCTGGCCGGCTGGTCACTCGGTGGCATGTTGGCCGCCGCCCTGGCTGCGCGTCGTGGCAAGCGCTGCCGTGGCTTGATCACCTTGGCCAGCAATGCCTGTTTCGTCGCCAGCGATACCTGGCCGACTGCCATGCAGGCACAGACCTACGCAGCCTTCTACGAGGGCTGCCAGGAGAACGCCGGCGCTACGCTCAAACGTTTCGCCATGCTCTGTGCCCAGGGTGGTGCTGACGCGCGCGGCCTGTCACGGCAGTTGCAAAGCCATCTGTCGACCAGCGACGAGTCCGCTCTGCTGGCCGGGCTGCGCCTACTGGCGAGCCTGGACAATCGCGCTGCGCTGGCCGCGTATAACGGGCCGCAATTGCACCTGCTGGCCGAGCAGGATGCGCTGGTGCCAGCAGCGGCAGGCGACGCACTGCTGGCGCTGTTGCCAGCGGGTGAGGTGGACGTGCTGGAAGAATGCGGCCATGCCTTCGTGCGCGAGCAGGCAGATGCCTTGGCGGTCTTGATGCTCGATTTCATCCGTGAGGCCAGCGATGTCTGAGCTGCGTGTGGCGCCTCAGGAGTTCTCTGGTGCGCACGGCGCACCCTACGGAGATGTGGTGTTGCCGGACAAGCGTCAGGTCGCCGCGTCGTTTTCCCGTGCGGCAGCCAGTTACGACTCGGTGGCCGAGCTGCAGCGCAGTGTCGGCAACCAGTTGCTGGCGCGTTTGCCTGCTTCGCTACAGCCGCATCGCTGGCTGGACCTGGGTAGTGGCACGGGCCATTTCACCCGCGCCCTGGCCGAACGTTATGCACCGAGCGAGGGCCTGGCGGTGGATATCGCCGAGGGCATGTTGCGCCACGCCAGGCCTCAGGGCGGTGCTGCGTATTTCATCGCCGGTGATGCCGAAGCGCTACCGCTGCAAAGCGCCAGCGTCGATCTGCTGTTCTCCAGCCTGGCGCTGCAATGGTGTGCCGATTTCCCGCGCGTGCTGAGCGAAGCGCAGCGGGTGTTGCGTCCCGGTGGCGTGCTGGCGTTCTCCAGCCTGTGCGTGGGTACGCTGCAGGAACTGCGTGACAGCTGGCTGGCGGTTGACGGCCTGGTCCACGTCAATCGCTTCCGTCATTTCGAGGCCTATCAGCACATGTGTAAGGTCAGTGGTCTGCAGGTGCTGGCGCTGCAACGCGAGGCGCAGGTTCTGCACTTTCCTGATCTGCGCAGCCTGACCACCTCGCTCAAGGACCTCGGTGCGCACAATCTCAACCCGGGGCGTCCGGGTGGGCTGACGGGGCGCTCGCGCATTCGTGCACTGATCGAGGCTTACGAGCACTTCCGTCAGCCGCAGGGACTGCCGGCCACCTATCAGGTGGTGTACGGCGTGCTGCAGAAGCCTTCCTAGGCACGAACCTCGCTCGCCAACCCGCTTCGCGAGCAGAGCTCGCTCCCACGAGGATCAGATGACCCAAGCCTACTTCGTCACCGGCACGGATACCGAAATCGGCAAGACGACTATCGCCGCTGGACTGCTCCATGCGGCACGCCAGCAGGGCCTGAGCACCGCAGCGGCCAAGCCGGTCGCTTCCGGTTGCATACGAACCGCCGATGGCCTGCGCAACGACGACGCACTGGCCTTGCTCGCCCAGTGTTCATTGCCGGTGCACTATGAAGAGGTCAACCCGCTGGCCTTCGAACCCGCCATTGCCCCGCACCTGGCGGCTCGCGAAGTGGGTATCAAATTGGATGTCGCCAGCCTGCTGCCGCCGGTGCGGGCGATCCTGGCCAAGGGTGCGGACTTCTCGCTGGTGGAAGGCGCAGGCGGCTGGCGCGTACCGCTGGCCGGTGAGGAAAACCTGTCGGACCTGGCCGTGGCATTGGGCATCCCGGTCATTCTGGTGGTAGGTGTACGCCTGGGTTGTATCAACCACGCGCTGTTGAGCGCAGAGGCGATCGAGCGTGATGGGCTGAAACTGGCCGGCTGGGTGGCCAATATCGTCGAGCCGAAGACCTCACGTCTGGAGGAAAATCTCGCCACCCTCACCGAGCGCCTGCCAGCGCCTTGCCTGGGGCGTGTGCCAAACCTGGACAAGGCGACGGCCGCTGCGGTGGCGGAACACCTCAAACTCGAGTTGCTGGCTGACTGGTAATAAACAGCAAACTGACCATAGCCTTTTGCCTGTACGTTTTTTAGCCGGTTTCTGCTTCAATACCGTTATCAGGTTCTACATCCCTCAGGGGGCTGCCGATGGAAATCTCCGCCAACGCATTCAATTCGGGTTTGAACGGTATTCAGGCCGGGCAACGCCGTGTCGAACAGGCCGCCGGTGATATCGCCAGCAACACCATCAACCCGTCGCAGCAGACGACTCAGACCCCACCGCAAAACCAGGTCAATCCGAGTTCGCAGGTATCCGAGCGTAACCGCCCTGACTTGACCGAAAGCCTCGTGGCGCTGCGTGTCGGTGAAAACGAAGTGCGCGCCAATGCACGTGTCGTCGACACCGCCGACGAGGTGCTGGGCACCCTGATCGATACCCGCGCTTAAGTCGTCTCACCCCGGCCGCGCGGATGCGGCCAGCAGCGGGGCAGGAGGACGCTCATGCAGATTGGCAGCAGCCTGCCACCGTTCACTCCCGCGCCGTCCGTCAGTTCGGCAAGACCTCTGTCGTCCGACGTTTCCCCTGACATTGCCCGTGCCGACCAGGCACCTGTTGCGGCGCCGCAGGAGCAGCAAGCCGACTCCGCGGCATCTGGTCGAGAGGAAGCGGATCGCGAGGCCAGCCCATCGAGCCGCGCAGACAAAACCGAGCCAAGCCCCCAGGAGCAGCGCCAGCAACAGCTGGAAATCGCCGACCTCGTGCAGCGTGATCGTGAGGTCCGTACCCACGAGCAGGCGCATGCTGCCGTTGGCGGGCAATACGCGGGAGCACCGACCTACAGTTTCAAGCGCGGCCCTGATGGGCAGCGTTACGCCGTTTCCGGTGAAGTCAGCATCGACACCGCCCCCGTCCCCAATGACCCCGAAGCGACTTTGCGCAAGATGGAGATCGTCCTGCGCGCAGCGCTCGCGCCCATCGAACCCTCCCCGCAAGACTTGCGTGTAGCCGCTCTGGCCCAGGCGCAAGCGGCGCAGGCGCGCGTCGAACTGGCCGAGTTGCGGCGTGACGAGGCCAGCGGTACCGACGCGGAGGGCAAGCCGGATGACACGGCTCGACCCGCCGATGAACAGTCCGCCGAGCAGTCGCAGCAGGCTTCGCCGCCAGCGCCTAATCTTGATCTGTATCGGCGACTGGGTGAATTGCCTGCGCCGGAGCCCCGCATCGATCTGGTCGCGTAGTCGGCCGATTGGCAGCGCTTGACAAGGGGTTGGCGTAAACGTATGTTTCAAACGCCTGTTTGATTGCTTCGGCCGCAGCCTCGTGGCCAGGCAGCCGGGAGTGATCCCGAGAGCGACCGCCAAGACGGTCACCCCAACTACTAGGAATCCACCGCAGAGGTTTACCGTTATGCCTGACTACAAGGCCCCCTTGCGTGACATTCGTTTCGTTCGCGACGAACTGCTGGGTTATGAAGCGCACTACCAGAGCCTGCCTGGCTGCCAGGACGCCACTCCAGACATGGTCGACGCCATCCTCGAAGAAGGCGCCAAGTTCTGCGAGCAGGTTCTGGCTCCGCTGAACCGTGTGGGTGACACCGAGGGCTGCACCTGGAGCGAATCCGGTGTGAAAACCCCGACTGGCTTCAAAGAGGCCTATCAGCAGTTCGTTGAAGGCGGCTGGCCGAGCCTGGCGCATGACGTCGAGCATGGCGGCCAAGGTCTGCCTGAGTCGCTCGGTCTGGCTGTCAGCGAGATGGTCGGTTCGGCCAACTGGTCCTGGGGCATGTACCCGGGCCTCTCCCACGGCGCGATGAACACCCTGAGCGCTCACGGCACCGACGAGCAGAAGCACACCTACCTGACCAAACTGGTTTCCGGCGAGTGGACCGGCACCATGTGCCTGACCGAGCCGCATTGCGGTACCGACCTGGGCATGCTGCGCACCAAGGCCGAACCGCAGGCCGACGGCAGCTACAAAGTCTCCGGTACCAAGATCTTCATCTCCGCGGGTGAGCACGACATGGCCGATAACATCGTCCATATCGTTCTGGCCCGTCTGCCCGATGCGCCGGCCGGTACCAAGGGTATCTCGCTGTTCATCGTGCCGAAGTTCCTGCCGAACGCCGAAGGCGGCGTAGGCGAGCGCAACGCCGTTTCCTGTGGCTCCATCGAGCACAAGATGGGCATCCACGGTAACGCCACCTGCGTGATGAACTTCGACGGCGCCACTGGCTACCTGATTGGCCCGGCCAACAAGGGCCTGAACTGCATGTTCACCTTCATGAACACCGCTCGCCTGGGTACCGCGCTGCAAGGCCTGGCCCACGCCGAAGTCGGCTTCCAGGGTGGCATCAAGTACGCTCGCGAGCGTCTGCAGATGCGTTCGCTGACTGGCCCGAAAGCGCCGGAAAAAGCCGCTGACCCGATCATCGTGCACCCGGACGTACGCCGCATGCTGCTGACCATGAAGGCGTTCGCCGAAGGCAACCGCGCCATGGTCTACTTCACCGCCAAGCAGGTGGACATCGTTCAGCACAGCCAGGACGAAGAAGAGAAGAAAGCTGCCGACGAACTGCTGGCTTTCCTGACCCCGATCGCCAAGGCCTTCATGACCGAAGTGGGCTTCGAGTCCGCTTCTCACGGCATGCAGATCTATGGTGGCCACGGCTTCATCAGCGAGTGGGGCATGGAGCAGAACCTGCGTGACTGCCGCATCTCCATGATGTACGAAGGCACCACCGGCGTTCAGGCGCTCGACCTGCTGGGCCGCAAGGTGTTGATGACTCAGGGCGGTGCCCTGAAGAACTTCACCAAGATCGTCCACAAGTTCTGCCAGGCCAACGAAGGCAACGATTCCGTCAAGGAATTCGTCGAGCCGCTGGCCAAGCTGAACAAGGAGTGGGGCGACATCACCATGAAAGTCGGCATGGCTGCGATGAAAGATCGCGAAGAAGTCGGTGCCGCCTCCGTGGACTACCTGATGTACTCCGGCTACGCCTGCCTGGCCTACTTCTGGGCCGACATGGCACGCCTGGCTGCCGAGAAGCTGGCAGCTGGCACTGGCGACGAGGCTTTCTACAAAGCCAAGCTGCAGACCGCTCGCTTCTACTTCGCGCGCATCCTGCCGCGTACCCGCACGCATGTCGAAGCCATGCTGTCGGGCGCCAGCAACCTGATGGAAATGGATGAAGAGCACTTCGCGCTCGGCTTCTAAGACCTGATCGGTTGAACCACAACGCCGCCCCCTGGGGCGGCGTTGTCGTTTTTGCGCCGGACACTGAAGGGAATGTCGCATCCTGTCGCTGTTTTCAAGAGTCGAAGCAGGCAGAATGCCTGCATCTCTCGCTCAGGATGTCAGCGTGATCCGTCTGGCCAATTTGCGCCTCAGTCACTTCTATTCGTCGTTGCCCTTGCTGGTCGGCGGGTTGGTGGCTGCACGCTTGCCGGTGCTGAGCGAGTTCTTCATCTCCCTGTTCAATGTATTGCCGACGTTACTGTTGCTGCTCGGCGGCGCGTTCTGTCTGGTCTATGGCCGTCAGCGGGAAATTTTCCTGCTGCTGGTGCTGTATGTCGGCTACTTCCTACTGGATATCCAGGCCGATCACTTTCGTGACAATGGCCAGATCCGCGACGATGCGGTTCTGGTCTTCCATCTGATCTGCCTGTTGCTACCGCTGCTCTATGCCCTCTACGGCTGCTGGGAGGAGCGTTCGCACCTGCTGCAGGACATGTTCGCCCGCGCCCTGATCTTGCTGGCAGTCAGCGCGGTGGCCTTTGGTTTGGCGCGCCGTTATCCGCAGGGTATTGCCGACTGGTTGGCTAAGATTCACTGGCCGTCGTTGCATGGCGCTTGGATGAGCCTGGCGCAGTTGGTTTACGTGGCGTTCCTGGTCGCCTTCATCGTACTGCTGGTGCAGTACCTGCGTCGGCCAAGGCCGTTGCACGCGGCGCAACTGATGGGGCTGTGCGGTTTGCTGTGGATGCTGCCGCAGGTGTTCATCCTGGCCAATGCGCTGCAGGTGATGATCAGCATGGTGATGCTCATGCTGGTCGCGGCGGTAGCGCACGAGGCCTACCAGATGGCCTTTCGTGACGAGCTCACCGGGCTGCCGGGGCGGCGCGCGCTCAACGAGCGTCTGCAGCGCCTGGGGCGTGATTACGTGATTGCCATGGTCGATGTCGATCACTTCAAGAAATTCAACGATACCCACGGCCATGATGTGGGGGATCAGGTGTTGCGTCTGGTCGCCAGCCAGATGCGCAAGGTCGGTGGCGGTGGCAAGGCCTACCGCTATGGCGGTGAGGAGTTCACCTTGCTGTTTCCTGGCAAGACCGTGGAGCAATGCATGCCGCACATGGAAGCGGTGCGTATAGGCATCGAGCAGTACCGCATGCAACTGCGCGACTCGCAAAGCCGGCCGCGCGATGATCGTGAAGGCAAGCAGCGCCGGGCCGGCAAGACCGCCAGCGAGGTATCGGTGACCGTGAGCATGGGCGTCGCCGAGCGTCAGGCCGAGCAGCGCACTCCGCAGGAAGTGATCAAGGAGGCGGACAAGGCGCTTTACAGCGCCAAGGCCGCCGGGCGCAATTGCATCCGTAGCGCCGGACAGCGTCGCGGTGCTGTGAAGCTGGCAGCGGATCGAGAGTAGTCGTCCGGCAGACGAACGGTCACGCCCATTTCTCAGCCCGTTGTAGAGCGGTTTTCACATCAGGGAGTTAGTGACCTCTTGTGAACAATTGGTCACAACACGACCCTATGTGTCTATAAAGTTGTTCAAGTAAACTCGGTCCTCTCACGTAAGTCCGTTTTCGAGGATGTGTCATGGCCGATTACAAAGCCCCCCTGCGCGACATGCGCTTCGTGCTCAATGAAGTATTCGAAGTCTCCAAGCTCTGGGCCGAGCTGCCGGCCCTGGCCGAGGTGGTCGATGCCGAGACCGCCAGCGCCATCCTGGAAGAAGCTGGCAAGGTCACGGCGGGCAGCATTGCCCCGCTGAACCGCAGCGGTGACGAAGAAGGCTGCTCCTGGGACAACGGCGCGGTGAAAACCCCTGCCGGTTTCCCCGAGGCCTACCAGACCTACGCCGAGGGTGGCTGGGTCGGTGTTGGCGGCTCGCCGGAGTTCGGCGGCATGGGCATGCCCAAGGTGATCGGCGCCCAGGTCGAGGAAATGGTCAACTCGGCCAACCTGTCCTTCGGCCTGTACCCGATGCTGACCGCCGGCGCCTGCCTGTCGATCCTCAACCACGCCAGCGAAGAGCTGAAGGCGCAGTACCTGCCGAACATGTACGCCGGCGTCTGGGCCGGTTCCATGTGCCTGACCGAGCCGCATGCCGGTACCGACCTGGGCATCATCCGCACCAAGGCCGAGCCCCAGGCGGATGGCAGTTACAAGATCAGCGGTACCAAGATCTTCATCACTGGTGGCGAGCACGACCTGACCGAAAACATCATCCATCTGGTGCTGGCCAAGCTGCCGGACGCACCGGCTGGCCCGAAAGGCATCTCGCTGTTCATCGTGCCCAAGGTGATGGTCAATGCCGACGGCTCCCTTGGAGAGAACAACTCGCTGGGTTGCGGCTCCATCGAGCACAAGATGGGCATCAAGGCCTCGGCCACCTGCGTGATGAACTTCGACGGTGCCACCGGTTACCTGGTCGGTGAAGTGAACAAGGGCCTCAATGCCATGTTCACCATGATGAACTACGAGCGCCTGGGCGTTGGTATCCAGGGTCTGGCCCTGGGCGAGCGCAGCTACCAGAGCGCCATCGAGTACGCCCGCGAGCGTATTCAGAGCCGCGCGCCGACCGGCCCGGTGGCCAAGGACAAAGCCGCCGACCCGATCATCGTGCATCCGGACGTGCGTCGCATGCTGCTGACCATGAAAGCGCTGAACGAGGGCGGTCGCGCCTTCTCCAGCTACGTTGCCATGCAGCTCGACACCGCCAAATACAGCGAGGACAAGGCCACCGCCCAGCGCGCCGACGAGCTGGTGGCGCTACTGACGCCGGTGGCCAAGGCCTTCCTCACCGACATGGCGCTGGAAACCACCGTGCATGGTCAGCAGATCTTCGGCGGCCACGGTTTCATTCGCGAGTGGGGCCAGGAGCAGCTGGTGCGCGACTGCCGCATCACCCAGATCTACGAAGGCACCAACGGCATCCAGTCGCTGGACCTGATGGGGCGCAAGATCGTTGGCAGCGGCGGCAGCTTCTACAAGCACCTGGCCGACGAGATCAAGGGCTTCGTCGCCTCCGCTGACGCCAACCTCGCCGAGTTCACCAAGCCGCTGGCGGCTGCCGTGCAGAACCTCGATGAGCTGACCGCCTGGGTGCTGGACCGTGCCAAGAGCAACCCCAACGAAATCGGCGCTGCTTCGGTCGAGTATCTGCACGTGTTCGGCTACACCGCCTATGCCTACATGTGGGCATTGATGGCACGGGCTGCGATCGGCAAGGAAGGGCAGGACGAGTTCTACGCCAGCAAGCTGGGCACTGCGCGCTTCTACTTCGCCCGCCTGCTGCCGCGCATTCACTCGCTGAGCGCATCGGTCAAGGCAGGTAGCGAATCGCTGTACCTGCTGGACGCTGCGCAGTTCTGATTCAGTGTGGTGCGCACAAATGAGCCCCGGCCCGCGCGCCGGGGCTTTTTATTTCAGTGTGCGCACGGGTTCAGCCAGGCCACGTAGAGCAGGGCGGGGCGGTGTGCGTGCAGGTGTAATTGGCCGGGTTCGTTCTCGATCAGCAGGCCATTGCCCGCCGTTAGCGGGTGCATCGCCCCGCCAGCATTCACGTCGACTGCGGTCTGGCCCCCATTCCACAGCAGCATCACCGCCGCATCGTTCTCCAGCCTTCGGGTTCCCTGCCATTTCAGCAACTGCACCTGATGCGTCCAGAGGCCTCGTCGGGTCATCAGATTGAGGTCGGTGATCGGGCCGTCCAGCAATTGCGCGTCGATTGCCTCTTCGCCTGCAAAAGCCGCTATGGCGCCAGCGCTATGCAGCGTCTCGACATGGCCGTCCTCGCGTTGCAGGCGCAAGCCATTGCCGGCGAGCACGGCCAGGCTGCGGTCGATGCCAGGGAAGCTGGAAAAGGCACCGTCCGCCGCCACCTGAGCACTGCTGATGCGCCAGGCGAAATCTTCCAGGCCCGCGCCCGCTGGCGAGATGGCCAGCTGCAGTGTCGTACCGCCGCCGTTCTTCCAGGGCATGGCGAGGGCCGTTGTGGGATCGAGCAGGGTGAAAGGCATGAGGTCTCAAAATGTATATACATAATGGCTAAGGCGACGAACGACTTTGATCAAGCAGCTGATGATGGAGTCTATGAATAGAGGCATTTAGCTGGCTCATGAGCTATTTGCATAGACATGAAGCGCTTCTCTAACGCCCATGATCAAGGACTTAAGCGGATTGTGCTGGCTTGACGCCGATTGAATCCACTCATATTGTATATACAAAACAAGCCGGGAGAATCCCATGCCGATGCATTCCACCTCGAAACAGCTCTGGCGCGATGTGCAGGTCTTCGATGGCCTGGCGCAGTTGGACGAGGCGATGAACCTGCTGGTCGAGGACGGTTGCATCGCCGGCCTGTGGCCGTCGCGCACCTTTGACGAGACGCTGGCGCAAGGCGCAGTCGAAGCTGGGCGTGGCGGCGTGATGACACCCGGTCTGGTCGATTGCCACACCCATCTGGTGTACGCCGGTGATCGTGCCGGTGAATTCGAGCAGCGCCTGGAAGGCGTCAGCTACGAAACCATCGCCCGCAACGGTGGCGGCATTCTCAGCAGCGTGCGCGCTACCCGGGCTGCCGGCGAAGACGAGCTGATCGCTGCCAGCCTGCCGCGTCTCGATGCGCTGTTGGCCGATGGCGTGACCACGCTAGAGATCAAGTCCGGCTACGGGCTGACCGTTGCCGACGAGTTGAAGATGCTGCGCGTGGCCCGTCGTCTCGGCGAACTGCGCCCGGTACGGGTTCTCACCACGCTGCTGGGTGCCCACGCTC
This sequence comes from Pseudomonas sediminis, assembly GCF_002741105.1. GTDB lineage: Bacteria > Pseudomonadota > Gammaproteobacteria > Pseudomonadales > Pseudomonadaceae > Aquipseudomonas > Aquipseudomonas sediminis. The sequence goes on along the minus strand of NZ_NIQU01000007.1, from coordinate 102,936 downwards.
TTCCGCCGGAATATGCCGGCCGCGCCGACGACTATGTCAGCCAGGTCTGCGACGAGATGATCCCGGCTGCTGCCCGTGAAGGGCTGGCCGATGCGGTGGACGTGTTCTGCGAAGGCATCGGCTTTTCCCCGGCGCAGTGCGAGCGCATCTACCAGGCAGCCCAGGCCCACGGCCTGGCGATCAAGGCCCATGCCGAGCAACTGTCCAACCTGGGCGGCAGTGCCCTGGCCGCACGCTACGGCGCGCTGTCTGCCGACCATATCGAATACCTGGATGAGCCCGGCGTGCGCGCCATGGCCGAAGCCGGCACCGTTGCCGTGTTGCTGCCTGGCGCCTTCCACGTGCTGCGCGAAACCCAGCTGCCGCCCATTGAGTTGCTGCGCCAGTACGGCGTGCCGATGGCGGTGGCCAGCGACGCTAATCCCGGCACTTCACCGATCTGCATGCCGACGCTGATGGCCAACCTGGCCTGCACGTTGTTTCGCCTGACCCCGCGCGAAGCCCTGGCCGGCATGACTGCCCACGGCGCCCGAGCCCTCGGCCTGCCAGATCTCGGCCGCATTGCTGTCGGCGCGCCAGCGGATCTGTGCCTGTGGGATATCCAGCAACCGGCCGAACTGGCCTACGCGGTGCAGGCCGGGCGTCTGCGCCAGCGCGTGTTCAATGGAGCCATTACCTATGCACGCTGATCGTCACTCGATGGCCGCCTGGAGCGGCCGTACCGATCCGGAAACCGATAGCGCGCGCTGGCACCAGCGCATCCAGGCGCTGGCAGAAAACAGCCAGCCGGGCCTGGCCCTGCTCGGCTTCGCCTGCGACGAAGGTGTGCGCCGCAACCATGGCCGCGTCGGCGCCACCGCTGCGCCGCAGAGCGTGCGCAAGGCCCTGGCCAACCTGGCCTGGCATCGCCAGGCGCCGGCCTATGACGCCGGTGACGTGACCTGCGAGGACGGCGATCTGGAAGCCGCCCAGGCTCGCCTGGGCCATAACGTCTGCGCGCTGTTGGACGCTGGCCATCTGCCGCTGGTGATCGGTGGTGGGCATGAAGTGGCCTTCGGTAGCTGGTCTGGCCTGGCCGAGCACCTGAGCGGCCAAGCTGCCCCACGTATTGGCATCGTCAATTTCGACGCCCATTTCGACCTGCGCGACCCGGCCCATGTGCATTCCTCCGGCACGCCCTTCGCGCAGATCGCCGAGCAGTGCGCCGCCCGTGGCTGGCCGTTCCGCTACGCCTGCCTCGGTGTCAGCCGCGCCAGCAACACCCGTGCGCTGTTTGCCCGCGCCACCGAGCTGAACGTGCTGGTGCGCGAGGATCATGAGATTCGCGAGTCGACCCTCGATGCCATCGGCGCCGAGCTGGACGCCTTCGCCGCCGAGTGCGATGCGCTTTACCTGACCATCGACATCGACGTGCTGCCGGCCTGCGAAGCGCCGGGCGTCAGCGCCCCGGCCGCCCGTGGCGTGCGCCTGGAACTGCTGGAGCCGCTGCTCGAACGGCTCAAGGCCAGCGGCAAGCTGCGCCTGGCCGACCTGGCCGAGATCAACCCCGAATACGACATCGACAACCGCACCGCCAAGGTGGCGGCGCGGCTGATCCATCTGCTCAGCCTCTGAGCCGAACGCCCGACGCTTTCCCGCACAACAACAATCACGAGGAAACACCGATGTTCATCACCGCCCGCCGTGGCCAGGAGCCGCGTCATGTCTGAATCCCTGTCCTTGAGCGGCGGCGTATCGCGCCCGCGCGCGCTGGCGCGTCTGCTGGGCTACAGCCTGATCGGCCTGCTGCTGTTCTTCGTGCCGTTCGAGATCGCAGGGCGCTCGACCATCCTCCTCGACCACGCCGCCAGCGCCCTGCAACTGCACGCGCGGCCGCTGGTGATCGGCGTGGCGCTGCTGTTCATACTCTACGGCGCTGTCGCGCCCTGGCTCGATGGCAGTTGGCGGCGCAGCCTGACCCACACGGTATTCAGCGTGCTCAAGGTGTTCGGCCTGCTGATCGGCGCCGCCTACCTGCTGCAGCTCGGCCCGCAGGCGCTGTACCAGCCGGACATGCTGCCGTTTCTGTTCGAGAAGCTGGTGCTCAGCCTGGCGCTGATCGTGCCGCTGGGCTCGCTGGCCTTGGTGTTTCTGATCGGCTTCGGCCTGCTGGAGCTGATCGGCGTGCTGATGCAGCCGGTGATGCGGCCGATCTGGCGCACGCCGGGCAAGTCGGCCATCGATGCCGTAGCGTCTTTCGTCGGCAGCTACTCGGTGGGCCTGCTGATCACCGACCGCATGTACCAGCAAGGCCATTACAGCGTGCGCGAGGCGGCGATCATCGCCACCGGTTTCTCCACCGTGTCGGCGCCGTTCATGGTGATCATCGCCAAGACCCTGGGCCTGATGGGCCAGTGGAACCTGTATTTCTGGGGCGCCATGGCGGTGACCTTCGCCGTCACCGCGATCAGCGCGCGCATCTATCCGCTGTCGCGGCTGCCGTCCGAATCCACGCCCGAGGCGCAGCTGCAACCCGGTGAAAGCCGCCTGGGCAGCGCCTGGCGTGCCGGCATGCAGCAGGCCAGCGTGGCGCCCTCGCTGGGCTCGGCGCTGCGCGAAACCTTCGTCGATGGCCTGCGCATGACCGCCGCCATCCTGCCGAGCATTCTCGCCGTCGGCCTGCTCGGCTTGCTCGCCGCCAAGTACACCCCGCTGTTCGACGCCCTCGGCGTGCTGCTCTACCCGCTGACCTGGCTGTTCGGCCTGGAAGAACCCATGCAGGTGGCCCGCGCCATGTCCGCCGGGCTGGCCGAGATGTTCCTGCCGGCGATGCTGCTAAAGGATGCCGACGTGCTGGTGAGGTTCGTCACCGCCATCGTTTCGGTCAGCAGCGTGCTGTTTCTCTCCGCCTCGATTCCCTGCGTGCTGGCCACGCGAATTCCGCTGAGCCTGGGCCACCTGCTGCTGATCTGGCTGCAGCGCACCCTGCTCAGCCTGCTGCTGGCCATTCCGCTGGCCTACCTCGCCCAATTTCTGGGTTGGCTCTGACCGCCCACCACTGACCCGTTCCCACAGGAGCCCGCAACATGACCAAGTTCCGCGACACCGAAATCCGCGCCCCGCGCGGCACCACGCTCACCGCCAAGAGCTGGCTGACCGAAGCGCCGCTGCGCATGCTGATGAACAACCTCGACCCGGACGTGGCCGAGAACCCCAAGGAGCTGGTGGTGTATGGCGGCATCGGCCGCGCTGCGCGCAACTGGGAGTGCTATGACAAGATCGTCGAGAGCCTGACCAACCTGAACGACGACGAGACCCTGCTGGTGCAGTCCGGCAAGCCGGTCGGCGTGTTCAAGACCCATAGCAACGCCCCGCGTGTGCTGATCGCCAACTCCAACCTGGTACCGCACTGGGCGAGCTGGGAACACTTCAACGAGCTGGATGCCAAGGGCCTGGCCATGTACGGCCAGATGACCGCCGGTTCGTGGATCTACATCGGCAGCCAGGGCATCGTCCAGGGCACCTACGAGACCTTCGTCGAAGCCGGTCGCCAGCACTACGCAGGCAACCTCAAGGGCCGCTGGGTGCTGACCGCAGGCCTGGGTGGCATGGGCGGTGCCCAGCCGCTAGCCGCCACCCTGGCCGGCGCCTGCTCGCTGAACATCGAATGCCAGCAGAGCAGCATCGATTTCCGCCTGCGCAGCCGTTACGTCGACGAGCAGGCCACTGATCTGGACGATGCCCTGGCGCGCATCGCCAAGTACTGCGCCGAAGGCAAGGCTATCTCCGTCGCCCTGCTGGGCAATGCCGCCGAGATCCTGCCGGAGTTGGTACGCCGTGGCGTACGCCCGGATATGGTCACCGACCAGACCAGCGCCCACGACCCCCTCAATGGCTACCTGCCGATCGGCTGGAGCTGGGCCGAGTACAAGGATCGTGCAGCCACCGACCCGGCTGGCGTGGTCAAGGCCGCCAAGCAGTCCATGGCCGTGCACGTGCAGGCCATGCTCGACTTCCAGAAGATGGGCGTGCCGACCTTCGACTACGGCAACAACATCCGCCAGATGGCCAAGGAAGAAGGCGTGAGCAATGCCTTCGATTTCCCCGGTTTCGTCCCGGCCTACATCCGCCCGCTGTTCTGCCGTGGCATTGGCCCGTTCCGCTGGGCGGCGCTGTCCGGCAACCCCGAGGATATCTACAAGACCGACGCCAAGGTCAAAGAACTGATCCCGGACGACGCCCACCTGCACCGCTGGCTGGACATGGCCCGCGAGCGCATCGCCTTCCAAGGCCTGCCGGCGCGTATCTGCTGGGTCGGCCTGGGCCAGCGCGCCAAGCTCGGCCTGGCCTTCAACGAGATGGTGCGTTCGGGTGAGCTGAGTGCGCCCATCGTCATCGGCCGCGACCACCTGGACAGCGGCTCGGTGTCCAGCCCCAACCGCGAGACCGAGGCCATGCAGGACGGCTCCGATGCCGTGTCCGACTGGCCGCTGCTCAACGCCCTGCTCAACACTGCTAGCGGCGCCACCTGGGTCTCGCTGCACCACGGCGGCGGTGTGGGCATGGGCTTCTCCCAGCATTCGGGTATGGTCATCGTCTGTGATGGCACCGACGAAGCTGCCGCGCGCATTGCCCGCGTGCTGACCAACGACCCGGGCACCGGCGTGATGCGTCATGCCGATGCCGGTTACCAGATCGCCATCGATTGCGCCAAGGAGCAGGGCTTGAACCTGCCGATGATCGGTTAAGACACGTTCGGCGCCGGCCCGATGGGCCGGCGCATCAATTACTGCACGTATCGCGACTTCAGCCATTATCCGGCTCTGATTCGCCAGGCGCGAACTCACATCGTGGAAGAACAGAACATGACCACCCTGAACCTGAAACCCGGCCAACTGACCCTGGCCGATCTGCGCGCCGCCTACCAGGCTCCCGTGCACCTGACCCTGGACGCCAGCGCCCACCAGGTCATCGACGCCAGTGTCGCCTGCGTCAACCAGATCATCGCCGAGGGCCGCACCGCCTACGGCATCAACACCGGTTTCGGCCTGCTGGCCTCGACCCGCATCGCCAACGACGACCTGGAAAAGCTGCAGCGCTCGCTGGTGCTGTCGCACGCCGCCGGCATCGGCGAGCCGCTGAGCGATGCCATGGTGCGCCTGATCATGCTGCTGAAGATCAACAGCCTGGCGCGTGGCTTCTCCGGCATCCGCCGTCAGGTGATCGAGGCGCTGATCGCTCTGGTCAACGCCGAGGTCTATCCGCATATCCCGCTGAAAGGCTCGGTCGGCGCCTCCGGTGACCTGGCGCCGCTGGCCCATATGTCGCTGGTATTGCTCGGCGAAAGCCAGGCGCGCCACAAGGGCCAATGGCTGCCGGCCAGCGAGGCGCTGGCCATCGCCGGCCTGGAGCCGATGACCCTGGCCGCCAAGGAAGGACTGGCCCTGCTCAACGGCACCCAGGTGTCCACCGCCTACGCCCTGCGCGGTCTGTTCGAGGCCGAAGACCTGTACGCCGCCGCCAGCGTTTGTGGCGCGCTCAGCGTCGAGGCGCTGCTGGGTTCGCGTTCGCCCTTCGATGCGCGCATCCATGCCGCACGCGGCCAGCGCGGGCAGATCGACGCGGCGGCAGCCTTCCGTCATCTGCTCGGCGACAGCAGCGAGATCGGCCGTTCCCACGCCGCCTGCGACAAGGTGCAGGACCCGTACTCGCTGCGCTGCCAGCCACAGGTCATGGGCGCCTGCCTGACCCAACTGCGTCAGGCCGCCGAGGTGCTGGCCGTGGAGGCCAACGCGGTGTCGGACAACCCGCTGGTATTCGCCGCCGAAGGCGAGGTGATTTCCGGTGGCAACTTCCACGCCGAGCCGGTGGCCATGGCCGCCGACAATATCGCCCTGGCCATCGCCGAGATCGGCGCGCTGTCCGAGCGCCGTATCTCGCTGATGATGGACAAGCACATGTCGCAGCTACCGCCGTTTTTGGTGGCCAATGGCGGGGTGAACTCCGGCTTCATGATCGCTCAGGTTACTGCTGCGGCATTGGCCAGCGAGAACAAGGCCCTGGCGCATCCGCACAGCGTCGACAGCCTGCCGACGTCGGCCAACCAGGAAGACCACGTGTCCATGGCCCCGGCTGCCGGCAAACGCCTATGGGACATGGCTGCCAACACCCGCGGCGTGCTGGCCGTGGAATGGCTGGGCGCCTGCCAGGGCCTGGACTTCCGTGAAGGCCTGAAGAGCACGCCGGCGCTGGAACAGGCGCGCCAGGCGCTGCGCGCCAAGGTACCGTACTACGTCGAGGACCGCTTCTTCGCTCCGGACATCGCCGCCGCTGACGCGTTGCTCGCCGAGCGCGTGCTGACGCCGCTGCTGCCGGCCGGCATGTTGCCGTCGGTAGGCTGATGCGCCTGGCTTGCGCCCGCTCCCGCAAGTGGGAGCGTGGCGCAAGCTCCGCTATCATCCGCGCACCGGGCATACCCAAGGAGCAGCCGTGACCAGTCCCACCCCGCGCTACAAGGCCATCGAGGATTTCCTCCTCGAGCGCATTCACGGCGGCGCCTATCCGGTCAATCACCAGATCCCGCCCGAGGAGCAACTGGCGCGGGATTTCTCCGTCAGCCGCATGACCGCCAACAAGGCGATCCAGAACCTGGTGCAAAAGGGCTATCTGGTGCGTCAGGCCGGGCTCGGTACCTTCGTCACCGACCGCAAGGCCGAGTCGCCGCTGCACGAGGTGATGAACATCGCCAGTGAAGTGCGCGGTCGCGGTCACGAATACAGCAACGAAGTGGTGCGCTGCGAAGCCATCGCCGCCGATGACGAGGTGGCCCTGCGTCTGGGGCTGCGCCTGGGTGGGGAGGTCTTTCACAGCATCCTCGTGCACTTGCAGGATGGCCTGCCGATCCAACTCGAGGATCGTTTCGTCAACCCGCGCTGGGTGCCGCATTACCTGCAAAGCGACTTCACCCAGGTGACGCCCAACGAGGTGCTGGTCGCCAGTTGCCCGATCTCGGATGTCGAGCATGTGGTCGAAGCGGTGCTGGTGGATGAGCGCACGGCCGAATTGCTGCAGATCGACCCGGCAATGCCCTGTCTGAGCGTTATCCGCCGTACCTGGTCGGACGATCACCTGATCAGCTACGCACGACTGATTCATCCCGGTGACCGCTACAAGCTGCGCTCGCTGCACAAGCGCAGAGCGTAGGCTGTCCACCAACCGCAGGAGCCGGCTTGCCGGCGATCCGCAGTGGTTTCGTCGCTGCTAAAGCCCCTCCAACAGTGATCGAAGTCAGTCGCTGATCAGCTGATCCACCAGCGACGGATCGTCGATAAAGCGATTGCGCGTGCCCTGCAGTACCTCGATCTTGTCGTTGCGCGCCTTCTCCTCGGCATCCGGCGGGTCCATGCGGTGCCAGGCCTTGTACATCGGCACCAGGCCGACGATGGGCAGGCCGTACTCGACATGCATGTAGAAGATCGCGCGGGCGATATTGCCCTTGGCTTCGTCCCGCGGCTCCACCAGTTGGAAGCTGGTTTTCAGGTCGCAGCCGATGTCGGCGAATTTGCTCGGCACGTCATCGGCCAGTTCGGCGAACTGGGCGTTGCGCCGCACCAGCTCGACGCGGGTCAGCGCTGGGTAGTAGTTGTGCAGGTCGGCGACGATGTACGGATAGCGCGGGTTCATGATGGTGCATTGGCGGTCGGTGACGCAGCGCATCGCGCTCTTGAGCTGCTTGCTGCTGTAGATCGGGCTGGCAGTCAGGGTGCCGCTTTCGCGGGCGAAGGTCTGACCGCAGAAGAGCGTGGTGCCGCCACTGCCGTAGAGCTCCTGCCAGAACGCCTGATCGATGGCCTGTTTGGCATCGTCCAGTCGAGTCTGGCCACTGGCCAGGGAGAAGGTGCTGATGCCGGTTGCCAGGCAACCAAGAAGCAAGGTGACTGCGCGCATACTCGAGCCCCTGTGACCACCGTTGTCGGGGTCTGTTGTTTTTGTAGGACAAACTGCAGTCTAGCAAGACGTACGTCACAAAAAACATGGCAAATGCGTTCTGCCAACACGGGAGGGTCGGGGCGAAGCGAGATGGCTGACAGGAAGCGGTTTCGTGTAAGCCATGGCTTACACGATGTGCCGATTATCGCCACTGTTGATTGATCAGGTACGGGCGTACTCTGCCACACATGGATTCAGCGCAGGAAGCGCCTAGACAAACAGGGACACGCTGGACAGCCGCCAGGATGGTGAGCAGATCAAGGATGTCAGGACAACAGTCTGCAAGGCCCCGCTATCGCGGGGTTTTCTTTTTTTCTGGCCTAGAAATTTTCAGCAGCCTGCTTACGCCGCGCGTTGTTCGATGCGCAATTGCTCGAACCAATCCAGGGTTTCGTCCCAGAGACGCTGCGCCGCCGGGCGGAAATACCCCATATGACCAATGGTGCCCAGGCCTTCCGCCTGTGAGTCGAGCGTGCGCGCCTGGTAGGGCGCGTTGACGTACGCCGCCATGAAGGCATCGCGTGAGGCAGGGGGAGCCCACAGGTCGTCCAGGCTGTTGAGCGCCACCATCGGCGTGTTCACCTGGGCGAAGCGCTCGGCCAGTCCCAGCATCTGTGGGTCGTCGAAGAAGTAGCGGGGGAAGCGGCACCAGCGTTTCCACTGGCGATAGACGCCCAGTGGCAGATCCTCGCCCATGCCCAGCTTGCTCCAGGCCAGATAGCCCTTGTAGCGGGTCATCAGCGGGCCGATCACCCGCCACATGGCCAGCACGCGCACTTGCTCGGCCCTGGGCATCCAGCCGTGCCAGCCGGCGCCGGTGCCGAAGGTGTAGAAGCCGGCGACCTGATCATGATTGGGCAGCAGGCCGAAGGCATGGCCGCCGAAGGAGTGGCCGATCATGAACAGCGGGCGCTCGGCGTGCCGATGTTGATCCACCGCGGCGGCCAGATCGAGGTTCGCCCAGTCCAGATACTCCATCTCGAAGCCGCGCAGGCTGTCTGGCTTGGATTGGCCGATGCCGCGGTAGTCCAGGGTCATGGTATTGAAACCACGGCTGGCGGCGTGTTCGGCGAATCGCCGATAGAAACCTTGTGGCACCCCGGTGGCGCCGGCGATCAGCAACTGCGCCTGGGGGCGCTCGGCGTGGTAGCGCGTGGCGGCCAGCTGATAGTCGTCGAGGGCGAGCAGGGGTAGGGTTTCGCTGCTAATGGCGTTAGTCATGCTGGCGGGTACTCCGTGCGGTGCTGGCGGGCCAGGTGGAGCAGAGTGGCGACGGCCTGTTTCAGCGGCTCGCTGCTGCCAGCGACGCGGGCTTGTAGCAAACCGCCTTCGTAGAGCGCGACGAACAAGGCCGCAAGCCCTTCCGGTTGTGGGTAACCATGATGTTGCAACTGCTGTTGCAGGGCCTGGCGAATGGCGGTGAAGGCATTGGCCAGGGCTGCACGAATTTCATGATCGTCCGGGCCGCTCTCCAGGGCGACGGCGGCCAGTGGGCAGCCGCGCTCGAAGGCGCTTTCCTGCAAGTGGCCAAGCGCGCCCTGCAGCCAGGTGGTCAACGCATCGAGTGGATCGGACTGACGCTCGAAGAGCGCAGCGAACGCCTGCTCGGCGCGCTGACCGACACGCTCGATGGCGGCTACGGCCAGCTCGGTCTTGCCGCCTGGGAAATGGTGGTAGAGGCTGCCCTTGGGCGCTGCTGCGGCGGCCAGCAGCTCGGTCAGGCCGATACCATGCAGGCCCTTGCGTTGCAGGGCGTCGATCATGGTATCGATCAGTTTGTCGCGAGTGGTCTTGGTCATGGCCTGGATTATGTAGACCGGTCGGTCTAGTTGCCAGTGTCATTCAGGCCGCAAATGAAGGCATATCGGTACAGTGGAGCGCCGCCCAGTGGGCGGCGCGAGGTATCAGGCCTGCTTGGCCACCCAGGCGGCATAGGCGTCGATGAACTTCTGCAGGAACGGCTTGATGCCGTCGCTGAGTACGTCGTTCTCGTCGAAGAAGTTGCCAGCGCCGCCAAGATAGGCTTCCGGCTGTTGCAACACGTGCACGTCGAGGAACACCAGGCACTGGCGCAGATGGTGGTTGGCGCCGAAGCCGCCGATAGCACCGGGCGAGGCGCTGAGCACGGCGCCCGGCTTGCCGCTGAAGCCGCTCTGGCCATAAGGGCGCGAGCCTACGTCGATGGCGTTCTTCATCGCGCCGGGGATCGAGCGGTTGTACTCGGGGGTGATGAACAGCACCGCGTCGGCCGCCTTGAGCTTGCTGCGGAACGGCGCGTAGGAGGCCGGAGCGCTGTCACCGTCGGCGTCTTCGTTGTACAGGGGCAGGTCACCGATCTCGAGGATTTCCAAGTTCAGCGAGGCGGGTGCCAGGTCGGCCAGCGCCAGGGCCAGTTTGCGGTTGATGGAGGCCTTGCGCAGGCTACCGACCAGTACGGCGACGTTGTAGGTCTTGCTCATGTGTACTCCAGAAGGTGTGGTGAGGAAGGAACAACCACTATAGACCCCGGATGTTTCAGCAGGTGCTGAATGCAGCCAGTAGATCTTCGCTGAAGGCCTTCTGCGCCTCGCTGGGCGGATGGCCACGGTGACTGGCCAGGCGAAACTGCACGGTGAAATCCCAGGTGCCGGGCAGCGCGCGCAGCCCGCCGCGGTTTACCCAAGGCTGGGCGATGTGCTCGGGCAGATAGCCCAGGTGCGCGCCGGAGAGGATGAATGCCAGGCTGCCCTCGACCTGCTCGCAACGGGCGCTGCTGGTACCGCCCTGCCAGGGCTCGTCGGCGGCGATGAAGCGATAGGGATGCATAACCCGGTCGCAGTCCTGCAGGTCGTCGGCGCTCAGCGTTTCACGCGCGAACAGCGGATGTTGGCTGCTGCAGTACAGGCGCTGGCGCTCCTCGAACAGTGGTTGGTAATCCAGCGCCGTCTGGCTGCCGGAAAAATAGCCGATGGCCAGTTGCAGTTGATCCTGCAGCAGGCGTCGCTCCAGCTCGGCGGGCATGGCGCTGAGCAGTTCGATCTGCACCGCCTGGTTGCGCTGGCGAAAACGTCCGACGGCCTTGCCGATACGCTCGATCACCTCGTCCGATAGCGCCTCCGATAGACCGATGCGCAGCTCGCCGAGCAGCTTGTCGGCCATGCCCTGGGCTTCGCCCTTGAAGGTCTCGATGGCGGCGAACAGCTTGCGTGTGGCTGCCAGCACCTGCTCGCCCTTGGGTGTCAGGCGAAAGCCGGCCTTGCCGCGCTCGCACAGGCGAAAGCCCAGGCGGGTTTCCAGCTTTGCCATCTGTGTGCTGATGGTCGACTGGCCGATGCCCAGCTCACCCTGCGCGGCGCTGAAGCCGCCGCTTTCCACCACGGTGACGAACAGGCGCAGCAGTTGCAGATCAAGGTCGCGCAATTGGCTGAGCATGTGGGCTCCATACATTGATGACTGTCGATGTTGGAGTAGAACACTTCGAATTTATCCGAAGCAACGCCGGGTGCAGGATGCCGACATGCCCGGTTCTGTACGAAAAGTCGTCGAGCGAAGGTCAGGCGAGGCAAAAACGGGTGAGGAAGCGGAGTTTACGAGCTGTAAATGAGCATTCCGAACCCATTTTTAACGAAGCATCACCGAGCGCAGGCACTTTTCGTACAGAACCTAGCCTCCAGCAGAGAGGCACGGCCAACCGCACCTGCCCGAGGATAAAACCATGCGTCTTGCTGCAAGCCTGCTGCTTCTGGCTATCGCCACACCGCTGATGGCGGAGCCGAAACAGCTCAACCTGTACAACTGGGCCGACTACGTGGCACCGCAGGCGCTCGCGCGCTTTCAGACCGAAACCGGCATCCGGGTCAAATACGACACCTTCGACAGCACCGATGTGCTGGAGAGCAAGCTGATGACCGGGGGCAGTGGTTATGACGTGGTCTTTCCCGCTTCCAGCGGCCTGTCGCGGGCGATCCAGGCCAAGGCGCTGCAACCAGTGGGGGCGCTAAAAAACGCCAGCAACCTCGACCCCGAGCTGCTGGCCAAGCTGGCCAGCGTCGACCCCGGCAACCAGTACGGCGTGCCCTACACCTGGGGCACCGTAGGCCTGGCGATCAACAAACAGGCTGTCGAGCAGCGCCTACCCGGCGTGGCCCTGGACAGCCTCGACCTGCTGTTCAAGCCCGAGTACGCCAGCAAGCTGAAGGACTGCGGCATCTCCGTGCTCGACTCGCCGCAGGAGGTGATCGCCATCGCCCTCAATTACCTGGGCAAGCCGCCCTACAGTGCCAAGGCCGCTGATCTGGACGCAGCCAGCGCCTTGCTCGCCGCGCTGCAACCGAACCTGCGCTACATCGGCAATGCCCGGCAGATCGACGATCTGGCCAAGGGCGAAACCTGCCTGGCGCTGACCTACACCGGTGATGCCGGCATGGCCGCTGCGCGTGCTGCCGAGGCCGGGCAACCCTTCGAAGTGCTCTACCGCATTCCGCGCGAAGGCACGCTGATCTGGTTCGACACCATGGCCATTCCCGCCGATGCGCCGCACCCAGGCAATGCCCGCGCGTTCATCGACTTCATGCTGCAGCCAGAGGCCATTGCCGAGCTGACCAACACCCTGTTCTTCGCCAACGCCAACCACGCGGCCACGCCGTTGCTGGATGAGGCGGTGAGCGGCGACCCGGATATCTACCCACCCGAAGCCGTGCGCGAGCGCCTGTTCGCCGAGGAAGTGCTGAGCCTGCGCGAGCAGCGTCAGCGCATCCGCCTGTGGACGGCCTTCCGCAGCCAGTACTGAGTCAGTAGGAGCGAGCTCTGCTCGCGAACATCACCGAAACGAGTACCCGACCATGGATCAAGCTTTCGACAACGACCAGGCCATCACCCGCGCCAGCCTCTACGGCACTGCCGCCGAACCGACCTACGCTGGCATCACCAGCTTTATGCGTCGGCGTTACAGCCGTGATCTGACCGGTGTAGATCTGGCCATCAGCGGTGTGCCCTTCGACACCGCTACTACCAATCGCCCGGGCAGCCGATTCGGACCGAGGGCGATCCGCGCTGCCTCTATCCAGTCAGCCTGGGCGCGGCATTTTCCCTGGGAGTTCGACCCCTTCGATGTGCTCGCCTGCGTCGATTATGGCGATTGCCTGTTCGACCACGGCACGCCGCAGGACACTCCGGCGGTGATCGAGGCGCATGCCACGCGCATTCTCGAAGCCGGCAGCGCGTTGCTGACCCTGGGCGGCGACCACTTCATCAGCTATCCGCTGCTCAAGGCTCATGCGAAAAAACACGGCCCCCTGTCGCTGATCCACTTCGACGCGCACAGCGACACCTGGCCGGACGAGGAGGGCAAGCGTATCGACCACGGCACCATGTTCTACCACGCCGCGCGCGAGGGCCTGGTCGACCCGGCGCGCTCGGTGCAGGTCGGCCTGCGCACCACCAATGATGATGTGATGGGCTTTCAGGTACTCGATGCGCGCGAGGTGCATCGCAGCACGCCGGAGCAGATCGCCGAGCGCATTCGTGCGCGGGTGGGCGAGCATCCGGTGTACCTGACCTTCGACATCGACTGCCTCGACCCGGCTTTCGCCCCCGGCACCGGCACACCGGTGTGTGGCGGCCTTTCCAGCCATCAGGCGCTGGAGATCCTGCGCGGGCTGCGCGGTATCAACCTGGTCGGCATGGACGTGGTGGAAGTGGCGCCGCCCTACGACAACGCCGAGGTCACCGCGCTGGCCGGCGCCACCCTGGCGATGGAGATGATCTGCCTGTACGCCGCGCGGCATAAGCTGGGGGAAAAGACGTAGGGTGGAAGTCGCGGTTTATTTCCACCTGGGGTATTCGCGTTGGCTACCCATGGTGGATCGGTGAAGCGCGGTCCACCCTACGATTCGCGCTAAGTTCCAGGCAAAAAAACGGGCCTGTTCAGGCCCGTAAGTTCACGCTCAAAGAGTGGCCTGGCGCTAGTCCAGGCATTGCGCCAGGCCGATGGGTTCGGGGCGGAATAGCCGTGCATCCATCAGCTTCGGTTCACGCACGATGGGGGCGAAGTCCATGCGCGCGAGGATGTCGCGCTCGATATCCACGCCCGGCGCCACTTCGATCAGTTCCAGCCCTTCGGTAGTCAGGCGCAGCACGCAGCGTTCGGTGACATAGAGCACCGGCTGGCCGCGCTCGGCGGCGAGGCGCCCGGCGAAGGTGCGGTGTTCTACCTCGGCGACGAATTTGCGCACGTCGCCATCCTCGATGATGCGCAACTGGCCGTCTTCGATACGGATGTCCTGCTTGCCGGCGCTGAAGGTGCCGACGAACACCACTTGCTTGGCGTTCTGGCTGATGTTGATGAAACCGCCAGCCCCGGCCAGACGACTGCCGAACTTGGACACGTTGAGGTTGCCCGCCGCATCGGCCTGGGCCAGGCCAAGAAACGCGATATCCAGGCCGCCGCCGTCGTAGAAATCGAACTGATAAGGCTGATCGAGCAGGGCGCTGTGGTTGCTCGCCGCGCCGAAGTCCAGGCCCGAGGCCGGGACGCCGCCGATCACGCCGGGTTCGGCGGTCAGCGTCAGGCGCTCGATCACACCTTCTTCGGCGGCCACCGCTGCCACGCCCTCGGGCATGCCGATGCCGAGATTTACCACCGCGTCCGCTTTCAGCTCCAGCGCCGCGCGGCGGGCGATCAGCTTGCGCACGTCCAGCGGCAGCGGTGCCAGGCTGTCCACCGGTACGCGGGTTTCGGCGGCGAAGGCGGGGTTGTAGGCGGTGGCGAAGGTCTGCTGATGGTTAGCTGGCTCGGCCACCACCACACAGTCCACCAGGATGCCGGGAATCTTTACTTGGCGTGGGTTGAGCGAGCCGCGCTCGACCACGCGCTCAACCTGGGCAATTACCAGACCGCCGCTGTTACGCGCGGCCATGGCGATGGCCAGGCTTTCGATGGTCAGCGCCTCGCGCTCGAAACTGAGGTTGCCATCGGGGTCGGCGCTGGTGGCGCGAACGATGCCGACGTTGATCGGGAAGGTTGGGTAGAACAGGTAGTCTTCGCCATCGATGGGCATCAGCCGCACCAGATCGGCAGTGGTGCGCGCATTGAGCTTGCCGCCGCCATGGCGCGGGTCGACGTAGGTGCCCAGGCCGACGCGCGACAGCTGCCCAGGCTTGCCGGCGGCGATATCGCGAAACAGCTGGGAAATCACCCCCTGCGGCAGGTTGTAGGCCTCGATGCAGTTGTCCACCGCCAGCTTCTGCAACCCCGGCACCAGCCCCCAGTGGCCACCGATCACCCGGCGCACCAAGCCTTCATGGGCCAGGTGGTTGAGGCCACGACCCTTGCCGTCGCCTTGGCCGGCGGCATACACCAGGGTCAGATCGCGCGGCGCTTGTTCAGCCACGAAACGCTGTTCCAGGGCGATGGCGATCTGTTCGGCGAAGCCGATGCCGACGAAGCCGCCGGTGGCCAGGTTGGCGTTGTCTGGAATGCGCGCCACGGCTTCGGCGGCGGTCATGATCTTGCTCATTGCGGGTACTCGTGAATTGCAGAGGGCTGTAGGCGCGGCCGGGCGGGGCTCCGCTTCAGCCGCGAAGATCGCGGCTGAAGCCGCTCCTAAAGAGAACGTCAGAAGCTGCCGAACATCGTGCCCAGGGTGATTACCACCACCAGTGCCATCAACGGGAAGGCGACTGTGTTGACGAAGATGAACTTGTACGACTCACGGTGAGTGAGTTTGCAGATCGCCAGCAGCGAGATCACCGCGCCGTTGTGCGGCAGGGTGTCCATGCAGCCCGAGGCCATGGCGGCGACGCGGTGCAGCAGCTCGGGGCTGATGCCGGCGGCGTTGGCCATTTCCAGGTACTGCGCGCCGAGGGTCTTCAGGGCGATGGACATACCGCCGGAGGCGGAACCGGTGATGCCGGCGAGGATGTTCACCGCCACCGCTTCGGAGATCAGCGGGTTGCTGGAGACGCCCAGCACCAGGTCACGGATGATGACGAAGCCGGCCAGCGAGGCGATCACCGTGCCGTAACCCACCTCGGCGGCGGTGTTGAGGATCGGCAGCATGGAGCCGAAGGCGCCGTCGTTGACGCTCTTCTTCAGGTCCATCCAGCGCTTCCAGTGCATGGCGATCAGCAGCACGATGGCGGCGCCGAGGGCGACGATGATCGACCAGATGCCGATCAGCGACTTGGCATCCTGCAGACCGCCGTATTCCGGCTTGGCCAGGTAGCTGGTGTCGACGGCCGGCAGAATCTGCTTGGCCATCAGGAAATTGAGGGCGATGACCACGAAGATCGGCAGCAGCGCCAGCCAGAAGCCGGGAATGTCGCGACGCTCTTCGACGACCGGGTCGTCGCGGTGCTCGCCGTAGCCTTCACCCGCGGCCATCAGCTTGCGCGACTGCGCGGTGAGCCACCAGGTGCCGAGGCCGAACATGATCAGGCCGGCGATCACCCCCAGGCCCGGCGCCGCGAAGGCGTCGGTGCCGAAGAAGGGGTTGGGGATGGCGTTCTGGATCGCCGGAGTGCCGGGCAGCGCGGTCATGGTGAAGGTGAACGAGCCGAGGGCGATGGCACCGGGGATCAGGCGTTTGGGAATGCCCGCCTCGCGGAACAGCGCGGCGCCGATCGGGTACACGGCGAAGGCCACCACGAACAGCGATACGCCGCCGTAAGTGAGGATGCCGCAGGCCAGCACAATGGCCAGGATGGCGCGCTCACTGCCGACCTTGGCGACGATGCCGTGGGCGATGGCGCGCGCCGATCCTGAGTCGTCCATTAACTTGCCGAACAGGGCGCCGAGCAGGAACAGCGGGAAGAACTGGATCACGTAGCCGCCCATGGCCTTCATGAACACCTGGGTGTAGGTGGGCAGCAGCAGAGCGATGTCGCCGGCGAACAGCAACGCCAGCAGGGCCAGCAGCGGGGCGAGGATCAGGACGTTGATGCCGCGATAGGCGAGGTACATCAACAATGCGAGGGAAATCAGAATACCGAGGGTACCCATGGGTGGTTCCTTTTGTTGTTGTTCTACCGGCTCAGGGCCGTTTATCGAGAAGGCGCGAATGCAGCAGCGCGCCTTTGCCAGATACAGAGCCAGAGTCGTGCCAGGCTGGGGTGAGACTTTCGTCGATAGTGCGGGAAGCCTTGCTAGGCGGGCTTTTCAGGCCAGTTTTGGGTTAGGCGTGGAGTCTGGGGTGGAGAATCGTTTGTCCATAAAATTGGAATTAATCCAGATATATGGATTTTATGGTGGGTAAATTGTCCATATTTCTAGACGGCAGGAGCGTTTCGTAGGATGGAAATCGCTATTCATTTCCACCGCTGCGTTCAGCGGTGTAGCCGATAGTGGATTGATAAAGCGTGATCCACCCTACGCCCGAACCGTAGCGCGGATGCAATCCGGAGTTTTGCGGCGCCTGATCCCCGGATTTCATCCGGGCTACGCAATTGTGGTGAGCGACGTTCTCTGTAGGAGCGGCTTTAGCCGCGAAGCGATCTCCGGTTCGGTGATAATCGCGGCTGAAGCGGAATGCCGCCCAGCCGTTCCCACGACCAGCGACCAGCGACCAGCGCTCAGCCCTTTCGCCCCAGCCCATGCTGCGCCAGCTTGGCGTAGAATCCGGCGCGGGAAATCCCCAGGCGTTCGGCGGCCAATTGGCGATTGCCATCGCACGCCGCCAGTGCCGCCACCAATGCCTGGCGCTCGGCCTGCGCCAGCTGTTCGGCCAGCGTCTGCGACGTGCTCATCATCACTGGCGCGGCGGGCATCGGTGCACTCGGCGTGACCGGGTCGACCAGCAAACCGCGCAAGGCCTCGCCATCCAATCGCCCATCGACCGCCAACTGCGCCCTCTCCAGCAGGTTGCGCAGCTCGCGGACATTACCCTTCCACGGCTGCGCGCAGAGCAGGGCGAGGGCATCGTCCGTCAGCTCCATGGGCGCCAGCCCGGAGCGGTTGGCCAGGTCATCGAGCAGGTGCTCGATCAGTGCGGGAATGTCGTTGGCACGTTCTCGTAGTGGCGGCACGCGCAGGGCCAGCACGTTAAGGCGGTAGTAGAGATCATCGCGGAACTGCCCGGCGGCCACCTTGGCTTCCAGGTCGATATGGGTCGCCGCGATCACCCGCACGTTGAGCGGCTTGACCTGGTTGGAGCCGAGCGGCTCCACCTCCTGCTCCTGCAACACGCGCAGCAGCTTGGCCTGCAACGGCAGCGGCAGGTCGCCGATTTCATCGAGAAACAGGGTGCCGCCGTTGGCCACTTCGAACTTGCCGATGCGCGCCTTGCGGTCGGCGCCAGTAAAGGCGCCGGGTGCCGTACCGAACAGCTCGGCCTCGACCAGGGTCTCCGGAATCGCCGCGACGTTGACCGCGACGAATGGCCCGTTGGCCCGTGGCGACAGGTTGTGAATGCCCTGCGCCAGCAGCTCCTTGCCGGTGCCGGTTTCGCCACGGATCAGCACCGTGGCATCGAGTTGCGCGGCGCGACGGGCCTTGCGCTTTACCTCGCTGGCCGCCGCGCTGGCGCCGATGAAGCCGGCGATGGTGTAGCGCGCGCGGCGTGCCTTGGCCAGTTCGTGCTGGGTGGCGAGCAGTTGCGTCTGCAGGTTGTTGTACTTGGCCATCAGCGGCTTGAGATGGCGGGCGCGGTCGAACAGGACGAAGCCCAGCGCGCCGACCAGGGTGCCGTCTTCGTCACGCAGCGGAATGCGGGTGACCACGAAGTGCTCGCTGCCGAAGGCCATCAGGTCGAGCATGCTCGGCTGGCCGCTTTCCACTACCTCGCGCAGGCGGCTGGCTGGCAGCACCTCCTCGATTTCCTTGCCCAGCGCCGTGCGCGCATCGGCGATGCCGACCTTCTGCGCGTACTTGTCGTTGATCCAGACGATACGCGCCTGGCGATTGACCGCGATGGTGCCCTCGCACTGCGCATCGAGGTGATCGAACAACAGCGGCATGGCCACCGCGCGAAAGCGTTCGGGCGACACGCCGATGATCAGGCCATGCTGGTCGAGGTCGTCGCGGGAGATGGCCATGGGCGAGTGTCCGGAAATGAGATGCCGGTGATTATGGGCAGCGCGGATCGGGGCGGGCAACGTCAACAGTCATCAGACAATGGCATTCGCCGCGCGCTTCTGGAATAGTTGGGCGGCTGCGCGTAACCCGCCGGCACCTGCCGATCGCCCACAAGGCCTGCCCGGCAGTCGTGACACCTGCCGTGTCCCTTTTGCGTGCCGACCAGGCGCGCCAGGCGAGCCACCCGCTCGCCGCTGGATCCGCACCGCTTTGCCGGTGCCACAACGACAATGACCAAGATCCATACAAGGACGCCCCGATGAAACTCAAGCGACTCTTCTCCGCGCTCGCCGCTGGCGCTGCGCTGACCGCCCTGTGCGCCACCGCGCACGCGCGTGAATACTCCGTTTCCACCGTACTTTCGGACGCCTTTCCCTGGGGCCAGGCCGCGCAGAAGTGGGCCGATCTGGTCAACGAACGCTCCGAAGGGCGCATCACCCTGCGCGTGTATCCCAATGCGCAACTGGTCGCTGGCGACCAGACCAAGGAGTTCTCCGCCATGCGCTCCGGCCTGATCGACATGGCCGTGGGCTCGACCATCAACTGGTCGCCGCAGGTGCCGGAACTCAACCTGTTCTCCCTGCCGTTCTTGATGAAGAACGACGCCGACCTCGACGCCATCACCCAGGGTGAGGCTGGCAAGCTGGCCTTCGCCGCCATCGAACAGCGCGGCATCGTGCCACTGGCCTGGGGCGAGAACGGCTTTCGCCAGCTGTCCAACTCGGCCAAGCCGGTGCGCAGCCCGGCTGACATGGCTGGCCTGAAGATTCGTGTGGTCGGTTCGCCGTTGTTCCAGGACACCTTCAACGCTCTCGGCGCCAACCCCACGCAAATGAGCTGGGCCGACGCCAAGCCGGCGCTGACCACCGGCGCGGTGGATGGTCAGGAGAACCCGCTGTCGGTCTTCGACGTAGCGCGTGTCGACCAGGTCGGCCAGAAATACCTGACCCTGTGGGACTACATGGCCGACCCGCTGGTTTTCGCCGTCAACCAGCGCGTATGGCAATCCCTGCCCGAGGAAGATCGCGAGCTGCTCAGCCAGGCCGCTATCGACGCTGGCAAGTGGGAGATCGAACTGTCGCGCGGCGCCCAGGCGCAGCGTCTGGTCGATGTACGTGAGCGCGGTGTGGAAGTGATCGAACTGAGCGACGCCGAGCGTGCCGCCTTCGTCGAGGCCACTACCAGCGTGCATGAGAAATGGGCACCGCGCATCGGCGATAAGTTGATGGACGCCGCACGCAAGGCCGTGGCCCAGCCCTGATTCGTTTTATCTGACCGGAAGCCCAAGGGTTTCGGGGCGTGATGCTGCAAGTCTGTCGCAATACACCCATCAGCTCCCCTCTCCCATTTATGGGAGAGGGGCTGGGGGAGAGGGCCAGCGGCACTTGTGCTGAACAACGCCAAGTCGGTCATTCGAGGTTTTTATGAGCAAGCAAGTCGACGCGCCGCTGGAGCGCGTGCTCGCCACCCTGGCCCTGGTGATCATCAGCCTGATCAGCCTGGCCAACGTCGTGGTGCGTTATTTCACCGATGCCTCTTTCGCCTTCACCGAGGAAATCTCGGTGTTCCTGCTGGTCATTCTCACCTTCGCCGGTGCTTCGGTGGCCATGCGCAGCAACCGACATATTCGTATCGGCCTGCTCGAGCGCCTGTTCCCGCGCCTGCGCACGCCGTTGATCCTGCTGCAGTGGCTGGCTGGTGCGCTGGTGCTGGGGCTGGTGTGCTGGTACGGCGGTCAATTCGCCTGGGGGGAATTCCAGTGGGATTCCGAGTCGCCAGGTTTGGGCCTGCCCAATTGGTGGTACGTGATCTGGCTACCGATTCTGGCGCTGCTGGTATTCGTACGCCTGACCCAGGTCACCCTGGATCGCCTGCGCGGGAGAATCAGCGATGAGCCCTGATCTCTGGCTGATCTTCAGCTTCGTCGTGCTGCTCGCGCTCGGTGTGCCGGTGGCCTTCGCCCTCGGCCTGTCCGGCGCCATTGGCATCATCGCCGGCCTGTCGCCGGACATGCTCGCGACCCTTGGCACCAACACCTACAACGGCGTCGCCAAGTACCCGCTGATCGCCATTCCGCTGTTCATCCTGACCGGCCTGGTGTTCGAGAAAGCCGGCGTGGCGCTGCGGCTGGTGCGCTTCGCCCAAGCGTTGATCGGGCCGCGTCATGGTGGCCTGGCCATGGTCGCGGTGCTGGTCTGTCTGATCATGGGCGGCATGAGCGGCTCAGGCCCGGCCGATGCCGCTGCCGTGGCCATGGTTATGCTGCCGAGCATGACCAAGGCGGGCTATCCCAAGCCGTTCTCCGCCACGCTGATCGCCGCTTCGGCTTCGACGGCGATCCTGATTCCGCCGTCCATCGCGCTGATTCTCTACTCCATCGTGGTGCCAGGCGTCGATCTGCGCGCGCTGTTCGCCGCCGGCCTGTTCCCCGGCATTCTCGCCGGCCTGGTGCTGTTGCTGCCGGCCTGGCTGCTGTCGCGCCGCTATGGCTGGGAGTCGCCGGAAGCAAGCGAGCGGCCACCGCTGGGGGAAAGCTTCAAGCAGGCGCTGCCGGCGCTGTTCGCTCCGATACTGATCCTCGGCGGCCTGCGCAGCGGCCTGTTCACTCCCACGGAAGCCGCTGTGGTCGGCGTGGCCTATGGCGTGCTGGTCGGCCTGTTCGTCACCCGCGAGCTGGACTGGCGCAGCCTCTGGCGCCTGTGCGGTGAGGCCGGGGTGATCTCCGGCGTGGTCATGCTGATCATCGCCCTGGCCGGCATCTTCGCCTGGGCCGGCACCATGCTTGGCACCTTCCGCCATATGGCCGAATGGCTGATCTCGCTGTCGGATAACGGCTGGGTGTTGCTGGCGCTGGTGATGCTCGCCGTGCTGCTGGCCGGCATGCTGCTCGATGCCATCTCCATCTACCTGATCCTGATGCCGATCCTGATTCCGGTCATGCAGCACTTCGGTTGGAACCCGGTGTGGTTCGGCATCCTGCTGGCGATGAACATCGCCATCGGCCAGTTCACCCCTCCGGTGGCGATCAACTTGATGGTCACGGCCGAGGTCGCCAAGATACGCTTGGAACAAACCGTCGGCTGGGCCGCGTTGTTCGTCGTGGTGATGTCCAGTGCCCTGCTGTTGGTGGCGATCTTCCCGGAAATCGCTCTGTGGCTGCCGCGTGTGCTGGGTTATGCGGTGTAAAACAGGCAAGGCCGTCTATAGTTGCCTGATGGTGCGCAGCGGGGGGCTGCGTACCGCTGAGGGCGGCGGCGCTGGGCAATAAAATGGGCGACGGCAATTATAACGATCACAGGGACGTAGGCGCGGGGCACTGCGAAGGGCTGCGCGAATCAGGCAAGCGTGCGCTGATGCGCACCATCCTGCTCGCCACCGGCCTGACCCTGGGCGGCTTTGCCGTGCTGCAGGCCCTGGCCGGCAACTATCCCTTCGCCATCCTCGAAGTGCTGTGCACCGCCTTGCTGCTGTTCGGCGCCTGGCGCATCGAACGCGCCCGCCATCTGTACCTGTGGATCTACCTGTACCTGATCCCGACCTTCTGCTTCATCCTCTACATCATCGTCATGCCGGATGCCTCATCAGCGGCGTTCGTCTGGCTGTACATGATCCCGCTGCTGGCTTACCTGCTGCTAGGCAAGCAGCGCGCCTTCCTGCTCACCGCGCCGTTCATGCTCGCCGGGCTTTTGCTGTACTTCGCCGACAATCACCTGACCCTGGACACCCGCGGCCTGATCGACCTGGGCAACGCCGCCCTGTGCGGCGTGCTGATCCTGGTGTTCGTGCACATCTACGACGGCTTGCGCATGCAGGCCTACGAGGAGCTGGAGCGCCTGGCGCAGACCGATTCACTGACCGGCGTGGCCAGCCGCGGCAGCTTTCAGCACGCGCTGCAACGCAGCATTCAGGAGGCTGAACGCAGTAGCGGGCATCTGGTTCTGGTGCTGCTCGATGTCGACCACTTCAAGCAGGTCAACGACCAATGGGGGCACGAGGCGGGTGATATGGCGCTGCAACACATCTGCCAGATCCTCCAGCAGCGTCTGCGCGTGACCGACTTTCTCGGTCGCCTGGGTGGGGAAGAGTTCGGCCTGCTGCTCAGTCACACCGACAACACCGGCGCTGACCCGCTGGTGGATAAGTTGCGCAAGCAGATTGCCGAACAGCCGCTGGACTACGACGGCGAGCAGATCACGCTGTCCGCCACCTTCGGTCTGGCCACCTGGCCCAGAGACGGTCGCAGCGCCGCCGAGCTTTACCGCGCCGCTGACCGCCGCCTATACAGCGGCAAGCAGCGCGGCCGCAATCAACTGGTCAGCACCGACATGCCGACCGAACTGCTACTGGACAAATTCGACGTGCGGCTCTGAGTGCCGGCTAGCGTGCTGCGCTGGCCGGCGCGGCTGCTGGCACGCAGGGCTGCTGGCCGGCACCTGACAGGTTCTCGATATTATTCAGCACGTTGTTGCCCTGGTTGACCTTCTGCGCGTTCTCAGCCACTTCCATGCGTTTCGCATAGGTCGCCGAGTTGCCATTGAAGCTCTGCTGAGTTTCCAGCACGGTATTGGCCATATCCAGCAGGCTGCGCCCGGTGGCGATCAGGTTGCTGGTGGCGGTCGGCGCGCATGGGTCGTTAGCCAGTTGGGTGTTCTGCAGCCCCTGGGTTTGCGTGTTCTGCGCCAGGCAGCCGCTCAGCGAGGCCAGCACGGTGGCGCTCATGAGGACGCCCAGGGCTCCTTTGATGTTCATCAGATATTCCCTTCAATGACCGGTCCTCGACCCAGTGCCGAGGCGTTGCCCGGATTTTAGGAAGGGGTGGGGCCGTGCGAAATAGTGCGGGTGTACTAGTGTCGCTGTGCCTGCCAACCAGTTCCTTGCGCTGGCTGCAGGCTCCGGCCTAAGGTGCCGGCAGCACAACATGAGCTGTAATCAGCAGGGAAACGTCATGTCTGGGACCGTATCCGCCGCTTACGACACCGAACGCGCCCAGGCCGGGGTGCGGCTGATCTTCATGTCGGTCGCGGCCTGCTACATCGTGATCCTCTACCATTTCTCGCTGATCAACCCGGCGCTGGTATGGAAGATCTTTGTCCTGGAGTGCGTCTTCAGCGTTGTCGCCACGCTGATCTGGTTCGATATCAGGCGGCGTCCTGGCAACTATCGCGGGCGTCGGCTGATCACCATGCTCACCGACTATGCCGGTATCACGGTGGTCCTGACATGCGGCGGCACGGCCATGCTGCCGGTCTACGCGATTCTGTTGTGGATCACCATCGGCTATGGCTTGCGCTACGGTTCCGGCTACTTGCTGCTGGCCACCCTGATGGCGTTGCTGTCGCTGACGCTGGTCGCCAGCCTGTCGGCGTACTGGCAGTCCCAGCCCTACCTGATCGTCACGCTGCTGCTCACCACCCTGATGGCGCCGACCTATATGCATGTCCTGCTCAAACGCTCGCGCCAGGCGGCCGAGGCCGAGCAGGCCGCCAACCGCGCCAAATCGCAGTTTCTCGCCCAGGCCAGCCACGACCTGCGGCAACCCATTCATTCCATCAGCCTGTTCACCGCCTGCCTGCGCGACAGCAGCCTGGGCACCGAGCAGCGGCGCCTGGTGGAGAACATCGACAAATCGCTGCACAGCGTCGCACGCCTGTTCCGCACCATTCTCGATATGTACTCGCTCGACAGCGGTAAGGTGGTGCCGCATCTGGAGTCGCTGGAGCTGCGCAGCCTGCTGCAGCAGCTCATCCAGCAAAACGCCGAAGCGGCGCGCTGGGCCGGGGTCGAGATGCGCCTGCGCTGCCCGCCGCTGTACGTGCGTGCCGACCCGGTGCTGCTCACCACCATGCTGCAGAACCTGCTGTCCAACGCCCTGAAATATGCGCCGGGCAAACCGCTGTTGATCGCCTGTCGGCGTCGTGGGCCAGGCGTCGCCATCGAGGTCTACGACAAGGGGCGCGGCATCGCCGCCGGCCATCTCGACAGCGTCTTCGAGGAGTTCTACCGCGTGCGTCAGCAGCGCGACAGCGACGTCGAGGGAATGGGCCTGGGCCTGGCCATCGTCAGACGCCTGGGCACGCTGATGGACATGCGCGTCAGCATTCGCTCCGTGGAGAAGCGCGGTACGCGGGCGGTGATCGATGGCCTGCAACGCGTCGAGGCGCCGAGCGAGCCGTCCTCCGCCAAGCGCAGCACCCTGCAGGCGCCGCGCATGCTCGATGGCTTGCGTGTGTGTCTTATCGAGGATGACCAGAATGTGCTGCTGGCCACCGCCACCTTGCTGCAGAAATGGGGCTGTGAAGTCGCCACCTTCAGCACGCTGCCCGATGCCTCTGCGCATTTCGATCTGGTGGTGACGGATTTCGACCTCGGCACCGAGGCTTCGGGGGCTGACTGCATCCAGCACGTGCGGCGCAGCAGTGGACGCAAGGTGCCGGCGATCATCATGACCGGGCACGATGTGCGTCGCGTGCAGGAGCAGGTGGGTGACAGCGATATCCCGATCCTGTCGAAACCGGTACAGCCCGCCGAGCTGCGGTCGCTTTTGGTGGCCTTGAAACTCAAGCTCAAGGCCGCGTGATGCTTACACCAGCCCGGCTTTGGCACCTTTGGCGGCGGCCGCTGCGCGGGTACTGACATCCAGCGTGCGCAGCAGCGAGGACACATGGATGCGCACGGTAAAGGGCGAGATCGCCAGCTCGCGGGCGATTTCCTTGTTCGACAGGCCGCGCACCACCAGCAGCAAGACTTCCTGTTGGCGTGGCGTCAGTTGCTCCAGCAGATGACGGTCCTCGGCGAAGGCCGGCACGCCAGATGGGCCAAGGGTCAGGACGAACTCCCCGGCGCGCACGGCCAGCAACGCATCGGCGATTTCATCCGGCGGCGTCGCCTTGCCGATGAAACCGTCCGCACCTGCGCTCATCACTTCATCGATCAACTCGCGGTTGTCGACCATCGACACGATCACGATCGAGCTGCGCGCAAAGGTCTGGCGCAACGCGCTGATGGCCTGCGGTGATTGGCCGGGGAACAGCAGGTCGAGCATGAACAGGCTTGGCGCCGTGCTGACTTGCGCCAGGCTCAGCACTTCATCCATGTCACCGGCTTCGAGAACGCACGCCTTAGGGAAGACGCGCTGGGCGATACGACACAGGCCATCGCGGAAAACCGGGTGGTCGTCGGCGACGATGATGCGTTCTTGTTGTGATTGTTCAGGCATGTGGGGCGCTTCCATCTTGGCGCCAGACTAAAGTCATATCCCTGGCGACGCCAGCGTCTGGTTCTCAGTATTGCCGCTGACTTGCTCGCCGCGAATGAACTGCCAGGCGCTGCTCAGAGTCTATTCAGGTACCCCGTTATGGAATGTAAAGGAGTACCGCATGGACCTTATTCGTATCCTCATCGCTATCCTGCTGCCGCCGCTGGGCGTGTTCCTCCAGGTCGGTTTCGGCGGCGCCTTCTGGCTCAACATCCTGCTCACCTTGCTCGGCTACATCCCTGGCATCGTGCACGCGGTGTATATCATCGCCAAACGCTGAGGCCTGTCCCGAGCGCGCTCGCCTACTAATGTCGAACGCGCTTTGCCCCCCCCTCTCCCGCTTGCGGGGCGACAGCGGAAACAGCGAAGCACTGCTTCGCCCGCTGTCGCGACCTGAGCTCTGCGAAGGGCTGGGGCACAGGGTGGGGGTTGGGGGAGAGGGCAGAAGATCGCACAGCAATTTGTTTATCCCGCCCCTGGCGACGGCTCGCCATTTCTCCCTGACGAATCCCCCTCACTCCCGCCGCAAAAAATGCACGCTGAACAACTGCGCCGGGTCGCGCCACATGGCGACCGAGGCGAAGCCGCATTCACCCGCCAATTCACGAAAGCCGCTCGGCGTGTACTTATAGGAATTCTCCGTGTGCAGGGTTTCGCCAGCAGCGAAGTCGAACGCGCGATCTTCTATGCGCACTCGCTGCGCCTGCCGGCTGACCAGATGCATCTCGATGCGCGACTCGGCTTCGTTGTAAAAGGCACAGTGCTGGAAGCGGCGGGGGTCGATATCGCTGTCCAGCTCGTTGCGAATGCGCTCGAGCAGGTTGAGGTTGAACATTGCAGTCACCCCGGCCTGGTCGTTGTAGGCGCGCTCCAGCACCTGGCGGTCCTTGACCAGATCAACGCCGATCAGCAAGCCACCGCCGGCCGGCAGCGCCCGGTGCAGGTTGCGCAAAAAGGCGCGGGCTTCATGCGGATCGAAATTGCCGATGCTGGAACCGGGGAAGAACGCCAAGGGCCGTTGCCCCAGCGCCTCGGCGGGCAATTTCAGCGGCTGGCTGAAATCGGCACACAGGGCATGCACGTCGAGCCAGCGATAGTCGGCTGCCAGACGGCGGGTGCAGATATCCAGAAACTCGCGGGAGATATCGATGCCCAGGTAACGCGTCGGGCGCAGTGCTTCGAGCAGCAGGCGGATCTTGCGGCTGGCGCCGCTGCCCAGCTCCACCAGGCTGGCGTTGCGCCCAGCCAGCTCGGCGATATCGTTGGCTGCCAGGCGCAGGATGGTTTCTTCGGTGCGCGTCGGGTAGTACTCCGGTTGCTGGCAGATCAGCTCGAACAGCTGCGAGCCGCGATGATCGTAAAAGAACTTCGGTGACATCGCCTTCGGGCTGGCCGCGAAGCCGCGCAGCGCTTCTTCGCGCAGGCTTTCCTGTTCCGGGCTCAGGGATTGTTCGTGGGTACGGATTGCCAATGCCATGCTCAGAGCTCCTTGGCCAGGCGCAGGCCGGAGAACTGCCAGCGCATGGTGGGGTAGAAGAAGTTGCGATAGGTGGGGCGCACGTGGTCTTCAGGCGTGGCGCAGCTGCCGCCACGCAACACCATCTGCCCGGACATGAACTTGCCGTTGTACTCACCCAGGCTGCCGCCCAGCGGCCGAAAGCCGGGGTAGGGGCGGTAGGCGCTGGCGGTCCATTCCCAGACATCGCCATAGAGCTGCTGCAGGCCATCACCCGCGCCCGCAGCCACCGGCTGCAGGTGATCGTTCTCGACGAAGTTGCCCCACAACGGTTCGTCCTGCGCGGCCACTTCCCATTCCTCTTCGCGTGGCAAACGTGCCTGCGCCCAGGTGGCGAAGGCCTCGGCCTCGAAGTAGCTCAGGTGGCAAACCGGCGCATCCAGATCCAGTTCGCGCGGGCCGCCCAGGGTCAGCTCCAGCCAGTCGTCGCCCTCGCGTTGCCAGTACAGCGGCGCCTGCCAGCCTGCGCGCTGGATGTGGTCCCAGCCGTCCGCCAGCCACAACGCCGTGCTGCGATAACCGCCATCGCGGATGAACTGCAGATACTCGCCATTGCTCACCGGCCGGCTGGCGAGCTGAAAGGCCTCGACGAACACCCGATGGCGCGGCCGCTCGCAATCGAAGGCAAAGCTCTCGCCGTTATGACCGACATGCCGCAGCCCGGCGGGAAATTCGATCCATCGCATGTCGCCGGCCGCCGCGCCAACCGGCTTGAGGTCATGCCGGTAAACCGGCCGCAACGGGTTCTGCGCCAGGATGTGCTTGATATCCATCAGCAGCAGCTCCTGATGCTGCTGCTCATGCTCCAGCCCCAGCTCGACCCGCTGCAGCACCTCGTCGGCAAGTTCGCTGCCTGATTGGAGCAACTGCGCCATGGCCAGATCGACATGGCTGCGATAGGCGTACACCTCGCTTACCGTCGGCCGCGACAACAACCCACGCCGCGCCCGCTCGAAGGGCGTGCCGTGGGTCTTGTAGTAGGAATTGAACAGATGGTCGTAGCGCTCATCCAGCGGGCGATAACCCGGCAGAAAGGGCTGCAGCACGAACGCCTCGAAGAACCAGGTGACATGCGCCAGATGCCATTTCGGCGGGCTGACGTCCGCCATGCTCTGGATCACATAATCTTCAGCTTCCAGCGGCTCACAGAGCCGCTCGCTGGCAGTACGCACCCGCTGATAACGCTGCCATAGCTGTTCGAGGTGCGGCGGTGAAACGGCGATCCTGCTGGTGCGGTCTCGCATAACACGCATCCTTTGCTGGCGCCGCGGAGCGCGACGGTTCTAGAGCTGACTGGATGGGGTGGGAAAGGTTCAGGGAAAGTGGCTGGGTGGCGACGATACGATTACGACGAGAAGCAATAAACAAAAAGCCGCGCAATGCGCGGCTTTGAAGGTGGTGGGCCCACACGGACTCGAACCGTGAACCAAAGGATTATGAGTTGCCTAGAAATGCCTCAAACCCAGTAAAATCGTGAGCAGCTTACTGTAAGAAAAATAAGCTGAAAGTAGCGTGGTTACTGGGCTTGAGCATAGTTTTGCGAAACCTGCAGAAGCTAGGCACTGTACCGCCAGTGTACTGTTTTTTGTACCGCGAAACGGTCAGTTTCTAAACGGTTGGTATCGCCTCAGGCTGAAAGACCAGCTATTGGTTCGACATCAGGCGAGCATGATCACCTCGCCATACAGTTTCCGCAGATGTCCATCGGACATGTCTAGGATGGGCTCATACATGAAGGAATTCAGGTGAATATTCTCGGGGGTCATTAGGGCCACACGTTGAAGGATTCTGAGCGTCTTCAGCTCTGTACTGAACAGCTCCCGGAATTTTTTCAGCAGCTTTGGTGTTTGGTTCGAGTCAATTCCCGCGACGAAGGCCGGGTCGTTGATGCGCTTGACCATGAAGCGTTCGGCGGTGAGACGGATCGACATGGCAAGCACGATCTTGTTCTCGAAATTGATACCTTCGGCAGCCTTTAGGCACCCACTGGCCTCATCCTCGATGAGCGCAATCACAGTTTTTGCACCTTCGGCCGAAGCAACATTTTGTCCGAACAGTCTGTTGAAGATCACATCCAGGTCAGAAATGGTGATCTGATCGGAGTCGGCCTTCCAGTGCAGCAGCGACGTCAGTTTGACGAAATCGGGGTCGGCCGCATCCTTTGTGTATTCGATGAGATTGCGCATGAAGGGGATACAGGCAATCTTTTTCTTCGGCTCGGCAGCGAAATTTGGCTTCCAGTCTTTGACAAATACGTTCTGAATTCCAGCGGCTTGCTCAAGCACCAAGCCTGCGGCAGTTTTTGACGCCATGAAGCAGTCTGGGTACCGAACAAACCGGCTCTGAATAGTCCGGTAGAAGTCGAAGTTGTGGGTGAGGATGATCTGCTTGAAGTGGGGGTCTTCGGCAATGTCCATCAGGTACTGAATAATGGCGTACTTGTTTTTGTAGTCGAACGAGTCCGCAATGTCATCGACGATGATGAGTGTTTCCTGTTGTGCCTTCTTCCGCACTTCGATTTCAAAGAGGATGTTCAGCACGTAGAAGGCCTTTTTTTCCCCCGTGCTGAGGGCCTGCATAAGTGAGCTGCGGTCAACAGCGGCCTTATCTGTCCCATCTTCAAACGTAAAGTCGAGGCTTAGCATCGGCTCCTGACCGAGGATTACGGACAGCCGGTTAACTGCCTCCAGCTTGAACGGTACGAAGAAGCGATCGTTGAACATGTCGATCACTTCTTCCCACTGCGTGCGCTCTTTCGCTGCCTGCTCTTCGATTTCTTTGCGTCTGGTCTGGGCTGCTTGGTATTTGTTCAGCAGATCCTGAAATGGCTCGAGGCGCACCTTGAGGTAGGATTTCCAAACGTCCTCCTTGAAAGCTGGTACGTTGCCTAGCCGTACCAGCAACTCTTCATGGTTCAGCAGGTAGGCTTCGAAGTCGCGGACCGTGACGTTCCTCTGGATTAGCTTGTCGAGTTTCGCGAACTTCCTTTTCAGCTCCTCGTCATTAGAGATCGCATCCTTCTCTTTGGCGATCAGTTCTTCGAGTTCCTTCTGGCTGGTAATCTCTAGCTTGGCGTCGGCATTTAGGGTGACGGAGTGCTTCGCCTCAAAGAAGCCGTTGTCGGCCAACTGCTTTGCGACCGTCGCTGCGTTGTAGTAGTTGAATGTGCCTTTCTTGAAGTAGGTCGATGCGGCCAACAGTTCGTTGTACTTCTTGATGTAGTCCTGAATGGCAGCTTTCGCTTCATCCGTGGCGAGTAGAGCAAGCACCTTATCGTCGAACACGACATCGTAGGCGACTGTCGCGAGCGGGGCGTCGGGCAGCGCAGCAATCTCGTCCTTGATACGATTCAGCGCAACATAGAACTGGTCGTCACGTGCTGTGAAGGTGGACGACAACTCCTTTTCGATGTCCCTCCTGGAGCCAGACTGCTCTTTGAGAGCTTTCAGCAAGGTCTCCTTTGCCGCGTCGATATCGGCATGGAGGGCTTCGTATTCTTGGCGTAGCGCAGGGTTGACCAGCAGCGTTGAAGTCTTCGGTGAGTGCCCCAGAACCTCGTCATATGGACGAACGACGAGTACACCTTCCTTGGGTAGATCCGCACCGGCCTCGTCCTTGATTTCGCGCCTGCACACGCGCGCCGGGAAGATGCGATCCTTGGAGGCGACACCGTCTGCGACATCTTGGAAGGTCTGCGCGAGTGAGGACTTCATAGATCCGTTCGGCGCATAGACGGCACAGGCCTTTGCTTTAGAAAAATCGAATTCAGCTTGCAGCTTCTTGATGCCGTAGCAGTTGTCCAGGTCGATGCTCACTGTTTTCATGTTCGATTCCCTCCGTGCGGATTGTCTGCACCTTGCCCACATCCAACAGCAGCAAGATCCTGTTCCAACAAAGCGTTCTGAAGTGTGAGCAGTGCCGCCCAATCGGAAGTCAGTCTGTTACGCAGCAGTGCTGCTAGGCCCTCCGCCAGGGCGACATTGCCGGCTGCCACGTCCTCGCTGAATTTCCGCAACTGCATCTGCACTGACGTTCCCTCGGCCTGCGCCTCGAATGCCTTGAGAGCCACTGCGAGCTGTCGTTCATGGTCTTGCCGTACGGCTTGCTCAGCAGGGGATCTATCCTTTTCTCCCAGTCTGAAGTGGCGCATGCCGTCAAGCTCTGTAATCAGCTCAATGCTTCGTTGCGCCTCTCGGGTCAGAATATCGTTCAATCGCGGCTGCTGGAGAGTATCTAGCCAGTCGTCCCCAGAGTACGGCGATGCAAATAGTGAGTACCGTCCTTTTATCGTCAGACACGATAGTGCGAGGTGATCGATACGTGGGACAAACCAGACCTGGCGGCCTTCGCCAATGGTCGACTGAACCTGGGCGGCATGTGCTTCAACCCATGCCGGCCAATCGCTGGGTGATGAAATATCCGCGATTGCCAGGAAGACTCTATTCGGCCAGGGCAGGGGAGTTTCCCAATCTGGACGCGTATGCAATTCAAGCTCGATAGCTTGTCGTCTAAGCTCGGCTTCAATACCCTGCAGATAGCTCTCTGAGCTTGCCTGCAGCTTGCGCTCAACGGCCATCTTGACACTACGCAAAGCGTCGTCCGGTAAGGCGCTACGGGCGATGGAAATCCATTGCGTCAGCTTGGCGCCCTGCGTGCCAGCTTCAATGGCCAGCAGCCGCAACGAAGCGATCAGGCTCTCCAAACGATCCAACGACTTTGCAGGCGATTTACCTAAAAGTTCCCAAGGTTCCTCGCGCGCCTCTTGCACGTTTTTGAGCAAATAGCCGGTCCATAGGACAAATGCACCGTAGCCATCCGGCAACTTGATGAAGCGTAGAATCAAATCGGCAGAGCAATGGGAAAGCAGATTTTGCAGCGGTGTGCTGTGCTCTGTCGGAGCGCTGCAATTGGGGGCTGCGTCTCGTGGCGGAGTCAGTTGGCGAGAAGCGTCGTGAATATTGCCGAAGCGCTCAAGAATCTTCGCTTGAGGCGGCTTACCGCGCAGAGTGGTATCCACTATGCGCTCTAGTACGGGTAGCAAGCGTTCCAGCATTCCATACGAGCGATGCAGATAGTCGGTGTAGCTCTCGTTGCCAACCAATCTTGCTGCCGCGGCGATCCAGCGTTGGTTCCACGCGGGCAATGCGGTGGGCGCGATATTCTCCCGAGGGATACGTTTGCTGGCATCCGGTAATCCGGATGGACGGCCGTCGGCCGCCAGTGCGTCGACGGCCGCTACCATTGCACTGGGGTCAAGCCCAAGCAGCGTGGCGCAGAGTGGTGCCACTTCATCGTTGAGTCGAGCCTGAACGGAGGGGGCAACGTAGTAAATGACGCTGCGTAGAAGACGCCCTTCGGGTGCTGCTTCGACTGTAACCGGCCCTGCCCAGGGAATTTCGCATGGGACGCGCTCCAGTAAACGATTGCGCACCGGTGCCTCCACCCAGCTTGATGCGATGCGTGGATCTATCAGATGGATCGCGCCCAGCAGATCAGCAACGTCGCTAAGATCGACTGCTTCGAAATCGGGCTTCACCGCCAGCAGTGCCGATCGCAAAGACTCCGGCAGTTCCATGCCGACTAGCGCTCCTATGAGTGCTCGAAGGCGGTGGGCGTCGGTGGTGGCTACAATCTGCTGCAAGGAGGTTCGAGAAAGGGCGGACAGTAGATTCGTTCGTGGGTCCGCAGCTGATCTGGGGCGTAATGTTCCTATGGCACTCCTCAGGCGATCCGGTATTGGCATGGGGGAGATATCAGTGTTCGCGACTGCGAACATGGCGGCTAGGGTGATTTGCGACGGTTCCAGTCCGTCCGACAGAACTTCTGCTACCCAAGCCCGTAGTGTTGCCTCTATGTGCGCCTGGCCCATGCCGTACAGTGCTGTGACCAGAGCGACGGGATCGCGCTCTTTCTCCAGCCGTGAGGCGAGGGCCGCGACGAAAGCGCCTGTCGCGCTGGGGTGACTCACCAGCACGTGGGCGGCCAAGGCTTCCAAGCTATCGCTATGCACGGAATGAACCGCCTCTGTCACCGTTCGTGATGGCGGCGGTGGTGGGTAAGCATGGCAAAGGTCGAAGAGCATTGCCGAACGTAGCTGATGAAGGCCTCCGATGCGTCCATCCTCTTTCGCCGAAACGAGATGCTCATCAATCAGGCGGCGTAGACTTCGACTCAGATCACCAGGTGCGATATCCAGCGTCGTGGACAGCCGTTCAGCATCAATTGTGGCGCCCGCCATGCTGGCGAGCGAAGTAACGCGAAGGATGGCCAGCTCGGTATCGCGAGATTCGCGCAGCCGTCGATCCACTTGCTCACCAAGAACAGTCTCGATCCGTTCGCCACGCGTCAAGATATGTGTGAATTCGAGCAGGAGTCCGCCGCTTCGCTCCCAGGGTTCGCGCCAACCCATCCAAGACGTCCGGTCCTGGTCGCGCAGCCGGTGCCAAATTCGTTCTGCCACCGCTTCTTCAACGGGAGGGCGAACCTCTTTTGCGCGCGCCCGAGCAGTCAGCATAAACACATCTTCTTCTCGGATTGAGCCGAGCAGCAAAATCCCGCTACCGCCGCCGACCTCCTTACTCAAACTATCCCAAAGGCTGCCGCCTCCGCGCCCGACATCGTCCAAGATGAAACCGATCGGTGCGTTAGGGGATGCTCTTAATGCCTGGGCTAGACGCATGAAGAGGTGTGCGTCGGCTGCATCGCCTCGCTTGATTTCGAACCAGCGCACGGTATGCCGGACCGCACGTGCCGCCTCCCACATCAGCGCCGATTTGCCGCTGCCCGATTGGCCCACGATCAACGTGGCACCACTGGCTTCCAGAGCGTCGAGAACTATGCTGCGCGTCTCCGGGCGTTCGGCGACCAGACCGGCCGCGAGGTGTCCGGGGCGTGTATTGATGCCTTGATAAAAGCCGGGGTCATCCGTGGGGGTCAGGAAATCGAGCGCTTCGCAGAGTCCGTCGCGTAGTGCTGCCTCCATGCCACTTAGGTCAAGGATCGGCTCGATCCTGCGCACACAAGCCTCCACGTCAGATACGGCCAGGCCTGCATAGCGGTTATCTGTGATTAAGCCATTGGCATCGGCCAAGTTGCCGATGCGGCTAAGTAGCTCAGCGTAATGAACCTGTGCAGCCAAGGGAGTGCAGGACATCATTCGACTGATGGATCTCAGGGCGACTTCAAAGGGCGCGGGGGTAATCCAAACAAGAGTACGAGGTGCGAGTGAGCTCCAGCCTGGATCGCTAGCCATGGCCTTGGCCAGGCTCGGGTTATCGGCCAGCCTGTGATCGGTAGTGGGGCCACCTGCGATCGGCTGTTCTACAAGCAAGATCAAATCACCGGTAAGGGGCGAGGATGCGCCCTCGCTTCGATACCAAAGCTCACGCACGAAGTTTGCCGCCTCGCTGGCTGAGAACGGTCCCAAGTGGTCGCGGCGTGATTTCACCTGAACAAGGGCAGAGCGCGTCGCTCCGCGAAGCTCGTAGTCGTCCAGCCCTTCCGGGACTACCTCGCCGTAAGGCAGTTCCTCACTCCAGCACTGAGTTGCCAGCCAGACGCCGGCGGCATCCTGGTATCGAAAGCCACGCCCGGCATGCGACCCCGCGCGTGAGGCGCCGTGTTTCGAGCCCTTCATACAACTCCATCCTTATGTTGAATCGAGCTTAGTGGCTTTGCTCAGCTAGCAGAGCTGAGAGTGTGATGAAGCCGTTATTGATTGCATGATGAGCGTCCTGCGTATCAATGGGTGGTTGTTAAAGGCTCTGCAGAATTCGGCATTTCGGAAACGCCGAGCATCCCCAAAACTGCTGCCCCGCTTTCGCCCCTGATTTCACGGTGCGTATCAGCAGCGCACTGCCGCATTTCGGACATTGTCGCTCGGCTGTTGGGTCGCTACGCCGCTTGAGGTTCTGCACATGCTCGCGATGTGTGGCGAGGGTCGGTGCGCGGCGGCCGGTTTGCAGGGCTTGCAGCATGGCGTCGACTTCAGACTCGCCGAATACCGGCTGCTGGAATGACTGGATATAGCGGATAAAGCCGATGCCCTGGGTAACGTTGGCCGGCACTTCTGTTTTGAAGGTGCTGCCGCTGACAAAGGTGATGACCGAGTGCAGGTGCTCGGGATTGACGCCAAGGGTGGCTTCCAAAGCTTTTAGGTGTTTGTAGTTCTGCCGCAGCGGGTTCTGGAACTTGAAGGTGCGTTTGTAGAGCTTCTGCGTCCACTGCGCCTGCTTTTCGCTGCCGAAGATCCAGCCGCTCATGTTCTTCGTTTCCAGCACGAAGATGCCGTAGGGCGAGAGGAATACGTGGTCGATCTGCGTGGTGCCGTCCGGCGTGTTCAGGGTGACGTTATGCAGGCGACGGTAGGTCTGTTTGTCCAGCTGCCAATGGGCGAACAGGCGCACCAGCAGCTCACCGATCTGCCCCTTGGCCCACGGCGATTTGAGCAGGCCGATCAGCAGGGCTGCTGGGATCAGCCAGAACAGGCTGTCTATAAGCGGGCGAAGAATGAGGCCGACGTCCATATTTTCTTCCGTGAGCGGAGCCGCTTGGGTGGCGCTCGTTGTACGAGCGAGCAGGCGTGCCGAAATCCAGATGCCTGGCACACCCGGATAATGGCTAATTGCTTTCAATCGCTCAAGAGGATCGCGACCATTGTCCTATGGCCGCTAGGCGGTTACGCCAGGTTTGGAGGCATTGCCCAGGGCTGAGCGCGGCCCACAAGGGAGTTGCCCTTTTTGTTCATGAGCCGATTAGCGCACCTATTCGGCTCATTTGGTGAGCCGAATAAGGGCTATCTGGCTCACCGTGTTCTCACCTGACGTTCGTTGGGCTGCCGTGTCGCTTGCTGGTCAGCGCTTCTTCGCCAGCAATTTGGAGCGGCCAATCACTTCTCTGCTGCGCTCAGGTTTGCGCGGGCCGGAGAAGCCGGCGTCTTCGATGGCGCTATCCAGGCCACGAAAGTGTGCGGCGGCTTTGGGGCTGCGGACTGTTTCCATGCCTTCGTTCCAGGCATGCACCATATGCTTGGCTACGTCGCGCCAGGCGGGCTCGTTCTTCGCGGCTTCGATCACTTCGTTGCCGACCTCTATGGCGGACTCGCAGAGTTGCTCGAGCATGGCTGCGTATTTGCTCGGGGCAATGCCCAGTACGGCCTTGAAGAAAGTTTCCAGGGATCGACCCGGTGTCCAGGTTTGCCTGCCTCCAACGGACAGGCCTGGCGGGTTGCTGGCAAAGCGCGGGTAGGCCTGAGTGGTCACCAGGTCATAGACCGGCGTGAAGCCCACGTCAGATAGGGAGGAGTAGAACAGCGCGATGTTCTTCGCGTGGCAGTCGGCATTGCGTACCACGTAGTTGGTGAGCAGATGCAAGCCCAGGTGCTCGCGCTGCGTTTGCAGGCGGTCAGCGGGGATGTAGGCGCGTGTGGCATTCCAAACCCGCTCGGTGGTGGGAGCGTACTTTTCATGGGGCGGTAAACCCAGCAGCCCGCAGGCATCCTCAACGCCATAGCGGGGGATGCCGTGTTCGTCCACGTCGAAGCGATCCACTACCAGGACCTTGC
The DNA here is from genome assembly GCF_002741105.1 of Pseudomonas sediminis. Lineage (GTDB taxonomy): Bacteria > Pseudomonadota > Gammaproteobacteria > Pseudomonadales > Pseudomonadaceae > Aquipseudomonas > Aquipseudomonas sediminis. The sequence goes on along the minus strand of NZ_NIQU01000007.1, from coordinate 65,585 downwards.
CGTCGTCAGACATGCGGCAGGCAGCGACCGGCACGACGTTCAGTCGCTCCAGTACGCGCATGGTGTAGAACTCGTTGAAGCCCAGAAAAGGGGTGGTTTCGTCAGAGCCCTTGATGATGTGAAAGCCGGTGCGCAGGGTCGGCTTGCCCAGCGGCTCACGAGGGTCGATGGCGTCAGTGGCAATGAATTTTGGCACGACCCCCGATACGGCGACCCGAGCGTATTGCCGCACCAGTGCGGCGAACCGTTCGCTGGTGTTTTCCGCTTTGAGCAGGTGTTCTATCTCCAGCGGCGCCATTTCGACGCCGGGCTCAACACCCTCTGGCGTGACCGAGACTCTGCCGATGCCGGTGCCGCCCACCACGCCCAGCAGGGACAGGTCGGTACCATCGAGCAGCGGGCCAAATTCTTCGCGGATAACGCCCAGCAGATACCCCTCGGGCAGGTTCTGCCGGAAGAACGGGAAGAGGTCGCGCGGCCAGCGCCAAGCTTCTTCCCGTACCGGCATCGTCAGGCTGACAAAGTCTTCCGCTGCTGTGCCCGGCAGGTACTTCAGCACATATTCATCGCGCTCCCGATAGAGCTTGGCCACCCGCCGTGAGCTGACGTGGACGTCGAGGATCATGCTCAAGCACTCCCTGAGCGTTGCTCGTCGAGGATGTCTTCGACCGTGCGTTGGTGTCCGGCCTTGACCAGCTTCAGGTCGTAACCTGCCGCTTCCAATAGCCGAACCAGCGCCGAGACACTCATATCGCCTTTGGCCAGGGTTTCCATACGGGCTACGGTGGTGCGCGAGACGCCAGCACGACTGGCCAGCGCTTCCTGGCTCAGTTTTGCGTCACCGCGCGCCTGTTTCAGCATTTCGGAAACGTCGTGGAGAGAGGTCATTTGTAGCCCCTGGGCATCAAAAATACAGGTAATGCAGAAAAATGTAGCTCGTGGGCTACAGCTATACAAGCAGCCTGATTCATTTTTGTGTCTTTTGGGCTACAAGATACGCCTACTAATCGTTTTTTGTGGCTCTTGGGCTACATGTTGGGATGTAGGCAATAGCTTCGCAGCTTTCCCGGGGGCTGGGTGGCTGCCGGCGCATTACATATGAGATGTGCAGAAACACGAAAGCCGCGCAATGCGCGGCTTTGAAGGTGGTGGGCCCACACGGACTCGAACCGTGGACCAAAGGATTATGAGTCCTCTGCTCTAACCAACTGAGCTATAGGCCCCCAGAAGGCCGGCGGATTATACCGGCGCGTTCTCGCCAGCGCCAACCGCTTGACCTGGCGGGAGAAATTTCCGGGTGAAGGCCTCGGCAGAAAGCGGGCAGCTGACCACGTAGCCCTGGATCTGCAGGCAGCCTTCGGCGGCCAGGCAGAGTTCCTGGGCCTTGGTCTCCACGCCTTCGGCGATCACCGTCAGTTGCATGCTGTTGCCCAGGGCGATGATGGCGCGGGTGATCGCCAGGTCGTGTGGGTCGTCCGGCAGGCCACGGACGAAGGACTGGTCGATCTTCAGCACGTCCAGCGGCAGGCGCTTGAGGTAGCTGAGCGAGGAGTAGCCGGTGCCGAAATCGTCGATGGCCAGTTGCACGCCGAGCTGTTTGAGGCGGTGGAGGATGTCCAGCGCTTCGCCAGCCTGGTTCATGATGAAGTTTTCGGTGATCTCCAGTTGCAGCAGCTCCGGCGCCAGGTTGTAGCGCTGCAGCAGGGCGCTGATGCGCGGCAGCAGGCTTGGCTGATGCAGCTGGGCGCCGGCGAGGTTGACCGAGAGGGTACCGAAGCCGCGGCCGCTTTCCTGCCAGTCCTGCAGTTGGCGGCAGGCTTGTTCCAGCACCCAGTCGCCCAGTGGCAGGATCAATCCGCTCTCTTCGGCGACGGGAATGAAGCGATCCGGCGGGATGTCGCCGAACACCGGGTGCGGCCAGCGTACCAGTGCTTCGGCGCCGACCAGGCTCTGGCTGCGCAGGCAGAACTTGGGTTGGTAGTACAGGCACAGTTCGTCGCGTTCCAGGGCGCGGCGCAGTTCCTGTTCCATGGCCATGCGTTCGTTTACCTGGAAGGTCAGCGAGCGGGTATAGAACTCGCTGCGGTTACGGCCCTTGGCTTTGGATTGGTACATGGCCGCGTCGGCGTTCTTCACCAGGGTGGCGACGTCGAGGCCGTCCGTGGGGTAGAGGCTGATGCCGATGCTGGCGCTGATGAAGAACTCGTGGTTGTCGAGCTGGAACGGCGCACCGAAGCATTCGAGCAGTTTCTGCGCGACCTGTTCGGCGTCCTGCGGCTGTTGCAGGCCGGGCAGCAGGATGATGAATTCGTCGCCACCGAGCCGGGCCACGGTGTCGATATCGCGCAGCTGCAGTTTCAGGCGCGCGGCGATGGCCTTGAGCAACTGGTCGCCGACCGGGTGGCCGAGGCTGTCGTTGATCTGCTTGAAGCGGTCGAGGTCGAGAAACAGCACGGCGCCCAGTTGGTCGTCGGCGCGTGAGCCATCCAGCGCACTGCGCAGGCGATTCTCGAACAGCAGGCGGTTGGGCAGGCCGGTCAGCGGGTCATGGTGGGCCTGGTGGTCGAGGCGTGCCTGAGCGTGCTTGAGGCTGGAGATATCGGCGAATACACCGACGAAGTGGGTGGTCTGGTTATCGCTGTTGCGCACGGCGCTGATGGTCAGCCACTCGGGGTACAGTTCGCCGTTCTTGCGCCGGTTCCAGATTTCCCCCTGCCAGTGACCGTCGGCCGCCAGGCTGTGCCACATGGCGGCGTAAAAGGTCTGGTCGTGCTGCCCGGAGGCGAGCAGGCTGGGGCGCTGGCCGAGGGCTTCGGCCTCGCTGTAGCCGGTGATCTGGGTGAACGCACGGTTGACCGCGGTGATGCGCTGCTCGAGGTCGGTGATCATCACGCCTTCGGCGGTGCTTTCGAAAACGGTGGCGGCTTGCTGCAGTTCTTCCTGCATCTGCTGGCGTTCGGTGATGTCGCGGGCGATGGTCAGCAGGCATTCGTCGCCGCCGATGGGCAGCGGCTGCGCGGAGAGTTCGCAGAGGCGCAGGTGGCCGCTCTTGTTCCGCACCGGGGCGATCAGGTCGCGCACGCTGCCTTGCTCGCGAATGCGTTGCACCAGGCGTTCCCGATCTTTCGGGTCGGCCCAGATGCCCAGGCTGAGGGTGCTTTGTTCGGCTATCTCGTCGAGGCTGTAGCCGGTGATGTGGCTGAATCCTTCGTTGGCCTCTACCAGCAGGCCGTCACGCAAGCGGGTGATCAGCAGACCGTCAGGCGACGCGTGGAAGGCTTTGGCGAACTTCTCCTCGGATATCTGCAGCTTTTGCTGGGTGGTCTTCAGCTGGCTGATGTCGCGTACCACCACGACCAGCGCGGGGGTGTTGTCGAGGACGAAGGGGCTGGCCGAAATCAGCCCGGTAAACAGGCTGCCGTCGGCGCGGCGGAAGGGCATCTCCAGGTTGCGCAGGCTTTCGTCCTGCAGACGCAGCAGCAGGCTCGGGCCGATGCCGGGCACGCCCCACATGTCGAGTTCGGTGGCGGTTTTGCCGATGGATTGTTCGACGCTAAACCCGGTTTGCTCGACGAAGGTGCTGTTGACCTCCAGCAGCACGCCGTCGACACGGCGGGTGATGATCAGGATGTCCGGGCATTGCTGGAACACCGAGGCGAACTTCTGTTCTGACAGGCGCAGCGCCTGCTCGGTCTGTTTGGCGTCGCTGATGTCGACCATCAGACCGCGAATCACCTGGCGGTCGTCGCGCTGCAGCAGGGTAACGATATCGCGCACCCACACCGTGCGCCCGTCGGCGGCCAGCAGGCGGTACTCCAGGGCATGGTCGTTACCACTTGCGCATTGTTCCAGGCAGTTGCGCAGGGTGCGCTGGTGATCGTCCGGGTGCAGATGGCGTTGCCAGAAACCGGGCTCCAGCCATTCGTGCAGGGGATAGCCGAGCAGCTTTTCCGCATGGGGCGAGACGTAGGTGTAGGTGAGCCCGCTGGACTCGGTCTCCCAGGTGATGGCCGAGAGGCTTTCGACCATGTCGCGAAAGTGCTGCTCGCGGTTGTGCAGCTCCTGCTCCAGCGCTTCGCGGTTGCGCATCTCGCGTTTCAGGCGGCGATTGATGCGCAGGATGATGGCGATGATCGCCAGCAGGCCAAGCACAGCGGGCAGGCTGTAGAGCAGGGTTTCGTGCCAGACGCTGCGTTTGTCCAGCACGCTGCCGGCCCAGGGTTCCTGCAGGTCGGCGATTTCTTCGGCGCTGAGTTCGGCGAAGAGGCGGTCGAGAATGCCGATCAGCATGGTCTGCCCACGGGGTACGGCCATTGCCAGCTGATAGCGATAGGGCGTCTCGCCGCTGATATAGAGGCCGTCGAGCTTGAGCTGGCGCAGGCTCCAGACGCTGGAGGCGAGGTCGCCGACCATGGCATCAGCCTCGTTGGTCGCCAGCGCCTGCAGCGCAGCGGCGGTATTGCGCAGGGGCAGCAGGTTGAGGTCAGGGTGTTGCTGGCGCAGCAGTTCGTGCGGGGCGTAATCGCTGACGACGGCGACTTTGAGGCCGTAGAGGTCTTTGAGCTGCTTGGGCTGAGGTCCGCCAGTGCGGGCCAGGATGATGATGGGGAAGTCCAGGTAGGGGCGGGTGAAGGTCAGGTATTCCTGGCGTTCGGGTGTCGACATCACACCGGGAAGCAGGTCGACCTGGCCCCTGCGCGCTCGCTCCAGTATCGCGCTCCAGTTGCTGGGCTCGACGGGTTGCAGCTCGACGCCAAGGCGTTCTTCGATCAGTCGCACATAGTTGGCGGTCAGGCCGTGGTAGTTGCCCTGTTCGTCACGAAATTCGAAGGGTGGCCAGGATGCATCGACACCCAGGCGTAGTTCGGGGTGGGCTGCCAGCCAGGTGCGCTCGTCCTCGTTGAGTGTCAGGGCTAGGGCCGGGGTCATCCAATACGCCAGGCACAACAGCACAATGGCCGGCAAGCGGGGCATAGCAGCCTCGTTTCGAGATCAGTATCGCTCTAGTGTAGATCGGCTATTGCCGGGATGGCAGTTTGATTGCAGTGCCCGTGCTTGCCTGTGGCTGGCGAGTGCTCGGGCACACTGCCCAGAAAGCAAAACCCCCGGCCTGGGCCGGGGGTTCTGATATCACTCGTCGAGGAAGGAGCGCAGATGCTCGCTTCGCGTCGGGTGACGCAGCTTGCGCAGCGCCTTGGCTTCGATCTGACGAATACGCTCACGGGTAACGTCGAACTGTTTGCCCACTTCCTCGAGGGTGTGGTCGGTGTTCATGTCGATACCGAAGCGCATGCGCAGAACCTTGGCTTCACGGGCAGTGAGGCCGGCCAGCACTTCGCGAGTGGCTTCCTTGAGGCTTTCGACCGTGGCTACGTCGATCGGGGACTGCATGGTGCTGTCCTCGATGAAGTCGCCCAGGTGCGAATCTTCGTCGTCGCCAATCGGGGTTTCCATGGAGATCGGCTCTTTGGCGATCTTCAATACCTTGCGGATCTTGTCCTCAGGCATTTCCATGCGCTCACCCAGCTCTTCCGGAGTGGGCTCACGACCCATTTCCTGCAGCATCTGACGGGAGATGCGGTTGAGCTTGTTGATGGTCTCGATCATGTGTACCGGAATCCGGATGGTGCGCGCCTGGTCGGCGATCGAGCGGGTGATCGCCTGGCGAATCCACCAGGTAGCGTAGGTCGAGAACTTGTAGCCGCGACGGTATTCGAACTTGTCCACCGCCTTCATCAGGCCGATGTTGCCTTCCTGGATCAGGTCGAGGAATTGCAGGCCGCGGTTGGTGTACTTCTTGGCGATGGAGATCACCAGACGCAGGTTGGCCTCGACCATTTCCTTCTTGGCGCGGCGAGCTTTCGCCTCACCGATGGACATGCGACGGTTGATGTCCTTGATCTCGGCCAGGCTCAGGCTGCACTCGGCTTCCAGGTCAGCCAGTTTCTGCTGGCAGCGCTGGATATCGGCTTGCAGGTTGCCCAGGGCTTCGGCGTATTTCGCCTTGCCTTTGGCCAGGTCGGCGGACCAGTCCATGTCGATTTCGTTGCCCGGGAACAGGCGCAGGAAGTCGGCACGCGGCATGCGCGCATCACGTACGCACAGCTGCATGATGGCGCGCTCTTGTGCACGCAGACGGTCGAGAGCATCGCGCACCTGGGTTACCAGGGCGTCGTACTGCTTGGGCACCAGCTTGATCGGCATGAACAGCTCGGCCAGGGTGGCCAGCTCTTCGGTGGCCTGCTTGCTGCCACGGCCGTGCTTCTTCAGCGCTTTCTGGACTTTGTCCTGTTGCTCGGAGACGGCGCCAAAGCGGCGTGCGGCTTCTTCCGGGTCTGGACCGCCGTCGCCTTCTTCTTCCTCGTCGTCGCTGTCGCCGTCTTCCTCGTCGTCGTCGCTTTCTTCAGCGGCGGCGCCATCCTTTACCGGTACGGGGGCGGCGGCTTCGTCAGGCACGCCGCCGTCATCCGGGTCGATGTAACCACTGAGGACTTCGGCCAGACGACCGCCCTCGGTGGTGACGCGGGTGTACTCGGCGAGGATGCCGTCGACGGTGCCGGGGAAGTGAGCGATGGCGCTCATGACTTCGCGGATGCCTTCCTCGATGCGTTTGGCGATTTCGATCTCGCCTTCGCGGGTCAGCAGTTCCACGGTGCCCATTTCACGCATGTACATGCGCACTGGGTCAGTGGTGCGGCCGATATCGGTCTCGACAGCAGCGAGGGCGGCAGCGGCTTCTTCGGCTGCAGCCTCGTCGGTGTCGGCATCGGCCAGCATCAGGGCGTCTGCATCCGGAGCACTCTCGTGTACCGGGATCCCCATGTCGTTGATCATGCGGATGATGTCTTCCACCTGCTCAGGATCTGAAATGTCCTCAGGCAAGTGGTCGTTGACCTCTGCGTAAGTCAGATACTTCTGCTCACGACCCAGGGTGATCAACTCTTTGATACGAGATTGCTGCTGCGCTTTTACGGACATAACACCCTATCCACTGAAGGTCTTGGCGGGCTGAAAACAAGCCGAGGATTATACCTCGGTTTTGGCTTTAGGCGCCAGTTGGGGACTTGCTGCTCTAGGAGGAGGCCAGGCTGTAGTGCTCTCTGAGCAATGTCTTTTCCTCGTCTGTGAGCTCGCTGGGGCTTTTATGAATGATGCTGCGGAGCGCCTTTTCACGCCGCCTCTGCGATTGACTGTTTGCAAGTGTAGTAATGGTGTCGAAAAACTGCTGTTCAAGGTTGTCGCCCTGGATCAGCCATTCCTTCTCTGCCAGTGCCCGCAGCAGACGGCCTTGCTCGGTGCCGTGCCAGCGGGCGATCAGTTGCAGTGAACGCAGGTTGGGCGTTTTCTGCAGGGCACCGACCAAGGCCACGAGAAGCTGGGCGTAGGTGTCGTCTTCGTCGGCGAAATGGCTGACATCTTCGACTTTTTGCGCCAGCTGCGGATGGTGCAGCAGCGTGCGCAGGGCGATCAGGTGCGGTGATTCGACGCTCACCGCGGTGCGCGGGGCACGTGGCGCGAAATCGCCTTTGCCCTTCTTGTTCCACTTGCCGCCGCCGTCTTTCTTCCAGCTGCCTTTGCCGCCTTCGTTATTGCGCTCGTAGTGCTGTTGATGAGGCGGGGCGGGCTGCTCGTAGCCGCCGACGTCTGGCAGGTTGTCGTAGTAGGCGCTGTCGGGGATGTCGCCGTAATCCGGGTAATCGCTACTGGGCGCCTGGCTGGTGGTGCTCGGCGCATGACTGCGCGGTGCGCTGGCGACCTGGCTCAGTGCTTCACCGGAAAGGCCGGTGATCTCGCTCAGGCGCTGGCGCATCAGGGCGCGCAGGTTGTTGCCGGGGATCTTGTCGATCAGCGGCGCGGCCAGGGTCACCAGGTGCGCCTTGCCTTCCAGCGAGCGCGGGTCGGCTTCTTCGCTCAATTGCTGGAAGAAGTAGTCGGCCAGCGGTTGTGCGTGCTGGTTGATGCGCGCGCGGAAGGCGTCGGTGCCTTCGGCGCGTACCAGGGTATCCGGGTCTTCGCCGTCGGGCAGGAACAGAAAACGCGCGCGGCGGCCGTCCTGCAGGCTCGACAGCGTGGACTCCAGGGCGCGCCAGGCGGCGTTGCGGCCAGCGGCGTCGCCGTCGAAGCAGAACAGCACGCTGGGCACGATGCGGAACAGGCGCTTGAGGTGTTCTTCACTGGTGGCCGTGCCCAGGGTTGCCACGGCGTTGCGCAGGCCCTGCTGAGCCAGGGCGATGACGTCCATGTAGCCTTCGACCACCATGATCTCGTCGAGATCGCGGTTGTGCTTGCGTGCCTCGTACAGGCCGTAGAGTTCCTGGCCCTTGTGGAACACCGGGGTTTCCGGTGAGTTGAGGTACTTGGGCTTGTCATCGCCCAGTACCCGGCCACCGAAGGCGATCACCCGGCCGCGGCTGTCGCGGATGGGGAACATGATGCGGTCGCGGAAGCGATCGTAGCGCCTGCCGTTCTCGGCGTTCTCGATCAGCAGGCCGGCGTCGATCATGACTTTCTGCTGCAGGGCGTCGGCGCCCAGTTGTTTGAGCAGATTGTCCCAGCCGGGCGGGGCGAAGCCGATGCCGAAGTCGCGGGCTATTTCGCCGGTCAGGCCGCGGCCCTTGAGGTAGTCCACCGCGTATTTGCGCTGCGGGTGGCTTTTCAGTGCCTGGCGATAGTGCTCGGCAGCGGCATTGAGCAGCGGGTAGAGCGGTGAGTCGACGGGCTGCCTGGGTTTGTGCCCGCGGCCACTTTCTTCGCGCGGCACATCCATGCCGGCGCGTTTGGCCAGCTCCTCGATCGCCTGGGGGAACTCCAGTTGATCGTGGTCCATGACGAAGCCGAGCGCGTTGCCGCCGGCGCCGCAGCCGAAGCAGTAGTAGAACTGCTTGTCGGGGCTGACGGTGAAGGAAGGGGTCTTTTCCTTGTGGAAAGGACAGCAGGCGCTGTAGTTCTTGCCGGTCTTCTTCAGCTGGATGCGCGAACTCACCACATCGATGATGTCGGTGCGGTTGAGCAAGTCATCGATGAAGGATTGCGGGATCAGGCCGGCCATAGGCGCTCAGCATACTGCCCGGCGCGAGCGCGGGACAACGATTGGTAGAAAAGCAAAAACTCCGCTTACTCGCTGAAGCGCGAGGCGGAGTCTTTCAAATGCAATGCCCGGCCAGGGCCGGGCATTCGGGCGTTGCTGTACGGATTAGTACAGACGAACGCTGCGACGCTGCTCGCGCTGCACTTTCTTGGCGTGACGCTTAACAGCGGCAGCGGCTTTGCGCTTACGCTCAGCGGTCGGCTTTTCGTAGAATTCGCGGCTACGGACTTCAGCCAGTACGCCGGCTTTTTCGCAGGAGCGCTTGAAACGACGCAGGGCTACGTCGAAGGGTTCGTTCTCTTTAACTTTGACGGCTGGCATCCAGGTCGTACCTTCGTTTAATTACCGGTGTTCAACGCGTTCCCGGCAAATGGCTCGGGTTGCGTCGGTTTTTAAGGGTTGCGGATGTTACCCCCTCGAGCCGAGGAATGCAAAGGCCTCTGATCGAAAAGCGCTGGCCGCTCCGCCGGGCGGCGCTTATCATGCGCGCCTTTGTTCCACGCGGCAAATCAAGGCTCAAGCTCCATGCTCGTACTGGGATTGGAAACCTCCTGCGATGAAACCGGCGTCGCGCTCTATGACAGTGAGCGTGGCCTGCTGGCTGACGCCCTGTTCAGCCAGATCGACCTGCATCGCGTCTACGGCGGCGTAGTGCCGGAATTGGCCTCGCGCGATCACGTCAAACGCATGCTGCCGTTGATCCGCCAGGTGCTGGATGAGGCTGGCAAACAGGCCAGCGACATCGACGCGCTTGCCTACACGGCGGGCCCTGGCCTGGTCGGCGCGCTGCTGGTCGGCGCGTCCTGCGCTCAGGCGCTGGCCTTTGCCTGGGGCGTGCCGGCTGTCGGTGTGCACCATATGGAAGGTCACCTGCTGGCACCGATGCTGGAAGAGCAGCCTCCGGCCTTTCCGTTCGTCGCTTTGTTGGTTTCCGGTGGGCACACTCAGTTGGTGCGCGTCGATGGCATCGGCCAGTACCAGTTGCTCGGCGAGTCGCTGGACGACGCTGCCGGTGAAGCTTTCGACAAAACCGCCAAGCTGATGGGGCTGAATTACCCGGGCGGTCCGGAAATCGCCAAGCTGGCCGAGCAGGGCACGCCGGGGCGCTTCGTCTTCCCGCGGCCGATGACCGATCGCCCGGGCCTGGATTTCAGTTTCAGTGGTCTGAAGACCTTTGCGCTCAATACCTGGCAGCAATGCCGTAACAGTGACGACGACCTCGACCAAGCCCGTCGCGACATCGCGCTGGCCTTCCAGCAGGCGGTAGTTGAGACTCTGACCATCAAGTGCAAGCGCGCACTCAAGCAGGCAGGGCTGAACAGCCTGGTGATCGCTGGTGGCGTGAGTGCCAACAAGGCGCTGCGTGAGCATCTGGAGCGCATGTTGGGCGAGATGAAGGGCAAGGTGTTCTATGCGCGGCCGCGTTTCTGCACCGACAACGGCGCGATGATCGCCTATGCCGGTTGCCAGCGTTTGCTGGCCGGGCAGCATGAGGATCTGGCGATCAAGGTGCAGGCGCGTTGGCCGATGGAGTCGCTGCCGGCGATTTGAGCGCCATTTGGTATTTACGCGTAGGAGCGAGCTCTGCTCGCGAAGCTTTTCGGTTCGCGAGCAGAGCTCGCTCCTACAGGTTTTGTTTTTCAGTCAAAAACGCCGTTCGCGTCCGGCGAAAAGGTCGCGCAGATTGTGACGGTGGCGCCAGACGATCAGCCCGGTCAGCACACAGGCTGGCAGCAAGGCAGCCGGTTGTTGCCAGGCCAGCAGCGGCAGCGTCAGCGGCGTGGCGATCAGCGAGGCCAGCGAGCTGGTGCGGGTCAGCAGAAATACCAGCGCCCAGGCCGCCAGAGCGAGCAGCGCCGCCGGTGGATAGAGGCCAAGCAGCATGCCGGCGGCAGTGGCTACGCCCTTGCCGCCGCGAAAGCGGAAGTACAGCGGGTACAGATGGCCGACCACGGCAGCTAGGCCGATCCAGGCTTGCTGATGCAGGCTCAGGCCAAGCAGCTTGGCGATCAGGATTGGTAGCAGGCCCTTGAGCAGGTCGCCGATCAGCGTCATCACGGCGAGCTTCTTGCCGGCGACGCGCAGCATGTTGGTGGCGCCGGGGTTGCCCGAACCACTGGCGCGCGGGTCTGGCCCGCCTGCAAGTCGGCTGAGCAGGATGGCGAAGGACAACGAACCGAGCAGGTAGGCAAGGATTGCCAGAAGCCAGAACATGGTGGCCATTCCAGGGCATGGGGTGGGCCGATTCTAACGAGGTGCAGCGCCCTTGTCGTGGCGCGGAGAGTGCGGTGGACAGAGTATTTATCGAGGGGCTGGAGGTCGACACGGTGATCGGCGCCTACGATTGGGAGCGCGACATTCGCCAGTGCCTGCGTCTGGACCTGCAGATGGGCTGGGACAACCGCCCAGCAGCGGCCGGCGACGACCTCAACCTGGCGCTCGACTACGCCAGCGTCTCCACGCGCATTCAGGCCTTCGCGGCCGAGTCGCAGTTCATCTTGGTCGAGACTTTCGCTGAACGTCTGGTGCAGACCCTGATGGACGAGTTCAACATTCCCTGGATGCGTCTGAAGCTGACCAAGCCCGGCGCGGTGCCAGCCGCACGCGGCGGCGTAGGCGTGGAGATCGAGCGCGGATGCATCTGACACGCGTCTTTCTCGGCCTCGGCAGCAATATCGAGCGCGAGGCTCACCTGGTTGCGGGCCTCGACGCGTTGGCGGGGCTGCTCAGCGACATGCGCTGCTCGCCGGTATTCGAGAGCCATGCGGTGGGCATCAAGAGCGGTAACTTCTTCAATCTGGTGGTGGTCGGCGAGACGGAACTGCCGCTGCTGGAGCTGGACCGCCGGCTGAAATTCATCGAAGCCGACAATGGCCGCTACGCACCGGACCGCAAGGGTTTGCCGCTGGACATCGACGTGCTGCTATATGGCGAGCAGGTCGGCAATTTCAATGGTCTGATCCTGCCGCGCGCGGAAATTCTCAAGAACGCCTTCGTGCTCTGGCCTTTGGCCTTGCTGGCGCCGGACGTGTGTCACCCAGTCGACGGCCGTTCGTTCGCGCAGTTGTGGGCTTCGGCGCAGATCGATCAGCAGCTGTGGCCTGCTGCTTTCCAGTGGCGTGGCGCCGAGCTGACGCCGGCTGAGTTGCTGCAGACGCGCCCTTCGTAGCCCGGATGCAATCCGGGAGAACGGACGCTGGGAATGTCCCGGATTGCATCCGGGCTACGGTTTGGCGTTGATCGGTAGGAGCGGATTTATCCGCGAAAAGGCGGGCCGCGGAGTTTCGCGGCTGAAACGAAATGCCGCCCAGCCGCTCCTACGAGGCGTGCTGCTCTTTGTAGGCCTTGAGCGCTTGCAGGCGCTCGCGATTGAGCGCCTCGCCGAGCTCTGCACCCTTGAATCCCTTCTCCAGCAGCGGTTTGACAGGTACCTGCCGTGCGGCCTCGGCGGCGCCCAGCAGGTAAGCGGCCTGTGGATAGTCGCGTTGCTCCAGACCCAGGCGCCCGCGGGCATCCATCTCGCAGGCGGCGATGAACTCAGCGAAACGTTGTGGGCGGCGGAACACGTCAAAGCGTTGTAGCAGCTCCAGCAACGTTGACGGGCGCAGCTCCAACGCGCGGTGGCCGTGGGTGTGGTACTCGCCGACCAGCAGTGCCAGCTCGGCGCAGTCACGGGGTGCCTTGCAGCGTTCATTGATCGCCTGGATCAGCGGCAGCCCCTTGTGCTCATGGGCAATATGCCGTGGCCACTCGTCCTCGGGCGTCAGACCTTTACCCACGTCATGCAGCAGGCTGGCCCAGCGCACATTCAGCGGCTGGTCATGCTCCGCGCATCGACGTAACACGCTCAACACGTGAGCGCCGGTATCGATCTCCGGGTGATGAGCTTGCGGTTGCGGTACGCCGAACAGGGCGTCCACTTCCGGCAGCAGGGCGGCCAGTGCGCCGCAGTCGCGCAGCACCTGGACGAACACATCCGGGCGCGGCTCCATCAATGCGCGGGATATTTCCTTCCAGCTGCGCTCGGCAGTGAGGTGGCTTAGTTCGCCGGACTCGGCTAGCTGGCGCATTAGCTCGATGGTTTCCGGCGCCACGCTGAAACCAAGCGGCGCATAGCGCGCGGCGAAGCGGGCGACGCGCAGGACACGCAGCGGATCTTCGGCGAATGCCGGGGAAACGTGGCGCAGGACGCGGGCCTCGAGGTCTTGCTGGCCGCCATAGGGGTCGATCAGGTTGCCGTGATTGTCTTCGGCCATGGCATTGACGGTCAGGTCGCGGCGGATCAGGTCCTGTTCCAGGGTGACGTCGGGGCTGGCGTGGAAGGTGAAGCCGCCATAGCCGCGCCCGCTCTTGCGCTCGGTGCGGGCCAGGGCGTATTCCTCGCCCGTTTGCGGGTGCAGGAACACCGGGAAATCGGCGCCCACCGGGCGATAGCCGAGTTCGAGCATCTGTTCGGCGCTGGCGCCGACCACGACCCAGTCCACTTCACTGATGGGACGGCCGAGCAGGCGATCACGTACCGCGCCACCGACTGTATAGATCTGCATGTGTGTTCCTCCACTGAGCGCAGAGGATACCGAAGATCGAGATGGGGCGCGTCGTGTGCACAGGCTTATCGCGCCAAGGTGTGTCCATGGTCGGCAGCTGGGCGCGCGCTTCAGCTGCCGATCAAATCGGCGGAATGATCAGGTCCAGCCGCGGGTATTCGCTGTCGCCCTCCGAGCTGCCGCGTGGTGGCACATGCTGGGTGGTGATCAACTGATCGCCCTGGCAGACCTCCAGATGAATATCGAAGCCCCATAGCCGATGCAGGTGCTTGAGCACCTCGCCGGTGGAGTCGCCCAGTGGTTTGCGGTCGTGCTGCTGATGGCGCAGGGTCAGCGAGCGGTCGCCGCGGCGGTCGATGTTCCAGATCTGTACGTTGGGCTCGCGGTTGCCCAGGTTGTACTGAGCAGCGAGTAGCTCGCGGATGGTGCGGTAGCCCGGTTCGTCATGGATGGCTGGCACCAGCAGTTCGTCCTTCTGGTCGTCGTCGAGGATGCCGAACAGCTTGAAGTCGCGAATCACCTTGGGCGAAAGAAACTGCAGGATGAAACTCTCATCCTTGAAGCTGTTCATGGCGAACTTGAGCGTGGTCAGCCAGTCGCTGCCAGCGATGTCGGGGAACCAGTGCTTGTCCTCCTCGGTGGGCTCCTCACAGATACGACGGATGTCGCGGTACATGGCGAAGCCCAGCGCGTAGGGGTTGATGCCGCTGTAGTAGGGGCTGTCGAACGGCGGCTGGTAGACCACGCTGGTGTGCGACTGCAGGAACTCCATCATGAAGCCGTCGGTGACCAGGCCCTCGTCGTACAGGTCGTTCATTAGCGTGTAGTGCCAGAAGGTGGCCCAGCCTTCGTTCATCACCTGGGTCTGGCGTTGCGGGTAGAAGTACTGGGCGATCTTGCGCACGATGCGGATCACTTCGCGCTGCCAGGGCTCCAGCAGAGGGGCGTGCTTTTCCAGAAAGTAGAGGATGTTTTCCTGCGGTTCGGCGGGGAAACGCTTGTTGTCTTTCTCGCCGCCCTTGTCGGCGCTTCTGGGGATGGTGCGCCACAGATCGTTGATCTGCTTCTGCAGGTGTTCCTCGCGCTCCTTCTGGCGCCGGCGCTCCTCCTCGGCGGAGATAGGGTAGGGGCGCTTGTAGCGGTCGACGCCGTAGTTCATCAGGGCATGGCAGGAGTCGAGCAGCTCTTCCACCGCGTCGATGCCGTAACGCTCTTCGCACTGCATGATGTACTGCTTGGCGAACACCAGGTAATCGATGATCGAGCTGGCGTCGGTCCAGGTGCGGAACAGATAATTGCCCTTGAAGAAGCTGTTGTGGCCGTAGCAGGCGTGTGCGATCACCAGCGCCTGCATGCAGATGGTGTTCTCCTCCATCAGGTAGGCGATGCATGGGTCGGAGTTGATCACGATCTCGTAGGCCAGGCCCATCTGCCCGCGCTTGTAGCCTTTCTCGGTGGAAAGGAAATGCTTGCCGTATGACCAGTGGTGGTAGCCCAGCGGCATGCCGACCGAGGCATAGGCATCCATCATCTGCTCGGCGGTGATCACCTCGATCTGGTTGGGGTAGGTATCCAGCGCATAGCGTTCGGCGATGCGGGCGATCTCCTTGTCGTACTGGCGGATCAGGTCGAAGGTCCATTCCGAGCCGGTGGAGATTGGTTCGCGCTTTCTCGTGCTGGCATTCATGGCTTGGCCCTCAGCTCACCAGGCGACGCTGGAACAGTTCGCGGAACACCGGGTAGATGTCCGCGGCGGACACCAGTTGCTGCTGGGCGAAGCTGTCGGCGAAGGCCTCGGCCACCTGTTCGTACTCGAACCACAGCGCCTGGTGCTCACGTGGGGTGATCTCGACGTAGGTGAAGTACTGCACGAACGGCATGATCTGGTTGATCAATATATCCCTGCACACCGGTGAATCGTCGTTCCAGTTGTCGCCGTCCGACGCTTGGGCGGCGTAGATGTTCCACTCGTTGATCGGGTAGCGCTCGGCCATCACTTCCTGCATCAGCTTCAGGGCGCTGGATACGATGGTGCCGCCGGTCTCGCGGGAGTAGAAGAACTCCTCCTCGTCCACTTCCTTGGCACTGGTGTGGTGGCGGATGAACACCACGTCGATCTTGTCGTAGTTCCGCTTGAGGAACAGGTACAGGAGGATGAAGAAGCGCTTGGCCACGTCCTTGGTGGCCTGCGTCATCGAGCCGGACACGTCCATCAGGCAGAACATCACTGCCTTGGAGCTGGGATTGGGCTGTTTGGTCAGCAGGTTGTACTTGAGGTCGAAGGTGTCGAGAAAAGGCACGCGATGAATGCGCGCGCTGAGACGTTCGATCTCCTCCTGAATCGCCTGGATATCGCCGAAATTGTCTGGTTCTTCACGTCGCAGTCGCTCCAGTTCGGCCTTGGCTTCGCGCAGCTTGGCGCGACTGGAGCCGGACAGGGCGATACGTCTTGCATGAGCCGAGCGCAGGGTGCGGACGATGTTGATACGCGAGGGGTTGCCTTCGTTGCTGATGCCGGCGCGTACGGTCTTGAAAGTTTCCGCACCGGTGAGGTGGCGCTTGACCAGGTTTGGCAGCTCCAGATCCTCGAACATGAAGTCGAGAAATTCCTCCTGGGTGATCTGGAACACGAACTCGTCCATGCCTTCGCCGGAGTTGCTCGCCTTGCCGCTGCCACGGCCACCGCCGCCACCCTGAGGGCGCGGGATGCGTTCGCCAGTGGTGAATTCCTTGTTGCCGGGGTGGACGATGGTCTGTTTGCCGCCACGCCCGTGATGCAATACCGGCTCATCGATATCGCGCCCGGGAATGCTGATCTGCTCGCCGTGCTCCATGTCAGTGATGGAGCGTCGGCTGACGGCTTCCTCCACCGCCTTCTTGATGTGTTCACGGTAACGCCGCAAAAAGCGCTGGCGGTTCACCGTGCTCTTGTTTTTGCCGTTGAGGCGTCGGTCGATCACGTAGCTCATGACGTCTCCCTAGCCCGCCCGTAGCCACAGGCGGGCAGCGAATGACCCGGCACGCGGCGCGCGCCGGACAGGGCTTACTGAGACTTGCGAACCCGCAGGTACCACTCCGATAGCAGGCGTACCTGCTTCTCGGTGTAGCCGCGCTCGACCATGCGTTTGACGAAGTCGTTGTGCTTCTGCTGATCCTCCTTGCTGCCCTTGGCGTTGAAGCTGATGACCGGGAGCAGGTCCTCGGTGTTGGAGAACATCTTCTTCTCGATCACCACCCGCAGTTTCTCGTAGCTGAGCCAGGTGGGGTTCTTGCCATTGTTGTTGGCGCGGGCGCGCAGCACGAAGTTGACGATCTCGTTGCGGAAGTCCTTCGGGTTGCTGATGCCGGCCGGCTTCTCGATCTTCTCCAGCTCCTCGTTGAGGGCGACGCGGTTGAGGATCTCGCCGGTTTCCGGATCGCGGTATTCCTGATCCTGAATCCAGAAGTCGGCGTACAGCACGTAGCGGTCGAAGATGTTCTGCCCGTACTCGCTGTAGGACTCCAGGTAAGCGGTCTGGATTTCCTTGCCGATGAACTCGATGTAGCGCGGTGCCAGGTATTCCTTGATGTAGCGCAGGTAGCGCTCGCGTACTTCGGCAGGGAACTGTTCCTGCTCGATCTGCTGCTCCAGCACGTAGAGCAGGTGTACCGGGTTGGCGGCCACTTCGTGCGGGTCGAAGTTGAACACCTTGGACAGAATCTTGAAGGCGAAGCGGGTCGACAGACCGTTCATGCCCTCGTCGACGCCGGCGCTGTCACGGTACTCCTGGATCGATTTAGCTTTCGGGTCGGTGTCCTTGAGATTCTCGCCGTCGTAGACGCGCATCTTCGAGTAGATGTTGGAGTTCTCCGGCTCTTTCAGGCGTGACAGGGTGGAGAACTGGGCAAGCATCTTCAGGGTGTCCGGCGCGCAATGGGCCTTGGCCAGCGAGCTGTTGATCAACAGCTTGTCGTAGATCTTGATCTCGTCAGTCACGCGCAGGCAGTAGGGCACCTTGACGATGTAGATACGGTCGATGAAGGCCTCGTTGTTCTTGTTGTTACGGAAGCTGTGCCACTCGGACTCGTTGGAGTGGGCCAGCAGGATGCCGCTGTAGGGGATCGCGCCGAGGCCTTCGGTGCTGTTGTAGTTGCCTTCCTGGGTGGCGGTCAGCAGCGGGTGCAGCACCTTGATCGGCGCCTTGAACATCTCGACGAATTCCATCAGGCCCTGGTTGGCCCGGCACAGCGCGCCCGAGTAGCTGTAGGCATCGGCGTCGTTCTGCGGGTATTCCTCCAGCTTGCGGATGTCCACCTTGCCGACCAGGGCAGAGATGTCCTGGTTGTTCTCGTCGCCCGGCTCGGTCTTGGCCACGGCGATCTGATTGAGGATCGAGGGGTAGAGTTTGACCACGCGGAACTGGCTGATGTCGCCGCCGAACTCCTGCAGGCGTTTGGTGGCCCAGGGCGACATGATCGAGCTGAGATACCGGCGCGGGATGCCGTAGTCCTCTTCGAGGATCGCACCGTCTTCGGTGGCGTTGAACAGCCCCAGCGGCGATTCGAACACCGGTGAGCCCTTGATGGCGTAGAAGGGCACCTTCTCCATCAGTTGCTTGAGTTTCTCGGCCAGCGAGGATTTGCCGCCACCCACCGGGCCGAGCAGATAAAGGATCTGTTTCTTCTCTTCCAGGCCCTGAGCAGCATGGCGGAAGTAGGAGACGATCTGGTCGATGCACTCTTCCATACCGTGGAAGTCGGCAAAGGCCGGATAGCGGCGGATGACCTTGTTGGAGAAGATGCGTGACAGCCGGGAGTCGCTGGAGGTGTCCAGCAACTCCGGTTCACCAATGGCCATCAGCAGGCGTTCGGCCGCAGTGGCGTAGGCGCTGCGATCCTGTTTGCACAGTTCGAGGTACTCCTGCAGCGAGTACTCCTCCTGGCGGGTCGCCTCGAAACGTTGTTGGAAGTGACTGAAAATGCTCATGACTTCACCTCGCTCGATGCTGAAAGCTGGCTCGGGATCGGTCGTGCGTGCAGGTGCTGGGTAACCCCGGCTCGGATACAAGTCGGGAAGAATCCCCCAAAACCCAAAAGTCGTTACCGATGGCCCGATGCCGGTTTGCCGGCTCTACCTTCAGTGGGATGGCCTGAGTAACAGGATAGTTCGTTCTGCAGAGCGTCAAGGGCGGGACAACGATAACGGGATGTTACCGTGCGTCGGGAAAGGGCGGCAGGCCAGAGCGGGCGCGGCCTGCCGGCTGAAGAAATTTATTCTTCGTTGCTTTGCGTGGTTTCGCTCGGGTAAGTGGCGTGCCACAACTCGAAACCACCATCGAGGCTATACACCTCGGAAAAACCCTGACCGACCAGGTAGGCCGCGGCGCCCTGGCTGGAGTTGCCGTGGTAGCAGGAAACGATCAGTGGCGCGTCGAGGTCGGCCTTAGTGATGAAGTCATGCAGCGAGTGGTTGTCCAGGTGGCGCGAGCCGCTGATATGACCATTGGCGAAGCTCTGTGGGTCGCGAATGTCGACCACGACGGCGCCCTGGGTGCGCAGTTCTTGCGCCTGTTGCGGGGAGATACGCTTGAATTCGCTCATGTTCGGGGACCTTTACCAGGTGGGTGGCGGGCTTATTCTTTGGGGCAGGTGCAGCGGTGAAGTGCGCCGCTATCGACATCGAGCAGGGTCATCGCGCCGCCCCAGACGCAGCCGGTATCCAGCGCGTAGAGGCCTGGTTCCGGGCAGTTGCCCTCCAGTGCTGCCCAGTGGCCGAAGATGATCTTCTCGCCGCGCATCTTGCGCTGTGGGTAGCTGAACCAGGGTGCGAAGCCGGACGGTGCGCTGCCGACGCCTTCCTTGCTCTTGAGGTCCAGGGTGCCGTCGGCCTTGCAGAAGCGCATGCGGGTGAAATAGTTGGTGATCACCCGCAGGCGGGTCACGCCGTGCAGTTCCTTGTTCCACTTGGCCGGCTCGTTACCGTACATGCCATCGAGAAACAGCGGCAGACGAGCATCGTCACGCAGTGCCTCTTCGACTTCAGCGGCACGGCGCAGCGCCTTGCTCAGTGTCCAGTGCGGCGGGATGCCGGCATGCACCAGGGTCACCTTGCGCTCGGCGTCGTGGTGCACCAGTTTCTGCATGCGCAGCCAGTCGAGCAGGTCGTTGCGATCCGGCGCATCGAGAATCTCGCGCAGGGTATCGCCCTTCTTCAGGCGCTCGATGTTGTGCGCCACCGCCAGCAAGTGCAGGTCGTGGTTGCCCAGCACGCAGGTGACCGCCTGGCGGATGGAGTAGAGGAAACGCAGGGTTTCCAGCGACTGCGGGCCGCGGTTGACCAGGTCGCCCACAAGCCACAGTTGGTCATGCGCGGGATCGAAAGACACTTGCTCGAGCAGGCACTGGAGCGGTTTGAGGCAACCCTGCAGGTCGCCGACGGCATACACCGCCATCAGTGAAGGGCCCCTGGCACAGCCAGACGGAACGGCGTGATGGTCGCATCGAAGCGTTTGCCGTCTTCGGCGAGCATCTGGTAGCTGCCCTGCATGGTGCCGACCTGGGTGGTCATGACCGTTCCGCTGCTGTAGGTGTGGCTGGCGCCGGGCTCGATATGCGGTTGCTGGCCGATCACACCGGCGCCGCGCACTTCCTGCACGCGACCGTCGCCGTCGGTGATAATCCAGTGGCGCGACAACAGCTGAGCGGGCAGCTCGCCGTTATTGACGATGGTCACGGTGTAGGAGAACGCGTAGCGGCTCTGCTCCGGCTGCGACTGCGCTGCCAGGTAGCGGGTGGTGACGCTGACGTCGATCTGATAACGAGGGTCGGACATGCGAATGATCCGTTGGGCGTGATTGCAGTTTAGTCCTGCGCAGCAGAGGGCTGTAGAGCCAGTTGGTCGGCCAGGCGGACGAAGGCGGCCAGATCCAGTTGCTCGGGGCGCAGGCTGCCGTCGACCCCCGCGGCCTCGATGGCATCGGCTGGCATCAACTGCTTGAGCGTGTTGCGCAGGGTCTTGCGGCGCTGATTGAAGGCTTCGCGCACGACGCGCTCGAGCAGGCGGTGGTCCTTGGCAGGGTGCGGCAAGGTCTCGTGCGGCACCAGGCGCACGATGGCCGAGTCGACCTTGGGTGGTGGGTTGAAGGCGCCGGGGCCGACGTTGAACAGATGTTCCACGCGGCACTGGTATTGCACCATGATCGACAGGCGGCCCCAGTCGCCGCCGCCCGGGCCTGCGGCCATGCGCTCGACCACTTCCTTCTGCAGCATGAAGTGCATGTCGCGAATCAGCGGTGCGTTGTCCAGCAGGTGAAAAATCAGCGGCGTGGAGATGTTGTAGGGCAGGTTGCCGACCACGCGCAGGCTGCGCGGTGGCGCCTCGAGGCGGGCGAAGTCGAATTTCAGTGCGTCGCCCTGATTCAGGCGAAAGCGCGGATTGTCGCCGAACCTGTTTTGCAGGATGGGGATCAGGTCGAGGTCGAGCTCGATCACGTCGAGCTGCGCGCCGCTACCGAGCAAACCCTCGGTAATGGCGCCCTGGCCTGGGCCGATCTCCAGCAGGCGTTCATCTTCCTTGGCGCGAATGGCGCGCAGGATACGGTCGATTACCCCGGCATCATGCAGGAAGTTCTGGCCGAAGCGCTTGCGCGCGCGGTGTTGATATTCGGACATGTACGGCTCCGCGCAACGCCCCGAGTCGTGTTGCTCGAGGCTGGATGCAAAAAAGAAAGTCGCACAGTCTACCAGCGAATGGCGTCGGGGGCGCGGGCCGTGGCCTCAGCGGCTCATGTCGTGCCGCTGGCGGCCATCTGGTAGGCGGTCTCCAGCGCCACCTGCAGGCTGCCGATGTCGACCTTGCCAGTGCCGGCCAGGTCCAGCGCGGTGCCATGATCTACCGAGGTGCGGATGATCGGCAGGCCCAGTGTGACGTTCAGCGCGGCGCCGAAGCCCTTGAACTTGAGCACCGGCAGGCCCTGGTCGTGGTACATGGCCAATACCGCATCGGCCTGTTCGAGATACTTGGGGGTGAACAGGGTGTCGGCCGGCAGCGGACCGATCAGGTTCATGCCTTCCGTGCGCAGACGTTCCAGCGTCGGCTCGATGATCTCGATTTCCTCGCGACCCAGATGGCCGCCTTCGCCGGCGTGGGGGTTGAGCCCGCAGACCAGAATGCGCGGTTGGGCGATACCGAATTTACCTTGCAGATCTGTATGCAGGATGCGCGTGACGCGTTCCAGGCGCTCGGCTGTGATAGCGGCTGCAACGTCCTTCAGGGGCAAATGGGTGGTGACCAGCGCCACACGTAAGCCGCGGGTTGCCAGCATCATCACCACCTGCTCGGTGTGGGTCAGCTCGGCGAGAAACTCGGTGTGGCCGGAGAAAGCGATACCAGCTTCGTTGATCACACCTTTGTGCACGGGGGCGGTGATCATGCCGGCGAAGGTTCCGTCCAGGCAGCCTTGGCCTGCGCGAGTGAGGGTTTCCAGCACGTAGGCGGAGTTCGCGGGCGTCAGTTTGCCTGGGGTTGCGGGAGCTGCCAGCGGCGTGTCCCAGACATAAAGAGCGCCTGCTGCTGCCGGTTTGCCTGGCAATCGTTGTGGGTCAACGATCAGCAATTCGATACTCAGCCCTAATCGCTCCGCGCGCTCTGCCAGTAGCTCGCGACTGGCGATGGCGACCAGTGGCGCAGGCTGGGCCTGTTGGGCCAGCAGCAGGCAGAGGTCGGGGCCGATGCCGGCGGGCTCGCCTGGGGTGAGGGCAAAGCATTGCTGCGCAGTCATGGTCGCTCTCTGTGTGGGCGCGGGGGCGTCAGTTTACGCTGCCGGGCCAATAACGAAAAAGCCCGGCACAGGGCCGGGCTTTCGTACGCGATGATGCTGTTACAGCTTGGTCTCGACGTAGGCTTCGTCGCGGATCTGGCGCAGCCAGGCCTGCAGTTCCTCATCGTACTTGCGGTTGCGCAGCACGTTAACGGCTTGTTGCTCGCGGAACTGCGCGCTGCTGTCAGTGGCGCGACGGCCCATGACTTCCAGCACATGCCAGCCGTAAGGGCTCTTGAACGGCTTGGACAGCTCGCCGCTGGGGGTGTTGTTCATCACCTCGCGGAATTCGGGCACCAGGGCGTTCGGGTCGATCCAGTTCAGATCGCCGCCGTTGAGCGCGGAGCCCGGGTCCTCGGAGAAGCTCTTCGCCAGCTCGGCGAAATCCTCACCATCGACGATACGCTGATACAGGCGCTCGACCAGACGACGAGTTTCTTCTTCGCTGCGAATCTCGCTGGGCTTGATCAGGATATGGCGCACGTGCACTTCGTCGCGCACCTGGGTGTCGCCGCCGCGCTTCTCGATCAGCTTGAGGATGATGAAACCGCCTGGCGTACGCACCGGCTCGGTAACCTCGCCCGGGTTCAGTTGGCTGATCATGTTGTCGAACGGCGGAGGCAGCTGACCCGCTTTACGCCAGCCCATTTCACCGCCTTCCAGGGCGTTCTCGCTGGCAGAGCGAGAAACAGCCAGTTGGGCGAAGTCCGCGCCTTGCTGCAGTTGCTGATAAACCTCCTGCGCCAGACGGTCGGCCGTCTGGATTTCGCTGGAGGACGCACCTTCGGAAACCGGAATCAGGATGTTGGCCAGGCGGAATTCTTCCGACAGCTGCATCTTGCCCAGGTCGGAAGCGAGGAAGTTCTGCACTTCCTGATCGGTAACCTGAATGCGTTCGGCCACGCGGCGCTGGCGCACACGGCTGATGACCATCTCGCGACGCACCTGGTCACGTGCATCGGCATAGGACAGACCGTCGCGTGCCAGTGCTTCACGGAACTGCTCCAGGCTCATGCCATTGCGCTGAGCGATGGTGCCCATGGCCTGGTTCAGTTCTTCGTCGGTGATGCGAATGCCGGAGCGGTCGCCGATCTGCAGCTGGATGTTCTCGATGATCAGGCGCTCAAGCACCTGCTGGCTGAGTACGTTGCCAGGAGGCAGGGCGCCGCCGCGCTTGTCGATGGTTTGCTGCACTTCACGCAGGCGAGCGTCGAGTTGGCTCTGCATGACCACGTCGTTGTCGACGATGGCCACGACGCGATCCAGTGGGCGAACCTGGGCCTGAGCCGTTGCCGCCAGCAGTGCTGCGCCCAACAGCAGGGGGCGCAGGCGATCAGAAAGCTTGGTCTTCACGTTCACGGTAACCTTGAATGCCTTGGTCGAGGAAAGTTTCCACCTTGTTGCCAACAACGCCGCCGAGGCCCTTGAGGACGATCTGCAGGAAGATGCCGCGGTCCGGCTCGTCGTTGCGCGATGGGTCGAGGCTGACTTCGTCGTAATCGATCCAGTAGCGGTTGATCAGGCGCAGCTTCCAGCAGCAGCTGTCGTATTCGAAACCACCGAAGGCTTCGAGAGTACGGTTGCGGCCATAGTCGTACTGCCAGCGCGAGATCAGGCTCCACTGCGGAGCCAGCGGCCAGATGACGGAGAAGTCATGCTGGTCGATCTTGTAGTAGTTCTTGATGTAGTTGGGGTTCGCGATCGTACCGCCAGCGCCATCGGAAATTGTTGGGGTGCCGTAGTCCGGGTTGGTTGTCCAGGTACCGCTGTCACGGTCATAACGCACGGTGTCGTTACGATAGCGATAGCCGAAGTTGACGATCTTGCCCGGATTGGCTTCCGGCTGGTAGTGGAACATCGCGCTGCCCGAGCGGGTGGCGTGTTGGTCCGGATCCCAGTTGAAGGTGGACGAGAAACGCCAGTCGCGATTGAAGCGATACAGGTACTCCAGCGCATAAGGCGACACATCGGCGGTAGCTTCCTGGCGGGTACGGTAGTCGATACCCGGCAGTTGAACCTTGCGGTCTTCGAAGTAGAACGCCTGGCCGATGCTGAAGCGCTGGCGCTCGAAGCCGTTCGGCTCGATCCAGCGGCTGGTCACGCCCAGCGACAGCTTGTTCTCGTCACCGATGCGATCCTTGCCACTGAAGCGGTTTTCACGCCACAGCGAGGCGTAGCTGAAGGTCGGCTCGCCCGTATCGAACACCGGGATGTCGGTCTGGTCTTCTTCCGGCACATAGAGGTAGAAAGCACGCGGTTCCAGGGTCTGGCGGAAATCTTTGCCGAACAGCTGGGTGTTGCGGTCGAAATACAGGCCGCTGTCAACGCTGAGCAGGCCCACGCCACGGTTGGGCGAGCGCTTGTAGTCGACACCGAACCACTGGCTTTCGGGGTCATTGGTTGCCAGATCTGCCTTGCCTTGACCGTCGAGGTTTACCTGGTACTGCGTCTGCAGGTACTTGACTTGAGGCTTGATGAAACCCCAGTTCCAGTTCAGTGGCAGAGCAACGCCTGGCTCCAGGTGCAGACGTTCACCATCTGCACGGTCCAGTCCGGTCAGACGTTCGTCGTACCAGAGGTCTTGCGGCCGGCCGGTTACCCCGTCTTTGTCAGTGAAGAAGCCCGAGCGCAGGTTGCGATCAAAGCGCACGTATTCGGTGCCATAGGTGAAGTCCAGGCCACCCGGATTGAACGGCAGTTTGCCATCCAGGGTGATCTGCGGCAGGCGATCATATGGCGTTACATCGGTGATGTTAGCCAGTTCGTATGCATGCACGTTCAGGCGTGCGGTATAGCTGTCACCGCGATAGGTCAGCGTGCCGCGCTGGTCTACGTAGGTTTGCTTGTCGATGCCCAGATCGGTATCGAGATCCTGGAAGTAGTACGGGTCGCTGATATCGGTGTAGTCGACTTCGGCAAGCAGGCGCGAGTTCAGGCCCTGCTTATGCTGCCAGCTGTACATCCAGCGCTGATCTTCGTACTCGGACTGCAGTTTGCGCTCGTCTTCGCTGTCGTTCAGCCATGCGCCGCCGACCTGGCCTTCGCTACTCTCGGTCAGGTAGCGGAACTCACCTTCCATCAGCAGGCCGCGTTTGGCCATGTAGGTCGGATACAGCGTGGCGTCGTAGTTCGGCGCCAGGTTGAAGTAGTACGGCGTTTGCAGCGAGAAACCGTTGCTGCTCGACGTGCCGATGCTCGGCGGCAGGAAGCCGGACTGGCGACGGTCGTCGATCGGGAAGTAGATGTACGGGGTGTAGAACACCGGAATGTCCTTGACCCGCAGCGTCACGTTGGTGGCGGTGCCGAAGCCGGTCGCCGGGTTCAAGGTGACGTTGTTGCCCTTCAGGTGCCAAGCGTTGTCGCCCGGCTCGCAACGGGTGTAGGTGCCATCCTTGAGGCGGATGATTGCGGTCTCTTCGCGCTTGGCGTAGAGCGCGCTACCGCGCACCTTTGCCTGGTGCATCACGTATTCGGCATTGTCGATACGGGCTTCACCATTATCCAGCTGCAGTTCGGCACGGTCGCCGACCACCAGCATGCCCTTGTCGCGCAGGCGTACGTTGCCGACCAGTTCGCCACGGTTTTCCGTCTGGTGCAGGCTGGCCTCGTCGGCCTCGACCTGCATGCCGGACTGACGCAGGACGACATCACCGGCGAGGGTAGCGACCTGCTTTTCCTGCTCGAAGCGCGAGGCTTTGGCGGAAACGAACATCGGCGACTCGTCCAGCGGCGTGGTGTCATCCATGCCCGGACGCAGCGGCTCGACATAGGCGCCTGCACAGTAAGGGCCAGCCTCGGCCAACTGCGCGGCAGTCAACTTATCGCGCGGGACCCAGTCCAAGTGACTGTAATCGGGGCTGCGCGAGGTGAGGGCACGGCCCTTGCTCTCGGTGACCAGCACCGGGGCAGCATCCTGCTTGGCTACCGCCTCGCTGGTGGTGCCACCCGAGCTGACAGCATCGCGGCTGTGCACTGGACGCGGAGGCAGGGCGCTGGCCGCCGATTTCGGCGCGCAGGCCCAGCCGCCCGTGGGCGATGCCTGGCAATCGTATTGCTCGGCGGCAAAGGACTGTAGGCTGAACGCGGGCTGTAAGGCCAGGAGGCTGCCGGTGACCAGCAGCGGGAATTTCTTGCGGAACGCGGGGTATTTTACTGCCATCTTGTTAGTCCGGGCTTCCTGCGCGCTATCGGCCCAGGGGCCGCACGCCTCTCGATGGGCTGAAAAAGATGCTGGATAATAAAGCATGACCCGCGCAACGGCTAGCGCCGTCGGAGACCCCTTGATGTCTGAACACGATGTACGTCTGCAACAGCTGCAAACATGGCTTGCCGAGCAACTGCCCCTCCTGTTCGCAGCACGCGACTGGGGAGCGGTCCCGGAGGCCGAGCTCACTCCCGCCAGCAGCGACGCCAGCTTTCGCCGCTATTTTCGTTGGCAGGCCGGTGAGCGCAGCCTGATTCTGATGGATGCGCCACCGCCCCAGGAGAACTGCGAGCCGTTCGTCCGTATTGCGGCCTTGCTGGCTAGTGCAGGTGTGCATGTGCCACAGGTATTGGCTGCCGATCTTGAGCAGGGCTTCCTGATTCTCGATGACCTGGGCCGCCAGACCTATCTGGATGTGATCAACGAGCACAACGCCGACCAACTGTTCGACGATGCCATCGAGGCCTTGCTGCGGCAGCAGCGCTTGCCGCTCGACAGCCATCTGCCGCATTACGATGAGGCGTTGCTGCGTCGTGAGTTGCAGTTGTTTCCCGAGTGGTACGTGCAGCGTCACCTGGGGCGCAGCTTTACCGCCGAGCAGGACGCCGCCTGGCAGCGCATCAGTCGGTTGCTTATCGACAGCGCCCTGGAACAGCCCAAGGTGGTGGTGCATCGCGACTTCATGCCGCGCAACCTGATGCAGAGCGCGCCCAACCCCGGCGTGCTGGATTTTCAGGATGCCGTCAACGGCCCGGTCACCTACGACATCACCTGTCTGTTCAAGGATGCATTCCTCAGCTGGCCCGAGGCGCGCGTGCAGGACTGGCTGCAGGGGTATTGGGAGCGCGCCAAGGCGGCGGGTATTCCGGTGCAGGCATCGCTCGACGACTTTCTACGGGCCAGCGACCTGATGGGCGTGCAGCGCCACCTCAAGGTCATCGGCATCTTCGCGCGCATCTGTCACCGCGATGGCAAGCCCAAGTACCTGGGCGACGTACCGCGTTTCTTCTCTTATATAGAGGCCGTTTTGGCACGTCGGCCGGAGCTCGCCGAGCTGGGTGAGCTGTTCGCCAGCCTGGCGAAAGATGAAGGGGCACGTGCATGAAGGCGATGATCCTCGCGGCGGGCAAGGGCGAGCGCATGCGGCCATTGACCCTGCATACGCCCAAGCCGCTGGTAAAGGCGGCGGGTGTGCCGTTGATCGAGTACCACATCCGCGCCCTAGCTGCTGCGGGCTTCACCGAGCTGGTGATCAACCATGCCTGGCTAGGCCAGCAGATCGAGGATTACCTGGGCGATGGCGCGCGCTTTGGCGTGCGTATCGTCTATTCCTCCGAAGGCGAGCCCCTGGAAACGGGCGGCGGCATCTTCAAGGCCCTGCCGCTGCTGGGCGCTGAGCCGTTTCTGGTGGTCAATAGCGATGTTTTCACCGATTACGCTTTCGCCGCGCTGCGCCAGCCGCTTGTCGGTCTGGCGCATCTGGTGCTGGTGGATAACCCGGCCCATCACGCGCAGGGCGATTTCATTCTCGCGGCAGGTCAGGTCCATGACGGCGAGGCGACAGGTGAACGGCTGACCTACAGCGGTCTCGCCGTGCTGCATCCGCGTCTGTTCGCCGGCTCTGCGCCGGGCGCCTTTAAGCTGGCGCCGCTGCTGCGTGAGGCCATGGCGGCCGGGCAGGTCACTGGCGAGCACTATGGTGGCTGTTGGGTCGACGTTGGTACGCACGAGCGCCTGGCTGAAGTCGAACGTTTGCTGCAGGAGGCACGTTAAGTGTTGTGGCCGGCCACCATGCTCGGAGCGGCGGCCGGGCTCGCTCTGGCCAGCATTCCGGGTGCACTGCTAGGCGGTCTACTTGGGCAGGTGCTGGACCGTCGCCTGCGCCTGCATGGCTGGGACAATCTGCGTGAGCGTCTGGGCGGTCGTGCTGCGCCGACGGATGACGACTTGTTGTTTCTGATGCTGGGACGTCTGGCCAAGAGTGACGGCCGGGTTGTACAGAGCCATATACAGCAGGCGCGTTCGGAAATGCAGCGGCTGGGGTTGGACGCGATGGCTCAGCGTCGTGCCATCGAAGCCTTCGCCCGTGGCAAGACCGGACGGGACAACCTACGTGCCCCGCTGCAGCGTCAACGCGAGCGTGCCGATGCCATGCTGCGAGCTTGCTGGCGCATGGCCTGGGTCGATGGGCGGGTGTCTGCCAGCGAGCATGAGTTGATCCTGCTCTGGGGCAAGTGGCTCGGCTGGGACAGCGCCCGACTCGATAGCCTGGGCGAGGAGTACGCACCACGTCGCAGCCAGCAACCTGCGCCAGCGGGCGGCAGTTATCAGGAGGCGTTGCGGTTGCTAGGTGTCAATGAAGGCAGCGAGCCTGAGCAGATCAAGCGCGCTTACCGGCGCCTGCTCAGCCGGCACCACCCGGACAAACTGGCTGGTTCGGGAGCCTCGCCTGAACGCATTCGCGAAGCCACCGACACCACGCGTCAGCTGCATCAGGCCTATGCGTTGATCCGCCAGCGTCGCGGAATACGTTAGCTGCCCGCAGCGCGAATATGCAGCTTCAACCAGCCGCGTAGACGGCGGTACAGCTGCTCCTCCTGGACATCCAGGTTGCCCGGCAGCGCCTTCATCGCTACCTGTACATAGGTGGGCAGCTTGGCCCGCTTGCTGGCTTGCAGACGTTTCAGGGCAGCCGTGCGGTCGGTGGCCTGATCCTTGTAGAAGAAGTCGCCAGTGGCCACCGGCAGTTGGACGACCAGTTCGTCCAGCGGCGGGGCGAACCCTGCCGGTACATCCGCCGCCACCATCAGCAGGTTCTGGACATTCGCGGGTTTGCGTTCGCTCAGGTAGCGTGCGGCCCAGTAGGAGCCGCTGCCGTGGCCAAGCAGGACGATTTCCTTGGCCTGCTGTTGGCTGGCGAAGGCGATGGCGGCATCGATGCGCGCCATCACGCGTTCGACATGGGCCTGGCGCCGTTGATCCGGGCTGATTGTGCCGCTGTCCGTGGCCTGTGTGGCTTGTGTTTCCGGTGGCTGTGGCGGGCTATCGGCAGCGGGAGCTGTCTCGGTACTTGCAGAATCAGCGGGCGCCGCTGCGGTTTCGGCGCTTGCATCACGTAGCGGCAGCGGGTCTCCGTCCGGGTCCGGTAGTGTCAGGCTCAGACTGTGCCAGCCGGCGTCAGGCAGCTTGCGTCGTAGCGGGCCCACTGCGGCGGCGCCGTCGGCGTTTTCCACGTCACCGGGTAGCAGAATCACCGCACCGCTGGGTTCGCCGACGTTGGCCGGCAGCCATAGTGCTAGGAAACTTTCGGCGCCGGCCTGCAGCATCTGCTGCTCACGTTTGTCCAGGCGCTGCTCCAGCGTCAGCGCATCGCTGACGCTACGCTCGGGTAGAGACGGCCGCTCGTTCGAGGCCGGCGTATCGGCTTCGCCAGGCGTGGCGCTCTGGGCATCCCCGGTCGGTTCCTGGGCCCAGCTCGTGGTGGCGCAGAGCAGACAGAAACCGAGCAGTGCGAGTGAGTTCAGGCGCATCGATGAAGCTCCTTGGGGTCTGCTACAGAGCCTAATGCCGAGCTTCGCTTTTGTCAGGCCATTAGCGAAAGACTGGAGTAAGGTAAGCAATCGCGTCAGCGGATTCACCGTGCATGAAGTCCCTTCTCCGTTCCCTTATTTACCTGTTGATAGTGGCGACATCCGGCGTCTGGGCTGAGAGCGCGCGCATGCCATTGCGCCCGGCTTTCGACGCAGAGCAGCGTGCCTGGCTCAAGGAGCATCCAGTGCTGCGCGTGGGTCTGATCCAGCAGGCGCCCTGGGTGCAGCGCGGACAGAACCGGCAGCTGACGGGCGCCAATGTCGAGCTGATGCAGCGCTTGCTCGAAGGCATGGGTGTCGCGCCCGAATGGCGCCTGTATACGAGCCAGGAGGCGCTGGATCAGGCCGCCAACGCCGGTGAAGTGGACCTGGCGCCGGGGCTGCAGCAGACGCCGGCTGGTCTGCGTATCTGGCATTACTCCATGCCCTACCTGCGTGTGCCGCATCTGGTAGTTGGCGAGCGCAGTGGCAGCGGTGCGGTGGATCTCGATCAATTGCCGCTGGAGCAGACGGTCGCGTTGCGCACGCCGAGCCAGGCTGCCGAATACCTGGAACGCACCCACACCAACCTGCGTCTGCGTGCGACTCCGTCGGAGCGCGCCGCCTTGCTGCTGGTGCTCAACCAGGAAGTCAGCTACGCCGTGCTGGATGAAGCGAGCCTCAGCCTGCTGCTCCGCGAATCGCGTTTCTCCAGCTTGAGCATCGTCGGTGATATCGGCCTGCCGCAGCTGCTGCGCCTGGCTACGCGGCGTGACCAGCCGCTTCTGTCCGGTATTGTCGACCGGACTTTGCAAGCGCTGCCTGCCCGTGAACTGGAAGAGTTGCGCGATACCTGGATGCCGCTGCGCTATCCGCAATCCACCGACTTCGTCGGCTTCTGGAAGACCCTGGCGTTATTTTTCGCCCTGATTCTGATGCTCGGTGCGACAGCGCTTTATCGGCAGCGGCAGCAGACACGTTCGCTGGAGCGTGGGCTGTTGGCTGCACGCGGCGAACTGGATCGCCATCAGCAGGCCGCCGAGGCATTGCGCCTGAGCCAGTTCTCCATCGATCACAGCACGGTAGGTATTCTTTGGGTCAACTGGGATAGCCACCTGCGCTACGCCAACCGCGCCGCCGAACGCATGCTCGGCTACGCCCCCGGCGAGTTGGTGGACAAGCCATTGAGTCAGTTGGAGCCCGGCCTGCATATGGACCGCTGGCTTAACCTGTGGAAACGCGTGCGCGAGCAGGACGACGGCTCACCCAGCTTCGAGGTGGACTGTCTGCGTGCCGATGGCAGCCGTATGCCGGCTGACGTGTCGCTGAGTTTTCTGCGTTATCGCCAGGCTGAGTACCTGGTGGTGTTTCTCAGCGACGTGACCGAGCGCCGCCGTGCGCGTGCAGCGCTGGAGGAGAGCGAGGCGCGCTTCAAGGGCATCGCCGGTAACGTGCCTGGCCTGGTGTTTCGTCTGGAGCGGGCTGGGCCGGGAGCGGTGGTCAACTTCGCCTACATCAGCGAGGCCAGTCAGGAGATGGTCGGCTGGCCAGCGCAGGATCTGCAGCGTGAGGAGCGTGGCATTCGCAGCCTGGTGCACCCGCAGGATCTGAGCAGCTACCTCAATAGCCAGACCCTGGCGCTGGAGGGCGAGAGCGACTGGTACTGGCAGGGGCGCATCCTCACTGCCGATCAGGAGGTGCTATGGGCTGACATCCGTACCACCGCGCGGCCGTTGGGCAATGGTCGGGTGGTGTGGGACGGCATCCTCTGGGACATCACCGAGAACAAGCTGGCCGAGCTGGCGCTGGCCGATTCGCGGGCGCGTCTGCGCGAATTGTCGGCGCACCTGGAAAGCGTGCGCGAGGAAGAGAAGGCGCGCATTGCCCGTGAAGTGCATGACGAGCTGGGCCAGGTGCTGACCGTACTCAAGCTGGAGACGGCGATGTGCGAGCTGGTTTGCGCCGGGCAGATTCCCGAACTGGATGAACGCCTCAACAGCATGAAGCGCCTGATCGCCCAGTTGTTCCAGCTGGTGCGTGATGTGGCTACGGCGCTGCGCCCGCCGATTCTCGATGCCGGCATTGCCTCGGCCATCGAGTGGCAGGTGCGGCGCTTCGAGGAGCGCACGCAGATTCCCTGCCTGGTCGAAGTGCCCGAGCACCTGCCGCGCTTGCCGGACGCCCAGGCCATCGGCATGTTCCGCATCCTTCAGGAGGCGCTGACCAACATCATGCGCCACGCTGGCGCGCACAGCGTCGAGGTGCGTTTGTGGCAGGAGGGCGGCAGCCTGTGTCTGTCGGTGGTCGACGATGGCAAGGGCTTCGATCCGGCGCTGCGCAAGCCGGGACAATCCTTCGGCCTGGTCGGTATGCAGGAGCGCATGCTCATGCTCGGTGGCCAGTTGCAGATTGACAGCCTGCCGGGCGAGGGCACTACCCTGTGTGCGCGCATCAATCTGGAAGAGGAGATCGCAGCGTGATTCGGGTACTGGTGGCCGAAGACCACACCATCGTGCGGGAAGGCATCAAGCAGCTGATCGGCATGGCGCGTGATCTCGAGGTTGCCGGCGAGGCCTGCAATGGCGAGCAACTGATAGAGGTGCTGCGGCGCACGCCTTGCGACGTGGTGCTGCTGGATATCTCCATGCCCGGCGTCAACGGTCTGGAGGCCATTCCGCGTATCCGTGCTCTGACCGAGGCGCCGGCTATCCTGGTGCTGTCGATGCACGACGAGGCGCAGATGGCGGCGCGTGCGCTCAAGGCCGGTGCCGCCGGTTATGCCACCAAGGACAGCGATCCGGCGCTGCTGATCACGGCGATTCGCAAGGTGGCCAGCGGTGGTCGTTATATCGACCCGGCGTTGGCCGACCGCATGGTCTTCGAGGTCGGTCTGACCGATTCTCGGCCGCCCCATGCGCAGTTGTCCGAGCGCGAGTTCTCGGTGTTCGAGCGCCTGGTGCGAGGGGAGGGGGTCAACGACATTGCCCTGCACCTGGCAATCAGCAACAAGACCGTGAGCACGCACAAGGCGCGCCTGATGCAGAAGCTCGGCGCGCATTCGATGGCCGACCTGGTGCGTTACGCCATGGAGCACCGCCTGGTCTGATCGGCCGCTTTCGTAGGAGCGGCTGGGCGGCACTCCGCTTCAGCCACGATGAATCGCCCGCCGGAGCTTCGCGGCTGAAGCCGCTCCCACGGTTTTCATGCACTGTATAACCGATGCGATCACTCGGAATTTGTAGGGCGATCCCTACGCGAGATTCTCCTCGCGCCTGATATCAGCTTGTCATCCCGCCCGATTTTTCACCCTGTCTCGCCGACCTAATCTTGGCTCATCGGCCTGAGACAAGAACAAGGGTGTGGTGTGATGGCAAACGATGTACTGGTGAGCTTCCGTGGCGTACAGAAAAGCTATGACGGCGAAACGCTGATCGTCAAAGACCTCAACCTGGATATCCGCAAGGGTGAGTTTCTGACCCTGCTCGGCCCGTCCGGTTCCGGCAAGACCACCAGCCTGATGATGCTGGCCGGTTTCGAGACGCCGACCGCTGGCGAGATCCTCCTCGATGGCCGCTCGCTGAACAAACTGCCGCCGCACAAGCGCGACATCGGCATGGTGTTCCAGAACTACGCGCTGTTCCCGCACATGACCGTGGCCGAGAACCTGGCCTTCCCGCTGAGCGTGCGTGGCATGTCGCGCACCGATATCAGCGAGCGGGTCAAACGCGCCCTGTCGATGGTGCAGCTCGACAGCTTCCGCAACCGTTACCCCAGCCAGCTTTCCGGTGGTCAACAGCAGCGTGTGGCCCTGGCCCGTGCGCTGGTGTTCGAGCCGCAGCTGGTACTGATGGATGAACCCCTCGGCGCGCTGGACAAGCAACTGCGCGAGCACATGCAGATGGAGATCAAGCACCTGCACCAGCGCCTGGGCGTGACCGTGGTCTACGTGACCCACGACCAGGGCGAGGCGCTGACCATGTCCGACCGCGTGGCCGTATTCCATCAGGGTGAGATCCAGCAGATCGCGCCGCCGCGCGAACTCTACGAAGCGCCGCACAACACTTTCGTCGCCCAGTTCATCGGCGAGAACAATCGTCTGGCTGGCGAGCTGGTCAGTCGCGATGGCGAGCAGTGCGTGGTGCGCCTGGCGCGCGGAGAGGAAGTGCGCGCCACGGCGGTCAACGTCGGTGCCGTCGGCGAGGCGGTGAGCCTGTCGATTCGTCCCGAGCGCATTCGCCTCAACGGCCACAGCGAGGCCTGCCCGAACCGCTTCTCCGGGCGTATCGCCGAGTTCATTTACCTGGGCGACCACGTGCGCATCCGCATGGAGGTCTGCGGCAAGTCCGATTTCTACGTCAAGCAACCCGTGGCCGAGCTCGATCCGGCGCTGACGGTTGGTGACCTGGTTCCGCTCGGCTGGTCTGTCGAGCATGTCCGCGCGCTGGATCCACTCCACATCGAGTGAGCCTTTCGCGCAGTGCTTCACCTTTACCCCGTAACACAGAGGAGCTGATAAGAATGAAGAAATCCCTGAAGCTCGCGGCGTTGGCCCTGGGCGTTAGCTGTGCCATGCCGGCACTGGCGGTGGATCTGACAGCGGTATCCTTCGGCGGCGCGAACAAGGCGGCGCAGGTCAAGGCGTTCTACGAACCCTTCGAGAAGGAAACCGGCAACAAGGTGCTGGGCGGCGAATACAACGGTGAAATGGCCAAGGTCAAAGCCATGGTCGATACCCGCAGCGTGAGCTGGGATCTGGTGGAGGTGGAGTCGCCGGAACTGGCCCGCGGTTGTGACGAAGGCCTGTTCGAGGAGCTCGATCCGGCCCAGTTCGGCGATGAGTCCAACTTCATCGACGGCGCCATCCAGCCGTGCGGCGTGGGCTTCTTCGTCTGGTCCACGGTATTGGCCTACAACGCCGACAAACTGAGCGCCGCACCGACCAGTTGGTCCGATTTCTGGGACGTAGCGAAATTCCCGGGCAAACGCGGCCTGCGCAAGGGCGCCAAGTACACCCTGGAATTCGCCCTGATGGCCGATGGCGTGCCGGTCAAGGACGTGTACAAGGTACTGGCCACCAAGGAAGGCCAGGATCGCGCATTCAAGAAACTCGATGAGCTGAAGCCGAACATCCAGTGGTGGGAAGCTGGCGCCCAGCCGCCGCAGTATCTCGCTTCCGGTGACGTGGTGATGAGCTCGGCCTACAACGGTCGTATCGCGGCGGTGCAGGGCGAAAGCAACCTGCAGGTGGTGTGGAACGGTGGTATCTACGACTTCGATTCCTGGGCCATCCCGCGTGGCGCCAAGAATGCCGAACTGGCCAAGGAGTTCATCGCCTACTCGGTCAAGCCCGAAGCGCAGAAGACCTACTCGGAGAATATCGCCTACGGCCCGGCCAACAAGCAGGCCATCGAGCTGCTGGCGCCGGAGCGTCTGAACCTGATGCCGACCACCCCGGAAAACATCGCCAACCAGGTGGCCATCGATGTGACCTTCTGGGCTGACTACGGCGAGCAGCTGGAGCAACGTTTCAACGCTTGGGCGGCGCGTTAAGTCGCCTATCCGGCCCCGCCTCATGGCGGGGCCGTCTGAATTCCTTTCTTGCTTGCGGAGTTGTCCATGGCCGCCGTACTGCCTGCCAATGATTTGCCTGGGCCGAGCCTGAAGCAGCGACTGGCCCGTGCCGAGCGTTTCAATCGCCTGAAATCCAAGGCGCTGATCCTGCCGCTGTTGCTGTTCCTTCTGCTGACCTTCCTGCTGCCTATCGGCGCACTGCTCATGCGCAGTGTGGACAACCCGGAAGTGGTCGGCAGCCTGCCGCGCACCGTTGAGGCGATTGCTGCCTGGGATGGTCGTGGCCTGCCGGATGAGGCGGTATACCGGGCGATTGCCAGCGATATGCTCGAGGCGCGGCGCAATCAGAGCCTCGGCGATCTGTCCAAGCGCCTGAACATGGAGCTGGCGGGCTTCCGTAGCCTGGTCAGCGCGACCGCACGCAAGCTGCCGCTCCGTGAGGAGCCAGCGTCATACCAGGAAGCTTTCCTCGATATGGACGAGCGCTGGGGCGACCCCGCCTATTGGCAGGTGATCCGCCGTAATGCGTCGTCGGTCACGCCGTACTATCTGCTGGCCGCGCTCGATCACCGCATCGACGACCTCGGCGAACTGGCCAAGGCCACCCCGGATCAGGCCATCTACCTGGATATCTTCGCCCGTACCTTCTGGATGAGCCTGGTGATCACCGCCATCTGCCTGGTGCTGGCTTACCCGCTGGCCTACCTGCTGGCCAACCTGCCGACGCGGCAGGGCAACCTGCTGATGATTCTGGTGTTGCTGCCGTTCTGGACATCGATTCTGGTGCGGGTCGCGGCCTGGATCGTGCTGTTGCAGTCGGGCGGGTTGATCAACAGCGCGCTGATATCGCTGGGGATCATCGAGCAGCCGTTGCAACTGGTGTTCAACCGCAGCGGCGTTTACGTGGCCATGGTCCACATCATGCTGCCGTTCATGATCCTGCCGATCTACAGCGTGATGAAGGGCATCTCGCCCAGCTACATGCGTGCGGCGGTGTCGCTCGGCTGCCACCCGTTCGCCAGTTTCTGGCGGGTGTACTTCCCGCAAACGCTGGCCGGAGTCGGTGCGGGTTGCCTGTTGGTGTTCATCCTGTCCATCGGCTACTACATCACCCCGGCGCTGCTGGGCAGCCCGAACGACCAGATGATCAGCTACTTCGTCGCCTTCTACACCAACACCACCATCAACTGGGGCATGGCCACGGCCCTCGGCGGCCTGCTGCTGGCCGCGACGCTGGTGCTCTACGTGGTGTACAGCTGGCTGGTCGGCGCCAGCAAACTGCGCTTGGGTTAAAAAGCGGTCTGCGCAGCAGACCATCTGATGACCCTCGCCCATTTATGGGAGAGGGTGCCCGAAGGGCGGGAGAGGGTGCTTGTTTCGGCACCCCCGTCTCTCGGTAACCGGACTCGGGAGGAGGGCACAAGAAGAGCGCCCTCTCCCCCAGCCCCTCTCCCATAAATGGGAGAGGGGAGCTAAACGCTAAATGGAGTCACAGCCATGCTCAGCCCCTACATGTCACCCGTCGAGCGCCTCTGGTACTACGGCCTGCGCATTCTCTGCGGCCTGGTGCTGCTGTTTCTGATCCTGCCGGTGCTGGTGATCGTGCCGCTGTCGTTCAACTCCGGCACCTTCCTTGTTTACCCGCTGCAGGGCTTCTCACTGCGCTGGTACGAGGACTTCTTTATGTCCGCTGACTGGATGCGTTCGCTGAAGAACAGCCTGATCATCGCCCCGGCCGCGACCATGCTGGCCATGGTCTTCGGCACCCTGGCGGCCATCGGTCTGACCCGGGGCGAATTCCGTGGCAAGGCGCTGGTGATGAGCCTGCTGATCTCGCCGATGATCGTCCCGGTGGTGATCATCGGTGTCGCCAGCTACCTGTTCTTCGCCCCGCTGGGCATGGGCAACAGCTACCTGTCGCTGATCCTGGTACACGCGGTGCTCGGCGTGCCGTTCGTGATCATCACCGTGTCGGCCACGCTGCAGGGCTTCAACCACAACCTGGTGCGCGCCGCCGCCAGCCTAGGGGCCTCGCCGCTGACGGCGTTTCGCCGGGTGACCCTGCCGCTGATCGCGCCGGGCGTGATTTCGGGTGCGTTGTTCGCCTTCGCCACCTCCTTCGACGAAGTGGTGGTGACCCTTTTCCTCGCCGGCCCCGAGCAGGCCACCCTGCCGCGGCAGATGTTCAGCGGCATCCGCGAGAACCTGTCGCCGACCATCGCCGCCGCCGCCACGCTGCTGATCGGCTTCTCCGTCCTGCTGCTGCTGACCCTGGAATGGCTGCGTGGGCGCAGCGAGAAGCTGCGTACTTCGACGCCGGAATAAATCGTCGCAGCTGTATGTTCAGGGCCTCGCCGCGAAACTGGCGGGGCCTTGTTCGTTTCCGGGCGTAGAATGTGTAGTTTCTCCTGACCCAACAAGGCAGCCAGATGGACTTCGATGATCCCGGGTTTCGCGAGCTGATCGACGCGTTGCACGATGGCGTCTACATCACCGACGCCGATGGCATCACCCTCAAGGTCAACAGTGCCTATGAGCGCCTGACCGGACTGCGTGCCGAGGATGTCGTCGGCCAGCACATGCAGGCGCTGGTAGAGCAGGGTGTGATCTCGCAGTCGGTGTCCTTGCGCGTGCTCAAGGAAGGCAAAGCGCTGTCGCTGATGCAGAGCGTCAGCCAGGGCAAACGCCTGCTGGTCAGTGGCACGCCGATCTTCGCCGCCGATGGACGCGTGCGCTATGTGGTCAGTACCGTGCGCGACATGACCGAGCTGCTGCGCATGAAGCACGAGCGCGACGAGCTGCAGCAACTGAAGCAGCTGCGCAACAGCACGGCCAAGCTGCATGCCGGCCAGCGTGACGACCTGCTCGATGCCTCGCCGGTCGCGGACAAGCCCGCTTCAGGACGCGTCTTCATGCAGGCGCGGCGGGTCGCGGCCAGCGACGTGAAGGTGCTGCTGCAAGGGGAAACCGGCGTCGGCAAGACTCTGATCGCCCAGTACATCCACAAGAGCAGCCCGCGCGCGGCGCAGCCCTTTCTGGCGCTGAACTGCGGTGCGCTGCCGGAGAACCTGATCGAGGCCGAGTTGTTCGGCTATGTGCCGGGTGCGTTCACCGGCGCCGGCAGCAAGGGCAAGCGCGGTCTGCTGGAGCTGGCGCACCAGGGCACGGTTTTTCTCGATGAGATCGGTGATCTGCCATTGCCGCTGCAGGTCAAGCTGCTCAAGGTTATCGAGGAGAGCCGCTTCATCCCGGTCGGTGGTCTGGAGTTGAAGGAGGTGGATGTACGCATCATCACCGCCACTCACCACGACTTGCGCACGATGGTCGCCGAGGGCCGCTTTCGCGCCGACCTCTACTACCGCCTCAACGTCGTGCCGATCCACATTCCGGCGCTGCGCGAGCGTTCCGAGGAAATTCAGCCGTTGCTGGATTTCTACCTGGCCGAATTCAATCAGCGTTATGGTCGAGTGCTGAGCTGGGAGCTCGAGGCGCTCGACGCGCTGACCGACTACGCCTGGCCCGGCAACATCCGTGAGCTGATCAATCTGGTCGAGCGCCTGGTGGTGACCTGCAGTGGTGAACGCATCGAACTGTGCGATCTGCCGGAGGAAATGCGCGTTGCTCGCAGCGATGTCGACGACCTGCTGCCATTGCGCAAGCAGGTGGAGAACCTCGAGCGGCGCCTCATCCGCCGTGCCCTGATGCAGCACAAGACCACCCGTGAAGCGGCCAAGGTGCTCGGTCTGAGCCAGGCAACGCTGGTGCAGAAAATGAAGCGCTGGGAGCAGGGTTGATTGGAAAATGGATCGTAATAGGCTCTTCTGATTGATTTTCTGATCAAGTGCAGCCCGCAGCGCGCTGTGACAAATCGACGCAAGCCTTCTACCACGCCGCTTTCGGCGAGCTGGCACAGGATTGGCTATAGCAAGCCCCGAACCCGTTCAGCATAACAACGCATAAGGGGCCTGCTGATGAACACTGCCGCATTCAAGATCGCCAACAAGCTGCTGACCGGCCAAGGGGCCGTGGAGCAACTGGCGCTCGAACTGCCTCGATTGAATATCACCAATCCGCTGATCGTTACCGACGCCATCCTGATCAAGTCCGGTACGGTCGAGCATGTCCTCAAGCAACTCGGTGAGCGCCGCTACGGCATCTATGACGGTGTCGAGCCGGAGCCGGAGATCGCCATCGTCGAAGCCTGCGCCAAGGTATACCGCGACGGCGGTCACGATGGCCTGATCGGTGTCGGTGGCGGCAGCGCCATCGACATCGCCAAGGCAGTGGCTGGCTATGTCGGGCATGACGGTGCATTGGAAGAGTTGTTCGGCGTCGATCAGATCAAGCGTAAAGGCCCGCCGCTGATTGCCATTCCGACCACTGCTGGCACCGGCTCGGAAGTGACCAACGTGTCGATCCTTTCTGACAAGAAGGCGCAGCTGAAAAAGGGCATCGTCAGCGATTACCTGCTGCCGGACGTCGCCCTGGTCAGTCCGCTGATGACCCTGACCTGCCCCCGTGGCGTGACCGCCGCCAGTGGCGTCGATGCATTGGTGCACGCGGTGGAGTCCTACCTGTCGGTCAATGCTTCGCCGATCACCGACGCCCTGGCCATCGGCGCCATCAAGCTGATCGCAAAGGCGCTGCCCAAGGCCTATGCCAATCCGGCTGACCTGCTCGCTCGCGAAGACATGGCGACCGCCAGCCTGATGGCCGGCATGGCCTTCGGCAATGCCGGCGTAGGCGCGGTGCATGCGCTGGCGTATCCCCTTGGCGGACGTTTCAACATCGCTCATGGCGTCAGCAATGCCTTGCTGCTGCCCTACGTGATGGCCTGGAACAAGCTGGCCTGCGTCGAGCGCATGGCTGATATCGCCGCTGCTCTCGGTGT
Organism: Pseudomonas sediminis; assembly: GCF_002741105.1. Taxonomy (GTDB): domain Bacteria; phylum Pseudomonadota; class Gammaproteobacteria; order Pseudomonadales; family Pseudomonadaceae; genus Aquipseudomonas; species Aquipseudomonas sediminis. The sequence goes on along the minus strand of NZ_NIQU01000007.1, from coordinate 24,917 downwards.
GCAAACGCATGGCCTGAGCGACAAGGCCGCCGCCGACCTGGCCGTCGAGGCCATGGCCGAGCTGTGTGCCGACGTCGACATCCCCAAGGGCATGCGCAGCTTCGGTGTGCCGGAAGACGCCATCCCGGCCATGGCCGAGGAGGCGAGCAAGATCGATCGACTGATGCGCAACAATCCGCGACGCCTGACGGCTGGCGACATCGAACAGATCTACCGCGCTGCCTACTGATTACCGCAACGAAGATGAAAGGCCCCAGTGTGCTGGGGCCGGCTGAAATACAACTCTAATAAAGCTGGGTGACTCAAATGTCCGAACTGCATCAACAAGACCTTGGTGTGGAAGCCCCCTACTGGCCGGTGGGGCCATTCAAGGTGCGTCTGCCTTTCATTCATTACCGCTTCGAGCTCTCTGACTACATGCAGGGCCTACTCATGTGCGCGGTGGATCTGGCGGCGATTCCGCTGATGACAGAATTCCTCGGCATGCCGTTCGAGGTGGCGCTGGCAGTGGTCATGCTCAATGGCCTGCTATACCTGACCCACCATTTGCTGGGCGACCCGGTCGTTCCGGGCTGGATCACCCCGGCGATCCCACTGCTGATGGCCTACTGCAGCCAGTTTCCGGAGGGCCCGGAGCGGGTGCATGCGCTGATTGCCTTCCAGTTGATGCTCGGGGTGTTCTCTATAGGCCTGGGTATGACGGGCATGGCGCGCAAGGTGGTGTCCCTGGTGCCCTCGGCGCTCAAGGCCGGCATCATCATGGGCGCCGGCCTTAGCGCGGTGGTGACGGTATTCAAGGAGGGCGGTCGCTTCGACAGCTTCCCCTGGACCATTTCCATCGCCATTGGTATCGCCTTCTACCTGGTGTTCTCCATCCATTTCCAGGAACTGAAGAAGCGCAATCGCTTCTGGTGGAACTTCGCCAAGCTAGGCATCTTCCCGATCATCCTGCTGGCGGTGATCGTCGCGCCGATTTTCGGCGAGGCGCCCTGGCCGAACATCGAGTGGGGCATCAGCCAGCCGGACTTCGTCACCCTGTGGAACGAATACACCGTGTTCGGCCTCGGTATGCCGCCGCTGATGATGTTCGTCACTGCCATACCCACCGTGTTCGCCGCCTATCTGGTGGTGTTTGGCGATGTGCTCGGCGCCAAGGCGATCCTCGGTGAAGCCGACCACGTACGGCGTGACGAGAAGGTCGACTTCAACCCCAACCGCTCGCACCTGATCTTTGGTGGACGCAATGCCTTCATGAGCCTATTCGGGCCGGACGTGGCCATGTGTGGCCCGCAGTGGTCGGCCATGCAGGTGGTGATCACCGAACGCTTCAAGGGTGGCGCCAAGGCGATGAAGTCGATCTACGGCGGCGTCGGCTCGTTCCGTTGGGGCACCAATACTGGCCTGTTGCTGCTGCCGGTGGTGACGCTGGTGCAGCCGATTCTCGGTGTGGCGCTGGCGCTGACCCTGCTGATCCAGGGCTACGTCAGCGTGCGCCTGGGCATCATGGAGGCACGCAGCCAGCGTGATCTGGGTATCGCCGGGGTGATCGGCGCAGTGTTGGCGATCAAAGGCGCCGGCTGGGCCTTCGCCATCGGCGTTGGCCTGTGTGCGCTGATCTATGGCGCGCGGATGTTCCGCGGCGAGAACGACCAGACCTTCACCAAGGATCTGCCGCCAGCCGAGTGAGGCCTTCAATCCCTAATTCAGCCGAGGGGTGATCTCTTCCCTCGGCAGCAGGAGAAAAATCATGCAACTGAACGATCCCGATCTGCTGCGCCATCAGGCCTATATCGACGGCCAGTGGTGTGACGCCAGCAATGGCGATGTGACTGAAATCTTCAACCCTGCCAACGGCGAGTCGCTGGGCGTCGTGCCGAACATCGGTGGCGCGCAGACCCGTCAGGCCATCGAGGCGGCGCAGGCTGCCCAACCCGCCTGGCGTGCGCTGACGGCCAAGGAGCGCGCGGCGCGGCTGCGAAAATGGTACGAGCTGATGCTGGCCAATCAGGAAGATCTGGCGCGGCTCATGACGGCTGAGCAGGGCAAGCCGCTGACCGAGGCGCGCGGTGAGGTGCTCTATGCCGCATCCTTTATCGAGTGGTTCGCCGAAGAGGCCAAGCGCGTCTACGGCGACACCATTCCCGGTCATCAGCCGGACAAGCGCCTGATCGTGACCAAGGAGCCCATTGGCGTGGCGGCGGCCATCACACCGTGGAACTTCCCGGCGGCGATGATCACCCGCAAGGCCGGTCCGGCACTGGCCGCTGGCTGCGCCATGGTGCTCAAGCCGGCGCCGCAGACACCGTTCAGTGCTCTGGCGCTGGCGGTGCTGGCCGAGCGCGCGGGGATTCCTGCCGGGCTGTTCAGCGTACTGCCGGCTGATACCGAGCGTTCCCGTGAAGTGGGTGCCGAGCTGTGTGCCAACCCCATCGTGCGCAAGCTGTCGTTCACCGGCTCCACCGGTGTTGGCATCAAATTGATGGAGCAATGTGCGCCGACCCTGAAGAAGCTCTCGCTGGAACTGGGTGGCAATGCGCCATTCATTGTCTTCGAGGATGCCGATCTCGATGCTGCGGTCGAGGGTGCACTGGTAGCCAAGTACCGCAACGCCGGGCAGACCTGCGTCTGCGCCAACCGTATCTATGTGCACGACGCCGTCTACGACTCCTTTGCCGAGAAACTGGCCGCGGCCGTGGCCAAGCTGCGGGTCGGCCCTGGAGACGAAGCCGGCGTGGTCATTGGCCCGTTGATCGACGGCAATGCCGTGGCCAAGGTACAGGCGCATCTGGCCGATGCGCTGGAGAAGGGCGCCAAGGTGTTGCAGGGCGGCATGGCGCACGCGTTGGGCGGGCATTTCTTCGAGCCCACGGTCATCACTGGCGTCACCGTGGATATGCGCGTGGCCCGTGAAGAGACCTTCGGCCCGCTGGCGCCGTTGTTCCGCTTCAGTGATGAGGCCGAAGTGGTACGTCAGGCCAATGACACAGAGTTTGGCCTGGCCGGTTATTTCTACACCCGCGATTTGGGGCGCACCTTCCGTGTCGCCGAAGCGCTGGAGTACGGGATGGTGGGTATCAATACCGGGCTGATCTCCAACGAAGTGGCGCCGTTTGGCGGTATGAAGGCTTCAGGACTGGGCCGCGAAGGCTCCAAGTACGGCCTGGATGAGTACCTGGAAATCAAGTACCTCTGCCTCGGCGGTATCTGAATCAGGTCGCTATTGCGCGAGTGCGTAGGGTGGACAACGCGAAGCTTGTCCACCTTTCTTACTGCGCCGCTGCCGGCCCATGGTGGACAAACTTTCGGCATGTCGCACCCTACGCGAAGCTGGCTCCGGTCGATTGAAGGCTCTACAGCCGCTACAATGCGCGCCACCGTGACCCAAGCCCTTAGAGGTGCGCCATGCAACCCTTCGCCATCGCCCCGTCGATCCTTTCCGCCGACTTCGCCCGCCTGGGTGAGGAAGTGGACAACGTACTCGCCGCCGGGGCGGACATCGTCCACTTCGATGTCATGGACAACCACTACGTGCCCAACCTGACCATCGGCCCGATGGTCTGCGCGGCGCTGCGCAAGTACGGTATCACCGCGCCCATCGATGCACACCTTATGGTCAAGCCGGTGGATCGCATCATTGGCGACTTCATCGAGGCCGGCGCCTCGTACATTACCTTTCACCCGGAAGCCTCCGAGCACATCGACCGTTCGCTGCAGCTGATCAAGGCGGGCGGCGCCAAGGCCGGCCTGGTGTTCAACCCGGCCACCCCGCTGGACGTGCTCAAGTACGTGATGGACAAGGTCGACATGATCCTGCTGATGAGCGTCAACCCCGGCTTCGGCGGGCAGAAGTTCATCCCCGGTACCCTCGACAAGCTGCGTGAAGCCCGTGCGCTGATCGACGCCAGCGGTCGTGAGATCCGCCTGGAAATCGACGGTGGCGTCAACGTGCAGAACATCCGCGAAATCGCCGAGGCGGGCGCGGACACCTTCGTTGCCGGCTCGGCGATCTTCAACCAGCCGGACTACAAGGCGGTAATTGACGCCATGCGCGCCGAACTGGCCCAGGTGCGTGGATGAAACCGCTGCGCGCGCTGTGCGGCGGCGAGCTGCCGCGCCTGGTGATGTTCGACCTGGATGGCACGTTGATCGACTCGGTGCCTGACCTGGCCGAAGCCGTCGACCGCATGCTGGTCGAAATGGGGCGTGCACCTGCTGGCGTTGAAAAGGTCCGTGACTGGGTCGGCAATGGCGCACGGGTGTTGGTGCGCCGTGCCCTGGCCGGTGGTCTGGATCACGCCGCCGTGGGTGAAGCCGAGACGGAAGAGGCGCTGGCGCGCTTTCTCGATATCTACGCCGACTGCCACAACCTGACCGCGCTCTATCCCGGTGTGCACGAGCTGCTCGAGGCGCTCAGCACTGCAGCTGTGGAGCTGGCGGTGGTGACCAACAAGCCGGAGCGTTTCGTCGCGCCGTTGCTGGAGCAGGTGGGTCTCGGCGGTTATTTCCGCTGGATCATCGGCGGCGATACCCTGCCACAGCAGAAGCCGGACCCTGCGGCGCTGCTGCAGGTGATGCATCTGGCTGGGGCCGAGGCGGCGCAGTCGCTGTTCATCGGTGACTCGCGCAACGACGTGCTGGCCGCACGCGCTGCGGGCGTACCGTGCATCGCAGTGAGCTACGGCTATAACCATGGCCGGCCGATTGCCGAAGAAAAACCGGGGCTGGTAGTCGATAGTCTCGCCGAACTGCTCTGATAGTTGCTTAGCCCGAGCGGCTGCGCTACCGTGGCCGCTCTCCTTATTCCCCCGCCTGTCGAGATCGCACCGTGGTGGTTAGCTGCAAACGCTGGATGAAAGTGATCAAGGCCCTGGCCCGTTGGCGCTGGCGCGCCTGATTTCGTCCTGCCGCCGCTGCGCGGCCCGTTTGCACCCGACCGTTTACCCCGAGCCATGAGGCTGATCATGACCCATGAAGAATTCCTGCGTTTAGCCGCTGAAGGCTACAACCGCATTCCGCTTGCCTGCGAAACCATCGCCGACTTCGATACGCCGCTGTCGATCTACCTGAAACTGGCCGATGCGCCCAACTCCTACCTGCTGGAGTCCGTGCAGGGCGGCGAGAAATGGGGTCGTTACTCGATCATCGGCCTGCCGGCGCGCACCGTGCTGCGCGTGCACGGTCATGACGTGGTGATCACCACCGACGGTGTCGAAATCGAGCGCCACGAATGTGCCGACCCGCTGGCCTTCGTCGAGCAGTTCAAGGCGCGTTACAAGGTGCCGACCATTGCTGGTTTGCCGCGCTTCAATGGCGGCCTGGTCGGCTACTTCGCCTACGACAGCGTGCGTTACGTCGAGCCCAAACTGGCCGCCGGGGTGAACCCCGACGCGCTGGGCACGCCGGACATCCTGCTCAACGTCTCCGATGCCGTGGTGGTGTTCGATAACCTGGCCGGCAAGATGCACGCCATCGTGCTGGCCAATCCGGCTGAGAGCGATGCCTTCGAGCGTGGTCAGCAGCAGCTGCAGGACATCCTGCACAAGCTGCGTCAGCCGTTCACACCGCGTCTGGGTGTGGATCTGAACAAGCCGGCAGGCGCGGAGCCGGCGTTCCGCTCCAGCTTCAGCCGCGAGGATTACGAACGCTCGGTCAGCGCCATCAAGGATTACATCCTCGCTGGCGACTGTATGCAGGTGGTGATTTCCCAGCGCATGTCGATTCCGTTCAAGGCCGCGCCCATCGACCTGTACCGTGCGCTGCGCTGCATCAACCCGACGCCGTACATGTACTTCTTCAACTTCGGCGACTTCCACGTCGTCGGCTCGTCGCCGGAAGTGCTGGTGCGCGTCGAAGACAACCTGGTCACCGTGCGGCCAATCGCCGGCACCCGCCCGCGCGGCGCCACCGAGGAACAGGATCTGGCGCTGGAAGAAGACCTGCTGGCCGATGCCAAGGAAATCGCCGAGCACCTGATGCTCATTGATCTGGGCCGCAACGACACTGGCCGCGTCTCGGAAATCGGCTCGGTGAAACTGACCGAGAAGATGGTCATCGAGCGCTACTCCAACGTCATGCACATCGTTTCCAACGTCACCGGCGAGCTGAAAAAAGGCCTGACTTCAATGGATGCCCTGCGCGCTATTCTGCCGGCCGGCACTTTGTCTGGTGCGCCGAAGATCCGCGCGATGGAAATCATCGACGAGCTGGAGCCGGTCAAGCGCGGCGTCTATGGCGGCGCGGTCGGTTACTACGCCTGGAACGGCAACATGGACACCGCCATCGCCATCCGCACCGCGGTGATCAAGGACGGCGAACTGCACGTGCAGGCCGGCGCCGGCATCGTCGCCGACTCGGTGCCCGCGCTGGAGTGGGAAGAAACCCTGAACAAGCGCCGCGCCATGTTCCGCGCCGTCGCGCTCGCCGAACAGACTGCCGTCCAGGCCCAGGAATAAGAGGAGCCGTACCATGCTTTTGATGATCGACAACTACGACTCCTTCACCTACAACGTCGTGCAATATCTGGGTGAGCTGGGCGCCGATGTTCACGTGATTCGCAACGACGAACTGACCATCGGCGAAATCGAAGCGCTCAAGCCCGAGCGCATCGTCGTCTCGCCCGGCCCGTGCACGCCGACCGAAGCGGGGGTATCCATCGAGTCCATCCTGCATTTCGCTGGCAAGCTGCCGATCCTCGGCGTCTGCCTCGGTCACCAGAGCATCGGCCAGGCCTACGGCGGCGATGTGGTGCGCGCGCGCCAGGTGATGCATGGCAAGACCAGCCCGGTGTTCCACGAAGACAAGGGCGTATTCGCCGGCCTCAACAACCCGCTCACCGTGACCCGCTATCATTCTCTGGTGGTCAAGCGCGAAACCCTGCCGGATTGCCTGGAAATCACTGCCTGGACCCAGCATGAAGACGGCTCGGTCGACGAGATCATGGGCCTGCGCCACAAGACTTTGAATATCGAAGGCGTGCAGTTCCACCCCGAATCCATTCTCACCGAGCAGGGCCACGAACTGTTCGCCAACTTCCTCAAGCAGACCGGAGGCGTGCGCGCATGAATATCAAGGAAGCCCTCAACCGCATCGTCGCCCAGCTGGATCTGACCACCGAGGAAATGCAGGCGGTGATGCGCGAGATCATGACCGGTCAGTGCACCGATGCGCAGATCGGCGCCTTTCTCATGGGCATGCGCATGAAGAGCGAGACCATCGACGAGATCGTCGGTGCCGCCAGCGTCATGCGTGAGCTGGCCTCGCCAGTGGAAATCGACGCCGAGCGCCTGGTCGACACCTGCGGCACCGGTGGCGACGGCATGAACATCTTCAACGTCTCCACCGCGGCGGCCTTCGTCGTCGCGGCGGCGGGCGGCAAGGTGGCCAAGCACGGCAACCGTGCGGTGTCCGGCAAGAGCGGCAGCGCCGATCTGCTGGAGGCGGCTGGCGTCTACCTGGGGTTGAAGCCCGAGCAGGTGGCGCGCTGCGTCGAAAGTGTCGGGGTCGGCTTCATGTTCGCCCCGTCGCATCACGGCGCGATGAAGCATGCCATTGGCCCGCGTCGCGAGCTGGGCCTGCGCACCATTTTCAACATGCTCGGCCCGATGACCAACCCGGCGGGCGCCAAGCATCAGGTCATCGGTGTGTTCAGCCAGGCGCTGTGCCGGCCGATGGCCGAAGTGCTGCAGCGTCTGGGCAGCGAGCACGTGCTGGTGGTGCACGCGCAGGACGGTCTGGACGAAATCAGCCTGGCCGCGCCGACCTTCGTCGCCGAGCTGAAGAATGGCGTGGTCAGCGAGTACCGTATCCAGCCCGAAGATTTCGGCATCAAGAGCCAGAGCCTGATCGGGCTGACCGTCGACAATGCCGAACAGTCGCTGGAACTGATTCGCGACGCCCTCGGCCGGCGCAAGACAGATAATGGCCAGAAGGCTGCCGACATGATCGTGCTCAATGCTGGCGCTGCACTCTACGCGGCTGACCATGCCAGCAGCCTGCGTGAAGGCATGCAACTGGCGCACGACGCCCTGCACACCGGCTTGGCGCGCGAGAAACTGGAGGAGCTGGTGTCCTTTACCGCGGTATTCAAACAGGAGAACGAAGGGTGAGCGTACCAACCGTACTGGAGAAGATCGTCGCCCGTAAGTTCGAGGAAGTGGCCGCGCGCCGTGCCCAGGTCAGCCTGGCCGAGGTCGAGGCTGCTGCACGCGGTGCCGACGCTCCGCGAGGCTTCGCCCGCGCGCTGCTGGAGCAGGCGGCGCGCAAGCAGCCGGCGGTGATCGCCGAGATCAAGAAGGCTTCGCCGAGCAAGGGTGTGCTGCGCGCCGACTTCGTCCCGGCAGATATCGCCCGCAGCTACGAGGCAGGTGGCGCCACCTGCCTGTCGGTGCTGACCGATATCGATTTCTTTCAGGGCGCCGACCAGTACCTGCAACAGGCCCGCGCGGCCTGTGCGCTGCCGGTGATCCGCAAGGATTTCATGGTCGATCCGTACCAGATCGTCGAAGCTCGCGCACTGGGCGCCGACTGCGTGCTGCTGATCGTGTCCTGCCTGGATGACGTGCGCATGGCCGAGCTGGCCTCTGTTGCCAAGGATGTCGGCCTCGACGTGCTGGTCGAGGTGCATGACGGCGCCGAACTGGAGCGGGTGCTGAATACGTTGGACACACCACTGGTGGGGATCAACAACCGCAACCTGCATACCTTCGATGTCAGCCTGGAAACCACCCTCGACCTGCTGCCACGCATTCCGCGTGACCGCCTGGTGGTCACCGAGAGTGGCATTCTCAATCGCGCCGATGTTGAGCTGATGGAGATCAACGAGGTCTACGCCTTCCTCGTCGGCGAAGCCTTCATGCGCGCGGAAAGTCCCGGCAGTGAATTGCAGCGCCTGTTCTTTCCCGAGCGCGGACGGCCAGCCGTGATCGGCACCGATCCCGAATAGCACGCATGAAAAAGCCGGCGATCAAGCCGGCTTTTTATTGGGCTGGTTTCAGCGGGTGCCGAAGACCACCATGGTCTTGCCTTTGACGTGCACCAGTCCCTGTTCCTCAAGCGACTTGAGTACACGGCCGACCATCTCGCGTGAGCAGCCGACGATGCGACCGATTTCCTGGCGGGTGATCTTGATCTGCATGCCATCCGGATGGGTCATGGCGTCTGGCTGCTTGCACAGGTCGAGCAGAGTGCGCGCGACGCGACCGGTTACATCGAGGAAGGCCAGGTCGCCGACCTTGCGCGTGGTATTGCGCAGGCGCTCGGCCATCTGGCTACCGAGGGCGAACAGGATTTCAGGGTCTTGCTGAGTCAGTTCGCGGAACTTGGCGTAGCTGATTTCCGCTACTTCGCATTCGGTCTTGGCGCGCACCCAGGCGCTGCGTTCTTTCTCTGAACCATCCTTCTCGAACAGCCCCATCTCGCCGAAAAAATCGCCAGAGTTGAGATAGGCGATGATCATTTCACGCCCGTCGTCATCCTCGATGAGGATGGTGACCGAGCCCTTGACGATGAAAAACAGGGTTTCGCAGCGATCACCTGCATAGATGATGGTGCTTTTGGCTGTGTAACGACGGCGATGACAATGTGCAAGAAGCTTGTCGAGGTTCTTGATTTTAGGTGTAAGGGTAATAGCAACCATGCCCGAGTCCCGAATATGAAAAATGAAGGCCTTTGTCCAACGGCAATTTCTTATTTGTTATCCAGCAAGTGTGCCAGCAATCCGACGTCAGCTTAACAGACACGCTATGAGTGGGGTCTTTTTTGCGACCTGGGTAACATAACCCGGCGGAACTTTAGCGTAATTGACGCACATCGGACTGCCGCCCGGCTGTGCTAATCTGCCGGACTTTTCCACTCTGGGAGCCAAGAACGATGAAAGCGCGTGTGCAATGGGCCGGTGAAGCTCTGTTCCTCGGCGAGTCCGGTAGTGGCCATGCCGTGGTGATGGACGGCCCGCCCGATGCCGGTGGGCGTAACCTTGGTGTTCGGCCAATGGAGATGCTGTTGATTGGCCTCGGTGGCTGCAGCAACTTCGATGTGGTCAGCATTCTGCGCAAGGGCCGCCAGCCGGTCGAAAGCTGCGAAGTGTTCCTCGATGCCGAGCGTGCAGGCGAGGAGCCCAAGGTATTCACCAAGATCCACCTGCACTTCGTGGTCAAGGGCCGTGGGTTGAAAGAGGCTCAGGTGAAGCGGGCGGTGGAACTGTCGGCGGAGAAGTACTGCTCGGCCTCGATCATGCTGGGCCGTGCCGGTGTGGACATCAGTCACGACTACGAAATCGTTGAGCTGGGCTGAGGTCCGCTGGAAATGACGAGGGCGCCGATTGGCGCCCTCGTTCGTTTCAGATGCGGTAGGTGCTCTTGGTCATGACCTTCGACAGCAAGGTCATGCCGAACTTGACTGGTGCCGGGAAACGCACGCCGCCGGCTGCCATGGCACTGTTGGCATGTTGCTGTTCGTCGACGCGCATCTGCTCGAGAATCGCGCGCGACTTGGTGTCGTGCTCGGGTAGTTGTTCCAGATGCTCATCCAGGTGTTTGCACACCTGATCTTCAGTGGCGGCGACGAAGCCCAGGCTGACGCGATCACTGACCAGGCCGGCGACGGCGCCCACACCGAAGGACAGGCCATAGAACAGCGGGTTCAGCACGCTCGGGTGGCTACCCAGTTCGCGGATGCGCTGCTCGCACCAGGCCAGGTGGTCGATTTCCTCGTCGGCCGCATGCTCCATGGCACTGCGTACTTCCGGCAGCTTGGCGGTCAGCGCCTGACCCTGATAGAGCGCCTGGGCGCAGACCTCGCCGGTGTGGTTGATGCGCATCAGGCCGGCTACGTGGCGCGACTCCTCGCTGCTCAGCTCGCTATCGTTCTGCACGATGGCGGGCGAGGGGCGGCCCGAGGCACCGCTGAATGGCAGCAGCGTGCGCAGCGCAGCATCGGCTTGCAGCAGCAGGCGGTCGACGGGGGAATACTGGCGTTCGCTAGCCATGAGGCACCTCCAGAAGAAACAACCTGACTAGTTTACTGCAAAGTCGCCAGATCGTCCGCGCTCAGGGCAGCTCGCGCAGCACGCGAAACCCCAGCGCATAGTCGCGGTGATGCGGTTGCTTGAGGTCGCGCATGCTGCTGCGCAGATAGACCGGACCGCTGTTCCAGGCGCCGCCTCGCACCACGCGCGGGCTGTTGTCGAGCAAGCTGGCACTCTGCGTTTCGCTACCATCGAAGCGCTGGGTGAAGTTCGAGGCCGTCCATTCCCAGACATTGCCCGCGGTGTCATGCAAGCCGAAGCCGTTGGCCGGGAACTGGCCGACAGCTGCCGTCTTGTTGCGTAACAGGCGCGAGCTGGCGCAGCCGCGGCAGTGAGCGCGTGGCGCCTGCTCGCTACTGTCGAGCTGGTCGCCCCACCAGTAGTAGCTCTGGCTGCCGCCACGTGCCGCATACTCCCACTCGGCTTCGGTCGGCAGGCGATAGCGCGCGCCTGTCTCGCGTGACAACCACTGGGTGTAGGCGTGAGCGTCGCGCCAGGACACATGAATCACCGGGCGCTGCGCCGAAAGGCCCCAGCCCTCGTTGTCAGGCATGGGCAATTCGTTGGCGTCGGCGTACTTCTGCCAGTCGGCGAAGGTGACCTCGTAGCGGCCGATGGCGAACGGTTGATCGAACGCAATCGCCCGTGGCGGGCGCTCGTTGTCATTGCCGCGACCGCTGGCATCGCCCATACGAAACTCTCCAGCCGGAATCACCACCATCTCGGGGCCTAGGGCACCGCCGGGCAACGGGTCGCTGATGGTTTCGATGGCGACGGCCGGCAGGTTGACCAGCAGGCCGGCTGCGATGGCCATGGATACTGTGACGTGACGCGCGTTCAGCACTTGCACGGCGTGATGCCTCCGGCGACGATCTGCGTGTTCAGGCGGCCCATGCTGTAAGTTCTCGATTCTGTGAAACCGCGGATGGTAACCCTGCGTGCCTGGCTGGCCAAATCTCACAAGGAGTCGGTGTTGAAGAACGATATTCATGATCTTGGGCTGGTGCTGGACTCCAAGGTCAAGCTGGTGGTGATCGAGTCCTGGGACGAGCTGCGCGTGCTGGAAACCCTGACCGGTTTGGCGATCAAGCGCGGTCTCGGTCTGCATACCTGGTCAGTGACCGAGGGCCTGCAGCGCCTGGGCTTCGGTGGCGCGTCGGTGGACGAGTCTCCGACCCTTGAGCCGGAAGCGGCGCTGCGCATGATCAAGGCCGATCTGCAGCCGAATCTCTACGTGATGTGTGATCTGCATCCCTTCCTTGATGACAACCCCAGGTTGGTGCGCTTGCTCAAGGAAATCGCCATGAGCGAGGCAGCGCACAAGCCGACGCTGGTGCTGGTGTCGCATGCGCTCAAGCTGCCTGCTGAAGTGCAGCGTTTCGCCGCCCGTTTTAGTCTCGCGCTGCCGTCGGAAGACGAACTGCTGGGCATCGTGCGTGATGAAGCGACGCGTTGGAGCGAAGGCAATCGCGGCGCCCGCGTGCGCACCGACAACCGTACATTGCAGCAGGTAGTGAAGAACCTGCGTGGCCTCAGCCATGCCGAGGCACGCGCGCTGGCGCGCAACGTGATCTGCGACGACGGCGCGATCACTCAGGAAGACATCCCCGAACTGAACAAGACCAAGTTCCAGTTGCTGGATCTGGAGGGCGTGCTCAGCTTCGAATACGACACCGCACGCTTCGCCGAAGTCGGCGGGTTGGTCAATCTCAAGCGCTGGCTGGCTGAGCGCCAGGCTGGCTTTCTCGAAGGCAAGCTCCTCGATGCGCCGAAAGGCGTGATGCTGGTCGGGGTACAGGGCGGCGGCAAGAGCCTGGCGGCCAAGGCAGTGGCCGGACTCTGGGGCTTGCCGCTACTGCGTCTGGATTTCGCCTGCCTGTACAACAAGTTCTTCGGCGAGACCGAGCGCAACCTGCGCGAGGCGCTGCGTCTGGCCGAACAGATGGCACCCTGCGTGCTGTGGATGGACGAGGTGGAAAAAGGGCTTGCCAGTGGCGACCACGATGGCGGTGTGAGCCAGCGGGTACTCGGCACCCTGCTGACCTGGATGGCCGAGCGTAAGGCGCCAGTGTTCGTGGTGGCCACGGCCAATGCCATTGACCGTCTGCCGCCCGAGCTGGTACGCAAGGGGCGCTTCGACGAACTGTTCTTCGTCGACCTTCCCAGTGCCGAGGTGCGGGCTGACATCTTCCGTATCCACCTGCAGCGCCGTGAACTGGAGCCAGGCAGTTTCGATCTCGCACAACTGGCTGCTGCCAGCGAGGGCTACTCCGGCGCCGAGATCGAGCAGGCGGTGGTCAGCGCGCTCTACGCAGGTCAGGCGCAGCAGCAGGCGGTCGATCAGGGGTTGCTGCTACGCGCACTACAAAGCACGGCGCCGCTGTCGGTGGTAATGGCCGAGCGATTGATGGCGCTGCGGGAGTGGGCCGATGGGCGGACGGTCAATGCCGGCTGAACAGCCGATCAGGCGCTGGTGAAGGGGCGGGTCAGACGACCACTGAGCTTGCGCACCAGCCAGCGCGGTCCGAGACGTGGACTCAGGGCCAGCAGGCGGTTGCGCCAGCCAGGGATGATGATGGCGCGGTTCTTTTCCAGTGCGCGAACCGTGATCAGCGCGACCTCCTCGGCGCTCATCGTCAGCTTGCTGCCGGCGATCCGCGCGACGTCCATCTGCGCCGCGCGGAAGAAGGCGCTGTGGGTCGGGCCAGGGCAGAGTACTGATACACGCACGCCGCGGGCTCTCAGCTCCTCGCGCAAACCCTCGGAAAAGTTCAGTACATAGGCCTTGCTGGCGTAGTAGCTGCTCATCCAGGGGCCGGGCTGAAAGGCAGCGACCGAGGCGACGTTGAGAATCTGCCCGCTGCCGTGCTCGGCCATGCGCTGACCGAGTGCGTGACACAGGCGGGTCAATGCCAGCACGTTGACTTCCAGTTGCTCCAGCTCGCGACTCCAGTCCTGCTCCAGGAACGAGCCAGCGCAGCCAAGGCCGGCGTTGTTCACCAGCAGGTCGACGTGCCATTGGCCCTCTTCCAGCTCCAGCAACAGACCGGACAGTTGCAGCGGCTCGCTCAGGTCGCAGAGTCGAAACAGCACCTCTACCCCGAAGCGCTGGGCCAGCTCGCAGGCGATGCTTTCCAGCGCATCACGCCGGCGCGCCACCAGGATGAGGTTGCGCCCCCGGCGTGCCAGGGCTTCGGCCAAGGCCAGGCCAATGCCGCTGGACGCGCCGGTGATCAATGCATAGCTGCGCATGGTCGGGAATTACTGCTCCTGATACTCGGCGGCGCGCTCGACATAGCCCTGATACTGGGGAATGGCGATGGCAGCGACGATGCCGCTGATGGGGATGAGCAGGAACAACCAGGCCAGTACCTTGACTGCGGTGCTGTTGGGGGGCGGTGGCGGGCCGTAGCGGTTGACGCCTTGAGTGCCCGGGATGATCAGCATCAGCAGGGCGAACACGCTGCCGACTACCGGGATCAGGTGCACCAGCAGCAACCAGCCGGACCAACCGATATCATGCAGACGCTGCACGCCGATGAAGATACCGATCACCACCGCGGCAATACTGACGATGCCCAGCGCCAGCATGGCCAGGGTCGAGGACATCGCTGCAATGCCGGTACCGATCAACATGATCGGGATGAAGCACAATGTCATCGCCATCAGCCAGCCGAGGTAACGCACGCGGCCGATCCGGCCGCTGACGCCGAGGACCTTGAGCTCGGAGTACTGCGGCAATTGTTCGGCGACATTCGCCTGTGGCGGCGCATAGGGCGATGCAGTCGCTGTGGCAGGCGCTGTGGCTGTGGCTGGAGCAGCTTCGGCCAGTTGAGCCTGACGCGCGAGGTATTTCTCGATGATGATGCCGCAGGCGGAGCACTCGCTCGCCTTGGCCTGCTGATGACCACATTTGGGACAGGTCATGTGCGGTGTGGCCGCGTCCGCAGCCTGCTCGGTTTCAGCCTCGGTCGGCACCAAGCTCAGGCTCGCAGCCTGATCCAGCTCCCTGCGCACCTTGGCCCCCGCCTTCTGCAGGGCGCTGAGGTACTGCTCTGCTTCGCTTTCGCTCAGATCACGCTTGAGCGCCACCGGCGTTCCGCTGAACAGACTGTCGATACGAGCAAGGTCGCTCTTGAACAGGCGGGCCAGGTTTGTCTTGACCAGTTCCAACGACGCCTCGGGCATCAGTTGGCCGTCGAACACGATCTTGTAACGCGGTGGGTTCATGCGAGCTTCCTTGTCGGCGGGAAGGGTGGGGGGAGCAAAGTGCCCGGTCAATGCGGGCGAGGCATAAGCCTAGAGTGCCGCGAGGCCAATATACAAGCGGCCTGAAGCGCCATGGGCAGGCATTTTTCAGGCATTGCCTATTGTGCTCCAGCGGCCGACCAGTTGGCCGCGGCGTAGTAGACGTATTTCGCTGAAATCACCCAACACGCCTTCGCTGATCGCTGGGCGCAGAAATACCCAGTCGTTGCTCGTCAGTTGTGTACCGTTACCACCGATCAGGCGCTCTTGATTGGCGCTACGGCCATACAGGTCGTCGTAGTCGAGCCCCGCAGGTGAAACAGGCTGCGCCGGCCAGCGACCGCCATAGAGGTAGTACGCATGCTCTCGGTTGGGGTTCCAGGCACTGATCAAAGGTTGCAGCGGTTGCAGATAGGGCAGGGCGCCGTCGACCGCCTTGAGCACGGGGCTGGCGATCCACAGGGCGGGCTGATGCTCCTTGAGCAGTGGCGTGTCGAACTCCGCGGGCTTGAGCAGGGCTGAGCCGACAGCGACTTCATTGAGCGAAGTCTCCTGCTGGCTGTGCAGCAGGTAGGTCAGGCTGCCGGCACCGTTGAGCAGTGGCTTTGTTGGCCAAAGATCGCTGAACCCCTGAGCGCTGCTGATCAATAGTCGATAGCGCTCATCGGTCTCGCTGAATGCGCGTAACTGATTCTGCCAGGGCGGGCTGTGTGCGACATGCGCGTCATATCCCATCAGCCCCTGCAGACGCAGTGCCGGCAGTTGACGAAGTTGCAGCAGCGCCTGAGCCAGCGCCTGCGGGGTGGCGAAACCGCCGCGCTCCAGGCCGACGTCGATTTCCAGCGCAATGCGCAGCGGTCGCCCCAGCGCCTTGGCCAATTCACCGTATTGCATCAGGCGCTGCTGGCTGTCGATCAGCCAGGTCACCTGGCGGTCGGGATCGAAATCCAGATGGTGCGCAAGCTGGCGATAGAAATTCAGCGCAGCGGCAACCGGCATGGGTTTGCCAAGCAGCAGGTCGGCCTGGGGAAAGCTCCTGGCCAGGCGATTCAGTTGCGGCTGATGAAAGACCATGAAGCGCTGGGTCTGCAGGCGCTTGGCCAGGTATTCCAGCAGGCCGGTGCTGGACAGCGACTTGGCGACCAGGCGCAGCTGGAGGCGGTCGCCCAGTCTTGCGGCCAGCAGGTCGGCGTTGGCGTCTAGGCGATCAAGGTCGAGCAGCAGGGTCGGGATTCCCTCGCTATCGCGCTGCAACTGCCGGTTGAGCTCGGCGAAGTAGGCGTCATGCTCACGACCGTGATCAGTTGGACGCAGCGCCCAACCGCCGAGTAGGCCTAGCGCGCTCAGACCGAGCAGGTGGCGGCGTTTCATCGCGGCCAGTATTGCCCCAACTGCTGACTGAGCGAGAGTGCGGCGCGATATTCGCGGTCGAGACGCGCTATCAGCTCCTCCACCGATGGCAGGTCGTCAATGCCACCGACCCCCTGGCCGGCCGACCAGACGGTCTTCCAGGCCTTGGCTTCTTCATCCATCGGCTTGAGCTTCTCGCCGTAGTTGATATCGGCCTTGTTCTGCAGCTGCTTCAAGTCGTAGCCGGCCTGTTCCAGGCTCTGGCGCATGAAGCTTGCCGGTACACCGGACACAGCCGGCGTATGGATGATATCGGCGGCCCGGGCGCCGAGAATCATGTGCTTGTAGTCTTCGGAGGCATTGTTTTGCTGGGTGGCGATAAAGCGGGTGCCCATATAGGCCAGGTCGGCGCCGAGCAGTTGTGCAGCGAGGATCTCGTGGCCGTGGTTGAGGCAGCCTGACAGCAGCACGGTCTTGTCGAAGAACTGACGAATCTCGGCCAGCAGGGCGAAGGGGCTCCAGGTGCCGGCGTGGCCGCCCGCGCCAGCTGCCACGGCGATCAGGCCGTCCACGCCAGCCTCTGCAGCTTTTTCGGCATGGCGGCGGGTGGTCACGTCATGGAACACCAGGCCGCCGTAGCTGTGCACGGCATCGACCACTTCCTTCACCGCGCCCAGGCTGGTGATGACGATCGGCACGCGGCGTTCGACGCAGATGGCCAGATCCGCCTGTAGGCGTGGGTTGCTGTCATGCACGATCAAGTTGACGGCGTAGGGTGCAGCATTGCTCGCCAGGCTGGCTTCGATCTCGTCGAGCCAGGCGGCGAAACCGGCGCTCTCGCGCTGGTTCAGCGCCGGAAAGCTGCCGACAATACCGCTGTTGCAGCAGGCGCTGACCAGCGCCGGGTTGGACACCAGAAACATCGGTGCAGCTACCAAAGGCAGGCGCAGGCGTTCTTCGAGCAGGGCAGGCAGAGACATGGCGAGTTCCTTAGAAGGGGCGGACAACGACCAGGATGACGATGCCCAGCAGTGCCAGTACCGGGGCTTCATTGAACCAACGATAGAACACGTGACTGCGGCTGTTCTCGCCGCGAGCAAAGCGCTTGAGCTGAGCTCCGCACAGGTGGTGATAGATCACCAACGCCACTACCAGCGTAAGCTTGGCGTGCATCCAGCCTTGCGTGAAGTAGTACGCCGAGTTGAGGCTGAGTAACCAGATGCCCAGTCCCAGCGTGGCGATCATCGAGGGAATCATGATGCCGCGATACAGCTTGCGCTCCATGATGCAGAATCGTTCGTGGCTGGCGGCGTCGCTGCTCATGGCGTGATAGACGAACAGACGCGGTAGATAGAACAGGCCGGCGAACCAGCAGACCATGGCGATGATGTGCAGAGCCTTGAGCCAGAGATAGAGCATTTTCGCTTCCCGCGCTGAAAAATAGCCTCGATAGTAGAGGCAGCTGACGCCCTGCGTCACCTCCGTGGTTGGAGCTTGGCCGATGCGGCTTTATCATCGGCAGCTTTCCAATGGCTTTTGCAAAGGGGCATGTGATGATCAAGGTCGGTATCGTCGGCGGCACGGGCTACACCGGTGTCGAACTGCTGCGTCTGCTGGCGCAACACCCGCAGGCAGAGGTGGCCGTGATCACTTCCCGTTCCGAGGCCGGCCTGCGCGTTGATGAGATGTACCCCAACCTGCGCGGTCACTACCCGAATCTGGCTTTCAGCGTGCCGGACGTTGCCACGTTGGGCGCCTGTGACGTGGTGTTCTTCGCCACCCCCCACGGCGTGGCTCACGCGCTGGCGGGTGAACTGCTGGCCGCAGGCACGCGAGTGATCGATCTGTCCGCCGATTTTCGTTTGCAGGACGCCGAGGAGTGGGCCAAGTGGTATGGCCAGCCTCATGGCGCGCCCGAGCTGCTGAGTGAGGCGGTATACGGTCTGCCCGAGGTCAACCGCGAGGCGATCAAGACCGCGCGCCTGATCGCCGTACCCGGCTGCTACCCGACTGCTACTCAGCTCGGCCTGATTCCGCTGCTGGAAGCCGGCTTGGCCGATGTCGGCAGCCTGATCGCCGACTGCAAGAGCGGCGTCAGCGGTGCGGGCCGCGGAGCCAGCGTTGGTTCGTTGTTCTGTGAGGCTGGCGAAAGCATGAAGGCCTACTCGGTGAAGGGCCATCGTCACCTCCCGGAAATTCGTCAGGGACTGCGCCAGGCAGCAGGCAGCGACGTTGGTCTGACCTTCGTTCCACACCTGACGCCGATGATTCGCGGCATTCACTCGACCCTTTATGCACGCGTGGCCGATACCTCGGTCGATCTTCAGGCGCTGTTCGAGAAGCGTTACGCCGGCGAGCCGTTCGTCGATGTCATGCCGGCGGGCAGCCACCCGGAAACCCGTAGCGTGCGCGGAGGCAATGTTTGCCGCATCGCCGTGCACCGTCCGCAAGGCGGCGATCTGGTGGTGGTGCTTTCGGTGATCGACAACCTGGTCAAGGGCGCATCCGGTCAGGCGGTGCAGAACATGAACATTCTTTTCGGTCTCGACGAGCGCCTCGGCCTGTCGCACGCGGCCCTATTGCCGTGATACCGGGCTGGGAGGTCCGCCTCAGCGATCCGCGCCGTGAGCGCAGGCGTCGCTGGCTGCAACTGCTGCTGGTGCTCGCTGTGCCAGCGGCCTTTGCCCTGGGTTGGTACTGGTCGCAAGTGCAGCCTCCGCAGACGGCCGAGGAGCCTCATGCGTTGTTGACTCGCGTTGCCGAACAGGAGCAGGAGCTGGAACTGTTGCGCCAGCGCCTGGCTGTGGTCGGCAGTAGCGACAAAGTCACTCAGCAAGCCATGGAGCAGAATCGTCGCACCATCAAGTTGCTGGAGGAGCAGATCTTCAAGCAACAGCAGGACCTGGCCTTCTACAAAGGTGTGCTGGCACCTGCCAGCCGTCGTGAAGGCATTCGCATTCGGGCCTTTGAGTTGCAAGCCACGGACGTGCCGCTACGATTCCGCTACAAATTGCTGATGAGCCGAGTCGGCGCCAGTGATGAGGCATTGCAGGGGCGTTTGCGCATTACGATCGAAGGGCAGCAGAACGGTAAGCCGGCTGCACTGGAGCTGTCGGCGCTGTCTGATGAGGTCAGCGAGAGCAGCATTGCGTTCTCTTTCAAGCACTTCCAGTCCTTTCCCGAGGCGGGTCGTTTTGGCGAACTACAACTACCTGAGGGCTTCGAGCCGCGTCAGGTCAAGGTTCAGGCGGAGGTCGAGGGTGACAAACCGCTGAGCCGTACATTCGAATGGATAAAATCAGGAGCGATAGCCACTCATGTGGAGTAAAGACAAGACCAAACCCGACTTGCAGCGTTTCAGCGGTAAGACCAGCCTGATTGCCGCTGGCGCTGAGCTGGTGGGCGACATGCGCTTTCAGGGCGCGGTGCAAGTGGATGGTCGGGTCACAGGTAATCTGCTGGCTACCGAAGGTCTGGTGCGCGTGAGCGCGGGCGGCCTGGTTGAAGGTGAGATACGTGCACCCCATATAGTGATCGATGGCGAGGTGAATGGTGATGTGTTCGCCAGCGGCCATCTGGAACTAGGCTCGCGCTCCCGGGTTCGCGGTAACCTGCATTACGGCCTGATGGAGATGGCCATGGGGGCGCAGATCGAAGGGCGCCTCTGTCACCTCAAGGATGGTGAGCGGCCACTCGAGCTTCCGGCGACGCTGGAAATCGAGCAATAGTTGACCAATTTCGTCGGGCAAGCGGATAATGCACGCCCAAAGCAGTATGGCGCATAGCGCCGGGAGTCCAGAATGAGCGTCGAAACCTTCACCCCTGCCCCCTTGCACTTCACCCAGGGCGCGGCCGGCAAGGTGAAGAACCTGGTCGATGAAGAGGGCAATCCGCGCCTGAAGTTGCGCGTGTTCGTCACGGGCGGCGGCTGCTCAGGCTTTCAGTACGGTTTCACTTTCGATGAGGAAGTAGCCGAGGATGACACCATCGTCGAGCGTGAAGGTGTAAGCCTGGTGGTCGATGCCATGAGCTTCCAGTATCTGGCGGGCTCCGAGGTGGACTATCAGGAGGGGCTGGAAGGTTCGCGCTTCGTGATCAAGAACCCCAACGCCACCACCACCTGTGGTTGCGGGTCGTCCTTCTCGATCTGAATGCTTCGCCTGATGACAGACGCCGCGCTCTATGCGCGGCGTTTTCGTTTTCAGGCGGGGTAGATGGCGCCGAGCACGCGCAGGCCTCTGGCTCCGGTCACGCTCGGGCGATTGCCAGCAATGCCTTCAAGGGCGCAATGCGCCAGCCAGGCGAAGGCCATGGCTTCGACCCAGTCCGGGTCAACACCTGCAGCTGCGGTGCTGCTGACTTCGGTTCCAGGCAGCATCTCGCTCAGGCGCTTCATCAGACAAGCGTTGTGAGCGCCGCCGCCACACACCAGCAGGACATCGGTGTGAGCTTGCGCGTTGCGCAAGGCGCTGACGATGCTGTGTGCGGTGAGTTCTACCAGGGTCGCCTGTACATCTTCGTTGGCCAGGCGCGGTGATCCATGCAAATGGGCAAGCAGCCAGTCGAGGTTGAATAGCTCGCGGCCGGTACTCTTCGGCCCCTGGGTGGCGAAGAAGGGATCGCTCAATAGGCGCGACAGTAGCTCGGCGTCTGCCTTGCCGCTGGATGCCCAGGCGCCGTCACGGTCATAGGTCAGGCCCTGGCAATACTGAATCCAGGCATCGAGTAGAACGTTACCAGGGCCGCTGTCGAATCCCAGAACCTCCTGGCCGGGTGAAAGCAGGCTGAGGTTGCTGAAGCCGCCGACATTGAGCACGGCGACATGACGTTGACTGTTGCCGAACAGGTCGTGGTGAAAAGCAGGGACCAAGGGAGCCCCTTGTCCGCCTGCTGCCACATCGCGGCGACGAAAATCGCCGACCACGCAAATCCCGGTGAGCTCGGCCAGCAGTGCCGGGTTGCCGATCTGTATGGTGAAGCCGCGGGCAGGCTCATGGCGCACGGTCTGGCCATGGCTGCCGATGGCGCGAATCTGTTGCGCGGTCAGGTTCTGTTGCTGCAGGAGTTCGTTGATGGCGGCAGCGGCCAATTCGACCCAGCGCTGTTCTGCGATAGCTGCGCGCGCCAGCTCATCATCGCCCGAGGTGCACAGCGCCAGCAGGTCGCTACGCAGTTGTTCTGGCATGGGGCGGTAGAGCGTTGCGAGGAGTTTGGGGCGCTGATCCTGATCGATCAGCGCGATGTCCAGCCCGTCCAGGCTGGTGCCGGACATCACACCAATATAGAGGGGCACGGCTTACTGCTGGTTAGCGGCTAGCATGGTGGTCTTTTCCTGGTCCATGCGCGCCATCAGCGGCTTGCTCAGTTGCATGAAGCGTTGCTTCTCGCTCGCTGCAATCGGGTCGGCCATCGGCAGCTTCTGGCTGAGTGGATCTACGTGTACGCCGTTGACCTGGAATTCATAGTGCAGGTGAGGGCCGGTGGAGAGCCCGGTGGTGCCGATGTAACCGATGATCTGGCCTTGCTTGACGTTCGAACCGTTGCGAACACCTTTGGCAAAACCCTGCATGTGTGCGTAAAGAGTGCGGTAGCGCTGGCCGTGCTGGATGATCACGGTGTTGCCGTAGCCGCCGTTGCGACCTGCCAGTGTTACGCGACCGTCACCGGCAGCCTTGATCGGCGTGCCACGTGGCGCGGCATAGTCGACACCCTTGTGCGCGCGAATCTTGTTCAGGATCGGGTGCTTTCGCCCAGTGGAGAAGCGCGAGCTGATGCGAGCGAAGTCCACCGGCGTACGGATGAACGCCTTGCGCATGCTCTCGCCATCGGCGTTGTAGTAGCTGGTGATGCCTTGCTTGCTGGTATAGCGCACGGCGGTGTAAGTCTTGCCGCGGTTGGTGAAGCGCGCCGAGAGAATATTGCCGGTGCCAACACGTTTGCCGTTGACCACCTTCTCTTCGTAGATCACTTCGAACTCGTCCCCTTCGCGAATATCCATGGCGAAGTCGATGTCGTAACCAAATACGTTGGCCAGGTCCATGGTCAGGCTATGCGACAGGCCTGCACGTTTGGCGGAGAGGAACAGCGAACTGTTGATCACGCCACGGCTGTAAGCGGTGACCACCTCAGGCTTGACCTGATCGCGCTGGAAATCGAAGCCTTTATCGGTGCGGCTCAGGCGAATGGTTTCCAGGTCGCTGAGTTTGCTCTGCAGGCTTTTCAGCTTGCCGTCTTCGTTAAGTTCGAAGTCCAGCACCTGGCCCACTTTAAGGCGGCTGAATTGTTTGGCCTCTTTATTACTGTTCAGGGCCTCATGCAGATCGTTGGCGCTCAGACCGACCTTGGCGAACACGGTAGAAAGCGTATCGCCATTACTGACCGTGATGTTGTGGTGGTTGGGATCGGAGGGAGGAGAGGAGTCAGCTGTTTCTAGGAGGTCTTCGTCAGCATCTTGTGCGCTGTTTTCGGCGGTGTCGGTGCCTTGCTCGATCTCGGCGAATGGCGAGGCGGCGCCTGGTACTGGTAGTCCCGCTCGGAGGTCATCCTTTTCCTGCAGCACCATCTCGGCATCGTTGCCCAGATCCAGGTCTATGAAGGTTTTCTGTGCCTCGACTTCACGCGAAGGAAAAACCAGGAGGGCAAGGCTGAGCAGCGCGGCCACGCCGCTCGCTGCAAGAATATGGGTCTTTGGATAGAGTGGCGGCGCTTTAGATGTAGAGGTCATAGGGCTGCTTTTGAAGTGAAAAGATGAAGATTAAAAGAAGAGCATGATGAATATGCACTAACTGTATAAAATATAACCAAAACCGCCGGGAGGCAACCCTGCAGATGATGATCGGCGCATGGTCTGCCTTACGCTGAGCAAAACTTGTGATTTGTCGGCGTTCTTGTATGGTTGGTTCCCTTTTGAACAAGGTCATTGTGAGTCATTTTATGAAGTCGGTTGAAGAGCAGCTGGCGCTGATCAAGCGCGGTGCGGAAGAGGTTCTGGTTGAGGCTGAGCTGGTCGAAAAGCTCAAGCGTGGTCAGCCGCTGCGGATCAAGGCGGGTTTCGACCCTACTGCTCCAGATCTGCATCTCGGCCATACCGTCCTTATTAATAAGCTGCGTCAGTTCCAGGAGTTCGGCCACCAGGTGATCTTCCTGATTGGGGATTTCACCGGAATGATCGGCGACCCTAGCGGTAAGAGCACTACTCGTCCGCCGTTGACCCGTGAGCAGGTTCTGGATAATGCCGAGACCTATAAGCAGCAGGTCTTCAAGATTCTCGACCCGGCCAAGACCGAGGTGGCCTTCAACTCCACTTGGATGGATCAGATGGGGCCTGCTGATTTCATTCGTCTGACGTCGCAGTACACCGTGGCGCGCATGCTGGAGCGTGATGACTTCGACAAGCGCTATAGCAGCAACCAGCCGATCGCTATTCACGAGTTTCTCTATCCGCTGGTGCAGGGCTATGACTCCGTAGCGCTGAAGGCCGATGTCGAACTGGGCGGCACCGATCAGAAGTTCAATCTGCTGATGGGGCGCGAGTTGCAGAGAGCCTATGGGCAAGCGTCGCAGTGCATCGTCACCATGCCGTTGCTGGAAGGTCTCGATGGCGTGAAGAAGATGTCCAAGTCTCTGGGCAACTACGTGGGCATCCAGGAAGCGCCGGGTGTGATGTACAACAAACTCGTGTCCATGCCTGATGCGCTGATGTGGCGATACTTCGAGCTGCTCAGCTTCCGCTCCATGGAGGAGATCGAGCAGTTCAAGCGTGATGTCGAGCAGGGCGCGAACCCGCGTGATATCAAGATCAAGCTGGCCGAAGAACTTGTGGCGCGCTTTCATGGTGAAGAGGCTGCGGCCAATGCTCACCGTTCCGCTGGCAACCGTATGAAGGATGGCGAGCTGCCGGAAGATCTGCCCGAGGTCGAACTGGTATCGGCTGAAGATATGCCGATCTCGTCCGTCCTTAATAAGGCAGGCCTGGTGAAAAATGCTGCGGTTGCCCGCGACCTGTTGGGCTCGGGGGGCGTCCGCGTCGATGGTGAAGTGGTTGATCGCACCTTCCTGTTCAAGCTGGGTTCTGCTCATGTCTGTCAGGCCGGCAAGAAGGCCTTTGCTCGTATCACCCTCAAGGCTGAGTAATAAAACTGCAAAATAAGCTTGACGCGCATTCTGCTGGATGTAGAATGCGCGCCACTTCAGCGATGAAGCGCTTCAAAAACTTCTTGTTAATCAATAAGTTAAGTTGAATGAAGGGCTTGCAAAACTGGATCTGGCGTGTAGAATGCGCGCCGGTCGACAGGGT
>NZ_NIQU01000006.1 GCF_002741105.1 Pseudomonas sediminis | reverse complement strand
AGTTCCACTTCGATGCCGAAGCCGGTGGGGATGGCGCCGATGCCGACGGTGCCTTCGATGAAGGTGTCAGCCGGGATGCTCAGCTTGTCGCGGGCGGCGACGAATTTCAGGGCGCCGAGGAAGCAGGCGGAATAGCCGGCAGCGAACAGTTGCTCCGGGTTGGTGCCGTTACCGCCGGCGCCGCCGAGTTCTTTAGGGGTGGTCAGGGCGATGTCGAGGATGCCGTCGGAGGACACAGCGCGGCCTTCACGGCCACCAAAGGCTTCAGCGGTTGCACGGTAGAGAACGTTTTCGATAGTCATGGCATTGATCCTTGTCGGTGAATTAGGGATGGATTGGCTTGCTAACATTTTGTGCGCTAACCGTTTCCATGGGGCGAACTATATTGCGCAAAACATTTGCGTG
This sequence comes from Pseudomonas sediminis, assembly GCF_002741105.1. Lineage (GTDB taxonomy): Bacteria > Pseudomonadota > Gammaproteobacteria > Pseudomonadales > Pseudomonadaceae > Aquipseudomonas > Aquipseudomonas sediminis. Next base: position 321,901 of record NZ_NIQU01000006.1, on the reverse strand, counting down.
CAAGATAAGTGTATGGAAAATTTAGCTATACCACCTTGCGCTTATTGGCATAAGCGCGGCGCGGGTCGATGTTTGCTCTGGCGCTCGTCGCGGATATTGAGTGTTTCGCCGGCAGGTCGGTGCGCTGTGTGCACCTGATCAGCTGCCTGGGGCGCCATCTGTGGTAGGCTGTGGCGATTTTCACCGGTCCGTCTTTCGACAGGAGTGTTCATGTCCCTGACCCGTATTTCCCTTGCTCTGGCGCTCGCGCTGGGCAGTAGCGTCGCTCTGGCTGCCGACCCCGATCAGGTCATTCGTCAGTCGCTCAAATCGCTCGACGCCAACCTGCCTATCGAGGCCATTGCCGAGAGCCCGATGACCGGTATCTATCAGGTTCAACTGGAGGGAGGGCGTCAGCTCTACACCAGTGCCGATGGTCAGTTCCTGATCCAGGGCTATCTGTTCCAGGTCAAGGACGGCAAGGCTGTGAACCTGACCGAGATCGAAGAAAGCCGTGCGGTGGCACAGCAGATCAACGCCATTCCGGCCAAGGAGATGGTGGTGTTTGCGCCCAAGGCGCCGAAGACCCATATCACCGTCTTCACCGATACCGACTGCGGTTACTGCCAGAAGCTGCACAGCGAGGTGCCGGAGCTCAATCGCCTGGGCGTCGAAGTGCGTTATGTGGCTTTCCCGCGCCAGGGCCTGAACAGCCCGGCGGCCAAGGAGCTGGTCAGCGTCTGGTGCGCCAAGGATCAGCAGGATGCGATGAATCGCGCCAAGACTCGCCAGAGCGTTGCTGATGCTACTTGCGATAACCCAGTGGCCAAGCAATATCAGCTTGGTCAGATGATTGGGGTCAACGGCACGCCGGCCATCGTCCTGGCCAACGGCAAGATGATTCCGGGTTACCAGCCGGCGCCGCAATTGGCCAAAATAGCTTTGGAGTCAAACGACTGAGTGCGGATTGACTAACAAACAGCCGCTTCGTAAGGTGCGGCTCTTTATCTTCGGCCGGGGCATGCTCCGGCCGTTTCGTGCAGTGCTGATGGGGAATTGAGTGTGAAGCCGGTCAAAGTAGGCATCTGTGGGTTGGGCACCGTCGGTGGCGGTACGTTGAATGTACTCAAGCGCAATGCCGAGGAGATTACTCGGCGCGCCGGTCGCGGCATCGAGATTGCCCAGATCGCCATTCGCTCGCCCAAGCCTCAGTACGACACCACCGGCATTACCATGACCAGCGATGTGTTCGAGCTGGTCAACAACCCCGAGATCGATATCGTCATCGAGCTGATCGGCGGCTACACCCTGGCCAAGGAGCTGGTGCTCAAGGCCATCGAGAATGGCAAACACGTGGTCACCGCCAACAAGGCGCTGATCGCGGTGCACGGTAACGAGATCTTCGCCAAGGCACGTGAGAAGGGCGTTATCGTCGCCTTCGAAGCTGCCGTGGCTGGCGGTATTCCGGTGATCAAGGCGATCCGCGAAGGCCTGTCGGCCAACCGCATCAACTGGCTGGCCGGCATCATCAACGGTACCGGCAACTTCATCCTCACCGAGATGCGTGAGAAGGGCCGTGCCTTCGAGGACGTGCTCAAGGAAGCGCAGGCGCTGGGTTATGCCGAAGCCGATCCGACCTTCGACGTCGAAGGTATCGATGCCGCGCACAAGCTGACCATCCTGGCTTCCATCGCCTTTGGCATCCCGCTGCAGTTCGACAAGGCCTACACCGAAGGCATCACCAAGCTGACCACGGCTGACGTGAATTATGCCGAGGCGTTGGGCTATCGCATCAAGCACCTGGGCGTCGCTCGTCGCACCGAGGTCGGCATCGAGCTGCGCGTGCACCCGACGCTGATTCCGGCCGACCGCTTGATCGCCAACGTCAACGGCGTGATGAACGCGGTAATGGTCAATGGCGATGCGGTTGGCAGCACCCTGTACTACGGTGCTGGTGCTGGCATGGAGCCGACTGCTTCGGCAGTGGTGGCCGATCTGGTGGACGTGGTGCGTGCGTTGACCACCGATCCGACCAATCGTGTGCCGCACCTGGCGTTCCAGCCGGACTCGCTGTCCGATCACCCGATCCTGCCTATTGCCGAGTGCGAGAGCGCCTACTACCTGCGCATCCAGGCCAAGGATCATCCGGGCGTGCTGGCTCAGGTGGCGAGCATCCTGTCGGAGCGCGGTATCAACATCGAGTCGATCATGCAGAAGGAGGTCGAAGAGCAGGACGGCCTGGTGCCGATGATCCTCGTGACCCACCGCGTGGTCGAGGCGCGTATCATCGAGGCCATCGCCGCCATGGAAGCGCTGGATGGCGTGACCTCGCCGGTCATGCGTCTGCGCGTCGAACAGCTCAACTAATCCCGTGTCCATCCGCAGGCGCAGGCCTGCGGATGCAGCCGAACGAAGGTTTATCCCATGCGCTATATCAGTACCCGCGGCCAGGCGCCGGCCCTGAATTTCGAAGACGTGCTGCTGGCTGGCCTGGCCAGTGATGGCGGCCTCTACGTGCCGGAGAATCTGCCGCGTTTCACCGTTGAGGAAATCGCTTCCTGGGCTGGTCTGCCGTACCACGAACTGGCCTTCCGAGTTATGCGCCCGTTCGTTGCCGGCTCCATCGCCGATGCCGATTTCAAGAAGATCCTCGAAGAAACCTACGGTGTATTCGAGCACAACGCCGTCGCGCCGCTGCGCCAGCTCAACGGTAACGAGTGGGTGCTGGAGCTGTTCCATGGTCCGACCCTGGCGTTCAAGGATTTCGCCCTGCAACTGCTCGGCCGCCTGCTCGATCACGTATTGGCCAAGCGCGGCGAGCGCGTGGTGATCATGGGCGCTACTTCCGGCGACACCGGCTCGGCGGCCATCGAAGGCTGCAAGGCCTGCGACAACGTCGACATCTTCATCATGCACCCGCACAACCGTGTGTCCGAGGTGCAGCGCCGGCAGATGACCACCATTTTGGGTGAGAACATCCACAACATCGCCATCGAAGGCAACTTCGACGACTGCCAGGAGATGGTCAAGGCCAGCTTCGCTGATCAGGGCTTCCTCAAGGGCACGCGCCTGGTAGCGGTCAACTCGATCAACTGGGCGCGGATCATGGCCCAGATCGTTTACTACTTCCATGCGGCGCTGCAGCTCGGCGGCCCGGCGCGCTCCATCGCCTTCTCGGTGCCGACCGGCAACTTCGGCGACATCTTCGCTGGCTACCTGGCGCGCAACATGGGCCTGCCGGTCAGTCAGCTGATCGTCGCCACCAACCGCAACGACATCCTGCACCGCTTCATGAGCGGTAATCAGTACGTCAAGGAAACCCTGCACGCGACCTTGTCGCCGTCGATGGACATCATGGTCTCGTCCAACTTCGAGCGCCTGCTGTTCGACCTGCACGGCCGTAATGGTGCCGCCATCGCCAGCCTGATGGACAGCTTCAAGCAGGGCGGCGGTTTCAGTGTCGACGAAGATCGCTGGACCGAAGCGCGCAAGCTGTTCGATTCGCTGGCGGTGGATGACGAGCAGACCTGCGAAACCATCACCGAGGTTTACAAGGAATGCGGCGAGCTGCTCGATCCTCACACCGCCATCGGTGTGCGCGCCGCACGTGAGTGCCGTCGCAGCCTGGCGACGCCGATGGTGGTGCTGGGTACCGCGCATCCGGTCAAATTCCCCGAGGCGGTGGAAAAGGCCGGTATCGACGCTGTTCCGGCGTTGCCGGCGCACCTGACCGATCTGTTCCAGCGCGAGGAGCGCTGCACGGTGCTGGCTAACGACCTGAAGACCGTGCAGCAGTTCGTCGCGGCTCACGGTAATCGCGGCAAACCGCTCTGAGGTGTTCTGCTTCGATGAAACCGGCGCCCTTGTGGCGCCGGTTTCGTTTGTGGCTGGCTCAAAGGGCGAAAATCAGTGCCAGCAGCGCCATCAGAATGATCAGGATCAGCCAGATCAGTGCGTTCAGACGGCTGGCTCGCACGACGCCGGCGCCGCGCAGATGCACGGGTGGATCGTCTTCCAGGTATTGATCGATGCGACGTTCGGCTTCCTGCTGATCGTTGGCCAGGTATTCGCTCAGCAGGTCGATGGCGGCCTGACGTTGGCCTGCATGCACGAGCTGGCGTACTGCGGGTGGGAGTTCATTCATGGCACTGTCTGTCTCTCGGGTTGGCGGTCATAACTGAGACCCGGTTAGCGCTTTTTTGCGTGCGCAACGAAGGTACCTGAGGTTTAATTCGACACTTCGCGAATGGATGCGTTTTAGCCGAATCATGGATGAGCCCAGGTGCCTGCCTCTCTTCTTCCCATTCCAGTCCGCTTTTCGGTTGCCTTGCGCCGAGGATGACGCCTGCGCGCTCGTCTGACGAACGGCATCACATTTATCACATGTGAGTTCTTTACATGTTCACATGTAAGAGTCTAGTCTGCGTCTCATGGACAACAAATCATCAGCCCATTACCAGCGTCTTTATCGTCAGCGTCTGCGTGAGCAGGGGTTGATCAAGAAGGAAGTCTGGATATTGCCCGAGCATGCGCCGTTGTTGGTCGCGTTCGAGCGCAAACTGCGCCAGCCACAGTCACTGCTGGCTTCGATGGAGAAGGAGGAGGGTATGAGCATGCCTCAAGTTTGGACCGCCCAGGCGCTGCATGAAGCGCTGGCGGCAACGGAACTGTTCCAAAGCGCTCAGGCCAGTATCGAGCTGATTCAAGGTGCCGATGCCAGCCTGCACATCACCATGCGTGAGTACGGCGACCTGCCGTTGTTCATCGCTGTATTCGGTGAGCAGATCATCGTCGAGGCGCTGCTCTGGCCGGCGGCGGACGTCAAGGATTCGGTGACCTTCAACGAAGAAGTACTGCGTACCCACAAGCTGTTCCCGCTGTCGTCCATCGGCCTGGAGAAAATGGTCGACGGGCGCGATTGCTACACCATGTTCGGTGCGTTGAGCTCGTCCTCGACCTTGTCCGATGTGGTGTTCGAAATCGAGTTGCTGGCGGACAACGTGATCAAGGCCACCGAAGCCTATGAAGGCTTCCTCAAGACCAGCGCCTGAGAGGAGATAAGACGATGAATGTCTGGAGCAAATTGCTGACGGCGCTGCGTGGCGGCGCCAATGAAGTGGGTGAGGCGGTGGTCGATAGTCAGGCCCTGCGTATCCTCGATCAGGAAATCCGTGACGCCGATGTCGAGCTGCGCAAGTCCAAGGAAGCGCTGGCCGAGATCATGGCCAAGCAGAAGCTGGCCAGCGACAAGGTAAACAAGAGCGCGGCGAGCATCGCCGAGTACGAACAGTACGCGCTGAAGGCACTGGACGCGGGCAACGAGACCCTGGCCAAGGAAGTCGCCGAGAAGATCGCCAACCTGGAAATCGAACAGGCCAGTGAGCGTGAGCAGGCTGAAGGCTTCGCCGCCAGTGTAGCCCAGCTGCGCAAGGCCGTGACCCAGGCTGAAGGCAACATCAAGCGCCTCAAGCAGCAGGTGGATACGGTCAAGGCCACCGAAAGCGTGCAGAAGGCGCAAATGGCTGTGGCCCAGCGCTACGGCGGCTCGCAAGCCAAGCTGCAGACGGCGGTCGAGTCGCTCGAGCGCATCAAGCAGAAGCAGGCCGAGCGTGCGGCGAAGATGGAGGCTTCGGCTGAACTGGCTGCCACCAGCGCGCCGGACGATTCGCTGGAAGCCAAACTGCGTGCTGCCGGCATCAAGGCCGACAACGCCAGCGCCGACAGCGTGCTGGCCAGGCTGAAGGACAAGTCCAAGGCCTGATCAGAGGCGCATGAACCGGCAGGTGCGAACCATCGCACCTGCCGTATGGATTCGGGAAAAGGAAAGCCATGGAACTCTTCCTGCAGACATCTCTGTCATTCCCCACCGCCATCTACAGCTTCCTGCTGTGCGTGGCGGTCATCTACTGGTTGGTCGTCGCCGCCGGTCTGCTCGAGGTCGATTTGCTCGACGTCGAGGCCGATTCGATGATGGAAGGCAGCGGCCAGACCGAAGGCCTCGCCGGCCTGCTCTACAAGCTCAAGCTCGACGGTGTGCCGGTCACTCTGGTGCTGACGCTGCTGTTCTTCTTTGCCTGGTTCGCCTGCTACTTCATCGAGCTATGGCTGCTGCGGCACCTGCCGTTGGGCATCCTGCGTTATCCGCTAGGGCTGGTGATCATCGCTGGCGCCTTGGTGCTGGCTGCCCCCCTGTGCGCGGCAATCTGCCGGCCGCTACGGCCGCTGTTTCACAAAATCGAGGCGGTCAGCAGCAAATCGGTATTGGGCCAGGTGGCCGTGGTGCGCAGCGGCCGTGTTACTGCCACTCATGGTGAGGCGGTGCTGGAGGATGGCGGTGCTGGTTTGATCCTGCGGGTACGTGCCGACGAGGCACAGGGTTTCAAGCGCGGCGACCGCGTCGTGCTGCTCGAGTACCTGGCGGCCGAACACGCCTATCGCATCATCACCGAAGAAGAGTTTCGCGGCGTCTAGCCGACCATTCGTACGTAACAGAGGGCTGGCAGAGTGGGGCGTTGCCTAACCTGCCTGCACAACTAGCAAAGGAGTAGAGCTGTAATGGAAAACGTCATTCCCTTCATCGTCGGGGCAGGGCTGGTCGTCCTCTTCATCATTGCCCTGATCGCCTTGTTCAAGGCCTTTTACATCAAGGTTCCGCAGGGCACCGCGCTGATCGTCAACGACATGAGCTCGACGCCCAAGGTGCACTTCACCGGCTCCTTGGTGTACCCGGTGATCCACCTCAAGGAGTTCATGAAGATCTCCCTGATCACCCTGGAAGTCGATCGCCGCGCGAAGGATGGCCTGATCTGCCGCGACAACATGCGCGCCGACATCACCGTAGCCTTCTACCTGCGCGTCAACGAAACCCAGGAAGACGTGCTCAAGGTGGCCAAGGCCATCGGCGTGGAGCGTGCTTCCGACCGTGCGGCGGTCAACGAACTGTTCAACGCCAAGTTCTCCGAAGCGCTGAAGACCGTCGGCAAGCAGTTCGATTTCGTCCAGCTGTTCGAAAATCGCCAGGACTTCCGTGATCGCATCGTCGAAGTGATTGGCAACGATCTGAACGGTTACGTGCTCGAAGACGTGGCTATCGATTACCTGGAGCAGACGGCCAAGCACTCGCTGGATCCGAGCAACATTCTCGATGCCGAAGGTATCCGCAAGATCACTGAGCTGACCGCTGCGCAGAACGTCATCACCAACGAACTGGAGCGCAACGAAGAGCTGGCGATCAAGAAGAAGAACGTCGAAACCCGCGAAGCGACCCTGTCGCTGGAGCGTCAGCAGGCCGATGCCGAAGCGCGGCAGAAGCGCGAGATCGAGACCATCCGTGCCCGTGAGGAAGCAGAAACCCTCAAGGTGCGTGAGGAAGAGCGCCTGAAGGCCGAGCAGGCCCGCATCCAGACCCAGCAGGAGCTGGACATTCGCGCCGAGAACCACCAGCGCGAAGTGGAAGTGGCCCAGCAGAACCGCCAGCGTGCCGTGGTCATCGAGGTGGAAAAGGTTACTCGCGCCAAGGACCTGGAAGTGGTCTCCCGCGAGCGCGAGGTCGAGTTGCAGCGCATCGAGAAGGAAAAGGCGCTGGAAGAAGAGCGCAAGAACATCGCCGCCGTGGTGCGCGAGCGTGTCGCGGTCGAGAAGACCGTGGCTCAGGAAGAAGAGCGCATCAAGGAAGTGCGTGAAGTGTCCGAGGCCGAGCGCCTGAAGCAGGTCACCGTGCTCAACGCCCAGGCCGAAGCCGAGCAGGAACTGGTGCGCCAGGTCAAGCAGGCCGAAGCCGACGAAACCCGTTCCAAGCACAAGGCGGTGGAAATCAACAACCTGGCCCAGGCCGAACTGGAAGCAGCCGCCAAGAGCGCCGAAGCCAAGAAGAAACTGGCCGAAGGTATCGAAGCCGAGCGCGCCGCACCTGGCCTGGCCGATGCGCGTGTGCGTGAAGTCACCGCCGCGGCCAAGGAGAAGGAAGGTCTGGCTGAGGCTCGCGTGCAGGCTGAGCGCCTGATCGCCGAAGCCAAGGGCGAGCAGGAGAAGGGGCTGGCGCAGGCGCGTGTCACCGAAGCGCAAGCAGCTGCCAAGGAAAAAGACGGCCTGGCCGACGCCAAGGTGCTGGAAGAGAAACTCGGCGCCCAGGCGCGCGGCGAAGAGCAGCTCGGCACCGCCAAGGCCAAGGCGACCCAGGATCTGGGTATGGCCGAAGCGCAGGTACTGCTGGAGCGTCTGAACGCCGAAGCGGAAGGTCTGGGCAAGAAGTTCGGCGCGCTGGATTCGCTCAGCGACAACGCCCGCCAGCACGAAGAGTTCCGCATGCAACTGGAGAAGAGCTTCGAGGAGGCCATGGCCGCCATCGCTGCGAACAAGGACATCGCCAAGGATCAGGCCGAGGTGCTGGCTACCGCGCTGGCCAAGGCGAAGATCGAGATCGTCGGCGGCGAAGGCGACTTCTTCAACTCGTTCGCCAAGTCGTTGTCGGTGGGCAAGGCCATCGAAGGTGTGGTGGGCAAGAGCCCGGTGGTGCAGGACGTGCTGTCGCGCTTGCTGGCCGGCAAGGCAGCGCCGGTGGCCGCGCCAAGCGCAGGGCCTGATCAGGCCTGAGCGCGTTGCCTGTAGGGTGGGCTTCAGCCCACCACTGGCGACACGAGCGGCGGACAAAAAGAGCGTTGTCCACCCTACCGGCCACAGCATGCCGAGCCTTGTGGGAGGGGCTTTAGCCGCGAACCTCCCACGCATTTTCCAGACCCTTGCCCTGCTGATCGGGCGAGGGTGCTCGATGCCGAATATCCAGGAAGAACACGATGTCGGACGCACAAACACAGGACGTATTGGACAAGGCTGTCGCCGAAGGCGGTGCCTACGAGGTGCTGCAGCGGCGCCTGCAGGAGCAGGGTCAGCGCCTGCGCAGTTTGACCGAGACGCTCAATGGTCAGCGTCTGGCCGAGTTCGGCAGCAGCGCCATGGAGGCTATCGGTCGGGTGCGTATCCGCACCGAGAACAACTGCATCGCCCGCGATATCGTCCAGGTCGGTGAATGCCTGCTGTTCGGCTACAACGTGTTCCTGGGGCTGAAGAAGGAAACCAGCGTCGCCGACGTGTTCTCCCTCTACCGCCTGGTGGAAACCCCTGACGGCTTCGATGCCGAATCGGTGCCGCTGGAGGGCAGCTTCCTGGCTCAGGCCAGTTTCGTCGCCGATTTCAACGAGCTGTACACCTACTACAAGAACACCCGTCTGCTGCAGCTGGCCATCCGTGACGGCAAGCTGCTGGCGAGTTTCCAGATCGGTGAGCGAATCACCGACATCCGCGTGTTCCGCTGGTCGATCTCCACCGACGGCAAGGACGTCCGCTATATCGACAACCGCGGCGAGCGCGATATTGCGTTGCCGGCGCCGTTCGATTTCGAGTGGCAGAAGACCACCCGCGAGATGGTGGTCATGGGCCGCCATCCGCACGTGAACATCCTCGACAGCGTATTCGTCGAGACCGTCGGCGGCGATCTGACCATCAAGGTCGAGAACAATACCCAGGACGGCCAGGGTATCTACCGCGAAGCCGTGGTCGACAAGACCCAGTCGCTGGATGACGCGCAGATCGAATACGCCCGCCTGGGCAGCCTGATCCTGCTGAAGATCCTGCCGTACCGCGAGGAACAGTGGCGCTACCTGGTATTCAACAGCCTGACCAATCAGGTCGAGCGCATCGACGCCATCGGCCTGGCCTGCGTGCAGTTGCCGGAAGACCACGGCATCATCTTCCCCGGTGGTTATTACCTGCAGAACGGCGAGCACAAGACCTTCGAGCAGTCGATGGTCGGCATGCGCTTCAAGCGCTCGGTGCGCTCGCCCAACGGCGAAGACGTGCAGTACATCTTCTATCACCCGGAAGAAGGTCGCGCGGCGCTGTTCACCTACAACATGATCAATCGCCAGCTGCACAACCCGATCTTCGGCCACGGCTACGCACGCCTGGAAGACGGGCGCATGGTGATCTTCTCCGCCGAGGGCAGCGAGCCGACCCGCATCCATCCGATGCAGATCTGGCAGACGCCGTTCGAGAGCGAGGACTACGCCGCTCGCCAGCCGGCGCGCAGCGGTTTCTTCGGGCGCATCGGCAATGCCGAACTGGTGCGTGGTGTGTCCGATCTGCTCAACCTCAGTCGCGAGATCGACAGCCGCGAAGTGTCGGTGGCGCGTTACACCCAGCTGTGCCAGAACACTCGCCGGCTGTTCGATATCTACCATTGGCTGGGCGACGCCCAGTGCGCCGAGCTGGCGCCGCTACTGCGCGAAGTGGCTTCTACTTCCGAGCTGGTATTGGATGAGTTCGAGAAGGTCGAGAGCATTCGCCAGCAGTCCAGTCGGGCCATGGCCGAGGCCGAGTCGCGGCAGAAGAGCCTGCTCTCCGGCCTGCTGGTCGACAGCTGGGACGAGGTGCAGCATTTCGTCGAGGCGCTCAATACCATCACCGCGCAGCGCGGCCAGTTGCTGACCATCCGCGATTACCGCTATATCGACGTGGCGCGTATCGATGCCATGGAAACCGAACTGCTCGAAGCGCAGGAGCGCGTGGCCGGCGCTACTTCGACCTTCCTCGCCAGCGATGCGGCGCTGCAACCCTATGTGCAGCGCCTCGGTGAGCTGGACGGCCTGGCGCAGAAGGCCGATACCGTCACCCAGCTCAATGAACCACTGGTCGAGATGCAGGAGATGGCCGGCAACCTCGACATGCTGTCGAGCCTGATGGCGTCGCTGAAGATCGATGACGCTACCCAGCGTACCGCCATCGTCGAATCGATTTCCGAGGTCTACGCCCGGCTCAACCAGGCCAAGGCGCGTGCCGAGCAACGGCGCAAGGGACTGGGCTCGGCCGAGACGGTGGCGCAGTTCGGCGCCCAGTTCAAACTGTTCGGCCAGGGCATCACCAACGCCCTGGCGCTGGCCCAGGACCCGGAGAAGTGCGACGAACAGCTGTCGCGTCTGCTGGTGCAACTGGAAGAGCTGGAAAGCCAGTTCGGTGATCAGGAGCAGTTCCTCAGCGATATCCTCGGCAAGCGCGAAGAACTGCTGGAAACCTTCGAGGCACACAAGCAGAGCCTGCTCGACGAGCGTCAGCGCCGCGCCCAGGGCGTGCTCGATGCCGCCCAGCGTATCCTCGACAGCCTCGTCCGGCGCACCGCACGCCTGACCCAGATGGACGAGCTCAACGCCTTCTTTGCCGCCGACCCGCTGATTCTCAAGCTGCGCGAGATGGCCGAGCGCCTGCGTGAGCTCAAGGACAGCGTCAAGGCTGACGATGTCGAAGCGCGTCTGAAGGCCGCACGCGACCAGGCGGTACGTGCCCTGCGCGACAAGAGCGAGTTGTTCGAAGAGGGCGGCAACGTCATCAAGCTCGGCCCGCGTCACCGCTTCAGCGTCAACACTCAGGAACTCGACCTGACCCTGATGCCGCGCGGCGATGCACTGTATCTGCACCTCACCGGTACCGATTTCTTAGAACCGCTGCGCGACGAGACGCTGGAAGGCCTGCGCGATTACTGGCAGGTCTCGCTGGAGTCCGAGTCCTCCGCGCTGTACCGCGCTGAATACCTGGCGGGGCTGGTGCTGGACGCGGCTCTGGGCGGGCGTGAAGGCCTGACCCTGGACTTGCTCAAGACTCACCTGGCGCAGCCGGACGACCTGACCCGGCTGATCCGCGACTTCGCCGCGCCACGTTACAAGGACGCCTACGAGAAAGGCATCCACGACCACGATGCCGCGCTGATCCTGATCCAGCTGCTGCCACTGCGCGAAAGCGCCGGACTGCTGCGCTACGCGCCGGCAGCGCGGGGTTTCGCCGCGCTGTTCTGGAACCGCTGGGGGCAGGACATCGAGGCCGAACTATGGCCCGAGCGCGCACGCAGCAGCCTGCACCTGCGGCAGATGTTCGGCAGTGAGGATGGCGTACTGCGCTTGCAGGAGGAGATCGCGGCAGCGATGCAACGCTTCCTCGCTCAGCACCCGTTGGCCGTGGACAGCGCGCAGCGCCAGGCAGCTGCCGCCTACCTGGTCGAGGAGCTGGCGGCCAAGTCCATCGAGTTCACCTTCAGCAAGTACGCCCGGCAACTGCTCGATAGCCTGCAGCAGCGCATGCAAGCCAGCCATGTCTGGGACGACTACCGCGAGGCGCTGAACAACCTGCGTGGCCGCCCGGTGCAGCGCTGGTCGCTGGCGCAGACCTGGATCGATGGCCTGTGTGCGCAGGATGAAGCGCTGGCCGAGCTGGCCGAATACATTCCCGAAGCCGTGGCCATCAGCCTGCTGGACGACGAGTTCCCGCGGCGCTTCACCGAGGTCGACCTGCGCTTCACTGTCAGTGGACTGCTCGGCGATCATCCGCGTTTGCAGGATGGCGCCCTGATGCTGGCCATCGACGACTACTTCGCCCGCCTCGAGCAGCACCGTGGCCACTTCGTGCCGCAATTGCAGCGTTACCAGGCGCTGCGCCAGGAAGTGATCAACCGCGAGCGTCAGGCCCTGCGCCTGAGCGAGTTCAAGCCGCGGCCGCTGTCGTCGTTCGTGCGCAACAAGCTGATCAACGACGTATACCTGGGCTTTATCGGCGACAACCTGGCCAAACAGATGGGGACCGCTGGCGAGAACAAGCGCACCGACCTGATGGGCCTGCTGATGCTCATCTCGCCGCCCGGCTACGGCAAGACCACGCTGATGGAGTACGTGGCGCATCGTCTGGGGTTGATCTTCATGAAGATCAACGGCCCGGCGCTTGGCCACGAGGTGCGCTCCATCGACCCGGCGCAGGCGCCAGATGCCACTTCGCGCCAGGAGCTGGAAAAGCTCAACCTGGCGCTGGAGATGGGCAACAATGTGATGCTCTATGTCGACGACATCCAGCACACCCACCCGGAATTCCTGCAGAAATTCATCTCGCTGTGCGACGGCACCCGCCGTATCGAAGGCGTGTGGAAGGGCAAGACCAAGACCTACGACATGCGCGGCAAGAAGTTCTGCGTGGTGATGAGCGGCAACCCGTACACCGAGTCCGGCGATGTGTTCAAGATCCCCGACATGCTCGCCAACCGCGCCGACATCTACAACCTCGGCGACACCCTGGGCGGCATGCAGGAAGCCTTTGCGCTGTCCTACATCGAGAACGGGCTGACTTCCAACCCGGTGCTGGCGCCGCTGGCTACCCGTGACATGGCCGATGTCTATCGCTTCGTCGCCAAGGCCGAGGGCAAGCCGTTCTCGGCCAACGAGCTGAGCCACACCTACAGCGCCGCCGAGATCAACGAGATCACCTCGACCCTGCAGCGCCTGATGCAGATTCGCGACGTGGTTGGTCGGGTCAACCAGCAGTACATCGTCAGCGCCGCACAGGCCGACAGTTACCGCACCGAGCCGCCGTTCAAGTTGCAGGGCAGCTACCGCAACATGAACAAGATGGCCGAGAAGATCAGCCCGGTGATGAACGATACCGAGTTGCTGCAACTGATCGCCGACCACTACCAGGGCGAGTCGCAGCTGCTCACCACCGGCGCCGAAGAGAACCTGCTCAAGCTCGCCGAGCTGCGTGGCAACATGACGCCGGAGCAGGCTGAGCGCTGGACGCAGATCAAGCGTGACTTCCTGCGTAACAAGGCCATGGGCGGCAGCGATACGGACGTTGGAGGACGCGTGGTGGCGCAGCTACACGACCTGGTCGAGAGCGTGCGCGGTCTGGGGGCGGGCAAGACGTCGGCCCGCGAAGCGCCGGGTATCCCCTGGGAGCAATTGCTGGCCGGGCTGGATAGCCTCGGCAAACTGCGCCCGCAGGTGGAGGTGATCGCGCCGCCGCAACCGGGCACGCAAAAATTGCTCGAGAACCTGGCCGATAGCCTGGAAAACAGCTTTCTGCCGCTGATCAAGGCGATGGACAAGAAGATCGACATCGATTTGCGCACCCACAACCGTATGCTGGAAATCTCCACCCAACTGCGTGACCTTGGCACGCTGCTAGGCCAGGAGCAGCGCAGCGACGCCTCGGATAACGAGGCGCCGTGAGGCGAGGCTGGCTGATCGAGCTGCGTCCGCTGTTGTTGATCAGCGGCGCGATGCTGCTGGTGCAACTGGTCAATGGCGCCCTCGGGGGCGCCCTGAATGTCTGGGGACTGTTGCCTCGGCATATCGAGGCGCTGCCCGGCATTCTCCTCGCGCCCTGGTTGCATGGCAGCTGGGCGCATCTACTGAGCAACCTCAGCGGTCTGCTGGTGCTCGGCAGCCTGGTGCTGCTGCGCTCGCGCCGCGATTTCTTCTTCGCCAGCGCCTTTATCATCATAGGCAGTGGCGTGCTGGTCTGGTTGTTCGGTCGTATCGGCCTGCATGTCGGCGCCAGTGGCTGGCTGTTCGGCTTCTGGGGACTGCTCCTGGCACGCGCCTGGTTCGAGCGCAGCTTGCTCGATCTGCTGTTGGCCGTGCTGGTGTTCTTCCTCTACGGCGGCTGGTTCTTCGGGCTGCTGCCGCGTGCCGGTGTTTCCTTCGAATACCACCTGGCGGGGGCTTTTTGCGGTGTTCTCTACGCTGCATTAAGCCGTCGTAATCATCGATAAAAGGGATTTTGCATGGACTTCAATCGCCTCGATCAGCAACTGCGCGACAGCCTGGCCGACCTGCGCCTGAGCAATGAGGAGCGCGACGAACTGCGTCAACTGGGCAGCGAACTGAGCGTCGATCAGGTGCGTTTCATGCGCAACCGCGCTTTTGCGCTCGCTCGTGAACTGATGCGTGCACCGGAGAACGTCGAGCCGGCGCTGAAATGGCTGGAGCAGGTGATCAAGACCCTCGACAGTGTTAGCAGCGCGCCGCGCGTGGAACATGCCAGCGCTCACTTCAGTCCGGGCGAGAGCTGCCGGCGCAAGATCCGCGAGCTGTGCCGCCAGGCACGCAAGAGTGTGGAAATCTGCGTCTACACCATCTCCGACGATCAGCTCAGCGAAGAGGTGCTCGCCTGTCATGAGCGCGGTATCGCCGTGCGAGTGATCAGCGACAACGAAAAGCAGTTCGATGTCGGCAGCGACATCCAGTGGCTGCGTGACAAGGGTGTGCCCCTGCGCATCGATGCCGGGCCCTTTCACATGCACCACAAGTTCGCTCTGTTCGACGGTCGTCTGCTGCTCAACGGCAGCTTCAACTGGACGCGCAGCGCCACCACCAGCAACGAGGAAAACCTGCTGGTGATCGATCACCCGCAACTGGTGGCAGCCTACAGTCGTGAATTCGAAGCGCTCTGGGCCCGTTACGCAGGTAACTGATGAACCATCCTCACGCTCACCAGCTGCTGGGTTTCTATCGCAGTTGCTACCTGGCCGATAGTCGCGACCTGGACCTGGACAACCTCGGCAAGTTGCCTGCCAACCGCTGGGCCTGGCTCGAGGGGCGCGAGGAGCTGGCCAGTGGCGGTGTGCCGCTGTTGCCGTTGTCGGCCGAGCTGGGTCATGGCCTGGCCGAGGCGCAGGCGCTGTATCAGCGTGAGCTGCAACTGGTCTACGGCGTGCTGCCGATCTGTGGACGGCTGCAACTGGAGAGCGGTGGTTCGCAGACGATCTGCGGCCCGCTGTTCTATTACGAGGCGAGCCTGCAGCCGACGACGGATGGGCAGAGCCACTTGCTCGCCATCGACCCGCAGCAGGTGCATGGCAACTGGCGTCTGCTGCGCCGTCTGTTCGATGAAAGCGGCAACGCTAGCCTCGATGGACTGCCACTGCCGACAGGCACACTGGATGCGGCCTCGCTGGGCCAGTTGCTCGCCTGGGTGGCGCGCAATACACAGGTGCGTGAGGTCAGCGAGGCCGCTGGTTTCCCGCAGTTGGTAAGCGATGAGGTGTTGGCCAAGGCCCTGCGGCGTCGCAGTTTGTCGCTGCAGGCCGGCGCCTTCGTCGCGCTGGTGCCGCGCGGCAGCGGTAGCCGTGGCATCGCCCATGAGTTGCAACTGCTGCAGGACGCCGAGCGGCTGTCGCCCGCCTTGTTGCAACTACTGGGTGAAACACCTGCTGCGCAAACGGCAGGCTCGACCAGCAGGCCGCAGCGCCTGCCGGCGCAGCTCAGCGCTGCCCAGTGCCAGGCGCTGGCCAATGCCGCGCGCCACCCGCTGAGCCAGATTTCCGGCCCGCCCGGTACCGGCAAGAGCTACACCCTGGCGGCGCTGGCGCTGGATCGTTATCTGCAGGGTGAGAGCGTGTTGCTGGTCAGCCGCAGTGCCCAGGCTGTGCGCGTCATCGCGCACAAGTTGCGGGAGGATTTCGGCCTGCGCGACGGCGTGCTCGAAGGCGATGGACAGAGCCTGCGCCAGGCCTTGCGCGAGCGCCTGGAGCGGTTACTGCAGGGGGAGTTCGAGTGGGTGTCGGAGCAGGTCGAAGAGCGTCAGCGCAGCGAGCTGGAAGTGCTGACCGAGGCCGAGCGGCGCCTGTCGGCAGATTTTCGTAAGCGCTGCGAGCAGGCCGTGCGCTGGAGCCGCCTGTTGCTGCGTGCCGAACGTGGCAGCCTGGCTTTCTGGCAGCGCTGGTTGCAGGTGCCCTGGGTGCGCAAACGTATCGGCAACAGCGTGCGCCCCTGGGCATTGCTGGATGAGTTGCGTGATTGCCAGCAGCGCCGCCAGCTTCTCAGTCGTGAGCACCTCAATAGCCATCGCGCCCTGAATCTCAAGCGCCTGCTGGTCAGCGACCGCGCGCTGTTCGTGCGCTACAACCAGGCCATCCGTGCGCGCAATTCGCAACGCCAGCTGGCGCTGTTCGAAGGTATCGATCCTGCGCGTCTACTGGCCGCTTTTCCGATCTGGGTGGTGACCCTGGACGAGCTGCACCGCCTGTTGCCACTGCGTCCAGAACTGTTCGACGTGATGGTGATGGACGAGGCGACCCAGTGTGATATCGCTTCGGCGCTGCCGGCTTTCCAGCGCTGCAAGCGTGCCGTGGTCACCGGCGACGCGCGTCAGCTGCGGCATATCTCCTTCCTTTCCCGCGTACGCGAAACGCAACTGCTGCAGCGCGCTGGCCTGCAGGCCGAGGAGCGAGAGGCCTGGAGCTACCGCGACAACAGCGTGCTGGATCTGGTCGGATTGCAACTGGCCAGCCAGGAGGCGGTGGTGTTTCTCGACGAACACTTTCGCAGCCGTCCGGCGCTGATCCGCTTCAGCAACGAGCTGTTCTACGACCAGCGCTTGCGCGTGATGAAGGAGCGGCCCGGCCTTGATGCCTGCGACAGCCTGCAACTGCTGCGTATCGACGGCCAGCGCGGGCGCAACGGTGTCAATGAGGCGGAGGTCGAGCGGGTGCTGGAGCTGATCACCGCGCACCTGGCCGAGTACCAGGGCAGCCCGCTCAAACCCAGCATCGGTGTGCTGTCGCCGTTTCGCGATCAGGTCGAGCGCATCCGTTTGCGCATCGGCGAAACGCTGCCGCTGGAACAACTGCGCGAGTTTCGTCTGCTGGTGGATACGCCATATGGCTTTCAGGGCGAGGAGCGCGACCTGATGATCCTCAGCTTCGCCATCGATCGCGAATCGAGCCAGGCGGCCAACTACCTGAACCGTGCCGACCTGTTCAACGTCGCCATAACCCGTGCCCGTGAACGCCAGGTGCTGCTGTTCAGTGGTGACGAGCGACAGCTGTCCGCCATGCATCTGCTGCGCCGCTACCTGGAATTCCTGCAGAAACCTGGTGTCAGTTGGCAGGCGGGAGCCGTGGAGGACACCCGCCAGAACTTGTGTCAGGCGCTCGAAGGGCAGGGCGTCAGCGTGTGGAGCCACTACCCACTGGCGGGACAGGTGCTGGACCTGTTCTGTCGACGCGGCGACAAGTGCCTGGCCATTGACCTGATCGGCTTTCCGGGGGAGGGCGAAGGCTTTCTCGAACTGGAGCGCTACCTGGTGCTGGCGCGCGCTGGTCTGGAGACCTTGCCACTGAGCTATGGTCTATGGCACGAGGCGCCGGAGCAGGCAGTGCAGGCGGTACTGGCACGGCTTTGACGCTTCATTCGCGGGCTTTCTTGACGCGCGCGGCGATCGTGGCCTAGGCCTTAGGCAGACCATCAAATGTACCGGGGGGCTCATGGCGCTGCGCAACGCTATTCAACTGATCACCTATCCCGACCGCCTGGGGCGCAACCTGGGGGAACTCTACCAATTTCTGGATCGGCATCTGGGCGACGCGCTGGGCGGCGTACATATCCTGCCGCTGTATCCGTCCAATGCAGACGGCGGATTCTCGCCGCTCACCCATATGGAGGTGGATCCGCGCTACGGCGACTGGGCGGATGTCGAGCGCATCTCTGCCCGCTTCGACCTGTGCGTCGACCTGGTGATCAGCCACATCGCCGACGAGTCGCCGGAGTTTCTCGATTTCGTTGCACACGGCCAGGACTCGCCCTACGCGGATCTCTTCGTTCAAGTCGATCAGTTTGGCGAAATCACCCATGACGACCTGGCCAAGATCCATATTCGCCGGGAGAAGGAGCCGTTTCGCGAGGTGCGCCTGGCCAATGACGAGACCTGCCGGGTCTGGTGCACCTTCACCGAGCGACAGATCGACCTCAATTACGACTCGCCGAAAACCTACCAGTTGATGGAGCAGTACATGGCCTTCCTCGCTGCGCGCGGGGTCAAGCTGTTTCGCCTGGATGCCTTCGGCTACACCACCAAGCGTATCGGCACCAGCTGCTTTCTGGTGGAGCCGAACGTGTACCGCATCCTCGAGTGGTTCCGCGAAACCGGGGCCAAGTACGAGGCCGAGATGCTGCCGGAGGTGCATGACCACATCAGCTACCAGTACGCCATCTCCCGGCGGCAGATGCGCCCCTACGGCTTCGCTCTGCCACCGTTGGTCTTGCACGCGTTGCTCAGTGGCAGCAGCCGCTATCTGAAAAACTGGTTGCGCATGTGCCCGCGTAATCAGATCACCGTGCTCGATACCCACGACGGCATCTGCATCCCGGATGTCGAAGGCATGCTGCCCGAGGCGCAGATCCAGTACCTGATCGATGAGGTTTCGACGCGCAGTGCCGACCCGATCATGCGTCGCTCGGCAGTCAACGTGCACAGCGTCGGGGCCATCTACCAACTGACCTGCACCTTCTACGAAGCATTGATGCGTAACGACGAGGCCTATATCGCCGCGCGTGCCATCCAGTTCTTCGTGCCTGGTATCCCGCAGGTTTACTACGTTGGCCTGTTGGCAGGCTGCAACGACTTCGACCTGCTCGAACAGACCGGCGAGGCGCGCGACGTCAATCGTCACTACTACAGCCTCGAAGAGGCCGAGCAGGCCTTGCAGCAACCTCTGGTGCAGCGTCTGCTGGCGCTGATGCGCTTTCGTTGTCAGCATCCGGCTTTCGAGGGGCGTTTCGAGCAGAACTATTCGACTGACGACCAACTGCTGCTGGCCTGGCGGCATGGCGAGCATTACTGCCGTTTGCACCTCGACCTCAGCAGTCTGCAGGCGACTATCGAATACACCGACGCGCAGCAGGGTATCTGCCGTATGACCTGTTGAAGGTCGGCGGGGACCATGCATTCGCGTTAGACTTGCGCTCTTTCGACCAGCCAAGAAGCCCGCCATGGCCCTGCCATCGACCACCTACAAGATCGAACTGAACCTCACCGACATGGATCGCAGCGTTTATGAAAACCTGCGTTTCACCGTCGCTCGCCACCCGTCCGAGACCGAAGAGCGCCTGGCCGCGCGGCTGATTGCCTATGCGCTGTTCTACCACGAGCAACTGGCGTTCGGTCGCGGCCTGTCGGACGTTGACGAGCCGGCGCTGTGGGAAAAGAGCCTGGACGATCGCGTGCTGCACTGGATCGAAGTCGGCCAGCCGGACAGCGAGCGCATCACCTGGTGCTCGCGGCGCACCGAGAAGTTCAGCCTGGTGGCTTACGGCAACCTGCGCGTGTGGCAGGGTAAGTGCCTCGACCCGGTGCGCAGCCTGAAGAACATCAACGTGGTCGCTCTCGGTCAGGAGGCGCTGGCCGACCTGGCGCTGGACATGCCGCGTTCGCTGAACTGGAGCGTGATGATCAGCGATGGCGAGTTGTTCGTCACCGATGAGCGCGGTCAGCACGAGATCCCCATTGAGTGGCTCGCTGGCGAGCGTTGAAGCCGTAGGCGCCATTCGCTCCCTCTCCCATTCATGGGAGAGGGCTGGGGAGAGGGTAGATCAGGTTTGCATCATGTTGCCGGGCAGACCCTCTCCCCCGGCCCCTCTCCCGCAAGCGGGAGAGGGGAGAAAACCCCGTACCATCTGAAAAAGCGACACCCTGCCCATGCGTATCGAAGCTCGTCCCTTACCCACACAACTGCCTGACCTGGGCAATCTGCCGCCTTTGCTGACCCGTCTCTACGCCGCCCGCGGCGTGCAGTCTGCCGAAGAGCTGGACAAGGGGCTGGCGCGGCTGATCCCGTACCAGCAGCTCAAGGGCATCGACGCCGCGGTCGAACTGCTGGTGCAGGCGCTTGAACAGCGCCAGCGCATCCTTATCGTCGGTGACTTCGACGCCGATGGCGCCACTGCCAGCTCGGTCGGTGTACTCGGTTTGCGCCTGCTCGGCGCGGCGCATGTAGATTATCTGGTGCCGAACCGTTTCGAGTATGGCTATGGCCTGACCCCGGAGATCGTTGCCGTGGCGCTTGAGCGCCAGCCCGACTTGTTGCTCACCGTCGACAACGGCATCTCCAGCGTCGATGGTGTGGCAGCCGCCAAGGCCGCCGGGCTGACGGTGCTGGTCACCGACCACCACCTGCCTGGGCCGGAGCTGCCGGCCGCTGACGCCATCGTCAACCCCAATCAGCCGGGTTGCGAGTTTCCGAGCAAGGCCATGGCTGGTGTCGGCGTGATGTTCTATGTGCTGTTGGCGCTGCGCGCGCGGCTGCGCGAGATCGGCTGGTTCGCCAACCGGCAGGAGCCGAATCTGGGCGAGCTGCTCGACCTGGTGGCGCTGGGCAGCGTCGCCGACGTGGTACCGCTGGATGCCAACAACCGCATCCTGGTGCACCAGGGCCTGGCGCGCATTCGTGCCGGCCGGGCAAGGCCGGGCCTGCGTGCGATTCTCGAAGTAGCCGGGCGCGATCATCGGCGTATCACCTCCACCGATCTCGGTTTCATCCTTGGCCCTCGGCTGAATGCCGCCGGGCGGCTGGACGATATGAGCTTGGGCATCGAATGCCTGCTCTGCGATGACGAGGCGCTGGCCCGCGACATGGCGGTGCAGCTCGACCAGCTCAACCAGGATCGCAAGGCCATCGAGCAGGGCATGCAGCGCGAGGCGCTGGCCCAGCTCAAGGATCTGTCACTGGACGACATGCCATTCGGCTTGTGCCTGTTCGAGCCGGACTGGCACCAGGGCGTGATCGGCATCCTCGCTTCGCGCCTGAAAGAGCGCTATCACCGCCCGGCCATCGCTTTCGCCGATGCTGGCGAGGGCATGCTCAAGGGCTCGGCGCGTTCGGTGCCGGGGCTGCATATCCGCGATGCGCTGGACGCCGTGGCGGCGCGTCATCCGGGGCTGATCAGCAAGTTCGGCGGGCATGCCATGGCTGCCGGGATGTCGCTGCCGCAGGAGAATTTCGGCGCCTTCGCCGTCGCCTTCGATGCCGAGGTACGCCGCCAGTTGTGCGAGGACGACCTGACCGGTCGCTTGCTCTCAGACGGCCAGTTAGACGCCACCGAATTCCATCTGGAGCTGGCCCGCGCTCTGCGCAACGCCGGGCCCTGGGGCCAGCATTTTCCCGAACCGCTGTTCCATGGCGTGTTTCAGATCGTCAATCAGCGCATCGTCGGTGAGCGTCATCTGAAGCTGGTACTCAAGACCGAGTGCGGCAGCGTTCAGCTCGACGGCATCGCCTTCAACATCGATCGCGAGGTCTGGCCCAATCCGACGCTGCGCTGGGCCGAAGTGGCGTACAAACTCGACCTCAACGAGTTTCGTGGCAATGAAACCGTGCAACTGATGGTGGCGCATATCGCCCCGCGTTAATCCGCCAGGCCGGCCAGCACCTCTCGCAGTCGCTCGCGTGTTGCCGCCGTGCAGGGCAGCAGCGGTGCCCTCGGTTCCTCGCCGATCAGGCCCTGAAGCGCCAGCGCCGCCTTGATCGCCGATGGGTTGGCTTCGGCAAAGGCGGCTTGCATCCAGGGCAGCAACTGATAGTGCAACTGACGGGCGCCCTGTAGATCACCGGTAGCTACGCACTGTTGCATGCGTACGTACAGATCGGCGCGGACATGTGCCGATGCTGATATGGCGCCGGCGCCACCCAGGCACAGTGTGTTGAATATCTGCGTGTCCTCGCCGGCCAGCACCTGCACCTGGCCTTCGGCGATCAGCGCCATGGTGGTTTCGGCGTCCCCCGCACAGTCCTTGATGGCCTGGATACTGGGATGGCTGACGATGCGGCGCAGCGTGTCGCGCTCGATACGTATTCCGGTTCGATAGGGAATGTCGTAGAGCACCAGCGGCACCTCGGCTGCATCTGCCAGCGTGGTGAAGAAGTGCTCCAGCCCGGCCTGGGACGGACGGATGTAGTAAGGCGCCGGCACCAGCAGGCCTGCCAGCGGGCGCCGCTGGATTTCCCGTTGCAAGTCGAGCAGGGCATTCAACTGGTTGCCAGCCAGGCCCATGATCACCCGGTCTGGGGGTACCCGCTGGAGCACGGCATCCAGCACGGCGAGCTGCTCGCTCTGACCGAGCGCAGTGGCCTCGCCGGTGGTGCCACAGACCACGAAGCCAGCGACGCCATCTTCCAGCAGCTTCCCCAGCAGGCGGTCGAGGCTGGTGAAATCGATCTCACCGTTACGCAGTGGGGTGACCAGCGCCACCCAGATACCCTGAAAATTGGACATGCAAAAAACTCCTTGCGACTGACCGTCTGGTCGCCGTCAGGGAGGGTGCGGGAATCGAGCGGGAGGGGAGATACAACCTGGCGCTTGTCCTGTCAGCCCATCTGACGGGACAGTGCCCCGGTCAAATGAGCGACTGTTTCTTGGATTTCTTGGCAACGACGACGCACGCGCACTGGCAGGCAGTGAAGCCTGGGCTCAGTGGTAGGTGGTCGTAGGTGGCGTACATGGAGAGCCCGTTGCATAAATCGTTCGGCGATGGTGCTTGTCCGGCAACTCGGCTGTCAAGGCGGCTGTCGGTAATATCTGGAAGCATTCAGCTGGCTGCTGGGCCAATTGCCGAAGCCTACACTCGGCGAGATTTCCTCTGGAGGATGCTTGATGAACACTCGTGGCTTGCTCGATCAACTGCTCAAATCCGGGCAGGACTTGCTGCAACAGAAAGGTGCCGGTGGTTCGTCCTCCGGACTGGGTGGTGCGTTGGGTGGCTTGCTCGGCGGTGGCGGCGGTGCAGGCAAGACGGGTAGTAGCGATCTTGGGGCGATGCTCAAGGGTGCCGGTGGCGGTGCCGCGTTGGCCATGCTGCTGGGCAACAAACGTGTGCGCAAGGTAGGTGGCAAGGTGGCCGTTTATGGCGGTCTGGCCGCGCTCGGCGTGATGGCGTACAAGGCCTATGGCAACTGGCAGGCGCAGCAAGCCCAGCAGGGTGGTGCGCAGCCGGTCGAGCCGCAAACCCTGGATCGTTTGCCGGCGCCGCAAGTCGAGCAGCACAGCCGCGCCATTCTCAAGGCGCTGGTGGCGGCGGCCAAGGCTGATGGTCATGTCGATGAGCGTGAGCGTCAGTTGATCGAAGAGGAGTTGGGCAAGCTCGCGCAGGACGGCGAACTGCAGACCTGGCTGCACACCGAACTGAACAAGCCGCTGGACCCTGCCGACGTGGCGCGCGCTGCCGCGACCCCGGAAATGGCCGCCGAAATGTACCTGGCCAGCGTGCTGATGGTCGACGAAGAGCACTTCATGGAGCGCGCTTACCTCGAAGAACTGGCGCGTCAGCTACAGCTGGCACCTGCACTGAAGAGCGAGCTGGAAGCTCAGGTGCGTATCGAGGCGCAGCGCGTCTGACGCGCCGCTCAGACCAAAAGATCATTCATCCTCGCACCCGGCTTGTTTTAGGCTGTTGACCAATGACAAGAACGACACGCGAGGATGCTTATGTCGCAAGCGCCACTGGATGCCTATGACTATGTGATCGTCGGCGCCGGCCCGGCCGGCTGCCTGCTGGCCAATCGACTTTCCGCCGACCCTGGCGTCAGCGTGTTGCTGATCGAGGCGGGTGGGCGCGACAACTACCCCTGGATTCACATCCCGGTCGGCTACCTCTACTGCATCGGCAATCCACGCACTGACTGGTGCTACAACACCGAGGCCGATCCCGGCCTGCATGGCCGCTCGCTGAAATACCCGCGTGGTCGTGTGCTCGGCGGCAGCTCCTCGATCAACGGCATGATCTACATGCGCGGCCAGGCTGCCGACTACGATGGCTGGGCCGCCGCGGGCAATCCCGGTTGGGCCTGGCGTGATGTGTTGCCGTTGTTCAAACGCTCGGAGAATCATTTTTCCGGCACCAGCGAACTGCACGGTGGCGATGGCGAGTGGCGGGTGGAGCGTCAGCGCCTGTCTTGGGAAATTCTCGAAGCCTTCCGTGGTGCCGCGGCGCAAAGTGGTATTGCCAGTGTCGAAGATTTCAACGGTGGAGACAACGAAGGCTGCAGTTACTTTCAGGTCAACCAGAAGCGTGGCGTGCGCTGGAATGCCTCCAAGGCATTTCTGCGAGATATCCGCCAGCGCCCTAATCTGCACGTACTGACTGGCGCCGAGGCCGAGCGTCTGGATTTGGAGGACGGGCGCGCCAGTGCGCTGCACCTGCGTTGTCAGGGCCGCGCGCTGCGCGTTGCGGCGCGTCGCGAGATCGTCCTGTGTGCCGGCGCCATCGGCTCGCCGGCCTTGCTGCAGCGCTCCGGTATCGGCCCAAGGCCGCTGCTGGAAAAGCTGGGCATCGGCGTCAGGCACGAGCTGCCAGGTGTTGGCAGCAACCTGCAGGATCACCTGCAGTTGCGCTTGATCTATCAGGTGGAGGGCGTGAAGACGCTCAATCGCATCGCGGCCACGCCCTGGGGCAAGCTGGGCATGGGCCTGGAATACCTGCTCAAGCGCAGCGGGCCGCTGTCGATGGCGCCCAGCCAGCTTGGCGCCTTCGCCAAGTCGGACCCCGGGCAAGCGCGCGCCAACCTGCAGTATCACGTTCAACCCTTGTCACTGGAGCGCTTTGGCGAGCCCTTGCACGACTTCCCGGCGTTCACCGCCTCGGTGTGCAACCTGCGCCCGCACAGCCGTGGTAGCGTCGAAATCGCCTCGGTCGATGCCAGCGTCGCCCCGCTGATTCGCCCCAACTACCTCAGTGACGAGCGAGACCTGCAGGTCGCCGCTGATGCCATTCGCCTGACCCGGCGTATCGTCGCTGCACCGGCGTTGGCCGGTTACCGACCGCAGGAGTACAAGCCCGGCCCGGACTATCGCAGCGAGGAGGATCTGCAGCGTGCGGCAGGCGAGATCGGCACCACCATCTTCCATCCGGTGGGCACCTGTGCGATGGGGCAGGGGCGTGAGGCCGTGGTCGATGCTCGCTTGCGCGTGCATGGCATCGCCGGTTTGCGCGTGGTTGATGCGTCGATCATGCCGAGCATCACCTCGGGCAACACCTGCTCGCCGGTATTGATGATCGCCGAGAAGGCAGCGCAGATGATCACCGAGGACGCGCAGCCGCAGCGACAGGCGACTCTGGTGACCGAGCCCGCGCTCAGCTGAGGCTGGTTTCCTGGCTGCTGTGCAATATCGCGCGATTACGCCCACCGTATTTGGCTTTGTACAGCGCCTCGTCAGCCAGTTGCAGGACGGCGCTGAGCTCGATGTGGTCCTCAGGCCAGAGTGCTCCGCCGACGCTACAGCCGATGCGCACCTCGCCGACTTCCAGCAGTACCGGCTGGCCGAGTGCAGTGATCACGCGCTCGGCCACCTGGTGGGCGTGATGCTGTGCATCCTGTCCCGGCACTTGCAGCACCATGAGAAACTCGTCGCCGCCCAGGCGCGAGACCATGTCGCCGTCACGCAGGCAGCCGCGCAGACGTTGGGCTACCTCCCGTAGCAGATGATCCCCTGCTGTATGGCCATGGGTGTCATTGACCGGTTTGAAACCATCGAGGTCGAGGTAGAGCAGGGCCAGGCAGCCATGCTGCAGGCGGCTGCGTTGTTGGGCCTGAGGCAGAAATTTCTCCAGCGCCATGCGGTTGGGCAGGCCGGTCAGCGCGTCGTGGTAAGCGAGGCTTTCCATCATGCCCAGCGCGGTCTGCTGCAGGGTCAGGCTTTCCACCAGATGACGGATGGACTGACTCAGCTGATGAATTTCACGGCTCCCCCGCAGCTCTGGAATTTCGGTGATTTCACCCGCGCTGAGACGGTCTGCTGCGTTAGCGATGTCGCGCAGTGGCCGGGTGAAGTAGCTGCTGACCAGCCAGCCGATCACCGCGAACACCAGTGCCAGGCCGCTGCCCCAAAGCAAGATGCTTTGCAGCAGGTTCTGCGCTGGGGCATCGGCGACCTCGAGCGATTGCCGCGCCACCACTGTCCAGCCCAGGCCTGGGTAGTCCTGATGGCCCTGGCTCAGCGTCAGGCCGGTGAGGTATTCGTTACCGTCCGGCCACTGCTGCACTTGCCAGCGACTTTGTCCAGGTTTCAGCCCCTCCAGTGCCGGTAGCTCCAGTTTCTGGCCGATCATTTCCTGCGGGCCAAGCAGGATGCCGCGATCCTGACCAATGACGAAGAATTCGACCATATGCCGATCCTGGCTCGGGCCGAGAATTGACTCGCGTACCTCGTCGGCCCAGGCCCAGGACAGGTGGCTGGCCAAAACGCCGGCCAGGCTGCCGTCGCTGGCGAAGATCGGCAGGCTGATGTCGACGAATTTCATCGCCTCGCCGCTGGGATTGGGCAGCAGCTTGGCCAGCAGTACCGCTTCATGCACGTCACCGATGAACAGTCCGTTGCGCCCTTCTAGATAGACCGGCCTCTGCGCAATGCTGACGTTTTCCAATATGCCGTTGCTGGAGGCCAGCACCAGGCCGTGCGGGTCGGTGAAGCCGATCCAGGCGATGCTGGGGATTTCCTTTTGCAGGCTGTCGAGCAGGCGCCGCACCTCGGCGATGTCATCGGGCTGACGCAACGCCTGCAGGTTGCCGAGCACCTTCAGCACCGCGGCGCGCGAGGCCATGTCGCGATCCAGGCGATCAACCATTGCGTAGGACACCTCGGCCATGTTGCGGCCCACGTCCTCGCGAATCTGCTGGCTGGTGTACTGGCCGATCAGTGTGCCCAGAAGCCAGCTGAGGGCGCAGACCAGAAGGGCAACGAAGAGGGCGATATGGCTACGCATGCTTTGCGCTGGGGGCATGTTTTGATTCCCGGGTAGGCCACTGCAATCGGCTGTGTGACCAGTATAGTGCGCCGTTGATCCATTGAGCTGTGATCACCTGCCGATAGTGGGCTGCCAGCCTGGGCTGGCTCGGGTATAATCGCCGGCTTTTCCGTCCGATTTGCCGCGAGCGCCGACTACCATGGAAATCAATCCGATCCTCAACGCCATCAAGGACCTGTCCGAGCGAACCCAGTCAATTCGGGGGTATCTTTGACTACGATCACAAGCATGATCGTCTGGTCGAAGTAAACCGCGAACTGGAAGACGCCAGCGTCTGGAACAAGCCCGAGTACGCGCAAGCGCTGGGCCGTGAGCGCGCCATGCTGGCGCAGATCGTCGAAACCATCGACGACCTCACCGGCAGCCTGGTCGATTCCAAGGACCTGCTGGAAATGGCTGCCGAAGAAAACGACGAAGGCGCGGTGAGCGATATCGTCGCCGAAGTAGACCGCCTGCGCGAAATCCTCGAGAAGCTGGAATTCCGCCGCATGTTCAGTGGCGAGATGGACCCGAACAACTGCTACCTGGACATCCAGGCCGGTTCCGGCGGCACCGAGGCGCAGGACTGGGCCAACATCCTGCTGCGCATGTACCTGCGCTGGGCCGACAAGCGTGGCTTCGATGCCACCATCATCGAGCTGTCCGAGGGCGAGGTCGCCGGCATCAAGGGCGCCACCGTGCACATCAAGGGCGAGTACGCCTTCGGTTGGCTGCGCACCGAGATCGGCGTGCACCGTCTGGTACGCAAAAGCCCGTTCGACTCCGGCGCCCGTCGTCATACCTCGTTCTCGGCGGTGTTCGTGTCCCCTGAGATCGATGACAAGGTCGAGATCGATATCAACCCCTCCGACCTGCGTATCGACACCTACCGCTCCTCCGGCGCCGGTGGTCAGCACGTCAACACCACCGATTCGGCGGTGCGTATCACCCACGTGCCGACCAATACCGTGGTGGCCTGCCAGAACGAACGTTCCCAGCACGCCAACAAGGACACCGCCATGAAGATGCTGCGGGCCAAGTTGTACGAGCTGGAGATGCAGAAGCGCAACGCCGCCTCGCAGGCGCTGGAAGACAGCAAGTCCGATATCGGCTGGGGTCATCAGATCCGCTCCTACGTGCTCGATGACTCGCGCATCAAGGATCTGCGTACCGGCATCGAGCGTAGCGACTGCCAGAAGGTTCTGGATGGCGATCTCGACCAGTATCTAGAGGCCAGCCTCAAGCAGGGCCTTTAACCGCAACCCTGTAGGAGCCAGCGTGCTGGCGATGCTCTTCGCGATCAGCTGGCTCCTGCCAAACCCCATTTGCATATACACGCCAGGCAGATAAAACGACCATGAGCGACCAACAACTCGACCAGAACGAACTGCAGCAGGAAGAAAACAAGCTGATTGCGCTGCGCAAGGAAAAGCTTGCTGCCATCCGTGAGCAGGGCAACGCCTTCCCCAACGACTTCCGCCGCGACAACTACTGCGCCGACCTGCAGAAACAGTATGTCGACAAGACCAAGGAAGAACTGGAAGCCGCTGCCATTCCGGTCAAGGTTGCCGGGCGCATCATGCTCAATCGTGGCGCTTTCATGGTCATTCAGGACATGACTGGCCGCATCCAGGTCTACGTCAACCGCAAGACCTTGCCGGAAGAAACCCTGGCAGCGGTCAAGACCTGGGACATGGGCGACATCATCGCCGCCGAAGGTACCCTGGCTCGTTCCGGCAAGGGCGACCTGTACGTCGAGATGACCAGCGTACGTCTGCTGACCAAGTCGCTGCGTCCGCTGCCGGACAAGCACCATGGCCTGACCGATACCGAACAGCGCTATCGCCAGCGCTACGTCGACCTGATCGTCAACGAAGAAGTGCGTGACACCTTCCGGGTGCGTTCGCAGGTCATCGCTCATATCCGCAAGTTCCTTGCCGAGCGTGACTTCCTCGAGGTGGAAACGCCGATGCTGCAGACTATCCCCGGTGGCGCTGCGGCCAAGCCGTTCGAGACCCATCACAATGCGCTGGACATGGCCATGTTCCTGCGTATCGCGCCGGAGCTGTACCTCAAGCGTCTGGTGGTCGGTGGTTTTGAAAAGGTCTTCGAGATCAACCGCAACTTCCGTAACGAAGGCGTCTCGACCCGGCACAACCCCGAGTTCACCATGCTCGAGTTCTACCAGGCCTACGCCGACTACGAAGACAACATGGACCTGACCGAGGAGCTGTTCCGCGAGCTGGCTCAGACTGTTCTCGGTAGCACTGACGTGCCGTACGGCGACAAGGTGTTCCACTTCGGCGAGCCGTTCGCGCGCCTGTCGGTGTTCGATTCGATCCTCAAGTACAACCCCGAGCTCACCGCTGCCGACCTGCAGGATGTCGACAAGGCCCGCGCCATCGCCAAGAAGGCCGGCGCCAAAGTGCTCGGCCATGAAGGCCTGGGCAAGCTGCAGGTGATGATTTTCGAAGAGCTGGTCGAGAGCAAGCTGGAGCAGCCGCACTTCATTACCGAGTATCCGTTCGAGGTATCGCCGCTGGCCCGCCGCAACGACCAGAACCCCAACGTCACCGACCGCTTCGAGCTGTTCATCGGCGGCCGCGAGATCGCCAACGCCTACTCCGAGCTCAATGACGCCGAAGACCAGGCCGAACGCTTCCTGGCCCAGGTGGCCGAGAAAGACGCCGGTGACGACGAAGCCATGCACTACGACGCCGACTTCGTCCGCGCTCTGGAGTACGGCATGCCGCCTACCGCCGGCGAGGGCATCGGCATCGACCGCCTGGTGATGTTGCTGACCAACTCGCCGTCGATCCGCGACGTCATCCTGTTCCCGCACATGCGCCCGCAGGCTTGATGCCAGACAGAAAGCCGCCTTCGGGCGGCTTTTTGCTACTTGTCGTTATGCATTTCGCGGCAATTTCGCTGGGCGCCTGGTGAGTAAGCGAAACGGAGCCTTTTGCTTGCATGTCCAAGCCATTACTCTCCCTGTCATAACTAGAACGTAGAGGGTCGACCCACCGTGAGCTCCGTGTCTGCGCCCCCCAATGCCACACAGGCAGCCAACGCTGTCGCCGAAAGTGTCCAGTACCAGGGCCGCAAGGCCAGTCGCCAGGGCAGTGAGCAGCGCCGCCAGGCGATTCTCGATGCCGCCATGCGCATCATCGTGCGCGATGGCGTGCGCGCCGTGCGTCACCGCGCGGTGGCGGCCGAAGCGCAGGTACCTCTGTCGGCCACGACCTACTATTTCAAGGATATCGATGACCTGATCACCGATACCTTCGCCCAGTTCGTCGAGCGCAGCGCCGCGCAGATGGCGGCATTCTGGAGCGGTACTCAGGGTGCGCTGGAGGCGATGGTCGGGCGCCTGGATGGCAGCGAGCAGGCACGCAGGCAATTGGCCGACGAGATCGCCGGGCTGGCGGTGCAGTACGTGCAGCGCCAGTTGTGTGAGCGTCGTGACCACCTGATCGCCGAGCAGGCGTTTCAGCAGGAAGCTCTGCTCAATCCACGACTGCGCGAGCTGGTGCGAGCTCACCGGCAGATCCTGCAGCAGGGTGTCACCCACTTCTTCGAAGTGCTGGGCTCGCGCCAGCCCGAACAGGATGCCGTGCTGTTGACGGCCGCCATCGTGCGGATGGAGTATCAGGGCCTGCTAGACGGCATAGAGCACTTGGACAGCCAAGGAATGCTGGCCATCCTTAAGCGTTACATGAATCTGGTTCTGGGGTTGTAAACCGTCGATCATCGGGTCGAACGGTCTTCACAAGGAGAGCGTAATGAAAGCCTGGCGCGCATTGGTCGCCCTGTCCTTCCTGCTGTTGAGTGGCTGCCTGGTCACCTTCAAGGACCCGATTCCGGCCAACGAGGCTGCGCCCATACCGCTGCTGGGCGTATGGACCCGGCAGGACGAGTGGGGCGATCAGCTGTTTCTGGAGATCACCCGTGCCGGCTCCAATCTCTACCTGGCGCGCATTTACGAGGGCAGCGCGGACAACCTCGGCAGCCTCGAGGAGTTCGGCTTCACCGTCGCTCACCATGGTCGCCGCTGGTACCTCTCCGCGGGCTTGCCGAAGAGCCTGGGCGCCAACTTCGCCATCGCCGGTTTCGAGTTGACCAAGGACAACGAACTGGTGCTGTACAACCTCGACACCGACCGCATTCTTCAGGATATGGAAAAGGGCCTGCTGCAAGGGCAGACCGTTTCCATGCCCGAAGCTGATGGTGCATTGATCACCAGCCCGCTGGACAAGGTGTTTGCCTATCTCGACGACCCGGCCAATGCCGACCTGTTCGTCGAGGTGGCGCGTTATCAGCGAGCCGCCGAGTAGGAACTGCAATGAATAGCCAGCAAAAACTGGACGACTATCAGCTCTGTATTCGTGCCCTCAGTGACCGCATCGTCGATGCGCAAACGCCCATCCGCGTACTCGATGCGGTGAAGTGGGACGATGGCATCCGTGATGGCTTTCTCAAGGCCAAGGGCAAGCAGCCGCCAGCCGTGGATCGCGACTACTACCTGAATCGACCGCTGGCTTTCGATGCCGCTGCGAAGAAGTTGGAATTCCAGAACATCGAGCGTGACATCACCCGTCAACTTGGCCAGTTCAATCCGGTCGGGCAGATCATGCGGCGCATGTGCAAGGAATACCGCATGGTCATCCGCATGCTCGAGGCGCGTGGCACCGAGGACTTCGGCCTGATCAGCCAGGAACTGTATGGCGCTGCCTCCGACGCCTTCCACGCCGGTGATCCGACCTTGGCCGATCTCGGCCTGATGCTTTCGGACTACCTCAACAACATCGCCGCGCGTGGCGACCTGGAAGACGAGGCCAAGACCCTCGGTGCCAGTGATGCGGTGAACATCCTGCAGCAGCGCCTGGCTGGCGTATTTGGCGACGAAACCATTCGTGTGTTCGAGTCCGACGGTATTCTCGCCGATGCCGCCGCTGGGGCCGACTACATCAAGATCCGCAGCGACGCGCGTTTCAACGAGCGTGACGTCAAGGCGCTGGAGGTGCACGAAGGTCTGGTGCATGTCGGCACCACGCTCAATGGGCTCAACCAGCCGATCTGCACGTTTCTGGCCAAAGGGCCGCCCTCATCGACGGTGACCCAGGAAGGTTTGGCCATTCTCATGGAGGTGATCGCCTTTGCTTCCTACCCCACGCGTTTGCGCAAGCTGACCAACCGCACCCGCGCTATCCACATGGCCGAAGAGGGCGCGGATTTTCTCGAGGTATTCGAGTTCTTCCGCGAGCAGGGCTATGGCCTCGAAGGCGGCTACAGCAACGCCAGCCGGGTGTTCCGTGGCTCCTTGCCGACGGGCCTGCCGTTCACCAAGGATCTTTCCTACCTCAAAGGTTTCATCCTCATCTACAACTACATCCAGCTGGCGGTGCGCAAGGGCAAGCTGGAGCAGATTCCGCTGCTGTTCTGCGGCAAGACCACCCTGGAAGACATGCGCACCCTGCGCAAGCTGGTGGATGAAGGACTTGTGCAGCCACCCAAGTATCTGCCGCCGCAGTTTCAGGACATGAACGCGCTGTCGGCCTGGATGTGCTTCTCCAACTTCCTCAATCACTTGAGCCTGGATCGCATCGAAGCGGACTACGCCAATATCCTTTGATCGCAGTCCGGTAGGGTGCGCTGCGCGCACCGCTGCCGTAGCCCGGATGAAATCCGGGAAGCCTTGGAGACCGCCCCGTGCCCAGCCATCAACTCGAATACGAAATCCTCGGCGCTTCGGCGCAATCGGTGGAGATCATTCTCGACCCCGGTGAGACGGTGATCGCCGAAGCCGGGGCGATGAACTACATGACCGACGGCGTGCGCTTCGAGACGCGCATGGGTGATGGCTCGTCAAATGGTCTGCTGGGCAAGCTGTGGAGCGTCGGCAAGCGCATGCTCACCGGTGAGTCGCTGTTCATGACCCACTTCAGCAATGCCGGCAAAAGTCAGGCACGGGTCGCCTTCGCCGCGCCTTATCCGGGCACCGTGGTGCCCATCGACCTGGCAAAGATCGGCGGTCGCTTGATCTGCCAGAAAGACGCCTTTCTCTGCGCCGCGCATGGCACCAGCATCGGCATCAGCTTCGCCAAACGCCTGGGCGCCGGTTTTTTCGGCGGCGAGGGCTTCATCCTGCAGAAGCTCGACGGTGACGGCCTGGCTTTCGTGCATGCTGGCGGCACCGTGATCCGCAAGGAGCTGAACAACGAAACCCTGCGCCTGGACACCGGTTGCCTGGTGGCCTTCAGCAGCGGTATCGATTACGACATTGCCCTGGCTGGCGGCCTGAAAAGCATGCTCTTCGGTGGCGAAGGCATTTTGCTGACCACGCTCAAAGGCACCGGCACGGTGTGGATTCAGAGCCTGCCGTTCTCGCGCCTGGCGGAGCGCGTCTACGCGGCGACCGTTCAGGCTCGCGAAGAGGTGCGCGCCGGTGGCAAGTAGCCTGCGGGCGCTGGTGTTGCTGCTGGCCAGCCTGTGGTTGGCTGGTTGCAGTGGCCTGCTGTTCTACCCGGAACCAGGGCTGCCGATTACTCCGGAGCGTGCCGGGCTGGAATACCGCGACATCGAGCTGCGCGCCGCCGATGGCACGCGTTTGCACGCCTGGTGGCTGCCGGCCAAGGCTGGGGTGAAGGTCAAGGGCACGGTACTGCACCTGCATGGCAATGGCGGCAACCTGGCCTGGCACCTGGGTGGCGTTCACTGGCTGCCGGAGCAGGGCTACCAGGTGCTGATGCTGGATTACCGGGGGTATGGCCTGTCCGCTGGCAAGCCGCGTTTGCCCGAGGTCTACCAAGATATCGACGCGGCCTTCGCCTGGCTCGACCAAGCGCCGCAGGTGCAGGGCACGCCGCTTTTCGTACTCGGGCAGAGCCTCGGTGGCGCCCTGGCCGTGCATTACCTGGCGCAGCATCCCGAGCGCCAATCGGCCTTGCAGGCCCTGGCGCTCGATGGTGTGCCGGCCAGTTATCGCGATGTGGCACAGCATGCGCTGAGCACATCCTGGCTGACCTGGCCGCTACAGGTGCCGCTGTCCTGGCTGGTACCGGACGGCGACAGCGCGATTCGCAGCATCGAGCAACTCGAAGGTGTGCCCTTGCTGATCTATCACAGCATTGACGATACGATCGTGCCGCTTTCCAATGGCCAGCGCTTGTATCAAGCTGCGCGTCCGCCACGCGCCTTTCAGGCGACCCGTGGCCCGCACGTGCAAACCTTTGCCGAGCCCGCCTGGCGCCAGTCACTGCTGGCGTTCTTCAGTGCGCCGCAGGCTTTTGTCGAGCGGCAGGCGCCGACCATCGAATCCGCAACAGAGAGTACGCAATGACCGAACGCAATCCTATCCCTCTGATCCTCACAGGTGTCGCCAGTATCGTTGGCACCATCGGTGTGCTCTGGTTCTACGGCTACGTGCATTTCGCCAAACCGGAGGACGCACTGCTGCTCTCCGACTTCACCATGCTCAAGACCATTCCCGGCGAGGACTACAAGGTCTCGCTGAAACCGGCCGATCAGGTGGCGCAGTGCATCGATGGCGTGCTGGTGTTGTTCGATCTGCAGCAGAAAGGGCTGACCGGCGTGCTGGTGGACAACAAGAAGCAGGCTGTGCGTTGCATCGGTCAGGAAACTCCGGCGCTGGAGCAGTAAGGCAGAACGCTTACGTAGGGTGTCGCGGGGCCGCCTAGGCCGTGCGTAGCGAAACGTAGGCGTGAGTCTCGGTTGCGCCAAAAAGAAACCCGCCATCAGGCGGGTTTCTTCATTACAGCGGTGCTATCAGGCGCCGGCAGACGAGCGCGGAGCGACCGGCTGGTTGTCGTTGGAGATGGTCACCTCTACGCGACGGTTCTGCGCACGACCGGAGTCGATGGAGTTGTCCGCGACCGGATACTCCTTGCCATAACCTTGGGCGACGATGCGCGTCGGTTCCACACCGGCGCGAATCAGTGCGCGACGGACGGATTCGGCGCGACGCTCGGACAGACCCTGGTTGTAGCTGGCCGAGCCGACGCTGTCGGTGTAACCCTCGACGATCACCTGACGCTCCGGGTTTTCCTGGAGAAAGCGTGCCAGTTGGGTGACGTTGGGCAGCGCACTGCTCTTCAGTTCTGCCTTGTTGAAGTCGAACAGAACGTCACCGAAGGTCACCAGCGTGCCGCGTTCGGTCTGCTTGGCGTTGAGGCTGTCCTGCAGCTTGCGGATCTGTGCATCGCGAGCATCGAGCAGAGCTTGGGCGCGCTGCGCCGAAGAGTTCTTAAGCTCGGCTTCGGCGTTACGCAGCACGATGGTCTGCTTGGCCACGTCGACGCGCTTGTTGGTCAGGTAGGCCAGTTGGTCGACCTTCTTCTCGTCTTCCTTTTCCATGTAGGCCTTGTCGGCCTTGTTCAGCCACTCCTGGGCTTCCTTGGTTTCCAGCGCTGCGACCTTGCTCGCCTGCGGATCGCTCTGCAGTGAGGAGAAGTTGCTACGCGCCGACTCAAGGTTGGCGTTGGGCTGGTGCGAGCAGGCGGCCAGGCCGACGCTCAGGGCCAGAAGGGCGGGGATCATCACGTGTTTACGCATGGCGTTCATCCTTTGATCTGTCAGCGAATGGGTGGGGTGCATGGCGCTCACTGAGCGTTACGCATGCCTTCCTCACGCAGTTCCTGAACACCCTGGCGGGCGTCCTGCAATGCTTGTTCGGCTTTGGCGGCCTGAGCCTTGCGCTCGGCGAGACGAGCATCCCATTCAGCCTGTTCGGCCAGGCGGCGGGCTTTCTCGTACTCTTTCTCATGCATGGCCAGTTCGGCCTCTTTGAGCTTGTCCTGCGCAGACTTCATTTCCACGGCGGCAAACTCGGCACCGCCAGCGCTGATCGCCGAGTTCACGGCAGATTGCGTCACGGCATATTGCTCGCTGGGCGGGTTACCCGCGCAGCCAGCCAGTACCAGGCTGCTGCCCAGTACCAAGGCGGCCAGTTTGATCCCGTGCATGCGGCTGCGCGGGGCTTTTTCGGTATGGGTCTTCATGGCGGCTAACTCCATTTGAAACACTCCTATGAACGACGATATCCGTAGCGATTGGCCTCTCGTGTCGTCCGTCTACCAAAGGTGTTGGCGGTGTCGGCTGGTCACGATGGCCTGTAAGTGGGACCGGCAGGTTTTTCGAATAGTTCAGAAAAAAACACAGCCTGCTTATGGCTTTCTGGATGACTGGTTAGTCAACTATTTGCGTATGGAAAGGCCTCGGCGTGGTTTTTTATGCGCACCTAGAACGCTCCTAAGCCCTTCTATTTAGTTGGTTTTGTAGGTTTTTTCGGGGTGAGGGAGGCCGGCGCGCCAGCGCATCGGCGAAGGCGGAGGGAGGTGCTGCATCGATGCAGAGATGGCTGCTCGGCAGGCGTGTTATCAGCCTGAGCGTCCGAAATTGAACAATATGTCGAACACGACGGCCCGCTCAGGGCGTCAATGGCTCGTCTCTTTGCTCGTATCACTCAGTTCACGCAGGTATTTGCGCGACAGCGCCAGGAACCGTGGAGTCGGACCGACGTCCTCGTACAACGGGTCGCCTTGCTCGTCCAGCGCCACCACTTTGTTGCCGCGCACGTAAGGCAGGCTGGCCTCGAGTTCCTCGAGCGCCGCGCCGATCAGCTCTCCAAGCAGTTCCTCGCTGTGATGCTTGGGGTACATCTCGGTGAGCGCCGCCAGGCGAGCGGCCGATTCGATATCCAGGTGGATGTGATAACGAGTCGGGGTCAGGTGGCCCTTGGCATGTTGTTCCCAGTGTTTTGCCAGTTCGCGAATTCTCATGTCGTAGCTCCTCACAGGTGGCGCCGGCGGTGCCCACTGGCGAAACCGCAGCGCCCATCGACAAGCCTAGACCCAGCACGCAGGCTCGCCCTGGTGCACGTCGCACCCTTGTAAGAAGTTGGCGCGCTGGGCACTCTGTTGACACTGGATAGGAGAAGGAGTGCGACATGGCGGAAATCGATGCTCGCCTGCGTGAAGAGGTGCACCTGCTCGGCGAGTTGCTCGGGCATACCATCAGCACCCAGCTGGGCGACGAGTTTCTCGACAAGATCGAACGCATACGCAAGTCGGCCAAGGCCGGTCGTCGTGGCTCTGCCGCGGGTGCCGAGCAGTTGACCAGCACCCTCGGGGACCTGGATGACGACGAACTGCTGCCGGTGGCGCGGGCCTTCAATCAGTTCCTCAACCTGGCCAATATCGCCGAGCAGCAGCACCGTGTGCGTCGTCGCCGTGCCGGTGAGCCCGAGCCGTTCGAGTTGCGTGTGCTCGACGAATTGCTTGAACGTCTGCTCGCCGCCGGGCAGGGCAGCGATGAGCTGGCGCGTCAGTTGGGGCGTCTGGACATCGAGCTGGTGCTGACCGCACACCCGACCGAAGTGGCGCGGCGTACCCTGATCCAGAAATACGATGCCATCGCCGCGCAACTAACGGCACTGGATCACAGCGATCTATTGCCAACAGAGCGTGAACGCATCGCCCAGCGTCTGCAGCGGCTGATCGCCGAGGCCTGGCACACCGAGGAAATTCGCCGCAGTCGGCCCAGTCCGGTAGATGAGGCCAAGTGGGGCTTTGCCGTTATCGAGCATTCGCTGTGGCAGGCCGTACCGCAGTTCCTGCGTCGTGCTGATCAGAGCCTGCAGGCCGCCACCGGTCTGCGTCTGCCGCTGGAGGCTGCGCCGATTCG
This sequence comes from Pseudomonas sediminis, assembly GCF_002741105.1. Taxonomy (GTDB): domain Bacteria; phylum Pseudomonadota; class Gammaproteobacteria; order Pseudomonadales; family Pseudomonadaceae; genus Aquipseudomonas; species Aquipseudomonas sediminis. Next base: position 283,861 of record NZ_NIQU01000006.1, on the reverse strand, counting down.
TTTCGCCTCGTGGATGGGCGGCGACCGTGACGGTAACCCCAATGTCACCGCGCGCGTGACCCGAGAGGTGTTGCTGCTGGCGCGCTGGATGGCCGCCGATCTTTACCTGCGCGATGTCGACAACCTGGCCGCGGAGCTGTCCATGCAGCAGGCCAGTGACGAACTGCGCGCGCAGGTGGGCGACAGCGCCGAGCCTTACCGTGCCTTGCTCAAGCAGTTGCGCGAGCGCCTGCGCGAAACGCGCAGCTGGGCGCAGCAGGCGCTCACTGCCGATGTGGCGCCCAGCGCTGCAGTACTGCGCGACAACCATGATCTGCTGGCGCCGCTGCAGCTCTGCTACCAGTCACTGCATGCCTGCGGCATGGGCGTGATTGCCGATGGTCCGTTGCTCGATTGCCTGCGCCGGGCAGCCACCTTCGGTCTGTTCCTGGTGCGTCTCGACGTGCGTCAGGATTCCTCCCGGCATGCGGCTGCGATGTCGGAAATCACCGATTACCTCGGACTCGGTCGCTACGCCGAATGGGATGAGGAGACGCGTCTGAGCTTCCTCCAGCGCGAGCTGGAAAACCGCCGCCCCTTGCTGCCAAGCGACTATCGACCCTCGGCCGATACCGCCGAGGTACTCGCTACCTGTCGCGAGGTGGCAGCCGCTCCTGCCGCATCGCTGGGTTCCTACGTGATCTCCATGGCTGGTGCCGCCTCCGATGTGCTGGCCGTGCAGCTGCTGCTGAAAGAGGCCGGGTTGCGCCGGCCGATGCGGGTGGTGCCACTTTTTGAAACCCTGGCCGATCTGGACCATGCCGGGCCGGTGATCGATCGTCTGCTGGGGTTGCCCGGCTATCGCGCGCGCTTGCATGGCCCGCAGGAAGTGATGATCGGCTATTCCGATTCGGCCAAGGATGCCGGTACAACCGCCGCGGCCTGGGCCCAGTACCGCGCTCAGGAGGAGCTGGTGCGTCTGTGTCGTGAGCATCAGGTCGAACTGCTGCTGTTCCATGGTCGCGGTGGCACCGTCGGCCGTGGCGGTGGCCCCGCTCACGCGGCCATTCTGTCGCAACCCCCTGGCTCGGTGGCGGGGCGGTTCCGCACCACCGAGCAGGGTGAAATGATCCGCTTCAAGTTCGGCCTGCCGGATATCGCCGAGCAGAATCTCAACCTCTATCTGGCTGCAGTGCTGGAAGCCACGCTACTGCCACCGCCAGCACCGGAGCCGAGCTGGCGGGCGATGATGGACCGCCTCGCCGATGCCGGCGTGAAGGCTTATCGCGACGTGGTACGCGAGCATCCGCAGTTCGTCGAATATTTCCGCCAGGCCACGCCGGAGCAGGAGCTCGGCCGCTTGCCGCTGGGCAGTCGCCCGGCCAAGCGGCGTGAGGGGGGCGTGGAAAGCCTGCGGGCCATTCCGTGGATCTTCGCCTGGACGCAGACACGCCTGATGTTGCCAGCCTGGCTCGGCTGGGAGCAGGCGCTGGGGCAGGCGCTGCAAGGCGGTGATGCTGAACTGCTGAAAAGCATGCGCGAGCAATGGCCATTCTTCCGCACCCGCATCGACATGCTGGAAATGGTCTTGACCAAAGCGGATGCCAATATCGCCGCCCTGTATGACGAGCGTCTGGTCGAACCGGCCCTGCAGCCGCTGGGGGCGCAGTTACGCGACCTATTGTCGCAGGCGTGCGCTGCCGTGCTGGAATTGACCGGGCAGTCTCGGCTGCTTGCGCACAATCCGGAAACCCTGGAATCGATCAGCGTGCGCAACACCTACCTCGACCCGCTGCACCTGCTGCAGGCCGAGCTGCTGGCGCGCTGCCGGCAACGTGAACAGGCGCCGGAGAGCCCTCTGGAGCAGGCGTTGCTGGTCAGCGTGGCAGGTATTGCGGCAGGTTTGCGCAACACCGGTTGAAGGGCGGCAGGTGCTGGTCGGCATATGCCTGGCCAGCGTCATATGCCGGATTCAGGCCGTCAGGAGGAGGGGTTTTATCCGACTTTTGGCGGCTTGTGCGCCTGGGGTGCGCTGTGTATCTTGAGCAGCCTTTTGGCCGCTACGGCAGCCGCACTACATTCAAGAGATTGGCCCCACGAGGCGAGTCCGACCGATTACTACATAACTCTTGAGGAGCACATCGATGCGCGTGATTCTGCTGGGGGCGCCCGGTGCCGGCAAAGGTACCCAGGCTCGCTACATCACCGAGAAATTCGGCATTCCGCAAATCTCCACTGGTGACATGCTGCGTGCTGCGGTCAAGGCTGGCACCGAGCTCGGCCTGAAGGCCAAGAGCGTGATGGATGCCGGTGGTCTGGTCTCCGACGACCTGATCATCAATCTGGTCAAGGAGCGCATCGCTCAGGCCGATTGCGCCAATGGCTTCCTGTTCGACGGCTTCCCGCGCACCATTCCGCAAGCCGAAGCGCTGCGTGATGCTGGCGTCGCTCTCGATCACGTGGTCGAGATTGCCGTGGAAGACGAAGAGATCGTCAAGCGTCTGTCTGGCCGTCGCGTTCACCCGGCTTCCGGCCGTGTCTACCACACCGAGTACAACCCGCCGAAGGTTGCCGGCAAGGACGATATCAGCGGTGAGGAACTGGTCCAGCGCGAAGACGACAAGGAAGAAACCGTGCGTCATCGCCTGTCCGTCTATCATTCGCAGACCAAGCCGCTGGTGGACTTCTATCAGAAGCTCTCCGCTGCATCCGGTACCCCGAAATACAGTCATATCCCGGGTGTCGGCAGCGTCGAAGAAATCACCGCGAAGACCCTGGCAGCCCTGGGCTGAGTCCAGCTCGCCGAGTGTCATCGCAACAAGGCCCCGAAAGGGGCCTTGCTCGTTTATGGAACCTGATACGTTCTGGTCGCTCTCAAGCATGGCCGCGCAATGCGGGCCGACTAATATCGACGATGCAGCCTCCGGCCGGCGCCGGGGCGTGTCGATAACCTATAAGGAAGAGGGCATTCAATGACCGAGAAACGCATCTGGCTGGGCCTTGCGGTATCGCTGCTGGCCACTCCGCTGGCATTTGCTGACAGCAAAGAAGATTGTTCCGTCGCCGAATTCACCATGGGTTTGCGCTTTCAGCAGCAGTCCGCAGAGGTCCAGGCGCTGCAACTGCAGGCCTACAACATCGCCACGGAGAAGCTCGACAAGGCTGTGGCGGCGGCGAAGGATCCCTCGAAGCTGGCCATCGTCACCGACCTCGACGAAACCGTGATCGACAACAGCGCGCTGCTGGCGCGCGATCTGGCCAACTGTCATCAGTACGATGCCTGGGACACCTGGCTGCCATGGGAACGTGACGGTACGCCGGAGCTGATCCCTGGCGCGAAGAAGTTTCTCGAGCATGCCGACAAGCTCGGCGTGACCATCCGCTACGTCTCCGATCGTGCCGACGAGCAGAAGAAATACACCCTGGCCACCCTGAGCAAACTGGGCCTGCCGCAGGTATCGGAAGAGAGCGTGCTGCTGCTCGGGCCGCCCAAGGTCGAGCGTCGCGCCATCGTCAGTGCCGATCACCAGATCATCATGCTGCTGGGCGATACGCTGCATGACTTCGATGCGCGTTTCCGCAAAACGCCGCTCGATGCGCAGCGCAAGACCGTTGCCGAAGAGTCGGACAAGTGGGGTGTGGAGTGGATCGTGTTCCCCAATGCCGGATACGGCACCTGGTCCAAAGCGCCGCTCAAAGGCTGGGAGGCCGAGCCGGTAGTCGAGCCCTGGTAAGAGCCTGTTCAAAGTCTGCTGCGCGTCGGCCCTGCCGCGTTAAAAACAGGCTCGAAATGCTCATGTACAAAAGTACACTCCGCTTTCTCGCCTGTTTTTGCCTTGCATTGCTCTAGCTCGCGAGACTTTGAGCAGGCTCTAAGGGTGCCCATCGGTCGCTCGGCGCAAGTCGGGCGCCGACATGGTGCTGGAAAAAATGTCTTCGAGCCGGTCTAATGCCGGCTCTTTTTTCTTCAGCTGTCCGAATGCAATGACCACTCTCCTGGCCCTCGATACCGCCACCGAAGCCTGCTCCGTCGCGCTGCTGCATGATGGTCGCGTGCTCAGCCACTACGAAGTCGCCCCGCGTATGCACGCGCAGCGTCTGTTGCCGATGATTCAGCAACTGCTGGGTGAGGCGGGTATCGCCGCTTCGGCACTCGATGCCATTGCCTTCGGCCGTGGTCCGGGTGCGTTCACCGGGGTGCGTATCGCTATCGGCGTGGTACAGGGCCTGGCCTTTGCACTGGATCGACCGGTGCTGCCGGTTTCCAATCTGGCCGTGCTGGCCCAGCGCGCGCTGCGTGAGCAGGGCGCGACTCAGGTTGCCGCCGCCATCGACGCGCGCATGGACGAGGTTTACTGGGGTTGCTACCGCGCAGAAGCCGGCGAGATGCGCCTGCTTGGCCAGGAAGCGGTGTTGCCGCCGGAGCAAGCTGAAGCGCCGCGTGGCAGCGATGGTGAGTGGTTCGGCGCCGGCACGGGCTGGGGCACCTTCGCCGCGCGTATCGCCCTCAGGCCTGTGGGCATGGATGGCAGCTTGCTGCCGCATGCCGAAGACTTGCTGAGCCTGGCTCGTTTTGCCTGGGCCCGTGGCGAGGCGTTGCCGGCTGATCAGGCGCAACCGGTGTACCTGCGTGATCAGGTCGCCACGCCGAAAGCACCGCCGGCATGACAGCTGGTCGGATGCTTGACGTCAGTATTCCCTTGGCATTTGCCAACGACGCAGGCCGCCGCTACATTGCCAGCACTGTCCCTTGTTCAGCCGAGCCCACCGAGCAGTCCTAGATGCGGATCGACGGTTACTTACCCTCCTACTCGCCAGATCGTGGCCCCCGTTCGGGCACCGCGGTCACGCCCTATCGCGAGGCACAGCGGGAGGTCGAGGCTCAGCGTGAACAACCGGCTGCACCCGCCAGTAGCCAGGGGCTGGAGCAGGCGCCGCAGATTCGCCGCGTACAGGCCAGCAGCAGTAACACCGACAGCCTGCCGACCCGTTCGCAGGATCTCGGTTATCCACAGCCTGCGCTGAGCAACCGTGCTACTCAGGCGTTGGCCAGCTACAGCACCACCGCCGCTTACGCCAGCGATTACGATGCGCAGGAAGTGCTCGGGCTCGATCTCTACGCGTAACCCCGTTTCATACCCTCTCAGCCAGGCCCGCTAAACCGATCGATGAGCGCTGCGCTTCCCTATTACCTCGGTTGTCCATCCTGGAGCGAAGCGGCCTGGCGCGCCACGCTGTATCCGCAGGATACCCGGCCAACCGAGTTTCTCAGCCGCTACACCGAGGTATTCAACGTGGTGGAAGGCAACACCACGTTCTATGCCAGACCCAGCGAGCAAACAGTGGCGCGCTGGGCGCAGGCCATGCCGGCGCACTTTCGGTTCTGCGCCAAGTTGCCGCGAGACATCAGCCATAGCGAGGATCTTTGCCAGCAACTGGATGAAGTCACGCAGTTTCGCCAGTTGCTGGCGCCGCTCGGCGAACGGGTGGCGCCATACTGGCTGCAACTGCCGGCCAGCTTCGGCCCGTCGCGGTTGGCGGAGCTGGCAACGTTCATCGAGCAGTGGCGTGATTGGCCGCTGGCGATAGAGGTGCGCCACCCGGAGTTCTTCGCCAAGGGCGATGCCGAGCGCGTGCTCAATCGCCTGTTGCACGAGCGTGGTATAGAGCGCATCTGTCTGGATTCGCGTGCGCTGTTCAGCTGCGATTCGCAGGAGCCCGCCGTGCTGCATGCGCAAGCCAAGAAGCCGCGCTTGCCGACTCGGCCTACCGCGTTCAGTCAGAGCCCGCAGTTGCGCTTCATCGGCCATCCCGAGTTGTTGGCCAATGACCCCTTCATGCTGCCCTGGCTGGACAAGGTTGCCGGCTGGATCGAACAGGGGCTGCGCCCTTATGTCTTCGCCCATACCTCGGACAACCGCCTGGCACCGGAGCTGGCGCGGCGTTTTCATGAGCAGCTGATGCAGCGCCTGCCTGGCTTGCCCGAACTGCCGGTGTTGCAGACGGAGCCGGAACTGGAGCAGCTTGGCTTACTCTGATGGAGCATGGATATGCTGATACGGATAATCGGCCGTTTGCTGTTTCTCTCCGTGCTACTGGGCGCGGCGTTGCTGGTAGCGCTGTGGCGTGGTTGGCTGGATGTGGCGCCGCGTTTCAACCCCTGGGCGCCGCTGGACGTGCGAGAAACGCCGAACCTGCTGACCCCCTTAAAACTCTGGCGCCTGAGCGAGGATCGTGAGCTATGCGATCTGGCCCTGGCGACTTCTGAGCTGCGTTTTACCCGTCTGCCCGACAGCACGCCGCATCCTGGCTGCCCGATTGAAAATGCCGTGCGTATTCAGGGGGCCAGCGTTGGCCTGAGCAGCAGTTTCATGGCTACCTGTCCGTTGGCGGTGAGCTTCGCTTTGTTCGAGCGACATGGCTTGCAGCCGGCTGCGCAGGCGGTGTTCGGCCAGCCGGTCACCCGTGTCGAACACGTCGGCAGTTTCGCCTGTCGCAGCATTGCTGGCAGTCAGCGGCCTAGCCAGCATTCCTATGCCAACGCGCTGGACATGGTCGGCTTCCGACTGCGCGACGGCCAGCACATCAGCGTGCTGCGCGACTGGCCGGGGCAGGGCGACAAGGCGCGCTTTCTGCGCCTGGTACAGGAAGCAGCCTGTGACAGCTTCAATGTCACCCTGGGGCCTGAATACAACGCTGCGCACCGCGACCATTTTCACGTGGACATGGGCATGTGGCGCATGTGCCGCTAACGTTTGGCCAACAGCAGGTCGGCTGCCTGCCCGCTGCGCCCATCGGCGAATTCGAATCGGCCCAACTGGGCGATCTGGTCGTAAGCGCCGAGGGCGATGCTGACGTCGCGGGCGCGCAGGTCGATGGCGCTGACACCGGCTTCGCCAAGCGTTTGCAACTGCTGGCGGCCCTGGGCGTCGAAACGCAGCAGGCGCAGTTTGTCGAACACTGCATCGGCTGCATCGATACGGCCGTCGCCGTTATCGTCGAAGCCTGCCAGTTCGGCGAAGCCATTGGCAGCCCCATGCTGATCACCGAATAGTTCGCGGCCATCGTCGATGCGCCCATTGCCGTTGCGATCCAGCGCCAGTAGCGCATTGTTACCGGTGGGCGCGCTGATCGAATCCACACGGCCGTCGGCATCCAGATCGAAACGCACCGGGCGGCCAAGACCACTGGTGGAGAAACCGTTGCCAGCCATATCCAGTACCAGCGGGTCGACCTGCTGGGGCGCCTGGCCCGCGCTGACATTCAGTTCCAGGCCGCGCTGCTCGATTACCGCCTGGCTGACCACTGCGGCGCTGCTGGATACGGCAGGTGGCTCGGCGGTTTCCCGCAGCTCGCGAGCTATCTCACCGGGCTTCTGCTCGTCTTCGATACCTAGAGTGCGCCGCAGAATCTGGTAGTTGATGGATTCGTGCGTTGCGCGGTCGAGCTCTTCATCGAGAGGACGAGCGCTGCTGGGGCTGCTGCTTGGGCGTGGGGCGGAGAGGGCGTCGAACATGTTCACTCTCGATGCGGCTGTCGGCGGCCGGGTCTGGCAGAATGCCGCTTCTTCGATATCGGCCGTGTGGCCGGTGCTTTGAGTGATTTTTGAGCAGAATGAGCCAATGACCGACGAGCGGCACAACGCCAGCATCCGTATCCAAGCCTTGCATCCTCAGTACGCCGAAGCGGCCGCCCGCTGGGCGCAGCGCTTAGGTCTGGCGCAGGAGGGCGAGACCGAGTTCGCCCTGCAACTGGGTGACGACGGGCTGCAACTGGTCGAGCTGGGCGACAAGGCGCCTGGTCCGGTGCGGGTGGATTTCGTCGAGGGGGCTGCGGCGCATCGCCGCCAGTTCGGCGGCGGCAGTGGGCAGATGATTGCCAAGGCCGTAGGCGTGCAATCGGGCATTCGGCCACGGATTCTCGATGCGACGGCGGGGCTGGGGCGTGACTCGTTCGTGCTGGCCAGCCTGGGCTGCGAAATGACCCTGATCGAGCGTCAGCCGCTGGTCGCTGCGCTGTTGGAAGACGGCCTGCAGCGTGCGGCGCTGGATTTCGATGTGGCGCCCATCGTCGCGCGCATGCGCCTGCTTACCGGAAATGCCATCGAGCTGATGCGCAACTGGCAGGACGAGACACCGCAGGTGATCTACCTCGATCCGATGTTCCCGCATCGTGACAAGAGTGCGCTGGTGAAGAAGGAAATGCGCCTGTTTCGTCCGTTCGTCGGTGATGATCTGGATGCGCCGGCGTTGCTCGAAGCGGCGCTGGCGCTGGCCACCCATCGCGTGGTGGTCAAGCGCCCACGCAAGGCGCCGGCCATTGAAGGGAGCAAGCCGGGCTATGTGCTGGAAGGCAAGTCGAGCCGTTACGACATCTACCCGAAGAAGAAGCTGGAAGCCAACGCGTAGCGCCTCCTCGGTTCAGGGTCGGAAAGCGCGCAGAAACAGCTGTACCGCGTCCTGCACATGATGTTCCGCGGCTTCACCCTCAAGCGGCTCGCCACAGCCGATCAGCAGGCGGAAATGCGCGCCGCCCTTGAGCAGGCTGAAGAAGTGGTCGGCGGCCAGATGCGGATTGTCCAGGCTCAGCAGTCCGCGCTGGGCCGCTTTGTGCAGCAGCACTTCCATCTCTTCCTGAACCCGCTTTGGGCCAGCTTCGTAGAACATCTGCGACAGCTTCGAGCCCTGGCTGGCCAGGTTCACCATCATCCGGTGCATCTCCACCGATTCGCGGCTGTTGACCAGTGCCAGGAAGCCGCGCGCAATGCCCATCAACTGGCTTTCCAGCGGTACGTTGTCCGGTAGCTCGAACAACAGTTCGGGGAGTTGCTCTTCGCATTTGGCCTTGATCGCCGCGGAGAACAGGGTCTCCTTGTCGGTGAAGTGGCTGTACACCGTGAGCTTGGAAACGCCCGCCTCGGCAGCGATGGCGTCCATGCTGCTACCGTCATAACCATTACGCAGGAACAGGCTCTTGGCTGCCTCGAGGATGGCGCGACGTTTGGCGGGGTCTTTCGGACGACCGGGGCCGGAAGGTTGTAACAACTTGTCAGGCATTGGCGAATTTTAATACTGGACTGGCGAGTTTGCTATTTTTACTATACCCGCCAGTACAAATATTCCAAGGGATATCTCCAAAGGCGTCGACTAGTCAGTCAGCTTTGGGGTGGCCCGAAACCTTCTCCGAAAGGTCTTGCACATGTCTCGCCACGTTCTCCCGCTCGTTGCGTCTTTGGGTCTCGCATTTCTGTTGTCTGCCTGCGGTAATACCGAGCAGGCGGAGCAGCCGATCCGTCCTGCCATGGTGGTGCAGCCGCAGCCGGCGACCGCGCTGGTCGACAGCTATCCGGGTGAGGTGCGCGCACGCTACGAGCCGGAGCTGGCCTTCCGCATCGCCGGCAAGGTGAGCAAGCGCACGGTGGATGTCGGTGACCGGGTGAAGAAGGATCAGGCCCTGGCCGAACTGGATCCGCAAGACGTGCGCCTGCAACTGGAGGCCACTCGCGCGCAGATGGCGGCAGCCGAGGCCAACCTGCAGACCGTGCGCGCCGAGCGTGAGCGCTACAAGAAGCTGCTTGAGCGCAATCTGGTCAGCCGTTCGCAGTTCGACAACGTCGAAAACCAATACCGTTCCGGCGAAGCACGCTTGAAGCAGGTCAAGGCCGAATACGACGTGGCCCGCAATCAGACCGACTATGCCGTGCTGCGCGCCTCACAGGACGGCGTGATCGCCCGTCGTGTGGTTGAGGTGGGGCAGGTGGTGGCGGCTGGTCAGACGGTGTTCACCCTGGCTGCCGACGGCGAACGTGAGGTGTCGATCAGCCTGCCGGAACAGAGCTTTGGTCGCTTCGAGATTGGTCAGGTGGTCGAGGTCGAACTGTGGTCGCAGCCTGATCAGCGTTTCCCCGGCCGCATCCGCGAGATGGCCCCGGCGGCCGATCCGCAGTCGCGCACTTTCGCCGCACGTGTCGCGTTCACCGAAGGCAAGGTGCCGGCTGAGTTGGGGCAGAGCGCGCGGGTATTCATCGCCAGCAATGGCGAGGTACCGCTGGCGGTACCGCTATCGGCACTCAGCGCCGAGCAGGATCAGGCGTTCGTCTGGGTCGTCGATCCGAAGGAACACCGCGTGCAGCGCCGTCCGGTGCGTATCGGTGCCTATGGTGATGATCGGGTGCCGGTGCTGGAGGGGCTGACCGCTTCCGATTGGGTGGTCGCCGCCGGGGTGCAGATTCTTCGCGAAGGCCAGCAGGTGCGCCCGGTCGATCGGGACAATCGCAACGTCGAACTGGCCGCCAAGGAGTAAGCCCGCATGAGCTTCAACCTGTCTGCCTGGGCGCTGCGTCATCGTCAGATCGTCCTCTACATCATGCTGTTGTTCGCCGTGGTAGGGGCGCTCTCCTACACCAAGCTGGGCCAGAGCGAAGACCCGCCGTTCACCTTCAAGGCCATGGTGATCCGCACCAACTGGCCGGGCGCCAGCGCCGAAGAGGTGTCGCGTCAGGTCACCGAGCGCATCGAGAAGAAGTTGATGGAGACCGGCGAGTACGACCGCATCACCAGCTTCTCCCGCCCGGGCGAGTCGCAGGTCACCTTCATGGCGCGCGACTCGATGCGCAGCTCCGAGATTCCCGAGCTGTGGTATCAGGTGCGCAAGAAGATCAGCGACATTCGCCACACGCTGCCGCCCGGTATTCAGGGGCCGTTTTTCAACGATGAATTCGGCACCACCTTCGGCAATATCTATGCGCTGACCGGTAGCGGTTTCGACTACGCGGTGCTCAAGGACTACGCCGACCGTCTGCAGCTGCAACTGCAGCGGGTCAAGGATGTGGGCAAGGTCGAACTGGTGGGGCTGCAGGACGAGAAGATCTGGATCGAACTGTCCAACACCAAGCTGGCTACCCTCGGTTTGCCACTGTCTGCCGTGCAGCAGGCGCTGGAGGCGCAGAACGCGGTAGCCGCTGCCGGCTTTTTCGAAACCCCCAGCGAACGTATTCAACTGCGCGTGACCGGGCGTTTCGAGTCGGTGGAGGAAATCCGCGATTTTCCCATTCGCGTTGCTGATCGCACCTTCCGCATTGCTGACGTTGCCGAGGTCAAGCGCGGTTTCAACGACCCACCCGCGCCGCGCATGCGTTTCATGGGCGAGGACGCCCTGGGCATTGCCGTATCGATGAAGGACGGCGGCGATATCCTGGTGCTGGGCAAGGCATTGGAAGACGAGTTCGCCCGTCTGCAACAGACGTTGCCGTTGGGTATGGAGCTGCGCAAGGTGTCGGATCAGCCGGCGGCGGTGAAGACCGGCGTGGGCGAGTTCGTCAAGGTGCTGGTGGAGGCGTTGGTGATCGTGCTCGCGGTCAGCTTCTTCTCCCTCGGTCTGCGCACCGGCCTGGTGGTGGCGCTGGTGATCCCGTTGGTATTGGCGATGACCTTCGCTGCTATGTACTACCTCGGCATCGGCCTGCACAAGATTTCTCTCGGCGCGCTGGTGCTCGGCCTCGGCCTACTGGTGGACGACGCGATCATCGCGGTGGAGATGATGGCGATCAAGATGGAGCAGGGCTACGACCGCTTCAAAGCGGCCAGTTTCGCCTGGACCAGTACGGCTTTCCCCATGCTCACCGGCACCCTGATCACCGCTGCCGGTTTCCTGCCCATCGCCACTGCGCAGTCCGGTACCGGTGAGTACACCCGCTCGATCTTCCAGGTGGTGGCCATTTCGCTGATCGCCTCATGGATCGCGGCAGTGATGTTCGTACCCTATCTGGGCGACAAGCTGCTGCCGGATCTGGCCAAACTGCACGCTGCCAAGCACGGCGGCAGCGATTCAGGTCATGACCCCTATTCGACGCCGTTCTACCGCCGCGTTCGCGCCACGGTGGAATGGTGCGTGCGCCGCCGTGGCATCGTGATCCTGCTGACCATTGCACTATTCGTTGCGTCGGTGCTGCTGTTTCGTTTCGTGCCGCAACAGTTCTTCCCGGCCTCTGGACGCTTGGAGCTGATGGTCGACATCAAACTGGAGGAGGGCGCTTCGCTGAGCGCTACCGAGGCCGAGGTGCATCGCCTGGAAAAGCTGCTCAAGGAGCAGCCCGGCATCGACAACTACGTGGCCTACGTCGGCACGGGGTCGCCGCGTTTTTACCTGCCGTTGGATCAACAGTTGCCGGCGGCCAGCTTTGCCCAGTTCGTGGTACTGGCCAAAAGCATTGAAGAGCGAGAGCGCCTGCGTGGTTGGCTGATCAAGGTGATGAACGACGAGTTCCCGACCTTGCGCAGTCGCGTCAGCCGCCTGGAGAACGGGCCGCCCGTGGGCTACCCGATCCAGTTCCGCGTCAGCGGTGAGCACATCGCCGAGGTGCGCGCGCTGGCCCGTCAGGTGGCGGACAAGGTGCGCGAGAACCCGCATGTGGTGAATGTGCACCTGGACTGGGAGGAGCCGAGCAAGGTGGTGATCCTCAATATCGATCAGGATCGCGCCCGCGCGCTGGGCGTCAACACCGCCGAGTTGTCGCGCTTCCTGCAGGGTTCGCTGTCCGGTACCAGTGTCAGCCAGTATCGCGAAGGTAATGAGCTGATCGAGATTCTCCAGCGCGGCACGCCGCAGGAGCGCAAGGCGCTGAGCCTGCTGCCGAGCCTGGCGGTGCCGACCGACAGCGGTCGCAGTGTGGCACTGTCGCAGGTGGCGACCCTGGAGTACGGCTTCGAGGAAGGCATCATCTGGCACCGCAACCGTCTGCCCAACGTCACCGTGCGTGCCGACGTCTATGGCAAGCAGCAGCCGGCCAACCTGACCCAGCAGATCCTGCCGACGCTCGACCCGATCCGCGCCGAGCTGCCTGCGGGTTATCTGCTGGAGGTCGGAGGCACGGTTGAGGATTCCCAGCGCGGACAGAAGTCGGTCAACGCGGGTGTCCCGCTGTTCATCGTGGTGGTACTGACGCTGCTGATGCTGCAGCTGAAAAGCTTCTCGCGTTCGGCGATGGTATTTCTCACCGCGCCGTTGGGCCTGATCGGCGTGACCCTGTTCCTGCTGATCTTCCGCCAGCCGTTCGGCTTCGTCGCCATGCTCGGCACCATCGCCCTGGCTGGGATGATCATGCGCAACTCGGTGATCCTGGTCGATCAGATCGAGCAGGACATCAGCCACGGCCTGGACCGCTGGCACGCCATCATCGAGGCGACGGTGCGCCGCTTCCGGCCGATCGTGCTGACCGCCCTGGCGGCGGTGCTGGCGATGATTCCGCTGTCGCGCAGCGTGTTCTTCGGGCCGATGGCGGTGGCCATCATGGGCGGACTGGTGGTGGCCACGGCATTGACTCTGCTGTTCCTGCCGGCGCTGTATGCGGCGTGGTTCCGGGTCAAGGAGAGCGAGGCGCGTTGAGTCGTGGCATCAGCGGCGACTGACCGTCGCTGCTTGAGCCCCTTCCACGGGGTTCGTCATGGCAATAAAAAACGGGAGCCATTGGCTCCCATTCTTTTATGTAGCGGGTAAGGCTTATTCGTCCATCTGCGACTGCAGGTAGTTCTGCAGGCCTACTGCTTCGATCAGGCTGAGCTGGGTTTCCAGCCAGTCGATGTGATCTTCCTCGGAGCAGAGGATTTCTTCCAGCAACTCACGGCTGGCGTAGTCACCAATGCTCTCGCAATAGGCTATGGCAGCCTTCAGGTCACCATGGGCCTTGTGCTCGATCTTCAGGTCGCATTCGAGCATTTCCTTGGTGTTTTCACCGATCAGGATCTTGCCCAGGTCCTGCAGGTTCGGAATGCCCTCGAGGAACAGGATGCGCTTGATCAGCTTGTCGGCGTGCTTCATCTCGTCGATGGACTCGTGGTACTCATGCTCGCCGAGTTTTTTCAGGCCCCAGTCTTCATACATGCGCGCATGCAGGAAGTACTGGTTGATGGCGACCAGTTCGTTACCAAGAATCTTGTTCAGGTGTTGAATGACCTTCTTGTCGCCTTTCATGACCGCTCCTGCAGTTTCAATGACAGTGATAGCCTTGAATTTTCGGCCTCGTTCTTCTTTATGTCAAACCTAAGTGTTTGAAACATAAGTAAAAATAAAACCGAATAAGAATGTTTTTATTCCGCATCATGGCGCCAAGTTATTGAATTGACGCAATAAATAAGTTGCTGAAAGTTCAGGCATGACGCCATCGGGCAACTAGCGCCGGTATTTTATTTTTTCGCGCCCATAAAAAAGCCCCGCAAAGCGGGGCATGGGGCACGCAGAATTCAGGCGGCATGAGCCGAATGCGGGTCGCGGCTATTCAGGTAGTCCTGCAGACGTGTCTGCTGCGCCGGAGTCATGAACAGGCCCAGCTTGCTGCGCCGCCAGAGGATGTCGGCGCTGCTGCGCGCCCACTCTTCGCGGCGCAGGTAGTCCACTTCGCGGGTGTAGAGCCCGGCACCCAGGTGTTCGCCAAGGTCGGTGAGGTTGTGTACGCCGTCGAGCAGTCGCCAGGTGCGGCTGCCATAGCTGGTGGCCCAGCGTATGGCCAGGCTGGTGGGCAACCAGCCGTGGCGTTCGCAGAGTGCTTCAACCAGGGCGCTCTGGCTTTGCAGATCTTCGCCGCCGGGCAACGGGGCACTGGCTGTCCAGCTCGGGCCCAGTTTAGTGAAGTGCGGCGCCAGCTGTTGCATGGCGGACTCGGCCAGCTTGCGGTAGGTGGTCAGCTTGCCGCCGAATACCGACAGCAGCGGCGCTTCACCCGGAGCACCGGAGAGCGACAGGGTGTAGTCGCGGGTAATGGCCGACGGCTCATCGGATTCGTCGTCGCACAGCGGCCGTACGCCTGCGAAGCTGTGCAGCACATCGTCGCGGCTGAGCTGCTGTTTGAAATGGTCATTGACCACTTTGAGCAGGTAGTCAGTTTCCTCGGCGGTGATCGTGACCTGAGCAGGGTCGCCCTGGTATTCACGGTCGGTGGTGCCGATCAGGGTGAAACGTTCCAGATAAGGGATGGCGAAGACGATGCGGCGGTCTTCGTTTTGCAGGATGTAGGCCTGCTCGCCTTCGTACAGGCGCGGCACGACGATGTGGCTGCCCTGGATAAGACGAATGCCATACGGCGATTGCTGCTTGAGGTCGTCACGGATGAAGCGCGCGACCCAGGGGCCAGCGGCATTGACCAGCGCCCGCGCACGGATGGACAGCAGGCTGCCGTCGCTGCGCTCCAGGTGGATATGCCACAACCCCTTGCTGCGTCGGGCGCTGACGCAACGGGTGCGCGGGTGGATGTGCGCGCCTTTTTCCCGTGCGGCCATAGCGTTGAGCACCACCAAGCGAGCATCGTCCACCCAGCAGTCGGAATATTCGAAGCCGCGGCTGATCTCCGCCTTCAGCGGGCTGCCAGCGCCGAAACGCAGGCCGCGCGAAGCCGGCAGGCGCTCACGTTTGCCTAGGTGATCGTAGAGGAACAGGCCGGCGCGAATCATCCAGGCCGGACGCAGGTGCGGGCGGTGCGGCAGAACGAAGCGCATCGGTTTGACGATATGCGGCGCCTTGGCCAGCAGCACTTCGCGTTCGGCCAGGGCCTCACGCACCAGGCGAAACTCATGGTGTTCCAGATAGCGCAGACCGCCGTGGATCAACTTGCTGCTGGCCGAGGAGGTGTGGCTGGCCAGATCATCCTTTTCGCAAAGGAACACGGACAGGCCGCGACCGGCTGCATCGGCGGCGATGCCCGCTCCATTGATTCCACCGCCAACGACCGCGAGGTCATAGACTTCCGCAACGGGGCTGGCGAACTGGTCGTGGGGCATGTGGCACGCTCGGCTATTGGATTCGAATGTGTTGATGTTCACTTTCGAAAATATGCTAGACGAAGATGCGCAGCTTCGCTACCCCGGCACGCGATTGCGCGCCGAGCGGTATTGAGGGATCGTGTTTGCTGTAGTTGTAGAGCGGGTGCAATCCGCCGATACGTTGCCGGCGGGTTGCACCCGCCCTACGCGATAGCCGTTGAGAGACTAGTCAAACCAGGTCGAGCTGAACCTTGTGGCTGTGCAGCAGGCGGGTGATGGCAGCCGACGGCGCGCTGTCGGTGAAGACGCGGTCGACCAGGGCGATGGAGCCCAGGCGCACCAAGGCGTTGCGGCCGAACTTGCTGGAGTCGGCGGCGAGGAAGACCTGTCTGGCGTTGTCGATGATCGCCTGGGAAACCCGTACTTCCTGGTAGTCGAAGTCGAGCAGGCTACCGTCGTCGTCGATACCGCTGATGCCGACGATGGCGTAATCGACCTTGAATTGCTGGATGAAATCCACTGCGGCCTGGCCGACGATACCGCCGTCGCCGCGCACCGTGCCGCCGGCCACCAGCACCTCGAAGTCGGCCTTGGCGCTGAGCTGGGCGGCGACGTGCAGGTTGTTGGTGATGATCTTCAGACCCTTGTGGTTCTGCAGCTCGCGGGCGATGGCTTCGGTGGTGGTGCCGATGTTGATGAACAGCGAGGCGTGATCGGGGATCTGCGCGGCCACCGCCTCGGCGATGCGCTGTTTCTCCTCGCGCATCTGCCCCGCGCGCATGCCGTAGGCGGTGTTCTGGATGCTTGACGATTCGCAGGCCGCGCCGCCATGGGTACGGCGCAGCAGGCCGTGCTCGGCCAGCTGGTTGATGTCGCGGCGAATGGTCTGCGGGGTCACGGCGAACGCCTGGGCCAGTTCGTCGATGCTGACGTAGCCGCGTTCGCGGGCGAGGTTGAGAATGTCGTGCTGGCGCGGAGCGAGGTTCATGAGCGCTTCCTGTGATGGTCACTCATTATAGGGTGTGGCGGTGGTGGATTTGGGCCTGTTACTGTAAGGCATCTTTTATCGCGTTTTCACATTCGAACATGACTCCCGCAATCGATCTGTTGAAAAAGGCCAAGGCCGAACACCGCGTGCACAGCTACCAGCACGATCCCAAGGCGCCGTCTTACGGGCTAGAGGCGGCCGAGAAGCTGGGGCTGGCACCCGAGTGCGTGTACAAGACCCTGCTCGCAGCGACCGAGAAGGGCGAGCTGCTGGTGGCGGTCGTGCCGGTGGCGGGCAGCCTCGATCTCAAGGCGCTGGCAGCAGCTGCTAGGGCGAAGAAAGCGGACATGGCCGACCCGGCGGCCGCACAGCGCGCCACCGGTTATCTGGTTGGCGGTATCAGCCCGCTAGGGCAGAAGAAGCGCCTGCGTACCTTTATCGACGAAAGTGCACGCCAGCATCCCACCATTCACGTCAGTGGTGGCCGGCGAGGGCTAGAGCTGGAGCTTTCGGCCGAGACCCTGGCGCAGCACACTCAGGGGCAGTTCGCCGCTATCGGCAAAGCCTGAAGCGAGCAGTATGCTGCCAGCAAAATAAGCCAGTCTGCAGTCAACTGCAGTGAATGCTACCGATAACAACAAGGAATCTCGCATGACCCAATACCTGCTAGCCATCGACCAGGGCACCACCAGCTCCCGCGCCATCATCTTCAATGATCAGGGGCTGCCGGTTGCGCGTGCTCAGCAGGAGTTCAAGCAGTACTTCCCTCAGGATGGCTGGGTCGAGCACGACGGTGAGGAGATATGGTCCTCCACGCTCAAGGTTTGCCACGATGCCATTGCCAGCAGCGGTCTGCAGCCCGAGGCGATTGCCGCCATCGGCATCACCAACCAGCGCGAAACCACCCTGGTGTGGGATTCCGTCACTGGTACGCCCATCCATCCGGCCATCGTCTGGCAGGATCGCCGCACCGCCGACTATTGCGCCGGGCTCAAGGAGCAAGGCCACGAGGCGGCGGTCTCGGCCAAGACCGGCCTGCTGATCGATCCGTATTTCTCCGCCACCAAGCTGCGCTGGATTCTGCATAACGTGCCGGGCGCTCGTGAGCGGGCCGAGCGCGGTGAGCTGCGCTTCGGCACCGTCGACAGCTTCCTGTTGTGGCGTCTGACCGATGGCAAGGTGCACCGCACCGACGCCAGCAACGCCTCGCGCACGCTGATGTTCAACATCCACACCCAGCAGTGGGACGAAGAGCTGCTCAAGCTGTTCGAGATCCCGGCCAGCCTGCTGCCCGAGGTGCTCGACTGCGCTGCCGAGTTCGGTCACACCGACAGCGCGCTGCTCGGCGCCAGTATTCCGGTGCTGGGCATGGCCGGTGACCAGCAGGCGGCCCTGATCGGCCAGGCCTGCTTCGAGCCGGGCATGGTCAAGAGCACCTACGGCACTGGCTGTTTCATGATCCAGAACACTGGCGATCAGCCGGTGAGTTCGAAGAACCGTCTGCTGACCACGGTCGGCTATCGCCTCGATGGCAAGGTCACCTACGCGGTGGAGGGCAGCATCTTCGTCGCGGGCGCGGCGGTGCAGTGGCTGCGTGACGGTATCAAGCTGATCAGCCATGCGCGCGAGAGTGAGGCGCTGGCCGAGGCCACCGGTGAAGCCTGCGGCGTCTACCTGGTGCCGGCATTCACCGGCCTGGGCGCGCCGTATTGGGACCCGAAGGCACGCGGTGCCATCTTCGGTTTGACCCGCGATACCGGGATCAAGGAGATCGTCACCGCCGGCCTGCAGTCGGTGTGCTACCAGACCCGTGACCTGCTCGAAGCCATGCGCCAGGACGGCGCGGCGGCGCCCAGTGCGCTGCGTGTCGACGGCGGCATGGTAGAGAACAACTGGGTCATGCAGTTTCTCGCCGACATTCTCGGCGTCAGCGTCGAACGCCCGGAGGTCACCGAGACCACTGCGCTCGGCGTCGCCTATCTGGCAGGCCTGAAGCTAGGCCTGTACCAGGACCTGAACGCCATCGCCAGTCACTGGCATCGTCAGCAGCGTTTCGAGCCGCGGATGAACGAGGCGCACCGCGAACGGCTGTACGCCGGTTGGCTGGACGCCGTTAAACGCGTGCGCAGCGAAGCGTGAGAAATCCGGCCATGCTGAGCCGGATCGGTGCAGGCGTGCTGCTGTCGCTGCTGCTGTGCAGCAGCGGTCTGGCGTGGGCTGAGAAGCTGCTGATCGCTGGTGATCTCTGGTGCCCGATCAACTGTGCGGTAGATGCGGAGAAGCGCGGCATCTTCGTCGAGCTAGCCGAACAGATCTTTGCCGAGTCCGGCATTGAGGTGGAGTACCGCGTGATCAATTGGGCGCGCGCGGTGCACGATACCCGGCGCGGCAAGCTGGATGCGTTGATCGGCGCCGGGGTACAGGATGCGCCGGACTTCATCTTCACGCCTACGGCGCCCGGTTTGTCGCGCATGTGCTTCTACGCCTCCCGCGGTGGTACTTGGCGTTACCAAGGGCTGGTGTCTCTGCAAAGCGTGCGCCTCGGCGCGATCAATGGTTACAGCTATGGCGCCGAACTCGACCTGTATCTGCGCAATCACCATGACCCGTCCCAGGTGCAGGTGATGACCGGTGATCATGCGCTGATCAGCAACCTGCGCAAGCTGCGCCATGGCCGCATCGATGCGCTGGTGGAGAATGCCTGGGTGATGCAGGCGCTGCTCAGTGAGCGCTACCTGCATGGCGAGATCGTCGAAGTCGGCTGCCGGCAGCCGGATATTCCCATCTATCTAGCGTTCGCGCCGGGCCTGGCTGGTAGCCCGCGCTATGCCGAACTGTTCGAGCAGGGCCTGCAGCGCTTTCGCGAGGACGGGCGCCTGGATGAACTGTTACGGCGCTACGGCATCCGCTGAGGCGTACTGTTCGGGGAAAATACAGGCCCTCTGTACGTGGTTCGCCTGCGCTGAGCGCGGCATGCTCTGGTTCCCCTATCCTGATCAGGAATGCTTCATGCCTCTCGAATTTCACCAGATCGACGCGTTCACCGATCAGCCCTTCGCCGGTAATCCGGCCATCGTCTATCGCCTTGAGCGTTGGCTCGACGATTCACTGATGCAGCGCATCGCCGCTGAGCACAACCTGGCCGAGACCGCATTCGTGGTGAAAGAGGGCAGCGCCTGGCATATCCGCTGGTTCACTCCGGTCAGCGAGGTGCCGCTGTGCGGGCATGCCACCCTGGCGGCGGCCAAGGTGCTTTTCGACATCTATCGGGAACCGGCCGAGGTGCTGGATTTCACCTGCTTGTCCGGAGCGCTGCAGGTCACCCGGCAGGGCGAACGTCTGCAATTGGATTTCCCGGTGCGGCGCGCGGAGTTGGTGACGCGGGAATTACACGACCAGACCGAGCGTGCGCTGGAGCGCCAGGTGGAGCAGGTGCTGGCGCTAGGTAACGCCGATGGCAGCGTGCAGGAACTGATGGTGGTGCTGGATTCCGAGGCCGAGCTCCGTGAGCTGAAGCCAAACCTGCCCGCGCTGGCTACCTTGCCTGGGCTTGGCGTGCTGGTCACGGCAGCCGGGGCCCAACATGACTTCGTTTCGCGCTACTTCGCGCCCAGTATCGGTATCGATGAAGACCCGGTCACCGGTTCGACCCACTGCATACTTATGCCCTATTGGGTCGAGCGTCTGGGCCGCAATACGCTCAGCGCTTTCCAGTGCTCGGCGCGTGGCGGCGAGCTGCTTTGTCGTCTGGAGGGTGAGCGAGTGAAGATCGCTGGCCACGCGCGGCATATCGCCAGTGGCCAGCTGATGGTCTGATCAGTTGCTGCTGACCCGGCGTACGCCAGCTGATTCGCTCAGCTGCAATTGCGCGGCGACGCTGCCAAGGGCCGGGAAGGCAACCAGGTGGTCGGCGGCGATGCGGATGCCCACCTCGTCGCCCGGCTGGTGATCGGCATGACTGGGAAAGATCGATTCCAGCTGGCTGCCGGTCGGCAGCTGCAGGCGGTAGAGCGTGGCTGCGCCGAGGAAAGTTTTGCCGACGATGCGCGCCTTCAGTTCGCTGCTTTCGTCCGGAACGATGTCGTCCGGGCGTAGTAATACGTCCACCGCGCTGCCCTGCGCCCAGGTATAGGCACGGTTGCCGCGGATAATACCGAGTTCGGTCTGCACCGTTTCCGGGCTGAGCAACTGGCCGCGGATGAAATAACCCTGGCCAATGAAGCTGGCGACGAAAGGTGTCAGCGGCTCGTGGTACAGGTTGAACGGCGTATCCCACTGCTCCAGACGGCCATCCTTGAACACGCCGACGTGATCGCTGACAGCGAAGGCTTCTTCCTGATCGTGGGTCACCAGGATGGCGCTGGTGCCGCGCGTCTTGAGTATCTCGCGCACTTCATGGCTCAGGCGCCGACGCAGCTCGCCATCGAGGTTGGAGAAGGGCTCGTCGAGCAGCAGCAGCTTTGGCTCCGGTGCCAGGGCGCGGGCCAGGGCCACGCGTTGTTGTTGGCCGCCGGACAGTTCGTGGGGGTAACGCTTGGCCAGGTGCCCGAGCTTGACCAGCTCCAGCAACTCCTGAGTTATGCGCTCGGCATTGGCGTGCTTACGAATGCCAAAGGCGACGTTCTCCGCAACGCTCAGGTGGGGGAACAGGGCATAGTCCTGAAACACCATGCCGATCTGGCGTTTCTCCGGTGCCAGGGTGAAGCCGGCGCGGGAGATCACCTCGCCGTCGAGTTCGATCTCACCTTCGAGCACTGGCTCGAAGCCGGCGATGGCGCGCAGCGTAGTGGTCTTGCCGCAACCCGATGGGCCAAGCAGGCAACCGATATCGCCCGGGTTCAGGTGCAGGTCGAGATCCTGCACCACCTTATGGGCGTGGTAGCCGCAGTTCAGCCCGCGTAGCTGCAGCAGGGGCTGGCTCATGCGTGGTGGTACGCCGGTTCGACCAGCATCTCCAGCAGCGCCTTCTGTGCGTGCAGGCGGTTCTCGGCTTGGTCCCATGCAACCGAGCGCGGGTCGTCGAGCAGGTCGAAGCTGATTTCTTCGCCACGGTGCGCCGGCAGGCAATGCATGAACAGCACGTCTTCGGCGGCGGCGTCGAGCAGCTCGCGGGTGACCTGATAGGGGCGGAACAACGCCATGCGCTGCTCGGCCTCGTCTTCCTGGCCCATCGAGGCCCACACGTCGGTGCTGACCAGATGGGTGCCGGCCACCGCTTCGCGCGGGTCACGCAGCACCTGCACACGCTCGCCGGCCTGGGCCAGGAAACGTGCGTCCGGCTCATAGCCAGCAGGGCAGGCGACCTTCAGCTGGAAGTCGAACTGCATCGCCGCTTCGATGTAGGAGTTGCACATATTGTTGCCATCACCGATCCAGGCCACCGTCTTGCCGGCGATGCTGCCGCGGTGTTCGAGGAAGGTCTGCATGTCGGCGAGCAACTGGCAGGGGTGCAGGTCGTCGGACAGGCCGTTGATTACCGGCACCTTGGACTTGGCGGCGAACTCGGTGAGGTTGCTGTGGGCGAAGGTGCGGATCATCACCGCATCGAGCATGCTCGACATGACGATGGCGGCGTCGCCAATCGGTTCGCCACGGCCCAGCTGGGTATCGCGCGGCGAGAGGAAGATGGCCTGGCCGCCGAGCTGGATCATGCCGGCTTCGAAGGACAGGCGGGTGCGGGTCGAGGCCTTCTCGAAGATCATGCCCAGCACGCGGTTCTTCAGCGGCTCGAAGAGTACGCCACTGTTGCGCAGATTCTTCAGCTCGATGCCTCGGCGGATCAGTCCCACCAGTTCGTCCGGTGTGTAATCCATCATCGAGAGAAAGTGTCTGACGCTCATCGTTAACTACCTTTATCACTACATTTCGCAAGCTTGCGTTCGGGGCTAAAACCGACAAAAACAGCAGAGCTTGCGGCAGGAGGCCGCAGGGTGCGACGAAACAGGGGAAGGCGCGATCCTATAAGGAAATGACGAGACGGCGCAAGTTAACGCCTACGGGCGCGCAGAATGATGTTTTACAAGCCTTTTTAGCCAAAGCGCTGGCGCCAGTGATATTGAACGCAGTCGTGCCAGGGGCCACGTACGTGGTGCTGCTGAATCGGCAGGCTTGATGCCTGTCGATTCATGAGGCGAACGCTGCTGGCGTCGCCCTCTTGCTCGGCTCATAGTTCATGACCTGCGACCTGACCGGTCGTCTCGGATCAGAACAAGAGGCCAGGCCATGACCAAGTCCCTCCATTACCGTGCATGCCATCTATGCGAAGCCATCTGCGGCCTTGCCATCGAAACTGAAGCGCAGCCTGATGGCAGCACGCAGATTCGCTCGATCAAGGGCGATGCCCAGGATAGCTTCAGCCGTGGCCATATCTGCCCCAAGGCCGTGGCGCTGCAGGATATCCAGAACGACCCCGACCGTATTCGTCAGCCCATGCGCCGCATTGGCGAGCAGTGGCAGGCCATCGACTGGGAGGAGGCGTTCGAGCTGGTGGCTGAGCGCCTGAGCACGATTCAGGCCGCCCATGGGCAAAATGCCGTGGCGGTGTATCAGGGCAACCCCAGCGTGCATAACTATGGGCTGATGACCCACAGCAACTATTTCCTCGGTCAGTTGAAAACCCGCAATCGCTTTTCCGCCACCTCGGTCGATCAACTGCCGCACCACCTGACCAGCCATCTGATGTATGGCCACGGTCTGCTGATTCCGATTCCCGATATCGACCACACCGACTTCATGCTGATTCTGGGCGGCAACCCCTTGGCCTCCAACGGCAGCATCATGACCGTGCCGGATGTGGAGAAGCGCTTGAAAGCCATCCAGGCCCGCGGTGGCAAGCTGGTGGTGGTCGACCCGCGGCGCAGCGAGACCGCCGCCATCGCCGACCAGCACCTGTTCGTGCGCCCCGGTAGCGATGCCGCGCTGCTGCTGGCGCTGCTCAACACCCTGTTCGAGGAAGGCCTGACGCGCGACAGCCATCTGCCGGTGGAAGGGTTGGAACAGGTGCGCGAAGCGATTGCCGGCTTTGACGCCGAGGCCATGAGCGCCCGCTGTGGTGTGCCGGCAGAAACCATCCGCCAACTGGCGCGGGATTTCGCCGCCGCAGACAAGGCCGTGTGTTACGGACGCATGGGCGTTTCCACCCAGGCGTTCGGCACCCTGTGCCAATGGTTGGTGCAGATCATCAATCTGGTGACCGGCAACCTCGATCGAGCGGGCGGCGTGCTCTGCACCACGCCGGCGGTGGATCTGGTGGCGAGCACCTCCGGTGGCCATTTCAATCGCTGGCAGAGCCGGGTATCCGGCCTGCCGGAATACGGTGGCGAGCTGCCGGTTTCGGCGCTGGCCGAAGAGATGCTGACGCCGGGCGAAGGGCAGATCCGTGCCCTGGTCACGGTGGCCGGCAACCCGGTGTTGTCGACACCCAATGGGCGTCAACTGGAGCAGGCGCTGGACGGCCTGGACTTCATGCTCTCGGTGGATTTCTACATCAACGAGACCACCCGTTACGCCGACCTGATCCTGCCGCCGACCGCGCCGCTGGAGCACGATCATTACGACACCACTTTCAATGTGTTCGCGGTGCGCAACGTCACCCGCTTCAACGAGGCAATCCTGGCCAAGCCGGAGGGTGCCTTGCACGACTGGGAAATCTTCGTCGGTCTGGCCAAGGCGTTCGCGGCGCGCAATGGCCTTGAGCTGAAACCGACCATGGCGCCTGAGCAGATGATCGACATGGGAATGCGTTTCGGCCCCTATGGTGATCGCAGTGAGCGCAAGCTCAGTCTGGCTGCATTGCGTGAGCATCCGCATGGGGTCGACCTGGGGCCCTTGCAGCCGAACCTGGCCGCGC
Organism: Pseudomonas sediminis; assembly: GCF_002741105.1. GTDB lineage: Bacteria > Pseudomonadota > Gammaproteobacteria > Pseudomonadales > Pseudomonadaceae > Aquipseudomonas > Aquipseudomonas sediminis. The sequence goes on along the minus strand of NZ_NIQU01000006.1, from coordinate 259,296 downwards.
GCCTGAAAACGCCGAGCAAGGCGGTGCAGGCTGCACCTGAGTTGCTGCTCGCCGATCTGGCACGCTTCGCCGAACAGCCGCAGCCGGCAGCCGATGAGCTACTGCTGATCGGTCGTCGTCACGTGCGCAGCAACAACTCTTGGATGCACAACTATCACCGCCTGGTGAAGGGCAAGCCGCGTCATCAGTTGTTGATGAACCCGCAGGATCTGGCCAGTCGTGGCTTGGCCGATGGTCAGCGGGTACGGGTGCGCTCGCGAGTTGGCAGCATCGAGGTAGAGGTGGCAGCCAGCGATGAGGTGATGGCTGGCGTGGTCAGCCTGCCCCATGGCTGGGGGCATGCCCGTCCCGGCGTGCAGATGGGCATTGCGCGTGCCCAGCCGGGTGTCAGCGCGAATGACCTGACCGACGAGCGCCAGCTCGATGCGCTGTCCGGTAATGCGGTGCTTAATGGTGTGCCGGTGGAGGTGGTGGCTGCGTAACGACCTGCTGCGCGTCGGCCCTGCTGCGTTAAAAACAGGCTCGGAAAGCCGCTTGCGGCTAACGCGCTTTAGCGCGGCCCGAAGGGCGAACGAAGTGAGTACTGCTCATTTACAACTCGTAAAGTCGAACGCGACTCCGACCGCTCCTCGCCTGTTGGCTCGCTGGCGCTCACCCTTCGGGGCAGCCTTCGGCTGATACACCCGTTGGTCGTTGCGCCTTGCATGTCTCTAGCTCGCGAGGTCGTAAGCAGGTCTAGGGAGGACGGCAAGGCCGAGCATTATGCTCGGCTTTTCGCTACAATCGCGCCACCGTGGCGACCGTTGGGTCGCGAAGTCTATGCTGAGGTGCCCCATGGATATCATCGAAACCATCAAAGAGCAGATCGCCAACAACACTGTTCTGCTGTACATGAAAGGCTCGCCCAACGCGCCGCAGTGTGGCTTCTCGGCCCGTGCTGCTCAGGTCGTGATGGGCTGCGGCGAGAAGTTCGCCTACGTCGACATCCTGCAGAACCCGGAAATCCGCGCCAACCTGCCGAAGTACGCCAACTGGCCGACCTTCCCGCAGCTGTGGGTCGGCGGTGAGCTGGTCGGCGGTAGCGACATCCTCACCGAGATGTACGAGAAGGGCGAGCTGCAGACCCTGATCAAGGATGCTGTGGGTAAGGCCGACGCCTGATCACTGCATTTGCAAAAAAAGAACCCGCCTAGGCGGGTTCTTTCGTTTCTGCCATCTGCTGTCTATTTCTGCAGCCACTGGCCGTTCAGCTGGATGAACTGGCCCTTGGGCGTGCGCTCGATGGCCTTCTTGCCGGCGATGGCTTCCACGTCGTTCAGGCTGATACCGTTGTCCTGCGCGACCTTCTGGTATTCTGCGCGACGTGCCTGGTTGATCAGTCGGGCGATTTCATCGGCCTGGCCGCCGGCTTTGACCACGCCCAGATAGCCGTTGGGTTGCTCGCCGAGCTGGCCGCTGGCCTTGGCGTCGCCCAGCGCGCTCATGGCCTGGTTGAGGTTCAGTGCGTAGGCCGGCAGGCTGAGGGTGAGTGCCAGCAGCAGGGTCGAAATGTATCGAATCATCGTCTCTCTCCGTAGGACCTGTTCATGCCGAAACAGTGGGCTCAAAACAGACCGCTGCCTTCGCTAAATACACTGTCCAGCGCCTTGTCCACCTTGATGTAGATTTCGTGCTCGACCTTGACGTTCAGGTTGATGTTGATCGGTTCGTTCGGCATCGCCAGTTGTACCGTTGGGGTACAGGCCTGGCACAGCAGCCCCAGGCTCAGGACTGCGAGGAGGCGGTACGTGCGCATGGCGCTACTCCTTTGATTCTTGGGGGACACGCTGGCGCATCCATTGCTGAATCCGTTGCTGGATGATCCCACTCACCTTGTCGGTCAGTTGCAGGCTGGCCAGCAAGGCCGGAATGTCTTCTTCCAGATTGATATTGAAGTGGATGGGCCGGCCCTTCTCGATGGCCGGGTTCTGCCCATGCAGGCGCATACCTAGCTGCAGTGTGCCGGACTGATCATAGTCGACGCTACTGCTGAGCAGATCGTAGTGGAAGTCCTCCAGTGCGTCGGTGACCAGCTTCATACCCGGGTTGGCCTGGCCCATGGCGCGAATGCGCGGCGAGTGAAAACTCAGTTGCCCTCCTGGCGGCCTGGCTTCGATCAGGCCCTGTTCGATGCTGATGGCGCCGCCCAGGCGCAGCGGCAAGGTGCCGTCGATCAGCCCATTGCCGGCGAGCCCTTCGGCTGGATAGACGCGAAACAGCTCCTGCAGATCCAGGCCGCTGAGCTTCAGTGGCAGCAACTGGCTGGGGCGATCCAGTGCCCAGGTCGCTGGTTCCAGGCTCAGGCTGCCGCCAAGGATGCCCAGTTCCGCGCGTTGATGGCTGAAGCTGCCGGCCAGAGGGCGTTGCAGGCTGGCCTGATAACTGGCCTGCAGTTGCAAAGGGCCTAGGGCGATACCGGGGTCGAGCTGTTTCGCGCTCAGGCTCGGCAGCTCCAGTGTCAGGCGCTCGCCCGCGAGGCGCAGGTGCAATTCGGCGTCCACACCGCTCAGCGTGCTGCGGTCATAGATGCCGGCCAGGCCTTTGCCGCTGAGCTTCGCCCTCAGTTGCACGGGCTTGCCAGTGGGCAGGCTGAGGCTGGCGTCGGCCTGGATACGGCCATTATCCAGCGTCAACAGCGGCGGCCAGCTCGCTAGCGTATGGGCCAGCGGGTTGCCTGCGCGCAGGAAGAGTTCATCGACTGTGGCGTTCAGCCCCAGTGCATCGGCGGTGTTGTTCAGGCGCAGTGCCATGCTCAGCCCAGAGTCCGCCAGCAATGCACCATCGAGTGCCTGGCTGGCGCTGTCGGCTTCCAGCCGCCCTTGCCATTGCCAGCCCTGCGCCTGCAGTTGCGGGTGTTGCAGACTCTGTATGCGCAGCGTCAGCGGTCCGGACAGCATGGGTGAGCGTGGCGCGCCAGCAAGGTTGAGACCGGCGAGTGTCAGTTGAGCCTGCAGCAGCTCCAGATCGCTGCTGCGCAGGCGCTGGATTGCCAGGCGAGAGGTGCCGGTGGTCTTGAATTGCACCTGCTGCGTGGTTGCACTACCAGTCAGGCCCAGGTTCAGGTGCAGGCCATCGGCACGGCTGCCTGGCAGATCCGTGCGCTTGCTACGGGCGTCGAGTTGCAGCTGACGGACGTTCAGCGACCAGTCAGGGGATTGATGCAGACCGAGCTCGGCACTTGCTTGCAGCTTGAGCGCTCCCTGGCCGGCGAGCTTCAGTTGCACGGTCAGTTCGTTGTCGAGGCTGCTCTGCAGTAGCGTGAGCTGCATCTGCAACTTGTTGGGGCGCAAGCCACTTGGCAGGGCGGACAGCCAGGATGCGTCCTGCGTGTCGAGTAGCAGATTGCCGTGCAGCTTGCGCGCCTGCCAGGTGCCGCTGGCGTTGAGCAGGTCGAGCTGCAGTTCGCCGCTGATCATGCCGACGCTGGGCAGTGGCCAGGGTTGTGGCAACTGGGCATCGACACGCAGCCATCCCGGCGCGGCCAGCAGCTCTTCGAGCTGGCGGGTGGTCTGTGGCAGCTGCAGTTGCCACTGAGCGATGATGCCGGCTTGCTGCGGCGTTGCGGGCAGGTTGGCTGCGTCGAGTGGGGTCCATTCGCTCAGCCAGGCGCCGACCCAGGCAATCTCCTGCAGAGGGGCGAGCAGCAGGTTGCCAGACCACTGCAGCGCATTGCCCTGGGCGAGGACATCGCTGTGCAGCTCCATTTGCTGCTGGTCGTCGAGGTGCAGGCTCATCTCCAACTGGCGTGTGCTGTCCGGCGTACTGTCCAGACCCTGCAGGCGCGCGTGTAGCCGTGCACTGTGCGTCTCACGCTCAAGTTGCAGGTGCAACTGCAGTGCATCGTCCAGGTGCTGCAGGCTGAGGTTGCCGTCGAGCGTGCATTGACCGCCATGGCAAGGCAGCTGCGCGTGGGCGTCGCGCACCTCGATCTGTCGTGGCAGCCATGGCAGGGTGTTGAGCGTGCGCTCGACGAGGGCACCGAGGTCACTGTCGGCCTGGTTTGGCGTCGCTGCCGGGGCGGGTTGCCAGGCAACTTGCAGGCCTTGGGCAAGCAGGCGATAGCGCGGCGCCTCGCTGGCCAGCCATTCGAGTTGCAGTTGGCTGGCCTGTGCACGCAACTCACCGCTCTGACGCTGGGTCATACGCACATCGTGCAACTGCACGCCGCGCCAGGACAGGCTCAGGCGTTGCCAGTCCAGCTCGATGTGCTGCTCCTCGAGCAGTTGTTGCAAGCGGTAGCCGGCATAGCAGGCGAGTAGCGACAACACTGCCAGAGTCGCTACGCAGATGCTCAGCCAGAAACGCCGGCGGCTCATGAGTTCTCCTTGCCAGATGCCGTGCAGGGGACGGTAACCCATGCTCGGGTGGGTGCCAAGCAGCTTTCCGTGCTATTGTGTGTTTACAGCTTTTTTTGATTTATTTGTTCTAAACACGCGTAGGAGGACATGATGAGTGCAGTGACTCGCAGCCAGCCTGACGCCGATGCGGTACTGGCCAAGGCCTTGCTCAATACTCGTGAGCACCTGGGGCTGACCCAGCAGGAGTTGGCCGATATCGTCGGCGTCCATCGCAGTGCCATCAGCCGCTGGAACGAGCAGGGCGGTTTGCGCCCGCAAAGCAAGACCGGCGAACTGGCCCTGCTGTTGATACGCGCCTACCGCGCGTTGTTCGCCCTGTTTGGCGGCAATCAGCAGGATATGCGCCATTTCCTGCGTACCGAGAATCGCCATCTGGCTGGCGTACCGCTGCAGCAGATGAGTCAGGTGCAGGGGTTGGTGCGTGTCGTCGAGTATTTGGACGCCATTCGCGGCAAGGTCTGAGAGCCTGCTCAAAGCCTGCTGCGCGTCGGCCCTGCTGCGTTAAAAACAGACTCGGTAGGCCGTTTGCGGCCAACGCACGCTAGTGCGGCCTCGAAGGGGCGAGCGCAGCGAGTCATGCGAACGTACAAAAGTACAGTCGCGCGCGACTCCGACCGTTCCTCGCCTATTTTTGCCTTGCACGGCTCTAGCTCGCGATGCTTTGAGCAGGCTCTGCGCTTTAAGGAGGTATCGCCATGGACATCTGGCAACTATGCGACGGCGAGCGGCAGGTGCGACCGCTGCGCGGCAAGCTGTTGCGCATGGTGGAGAGCCAGGCGCAGGTCGCGACCCTGCAACTGGTGGATAACCTCGCCGAGCAGGCCCTGCTCGAGGAGTTGCTCGAGAACAGCAAACCGCCGCTGCCGGAGGCTACCGAGCCACTGCACTATCTGTTGAAGACGCCGTTTCGTTATCCACCGCTGCGCTGGGGTTCGCGCTTCGGCACCGTACACGAACCCAGCCTGTTCTACGCCGCTCAGCGCCTGGAAACGGCGATGGCCGAGGCTGCCTACTACCGTTTCGTCCTGTGGAATGGCATGGCCACTGCGCCGCCCAGTGGCCGCATCCTCTCCGAGCATTCCACCTTCGAGGCGCGTTATCGCGTCGAACGCGGTATCCAGTTGCACAAGCCACCCTTCGAGGGGCATGGCGTCCTGTTGGCTCACCCTAGCGACTACAGCGTGCCCCAGCGCCTCGGTGTGGCGATGCGTGCAGCGGGCATCCAGGCCTTCGAGTACCGCTCGGCGCGCTGCCCGGATGGTGGCAGCAATGTCGCGCTCTACGTGCCGGCTGCGTTTGCGGAGAAGCGCCCGCGCAATCTGACCGCCTGGTTGTGTGAAACCACGGGTGAGTACGTAGCGTTCAAGCATGCCCAAACTCCGGATCAACCGCGGCTGTTTCACTGGGAGCAGTTTCTGGTGCAAGGGCAATTGCCTCACCCCGCGTAACGCCTGCGCTGGTGCGGTAGATGCCCCGAAACAGAGCGCTGCGCGGATCTGTCGCAGGGAGTTGTGCACAATGCTGAAGCAGGCTGTCACATCACTGTCAGAAACGCCGCTAAGCGCTTGATTTTCCGTGGTTGATTTTTAAGTCAATGAAAAATATGCACTTTTTCCATTGGTGAAAAAATCGACAGTTTGACTGCGAGCCCCATGGCATCAGGCCTGTGAGTTCTTTCGCCCAAGTTGTGCACGGAGTTATCCACAGCTTCTGTGGATTGTGAGGGAACTCTTTCTAGCAGCCGTAATCGATCTGGCAGGCAAGGCTTTACCTTCGAGAAAAAAGGAGTAGAGTGGCGCGCCCCGGCAGTCACCCCCCTCTGTATTTATGCCTCGCGCTTTACCTGCTTCATCCTCTGCGACCCGTCCCGGTTCTTCTCGTCTGCCCATGCGCGTTGCGCTGTGGCTGCTCGACAGCCCGCGTCTGGGGCAAACCCCCAGTGTCAAACGCATCGCCGGCAACCTGCTCAAGCAGCCTGCGCGCAAGGGCTGTGTCCAGGCACAAAGCCGGTTGGGCCAACTGCTCTGCCGCGACTGCGGTAATACCCGTGATCGCCGCATCGGTTATGAGCTGCTGCGCCAGGCCGCGCGCGCGGGCGACCGTGGCGCCCAGCTGGAGCTGGAGCGTCTTTCACGCTGATTGCGTGCTGGCCCCGTGTAAATCGCCGGCGGGTATACTGCACGGCGGTCAAACATGGAGCGTCTATGCCAATCGATCCCCTCTCTCTCGCTATCGGCATCGCCGTTGCGCTGGTTCCGCTATTGGCAGGCCTTTGGTCCTTGCAGCGCCGGCTGGCTCGCGAGCAAGGCGAACAGGCGTTGCTGCAGGAGCGCCTGGAGCATGCGCAGCTCAGCCAGACCGGTTTGCTGGCGCAACTCGATGATTGTCGCGCCGAGTTGGCCGAGGTCAGCGAGATCAAGGTGGAGCAGCAAACCGAGTTGGCCGGTTTGCGCCGTGAGAATGAGCTGCTGCAGCAGGAGCGGCAGATTGCCCGCGAGGCCGCGCAGTCTTGGAATCAGCAGCGCGAACGTAACGAAGCTGAATTGCGTCGGCTCACCGCCGAGTGTGCGGCGCTGGCTGCCGAGCTGCAGGAAAACCGCGACAACCAGCAGCAGCGTCTTGATGATCTGCAGGGCGCGCGCAACGAGCTGCGCGCCCAGTTCTCCGAACTGGCAACGAAGATCTTCGATGAGCGTGAGCAGCGTTTCGCGGAGACCAGCCAGCAGCGCCTCGGCCAGTTGCTCGACCCACTCAAGGAGCGCATCCAGGCGTTCGAGAAGCGCGTCGACGAGAGTTATCAACAAGAAGCGCGAGAGCGTTTTTCCCTGAACAAGGAGTTGGAGCGCCTGCAGCAGCTCAATCAGCGCCTGGGCGACGAGGCAACCAATCTGACCCGTGCACTCAAGGGCCAGAAGACTCAGGGCAACTGGGGCGAGTTGGTGCTGGAGCGGGTGTTGGAACATGCCGGCCTGGAGAAGGGGCGTGAGTACCACACCCAGGTCAGCCTCAAGGGCGCCGGTGGCGAGCGTTTTCAGCCTGACGTGCTCATCCGCCTTCCAGGCGACAGGCAGGTGATCGTCGATGCCAAGGTCAGCCTCAGCGCTTACCAGCAGTATGTCGCGGCAGTGGACGAACCGATTCGCCAACAGGCGCTCAAGCAACACCTTATCTCGCTGCGTAGCCACCTCAAGGGTCTGTCCGGCAAGGATTATCAGCGCTTGGAAGGGCTGCACAGTCTGGATTTCGTGCTGCTCTTCGTGCCCATCGAGGCGGCCTTCGCCGCGGCGCTGCAGGCCGAGCCGGACCTGTTCCAGGAGGCCTTCGAGCAGCAGGTGGTGATCGTCAGCCCGACTACCTTGCTGGCTACGCTGCGGGTGATCGACAGCCTCTGGCGCCAGGAGCGTCAGGGCCAGAACGCCCGCGAGATCGCTGAGCGCGCCGGTCAGCTATACGACAAGTTCGTCGCCTTCGTCGCCGATCTGGACGAGATGGGCAGCCGTCTGCAGCAGTTGGACAAGGCTTACGCCAGTGCCCGCAACAAGCTGGTGGACGGTCGCGGCAACCTCATCGGCCGTGTGGAGAATCTCAAGCTGCTGGGCGCTCGTGCGAGCAAGAGCCTGCCAGGCGAGCTGCTCGAGCGCTCCGCTGATCTGCCAGCACTGGATGAGCTGGGCGAGTGAGCTGACACCGCATGCCGCGCCGGTGACACGCTCAGCAGTGGTTAAAAGGGCGCAAGCCTCCGGCCAAGATGCGGCTAGCCACGCAACGTCAGGTGGCGGCTGAGCAATGCCCGCAGGGCCGCAGGCTTGACCGGTTTAGGCAGGTAGTCGAGGCCGGCGGCATGGACCTCGGCGACCAGTTCCGGGCGGCCGTCAGCGCTGATCACTACTCCCGGTACCGGTTCGCCCAGGCGCGTGCGTAGCCAGGCCATCAGTTCGGTGCCGGTTTCGCCCTCGTCGAGGTGGTAGTCGATCAGCGCCAGTTGCGGGCGTACGTCCTCGCTGAGCAGGTGCTCGCACTCCAGACGATTACGCGCTGTCCACACCTGGCAGCCCCAGCGTGACAGCAGGCTGTACATGCCGGTGAGGATGCTGTCTTCGTTGTCGATGCAGATCACCTGGGTGCCCTGCAAGGGCTGGCCATCGACTGCCGGTACGACTGGGCCTTGTGGCTTCGGCGCCGGTTTTCTCGCCAGCGGCACGCTGACGCTGAACACGCTGCCTTTACCTGGCCAGGAGCGCACTTCCAGGCGGTGGGCGAGCACGCGGCAGAGACCGTCGGCAATCGCCAGGCCCAAACCCAGGCCTTTCTCGGCGCGCGTCTGGTGGCTGTCGAGGCGCTTGAATTCCTCGAAGATCACCTTGCGCTTGTCCTCGGGGATACCCATGCCGCGGTCCCAGACTTCCAGGCGCAACTGATTGCCTTCACGGCGTACTCCCAACACCACGCGGCCTTTGGCGTAGCGGAAGGCGTTGGTCAGGAAGTTCTGCAGCACTCGACGTAGCAGCTTGATGTCGCTGTCGATCCATTGCCGACTGCCGCGTACGCGCAGGTCGATACCCTGTTCAGCAGCCAGCACGCCGAACTCGGCGGCGAGGGTGTCGAACAGGCTGGAGAGGGCGAAGGCGTGACGGTCCGGCGTGATCCGGCCGTTTTCCAGGCGCGAGATATCCAGCAGGTCGGTGATCAGGTCCTCGGCCGAACGCAACGAGCTGTCCAGATGCCGTACCAGCTCCTGGGCCTCGTTGGGCAGGGCGTCATCCTGGTGGGCCAGCGCTGCGGAGAACAGTCTGGCTGCATTGAGCGGTTGCATCAGGTCATGGCTGACGGCGGCGAGGAAGCGCGTTTTCGATTGGTTGGCGGCTTCGGCGTGGGCCTTGGCTTCGGTCAGTGCCTGGTTCAGCTTCGACAGCTCATGGGTGCGTTCGGCAACCCGTCGTTCGAGGCTTTCGTTGGCGTCCTTAAGGGCGCGCTCGGCTTCGCGGAATTCGGTGATGTCGGTGAAGCTCATGACGAAACCACCGCCCGGCATGGGATTGCCGATCAGCTCGATCACCCGGCCGTTGGGGAATACCCGCTCATAGCTGTGAGCGGTACCCTGGCGCATCCAGTACAGGCGCTTGGCGACGTTCTCCTCCAGATCGCCGCTGCCCAGCATGCCACGCTCGGCATTGAAGCGAATGATCTCGGCAATGGGGCGCCCTACGTAGATCAGGCCCTCGGGGTACTCGAACAATTCCAGGTAACGGTGGTTCCAGGCCACCAGACGCAGGTTCTGGTCGACCACGCTGATGCCCTGGGTGATGTTCTCGATCGCACCCTGCAGCAAGGCGCGGTTGAACTGCAGTACCTCGCTGGCCTCGTCGACGATGCGTACCACATCCTCGACCTGCATCTCGCGGCCTTCGATGGCGGCCTTGACCACTGCGCGGGTCGAGGATGCGCCCAGCACGCCAGCGAGCAGACGTTCGGTGTGGGCGATCCACTCACTATTGGCCGGCTGGTTGGGATCGAAGTCCTTGCCTTTGCCCTGTCGCAGGGCGAAGCGATTGAAGCTCTGGCGTGCGCGTTCTTCGCCGACGAAACGGCTGGACAGCATCAGCAAATCGGCCACCTGCACTGCCAGCAGGCTGCGGTTGCTGGGTTTGGTGCCCAGGTCATGGCCGATGAAGCGCCCGGCCTGCCAATGCTCGGAAACTCGGGTTCGAGAGAACCAGGAAACCCAGGCGAACAGCAGCATGTTGCCAGCCAGTGACAGCACCACGCCGCGCGTCAGCGGGTCGACCTGCAGGCCGATGGGGGCGTAGAGCAGGGCGGTGAGCCCGGGGAAGCTGTCCAGCGACCAACCCATGCCACGTGCCGCCAGCGGCAGCACCAGGGTGTAGAACCAGAGCATGGCGCCGAAGATCAGGCCAGCGAATACGCCGCGGCGGTTGGCTTGCTTCCACACCAAGGCGCCGAACATGGCGGGGGCCAGTTGGCCAATGGCGGCAAACGACACCTGGCCAATGGTGGCCAGGCTGGCGCCTTCGCCGAGCAGGCGATAGCAGACGTAGGCCAGTAAGAGGATCAGCACGATGCTGACCCGGCGCGCGGTGAGCATCCAGTGACGGAAAGCCTCGAACGGCCGCTCGGTACTCTGCCGACGCAACAGCCAGGGCAGCAGCATATCGTTGGATATCATGGTCGACAGCGCCACCGAAGCGACGATCACCATGCCGGTGGCGGCCGAGGCGCCGCCGATGAAGGCTAGTACCGCCAGGCCCGGATGGGCTTCGGCCAGGGGCAGGCTGATCACGAAGGAGTCCGGTGTCACGCCTGCTGGCAGCAGCATCTGTCCGGCGAGGGCGATGGGCACGACGAACAGCACGGCCAGCACCAGATAGGCCGGGAATACCCAGCGCGCCAGGCGCAGGTCCTTGGGTTCGATGTTCTCCACCACGGTGACGTGGAACTGCCGCGGCAGGCAGACGATGGCAATCATCGCCATGCCGGTCTGCACCAGCATGGCCGGCCAGTTCACCGCTTCGTTCCAGAAGTCATCCAGCTCGGCGGTGTTGTGCGCCTGCTCCAGCAGGTCGTTGAAACCGTTGTACAGGCCGAAGGTGACGAAGGCGCCCACGGCGAGGAAGGCCAGCAGCTTGACCAGCGACTCGAAGGCAATCGCCAGCACCATGCCGCGATGGTGCTCGGTGACGTCGAGGTTGCGGGTGCCGAATAGAATGGTGAACAACGCCAGGGCCAGTGACACGATCAGCGCGGTGTCCTGGGCGCTGGTACCGGTGTCCTGGGCATGAACGCCGATCAGCAGGTTGACCCCGAGCACGATGCCCTTGAGTTGCAGGGCGATATAGGGCAACACACCGACCAGGCAGATCAGCGCCACGACGATGGCCAGGGACTGCGACTTGCCGTAGCGCGCGGCGATGAAGTCGGCGATGGAGGTGATGTTCTCCTGCTTGCTGATCATCACCATCTTCTGCAGTACCCAGGGCATGGTCAGCAGCAGAATGATCGGGCCCAGGTAGATCGGCAGGAACGACCACAACTGTTCGGCGGCTTGGCCGACGGCGCCGAAGAAGGTCCAGCTGGTGCAGTAGACGGCCAGCGACAGCGAGTACACCCAGGCGCGAATCTTCGGCGGCATGGGCGCGCTGCGGCGGTCGCCATAGAAAGCGATGGCGAAAAGAATGGTCATGTAGATCAGGGCGACCGCGGCGATCAACCCGGGGGACAACGACATGCAGACTCCGAAACGCGCGCTGGAACGAAATGAGCCTGGCCGCCGAGGCGAGGCCGATGTTGATCAGTGTTGCACAAAGCCACGCGCTGTCGGCTGCGACCAAGGTAGCAGCCAAGCCGGCGTGCTTTGCGACGGGACTCGATTGTGCCGCAGCGCAGGGGCTGATAGCTTGGCTGGTTTGCGACTCTGTCCGAGGAAGGACCCTATGTTCAAGCCGCAGCTGGTGACTTTGCAACGTGGCGCTCTGCGCCTGGAACCGCTCTCCGACGCCGATATCCCTGGCCTGGTGGCGCTGGCCGAGGCTAACCGCGAGGAGCTGCTGTACATGAGCGGTACCCAGCGGCTGGACTGGTACCGCAGCGCGCTGGCCGATCTGCGTGAGCAGCGGGCACTGCCGTTCGTCATTCGCCTGGGTGACGAAATGGTGGGTACCACGCGCTTCGCCGACTTCATGAACACCCTGCCGGCCTGTGAAATTGGCTGGACCTGGCTTGATCACCGCCAGCATGGCAGCGGGTTGAACGCCAGCATCAAGTATTTGATGCTCAAGCACGCTTTCGAAAATTGGGGCATGGTCCGCGTGCAGCTGAAAACTGCCGCCAGCAACCTGCGTTCGCAACGCGCTATCGAGAAGCTCGGCGCAGTTCGTGAAGGGTTGCTGCGCAACCATCGCCGCCTGGCTGATGGCCGGCTCGATGACACCGTGCTGTACAGCATCACCGACCTGGAATGGCCGGCGCTGCGTGAGGCGATGGAGGCGGGCTTCAACGCCTGAGCCGTATGCACAGTCGTGAGCAGACCCGCTTCTGGCAAGCCTCCGCATTGAGCGGAGTCGAGCTGTTGCAGGCGCGCTACCTCGAGCAGCGTTTCGCGCCGCACGTACATGAAGGGTTCGTCTTCACCGTGATCGAGCATGGCGCCCAGCGCTTTCGCCACCGTGGCTGCGATCATTTGGCGCCGCAGGGCAGTATGGTGCTGATCAACCCTGATGAAGTGCACACCGGCTCCAAGGCGCACGAAGACGGCTGGCGCTATCGCGGTTTCTATCCCGACAACGCCCAGGTACTGGGAGCGCTACAGGAGCTGGGTCTGGCCAAGGCTGGCATGCCGTCGTTTACCTTCAGCGTGCTGCATGATCCGCGTTTGCACGCGGCCTTTCTGCAACTGCACCAACTGCTCGAACATGGCGCCGAGGCGTTGCAGCAGCAATTGGCCTGGCGTGAGGCGATCCTGTTGCTGTTCCAGCATCATGCACAGCTCGCCGAACCACCTGTGCCTGGGCGCGAGCCCTGGGCCGTGGCTTGTGCCAAGCAGATGCTCGCCGAGCGACTGGTCGAGCCGCCGTCGCTGGAAGAGCTGGCGGCTGCGGTCAACCTCTCACCTTTTCACTTCGCGCGCGTATTTCGCCGCGCGACCGGCTTGCCGCCGCATGCCTGGCTCAAACAGCGTCGCCTCGAACAGGCGCGGGCGTTGCTCAAGACGGGTTGCACGGCGGTCGCTGTGGCGATGCAACTGGGCTTCGCCGATCAGAGCCACTTGTCGCGACAGTTCAAGCAGGTTTATGGCGTGAGCCCAGGCGAATATCGCAGCGCGGTGGCACGAAGCTGATAGTTCGTAGGGTGCGCCGTGCGCACCAGGACTCCGTACATTTCCCCGGTGCGCGCGGCGCACCCTACCGAACGGTAACGGCCGCCATAAAAAAACCGGCGCTCCTTACGGAGGCGCCGGCTCTTTCAGCCCGCTATGTCGATCAGAATTCGTGATCGGCGGTGTCCGGGTTCAGGTCGCTGATGCCCAGCTTGCCCGCGGCCTGTTCGATGGCGCCGGTCTGCTTGACCAGTGCGGCGATGGCATCACGTACCAGTTGCTGACCTTCCGCGTTGCCTTCCGCGATCAACTGATCGAAGTGCACGTTGTTCTTCTCGGCACTGTCGACCAGCGCTTGCAGCTTGGCTTCGGTTTCCTGCAGGTCGGCCTTGAGCGTGGCGTCGGCCTGGGCGTCAGCCTTTGCCACCAGTTCGGACAGGCTCGGGCCGGTCAGGGTGCTGCCGTCGACCTTCTTGTACTCGCCCAGGTAAACGTTGCGAATGCCTTTGCCGTTGTAGAAGTGCGAGTTGTGGGTGTTGTCGCTGAAGCAGTCATGCTCGTCTTCGGTGGAGTTGGCCTCCAGTGCGACCTTCATGCGCTCGCCGGCCAGTTCGCCGAGCGACAGGCTGCCCATGCCGAACAGCATCTTGCGCAGACCGTTGTCTGCCGAATCGGCGACCAGTTCGCTGCGGTAGTTGCCTTCTACGCCGTCCTTCCACTGCTCGACCATGTCGTTCAGGTCGCTGACCAGCAGGTCGGTGGCGGCTTTCAGGTAAGTGCGGCGGCGTTCGTTGTGGCCACCGGTAGCGCCTTCACCCACCAGGTAGTCGGTGTAGGGACGCTCGCCAGCACCCGGTTCGGTGCCATTGAGGTCCTGGCCCCAGAGCAGGAATTCGATGGCGTGGTAGCCGGTGGCGACGTTGGCCTCGGAGCCACCCAGTTCGTTCAGGCTGGCCAGCAGCTCGCCAGTGATTTCGCTGACGTCGATCTTGTCTTCACCGACCTGGATTTCGGTGTTGGCGATGATATTGGCTTGTGCGCCCGGGTTGCCCAGAGCGTGCTGGTAGTCTTCGGCCACGTAGTCGATCAGGCCTTCGTCCAGCGGCCAGGCGTTGAGCTGACCTTCCCATTCGTCGACCACCGGGTTACCGAAACGGAACACTTCGGTCTGCATGTACGGCACGCGTGCGGCCAACCAGGCTTCGCGCGCAGCTTTCAGAGTCGCTTCGCTGGGGGCGGCGAGCAGGGCGTCTACCGCGCTTTGCAGGGCCTTGCCGGTGCTCGCTGCGTCGCTGAACACGGCCAGGGCGAGATCGGCGTAATGATTGACCACGGCCTTCGCCGCTGCTTCGTCGACCTTCGCCGCAGTGGCTGGCGCTGCGCTCTCGGTGGCGGCGGCAGGCGCTGCAGCCTGGGGGGCGGGGGCTTTGTCTTCGCCACAGCCAGCGAGGGAAATGGCGATGGCCAGCAGGCTGGCGGAGGCCAGAGGCATACGAATCATGGCGGGGTCCTTTGCATGTACGAAATGTGGACGGTACTCAGTGGTACCTGAAAAACTGCGACATAATGCAAATGTTTCGCATTATGTGTAAAGGCCATTATTTGTCGTTGTGCGGGATATCGCTATCGGGCCAGCTTGTTGCCGTTAGAATGCCAGCACCCGATTCGCAGTTCTGCATGGAGAAAACTGCATGAGCCTGACCGCTGTGATCATCATCGTTGTCCTCGTCCTGCTCGGCGCCTACGCGGTGTCGTTGTACAACGGGCTGGTACGCCTCAAGCATGGCGTGAGCAAGGCTTGGTCGAACATCGATGTGCTGCTCAAGCAGCGGCATGACGAACTGCCCAAGCTGGTGGAAACCTGCAAGCAGTACATGCAGTACGAAGGCTCGACCCTGGAGCGGGTGATTGCAGCGCGTAGCGCCGTTGCCAGTGCTCGCGAACAACATGATGTCGGCGCTCTGGGCAAGGCCGAGAGTGGTTTGCGCGCGGGCCTCGGCCAGCTATTCGCGCTTGCCGAGAACTATCCCGAGCTGAAGGCCAACGACAGCTTCCAGCACCTGCAGCAGCGCATCAGCGGCCTGGAAAACGGCATCGCCGATCGCCGCGAGCTGTACAACGAGGCGGTTAACCTCAACAACGTGCGCATCGAGCAGTTCCCCGATGTACTCATCGCGCGCATGTTCAACTTCCAGGCTGCCGAACTGCTGGTGTTCAGCGAGGCGGAAAAAGCCGATGTAGATATGAAGTCGCTATTCAATTGAGCGTCAGCCGATGATGCAGGCGGACCCCTTCGGCTTCTTTTTCACGCTGACGTTCACTCTAGGCGCCTGCCTGGGCGGCGCCTGGTGGTGCCTGCGGGGTTGGTCGCAGGCGCGCCATCTGCTCGACACGCCGACCTCGAAGATTCGCTCGGCGGCGCAGGGTTACGTTGAGCTCTATGGGGTGCTTGAGACGCTGCCGGACATGCAGTTGCGCGGGCCGCTGACTGGCAAGCCCTGCCTGTGGTGGCGCTTTCGCATCGAGGAATATCGTTCCAGCGGCAAGAAGCGCAGCTGGCGGGTAATCGAGAGTGGCGCCAGCGATGCCTGGTTACGCCTGGTCGATGGCACCGGCGAATGTCTGATCGACCCACGTGGTGCCGAGATTCATGCGGCGGTGCGTGACGTCTGGGAGGGCAACCTGCGGCACCCGCTGGGCCCGGCCAAGAGCGGATTGTTCGGTTTTCTCACCAGCGGTCAGCGTTATCGCTACTGCGAGGAACGCTTTCACGTTGGCCAGCCGCTGTATGCCATCGGCGATTTTCGCACCCGTGGCGCTGCGCAGCAGGGGTTCGACAGGCAGGCCGCTCAGGGCGAAGTGATCCGTGAATGGAAAAGCGATTACGTCGGCCTGCTGCGGCGCTTCGACAGCGATGGCAACGGCGAACTCGACGAGCAGGAATGGAATCGCGTGCGACTGGCGGCGCAGCTGGAGGCAGAGGATCGCCATCGGCAAAAGGTATCCGAGCCGGCGCGGCATCACATGGCCAAGCCCGGCGAACGGCAGCCGTTCATTCTTTCCAATAGCGGTGAGGACGAACTGGCTCGCAGCTTCTACTGGCAAGCCGCCGGTGGCGCCCTGCTGTGCCTGGCAGGTGCGTTGGCCACGGCCTGGTTATTCGGTGTGCAGAACTGGTAAGCCGTGTGGCGGGCTAGAACAAAAACGCCGCGACGAATCGCGGCGTTTTTTG
The DNA here is from genome assembly GCF_002741105.1 of Pseudomonas sediminis. GTDB lineage: Bacteria > Pseudomonadota > Gammaproteobacteria > Pseudomonadales > Pseudomonadaceae > Aquipseudomonas > Aquipseudomonas sediminis. The sequence goes on along the minus strand of NZ_NIQU01000006.1, from coordinate 242,837 downwards.
TGGCTGACGTTTAGAGCGTCGCGGCTGAACTCAGGCGGCGTGACTGCTTGAGGAACAGCGTCAAATCGCGCGCTAGCAGCGGCTTGCTGTACAGGTAGCCCTGACCCTCATGGCAGCCCTGGGCGATGATGTAGGCCTCCTGCTCGGCGGTTTCCACGCCTTCGGCGATGACTTGCATGCCCAGGCTCTTGCCCAGCTGGATGATGGCGCGAACGATGGTGGCGTCGTCTTCGTCCTCGAGCAGATCCTGCACGAAGCTCTTGTCGATCTTGATCTTGTCCAGCGGCAGGCTCTTCAGATAGCTCAGCGAGGAATAGCCGGTACCGAAGTCGTCGATGGCGATCAGCGCGCCGGAGCGGCGCAGGCTGAGCAGGTGCTGGGCGGCGGTGCTGATGTCTTCCATCAGGCCGGTCTCGGTGACTTCCAGCTCCAGGCTTTTGGGCGGCAGGCGATAGACCTGCATCAGATTGTTGACCACGCGCGGCAGCTCGGCGTGGTGCAACTGCACGGTGGACAGGTTGATGGCCATGCGCAGATCGCTGAAGCCCTGGTCATGCCATTCGCGCAGTTGGCGGCAGGTCTGGTCGAGAATCCATTCACCAATGGGAATGATGGTGCCGTTCTGTTCGGCCAGCGGGATGAACAGGTCCGGTGCTACAAAGCCATGCTGCGGGTGCTGCCAGCGCAGCAGTGCTTCGACGCCGACCACGCGGTGGTCGCGATAGTCTATCTGGGGCTGGTAGACCAGGTGCAACTGGTTCTGCGCCAGAGCATCGCGCAGATCCTTTTCCAGCTCACGACGGCGACGCATCTCGCTGTCGACGCTGGCGATGTAGAACTGGTAGCGATTGCGCGAACGACTCTTGGCCAGAGTCATGGTCTGCTCGGCTTTCTGCAGCAGCTTTTCAGTGCTATCGCCGTCTTCCGGGAACAGGGTGATGCCGATGGTGGCGCGCAGGCGTACTTCGTGCTGATCGAGCAGGAAGGGCAGCTCCAGGTCGTCGAGTACGCTCTGCGCCAGCTCGGCAGCTTCGTAGGGTTGTTCTATATCGGCTTGAACCAGGGCGAACTGGTCGCCGCCCAGGCGGGCCAGAGCGCCGAGACGGCCGCTATGGCTGCGCAGGCGGTCGGACAGTGCGAGTAGCAACTGGTCGCCGCTCTGGTAACTGAATTGTTCGTTGATACCCTTGAAATCATCCAGGCCGACGCAGAGTACGGCTACGCGGCGCTGCAGGCGGCCGGCATCTTCGAGAATCTGGTCGAGTTGCTGTTGCAGTTGCTGGCGATTGGGCAGACCTGTGAGGAAGTCGTACTGAGCCATGCGCAGCAGGCTGTTCTCGGCTTCACGGCGCAGGTGGGTATTGCGCTCGATGGAGGCCAGCAACTGGTTGGCGGTGTTGATCCACAAGCCCAGCTCGTTCTTCTCGTTGCCCTTGAGCATGGGCAGCTTGTGTTCGCTGGGGCGGTCGGGATTGATGTTGGTGAGGTGCTCGATGATCTTCGACAGCGGTTTGGTCAGCAGCCAGTGATAAACCAGATAAAGCACCAGGCCCATGGCCATGGCGCGCAGCACCCCTGAGATGAAGATGATCACCGAGTTGGTGACGAAACTTTCACCGTAAGGCGCCGTATCGAGGGTGATGTTGAGGTCACCGTAATACTCGCTGTAGGGGCCGCGGCCGACCAGTTTGGTGGCGAACTGCTGCTCCTGCCCGAGAATCGGGTCGGTCAGCCAGCGAGTCGGCATCTGTGCCAGATCGCGAGTGCGCTCGGCGAGCATGGGTTCGTTGGGGTGGCCAATGGAGGCGTGACGCACCGATTCGTGCTGGAACAGCCCCTCGATCACCTGCATGCCCATCTCGCGGTCCAGGCTGTATACCGCCTGAGTGGAGGGGTCACGGAACATGCCGAGGATGCGATGGGCATCGTTGGCCACCGCCTGACGTGTCTTGTAGGCGTCGAAGACAATCTGCGCACAACTCAATACCACCCCGACTACGAGTGCTGATAACAGCACCACGCGGAGCAACTTGAGTGACAAGCTGTTCTTCAATTCCAGCTTCAAAGGCAATTCCTTATGTCGATGCTTACAGCGTCAGTCAGACGAGAGTATTGGCAATCTAGGCCTGGCCGTCAAAGGGCCATCATGCCTGGTGGCACTATTTATTCACAAGGAACGCTCTTGGTGCGCATCGCGGCCTCTAGGTCGGCTCCTTGCTCTGTGTCGGTGCGATTGTTACGGACTTGAGTACCCTTGGTCGCATTGACCCCTGTTGCTGTTACGCCTTGTTTCGCGCCGTTCGTCGCCTGTTTCGAGGCTGGCACAAGAGTTGCGAAGGCCGGGCATCGACCAGGAGGGGACTCGTGATGAAAACGCTCATGCTGTTGCTCGTCGCTGTCAGCTTTGCCCCACAGGCTCATGCCGCCAGCGAGGAGGCCGTCAATACGGCCTGGCTGGTGTTGGCCAGCGTGCTGGTGTTCTTCATGCAGGCGGGCTTCGCCTTGCTGGAGAGCGGTATGTCGAGGGCCAAGAACGCGGTCAACGTGATGATGAAGAACTACATGGACGGTTGCGTGGGTGGCATCGTGTTCTGGTTGTTCGGCTTCGGTTTGATGTTTGGCGCCAATGTCACCGGCTGGTTCGGCATGAGTCATTTCGCACCGAATGACGGCGAGCCCTGGGACTACACCTTCCTGCTGTTCCAGATGATGTTCGCCGCCACCGCTGCGACCATCGCCAGTGGTGCCATGGCCGAGCGCACGCGGTATGGCGCCTATTTGATCGGGGCGGTGCTGATCAGCGGTGTGATCTACCCGATATTCGGCAGCTGGGTGTGGGGTGGTTTGTACGGCGGCCAGGGCTGGCTGGCCAAGCTCGGCTTCATCGATTTTGCCGGCTCGACCGTGGTGCACAGCATCGGTGCCTGGTGCGCGCTGGCTGGGATTCTGGTGCTTGGCCCGCGCCTCGGGCGTTTCTCACCTGATGGCAGGGCGCGTTTGATTCCCGGGCACAACCTCGGGCTGGTGGCATTGGGCGGTTTCATCCTCTGGGTAGGCTGGTTCGGCTTCAACGCCGGCAGCAACCTTGAGGTCAGCAGCAGTCTCGGGTTGATCGCCCTGAATACGCATCTGGCAGCGGTCGCTGGCGCGCTCGGCGCTCTGCTGGCGCAGCGCAGCACGGCCAGCCCGGTACTGTTGACCACTACGGTGAATGGCTCGATTGGCGGGCTGGTCGGCATCACCGCCGGCTGCGCCAGCATGGCACCGGGTTTCGCTTTGCTCAGTGGTCTGATCGCCGGGTTTGTCGTGGTCTACGGCATGCGTTTGCTCGATCGCCTGCAGCTCGACGATGTGGTCGGTGCGATTCCAGTCCACGGATTCGCCGGTATCTGGGGCACCCTGGCTGCAGGTCTGTTCTATCAGGGCGACCTGTTCAACTGGGAGCGTGTCGCGGTGCAGGCATTGGGTGCTGCGGCAGCCTTTCTTTGGGCCTTCCCGGTCACCCTGGTGTTCTACTTCCTGCTGGCCAAGACCATGGGGCTACGGGTTTCGACCCAGCATGAGCAGCGCGGGCTGGATTTTGCCGAACATGCCGAGGTCGGTTATCCGGAGTTCAACCTGACGCAGACCTTCGACAGCGAGCAATGGTCGAGGAGGGGCTGAGTATGAGATTGAGCCTGCGTCGTCGCGCGATCTACACCGGCCTGGCCGGACACTTTTCGGATGAAGAGGTCTGGCCACTGCTGGCGCTGTGGGAGAACAAGTACGCGGAGCAGCCGCCGTTCGCTCTCAATGGGTTTCTCGCCGAGGTGGTGCTGCGTACCGAGCGCAAGCTCGAACGTGCACGCCTATATCGCGAACTGGTCGGCGCCCTGACAGGGCCGCCCTCGCAACTGTTGCCTGACCCGGAGGAGCAGCTGGCTGCCTGGCGCCAGGGACGCAATGAAGCCGTAAGGCAAGTGGCGACTCCGGATAGCGCCGCGCAAACGACTTTCCTGGCTCTGAATCAGGCCTTGCTGGAGCAACTCGATGGCACGCAGCAGGCGGCGCTAAGGCGCTTTGCCGCCGGCAACCTGTCCGGTATGGGCGTGAGCTCCGAGCTGTCGACGCGTTTGCGTATCTGGTTGGAGCAGGGTGGTGGCGACGGCATCGCCAATCTGGGGCTGGAGCAGCTGCGCAAGCTGTTGAACCTGCTCTATATCGGGCTCTGCGAGTTTCTCGGGCCGGTACGTGCTGATCGCGTACTGAGTCAGGCGGTCAACCGTGTGGAGGGGCAGGGGGTGGAGTTCTCACCACGTCGACTGCTCTAGATAGCCAGTGTCAGAAACGAAAAACCCGGCCATCAAGGCCGGGTTTTCGCATTACGGGGCTGAGATTCAGGCCGCGTAGTTCTGGGCGACGAAGTCCCAGTTCACCAGGTTCCAGAACGCCTCGACGTACTTCGGACGCAGGTTGCGGTAGTCGATGTAGTAGGCGTGTTCCCAGACGTCGCAGGTCAGCAGCGGGGTGTCGCCGGAGGTCAGCGGGCAGCCAGCGCCGATGGTGCTGGCCAGGGCCAGGGAGCCGTCAGCTTTCTTCACCAGCCAGCCCCAGCCGGAACCGAAGGTACCGATGGAAACTTTGCTGAACTCTTCCTTGAACTTGTCGAAGGAACCGAAGGCAGCGTTGATGGCGTCAGCCAGTGCGCCGGTCGGCTGGCCACCGCCGTTCGGCGACAGGCAGTTCCAGTAGAAGGTGTGGTTCCACACCTGAGCGGCGTTGTTGAAGATGCCGCCCGAGGAGGTCTTGACGATTTCTTCCAGGCTCTTGCCTTCGAACTCGGTGCCCGGCACCAGGTTGTTCAGGTTCACGACGTAGGTGTTGTGGTGTTTGTCGTGGTGGAACTCGAGGGTCTCGGCGGAAATGTGCGGCTCGAGGGCATTCTTTTCGTAAGGCAGCGGCGGCAATTCAAAAGCCATGGTCTATCTCCTACTCAGGTCGTGTGCGGTATGCGCAAGGCCGATCACGGGCGGCCTATAGGCGGCGTCGAGTTTGTACTCTTTGCGCCGCAGACTCGGGATCATAGCACCCAGCCACGGCCATAACCACGCAACATCTGTGTGGGAAAGCCGGTGCCAGGGCCTCTGCAGCATTGGGTTCGACAGCCAGGGACGCCAGCAGTTGCCTCTTTCTGCGCGGTGGTGCCGAAACACCAACAGACCTTAAAGCGCGCCGGCTTTTTTCCAGGCCAGATAGCTGCTCACCAGTTCCGGGCCGAGTTCGCCTGGGCGGGCATCGAGCACCGGTACGTCGTGGGCGGCCAGGCGCTCGTGCAGGTCGGCGCGGGCGTTGAGGTAGTCCAGCGTGCCGCAGTAGGCCAGGGCCTGATCGAATTGCTCTACGGGCGTCTGGCGCAGGCGATCCAGCGCTTCCTCACGCAGGCTGGTGATCAGCACGCGATGCTGGCGTGACAGGCGACGCACGGCGGCGAGCAGGTCCTGATCGTCTTCATCGCGCAGGTTGGTCACCAGTACCACCAGCGAGCGACGCCGCTGACGCGCCAGCAGCAGATCGGCGGCGGCGCTGAAGTCGGCAGGTTGCTGGCTGGTGTCGAGGTCGTAAACGGCATTGAGCAGCACGTTCAGCTGAGCCGGGCCTTTGACCGGCGCCAGGTAACGCGACTGGTTGCCGGCGAAGGTCGCCAGGCCGACGGCATCGCCCTGGCGCAGGGCGACGTAGCTGAGCAGCAGGCAGGCGTTGAGCGCATGGTCGAAGTGCGACAGTTCGTCGTCCTGGCTGCGCATGCGTCGGCCGCAATCGAGGAGGAAGACGATCTGCTGGTCGCGCTCGTCCTGATACTCGCGAGCGATGGGCGTGCGCTTGCGAGCGGTGGCCTTCCAGTCGATCTGGCGCAAGGTGTCGCCGTCACGAAATTCGCGCAGCTGGTGAAATTCCAGACCCAGGCCGCGACGCGGGCGTTGGCGCACGCCCAACTGACTCAGCCAGTCGTCCACGGCCTTGAGCTGCGCGCCGTAGAGGCGGGCGAAGTCCGGGTAGACGCGACTCTCATCAGCCAGCGGCAGCAGACGCTTGGCTTGCCACAGGCGCAGTGGGCTGGGCAGTTTCAGTTCGCACTGGGCGAAGTGGAAATGCCCGCGGATAAGCGGTTTCAGGCGATAGCTGGCCTGGGTTTGCTGGCCCGGATGCAGGGTGATGCGTTGTGGCAGGAAGTCGAAGGCCATGCCTTCCGGCACATGGTCGAAGACCTCGATTTCCTGGGTTTGGGCAAAGTCATGATGAACGATCAGTTGCACCTCGCTCCAGCGCCCGAGCGGCAGATTACCCGGTAACACGCGCTCCAGGCGCGGAGATGGCTGACGACGCAGCCACAGGGCGTCGACAGCGGCGATCAGCAGCAACGCCAGCAACAGCCCCCAGGCCACTGGCATCAGGCTGTCTGCCAGGCGAATGCCGAGCAGGGGCAAGGCGCCGAGCAATACGGCGGCGGCGAACAGGCCGCCGAGCAGCCCTAGGAGCAGGCGCGAAGGTTTCATAGGCGCGGTGCCGGCACCTGATCGAGCAACTGTTGTAGAACCTGATCCACCGACAGGCCTTCGATATCCAGCTCCGGCGCCAGACGTACGCGATGGCGCAGCACGGCCAGGGCGCAGCTCTTGATGTCATCCGGCAGGACGAAGTCGCCGCCGCGCAGCAGCGCACGCGCACGGGCGCCGCGTACCAGGGCGATCGAGGCGCGCGGCCCGGCGCCCATGGCCAGGCCTGGCCAACTGCGGGTGGCGCGGGCCAGGCGCACGGCGTAATCGAGGACCTGATCATCCAGGGCCAGATCGCTGGCGATCTTTTGCAGCGCCAGCACGTCCTTGGCTTGCAGCAGGTTGCGCAGCGGGCTGACTTCGAGCATGTCTGCCTTGGCCGAGCGCGTCACCTGGCGCACCATGTTCAGCTCTTCGTCCTGCTGCGGATAATCCATGCGCAGTTTGAGCATGAAGCGGTCCAGCTCGGCTTCCGGCAGCGGGTAGGTGCCTTCCTGCTCGATCGGGTTCATGGTCGCCAGCACCATGAACGGCAACTGCACGGGCAGGGCGCGACCTTCCAGGGTTACCTGGCGTTCCTGCATTACTTCCAGCAGGGCGGCCTGGGTCTTGGCCGGTGCGCGGTTGATTTCGTCGGCCAGCAGCAGGTTGGTGAACACCGGGCCCTTGCGCAGCTTGAACTGTTCGCTCTGCATGTCGTACACGGCATGGCCGGTGACATCGCTGGGCATCAGGTCCGGGGTGAACTGGATGCGCGCGAACTCGCCGCCGAAGCAGCGCGCCAGGGCGCGTACCAGCAGGGTCTTGCCCAGCCCCGGTACACCTTCGACCAGCACATGGCCACCGGCGATCAGCGCGGTGAGCACATCGTCGATCACCGCGCTCTGGCCGATCACGGCCTTGCGCAGCTCGGCGCGCAGAGCCTGGGCCAACTGGCTGGCTCGCTGGCGCTGCTGCGCTTGCGGGTTGCTTGGCGCGGCGGTCGGGGTTTCCTGCACCGGCAGGTTGTCGTTCTCGGGGATCTCGCTCATAGGGCATTCCTGAGGGTTTGCAGGTGGGCGACCTGGCGGGTGAAGTCACTGGCGGACAGGCGCTGCGGCGGCAATGGGCGCATGGCCTGGCTGATGTTCTTGGCGGGCAGGCGGGTCAGGCGACCGAGCACTTGCCATTGTTCGGCGACGGCGAGTTTCTCGAAACCGGGGTGGCGGCGGCGCGCGCGGCGATTGATGTCCTGCTGCAGGCCTTTGAGCAGGCTGTGCTGACCACTGCGACGGAGGAGGAAGTCGGCACTGCCGCGCAGGTGTTCTTCGAGCTGGCGACGGGCTCTGCTGGCCGGTGCCTGCAGTGGGCCATGGCGCACGCCGACGTGCCACAGGGTGGCGATGATCAACAGCGCCAGCACCAGCAGGGCCAGCGGGAAATGGCGCAGCAGCAGGCGGGCCAGGCCGTCACTGTCGGCGTGATAGAGCAGGGTCACGGCGCTGTCCTGGCTCAGGTACCAGAGCAGCCAGGCGTGGTCGTATTCGTTGATGTTGCGGTTCTGCCAGATCCACGGATCGCTCAGTACGGTGATCAGGCCATCGCCGTGGTAAAGCTGCAGCAAGTGCGTGGCAGAGTCGCTGTTGGCCCAGGCGTGCGCCCGGTTCTGCGCATCGTACAGATGAAAGTCGGTGTCGAAGGCGATGTAGGCCGGGGCCTGTTCGTTCTCCAGGTAGAGCTTGGTGAGCTGCGGGTAGGCCTCGTGCTCTTCGTTGTCCGGCTCGGGCTCACTGGCATCTTCGTCATCCAGGTCGTCACTCATGTATTGCTGGATGCCGAGCAGATCGAGCAGCAGGTCGCCGCTCTTGCCTTCCTCTTCGTCCCACAGGCGTTCGGCGATGAACAGCAGGTGACCGCCATTGGCCGTCCATTGCAGCACGCGCTCGACCTGGCGTGGCGTCATGTTGCCGCGGTCGGCCAGTAGCATCAGGGTCTGACCTTCGCTGGGCAGGCCGTCCAGCACGTCCAGGCCTTCGGCGCGGCGAGCGGCGATGCCCTGTTTGCGCAGGAAGTGCTCGGCCGCCAGGTAAGGGCTGCTGGCAACCTCGGGAGAAGGGCCGTGTTCGACCACGTCCTCATAAGGTTCGAGCTTGCCCAGCACATAACTGGCGAGCAGTCCCAGGCCCAGCAGCAGGGCCATGGCGAGGATGAAACCGGCGCGCCGACTCATGCTGCACGCTCCTGACCGAAGAGGCTACGCCAGCCCTGGCACAGGCCCTGGCGCAATGACTCGTCAGGCAGGCGATGACCATAGGCCAGGACCTGCCAATGCAGGGTGAGCTGGCGACTGTAGTCTTCCAGATTCTGCTGTCCAAGACCTGCGACCAGATGCAGCACTTCGCCTTCGGTGTGCGACTGTTTCAGGGGCAGGCGGTGCTCGTGCAAAAGCCGGCTGAGCAAGGCGCGGTAGAGCAAACCGAGTGCTGCGCGCGGCTGTTCGGCCCAGAGCCGTTCGGCTTCGCTGGCGACGTCATCGGGCAGTGTCTCCGGCGCCAGTTCCAGACCGAACAGCTGTTGCGGCGCGACCTGCCGGCGTCGTGTCGGCAGGCCGATATGTTCGCCAAAGGCCTGCAGCCACTCGCGGTAGCGCCACAGAACGAAGGTCAGCAGCGCGGCCAGCGCCGTCCACAGCAGCACTTCGAAGATCTGTGCGACGATATCCAGGCTCTTCCACCATTCGCCGAGCTTGAGCAGGTTCTTGAGCATGTCGAGGAAGGCTTCGACGTCCTCCGGTTTGGGCTCCTCAGCGGGCTTTTCTTCGCCCAGGCGCCAGCGCGTGACGGTTTCGCGGTGCTGGAAGGGCGGCTCGTCGAGCAGCGCTTCGATGCTTTCACGCGCGGCCTGGCTGCTCAGCGGCTGCTGGAGCAGGCGCGGTGCGTCGGGGCCTTGTGGATCGGCCTGCTCAACTTCTTCACTGACGATTGGTTGCGTGTCGGCCCAGGCGTTGCTTGGCAACTGCGTCAGCAGCGCGGCGCAACCGAGCAACAGGGCGTAGGCGCTGCCGGTCATACGTTGGCGCAGGCGGCGGAAGGTCAGCTCGATATCCCAGGCTTCCAGGGCGGTGCGGCGGTTGAGGTAGAGGGTGAAACCGCAGGCGACGTAGACCGGCTCCCAGATGATCAGCAGTAGCACGTAAAGCAGGTTGGACAGGTGCTCCAGCCACAGCCATTGGCCACTGCTGGCGGCGATCATGCTTTCCCAGGTCCAGTTCAGCTCCACCTGTTGTGGCAGCATCAGATAGAACAGGGCGACCAGGCCCATCCATAGGGCGACTTCCAGGTGCATGCCCACCAGCGTCAGCCAGGTAGCGGCGGCACTGTCTCGCTGGCCGAGCACTACCAAGCGCTGGCTGCGTGCCTGGCCGGCCAGGCCTTCGAGTTGCAGCACGGGTAGATCGAAGCTGCGTGTCGGGCTCAGGCGACGCCAGGTCAGGCTGGCCAGCAATTGCGGGCGCAGCAGTTTTGGCAGGGCGCGCAGGGCCTGTTTCAGCGAGGGTGTGTTGCCGAACAGGGCTTGCGAAAGGATGTACAGCGGCAGCCGTTCATAGGCGGGTTTGAGCCACCAGAACAGGAAGATGGCCCAGCCTGGATACTGCCAGAGCAAGGCGCAGAGCAGGGCGAAAAGGGGCAGTGTGACCAGTGCCCAACTGGCCATCAGCAAACCAGCATGACGGCGGGCAAGCAGCACGCCGAGGTCAATGGCTTCCCAGGCGCTGCGCGGGCGGATGGCGACGCTGGCTTCAGTCAGGCGCATGCTGCCTCCGCCCGGCCAGCAACAGATAACTAAGCACCAGCGCCCAGAGCCCCGCGCCGACGGCGTACTTGATATTCGGGCTGGCGAAGGTGGTGGATGACCAGAACGCCTCGATGAAGGCGGCCAGCAGCAGGAACAGGATCACCCCGGCCACCAGCTGTATTGCCTTGCCAGCGGCCAGGCGCAAGGCCTCGCCACGGGGCAGGCGGCCGGGGGCGAGCAGCGCCCAGCCTAGCTTGAAACCGGCCGCGCCTGCCAGGGCGATAGCGGTCAGCTCGAAGGCACCATGGCCGATGACGAAGGACCAGAACGGCTCGCCGTAGCCGATGCGCGTCAGATGGCCGGCCACTGCGCCTATCATCAGGCCGTTGAACAGCAGGAAGAACAGGCTGCCGAGGCCCAGCAGCAGACCGCTGGCGAAGGTCTGAAAGGCGATGCCGATGTTGTTCATGATGTAGAAGCCGAACATCACCCAGTCGTCGCCCGAACCGCGTTCGCTGAAGCGGCCGAGGCGTCGCGCGTCTGGGTCGTACATGCCTTCCATTTCGCTGACCTGATCGGGACTGACCAGGCTGAAAATAAGCTCGGGATAGAGATAGGTCAGCAGCCCCATCAATGCCAGGCTGCCGAAGAACAGCAGGCTGGCCACGCACACGCTGCGCCACTCGCTGCGTACCAGGCGCGGGAAGCCGCCGAACAGAAAGCGGATCATCTGCGCGCCAAGGTGGCTGCGATGACGGTAGAACTGCTGGTGGCCGCGCATCGCCAGTTGCTGCAACTGATCGATCAGATGGCTGCTGTAGCCGCGCGCCTGAGCCAGCGCCAGATGTTGGCAAAGCTGCCGGTAGCTGGCGGCGAAGCCATGGTAGGCCTGCGTTTTGGACTTGCCGCGTTCAAGCGCCTCGAGTTGGCTGTTGAAGGCATCCCAATCCGGCTGATGGCGACTTTCGAACAGGCTCTGTTTCACGGTGCACTTCCCAGAAGGCCGCGCGCGATGCCGTTGAGGCGCGGTTCGGCCTGTTCGGCAGGCACTTGCAGTGGCTCGGCCAGCAGCGCCGCCAGTTCGGCGCGGCGCGCTGCGGAGAGTTGCCCGCCACGTTCGGCAAAACCGAGGACGGCGCGCTGCTCGTCAAGGTTGAGCGTGAAGGGCGCTGGCAGCGGCTCTGCGTCGGCGAGTAGCGGTTTGCTCAGTGGCGCATCGCGATAGACCACCAGCGTGCCGGCAGCGATATCGCCAAGGCGCTTGAAGGCCGGGTGGTTAAGGCAACTGATGATGCCCAGGGTGTAGCCAAACGGCAAAATATCGACGAAGCGCAGCAGGTTGCGCGTCAGCGATGCGGCCCAGCCGATGGGCGTACCGTCATCGTGCACCACGCGTAGGCCAAGCATCTGCTTGCCGGGAGAGCGGCCCTGGTTGAGCACCTCGAACAGCACCATGTACCACCAGGTCACGAGAAACAGCAGGATGGTGCCCAGGCCCATGCCGAACTGACCAAGCAGGCCGAGCACAATGAACGTCGCGCTCAGGATCAGGCCGCGAATGGCCAGGTCGATGGCGAACGCCAGGGCGCGCGGGACCAGCCCGGCTGGTCGCAGATGCAGATCGATACCTTCCGGCGTTTCGACCTGATAGCGAGTATCCAGGGGCGGCAGTGGGGATGAAAAGCTGGCGCTTGAGCGTGAGGGCATCGGCGGACTGCATCAAGGAAAGCCCGATGCTAGCGAGCAGCGGGCCACGAACGCAACCGGGCCAGTGAACTGGCCCGAGTCACGTCGGCTTTACTGGGCGGCCGGCAGCACGCCGAAGATGGTGCGATACAGCACGCCCATGGCCACTACCATCAGCGGGATGCTCCATACCAGGCCGATACCCAGCGGGATGGCGCTGACCATGACGATCAGGCCGAGCACGATGAACAGACCGAAGACCTTGAACCAGTGCTGGGTGATGGCTTTGCGCGAGGCTTCCAGAGCCTGCCAGGGCGACAGGCCGCGCTCGACTACCAGCGGTACAGCCAGCAGGTAGGCGACGCCCAGATAGATGCCGGGGATCAGCAGCAGGATCATGCCGAGGTAGATCAGCAGCATCATCACCACGGCGGTGATGATCAGCGGCACGGTGCGGCCGAAGTGGCTGAAGATTTCGTTGAAGTTCAGCGGCTGGTCGGCGGCGCGGCGAATGCCGACCATGTTGATGCCGGCCATGAAGGGGTACGCCAGCGCCGATGCCAGCAGCGAAATCAGGATCTCGCCGATGAACATCAGGGCGATGTTATCGCTCAGCGCGCCGAAGATGCCCACTACGCCGCCGAGGATGAAAGTGGCTGCCAGCAGCACCACGTAGAACACCAGGAAGCCACCGATGATGATGCCTTTGGTGCCTTTGACCTTGCTCCACGACTCGCTCAGCAGGTCGCCGATGTTGAAGTCATAGCCGCGTGCCAGAGCTTCTTCGATGCTCGGTACCTGGTTGGACGGCAATTGTTGCAGGTTGCTGGTGGGGGCGGCATAGGGATTGGGGGTGATTGCGTCACTCATGGCTGCGTCCTTGTACAGAGTGGTAGAGAAATGCCAATGCTAATGGTTACAGCATTTTTCTCAAGTGCAGCGCATCCGCTCATACGGCACCTGTGCGCTGGTTCATGCTTTTGCCGGCGGCGGCGAGGCCGGAGGTGGATGATAGACTGGCGGTAATTTTGCCTTGGGTACGGAGCCGCCAATGACTTCCAGCATCTTCTGGTACGACTACGAGACCACCGGTATCAATCCGCGGTGTGACCGCCCGCTGCAGGTGGCGGGCATCCGTACCGATGAGGCGCTGAACGAGATTGGCGAGCCACTGAACATCTACTGCCGCCCCAGTGACGATATCTTGCCGCACCCGGCTGCCTGCCTGGTGACCGGTATCGATCCGCAGCGCCTGCAGCAGTTGGGGCTCGACGAAGGCGAGTTCATGACCCGCGTGCATGCCGCGCTCTCGGCACCGGGCACCTGTGGCGCCGGATACAACAGCTTGCGTTTCGATGACGAGGTGACGCGCTACAGCCTCTATCGCAACTTCTTCGACCCCTATGCGCGCGAGTGGCAGGGCGGCAACAGCCGCTGGGACCTGATCGATCTGGTACGCACGGCCTATGCGCTGCGTCCCGAAGGCATCGAGTGGCCTGAGGAGGAGGGGCGGGTCTCGCTCAAGCTGGAGCGGCTGACCCAGGCCAATGGCATCGATCATGGCCAGGCGCATGACGCGCTGTCCGACGTGCGCGCCACCATTGGCCTGGCACGGCTGCTGCGTGAGCGCCAGCCAAAGCTTTACGACTTTCTCTACCAACTGCGCAGCAAGCAGCGAGTGCTGGATCAGATTCGACTGCTGCAGCCGCAGTTGCACATTTCCGGACGCTTCTCTGCGGCACGTCATTATCTGGCGCCCGTATTGCCCTTGGCTTGGCATCCGCGCAACCGCAATGCGCTGATCGTCTGTGATCTGCAGGCCGATCCGTCACCCTTGCTGAGTCTGGATGCCGACACGCTGCGTAGTCGTCTCTACACGCGCCGTGAGGATCTCGCCGAGGGCGAGTTGCCGGTGCCGCTGAAGCTGCTGCACATCAATCGCTGTCCGGTCGTGGCGCCGCTTTCGGTGCTGCGCGAGGCGGATCGACAGCGTTTGCAGCTGGACTGGCCGAGTTGTGAGCGCAATGTCGAAGTGTTGAAAAATGAACAGCCGCTTTGGCAGGACAAGTTAGCGGTCATTTACCGTGAAGAGGCTTTCGCGGGCAGTAACGACCCCGAGCAACAGCTGTACGATGGGTTTATCGGTGACCGTGACCGTCGTTTGTGTGAGCAGGTGCGTAACGCTCAACCCGATGCATTGGCCAACGACAAAAAGTGGCCATTCGATGATGCCCGGCTGCCAGAGTTGTTGTTTCGTTATCGCGCGCGCAATTTTCCCGCCAGTCTGTCAGCAGCTGAATCTCAGCGCTGGGCAGAGTTCTGCCGGCAGCGTCTGAACGATCCGGAGTTCGGTGCCCCCAATACACTGACGCAATTTCACGCAGCGTTGGAGCAGTTGCGCGCTGACTGCAGCCCAAGCCAATTGCAACTTTTGCAGCAGTGGCAGACGTATGCACAGGCGCTGCAGGCGCGTTTTGCTATCAATCCCGCTGGCGTTTAAAGCGGACAGCAGGCTGCCGGGGCAATGCGCGGGGCGATGACCGTTTCTGTGCGTTGTAAGAAAAATCGGGATACGGGAACTTTTCGTTCGTTCAGCATTACTGCTGATGCAAGCAATTACCCGGGGCGGCTACTTCTGAAAAAACATCGGCAATAAAAAACGCCAGCATGGCTGGCGTTTTGGGTGTCGCTCGGGAGTTAGCCCAGCAGAGTGGCCCAGCCTTCGACGACGTCGGCGCCCCACTTGGCTTTCCACTCTTTCAGCGTCTTGTGGTTGCCGCCTTTGGTTTCGATCACTTCGCCGCTGTGCGGGTTCTTGTACTGCTTGACCTTGCGCGCGCGCTTGGCAGCAGCAGGCTTGCTGGCGCGTACGCCTTTAGCGCTTTTGGCTTCAGGATCGAGCAGGGCGATGACGTCGCGCAGCGACTTCTGATATTCGCCCATCAGGGTGCGCAGCTTGCCTTCGAATTCCAGCTCTTTCTTCAGCTTGTCGTCTTGCGACATGTTCTTCAGACGCTCTTGGAGCTCTTTGATGCTTTCTTCGATGTTGCGGTATTCGTTGATCAGCGACATGGGCATTACCTTGGCGTGAATAAATCTGTGGTAGTCAACAGTGATCCAATAATAGTCACGCACTTATAACAAGTAAACAGCAGGCCACAAAATTACCGAAATGCAATGCAACCCTATGTGTCGCTCCGGCTTAAGTTAAATCGGCGACTGCAACTAGGTCATGAAGTTTTCCGTGCGCTCAAATAGTGCGTTTTCTAGGTGCTCATTCGCGGGCTGTTGCAGGTGCGTGGCTGCTGCAGTTTTTTCGCCATATCGTTAGAATGGCCGACTTTTGCGCCGCCATTGGGGTTTTAGTTATGCGCACGTTCAGATTAGTCATCTCCTGCCCTGACCGCGTCGGTATCGTTGCCAAAGTCAGTAATTTCCTTGCCACCTATAACGGCTGGATTACCGAAGCCAGTCACCACTCCGATACACAGAGTGGCTGGTTCTTCATGCGCCACGAAATCCGTGCCGACTCGCTGCCGTTCGATCTGGATGGTTTCAAGCAGGCGTTCTCGCCGATTGCCCGTGAGTTCTCCATGGAGTGGCGCGTCACCGATTCGGCGCAGAAAAAGCGCGTGGTGCTGATGGCCAGTCGCGAGTCGCACTGCCTGGCCGATCTGCTGCATCGTTGGCACAGCAATGAACTCGACTGCGAGATTCCCTGTGTGATCGCCAACCATGACGATCTGCGCAGCATGGTCGAGTGGCACGGCATTCCGTACTTCCATGTTCCGGTGGACCCCAAGGACAAGGCACCGGCCTTCGCCGAGGTGGAGCGGCTGGTCAAAGAGCATCAGGCCGATGTCATCGTCCTGGCGCGTTACATGCAGATCTTGCCGCCGGCGCTGTGTGCCGAGTTCTCTCAGCGTGTGATCAATATCCACCACAGCTTCCTGCCCTCGTTCGTCGGCGCCAAGCCCTATCACCAGGCCTCGCTGCGTGGCGTGAAGCTGATCGGTGCAACATCTCATTACGTTACCGAAGAACTGGATGCCGGCCCGATCATCGAACAGGATGTAGTCCGCGTTACCCACCGCGACGACATCGAGGAAATGGTGCGTTTGGGCAAGGACGTGGAAAAGATGGTGCTGGCGCGTGGGCTACGCTATCACTTGGAAGACCGAGTGCTGGTGCACGACAACAAGACGGTGGTGTTCGACTGATCTTGCTGCGTGGGCCGGCCCGATGCACGTCA
The DNA here is from genome assembly GCF_002741105.1 of Pseudomonas sediminis. Taxonomy (GTDB): domain Bacteria; phylum Pseudomonadota; class Gammaproteobacteria; order Pseudomonadales; family Pseudomonadaceae; genus Aquipseudomonas; species Aquipseudomonas sediminis. The sequence continues at coordinate 226,592 of NZ_NIQU01000006.1, read as the reverse complement.
GAGGAGAACGCCCATGCTCAAGTCCATCAAGGTGCGCGACTACATGACTCGCCATCTGGTGACCTTCAGGTCGGATACCGATCTGTTCACCGCCATCAATCGATTGCTGGAACACCGTATTTCCGGGGCTCCGGTGGTCGATTCCCAGGGCCACCTGATTGGCTTGCTGTCGGAGGGTGACTGTTTGCGTGGCATTCTCTCCGGTGCCTACTACGAAGCGGTTGGCGGTACCGTTAGCACCTACATGACCACCGAAGTCGAGACGGTGAGCCCGGAGGCGGACATCATCGAGCTGTCAGAACGCTTTCTGCGGGGGCGGCGTCGGCGCATGCCGGTGATTGAGAGCGGTCGTCTGATCGGTCAGATCAGTCGTCATGACGTGCTTCGTGCCGTCAAGGAATTCGCCCAGCATGAGCAGGGTGAATTGAGCGTCGGTTGAGGAGAGGTGCAATGAGCGATCCGCTGGATAAGGCGACCTCCAAGGCGCCTCCGACACTCGGGGAAGGCTGCGTGCGGCGTTACGACCCCGATGCATTGAGCGAAGAGGATGGTACCGAGTTCGCCGATGCGGCCGAGCTGTGGCGCCAGTTGCAGGAGCAGACCCAGGACAAGCCTGAGCACGAGCGATAAACAGGAAGGGCGCCGCGGCGCCTTTCTTATTGTCGACAGTTTCAGATGCGGAAGCTGTCGACCAGGTGCTTGAGGCGCACGGCTTGTTGCTCAAGGTCGCCGCAGGCACGCAGGGTGGCCTGCAGGTTCTCCACACCTTCCTGGTTGAGGGTGTTGATCTCGATGATGTCCATGTTCAGTGATTCGATCACCGAGGTCTGTTCCTCGGTGGCAGTGGCCACCGACTGGTTCATCCCATCGATCTCGCCGATGCGGGCTGTCACCGTGCCCAATCGTTCGCCGGCCTGATTGGCGATGTCCACGCTTTCTTCGCTGTAGCGTTGGCTTTCGGTCATGGTGGTGACTGACTCGCGCGATCCTACCTGCAGTTCTTCGATCATTTTCTCGATTTCCTGCGCCGACTCCTGAGTACGGTGCGCCAGGTTGCGCACCTCGTCGGCCACCACGGCGAAGCCGCGTCCCGCTTCGCCGGCACGAGCCGCCTCGATGGCGGCGTTGAGCGCGAGCAGGTTGGTCTGCTGGGAAATGCTCTTGATCACTTCGAGAATCTGGCCGATGTCCACGGTCTTGCTGTTGAGCATTTCGATCTTGGCGCAGGCGTCGCTGATCTTGTTCGATAGCTCGCTCATCGAACGGATCGCCTGCTGCACCACCTTGCCGCCGTCTTCTGCCTGATGACGGGCATCCGATGCCTGATTCGAGGCATCGGCGGCGTTGCGCGCGATTTCCTGTGCAGCCGCGCCGAGCTGGTTGATCGCCGCAGCCACGCTGTTGGTGCGGCTGGCCTGTTCGTCGGAGTTGGCCATCGACGAGTTGGAGGCATTGACCACCAGCTTGGCCACTTCATTGACCTGTACGGTTGCCGATGACACTTCACGGATGGAGCTGTGGATGCGCTCGACGAAGCGATTGAAGGAGCTGGCGAGGGCGCCGAATTCGTCGTTGGAGTGAATCGCCAGGCGCTTGGTCAGGTCACCTTCACCCTGAGCAATATCCTCCATGGCTTTGCCCATGGTGTTCAGCGGCTGCATCAACACGCGGATCAGCAGGCCGAGCAGGACAATGATCAGCACCACGGCAATCACCGTGACGATGATGGCCGAGGCGCGGAATTCACTGAGCATGGAATAGGCCTTGGCCTTGTCGACCGACAAACCGATATGCCAGTTGACCGAAGGCAGGCCCTTGACCGGCGTGAAGGTCAGGATGCGGGTGTTGCCATCGAGCTGAGCCTCGCTGAACTCGTTGCTGATGCGTGGTGTGTTCTGCGGGTAGATGTCCTTGAGATTCTTCATCACCAGGCTCTTGTCCGGGTGGACCAGAACCTTGCCATCGGCGCTGACCAGAAATGCATAACCGATCCCGTCGAAGTCCAGCGCGTTGATGATGTTGACCAGGGTTTGCAGGCTCAGGTCACCGCCTACGACACCAGCCGGCCTGGCCGGGGTCGCGATGGTGATGATCAGCTCGCCGGTAGCGGCATCGACGTAAGGCTCGGTAAGGGTGGTGCCGCCGGCGGCCAGGGCGTCCTTGTACCAGGGGCGGGTGCGTGGGTCGTAGTCGGCGGGCATCTGCTCGTCCGGGCGCATGGTGAAACCACCGCTTTCGGTGCCCAGATAGGTAAAGGCGAAGGAAGAGGTTAGCGCCTTCTGCTCCAGCAGTTTGATCACGCGATCCGGCTCGCTATCGTTGCTGATCGACTGCGCAGCGCTTTCCACCAGCAGGATGCGTCCGGACAGCCAGTTCTGGATATTGCTGGCAGTCACATTGCCCATTTCACGCAGATAGCTTTCCAGGTCCTCGCGGATGGCGTTGCGTTGCAGGTAATCGTTGTAAAGGGTGAACAGCGAGAAGGCGGCGATCACCACCAGTGAGGCTGCGAGCAGAATCTTGTGGCTGAACTGCAGGTTTTTGCTCATGTTGTCTTGCGTCCGGATGGCTCTGGAACCAGTCTTGTATTCCACGGCGCGCTTGCAAGGGCGCTTCGTGGGCTGTTGTGGCAGAGGGAATGGGTGTTTGTTCTGCCTTTTTGTCGGTATATCTGCAGTAAAGCTTTAACCCGAGGGATGGCAAGATGCCTTTGAATTCACAGTTCGTATTGGGTGCTGGCAGTGATGGTCAGGCGGTTGGTCAGCCTTTGCGCCTGGCCAACCGTCACGGCCTTATTGCGGGTACTACCGGCACCGGCAAGACGGTAACCCTGCAACGGTTGATCGAGACGTTCAGCGACGCCGGGGTGGCGGTGTTCGCCGCTGACGTCAAAGGGGATCTGTGTGGTCTGGGCGCTGCCGGTGCGCCGCAAGGCAAGGTCGCCGAGCGTATCGCCAGCATGCCCTGGCTAAATCATCAACCACAGGCCTACCCGGTGACGCTGTGGGATGTGCATGGCCAGAGTGGCCACCCACTGCGTACCACCCTCAGCGAGATGGGGCCGCTGCTGCTTGGCGCCTTGCTCGAGCTGACCGACAGCCAGCAGGCGGCGCTCTACGCGGCGTTCAAGGTGGCTGACCGCGAAGGTCTACTGCTGCTCGACCTGAAAGACCTTAAGGCGCTGCTCGGCTACCTGAAGGACAGTCCGCAGGTGTTGGGCGAGGACAGCGCGCTGTTCACCAGCACCTCGGCACAAGCGTTGTTGCGTCGCCTGGCAGGGCTGGAGCAGCAGGGCGCCGAAGCCTTGTTCGGTGAGCCTGCATTGCAGCTCGAGGATCTGTTGCACCCTGACCGCGATGGCCGCGGTCGTGTGCACCTGCTCGATGCCTCCCGCCTGGTTCATGAGGCGCCCAAGGTTTATGCGACCTTCCTGTTGTGGCTGTTGGCGGAACTGTTCGAGCAACTGCCGGAGCGTGGCGACGCCGATAAACCGGTACTGGCGTTGTTCTTCGACGAGGCGCACCTGCTCTTTCAGGGTACTCCAAAGGCCCTGCAAGAGCGTCTGGAGCAAGTGGTGCGGCTGATTCGCTCCAAGGGCGTCGGGGTGTATTTCGTCACTCAGTCACCGAGCGATCTGCCGGACGATGTCCTGGCCCAGCTGGGGTTGCGCATCCAGCACGGCCTACGCGCCTTCACCGCCAAGGAGCAGAAATCCCTGCGGGCAGTGGCTGACGGTTTTCGCCCGAACCCGGCGTTCAGCACGCTCAGCGTGCTCACCGAGTTGGGGATTGGCGAGGCGTTGGTCGGTACGCTGGAGGAGAAGGGCACGCCGGCCATGGTTCAGCGAGTGGCTATCGCTCCGCCGCAATCGCGCATCGGCCCGCTGAATGAATCCGAGCGTGCGGCGTTGGTGCGTCAGTCACCCTTGGCTGGGCGTTACGACAAACCCATCGACCGCGAGTCGGCCTATGAGCTGCTCACTGCTCGTGCTGCGCAGGCATCCGCTGAGGTATCCGTGCAATCGACTACCAAGGGCAAGCCCGCAGCGCAGGAGCAAGGGCTTGGACAGATGGCCGGCGAGTTGCTTGGCGGTGCGATGAAGAGCGCCCTGCGGCAAGCGGCCAATCAACTCGGTCGGCAACTGGTGCGGGGGCTGATGGGGTCGCTTATGGGTGGCAAGAAGCGCTGAAGTCATTTGCAGCCGCGTTTCGCGCGGCTGCAATGCGCCCTCGGGGCATCAGTCGTATTCGCTGGCGGCTTCTTTCTTTTCCAGGCGTTCTTTCTCGATTTTCTCGATTTCTTTATCGAAGGCCTGGTCGAGCAGGCTGGGTTTCTTGCGCCAGGGTTTGCGATCGGGGTCCGGTTGAGCGGCGTAGGTAATGACCTCTCCGCCGTATACATCCTTGTAACGCTGCGCCTGGCGCTCGAGTTCGGCGCGCAGTTCGTCTTTCGTCACTGTTTTTACCTGTAGGTTGTGATCGGCCCACACGACAGCTGAAACGCCAGGTTTCATTGTTGCGCTGAGGGATCAATCTAAAGTGCTTCGCCTTGGTAGGCTGGGAGAAAAATTTGCAAAGTTTCACGCTTTGCATCTTTCTCTTTTCTCTTCAGTTACTTATCTATTTGTAAGTTTTTTTCGAGAAAAGTTGCATGGAGCAACTGGCGGGTATTATCACCAACGCCTTTTGAATGTCCAGTAATCAGCCCACAAGCGCCTGATAATGCAGGCTGAAACTCATCTGGCAGCTTTCCTTCGCTGCCAGTAGCTTTAGCCCAGGCTGCCCCGGTAAATGATGGGCGTTGACCGGATGGGTGACGGGTTCGAAACAGAAGAAATTCTGTGCCTCTGGGCAGAACAATAGAAACACATCGCAGCCCTCCGTCTCGCAGACTAGCTGATAACCGGCGTCTGCTTGAATGATGAGAGCCTTGCCGGGCCAGTGGGTAAAGGCATTATCGACAAGTTGCTGTGGCAACAAGGTGGGTTTGGTGAAGTTCCAGGCCTGCGGTAATTCGACCCACTGACTGGACAGTTTGTCTTCACCGCATAACCAGACGCCGCCTGCTTGCGCTTGCACGCGTGTATGCGCAGTGCGCGGCAGATAAGGATGCAGGCCGAGTCCGTACCAGGTGGGCTGCTCGCCAAGATGGGTGGCTTGTAACGTCAGTCGCAGGCAGCCGTCAGTTAGTTGTATGTGGAAATTGGCGCGATAGGGAAAAGGCGATTGGCTCTGCAGTTCCAGACTGGCGCTGTCGGACGTCACATCGACTACCTGCCAGGGTTGTTGCCAGGCACTGCCGTGTATCGGCAGTGCTTCGTGTTCGGTGTTGGCACTTAGTGCTTGCCAACCGGTAGGCGTAGCGAAGCCGCCCCCGCCAATGCGGTTGGACCAGGGCAGCAACGGGTAGCAGGCCAGGCGCCGGGGATTGGAGGTGGCCAGCCCCAGTTCGTCACTGTGGCGCAACAGCGGCTGACCATCGCTTAGGCGCACCCAGTTGACCAGGCTTGCACCCAGTTCCGGGGCGAGAGTCAACTGTGTCAAGTTATCGCTCAGAGTCAGCAGGGTCGTTGGCATTTGACGCTCCTAGGGCTTTAATTGTCGGGAATTCATAGTGTCATCGTACAACTGCTAGGCTATCATTACGGCAAAGCCTCAAGTCTTAATTCGAGAACCCGTCCGCCATGGAAATGCAAAACGCTCAACCTCGTGCTCGTCGCAAGCACCGCAGTCTGGCTCAGGAACTGGTAGCCGATCTGTCGCAGCGCATTCGCGATGGGTTGATCAAGCGCGGTGAGAAGCTGCCGACAGAGTCGGCGATCATGGAAGAGCAGGGCGTCAGTCGCACCGTGGTGCGCGAGGCGCTGTCGCGTTTGCAGGCCGCTGGCCTGGTTGAAACTCGTCACGGCATCGGCACCTTCGTGCTGGATACGCCGAGTGCCAGTGGTTTTCGCATCGACCCGGCGACCATCGTCACCTTGCGCGACGTTCTGGCCATTCTTGAGCTGCGTATCAGCCTTGAGGTGGAGTCTGCCGGGATGGCTGCTCAGCGTCGTAATGACGTCCAGCTGAAGGCCATTCGCGAGGCGCTGGATGCCATCAACGAGAGTGCTATGCATGCCAGCGATGCAGTTTCCTCGGACTTCCATTTTCATCTGCGCATTGCCGAGGCCACCGGCAACCGCTACTTCACCGATATTCTCAGTCACCTGGGCACCAGCATCATCCCGCGTACCCGGGTCAATTCCGCCAGCTTGGCGCGTGACGATCAGACCCACTACATGGCGCGCCTGGAGCGCGAGCACGAGCAGATCTTCGAAGCCATCGCGCGCCAGGATGCCGAGGCGGCGCGGGCAGCGATGCGCCTGCACCTGACCAACAGCCGCGAGCGTCTGCGTCAGGCGCACGAAGCGGCCGAGGCGGAAGCGCTGCACGGCTGAAACTTGTTGAATGCACTCGGCGGCCTTGAGCCGCCGAGTGCGTTTTAGCGATAGGGAAAACTGGATGCGCGTGCCGCCCTCTAGCGGCGGTAGGCCAGGGCGACGATGCCGCCGACCACGATCAGACCACCGATGACCTGCAACGCCCCCAGTACCTGACCCAGAACCAGCCAGCCCAGGATCATGCCGGCCACCGGCTCCATGTTCATCACGGGGGCATTGCGCGCGATGTTCAGGCGCGGCATGCAGATGAACAGGGTGGAGAAGGCCGCGCCGTAGAGCAGCACCAGGCAGGCCAGCGCGATCCAGCCAGCGCTGGCGTTGGGCAGGCTCAGACCGCCCGGAATCAGGCCGCTGCTACCCAGCAGGGTCGAGGCGCTGAACACCACGGCCAAGGTCAGCATGCTGCGCACCGAGCCGGCGATTTTCGACAGGCGATTTTCGGTGACCCATAGCGCCACGGCGAACACGGCTGCAGCGGTCAGACTGAACAGGATGCCGGCGACCCACTCACCATCCGGCGCATCGGCGCTGGTCAGGCGACCCGGAACATCGAGCACCAGCACCAGACCGAAGAGAATCACGCCCATGATGGCCAGCGCCTGGCGGGTTGGCGCCGCACCGCCGAGCGCCCAGGTGAGCAAAGCCAGCAGGATCGGCGAAAGGTTGACCACCAGCAGTGCCAGTGCCACTGGAATACGCGCTACCGCCGAGTAGATGCAGAAGCTCTGGATGGCGATCAGCAGGCCCAGCAGGATTTGCCAGCCCCAGGTAGCGCTACCCAGTTTCAGCGATTCACGTCGCCACAGTACCAAGGCGGCCAGCGCGACCAGCGTCACGCCGGCACGCGCGAGCATGGCCAGCAGCAGTCCGGTGTCGTGGTCGAAGGCGATCCGCGCAGCGATGTGGTTGCCCGCGAACGAGCAAGCCAGTGTGGCGAGGATCAGGACGGCGATGTGACGCGGAAACGGGGTGGAACCTTGCATGACGAAATCCTGTTGTCATGGCCTTGAAATCAGGCCCTGAAGCAAAACGCCGCCCGATTGGGCGGCGTTGTCGTTCAATGCCCGGGTTGCTGTCAGAGCACGACGCTCGGCAGCCACAGGGAGATAGCTGGGACGTAGGTCACCAACATCAGCACCATGAACAGTGCCACGTAGAACGGCAGCAGTGCCTTCACGGTATTTTCGATGGTGACCTTGCCGATTGCGGCGCCGACGAAGAGCACAGCCCCTACCGGTGGCGTGATCAGGCCGATACCCAGGTTGACCAGCATGATCATGCCGAAGTGTACCGGGTCTACACCGAAAGAGGTGACGACAGGCAGCAGGATCGGGGTGAGGATCAGGATCAGCGGTGCCATGTCCATGAGCGTGCCCAGCACCAGCAACATGAAGTTCACGCACATCAGGATCACGTAGCGGTTGTCCGAGAAGGCCAGGAACGCAGTGGTGATCTTCGACGGAATCTGCATCAGGGTCATGATGTAGCCGAACGCGGCGGCGAAGGCGATGAGGATCATCACGATCGACAGCGTACGTACGGTGCGGTGCAGCATCTTCGGCAGTTCACGCCACTTGTAGTCGCGGTAGATGAACATGGTCACGAAGAAGGCCCAGATCACGGCCACGGCAGCGGACTCGGTGGCGGTGAAGATGCCGGAGAGAATGCCGCCGAGGATGATGAACATGGTCATCAGGCCCCACAGCGCTTCCACGCAGATCTTGATCGCCTGGCGCAGCGGAATGACTTCGCCTTTCGGGTAGTTACGTTTCTTCGCGAACCACAGGCACAGCGTGGCCAGGGTTGCACTCATCAACAGACCCGGGCCGATACCGGCCACGAACAGCGCGGCGATGGACACTGTGCCGCCAGCGGCCAGTGAATAGATCACCGAGTTGTGGCTGGGCGGAGTGAGCAGTGCTTGCACCGAACCGGACACGGTGACCGCAGTGGAAAACTCGCGCGGGTAGCCTTTCTTTTCCATTTCCGGGATCAGCACCGAGCCGACCGAGGCGGTATCGGCCAGGGAGGAGCCGGAAATGGCACCGAAGAAGGTCGAGGCGGTGATGTTGACCAGCGACAGACCGCCACGGACAAAACCGACCAGCACCCCGGCGAACGCCACCAGGCGGCGAGCCATGCCACCTTCGGCCATGATCGCGCCGGCCAGGACGAAGAACGGAATGGCCAGCAGAGAGAATTTGTTCACGCCGCCGGAGATCTGGATCATCACGGCATGCAGGGGAATATCGATCCACCAGGCGCCGATCAGCGCGGAAACGCCGAGCGAATAAGCAACCGGAACGCGCAGGAGGATAAGGACAATAAAACTGCCCAGGAGAATGGCGGCATCCATTTACACTGCCTCCTTGGAATCTTCAGTGTGTTCGAAGTCGACGGCACGGCGCTTGTGTTGATCGCCGTACAGCAGTTGTTCGATGACGAACAGGAGGGTGATGAAACCGCCCAGCGGAATAGGCATGTAGCTGATGCCGACGCGTACCGAAGGCAGTGTGCTGAGGTACTGGTTCCAGGTCGCTGCGCAGAGCTTGTAACCCCAGATCAGCATGAACAGCGCGATGCCGCCCATGACCAGGCGCACGAACAGCGTGATCAGCGGCTCCAGTGTTTGAGGCAGGCGATCGGTCAGTGAGGTCACGGCCATGTGGGCACTCGCGCGGTAGCCGGCAGCGGCACCGACGAAGGTGAACAGCACCATCAATAGCACTGAAATGGGCTCGGGCCAGCCCAGCCCTTGACCCAGCACATAACGGCTGAAGACGCCCCAGGGGATGATCGTGGCCATGATCACGATCGCCAGGCCGGCGGTCGCGATACAGGCACGGTAGATGGCGTCATTGACGCCCAGAACCAGGTTTTTCATGAGACTTCACCGGTTGCGCGGCGCAGGCGAGATGCCGGCGCCGCGCGCTTGCGCGTGGATTACTGAACGGCTTCGATGCGCTTGATCAGATCGGCGAACTGAGCACCGTACTTCTCACGTACCGGGGCGGTAGCGTCGTAGAACGGCTTGGTGTCGACTTCGATGAACTCGACGCCTTCAGCCTTGAGCTTCTCGTCGCTGGCCTTTTCCTTGGCAACCCACAGGTCGCGCTCTTCCAGCTGGGCTTCTTTGGCCAGCTTCTTGACCAGGGCCTGTTGCTCGGGGGTGAGCTTCTCCCAGGTGGTCTTGGACATCAGCAGCGGTTCGGGGAGGATCAGGTGATGCGTCTGGGTGTAGTACTTGGCCGCACGGAAGTGGTTGTGCTCGAGCAGGGTCGGCGAGTTGTTCTCGGCGCCGTCGATCACGCCGCTCTGCAGGGCGCTGAAGATCTCGCCGGTGTCCATGGCGATGCCGTTGGCGCCCATGGCGTTGAGGGTGTCGATGAACAGCGGGTTGCCGATCACACGGATCTTCATGCCCTTGAGGTCTTCGAGTTTGCGTACCGGCTTCTTGGTGTACAGGCTGCGGCTACCGGCTTCCATCCACGCCAGGCCGACCATGTTGAAATCGGAGTTGGTGATGGCGTCGAGGATTTCCTGACCGATTTCACCGTCGACCACTTTGCGCATGTGGTCGATATCGCGGAACACGAACGGCATGTTGAAGACGTTGGTGGCAGGCACTACCGGGCCGACCGAGCCAAGGCTGACGCGAGTCAGCTGGACGGCGCCGATCTGGGTCTGTTCGATCACTTCCTTCTCGGAACCCAGCACACCACCCGAGAACATCCGGGACTTGATTTCGCCGTTGGTGGCCGCTTCCAGCTTCTTGCCGAGGTTTTCCATGGCGACTACGGTCGGGTAGCCGGCCGGGTGGATTTCGGCAATTTTCAGGGTCGTCTCGGCCTGCACGAAGGAGGACAGACTGAGCGCTAGAGGAAGTGTGGCGAGAAGCAACTTACGTTTCAGGTTCATGCGGAAAACTCCGTCTTGTTGTTGTTGGTAGGTGTTGCGAAATCGCTGTCGTGGGCGGGCTGAGTCGAGGCTCCAGACCGCCCGGCCTGATTGGGAAACACCCAATCAGGCCATGGCAGCTACAAGAACAACCAGGTGAACACAGGCAGTTCTTGGGTTATTCCTCTTTATTCAATGTCGTATGTTGTCATACGACATTGAAGATTATTCACGCGCCCTTTTTGACTGTCAACGCAGTTTTTTGCAGATTTTAAGCGCGTATTGGCACGATTTTTTCGGTTTTTATTGCCTGCAATAAATTCTCTGTGAGAGTTATTCAGAATAGGTAGTCGTTATATGCAGTGCTGGTTGTATGACAACCATATCATGAGGCCCTTGGTCTGCCCTGCATTCGTAGGGGGGGCGAGGGGTTGACAGCACCGTCGGGAATCCGTCCCGCCAGAATCGTGCGCGCCTGGTCGATGGTCTGCTGTACCTGGTAGCTGATGGCCTCGGGCACCATGCCGCCGATATGAGGGGTGGCGAGCAGATCATCACGCCGTGCCAGCAAGGTGGTCGGGTGATCGTCATGACCTCGCCCGACATCGATGGCGGCGCCTGCGAGGTGGTCTGCGCCGAGCGCATCGTTGAGAGCCTGTTCATCGACCAGCCTGCCGCGTGAGGCATTGATGAAGAAGGCGCCCTTTTTCATGCGCGAGAAGAAGGCGGCATCGGCCAGGTTTTCGGTTTCGGCGTTATGGCTGGCCAGGCAGATCACATAGTCGGAGCGGGTGAGCAACTCGTCGAGACTCAGGCGCTCGACGCCTGCCGGTTCCCTGCCGAGGTAAGGATCGTAGGTGACGACTTTCTGCCCCATGGCCTGCAAGACCGGTGTAAGGGTCGCGGCAATCTGGCCGAAGCCGATGATGCCGGCGGTACTGCCGGCCACTTGGCGTCCCATGCGCTGCGCTGGCACGAGGCCGTTCTGGTAGGCGGCGTAGTACTGCGGCAGGCCCCGCGCGAGGTTGATCATCTGGGCGACGATCCATTCGCTGACGGCATTGATGAAGCCGGGGCCGGCATGGGTCACCAGTACGCCATGGCGGGAAGCTGCTTCCACGTCGATGCCGCGCAGGTCCATGGCGCAACGCAGGAAAGCCTGCAACTGTGGCTGTGCCTTGAACAGTCGCTCGCTGGCGCCTGTCGGTTTGTCGGAGATGATCAGGTCGCAGCCATCGGCCAACTCGATCAGGTCATCCTCGTGGATGACGCCATCGTCTTCGCGCAGGACCAGTTCGCCCAGCTCGCGTAGCGCCTGTTGCGCTTGCGGGCCATACCAGGCGTGCAGGTCGGAGCGAGGATAGGTGAGGAGGATTCTGCTCATGCTGCGTCCTCTTCCAGCTGGTAGAGGGCCGCTGGATTGTCGACGGTGATCTTCCGCAGTACAGCGTTATCCCTTATCCAGCCGGTAATCGTTGAATACAGCTGCTCGGCATCGATCGGCACATCTCGCCTTGCGGTGTGTGGCCAGTCCGTGCCCCACAGCAGCCGCTCCGGCATCAGTTCGATGGCGCGTTCGCTGAAACGACGATAGCCATCGAGTGCCTGCGGTGAACAATCACTGAACAGGTAAGGCGCCGAGAGCTTGATCCACAGGTTGTCTTTACGTTGGGCCAGGGCGAACAGGGCATCGATCTCCTGGTCGCTGGTTTCCGGGGTGTAGGAGGCGAAGTGATCCAGCACCAGGGGTGCCGAGACTTTCTCCAGTTGCTCGATGGCTCCTAGCATCTGCTGTGGGCGCAGCAGCACTTGCAGGTGCCAGGGCAGCCCGTTGATGCAGCGCTCGAAGGCTGGCAGCTGCTCCAGCGTCGGGCCGTTGTTGGCCAGGGTGTTCAGACGGATGCCGCGAACCCCCTGGCGATGCATGACCTGCAGATCGCTTGTCGGTGTGTCCAAAGCAATCACTGCCACGCCACGTGCGCCTGGGCCTAGCTGGCCCAGCGCGGCGAGCAGGGCACTGTTGTCAGTGCCATAGACACTGGGTTGTACCAGGACGCAGCGCTTTATGCCGAGCTGATCGAGCTGTTGCCGGTAATGCTCGGCAGTGGCGACTGGCGGGGTGTAGTCGGCGCTGGGATCAAGCGGAAACTGGCTCGGGTCCGCGAAAACGTGAGCATGGCAGTCACAGGTATTTTCGATAGGAGTGGGCATGGGGGAGCAGCTCATGGCAAAGCGGCGGAGCCCGCTGCGCACGGCAGCGGGCATTTTCATTTACTCGACAGCTTCGATGCGTTGAATCAGGTCGGCATAGTCTGCGCCGTACTTTTCGCGTACAGAGGCTGTGGCGTCATAGAACGGCTTGCGGTCCACGTCGATGAATTCCACGCCGGCTTGTTTCAGTGCCTGCTCGCTTTCGGCAACCTGCTTGTCCCACAGGGCGCGTTGCTCGAGCTGTGCCTCGCGGGCGAACTTCTTCACCAGTGCCTGCCGCTCCGTGCTCAGGGAGTCCCATGCCTTTTTCGACATGACCAGTGGCTCGGGAATGATCAGGTGGCTGGTGTTGCTGAAGTACTTGGCGACCGTGTTGTGGTTCTGCGCGAGCATTACCGCCGGATTGTTCTCGGCGCCATCGATCACGCCGGCCTGCAGGGCGCTGAAGGTCTCGCCGGTGGACATGGCGATGCCACTACCGCCCAGTGCGTTCATCGTGTCGAGAAACAGCGGGTTTTCCATCATTCGCATCTTCTTGCCCTTGAGGTCTTCGATGCTGCGAATCGGGGTCTTGCTGTAGAAATTGCGCGAGCCGGCGTCCATCCACGCCAGGCCGACCAGGCCATGGTTGGAATCGCTGATCCTGTCGAGAATCTCCTGGCCGATTTCGCCGTCGATCACTTTGCGCATATGGGCGCTGTCACGAAACACGAATGGCATGTTGAAGACGTTGACGTCGGCGACGATTGGGCCGATGACGCCCAGCGATACGCGGGTCAGTTGAAGGGCGTTGATCTGGACCTGTTCGATGGCTTCTTTTTCACCACCGAGCACGCCGCCAGCGAAGACCCTCATGTTGATATCGCCGGCGGTGGCTTCGTTCAGCTTCTCACCCATGTGCTCGATGGCGGTGATGGCCGGATACCCCTTCGGCTGGGTGTCGGCGACCTGCAGGGTGATCGCTGCGCACAGGGTTGGCGCGCTCAGGGCGATAGGCAGCAGGGTGGTGAGCAAGACCTTTTTCAATTTCATCGTTTTTATCCTTGTTATTGATGGGTGTTGCTGGATCGGCGCTAGGTTCTCGGGGCGTAAGCCGGTTCTTCCAGGCCTGAGGTTCCGGGTTTCAGAGCGAACACTCCGCCGGCCAGTGGCTGGTCGGAGAGGTCGCCGCCGGGGCGGATCGAGGTAACGAACAGGGTGTCCAGATTCGCGCCGCCGAAGGCGCACATGGCGGGCTTCTTCACCGGTACGGCGAGCGAGCGGTCGAGGCGGCCATCGGGGGTGAAGCGGTGGATCAGGCCTTCGTCGTTGCCGCAAATCCAGTAGCAGCCGTCGACATCCATCGCCGCGCCGTCTGGGCGGCCTGGATGCTGGTTCATGTCGATGAACAGGCGGCGGTTGTGCGGCGTGCCGCTCTCGGTGTCGTAATCGAAGGCCCAGACGCTTTGTACGCTCGGGTGCGAATCGGACAGGTACATGGTGCGGCCATCGGGGCTGAAGGCCAGGCCGTTGGGCACGATGAGGTCGTCAAGCACCTGTTGCAACTGGCCGTCGTAGCGATACAGCGCGCCGACACGTGCGCCCTGGGCCATGTCCAGCAGCATGGTGCCGGCCCAGAGGCGGCCTTGGCGGTCGCAGCGGCCATCGTTGAAACGCATTTCCGCGCGGGCATGTTCGACCTGCGCCAGGCGCTCGGCTTTTACGCTGCCATCGTCTTGCGGACGCAGGTGGAAGATGCCGCTCTGCATGCCTGCAATCCAGCCACCAGCGGGATGCATGGCGATGCAAGCGAGCATCTCGTCAGCCTGCCAGCTCTGCGTCTGACCATCAGCCGCGGACCAGCGGTGCAGGCGGGCGGCAGGGATATCGGCCCAGTACAAAGCCTGTTCGGCAGCGTTCCAGACAGGGCTTTCACCCGTGGCGTTGCGCGCATCGACAATCAGTTCGGCTGTCATGGCATTCAGGCGCTCTATTTTGTTGTTATGGCGTAGGGCAGCGGTGGCGCCGTGTTCAGTCGTCGCCGAACGGGCCGGCGGCGACGAAGGCTCCACCCTGGTAAATACGTGCAGGGTCGTCGGCTGCAGGCATCGGCTGTGCTTCCACCTTGTCGCGGAAGATTTCCGAACTGTCCTTGGGCTGGAAGCCCAGGTGCGCGGCCTTGCTGTTGTCCCACCACACGTCGCGGTTGCTAGACATGCCGTAGACCACCGTGTGGCCAACATTCGGGGCGTACAGGCAGCGTTCGATCAGGTGGGTGAGGTCATCGTAGCTCAGCCAGGTGCTCATCATGCGGCGGTTGGCTGGCTCGGGGAATGACGAGCCGATGCGGATGCTGACGGTCTCGATGCCGTAGCGATCGAAGTAGAAACTGGCCATGTCTTCGCCATAGGACTTGGACAGGCCGTAGTAGCCATCCGGGCGACGCAGACAGTTGGCGTCGAGGTGTTCGTCCTGCTTGTAGAAGCCGATGACGTGGTTGGAGCTGGCGAACACCACGCGTTTCACCCCGTGACGACGGGCCGCTTCGTAGACATGGAATACGCCGCTGATGTTGGCGCCGAGAATTTCCTCGAAGGGACGCTCGACCGATACACCACCGAAGTGCAGGATGGCGTCGACGCCCTCGATCAGTTGATGCACGGCGGCTTTGTCTGCCAGGTCGCAGCGCACCACTTCTTCGTGGGGGCCGGCAGCAGGGGCCATCTCACCGATATCGGAGAGACGCAGGATAGTGGCGTAGGGGCGCAGGCGTTCGCGCAGTACCTTGCCCAGGCCGCCGGCGGCGCCGGTCAGCAGCAGGCGATTGAAGGGGCGCAGTTCGCTGGAGGTCGTAGTCATGGCGGGGCCTGAACTCTTGTTGCTTGTTGTTATTGGTTTGTCATACGTTGTCGTATGACTAGGATCGATTATCAGCACCCACTCCGGCAATGTCAACGCGACAGAGGTGGAAATCGAGGTGGCTCGTTTGCTTGTAACTGAGTCGATTCGGTCTGCTTAATGAGTCGATCTGGGGAGCGGAAATATAGCTTGGTTGGCTCTAACACGGCAGTTAATCGTGTTGGTACAGTTTATTCGAGCAGTTCAGGTAGCATCAGTCTGGTGCAGGGTCGGCATGCTCGACGCCTGTTTGACTAAAGTTGTATGACAACATATCTCAATCAGGTTGGCGTGCCTCCTTATGCGAGGTGTTCGAGTGACTGGAGGCGTGACATGGGCAGGAAACCTGCTGGCATCCGCAGCAGTGCGGCCCCGACTTTGATCGATGTCGCCAAGGTTGCAGGGGTGTCGCCGATTACCGTATCGCGTGCGCTCGGCCGGCCTGAAGTGGTCACCGATGCGACCCGTAAGCGCGTGCTGGAAGCGGTTCGGGCGACCGGCTATGTCCCCAACCTTGCGGCGGGGGCGCTGGCTTCAAGTCGTAGTCGGCTGGTGGCGATTTTCCTGCCGACCATTGCCAACTCCATCTTCGCTGACACCGTGCAGGCGCTGACCGACCGCCTGGCAGCGGCGGGCTATCAGACTCTGCTGGGCCTGACCGGCTACCGCCCGGAGCAGGAGGAAGCCTTGCTCGAGGCGGTGCTGGGGCGTCGACCGGATGGCATCGTGCTGACCGGTACCGAGCACACCCAGGCCAGCCGCGAGCGCCTGGCGCGAGTTGGTATCCCCCTGGTCGAGGCCTGGGATCTGTGTGAGCACCCGGTAGATATGCTGGTCGGCTTCTCGCACGAGGCCGTTGGCCAGGCGGTGGCGAGCTATCTGATCGGCAAGGGCTACCGTCGCGTGTCGGTGGTGGGCATCGATGACCCACGTGGCATGCGCCGTTATAGAAGCCTGACAGAGGCGCTGCAAGGTCATGTAGATGCGCCGGTGGCTGCACAGATTTTGCCCGCGCCAGCGACTCTGGCTGTCGGCCGCGAGGGGCTGGGCAGACTGCTGCGCGAGGGCGTCGCTGGCGACGTGGTGGTCTGCAGTTCCGACACCGTGGCGCAAGGGGTGATGGCCGAGGCGCTCAGCCGCGGCCTGCGCATTCCCGAGGATCTGGCGGTGATGGGTTTCGGCGACCTGTCCAGCGCCGCCCATACCCATCCGCCACTTTCCACCGTGCGAGTGGACGGGCCGCGTATCGGCTGTGCCATCGCCGATGCGCTGCTGGCGCGTATTGCCGAGCCGGCCGCGGCGCGTCAGCCGCTGCGCATGGATGTGGGGTTCGAGTTGATCGAACGCGGGAGCGCCTGATCAGGCCAGACGCAGGTGGTTGTCCCACAACCCGGCGGGTAGCTGCAGAGCCTGGGTGGCAATGCGCTCGCCGCGGCAATCGTACAGGCGACAACGGCCCTGGCCCGAGGTCACCACGAAACCATCGGCCACCGCACCGACACCTGCGCAGTCCGGCAGCGGCACGTCCAGGCGCACCTGTGCACTGTCCAGATCCCAGATGAAGAAGCGGTTGCCGCGCGGTGCGGTCATCGCCAGCAGGCGCAGCTCGTCATGGATCGCCACGCTGGCGGTGTACTGGTTCATCGCCGCACGCTGCGGCTCGCCCAGGGCGAACGGCTGGAAGGGCTGACCGGGACGTTTGATCGCCAGCAGCGGCACTTGATCGTGCAGGTCGCCCATGTACTGCTGGCCGCTGACCACCGTGCCGTCGCGCGCGACAGCGAGGTGGCGGATGCTGTTCTGCTGGTCGGCCAGATACTCCTGGTTGACCAGGCTGCCGTCGCGCTGCATCAGCACCAGGCTGGCCTGCATGGCGTCTAGGTTCATGTCGACGCGGCTTTCCGCTTCGGTGCGGATGCCGCCGTTGGCCACCACCAGGGTTTCGCCATCCGGCATCCACAGCAGTTGGTGCGGGCCTACGCCGTGGCTGCTGTGTTCAGCTGCGCGCAGCAACTGCTCACCCTGCAGGCGATAGGCGCCAATCACGCCACGGCCAGGCTCGGTGGTGTCGTTCTCGGTGGCGTACAGCCACTCGCCGCCCTTGTGGAATACCGCGTGGCCGTTGAAATGGCGCCCGGCCGGCGAGGTAAGCGCTTGCAGCAGGCGACCGTCGCGGGTATCGATCAGGTAGCTCTCGGTGCTGGGGCGGCGACCGACGAACAGGGCCATGGGCAGGCTGGGGTGCGGCACCACGTCGTGGCAGCGCTCGGTCACCGGGGTGGCGAAGGCGCGCTCGCCGTTGAGTCGATAGCCGACCGCGTAGTGCTTGCCGTCGCCATCGTCACGGGCAGACAGCAGCAACGGTTGGCCTGACGGGCCGAACAGCGTCCAGCCGCCAAATGCGCCTGCGGCCGCGAGGCTGGCGGCGGCTGCACTGAGGCCGAGAAAGGCTCTGCGTTGCATGTTCAGTCTCCGTCGTGGGCGTTGAAGCCGATCTGCACGCCGAGTGCCTTGGCCAGCTCGCTTTCCTGCAGGCGGTGCAGGCGATTGAGGCTGTCGTACAGCTCGTTCAAGGCGCTGTGACCGGCTTCGTCGGCGAGCAGTTCGACCAGTGGGCTGTCGAGTGCGGCCAGGCGCTGACGAGTGTCCTGGTAGGCGGCGTCGATGCGTTTGGCCAGATCGGCCTGATCGTCGCCCAGCAGCGATTGAATGCCGTCACGGTTGCTGCCGTGCCACAGCAGTTCGGCGCTGGCCAATGCGGCGGCCTGGTTGGCCAGGCTGGCGGCACTGCGCCAGGCTTCGGCCTGGTACGGCTGGGCAATGCCCTTGCTCTGCCGCCCCATCGGCGCACCGAGCTTCTTCTTCAGGCCGTCCAGGGCGCTGACTTGCACCCGCAGCAGTTCGGCGATGGCCTCGTTGGCGTCGGCGTAGCGATCATTGGGAAACTGCTTCAGCTGTTCGGCCATGCCTGGTTTGGCTTGCCACTCGCCGACGATCTCCGCAGCCAGGGCTTGCTGGTGCTTGCCGATAGCCTGCAGCAGCGGGCAGTAGCGGGTTTTCTGCTCGGCCTGGGCGAGGTCCAGGTTGGGGTCGAAGAGAATGTATTCGTAGGCGGTCAGGCCCTGCACCACCACGCTGGCGTTGGACAGGTCTTCCGCGCTCAACTGCGGTTTGTTCTTCAGCAGGGCTTCGACCTGGCGCTGCACCAGATTCTTCTTGTCCGGCCAGAACTGAATCTGCCAGGCGCGGTTGCCTTCGGCCAGCGGCCCGACCAGCAACGGCTGCAAGCCGGCCCAGGCACTCTGGGCGCCGAGAAAGGCCTGGCGAGCGGTGCTCAGATCGGCGTTGCCGGCGCAGAAGGCTTCGGCATTCACGGCCAACTGGCGGTCGGCTTCCTGCCAGCTGCTGTAGGCCGGCAGCAGCACGCCATCGGTCAGCGCCGCGCTGACCTTGGCTTTCGGGTCCTGCTGGCCGCAGCCGACCAGGGCCAGGCCGAGCAGAGAGGCGATCAGGGTTTTGTGCAACATCGCAGGCTCCTTAAAGAGAATTCAGGAAGGCGAGCAGCGCTGCTCGCTCATCGCTATCGAAACGCAGCACCTGCTGCTTGGCCGTTTCGGCCTCGCCACCGTGCCAGAGAATGGCTTCCAGCAGGTTACTGGCACGGCCGTCATGCAGGAACTGAGTATGGCCATTGACCGTTTGCGTCAAACCAATGCCCCACAGCGGCGCCGTGCGCCATTCACGACCGTTGGCGAGAAACTCCTCGCGGCCATCGGCCAGCCCCTCGCCCATGTCGTGCAGCAGCAGGTCCGTATAAGGCCGGATCAGTTGGCTGGCCAGTTCTGGCTCGGCGGCATCGGCCGACGTGGTGAAACTGGGAGTGTGGCACTTCTGGCAACCGGCCTGGTGGAACAGGCTCTTGCCCTTGAGCACGTCGGGCGAGTCGACGTCACGCCGTGCCGGCACGCCCAGGTTACGACTGTAGAACAGCACGCTGGCGAGGATGTTGTCGCTGACTTCCGGTTCGCCGCCATGGGGCGCGGCCAGGCAATCGGTTTGCGTCGTGGTGCAGTTGTCGTGAGGTATCAGCGAGCTGGTCAGGCCCATGTCATTGGCGAAGGCTTCGGCATTTTGCTGATTGAGGTTGGGTTGGCCAGCCTTCCAGCCGAAACGGCCAAGTGCGCTGCGCTGCTGCTGGCGGTCCCAGACCCAATTGGGACGACCGGAAATACCATCGCCATCGGCGTCGTCCGGGTCGGCACCGGCCAGGATGTCTTCTTCGGCGATGGCTTCGAGCAGGCCGAGGCCGATCATCGGCGGGGCGATGCGTGCCGAGAACCGGGTATCGGGGTGCATGTCGCCGTAACCGAGCTGGCTGATGACCAACTCTGGCTTGCGCAGTTCCACCACGGTGCCGTCGGCGAAGCGCACCGGCGCGCTGCTGTAGGTCACGCGTACCTTGCCTTCTGGAGTGACGCCCGGGTTGGCCATGTCCTGCAGTTGCGCACCATATGTCGGTTCGGCGACCACGCCCTGGTGGATCAGCAGCTCGGCATGCTCCGGGCCGGCCGGTATAGATAGGCGCACCAGCATCGAGACGGCACTGACCGCATCAGGTCCCGGTGGATGGCCGCGACCGTCCTTGATATGGCAGTTCTGGCAGGCATTGGTATTGAACAGCGGGCCCAGGCCATCGCGCGCGGTGGTGGTGGCTGGCGCCGTGACCCAGGGGTTGCGGAAGAAGCTGTTGCCCACCGCGAAATCCAGGCGACGGCTGGGTGCGAGGTTCGCCGAAGGCAGGGAGAAGGCGTTTTGATCGAACTTGCGTACCGTCGCCGTACCGGCCGAGAGGTGTTCACCAGGCTCTGCCTGGGTGAATTCAGGCTGCTGTTCGCAAGCGATCAAAGACAGGGCCAGAAAGGGCAGCAGGCAGCGCTGGAGCGGCGACATTGAGGAACAATCCGAACTGGCAGGGAAGCGGGGCGCCAAGATTAGCAGGCTAACGGAATTTAAATAAGATGGATTAGCGTTATCTGGGCGTGGCCAGAGGTCGCGGGGTATGCCGGCATCATTCCTTCCCTGCCATCAGCTTCTTCGATTATCTATGCAGTGGCTGCGGCTTCAGAGAATGGTGCTGATTGAGAGCAAGAACGTTCAAGACCTGCCTGGGGCGTTTGGCTAAGCTCGCCTGCCCAAGGAGGTTCCATGTCCCGTCAACACGAATTCACCCAGGGCGCCCGCGATATGCTGCCCATGCTGCTCGGCGCGATTCCATTCGGCATCATCTTCGGCAGCCTGGCAGGCGCTGCCGGGCTCGATCCCTGGCAGACCCAGGGCATGTCCTTGCTGGTTTTCGCCGGTTCGGCGCAGTTCATCGCCATCAGCCTGTTGAGCGGTGGCGCCGGTATCGCCGTGGTTCTGCTGACCACTCTGGTGGTCAATCTGCGCCATGCCCTGTACAGCGCCAGCATGCAGCCCCACGTCCGCCATCTGCCCAAGCGCTGGCGCGTGCCGTTGGCCTTCGGCCTGACCGATGAGGCCTATGCGGTGGTGGTGCAGCGCTATGCGCGGGGTGACCAAGGCACCTACCGCCATTGGTACTTTCTCGGCGCGGCCCTGGCCATGTACTGCAACTGGCAGCTGTGCACGCTGGGCGGCGTGCTGTTCGGCCAGGCGGTACCAAATATCGGTGAGTGGGGGCTGGATTTCGCCATGCTGGCGACCTTCATCGGCATCGTCGTGCCGATGTTACGTAACCAACCACAAGTGGCGGCCGCCCTGGTGGCGGGCGCCGTGGCGCTGGCGTGTCATGCCTTGCCCTACAAGCTCGGGCTGATGGCTGCTGCGGCCAGTGGCATCGTCGTCGGCGTGTGGTTGGAACGGCGCAACCCGGTGCTGCAGGAGGAATTGCTCTGATGGATATCTGGTTGCTGATTCTGGGCATGCTGGCGATCACTTTCATCACCCGCTATAGCCTGTTTGCCTTCCCTGATCTACGTTTTCCGCCGCTGATCAGGCAGGGGCTGCATTACGTGCCGACTGCGGTGCTGACGGCCATCGTGGTGCCCGGCATGCTGATGCCGGACGGACAGTCCTGGATGCTCAGCTGGAACAACGCTTACCTGCTGGCAGGCGTGGCGGCCATTGCCATCGCGGCGTTCACGCGGCACTTGCTGGCGACCATCGGTGGCGGGTTGCTGGTGTTCTTTCTGCTGCGCTGGGCGTTCGGACAGTTACCGATCTGAGTGGCGCCTGCCCTAGCTTTGCGTAGGGTGCGTTGCGCGCACCAGATAGATACCGCCGTATTCGCAGCGCGCGTGGCGCACCCTACCGGGGAGGATCGCTGGAAACTCGCTACACCAGCGCGCTGACCTTCAGATCGCGCTGGCTCAGGCGCAGGTACTGTTCGTCTGCCTTGAGCAGCAGTGCCTGGTCGTCGACGCTCAGTTCCTCGTGCGCACGCCCTTCGGCCTGGCTGCGATAGAGGCTTTCGCCTGGGCGACGACGCAGGCAGTGATAGCGCTGCTGGCGCGGTTCCACCTTGAGGCTGAGCATGTCGATATAGGCGACCTGCATCTCATCACTCTGCCCGGCTTCCAGAGCGCTGCGTTGCAGGGCTGGGGTGTGGGTGAAGGGCGAGGCCGAGAGCATGACGTGCTGGCATTGCTGCAGATCGGGACGTGGTACGCCATTGAGCAGCCAGTTACCGCGCAGATCACGCTGCAGGCAGAGGTTGCGCTGGCCGTGGTTGTCGACTTTCAGCCAGAGACGACGGAAGCGCCAGCGCGGGTCGCAATCGATCAGATAGTTGGCAACGATGCTGTCGCCCTTGATGACTTGCATGAGATGGCTGGTCGCGTGGATGCCATTGGCATCCTGACTCAGGCGCAGGGTTTCCACGCCAGGGGTGTACCAGGGCTTCCATACCAGGGTTTGCTGCATCGGTCGACTCCATGCCGAGCGCGAAACAGGAGGGAAGGGCGCCACTGCGCGCAGAACACATTCCCTCGTGTTCCATGTTTGTTGTGGCGCGCAGGATAAAGCGATAGCGATGTGATGTCTGTCAGCTTTTGCCGACAGTTGCGCAGGTTTTTGCGCTATGGATTCAGGCTTTCGACTTCAGTGGTTGCTGTTCGAACTTCACGCCGTCCAGGCCATGCACCATCAGCGCGCGGATGTTGCCGTGGTCGCTGCCTTGCGGCGTGGCCAGCACGCTGCGGTAGTGCTCGCCGAAGGCACGCAGCGCCTCGTCGTTGCTGAACCCTTCCAGCAGGGCCAGGCCCAGGGTCTTGCAGGAGCCTTCGTTCTGCCCGGTTGCGTTTTCCACGTCACCGTTGCGGAAGGCGCTGGGCTGATAGTCGTAGTGCGCGGCGACGAACGCCAGGGTTTCACTGAACACGTAGTCATCCTGTTGCAGGCGCTTACGTAGCTCGTTGAGAGCGGTCATTCATGCTTTCCTTTTGCAAATGCAGCGTTCTGCTCGGCCGAGGCTTCTTTCTGGTACTTGGCCTTCCAGTCGGCATAGGGCATGCCGTAGACGGTCTCGCGGGCCTGGTCGGCGCTGACCTCGACACCGAAGTCGTCGGCGGCGGCCTTGTACCACTTGGACAGGCAGTTGCGGCAGAAACCGGCCAGGTTCATCAGGTCGATGTTCTGCACGTCAGGACGGCTGCGCAGGTGCTGCACCAGTGCGCGAAAGGCTGCAGCTTCCAGTTCGAGGCGTTCTTGCTCGGTCATGGTGGGCTCTCCGGATTAGGTGGCGGCGATGATAAGAGCCGCGCAGGGAGGCGACAAGCCGCCGAAGGCGGCTGTCAGCGATGGCCTGCCAGAGTAATGGATACCGACTCGGCGAAACGCAGGGCATGCGGTTTGTCCACTTCCACTTCGGCGTAACGCACGGCCTGATGGGTCATCACCAGGTCGAGGATTTCCTGGGTCAGGCGCTCGAGCAGAGCGAAGCGATTGCCTTCGACGTGGGCGATGATCGCCTTGGTGATGGTGCGGTAGTTCAGCGCATGTTCGATATCGTTGACCTCTACCGCATCCACGGCGGGGTAGAGGATGGTCAGGTTGATCAACACGTCCTGCTTGTTGTTGATCTCTTCTTCCTTGATGCCGATGTAGGTGCGCAGGCGCAGGTCCTTGACGCGGATTCGCGCCATTCCGGGTTCCAGTCGCGGCATTAGTTGTTCCGTCCGATCAGTTGCAGGAATTCGTGGCGAGTGTTGCAGGACTCGCGGAAAGCGCCAAGCATCACCGAGCTGCTCATCACCGAGTTCTGCTTCTCCACGCCACGCATCATCATGCACATGTGCTTGGCCTCGATCACCACCGCGACGCCAGCGGCATTTGTCACCTGCTGGATGGCATCGGCGATCTGCTTGGTGAGGTTTTCCTGGATCTGCAGGCGCCGTGCGTACATGTCGACGATGCGCGCCACCTTGGACAACCCGAGTACCTTGCCGGTGGGGATGTAGGCGACATGTGCCTTGCCGATGAAGGGCAGCAGGTGGTGTTCGCACAGCGAGTACAGCTCGATGTCCTTGACGATCACCATCTCGTCATTGTCGGACTCAAACAGCGCGCCGTTGACGATCTCGTCCAGCGACTGCTGGTAACCATGACATAGATACTGCATGGCCTTGGCCGCGCGTTTGGGCGTATCGAGCAGACCTTCGCGCTCCGGGTTTTCACCGAGGCCTACGAGAATCTCACGGTATTGCTGGGAAAGAGGTTGGCTCATGGCAGTGTCCTGAGCAGTCGCGTCACTTGAGGTGGCGGCCGCCGTTGAGGGTAAGGGTGGTTCCGGTTACGTAGGAGTTGTCCAGCAAGTAGCGCAAGGTCTGGTAGAAGGCCTGCGGGCCGGGTTCTATGCCCAGCGCCGATTTGGCCAGCGTCTTGGTACGGTAGGTGTCGTCATCGTCAGTGTTGAACATCAGCAAGGCCGGGGCGATGGTATTGACCTTGATGCGCGGCGCCAGGCGTGCGGCGAACGACAGCGTCAGGCTTTCCAGGCCTGCCTTGCTGGCGCAGTAGGCGGGGCGATTGGCGCTGCCCTTGCGCACCACGTCATCGCTGACGTGAACGATATCGGCCTGTTCCGACTGCAGCAGCAGGTCACTGCAGTGCAGGTTGATCAGGTAGGGCGCGAGCATGTGCACGCTGAACAGTTGGCGAAACGCATCGGCTTCTTCGCCGGGTGTTTCGGCCAGCCAATCCGAGGCGTTGTGTACGATCGCGCGCAGGCCGCTGCATTGCGCCTTGACCTGTTCGATAAATGCCAGAATGCCAGCCTCGTCACTGAAATCGGCCTGCAAGGCGATGGCGCCGCGCTCACGCAGCCGCGCGATGCTATCGCGCTCCTGGCGGTAGCTGATGATCACCGGCTGGCCCGCGTCGAGCAGGCGCGCGGCACAGTAGAGGCCCACCCGCTGGCCGGCGCCGGTGATCAGAATGGGGAAGCTGGCAGCGCTCATGTGCAACTCGTGTAAGAGGTGGAGGGGCTAGGCGTCTACGCCTCGGGTTAGTGGGTCCGCGGCAGGCGGTACTCACCAGACCTGGGATAAAGCTATACCAGAGCTACAAGTTGTACAACCATGCGCGCCATGTGGTTTTGGTGTTGCGGCCGGCGATTAGGCCTATTTTATTGAGTTTCAAGGCTTTTTTTTCGGGTGTCTTGAGAAGGTTTTTTGTACTTTACCTGTACGTGTTGTCCTTTTTGTACAGGTGTTGGCTGCTTGTACAACGAAATCGGCCAGCACGAGGCTGGCCGATGGAGTAGGTAGGGGGCGATCAGGATTTGCCGACGCTGGCAACTCGCCGGTTCAGGCGCTGCGGGCAGTTGCCCTGCAACCAGGGTTCCAGCAAGCGGGTGGACAGCGGGATGAACAAGTAGGTCATCAGGGGCGTCAGGGCCAGCGTCGACAACAGCACACGGGTCACCAGCGACAGGTCGGCGAGCCAGGGACCGAGCAGCAGATTGAAGGCCAGCGACACCGGAAAGAACGCCAGCCATATCGCCACGCTCTGCTTCCAGCGCGGCGCTTGGCGATGGGCACTGCCGAACCAGGCGTCGAGGCCGATTGCGCGCTTTTCCTGTGGTTGGGCAAAAAGACCTGCGCCACGCTGCAGCCAGGCCTGGCGTGAGGCGGAATGCTCCCAGGAGGCCATGGTCTGTTCGTCGCTGAAACGGAAAACGATCTGGAACTCATCGTCACCGGCTGGTGGTGCCAGTACGCCGGAGCCAAGATAACCGGGAAAGTCGGTGGCCAGGTGTTCTCCTTCACGCAGCCAGGCAATGAAGTCGTGATAACGACCATTGGCGACGCGGCGCGCCACCATCAGGGTTACGGGGGACATTGTGTATCTCCTCGAGTATTGCCGTCAGCCGGGGTGTGGCGTAGGGCACGATCAAGCACGGGGTGGTGTGCTCGACGAAAATTGCAGCAAGGATTATTCCCGTTTTACGAAAATTAGCCAGCCCCGCCTGACAAGGGGCTCCAGACGGGTTAAAGGAGAAATCTTGGTCGGAATTTGCACCATTCAAGGGCATGAGCTGTGTGCGATGGTTCGGTGAAGGGCGCCAGGCATGGATAAACACCGCGCTTGAGGCTGCCGTTATCCTTGTTGTTGTGCTTGGTGCGGTTTTGTACATATCTTGCACAATGCCAGTGAGCTGTTGCTGGGTTACAATTGCCGAATATTCGTTGCCGTGATGCCCGAAGCCATGCCCGAACTCGCCTCCGTCACATCGCTCGCGTCCAGCGCTTTGAAACAGGAAGAGCTGTTCCCCATTCGCGAGGTTTCCCGCCTTACCGGTGTCAATCCGGTCACCCTGCGTGCCTGGGAACGGCGTTACGGTCTGATTCAGCCGACACGGACCGATAGCGGCCATCGCCTGTATTCGCAGGCCGACATAGACGCGGTGCGCAGCATCCTCGCCTGGATCGAGCGTGGCGTCGCGGTCAGCAAGGTCGGTTCGATCCTGGCCAAGAGCGCCAGCAGTCGCAGCGTCGCCACGCCCGCCTATAACGACGTCGTCAGTGACGACTGGAGCCAGTGGCAGGATCAACTGCGCAGCGCGCTGCAGAACTTCGATGAGTCTCGTCTTGAGCGTGTGTACGGGCAGATTTTCTCCTGCTATCCGCTGCCGGTGGTATTTCAGAGCATCTTCATGCCGGTCTGGCAGGAGCTTCTGCTGCGTCAGGATGAAGTCGGTCAGCGCGGCGAGTGGCTGATGCTCGACGGCTTCCTGCGTGGGCGTTGCTGGCAGCGACTGCAACTGGGACGCGATGATTCGCGCGAGCGCGTGCTGCTGGTGGCGCTACCTGGCCACTGCCGAGAGCTTGAGCTGCTGGTTGCAGCGTTGCTGTTGGGCAATCAGGACGTCGACGTGGCGGTGATGGGGCCCGGTGTTCCGATGGCCGATCTGGCCCTGGTTTGCGAACGCATGCAGCCGCAGGCGCTGGTGGTTTTCAGCAATCAGCCGCCAGGTGATGAATTTCCGCGGCAACTGGCGCGCCTGGCGCTTGGTCTGGAATGTCCGGTGCTGCTGGCCGGAGACAGTGCCGATCTGGCGGAGGAGAGCTTGGCCGGCTCGCCCATCGCGTGCCTGGGTAACGAAGGGCGTCTGATGCAGCGTCGTCTCCAGCAGTTCCTGGCTGGCCATCTCGATACCTGAGATGGCCCTGGCTGCTGAGTCTCAGTTGGCTGCTACGGTCTGCGGTTGTTGTTCGTTGTGCTGTTCGAACAGGTACTGACGCAGGGTCTGTTCATCTTCTTCATGTAGCGTCTGCAGGCTGTAGGCGTAACACGTCTGGCTGACACGTCTTGCCAGCTGCGCGCGCAGTTGAACGCGACGCTCCTGAGGCAAGATCAGTTGCAGCAACTGATCCTTGGCCGGCATGCCTGCTTTGCTGTATTCCACCAGGATTCCATTGTTCGATAGCTCCAGCGCCTTCAGGCCGCTTGGCTGGTCGCTGCTGTCCAGTAGCGTCAGCGCAGTGGGTAGAACGAGGCGCCATGGGCGTTCGTTCACCCCTTGTTCGAAGATCAGCGGGGCCCCCAGTTCCAGGCGCGACTGGCTGTGGTCGTCCTGAATCAGGTGCAGGGGAAAGCTCAGATGCTGATTGTCGCTATGAGTGTCTAGGCTTAGCTGCTCTTCGTTGCCCAGGCGAGCCAGAAGCTCACTGAGTCGATCGCCCAGAGCCAACTGCGGCGCTGCGGTAGAGCGCCGCTTTTGCGGAGGTTTGAAGAGGATCTTCTGGAGGAAATCCAGTTCGTCCTGAGTCAGCAGCGGGTCGCTTTGCATGGAGTAAATACTGCAAGGGGGCAAACCCTTCTGACTGCCGCGCCAGACGATAGTTTTATCCGTTCGTCAGCTTTTCAGACGCGCCAGTTCGGCCTTCAGCTCCGCCACTTCCACCTCCAGCTCGCGTACGCGCTGCTTGGCTTCGACCTGTTCGGTGACATCCTTCTGGATACCGATGTAGTAGGTCAGTTGGTCGCTTTCATTGAGCACTGGAGTGATCGACAGCTCGTTCCAGAAAGCGCTGCCGTCCTTGCGGTAGTTGCGGATGATCTGTCGGCAGGGTTTGCTGGCCTTGACGGCTTCGCGAATGGCCTGCAAGCCGAACTGGGCCCGGTCACTGCCCTGTAGGAAGCGGCAGTCCTGGTAGAGGATGTCATCGCTGGGGTAGCCAGTCAGGCGTTCGAATGCCGCGTTGGCGTAGATCAGGATATTGTCTTCGCCCTCCTGCTCGGCCACCACGATTCCATCGTTGGAGGCGTCGACTACCAGTTGCAGCAGTTTGGCATTGATCATGAGTCCGGTTCCGCGATGGATATGCGCTGCATTCTAAAACATCGGGTCGGGCTGTCCACTTGCGGCATAATGCGCGGCGTTTTTCCTGTTTCCGGAGTTGTCATGAAAGTCGCCATTGTCTCGGGTTCGGTCTACGGTACGGCCGAAGAAGTTGCACGCCACGCCGAGCGCCAGCTCAAGGCCGCCGGGTTGGATGCCTGGCACAAAGCGAATATGAGCCTCGAGGAGTTGCTGGCCTTCGCGCCGGACGCGTTCCTCACCGTGACCTCCACCACCGGCATGGGCGAGCTGCCTGACAACCTGCTGCCGCTGTACAGCGAAATCCGCGATCGTCTGCCGGCCTGGAGCGGCAAACCGGCTGCGGTGCTGGCGCTGGGCGACTCCAGCTACGACACCTTCTGCGGCGGCGGCGAGCTGATTCGTGAGCTGTATGCCGAGCTGGGTCTGCGCGAAGTGGTAGAGATGCTGCGCCTGGATTCCAGTGAGACGGTGACCCCGGAAACCGATGCCGAGCCCTGGCTGCAAGCATTCGCTGCTGCGCTGAAGGCCTGACATGCACCCAATACCCTGAGCGGGTTTGAGCAGCCGATAAAAGCGGCGAATACCACACCATCGCACCGCGGCGCGCCAGCGCCGTGACCTGCAAAGCCATCAAGATGGCTGCCAGGGCAACTACCGCCAGCGGCGCGCCTGGCTAGACTGCGGACACCACCGATCAACAAGAATATCGAGGTGACCGCCGTGAATGCTCCGCTGAAACTCCCTGCTGTGAAGAATCTGGTTTCCGAGGCCGAATGGCGCGCGCGCGTCGATCTTGCCGCCTGCTACCGACTGATCGCCCTCTATGGCTGGGACGACCTGATCTTCACTCACATATCCGCCAAGATTCCGGGCACCGAGGATTTCCTCATCAACCCCTATGGCCTGATGTTTCATGAAATCACCGCGTCGAGCCTGATCAAGGTAGACCTGGCGGGCAACAAGTTGATGGACAGCCCGTTCGACATCAACCCGGCCGGCTACACCATCCACAGCGCCGTGCACGAGGTACGCCACGACGTCGGCTGCGTACTGCACATCCATACGCCTGCCGGTATCGCCGTATCGGCACAGAAGCAGGGCTTGCTGCCGCTGTCGCAGCAGTCGCTGTTCGTCCTCGCCAGCCTGGCCTACCACGGCTATGAAGGGGTGGCGCTGAATCATGACGAGAAGGCGCGGCTGCAGGCGGACCTGGGCGACAAGAATTTCATGATCCTGCCCAACCATGGTTTGCTTACTGCTTTCGGCGGCATCGCCGACGCTTTCCTGGGTATGTTCATCCTGCAGCGTGCCTGCGAGATCCAGATCATGGCGCAGAGCGGCGGAACCGAACTGATCCATATTCCGCAGCAGATTCTCGACGGTGCGCGGGCGATGATCGCCGGTGTGATGAAAACGCCACAGGGCATGGGGGGCTCGCTGCCCTGGCCAGCGTTGCTGCGCAAGCTCGACCTGCAGATGCCGGGTTACGACCAGTGAGCGACTTGCCGGGCATCGCCCTGGACGATTGGCGCGCTCAGAGCCGGACGCTGGATTTTCGCGGCCATGCCATTCGTTACTGGGTCGCCGGTGACGCCGATGCCGAGCCGTTGCTGCTGATTCACGGCTTTCCCAGCGCCAGTTGGGACTGGCATCGCCTTTGGGCGCCGCTGGCCGAGCGTTACCGGGTTATCGCCTGCGACATGCTCGGCTTCGGTTATTCGGCCAAGCCGCGTGGGCACGCCTATAGCCTGCTGGAGCAGGCCGACCTGCAGCAGGCACTATTGGCCCATATCGACGAGCAGCGCGCGGTGCATGTGCTGGCCCATGATTACGGCGACAGCGTCGCGCAGGAGCTGATCGCGCGGCATCAGGAGGGGCGGATAAAACTAGCGAGTTGTGTGTTCCTCAACGGCGGCCTGTTCCCTGAAACGCATCATCCGGTGCGGGTGCAGAAGTTGCTGCTCGGGCCGCTGGGACCGCTGATCGGGCGTCTGTTTTCGCGGCGCAAGCTGGCGCAGAGTTTTGCCCGCATCTTCGGCCCGCACACCCAGGCCAGTGAGGCCGAACTGGATGCCCTGTGGCAACTGGTGGCCTACAACAACGGCCCGGCGGTGATGCATCGTCTGATTCGCTACATGCCCGAGCGCCGCCAGCAGCGGCAACTCTGGGTGGCAGCGATGCAGGCGACGACCCTGCCGATGCGGGTGATAGATGGCGCCTTCGATCCCATTTCAGGAGCGCACATGGTGGCGCGTTACCGTGAGTTGATCGCGGACGCCGACACGGTGCTGCTCGACGGCATCGGCCACTATCCGCAGCTAGAAGCGCCGGCTGCGGTGCTCGATCATTACCTGCAATTTCGCCACGCAAGGAGCTTGCATGCGTAGACGTACCCTGTTGAAAGGCGCTGCGCTCGGTGGTGTCGCAGCGCTCGGAGTCGGTTACTGGGCGTTGCCTGCGGGGCCGCGACCTGCGGCTGTCAGCCTGGAGGGCGCTCGCCAGGTGTTGGCGGACCTACACGGCAAGACGCTGCAAAG
Source organism: Pseudomonas sediminis (assembly GCF_002741105.1). Taxonomy (GTDB): domain Bacteria; phylum Pseudomonadota; class Gammaproteobacteria; order Pseudomonadales; family Pseudomonadaceae; genus Aquipseudomonas; species Aquipseudomonas sediminis. Next base: position 195,784 of record NZ_NIQU01000006.1, on the reverse strand, counting down.
CCTGCGTGGCTGGAGTTCGACCGAGGTGTTCAATCACTGTGCGCAGAGCATCGACTATTCCATCGACGGTTATCCCGAGCTGAAGCCGGCCTGGTTTCGCCACAGCGTCGGGCCAGCCGCATTCGCCGTGTTCAGCGCCCGTGGCGCCATGCGTCATCCGCTGGATGAAGCGATCCCCGGCGCCGCCACGCTTAATGAGCCGGCCAGTCAGGCGTTGGCGTTGCAGCGCTTGCAGGCGGCGTTCGAACGCTTTGCCGGTCACGCGGGCGAGTTACAACCGCACTTTGCCTACGGTGCGCTCGATCATGCCGAGTATGCCGAGGCTCACGTGCTGCACCTGTACAACCACCTGAGCTTGATCCGCATTGCTTGAGCACGCGTGAATTTGAACCAGTTGGCGCTGAAACAATTTTTGTCGAACCTCTGCCGCCGGGAGTGACTCAGTAACTCTGTCACTCACAGGAAAGTAGAGGTTAACCATGAACAAGAAGTTATCTGCACTGCTGCTGAGCGGGATTCTGGGCGCGATGGCTGCTTTGCCTGCCTTCGCTAGCAGCGACACCAATGCTCCGGGCACTCCGGGGACTACTACGCCGACCACTCCGGGCGACACCAATCCGATGAACCCGGGCGATGACGGTGAGGGTATCCCTCCTGTTCAGGGGCCCAAAACCGATGGCAATCCCGGTGGTGATCGGGGTGGTTCGGGTGATGGCAGTGGCGGCGACGGCTCGGGTTCCGGCGCCGGTAACTGATCCGCATAAGGTCGCATTATCGGCCGTCATTCAGCAGCCCCGCGCGCCTTGTGAAGCGCGTGGGGCTGTTTGACACTCGGCGCATTAACAACCTGCCCCGAGGACGCTGTCGATGAGCGATGCCATCCGTTTCGAAGATCAAGTAGTCATAGTCACCGGTGCCGGCGGTGGCCTGGGCCGTGCCCACGCGCTGTTGTTCGCCCGCCACGGTGCCAAGGTGGTGGTCAACGACCTCGGTGGTAGCACCCACGGTGAAGGAGCCAACGCCTCTGCTGCCGACAAGGTAGTGGAAGAGATTCGCGCCTTCGGTGGGACCGCGGTGGCCAACCATGATTCGGTGACTGACGGCGACAAGATCGTGCAGACCGCGCTGGATCATTTCGGTCGTATCGATGTGCTGGTCAACAACGCCGGCATCTTGCGCGACAAGAGCTTCCACAAAATGGAAGATGCCGACTGGGATCTGGTTTACAAGGTCCATGTCGAGGGCGCCTACAAGACCACTCACGCTGCCTGGCCTCACTTGCGCGAGCAAAACTTCGGCCGCGTTATCTTCACCTCGTCTACATCCGGTATCTACGGCAACTTCGGTCAGAGCAACTACGGCATGGCCAAGCTCGGCCTGTACGGGCTGACGCGCACCCTGGCCATCGAAGGCCGCAAGAACAACATCCTGGTCAATGCCATCGCCCCCACCGGTGCCACGCGCATGACCGAAGGATTGATCCCGCCGCAGGTGTTCGAACAGCTCAAGCCCGAGCTGGTCAGCCCGTTGGTGGTGTATCTCGGTAGCGCCGCCTGCCAGGACACCGGTGGCCTGTTCGAGGTCGGTGGTGGTTGGGTTGGCAAGGTGCGCTGGGAGCGCAGCCTCGGCGCAGGCTTCGACCCCAAGGCCGGCTTCAGCCCCGATGACGTTGCCGCGCAATGGAAACGCATCTGCGATTTCGAGGGCGCTGCGCACCCGGCGGACAACGTCGAAGCGCTCAAGGAAATGATGGCGAACCTGCAGAAGTACGCGCTCTAGATCGCGAGCGATCACCGTAAGGCCGGTAGCGATCAGGCAACGCGGTGTTTCGTGGTCCTGCTCTGGTTCGCGGCGGGGCGCCGCCCATCCACAGTCGCTGTATCGACGCTTGACCATTTGCGGAGTAGTACTCGGCTGTTACCTGTCGGAAGAAATAGGGGCGAATAATGGCGTTCGTTCCACCTACCTTCAGGAGACGATCATGGCTGCCAAGAAGATTCTCATGCTGGTCGGCGACTACGCCGAGGACTACGAAACCATGGTGCCGTTCCAGGCACTGCAGATGGTTGGCCATACCGTGCATGCGGTCTGCCCGGACAAGGTGACCGGGCAGACGGTACGCACCGCCATCCACGATTTCGAGGGCGACCAGACTTACAGCGAAAAGCCTGGCCACAACTTCGCCCTCAACTATGACTTCGCCAAGGTGCGTGCCGACGATTACGACGCGTTGCTGGTACCCGGTGGACGCGCCCCCGAGTACCTGCGCCTGAACGCCGATGTCATTGCTCTGGTCAAGGCGTTCGCGGCGGCTGACAAGCCCATCGCTGCCGTCTGCCACGGTGCCCAGTTGCTGGCGGCAGCAGGGGTGCTGGAGGGACGTGAATGCAGCGCCTATCCTGCTTGTGCGCCGGAAGTGGCGCTGGCCGGTGGCAAGTACGTGGAAATCCCGGTGGACCAGGCGCACGTACAGGGCAAGCTGGTCAGCGCGCCGGCCTGGCCCGCGCATCCGGCATGGCTGGCAGCGTTTCTCAAGGTGCTCGGCACGAAAATTCGCCTGTAACCTCCGTAGCCGGATGTTATCCGGTGCAGCGCCATTGTCGGCATCCCTGGATTGCATCCGGGCTACGCCGCTACTGAGGAGATAAAGCCGATGTGCGAACTCTATGTAAAGGCCGACCCCATCCTCTACGAATCGCGCTCACGCTCATTGCGCATCCGCGGTGTGGTCACCACGTTGCGTCTGGAAAATCAGTTCTGGGACATCCTGCGCGAAATCGCCGAAGTCGATGGCATGACCACCAACCAGCTGATCGCCAAGCTGCATGACGAAGTCATGGATTTTCGCGGCGAAGTGGTCAATTTCGCCTCGTTCCTGCGCGTCAGTTGCACCCGCTACCTGGCACAGAAGGCCGGGCGTCAGGTGCCGCTGAGGGTGGTTGGGGCGAGCGGCTGAGTCACTGGTACATCCAGAAGTTCGGATGTTCCTGCGCGCTAGGGGTGTTCGGTTGCTGGCTAGGCTGGGATGGTTGGAAGAAGCGTTTGATCAGGCTCATGCGACGTTACTCCTGTAGGGGTTGTTGAACAGGTGGGCATGATCGGAGATGCGCTTCGATTGATAAAACGGATTGTCTCTATCTTGGTGATTGGGTATGGCTATACCTGATCTTGATACGTGCCATCGCGATCACTCAAGCATGGTTGCCGGGACGCCGGGCCAGGCGCACGCTGACGCGCAGGCCGCCAAGCGGTGACTCGTCCAGGGCGATGCTGCCCTGATGCAATTCCACCACGCGGCGCACGATGGACAGCCCCAGGCCAGCGCCCTGGCCTTCGCCAACGCGGAAGAAGCGCTCGAACAAGCGCTCGCGCAATTCCACCGGCACACCTGGGCCACTGTCGAGCACTTGCAGCACTAGCTCTTGCGGTGTGGCTTGCAGTTGCACCTGAATGCAGCCGCCTGCCGGGGTGTACTGCACGGCATTGCTCACCAGATTCTGCAGCAGGATACCCAGGCTGGGGCCGTCAGCCGGCAGCTGATAGTCGCCCGGCTCCTGGGCCTCGAGGATCAGCTCCTGGCCGCGATTGAGGGCCAACGGGGTCAGCTCGGCCAGTTCGCTGCGCAGGAAGGCCAGCAGGTCGAGGTCATTCATGTTCAGGCGCACGCCATTGGGGTCCAGTCGCGCCAGGGTCAGCAGTTGGGCGACCACGCGGGTGGCACGGTCGACGCCGCTACCCAACTGTTTCAACGCCTCTTCGCGGTCACCGGGGTCCGGCGCCTCCAGGGCGTTCTGCGCGTGGATGCGCAGCACCGCCAGCGGCGTGCGCAACTCGTGGGCGGCATCGGCGATGAAGCGCTTTTCCTGCTCGAGCAACTGGTTGACCTGCATCAGCAGGCGGTTGAGTGCGGCGGCCATCGGCTCCAGTTCGTTAGGCAAGGGCGGAAAGACCAGTGGCGCCAGGTTGTCCGGTGCGCGGCCGCGAATGGCATCGGCCATGCGCTTGAGCGGATACAGGCCCCAACCCACGGTCAGCCACAGCAGCAGGCCGACGATGGGCAGGCCGATCAGCAGCGGTTGCAGGCTGCGCCGGGCGATCTTGCCGATCAGCTCGCCGCGCACATCCTCGCGCTCGCCCGCCAATACCCAGTGGTAGTCGCGGCTGTCATGCAGGACGAACACCCGCCAGTTGTGCTCGCCGATGGTCAGGTTGTGGTAGCCGATCAGGTAGCGAGCCAGCTGCGCCAGGCGTTCGCGCATCGGTTGGTCATCATTGGGCAGAGCCAGGCCAAGCTGCTGGATCATGTCGTTGAGCAGACCGGGTGGCGCGCTGGCAGACTGGAACAGCAGCTCGCCATCATCGTCGAGCATCTGGAAGGCCAGCTTGCCTTCGTATTCGTGGCCGAACAGGTTCTCCGGATTGCGCGAGCTGTGCAGCAGCAGGGCTTCATCGAGCACTGCCTGCATCTCACGGCGCTCGGTCTCGCTGAGGTCGTGGCGTACCAAGCCCATGAGCAGGCGGGCGGTCTGCGCCAGCTGCGCATCGAACAGCTCGCGTACTTCATGCACCGAGTCGTTGTAGATCTTGTGGCTGATCAACCCAAAGCTGGCCGCTACCAGCAGTAGCAGCAGGGCGAGCAGACGGGTGCGGATGGAGCCGAAGGTTTTCAGCAACCTCATTTGTCCACCAGATAACCGACGCCGCGTACCGTGCGGATCAGTTCCGGGAAGAATTTCTTGCGCAGGTGGTGCACGTGCACTTCCAGGGCGTTGCTTTCCACTTCCTCATCCCAGCCGTACAGCGCCTGTTGCAGCTTGTCGCGAGTCAGTACGCGACCGGGCTGGATCAGCAACTCGTGCAGCAAGAGGAATTCCTTGCGTGGCAGGTTGATGGTCTGGCCCTGGTATTCGACCACCTGGCTGGCCGGGTCGAGGCTGATACCGCGGTACTCCAGCGCCGGTTGCGGGCGTTGGAAGCTGCGCCGCAGCAAAGCGCGTAGACGCGCCTTGAGCTCGGCGACGTCGAAGGGCTTGATCAGGTAGTCGTCAGCGCCGGCATCGAGCCCGGCGATGCGGTCGCTGGTGGCATCACGCGCGGTCAGTATCAGCACCGGCACCGGATTGGCCGCGGCGCGCAGGTGCTTGAGCACCTGCAGGCCGTCCATGCGCGGCAGGCCGAGGTCGAGAATGGCCAGCTCGAAACTCTCGTGGCTCAGCGCATGCAGCGAACTGGCGCCATCCTGCAGCCAGTCCACGGTGTAGCCTTCGGGTTTCAGCGCGGTGCGAATGCCTTCGCCCAGGGCCTGATCGTCTTCGACGAGAAGAATGCGCATGGCAACTCCTGTAGGGATGCGTCCGAGTTACTGGAGTTTACTCTCGACTTGCCGCAAAAGCGCCGTGGCTTCTGCGCGGCGGCCCTTGTCAGCCAGTTCACGGCCGGGGCGATCCTTGGCGGCCAGGGCTTTCTCCAGGGCTGCGCGGGATTCCTCGTAGCGTTTCTGCCGTTGCAGGTAGTCGCCGTAGAAGTAATTCGGGTCGAGACCGTCCGGGTTGATGGCCAGGGCCTGGATAAGCATCTTCTCGGCCTTCTCGTCATCGCCGAAGCCGATCGGCCAGCCCGGTACCTGATAGTACAGGCTGCCGAGGCTGGTGTAGGCCGAGCCGGCCAGGGCTTGCGGATCGATGGCCAGGGCCTGTTCCAGGCTGGCCTTGGCTTCCTTGACCAGGCCCAGGGCGCCGAGACCACCCTTGGCGCCGGCCTCTGTGCTGAGGATGATGCCGCGCCAGATCAGCAGCTCCGGTGCCTTGGGCTCGCTGACCAGGGCCGCGTCGGCTTGCGTGACGAGCTTGGCGAAGGCTTCTTCACGCTGCTTCTCCGGCGTCTGGTAGTTGATCTCTGCCCAACGTGTCTGCAACTGATGCAACTGAGCCTGGCCGTTGTCACTGAGGGCGAAGGCGGGCAGGGCGGTGAAACCGAGGGCGGCGATGATCAGGGTGCGAAATGCGTTCACGGGAAATCTCCTCAGTGCTTGTGGCGGGCAAAGCGTTGAATGATCGGCAACTGCTTGCGCAGGGCCTGGTCGACCACGCGTGGCAGCAGGCCGTTGAGGCGCACGAACAGGCGTTCCGGCCAGCCCAGGTGACGTTCCTCCTGCTCGCGGCGGATGGTGTCGAGCAGTTCCTCGGCCACCTGCGCGGGGTCGTCCATGGCTACGCCAAGCTCATCGTTCATCGCCACCACGCTAGGGGCGTTCATCGACGTGCGTGTGGCGCGCGGTGCGAAGTAGAGGACGCGTACGTGAGTGTCGGCCAGTTCGCGGCGCAGCGCCTCGGAGAAGCCGCGCACGGCGAACTTGCTGGCGCAGTAGGCGGCGAAGCCGGGGTAGCCGATGGCGCCAAAGGTGGAGCCGACGTTGATCACCAGGGCACGCCGTTGCGCGCGCAGCAATGGCAGCAGGCGTTGGGTCAGTTGCAGCGTGGCGGTTACGTTGAGGCCGATCAGCTCGGCGATCTGCTGCTCGTCCTGCTGGTCGAGCAGGCCGAAGCGGTTGACCCCCGCCGCGTTGATCAGGCAGTTCAGCCCGCCGAAGTTCTGCGCCGCAGAGACCAGTGCATCACGGCCGCCGCGGGTGGCGATGTCGGCCTGCACCAGCTGCACGTTCTGCGGGAAGCGTTGCAGCAGCGGTTGCAGGGGCTCCAGGCGACGGCCCACCAGCAGCAGATGGGCACCCTCGCTGGCCAGACGATGCGCCAGGGCCAGGCCGATGCCACCACTGGCACCGGTCAGCAGGGCACGGCAATCCGTCGGTTGCATGACCTTACTCCTCGCTCGACAGCGGCAGGCTGCGGAACATGTCGCCATACAGGCGGTAGACGACCTTGGCGGTGTGCACCACGGCAGCCTTGTCATCGTCGTTGTCCAGCTGGTTCATCAGCTTCTTGAAGAACTCGATGTGCTCCAGGTCCAGGCTGCCGTGGGAGTTGAGGTAGCTGAAGGCCTTGTTCGGCAACTGCAGCTTGTCCTGAATGATGCCGGCGGCCTGGGTGGCCAGGGCGATGCTGGTGCCTTCGAGCACGTTGACCATGCCGAAGAAGCTCACCGGGTTGTGCCGCGCGATGCGGTCGTAGACATAGGCCACCATCAATTCGGTGGACATGTGCGGCGTGCCATGGCGCACCGCTTCCTTGTCCGCACCGCAGGCGGCGATGTCGTTGAGTACCCACTCCTGGTGGCCGGTTTCCTCCTCGATGTACTCGGCGATGGCCTCGCGCAGCCATTCCAGACGTTCCGGCAGACGCGCACCGCAGGCCATCAACAGCGGCACGGTGTGCTTGACGTGGTGGTATGCCTCGGTAAGGAAGGCGATGTAGCTGCGCAGGGCGACCTGGCCGGTCATGGCCTGCTGGATGATCGGTGCGCCGAGCAGGTAGTCGCGCTCGGCTTGGGTCTGGGCCAGCAGGGATTCGTAGAAGCTCATGCGTGTACTCCTTCTGCCACCAGGTCATGGATGGCGCTTTGGTAATGGTTGAACAGGGCAGCGCGGCGCAGGCGGCCATTGGCTGTAGCCAGGTCATTGCTCGCGCTGAAAGGGGCATCGGCGCGCAACCAGTGGTGCACGCGGGCGTAGTCCGGCAGGCCGTGATTGACGGCGTCCACGGCTTCCTGCAACTGCACATCAGGGGTATTGGCGAAGCGCGGCACCAGCACCGCGACGTTGGCTGACAGCGCCTCGCCGTGCAGCCAGGCCTGGGCGATGGGCAACTGTTGCACCAGCTCGGACTCGACCCATTCCGGGTTGACGTTGCGCCCGAAGGCGGTGATGAACTGATGCTTCTTGCGCCCGTGCAGCACCAGAAAACCGTGCTCGAAATGACCGAGATCGCCGGTGCCCAGCCATTCGCCTTGCGGCGCCGGCTCACCGAGGTAGCCGAGCATGCGCGCGCCCTTGACCAGCACCTCGCCATCGTCCGCCAGCCTGACTTGCAGATGGCCGAGCGGTTTGCCGGTGCTGCCGATATGGCGCTGCTCGGGGGTGTTCAGGCACACCACCGAGGCGCACTCGGATAGCCCGTAGCCCTCGAAGATCGGCAGGCCCAGTGCATCGGCGCGTTGCAGCAACTGGGTGGAGACGCGCCCGCCACCGACCGCGACGAAGCGCAGCGAATTCGGTACCGGCAACTTGCGCTCGCTGGCGCTGACCAGCGCCAGCAGCAGTTGTGGCAACAGGATCAGGCTGTGCGGTTGAGCAGCGTGCAGCGCCTGGAGAAAGCGCGCCAGATCGAAGCCGCTGGCACCCGTCAGGCCGATCTGCGCCATGGGCATCAGCTCGATCCGGGCGCCGGCCAGCAGCGGCGCGTAAACCCCGGCGATGTTCTCCAGCAGGGTGGCCAGCGGCAGGATGCACAGGTGCCGCTGCACCTCGCGGCTGGCGCTGGCCTTGACCAGGCTGTCGGCCACCGCCAGTTGCGTGTCCAGGTCCAGGCACACGCCCTTGGGTTGACCGGTGGTGCCGGAGGTGTAGGTGATCTTGCAGGTGCCGGCGTGCAGCTCGGCCGGTTGCGCCACCATGCGTCGATGAATGTCGTTCTCGACGGTAGCGAAACCAGGAGCGCCGTTGCCGATCAGGCAGTCGATGCCGGCACTGTCGAGCACATGACGCTGCTGCTCGGCAGAGAAGAACGCCGGCACCGGTACGCAGACCAGGCCTGCGTGTAGAGCCGCCAAGTCCCACAGTACCCAGTCGATGCCGTTGTCCAGGGCCAGTGCCACGCGGTGGGCGCCGAGGGCCCGCAGGTGTCTGCCTCGTGCGGCGACCGCACCGAGCATTTCGGCATAGGTCAGGGTACGTTCGCCTTCGGCCAGGGCGATGTGCGGGCCGAACTCACCAAGACGGTTGAAGAAGGATTCAGCTGCAGACCACATCGGGCATGTCCTCCAGGGCATACAGCGGTTGATGACCGAGACGCGGATAGGCGCCCAGCTGCAGCAGACGCTGATGGCCGCCATGGATGTCGCCGGCCATCACCAGCGGACGGTTGTCGTAGTAGCTGCCCCAGTCGGCCAGCTCATTACCCATGCGCGCCGGATCGGCTTCGCCGAGGGCGATTGGAGTCAGGCCCAGGCGCTGGAAACTGTTGAGCAGGGTCGGGGTACCGGTGAAGGTGACCCAGCGAAAACCCAGGGCCACCAGCAGATCGGTCAGGGCGACGATCAGCAGGCGCGCGGCGCCGGGGCTATCGGCAGCCAGGTTGCCGACTTCCACCAGCTCGCCACGGCCCGGCACGCTGTTGCCAAGGCGTGCACCGATGGCGCTCTGGATCGGCTCGTCCAGGTAACGTTCGAGAAACAGCGGGCCGCTGTTGCCGCTGCGCACGCCGACTGCGCCGAGCAACTGGCCGGTCTGGTTTTCCAGGCCGAACAGGCAGGGCATGAAGTGACGGATGCGTGCGCCGTGCTGCAGTTCGAAGCGCTGGCGGACGAACTGCTCCAGGGCAACGCGACGTGCGCTGCCGGGAGACGCCAGGTGGAGTTCGTAACTATCGCCGCGCCCGATACGGGCAACGGGACGATCATGATGCGCCCAGGGTAGTTCCATGCTCGGAACCTCGGTGATGAACCTGGGGCCAATTGTGTGAGGGGTTGGCTTAACGCTGTATTAAGCCTTTGCAGAATGTTTCAGGCGTTGCGCAGATGGACGCCCACGTGGCTTTCGTGCTTTTCAGCCGACCTGCGCAACCCAGTCGTTGAGGTTGTAGTAGTTGCTGATGCGCGCCACCTTGCCGTTCCTGATCTCGAAGAATGCACCGGCCGGCAGCACATAGGTCTGGCCGTTGGCCGGTGGCAGGCCTTCGTCGTCGGCCAGATATTCGCCGTGCACCACGAACTCGGCGGCAGCGCGGTCGCCGTCAGCGTTCTGCATCACCACGATGTCGCTCAGGCGCTCGCGGTAGCAACGGTTCATCTTGTCCATGAAGGCAGCGAAGGTGGCCTTGCCGACCTGACGTTCACCCTGGTTGATGTCGTGCACCACGTCGTCTGCTAGCAGGTCGAGGAACGCGGTCATGTCGCCGGCGTTGAAGGCGGTGTAGTAGGCCTGAACCAGTTCGGTGGCGGTCATGGCTAAGTTCCTTTCGTAGCGTGGTTAGTGGTTCGTTGGCCCGCATGATAAGTTCGCCGTTTACCGCTGGTATAGCTGCCGGCGTCACCCTGTTGCTGGCGAGCGACTGCAATGGATATCCGACTGCTCCGGGGCGCGGAGATCGAACCCCATATCGACGACCTGGCGCGCCTGCGCATCCAGGTGTTCCGCGAGTTTCCCTACCTCTACGACGGCAACCTCGATTACGAGGCCGAGTACCTGGCTACCTACGTGCGCAGTGTCGATAGTCTTTGCGTGCTGGTACGTGACGAGGGCCATGTGGTCGGCGCGTCCACGGCACTGCCGCTGGCTGATGAAACCGAGGAATTCCAGCAGCCATTCATCGCTGCGGGCTGGGATCCTGCGCGGATTTTCTACTGCGCCGAATCGGTGGTCCTGCCGGCCTGGCGAGGGCGTGGCCTCGGCGTACGCTTCTTCGTCGAGCGCGAGGCCCATGCGCGCAAACTGGGCGGCTTCGACTGGTGCGCCTTCTGCGCCGTGCAGCGCCCCGTCGATCATCCGAGGCGGCCAGCCGACTACCAGCCGCTGGACGCCTTCTGGGCGCGCCGCGGCTATCGCCATCACCCCGAATTGCACACCTATTACCACTGGCGCGATCTGGACGAGGCCGAGGAGTCGGCCAAACCCATGTCGTTCTGGTTGAAGGAGCTCGCTTCATGATCAAGGTCGCCGCCTGCCAATATCACATCGACCTGTTCGTCACCTGGGACGCCTATGCCGAGCACCTCACCACGCTGTGTGAGGATGCGGCCGGGCAGGGCGCCGAGCTGCTGCTGCTGCCGGAATACGCCGGCCTGGTGCTGACAGGCCAGTTGCCGGAAGCTGAACGGGGCGATCTGCACGGCTCCATCGCCGGCATCCAGCCGCTGCTGCCACGCTGGCTGGAACTGTGCGAGAGCCTGGCGCGGCGGTTGAATATCTACCTGCAGCCCGGTTCGGTGGCAGTGCTGGATGATGACGGCATTTACCGCAATCGCGGCTGGCTGTTCGGCCCGGACGGCTGCCTGGGCACTCAGGACAAGCTGATCATGACCCGCTTCGAGCTTGAGCAGTGGCACATCGCAGCGGGTAACGGCCTCAAGGTGTTCGATACCGCGTTGGGTAAGCTGGGTATCCTGATCTGTTACGACAACGAGTTTCCGCTGCTGGCGCATACCCTGGCCGAAGCCGGGGTCGACCTGATTCTCGCGCCCAGTTGCACCGACACCGTGGCCGGTTTTCACCGCGTGCGCATCGGCGCCCAGGCCCGTGCGCTGGAGAACCAGATCGCCGTGCTGCATTCGCCCACCGTCGGCCTGGCACCCTGGTCGCCGTCGCTGGACGAAGGCTATGGCCGCGCCTCGCTGTACGTACCATCGGACTACGGCATGCCGGCCAGCGGTATCGTCGCCGAGAGCGAGGATCTGTGCCCCACGCGCAGCCACTGGCTGATCTGCGAGCTGGATCTGGATGAAGTACGCCGCGTGCGTGAGCAGGGCCAGGTGTTCACCCGTCGTGACTGGCCACGGCAGTTCGATGACGGCCGGCTGGTGCTGCGTTGAACGCCCCGCAGGCCCTGCCGGACTCGCCCCAGGCCGCCTATCAGCGTGCGCTTGCTGCCGGTTTCGTGGTCGATGCCGCGCAGCGCCGTGCGGTCGAGGCGCTGCAGCAGTGCTTCGAGGCTGCGCAGCGTGGCGAACGGCCCCTTGGCGTCTACCTCTGGGGGCCGGTCGGGCGTGGCAAGACCTGGCTGATGGACAGCTTTTTCAACGCTTTGCGCGTGCCGGCGAGGCGGCAGCATTTTCATCACTTCATGCAGTGGGTGCATCGCCGGCAGTTTCAGCTCACTGGCAATGCCGACCCGCTGCGCCTGCTGGCCGAGGAGTTGGGGCGTGAGGTGCGCGTGCTGTGTTTCGACGAGCTGTTCGTCAGCGATATCGGCGATGCCATGCTGCTCGGCCGCCTGCTCAGCCTGGTGGTGGAGCAGGGCGTGGTACTGGTGGCGACCTCCAACCAGCCACCAGATCAGCTCTACGCCGAGGGCTACAACCGCGAGCGCTTCCTCCCGGCTATCGCCGCGCTTGAGGCGCATATGCAGGTGGTGGCGGTTGACGGCGAGCAGGATCACCGCCTGCATCCCGGTGCTGAGGTGCAGCGCTATTGGGTACGGCAGCCACAGGCGTTGGGCGAGCTGTTCGCCGGTCTGAGCGAGGGGCAAACCATCAGCCGCGAGCCGATCGAGCTGGCTCACCGCCGCGTCTCGGCCGCCGGTCATAGCCCGGCAGCGCTATGGTGTCGCTTCACTGATCTGTGTGAACAGCCGCTGGCCGCGTCCGACTTCATCGAACTGTGCGAGCGCTTTCCGGCCATCCTGCTCGGCGAGGTGCCATGCCTGGGTGGTGAGCAGCGTGAAGGTCGCATCGCCCGTGGCACCGAGGATGGTGCCGAACGGGTCGATGCCGGGGATCGACAGTTGCCGGCGCTGTCGCGTAACGATGATGCGGTACGACGTTTTATCGCCCTGGTCGACGAGTGCTACGACCGTCGCGTGCCACTCTACATCGAGGCCGCGGTGGCACTGGATGAACTCTACACCCAGGGCTACCTCGATTTTGCCTTCCGCCGTACGTTGAGTCGTCTGCGTGAGATGCAACTGGAGCGTTTTGGCCCCACTGTTGGCCGCAAGGCCTAGACCGAATCCTCTGCCGCCAGGCCCGCTGGATTATCGCGTGTCGGCATAGCGAGAATCTCCGGCAGCACTTCACGGGCGAACACCTTATGCAGGCGGCGCAGCTCGGCCACCGGGTCGAGGTTATGGTCGACGCGGATATCCCACAGCGGATACTCCTCCTGATCGACCACGTAGATCACTGCGGAGGATTCGCCATGACGGTCGCCGCCGCAGCGGTCGCCAGCGGCCAGGGCTTCGATCAGGCGCTCGATCAGTGGGCGTTCCTCCGCGTGGCGGAAGGCTTCGGCCACGGCGTCCAGCACCTGTGGGCCGACCAGGCGATTGCCCTGCACGGAGAACTGTTCGCCGCTCAGCGAGCCGGCCCAGGGCAGGCACTTGTCGCCGGTCCAACACAGGCTGTCGCCCTGTGCGTCGATCAGCGCGCATTGGCGCAGCTCCATGCACGGGTCGGTGCCTTTCAGCCGCTCCAGCGCTTCTTTCGCCGATAACCCTTGACGCAGTAGCGCCAGTCCATCCAGACCCAGATAGGGGTTGACCTGTGCCTGGGTCGCCACCGCCCCCGCACCAGCGGCGGCGTGGCTGAGCAGTTTGCCGACGGCTGGCATGGCAGTGGCCGCTGCGACGCCGAACTGTCCGGTACGTGGGCAGCGGGCAACGATGGAAAAGGTCATGGCAACTCCTTGGCGGTTTCCCGGTTAGGCCACGCCTGGGCAGGTATCGTTCCGCTTGCCTGCCGCTCGCGGCCTTTGCCAGATGGCTGTCAGCGTCATCTAATGGGCGTTGTTAACGGCCTGCAATGAGGAAACTGCCGATGATCCTTGGTCAGCCGCTCGCCCAGTGGCGTGCGCAATACCCGCTGCTCGACGAGCTGATCGCCCTGCGTGAAACCAGCTGGTTCAACCCTGCCGTGGCACCTGCCAGCGAGGCGCTGGGCGATGTGGGCTTGAACGCAGCAGACGTGGCCGATGCCAGCGCCCGTCTCGCGCGTTTCGCGCCATATCTGGCTCGCGCGTTCCCGCAGACGGCCGCCAGCGGCGGGGTTATCGAGTCGGACATCCTGCCCCTGCCGCAGATGCGCAAGTTGCTTCGCGAAGAGGCCCAGGCAGACGGCGAGATCGGCGCCCTGTGGCTCAAGCGTGACAGCCATCTGCCCATTTCCGGCTCGATCAAGGCCCGCGGCGGTATCTACGAGGTGCTCAAGCATACCGAGGACCTGGCACTGGCCGCCGGGCTGCTGAGCCTCGACGACGATTACGCCTGCCTCGACAGCGAAGAGATGCGCGCCTTCTTCGGTGGCTACCAGGTAGCTGTCGGCTCTACCGGTAACCTGGGGTTGTCCATCGGCATCATCAGTGCGCAGTTGGGGTTTCAGGCCACGGTGCACATGTCCGCCGATGCGCGTCAGTGGAAGAAGGACAAGTTGCGTGCCCATGGTGTGACGGTGGTCGAGTACGCCAGCGATTACAGCGTTGCGGTGGAGCAGGGGCGGCGTCAGGCCGAGGCCGATCCGCGCTGCCACTTCGTCGATGACGAAAATTCCAGGCACCTGTTCCTCGGCTACGCGGTGGCCGGTGAGCGTCTCAAGCAGCAACTGGCGACAGCCGATGTCGTTGTCGATGCCGAGCATCCGCTGTTCGTCTACCTGCCTTGTGGCGTCGGTGGTGGGCCGGGTGGCGTGGCCTTCGGCCTGAAACTGGCGTTCGGCGATGCGGTGCACTGCCTGTTCGCCGAACCGACCCATTCACCGTGCATGCTGCTCGGCGTGCATACCGGACGGCATGAGGCATTGGCGGTGCAGGATTTCGGTATCGACAACCGCACGGCTGCTGACGGACTGGCCGTGGGGCGACCATCCGGCTTCGTCGGCCGCGCCATGCAGCGCCTGATCGATGGCTATTACACGGTCAGTGATGAGCAGCTGTTCCGTTACCTGGCACTGCTTGAGCGCGCTGAAGGTCAGCGCCTTGAACCTTCGGCGCTGGCCGGTATGCCGGGTGTGCTGCGTGTGCTGGGCGAGCAGCAGGGCTATCGCCAGCGCATGGGCTTTACGCCGCAGCGCATGGCGCAGGCGACCCATCTGGTATGGGCGACCGGCGGTAGCATGGTGCCGCAAGCGGAGATGGACCATTACCTCGCGCGTGGCCGGCAGCTGCTGCGGGACGCCTGAAAACGCAGAAGCCCGGAACTTGGCCGGGCTTCTGCTTTGCAGCGTTGACGCTTACTTCACTTCCACCGCCAGGCTTTCGGCGATCTTCTTGTTCCAGATCGCCGGGCCGGTGATGTGTACCGATTCGCCGTTGCTGTCGACAGCTACGGTAACGGGCATGTCTTTCACGTCGAACTCGTAGATCGCTTCCATGCCCAGTTCGGCGAATGCCAGCACCTTGGACTTCTTGATCGCCTGGGCCACCAGATAGGCAGCGCCGCCGACGGCCATCAGGTACACGGCCTTGTTGTCCTTGATCGCTTCGATGGCGGTCGGGCCGCGCTCGGATTTGCCGATCATGCCCAGCAGGCCAGTCTGCTCGAGGATCTGGCGAGTGAACTTGTCCATCCGCGTGGCGGTGGTCGGGCCAGCCGGGCCTACCACTTCGTCACCGATCGGATCGACCGGGCCCACGTAATAGATGAAGCGGCCTTTCAGATCGACCGGCAGTTGTTCACCCTTGTTGAGCATCTCGAC
Source organism: Pseudomonas sediminis (assembly GCF_002741105.1). GTDB lineage: Bacteria > Pseudomonadota > Gammaproteobacteria > Pseudomonadales > Pseudomonadaceae > Aquipseudomonas > Aquipseudomonas sediminis. Next base: position 180,271 of record NZ_NIQU01000006.1, on the reverse strand, counting down.
CATGCGCTTGTGCGCGGCGTCGCGGCCGGTGAGCATCTTGCCGTTGAGCAGGATGGTTTCGCCCGGCTTCCAGCTCTGCACGTCTTCCGGGGTGAGGGTGTCGAGGTCGACGCGACGCGCGCTCGGGCCGGCTTCCCAGACGATTTCCGGGTAGGCGTCCAGATCCGGTGCTTCCAACTCGGCCGGGCCGGAGCCGTCGAGCACGAAGTGGGCGTGACGGGTGGCGGCGCAGTTGGGGATCATGCACACCGGCAGCGAAGCTGCGTGGGTCGGGTAATCCATGATCTTCACGTCGAGCACGGTGGTCAGGCCGCCCAGGCCCTGGGCGCCGATGCCCAGTTGGTTGACCTTCTCGAACAGCTCCAGGCGGATCTCTTCGATACGGTTCTGCGGGCCGCGGGCCTGCAGTTCGTGGATGTCGATGTGCTCCATGAGCACTTCCTTGGCCATTACCGCGGCCTTCTCGGCGGTACCGCCGATGCCGATACCGAGCATGCCGGGCGGGCACCAGCCGGCGCCCATGGTCGGCACGGTCTTGAGCACCCAGTCGACGATCGAGTCGGACGGGTTGAGCATGGCCATCTTCGACTTGTTCTCGGAACCGCCGCCTTTGGCTGCGACGTCCACTTCCACCTTGTCGCCAGGGACGATGGAGTAGTGGATCACCGCCGGGGTGTTGTCCTTGGTGTTCTTGCGGGCACCGGCCGGGTCGGCCAGGATCGAGGCGCGCAGGACGTTCTCGGGCAGGTTGTAGGCGCGACGCACGCCCTCGTTGATCATGTCGTCGACGCTCATGGTGGCGCCGTCCCAGCGCACATCCATACCGACCTTGATGAACACGGTGACGATGCCGGTGTCCTGGCAAATCGGGCGGTGGCCGGTGGCACACATGCGCGAGTTGATCAGGATCTGCGCCATGGAGTCCTTGGCGGCCGGCGACTCTTCCTTCAGGTAGGCCTCGTGCATCGCCTGGATGAAGTCGACGGGGTGGTAATAGGAGATGAACTGCAGTGCGTCGGCAACGCTCTGAATCAGGTCGTCCTGCTTGATCACGGTCATTGGGGCGCTCCTCTATCAGGGAACATCAACAAGGAAGCGCCGGACAAGACCCGGCGCAACGGCGGAAGGGCAGCTCTGAAAATTATCTTTGATATTTTTCAGAGCTGCCCAAAAAGGCGCGGCAGTATACCGCAGCCAGCCGTGACGGGCACAGCAGCCAAAGGTCGATGGCAAGCGCAGTGGGCGGTAATCGGGCGTTTGCAGGACGACCTCGGTTTTGGCTTTCTGCGTCGCTCTGCCAACTACATCCACACGGTCGTGCGTTGTCAGCGCTATTTGATAATTGGCGGGACGCCAGCCGGGTTAAATGCTCATTCATCGCTTGTAATGTCGAGCACGACTGCAAGCGTTTTCGACTGTTCTCTATTGCGCGACTGGTTCGCCGCGATTTTAGGCGGCCCCCTACCGCGGCCTAGGTTTTTTGTGATCACAGGGGTAGAGTACGGCCAGATGCCAGTATGGGATGGAGCCCATGAGCTCAACGACTCGCCGGGGAACGCAACGCAGCCTGCAGAGCCTCCTGCTCAAACGCTTCGCCATGGCCTTCGCTACTTACGCGATGATGGCGCTCGTCTGCTGGTTCGCTGTATTCAATGGCCTTTTCATCGGTGAGATCAGTGCCGCCGTCTGGTTGACCTTGGGCGTGTTCGGCAGCCAATTGGTGTTTCTCTGGCTGTTTCTGTCCGGCCGCAACCTGCGATGTGAAGATCCCAGCCTGACCGAAGCCCAGGTACTGGTGGCGCTGGCCTGGCAGCCACCGGTGCTGGCGTTGTTCGATAGCGCGCGTGGCGTGATGATGGTCTTCTATGTACTGATCCTGCTGTTCGGCGTGTTCCAGCTACCTCCGCGGGTGTTCGTGCGTTGCGCCGCGTTCGCTTTCTTCGGTTTCACTGCGATGATACTGGTCGAGGCCTACCGCATGCAGTTGGTGGACCCGAGCATGGCGTGGCTACAGGTGTGGGTGCTGTTCATCCTGCTGGTCTGGCTATGTCTGTTCTCCAGCTACGTGCAGGCCATGCGCAAACGCATGCGCCAACGCCGCTTCGCCCTGCAAGCGCACCAGGACACCCTGCGTGGGATGATGCGCCAGCTTGAGGACCTGGTCGCCACCGATGAGCTCACCGGCCTGTTCAATCGTCGTCATTTCCTGCGTCTGGCCACTCGCGAACTGGGGCATCTGGACCACGGGCGGCATCACGGTCTGGCGCTGATCGACCTGGACCATTTCAAGCGAATCAACGATGCTCATGGCCATGCTGCGGGCGATCGGGTGCTGCAAACCTTCGCCGCTGTGGCCCGTGCCTGTCTGCGTGACGGCGACATCATTGCCCGCTATGGCGGTGAGGAATTCGTGCTGCTATTGCCCAATACCGATGCTGATCAGTTCACCGCCTGCTGCGAGCGCTTGCGCGAAGCCTTCGCCAAGGCCGAGCCAGTGGGCGTGAAGGTCGATAATCTGAGCCTCTCCGCCGGCATGACACTGTTGGTCGCCGGTGACGATCTCGATGAAGCGCTGCAGCGTGCCGATCAGGCGCTCTATCAGGCCAAGCGCGGCGGCCGCAATCGTTGCGACGCCAGCTGGGAGAACGCGGGTGCCTGAGCTGCGCGTCGGTGACCAGCTACTGCAAGTCGCCCAGCAAACCAACTTGCTCGATGCGTTGCTCAGCGGCGGTGTGGCGGTGCCCTACAGCTGTCGTGCCGGCAGCTGCCATGCTTGCCTTGTGCGTTGCATCGCTGGCGAACCGCTGGATCGTCAGCCTGAGGCACTGGCGGTCGACAAGCGCGCCGAGGGCTGGCGCCTGGCCTGCCAGTGCCAGGTAATGGAGGATCTGCAGGTAGAGCCTTTCGACCCGCAGCGTGACGGCCTGTCAGCCAAGGTGCTCGCACTGGACTGGCCCAGCCCGCAGGTTTTGCGCCTGCGCTTGCAGCCGGCCAAACCACTGCGCTATCGCCCCGGCCAGCACCTGCTGCTTTGGAATGAGCAGGGTGTAGCGCGTCCTTATTCTTTGGCCAGCGTGCCGGGTGAGGACGACTGGCTGGAGTTTCACATCGACTGCCGCCTGCCCGGCGCGTTCTGCGATGCTGCGCGGCGCTTGCAGGTTGGCGACACGCTGCGGCTCGGCGAGCTGCGCGGTGGTGCTCTGCATTACGACGCCGATTGGCAGGCGCGACCAATATGGTTGCTTGCCGCCGGTACGGGGCTGGCGCCGTTGTACGGGGTCTTGCGTGACGCGCTGCGTCAGGAGCACCAGGGCGTCATCCGCCTGCTGCACGTGGCGCATGAGCCGGCCGAGCATTATCTGGCGCACGAACTTCAGGCACTGGCTGCGCAGCACGCCAACCTGCAGGTGGAACTGGTGACGGCGGCGCAGTTGCCGGCTGCTTTGGCCGAACTGCGCCTTGTTTCGCGGCAAACCCTCGCCTTACTCTGCGGCCATCCCTTGACGGTCGACAGCTTCGCGCGGCGCCTCTATATGGCCGGTTTGCCACGCAGTCAGATGCTCGCCGACGTCTTTCTCACTCGCGCATAGGCTGTGCCGGGCCGGTCAGGCCTGGCGCCGGTGCGTATGACGCACCCATTGGAGCCCTGGCATGAGCGAGCACCTGCATATCGAGCGCGACGGCGGTCTGTTGACCCTGCGCATGCATCGTCCAGACAAGAAGAATGCGCTGACCCGCGCCATGTACGCCAGCATGGCCGAGGTGCTGGACGAGGCCGAGCGCGACCCGAGCGTGCGCGTGGTGCTACTCACTGGTGGTGAGGCGTGTTTCACCAGCGGTAACGATGTCGCCGACTTCATCCAGGCGCCGCCCACCGGCCTGAACAGCGAAGTGTTCCAGTTCATGCGCGCGCTGTTCGAATTCAGCAAACCGGTGGTCGCCGCAGTGGCTGGTCCGGCGGTGGGCATTGGTACCACCTTGTTGCTGCACTGCGACCTGGTCTACGTCAGCCGTGATGCGCAGTTGAAAATGCCCTTCGTCAATCTTGGTCTGTGCCCGGAGTACGGTTCCAGCCTGATTCTGCCGCGCCTGCTGGGACACGCGCGAGCTGCCGAGTTGTTGCTGCTCGGGCAGGGCTTCAGCGGGGAGCAGGCTGCAGAGTGGGGCATCGCCAACCAGGCGCTGGAGGATGGCGCGGCAACGTTGAACAAGGCGCGCGAGATGGCACAGCGTTTTCTCCAGCTGGCACCCTCGGCGGTCGCCGACAGCAAACGCCTGATGCGCGCGCCGGATCGCGAGCAGTTGCGCCAAGTGATCGAGGAGGAGGGCGCGTTGTTCGGCCAGCGCCTGCGTTCGCCAGAGGCCATTGAGGCGTTGACGGCCTTCATGCAGCGCAGAAAGCCGGATTTCTCTCGGTTTGCCTGATTTATTCCCAAGGCGGTTCGAGCAGGCGCTGCTGGAGAAACTCGCAAAGCGCCATGACCTTGCGTGACGCCCGTCGGGAACGCGGGTACATGGCATAGATTGAGTAAGGCTTGGGCCTTGCCTGAGGCAGTATCTCGACCAGCGAGCCGTCTTTCAGATGCTGGTGGACCAGAAAGCTTGGCAGCAGCGCCAGACCCTGGCCGGCCAGCACCAGTTCGCGCATGACTTCGCCGTTGTTGCTGGAAAACCGTCCGCGTGGTGCCACGTTCGCCAGTTCGCCTTGCTCATCGTCGTTTTCGAAGGACCAGAATTGCCGTGAAGCGACGTTGCTGTAGCCGATGCAGTCGTGCTCGCGCAGCGCTTCGACATTCTCTGGCGTGCCTTGTCGTTGCAGGTACTCCGGGCTGGCGCAGAGTATCCGGGCGCTGCTGGCGAGCTTGCGGGCGATCAGCGCGCTGTCACCGATGCGTGAGATCCGTACACAGAGGTCATACCCTTCGCGCTCGAAATCGCTGATGCGATCCTCTAGATACAGGCTGACTTCCAGCTGTGGATGCAGACGCATGAATTCGGCGATCAGCGGCGCCAGCCAGAGCGTGCCGAAACTCATCGGCGCCAGCATGTTCAGGCGTCCGCACAGACTACTGTCATTGAAGGCTGCCGCCTCGGCTGCTTCGCTCAGTTCCAGCAGTGCCTGCTTGGCCTGCTGGTAGAAGGCCAGGCCAGTGTCGGTCGGCGTGACCTTGCGGGTGGAACGATGCAGCAGATTACTACCTAGACGTTGTTCCAGATCGCTCAAACGCTTGCTGACCACCGACTTGGATAGCGCCAGGTCTTCCGCTGCCCGGCTTACGCCACCCAGTTCCACCACGCGCAGATAGGTTTCGATTTCCTGCAGATCAAGCTTCATATGCGGGTGTCCCATCGATTCGATGAGGTGAGGGTAATGCCTTCGCCGCGGTTTTTTGTTCGGTTTTTTCGAAAAGCTATTTTCCCTCTGCGCGGTCGATTGTCAGCGGCCTTGGCCACTAGGCTGAGCGTCCTTCGAGATTGCAATGGTCTCGAGGTTCAGCCTCATCACCGTACAGGAGTTTTCCCATGGCTTTCACTTACAAGCGTTTGGACAAGGACGATGCCGTCGTATTGTTGATCGATCACCAGGCCGGTTTGCTCTCGCTGGTACGCGACTATTCGCCCGACGAGTTCAAGAACAACGTCATGGCGCTGGCGGATATCGCCAAGTTCTTCAAGCTGCCGACCATTCTTACCACCAGCTTCGAAACCGGGCCGAACGGGCCGATCGTGCCGGAGCTCAAGGCCATGTTTCCCGACGCGCCCTATATCGCTCGTCCGGGGCAGATCAATGCTTGGGATAATGAGGACTTCGTCAACGCGATCAAGGCCACTGGGCGCAAGCAACTGATCATTGCCGGTGTGGTTACCGACGTTTGCGTGGCATTTCCCACTCTCTCCGCGCTGGAGGCTGGTTATGACGTATTCGTGGTGACGGACGCTTCCGGCACCTTCAACACCGCGGTGCGCGATGCTGCCTTGGCGCGTATGGCTCATGCCGGTGCCCAACTGCTCAACTGGTTCAGCGTCGGTGGCGAACTGCATCGTGACTGGCGTAACGATGTCGAGGGGTTCGGCGGCATTCTTGGTGGTCACCTGCCGGCATACGCCAACCTGATCCAAAGCTACAACCAGAAGTGAAACGAGGCTGCTGAAACGCAAAAGGCCGCTCGATGAGCGGCCTTTTGCGTTCAAGGGTGGATCACACCATCTGGTCGCCGACATGCAGGATCTTCATGGTGTTGGTGCCGCCGGTACCGTGGTAGCTGTCACCCTTGGTCAGGATCACCCAGTCGCCCGGCTCGACCACGCCGCGCTTGAGCAGTTCGTCCACCGCCGCCTGGCTAACCTTGTTCGCTGGCAGCGAGGCCGGGTCGAACGGCACGGTGTATACGCCACGGAACAGTGCCACGCGGGCCTGGGCTTCACGGTGCGGGGTGAAGGCGAAGATCGGGATCGACGAGCGGATGCGCGACATGATCAGCGGGCTGTAGCCACTCTCGGTGAGGCTGATGATTGCCTTCACGCCGGGGAAGTGGTTGGCGGTGTACATGGTCGCCAGGGCGATGCTTTCGTCGCAGCGCTCGAAGGTGCGGCCCAGGCGGTGGCTGGACTGCTTGCTGGTCGGGTGCTTCTCGGCGCCCAGGCACACGCGGGCCATGGCCTGCACGGCTTCGACCGGGTATTCCCCAGCGGCGCTCTCGGCCGACAGCATCACTGCGTCGGTGTAGTCCAGCGCGGCGTTGGCCACGTCGGAGACTTCGGCGCGAGTCGGCATCGGGCTGTGGATCATCGACTCCATCATCTGCGTGGCAGTGATCACGGCTTTGTTCAGGCGTCGGGCGTGGGCGATGATTTTCTTCTGGATACCGACCAGTTCGGCGTCGCCGATTTCCACGGCCAGGTCGCCACGGGCGACCATCACCGCGTCACTGGCGCGGATCAGGCCGTCCAGCGCTTCGTCATCGGCCACGGCTTCGGCGCGCTCGATCTTGGCCACCAGCCAGGCGGTACCGCCGGCTTCGGTGAGCAGGCGGCGGGCGTAGTCCATGTCGGCGGCATCACGCGGGAAGGACACGGCCAGGTAGTCCAGGTCCATCTCGGCGGCAACCTTGATGTCGACCATGTCCTTCTCGGTCAGGGCAGGCGCGGTGAGACCACCACCGCGGCGGTTGATGCCCTTGTTGTCCGACAGCGGACCGCCGATCAGTACGCGGCAGTGCAGTTCATCGGCACCTTTGAGTTCGACGCGCATGACCACGCGGCCGTCGTCGAGCAGCAGTTCGTCACCGACACCGCAGTCCTGGATCAGCGCCGGGTAGTCGATGCCGACCACTTCCTGGGTGCCGGCCGTGCGCGAGTGGCTGGAGGAGAGTCGGAACAGGTCGCCGTCCTTGAGCTCGATACGCTTGTTTTCGAACTTGGCGATGCGGATCTTCGGGCCTTGCAGGTCGCCGAGCAGGGCAACATGGCGGCCGTGCTTGGCGGCCAGCTCGCGAACCAGGGCGGCGCGCGCCTTGTGGTCGTCCGGCGTGCCGTGGGAGAAGTTCAGACGGGCCACGTCGAGACCGGCGAGGATCAGTTGCTCCAGTACTTCCGGCGAGCTGCTGGCCGGGCCCAGGGTGGCGACGATTTTGGTGCGGCGAAAGGTCATGCACGAACTCCCTAGTGAACTATGTTCGGGAGGCTACTACGCCCTTCAGCTGTAGTCATTGTTCCTGTGCACTACCCTTTGTGCTCCGGTTTGATCACCAGCAGATCGCACTCGACGCGTTCCAGCACCCGCTCTTCGGTGTGGCCGATCAGCAGGCTGTCCAGATGGCCGCGGGCGATGGCGCCCATTACCAGCAGGCCGATATTGTGCTCACGCACGAAACGCGGGATGACTTCCTCGGCAAAACCTTCCTGCAGGTGGGCTTGCGCTCTATCGATGGCGTGCTGGGCGATCAGTTTGTCGAAGGCCTCGCGGTGCTCACGGCTGCACTGGGTCACGTAGTCTTCATATTCCTGCGCTACCTCGGCGTCGAACAGCAGCGAGCGTGGCAGCGGTGCCTGCGCGTGCAGGTACTCGGCTTGCAAGCCAAGCGCAGTCTGCAGAGCCTGGCTGGTGCGAATCAACTGATGATCGAGGGCGGCAGGTTTGTCGGCACTGTGCAGCGGGTCCAGCGCGGCGCACAGGCGTTTGCCGCGAGATTCGGCGTCGTGCACCAGCCACAGCGGCACCGGACAGCGGCGGATCAGTTGCCAGCTGGTATCACTGAATATCAGACGGCGCAGCGCACTGCTGGGATGGGTCGATTTAAACAGGATGTCCGGTTGCAGCCCCGCGACGCGTGAAAGTATCTCCTCGTGGCGGCGTTTGCCCCAGCGCACATCGACTTCGATCTGGAGTCCTTCAGCGCTCAGGTGCGCGACGCTGGTGCGCAGTGCCTCGCAGCCTTGCCGCACGATGGTTTCGCGGGTGCGGTCGAGCAGGCGGCTGTCCAACAGGCCGCTTTCCAGGCTCGGGTGATACTCGACCTGCAGCAAGTGCAGGGCGGCGCCGGTCTCGCGCGCCACTTCGACGGCCCGCTGCAGAGCCGGTTGTTGCTGGTGTTCGGCGTCGATGACGACCATCAGCCGTTGCAGTTTCATGGCAGCGTCCTCACCTGGAGTCTGTGCCTGCATTACAGGCCATGTTCAGGCAAGCGGCATTGATATGGATCAGCGATTTGGCGCTGGTTCGAGAGGGCGAGTGGTCGTGGCGCTGGCGCGGACAAAAAGGTGAGGCAATGGCGTCATGCGGGGCGTTTCCAGAACAACTATCGCTGTTCAGTTTTTCCCTCGGCTGTCGATACACTGCTCATTGGAGGAATTGCCCATGCGTACCCTGATCATTCTGGCCGTGGCCCTGGTTGCCACGGGCTGTACCCGTGTCTCGCTCGACCATCATCTGAACAACGCCTACCGCGCCTACAACGAAGGTGATTGTGCGCAGGTCGCGCTGGAGCTGTCGCAGGCCGAGCGCAAGAGCCGCTCGCGCAATTACCTGCAGCCGGAGATTTCCCTGTTGCGCGGTCAATGCCTGGAGCGCGAGAGCCTGTTCGTCGATGCCGCGCAGACTTACCAGTTCATCATCACGCGCTATCCGGCCAGCGAGTACGCCTACCGCGCCCGCGCGCGTCTGCAGACGCTGGAGCAGTTGGGGCATCACAGCCCGGCGCCGGCAGCCAAGGTCAGCCCGGCCACACTCTGAGCCTTCGGTCGTTCGGCGTTCTTCAGGGGCGCGTGGCGGTATAAGCTGGCGTATGTCTCTCATGGAGGATGAACATGCGCTACTGGTTGTTGATTGCTGCACTGCTGCCCACGCTGGTCACGGCGGAAATCTATCGCTGGACGGACGAGCAGGGGCGGGTGCATTTTGGCCAAAGGCCCGTGGCCGGGGCTGAAACCGTGCAGGTGAAGCCGCAGGTGATCGAGCGCGACCAACATACGCGTGAGCGTGAGGAGCGCCGTCAGCGTTTCTACGATGCGCGGCGTGAAGAGCAACAACAGGCTGCGGCGACAGCAACTGCGCAGCGCGAAGAGCGGGCCAGTGAATGCCGCGATCTGCGCCGACACCTGGCGCAGATGCCGGAGGGTTTTCGCTACTATCGCGAAGGCGCCGGCGGCGAGCGCATCTACTACAGTGATGAAGAAACCGACACCGCTCGTCGCCAGTTGCGCGAGCGGATAGCTCAACGCTGTTCTTGAGGGTGGTTAAGTGGTCGTAGTAGGGCCATACTCAAGTCCCTTTGTAGCGATTTGCCACTATGCGTAGCCAGCGCCGAATCGAACGCCATCAGTTGCCCTACTACCTGAAGGTGTTCAATCGCATTACCGACAAACCGATGGGCTCCATCGGCAATGTCTCCCTCGACGGTCTGATGCTGATCAGTCAGTTGCCGATGCTGGTGGGCGCACGCTTCGACATGCGCCTGAAGATTCCAGGCCAGCATGGCATACATTTCATCGACTTCTCCGCCAACTGTCAGTGGTGCCGTGAAGACGTCAATCCCGGTGTCTACGATTCCGGCTTCGCTCTGGTGGCGCCACCTGCCGACTACGTCGAGATGATCGACGCGCTGCGTTACTACTTCAGCTTTCACAGCCTGGCGGCGTCTGCCTGATATTTCGCTGGTTCGAGGTTGTCGTACGCGGCGGCGTCAATGCATCGCTGGCGCACGTGCCAGGCTGCGCAAGCGCTGGCTCAACTGCAGGCGCAAACCTTCCTCCTCGCAGAACAGCAGCGCGTGCTCAATGTCATAGCGCTCACCCTGTGGGCAATCCAGTTGCCGATAGACGTCCGCCCGAGCCAGATGATCGACCAGGTTGGGCGGGCCGAGCTGCAGGACGCGCTCGGCATCCTTGAGCGCTGCTTCCGGAGCATCGTGCTGCATGTGCAACAGGCGCAGGTTGCGCGACAGGCGTCGCAGCATGTCAGCGGCATTGGCTGTCTGCAGGTGCACCGCGCTGAGTTCGACATCCGGGCCCAGCTGGCGATAGAGCTGATCACGGCAGTCGCGGGTGTACAGGCGGCGTCCGCCGCAAGGGTCGAGCAGGTGATCGGCGCCAGGTACACGGAGCATGAAGTGACCAGGGAAATTCACGCCCTGGAGTGGAATATCCAGGCGGCGCGCCAACTCCAGTGCAATCAACGCCAGGGGCAGCGGTTGGCCGCGTCGGCGGCGTAACACTTCATGCAGCAGGGCATGGCGCGGTCGTGTCACGCCTTCGTCGTCTTCCTGATAGTCGAGTTCTGCCAGTCGGCGCAGCAGCGGCTGTGCCAATTCGCGAGCGGGCAGGGCGGGTAACCCGGCGCTGACCTGCAATAACAAACTGTGCAGGTCGCTCAGTATCTGCGCGGGCTGAAGCTGATCATCGTGTTCGGCAGCGATCCACAGAGCCGCCTCGAACAGGGCGGGAGGGTCGCGTTGCAGGCACTGCAGGCAGGCTTGGCGTGGGCTCATCGCATTCTCCGCTGACTTCTGCTCTTTTAGCTCCTGGCAAGGTCGTCGTCCAGTGTGGCTCTCCTATACTGAGGCCTGAAGTCCAACCGGGAGCTCGCCCATGTTCAGCATGATGGAAGCCGCCCGCCTCGAGGCCCTGCATCTGGCCGAGGATCCGGCCAGCGGTCTCAAGGCCGTTATCGCCATTCACAACACCCGTTTCGGGCCAGCACTCGGCGGTTGTCGCTACCTACCCTATGCCGATGAACAAAGCGCCATTGGCGATGCCATCCGCCTTGCCCATGGTATGAGCTACAAGGCGGCGTTGGCTGGGATCGATCACGGTGGCGGCAAGGCGGTGATCATCCGCCCGGCTCATCTGCAGAGCCGCGCCGCGCTATTCGAAGCCTTCGGCCGTTTTATCGAAACCCTCAATGGCCGTTACATCACCGCCATCGACAGTGGCACCTCCAGCGCCGACATGGATTGCATCGCCCAGTACACCCATCACGCTACCAGTACGACCAGTGAAGGTGATCCGTCACCGCACACCGCCTTGGGTGTATTCGCGGGCATTCGCGCCACCGCCCAGGCGCGCCTTGGCAGCGATGATCTGGAAGGGCTGCGAGTCGCCATTCAGGGCCTGGGCAATGTCGGCTTCGCCCTGGCCGAAGCGCTGCATGCCGCGGGCGTGGAACTGTTGGTGAGCGACCTCGATGCCGGGCGTGTGCAACTGGCTGTCGAGCAACTGGGGGCGCACCCGATAACCAGCGATGCGCTGCTTACCACGCCTTGCGACATTCTCGCGCCCTGCGGCCTGGGTGGTGTGCTGAATGCGCAGACGGTTGCCCATCTGCGTTGCGCTGCGGTGGCTGGAGCGGCCAACAATCAGCTGGCAAGCCCTGAGGTGGCCGATCAGCTGGAAGCTCGCGGGATTCTCTACGCGCCGGATTACGTGCTCAATGCCGGAGGGCTGATCTACGTGGCGCTGCGTCATCGCGGCGAGGAACTAGCGGCGATCACCGCGCACCTGGCGCAGATCAGCCGACGCCTGACCGAAATCTACGCCCATGCCCAGGCTGAAAAACGATCTCCGGCGCGAGTCGCTGACTACCTGGCAGAGGGCCTGCTTTATCGCACCTAGCGGTTGCCGAGCCCGTTCAAACTTCGGGGGCGCGAAGGTGATCGGTAGGCGGCGCCTGGTCGAACTGATGGGTGCACGGTGCAGCGACCTGCGGCAACGCTGCACTTGGCGCTATATGCGAGCTCGATTAGCGTGCTGGAAGGAGGTTCACCATGGACTATTTCATTATCGTCGTCACCACCACCGCTGGCCTGTACTTTCACTGGTGGTTGTTTCGCCGCATTCGTCAGTGGAGTGATCGCGATCTGGCGCTTTCTCTTGCCGATGGCGATGAGCGCAAACGCCGGTACATGCTCGAGCAACTGCTCCGTGCGCGACGTGAGGGCATCAAGCGACGAGATTTGCCAGCCTGGCTGGAGCAAGCTGCGATGCACTATCCAGTCAGCGATGCCTGACGCGCCAGGCCCTGCGCAGGGCGCGCGGGGCCTGTGAGCTCGGTCATTCGCTGGCTGCGTCGGCCTCGAGTTCGTCAAGTGCGTCTGGCTGGCTCTTGAACGCCTTGGCGAAGACGTCGCGATTCTTGGCCATGAAAATACCCAGCTCCTCGCCCTGTTCCTCGCTCAAGGACGGCACCGCCTTGTGTAGGACCTCACTCAGGCGCTCGGCCAGCTCCAGCATCTTGTCGTAACGATCGGCTTCGGCCTTATCCATAAACAAACGCTCCGGATCGCGACTGCTGCGGTACACCACTTCGACGGCCATTCATCACCTCGTCTGCCTTCATACGTGTCGATCAGTAATTAACTGGTTTTTTGTACAGTGTTTGCGAGAATAAATGACTCGCTTCTCTTTTGCCAGCATTGGGCTTGATGGGCAGCTTAGATGACTCGATTTGCAGCTGCATTCAGCGGCTGGCGGCGTTTGGTTTTCTGCTATGGCCAACGGCAGAATCAGGTACGTTTGTACAATTATTGTATATGTTGAGTCTGCTTCGGATTCTTTATCAAACGTTTTGCGGGGCGGCGCTTGTGCAGCTGTTTGGTGGACATCTATAGTCACTGTAGGCGCATGGTATCGGCCTTTGCAGTGCCCAATCATGAGGTGTTCACCGTGAACTCAGTCGGTCGTGTAGAGCGCAAGTTGCTCGCGCTGGTGGCACTGTTTTACTTGAGCCTGATGCTGCTCATTGGAGCAATCTGGGGGAGTCAGGCCAGCCTCTCCAGCGGTCGGGATGTACAAGATCTGTATCGATCTCTGTACCGGCTCTCCTCACTGCTTTCGATGCTCCAAGATGCCGAGATTGGTCAGCGCGGCTATTTACTCACGAGCGACCCTCAGTACCTCGAACCTTATGAGCGGGCCACCGAACAACTGGACGAGCACCTGTCATTGCTTGTTGAAAGCCATATCCTAAGGGCTTACAAGCCTGATATTGACGCTATCACCAGACTCAGCCAGCTCAAGCGCAGCGAACTGGCACAGACCATAGCCGTGCGCAGAGAGCAGGGACAGAGCGCTGTACAGCGGACGCTGGATGAGGACGTCGGTAAGCTCTACATGGATGAAATGCGTTTACGCATCGGCAATATCGAACGTGGCGTAAAGGCTTCCCTTGCCGAACAGAAAGCGGATCTGGAGTGGCGTTCGTATCTGGCGCTATGGGGTGGCGGTGGCGGTGCATTGTTGATGCTCGGCCTGCTCACGCTGCTGTTTGTCGACTTACGTCGTGACCTTAGTGAGCGCGCCGAGTTGCTTGAGCGACTGGCCTTCGAGTCGCAGCACGACAGTCTCACCCAGATACCCAATCGACGAGCCTTCAACGAGACGCTGGATCAGGCTTTGGCGCTCGCAAGGCGCGGAGAGCGCCAGGTGGCGTTGCTCTATCTCGATCTCGATGGCTTCAAGCCGATTAACGATCAGTATGGCCATGCTGCTGGAGACGCGACACTCAAGGCAGTGGTTGCACGGTGGCAGGGTTTGATGCGTGAAGGTGAAGTGTTGGCACGGCTGGGCGGGGACGAGTTCGCAATCATTGCGGCAGGTGATGCAGATGCTGTCGAACGCCTGGCACGGCGTCTGATCGAGGCGCTTGATACGCCTTTGCTGGAGCACTTTCCCGAGGTGCGGGTGGGCGTCAGCGTTGGTCTGGCGCGTTATGCCGAACATGGCGAAGATCGCCGCCGGCTTATCGCGGCGGCCGATACGGCCATGTATCGCGCCAAGGAAGCGGGCAAGCACTGCTTCGCCTGGCCTGAATCGCGTCAGCCGGTGCTGGCGGTAGTCTGAGCGGCCTGTGTCTTTCCGTCACATCCCCGCATCATCCTCAAGTTGGTGTTTTTCCTGCATGCTCGTCGGTGTGCATCCATGTCGGATGCACGGGGTGATGTTGGTTTGGGGAGAAGTGACACGATGAATTGGGCGGAACGTCTGCGAACGGGCATGCATGGCCTGGCGGAATCCTTGGGTAATCTGCTGATGGAGGCCTTCCATTACCTGGCGCTGTTCGCCATTGGTGCGATCACGGCCTGGGCGGGGGTGATGACCTTTATCGGCATGCTGGAGAAGGGACACATCACGGTCGATGACATCCTGCTGCTGTTCATCTACCTGGAATTGGCAGCGATGGTGGGGATCTATTTCAAGACCAACCACATGCCGATTCGCTTCATGATCTATGTGGCGATCACCGCATTGACCCGTTTGCTGATTTCCGACATTTCCCACACCCACAAGCCGAGCTGGGGTGTGGTGATGGTGTCGGGGGCGATCCTGCTGCTGGCGCTGGCGATCCTGGTGGTGCGTTACGCCTCGTCACGCTTTCCGGCCGTGGCCGGCCCGCACCCCCGCAACAAGGCGCGTAACCGTGCGGATGCCGAGTCCGAGCGCGACGATACGTCTGATTGATTTGAGGTGGATGACACTCGTTTCATCCGCCATTACTGGCGTGATGGCGGATCGTTGAGGCGAGGTGTCAATCGAGCGGTGCAAACAGCGCCGCCAAGTCTTCCTCATCCAGCTTCCACTGGCCCTGGCTGCCGCCGTCCAGCACGCCTTTGGCCAGGCTGGCCTTGGCCTGCTGCAATTGTTGGATCTTTTCTTCGACGCTGCCACGGGCGATCAGCTTGTAGACGAACACCGGTTTGTCCTGGCCGATACGGTAGGCGCGATCGCTGGCTTGGGCTTCGGCGGCCGGATTCCACCAGGGGTCGAAGTGGATCACGGTATCGGCGGCGGTCAGGTTGAGGCCGCTGCCGCCGGCCTTGAGGCTGATCAGGAACACCGGAAACTCTCCCGCCTGGAAGCGTTGTACCGGTGTGCGTCGGTCCTGGGTGCTGCCGGTCAGCTTGGCGTAGGCGATCTTGCGGGCCTGCAGCTCTGCCTCGATCAGCGCCAGCATCGAGGTGAACTGAGAGAACAGCAGCACGCGGCGGCCTTCGTCCACCAGTTCCTGAAGCATATCCAGAAGGGCGCTGAGCTTGCCGGAATCGTTTGCGCCCAACTCGCCGTTATCCTCTCCGAGCAGGCGCAGATCGCAGCAGCTTTGGCGCAGGCGCAGCAGCGCCTCGAGGATGACGATATGGCTGCGTGCCAGGCCCTGACGGGTGATTTCTTCGCGCACCTTCTGGTCCATCGCCAGGCGCAGGGTTTCGTAGCGGTCGCGCTGCAGCTGGGTCAGCTCGACCCATTGGGTGATCTCAGTCTTCGGCGGCAGTTCGCTGGCTACCTGTTCCTTGTTGCGGCGCAGCAGGAAGGGGCGGATGCGCCCGTTCAGATGTGCGAGGCGATGGCCGTCGCCGCGTTTCTCGATGGGCGTGCGGTAGTCGCGGGTGAAGGCCTTGGCGTCGCCAAGCCAACCGGGCATCAGGAAGTGGAACAGTGACCACAGCTCGCCCAGGTGGTTTTCCAGTGGCGTGCCGGTCAGGCACAGGCGCAGCTCGGCCTGTATCTGAGCCGCTGCGGTGGCCGCCTTGCTGCGCGGGTTCTTGATGTTCTGCGCTTCGTCGAGGATCAGCAGGCGGTAGCGGTGTTGATTCAGCGCCTTGAGGTCGCGTGGCAGCAGGGCGTAGGTGGTGAGGATCAGGTCGTGCTCGGTGATCTCTTCAAACAGCGCCTTGCGCTTGCTGCCATGCAGTGCCAGCACACGTAACTGCGGGGTGAAGCGCGCCGCTTCGTCCTGCCAGTTGGGGATCAGGCTGGTAGGCATGACGATCAGCGCGGGATGCTGCAGGCGACCGGCCTGTTTTTCACACAGGACATGCGCCAGGGTCTGCAGGGTCTTGCCCAGGCCCATGTCGTCGGCCAGCACGCCACCGACGCGCAGCTCGGCCAGGGTCTGCATCCAGTTCAGGCCCTGCAGCTGATAGCTGCGCAGTTCGGCCTGCAAGCCCGCGGGTGGTGAGACTTCACGCACTGCCAGACTTTGCAGGCGTTGGGCGAAACCGCGCAGTTCATCGCCGCCTTGCCAACTGAGTTCTGGGCCCTGCGCCAGTGCGGCCAGGCGCGCGGCGTCGGCGCGACCCAGGCGCAACGGCAAGTGGTCTTCGCCGGGGTCGCGGAAATACAGCTCGCCGAGCGTGGCCAACAATGGCTTGAGGCGGGCGAAGGGCAGAGCGATGCGTTTGCCGCTCTGCGGCAGGTTGACCAGCAGGCGATCTTCGTCGGCGCGCTGGGCCAGTGCATCGGGCGCCAGCAGCCAGGGCGTGCGGCGAATGGCCTGGAGCAGGATCGGCAGCAGGCTCAGGCGCTGGCCTTCGACTTCGATGCCCAGCTCCAGATCGAACCAGTTCTGCTGCGGGTCTTCCTCGACCTCGGCATACCAGTCATCGACCTCGGTGAGGTTGTACTGGAAGTCGGGGCGCATGTGGATCTGCCAGCCTTCTGCGCGCAATTGCGGCAGTTGCTGCTGGACGAAATCCAGCCAGTCGCGCTCGCGTTCCAGCTCGAACGGCTCGCCAGCTTCGGCCGGTAGCGCTTCGCTCTGGCGCAGGGCTACCTGCAGACCGAGGCTTTCCAGGCGTTTGCGCAGCGTGGCTTCGGCTGCGCCGTCACGGATCAGGCGCAGGTTGGTTTGCTCATCCAGGCGCTTGACCAGGTCCTTGGCCGGCTTGCCGAAGACCTTGTGCCCGGCATAGTCGAAGGCCAGCGCGGCGCGGTGCTGGGTTTGTTCCTGCATGCGTCCCTTGCGTGCGTCGAAATGCACGCGCACCTGGCTGCCGAGGCTGAGGACGGCGGTGGGGGCGATACCTTCGAGGCGCGTTTCGGCCAGCTCCTTGTCCAGCACGATGATGTCCGACAGGTCGCTGCCGGCGCGCTGCTGAGCTTCAAGGGTGAGAAGGGCGGCAACCACGTGCTTGCAGTTGAAGCCGACCGGGCAGTTGCAGTGGCCGGTCACGCTCCATTTGCGCCCATAAGGATGCAGCGTGATGCGCTGCTGGTAGGTCTGCCCACCTGAGCCTCGGCAATTGGCGAGCAGGCTGTGGTCCTTGAGACTGAGCAGTTTGCTGCGTTTTTCTTCGGCGTAGCCGATGCCACGGCGCAGGTCGCCCGCGCCGAATTCGGAACGCCAGTCTTCCTGGCGTAACAGGTGGATATCCAGAGGCATCAGCGAAGCCTCGTGGCTAAAGGGAATGGGCGCATGACTGGGCCGTGGCAATGCAAAGCCGCAGATTTTCGCATAGCCGCGTGACGATTAGCAGGCGTGGTGCAGAGATTGCCGACGGCAGGGCGGGTGGCGGCTTTCTTCCGCCCTACACGAACGCAGCGCGGTACTGTCTGGGCGTTGCACCCAATGCCTGGCGAAAACGGTTGCTGAAGTGGCTGGCGCTGGCGAAGCCGCAGGCCAATGCCACCTCGCTCAGAGCAGGGGCTGGCTGACGTAGCATCTGGCAGGCGCGCGCCAGACGCCGAGCCAGCACGTAACGATGAGGTGGCAGGCCGAAGCTGCTTTGGAACATGCGCGCGAAGTGGTATTCCGACAGCACGCAGAGTGCGGCCAGTTGGCTCAGCGGCAGCGGCGTATCCAGGTGCTGCTCGATGAACTCGCGCACACGTCGGCGTTGCAGCGGTGCCAGGCCACCCTTTAGGCGCAGGCCCTGGCGCAGGCCAACCTGGTTGAGCAGGGCGTGGTCGAGTAGTTGGTGCGCCAGGCTGCTGGCCAGCAGGCGTTCGCCCGGCTCCTGCCAGTCGAGGGTGCACAGCTGGCGAAAGCGCGCGGACTGTTCGGCGTCTTCGAGGAAGGTCGCTTCTTCAAGTTGCAGGCTGCGCGGCTCGCGATCGAGCAGGGCGACCGCGCCAAGGGCGAACTGCTCCTGCTCTATATAGAGGTGGGCAAGCTGAATCTCGCCATTGATGATCCAGGCCGACTGGTGTTCGGCCGGCAGAATGCACAGTTTGTCTGGCGCACCCTTGTTGCCGGGCTGCTCGCGGCGAAAGGTGCCAGTGCCGCCGCTGAGGTAGCACGACAGCGTGTGATGACTGGGGGCAAGGTAGTCACGCGCATCATGAGCGTTGCTCCAGCGGGCCACGGCCATACCGTTGCCCAGCTCGGCCATCGCGTGTAGCCGAGCGTTGGGCGAGCGGCTCATGCTCTGGAATACCTGCAGATGTTCGAATTGCGCCATCACCTTCTCCCGAATGCAGCCATGCTACGCCTGCCGGCAGGCAAAACCAGAGGCGAAGAAAAAAATGCGCAAGTTTGTGAAATTCTGGGGTCGTAATTTCTGGAGCGCCTTTCAATGGTGCTTAAGTTTTTTTGCGCCAACTCGCGGCGCGGCACGAGGACTCGGAGTATCGTGGTGGCCATTCAAACAATGATTCGCATCCCGGTGCCGTTCCCGATGAAATACCTGCGTCAGTTCGCTCTTGCCTCTGCCTTGATTACCCCCAGCCTGCTGGTTGCTGCGCCTTCGATCGATGACAAATCGGCCTTCATCGCCGACCTGGTAGGTCGCATGACCCTTGAGGAAAAGGTCGGCCAACTGCGCCTGATCAGCATCGGCGGTGACATGCCGCGTGAACGCATCCGCGAGGAGATGGCGGCGGGTCGCATCGGCGCCACCTTCAACTCGGTGGTGCGACCGGAGAATCGCCCGATGCAGGAAGCTGCCCTGCGTAGCCGGCTGGGCATCCCGGTGTTCTTCGCTTACGACATCATCCATGGTCATCGCACTACCTTTCCCATCGGCCTGGGCCTGGCGTCCAGCTGGGACATTCCAGCCATCGAGAACAGCGCCCGGATCGCGGCTTTCGAAGCCAGTGCCGATGGCCTGGACATGACCTTTGCGCCGACCGTCGACATCTCCCGCGATCCACGCTGGGGACGCACTTCCGAGGGTTTCGGCGAAGACCCCTACCTGGTTTCTCGTATCGCCACGGCCATGGTGCATGGCTTTCAGGGCAAGGACCCCAGCGATCCGCAGCGGATCATGGCCAGCGTCAAGCACTTCGCCCTGTATGGCGCGGTGGAGGGCGGGCGCGACTACAACGTGGTCGACATGAGCCCGATGCGCATGTACCAGGACTACCTGCCGCCTTATCGCGCCGCCATCGATGCCGGCGCTGGTGGGGTGATGGTGGCGCTGAACGCCATCAATGGTGTCCCTGCTTCGGCCAATACCTGGCTGCTGCGTGATTTGCTGCGCCGCGACTGGGGCTTCAAGGGTGTGGCGCTTAGCGATCATGGCGCGATCACCGAACTGCTGCGCCATGGTGTGGCAGCCGATGGCCGCGAGGCTGCACGACTGGCCGTAACGGCAGGTGTCGGCATGAGCATGGCCGACACGCTCTACGATCAGGAGCTGCCGGCGCTGGTGCGCAGCGGCGCGGTACCACAGGGCGTGCTGGATGAGGCCGTCACCCATGTGCTGAACACCAAATACGACCTCGGCCTGTTCCACGATCCGTTCCGCCGTATCGGCCGCGCCGAGGACGACCCGGCAGATGTCAATGCCGAAAGCCGCCTGCACCGCGCCGAAGCGCGGGCCATGGCGCGCGATTCTCTGGTGCTGCTGGAAAACCATGGCGACACGCTGCCCCTGAGCAAGAAGACCACCGTCGCGTTGATCGGCCCGCTGGCCGATTCGCCGGTGGACATGCTCGGCAGCTGGTCAGCGGTGGGCGTGGCCGAGCAGGCGGTGACCCTGCGCAAGGGCATGGAAGCGGCGCTCAACGGGCAGGGCAAGCTGCTCTACGCCGTTGGCGCCAACGTCACCGACGATACCCATGTGATCAATTACCTCAATCAGCTCAACTGGGATCGCCCGGAAGTCGTGCTGGACAAGCGCACCCCGCAGGCGATGCTGGAGGAGGCGGTGCGTGTGGCAGCCCAGGCCGACGTCATCGTTGCTGCAGTGGGCGAAGCGCGCGGTATGTCCCACGAGTCGTCCAGTCGCACCCGGTTGGACCTGCCGGACAGCCAGCAGGCGCTGTTGCGCGCGCTCAAGGCCACCGGCAAACCGCTGGTGCTGGTGCTGATGAACGGTCGACCGCTGGCGCTGGGTTGGGAGAAGGAAAACGCCGATGCGATGCTGGAGACCTGGTACAGCGGTATAGAGGGTGGCAACGCCATCGCCGACGTGCTGTTCGGTGAGCACAACCCCGCCGGCAAACTACCGATCACCTTTCCGCGTTCGGTCGGGCAGATTCCTACCTACTACAATCATCTTCGCCTGGGCCGCCCATACACGCCCGGCACGCCTGGCAACTACACCTCGCAGTATTTCGAAGAGCCCAACGGTCCGCTGTATCCGTTCGGCTATGGTTTGAGCTACAGCGATTTCCAGCTGTCGGCGCCGAAGCTGTCTGCCGAGCGCATGGCGCCGGGCGAGAAGATTCGCGTCAGCGTCACGCTTAAGAACGCCGGGCCAAGGGCTGGCTCCACTGTCGTGCAGCTGTATCTGCACGACGAGGCCGCTTCGGTGATCCGTCCGGTGAAGGAACTCAAGGATTTTCGCAGGGTCAAGCTTGGGGCAGGCGAGGCACGCGAGCTGAGTTTCGAGATCGACGAAGCCATGCTGCGTTTCTACAACGCCAGCCTGCAGCATGTCAGCGAGCCAGGTGCCTTCCGTGTCCAGCTAGGGCTGGATTCGGAGAGCGTGCAGGAGGCGCGTTTCGAATTGTTGCCACGCCAATGAGGGTGTGGCCCTAGGAGGCGAAAATATACTCGCTCGAGCACCTGTGCCGGACTTCACGATCTGGTAATAATGCGCAGAAAGAATCCGCGCATGCGGAGACGTCACCGTTCGGTTGGCTGTCTGCATTGTGCTCGCGCTGTATTTGTACCATTCGCCCGTTTTTAACTCTCTGCAGCGGCCGCCCCCGGGCTTGCCGCTGCTTGTCAGTACGTGTTGCCCTGGAGGCTGTGTGTCGATGAGTCGTTGTTCTGGAGCCCGTATGGGCAAGGCCGGCAAGCTGGCCCTTTGTGTGCTCCCCCTGCTGTTCGCTGCCCAGGGCTGGGCCTTCGATCTGGATGATGTGGCGGTAAAGGCCAAGGCGCTTGCTGCCGAACGCTACAATGCGCCGCAAAGCAATCTGCCGGCTGCGCTGCGCGAATTGCCGTTCGCTGGCTATCAGAAGGTGCGCTTCCTTGAGGAAAAAGCACATTGGGCTGATGGCAAGACGCCGTTCCGGCTGTACTTCTTCCACCAGGGCATGCACTTCGATGTGCCGGTGAAGATCAACGAAGTGACCGCCGAAGGCACCCAGGAAATCAAGTACGACCCGTCGATGTTCGACTTCGGCGATCTCAATCTGAACCCGGATGACCTCAAGGATCTCGGTTTTGCCGGCTTCAAGGTGATCAACGAGATCAACACCAACGGTCGGCACGATGAGGTGATGAGCGTGCTGGGCGCCAGCTACTTCCGCATCGTCGGCAAAGGGCAGGTGTTCGGTCTTTCCGCGCGCGGTCTGGCTATCGACACCGCGCTGCCATCGGGCGAAGAGTTCCCGCGTTTCAGCGAGTTCTGGATTGAGAAGCCGCAGCACGATCGCCGCAGCCTGGTGATCTACGCACTGCTCGACTCGCCGCGCGCCACCGGCGCTTACCGCATGGAAATCAAACCGGGGCGCGAGAGCGTGCTCGAGGTGCAATCGAAGGTCTACCTGCGTGAGAACGTCGAAAAGCTCGGCATCGCGCCGCTGACCAGCATGTACCTGTTCGGTGCCAACCAGCCCTGGCCGCGCCCGAATTACCGCCCGCAACTGCATGACTCCGATGGTCTGGCCATCCATGCCGGCAATGGCGAGTGGATCTGGCGTCCGCTGAACAACCCGCAGCGTCTCAACGTCAGCAGCTATCGTATCGACAACCCACGTGGCTTCGGCCTGATGCAGCGTGGTCGCGACTTCAACCAGTATCAGGATCTCGACGACCGCTACGAGCTGCGCCCGAGCGGCTGGGTGGAAACCGTCGGTGACTGGGGCACGGGTCATGTCGAGCTGGTGGAGATCCCCACGCCGGATGAAACCAACGACAACATCGTCGCCCTTTGGCGCCCCGAGAAGCTGCCGGCACCGGGCGAGTCGCTGGATGTGGCCTATCGCCTACACTTCAGCCGTGACGACGCCAAACTGCACGATCCACAACTGGCCATGGTCAGCCAGACCCGGCTGTCGGAGGGTGATATCAAGCAGGCCAACCTGATTCGTCAGGCCGATGGCAGTACCGCGCTGGTGGTTGATTTCGTTGGTGAGGAATTGGCCAAGCGTTCGCCTGATGCGGCGCCGAGTGTGCAGGTCAGTGTCGATGGCAACGCCGAACTGCTGGAAGACAGCCTGCGTTACAACCCGGTCAGCAAGGGCTGGCGTTTGACCCTGCGGATCAAGGTCAAGAACCCGGCGCAGCCGGTGGAGATGCGCGCTGCCCTGGTCGAGGACGGCAAGCCCTTGTCGGAAACCTGGAGCTATCAGCTGCCTTCCCATGAATAACACTCTAGACCCTACGCAAATCCAGGAGTATCTGGGAGAACTGCCGCTCGATCATGAGCGGCAGCAGGCCTTGGCTGATCGCGTCGAAGAGGAGGGCGGCGATCTTGCGACACTGCATCGCGCCCTGCACGAGGACGATCAGCTAGCGACCGAGCCCCAGGAGGAAACCCGCGAGATGCTCGACTCGGTGCCAGCCCGCCTGGCATTGGGCTGGCCGGATGCGCTCGAGCGTGGCTGCCGCATCGTGCAGGATCACCAGGGGCGTCCGACCATCGACTCGACGCCACCGATCACGCGCACGCGTATGGTGCCGGAGCCGTGGCAGACCAATATCCTGGATCGTGGCTGGCGCCGTCTTAGAGGCGAGAAACCTGCGCCGCGGCCGCGTACGCGTGAGAGCGAAGACTTCGCCGAAGAACGTTGGCGGCATGTTGCGGCGGTGCGCCGAACCGCGCTGCTGGTGCTGATGATCACGCAGACGGTGGTCGCCACCTGGTACATGAAGTCGGTGCTGCCTTATCAGGGCTGGTCGCTGGTCGATCTTGGCCTGGTGTTCGACCAGCCGCTGCGCGAGTCAGCGCGGCAGATCCTGCCCTATGTGGTGCAGACCAGTATCCTGGCACTGTTCGCCCTGCTGTTCTGCTGGGTGTCGATGGGGTTCTGGACCGCGCTGATGGGCTTCCTCCAACTGCTCAAGGGGCGTGATCGCTATAGCATCTCCGCGAGCAGCTGCGGTGATGAGCCGATCTCGCCACGGGCGCGTACCGCGCTGGTGATGCCGATTGCCAACGAACACGTGCCGCGCGTGTTCGCCGGCCTGCGCGCGACGTTCGAATCGCTCAAGGCTACCGGGCAACTCGATCATTTCGACTTCTTCGTTCTCAGCGACAGCAACGACCCGGATATCTGCGTGGCCGAACAACAGGCCTGGATGGAGTTGTGCCGTGAAGTGGAAGGCTTCGGCCATATCTTCTACCGCCGCCGTCGGCGTCGGGTGAAGCGCAAGAGCGGCAACATCGACGACTTCTGCCGGCGCTGGGGCAGCAACTACCGCTACATGGTAGTGCTCGATGCCGACAGCGTGATGAGCGGCGATTGCCTGACCCGCCTGGTGCGCCTGATGGAGGCCAACCCCGGAGCGGGCATCATCCAGACCGCACCCAAGGCATCGGGCATGGACACCCTGTATGCGCGCCTGCAGCAGTTCGCCACCAGCGTCTACGGGCCGCTGTTCACCGCAGGGCTCAACTTCTGGCAGCTGGGTGAATCGCACTACTGGGGCCACAACGCGATCATTCGGGTCAAACCCTTCATCGAGCACTGCGCTTTGGCGCCCTTGCCGGGCACTGGTTCTTTCGCTGGCGCGATTCTCTCTCACGACTTCGTCGAAGCCGCGTTGATGCGCCGTGCCGGTTGGGGGGTATGGATCGCCTACGACCTGCCGGGCAGTTATGAAGAGCTGCCACCGAACCTGCTCGACGAGCTCAAGCGCGATCGCCGCTGGTGCCACGGCAACCTGATGAACTTCCGGCTGTTCCTGGTGCGTGGCATGCACGCCGTGCATCGCGTGGTGTTCCTCACCGGCGTCATGTCCTACTTGTCGGCGCCGCTGTGGCTGTTGTTCCTGGTGCTGTCGACCTGTCTGCTGGCGATCCATACGCTGATGGTGCCGGAGTACTTCCTGCAGCCCAACCAGCTCTACCCGTTGTGGCCGCGCTGGCAACCCGAAGAGGCCGTGGCGCTGTTCTCGGCGACCATGACGCTGCTTTTCCTGCCCAAGCTGCTCAGTGTGCTGCTGATCTGGATCAAGGGCGCGGAAGCCTACGGTGGTCGTACGCGGGTGCTGCTGTCGATGCTCCTGGAGGCCTCCTGCTCGGTGCTGCTCGCACCTGTGCGCATGCTGTTCCACAGCCTGTTCGTCACCGCTGCTTTTCTCGGTTGGTCGGTGCAGTGGAACTCGCCGCAGCGTGTGGACGACTCGACCCCCTGGAGCGAAGCGTTCCGTCGTCACGGTACCCAGGTGCTGATCGGTATCAGCTGGACGGCACTGGTGGCCTGGCTCAACCCGGACTTCCTCTGGTGGCTGGCGCCTATCGTGGTGTCGCTGGTGCTGTCGCCTGTGGTGTCGGTGCTGACCAGTCGTACTGCGCCAGGACTGGCAGCGCGGCGCAGCAAGCTGTTTCTGATACCGGAGGAGCACAAGGTGCCAGTGGAGCTGAGCAACACCTCCGAGTACGAGCAACTGAACAGTTCGCGTGCGCTGCGCAAGGGCTTCCTGCGTGCCGTGGTCGATCCGCTGTACAACGCCCTGGTCTGCGCCATGGCCCGCGCCCGCCATGCCAAGGTGGTGCCTGCCGCCGAAGCGCTGCGCGAAGCGCGTATCGAGGAAATTCTCAGCGCCGGGCCTGAGGGCAAGGTCGAGGCAACCCGCTGGCGTCTGCTCAACGATCCTGACGGCATGGCGCGCCTGCATGCGCGCATCTGGCAGGAACCGCAATATCACGCCTGGCGCGAGGCGTTGCGCGACGCCTGATCATCACCGCAGGCTCCAGTCTCGTCTGGAGCCTGCGGTGATGCCTTTCTGACATCCCTGCTAACATCTCTTCTGATCAAGACGCCTGCTGGCGCGGCACCATTGGCTCTGGAACGGGTCTTTGGCTCGGGTGGCGGCATGAGGCCGCATAGATTTCATCATGACATTGGAGAGGAAGCACCATGTCGAATCTGCATGATTCCGCGCAGCGCTACGGCGCTGTTACACGCTGGCTGCACTGGGGGATGGCGGTAGTGCTGGGCTGGCAATTCCTGACCGTGCTGGCGCACACCCTGATAGAAGACAGCGCCCTGGATAAATTCCTCTGGGGCACGCACAAGGCGACGGGACTGCTGCTCATGGTGCTGGTGGTGCTGCGCCTGCTCTGGGCGCTGTACAGCAGCAGTCGTCGGCCTGCGCCAGTCAGCACGCTGGCACGTTTCGGCCATCTGGCATTGTACGGTCTGCTGTTCGTGATCCCCTTTATCGCGCTGTTGCGCCAGTACGGCTCGGGCCGGGAGTTCGTCGCCTTCGGTATGACCATCATGCCGGGCTTCAGTGACGGCAAGATCGAGTGGATGATCGCGCCCGCCAGCTTGCTGCACGGCAACCTGGGCTGGCTGTTGTTGTTCATGGTGATTGGTCATGCGGCGATGGCCTTCGTCCATCGCCGGCAGGGCGGTGAAGACGTGTTGGCCCGTATGATCGGTCGTTGATCTGGCTACATATAGCGAATGTCTTACACGCCGTGGCGGTAAGCGTCGCTTTTGCCCCGTCGGTCCGAGCAGTAATCTACACACATCCCCTGCAGCGATGGAGCGCTGAGGATCAAGGAAGATGACCAGGCCAGGATTGGCTACCGACAGGATGTCGGATGGTTGGGAGGAAACCCGCTTCGGCGGGTTTTTTGTTGCCTACGATTTTTATACTGTGCCGGCGTCTTCACTTCTCCTTGCCGATGAATGCCAGCAGCGCGAGCAGCGGCAGGCCTGCCGCCAGCAACGCCGTGCCTGACCAACCGAAGCGCTCGTAGACCGGGCTGGCCAGTGCCGAGCCGATGGCGCCACCGACGAAGATGCTGGTCATGTACAGCGCATTGAGCCGCGCGCGGCTCTGCGGCTCCAGGGCGTAGATGCTGCGTTGGCCGAGCACCATGCTCATCTGCACCGCGAAATCCAGCACGATGGCGGTGACGACCAGGCCGATCCAGCCCACCCCGGCGCTCAGCAAATTGGGAGCAAAGGCCAATGGCGCGAGGATCAGTGCCATCAGGCTGGCGCGCCAGGTATGGCCGGCATCGGCCAGGCGCCCGGCGATGGGGGCAGCCACTGCGCCGATGGCGCCGGCAAGGGCGAACAGGGCGATGTCCTGCTGGCTCAAACCGAGGTGGCGCGACAGCTCCAACGGCGCCACTGTCCAGAACAGGCTGAAGCTGGCGAACATCAGGCCCTGATAAAGCGCGCGGCGGCGCAGTGTCGGGTAGCGGCGCAGCAGGTGGACGAGCGAGGCCAGCAGTTGCCCGTAGCTGGCGCGGTGGCTGGGGGCGTGACGCGGGATGGTGGTAGCGATCACCAGGGTAATCACCAGCATCAGGCCGGCTGCCATCAGGTAGACCGCGCGCCAACCGAATTCACCGGCTACCAGGCTGGCCAGCGGCCTAGCCAGCAGGATGCCCAGCAGCAGGCCGCTCATGATGTTACCCACCACACGGCCACGGCTGGCCTCCGGCGCCAGGTTGGCCGCCAGGGGAATCAGCATCTGTACCGAAACCGAACTGAGCCCGATCAATAGCGCCAGGCCAAGAAACACATCCGGCTGACTCGCGAAGGCCGCCGCCAACAGGCAGAGAAGCGCGGCCGCGGTGGTGATCAGCATCAGCCGACGGCTTTCCAGCAGGTCGGCCAGCGGTACCAGGAATAACAGGCCGAGCGCGTAACCGATTTGCGTCAGCGAGACGATCAAGCTGGCGCGCTCTGCGCTAAGGCCGACATCCGGGGCGATCAGCTCGATGATCGGCTGGGCGTAATAGAGGTTGGCGACGATGGCGCCGCAGCACAGGGCGAACAGCAGCACCAGTGCCTGCGGCAGGGCTGGCGACTCGCTGGTGAGCGAGGAGGTCTGGCTAGTCATGATGAATCTCGATGAGAGGAAACGACAGGCGCAAGGTTAGGCAGGTAAGGCCTGGCGGAGAATCCGTCGAGCCGGCAACGCTGCGTTGCGCGCCATGCAAAAGCTCTCAGCCTTGCAGCAATCCCTGGAGAAACTCGCTGAACGCGGCGATGCGCTTCGAACCCCGATGGTTCGGCAGGTAAAGCAGGTGAATAGTGCCTTCGTGCGGGCCGGGTGCGACTTCGTAGTCGGGCAGCAGGCGTTGCAGCTTGCCACTGTCCACATCGTCGCGTACCAGCCAGTCCGACAGCAGCGCGATGCCCTGACCATCCAGCGCGGCCTGACGCAATATATCGGCGTTGTTGCTGCGCAGGCGCCCGCTGACCGGCACCTGCACGGTCGTTCCCTCCTGCTCGAAGCGCCAGTAGTTCGCCGGGCTGCCGTAGTCGTACTGCAGGCAGGCGTGCGCCTGCAGTGCGTCCGGATGTTCGATGGGCGAGGTGCGTGCCAGATAATGTGGACTCGCTACCAGCCAGCGGCGAAAGCTGCCGACACGCTGGCTGACGACTTCGTCGCTGACGATGGAAGAACCCAGGCGCAGCGCCAGGTCGACCCGTTCGCTAAGCAGGTCGACCACTTCGTCGGTCACGCGCAGGGTCAGCTCCAGTTGCGGGTGGCGCTCCAGCAGTTCGCCCAGGCGTGGGGCGATGATGCGCCGAGCGAACTCCACCGGCACGCTTACCGCCAGACGACCACGCACCTCTTCGCCGTTGTCGATCACGGCGGCATCGGCCTCGTCGAGTGCGTCGAGGATGGCCAGGGCGCGTTCGAAATACTCGCGTCCGGCCTCACTGACGCTGATCTGCCGCGTATTGCGGTTTAGCAGCACGCAGCCCAGCTCTTGCTCCAGGGCGTTGACCGCACGGGTCACCGACGAGGTGGCCAGGCCCAACAGCCGCGCCGCAGCGGAAAAACCACCGCAGCGAACGGTGGCGACGAAGGTGCGCAGAGCCAGCAGTTTGTCCATGGGAACGCCTGAAGTGCAGATCAGCCTGAAGCTTGCGCGATAGGTCGGCTTGCTGCCAAGCACTGCGTGGCGCCCTGGGCCTTGCGCGTGTACCACAGCACCCGGCTTACGCCACGGGTGATGGCCACGTAGGCCAGGCGCCGGGCTTCGTCCTGCATGGCCTGGTCGTAGCTGCCGGCGAAGAAACCGCATTGGGCGTAGAGCGCGTTGCGCAGTGGGTGCTTATCCGTCGGCAGGCAGTCGTCGAGGATGATCGCCACTTCAGCCTGCAGACCCTTGGCGCGATGGATGGTCATGGCCCTGACCGGCAGCGATTTGTCCAACTGTGCGCGCACCTGTTGCAGCGGCTCGTTGCGCCGGCTGAGCAGCAGCACAGCGGTGCGATCCGCGTTGGGGCGCTGGCTGACGTGCTGGCACTGCGCGGTGATTTCCTTGAGCAGCGCCGGCAGGCCGCTGGCCAGGTCGAAGCGCTGGATCAGCCTGACGCCATGGTCGCCCGGTTGCATGGCCTTGGCCGCGACGCAGGTCTTGGCCTGCTTGCTGTGCACCTCGGCCAGCACCCTCTCGCCGTCTCGGATCACCGGCTCGATGCTGCGGTAGTTGGTGCCTAGCAGCAGGGTGGTGCTTTTGCCGCGTCCACGGCTGGGGAAGTGGCGGTCGAAGTCGATGAACAGCTCTGGCGAGCTGCCGCGCCAGCCGTAGATCGATTGCCAGTCGTCGCCGATGGCCATCAGGCTGATGCGTTCGCCCGCCGCGTGCAGGCGGCGATGCACGGCCTGCAGCCACAGCACGATCTGCGGCGAGATGTCCTGGAATTCGTCGATCAGCAAGTGGCTCAGGGCGAGCAGGGCGGGGCCGGATTTGCCGCCGTCGCTGCTCAGTTGCTCGCTCAGTTGCGCGAAGGCGCCGTTGAAACTGATCAAACCCTGGCTCTGTAGCAGCGCGCTGAAGTGCTGGTGAAAGCGCTGCATGGCCTCGATGAAATCACGCTCGCGCGGTGCGCAGCCCAGAGCTTTCACGTCCAGGCGCTCGAGACGAATACCCAGGCTCTCGGCGAAGTCGATCTGCCCGTGCAGCAGCTCGAACAGCGGCAGGGCGGTGAACTCACCCGGCAGTTTGCAGGCGTCTAGTGGCGCCTTGGGCTTGCCCTGTGGCGGCTCTTCGGGTGCCGGCAGTTTGAGCAGGCGATGAGTCAGGGCGCGAAAGCGCGCGTCTTCGGTGTAGGCATTCTGGTAAGCCTGCTTGAGTAGGCGTTGTTGCGCGTGGCGCAGACGAGCGCCGGTGAGCGGGTTGTCCGGTTCGTCGCTGGGCTCGTCCATTTGCTCGAACCAACGCGGGTTGCCCAGGCTTTCCTTGGCCAGCGTGGCCATGGCAGCGTGGAAGGTGCGCACGCACTGGCGCGCATCGTGCGGGTAGTGCCAGAAGTCGAGCAGGCGTTGCAGTCGCTCGCGCAGCTCGTGGCAGGAGGCGTTGGTGAAGGAGATCACCGTTAGGCGTTTCGGCTCGACCTCCAGGTGGCAGAGCAGGAACACCACACGCAGTACCAGCGTGCTCGACTTACCCGAGCCGGCGCCAGCGAAGATGCGCGCCAGCGGGGCGCGGCAGAGGATCATCGCCCATTGTTCGTCCGACGGTGTGCCGATCAGCCCGGCACTCACCGCCTGGGCCACGCGCTCGCGCATGGCCTGCACCTGGGGGTCTTCGATCTTCAGCCGAGTGGCGGGGTAGATGCCGGCGGGGCCAGGCTTGCCGCTGGCGGCCTTGCGAGTGCCGGCTTTCTTGTTGCCGGCGGACTTCTTCTTGCTCTGCTTGCGTATGGGCTTGCGCGGTTGCGCGGCTTCGCGCTCGGCACGCAGATAGGCGGTGGTGCGGGGGAAGTAGCGGGCTAGGGCGCTGGACAGCAGTTGTTTGTAGCGCGCGACGGCGGAAAGCATGCGGTGAGAATTACCTGACAGATAAAGTCCGCATGATAAAGCCTGCAGCGCGATGGCAGGCAGTGATGGCGCAGCGATAAATGCGCAACTTTGTGCAAGCGCCTGGCGCGTATCGCTTCCAGACTGTGCTCAGTCTTGGGAGATTCTCGATGAACCTGTCGCTTTACCTGCTGACCGTACTGATCTGGGGCACGACCTGGATCGCCATCAAATTGCAGATGGGCGAGGTGGCCGTCGCCGCCTCCATCGCCTATCGCTTCGCCCTGGCCTCAGCAGTGCTGTTCGCCATGCTCTGGTTCAGCGGCCGCCTGCAGCCGCTGGATCGCCGTGGCCAGGGCATTTGCCTGGTGCAGGGGCTGTGCCTGTTCTGCCTCAACTTTCTGTGCTTCTACACCGCCAGCCAGTGGATACCCAGTGGCCTGATCGCGGTGATCTTCTCCACTGCCACGCTGTGGAACGCGATCAATGCACGGTTGTTCTTCAAGCAGCGCATCGCCGCCAACGTGTTGCTCGGTGGCGCGCTGGGGCTGGTCGGCCTTGGCTTGCTGTTCTGGCCGGAGCTGGCCGGGCACGAAGCCAGCCGCGAGAGCCTGATTGGTATCGGTCTGGCAGTGCTCGGCACCTTGTTCTTCTCGGCTGGCAACATGCTCTCCAGCTTGCAGCAGAAGGCCGGCCTCAAACCGCTGACCACCAACGCCTGGGGCATGCTCTATGGCGCGCTGATGCTGGTGGGCATCTGCCTGGTCAGCGGTACGCCGTTCGCCTTCGAGTGGAACGCGCGCTACGTCGGCTCGCTGCTGTACCTGGCGATTCCCGGCTCGGTGATCGGCTTCACTGCCTACCTGACCCTGGTCGGACGCATGGGCCCGGAGCGCGCGGCCTATTGCACGGTGCTGTTCCCGGTAGTGGCGCTGAACATCTCGGTGTTCCTTGAGGGCTACCAATGGACGACCCCGGCGCTGCTCGGCCTGGGCCTGGTGATGCTGGGCAACGTGCTGGTGTTTCGCAAACCCAAACCGGTGCTTGCTGAGGCCAGAGCATAAGCGCGGCCAACCCGGTAGTGTGCACCGTGCACACCGTCGATCAGCTCCCGCGAATCAGCTTGCGCAGCATAAAGCGATTGGGGTGGCTGGCCTCAGCCACCTCGCGCGGCACTGGTAGCGGTTCGCCTTCCAGCCAGGCAGCGATCAGCTCGCCCGACAGTGGCGCGGTGATCAGCCCGCGTGAGCCGTGGCCGCTGTTGATGTACAGGCCGTGCAGCCAGGGACAGGGCGCATCCGGCACCTGGCGGGCGTCCTTGGCCAGTACCGCATAGGTTTCGGTAAAGGCTTCGGCATCAGCCAGCGGCCCGACTATCGGCAGGTAGTCTGGGCTGGTGCAGCGGAACGCGGCGCGGCCTTCCAGCGTCGCCGGATCGAGTGCCTGTGCATCCAGGCGCTCGGCGAGATCCGCGGAAATCTCGCGCAGCAGTTCCAGGTTGCCAGCGTGCTCGGCGATGCTGGGCGTGAGGTCGTCGCTGTGGAAGTCGAAGCTGGCGCCCAGGGTGTGCTCGCCTTCGCGCGGTGGGGCGACGTAGCCTTCGGCGCAGACCACGGTGCGCAATTGACTGCTGAGCGAGTTGGCCGGCAGGCGGCTGATCTGCCCACGGATGCGCTTGAGTGGCAGATTCGCCTCTGGCAGCAGGCGGCCAATCTCGGCGGCGCAGGCCAATACCAGCACCGGTGCTTCGACCAGCGTGCCGCTCGGCCCGTCGACGCGCCAGCGGTCATCCTGCCGGCTCAGACTCAGCGCCTCCTGGTAGGGGCGCAGTTCGATCAATGGGTGTTGCACCAGTTGCCGGCACAGCGCCGGTGGGTGTACCCAGCCGGCGTCGGGGTAGAACAGACCGCCAGCCGGCAGACCAATGCCGGCCAGCGCTTCGGCCTGCTCGCGCCCCACGGAATGCAGGAGATCGGCAGGGAAGGCGGCGGCCAGCTTGCCCTGGCGCGCGGCTTCCTTGTCATCGAAGGCCAGCTGCAGCACGCCGCAAGCGTCCCAGTCGGCACCGCGCTGCAGGCGTTCGAGCAGCCGGCGGGTATGGCCGAAGCCAGCGACGATCAACCGTGACAGCGTGGTGCCATGGGCCGAGAGCTTGAGGTAGAGCACGCCCTGCGGGTTGCCCGAGGCCTCGCAGGCAACCGCCGCGTGGCGCTCCAGCATGCTCACTCGCCAGCCGCGCGCAGCCAGGCTGGCGGCAGTGGCGCAGCCGGCCAGACCTGCACCGATCACCACCGCGTGTTTTTCCGGCGCGGGGCGGGCGGGGCGGGCGAACCAGGGTTTGCCCTCGCCTTGCGGGTTGCCGATGAAGTGGCCCTTGAGCACCTCCCATTTCTTGCCCAGGCCGGGCACACGGCGCATCTGGAAGCCGGCAGCGTTCAGCGCCCGGCGCACCACGCCAGCGCTGGTAAAGGTGCCCAGCGTTGTTCCCGCAGTAGACAGTCGCGCCAGTTCGGCGAACAGCTCGGGCGTCCACATCTCAGGGTTCTTCGCCGGGTTGAAACCGTCGAGAAACCAGGCGTCGATGCGCGCATCCAGTTGCGGCAATTGCTCCATCACGTCGCCGATCAACAGCGTCAGCACCACCCGACCACCGGCCAACAGCAGGCGCTGGAACCCGGGGTGAATGGCGCGGTATTGAGTCAGCAGTTCTGCGCTGAACGGTGCCAGCTCTGGCCACAGGGCCATTGCGCGCTGCAGGTCGTCGTGATGCAGCGGATATTTTTCGACACTGACGAAGTGCAGGCGCGCGCCAGCGGGAGCCTGTTGCTCGAACAACTGCCAGGCGCAGAGAAAATTCAGCCCGGTGCCGAAACCCGTCTCGCCGATGTTCAGGCATTCGCCGTCGGCGAGAGCGGCGAAACGTGCTGCCAGATCGTTGTTGGCGAGGAAGACGTAACGTGTCTCTTCCAGGCCATTTTCCTGGGAGAAATAGATGTCGCCGTAGCTGCGCGACAGAGGTTGGCCGCGCTCGTCCCAGTCGAGCTGGGCGTGATGGGTGTCTGACATGGCTGGGTTCCGCTGGATCGTGCGGTGATTCTACCGTGCACAGGTGCGGTGGCGCTGGTGTCAGCGGGCAAAGCATTGGATGTTCCGTTAGGCTGTGAGGATCATTCCAGGGAGGTTGCTTTATGTTCGAGTCCGCCGAAATCGGCCGCAGTATCGACAAGGCCACGTTCGAGGCCGAAGAGCCGGCGCTGCGCGAGGCGCTGCTTGAGGCGCAGTACGAGCTCAAGCAGCAGGCGCGTTTCCCGGTGATCGTGCTGATCAACGGCGTCGAGGGCGCCGGCAAGGGCGAGACGGTGAAACTGCTCAACGAGTGGATGGACCCGCGACTGATCCAGGTCAGCACCTTCGACATTCAGACCGACGAAGAGCTGGCGCGTCCGCCGGCCTGGCGTTACTGGCGCCAACTGCCGCCCAAGGGACGCATGGGCGTGTTCTTCGGCAACTGGTACAGCCAGATGCTGCAGGGCAGGGTGCACGGCAAGTTCAAGGACGCGGTGCTGGACCAGGCCATCGATGGCGCCGAGCGCCTGGAGCGCATGCTCTGCGACGAGGGCGCGCTGATCTTCAAATTCTGGTTTCACCTGTCCAAGCAGCACATGAAGGCGCGACTGGAAGCACT
The DNA here is from genome assembly GCF_002741105.1 of Pseudomonas sediminis. Taxonomy (GTDB): domain Bacteria; phylum Pseudomonadota; class Gammaproteobacteria; order Pseudomonadales; family Pseudomonadaceae; genus Aquipseudomonas; species Aquipseudomonas sediminis. Next base: position 146,030 of record NZ_NIQU01000006.1, on the reverse strand, counting down.
CAAGGACGACCCGCTGCACAGCTGGCGCATCAGCCCGCTGGACTGGCAGCAGTCGAAGACCTACGACAAGTTCGTGCGCTATGGCGAGCGCGTGCTGCGCCGCACCAGCCGCGATTACGCGCCCTGGTACGTGGTCGAGGGCGTCGATCACTATTACCGCAGCCTCACCGTCGGGCGCATTCTGCTCGAAGGCTTGCAGGCGGCATTGGCCAATCCGCAACGCGCCCAGCTGCAGCCGCATGCCGCGCCGCTGGTTTCCAGCCTGGACAATCGTGGCTTGCTGGCCAGCCTGGATATGACCCAGGCCCTGAGCAAGGACGACTACAAGGAACAACTGGCCACCGAGCAGGCGCGTCTGTCCGGGCTGATGCGCGACAAACGCATGCGCAAGCACGCGCTGATCGCGGCATTCGAAGGTAACGATGCCGCCGGCAAGGGCGGCGCCATCCGTCGTGTGACAGGTGCCCTCGACCCGCGTCAGTACCGCATCGTGCCCGTGGCGGCGCCGACCGAGGAAGAGCGCGCTCAGCCCTATCTATGGCGCTTCTGGCGGCACATTCCGGCGCGCGGCAAGTTCACCATCTTCGACCGCAGCTGGTATGGCCGTGTGCTGGTGGAGCGGGTCGAAGGCTTCTGCAGCCAGGCCGACTGGCTGCGCGCCTACGGCGAGATCAACGATTTCGAGGAGCAACTGGCCAATGCTGGAGTGATCCTGGTGAAGTTCTGGCTGGCCATCGACCAGCAGACGCAGTTGGAGCGCTTCAATGAGCGCGAGGAGATCCCGTTCAAGCGCTTCAAGATCACCGAAGAAGATTGGCGCAACCGTGACAAGTGGGACGACTACGCCGATGCGGTGGGCGACATGGTCGACCGCACCAGCACCGAGATCGCCCCCTGGACGCTGATCGAGGCCAATGACAAGCGCTTCGCCCGGGTCAAGGTGCTGCGTACCATCAACGAGGCCATCGAGGCGGCGTTTGCCAGGGATTGATGTCTTGTCGCGGCTAAAGCGGAATGCCGCCCAGCCGCTCCCACAGGTTACAGGGGAGCCGTGGGAGGGGCTTTAGCCGCGATGCTTTTGTTTCGTTCCCGATGGCCCCCGGATTGCATCCGGGCACCGCCCCGACATCGCCCCGTATACGCCAGATCAATGATGGTCGCGCCCGGGGATCGGCTGGATTTATCTTCACGCCATTCGCCATCCAATAACAACGAGGTGCGTCATGCGTGAAGTGGTGATCGTCGATAGCGTCCGGACTGGCCTGGCCAAGTCCTTCCGCGGCAAGTTCAATATGACCCGGCCGGACGACATGGCCGCTCACTGCGTCGATGCGTTGCTGGTGCGCAACGGCATCGACCCGAAGCTGGTCGATGACTGCATCGTCGGCGCTGGCTCCAACGAGGGCGCGCAGGGCATGAACATCGGCCGCAACGTCGCCGTGCTCTCGCGCCTCGGCAATCCGGTGGCTGGCATGACCCTCAACCGCTTCTGCTCCTCGGGCCTGCAGGCCATCGCCATCGCCGCCAACCAGGTGGCATCCGGCTGCAGCGACATCATCGTTGCCGGCGGTGTCGAGTCCATCACCATGACCCTGAAAAGCATGAACATGGACAACCTGTTCAACCCGCTGCTGCAAAAGGACAATCCGGGCATTTATTACCCCATGGGCAAGACTGCCGAGATCGTCGCCAACCGCTACGGCATCACCCGCGAAGCCCAGGATGCCTATGCCCTGCAGAGCCAGCAGCGCACCGCGCGGGCTCAGGCCGAAGGCCTGTTCGCCGACGAAATCGTGCCGATGACGGTGAAGTATCAGGTCGAAGACAAGGCCACCGGCGAGAAGAAGATCGTCGACGGCGTGGTCGAGGCGGATGACTGCAACCGCCCGGACACCACCATCGAATCCCTGGCCAAGCTGCAACCGGCGTTCGACCCGGCTGGCAGCGTGACAGCCGGCAACGCCTCGCAACTGTCCGACGGTGCCTCCATGACCCTGATGATGAGTCTGGAAAAGGCGCTGGAGCTGGGCCTCAAGCCCAGGGCCTATTTCCGCGGCTTTACCGTGGCCGGTTGCGAGCCGGACGAGATGGGCATCGGCCCGGTGTTCTCGGTGCCCAAGCTGCTCAAGGCCAAGGGCCTGAGTGTGGCCGACATCGACCTGTGGGAGCTCAACGAGGCGTTCGCTTCGCAGTGTCTGTACTGCCGCGATACGCTCGGGATCGACAACGAGAAGTACAACGTCAACGGCGGTTCCATCTCCATCGGCCACCCGTTCGGCATGACCGGCTCGCGCCAGGTCGGCCACCTGGTGCGTGAGCTGCAGCGCCGCGAACTGCGCTACGGCATCGTCACCATGTGCGTCGGTGGCGGCATGGGTGCTACGGGGCTGTTCGAGGCGTATCGCGGATAAACGTAGGGTGCGCTGTGCGCACCGGGTTGTTTCCCGGTTGTTGGCGGTGCGCACGGCGCACCCTACGGTTTGAACGATGCGCTGTTTATACTCGCGCTCTGCCCAGTGGACGGAGCGCCTGCCGATGCCCTATGCCGAAAACCTGATCGCCTTCACCCTGGCGGCCACGCTGCTGACCCTGACGCCGGGGATCGACACGGCGCTGGTGTTGCGCACCGCTGCGGTCGAGGGCCGGCAGCAGGCGTTTCGTGCGGCGCTGGGCATCAATGCCGGTTGCCTGCTCTGGGGCGCCGCGGTGGCCTTCGGCTTAGGCGCGCTGCTGGCGGTGTCCGAATTCGGCTACAACCTCCTCAAGTATTGCGGTGCGGCGTATCTGGCCTGGCTCGGGCTGAACATGCTGCTGCGCCCGCGCACCTCATTGGCTCCGGCGCAGGCCGGCGGCCAGTCCGGTGCCAACTGGTTCCTGCGCGGCCTGCTGGGTAATGTGCTCAACCCCAAGGTAGGGATTTTCTACGTGTCTTTTCTGCCGCAGTTCATTCCGCAGGGGCAGCCGCTGATCGCCTGGACATTCGGTCTGGTGGGCATCCATGTGGCGCTCAGCCTGGTCTGGGCGCTTTTGCTGATCGGCGCTACCCAGCCGCTCGGCCACTGGCTGCGGCGTACGGCGGTGATCAAATGGATGGATCGCAGCACGGGGCTTATCTTCGTCCTCTTCGCCGCGCGTCTGGCCTTGAGCCGGCGCTGAGTCCGGACGTGGCCTCGTCATGAGGTACGCTGCGTCGGTGTAACAGAAAACCAGGCGGTGACGATGGATCGGTTTCAGGAAATGAGGGTGCTGCTGGCAGTGACCGAGGCCGAAAGCTTCGCCGGTGGCGCCAAGCTGCTGGGCATTTCGCCGCCTAGCGTGACCCGCGCCGTCGCGGCGCTGGAAGCGCGCCTCGGCACGCTGTTGCTGGCGCGCAGCACGCGCAGCCTGCGTTTGACCGAGGCCGGCCAGCGTTATGTCGAGGACTGTCGACGCATCCTGCTGGAGCTGGAAGAAGCCGAGGAACTGGCCGCTGGTGGCAGTGTGCGCCCGCGTGGACGACTCACCGTGACGGCGCCGGTGATGTTCGGTGAGCTGTTCCTGATTCCACGCATCGCCCAGTACCTCGACACCCACCCGGATGTGGAGGTCAATGCGCTGCTGGTCGACCGCGTGGTGAACATGATGGAGGAGGGCATCGACGTGGCCGTGCGCATCGGCTCGCTGCCCGAGGGCGATCACCCTGCATTGCAGGTCGGGCAGATTCGCCCGGTGGTGTGCGCCTCACCAGATTTTCTCGACCGCGTCGGGCGTCCGCGCCACCCGGATGAGCTGCGCGATTCGCCCATCGTCATGTCCAGCGCCAGCACCCTGCTGTCGCACTGGCAGTTCGTCGGCGCCGACGGTCCGTTCGGCTTCATGCCGCAGCCGCGCTTCACTGTCAGCTCCAACCAGGCGGCGATCAGTGTAGCGCGGTTGGGCTGGGGTTATACCCGCGTGCTGTCCTACCAGGTGGCCGCTGCGGTGGCGCGCGGCGAGATCGAACTGGTACTCGAAGCGTTCGAGCCACCCGCCTTGCCGGTACACATCATTCACCAGGGCGGCCGCCAGGTGTCGGCCAAGGTGCGTACGTTCGTCGACCACTGCGCCGCCAGTTTTCGCGCCGATCCAGCGCTGCGCGCGGCCGGAGCCGCGCCTGTGTCATGAGTCATCACCGCGAGATGCAGGTCTTCCTCGTCGTGGCCCAGGCGGGCAGCCTGGCCGCTGCTGCTCGCCAGTTGCAGCTGTCGCAGGCCACGGTGATGCGTACCGTAGCTGCGCTGGAAAGTCGTCTGGACAGCACCTTGCTACTGCGCGGGCCACGCGGTGTGAGCCTGAGCGCGGCGGGTGCGACTTTCGCCGATAGCTGTCAGCGCATCCTGCAGCGGGTTGAGGAGGCCGAGCGCTCGGTGGCCGGCCTGCATGCCAGCCCCGTCGGACAACTGAACCTGGCCCTGCCGCTATTGATGACGCATCAGGTGCTGACCCCCATCGCAGTCGACTACCTGGAGGCATTTCCCGAGGTGAGCCTGGCTACCTTGGCGCGCGAGGAGCCGCCCAGGTTGCTGGAGGAGGGCATCGACCTGGCCGTGGTGGTCGGCCATTTGCCCAGTTCGTCCGGCTTTGCCGTGCCGCTGGGATGGGCGCGACCGCTGGTCTGTGCGACACCTGACTATCTGCAGCGCTGGGGCTGGCCCGCAAGTCCGCAAGCCCTGCATGTGCACCGCACCATTGGCCGCTCTTCGACCGGTCATGCGGGGGAATGGCGTTTTGCGGACGGTGCGGTGAAGCTCGCGCCGCGATTGACCTGCAGCACGCCGCAGGCTGCGATCCGCGCAGCGCTCGCCGGTTTTGGCCTGACCCGCTGCCTGAGCTATGAGGCCTATCAGGAGTTGCAGAGTGGGCAGTTGCAGGCGGTGCTGGAAAGCTTCGCCGCAGCGCCTTTGCCGGTGCAGCTGTATTACCGCGAAGGACGCCGGGCGGCGGGACGGGTACGTAGCTTCCTCGACTTTGCCGTGCCGCGCCTGCGTGCTCATCCGGCGTTTCAGGCCTGACGTGAGAAAATTGCAGAAAGTGAAATAGTGGATTGTTCTTTGTGGTGATTCTTATCGAGATTGGATGAGGCCAACATGGTCCCATCGTCGCGAAGGCCAGTCGTCTCGCGGTGACCTTATCCAATCATGCTCGAAGGAGTCATCGCCATGTCCCGTCCCGCCATCAAGCTGTACAACTTCCCGCGCTCCGGCCATGCCCACCGTGCCGAGCTGATGCTCTCGCTGCTGCAATTGCCCACCGAGCTGATCTTCGTCGACCTGGCCAAGGGCGAGCACAAGACCCCCGAGTTCCTTGCCCTCAACCCCTTCGGCCAGGTACCGGCCATCGATGACGGCGGCACCATCGTCAGCGATTCCAACGCCATCCTCGTCTACCTGGCCAAACGTTACGGCAACGACGACTGGCTGCCGCAGGAGCCGGCTGCTGCCGCCCGCGTGCAGCGCTGGTTGTCGGTGGCCGCCGGTTTGGTAGCGTTCGGCCCCGCAGCTGCGCGCCTCGTCACCGTATTCGGCGCCTCGTTCAACACCGAAGAAGTGATCAATCGCGCCCATGCGCTGTTCACCGTGATGGAAGGCGAGCTGGGCGAAACCCCATTCCTCACCGGCGACAAGCCGAGCATCGCCGATGTCGCCAACTACTCCTACATTGCCCACGCGCCGGAGGGCAACGTCTCGCTGGAACCCTATCCGAACATCCGCGCCTGGCTGGCACGCATCGAGGCACTGCCGGGTTTCGTACCGATGCCGCGTACCGCCGCCGGCTTGCAAGCCTGAGTCGCCGATAGCTGCCGGGATCACTCGGCAGCTTCTTGCGTGGAGGACAGAACATGCAACAGCTCCCCAGCCATCGGCACTCGCCCTGGCATGCCGGTGAAAAGCAACTGCAGGAAAAGGTCGGCGTCGGCGAACGCATGGAAGTGCTCGGGCAGAAGGTGATCCGTGACTACATGCCGGATCAGCATCGCGAGTTCTACCATCAGTTGCCGTTCATGATCGCGGGTGCTGTGGATGGCGCAGGCCAGCCCTGGGCCACGTTGATCGAGGGCGAGGAGGGTTTCGTCACCTCGTCCGATCCACGTCAGCTGTCGTTCGACTTGGCCGCCATGGCGCTCGATCCGCTCGATCCGGCCACCGCCGGCCTGGTCAGCGGAGAAGCCATTGGCCTGCTTGGCATCGAGCTGCATTCGCGGCGGCGCAATCGCATCAACGGGCATATTCATCAGGCATCGGCACAGCGTCTGGACATCACCGTGGAGCATTCCTTCGGCAATTGCCCGCAGTACATCCAGCTGCGCCATTACCGCCGCGTACCCGAGCGGGGCGTCGAACGTCTGGAGGCGACCGAACTGGATGCGCGTACTGCCGAGATGATCCGTAGCGCTGACACCTTCTTCGTCGCCAGTTATGTCGAGCATGACGATGGCCGCCGCTCGGTGGACGTCTCGCACCGGGGCGGTCGCGCTGGCTTCGTGCGGGTAGAGGGCAATCGCCTGACCATTCCCGACTACGCCGGCAACCTGTTCTTCAACACGCTGGGCAATCTCACCGTCAATCCGCGCGCCGGCCTGCTGTTCGTCGACTTCGCCACGGGTGACGTGCTGCAACTGGGCGGACGCGCCGAAATCCTTCTCGACAGCCCGCTGATCAACCTCTTCGAGGGGGCCGAACGGCTATGGACCCTCGACGTCGAGCAGGTGGTGCTGCGTCCGTCCTCGACCTCATTGCGTTGGGCCTTCGAGGAATATGCACCGACCAGCCTGATGACCGGCACCTGGGCAGAAACCGATGCGCGCCTGCGCGAGCGTGAGCAGCGCAACCAGTGGCAGCGCTGGCGCGTGCAGCATCAGCAGCAGGAGAGCGCCGATATCCGCTCGTTCGTGCTGGCGCCGGAGCAGGGCGTTGCACCGCGCTTCGCCGCCGGTCAGCACCTGCCCATTCGCATCACCACTGTTACGGGTGAAACCCTGCTGCGTACCTACAGCCTGTCGAGTGCTCCATCGGACGGTCAGTTGCGCATCAGCGTCAAGGCGCAGGGGGTGGTCTCGCGGCACCTGCACGAACAGCTTCAGGTTGGTGATGTGCTGGAAGTGCGTCCGCCACTGGGCAGCTTCACTCTCAACAGTGACACTCATCGGCCGCTGGTGCTGATCGGTGCCGGTGTCGGTATCACGCCGCTGCTGTCGATGCTGCGCGAGCAGGTGGCGCTGGGGCAGGGCAAGCGCATCCATTTCTTCCAGGGGGCACGGACGCTGAGCGACCTGCCGTTCCAGGTCGAGCTGCGCGAGTTGGTGCAACGTGCTGATGGCCTGCTGCGCGTGCATCGTGCCCTCAGTGCACCGGAGCAGAACGCAGTGCTCGGACGCGACTATGAGCAGCATGGACGCATCGAGATGGAGCAGATCAAGGCGGCGCTGTCGTTCGACGATTACGATTTCTACCTGTGCGGCCCGGCCGCCTTTACCCAGGCGATCTACGATGGCTTGCGCGATCTGAACGTCGCCGATGCGCGCATCCATGCCGAGGCGTTCGGCCCCTCGACCCTGACGCGTCGTACGGACGGGCAGGTGACTGCTTTCGTGCAGCCGCCAGCGGCAACCGAGCCGGTGCCGGTGTACTTCACCACTTCGGCCAAGGAAGCACGCTGGATGCCGGAGGGTGGCAGCCTGCTGGAACTGGCAGAAAGCCGGGGCCTGACGCCAGAGTTCAGCTGCCGTGGTGGTTCTTGCGGCACCTGCAAGACGCGACTGATCAGCGGCCAGGTGCATTATCCGAACCCGCCAGCCGAGTTGCCGGAAGGCGATGGTGTGCTGATCTGCTGCGCGGTGCCGGCGCAGGGCGAGCCATTGCAGCTGGATCTCTAGGCTTGTTAGGCCCCGTAGCTCTGGATGCAGGTGCGATTGCGACCTTCGCTCTTGGCGCGATAGAGCTGTTCGTCGGCCCATTGCAGATGCTGCTCCAGGCTGGCCGTCGAGGTCGGCAGACGGGTCGCGGCGCCGATGGACAGGCTGACTCTGTCGGCTACGTCTGAGGCACGGTGTTCGATATCGAGACGTGCAATGGCTGAGTGCAACTGCTCGGCTACGGTCAGAGCACCGGCTTCATCGGTATCGGGCAGCAGTACGGCGAACTCCTCGCCGCCGAAGCGTCCGACCAGGTCGTGAGGGCGGCGTAAGTTGCCATTCAGGGCCTGAGCGACGTCGCGCAGACACTGGTCGCCACGCATATGACCGTAGAGGTCGTTGTACTTCTTGAAGTAGTCGACGTCGATCATCAGCAGTGACAGTGGGCGCTGCGCGCGCAAGGCGTGTGCACGGATCGACTCGAAGCGTTCGTCGAAACTGCGCCGGTTTGGGATACCGGTCAGGCCATCGAGCATGGCCATCTCGCGCAGCAAGTCACTCTGCAATTTCAGTTTAAGGTGATTCATCACGCGGGCGCGCACCACCACCGAATGGAAGGGCTTGCGGATGTAGTCCACTGCGCCCAGCTCGAAACCAATGGTTTCGTCGTCCTCATGATCCTTGCCGGTGACGAAGATTATAGGAATCTCGCTGGTCTCTGCCGTCGCTTTCAGGCGTCTACAGACTTCATGGCCGTCCATGTCGGCCATGATCACATCGAGCAGGATCAGGTCCGGGAGGAGGTCACTGCTCATCGCCAGTGCCTGTTCCCCGCTGGTGGCCATGTACACGTCACAATCGTTGCGAAACAACTCGTGCAGCAATCGGATGTTCAACGGCTGATCGTCGACGATCAGCAGTTTAGGACGTTTGTGCAGGTAGGGTTTCAGTCGCTCCAAATCAATCCCCCTCTAGCGATTGGTGTAATACATGAAGCAAGTACTGCGCGCGCTGGAAGTCCAGTGCGTCGATCGCCTGACGGATAGCCTCGAAGTCACTGCGTAGCGTGTCCGGTATCTGCGTAGCCAGGTTTTGCACTGATTCGAGGGCATTCAGGTTGCCCTCCTGCAGTTGCACGTTAAGCGCTTGCAGGGCCGTCGTCCACTGCAAGTCAGCGGCTGCAACAGTAACGGTCTGCTGCGTCATGGCGGTGGACGTGGCGACGGCGAACATCGTCTGCAGACGCTCGCAACTGTCGCGCAGTTGCTGACGTGCTTCATCCAGCCAGGCGCCGTCCTCATGAAATGGCCTGGCATCCTCGGCGATCTGCTTTTCCAAGTCGGCGAAGTGCATCGAGAGCTGCTTGGCGCCGATGGTCCCGGAACTGCCCTTGAGGCTATGTAGGCTCCTGAGCATGGCGTTGGTATCACCGTGCTGCTGATGCCCCCGCAACTGATCCAGTTGCTGATGCAGATCGGCAGGAAAGATCTCCAGCATTGAGCGCAACAGCGTCAGGTTTCCGCCGAACCGCCTGAGAATGGCGGTTTGATCCTCGATTGGCTCGTCCACCGCGATGGTGCTGGGTTGTGTAGTTTCCAGGCCGCACCATTGGCGAATCACCGCCACCAGCTTTTCGATGTCGATCGGTTTACCGACATGATCATTCATGCCGGCCGCCAGGCACTGATCACGGTCGGTGTTGGAGGCGTTGGCGGTCATGGCGATGATGGGTTGCGTCTGGTGCGTTGGCTGCAGACGAATACGCCGAGTAGCCTCCAGACCGTCGATATCCGGCATCTGGATGTCCATCAGGATGGCGTCGAAGGGCGGCTGTGCGGTTTGCGCCAGTTGCACACCTTCCAGTCCGCCTTCAGCGAGGCTGACGTCAGCGCCTTCGCCTGCCAGCAGTTCGCTCGCGACCTGGCGGTTGAGCGCGTTGTCCTCGACCACCAGCAAGCGCAAACCCAGCAGACGCTGTCCCAGTTTGTAGCCCGGCACCTGCGTTTCGTCGCTAAGGCCATGGCGCGCCTGGAGGATGCAGGCCACCAACTGGCGCGGCGTGACCGGCTTGGTGAGGAAACCGGCAAACGGGGCGTCGGCCTCGCCGTAGCGATCGGCCAACACCTCGCGGCCGTGGGCGGTGATCATGATCACCGTCGGCGGCGGGCGATGCGGCGTGGCGCTCTCGCGTATCCGCTGTGCGACTTCCAGGCCGTCCATCCCCGGCATCCGCCAGTCCAGCAGGACGATGTCGTAGGGTTGCTGTGCCTGCTGCACACGCAGCAGAGCGTCGTCGCCGCTGTCCGCGGTTTCGGCATGCCAGCCCAGGTCGAAGATTGTCTGCTGCAGCAATTTCCGCGCGATCATATTGTCGTCGACGATCAGCAGGCGTAGTTGCTGTTGCTCGTCACGCGCGTACCTCAGCGCGTCGGTGCCGTCGCGCACGCCCAGCTCGAGGTCGAACCAGAAGCGACTGCCGACGCCGAGCTCGCTTTCCACGTGCAGGGTGCCGCCCATCAGTTCCACCAGTCGTTTGCATATCACCAGGCCCAGCCCGGTGCCGCCGTAACGGCGGGTGGTAGAGGCTTCCGCTTGGGTGAAACCGTCGAAAATACGTTGCAACTGGTCCTCGCTGATACCGATACCGGTGTCACTCACGGCGACGCGCAGCTTGACCTGATCGGCTATACGCTGCAGCTGGTGCAGGCTAACTATCACCTGGCCGCTGTGGCTGAATTTCAGGGCGTTGCCGGCCAGGTTGATCAGCACCTGCTGCAGACGCAGGCTGTCGCCCAGTAGCACCGAGGGCAGGGCGGTATCGACGTCGAACATGACCTCGATATCCTTGTCGCCCTGGTTGCCCGCCAGTACCACGGCCAGATTACGCAGCATGGGCTCCAGTTCGAGGTCGTGCAGGTCCAGCTGTAGTTTGCCGGCCTCGATCTTCGAGTAATCGAGAATGTCGTTGAGCAGGCCTAGCAGGGCGTGCGCGGCGCTTTGCGCCTTGAGTACATAGTCGAGCTGGCGCGCATTGAGTTCGGTGGCCTGTACCAGCTGCAGCATGCCCAGCACGGCATTCATCGGTGTGCGAATTTCGTGGCTCATGTTGGCCAGGAAGGCACTCTTGGCCGCGCTGGCGGCGTCGGCTTGTTCCTTGGCATGGCGCAGGTCGGCTTCGAGCTGCAGTTGCGCGGTGATATCGCGGTTGATCCCGGTGATTTTCACCGGATTGCCCTGCTGGTCGCGCTCGACGTGTGCCCCGGGCTGGATGTACAGCACCTGGCCATTGGGCCTGACGATGCGGAAGACGCGGTCGAACGTGCCCCTGCCGGCGATCAGGTCGCGCAGATTCGCCTCGGTGGCCGTTTGGTCTTCAGGGTGAATGCGGTCGTGCCAAAGGCGGTACTCCAGCCCTTGTTCACGCCATTCGAGCGGATAGTCGTAAAGCTCGAACATCCGCTCGTTCCAATGCAGTAGGTTGTCGACGGGGGTCCAGGACCAGATCCCCAGCTCTGCCACCCGCGCCGCCATCGAAACCTGGTCATGGGCGGCCAGGGCCTCGCGGCGCAGGCGAACTTCCTTGGAGAGATCCAGGGCGATCCCAAGGTAGCCGGCGACATTCCCATTCTCATCGCGCATGGCGTTAACCAGCAGGGTCACCGAACGCAGTGAGCCATCCTTACGTACGTAGGTCCATTCACGGCTATCCGCTTGTTCCAGTTCCGACTTGTGCACAAACACGCGGAAGCCGGTGATCGGCTCAGCGTACTCCTGGCTGAGCTCCTCGCTGTATGCCTGAATCTCTTCGGGCAGGTGGAACATGGCGGGGGTCTGCAGGCCTACGACTTCCTTGGCGTCATAGCCCAGCAGGCGCTCGGCGCCACGATTGAACACGCGGATGACCCCCTCGAGATCGGTGGCGATGATGGACACCTCCGACGCTGACTGCAGCACGTTGTTGAGCAGAAGATTGAGCTTGCGCAGTTCCTGGGTTCGTTCGCTGACCTGCTCTTCAAGGTTGGCGTTGAGTTCAAGAATGCGGGCTTCGGCGGCCTTCTGTGCAGAAATGTCGCGCACGGTCTTCGACAGACCGATCAGGTTGCCGGTACCGTCGAACAACGGGGATATCGAGATGGACACGTCGACCAGTTGACCATCTTTGCGACTACGCTGAGTGTCGAAGTTTTCCACTTCCCGCTGCGCGGCGATGTACTGCAACGACCTCTGCTCTTCGTGGCGCAGATTCTCTGGAATAGTCAGCCCGAGCAGGTTTTTACCCAGGATTTCCGCTGCGCTGTAGCCAAAGATACGCTCGGCGCCACGGTTCCAGCTCAGCACTCTTCCGTCGAGATCCTGGCCGATGATGCCGTCGCTCGAGCTTTCCACGATAGCCGCCGAGCGTGCTTGCTCCGTGAGGATTTGTCGGTGGCGCTGACGGCTCACCTGAATCACGCTCATCAGCACTGCCAACAGCAGGCTGAGCAGGGTTCCGGTCAGTGCTGCCATTTGTGGGGAAAGCAGGTTGAGTTGATTGATGAACTCATCCTGCGCATGCAACTCAATCTGCCAGCGTCGTCCGAACACCTCCCGCGTGAGCGCGTGACTGGCGATTTCATCCGTGAATTCTGATTGCGCGTGGTAGCCGAAGAAATCCTGCGGTTGCGTAGCATCGGTGATATCGCTCAACTGCAGGTGCAGACCGTCCCGGTCGAGGTGCAGGCCCTGCATAACCTCCTCTGTGAGCAGGGGCGCGTAACTCCAACCAATACCCTGAGCCATGCGCTCCTCTACCGTGCTGGGCGTGACCGCACCGCGATAGATGGGCAACAGGATCAGGAAGGACTGCAACGGGCTACCGGTGGCCTGAACCAGGGTGATAGGCCCAGATATCCGCACTTCGCCACTGGCCATGGCGGCCATCGCGGCGCTACTGCGGTTGTATTCCGAGGCGATGTCGAGCCCTACGGCCTGCCGGTTTCTCTCCACTGGTTCGATGTACTGGATGACGAATCGCTCGCCATCGTGAGGGATGAACTGGCGGATCTGGAAGTCTGGCATTCCGTCGGCGCGAGCTAGGGCGAGGAAGCTGTCCTGCTGCTGCTCGGGCACCCGGCGAATGAAGCCGAAGCCACGCGCGCCCGGGAATTCGAGGTCGACATCACGCGTCAGGCTGTAGATGCGAAAGCCCTCGCGGGTGATGCCGTGCTCGCCACTCGCCAGCACGGCACCGCGTGCACCGCGTAGGCCGTACTGGTACAGCTCGATGCGCTGGAGCACTGTGTCCGCGGCTCGTTCGGTAGCCTCGACCAGCGCTTGGTCCACCTTTTGCTGGTTGCTTTGCTGCAACACGACGGTAGTCAGTAAGGTGGCGGTCATGCTGGCCGCGAACGTTAACAGGACGATCAGCCGCACAACGTTGGTTTCCTTTGGCTCATTGGTGCTCGCAGACAGTTGTCAGACCCATGAAGGTACACAACTGCTCGAAAGGCATGGGTCGACAGTAATGAAAGCCCTGCATCAACTCGCAGCCCAAGGCGAGCAACTGTCTTGACTGCTTTTCGCTTTCCACTCCTTCGGCCACCAACTCCAGACCCAGAGCCTGGCCCATGCGCACGATGGCTTCGATGATGGCCGCGTCACTGTGGTCAGTGAGCATGTCCCGAACGAAGCTCTGATCGATCTTAAGCACGTCGATGGGTAACTTCTTCAAGTAGGAAAGGCTCGAATAGCCGGTACCGAAATCGTCGATGGCGATGCGTACGCCCATTTCTTTCAAGGCCTCAAGTAGCCGGCGTGCTTGCTCGACGTCGCGTGCGAGCACGCCCTCGGTGATTTCCAGTTCGAGCAGTTCGGGCGGCAGCCCCGTGTCATGGAGCACCTTCTTGATCATGTCGAGGAAGGATTCTTCGCGAAATTGCACCATCGAGATATTGACGCCGACGCAGAGACGCTGGCCCATGTCGAGCAACTGCTTGGCGTCGCTGCAGGCCTTGTGCAGCACCTGCTTGCCGATCGGCACGATCAGCCCGGTCTCTTCGGCCAACGGGATGAACGCCGCTGGCGAGATCAACTCACCCTCGTCTCGGCGCCAGCGAATCAGCGCCTCCATGCCGCAGCTGCGCTCGTCACGGACGTCGAAGCGCAGTTGGTAGAACACCTCGAAGACGCCCGACTCAAGGGCGCTGCGCATATGGCTCTCCAGCAGGTGGCGGGCTCGAGCCTGGCTTTCGATGCTGTGGGAAAAGAAGCGGTAGCGATTTCGGCCTTCCTGCTTGGCCTGGTACATCGCGGCATCGGCCTGACGATAGAGGGCTTCGAGGTCCGTGCCATCGACAGGGAATACGCTGATGCCGACACAGGCGGTGACATCGTAGCGATTGCCGGCGATGCTCATGGGCAAGGCGATGATCTGCAGCAGACGCTCGACATAGTCACTGATGGTCTCGGAGCGCTGTACATCGTTCACCAGAATCACGAATTCATCCCCACCCTGGCGGCTGACGGTGTCCACCTGGCGTGACGTGTCATTCAGCCGTCGGCCGACTTCCTTGAGGATAAGGTCGCCCACGGAGTGTCCCAATGAGTCGTTGATGCCCTTGAAATTGTCCAGGTCGAGCAACAGCAGGGCGAGACTGGCACCGTTGCGCCGGGCCTTCTGCAGCATCTGCTCGGCCCGATCACGCAACAGCATGCGATTGGGCAGGCCGGTCAGTGCATCGAAGTAGGCCAGACGCTTGGCCTCGGTGCGCAGATTGAGGTGGGCGCGGACGTGGGCTCGGGCTACTGGGATGCTCAGCGGCTTCTGGATGAAATCGATGCCGCCTTGATCCAGCGCCTGGATTTCGTTCTCCGTCTGCGTATGGGCGCTCACGAAAAGAATCGCTGCATCGCACAGCTTGGCGTCGGCCTTGATCAGGCGGCATAGCTCGAAGCCGCTCATGCCAGGCATCTCGATATCTAGCAGTACCACGTCGGGCCTGCAGAACCGCGCCACTTCCAGCGCCATGCGACCATCGTTGGCAATATGCACCTGTGCCAGCTCGCCAACGGCCTCCTGCAAAATCCTGACGTCGGTGGGTTGATCGTCGACGATCAGAACCACGGGCGTGGGATCGAATCGATTTTCATACATCACTGCACCCCGGAAATCCCCTTTCCCGGAGGTGAGATTAGCCCAGCTGCGCCAGAGTGGCGGTCGTCTCGATTACCTTTATGTCAGATCATCGAAAGATGTCGCCGGCGCCACTGTCGCCAGGAGTCGCTCGGGGAGCGGAACGACCTCGTCGCAAGCTGCTGCCGTTTCGCAGGAAACGGCAGCAGCCTGTGCTTATCCTTGCGGTTGTGCGTCTTCAAGTACTTTGCGGTAGGCATCGGCTTCGTCCTGGGACGGGAAGATACCGACCAGCTCTCCATTCTGAATCACATCCCAGGCCACCAACCCCATGGCACGGGCTTCACGGGAAAGATGTTCGCTGTCACGTTCGTGCACGATCACGTTCATGCTTGTCTCCTCGTAATACGAATGCGGCTAAATGTCGCAGTTCGTTTATACGCCTCGTTAGCAAGCTTATTAAACCGGGAATTTTGCAAAGGACTGTTCCTTTAATGCAACGAACGGCGTAATTTTCGTTTGGTCGTTTCCTCTCTGGGACGTTTTGAATTATCTTGAAATATTTGGCGGTGATCTGGCACCGAAAACACTGGTTCCGGTCACCCTGAATTACTGACGCCCATACTGCTGGCGATATTGCGCAGGTGTCAGCCCGGTCAGGGCCTTGAACATACGCCGCAGATTGGCCGGGCTACTGAAACCCAATTCAGCGCTCAAGGTACTTAGCGGCGACGAGGTCATGGCCAGGCGTTCGCTGAGTTGGTAGAGCTTGATGCGCCGCGCATAGCTCGCCACTGGCTCACCGGTTTGCGCGCTTACCTTGCGCGCCAGGGTGCGTTCGGACATCGCCAGTTTGTCGGCCAGCGCCTGCACCGTCAGTTGCTCGGCAGGCGTTTGCTCGATCAGTGCATGCAGGCGGCGTAATAGGCCCACGGGCTGCTGCATCAGGCTGGCGCCCTGAAACGCACTGTGCGGGACGGCCGGACGGGGCAGCACCATAAGCTGACTGATGTCCCTGAAGGACTGCTCACTGAGGTGTCGCTCGATCACCCCCTGAGCGATGGGCAAGTAGCCGTTCACTCCGGATGCAGTGGCTACGCCCACGGCGAACACGCAACTGCTCTCGCTCTGCCAGCGCACCCGCGCGAAGCGTTCACGCATCGCATCCGCCAGCCACCAAGTCACCGTTGCCGCCTGGCCGTTCAAGCGGCCGCTGGCCGCAAGCAGGCCAACGCCGGTGCAGTAACTCCATAGCTGCACGCGTTTACCGACGGACGACAGCGCTTTGATCAGCGCGACATTGTCAGCCAGTGCTGCCTCTGCCTGCTCCGCCGACTCGGCCCAGAAGCCCGGAATCAGCAAAGCATCGAATTCACGCGGATCGAGCGCGGCGCTCGCCTGCAGGCTCATCCCATGGGCGCATGCCACTGGCCCGGCACGCTGGGCGATATAGCGAGCCTCGAACAGTTGTCGTCCACTTCGGCGATTGGCCGCGTGCAGCAGGTCGGCGAAGGCGAACAGCCCGGCCGGCATGCAATCGGGATACAGCAGCAAACCAACGCGCATGAGTGGATGGCCTGAAATGAATCGAAGATGTCCAATACTGCCATTATTGCCCTGAAGCCGGATAGGCAGCATGGGCCCCTCAGAACTCGAGGGCTTTTCATGAAGATTCAGCAGCTGCGTAACGCCACCATCATCGTCGAGTTCGGCCAGCACCGCGTTCTGGTCGACCCCATGTTGGCTCGCCAAGGCGCCTTGCCACCGCTGCGGTTGTTCGGCGCCCGTCAGCGTAATCCGCTGGTCGAGCTGCCAGTCAGTGCTCGCACCGACTTGGAGTCGGTCACCCACTGCCTGATCACTCATTGCCAGAAAGGCCATTTCGATCATCTGGATCGTGCAGGCGTGAGATGGCTGCGCGAACGCAAGATTCCGGTGATCTGCACGCCACATGATGTGGACTACCTGGCGCAGCGCGGCCTGAACGTCCGGCCGCTATTGCCGGAACATGAATTCCCCGGTCCGTTTCTCGGCGGGCTTATCCGCACCATCCGCTGCACCCATGGCCGGGGTCTGGTGGGGCGCCTGATGGAGCACGGTGTGGGTTTTCTGATCGAGATACCGGGCGAGCCAAGCCTTTATCTGGCCGGCGATACCCTGCTCACCGACGAGGTGCGCGCCTGTGTACGCGAGCACCGTCCAGCCATCAGCGTGGTACCGGCAGGTGGGGCGCGTTTCGACCTGGGTAGCGACATCATCATGGGTGTCGACGAGGTGATCGAGTTCGCCCGCTTGAGTGGCAAGGTAGTCATTGCCAATCACCTGGAAGCCATCAGCCACTGCCCGGTCAGCCGTGTGGGCTTGGCCGAGGCCGCTGCCCGTGCGCAGGTCGAGTTGCTGATACCGCAGGATGGTGAGGTGCTGGAGTTTTGAACTCGCCAGGCCGCGTTTGTGCAGTCGCCAGGCCAGCAAGTGATTAGTCCGTTTTCATCTGCTGGACAATTCTTGCCGTATCCCTGCCCGGTGATACGCCGAACTCGCGGGTGTATTCCCGGCCAAATTGGGTCGGGCTCTCGTAGCCCACCTCATGCGCTGCGGCGGTCACGCTACGACCAGCTGTAAGCAGGAGTGTGCGT
Organism: Pseudomonas sediminis; assembly: GCF_002741105.1. GTDB lineage: Bacteria > Pseudomonadota > Gammaproteobacteria > Pseudomonadales > Pseudomonadaceae > Aquipseudomonas > Aquipseudomonas sediminis. Next base: position 128,413 of record NZ_NIQU01000006.1, on the reverse strand, counting down.
GCTTGCAGCAGGCGGATCTGCTTTTGGTATTGCAGTGGGCTGAGCGCAGTGACGCTTTTGAAGTGTCGGTGGAAGGCCGACACGCTCATGGCGGAGCGTGCGGCCAGTTCGTGTATACGCAGCGGCTGGGCGTAGTCCTGGCGGATTCGCTGAATCGCCGTATTGATCCGAGCCAGTGCGCTATCGGGAGAGACGATGTCGTGCAACATCCAGCCCATCGGTCCCTGCAGCACGCGATAGAGAATCTCGCGTTCGTAGGCTGGGGCGAGTGCAGCGATTTCTTCTGGACGTTGCATCAGACGCAGCATGCGCACCCAGGCGTCCAGTAATTCGCGGGTTACCTTGGCAACGGAGAAGGCCTTGTGCTCCTGGTCTCGCCTGAGAGGATCAGGCAGATCGTACAGCAGGTCGGCAATGACCTTGGCATCGAGTGACAGGGCGACTGCCAGATAAGGCGCGCCGGATTCATCGGCATGTACGCGCCCCGCAGCGGGTAGGTCTACAGACATCACAAAATAGGTAGCGGGGTCGTAGTGCAGCGTCTTGCCGCCAATGGATATCGACTTGCTGCCGCGCAGTATCAGGTTGACCATGGGGTCGTAGACCGCTGCCAACTGGTGCTCGGGTATTTCGCCCTGAACCATGGCTACGCGCGGAATACCCGTATCAGTGCGTCGATTCTCGGCGTGAGCGGTAAGTTGGCGTAGTTCTTCGAGCTGATCATTCATGCCGCCATTTGAGCCTGGCTTGATTGTATTCACAAGACAAAAGCAGAAATAGGCTGGAATCTGCCAGTAATGGTTGGGTGCTATCCGAGCCAGTTCCCTATCGTTTGCGCATCCAAACGAGGGAGCTATCGAGATGAACACAGTCGTCATTACAGGTGGAAGTCGAGGCATCGGTGCCAGCACGGCAATCGAATGCGCCCGTCGCGGCCTGGGTGTGATCCTGACTTACAACGGACACCCACAGCGTGCTGCCGATGTTGTTGAGCAGATACAGGCTGAAGGTGGCAGCGCTGTGGCGTTGAAACTCGACGTCAGTGCGATGGACAGCTTTCAGGCATTTCGCGATGAGGTGGTGGGTGTCCTGGCCCGCAAGTTTCAAGCAGGTGAACTGGTGGGGTTGGTCAACAACGCCGGCTATGGACTGTTCAACCCTATCGAGAGCGTCACCCAGGCGCAATTCGACGGCCTGCTGAACGTGCATCTGAAGGGACCATTTTTCTTGACGCAAACCCTGCTGCCTTTGCTGCAGGAGGGGGCAAGCATCGTCAACGTCACCAGTGCAACCACCCGCGTGGCGACAGTAGGCGTCGCGCCTTATGCCGCCTTCAAGGCAGGGCTGGAGGTGCTCACGCGCTATATGGCCAAAGAGTTCGGTGAACGCCGCATTCGCGTCAACGCCGTTTCCCCGGGGCCTGTGCGTACTGAATTGGGCGGTGGAATGAACGCAGAGTTCGAGGCCTTGCTCGCGGGTCAGACAGCCCTGGGACGCATCGGCGAACCTGAGGAGGTCGCACGTGTTATCGCCATGTTGCTGACAGCCGACGGCGCTTGGATCAATGGCCAGTCCATCGAAGTGGCTGGCGGTTACATCATCTGAACGGAGTGGCGAAATGCTCGATCATATTTTTCTTTCGGTGAAGGACGTCGATGCCGCGGTGTGGTTCTACTCACAGGTACTGGCTCCGCTCGGTATCCGTAACCGGCTCGATTACGACGGTAAGAGCGGCCCGTCTGGGCATCCTGATCTCAAGGGCTTCGGTGCAGATGGGCGAATGTTTTTCTGGCTGCGCGAGGGCGCGGTCGACAACCGGGCCGTGCATGTCGGTTTCGTTGCTGATAGCCGGGATGCTGTCGATGCTGCATACGCTGCCGCGTTGGCCGCAGGCGCCAAGGACGCCGGCGCGCCTGGTGCTCGACTGCACTACGACCCTCGCTACTACGCCGCCAATGTCCGTGATCTGGATGGCTATAGCCTGGAGTTCGTCTACAAGAGTTGGCAACACGGGCATTGATCGAGAGAGGCGCACAAATGATCGCTGGGATCGAGCGGCGCTAGAAAATCCATGAAGGAGGACGTATCGATGAGCATTCTTGACCATGTCGAACTCGCCGTGAGGGATGCTGCGGCGTCCTGTCGATTCTACGAACTTGCCCTGGCTCCCTTAGGTATGAAGAGAATCATCACCGTAGGCCCCGAACGCACTCGCACCGGTGGAACCAGGCATGGGCTCGGTGTGGATGGCTACCCTTGCCTCTGGCTTCACGATAAGGAAGAGCCAGGCAAAGGCAGCCACATCGCTTTTAAGGTCGACGAGCGAGCACTGGTCGATGCCTTTCATCGCGAGGCGCTGAGGGCAGGTGGTCGTGATAACGGTGTACCTGGCATCAGGCACCGCTATCACGATCATTACTACGCCGCTTATGTCTTCGACCCCGACGGTATCAACGTCGAGGTCGTTTGCCAGAAACCTGAATAGACGTACTGCTCGGTTGTCCTTCAGCTCGCCTGTCGCCGCGCCATCCAGCGCCGATATTGGCGAGTGCGGAAGATGTCTTTCACCTGCTGCGTCACCAGTGCCCACAGTGGGGATACGCCGGGCTGGGAGTCCCGGCCCTGGCTAAGCTGGTGCAACTGGTACTTGACCACTGCCATGTTCGCCAGCGAGGCCAGTACCTTGTTATTCCAGGTGATTGGCGGCAACTGAGGGGCACTGCCAAGGCCGAGCTGCCAGTCGCGTGGCAGGTTCGGGGCGATTGCCAGAGCCGTGCCGATGCCGACCATCTCGATGCCGCTATCCATCACCTGCTGTGCAACCGGTGCACGGCGGATGCCACCGGTGACCATGATCGGCATGCTCGCCACGGCGCGAATCTCACGGGCGAATTCCAGAAAGTAGGCTTCGCGCGCCAAGGTGCGGCCGTCGCGAGCCTGGCCCTGCATGGCTGGCGCCTCGTAGCTACCGCCGGACAACTCGACCAGATCCACCCCCAGGCCGTCGAGCAGGCGTACCACCTGCTGCGCGTCCTCGGCGCTGAAGCCGCCGCGCTGGAAGTCCGCCGAGTTGAGCTTGACCGCCACGGCGAAGCTCGGCGACACCACTGCACGCACTGCCTTGACGATCTCCAGCAGCAGGCGTGCGCGGTTTTCCAATGTGCCGCCCCATTCATCGTTGCGCTGGTTGCTTAGTGGCGAGAGGAATTGGCTGAGCAGATAGCCATGCGCAGCGTGGATTTCCACCCCGGTAAAGCCGGCCTGCTCGCCCAACTGCGCGGTGCGAGCGAAGCGTTCGATCACTTCTTCAATAACCGCCGGAGTCATTTCCTGCGGCGTGGCGAAACGCTTGGACAGATTGCCCAGCTCCAGTGCTACGGCCGAAGGCGCCCAGGTCGGCTGGCCCAGGTTGGCTTGCATCTGCCGGCCGGGATGGTTGATCTGCAGCCAGAATTGCGCGCCCTTGGCGCGGCCGACGCGTGCCCAACGCTCGAAGCGGGCCAGTTGCGCGTCGTCGTCCAGTACCACGCCGCCGGGGCCGGTCATGGCGCGGCTGTCGACCATCACGTTGCCGCTGATCAGCAGACCCGCGCCACCGTCGGCCCAGGCCTGGTAGAGGCGAATCAGGTGCTCGGACGGTGCGTGGTCGGCATCCGCCATGTTCTCTTCCATGGCCGCCTTGGCGATGCGGTTGGGAATGGTCGAGCCGTTGGGCAGGGCAAGGGGATCGAACAGGTTCATGGGCGCTTTCTCGACTGAAGGTGCAGCGACCTTAACTTTAAAGTTCACTTTAATGTCAATGGCTGTTCGTGTGCTTCGCTCAGGCCTTCACGCCACGCACATCGCGGCGTATCGCCTGGGGCGGGATGCCGAAGCCGCGAATGAACACCTCGCGCATATGGCGGCGATCGCGAAAGCCGGTTTCCTTGGCGATCACGTCCAGCGAATGGCGGCTCTGTTCGATCATTACCCGCGCCGCTTCCAGACGCAGGCGCTCGATGGCCTTGGCCGGAGATTGCCCGGTCTCAGCGGTAAACACACGGGTGAACTGGCGTGGGCTGAGGTGCACGGCTTCGGCCAGTTCCTCGACGCTAAGCGACTTGTGCAGGTTCTGCCGGGCGTAGTTCAGCGCGTTCTGGATACGGTCGGATTTCGGCGCGAGAGTGAGCATCTCCGAGTGTTGCGACTGTCCGCCCGAGCGGCGCTGGTGCATAACCAGTTTGTGCGCCACCGAGCGCGCCACTTCAGGGCCGAGATCCTTTTCCACCATGCCGAGTGCCAGATCCAGGCCAGCGGTCATGCCGGCAGACGTCCATACGTTGCCATCGATGATGAAGATGCGATCGTCCTCGACGCTGATCTGCGGATACAGCCTTTGCAGGGCGGCGCCGTAGGCCCAGTGGGTGGTCGCGCGGCGGCCATCGAGCAGGCCGGCCTGGGCCAGCACGAACCCGCCGGTGCAGATGCCGGCGACGCGGCGTGCCTGCTGTCCGGCCTGGAGCACGAAAGTCAGGGCGGCCTCACTCGGTGGCGTTTCCAACGGCTTGTTGACCCCGGCGATCATCCAGGTGTCGGCCAGGCTGGGGTTGTTCAGCGCGCGGGTTTCGATACCCAAGCCCAGGGACGAGCGCACGATGCCGCCCGCCACGGAGAAGAATTCGATGGAATAGAAGGGCGTCTCGGCAACGACGTTGGCGTACTCGAAGACGGTCTGGGTGGCCAGCGACAGCACCTGGAAGTCGTCGGAGAGCAGGTAGCCGATTCTGTGCATGGTGGGTCTCGTATCAGGCGTGTCCTAAAACATGACTGTATACGTCATTTAGGTCTTTGCCCATCCTCGCCATCATGTGTCCCAAGCCCACCGTACTTGGAGACACACCATGAACACCGCATCGAAAGGCACCGCACTGGTCACTGGCGCATCCTCGGGTATCGGCGCCCTGTATGCCGAGCGCCTGGCCCAGCGCGGCTACGACCTGATACTGGTCGCCCGCAACCGTGAACGCCTCAACGACCTTGCTCGCCGCATCACCGACGACACCCAGCGCGTGGTCGAGGTGCTGCAGGCCGACCTGGGCGACGCCGCCAGCCTGGCCACCGTCGAGGCCAAACTCAAGCAGGACGCGAGCATCACCCTGCTGGTCAACAACGCCGGCATCGGCACCCACACGCCGCTGCTCGATAGCGATGTCGGCCTGATGACGCGGATGATCGACCTCAACGTGACCGCGCTGATGCGCCTGAGCTACGCGGCTATCCCCGGCTTCGTCGAGCGCGGCAACGGCGCCATCATCAACATCTCGTCCATCGTCAGCATCGCCCCAGAAGTGCTCAACGGCGTGTACGGCGGCAGCAAGGCCTTCGTCACCGCCTTCAGCCAGTCGCTGCACCACGAGCTGGCCGACAAGGGCGTGCGCATCCAGGCAGTACTGCCGGGCGCCACCGCCACCGAGTTCTGGGACAACGGCGGCCTGCCGCTGGAACACCTCGACCCGGCCATTGTGATGCCGGCCAGTGCTCTGGTCGACGCCGCGCTGATCGACTTCGATAACGGCGAACTGATCTCCATTCCCTCGCTGCACGACGCCAGCCAATGGCAGACCTACGAGGCGGCGCGCAAGGCCATGTTCAACCAGCTTTCCACCAACCAGCCTGCGCCGCGCTACAGCGCCCAGTGTTGATCGACCCCTCATGACAGGAGCAGCACCATGAAACTCAGCGGCAATACCATCTTCATCACTGGCGGCACCTCGGGCATCGGTCGCGGCCTGGCCGAAGCCTTCCATCAACGCGGCAACAAGGTGATCATCGCCGGCCGCCGCCAGGCGCTGCTCGACGAGATCGCCCGCGCCAACCCAGGCATCGACACCGTGGTGCTGGATATCAACGATGCGCAGCAGATCAAGCAGGTGGCGCAGCAGGTGATCGAGCGTCACCCGGATCTCAACGTGGTGATCAACAACGCCGGCATCATGCCGTTCGACGATGCCGCCTCGGGCGACCTCGACGACGCGAAGGCAGTCGGCTTGGTGACCACCAACCTGCTCGGCCCGGTGCGGGTCAGCGCGGCCTTCGTCGAGCACCTCAAGCGCCAGCCGGATGCCACCGTCATCAACAACAGCTCGGTGCTGGCGTTCATCCCGATTGCGGTCACCGCGCTGTACTCGGCGACCAAGGCGGCCATCCATTCCTACAGCCTGTCGCAGCGCTTCATGCTACGTGACACCAGCGTCAAGGTGCTGGAGATCGCGCCGCCATGGGTCGACACCGATCTGATCCACAAGAGTGGCGACCCGCGCGCCATGCCGCTGGATGCCTTCATCGCCGAGACCCTGGCCAAGCTGGAGACAGCGACCACCGAGGTAATCGTCGACGGCATCACGGCTCTGCGCGCCAATGTCGGGCCGAACGAGCACGCGCTGGTGAACCAGTTCAACCAGTCGATCATCGACAACCCCATCCCCGTTGCCTGACCCGGCGCCCGACCTCATCACCAGGTCGGGCGTTTTTGTGCATCTCTGGGGGCTTCATGCAGAGCCCTATTGCTGCATCAGATCGCCTCTCTGCTGTTTCTGTTGCTGGCTTTCGTCAGCCTGCGCTTTTCCGAGTGGAGCGCTCGTGTGCAGATGATCGCACCGGGGTTGAGCTGATCAGCGGCTGGCCGCTGCCTTCTGCTGAGCGGCCTGGCGCAGCTTGTCCAGGCGCTCACGTGTCGTCTCATCCGCACCTGGGCCGACGACCAGGCCGAGGTCTTTCAGTTCGAGTGGCTCGCCGTTGATATCGGCCAGTTGTACCGGGGCCAGCGGCGCTCCGGTCTTGCGGTTGACGGGGATCAGCGGCGCGCCCTCGGCCAGCGGGTTCCACGTATCTCCCCACTGCAGCATGGCGATGATGATCACGTGCAGCGCTCGGCCTTTCTCGGTCAAGGCGTATTCGGTGCCGCTGCCAACGGCGTGTTTCACCACGATGCCGTAGTCCTGCAGCAGCTTCAGGCGCTTGGACAGGATGCCCTTGGAAATCTCCAGGTTGCGCTGGAATTCATCGAACTTGGTCGCGCCCCAGAGCAGCTCGCGGATGATCAGCAGGTTCCACCAGTCGCCCAGGACATCCACCGAGCGGGCCACCGAACAGTTGCGATCCTCGAAGGTAACTCGTTCCACGTAGGGGTCTCCGGTTAGGGGCAGTTCGCAGCTGCCGACAATAAAGCGGTTGACAGGTTTCATGATAGCACCTAATTTCTCACTGCATGGTTCTGTAATAGAACCTGTCATCGAGTGTCCTACCGAGGTCTATCCCATGATCAAGCAGCTTCTGACTGCGACGGCTTTTTTCGTCGTCGCTACTGTGCAGGCCGAACCCCACGGCAACTGCGTCACCAATGAACTGGAAGACCGCCTGATCACGGCGGATCTCGCGGTCGCTGTAGGCAATTGCTACTTGGCTCGCGCCAGTGAGGAAAGCCAGGCTGTGGCAGCGCTGGAATACGCCCACAGCTGGTTCCTTCAGGCGCAAGCGCTGGGTTCCAGCCAGGCTCGCCGGGGGTTGGATCTGGTCGAGAACAAACTGGCGCAGGCAGGGCAGGCTCATGACTAAGCACATCGTGACATCGATGTTGTTGGCCACCATGGCTGTCACTGCCAACCTCGCGTTAGCAGACACGTTCACGCCGCTGGGCGCTGAGGCAGGCGCTAATGCCGACGGTTCCATTCCGGCCTGGACCGGTGGCTTCAACCGCGGCGTGACCTGGAGCGATATCGGCAAGCAGTTCGTCGATCCGTTCGCCGATGACCCGGTGAAGTTCTCCATCGACGCCAGCAACCTCGAGACCTACCGGGACAACCTCACCCCGGGGCAGATCGAACAGCTGCGCCGCAATCCGGAGGGCTATCGCCTGGACGTCTACGAGACCCGGCGCACCGCCAAGTATCCCGAGCACGTTTACGCGGCTGCGTAAAAGAATGCGGATACGGCCAGGTTGGTGCCCGGCGGCAATGGCGTGCTCGATTATCAGGGCTATTACCCCTTCATCCATCCCAAGAGCGGGGTGGAGGTACTGTGGAATCACTTCATGCGCTATCGTGGCGGAAGCCTGCTGCGCACCCATACTCAGGTAATCACTCAGCCGAGCGGTTCCTTCAGTGAAGTCCAGCTCGAAGACCGCGCGGCCTGGCCGGAAAACCTCAACGGTTTCGACCCGCTCAGCGACGCCAACATCATGATCTTCTCGACACAGAAGGTGACCGCGCCGGCGCGCCTGGCAGGCAATATCCTGCTGGTCCAGGAAACCATTGATCAGGTCAAGGAACCGCGCCTGGCCTGGCTCTACAACGCCGGACAGCGTCGTGTGCGGCGAGCCCCGCAGGTCGCCTATGACGGCCCCGGCACCGCTGCCGATGGCCTGCGTACCTCCGACAACTACGACATGTACACCGGCTCGCCGGATCGCTACGACTGGAAGCTCGAAGGCAAGCAGGAAATCTACATCCCCTACAACAACTACCGTCTGACCAGTCGTGAGTTGACCTCGGCCAAACTGATCGAGAAGGGTCACCTCAATCCGAACTACCTGCGCTACGAGAAGCACCGCGTGTGGAAGGTGGTCGGCACCCTCAAGCCGGGCACGCGCCATATCTACGCCAAGCGCGTGTTCTATGTCGATGAGGACACCTGGCAGATCGCCCTGGCCGAGCACTACGACAGCCGTGGTGTGCTGTGGCGATTCTCCGAAGGCTTCCACGTGCAGTACGACTACGCCGACACGCCCTGGTACGCGGGGGAGGCCATCTACGACTTCAGCAACGGTCGCTATCTGGTGTTCGGCCTGACCTACAACAGCGCGCAGCCCATCACCTTCGGTTTCAAGGCGAGCAAGTCGGAGTTCGTGCCGGCTGCGCTCAGGGCTCAGGGGATTCGCTGAGCTCGGCCGCGTCCGATCATTCGGTGGCGTTGTTCTGCGCCACCGTTCACGCAATGAACCCAGGTGATTTCAATGAAAGCCTTTGTCATCGAACGATATTCAAAGCAGGAGCCCGTGCGACTGGTCGACGTGCCGGAGCCGACTCTGGGCGAGCAGGACGTGCTGGTGCAGATTCACGCAGCCAGCATCAATCCGCTGGACCTGAAAATTCGCAGCGGTGCGCTCAAGCGGATCCTGCCGCTGCGCCTGCCATTAGTACTGGGCAACGATCTGGCCGGGGTGGTGACGCAGGTTGGCGCCAAGGTGCAGGGCTTCAAGCCGGGTGATGAGGTCTATGCCCGCACAGATACCCGTCGCATCGGCACCTTCGCCGAGTTCATCGCAGTGGCTGAATCCAACCTCGCCTTGAAACCGGCCAGTTTGAGCATGGAGGAGGCCGCCTCGATCCCCCTGGTCGGCCTGACCGCATGGCAGGCGCTGGTGGAGAAGGGCCAACTGCGCAAAGGGCAGAAAGTCTTCATCCATGCTGGCTCTGGCGGTGTCGGCACGCTGGCGATCCAGCTGGCCAAGCACCTGGGCGCATATGTCGCGGCTACCACCAGCAGCGCCAATGTCGCGCTGGTGAAAAGCCTCGGTGCGGATCTCGTCATCGACTACAAGAAGGACGATTTCGCCAAGACGCTGCGTGACTACGACCTGGTGCTGCACAGCCTGGGCGACGAGGAACTGGCACAGTCCGTGAGTGTGCTCAGGCCCGGTGGCCAGCTGATCACGCTGTCCGGCCCGCCTGACCCCGCGTTCGCCAGGAGCGCCGGCATGCCCAAGCTGCTGCAACTGATCGTGGGGCTGCTCAGTCGCAAGATTCGCAAGCGGGCTGCACAGCGCCGGGTCAGCTATGCCTTTCTGTTCATGCGCGGCAGTGGCGAGCAGTTGGCCAGGTTGGCTGAGTTGATCGACAGCGGCGTGATTCGTCCGGTGGTCGACAAGGTCTTCCCGTTCGAGGCCACCGACGAGGCGTTGGCCTATGTCGACAGTGGTCGAGCGAAGGGCAAGGTGGTGGTCAGGGTGCGATAAACCTGGTGCAGGCTGACGCAGCGTACCGGCCTTTCGGCGGTGCGCGTGGCGCGCCCTACGAAGTGACCCCTTGTGCGCGCTTGCTGTTCTTGCCGGCGCGCTTGGGTGTCTCGCTCGGCTCGCCCAGGTTCATCTTCGACAGCACTCGTTTGGCGTTGGCGGCGCAGTCGAGGTCGTCCGGTTTGCTTTCAATTTCGTCGATCAGAGCCAGCAGGTGCGTCTTGCTCTGGGCCAGGCGCTGTTCCAGTGCCTCGATGTCTTTCACTTTTGCTTGCAGGGTGTCGAGCAGCTTGCCGTGTTGCCATTGCGTCAGATCCTGCGGCAGCAGCGTGCGCAACTCGTCCAGGCTGAAGCCGGCTTGCTGGGCCGTGGTGATAAGGTTGAGCACCATCACGGCTTGTTCCGGGTAGCTGCGATAGCCGTTGGCCTGGCGCTCCACCAGCTTGAGCAGGCCGATGCTTTCGTAGAAGCGGATGCGCGAGGCTGCAAGGCCGGTGCGCTGCGCCAGTTCGCCGATTTTCATGTCCGTGCTGTTCTCTGCGACAGGTGATCAGGTTAAGCCTAACTTTAACCTTCAGTTCAGGCCATGTGTCTGCGCCATCTGTTGGCGCAGCCCTGTCTGCGCAGAGGTCGGAGCCATGCAGGCGCGGCTGTCCACGCCTGCATGAGTTTCGTCTTCGTGCCGTTCAACGCTTAGATCGTCTGACCGCCGGATACCTCGATGCGTTGAGCGTTGACCCAGCGATTCTCCTCATCGAGCAGGCTGGCGATCATCGGGCCGATATCGTCCGGCACGCCCACCCGGCCAAGCGCCGTCATGTCCGCGAACACCTTGTTCAGGTCCGGCATGTCGCGTACGGCGCCGCCGAGAAAGTCCGTCTCTATCGCGCCGGGTGCCACGGTATTGACTGCGATACCCCGGCTGCCCAGCTCCTTGGCCAGGTAGACGCTCAGCACCTCTACCGCCCCCTTGACGGCCGAGTAGGCCGCAAAGCCCGGGTAGGCGATGCGTGTCAGCCCAGAAGAGATATTGACGATACGAGCGCCATCGGCCATCAGCGGCAGCAGTGCCTGGGTGAGGAAGAACACCCCTTTGAAGTGTACGTTCACCAGTGCGTCGAACTGCGCCTCGGACGTCTCGGCAATCGAAGCCATGTCCCCGTGCCCGGCGTTGTTGACCAGATGATCGAAACTGTCGCGCTGCCAGGTGTCGCGTAGCGCCTGGCGCAGTCGCTCCACGAAGGCAGGGAAGGTGGTGACATTGCCGGCATCGAGTTGCAGCGCGACGGCTTTGCGCCCCAGTGCTTCGACTTCGGCGACCACGGCCAGCGCGGCATCGGCCTGGCTGTGATAGGTGACGACGACATCGCTACCCTGGCGAGCGATATTCAGGGCGGTATTACGGCCGAGGCCACGGCTGGAGCCAGTTACGATGGCGATCTTGGTCATGGTAAAAACCTCTGTTTGGTGAAGGGGCTTTCATTGTGTGAGCCGTGGGGTAACCCCGTCCTTACCGAAACCTCGACGCTTTTTGCCTATTTCTCCAAGGGTGAATAACGTGCCCATGACCCGCCTCAGGAACCACTGATGAGCACAACGCTGCTGGAGGTCGTTCGCGGCTATCTGGATCAACATGCCGATGCCAATGGCCTTGCCCAAACGCCCATTCCAGGCCTGACCATCATCCGTACGCTTCAGCCCAGCGGGCTGGATTACGCGATTACCCGGCCGCTTGCCTGCCTGGTGCTGCAGGGCGGCAAGCAGGTCATGATGGGGGCTCGCACGTTCACCTTCAGCGCGGGTGATTCGTTGTTGATCACGGCCGATGTACCGACAGTCAGTCAGATCATCGAAGCGAGTCCCGATGTCCCGTACATCTCGCTGGTGATCGACCTCGATCCTGCACTGCTCACCGAGTTGATGGAGGAGATGAAGGCGACTCCGATTGCGGACGAGGCGCCGATAAAGATCGAGCCGACCGACAGCGAAGTAGCCGAAGCTGCGCTGCGCCTGATGCGTCTACTGGAACGCCCGGCTTCGGCAGCGGTACTGCATGCCTCGCTGGTGCGTGAACTGCACTATTGGTTGTTGGCCGGGCGTCACGGCTCGGCAATTAGCCGCCTGGGCTGGCCGGACGGCCATGCGCAACGCATCGCGCGGGCAGTGAAGGTGCTGCGCACCGAGTTCACCCGGCCGCTGCCGGTGGAGCACCTGGCGTCCGTGGCGGGCATGAGCACCTCATCCTTTCATCAGCACTTTCGCAAGCAGACGTCGCTGACGCCGCTGCAATTTCAAAAGCAGCTGCGCTTGATCGAGGCGCGTCGTTTGATGACAGGGGAGGGCGCCACCGCCAGCAGTGCGGCGTTCGCGGTGGGTTACGAAAGTGTGTCGCAGTTCAGCCGGGAGTATCGTCGGCTATTCGGTTTGCCGCCGGCGAGAGACGCCAGTGTTGCCTGCTGACACGGGTAATCGCTTTGCTCACACCTGCCTCAAGGCAAAATCCGCAGGTTCGAAGCGCTCGCTCGCGTCCATGCGAATCCCCCGTAGGCTGCGTGTCTGCAGATAGGACACGTACAGTGGTTCGGCGAAGTAGCTGATCAGGATCGAGCGGCGCCGCATGCCGAGCCGGTTCAGGCTGCCGGCGTGCACCAGGTCCACATCGAACACCAGGATATCGCCGGCCGCACCCGCAAGCTGCGCTGAGCGGGACTCGTCGTTGAAATCAATTGGTGGTTCGCCCGGTTGTGGGCGATGGCTGTTCGGGACGATGCGGGTGGCGCCGTTGCCCGGGCCATAGTCATAGAAGTAGACCATGGCGTTGGCGATATCGCCGGGGCGCTGCGCCGACAGATCGCGATGCAGGCGCTGATGACCGCCTCCAGCCAGTGGCTCGCGGCCCTCCACCTGAGCGAGGAAGAAACGTTCGCCGATCAACTCGCCGACCACTGCCAGCAGTTGCGGCAGGCGGCACACGGCCTGAATCATGGCATCGTCATCCAGCAGTGAGTGATGCCAATCGGCGCCGCGCGGTACCGGCCACTGATCCGAGGGGGTGATGCCTGCATCGAACACGCTGCACAACCGATCCAGCCACCCTACAGGAACCGCCTGGCGTAGCAACGCATAGCCATCCCGATGAAGTTGTTCGCGGTCCGTCATGGTCAGGCTCTCGTCATCCATGCATCCCGAAGAAAACAGGTGGAAGTCGAAGAAGCAAGCCCGTTCTTCAATGCATGACTCTGCGTCTGCAAATTCAGCCGCAGGCCATGACCAAGACTGAATACAATGGCGCCTGAACTTTCCGCGCCATGCACATGGCTGTACCGAACGAGGAACGCCCCATGGCCTCCCCAGACAAACAGAAGAAGCGCGCCCAACGGGCCAAGACCAAGGCCAAGCAGAACCGCATGGGCAAGCCCAAGGCGCAGGCCAATGTCGTCCACCCGATTCTCGCCAACCCGCTGATCAATGAGCCGTTCGATGATGTCGAGCTCGACCTGAGTACCTTCGATTTCAAGGACATCGAGGAAAACGGCTTCGACCCCGCGCACTTCGATGACCTGTTCCAGGCGATGAAAGCCGGCGAGGGCATCAGCCTGCTCGCTCTGTGCCTGATATTCCTGCAATACCCGGTGCTGGAACTGGTGGTCGCCGAGGAGTCGGAAGAGGCTGCGACCGATTTCATGATGGGCCTGCTGATCGTCTACCGTGGCATCTTCCACGATGAGGACGAAGACGCCGCGATCGCCTGGATCGGCAGCGACGCCTTCCAGAGTGCCTATAACGAAGCGTCGCTGATCCTGCAGAAGAAAAACGCCTCACGCTGAGCGCCCCTCGTTTGCTCTCTCGGCCCTGTATCGCTCAGGGCCAGTCGCTAACCACTCATCCCGGCCCGCTGACGTGTTGCATTGCGGCTGCCCAGCAGTGCCGGTAGTTCTAGCAGCAAGGCCAGCAGCACTGCGCCAATCGCGACCGTGAACAGCAGGCGATAGTCCTCCTGACTGGCGGAGAACAGCGCCGAATAGGCATAGCCGGCCAGCGCCTGGAAGGTGGCGAAGGAGATGGTAGCGCGGCTCCAGGTGGCGTTCTGGCGGGCATGGCCCTCCACCAGTTGATGCACGCGCGCCAACGCCAGCGGCACGATGCCGGGTGGGAAGGAGCCGATCACCAGCACGGCGGCGCCAAGCACATGCAGGTCACGACTTTCCACCAGTACGGCAAGGGCCATGGCCTGTATCAGCAGGACCAGGCGTATCGCGGCGCGGGCACCCAGGTGGTCGGCCAGGTAGCCGTATACCACCGGGCCGACGATGGCACCGACGCCATACAGCGTCCAGATCAACGCACTGCTGTGGCTCCCTGCGCCCAGGCCACGACTGATGTAGTCAACCAGAAACATCATCGGCGCCACCAGGCTGGTCGCCATCAGCGCGTACTGCGCGAACAGCAAACGCACTCCACCTGCGCTCTGCGCTGGCGCATGCGGGGCGGCGGGTTGTGGAGCATGGGCGAGGTCGTCTGGCCAGCCGCGCCAACTGCTCAACGTCAGCAGCAGGGCGACAACGGCCAGGCCGATCCAGGTGATTGCCAGGCCTTGAGCCAGCAATACCGGCACCAGTGTGCCGGAGCCGGCGATGCCCAGGCCCAGACCGAGGAAGATCGCGCCGCTGGCCAGCCCACGTCGACCTGCTGCGACATGCGGCAGGATGCTGCTGGCGGCCAGCACCATGATCACGCCACCGGCGATGCCCGAGAGCAAACGCCAGGAGAAGAACCAGGCCACCGACAGCGGCCAGGCGCAGGCGAGAAACGCCAGGCTGACCAGTAGCATCATCGCCCGCAATACGCCGGCGCTTGAGTAACGCGCGGCCAGCGGCCGGCCGATCAGCGCACCGACGAGATAGCCGGCCAGGTTGGCGGCGCCCAGGTAGACCACTGCCGAGGCAGAAAACCACTGCGCCTCGATCAGCGATGGGATCAACGGGGTGTAGGCGAAGCGGGCCAGGCCGATGCCCACCAGGCTGGCGCACAGGCCAGCCCAGATCGGCATCCACAGCGAGCCCTGTGTGTGGCTGTTCATGATCGTCCCCTGAGCGTCCGGCGGACGCCATCGAATGAGATGGCACGATCATAGTAGGCTTGACTGAAGAAATAACGCAGCGTTATTAACGTTCACCAATGCAAAAATGCATCAGAGAGAGCCTGCGATGAACTGGGACGACGCCCGCGTATTTCTTGCCCTGTGCCGTGAACAGACCTTGCGCGGTGCGGCTCGCGTACTGGCAGTGGATCAGGCCACGGTCGGGCGCCGGCTCGCCTCGCTGGAGCAGTCCCTCGATGCCACTCTGTTCCTGCGCACGTCAGCCGGCTACAGCCTGACCAGTGCGGGAGAGCAGGCGATGAAGGCGGCGCAGGACATGGAGGCGGCGGCAGCCGATCTACAGCGCCGCATTCTCGGCATGGACGAGCGCATGAGCGGTGAAGTGCGCATCACCACCACCGACTCCTTCGCCGTCGACTTCATCATGCCGGCCATTGCTGCGCTGCGCCTCGAACACCCTGGCATCGAGGTCAAGCTGCATGCTTCAACGCAATTGCTCAACCTCAACAAGCGCGAGGCGGACATCGCCGTGCGCAACCTCAAACCGGACAACCCCGAGCTGATCGTGCGTCGGCTCGCTCGTTGGAGCAGCGCCGCCTTTGCCTCGGCGGACTATGTCGCCGCGCGCGGCATACCCGAGCCGGGCGCCGCCTTCGCCGGTCATGACCTGGTGCTCTATCAGCCCTACCTGGACAGTGGGCGCGAGGTCACGCTTGGCGCCGAGCCGATCACCCACGGGCGTATCGCCATGACCTGCACCTCGAGTTTGATGGTGCGCCGAGCCCTGGCTGCCGGCATCGGCATTGGCGAGGTGCCGCTGCCTCTGGGCCTGCGCGACGGTCTGGTGCGGCTATGGGCGGATCGTGAACACGCGCCCTATGACATCTGGCTGGTCACCCATCGGGACGTGCGCCACACCGCGCGGGTTCGGGCAGTGATCGATGCCATCGTCGCTGCTTTCGCTGCGCTTTGACGGCACGCCTCGTGTTCCGGCATCAGCCCTTGAGCGCCGCCTCGATCCTGGCGATGTCGATCTTGCTCATGGTCATCATCGCCTCGAAGGCGCGCTTGGCCGCCGCGCGGTCGGGGTTGGCGATGGCTGCGCTGAGGATGCGCGGAGTGATCTGCCAGGAGATGCCCCATTTGTCCTTGCACCAGCCGCATTCACTGGCCTGGCCGCCGTTGTTGATGATTGCGTGCCACAGGCGATCCGTCTCGGCCTGATCGTCGGTGGCGACCTGAAACGAGAAAGCCTCGTTGTGCTGGAACACCGGGCCGCCGTTGAGGCCCAGGCAGGGAATGCCCATCACACTGAACTCCACCGTCAGCACATCGCCCTGCTGGCCAGAGGGATAATCGCCGGGAGCATGGTGGACGGCCAGCACGGCGCTATCGGGAAAGGTCTTGGCATAGAAGGTCGCAGCCTCCAGCGCGTCACGGTCGTACCAGAGGCAGATGGTGTTCTTGCTGGTCATCCTGAGTCTCCCACTGTGGGTTGAGACTCAGGAGTCTAGACGGCAGTGGGGCGCTGACTTGTTCTTGCCTGTTCGTCGTTACTGCTGCGGCTCTCTTGTCCAGAACATCGAGAACTGATCGAACGGATAGCGCTTGCCGTCATAGCGAACGGTGGTGCTGACCCTGCGTAGCACCGGCTCCTGCCAGCCTGCACGAACTTGAGCGGTTACCACCAGGTCGGCGTAGCCATGGGCTTGCTTCGGCCCAAGGCCCAGCGTCAGGTCAGCCTGCTCCGACTCGAAATCACCATCCAGTGCGCAGGCCACGCCCTTTACCGTCGTCCACGAATACAGATAGGTGGCAAACACCGGCCTCAGCTGAGGCCCGTCCGGCACCAGCAGCGTCAGCAGGTCATTGGCGCCGGCATCCGGACAGCTCGCCCCGCGCGCGACACTGCGCACCACCACGCCGAAGGCGCGAACGCCTGGTGCAAGGTGATAGCGCGCGGTATCCAGCCAAAGACTGTTTGCATCGATTTCCAGCACGGCATCTTCGCCAAGGTAGTCGTCATGGCGTTCGCGCAATTGCCCGCTCTGCGTGTCCACCTTCGCCACCAGCCAGTTGAGATTGCGCTCGCCCGCTGGTGTCGCGTCCTCGGCGTCACGGTAAGCCAGGGTCACCACGGATAACGCCGGATCATCCGGCCAGGGCTTGCAGGCAGCTGCCACCAATTTCCCGTCGCCGCGCCCGCCAGGGGGCGTCCACCCGCGCTGTCCCAACTGGGTGGCCAGTGAGTCCAGCAATGCTGCGTCGCAAGGCTGTGGCTGGCGCGTATCGGCATGCGCGAGAGGCAACAGGCAGAGCGCCAAGGCGGGGAGGATGCTGGGTAAACGGTCCATGTTGGTGAGTCCTTGTTCGACCCCATTCGTCTGAGCGGAAACCTCAGGTGTGGGGTGTGGCGATTTTACGCTGAAAGGAGGGGGCGTGGCCGGAATATTTGGGAGCTGCTATGACTTAGAGAGGTCAGTCTGCCACTAAATAGATCCTCCCATTACTCCTGTCGTGTGCCTGACGTACTATTGAAGAGACTCTTATGCGATTCTTCCGGCACCTAAAATCAAGGAGGTCAGGGATGCGATGATGGAGAGTCGTAGCCTTATTATTGCTGTGGGTTACTTCTAAGCAGGGGCGTTATTGAACAGCTGCCTACAGCTCTCATGCAGGATCTTGAGGCAACACCCTGAAGCGCCCTTATACATCCAACGCAAATTAGCAGCAGGGGCATACGGCAGCTGCTTCGCGTGCGCGCGGTTTAGCCCCCGCACACGAGGCAACCTTGCCCCTCCACTAACTTATGCCTAGCCTATGCAGGCTCATGCCTAGAAACGAGACATTCAAGAGCAAACTCATAAAGAAAATTTGCACTTACATATGCTGCGTAGTCATGGAAGTCGTCTGCTTTTTTAGAGTCACCAAAATCGCATACGGATTTCATAGAAAAGCAGCGAGGTTTGGGGGCATTAGAAAACTCACACGCGGTAAATACCGAGTAGCTCTCCATTTCGATTCCGATAAGATTTTTATGACGCTCTTTAGCCTGTTCCATCATTTGAAGTGCCTGCAGAACAGAGCTACCACTTCCCATCGCACCAACCAAGACAGAGGGGGGCTCAACGGGCTTGGAGTAATGGAAACCTTTCCAAAGTTTATCAAGAACTTCGGTTTTGTCAGCTAAGGCTCTAATTTGCGCCCTAAGAGTATCATCCAGCCGTCTCTGGTAGAGTGCTGGTAGGAACTTCAGCTCCCCAGACTCCTTGTCCGCGGTCCATTTCCCGCTTCCAAGATCGAAACACGGATCTGCTACCAAAATATCACCCATCTTGGTTTTACTGTGGACACCCGCGCATATCCCAGTAATGCCCAGATATTTTGGACGAAAAGTATGAATTAGCTTGGCTGCAAAAACAGCAGCTACAGGCATTCCCATTTCAGGTGAGGCTGTAATTACAACATCTAATTCCTTATCGCCGCGCTGAAATTTACTTCGATAATACCTTGCGTCGTCATGCGCAACTTTTATTTCTTCCCACGTCACAGGCAAATTTCTAAGGCTGTTTAATTCTTCCTCGAGTGCCACGTAAATACATAGATCGACATGATAGTTTTTACCATCCGCAGTAAACGGAGGCTTGTTATTTTCATTTAGATACTCAACAGCACCTTTGATGGTGGCCTGCCATCCCAGCTCATCATAAGAAAAGTCAAGAAAACGCCAAAGCGGGAAATTGAACTCTTCTGCAGCAGCTCGCACACCATCACTGTAAGCACTCATTCCAATTATATAGGTTGGTTTGATCACTCTTTCATTGTTCTTTATATGATCGAGTAGCTCCAAACCCATGCCAACAGTTGGCCCTGATATAGAGTTTATAGGGATGTTTACGTCTAATATTACTAATTGGTACTTGTTGGCTTGCAAATATCTTTTTGCAGCATTCAAGTCATGAGCAAAATCAATATTTGACTCAATCATGCCCTCTGCGCTATTAACTGCTTGACTGATAAGTCGCCGCTTTTCCTGCTCATCTTCAACAATAAGAACTTTCACGCAAATTCCCCTTGTAATCTCTTAATTAAATCGTGCAGTTTGCTTTGCCAGTCGAGACTGGCTTGACCAAAATAAACACTTCCTAAAAATATATTTGGGAACTCGCTTAGGCATGTTTGAGATATTTCACCAAAAGACATCTCTTCAATGCCGTCCCCGAACTCGGTCAGTTGTGTGATTACGATCACTTTCGTTGCTAGCTCTTTCAAGGCTAACTTTCTAAGAAGGTCATATCCACCCAATGGCCGCAGCCGACCTTCTCTTCTATTAGGTTGGCGGTCAAATGTTGGCAAGGCCATGTCAAGTATAACTAAGTCGGGCACCTTTAATTCGCAAGCTCTTAAACCGCTATTGAAACTTCCAAAATTTCTCAGTTTGGCTTGAGGAAGAATAATTGATAGATAGCTTTCAATTTTCCCTAGCTTTAGCAGATCATCTTCGACAATATAAATATTCATATAAAGTCAATATTCTCAATGATAATTTGCGCGGTAAAAACACGGTCTTGCTCTTGGATTTTTAAAGTATTTGGCTTCTTTATGTCGAACTCCATAATTCGCCAGATCTTTGACAAGCCAGAACCGCCCTCAGTACCTGCCTTAGTCAAACCAGCACCTGTTCGGTAGCGTTCCAAGGATTCAGCGATATTGACTTTGAGATTTTCCAAATCTACGGAGAGACCAACAGGGTTTTCCACGGTGATGGAAAGGGTGTTATTTGTAAACCCGAAAGCCAATTTCACCCCTTTCAAATCTTTCTCAACGCCACCATGAATAATAATATTCTGAAGAAGTATAAATAGCGTCTCAACCAAGCCCGACAATAAGCTCCCACATACTTTTTTGTTTTCCAGATAGTCGACAGAGGGAATTAGCTTGTCATTTGTATAGCAGTTCGCTATTTGCTTAAGAGCTACAGCTACCACCATATCCATGTCTATCTCATCTGGATGTGATGTTTGCGGCCTGTTGAACCAACCTGAAATATCTTCTAGAGTCTTCTGAAAGCGCAAGCGCGCATCAACCACTTCTTTTTCAACGACAGCAAATGCATTGTCACCGAGTGCTGGTCTTAAGCCCTCTAATATTGCATCAAATCCCTGGTATATCTGCTTGGCTAATACATCAGCGAGGTGCTGTTTGAGAACTTTTGTTGAACTATCTGTCAGTAGCCATGCGATTGAAAAGAACTCGCTTATAAAGTCGTCATAATCTGAGATGTTGTTCATTCTCTCCATGGCTTCGGATCTAATATTGTCCGGTAACATGAAGCTGAAAAGGCCGGAAGGTGTTATGTCTGAATCAATACGAAAATAATCAGCTAAATACTTTTCTATTAGTGACTCAACTTTTCGAGTGAATCTCGTGAATGCCACTTGCACAAGGTCTACAGATTCGCTATGGCATGACATTTTATGACGAAGTGACGGTGATAGAGTGTATCCAGATTCAATTTTTGGACTGATCACATTAGTCAATGCAGTTCGTATATGACCTTCAAATACCCCATGCCTTACTGCGGTTGATAGATGAGTATCTAAACCATAAGCCGGGTGCGCAGCGAAAGCATTCAGAAACTGATAGATCATTGTATTAAAAAGTGATTCAGCTTCTGATGCAGGTAATTTAATATTTTTAAATCCTGAATTAACATCCTTCAGCATTTTTTCCAGGGCTTTCGCAAGTTTTTCCGCCTGCGTGTTGAGAGATGGAGAGTCCCTCAAAATCAAATAGCGCCGAAATGTTTCCTTGAAAGAAGGGGCTAAATAGTTACGTAGACCATCCTCATCAACATACACTTTACTTGATTGAAATTGATGCCAAATAGTTGCAATGTTTTCGTTTCTGGTGATGTCTTTGATTTCGGAGGCATAAATCGATTTGTTGGATGGCTCTAGTTCCGTCAGCCACTGGCAAATAGCAATACGCTCCTCTTCAATCTCTTCTACGGAGTTATAAGCACTGCTGTCATCTAATATCCTAGAAACACAGACATGTCTAAGAAAGTAGATAAGCATTCTTGGTTCGTATTGAAAGTGCTTTCCCGCTAACTCGGAGGGCTTATTTACATCGGCCTGAAAAAGCACATTCTCACATATGTCTGAAAGTTTTCTTTCCCACTTGGAGTGAACGTTCCTGGCAGTAAGGTGTATCAGTATTGCGGTATGGATATTCGAGCGAAGCGTTTTAATTTGCAATGCTGCACTTGAAAGCTCGGCAAGAGGATACAAATGCGCTACATTTTTATTTTCAACACAGTGGCTAACCACCAACTTAACGGCTTCTTCTATTTTAGCCTGAGAAAACACAGAGCCGAAGAGATATGACTTCACTCGGTCTTTAGGGAAAGACATGGCAGACTCTAGCGCTTTACGATAGTTACGCTCCGCCTCAGAATATATTTCTTGTCTAAAAGCCAAGTGTCCAATATAAACGTCACGCCTGTATCTCGGTATATCTAAACTCGAAATGGCGGATGAGCCGTCTTCAAGGTTCAAATCCATGCATCCGAATAACTTTACACAGTTGTACTCTTTCTGAATGTCAGTAAGATCTACGCTAAAATTATTGTTTAGCTCTTTATACATGCTCCAGTTTCTTGGGTTTGCTAGGGACGCGTTTATTAGCGCTAGGCGGGATTTAACACTTGCGACACCGTCAAATTTTGAGCTATGAGCTTCAGATAGAAAATTTGAAATATTAAGGGATAGAGGTAATGAAGGGGATAACATTGCGATTTTGCCAAGCCGACTTCGAGTTTTTATCACATCACTGGAATAAGAAATCATTTTTGCCATCAGCTCAGCGGCTTCTCCGAAGAAGCTCAGGGCTTCAGAGTTATCGGCTCTATTTTCATATGTCTTATTGTAAGCAATCAACTCTATCATTTCTGGTTTGTGGTTGAAGTATAAGCCATACTCCCCTAGAGCATAATGCTCATAGGCTTTTAGCTCTGTAGTCTCAGGTTTAATAGGAGTGTCAGAGCTGATTTCGACTAAATTTTGAATGGCTGTATCTGGTATCCAAGACGAGAGCTCGAGTACCTCTCCAATTTTACGATTGTTTAACCCATGTATGGCGACATAAGTTTGCAACATGGCAATATGCGCCATCAATCTATCGACTAGCGGTTGAGTCTCTTCAACGCATTGAACCACTGCGGTACTTTCTATTTTATCTAAGCTTGCAGGCATAAGGTGATATCTAAAGTAACTGGCAACTTCTCCAGGAAATTCCTCTAGTTCACTATCTATCTCAGCGGAAGTTACACTCTCCTCGCTTCTTAGACTCACATGATAAGAAATGAGAGCCCCGTGCACAGTGAAGAAATCTGTGCTCAATAGATTTTCAAGATAGTCTTTTTGCTCCTTCAATCCGTAAAGTAACTGTAGTACGCAAATTTTGTTCTTTAACAGCCAAATGGACTGTCCAAAGGCTTCTTCTATTTTTACCAAGCTTTCTAGTGCGCCTTCAAACGCGCTTTTTAAAAACAGCTCCTCGAACTCTTTCTTTGCTGCCATGAATTCGCAGAGTTTTTCTTTAAAAATTGAAAGCACAGCTGATGTCCATATCAGTTCGTCCAAATCTTCAAGCATATACATCGCATATATGCCTTTTTTCATTTCGGATATGGCTTGAGGGAACTGGGTTGGTGCTATTAACTTTAAATAAAGAGGTGTTCCTTTAATTTCCTCTATAATTTTTGGAAAGAGAGAGCTGTCTGTAAGGGTCCGAGCAATGCTCAGGCCATGTCGGAGCGAAGGAGCCTGTTTTTTTCCTGACTTTGAATGGCTGTGGATTGCCCTGACAAACTGCTTGGATGTATTTATCTTGTACTTTTGGCGGCCAGCACTCATTGAGTCGTCAATCCTCTATGCTTAAAATTTTTATTGCCCATAAAAGCAGCAAGTATTTACATTTTTTCACACAATATTTATTTGCTATCACTCTGTCTAGTAGCATTGAGCATTCGCTCGATTGGTCCTTAAAGTTTGACCTAAAAACGTAGACTAGGAATCTTCACTCGATATGGGCTGCCGCGCGTGAAGCGAGGGAGCATTTCCCTCACTGGGCGACTATCCGCGCCAAGGAAACGTAACACCTACAGCGGAGAGGCAGGCAGCCACAGCGAAATCAAACTGACTCCGCGAGAAATCTGTTCCAGTGATCCTGGCTCACCATTCTTCGTCAATTCGGTCTCGGCTGATATCTATCTTAATTACCAACGGCACATCACTTCTTGAGATCGCTCGTCTGAGAGATTCAAAGACCTTCGGGAATACTGACGTCCATAAGTTCATACGTTGAGCGGAGATTTGGGGCTGTGAGCTTAACGTCAGGAAATTTGCTGAACGTCCAGCTGCGTCCAGGCGACGGGCTCCTGATTCCTAAAACGAACGGCTGCTTCTGGCCGATTGCTGCCTGTCACCCCAAGTTCACCCACTCAACCCGTCTACTGCCAGCACCAGTAACATGGCCGGCATTCACCGTGCCCGTCAGGTCCTGAAACGGGTTGAGCGACACATCAAGCATCTGCCCCAAGCCATAGCAACCGATGAAGCCAAGCGCGCTGCCTGTGGGCCGCGTGCCGTAACAGAAACCCATCCATCGACAGGCTGCTGTCTGGCTCTGACCTACTTGGCGGTCGTCTCCTTAGCGGCCTCGGTGCTGTACAGCGCGAGGTGATTGGCGATGCACATGTCGATTGCCTCGACCAGGAACAGGTTGGGCTTACCCTCTATCGGTGGCACCAGGCAGCGGCTGGCAACTCGTTGGCCGAGCATTTCCGCGTCGATGTAGATGAGGTTGACCGGCGACTTCTCTGGGTTTTCTTCTGCGCTGAAGAAGGCGCGGGTGTATTCCTCGCCTCCTGCAGTTTTGTCGAAGATGCTGCTGTCGATCCGGGTTGTCAGGACTTCGCCGACAGGTAGCTCCTGACGGCTGAGGATGGCGACGCCAATCGGGCCGGTCAGCCCTAAGACCAGCGAGCTTTTGCGCAACTGCGATTGCAGGTTGGCGTAGGTCACGAAGTGATGAACGTTGATGGCGGGTTGGCTGCCCAGCTCCGGAAAGGCCTCATAAGCCCGATGAGCCAGCAGTCGCGGGCCTGTGGGCTTGGTGGCGGTGTCCGGCATACGGTAGATGGCATAGGCGCTGCTGGTGACCAGCAAGCTGAAGATCTCCTTCTCGCTTTCACTGCTGGGGCGTTGATCGTGGATGACGATCTTGTCGGATTGCTCGATGCCGGGGAATTCCGGTGGTGGCAGCGAAGGCTGACTGGCGCAGCCTGCAATGATCAGTGGGGCGGCGACGAGAAGGTATTTGAGAGCGCGCATACGACATCCTGTTGTCGGGAAAAGGTCTGTTGGCTCATGGCCAGGCATCTGCGCGAGCCGGCGACGCATGATGGCCATGGGCTACGCATGCTGGCTCAAGCGTCGGGCGTTTTCAATGTCTGCCTTGGTAGGTCTGAGCAAGTGCCCGCTGCGCGCTCAGGCTGCAAGCAGAACATCGATATTGCGCTACCGCGCTTACACCCACCGCTGCCGCGCCCAGTCACTGAGTAATCGGTGGATAGACCACGTATTTCTATTACCGAGCATCAGCGAAAAGGGGACTCCGCAGCGAAAAGGGGGACAGATCTATTTATTGGGTTGCCGACTATTTTTTGCCGATAGCTGTCTGTCATCCGGATTCCCATACTCTGCCCATCATCCACGGCCAGCACCATCAAAAGCATGGTCAAAACTCTTTGTGACCAGCGCGGCGCTGTTGGGGGCGCGCCTCGGCACAGACGGTCGCAACTTCCAGCTTGTTTTGGTCGCCCAGAGGCTGATGGCGTTGCTTCCGTTCAGGACTGGGGCTGTGGAATCTGTAGGGTCTTGATGCCGACGTTACCAGAACGAAAAAGGCCCCCGACGCTGGCGCATCGGGGGCCTCTGGGTGCAGCGCGAACAATCAGAACGCGGTTTGCACACGCACGTAGAAGGTGCGGTAGGTGCCTTCCTCGGTCAGGCTGTTGCTTTCCAACAGGCCATTGGCGCCGTAGGTTGTGGCGCGGCTGTCCTCGTTCTGGGCGAACAGGTTGAGCACCGACAGGTTGAGGCTGGTGTTCTCGCTGAGTTGGGTGCGCGCGGAGATATCGACACGGCCAACTGCGTCCTGATCCGCTTCTGCCGTCTGGCCCGAAGTCAGTCGATACTTCTGGTTGTAGCCGCTGTTCCAGTTGTAGTTGACGCCGAAGGTGGTGCGCAGGCTGGCCAGGTAGTAGTCGGCGCCGGCGTTGAACAGGTAGTCCGGCTGATCGAGGAAGCGTCGGGTTTCGCCGGTGGCTTCGCTCTTCAGGCGGGTGTGCACGGCGGTGGCGTTGGACCATAGCGTCAGTTGCGGCAAGCCGAGCACGTCCAGTGGCGCGCGCGCTTCCAGTTCCAGGCCGCTGGCCTGGCCGTCGCCGGCGTTCTCCGGGCGGCTCAGCCAGCGGCCGTTGCTCTGCTCGCTGAGCACGTTTTCGATCTTGTCACTGAACTGGCGGTGGAACAGGTTGGCCGAGAGCAGGCCGCGCTGGTCGTTGAAGAAGTGATCCAGCCCCAGGTCGACGCCCCAGATGGATTCCGGTGTCATCCCCGGGTTGCCACCGGTATCGGGCCGGGCCAGGGTGCCGGAGTCAGTGGTGACGGTCGGGCTCAGCTCGCGCAGATCGGGCCGGCGCAGCGTGCGGGCGATACCCAGGCGCCAGTCGGTGTTGGCACTGAGATGGCCGAGGTAGCTGATCGACGGCAACGGGCTGAGCTTGCTGGTCTGCTGCTTGGCACCGTTGAAGTCGCGGGTGCGGGTGTGGGCGTCTTCCAGGCGCAGGCCGTAGGTCAGGCTGTCGCCCCAGGGCAGCAGCCAGGTGTCCTGGGCGAACAGGTGGGTGATGTCTTCACGGATCTGGTAGGTGCGCGCGGCATTGATGGGGCGGACCACGCCATTCTCGATGTTGCTGTTGTCTTCCTCGCGGGTTTCGCGGCGCGCCCCGGCGCCCCATTCGAGGCTGTGGGCGTCGAGCAGCGTCTTGACCTTGAGGGTGGGCGAGACCGAGGTCATGTGGATGTTCTCGTCACGCAGGCGCGTGCGATCCAGGGTGCCGTTGGCCCTGTAGCGTTTGGCGTCGCGGGTGGTGTCCTCGTCGGCCTTCTGCAAGTCGAGGCTCAGCAGCAGCTCGGTGTCGTCGCTCCACTGGTGCGTCCAGTCGCTGAGCAGGCCGAGGTTGGTACGCTTGCGCTCGCGGTCCTCGAACTCGGTACGACGCACCGCGTTCTGCGCAGTTTCCAGCTCGGCGGCGATGTCGTCGCGGTATTCGGTGGTCTTCAGGTAATCGAGCTGGAAGTTCAGGCGGTTGTCGTCGTTCAGGCGCAGCTCCAGCGACGGCAGGAAGTTGCCTTGCTCGAAGCGACGCTCGTTGGTGCCCAGTTCACCGCCATTGGCGCCGCTATTGTTGAACACCAGCGAGTCCTTGCTTTCGTTGCGGCGCTGCAATTGCACGCCGCCGGCCAGGTTCAGCGTGA
Source organism: Pseudomonas sediminis (assembly GCF_002741105.1). GTDB lineage: Bacteria > Pseudomonadota > Gammaproteobacteria > Pseudomonadales > Pseudomonadaceae > Aquipseudomonas > Aquipseudomonas sediminis. The sequence goes on along the minus strand of NZ_NIQU01000006.1, from coordinate 101,712 downwards.
CGTTGTCGTTGCCCAGGCTGTAGAAGACGGTGGCATCTCCCAGGCCACCGTTGCTTTCCATATGCCCGGCACCGATACCGATCTCGCCGTTACCGCTCTTGGCGCGCTGCTTGAGAATGATATTGACGGTGCCTGCAGCGCCTTGGCCCTCCTGACTGGCCAGCGGCGAGCGGATGATTTCCACGCGCTCGACCAGCGAACTGGGGATGCGATCCAGCTGCACGCTGCGCTTGGAGTTGGCATCGAGGATGCGTCGGCCATTGACCAACACCTGCGCATACTCAGGGCCGATGCCGCGCAACTGCACTTCACGGGCGCGGTTGGCGCCGGCGAAGGAGACGCCGACCAGACGGCGCAGGGCATCGCCCAGCGGCTGGTCGCCAAACTGGTTGAGTTGCTCGGCCTCGATCACCGTTTTCGAATGGCTCGCATTGCGTCTTTCCGCGTGGGCGCGCTGTACGGCGTCCTCGATGGGGGCGCTGGAGATTTCCATGGATTCCAGGCTGATGACCTGGGCGGCAAGCGGTGCGCTGCAGCTGGCAAGCAGAAGACCCAGCAGAGCGTTCTTATTCCTGTTGTGCATGATGGCTCTTATCGTTTTAGAATTTATTAATGATAATTATTACTAAATGTATAAATCAATCATGCGCGTGAAGGTTTTGCCGAAAGGCGTGGGGGAGGTGATGAAGCCAGGTCGGGCGTCATGAGTTGCGACGTCGGGCTTTGGGCATCTTTTGGCTAGTGCACGTGCGCCATTACACGTCATCGCCAGACCTCTCCGTCGAGAGTCCGTTGCCGATGGATCGACGGTTGCGTTTACAACTGCGGGAGAGTCTCGTAGCGGATGGGTCAGCTGTCGATGGTGGTTGCGGTGTCTGGCATGCGATAGATCGTGTAGGCGCTGATGGTGAACAACTCAACTCACCCAGCGCTGCCGCGTCCAGCCACTGAGTGCATCCACCGCCAACACCAGCAGGAGCATGGCCAGGATTACCGTTGCCGCCTGCGCTTCCTGGAATAGGCTGAGCGACAGGTAGAGCATCTGCCCCAGGCCGCCGGCACCGACGAAGCCGAGCACGCTGGCCATGCGGATGTTGTTCTCCCAGCGGTACAGGGTGTACGCCACCAGTTGTGGCCAGACGCCCGGCAGGGTGCCGTAGCAGAAGGCGACCATGCGTCCGCCGCCGCTTTCGCGGATGGCGTCGGCCGGTTCGCGTGGTGTGTTTTCCAGCGCTTCGGCGAACAGGCGGCCGAGCACGCCTGCGGTGTGCAGGGCTAGGGCCAGGGTGCCGGCGTTGGGGCCGAGGCCGGCGGCCAGCACCATCAGCGCCGCCCACACCAGCTCAGGGATGGCGCGCAGGGCATTGAGCAGTAGCCGTGTGGCATGCAGGGCGACGCCGCCGAAACGCCCGGCGGCCGGCAAGGCCAGGGCCAGGCCGAGCAGGGCGGCGAGCAGGGTGCCGATGGCGGACATGGCCAGGGTTTCCAGCGCGCCACGGCCAATGGCCTGCAGGTGCGCGGTGGAAAAGTCCGGTTGCAGGAAGCCGCTGGCGTACTGGCCCATCTGCGCCAAGCTGTCGCCGGCGACCAGGGAGGCGAGGTCGATGCCCAGATAGAGGAACGAGGCAACCACCGCGGCGAGGAGGGCAGCGAGCGGGATCAGGTTGCCGGCTCTCATGTCAGCCTCGCGCGCAGCAGGCGGCTGAATTGGTCGGCCAGTAGCACCAGCAGCAGGAAGGTGAGCAGCATGCTGGCTACTTCGCCGCCAGAGAACATGCGCAGTGACAGGTCGATCTGCTGGCCCAGGCCACCGGCGCCGACGAAGCCCATCACCACCGAGGCGCGGATGGCGCACTCCCAGCGGTACACGGTGTAGGACAGCATTTCCCCGGCGGCATTGGGGAGCACGCCGTAGGCGAAAGCGGCCAGGCGGCTGCTGCCGGCACCCAGCAGCGCGCGGGCGGGACGAGCGTCGACCGACTCGAAGATTTCCGCATACACCTTACCGAGCATACCGGCGTAGGTGATGGCGATGGCCAGCACCCCGGCAGTCGGGCCGAGGCCGACGGCGCGCACGAACAGCAGCGCCCAGACGATCTCCGGCACGCTGCGCAGGAAGATCAGCAGGCCGCGCACCGGCCAGCGCGCCAGGTTCGCCCACCAGGCCGGGCGACCACCACGGTGCACGGCTGACAGCGACAGCGCGCGGCTGGCCAGCAGCGCGGCGGGAATGGCGATCAGCAGCGCCAGGCTCATGCCGGCGGTGGCGATGGCCAGGGTTTCCAGCGTGGCGCGGCCTAGCAGGGCGAGGAAATCGCCATCATGTGCGGGCGGCCAGAAACCGTCGAGGAAGTTGCCCATGGCGCGGGTGTTATCGCCATCGACCAGCACGACCAGGTCCAGCTCGCTCAGGCTCAGGCCCGGCCACAGCAACAGCAGCGCCAGCAGGGTGATCAGCAGACGCGGCAGTGCGGCGGGGTCGCGTGGGGCGGTGGTCAGCATCGCGGGATATGCGTCGGTTGCGGCTGTACGGGTGAGCTGGGCGTGGCCTGCAGCTGTTCATTGGCGTACAGGGCTTGCAGCTGGGCAGGTTGCACCTGCTCGGTGGGCAGGTCGAAGGCGATGCGCCCGTCGCGAATACCTATCACCCGAGGGAAGTGCGCCAGCGCCAGGTCGACGGCATGCAGGCTGGCCAACAGGGTCATGCCGCGCTCGGCAGCTTCGCGGTTGAGCACGGCCAGGGTATGTCCGGCTAGCACCGGGTCCATGGCTGAGACGGGTTCATCAGCGAGGATCAGTTCCGGCGCCTGATACAGCACGCGGGCGATGCCGACGCGCTGCAACTGACCGCCGGAAAGCTGATCGCAACGCTGGTAGAGCTTGTCGGCGATGTCCAGCCGCGCCAGGGCGGCCTGGGCAGCGCTGGCATCCAGCGGATGCAGCAGGTTGAGCAGGCCCTTGGCCACTGACCACTGGCCAAGCTTGCCGGCCAGCACGGCAGTGACCACGCGCTGGCGCGGCGGCAGTGGCGGTGCCTGGTGGATCAGGCCGATGCGTGCGCGCAGGCGTTGGCGCTGGCTTGCAGCCAGGCGCCAGGGGTTGTGCTGCAGCAGGTCGAACTCGCCGCGCGTGGGTTGCAAGCTGGTGGCCAGCAGGCGCAGCAGGGTGGTCTTGCCGGCGCCCGAGGGGCCGATGATGGCCACCCGTTCGCCGGGGCTGACCTCTAGATCGATATTTTCCAGCGCGACCTTGCCGTTGGCGTGGGCCAGGCCCACGCCACGCAGGGCGATGCTCACTTCAACAGGCCGGCGGCACGAGCGGCTTCCTCGATGCCTGCATAGTTCTCAGGCTTGGTTTCGATGAAGCGGCTGGCGGCCTGCAGGTCGAGAATCGCCTTCTGCTCCGGCTTGGCCGGGTCGAGGGCGAGGAAGGCGGTCTTGATCTTCTCCTGCAGCGCCGGGTCGAGGTTGCCGCGCACCGTCCAGTTGTAGTCGTAGTAGGTGGGGGTGGTGGCGAAGACCTTGACCTTGTCGGTATCGATCTTCTTGGCGTCCACCAGCTTCTGCCACACCGAGGCGTTGAGCACGCCGGCGTCGGCCTTGCCGGCCTGGACCCAGGCTGCAGTAGCGTCGTGAGCACCGGAGTAGGCCACGCGGCTGAAGAAGTCTTCCGGCTTGATGCCGTCCTGCAGCATGAAGTAGCGCGGCATCAGGCTGCCGGAGGTGGAGGACACGGAGCCGAAGGCGAAGGTCTTGCCCTTGAGATCCTGCAGGGATTTGACCGCCGGATCGGCAGTGATGAACTTGCTGGTGAACTCGGCATCCTGCTCGCGCTGCACCAGCGGCACAGCGTTGCCCGTTTTCAGGCGCGCCTGCACGAAAGTGAAACCGCCCAGCCAGGCCATGTCGATACGGTCGGCGGCCAGTGCTTCGACCACCGCGGCGTAGTCAGCCACCGGCACGAATTCAACCTTCATGCCCAGTTCCTGTTCCAGGTAGGCACCCAACGGTTTGAACTTGCGCAGCAGCTCGGTGGGCGCCTCGTCAGGGATGGCCGAAACCTTGAGAACGTCGGCGGCGACAACGGAAAAGGACAGGGTCAAGCCGGCGGCCAGGGCCAGGATATGTTTGAACATGAAGATTCTCCGGTTCAATGGCGGAAAAGGTTCGCAGTGGCGCAGGTGCGCCTGCTGAGGGTAGTCGAGACGCGGGCGATTATAGGGGCGAGCTGGTTAAAGAACAGCTTTGCTAGAATCCGCGCCTTGTTTCCGATTTGCCGAGAGCGATGCCATGAGCGAGCCGATCCGATTGACCCAGTACAGCCACGGTGCAGGTTGCGGCTGCAAGATTTCTCCCAAGGTGCTGGACGTGATCCTGGCGGGCAGCGGCGCCCAGAACCTCGATCCACGGCTGTGGGTCGGCAATGCCTCGCGCGACGACGCTGCGGTCTATGCGCTCGATGAAGAGCGCGGCGTAGTTTCCACGACTGATTTCTTCATGCCCATCGTCGATGACCCCTTCGACTTCGGCCGCATCGCCGCCACTAACGCCATCAGCGACATCTACGCCATGGGCGGCGAGCCGCTGATGGCCATCGCCATTCTCGGCTGGCCGGTCAACGTTCTTGCTCCGGAGGTCGCCCGCGAGGTGATCCGCGGCGGCCGCGCGGTCTGCGATGCGGCTGGCATACCGCTGGCAGGTGGCCACTCGATCGATGCGCCAGAGCCAATCTTCGGCCTGGCGGTGACTGGCGTAGTGGATAAACGACACATGAAACGCAATGACACGGCCTCGGCTGGCTGCAAGCTGTATCTGACCAAGCCGCTGGGCATCGGTATCCTGACTACCGCCGAGAAGAAGGCCAAGCTGCGCGAGCAGGATGTGGGGCTGGCGCGAGACTGGATGTGCACCCTGAACAAGCCGGGTAGTCGTTTCGGCAAGCTCGCCGGGGTGCAGGCGATGACCGACGTAACCGGTTTTGGCCTGCTCGGCCACTTGGTGGAGATGGCCGAAGGCGCCGGGCTGACTGCCCAGTTGGACTATGCGAGCGTGCCATGCCTGCCAGGCGTCGAGCATTACCTGGCCGAGGGCTGCGTACCGGGCGGTACGCTGCGCAACTTCGACAGCTATGGTGAGAAGATCGCGCCGATCAGCGAAGTGCAACGCAACCTGCTGTGTGATCCACAGACCAGTGGCGGTTTGCTGGTGGCAGTGGCCCCTGAGGGCGAGGCGCAGTTTTTGTCCGTGGCGGCCGAGCATGGCCTGGATCTTGCGCCCATTGGCCGGATGATCGAGCGACAGCGTTACGCGGTAGAGGTGGCCTGATGCGCGACAACACCGCCGACTATCGCGAGCTTTTTCTCAATGACGCGCCGATGATGGATATGCGTGCTCCGGTGGAGTACACCAAGGGCGCCTTCCTCAATAGCATCAGTCTGCCGCTGATGACCGATATCGAGCGGCAAAAGGTCGGCACCTGCTACAAGCAGAAGGGTCAGCAGGCCGCCATCGAGTTGGGCCACCAGCTGGTTTCCGGCAAGATCAAAGCGCAACGGGTCGAGGCGTGGGCCGCCTTCGCGAATGCCCATCCTGATGGCTACCTGTACTGTTTTCGCGGTGGTTTGCGCTCGCAGATCGTCCAGCAGTGGCTGAAGGATGCAGGCATCGATTATCCGAGGGTGATCGGTGGCTACAAGGCGATGCGTACGTTCCTGATCGAAACGCTGGAACAGGCCGTGGCCGAGTGCGATTTCGTCATCGTCGGTGGCATGACCGGCACCGGCAAGACCGAAGTGGTGGCGCGCCTGGCCAATAGTATCGATCTTGAAGGGCACGCCAACCATCGGGGCTCCAGCTTTGGCAAGCGCGCCACCTGTCAGCCCTCGCAGATCGATTTCGAAAACCGCCTGGCGGTAGATCTGCTCAAGCGCCGTGCCCGCGGCCAGCAGCAGTTCGTGCTGGAGGACGAGAGCCGTCTGATTGGCACCTGCTCGTTGCCCCGGCCACTGCATCTGGGGATGCAGCAATACCCGATGGTCTGGCTCGAGGACAGTTTCGAGAAACGTGTCGAGCGTATTCTTGGTGATTATGTGATCGATCTGGCGGCCGAGTTTCTCGCCGTACATGGCCAGGAGCAGGGCTTCGAGCGCTTCGCCGAACGCCTGTTGCAGAGCCTGGATAACATCCAGCGGCGCCTGGGTGGCGAGCGTCATGCACGTCTGCGCGGCCTGATGAAGGAGGCGCTGGACGCTCAGCGCAGCACGGGGTCGGTCGATCTGCATCGGGGCTGGATAGACAGCCTGTTAAGGGAGTACTACGACCCCATGTATGCCTATCAGCGCGACAGCAAGGCCTCGCGGGTGGAATTCAGTGGCGATGCCGATGCGCTCGTCGATTATCTGGCCGAGCGTTCAATGAATCGCTGACGCGGCTTGCCGAATATGTCTAACCGCATTTCAAGAATGGAGTTTTAGATGAGCACCTCCCTGCCCGCCATCGCCTTCGCTGGTATTGGCCTGATGGGTCTGCCGATGACCCGCCGCCTGCTCGCTGCCGGCTACCCGCTGACCCTCTGGAACCGCACGCCGGACAAATGCACGTCGCTGCTGGAGCAGGGTGCGAACCGCGTGGAGAACCCTGCCGATCTGTGCCGCGATGCCAATGTGGTGATGCTCTGCCTGGCCAATACCGAGGTGGTACGCGAGGTGGTGTTCGGCCCGGGTGGGATCGTCGAAGGGGCAAGGCCGGGGCAGCTGCTGGTGGATTTCTCCAGCCTGGAGCCGGCTGCGACGCGTGAGATGGCCGCTGAGCTGGAAGCGCGCACCGGTATGCGCTGGGTGGATGCGCCGGTTTCCGGCGGTACGCCAGGGGCCGAGGCCGGCACCTTGGCGATCATGGCCGGTGGTCGCGAAGAGGACGTGGAGCGCGTGCGCCCGATTCTCGCGCACCTGGGCCAGCGCCTGACGCGCATGGGCGAGGTCGGCGCGGGGCAGGTGACCAAGGTGTGCAATCAGATGATCGTCGCCTGTAACGCCCTGGTGATCGCCGAAGTGGTGGCGTTGGCCGAGCGCTCCGGCGTCGATGCCAGCCTGATCGCTCCGGCACTGGCCGGTGGTTTCGCCGACTCCAAGCCGCTGCAGATTCTGGCGCCGCAGATGGCGGCCAGCCAGTTCGAACCGATCAAGTGGCACGTGCGCACGCTGCTCAAGGACCTCGATACGGCGGTCAAACTATCCCGCGAGCAGGGCAGCGCCACGCCCATGAGCGGCCTGGCGGCACAGTTGATGCGCCTGCACGGCAGCCAGGGCAATCTGGAGCGCGACCCGGCCACTCTGGTGGAGATGTTGCGGGAGCAATGCCCATGAAGATCGCTGCCAACCTGTCCATGCTGTTCACCGAGCTGCCACTGCGCGAGCGTGTACTGGCGGCGATGACGGCGGGTTTCGAGGGTGTGGAAATTCAGTTCCCCTACGAATTGCCAGCGGTCGCTCTGAAAGAGGTGCTGGAGTTGACCGCGCTGCCGTTGGTGCTGATCAACGTGCCAGCGGGCGATCTGATGACCGGTGGCCCCGGTCTGGCCAGCGTGCCGGCGCGACAGGTGGAGTTCGACACCGCGCTGCAGGAGGCGCTGACCTACGCCGCCATGGCCCGCCCGGCCTGCATCAATGTACTGCCTGGCCGTCTGGCTGAAGACGTTAGCCGCGAGCAGGCGCTGGATTGCCTGGCCGCCAACCTGCGCAAGAGCGCCGAGGCCTTCGCGGCGTTGGGTATTCGCGTGCTGGTGGAGGCGATCAACCCTATCGATATGCCGGGTTTCCTGATCAATACCCCGGAGGATCTGGATGCGCTGCTGCGCGCGGTGGATCACCCGAATCTGGCGGCGCAGTACGACCTCTACCACATGGCGCGCCAGGGAATCGATGTGGCGGCAGGCATGCGCCTGCTGGCTGGGCGCATCGGCCATGTGCAGTTCGCCGATGTGCCGGGACGCGGTGCGCCGGGTACGGGTGAATTGGTCTTTCCAGCGCTGCTCGGTGCATTGCGTGACAGCGGTTACAGCGGCTGGCTGGGCGCCGAATACAAGCCGGGTGAGGTGGGCACGCAGGCCAGCCTCGGCTGGTTGGCGCAGTGGCAGCAGCGTACGTAGTGTACGCTGTGCGCACCGCGATTCGCATGGTTGTCGGCTGGATCGGTAATCGGTGTTTGGCTCGGTGCGCATGGCGCACCCTACGGCGTATCGACGTATCGACGTATCGGCGTTTGGGTAGGGTGCGCCGCGCGCACCAGATGTTTGCCTCCAGATCCTAGAACCGCGTGCCGACGCGCTCCAGCGGCCGGTAATGCGGTGGGAAAAGGGCGACGATTTCCTCGAGCGGCACCGGTTTGCTGAACAGATAGCCCTGCACCTGATCGCAGTCGCGCTCCTGCAGGAACGCCAGCTGTTCGGCGGTTTCCACGCCTTCGGCGACGACCTTCAGGTGCAGGGCGTGGGCCATGGCGATGATGGCGTGGACGATCTCGCGGTCCTGACTGGAGTGGGCGACGTCCTGGATGAAGGAGCGGTCGACCTTCAGCGTATCCAGCGGTAAGCGGCGCAGGTAGGCGAGCGAGGAATAGCCGGTGCCGAAGTCGTCGATGGACAGGCTGACGCCCAGCGCGCGAATGTTTTCCAGCAGGCCGATGGCGCGGTTGATGTTGCTCAGCAGTGCGCTTTCGGTCACCTCCAGTTCCAGGCAGTGAGCGGGGCAACGGGTTGCATTCAACAATTGCTCGATGCGCCCGGGTAGTTGATCGTTGGCCAGGTTCAGGGCCGAGCAGTTGACCGCGATCTTCAGCCCGGGATAGCCCATGTGATCGAGGCTGTTGAGGTCCAGGCAGGCGCGGCGCAGCACCCAGTTGTCGAGCACGTCGATGAAACCGTTGGCCTCGGCGATGCCAATGAAGCGTTCAGGGCTGAGCAGGCCATGCTGCGGGTGATGCCAGCGCACCAGGGCTTCGAGCTTGCTCAGCTCGCCGCTGCGCAGATCGATGATCGGCTGGTAGTAGAGAATAAGCCCGTCATCCTGTTGCAACGCCTGGCGCAGGTCTTCTTCGAGCTGAAGCTCGTACGAGGCTTTCTGCTTCAGGTGCGGGTTGAAGAAGTGCACCACGTTGCGGCCGCTGCCTTTGGATTGATACAGCGCCAGATCGGCATGTTTGAGCAGTTCGTCGGCGCTGCTGCCGTCCTGTGGGAACAGGCTGATGCCAACGCTGGTGGTCATCACGATCTTGCGCCCGGCCAGGCCAATTGGCTCTTTCATGTGCTCCAGCATGCGCGCGGCCAGGGCGCGTGGGTCGGCGGTACTGTCGAGGCTGGCGACTACGCAGAACTCGTCACCGCCGAAGCGCGCAATGATGTCGCGCTCACGCAACGCGCTGCGAATGCGCTGCGCCACCACGCGCAGCAGTTCGTCGCCGGCATCGTGGCCAAGGCTGTCGTTGATGCGCTTGAAGTGATCGACGTCGAGAAACATCACCGCCAGGCTGCGGCCGGTCACCGCGTGCTCCTCCAGGGTGGCAGCGAATACCCGGTTGAAGCCGCGGCGATTGAGCAGCTCGGTCAGTGGGTCGAAATGCGCCACCTGCTCCAGCGAGGCCTTGGCCTGATCGAGCTGCACCAGCAAGGTGTTGACCCGCTGCAGGTCGCGCTCCTTGTCGTCGAGCTTGCGCCCGATCCAGGCTGCGGCCAGGCTCAGGCTGAGAATCAGCAGGGTAATGGAGGCGACGATCAGCACCAGTTGCACGCTGTTGTCGGCGCTGCGCAATTGCAGTGCAGTACCGTCTGGCACCACCAGGTTGAGCGCAGCCATGCCGGTGTAATGCATCGAGGCGATGGCGGCGCCCATCACCAGCGCTGCCGAATATTTCATCCAGCGCTGTCGACGCGGCGAGCCGTGGCGTACGTAACGGTTGAGCAGCAGCGCGGCGAAGCTGGCGCTGATGGCGATCACGATGGACAGGGTGAACAGGCCGCCGTGGTAGTAGGCCTGAGCATTCGAGCGGATCGCCGCCATACCGCTGTAGTGCATGGCGCTGATACCCAGGCCGATGATGCTGGCGGCCAGCAGCTGCCGGCTCAGGCCGGGGCGCGGCATGACCATGTAATAAACGGCGAGAAGGGCAGCGGCCAGGGCCACCAACAGCGATAGCACCGTGGTGGCAAGGTCGTAGCGAATGGCGACAGGCGCCTGGAATGCCAGCATGCCGATGAAGTGCATGGACCAGATGGCACCCGCCAGGCACAGCCCGCCGAGCAGGCCCCAGACCTGGCGCATGCTGCGCCGTTGCACCTGATCGAGGTGTTTGGTGATGGTCAGCGTGCTGAGGCTGCCAACGCTGGCGATGACGTAGGACAGTGCCACGAGCCAGGGATCGTGTTCACAATTGAGCAGGAGTTGGCCCTGCTCAGGTAGATCTGCAAGAAAGCGGATCGAGAGTCCGTCCATAGTCACCCCGCTTGGCGGCGGCTAGCGTGCCCTGTTCAGTGAAGCACAGGCACGCCCGTACCGCCTATTTTCCATAGTCGTTGAGCGAGATCACCCGCGTCTTGCCGATGCGATGACGGTAGATCTCGCGCAGGTACTTGATCGCGTGTTTGACGCTTTCGCGCGACAGGCGGATGTCGTTGATCGAGACGAACTTCTCGGCGTCGTGGATCAGCTCGCGGTACTTCTTCTCGTACATCGGTTTGATCGCGTACCAGTTGGTATCGAGGATCTTCGCCGGGTCTTCGTGCTCGTTGAGCATGGCGTCGAGCTGCGCCTCGTTGAAGCGCTCGGAGACGATGAAATCGAGCATGGCATCGTCCAGGCTGTCGTCGAAGCGGTACTGGTCGCGGGCGAAGCAGCGCTTGATGTAGGCGACGATCAGGGTCAAAAAGTCGTCCGACAGGCACGGGCTCTTGACGATCAGGGTGGTCAGCGAGAGGTTCGCCGAGGCGCCGATCACCAGCGCATAGCGCTTGAGCGTGGTGTTGGGGAAGAGGTTGTTGAGGTGGGTCTTGAGGCGGTTCAGGTCCATGTAGGACAGCTTGTAGTCCTTGGGCAACGAGACGATCGACACCACCGAGGAGCAATTCTTGAAGAAGTGCAGGTCGCTCAGTTGGGTGGCGTCGTAGCCGCTGGACTTGTATTGCTCCAGCGCCTGGCGATAGCGCTTGGATTCGATCGGCAGCAGGCTGATGCCCTCGATGGCCTGGGTGACCTTGTTGAAATGCGGCAGGTCGATGGAGCGGAAGAACAGGTCGTCGATGTTCAGCCGTGGCGGGCTTTGTTCCTTGTCCAGTACGCGGAATTTTTCCGAGAGCTGGACATGCTGTTCGGGCACCACGGATTCGGCATAGGCGACGGCAACCGGACCGGCCAGGCTCATGAACAGGTCGTTGGCGTCGAGGCGGATGGTCTCGCCGATGTCGATGCCGGCGCGGCGGAAGTAATTCTGGTCGTAGTCGCTGGTCACTGCCTGGGCGGTGAGAATGTTGAAGATCTGCTGCGAGATGTACTGGTTGGCGTGGCGCTCCATGGCGGTCACGTCGATGTTGTGGATGCTGCCGTCACCGCTTTCTTCGGCGTAGCGCATGATGTCGTTGGAGATCAGCATCATGGCGTTCCACGGGCGGATGCGGCGCATCACGCTTTCGGCGCTGCTCTGCTCGTTGTCGAAGTTGTAGGAAAAGTCCCATTCCTCGGCCAGGTACTTGCACAGCAGGCGCCCGGCGTTGATGTGCAGCGCCTCTGACATCTCGCTGCGCTGGTCGGAGATATTCGGCAGGATGCAGATGCCGCTGGTGAAGATCGGTTCGAAGACGAAGCCTCCGCGTTCAGCTTCGCCATCGTCCGGTGTCTTGCTGTCGAAGGTCTTGCTCATGTAGGCGAACTGCTGCGCCAGGCCGAACTCCGAGGCCATGCCCGAGCCGGTGCCGCCGCCAGCACTGAAAATGTAGAAGTACAGTCGCGACTGGTTGGCCTTGATACCGCAGGAGTCGATCAGGTAGCTGTGGATGAACTTCCAGTCTTCGTTGGAGAAGCGCTGGGTGTCCTTGTTGAGGATGATCTTGGCCAGGTACTGGCCGAGGATCGGTGCGTTGCCGGCGCCACCGGCATGCACCTCGGACAGGTCCATGATCTTCATCTTGCTGTAGTCGTCGAGAAAACCGCTCATCTCGCCCTTGCGCGAGAAGCGGATGCGCCCGGCGATGTCCTTGTCCAGGTCGCCGAGCATCACCAGCGGCTCGATCAGGAATACCGGCTTGCTGCGCTTGCTCGGGGTGCGCAGCAGGTTGCTGCGAATCCAGCGACTGGGGCGTGAGGCCTGCTCGATGGCGGCGGTGGCTTCGCTGTGAAACTCTTCCAGGTAGAACTGCCGGGCGTTGTAGACCAGCGAGGCGACGTCCAGGGCGATGTTCGAGCCGCAGCGGCCAAGGCCGATCAGGCACACCGAAGGAAATTGCTGGATACGGCTCGACTCGCCCTCGTCGAGGGGTTCAGCCAGCGGGAAGACCATGTTGCGCAGGCCGTCGAGGTTATCGAGGATGCGCTCGATATCGCGTTCGGTGAAATACAGATACTGCTCGCCGGTTTCGCTCAATACCGGCAGCGCGGGCGGCGCCAGCAGGTTATCGGCGATATCGGCCAGGGTGGCTTCCTTGGCGGGGGCTACGGCGTCTTTTTTTGTTTTCATCAGTGACAGTCCGGGCGAGTCAGTGGGGTGTTGGCTATTGGCTATAAAATGACCAACCCCATTGGTTCTAGCACGGAAAAAAGCACTTTGCCTTATTACCGCCGGATATTAGGCAGATTGGCATCCAATGCCATCGATTTGCATAAACCAAGCAAATGGTCGCAGACAAAACCGGGCAGAGCCTCTAGATTGCGCATCACCCAGCGTTCGGTGGGTGGTGCCAAGGTAGGTGCCACCGCAGTAGGCCGCACGCGGACAACAAAAAGGAAACCTTGTCGTGCAGCCCCATCAGCAAGCCTCGAATGCCTGGCGCATTCTTTTCCTGCTTTTCCTGGCCAACCTGTTCAACTTCTTCGATCGCACCATCCCTGCCATCATCATCGAGCCGATCCGCCTGGAGTGGAGCCTGAGCGACCTGCAGCTCGGCCTGATCGGCACCGCCTTCACCATCGTTTATGCCCTGGCCGGCATTCCGCTCGGGCGCATGGCCGACACCGGAGCGCGGCACAAGATCATGGGTTGGGGCCTGGCGGCCTGGAGCGGCCTGACCGCGCTCAACGGCATGGCCTGGAATTTCTGGAGCTTCCTGCTGATTCGCATGGGCGTCGGTATCGGCGAGGCCAGCTACGCACCAGCGGCCAATTCGTTGATCGGCGACCTGTTCCCGGCACACAAGCGCTCACGGGCCATGGGTATCTTCATGCTTGGCCTGCCGCTGGGCCTGCTGCTGGCATTCTTCACCATCGGCGCCATGGTTCAGGCCTTCGGCAGCTGGCGTGCGCCGTTTCTGATCGCCGCGTTGCCGGGGTTGATTCTGGCGCTGTTCCTGTTCTTCATCCGTGAGCCGGCGCGTGGTGCTGCGGAGGCCGTACGCGTCAGCAGCGCACCGGTGGACAAGCCACTGCGCAAGGTGCTGGCGATCCGCACCTTCTGGTGGCTGGTGCTGGCGGGGTTGGCGTTCAATTTTGCCTCTTATGCCTGCAACTCCTTCATGGTGCCGATGTTGCAGCGCTATTTCGGCCTGGGCCTGCAGAATGCAGCCATGGCCACCGGGGTGATCGTCGGGCTTACCGGCCTGGTCGGCCTGACGGCTGGGGGCTGGATCGCCGACAAGGTGCATCAACGCTGGGGTAATGGCCGACTGCTGTTCGCTGCTTTCAGCATGCTGGTGGCCTGCCTGTGCACCGGTTGGGCACTAAGCGCCGGGCGAATCGAGTCGGCTGTGTTCGTCGGGGTGTTCAGCCTGGGCTGGCTGTTCTCCTACAACTTCTATACCTGCGTCTATACGGCGATTCAGGACGTGATCGAGCCGCGCCTGCGGGCGACTGCCATGGCGTTGTTCTTCGCCGGTTTGTATCTGCTGGGTGGCGGCCTTGGCCCACTGGCAGTGGGTTGGCTGTCGGACCATTACGCGCAAGCGGCGATGCAGGCGGCGGGTGCCAGCGAGATGAGCGAGGCGTTCAAGGCCGTCGGGCTTCATGACGCCATGATCCTGATTCCGGTGGCGCTGTTTCTGACACTGCTGGCGTTGCTGCAGGCGGCGCGTTGCTTCCAGCGTGATGCTCTGCGCATGCGGGAGGGACTGGCTGCTGCTGTGGCGTGATGGTTAGGCGGTGCGCAAGGCACACCCTACGGTTTCGGCGTGAGCCCATAGGGTGGATGTCGCTTTTTACCTCCGCCAGAGCGGTGGATCGGTAAGGCGTGATCCACCCAACGGTGCTGCGGAGGTAGGGTGCGCCATGCGCACCAATTGCTGCAGACTTCAGGGCACCAGCAGAATCTTGCCATCACGCTCGCCGCTGGCGGCAGCGGCTACGGCGTCCTTGATGTGCTCCAGGTCATAAGTCGCCGCGACGCGGGTCTTCAGTTTGCCGCTAGCGATCAGTTGCACCAGCTCGCCGAACACCTTCATCTGTTGCGCCGGGCTGGCCTGCTGGAACCACTTGGCCAGCCAGAAACCGCGCAGGGTCACGTCGCGGAACACGAACGAGGCCGGCGATACCTGGCAGGCCTGGCCACTCATCATGCCGTAGTTCACCAGCACGCCGCCGTTGGCCAGGGCCGCTGCCAGGTTGTCGGTGCTGACGCCGCCGACCGCGTCGATACCCAGGCGGACTTCAGCGCCGCCAGTGGCTGCGCGCACGCGCTTGGCCAGGTCCGGGCCATCGACCAGCACCAGGTCACCGCCCTCGGCCTCGACACCGGCAATGGCCGAATCACGGCGCACCACGTTGATGGTCTTGAAACCGCGCAGCTTGGCCAACTGAATCAGGTAGCTGCCGACGCCCGAGTTGGCGGCGTTCTGGATCACCCAATCGCCCGGCTTGAGGTCGACGAACTCGCTGAGCAGCAGCGAGGCGGTTGGCGGGTTGACGGTAAGCATGGCCAGTTGCAGCGGGTCGGCATCCGGCAGCGGAATGAGTTTCTCTGCCGGGGCGTTCAGGGCCGTGACCCAGGTACCGCAGCCGACCGGCAGCAGCACGGTCTGGCCGACCTTGAAGTTGCTGACGCCTTCACCGAGCGCCTCGACCTTGCCGACGCCTTCGTTACCGCCCACGGCCGGCAGTGGCGGCAGCATGCCGTAGGCGCCGGTCAGGGTCAGTACGTCGGACGGGTTGATCGGTGCAGCCAATACCTTGACCCGCACCTGCCCGGCAGCGGGCTCCGGCAGTTGCAGTGGCACTGCGCTGATCACGTCTTGCGGTACCGGGCCGCGCTGTTGGTATTCGGCTTTGAGCATGGTCTTGGTCTCCTGAAGGCAGGCGCAAAATGCGTGCAGCCAGTCTAGCCGCGATAGGGCAAAGCGGAATGAATCAGCCGGCATCCACTCTGGTTATGACGATGGTCAGGCGTCTATGCTCTGGCGGGTCCGATAACGAGGTAGACGATGGTCAGATGGTGGCTGGGATTGATGCTGGCGTGCCTGAGCGCGACGGTTGCGGCCGAGGTGCTGCATGTCGGCTTTGGTACGCACAAGCCGCCTTATGTCTACGAAGGCGAGCCGCGTGGCCTGGAGTATGAATTGGTGGAGCGTGCCGCGCGTAACGCCGGTTTTGAAGTGACCGCCTATTACGCGCCGATAGAGCGCCTGCACCTGATGCTGCGCCGCGGTGAGATCGATGCCATCACCACTACCCACGAGCGCAGTGGCGTGCAGGCCTTCTATTCGGACGTCTACATCCATTACCAGAACGTGGCAGTGGCGCTGGCCAAGCGCGGTTATCACATCGAGCATATCTCCGACCTCAGCCAGTACGCGGTCAGCGCCTTCCAGCGTGCGCGACTGCTGATGGGCCCCGAGTTCGAGCGCATGGCCATGAACAACCCGCGCTACCGCGAAGAGGCGCTGCAGATCAATCGCAACCGCCTGCTCTATAGCGGCCGCACCGATGTGGTGGTGGGCGACAAGCGCATCATCCGCTACCTGGATCGCGAGGTGAATGACCAGGTCGACGTCACCCAGCCACTGGCCTGGTTCGAGATATTCCCGCCCACGCCATACCGCGTCGGCTTTCGCCGGGACGAACAACGTCGGCGCTTCGACGAGGGGCTACGCCTGCTGCGTGAGTCCGGCGAATACCAGCGTATCGAGCAGCGTTACCTGACGGACTGAAACCTGAGGAAACTTTTACGGGGCTGCCACGGCTCGGGGGCTGTTGCACTATGGCCGCTTGTCTGACGCCTGGAGACGCCATGATGCCGCGCCTGAAACCCCTCGCAGCCCTCGGTTTGGTCGCCCTGTTCGGTTACCAGTACAGCTTCGCCGAAGATCGCCAACTGAGCACTGAGCTTGGGCCACTGAACGTTCACACCGTCGCTGAAGGTCTGGCCAACCCCTGGGCCGTCGCCTTTCTACCGGAGGGACAGGGTTATCTGGTGAGCGAGCGGCCAGGTGCTTTGCGCCGGGTAAGCGCCGAGGGCGAAGTGTCCGAACCACTGCGCGGCGTGCCCAAGGTGTTCGCCGTTGGCCAGGGTGGCTTGCTCGACGTGGTGTTGTCGCCGGACTTCGCCAAGGATCGCCAGGTCTATCTGTCCTACGCCGAGGAGGGCGACGGCGCTGCAGGTACGGCCGTAGGGCGCGGCAAGCTGTCGGCCGATGCCTCGGCGCTGGAAGGCTTCGAGGTGATCTTCCGCCAGCAACCCAAGCTGTCCAGTGGCACGCACTTCGGCTCGCGCCTGGTGTTCGACCGTGACGGCCATCTGTTCATCGCTCTGGGCGACAACAACAATCGCCCCACCGCGCAGGACCTCGACAAGCTGCAGGGCAAGCTGGTGCGGATCTTCCCGGACGGGCGCATTCCTGAGGACAACCCCTTCACCAGCCGTGACGGCGCGCGCGAGGAAATCTGGTCTTACGGCCATCGTAATCAGCAGGGCGCAGCGCTCAATCCCTGGAGTGGCCGCTTGTGGACGCATGAACACGGCCCGCGTGGTGGCGACGAAATCAACATTCCCGAGGCCGGCAAGAACTACGGCTGGCCGCTGGCGACCCATGGCATCAACTATTCGATGCTGGCGATTCCCGAGGCCAAGGGTAAAACCGTTGAGGGCACCGAACCGCCGCATCATGTCTGGGAAAAGTCACCGGCCATCAGCGGCATGGCCTTCTACGATGCCGAGCGTTTCCCGGCCTGGCAGCACAACCTGTTCATTGGTGCGCTCTCCGGTCAGGCGCTGATTCGCCTGCAACTCGACGGCGACAAGATCACCCATGAGGAGCGGTTGCTGGAATCGCTGAACGCACGGGTACGCGACGTACGGCAGGGGCCGGACGGCTATATCTATGTGCTGACGGATGCGCCGAAAGGGCAGTTGCTGCGCCTGGGGCTGGCGAGCGAGTAAAGCAGGAGGGGGAGAGGCTGGGTGCGCATCGCGCACCCGAGGCGATCACTTCTTGCTGATGGTGATCTGGCGAGTGCCGCCGTAAGTCTGGCCGCTGACGCCCTTGGCGATCTGCTGGATCTCGCCGCCGCCCTGCAGGAAGGCAGCAATCTGCGCCTCGATGGACTCGCGGGTTTCCACGGCAGGGGCGGGCTTGCTGACTTTGCTGGAGGAGGACTTCACGCGCAGGGTGGCCATGACCTTGATCTCTTTCAGATGGGCGGCCGGCCATTATGCCTCAAGCAGCCTATTTCTGCTTGGTTAATCGCCATGATGAATACCATAACGCCGCGCATGGGCGGCTTTTCGCGACAATTTATGGCTTGTTTCCCAGTTACTTACGCCTCCAGTCGACCGGCCGTCGATTCGCCACACCGTCAGCCCGGTCGCGGATTAACTCGGGTAGAATGGCCGGCTGTTTTGGTGAGGTGAAACGCGATGGCCTTGATTGGGCGGATGAATTCTTTGCAGGTGGTCAAGCACACCGACTTCGGTCTGTACCTGGACGGTGGTGCGGACGGCGAAATCCTCCTGCCCAAGCGCTACATCCCCAAGGACACGCCGAGCGAAGTCGAGGACTGGCTCAACGTGTTCCTCTACCTCGACAGCGAAGACAAGCTGATCGCCACCACCCTGAAACCGAAGATCCAGCTCGGTGAGTTCGCCAGCCTCAAGGTGGTGGATATCAACCGCGTCGGCCTGTTCTTCGACTGGGGCCTGCCCAAGGACCTGCTGCTGCCGCATTCCGAAGAGAAGCGCCCGCTGCAGATCGGCGACTACTGCGTGATCTACCTCTATCTGGACAAACGCACCCGCCGCCTCACCGCCACCGCGCGCCTGGATCGCCACCTGGACAAGGTGCCGGCCAACTACCAGGTCGGTCAGGAGGTCGACCTACTGGTGGTCGAGCGTACTGATCTCGGCTTCAAGGCCATCATCGACGGCAAGCACTGGGGCCTGATCCACAAGAACGAGCTGTTCAAGTTCATCCGCAGCGGCATGCGCGAGAAGGGCTACATCAAAGAGCTGCGCGCCGACGGCAAGATCAGCCTGAGCCTGCAGCCCATCGGTCATGAAGCCGCCAGCGGCCTGGCCGAGCAGATCATCGAACGCCTGCGTGCGCAGGGTGGCGTGTTGGCGCTGGGTGACAAGAGCCCGCCAGAGCTGATCTCCGAGCATTTTCGGGTCAGCAAGGGCAACTTCAAGAAGGCCATCGGCGGTCTCTACAAGCAGGGCCTGATCCGCATCCACGACGACCGCATCGAACTACTCGACAGCTGATGCTCCAGCGACTTGAGCGCGAGCGTGGCAACTCGCATAATGCCGACGTTTTCCCGCCGGTGTAGCTCAGTCGGTAGAGCAGCGCACTCGTAACGCGAAGGTCGTAGGTTCGATTCCTATCTCCGGCACCATTTCCAGCAAAGGGTCAGCTTCGGCTGACCCTTTGTCGTTTAGGTATGAAAATTCCCTCGTGTTGTTGTCAAAGCCGGTGTGATGATGGTTTTCGGGGTTCAGGCGGGCGATGCCTGGCCCCGACTCAGATGGGAGGTACTCATGTTCATTCGTTCGCTTGTGTTGATCCTGACTACGATGTTGGCCGGTGCTGCGTTTGCTGATCAGCCGCAGACCATTCGCGTCATTCCCAAGAGCTACGTCAGCCCCGGTGCCAGCGGCAGCGTCTCGGGCTCGTCGAGTTATGAGCAGCACAACCTCTATGGCGGGCAGCGTCTGCCGCAGGGCAGCGTGCGTCAGGAAAGCAGCTATGGCAGCTATTCCAGCGAAACCCGTGGTGGTATTCGCCAGAGCACCGAATATCCGGGCGGGCTGATCATCGAGCGTCAACCGGGCAGTGGCAGTTATCAGCAACAGCGCAGTCGCTGATCTATCAGGGGTTGGCGGCAGCCTTGTTCTGATCGCCCGGCGCATCGGCGATCACCGCGCGATTGCGCCCCTCGCTCTTGGCTCGATACAGGCATTCATCGGCGCGCTGCAACCAGCCTTCCCAGTGTTCACCACTGTGCAGAATGGCGCCGCCGATGGAGACGGTCACCGCGCCGCCTGGGCTCTCCAGCTCATTGGCGACCCGGCTCAGCAGGTTTTGCGCAGCGGCGCGCAGGCCCTCGGCTTCGGTATTGGGCAGCAGCAGCAGAAACTCCTCGCCGCCGAAGCGGAACAACCGGTCTTCCTTGCGTGAGCAGCGCATGATCAGCTCGACGAAGGCCACCAGCACCTGGTCGCCGACGTGGTGGCCGAAGCGGTCGTTGATCTGCTTGAAATGGTCCAAGTCCATCACCAGCAGGCCGTAGCTGTCGCTGTGGCGGCGATGGCTGGCCATGGCGATCTTCAGTTCTTCGTTCATCGCTCGGCGGTTGCGTGCCCCGGTCAACGGGTCATGAATGGCCAGCGATTGCAGCTGGTCGCGCTGGGTGCGGGTGCGGAAGGCGAAGATGAAGCTGAGCACACTGGCCATCATGCAGGTGACCAGGAACGACACCATCTGGTAATGACTTTCGAACACGCTGCCGGGCACCAGCAGGGCGTGGCTGACCAGGCTGATCAGCACCACGGAGGTCGCCAACAGCGCCTTGCCAGGCGTGACCATGAAGAAGTTGAAGAGAATAAGCGGATAGATCCAGAACAGGCCGTTCACGCCCAGGTTGATGGCGATCAGCGTGGCGCCGACCGAGAACACGGCGGCCAGGTAGATACCGGGTTTGACCGTGTCGCGAGTGAACCAGGCGTAGAGCACGGCGAACAAGGTGGAAAAAACGATGACGGTGTCGGCGATACCGACCAGGTAGTTGCCGTGTAGCAAGCGGTAGACGGCGTAAGGAGAGATGCCGATGACGCCGAACAGCCCCATCAGGGTGATGATCGATAGCTGGAAATCGTTGCGCAGGCGCTTCAGCAAGCGAGCGGTCTGGGTAGCCATAGCGTTTCTTTTCGTTGTTATGGAACAAGCATGCAGAGCTTTGACCGCTAATGGCAAGGGGCATTCCTGAGCAAAGTGCCAGTATTTTTGCCCTTGGCGACAGGTTGTTCAGTGGATACGCAGCGCGATAAGCGATTTTCCGCGTTGGTAGCGGGCCAGCCGTTGGGCTAACTCGGTCGGCAGGCTCTGACAGCTCTCGAAGCCCAGACGCTGATAGAAGGTGCGCAGCTCGGGGTGACAGAACAGCCAGACTGGCTCGGGATGTAGCGCCAGGCTGTGACTGAGCAACGCCGCTGCCACGCCTTGGCGCCGCAGCGCGGGGGCGACGAACAGGCCAGTCAGCCACTGTCCTCCCGCTACAGGACGAAGGCTCAGGGTTGCGACGATCTCGCTGGCGTTTTCCGCCACCCACAGTTCATCCCCCGCCTGGCTGCGCATCGGCGAGCGGTGGTCGCGGTAGAACTTGTCGACCAGAGGTCGCAACTGGAGGGGCAAGCGGCGAAAGCGCGGTGAGGTCATGGGCTCAGGTGGCGGATCTGGCGGCTTATTTAACCATCGCATTTTGGTTAACGGTTGCGCATTTACGGCGTGGCGGGCGGTGACAGCCCGTTCGCGTCGCCGCATCATGGGAAATCGCATTTTGCTCAAGGATTCGCCGCGTGTCTCAGTCCTCTCCTGTATCCGTGGTGTTCGCTGCGCAAAGCGTTGCCGGCCAGGTACGCACGCATAACGAGGATGCTCTGGTCTGCCGTCCCGATCTGGGCCTGTGGGCGCTGGCCGATGGCATGGGTGGGCATGAGCGTGGCGAGGTGGCCAGTGCCTTGGCGCTGGAGGAGCTGGTGGGCGCCGTGCAACAGGGCGAGGAGCTATTTGCAGCGGTGCATGCAGCCCACCTGGCTATCGCCGCGGCGGCGCGACCTGTTGCGGGCGAGGCTGGCATGGGCAGTACGCTGGTTGCCGTGCGCCTGGACGGGGATGAGTTCGAGCTGGCCTGGGTTGGTGACAGCCGCGCCTATCGCATCGGCAGCGAACATATCGAGCAGCTCAGTCACGACCACAGCTGGGTCCAGGTCATGGTCGATGCTGGCCAGATGAGCACCGAGGAAGCGCGTGAGCACCCACGACGTAACGTGATCGTGCAGTGCCTGGGGCAGGTTGGAGATGCACCTGATGTTGGCCTGCTGCGTGTCCGACTGGCGCCGGACGAACTGCTGCTGTTGTGCAGCGACGGGCTGACTGGTGAGCTGGACGACGCCGCTATCCAGCGCTGTTGCGCTGAAGCGGCCACGCTCGAAATGATGGTCGAGCAGCTGGTGGGGCTGGCCAATAGCCATGGCGGCAGAGACAATATCAGCTGTATCGTCCTGGGCCTTGGCCCGGCTGCCGAACCCCGTGAAGCGTCGCCCCTCGGCCTGCTGCGCAAGTTGTTCAAATCCCTTAAACCCTGAGCGCCAGTCGAGCCGCATGAGCCAGCCCTCCATCAGCGTACCCGGTTACAGCATTCACCACCGCCTCGGCAAAGGCGGCATGGCCGAGGTCTATCTGGCTACCGAGCAGGCGCTGCAGCGCCAGGTGGCGCTCAAGGTGCTGTTGCATCGCGAGGACGCAGCCTTCACCCAGCGCTTCATCAAGGAAGGCCATACCGTCGCCTCCCTGCAGCATCCGTCGATCATTACCATCTACCGCATCGACCAACTCGACGATGGCCGCCATTTCCTCGCCATGGAGTACCTGGCAGGCGGCGATCTGGCTCAGTACAAGGGCCAGACTCTGGAGCCGGCGCGTGCGCTGCGCATCGTCCGGCAGATCGCCAGCGCCCTGGCGCTGGTGCACGACAAGGGCCTGGTGCACCGCGACATCAAACCCGGCAACATCCTCTTTCGCGACGATGGCACTGCGGTGCTCAGCGATTTTGGCGTGGCCAAGGAGCTGCAGCTCGACAGCGAACTGACCCAGTCGGGCATCGCCGTCGGCAGCCCGGCCTACAGCAGCCCCGAGCAGGCGCAGTGTCAGACGCTGGACGCACGCAGCGACATCTACAGCCTGGGCGTGATCCTGCTGGAGATGCTCAGCGGGCATAACCCCTTTCGCGGCGGCAGCTACACCCAGACCCTGATGAACCAGTTGCAGCTGGAGGCGCCGCCGCTGCCGGAGTCGCTGAGCGAGCTGCAGTGGCTGCTCGACCGCATGCTGGCCAAGGACCCGGAAGATCGTTTCGCCGACTGCCACGTGCTGCTGGCCAGCCTCAATGAACTGCAGGATGCCGACCAGGACCAGACCCGTCTGAGCCCGGCCGTCAGCCTGCCGCCTCGTCCATCCCGGCGGCGCTGGCTGCCCTGGGCCGTGCTTGGCCTTCTGCTGCTCGGAGTGGGTAGCGCAGGCGGCTACTACTGGCAACTGCAGCAGCGCATCGCCGGGTTGCTCGTGCTCGCTGAAACGCGCCTGAGCGAGGGGAGTCTGCTGACCCCGGCGCAGGACAACGCGGACTATTACTTTCGTCAGGCGCTGGCCCTGGACGAAGACAACGCCCAGGCCAGCGATGGTCTGCAGCGTGTGCAGCAGGCCCGTATCCAGCAGTATCTCGAGCTGGCCGAGCAGCGCCTTGGCGAAGGCTTGCTGGTTTTGCCCGAGGACGACAGTGCGGTGTATTACTTTCGCCAGGTGCTTGGCTGGGAGCCCGACAACCTGCTGGCCCTGGCAGGCATCAATCGCGTGGCGCAGCGTTTTATCGAGCAGAGTGAGGCGGCCTATGCGCGGCGCGAATACAACCTGGCGCTGGAGCAGATCAAGCAGGGTCTCGAGGCCGAACCTGACAACGAACGGCTGCTGGCCCTTTATGACAGCCACGAGCAGCGCGTGCGTCAGGCCGCGAGCCGCCCACGCAGCGCTCAGCCAGCCCAGCAAAACCCGATCAAACGTCTGCTGAACAACCTATTCGACTGACCCGAGGCGACCACGATGCTTAGACTGCAGTTCCTGGATAACCGCCAAGCACCCATCTGGCTGACCGACGAACGCCTGACCATCGGCCAGGACAGCCGCAACCAACTGGTGCTCGGCGATGCCGGAATCGCCAGTTTCCACGCCGAGATCCGCCAGGACCACGGCTATTACTACCTGAGCGATGCGGGTCAGGGCGCTACCTGGGTCAACGATCAACGCGTCGGTACACGCTTTCAGCTACGCGATGGTGATCGTTTACGCCTGGGCGCCGTCGAGCTGCAACTGCTCGACCCGGCGAAAAGTGCGGCCAGGCCCGAGGCCGCAGCGCCGCGTTGGTTTCTGCAGGTGATTCAGGGCGAACACCAGGGGCGTAAATTTCATGTCCATGGCTCGATGACCTTCGGCCGTTCGAGCAAGTGCGAGCTGTGCTTCAGCGATCTGGAGCTGTCGCGCCGGCATTGCGAGTTCTTTCTCAAGGACGACGTGCTGGAGGTCAAGGACCTCGCCTCGGCCAACGGCGTGCTGGTCAACCAGCAGAAGGTCAGGACCGCCGTGCTGCAACCGGGCGATCAGTTGAAGATGGGCACGGTGACGCTGCTGGTGATCGGGCCGAAGGTCAGCGTGAGTGATGCGCCCGACGAGGATGCCACCCAGTTCATGCGAGTGGCGGACCTGCCGCCAGCTTTGGCTGCCAAGGCAGCTGGCGGCGCTACGCAGATCGCCCCGGTACCACAGGCGGCACGCGTCAGCGCCAAGGCTGCGCCGGCGGCGGCCAACCCCCTGCGTGCGGCTCAGTCCCGGCCTGTACCTGTTGTCGCGCCACCTGCGGCCAGTGCGGGCAAACTGTGGCTGGGCGGTATCGTGTTGCTGCTGATCGGCGTGGGCCTTGGCGCCGTCGCGGTGCGGCTATTGGGCTGAGGCGGGGCGTGTCGCCCGATAGAACCTGCATGGCGGGTTGCACCCGCCCTACGGGGTAGCGGTCGTGTCGTAGGGCGGGGGTACCCCGCCGTTGTGGTACCGGTGGGTTGGTGCGCACGCCTGGGCTGCCCCGGGACACTCTACGATTCCGGGCGTCGCCAGATGGTGCACCACCCGTAGGGTGCGCCATGCGCACCGAATGCTTCGAAATACGCTGAATCTCAGGCCGGTGTCAGACGCCGCCGCTCGGCGCGTATTTCCGGCAAATCGCTGCGGCGCAGGTAGACGCGCAGCGGCTCAGCGAGATTCACTCGATCATCGATGCGTTGCTCCTGCAGCCAGGCTAGGCGTTGGCGATCCAGGCGCATCAGTTCGCCCTCGTCAGCGTGCCAGACGTATTCGCAGGTAGGCGTGATGGTTTCGGCCGGTACGTCGAGACCGAAGCTGTCTTCGGAGAATCGCAGCAGGTACTGCTCGGTCTTGGCGTTGAAGCCGACGAAACCCTGCAGCTGGTCGGCGGCCTCGCAGATTTGGGTGGACGTGATACTCATGGCAAACCTCGTTTCCTGTGGGGTTTGCAGGCAAGGCGAATGGTTTTGTTTATCGGCGCAGCCTAATCGCTGGTGTTTTCACCCGCGTTGTCGTGGATCAAGAAATTGCCGCGAGCGGTTTTGATGCCGTGAGCGACGCTCTTATACAGACGGCTGCCGTTTCAGGGCCGGCAGCACCTGATCGCGCAGCAGTGGCGCCAGGTCGTCAGGAAGGGGCAGGGAAGTATCGAGCCAGCGCAGTTCCTCCAGCTCGGCAGCCGGTTGTACGGCGTGGGGGAGGGCGGCGTGAAAGATGTCTGCCTGCACCCAGGTATCGGCCTCGTTGGCGGCGGGCGCCTGAAATTGGCCGAGTGGTTGCAGTGCGCCGGCCTGCAGTTGCAGCTCCAACTCTTCGAGCAGCTCACGCTGGAGCGCAGACAGCGCATCTTCGCCCGGCTCACGTTTGCCGCCAGGCAGCATGAAGAATCGGGTGTTGCGCTTGCGCACGAGCAGCAGGCGGCCTTGTTCGTCGAACAGGCAGGCGGCGGCAATGTGCAGGGTGGTTGGCATGGAAAAGAGGCCCGGTCAGGGCGCCCGTGGCGCCTTAGAGGCTTTTTACGATCTAGCGAGCTAGAGCCGGGCTAGGCAAAAACAGGCGAGGAAGCGGAATGTACTTTTGTACATGAGCATTCCGAGCCTGTTATTAACAACGCCCGGCCGACGCGCAGCAGATCGTAAACAGGTTCTCAGCCGGCTAGGCCGACGTAAACGTTCTGCACGTCATCGTGGCCGTCGATGGCCTCGAGGAAGGCTTCGACTTCTTCCATCTGCTCCGGTGTCAGGCTGCTGACCGGGTTTTTCGGGCGGTAGCCGAGCTTGGCCGAGTTGACGGTGAAGCCCTGCTCGGGCAGAGCCTTGCACACGGCGTCGAGGTCGGTCGGGTCGGTGATGAACAGGGTCGAGCCCTCATCATCGGGCACGAAATCCTGAGCACCTGCTTCGATAGCCGCCAGTTCCGGGTCGGAGCCATCTTCAGTGCTGGCTTCGATCAGGCCGACGTGGTCGAAGTCCCAGCTGACCGAGCCAGAGGCACCGAGTTGGCCCTTGCGGAACAGCACGCGAATCTCGGCGACGGTGCGGTTGACGTTGTCGGTCAGGCACTCGACGATCACCGGCACCTGATGGGGGGCGAAGCCCTCGTACTGGGTGCGCTCGTAGTTGACCACTTCACCGGAAAGGCCAGCGCCTTTCTTGATGGCGCGATCCAGAGTGTCCTTGGGCATCGAGGCTTTCTTGGCCTGGTGCACGGCCAGGCGCAGCTTGGGGTTCATGTCCGGGTCGGCGCCGTTACGCGCGGCGAGCATGATTTCCTTCACCAGCTTGCCGAAGATCTTGCCTCGGGCATTGGCGGCGGCTTCTTTGGGTTTGGCTTTCCACTGGGCGCCCATCTGGGGTCTCCTGGCCGATAGGTGAGACGGCGTCGCAGCGCGCAGGAGCGGCCGGACGATCACTTAGGCTGCGGATTCTAGTGCCTTGCGGCGCTGGCGGCACGCGCAATTTCCCGGATGGTGTTTTTGCGGTGGGGATTGCCGACGCAGCAGGGCTGCGCCGGCAAGTAGGGGCTCAGGTGGTTGGCGAGTGGCTGCCGAGCAGGGTTTGGCCATGTTTCTTCTCGCGCTTGGCCATGCGTTTCTCGTGCGCCGTTTTCAGCGGCTTCTTCTTGCTTTCTTTGTGTGAATCCATGCTTTTGCTCATGGTCGTGGCTCCGGGAAGCAGGTCATTGACTGGGGATGCTTTCGAATCACTACCACCTCCTCGGCTCCTGTAGCCGGCTGCAACGCGGGATTGCCTTTCAAGCATAGCTGGTGGGCAACACCCTGTTGCGAATCGTTGGCCGTCAGGGCGCCTGTTTTTCCTATGCTTGCTCTTCTTCGTCACTCGCTCGAGGAGCTCAACATGTCTGGTTTATTTCACCGTTTCGCCGCTGCGCTCGGCTTGCTTGTGCTGCTGGGTGGCGCCCCGGTGCAGGCAGACACCTTGCGTATCGGCATCATAGGTACCGGCAATATCGGCAGTCCGTTGGCACGGCTGTGGGTCGAAGCGGGGCATGAGGTGATGATCTCCTCGCGCCATCCAGAGCGTCTGCAGCCGTTGGCCGACGAGCTGGGTGAGCGGGCGAAAGTGGGCACGCCACGTGAGGCGGCGGCCTTTGGTGAGGTAATTCTGCTGGCGGTGCCTTATGCGGCCACGCCACAGGTCGGCCGTGATTACGCTACGGAGCTGGCCGGCAAGGTGGTGCTGGACGCCGGTAATCCGCGCCCTGGGCGTGACGGGGCGATGGCCGAAGAAGCTGTCGAAATGGGCGCCGGGTTGGCCTCGCAGCAGTTTTTGCCGGGCGTGCGCCTGGTACGCGCCTTCAATGCCATCGCCGCCTACAACCTGCGCAGCCAGGCCCATCGCAGCGGCGAGAAACTGGCTATCCCGCTGGCCGCGGATGACGAGGCGGCGCTGGAAGTGGCGGCACGTCTGGTGACTGATGCTGGCTTTGACCCAGTGATAGTCGGGCCGCTGGCCAGCGCCAAGTCCTTCGATTTCAACAGCGGCGTGTCGGCGCGAATGCCTACCGCTCGTGAGCTGCGCGAGCTGCTGCGGTTGCAGCCTTAGCAGGTGTCAGAGATAACGCCAGATCAGCTGCACGCCCGCCAGCAGAATGCCCAACCGGGCGATGCGGTAGAACCAAAGGTGGTTGACCCGTGACTGCAGCCACAGGCCGCTCCATACGCCCAACGGCACGATGGGGGCGAGCATCAGGCTGAGCAACAGGTTTTCCTGGGTGAACTGACCCAGCGCTGCGTAGGGAAACAGCTTCGCCGCGTTGGTCAGCAGGAAGAACAGGTTGATGGTGGCGACGAAACGGACCTTCTCCAGTTGCTGCGGCAGCAGGTGCATCATCACTGGTGGGCCGCCGGCATGGGCGACGAAGCTGGTGAAGCCGGCCAGACTCGACAGCAGTGTGCCGCGCCCTTTATGCAGTGGGCGGGGTGCCTGGTTGCCAACTACCAGGCCGAGCCCGACGAAGATAATGGCGATGGCGCCGATCAGCAGGCCGATGGCGCGTTCGTCGAACAAACCGAACGTCATCGAGCCGATGGCGATGCCGATGACCGCACCCGGCAACATGACCTTGAGATTGGCCGTATCCCATTTGCCCCAGTAGGCCTTGAGGCCCACTACATCGGCCAGACAGAGAATCGGCAGCATGACTGCCACCGCCTGTTTCGGCGACGTGGCCAGTGCCAGCAACGGCACGGCGATGCCGCCCAGGGCGCCACCGAAGCCACCCTTGGACAGCCCGGTGAGAAACACCGCGGGCAAGGCGAACAGAAGGAAATCGTGCAGAGTCATGGGTTTGGCGTACCACTACAGAAGCGCGCAGGTTAGCAGCCGGCAGTGGCTGTGTGGCTTTTTTCCTCGGTCTCTGTGTCTGTCTGCTGCGGGGTGAGGCTGTTCTAATGCCGGCTCACTCAACTCGAGGTTTTTGCTCATGACCCCCAAGGATCTGCTGCTGGCGCTGCTGGTGATCGTCGTCTGGGGGCTGAACTTCGTGGTCATCAAGATCGGCCTGCACGGCATGCCGCCGATGCTGATGGGCGCCCTGCGTTTCATGCTCGCGGCGTTTCCGGCGATCCTCTTCGTGCGTCGGCCGCAGGTGTCGCTACGCTGGATGCTGGCCTATGGCATGACTATTTCCGTGGGGCAGTTCGCCTTTCTCTTCTATGCCATGTACGTCGGTATGCCGGCTGGTCTGGCGTCTCTGGTGCTGCAGTCGCAGGCGTTCTTCACCCTGTTCTTCGCCGCGCTGTTTCTCGGCGAGCGGCTGCGCGGCAGCAACCTGTTCGGTTTGCTGGTGGCGGCCAGCGGCCTGGTATTGATCGGTCTGCAGGGCGGGCAGGCGATGACCCTGGCCGGCTTTGCCCTGACCATCGCCGCTGCCTCGATGTGGGCGCTGGGCAACGTGGTCACGCGCAGGCTGGGCAAGGTCAATCTGGTCGGCCTGGTGGTCTGGGGTAGCCTGATCCCGCCGCTGCCGTTTCTGGCGTTGTCGCTGTGGCTGGAAGGACCGGAGCTGGTCAGCCACTCGCTGCGTAGTCTCAGTCTGGACTCGCTGCTGGTACTGGCTTACCTGGCATTCGGTGCCACCATTCTCGGTTACGGGCTTTGGAGTCGTCTGCTGTCGCGCTATCCGGCCAGCCAGGTGGCGCCGTTCTCGCTGCTGGTGCCGGTGGTGGGTATCAGCTCCTCGGCGTTGTTGCTCGACGAGCGCCTCGGCAGCTTGCAGATGGTCGGTGCGGCGCTGGTGATGGCCGGGCTGCTGATCAACGTGTGGGGCGGGCGCGTGCTCGATAGCTGGCGGCAGCGCGAGCCGACGCTGCCTTAGGGTGCGCTGCGCACCTGGCCGGAATGCCTGAAACTCTGGTGCGCACGGCGCACCCTAAGGTGCAAATGCGGCCCGTGTCGGCTCAGTCTTGCGGGCGTTTCTCCGGCAGACGTTCGAGTATCTGGTCCAGACGTTGCTGGATGCGTTGGTCGATCTTCTCGTGCAAGCGCATGATTTCCAGTTCGGCGCGCAGGTTCACTTCGAAGTCCAGGCTCGCGGCCAGACGATCCTTAGCCGCCTGACGGTTCTGGCTCATCATGATGATCGGCGCCTGGATCGCAGCCAGGGTCGACAGCATCAGGTTGAGGAAAATGTAAGGGTAGGGGTCGAAGGCCATGCCGAAGTGCGACAGCACGTCAGTGTTGAGCAGCATCCAGCCGAGCATGGTCAGTGAAAAACAGATGATGAAGGTCCATGAGCCGCCTACCGATGCGACCCTGTCGGAAAGCCTCTCGCCGAAAGATGATTGTTCATCCGACGCATCGGCAGCATCGCGGCTGATGGGGCGACGCTGGCGAATCTGTTCGAGCACATGGCTTTCTTCCGGCTCGAGTTCGTGGATTGCCTTGCCGAGCAGATTCTGGGCGAGTTGTTGCAATGGGTGCGGGGTGTTGTTGCTCATCGTGGCCATTCATCCGAGGCAAAGACGTCGAAGCGATGCTGAACTGCTTCAGGCGTCTTGTCATCACCGATGTTCGCCATCGACCTCGGTGCTTTCCATGCGGTTGCGGCCATTGCTCTTGGCTCTGTAAAGCGCCTGATCAGCCGCTTGGATCAACGCCAGCGCCAGTACCGAGCTGTCCTGCTGATCCAGGGTCAGGTTGGCGACGCCGGCACTGACGGTGACCCGCGCGAACGGGCTGGCTTCATGACGCAGGTGGCGCTGCTGCAGAGCCTGCATGAAGCTCTGGGCCACGGCCTCGGCACCCTCGCTTGTGGTGTTCGGCAGGATGACCGCCAGCTCCTCGCCGCCGTAACGTGCGGCCAGGTCGCCGGGGCGACGCATGCACTGCTTGAGCAGCGCCGCCACCGCACGCAGGCAGTCATCACCGGCTACATGGCCGTAACGATCGTTGTAGCGCTTGAACAGATCGATATCGAACAGCAGCAGTGACAGCGAAGAACCGCGGCGCTGGGCTCGGCGAATCTCCACTTCCAGGGTCTGGTCGAAACTGCGGCGGTTGGCCAGGCCGGTCAAACCGTCCTGTGAGGCGAGCACTTCCAGTCGTGAGTTGGCGTCGAGCAATTCTTCCTGAGCGCTGAGCAACTGGCGCTCGGTGCGTGAGCGGCGGCGGATGTCGAGGATCAGGCGTTGGCCGATGACGCCGACGGCTACCAGCAACAGCAGAATCAGGCTGGCGAACAATTGGGCATTGTGGCGCCAGGCGGCCAGGGCATCATCGCGGCCTAGGGCGACGATGGTAATCAGTGGTAGACGATCATTGCGGTGGAAGGCATAGACACGTTCGACACCGTCGATTCGTGAGGTTTGTGCGATGGTGCCCTCACGGTGCTCGCGCAGCAGTTGCAGGATGGGCGAGTCGGACCAGTCCATGCCGACATCCTGTTCACGGAAGGGCTGGCGAAACAGGAGCTTGGCGTCGCCGGTGGAGAGGCTCATCGAGCCGTGCTCGCCGAGATCCAGGCTGCCGAAGAAGCTGAGAAAGTGCTCAACGTCCAGGGTTACCGCGACCACGCCAGCGAAGTGCCCCTGGTCATCGTTCAGCCGCCGGCTGACGCTGAAGACCCAGTCACCGGTGATGCGGCTTTTGATGGTGGGGCCGATGAAAATATCGCTGGAAGGATCGTCGCGGTGGTGAACGAAGAAGGCGCGATCAGCGGCATTGAGGTTGGGTGTGGGCGATGATGCCGATGCAATCAGGCGATTGCCACGCGAGTCATAGGCGACGATGGCATTGGCCAGTCCAAGCACTTCTGCCTGCTTTTGCAGCAAGGTCTGGAGACGCTGTGGTTCGTGCTCGGCCGCGCCGTTCTGCAGGCGATCGGTGAGTTCGATCAATACCAGTTCGGACTGCCGAATGACCCCGGCTGTGTAGTTGTCCAGCGCCTGAACCAGGTTGAGGTTGGCGACGTTTAGTTCATGCAGCGCGCGCTCACGGGAAATCCAGACCTGCCAGGCGGTGAGCAACGCCAGCGACAGGCAAATGAATACCAGCAGAATGGAGGTGAGCCGAATACCGCGTTTCATGTCCGAAACCCAGAGCCCTACTGCGTAAGTGTTGAAAAGGCTTGGGAAAAAGAAGAGCCGCAGTAGCGGCCCTTCCGTTGCGTGTTGTCAGTCCTGGCGGCTGGTGACTTCCAGCAGGTGATAGCCGAACTGGGTCTTCACCGGGCCTTGCACCACGCCGACCGGTGCGCTGAAGACCACTGTGTCGAATTCCTTGACCATCTGGCCGGGGCCGAACGAGCCCAGATCGCCGCCGCTGCGGCCAGACGGGCAAGAGGAGTTGTCTTTGGCCAGTTGGGCGAAGTCGGCACCACCTTCGATGGCGGCTTTCAGTTCGTTGCACTTGTCTTCGCTGGCAACCAGGATGTGGCGGGCAGTGGCGCGGGCCATGGGAGTACCTCCTATCAATGAAGGTGCAGAGCCTAGCGCAATCGCCTCGACAAGCAAACGGTCGGCCGTTCGTCCATCTGTGAGGAGCCGTTTCGGCGTCTGGCTTGTCCCATCCTCTGTAAGTGGGCATTTGCCCTGAACTCAGGCTTCACTGAGGAGACTTGCGGATGAACACCCTGAGCATCGACGGTTGGCGCAAGGCCGACAATGACAGCAAATCCATCCCTATCGGCACGCTGCAGTTCTATGTCAGCGAGGCGGAGCACTTGCGCCTGGAGCAGGCTGAGGAGCAACTGCAGCGCAGCGGCGTCAGGGACGCGATGATCGACGCAGACATGCAGACGCTGGAACTGGTCATGCCGGACGGCTTCGGCCCGCTGAGCGAATGCAAATGGCGCGTCTACATCGGCGGCGAAGAAGGGCGTGGCCAGTTTCATCTGGTCGGCTACAGCGCCGAAGATGGCTGCCTGATCTACAGCAACGCGGTAATGGTCGATCTATTGGGTTGACCGCTACGGGCAAACCCTTGCCCCGGGGTGGCAAGTCCATGCCGCGACGTCGTATGAATACCCCGTATTTACTGGGCTGTAGCGGCTGGCCCGGAATCTGCTTTGCATGAGGCGAACGGATTTCGCGGAGGCCTCATGACCAGTATCAACAACAGCACGCCTGCCATGCTCAGCTACTACGGTAGCCAGCTCAATAATCGTTCGTCTGCGACCAGCGGCGAAGCCGACGGTCAGGCCAGTCAGGATCCAGTTGCCGACTTGCGGCGTTTTGCCAAACAGGTGGTGGCGCGCAGCGAGGGCGGACTGCTGCGCGCGATGAATGGCGGCGCGGCGCAGCCCAGCAATACCGTTCAGCGCAGTGGCGACAGTCAGCCTGCGGTGCCGTCGGTGATTCAATTGCCGGACGTGATGCAACTCGATCGCGACGATGCCGCCAAGCTGCTGGCACAGGTGCAGAAGATGGTGGATGCCGGCATGGACGGCAGCGTGCGCATCGCCGGGCACAACGGCGACAAGCAGACCGACTCGCTGGAAACCTACCGCCAGTGGCTGCAGGAAAAGGGCGGGGTCAGTATCTACGTCTGATCCGCACTCGCTCAGCTCAGAATGGGCTCTGCGTCCTCTCGGGTGATCACCCGATTGCGCCCGGCGCGCTTGGCCGCGTAGGTGCGCCTGTCTGCCGCCAGCATCAGTTCGTCCAGTGATTGCCCATCTACCCCGAAACAGGCTACGCCGGCGCTCAGCGTCATGTGCAGCGTGGTTTCATCCACCGTCAGCGATTGCGCAACCAGGCGTTCGCGCAGGCTTTCGGCGATTTCCCGAGCTTGCGCTGCCTTGCTGCCGGGCAGCAGCACGGCAAATTCCTCTCCGCCCAGGCGACAGAACAGATCAGTGACCCGTAAACGCTGCGCCAGAACCTTGGCGAAGTGAACCAGGGCACGGTCACCGACCTCGTGGCCAAAGCGGTCGTTGATCTGCTTGAAGTGGTCGATATCGACGAATACCAGCGAAAGCGGTGTGCCATTGCGCAGCGCATGGGCACGCTCACGCTCGAATACCTCGGCCAGCTTCAGGCGGTTTGGCAGGCCGGTCAGAGAATCGGTGGTCGCCTGATCGGTCAGGCGCTGCTCATTGAGCAGGCGGCTGCGCTCGTAAATGTGCGCGAAAATCATCACCGCCAGACTGGCGAGACCGAGATTGGCGATGATCTCGACGTTTTGCAGCAATTCATCGGACGAAAACCGCTGACTGAAGACGAACAGGCCGACACCGACGAACACGATCGAGCCGTACATCCCCAGGCGCAACCCCAGCAATAGATAGCAGATGATCGGAATTGTCTGTATCCAGGCGAACACCGCGAAGGTCGTGGTGGTCTGAGCCAGCGCCACAATCATGATGCTGAAGAACGGCAACAGGTAAATTGCGGTCAATAGCTGCAGGTTGCGTGTTTTATCGATGATGGTCAGCAGATACAGCGACACAGCGGCATAGCCGATCTCCAGACCGGCCAGCAGCCAGTTGTCGTGCAACAGATTGACGACCGAGAAGAACAAACCGCCGCTCAAGGTGATCCATAGCAAGGCTTTAAGGACCAGGCGGCGATGTTGTTCGTTCTTGGCGAAGTAACCGGGCATTAGTGTTCTCAGGCGGGAGAGGCGAGTGCATAAGTTGTGTGATGACGATAGATGGCGTCATGCAGGAACCCTGCCGTTCGGCCGCGATGCCAATGTACGCGGGCGTTCGATGGGATCAGGAAACCGGCCATGACCCTGCGCCGGGAATTGCGTCAGAATCACGACGTTAGTTGGGAGAAGGCTGTATGACAACAACAATGAGCAAATGGGCAAGGCAAGGCTGCCTGCTGGCACTGCTGTTGATGGGGATTGCGGGCACGGCTCAGGCGGCTGAAGACCTTGAGCTGATCGAGACGATCAACAGCTATCGCAGCGAGGTGCAACGCTGCGGCGTGCAGGCCTCCGAGCCATTGCCACCGTTGACCAACGATCCACGCCTGATCCTGCCTGCCAACGGCACTGCGGACCTGCAGGATGCGCTGAGCGCGGCCGGTTACCCGTTGGTCAACGTACAGGCCATCACGCTCTCCGGCCCGCGCAATGCGCAGGCTGCCATGCAGGCCTTGAGCGAGAGCTTCTGTCGCGTGATGCTCGACCCTCAGTTCATCGATATCGGCGTCAGTCAGCAGGATCGCGACTGGCGCATCGTGCTGGCCCGGCCGCTGCTCAGTGGCCGGCTGCAAACCTGGCAGACCGAGGGGGAAAGTCTGCTCCTGCTGATCAACTCCGCTCGCGCCGAGGCGCGCCAGTGCGGTGACCAGGCCTTTGCCGCTACTACGCCGCTGGTATGGAGCGCCGAACTGGGCAGCGCCGCCGAGAGCCATAGCCGGGCCATGGCCAATGGCAATTTCTTCGCTCATCAGGGGCGTGACGGCCTCACGCCGGGTGACCGCGCGGAGCTGGCGGGTTACAGCGGTACCAAGGTCGGCGAGAACATCGCCGCAGCGCTGGATACCACCGCCAAGGTGGTCGAGGGCTGGCTGGCCAGCTCCGGGCATTGCGCCAACATCATGAACCCGGAGTTCAGCGAGCTAGGCGCCGCCTATGCCAATGACCCGCAGAGCGATGCCGGCATCTATTGGACGGCGCTGTTTGGCGGCGAGTGAGCCGCGCACGTCATGGCGAATGTGGCGCGCGCGCGGTATGGTGCGGCCCCGGCAACACGACAGCAGGATGACCCTTGAGAACTGATAGCCGCCTCTCGCGCATGCTTCATGTGCTGCTGCATATGGCCCGCGATACTGGGCCCGTGACCTCCGAGCAGATCGCCGCGATGCTGGGCACCAATGCCGTAGTGGTGCGCCGTACCCTGGCAGGGCTGCGCAAGGCTGGCTACGTGCGGGCCGAGAAGGGATACAACGGTGGCTGGATGCTGTCCTGCGCTCTAGACGAGGTCAGCCTGCTGGACATTCACCACGCTGTCGGTGGGCCCAGGATTTTTGCTATAGGTACTGACCATGACAACCCTGAGTGTGCGGTTGAACGGGTCGTAAACGCAGCACTGCACGATGCCATGCAGCAGGCCGAGCGCCTGCTGCTTGAGCGCCTTGGCTCGGTGACCCTGGCCGATCTCTCTGGTGAATTCAACGCCCTCTGCGGTACTCACGACTTCTCCCGCCCCCGCTCTCCCTGACTGACGGTCGCTGACACAGGCTTCTAATGCTTCGATCATTAGTGTAACTTCAAAAATTACATTATTGATTGAAAAGAGGTTTTCCATGCAGTACGACGTGATCATCATCGGAGGTAGCTATTCCGGTTTGTCGGCTGGTCTGCAACTGGCACGCGCCCGGCGCAAGGTGCTGGTGATCGATGCAGGGCGGCGGCGTAACAGATTTGCCGAGACATCCCATGGCTTCCTGACTCAGGACGGTGCTTCGCCAACTGACATCGCTGCCGAAGGGCGCGCGCAATTGATGGAGTACGAAACCGTAGACTGGTTGCCGGCTAGAGTCGACCGGGTTCAGCGTGGTGACCAGGCGTTCACTGTCGTCGATGACAAGGGCAAGACGTATAAATCTCGCGTGCTGATTCTTGCCACGGGTGTCGTGGATGTATTGCCAGAGGTGCCCGGGTTGGCAGAGCGCTGGGGGCGACAGGTATTCCATTGCCCTTACTGTCACGGGTATGAGTTGCAGCAAGGACGAATCGGTGTGCTGGCCAGCTCCGTGCTATCGATGCATCACGCCTTGATGCTGCCAGATTGGGGGCCGACCACTCTGCTGCTCAATGGCAGCTTCGAGCCTGATGCCGATCAGCTGGCGCAGTTGCAGGCGCGTGACGTTAGGGTAGAGCGTGGTCTTGTTGAGCGCCTGACTGGCGACACCATTGAGGTGGTGATGAAGGACGGACGCATGCTGGCGTTCGATGGCGTGTTCGTCGTCACGCAGTTGCAGGCGTCACCGTTGGCACAGCAACTGGGCTGCGAGCTGGAGGAGGGGCCGCAAGGCTCATTTATTCGCACCGATGCGATGAAGGCAACCACGGTGCCGGGTGTTTTCGCCTGCGGCGATACCGCCAGGGCAGCTGGTAACGTTGCCCTGGCGGTTGGGGATGGTGCTCTGGCCGGTGTGGCCGCACACCGGGCAATGATGCTCGGCTTCTGATTTACCGCTTGGCCTGGAAAACTTCGGCCAGGTGCTGCTCGTAGCGCGCCACGTCCTGCTCGATACTCGGCACTTTCATCACGTCGTTGCAGATGAAGGTGGGCAGGCCAGTCATGCCGAGGAATTCGTTGGCCTTGTGGAAGGGGAAGTACACCGCGTCCACGCCTTTGCCTTCGAAGAAGTCAGACGGATCTTCGAAGGCCTGCACCGGGGCGTTCCAGGTCAGCGATAGCATGTACTGCTTGCCCTGGATGAGCCCGCCGCTGCCGTACTTCTGCGAGGCGTCGGAGCGAGTACGCCCGTCGTTGGCATAGAGGCTGCCGTGACCGGCGGTGAACACCTCATCGAGGTACTTCTTCACCGTCCAGGGCGCGCCCATCCACCAGCCGGGCATCTGGTAGATCACCACATCGGCCCAGAGGAATTTTTGCACTTCTTCTTCGACGTCGTAGCCGCCGTCGATAAAGGTGGTCTTGACGTCGAATCCGGCGCGGTCGAGGAAGGCCACTGCTGCATCATGCAGGGTGGTGTTGTACTGGCCGTGGGAATGGGCGAACGCTTTGCCGCCGTTGAGCAGGAGGATCTTTTTCATGGGGGTTCTCCAAAAGATGTGCTTGCAGGTTATCCAGCCCTGCGCGTGCGAAACACCCCGAAACGGTCAAATCATTGTTGACTGAAAATCATGAAAGGCTCGCTGAATGCTGCGTTAAGGTGAGGCATCTTCCCACATCGAGGAACCTGCTTCATGTACGGCTTCATCCTTCACGCCCACACCAGACCCGAACAGTCCGAGGCCTTCGAGCAACTGTTTCGCGCATACGTCGAACCCAGTCGTGCCGAGCCCGGCTGCATCGAATATCACATGCTGCGCGACGCGCAGGACCCAACGCTATTCATCTTCTACGAGGTGTGGGCGTCACGGGAGGCGCTGGCCGAGCACACGGCGTTGCCGCACATGCGCGCGTTTCACGACACGCGCATGGACTACCTGAGACGTGATTTCGACATTCGCGAGATCGCAATGCTCAGCCCGGCGAGTGCAGCGCGAGCCTAGTTCGCGATCCGTAGGAGCCAGCTTGCTGGCGTTTGTTGTGGTAGCCCGGGTTGCATCCGGGCTACCACAGCAGTCGAGGCTGGGCTCAGTGGCTGTATCCCGGCTTCTGGCGAATGGTCTTGAGCAGGTCGTCGGGTGAAATGTGCCCGACCACCTGAGTCGCCGCGCTGCCCGGTTGCGGCAGGTCGAGAATGTGACCCTTCATCTTGCCGATCACGTGCATCTCGCACGGCTTGCAGTCGAACTTCAGGGTCAGCACTTCATCGCCATGCACCAGCTGCATCGGTGCGACCTTGGTCTTCACGCCGGTCACACCCTTGGCCTGTTTCGGACACAGGTTGAAGGAGAAGCGCAGGCAGTGCTTGGTGATCATCACCGGCACTTCGCCTTCTTCTTCGTGCGCCTCGTAGGCGGCGTCGATCAGTTGCACGCCGTGGCGGTGGTAGAAGTCGCGGGCCTTCTGGTTGTAAACGTTGGCCAGGAACGACAGGTGCGATTCCGGGTACACCGGCGCTGGGTCGGTCTCGGCCTTGCGGCCCCCACGTGGGTGGGCAGCGATGCGCGCTTCGGTGAGTGCTTCGATGGCGTCGCGGCGCAGTGCCTTGAGCTGCGAGTTGGGCACGAAGAACGCTTGCGGTGCATCCAGCGTCACGCTCTGGGCGTGGTAGATGGTGGTGCCAAGCTGGGTGAGCAGGTCACGCAGGCCATCGAGTGCCTGTTCCGGCTTGTTGGCCACACCGAACGGGCCGGGCAGGGCAACGTCGACGCTGATGCCTTCCTCACTGGTGGCGGTGAGCTTGAGCGCATCTTCACGCAGCACGGCCTTCCAGCTCACGCCAATACGGCGCTCGGCGCTGGTGCGTTGCAGCGCCTGCTGCCAGTTATGGTCGAGGTTGCGCGAGAGCGGATGATTCGGGCGCAGACGGAACAGGCCTTCGGGCATCTCGTTGGGCTCGACGCGGTAGCGGTAGCGCTTCTCACCGTCTTCCTCGAACTCACCTTTCAGCTCGGCGATGTTGGCGCGGAAACCCACCACCTCGCGTTTGACCAGCACGTTGAGGCCGTCGCCGTTGGACAGCGGTTCATGGGTGACGGCGATCAGGTCGCGCTTGTTGACCTTCTCGACGTGACCGACGGAGAGGCCGGTGAAGGTCGGCGAGTCGAAGGCGCCGATGTCCACCTTGCGCTCGGTGACGAAGTAGTCGGTGCTGCCGCGGTGGAAGGTCTTGTCCGGATCGGGCACGAAGAAGTGCGCGGTGCGGCCGCTGGAGGCGCGGGCGAGGTCCGGGCGGTCTTCGAGAATGGCGTCGAGCTCGCGGCGGTAGTGGGCGGTGATGTTCTTCACATAGGCCATATCCTTGTAGCGGCCCTCGATCTTGAACGAGCGCACGCCGGCCTCGACCAGGGCGCGCAGGTTGGCGCTCTGGTTGTTGTCCTTCATCGACAGCAGATGCTTCTCGTAGGCGATCACGCCGCCTTTTTCATCCTTGAGGGTGTAGGGCAGGCGGCAGGCTTGCGAGCAGTCGCCACGGTTGGCGCTGCGCCCGGTCTGCGCGTGGGAAATGTTGCATTGGCCGGAGAAGGCCACGCACAGCGCACCGTGGATGAAGAACTCGATGGCGGCATCGGTCTCGTCGGCGATGGCGCGGATTTCCTGCAGGTTCAGTTCGCGTGCCAGTACCAGTTGGGAGAAACCGGCCTGGTCGAGAAACTTGGCCCGTGCCAGGGTACGAATGTCGGTCTGGGTGCTGGCGTGCAGCTCGATCGGCGGAATGTCCAGCTCCATCACCCCCATGTCCTGCACGATCAGTGCATCCACGCCTGCGTCGTAGAGCTGGTAGATCAGCGCGCGCGCCGGCTCCAGCTCGTCGTCATGCAAGATAGTGTTGATAGTGGTGAACACCCGTGCGTGATAGCGGCGGGCGAACTCCACCAGCCTGGCGATATCGCTCACCTCGTTGCAGGCATTGTGCCGCGCGCCGAAGCTCGGGCCGCCGATATAGATGGCGTCGGCGCCATGCAGAATGGCCTCGCGGGCGATTTCGACGTCACGCGCAGGGCTGAGCAGTTCCAGGTGGTTCTTGGGCAAGGACATGGTGTTTTCTTTTATCAGGCTGGCACACGGGCAAGGCGCGCATTGTACCGGGCTGCGGCCCGCTGGGCACTCGCCAGATGCCGGACGGCTGGCAATACGCGCCGATGCAGGTACAGTAGCGGCCTTTTTCAGGCGGAGGCGTGGCGATGGACAACAGAGGGTTGGAGAAGCTCGATCAGTGGCTGCTCAAGTACGGCAACGATGACTCGATCCTCTCTGCCAGCGAACTGGACGGCTTCTTCGCCGCCGTCGTCTCCGCCCCACGCCAGGTTGCGCCTGCTGTCTGGTACTCGGCGATCTGGGCTGACCAGCCGCCGCAGTGGCCGAGCGACAAGGATGGCGAGCGCTTCATGAAGCTGGCTGTCGAGCTGATGAGCGAGGCGGCCTACATGCTCAGTGAAGAGCCGGATGACTATGAGGCGATCTTCCTCGCCGACGACAACGGCAAGGGCGAGAAGCTGATCGTCTCCGAATGGTGCGCGGGCTATCTGCGTGGTGCGGCGGTGGCCGGTTGGCTGGAGGCGGCGCTACCCGAGTCGGTTGCGGCGGCGCGGGCGCTGATCACCCTGCACGGCGACGAGAGCGGCAGCGCTACGCTAAAGGCCATGACCGACGCCGAGTACGACGCGAGCACGGCACTGCTCGAGCCGGCCGCCGTCGAACTGTACGAGTACTGGCAACAGAATCTGGACCCCGTGTTGCCGGTACGCCGTGATGACGCCAAGGTCGGGCGCAACGATCCTTGCTCCTGCGGCAGCGGCAAGAAATACAAGCAGTGCTGCATGCGCTGATATCACCTCTGCAGGTGCCGTCTCGCTGACGATTGACGCGTCAGGCCGTCGGCACCTGCAGCTTGTGCGCGTGTCTGGCGGCGGTGTTAGCCGAGCAACTCGGCAAACGCCTTGTCCGCCTCCAGCACCGCTGGCAAGGCTTCGAACAGCTTGTTCAGGTCGACTTCCTCGAACAACGGGCCTTCCAGGCTCTGCCGCGCCGCCTCGCTGACGCCGTCCAGCTCGATGGTTTCCGCAACGGTCACTGACTGCGCGACCAGGCGCGCGTAACTGCTGTCACTGGGCGCCTGAGTCGGACGTGCCTGATAGGCAATGGCGTGCTGGATAAGCGCTGGCAACTGCCAACGAAGCGCCAGTTCGGCGCCTACTTCCGGGTAGCCGAAGCCCAGTTGCAGGGTTTCCTCGGCGGCGTGGGCCGCGGCCTCGCGTTTCGGATGGCGGTTCATGCGGCGGGCGAAATCCGGTGCGCCGGTCTGGATCAGCAGCTCGCCGATGTTGTGCATCATGCCGCAGGTGAAGGCGGCGTCGGTGTCCAGTTTCAGCTGCTTGGCCAGGCTGCGGGCGATACTGGCGACGCGAAAGCTGCGAATCCAGAAACCTTTGAGGTCGAAGCCGGTATCGACCTGAAACGCGCCCGTCATTGCCGAGGCCAGCACCAGCGTGCGCAGGGTATTGAAGCCCAGGCGCATGGCGGCGTCTTCGACGCTTACCGCTTCACGGGCCCCGCGAAAACGCGGCGAGTTGGCCAGGCGCAGGACCTTGGCAGCGATGACTGGGTCGCGCTCGATATTGCGCGCCACGCTTTCCAGGCTCGAAGACGGGTTGTCGAACTGTTGAATCAGCTCCTGCGCGACCTTCGGAATGCTGGGCAGGGTGTGCAGTTGAGCGAACAGACTTTCTATATCCATGGCAACTCCGTTAGGGAAGAACGCTGCAGTTGCGTTCGATGAGGAATAGCTCTCTGAGCATAGCTGTGCCTGACGCATCAGCCAGTCCCATAGTTGCTATTTAGAGCCTTTTCCATGGTCGTTGCCGGTCAGAAATGCCCGCCCCGAGGGGCGGTTTTTCGACGATGGTTTACTGACGCGGCGCCACGCTGGTTTCGGCCGCGGCAGACCACACGCGGTAGCGCACTTCGACATCTTTGGGCGCGTAGATCACCAGCGGCAGCTTGCTGTTGTAACGCACCAGTTGAGGCTCGCCGCCAACGCGCACGAAGGCCTGCTTGCGGCTGTTGTCCGGGCAGGCCATCAGGGTGCTCATGGCCGGGCCGACCTGGTCCAGTTCGTAGTAGCTGTAGCCCCAGCCTTCCACGGTCTTTTCCTGCCACTGGCCGCCCAGGCGTTGCTGGTTGCAATCCACTTCCAGGGTCTTGCCGGCGATGATCTCCACCTTGTGCTCGGCTTCGTTGGCTTGCGCCGGCAACTCGATCACATGGCGGCTGTAGCCATCGGCTGCGGCGGGGTAGGGCTTGAGTGCTTCCGGGGTGGCAGCACAGGCGGCCAGCGGCAGGGCGCAAAGGAGGGGGAGCAGCGGCAGTTTGAGTCGGTTCATGATGAGTCCTTGCTGAAAGGCCTTTGGGGCCGTCCGTGATGAGGGAACCGCCAGGTCGGCGGCGCAGCACTGACCGTTGTGAATAGGCCAGGTTCCTGCGTTTTTCAAGCTATCTCAGCGTGCCTCGGCTGAGGGTTTCAAGTCGGCGGGCAGGGCGTGTTGCAGGTAATCGATGAACAGACGAACTTTGGGCGTCAGCTCGTAGCGGCCACGCACACACAGGTAAAAGTCCAGTGGAGCGCCGGTCGCACGGCTGTCTGTAGGCGTTGCCGAGGAGAACAGTTCGACCAGGTCACCACGGGCCAGGTAGGGATCCGCG
Source organism: Pseudomonas sediminis (assembly GCF_002741105.1). Lineage (GTDB taxonomy): Bacteria > Pseudomonadota > Gammaproteobacteria > Pseudomonadales > Pseudomonadaceae > Aquipseudomonas > Aquipseudomonas sediminis. The sequence continues at coordinate 59,271 of NZ_NIQU01000006.1, read as the reverse complement.
ACAAAGGACGCCAGGCGGGTGATGCCGCCGCCTGACGCAGCGCACTGTGCCAAGGCATCGATATCGTTGCTGCTCATGCTCACTCTGACCTGGGCATCAAAGTGCATGCCTTCGCGAACGAAGCCCCAACGCAAGAAGCGCCCATCGGTGGCGACACGAAACAGCAGGCAGTCGTGGTCGCGCAATTGTTCGGGTTCACTGGGCTGCCCTGCGCGCTGCAGGTAGGCGGGTGCAGCGCAGAAGCGCGTCTGCGCAGTGGCGATGCGTCTGGCCACCAGGCCGCTCTGCAGTTGCTGCTCAATGTGGATACTGATGTCCACGCCTTCCTGCACGTGATCGACGCTGCCGTCGGTGGTCAGCAGTTCGCAGCGGATGCGCGGGTACTGAGCCATGAAACCGGGGATCAGTGGAGCCAATACATGGCGACCGAACGCTGCACTGGTGGCGATGCGCAACTGCCCGCGTGGCTCGTCCTGCAAGTCGGCGACCGCGGCGCGGGTTATCTGCAGGCAGTGCTGAGTGCTTACAGCCTGGCGATGCCGGTCGCGTTCGTATGCGTGATGCTGGTGCGGCCGATCGTGCTCAAACTGGTGAGCCTGACCGTGCGCTTGCCGTGAACGGCATGCCGGGACGTGTGCTATCGGGGCGGCCCCGCCTCGATGCCTGGACGCTCATCATCCCCGAGCAGGCGGACTACCAGTGCCAGTGTGGCGCCGAGGTAGACCAGCGCACTCCAGCCTGCCATCAGCATGCCCCCCAGGCGTTGGTCGTCCAGGGCTTGTAGACCGAAAGCCCCCAGGCACAGTTCGGGAGGGTAGATGAGCCGTGGCGCCATGATCAGAACGAGCCCCAGCATGGTCATGTGGGCGAACGTCAGGAAAAAACCGCACAGCGTCAGCACTAGCCCCTGCTGGGTCTGCCTGGCGAAACCCAGTAGCCAGATGGCCAGGCCAACGGCCAGGAAGCTGGCCTGCTGCGCAACGAACAGGGGGGCGTGCAAGGCGGCGGCTTCGTGCGCGGCAGGCAGGTGCCAGCCCCACACCACCACCAGCTCGGCGATGAAGGCGGCGCTGAGCCAGCTTGCCCTTGCGTAACGGTCGAGACGGAGCCCGGAGCGCGCCAGGCCGATGGCCAGCAGCGGGGCTGCGAGCGCCACGACGCCCAGGTGCAGGATCATGTGCAGCGAGAACGCCGTGCGGCTCATGGCCGGCAAAGGGCCAAGCCAGAGGGCTGCCAGTATCAGCAAGCCCAGGTGCAGAGGCCAGTTACGTGATGATTCGGTGCGCTCAGTTTGCATCGAGGTAGTCACCGATACTGCTTGCCAGGTGTTCGGGGGTGACGCTCTGTGCGAACAGTTCAACCAGACGTCCGCCCGGGGCTACCAGGTAGAGGCTGGTGGTGTGGTCGAGCAGGTAGGTGCCGTTGGCCTCGCGCCGCGCGACATACACTCCATAGGCGTCGGCTGCCTGCCTGACCTGCTGGACATTACCGCTGAGGCCGATAATGCGCGGGTCGAAGAAGCCCGTGTAGCGCTGCAGAAGCTGTGGGCTGTCGCGTTCCGGGTCGAGGGTAATGAACACGGGTTGCAGGTGCTGGCTACGTGGGCCGAGTTTGTCCAGCGTCTTGGCGACCGTGGCCAGGGTAGTCGGGCATACATCCGGGCAATGGGTGAAGCCAAAGGACAGCAGGACCCAGCGTTCGGCAAAACTGTTTTGGTCTATGCGTCGACCCTGATGGTCGACCAACTCGAATGACCCGGCGACTTCCCCGATCCGCGCGGCCGCCGGTACGGCAGCCGGCCAGAGCTTGTAGGCCAGCGGCAAGCCTGACAGCAATAGGCTGATGCAAATTGCCGTGCCCCATAGTGATCGCCTCATCCTGCTCTCTCGCGTCGCGTCCCCCGATCTTTACAGACCTGCAATCGGCCATCAGGTGCCCGGAAAATCTGTCGTTTGCATGATGGCGAGCGTGCTTGGCTCGGTGGGCACGATGTTTGAGGGAGTAGGCGTGACTGAATGCCGAGGGTGGGCGGCGTTGCTCGTACTCACTCAACAGTGGACGAGTCGGTGGGCGCCGTGCCGGGCGCACACCGATAGGCCCGCCGCGATCAGGCGAAGACGAAGTATTTGCGCACGGTTTCGACCACTTCCCAGGTGCCCTTCATGCCAGGCTCGACCACGAAGATATCGCCAGCCTTGAGGTGAATCGGCTCCATCCCGTCCGGGGTGATGATGCAGTAGCCTTCCTGGAAGTGGCAGTACTCCCACTTCACGTACTCCACGCGCCATTTGCCGGGCGTGCAGATCCAGGTGCCCATGATCTTGCTGCCGTCTTCGGAGGTGTAGGCGTTGAGGTTGACGGTGTGCGGGTCACCCTCTATGCGCTCCCACTTGCAGGCATCGACGACGGGCATCGGCTGGGTATCGCGCAGAACGGTGATCGGTTTGTTGGCCATGGGGCGCTCCGGTGAGTGATCAAAGGGGCGTTCACCATAGAGCGGGGGCGGGGCGGTCGATTGCCTGGGGTCGACACGGGGCTGCTCATTCGCGCAGTGCGCGAGACTTTCTAGTGCTGAAAAAACCAAGGCCGGCTTATCAGGCCGGCCTTGTGGGGCTGCGCGTTCCATCGAGTCATACGACGTTCTCGATCAGTTCATCAGGAAGGTATCAGGCGGTGCGGCTTTCGATCAGACGGTCAGAGCCACCTTCGGCGACGCGGTTCTGGATCAGACGGTCAGAGCCACCTTCGGCGACGCGGTTCTGGATCAGACGGTCGGAACCACCTTCAGCGACGCGATTCTGGATCAGACGGTCAGAGCCACCTTCAGCGACGCGATTCTGAATCAGACGGTCGGAGCCACCTTCAGCGACGCGATTCTGGATCAGACGGTCGGAACCACCTTCGGCGATTACAGGTTGGGCGGAGGAGGCGGCGAATACGTTGGCTGCCAGTACAGAGAAAGCAAAGCTGAGGATGAGTTGGCGTTTCATGGTGTTTTGCTCCAGCGGTGTTGTGGTTGGGTATGGAGCAGATGTTACGCACTGGATTTTTTCAGAGAACTTCATTGGCATGATGGTGAACATCGATGCCGCTGATGTTTGCTGTAATGACTGAAATAGAGCGCTCTAAGCCTGTTTGGAAAAGCCGGCCACGGCCGCGTAGGCCGTGGCGCAGCGGTTAGTTGATGAAGGTGGCGCCGCGTGCGTTGACGAACAGGGAATAGATGCCATGGCTGCTGGCCATGAACAGGCGATTACCTTTCTCGCCGCCAAAGCACAGGTTGGCGCAGCGTTCCGGCAGTGAGATATGACCAATGGCCTTGCCCTGCGGGTTGAACACGCGCACGCCATCGAGCTTTTCCGGATCGCTCTCGGCCGAGCCATTGCTGCCCCAGCCGCACCACAGGTTGCCGAACTCGTCGCACTTGATGCCATCCAGCGCGCCGGTGTCGGTGGCTTCGATGTGTTTGCGGCGTTGGCCGAGGCTGCCATCGTCTTTCACCTGATAAGCCCACACCAGGCGGTGCGGCTTGGCGCGGCCCTCGACGATGTACAGGGTCTTCTCGTCGGGCGAGAAGCACAGGCCGTTGGGGCCGGCCAGATCCTCGATCACACGGGTCACCTGCTGCGTTTCGCCGTCGATGCGATAGACCCCATGGGGCAGCTCCGGCTCGATCTTGTAGCCCTCGTAGAAGTTGCCGGTCTGGAAGGGCGGGTCGGTGAACCAGACCGAACCGTCGCGCTTGACCACCAGGTCGTTCGGCGAGTTGAAGCGTTTGCCCTCGAACGCATCGGCCAGCACGGTAATGCTGCCGTCGTGTTCGGTACGGGTGATGCGTCGGCCAACGTCCTGGGTGGTCGAGCCCTCACAAGCGATCAGCCGGCCCTGGCGGTCGCGAACCAGGCCATTGGAATAGTTCGATGGCTGGCGGTAGACGGCCAGCGACTGGCTGATCTCGTCCCAGCGCATGATGCGGTTGTTGGGGATGTCGCTGACCAGCAGGTAGCGACCGTCACCGAACCACACCGGACCTTCGGCCCAGCGGATGCCATCGGCGAGCTTTTCCACGCTGGCGTTGAACAGGCGCAATTGCATAAAGCTGTCGTCCAGCGCCTTGACCGCGCCTGATGGGTAGCGCAGATCGAGAGGTTGCGTGGCGTTGGCCAGTTGCGGCAGCAGAGAGGCAGCGCTGGCGGCGGCAGCGGAATAGACCAGCGACTGCTTGAGAAAGTGGCGGCGTGAGCCGTCGGGGCGTTGTTCGTCATTCATCATGAGGTTCCTTGTTGTTCTTGTTGATCGCAGATGCGACCTTGTGAACTTATATGATGTGTGATGACTGTGAAAGTGATTCAGTGCTGCGATGACAGATTGACTGTCCAAAAGTGCTTGCAGGCATTGATTGGTGCTGGAAATCACCTCGGGTGAAGGTGTCTTGCTTTTGCTATGTCGTATGATGACTGTCGCGAGATGCGTCCTTTCCGGAATGAACATGGCTGTTTCAAGGCGTGCCACTTCAAGTCAGTGCTCGGCGGCATCAGCCTGAGCTATGATGCGCGCCCTTCGTCTGCGCGCCCCTGTCATCATGTCCGGCAATGCCCTCTATACCGACTTGTCGGGTTACTACGATCTGATGTGCGCGGACATCGACTACGCCGCCCAGAGTCATTGCGTACACCGCCTGCAACAACTGTTTGGCAACGGCGGCAAGCGCCACCTCGATCTGGCCTGTGGCACCGGCCCGCATGTGCGCCATTTTCTCGATGCCGGCTACTCCAGCAGCGGCCTGGACATCAACCAGCCGATGCTCGACCGAGCCGCTCAGCGCTGCCCCGAGGCGCGCTTTGCCCGGCAGGACATGTGCGATTTTCAGGTCGACGAGCCGTTGGACCTGATTACCTGCTTTCTCTATTCCATCCATTACAGCGCAAGCATCGAACGGCTCAAGGCTTGTATCGCCAGCGTGCACGGCGCCCTGGCGGTTGGCGGGGTGTTCTGCTTCAACGCGGTGGACAAGCAGCGCATCGATAACGCCTCGTTCGTTGCCCACAGCGCACGGCATGCCGAAGGGCAGTTCCGCTTCAGCTCCGGCTGGTACTACCGCGGTGAAGGCGAACAGCAGGCGCTAAGGCTGCGTATCGAACGTACCCTCGCCGAACAGACCGAGGTCTGGCACGACGAACACCCGATGGTGGCGGTGAACTTCGCCGAGTTGCAGAACCTGCTGGCGCCGTACTTCGAGGTGCAGGTGCTGGAGCACGACTATCAGCGGCTGGCGCCGTGGGATGGCAGCTCTGGCAACGCGCTGTTTGCCTGCACCAAGCGCTGAGGCGAGGCAGCGTCATCCTCGGCCTGGCCATTGCCTCACGCCGGCTCTTCGATGCGCTCGGTGTGCAATGAACGCTGCAGCTCGGCTACCAGCGCATCGACCTTGGCCAAGGCTTGTTTGACGGACTCGGCAAGCAGTTCACCGCCGACTTCCTGACCTTCGATGGCGACCTGATGCACGCGGGTGATGCCGATGAAGCCGAGTGCGGTGATCAGGTTCGGCTCCAGATGGTTCATGTGCGCCATCTCTCCGCCCACATCGAAACCGACACCACCGCGCGCCGTGAGGATCACTGCATGGCGCGGCCGGTCGGCCAGCCTGGGTACATAGGGATCGAGCGGATTGCTTTCATCCACGTCCACCGTGCGGCCGGGGCGCACCACCTGGTCGACCCACGCCTTGAGCGCGGCGGGCATGCCGAAGTTGTACAGCGGCGTGCCTATCACCAGCAGGTCGGCGGCGATCAGTTCATCCACCAGGCGATCGCTTTCGGCCAGGGTGTCGTGCATCCAGGCCTCGCGTTTCGGCTCGGGCGTGAAGGATGAGGCGATCCAGTCATGGCTGATGATCGAGGGCGGGTTCTGGCCGATGTCGCGGTAGGTGACGACATCCTGCGGGCGGCGCGCCTGCCACTGGCTGATGAAACGATGGCTGAGGTTGCGGCTGTGCGAACCGTGCAAGTCCTTGCCGGCGAGGCCGGGGCGGGCGCTGGCGTCGAGATGCAGAATATGGGTCATGATGAGTCTCCTGCTTGAATTTGAATTCATCTGTGATTGGCAGCAGACTCAGGCTAAGTTCGCCCCGGTCGGGCGACAAACGATCAATATTTTTCGCAATGGATGAGGGGAATTCATCTATGAGCCGGCGCCGACTTCCTCCGCTCTCCGCCTTGCGCGCCTTCGAGGCGGCCGCACGCCACGAAAGCGCCAAGCAGGCCGCGGAAGAGCTTTCCGTTACCGCCACCGCGATCAGTCACCAGATTCGCGCGCTGGAAGACGCCCTCGGCGTTGCGCTGTTCGTGCGCAAGCCGCGGCAACTGGAGCTGACCATGGCCGGACGTGAACTGCAGCAAACGCTGGAAAGCGCCTTCGACAGCATCGGCGCCGCGGTCGAACGCCTCAGTGCAACGCCCAGCCGACAGGCCATCACCCTCAGCACTACGCCGGCAGTGGCCGTGCGCTGGCTGCTGTCCTGGGTATGCATGCTGCGCGACTCCCACCCCACGATCGACCTGCGCATCCACGCTTCGCACGAGCCGGTGGCGCTCGATGGTGTCACGGCGGATATCGCCATTCGCTACGGCGACGGCCGCTGGCCAGGCCTGGTGGCGGAAAAACTCTTCGACAATACCTTCGTGCCCGCCTGCAGCCCGCTACTGGAACTGCACGATGCCGCCGATTTGCCCAGGCATACGCTGATCCACTTCCGCAACCAGGCAGCGATCTCTTCGCCGATGGACTGGGCCGTCTGGCAGAAGCAGGCGCAGGTGCCGGGGCTGGATGTCGGTGCCGGGTTGGTGTTCTCCGACGAAACCCACGCCGTCTCGGCGGCCGTTGGCGCCCAGGGCGTGGCGCTGATGAGCCGGCAACTGATCGAGGATGAGCTGAGAGAGGGACGACTGGTGCAACCCTTCGGCCCGGAACTGGAAGGCAAGCCGTTCTTTCTGGTGTACCCGGAGAGCCGTAGAAACGACCCGACCATTCTCGCGGTGCGGGAGTGGATCATGGCGGTGCCGGGTGGGTTGTGTTCGCTGTGACGACTTTTTAAGGAGCCGCAGCCGTGGCACCCGCTAAGCATCCATGCCAAGATTTGCCGGTAAATAAGCGAGAGGTGAAACCATGGATCTGCAGAAGATCGAGGATGAAGCCCTGCATCTTTCCAAGAAGGAGCGGGCGCAGCTGATCCAGCGTCTGGTCTTGAGCCTGGATGCCCCTTCGGAAGACGAACTGCGATCAGACTGGTTGCTTGAGGCACAGCGGCGTGCACAGGAGCTCGATAGCGGCTCGATTAAGGCGGTGCCGGGTGATGAGGTAATGAAGAAGGCCAGAGCCCTGATTCGATGAGATATTTTTTCCACCCGGCAGCGGAAGCCGAGTTTCTGGAGTCAGTCGGTTATTACGAATCGAAGGTTCCTGGATTGGGTGGGGCATTGATCAACGAGTTTCAGGCCTTGGCTACATTGATTGGCGAGTCACCCATGGCCTGGCGGATTGAACTTGAACCAGATATTCGCAGCGTCCCCCTTCGGCGTTTTCCGCTATCGATCATTTACCGGCCAAGGCCTGACGGCTTTCAGATTCTGGCCGTTGCCCATCACCGCCGCCGTCCGCAGTACTGGCTTGGCAGGTTTTGATTCTGGGCTTTCCAGCTGTCTCCCATGCGGCTGCATGGGAGTTGCCCTGTGACCTGGTTAATGCCAGACAGCAGAACTCCTGAGCGTTGAACCGCGATTTCAATCAGTGGCCACTGGGCTGCAGGTAATAGGCATCCCACAGCTTATTGCGGAATTTGTTGCTTGGGTCGACGCGTTTTTTCAGCGCGAAGAACTCCTTGGCGCGAGGGTAGGCGGCAAGGAACTGCTCCCGGCTGGCGTGGATTTGATAGGGCAGGTAGTAGCTGCCCTGGTGGGCGATGGTGAGATCGATCAGCTGTCGTGTCCAGTCGCCTACGGCGGCGCGCTCGCTGGGCGAGACGCCCTGGCGGTAGTAGATCACCAGCGCGAAGGTGTCTTCGCGGGCCCAGGCCAGCAGCGTACCCGGGTCGGCCTTGGCATGGCGGATGGATATATTGGCGACCTTCACCTTGTGCGCTTTGAGCACGTCTCTCATGCCCGCGACAAAGGGCTCCAACTGGGCTTCGGGCACGAAATACTCCTGCAGCACATAGCTGTAGTCGGTGCCGGAAATTGGCTGCAGTTCGCGCACATCCAGGCTGGCCTCATGGTTGCGCCACTGCACTTGCGGTCGTTTGAGCAGCAGCGGGTCGACGACGCTTTCACGCACCTTTGCGCCGCCATTGCTGCTGGCCACTGCCAGCGCGGCGCGCATGGCCTTGTAGTCGCGGTCTAGCGGTACCAGGCGTTCGATGACGGTCAGCGGTACATCCGTACGCAGGTAGGACACGGCGCGTACGCTGTCGTAGTCGTCGGTGTAGAGAATGCCGTTGTGCATCACCATGTCTGGGTTGCCGCGTACCTGGCTGGCGAAGAACTGCGCATAGTCGCCAAGCGGCATGAGCTGCGTCTGACGCACCAGCTTGCTGTTCTCCACCAACGGCAGGGTGGCCTCGACGATGACGCCGAGCCCGCCGTAACCGCCGATGGCGCCATGGAACAGCTCGCTGTTGTGCGTCGGGCTGGCATCCACCACCTGACCGTCAGCCAGCACCAGGCGTAGCGAACGCACGCCGAGCACCAACGGGCCCTGGCCGACGTATCGGCCATAGGCGTTGACGCTCAGTGCGCCGCCGACGGTGAAGTTGGCGTAAGACTGCATGATCTGCGGCGACAGGCCGTGCGGGTCGATGTACTCCAGTATTTCGCGCCAGGTGATGCCGGCCTGCACACGAATCTCCCGGCGTTCGGCGGAAAATTCCAGCACCTGGTTGAACTGGCGCATGTCCAGTTGCAGGGCCTGCTCGGTGGCGGTTTGCCCGCCCATGCTGTAGCGCCCGCCGCCAATGGCGATGGGGCCGGCATGCCCGCTAACGGCTGTGACGATCTGCTCCAGTTCGGTGGGCGCCAGTACCTGCGCCACTTGGATGGGGTTCATACCGGTGACGTCGTTGACGGTCTCGGTGGCGTGCACGCAATGGCACAGAAACAGCAGTAGGACGAGGGCGAGGCGCATGGAGCTTCCTTGTTCACAGCGTAGAACGAATGGCTTGGGCGATAGTGCGTCGTGGAGTGCTCAGGTGGCAATCGCCAGTGGCCATTCAGGGTGCTTCATTTTCAATAGGTCGAAGAAAGTATTAGCGCGTTCTGTCGGTGTTTCTTTTCGACTGAATGGACAAGGATGAGCCCACTCCACAAAGAGTGATGACGATGAAATCCATGATCAAACACCCTAGTCTTTGGCTGTGCGTGCTGCTGTTCACTGCCCTTGCCGGGTGCGCAAGCCAACCCATCGAACGAGTTAACACCATGAGCAAACCATTGGTATCCCTTGCCGTACTCAAGGCCAAACCCGGTAAACAACAGGAGCTGAAAGAAGGCTTGCTGAGCCTGATAGAACCCACGCGGGCCGAGCCGGGCAATCTTGATTACGTGCTGTTCGAAATGCGCGATGAGCCGGGCACCTTCTACATGCGTGAAGCCTTCAAGGATCAGGCGGTCTTGGATGCGCATTTTGCGACGCCCTATTTTCAGGCGTTTGCCGCCACCGCTGATGAACTGCTGAGCGAGCCATTGCAGCTGATATTCCTCGAGCAGGTATCCAACTGAGTGGGACCCAAGGCCATTGCTTGATGCAGGGGGATGCCCGTTGGTTCGCTGATGGTCGTTTCCATGCCTCTAGATGGGCCGCCTGGTGGTCTGCGCCCACCGGGCGAGAGTCCCTGTATTAATGCTTTATCAGCGTTGGCGGGCGTTCAACGTCCGCCAACTGCGCGTGTGCATGCGTGGTGTCGGCTGACCGCCACAGGTGATTGCAATCGGCGTTTCGTGAAACCCCACGGCTAGCGTGGGGCATCGCCTCAATGCAACACGCGCGAGGGCAAGCGCTCGTCGACCAGTTCCTGAGCCTGGAGCGCGAGTGCATCGAGGTGGGCGTCACGCTGTTTTTCCGCCTGTTGCATGGCGCGCTGGCCGTGCTGCTTGAGCAGGTAGGCGTGAATCTGCCTGACCTCGGTGGAGGCAAACACCGGCGCCAGGTCGGCGACCGCGACCATGCCGCTGGAGCGGTAGTCGCGGCTGTTCATCACCACCAGCGCTCCCTGAGCGGCCAGCACCTGCAAGCCCAGAGCCTCGAACAGCGGCACCTTGTCTGCCACGCAGGCCAGCTCCAGGTGCGGGCGTCGCTCCAGCACGCGTTGCAGCAGCGCCCGGCCGATGCCCTGAGCGCGATACTCGCTGTGCACTGCCAGATAGGCGAGGGTGCAGGCGGCAGCATCGTCCGGGCTCGGCAGGTACAGGGCAAACCCCAGCACACGGGCCGGATCTTCATCGTCCAGCGCCAGTAGCAACTGCACGGGGCCTTCGGCGTCGCCGTTCATGGACTGCAGGTGCAGATGCAGCTCATAGCCGATCACGTACTGGTACAACTGATACAGCGGATTGCTCGGCAGCAGCGGTACCGCGCTGACATCGGCGAAGTAGTCCACCACCATCTGCTGCACTTGGCTCTTCAGTGACTCGGGCGGCGGGCTGCTGAGGTGGGAAAGGGTGAACATCGGTATATGGGGTCCGCTGGAAAATGCGTGGGCCGTGGATTGTAACCCGCGGGCTGCGCTCATGATCCGCCTGAGGCTTACAGGGTCGTTCCCACGCTCTGCGAGGGACTGCATGGCGTGGCGCTCTGTGTCGCAAACTCCAGCGTTCGACGTCGATCAGGATTACCGGCGGATCGGCGTCACTGTGCGCTTTTACCTCTATTCGGCCGGTCTCGATGCGCCACCTGTGCGGTCATCCACTCGCGTGCTGTTGCGGCCGCCGCGCTTGGACTGATAAAGCGCCGTGTCGCCTTGCTCGATCAGCGCCGCCAGGCTGACCGGTGGTTGGTCGAACAGCGTGGCACCGATGCTCAAGGTGACAGCCTGAGGCGTGGCAAAGGCTTGCGACGCCATGTGGTTGAAGCGCTGGCGCAGCGCATCGCCCAATGCCACGACGCGATCATTCGATGCATCGCCCATCAGGATCACGAACTCATCGCCGCCCAGGCGGGCCGTCAACGCTCGCTCCGGCAGCAACGCGCGGAGCATCTCGCCGAGGGCGATCAGCAGGCGGTCGCCCGCAAGGTGGCCGTGAAGATCGTTGACCTGCTTGAAGTTGTCGATGTCGATCAGCAGCAGCGCGCCTGGGCGAGTGGGCGAGGTTTCCTTCAGCAGGTTGCCGGCTCTCGCCTCCAGCGCGCGACGGTTGTACAGCGCGGTCAGCGGATCGCGAGCAGCCAGGCGCTCGATGCGTTTCTCGCGGCGCCAGCGCACGGTGCCGGTCATCGACAGGGCGATCAGCATCAGCGCCATGGCGCCTTCCACCAACGAAATCTGAATGATCAAACCGCGAAAGGCACTGAGGTCTATCAGCGTGCCGGGAATCACGGCGGTCATGGCCTTGGCCGCATAGAACAGGCCGTGCATCAGCAACACATAGCGCAACTGAACGGCGCCCACGCTCAATGACCTGCCATGAGGGCGCAGCAGGGCGCTGGCCTTGAGGGTGACCAGGGCGACCAGCATCGAGTTGGTGAACAGCATGACCCTGGACCACAGCGGCCCCTCCGGCAGGAGCAGCATCGCCAGCCAGGCGACGAAGATCAGGTACCAGGCCCGCGAGAAGCGCGCTTCGGTGAAGCGGGCCACGCCCAGCAGGAACAACCAGTGCGCCGTTATCAGCAGGCCATTGGCGAACCAGATGCCGATCAGGATCAGACCGCTGCCACGCAGCAGGGCAAGGGTCGAGCCGATGGCGATGGTCGCGAAGCCCGCACTCCAGAACAGCAAGGGCGACTCCCGCACGTTACGCCACTCCACCGCCAGGTACAGCGCAGCGGCCACGGCGAGGGCGACGGTGAGAGTCAGCATGGTCGGGGCGTCGAACGCCATGTTCTGAAGGGCCTGTATGAATCGATGACGAGGGAGCGGTGGGCATTACGCCGACAGTTTGTTCGGCGGCAGATTGTAAAGTGCAGGGAGGATTTTCAAAGGGCTGGCGGTCGGGTATCTGCATTGATGATTGGGCGCTTTTGATCGCTCCTACGCTCTGCGTGGGAACGCCAGTACAGCATCCTCGCCTAGCGCGTCTCGGGTAACATGGCGGCGCACCGCCCCAGACCGGAAGAACCTTGTGCCATCGCTGAAACGAAAATACTCAGGCATCGAGCGCGAGCTGATTCGTACCCTGACCCTTGCCTGTGAAACGGCTAAAAGCGAAATCGTCGGCTTTCAGTGGCTGACTCATGATGTGAACTACGAGCAGTTTCCGCAGAGCCTTGTGGTGACCTGGATGTTCGACAGCGAGGCGAACAAGGCGCGTGCACTTGCCTGCGCCGACAAGGCGAGAATGCTGGCGCTGACGTTGGCCGCTTTCGATGAGGTGGGCATCAGCGTTTCCAGCATCGCCGACCACGTGGCGTTCTCGGTCGAACGACCGGCAAGGGGCAAGCGTGGCAAAGGATATTGAGAATCCCTGCGTGTCGCTGTGTCAGCTCAACAGTGAGCTGTGCGTCAGTTGTGGGCGCACGCGCGAGGAAATCCGCAAATGGCGAGGCATGAAACGGCCCGAGAAGATGGCCTGCGTGCAGAAGGCCTCAGCGCGGATGAAGGCGATTGCCAAGAAGAAAGGTAAAGGTCAGTAGGGTGGATGACGCTTTTTCATCCACCATCAGCGGTTGTCCGGGCTACTTACTAAACCGTGCAATCACATCTTCTGATGACATGACCTCAGCATATTCGGCGCCCAGTATGGCCAGGGTTAGCTCGTATACGGTCGAGGCATCCCAGCGGGTTCCACCCGGCCCTGTTACAGGCACGGCAGTCGTGGCATCAGAAGGGAGAATGATGCTGTACCCGAGCGCCTTGCCTGCGCGGATGGTGGCATCCATGCTGTTGTGAATCACAACGCCCGTCAGCACGAGGCGATTTGCATTCATTCCCTTCAGCGCGGCATCCAGTTGGGTACCGATGAACGCGCAGTTTTCATGCTTGATGATGACGGCCTCGCCCTCTATCGGCGCGACTTCCTGTTTGATGCCATTCCAGGGGCCGTGAAGGTAATAGCTGGAGGTGGGCGTCTTTTCATCGTGCTTTACGTGAAGGACGGGCCAGCCATTTGATCGCCAGAATTGCAGCAGCCGTTGGATGACGGACAGGTAATCGGGATGACTTTTGTCATTCCAGACGGGCTGATCGATGGCGTCCTGAACGTCGAGGATGATCAAGGGGAGTGGGCTGGGTGTGTCCGGCATTTGGTGTCGTCTCCTTACGATGAAAGCGCAGTGTGCTGCAGTGTTTTTCTATCAACAACCATGGCAGCTCGATGGCTTCAGCGTTGCCGGCAGGCGTAGAGTGGATGATGCTTTTTTCATCCACCATCAGCGATTGTCCGGGCTGCTTGCTACTGAGTGAACTCGCCGCAGATGTGGTGACTTGAGTACCGGTTCCGCCCTTACGGCGGGTCACTTCTGGCAAACGCCCCAGAAGTAACCAAGAGGTCTTGCCCCTACCATCCGGCCCGACTTCGTCGGGTTCCCTCGCTCCATCGTCGTTCCAGGGGGCCGCCGCGAAGGGCCATCCCTGGCCCATCGCGGCTCTCGCGGCATCCATGCCGCTCAACCCCTTACACAACGATTCCACTCGGCCTCCTGACGGGGCGTTTGGCGTCGTCTGTGAGATCGGCGATCCAGCACCAAACAGAGCGAGAGCATTGCGGCTTGGCCGCAATGCCCTCGCTTTAAGCTCTGCTTTTGCTTTTTTGCTCTGCCTTCCACAACACGTTCAAACACCGCGGTCCCCGAATCCCGTCAGGAGGCCGAGTGGAGGTGCTGTGGAGAGGGGCGTTTGGCATGGATGCCAAACGAGGAGTGATGGGCCAGGGATGGCCCTTCGCGACGACCCTCGGAACAGCGCCGGAGCGAGGGGAGTTGAGCGCAGCGAAACCCGGATGCCGGGCGCGCTTTCTCTTTGGTTACTTTATGCGCGAGTAAAGAGAAACGGAGCGAAGCGGAGTAACAGCCGCAGGCTGGCCCGAAGGGCTAGCGAAGCGAGTCAAGTGACTCGCCGTAAGGGCGAAACCAGTAGAAGGGCGCGACACAGAAAATAAATCTGTCCCCTTTTTCTCGTATATGAACCATGGTGGACAAGCTTCGCGTTGTCCACCCTACACCCGGTATGTCGGCGACCCGTAGGGTGGATGACGCTTTTTTCATCCACCATCAGCGGTTCATACCTGTGCTCCGCAACCGGTAATCTCCCTCGTCATAGCTTGCTTGATAAGTCAGATAGCCTCATACGAGCTTTAGCCAAACTAGGAGATCTAGCTGCCGCTCTTTCTGGGTCCCATGTCTCGGTTACAAATTTCGCAAGCAAATTATTATAGCCAAGGCCTTGTCTAATACTTCCCTTGTTTACTTGAACTAGGTCATCACGAATCTGGCGGGGAGCTTTTTTTGCTAGGTTTAATAGATATTGTTTGGGGTCTTGGATCTCGTCGGGCTTAACTGATAGTCGCTCTTTTGAGTTAAGAAAATCTTGTATGGCTTCATGGTCAGCGATTAGCCATGACTCTATTTCTCTGACTGCTACACGGATTAGCAAGTTGTCAGGTTTTTTATCTTTTTCGAGCCATGACTGGATCAGTAATAATGGGCACTTGGTGTTGTCAAGGTCGGTTAGGATTAATACTGGTAGTGTGTTCGATAATTCACACCATTTGCGTATGTTGGATTTTAAGTAGCCAGATCCGCCTTTTCTTAATAAAAGCTGTGGGGTCAATTTTCCCTCAAGTTCTTTTAATAGGCGCAAGCAGACTATTTCGCTGAGATAATCTTCAGTTGCTAAGGCAATCCCTGTCATCACCAAAGGCCTAGTTGATTCACTGATGCTGGACGGGTTTTAGGTAGCACTACCTCTGCGACAGTTAAGCCTGCATCCAGTGCAGCCGTTTCGACGGGGTCAACTGTACGAGCTAGAGTTCCTTCAGGACTGCTTTCAAGCAAAACTATTCCTGAAGGGTCAATTCCGGGATTGCTTAAAAGGGCTTCGCTATGGGTGGTTATTATTACTTGGCGTCTGCCTTTTTTGCTTGACTGGATCCGTTTAATTATTAGCGGTATCTCTTTTACGATTGCGTCATTTAGCGATATTTCGGGCTCTTCTAGAAGGAGTAATGAGTTTCCTTCCAGTAAGCTCCAAAGTAAGCCTAATAGGCGAAGGGTGCCATCAGAAAAGTGCTCTTCCGATTGCCAGCCGGCGTTAGGGCGATGATGTGAATATAAAGCAGATAGGTGAGGTCTGCCAACGTCGTCTTTTTCGAAGCGAAGTTCTCGGAACTGTGGAACGGCTAAAGTTAGCGCTTTAGAGATTTTTTCCAGTCTCGTTGTTCTAGTTCGTTCGGGGGTTTTAGCTAAGCGTTCGAGAAATCCTTGCCCGAAAGGATCATCTTCAATGCGTTGTCCACCTATTTTTTCAGAAAACTTTAATAGTTGTGGGACGAGGTGTAAGTAGGTGGTTTCGCTAAAAAAATCTGCTAGTTCACGAAACTCGACATTTGTTTGTATTTGTTCTAGGTGGGTTTGGGTAAGTAAAAGATTATCTTTATTGTCTTTTAGATCTGGTCTATTGAGTTTTAGTATTCCGTTTAGCCAAACTTTTTCTTCTGAGATGATAATTCGTTGGGCACCCTTGCCCTCAGCTTTGAAAGAGAGTAAGTAGCGCCAGCGGTTCTTGTTAGATGATGGGTCTAACATTTCGACGTCTATCGAGACTTCCGGGTCTTTCCTTGCGTGAAGGCAGCGAAGTTTACTAATGCCTCCTCGCTCAGCGACCGCAGTTTGGAGTCCGCCGCCTTTCGGCTTGCTTACGTCACGTAAGAATCTAAGTGCGTCTAAAAGATTGGATTTACCTGATGCATTTGGGCCCAATATGTAAGTGGTCTCGCTCAGGGAAACGCTTAATGATCTGAAGTTTCTCCAGTTCTTTAGTTTGATGTGTGTAATAAACATAAAGATTCTCCGGAGGACATTTAAAAATAAAGGCTGCTCAAGGCAGCCTTTATAAGAGATTCTGGGTTGGACATCAATCCCAGCTCAACGCCCCACCAGTCTGATACTCGATCACGCGGGTCTCGAAGAAGTTCTTCTCCTTCTTCAGGTCCATGATCTCGCTCATCCACGGGAAGGGGTTGGTGGTGCCCGGGTACTCTTCCTTCAGGCCGATCTGGGTCAGGCGGCGGTTGGCGATGAATTTGAGGTAGTCCTCCATCATCGCGGCGTTCATGCCCAGTACGCCGCGCGGCATGGTGTCACGCGCGTATTCGATCTCCAGCTGAGTGCCCTGCAGAATCATCTGGGTCGCTTCGTCCTTCATCTGGGCATCCCACAGGTGTGGGTTCTCGATCTTGATCTGGTTGATCACGTCGATGCCGAAGTTCAGGTGCATGGACTCGTCACGCAGGATGTACTGGAACTGCTCGGCGGTGCCGGTCATCTTGTTGCGGCGGCCCATGGAGAGTATCTGGGTGAAGCCGCAGTAGAAGAAGATGCCTTCCAGTACGCAGTAGTAGGCGATCAGGTTGCGCAGGAACTGGCGGTCGGTTTCCGGAGTGCCGGTTTCGAACTTGGGATCGGAGATCGAGCGGGTGTACTTCAGGCCCCAGGAGGCTTTCTTCGCGACGCTCGGGATCTCGTGGTACATGTTGAAGATCTCGCCTTCATCCATGCCCAGCGATTCGATGCAGTATTGGTAGGCGTGGGTGTGGATCGCTTCCTCGAAGGCCTGGCGCAGGATGTACTGGCGGCACTCGGGGTTAGTGATCAGGCGGTACACGGCCAGTACCAGGTTGTTGGCAACCAGGCTGTCGGCGGTGGAGAAGAAGCCGAGGTTGCGCATGACGATTCGGCGCTCGTCTTCGCTGAGACCGTCCGTGGATTTCCACAGCGCGATGTCGGCGTTCATGTTCACTTCCTGCGGCATCCAGTGGTTGGCGCAACCATCCAGATACTTCTGCCAGGCCCAGTCGTACTTGAAGGGTACGAGTTGGTTGAGGTCGGCGCGGGCGTTGATCATCTGCTTGTCGCCGACCTGTACGCGTGCGGAGGCGCCTTCGAGGTCGTCCAGGCCTTCCTGGATGTCGAGGTCGTTCAGGGCCTTCTTGGCGCGGGCCACGGCGTCGGAGTCGTTGGCGTCGACAGCGCGGGCCTGCTCGACCGAGCCGGCAGCTTCGCTGTCGAGCTTGTCGAAATTGGTGCCGGCGCTCTGTGCGTTGGCGTTGCTTGCGGCGGCTGCTTCTGCGCCGTCTTCCTTGTCGAATTCATCCCAGCTCAGCATGGCTTGGCTCCTGCGTGAGGGCCGGCGAATAAACCGGCCTGTATGGATATACAGATAATTTGAATTATGTTCCGTTGCGTGATGCGCGCAAGGGTAAACGGGTACCGCTGGTCAGCAGGCGGTGGATTGCTGGCTGACCGTTGCCCCTCGACCCGGAGGAGGAGGGGCGGGAATTTGTGGGGAGGAGTGACGGTTTTGCCTGGGCTTTGGGTCGCGGCTAAAGCCCCTCCCACAAGTACAAGCCGAACCGTTTTGCCCTCTCCCTAACCCTCTCCCGCAAGCGGGAGAGGGGATTTACCGCTGATTTGCTTTAGAGCTTCACAGACCTTCGAGCGTGCAGCTGAGCGAGTAGTCGCAAGGCTCCTGCTGGAGTGGAGCCCCTGAGCGTACGCATGTACGTGATGGGGGCCGCTCTAGCAGGTAACGCCGCGAATGCCGCTCAGATCCACGCGTCAGCCTTACGATTACTGACAGGCTTCGCAGTCGGGTTCGTCGATGGCACAGGCTTTTGGTACGGGCGCCGGGGCCGGAGCGGCCTGCTGGGCAGGCGCCTGGGCCTTGGCCGAGAAGCCTTCGTCACCACCAGCGGACACTGCGTTGAGCTTGCCGGTGTTGATGGTGGACTTCTCGGTGCTGGTGGCGGCCAGGGCACGGAGGTAGTAGGTGGTTTTCAGGCCACGGTACCAGGCCATGCGGTAGGTCACGTCCAGCTTCTTGCCCGAGGCGCCGGCGATGTACAGGTTCAGTGACTGAGCCTGGTCGATCCACTTCTGGCGACGGCTGGCAGCGTCGACGATCCACTTGGTTTCCACTTCGAAGGCGGTGGCGTACAGGTCTTTCAGATCCTGCGGGATGCGCTCGATCTGCTGCACGGAACCGTCGTAGTACTTCAGGTCGTTGACCATGACGCTGTCCCACAGGCCGCGGTTTTTCAGGTCGCGCACCAGGTAGGGGTTGATCACGGTGAATTCGCCGGAGAGGTTCGACTTCACGTAGAGGTTCTGGTAGGTCGGCTCGATGGACTGCGACACGCCAATGATGTTGGAGATGGTCGCGGTCGGCGCGATGGCCATGATGTTCGAGTTACGAATACCTTTCTTCACGCGCTCGCGGATCGGCGCCCAGTCCAGCGATTCGGACAGGTCGACGTCGATGTACTTCTGGCCACGGGCTTCGATGAGGATCTGCTGCGAATCCAGCGGCAGGATGCCTTTGCTCCACAGCGAACCTTCGAAGGTGCTGTAGCTGCCACGCTCTTCGGCCAGGTCACAGGAGGCCTGGATGGCGTAGTAGCTGATGGCTTCCATCGACTTGTCGGCGAACTCGACGGCAGCGTCGGAGCCGTAGGCGATGTGCTGCAGGTACAGGGCGTCCTGGAAGCCCATCAGGCCGAGGCCGACCGGACGGTGCTTGAAGTTGGAGTTACGTGCCTGGTCGACGCTGTAGTAGTTGATGTCGATGACGTTATCGAGCATGCGCACAGCGGTCTTCACGGTGCGGCCGAGTTTCTCGATGTCCAGCTTGCCGTCGACGATGTGGTTGACCATGTTGACCGAGCCCAGGTTGCAGACCGCGATCTCGTCCTTGTTGGTGTTCAGGGTGATCTCGGTGCACAGGTTGGAGCTGTGTACCACGCCCACGTGCTGCTGCGGGCTGCGCAGGTTGCACGGGTCCTTGAAGGTCAGCCATGGGTGGCCGGTCTCGAACAGCATCGAGAGCATCTTGCGCCACAGGTCTTTGGCCTGGATGGTCTTGTACAGCTTGATCTTGCCGTACTCGATCAGGGCTTCGTAGTACTCGTAGCGCTCTTCGAAGGCCTTGCCGGTCAGGTCGTGCAGGTCCGGTACTTCGGACGGGCTGAACAGGGTCCACTTACCGTCTTCGAAGACGCGCTTCATGAACAGGTCCGGAATCCAGTTGGCGGTGTTCATGTCGTGGGTACGACGACGGTCGTCACCGGTGTTCTTGCGCAGTTCGAGGAATTCCTCGATGTCCATGTGCCAGGTTTCCAGGTAGGCGCAGACCGCGCCCTTGCGCTTGCCGCCCTGGTTGACCGCCACGGCGGTGTCGTTGACCACCTTGAGGAAGGGCACGACGCCCTGGGATTTGCCGTTGGTGCCCTTGATGTAGGAGCCCAGCGCGCGCACCGGGGTCCAGTCGTTGCCCAGACCGCCAGCGAATTTGCTCAGCATGGCGTTGTCGTGGATGGCGCCGTAGATGCCCGACAGGTCGTCCGGCACGGTGGTCAGGTAGCACGAGGACAGCTGCGGACGCAGGGTGCCGGCGTTGAACAGGGTAGGGGTCGACGCCATGTAGTCGAACGAGGACAGCAGGTTGTAGAACTCGATGGCGCGGTCTTCGCGGTTCTTCGGCTCTTCGATGGCCAGGCCCATGGCCACGCGCATGAAGAACACCTGCGGCAGTTCGAAACGGATGCCGTCCTTGTGGATGAAGTAACGGTCGTACAGGGTCTGCAGGCCGAGGTAGGTGAACTGCTGGTCACGCTCGTGGTTCAGCGCCTTGCCCAGCTTCTCCAGGTCGTACGCTTTGAGTTTCGGGTCGAGCAGCTCGAACTCGGCGCCCTTTTCCACGTAGGCCGGCAGGGCCTTGGCGTACAGGTCGGCCATCTCGTGGTGAGTGGCGCTGGCGGTGATGTTGAGGAAGCTCAGGGCTTCGGCGCGGATGTTGTCCATCAGCAGGCGAGCGGTGACGTAGCTGTAGTTCGGCTCACGCTCGACCAGGGTACGGGCAGTCATCACCAGGGCGGTGTTGACGTCTTTTTCGGCCACGCCGTCGTACAGGTTCTTCAGGGTTTCGCGCTCGATCAGCGAACCATCGACTTCGGCCAGGCCTTCGCAGGCTTCGCGAATGATGGTCTGCAGGCGGCCCATGTCCAGCGGCTGCATTTCACCGCCAGCGGTGGTGATGCGGATGCTCGGGTGCGGCTGGGTGATTTCGCTGCCGGCACTGGCCTTGCGCTTGTTGGCCTGGGCTTCGCGGTAGATCACGTAATCGCGGGCGACTTTCTGCTCGCCGGCGCGCATCAGGGCCAGTTCGACCTGGTCCTGGATTTCTTCGATGTGGATGGTGCCGCCGGAGGGCATGCGACGCTTGAAGGTAGCGGTGACCTGCTCGGTCAGGCGCGCGACGGTGTCATGGATACGCGACGAAGCGGCAGCGGTGCCGCCTTCTACTGCAAGGAAGGCCTTGGTGATGGCGACGGTGATCTTGTCATCGGTGTAAGGGACGACGGTGCCGTTGCGCTTGATCACACGCAGTTGGCCGGGCGCGGTGGCAGCCAGATCCTGAGAGGATTCAGCGGCCTGCGGCGCCACGGCCTGCGGGTTCTCGCGAGTAGTGTCGGTATGCATGGAGATCTCCGTGTTCTGTAATTTTTGGTTGGACGTCACGATTAGAAACTGTGCCCTGTCCGCCGTTCATTCCATTAACAACTGAACCGCACGCGGCAGCGGGGCCGGGTACGGGTGTCGCAAGAGCGGGCAGGTTAGGCACGACTTCAAGTGCCGTCCTGGCGCATAAGTCACAGCGGGGCATTACCACACCCCGCCTACTACATATAGTGGTCGACTGGCGGATAAGACCGCAGTCTGACCAGCTCACACGCAACGTCTGGCGTTGCTGCGCGGCTGTAACCCAGGCCAGGCCTGGGCTAGGGCGAAACGGTTAGCCGGGACACCTGGAAAACCCTGCGAAAAGGGCTTGCGCGATTCGTTCTTTTTGTGTCCGGTTTTCTGCAGTAACCCAACATCTGGTGGGTACTGCGCGATGGGGATACAAGATAGTGCGCTGTTGGAGGCATTGCAAGGCGCTAAAAAAAGAACTGCCTGTGGATAAGCTGTGAGTGCCTTGTGGGTGTTGGCGGCGTAGCCCGCGTGTTCTCTGGCTCTGGCTACCAATGACCGTTCGTCGCCCCTGGGGGAAGGATTTCAGCGAGTTGGCGAAGCTGTTCGGCGGCGCACAGACTACCACTATATATAGTGCTTTTGGCATGTGCTGTGCTTAACCCGGCGCCAGGCCTGGGCGGTGGTTTGCCGCTCGCGCCGGGACGCGCTCAGCCCCTAGAATGGCGACGGTGTTTGCGGCGCTTGCCGCTATGCGAAGGGGAATGGGTGTGGAACAAGAAGCGTGGCAGATTCTGATCGTCGAGGATGACCAGCGCTTGGCGCAGTTGACCCGCGAGTATCTGGAGGGCAACGGTCTGCGTGTGGCCATCGAAGCCGATGGCGCGCGTGCGGCGGCGCGGATTCTCGCCGAGCAGCCGCACCTGGTGATTCTCGACCTGATGCTGCCGGGTGAAGACGGTCTGAGCATCTGCCGCAAGGTACGCAGCGGTTACAAGGGGCCGATCCTGATGCTGACCGCGCGTACCGACGACATGGATCAGGTGCTGGGCCTGGAGATGGGGGCCGACGACTACGTGTGCAAGCCGGTGCGCCCGCGTGTGCTGCTGGCGCGCATTCGTGCGCTGCTGCGCCGCCGTGAGGGCAGCGAAAGCGAGCGTGATGAAGGTCAGCCGCGACGTCTGCAGTTTGGTGCGCTGGCTATCGACAGCGCCATGCGCGAAGCCTGGCTGGGCGAGCAGGGCATCGAGCTGACCAGCGCCGAGTTCGATCTGCTCTGGCTGCTGGCGGCCAACGCCGGGCGCATCCTGTCGCGCGAGGAGATCTTCAATTCCCTGCGCGGTATCGAGTACGACGGCCAGGACCGCTCCATCGACGTGCGCATTTCGCGCATTCGACCGAAGATCGGCGATGACCCGATGCATCCGCGGATGATCAAGACGGTGCGCAGCAAGGGCTACCTGTTCGTCGCCGAGGCCGCCGAAGCGCTGCCGTTCGGTGATGCGCCGCCGATCCTGCGCGATTGATCGGGCGGCCATGAATTCCATCTTCCTGCGTATCTATGGCGGCATGCTCGCCGCGCTGGTGCTGGTGGCGCTGCTGGGCGTCGGCACCCTGCACCTGGTCAACGAGGTGCGCGGCGACCAGTACCGCGAAGGCCTGGCGCGCGGCACCTTCCGCCTGATGGCGGACAACCTGCTGCCGATGAACGAGGTGGAACGCAGGCGCGCCTTGGTGGTGTGGTCGCGCCTGCTTGGCATTCCGCTGGAGCTGCAGGCCCTGAGCGACGTGCCGCTGGAAAGCAGCGAGCGCAACCGCCTGCAGCGCGGCCACGTGCTGGTGCAGCAGACTGGCCCGCACTCGGCCAAGGTCTATGGCCTGCTCGACGGCAAGCAGCCGTTGCTGCTGACCGGTGAGATTCAGCAGATCAGCGAGCAACTGGCGCGGGCTACCAACTACCTGCTGATCGACGAGCTGATCCGTTACCCGGTGGAAGAGCAGCCGCAGCGCCTGGCCGAGCTGAAGGCAGCCAAGCAGTTCGGCTTCAACCTGCAACTGGTACGCCTGGAGGACGCCACCATCGACCTCGACCAGCGGCGGCGCATCGATGAGGGCGATACGGTGATGGCGCTAGGCAAGGGCGGCGACTCCATCTATGTGTTCTCCGGCATCGTCGATACGCCCTGGGTACTTGAAATCGGCCCGCTGTATCAGATGAACCCCTATCCGCCGCAGTTGCTGGTGCTGATCGGTGCGCTGGGGCTGAGCCTGATCGGCTTGATCGTCTATCTGCTGGTGCGCTCGCTGGAGCAGCGCCTGCGTGCGCTCGAGGGCGCGGCCACGCACATCGCCAGCGGCCGCCTGGATGCGCGCGTGCCGACGCGCGGCGCGGACTCGGTAGGGCGCCTGGCCAGCAGCTTCAATGCCATGGCCGAGCACCTGCAGACCTCCCTGAGCACTCAGCGCGAGCTGGTACGCGCGGTGTCCCACGAGCTGCGCACGCCGGTGGCGCGGCTGCGCTTCGGCCTGGAGATGATCGCCGATGCACCGAGTGAAAATGCCCGGCGCAAGTACATGGACGGCATGGACAGCGATATCCAGGATCTCGACAAGCTGGTCGACGAGATGCTGACTTACGCGCGCCTGGAGCAGGGTTCGCCGGCGCTGAATTTCCAGCAGGTGGAGCTCAAGGCACTGATCGATCAGGTGATCGACGAGTTGGCGCCGCTGAGCAACAAGGTGCGCGTGGAGGCGGGTGCGGTGCTCAGCGTGCAGGCCGAGGGCGCCTGCTGGGTCGAGGCCGAGCCGCGCTACCTGCACCGCGCGCTGCAGAATCTGGTCAGCAACGCCATGCGCTATGCCGAAGGCAAGGTGCTGATCAGTTGCCAGGTCGGCTACAAGCGTTGCCGTATCGACGTCGAGGACGACGGCCCGGGCGTGCCGGAAGAAGCCTGGGAGCGCCTGTTCAGCCCCTTCCTGCGCCTCGACGACAGCCGCACACGGGCCTCTGGCGGGCATGGCCTGGGCCTGTCTATCGTGCGCCGGATCATCTACTGGCATGGCGGCCGGGCGCAAATCGGTCGCAGCGACAGCCTCGGTGGCGCGCGTTTCAGCCTGGTGTGGCCGCGGCGTCAGGGAGAGTAGGGCACGGCCTTGTGTCGACCCCGGTGCGCATGGCGCACCCTACGCAACAGCGTACCGAATTTCTCGTAGCCCGGATGCAATCCGGGGCTGGCCGGCGACCTGTTCCCGGATTTCACCCGGGCTACGCTGCGACCGCCTGCTTTGTAGGGTGCGCCGCGCGCACCGAGTTATCCACGCATGGTGGGTGCTGCATGATCACGCCGCCACGGCCACCAGGCTCAGCACCTTGTTATCGAACAGCGCGAACTGGCCATCCAGCTCGGCGCCCGTGCGCCATTCCGGGTGCAGGTCGATCAGCAGGCGCAGGCGTGCGCTGTCGTGGTCCATCTCCAGCAGCTCGGCGTCATGGAAATAGAAACGCGTCAGGGTCAGCGGGTAGAGCGCCTTGAACAGGCTTTCCTTGAGCGAAAAGGTCAGGCTGATGCGCGTGGCGCGGGCCTCGTCGTCCAGGCCCGACAGGCGCTGCAATTCGGCGGGAGTGAGGATTTCGCCCTGCAGGCGTTGGGCGCGCTCTGCGGGCAGCAGGCGCTCGACGTCCAGGCCCAGGGCGCACCATTGTTCACGCTGGGCGACCAGTGCAGCAGCCCAGTTGTCGCCGTGGGTGATGGAGCCGACCACGCCACGTGGCCACTGCGGCGCGCGGTCTTCGCCGACGGCCGGCACGCAGGGCTGGCCGGTCACGCGGCGCAGCGCCTCGCGGGCGCACAGGCGTCCGGCCAGATACTCGGCCTGGCGCTTGGCTACGCCGCGCACCGGGGCGATATCGCAGCGAGCGAAATCGTCCTCGGCAAACAGGGTGGGGTCGAAACGGGTGCTGATCAGCTGCGCGCCGGCAAGCGAGTTTGGCAGCGGGTTGTGCGTGTCGAGCGGGCTGCAGCAGGCAGGGTGGTGAGCGTTCATGGGCGCGATTGTGCCGCGCGGCGGACCGTGCAGTCATCTGCCGTTTACATTTCTTTGCAGGCAGGTAACAAAGCTAAACGGACGCTGAGGCTGGCTTTTGTCAGACTGCGCTGGCATTCCCCAGGGAGTGCAGGTGAGGTTGTAGTCAGTGCGAGGGCACTGACGTTTTCTCCGAGTTCGAGAACGGTAGCCCGATTGGGCTGCCGTTTTTTTTTGCGCTGCGTTTGGCGGCGCCCCCTGCTGGGCCGGGGCCGTGAAGGCGCACTCGGGTGTGGGAGGCGCTTCAGCGGCGAGCTTTTTGCGGTTGCTGTCGCGGCTGAAGCCCCTCCCACAAAGGTAGTGCTGTTCACACAAGAAATGGTGGAACGCGATTAGCCCCCTCGTCCCTCTGGGGAGAGGAGAGCTAAGCGCGCATCTTTAAATGAACAGTCTTACCTCCTCGTTAGCCAAGGCATTCGCATTTGCCCTGTGGCTTTCATGGGGGGATTTGCAGTCAAATGCCTGTGCGGGCAAAACCGAACCCCGCGAGGACCATGGACGATGACCCAACAATCGCAGTTCGCCCTGCTCGGCAAGAAGCGCTTTCTGCCGTTTTTCGTGACGCAATTGCTCGGCGCCTTCAACGACAACATCTTCAAGCAGTCGCTGATTCTCGCCATCCTCTTCAAGCTCAACACGGGCGCCGACCGCGATCTGCTGGTCAACCTCTGCGCCTTGTTGTTCATCCTGCCGTTCTTTCTGTTCTCTGCCCTCGGCGGGCAGTTTGGCGAGAAGTTCGCCAAGGACGCGCTGATCCGCAAGATCAAGTTCGCCGAGATCGGCATCATGCTCGCCGGCGCCGCCGGGGTGCTGCTGGACAACCTGCCGCTGATGCTCGCTGTGCTGTTCGCCATGGGCACGCAGTCGGCGCTGTTCGGCCCGGTGAAGTATTCGATCCTGCCGCAGCACCTCAAGGAGCAGGAGCTGGTGGGCGGTAACGCCCTGGTGGAAATGGGCACCTTCCTGGCGATTCTGGCCGGCACCATCGGCGCCGGCATCATGATGGCCAGCAGCAGCTATGCGCCCATCGTCGCCGGTTCGGTGGTCGGTGTGGCGCTGCTCGGCTACCTGGCCAGCCATGGCATTCCCAAGGCTTCGGCTGCCATGCCTGAACTGCCGCTGGACTGGAACATCTTTCGTCAGTCCTGGGTGATCATGAAGCTTGGCCTGGGTCAGCGTCCGGCGGTGTCGCGCTCGCTGGTGGGCAACTCCTGGTTCTGGTTTCTCGGCGCGATCTACCTGACGCAGATTCCGGCCTACGCCAAGGAGTGGCTGTACGGCGACGAAAGCGTGGTGACGCTGATTCTCACCGTGTTCTCGCTGGGCATCGGCCTGGGCTCGATGCTCTGCGAGCGCATGAGCGGGCACAAGGTGGAGATCGGCCTGGTGCCGTTCGGCTCCATCGGCCTGACCCTGTTCGGCATGCTGCTGTGGTGGTTCTCCGGCGGTTTCCCCGAAGCTGCTGCGCCGCACGACTGGCTGGCGCTGCTGGGCTACGGCCAAGCCTGGTGGATTCTCGGCTGCATTCTCGGCATCGGTCTGTTCGGCGGCTTCTACATCGTGCCGCTGTATGCGCTGATCCAGTCGCGCACCGCCGAGCACGAGCGGGCGCGGGTGATCGCGGCGAACAACATCCTCAACGCGCTGTTCATGGTGGCGTCGGCCATCGTCGCGATTCTCTTTCTCAGCGTCGCCGGGCTGTCGATTCCGCAGCTGTTCCTGGTGGTGTCGCTGATGAACATCGCGGTCAACAGCTACATCTTCAAGATCGTCCCCGAATTCAGCATGCGCTTTCTCATCTGGCTGCTGGGGCACTCGATGTACCGGGTCGAGCACAAGGGGCTCGATGCCATTCCCGACGAGGGTGCGGCGGTGCTGGTGTGCAACCACGTGTCGTTCGTGGATGCGTTGTTGATCGGCGGCGCCATTCGCCGGCCGGTGCGCTTCGTCATGTACTACAAGATCTACGATCTGCCGGTGCTCAACTTCATCTTCCGCACCGCAGGTACCGTGCCGATTGCCGGTCGCAACGAGGACCTGCTGATCTACGACGCCGCCTTCAAGAAGATCGCCGAGTACCTGCGCAATGGCGAGCTGGTGTGCATCTTCCCCGAGGGCAAGCTGAGCGGCGATGGTGAGATCGACGAGTTCAAGGCGGGTGTCGAGCGCATTCTCGAAGAGAACCCGGTGCCGGTAATTCCCATGGCGCTGCAAGGTTTGTGGGGCAGCTTCTTCAGTCGCGACCCGCACAAAGGGCTGTTCAAGCGCCTGTGGTCGCGGGTGTGCCTGGTGGCTGGAGCGCCGATTGCGCCGGAGCAGGCCAAGCGCGAGGCGTTGCAGGCGCGGGTGGCCGAGTTGCGCGGGGATTGGCGATAGCGAGGGGCGTGTGGGAGGGGCTTTCGGCTCGGGCATCCTGCTTCGCTCTACCTCCTGCATCCCTGCAGTCGTAGCGGCGAATCGCGGCTGAAGCCGCTCCCACGAAGTTGAGTTCCGGCTTTCTCAGTGGCTCATCTTGAGCCCGATCAAGCCGCAGACGATCAACGCCACGCTGGCCAGGCGCAGCAGCGCCATCGACTCGCCGAACAGGATGATGCCGGCGATCACCGTGCCCACGGCGCCGACGCCGGTCCAGATGGCGTAGGCGGTGCCCAGCGGTAGCTCCTTCATGGCCAGACCGAGCAGGCCGAGGCTGACCAACATGGCGCAGACAGTCAGCGCCGTTGGCAAGGGGCGGGTGAAGCCTTCGGTGTATTTCAGGCCGATGGCCCAGCCGACCTCGAACAGGCCGGCGAGAAACAGAATGATCCAGGACATGGTCACCTCCAGTGGCTGAAGGGGCCGTCCCCCGGATGAGCCACCCTGGGCTCAGGGTGCGGAGGTCGTCCTCGCGTGCGCCAATATTGTGCATATTGGCGTATCCGGGGCAAGGTGCCCTGGATTGGTGCGAGGCGTTGGGTCAGTCGGCGGCCTTCTCCGAGCTCTGACTCATTCGACGATAAATGGTCGCCAGCAACGGGCCGGACAGGTTGTGCCAAACACTGAACAGAGCGCTGGGCACGGCGGCCAGTGGGCTGAAGTGCGCGCTGGCCAGGGCCGCGCCGAGGCCGGAGTTCTGCATGCCGACTTCGATCGACAACGTCTTGCGCTGCGCCAGCGACATGCCGAACAGGCGTCCGGCCAGGTAACCCAGGCCCAGGCCGATGCCGTTGTGCAGGATCACCACGGCCATGATCAGCAGGCCCGATTCGGCGATCTTGTCCTGGCTGGCAGCGACTACGGCGGCGACGATGGCGACGATGCTCACCACGGAAATCAGCGGCAGCACCTCGACGGCGGTCTTCACTCGCTCGCCGAGCAGGCGCTGGGCGATCAGACCGAGGGCGATAGGCAGCAGCACCATCTTGAGGATGGAGATGAACATGGCGCTGAACGACACCGGCAGCCATTCCGACGCCAGCATCCAGATCAGTGCCGGGGTCACGAGCGGGGCGAGCAGGGTAGTGACGGCTGTGATAGAGACCGACAGCGCCAGGTCGCCACGGGCGAACCAGGTGATCACGTTGGAGGCGGTGCCGCCTGGGCAGCAGCCCACCAGGATCACGCCCACGGCGATTTCCGGCGGCAGCGCGAACGCCTGGCACAGCAGCCAGGCGGTGCAGGGCATGATGATGAACTGAGCCAGCACGCCAAGCAGCACGGCCAGCGGGCGACGGGCGACTTCCTGGAAGTCCGCGCCCTTGAGCGTCAGGCCCATGCCGAACATGATCAGGCCGAGCAGCGGCACGATCCAGGCGGTCAGCGGCAGGAACCAGCTGGGCTGGAAGAAGGCCATGACGGCGAACAGCAACACCCAGATGGCGAAGGTGTTGCCGATGAAACGGCTGAGGGCAATCAGAGCTTGCATGACGGATTTCCTGGCAGGTTCGGAAAAGCCGGCAAGCCTACCAGAAGCGTCGCTATTTGCCTGGTCGAGCCACGACAGTATTTAGCCGGCAGTGCAGCAGAACGGTAGGAGCCAGGTTGCCGGCGATGCCTTTTGGATCGTGCCGATACGACGAATCGTCGGCAGGCTGGCTCCTGCAGATGCCTTACAGCGGCTCTTCATCCGCCGGGTAACGGCTGGCGCTGAGGCTTTCCTTGATCTTGCGCAGGTGTGGCTGGAAGTCGACGCCGCGGCGCAGGGTGACGCCGGTGGCGAGTACGTCGAGCACGGTGAGCTGGATGATGCGCGAGGTCATCGGCATGTAGATGTCGGTGTCTTCCGGCAGCGGAATGTCCAGGCTCAGGGTGCTGGCCTTGGCCAGCGGCGAGCCGGCGGCGGTGAGGCCGAGTACCGAAGCGCCGTTCTCGCGCGCCAGACGTGCCACTTCCACCAGTTCGCGGGTGCGCCCGGTGTAGGAAATGATCACGAACAGATCACCGGTGTGCGCCACCGAAGCGATCATGCGCTGCATCAGCACGTCGGAGTGTGCCGAGACCGCGAGGTTGAAGCGAAAGAACTTGTGCTGCGCGTCCAGCGCTACCGAGGCCGAGGCGCCGAGGCCGAAGAAGTGGATCTGCCGCGCCTGGATCAGCAGGTCGACGGCGCGGCTGACGTGCTGCGGGTCGAGGCTCTGGCAGGCGCTGTCCAGCGAGGCGATGGTGCTGCCGAAAATCTTGCGCGTGTAAGCCTCGGGGCCGTCGTCGGCCGATACCGCGCGGCTGACGTAGGCGGCGCCGCTGGCCAGGCTCTGCGCCAGCTGCATCTTCAGTTCCGGATAGCCGTTGGCGCCGAACGAGCGGCAGAAACGGTTGACCGTCGGCTCACTGACGGCGGCGGCCTGTGCCAGCGCAGCGATGCTGAAGCGTGTGGCTTGCTGCGGGTCGTGCAGGATCACTTCGGCGACCTTGCGTTCGGCCTTGTTCAGGTCGTCCAGGCGGCTCTGGATCTGTTCCAGCAGGTTGCGCACGCGGTCCATAAGGGCTCCTAACAGGCGGTTGAACGGGCTTGGCGACAGGCGATGGGCGGTAAAACAACCGGCCTATCCTACTGATGCCGCCCCGTGGCCACCACTGACTTATCGGGTGTAGTGAATAATGTTGTTGCTATCACAACATTTTTCCTTGATAAAAGCAGTATCACCCGGTATTTCTAGTGCATCTTGATAAAAGAACAAACTCATGCCTGCGATGAAGCTTGAATCCTGCACCTTTGCCTTGTTCGGCGCGCTGGGCGATCTGGCCTTGCGCAAGTTGTTTCCCGCGCTTTACCAGCTCGATCGCGCCGGTTTGCTGCACGATGGCACGCGCATTCTCGCCCTGGCCCGTGAAACGGGCGAGCCGAGTGGTCACCTGCACGCCATCGAACAGGCGTTGCGCCTGCACGTGCCAGGCAAGGAGTTGACGGAAGCCGACATGACGCGCTTCCTCGCACGCCTGAGCTACCTGAGCATGGACTTCCTCAAGGCCGACGATTATGCGGCGTTGCTCGAGCATGTGAGCCCGCAGGATCAGTTGATCGCCTACTTCGCCACACCTGCCTCGGTATACGGTGGCATCTGCGCCAACCTGGCTGCCGTGGGGCTGGCAGAGGGCACGCGGGTGGTGCTGGAGAAACCGATCGGCCACGACCTCTCGTCCTCGCGTGCGGTCAACGATGCCGTGGCTCAGGTGTTCCCGGAAAACCGCGTCTATCGCATCGACCATTACCTGGGCAAGGAGACGGTGCAGAACCTCATCGCCCTGCGCTTTGCCAACAGCCTGTTCGAAACCCAGTGGAACCAGAACCACATCTCCCACGTGGAAATCACCGTGGCCGAGAAGGTCGGTATCGAAGGGCGCTGGGGTTACTTCGATCAGGCCGGGCAACTGCGCGACATGATCCAGAACCACTTGCTGCAACTGCTCTGCCTGATCGCCATGGACCCGCCCAGTGACCTGTCCGCCGACAGCATCCGTGATGAGAAGGTCAAGGTGCTCAAGGCGCTGGAGCCGATCAACGTCGAGCAGCTCGGCCAGCGCGTGGTGCGCGGCCAGTACGTGGCCGGCAGCAGCGATGGGCGCGCGGTGCCCGGCTATCTGGAAGAAGAGAATTCCAACACCCAGAGCGACACCGAAACCTTCGTCGCCCTGCGTGCCGACATCCGCAACTGGCGCTGGGCCGGCGTGCCGTTCTATCTGCGTACCGGCAAGCGCATGCCGCAGAAGCTGTCGCAGATCGTCATCCACTTCAAGGCGCCACCGCATTACATCTTCGCCCCGGAGCAACGCCAGCTGATCGGCAACAAGCTGATCATCCGTCTACAGCCGGACGAGGGTATCGCGCTGCAGGTGCTGACCAAGGATCAGGGCCTGGACAAGGGCATGCAGCTACGCAGTGGTCCGCTGCAGCTGAGTTTTTCCGATACCTACCGCAGTGCGCGTATCCCCGATGCCTACGAGCGTCTGCTACTGGAAGTGATGCGCGGCAATCAGAACCTGTTCGTGCGCAAGGACGAGATCGAATACGCCTGGCAGTGGTGCGATCAGTTGATCGACGGCTGGCGTCGTCTTGGCGAGGCGCCGAAACCCTACACCGCCGGCAGCTGGGGCCCCATGGCGTCGGTCGCGTTGATCACCCGAGATGGCAGGAGCTGGTATGGCGATCTCTGAACTGAAACTGCCGTCAGGCGTGCAGGCCTGCCCGCATGATGACGCCGAGCAATTGGCCCAAGCCTTGGCCGTGCGCGTGGCCGATGCGCTGCGCCAGGCCATCGCCAGTCGCGGTCAGGCCACGCTGGTAGTGTCCGGTGGGCGCAGCCCGGTGCCGTTCTTCGAGGCGCTGGCGCAGCAGGACGTGCCCTGGGCGCAGGTGCTGGTGAGTCTGGCTGATGAGCGTTGGGTGCCGATCAATCACGCGGGCAGTAACGAGGCGCTGGTGCGTCGTCATCTGCTCCGTGGTCCGGCCGCCGAAACGCGTTTTCTCGGCCTCTATCAGGTCGCCGGCAACCTCGAACAGGCAGCCGAGCTGGCCGATGCTGCGGTTACCGAGCTGGCGCCGATCGATGTGCTGGTGCTGGGCATGGGCGATGACGGTCATACCGCCTCGCTGTTCCCGTACAGCCCTAATCTGCATCAGGCGCTACAGCCGGACTGCGCGCGCCGCGTATTGCCGATGCTTGCCCCGAGCGAGCCGGCGCAACGCCTGACCCTGACCGTGCCGGTGCTGGCCAGCGCACGCCTGCCGCTGCTGGCGATCCAGGGCCAGGCGAAACTGAACATCCTCAGCGCGGCGCTGCAGCCTGGTGAAACCTCCGAGTTGCCGATCCGCGCCTTCCTCAATTCCCCTCTTGAAATCCATTGGTGCCCCTGACATGACCAGCCTCGACCAAGGCCAGCGCGCGCGCATGGCCGACAAAATCGCCGAGATCGACCGCATCTGCGCGCAGGCGCGGATCATGCCGGTGATCACCATCGCCCGCGAGGCGGACATCCTGCCGCTGGCCGACGCCCTGGCCGCTGGTGGCCTGCGCGTGCTGGAAGTGACCCTGCGCTCGGAGCACGGCCTGGAGGCGATTCGCCGCCTGCGTGCCGAGCGCCCCGAACTCTGCGTTGGCGCTGGCACCGTGCTGGATGAAGACATGCTCGCCGCGGCGACCGCCGCCGGTGCGCAGTTCATCGTCACGCCGGGCAGCACGCGTGAGCTGTTGCTGGCGGCACTGGATAACCCGCTGCCGCTGCTGCCGGGTGTGAGCAGCGCATCGGAGCTGATGGTCGGTTACGCGCTGGGTTATCGCCGCTTCAAGCTGTTTCCGGCGGAAATCTGTGGCGGTGTCGCGGCGCTCAAGGCGCTGTCCGGGCCTTTCGGCGGTGTGCGCTTCTGCCCCACCGGCGGCATCACCCCGGACAACCTGCAGCGCTACATGGCGCAGCCCAACGTCATGTGCGTGGGCGGCACCTGGATGTTCCAGCGCGAGTGGGTGGAAAGCAGCGACTGGGCACGTATCCAGCAATGCAGCACCGAGGCCCTGCAGCTGCTGGACTGATACGCGGCCGCTGCAGAATGTCGCAGCCGCTTAATATCTGTGCCCTGCCAGTCGCTTACTACGTCAGCTGATCCCTTGTGCTGGCTTCAACAAAAACAATTCTCCAGCGAAACCTGAAACATCCGCAGTTGGAGAATTGTTATGAACACCTGGTTCGCGAACCTAAGCGTGACCCGCAAGCTGGCGCTCGGCTTCGGTCTGGTGCTGGCCCTGACCCTGATCCTCGCCAGCGTGGCCTGGACCAGCATGGGCAGTCTGGTTCAGCGCAGCAACTGGACTGCCGACATCAGTCACCTGAGCAATCTGCTGACCGAGCTGCGCGTCGACCGCCTGCGTTACATGCTCGATAACGGCGACGAGAAGATGGCCGAGGTGGTGCAAAAGTCGCTGGCCAGCTACAGCAATGCGCACGCCGAGGTGCGCAGCCGTTTCCGCAGTGAAGAGAACGTTCGCTTGCTGACGCAGCAGGCCGAGCAGATCGAGCTGTACAAGCAATCCTTCAATCGCATGGCCGATGCCTATCGCACGGCACGCGCTGCTCGCGAGCAGATGGGCAGCCTGGCGAAGCAGGCTTTTGCCGAGCTTGAAAACCTGTACAAGGCCGTGCAGCAGATGCCGGAGTTCGACGAGCGGCGCTCGCCGCGTTACCTGGCCGTGCGCGATGTGCGTGAGAGCCTGCAATTGACCCGTTACGAAGTGCGCGGCTACACGGCTAATCCCAATACCGATACCGAACAGGCGATGCGCACCCAGAGCGAGCGTGCCGTGCAAAGTATCGAGGCGCTGGCTGCGGCCTTCGCCGGCGAGCAGGGTGGTGCGATCAGCGCTGTGCGCGCCGGTCTCGATGCCTATCAGGCGCAAGTGCAGCGTTTCAGTCAGGCCAACGACATCATCGTCGCCGAACGCGTGGCGCTGACCCAGCAGGGCTACCAGATCGTCAAGGACAACGCCGCGCTGGTACAGATCCAGATCGACCGTCGTGACGAGGAAACCGCCACTGCACGCAATCTGCAGATCATTACCACGTTGCTGGCCCTGCTGTTCGGCGTGCTGGCTGCCTGGATCATCACCCGGCAGATCACCCGTCCGCTGCAGGACACGCTGGGCGCGGTGCAGCGCATTGCCGAGGGCGATCTCACCGCTACCGTACAGGTCGACCGTCGCGACGAGATGGGTCAGTTGCAGCAGGGTATCCAGTACATGGCCAGCACCCTGCGTGAGCTGATCTCCGGCATCCGCGACAGCGTCACGCAAATCGCCAGCGCCGCCGAAGAATTGTCGGCGGTCACCGAGCAGACCAGCGCCGGTGCCAACAGCCAGAAGAGCGAGACCGATCAGGTCGCTACCGCCATGCACGAGATGTCGGCCACCGTGCAGGAAGTCGCGCGCAATGCCGAGCAGGCTTCGCAGGCGGCCAACCAGGCCGATGGCCAGGCGCGTGTCGGTGATCAGGTGGTCGCCGAGGTGATTTCGCAGATCGAACGCCTGGCCGCCGAAGTCAGCCGCTCCAGCGATGCGATGAATGGGTTGCAGCAGGAAAGCGACAAGATCGGCAGCGTCATGGACGTGATCAAGTCGGTGGCCGAGCAGACCAACCTGCTGGCGCTCAACGCCGCCATCGAGGCGGCGCGCGCTGGCGAGGCCGGACGCGGTTTTGCCGTGGTCGCCGATGAGGTTCGCGGCCTGGCGCAGCGTACGCAGAAGTCCACCGAGGAGATCGAAGCCTTGATTGCCGGCCTGCAGAGCGGCACTCAGCAGGTCGCCGCGGTGATGCGCAATAGCCGTAACCTGACCGACAGCAGTGTCGAGTTGACGCGCAAGGCAGGCGACTCGCTGGGCAGCATCACCCTGGCGGTGTCCAACATTCAGTCGATGAACCAGCAGATCGCCGCTGCTGCGGAACAGCAGAGCGCCGTGGCCGAGGAAATCAGCCGCAGCATCCTCAGCGTGCGTGATGTGTCCGAGCAGACCGCCATTGCCAGCGACGAAACGGCCAAATCCTCGGCCGAGCTGGCGCGCCTGGGCGGCCAGTTGCAGTCCATGGTCAGTCGCTTCCGCGTTTGATCCTGCCTGCGCGGCGCGTTCCTTGAAGCGCCGCGCACTCTATCCCTGCCGCGGGTCGTATCAGGCGACCCGACGAAAATATTCCTAGCGCCTGTCGATTCTTTCTTCACTCGTTCGACTACTGCATAGAACCCCGCCCTGGGTTCACTGTCAGCCGTAGGGAGACACCCTGCGCGCGACTTCGACTCGAACAAGGAGAAAGGCGATGCGTTTCATGGTGATTGTCAAAGCGACAGCCGATTCCGAAGCCGGTGTGATGCCCAGCGAAGAGCTGCTGACGGCCATGGGCCGTTACAACGAAGA
This sequence comes from Pseudomonas sediminis, assembly GCF_002741105.1. Lineage (GTDB taxonomy): Bacteria > Pseudomonadota > Gammaproteobacteria > Pseudomonadales > Pseudomonadaceae > Aquipseudomonas > Aquipseudomonas sediminis. The sequence goes on along the minus strand of NZ_NIQU01000006.1, from coordinate 23,932 downwards.
GCTGGCAGCCGCTGGCGTGATTCAGGCTGCCGAAGGTCTTCACCCCAGTTCCAGGGGCGCCCGGGTGAGGTTCTCCGGGGCGCAGCGCACGGTGATTGATGGCCCGTTCATGGAGACCAAGGAGTTGGTAGCCGGCTTCTGGATCTTTCAGGTCGAGTCGCTGCAGGCCTGCATCGACTGGGTCAAGCGTTGCCCCAACCCCATGCCTGGCGAATCCGATATCGAGATTCGACAGATCTTCGAGGCCGAGGATTTCGGCGCCGAATTCACCCCCGAGTTGCGTGAGCAGGAAGAACGTATCCGCGCACGCATGAGCAGTGAAAATCAAGGAGAGTAGCGATGAAGATTCATGCCTATCTGATGTTCGATGGCCAGTGCGAGCAAGCCTTCAATTTCTACGCCGAGCTACTGGGCGGCAAGCTGGAACTGATGCGCTTCGGTGAAAGCCCGGATGCCGGCGAGGTGCCGCCGGAGTTTCATGACCGGGTGATGCACGTGTGCCTGACGGCGGGTGACCAGATCCTGATGGCGTCGGACACCATCCCGCAGTATCCGCACGAGGGCATCAAGGGTTGCTCGATTTCCCTGCAGGTGGACAACGTGCCGGAGGCCGAGCGCCTATATGAGGCACTGTCGGCTGGTGGCGAGGTGCAGATGGAGTTGCAGGCTACCTTCTGGGCGACCCAATTCGCCATGCTCACTGACCGTTTCGGTGTGCCATGGATGATCAACTGCGTGGTCGATAGCCAGGAAGGTTGACGGCGAATTTCTCGGCAAACGTAGCCCGGATGAAATCCGGGGAAACGAGGCTGCGCCTTCGCGGCTGAAGCCGCTCCTACCAGACCAGTTAGGCCGTAGGAGCGGCTGGGCGGTATTCCGCTTCAGCCGCGAAGGGCTTTCTCAGCTCACCAACGTCAGCGGCTTGGGTTCTTCCTGCACTTGCACGCCCGCCAGGAACTCCTCGCCCCAGCGGCGAATGTCGTTGTAGCAGACGATATCGAACAGCTCGCGCAGGCGCGCCTGGGCCTCGCTTTTGGGCAGGTTCAGCGCCAGGTAGCAGGTCTGCGCCAGGTCGGCCGGATCATGCGGGTTGGTCAGCAGCGCGCCCTTGAGCTCGGCTGCGGCACCGGCGAACTCCGACAGCACCAGCACGCCACGTCCGCCGAGCAAGCCCTGCGCTGCGACGAACTCCTTGGCCACCAGGTTGAGGCCGTCACGTAACGGGGTGATCCACATGACGTCGGCCATGGCGTACCAGGCGCTGACCTCCTCGAAGGGCAGGCTGCGGAAGAAGAACTGCAGCGGCGTCCAGCCAATGCGTGCGAAGCGGCCGTTGATACGGCCGACCGCCTGCTCGATCTGGCTTTGCAGCTCGTTGTAGACGGTCATCTCCTTGGCCGCCGGTACGCACACGGTGACCAAGGTAACCTTGCCGATCAGTTCGGGGTTATCAGCCAGCAGGCGCTCGTAGGCGTTGAGCTTTTCCAGAATGCCTTTGGTGTAGTCGAGGCGCTCTACCGAGAGGATCAGCTTCACGCCTTTCATTTCCTCACGCAGTTGACCCATCAGCTCCTTGATCTTCGGCGCCTCCAGGGCGCCTCGCACGCGGTCTATGTCGAGCCCGACCGGGTGTGCGCCGAGCTTGACCTGACGGGTGCCGGTGTCCAGTTCGGTGGTCATGCGCTCCAGGCCCACGGCGCAACCGTAAGTGATGAAGCGCGGCGCGCAGTTCTGCCGCTCCAGGGTTTTCAGCGGGAACACGCCACGGGCGACGTCGACGAAGTTCTCCACCTGGCGTGGAATGTGGAAGCCGATGTAGTCGCACTGCAGCAGGCTGCCGATGATCTGCCGGCGCCACGGCAACACGTTGAACACGTCGGCCGAGGGGAAGTAGGTGTGGTGGAAGAAGGCGATGCGCAGGTCCGGGCGCAGCTCGCGCAGGTAGGCCGGCACCATCCACAGGTTGTAGTCGTGCAGCCAGACGATGGCGCCTTCGGCTGCCTCCAGCGCGGTGCGTTCGGCGAAGGCGCGGTTGACCTTGAGGAATACCTGCCAGTCGTCCTCGTTGAAGGTGGCGCGTTCCCAGAAGGTGTGCAGGGTCGGCCAGAAGGCTTCCTTGGAGAAGCGCTTGTAGAAGATGTCGACTTCTTCCTTGCTCAGCTTGACCCGCGCAGCGGTGAGCTTGGGGTAGCGCTCGGCGTCCACGGTGGTGTGGCTGTCGAACGGTTCGTCGCCATCCTCATGCACAGCCCAGGCGACCCAGGAGCCGGGTCGGCCGTCGCCGAAGAAGCTGAGCAGAGTGGGAATGATGCCGTTGGGCGAAGTGGGGCGGCGGCGCTGCAGCTTGCCGGCCGCGTTGCGGTATTCCTCATAGGGCAGGCGGTGATAGACCATCACCAGCTCGGCCTTGCCCGGTTGCGCGGCCTGGCGGCGTTCGGCGGCGATACCGTGCTCGCCGAGGAAGCCGAAGTGGGCAAAGGCTTCGAGGATGCCGCCGCAGCCCGGACGCTCGGCGTGCAGGGTGCGTGAATGGTGGTTGGTGGCTTCCAGCAATGCGGTTTCCGATTCGCCGACGCACACGCCATGGAAGCTGGAGCTGAGCATGGACAGGTCATTGAGCGTGTCGCCAGCGGCCAGCACCTGATCGTGGCTCAGCTCCAGCCAGTCGGCCAGGGCCTGCAGGCTGCTGCCCTTGTTCACGCCCTTGGGCAGGAAATCCAGGTACAGCTCGGCGGAGTACAGCAGGTCGCAACCCAGCTCATCGGCGATCTCGCGTAGTGCCGGGTTGGCCGCCTGTTCGGGCGTGCAGAAGTAGGAGCAGCGACGCGCCTGTGGCACGTCCTGGCGCTCCAGACCGAACGGCTCGATGGCGCTGGCTACCTGGGTTTCGCCGGGCCAGCGGGCATCCACCACGCTCTGCAGCTGCTGGATCGGTTGCAGGCTGTCGCCATGCACCAGGGTCGCGCCGACGTCGGCGATGATGTAGTCCGGCTGCGGCAACGTTGGGTCGGCCAGCAGCGGCAGCACCGCTTCCAGGCTGCGCCCGGTGACGTAGGCGAGCTTGATTTCGGGGTGGGCGGCGATGGTCTGATAGAGGCTCAGGCGATCTTCGGGGTCGCCAGCGAGAAAGGTTCCATCCAGGTCGGTAGCTAATAGCATCGTTGTTTCTCCAGAAGTGGCCGCTGCGGCTCGGCGCGAATGCGCGCGGCCGAGGGGCCGGGTTTCTGGCTGCTTGGGGTAGGCTCAAGGCCTTGCCGAAACAGCCTTTAAGAACCTGTCCCAAGACTGCTTCGCGAGTCTTTGAACAGGTTCTATGACTTCAGGACTGAGTTGTCGTCTCCTCCGTCGAATCATGGGGCGGTGCATCGGGCATCAGCTCCAGCACTGTAGGGCTGGTACGCAGCATGGGCGTGAAGTGCGCGGCGTCGCCGCTGACCAGATCGCTGACATGGCGCAGCCGGTAAAAGGTGTAGGCGGCCAGCAGGCCGAGGGTGCAGGCGAAGTACAGTGGCAGTGCGCTGGCGCCCAGTTGCTCCATCAGCACGCCAGCCAGCAGCGGGCCGCACACCGAGCCGATGCCGTTGACCATCAGCAAACTGGCGGAGCCGGAAAGAATCTCGTCGCTGTGCAACTGGTCGATCAGCTGCGCCACGGCGATGGGGTAGATGGCGAAGGCCAAGCCACCCCAGATGAAGATGGCGCCGAGCAGCAGCGGACCGGCCGGCAGCAGGCTCATGATCAGCGCCAGGGCGACTGCCAGTATCACCACCCAGAGCAGTACCTGGCGCCGGTCGTGACGATCCGAGTAGATACCGATGGGCCATTGCAGCAGGGCGCCGCCGAGAATGGTCGCCGTCATCAGCAGGCCGACGCCGGAGGTATCGAAGCCGGCCAGGCTGGCGTAGACAGGCGCCATGCCCCAGAAACCGCCCATGGCCAGGCCGGAAAGCCCGGCGGCGACTATCGCCAGCGGTGCGATATTCCACAGTTGGCGCAGGTTGGTCGGCGGCGTTTCCGGCAGACTCGGCTGTGCCTGACGGGTCAGGGTAATGGGCATCAGCGCAGCGCTGATGAGGATGGCTGCGATGGCGAACAGGGTGAACCGCACCGGGTCGGCCAGGTGCAGCAACTGCTGGGCCAGCGCCAGGGCGCCAAGGTTGACCGCCATGTACACGGCGAACACCTGGCCGCGCTTCTCGTTGGGCGCCTGGGCGTTGAGCCAGCTCTCGATGACCATGTACAGCGTCACCAGCCCCAGGCCGTAGAGCACCCGTAGGCCCAGCCAGACCCAGGGATTTATCAGCAGCAGATGGAGCAGGGCGGCGATGGCGGCCAGAGCGGCACAACAGGCGAACGCGCGAATGTGCCCGATACGTTTGACCAGCGGAGTCGCCAGCCAGGTACCGAGGAGGAACCCGACGAAGTACCCGGACATGATCAGTCCGAGCATCGTGGTGGAGTAGCCTTCGGCGACGCCACGCAGGGTCAGGAGGGTGTTGAGCAGACCATTGCCAAGCAGGAGTAACGCGACCCCGCTCAGCAACGAACTGATGGGGGCAATCAGGGACCACATGCAAACTACCCTAGGGAACTGTGCCCCTGATAGCAAGCATGAAGTACGCCATGTTTTTTGCGTTTCGTTTTTATCTATTTGATTTTTAAAGATTATTTTTACTGATGAACGGTCATGCAATTTTTTTGGCGGCAAACTTGGCACCATCATGGTGCCTCGTTCGCGATCTGCAGGGGCGCCAGCGGCTGATCCGAGTCCTGCAACGCGCGATTGATGCGAGTGATGAAATCGTTGATTTCCTCGCGATCACGCCGCTCGCGCAAATGGCGCTCGGCAGTGTCGCGTACGCTGCGTGCATGGCGCAGAAGGTCGGCGCGTTGCTGGCAGCTGGCAGGGCGATGCAGCAGGTTCTTGAAGGCCTGCAGCAGGCTGACCAGCACAGAGACATCGGCGGCGCCATAGGTGCGTATCGGACCCAGCAGTTGCAGCAGTAGCTGGTCCAGCGACAGCTCCTGGTAGCACAGCCGCGGTGGCTCGTCGGGCAGGCTGGCGAAATCTCGTTCGGACAGCGCCAGGCGTCTGCTCAACAGTACGCTGAGCAGGTCCACGGTCTTGATTGCCGTGCCTGGATCGTTGATGCCGGGGCTCAGCGCCTTCACGGCGATCTCTGACATCTGCCGACAGCCGAAGAAGTAATGGCTGCTGGCGTACTCCTCGATGAAAAAGTCGAAGCAATCGAGCAGTTGCTGGCAGGCTCCCTCGTCCAGTGGACGCTCCAGGCGAAACAGCGGATGCCCCTCGCTGACGAAGAAACCGCGGTGGGCAAGGACTGTCATCCGTATCTGATGGCGCTGCAGCAGCGTGTTGACCTCCTTGACGTTGAGCTCCTTGAAGTAGCCGTTGCGCTGCGCGTGCACAGTGATCCACTCACTGTCATCCGGCCACTGGGGCGCGGCGTCGCGCGAAGCTGGACTGCCACCGCAGGCGTCGAGCTTTTCCAGGCTGGTGCTGTAGAGGTTACCGAGGATGTGCTCGACCTGAATCGACTGCGAAATCGAGCGGATGAAGTGCACGAACAGGCCCAGGCAGGTTATCCCGAGTGCCAGGGTGATCAGCACACCGAGGCTGGGTATCCGCTCATTGTTGCCCTGCTCGATGGTGGTGATCAGCAGCAGCGCGTAGAGGATGGTGCCGAGGTAGAACCCCAGGGTTTTCTGGTGCCCCTTATTGCTGACCAGGCCGGGAATCACCCGTGGTGACAGCGATGCGGCTGCGTTGTTGAGCACCACCATGACCATCGAGAAACTGAACACCATCAATGACAGAATACCCGTGACCAGCGTGCCGAGGATCAGCCTGGCATTGTCTGCATTGCTTACCAGGCCGAGATCGACGTGATCCTTGAACGCCATCATCCATGGTTGGTATTCCGCGGCCATGGTCAGCAGACACAGCAGGAAAAAGCCGATGGCGATCAGCGTCGGATAGAACGCCAGGCTGTGGATGATGCGCTGGTAGGCGCGAAAAAGAATGTTGCTGGGTACGGCCATTGGCGAATCCGTCGTGAATGGCGATGACCGCACTATAGCTGTGAAGCTGGCAGGCGGCGGTCTCTAAGAACCTGTTTACGATCTGCTGCGCGTCGGCGCTACTGCGTTAAAAACAAGCTGGAGCGCCAGCCCGGTCGGAATGCTCATTTACCGCTCGTAAACTGCGCTTCCTCGCTTGTTTTTGCCTTGTATCGCTCTAGCTCGCGAGATCGTAAACAGGCTCTAAGACCAGCCGCCTGCTGACTCAGTTCACGCAGACCCGAGCGATGGCGCTGGCCAGTTGATCCAGCCGGCTGGCATCCAGCCCCGCGACGTTGGCGCGGCCACTGCCGACCATGTACACGCTGAACTCTTCGCGCAGACGTTGCACCTGCAGCGGCGACAAGCCGGTGTAGGAGAACATGCCGCGCTGTTCGGCGATATGCGCGAAACGCTCGTTCAAACCGTGCGGCGCAAGTGCTTCGACCAGGCCGCGACGCAGGCTGGCGACGCGCAGGCGCATGCCGTCCAGTTCGTCCAGCCAGAGGCCTTTCAGCTCGTCGTCGCCGAGTATCTGCGCCACTACCGCCGCGCCGTGGGCAGGCGGCGTCGACCACAGGTTGCGGGCGATGGAGGCCAGCTGACTGCGAATGTCGACGAGCTTCTCGGCGTCGCTGGCGCAGACGATCAGGGCACCGGTGCGTTCGCGATAGAGGCCGAAGTTCTTCGAGCAGGAGCTGGTGATCAGCAGCTCCGGCAACTCGGCGGCGAACAGGCGCACGGCCCAGGCGTCTTCTTCCAGGCCATCACCGAAGCCCTGGTAGGCGAAGTCGATCAGCGGGAGCAGCTCACGTGCCTTGACCACCTCCAGCACGCGTTTCCAGTCGCGCGGGGTAAGGTCGAAACCGGTGGGGTTGTGGCAGCAGGCATGCAGCAGTACCACGTCGCCCTTGGGCAGGTGGGTGAGGGCGGCGATCATGGCTTCCACGTCGAGGCGATTGTCGGCGCCGACGTAGGGGTAGTGGCCGACCTTGAGCCCGGCTTCGGCAAACAGGGTTTCATGGATCGGCCAGGTTGGATCGCTCAGCCAGATACCGCGCCCCGGCAGGCAGTGACGAATGAAATCACCCGCCAGACGCAGGGCGCCGGTGCCACCTGGTGTTTGCGTTGCGCCGGCGCGCTGCTCGGCGAGCAGTGCCGAGCCCGCACCCAGCACCAGTTGGCTGAGCAGCGTGCCGAACGCGGCGTCGCCATGGCCGCCGATGTAGGTCTTGGTCTGTTCAAGGTCGATCAGGCGCTGCTCGGCCAGTTTCACCGCACGCGGGATCGGCGTCAGGCCCTGGGCGTCCTTGTAGACGCCGACGCCCAGGTCCAGGCGCGCCGGGTTACTGTCGAGCCGATAGGCTTCCATCAGGCTGAGGATGGGATCGCCCGGCACGCGGGCGACTTGGGCGAAATAGCTCACTTGCGGCCCTCGGCGCTGGCAGCCAGCACGTCGGTGCGCGCGGCCATGATGAAGTCGTTGCGGTGCAGGCCGCGCATTTCGTGGCTCCACCAGGTGACGGTGACCTTGCCCCATTCGGTGAGCAGCGCCGGATGGTGACCCACTTCCTCGGCGATGGCGCCAACGGCGTTGGTGAAGGCTAGGGCATGGCGAAAGTTCTTGAACAGGTACACGCGCTCCAGCTCCATATGGTCGCCACGCACCTCGATGTTCCAGTCGGGGATCTCGCGGATCAGCTCGGCCAGTTCTTCATCGGTCACTTTCGGCGCATCGGCGCGGCAGGCTTCGCATTGGGCTTGGGCAAGGCTGGTCATTTCAGGCTCCTTGAGGATTAGAGGTCAGAGCATAGAAGGTAAGAGGTATCGAACAGCTCCCTCGCCAATGAATGGGCGAGGGAGCCAAAAGGCTACGCGGCTTTCGGCGGAAATTTCGGCGCGTGCAGGCCGAGCGCCATGGCCTGATGCACCAGCGCCATGATGTCTTCCTGAGCCAACTCGAACAGGCGCTTGAGCTCGGGCAGGACGAAGTACACCGGCTGCAGGATATCGATGCGATACGGCGTGCGCATCGCTTCCAGCGCATCGAAGGGCTGGTGCTCGGGGGCGTCGGACAGGGCGTAGAGAGTTTCCTTCGGCGAGGAGAGGATGCCGCCGCCGTAGATGCGCCGGCCCTGCGGAGTGTCGAGCAGGCCGAATTCGATGGTCAGCCAGTACAGCCGCGCCAGATAGACGCGCTGCTCTTTCGTGGCCTGAAGGCCGAGCTTGCCGTAGGTGTGGGTGAATTCGGCGAACCAGGGGTTGGTGAGCATTGGGCAGTGGCCGAATATCTCGTGGAAGATGTCCGGTTCCTTCAGGTAGTCCAGCTCCTCGGGCGTGCGGATAAAGGTGGCGACGGGAAACTGCTTGCTGGCCAGCAGCTCGAAGAAGGTCTGGAACGGGATCAGCGCCGGCACCCGAGCCACGCGCCAGCCGGTGCTGGCTTCGAGCACACGGTTGATCTCGTCGAGCTGCGGAATGCGCTCCATGGGCAGGCCGAGTTGCTCGATACCGTCCAGGTATTCCTGGCAGGCGCGATTCTCGATCACTTCCAGTTGGCGGGTGATCAGGGTATTCCACACCTGATGCTCGCTTTCCGGGTAATGGATAAAGCCACTCTCGTCCGGTTCCCGGGCCAGGTACTGCGTACTCTTCATCGCTGCCTCCTTCAGGGGGCTGTTGTTCTTGTCTTGACCCGAGCATGCCGCTGATTGCTCAGGTTGAAACGGTGGCCAGAAGCAGCGCGGCTCAGGATTAGCCGGGGAATCTGTAAACTTTTGATTACGATATTGGCGGAATGGCGATTTATCGGCTTGCTGCTGTGTTTAACTGTCACATATTCTTGACGGAAATTATGCTGCCATCGTCGATTTCAGCGACCTGGCGGCGGCCATAACAACAAGAGCCTGAGCCATGCGTATCAAGGTCCACTGCCAGAACCGTGTCGGCATCCTGCGTGACATCCTCAACCTGCTGGTCGACTACGGCATCAACGTCGCCCGTGGCGAAGTCGGGGGCGAGCAGGGCAACGCCATCTACCTGCACTGTCCGAATCTGATCAATCTGCAGTTTCAGTCGTTGAGGCCGAAGTTCGAGGCCATTGCCGGCGTATTCGGCGTCAAACGCGTGGGGCTGATGCCCAGCGAACGGCGTCACCTGGAGCTCAATGCGTTGCTTGGTGCACTGGACTTCCCTGTGCTGTCCATCGACATGGGCGGCAGTATCGTCGCCGCCAACCGCAGCGCCGCGCAGTTGCTCGGCGTGCGCGTGGACGAGGTGCCGGGCATGGCCTTGTCGCGCTACGCCGAAGACTTCGACCTGCCGGAGCTGGTGCGCGCCAACAAGACGCGCATCAACGGCCTGCGGGTGAAGATCAAGGGCGATGTGTTTCTCGCCGATATCGCCCCGCTACAGAATGAACACGACGACAGCGAAGCGTTGGCTGGTGCGGTGCTGACCCTGCACCGCGCCGATCGCGTCGGTGAGCGCATCTACCACGTGCGCAAACAGGAGCTGCGCGGCTTCGACTCGATCTTCCAGAGCTCCAAAGTGATGGCGGCGGTGGTCAAGGAAGCGCGGCGCATGGCGCCGCTGGATGCGCCGCTGCTGATCGAGGGTGAAACCGGCACCGGCAAGGAATTGCTGGCGCGCGCTTGTCACCTGGCCAGCCCGCGTGGGCAGTCGCCGTTCATGGCGCTCAACTGCGCCGGCCTGCCCGAGTCCATGGCCGAGACCGAGCTGTTCGGCTACGGCCCCGGCGCCTTCGAGGGCGCGCGGCCGGAAGGCAAACTCGGCCTGCTGGAACTGACTGCTGGCGGCACGTTGTTTCTCGACGGCGTCGGCGAGATGAGCCCGCGTCTGCAGGCCAAGTTGCTGCGCTTTCTGCAGGATGGCTGCTTCCGCCGTGTCGGCAGCGACGAGGAGGTGTATCTGGACGTACGGGTGATCTGCGCCACGCAGGTCGACCTGTCCGAACTCTGCGCCCACGGCGAGTTTCGTCAGGATCTCTACCACCGCCTCAATGTGCTCAGCCTGCATATCCCGCCGCTGCGCGAATGCCTCGACGGTCTGGCGCCGCTGGTCGAGCACTTTCTCGATTCCGCCAGCCGGCAGATCGGCTGCGCACTGCCAAAGCTGGCGCCGCAGGCCTTCGAGCGCATGGCCCATTACCACTGGCCGGGCAACGTGCGGCAGTTGGAGAACGTGCTGTTCCAGGCGGTTTCGTTGTGCGACGGCGGCACGGTAAAGGCCGAGCATATCCGCCTGCCGGATTACGGTGCGCCACAGCCGCTGGGCGAGTTTTCGGTGGAAGGCAGCCTCGACGATATTCTCGGCCGCTTCGAGAAGGCGGTGCTGGAGCGGTTGTTCCGTGATCACCCGAGCAGCCGTCAGTTGGGCAAGCGCCTCGGCGTTTCCCACACCACCATCGCCAACAAGCTACGGCAGCACGGGTTGGGCAAGGAATAGACGTAGGGTGCGCCGCGCGCACCAACGCTCCGCTAGCCCAGGCTGATGTCTGCGATTTTTGGTGCGTACGGCGCCCCCTGCGGTTTTCAACGACCGCCGCGCCAGGCCGCGAGCACGCGCTCGCGCATGGCTCGTCGGTCTTGCAGGCGCTCGATCAGTTGCTCGGCCAGGTCGAGCCAGTAGGGATCGACCTTGGCCTGCACCACGCACAAACCGGAAGCGAGATTGGCCCATGCCGGAGGCAGGCGGCCGTGACGCAGGGCGAAGCCGCCGTCGCGGTCGCGTGCCAGATAGCGCACGCGGGTGATGCCGGCCAGCAGGATACGGCCGTAGCACATCAGGCAGGGTTCGAGGCTGACGTAGAGTGTCAGACCTCGGCGGTCGACTTGCGCATGCTCGCTTTCGAGCTGGTCGAGCACCTGCATCTCGGCGTGGGCGGCGCTGGCGTAGGCCGATGTGAAGACCCGGTTGCGAGCGCTGCACAGCAATTCACCTGCGCCATCCACCAGCAGCGCGCCGACCGCATAACAGCCTTCTTCGAGTGCCAGCAGGGCTTGTTCGCAGCACAGCCTGGCCCAGGTGTCATCGTCGTGAGTGCTGGCTGGCGCCTGCTGCAACAGGGCGAGGTGCTCGGTGTTCATGGCGTCTCCATGGCCGGCGAAATGTTGCCGGAGTATGGCCCGCCATTGGTCACGTGCCCTACGACCTTGGTGCAATAGGCAGGGCAGGCACCGGCGGCGACACTGAGGCCGTCCCGATCATCCTGCGTGATTTGGGTGCAAGCGTTTCCGCATTCCTTTCGAGGAATGCCTTGAATGGGCGGGCGACCAATTGGTCGCCCTTTTTTTTGCCCGGAATTTCGCCTGGCGCTAGACGCCCTGGTTCAGCCGGTCGATCAGCGCACGTACGCTGCCCGGTAGTGCATCCAGCTCACGTACCAGCATGCTGCGCTCGCGCACCGCCCAGGCTTCGTCCAGCTGCAGGATCGCCAGCTGCATGGTGCGGCTGTGCCGGCGCGCGGCCGATTCGGGGATGATGCCGATACCTACGCCGCCTTCGATCATCCGACAGATCGCCTCGAAGCTCGAGACCTGGATACGCAGGGCCAGGTTGCCGCCGAGCTTTTCCACCTGTTCGCGCAAGAAACTCAGCAAGGTGCTGCCTTCATGCAGGCCGATGTGCTGGTAAGCGAGCGTGTCGTTGAAACTCACCGATTGCCGCTGCGCCAGCGTATGGCCCAGTGGCACGGCCAGCACCAGGCGGTCGGTGCTGAAGTGCAGCACCTGCAAACCCGGCGCCTGCACCGGGCCGGCGATGATGCCGAGATCCGCCGCGCCATCGAGCACGCCACGGACGATATCGCGGCTCAGGCGCTCCTGCAGGTCGACGGTGACGCCGGGACGTTCGGCAAGAAAACCGGCCAGCACCTCGGGGAGAAATTCGGTCACTGCCGTGGTGTTGGCGAAGATGCGGATATGCCCGGCGGCATCGGTGCCGTACTCGGTGAATTCGCTTTTCAGGTAATCCACCTGGCGCATGATCAGCCGCGCATGCTGCAACAGGCGCTGTCCGGCCGGGGTCAGCTCGACGCCACGGCTGTCGCGGTAAAGCAGACGGCTGCCGAGCTGGCCCTCCAGCGCCTTGATCCGCGCACTGGCGGCGGCCGGCGAGAGAAACGCCTTGCGCGCGCCCTGGGTCAGGCTTGGCGACTCGGCAATGTGGATGAACAGGCGCAGGTCGGGCAGATCGAAATGCATGGGTTCCTCTGCTTCTGTGGGAGGGGCCGGGCGGCGATCCGCTTTAGCCGCGACGCCCTGGCTTCCCCGGAAAACATCGCGGCTAAAGCCCCTCCCATATAGAAATATGGTGTTAAGCATATCCGAACGCCGGTTTAAATAAATGCGGATTCTCTGAACGCATGCTGCGTCGCATGCTCCAGCTCACACAAGAACCGAGCTGGAACCTGCCTCATGAGTGATTCTGCTTTTTCCGCCTGGATCGGTCGTAGCGAAGAAGTCCACGACCAACTCAGCCGCAATCTGGTCAAGCGCATCGCCGCCACCTTCGGCGAAGCCACGCCGGCCCATGGCGAGGCGCTGCCGCCGCTATGGCACTGGGCATTCTTTCAGGAGCCGGTCGCCGAGAACGGTTTGGGCGAGGACGGCCATCCGGCGCGCGGCGGCTTCCTGCCGCCGGCTGACAACCGCAATCGCATGTGGGCTGGCGGTCGTGTCGAGTTCATCCAGCCACTGCGCGTGGGCGGCGAAGCCAGCCGGGTTTCGACCATCAAGCACATCGAGGAAAAGCACGGCCGTACCGGCGCGCTGCTGTTCGTCACGGTGCAGCACGATTACCTGCAGGACGGCCAGCTGGCCATCCGCGAGGAGCAGGACATCGTATACCGCGAGCCCAGCCCGCCCAAGGCCAGCAGTGGCGAGCCGCTGGTTGCAGGCGACTGGCGCGAGGCGGTCACGCCGTCCAGCACCTTGCTGTTTCGCTACAGCGCCGTGACGTTCAACGGCCACCGCATCCATTACGACTGGCCCTACGTCACCGAAACCGAAGGCTATAGCGGTCTGGTGGTGCACGGCCCGCTGACCGCCACCCTGAACCTGCGCGCCTTCTGCCGCGCCAACCCGCAGGCGCGTCTGCGCCGCTTCGCCTACCGCGGCCTGCGTCCGCTGATCGCGCCGCAGCCGTTCGAGGTGGGCGGGCGCATCAGCGGCGAGGGCCAGGCCGAGCTGTGGGCGGGCAACGAGGCCGGCCTGGCGCAGCGCGCCGACGTGCAGTTCGACTGATTTCTGATTGCAAACACTGATTCGTGGGTGCCCGGCGGGTGCCACGACGCGATTTCCGAGGGACACCGATGAACGCTTATAACAACGAAGAACTCAACGCCATCCGTGAAGGCGTACGAGCCCTGTGCGCGGAGTTTCCGGCCGAATACTGGCGCAAGATCGATGAAGAGAAGGGCTTTCCGGAGGCCTTCGTCACGGCCATGACCGAAGCCGGCTGGCTGTCGGCGATGATCCCGGAAGAATACGGCGGCTCGGGGCTGGGGCTGGCCGAAGCCTCGGTGATCCTCGAGGAGGTCAACCACTGCGGCGGCAACTCCGGCACCATCCACGGGCAGATGTACAACATGTTCACCCTGCTGCGTAACGGCAGCGAGGAGCAGAAGCGCTACTACCTGCCCAAGCTGGCCAGCGGCGAGCTGCGCCTGCAGTCGATGGGCGTCACCGAGCCAACCACCGGCACCGACACCACCAAGATCAAGACCACTGCGGTCAAGAAAGGCGACAAGTACGTCATCAACGGACAGAAGGTGTGGATCTCCCGCGTGCAGCACTCCGACCTGATGATCCTGCTGGCGCGCACCACGCCGCTGGCCGAGGTGCAGCGCAAGTCCGAGGGCATGTCGATCTTTCTGGTCGATCTGCGCGAGGCCATCGGCAACGGCCTGACCGTGCAGCCGATCGCCAACATGGTCAACCACGAGACCAACGAGCTGTTCTTCGACAACCTGGAAATTCCCGCCAGCAGCCTGATCGGCGAAGAGGGCAAGGGCTTCCGCTACATCCTCGACGGCCTCAATGCCGAGCGCACGCTGATCGCTGCCGAGTGCATCGGCGATGGTCGCTGGTTCATCGAGAAGTCCGCGCAGTACGCCCGCGATCGCGTGGTGTTCGGTCGGCCCATCGGCCAGAACCAGGGCGTGCAGTTCCCCATCGCCGAGGCGCACATCGAGATCGAGGCCGCCGACCTGATGCGCTGGCGCGCCTGCGAGGAATACGACGCCGGGCGCAACGCTGGGGCAGCGGCGAACATGGCCAAGTACCTGGCGGCCAAGGCCAGCTGGGAGGCGGCCAACGCCTGCCTGCAGACCCACGGCGGCTTCGGTTTCGCCAACGAATACGACGTCGAGCGCAAGTTCCGCGAAACCCGCCTGTACCAGGTGGCGCCGATCTCCACCAACCTGATCCTGAGCTACGTGGCCGAGCACTTGCTCGAACTGCCCCGTTCCTTCTGAGGCCGCGACCATGAGCAAACATACTCAACAACTGGCCGCGTTCCTTGCCGAACTCGCCTACGAGCAGATTCCCGAGCACGTACTGGACCGCACCGAAGACCTGTTCCTAGACTGGCTAGGTTCGGCCCTGGCCAGCGAAGGCGCGCGGCCTATCCCGCTGTTCGAGGCCTATGCGCAGAAGATGGGCCCGGCCGATGGCCCGGCGCGCATCCTGGTCAATGGTCGTGGCACCTCGGCGTACTTCGCCGCACTGGTCAACGGCGCATCGTCGCACCTGGTAGAGCAGGACGACCTGCACAACAGCTCGGTATTGCACCCTGCTACCGTGGTGTTCCCGGCGGCTCTAGCGGCGGCGCAGGATCTCGGCAAGTCCGGCCACGAGCTGCTGCTGGCCTCGGTCGCCGGCTACGAAGCGGGCATTCGCATCGGCGAGTTCCTGGGCCGCTCGCACTACCGCATCTTCCACACCACGGCCACCGTCGGCACCCTGGCCGCTGCGGTGGCGGTGGGCAAGCTGCTGGACTTCGATCAGCAGCAGTTCGTCCACCTGCTCGGCAATGCCGGCACCCAGGCTGCCGGCTTGTGGGAATTCCTGCGTGACGCGGCTGACTCCAAGCAACTGCACACCGCCAAGGCCGCGGCTGATGGCCTGCTGGCCGCCTACTTTACCGAGCAGGGCCTGACCGGCGCGCAGAACATTCTCGAAGGCGAGCAGGGCATGGCGGCGGGCATGTCCCGCGATGCCGACCCAAGCAAGCTCTCGGACCGTCTCGGTCGGCGCTGGGCGCTGGTGGAAACCTCGTTCAAGTTTCACGCCTCCTGCCGGCACACCCACCCGGCGGCTGACGCACTGCTTGGCCTGATGCAGCGCGAAGGCCTGCGCCACGAGCAGATCGAGCGCGTCATCGCCCGTGTGCATCAAGGTGCCATCGATGTGCTTGGCCGGGTGAAGGTGCCGCAGACCGTGCACCAGGCCAAGTTTTCCATGGGCACCGTGCTCGGCCTGATCGCCGTACATGGCAGTGCGCAACTGACCGAGTTCGCCAACCTGGCCCTGCAAGACCCGGCCGTGGCCGCCTTCCGCGACAAGGTGCAGATGCGCCTGGATCCTGAAGTCGATTTGGCCTATCCGCAGCGCTGGCTGGGTCGCGTCGAGGTGATCACCACCGATGGCCGCACCCTGCGTGGTGCCATCGACGAGCCCAAGGGCGACCCCGGCAACACCCTCAGCCGCGTCGAGCTGGAAGACAAGTTCCGCCGCCTGCTGGCCTTCGCCGGCAAGCGCAGCAGCGATGAGGCGGGCGTGCTGATCGAGCGGGTCTGGCGCCTGCGCGAAACCGACGACCTGAGCCAGCTGGCCTGACCGAGGACATGGACATGAACAACGCACAACAACCCCGGCCACTGGATGGCATCACCGTGGTCAGCCTGGAGCACGCCATCGCTGCGCCGTTCTGCACCCGCCAGCTCGCTGACCTCGGCGCGCGGGTGATCAAGGTCGAACGTCCCGGCAGTGGCGATTTCGCCCGTGGCTATGACGAGCGCGTCGACGGTCTGGCCTCGCATTTCGTCTGGACCAACCGCTCCAAGGAAAGCCTGACCCTCGACCTCAAGCAGGACGATGCGATGCAGGTGCTCGGCAGCCTGCTGGCCAAGGCCGACGTGCTGGTGCAGAACCTTGCACCGGGTGCCGCCGCGCGCATGGGCTTGTCGTTCGAAGCACTGCACGAACGCTTCCCGCAACTGATCGTCTGCGACATCTCCGGCTATGGCGAGGGCGGCCCTTACGAGCAGAAGAAGGCCTACGACCTGCTGATCCAGAGCGAGGGCGGCTTTCTCTCTGTCACTGGCGGTGCTGGCGAGGAGGAGATGGCAAAGGCCGGCTGCTCCATCGCCGATATCGCTGCCGGCATGTACGCCTATACCGGCGTGCTGTCAGCGCTGATGCTGCGCGGCAAGACCGGTGTCGGTAGTCGCGTCGATGTGTCGATGCTGGAAAGCCTGGTGGAGTGGATGGGGTACCCGCTGTACTACGCCTACGACGGCGCCACGCCGCCGCCGCGCGCTGGCGCTGCGCACTCGACCATCTACCCATACGGCCCGTTCCCGGCTGGCGACGGCGGCACGGTGATGCTCGGCCTGCAGAACGAGCGTGAGTGGCAGGCGTTCTGCGCCAAGGTGCTGGAGCAGCCCGAACTGGCCAGTGACGAGCGCTTTGCCGCCAACTTCAAACGTTCCGAAAACCGCAGCGAGCTGCGTGCGCTGATCGTCGAAGCCTTCTCGCGAATGAGCACCGCGCAAGTGATCGAGCGCCTGGAGCTGGCGCAGATCGCCAATGCCCAGGTCAACGACATGGCCGGCGTCTGGGCTCACCCTCAACTCGAAGCGCGCCAGCGTTGGCGCCAGGTCGACAGCCCCAGCGGCAGCCTGCCGGCACTGCTGCCGCCAGGGCGCAACAACGCCTTCGAGCCGCGCATGGACGCCATTCCGGCGTTGGGCCAGCACACCGATACGCTGCTCGCCGAGCTGGGCTACGCCGCTGGCGATATCCAGCGTCTGCATCAGCAGGGGGCCGTGTGATGAGCCCATCCATCATTCGTACCGCGCTGTTCGTGCCAGCCAGTAGACCGGAGCGTATTCCCAAGGCGCTTGCCGTCGGTGCCGACGCGGTGATCGTCGACCTGGAAGACGCGGTGCAGGAGAGCCTCAAGGTCGAGGCCCGCGCCCATCTCGATGGCTTTCTCACCGCCAACCCCGAGGCCCGACTGCTGGTGCGCATCAACGCGCCGGAGCATGCCGGCCATGGCGCCGATATCGAACTGTGCGGCCGTCATGCCGGTGTCGTCGGTGTGCTGCTGCCCAAGGTGGAAAGTGCCGCGCAGGTGGTGCGCGTGGCTGCCTGTGGCAAGCCAGTGTGGCCGATCATCGAGAGTGCGGCGGGCTTGTTGGCGTTGGCGGAAATCGCCCGCGCGGAAGGCGTCGAGCGTTTGTCCTTTGGCGCGCTCGACCTGGGGCTGGACCTTGGTCTAAGCAGCGGCAGCGCTGCGGCCGAACGCATCCTCGATCAGGCTCGTTATGCCCTGTTGCTGCACTCGCGCACGGCAGGCCTGGCGGCGCCGCTGGACAGTGTGTTCCCCGCCATCGAGGACCGTGACGGCCTTGCTCGCACGACGCGCGATGCCCGTGACATGGGCTTCGACGGTTTGCTCTGCATCCACCCCAAACAGGTGGAGGTCATCCATCGCGCGTTGCATCCGGCCGAGGAAGAGCTGGCCTGGGCACGACGCGTGATGGCAGCGGCCAGCAGTGGCGAAGGCGTTTTCGTGGTCGACGGCCAGATGGTCGACGCCCCGGTGCTCGGTCGCGCTCGTCGTTTGTTGCAACGCGCCGGCGAGAGCCCGGCCTGAATACCGGCCGGCGGCACTGCGCCGCCGGCCATTTCGTCCCACGTACCGACCTACAAAAACAATGAGGTAACGTCATGTTCAAACTCACCGCCAAGGCGCTCGCCTGCGCTGCCATCTTCTCTTGTGCCGGCCTGGCCCAGGCTGCGGATGCGCCCATCCTGATCAAGTTCGCCCATGTGGTGGCGGACAACACGCCCAAGGGACAAGGCGCACTGCTGTTCAAACAACTGGCCGAAGAGCGCCTGCCAGGTCGGGTTAAGGTAGAGGTCTACCCCAACTCGTCGCTGTTCGGCGATGGCAAGGAAATGGAGGCGCTGCTGCTCGGCGACGTGCAGATGCTGGCGCCGTCGCTGGCCAAGTTCGAGCAGTACGCCAAACCGGTGCAGATCTTCGACCTGCCATTTCTGTTCGACAACATGGAGGCGGTCGACCGCTTCCAGGCCAGCCCGGAGGGTCGTGGGCTGCTGACCTCAATGGAAGACAAGAACATCACCGGCCTGGCCTACTGGCACAACGGCCTGAAGGTGATGTCGGCCAACAAACCGCTGCGTGATCCGGCCGATGCCCGTGGCCTGAAGTTCCGCGTGCAGGCCTCGGCGGTGCTCGAGGAGCAGTTCAAGGCAGTCCGTGCCAACCCGCGCAAGATGAGTTTCGCCGAGGTCTACCAGGGACTGCAGACGGGCGTGGTCAACGGCACCGAGAACACCTGGTCGAACTACTACAGCCAGAAGGTGCACGAGGTGCAGAAGTACATGACCGAGTCCGATCATGGCCTGATCGATTACATGGTGATCACCAACACCAAGTTCTGGAAGGGCCTGCCGGATGACGTGCGCAGCGAGCTGGAGAAGGTCATGGCCGAGGTTTCCGTCGAGGTGAACAAGCAGGCTGATGAACTCAACCGCACGGCCAAGCAAGACATCGCCAAGGCCGGCACCACCGAGATCATCGAGCTGACCCCGCAGCAGCGCGCCGAATGGCGTGAAGCCATGCGCCCGGTGTGGAAGAAATTCGAGAAGGAGATCGGCGCCGAGCTGATCCAGGCGGCGGAGAATTCCAACCAGCAGTGACGTTGCGCTGCAAACGAAAACGCCCGGTGCTTGCACCGGGCGTTTTTTGGTCTCGGCCGAGCCTCAGAGCCCGGCTTCCTGCATCCACTTGGGCTTGGGATAACGACGGTCCGACTTGCCGGCCTTGAGGATTGCGCCGGGTACGTCGTGGCCGATCAGGCCGGGCAGAGTGGCGGCTGCGTCGAGCAGGGCGTCGAGATTCACCCCCGTCTCCAGACCCATGCGCTGGAACATATGTACCAGGTCCTCGGTGCAGATATTGCCGCTGGCACCGGGCGCATAAGGGCAGCCACCGAGGCCGCCAAGGGAGGCGTCGAAGCGGTCGATACCGACGTTCAGGGCTGCCAGGGCATTGGCCAGGCCCATGCCGCGGGTGTTATGGAAATGCGCGGTGAATACTGCTTCGGGCCAGCGCTGCAGCGACTCGCGACAGATGCGCTCCACCTGGGCCGGGTCGGCCATGCCGGTGGTGTCGCAGAGGGTCACGCCCTGCACGCCGATCTCCAGCAGGCGCTCGGTCAGCTCGTATATGCGGGCCTCGGGCACCTCGCCCTCGAAGGGGCAACCGAAGGTGGTCGACAGCGAGGCGTTGATGAATACGCCGCTGCCACGGCTGACCTCGATGATCTCGGCGAACTGCGCCAGCGACTGCTCCGGCGTCATGCGCAGGTTGGCCAGACCGTGGGTGTCACTGGCCGACATGACCAGGTTGATCTCGTCCACTTCGCAGGACAGTGCGCGCTCGCAACCCTTCACGTTGGGCACCAGCACGGTGTACTCCACGCCGGCCACGCGCTGGATGCCGCGCATCACTTCTTCGGCATCGCGCAGGTTGGGGATGGCCTTGGGCGAGGTGAAGGAGGTGACCTCGATCTTCGCCAGGCCGGTGTGGGACAGGCGGTCGATCAGGGCGATCTTGTCTTCGGTGGGGATGAAGGAAGCTTCGATCTGGAAGCCGTCACGGGTGGCGACATCCTGGATGTAAAGGCGTTTGCTCATGGCATGATCCTGGTTAATCGCGGCGTAGGGTGCGCTGTGCGCACCGGCTTGAGCTGCGTTGCTGTCTTGGTGGACAAGCTTCGCGTTGTCCACCCTACGAACTGTTGTAGTGCGCACGGCCTAGGCGGCCCCGCGACACCCTACGGGCTAAGCGGTAGCTGCTGTTAGATGATCCCGCGCTCGCGCAGCCCTGCGACCTGTTCCGCGCTCAGGCCAAGCCCGGCGAGAATGTCGTCGTTGTGCTCTCCGAGCTGCGGGCCGCCGGTGCCGATACGGCCCGGTGTGCGGCTGAGCTTGGGTAACACGCCCGGCACCTTGAGCGGGCCGACGCTGGTCTGCACCTGCTCGATCATCTGCCGCGCCAGGTAGTGCGGGTCCTGCACGATGTCGGCGGCGGTGTAGGGGTAGCCGGCCGGCACGCGCGCGCCCTTGAGCGCTTCGATCACCTCGTCGCGGCCACGCTGGGCGGTCCATTCGGCGATGGCGCCGTCGATCAGTTCGGCGTGCTGGCTGCGTCCGTCGTTCTGCGCCAGGCGCGGGTCGTTGCCCAGGTCGTCACGGCCGATCAGGCTCATCAGGCGCTTGTAGATGCTGTCGCCATTGCCGGCGATCAGCACGTAGCTGCCATCGTTGCACGGGTAGGAGTTGGACGGGGTGATGCCGGGCAGGGCGCTGCCGGCTGGCTCGCGGATGTAGCCAAAGGCATCGTATTCGGGGATCAGGCTTTCCATCATGGCGAATACCGACTCGTACAGCGCCACGTCGATTTCCTGGCCTTCGCCACTGCGCGCACGCTCCTGTAGGGCCAGCAGCACGCCGATCACGCCGTACAGCGAAGACAGCGAGTCGCCGATGCTGATACCGACGCGCACCGGCGCCTGGCCGGGGTAGCCGGAGAGGTGGCGCAGGCCGCCCATGGCTTCGCCGATCACCCCGAAACCGGGCAGGTCGCGGTAGGGGCCGGTCTGCCCATAGCCGGAGATGCGCAGCATGATCAGTCGCGGGTTGATCGCCTTCAGCGCGTCATAACCCAGGCCCCAGCCTTCCAGCGTGCCGGGGCGGAAGTTCTCCACCAGCACGTCGGCCTCGGCCACCAGCTTGCGCACGATGTCCTGTGCTTCGGCCTGCTTCAGGTCGAGGGTCAGCGAGCGCTTGTTGCGCGACTGCACGTGCCACCAGAGCGAGGTGCCGTCCTTGATCTTGCGCCACTTGCGCAGCGGGTCGCCGACGCCAGGCGGCTCGATCTTGATCACGTCGGCGCCGAATTCGCCGAGCAGTTTGCTGGCGAAGGGACCGGCGATGAGCTGGCCCATCTCGATCACCTTGAGCCCCTGCAGGGCCATGTTGCTGGTGTTGTTTTGAGTCATGGCTGCACCCGATTTGCCTGTGCGTTTCTCGTGGTGCGCAGAATGGCGCAGCGGCGCGGTGCCGACAATTGCTCAATGGCCAAGCTAGGCTTCGCGTATCGCGAAGTGGCATGCTGTAAATCAGCTTTCTGGCAGTCTCGCTTCGCCAGACACGAAATGGAGACCTTCATGCGCCGCATCGATTTCGTCACCCTCAAGCTGTTCGTCGCCATAGCCGACGAGCGCAGCCTGACTCGCGCCGCCGAGCGCGAGCATCTGGCTCTGGCGGCGGTGAGCAAGCGCGTCAGCGACCTGGAAAACCAGCTCGGCATCGCGCTGCTCTATCGCCAGCCCAAGGGCGTCGAGCTGACCCCGGCCGGCCACGCGCTGCTGCACCACGCGCGCAACATGATGGACAACCTCGAGCAGCTCAACGCCGACCTCAGCGAGTTCAGCGAAGGGGTGAAAGGCCATGTGCGCATCCACGCCAACACCTCGGCGGTGATCGAATTTCTGCCCGAGGACCTGGCCAGCTTCAGCCGCCTGCACCCGCAGGTGAAGATCGATCTGGAGGAGCGGGTCAGCAGCGAAACCATCCGCGCGGTGCGCGAGGGGCTGACCGATATCGGCATCTTCGCCGGGCATGTGCCGGCCGAGGATCTGCAGGTGTTCACCTACCGTCACGACCAACTGGTGCTGGTCACCCCGCGTGAGCATCCCCTGGCCGAGCGCGATGGCCTGTTCCTGCGCGAGGCGGTGGGTTTCGATTTCATCGGCCTGCAGCAGGACGCGTCCCTGCACGGCCTGCTGCAGCATTCGGCGCAGAGCCAGGGCGTGGCCCTGCGCTTGCGTATTCAGGTACGCAGCTTCGAAGCCATCTGCCGGATGATCCACACCGGCATGGGCGTCGGCGTGTTGCCGGACCTGGCGGTGCGTACCTACCTGCCGGCGCTCGATGTGCGGGTGATCCCGCTGCATGACCCCTGGGCGCGGCGCGAACTCAAGGTGGCGGTACGTAACCAGGACAACCTTTCGCTGACCGCGAAGCAGATGCTCGATCACCTGAGAAACAGCGGTTTGGCGGGGGAGAGTTCTGCGCTGCCTTCGTGAATGCCGAAGGCTCGGTTGTTCAAATGTGAATTTCAGCCTGGGGGGACGGCGGAGTAGAGTCCGGGCCAATCGAAGGGGTTTCTCCCTCGACGCTCAGACAAAAACAACAGGAGCCTTCCATGAAGTTTTCTTTCGTCCGTCGTGGCCTGGCCGGTGTACTCGCCGGTTGCGCACTGCTTGGCGCACTCTCGGCACACGCAGCCGATCCGATCTTGATCAAGTTTTCCCATATCACCGCCGACAGCACGCCGAAGGGTCAGGGCGCGCTGATGTTCAAGAAACTGGTGGAGGAGCGCCTGGCCGGCAAGGTCAAGGTCGACGTCTATGCCAACTCTTCGCTGTATGGCGATGGTAAGGAAATGGAAGCCCTGCTGCTCAATGAAGTGCAGATGCTGGCGCCGGCACCGTCCAAGCTGGAGCAGTACACCAAGCAGCTGCAACTATTCGACATGATGTTCCTGTTCGATGACGTCGCTGCCGCGCAGCGCTTCCAGTCTTCGGACAAGGGCAAGGCGCTGCTCAAATCGATGGAGAGCAAGGGCATCACCGGCCTGGCCTACTGGCTCAACGGCATGCGCCAGCTCACCGCCAACAAGCCGCTGGTCGAGCCGGCCGATGCCCGTGGGCAGAAATTCCGCGTGCAGCCGTCCGATCTGCAGGCCGCGCAATACAGCGCCCTGCGTGCGGTGCCGCGCAAGATGGCCTTCGCCGAGATCTACCAGGGCCTGCAGACCGGCGTGGTCAACGCCCAGGACAACCCTTGGTCGAACATCTACTCGCAGAAGTACTTCGAGGTGCAGAAGTACATGACCGAGTCCAACCATGCCATCGGCAACTACCTGCTGATCACCAACACCCAGTTCTGGAACGGTCTGCCGGCGGACATCCGCAGCGAGCTGGAGCAGATCGTCGACGAGGTGACCGTCGAGGTGAACAAGCAGGCCGAGGCGCTGAATACCGAAGCCCGTCAGGCCATCGTCGCTACCGGCAAGAGCGAGATCATCACCCTGACGCCCGAGCAACGTGCTGCCTGGCGTGACGCCGTACGCCCGGCCTGGAAGAAGTTCGAAGCCGAGATCGGCGCCGACGTGATCGAAGCCGCGCAAGCCGCCAACCAGCCGTAAGCCCCACAGCCGCTCCGGGCCCACGCACCCGGAGCGGCCTTTCATTCGCCGTCGCCTAAGACGGCGTTTGCCAATGACGAATATCGCGCCGTCCCAGGCTCGGTTAGATTCGCCCAACTCCTGACAATCACAAGAACCTCGCGGAGATGCCATGAACGCCTTGCGGCGCGGCTGGGAGCACTTCGAGGAAGGCTTTATCGCTTTCCTCCTGGCGACCATGACGCTGATCACTTTCGTCTACGTGATCCTCAACAACTTCTACACCCTGTTCTATTGGCTGGGTGACACCTTCGGCGGT
>NZ_NIQU01000005.1 GCF_002741105.1 Pseudomonas sediminis | reverse complement strand
GCCACGGTGGAGCCGTGGTAACCGTTGTCGCGGCCGATGATGATTTTCTTGTTCGGCTGGCCTTTGCATGCCCAGTAGTGGCGCACCAGACGCAGCATGGTGTCATTGCCTTCCGAACCCGAACCGGTGAAGAACACGTGGTTCATGCCAGCCGGCGCCAGTTGGGAAATGGCATGCGCCAGCTCCAGCACTGGCGGGTGGGCGGTCTGGAAGAAGGTGTTGTAGAACGGCAACTGGCGCATCTGCGTCGCGGCGGCTTCGACCAGTTCCTCACGGCCATAGCCGACGGCCACGCACCACAGGCCGGCCATGCCATCGAGAATCTTGTTGCCCTCGCTGTCCCACAGGTGCACACCTTTCGCCTCAGTGATGATGCGCGGCCCCTTTTCGGCCAGCTGCTTGTAATCACTGAACGGGGCAAGGTGGTGGGCCTGGCTCAGGGCCTGCCAGTGTGCGGTCTTGGGGTTGTTTACGGCGTTGTTCATGGCGCCTCCTTCTGTCCGTGACATCACAGGTACCAGCGGTATTCGCGCGGGCTGATGTCGTGCATGAAGGCCAGGTGATCCTGGCGTTTGTTCTCGCAATAGACCATGACGAACTCGCTGCCGAGGCCGGCTGCGACGCGCTCGCTGGCCTGCATGCGGCGCACGGCGTCGAGCATGTCGTTGGGAAAGTCGACGCCGCTGGCGCGGTCGTCATTCAGTGGTGCGATGGGCTCGACCTTGGCATCGAGGCCTTGTTCGATACTGACCAGCAATGCCGCCAGCACCAGATAGGGGTTGGCATCGGCGCCCGGCAGGCGGAACTCCAGACGCAGATTGCGCGCGTCCGACTCGGGAATGCGCACGCAGGCATCACGATCCTCGAAGCCCCAGCTGGCTTTGCTCGCCGAGTTCACCTGGGCGCCAAAGCGGCGGTAGCTGTTGTGGTTCTGCGCGTAGATCGGCATGAGCTCCGGCAACAGCTCCAGGCAACCGGCCACGGCATGCCGCAACGGACGCTGCTCATCACGGGCCAGCAGGTTATCGCCAGCCTCGTCGTACAGGCTGACGTGGATGTGCATACCGCTGCCTGGATACTGCAGGTACGGCTTGGCCATGAAGCTGGCGCGATGGCCGTATTTGAGCGCCACGCCACGGGTCACCCGGCAGAACAGCGCCGACCAGTCGGCTGCCTGCATCGGGTCGGCGTTATGACTGAAGTTGATCTCGAACTGCCCCGGGCCGATCTCGGCGGTGATCACCGTGGTATCGATGCCCTGCAGCCGCGCAGTCTCGGTGATGTCGTCGAGCACGTCGGCAAAGCGCGAGAGCCGCTCGATATGCATGTTCGGCTGATCATCGGCATCGCCACTCAGGTCATCGCGCGGGTACTGCGGCAGACCATCCTTCAGTGCCTTGTCGAACAGGTAGAACTCCAGCTCGAAGGCCACCACCGGGCGAATGCCGCGCGCCGCCAGGCGCTGCACCACGCGTGCCAGCACCTCGCGCGGCTCGAACTCGATGGGCGCTTCGGTACCGTCAGAACTGATCAGCATCTGCCCCAGCGGCTGGCGCTCCCAGTTCACCAGCTTCAGCGTGCCGGGAATCAGCCGCCGTGGCGCGTCTGGGTCGCCGTCATGGAAGCAGTAGTCGCCGATCTCGTAGAGCCCGCCCTGCGCGCCGAGTAGCACGCAGTTCTGCGGCAACTTTAGGGCACTGCCGGCAGCGACCTTCTCCAGCATCTCGATGGGGTAGCGCTTGCCGTAGAAATGCCCGGGGATATCCAGACAGATCAGGTCGACGAAGCGCACCTCGGGGTGGGCCTGGCGGAATTGGCGGACTTCGTCGAGCAGCTCGACTCGGGTGGCGTTCATTGTGGTTATTTCCGGTTCACGGGAGGTCAGGTGTAGATCCACAACACCCGCGCAGGGGTGTCGCCTTGGTTGGCATAACGCAGGTGCGCATAGCTCGGCACCTGGAAAACGTCGCCGGGGTAAAGCGTGGCGCTCTGTTCGTCCTCGCCCAGCCACAGCGTCAGCTGGCCTTCGAGCACGTAGCCGGCCTGCTCGGAACGGTCGCTCATCTGCCGCTCACCACTGCTGGCACCCGGCTCGAGCAGGCTGTCGACGACCATGAAGGCGCCCTGCAGCGTCGGCGAGGCCATGATGTCGGTGATGCCACCGGCCAGGTACAGGGTGCGGCGTTCGTCGGGGCGGGTGACCCAATCCAGCGCCTTGGGCTTGGGCAGGCTGTAGAAATAGGTGGTGGGCACATCGAGCGCCTCGGCGATGGCGGTCAGATCAGCCACCGTCGGGCGCGACAGACCCCGTTCGACCTGCGAAAGAAAGCCCACCGAGCGGCCGATGCGCTCAGCCAGTTCGTTGAGGGTGACCTTCTTGTGCTTGCGCAGGTCGTGGATAAGCACGGCCAGGGCCGCCATCTCCAGGTTCTGGTTCATCTCGGCGCTGTCCATGTCAAAAACTGTCTCTCAGTCGATACCAAGCCTTGCCGATGGCCTCCAGGGGCGCGGCCAGGCGTTCGTTGAAGGGAAAGTCGGGGTTGCGCAGTTGCCGGTACAACGCCAGTTCGTCTTCATGGCCAAGAATGGCATCGCTGACTGCTCGTGCAGCCGCCAGCGTCGGCAATACGCCATGTCCGGAGAAACCCTGCAGCCAGTAACGGCCGTTCTCGCCGCCGATATCCGGCGTACGAGCACGAGTCACGTCGATATGCCCGCCCCAGGCGAAGTCGATGGCTACGCCTGACAACTGTGGGAATACGCGTTCGAGGAAAGGTCGCGTGGCAGCTGCCATGTCCTTCGGCAGGCCACCCAGGTAGGTGCAGCCACCGCCGAACAGCAGGCGGTGATCTGGCGTGCGGCGGAAGTAATCGAGGACGAACTGGTTGTCGGTGACGCAGGCATTGCGCGGCAGCAACGCCTCGGCGCGCTCCGCACCCAGCGGCGCGGTGGCTATCTGGTAAGTGCCGACCGGCAGGATACGCCGGGCCAGGCGCGGCTCCAGGTCGTCGATATAGGTGTTGCAGGCCAGCACCAGTTGATCGGCCTGCACGCTGCCCTGCTCGGTTCGCACGCGGTAGCCGTCGCCATGCATCTCCTGGCTCAGCGCACGGCTCTGCTCGAAGATCTGCCCTCCGGCGCGAACGAAGGCCTCGGCCAGACCCAGTGCCAGCTTGAGCGGATTGAGGTGGCCGGCCTCTGGGTCATAAAGACCAGCCTGATAACGCTCACTCGCGACCCATTGCGGCATCTGTTCGCGAGAGACGAATTGCAACGCG
Organism: Pseudomonas sediminis; assembly: GCF_002741105.1. GTDB lineage: Bacteria > Pseudomonadota > Gammaproteobacteria > Pseudomonadales > Pseudomonadaceae > Aquipseudomonas > Aquipseudomonas sediminis. Next base: position 414,325 of record NZ_NIQU01000005.1, on the reverse strand, counting down.
CGATGCCCCCACTTATAGGCGGCCTCTTCCTGCCATTCATGTAACAGCGCCACGCGGCGCGGCAGCACTGCCGTCCACAGATGGCCACGGCGGTAGTCGCAGTCGAAGCCATGACGCTGCGGCAGTTCGCGCAACTCGCGGGCCGCCCAGGTCATGCCATCCCAAAGACGTCGCGCACGCTCGGTACCAAGCGCCTTTTCCAGCGGCGGCATATCGCACGACCAGCCGAGAATCGCCTGCCCGCCGTTACGCCCGGAGGCTGCCCAGGCCACGCGACTGGCCTCCAGCAGAATGACCTTGCGCCCTGCTTCGGTCAGGCGCAAGGCGGTGTGCAGACCACTGAAGCCGGCGCCGACCACCAGCACATCACACTGCAAGTCGCCCTGCAGGGTCGGATAGCGCTTCAGCCGATCCTGACAGCTCTGCGCGTAGTAGCTGTCGACGTGCTCACTGGCGTGGCGAAACATAGATGACTCATGAAATTTTTAATAATTAATTTCATGAAAATCTATAGAGATAAATTCACAAAGGCAAGTCTGAGCGACTCAGGCGACCTGCTGCTGTAACTCCATGCCGCATTCGAGCTGAGTGAAAAGCCCTTCGTTTATAGCCTGAGCCACTACCCGGCGCAGACCTTCGCTGCCGAGGAAAGCGTCACGTGCCGCAGCTGAGCGCCACTGCCCTTCTATCAACCAGGTCAGTGGATCATTGTGCAGAGGAAATACACGCAGGCGTTCGCAGCCCGGCATATCTCGCCCAACCTCGTGCAACCGCGCCAGGCACTGACCCAACCGAGTCGAACGGCCATGACGGGCACAAAGGGTCATACGATGAATGATGCTCATGGCAACCTCCTGGAACTGAATCAATACAGACCGGCAGCGTTTCGCTGCAAAACATGGGGCGCTGCGTCTGGTTCGACGAAAGTCGCTCCGCCAACGGCTCTTGAGTCGAGCTAGGCCGTGGCGAGCAACAACAGGGTCAATGGCGCGATCAACCATTTACTCGGCATAGCTCGCTCCTTTCGTTACGGATGTGGGCACCACTTAGCGGGTGACATGGCTACTGCAGGTGTTTGAGCCGGCACAGAGGCACGACGCGATGACGACAAAGATCAGGCAGATGGTCATCCCAGCGTTAGTCGATTACTGGCAGATTCTTGCCTAAACCTGCATTGATTGGATCACTGCCAGGCAGCCGAATCGTCATGCGATAAACCTTGAAATACTCTGTATAACTGGTCATTTGCCCATTACTGGCAAATATTTGCCTAATCCTGCCGCCCCTCATGACTTGCCTGAAAAACCTGGCTAGGCTTCGCTGACTTTCCGGAGGCGCGCCATGCAGTCACCCATTCACACCGCCACAACGCTCGACACTCCCCTTGCCGAACTCAGCCATGAAATGGCACGCCTGGTCGATCGCTTCGTTCCCGAGGACGGCCTGCACCTCACTGCCATTCCAGGCTTGAAACTGGCGCGCGCCACGACGCCGAGCCTGCCGATGCAAACGGTCTACGACCCGTGCCTGTGCATCATCGCCCAGGGCCGCAAGGAGATACGCCTGGGTGACGAACTCTATGTCTATGATCCACTGAACTATCTGGTGGCATCGGTGGTGCTGCCGGTGACGGGCCGAGTGATCGAAGCCAGCCCGGAGGCGCCGTACCTGAGTCTTGCACTGGAGATCGATCCAGCCCTGATCAGCAGCCTGCTCACCGAGATGCCGCCCATTCCGGCACCGGACGCTGCCTCACAACGCGCGTTGTTTCTCGATCGTCTCGACCCACGCCTGCTGGATGCTGTGATCCGCCTGCTGCGCCTGCTGGAAACCCCGCGCGACATCGCCATGCTGGCGCCACTGGCCCTACGCGAGATTTTCTATCGCATGCTGCTCAGCCCGCAGGGCCATCGTCTGCATGAAGTGGTCATCGCCGACAGCCAGAGCCAGCGCATCTCCCGCGCCATCGAGTGGCTGCGCAAGAACTTCGACCAGCCGCTGCGTATCGAGGAGCTGGCCCGCGAGGTGAACCTGAGCCCGTCGACCCTGCACCATCGCTTCAAGGCCGTGACGGCGTTCAGCCCGCTGCAGTACCAGAAACAACTGCGCTTGCAGGAGGCTCGTCGACTGATGCTGTGTGACAACCTCGAGGCGGCGGCGGCCAGCTACCGCGTCGGCTACGAAAGCCCATCGCAGTTCAGCCGCGAGTACAGCCGCCTGTTCGGCGATCCACCGCAACGCGACATCGCGCGCCTGCGCCAGGCAGCGCAGAGTCAGGCAGCGTCCTGATCACCGATTTCCGTGGGAGGCGCTTCAGCGGCGAGCTTTTCGTCTCATTTAGGCTGATCGCGGCTGAAGGCCCTCCCACGCCAGCAGCTACAGCCCCATCTGCTTCGAAATGATCTCGTTCATAATCTCCCGCGTGCCGCCGCCGATGGAGAGAATGCGGTTATCGCGGTACAGCCGCTCGACCAGGCTTTCGCGCATATAACCCATGCCACCCATGATCTGCACCGCATCGTAGGTCAGGCGGTCAGCGATATCGGTGGCGAAGTTCTTGGCCATGGAAATCTCCTTGATCACGCTTCTGCCAGCCGCCATCTGTGCGGCCTGGCGGTAGGTGAACTCACGCGACACCTCCAGCTGGGTCGCCATCTCGGCCAGACGGTGCTTGAGCACCTGGAACTTGCCCACCGGTTTGCCAAAGGCCTGACGCTCACGCGCCCATTTCATCGACTCTTCGAGCGCCAGTTGCGCGGTCATGTTGGCCATGATCGCCAGGCTCAGACGCTCGTTCTGGAAGTTGGCCATGATGCAGGCGAAGCCGGCGTTCTCCACGCCGATCAGGTTCTCAACCGGCACCTTGCAATCGTCGAAGAACAGCTCGGCAGTATCGGACGCCCACCAGCCCATTTTCTTCAGCTTGCGCCCGACGGTGAAACCCGGCGTATCCTTCTCCACCAGCAACAGGCTGACGCCGCCAAAGCCCTCGCCACCGGTACGCACCGCGACCGTGTAGTAATCGGCACGCACACCACTGGTGATGAAGGTCTTGCTGCCATTGATGCGATAGTGGTCGCCATCCCGCACGGCGCGGGTCTTGAGATTGGCCACATCGGAGCCACCAGAAGGCTCGGTCACCGCCAGCGCCATGATCTTCTCGCCAGCCAGCACCTGCGGCACCACACGCTCGCGCACGGCGGGCTTGGCCCATTTGACGATGGGCGGCAAACCGATATCCAGCGAACCCAGCCCGGCCACCAGCCCGCCCGAGCCACTGCGCATCAACTCCTCGCTGGCCGCGACCTTGGCGAACACATCGCCCTCGTGACTGCCGCCGAACTGCTCCGGGTAGCCGATACCGAGAATGCCTGCGGCGCCGGCTTTGAGGTACAGCTCACGAGGAAACTCCTCGGCCTCCTCCCACTCGTCGATATTCGGCAGGATCTCGCGCTCGACGAAACGCCGGACGGAATCACGAACCAGTTGGTGGGATTCATCGAAATGCGACAGAGGGGCGGCCATGCGGGTACTCCCGTTATTATTTTGGCCACCCTAACCTAGCGCTTGCTTGGTTTTCAAGCGAGCGTTTCATTTCTGCTCCCGCAGCGCCTTCCTCACCCGCTCGCCCATTTCGTAGGCTGGCCCTTCCACCGACTGGAAATTACGGGTGTAGCGCTGGGCGAAGCCATCGGTGCCCCACTCGCGGTATTGCTGCACATGCCATAACTCATGCGCCCACAGCACAGCATCCTCTGCGGCGGCATCGCTGCTGCGAAACACCACCACATCGACCAGCGTCACAGCCTGTACATCGGGGTTCTGCAGCATGACGGTGGCAGCATCCATCTCGTCGGTGATACCGACGCGATAGCGCACTTCATCGAACAACGCATCGTCGTAGAACGGCGCGAGCTGCGCGCGAATCATCAAAGGGATGGGCTCGGTACCGGCCCGTAGAGCGGCCTGGCGGGACTGCAGCAACCACGCTTCAAGCCTGACCGCAGCCAGGTTCAGGCCATCCTCACGCATGCGTACGGGATCCGGCACACACAGGCAGGAGCTGCCCAGGCACACCTGTACCTGCCCGGCCGGGCATTGAGCTTGCGCGGCCAGGGGCGCTGCAAGCAGGAGTAACAGGGCAATACGGCGCAGAGTGTCAGCGATCACAGGCACTCCGAATCGAGAGGGTTTGACGGTTTACAGACTGATCGGGCGCCGACCAGCCAGGGCATGGGCCAGGGTGCCGCCATCGACCAATTCGAGCTCACCGCCCAGTGGCATACCATGGGCGATGCGCGAGGCGATCAGGCCTTTGCCGGCAAGGATCTGGGCGATATAGTGCGCCGTGGCCTCGCCTTCCACCGTCGGGTTGGTAGCCAGGATCACTTCGCTGAAAGCACCGGCATCGATGCGCTCCAGCAGCGCTGGAATACCGATGGCTTCCGGGCCCAGGCCATCGAGCGGCGACAGGTGCCCCTTGAGCACGAAGTAGCGACCGCGAAAGCCGGTCTGCTCCACCGCATGCACGTCCATCGGACCTTCCACCACACACAGCAGGCTGTCGTCACGCCGCTCGTCCAGGCACAGCTGGCAGACCTCGTCTTCGCTCAGGCTGCGGCAGCGCTTGCAATGCCCCACGCCTTCCATCGCCGCATTGAGCGCCTGCGCCAGACGCTGACCGCCACTGCGATCACGCTCGAGCAGCTGCAGCGCCATGCGTTGCGCGGTCTTCTGGCCGACGCCGGGCAGGATGCGCAGAGAATCGATCAACTGGCGAATCAGAGGGCTGAAGCTCATGGAAGTCCTGCAAAAGTTGGCGGGCAATGATCTGGCGGGCTAAAGCCCACCCTACGAACTGCACACGCGAGCAACACAAGTGAGAGTGGCGATCAGGCGGCGTACAGGGCAAGGCGCCGGCGGACGAGGAACCACAGTGTGCTGGAGCACATGAGGATTCCGAGTTCGCCGGTAACGCCGCCATGTGCGTTGACTGGACGGCACGTGGCCTGTCAGAAAGGCATTTTGAAGCCGGGGGGCAGCTGCATCCCTGCAGTCATGCCGGACATCTTGTCCTGGCTGTTCTGCTCGACCTTGCGCACCGCATCGTTGACGGCAGCGGCGATCAGGTCTTCGAGCACTTCCTTGTCTTCCTGCATCAGGCTGTCATCCAGGGTGATGCGCTTGACGTCGTGACGACCGGTCATCACGACGCTGACCAGACCGGCGCCGGACTGGCCGGTGACTTCGGCGTTGGCCAGCTCTTCCTGCATCTTCTGCATTTTTTCCTGCATTTGCTGAGCCTGTTTCATCAGGCCTGCCATGCCACCTTTCATCATGTCGGTATCCTCGGTGTTCAGAATTAACTGGGGGTATCGATTGGTTCGATGCTGTCGTCGCGCACTTTGGCGGCGAACTGCTGAATCATTTGCTGCACCAGCGGGTCGGCATGGATCGAGGACTCGGCACTGCGCTGGCGATCAGCACGGCGACGAGCAGCGGCCTGCGCCGGCGTTTCCTGCTCGGGCTTACACAATTCGATGCGCAGTTTGATGCTGCGTCCCTGCTGCTGGTTCAGCGCATCATTGAGACGGCGCTGCTGAGTCGGGTTGAACAGCGCGCTGTGCGCCGGGTCCAGGTGCAGCAGCCAGTCATCACCATTGGCTTCGATCAGGGTGCAGTTGGCGGCGATGCTACCAGTCATGCCGCCCAGCCCGAGCTGCGGGAACAGTGACAGCCACTCCGCCGCCAGCCCGGTAGCAGGCTTGGCGGCCGGCAACGGTTCTTCGACCGCAGGCGCAGCGGTTTCAGCCTGGCCGAAATCGTAATCGAGGGTTTCGGCGTCCATTTCGACATAGTCGTAGTCGCCAAGCGGCGGCTCGTCGTCGGCGCCATCGGCTTCCACCACGGGCGGCGCAGCCTCGCTCGGCTCCGGCGTGGCAGCCGCGGTCACGTGCAGGGCTTCAGGCTCGGCAACAGCCACCTCAGACACGACTGACGCGACGACCTGAACGGCGTCGGCCACGGGCGCAACGGGTACGGCCGTTTCCCAGGGCACATCGACGACGGCAGACGCAGCGGGCTCAGGCTCAGGCTCAGGCTCAGGGGCCACGATAGCGGTCGCTGCAACCGGAGGCACAACCTCGGGTTCCGGCTCACTCACTGCAGGCTCGACGACAGGCGCTAGCGCAGCTGCGACGGCCTCAACCGGGGCAGGCGCAACAGGCGCCGGTGCCACAGCTGGAGCAGGCGAAGAAAGCACAGGAGCAGGAGCCGGCATAGCGGTGCCGGCCACTGGATTTTGTTGGGAATCAGCAGTGGCCTGGCTGATCCCCAAGGGCTTTAGCGTGACCTTGGGCGCGTCGTCAGTGCCCCCCGGACGGAAGGCCAGCATGCGCAGCAGCACCATCTCGAAGCCACCGCGCGGCTCCGGTGCCAGGGGTAGATCGCGACGACCGATCAACCCCATCTGGTAGTAGAACTGCACATCTTCGGCCGGCAAAGCCTGGGCCAATTGCAGCACGCGCTCGCGGTCGCCCTGGCCATTGTCCACTGCATCGGGCAGCGCCTGCGCGATGGCGACGCGGTGCAGGACGTTGAGCATTTCCGACAGCACGCCATTCCAGTCCGGCCCCTGCTCGGCGAGATGGCGCACCGCCTCGATCAGCGCGCGCGCATCCCCCTCGATCAGAGCGTGTAGCACGCCATAGACCTGGCCATGATCAAGCGTGCCGAGCATGGCGCGCACGTCAGCCGCCAGTACCTTGCCTTCACCAAAGGCGATGGCCTGGTCGGTCAGGCTCATGGCGTCGCGCATCGAACCGTCGGCAGCGCGGCCGAGCAGCCACAGGGCGTCGTCCTCGAACGGCACGCTCTCGGCAGTCAGTACATGGGTCAGATGCTCGACCACCCGCTCCGGCGGCATGTTCTTCAGCGAGAACTGCAGGCAGCGCGACAACACGGTGACCGGCAACTTCTGCGGATCGGTGGTGGCGAGGAGGAATTTGACGTGGGGTGGCGGCTCTTCCAGGGTCTTCAACAGCGCGTTGAAGGAGCTGGTGGAGAGCATGTGCACTTCGTCGATCAGGTAGACCTTGAAGCGCCCGCGGCTCGGCGAGTACTGCACGTTGTCGAGCAGCTCACGGGTGTCTTCGACCTTGGTGCGGCTGGCAGCGTCCACTTCAATCAGGTCGACGAAACGCCCCTCATCGATCTCCCGGCACACCGAGCAGGTGCCGCAGGGGGTGGAGCTGATGCCGGTTTCGCAGTTCAGGCACTTGGCGATGATCCGCGCAATGGTGGTCTTGCCCACCCCACGCGTACCAGTGAACAGGTAGGCATGGTGCAGGCGCTGGCTGTCCAGGGCATTGATCAGGGCTTTGAGCACATGCGTCTGGCCGACCATTTCGCGGAACGAGCGCGGACGCCATTTACGTGCAAGAACCTGATAACTCATGGAAAACCGTCATATGAGGAAAGCAAAAGTGGGCTAATCCTAGCGGAGCAACCGGCAAATTGCATCCGCCACCCGCATGTGTGGAGCTGCATCACTCTGACTTGAGAAATAGTGCTGGTTATTTCTTGCACAACGCATTATCATCCGCGCCGTTCGTACCACGCTGTAAGTCATTAAGGCCTTTGCGCCCACTCGCTGGTTTCCCGGTTCAACGCCTAGCGCATCTCTGCGCTGCCGCCCTCCCCGATCCCACCTGCTGACTGATCAGGCCGACTCGCCGTTTATCGGTGCAGTTCCTCTGCCTGCCTCCGACGTACCAACCACGCCGAAGAACCGTAACAATGGAACTTTATCGTGCTAATCAAGCTCCGATCGGTTGACATGCTATGGCCGCTTTTTGGCCAACAACATGGAGCTACACCACGCGCAACGAAGCGCACATGCTTTAAGGAATACCCAGAAAAATGAATGCTCAACATCAAATTCAGAAAGCCATCAGCACCCTTACTCACGCCTTCGCGCCGTTCGATTGCCGCATCCAGGCAACGCGTAAGGGCAGCTTCAGCTTTACCCTGGTCGACAAGACCGGTATCGCCCAGTACAGCCAGCGTCTCTACCCCGGCCAGTACAACGACGAGTCGCTGCAACAGGTGATCGAACGCACGCGTCAGTCGCTGACTGCCTGAACCAAGTCATCATCCTGAGGTCGAAGGTGACCAACCTCAGGATGGAGTAGGACATGGAACTCACCAACCAACAGCTCGTCGATCACTTGTTCAATCCGCTGCGCGCCAGCTTCAGCTCGCCGCGCCCGGACGGCAGCATCATCCTCGCCCTGCTCGACGAGAGCGACAGCACCGTCTACAGCCGCGTCCTGGCCAAGCCACAGGTCACCGATCAGGATGCCTTCGCCCAGAGCCTGGAAGAAATTCGTCTGGAACTGGCCGTGCGCGCCGGCAATATCCCAGCCGATCTGCGCAAGACACTCAAGGAACAGGACAGCGTGCTGAATTACCGCATCGCCTGAGCCTGCAAACAGCCAAAAGCCCGCGCCCAAAGCGCGGGCTTTTTATTGCGCAGCAATTCCACTTCATTGCAAATCCTGGCGAACGCGCCACGCCCAGCGACCGCCGAGCGGTCTGTCAGCTCGACCAAGCCATAGCCAAGTCCCCCGCGGGACAGGAAGCCTCACTCATCGCGTCAACGATCAGGTATCGGACTTCGACCACGTCTGCTTGAGCGAAACCGTCTTGCCCGGCTTGAATGCCAGTCTCGCTGCCGCGACCGCGTTACCCAGCGAAGAACGCAGCAATTTGCTCATACTAGGTCGCTCCGGCCTGGCTCGTGCAGCCCGCTCATGAGGATCCATCTCGGGCAGGATGCGCGGGAAAGCAGCTCCCTGTAGCGGGCCGCCAGGTACAGAGCAATGCTCGAAGTGAATCGGCATGCGCTTGGCCGAAGGCGCGTAAAGCACATCGTCACCTACCCAGCGCAAAGCCAGGGCGCGGCGACGGCGTGTGCGTGACTGGTTGCCGTATGAACCGTGCAGGGTCAGCGGGTGGAACATCAGGATATCGCCCGGCTCCATGTCCCAATCGAGCAACTCATAGCGTTCCGGGTGCGCGTTGATATCGGGAATGTCGTCCATCCGCTCGTCGATGATCGCCGCCACATAGTCCGGCGAGATGGCCTTGAAACGCTGAGGCCACTTGTGTGACCCCTTCACGTACAGCAACCCGCTGTTCTCACGATTGACCGGGTCGCAGGGAATCCAGAACGAGCAGATCTGCTCACCACGGATAGGCCAGAAGCTCAGATCCTGATGCCAGGGCGTTGGCGCATCGGTGCCTGGCTCCTTGACGAACATCTGGTCATAGAAGAAGCGCACCTGCCGCGACCGCATCAGTTGCTGGGCCCAGCGTGCGAAAGGCCCGTAGTAGACCAGATCACGCAGAGCATCGATGCGCTTCCAGAGAAAGATATCCATCTGGTAGCCCTCGACCTTGCGTGACATGAAGCGTCCGACCAGCGAGGCATCACCTCTCGCCGCGTCGATACCGCTCTCCACCAGGGCCATCCAGTTGGGATCGATAGCGCCCTTGATCATGACAACCCCGTCATCTCGGTAGCGTTGGATATCCTCGGCGGTCAGAGCACGGGCTGGATAAGCAGGGAAAGACATGGGGGACTCCTTCGGCACGGCGTGCACGTTTCTTGTTGTGGCACTTTTTAACTAACATATCAATATTGATCAATTATTCATTTTTGAATAATATTTCATAAAATGACACTACCCATGACAAAGGCCTGACATGCACAACAACAAGAAAGCGCTGCCTGAGAACACTGATGTACTGATCATCGGCAACGGTCCGGTCGGCGCCACGCTAGCTGCCTTGCTCGGCCGCTATGGCGTCCAGACCCTGATCATCGACAAGGCTCACGAGATCCTGCTGATGCCGCGCGCGATCGCCCTCGACAACGAGGCGCTGCGCATCCTTCAGCTGGCGGGCCTGGGCGAAGACGCCTTCGACAAGATCGTGATTCCGGAAGTACGCATGCACTGCCCGATGATCGGCCAGTTCGGTCGTGCCAATACCACCGGCAGCCTGGATGGACACCCCAAGCTGGTGACCTTCTACCAGCCGGATCTGGAACGCTCGATGCGTGCGCACTATCAACGCTTCGACAACGTCACCAGCCTTGGCGGACTGGAGCTGGAAGACCTACGTCAGGACAGCGACGGTGTCACCGCCTGCCTTCGCGCCGAGGACGGCAGCCAGCACCAGGTTCACGCGCGCTATCTGGTAGGTGCAGATGGCGCCAGCTCCAGAGTACGTAGCCTCATTGGCCAGGATTTCGAGGGGCAGAGCTACTCCGAGGACTGGCTGATCGTCGATGCCTGTCAACGCGAAGGAAAGGCCATCGAGCACATCGAGTTCCTCTGCGATCACCGTCGCCCTACCCCACACATGCCGGCCCCTGGCGGCCGCGAGCGCTGGGAGTTCATGCTGCGCGCAGGAGAAACCCGTGACCAGGTGGAGGACACCGGCTTCATCAGCACCCTACTGCAGCGCTGGATCGAGCCCAGCCAATTAAAGATCGAGCGCAAGGCGGTCTATCGCTTCCACGCGCGCTGCTGCAAGCATTTCCAGCAAGGTCGTGTGTTCCTGGCTGGTGACGCGGCCCACATCACCCCGCCATTCGTTGGCCAGGGCCTGGTCGCAGGGCTGCGTGACGCTGCCAATCTGGCGTGGAAACTGAGCTGGGTACTCAAGGGCCAGGCAAACCCAGCGATTCTCGACAGCTACGAACAGGAACGTCGCCCCCACGCCCAGGAAATGATCGACATGGCCAAGTTCATGGGACGCCTGATCATGCCACGCAACGCTCTGCTGGCCTTTCTGGGGCACGGCATGATGCGCACCCTGGGCCTGATCCCGGCGGCGCGGCGACACTTCGAGGAACTGGAGATCAAACCCAAGAACATCTTCAAGCGCGGCCTGTTCATGAACAAGACTCGCTGCGCTCGACTACCTCGGGGCGGCCTGCTGCCTCAGGGCCTGGTACGTACGCCCGATGGTCGCATCCTGCCGAGCGACGACGTGCTCGGAGATGGCCTGACACTGATCGGCCTGGGCACGGATCCCCGCGCGACCCTGAGCCCTGAGCAGATAAAACGTTGGGAGGCGGTAGGCGGGCGTTTCCTGCAGATAGGTCCTCAGGGCCAGCGCAGCCATTCCACCACTCCGTTCATCGAAGACCTCGGCCTGCAATTGACTAGCGCCATGCCGCTGGGCTCGCTAATGGTGGTTCGCCCGGACCGTATCCTGATGCACGATGGCGCTGCCGATCAGGCCGCCAGGATCATTTCCGACTCCCTGCAGCTGTTACGAAAGTGAATGGCCTGGCCGCCAACCACTCCATTATCATCGGGGCCTATTTACCAGGGGCTGAGCATGAGCAGAGCCGATACACCCAACCTCGAACCTGCGCCGCTGAGCCGTGGCCACAAGAAGCGCGAACGAACCCGTCGCGGTCTCATCGATGCTGCCGTGCGCCTGTTCGCCCACAAGGAAGTGGGTGAAATCGCGCTACTCGACGTCGCCAATGAGGCAGAAGTAGCCAGCGGCACCGTCTACAACTACTTTCGCTCGCGCGATGAGGTCGTAGAGGCCGTCGGACTGGCCATGGCCGATGAATTCTCCGAAGCCATCGCCCAGCACAGCGTGGGCGTCGACAGTGGCGCACGTCGCATCGCCATTGGCGTGCGAATGTTCATCCTGCGCGCTATCAACGACCCAGACTGGGCGAGCGCCGTGGTACGCGTGGTGCACTTTGACCAGGCCATGCGCTCGAAGATTGCCAATTACGTCTTGACCGACCTGCGCGCGGGAAAAGACCAAGGCGTCCTGACCTATGAACATGAGGCGATCGCCCTCGACCTACTGGTCTCCTGCACACTCGGCGCCATGCGCAGCGTCGTCGAGGGGCGCAGCGTCGACGAACACGACGTGCTGGTGGCCGAAATGGTTCTCAAGGCCCTGGGCGCGACAGCAGCCAGAGCACGCAAGCTGGCCCGACATGACTTGCCGAGCCAACCGGCACTCTAGCAGCCTTTGCTCGCCACCCAGCGTCGATAGCGACGCGCTTGCAGTTTCTGCCTCAACTGGCTGCCAACCAAGGCCAGAAGAGGCGATGTCTGCGCATTGCTCGGCTTGCCACTGCCCAGCAACACCAGTTGCTTCTTGACCACAGCCTGGGTCGCGGCAGCAGCCAGCGCCCTGTTCTTCCAGCCCACGACCACGGGCGGTACCGCAATATCGTCGCCCGCACGCCAACGCGCAGGCAGTCCTGGTTCGATAGCCAGGGCGGTAGCCATGCCGACCATCGCAACGCCACGCTCGATAATGCGCTCGGCTACAGCCCTGCGGCGTACCCCACCGGTCACCATGATGGGCATCGCTGCCACTTGGCCGATGCGCTCGGCGAACTTGAGAAAATAGGCCTCACGCGCAAGCGTGCTGCCATCACGGGTCTGCCCCTGCATGGCCGGGCTTTCATAGCTGCCGCCGGAGAGTTCGACCAGATCCACCGCACGCTCTGCCAGCATCTTCACGACCGCCTCAGCGTCGCCCACCTCGAAGCCGCCACGCTGAAAATCCGCTGAGTTGAGCTTGACCGCCACACAGAACTGCGGAGCAACCTGAGCCCGCACCGCCTCGACGGTGCGCAGCAGAATACGCGCACGATTCTCCAGACTGCCGCCCCAACCATCGCGACGACAGTTACTGAGCGGAGACAGGAACTGGCTGAACAAGTAGCCATGAGCTGCATGAATCTGCACCCCGGTGAAACCGGCACGCTCAGCCAGAACCGCGGCAGTCACGTAGCGCTGGATGATCTGCTCTATCTGCCTCTCATCCAGCGCCTGCGGCTGCACGAAGAGCTTGGATAGCCCGGGGATATCGACCGGGATCGCCGACGGCCCCAGCGCCGGTTGCCCCAGATTGGCCATCAACTGCCGTCCAGGGTGGTTGATCTGCAACCAGGCCTGAGCCCCATAGCTGCGAGACGCAGCAGCCCAGGCCCGGAAATTTGGCAGATGCTCATCATCTTCCAGCACAACGCCCGCCGGCCCGGTCAGGGCATGCCGATCCACCATCACGTTGCCGGTGATGATCAGACCGGCCCCGCCCTTGGCCCAGGCCCGATAGAGCCGAATCAGGGTAGGCCCGGGCGCGTGCTCGGCGTCCGCCAGGTTTTCCTCCATGGCGGCTTTGGCCAGGCGATTGGGGATGACGCTGCCGTTAGGCAGGCGCAGGGGCTGAAACAGATCGCTCATCGGTGAAGCATCCTCGGCAAGGAAATGGGGTCATGCACTGGCAGGTGTGCGACCACGAACACCCCGAACAGAAGAACATATAAATTCAAAATTGAACACCAGAGTCTAATTTTTAACACAACTGCTTGACCAAAATTAAACACCCGTGTTCAATTACCCCACAACCACCCTGGAGCTAACACCGTTGACACAGCTCAGCACCGCTCAACGCCGTATATACAAAGCAGCAGTCCGTCTGTTTGCGGAAAAAGGCGCTACCCAATTGAACGTCAGCGATCTTGCTCAGGAAGCCGGTGTTGCACGCGGCACTATCTACAACAACGTTGAGAACATGGATCAGTTGTTTCAGCAGGTCGCCAGCCAGTTGAGCAAGGAGATGCACTTGCGCGTCCACAGCAGCTTCGCCGCAGTGGAGGACCCGGCAGAACGCCTATCCATAGGCATGCGCCTGTTCATCCGACGCACGCATGAAGAACCCCACTGGGGCGCCTTCCTCAATCGCTTCGCCCTGGGCGATGCCTCGCTGCGCGAAATGTTCTACAGCCAGGCCACCACCGATGTGCTCACGGGCCTTGAAAAGGGCCGCTATCGCTTCCCGCAAAGCCACCTGGCCAGCGTTATCTCATTGATCGCCTGCTCGACACTCGGCTCCATGTTGCTCGTGCTCGAAGGCATCAAGACCTGGCGTGACGCTGGCAGCGAAGCGGCCGAATTGGTTCTGCGCGCGCTAGGCGTGCCTGAAGACGAGGCGCAACGACTGGCGAGTATCGAGCTGCCGCTCCTGCCAGCCCTGGACTGATTGCCACCTGACACCCCAGCGACCCTGCTGCACAGGGTCGACGGCCCGGCTTTGCCCGAAAAAAGCCACGGAGAACGACAATGGCAAAACAAACCACAACAGCCATGCTCGCCACACCCCAGCCGGCACGTCACCCTCAGCCGACTGTCCGCGCCCAGGCATTGGCTCATCTGATCTTCGAGCGCCCGGATCTGAAGCAGGCCGAACGTTTTCTCGGCGACTTCGGCTTGCACACTGCTCGGCGTGATACCACCACCTTGTACATGCGCGGCACCGGCTCTGCGCCCTACTGCTATCGCGTACACCATGCCGAGCGCCCGCGCTTTATCGGCTTCGGCCTGACGCTCGCCAGCCGCACCGACCTTGAACGTATCGCCGCTCTGCCCGGGGCCTCCGATATCGAGCCACTCGAAGGCCCCGGAGGCGGTGAGCGAGTACGGCTGACTGATCCATCGGGCTTTCTGGTAGAGGCCATTCATGCTCAACAACCTGCCGCAGTCATGGCCCATCGCGCTCCGTTGCCACTCAATCTGGTGGACGAAACGCCACGCATCAACGCCACCCAACGACCGCCCATCGCGCCACCCGAGATCATCAAGCTCGGTCATGTGGTGCTGGAAGTAGCCGACTACCAAGCCACCTGCGCCTGGTACACACAGCATTTCGGTTTTATTCCCAGCGACGTGCAAGTGCTACCGGACGGCTCGCCTGCCGTCACCTTCATGCGCCTAGATCTGGGTGATACGCCCACCGATCATCACACCCTGGCGATTGCACAGGGTTTCATGGCCGCTTACAGCCACAGTGCCTACGAGGTGGTGGACGCCGACGCCGTCGGAATGGGCCAACGCGTGCTGCGTGAAAAAGGTTGGAAACATGCCTGGGGCATCGGTCGGCACATCCTCGGCAGCCAGATATTCGACTACTGGCAAGACCCTTGGCGCGACAAGCACGAGCACTACTGCGATGGCGACCTGTTCACGGCCGGCCACCCCACCGGCGTGCATGCGGTCAGCCCCGAAGCAATGTCGCAATGGGGTCAGCGCATGCCCAAGAGCTTCACCAAACCCGTACTCAACCTGGCGGCCATAGCCGCCCTGCTGCGCAACCTGCGCCGCAGCCCGGACCTAACCCTGCGCAAGCTGATCACGCTGGCGCGGATGTTCGGCTAGAGGCGTTGCCAGCATGCCCGGCTGGAAACGTCGCACAGTGCTCAAGAGCTGCCTGTTCGTGGCCGCCGGAGCAATGTTGCCCGCCAACTGCCGAGCCCATTCAGCACAACAAGACATTGCCATCGAGCAAACCACCGCTTCATCGGGAGCCCTTGCCATGCCAGTCCATATCGTCCGTTTCGAGCACCAGAACCTCGTCCAGTGGGGGGTGATCCGCCAAGGTCTTATTTCCCGTATCCCCGGCGACTACGCCAGCACCGGGGAGCTGATCCGCCATACCCAACTGGCGCACCTGGCAGCCTTGCCCGATGGCGACCTACCGCTGGAGGCGGTGAAACTGCTTTCACCGGTAACCCGCGACCAGCAATTCATCTGCCAAGGCGCCAACTACCGGCAGCACATGATCGAGTCCGGCATGGACCCGGACGTGAAGAAATTCAATATGATCTTCACCAAGGCGACCAGTTGCATCGTCCCGGCGGACAGTGAGCTGATCAAACCGCGCGAGGTGCGCTTTCTCGACTACGAAATCGAATTGGGCCTGGTGCTCAAGCGCGATATCGACGCCAGGCAGCTGGTGACCGACGCCAACCTGCACGAGTTCGTGGCTGGTGTGGTGATCGTCAACGACTATTCGGCGCGGGATATCCAGATACCGCAGATGCAGTTCTACAAGGGCAAGAGCTACCGCACCTTCGGCCCAGTCGGTCCTTATCTGTGCCTGCTCGATGCCAAGGACATGCCCTACCTGAAAAAACTGCAGCTACGCCTGAGCGTGAATGGCCAGACGCGTCAGGACGACAGCACCGCCAACCTCGTATTCGGCCCGGCGGAAACATTGACCGAACTGTCGGGAGTACAAAATCTGGCCGCCGGTGACCTGATCGCCACGGGCACCCCGGCCGGCTGTGCACTGAGCATTCCCTCCCCTGCCAAGCAACGTATCGCCGCCCTGCTGCCCGAAGCGGTCAAGTGGAAAGCCTTCATGAAGGCGCAGGAAGGACGCAGCGATTACTACCTGAAGTCAGGCGATGTCGTCGAAGCCAGCATCCGCAGCGCCGATGGTCTGATCGACCTAGGCAGGCAGCGCAACGTCGTGGTGGAGCAAGCCTGATGGCCGTCGCGTCCTATCTAGATATCGAGGCCATCGAACAGGTCCCGCTGAGCCAGCGAGGCCTGGCCGAGAGCACCTATGCGGCCCTACAACGCAGCGCCAGGGCGCATGCTCAGGCGCCAGCGCTGAGCTTTCTGCTCGATGCGCAGAATTTTCGACGAACGCACGACTGGAACTACGCCGAGCTGTTCGCCGACATCACCCGAGCCGCCAATGCCTTTCACGGTCTCGGCATCGGCCCTGACGACGTGGTGGCCTTCATCCTGCCCAACCTGCCGGAGACGCACTTCACCATATGGGGAGGCGAAGCCGCCGGCGTGGTGATGGCGATCAACCCGCTGCTCGAGGCTCCGCAGATCGCTGAACTGCTGCGAGCAGCCAAGGCCAAGGTGGTGGTCACCCTGGCACCGACACCCGGCAGCGATTTGTGGAGCAAGGTATCCAGCCAACTCGACCAGTTACCAAGCGTGCAAGAGCTGGTGTGGGTGAGCATGACACCCTACGTCGGCCCTCTCGCGAGCCTGGCCCTGCGCTGGATGGCGCTGCGTGAAAAGCGCAACCAGCGCTGGCGCCGTATCCACGATCTGCGCACGCTGATGCGCCAGCAACCTGGCGACCGACTCATCAGCGGCCGACAGATCCGTCCGGGCGAGCCCTCATCCTACTTCTGCACGGGCGGCACCACGGGTTTACCGAAGATTGCCGTACGCACTCACGGCTCGGAGGTATTCAACGCCTGGGCAATGGCCGCCAACATGCAGCCGCGCCACACCGGCCAGGTGATTTTCTGCGGTTTGCCACTGTTTCATGTCAACGGCCAGTTGGTCACTGGCCTGATGCCCTGGAGCCAGGGCGACAAAGTGATCATCGGCACCCCACAGGGTTATCGAGGTACGGGCGTGATCGCGAACTTCTGGGCGATGACCGCGCATTTCGGCATCAACTTCTTTTCCGGCGTGCCCACCGTCTATTCCGCCCTGTTGCAGCAGCCAACGGCCGGGCACGATATTTCCAGCCTGCAGTACGCACTGTGCGGCGCGGCGCCCATGCCAATCGAACTGTTCCGCGAGTTCGAGCAGCGTATCGGCGTACCGATTCTGGAGGGTTATGGCCTGACCGAGGCGGCCTGCGTGTCGTCCATCAACCCACCGGCAGGCGAACGAAGGGTCGGCTCCATCGGCCTACGCCTGGCCTATCAGAACATGCGCGCGGTAATTCTTGCCGACGACGGCAGCTACCAGCGTGATGCGCAGCTCGACGAGGTGGGAATCATCGCCATTCGCGGCCCCAACCTGTTCGCCGGCTATCTCGAGCCGCTGCACAACAAGACTGTCTGGATCGATATTGATGGCCAACGCTGGCTCAACACCGGCGACCTGGGGCGACAGGATCAACAGGGTTATTTCTGGCTGACTGGACGCAAGAAGGAGCTGATCATCCGCGGCGGGCACAACATCGATCCGAAGCAGATCGAAGAGGCGCTGCAAGCACACCCTTGCGTGGCTTTGGTCGCCGCGGTCGGCAGCCCGGATGCGCATGCCGGCGAAGTTCCAGTGGCCTACGTGCAGTTGAACCCGGGCGCCAGTTGCGACGAAGAGACGCTGCTGGCTTTCGCGGCCGAGCGCATCAGCGAAAAGGCCGCCGTGCCCAAGCGCATCGAGGTGCTTGAAGCACTGCCCGTGACGCCCGTGGGCAAGATTTTCAAACCCGCCCTTCAGCAGCGTGAGATCGCCCAGGTGGTGCTCCTGGAGGCCGCACGCAGCGGGATCGTCGACCTGCAGGTAGATGTCGTGCAGGACGCTCGACGCGGCCTGGTGGTGCAGCTCACCGATGGCCCGCAGCGCGAACGTCTGGGCAGTGCACTCGGCCGCTACAGCTTCCCGGTCGACTGGTTGCCAGCTGCCACGCCGCCTGGCTGACAGCACGCGCTAAGCCAGCGCAATTCACCGCACAAACATCACTCCCTGCCAACACAGAGGTAGGCCCCACTCGTCCTCAAAAACGTGCCGTACAACAAAAACAAGAGGTAGAACACATGAGTAAAGCCATTTCATGGCGGCGCAGCCGCCTGCCGCTGGCCATCGGCCTGGCCAATAGTCTGGTGCTGCCAGCTCAGGCCATCGACTTCAACATCGGCGAGATCGAAGGCCAGTTCGACTCGTCGCTCAGCATCGGTGCCAGTTGGTCCGTACGCAACGCCGACCCGCACCTGATCGGTGAAAACAACGGGGGCAAGGGTTTTGCCAGTGGCACGGACGACGGTCGCCTGAACTTCCGCAAAGGCGAGACCTTCTCCAAGATCTTCAAAGGCATCCACGACCTGGAACTGAAGTACGCAGACAGTGGACTGTTCGTGCGCGGCAAGTACTGGTACGACTTCGAACTCAAGGACGAAAACCGCCCGTTCGTAGACGTCGAAGACAGCAATCGCAAGCAGGCCGCCCGCGCCTCCGGCGCCGAACTGCTGGATGCGTTCATCTATCACAACTACGTGATCGGCGAACTGCCAGGCACAGTGCGTCTGGGCAAGCAGGTGGTGAGCTGGGGTGAAAGCACCTTCATCCAGGGCGGTATCAACAGCATCAACCCGGTTGACGTTTCGGCCTTTCGCCGTCCCGGTGCCGAGATCAAGGAAGGCCTGATCCCGGTGAACATGTTCTACCTGTCGCAGAACCTCACCGACAACCTCTCCGCCGAGGCCTTCTACCAGCTCGACTGGCAGCAGACCGTGGTCGACAACTGCGGCACTTTCTTTTCGCAGAATGACTTCGTCGCCGATGGCTGCGATGTTCTGACGGTAGGGCCGAACCTGAGCGACAACCCGTTCGCCCAAGCGGCGCTGACGCCTTTCGGTATCACCCTGGACCCACAAGGCATCCGAGTGCCTCGGCAAGGCGACGCCGATGCCCGTGACAGCGGCCAGTGGGGCCTGGCCCTGCGTTGGTTCGTGCCCTCCATCGACGCCGAGTTTGGCGCCTATGCGCTCAACTACCACAGCAGGCAACCCTACGTGAACTCGGTGAGCAGCCCGAACATCGCCGACAGCAATTTCATCCCGCAACTGTGCGCCAACCTGGGCATTCCAGACCCTGCGCTCTGCGCGGGGCTGCTGGGGCCAGCGCTGAACGATCTGGGCGCAGCCTATCGCCTGGGAACGTCCCGCTATCAGGTGGCCTACCCCGAGGACATTCGCCTCTACGGCCTGAGCTTCGCCACCACTTTGCCTACCGGCACGGCCCTGTCCGGGGAGATCAGCTACAGACCCCACATGCCCATGCAACTCAATGCAGTCGACCAGGTACTGGCGGGCACCGGCGACCCTGCGGTCTCCCCGTTGCTCTCGTCCGGCGCTTATACGGCGACTAACTCGACCTTGATGGAAGGCTACCGACGCAAACCCATGACCCAGGTGCAGTTCACCGCAGTGCACTTCTTCGATCAGGTAATGGGCGCAGACCGCCTGACCCTGGTCGGTGAAGTCGGCCTGGTGCACGTCGGCGATCTGGAGGGCAAGGGTGGGCTGCGTTATGGCCGCGACCCGGTGTTCGGTCAGGGCGCCCTGTATCCCGATAACCAGCTGTGCCGCACCGTCACCAGTGCCAACACCGCGCAGAACTGCAATGACCACGGATTCCTCACCAGCACCTCCTGGGGTTACCGCGCACGCGCGATCTGGGAGTACAGCAACCTGATCCCGGCCATGACCTTCAGACCCAATCTGGCCTGGTCGCACGACGTCGACGGCTACGCCCCGGAGCCTGGCTTCAACGAAGGCAGCAAGGCCATCAGCGTCGGTCTGGATGTCGAGTACCGCAATACCTACTACGCCAGCCTGTCGTACACCGACTTTTTCGGCGGCCAGTACAACACCAGCATCGACCGCGACTTCGTCGCGCTCAGCTTCGGCATGTCTTTCTAAGCGGGAGTACGGATCATGAAACACCTTATGCAGAACGCTATCTTCAGTCTCTTGCTACTGACCAGCACAGTGCAGGCTGCAGTCTCCCCTGATCAGGCCGCCCAGCTCGGCAGCAGCCTCACTCCACTGGGTGCGGAGAAGGCAGGCAACGCCGATGGCAGCATTCCGGCCTGGACCGGCGGGCTCGCCAAGAACACTGGCAAGAAAAGCCCACAGGGCTTTCTCGACGATCCCTTCGCCAGCGAACAACCGCTGTTCACCATCACGGCACAGAACGCCGAGCAGTATCAGGACAAGCTGAGCCCAGGCCAGTTAGCCATGCTCAAACGCTACCCGGACACCTACCGACTACCGATATACCCCAGCCATCGAACGGTTGCCTTGCCGGAGTTCGTCTACAAGGCCGTGCGTGCCAATGCCGAGCGCGCCCAGATGATCGAAGGTGGCAACGGCCTGAACGACTTTCAGGTGGCCTACCCGTTCCCCATTCCACAGAACGCGCAGGAGGTCGTCTGGAACCACCTCACCCGCTATCGCGGCGGCAGCATGAAACGAAACAGCGTGCAGGTGACGCCAGAAAAGAACGGCTCGTTCGTGCCGGTGAAATTCAAGATGGAGTTCGCCTACCGCGATCAGCTCAAGGACTACGACCCGGCCAAGCCAGGCAACGTGCTGTTCTACTACAAGGAGCAGATCACCTCGCCCGCGCGCCTAGCGGGCAACGTGCTGCTGGTGCATGAGACCCTCAACCAGGTACGCGAACCGCGCATGGCCTGGCTCTACAATGCCGGCCAGCGGCGCGTACGACGTGCCCCGCAGGTCGCCTATGACGGCCCCTACCCGGCCTCTGAAGGGCAGCGTGTCGGTGACAACTTCGACATGTACAACGGCGCCCAGGATCGCTACGAGTGGAAGCTGGTCGGCAAGCGCGAACTGTACATCCCCTACAACAGCTTCAAGCTCGACTCACCCACGCTGAAATACGCCGACATTGTCCAGGCTGGCCACCTCAACCCCGACCACACCCGCTACGAGTTACATCGGGTCTGGGAGGTAGAGGCGACCCTCAAGCCCGGTGAACGACATATCTATGCCAAGCGCGTGTTGTTCATCGACGAGGATTCCTGGCAGATCGTCCTGGCCGACCATTACGACGCCCGCGGCACCCTCTGGCGCGTCGGTGAAGGCCATATGCAGCCCTACTACGACGTGCAGGTACCCTGGCTGGCCGTGGATACGCTGTACGACCTGTTGAATGGCCGCTACATCGCCTCCGGCTTACGCAACGAGGAAAGTCAGGGCGTCGAGTTCGGCACCAAACCGCTCGCGGCCGACTACACGCCTGCCGCCCTGCGCAACTCGGGCGTGCGCTGAGTATCATCCGCCCGTCGCACAACACAAGCCGCCACCACGACTGGCGGCTTTTTCATATCAAAGAGTCCGTTGCAGGCGATCACTCGTTCATGCCAGATACAGAGCGGCCAGAGGGCTTGAGTGCAGAAAAAAATAGGAGGGTTCAACAGGCGCGATCAGCGCGAAACGCTTACTGAAATCAGGAGATATCGAGACTGGAGGTGGACCCTACCAGCCACACCCCGGCACACAATGTTCCCGCTGTGGCTGCTCCCTTCCGGGCCTGACCAGGTTAACGGGTAATCGTTGCGAGGGGACCGGCAGGGCCACCATAACGCTGCCCGCCATTGCGACGAGCCGCGCCATTGTAACGGCTAAACGTAAACTTACAACTGCTTCAAACACTTAGATACGCGAGACACTGACGTCACACACGGAAGCGTCCCACCAACTGAGCCAGACCATGAGACAGATCGGACAGGTGCTGGCTGGCCCGCGAGCTCTGTTCGGAGGTTTGCGCCGCCTCGTTGGACAGGTCGCGAATATCGCTGATGTTGCGGGCGATTTCTTCGGTGACGCTGCTTTGCTCCTCGCAGGCAGTGGCGATCTGCGCCGCCATGTCGTTGATGCGCTGCACCGAGTCACCGGTGACGCTCAGCGCCTGATCCACACCAGCGGCCTGCTCCACGCTCTGCCGCGCGCGGGTACTGCCCGAGTGTGTGGCCTTGACTGCGTTCTGCACACCAGCCTGCAGGCGCTCGATCATTTGCTGGATGTCCTTGGTCGACTCCTGGGTACGCGCGGCCAGCGCCCGCACCTCATCGGCGACCACGGCGAAACCACGGCCCTGCTCGCCTGCCCGCGCCGCCTCGATGGCCGCGTTGAGTGCCAGCAGGTTGGTCTGTTCGGCGATGCCCTTGATCACCGCCAGTACCGCACCGATGTTGGCGGTTTCCTGCTCCAGGGTCTGGATGGTGTCGGAGGCGCTTTCCACTTCCTGAGCCAGCTGACGGATCGAATGGATGGTCGCCCCCACCACCTGGGCCCCCTCGCGCGACTGTTGCTCGGCATTGCGCGCTGCATCGGCAGCGCTCTGCGCGTTGCGCGCCACTTCATGCACCGCCACGCTCATTTCGGTGGCTGCAGTACTGACCTGATCCACCGCCGCGTGCTCGCTGCTGATCAGCCGGTCATTGGCAGCCGCCAGGCCAGCCAGGCTTTTGGCCGAATCGGCGACTTCGTCAGTGACGCGGCCGACTTCCTTGATCAAGGGTTGCAGCTTGTCGAGGAAGCGGTTGAAGGCATGGCTGAGCTGGCCCAGTTCGTCCTTGGACAGCACGTCCAGGCGCACACGCAGGTCGCCGTCACCATCGGCGATCTGTTCGATACGATGCAGCAGGTTGTGCAGCGGACGGGTCACCAACAGCGGGAAGCCTACCACCAGCACCAGGCACACCAGCAGGCCGATGGCGATGATCAGCCCTTGCTGCCAGGCCAGAGACTCGCCACGGGCGATGGCTTCGGTGCCCACCGCATTGGCCGCGTTGTCCTCAAGCTCGCCGAGCTTGTCGATGGCACTGCGCGCCTCTTCGAATTGCACCTCGCTGTCGGCGAAACTCAACCGACTAGCGGCATTGGGGTCGCTGTTGGCCAGTTCCAGCACGCGCAACGAGGTCGCCTTCCAGCGTTCAAAACCACGGTCGAAGTCGGCCACCAGAGCCAGCGCTTCGCTGCCTGGCTGCATCTCGGCGAACTTGTGCACGCGGTCATAGGCCTGCTGCAGGTTCTCAGCATGCGAGGTGCGCAACTGCGCGGCATGCGAACCGGAGTCTTCGTCGAGCAGGCTGCGCTCGGCGACGAAGGCCTGGTACAGGTCCCGGTCGGCATTGAGCAGCAGGCTGATTGCAGGCAGATGGCGATTGGTCAGCGTGGTACTGGATTCAGCGACCTGAGTGATGCCACGTACACCCAAGGCTCCCATCGTTACCAGCAAGGCGGCCAGCAACAGAATCGGCAGGGCAATTTTCCAACGGAACCCCAGATCAGTGAATGCACGCAGCATGATGGCACTCCAGCATTAGGCAGGTCTCAGTAGCTTAGTCGAGCCTTGCCAAGTCGCCGTCTGGCCGCGCAAAAATCCGGATAATCTCTAACGCTGAGCTAACCTTCTTCACGACCACCCGCGCCACTCGTCGCATCCCGCAGTTCGGCCATGATGAGCATTCCCGAGGCACGCGCACGCCACCTCAGGAGCAACCATGGCCAATTCACATAGCCCCTTCCATCCGATCATCTACGTGCGTGGCTACGCCATGACCCCGGGAGAGATCGACCAGACCAGTGCCGACCCGTTCTGCGGTTTCAACCTCGGCTCCACCGTCTACCGTGCGGTAGCGGAGAAGACCCGCCAGCCACGCAAGTTTGTCTTCGAGTCGCCGGTGATTCGTCTGGCCTCGGAGTTCGACTATCAGGACGTATACGAAGACGGCTACGACATTCTCGACCCGGAATGGGCCGCCAACCCGGATAACCGTCTGGGCAGCCGCTCGATCATCATCTATCGCTATTACGACGAAGCCTCCCGGCTGCTGGGTATCGGCAGCACACCAAGCCTGGAGGTGTTCGCCAGCAAGCTTGGCGAGCTGATTCTCAAGGTGCGCGAGCTGGTGTGCGCCAACCCGAAGAACGCCATCACCAAGACCGACTTCCGTTGCTACCTGGTGGCCCATTCGATGGGTGGCCTGGTGTGCCGAGGCCTGCTGCAAAACCCCAAGCTGGATCCAGGTGGCGCGGCCCAGCTGGTGGACAAAGTGTTTACCTACGCCACGCCACACAATGGTATCGACCTGCTCGGCATCAACCCGCCAAGCTGGCTTAGCCTGAGCGACATCAGCAACTTCAACCGCCAGCGCCTGGCGACTTTTCTCGATCTGGAAGCCGCCTACAAGCTCACCGAACGCGTCGACTGGCTACCCGAGGCACGTTTCCCGTCGAGGCGCTTCTTCTGCATGGTTGGCACCAATCGCATGGACTACGAAGCCGGTCTCGGCCTCTCACGTACCTTCGCAGGCCACGGCAGCGACGGCCTGGTGCGCATCGACAACGCGACTCTCTGCGGCCTGGATGCTCGCAACAAACCGACAGCCCCTTGTGCCAAAGCCTTTACCTATAGAGCGCATTCTGGCTACTTCGGCATCGTCAACAGCGAGGAGGCTTACCAGAATCTCACCCGTTTTCTGTTCGGCGATGTGCGTGTAGACATCTGGGCCGAAGTTGACGCCATCAGCCTGCCCAAGGAGCTGCGCAAAGCGGCAAGCCAGGGGCAATCAGTCAACGCCTTGTACCAGTTCGAAGTACTCGCCGCCCCTCGCGGCAAGCTCTGGTACCTGAGCCGGCGCACCGCCGAGGAGGACTCGGTGGCCTGTCTCGCCCATCAGCATTGGCTCAAGGCACCGCAGGAGAATGGCAAGCTGTACCTCGGCAGCCTGTTTCTCGCAGACCGGGCGCGCGTGAACAGCAGGCGCAAGGGACTGGCCTATACCTTGACCTTCAACGTTCGCGTGCCGGACTACGAGGTGGAGCGCAAGCTGTGGGTCAACCAGCACTTCGAGGGGAGCTATCTGTTCCGCAACAGCCTGATGCTGGAAATAACCCCACCCGGCGCCGACAGCGACTGGCAAGTGAGTCACGCCTGGCAGAACCAGGGAGTGCACAGCGCCGACCGCAAACTCGATGGCAACCGTCAGAAGGATGGAAGCCTGGAGCTCGAAGTGCCGTTTGACAGTGCCAGTGAACCTGGTATCAGTGGCCGACTGCGTTTTTTGGTCGCACGCTGGAACCACCAGGACTGATGCGACACTAAGCCCTATCGGTAAAGTCTGTCAGGCGCTGCCGAGCCATCCCTTTTGTGCTAGCTTTCCCACGTTTTCGGCTGTGCGGCTTCATGTCTGCCAAGCCGAACCTCTCACCTGCAAACGGAGTTACATCATGGCAATCACCAAAGACCAACTGATCAGCGACCTGGCCGAGGCCGTTTCCCTGCCCAAAGCCACTGTCCGCACCCTGATCGATCAGCTGGGCGAAATTGTCGGCGACGCGCTGGAAAACGACGGTGAGATCACCCTGCCGGGTATCGGCAAGCTGAAGGTGAGCGAGCGCCCGGCCCGTACTGGCCGTAACCCGCAGACCGGCAAGAGCATCGAAATCGCTGCCAAGAAAGTGGTCAAGCTGGTGCCTGCCAAGGCCCTGACCGACGCTCTGAACTGATTCAGAGTCCGGCCGCGATCCCTTCTGGATCGCGGCCTTCCCCTACCTTACCTTAGTTAGCCAGCACCTCGACGCTGCCGCGCATACCGGCCTGGTAATGCCCGGCGATCAGACAGGCGAACTCGAACTCGCCGGCTCGGTTGAACGTCCAGATCATCTCGCCCTGCGCCTCTGGCGCGACATGCGCCATATACGCTTCACCATGAGCCATGCCCGGCGCCCTAAGCATTTCGGCGGCATGTTCATCCAAGGTCTGCCGCGTCCCTAGCACGAACTCGTGCATCAGCTTGCCATCGTTGTGATGAACGAAGCGGATGGTCTCACCCTGCCTGACCTGCAACCGCTCCGGTGTGAAGCGCATGCTGTCGCCCATGCGAATCTCCACGGTGCGATCGACCTTGTCGGCCTGCCCGGCAATGCCCCAGGGTTTCTGCGCTGGCCCGTGATCCATCATCTGCATATCGCCATGTCCGGCGTGACTGTCTTCATGGGCCTGCGCCTGCAGTGCAGGCAACAGTGCCGCGAGAAGCAGAGCCAGCAAGGGGCTGATACGTCGTTTCATCTTTGCATCTCCAATCGTTGGTAACGTTCACGCGCAAGCGCGCGTGCGGCGTGCCGGCTGCTGCAGCCGGCCTGAGGCCGTGGTTGAAAGGGGTTCGATCAGGAGAAAGTCGGACGGGGTGGGCGCTCGGGCGTATCTGCCACTATGGACACCAGGCGCGGGCTCAGCGCCTGAGGTGGCTCGGCACGCTGCACCTCAGCGGCCTGGACAAAGGGCTGGGTGAACACCACCGCACTGAAGCAGAACGTGCAGAGGCTGCAGGAGGCGGCTTTCGCCGGGTGATGCTGGCCGTCGGCTGCTGGCTTCATCGCTGCATGCCGCTGACCATGCTCGGGCATCACATGCACGCTGGCGCTACGGTGCACCTGCTGGCAAAGCTGCATGCCGAATGCGGCCATCGCTTGCATCGGCAAGGCCAGCATCAGGAGGCAGACTAGAGCGGTACGCAGCCGTTCGCGCATGGATAAGCCAGTTACCAGTTGGATTGCAGGCGTCGATTATCCACCTCGAGTGGCGATCCTCCAAGCCCGTTCACAAGCTCAGGTGGCCACCGTACAGCCCATACCCGGCCAGTAGCGCCGTCACCAGCACCGCAGCAAAGATCAGCCACTCGTAGCCCCTGAACAGCACCTGCCCCAGCTCTCGCTTGGCTCTGTGGAACAACAGTACGCCTGGGGCATAGAGCAGTGCCGAAAGCAGCAGGTATTTCATCCCGCCGGCATACAGCAGCCAGATGGTATAGAAGGTCGCCAGCAGGCTGACCAGCAGATCCTTGCGCCGCACGCCGACCTGTCCCTCGTACGTCTCGCCGCGCAGTACCAGTAGCAAGGCGTAGACCGACGACCACAGGTACGGCACCAGGATCATCGAGGATGCCAGGTAGATCAGCGACAGGTAGGTGCCCTGGGCGAACAGGATGATCAGCAGGAACAGCTGGATCATCGTGTTGGTCAGCCACAGCGCATTGGTGGGCACCTGGTTGGCGTTTTCTCGGCGCAGGAAGGCCGGCATGGTGCCGTCCTTGGCCGAAACGAAGAGGATCTCCGCACACAGCAGCGCCCAGGACAGCAACGCACCGAGCAGCGAAACCGCCAGGCCGATGCTGATGAACACGGCCCCCCAGCGGCCCACCACATGCTCCAGCACACCCGCCATGGAAGGGTTCTGCAGTGCAGCCAGCTCGGGCTGACTCATCACCCCGAGCGACAGCAGGTTGACCAGCATCAGCAGCGCCAGCACGCCGAGAAAACCGATCACCGTGGCCTTGCCCACATCGCTGCGGCGCTCGGCGCGCGAGGAATAGACGCTGGCGCCCTCGATGCCGATGAACACGAACACGGTGACCAGCATCATGTTGCGCACCTGTTCCAGCACGCTGCCGAATTGCGGGTTGCTGCGCCCCCAGATGTCGCGAGTGAAGATCTCGCGGTCGAAAGCCAGGCCGACAATGACGATGAACAGCAGGATCGGCACCAGCTTGGCCACGGTGGTAATCAGGTTGATCAGCGCCGCCTCCCTGATCCCGCGCAGCACCAGAGCATGCACGCACCACAGCAGTACCGAGGCGCAGCCAATGGCCAGCGGCGTATTGCCCTCGCCGAAGGCTGGAAAGAAATACCCCAGGGTCGAGAACAGCAGGACGAAGTAGCCGACGTTGCCCAACCAGGCACTGATCCAGTAGCCCCAGGCCGATGAGAACCCCATGTAGTCGCCAAGACCGGCCTTGGCGTAGACATAGACCCCACCATCGAGCTGCGGCTTGCGGTTGGCCAGACTCTGGAACACGAACGCCAGCGCCAGCATGCCCACCGCGGTAATACCCCAGCCGATCAGCACCGCCCCAACGTCGGCCCGCGCGGCGATATTCTGCGGCAGCGAGAAGATGCCGCCGCCCACCATCGACCCCACCACCAACGCGGTCAGCGATCCTACCCCCAGCTTGCGACATTCCCCTGTCATGAACACCTCGAGCGTGAGCCTGATCCTCACTCTAGCAGCCCGATAGCAGCCTGATGCCAAAACGGCAGACCGATCCAAGCGTGGCCTGGTGCCTGGCGTGAAGATGCTCGACGCAGTTGCGCGACAGCTCCTTCAGCCACCACGAGGTCATCCGCCATGCAGCCCACCGCCAACCTGGGCGCCGGTAGTCCCGGCGTCGAATCCACCACCCAGTCCTTTCTCGAAGCCCTGGCCGCCGGCGGTGGTACACCGCTCGAACAACTCCCGCCCCTGGAGGCACGCGGGGTGCTCACCGGCGCCCAGGCCTCGGTCGAGGTCGATCTATCCACCGTGGAAACCCGCGAACACAGCATCGAGGCCGCCGGCCAGACACTGAAGCTGGTGGTAGTGCGTCCGGCGGGCAGCCAGGGCACCCTGCCGGGCTTCATGTTCTTCCACGGTGGCGGCTGGGTGCTGGGCGACTATCCCACCCACGCACGACTGATCCGCGATCTGGTGGTGCACTCCGGCGCCGCGGCTATCTACGTCGACTATACCCCCTCGCCCGAAACGAAATACCCAACTGCGATCAACCAGGCATATGCGGCAACCCAATGGGTGGCCGCCAATGGCAACCAGATCGGTGTCGACGGCGCCCGCCTGGCCGTGGCTGGTAACAGTGTCGGCGGCAATATGGCGGCGGTGGTCGCACTCAAGGCCAAGGAAGCCGGCACGCCGAAGTTACGTTTCCAGCTGCTGCTGTGGCCGGTGACCGACGCCAGCTTCAACAACGCCTCCTACAACCAGTTCGCCGAGGGGCATTTCCTGACCCGCGCGATGATGGAGTGGTTCTGGGACAACTACACCACCGACCCGAAACAGCGTAACGAGATCCATGCCTCGCCGCTGCGCGCCAGCCTGGAACAGCTCAAAGGCCTGCCGCCAGCCCTGGTGCAGACCGCCGAGATGGATGTGCTGCGTGACGAAGGCGAAGCCTACGCGCGCCGCCTGGGCGCGGCCGGGGTGGCGGTCAGCGCCGTGCGCTACAACGGCATGATCCATGACTACGGTCTGCTCAACGTGATCGCTGAGGTACCTGCCGTACGCACGGCCATGCAGCAGGCCGGCGCGGCCCTGCGTGAACACCTGGCCTGATCACCACAGCCCGATACCAGAACCGTAGTCCCATCCAATCCAGGCGGTGGCCGCTTTGCGATAGTCCCGGCGTCTACCCGACGGCAACGACCGACGGGATGCGTGCATCGACCACCGCCTCACCGACAGGTAACCGCTATGAGCAATCCAAAAACCGAAGTCCTCACCCCGCACAACAGCCAGCTGATCTTCATCGACCAGCAGCCACAGATGGCCTTCGGCGTGCAGAGCATCGACCGGCAAACCCTGAAGAACAACACCGTGGGCCTGGCTAAAGCCGCCAAGATCTTCAACGTGCCGACCATCATCACCACGGTCGAGACCGAAAGCTTCTCCGGCCACACCTACCCCGAACTACTCGCCGTATTCCCCGACGCGCCGCTGCTCGAGCGCACCTCGATGAACTCCTGGGACGACCAGAAGGTCCGCGACGCGCTGAAGAAGAACGGCCGCAACAAGGTCATCGTTTCCGGCCTGTGGACCGAGGTGTGCAACACCACCTTCGCCCTCTCCGCCATGCATGACGCCGGCTACGAAATCTACATGGTCGCCGACGCCTCTGGTGGTACCTCGCAGGCCGCTCACGACTACTCCATGCAGCGCATGATCCAGGCCGGCGTAGTGCCGGTGACCTGGCAACAGGTGCTGCTGGAATGGCAGCGCGACTGGAAGAACCGCGACACCTACGACGCAGTGATGGAACTGGTGAAGGAACACTCCGGTGCCTACGGCATGGGCGTGGACTACGCCTACACCATGGTGCACAAGGCACCTGAGCGCGTTGAGCATGGGCCGACCCTGGCCCCTGTAGCGGCGCCCATCTGACCTCATGACGGCGGAAACGCCCTCGACTCGACCAGTGGCGCGCATCGGTGCGCGCCGCTGGATCGACAAAACCAAAGCCTCGAGCAGAGTCTCCAGCATGAGTGAGACGCAAGCAGAAACCGTCACTCTGGTGGTACGCCATCAGGTTCGCCCAGGCCACGTGCCGCGTTACGAGGCCTGGTTGCGACGCATCATCGCCACCGCCAGCCAATGCCCTGGCCACCTGGGTGTCGACGTGGTGCGTAGCCATCAAGCCTGCCTGACGCAGTTCACCTGCGTGCTGCGCTTCGCCAGCCTGCAGCAGTTGCAGAATTGGATCGAA
Organism: Pseudomonas sediminis; assembly: GCF_002741105.1. GTDB lineage: Bacteria > Pseudomonadota > Gammaproteobacteria > Pseudomonadales > Pseudomonadaceae > Aquipseudomonas > Aquipseudomonas sediminis. Next base: position 383,599 of record NZ_NIQU01000005.1, on the reverse strand, counting down.
TCGGAACAACGACGTCAGTTGATCGCCGAAGTCGAGCCCCTGCTACGCGCGGGTGATCAGCTGGAAATCGCCGAGAACAAGGAATTCTGGTTTGTGCCAGAAAGCGCGCAGACGCCGCCACCGCGTTGGAAACAGGCGTGCGTCACCTTCCTGGTCATCCTGCCACTGAGCCTGCTGGTACCGCTGCTCTGGCAACCCCTTTTCCACCTTACTCCCTGGCTCGGCGCTTACCTGCCAAGCAACACCTTGATCACCCTGAGCATCGTCCTGCTCGTGGTGTACCTGTTCATGCCCATGGTCACGCGCCTGTTCGACGCCTGGCTTAATCCAACCGTTGACGAGAATCGATCATGAGCCAGGATCCCTCCGACCCGAAACGCCGCCATTTTCTCGCCACCAGTAGCGTGCTTGGCGCCGCCGGCGCGTTGTGGTCTGCCCTGCCCTTCGCGGCCATGGCCAGCGACTCATCCGTCAATTCATCAGGAGGCAACATGAGCGCCGATCTCATTCTCTACAACGGTCGCCTGCATACGGTCGACCGCGAAAACCCCCAAGCCAGCGCCGTGGCCATCAAGGACGGGCGCTTCGTCGCCGTTGGCAGCGACGCCGAGGCCATGGCCCTGCGTGGTGACAGCACCCGCGTGATCGACCTGCAAAAGCGCACGGTCATCCCCGGCCTCAACGACTCGCACCTGCACCTGATTCGCGGCGGGCTCAACTACAACCTGGAGCTGCGTTGGGAAGGCGTGCCGTCGCTGGCCGACGCCCTGCGCATGCTCAAGGACCAGGCCGACCGCACGCCAACGCCGCAGTGGGTGCGCGTGGTCGGCGGCTGGACCGAATTCCAGTTCGCCGAAAAACGTCTGCCGACGCTGGATGAGCTGAACCGAGCCGCACCGGACACCCCGGTGTTCGTCCTTCACCTCTATGACCGCGCCCTGCTCAACCGCGCGGCACTGCGCGCCGTGGGCTACGACAAGAACACGCCGAACCCGCCCGGTGGCGAGATCCAGCGCGATGCCAGCGGCGAGCCCACCGGCATGCTGATCGCCCGGCCCAATGCGCTGATCCTCTACGCCACCCTGGCCAAGGGGCCGAAGCTGCCGTTGGAGTATCAGGTCAACTCCACCCGCCAGTTCATGCGCGAGCTCAACCGCCTGGGCGTGACCAGCGCCATCGATGCCGGCGGCGGCTACCAGAACTACCCAGACGACTACCAGGTGATCCAGGAGCTGGCCGACAAGGATCAGCTCACCGTGCGCATCGCCTACAACCTGTTCACCCAGAAGCCCAAGGAAGAGCTGACCGATTTCAAGAACTGGACCAGCAGCGTCAAGCTGCACCAGGGCGATGACTTCCTCCGGCACAACGGCGCTGGCGAGATGCTGGTGTTCTCCGCCGCCGACTTCGAAGATTTTGTCGAACCGCGCCCGGACCTCGCACCGAGCATGGAGGCCGACCTAGAGCCCGTGGTACGTCACCTGGTCGAGCAGCGCTGGCCGTTCCGCCTGCACGCCACCTATGACGAGTCCATCTCGCGCATGCTCGACGTGTTCGAGAAGGTTGACCGCGACATGCCGTTCAATGGCCTGCCCTGGCTGTTCGACCATGCCGAGACCATCAGCCCACGCAACATCGAGCGGGTACGCGCGCTGGGCGGCGGCATCGCTATCCAGCACCGCATGGCCTTCCAGGGCGAATACTTCATCGACCGTTACGGTGCCAAGGCTGCCGAGGCCACCCCGCCGATCCAGCGCATGCTGGCCGAGGGCATTCCGGTTGGCGGCGGCACCGACGCCACCCGCGTAGCCAGCTACAACCCCTGGACGGCACTGTATTGGCTGGTCAGCGGTAAAACCGTCGGCGGCACCACGCTCACCCCGCAGGGCCTGTCACGCACCACCGCGTTGCAGCTGTTCACCCACGGCAGTGCCTGGTTCTCCAGCGAGCAAGGCAAGAAGGGGCAGATCAAGGTAGGCCAGCTGGCCGATCTGGTGGCCTTGAGCGCGGACTTCTTCAGCATCGAGGAAGAGCAGATCAAGTGGCTGGAGTCGGTATTGACCGTGGTCGGCGGCAAAGTGGTGCACGGCACCGGCGAGTTCGACAAGCTTGCCCCGCCGACGCTGCCGATACTGCCAGACTGGTCGCCGGTGGCCATGGTGCCTGGGCACTGGAAGCCGTCAGCGGCGCCCATGGCCGCCAGCATCCACCAGTGCATCGGCGCCTGCTCGGTGCATGCCCACCAGCATGACCGCGCACGTCGCAGCAGCATCCCGGTGAGCGATCACCAGGGCTTCTGGGGCGCCTTCGGCTGTTCGTGCTTTGCCTTCTGACATGGCCGACGAGAAAGCTTCGCCGTGGGGCGCACTCAACCACAGCACTTTCCGCTGGCTGTGGCTGGCCAGCATAGCCTCGAATATCGGCACCTGGATGCACGAGGTCGGCGCCGGCTGGCTGATGACCAGCCTGTCGGCCAACCCCATGCATGTGGCACTGGTGCAGGTCGCAGGCTCTGCGCCGATGTTCCTCTTGGCGCTGCCAGCCGGGGCCATGGCCGACATCATCGACAAGCGCCGCTACCTGCTTGGCGTGCAGGTGTGGATGGCCACAGTGGCAACCCTGTTGGCGACCCTGACGCTGCTCGGGCTGACCACGGTCTGGCTGTTGCTCAGCCTGACCCTGGCCATGGGCGTCGGTACCGCGCTGATGATGCCGGCCTGGTCGGCGCTGACACCAGAGCTGGTGAGCAAGCGCGATCTGCCCTCGGCCATCGCCCTGTCCAGCCTAGGCATCAACGTCGCCCGTGCGCTCGGCCCGGCCATCGCCGGGGTACTGGTCAGCTTGAGTGGTCCCTGGGCGACCTTCGCTCTCAACGCACTGTCGTTCTTCGCAGTGATGGCGGTGCTGCTGACCTGGAAGCGCGAACGCCAGGTCGCCGCCTTCCCGGCCGAACGTCTGCTCGGTGCGATGCGTGCCGGCTGGCGTTACAGCCGCGCGTCGAAGCCGCTCCAGGCGGTACTGGTAAGGGCTGCGGCGTTCTTCGTCGGCGCCAGCGCCGGTATGTCGCTGCTGCCGCTGATCGTCCGTGGCGAGTTGCAGGGCAGCGCCAGCGACTTTGGTCTGCTGCTGGGTAGCGTTGGTATCGGCGCAGTGCTTGGCGCCACGTTGCTACCCAAGCTGCGTGAGCGCATCAGCGCCAACAAGCTGGTGGCCATGGCCAGCGCACTCTACGTGCTGGTGCTGCTGGCCCTGGCCTGGGTGCGTGAATTCGCCGCACTACTACCGGTGATGCTGCTCAGCGGCGCCGCGTGGATCGCCGTGCTGTCGAGCCTGCAAATCAGCGCACAGACCTCGGTGCCGGATTGGGTGCGAGCCCGTGCGCTGTCGGTGTATATCCTGGTGTTCTTCGGCAGCATGGCCGCTGGCGGTGCACTCTGGGGCTATGTCGCCAGCCAGGCCTCGATTCCGGTCGCCATGGTCGCCGCAGCGGGTTGCCTGGCGCTGGGCTTGTTGCTGACGCTGCATTTCCCACTGCCGGTGACCGAAAGCGAAGACCTCGCGCCATCGCTGCACTGGCCAGCACCGATCCTGGCTGACGAAGCCGATCTGGAGCGCGGCCCGGTCATGGTCACCCTGCGCTACGACATCGCCCCGGAGCATGCGGCCGGCTTCCGCCAGGCGATGGCCGAGGTCGCCCGTATGCGCAAACGCAACGGCGCGTTCTCCTGGGGCCTGGTGCAGAACAGCGAGAATCCACGGCAGTGGCAGGAGTTCTTCTTCGACGAGTCCTGGCTCGAACACCTGCGTCATCACGGCCGGGTAACGCGTGCCGAGCAACGCATCGAGGCTGCAGCCAGGCATTTTCAGAACCCGGACGTTCCCGTGCACATCGAGCATTTTCTGATGCCGGCCAAGGACGTGCCCCATGCCACCCCCTGAAGACGGCACCTGCCCGAACCAGGGCATGACAGGTTGAGTGCAACATGCCTCGTCATGCCCTGTTCATTCACGGTGCCTGGCTCACGCCAGCGATCTGGATGCCATTTCAGAGACGTTTCAGCGCCTGCGGTTATCGCTGCACGGCGCCGCCTTGGCCAACTGCCCAGGGCGGACGCCAACCCGGTATCAGCGCCCTGCTCGCCCACTACGAAGCACTGGTGCGTAACCTGGAGCAGCCGCCGTTGCTGATTGGTCACGACCTAGGCGGTCTGCTGGTGCAACTGCTGCTCGACCGTGGCCTGGGTCAAGCCGGCATCGTCATCGACCCAATACCGCCACGTGCCGGCCTGCTGGGCTTCTACGGCACATGGCCATGGCTGTTGCCCTGGAGGGGTTGGCGTGACGTTCTGTACATGACACCGCAGTATTTCGCGCGCAATATGGCGCAGACGCTGACACCTGCACAGCAAGACGCTGCCTATGCGCGCCATATCGTGCCCGCGCCTGGGCGGGTGTTCATCGAAGCTGCCCTGGGCATCGGTAGCGCCATCGACTTCACCAACGGCGAACGTGCGCCTCTGCTGTTGCTGGCAGCGGGCAACTCCCAGGCCGTTCGTGCCAGCGTAGTGGCCGCCCTCTATCGCCGCCACCGAGGCTCGTCAGCCATCACCAGCTTCAAGCAGTTCCCCGGCTATAGCCACTGGCTGATCGCCGAACCCGGTTGGGAAAGAATTGCCGACTACAGCATCGAATGGGTTCAGAACCAAGTTGGACGCTTTTAAACCGCACACCCTGCAAGCTCGCCTCGGCGTCCTGGCAAGCCTGTTTTGCCTGCTGTTTTTCAGCGCTGCCGTGCTGGCCGACAGAAACGTTCTGGAGCAGCAACTGGAACATCGGCGCTGGACACTCAACGACAACAGCCCCAGCCAGATCGGCGCCTTGGCCGAAACCCAGGACGGTTACCTGTGGCTCGGCACCCACGACTCCCTGTACCGTTTCGACGGCTTCGACTTCAGCAGGTACCGCACCCCTGATGGCCATGAACTGGGTATCGTCTCCAGCCTGCTGGCCAGCGACGCCGGGCTTTGGGTCGGCCTGCGCAACGGCGGCGTGCACCTGATCGCATCGGTGGAGGAACAACCCAGCAGTTTCGATCTGGCCCGCGGCGTCATCTACGCCCTGGCACAGACCGCCGACGGCAGCGTCTGGGCTGCCGCCAACGACGGCCTGATGCGTTTTGACGGCAAGCGCTGGCAGCAAATGGGCATCGCACAAGGCTTTACCGGCGAGAATGCCTACAGCGTCTTCGTCGACAGCAGTGACCGTCTCTGGGTGGCCGATGAACAGCGTCTTTACGTCCTGCCGCCCGGCGCCCAGAAGCTGCAGGACACCGGCGTTCGCAGCCAACGCACTAGGCAGATCGCGCAAGCCGCCGACGGTGCCCTGTGGTTGATCGAACGTGATCGCGAGAGCCTGCTGCGGGTAAAGATCGACCAACCGCAACTACAGGCGACCCACATAACAATCGGCGAACCCGCCAACGCCATGCTGTTCGACCGCCATGGTTGCCTCTGGCTGAGCACCGCGGGCGGCGGCCTGCTGCACGTGGCCAAGCCCAACGAACATGACAGCGGCAGCTTCGATGATGTCGAGCGGCTTTCTGCGCGTGATGGCCTGAGCTCAGACTTCGCCTGGCCACTGCTCGAAGACAGCGAAGACAGTTTGTGGATCGGCACCCAGAACGGGCTGGATCGGCTACGCGAACGACCTCTGCGCCCTTCAGGTTTGCCGCCCCAGGCGCACAACCTGGCGATTGCCGCCGATGACGCCGGCAATCTCTGGGCCGCCAGCAGCAACCTGCCGCTCATGCGCCTGGATGAACAGGGTGTGCACGAGCTGCCGCTGCGTACACCGATCAGCGCAATCAGCAAAGACCCCGGCGGCTCGGTCTGGCTGGCCGGGACCGAGGGTATCTGGCGCAGCACTGGCGAACAGTTGGAAAAAGTCTCCGCCCTGCCGGTCGAGCGTGATCTCGATTCCTCGGTGCGCACCCTGTTGATCGAAGATCAGGGGGCGCTCTGGCTCTCGCTCAACCGCCAAGGCCTCTACGTGCTGCGCGACGGCAACTGGCAGCAGCTTCCCGCCCCCAGCGAGGACCCGGCGCAACGGATGCCGGTGAGCTCAGCCCTGGCCCCTGACGGCAGACGCTGGTTCGGCTATCGCAACAACCTGATCGTCAGCCATGACGATCAGGGCGAACGCCACTGGGGCAGCGCCGACGGGCTGGACATTGGCCATGTGACAGCGATGGCCCATTCACAGGGCCACAGCTGGTTCGGCGGGCAACACGGCCTGGCGCGCTTCGATGGCAAGCGTTTTCAGCATCTGCCGCTGAGCGAGAGTGGGCTGTTCGACAACCTCTACGCGATCATCCCGGTCACCAGTCCTGAAGGGGAAGACCTCTGGCTGCAAGGCAAAGGTGGCATCTTCCAGTTACCGGCCGAAGAGATCAAACAGGCGCTGAGCGATCCCAAATACCCGATCCGTTACCGCACCTACGATGTGCAAGGCGGGCTCGCCAACGATCCGCAGCAGGTGCTCGCTCTGCCGACGGCGGTGCGCAGCAGCGATGGGCGTCTGTGGTTCGTCACCCGCAACGGCGTCGCCAGCTTGAGTCCCGATCGGGAATCTCATAGCTACAAGCCGCCCAAGGTACGTATCGACTCGTTACTGGCCGACGGTGCGACCATCTCCCTGCAAACGCCGCCAGCGCTGCCCGCTGACAGCAAACGCCTGGTCATCCACTACGGCGCCCTGAGCCTGTCTGCACCTGAGGGCCTGCACTTTCTCTACCGCCTCGATGGTTTCGACAACGAATGGCACGACGCCGGACGACAACGTGAGGCGACCTATACCGGCCTGCCCGCCGGCGACTATCGCTTTCGCGTGCGCGCGCTCAATCAGAATGGCGTGACCAGCGAGCAGGACGCGGAGCTCGATTTCAGCATCGACCAGGTGTTCTACCGCCATCCGCTATTCATTCTGGCCGTGGCGTTTTCCGCATTGCTGGTCCTGCACCTGCTCTATCGCAACGACATGCAACGGGCGGCGGAAAGGCTGCGTACACGTCTGGAGGAACGCCACGACGAACGCGAACGCATCGCCCGCGAGCTACACGACACCTTGCTGCAGGGCGTGCAAGGGCTGATGCTGCATGTGCAGGCCGCCGCAGACAGCCTGCCAGCCGATCAGCCGGCGCGAGGCAAACTGGAGAATGCCCTGGATCGTGCCGACCAGGTGATCGCCGAAGGCCGTGAACGGGTGCGTAATCTGCGCCATGTGCAAGACGCCTCGAGCGACCTGCCACAGACCTTGCGCGGCTACGATCAACTGCACGAACACGCCAATACCGACTATCAGGTCGAGGTCGCCGGCACGCCCTGCGCACTGCACCCGGTGGTGCATGACGAACTCAGCCAGCTCGCCCGCGAGGCCGTCAGCAACGCCTTCCGTCATGCCGGGGCACGCCATGTTCGGGTGCAGCTGGATTATCACCCCCGACAGTTTTCATTGCGCGTGAGCGACGATGGCCGCGGCCTGCTGGGCGCGGCGCCGATCGATCACTGGGGCCTGCAAGGCATGCACGAACGTGCAGCCAAGATTGGTGGAACGCTTAATATCGACAGCGAGCCCGGACAAGGTTGTCAGGTGCAGCTGACACTGGCTGGGCCCTTGGCCTATCGCCAGCCGCCACCTCGCACACGGCGCTGGCTACACTGGAAACGATTGATCAGGAGCTCGCCGTCATGACCGCTGCCAACCCCATCCGTGTGCTGGTCGCCGATGACCACCCGCTGTTACGCGAGGGCATCGCCGCGGTGCTCGCCGGGCAGGCGGATATCGACCTGGTCGGCGAAGCCAGCGATGGTCGCGAGGCACTGGAATGCTTTCGTCAGCTGCGCCCCGACGTCACCCTGATGGACCTGCAGATGCCGCATATGAATGGCATCGACAGTATCCTGGCGATTCGCGGCGAATGCCCGGACGCACGCATCGCCATCCTCACCACCTACCGCGGCGACGTGCGGGCCCTGCATGCCATCCAGGCGGGTGCGCAGGCCTACCTGTTGAAAAGCAGCCTGCGCAAGGAGTTGGTGGAAACCATCCGCACCCTGGCCGCCGGTAAACGCCATATCCCACCGGAAATCGCCGCCGACCTGGCCCAGCATATCGGCCAACAGTGCCTCAGCCCGCGCGAAGTGGAAGTCCTGCAGGCCGCCGCCCTGGGTTATTCCAACCGCGATATCGCCCTGCAACTGCGCATCACCGAAGACACGGTCAAAGGCCATATGCGCCTGATCATGGACAAGCTCGGCGCCAACAATCGCACCCACGCCGTGGCCATCGCCGTGCAACGTGGCGTGCTGGAGATCGGCACACCACTTTAGTGTTGTCACCCGTCCCTTCCTTGTGAGCTGTGCGCCGCCAAAGACGCCGCGCATGCTGTGCCACTGTTCAGACAAGGAGGCTTCGCGATGGGCTCATTCGGCGAATTTCAGGCCACTGCGCCCTGCCTGCACCAGGCCGGGCACGACCCTCAGCTACTGGACCGTATCGCAGCCTTGCTCGCTGAGGCTGAAACGCAGTTGCTGGTGGACACGCAAAACGCCTACCTGCAGGTCGAGCAGGCCATGGCACTGCTACGCCAGGTCAACGCCAACAAGCAGTGCGGCATTGGTCATTGCGCGAACGGACTGACACGCTGGCAGACGCGACGTTTGGATCAGTACATCAGCGACAACCTGGCCGCTGCCATTCGCACCTGCGACCTGGCCGCTCAGCTCAACCTGAGCAGCAGTCATTTCTCTCATGTGTTCAAACAGACCTTCGGCATCACGCCGCTGGCCTATGTGGCACGCAAACGCATCGAGGCAGCCAGGGCGATGATGCTGGCCACCGACCAACCTTTGACGCAGATCGCCCACGCTCATGGTTTCTGCGACCAGTCGCATTTCACCCGCACCTTCCGCCGCGAAACCGGGCTGAGCCCATTGCTCTGGCGGCAGCGCTGCGCCCCAAGGACGCAGGCCACCGCCGAGCGGTGATCAGCCGAGCATGGTCACGTGGCGTGGGTGACTGGCGACACGATCGAGCCAGGCGCGAACCGCGGGGAAAGCCTCTAGGCTGAAGCCACCTTCGTCGGCCACGTGGGTGTAGGCATACAGGGCGATATCGGCGATGGAATACTGCTCACCGACCAGATAAGGCGTGCGCTCGAGCTGCCTCTCCATTACTTTCAGGGCCTTGTAACCGAGCTTCAGGCAGCGCTCGTGCTCCTCGCGGCGCTCTTCGGGCATCCCCTGGTAAAGCTGGATGAACCGCGCCACCGCGACATACGGCTCGTGACTGTATTGCTCGAAGAACTGCCACTGCAGCACCTGGGTGCGCAAGCGCGGTTCGGTCGGCAGGAACTCGCTGCCATCGGCGAGGAAGTTGAGGATGGCGTTGGACTCCCACAGGCAGGTGCCGTCCTCCAGCTCCAGCACAGGAATCTTGCCGTTGGGGTTCTTGGCCAGGAAGGCTTCGCTCTGCGTTTCGCCCTTGAGGATATCGACGTCAATCCACTGGTACTCCTTGCCCAGCAGATGCAGCATCAGCTTGACCTTGTAGCAGTTGCCCGAACGGTAATCGCCGTAGACCTTGAACATCGCGTTGCCCTCCCTATCAATCCTCGCGGCAAGCTCGCCGCCTCAAAATCAAACCGCAGCTGCGCCCTGCGCATCACGAATCACCGCCGCCAGCCGGCGCAGCCCTTCGCCCAGACGCTCCGGCGCCACGTGGCTGAAGTTCAGTCGTAGGTGACCTGGGTTGGCATCCGGGTCGATGAAGAACGGCTCGCCCGGCATGAAGGCGACGTTCTGCGCCAGCGCCGCGTCGAGCAGCGTGCGGGTATCGAGCGGCTGCTTCAGGGTCAGCCAGAAGAACAGACCGCCCTGCGGAATTTCCCAATCGGCCAGGTCGCCGAAATGCTCCAGCAACTGCGCCTGCATGGCGTCACGGCGAATACGATAGAAATCGCGCAACTCGGCCAGGTGACCGCGGTACTGATCGCTGCCCAACCACTGCAGCGCCTGCCACTGACCGATACGGTTGGTGTGCAGGTCAGCCGACTGCTTCAGGCGCAGCAGATGCGGATACAGGTCCTTGGTGGCGATCAGGTAACCGACACGCAAGCCCGGCAGCAGCGTCTTGGACACGGTACCGGTGTAGATCCAGCTGGCCTGTTTCAAGCGGCTGACGATGGGCGTGGCGCTGCCGGCATCGAACACCAGCTCGCGGTACGGCTCGTCCTCGATCAGGGTCACGCCGAACTCGTCGAGCAGGGCCGCCACGGCTTCACGCTTGGCTTCGCTGTAACGGGTGCCGGACGGATTCTGGAAAGTCGGGATCAGGTAGGCGAAGGCCGGCTTGTGGTTCTCCAGGCGTTGGCGCAGTGCGGCCAGCTCAGGACCGTCAGCCTCCTGCGGCACGCTGATGCAGTCGGCGCCGAACAGCTGAAAAGCCTGCAGGGCCGCCAGGTAGGTCGGCGCTTCGAGCAGCACTTCGGTGCCCGGATCGATGAACAGCTTGGAGGCCAGGTCCAGTGTCTGCTGCGAGCCGCTGACGATCAGCACCTGGCTGGCATCGCAAGGCACGCCCAGCGCACGCGCTTCGGCGGCGATGGCTTCACGCAAGGCTGGCTCGCCTTCGCTCATGCCGTACTGACCCATGCTCGCTGGCATCTCGGCCCAGTCCACCTTCGGCAGCATCGGTTCGGCCGGCAGACCGCCAGCGAACGACATCACTTCCGGACGCTGCGCCGCGGCAAGAATTTCACGAATCAGGGAGCTTTTCAGGCGGGCGATGCGTTCGGAGAAGGCCATGGGATGTCCTGGGGTGCAAAAGTTATTGGAATTAAGTCAAACTGCTTGACCGAAACTACGCCGCCAAGCAGAGATACGTCAATATGACTGACCTAAAAAATTTCTCCGAGAAATTTTTGACGTCGCCCGCCGAGGGCACGCAGGCCGGCCGTCACGGCGCGCAGGTGATCAAGAACGGCGCAGCTCAGCAGGCCGCCATGGAGGCTTTCTTCTTCGGCTATCAGGCTTTCACCGCCAAGCCGGACGAAATGCTGGCCAAGCGCGGGTTGTCACGCGTGCACCACCGCATTCTGTTCTTCATCGCCAAGTACCCAGGCCTGAACATGACCGAGCTGCTGGGTTACCTGGGGGTGAGCAAACAGGCGCTGAACATGCCGTTGCGCCAGTTGATCGAGATGGACCTGGTGCAGAGCGAAGCTGCCGCGGACGACAAGCGCAAGCGTGTGCTGGGTTTCACTGCCGAGGGCGCCAAGCTGGAACAGGCACTGCGCCGCGAGCAGGCGCGCCTGCTGCAACGCGTATTCAGCGAGATGGGCGAAGAGGCCGTGCAAGGCTGGCTGGCCGTCAATCACGCCCTGGCACGCAGCCGCCAGGAACGCACCTGAGCATCGTCGTCACAAGCCCCCCGTAGGAGCGAGCTCTGCTCACGAACCCTCTTGTTCGCGAGCAGAGCTCGCTCCTACCGATTCAGCCTGCCTTTCCATTCCCCCGCACCACCGGTCATGCCGCGCCAACGCGTGATTGCACCCTGACACGACCTCTGCAATCATATGCGAATCATTATCACCTTAACTTAGATCTCGCGAGGTGCGCGTGTCGGTTCAGGATTCCAGCAACCAACAGCTGGTCGGTCTGCTTTATCGCGATCACCGTGATTGGCTGTTCGGCTGGCTGCGCAAAAGCCTGAATTGCGCGCAGCGCGCCGAAGACCTGAGCCAGGACACCTTCGTCCGCCTGCTCGGTCGCGCTGACCTGCATAGCCCACGCGAACCCAGAGCCCTGCTCACCACCATCGCCAAGGGATTGCTGGTCGACCAGTTCCGCCGCAACGCGCTGGAGCGCGCCTACCTGGAAGCGCTCGCGCAGGCTCCTGAAGCGGTGCAACTCAGCCCGGAAGAACAGGCCCTGGCATTGGAGCAACTGACCGAAATTGACCGCTTGCTCGGCCAGCTATCGAGCAAGGCACGCGCAGCGTTTCTCTATAACCGCCTGGATGGCCTCGGCCACGCCGAGATCGCCGAGCGGCTTGGCGTGTCGCCGTCGCGCGTGCGTCAGTACCTCGCCCAGGGCCTGCGCCAGTGCTACGTCGCGCTTTACGGAGCGCCGCAATGAGCCAGGTCTCGGCTCGTGTGCTCGATGAGGCCATCGCCTGGCAGCTGTGCCTGGACTCGGGCGAAGCCAGCGAGCAGCAACGTCATGACTTCGCCGACTGGCTGGCCGCTCACCCGGAGCATGGTCTGGTCTGGCAACGCCTGGGCGGTATCGACCAGCAGCTCGCATCTGCCAACACACCAATGGCACGGCGCGCCTTGTTGCAAAGTAGCGCCAGCCGTCGGCGCCTCGGCAGTAGCGCCCTGGGTCTGCTGCTGGCCACGGGCATAACGCTGGTATTGCTGGCTCAGCAGCGCCCGCTTGGCGATTACCTCGCCGGCTACCATACCGCCAGTGGAGAACAGCGCGACCTGCTGCTCGCCGACCGCAGCCAGGTACGCCTCAACAGCCGTAGTGCGCTGGATATCGAATTCGACGAAAACGAACGGCGCCTGCACCTGCACAGCGGCGAAATTCTGATTCAGACCGCCAAGGGCGATACCCGCCCCTTCATCGTCGAGACAGAGCAGGGACGCTTGCGTGCGCTGGGTACGCGCTTTCTGGTACGGCGTGAAGGCGCCGCGACCGAGCTGATCGTGTTGCAGTCGGCAGTCGCCGCCAGGCCGCTGGCCGGTTCACAGGAACGCATCATCCACAGCGGCGAACAGGTGCGCATGGACAGCCAGCACCTCAGCGCAAGCCACCCTGCCCCCATCGGCGCCGACGCCTGGAGCCGCGGCATGCTGGTGGCGGACAACCTGCCCCTGCAGCGCCTGATCGATCAGCTCGGCGAATACCGCAGCGGTTACCTGAGCCTCGATCCGAGCCTGGCCGATCTGCGCATCAGCGGCAGCTTCCCATTGCACGACAGCGACAAGGCACTGGCCGCTGTCGCACTGAGCTTGCCGGTGCGCACCGAGCAACTGAGCCCCTGGTGGACCCGCGTGGTACCGGCGGAAAAATAATTTTCCCAGCCCCTGTCACTTTTCCTTCCTGCTTCGGCAAAAGGGCATTGAGATACATTAACTCTTAGGAGACGTTCGCAATGTCCTTCCGCCCTGCCCCGTTCCGCCACACGCTGCTGGCCCTGACCATCGCCTTCGCCGGGCATGCCGGGCTGGCCCACGCTGAGGTTTACCAACTGCCCGCCGGCCCTCTGGCGACCACACTCAACCAGATCGCCAGCCAGGCCGGCGTGACCCTGAGCATCGACCCGGCCCTGACCGCGGGCAAAAGCTCGGCACCGGTCAACGGCGACTACGAAGCCATCGAAGCCCTCAATCAGGCGCTGCGTGGCACCGGCCTGCAGTTGCAAAGCGGCAATGGCGGCGCCTACAGCCTGGCCCCCGCCGCAGAAGCGGCAATGGCACTGCCGGACGTCACCGTGACCGCCAGCGAACAGGCCGCCGAGACCGCCTGGGGCCCAACCCGTGGTTACCTGGCCAACCGCACCGCGACCGGCACCAAGACCGACACGCCGCTGCTGGAAACCCCACGCTCGATCTCCGTCGCCACCCGCGAGCAGATGCAGGACCGCAAGGTGCAGAACCTCGATGATGCCGTGCGCTACATGCCGGGCGTCATCGCCAGCAGCTACGGCAGCGACAGCCGCGCCGACTGGATGAAGATCCGCGGCTTCGAACCGATCCAGATGCTCGACGGCCTGCCGCTGCCCAAGGGCAGCTACACCATGGCCAAGCTGGAAACCTGGAATCTGGAGCGCGTCGCCGTGCTGCGCGGCCCGGCCTCGGCGGTGTATGGCCAGACCCCACCAGGCGGTCTGGTGGACGCCGTCAGCCGCCGCCCACAGGCTGAAAGCAGCCATGAAGTGCAGGTTCAGGTCGGCAACTACAACCACAAGCAGATCAGCTTCGACAGCACCGGCAAGATCGATGACGACGGCCGCTTCCTCTATCGCTTCAGCGGTACTGGTCGGGACAGCGGCACCACCGTCGAGCATATCGACGACCAGCGCTTCAACCTCGCGCCCAGCCTGACCTGGAATATCGCTGACACCACCAAGCTCACCTTCCTCGGTCAGTTCAACCGTGACGATACCGGCGGCACCAGCCAGTTCCTGCCGCTGCAAGGTACCAAGCTGAGCACCCCGGCCGGCAAGGTCGACTACCACAAGAACCTCGGCGACCCGGACTGGGAGTTCTACGACAAGACCTTCTACGCACTGGGCTACGCCTTCGAGCACCGCATCAACGACACCTGGCAGTTCAACCAGAACCTGCGCTACAGCAAGCTCGAACTGGATAACCAGATCATCACGGCCGGGGGCTGGGCAACCGCCGTGGCTGACGACGGTACGGTCGCACGCGGCGCCAACGTCTACGACGAAAACATCAGCCATTTCGCCGTGGACAACAATTTCCAGGCGGACTTCAACACTGGCGCCATCGGCCACACCCTGCTGCTGGGCCTCGACTACCTGCGCGTGGATACCGATTACCGCTGGTTGTACGGCTCTGCTCCCAGCAGCAACATCATTCGCCCGATCTACGGCCAGGACTTCAGCGGCGTCAGCTACACGGCTTACCAGGACTACAACCAGAAGCGTCGTAACACAGGCCTTTACCTTCAGGACCAAATGTCGCTGGACAACTGGCGCGTGACCCTCGGTGGCCGATGGGACCGTCTGGACACCGATTCGGTGTTCCACAACGCCAACGATGCCAAGGACAGCCGTCGCGACAGCCAATTCAGCGGCAATGCGGCGCTGAGCTATGTGTTCGACTCCGGCTTCACGCCCTATGTGTCCTACGCCGAATCCTTCCAGGCCGAAGCGGGCGGCAACGGCGGCGCGGCGTTCAAACCCAGCACCGGCAAGCAGTACGAACTGGGCATCAAGTATCAACCGCCGGGTAGCGACATGCTGTTCACCGCCGCGGTCTATGACCTCACGCGGCAGAACATCGTGACCACCAACATCGCCGGCGCCACCGAGCCGGTCAGCGAGGTGGAAGTACGCGGCCTGGAGCTGGAAGCCACCGGTAATATCACCGAGAACCTCAGCCTGACCGCCTCCTACAGCTACACCAACAGCAAGATGACCAAGGTCGGTGATCCACGCGACAAGAACCGCGCACTGCCACTGATCCCCGAGCATCAGGCCTCGATCTGGGCCGACTACGATTGGAGTCAGGGTGTGCTGGCGGGCTTCGGCGTCGGCTTTGGCGCCCGCTTCGTCGGTTCCACCGACAACATCTCTGTCGGTAGCATGGGCTTCGTCCGTGATCCTTCCGACGGACACAGCAGCGCCTATACCGTCTACGACGCGGCGGTGCGCTACGACCTTGGCCAGATCGACGCCAGCCTGCGTGGCGCCAGCGTGTCGCTCAACGCCAACAACCTGTTCGACAAGGAATACCTGGCCACCTGCGATGGCTTCTACTGCTATGCCGGCGACCCACGCCGGGTCACGGCCAGCCTCGACTACAAGTGGTGATCGGCTGAAAAACAAGAGCCGCCCGATGGGCGGCTCCTGTCGTTTTGGGCCTTGCTAACTCGCAGCCCCCTGCAATTCGGCAGCCCCTCTGAAGAACACCAGCCCCTGCGCCACGCAAACCGCCAGTGCCGGCACTATAGCCAGCGGCAAAAACAGCACACTGGCGAACATCACACCGCTGGCGATGGACAGCCAGGCCATGACCCGCAGAGAGGCGTACGCCAGCCTCACCTTGAGCAGGAGAATACCGAACCAGGTAATGCCGAGCCCCATGAGTACCATCAGGCCCAGGTAGGCGATGGTCAGCACGCTAAGTGCCTTGAACAGTTGATCCCCAACCATGAAGTCCATCACCCCACTGACCAGGGCCAGCGCAACGATGATCCAGACCGGCCAGCTCAGCCCCGGCGCAGCAAAACGCTGCTCGATGAAGCTCTTGAGGCGGATCAACAAGTAGTTGCCCAACAACATCAGCAACAGTCCCAGCCAGCGGGTATAGCGCTCGACCTGCTCCAGCTCTGCCTGGCCCAGCCAACTGCTAGCGAAAATAACGCACAGCATCAGCGCACTGCCCAGCGCAGACATCAGCGCCAACCAGCCAAGCACCTGTAACTGACGCACACTCCAGCCCGGGAGCTGCCGCACCGGCTGGTCATCGATCAGTTCGACCTGCGGGGCACTGTAGGGGTTGTCCGGCTGCATGAGGCTTCCTTGTCTGCAAAAGATCAAGGCTAACCATCCACGATGCGCTTGACCAGACTGTACGGTTCAACCCACCAGTGGCTGTACCGCGACGGCGTGACAGCCGCGCAATAGGCTTTGCCAGTCACCGGAGAACGACCATGTCCACCGAACTGCTGCTCGCCTTCATCGCATTCGCCTTCGTCACCTCGGTAACGCCAGGGCCCAACAACATGATGCTGCTCGCCTCCGGGGTGAACTTCGGCGTGCGCCGCAGCATTCCGCACATGCTCGGCATCAGCCTGGGCTTCATGCTGCTGGTGGCTGCCGTGGGCCTGGGGCTCGGCCAGGTGTTCCAACGCCTGCCGGTACTGCATGACGTACTGCGCTATCTCGGCGCCGCGTATCTGCTCTACTTGGCCTGGAAGATCGCCCAGTCCGGCGCACCGCAGAGCCGCGAGAACCCTGAAGCGAAGCCGTTCACCTTCCTGCAGGCGGCGGCCTTTCAGTGGGTCAATCCCAAGGCGTGGATCATGGCCATTGGCGCCATCACCACCTACACGCCGCAGGATGGTTTCTTCAGCAACGTGCTGCTGATCGCGGCCCTGTTTGCCTTGGTCAACTGCCCAAGCGTAGGTTTGTGGACCGTCGCCGGCAGCATGCTGCGCAAGTGGCTGGACAACCCGCGTGCGTTGCGCGCCTTCAATATCGGCATGGCGCTGCTGTTGGTCGCCTCGCTGTATCCCATCATCGTCGACACTGGAATGTTCTGATGCAAGACGCCGCCCCTACTCGCCTGCGCCCCCTGGCGGACACCTCCACCTCGGCCGTGGTCGCTGGCTTCATCGCCATGCTTACCGGCTACACCAGCTCCCTGGTGCTGATGTTCCAGGCCGGCCAGGCTGCCGGCCTAACCGCCGGGCAGATTTCCTCGTGGATCTGGGCGCTGTCCATCGGCATGGCGTTGTGCTGCATCGTGCTCTCGCTGCGTTATCGCGCGCCGGTGATGATCGCCTGGTCCACTCCCGGCGCTGCGCTGCTGATCACCAGCCTGCCGCAGGTGTCCTACGGTGAGGCCATTGGCGCCTACATCCTGGCCTCGGGGCTGATCGTGCTGATCGGCCTGACCGGCACCTTCGACCGCCTGATGCGCCGCATCCCCGGCTCCATCGCCGCCGCCCTGCTGGCCGGTGTGCTGTTCAAGATCGGCCTGGAAATCTGCGTGGCCGCCGAGCAGCAGCCCATCCTGGTGGTGGCCATGCTGCTCGCCTATCTGCTGGGCAAGCGCCTGTGGCCGCGTTACTCGGTGCTCTCCGCGCTGATCGTCGGCAGCGTGCTGGCAGCAGTCTTCGGCCTGCTGGACTTCACGAACTTCCAGTTGCAGCTGGCCACGCCGGAATGGACCACGCCGAGTTTCTCGCTGGCCGCAGCCATCAGCATCGGCATTCCGCTGTTCATCGTCGCCATGGCCTCGCAGAACCTGCCGGGCATGGCCGTGCTGCGCGCCAATGGCTATGACGTGCCAGCCTCACCACTGCTGACCAGCACTGGCCTGGTGTCGATCCTGATGGCCCCATTCGGCAGCCATGGCATTCATATGGCCGCCATCAGTGCCGCCATCTGCGCCGGACCGGAAGCCCATGAAGATCCGCGCAAGCGCTACACCGCAGCGGTCTGGTGTGGGGTGTTCTATGCCATTGCCGGCATCTTCGGCGCCACCCTGGCCTCGCTGTTCGCGGCGCTGCCGGCGGCGTTAATCCTCTCCATCGCCGCGCTGGCACTGTTCGCCTCGATCATCGGCGGTCTGACCCAGGCCATGAGCGAGCCCAACGAGCGCGAAGCGGCGCTGATCACCTTTCTGGTCACCGCCTCGGGCATGACCCTGGCGGGCGTCGGTTCAGCGTTCTGGGGTATCGTCGCCGGCCTGCTGACGCTGGCCGTGCTCAACTGGGGCAAGCGCTAACTCCGATGCAATCCGGGCTACGAGCGGTAGGGTGCGCCGTGCGCACCACTGGATAACAGCGTGTTCAAGCGGTGCGCATGGCGCACCCTACTGTTCAGCCACCGTTTCGTGAGCCAGCTCGGCGCCGTGCATACGGTTGACCCACAGCCCGAACAGCGCTGCGGTAACGAACATGATCAGGCTGTAGATGGCCGCCGGAATCGCCATGGTCGGGTTGTTCAGCAGCGCCGGGCTGAGTGCCAGGGTGATGGCCAGGGTGCCGTTGTGGATGCCGATCTCCATGGCGATGGCAATCGCCTGACGCAGATTGAGCTTGAGCAGGCGCGGCACGCAGTACCCCACCGCCATGCTCAGCAGGTTGAAGGCCAGCGCCGCACCGCCGACCGCAGGCGCGTAATCGACAAAGGTGCGCCAGTCCTTGGCCACCGCCAGCAGGATGATCAACAGCAGGAACAGTGCCGAAACGATCTTCACCGGTTTCTGCATACGCTCGGCGAAGCCGGGGAAACGACTGCGCAGCCACATGCCGATGGCCACCGGCCCGAGGACGATGACGAACACCTGCACCACCTTGGCGAACTGCAGCGGGATGGCCTGATCGGCGGACATGAAGTAAGCCAGCGACAGGTTGACGATCAGCGGCATGGTCAGAATCGCGATCACCGAATTGACCGCGGTGAGAGTGATGTTCAATGCCACGTCGCCATGGGCCAGGTGGCTGTAGAGGTTGGCCGTGGTGCCGCCCGGCGAGGCCGCCAGTAGCATCAAGCCGACGGCCAGCGCCGGCGCCAGGCCGAAGGCCTTGGCCAGGAAGAAGCACGCCAGCGGCAGCAACAGCAGTTGGCAAGCCAGACCGATCAATACCGGTTTGGGGAATTTGGCCACGCGGGCGAAGTCGGCCAGGCTCAGTGACAGGCCAAGCCCGAGCATGATGATGCCCAGCGCAGCGGGAAGGAAAAACGTCAGCAAGGGATCGGCGGTCATTATTGTTATCGCTCCAGTTGAACCTGGCAGGATTGTGCTGAGTCAGGGCCACTGCTGGCAGTGGCCCTGCGAGCCAACCTTAGCCGACGTGCAGACGACCGGGCTAGAGCCTTTATATCGCCGTGGCGCCACCATCCACAGCCAACGCCTGGCCAGTGGTGAACGCGGCGTGGTCGCTGCACAGATAGAGCACGGCAGCCGCGATCTCCTCGACCTTGCCGATACGCCCGACCGGGTGCATGGCGGCGGCGAACTCGGCCTTCTTCGGGTCGGCTTCGTAGGCGCGGCGGAACATATCGGTGTCGATCACCGCTGGGCATACCGCGTTTACCCGCAGCTTCTTCTTGGCGTACTCGATCGCAGCGGATTTGGTCAGGCCGATCACCGCATGCTTGGAGGCGGCATAGATGCTCATCTTCGGTGCGGCACCCAGACCGGCCACCGAAGCGGTATTGACGATGGCGCCGCCGCCCTGGGCCAGCAGCAAGGGGATCTGGTGCTTCATGCACAGCCATACGCCCTTGACGTTGACGCCCATGATGGCGTCGAACTCGGCTTCGTTGCCGTCGGCCAGTTTGCCCTGTTCGATCTCGATGCCGGCGTTGTTGAAGGCGTAGTCCAGGCGGCCGTACTGCGCCATGGTGGCGTCCATCAGTGCCTTGACCTCGGCATCGCAGGTCACGTCGCAACGCACGAAGCAGGCCTCGTCACCGGCCGCACGAATCAGCTCGACGGTACCTTCACCACCGCTCACGTCGACATCGGAAACCACCACCTTGAGCCCTTCGGCAGCGAAAGCCTGGGCGGTGGCACGGCCAATACCGGCGGCACCGCCGGTGACCAGGGCGACCTGGCCGGAGAACGTCATGCTCATGTCTGCTTCCTCGCAGCGATTCTTGTTGAATTGGCGAGGAGTCTAGCCAGCCGGCCGCGCGCAGAGCAGCACTATCAGACTCTGGAGTGGTGGGTCATGCAGGGCGCTGATGACGACTCCAGCAGCGCGTTATCGCGAGCAGCGGATAGCCCGGATGAAATCCGGGACAGATCGGACTACGTGCCAGACCGCCCCGGACTTCATCCGGGCTACAGGGCTCAGCCTTGCAGTTCGGCAACCACAGCCGCCAGCGCCTGCGCCGGATCGGCAGCCTGGCTGATCGGGCGGCCGATCACCAGGTAATCGGAGCCAGCATCCAGCGCCTGGCGTGGGGTGAGGATGCGCTTTTGGTCATCGGCATTGCTGCCAGCAGGACGAATGCCCGGCGTCACCAGTTGCAAGCGCGGCTGCGCGACCTTCAATGCCTGCGCTTCCTGCGCCGAGCAGACCAGACCATCGAGCCCGGCTTCAGCAGCCAGGCCGGCCAGGCGCAGTACCTGCTCCTGCGGCGGCACATCCAGGCCGATGCCGGCCAGGTCCTGCTGCTCCATGCTGGTCAGCACCGTCACGCCGATCAGCAGCGGCTTGGCGCCAGCGAGCTTGTCCAGTTCGTTACGGCAGGCCGCCATCATGCGCAGACCGCCGGAACAGTGCACATTGACCATCCACACGCCCAACTCCGCTGCAGCCTTGACCGC
Source organism: Pseudomonas sediminis (assembly GCF_002741105.1). GTDB lineage: Bacteria > Pseudomonadota > Gammaproteobacteria > Pseudomonadales > Pseudomonadaceae > Aquipseudomonas > Aquipseudomonas sediminis. The sequence continues at coordinate 362,772 of NZ_NIQU01000005.1, read as the reverse complement.
CATCGCCGTGGTGTTGGGGATATCGTGGAATTTCAGATCGAGGAACAGCTCGAAACCCTTGGCCCGCAACGCCTCAACCACTTGCGGACCACTGCGAGTGAACAATTCCTTGCCGACCTTGACCCGGCACAGCGCCGGATCGAGCTGGTCGGCCAGCGCCAGAGCGGCATCACGGCTGGGAAAGTCGAGGGCGACGATGATCGGGGTTTGGCAGGCGGGCATGGGCGAGTCTCGAACAGGATAAAAACGCCGCGCATTGTAGCGCAAAGCATCCTGGCGCTGGTCGCGGTTAAAGCCCCTCTCGCATGCAGAGCGGCAGCCCGAATGAAAACCGGTCTAGTGGCCATCCAGCTGCCAACTACCTCCTGCCATCGGAAATTCAGCATTCGAATTGTGGTTGCCATCATGTAACAGGCATCGCGCGACTGCGCGCCAGAGCGGTGCACCCACACTGCCACTGCACCTTTTTCATTCGTCCGATCCGACCGGCATCCAGGTGCAGGCGGCGGATGGTCAGCGCTCAGGCCTCTGGCATGAGCACTGCACGGTAAGCACATCCTCTCTGCAATGGGTTGCAGCCATGCCTTATCAAACCACCATCGGCAGCCTGGTCTACCACTTCGCCGACCTCAAGACGCTGCTGGCCAAGGCCAGCCCGGCGCGCTCCGGCGACTACCTGGCGGGGCTGGCTGCTGCTACCTACGAAGAACGCATGGCGGCCAAGCTGGCACTGGCTGAGGTGCCGCTCAAGCGCTTCCTCGACGAGGCGCTGATTCCTTACGAAGACGACGAAGTCACCCGGCTGATCATCGACCGCCATGACGCCGCGGCCTTCGCCCCGATCAGCCACCTGACCGTGGGTGATCTGCGCGACTGGCTGCTACTGGAAAAAACCGACAGCGCGCGCCTGGCGGCAGTGGCCGCTGGACTGACACCAGAGATGGTCGCCGCGGTGAGCAAACTGATGCGCAATCAGGATCTGATTCTGGTAGCGCGCAAATGCCAGGTGATCACTCGTTTTCGCAATACCTTGGGCCTGCCCGGCCATCTGGCCGTGCGCCTGCAACCCAACCACCCTACCGACGATGTGCGCGGTATCGCTGCCAGCATGCTCGACGGTCTGCTCTATGGCTCCGGCGATGCCACGGTCGGTATCAACCCGGCCAGCGATTCGCTGCCGACACTGATGCGCCTGTGGCAGATGATGGACGAGGTGCGCCAGCACTTCGAAATCCCCATGCAGAGCTGCGTGCTGACCCACGTCACCACACAGATCCAAGCCATCGAGGCCGGTGCGCCGATCGATCTGGTGTTTCAGTCCATCGCCGGCACCGAGGCCACCAACGCCGGTTTTGGCGTGTCCCTGGCGATCCTGCGCGAGGCCCACGAGGCCGCGCTGTCACTCGGGCGCGGCACCCTGGGCGACAACGTCATGTATTTCGAAACCGGTCAGGGCAGCGCGCTGTCGGCCGGCGGCCACCATGGCGTCGACCAGCAGACCTGCGAGGTCCGCGCCTATGCCGTCGCTCGTGAATTCCGTCCACTGCTGGTCAATACCGTGGTCGGCTTCATCGGCCCGGAATACCTCTACGACGGCAAGCAGATCATCCGCGCGGGCCTGGAAGACCATTTCTGCGCCAAGCTACTTGGCCTGCCGATGGGCTGCGACGTCTGCTACACCAACCATGCAGAAGCCGATCAGGACGACATGGACAGCCTGCTTACCCTGCTTGGTGCGGCCGGTATCAACTTCATCATGGGCATCCCGGGTGCCGACGACATCATGCTCAACTACCAGAGCACCTCGTTCCACGACGCGCTTTACCTGCGCAATGTGCTGGGCCTGAAACGCGCGCCGGAATTCGACGCCTGGCTGGCGCGCATGGCCATTACCGAACCCAGCGGCCGCCTGCGTGAGATCGGTAGCGGCCATCATCTGCTCAAGCAGTTGCCACAGATTTCCGGAGCGGCCTGATGAAACAGATCGACTTGATCCAGCACAACCCCTGGGACGAATTGCGCACGCATACCTCGGCCCGTATCGCGCTCGGCCGCGTCGGCTGCAGCCTACCCACCCGCGAGGTGCTGAAGTTCGGCCTGGCCCATGCCCAGGCGCGCGATGCGGTGCATCGTCCGCTGGACTTCAGCGAACTCAAGCACCAGTTGCATGCGGCGGGCTTTCGCACCTTGAAAGTACGCAGCAACGCCGAAGACCGGCAGACCTACCTGCTGCGCCCGGATCACGGCCGCCACTTGCACGGCGACTGCCAGGTGCAACTGCAGCACGAACTGCCGGCTCCTGAAATCGCCATCGTCCTCGCCGACGGTTTGTCGGCCGTTGCCGTCCAGCGCCATGCCCTGCCGCTGTTGCAAGCCCTGCGCGAGCGTTTTGATACCGATTGGGCCAACACCCCGGTGGTGCTGGCCGAACAGGGGCGCGTGGCGATTGGCGACGGCATCGGTGAAGCCCTGCGCGCACGTCTGGTGATCGTCATGATCGGTGAGCGCCCTGGGCTGACCTCGCCGGACAGCCTCGGCCTGTACCTGACCTACGCCCCGCGCGTGGGCTGTCTGGACAGCGCCCGTAACTGTATCTCCAATGTGCGACCTGAAGGCCTGCCCTACGAACTGGCAGCACACAAGCTCGACTACCTGGCGCGTCAGGCATTGCGCCTGCAACTAAGCGGCGTGAAGCTCAAGGACGACAGCAGCATGCAGGCAGTCGCAGTACAGGCAGACTGACAAGTCTCGGCCCGCGGGTTATGGTGACGACTCTAGTCCCTTGTGAGGAGTCATCATGCCTTGGTACGTCTGGCTGCTGCTGGTCCTGGTGTTCGGCTCGGTGATTGGTAGTTTGCTGGTGCTGCGCAGCAGCGCCAAAAAGATGCGTCTGAGCGAAGACCAGCTCGAACGCATGCGTAAACGCGCCGTCGAGCAAGAGGCCAAGGACGCACGCGAGCGTCAACGCTAAGCGCCCCCACTCTCCGCGCCCTCTCAGCGCAAGAAGCCAAAGCCGAGGTGGTTTTTCGACTGCCTGCTAGACTGCGCGCCTTCTCAGGAGAAGGTGCCATGCCTCTGCATCTGCGCCTGCTGTTCCCCGCTCTTACCCTCGCTCTGGGCGCTGGCCTGGGCTTCATCGAGCCCGTCGGCCTGCTGTTGGGCAGCGTGTTCGTTATCGTCTTGCTGGCCGGACAACCGCGCCTGCCAAACTGGCTATGGCTGCCTTTGATCCTGCTCGGTGGAGTCGCCCTGGCGGCGCATCTCATACCCGGTTTCCGCCCCTGGCAGTTGTGGCAACCGCGCCTCCTCAGCCCGGACGCCGCGCCCTACGCGCTGCGCTTGTCCTGGGACAAACTGTTGCTGGGAACCGCCCTGCTCGCCTGGTGGCTAGGGCAACCACGCAGCCCCGTGAACTCGCTGAAAAATGCCTGGCTGGCGTGCATCGCCACCTTGCTGCTGGTGCCGCTACTGGCCATGGCGCTGGGCCTGGTCGCCTGGCAACCGAAATGGCCACAGGGCCTGCTGCTGTGGCTGGCGGTCAATCTCGGCATAGCGGTGCTGGCGGAAGAGTTGCTCTTTCGCGGTCTGCTGCAAAACGCCTTGATCAAGCGCCTGGGCATATGGCCTGGTTTGCTGTTGACGGCGGGTCTTTTCGGCGCAGCCCACCTGCCCTTCAGCACGCTATTTGCGGTGGTGGCGACCTGTGCAGGGCTGGGTTATGGGCTGGCCTTTCACTACAGCGGTCGCATTAGCTTGGCAATCGCCCTGCACGCAGCAGTCAATCTGCTGCATCTAATGCTGTTGAGCTATCCGCTACGACTGGCATGACAGCTATACGGTAAGGCGAAAATATGCGCTGCAATTCGCCTTTTACCCGTAGCCGCTCGAGCAAGGCGGCGAAGCGCTCAGGGCTTATCGGGGCGCCGGGACGGATCATCGCGTGATGACGGTAGACCTGATCGACCCCCTCCGAGATCAGCAGCTTGCGCGCATGCTCGCGATTACGCTCAACGAAGTCGTAAAGGTTGGAGCGGGTCACCAACGCGACATCCGCACGCCCGCGCACCACCATCAGCAGGTTGCTGTCGTGAGAGTGACCGAGATTGGCATTGAAGGTGCGGGTAAGAAACTCCGGGTCACTGTTGAACTGGGCAAAGCCGTAGTGATAACCGCGGTAGAGCGCCAGACGTTTGCCTTCGAGCTGCTCGAAGTACTCCTGGCCGCGCCGCTCTTCCACTCTGGCGACGAATAACTCGGCGTCTTCCAGCCCCATGTCTACGGCCTCGGCGTCGATGTCCTGCCAACCCCACTGCGGGTTCTCGAAAATCGCCATGTCGATACGCCCTCGTTGCAGGTCGCTAAAGCGACGCACAATGGCCGTGGGCAGCATGGTGAAATGGTATTCAGCCTGTTCTTGATTGAGCGCGTCGAGCAGTTGCGGCAATAGGCCGCTCGACTCTTGCAGGTTGGATTTGATGACGTACGGAGGGAAGTGCGCACCGCCGACCTTGACGACCTCGGCAGCGTAGAGAGAACTGGCAAACAATAGACCCAAGGCAACCCAACACTCATGAACCCAGCGCCGCGAATGCCGCATGTCAAATCCCCAAAAAATCCTTCTTCTAGTGTGGTGCAGCCTACTCCAGTCTCTCCTGACCGACTAGATGGATTTTCACTGCGCAGACATTTTGCCGCCTAATGTCAGACGATACCGTCCAAGTAGCCTGGATAGCTCGCCATTGGCTTGTAACTGACTGAGCAATCCTGCCACTTCTGCAGGGCTCAGAGCCCCCTTCGGCCGCAGCAGAACCTGATGATGATAGAGCTGGTCCAGGCGCTCGGATACCAGAAGCTCAGGCAGTATTTCCGGGTGTAGCTCCAGAAACAGCTCCAAGTATGAACGTGTCACCACTGCTATATCGACACGTCGCGCCAGCAGCATGCGCACGTTGCTGTCGTGGGAGTAGGTCAGCACCGCGTTGAAGGTGCGCGCAAGGTAGTCAGGGTCGGCATCGAACCCGGCGAAGCCGTAGTGATAGCCGTTATAGAGCGCCATGCGCTTGTCGCTAAGGTCCTCGAAATACTCCTGGCCGCGCCCCGGCTCAGCCGCAGCGACATAAACTTCCGCATCATCGATATCCAAACCCAAGGCCAGGTATGAAGTGCCCTGCCACCCCCAACGGCTGGACTCGAAAAACATCAGATCGAAGCGGCCGCTCTCCAGGTCGCGGTAACGGCGGGTTGCAGAGGTCGGCACCAGGACGAAGCGATACCGCTGCTGCACCGCGTTGAGCGCTTGCAGCAACTCGGGTACCAGACCTTGCGGGTGCTGCGAGTCAGGTTTATCCAGGTAAGGCGGGAAGTGATAACCGCCGACACGCACCTCCTCGACCGCAACGGCGACAGGCACATGCAGCAGCAACAGGCAGGACAGCAGGCAAAAGGCTAATGCGCGCAAACTCGACCTCTCGTCACGGATCGCAACGCGGGAAGACCGCTGCGCCCGTGTTCGAGCCGAAAACCGGCGGGTGCTCCTAGCCTAGCCGAAATCGCTCAGGCGTCCTTACATACCAATGACAGCGCTTCCTCGGCCAGTTGATTCAGGCTCATCGGCCCTTGCGAGCGGAACCAGGTGTTGGTCCAGCTCAGCGCTCCTGTGAGAAAACGCCGTTGAATAAAAGGATCACCTTTGAAATAACCGGCATCGCGAGCCTCGCCCAGCACCGCCAGCCAGATCTGCTCGTAGGTATCACGCAAGGCCAGCACCTGCGCCTGGCCATCGTTCGACAGGGAACGCCATTCGTATACCAGCACGGCCATGGCCTCGCCGGTACCGCCCATGATCGATTGCAACTCGCAGCGGATCAGCGCCAGCAAGCGCTCGCGCGTGCCTTGCGCCTCTGCCAGCGCGGAGCGCATCAGTGCAGTGTTGTAGACGATGGTTTCCTCCATCACCGAGCGCAGAATCTCGTCCTTGCTCTTGAAGTGGTGAAAGATGCTGCCCGACTGAATGCCAATGGCGGCGGCCAGATCACGCACCGTGGTGCGCTCGTAACCCTTGCTACGGAACAGGTGGGCAGCCATCTGCAACAGCTTGCCCCGGGCGCTCTCCGGATCGGTCACCTGGCCGCTATCGACCAGCTCCTGCATCACGGCCTGAGCTCTGTGTTCGTCCACGCTGACTTCTCCCCTGATTGCCCTGCTCGGCGATTGTTCTGATTAATTCTTCATGCTGCCGGCAAGTGCTTGTCTTGCTTGATGAAATGTATGCGGCGCCAGCTGACCAAGCAAGCGCTTGGGCGCATTTTTGGCCGAAATGTCGTCTTTCGCCACTTTTCAACCAAGCGCTTGCTTGGTAGTGTGGGCTCACCTTCTCAAATGTGTGACGGGCCAATTCCAATGACCAAAACCGTACGCATCGGCTGCGCCTCCGCTTTCTGGGGCGACACCTCCACTGCTGCCGCTCAACTGGTTCGCGGCGCCGAACTGGATTATCTGGTGTTCGACTACCTGGCCGAGATCACCATGTCGATCATGGCCGGCGCCCGCATGAAGAAGCCAGACGACGGCTACGCCCGTGACTTCGTCGAAGTGCTCGCGCCGCTGCTGGGCGAGCTGGCGGTGAAGCAAACCCGCGTCATCAGTAATGCCGGCGGGGTCAACCCGATGGCCTGCGCTGCGGCCCTGAGCGCCGCCTGCGAGCAGGCCGGGGTGAACCTGAAGATCGCCGTGCTGCACGGCGACAACCTGCAACCCAAGCTCGGCGAGTTGGTCAAGGCCGGTACTCGCGAGATGTTCACTGGCGCCGCATTGCCGCCCTTCTGCGTTTCGGTCAACGCCTACCTGGGCGCACCGGGCATCGTCGCCGCGCTGCAGCAGGGCGCCGACATCGTCATCACCGGCCGCGTGGTCGACAGCGCGGTGGTCAGCGCCGCCCTGGTGCACGAGTTCGGCTGGGCCTGGAGCGACTACGACAAGCTGGCCCAGGCCGCACTGGCCGGGCACATCATCGAGTGCGGCGCGCAGTGCACCGGCGGCAACTTCACCGACTGGCGCGACGTGCCGGATTACGAGCACATCGGCTTCCCCATCGTCGAAGTCGAGGACGATGGCCGTTTCGTCGTGACCAAGCCGGATGGTTCCGGCGGCTTGGTCACGCCTTTTACCGTTGGCGAACAGATGCTCTACGAGATCGGCGATCCGCGCGCTTATCTGCTGCCGGACGTGATCTGCGACTTCACCCAGGTCGAGCTGAGCCAGGTCGGCGACAACCGCGTGCAGCTGCAGGGCGCACGCGGCCTGCCGCCCACCGACCAGTACAAGGTCAGTGCCACGCACCCGGACGGTTTCCGCTGCACCGCCAGCTTCCTGCTTGCCGGTATCGATGCCGTGGCCAAGGCCGAACGGGTCAGCGATGCGATCATCAAGAAGACCGAAGAGATGTTTGCCGAGCGCGGCTGGGGCCGTTACCAGGAAGTCAGCGTCGAGCTGCTCGGCAGCGAAGCCACCTATGGCGTCCATGCTCACCGCAAATACAGCCGCGAAGTGGTAGTGAAGATCGCCGCACGGCATGCCAAGAAAGAGGCGCTGATCCTCTTCTCCCGCGAGATCGCCCAGGCTGCCACCGGCATGGCGCCGGGCCTGACCGGCATCGTCGGTGGCCGCCCCACCGTCTACCCGGTGATCCGCCTGTTCAGCTTCCTGGTGGACAAGAGTGCCTGCGCCCTGAGCGTCGAAATCGACGGCGAGCGCCAGCCGGTCGCCCTGCCCCAGATCGATGCCTTCAACCCAGCCCAACTTCGTGCGCCAGCCGCCCTGCCCGTACCGTTGGGTGAAGCCGACTCCGCCGTCCCCCTGATCCGCCTAGCCGTGGCTCGCTCCGGCGACAAGGGCAACCACAGCAACATCGGCGTGATGGCCAGAAAGCCCGAATACCTGGCGTGGATAGCCGCTGCACTGACGCCCGAAGCCGTGGCCAACTGGATGGCGCATACCCTGGACGCCGAGCAAGGCCGCGTCAGCCGCTGGTACTTGCCGGGCAGCCACAGCCTCAACTTCCTGCTGGAAAACGCGCTGGGTGGCGGCGGCGTCGCCAGCTTGCGCATCGACCCGCAGGGCAAGGCGTTCGCCCAGCAACTGCTGGAATTCCCGGTGCCGGTGCCCAAGGCACTGGCCGACAGCCTGAACACTGCAACCGTCTCGTAGCGCGCCACGCGCACCGCAATCACTCAGGACAACAAGAACAATGAGCTACGACTCCGTATTCAAACCTGGCCTGTTCAATGAACAGACCATCCTGGTCACCGGTGGTGGCAGCGGCATCGGCCGCTGCGTGGCCCACGAACTGGCCCATCTGGGCGCCCATGTGGTGCTGGTCGGGCGCAAGCAGGAAAAGCTGGAGAAGACCTGCGCCGAGATTCTCGAGGACAGCGGCAGCGCCAGCTTCCAGGTCTGCGACATCCGTGACGAAGAAGCCGTGAAGGCCATGGTCGGCGCGGTGGTCAAGGAACGCGGGCGCATCCACCAGCTTGTGAACAATGCTGGCGGCCAGTTCCCCGCGCCGCTGATCGGCATCAACCAGAAAGGCTTCGAGACCGTGGTACGCACCAATCTGGTGGGCGGCTTTCTGGTAGCCAAGGAAGTCTTCCTGCAGAGCATGAGCAAGCACGGCGGCAGCATCGTCAACATGCTCGCCGACATGTGGGGCGGCATGCCCGGCATGGGCCATTCGGGGGCAGCGCGGGCCGGCATGGAGAACTTCACCAAGACCGCCGCCTACGAGTGGGGCCACGCCGGCGTGCGGGTCAACGCCGTAGCGCCGGGCTGGATCGCCTCCAGCGGCATGGACACCTACCCCGAGTCGATGAAGAACATGATCCGCAACCTCAAGGATCACGTGCCGTTGCAACGCATCGGCAGCGAGTCCGAGGTGGCCGCGGCCATCGTCTTCCTGCTCAGCCCGGGCGCCAATTTCATCAGCGGCAACACCATCCGCATCGATGGCGCCGCCAGCCAGGGCACCCGTGCCTGGACGTTGGGCAAGGCGAAAAACAGCGAGTCCTACAACGGTTTCCACCGGGCCTACGTGCCCGACGTACTGAAAGATCAGGAGTAAGGCGATGCCCGTGATCCAATCGGAAATCGATGTGCATGGCGAAGCCTTCGCGCAGAACCGTGACGCCATGCTGGCGGCCATCGCGGCCTTCCGCGACGTCGAGCAGAAGGTGCTCGACAAGGCGCAGGAAGCCAAGGCCAAGTTCGAGAAGCGCGGCCAATTGCTGCCGCGCGAACGCATCAACCTGCTGCTCGATGCCGGCGCGCCCTTCCTCGAGCTGTCCTCGCTGGCCGGCTACAAGCTGCACGACGACAAGGACGGCAGCCAGGCCGGTGGCGGCCTGATCGCCGGTATCGGCTATATCGCCGGCGTGCGTTGCCTGGTGATCGCCAACAACAGCGCGATCAAGGGCGGCACCATCTCCCCCACGGGCCTGAAGAAATCCCTGCGCCTGCAGCAGATCGCCTTCGAGAACAAACTGCCGGTGGTGACCCTGGCCGAGAGCGGCGGCGCCAACCTCAACTACGCCGCCGACATCTTCGTCGAAGGCGCGCGCGGCTTCGCCAACCAGGCGCGCATGTCGGCCATGGGCCTGCCGCAGATCACCGTGGTGCACGGCTCCAGCACTGCCGGCGGGGCCTACCAGCCCGGCCTGTCGGACTACGTGGTAGTGGTACGCGGCAAGGCCAAGATGTTCCTCGCCGGCCCGCCTCTGCTGAAAGCCGCCACCGGCGAGATCGCCACCGACGAGCAACTCGGCGGCGCCGAGATGCACGCCCAGGTCGCCGGCACTGCCGAATACCTGGCCGAGAACGATGCCGACGGCGTGCGCCTGGCGCGCGAGATCCTCGCCATGCTGCCGTGGAACCAGCAGTTGCCGGCGCGTCCGGCGAAAAGCTGGCGCGAGCCGCTGTACCCGGCCGAGGAACTGCTCGGTCTGGTGCCGGCCGACGCCAAGAAGCCCTACGACGTGCGCGAGATCATCGCGCGCATCGCCGATGGCTCCGAGTTCCTCGACTTCAAGAACGAGTTCGACAGCCAGACCGTCTGCGGTCACCTGCAGATCGAAGGCCAGGCCTGCGGTTTCATCGGCAACAACGGCCCGATCACCCCGCAGGGTGCGGCCAAGGCGGCGCAGTTCATCCAGCTGTGCGAGCAGAGCAACACGCCGATCCTGTTCTTCCACAACACCACCGGCTTCATGGTCGGGACGGAATCGGAACAAAACGGCGTGATCAAGCACGGTTCGAAGATGATCCAGGCCGTGGCCAACGCCACGGTGCCCAAGCTCACCATCGTCGTTGGCGGCTCCTACGGCGCCGGCAACTACGCCATGTGCGGCCGTGGCCTCGACCCGCGCTTCATCTTCGCCTGGCCCAACAGCCGCACCGCCGTGATGGGCGGTGCCCAGGCCGGCAAGGTGCTGCGCATCGTCACCGAGGACAAGCACGCCAAGGAAGGCAAGGAAGCCGATCCGAAAATGCTCGACATGCTGGAAACCGTGACAGCGCAGAAGCTCGACAGCCAGTCCACGGCTCTCTACGGCACCGCCAGCCTGTGGGACGACGGCCTGATCGACCCGCGCGATACGCGCAAGCTGCTGGGCTTCTTGCTGGATATCTGCGCCGAAGCCAACCTGCGACCGTTGAAATCCAACCGTTTCGGCGTCGCGAGATTTTAAACGTAGGGCGGGTGAAACCCGCCAAGCATGCGGCGGGTTTCACCCGCCCTACAGACCCATTCGATACGGAGCACAACAACAATGATCTTCACCCAAGAACACGAAGAACTCCGCCGCACCGTCCGCAACTTCGTCGACAAGGAAATCAACCCGCACGTCGATGAGTGGGAAAAGGAAGGCCGTTTCCCCATCCACGACATTTTCAAGAAGGCCGGCGAGCTGGGCCTGCTGGGCATCTCCAAACCGGAAAAATTCGGCGGCATGGGCCTGGACTACAGCTACTCCATCGTCGCCGCCGAAGAGTTCGGCACCATCCATTGCGGCGGCATCCCGATGTCCATCGGCGTGCAGACCGACATGTGCACCCCTGCCCTAGCACGCTTCGGCTCCGATGAGCTGCGCGAAGCGTTCCTGCGTCCGGCCATCACCGGCGAGATGGTCGGCTGCATCGGCGTCTCCGAAGTCGGCGCTGGCTCAGACGTGGCGGGCCTGAAGACCTCTGCACGCAAGGACGGCGACGACTATGTGATCAACGGCAGCAAGATGTGGATCACCAACTCGCCGTCGGCCGACTTCATTTGCCTGCTGGCCAATACCAGTGACGACAAGCCGCACGTCAACAAGTCGCTGATCGTGGTGCCGATGAAGACTCCGGGCGTCAGCGTCAGCCCGCACCTGGACAAACTCGGCATGCGCAGTTCCGAGACCGCCCAGGTGTTCTTCGACAATGTGCGTGTGCCGCAGCGCTATCGCATCGGCCACGAAGGCGCCGGCTTCATGATGCAGATGCTGCAGTTCCAGGAAGAGCGCCTGTTCGGCGCGGCCAACATGATCAAGGGCCTGGAGCACTGCGTCGACACCACCATCGACTACTGCAAGCAGCGCCACACCTTCGGCCAACCGCTGATCGACAACCAGGTCATCCACTTCCGCATGGCCGAATTGCAGACCGAGATCGAGTGCCTGCGCGCGCTGGTCTACCAGGCCACCGAGCAGTACGTGAAGGGCCGCGACGTGACCAAGCTGGCGTCGATGGCCAAGCTCAAGGCCGGCCGCCTGGGCCGCGAAGTGTCCGACGCCTGCCTGCAGTACTGGGGCGGCATGGGCTTCATGTGGGACAACCCGGTGTCGCGCGCCTACCGCGACGTGCGCCTGGTCAGCATCGGCGGCGGCGCCGACGAAATCATGCTCGGCATCATCTGCAAGCTGATGGGCATCCTGCCAGGGAAGAAGAAAGGCTGACCTGCCATTCATCCCGTGCGGCGGGTTTCACCCGCCCTACACCGAGGCTATGCGATGAACGATCTGCCCCACTGCGAAACCCTGCTGCTGAACCTCGATGGTGGCGTGCTGCACGTCACCCTCAACCGCCCGGACAGCCGCAACGCCATGAGCCTGGCCATGGTCGGCGAACTGCGCGCCACGCTGGAGGCCGTGCGCCATGATCCGAACGTGCGCGCCCTCGTTCTGCGCGGTGCTGGCGGCCATTTCTGCGCCGGCGGCGATATCAAGGACATGGCCGGTGCCCGCGCCAAGGGTGGCGATGCTTACCGCGAATTGAACCGCGCCTTCGGTGCGCTGCTGGAAGAGGCCCAGACCGCGCCGCAGGTATTGGTAGCGGTACTGGAAGGTGCGGTGCTGGGCGGCGGCTTCGGCCTGGCCTGCGTATCCGATGTGGCCATCGCCGCCAGCGGCGCCAAGTTCGGCCTGCCGGAAACTACACTGGGCATCCTCCCGGCGCAGATCGCCCCCTTCGTCGTGCACCGCATCGGCCTGACTCAGGCACGCCGCCTGGCCCTGACCGCCGCCCGCTTCGACGGTGCCGAAGCGCTGCGACTGGGTCTGGTGCACTACTGCGAGGACGATGAGACTGCGCTGCAACAGCGACTGGACGAGACCCTGGAGCAAATTCGTCAGTGTGCGCCACAGGCCAATGCCCAGACCAAGGCCCTGCTGCTGGCCAGCGAACACGAAGCACTCGGCCCGCTGCTCGACCGCGCGGCCGAGCAGTTCGCCGCAGCCGTGACCGGCGCCGAGGGTGTCGAAGGCACCATGGCTTTCCTGCAGAAGCGCAAGCCGAAGTGGGCTGCCGATTAACCCTGTGGGAGGGGCTTTAGCCGCGACATGTAGCCCCTCCCGCACATGCCAGAACACCGTAGCCCGGATGCAATCCGGGGATCGCCCCACAGGAGCACAAAGATGCCCGCATTCAACAAGATCCTGATCGCCAACCGCGGCGAGATCGCCTGCCGGGTGATGCGCACCGCCATCGAGCTCGGCTACCGCACCGTGGCCGTGTACTCCGAGGCCGATGCCGACGCCCGCCATGTGCAGATCGCCGACGAAGCCGTGTGCATCGGCCCGGCCCAGGTCAACCAGTCCTACCTGCGCATCGACGCCATCATCGACGCCGCGCGCAAGACCGGCGCCGACGCCATCCACCCCGGATATGGCTTCCTCTCCGAGAACGCCGATTTCGCCCGCGCCTGTGAAGCAGCCAACATCGTCTTTATCGGCCCGACCGTGGAAGCCATCCACCTGATGGGCAGCAAGCGCCTGTCCAAGATCGCCATGCTCGAAGCCGGCGTGCCCTGCATTCCCGGCTACGAAGGCGCCGCCCAGGATGACGAAACCCTGGCCAGCGAAGCCGAGCGTATCGGCTATCCGCTGATGATCAAGGCCAGCGCCGGTGGCGGTGGCCGCGGCATGCGCCTGGTACATCAATCCTCCGAACTGCTGGGGCAGATCCGCACCGCCCGTTCCGAGGCGCAGAACGCCTTCGGCTCCGGTGAGCTGATCCTCGAACGTGCGGTGATCCGCCCACGCCATGTGGAGATTCAGGTCTTCGGCGACCAGCACGGCAATATCGTCTATCTCGGCGAGCGCGACTGCTCGGTGCAGCGTCGCCACCAGAAGGTGGTCGAGGAAGCGCCCTGCCCGGTCATGACGCCGGAGCTGCGCAAGGCCATGGGTGAAGCGGCGGTCAAGGCTGCAGCCTCGGTGAGCTACGTCGGCGCCGGCACCGTGGAATTTCTGCTCGACGCCAGCGGCGAGTTCTTCTTCCTGGAAATGAACACCCGCCTACAGGTCGAGCACCCGGTTACCGAGCTGATTACCGGGCAGGATCTGGTGGCCTGGCAGATTCGCGTAGCCGAAGGCCAGTCCCTGCCACTGCAGCAGGACGACATTCGCCTCACCGGCCACGCCATGGAGGTGCGCCTGTACGCCGAGGACTCGGCCGCCGGCTTCCTGCCGCAAACCGGCCAGGTGCTGCGCTGGGAGCCCGAACTGCTGGCCGGCGTGCGCATCGACCACGGCCTGGTCGAGGGCCAGGCCGTCACCCCCTTCTACGATCCGATGCTGGCCAAGGTCATCGCCTACGGCGAAACCCGTGACGAAGCCCGGCGCAAGCTGGTACGAGCCGTTGAGCAATGCGTGCTGCTCGGCGTCAACGGCAACCAGCGCTTCCTCGCCAACCTGCTCAAGAACCCGGAGTTCGCCGCCGGCAACGCCACCACGGCATTCATCGCCGAGCATTTCGCGGATGACCCCAGCCTGCATCCGCATACCGCCAGCCTGGCCGAGCTGGCCATGGCCGCTGCCCTGCTCTATCAGGTCTCGGCCGACGCCCGTGCGCACCAGCCCGGCCTGTCCGGCTGGCGCAGCGCCGGCAGCGCGCCCTGGCGTTTCGTCCTCAAGCAGGGCGAGCACAGGCACGCCGTGGAGCTGGACGTGCTCGCCAGCGGCGCCCAAGCGCACCTTTGCGTGCGTCGTGGCGAAGAACAGCTGTCCCTGCGCCTACTGGCCAGCGACGGTCGCTGGCTGACCCTGGAGCTGGACGGCGTGCGCCGCCGCCAGGCCTACCACATCGAAGGCGAGCACCTGTGGCTGTATGGCGAGCACGGCAACCTGGAACTGGTTGATGTCACCCATGAACCGGCCGGCGGCCAGAACGCCGCCAGCAGCGGCGCGGTGAAGGCACCGATGGATGGCGCCATCGTCGACGTCCTGATCGCCGAGGGCGCCAGCGTGAGCAAGGGGCAACTGCTGGTGGTGCTGGAAGCGATGAAGATGGAGCACCCGCTCAAGGCTGGCGTCGACGGCATCGTTCGCCGCGTCGGCGTGAGCCAGGGCGACCAGGTGAAGAATCGCCAGTTGCTGGTGGAAATCGAAGCTGCAGAGGCTTGATATATCGCTGTGGGAGGGGCTTTAGCCGCGATGGAAACTCACAATTAGAGTCCCTCCTCCCTCATAACAACAATACCGGAGCACGCCCATGTCACTTTCCGGCAAGACCCTGTTCATCACCGGCGCCAGCCGTGGCATCGGCCGCGAGATCGCCCTCAAGGCCGCCGCCGATCGCGCCAACATCGTCATCGCGGCCAAGAGCGCCGAGCCGCACCCAAAACTGGAAGGCACCATCTTCAGCGTCGCCGCCGAGGTCGAGGCCGCAGGCGGCAAGGCGCTGGCCCTGCAGCTGGACGTGCGCGACGAACAGGCCGTGGCAGCCGCCATGGCCCAGGCCGCCGAGCATTTCGGCGGTATCGACGCGCTGGTCAACAACGCAGGCGCGATCAAGCTGGTAGGTGTGGAGAAGCTCGAACCCAAGCGTTTCGACCTGATGTACCAGATCAACACCCGCGCGGTGATGGTCTGCAGCCAGGCGGCCCTGCCGTATCTGAAAAAGAGCGCCGGCGGACATATCCTCAACCTCTCCCCACCACTCAACCTCGACGCCAAGTGGTTCGCCCAGCACGGCCCCTACACCGTCACCAAATACGGCATGAGCATGCTCACCCTGGGCATGAGCGAGGAGTTCAAGAAGTACGGCATCAGCGTCAACTCGCTGTGGCCAAAGACCATGATCGCCACCGCCGCCATCGAGTTCGAGTTGGGCAGCCGCGACGCCTTCAAGCGCGCGCGCACGCCGGCGATCATGGCCGACGCGGCCCACGCGATCCTGGCCAGCCAGGGCCGCAGCATCACCGGTCGCCTGCTGATCGACGAGGACATCCTGCGCGAACAGGGCGTCAGCGACTTCGAGCCGTATCGCTTCGATCCCGCTGGCGGCAGCTTGGTACCGGATCTGTTTGTCGATTGAGCACGACTGGATACGCCACGCTCCCCTCTCCCATTCATGGGAGAGGGCTGGGGAGAGGGAATACCATTTCGACTTCGTAGCCCGGATCCGTAGGGTGCGCCGCGCGCACCGGCGAATCAGCCTTCGATACGCGAACGAAACAACTCCTGATGCTCGCGGCACTGCTTGGCCGCCAGCAGGAACACACCATGCCCGCCACGCTGGAAGTCCAGCCAGGTGAAGTCCACTTCCGGGTATAGCGCTTCGACATGCACCTGGCTGTTGCCCACCTCGACGATCAGCACACCACGCTCGGTCAGGTGATCGGCCGCTTCAGCCAGCATGCGTCGCACCAGATCCAGTCCATCAGCACCGCAGGCCAGGCCCATCTCCGGCTCGTGCTGGTATTCGGCAGGCATGTCGGCGAAATCCTCGGCGTCGACATAAGGCGGGTTGGAGACAATCAGGTCGAAACGCTGCCCAGGCAACCCGGCAAAGCCGTCGCCCTGCACGCAGAAGACGCGATCCTCCAGGCCATGGCGCTCGATGTTGAGGTTGGCCACCTCCAGCGCGTCGAACGACAGATCGCCCAGCACCACTTCCGCTTCGGGGAATTCGTAGGCACAGGCGATACCGATGCAGCCGGAGCCGGTACACAGGTCGAGAATGCGCACCGGTTCGGTCGGCAGCCAGGGGGCGAAATGACGGTCGATCAGCTCGGCAATCGGCGAACGCGGCACCAGCACGCGCTCATCAACGACGAAGGGCAAACCGCAGAACCAGGCTTCGCCGAGCAGGTAGGCGGTGGGCACACGCTCTTCGATGCGGCGTTTGAGCAATGCCTGCAGGTGAGCGTGCTCGTCGTCTTCCAGGCGGCAATCGAGGTAGGCGTCGGAGATTTCCCAGGGCAAGTGCACTGCGCCAAGCACCAGCTGGCGCGCCTCGTCCCAGGCATTGTCGGTGCCGTGGCCGAAAAATAGTTGCTCGGCCTGAAAACGGCTGACGGCCCAGCGAATGTAATCGCGCAGAGTGCGTAAACGGGTAGTGAGAGCAGTCACGGGCGGCCTCCGGGTGAAAAGTGCGGAAGTTTAGCCCAGTGCGGGTGGCTAGCGCATGAATGGCGGGTTAACTAATACTCATAACCGCTCGCGCTTCTTGCGCAGCGCATCGTCATCAGGACGGCGCAGCTCGCGCAGAACGGCGATGGCCACGGCGATGGAGAACAACAGCCAGAAATGCGGTGAATATTGCGACAAAAGTGACATGGCAACTCCTTTTGCGTACGCCACTGAGTCCTTCAGGGCAGTTCCGATTCTGCGCTGGCAAAATGCTCCGAGCAAGCCTTGGCGCAGATAGAGGTTCACAGAGCGCTCTGGCAAGCGGACAATGGCACATTATCACCATCAGCCAGGAGCCCGAGATGTCCCATCCGCAAACCATGTTCCAGCTCACCGGTCGTGGCCACGCGCCGGCCAGCCTGAACAATGCGACCCTGCTGATAATCGACGCTCAGGAAGAATACCGCAGCGGCGTGCTGGCGCTGCCGGGCCTGGACCCTGCACTGGCCGAGATCGCCAACCTGCTGGCAGCGGCGCGCAGCGCCGGTGCCGACATCGTTCACGTCAAGCACCTCGGCATTCCCGGCGGCCTGCTCGACCCCAGCGGTCCGCGCGGTCGTCACCTGCCGGAAGCGGCCCCGCTGGCTGGCGAGATCGTCGTTGAAAAACGCCTGCCCAACGCCTTTGCCGGTACCGAGCTGCATGATCGCTTGCAGGCACTCGGCCACCTGGACCTGATCGTCTGCGGCTTCATGACCCATTCCAGCGTCAGCACCACCGTTCGCGCCGCCAAGGACTATGGCTACCGCTGCACTCTGGTCGACGCTGCCTGCGCTACCCGCGACCTACCCGCACCAGATGGCAGCGTGATTGCCGCCGCCGAAGTGCATCGCATCGAGATGATCGCTCTGGGCGATAACTTCGCCACCCTGGTACCGCACGCCAAGTCGCTGGTGTGAAAGCGGTAGCAGTCTTGCCAGTGCAGCGGAACCTGAGTGCGACCAGCCGGTCATACCGCCGATAAACCAAAGGAAATCGGAATGAAGCTGTCCGACGATTTCGATGCACGCCGCCTGCGCCCGCGCCAGCCGAGAAACTGGCGCCTGCGTATCGGAGCCGGCCTGGGCGCCCTTCTCGCCGCCTTCGGTATCCTCCTGGCGATGGCCGGCGTCGCCTCGCTGGCGGGTCGTGCGCCAGTGCTGGGCGCGCTCAACGACTCCACCGGCGAGGCCATCGTCCTGCTGTTGTTCGGCCTGTTTCTGTTGTGGGCCGGCATCGCCTTCTGGCGTCGCTGCCGCAGACGCCTGCGTCGCCCCAGCGATCTGAGCCTGTCGCCATCGCTGATGAAAAAGCGCGACTGACCACCCGAAGACAGCCCCGACAACTTTAGGAGCTGGCTTGCCAGTGATGCTTTCCGCCGATTGCGCCTGACAATTCTGCACCTACAAATTCGTCTTTCTACGCTTACGCCGCTGGCATTTGGGTAAAATGCCAGCCTGTTTCGCGGAGCCACCGATGCAAGACGACGACTTTTCCCTGTTCCAGGCCGAGCTGCGCGGCGTCAAGCCGCTCAAGCACGACCGCGCCGATACCGGCAAACCCAAAACTGACCGTAAACAGTTCAACACCCTGCGCCAGGCTGCGACCATCAGCCAGAGCGAGATCAAGGTGGATGGCCTGTCTGATCAGTTCGTCATCGACGTGGGGGCCGAAGACCCGCTGTACTGGGCTGGTAACGGCGTGCAGGACGGCCAGATGCGCAAGCTCAAGCTGGGCCAGATCCCCTTCGACGGCAGCCTCGATCTGCACGGCATGAGCGTCGAGAAGGCGCGCGACACGCTGTGGGAGTTTCTTGCCGAAGCCACCAAGCTGGAGATCCGCTGCGTGCGCGTCACCCACGGTAAGGCGGTCCGCATGGACGGGCGCAAGCCGATGATCAAGAGCCACGTGAACACCTGGCTTCGCCAGCACCCGCAAGTACTGGGCTTCAGCTCCTGCGTCGCCAAACACGGCGGTACTGGCGCGGTGTACATCATCCTCAAGCGCACCATGATGGATGGTCGCGACGAGTAATCAGAGAACCTGGCACTCTTGCCAGGCCCCTGTCGGCGCCCTACCCTGCGCCCATTCGATACCCAACAGGATTTTCCATGTCCCTGGAACAACAGTACACAGCGATCCTTGGCCAACTTGGCGAGGATGTTTCCCGCGAAGGCCTGCTGGACACGCCCAAGCGCGCCGCCAAAGCCATGCAGTACCTCTGCCGTGGCTACCAGCAGACGCTGGAAGAGGTCACCAATGGCGCGCTGTTCAGCTCCGACAACAGCGAGATGGTGCTGGTGAAGAACATCGAGCTGTACTCGCTGTGCGAGCATCACTTGCTGCCGTTTATCGGCAAAGCCCATGTTGCCTACATTCCCAACGGCAAGGTGCTGGGCCTGTCCAAGGTGGCGCGTATCGTCGACATGTACGCCCGCCGCCTGCAGATCCAGGAAAACCTCAGCCGACAGATCGCTGAAGCGGTCGAGCAGGTCACCGGCGCGCTGGGTGTGGCGGTGGTCATCGAAGCGCAGCACATGTGCATGATGATGCGCGGCGTGGAGAAGCAGAATTCCTCCATGGTCACCTCGGTGATGCTCGGCGAATTCCGCAGCAACCCGGCGACCCGCGGCGAATTCCTCAATCTGGTTCGTTGAGCCAAGTCTCAGACGACGGCCGCTCACTTCGGTGAACGGCCGTCGGCATTTCAGGAGTTAGAAAGATGTTGCTCAAAGCCCTTCGTATCGGCCTGGGTCAGCTCGTCGTGTTCGTCGACTGGATCAGCCGCCCGCGCAAGCTCAAGCGCAGCCCCGAAGCGCAAGCCGAGGTCGAGCGCGCCACGGCCAACCTGGCGCTCTACCAGTTCCACGCCTGCCCGTTCTGCGTCAAGGTACGCCGCAATATGCACCGTCTGAACCTGCCGGTGCAGTTGCGCGACGCCAAGAACGATGCTGAACATCGTCAGGCGCTGGAGCAGCACGGCGGCCGCATCAAGGTGCCGTGCCTGCGCATCGAGGAAAACGGCCAGAGCACCTGGCTGTACGAGTCGAAGGCGATCATCGCCTATCTGGATCAGCGCTTCGCTGGTTGAGCCAAGCTTTCCGCAGGAGCCGGCTTGCCGGCGATGTCTCCGTAAAGGATTGCCGGCAAGCCGGCTCCTGCAGGTTCAGAATTCGGCACCTGAACTTCGTCCAGGCCTGCAGGCTCTCGACGATCCGGCACGGGTACTTTCGCGGCTGAAGCCGCTCCTACAAGATCGGCGTATCTTTGCCTGTTTCTGTAGGAGCGAGCTCTGCTCGCGAACAGCCTATTAGGGCTCGATACCGTAGACCTTGAGCTGGTCGAGGAACTGCGCTTCGTCCAGTACCTTCACCCCCAGCTCGCTAGCCTTGGCCAGCTTCGAACCGGCACCTGGCCCGGCCACCACGCAATGGGTCTTGGCCGATACCGAACCAGCCACCTTGGCGCCAAGGCTCTCCAGTTTTTCCTTGGCCACGCCGCGGCTCATCACTTCCAGGGTGCCGGTGAGCACCCAGGTCTGGCCAGCCAGTGGCAGGCCTTCTGCGACCTTCTTCTCGCTTTCCCAGTGCATGCCGAAATCTCGCAGTTGCTGCTCGATGGCGCGCGCGAGCTGGGCGTTCTCAGCATTGTCGAAGAACTCACGCACGGCCTTGGCCTGCTTTTCCGGCAGGGTCTGGCGCATGTCCAGCCAATCGCCGCCAAGCACGCCCTCCAGGCTGCCGAAACGCTCCGCCAGCTTCTGCGCCGCTCCGGGGCCGACACTCGGAATATTCAGTTTGTCGAGCATGCCGCCGAGGGTGGCGACGGCCGAGAACTCGGCGCTCAGTTCGCCCTCCTCCTGCAGTTCGAGGCCGCATTCGCCCAACAAGGCGCTGATCACCTGCTGATTGTGCTCATCCTCGAAGAAGCTATGGATCTCGTGCGCGACTTCCAGGCCAATATCCGGCAAGTAGGTCAGCACCTGCGGCAGCGCCTTGCGCACGCGCTCCAGCGAGGCCAGGGAGCGCGCCAGCACCTTGGCGGTTTCCTCGCCTACATCGGGAATACCCAGGGCGTAGATAAAGCGCGCCAGGGTCGGCCGCTTGCTGTCACTGATGGCCGCCAGCAACTTGTTGCTGGACACGTCGGCGAAGCCTTCCAGACCGATGATCTGCTCGAAGGTCAGTTTGTACAGGTCGGCCGGCGAAGCGATCAGCTTCTCGTCCACCAGTTGCTCGATAGTCTTGTCGCCGAGGCCTTCGATATCCATGGCGCGGCGCGAGACGAAGTGGATGATCGCCTGCTTGAGCTGCGCCTGGCAGCTCAGGCGACCGACGCAGCGATACACCGAGCCTTCGCTGAGCGACTCCTTGCCCTTGCTGCGCTTGACCAGTTGTGTGCGCTCCACGACTGAACCGCACACCGGGCATTGCTCGGGGATATGCACCGGGCGCGCATTATCCGGGCGACGCTCGGGCACCACTGCCATCACCTGCGGGATCACGTCACCGGCGCGGCGGATGATCACCGTATCGCCGATCATCACGCCGAGGCGCGCAACTTCATCCATGTTGTGCAAGGTTGCGTTGGCCACCATCACACCTGCCACCTTGACCGGATGCAGACGCGCAACCGGCGTCACCGCACCAGTACGGCCTACCTGAAACTCCACGTCGAGCAGCTCGGTCAGCTCTTCCTGCGCCGGAAACTTGTGGGCGATGGCCCAATGCGGCGTGCGCGCACGGAAGCCCAGCTGCTGCTGATCCTCGATATTGTTGACCTTGAACACCACGCCATCGATGTCATAAGCCAGGCTCATGCGCCGCGCGCCGATATCGCGGTAGTAGTCCAGGCAGGCCTCGACGCCCTTGGCCAGCTTCAGTTCGCGGCTGATGGGCACGCCCCAGGCTTTCAGCTGCTGCAGCATGGCCACCTGGGTCCCCGGCAGTTCACCGCTGACCTGGCCGACGCCATAGCAGCAGAACTCCAGTGGGCGGCTGGCGGTAATTTTCGGGTCGAGCTGACGCAGGCTGCCGGCAGCGGCGTTGCGTGGGTTGGCGAAGGTCTTGCCACCAATCTCGGCCTGCCGTGCATTGAGCTCCTCGAAGCCGGACTTGGGCATGAATACCTCGCCACGCACTTCCAGCACCTGCGGCCAGCCCTCGCCCTGCAGCTTGAGTGGCACGTTGCGGATGGTGCGCACGTTGCTGGTGATATCTTCGCCGGTGCTGCCATCGCCACGCGTAGCACCGCGCACCAACTGGCCATTCTCGTAACGCAGGCTGACGGCCAGGCCGTCAAGCTTGGGTTCGCAGCTGTATTCGATCTCGGCGCCGCCGCCGAACAGATCACCGCCCGGCACGCCAAGGCCGTTCTGCACACTGCGGTCGAAGGCACGCAGGTCGTCTTCCTCGAAGGCGTTGCCCAGGCTAAGCATCGGCACTTCATGACGCACCTCACCAAAGGCGCTGAGCGCCTCACCGCCGACGCGCTGGGTCGGCGAATCCGGCGTAACCAGCTCAGGGTGATCTGCTTCCAGCGCCTGCAATTCGCGGAACAGGCGATCGTACTCGGCGTCGGGTACGCTCGGCTCGTCCAGCACGTAGTAACGGTAGTTGTGCGCGTCCAGTTCGTTGCGCAGTTCGGAAATACGTTGGGCGGCGTCGGTCATGCTCGGTCTCTCAAACGAAAAGAGCAGCCTCGGCTGCTCTTTTGCAATGCACTGATGTTTCAGCGTTTCTGGGTCAGCTGCCGGCGCTCGAATTCGACGATGCGCTGGCGGTAATGCTCGATGGTCTGCGCAGTCATCACGCTGCGCTGGTCATCCTTCAGTTCGCCGCCCAGTTCGTGGGCCAGCTTGCGCGCGGCAGCGACCATCACGTCGAAGGCCTGCTTGGGATGACGCGGGCCAGGCAGACTGAGGAAGAAGCTCACGGCGCGGGTGCTGAAGCCTTCGATGTCGTCCAGATCGAAGGTGCCCGGCTTGAGAGCGTTGGCCATGGAGAACAGCACTTCGCCATTGCCAGCCATGCTTTCGTGGCGGTGGAAAATATCCATCTCGCCGAAGCGCAGGCCACTTTCGAGAATGTTCTGCAGCAGAGCCGGGCCCTTGAAACCGAAATCATCGCGGGCGACCACGTTGATCACCAGCACCTCTTCCACCGGCGCGGCATCAGCGGCTGGCTTGGCGGCTTTTTTCGGCTCGACGGGTTCGTCATCGACCGGATTGAGCAGAGTCGGCACCGGCTCATCGACGGCCAGGTTGAGATCACCTTGCTGCGGCTCGTTGCGCGGACGACGCGGCAGGTCCTTGGCAGTCATCGACGGCAGTTCGTCTTCGTCCAGCTGCGGCTCGTGGTCGCGATTGACCACACGCGGTGGGCTAAGCAAATCCGGGTCACTGTCGTCATCAGGCATGTTGGCGAAGCTGCGGTCGAGCTTGAACTTGAGCCTGCCCTTGCCACCGCGCATACGGCGCCAGCCGTCGAAAAGAATGCCAGCGATAACGATGATGCCAATAACGATCAGCCACTCGCGCAGACCGAATTCCATGAAATACCTGACCCTTAATAATTCTGGTGAAAAAAAGATCCAATCAACCGGATCACAACTCAACTATAAAACGCGACGCCAACTTGATGTTCTATCTGACGTTTTCCGCGTGTAACAAAAGTGGGCAATAAGCTAGCACGACGAAAGGCAACTTTACACAGGGAGCCACATAAGGTTTTGCCTATATTCAGTTAATCTCGCGGCGCTCTGCCATCACGCCTCCACCATCGCCAGCGCCTCCTCGACATCCACCGCCACCAGGCGCGAACAACCCGGCTCGTGCATGGTTACCCCCATCAGTTGATCGGCCATTTCCATGGCGATCTTGTTGTGGGTGATGTAGATGAACTGCACCGTGGCCGACATCTCCTTGACCAGCCGCGCATAGCGCCCGACGTTGGCGTCGTCCAGCGGTGCATCCACTTCGTCCAACATGCAGAACGGCGCCGGATTGAGCTGGAAGATGGAAAACACCAATGCCAAAGCGGTCAACGCTTTCTCTCCACCGGAGAGCAAATGAATGGTGCTGTTCTTCTTGCCCGGGGGCCGCGCCATGATGGTTACACCGGTATCGAGTAAATCTTCGCCGGTGAGTTCCAAATAAGCGTTGCCGCCACCGAAAACTTTTGGAAAGAGTGCCTGCAAACCGCCATTGATCTGATCGAAGGTGTCCTTGAAACGATTGCGCGTTTCCTTGTCGATCTTGCGGATGACGTTCTCCAGGGTCTCCAGCGCCTCGACCAGGTCGGCGTCCTGAGCATCCAGGTAGCGCTTGCGCTCGGACTGCTGCTGATACTCGTCGATAGCCGCCAGGTTGATCGGCCCGAGACGGGCAATACGCGCGGCCATGCGCTCCAGCTCTTCTTCCCAGGCGCTTTCCGTGGCCTCGGCCGGCAGCGTGGCGATCACCCCGTGTAGGTCGTAATTGTCCTCGGCGAGCTGGTCGGCCAACGCCTTGCGCCGTACGTTGAGCGACTGCCAGTCCATGCGCTGTTGCTCCAGCTGGCTGCGCAGCATTTGCGCCTGCTGCTCGGCCTGGGTGCGGCGTTTCTCGGCATCACGCAGCTCACGGTCGGCATCTTCCAGCGCCAAGCGCGCCTGACGCAGCTCGTCGTCCACCGCCATGCGTCGCTCGAGCAACTCTTCGAGCTTCATGCGCAGCTCTTCCAGCGGCGCCTCGCCCTCTTCCAGATTCAGCGACAGTTGCTCGCGTCGCTCGTGCAGACGCTCGGCCTGCATCTCCAGGCGCTCCAGCGCCTGACGGGTGGAGTCATGCTGCGCCTTGAGCGAACCGACGCGCACCGCCAACTGGTGCGCATGATCCTTGTGCTGGCGGGCTTCCTGACGTACGCGATCAAGGCGCTCGCGCAGGCTGTCACGGCTGGCCAGCAGGCTTTCGCGTTGCTCGTTATCCAGCGCCATGGCATCCAGTGCGTCTTGCAATTGCAGGCGCGACTCGCCCAGTTGTTCCTGCTCGATCTCGCGCTGCTCTGCGGCCTCCTGCAGTTCGTCCTGCAAGCGACGACGGCGCAGGCCCAACTGCTCGGCCTTGGCCTGGCTAGCGGACAGCTTTGCCTTCAGCTCGGCCAGCTGGCGCGCCAGCTCCTGACCCTGACGGCGCTGCTGCTCACGCTGCTCTTCCTGACGACGTTGATCATCGCGCAGCGCCAGCAGACGTTCATCCAGTTGCGCCAGGGCCGCTTCACGCTCTTCGCGCTCCAGTTGCAGACGTTCCAGCTCCTGGCCACGCGCCAGCACGCCACTGTCGGCTTCGGCAGCACGACGCACGCGCAGGAAGTGCCGACCGACCCAGTAGCCGTCGCGGCTGATCAGGCTTTCGCCTTCGGCCAGTTGCCCACGGGCAGCCAGCGCCTGCTCCAGGGATTCGACCGGGCGCACACCGGCTAGCCAGGGCGACAGGTCATGGCTCGATTCCACCTTGTCCAGCAGACTGCCGGCACGCCGCACACCACCCGAAGCCGGGCTGGCCAAGCGCAGCTCGCCCTGCTCCAGCGCGGAGAAATCCAGGCCGGCGAAATCATCCAGCAGCACGGCCTGCAGGTCGGCACCGAGTACGGTTTCAACCGCCAGCTCCCAACCCGACTCGACGCGCAGTCCTTCGGCCAGGCGCGGACGCTGCAGCAGGTTCTGCTCGCGCAGCCACTCGCCAGCGCCCTGCCCCGGATCGAGCGCAGCCTGTTGCAGCGCTTCCAGCGACGCCAGGCGACCGTTCAGGCGTTGCAGCTCGCCTTGCGCCTGCTGCTGGGCCTGGCCGGCCTGCTGCAATTCCTCGCGCAGTTGCTGTAGGCGCTCGGCCTGCTGTTCTTCGGCCAGTTGCAGCGCTTCATGCTCCAACTCACCGGCAGCGAGCTGTTCGTTCAATTCGAGAATGGCGGCGTCTTCGGGGTCGGCCACCAGTTGCTGCAATTCTTCGTTGAGGCGGCGCTGGCGTTCGGCCAGGCGCTCCAGGCTCTGCTCCAGCTGGGCGATGCGCGACTGTTGCACCTCGGCCTGGCGGCGCGGTTCAGCGCTGCGCTGGTTGAAGCCGTCCCACTGTTCCTGCCAGCCGTGCATGGCGGCTTCGGCCTCTTCCAGGCTGGCAGCGGATTCTTCGGCAGCAGCGGCAGTCATCTCCTGCTCGGGTAGGAGCATTTCCAGTTCTTCGCCCAGAGTGGCCAGCAAGGTGCGGTCGTGCCCCAGGTGCGATTCGGTTTCCAGACGCGCCTTTTCCGCCTCGCGCAAATCGTCCTGCAACTGGCGCAGGCGCTGTTGGCCGTGCTGGATGCTCTGCTCGACGCGGGCGATATCGCCGCCCACGGAATAGAAGCGGCCTTGCACAAGGTTGAAACGCTCGCTCAATTCGTGATGACCGTCGCGCAGCCGCTCGATGGCCGCATCGGCGCTGCGCTGCTCGGCCACCAGGGCCTCGAAGGCCACTTCCTGATCACCGATCACCTGCTCGCGGCTGCCGACCTGCTGGTTCAGCGTCTGCCAGCGCAGGGCCAGCAGTTGCGCCTTGAGCTGGCGCTCCTCGGCCTTGTACTCCTGATACTTCTCCGCCGCCTGGGCCTGACGGTGCAGGCGTTCGAGCTGGCGCTCCAGCTCTTCGCGCAGGTCGGTCAGACGTGCCAGGTTTTCCTGCGTGCGGCGGATGCGGTTCTCGGTCTCGCGGCGGCGCTCCTTGTACTTGGAGATGCCGGCGGCTTCCTCAATGAAGTTGCGCAGCTCCTCGGGCTTGGCCTCGATCAGCTTGCTGATCATGCCTTGCTCGATGATCGAGTAGCTGCGCGGCCCCAGACCGGTGCCGAGGAAGATATCGGTGATATCGCGGCGGCGGCACTTGGTGCCGTTGAGGAAATAGGTGTTCTGCCCGTCGCGGGTCACCCGGCGGCGAATGGAAATCTCGGCGAAGGCGGCGTATTCACCCACCAGCGAGTTGTCGCTGTTGTCGAAGATCAGCTCGATCGAAGCCTGGGTCACCGGTTTACGGGTGTTGGAGCCGTTGAAGATGACGTCGGTCATCGACTCGCCACGCAGGTTCTTCGCCGAGCTTTCACCCATTACCCAGCGTACGGCGTCGATGATGTTCGACTTGCCGCAACCGTTGGGCCCGACCACCGCCGCCATGTTGCTGGGAAAGCTTACCGTCGTCGGATCGACGAAGGACTTGAAGCCCGCCAGCTTGATGCTCTTCAGGCGCATCTGGGCTTATCGCTCGGCCAAAGTCGCCAGCACCAGCTGGCAGTTGTGCTCGCCATAAGCCTGCAGCACCTCGCGGGCACTCACGGGGTCGCGGGCGATGATCGCCTGCAGCAGGCTGGCGAAGGTATTCATGAACTGGCCCATCTCGCCTTTGCGTCGCTCCAGCGCCAGGTGGTAGGTGCGACTGATGGCCGGCAGCAGATTCTCCAGGGTTTCCTGCAGATAGGGGTTGTCTGCGAAGGGAAAGGCAGCGCGCATCACGTCGAAGCTGTTCTCGACAAAGGCGCCGATATCACCGCGCTCAAGGCTGGCCAGCAGGCGCTGCTGGATATCGATGAAAGGCGCCAGGTCGGTTTCCAACTTCCAGCGATTGATCACCGCGCGCGCCAGCATGATGTAGAGCTCGATGCTCAGCGCATAGAGGCTGGTGACGTGATGCGGGGTCAGTTCACTGACCTGGGCACCGCGGCGCGGCAGGATCACGATCAGATGACGGCGCTCGAGAATGAGCAGGGCTTCGCGTACCGAACCACGACTGACGTTAAGGGCCTGGGTGACTTTCTGCTCCTGAATGCGCTCACGTTCCTTGAGCTCACCGCGAATGATGCGTTCGGCCAGGTAATGCGCGATTTGCTCGGCGAGGCTGTCCGGGGCCTTGAACGTCATGACATTCCTTATTTACGTCGATCCAGGGGCAGGCGGTCGAGTCTGGGAGCCCCGCCACGGCTGGGCGGGAGCAAGAAAATCTGGCAGCAAGTGTACCACAGGGCGTTACCGGGCCAAGCTCCGCTATCAGGTGCTGCGTCACGCCTACAGCGAACCATAACGCGCGCGCTCCACACGCCCGGCTAAGCCGGTGGAGAGCACCAACTGAGTGAGTCGTAGCTGAGCGGAGCCCCTCGCTCGAGCACACCCGATGCCTCCTGCAACGCAAGCTTGCGGGCTTCATATTGCAGGGTGGCTGCGGTCGTGCACACCTGCTGCTCCGCGAAAAGCCTCACTGCGTAAAGCCCAGACAGCCCCGCGACACCCTGCGAAAGACCCGCAGCAGAGCGCTCGCTGGCACGAAACCCGCTACGCTCAGGGCATGAATCCAGCCCGCCGCGCTCATAACCGAAACGCATGACAAGCAGCTGACCACCAGGTCAAATATTTGTTGACCCAAAAGTCAGAAAACTCTAGATTGCCTCCATGGCCAATCACGCCCGGGGCCTTGCAATGCGCGCACATACCCGGCGAGCCACCGATTCATAACAATAAAGTGCCTGGAGGTCGTCCTTGATCCAGTTTTTACTCAACCGGGAGCTGCGCACAGAGCATGCCCTGGACCCCAACGTCACCGTGCTCAATTACCTGCGTGAGCATGTCGGCAAAACCGGAACCAAGGAAGGCTGCGCCTCCGGCGACTGCGGTGCCTGCACCGTGGTGGTGGGCGAGCTTGAGGGCGACCGCGTACGCTACCGCACCCTCAACTCCTGCCTGACCTTCGTTTCCAGCCTGCATGGCAAGCAACTGATCACCGTCGAAGACCTCAAGCACCAGGGCAAGCTGCACAGCGTGCAGCAGGCGATGGTCGACTGCCATGGCTCGCAGTGTGGCTTCTGCACTCCGGGCTTCATCATGTCGCTGTTCGCCCTGCAGAAGAACTCCACCGGGTACGACAAGAGCCAAACCATGGAGGCCCTGGCCGGCAACCTGTGCCGCTGCACCGGCTACCGCCCGATCATCGACGCCGCCGAACAGGCCTGCTGCCAGAAGCAGCCCGATCAGTTCGATGCCTTCGAAAGCGATACCGTGGCCCGCCTCAAGTCCATCGTTCCGCGCGAGACGGCCGAGCTCAATAGCGGCGACAAGCGCTGCCTAGTGCCGCTGACCGTGGCCGATCTGGCCGACCTCTACGCCGCCAACCCTGAGGCACGCCTGCTTGCCGGTGGCACCGACCTGGCCCTGGAAGTCACTCAGTTCCACCGCGAACTGCCAGTGATGATCTACGTCGGCCATATCGAAGACATGAAGCGCATCGAAGTGACCGACAGCGCCATCGAAATCGGCGCTGCCGCGGCGCTGTCCGACTGCTACGAAGCGCTGTCGCGCGAATACCCGGACTTCGGCGAGCTACTGCACCGCTTCGCCTCGCTGCAGATCCGTAACCAGGGCACCCTGGGCGGCAACATCGGCAACGCCTCGCCCATCGGCGACGCCCCACCGCTGCTGATCGCCCTCGGCGCGCAGATTGCCCTGCGCCAGGGCAACACCCGCCGCATCCTGCCGCTGCAGGACTACTTCCTCGATTACAAGGTGACTGCCCGTCAGGAAGCCGAATTCATCGAGAAGATCATCGTGCCGCGCACCCAGGCAAACCAGGCGTTCCGCGCCTACAAGGTGTCCAAGCGCCTGGACGACGACATCTCCGCCGTCTGCGCGGCCTTCAACCTCACCATCGAAGAGGGTGTGGTCACCGAAGCCAGTATCGCCTTCGGTGGTATGGCCGCCATCCCCAAACGCGCCAGCGCCTGCGAAGCGGCCCTGGTCGGTTCGGCCTGGTATCCGGGCGTGATCGAACGCGCCTGCAACGCGCTGGCTGAGGACTTCACCCCGCTGTCGGATTTCCGCGCCAGCAAGGAATACCGCCTGCTCACTGCCCAGAACCTGCTGCGCAAGTTCTTCCTGGAGCAGCAGTCGCCCGAGATCGAAACCCGGGTTACCGCCTACGCGTAAGCGTGCAGTGAATTGATACGCCGCCGGCGCACCCGGCGGCATGCGAAGTTTTGGAGGCGAAGATGTCCAGTCATATCGAACACAAATCCCAGGAAGAGCTGGCCGCCCTGTTCCGCGCCGGCATGACCAGCGGCGTCGGCCGTAGCGTCAAGCATGAGAGCGCGGACAAGCACGTGTCTGGCGAAGCGGTCTATGTCGACGACCGTCTGGAATTCCCCAATCAATTGCACGTCTACGCGCGCCAGTCCGATCGCGCCCATGCGCGCATCGTGCGCATCGACACCAGCCCCTGCTACGAGATTCCGGGTGTGGCCATCGCCATCACTAAGGATGACGTACCAGGCCAGCTGGATATCGGCCCGGTGGTCGCCGGTGACCCGCTGTTGGCCGACGGCAAGGTCGAGTACGTTGGTCAGGTGGTGCTGGCAGTAGCCGCAGACAGCCTGGAAACCGCACGCAAGGCGGCCATGGCCGCCATCGTCGAGTACGAGGACCTGGAGCCAGTACTCGATGTGGTCGACGCCTACCGCAAAAAGCATTTCGTGCTCGCCAGCCACACCCATCGTATCGGCGATTCGGCCAGCAAGCTGGCCAGCGCCCCACGCCGCCTGCAGGGCACCCTGCATATCGGTGGCCAGGAACACTTCTACCTGGAAACCCAGATTTCCTCGGTGATGCCAACCGAGGACGGCGGCATGCTGGTCTACACCTCGACGCAGAACCCGACCGAGGTGCAGAAGCTGGTCGCCGAAGTGCTCGGCGTGCCGATGAACAAGATCGTCATCGACATGCGCCGCATGGGCGGTGGCTTCGGCGGCAAGGAAACCCAGGCAGCCGGCCCGGCGTGCCTGTGCGCAGTGATCGCGCACCTCACCGGCCGGCCGACCAAGATGCGTCTGCCGCGCATGGAAGACATGAGCATGACCGGCAAGCGTCACCCCTTCTACGTCGAGTACGACGTCGGCTTCGATGACGACGGCTTGCTGCACGGCATCGAGATGGACCTGGCCGGCAACTGCGGCTACTCGCCGGACCTGTCCGGCTCCATCGTCGACCGCGCCATGTTCCACTCGGACAACGCCTACTTCCTCGGCAACGCCACCATCAATGGTCACCGCTGCAAGACCAACACCGCGTCGAACACCGCCTACCGCGGCTTCGGCGGCCCGCAGGGCATGGTCGCCATCGAGGAAGTGATGGACGCCGTCGCGCGCAGCCTGGGCAAGGACCCGCTGGAAGTGCGCAAGACTAACTACTACGGCAAAACCGAGCGCAACGTCACCCACTACCACCAAACCGTCGAGCACAACGTCATCCACGAGATGACCGCCGAGCTTGAGGAAAGCGCCGAGTACGCCAAGCGCCGTCGCGAGATCATCGAGTTCAACCAGAAAAGCCCGGTACTGAAGAAAGGCCTGGCCATGACCCCGGTGAAATTCGGCATCAGCTTCACCGCCACCTTCCTCAACCAGGCTGGCGCGCTGATCCACATCTACACCGACGGCTCGATCCACCTGAACCACGGTGGCACCGAGATGGGCCAGGGCCTCAACACCAAGGTCGCGCAGGTCGTGGCCGAAGTGTTCCAGGTCGATATCGAGCGCATCCAAATCACCGCCACCAACACCGACAAGGTGCCCAACACCTCGCCCACTGCAGCCTCCAGCGGCACCGACCTCAATGGCATGGCGGCGAAGAATGCGGCCGAGACCATCAAGCAACGCCTGGTGGACTTCCTGGTGCGCGAGTACAAGGTCACCCCGGAAGACGTCGAATTCCGCAATGGCCAGGTGCGCGTGCGCGATCACTTCCTGTCCTTCGAGGAGGTGATCCAGAAGGCCTACTTCGGCCAGGTCTCGCTGTCCTCGACCGGCTTCTACCGCACCCCGAAGATCTACTACGACCGCGACAAGGCGGCTGGCCGTCCCTTCTACTACTACGCCTACGGCGTGGCTTGCGTGGAGGTGCTGGTCGACACCCTGACCGGCGAATACCGCATGCTGCGTGGCGACATCCTGCATGACGTCGGCGACTCGCTGAACCCGGCCATCGACATCGGCCAGGTCGAGGGCGCGTTCGTCCAGGGCATGGGCTGGCTGACCATGGAAGAGCTGGTGTGGAACGCCAAGGGCAAACTGATGACCAACGGCCCGGCCAGCTACAAGATCCCGGCCATCGCCGACATGCCCATCGACCTGCGCGTGAAGCTGGTGGAGAACCGCAAGAACCCGGAAGACACCGTGTTCCACTCCAAGGCAGTCGGCGAGCCGCCGTTCATGCTCGGCATCGCCGCCTGGTGCGCGCTGAAGGACGCGGTGGCCAGCCTGGCCGACTACAAGGTGCAGCCGCAGATCGACGCCCCGGCCACGCCTGAGCGCGTGCTCTGGGGTGTGGAGCAGATGCGCAAGCTGAAGGCACAGAGCAAGACAGCCAGCACTACCGAGGTCGAACCGGCCTGACCTGGCGCAGCCTCAGGCTGCCGTGGGAGGGACCTTAGGCGCGGCTGTCGCCGCTGCGACTGCAGGGATGCAGGATGCCCGAGCCGAAAGCGCCTCCCACAGACCTGCGACTGCGAACAAATGATGAATGGGTGTACAACAATGACAAAACACACCGAACCGAATAATCCACCCGCTCGCCCGGTACCGGTCCCAATTCTCGACCCTTCGCCGAGCAACTGGCGCCTGCCGCGCCCGGGACAAACCACGCCTTCCTGGAGGCTGAGCAAATGAGCTGGATCAGCGCCCTCGCCGACCTGCAACAACAAGGTGAAGCCTGCGTGCTGGTGACCATCATCGAGGAACGTGGCTCGACGCCACGTAATGCCGGCTCGAAGATGGTGGTCACCGCCGAACGCATCTTCGAGACCATCGGCGGCGGTCATCTGGAATACAAAGCCATGGAGATGGCGCGCGAGATGCTCGCCAGCCGCAGCCAGGACACCCGCCTGGAGCGCTTCTCTCTTGGCGCCAGCCTTGGCCAATGCTGCGGCGGCGCCACCGTGCTGCTGTTCGAGCCCATGGGCCAGCCACAGGCGCAGATCGCCGTGTTCGGCGCCGGTCACGTCGGCCGCGCGCTGGTACCGCTGCTGGCCAGCCTGCCGTGCAAGGTGCGCTGGATCGACTCACGGGAGAACGAATTCCCCGAACACATCCCCGCTGGTGCGCAAAAGATCGTCAACGACGAAGTGGTCGACGAGGTGGAGAACATGCCGCCTGGTAGTTACTACATCGTCATGACCCACAATCACCAGCTCGATCTGGAGCTGACCGCGGCGATCCTCAAACGCGGCGACTTCGCCTACTACGGCCTGATCGGCTCGAAAACCAAGCGCCTCAAGTTCGAACATCGCCTGCGCGAACGCGGCTTCGAGGAAACGTTGATGGCACGCATGCGCTGTCCCATGGGCCTGGCCGAAGTGAAAGGCAAACTGCCGGTGGAAATCGCTGTATCCATCGCCGGCGAGGTGATCGCCACCTACAACGCAAGCTTCGGCCAGGACGTGAAGAAAGGCGAATCCAGCGTCGCCAAGCTGCTTCCGGCCTCACGCCGGTCCTGACTCTCGGTGCGCACAGCTCACCCTAAGCAGAGCAAGTCGTAGGGTGTGCCGTGCGCACCAGCTCCCCTTCAATGGTGCGCACGGCGCACCCCACTGATGAGATTCACACAATGAGTAACACCCGCAAAGCCTACCGCGCCGCCATCCTGCACAGCCTCGCCGACCCCGCCGTGGTCGGTTTCGAGCAGTCCTATGAATATTTCGAGGACGGCATCCTGCTGATCGAAAACGGCAAGGTCGCCCAGGTTGGCGCGGCTGCAGAACTGCTGCCGAAACTGGCCGGCGTCAAGGTGCAGGAATACCGCGATGCACTGATCACCCCCGGCTTCATCGACACCCATATCCACTACCCGCAGACCGGCATGATCGCCTCCTACGGCGAGCAGTTGCTGGACTGGCTCAACACCTACACCTTCCCCACCGAGAAACAGTTCGAAGACAAGGCGCATGCCAGCGACGTGGCGGCGATCTTCCTCAAGGAACTGTTGCGCAACGGCACCACCACCGCCCTGGTATTCGGCAGCGTGCACCCGCAGTCGGTGGATGCCTTCTTCGAGCAGGCCGACAAGCTCAACCTGCGCATGATCGCCGGCAAAGTGCTGATGGACCGCAACGCCCCGGACTACCTGACCGACACCGCCGAAAGCGGCTATGCCGAGAGCAAGGCACTGATCGAGCGCTGGCACGGCAAGGGCCGCCTGCACTACGCCGTCACTCCGCGCTTCGCCCCCACCAGTACACCGGAGCAGTTGGATCTGGCCGGTAAGCTGTTCGGCGAATACCCGGACCTGTACATGCACACCCATATTTCCGAAAACAAGGCTGAGGTGGCCTGGGTCAAGGAGCTGTTCCCTGCGCGCAAGGGCTACCTGGACGTCTACGACCACCACAAACTGATCGGCCCGCGCGCAGTGTTCGCCCATGGCGTGCACCTGTGCGACGACGAGTGCAAGCGCCTGGCCGAGACCGGCTCGGCTGTCGCCTTCTGCCCGACCTCCAACCTGTTCCTGGGCAGCGGCCTGTTCGACCTGAACAAGCTGGAAGAACATGGCGTGCGCGTCGGTCTCGGCACCGACGTCGGTGCCGGCACCAGCTTCAGCCAGCTGCAATCACTGAACGAGGCGTACAAGATCATGCAGTTGCAGGGCAAGAAGCTCGATCCGTTCAAGTCGCTGTACCTGGCCACCTTGGGCGGCGCCAACGCACTGTATCTGGACGACAAGCTGGGCAACTTCATGCCAGGCAAGGACGCCGACTTCCTGGTGCTGGACTACAACGCCACGCCACTGATCAGCTACCGCATGCAGCAGGCCAAGAGCCTGGAAGAACGCCTGTTCGCCCTGACCATGCTTGGCGATGACCGCACCGTGAAAGAGACCTTCGCCGCCGGTGTATCGGTGCACCAGCGCGATTGAAGACGACGATCTACGCACCTCGCAGGAGCGGATTTATCCGCGACCAGGCTGTAGGCAATGCCCTACAGCATCGCGAATGAATTCGCTCCTACACAAATGCGCTTCACCTCAGCCACATCATCTCCACAACGAAAAAGCCCCGATGCGCGAGCATCGGGGCTTTCTTGTTACATGCAGTCGGTCAGCGATTGGCAGCGCTGCGGCCGGGTTTCTTCTTGGTCTGCAGCAGGTGCGAGAACACCGCGTGCAGGTCGTCCGAGGCACTTTCCTCGTCCAGGTTGAGCTTGCTGTCGATGTGATCCATGTGATGCATCATCAGATGCACCGCACGCTCGGCATCGCGCGCTTCAATAGCGTCGATCAGTTGATTGTGTTCGTCGTAGGAGCAATGCGAGCGGCTGCCGCTTTCGTACTGGGCGATGATCAGCGAGGTCTGCGACACCAGGCTGCGCTGGAAGCTTACCAGCGGCGCGTTACGCGCGGCCTCGGCCAGCTTCAGGTGGAACTCGCCGGACAGACGAATACCGGCGCCCCGGTCACCGCGAGAGAAGCTGTCCTGCTCGTCCTTGACCATCTGCCGTAGCTCGGCCAGTTGCTCAGCGGTGGCGTGCTCGACGGCCAGCTCGGTAATGGCACGCTCGACCAGACGGCGCGCATAGAATATCTGCCGCGCCTCTTCGACGCTCGGGCTGGCCACTACCGCACCGCGGTTCGGGCGCAGCAGTACCACACCCTCGTGGGCCAGACGTGACAGGGCGCGACGAATGATGGTGCGACTGACGCCGAAGATCTCACCCAACGCCTCTTCGCTCAGCTTGGTGCCAGGCGCCAGACGCTGTTCGAGAATGGCATCGAAGATGTGGGCATATACGACATCGTCCTGAGTCCCGCTGCGGCTGCTTTTGCCCACGCGCGGCTGCTTCTTGAGAGGCTGCAATTGATCGTTCATTCTGGCTCGCGTCAATGAGAGTCGGCGACACTGCGACTCTACTGTGTTCTACCCGGTAGCTGACAAGCTCCGAGCGAAAAAACATCAGAAAAAAATTGGGGCAATTGTACACAAATCAATCAGCCATCACACCAGTCGTTGTACGATGTCGTAGCTGAGCATCGCCCGAACCTCAGCTATGGCTCCACGCAGAACAACAAATTCTTTCCTTATATACAGCTGCCCTCTCAGCTCATTAGTGGCTAAGGACCCGTTCAGGTCGCCGCACCGACGCTTGATCGGTTACAGCTACCGATCACGCAATAATCATATCTTATTGTTTTATATGAATTTTATTTAAATACCCGAAAGGATTGTCGCCAAATCCGCTCGTTTCTCAATCCGCGCGCTCGACTAGTGCGATTCATGCAACACTAAAAACATTAATTGCATTTTTTGTATACAACAGCATAATCGCGCCTGAGTGACTTCTTGACCGCTCGGTCAACAACTTAGCCAGGAAGCACCGTCGAAAACACCGCCGGCCTCAGAGAGCATTGTTCTTGCGCAACGCTCTGGGCGGTACACAACAAGAGAGATGAGGAGTACCCGCTGTGGAAAGCGTCAAACAAGAACAACACGCGAATCAACTGGCAAGCGGTGGTCTGCTCGACCGCTTCTTCAAACTGACCGAGCACCGCACCACCATCAAGACCGAGCTGCTGGCCGGCCTGACGACTTTCGTCACCATGGCCTACATCATCTTCGTCAACCCCAACATCATGGCTACCGCGGGCATCGATCATGGCGCGGCCTTCGTCGCCACCTGCATCGGTGCGGCGCTGGGCTGCTTCCTCATGGGCCTGTACGCCAACTGGCCGGTCGGCCTGGCGCCGGGTATGGGCCTGAATGCCTTCTTCACCTACACCGTCGTCGGCGAGATGGGTTACAGCTGGGAGATCGCACTGGGCGCCGTGTTCATCTCCGGCGTGCTGTTCATGATCATGAGCCTGTCGAAGATCCGCGAATGGCTGCTCAACAGCATTCCGATGAGTCTGCGCTTCGCCATGGGTGCCGGGGTCGGCCTGTTCCTCGGCCTGATCGGCCTCAAGACTGCCGGCATCGTCGTCGACAGCCCAGCCACCCTGCTGACCATGGGCTCGTTCGGCAACCCGTCGGCGCTGCTCGCCGCCGTGTGCTTCCTGCTGATCGCCGTGCTCAGCCACCGCAATGTGTTCGGCGCCATTCTCTTCAGCATGCTCGGCGTCACCGCCATCGGCTGGGCCATGGGCCTGGTGGAGTACGGCGGCCTGGTGTCGATGCCGCCGAGCCTAGCGCCGACCTTCCTGGCCATGGACATTGCCGGCGCGTTCAACGTGGCGATGATCAGTGTGATCCTGGCCTTCCTCTTCGTGAACATGTTCGACACCGCCGGCACCCTGATGGGTGTGGCACACCGCGCTAACCTGGTGGATGAAGACGGCAAAATCCAGAACCTGTCCAAGGCGCTGAAAGCCGACTCCACTTCCAGCGTCGTCGGTGCCGTGGTTGGTTGCCCGCCGGTCACCAGCTATGTGGAAAGCGCTGCAGGCGTTGCCGCAGGTGGGCGCACCGGCCTGACCGCCATCACCGTCGGCTTCCTGTTCCTCGCCGCGATGTTCTTCGCCCCACTGGCCGGCATGATCCCCGCCTACGCCACCGCCGGCGCACTGATCTACGTGGCGATGCTGATGATGAGCGGCATGGCGCACATCGACTGGAAGGACCATACCGACACCATCCCGGCCATCGTCACCGTGGTGATGATGCCGTTGACCTTCTCCATCGCCAACGGCATCGCCCTGGGCTTTCTGACCTATGCCACGCTGAAGCTGCTGACCGGTCAGAGCGACAAGGTATCGCTGAGCCTGTACGCCCTGTGCATCATCTTCATCGCCAAGTTCGCCTTCCTCTGACGGCCAACACCAGGTGTTGAACCAAACCCCGGCCTTGGTGCCGGGGTTTTCGTTTGTCTCGGTAACGGCAGGCACGCGAGCCATAAGCACAGCGTCAGCCCATACCCGGACTTGATCCGGGCTACGCAAGCAAGATCGCCCGGCAGAGTGCGCCGTGCGCACCGCCTGCACTCGCCCTGCTGAAACATCTCGAATTCGGTGCGCAAGGCGCACCCTACGAATGGCAAGGCTATTTGCCGATCTGCCCGCCGCTCAGCGCACCAGAGCCATGGCTGCTGCGCGCCTGGCTGACTAGAGTCAGTACTCGCCTTCAATTCATAACAGCCAAGTGCGAGCCCCATGAGCCAAGCCGATCTGATTTCGCCCTTCCGCTTCCTGGCCCACCTGCCGCAACACCTGCCGCGTGTGCCGCGCATGCTGCGTGGCCTTTACTACGCCGGCATCCGCAACCGGGAGAAGAATCTGTCACTGGCCTGGGCGCTGCAGCGCGCCGCCGAGCGCCACCCCGAGCGCCCGGCGCTGATGGATGAAAACCGCCAGCTCAGTTATCGCACGTTCAATGCCTGGGCCAACCGACTGGCATGGACGTTCAAGGACGAAGGTGTCGGCCATGGCGACGTGGTCGCTGTGATGCTGGAGAACCGCCTGGAACTGCTGACGATCCTCGCCGCGTTGAGCAAGCTCGGTGCAGTCGGCGCGCTGATCAACACCAACCAGCGCGGCAAGGTGCTGGCGCATAGCTTCAACCTAGTAAAGCCCGGCTACCTGGTCATCGGTGACGAACTGCGCGGCGCCTTTGACGAAATCGCCGCGCAACTGCACAACCAGCAGGCGCGCCGCTACTGGATCGCCGACCAGGATTGCCTGCGTGATCCCGGCCAGGCGCCGGACGGCTGGCTCAACCTCATGCAGATCGCCAGCGGCCAGGCCGAGGACAATCCGCCCGATAGCCAGCATGTGCGCATGAAGGACGCCTGCTTTTTGATCTACACCTCCGGCACCACCGGCCTGCCCAAGGCCTCGATCATGAGCCATGGCAAGTGGATCAAGGCCTACGGCGGCTTCGGCCATTCCGGCCTGACCCTGAACGAACGCGACGTGCTCTACCTCACCCTGCCCTGCTACCACAACAACGCCGTCACCGTATGCTGGAGCGCAGCCCTGGCCGGCGGCGCGGCCATCGCCCTGCGCCGCAGGTTCTCCGCCAGCGCCTTCTGGAGCGACGTGGCGCGCTACCAGGCCACCTGCTTCGGCTACATCGGCGAACTGTGCCGCTATCTGCTCAACCAGCCCGAGCATCCGGCAGAACGAGGCAACAGCCTGCGCTGTATGATCGGCAATGGCCTACGCCCCTCGATCTGGGCCGAGTTCAAGCAGCGTTTCGGCGTCGAGCAGATCACCGAGTTCTATGCCTCCAGCGAAGGCAACATCGGCTTCACCAACGTCTTCAACTTCGACAATACCGTCGGCTACACCCCGGCCACCTACGCCATTGTCCGCTACGACCTGGAGAACGACTGCCCCGTGCGCGGCAACAATGGCTTCCTGCAGAAGGCCGACAAGGGCGAAGCCGGCCTGCTGATCAGCGAGATCAGCGCCAAATGGCCGTTCGATGGCTACACCGACCCCGCCAAGAGCGAGGCGGCAATCCTGCGCGACGTGTTCAAGAAGGGCGACGCCTGGTTCAACACCGGCGACCTGATGCGCGACATCGGCTGCAAGCATGCGCAGTTCGTCGACCGTCTCGGCGACACCTTCCGCTGGAAAGGCGAGAACGTTTCCACCACTGAGGTGGAAAATGTGCTGGGCGCCTTCCCCAGCGTGGAAGATGCGGTTGTCTACGGCGTGGAGATTCCCGGCACCAATGGCCGTTGCGGCATGGCCGCGCTGCGCCTGGCGTCAGGTTGCGTGCTGGATGGCGTGGCGCTGGCCGCTCACCTGGATGCGGAGCTGCCGGCCTGCGCCGCGCCGCTGTTCGTGCGCCTACTCGGCGAAATCGAGACCACCGGCACCTTCAAGTACAAGAAGATCGACCTGAAACAGGCCGGCTATGATCCCAACCAGGTAGATGATTCGATCTACGTACGCCTGCCCGGCGCAGACAGCTACCAGCCGCTGAGTCGTGAAACCCATGCGGCCATCGATCAGCAGCGTTATCGCTTTTGAGCTACTGCTTGAACTCGAACTGCACCTCGGCGCCTTCGATGGAATCCCAGTAGTCGTCCACTCGCTCGTTGCTGATCAGCCGACCGCTGATCTGGAACGGGCTCTGGACTTCGGGTTTCTCGCCAAACAGCGGTGGCAGCACCGGCGCGAGATCCTCGCGGGTTTCGCTTTCCAGTGCTTGCTCGAACAGCTCCTGCGGCACGCTGAGATCCAGCGCCAGCTTCGATTCGGGCTCGGCTGGCTTGGGCTGTGGTGCCGCAGCAGGCTTGGGCTTAGCGGCGACGGGCGGTTTGGCGGGAGGCAGGGGTTTGTTTTCGACCACTTTGGCAGGCGGTGCAGGTTCGACCGGTTTGGGCTTGGCAACCTCGGCAACGGGCGCTGGCTCAGGCGCGGTGACCACTGCGGGCTCAGGTGCAGGCTGCTGCGCAACAGGCTCAGGCGCACGCTCACAGGCGCTCAGCCAACCCAAGCACAGCAACAGTAAAATGGACTTACGCATCATGGGACAAAGGTAACTCGATCAGTAACGCGCCCATGCTCCTCCGCCTGGGCGCGCCTGACAAGTCGACTTACACGACTTTTACCCGGAAGCTCATTCGGCTGACGGCTCCTTAGCCAGATGCTCGAGCTCGGCCTCGATATCCAGTTGCGGATAATCGGCCTTGAGCTGCTCCAGCAACCGCTGCGCCTCCTCCTGCTGATTGGTCTTGCGCAGCTCCAGCAGACGCAGCAACGCCTTGCGTGGTTCGCTCTGGATCACCAGTTCTGCCATCGGAGCAATTGCCGCAGCGCTGGCCATCGGTGCCTCCGCTCTATCGGCAGAAGGGGCCTGGCTCCTCATGCGCTCCTGAGGGACAGCCATACGCGCCACCGACTCGTTCTCGGCAGCACGTTTGGCCGCCATCGGTGCCGGGGCTGGTGCAGCGGGGCTCATGGCCACGCTGGGCGGCACGGCATCGAAGACATCTGGCGTCTGCTCCAGGGTCCGCCAAGTCAGGCTGACGCCAATCCCGACACAGGCCAACCCGGCCACGGCCACCGACCAGCGCTGGCGGCCACTGCCAAACAACCATTGATGCAGGCGCTGCGCCCAGCCAGATTCAGGCTTGTCGGCCTGACGCGCTTCACGGGCAGCCGCACTGGCCGCCGCCAGAATGCGCGCATCCAGCTCGGCCGAAGGTTCGCCGCTGCCATGGGCACGAAAATGCGCCAGCAACGCCTGCTCGTGGTCCAGAGGTTCTCGTTCATGGTTCATACGGACAACTCCTCGGTGGCCAGCAGCCGGCGCAGTTTCTGCAGGGCATAGCGCAGACGGCTCTTGACCGTCTCGGCCGGCGTGCCGGTCAACTCGGCAATCTCGTTCAATTCCAGGTCGCCATGGGCGCGCAACAGGAACACCTCGCGCTGATCTTCCGGCAGGTCGGCCAGTGCCGCCTGCAGCCGCTCGCTATCGCGGCTCAGCCCCCACTGTTGCTCGGGGCCCGGTTGCGGGTCGGCCTGGGCGTGCTGGCCTTCGTCGTATTGGTCATGTCCGGCCTGATGACGGCCCGTCTTGCGCCAGTGGTCGATCAGGCGGTTGCGGGCGATCTGGTACAGCCAGGTCTTGAACAGTACCGCCTCGCGCTGCTCGCTCTGGCTGCGGATCAGGCTCATCCAGGTTTCCTGGAACACTTCCTCGGCCAGGGCATGGTCGCCACACAGGCCGAGCAGAAAGCGGAACAGGCCCAGCCGATGGCGCTGGTACAGCACGTTGAAGGCCGCGGCATCGCCGCGGCGATAACGCCGCAGCAAGACGGCGTCGTCATCCATGAGGGGTGCGTTCACTGCTGAACTCGTGCAGGGGTGGAACCGGAAGTGTGCAGGCTCTGGGCGATTTCGGCCAGTTGGATGAACTCGCCACGTAGACCGAAGCGGTCCTCACCTTTCGCCGAGCGCGCCAACTCGATGCTCTGCGCCAGACCGAAGTCGCCCGTGTAGCGGCCATCCTTGAGCTGCTGGGCGAAGGCCGCAACCGCAGCGGCGAAGCGCAGATCCTCGCTGGCTGCCGCAACCGGCTTGGCCTCACCGCGTGCGATAGGCCGCTCCAGCAGCCGGCTGGATGCTTCCCCCGGCGCCTTGTAGCGAATTCGCAACCAGGCCAGTTCGCCGCTCTTGCTCGCGGGCTGGGCACTAGCCTGATAACGCAGCGGCTCCAGCCAGCCTTTGCTGCCCGCCGGGACGATCTCGTACAGCGCGGTGACGGTATGCCCAGCGCCGATATCACCAGCATCGACCTTGTCGTTGCTGAAATCCTCGCGCTTGAGCGCCCGGTTCTCGTAACCCAGCAAGCGATACTCGCTGACTTCGCTCGGGTTGAACTCAAGTTGCAGCTTCACGTCACTGGCCACGGTGGTGAGGGTCGACGCGAGCTGATCCACCAGCACCTTGCGCGCCTCGCGCAAATTATCGATGTAGGCGTAATTACCGTTGCCAGCATCGGCCAGTTGCTCCATCAGACGCTCGTTGTAGTTGTCCACGCCAAAACCCAGGGTGGTCAGCGAGACGCCGCTCTTGCGCTTGTCGGCGGCCAGTCGCTTGAGGCTGTCGAAATCGCTGATACCGACGTTGAAGTCACCATCGGTTGCCAGCAGGATGCGATTGATGCCGCCGTCGATCATATGCTTGCTCGCC
The DNA here is from genome assembly GCF_002741105.1 of Pseudomonas sediminis. Classification (GTDB taxonomy): domain Bacteria; phylum Pseudomonadota; class Gammaproteobacteria; order Pseudomonadales; family Pseudomonadaceae; genus Aquipseudomonas; species Aquipseudomonas sediminis. Next base: position 320,194 of record NZ_NIQU01000005.1, on the reverse strand, counting down.
TGTTGGTAAGCCAACTGAATGCCCGACTCCCCCGCCGTCGAACCGCCAGCACTGAGTTGATCGATCGCCGCTCGAATCTTCGCCTTGTCGCTGCCGGGCACGGAGTCCAGCACCACCTTGCTGTCACCGGCATAGGTGACCAGCGAGACACGATCCTGCGGGCGCAACTGATCGACCAGCAATTTCAGCGTGCCCTGCACCATCGGCAGCCCTTCGCGGCGATGCATCGAGCCGGACACGTCGACCAGGAACACCAGATTGGCCGGCGGCAGCTCGTCCACGCTGCGGTCTGATGCCTTGATGGCGATGCGCAGCAGGCGCGTCTGCGGGTTCCACGGTGTCACCGCCAGCTCGGTGCTAACGCCGAAAGGTACGTCACCCTGCGGCAACGGATAGGCATAGGGGAAGTAGTTGACTAGCTCCTCCAGGCGCACAGCGTCCTTCGGCGGCAGTTGCCCGCCGTTGAGGAAGCGCCGCACGTTGGCGTAGCTACCGGTATCGACGTCGATGCTGAAGGTGGACACCGGGGTCTCGGCAACCGCGAACACCGGATTATCGGCATAGGCCTGGTATTGCTCGCGTGACTCATCGCGGTAGCCCGGTGGCACGACATCGGCGATGGGCGACGGCGCGTAAGCCAGGGTCGACAAGCGTTTCTGGCTGGCGGCGGCAGGCATCTCGGCTGCTACAGGCGCAGCCAGACGTTCACGAACGAGTGTCGCCGCCGGCTCCGAGTTGGTCTGGGCTTCCGGCTCCGGGCCAGAGGCGCTGCAGGCGGCAAGCAGCAGCAAGGTTCCCGCGGAAAAACCGACGGCGAATGGGCGAACGAGCAACGAGGAATAAACGGACATGGTGCACCTCCTGAGCAATGGCACGAGACCTTCGCTCAGGTAGACGCAGCCTTTCGATGAATCGGGTTAAAACGAGACGGACTTTTTAATCCTCCCAGGAACCGCCCGCTTCCTGGCACAGCTGCGTGGCCAGCATGCCCAGGGTCATCAACGCCCTCTCCGCCTCGCGATTCCACGGGATGCCGCAGTTAAGGCGTACGCAATGGTTGAACTGCTCGGTGTTGCTGAAGATCAGTCCCGGTGCGATGGAAATGCCCTGCTGCAGCGCGCGCACGTGCAGATCCTTGGTGTTGACCCGCGCCGGCAGGCTGACCCAGAGAATGAAGCCGCCCTTGGGCCGGGTCATCTGCGTACCGACCGGGAAATACTGCTGCACCGCAAGTTGGAAGGCGCTGAGGTTCTTGCGGTACTCCTGACGGATATGCCGCAGGTGACGGTCGTACCCGCCATTCTCCAGGTAGGCCGCTACGGCCATCTGGGTGACGCTGCACGCCGAATGGGTGGAGAAGGTCTGCAGCCGCTGGATCTCGTCCTGATACTTGCCGGCGACGATCCAGCCGATACGCACACCGGGCGACAGCGTCTTGGAGAAGCTCGAGCAATAAATCACCCGGCTGTCGCGATCATGGGACTTGAGCGCCTTGGTCGGGCCCTGTTCGAACATCAGCTCGCCGTAAATATCGTCCTCGACGATCTGGAAATCGTAATCACCAGCCAGGCGCAACAACTGACGCTGGCGCTCCTCGGGGATAGTGCCACCGAGCGGATTGGACAGCCGCGCCGTCAGCACCAGTGCCTTGATCGGCCACTGGTTGGCCGCCAGTTGCAGCGCTTCGAGGCTGATGCCGGTGGTGGGGTCGCACGGGATCTCGATGACCTTGAGCCCAAGCAGATCGGCCAGTTGCAGCAGGCCGTAGTAGGTCGGCGACTCCACCGCGATCAGGTCACCTGGCTTGGTCAGCACGCGCAGGCTCATCTGCAGCGCATCGACGCAGCCATGGGTGATCACCACCTCGGACGGGTCGACCACCACGCCGGCATCGCGCATGCGAATCGCCACCTGGCGACGCAACGGCTCGAAACCGGGGCTGAACATGTAGCTGAAGGCACGCGGACTGTGAAAGCGCGTGACCTTCGCCAGTTGCTGGTGCAGCGCACGCACCGGCAGGTAGTCGACATGCGGCACCGCAGCGCCCAGCGGGAATACGCCCTCGCGACGCGACTCGGTAAGCACCTGATTGATGATGCTGGCACGAGTGACCAGGCCTGGCCGCTCGACCTTGGCGATATCCGGCGTCGGCGCGGTCAGTGCCGGTGTCTGATGTACGTAGAAGCCCGACTGCGGCCGCGCTCGGATCAGGCCCTGATCCTCGAGATTGGCGTACGCTTGCAACACGGTGGCGTGGCTGACATTGAGCTGAGCGCTCATCTTGCGTACCGATGGCACGCGCTCCCCCGGCTGGTAGACGCCACGACGAATATCCTCGGCCAACTGCTGAGCGATGCGTTGGTAGAGCAACAGATTGGTCATGGCGATATCCTTCAGATCACTGGAGCATAACAGTAACCTATTGCTACACAATTGTACCGGCACAGATGAAAACACTTTTCACAAGCAGCTCTGTGCCGACTATCTGTATGCGTAAAACACCATGTCTAAGCCTGATTCAAGGCATAAAAAACCCCGGACGATGCCGGGGTTCTTGACTGTTGACCCTCAGCGCTCGGCGCCGAGCTGGCCTCGCTCGTCGGAGAAGACAATCTCCACTCGCCGATTCTGCGCCCGGCCACGGGCAGAGGCATTTTCCGCAACAGGGAAGTCGACCCCGTAACCGGCTACCTGGATCCGCTTGGAATCCACGCCCAGGTCGACCAGCAGATCGGCCACGGCCTGCGCCCGCGCGCGGGAAAGCTCAAGATTTTCAGCCGCGTCGCCGGTGTTATCGGTATAGCCCTCGATACGCACGCGTCGCTGCGGGTTGATCTGCAGGAATTGCACGAGCTTGAGCACCGTGCGGTTGGCCGCTGGCTGCAGATCGGCGCGGCCGGCGTCGAACAGCATGTCACCGAGGGTCATCACCAGGCCCCGCTCGGTCTCGCTGGTGGCGAGGCTGACCATTTGCTCTTCCAACCAACCGTTGTGCTGCTGCACGCTCATCAGCTTGGCCTCGCGCAATGTCAGTTGCAGGCGCTGGCGCTCCAGCTCGAGTTTGGCCGCACGTTCCTGGTTGAGGCTGATATCGCTGTGCTGGCGGGCGATCGCAGCATAGCGCTGGCTGAGGTAAGCGTAATGACGCACATCGTCACCACTGCCCCAGTAGCTGGACAGGCGCTCGGCACGGCCCAGCGATTCGCCAGCGCGAATAACGTCCTTGGGTGCAGCGCGCAGCACGCTGGGATCTTCCTTCACTGCCTGGAAGCTCAGACGCGCCTCTTCCAGCGCTTGCTCACTCGCCATCTGGTTGGTCGCGCAACCACCGAGCAAGGTAGCGACCAGCGCCAGGCTGCCCAGATAACCATACGCCCTCATCACATGGCCCCCAGTTGCTGACGCAGACGGCCGATGCGCTGATTGAGTTCATTCAGCTGTTCCCGCCCTTTGCCGTTGAGGTGCTCGGCCTCGGCCAGGCGCGCATCCAGCTCGGCCTGTTCGGCGAGCTGGCGCGCCTGCTTGTTCTCATCGTCCTGCATGGCGGTCTGGGCCTGCGCGAACTTGTCCTCAGCCTGGCGCAGCGACTCCGATTGCTCGCTGACCACACCCAGTGACTTGGTCTGCGCCAACGCCTGTTCGGTCAGGCGCAGTTGTTCGACGGGTGCAGGATCGCTCGCACAGGCCGTCAGGCCCAGCGCCAGCAGCAAGGGAAGGGTTCGATTGATCACGAGATTTTCCTACTGAGTGACGTCGCCAACCGGGTCGGGCTGCATCTGCTGCGCCTTCCAAAGCTCAAGATTGCTTTGCAGGAACTGCTCAGGCAGGCCGGCGGCGACCATTTCTGTCATTTTCCGCGCCAGCTGGCCACGCAGCCAGGGCTCGTTGCACGCCGAATTGTGCGACAAGGTAAGGTAGAGGCCTTCGCTGGAAATCGGCGGATCCAGCACCTCCAGGTCATCGTCCATACCCAGCGTCTCGGCGAGCGCGAGGCCGGGATAGCGCTCGTAGAGCACGTAGTCGGTGCGGCCTAGCAGCAGTTTCTGGAAAGCCTGCGTCAGGCTGGAGACACCCTCCAGCTTCAGGTTCTGCTTGGCGAAGGCGTCGAACTGCTGGCCGAAGCTATTGCCCACCAGGGTGTCGCCGGTATGCCCTTGCAGGTCGATCCAGCTACCGTAGGGAAAGGCCTCGCCCTTGCGCACCCAGACCACACTCGGCGTGAAGAAGAATGCCGGGTGCACGTAATCCATGTTCTCCAGACGCGGTAGCGTCAGAAACGCCCCAGCCAGCAGGTCGACACGGCCGGTACGCACCTCGTCCTGCGCGCGCGACCAAGGCCCGGTGTAGATCACGTCGACCACCACGCCCAGCTCCTTGGCCAGATGCTTGAGCAGGTCGGCATTGGCGCCGATCAGTTGCTGCGGATTCTGCGGGTCACGCCAAAGATAAGGGGGATACTCCGGATTGCCGGTCGCCACCAGGCGCTCGCACTTACCGGCAGCCAGAGCAGCGGCTGGCATCAGAGCCAGGGCGCACCACAGCAACAGCGACTTAAACAGACAACGCTCTGGCATTGGCTACTCTCGGTTTATGCGTTGATCGGTGGGATGGTCTTGGCACCCCGGCATCCTCGATGTTCATGCTAGCTTAATGGCGCCGCCATAATAATTCGCGATAAGGACACGCCATGAAAAAACTGCTGTTCGTATTGCTGCTTCTGCTATCAGGCAGCGCCGCCACGCTGTATTTCGTTCCAGCGACTCAACTGGCCAGCCTGCGCCTGATAGAACAGTACCGCGCCGGGCTCAGTCACGAGCAACTATCTGTCCACAATCTTAACATCCATTATTACCGGGGAGGACCGGCAAGCGGTGAAACCCTGGTACTGCTCCACGGGTTCGCTGCAGACAAGGATAACTGGCTGCGTTTTTCCCGCCACCTGACTCAGGACTATCGCGTCATCGCACTGGACCTGCCCGGCTTCGGCGATAGCGACCTGCCGCCAGGCAGCTACGACGTCGGCACCCAGGCCGAGCGCCTGGCGGATATCCTCGATGAGCTGGGCGTCCGACAGGCGCACGTGCTGGGCAACTCGATGGGCGGACAGATTGCCGCCCTCTTCGCCGCGCGCTACCCGGAACGCGTCCGCTCGCTGGCACTGTTCGCCAACGCCGGAATCGACAGCCCACACAAAAGCGAACTGTATCAACTGTTGACCAGTGGCTCGCCCAACCCGCTGGTGGTCAAACAGCCGCAGGATTTCGACAAGCTGCTGCACTTCGTCTTCGTCGAACCGCCCTACCTGCCGGAATCGCTCAAACGCTATCTGGGCGAACGCGCCATGGCCAAGGCCACGCATTACGACCAGGTATTCAAGCAACTCGTGGAGCGCCCAGTGCCGCTGGCACCCGAGCTGTCCAAGATTCAGGCGCCGACCCTGCTGCTCTGGGGCAGACAGGACCGCGTGCTGGATGTCTCCAGCATCGAGGTCATGCAACCCCTGCTGAGCAAACCCAGTGTGGTGATCATGGATAACGTCGGTCACGCACCCATGCTCGAACGCCCTGAAGAAAGCGCCCTGCTCTACCGAGGCTTTCTCGAAGGCCTGAAGTGATGGCTAGGCGCTGATCGCGAGCAACGCGCAGGCAATAAAAAACCCGCTCTGGTGAGCGGGTTTTTCGTAGCGGGAAAAGCGGTTTAGACCGACTTCTCCAGCTCCGGTACGGCTTCGAACAGGTCGGCAACCAGACCGTAGTCGGCGACCTGGAAGATCGGCGCCTCTTCGTCCTTGTTGATCGCGACGATCACCTTGGAGTCCTTCATACCGGCCAGGTGCTGGATCGCGCCGGAGATACCGACGGCGATGTACAACTGCGGCGCAACGATCTTGCCGGTCTGACCGACCTGCATGTCGTTCGGTACGAAGCCGGCGTCGACCGCAGCGCGGGAAGCGCCGACCGCAGCGCCCAGCTTGTCAGCCAGGGAGTACAGGTGCTTGAAGTTGTCGCCATTGCCCATACCACGGCCGCCGGATACGACGATCTTGGCAGCGGTCAGCTCCGGACGGTCGGACTTGGCCAGCTCTTCGCCGACGAAAGCGGACTTACCGGCATCGGCCGGACCGGAAACGGCTTCAACAGCAGCGGAGCCACCTTCAGCAGCAGCGGCGTCAAAACCGGTGCTACGCACGGTGATCACCTTGATGGCAGCCGAGGACTGCACGGTCGCGATGGCGTTACCGGCATAGATCGGGCGCTTGAAGGTGTCGGCGCTTTCAACGGCGATGATCTCGGAGATCTGATCGACGTCCAGTGCAGCAGCGACGCGCGGCAGGATGTTCTTGCCGTTGCTGGTGGCGGCGGCCAGGATGTGGCTGTAGCTTTTGCCCAGCTCGGCTACCAGCGGAGCAACGTTCTCCGGCAGCTGGTTGGCATAGGCAGCGTTGTCGGCAACCAGGACTTTGGCCACGCCAGCGATCTTGGCAGCGGCTTCGGCAGCAGCGCCAGCGTTGGCACCGGCTACCAGCACGTGGATGTCGCCACCGATCTTCTGCGCAGCGGCAACGGTGTTCAGGGTAGCGGCAGCCAGAGCGGCATTGGTGTGTTCAGCGATAACCAGGATAGTCATTTAGATTACCTTCGCCTCGTTCTTCAGTTTCTCGACCAGTTCAGCCACGGACTTGACCTTGATGCCAGCGCTGCGAGCAGCCGGCGCTTCGACTTTCAGGGTCTTGACGGTGGAAGCGGTGGAAACGCCCAGGGCGTCCGGGGTAACGGTTTCCAGCGGCTTCTTCTTGGCCTTCATGATGTTCGGCAGCGACGCATAGCGCGGCTCGTTCAGGCGCAGGTCGGTGGTGACGATCGCCGGCAGGTTCAGCGCAACGGTCTGCAGACCGCCATCGATCTCACGGGTGACGTTGACCTTGTCGCCAGCAACTTCGACCTTGGAGGCGAAGGTGCCTTGGCCGAAGCCAGTCAGGGCGCCGAGCATCTGGCCGGTCTGGTTGTTGTCGCTGTCGATGGCCTGCTTGCCCATGATCACCAGTTGCGGCTGCTCCTTGTCGACCACTGCCTTGAGCAGCTTGGCCACAGCCAGGGAGTTCAGCTCGTCATTGGATTCGACCAGGATAGCGCGGTCGGCACCCAGAGCCAGCGCGGTGCGCAGCTGTTCCTGAGCGGTAGCCGGGCCGATGGAGACGACGACGATTTCGCTCGCCACGCCTTTCTCCTTCAGACGTACGGCTTCTTCCACGGCGATTTCGCAGAAGGGGTTCATGGACATCTTGACGTTGGCGAGGTCGACGCCGCTGTTGTCCGCCTTGACGCGAACCTTGACGTTGTAGTCAACCACTCGTTTGACAGCTACAAGAACCTTCATGGATTCCTCGTTACTCTCCGGTGAATAAGAATCTCGCCAAGGCGAGCCTGGTCAGCGATATAAATTGGCAGGAGCCAACCTTTCAGCCCAGACGGCGAGCGCAAAACCGCCCGTATCTTGACCCCGCGGCCTGGCCTGGTCAATACAGCGAACCGGCCGGTCATCCGCGATGTAGTACGATTCTAACAGGCCTACAGAAAATTCAAACAAACGTTTGTATTGGCCCGCAGAGAGGGTGTAGATATAATGCCCACGCCGCGGTTAGGGGGTGAGCCGTGCCCTCCAATATAAAACATCGAAGAGCCTTGAGTAGGAGATAGCCTGTGGAACGCGAATTTATGGAGTTCGACGTCGTCATCGTCGGCGCCGGCCCGTCCGGACTGTCCGCCGCCTGCCGACTGAAGCAGAAAGCCGCTGAAGCGGGTCAAGAGATCAGCGTCTGCGTGGTCGAGAAAGGCTCCGAAGTTGGCGCTCATATCCTCTCCGGTGCAGTGTTCGAACCGCGCGCCCTCAATGAACTCTTCCCCGACTGGAAAGAGCTCGGCGCCCCGCTGAACACCCCGGTCAAGCGCGATGACATCTATCTGCTGCGCGACGCCGACAAGGCTACCCGAATTCCAGACTTCTTTGTGCCGAAAACTATGCACAACGAAGGCAATTACATTATTTCCCTGGGCAACCTGTGCCGCTGGCTGGCTCAGCAGGCCGAGAACCTGGGTGTGGAGATCTACCCGGGCTTCGCCGCTCAGGAGGCACTGATCGACGAAAACGGCGTGGTACGCGGCATCGTCACCGGTGATCTGGGCGTCGATCGCGAAGGCAATCCGAAGGAAGGCTATTACACCCCGGGCATGGAACTGCGTGCCAAGTACACCCTGTTCGCCGAAGGCTGCCGTGGCCACATCGGCAAGCAGTTGATCAAGAAGTACAACCTCGACAGCGAAGCCGATGCCCAGCATTACGGCATCGGCATCAAGGAAATCTGGGATATCGACCCGGCCAAGCATGACCAGGGCCTGGTGGTACACACTGCCGGCTGGCCGATGGACGTCATGGGCACCGAGAACACCGGCGGCTCCTTCCTCTATCATCTGGAGAACAACCAGGTGGTGGTCGGCCTGATCATCGACCTGTCCTACGCCAACCCGCACCTATCGCCGTTCGACGAATTCCAGCGCTACAAGCACCACCCGGTGATTGCCCAGTACCTGGAAGGCGGCAAACGTGTCGCCTATGGCGCACGCGCCATCGCCAAGGGCGGCCTGAATTCGCTGCCGAAGATGGTCTTCCCGGGTGGCGCCCTGATCGGCTGCGACCTCGGCACGCTGAACTTCGCCAAGATCAAGGGCAGCCACACCGCGATGAAATCCGGCATGCTCGCCGCCGACGCCATCACCGAAGCTCTGGCAGCCGGCCGTGAGGGCGGTGACGAGCTGAACAACTACGTCGATGGTTTCAAAGCCAGCTGGCTGTACGACGAGCTGTTCCGCAGCCGTAACTTCGGCGCAGCCATCCACAAGTACGGCGCCATCGTTGGCGGCGGCATCAACTGGCTGGATCAGAACATCTTCGGCGGCAAGATCCCCTTCACCCTGCACGACAACAAGCCGGATTACGCCTGCCTGAAGCCAGCCGCAGAGAGCAAGAAGATCGCCTACCCGAAACCGGACGGCAAACTCAGTTTCGACAAACTGAGCTCGGTGTTCCTCTCCAACACCAACCACGAAGAAGAGCAGCCCTGCCACCTGAAGCTCACTGACCCGAGCATTCCGTTGGCGAAGAACCTGCCGCTGTACGACGAACCGGCGCAGCGTTACTGCCCGGCCGGTGTGTACGAGGTGGTGACGCAGGAAGACGGCGAGAAGAAATTCCAGATCAACGCGCAGAACTGCGTGCACTGCAAGACCTGCGACATCAAGGACCCGGCCCAGAACATCACCTGGGTTGCGCCGGAAGGCACCGGTGGCCCGAATTACCCCAACATGTAATTCGGCCACACATGAAAAAGGCTCCTTCGGGAGCCTTTTTCGTTTCTATCGAGTCCGTAGGGCGCTAGCGCAGCTCGCGAAGCGCCTGCAACACTGCATTTCGCGAGCAGAGCTCGCTCCTACCAATCAGTCTTGGTAGATCATCTTGCGGCTCATGCCGCCATCGATGACGAACTCCTGCCCGGTGACGAAACCGGCCGCATCGGAGAGCAGCCAGGCAACCTGCGCCGCGACATCCTCTACCGTACCGACACGGCCAACCGGATGCTGCGCATGATCGAACACCGACAGTGGCTCCAGGCGTTGCTGCGACGGGTCACGAGCGTCGATCCAGCCAGGGCTAACGCAGTTGACCCGCACCTCCGGCCCCAGGCTGACCGATAGCGCATGCGTGAGCGCAACGAGGCCGCCCTTGCTCGCAGCGTAGGCCTCGCAATCGGCTTCGGACTGGCTGGCACGGGTCGAGGCGATATTGACGATGGCGCCGCGATGCCCACGCAGATAAGGCGCGCAGTGCTTGGCCAGCAGCATGGCACCGGTCAGGTTGACCGCCAGCGTACGATTCCAGCGCTTGAGATCAAGCGACTCCAGCGGCGGGGAGTGCGGATCGGAGATAGCTGCATTGCACACCAGTGCATCGAGGCGACCAAACTGGCCGAGTATCTCGGCAACGCCGACACTGACCTGATCTTCCTTGGCTACGTCCATGGCGACGAACCAGGCATTGTTACCCAGCACACGCGCTACCCTGGAGCCCCGCTCACGGTCCACGTCGGCCAGCACCACCTGCCAGCCCTCGGTGATCAGCCAGGCGCTGATGCCTAAGCCAATACCGCGCGCGGCTCCGGTGACCAACGCGACACGCCCATTGTTGGGCGTGTCATTCGTGCCCCACTCCAACATGCTCAGAGTGCGGCCAGGCCGCGCGCCAGGTCTGCCTTGAGGTCTTCCAGCTCTTCCAGGCCCACTGCAACGCGAATCAGGCTGTCGCGGATGCCAGCATTGGCGCGCTCCTGTGGCGTCAGCCGACCGTGCGAAGTGGTTGCCGGGTGGGCGATGGTGGTCTTGGTGTCGCCAAGGTTGGTGGTGATCGAAATGACGCGAGTGCCATCGATCACTTTCCATGCGGCATCACGGCCACCCTTGACCTCGAAACTGACCACCGCGCCAAAGGCGCTCTGCTGCTTCTTCGCCAGCTCATGCTGCGGATGGCTGGGCAGGCCAGCGTAGTACACACGCTCGACCTGCGGCTGCTGTTCCAGCCATAGAGCCAGTTGCAGGGCACTCTCGCTCTGCGCGCGCATACGGATGCGCAGCGTCTCCAGGCCCTTGACGAACATCCAGGCGTTGAAAGGGCTGAGGGTCGGCCCGGCGGTACGCAGGAAACCCACCACTTCCTTCATCTGCTCACTGCGACCGGCAACCACACCACCCAGGCCACGCCCCTGGCCGTCGATGTACTTGGTCGCCGAATGCATGACGATATCTGCGCCAAGTTTCAGCGGCTGCTGCAGGGCCGGCGTGCAGAAACAGTTGTCCACCGCCAGAAGCGCGCCGCGAGCATGGGCGATCTCGGCCAGTACGGCGATATCCACCAGTTCGGCCAGCGGATTGGAAGGCGACTCGACGAACAGCAGCTTGGTATTGGGCTTGAACGCGCCCTGCCAGGCATCCAGATCCGCCAGCGGTACGTAATCCACCTCGATGCCAAAGCGCTTGAGGTACTTCTCGAACAGGCTGATGGTCGAACCAAATACGCTGCGCGACACCAACACATGGTCACCGCCACTGCACAGGCTCATGACAATGGCAAGAATCGCCGACATGCCGGAGGCAGTGGCCACCGCCTGCTCGGCGCCTTCCAGTGCGGCAATGCGCTCTTCGAAGGTACGTACGGTAGGGTTGGTATAGCGCGAATAGACGTTGCCCGGCACTTCGCCAGCAAAACGCGCGGCGGCATCGGCAGCGGTACGAAACACGTAACTGGAGGTCAAATACAACGCTTCGCCATGCTCGCCCTCAGGCGAACGGTGCTGACCTGCACGCACGGCCAAGGTGTCGAAGCCTACGCCATCCAGGTCACTGTCCAGCCTGCCGGCTTCCCATTCCAGAGTCATATCGCTACCTCACAAAAAGTAGCCCGGATGCAATCCGGGAAATTCAGAGTGACATTCCCCCGGATTGCATCCGGGCTACGGACCGGGCAGGACCGCTGCCCTGCCCGCTCGCATCAGTTGTTATACAGATCGATGATCGCGCTGACTGCCTGCGACTTGACCTTGCTGGCATCATTACGCGCCTGCTCGATCTTATCCAGGTAGGCCTCATCGACGTCGCCAGTGACGTACTTCCCGTCAAACACCGCGCAGTCGAAGTTATCGATCTTGATCTTCTTGCTGCCGCTGACCGCTTCGATCAGATCCGGCAGATCCTGATAGATCAGCCAGTCGGCACCGATCAGCTCGCAGACTTCCTCGGTGGTACGGCCATGGGCAATCAGCTCATGGGCGCTGGGCATGTCGATACCGTAGACATTCGGGTAGCGCACTGCCGGGGCCGCAGAGCAGAAGTAGACATTCTTCGCGCCGGCCTCGCGGGCCATCTGAATGATCTGCTTGCAGGTCGTGCCACGCACGATGGAGTCATCCACCAGCATCACGTTCTTGCCGCGGAACTCCAGCTCGATGGCGTTGAGTTTCTGCCGCACGGATTTCTTGCGTGCCGCCTGGCCGGGCATGATGAAGGTACGGCCGATGTAGCGGTTCTTGACGAAACCTTCGCGGAATTTCACGCCCAGGTGATTGGCCAGCTCCAGCGCCGCCGTGCGGCTGGTGTCGGGAATCGGGATGACCACGTCGATATCGTGCTCTGGACGCTCGCGCAGGATCTTGTCGGCCAGCTTCTCGCCCATGCGCAGACGCGCCTTGTACACCGAGATACCGTCCATGATCGAGTCCGGGCGCGCCAGGTAAACGTGCTCGAAGATGCAGGGCGCGTACTGCGGGTTTGCCGCGCACTGGCGGGTGAACAACTTGCCCTCTTCAGTGATGTAGACAGCCTCGCCCGGTGCCAGATCGCGGATCAGGGTGAAGCCCAGCACGTCCAGCGATACGCTCTCGGAGGCGATCATGTACTCGACGCCTTCGTCGGTATGACGCTGGCCAAATACGATCGGGCGAATGCCGTTGGGGTCACGGAAGCCGACGATGCCATAGCCAGTGATCATTGCCACCACGGCGTAACCGCCCAGGCAGCGCTCGTGCACGTGGGTAACGGCGGCGAACACGTCTTCCTCGGTGGGCTGCAGCTTGCCGCGCTGGGCCAGTTCGTGGGCGAACACGTTGAGCAGCACTTCCGAGTCGGAATTGGTGTTCACGTGGCGCAGGTCGGACTCGTAGATTTCCTTGGCCAACTGCTCGACGTTGGTCAGGTTACCGTTATGCGCCAAGGTGATGCCGTACGGCGAGTTAACGTAGAACGGCTGAGCTTCGGCCGAACTGGAACTGCCAGCGGTCGGGTAGCGCACATGGCCGATGCCCATATGGCCAACCAGGCGCTGCATGTGGCGCTGCTGGAACACGTCACGCACCAGGCCGTTGTCCTTGCGCAGGAACAGGCGGCCATCATGGCTGGTGACAATACCGGCAGCATCCTGGCCGCGGTGCTGGAGGACGGTGAGCCCGTCATACAGCGCCTGATTGACGTTCGATTTACCGACGATACCGACGATGCCACACATGTGCCACGACCCCTGCTAGATAGTTCAGGCTAATTCAGCGACCGATGCAGCGGTTACTCCGCAGCGGCCACTCTTTTAAAGCAGATCAGCTGGGTGAGCCGATCTACCGGTAGACCACTGATCGGACCACCCCAGAATGAGGTTCTTCGACCAGTCGGCGACCATCAGAAAATGCGGCACCAGTTGCGACTGTTGCCACCACGTATCCTGCTCTACTGGCGCCAGGCTGATCAGCCCGACCAGCAGTACCACCAACAAACCACCACGCGCGGCGCCGAAAACCATACCGAGAAAACGGTCGGTACCGGACAGGCCTGTCACGCGGATCAGCTCGCCAATGAGGAAATTGACCAAAGCACCCACCAGCAAGGTGGCGATGAAGAGAATGGCACAGGCCGCGATGACCCGCGCAGAAGGCGTTTCGATAAATTCGACGAGATGCTGGGCCAGTGCGCCACCGAACATCCAGGCGACCACACCTGCGATGATCCAGGTCAGCAGCGACAAGGCTTCCTTGACGAAACCGCGCTTGAGACTGATCAAACTAGAAATGGCGATGACGGCGATGATCGCCCAATCGACCCAGGTGAATACCACGGTGCGGCCTACCAGCGGAAAAGGCGGAGCATTTTAGCAGAGCCCGGCACATCGAGTAACCAGGCACTGCAAAGTCCCTTGCTTGCTTAGCCTGCTTCCGGCTGGAAGCGCACGACAAAACCGCTGAGCTTGTGCTGGCGATTGAGCTGATCACGCAAACGCTCGGCTTCGGCGCGCTCGATCAGCGGACCGACGAACACCCGGTTCATGCCATCGAAGGCACGGATATAGGCGTTGTATCCCTGGCTGCGCAGGGTTTTCTGCAGATTTTCTGCCCCAGCGCGACTGGACAGACTGGCCAACTGCACCGACCAACTGATCGGCAGGCTATTGGCGTCCAGGCGCCCTTCCGGCTTGGCAGGAGCAGTGCTTGTCGCTTGCTCGGTCTTGACCGGATCAGGTGCGCTCTGCTGCGCAACGGGCGGCGGAGTCGGCTTGGGCTGCTCGGGCACCTCGACGACCTGAGGCTCCACCTCTTCGACGGGAACCGGTTCCTGCGGCAACTCTTCGGGCTCAACGACCTCGGCAGGCTCTACGATGATCTCGGCCGTAGCCGGCGCTTGCGGCATGGCCGGCGCATCTACCACCACGCGACGCATCTCATCTTCGCGCGACAGCAGCATCGGCAGGAAAATCACCGCTAGTGCCACCAGCACCAGAGCACCAACCATGCGCTGCTTGAGCCCACTGTCCAGCATTGCCATCCCCAATCCCCTTATCAAGCCGGGCGGGCCAGCCAATCCAGGGCCTCGGCCACGCAGAAAAACGATCCGAACAACAGTATCTCGTCACCCTCTGCCGCCTGCTCGCACTGCGCATCGAGCGCGGCACGCACATCCGGGTATTGCGCCACCAGCATGCCCTGCCCCCGCAGGTGCTCAGCCAGGTCATCGGCAGAGCGTGAACGCGGCGTATCCAGCGGCGCAACGGCCCAGCCAGCAACCAGACTCAGAAGCGGCGCCACCACGCCAGGCAAGTCCTTGTCGGCCAACAAACCGAACACCGCCCAGCGTTTTCCATTCAGCGGGCGACTCTCCAGGCGCTGCGCCAGATAATCAGCCGCATGAGGATTATGCCCAACATCGAGCAACAGTGTGAGTGACTTGCCTCGCCAATCCAGCGCGCGACGATCCAGACGCCCGGTTACCCGCGTGGCGAGCAGGGCCTGAACGATCTGCTGGTGATTCCACGGCAGCGGCAGAAGCGCATAGGCCTGCAACGCCAGCGCCGCGTTTTCCATTGGCAGATCGAGAAGAGGCAGGTGTTCGAGTCGCAGTACCTGGCCTTTGACGTCAAGGCCATACCAGGACCAGTCCTGCGCCTGCACACTGAGGTCGTAGTCGCGACCACGCAGGAACAACGGCGTGTCCAGGGTCACCGCCTGCTCCAGCAGGGGCTGCGGCGGGTCGAGATCACCGCACAACGCGGGCATGCCAGCACGCATGATCCCGGCCTTTTCGAAGGCGACCGACTCGCGGGTATCGCCCAGCCAGTCAGCATGATCCAGGCCAATGCTGGTGATCAGAGCCAGATCGGCATCGACCAGATTCACCGCATCAAGGCGCCCACCGAGACCGACCTCAAGCACCACGGCATCCAACTGAGCACGCTCGAACAACCAGAAAGCAGCCAGCGTGCCCATCTCGAAATAGGTCAGGGAGATCTCGCCGCGCGCGGCTTCGACCGCCGCAAAAGCCTGGCATAAGTCGTCGTCGCTAGCTTCTCGCCCCTGCACAAGCACACGCTCGTTATAACGCAGCAGGTGCGGTGAACTGTAGACACCGACGCGCTGCCCCTGAGCTGCGATCAGACCGGCGAGAAAGGCACAGGTAGAGCCTTTGCCATTGGTGCCCGTGACGGTAACCACCAATGGCGCAGGCTTGCCCAGACCGAGCCGCTGCGCCACCTCACGCGAGCGCTCCAGGCCCATGTCGATGGCCGACGGATGCAACTGCTCGAGGTAGGCGAGCCACTCGCCCAGGCTACGTTCGGTCATGCAGTGGCCGGCAGGGAAACCGGAGAGGGACGATTCATCATTTGCGCAAGCAGACGCGCCAGGCGCGGACGCAGTTCGTCGCGCGAAATGATCATGTCGATGGCGCCATGTTCGATGAGGAACTCGCTACGCTGGAAGCCTTCCGGCAATTTCTCGCGTACGGTCTGCTCGATCACGCGTGGACCGGCAAAACCGATCAGCGCTTTCGGCTCGGCCACGATGACGTCACCAAGCATCGCCAAACTGGCGGAGACGCCGCCATAAACCGGATCGGTCAGTACGGAGATGAACGGCAGGCCCTCTTCACGCAAGCGCGCCAGAGCCGCCGAGGTCTTGGCCATCTGCATCAGCGAGATCAGCGCTTCCTGCATGCGCGCACCACCGGAAGCAGAGAAGCACACCAGCGGGCAGCGTTTTTCCAGTGCGACATTGGCCGCCTGAACGAAACGCTCGCCGACGATGGCACCCATCGACCCGCCCATGAAGGAGAACTCGAACGCGCAAACGGCGATCGGCATGCCTTCGAGGGTGCCGCTCATGGAGATCAGTGCATCCTTCTCGCCAGTCTGCTTCTGCGCACCGGCCAGACGGTCCTTGTACTTCTTGCTGTCGCGGAATTTCAGGCGATCGACCGGCTCCAGATCAGCACCGATTTCCTCACGGCCTTCGGCATCAAGGAAAATGTCGATGCGTGCGCGAGCACCGATACGCATGTGGTGATTGCACTTGGGGCAGACATCGAGTGTCTTTTCCAGCTCGGGACGGTAGAGCACGGCATCACAGGACGGACATTTGTGCCACAGGCCCTCGGGCACAGAGCTCTTCTTCACCTCGGAACGCATGATCGAGGGAATGAGTTTGTCTACCAACCAGTTGCTCATGCTGTCATTTCTCCATAACCGTTGGTTCGGATGAACGCCTCATCGTGAAACGCCCATCTCCAGCAATTCTTTTCTGCCGCACCCAGAGCCCATCGAAACGAGCCCATGGCGGCGTGACAGGCTAATTGACGGCCCTGCCTCAATTGCCGTCACATCGAGCATCACGCACCGCCTGCACGAATGCGCGAATCTTGCCTGCATCCTTTATGCCTTTACTGGCCTCGACCCCACCACTGACATCCACGGCATAGGGGCGAACCTGGCGAATGGCCGCCGCAACATTGTCCGCATCGAGGCCACCGGCCAGGATGATTGGCTTGGCGGCATTTTCAGGCACCAGCGACCAATCAAACGAAGCCCCCGTACCACCTGGCACGCCCTCGACGAAGGTATCCAACAGAATACCCCGCGCACCACTGTAGGGCGCCATGGCTGCAGCCACGTCCTCACCGGGGCGGACCCGCAGCGCCTTGATGTAGGGGCGACCATGGCCCTCACAGTCAGCCGGCGATTCATCACCATGAAACTGCAGCAGATCCAGCGGCAGGCGCTGCAGCAACTGCTGCAGCTGGTCGCGGGGCATGTCGACGAACAGCCCGACAGTGGTCACGAACGGCGGTAACGCCTGCACGATAGCTGCGGCCTGCTCGACACCGACTGCTCGCGGGCTTTTCCCGTAGAACACCAGGCCGATGGCATCGGCTCCGGCCGCTACCGCCGCCAGAGCATCCTCGATGCGGGTGATACCACAAATCTTGCTGCGCACGACCGTCACGTTCATACCTCTCGCCATCCGGGCTCGGATGGTAACAAAGGGTTATGGCTGTCGCACGTCCGGCAGACCGGAGAGAAAATGCGGCCCGAGATAGCGTTGCGGCAATTCGAACTCATCCGGGTAATCGACCTGTATCAGATATAAGCCGTAGGGATGCGCTGTCACTCCCCCGCTATGTCGATCGCCGCGCTCGAGTACCTCGCGCGCCCACTCTGGAGGTCGTTCGCCAGCCCCAATGGTCATCAACACACCAGCAATGTTTCGCACCATATGGTGCAGAAAAGCATTGGCGCGGATATCCAGCACGATGAAGCGGCCATGCTCGATCAGTTGCAGGTGATGCACTGTCTTGATTGGTGATTTAGCCTGACAACGCATCGCCCGGAAGGCGCTGAAATCATGCGTCCCGACCAGCGCCCGAGCGGCCTCACGCATGCGTGCGACATCCAGCGGGCGATGGTTCCAGGTAACTTCCTCGGCCATGTGCGCCGGGCGGATCGGATCGCTGTAGATCACGTAGCGGTAGCGCCGCGCCATGGCCGAAAAGCGCGCATGAAAGTGTGCCGGCATCACCTTCGCCCAGGTCACGCTGATATCACTGGGCAAATTCATGTTGGCGCCCATGATCCAGGCATGCAGCGAGCGCTCGACAGTGGTGTCGAAGTGCACCACCTGGCCACTGGAATGCACAGAGGCATCGGTACGCCCTGCGCACAGAATGCTGACTGGGGCACCACCAGCGACCTTGGACAAGGCCGTTTCCAGGTGTTCCTGGATCGTCGGAACCTTGGGCCCCTGGCGTTGAAAACCACGATAGCGCGCGCCCTTGTATTCGAGGCCCAGGGCGATTCTGAAAAAGCCAGCGGCCGCCATTTCGGCGGCCGCTACAGGTACTGCGTCAGACATGTATCAATCAAACCATCTTGGCAATCATCTCGCGAGCTTCTTGCTGCTGAGCATCACTGCCTTCGGCAATTACTTCATCAAGAATGTCGCGCGCACCTTCGGTGTCGCCCATATCGATGTAAGCCCGAGCCAGATCCAGCTTGGTCGCGGTCTCATCGGTCCCGGACAGGAAGTCGAAGTCATCATCGCCATCCAGATCGCTGGACAGGCTACTGGCCGGTGCCAGCGGAGCTGCTTGTGGCTCCTCGAAATCAGTCGACAGCTGATCCAGCTCGGCGGTTACCTCGTCCAGCTGCGCGGCGAAGCTATCGGGAGCAACAGTAGGCTGAGCCGGCGTTTCGTCTTCGAGCGAGAGATCGAAGTCAGCCGGCAGATCAAGCTCACCAGATGACTTATCGTCAGCCAGATCGAGACTCAGATCGGACAGGTCGTCGGCCGGCTGGCTCAGCGGCGCGTCGTCATCGAGGCTCAGCAGGAAATCGTCAGCTTCGTCGCTGGCAGCCGGAGCCGGCTCATCCAGGTCCAGACTGAAGGCGGACAGATCGTCGGCCGGCTGGGACAGTTCGACCTTGTCATCATCCAGGGCCAGATCGAAGCTCAGATCGTCATCAGCAGAAGCAGCCGGTGCGACGGGCTCATCGACCAGACCGAAGTCCAGATCATCGTCCAGCGACAACGGCGCTTGCTCAGCCTGGGCGGACTGAACATCACTCTCCAGATCAGCTTCCAGGTCGTCGAGGCTCAGGCCGAAAGCATCATCCAGATCGCCACCAGTGGCGGTAGGCGCCTCTGCAGCTGGCTCATCCAGGCTGAGGTCATCCAGACTGAACTCGCTCATGTCGTCATCGGCGGAGGTAGCCGCGGCCACCGCACCAGCTCCCGCAAAGGCAGCGATCGCCGGATACTTGGACTTCAGCTGCTCGGCTTCTGCATTAACACCGCCGATCTCGCGCAGCTCGTTGTCCTGACGGGCAAAGCCTTCGCGGTCACCCAGCTCGGCGTAGACCTCCATCAGTTTCAGACGCAGATCAGCACGATGCGGCTCGTCGTTGATCGCGTTTTGCAGCAGCTCGGCCGCCTGATTAAAGCGCCCGTATGCAATGTAGATATCTGCTTCACCCAGTGCGTCGCCGGTCTGCGCCGTCACGCGTTCCTCGCCAGCGGCTTGGGCTGCTTGGACAGGCTCGTCGTCGAGACCTGCGAAGCTGTCTTCAGGCATGTCCAGATCGGAGGCGAACGCCTGATCCTGGGACAGTTCGTCAGCCAGTTCATCTTGCAGCTCGGACTCTTTCTGAGCGTTGCGGCGCGACAGCGCCATGAGGCCAACCAACAGGAGCAGAAGCGCACCACCACCCGCCAGGCCCAGCGTCATCGGGTTGGCCATCAGGTCATCAATGAAGCTCTGCGGGGCTGGGGCTGGGGCTGGAGCCGGTGCAGGCGCTGCAGGCTTGGCTGCTTCGACAGGCTTGGCCGGGGCGGCCGGCTCAACGGCAGCAGCCGGCTCACTGGCCGGCTGTTCGGTTGCGGCGGCGCTGTCCTCGACAGGCGCAGCCGGTTCCTCGGAATAGTTGTAGTCAGGCGCCGCCTCCTCAGGCGGCGTAGTCGGCGGCGTCGCCGCTTCCGCAGCGGGCGGTGCGGCCTCAGGCGCCGCTGCCGGAGTTTCCGCAGGCGGCTCTTGCACTGCATCAGGGGCAGGCGCTACGGGCTCTGCCGACAGTTCAGCCTGCAACTTGGCCAGTTGATTGTCCTTCAGCTCCATCAAACGCTGCAGCTTGTCCAACTGACTTTGCAGATCACCTACACGACTCTGCAGTTCGGCGTTCTCACGACGGGTCGAATCAAGACTTTCCTGGGTCACTGCCAGTTTGTCGGCCAATGCCTTGCTACCAGCAGAGCCCGTATCGCTACCGCGAGTGGACTGACCTGCCTCAGCAGCAACCAGCTTCAGGCTGTCGCTCGCTTCGGCAGTCGCAGGTGCGGCGCCAGCAGTGGTACGGCGAGTGGCATCCAGTTGACGCGAGGCTACAGCGCGACCCTCACGCCAGGCGGCATTCTGCTCGGCGACCTGGGCGATCGCCTCGGCATTGCTGCGACTGCGAATCTGCTGTTCGTCCGGCAGGCGCAGTACTTGGCCACTCTTCATGCGGTTGATGTTGCCGCCGATGAAGGCATCAGGGTTCAGATCCTGGATGGCCAGCATGGTCTGATTGACCGAAGAGCCACCACCGACGCGCTGGGCGATTTCCCAAAGCGTATCGTTGGCAGTGGTTCTGTATTCGTTACCGGAAATGGCGCGCGACGCTGGCGTCGGCGCGGCAGGACGCGGAGCCGGAGCGGGTGCAGCGCTGCGTGGTGCAGGAGCAGGAGCCGCAGACGGACGCGGTGCAGGCGCGGCGATGGGCAGCTGCGGCGCAGCGGCTACGGTAGTTTGCGGAGAGTAAAGCGGTGGGTCGAGCAGCAGGGTGTATTCACGCAGCAATCGACCATTCGGCCAAAGCACCTCTACCAGGAAGTTGAGGTAAGGTTCACGCACCACCTTGCTCGAGGTGACGCGAATCACGCTCTTGCCGTTGGGCTTCAATACGGGAGTGAATTTGAGATCAGTCAGGAAGTACTGGCGGTCGACACCCGCCTTGACGAACTCTTCAGGGGACGCGAGATTCGGAATCACCTCGTTGGAGGCCAGATCGCGCACCTCCAGCAGTTCGATTTCCGCTACCAACGGCTGATTCAGCGAAGATTGCAGGGTAACTTCACCCAACCCCAGCGCATGCGCCATACCGGAAGACAGCGCGGAAGCAGCTGCGATTGCCAGCACCAGTTTGCGAACCCGAACCATAGCGTTATCCCTTGTTTTATCTTTTTTCTCGGCATGCGAGAGGGTCTTGAGAACTGCTGCCTGCCTCCGCTCTACGAGCGGCTCCCCATTCAGCAATCAACTCAGCCAGTATTGCCAAGCTAGAAAGATTCTTCAAATTTCTAGGTAAGTATCTTTTACAGATAGTGTTTTATCAATAACTCAGCTATCTGCACAGCATTTAGGGCGGCGCCTTTTCTTACATTATCAGACGCAATCCACAAATTGAGTTGCCGTGGATCGTCCACGCCACGACGGACGCGCCCTACGTAGACCTGATCCTGCCCCACCGCATCGCCCACTGCCGTCGGATAGTCGCCAGCCTCAACCAACTCGATGCCCTGCGCCACCTTGAGCAATTGCTGCACGGCATTGATATCGATATCCGAATCAGCATACACACCCAGCGCAAGACTATCGCCAAAGAACACTGGCACCAAGGCGCAGGTCGCGGCCACCGGAAGCCCAGGCAGACCCAACAACTGCTGGATCTCGGCAGCCAGACGCTTCTCCAATTGAGCATGCCCCTGGTCATCCACTTCGCCGACCTGGGCCAGCAGGTTGAACGCGATCTGTCGATCCACCGTCTTGGGCTCCAGCGGGCGCGCGTTGAGCAGCTCAGCGGTCTGCCGCGCCAACTCCTGCACACCGCTACGCCCCAGGGTGGAGATCGACAGCATCGCAGTCACCTGCAACTGCTGCGGCTGCAGTACAGGCTTCAGCGCCGCCAGCACCAGCGCGCAGGCAACCGCAGAAGGCGTCGCTGCACTGACGCACCAAGGCCGGGTCAATACTGGCAGGCCCGCGGCGCCAAGTTCAGGTAATACGCATGGCGCTTGCGCCAGCGGCAGTGCCGCGCTCAGATCTACGATCGAGCAACCGGCTGCTATCACGCGCTCATGATGACTGCGCGTCACTTCAGGTCCCGCGGCAAAGAACGCCAGTTGTACCTGGGCGAAATCGAAGGCATCGAGCGATCTGACCCGCACCTGCCGACCACGGAACGACAGACTCTGCCCAGCCGATTCACTGCTGGCCAGCAGATGCAGGTCCTTCACCGGGAACTCACGCTCTTCGAGCAATTCGACCAGAGCTTCGCCGACGTTGCTGGTGGCGCCGATCACGGCGATATTGATGGACTGACTCATGAGCTGACCTAAGACGCAGAGGGAGCGGCACTGTAACTGCGCCCCATCGCCCAGGCAATCGACTTGCTCAGCCCTGAAAAGACAAAGCCCCTCTGCCGAAACAGAAGGGCTTTGTTTGACTCCGGATGTCCCGCCCGACGCTTAGCGCTCCAGAAGGATCCGCAGCATGCGACGCAGCGGCTCAGCAGCGCCCCACAGCAACTGGTCACCCACAGTGAACGCGCCCAGGAACTGCGAGCCCATGTTGAGTTTACGCAGACGGCCGACCGGAACGCTCAGGGTGCCGGTCACGGCAGTCGGGCCGAGGTCACGGATGGAATCTTCGCGGTGGTTCGGCACCAACTTGACCCAGGGATTGTGCTGGCTGATCAGGCCTTCGATGTCAGCCATCGGCACATCCTTGTTCAGCTTGATGGTCAGTGCCTGGCTGTGGCAACGCATGGCGCCGATGCGCACGCAGATGCCGTCGACCGGAATGGGGTTCTTGAAGCGACCGAGGATCTTGTTGGTCTCGGCCTGGGCCTTCCACTCTTCACGGCTCTGCCCGTTCGGCAGTTCCTTGTCGATGTAGGGGATCAGGCTGCCGGCCAGCGGCACGCCGAAGTTGTCCACCGGGAAACCTTCGCCACGCATGGCTTCGGCGACCTTGCGGTCGATATCGAGGATGGCACTGGCCGGATCGGCCAGATCATCGGCGACACTGGCATTGATCGCGCCCATCTGCTTGATCAGCTCGCGCATGTTCTGGGCGCCAGCACCGGAAGCGGCCTGGTAGGTCATGGCGCTCATCCACTCGACCAGACCGGCTTCGTAGAGACCACCCAACGCCATCAGCATCAGGCTGACGGTGCAGTTGCCGCCGATGTAGTTCTTGGTGCCAGCATCCAGCGCCTGGTCGATGACCTTGCGGTTGACCGGATCGAGCACGATCACCGACTCATCATCCATACGCAGGCTGGAGGCTGCATCGATCCAGTAGCCCTGCCAGCCGGCTTCACGCAGCTTGGGGAAGACTTCGCTGGTGTAGTCACCGCCCTGGCAGGTCAGGATCACGTCCAGGCCTTTCAGGTCGTCAATGCTGTAGGCATCTTTCAGCGCAGCGATGTCCTTGCCAATGGCCGGGCCTTGGCCACCGACATTGGAAGTGGTGAAGAACACCGGCTCGATCAGGTCGAAGTCCCGCTCTTCCAGCATGCGCTGCATGAGCACGGAACCAACCATGCCACGCCAACCGATCAGACCTACACGTTTCATAACGACTACACCTATATAAACAGCCCGCCGGAACCACCCCGGCGGGGCTGGGAAGATTACAGACTACGCAGCGCTTCGACTACTGCATCACCCATCGCGGCGGTACCGACCTTGGTCTTGCCCTCGGACCAGATATCACCGGTACGCAGGCCCTGATCCAGCACCAGGCTCACCGCTTTCTCGATGGCATCGGCAGCAGCAACCTGGCCGAAGCTGTAACGCAGCATCATGGACACCGAGAGAATGGTGGCCAGCGGGTTGGCGATGCCCTTGCCGGCAATGTCCGGCGCGGAGCCATGGCACGGCTCGTACATGCCCTTGTTGTTGGCGTCCAAGGATGCCGACGGCAGCATGCCGATGGAACCAGTGAGCATCGAAGCTTCGTCAGACAAAATGTCACCAAACATGTTGTCGGTGACCATTACGTCGAATTGCTTGGGCGCGCGCACCAGTTGCATGGCGGCGTTGTCGACGTACATGTGGCTCAGTTCGACGTCCAGGTAGTCCTTGGCCACTTCCTCGACCACGGCACGCCACAGTTGGCTGGACGCCAGGACGTTGGCCTTGTCCACCGAGCACAGTTTCTTGCCGCGCACGCGGGCCATATCGAAACCGACCTTGGCGATGCGGCGAATTTCGCTCTCGCTGTACGGCAGCGTGTCGTAGGCCATGCGCTCGCCGTTTTCCAGCACCTTGCTCTCGCGCGGCTGACCGAAGTAGATGCCACCGGTCAGCTCACGCACGATGAGGATATCCAGACCAGCGACCACTTCCGGCTTGAGGCTGGAAGCCTCGGCCAGTTGCGGGTAGAGGATGGCCGGACGCAGATTGCCGAACAGGCCCAGTTGCGAACGGATCTTCAGCAGACCGCGTTCCGGGCGAATGGCCGGATCGATGGTATCCCACTTCGGCCCGCCTACGGCGCCGAGCAGCACGGCATCGGCAGCCTTGGCGCGCGCCAGGGTCTCGTCGGCCAGCGGCACGCCATAACGGTCGATAGCAGCGCCACCCAGATCATCGAAACTCAGCTCGAACCCCAGGGAGTACTTGTCATTGGCCAGGTTAAGCACCTTGACCGCCTCGGCCATGATTTCCGGGCCGATACCATCACCTGGGAGAACCAGAATCTGCTTGCTCATCACATCCTCATCGAACCGTAGGGTGCGCCGTGCGCACCACTTAAATAGTCTTAAATCAGGCGCGCATAGCGCATCCTATCGAACGCCTTACTTGATCGCGCCGAACAGCCAGGGGCTGCTCTGCTGATAGCCAACCTCGAACGCCTTGATCGCTTCCTGATCCTGCAGAGTCAGGCCGATATCGTCCAGGCCATTGAGCAGGCAGTGCTTGCGAAAGGCGTCGACTTCGAAGCTGTACTGCACGCCGTCGGGACGGGTCACGGTCTGCGCTTCGAGGTCGACGGTCAGTTGATACCCTTCGGTGGCCTCGGCCTGCTCGAACAGCGCATCGACCTCTTCATCCTTGAGGATGATCGGCAGCAGGCCGTTCTTGAAGCTGTTGTTGAAGAAGATGTCGGCGAAGCTCGGCGCGATGACGGTGCGGAAACCGTACTCGTCCAGCGCCCAGGGTGCGTGCTCACGCGAAGAGCCGCAGCCGAAGTTCTCGCGCGCCAGCAGCACACTGGCGCCCTGGTAACGCGGGAAGTTGAGCACGAAATCCTTGTTGACCGGGCGCTTGGAGTTGTCCTGATTCGGCTGACCGACATCCAGGTAGCGCCACTCGTCGAACAGGTTGGGGCCGAAGCCGGTGCGCTTGATCGACTTCAAGAACTGCTTGGGAATGATCTGGTCGGTGTCGACGTTGGCGCGATCGAGCGGGCAGACCAGGCCGGTGTGTTGGGTGAAAGCTTTCATGTGCGGTCTCCTCAGGCCTGGATCAATTCACGAACGTCGATAAAGCGGCCGGTCACTGCGGCAGCGGCAGCCATGGCCGGGCTGACCAGGTGGGTACGACCACCAGCGCCCTGACGGCCTTCGAAGTTACGGTTGGAGGTAGAGGCACAATGCTCGCCGCTGCCCAGTTTGTCCGGGTTCATCGCCAGGCACATGGAGCAACCTGGTTCACGCCATTCGAAACCGGCTTCGATGAAGATCTTGTCCAGGCCTTCCGCCTCGGCTTGCGCCTTGACCAGACCGGAGCCCGGCACCACCAGCGCCTGTTTGACGGTGGCGGCGACCTTGCGGCCCTTGGCTACCTCTGCAGCGGCGCGCAGGTCTTCGATGCGCGAGTTGGTGCAGGAGCCGATGAATACGCGGTCCAGCTGGATATCGGTGATCGGCTGGTTCGCGGAGAGGCCCATGTATTTCAGCGCACGGGTGATCGAGTCCTTTTTCACCGGGTCGGCTTCAACGGCCGGGTCCGGCACGTTCTGGTCGACGGCCAGGACCATTTCCGGCGAAGTACCCCAGCTGACCTGCGGCTTGATGTCTTCGGCTTTCAGCTCGACCACGGTGTCGAACACCGCATCGGCGTCGGACACCAGGTTCTGCCACTGCGCCACGGCCTTGTCCCAGTCGCTGCCCTTGGGCGCGAACGGACGATCCTTGACGTAGGCGATGGTTTTCTCGTCCACCGCCACCAGGCCGACACGGGCACCAGCTTCGATGGACATGTTGCAGATGGTCATGCGCCCTTCCAGCGACAGATCGCGGATCGCGCTACCGGCGAATTCCAGTGCATGGCCGTTACCTCCGGCGGTGCCGATCTTGCCGATCACGGCCAGCACGATGTCCTTGGCAGTGACGCCGAAAGGCAGTTTGCCTTCGACGCGCACCTGCATGTTCTTCATCTTCTTGGCCACCAGGCACTGGGTGGCGAGCACGTGCTCGACTTCCGAGGTGCCGATGCCGTGGGCCAGCGCACCGAAGGCGCCATGGGTCGAGGTATGCGAGTCGCCGCAAACCACGGTCATGCCCGGCAAGGTCGCGCCCTGCTCCGGGCCGACCACATGGACGATGCCCTGACGCACGTCGTTCATCTTGAATTCGAGAATGCCGAAGTCATCGCAGTTCTCGTCCAGGGTCTGCACCTGGATACGCGAGACCTCGTCGGCGATGGCTTCGAGACCGCCCTGACGCTCGGCCTTGGTGGTCGGCACGTTGTGATCCGGCGTGGCGATGTTGGCATCGATGCGCCACGGCTTGCGCCCGGCCAGACGCAGACCTTCGAAGGCCTGCGGCGAGGTCACTTCATGAAGGATGTGACGATCGATGTAGATCAACGAGGAACCGTCATCGCGACGTTTCACTTCGTGCATTTCCCAGAGCTTGTCGTAGAGCGTCTTGCCAGTCATCAGCCTTACCTCATCAGCGCCTTTTGAGCACATCCGTAAACTGCCTGCGTTATCACCGCCCGGCGTCAGAAGTGCACCTTTCTATGCCTGGGCAAAAATGGCCCTTCGGCTTATGGGGAGAATGCTATGGCCAGGCACGAAATAACTCAAATTCATATTTTTTATTCAAAGGATTCCGTAGAGGAATGTATGCTCAGGGCATCATCATTTACTCGGAGCGCTCCATGGATCTGGCCAACCTCAACGCCTTCATCGCCATCGCCGAGACGGGCAGTTTTTCCGAAGCCGGCGAGCGCCTGCACCTGACCCAACCCGCCGTGAGCAAACGCATCGCCGGCCTGGAACAACAGTTGGGCGTGCGCCTGTTCGACCGCCTCGGCCGCGAGATTGGCCTCACCCAGGCAGGTCGCGCTCTGCTGCCGCGCGCCTACCAGATTCTCAACGTGCTGGACGATACCCGTCGCGCGCTGACCAACCTGTCCGGTGAAGTCAGCGGCCGTCTGACCCTGGCCACCAGCCACCATATCGGCTTGCATCGCCTGCCCGCTCTGCTACGCGCCTTCACCCGCGCCCACCCGCAGGTGGCGCTGGACATCCAGTTCCTCGATTCGGAAGTGGCATATGAAGAAGTCCTGCATGGTCGCGCCGAACTGGCAGTGATCACCCTCGCCCCGGAAACCCGCGAACCGATCCGCGCCATCGCCGTGTGGGACGACCCATTGGATTTCGTCGCCGCACCGGAACATCCGCTGGCCCGCAGCCAAGTGATCAGCCTGGCCGACGTGGCGCAGCATCCGGCCGTCTTTCCTGGCGGCAACACCTTTACCCACCATATCGTGCAGCGCCTGTTCGAAGCCCAGGGTCTGACACCCAATATCGCCATGAGCACCAACTACCTGGAAACCATCAAGATGATGGTTTCCATCGGCCTGGCCTGGAGCGTGCTGCCGCGCACCATGCTCGACGAGCAGGTCGCGCGCCTGCCGATACCGGGCATCCAGTTGACCCGCCAGTTAGGCTACATCCTGCATACCGAGCGCACCCTGTCGAATGCCGCACGGGCATTCATGGATCTGCTCGACAGCCAGCGGGATGATCTTGCATAGGCATCCGAACTGAGACTAACGTGGCGACATAAAGACAAAAACATATCTACATGCCTCTAACGCCCGCCCCGCGCATCGCGCACTCCAGAGGAAGGTACGGCCATGGCCAGATCGACTGACCAGACCCCGCCCCTGCCACACATACCGGCGATGGACCCCGCCGAATTCGAGCAGACCTGGCAGGATGCGCCGCGTTTGCTAGCCGCGCTGAACGGCGCCCATCTCGGCACCTGGTATTGGGACATTCGCAGTGGCCAGGTCAACTGGTCTCGCGGCGCTCAGGCCCTGTTTGGCCTCGACCCCAATCGCCCGGTAACGCGTGAGCTGCATTACATCGAACTGATCCCTGAAGAGGAGCGCGCCGAGGTCCTGGCGAAATTCAACGCCATCCTCAAAGGCGAGCAGATCGCCAATGCCTTGCGCCATCGTATCCGCTGGCCGGACGGCAGCCTGCACTGGCTGGAGATCACCGGCAGCCTGCAGTACGAGGCCGACGGCCGCCCGCGCATGTTCGGGGTGATCCGCGATATCAGCGCCCAGCAAGAGCGCGCCGAGGCCCTGCGTGCATCCGAGGAGCGCTTCGCCAGCCTGTTCCGTCTGAGTCCCGACATCATGATGCTGGTGCGCTACGACGACAGCGCGATCATCGAGATCAACCAGCACTTCACCCAGGCGTTCGGCTGGACGGCCAGCGAAACTCTCGGCCGCCACACCCACGACCTGAACCTCTGGGTACACGCCAGCCAGCGCGACCATCTGCGCCAGCAGGCCCCGCAAAGCCGGGAGCCGGTGATCCAGGAAGTCCAGCTGCGCACACGCAGCGATGCGATTCTCGACGGAGTTCTATCGAGCCAGTACATCGAGTTGCAGGGCGAGCGCCTGATGCTCTGCACCTTCCTCGATACCAGCGAACGCAAGCGCGCAGAAAATGCGCTGCGTGCCAGCGAGGAAAAATTCGCCAAGGCCTTTATGCACACCCCCGACGCGGTGGCCATTACCGACCGGGCCACCGGCCGCTTCATCGAGGTCAACCCGAGTTTCGAGCAGCAATTTGGTTGGCGCAGCGCCGAAGCCGTGGGCCACACATCACTGGAGCTAGGCATATGGGCGGACCCCAGCGACCGTCAACGTATGCTCGACGCGGTACAAGCCGGGCGCCTGAACAATCTTGAGGTACGGCTGTTCAGCCGCGACGGTAGCGTCACCAGTAACTTGCTGTTCGGCGGCGAAATAGAGTTGAACGGTACCACCTGCCTGGTACTCACCGTGCGCAACATCACCGAGCAACGCGCGCAGGAGCAGGCGCTCAAAGAGAGCAAGCAGCGCCTGCGCCTGGCGCTGGAATCTGCCGACCTGGGCACCTGGGACTGGCACATCCCCAGTAGCCGACTGTTCGCCAGCGCCCGAGCATCGCAGCTGCAGGGCCTGGAGTCACGACCGTTCGAAGGCGCCTTCCTCGACTTCTTCCACCAGGTGCCGATGGAAGATCGACACAGCCTGCGCCAGAGTTACCAGCGCCTGGTAGAGGAGCGCCGCAGTCACTATCAGGTCACTTATCGCGTACAGCTGGACAATGGCGGCCTGCGCTTTCTCGAAAGCACCGCCAAGCTGCAGCTCGACGATGCCGGTCAACCACAGCGCATGGTCGGTACCCTGGTCGATATCAGCGAGCGGCTGCTGCGCGAGCAGCGCCTGCAAGCCTCGGAAGAGAAATTTGCCAAGGCCTTCCACTCCAGCCCGGACGCCATCACCATCACTGAACGTGATACCGGCCGCTATATCGAGATCAACGAAGGCTTTACCCGCATCACCGGTTACCTGGACTGGGAAGTGATCGGCCGCACGGTGCATGAGCTGAGCATCTGGGCCTACCCCGAAGAGCGCGTGCGCATGATCGAGCACCTGACCCAGCACGGCCAGGTGCTGCACATGGAAATGCACGGCCGCCACCGCGACGGCGAAGTACGCCTGGTCGACGTGTCCGTGCAACCCATCGAACTCAATGATGTGCCCTGCCTGCTGCTCACCGCGCGCGACATCAGTGAACTGAAGCAGGCCCAGGCGCAGGTCCAGCACCTGGCCTATCACGATGCGTTGACCAACCTGCCCAACCGCGCCCTGCTGATGGATCGCCTGACCCAGCAGATTGCCCTGCTCAAGCGCCATGAACTGCGCGGCGCCCTGCTGTTTCTCGACCTCGACCACTTCAAGCACATCAACGACTCGCTCGGTCACCCCGTCGGCGACTCGGTACTGCGTCTGATCACCGCGCGCCTGGAAGCCAGCGTGCGCCTGGAGGACACCGTCGCCCGCCTCGGCGGCGACGAATTCGTGGTGCTGCTCTCCGGCCTGCAGGGCAAGCGCTCGGAAGTGACCCGCCATGTTCGGCAGGTTGCCGACAAGCTACGCCAGTTGCTCGCCGAACCCATGCTGCTGGACGGTCACCGTCTGCAGGTGACCCCGAGCATCGGCGTTGCGCTTATCCCCGACCACGGCAACACCCCGGCCGATTTGCTCAAGCGCGCGGATATCGCCCTCTATCGCGCCAAAGACTCCGGGCGCAACGCCATCCAGCTGTTTCGCACCACCATGCAGGACGCCGCCAGCGCACGCCTGCGCCTGGAGAACGACCTGCGCCTGGCTCTAGCACGCGGCGAATTCGAACTGCACTTCCAACCCCAGGTCGATGCCCGTGACGGCAAGGTGGTCGGCGCCGAGGCGCTTCTGCGCTGGCAGCATCCACAGCTGGGCCCACAGTCGCCCGCGCAATTCATCCAGGTACTGGAAGAAAGCGGGCTGATCGTTGAGGTCGGCGGCTGGGTGCTGGCCGAGGCCTGCCATTTCTGCTCACAGCTACTCGTGGACGGCTTGGTCGACAGCGAACGTTTCAGCCTGTGCGTCAACATCAGCCCCCGCCAGTTCCGTCAGCACGACTTCGTCGAGCGGGTCGCCAAAAGCCTGCGCGACAGCCAGTTACCCAATGCCATGCTCAAGCTGGAGATCACCGAAGGCATCGTCATTCAGAATATCGACGACACCGTCGGCAAGATGCTGCGCCTGAAGAAGCATGGCGTCAGCTTCGCCATGGACGACTTCGGCACTGGCTACAGCTCGCTGACCTACCTCAAGCGCCTGCCGGTAGACATGCTGAAGATCGATCAGTCGTTCGTGCGTGACGCCACCAACGACCCCAACGATGCAGAGATCATTCGTGCCATCGTCGCCATGGCCCGCAGCCTGGGCCTGGCGCTGATCGCCGAAGGCGTCGAACAGCAGGACCAGCTCGACTTCCTGCAAGCGCAGGGCTGCCACCTCTACCAGGGTTATCTGTTCAGCAAGCCGCTACCGCAGGAAGTCTTCTGCGAGCTGCTGGGAAGGTAGCAGTCGTAACCTGGTAACGCCCTCGGTGCGCACGGCACACCCTACCCGTCTCTTGAAACGAAGAAGGCGCCCCATGGGGCGCCTTCTCGGTCAGCTCGAGGCTCAGTTTTCCAGCGCCGGACGCTGGCTGCCGATCGGGATGCGCTTGGCCTTGGCCTCTTCCGGCACGATACGCTCCAGTTCGACATGAAGCAGACCGTTGACCAGGTTGGCGCCTTTGACCTCGATATGGTCAGCCAGGCGGAAGGACAGTTTGAAGGCACGCTGAGCGATACCCTGATGCAGGTAGCTAACGCTCTCGGCGCTGCGATCACGCTTGTTGCCAACCACGGTCAGCACGCCCCGCTCGACCTGCAACTCCAGGTCGTCATCCTCGAAGCCGGCAGCCGCGACCACGATACGGTAGTGGTCTTCGCCATGCTTCTCGACGTTGTAGGGCGGGTAAGAACTGCCGGCGTCATTGCTGCGCAGGGCAGATTCGAAAAGATCATTGAAACGGTCGAAACCGACGGACTGGCGGAACAGAGGGGCCAGGGACAGTACGTTGCTCATGAGTAATCTCCTGAAGATTTCAGCAAGTGTCATATCGCGGAACCCGACTTCGGCATCCCGCATTCACTTATCTGAGGCCTGTCAGAGGAATTTCAAGGCATGCCTCGATCATCTAACGCTAGGATCAGGAGAGCTCGCGCCTACCGAGTTTGTTCAGTCAGCAGCCTATCGATACGCTCGCAATCCTGCTCGCGGCGAACTTCAGCGAACAGCGCAACAGCCTCTGGATAGGTGCGCGTGAGCATCGCCAGCCATTGCTTCAGGCGCCCTGGCGCATAACGCGGCGCCAGCTTGCGCCGTGCCTGCTGCCAGAAGTCGAGCAACAGCGGCTGCAGCTCGACCCAGCTCATTTCCTCGGGCTCCTCGCCGGCTCTGACGGCAGCGATCTGTCGCGCCAGCCCTGGCCGAGAAACCAGGCCGCGCCCCAGCATGATGTCATCCACGCCGCTGATTTCGCGGCAGCGGCGCCAATCGTCCAGCGTCCACACCTCGCCATTGGCGAACACCGGCACGCCGACCACCTCCTGCACACGCGCCACCCACTCCCAGTGCGCCGGCGGCTTGTAGCCCTCGACCTTGGTGCGCGCATGCACGACGATCTGGCTCGCTCCGCCTTCGGCCAGCGCCCGCGCACAGTCCAGCGCGCCCTCCTTGCCTTCGAAGCCCAGGCGCATCTTCGCCGTGACCGGAATCTCGGCCGGTACGGTGCGCCGCACCTCGCGAACGATGGCATGCAACAGTTCCGGCTCCTTGAGCAGCACCGCGCCACCACGCGACTTGTTCACTGTCTTGGCCGGGCAACCGAAGTTGAGGTCGATCACCGGCGCGCCGAGCGTGCAGGCGAAGGCGGCGTTGTCCGCCAGGCACTGCGGATCGGACCCCAGAAACTGCACACGCATCGGTGTGCCGGCCTGAGTGCGCGAGCCATTGAACAACTCGGGCGCCAGCTTGTGATAGGTGGCAGCCGGCAACAGCCGTTCGCTGACGCGAATGAACTCGGTGACGCACCAGTCGATGCCGCCGATGCGGGTCAGCACGTCGCGCAGAATCTCGTCGACCAACCCCTCCATGGGCGCCAGGGCGATTTGCATGTGGTTGTCCGGAAAAATGGGGCGCACAGTGTATGGGCTGCATGAAAAGTCGTCGAGCGACGCTCAGGCAGGGCGAAAGACGATGCTCAAACCGCACTCAGCAGGGCCACAGGTGTCGTATCTACGGCATCAGATAGGCCACACTGACATTCCACCCAACAGAGAGGCTCGCCATGCGTTATCTCGCACTGATCGCTCTGGGCATCTGCTGCTGGGGCGCCCAGGCTGATGAAGCGATGCCCAGCGGCATCGTCCCCATGCCGGCAGACCCGGTTGCCGATGCGCCCGCGCGCCTGATCTTCAGCCGTGACAACAACGCACCGAATGCCTGCGACGTGGAGCTCTACGTCAACCAGCAGGTAGTGGCGAAACTTGGCCCGGGTGACCACACCAGCCTGGACCTGCCCAGCGGCGAGCTGAGCGTCGCCGTGGCCATGTCGCCGGACGGCTATTGTGGAGGCCGTGGGCCGGATGTGGCGCAGTCCGTCATCCTGCGCCCCGGCGAAACCCGCAACTTCGCCATCATGGTCGAGCCGGAACAGGTATTTCTTGCGCCGGTGGATGACTGAGCAGCTTACAGCTCCAGCGGATAAGGCGGCGTCAGCGCCTTGCCATAGCCTTCGACGAACTCCGCCGGCATGCGCTTGGGGCGCCCACTGGACAGTTCGATGCAGACGAAGGTGGTCTTGGCACGCAGCAAGGTAACGCCATCTTCCGGGCGCACCAGCTGGAAACGTCGATCCATCTTCAGGCGCTGATCGGACTCGACGATCCAGGTTGCCATCTGCAGATGCTGCCCTTCGTAGGCGCTGGCGAGGTAGTCGATCTCATGACGCACCACGGCCATGGCCCGGTCCAGACGGCGATACTCGACCAGGTCCAGCCCAAGGAACTGCGAGTGCCGCCAGGCGCAACGCTCCAGCCAACTGACGTACACCGCGTTGTTGGCGTGGCCGAGGCCATCGATGTCGTCTGCGCTCACTTCGATATCGATGACGAAGGGGTCGGGCAACTCCCAGTTCATGACTCTACCTCCGAGTATGCAGCCTGCATGCGGCAAGCCGGGTGATCCGATTCCAGAATGCGGCTGCCTGCTTCCTCGGCGGCCAGTCGATCAGGTGCCGCATGATACGCCGCACGGCCTCTCCGTGCAGCGCCGAGCTTTCATCGTGCCATCATCGCGCGCCATAATGCAGCGCACTCGCACGAGAGCCCGAGACAATTGACTGCCACCCTGCGCCTATTGATACTTCTGCTGCTACCAGCACTGACCTGGGCGCAAAGCCTGTCGCTGCCGATTGGTCAGACGCAGACATTGCCCGGGCCTTACATGACGTTCTGGGAAGACCCGGATGGCCGTGCCGACATCACCGATGTGCATGCACTGCCCGACTCCGCCTGGCAAGCAGTGGAGCGGCGCGATGCCAGCTTCGGCTACAGCGGCAGCACCTACTGGCTACGCCTGGACGTACACAACCCGCACAGCCGCTCGCTGGGCTGGGTGCTGCTGATCGGCAATCCACTGCTGGATCAACTGGACGCCTACGGCCTGGACGACAAACGCATCTACCGCGCAGGTGACCAGCGCCCCTTCGACTGGCGCTGGGTCGAGCACCGGCAACTGGTACTGCCTCTGCACGTAACGTCTGGCGAACGCCAGCGCATTTGGCTGCGCATGCAAACTGACGGCTCGGCCAACCTCAGCGCCAGTCTGATGACCCGCGATGCCTTCGACCATCAGGAACAGCGCAGCCTGTTGCTGCAGGGCCTGTTCTTCGGCGCCCTGATGGCAATGCTGATCTACAGCCTGAGCATTTTCTGCATCACCCGCGACCGCAATTACCTCTGGTACAGCCTGTTCGTCGCCAGCTTCAGTCTCTACCAGTTCATCCAGCTCGGCTTCGCCCTGCAATGGTTGTGGCCCAATGCCCTGGCCTGGCATCAACTGAGCTTCCCGCTCAGCTCCGCCCTGGCGACATTGTTCGGCATTCAATTCACCTACGGCGTGCTGGATCTGGACAAGGCCGCCAGACCTTATCGCTGGGTCGCCAATACGCTCAAGGCCTGCGCCTGGTTGGTGCTCGGCATGGCGCTGTTTGGCCCGTATGCACCCGCCCTGATCGGCAGCTTCGTGCTGGTGACCGCCTGCGCACTGGCCGCCTTCGTCATTACCCTGCTGCGCTGGCGCGGCGGTTACGCAGCCGCGCGCCTGTTCGCCCTGGGCTGGTTCGTGCTGATCGCCGCCAGCCTTGCCAGCATCCTCACCGGCACCGGACTGCTGCCCTACTCGCTGCTGACCCTGCATGCCCAGCAGATTGGCGGCCTGATCGAGATGACGGTGTTCTCCATCGCCCTGGCCTCGCGCATCCGCCAGGTGCAGCAAGCCGAACGCCAGGCTCAGGCCAAGCTGATCGATCAGGAGCGCCGCCTGCGCAGCGAACAGACCAAGCACCTGGAACTGCAAACGCAGATCAGCGAAAGCCTGGAACAGCGCGTACAGGAGCGCACCGCGACGCTGCAGGACACCCTGCAGCAACTGTCCAACGCCAACCTGCGCCTGGCCGAACTGAACCGACGCGACGGGCTTACCGGCCTGTTCAACCGCCAGACTCTCAGCGAAGAACTGGCGCGCGCCTGCGCCCGCGCCGTGCGCAGCCGACAGTCACTGGCAGTCCTGATGCTGGATCTGGATCACTTCAAGCAGGTCAATGACCGCTACGGACATCTCGCTGGCGATGCCTGCCTGCGCCATGCAGCCCAGCGCATCCAGCAGCGCCTGCGCAGTAGCGATTTGCTGGCGCGCTTCGGCGGCGAAGAATTCGTCATCTTGCTCGACAGCACCGATCTCACCGGCGCACTCGACCTGGCCGAACAACTGCGCGAAGAGCTCGCGCTCAATCCCTGCCTTTACCAACAACAGTCGATAGCGCTGAGCCTGAGCATCGGCCTGCATGCCGGCGTACCGAGCGAGTCGGACTGCGGCGAGCACTGGCTGGAACTGGCCGACCGCGCCCTGTACCGCGCCAAGGCGGGCGGCCGTAACCGTGTGGTCAGCTACGAGGCCAGAGCCTTCAAGGACGCCTGAGGCACTTGCTCCAACAACTCGAGTACAGCCTGCAGAAGCAGCGGATCGCTCAGCAGACGCTGATGTCCGCCCGCCGGCAAGCGCAGCAACTGGCTGTCGAACCAGGCCTTGTGAATCAGATCGGCCTCGCCTACCGGCACCACCTGATCATCCTCGGCATGCACGATCAGCCCCGGCAGATCCAGCTGATAACGCTGCACATCGAGATGCGCCGCGGGGATGCCCGCCGTCGTTTCAACGGCGCGAACGAAATGCGCTCGCGCCTCGGCCGGCAACCCCATGAATCGAGCGAAACCGCGCAACAGTCCGAGGATGCGACTGGGCGCGGCGACGGTCACCAGCGTCTCGCAGCGTAAGCCCATTTGTGTGGCCAGCAGCGCGCTGGCACCGCCCATCGAGTGACCGATCACGGCCCGCAGCGGCGGCAACTCGCTGGCGGCCTCGAGCAATGCACGCGCAAACAGCACCACATTGGCTTCTCGTCCAGGTGAACGGCCATGGGCAGGCGCATCCAGTGCGATGACGCCATAGCCTGCGTCGACCAGACCGCGGATCAACAACGCAAACTGGGTTGGCCGCCCTTCCCAGCCATGCATCAGCAGCACGGTCGGCCCACTCCCCCAGCGCAGCGCCGACAAGCCAAAGCGCAGGGTGATGCGCTCGGCACTGGCCAGCAGCGGCAACTCCCAGTCTCGCGGCGGTTGCGTGCGTGGCGTCATGAAGCGCTCACGCAAACGGCTGGCGATCAGTTGCGGGGCGACTCTGCCCAGCGTTGCGTTGACACCTCGTACCCAGGTCATCTGGTTCATCACCCTCTCCTTCACGCTCGATTTCAGACAACTGCCGACTTGGCAGCACGCAACACCCGGTCGGACAACTCGCCTGGCCCCAAGGCCCGCGCCAGTGCCAGACCACCGATCATCAGCGCCAGGTCGGCCAGCGCCACATCCGCCTCCTCAGGCGCGGCGCTCATATGCGCCACCATCAACTCGGTGTGCTCGGCCAGGGCCTGACGAAAGCCCGCCGGCAAACGCGCGATTTCCGCCAGCGAACTGGGCAGCGGGCAGCGCTCGTCAGCATTGTCGCGGTGCCGGCGCGACAGATAGAACGCTGCCAGCAACACCCGACGCTCCCGGCCCGTCATGCGCCGATCGATCTCTACAACGCGCCCCCGCCTGACGGCGAGCAGTTGGCGAAAGGCTTCGAGCATCAATGCGTCCTTGCTGGCGAAATGCGCATAGAAACCGCCCACCGTCAGCCCGGCGGCGGCCATCACTTCGGCCACGGCCGGGTCGCCCGGCCCACGCTCGGCGAGTACACGGCCAGCCGCGGCGATGATGCGTTGACGGGTTTCACGCTTGCGCTCACTCATGGTCTTGCCCTTTATATGACGAAAGCAATATTACGGTCATAATATTAATTTGCAAGCCACCAGTACGACCATTGGTCCGCACTACGAAAGCGCAGGCCGAGCGCCAGACAAGGGAGACGAAAACAAAAAGGGGCCACCTCCGAAGAGGTGGCCCCTGGGTTCCGCAAATGCGGCAAGAAAAATAGCGTCCCTAGGCGACCAGAACCCCTGTTACCGCCGTGAAAGGGCGGTGTCCTAGGCCACTAGACGAACTTCTTCGAACGACAAGGCCAGCGCTAGGCTGGCCTTGTGTGATTGGTGGAGCTAAACGGGATCGAACCGTTGACCTCTTGCATGCCATGCAAGCGCTCTCCCAGCTGAGCTATAGCCCCGAAACCTTGCGGTCGGCTCGCAGCGCCTGAGCGCTGCGACTGGAAAATGGCGTCCCCTAGGGGACTCGAACCCCTGTTACCGCCGTGAAAGGGCGGTGTCCTAGGCCACTAGACGAAGGGGACAAAACCTTCGAAGAACAAGGCCAGCACTCAGCTGGTCTTGTCAGTGTTTGGTGGAGCTAAACGGGATCGAACCGTTGACCTCTTGCATGCCATGCAAGCGCTCTCCCAGCTGAGCTATAGCCCCGAAACCTTGCGGTCGGCTGCAACGCCTGGACGTTGCGGCTGGAATAAATGGCGTCCCCTAGGGGACTCGAACCCCTGTTACCGCCGTGAAAGGGCGGTGTCCTAGGCCACTAGACGAAGGGGACGCAAGACCCTGATCGTGAATCGACTCACATCGATTCTGGCACTCCCGAAGGAGCCGAGATTGGTGGAGCTAAACGGGATCGAACCGTTGACCTCTTGCATGCCATGCAAGCGCTCTCCCAGCTGAGCTATAGCCCCATCTCGAGGACGGGGCGCATGTTAAGAGTGCCCCGATTGGCTGTCAACAACATTTTTCCGGCCAGCCCAAAGTTTTTGCCACTAGAACAATTACTTAGAGCCAAACCAAGAATCAAACGCCGACCTAAATCGTAGGGTGCGCTGTGCGCACCGCATACAACCACAGTCAAGTCGGTGCGCACGGCGCACCCTACGAAAGCATCAAGCGATGCTCGTCAGCACCTTTTCCCACTCCTTGGCCTCTTTCTTCGAGGTGCCGCCGAGCAGCTCCAGAGCCTGGCGCAGACGGAAACGAGTCAGGTCCGGGCCGAGGATTTCCATGGCATCGAGTACCGATACCGAGCTGGCCTGGCCGGTGATCGCCGCGAACATCAGCGGCATGGCGTCACGCAGCTTCAGTTCAAGATGCTCGACCACCGCCTGAATGCAGCCGGTGATGCGCTCCTTTTCCCACTGGCGAAGCGATTCGAGCTTCCACAGGATCAGCTGCATCAGCTGACGCACCTGATCAGGCGACAGTTTCTTGTGCTCGAACAGCTTGGCATCCAGGTTCAGACCGCCAGAGAAGAAGAAACCGGCCAGCGGTGCGATCTGGCTGAAGGTTTCCACCCTGCCCTGCACATGCGGCGCGATTTTCATCAGGTATTCGGGGTTCAGGGCCCACTTCTGCACTTCAGCGGCGAAGGTTTCCACCGGCAGCTCCCGCAGCCATTGACCGTTGAGCCAAGACAGCTTCTCCAGATCGAAGATCGGCCCGCCCAGCGACACGCGGTTGATGTCGAAGTGCTCGATCATCTCGCCCAGGGAGAACTTCTCGCGCTCGTCCGGCATTGACCAGCCCATACGGCCGAGGTAGTTGAGCATAGCCTGCGGCAGGTAACCCATGCGCTCGTAGAAGGTGATACTGGTGGGGTTCTTGCGCTTGGACAGCTTGCTCTTGTCCGGATTACGCAGCAGCGGCATGTAGCACAGCGCCGGCTGTTCCCAGCCGAAGTACTCGTACAGCTTGATCAGCTTGGGCGCGGACGGCAGCCATTCCTCACCGCGCAGCACGTGGGTAATACCCATCAGATGATCGTCGACCACGTTGGCCAGGAAGTAGGTCGGCAGGCCATCGGCCTTCATCAGCACCTGCATGTCCATGCGGTCCCATGGGATCTCGACATTGCCACGCAGCATGTCCGGCACCACGCAGACGCCCTCGCTGGGCACCTTCATGCGCACGACGTGCGACTCACCTGCGGCGATGCGGCGCTGCGCCTCAGCTGGCTCCAGGTGCATACAATGGCCGTCGTAACGCGGAGTTTCCTTGTTGGCCATCTGCTGCGCACGCACTTCATCGAGGCGCTCTGCGGAGCAGAAGCACGGGAAAGCATGGCCCTTGCCGACCAGCTCATCGGAGTACTTTTTGTAGATCTCGCCACGCTCGCTCTGCCGATACGGGCCGTGCGGGCCGCCAACGTCCGGGCCTTCGTCCCATTCGATACCCAGCCAACGCAGTGCGTCGAAAATCTGCTGCTCGGACTCACGCGTGGAACGAACCTGGTCGGTGTCCTCGATGCGCAGGATGAACTGGCCACCATGCTGACGGGCAAAACACAGGTTGAACAGCGCGATATAGGCGGTGCCGACATGGGGGTCGCCAGTTGGCGATG
This sequence comes from Pseudomonas sediminis, assembly GCF_002741105.1. Classification (GTDB taxonomy): domain Bacteria; phylum Pseudomonadota; class Gammaproteobacteria; order Pseudomonadales; family Pseudomonadaceae; genus Aquipseudomonas; species Aquipseudomonas sediminis. The sequence continues at coordinate 280,243 of NZ_NIQU01000005.1, read as the reverse complement.
GCGCGATACGGGTACGGACGGTGGTCATGAATGCTCTCGGAAGGAAGACACGAGGATTGAATCAAGCGGACGATGTTAGCAGGCCGGCGGCACCTGGCTCCAGCAACCCGCCACGAGTGATGGGCAAGCTGGCGATGAGGAAGTCGAGGAAGGTCTTGACCTTCATCGCCTGGAAGCGTCGTGACGGGTAGATGGCATACACCTCACCTACCGGCAAGCGCGCCTCAGGCAGCAGCTCGACCAGGCGCCCGCTGCGCACCGCCTCCTCACTGATCATCACCGGCAGCCCGCAAATCCCTGCACCTGCCAGCGTCGCCTCACGGGCGAAGGTGATGTTGTTGCAGGTCATCACTCGCTGACACGGCAGATGCTCGCCCAGCAGCGGCCAATAACGCGGCGCATCGTGCTGCAGGAGGATCGCCCGATGCCCCTCCAGCTCGGCAACGCTGCGCGGCGTACCGTGCGCTGCGAGGTAGGCAGGGCTGGCGCATAGGCGCCGGCCACTTTCGAACAGCTTGCGCGCGATCAGCGTGGAATCCTGCGGCTGGCCGACCTGGATAGAGATATCCACGCCCTCCTCCAGCGGATCGACCGAGCGTGAAGTCAGCTCCACCTCCGCGTCGATCTGCGGGTACTGACGCATGAACTCGCCCAGCACTCGCCCGAGAAACAGCTGGCCGAACTCGGTGGGTGAGGTGATCCGCAACAGCCCCGACGGCTCTCGCTGCAGCTGCATCACCGCCTGCTCGGCCTCGGCGAAGTCGAGCATGATCTGCCGGCAACGCTCGTAGTAAGCCTGGCCCACCTCGGTCAGGCGCAACTTGCGCGTGGTGCGATTGAGCAGACGCACGCCAAGGCGTTCTTCGAGCAACGCAATGCGACGGCTCACCGTCGACTTCTGCATTCCCAGGCTGGTCGCCGCCTGCGTGAAGCTGTGGCACTCCACCACCCGGGTAAAAATCAAAGCATCATCGAGCCCCATGATTGTTCCTCATACGCAACAAAGCATGCCAAGTCGAGAGTCTACTAGCGAAAAGGGAACGCTGTTAAATTTACTTACACTTCCATGACGCCCCTTGAGCCTCAAGCATGCCTGCCAAACTGCAACGTCGCCTCCTCGTCTTCGTGATCCTCCTGGTGTTGATCGCCGGTGCCCTGCTCGCCCACTGGCTGCTGGTCGGTCGCTACCACGAGAGCACGGACAATGCGTACGTGCAGGGTGAGATCACCCGCCTCTCCAGCCAACTGAACGCACGGATCGAAAAGGTACTGGTGCGTGACAACCAGCATGTCGAAGCCGGCCAGCTTCTGGCAGTGCTGGAAGACGCCGACTTCCGCCTGGCCCGTCAACGCGCCCTCGCCGCTCTGGAAACCCATCAGGCCGAACGCACCCAGGCGCAGAGCAAGCTCGACCAGCAGGCCAGCCTGATTGCCGCCAGCCAGGCCGACGTCGCAGCCAGCCAGGCGACCCTCGACCGCTCCAAGCTAGATCTCGGCCGCGCCCAGACCCTGCGCAAGCCGGGTTATGTCTCCGAAGAGCGCGTCACCACCCTGGCTGCCGACAACCGCGTGGCCCGCTCCCAAGTGGCCAAAGCTCAGGCCGATTTGCAGGCGCAGCGCCAGCAGGTAGCCAGCCTGGAAGCCGAGCTGAAACGCCTGGACGCGCTGATCCTTTCCGCCCAGGCCGACCTGGAACAAGCCGACCTCAATCTCTCGCGCACGCAGATTCACGCGCCGATCAGCGGCATGGTCGGCCAGCGCTCGGCGCGCGAGGGCCAGGTGGTGCAAAGCGGCACCTATCTACTGTCGCTGGTGCCGGATCAGGACATCTGGATCCAGGCCAACTTCAAGGAAACCCAGATCGGCCGCATGCGCCCAAGGCAGAAAGCCGAACTGTTGTTCGACAGCTACCCGGACACGCCCATCGAAGGCCGCATCGACAGCCTGTTCGCCGCCTCCGGCGCGCAGTTCAGCCTGCTGCCACCAGACAACGCCACCGGCAACTTCACCAAGGTGGTGCAGCGCATTCCGGTCAAGCTGACCTTCGCCGCTGACAACCCGTTGCGCGGGCTGATCCGCCCCGGCATGTCGGTAGAGGTCACCGTGGATCTGCGCAGCGACGACAGCCATGGCGGGTGATGCACTGGTCCGCCCCACGGCGGAACCCAGCCGCCGCGACTGGATCGCGGTGATGAGCACCATGCTCGGCGCTTTCATGGCGGTGCTGGATATCCAGATCACCAACTCCTCGCTCAAGGACATCCAAGGCGCGCTGTCCGCCACGCTTGAGGAAGGCTCGTGGATTTCCACGTCCTATCTGGTAGCCGAGATCATCATGATCCCGCTCACCGCCTGGCTGGTGCAGCTGCTCTCGGCGCGGCGCCTGGCTGTGTGGGTGTCAGTGGGCTTTCTGATCGCCTCGCTGCTGTGCTCCCTGGCCTGGAGCCTGGAGAGCATGATCGTGTTCCGCGCCCTGCAGGGGTTCACTGGCGGCGCACTGATCCCGCTGGCGTTCACCATGACACTGATCAAGCTCCCCGAGCACCACCGCGCCAAGGGCATGGCCCTGTTCGCCATTACCGCCACCTTCGCCCCCTCCATCGGCCCGACGCTGGGCGGCTGGCTGACCGAGAATTGGGGTTGGGAATACATCTTCTACATCAATGTGCCGCCCGGCCTGATCATGATCGCCGGCCTGCTCTATGGCCTGGAAAAGAAGGCGCCGCACTGGGAACTGCTGAAGACCACCGACTACGCCGGGATCGCCACCCTAGGTCTGGGCCTGGGCTGTCTGCAGGTGTTTCTCGAAGAAGGCCACCGCAAGGACTGGCTGGAATCGCAACTGATCGTCGGCCTGGGCAGCGTGGCGCTGGTCAGCCTGATCCTGTTCGTCATCCTGCAGATATCCCGGCCCAACCCGCTGATCAACCTGGGCGTGCTGCGCGAACGCAACTTCGGCCTGGCCAGCATTTCCAGCCTGGGGCTCGGTGTCGGGCTATATGGATCGATCTATGTGCTGCCGCTGTACCTGGCGCAGATCCAGGGCTACAACGCCCTGCAGATCGGCGAAGTGATCATGTGGATGGGCGTGCCGCAGCTGTTTCTGATCCCTCTGGTGCCCAAGTTGATGAAGATCATCTCGCCAAAATGGCTATGCGCCCTAGGCTTCGCCCTGTTCGGCGCGGCGAGTTTCTTCTCCGGCGTGCTCAACCCGGACTTCGCAGGCGAGCAGTTCCAGCACATCCAGATCGTCCGCGCTCTGGGCCAGCCGCTGGTGATGGTCACGGTGTCGCTGATCGCCACCGCCTACATCCTGCCGCAGGATGCCGGCTCGGCCTCCAGCCTGTTCAACATCCTGCGCAACCTTGGCGGAGCAATCGGCATCGCCCTGCTAGCCACCCTGCTGGATGCCCGCGCCAAGGTCTATTTCGACTACCTGCGCGAATCCATCGTGCCGACCAACCCGCAGGTAGAGGAACGCCTGCACCTGCTGACGCAGACATTGGGCAGCGAACAGGCAGCGCTGGCCAAGCTCAGCCAGATGGTGCATGAGCAAGCGATCATCATGGCCTACAACGACGCCTTCCACTTCATCGGCATCGCCCTGGGCGTGAGCATGCTGGCGATCCTGCTGACACGAAAGCTGCCGCAGAACATGGCGGGCGGTGGCGCAGGGCATTGAGGCACCTACCACGTAGGGTGGATGTCGCTTTTTACATCCACCAGATGGCGATCAATGTAGTCGTAGGGTGAATGAGAAGAGCGTCATCCACCCTACGCGATGCGCCGAGGCATAGCCCGGATGCAATCCGGGGGCGACCGCCCGAGATCAAACCTGCAGCAACCGATCCCGCAGCTTCTGAATCTCATCACGTAACTGCGCGGCGGCCTCGAACTCCAGATCGCGCGCCAGGGCGTACATCTTCTCTTCCAGCTGACGAATACGCTTGGTGATCTCGCTCGGCGAGCGCAGCTCGTTCTCGTAGCGTGCGCTCTCCTCCGCCGCCTTGGCCATGCCCTTGCGCTTGTTGCTTCGCGCACCGGGCACCACGGCGCCTTCGAGGATGTCCTTGACGTCCTTCTGCACGCCCTTGGGCACGATGCCGTTGGCTTCGTTGAAGGCGATCTGCTTGGCACGACGCCGCTCGGTCTCGCCGATGGCGCGCTGCATCGAGCCGGTCATGTTGTCGGCGTAGAGAATCGCTCGACCGTTGAGGTTACGCGCCGCGCGGCCGATGGTCTGGATCAGCGAGCGCTCGCTGCGCAGGAAGCCTTCCTTGTCCGCATCGAGGATCGCCACCAGCGATACCTCGGGCATGTCCAAGCCCTCACGCAGCAGGTTGATACCCACCAGCACGTCGAAGGCGCCCAGACGCAGGTCGCGAATGATCTCCACCCGCTCAACGGTATCGATGTCCGAGTGCAGGTAACGCACCTTGACGTCGTGATCACCCAGGTAATCGGTCAAGTCCTCGGCCATGCGCTTGGTCAGCGTGGTGACCAGCACACGATCGCCCGCCGCCACGCGCAAACGAATCTCCGAGAGCAGATCATCGACCTGAGTGCGCGCCGGGCGCACCTCGATCTGCGGGTCGACCAAGCCAGTCGGTCGCACCAACTGCTCCACCACACGCCCGGCATGCTCGCCCTCGTAAGGCCCAGGCGTGGCGGACACGAAAATGGTCTGCGGGCTGGCCGCCTCCCACTCCTCGAAGCGCATCGGTCGGTTGTCCAGCGCCGAAGGCAGGCGGAAGCCGTATTCCACCAGGGTTTCCTTGCGCGAGCGGTCGCCCTTGTACATCGCGCCGACCTGCGGCACCGAGACGTGGGACTCATCAATCACCAGCAGAGCTTCATCAGGCAGGTAGTCATAAAGAGTGGGCGGCGGCGCGCCAGCCGGGCGACCCGAGAGGTAGCGTGAGTAGTTTTCGATGCCGTTGCAGTAGCCCAGTTCGAGAATCATCTCCAGATCGAAGCGGGTGCGCTGCTCCAGACGCTGCGCCTCCACCAGCTTATTGGCACCGCGCAGGTACTCCAGGCGCTGCTGCAGCTCGACCTTGATGTGCTCAACCGCCTCCAGCAGCGTTTCACGCGGGGTGACGTAGTGACTCTTGGGGTAGAAGGTAAAGCGCGGCAGCTTCTGGATCACCTCGCCGGTCAGCGGGTCGAAGGCGCTAATGCTCTCCACTTCGTCATCAAACAGCTCGACACGGATGGCTTCGAGATCCGACTCCGCCGGAAAGACGTCGATCACATCGCCGCGCACGCGGAAGGTGGCGCGGGCGAAGTCCATGTCGTTACGCGTGTACTGCAGCTCGGCCAGTCGGCGCAGCAGCGCACGCTGGTCCATCTTGTCGCCCCGATCGAGGTGCAGCACCATTTTCAGGTACTCCTCGGGGCTACCCAAGCCGTAGATCGACGACACGGTGCAGACCACAATCACGTCCTTGCGCTCGATCAGCGCCTTGGTCGCCGACAGACGCATCTGCTCGATATGGTCGTTGATCGAGGCATCCTTCTCGATGAAGGTATCCGACGACGGCACATAGGCTTCCGGCTGGTAGTAGTCATAGTAGGAGACGAAGTACTCCACCGCGTTGTTCGGGAAGAACGCCTTGAACTCGCCGTAGAGCTGCGCGGCCAGGGTCTTGTTCGGCGCCAGGACCAGGGTCGGGCGCTGCACCTTGGCAATCACGTTGGCAATGGAGAAAGTCTTGCCCGAGCCCGTCACGCCGAGCAGGGTCTGATGTGACAGACCGGCTTCCAGCCCCTCAACCATCTGCCGAATCGCCTCGGGCTGATCGCCAGCAGGTTTGAAGCGGGTCACCAACTGAAACTCGGACATGCAGTACCTCGACAAATGGCTGTGACGCATCCTGTCGGACCGCGTCAAAAGCCATGAATTGCGGGGCGATTCGGCAATAGGTCCAGGTAGAGTCGAATTACCTGGCAAAAGGCCTTAATTCAGGGCTTTGCGCTGTCGCCCCCTGGATTCAGGGTCGTTATACTAACGCCCCGTTTACGCGCCCCCTAGCGCTTTTGTCGGGGACGCCTGGCCACCCACCCCTCACTCGAGTTGTCGCACCCATCATGAGTCTCTTCTCTGCCGTCGAAATGGCTCCGCGCGATCCCATCCTGGGCCTCAACGAAGCATTCAACGCGGACACCCGCACCACCAAGGTCAACCTTGGCGTGGGCGTCTACTACAACGAGGAGGGGCGAATTCCGCTGCTGCGCGCCGTCGCAGAAGCCGAAAAAGCGCGTATCGAGGCGCATGCTCCGCGCGGCTACCTGCCGATCGAAGGCATCGCAGCCTACGACAAGGCCGTGCAGGAACTGCTGTTCGGCAAGGGCGCGGCGCTGATCGACGCCGGCCGCGTAATCACCACCCAAGCCCTCGGCGGCACCGGCGCACTGAAGATCGGCGCTGACTTCCTCAAGCGCCTGCTGCCGGACGCCACCGTCGCCATAAGCGACCCGAGCTGGGAGAACCACCGCGCCCTGTTCGAATCGGCCGGTTTCCCGGTGCAGAACTATCGCTACTACGATCCGTTCAGCAACGGCGTGAACCGCGGCGGCATGCTCGAAGACCTGCGCAACCTGCCGGCGCGCTCCATCGTCGTGCTGCATGCCTGCTGCCACAACCCGACTGGCGTCGACCTGCAGCTGGAAGACTGGACAGCCGTACTGGAAGTGCTGCGCGAGCGCGAGCATGTGCCCTTCCTCGATATCGCCTACCAGGGTTTCGGTGACGGCATCGACCAGGACGCCGAAGCCGTGCGCCTGTTCGCCGAGTCAGGCCTGGAATTCTTCGTTTCCAGCTCCTTCTCCAAATCGTTCTCGCTTTACGGCGAACGCGTCGGCGCCCTGTCGCTGGTCACCAGCAGCCGTGAAGAGTCGACTCGCGTCCTGTCGCAGCTCAAACGCGTGATCCGCACCAACTACTCCAACCCGCCGACCCACGGCGCCACCGTGGTCGCCAGCGTACTGAACAGCCCCGAGCTGCGCGCCATGTGGGAAGCCGAACTGGGCGAAATGCGCGACCGCATCCGCAGCATGCGCCTGGCCATGGTCGAGCAACTGGCCGCACTGGGCGCCAAGCGCGACTTCGGTTTCGTTGCCGAGCAACGCGGCATGTTCTCCTACTCCGGCCTCACCGTGGAGCAAGTGGAGCGCCTGAAGGAAGAGTTCGGCATCTACGCCGTCGGCACCGGCCGCATCTGCGTCGCCGCTCTGAACAACGGCAACCTGGACAGCGTCACCCGCGCGATCCACGCCGTGCTTTAAGCCTCTGCGATAGACAAAAACGCCGGCCCAAGGGCCGGCGTTTTTGTATGCGCCAACAGTCACTGCAGGAGCGGCTGGGCGGCATTCCGCTTCAGCCGCGATTTGTCGCCGACTGCAGTTGTCGCGGCTAAAGCCCCTCCCACGACATCATCGCTGAACATCCCGAATTCCAACCGGGTAGATATCGCGACAAAGTGTTGACTTCTCTTTTTTAATCAGTAACATACGCGCCGTTGTTCCGCGATAGCTCAGTCGGTAGAGCAAATGACTGTTAATCATTGGGTCCCTGGTTCGAGTCCAGGTCGCGGAGCCAAATTCAAGAACCCAGCCTAACCGCTGGGTTTTTTATTGCCTGCGGACTCTCACCAGGGACTGAGTCCCAGGTTATTCGCCTCGCTCCCCCCTTCGGGGCCGCGCTAAAGCGCGTTCAGCTGCGCTGTCGAGTCCAGGTCGCGGAGCCAAATTCAAAAGCCTCGGTTGATCCGGGGCTTTTTTGTGCCTGCAGGACTCTCACCAGGGAGCCTGTCCTAGATTATTCGCTTCGCTCGCCCCTCAGGCCGCACTAAACCGACTCTTTATAGCTCGCCAAGCGCTCTTCGTAGGTTGCGCCACGCGCACCGAGAGCGCCCAATAAGCAAGCGTGACAACATACAAGCCTTAAAAGCAAAAAGGCCGGTCAAAAGACCGGCCCAGACAACAACGCCGCCAGGCGTCAGTTAACACTCAACTTGTCGCGATTCTTCTCCAGCGTCGCCTCGCCGATACCTTTCACCTCCAATAGCTCATCGACCGAGGCGAAATTACCGTGCTCCTCCCGATAAGCCACAATCGCCTGCGCCTTGGTCGCACCAATACCCGCCAACTCACTCTGCAGCGTTGCAGCATCAGCGGTATTGAGATTGACCACGGCAACCTGCGCTACATGCGCTGCAGCCGGTTTGGCACTTTCGGTTTTTGGGGTTTCAGCTGCGGCGGCAGCCAGAGAGAAGGAAGCGAGAACAGCGAACAGAAGGGAAGATAGACGGAGTTTTTGCATGATGTGCATTCCTTGTCGTAAGTAGATCCAAGTGAGGTATGAAACCCCACAAGAATCAACCTAGACGCTATCTCCCAACTGTCAAATCAAAGCCTCAACGCTCCCGGTTTCTGAGATGAATCCAGTCGACGATCTCACCTTCCGGCACATAACCATGCACGGTTTCACGCAGCAGCACGCGTACGCGAGCGTAGTCATCCTCGTTGACTGCAGCCAGCAGCGCCTGCAAGCGCGCCTTGAGCTCGTCCCAGGGCAACATATCCTCTTCCGCACGCATGATCATCGGATGCTCCGTAGGCTTCACATCCTCGCCGATTAGCAGCTCCTCGTAGAGCTTCTCACCTGGGCGCAACCCGGTGAACTCGATACCGATATCGCCATGCGGATTACGCTCATCGCGCACAGTCAGACCGGACAAACGAATCATCTTCTCCGCAAGGTCGGCAATCTTGACCGGCTCGCCCATATCCAGCACGAACACATCACCGCCCTGCCCCAGCGAACCGGCCTGAATCACTAGCTGCGCGGCCTCAGGGATAGTCATGAAATAGCGCGTGATGTTCGGATGCGTAACCGTCACCGGCCCACCCTGCTTGATCTGCTCCCTGAACAACGGAATAACAGACCCGGAAGAGCCCAGCACATTGCCGAAACGCACCATGGTGAACCTGGTCTTGTTGACGTGATGAACACCTGAGTCATCACCGAACAGCAACGGCGCAGACTCACGACTCAGCGCCTGCAGTACCATCTCAGCCAGGCGCTTGGTGCTGCCCATGACATTCGTAGGCCGCACCGCCTTGTCGGTAGAAATCAAAACGAAATTGGCGACTCCCGCCTTGATCGACGCTTGCGCCGCATTGAGCGTACCGACCAGGTTATTGAGCACGCCCTCAGCAACGTTATGCTCGACCATCGGCACATGCTTGTAAGCAGCGGCGTGATAGATGGTGTTGACCCGCCAGGTCTGCAGAATATCGAACAACCGCTCGAAGTTGCGGATAGACCCGAGAATCGGCACCAGCTTGATCGGCAGCGACTCCCGCTCGATTCGCTGCTGCAATTCGCCATGGATGCTGTAGAGATTGAATTCGCTGTGCTCGAAAAGCAGCAAGGTCCGCGCGCCGCTAGCGAGAATCTGCCGACACAACTCCGAACCGATGGAGCCACCAGCGCCGGTTACCAGGACGACTTGATTCTTGATGCAGCGTTCGAACAAATCCTGTCGAGGCGGCACGGCGTCGCGGCCCAAAAGGTCGGCGATATCAACTTCCTGAAGGTCTTCGACCTTTACCCGGCCGCTAGCGAGATCCATAAATCCGGGGATGCTGCGTACATGGAGCGCGTAAGGCTCCAACGCCTCGAGTATCTCTCGTCTGCGCGCGCGGGGAATCGAGGGCATTGCCAGCAAAACCTCTGTCACCCCCGTTTCATTGATCATTTGCTGAATATGCTTGGGCGAGTAGACGCGCAGGCCCGCAATCGTGCGAGTAGCAATACCGGAATCATCATCAATGAATGCAGCCGGGCGCATCGCTTTACCCAAACGTAAAGCGGCTACCAGTTGGTTACCCGCCGCCCCTGCTCCATATATAGCAACCTTGGAAGTGCCTGACTCGATATCGCGACGGCGAGCAATCGGCTCGAACCAATCACCTATAAAGAACTGGCGCATGGTCAAACGCAAACCACCCAACAGCAGCAGGCTCAGCCACCAATAATTAAAAACCATGGACCTTGGAACGAGAGCCGTCGGCCCGCGATACCAATAAACCGCCAGAGATAGCACCAATGCAGACAAGGTCACTGCCTTGGCTATCGTTACAAGAGCATCATTACCCACATAACGCATTACCGCGCGATACATCCCCAGTCTGATGAAAATGGGAAGTGCAATAACAGGCGCCAGCAGAAACAGCCAGCCATGACCAGAAAAAGGTCTGGCAGCATCCCAATCCCCCATACGAACGGCAAACGACAGCCACAGCGCCAGCCAAATTAGCAATATATCAACAGCCAGTTGAAGAACTCGCTTCTGCCGACGAGACAAATGCAAAAGGCTGTGGCGCAATAACTCTATTCTTCGATGAATCATCTCAATACCTCAGTCCTTGGCAACCAGAGCCTGACCAGGTTTGATAACTAAACCCGGTTCGATAACCACACCATATCCAGCACTGCAACCTGCCTGAAGCCAAGCGGCTTCGCCGACCGTGACTCCGCCAGCCAAGCAAACACCAACACCAAGATGCGCATAGTCTTCCAATGTCACATCATGGTCGACCACCGCCCCCGCATTGATGATTACCCCTTGCCCCAGCCGAGCCTCAGCGCCCACGACTGCTAGTGACATGATGGCTGAACCAGGACCGATTGAAGCTGAAGCACTCACGCAAGCACGAGGGTGAACTACGCTGCCTAACGAAATGCCAGCGGCAGTGATCTTTTCATTCCACGTACGACGCAAGGAATTATTACCAAACGCCGCGATAGCTCCGTCAGCTGCCCTAGCATTTTCAGCCAAATGACTCAGGCCACCGACCACAGGCAGGCCAAAAACAACCTTCAGCTCAGGCCATCTATCGTCGAGGAAAACTACCTGCTGCCACTCTCCAGAGAGTAATGCAGCCTCGGCAACAGTCTTACCGTGGCCACCAGCTCCAAGAACTAACAATTTCCGCAACTGACTCATCTGCGCTCCAACTCGCCAGCACGAAACTTGATAGCCAGCGCTATCAGAGGCACGTAAGCCAACACTAGTCCGACCAAACCATCGCCGCCTTGCGTTACCCAAATTGCCACCGGTAACAGCCAGCAGAGATTGATCGCGGCTACCGCCAGGGTAACCGGCAAATGGCGACCGAAATGACGCGAAGCGTATTGATACGCATGGCTTCGATGAGCTTCATAAACCTTGTCTCCGCGCAGTAAACGCCGAAGTAGAGTAAAGGTCGCGTCTACAACAAAAACACCCAGCAAGATCAGCCAGCCCCAAAGCAAGGATTGATCGATCCACGCCGCCTGTAAGGAAAGAACGCCAAGCACCACGCCTAGAAAGCCGCTACCAGCATCGCCCATGAAAATTCGCGCCGGCGGGAAATTCCAGTAAAGAAATCCCACTACAGCAAACGACAGCAACAGCGGCAGCACTGCAGCGTCGGCATGCCCCTGGAGGGCATATAACAAAGCGCCTCCCACACAAACACAGATAGCCTCGATGCTGGCAATGCCATCGATTCCATCCATGAAGTTGTAAAGGTTGAGTAACCAAACCAGATACAAAGAGGCCAGCAAATAACCCAACCAACCAAAGTCAACTGAGTGGTCAAGTATTGCCAACGGCGGCAGCCCACCGAGCCAGAAAAGTGCCCAAGCAGCAGCAGCGAAATGCCCAAGCAAGCGCCAGCGAGCGGCAATGTGCCCGTGATCATCCAGGAATCCAAGCCACGCAATTGCCGAACCCGCACCTAGCAGCGAGTAATAAATATCAGCCGGTAAATCCAGACCTGCAGCGGACGCGGTGCACAACGCCAGGAGGAATGCCACCACAATGGCGACGCCTCCTCCACGAGGAGTTGGCCGGCTATGCGAGCTGCGCGCGTTGGGTATATCCATCAGGCTGCGGGCCAGCGCATAGCGTCGCAGCAACGCTGTCAGTCCCCACGCCAAGACAGCAGTGACCACCATCAGAACCATAACTTTCATTTAGATATTTCTTTCAGATAATGCGCAGCAGTCTTGGCCAAAGCCTGATCAACGGTAAGAGGTGGAGTCCACCCCAGTCGTTCGCGCGTCTTGTCCATGCTGATCTGTAACGAACCACACAGGCGCTGACTAAGCTGGCGACGCCCGAGCAAGATCGCAGCCCGCTCTATCATGGCCTGCGGCACGGGCAAGAGCCGCGCTGGGCGCCCGAGAGCGGCACTCAGACGACACAGCAACTCGGTGGTAGATAGATCCTCGCCGTCGCTGACCAGAAACCGCTGCCCGCTGGCCGCCGGATGGGTAAGGCACACCACCAGCAAGTCCACCAGGTTATCCAATGCCACCAGACTGCGGCGGTTATCTATGGCACCGAACGGCAACGGCACACCCCGCTGCAGCCAGCGCATCATGCTCAAGAAGTTGGCCTTGACCCCGGGGCCATAGATCAAAGGCGGACGGACGATGACCACCTCCAGCCCTGTTTCATCAGCAAGAGCCAGCAATTCATCCTCAGCCTCTCGTTTTGAGATGCCGTAAGGGTCCGTTGCATTCGAAACATCATCGGCCCTATAAGCCTGCCCTGGGAAAGTCTGCTCACCGTTGACCTTGATCGAGCTGACGAAGACGAAACGCCGCACGCCCGCGGCCACAGCCTGATGCGCCAGGCGTAGCGTGCCCTCGACGTTGGCTCGACGAAACTCCGCCAGCGGATCGGCGACCTGCTCATGCATCACGTGCACCCGCGCTGCACAGTGAATGACCGCATCGACGTCCGCGAGCGCCTGTGACCAGTCGGCCTCCGCATCCAACGACGGAGCCAGGCAGTACTCCACCCCGACAAGTGGGGCAACCGGTGCATTGCGCTGGGCACAGCGCAACCGATGCACGCCATCGGCCAGCAAGCGCGCCTGCACGCCACGGCCGACAAAGCCACTGGCGCCAGTCAGCAGAACACGCATATTCAGTCCTTGCGCCAGACGGTACGGTTCACGTAGTCGGTGTAACTGAGCACCACCCGCACCACCTGCAGCGACACCGGACCGCCTTCGTAGTCGGGCACCAGCGGAATCACCCGCTTGGCGGCATGGTGCTGGCTGGTGATAACCTTGACCGCAGCCAGCACCGAATCCTTCTTCAGCCCGGTCATGATGAGCGTGCCCTGGTCCATACCCTCGGGGCGCTCATGAGCATTGCGCAGCGTCACCGCCGGCAGATTGAGCAACGAGGCTTCCTCGGTGATGGTGCCGCTATCAGAGAGCACACAGAAAGCGTTCATCTGCAGCTTGATGTAATCGAGCAGACCGAATGGTTTGGAGAAACGGATCAGCGGGTGATCCAGCGATTCGCCCAGCGCCTCCAGCCGTTTACGTGTACGCGGATGGGTCGAGACAATCAGTGGGAAGCCATATTCGTCGGCCAGCGCTCGCAACGTGGCAAGCAGATCGCGCAGGTTGTCCGGAGTGTCGACGTTCTCTTCACGGTGGGTGCTGACAATGAAGAATTTTCCGGCCTCGAGCCCCTCACGAACCAGTACGTCGGAGGCCTCGATCTTCGGCCTGTAGTAATCCAGCACCTCATGCATGTGCGAGCCGGTCTTGATGATAGTCTCGGGGCGGATGCCCTCAGCGATCAAATAGCGACGAGCATGCTCGGTAAGCACCAGGTTGATGTCGGAGAGATGATCGAGCACCTTGCGGTTGAGCTCTTCCGGCACACGCTGATCAAAGCAGCGGTTGCCCGCCTCCATATGGAACACAGGAATCTTGCGGCGCTTCGCGGCGATCACCGCCAGGCAAGTATTGGTGTCACCATAGAGCAGCAACGCATCAGGCTTTTCCAGTTCGAACACGGCGTCCGCCTTGGCAATCACCTCGGCGATGGTCTGAGCGGCGGTCTCGCCGGCGGCACCGAGGAAGTGATCGGGCTTGCGGATCTCCAGATCGTCAAAGAAGACCTGGTTGAGCTCGTAGTCGTAATTTTGCCCCGAGTGCACCAGCACGTGGTTCACCTGGCGATCCATCTCGTCAATCACCCGGCTCATCTTGATCAGTTCCGGGCGGGTCCCGACCAGTGTCATGACCTTAAGCATCGAGCTGCTCCTTGATGTAATCGAGCTTCAGCAGGAGCTCCTTGATGCCGGGTACGTCCAGACGATGGGTATTGTGCGAGGTGTAGTCGTCCAGTTCGGAGATCCTCTCCTCGCCCTCGACGAAGTATTTCTTGTAGTTCAGATCGCGGTTATCGGCTGGAATGCGGTAGTAGCGCCCCATGTCCTCGGACTTGGCCATTTCCTCACGCGATACCAGCGACTCGTAAAGTTTCTCGCCATGCCGAGTACCGATGACTCGCACCGGATTGTCATGACCGAACAGCTCCTTGAGCGCCTGGGCCAAATCTCCGACGGTTGAGGCAGGCGCCTTCTGCACGAACAAGTCACCCTGCTCGCCATGCTCGAAGGCATGCAGCACCAGATCGACCGAGTCTTCCAACGACATCAGAAAACGTGTCATCTGCGGGTCAGTAACGGTCAGCGGCTCGCCGCTGCGCAGCTGGTCGATGAACAGAGGAATTACCGAACCGCGCGAGGCCATCACGTTGCCGTAGCGAGTGGCACAGACCACTGTGCCGCCCTCGGGAATCATCCGCGACTTGGCGACCATCAGCTTCTCGGCCATGGCCTTGGAGATGCCCATGGCGTTGATCGGGTACACCGCCTTGTCGGTGGAGAGCACCACCACGCGCTTTACGCCGCTGGCGATGGCAGCATTGAGCACATTCTCAGTGCCGTTGACGTTGGTGCGCACCGCCTCCATCGGATAGAACTCGCAGGACGGCACCTGCTTGAGCGCCGCGGCATGGAAGATGTAGTCGACGCCGACCATGGCCTGCTTGAGGCTGTCATAGTCACGAACATCGCCGATGTAGAACTTGACCTTGTCATTGGCCAGGGCAATGCGCATGTCCTCCTGCTTCTTCTCGTCGCGGGAGAAGATGCGGATCTCGCGCACGTCGGTATCGAGGAAACGCCGCAACACCGTATGGCCAAAGGAACCGGTGCCACCGGTGATCATCAATACCTTATTGTCGAACATAGAACCTTCCAGAACGTAAACGCAGCCAGACGGCTGCGTGGATTCTCTTTCATCAGGGCAGACTAGCGCTGCTCGTACATACGCCGGACCAGCTCCGGCCACTCCGGCGCGACATAGCCGGTAGCCTGGCGAAAACGCGAGCCATCCAGCGACCTGTCGATCACCAGCGCATCATCCGGGTGAATCTCGATTTGCTTGCCGTACTGAGCCGCCACCAGGCTCAGCAGTCTGAACTTGTCGATTGGCGCAGCGGCGACATGATACAGGCCGTTGAGCTGCGGGTGCGGAATCACGAAGTCCTTCATCACGCGTGCGAGCTCCGCAGTCGGCAAGCCGGAAAAGATTGCCTTGGTGAACCCCTTGACGCCGCCTTGCTGGGAGAGAAACCAGTCAACCAGCGCATAGCTAGACCCTAGCTCATGGCCGATAATCGAGGTACGCAAGGTAATGGCATGCGGCAGATCGTGTAGCTCGCCGATGTACTTGGACTTGCCGTAGAGATCTTCTGCGTCCGAGAGATCGCTCTCCTGATAAAGCCCCTTTCTACCAGAGAACACGCAGTCGGTACTGACATGGATGAACCTTGCACCGGCCAGTTCGCAGAGGCGCGCCAGCCGGTGAGGCAGCATGGCATTGATCGGCAGCGCAGTGAGCGGATCCTTGGCATCGGCCAACTGCTTGATCAGGCCGACGCAGTTGATCACTACATCCGGCCTGACCTTCGCCATCACATCGATCAGCGCATCCTGATCGAGCACATCGACGCCACACATTAGTCGGGCATGGCGGCCCGCTGCGAAGTGCCGCAGCGCCGCTGTGCTGCGGAGAGTACCCCAAGTCTGGTGCGCAGCATCGGCACCGAACACTCGAAAAACGGCATTTCCAAGCATGCCAGTTACACCCAGAACCAGAACCTTTGCCACTTCAGATACCTTAGATTAGCTATAAAGCCCCAAAATTCATGCAACCGTGCGACGAAACAGCAGGCCGCACAACTTATCCGCGACGTATAGCATCAGGATCGTCAGGGCGATGGTACCGAACAGCTTGTAGCTCTGCATCGGTACATAGCCAAAACTGGTGAACCGGTAGGCGACGACCTGCGCAATCAGCGCACAAAGCACCATGTTGCGCCCAGCGAAGCGGTAGGTCAGGTACTCCAAAGCAGCGGCGAAGATGGAGAAAACTGCCACCGCAGCGAAGAGGAACAGATAGGAACCGGGATAGAAGAGGAATGCGATATAACCGGGCAGCGAAATGAAGTGGCGCCCGTCCTCGCCGGTGTTTGAATGATAGGAATTGATGAAATTCTTGTCATAGAAGCTGGTCACTGTGGGATCGAAACGCTCGGCCAGGGCCTGTTCGAAGAGCTCGCTGCCCAGCTCTGGCTTGTCGATTACCGACATCACGCCTTCGATGCCGACCCAGCGATCAATAAACAACGCCGCTGTGTACTGATTGAGAGCCGCTTGCTTTTGCTCCCCCTGGGCCTCGTTCGAATAACCATAAAAAACGTTCAAACGAGCACTATTAACAAGAAACACAGAGCCAACAAAAAGAGCACAGAACAAGACTCCTACATACAGCAACAGCCCAGCGCGCAGCTTCGCCTCTACACGTTGAAATAATGCTGCGCCGCCGTATATCAGGGCTCCTGCATTAAGGATCATGCCGCGACTCATCAACGACACGTTGGAAACGAAGCTCTCCGCCAGCGCCAGCGTGGCGACAAGCCAGAGCTGGTCGCGGTTACGCTCGAACTCGAAGCGCAGCAAAACCGCGGCAAACGCCGCCAGGCCGAAGGTCAGCAGCCAAGTGTAGACGCCGTTCAGGCCGAATGGCAGCTGAGTCCTAGCAACCATGCCACGCTGGTAGATGCCGAACCAGGCATTCGAGACACCGACAAACAGCACCAGCAAAATAAAGCTGGCAAGGGCCAGCCAGCGAAAACGCAGGTACAGGGCAAACAGTCCGGAGAATGCCACCTGCGCGAGGTCCTGCGGGTAGCAAAATAGCTGCGCGCGCGCGAAGCGCACCAGTAGCAATGCGGCAAAGGCGCAGGACGCCACCAGGAGGGCCTGGTCCAAGGACTGCGGCGTGCCCTCGAACGCGCCGACTGGCACCATGAATGCGCCATTCATGAATGCAATGCGCACACTGAACTTGAGCCAGAAGCCGATCCACAGCAACGCGCCGATGAAGGCATCGAAGAAGATCGCACCACGGCCAAAACCGAAGAAAAGCAGCGCCGTAGAAAGCGCCGTGAACAGCAGATAGACCCAGACGCTGCCCTGGTACTCGACCAGCGCACAGCCTCCAATCAGCGCAATCATGGTGAACACCACCAGCCACACGGCCTTGACCAGAACTTCCCAGCGCATAAATTCCTCAGACATCCTTTTCGTTGAAAGCCGCTGGGCGCGCAAACTGAACCAACAGCAGCCCCCAGAGAAAGAACATGATCACGCCAGAGTACGGCTGGCGCAGGCCAACCTTGAAGGCACTGTCGAGCGTGAGCATGAAGATGACCACCAGCGCCAGCCCCAGGGCCGGAGTACTGGCCCAGAACTTACGCCAGCGCCGCAGCACCGCTGCCAGGCTGTACAGCGCCAGCAGCAACAGCGGTAGCAACCCGAGCAGGCCGAAGTTGTAGGCGAAGTCGAGGTAATAGTTCAGTGCACTCGGGTACAGATCACGCGCTGGCGGCTGGGGATGCCCGAACAGGGCACTGGCCCAGCTGCCAGCGATGCCATCGATGTAAAAAGTCCAGCGCTCCAGGTAACCGACCCGCCCTTCCATTTCCTGCATCAACAAATCAGCTGAAGCCGAAAGCGGCGCCGGCCCTTCCCCATGCAGCAGCGTACGAACATGCCAGAGCGCCAGCAGGGCGCCCGCGAGCGCAAGCAGCGGAAGCGCCAGCCGGCGCAAGGTGCGGCCATCATGCCTATGCTGCTGCAGCAGGAACAGCACCAGCCCGAGCGCAAACAGCAGGCCAGCCAGCAGCGACCAAGACAGCACCACGTAGCCCCCCATCGCCAGCGTCAGCCCCTGCAGCCAACCGTGCATGCCTGCGCGCTCCCACAGGCTGAACAGCGCCAGCACATAGGCCGCCACAAATAGCACCGGAACGTACTGCAGATGCTGGTATATACTGAACAGCCGCAGCGAAGGCGACAGCGTCAGGCTGTCGGCCAGCAGCGTGGTCAGCAGCTGCAGCGGCACGATCGCCAGCAGCACCAGTAGGGTCGCGCGCGCCAACAGCTCCAGGGCATCCTCACGCCCGCCGAACTGCTGCCCGAGAACCAGGGCGAACATCGGCAGGATGTACTGGATCAGCAGGATCAGCTTCAGCCGCCCCTCCCCGGTGGTCCCCAGCCCCAGCAGCATGCTGGTCAGCAGCATGCTGATGAACACGAAAAACAGGCTCAGCAGCGCCAGCCGTGCATGCGAATAGCCGCCAAGTAGTACCATCCCCAGGTAGCAGGCGAGCACCGACATTGGGATCGGTAGCAATGCCAGCACTCCGCCACTGCTGAAGCTGCCCGATGGATCGCGGAAAATGCCGCCCTGCAGCTGGAAGAACACCGGCAGGAAAATTACCAGTGCAATCAGCAGCAGCAGGCGCCGCTGGCTAAACCAGCCGCGGTCACGCTGAGGCAGCAGGCCGTGCCGCTCACTGGCGTAGAACACCCACGACAGCAGCGCACCGAGCAGATACAGCAGCGCCAGGGCATTCACCCCCAGGCCGTAGAAAACGAACGGAATACTCGCCACCAGCAGGATGTTCGCCAGGATGTCAGAGCCGAATACATCTCCGCCGACATCGTCCTGGATAATGCGCAGGCGAATGCGCTGCGCCAGCACCATGACCACGCCACCCGCCAGCGAGCAGCCCACTGCCAACCAGAACAGCTGGCCCTTGTGAGTCCAGTCGAGTAACTGCGGCAGGGTCCATACCAGTGCCACCAGCCCCCCCCCTGCCAACAGCAGCGACACCAGCACCAGGTTGAACAGCAGCACCAGGCGCCCCGACCTGGCCGAACGCTGCTCGTGACGCACCATGGTCGGCCCCAGCGCATGGGAGAATACCGCGCCGAGAATGCCGCCCAGCGCAAAGGCCGAGAACAGGTCACCGGCCACCTGCTTGTCTGCCACCAGCAGGATGAAAAGGCGGAACACATACACCGAGACGCCAATGACCGCAGTCGAGCCGAAGTGCGGCAACAGCTGGCGGATGCTTGACAACAGTGGCATGGAGTGAAGCAAGGCCCGGCTAAGTAGGCCGAGGCTAATGCAGCCGATCAGTGGCGACAAGCTCCAGAACAGGGTCGCCGGCAGCGCCAGGACGCCGCCATCGAGCAGCGCCAGCAGCAATGCCAGACTCAGGCAACCCTGGATCAGCAGAAAGCGAAGCGCCGCGCCGCCATGATGATGCAGCTCCTGCTCACTGAGGAAGATTTCCGCCAGCCACTCTGCAGCTCGCCGCACCACCAGCAGCAGCACGAATAGCCAGCCACCGTCAACCATGCCAATGCACAGCATGAAGGCCAGGACACCCAGCGGCAGCAGCATCAGCAGACGCAGTCGGAGGATGCCCGCCGCGCCGACCTCGCCGGACTCGGCCAGGATCAGACTGCGCGCATTGCCAGAGAAGGCGTAGAAAAGCGCCACAGTGGCACCGTGAATCAGACCGAAGTCTGCCGCCAACTCCGGTTTGCCAAACAGGCTCAGGCCGATCATTACCAGCATCATGGCGAAGGTGTTAGCCATGAAGGCGGCGGGGTAAAGCAGCAAACTCATTAGTCAGCCTTTAATTTACGTTCGCCTTCGAACGCATCTTTGAATTCAAGCGTTTAGCAACTCTGCCAGTCGGCGCACCTGACTGGTCATCTCGAAGTGGGCATCGAAATATGCCCGCCCAGAACCACCCATAACTGCACGCTCGCTGTCTTTCAGCGCATGCAGACGGCGAATGTTGGCCACCAGCGGCAGGACCTGCCCGGCCGGCGAAGCTAGACCGGCGCGCGCCTCGCAGACCACTCGGGCACCCTCGCCGTTCATGCAGGCCAGGATCGGCCGTCCGGCGGCCAGGTAAGCCTGAATTTTACTGGGGATGGTCTGTGCAAAAGCCGGTTCGTTGTTCAGCGATACCAGCAGGGCCGAAGCGCGCTCGAAGATCTGTGGCATCGCCTCCATGGGGAAACGCCCCGGCAGTACCAGATTATCCAGGCCGTGCACCTGCTGCTGCGCCTTGAGCCAGGACAGGCGGCTACCGCTGCCCACCAGAACCAGACGGATATGCGGATCATCTCGCAGATGAACCGCCGCCTGCACGATGGTTTCCAGCGCCTGTGCCGTCCCCAGGTTACCGGCGAAAACAACGCAGAAATATTTCTCGAGCAACTCAAGCAACTCGCTCGGCACCGGCACCACAGCCTTCGAACTGCTTATATCCATGGAGTTGGGGTAGTACTGAACCTTCGCGCGGTCAGCGTAGTGCGCCACCGGTTCGACGAAAGCCCGTGACTGCACGAGTAACGTGTCGCACTGATGGTAGATACCGCGCACCATCCAGCCTACTGCACGCAGCAGGTAAGAGTTACGCACAAAGCCTGTGGCTGAGAGGCTCTCAGGCCAGAGGTCTTGCACCCACAGAGCCAGTTTCGCCCGCTTCAACCATTTGAGCAGGATCGCCGGGATCGCCTGGGTAATTGGTGATGGGGCGAATACCAGGATGGCGTCGAACTCACGACCACGTAGCATCCAGGGTAGACACAGCAGACCGCTGAATACAAAGGACAGGTAATTGAGGATCAGATTCTTCGCGCCCCCCTGCCCACGCGGCCACAGCGGCACCCGCAGCACCTCGATACGCCCCAGGTACCGTTCACGCTGGGTACCCGCAGCACGGTAACCATCGAAGACCTTGCCGTCGGGATAGTTGGGCTTGCCGGTGGCTACTATCACCTCGTGCCCCTGCTCGTCGAGCGTACGCACGATGTCGTTGATGATGAAGCTTTCCGGCCAGAAGTACTGCGTCAGTACGAGAATCCTCATGGGCGATCGCCACCCTTGAGGGTTCTCACCTGATCCAGCAGCACGGCAGCCTGGACGCTGCGTCTGAACGGGTCAAGGTAGTCCATATTCGGTTGCACCTTGGCCGTTTCGCCCTGAACGGCAGCCAGCAGGCGCTGCCTAATCCGCGCCACGTCAGCGGCATAATGGGTGCCGACAGCTGCTTGGCGCAGCATGTCCGCTACCAACATGTCATCGGTAACACCCACGGCCAGCACCTCGGTGCCAGATATCAGGTACTCGAAGATCTTGCCGCTGACCACACCCTTGGTCGAACCGACACCATCAGCTACTGGCTGCGAACCGAGGAAGAGCAGGAAGTCAGCGCTTTTCTGCACCGCCAGGATTTCCTGCCGGGGCACCTTGCCGCCGAGTCTTACGAAAGGCGCCACAAGCGGATCGCGGGCAACCGGGAAGTCGTCCAGCGCGGCATAGTCCCCATAGAAAGAGATGGCCAGGTCGCCCTCGGCCAGCAGCCCTTCAGTCACCAGTTGACGAATTGCCAAAAACAGCGGGGTTGGATTCTGCAGGCCTGGCAGTATGCTCCCGGCATAGACGATGTTCACCTTTGCCGGCAGGCTGACCCGAGCCGCATTGCGGAACACGTCAACCTCGTTATCCTCGAAGCCGTTGGGCAGTTCCAGGTAGTCGCGCGGACCATGCAGTTCACGCAATTCCTGCAGCAACGGCGCATTGATCGAACAGATCAGGTCGGCGCGGGCCAGTACCATGCGCTCGTGCCGGCGCTCGAAGGCCCGCACCGGTGCACAGCCGGGAAAGATCGGGTTGCCTGCCCACAGATCGCGATAGTCGGCGACCCAGAACAGCTGTCGGTTCGCCTGCTTGATCAAGGCCGCCGCAGAGTGCGCGGTGTAAGACGGTACCGTCGAATAGAGCAGGTCGAAGTGCTGTTCACGCAGCAGGCTCCGCCCGACCAGCGCCGCGCGCGGCCACCAGAGCACCCGCGGATCGAGGTAATTACTCAGCAACCGGCGCTTGAGCCAGTACTGAAAGGACAGAAGCGCCCGGCGCCAGCCCTTCACCCCCTTGGAATAGCCTTGGACACCACCTGCCTGGCCACCGCGAATCAGCCAGGGGGCGATCTGCTGTACGTGAACACGCGGGTTGTCCCTGAGTCCGGCGGGTAACTCCCCGGTGAAAGGCATGGTCAGCACATGCACGTCATGACCCTGGCGAGACCAGTGGTTAGCGAACGCGTTGACCCTGAGCACGCCAACGGAGGTTTCCGGGCCAAAGTAACTGGAAATAATGAGGATCTTCACGCCACACGCCTAACTGATGAACAACCGAGGGTAAAAGGATTGATGCCGTCCATCGGACTGCCTAGCCCATGAACGTGCGATACCAACGACAGAAATTGATCCAGCGCCAGACCTGCCAGGAAAACGCCTGCCGGCCCGCCACCACGCGGTCGAACTCGGCCAGCATGGCTGCCTGGTCGAGGAACGGTAGCTGCAGGTCTTCGGCGAGCCAGTTGCGCACCTGGCCGGTCATGCCCAACAGCCATTCCTGTTCGGGCGTGGCGAAGCCGATCTTGTCGCGGCGGTCGAGAATATCATCCGGCACTATTCCTCGCATGGCTGCACGGAAAATGTGCTTGGTCTCGCCCTGCGGGGAAATCAGGTAGGACTCGGGCATCGACAACGCCAGCTCGACCATGTCCAGGGTGAGAAATGGCACACGACTCTCAACCGAAAAACGCATCGAGTTGCGATCACCATGGCGTAGCAGCGCCGGTAGCCCGCGCTGAGTGAGGCACAGGACCAGCTCGGCCATCACCCGCCGCCCGGCACTGCCGGCCTGAGCGAGCTGGCGCGGGTAGCGACGGATGATACCGCGCTCCTCCAGCGACGCCGAACGAATCCAGCGCGGCAGGCTGTCCATACCGTTGAGCCGGCGCAGGACATCGTAGAGCGCGCCCTGGCTCATTTCCGCCGCCGCGCGTTTGGCTCCGGCCATACGGCTGCGCCCCGGCCAGCGCGCCCACTGGTCGAGAAAGTGCCAGGCCTCGGCCAGTCGGCCTTTTTCCAGCAGGCTGCGCAGGCGCTGCCCCGGATAACCGTTATAGCCGGCCAGCATCTCGTCGGCGCCCTGTCCGTCCAGGGTCACGGTCACGCCCTGCTCGCGGGCCAGTTGGAATACTCGGTACTGAGCGTAGATGCTGGTACTGCCGAAAGGCTCGCCCTGCGCGGCGATCATGTCGTCCAAATCGCGGGCCAACTCGTCGCCGCTGACCTTCACCTTGTGCGGCCGGGCCCCGACATGCTGGTTGACCCGGTCCACCCACACTTCTTCGGACATCGCGCTGCCATGGGCGATGTAGCTGAAAGTGTTGATCGGCAGGTCCGGCTCCACATGACGCATGGCGCAGACCACCGCCGATGAATCAATGCCGCCGGACAGCGCCGCGCCCAACGGCACATCGCTGCGCAGATGCAGGCGTACACTGGCCAGAAAGCGCTCGCGCAACTGCTCGGTTGCATCGGCCAAGCTGAGGTCGCTGCGTTCCTCGATGCATGGCGTCCACCAGCGATGCGGCTCACCCAGCGCACCAGAAGCCAGATCCAGTTCGACCAGGTGGCCGGGCAACAGGTGCAGCACGCCATCGAGGAAGCTGTGCGCGCCACTGTCGTAGTCGGCATGCACCAGGTAGTCGTAGGCGCGCTGCCAGTCCAGTTGCACCCGCTCCTGCTTGAGCGCCTTGATCGCCGCCACCTCGGAAGCGAACAGGAAGCTGCCCTGCTCGCGGGTGTAGAAGAACGGCTTGATGCCAAAGGCATCGCGCACGCAGGTCAGGCTACCCCGCGCGCTGTCGAACACTGCAAAAGCAAACATGCCCACCAGCCGCGGCAGACACGCGCGCCCCCACTGACGCCAGGCAGCCAGTAGCACCTCGGTGTCCGAACCGGAGACGAAGCGATGCCCCAGCGGCTCCAGCTCTGCGCGCAGCTCGCGGTAGTTGTAGATCTCGCCATTGAAAACGATCGACACGGCCTTGTCCTGCGACTGCATAGGCTGATGCCCTGCCGCAGAAAGATCGATGATTGAAAGCCGCGTATGCCCGAGCGCAGTCACCCCGCCCCGGCTTGTGTACAGCTCGTAGCCACGGTCATCCGGGCCACGCCTGTGCATCGCCGCCAGCGCCCGGGCCAACCTCTCATCCAGCGTGGCCGGCCGGCCAGGCCACCATCCACCCGTGATACCGCACATGACTATCCAATCTCCAAAGACAAGGCGATCCCGCCTTGCAAATCACACACGAGCAGAGCCACCCAAGCGACGTAGTTGCTGCACCACGGCCCGCAGGTCCGCCAGGGGCAACAGCCCGCACACCACGACCACCCCCAGCAGCACACACATCAGCAGGCCCTTGAGCAACAGCGTCAGAGGCAGCGCCAGACCCATTGCCTCAAGCTGCACGCCAACCCCGGCGCACACCACGAAACCCAGGCTCGACAGCAGCAACGCCCGCCAGGCATAGGGAATTCTGTACAGACGTTGACTGAGCGACAACCAGCAAAGGAAGAACAGCGAGGATGCCAGCAAGGTGGCTAGCGCCGCCCCCCAGATGCCCCACAGCGGTACCAGCAGCCAGTTACCGGCCACGCTGGCCATCGCCGACAGCAGCGTCACCCAAAGCTGCCAGTGGGTCTTCTTCGCAATGGCGATGCCCGGCGCGAAGATGTACATCTGCGAGAGCAGTAGCGACGGCGCCAGCACCCCCACCAGCGCCGCACCGGCCATGAACTCGGGGGTGGCGAACAGCATTAGCAGCTCGCGGGCGAACAGCGCCAGGAACAGGCAGCCGGCCAGTGCCACCGACATGAACCAGCTGAACAGCCGAGCGATCTGGCCCGGCGTCTGCGGTTCGCGATAGTGCTGGTAGACCAGCGGCGTCAGCGCCGCCTGAATCCCCAGGATCAGCAGCGCCGCAAGGCCGGCGATACGGCTGCCGATACCGAAATGCCCCACATCCTCCAGGCTGCCGAAGTGATTGAGGGCAAAGCGGTTGATATACAGACTGATGAAAACCGCCAGGCCGGCCGGCACCAACGGTGCCGAAAAGCGCAGCATGGCGCGCAGCTGGCCCGCATCGAACAGCCAGCCGAAGGTCCGCCGTAGTAGCCACAAACACAGCAGGCCGGCCAGCAGCGCCGCCATTAGCTGGGCCAGCATCACCCCGACCAGCCCAAGGCCCAGCCACAGGCAGAAGACCAGGGCAAACAGCAGCGTGAACAGCGCATAGGCCACGCTGGCCAGTGCATAGGCCTTGCTGCGCAGCTCCCAGCGGAACTGGTTGAGCAGCAGGTAATAGATGCCGTTGACCGCAATGAAGCCGACCCCCAGGCGAAACGCATCGAGATACCGGGCATCCCCCAGGACCAGCGCATTGAGCTGCGGCGCAGCCAGCAGGCCGATCAGCAGAAACAATCCGTACATCAGCACGCTGAACCACAGGCTGGTGCTGGCCAGGCGCTTGCGCGCAGCCGGCTCGGGCGCATCGGCCCAATAACGCGCCAGGCCCTGGGTAATCTCCAGGGCCACCACCAGATTGGCCAGCGCCCCTAGGGTAATCAGCAGGTCATAGGCGCCATAGTCGCCCGGTGACAGCACGCGGGTGTAGAGCGGCAGCAGGAAGATCACCAGGCCCTTGGACAGCAACGACGCCAGGCCGTAGACGAGGCTGTCGCGCAATGCAGCCTTAAGCATCTACCGGCTCCTCACCCACTCGAGCGAACTCGACCAGAGCACGTTCCAGACCGGGTTTATCCTGCACCTGCAAGGCGCTCGCGCCAAAGTGCTCAAGCAGCAACGCTACCAGTTTTCTGCTGCGTCCCTGTGGGAGCCCGCATCCACTCAGATAGCGCACGGCAGCCGGATCACACCACCACTGGCCGGGAATATCGTCATTCAGCAACTGCAAATAGCGCCCCGCTACGCCCTTCAGGTTCCAGCTAGACAGGACAAACTGTCGCGCCTGCTCACCCAGTTGCAGACGGAACGCAGAGTCCACCACCAACCGCTCGATGGCCATTTCAAGATCATCCGGCGCAACAAACAGGCTCGGCGGAATATCGGTTGGCTCAAGACACTGCTCAATCGCTTCGGCAAAGTAGCCCCCGACAACGGCCGGCTTACCAAAAAAAGCCGCTTCGGTGGCAAGGGCCGCCAAAGGTGTGTCCGCGTACAGCTGATCGACGATGAAGTCGCAGCGAGCCAGTTCCTGTAGCACCACCTCGTTCGGCATGCCCTGAACTTTCACCAATTCAATCGAATGCCCTTTGCGCCGCAGCCGGTCCAGCACCTCAAGAATCTCGGCCGTCCCCTTGACCAGAGGGTTCGACGGCCCGTGCAGCACTCTTACAGGTCCCGGCCTGCCGGCATCCTGCGGAACAATCCCGGGGCAGACAGGCAATGCCCTGGGAATGCCCAAGGCAAACCAGTTAATGTACGGACGCTCATGGAAGTGCGCCGTTGCGGGTGAGTTAACCAGATAGTCGGCATAGCGCTCGTGCAGACGGAGCTTTCGCTTGCAGCGGCGGACAGTACTCAGCAATGTTGTAGGCAAAGGCAGTTCATCTGCCACCCGGCCAGGAAACCAGCCGCCATCCATATAGGGCGGCCGACTATCGCTGCCGGTGTAAACGAAAACGATCTTTCGCCCCAGGCGCCTGAGCAACCAGAGTTCAAAAGCCGAGTTGGTAATGGTCTGGCCGTAAATGAAGATGAAGGCATCAAAGCGGTTGATAACCCGCAGCAGTACGAGCCACCCCCAGAGGTCATGCGTAGCCACCAGCAGCAATTTGCGCAGCAGGTTAGCGCGCGTTGTCGCATTGCGGGCAGCTCCAATACGTTGCCATGTCCTGACCAGCCACGAACGGGATTCATCGCCATATTTGAACGGGTGGGCAATGGAGAGCATGAGCTGTGCATCAACATGCAACGCACGCAAGCCCTCCACCAGAGCGCCTGCGATACCTGCGATCTCTACAGGCCCGACAAATACCCGTGGAATCTTATGCCCAGCAAAACTCAAGAGCGTCCCACCACCCGACAGGGCGTACCAAAAGCCTTGCTGCCTGCCGGAACATCTTTCAGTACCAGGCTGTTGGCACCGATGACCACGCCATCACCAATGGTCACCCCCTTAGCGATCACGCTATTAGGGCCGATGTAACAGTTAGAACCGATGCGAGTCGGCGCAGTAACTATTGAGGCCTTACCTCCGCTCAGAGAGCGCTCCACCGTATCGTGGGTATAGATCTGCACACCGGCCGAGATCGAACAGTGCGAACCAATCTCCAGCCCACCGCCCGATCCATCCAGCAGGGTGAACGGTCCGATCCAGGTATGCTCGCCCACGCGGACATCACCAAACACCAGACTGCTGTCATAGATCGAGGTACCCTCGCCAAAGCCCAGTTCACGGGCCTTTTCCCAACGATCCACGATGTAGTCGGCCAGGGGCAGAGTGCGCTTGAAACGATCGTTCACCTCACGCCGGCGCTCCTGCCAGAAGCGCTTCAACTGGTTCAGCAAGTCCACCCTCGGCCCTCCCTCAACGCAGAACGGCACGCACGGCTGAAGCCACTGCGTCTACGTCCAGCCCGGTAAAGCAGGGGAAGGTGATGGTGGTAGCTTCGAGCTTCGTCGCCGTTGGCTGCGCATCACGGTATTTGTTCAGGAAGTAGCTGCCGGAACTCAGGGCATAGGTACCGATAGTGGTTTCTACTGTGCCGCGCAGATCGGCGATTAGCAGGTTCCGATCACATCCTTCTGGCACCCTGAACACCATCGACTGCACGTTGTGAACTACGCCGGGGCCGACCTTCTGCGCAACGAAACCCAGCTCGGAAAGCTTCTCCACATATCGCTCACGGATGCCGTTACGCTCTCGGACAATGTCATCGATCTTTGCCAACTGCTTGCGCCCCATCACCGCCTGCAGTTCGGACAGGCGGAAGTTGTAGCCGTAATCGACAAAATCCAGCGCCATGCCCTTCATGCCGGAGGCGCCATGCGCCAGCTTGACGGCAAGCCATTGCGCCCACTCGTCGCTATGAGTCGTGATCGCACCGCCCTCCCCCGTGCTAATAAGCTTGCGCGGATGGAAGCTGAAGCACGTCAGGTCGGCAATGGCGCCACAACGAACACCATTCTCCGAGCTACCGATGGCACAGGCGGCGTCTTCGATCAAGGGTATGCTGCGCGACGAGCAAATGCGCTTGATCTCAGTAATGCCGGTCGGATTGCCCAGCGCATCGACGAAGATGACCGCCTTGGTACGCGGACCGATCAGGGCATCGAGCACTTCGGGACGCATGTTGAAGGTTTCCGGGCAGACATCGGCGAATACCGGACGTGCGCCCAGATCCTCGATCACGTTAGCCGACGCTGGGAACGAGAAGTCGGAAACGATCACCTCGTCGCCCGGGCCGACTTCCAGCAACTTCAGGCACATCCAGAGCGAAGTGGTTGCTGAAGTGGTCAGGAAAGCATGCTTGGCGCCGGTATAGGCAGCCAGCTCGGCCCGAAACGCTTCGACATGCTGACCTCGGGTGAAAATGCCGCTATCGAACACATCGCGGAACTCGGCTTCGACTTCATCGAAGCCGATATAGGGTCTCATCAAACGGATCTGGCTCATGCGCGACTTCCGATCAGATGGGTGTACCAGTCCAGGGTTTGCGCCAGGCCCTGCTCGAACGGGGTCAGCGAATACTGGATCAGCCCCTTCACTCTCTCGTTGCTGGCGTTGTGCGAAAGCACGTCGGAATGACGCGCAGGCTTGCGCAAGATCTCGCCGCTGTAGCCGTAGTGAGCGCAGATGCGCGGGATCAGCTCGTTGATCGAGATCTGGTTGTCGGTGGAGATATTCACCGTTTCGCCAGACGGCAGCACGGCATGCAGCTTGACCACGGCATCCACGGTGTCATGGACATAGATGAAGTCGCGGCTCTGGGTGCCTTCGCCATGAATCTCCGGGGTGCCACCAGTGAGCAGGCGCACGGCGGTGATCGGGATCACTCCAGCCAACATGCCCTTGTGGTTCTGCCGTGGCCCGTAGTTGTTGAACGGGCGGACAATGTAGGCATCCAGGCCGAACATACGCACGTAGCTTTCCACCGCCAGGTCGGCGGCAGCCTTGCCGGCGGCGTAGGTGGTGGTGGGGTTGCGCGGATGGGCCTCGTCCATCGGCTCGTACACCGCCGAGCCATACACCTCCGAGGTGGAGAAGTGGCACAAGGTCTTGAACAGCCCACGGCGCTGCAGCTCGAGCAGGTTCAATACCACCTTGACGTTGGTGTCGAAGGCATTGGCCGGGTTGAGGAAGGAGTAGTTCAGCGCCTTGGTTGCGCAGTTGAACACCACGTCGATGGCGTGGTTGGCAAAGATGTATTCCAGGCTGGTGCTGAGTTCGGCGTCATCACGGTAGAAGGTGGCCTTGCCGCTGGCCAGGGCCTCGACCAGGTTGTCTTCGGAACCGACGAAGAGGTTGTCGATCACCACCACGTGAGCGGCACCTTCGGCCAGCAAGCGGTCCACCAGGTGGCTGCCGATGAAGCCGGCGCCGCCCGTGACCAGAACACCCTTGCCCGCAAAACCTTCTCGAATCGTCATGCCTGAACCGCCGCCTGAATTTGTGCACATATCTTCATTGCATCGACGCCAGCGTCGACACCCGGAACCTGGCCAGCTGCCGGTTGGCGGCAACTGGCCATGAATGCCTGCAGCTCGCTCAGCAGGGCTTCCTGCGGCGGGACGGCGACAGCCTCCTGGATCGCCGATATGGCGTAGGGCAGGCTGCCGCTGTCACGCGCCTCGGACTGGCGGTTGATCAGGATTTCCTTACGCAGAAGGTCGCAGTCGACGAACATGTCGACGCAGGTGCCTTCGATCTGGCGGATTTTCTTGTCCGTCACGCGGCTGGCCTGGATGCGCGAAAACTGGCCGTTCTCGTGGGTGATGAGTGCCGAGGCGAAGTCGATCATGTTGCCGTGTGCGAAGCCGTGGGCGGCTACCGACTGGGCCGGGCCGTTGAGGTACAGGGCCAGGTCGATGTCGTGGATCATCAGATCGGTGACCACATCGACATCGGTGATGCGCGCGCTGACTTTGTTGGTTCGGGTGAAGTCCAGGCTGATGACGCGTTCGGTACGGTCAAGCACCGTCTTCAGCGCCTGCACTGCGGGATTGAAACGCTCAATGAATCCGACCTGAACGTTGAGCCCCTTGTCCCTGGCAAAGGTCGCGATTTCCCGCGCCTCATCCAGGGTGGCGGCCAGCGGTTTCTCGACGAAGATGTTCTTCACATGGGCTGCAGCAAGGCGAATGTAGTCGGCGTGGGTCACGGTTGGAGTACAGATCACCACCGCATCGACGTCGGCCAGCAGCGGTGTCGGGTCGACCACGCCTGGGATGCCATGCACCTCGCCGGCCCTAGCGGCGACTTCGGCATTGGCATCGGCGACAAAGGCCAAGTCGACCCCCTTGAGCATCGACAGTACGCGCAGGTGGTTGCGCCCCATGTTGCCGAGGCCGATCAGACCTACCTTGAGTACTTGTTGCATAACGTCAAACATCTCCGGAAACGCGGTTACCTTCGCGGTCGATACGAGCCACCGCACGTGCGGGGTTGCCCATGACCAGGGTGTAGGGCGCAACGTCCTTGGTCACCACGCTGCCGGCGGCGACCATGGCGAACTCGCCGATGGTGATGCCGCATACGATGGTGGCGTTAGCGCCGATGCTGGCACCGTCGTCGATGCGCGTCGGAGTGATCTTCCAGTCGGCATTGAAGGCGCGCGGCACCTTGTCGTTAGTGAAGCAGGCATTGGGCCCGACGAACACGTCGTCACCGATCTCCACGCCGTTGTAAACCGAGACGCTGTTCTGGATCTTGCAGCGGCTACCGATCTTCACTGCGTGGTCGATGTAGACATCCTTGGACAGGATGCAGCCCACGCCGATCACTGCGTTCTCGCGGATCTGTACGTTGATCCAGATCTTGCTGCCAGCACCGATGCTGGCCTTGTCCGAAACGTTGGCGCTGGGATGGATGTAGACGTCGTTAGCGGACATTGCCACCTCCGAGAACCGAACCGACCACTTCGACCACGCGCAGTTGCTCGGCTTCCGTCATGTAGGGGAACAGCGGCAGGTTCAACACCGAGGCGCACAGCTGCTCGCCGACCTGGCCACCAAAGTGGCCCTTGATGTAGGCCGCAGCGCCCGGCTGACTGGACATGACGCTGGGATAGATGTTGCCAAAACCAATACCCTCGGCCTTGAGGCGGGCCTCCAGGCTGGCCTTTAGTGCGGCATCCGGCACCAGGCAGACATTGCAGTAGCCGTTTTCTTCATAGCCGGCCGGCGCATTCATCAGCTGGATGCCGGTGGCCGGCAGGTGCTTCTGGTAAAACGCCACGGCTTCGCGGCGCGAGGCGACCCGTGCGTCGATGTGATCCAGCGCCAGGTTGAGGAAGGCCGCCTGCAGCGAGTCCAGGCGCGAGTTCCAGCCCACGTCACCGTAGCCGTAGTGAGCAGTGCGGCCATGGTTGCCCAGGCGGCGGACCTTGTCGGCCAACTCGGCATCGTCGGTGAACACTGCACCGCCGTCACCGGCAGCGCCCAGCACCTTGGCCGGATAGAAGGAGGTAGTGGAGATGTGCGCGCCCTTGTAGATGGGCTCGCCCTGATAACGGGCGCCAAAGGACTGGGCACCGTCCTCCACCAGCACCACGCCCTGGTCGCGGCACAACGCACGCAATTCAAGCAGGCGGGCAGTGCCCCAGCCATACAGGTGCGCCACCAGTGCCGCCTTGGGCCGGGACTCGCGAATGGCCTGAGCAAAGGCATCGAAGCACACGCCGCCATCGCTGAGATCGGCGTCCACCGTCACCGGCTTGGCGCCGACGTTCACTACCGCCTCGAAGGTTGCCCAGAAGGTCACGTTCGGCACCAGCACCACGTCGCCCTCGCCCACGCCAACCGCACGCAACGCCAGTTGCAGGGCGTCGGTACCGTTGGCGCAGCTCACCGCATGCGCGACCTGCAGCTCGGCCTGCAGACGGCTTTCAAGCGTAGCTACCTCAGCACCGCCGATGAATTGCGCGCCCAGGGTCATGGCATGGAATTTTTCCATCAGCGCCGCGTGGAAACCGGGCTCCAAGCGCTTGAGGTCAATAAAGGGAACGTTAATTTTCAATCTCCTTGACTAGGCGGCCAGAACGGCCGGCACTGTACCAGCAAGAGGGGTTGATAGTCATAAACAACGCGGAGCCACAGATTCTTTACCTAGACTGCCGTATAGCATTACCCCAGATCGAATCGCGTCTCTACACCATTAATAGTGCAAGAATGCGCGCGGCAGCCCGCCCGTCGCCATACGGCAGACTAGATACATCCGCGCTACCGGCTGCCAGGGCCGCATATGCTTCTAGTATGCGTACCCGCTCCGCGCCTACCAAGCGGTTCCAGCCTAACTCGACGGTCTCAACCCACTCGGTTTCGTCACGCATGGTGATGCAGGGTACTCGGTAGAAGAAGGCCTCCTTCTGCACGCCACCCGAGTCGGTGAAAATGACTTTAGTTGCCTGCTCTAGCGCAACCATGTCAAGGAACGGCAGTGGTTCAACAATCGTCAGCGCAGCCAGATATCGCTCCAGTCCGAACTGCTGTAGAAGCTTGCGGGTTCGCGGGTGCAGCGGCAGGACCACCGGCATGTCACTGGCAATTTGCGCCAGTGCGCTGACGATGCCCTCCAAACGCACAGGGTCATCGGTATTCTCCGCCCGATGGCAAGTAGCAAGTGCAAAAGCTTGCTCCGTGAGCCCGAGCGTCTTCAGTATGCCGCTACCGGCCCGAGCTCGCTCACGATAGTAGAGTGCCACGTCGTACATGACATCGCCGACGTTATGCACACCTTGGGTCACGCCTTCGCGGGCCAGGTTATCGACGGCCACATCCGTCGGACAGAGCAACAGGCTCGATACACGATCAGCGAGGATGCGATTGATTTCCTCGGGCATATGCATATTGAACGAGCGCAGACCAGCCTCGACGTGCGCGACAGGGATATGCAGTTTGGCCGCCGCCAGTGCACCCGCCAGGGTCGAGTTGGTATCACCGTAGATCAGCACCCAATCCGGCTTCTCGTCGAGCAGGATGCGCTCGATGCCCTCAAGCATGCGTCCGGTCATAGCACCATGGCTGCCCCCTGAGACTTCCAGATTGTAGCGCGGCGCAGGGATTTCCAATTCATCGAAGAACACCTGCGACATGTTCGGATCGTAGTGTTGGCCGGTATGCACCATGATTTCTTCAAGCTGGCCAGGGTGCTTGAGTATCTCGCGCGAGACCGCCGCTGCCTTGATGAACTGCGGGCGCGCCCCGACGATGGTGACGATTTTCTTACTCATGTGCCCAGGCTCTCCTGCAGGGACTGGGTGATGGTGACCTGCTGCGCCACATCCAGGTACGGATGCATCGGCAGGCTCATCACTCGCTCGGCGATGGCATCACCCACCGGTAGGCATGCAGCATCGTCCTTCACCGCCGGTTGGCGGTTGAGCGGAATCGGGTAATGCACCGCAGTAGGGATGCCGGCAGCCTTGAAACTCTCCTGCACTTTATCGCGCCCGACCACCTGCACAGTGTACTGGGCCCAAGCGCTGCCGTTATGCGCCTCAACAAATGGTGCGGCAATACCGGCATCTCCCAGCAGCCGACCGTAATCCTGGGCAACTTGCTCGCGCCGCTCCAGTTCGTGCGGGAAGATCTCCAGCTTGGGCAGCAGGATTGCCGCCTGCAGGGTATCGAGACGACTGTTCACACCGACCCGAATGTGGTGGTAACGGCGATCCTGGCCATGACGGGCAATCTGGCGCATTACCTTGGCCAATTCATCATCGTTGGTGAAGATTGCTCCACCGTCGCCATAGCAACCCAAGGGCTTACTTGGGAAGAAGCTGGTGCAGGCAATGGTGGTCAGGTTGCACGAGCGCTTGCCCTTGTAAGTGGCACCGAAGCTCTGCGCGGCGTCTTCGATCACGGGGATGCCATGCCGGGCAGCGATGGCATTGATCGCATCGAAGTCGGCGCATTGGCCATACAGCGAAACAGGAATGATCGCCTTGGTACGCGGCGTAATAGCCGCCTCGAGCAAGTGCGGATCAAGGTTGTAGGTGCGTGGATCGACGTCCACGTAAACCGGCTTGGCTCCTAGCAGAGCGACGGTCTCGGCAGTGGCGATATAGGTGAAGCCCGGCGTGATGACCTCATCGCCCGGGCCGATGCCCAGCGCCATCTGCGCAATTTGCAGCGCATCGGTGCCGTTGGCCACGCTGATGCAGTACTTGGCGCCCACGAAGGCCGCCAGCTTCTCCTCCAGCTCCGCCACTTCCGGACCAAGAATGTACTGACCATGCGCCAATACGCGCTGGATATTGGCATCGATCTTGTCTTTGATCAGCGCCTGTTGTGCCTTGAGATCGATGAATTCGATCACTGCGCTTGCTCCTTTCTCAGAATGCCGCCATTGAGCACATAGCGTTCCCCGGAGTGAATACATGGCGCACTCCCCTCCCCGGTGAGCGGCAGATCCAGCTGCTCGCCATGCTCGCTCATCCAGCCTATATGCCGGGCAGGAACACCTACCATCAGTGCATAGGCCGGCACGTCCTTGTTGACGACCGCACCTGCGCCGATGAAGGCGAACTCCCCGATGGTGACGCCGCAGACGATGGTGCAGTTTGCCCCCAGCGTGGCGCCCTTCTTCACCAAGGTGTCGCGATATTCGCTCTTGCGTTCGATCAGCGAACGCGGGTTGTAGACGTTGGTGAAAACCATACTCGGACCGCAGAAGACGCCTTCCTCAAGTGTGACGTTGTCATACACCGAGACATTATTCTGGATCTTGCAATGATCGCCGATCAGCACCTTGTTGCCGACGAATACGTTCTGCCCCAGGGATACACCTCTGCCGATCCGCGCGCCCGCGCATACGTGGACGAAATGCCAGATGCGCGAACCTTCGCCGATCTGTGCACCTTCATCGACGATGGCGCTGGCATGCTGGTAGTGGCTCATAGGCTCAACCCAGTAGGCGCGCAAGGAACGGGTGATCTTCACCGTTCTGAGCACGAGTAGCGTCCAAGGTGCGGATGGTCTCAACGGTTTCAACGCAGTGGCGAGCGTCCTCGATGCCATATCCATCGCCATTGAGAATGGCCTGGTAGCTGATAGTGTGCAGATCCGTGAAGCCCTCGGAAAACTCGATCTCGACACCATCGCAAGTGATAGAACGGTAAGTCGGCTTCTTGCCCTTTACGGTATCAGGCAGGTCGCTCGCATCGATGGAGAGGAACCAGCGAACGCGAGCGTTCTCATACTCTAGGTAGCCCGTGGCTTTGTAGTCATCGACGTAGTGCACCACGTTGCGCTGCAAGGCGCCGAAGATGAAATGCAGCATGTCGAAGAAGTGCACACCGATGTTCGTGGCGACGCCAAAGGATTTGCGCGGGTCGCCCTTCCAGCTCTCCATGTACCACTTGCCGCGACTGGTGATGTAGGTCAGTTCGACTTCGTGCTTGCGCGCTTTGTCGCCAGCTCCCACGCGCTTCTTCAGATCGATGATGGCTTGGTGATGCCTAAGCTGCAGAATGTTGTAGAGACGTTTACCGGTTTCGCGCTCCACCAGAGAAAGGTCATCGAGCAGCTCAGCGGTCGGCACCAGCGGCTTTTCACAGATGACGTCACAGCCGAGACGCAGGCCTGTCGTGATGTGCGGATGGTGCAGATAGTTGGGCGAGCAGATCGAAACGTAATCGAGCGCAGTCGACGGATCACGCTTGAGGCGCGAGGCATAATCGTGGAACCGCTCGAATTCGGTGAAGAACTCGCTTTGCGGCGAGATGCTGTCGATGATACCGACCGAGTCATTGATGTCATAAGCACAGACCAGCTGGTTGCCGGTGTCCTTGATGGCGCGCATATGGCGAGGCGCGATATAGCCGGCAGCGCCGAGCAGGGCGAATCTTTTCATGTTTGTTTCTCACGACGGAGGAACAGGCCGGCACACACAGTGCGCACGCCGACCTGCATACCAGAATCAGGCCTTGATGATGTTCGCGTGCGGAATGCGATATTTACCGCGAGTATCGACGATCAGCCGCGCATGAGCCCTGATCAGCTCGTAATCAAAGCGCTCGTGATCAGTGGCCAAAACCACGGCGTCGAAGCTGGCGATATTCTCGGCAGTCAGAACCTCACTGCTCAGGTCGAAGTGATGCTCGCGCATCTCTGGGAACGAAGGCACATGCGGATCGCTGTAGGCAACGATGCCGCCCTTGGCCTGAATCAGTTCCATGATCTCCACTGAGGGAGATTCGCGCATGTCATCTACGTTCTTCTTGTAGGCGATGCCCAATATCAGGACACGACTGCCCTTGAGTGCCTGCCCACGATCATTCAGGCCATCCATAAGCTTGCCGAGCACATACTCGGGCATGGCTTGGTTGACCTCGCCTGAGAGCTCGATAAAGCGGGTATGCAAGCCGTACTCACGCGCTTTCCATGTGAGGTAGAACGGGTCGATCGGGATGCAGTGCCCGCCCAGGCCCGGCCCGGGATAGTAGGGGGTGAAGCCAAAGGGTTTGGTCGCAGCAGCATCGACTACCTCGAAGATATCGATACCCATGCGATCAGCGACCACCTTCATTTCATTGACCAAGCCAATGTTCACGGCGCGGTGAATGTTCTCCAGCAGCTTGGTCATTTCCGCCGCTTTCGTTGAGCTGACCGGCACGACCTGGTCGATGGCCTGCTCGTACAGGGCGATACCGACTTCAAGGCAGTTCGGCGTGTGGCCACCGATGACCTTGGGAATGGTGCGGGTCTCGAAATCTGGGTTGCCCGGATCTTCACGCTCTGGCGAATAAACCAGGAAAACACTCTCGCCGACCCTCAGACCTGTCGATTCAACACGCGGCAGTAATTCTTCTTCAGTGGTGCCGGGATAAGTTGTGCTTTCCAAGGAAACTACTTGCCCAGCACGTAGATACGGCGTGATCGCGTTCGTGGTATTGATCACAAAGCTCATATCGGGCTCGCGATACTTGTTGAGCGGAGTCGGCACACAGAGAATCAATGCGTCACATTCGCTGGCTCGAGCAAAATCGCAGGTCGCTTCAAAACCGCTCGCACGCGCTTTCGATATATGCTCACTGGCAATATGCTCGATGTAGCTCTGACCAGAATTGAGCTTGTCAACCTTGACTGCATCGATATCAATGCCGAGCACGCGGAAACCGATGGCGTTGTAACGCAGCATCAACGGCAAACCGACATAGCCGAGACCGACAATGCCTACCAATGCGTCTCGACTTTTGAATTTATCGATATACGCCTGCAGCGAATTTGCCTTCACCCTTACACTCCATCACAAACTTCACGGAATTACGATTTTTAGAGTCTTATCAGTCGCGTCGTAGCGCTGCTGCAGAATCATTGCAAATTGCTGCTTGGCTTCAAGCTCGCCATGCACGACACGGACCTCTGACGGCCAGTGTGTCATCCGGGTAACAAAGCTCACCAGACCCTTCTGATCCGCATGGGCAGAATAGCCGCCTATGGTATGCACCTGAGCCCGAATGTCATAGCGCTGCCCGTCAAATTCCACATAGCCACTACGCGGGCCAAAGCGTTGGATTTGCCTTCCGGGCGTACCATCCGCCTGGTAGCCGACGAAGAGCACGTCATGCCGTGCATCACCGAGCATGGCTCTGAGGTAGTTGACGATGCGCCCACTGGAGCACATGCCGTTGCCAGCGATGACGATAGCCGGCTGAGCGGTTTGCGTCAGGCGATTAACCATGGCCAGGTGAGCCTGGTGGCTGTCCACCGTAAGCAGGTTACGGAAAGCCAGTGGGTTACGGCCTTTGGCCAAGCGCGCCCTCGCCTCTGCATCCCAAAATTGGTCAAGCTCGCGATAAACCGAAGTGAAGCGGCTGGCCAGCGGAGAGTCGAGGATGATAGGCAAATTCGTCCAGTCGAGTGCTGTCGCTTTACTGGTGCTCGACTTGGAAGCACTCGACGGAGCCTTAGCTGAGTCTTTCAGCGCTCTGCGATGGATGATGTCTTCGAGTTCGTAGAGCAGCTCTTGAGTGCGCCCAATGCTGAAAGCTGGCATCAGAACCGTGCCCTGGTTGCTCAGCGCGTGCTCGAGCACTTTTTCCAGTCGCGCACGACGACTGCGGCGATCTTCATGCAGGCGGTCGCCATAGGTGCTTTCGATGACCAGAATATCGGCTTTATATGGGGCTTTAGGCGCCGGGAGGATTGGCGCATGGGGAGCCCCCAGGTCGCCAGAGAACACGATGCGTTTCTTCTCGCCCGTCTCGGGGTAGTGCAGATCAACCTCGACGTAGGCCGAGCCGAGGATGTGGCCAGCGCGCTGTAAACGAATGCGAGCGCTGAGCTGTTTCGTATCGATCAGAGTGAACCACTGTTTATAGGGCAAGGCGACGATGCGCTGCTCGATCAGCTTGAGGTAGCGCTCTACTTGCTTTTGATCGCGACTGAAACCGAGCTTGAAGGCATCCTCAAGGACGATGGGCAACAACTTTGCCGACGGTTCACTACAGAGAATCGGACCTTTGAAACCAGCTGCTAACAAATAGGGAATGCGGCCAACGTGGTCGATATGGACATGAGTCGCGACCAGAGCCTTGATGCCGTTTAGAGAAAAGTCGATTGCGAGCTTACCGGCGCCTGCCCGGCCTTCAGGGGAGGTTTCGGCACCTTGAAAAAGACCGCAGTCGATCAGCAGCGCGTGCTCATCATCCATCTGTAGCTGATGACATGAGCCCGTAACGCCCGTGACAGCGCCGTGATGAACAATGGAGGGGTACCGCACGAGTCAATCCCTAACGCTGGCGAAATTTAAAGGGACTCAGCCCAGTAGTGCGGATGGCAGTTCAGAAAAAGCTGATTAGCTGAACTAGCTGGAAATCTGACAAGGGCACGCCTTGTGAAAGCCCGCACATTTTGCCGGTTTTCCATGATTTCGCAAGTATGACAAAAGTGTGACGCCAGGCCACCGCCTAATCAGGAGACCTGCACCAACGAGAGGGACTAATCGCAGTCACTCGTCGTCCTCATTTACCCGGTCGCGCAACTCCTTGCCCGGCTTGAAATGCGGCACGAACTTGCCATCCAGACGCACCGACTGGCCGGTTTTCGGGTTACGCCCAACGCGCGGTGCGCGGTAGTGCAGCGAGAAGCTGCCAAAGCCACGAATCTCGATGCGATCTCCGGTGGACAGTGCCTGGGACATTTGCTCGAGCATGGTCTTGATGGCTAGCTCGACATCCTTGGAGGACAGCTGACCTTGATGAGTGACAATTCTTTCGATCAACTCCGACTTGGTCATGGTTTTCCCTTCTTTTTCAAGCGGCTAGAAGACTCGACGGTTTGGTTTTAGCATGCTGATCAGCTTTTGAACAGCCTAAAAAACAAGGTGTTAGCGAGTTTTGCGGTTAGTTGGGATAACCAGGGCTTCGTGTAGGAGGCTTGCCTCGGGGCGAAGCTTTTGGGTATTGGTTCGATATTGCGGGATGGCCACCATTCGCTGCGGGGCGCAGCTCCTACAGAGAGCGTCGACTGGCGCATTCGTGTAGGAGCCCCGCCTCGGGGCGAAGCTTTTGCGCATGAGCGCGACATTGCGGGGTGACTGCTATTCGCCGCGGGGCGCGGCTCCTACAGGGGGAGCGTTGTTTTGCGGTTTGGTGTGGGGGCCCTGCATCGGGGTGAAGCTTTCACGGGCTCTGATTCTGGCTCGACTAAGCTGAACTGGCGAACGCTAACGGAAGGGAATCCGATGACCGAGAAACGCTATGCCGCGCATAAGCTTCGCGATGGACGCTGGTCCAGTAGCGGGCAAATCTATCTTGTCACCACCGTGACCAAGGACCGTGTTCCTGTGTTTGCCGATCTCTCTGCAGCGCGCACGCTCATCCAGATCATTCGTCAGGACGAGATGCTTGGGTCGCACCAAACGCTTTGCTTTGTTGTGATGCCGGATCATCTGCACTGGCTGCTGCAACTACATGACGAAGCATTGCCCCGATTAGTGGGCAGAGTTAAATCAATATCCGCCAAACGCCTGGGTCAGCCTATATGGCAAAAAGGCTTTCATGATCACGCGCTACGCCGGGAGGAGGATGTTCGGAGTATGGCGAGATATGTGGTGGCAAACCCCTTGAGAGCCGGGCTTGTGAAGCGCGCAGGTGATTATCCGCACTGGGATGCAGTGTGGATATGAGCGTGGCAGGGCGAAGCCTTTAGGTATTGGTTCGGTATTACTGGATGGCCGCCGTTCGCCGCGGGGCGCGGCTCCTACAGAGGGAGCGTCGGCGGCGCATGCGCGTAGGAGCCCCGACTCGGGGCGAAGCTTTTAGGTATGGGCTCGGTATTGCTGGATGGCCGCTATTCGCTGCGGGGCGCAGTTCCTACAAGTGACGCGCTGTTTGATGGATTGGTAAAAACGAAAAAGGCGACCCGAAGGTCGCCTTTTTTGATGGATCAACCGAACTTAGTTCTGTTTTTCCATTTGAGCACGGAGCAGATCACCAATGGTGGTCGGGCCGGTGCTTTCAACGTCTTGCTTGTTACGCAGTTCCTTCATCGCGTCCTTCTCGTCTTCAACGTCTTTCGACTTGACGGACAGGCTGATGACGCGGGACTTGCGGTCAACGCTGATGATCTTGGCT
This sequence comes from Pseudomonas sediminis, assembly GCF_002741105.1. Taxonomy (GTDB): domain Bacteria; phylum Pseudomonadota; class Gammaproteobacteria; order Pseudomonadales; family Pseudomonadaceae; genus Aquipseudomonas; species Aquipseudomonas sediminis. The sequence continues at coordinate 239,255 of NZ_NIQU01000005.1, read as the reverse complement.
TCTACTTCGTCGCCTTCTTTCAGGACGTTGCGCGCGTCTTCAACGCGGTCACGGCTGATTTCGGAGGCTTTCAGGGTAGCTTCGATCTCGTTGCCCAGGTCGATGATGGCGCCCTTGGCGTCTACTTCTTTCACAACGCCACGGACGATGGTGCCCTTGTCGTTGATGGAGACGTAGTTGCTGAACGGATCGTCTTCCAGTTGCTTGATGCCCAGGGAGATGCGCTCGCGCTCCGGGTCAACCGACAGGATGACGGTTTCCAGCTCGTCGCCCTTCTTGAAGCGACGCACGGCTTCTTCGCCGGCTTCGTTCCAGGAGATGTCGGACAGGTGAACCAGGCCGTCGATGCCGCCGTCCAGACCAATGAAGATACCGAAATCGGTGATCGACTTGATGGTGCCGGAGATCTTGTCACCTTTGTTGAACTGACCGGAGAAGTCTTCCCATGGGTTGGTCTTGCACTGCTTGATACCCAGGGAGATACGACGACGCTCTTCGTCGATGTCCAGAACCATGACTTCCACTTCGTCGCCGACGTTAACGACTTTCGACGGGTGGATGTTCTTGTTGGTCCAGTCCATTTCGGAAACGTGTACCAGGCCTTCCACGCCCTCTTCCAGCTCGGCGAAGCAGCCGTAGTCGGTGAGGTTGGTAACACGGGCAACAACGCGGGTGTTTTCCGGGTAACGAGCCTTGATGGCAACCCATGGGTCTTCGCCCAGTTGCTTCAGGCCCAGGGATACGCGGTTACGCTCGCGATCGTACTTCAGAACCTTGACGTCGATCTCGTCGCCAACGTTGACGATCTCGGACGGGTGCTTGATGCGCTTCCAAGCCATGTCGGTGATGTGCAGCAGGCCATCTACGCCGCCCAGGTCAACGAACGCACCGTAGTCGGTGAGGTTCTTGACGATACCTTTGACTTGCTGGCCTTCCTGCAGGGATTCCAGCAGAGCTTCGCGCTCGGCGCTGTTCTCGGCTTCCAGGACGCTGCGACGGGAAACGACAACGTTGTTGCGCTTCTGGTCCAGTTTGATGACCTTGAATTCCAGCTCTTTGCCTTCCAGGTGAGTGGTATCACGCACCGGACGGACGTCAACCAGGGAACCCGGCAGGAACGCGCGGATGCCGTTGACGTCAACGGTGAAGCCGCCTTTGACCTTACCGTTGATAACGCCCTTGACCACTTCTTCAGCGTTGAACGCAGCTTCCAGAACCAGCCAGGATTCAGCGCGCTTGGCTTTCTCGCGGGACAGCTTGGTTTCACCGAAGCCATCTTCAACCGCGTCCAGCGCAACGTGGACTTCGTCACCGACCTTGATGGTCAGCTCGCCTTGTTCGTTGAAGAACTGGTCGAGCGGGATGACGCCCTCGGACTTCAGACCTGCGTGAACGGTAACCCAGTCACCGTCGATGTCGACCACGATACCGGTGATGATGGCGCCCGGCTGCATGTCGAGGGATTTCAGGCTTTCTTCAAATAGTTCTGCAAAGCTTTCGCTCATGTTGATTCCTGTTGATCAAGGGCGGGGATTCGCCCAAACCACATTCCAGACCATGTGGGTTCGTTCATATGAAAAGAGGCCTACGGGACAAGGACTGGTCTCCCGTATGCCTCCTTGCGGACCCTTCGATTTAAAGCAACCGAGAGCCCTTACCCGGCGAGATCGCGATCGGCGACCTCGCTCAGAATTCGTTCAAGCACTTGCTCGATGGAAAGTTCGGTGGAATCCAGCACGATTGCGTCGGCTGCCGGCTTGAGCGGAGCCACCGCGCGCTGAGTATCGCGCTCGTCGCGCGCCCGTATCTCGTCGAGAAGACTCGCGAGATTAACATCATCGCCTTTGGCCTTCAACTGCAAGTAGCGGCGACGGGCACGCTCCTCGGCGCTGGCGGTCAGGAAAATCTTCAGCGGCGCGTCGGCGAATACCACAGTGCCCATGTCGCGACCATCAGCCACCAGGCCCGGCATCTCCTGAAATGCGCGCTGACGCTGCAGCAGTGCTTCGCGCACGGCAGGCAGCGAGGCGACCATCGAAGCACCCGCACCGATCTGTTCATTACGGATGGCGTCGGTCACCTCCTCGCCTTCGAGGATGATGCGCTTGTCGATGAACTGTACATCCAGATGCGCAGCCAGCTGCTTGAGCGACTCTTCGTTGGTCAGATCGATACCATGGTTACCGGCAGCAAAAGCCAGCAGGCGATAGAGCGCACCGGAGTCGAGCAGATTCCAGCCCAGCTGCTTGGCCAGCAAAGAGCAGAGCGTGCCCTTGCCCGACCCGCTCGGCCCGTCGACGGTGATTACCGGGGCGCTCATGCGTTGCCCTCTACAGCCACATTGATACCGACTTCAGCCGCCAGGGCGAGGAAGTTGGGGAAGGAAGTGGCGACGTTGGCGCAGTCATGGATGCGGATCGGCGCACTGGCGCGCAGTGAGGCAACGCTGAAGGACATGGCGATACGGTGATCGCCATGCGCCCAGACTTCACCACCACCAATGGTGCCGCCGTCGATGATGATGCCATCCGGAGTCGGCTCTGCCTTGACGCCCAGCGCGATCAGGCCGTCGGCCATGACCTGGATGCGGTCGGATTCTTTCACCCGCAGCTCTTCGGCGCCGCGCAACACGGTACGGCCTTCAGCGCAGGCAGCAGCGACGAACAGTACCGGGAATTCATCGATGGCCAGCGGTACCAGGTCTTCCGGGATATCGATGCCTTTCAGCTTGGCCGCACGCACGCGAATGTCCGCCACCGGTTCGCCGCCAACTTCACGCTGGTTTTCCAGGGTGATGTCGCCACCCATAAGCTTGAGGATATCGATCACGCCGGTACGGGTCGGGTTGATGCCGACGTGCTCCAGCACCAGCTCGGAGCCTTCAGCGATGCTGGCAGCGACCAGGAAGAAAGCAGCCGAGGAAATATCCGCCGGCACTTCGATGCGCGTGGCGGTCAGCTTGTGGCCGGACTCGACGCTGGCAGTACTGCCCTCGACGCTGACCGGGTAGCCGAAGCCGCGCAGCATGCGCTCGGTGTGGTCACGAGTAGGCGCCGGCTCGGTCACCGAGGTGCTACCCGCAGCGTACAAGCCAGCCAGCAGCAGGCAAGACTTGACCTGGGCACTGGCCATGGGCATTTCGTAGGCCATGCCGGTGAGGCGCTGGCCACCCTTGATGGTCAGCGGCGGACGACCTTCCGGACCGGTCTCGATGACTGCACCCATCTCACGCAGCGGCTTGGCCACGCGATTCATCGGGCGTTTGGACAGCGAAGCATCACCGGTCAGCGTGGTATCGAACGGCTGCGCAGCCAGCAGGCCGGAAAGCAGGCGCATGGAGGTGCCAGAGTTGCCCATGTACAGCGGGCCGGCTGGCGCTTTCAGACCATGCAAACCGACACCATGGATGGTAACGCGGCCGTGGTGCGGGCCTTCGATGACCACGCCCATGTCGCGGAACGCCTGCAGCGTGGCCAAGGCATCTTCGCCTTCGAGGAAGCCTTCGACCTCGGTGGTGCCTTCAGCCAGCGAACCCAGCATGATCGAGCGGTGCGAAATGGACTTGTCACCGGGGACGCGGATACGTCCAGACAGGCTGCTACCGGGTTTTGCCAGGAAAATCAGATCAGTCGAGTGCATAGCGTCCACATAGGCCCTGCGGGCCAGAATTTTACTGAAATGTTCGCGGGCCACGCGGGCGCGGGTGAACACGCCCAGCAGTTGATGCCCATCCCCAGCGTCGACCGCGTCGCGCAAGGCGTCCAGGTCGTCGCGAAACGTATCCAATGTGCGCAGCACGGCCTCGCGGTTGGCGAGGAAGATATCGTGCCACATCACCGGATCACTGCCGGCGATCCGCGTGAAGTCGCGGAAACCGCCAGCGGCATAGCGGAAAATTTCCAGGTTCTCGCTGCGCTTGGCCAGCGAGTCAACCAGGGTAAAGGCCAGCAGATGCGGCAGGTGGCTGGTGGCGGCAAGCACCTGGTCGTGGTGCTCGACCTCCATCGCCTCGACATCCGCCCCCAGCTCGCGCCATAGCCCTTCGACCAGCGCCAGAGCCGCCTCATCACTGTATTCGCACGGAGTGAGAATGACCTTGTGACGGCGGAACAGCTCGGCGTTGGCAGCCTCCACCCCACTCTGCTCGGACCCTGCAATGGGGTGGCCGGGCACCAGACGCACTGCCTTTCCAGCAAACGCCAGGCGCGCCGCGCGCACGACATTGCCCTTGGCGCTACCGACGTCGGTCAGCACGGTATTGCCAAGATCCAGCGCAGCCAGTTGAGCAAGCACCTTCTCCATGGCCAGGATAGGCACTGCCAACTGAATGACCTCGGCCCCCTGACAGGCGGCAGCCAGATCGCTCTCACAACGATCGACCACGCCTAACTGTACCGCCAAGCGACGCGATTCTGCATCCAGATCGACACCCACCACTTCCCGGCACAGACCACGTTCACGCAGGCCCTTGGCGAAGGAGCCACCGATCAGGCCAAGGCCGACCACTACCAGGCGGCCGATCTTAGGGGTAATCGATTGCACTGCAGTGACAGTCACGCCGACAGCACCTTGGCCAGGGCCTCGAGGAAGCGTGCGTTCTCTTGCGGTAGGCCGATGGAGACACGCAGGAAATTCGGCATGCGGTAACCAGCCATCGGTCGCACAATCACCCCTTCACGCAGCAGCGCCTGGTTGATCGCAGCGGTGTCGCGACCAAAATCGACGGCGATGAAGTTAGCCTTGGAGGCAATCCAGCTCAGCCCCAGAGCCCGCAAACCCTCTTCCAGCTGCTGCATGCCGGCATCGTTTAGACGACGGCTTTCAGCCAGGTAGTCGGCATCGGTCAGCGCCGCACAGGCAGCTGCCAGCGCGAGGCTGTTAACGTTGAACGGCTGGCGCACGCGGTTGAGTACGTCGGCGATAGCCGGCGAGCTGATGGCATAGCCGACGCGCAGCGAGGCCAGACCGTAGGCCTTGGAGAAGGTGCGCGAGACCAGCAGGTTCGGGTAGCGCGCCAGGTAATCAAGGCCGTCCGGCAACTCGTCGCCTTCGGCGTATTCGATATAGGCTTCGTCCAGCACCACCAGCACCGACTCCGGCACCTTGGCCAGGAAGGTTTCCAGCGCGTCCGGGCCAAACCAGGTACCGGTCGGGTTGTTGGGGTTGGCGATGAAGACGACGCGAGTATTGCCATCGATGGCGGCAAGCATGGCCTGCAAATCGTGACCGTAATCCTTGGCCGGCACGATCTTGCCCTGTGCGCCGACTGCCTGCGTGGCAATGGGATAAACCGCGAAAGCGTAGTCACTGAACACGGCGTTGAGGCCAGGCGCCAGGTAGGCGCGAGCAACCAGCTCAAGGATATCGTTGGAGCCATTACCCAGCGTCACCTGCGCAGCGTCGACACCGTAACGGGCAGCCAGCGCAGTCTTGAGGGTGAAGCCATTGCCATCCGGGTAGCGGGTCAGCTCGTCCAGTTCGGCGCGAATCGCTGCCAGCACTTTGGTGCTGGGGCCGAGCGGGTTTTCGTTGCTGGCCAGCTTGACGATACCGGCCGGGTCGAGACCCAGCTCACGGGCCAGCTCATCGACCGGCTTGCCGGGTACGTACGGAGACAGCTTTTGCACCCCTGGCTGGGCCAGGGTCAGGAAATCGCAACTCATTACAAAACCTCATTGTCTCGACCGAGCGCCACAGGCTTCGCAGGAGCAACTTCAATCGCGAACATCGCGGCTAAAGCCGCTCCTACAGGGACGCGGTTTACAGTACCGCCTTCGGATAAGAACCCAGCACCTTCAGCGCCACCGCTTCCTGAGCGAGCTTCTCCAGCACACCCTTGACCAATGGATCGCGATGGTGACCGACGAAATCGATGAAGAACACGTAGGTCCACTTGCCGCTGCGCGACGGGCGGGTCTCGATGCGAGTCAGGTCGATACCGTTGTTATGGAACGGCACCAGCAGCTCGTGCAGCGCACCCGGCTTGTTGCGCATCGAGACGATGATCGAGGTCTTGTCATCACCGGTCGGCGGCACTTCCTGACTGCCGATGATAAGGAAACGCGTGGAGTTGTCCGGGCGATCCTCGATCTTTTCCGCCAGCTTGGTCAGGCCATACAGGTTGGCCGCCATGTCGCCGGCGATGGCCGCACTGTTCCACTCGCTCTTCACTCGCTTGGCCGCGTCAGCGTTGCTGGAAACAGCAACTCGCTCGACGTTCGGGTAGTGCGCGTCCAGCCACTTGCGGCACTGCGCCAGAGACTGGGCATGGGAATAGATGCGGGTGATCTTGTCGGTCTGAGTGGTCTCGCCCACCAGCAGGTGGTGGTGAATGCGCAGCTCCACCTCGCCACAGATGACCATGTCATGCTCGAGGAAGCTATCGAGGGTATGGTTGATCGCGCCTTCGGTGGAGTTTTCCACCGGCACCACACCAAAGTTGACAGCGCCAGCGGCTACTTCGCGAAACACCTCGTCAATGGCCGCCATCGGAACGCTGATCACCGCATGACCGAAGTGCTTCATCGCTGCGGCCTGACTGAAGGTACCTTCAGGGCCGAGGTAGGCGACTTTCAGCGGATTTTCCAACGCCAGGCAGGAGGACATGATCTCGCGGAACAGCCGCGCCATTTCCTCGTTACCGAGCGGCCCCTGGTTGCGCGCCATCACGCGCTTGAGCACCTGAGCCTCGCGTTCAGGACGATAGAAGACCGGCGATTCGCCTTCCTTCAGCTCTTTCATCTTCACGCGGGCGACTTCTTCGGCGCAACGCGCGCGATCGCTGATCAGCTCGAGAATGCGCTCGTCGAGGTTGTCGATGCGTACGCGCAGCGCTTGCAGTTCCTGCTCGGACATATCAGGCGTGCTCCTTCTCGAACTCGGCCATGTAGGCCACCAGCGCCTCGACCGCATCCATACCTACGGCGTTGTAGATGGAGGCGCGCATGCCACCGACCGAGCGATGGCCCTTGAGGTTGAGTAGGCCGCGCTCATCGGCGCCGGCCAGGAAGGCCTTGTCCAGTTTCTCGTCAGCCAGGCGGAACGGTACGTTCATCCAGGAACGCGCGTTATGGGCGATGGGGTTGCTGTAGAAATCGCTGTCGTCGATGGCCTTGTACAGCAGGTCCTTCTTGGCGCGGTTGATGCGCTCCATGGCCTCGACGCCGCCCTGCTCCTTCAGCCACTGGAAGACCAGGCCGGAGAGGTACCAGGAATAGGTCGCCGGGGTGTTGTACATCGAGCCGTTGTCGGCGGAGATCTTGTAGTCGAGCATGGTCGGGCAGCTGGAACGGGCGCGACCGAGCAGGTCTTCACGGACGATCACCACCACCAGGCCGCTCGGGCCGATGTTCTTCTGCGCACCGGCGTAGATCAGGCCGAACTGCGAAACATCCAGCGAACGCGAGAGGATGTCCGAGGACATGTCGGCGACCAACGGGGTATCGCCGGTCTGCGGCACCCAGTCGAACTGCAGACCACCGATGGTCTCGTTGCTGCAGTAATGCACGTAGGCAGCGCCCTTCGACAGCTGCCAGTCGTTCTGACCGGGAATGGCGAAATAGTCGTGCGCCTTGGCACTGGCGGCGACGTTGATGGCACCGTAACGACGCGCTTCTTCGATGGCTTTCTTCGACCAGATGCCGGTTTCGACGTAATCCGCCACGCCGTCTTCCGGCAGCAGATTCAGCGGAATCTCGGCGAACTGCTGACTGGCACCACCCTGCAGGAACAACACCTTGTAGTCACTGGGCACAGCGAGCAGATCACGCAGGTCCTGCTCGGCCTGGCTGGCGATGGCCACGTACTCGTCGCTGCGATGGCTCATCTCCATCACCGAGAGGCCCTTGCCTTGCCAGTCGAGCATCTCGGCCTGGGCGCGTTGCAGTACAGCGGTCGGCAGCGCGGCCGGGCCGGCGCAGAAGTTAAAAGCTCGCTTGCTCACGTCTGTCTCTCTCAGATTCACAGAACGCCACCACCAGGCGATGGCATGTCCACACTGCTTACCGTGTCTGTGGGAGGGGCTTTTAAAGCCCCTCCTACAGAGCCCGACTTCACTCTTCGCTACCTTCCTCGGCGTCGGCGACTGGTGCTTCGACGCTTTCGGCGACTTCAGCGCCCTCTTCGCCTTCGACCAGATCGTCCTCTTCCACCGCAGTCGGCTCCTGCACACGCTCCAGGCCTACCAGGGTCTCGTCCTTGGCCAGCTTGATCAGGGTCACGCCCTGAGTGTTACGGCCAGAGCTGGAGACTTCGTCGACACGGGTCCGCACCAGGGTGCCCTGATCGGAAATCAGCATGATTTCCTCGCCGTCCTGCACCTGGATGGCGCCGACCAGCTTGCCGTTACGCTCGCTGGTGACCATGGCGATAACGCCCTGGCCGCCACGACCGCGACGCGGGAATTTGCCAAGACCGGTGCGCTTGCCGAAGCCGCGCTCGGAGGCGGTGAGGATCTGCGCACCAGACTCTGGAATCAGCATGGAAATCAGTTGCTGATCTTTGGCCAGGCGCATGCCACGCACGCCACGAGCAGTACGACCCATGGTACGCACCTTGCTCTCGGCGAAACGCAGCACCTTGCCAGCGTCGGAGAACAGCATGACTTCCTTGGCGCCGTCGGTGATGGCGGCAGCAATAAGGGTATCGCCCTCTTCCAGCTTCAGGGCAATCAGACCGGCGCTACGCGGACGGCTGAACTGCACCAGCGGGGTCTTCTTCACGGTACCGAAGGCGGTGGCCATGAAGATGAAGGCGCCGGTCGGCTCGGCGACCAGTTCAGGGGTTTCGCCCTCGACTTCTTCGACTTCCTCGGCCTCGACCACCTCGGTGGCTTCGCCCTCGATCACCACGCCTTCATCATCAAGATCGTCGTCTGCGCCGGCGCTCTGCTGCAGCGCCTCGAGGTCGATTTGCAACATCGCGGTGATGCGCTCGCCCTCGTCCAACGGCAGCAGGTTGACCAGCGGACGACCACGCGCAGCACGCGAGGCCTCGGGGATTTCGAAGGTACGCAACCAGTACACCTTACCCTTGCTGGAGAACAGCAGCAGGGTCGCGTGGCTGTTGGCGACCAGCAGGTGTTCGACGTAGTCCTCGTCCTTAACGCCAGTGGCCGATTTGCCCTTGCCACCGCGACGCTGCGCCTCGTAGGCCGCCAGCGGCTGGCTCTTGGCGTAGCCGCCGTGGGAGATGGTGACAACGCGCTCTTCTTCGGTGATCAGATCGGCAATGGTCAGGTCCAGACGCGAGGCGACGATCTCGGTACGACGGGCATCACCGAACTCGGCCTTGACCTTCTCCAGCTCCTCGCGGATGACTTCCATCAAGCGCTCGGGGTTGGTCAGGATGCGGATCAGCTCGCCGATCAGGTTGAGAATTTCCTGGTACTCGGCCAGCAGCTTCTCGTGCTCCAGGCCGGTTAGACGGTGCAGACGCAATTCGAGGATGGCCTGAGCCTGCTCCGGCGACAGGTAGTACTTGCCGTCGCGTAAACCGTATTGCGCATCCAACCCTTCCGGGCGGCAGGAGTCGGCGCCCGCGCGCTCGACCATGGCTTCCACCGCACTGGATTCCCAGGCGGTGGCGATCAGGCGCTCCTTGGCTTCGGCCGGCGTCGGCGAGGCCTTGATCAGCTCGATCACCGGATCGATGTTCGACAGCGCTACCGCCTGGCCTTCGAGGATGTGGCCGCGCTCACGCGCCTTGCGCAACTCGTAGACGGTACGGCGGGTCACCACTTCACGGCGGTGACGGATGAACACCTCAAGCATGTCCTTGAGGTTCATGATCTTCGGCTGACCGTCGACCAGCGCCACGACGTTGATGCCGAACACGCTCTGCATCTGGGTCTGGGCGTACAGGTTGTTCAGCACCACGTCCGGCACTTCACCACGACGCAGTTCGATCACTACGCGCATACCGTCCTTGTCGGACTCGTCACGCAGCTCGGTGATGCCTTCGATCTTCTTCTCTTTGACCAGCTCGGCGATCTTCTCGATCAGACGCGCCTTGTTCAGCTGGTACGGCAGCTCGGTGACCACCAGCTGCTGGCGACCGCCGACCTTGTCGATATCCTCGACCTCGACGCGAGCGCGGATATAAATGCGCCCACGGCCGGTACGATAGGCCTCGATGATGCCGGCACGGCCGTTGATGATGCCCGCAGTGGGAAAATCAGGGCCGGGGATGTACTGCATCAGGTCATCGACGGTCAGCTCGGCGTTGTCCATCAGCGCCAGGCAGCCGTCGATCACCTCGGTGAGGTTGTGCGGCGGGATGTTGGTGGCCATGCCCACGGCGATACCGGACGAGCCGTTGACCAGCAGGTTCGGCACCTTGGTCGGCATGACAGCAGGGATCTGCTCGGTGCCGTCGTAGTTGGGCACCCAGTCGACAGTTTCCTTTTCCAGGTCGGCCAGCAGCTCGTGGGCCAGTTTGGTCATGCGCACTTCGGTGTATCGCATGGCCGCGGCGTTGTCGCCGTCCACCGAACCGAAGTTGCCCTGACCGTCGACCAGCAGGTAGCGCAGAGAGAAGTCCTGCGCCATACGTACGATGGTGTCGTACACCGCGGTGTCGCCGTGCGGGTGGTATTTACCGATCACGTCACCGACCACACGGGCGGATTTCTTGTAGGGCTTGTTCCAGTCGTTGCCCAGCTCGCTCATGGCGTAGAGCACACGACGGTGTACCGGCTTCAAGCCATCGCGCGCATCCGGCAGCGCACGCCCGACGATCACGCTCATCGCGTAGTCGAGGTAGGACTGTTTCAGCTCGTCTTCGATATTGACCGGGAGGATTTCTTTGGCCAGTTCGCCCATGAGAAGCCTGGTTCCTTTTTCTGGTGAAACTCCGCGCCATTCTTCCTGAACGCCATGGAGCTCGTCGCGATAGCCTCAGGCCATCAGCGACTCACGACAAATCAACGAGTTATGTCACGATTCGATGCAGTGAAGGAGGCTGCAGTCAGCCCCCTTGAAAACTGCCGGAGATTACCACAAAGCGTGCTACACACCTACCCCGCGACGGCGCGCGCATGGCAGGTTCAATGCAGGCGCTTGCGGCACATCAACTGCGCCAGCTTGGCGCTATCTGGACGTTCGATCACGCCCTTCTCGGTCACGATGTAGTCAACCAGATCAGCCGGCGTCACATCGAACACAGGATTGACGGCATGCACATCGGCCGCGACCCGATGCCCCGCCACCTCCAGCAACTCAAGACCATCGCGCTCTTCGAGCAGGATGTCCTCGCCACTTTCCAGATTCATATCGATGGTCGAACTCGGCGCCACCACCATCAGCCGCACGCCGTGGTGCATGGCGTTGACCGCCAGCTGATAAGTACCGATCTTGTTGGCCACATCACCGTTGGCGGAGATGCGATCAGCGCCGACGATGACCCAGGTGATGCCCTTGGTCTTCATCAGGTGAGCCGCCGCTGCATCGGCATTGAGCGTGACCGGTACGCCGTCACCCGCCAATTCCCAGGCCGTCAGTCGCGCGCCCTGCAGCCAGGGGCGGGTTTCATCGACATAGACCTGCTCGACCAAACCTTCCAGATACGCCGCACGGATCACCCCGAGCGCGGTGCCAAAGCCGCCGGTTGCCAGGGCACCGGCATTGCAGTGCGTCAGCAGCACCTGCGGATTGCCCTGATGCTTGCGAATCAGCTCCATGCCCAACTGCGCCATGGTCAGGTTGGCCTCACGGTCGCTGAGGTGAATCCCCACCGCCTCAGCCTCCAGTAGCGCCAGGATGTCGTCGCCATCCTTGAGTCTTGCCAGGCGTTCACGCATGCGCTGCAGAGCCCAGAACAGGTTTACCGCAGTCGGGCGCGAGCGCTCGAGATAGGCAAAATCGGCCTCCAACGCCTCACGCCAGTCACCACCGTCTTGTAGACGAGCACGGACACCCAGCACCAGCCCATAGGCAGCAGCGATGCCAATAGCCGGCGCACCACGCACCACCATGTCGCGAATCGCATCGGCCACCTCGGCGGCAGAGTCGAAACGCAGCCAGGTCTGCTGATGCGGCAGCAGGCGCTGATCGAGCAGGTGCAACGCACCATCGCGCCACTCGATTGCCTGAACCTTCTCCACCGCCAGCAATTGCTCGCGCATCGCGCACTCCATCTGTCACCGCCAAAAAATCGCGGATTATACGCAGACCGACCAAGACCAGCCGAACAATCCTGCTCGCCCTCACGACTTCAAGCCAGGTGCGTTCATCTATACACTGGCGACCTTCCTTGCATCGATCAAGCCAGACGGACAACCCCCCATGCCCGAAGCCCCTCTCGACCTGCTGCTCCTGCCCACCTGGCTGGTGCCCGTTGAGCCGGCCGGCGTGGTGCTACGCGACCATGGCCTGGGCATTCGCGACGGGCAGATCGCACTGATCGCGCCACGTGCCGAGGCGCTGCGCCACCCGGCAACGGAAGTGCGAGAGCTGCCGCAATGCCTGCTCGCCCCAGGCCTGATCAACGCCCACGGCCACGCCGCGATGACGCTTTTGCGCGGCATTGCCGATGACCTGCCGCTGATGACCTGGCTGCACGAGCATATCTGGCCTGCCGAAGGAAAGTGGGTCGACGAGGATTTCGTCCGCGACGGCACCGATCTGGCTATCGCAGAACAGATCAAGGGGGGCATCAGTTGCTTCTCCGACATGTACTTCTACCCGCAGACCGCCGCCGAACGCGTGCACAACGCCGGCATGCGCGCGCAGATCACCGTTCCCGTGCTGGACTTCCCGGTACCCGGCGCACTCAATGCCGCCGAAGCCCTACGCACGGGCCTGCAACTGTTCGATGACCTAAAGCAGCACCCACGCATCCGCATCGCTTTCGGCCCCCACGCGCCCTACACGGTCAGCGACGACAAGCTGGAACAGATTCGCGTACTGGCTGACGAGCTGGATGCCGGCATTCATATGCACGTGCACGAAACCGCCCAGGAAGTGGCCGAAGCCGTCGCCAAGCACGGCGAACGCCCACTGGCCCGCCTGGCCCGCCTCGGCCTGCTCGGCCCGCGTTTCCAGGCCGTGCACATGACGCAGATCGATGACGAGGATCTGGCACTGCTGGTGGAGCACAATTGCAGCATCGTGCACTGCCCTGAATCCAACCTCAAACTGGCCAGCGGCTTCTGCCCGGTCGAGCGCCTGTGGCAGGCTGGCGTCAACGTCGCCATCGGCACCGATGGCGCCGCCAGCAACAACGACCTCGACCTGCTCGGCGAAACCCGTACCGCCGCCCTGCTGGCCAAGGCCGTCGCCGGCTCCGCTACCGCCCTGAACGCTCACAGCGCCTTGCGCATGGCTACCTTGAATGGCGCGCGCGCAATGGGACTGGAAACACAGACCGGTTCGCTGGAACTGGGCAAGCTGGCCGACGTGGTCGCGTTCGACCTTTCCGGCCTGGCCCAGCAACCGATCTACGACCCGGTATCGCAGCTCATCTACGCCAGCGGCCGCGACTGCGTGAAGCATTTGTGGGTTGGCGGCAAGCAGTTGCTGGAAGACGGCCGCCTGACGCGCATGGACGAAAGCGAGCTGATCGCCAAGGCCAGGGAATGGGGAGCCAGAATTGCCCAAAGGTCGCCGGATGCCGCCTGAGAATAATGCAATCGCCCCGGATTGCATCCGGGCTACGCTCACGGAACAACTGCGACAAACTGACATACATTGAACGAATCTGCGCTGCCCCACGCCCGTTCTTAAACTGGCAACATAGCGGCGATACTCTTTCCATGCTTTGAATAGAGATGCTTATGAGCAACGTCGACCGCGCCGAAATCGCCAAATTCGAGGCCCTGGCACACCGCTGGTGGGACCGCGAGAGCGAGTTCAAACCCCTGCACGACATCAACCCACTGCGGGTCAACTGGATCGACGAGCGCGTCGGCCTAGCCGGCAAACGCGTTCTCGACGTCGGCTGCGGCGGCGGCATTCTCAGTGAGGCCATGGCCCAGCGCGGCGCCACGGTGACGGGCATCGACATGGGCGAAGCGCCGCTGTCGGTCGCCAGGTTGCACCAACTGGAATCCGGCGTGGAGGTCGACTACAGGCAGATCACCGCGGAAGCCCTGGCCGAGGAAATGCCAGGCCAGTTCGACGTCGTCACCTGCCTGGAGATGCTCGAGCACGTACCCGATCCGTCCTCGGTCATCCGCGCCTGCTACACGCTGGTCAAGCCGGGCGGCCAAGTGTTTTTCTCCACCATCAACCGCAACCCCAAGGCGTACCTGTTCGCGGTGATCGGCGCCGAATACATCCTGCGCCTGCTGCCGCGCGGCACCCACGACTTCAAGAAATTCATCCGCCCCTCCGAGCTCGGCGCCTGGAGCCGCGCAGCCGGGCTGGAGGTCAAGGACATCATCGGTCTGACCTACAACCCGCTGACCAAACACTACAAGCTGGAAGCTGACGTCGACGTCAACTACATGATCCAGACGCTGCGCAAGGAGTAGAACGCATGCGTTTGAAAGCAGTTCTTTTCGACATGGACGGCACCCTGCTCGATTCGGCGCCGGACTTCATCGCCATCACCCAGGCCATGCGTGCCGCCCGCGGCCTGCCGCCACTGGCAGACAAAGCCATTCGTGACCAGGTATCCGGCGGCGCTCGCGCCATGGTCGCCTGCGCTTTCGATGAAGCCCCGGACTCGGCCGCCTTCGAAGCCCTGCGCCAGGAGTTTCTGGAGCGTTACCAGCAACACTGCGCCGTCCTCACCCGCCCGTTCGACGGCATCGAAGCCCTGCTCGACGACATCGAGCAGGCGCGTCTGCTGTGGGGCGTCGCCACCAACAAGCCGGTGCGCTACGCCGAACCGATCATGCAGGGTCTGAACCTGGCCCAGCGCTCGGCAGTGCTGGTTTGCCCCGACCACGTCGAGCAGAGCAAACCGGCGCCGGACATGCTGCTGCTCGCCTGCCAGCAGATGGGAGTCAAACCCGAGGAAGTGCTGTTCATCGGCGACGACGCCCGTGACATCGAATCCGGCCGCGCCGCTGGCTGCCGCACCGCAGCAGTGACCTATGGCTACATTCACCCCGAAGACAACCCGCGCAACTGGGGCGCCGATGTGGTCGTGGATCACCCTCAGGAGCTGCGCGCAGTACTCGATCGCGCCATTTGCAGCTGTTGATCGCGCAGGCCGGGTGAAACCCGGCCACTCTGCCATTTGGCGGGCTTCACCCGCCCTCCCCTTAGAGCCCTTCGAAGGATTCTCACATGTTCGACTACACCGCCCGCCCAGACCTGCTCAAGGATCGCATCATCCTGATCACCGGTGCCGGCCGCGGTATCGGCGCCGCAGCCGCCAAGAGCTTCGCCGCCCATGGCGCCACGGTGCTGCTGCTGGGCAAGACCGAAGCCAATCTGAGCCAGGTTTACGACGAAATCGAGGCTGCCGGTCATCCACAACCAGTGGTGATTCCCTTCAATCTGGAAACTGCCCTGCCGCATCAGTACGACGAACTGTCGGTGATGATCGAGAACGAATTCGGCCGCCTCGATGGCCTGTTGCACAACGCCTCGATCCTCGGCCCGCGCACGCCGCTGGAACAGCTCTCCGGCGACAACTTCATGCGTGTCATGCACGTAAACGTCAACGCCATGTTCATGCTCAGCAGCACCCTGCTGCCACTGCTCAAACTGTCGGAGGATGCCTCCGTCGCCTTCACCTCCAGCAGCGTCGGGCGCAAGGGCCGCGCGTATTGGGGTGCCTACGCAGTATCGAAATTCGCCACCGAAGGCCTGATGCAGGTCATGGCTGACGAGCTGGACGGCATCGCCAACGTGCGTGCCAACAGCATCAACCCCGGTGCGACCCGCACAGCCATGCGCGCCCAGGCCTACCCCGGGGAAAACCCGGCGACCCGTCCCCTGCCGGAAGAGATCATGCCGCTCTACCTCTACCTGATGGGCCCGGACAGCAAGGGCGTCAACGGCCAGGCCTTCGACGCTCAGTGATTACCTGCCATGGCTCACTGCCTATCAGTGGGCCATGGCACGACAAAAATCCGCCGCTATCACTGCCAGGCGGCAGCACATTGCCAGCACCACCGTCAGGCAACCGGCAATCCCTTGCCGATCAGCGCTCTGAAAAACATCTAAGTGACTGACTTCACAAGACTTTAATCCCGAAAGAACCACCTGGCACGAAATTCGCTCTAACCCTCTCGTCGCACCATCGCGCCAGAGGTTCAGCTCCATGGTTCCCCCCAGCCAGTCCAACACCATCGATTTCGATGCCGCCAAGCTGCAGCGTCTCGGCTTTACCGGCAGTCGCAACCTGCCGCTCAAGCCCGCCAGCCTGGTAGAGCTGCGTCACCAATTGAGCCTGCAACTGCAGACCAGCTTGGACGCGGAGCGAATCCTCAATCTGTTCTTCCGCGAAGTGCAGCGCCTGGTGCCGCTCGATGCATTGGCTTTCCAGCATCCGTCGCACGACCTGCGCCTCGAGCTGGGCGAGCGCGCGCCTCACTCGGCAGGCTATCGCCTGAGTCATGAGGGGGAATACCTGGGCGAGCTGATTTTCCGCCGCAAGCAGCGTTTCTCCGAAGAGGAGCTGATTCAGCTGGAGTCGTTGCTGGCCAGCCTGCTGTTCCCACTGCGCAATGCCCTGCTCTACCGCACTGCTCTGCAAAGTGCGCTGCGCGACCCACTGACCGACACTGGCAACCGCATCGCCATGGACCAGGTGCTGCAGCGCGAGGTGGATCTGGCCCGCCGCAACCTGCAACCGTTGTCACTGCTGATGCTCGATATCGACCACTTCAAGAGCATCAATGACAACCACGGCCATGCGCTTGGCGATGAAGTGCTGAAAGCAGTCGCCCAGACCCTGAAGAACCAGCTGCGCAACATCGACATGGTGTTTCGCTACGGCGGCGAGGAGTTTCTGGTGATTCTCTCCGGCACCAACCGCGAAGGTGCTGCGCTGGTAGGCGAGCGCCTGCGCTTTGCGGTGATGGAGCTGCAATGCCTGGATGCCGGCCGCCACATCGACGTATCCATCAGCCTGGGCTGTTCCAGCCTGCTGCCGGGTGAGTCAGGCGAAAGCCTGCTGCGCCGTGCTGACAACGCGTTGTTCGTGGCTAAGCGCGAAGGCCGCAACCGCCTGTCCATGGCCGGTTGAGAGATTGCCCGCCTAATTCGGGAATGCTCTGAATACAATGGTTCACGCTGCCTTTCGGACAGCAGAATGAAAAAAGGGACTCCGCAGAGTCCCTTTTTCGTTTATCAGCGCTTGCGGCCGAAGCCTGGACGCTGACCATCGCCGGCAGGCGGACGCTTGCCGGGTGTTGCCGGACGCGGCTTGCGCGCCGGACGCTCGGACAACTCGACGGCCGGACGCGGCTGACGCTTCTTCACATCGCTCGGACGCTCCGCCACCGGAGTGCCACGGCCATTCTCGCGGCGCTCACCACCCTCTTTACGCGGGCCGCGCGGTGTACGTTGCTCAGCCTCGTCACGGCGCGGTGCGCGGCTCGGGCGAGCATTGTCAGCACCGGCCTCGTCCTTCGCCGGACGCAACACGCGCTTACCACGCACCTCGACCGGTTTAGCCGATTTGCGCTGCAGGCGGTCGAGCTTCTCGCGGGTCTTCTCCTTCATCGCCGGCAGAGCCTGCGGGGTCAGGCCAACTTCGGCGCTGAGAATGTCCACTTCACGCTGCTCCATTTCGCGCCAGCGGCCCATGGTCAGCTCGGAGGTCAGGAACACCGGACCGAAACGCACGCGCTTCAAGCGACTCACCACCAGGCCCTGGGATTCCCACAGGCGACGCACCTCACGGTTACGCCCTTCCATCACCACGCAGTGATACCAGTGGTTGAAGCCTTCGCCGCCCGGCGCTTCCTTGATGTCGGTGAACTTGGCCGGACCGTCCTCGAGCATCACGCCGTTCTTGAGGTTCTCCAGCATTTCCTCGGTGACTTCACCACGCACGCGCACCGCATATTCGCGGTCCATCTGATAGGAGGGGTGCATCAGGCGGTTGGCCAGCTCACCATCGGTGGTGAACAGCAACAGACCGGTGGTATTGATGTCGAGGCGACCGATGTTGATCCAGCGGCCCTCTTTGGGACGCGGCAGGCGGTCGAAGACGGTTGGGCGACCTTCCGGGTCGTCACGGGTGCAGATCTCGCCGTCCGGCTTGTTGTAGATCAGCACGCGGCGTACCGAGCCGGTGATTTCTTCGCGCTTGAGCAAGCGGCCATCGAGGGCGATGGCGTCGTTGGCATCGACGCGCTGGCCCAGGGTCGCAGCAGCGCCATTGACCTTGACCCGACCTTCGGCGATCCAGGTCTCGATTTCGCGACGCGAAGCCAGCCCGAGGCGGGCCAGGACTTTCTGCAGTTTCTCGCCTGCAGGACGCGGTTGTTCGTGCTCAGTCATCGTGGGCACCTCCCGGTGTAGTAGTTGATGATCGAAGGGCGCGCATCATACGCACTACGGAGCCCTTAGGGTAGACGAGGCTCGGCCAAACGACAGCGAAAAGCGCTGAAGCAGCGCCCGGCACGCTCAGAACTTGCGCCGCCCGGTCGCCTCCAGCGCCAGCAGACGCATATCGGCTTCGGCCAGCAAAGCCAGGCGTTCGCCCTTGTCCAGGCGCTTCCAGCCCTTGATTTCCTGGCGGCTACGGCCGCAGCCGAGGCAGATGTCCTTTTCGAATTCACAGACCTTGATGCACGGGCTCTTGCTCATGGGCGCTCCTGGGCCGAGAAGGATCGGATGGGCGCCAGAATAAAGGCCGAGCACACAACAGCGGGATTGAAGTATTCGATAGCTGGCTTACACGCACTCAATGCAACGGCTGATCGCCATCCAGGTCAGCGAGATCGTCTTCGACCGCTTCATCCGACTCGCCTGCCTCGTCCTCATCGGCCAGGCGCAGGTCATCGAAATCGGTCTTGAGCCCTTGCTCCATGGTATCCAGCTCGGCCAGCAGGCTACGGAAGCTGGTTTCCTCGCGGGGCTCGGCGGCTTCGCCACCTTCCTGCAAGGCCAGATCGGCGCGTGCCTGCAACCCAGCCGGCACCTCGGCGTCGTCATCCAGCGCCAGTTCAGGCTCGGGCTCCAGCTCCCGCAGAGCGGCGAGCGGTGGCAATTCGTCGAGGCTTTTCAGGTTGAAGTGATCGAGAAAGCCCTTGGTGGTGGCGAACATTGCCGGGCGCCCCGGCACATCGCGATAGCCCACCACGCGAATCCACTCGCGTTCGAGCAGGGTCTTGGTGATATTGCTGTTGACCGCCACACCGCGCACGTCTTCGATCTCGCCACGGGTGATGGGCTGGCGGTAGGCGATCAGCGCCAGGGTTTCCAGCAGCGCACGGGAGTAACGCTGCGGACGCTCTTCCCAAAGCCTGCCAACCCAGGGGGCGAAGCGCTCACGCACCTGCAGGCGGTAGCCCGAGGCCACCTCCTTCAACTCGAAGGCGCGCCCCTCACAGGACAAACGCAGGACCTCCAGCGCCGCCTTGAACTGCTCAGGCTCGGGCCGCTCACCCTCTTCGAAGAGTTCGAAAAGGCGTTCGAGCGACTGCGCCTTGCCCGAAGCCAGCAGAAAGGCTTCGAGCAACTGCGCCAGGTCTTTGGGATCGTTGAGGTTCATTCGGCACGGGCTCGGACGTGAATAACGGCGAAGGGCTCATTCTGCACCAGCTCGACCAGGGATTCCTTGATCAATTCGAGCACCGCCATGAAGGTCACCACCACGCCTAGTCGGCCCTCTTCGGCAGCGAACAGCTCGACGAACGGCACGAACGCCCCGCCCTTGAGGCGCTCAAGCACCTCACTCATACGCTCGCGGGTAGACAGGGCCTCACGGGTAACCTGGTGGCTTTCGAACATGTCGGCGCGGCGCAGCACCTCGGCCATCGACAGCAGCACCTCCTCCAGGCTGACGTCCGGCAGCAGCTTGCGCGCGCGGGCTTCGGGAGCATCCAGTTTCGGTACGGTCACGTCGCGGCCTACACGCGGCAGTTCGTCGATACCTTCGGCAGCGGCCTTGAAGCGCTCGTATTCCTGCAGGCGGCGAATCAGCTCGGCACGCGGGTCGTCCTCTTCTTCCTCGGCCTCGGTCGAGCGCGGCAGCAGCATGCGTGACTTGATCTCGGCCAGCATGGCGGCCATCACCAGGTATTCGGCAGCCAGCTCCAGACGCACCGAGTGCATGAGCTCAACGTAGCCCATGTACTGCTTGGTGATCTCGGCCACCGGGATGTCGAGGATGTCGATGTTCTGTTTGCGAATCAGATAGAGCAGCAGGTCCAGCGGTCCCTCGAAGGCCTCGAGGAAGACTTCCAGGGCATCCGGGGGAATGTACAGATCCAGTGGCAGCTCGGTGACCGCCTCGCCATACACCAGGGCGAACGGCAGCTCCTGCTGGGCACCGGCCTGACTGTCGGGGGTTGGCGTGGCGGGCTCACTCATCGGCGGGCGCTCCTTCAACGGTAATTCAGGCCCATGGCCATGCGCACTTCGGCCAGGGTTTCACGCGCCTCGTCACGCGCGCGCTCGGCGCCCTCGGCGAGAATGCTGCGCACCAGGTCCGGGCTTTCCTCATAGTCGATAGCGCGCTGCTGGAGCGGCGCAAGCTCGGCCTGCAGAGACGAGCACAGCGTGCTCTTGCAGTCGAGGCAACCAATCGAGGCGCCGCGGCAGCCCTCGATCACCCAATGCAATTGCTCGTCGCTGGAATACAGCTGATGTAGCGACCAGACCGGGCAACGCTGCGGTTCACCTGGATCATCACGGTGTACGCGGGCCGGATCGGTGGGCATGCGCCGCAGTTTTTCCTCGAGTTCAGCATCGCTATCGCGCAGGAATATCGCGTTGCCGCTGGACTTGGCCATCTTCTGTCCGTCCAGGCCAGGTACCCGCGAAAACTCGGCAAGAATCGGCTGCGGCTCACTCAGAATCACCTTGCCGCCACCTTCGAGATAGCCGTACAGGCGCTCCTGGTCGCCGAGGGTGATGCTGGTCTGCTCCTTGAGCAAGGCCCGCGCCGTCTCCAGGGCCTGTGCGTCACCCTGCTCCTGATAAGCCTTGCGCAGGTTGCTGTAGAGCTTACCGAGCTTCTTGCCCAGCTTGCCGATGGCAGCTTCAGCCTTGCGCTCGAAATCCGGCTCGCTGCCGTACAGGTGGTTGAAGCGGCGCGCCACTTCACGGGCAAATTCGATATGGGGGAGCTGATCGGCGCCGACCGGCACCTGCCCGGCGCGGTACAGCAGGATGTCCGCGGCCTGCAGCAGCGGGTAGCCGAGAAAACCGTAGGTGGAGAGGTCTTTACCGCTCTGGTGCTCCTGCTGCTCCTTGTAGGACGGCACGCGCTCCAGCCAACTGAGCGGGCAGATCATCGACAGCAACACGTGGAGCTCGGCATGCTCCGGCACCTGAGACTGTACGAACAGCGTTGCAGAGCTGGGGCTTACGCCTGCGGCCAGCCAATCCACTGCCATATCCATAACGTGCTGGGAAAGCTGGCCGGCATCGGCGTATTCGGTGGTCAGGGCATGCCAGTCGACGATACAGAAGAAGCAGTCGTACTCGTGCTGCAACTTGACCCAGTTCTTCAACACACCGTGGTAGTGCCCGAGGTGAAGACGACCACTCGGACGCATTCCTGACAACACTCGACGCTCAGAGTCGTTAAGGCTCAAACCGTTCTATCCATAATCCAGACAAGACCACGGAGTATAGGGTAGCTGCGCTCACAACGGAAAAGGCGGTGTCATGGATGTTTTGAAAAAGCGCTTGATCGTCACTCCGGCGATGACGGAAGCCCAGATCATTCGAAAACGCTGGATGCCCGCCGGCGCGGGCATGATGGATTTTTCCGGTCTCGCTTCAGAGATCGTTGAACGGCGTCGGGTCACCGCAACCGACGCGCACGACCTCGGGGCTGTCGTCGGCCAGATTGACCACGGTAGAGGCTTCCAGACCACCAAAACCGCCATCGATGATCAGGTCCACATGGTGCTCGAGAATCTGGCGCATCTCGTAGGGGTCGGACATCGGCAGCTCATCGCCCGGCATGATCAGGCTGACGCTCATCAACGGCTCGCCCAGTTGCTCCAGCAACGCCAGGGCGATCGGGTGGCCGGGTACGCGGATGCCGATGGTGCGACGTTTGGGGTGCAGCAACATTCGCGGCACTTCGCGGGTGGCGTTGAGGATGAAGGTATAAGGGCCCGGGGTGTGATTCTTCAGCAGGCGGAAAGCGGCGGTGTCGACCTTGGCGAACAGGCCGATCTGCGACAGGTCGCGGCAAACCAGGGTGAAGTTGTGCTTGTCGTCGAGCTGACGCAGGCGGCGAATGCGCTCTACCGCATTCTTGTCACCGATCATGCAGCCCAGCGCATAGGAAGAGTCGGTCGGATAGACCACCACGCCGCCGCCACGAATGATTTCCACGGCCTGTTTTATCAGGCGTGCCTGTGGGTTTTCCGGGTGAACCTGGAAAAATTGACTCACACTTGCTCCCAGCTCATGAAGTGACAGCGGATGGCTGTGCATGTTCGAAGCGCTCCCAGAGCGCAGTCAGGTCATCAGGCAATGGGCGATACATGCCCAACTCGGACCAGTCGCCGGGCGCATGGAAATCGCTGCCGACACTGGCCATCAAGCCAAATTCGCGCGCCAGAATCGCCAAACCGCCGACTTGCTCGGCCGGCTGCATGCCATTGACCACTTCCAGGGCATGACCGCCGGCCGCCGCGAAATCGGCCACCAAACGTCGACGCTTACTGCGAGTAAAGTCGTACTGCCACGGATGCGCCAGGCTGATCCAGGCCCGGGCCGAACGCAAAGTGGCGACGGTTTCTTCCAGCATAGGCCAATGTTGCTTGACGTCACCCAACTTACCCGAGCCCAGCCACTTGCGAAACGCCTCGGCGCGATCGCGCACATGACCGGCGCGCACAAGAAATTCGGCGAAATGTGGACGCGCCGGCGCGTTGCCACTGTCGCCCAATTCCTGTTGGACAGCACGTGCGCCCTCAAGTGCGCCCGGCATGCCTTTAGCCGAGAGGCGTCGGTCGATTTCCTCGGCACGCTGCCAGCGCCCGTGATGCAGGGCCTCTATGGCAGCGCACAGCGCTGGCGCCTCGCGCTCGAAGGCATAGCCCAATACGTGGATGGTCGCCCCACCCCAGGTGCAGGACAACTCGATACCGTTGACCAGCTTCACACCTAACGGCTCGGCAGCACGGCGCGCTTCATC
Source organism: Pseudomonas sediminis (assembly GCF_002741105.1). Lineage (GTDB taxonomy): Bacteria > Pseudomonadota > Gammaproteobacteria > Pseudomonadales > Pseudomonadaceae > Aquipseudomonas > Aquipseudomonas sediminis. The sequence continues at coordinate 216,023 of NZ_NIQU01000005.1, read as the reverse complement.
GAGACCTTCCAGGGTGTCATGATCGGTCAACGCCAGTAGCCGCACGCCCCGTTCATGCGCTCGGGCCACCAGTACGGCGGGGGCCAGGGCGCCATCGGAGGCGGTGCTGTGGCAGTGCAAATCGACAATCATGGCGGCGCTTTCGTTGAGATTGATGTTTGTTATTATGCCCCACATCCGCCGCAAGCAGGCCGTTGAAAAACGTAGGCGAGGCAGCCAGTGCAAGGCAAAAACAGGCGAAAAAGCGCAGTTTACGAGTTGTAAATGAGCATTTTGAGCCTGTTTTTAACGCAGCACTGGCAACGCAGGTAGTCTTTCAACGGCCTGCTAGGCTGTTGCCGTGTGGCGAAAATGCTTCATCCCTCCCCGCTTCGACCCCAAATAAGGATTGAGATGCTCTACGCCATCATCGCCACCGACGTCGAAAACTCCCTGGAAAATCGCCTGGCCACGCGCCCCGCTCACCTCGCTCGTCTGGAGCAGTTGAAACAGGAAGGTCGCCTGCTGCTGGCCGGCCCGCATCCGGCCGTCGACAGCAACGACCCGGGCCCAGCGGGGTTCAGTGGCAGTCTGGTGGTTGCCGAGTTCGACTCCCTCGAAGCTGCGCAGAAATGGGCCGACGCCGACCCATATCGAACCGCCGGTGTGTATGCCAACGTTCTGGTCAAACCCTTCAAGAAAGTACTGCCCTGAAAGAGTTCTACCAACGCTGCTCTCGCACACAAGGAATCGCGATGCGCTCGATCCCGCTGTCCCTGCTGGTCACCGTGATGCTGACTTGTGCTTCGGTACAGGCAGAAGAACAACCCTCTGAGCCATCTGCTCCTGCAGCGCCGCTCGACACCCAGGCGCTGGAGCAGCGCCTGGCGCAAAGTGAGCAATTGCGCAACGAGCAGGAAGCGAGCAGCGCCGTGCAACTGCAACGCCTGCGCCAGGAAAACCAGCGCCTGCGCATGCAACTCAAGGAAAGCCAGGCCCAGGCTCAACCCCGCCTGCTCAGCGAAGAACAGACCTGGTTCGCTGCCGGCGCCGCCCTGAGCCTGATCTCGATGGTATTCGGCGCCCTGTTGCGCGGTTCTCGCAAGACCCGCCGCGAGTGGATCAACTAAACCATGAACCGACTGCTGCTGATCGATGATGATCAGGAACTGTGCGAACTGCTTACCCGCTGGCTGACCCAGGAAGGCTTTCAGGTCACGGCTTGCCACGATGCCGGCGGCGCTCGCCAGGCCCTCGTCACGCACGCGCCTGAGGCCGTGGTGCTGGATGTCATGTTGCCGGACGGCAGCGGCCTGGAGCTGCTCAAGCAATTGCGTGGTGAGCATCCGGAACTGCCAGTGCTGATGCTCTCGGCCAGGGGCGAACCACTGGATCGCATCCTTGGCCTGGAGCTAGGCGCCGATGACTACCTGGCCAAGCCTTGTGACCCTCGCGAGCTGACCGCACGCCTGCGCGCTGTGCTGCGCCGCACCGTGCCCGCACCGGCAAGCAGCCAGTTGGAGCTGGGAGACCTCCGATTCAGCCCCAATCGCGGGGTGGTCAGTATTGGCGAACATGACGTTCCCCTGACGCTTTCCGAAAGCCGCCTGCTGGAGGCCCTGCTGCAGCAGCCGGGCGAGCCAGTGGACAAACAGGCCCTGGCGCAACTCGCCCTGGGCCGCAAATTGACGCTGTATGACCGTAGCCTGGACATGCACGTCAGCAACCTGCGCAAGAAGCTCGGCCCGCACCCGGATGGCCGCCCACGCATTCTCGCCTTGCGCAGTCGTGGCTATTACTACGCGCAGTGACTGCCTGGCGCAGCGTAAATAACCCGCAACATCGCCTTTACCCAAGCTTTACCCACACCTGACTGCCCTTGACCTTGACCGCCGCATAATGAGCCCATCCGGTACTTACCGGCCTCGGAACCTGTTTACGACCTGCTGCGCGTCGGCCCTGCTGCGTTGAAAACAGACTCGGAATGCTCATGTACAACAGTACACTCCGCTTCCTCGTCTGTTTTCGCCTTGCATGACTCTAGCTCGCTAGATCGTAAAACAGGTTCTCAAGACAAGGAGAATCACCATGCGTAAGACCCTCACCGCCCTGCTGCTCGCTGCCACCCTGCCGACCCTGGCTTTCGCCATGCCCATGCAAGACGGTGGCCCTCGCCACCACGACCGCGGCCCCGGCATGTTCAAGGAGCTGAACCTAAACAAGGAACAGCGCCAGGAATTTCGTAAACTGATGGGCGATCAGATGAAAACCCATCGCGACATCACCAAGCGCTACCTGGACAAGCTGCCGGAAGCAGAAAAGCAGGCCATGAAGAAGGAACTGGACAAGGCCCGCGCCGACCAGCACAAGGCCCTGCGTGACCTGCTCAACCCCGAGCAGCAGAAGGCCTTCGACGAGCACCAGAAAAAAATGGAAGCCCGTCGCGCCGAGATGGCCGAATTCAAGGCCTGGAAAGCTGAGAAGGACAGCAAGACCAACTGATCGACGCCCCTAAACCCGCCGCCGCGCTCCCAGAGCCCGGCGGCTTTTGCATGAGGAATTACCGTGCGTTCACTGTTCTGGCGCATTCTGGCGACCTTCTGGTTGGGCATCGCACTGGTCGCCGGCCTGTCCCTGCTGCTGGGTCGCGCCCTCAATCAGGACGCCTGGATTCTGAGCCTGCACCCAGGCCTGGATGGCCTCGACAGCAAATGGGTCAAGCGCTACGAACAGAAGGGGCCAGCAGCCGCCCAGGACTTTCTCGAACAGCGCAAACGCGAGTACCGCATCGACACGCAAGTGCTTGGCGAGAGCGGCCAGCAACTGGTCAAAGGCACTTTTCCGTCCCGTGCCGCAGCCTTCGAGGCGCGTCAAGACGACGACCGTCGCTTGCCCTGGCGGCGTCTGACCGCCGAATACACCAGCCCGGAAAGCGGCGAAAGCTACCTGTTCATCTACCGAATTCCACACCCGGAACTGGCAGCCTGGCACCGCGGCAGCCTGTTCTGGCCACTTAGCGCCATCGCTATTGCCCTGGTGGTGCTGACGCTGTTCAGCCTGATGCTGACGCTGTCGATCACCCGCCCACTGGACCGCTTGCGCGGCGCCGTGCATGACCTCGGCCAGACCGCCTACCAGCAGAACAGCCTGGCTCGCCTGGCCACCCGCCGCGACGAACTGGGCCTGCTGGCCAAGGACTTCAACCGCATGGGCGAGCGACTGCAGGGCTTGATCGGCAGCCAGCGCCAGTTACTGCGCGATGTTTCCCACGAATTGCGCTCGCCCCTAGCACGACTGCGTATTGCACTGGCATTGGCAGAGCGCGCCGATGCTGCAGAGCGAGAAAGGCTGTGGCCACGCCTGACTCAGGAGTGTGACCGGCTGGAAGCGCTGATCAGCGAAATTCTTGCCTTGGCGCGCCTGGATGCAGACCCGGGCGATGCGCACCCCGTCGATCTGGCCGCCCTGCTCGGCAAACTGCAGGAAGACGCTCGCCTGACCGCCCCACAGCATCAGTTGCAGATCGATCTCGACCCTACGGCACGCCTGGAAGGCTGGCCAGACATGCTGGAACGCGCGCTGGACAACCTGCTACGCAATGCCTTGCGCTTCAGCCCGCCGGATCAGCCTGTCGTCATCAGCATGCAGCGCCAGGGTCCAAGTGTCACGCTGAGCGTACGCGACCATGGCCCTGGCGTGGCCAGCGAGCACCTGCAGCAGTTGGGCAAACCTTTCTTTCGCGCACCCGGTCAGAGCAGCGCCGGCCACGGCCTCGGGCTGGCTATCGCACGCCGGGCCGCGCAGCGCCATGGCGGCGAGCTGCTGCTGGCCAACCATCCAGAAGGCGGCTTCGTTGCCACGCTCAGCCTGCCGGCCAGGCAGCAGGCAGACTGAAGCGCGTGTCGATCAGCCCTGCCAGGCGCTGACGAAATCCTCGACGACCACTTCCGGGGCGCGGCGCAGCTCACGCTCCGGTGTGCCGAGGTAGAGATAGGCGATGATCTGTTCGTCCGCCGCCAGGCCCAGACCTTTGCCCACGTGGGCGTTGTAGGCCATGTCGCCGGTGCGCCACACCGCGCCGATGCCCTGAGCATGAGCCGCCAGCAGCATGCCGTGAGCCGCACAGCCAGCCGCGATCACCTGCTCGGAGGCCGGCACCTTGGGGTGAGCCTGCACGCGAGCGATCACCACCACCAGCAATGGCGCGCGCAGCGGCATGCCACGCGCCTTGTTCAGCGCCTCCGGCGCAGCCTGCGCATCGGCAACCTGCAGGGCTTCGGCAAACAGTTCGCCCATGCGCTCACGCGCCGCCCCTTCGATCGTCAGAAAACGCCAGGGACGCAGTTGGCCATGATCCGGGGCGCGCAGGGCGGCACGAAACATCAGGTCACGCTGCGCGGCATCCGGGGCCGGTTCGACCAAACGAGGAACAGAAACACGGTTGAGCAGAGCGTCGAGAGCTTCCATCGGCCACCTCCAAAAACAAAGATGGCGCATTCTCAATGCTGCAAGCTGCAAGCTGCAAGCTGCAAGCTGACCAATGCACGGAGCGGATAACAGACGACGGTCGAACCGTAGCCCGGATGCCCCTGGGAACGCTGGACTCCGGACTGCATCCAGGCGAAACGCTAGTCTGCAGCTGCCGTCAGGCGACGCGGTCAGGCGATATCACCGGCTGCACCGGCGGAGTGAGCGGTGGCAGACCGTAAGCCTTGCGCGCATCGTCGCAACGCGGGTTGTGCTCACCGTTCGCCCATGACGCTTCGAACTCGCGGCAGCTACTCGAACGTTGTTCATACATGGTGCAACGCACCCCACAACCGACATCGCCCAACAGTTGCGTGCAACGTGCCGGTTTGCTCTCCGTGCCACGCATGGCGACGTAGTGAGGGCTGATCTGGATAACCTGCTCATCCGGTACGCTACCGCCCGCGGATTGGCACTCGCCCCAGAAGAAGGACACACGAAAAAACGCGCAGCAGGCGCCGCACGTGAGGCAAGGATTAGCTTCGGACATTTGGGGAGGACTCGGAAACCGACGGACGTCGGCAACTGGCGGCTATTCTATGCTTGGCGATGCGCTTGTAAAGCCCCTTGGTGCAGCGGTTTACAGCCGCCCGTCCACGGGTAGAATGGCGCACTTTTACAACCCGCCAGAGCCCCCTAAATGGCCTTGCCGACGCTACGTACCATCGGTTTCATCATCGGCATATTCCTGATTACCCTGGCAATCAGCATGGCCATTCCGATGCTGACGCTGCTGATCTTCGAGCACCCGGAAGATCTCAACGCTTTCCTCTGGTCCAGCCTGATCACCCTGATCACAGGTCTCGCTCTGGTGGCTCCCGGTCGACCGCAGAACGCCCAGCTGCGCCCGCGTGACATGTACCTGCTGACCACCGGCAGCTGGACCGTGGTGTGCGCCTTCGCCGCTCTGCCAATGATGCTGATCGCCCATATCAGCTACACCGACGCCATCTTCGAAACCATGTCCGGCATAACCACCACCGGCTCCACCGTGCTGGTTGGCCTGGACAACATGTCACCCGGCATCCTGATCTGGCGTTCGATGCTGCACTGGCTGGGCGGCATCGGCTTCATCGGCATGGCCGTGGCGATTCTGCCGCTGCTACGGGTGGGTGGCATGCGCCTGTTCCAGACGGAATCCTCGGACTGGGGCGAGAAGGTGATGCCTCGCTCGCACATGGCTGCCAAGTACCTGCTGCTGATCTATCTGGCCCTCACCCTGTTGGGTTTCCTGGCCTTTTGGGCGGCGGGCATGAGCCCCTTCGAGGCCATCAATCACTCCATGGCGTCGATCTCCACGGGTGGTTTCTCGACTTCCGATTCGTCACTGGCACACTGGCCACAGCCTGCCGTGCATTGGACGGCAGTGGGGCTGATGCTGCTCGGCGGCATGCCGTTCATGCTCTACGTCGCCTTCATCCGCGGCAATCGCAACGCCCTGTTCAAGGACCACCAGGTGCGTGGTTTCATCGGTTTCCTGCTGCTGACCTGGCTGGTCTTCGGCACCTGGTTGTGGATCAACTCGGATTACGCCTGGCTCGACGCCTTTCGCATCGTCGCGGTGAACGTCACCTCGATCGTCACTACCACCGGCTTCGCCCTCGGCGACTACACCACCTGGGGCAGCTTCGCCGTCTTGCTGTTCTTCTATCTGACCTTCGTCGGCGGCTGCTCCGGCTCCACTTCAGGCGGCCTGAAGATCTTCCGCTTCCAGGTCGCCTATGTCCTGCTCAAGGCCAACCTGATGCAGTTGGTGCACCCCCGCGCGGTGATCAAGCAGCAGTACAACAACCACAATCTCGATGAAGAGATCGTGCGTTCGATGATCACCTTCTCCTTCTTCTTCACCATCACTATCGGCGTGCTGGCCCTGGCCCTGACACTGGTCGGCCTGGATTGGGTCACCGCGCTGACTGGCGCTGCCACCGCGGTGTGCAACGTCGGCCCGGGCCTTGGCCCGATCATCGGCCCGGCCGGCAACTTCGCCAGTCTGCCGGATTCAGCCAAGTGGCTGCTCAGTGCCGGCATGCTGCTGGGCCGCCTGGAAATTCTGACCGTGCTGGTGCTGATCACCCGCAGCTTCTGGAAACACTGACCGATGCCTTTAGCCAGCCTGCGCATCCTCGCCTTCATCAACGGCATTTTCCTCATCACCCTGGCACTTAGCATGCTGGTGCCGGTGGTCACCCTGTTGATTTTCGAGCAGCCCCAGAAGATCAATGCCTTCCTCTGGTCGAGCCTGATCACCGCACTCGTCGGCATCGCCATGATCGCCCAGGGCAGACCCAAACAAACGCAACTGCGCCCACGCGACATGTACATGCTGACGGTGTCAAGCTGGGTGATGGTATCGATCTTCGCTGCGCTGCCATTCATGTTCGCCGAACGCGCAAGCATTACCGACGCGTACTTCGAGAGCATGTCCGGCATTACCGCCACCGGCGCCACCGTATTCAGCGGCCTCGACGACATGTCGCCCGGCACGCTGATCTGGCGCTCGCTGCTGCACTGGCTGGGTGGCATCGGCTTCATCGGCATGGCCGTGGCGATCTTGCCGATCCTGCGTATCGGTGGCATGCGCCTGTTCCAGACCGAGTCCTCGGATCGCTCGGAAAAGGTCATGCCGCGCTCACACATGGTCGCCAAGTACATGGTGCTGGCCTACGTCGGCCTCAGCACCTTCGCCGTACTGGCCTTCTGGTTGGCAGGCATGGGCGTGTTCGATGCGATCAACCACGCCATGTCGGCGATCGCCACCGGTGGTTTCTCCACCTCGGACGCGTCGCTGGGTAAATGGCAACAGCCTGCGGTTCACTGGGCCGCCATCGTGGTGATGGTGCTCGGCAGCCTGCCGTTCGTGCTCTACGTCAGCACATTACGTGGCAACTACCGCGCACTGATTCGCGATGCACAAGTGCGTGGCTTTCTGCTGTTGCTGGTGGGTAGCTGGTTCGTGCTGGCTGGCTGGAAATGGTTCACCACCGATCTGTATTGGCTCGATGCACTGCGCTTGGTGGCGGTGAACATTACCTCGATCATGAGCACCACCGGCTTCGCCGTGGGTGATTACCACCTGTGGGGCCCCTTCGCCAGCATGATGTTCTTCTACCTGGGCTTCGTTGGCGGGTGCTCCGGCTCAACCGCGGGCGGCCTGAAGATCTTCCGTTTCCAGGTCGCCTACATCCTGCTCAAGGCCAACCTCAAGCAGCTCATCCACCCGCGCGCCGTGATCAAGCAGCAGTACAACCATCACCGGCTGGATGAAGACATCGTTCGTTCGATCCTGGCCTTCGCCTTCTTCTACACCATCACCATCGCCACGCTGGCCCTGGCAGTAGCGATGTGCGGCGTGGACTGGATCACCGCCCTGACCGGCGCGGCGGCGATGGTCTCCGGTGTTGGCCCGGGCATGGGCGAGATGGTCGGCCCGGCCGGCAACTACGCCACCATCCCCGATACGGCCAAGTGGCTACTGAGCCTGGGTATGCTGCTCGGGCGCCTGGAAATCCTCACGGTGCTGGTGCTGTTGTTCCCCGCCTTCTGGCGCCATTGAGTGGTTGATGGACCTTAACCGACCAGTCCACGGCGACTGCGATACTCACCGGGCGTTTCTCCGAACCAGCGGCGAAACGCCCTGAAGAAGTTGCTCGGGTCGGCAAAGCCCAGCAGATAGGCGACCTCCAGCAGCGTCAGGTCGACCTGGCCAAGATACTGCTCGGCCAGCTCTCGGCGCGTGTCGTCGAGCAGTTGCTGATAGCTGGTGCCCTCCTCCTGCAGGCGTCGCTGCAAGGTGCGCTGCGACAGATGCAGCGCCTGCGCCACCACCTCACGGCGTGGCTCGCCCTGCGGCAACAGGCGGCACAGCACCTGGCGCGCCTGATGGGTGACACGGCTACTGCAGAAACGCGCCAGGTACTCGCCAGCAAAACGATCATGCAGTTGTGCCAACGCCTCATTGGCACTGGGCAGCGGCGCCTCCAGATCAGCACGCTCGAAGATCAGCCCATAGTGCTCGGCGTTGAACTTGAGCGGCGCCTGGAACACCTGCTGATAAGGCGCCAGATCAGCGGGGGCCGGGCCTTGCAGACGAATTTCACGCGGCCGGATCAACTTGCCGGTCATCCAGCGGCAGAACGCCAGGCAGTAGGCCATCGAAGCCTCCGCGCTCTGCCGCGCCGGCGGCAAACGGTCGCCATGAATAGCCAGGGTCAGCGCGTAGCCGTCGGGTTGCGGCAGGAAGTTCAGGTCCGCCCCTTCACCAATGATGCGCTGATAGCGCACCAGACGGGTGAAGCCATCACGCAGGTTGCGGCTGGACATCAGCGCATAACCCACCACATGGAAGGACGCCGGACGTACCACCTGCGCCATGTTCAGGCCGATCGCCGGGTTGCCCGACAGCGCCACGGCGCGCTGCCACAGGCGGGTCATACCGTCCTGCGGGAAACGTGCATCTGGATCGTTCAGCGCGGCGTACTCCATACCCAGCTCGGCGAACAGGCTGACGCAGTCGACGCCGCCCAGTTCCAGCGCCTGCACGATGGCCAATGCCCAGTTGGAAGAGGTGGTTCTTTCACTCATCGTCTTGTTCTTATGATCAAACAGCAAGGCCATGGTTGGCGGCGCAAGGATACTAGACTGGCACTTTAAGTCAGTGGCCGATGGAGACAGCCACCCTACACTCGACCGTGACAATAACAGGAGGTGCGCCATGACCGCCCAGACTACCGAGCGCTACCAAAGCTTCGCCGAGTTCTATCCCTACTACCTGCAGGAGCACAGCAACCCCGTGTGCCGCCGCCTGCACTACGTCGGCAGCCTGCTGGTGCTGACGAACCTCGCCTATGCCCTGCTTACCCAACAATGGTTGTGGCTGCTGGCAATGCCGTTGGCCGGTTACGGCTTCGCCTGGATCGGCCACTTCATCTTCGAGAAGAACCGCCCGGCGACCTTCGATTACCCGCTGTATAGCCTGATGGGCGACTGGGTGATGCTCAAGGATGCCTTTACCGGCCGTATCCGCTTCTAGCCCGCAGCCACACGTGCCGCAGCAAGGTTGACCGTCATGCCACAGAACAACAAGAACGAGAAATGCCATGAATAGCCGAGCCCGCTTCACCCATATGCAAGACGGCCAGGCCGAGGATTGGGCCATCATCGCCCGGGACTTCGCCGCCTACGCCGCCGAACTGCCCGCTCGCATCCTCGCCCACCTGCGCCTGCTCGACGGCGATTTCGGTGGTTTTCCGGTCGACCGCCTAACCCACTCGCTGCAGACCGCCAGCCGCGCCCATCGCGACGACCGTGACGAGGAGTACGTGATCTGCGCGCTGCTGCACGATATTGGCGATACGCTCGGCAGCTACAACCACCCAGACATTGCCGCGGCTATCCTCAAACCTTTTGTCAGTGCCGAGAACCACTGGATGGTGGAGAAACACGGCATCTTCCAGGGCTATTACTTCTTCCACCACCTGGGCATGGATCGCCACCTGCGCGAGCAATTCAAGGACCACCCGCAATACCAGGCGACCATCGACTTCTGTGCCAAGTACGACGCGGCTGCCTTCGACCCCGACTACGAAAGCTTGCCGCTGAGTTTCTTCGAACCCATGCTGCAGCGCGTGTTCGCCCGGCCGAAGAACTCCATCTACCTGGCCGCCATGGACAGCACCAGCACCTGACCGCTGGCCTCTGCTGCGCCACCGTTCGGCGGCCGTGCTTGGCTGGCCGCCACTCCCTTGGTTATGATCCCCGCCCAGCGAGCCTCTGGCTCAGGTCTTGCAGACCAGCCAGGCGTCCAGTAGAGACGCCAGAAATCCAGCAGGGACAGTTCCAGCAGATGAAGCCAGCAACCCCCAGCCGTGCCAACGGGCTGCCGACGCCGCCGTTGCGTGAATACTATTCGCGCGTGCTGGCCTATATCGCCACGGCTGCCAGCATCGCCGCCGGCACCTACGTGGGGCACTTCGGCTACGACATCCTGTGGATGGTGCCCTACGCCCTGCTCTATCCCCATCTGGCGCACAACCTGAGCCGCCGCTTCAAGCGCGACTACCCTGCGCAGACCGATCTTGCCCTGCTGTTCTTCGATGCCCTGCATGCTGGCGCGGCCTGCGTGCTGCTCGGTTTCTCCGCCGTACCCAGCCTGATGTTCCTGCTGATTCTCTGCTTCAGCGCTTTGGTCATCGGCGGCATGCGCTATCTGGGCCTGGGACTGCTGGTGGCCGCCAGCGGCATGGCATTGTGCGCCGCGCTGGTGGGCGTCCATCCCAATACCGACACTCCAACGCTGGTGGCGCTGGTCAGCATACTCTTCGCCACCCTGTACATCTGCATCACCGCTTATTTCGTCAACCAGCAAGGCCTGCGCCTGGCCCAGGTGCGCAGCGAGATCAAGCGTGAGCAGGAAAAGGCCGCACGCCTGGCGCGCAACCTGGCGAAATACCTGTCACCGCAGGTGTGGGAGTCGATCTTCACCGGCAAGAAAAGCGTGCGCCTGGAAACCCAGCGCAAGAAGCTCACGGTGTTCTTCTCCGACATCAAAGGCTTTACCGAACTGTCGGAAGAGCTGGAAGCCGAAGCGCTGACCGACCTGCTCAACACCTACCTCAATGAAATGTCGAAGATCACCCTGAAATACGGCGGCACCATCGACAAGTTCATCGGTGACTGCGTCATGGTGTTCTTCGGCGACCCCAGCAGCAATGGCGCCAAGAAGGATGCGGTCGCGGCAGTCTCCATGGCCATCGCCATGCGCAAGCACATGAAGGTGCTGCGCCAGCAGTGGCGCGCCCAGGGCATCACCAAGCCTCTGGAAATTCGCATGGGCCTCAATACCGGCTACTGCACGGTGGGCAACTTCGGCGCCGACACGCGCATGGACTACACCATCATCGGCCGCGACGTGAACCTCGCCAGCCGACTGGAGAGCGCCGCAGAATCCGGCGAGATCCTGATCTCCCACGAGACCTATTCGCTGGTCAAGGACGTGATCATGTGCCGCGACAAGGGCCAGATCACCGTCAAGGGCTTCACCCGCCCGGTGCAGATCTACCAGGTGGTGGACTTCCGCCGCGACCTCGGCGCCACCTCCAGCTACGTCGAGCACGAACTGCCGGGCTTCTCCATGTACCTGGACACCAACGGTATCCAGAACTTCGACAAGGAGCGAGTGATCCAGGCGCTCAACCAGGCCGCCGAAAAGCTGCGCGACAAGGTCATTCTGTAAGATCGAGACGGCGGCCGCTCGTAGGGCGGATCGGAACGCCCGAGATCCAACCAGTAGGGCGGACTCAGGAGCGCCAGCGAACAGTCCGCCGTTCTTTGGTGTGGCACAGATCCAACGGCGTACTGCTTCCGAGCGGCCGGCGTCCCGGTACGCCCTACGCCTCCATTGCCTCGGTCAACACCGGCTCACCGTCGATCAGCGGCTGCAACGCCAGAAACTCCAGCGCCGACGCGCGCCAGGACTGCGCTGCAGCCAAGCGAGCACAACGCACCCGATCCAGCTCCAACGCAGCCAGGCAGGCGACGCGCAGATCCTCGTCCATCACGCCACTGAGCCCCTGCTGCAGCACGTCCAGCGGCCCGGCCACCGGAAACGCGGCCACGGGCGTACCGCAGGCCAGCGCCTCTAGCATGACCAGGCCATAAGTATCGGTACGCGAAGGAAAGACCAGCACCGAGGCATTCTGATAGGCCTCGGCCAGCGCCTGGCCATGGCGATAACCGAGAAAACGCACCGATGGATACTGCTGTTGCAACGCCTCGCGCTGCGGGCCGTCACCTACTACGCGTTTCTCGCCGGGCAGGTCCAGATCGAGAAAGGCCTGCAGGTTCTTTTCCGGGGCGATGCGTCCGACGTAGAGAAACACCGGTCGCACAGGTCGGGGGCGCGTCTCGTCCGGCTGAAACAGCCGGGTGTCCACACCTTTGCGCCACAGTTGCAGCCGTTGCAGAGCCCAGCCGGCGAACTCTTCACGCAAGCGCTCGGTGGTCACCAGGACGGCTTGGCTGGGGCGATGAAAAACGCGTAGGAAGGCATACCCCCAACGCGGCGCAATCCAAGGCCAGCGTGTGCTGACGTACTCCGGGAAGCGCGTATGGATCGCCGTGGAAAACGCCAGCCCACGCTTGGCCAGCCAACGCCGCGCTGCCCACCCCAGCGGCCCCTCGGTAGCGAGATGTACGCAGTCAGGACGAAAGTCGCGAATCGCCGCACCGACGCGCCACAGATTCCACACCAGAGGAATCTCCGGATAAGTGGGGCACGGCACGGCGCGGAAATCGGCGGGCGACAGCAGCTTGACCTGGTGCCCCAAGCCACGCAGCTCGCCGACCAGCGCAGCCAGGCTGGTGACCACGCCATTGACCTGAGGCGTCCAGGCGTCGGAGACGATCAGTATCCTCATGCGCCGGTCTCGAGGGCGACAGCCTGCTCCTCGCTGGCCAGTTGCGCCTCGGCCAGGCGATAGAGTTCGATCTGCCCGTCCCAATGCTCGATCAACGCCGTGCAGGACTCCACCCAGTCGCCGCAATTCATGTATTCCACGCCACTCACCTGGCGAATCTCGGCATGGTGAATATGGCCGCAGACCACGCCCTGCAGGCCGCGCTTGACGCACTCATGAGCGATGGCCTCCTCGAAGTCGCTGATGAAGTTCACCGCCGTCTTGACCTTGTGCTTGAGGTACGCCGACAGCGACCAGTAACCGTAGCCCCAGCGGCTGCGCCAGTGATTGAGCCAGCGATTGAGGGTCAGGGTGAGCTCGTAGGCCGAGTCGCCGAGAAAGGCCAGCCAGCGGTGATAGCGGGTGATCACGTCGAACTGGTCGCCATGGATTACCAGCAGTTGCCGACCATCGGCCGTGACGTGCACGGCCTCGTCGACCAGCTGGATATTGCCCAGCAGCAGGCTGGAGTAGCGACGCAGGAATTCGTCGTGGTTGCCGGTGACGTAGATCACCTCGGTGCCGCGCTTGCTCATCGTCAGCAGGCGGCGGATCACATTGGTGTGCGCCTGCGGCCAGTAGATGCCGCCACGCAGCTTCCAGCCATCGATGATGTCGCCTACCAGGTAGATACGGTCAGCGTGGTAACGCTTGAGAAACGCTGCCAGGTGCTCGGCCTGGCAATCGCGCGTGCCGAGGTGTACGTCGGAAATCCACAGGGTGCGGACACGTTGCTTGCGGCTGGGCTTGGCGAGCTGAGCGCTGGTCATGGGCGACCTCCGGCTGGGTTTAGTCGAGCTTGAGGCGTTGCGGTGAAAGGCTTGTGACGGGAAAAAGACGGTTCCATGACACGGCATTGCTGCGCCCCAGGCGTTACACTGCGGCGGTTGCCGAGGAAACCGCCATGCTCCCGATCATGTCCCTGCGTCACTACAGCCACGAAGTGCTCAGCCATAGCCATGAGCATGCGCAACTGGTTTTCGGCCTGGCAGGTGAGCTGCAGTTCGAAGTGGACGGCCAGGGCAGCCGAGTGCTACGTCATCACCTGGCCGTAGTGCCAGCCGAAGCGCGCCATACCTGCGGCAGCCCACGTGGCAGCCAATGCCTGGTGCTGGACCTGCCGGCCAATGACTGGCTGGAGCGCCAGCTTGGCCACCATGCGAGCGACATCCAGCGTCTGCTGGACAAACCCAACGCACTGCAACTCGATCCCTCGCAGGGGCAGCTACTCAACTGGCTGGCCAGCAGCCCGATCAATGATCCAATCATCGCTGGCCAGGGTGCGGCCTTGCTGCTCGGCAGCCTGGCCTGCAGCCGCCAGCATGCCGAGACGACCGGCTTGCCGCTGACAGCCCTGGATCGCTATATCGAACAGCACGCAGCGCATCCGCTGCAGGTGGCAGATCTGGCACGCCTGGCCGGTCTGTCGGTGGCGCGCTTCCATGCGCGTTTCCTCGCCGAGACCGGGCGCACGCCGATGGAACATATTCGCCAACGGCGCCTGCAACTCGCCGAACAGCTGTTGCGTGGCAGCGACCTGGCGGTTGGCGAAATCGCCGCACGGGTCGGTTACAGCTCGCAGAGCGCCTTCACCGCCGCCCTCTCCCGCCATCTGGGCATAACGCCACGGCAATTGCGCCGTACGCGTTAACAAGCACACGAACCGTAGGGTGCGCCGTGCGCACCGGCCGTTAACGATGCCCGCACGTTTCCTCGATAGCCTGGCGACAAAACTCACCACTCCCGCGACAGACAGCTATCGCACGCAGCCCTAGACTGCGCCGCATCATCGAAGGAGTACCTTATGCAAACCATCGAATGGCAGGATTTCGAGAAGGTGGAGCTGCGCGTCGGCACCATTCGCAACGCTCGTCCCAATGAAAAAGCGCTGAAGCCAGCCTACGTGCTGGAAGTCGATCTCGGCGAACTGGGCATCAAGACCTCCAGCGCCCAAATCACCGCGCACTACGATTGCGACACGCTGGTGGGTCGTCAGGTGCTGTGCGTCTGCAATTTCGCCCCCAAGCGCATTGCCGGGGTGCGCTCGGAAGTGCTGGTCACCGGTGTCTATGACAGCGAGAACCGCGTCGTCCTGGCAGGTTTCGACCAGCCACTGCCCAACGGTGCGCGCCTGGCATGACGCAGCGTAACGCCCTGCTGGCGATTCACCTGGGTGCCCTGCTGTTCGGCCTGTCGGGCATCTTCGGCAAACTCGCGGCGACCACGCCGAACATGATTGCAGGCGGCCGCGCGCTCTTTGCCGTGCTCGCCCTGGGCCTGGCTGCCACGCTCTGGCGCAGCCGCAACACAGTTCGCCCGAGCCTACGGCAGATGGCCCTGCTGGCACTCGGCGGCCTGCTGCTGGGCACGCATTGGGTCACCTTCTTCGAAGCGGTGAAAGTCTCCGGTGTGGCCATCGCCACCCTGGGCTTCGCCAGCTTCCCGGCCTTCACCGTCCTGCTGGAGGGCCTGCTGTTTCGCGAGCGTACCCGCCCCGGCGAGTTCGCCATGGTCGGCGTGGTATGCCTGGGGCTGATTCTGGTCACGCCCGAATTCAGCCTGAACAGCGGCGCCACAGTCGGGCTGCTGTGGGCGGTGTTGTCGGGCTTTCTGTTCGCCCTGCTGTCGCTGCTCAACCGCGCCAGCACCCGTGGCTTAGATCCGGTAAAGGCCGCGCTGTACCAGAACATCACGGTGCTGATCTGCTTTCTGCCCTTGGCCTGGCCACTGCTGCCCAGCGTGCGCCCGGTGGACTGGCTGTGGCTGGCCATGCTCGGCATCTTCTGCACAGGCCTGGCGCACAGCCTGTTCGTCGCCAGCCTGCGCGTGCTCAAGGCGCGTACCACGGCAGTGATCTTCGCCCTGGAGCCGGTCTACGGAATTCTGTTCGCCTGGTGGCTGTTCAGCGAGCAGCCGACCCTGCGCATGCTGGCCGGCGGCTTGCTGATCGTCAGCGCGATCTTCGTTTCAGCGCGGATGGCGCGTTGATCCTGAAACTCTAACGGTCGTTGTGGCCCAGATCGCGACCTGGATCGATCAGATCGCGCACCCGCTGCTTGAGCACCTTGGCCTCTGGGAAGCCACCATCGGCCTTGCGCTCCCAGATCTGCTGGTTATCACAGAGGATGCGAAAAACGCCGCCGGTGCCTGGCTCCAGACTGACCCGGCCCAACTCGTCGGCAAAGGTGCTCAGCAGCTCCTGAGCCAGCCAGGCGGCGCGCAGCAGCCACTGACACTGGGTGCAATAGGTGATGACGATTTCGGGCTTCTGATCGGGCATGGCAGCGGCTCTACTGTGGGGCTTGGTGCCTATAATAACGGCCTTTGTCTTTGCTTCTGCCGGAATCCGCCATGCGCAGCCTGCTCTTTTCGTTGCTCTGCCTGTTCGCCCTCTCCAGCCTGCCCGTCATCGCCGCCGATCGCGTCGGCCTGGTGTTGTCCGGCGGCGCCGCCCGTGGCCTGGCGCACATTGGCGTGCTCAAGGCGCTGGAGGAACAAGGTATTCGCATCGACGCCATCGCCGGCACCAGCATGGGCGCCATCGTCGGCGGGCTGTACGCGTCCGGCTATTCGGTCGCGGAACTTGAGCGTCTGGCGCTGGAACTGGACTGGCAACAGGCGCTGTCCGACTCACCGCCACGTGAGGACGTACCTTTCCGGCGCAAACAGGACGACCGCGATTTCCTGATCAAGCAGAAGCTCAGCTTTCGCGACGACGGCAGCCTGGGCCTGCCGCTGGGCGTGATCCAGGGCCAGAACCTGGCGCTGCTGCTGGAGAGTCTGCTGGTACACCGCAGTGCCACTCGCGACTTCGATCACCTGCCAATCCCCTATCGCGCCGTGGCCACCGATGTGGTCACGGGCGAACAGGTGATCATGGGCAGCGGTCACCTGCCGCAGGTTATGCGCGCCAGCATGTCGATCCCGGCAGTGTTCGCCCCGGTGGAAGTGGATGGCCGCCTGCTGGTCGACGGCGGCATGGTCAACAACGTGCCCATCGACGTGGCGCGACAGATGGGCGTCGATCACGTCATTGTCGTCGACCTGGGCATGCCACTGAAACCGGCCAAGGAGCTGCTCACCGTGGTCGACGTGATGAACCAGTCGATCAACCTGATGATGCGCAAGAACTCCGAGGCGCAACTCGAAACGCTGGAAGCGGACGACGTATTGATCCTGCCACCTCTGGCTGGCTTTGGCGTCGCCGACTTCAATCGGGGCGAACAGATGATGGAGGCCGGCTATCGCGCCACACAGATTCAGGCAGAGCGTTTGGCTCGCTTGCGCACCGGCAGTGCCGGCAACCCGGCGTTGGCCATGGCGCGCTCGCGCGAACAGCGCACACCGGTGATTCGTGAGATCCAAGTGGAGAACGACTCGAAAGTCAGCGACGCGGTGATTCGCCGGCACATTCGCCAACCGCTCGGCGAGCCACTGGACATGGATCGCCTGCAAAAAGACATGGGCACCCTTTACGGTCTGGACTACTTCGAGCGCGTGCAATACCGCGTAGAGCCACTGGACGAGCGCGGTAGCGCCCTGGTGATCGATGCCCGCGGCAAGCGCACCGGCACCGACTATCTGCGCCTGGGGCTGAACCTGTCCGACGACATGCGCGGCGACAGCGCCTTCAATATCGGCGCCAGTTACCGCATCAATGGCATCAACGAGCTCGGCGCCGAATGGCTGACTCGCTTGCAGTTGGGTGACCGCCAGGAGCTCTACAGCGAGTTTTATCAGCCGCTGGACGCCGGCTCACGTTACTTCGTCGCGCCCTATCTGTTCGGCGAGGCGCAGAACGTCGAAGCGATTCTGGACAACGACCCGATCGCCGAATACCGCCTGGAGCGCTACGGCTATGGTCTCAACCTCGGTCGGCAGATCGCCAACAATGGCGAAATTCGCTTCGGTATCGCCCAGGCCTGGGGCGAGGCGGATGTGCGCGTCGGCGAGCGCGATCTGCCCAGCTTCAGCTTCAGCGAGGGGTACTACGAGCTGCTGTACTCCTTCGACACCCTGGACAACCTCGACTTCCCGCGCACAGGTGAGGACATCGGTCTGATGCTGCGCAAATATGATCGCGGCCTGGGCTCGGACGAGGAATATCGCCAATGGCAGCTGAAACTGGACAAGGCCTATAGCCACGGCCCCAATACCTGGCTGTTCGGTGGGCGCTACGGGCGCACCCTGGATCAGGCGGAGGTGGTCACCTCGGGCTTCATCCTCGGTGGCGCCCAGGAACTGTCGGGCTTTCGCCAGGACTCGCTGAGCGGCCAGAACATGGCCCTGGCACGGATGATCTACTACCGGCGCATGACGCAAACCTCGATGCTGCCGCTGAACTTCCCGCTGTACCTGGGCATTTCGTTGGAGCGCGGCCGTGCCTGGAACAACGACAACGCTTTCGATAGCGGCTATATCAACGCAGCCAGCATCTTCCTCGGCCTGGACACCCCGCTAGGCCCGCTGAACTTCAGCTACGGCTTCAACGACGAGCGGGAGAAGGCGCTGTATCTCAATCTGGGCAAGAGCTTCTGAAACGACCAGGCCGCGACATACGCGCGGCCTCGTCAGGTGTAGCAGCACAAGTCTGTCAGGCGATTTCCGCCAGTAACTGGCGCGCGGCCTTCCTCTGCTCGTCATCGCCGTGATCGATCACCTCGTTGAGGATGTCGCAGGCGGTGGCGATATCGCCCTGCTTGATATAAGCCAGCGCCTGGTTGAGCTGGGCCATATGCTCCGGGTTGCCTGCCAGGTGATCGATATCGCCCTGCAGCGCGGCAGTGGCATCAGCATCGCCGGCAAAAACGTCGAGGAAGTTGTCATCCAGCCCCGGCGCGTCATCGCTCAGCACCATTTCCATCTCACCGAAGGCGCTCAACTGCTCGTCTTCATGATGCAGCTCGAACACCTCCGGCAGTTCCTGCAAATTGCTGGCGAACGACGGGTCGAACTCCGGTTCTGCAGCAGCCTTGGGTTTGGCCTTGGCGGCAGCAGGGAAAGGGCTGACCAGATCCCAGTCGGCATCCAGCGACAGGTCGTCGAGGTTGAGCTGGAAATCAGGTTCAGTCGCAGGCGCTGCTGCCGGCTGCAGCGCAGCCACAGGCTCGGTCGGTGCCTGCCGAGCTGCTAGCAGATCAGGATGACGCGCCTTCAGCGCATCGATGCGTACGGTGTCGAACTCTTCGGCACGCAGCACGGCCTCCTCACGCGCAAAACCCGCGCCATCGCCCAACAGCGCCAGCACTTCCAGTAGACGGAAGCGCAGATCGCTGCGCTGCGGGTCCTGAGCCAGTGCCTTGCTCAGCTCGCCACGCGCCTCGCTGACACGACCGTAGGCGATGTAGACATTGGCCGCCTCGAGCGGGTCGACCGGCCCTTGAGCACGTGCCGGGGCTGGCGTCGGGACAGCCTTGGCCACCGGAGCAGCATCAACGGGAACGGCAACCGCCGCGAGTTGCGGACGAGGCGGTTGCTGAGTTGGCTGAGCCTTTGGCTGGACCTGCACCACCGGTTTGGTTTTCTCGCCACGGCGCCGCACAGCCCAGAACAGCGCACCGAGCAATAGCAGAAGCCCAATGCCACCGGCCAACAATGTCGACCACCAGCCACGCTCTGCGGGCGCCTGTTCGATACTGGCCGGCGCGGCGGCAATGGGCTGGGTGACTGGCTCGGCCGGCGTACGCGCTGCCAGCTCAGCCAACTGAGCATCCTTCTGCGCCAATTGCTCCTGCAACTGCTGCAGTTGCACTTGCAGTTGCGCCAGCCCTTGTTGCAGTTGCAGGTTTTCCGCAGCCTGGTTGGCCAGTTCCAGATCGACCTGGCGCTGTTTCTCCGCCAACAGCTCCAGGCTTTCGGTTTGTTGCGGTGCAGATTCGAGGGCAGCCAGAGGTGCGCCTACAGGCCCTTCGGTCGCACTTTCCGTAGCGGCAGGAGCGAGCTCGGCAGCTACTGGAGCAGCGGCCGGCTGAGTAGCCTCAGCACGAGCGGCATCCGGCAGCAGCAAGTCAGCGCCAGCCTGTAGACGACTTGGATCGCCGCCAGCGAAGGCATTTGGGTTGAGGGCAAGAATGCCTTCCATCAACGCCTGTTGAGACAACGTGCTGCCCTGCTCACGCAGACGCGCGGCGATGGACCAAAGGCTGTCACCACGGCTGACCTGATGACGGTGCCCAGCAGATGCACTCGGCGGCGTGACCGCTCTAACTGACGAGGCTGGTGCTGCGGTGCGGCTAGAGGGTTGCGATACGGCAGCAGCGCTTGGCGCGGCTACAGCGGAATAAGCCGAAGAGCCAGGTGGATCGAGCAGAACCGTGTATTCACGCAGTAGCTGGCCGTTGGGACGCGCCACTTCGACGATAAAGTTCAGGTATGGCTCGCGCACCGGGCGGTTGGATACCACGCGAATCACGTTACGTGAACCCTGCAGAAGCGGCGTAAAACGCAGGTCATTGAGAAAGTAGAAGCGCTCGACACCCGAACGGCTGAACACCTCGGCCGAGGCCAGACCGACACGCAGATCCTGCGCGCCCAGGTCGCCCAACTCGAGCAGCTCGATTTCCGCCTCGAAAGGCTGATTCAGCGCCGAATGCAGCGTGATTTCACCCAAACCGAGCGCTGGTGCCATTCCCGAATAGAGAGCGGACCCCGACGCCAAACCCAACATTAACTGACGCACCCGAGCCATGTGACCTCCAGGCTTATCCGGCTCGAACGCCACCTCCTCGACTTCCTGTCTGAGCTTCCCTTGGCCGGGAGGCTGGCGCCCTTGATAATTCCGAGAACGGGCGACAAGGTCCTTGTCGATGCCGCCTCGAATTGCATTATGGCTACTAATTCACAAAGTAGCGGCTTGGACGCCAGTTTGCCGACGAAAGCACGGTGCCATCAAGCGCCATCAGTCAAAAGTTAGGCACAAAAAATGATCCGTTCAAAAAACGATCAGATTTTGACAGTGACGACCGATTCACTTCGTCAGATTGCCGAGCACTCGCGCATGGACCTGCTGACAGCGGCGCAGATCATCTTCGTCGATGCCGGCGAAAACCTCATGACGAAGCTGGGTGGAAATCGCCTCGATCTTCTCGATCAGCGGCTGGGCCTTGGGTTGCAGCGCGATTTTCTTGGCGCGACGATCTTCAGGCACCGCCACGCGAATCACCAGTTCCTGGTTTTCCAGGCTGTCGAGCAGACGCGCCAGGGTCGGCCCTTCTACGCCAACGCTTTGCGCCAATTCGCGCTGGGTCGGCATTTCGGTGAAACGTGCCAGGTGTAGCAGCACCAGCCAGCGAGCCTGGGACAGACCAAGGCCGACCAAGCGTCGGTCGAGTTCGGAACGCCAGGCGCGCGACAGCTGGGCAACCTGCATGGCAAAGCGATGTTGATCGGGGTAAGACATGGGCAAGCGGACTCATACAAAGGTCAAAAACTAATTATTAGTCAGCTAGCCATAACCCGATGTCCAGGGCAAGCGCAGATTGCGCCATGTGCATTGCAGAATGCGACCGAGCCTTGTTCATGGCGCCAACTCAGACCGCAACCCTGTTACGCCCGAAGGCCTTTGCCTCGTATAGCGCTCGGTCAGCCTGTTCATACAGTTGGCTCAATTCAGGCTGGCTATCGGGGCTCAGGCAAGCGACGCCGATGGACATGGTCAATACATCGGCGCTCCCGGAGCCGCGGTGAGCAATGCCCGCTTCCTCCAGCGAATGGCGCAAAGCCTCGGCCCGTAGCCTGGCTTCATCGGCGCTGATGTCGAACAACAACAGCGCGAACTCCTCACCGCCAAGCCGTACGCCCATATCCAGTGGCCGCCGCGCAGCCTGCTCGATCAGTGCTCCGACACGCTGCAAAGCCGCGTCGCCAGCCTGATGGCCGTAGCAATCGTTGTATGCCTTGAAATGGTCGATGTCGCAGAGCAGCAGTGCCAGCGATATGCCCTCACGCTGCGCATGGCGCCAAAGGCGCTCGAACTGTCGGTTGAAACTGCGACGGTTGTGCAGCCCAGTAAGACTGTCGTGGTGGGCAAGCAGATGCATCAGGCGGCTGATCAGAAAATGCTCGCGTGATTTGTATTCCAGGAGGTAGCAACCGACGGCGCCGATAAGATTACCGAACCCCAGGAACAGCAGGTTGTTGATCAATCGTGGAGCCGGCAGCCCTGCGGCCAATTCCGCCAGCACATAGGCGAGCAACACCACCAGAGAACAGGCAAGGGCCTCGCTCAAACGCAAGCCGACCAGAAAGTACGCAGCCATGCTCACCAGCAGCAGGCCTTCGTAGGGGTAGCCAGGGTCGGCGCGATGAGCGATACCGACAATCACCGTTGCGCCCACGCCGAGCACGAGGATGCAGATCATGCTCAGCGGTAACAGAAGATGGCTGTGGCGCCGCCGCAGGATCAGGGTCGCGCATACCAGCAGGATGACCAGCGCCACCAGGCGCACTGCGATCACCCAGCCCAGGTGCGATGCAGGCACCACCAACATGTCCAACACCGTCAGGGCCAGCCAGATGACCGTGGCGACGCAAAGCGCAATACGTTTGAGTTCGAAGCCGTCCTCAAGTATGTGCGCACGATATTCACGCTCGAGAGCGCGGGAAAAACGCAGCCGACGAAACCCCAGGCTCAGCTGCTCGGCATAAGGGCTCGGACGAACCTCGTCGTACCAGGCGTGATAGTCAGGCACCCTCACCTCGTTATCTGGCGGCCTGCCCACACCTTAGCCCTGCGAGCAAAATGCCGCCAGAATCAGGCTGCCACGTTTCACCGAGGACGCTTAGATCTCGAACTCGGCCTGTAGCGCCGCACGCACGCAGTAGAGCACCGCTTCGTCGACCCGCCCGGCGAACAGCGGGGCAATCTCGCTGACCGCCGGTAATTCGCCCTCGCCATCGAGGAAGGTCTCCTGAATCTCGCCCAACAGTTCCTCAGGAAGATCCAGCGCCTGCTCCAAAGTCAGTTGCTGCTGGGCGATTGCCTCGGCCAGCAGGCTGTAGACGTTCTTCTCGCTGCAACCCAACTGGCCGGCGATTTGCGTCGGGGTCATACCGGCGCGAGCCAGGCTGACCAGCTCATGACGCAGATCGGCCACCGGCGGTGGCGTGTCATCCGCGCCGCTGCCATTGAGTACTTCCAGGAAGGCCTGGCCGTAGCGTTCCAGCTTGCGCGCACCGACGCCGCTGACCTCGGCCATTTCACTCAGCGAGTTGGGCTGGCTGCGCAACATTTCCAGCAACGTCGCATCAGGGAAGATCACGTAAGGCGGTACGCTGTGCTCCTCGGCCAGCTTACGGCGCAGACTGCGTAGCGCCTCCCACATGTCCCGCTCATGGACGCGCACCAGTTGGCTGGCAGCGCTACTGGAGGCCTTGGCCGCCTGCGCCGGCTTGGGCTCACGACGCAGTTGCAGGCTGACCTCACCACGCAGCAGCGGCCGGCAGGACTCAGTCAGACGCAAACCGCCGAAACCGTCCAGATCGACATCGGCCAGGCCGCGGGCGACCAACTGGCGGAACAGGGTTCGCCACTCGACTTCGGAAAAACCCTTGCCGACGCCGAACACTGCCAGGTGCTGATGACCGGCGGCGCGAATCTTCTCGTTGTCGCGGCCCAGCAGAATGTCCACCAGATGGCCGACGCCGTAGCGCTGGCCACTACGATAGACCGCCGACAACGCCTGACGCGCCGGCTCGGTGGCATCCCAGGTCTCGACGCCGTCGATGCAGTTATCGCAATGCCCGCAGGGGTTGGGCAACTCTTCGTCGAAGTAGGCCAGCAGCGCCTGACGGCGGCAGCGTGTCTCCTCGCACAGTGCGAGCATGGCATCGAGCTTGTGCTGCTCGATGCGCTTGTGGCGCTCGTCGCCTTCGGAATTGTTGAGCATCTGCTTGAGAAAGATCACGTCCTGCAGGCCGTAAGCCATCCAGGCATCGGCCGGCAGACCGTCACGGCCGGCGCGACCGGTCTCCTGGTAGTAGGCTTCCAGCGATTTGGGCAGATCCAGATGGCAGACGAAGCGCACGTTGGGCTTGTCGATGCCCATGCCGAAAGCGATGGTGGCCACCATGATCAGGCCTTCCTCATTGAGGAAGCGCTTCTGATTGAAGGCACGCAATTCGTTGGGCAGGCCGGCGTGATAAGGCAAGGCCGGGAAACCCTGGCTGCTGAGAAAGTCGGCAACCTCCTCGACCTTCTTGCGCGACAGGCAATAGACGATGCCGGCATCGCCCTTGCGCGCGGCGAGAAAACCGAGCAGTTGCTTGCGCGGCTGATCCTTGGGCTGAATGCGATAGAAGATGTTCGGCCGGTCGAAACTCGACAGAAAGCGCTCGGCGTTATCCAGATGCAGGCGCTGGACGATTTCCTCACGGGTACGTTTGTCCGCGGTGGCGGTCAGGGCGATACGCGGTACATTGGGAAACAGCTCAGCAAGCTGGCCGAGTTGCAGGTACTCAGGCCGGAAGTCGTGACCCCACTGTGACACGCAGTGCGCTTCGTCGATGGCAAACAGGGCGATATCCAGGCCCTGCAGGAAGCTCAGCATGCGCGGCTGCACCAGGCGCTCGGGCGCCAGGTAGAGCATCTTGATCTGCCCGCGACGGATACGGTCGGCGATCTCGCGCTGCTCGTCAGGGCTCAAGGTGGAATTCAGCGCCACAGCTGCCACACCCAACTCGTCGAGGGTGGCCACCTGATCGTCCATCAAGGCGATCAGTGGTGAAACCACTACCGCCAGGCCCTCGCGCATCAGCGCCGGCACCTGGAAACACAGCGACTTGCCGCCGCCGGTAGGCATCAACACCAAGGCATCGCCGCCGCCGGCCACACGCTCGATGATCGCGGCCTGATTGCCGCGAAAGGCGTCGTAGCCGAAAACGTCTTTGAGAATGCGCATGGCGTGGTCGAGCATGAAGGCCTCCAAATCTAGCCGCGCATTATGCCGCAGGATCGCAGGTAACAGGGCGCCTCCCCGTCCAAAGCCGTTGAATCGCCGTCAGTAGAGCACCCGCGCTGGTCGCAGAGGCAGCGGTGAACTAGAATCCTTCCTCGTTTATCCCCTAAGCCTCAAGGTAACCCCACGATGTCCTTCGCTGAGCAACTGTCCCGCCTGCAAGCCTTTCTCGATGCCGATGAGTTGCACGAAGAGGCGTTGGACTACGTGGCCGCCCATGGCTACCTGACTGCCCTGGCGATCTGTCCCGATCAGGTGCCAGACCGCGAGTGGATCGACGCGCTGTTCGCTGAGCCGCCGCACTACCGCAGCGACGCCGAACGCGAAGAGATCGAAAGCACCCTGATCCACCTGAAGGCGCATATCTCCCGTCAGCTGGCTGGCGAAGAAGAGCCTGAACTGCCCTGCGACCTAGACCTCGGCGAAGAGCCGGACGACTCCGACCTGCGCGGCTGGTGCATCGGTTTCATGGAAGGCGTGTTCCTGCGTGAAGCCGTGTGGTTCGAGGATGCCGAAGACGAAGTCAGCGAGTTGCTGCTGCCGATCATGGTCGGCTCGGGCCTGTTCGACGAGCAGCAGGAATTTGCCGAGATCGCTCGCGACCGCGACCTGGTGGACAGCATGATCGACCAGATTCCCGAGCTGCTGACCGCCCTCTTCCTGCTGTGCCAGGCTCCGGAAGAAAAACCTGCGCTGCTCAAACCCCGCCACTGACAGTGCCAGCCGGGCCCAGGCCCGGCTGCCGCCAAGACCCACACATGCCGCGTGATATCCAGCCAAGCCGCCACCGCAGTGTCCGCTACCTGCTGCTGAGCATCGGCTGGCTGAGCGTGGCCCTCGGGGTCATCGGCATCTTCCTGCCCGTACTGCCGACCACGCCGTTCCTGCTGCTGGCGGCGGCCTGCTTCGTACGCAGCTCACGGCGTTTCTACCTCTGGCTGGTCACCCACCCGCACCTGGGTCCATGGATTCGCGATTACCTGGAAGGCCAGGGCATCCCGCTCAAGGGCAAGATCTACGCCCTGGTGCTGATGTGGGCCAGCATCAGCTTTTCCTGCTATCTGGTGCCCATGCCCTGGGCGCGCGTGTTCATGCTGAGCAGTGCGGTGCTGGTCAGCCTGTACATCCTCAAGCAGAAAACCCTGCCCAATCCCTGAGCGCTAAACGCACCCCGGATTGCATTCGGCTAAGGCTACCAGTCACCTATTCGACAAGCTTTTGACGCTACTTCCTTGTTCTAACGAAGCGGCCGGCAAAAAGCCGACACCTCGCCTAGACTCCGTCAATCGAGCCTGGAGACGACGACACCATGCGACGGCTGCACGTTCAGGGATGGCGGTGGCGGCTGCTGATCCTGTGGATTGGCGGCGCGCTGCTGGCCGCGTTGGCAGTCGCCGACTGGGACTTTGCCGTGATCGTGAAGAACGCGGAAACCCGCTACGGCAACCTCGGCCCGGCTCGCAAACGTATTCTCGACTGGGAAGAGTTGATCAAGACCAGCGCCAGCCTGAACGAGGCGGACAAGCTCAACGAGGTCAATCGCTTCTTCAACCGCACCATCCGCTTCGTCGATGACATCCAGCTCTGGCGCGAGAACGACTACTGGGCCACGCCAGTAGAAATGCTGGTCAAGGGCGCAGGCGATTGCGAGGACTACTCCATCGCCAAGTACTTCACCCTGCGCCGCCTCGGCATCCCCAGCGAGAAGCTGCGCATCACCTACGTCAAGGCGCTGAATTACAACCAGGCGCACATGGTGCTGACCTACTACGCCAGCCCCACTGCCGAGCCGTTGGTACTGGATAACCTGATCAACGACATCCGCCCTGCCTCACAACGCAAGGACCTGCTGCCGGTATACGCCTTCAATGCCGAAGGCCTCTACCTGCCGGGTTCGAACACGCGCAAGAGCGACTCCAAGAAGCTCTCGCGCTGGCAGGACATCCTGAAAAAAATGCATGCCGAAGGTTTCGCCGTGGGCGAAGGCTAGGAGGAAACCATGTCCCTGCTCAAACAACTGTTCCTCGCCATCTGCCTGTTCCTGGTGGTTGCCTTCACCGGCAGTTTCATCGCCAGTGTCGAAAGCTCGCGCGAACAGTCGATCAGTCAACTGCGCTCGCACGCTCAGGATGCCGCCACGGCACTGGGCCTGTCGCTGACCCCGCACGTGGACGATCCGGCGATGATCGAGCTGATGGTCAGTTCGATCTTCGACAGTGGCTACTTCGCCAGCATTCGCGTGGTGCGCATCGCCGACGACAGCGTGATCGTCGAGCGCAGCACCGAGATCAAACCTGAGAACGTACCCGGCTGGTTCGTTGACCTGGTCGATCTGCGGTCCCAGGGTGGCGATGCATTGATCATGCGCGGCTGGGAGCAGGCAGCACGGGTCGAAGTGCTCAGCCACCCGCAGTTCGCACTCGCCCGCCTGTGGGACAGCGCCATTGGCAGCTTGCTCTGGCTATTGCTCTGCGGCCTGGTCAGTGCCGTGCTCGGCGGCTGGCTGCTGCGTACCCAACTGCGACCATTGGACAACATGGTGCAGCAGGCGCAGGCCATTACCCGCCGTGAATTTCTCACCCTGCCCCGCGTGCCACGCACACCGGAACTCAAACGTGTGGTGCTGGCGATGAACCAGATGGTCGACAAGCTCAAGACGCTGTTCGCCGAAGAAGCCACGCGCAGCGAGAAATTCCGCGAAGAAGCCTACCAGGACAGTCTCACCGGCCTGGCCAACCGCCGTCAGTTCGACATACGCCTGAGCAACCAGTTGGTGATCAACGAGCAGCATCCAGATGGCTATCTGTTGCTGCTGCGCCTCAACGACCTGGGCGGCCTCAACCAGCGTCTCGGTGGCCAGCGCACCGACGCGTTGATCGCCGCATTGGGCGACCAACTCAGACAACTGCTGGCGCTACCAGGGCGCAGCCAATGGCTGGCATCGCGCAACCGCGGCGGCGAGTTCACACTGCTGGCGCCCGGCCTCAATAGCGAAGACGCAGAGCGCCTGGCCAGCGAGCTAAGCGAAGCGCTGAACAGCCTGAAGCAGACCGGTGCCAGCGACTGCGATCCCGTCGCCCACATCGGGATTGCCGCCTTTCGTCCCGGCGAACAGAGCGAGGTGGTGCTGAGTCGCGCGGACCAGGCGTTAGCTCAGGCACAGAGCAACACCGACAAGTGCTGGGAACGCCTCGACGACTTCACCGCTCGGACCACTCAGGGCTTGCATGACTGGCGCAGCTGGATCGACGATGCGCTGACCCAGGGCAAACTGCAGTTGTATTTCCAGCCTGTCGCCGAATGCGCGACGGGCAGGCTCATGCAGCACAAGGTCCTGGCACGCCTGCTTGATCCAGCTGGAGAAGCCATCACGGCCGGGCGCTTCCTGCCCTGGATCGAGCGCCTGGGCTGGGCCGCGCGCTTCGATCTGGCGATGCTCGAACACAGCCTGGAGCACCTGACGCAACATCCTCGCCCCCTGGCATTGAGCCTGTCTGCCGCGACCCTACGTAATCAACAGGACAAAGCGCGCCTGCTGGATGCGCTGAACAGGCACAAAGACGTAGCGCACCTGATGACGCTGGAAATCGATGAACGCCACCTACCGCCACCCGCCGAGCTGGAAGCGCTGAGCCTGGCGATTCGTGAGGCAGGTTTCAACCTGGGCCTGCAGCATTTCGGTGGGCGCTTCAGCCTGATTGGTAACCTCACCCACCTGGGCCTGGCGTACCTGAAGATCGACGGTACCTACATCCGCGCCATCGACCAGGAGGGCGACAAGCGGATGTTCATCGAAGCGATCTTCCGCGCCACCAACAGCATCGACCTGCCGTTGATCGCCGAGATGGTGGAAACCGAAGAGGAACTCGCAGTGCTGACCGAACTGGGCATCCACGGCGCCATGGGCCGTC
This sequence comes from Pseudomonas sediminis, assembly GCF_002741105.1. GTDB lineage: Bacteria > Pseudomonadota > Gammaproteobacteria > Pseudomonadales > Pseudomonadaceae > Aquipseudomonas > Aquipseudomonas sediminis. Next base: position 187,199 of record NZ_NIQU01000005.1, on the reverse strand, counting down.
TGATCGGCGCACCGGCGCCGTGGGGCAAGCAATAGCTGCAGGAGCCCCTACCGGGGGTAGTTTCTGAAAATTACGGTTGGCGCACCGGCCGCTTCGCCGCGCGGCGCATAGCCTACAAAGGCCTGGTTTAAACCAGATCGTGCTCGTCGTCGCCAAGCAGGCCGCTGAGGCCCTCGATTTCGGCGCGGGCGATGGCACGCTGGTCGAGCTTCTGCCGAGCGGCCTCGGGCAGGTCGGTGTAGCGGATCACACCGCGCTCTACAAGCACGCTGACCACGTCTTCCAACACGCGCACCAGCTCCAGGTCGGACTGCTTCAGGCTGTCCAGGCGCGCCTTGACCTCTTCCTTGGCAGCCAGCCAGGTATGCAACTCCTCGCTTTCGACTGCCAGGTTTTCCGTCATCCCTTCGAAGGGTTCATGTTCAACCCGCAACAAACGCCCGGCCGCGTCGCGCTGTACGTAAACCATCGCTGCCTCCAGCAAACGCCATAAAAAAGCCCGCTACTCGGAGCGAGTAGCGGGCTTACTCTAGTTGAGTGCTTCAGCTAAGGAAACTCTGATAAGCATTTCCTTTTGCCTGAGGGGCCACCGCAGCGGCGCAACGCCCCTTGTACGCGCCTCAAGCGACCAGCTGATTATGATCCAGCATGCCCTGGATGACCTCCGCAGCATTACCTCCGGACAGAATGGTGTTTTCCAGGGTGATGGTCTGATCCACCGGTGCACCACTGCCGGCACTGGCGATGTTGATCACCGTACTGCCCGGCTCGCTGACGAAGTCGAAGCTGAGGTACTGGGTCAACACATCGGCGCTCCCTGGGTCAGTGACGCCCTGCAACAGTTGCGACAGATCCAGCTTGTCCTCGCCATTGCCGAAGTCCTTGACGATGTCATGATAGTTGCCACCACGATCATCGGCGTTCCACACGAAGGTGTCGTTGCCGGCACCGCCAATGAGGATGTCGTTGCCCTTGCCGCCGATCAGGGTGTCGTTGCCATCACCGCCCTCCAGACGATCATTGCCACCCAGCCCATGGAGCGTATCGTTGCCGCCCAACCCCAGCAGCACATCACTGCCTTCGCTACCCAGCAAGGTGTCGTTGAGCGCCTCATGCCCCATTACCACGTTGGACTGCACCGCCACGCTGGAGCCGATACCAACCACCAGACGCGCCGTGCTGACGTCGCCATCTGGCTGGGTCAACTGGTAGGTGAAGACATCTTCCTTGCCCAGGTTGGCGTAGTCGGGGTCCGGCGTGTAGGTGTAAGCCCCGTCGCTGTGCAGCACCAGGCTGCCCCACTGCCCATCGATGGTCTTAGAGGTACCCACGGTCACAAAGCTGCCGTTGTCCAGCACGCTAAGCGTCGCGCCTTCACTCCCCTTACTGTCCACCGCACCCCATGGATGGTCGCTGTAGAGATAGTTGTTGGCATCGGTCAGCACATTGCCCGCCACTGCCGTGGCCGTGTCGACCAGCATCGCGGCGGCCACGGTGATCAGGGTGATGTTGTCCACCCGCACACGGAAGCTGTTGCTGTTGTTGGTACGATCATTGACCTCGAAGAAGAGGCGATAAGTACCCTCGCCCACGCTGTTGCTGGTGACGGTAGTCGAGTTACTGGATGCATGGGTGCCGCTCTGCACCAGCGTCCAGGCGCTGCCGTTCTGCTTGTACAAGGTCCAGGTGAACTGGTCTCCCGAGCCGCTGCTGCTGAAGTTGCTGATGCTGCCCAGGTCGAAGGAGACCTTGGCCGTGTTGCCCCCGGCCACCTCGAAGGTCGGTGTTGCAGCCTTGGTGCTGACACCGGCGCTACGATCACTGTCAACGAGCTGCAAGGCATTACCCTGCACGCTGACGCCATTGGACGAATTGACAGCGGTGACGCCCCACTTGCTGCCCGCCACAGCCATGACATCGGCCTGCGTGATCACCGTGGTTTCATTGCCACTCACGTTGCCGTTGTCGGTGGTATCGAATATCCAGGGGTTGTAGTTGGGCCCGGACGAGGCCTGATTGCTGGTGCTGGAAAAGTCCGCCAGCACCTTGGTTACCGGGTCGGGCGTGACCCATTTCTGCCCGACGATGGCCTGGTTGTAGTTGTCGTAGGCATAGACCTCGCTGCTGTCGGTGATGGTCAACTTCAGGTCGGCAGACACCGCATCGCCATCGCGATCAATCAGAGTGTAGCGGATGGTATCCGTCACATCCTCGGCGACATCGTCGTTGAAGTTGTAGGTGTAAGCACCGGTGACCAGATTGACGCTGAACGAGCCGCCACCCGCGGTGGTGAAGGTCAGCGTATGGCTCGTGGCATCGTAGGCAGCCGACTCGCTGGTGTAGGTCACTCCGTTATGGGTGATCGCGGCAACCGGCTGCAGGCCCGGGCCATCAGCACCGAAACCATTACTGCCTTCGCTGATCAGGTTGCCGGAAATGACCGTACCGGTGACCGTACCCTGCAGGGTGTCGTTGAGCTGGTTGAGGTTGGAAACCAGGATGCCATCGGTGTTGGCGCCCGCCTTGCCGTCATAAGCGATGGGGTTGAGCAATGTTTTGTCCAGGTCACTGCCCAGCCCCATGCCCAGCGCATAGGACTTGATGTCCTTGGCCGTGAGGAAGGCGATCCAGTCCGCCTCCTCGCTGGCGCCGATGCCATCGCCCAGTTCCGGGTTGTACTGGCTGCCGCTGTTGTTGCTGCCCGGATTGGCGTTGGACAACGTCGGCTGGCCGTCGGAGAGGAAGTACGAAACGTTCTGTACCCCTGCGCCGGTGAGCTTGCCGGACGAGTCGTAGGCATTCATCGCCTTGATCAGCGCATCGTCATAGTTGGTCGAACCGTTGCCGGCGTTGTTGGCCAGGTCGGTGAGCCAGGCCTTGGCATCGACGGCGCTCATCCAGACATTGCCCACAGCGCTCGCGCTGTTGGCGAAGGTCACGATACGCACCATCACGTCACCGAGGTTGTCGTAGCTGTCGATCAGACGCTGCACGGCATCCTTGGCCAGCGCCAGCTTGCTGCTGAACCCGCTGACACCCGACGGCGCTTCGTCCATGCTGCCGGACAGATCCAGCACTACCATCAGGTTGGTCTGGATGCCTTGCGGCTCGCTGGCAGACTTGGCGATGTCGTCGGGCGTGGCCGGCGAGTCGTCATCCACCGTGATCGTTAGGCTACCCGTGGCCGGAGCCGAAGGAGCAGCGGAGTCCCAGACCTTGTAGGAGAAGGCCAGGTTCAGGTCGTTCTCGTCTGCCGTACCGGCAACGTCTGGCGCCGGATGATCGAGCGGTTTGAACAGCTTGAAGCTGTATTGCCCGGTATCCGAGTTGGTCAGGCTGAGAGTGAAGACCGGATTGCCACCGGCATCGAACGCGCTCAGCGTCTTGCCATCCACACTGAGCTGATAGTTGAGTGGCGAGCCGCCTGAAGACAGGCTGCCAAGGCCACTGGCATCCCAGGCGAAACCACCAAAGTTGTCTACCTGATAACCCAGTGGCCCACCAGCCGTGGTGGCTTCACCAGCCAGGTCGTTGGGGCCTCCGGCCAGACCATGGGTCAAGCCATCCTCGTCGACGCTGCCAGAGGCCTGACCACCGACCGGGTCATTGCCACCGAGCGAGAGGGTCACAGTGGCCGTGGAAACGTCACCATCGCCGTCGGTGATCTGATAGGTGAACACCTCCGTACCGGCGCTGGCCCCACTGCCAGCGCTGTAGACCAGATTGCCGCTGGTATCGATGACCAGCGTACCGCCCTGGCTGCCCTGGCCGATGATCTGCACCGGCGAGACGCTTGCCTTGCCATCGTTGCCAAAGCTGTCATTGCCGGTGAGGTCGTTGATGTTACCGACGACCTGATCAACTGCCGTGCGTGAGACTTCACCGACAATCTCATCGTTGACCGCCATCGGTGCGTCATCACGGAAGCCCAGTACCTGGCCCAGGTCGATGCTGGCCGAAGCCTGATCGCCGTCGGCGTCGGTGATGGTGGCCTGCAGGCCGACTTTGTCACTGCCCAGCAAGTGCAACTCATCCGGCTGGGCAGTGGGATGAACCACAGCGCGCAGTTGCGTCAGGCTCACCAGCCCTGCGGCGTTGACGCTCAGGGTAAAGACCAACTCGTTACTGGTTTCGGTACGACCTTCGAGCACCGAGCCGTTGAACACCAGCTTGACCGCTTCATCGCTCGCGGTATCGACCAGCCCGGAGTTCGGCGATTTGATCACCAGTTCGTACACCAGAGAACCAGGGCCGTCGGCACCATATTCGGCGTTGAAGGCCGAGCTGAAGTTGCGGCTGACCGTTGCATCGGGCGTGCCCAGATAGGTCTCGTCCACCTGCAGCGGCATGCCCCAGGTCACGTTGGTATTGACGTCGTTGTAGTCATAATCAGGAGCGTCGGTGAGATCCTCCCAATTCTGGTTGCCTGGTTCGGCGTTGTCCTGCAGGTGCGAGCCGCCTGGGTTGAACTCGGCGCGATCGAACAGCACATTGGCACCGCCAGCGCCGGTCAGTGGCACGCCACCCAGCAAGGCCTGCCAGTTACCATCAGCGTCCTGCTGGAAGGTCAGTTCGGCGCCATTGCTGAGCGCGACGTTGGCCGCACCATTGGGGATGATGAAGAAACCCACCTCACTCGGGTCGAGCCCATCCAGATCGAAGGTGGTTCCCGCCGCCTGCGCTTTCACATCAGCCCAGATCACCTTGCCCACGGATGGATTGCCCTCGGCATCTCGCGAGTAATAGCCGTAGCTGTTGTGATAGCCGGCATCGGTGCCGAGGAAGGTGGCCTGCGACTCGAAGCCCGGCTGCATGGCCTGGATGGTCGGGGTATCGTCGTTGACCGTGACCACCAGCTTGCCCACGGCGGTATCACCATCACCATCGGTCACGGTGTAGCCGATCTGCAGTTTGATGTCGTTTTCGTCCTGGCCAGCCGGATGCATCAGGGGCTGATGCAACTCCAGCTCGTACTTGCCGAGCGCCGGGTCGGTCAACACCACGGTCACCAGCGTGCCGCGCTCGGCACTGCTGATGGTCAGCGTTTTGCTGCCGGCGTTCCAGGTCGAGGTGACGTTCTCGGTGCCCAACACGCTCGGCCCGGACAGGGAGATGCCACGCAGACCATCAGAGCCGGCGTCGAATACCAGCGTGCCAGAGACCGTGGCGTTCGCCCCTGTCACGTCGCCCTCACCACCGTTGATGCCATTGGGCAGACCTTCATCGTCCAGCGCGTAGGCGGCATTGGTGATGCCCGCGGAGGGGCCATCGTCCTCGAAGCCGACTACCTTGCCCAGATCCAGACTGGCACTGTGGGAATCGCCATCCTTGTCATAGACAGTCACGCCGAGCTTCAGCACGCCGGCGCGAATCAGCGCCAGCTCGTCATGATTGCTGGTATTGCCATGGGCGATGGCCTCGTACTGCACGAGGGTCACACTGCCACTGCCGGCATTGACGCTGACCTTGAATACCGTGACGCCATTGGCCACACCCAGCACGTTGCCGTCGGCATCCTTGTACAGACGAATATCGCCGCCTGCGGTAGCATCCAGCCCGGAGTCCACGCCGTCCTGGCTCAGGTTCAACTCGAAACGGGTACGCGACGTATCCTGGCCATCCGAACCGGCATCCACCGTGAGCTTGAACAGATCCTTGCCGTCGATGCTGGCATACCCAAGCACATCGCCATGGCCCTGCTCGTCGTTCGGCGCGACATGGCCATTCTCGTTCTGGCTGGAACCTGTGGTGCCCACCGATTCGTCGACGTACAGCTTGGTGCCATGTTGCAGCTCGAACTTGGTGATTTTCGGGCCGTCGTCCTCAAAGCCGACCACCTTGCCCAGATCCAGGCTGGCGCTCTGCGAGTCGCCGTCCTTGTCATAGACCGTCACGTTCAGTTTCAGCACGCCATCCTTGAGCAGCGCCAACTCGTCGTGGCTGCTGGTATCGCCATGAGCAATGGCCTTGTACTGCACCAGGGTCACGCTACCGTCAGCGGCATTGACGCTGATCTTGAACACCGTAACGCCATTGGCTTTACCCAGGATGCTGCCATCGGCTTCCTTGTACAGCAGGATGTCGCCGCCGGCCGTGGCATTCAGCCCGGAGTCCACGCCATTACTGGCAAGGCTCAGGGAGAAGCGGGTACGGCTGCTGTCCAGGCCATCCGAACCACCATCGGCGGTCAACTTGAACAGTTTGTCGCCGTCGATCCGGGCGTAACCCAGCACATTGCCGTGGCCCTGCTCGTCATTCGGCGCAGCCTGACCGGGTTCGTTCTGGCTGGAACCACCTTTGCCAACGGATTCGTCGACGTATAGCTTGACGCTGTGGCCCAGTTCGAACTTGATGATTTTCGGGCCGTCGTCCTGGAAGGAGAAATAGGACGAATTGCCGCCAGCAAGCTCGACCTTCGCGGTACGGGTCACCGCGTCACCATCACCGTCGACACGGGTGACCTGATACTGCAGCTGCAACGAGCCCTGGTGTTTGATCAGCAGATCGACCGCCTCGTCGAAACGCTGATCGTTGTGCGGATGGCGGATCGCTTCGAACAGCGTGGTCTGCAGTTGCGGCTGACCATCGACAGTGACGATGGCAATGGTGAAGACCGTATCGCCAGTGGCATCGACACCCTTGATGACCTGGCTGTTGGCCGGGTCGACGAACAGGCGGATGGCACCGCCATTGGTGGCCGAAAGTGTGGTGGCCAGCCCCTGGGCCGGCACCCCGGAGAAGCTCAGCGTGCCGCTCAGCGAAGCCTGGCCATCAGCCCCGGCTGCCCCACCGATGGTGAACAGCGAGGTCAGGCCACCGGCAAGTTGGGTGGTGACCTTGGCCAACGCGCCATTGTCGTCGTTCACGTAGCCCTGGCTCTGGTCGTCGTTCGCGGCGTAACGATCCTGATTGCCACGGGTTTCGTCCAACGCCACTTCCAGCTGAGCCAATGCCTGAGCGTTGACCCCGAGGCTCAGGGTCGGCACATCGTCCTCGATATTGATCACGAACAGGCCGCCAACCCCTTCGGGGATGTTCAGCGGATCGCCATCACCGTCGGTGATGGCCAACAGATGGGTGAAGTCGATGCCGATCTGGCCAGCGCTCGACCACAGCTCACTGTCGTTGCCATCGGCCTGCGGATGGTCGATCGGCCCTTGCAGGGTGAAGGTGAAGCTGCCATCGGCATTGATCACCAGGGTGAACACCGGATAGCCACCAACGTCCGCGGCAGCCGTAGCGGTCAGCGTGGCGCTGAGCAGATTGCCGTCGTCATCGAAGCTTTCGCTGACCGTATAGACCAGCGGCTTATCGCCGGAAGTCAGCCCTTGCTCGTTCAGCTGCGAAGTGGCCGTGGCGCTGTCCACCAGGCCGAAGCTGCCAGGGCCGTCGGCACCAAAGGCCACTAGCGAGGCCAGCGTGCCAGCACCGCCAGCCGTGCTTACAACAAGCGTCTGTCCAGCCTCCTGATTCCCGACATTGGGGGTCGTCAGCTTGTCTTCATGCACCGTGCCACCGATGGCAGGCGGCGTCTTGGCCGTCCAGGTGGCCTGGATATTGACGTCGTTGTAGTCGTTGTCGCTGTTGCCGTTGTTGACGTCTTCCCAGTTCTGGTTGCCGGGCGCGGCGTTGTCCTCAACATGGGATTTTCCATTGGGGTTCAGCACCGGGTTGTCGAAGACAACCGCAGCACCACCGCCACCATTGAGTGCGCTACCGCCGACAAAGGCCTGCCACTGGCCATCGACCAGTTCGAAGGTGACTTCGGCGCCATTGGCGACACCATTGGCACCGCCATTGGGAATGATGAAGAAGCCGACACTGGACGGATCAAGACCTTCCAGCGTGGCACTGCTACCGATGCTGAGCGACGTGGTATCAGCCCAGATCAGCGCACCGCTGACCGGCACGCCATCGGCACCCTTGATGTAGTAGCCATAGCTGTTGGCATAAGACGCATCACCGCCCTCGTAGGTCAGGGTCAGGCAATACTCCGGCTCGCTCACTACTAGCTCCGGCACATCATCTTCGATATTGATGACGAATAGCCCCGTGGTGCCCTCCGGCAACTGCAGGTGGTCGCCATCGCCATCGGTGGCGGTGAATAGCTGGGTGAAGTCGATGCCGAACGCCCCATCGTTGGCCCACAGTTCACCATCATTGCCATCGGCAACCGGATGGTCGATCGGCCCCTGCAGCTCGAAGCGGAAGCTGCCATCGGCATTGACCGTCAGGGTGAACACTGGGTAATTGCCCAGACTGTCAGCGGAAACCGCAGTCAGCGTGGTGCTGACCAGCTTGCCGTCGACGCGGGTTTCAACCACCTCATAAACCAAGCTTTCCCCGCCCGAGGTAAGCCCCTGAGCATCGAGCAGTCCCGTCGCGGTACCGCTGTCGACCAGCCCAAAGGCCCCCGGACCGTCGGCGCCGAAGGAAACCAGCGAGCTCAGATTGCCGGCACCACCCTCGGTGCTGACAACCAGCGTTTGCGTACCGCCATCCGGGTTGCCCGTGTTCGGGCTGGTCAACAGATCCTCGTGTACCGTACCGCCCAGAGCAGGCTGCTGCGGGTCTAGGGTCTTGAGAATCGGCACATCATCTTCTACGTCGATGACGAAGCTGCCAGACGGGAAACCTGCGGCGATGGGGTCGCCATCGCCATCAGTGGCTACCAGCACTTCAGAGAAATCCAACGCCTGGCTGTTGTCACCCAAGGTTTCCGAGTCGACACCATCCGCCTCCTGATGATCCAACGCACCATTGAGCGTGAACAGGTAGCTACCATCGGTACCTACTTGCAGAGTGAATACCGGACTACCACCGTCACCCGCAGTAGCAGTCAATGTCGTGCCGTCCGCCGACACGGCGTAGAACAGCGCCACGCCACCGGAGGTCAAGCCGAGCGCCTGCAAACCGGACAGCGCGCCGGGCTGCTGGCTCAGGTGGAAACCACCGCGACCATCTGCACCGAAGTTGACCAGCACATCCAGCGTGCGCGGCCCGCCTTCGGCGGTCAAGATTTGCTGTGGTTCGCTGCCGGGCTCGGCATTGCCGCTACCCAACGCATCTTCGTGCACTAGGCCACCGACCACCGGCTGCTGCGGGGTGGGCTGAGCCGGCAGCGGGACGTCATCCTGAATATTGATGACGAACAGGCCTTTCGCGCCTTCGGGCAGTTGCAGCGGATCGCCGTCGCCATCGGTCGCGGTGAACAGCTGGGTGAAATCGATTCCGATACCGCCCTTCGACGCCCACAGCTCGCTGTCGTCGCCATCGGCGCGCGGATGATCGATCGGCCCCTGCAACGTGAAACTGAAACTGCCATCGGCATTCACCACCAGAGTGAATACCGGGTAGCCGCCCACCCCTTCGGCAGCCGTAGCAGTAAGAGTGGTACTTACAAGGTTGCCGTCGCCATCGAAACTTTCGCTGACCGTATAGACCAGCGCCTGGCCACCCGACTTGACGCCCTGCGCGGCAAGCTCAGTGCTCACAGCTACGCTGCTTGCCAGGCCGAATGCGCCGGGGCCATCAGCGCCGAACTTCACCAGCGCCATAAGGCTGCCGGCACCACCATCGGTACTGATCACCAAACGCTGACCAGCCTCCGGATTGCCTTGATGCGGCGCTTCCAGTTGGTCTTCATGCACGGTGCCGCCGACCGGTGCCTTGGTCGTCCACGTGGCTTGAATGTTGACGTCGTTGTAGTCGTTGTCACCACCGACGTTGATGTCCTCCCAATTCTGGTTGCCGGGCGCGGCGTTGTCCTCGACATGGGACTTGCTTCCGGGGTTGAGCGCCGGGTTGTCGAACACGATGTTGGCACCGCCATCACCCACCAACGCCGTTTCACCAATGAACGCTTGCCACTGGCCATCGACCAGTTGAAAGGTCACTTCGGCGCCGCTGGCAAACTCATTGGCGGCGCCATTGGGAATGATGAAGAAACCGACTTCACTGGGGTCGAGCCCGTGCAAGGTCACCGAATCCCCGTTACTGAGGGCGCTGGTATTGCTCCAGATGATCTGACCACTGACGGGCTCACCATCTGCACCCTTGATGTAGTAGCCATAGCTGTTGCTGTAGCCGGCATCACCGCCCTGGTAGGTCAGGGTCAGACAATTGTCGATGCCATCGTCGACCAGTACCGGCACGTCATCCTCGACGTCGATCACGAAACTGCCGGCGTTGAAACCGCCCGGCACCGCGTCACCATCGTAGTCAGTAGCGATCAGCAGTTTGGAGAAGTCCAGCGCCAGGCTAGCGTCGCCCAGGCGCTCGGAATCATCGCCGTCGGCACGAGGATGATCGATCGGCCCCAGCAGGGTGAAGACATACCCACCATCGCTGGTCACTACCAGCGTGAATACCTGCACGCCACCTGCAGTCGCTGTCAGGGTGCTGGTGCTGCCGTCGTCCGAGACCTCGACGGAATAGAGCAACGGCTCCTTACCCGAGGTCAGCCCCAGCGCCTGCAAATCTGCCAACGCGTCAGGACTCGTGCTCAGTTGGAAACCACCACGGCCGTCAGCACCGAAGTTGACCAGCGCGTCCAGAGTGCTGGGATCGCCGATGATCTGGGTCTTCTGCCCAGGAATGCTGCCAGGCTCGGCATTGCCACTGCCCAGGGCATCCTCGTTGACCACTTCCCTGATGAGCGGACGCTCCTCACCACCTGCCAGTGCAGGGCTGTCATCGTCCACCAGAATGCTCAGGCTGCCACTGGCTGGCGTACCGTTGCCGTCGGTGATGGTGTAGTTGAACAGGTAGAGAATGTCGTTTTCGTCGCTGCCACCTAGCGGTGGAGCGGCATGATCGAGCGGCGCGAACAGCTCGAACTGATAGGCGCCGGTCGCCAGATTGGTGACCTGAGCGACGAACACTACCGTTTCCCCGGCATAGGCGGCCAGGGTCAGCCCATTCGGGCTCACCTGATAGGTCAGGGGCGTCCCACTCGAGCTGACGCCCATTTCCGCCAGCCCGGCGGTCGACCAGGTAAAAGTGCCCGGACCGTCTGGCCCGAAGCTGTAGCCCAGAACGCCGGTGACCAGCGTCGCCTCGCCATCCAGATCGTTCACCCCACCGACGATACCGTCGGGCAGGCCATCTTCGTCGACCGCGTTCGAGGCGGTGCCGCCCGTGGGAATGCCATCCACTTCAGGGTCGGCGGTAGCGATTGGCAGAGCGTCTGGGAATTCCGGCCCACCTGGCAACCCGGCAGTGGGGAAGCCGATCACCGGGTCGAGTGCTCCACCTACTTCACTGAGCAACACGAACGAGTGGCCACCGCCTACGCCGCCGGCGCCACCCGTACCAGCACCGGGGCCAGCCGCCGTAGCCTCACCTTGCTGGGTCGGGTCGTCACCCGCTTCGATGGCAGCCTGCAGGCGCTCGACATCGGTGAGGTCGTCATCGCTGGGGGTAGTCGGTGGAGTTTCGACGACCGGAGCCTGGGACTCGCCGCGATCCGCGATCATTTGCGTATCGAGGGTGATGCTGCTGTCCCGACCCAGGGTCAGTTGCTGCCCGTTGGTCATGGCCACCGCAACCGCACCGGAAACACCGGTGACTAGCTGCTCGCCCGCGTAGACCCGATCACCTTCGCTGATTGGCCGGCGCGATCCGTCGCTCGCTACCGCGAACACTTCGCCGACAACCTGACTGACGACACCAATAAGAGTAGCCATGATTCCATCCTCACTACAGCTGCCGACCACCGCCGACACGTACCTACCGAAAGGGTCAGAACACCTTTTCGAAGCCGAGGAAAGAACCTAGACAGCTGACTGAAATGGAACGGCGCAAAATCCAAAAAACGCTACCGACAAAAAAATGTCACCACAGCATGCGTCGAACTACTCCATCAGTTGAATCCCCGCCCTTTGATGCCTGACAACCCATTTCAGCTGTGCAGCCCCCGAAAAACGAGGACTTGCACAGCTCACAGGTTCAAACAATGTGCTGCTTTTCTCAGAGTTCATAAGATTTTTTCTGAATATAGGTTGTGAAAAAAACATCTTAGGTTCTCCAAAAGTTGTTCTTAGCTGTGATGTTACAAGCCTGAAACGGTTTTACAGGCAAAAACGCCATTTTTATGGCGACAGGATAAGAACTTCAGTCAGGAGAAACGCCAATGCGCACCTTAACCCCGCTGTGGAGCGCCATGCTTTTGGCGACTGTTTGCAGTCAGGCGCAAGCCATGAATCTGTCGGAAGCGATTCAGAGCACGCTGGACAATCACCCGGAAATCCACGCTGCCGCCAATAGCCGACTCTCATCGGATGAGGATGTGAAATTCGCCAAGGGCGGCTACCTGCCCACCGTCGATCTGCTGGTCGGTTACGGCCGGGAACGTACGGACAGCCCCAGCACGAGGGCGCTGGGCAATCACAACACAGAGACCCTGAACTACCGCGATGCCGAGCTGCGTTTGCGGCAGATGCTGTTCGATGGTTTCAACACCCCCAACGAAGTGGCGCGCACCCAGGCCGTGGTCAACTCCCGCGCCTACCGTCTGCTCGGCACCTCCGAAAGCCTGGCGCTACGCACCGTCGAGGTGTACCTCGATGTGCTGATGCGCCGCGAGATGGTCGCTCTGGCGCGCAACAACCTGCAGGCACACCAGCGCATCAACGATCAGATCGGTTTGCGCAGCCGCCAGGGCGTTGGCAGCACCGCAGACCTCGATCAATCCGAGGCCCGTCTGGCCCTGGCGCAGAACAATCTGTACACCGAAGAGGTCAACCTGGCCGATGCCGAGGCCAACTTCTTCAGTGCCGTGGGGCGCTTGCCGGATCAGCTGGAGACACCCTCCTCGGTCAAGGGCAACATGCCGGCCGATTTGCTCGCCGCCCGCCAGACCGTGATGGACAACAACCCGTTCCTGAAGTCGGCACAGTCGGACGTCAATGCTGCCGAGAAGCAGTACGAGGTGGCCAAGTCGCCCTTCTACCCGCGCTTCGACCTGGAGTTGGCCACCAATGCCAACGACAACGTGCAGGGTGACGAGGGGCACTACAACACCTGGCGAGCCGCCGTGGTGATGAACTACAACCTGTTCAACGGCATGCGCGACAAGGCCCGCCTGCAATCGGCCGCGCACCAGATCAACGAGTCGATGGACATCCGCAACAACGCGCTGCGCGTGCTTAACGAAAACCTCTCGCTGGCCTGGAACGCCATGGAGAACGCGCGCCTGCAAACCCCCAAAGCCCGTGACTACGCGGACTACACCTCACGGGTTCGCGAGGCCTACCAGCAGCAGTTCAGCCTGGGGCAACGCACCCTGCTCGACCTGCTCGACAGCGAAAACGAACTGTTCACTGCCAACCGCCGCTATACCGAGGTTCGCTACGGCGAAGAGTTCTCGATGTACCGCGTCGTCGCGGCCATGGGTGATCTGCTGCGCCAGCAACAGGTCGTAGTCCCGGCGGAAGCTGTAGCCCTCACCGAAGTGAAGAGCGAAGCACGCTTGCCGGAGATGAAGTAGTACCGACTCGAGACCCTGTGTGAACACACGGGGCCAACGTGCGGCAAAGGTCTGAACAGGCCTGAGGAGTAGTAGAAATTGACCACCATGGAACGGCCAGGGCCGACCAGTGATCCGCGGCTCAGTCACGACGATCCGTTGTTGGATGGTTTGTTGATCCTATGCAGGCTGCACGGCTGTTCCGCTAGTCGCGGCAGCCTGAGCGCTGGGCTGCCTCTGCCAGAGCAGCGCCTGAGCCCCGACTTGCTGGCCCGCGCCGCAGCACGGGCGGGGTTGCAAGGACGCTTGCTGCAACGCGACCTGGCCAGTATCTCAGCACTCAACCTACCGGTACTGCTGCTGCTCAAGGACGGCCGCAGCGCCGTGCTGCGCCAGTGGGGACCAAAGCAGCAGGCGCAGATTCTGCCCTGCGAAACGGATGGCGGCGAGCAATGGGTCAGCCGCGAACAACTGGCCACCGAGTACAGCGGCCGGGCCTTCTTCGCTCGCCCGCGGCATGAGCTTGAAGAAGCCCGCACACCGCTGGTGCCGCGCATCGAAGCCTGGTTTCGCGACACCTTGAAGCTGTCGCGCTGGCTCTATACCGATGCCGTGCTGGCCAGCCTGCTGATCAACCTGCTGGGTTTGATGGTGCCGCTGTTCGTGATGCAAACCTACGATCGCGTGGTGCCCAATCAGGCGACCTCGACGCTCTGGGTGTTGGCGATTGGCCTGTTTGTCGGCACCGGTTTCGAACTGCTGCTCAAGGTACTGCGCGCGCACCTGCTGGACACCGCCGGCAAGAAGACCGATGTGGTGCTGTCGGCCACCTTGTTCGAACGCATCACTGGCATGTCGATGAAAGCGCGACCGGCCACCATCGGCGGTTTCGCACAGAGCATTCACGACTTCCAGGGACTGCGCGATTTTCTCACGGCCGTGACCCTGACCAGCCTGATCGACCTGCCCTTCTCCATGCTGATGCTGCTGGTGATCGGCCTGATCGGTGGCCCGCTGGTGTTCATCCCCCTGCTGGCCTTCCCCATTACCGCACTGTTCGCCTACATCATCCAGGTGCGCCTGCGCGACACAGTGCAGAAGAGCCTGCAACTCGGCTCGCAGCGCCAGGCATTGTTGATCGAAACCCTTGGAGGCCTGGAAACCCTCAAAGCCTGCGGCGCGGAAAGTGAGCGCCAACATCAGTGGGAGCAAACCCACGGTGCCCTCACCCGCCTGGACGGCCATGCAAAATTCCTCGCCTCACTGGCCACCAACGGCACCCTCTTCCTGCAGCAATTCGCCGGCATGGCCACCATCGTTTCAGGCGTTTACCTGATCATTGCCGGCCACCTCAGCGTCGGCGCGCTGGTGGCCTGCTACATGCTGGGCAGCCGGATTCTTGCGCCACTGGGCCAGATCGCCGGACTGATCACCCGCTACCAACAGGCGCGCCTGACCATGACCAGCACCGACGCACTGATGGCATTGCCACAGGAGCGTCAGGACAAGCAGCGCCCGCTGGATCGCACCCAGCTCAAGGGGGCGCTGGAAATCCGCCAGATCAGCTTCACCTACCCCGGCCAGAACGCCCCGGCGCTGCACAACGTCAGCCTGCGCCTCGGCGCCGGCGAGCGGCTCGGCATCATCGGTCGCAGCGGCTCGGGCAAGAGCACCCTGGCGCGTCTGATGATGGCGTTCTACAGCGCCGACGAAGGGCAGATCCTGCTCGACAACCTCGACCTGCGTCAGCTCGATGTCGCCGACCTGCGCCACCAGATCGGCTACGTCGCCCACGACCTGCCGCTGCTGGCCGGCAGCCTGCGCGACAACCTCACCCTCGGTGCGCGTTACATCAGCGACGCGCGCATGCTCGAAGTGGCCGAGCTGACTGGCGTCGTCGACCTGGCGCGACAGCACCCGCAGGGCTTCGACCGTCCGGTGGGCGAGCGCGGCCAACTGCTTTCCGGCGGCCAGCGCCAAGCCGTGCTGCTGGCCAGGGCGCTACTGCTCGACCCACCGATTCTGGTGCTCGACGAGCCCACCAGCGCCATGGACAACACCAGCGAAGACCTGCTGCGCCAGCGTCTGCACAGCTGGGTGCAAGGCAAGACCCTGATCCTCATCACCCACCGCGCCTCCATGCTCAGCCTGGTAGATCGCCTGGCCGTGCTGGACAACGGTCGTGTGGTGGCAGACGGGCCGAAGGAAGCGGTGATCGAAGCCTTGCGCAAGGGCCGCGTCGGCCCAGCCAGCCTGTAGGAGCGACGAACGATGCAAGCGACCCAGAACCTCGGCAACTACTTCGGCAGCCTGCGCGAGAAACGTCAGGACACCGAGTTCATGCCGGAAGTCGAAGGCGCCATTCTGGAAGACTCGCCCTGGCTGAGCCGCATCACCGTGTGGGCGGTCAGTGCCTGCCTGCTCAGCGCACTGGTCTGGGCGCATTTCGCCGTGCTCGAGGAGGTGACCACGGGTGAAGGCAAGGCCATCCCGTCGAGCAAGGTGCAGGTGATCCAGAACCTCGAAGGCGGCATCGTCAGCGAGATCTTCGTACGTGAAGGCCAGGTGGTGGAAAAGGGTGACACCTTGCTGCGGCTGGATGACACGCGCTTTCTATCCAATCGTGGGGAAACCGAAGCGGATCGACTGGCACTGATCGCCCGCCTGGAACGACTGAGTGCCGAGGCCGAAGGCCGAGAACCGCAACTACCCGAAGAAATCACCCGCGACGCGCCGCAACTGGCAGAAGACCAATTGGCCCTGTACCGCTCACGCCAACAACGCCTGCGCAGCGAGCAACGCACCTTGGGTGAACAACTGCGACAGAAGGAGCAGGAGCTCGCCGAGTTTCGCTCCAAGTCCCAGCAATACCGTTCCAGCCTCGGCCTTTTGCAGCAGGAGCTGAACATGTCGCAGCCGCTGGTGGCCTCGGGGGCGATTTCCCAGGTCGAAGTGCTACGCCTGCGCCGTAGCGTGGTGGAAGTTCGAGGATCACTGGAAGCCACCAACCTGGCCATTCCACGCGCTGAAGCAGCGATGAGCGAGATCAAGAGCAAGATGGACGAATCCGAGCTGGCATTCCGCGCCGAGGCCTTCAAGGAGCTCAACGAATTACGCACCGAACTGCAGAAGATCACCGCCACCAGTGTCGCCATCGAAGACAAGGTAACCCGTACCACCGTCACCTCACCGGTGCGCGGAGTGATCAAGCAGCTCAAGGTCAACACCATCGGAGGCGTGGTGCAGCCGGGCAGCGACATGCTGGAGATCGTGCCGCTGGACGACAGCCTGCTGATCGAGGCCAAGGTGCGCCCGCAGGACGTCGCCTTCCTGCATCCGGGGCAGAAAGCCATGGTCAAGTTCACCGCCTACGACTACACCATCTACGGCGGCCTCAAGGCCAACCTGGAGCTGATCAGCGCTGACACCATCACCGACGAGGAAGGCAACAGCTTCTACCTGATCCAGGTACGCACCGACAAAAGCCATCTCGGCAGCGACGAACACCCGTTGCTGATCATCCCTGGCATGGTTGCCACGGTTGACATCATCACTGGCGAGAAGAGCGTGCTGGCCTACCTGCTCAAACCCGTGCTCAAGGCTCGCTCGGAAGCCATGCGCGAACGCTGAATACCTGCCGTGCACGCTGCGTAGTCAGATGCACCATATGTACCGAGCCCGAACCGTAACATTCATCAAAAGCCGGTGCGCGCGGCGCACCCTACATGCCTTCGCCCTTCATAGGTCTGCCACGGCTACGCGCGTAGGGTGCGCCATGCGCACCGCGTCAACGCTGGTGGTTGCGGACAAACACTGCTTCACCCATCGCCGCGATCTGCCCTTCAATCAACGCATCGAAAGGCCTGAGCAACGCAGCGAAGCCCTGTGGCGACTCAAGCACATCCAGCGCTGCAACGATCGCCTCGATGGTCGACAGCGCCCCCTCTTCCGGTGCCTTGCGCAGACGGTAACGCGACGGCGCCACTGCCCCCAGGCTCACACGCGGCAGTGCCGCCAGCGACGGGTTGAGATGCAGCAGCTTGCGCGCCTTGCGCCAGGTGCCATCGGGCACCACCAACAACAAGGGTTTCTCGTCGGGCGCATAAGCGCTCAAGGCGACGGACTCTTCGCCGGGAAACAGCAGACAGGCTCGATAGTCAGGATGCGCGAGCAATTGCGGCAGATCATCGAACACCTCACCGACGCGCAGCTCGGCATTGCGTAACCCAAGCGTAACCAGGCGAGCAGTATTGAGGGCATGACCGACCTCGCTCGGGTGCTGCAGGATCAGCAACCGAGTGCGGCTATCGAGATCGGGGATCAGCGGGCACAGGCAATGGCTGAGCGGTCGCTGACAGCGGGAACAGGTCGGACGAGGCATGCCGCGCAGTGTGCCAGAACGTCGAGCGACGGCGTAGAGCAGCTGCAAGCGGGGCCGTGTTTAACGTGCCCCGGTTGCACACCGATCAACGGTTGAAGCGTTCTGCCAGGCTGTGCAGGTAATCGGCCATTTCCTCCAGCTCGCGGCTGATCGCCGCGCCCTGATGCGCCTGGCCGGCACTGTGATCGGAAAGCTGGGCGATACGGGTGATCTGCCGGCTGATGTCCTCGGCCACGTGGCTCTGCTCCTCGGAGGCGGCCGCCATCTGCTGGCTCATACCGGTGATACGCGTTACCGCCGAGCTGATGCCCTCCAGTGCATCGCGCACCGACTCCACGCTCTGCACGCTGCCACGGGAAATTTCCTCGCCCTTGCCCGCCGTCACCACGGCGCGCTCGGCTCCAGCACGCAGGTCAGCGATGATCTGGTGAATCTGCTCGGTGGACTGACGGGTACGCGATGCCAGCGAGCGCACTTCATCGGCGACCACAGCGAAACCGCGCCCCTGCTCCCCTGCCCTGGCCGCCTCGATGGCAGCGTTGAGCGCCAGCAGGTTGGTCTGTTCGGCAATCGAGGTGATCACGTCGGCGACGCTGCCGATCGACTGCGTGGAGTTGGCCAGTTCGTTGACCGCCTGACCAATATCGTTGACCGCCTTGGCCATCTGTCGCATCGAATCCAAGCTGCCGACAGCCAGATCGCGTCCCTCACGCGCCAGGCGATCCGCCTCTTCGGCGGCATGCGAGGTGTTCTGTACGTTGTGTGCGACTTCCTGAATGGTCGCCGCCATCTCGTTGATGGCGGTGGCCGACTGGTCTGTCTCGGCGCGCTGTTGATCGAGCATCTGTGCGCTGGATTGCGACAGCTCGGCCGATTGCGTCGCCCGCTTCTTGACGTTCTCGCCTGCATCCTCCAGTCGCGTCAGAGCCGTCTGCAAGCGCGCCTCCTCGCTGATCATTGCCATGTCCAGCAAGGCCTGGGCACCGCGATTATCGCTGTAGGTCAGCGCCACAAGGCCGCTGGTAAAGGCTTTCGGATGCTCCGCCAGCGTGCGGCGGATCAGTTGCCGGGTCCGATACAACTGGTAGGAGCCCAGCGCGAACAGCGTCAGCACGATAAACGCCATCAGCGCCCAGCCAGAAACCGCCCAGTGCGCCGCAACAATCAGCAGCGACGCGGCGATCAGCGGCCAGGAGCGCACCAGGTCATAGGTCCAGTACTCCAACTTCGGCACGGGCGATTTGCCGGCACGCAGCCGGGCATAGAGCGCTTCGGCACGACGTTTCTGGGCCTCGGTTGGGACTGAGCGCACCGACTCATAGCCGGAAACTCGACCGTTCTCGTAGACAGGCGTGACATAGGCGCTGACCCAATAGAAGTCGCCGTTCTTCGCACGGTTCTTGACGATGCCCATCCAGGGTTTGCCCTGTTTGATGGTGTCCCACATATGACCGAACACCGCTGGCGGCATGTCCGGGTGGCGCACCAGGTTGTGCGGCTGGCCGACCAGCTCCTCGCGGGTAAAGCCGCTGATCTCGACGAAGGCGTCGTTGCAGTAGGTGATCTTGCTGTTGAGGTCGGTGGTGGAAATCAGGCGTTCATCAGCGGGGAAGGTTCTTTCCCGCTGAGTCACGGGCAGGTTCTGGCGCATCGAGGCTTCCCTGTTCGAATTGAAGTTGGTACAGACGTATAAATAAGTACTAGCACAGCCTAATAACCGCGCCAGTCGTAGGCTCTAAGCCTTTCGGAGGAGAAAGGCGACCCTGTTTCAGATCTGATTCAGTTGCGCCTTGAGCAGGTCGCGAAAGGTCTGAATCAGCGGCTCGCGGGTACGTCCGCGACGCAGGATCAGCGAGAACGGGGCCTGATAACCGAAGGTGGCGGGCAACAGCACACGCAGCTTGCCCTGATCGACCCAGGGCTGAGCGTAATGCTCGGGCAGATAGCCTATGTAGGCGCCGGAAAGCACCAGAATCAGCTGTGCCTCCATCGACTCCACAGTCGCCGCACTGTGCTTGAAGCCATGGCGCGCCAGCTCGGCCTGGCTCCAGTAGCCACGGCCCACCATGCGCTGCTGGGTGATCAACTCCTCAGGTATCCGCCGCTGCTCGAATAAGGGGTGTCGCTCGCTGCAATACAGCCAGTGCTGCTCACGGTAGAGCGGCTGATAGACCAGGCCGTTCATACGTGTGGAGAACGCACCGATGGCCAGATCCAGACGGTTGTCCAGCACCGCCAGCTGCAGCTCGTAGGGGCTCATCACCGACAGGTGCATGTGCACGCCTGGGTGTTCCTGGCTGTAGGCACCGATCACTTCGGCCAGCGGCAAGGCCGGGTCGCTGACGGTGGAGTCCAGCACACCGAGGTTGAGCGTGCCACGCAGCTCGCCCTTGAGCGCCGCCGAGTAACGCTCGAAGCCTTCCAGCTCGCCGAGCAGGCGCAGGGTTTCCTGGTGAAACAGCTCGCCCTTGCTGGTCAGGCTGAAGCCGCCCCGGCCGCGATGGCAGAGCACGATGCCGAGCTGGCTCTCCAGTTGACTCATGTAGGTGCTGATGGCCGAGGTGGACAGGTTCAGTTCCTGCTGCGCAGCAGCAAAGCCCTGATGACGCACCACGGCGACGAAGATCTTCAGCAGTTTCAGATCGGGCAAGGCGAAGGACATGAGGGCGCACGGCGGATTAACAGAGCGCCAGTGTAGCGCCATGCAGGCCCCGCAGACATCCAGGGAAACGGAGTTCGGGCTCTTGTAGGAGCGGATTTATCCGCGATTATCGCGGCTAAAGCCGCTCCTACTACCCCATCCACAATAGTTCAGTAATCACTGAACTAAGTATTTGTTCGATGCGATTTAACCCGTTCGCAGGCTGAGCCAACAATGCAGCCATAACCAGGCGCCGGCTCGAACCGGACGCCATCGGGCACTAGCCCCATTGCCAATCTGCCGCTGACCTTCGCCCTCTCCAGGAGACGGCCATGCGACTGGAAATCTTCCGCACCCTCTGGGGTTATCGCGGCAGTTGGCAGCAAGCGCTCGACGAAGCGCTCGGTGCCGGCTTCGACGGCATCGAAGCGCGCATCCCCGAGACCGCCGCGCAGCGCGCCATCAATGCCCGTCTGCTGCGCGAGCAGAACGTCCCCTATATCGCCACCCTGTTCACTTCCACGCCGGTGCTGCCGCGTCAGAGCGACAGCCCGCAGGTGCACCTCGAAGACCTGCGTATGAAGCTCGACTGGGCCGCCGAACTCGGCCCACGGCTGGTCAACGTGCTGCCCGGCAACGATCGCTGGTCGCTGAGCGAGCAGGTCGATTTCTTCGCCCGTGCCGTCGAACTGGCCTCGGCCAGCGGTCTGCGCGTGTGCTTCGAAATTCATCGCGGCCGCTCGCTGTACAGCCCCTGGGTCACCCTTGACGTGATCCGCCAGGTGCCCGAACTGCGCTTCACCAGCGACATCAGCCACTGGCTGGTGACCTGCGAGCGCCTGCTCGACGATCCCGCAGACGACCTTTCCGCCTTTATCGAGCGGGTCGACCACATCCAGGCTCGCGTGGGCTACGACCAAGGCCCGCAGGTGCCGCACCCCGGCGCCCCGGAATACGCCGAGGTACTGGCCTTTCACCAGCGCCACTGGGAAAGCATCTGGAGCAGCCAGGAAAAACGTGGCCTGCAGACCACCACCCTGACCCCCGAATTCGGCCCGGACGGCTATCTGCACCACCTGCCCTTCACCGACATGCCGGTGGCCGACCTGTGGCAGCTCAACCAGTGGATGGCGCGCTGCGAGCGCCAGCACTTCCACCGTTTCACCAGTCGCTGAGGAGCCGTGATGAACAACAACGCCAAGCATTTCACCGAAATCCCCGTGGTCGACATCGCCGGCCTGTTCAGCAGCGACCCGGCCGAGCGCCTGGCCGTGGCCGAGAACCTGGGCCGCGCCGCCCGCGAGGTGGGCTTTCTCTACATCAGCGGCCATGGCATCGAGCAGACGCTGATCGATGGCCTGCACCGCGCCGCCGAGGACTATTTCGCCCAGCCCCTGGACGCCAAGATGCGCCACTACATCGGCACCTCGGCCAGCCACAAGGGCTTCGTGCCCGAAGGCGAAGAGCGCTACGGCGCTGGCAAGCCGGACCACAAGGAAGCCTTCGACATCGGCTTCGAAGTCCCCGCCGACAATCCGCTGGTGCTGGCCGGCACGCCGCTGCTGGGGCCGAACGACTGGCCCACGCTGCCCGATTTCAAGGAAGCGGTGCAGGCCTACTACGCGCGTATCTTCCAGCTTGGCCGCACGCTGTTTCGCGGCTTCGCTCTGGCCCTCGGCGTTCCGGAAAACACCTTCGACGAGATGGCCAACTTCCCGCCGTCGAAGCTGCGCCTGATCCACTACCCCTTCGATGGCGAGGCCCAGGACGCCCCCGGCATCGGCGCCCACACCGACTATGAGTGCTTCACCATCCTGCTCGCCGACCGTCCGGGGCTGGAGGTGATGAACGACCTCGGCCAGTGGATCGACGCACCGCCGCGCGAAGGCACCTTCGTCGTCAACATCGGGGACATGCTCGAGGTGATGAGCGCCGGCACCTTCGTCGCCACCTCGCACCGCGTGCGCAAGGTCAGCCAGGAGCGCTATTCGTTCCCCTTCTTCTATGCCTGCGACTACCACACGCAGATCCGCCCGCTGCCGCAGTTCGAAGCCACCGGCCAGAGCTACGAAACCATCAGCATCGGCGAGCACATGTGGAGCCAGGCGCTGCAGACCTACCAATACCTCAAGAAGCGCGTCGAGGACGGCCAGTTGCAGCTGCCCGAACGCGCCCGCGCACCGTCCAGCTTCGGCCACCTGAAGCACCAGCCGAGTGCGCTGTGACTTTCCACGCTGCCAATACAAGCCCTGATCCGGAGATTAACAATGACAACCCGTAAACCGCTGCGCACCACCGCCCTGGCTCTGGCCTGCACCCTCGCCGGCCTGTTCAGCACCGCTCACGCCGCCGAAACGCCCAAGACCCTCTCCAGCGGCGAGCTGAAGGTGGGCATGGAAATTACCTACCCACCGTTCGAATACTACGAAGGCGACCAGGTGAAAGGCTTCGACCCGGAAGTTTCCGCAGCCCTGGCCAAGCGTCTGGGCCTGGAGGCGAGCTTCAGCGACATCACCTTTCCCAACCTGATCCTCGGCCTCGACGCGGGCCGTTTCGACACCATCATCTCCGGCATGTACATCCTCCCCGAGCGCCTGGAGAAAGCCGATGCCATTCCCTACGCCAAAACCGGTGCGGCGATCATGGTACGCAGCGACGCCGAGAAGAAACCGGCTACCCCCGAAGAACTGTGCGGCATGACCGTCGGCCTGCAACAGGGCACTTCGTGGATTCCGGCGCTGCAGAAGGTTTCCGACGGCTACTGCAAGGAAAAGGGCGCCGGTGCCATCACCATCAACCAGTACCCGACCACCTCGGAAACCTCCCAGGCGCTGCTCTCCGGCCACATCCAAGCGCATCTGGAAATCGACGCCGCCTCGCTGCTGATCGTCGAAAAATCCCGGGGCCGCATCACCATCAGTTCCAAAAGCGCGATCTACCCGCAGGTACTGGGCATCTACGTGAAGAAGGGCAACAAGCAGTTGCTCGACGCCCTGAAAGCCGCGCTGGACGACTTCAAGGCCAGCGGCGAATACGCCGAACTGCTGAAGAAATACAACCTGGAAGAAGCCTGAAACCAACCCGTGGATGAGCCTTGTGGCTCCCCACGGGCGCTGTATGGCATGACCGCTTCACCCCGCTGGCCGGTGCTCACTCCGGCCAGCGGCCTTTTTTCGGCTTGAGTCGCAGGTGCCCCATATGCCGTTCGAATGGAGCTATTTCTTCTCCCTGTTTTCCATGCCGGCCTTCTGGGCTGCGTGTTGGACGGTGGTCAAACTCAGCAGCCTGGCCTGGCTGCTCGGCCTGGTGCTGGGCTTCGGCCTGGCCAGCGCCAAACAGGCCAGCAGCCGCTGGTTCAGCGCACCCGCCGCGATCTACGTGTGGTTCTTTCGCAGCGTGCCGCTGCTGGTGCTGCTGATCTTCGTCTACAACCTGCCACAACTCATCCCGGCCAGCGGCAAGGTGCTGTCCAACCCCTTCTATGCCGGCCTGTTCGCCCTGGTGCTGACCGAAGCGGCGTACATGGCGGAGATTCACCGTGGCGGCCTGCTTTCGGTGGCCAAGGGTCAGCGCGAAGCGGCCCGCGCTTTGGGCATTGGACGACTCGGCGCACAGCGGCTGATCGTGGTGCCTCAGGCCTTTCGTATCGCCCTGCCGACCCTGACCAACGAGTACGTCACCATCGTCAAGCTGACCTCGCTGGTCTCGGTAATCTCTCTTAGCGAGTTGCTGCTGGTCGGCCAGCGCCTCTACGCGCAGAACTTCCTGGTGCTGGAAACCCTCGGCGCCGTGGCCGTGTACTACGTGCTGATCGTCAGCCTGTTCGGCTGGGGCCTGCAGTACCTGGAGCGCCATCTCGACCTCAGCCGGCGTAAGCCGAGCACCCTGAGCGACGCGCAGATGACCGAGCTGCGCAGTAGCCTGCCGCAGGTGACGGCCGGTAGCGCGCAGATTCGCCAGTCCGGCGCCCCGGCGGCGCTGTATCTGAGCAACATCCACAAGCACTACGGCGACCACCATGTGCTCAAGGGCATCGACCTCAGCGTGCAACCCGGCGAGGTGATCTCCATCATCGGCCCGTCCGGCTCCGGCAAGACCTCGCTGATCCGCACCGTCAACGGCCTGGAAAGCATCGACGAAGGCGAGATCGTGCTGTTCGGCGAAGCCTTCATCCAGGCCGGCGATCGCCCCGAGAACCGCCGCCAACGTGAAGGCGTGCGGCGCATCGGCATGGTGTTCCAGAGCTTCAACCTGTTCCCGCACCGCACCATCCTCGACAACGTGCTGCTCGCGCCGCGCTACCACGGCCTGGGCAATACCGTCGACCTGCGCCGGCAGGCCCTGGCGCTACTGGACAAGGTCGGCCTGCTGGCCCATGCCGACAAATACCCGCACCAGCTCTCCGGCGGCCAGCAGCAGCGCGTGGCCATCGCCCGCGCCCTGGCGATGAAGCCGGACGTCATGCTGTTCGACGAGCCCACCTCCGCCCTCGACCCGGAACTGGTCGGCGATGTGCTCGCGGTGATCCGCGACCTGGCCCGCGAGGGCATGACCATGCTGATCGTCACCCACGAGATGGACTTCGCCCTGTCGATTTCCGACCGCGTGCTGTTCATGGAGGACGGACACGTCCAGCTCGACGCCTCACCCGACGCCATCCGCACCGGCAATCACGAACGCGTACGCCGCTTCATCGGCCTGGAGAACGCATGAACGACATCGCCACCCTGCGCCGCGACCTGGCCGCGGCCTACCGCCTGGCTGCCCTGTTCGGCTGGGACGACACCCTCTACACACACTTTTCCGTGCGCCTGCCAGGCGACGGCGAGCCGCGCTTTCTAATCAATCCCTTCGGCCTGTTCTTCGAGGAGATCCGCGCCAGCGACCTGATCGTGGTGGACATGCACGGCAAGGTGGTCGAGGGCAACGCCGAGTACAACGTCGCCGGCTTCACCATCCACAGCGCCGTGCACATGGCCCGCGACGACGCCCACTGCGTGATCCACACCCACACGCTGGCGGGCATGGCGGTGGCCGCGCAGGACGCCGGCCTGCTGCAGCTCAACCAGATCAGCACCGAATTCCACGGGCGTCTGGGCTACCACGCCTATGAAGGCGTGGCGCTGGATCTGGACGAACGTGCACGCATCCAGGCCTCGCTGGGCGACAACATCGCCCTGCTGCTGCGCCACCACGGCCTGCTCAGCGTCGGCGCCAGCGTCGCCGATGCCTTCTATGTCATGCATTACCTGAACCGCGCCTGCGAGATCCAGCTTGCCGCCATTGGCGGTGGCCAGCCGTGCAGCGAGATCCCCGCGCACCTGGCGCAGCACGCCTGCGAGCAGCTGCAGGGCGCCGAATGGCAGCGCCAGCTGATCTGGCAGGCCTGGTTACGCAAGCTCGATCGCCTCGATTCCAGCTACCGCGACTGATGTGCATGCCACGCCAACCCTTATGAGCCGGGGCTTACAGCCTTACTTCAAACAATCCTGAAGTAAGTTTTTGCCCCAGCCGATTTTTCCCAGCACCTGGCCGGTCAAGACTCCGGCCACAACCAGAACGAGCCTGAGGCCTACCCATGGACAAGACCTTCCACCAGCCCCTGGGCGGCAATGAAATGCCCCGCTTCGGCGGCATCGCCACCATGATGCGCCTGCCCCACATCCAGAGCACCGAGGAAAAACGCCAGCTCGACGCCGCCTTCGTCGGCGTGCCGCTGGACATCGGTACCTCGCTGCGCTCCGGCACCCGCTTCGGCCCGCGCGAGATTCGCGCCCAGTCGGTGATGATCCGCCCGTACAACATGGCCACCGGCGCCGCGCCCTTCGACTCGCTGAACGTGGCCGATATCGGTGACGTGGCGATCAACACCTTCAACCTGCTCGACGCTGTGCGCATCATCGAAGAGGCCTACGACGAGATCGTCGAACTTGGCATCAAGCCGCTTACCCTGGGTGGCGACCACACCATTACCCTGCCGATACTGCGTGCGCTGCACAAGAAACACGGCAAGATCGGCCTGGTGCATATCGACGCCCACGCGGATGTGAACGACCACATGTTCGGCGAGAAGATCGCTCACGGCACCACCTTCCGCCGTGCCCAGGAAGAAGGCCTGCTCGACAGCGAGCGCGTGGTGCAGATCGGCCTGCGCGCCCAGGGCTACACCGCCGAGGACTTCAACTGGAGCCGCAAGCAGGGCTTCCGTGTGGTGCAGGCAGAAGAGTGCTGGCACAAGTCGCTGGAGCCGCTGATGGCCGAAGTACGCGAGAAGGTCGGCGGCGGCCCGGTGTACCTGTCCTTCGACATCGACGGCATCGACCCGGCCTGGGCGCCCGGCACCGGCACCCCGGAGATCGGCGGTCTGACGACTATTCAGGCCATCGAGATCATTCGCGGCTGCCAGGGCCTGGACCTGATCGGCGGCGACCTGGTCGAGGTCTCCCCACCTTACGACACCACTGGCAACACCTCGTTGCTCGGCGCCAATTTGCTGTACGAAATGCTCTGCGTGCTTCCGGGAGTTCAGCGCCGCTGATCCATGGCTTTTATGCCCGTTCGGGTGTCCCAGACGACACCCAATATATTCAAACAAAAATAATCAAGGTGACCTGATGAATCGCGAAGACACTGCCCCGGTGCTGGACAAGCAGCCGCCAACCAACGACCCTGCCGCGCGACCTTACGACCTGCGCCAGTTTCTTATTTTCCTGATCCCTTCCCTGCTTGGCGTGCTGCTGTTTCTCACCCCCATTGTCTATGAAGAGAAGGTGACCATCGGCCTCGGGGTCATGGCCGATGCACTCAAGGCCGCTGTAAGCGAACAGTTGCCAGCCATCGCCACCGGGCTGCTGATCATCTCCGCAGTGCTGGGCGTATTCGGCAGCCTGCTCAAGCCGCGCTGGGTCACCGAGCGCCGCGCGCTGGATGATCTGTTCAACCTGCATCCACTCTGGCTCGGCCTGCGTGTGGTCGGCGCGCTGTTTGCAGCCATGACCTTCTGGCAGTTCGGCCCTGAATGGGTCTGGAGCGCCAACACTGGCGGCGTGGTACTGAAAGACCTGGCGCCGGTACTGATCACCTTCTTCCTGGTCGCCGGCCTGATTCTGCCGCTGCTCACCGACTACGGCCTGATGGAGTTCTGCGGCACCCTGGTGCGCAACGTGTTCCGCAAGATCTTCGGCTTGCCGGGGCGCTCGGCCATCGACGCCATCGCCAGTTGGCTTGGCTCCGGCACCGTTGGCGTGCTGATCACCGCCCAGCAGTACCAGAAGGGTTTCTACAGCGCCCGTGAAGCGGCGGTGATCGCCACCAACTTCTCCATCGCCTCGATCGCCTTCAGCCTGCTGATCACCAGCTTCATGAAGCTCGATCACCTGTTCGTGCCCTTCTACCTGACCGTGGTGGTCGCTGGCCTCGCTGCCGCCATCATCACCCCACGCATCCCACCGTTGTCGTGGAAGAAGGACGAGTACGTCGCCGGCGTCGGCAAGCAGATTCAGGAGGACGTGCCGGCCGGCACCTCGCTGCTGCGCTGGGGCCTGACCCAGGCCGTTCAGCGCGCCAATGCCAATCCCTCTCCCGTGCAGATGGTGAAGATCGGCGTACACAACGTGGTCGACATCTGGCTCGGTTTATTGCCGCTGGTGATGGCTATCGGCACCGTGTCCCTGGCGATTGCCGAGTTCACACCGATCTTCAACTGGCTGTCCTACCCCTTCGTCCCACTGCTCGAAGCCCTGCAGTTGCCAGAAGCGGCCAAGGCGGCACCGGCCATGCTGGTGGGTTTCGCCGACATGTTCCTGCCGGCAGTACTGGGCAAGGGCATCGAAAGTGAGCTGACCCGTTTCGTGGTGGCCTGCGTGTCGCTGACCCAGCTGATCTACATGTCTGAAGTGGGCGTGCTGATCCTCAAGGCCAAGCTGCCGCTGAACCTGCTGGAGCTGTTCGTCATCTTCATCATCCGCACCCTGATCACCCTGCCGATCATCGCGCTGATGGCGCACTGGATCGTTGGCTGACGCCGACACAAGGACCTGACCATGACCACCTGCGGCGAATTTCTCGTCAAGCAACTCGAAGCCTGGGGCGTCGACACCGTGTTCGGCATTCCCGGCGTGCACACCGTCGAGCTCTACCGTGGCCTGCCGGCCAGCGGCATCCGCCATGTCACCCCGCGCCACGAACAGGGCGCGGGCTTCATGGCCGACGGCTATGCGCGCGTCTCGGGCAAGCCCGGTGTGTGCTTCATCATCACCGGGCCGGGGATGACCAACATCCTAACCGCCATGGGCCAGGCCTACGCTGACTCGATCCCGATGCTGGTGATCTCCAGCGTCAACGAGCGCGAACGCCTGGGCCTGGGCAAGGGCTATCTGCACGAGCTGCCCAACCAGCGGGCGATGACGGCAGGCGTCACCGCCTTCAGCCACACCCTGATGAGCGTCGAGGAGCTGCCCGCCATCCTGTCCCGCGCCTTTACCGTGTTCGAGGGCGAGCGGCCGCGCCCGGTGCACATCGAGCTGCCGCTGGACATCATCACCGCCGACGCCTCGCACATGTCCCTGGCGCCGCGCCCGACGGTGCGCCGCCCGGCGCCGAACCGCACGCTGATCCGCGAGGCCGCCGGGCTGCTCAAGCAGGCCGAGCGCCCGTTGCTGCTGCTCGGTGGTGGCTGCGTCGCCACCGAGGCCGAGGCCCGCGCCCTGGCTGCCGCGCTGGATGCACCGACTGCCTTGACCATCAACGCCAAAGGCCTGCTTCCGCCGGGCCATCCGCTGCTGCTGGGCAGTAACCAGTCGCTGCGCCCGGTGCGCGACCTGGCGCTAGAGGCCGACGTGGTACTGGCCATCGGCACCGAGCTGGGCGAGACCGACTACGACGTGGTGTTCGACGGCGACTTCCGTCTGCCTGGCCGGCTGATCCGCGTCGACATCGACGGCCAGCAACTGCAGCGCAACTTCACCCCGCACCTGGCGATTCAGGGCGATGCGCGCTTGGCTATGCGCATGTTGCTGGCCGAGTTCGCCCCCCGTCAGCCAGGCGAACACAGCCCCGGCGCCCAGCGTACTGCTGCCGTGCAGGAGCGGCTGGCAGAGGATTTCAGTGATTGGGCGCACTACCGCCAGTTGTTCGACTGCATTCTCGAGTCCCTGCCCGATGCCCGCTTCGTCGGTGACTCGACGCAGACCGTGTACAGCGGCAACCATCTGGTCGAACTGGACGGCGCGCGGCGCTGGTTCAACGCCTCCACCGGCTACGGCACCCTCGGCTACGGTCTGCCGGCAGCCATCGGCGCCAAGCTGGCCGAACCTGCGCGGCCGGTGATAAGCCTGATGGGTGATGGCGGTATTCAGTTCACCATCGCCGAGCTGGCCAGTGCCGTAGAGGCAAGGGTCGGTATCATCGTGCTGCTGTGGAACAACAGCGGCTACGGCGAGATCAAGCGCTACATGCAGCGCCGCGAGATCACCCCGATTGCCGTCGACATCTACACGCCTGATCTGCTGGCCATCGCCCGGGGCTTTGGCTGCGCCGCCGAGCGTGCGCGCGACCATGCCCACCTGGCCGAGCTGCTGCGCAGCGCGCCCGAAGATCGCCCCTTGATCATCGAAGTGCAGGAGACTGCGCCCTTTCATCCCTGACTAGATCAATCGCGGCTAAAGCCCCTCCCACGGAAATCGAGGTGCCCCCGTGGGAGGGGCTTTAGCCGCGAGCCCGCGTGACCATAACCACAAGATTCAGCTGTACCACTGACTGCCGCCCACCAATACCAATAATCAAGCATCGGGGAGTCGTTCCATGTTCAAGAATCTCAGCCAGCATTTCGGCCAGGACGGCCTTGCCCCAACCGACAAGGCGCATCGCAGCCTAGGCCTCGGCGGCACCATCGCCCTGTGGCTGGGCGCCAACGTGGTGGTGACCACCATCCTCACCGGCATGCTGCTGGTGCCGGATCTGAAATTCACCCAGGCCATGCTCATCGTGCTGATCGGCTCGGGCATCGGCATCCTGCCGCTGGTACTGGTCGGGCTGATGGGCCAACGCTCGGGCCTGACCACCATGGTGCTGGCACGTGGCAGCTACGGCTCGCGTGGCGCCAAGCTGCCGTCACTGGTCAACCTGCTGACCCTGCTCGCCTGGAGCTGGATCCAGGCGCTGCTGGCCGGCATGAGCCTGAACTACGCGGTGGAACATCTGACCGGTTACTCCAACCTGCCGTTGTTCACCATCCTCTGCGAGACCCTGGTGCTGCTGATCGCCCTGCGCGGTCATCTGGGCATCGAACGCGTCGAGCGCTGGGCCGCCATCGGCATGCTTCTGCTGGCCGGCGCGGTGTTCTACGTGATGGGACAGAAGTTCGAGTTCGACAGCCTGCTGGCCATGCCGACCGAGCCGCGCAACGAAATCACCCCCGGTATCGCATTCGATATCGTCATCGCCACCGCCTTCTCCTGGATTCCACTGGCCGCCGACTACAACCGCAACTGCCGCAGTCAGGGCGTGGCTGGGGTCGGTACCTGGGTCGGTTATGTCGCCGCCACCCTGCTGGCCATGGGTCTGGGCGCCACGGTATCCGGCTTCTCGGTACTGACCGGCATGGAGCAGACCTACGACCCGGCCGTGCTGTTGGCTGGTTTCGGCTTCGGCTTGCCGGCGGCCATCGTGGTGTTCCTCTCGGTAATGACCACCAATGTCATGTGCGTCTACAGCGCTTCGCTGTCGTACCTCAACATCAGCCCGAAAACCCCATTCTGGAAGCCGGCACTGTGCATCGGCGTGCTGTCGATCCTCGGCTCGCAGATACCCGGTATCCTCGACAATTTCCAGAGTTTCCTGCTGGTGATCGGCAGCGTGTTCATCCCGGCCTTCGCCGTGCTGATCGCCGACTACTTCCTGATCCACAAGGGCGACTACGCCGTGGACGAACTGCTCAGTGAAGATGGCGGCCGCTATCGTTACCTGAACGGCTTCAACCCTGCGGCCTTCGTCGCCTACGGCCTGGGCGCGATGTTGGCTTACTACTGGGGCTGGGTCTCGCCGCTGGCCTGGGGCGCCTCGCTGCCGGTGTTCCTGATTACCGCTGCCAGCTACGCGGTATTGCGTCGCTGGGTGCTGGTGCCGCGAGCACAGCTGGCGTAGCGTGATAACAACCGTGGCGGGTTGCACCCGCCCTACTCGTCATACGAACCTGTAGGGCGGGTGCAACCCGCCAGTGAGGTAAGTTCCGGTCATGAAAATCGTCAGCCGCGACCGCTGGTTCGAGGTGGAGCACCGCCACGACGGCATCTGCCTGATCCACGAGCCCTACGTACGCCCCTTCTATCGCTGCAACATGTGGCATGTGCAGGGGCGCGAGCATGACGTGCTGATCGACTCCGGCTCCGGGCTGGTCAGCCTGCGCGAGCAACTGCCCTGGCTGACCGAAAAGCCGCTGCTGGCCGTAGCCAGCCACTGCCACTTCGACCATATCGCTGGGCATCACGAGTTCGATGAGCGTCTGGTGCATCCAGCCGAGGCTGACATTCTCGCCGCGCCGGACGGCGCCAATACCCTGGCTACGGATTTCGTCGGCGACGACATGTTCGAGGCGCACCCGGATTGCCCGCTGTGTTACGCCGAGTACCGCGTACGCGCAGCGCCGGCCACGCGTCTGATCGAAGATGGCGACGTGCTGGACCTGGGTAATCGGGTATTGCAGGTGCTGCACACACCCGGTCATTCACCGGGTGGCATCAGCCTGTGGGAAGCGCAGACGCAAACGCTGTTTTCCGGCGACATCCTCTACGACGGCCCGTTGATCGAGGACGCCTACCATTCGAATCTGGAGGATTACGCACAGAGTCTTGCGCGCTTGCGCGAACTACCCGTACGCACCGTGCACGGCGGGCATTTCGGCAGTTTCTCGGGACAGCGGATGCGCGAGCTGATAGGCGCCTGGTTCGACGCCCATCGACTCACCTGAGCGTTTCAGCGACGCTGACGCGCTTCGCGACTCAGGCGCTCCTGCTCGGCTTCGCTGATACGAATTGGCTGAGGTTGCGGGACAAGGCCAAGGGCCTGCAACAGGGCTTGCAGTTGTTCTTGCAGCTTGGCGAGCATGGGTACGACCTCCTGCCAAGTAAAGGGAAGAGCCAGCGGCTCATTTATCAGATTAGGCCGGACAAACCGGATTTCAACCAGGCGCCGTCAAATTACCGGGCTCTTGCGCCGATAAGGGAACACGTCGATCACCTTGCCTGCGCGAATCGCCTCCTGCAACTGTTTCCAGTAATCGGCTTCGTACAGGTTGCCATGCAGCTGGCTGAATAGCCGGCGCTGCTTGATATCGGCGAACAGGAACGGCGGAAACTCTTCGGGGAACACGTCCATCGGCCCCACCGAATACCAGGGTTCGGAACTCATCTCGTCCTCGGGAAAGCGCGGCGGCGGGATGCGGCGGAAATTCACCTCGGTGAGAAAGCAGATCTCGTCGTAGTCGTAGAACACCACGCGGCCATGACGGGTAACACCGAAGTTCTTCAGCAGCATGTCGCCAGGGAAGATATTGGCTGCAGCAAGCTGCTTGATGGCCAGACCGTAGTCGTCCAGCGCCTCACGCACCTGCGCCTCGTTGGCACTTTCCAGGTAGAGGTTGAGCGGCGTCATGCGTCGCTCGGTCCAGCAGTGGCGCACCAGCACAGTGTCACCCTCCACCACCACGGTCGACGGCGCCACCTCCAGCAACTCGGCCAGGCACTCCGGCTCGAACTTGGCCTTGGGAAAGCGGAAGTCGGCGAACTCCTGGGTATCGGCCATGCGCCCTACCCGATCCACGCTTTTTACCAGGCGGTATTTCTCGATCACCGTGTTGCGATCCACCGTCTTGGCATGGGCGAAACGGTCCTTGATGATCTTGAATACGGTATTGAAGCCCGGCAGGGTGAACACGCTCATAACCATGCCGCGCACACCGGGCGCCATGATGAAGCGGTCATCGGTACTGGCCAGGTGGCCGATTAGCGCCCGGTAGAACTCGGACTTGCCGTGCTTGTAGAAGCCGATCGAAGTGTACAGCTCAGCAACGTGCTTGCCTGGCAGGATGCGCTTGAGAAAGCCGACGAACTCGGCCGGGATGGCCACGTCCACCATGAAGTAGCTGCGGGTGAAGGAGAAGATGATCGACACCTCCGCCTCGTCAGTGATCGCCGCATCGGCCTGGATACCCAGCCCTTCGCGGTGCAGCAGCGGGATCGCCAGCGGCCACTGCTCCTCACGGTTGTAGATGCGCCCGATCAGGTAGGCGCCCTTGTTGCGATACAGCACCGAGGAGAACAGCTCGATGCACAGCTGCGGGTCCTTGCAAACCCAGTCCGGCAGGCTGGCGCGCAGTTGCTCTTCCAGGCGCTGCAGGTCGCGAGGCAGGTCCTCGTAAGGAGCATCGAAACGGTAATCGTCGAAGATCGTCTGCAGTGCCAGGTGCAGCTCGCCAGAAGGCCGGTAGCTGCGCGTCTGCGCCGCGCTGGGCTGGTTGCGTAGAGACGGCCGCGTGGTGTGGATGAACATGCAGCCATCGCTGATCTGGTCATGGCTGAACAGGCTGCAGAAGATCGAGTTGAACCAGGTCTCCGCCAGTTCGTCGTCGAAGCGCAGGTCGATCAGGGAGATATAGGCGCTCTTGACCAGCGGCCACTGGCCGACTTCCAGCAGCGAAGCATCGAACCCTTGCAACAAGTGCTCGCGGGTTTCTGCGACCTTCTCTTCGTAGAGGTTGATGCGCGCCGCCGAAGCCTGCTGCGCCTCCTGCCATTGCGCCTGCTCGAAGCGCACGCGCGCGCCATCGGTGATCTGGCGAAAATGCTCGCGGTAATCATCGAACCCCTCGAGGATCAGTCGAGCGATCTCGCCAGCCGGCCATTGCTGCCCCATTACGCATGCCTCATCTGCAGTGATCAGCCGAGCTTAGCCGACAACACTGGCCTGGATGCAATCAGAGATCACCGGGTAAAGCTTGCGGGATTGCTCATCGCGGCTAAAGCCGCTCCCACATTCTCATGCGCAGCACCGCCACACATATTCGAAAGTGCAATGCGGATTGCCAGAACCCCGCCCAGCGGCAACACTCTCGGCCCCACCCAGCCGGATACTCCGCCTTGCGTACCGCCGACCTGCTCCGCCTGCTGCTGCTCGCCGCCATCTGGGGCGCCAGCTTCCTGTTCATGCGCGTTGCCGCCCCCGTGTTGGGAAGCATGCCGACCGCGTTCTTTCGCGCCAGCTTCGGCGCGCTGGGGCTGCTCGCACTGCTTTTGCTGCTGCGCACGGACTGGGACTTTCGCGGCAAATTTCGCATCTGCCTGGGTTTAGGCGTGATCAATGCCGGCCTGCCTTCAGCCATGTATTGCCTGGCGGCATTGATCCTACCGGCTGGTTACTCGGCGATCTTCAACGCCACCACTCCGCTGATGGGTGTATTGATCGGCGCACTGTTTTTCCATGAGGGCATCACCCGCAGCAAGGCGGCGGGCGTATTTATCGGTCTGCTTGGCGTTGCGGTGCTGACTCGCACCGGCCCGGTGGCCTTCGACCTGCAACTGCTGCTCGGTGCCGGCGCCTGCCTGGTGGCCACCACCTGCTACGGCTTTGCCGGCTTTCTTACCCGGCGCTGGATCGGCCAACAGGGCGGCCTGGACAATCGCCTCACTGCCTTCGCCAGCCTCGCGGGTGCCAGCCTGTTCCTGCTACCGCTGTTCGGCGGCAGCCTGGCGCTGCAACCGCCGCCGAGCTGGGGCGGCATTGAGGTGTGGCTGTCGCTGGCCGGCCTTGGCCTGGTCTGCACCGCGTTCGCCTACGTGCTGTATTTCCGTTTGCTGGCCGATATCGGACCGATCAAGGCCAGCACCACCACCTTCCTCATCCCGCCATTCGGCGTGCTATGGGGCGCTTTGCTGCTGGGTGAGCCACTGAGCTGGGCCTACATACCTGGCTGCGTGTTGATCGCGTTGGCGCTGTGGCTGGTGGTCAGGCCAGCCGTTGCCAGAACGTAGGGGGCGCTGCGCGCACCGAGCCCGCTGCGAAACCATCCCGCTGCGCGAGGCTCTACGAAAAAGCCGCCCGAAGGCGGCTTTGATCACGAGAGCTGGCAACTCTTACTGCTGCAACTCCTGCTCGGTGAACATATCGCTGAACAGCATGCTCGACAGGTAGCGCTCCCCGGAGTCCGGCAGGATTACCACGATGGTCTTGCCCTGCATCTCCGGTTTCTCCGCCAGACGCACCGCCGCCACCATCGCAGCGCCGCAAGAGATACCGCAGAGAATGCCCTCCTCACGCATCAGGCGCAGGGCCATGGCCTTGGCGTCGTCGTCATTGACCTGCTCGACCTGATCGACCATCGCCAGATCGAGGTTCTTCGGCACGAAACCGGCGCCGATGCCTTGGATCTTGTGCGGGGCCGGCTTGACCTCGTCACCCGCCAGGGTCTGGCTGATTACCGGCGAACCCACTGGCTCCACCGCGACCGAGAGGATCGGCTTGCCCTGGGTCTGCTTGATGTAACGCGAAACCCCGGTGATGGTGCCGCCAGTCCCCACGCCAGCGACCAATACGTCGATGGCACCTTCGGTGTCACGCCAGATTTCCGGACCGGTGGTCTTCTCGTGGATGGACGGGTTGGCCGGGTTCTCGAACTGCTGCGGCAGGTAATAGTCAGGGTTGGCGGCGGCCAGTTCGTTGGCCTTCTCGATGGCGCCCTTCATGCCCTTGGCCGGCTCGGTCAGTACCAGTTCGGCGCCAAGGGCCTTGAGCACCTTGCGCCGCTCCAGGCTCATCGAGGCCGGCATGGTCAGCACCAGCTTGTAGCCACGTGCAGCAGCGACGAAGGCCAGGCCGATGCCGGTGTTGCCCGAGGTCGGTTCGACGATGGTCATGCCCGGCTTGAGCACACCGCGCTCCTCGGCATCCCAGATCATGCTGGCACCGATGCGGCACTTGACCGAATAGGCCGGGTTGCGCCCCTCGATCTTGGCGAGGATGGTCACACCTTTCGGCCCCAGGCGATTGATCATCACCAGCGGCGTGTTACCGATGGCCTGGGAGTTGTCAGCGAAAATGCGGCTCATGATTCCTTCCTAAGCAGATGGACGATGAATAAGGGGCACCAGCCTATGCCCAGGTGCAGCGTCAGTCCAGCCGAACAGAATGCCGCGCACGCAGTCCATCGAAGATAGATCACTCGATGGACTGTCCGATGAAACGACGCTACAGCTGGCCCCTCAGGGCTCTGCTTGTTGCACTGCTGCTGTTGCTGGCGGCGCAGCTTACGCTGCCCTGGTTGATCCGCGACTACCTCAACGGCAAGCTCGCCGACATGGGCGACTACCGCGGGCATATCGCTGATATCGACCTGGCCTGGTGGCGCGGCGCCTATCGCATCAACGACCTGCGCATCGTCAAGAGCAGCGGCGACGTACCCGTGCCGCTGCTCGACGCGCCGCTGATCGATCTGGCGGTAAGCTGGCGGGCACTGTGGTCGGAACACGCGGTGGTCGCGGAAGTGTTCTTCGAGCGCCCACAACTGAATTTCGTCGATGGCGGCGAAAACGACCAGGCCACCCAGACCGGTGCCGGCACCGACTGGCGCGATCAGTTGAACAAGCTGCTGCCCATCACCCTCAACGAACTGCGGGTGATCGACGGCCGCATCAGCTTTCATAACTTTAGCACCGACCCCCAGGTGGAACTGAGCGCTGACCAGGTCAACGCCAGCCTCTACAACCTCACCAATGTCGGTGACGAGCCGGGCGACCGCGTCGCGCACTTCGGAGGTCGCGCGCTGTTGCTGGAGCACGCGCCACTGGAAGCCGAGGCGACCTTCGACCCGTTCGAGCAATTCGAGGACTTCGAACTGCGCCTGCGCGCGAAGGACATCGACCTGACGCGCTTCAACGACTTCGCCCGCGCCTACGGCCGCTTCGACTTCAAACGCGGCAACGGCGACCTGGTGATCGAAGCGCAGGCCAAAAATGCTCAGCTCAACGGCTACATCAAACCCCTGCTGCGCGATGTCGAGGTGTTCGACTGGGAGCAGGACGTCGAAGACGAAGATAAAGGCGTACTGCGCTCGCTTTGGGAGGCCATCGTCGGCGGCAGCGAGACGCTGTTGAAGAATCAGCGCCGTGACCAGTTCGCTACCCGCGTCGAACTCAGCGGCAGCGTGCATGACCAGCAGACCAGTGCATTCCAGGCCTTCATCGCCATCCTGCGCAACGCGTTCGTCGAAGCCTTCACACCCCGCTACGAGCGCCCACCACCCCAGCAGGACGGCAGCTGAGCCGTAGTCATAAGCAGCGGTGACCGCCCATTCAGTGACTGAATACTGCGTCTGCGTTCACAGCCACCTGAGCTGCGCGTTATAGTCGCGCTCTGAATTTCTGCTGCGGGCCGGCCCCGCGCGTTACCGTTCCGAGGATTTTCCGATGAAGTTCGAAGGCACACAGTCCTACGTCGCCACCGACGACCTCAAGCTCGCGGTCAACGCCGCCATCACCCTGCAGCGCCCGCTGCTGGTCAAGGGTGAGCCGGGTACCGGCAAGACCATGCTCGCCGAACAACTGGCCGACGCCTTCGGCGCCAAGCTGATCACCTGGCACATCAAATCCACCACCAAAGCGCACCAGGGCCTGTATGAATACGATGCTGTCAGCCGCCTACGCGACTCGCAGCTCGACTCCGACAAGGTTCACGACGTTCGCAACTACATCAAGAAAGGCAAACTGTGGGAGGCGTTCGAGGCCGACGAGCGCGTGATCCTGCTGATCGACGAGATCGACAAGGCCGACATCGAGTTCCCCAACGACCTGTTGCAGGAACTCGACAAGATGGAGTTCTACGTTTACGAGACCAACGAGACGATCAAGGCCAAGCAGCGCCCGATCATCATCATCACCTCGAACAACGAGAAAGAACTGCCGGACGCCTTCCTGCGCCGCTGCTTCTTCCACTACATCGCCTTCCCTGATCGCGACACGCTGAAAAAGATCGTCGACGTGCACTACCCCAACATCAGCGGCGAGCTGGTGGCCGAGGCGCTGGACGTGTTCTTCGACGTGCGCAAAGTACCGGGCCTGAAGAAGAAGCCCTCGACCAGCGAACTGGTGGACTGGCTCAAGCTGCTGATGGCCGACAACATCGGCGAAGCCGTGCTGCGCGAACGCGACCCGACCAAGGCCATCCCGCCTCTGGCTGGCGCCCTGGTGAAGAACGAGCAAGATGTGCAGTTGCTCGAGCGCCTGGCCTTCATGACCCGCCGCGCTTCGCGGTAAACATCGGGCGGCTGCGCGTCGGCCAGGCTGCGTTGAGAGCAGGCTCGCAATGCTCATGTACAAAAGTACACTGCGCTTGCTCGCCTGCTCTCGCCTTGCCTGACTCTAGCTCGCCCTTCCTCTGGTGCGGGCAGTGGCCACAGGCAGTCACAGACTTTCATGAGGGCATAACATGCTGCTCAACCTGTTCAACGAAATGCGCGCGGCCAAGGTGCCGGTGTCGGTGCGCGAGTTGCTCGACCTGATCAACGCGCTCAAGCACAACGTCGTGTTCGCCGACATGGACGAGTTCTATTACCTGGCGCGCGCGATCCTGGTCAAAGACGAACGTCACTTCGACAAGTTCGATCGCGCCTTCGGCGCCTACTTCAAGGGCCTGGAAAACCTCAACGAACATATCGAGGCGATGATCCCCGAAGAATGGCTGCGCAAGGAATTCGAGCGCCTGCTGAGCGATGAGGAAAAGGCGCAGATCCAGAGCCTCGGTGGCCTCGACAAGCTGATCGAGGAGTTCAAGAAACGCCTCGAAGAACAGAAGGAAAAGCACGCAGGCGGCAACAAGTGGATCGGCACGGGCGGCACCAGCCCGTTCGGCTCCGGCGGCTACAACCCGGAAGGCATTCGTGTTGGCGATGCCGGCAAGCGCCAGGGCAAGGCCGCCAAGGTGTGGGATCAGCGTGAATACAAGAACCTCGACGACCAGGTCGAGCTGGGCACGCGCAATATCAAGGTGGCGCTGCGCCGCCTGCGCAAGTTCGCCCGCCAGGGCGCAGCCGAAGAGCTCGATCTGGACGGCACCATCGACCACACGGCGAAAGATGGCGGCCTGCTCAATATCCAGATGCGCCCGGAGCGACGCAACACGGTCAAGCTCCTGCTGCTACTGGATATCGGCGGCTCCATGGACGCCCACGTCAAGGTCTGCGAGGAGCTGTTCTCAGCCTGCAAGACCGAGTTCAAGCATCTTGAATATTTCTACTTCCACAACTTCATCTACGAGAGCGTGTGGAAGAACAACATGCGCCGCACCAGCGAGCGCACCTCGACCCTGGACTTGCTGCACAAGTACGGCGCCGACTACAAGGTGGTGTTCGTCGGCGACGCGGCCATGGCGCCCTACGAAATCACCCAGGCCGGCGGCAGCGTCGAGCACTGGAACGAGGAAGCCGGCTACGTCTGGATGAAGCGCTTCACCGAGAAATTCAAGAAGATCATCTGGATCAACCCCTACCCCAAGGACACCTGGAACTACACCGCCTCCACGGGCCTGGTGCGCGAGCTGATCGAAGATCGCATGTACCCGCTGACCCTGCAGGGTCTGGAAGACGGCATGAAGTACCTGTCCAAGTAAGGCATCGAGCCGCAATGAAAAACGCCGCGAACCCTGTAGAGGGTTCGCGGCGTTTCGCTATTCGGAGGCAGGCGCCTGGCTTGCATATTCCTGGGCCAACCGACCGAGCATCCTCTCGGTGTAGTCGAAGCAGTAGTCCAGTTTCTCGTGCGCCTTGAGATAGTCCACGGCGGAACGGAGCGACATGTCGCTCAGACATTTCTCGACCAGGGCGCTACTAATCGGCAACCCTTCCTCAGGCATATCGGGAATGCGCTCGCGGACGAAATCGGCGCTGGTGGCCAGTCGATTGGCATCGACGGCAAAGGCCCATTCACGCATGCTCGCGTCATGCAGCGTACCGCCACGATCCCAGCCGTCGGCGAAGCGATTCGCTTCGCCACAACCGGCGCTCAGCGTCAGTACAACGGCAACTGAGGTACCGCGTAACGCATCCCTGCAAATGACGCTACCACGCTTCAAACTCACCGCTTGTCCGCATCGTCTGGCTTGTTCAGGTCCATCACCGTCTGCGCCGGGGTCTGCAGAGGCTCTTCCGGCTTGCTCTCGGCATTGGCTACTGGCGCTTGCGACGCACTCGCCGCTTCGCTGGGAGCGTCCTTCTTACGCAGGCCGATGCGCTTGAACAGCCAACCGCCCAGCACCACCGGGATGAACCAGAACTTCTTCAGCAGTACCAGCAACAGCGCCAGCAAACCGGTCTTGGCCGCTACCTTACCAGCCACCAGCGCACCCAGGCCATAGGCCGCTACGGTGTCCAGGTCTGGGTCGAATTCGACATAGCGCTGGCCGGGGTTGAAATCGGTCGCAGCCAATACGGCCGGTACATTGGCTTCGATTTCCGCCAGTTGGTCCATGTTGGCGACGAAGTTCAACACCAGCACACCCTTACGGCCGAGCACGCGGATGTTGTAGTTCAGGGTGTTGGTCTCACTTTCACCGAACTTCAGTTCCTTGGCCCAATGCAGCTTCTTGCCTTCGGCATCGTAGCGTGGCGCTGCGGCCCAGCCGACCAGTTGTACCGGCTCGTAACCGTTCTCTTCACGCCAGGTGTTGGCCTCGCGCATGTCGGCCTGCATGTCCTTGAGCATGTCGCCATAGTCGATGTCAGCGGCGTCCTCGTCGGACACGTAGCCACTGTCTTCATATTCGACGGTCACACCCCAGGATTCATCGGCCAGCGGCGACACGCCGGCCGGCAGGATCATGCCCAGCGGCGGGACATCATCCGGCGGGTTGCCCCAAGCGTCGACCAGCAGGCGCTGGGCATTCTCACCGTCGAGAAACACCAGCGAATCGGGCAGGTTGAGGGTGGCAAGATCATTGCCCAGGACGACGCGGCCGCTCTTGAACTCCAGGCTGGCGACGAATTCTTCCGGGCTGATGTACTGCGCCGAATCATCGCTCTCGCTGACGTCCTCGCTGACCGCAGCGCTGTCTGGCTCGGTCTCGTAGTTGGCGTAGGCGGCACAGGTGAATGGCAGGACAGCAGCCAGCGCGGCTGCCAGGATCGAATCCTTGATCGACATGGAAACTCCAGTAACACGAGAGAGAGATAAATGTAACGCCGTATTACATTAACACGCCCTGCCTCGTGCCCAGGCGAACCAGTGCACTTTTTGTGGCTTTTGATCCCAGGCAACCAACCGCCGGATCAGCGCAAAACACGCCCGGCACTCGCCTGTCGTCAGTGCCAGTGCCGTTGCTGCGCTCGCCGGGTGCGGCCCGCTCCGAACAGCCAGCCGCACAGCACCACCAGCACCTCGACCAACCAGGCCAACAGCAAGGCGCTGATCACGCCCCAGAGAATTGCATCCGGGGTGAACAGCACCTGATAGCGGTACGCCTGCAGGGTTTCCTCGAACAACTCGTGATCGGCAGCGGTCGCCAGGTGCCAGGCCTGGGTGTACCAGGGGCCCTGCATGGCCTGCCATTCACGTTCGAGCAAGGCCGAGCGCTGCACCAGGTGACCGACGCTCTTGGCATCGCTGCGCATCACCGGGTCGTCGCTCACGCGATAGTGCGCTACCAGTGCGTCCATATCGCCCTTGAAGAAATTGCGCGCAGTTTCCTGAAAGCCTTTGAGGCTTTGCTGCGACTCCAAGCGATGGGCTTCGACGCGCTTGGCGTAGTCATCGATGAAACCCGGCACCTGCACGCCAGGTAACAGGCCGAAGGCGAACAACGTCAGACGCAGGTAGCTTCTAAGCATGGGGTCAGGCCTTGCCGTGAGTGATGCATTCGCCGCGTCGCCACAGGCGCCATTCGCCCGGCTGATACAGCGACCATTGTTCGTTGTCGGTCAGGGGTTCGGTGGCGATGACCGTCACCACGTCGTTGGGCGTGGTTTCCGACTGAAAGTCCACCTTCAGGTCGGCATCCTTGAGTTGCGCGGGGCCGAACGGCGCACGCCGGGTGATATGCGCCAGCTTGGTCGAGCAGAAGCTGAACAGCCAATCGCCATCGCTGAGTAGGCAGTTGAATACGCCAAGCTGACGGTAGCTGGCACACGCCGCCACCAGCACCGGCAGCAGCATTTCCACCGATACCGGCTCGGGAAAGGCCCGGCGCACGCGGTTGAGCAGGTCGCAGAACGCTGCCTCGCTGTCGGTCTCGCCTATCGGTCGGTAGAAACTGGTGGAGCCCTGCAGGCCGGCCAGTTGCCCGTTGTGTGCGAAACACCAGTTACGCCCCCACAGCTCACGGCTGAAAGGATGAGTGTTGACCAGGCAAACCTTGCCGACGTTGGCCTGACGAATGTGCCCGATCACCACCTCGCTCTTGA
Organism: Pseudomonas sediminis; assembly: GCF_002741105.1. Lineage (GTDB taxonomy): Bacteria > Pseudomonadota > Gammaproteobacteria > Pseudomonadales > Pseudomonadaceae > Aquipseudomonas > Aquipseudomonas sediminis. The sequence goes on along the minus strand of NZ_NIQU01000005.1, from coordinate 144,274 downwards.
TCGGGTAACGCTGCACCAACTGCGCCACCTCGGACTCACTGCTCGCCCGCGGGTCCTGAAACAGACGCAGGCCGCGCCCTTCGTAGAAGCCGATGCCCCAGCCGTCGCGATGCGGGCCGGTGCGGCCACCACGCTGCATCAGCCCGGTGAAACTGAACACGATATCGGTGGGTACATTGGCGCTCATGCCGAGCAATTCGCACATCGAATCAATTCTCCTTGCCGAGGATCAGACGCAGACGATCGGCTTCATCTTGCAGACGCACTTCGATTCGCTTGCGGCCCATTGGCAGAAAACGCACCAGCAATCGCCAGAGCAGCGCCGGCAGGTCGCCTGGCTGGCGTGGAATCAGGTGTAAATGAAGGTGGGGCACGTGCTGATTGGAATCCGGACCATCGTTGATCAGCAGGTTGATGCCGTTCTTGCCAAAGCCGGCCTCGCGCAGCGCGGCGGCGATACGATCGGCCAGTATCAGCAGACGCTCACGCACCGCCGGCGGCAAGTCACGCAGAAACGGTGCATGCAGACGACTGACGATCAACACATGGGCCGGCCGCATCGGGAAGATATCCAGCAGCACGATGAAATCATCGTCCTCATAAAGGCGATGAGCGGGTAGCCGTTGCTCGGCAATGGCGCAAAACACGCAATCCATCGGGCCTCCCTTGCACAAGGCCATCATGCTGAACGCCTGGGCCGACAGGCGCAAGGGGTCAGATCAAATACGCGGTTCCATGCGACCCGAACGATCACGCCCGTAATCGCGTGCTGGCAGGTCGCCGTCTTCCTCCATGCGTTCGCGCAAGGTACGCGGGTCTTCGTCGACCTCGGCCACCTGCTCGCCCTTGCGCCCCTTCCACCAGCGCTCGATGGGCCAGCGCACGGCGACGAACAGCAGGTATACGGCCAGCGCAATGAGACTGTAGAGCGCGAGATCGGCGACAGCACGCCAGGCGTTGTTGCCGACCTTGAGCAACACGTCCATGGCGGTGACCGCAAGAGCCGGCGCGAACAGCTCGCGCGTCGGGTCGACAATGGTAGGGCTGAACAGCAACACGGCCACCAGCACGGCGAGCGGCTCGCGCAGGTAGCGCCACATCCAGCTGGTCAGGCGCATCCACACCAACAGGCAACCCAGGGCAGCAATCCCGTAGGCCGCCCAGGCCATGAGGTAGTCGTTTTCATTCATCATAAGCAGGCGCCGGCGTGGCAGGTCTGGCAAAGGGGCGCTTATGATAACGGCTTTTGCCCAATGCGGCGCCCCCGCCGTCGCCCTCTCGTTCTCTGGAGCTACGCCATGTCCTCTGCCCCCATCGCCCGCCAGGAAGCCGGCAAAGATCCCTATCGCTGGCTGGAAAACCGCGACAGCGATGAGGTCCTGGCGCACCTGCAGGCAGAAAACGCTTATCTGGATGCCGTGCTGGAGCCGCAACGAGCTCTGCGCGAGCAACTGTTCGAGGAGATCAAGGGGCGCATTCGCGAGACTGACCTGTCACTGCCGACGCCCTGGGGCGACTATCTCTACTACCAGCGCACCACGGCCGGTGATGAGTATCCACGGCACTATCGCTGCCGCCGTCCTGCCGACGGTACGCTGCAGGTCGACAGTGCCAGCGAAACGCTGCTGCTCGATCCCAACGCGCTGGCCGACGGCGGCTTTCTTTCCGTCGGTGCTTTCAGCATCAGCCCCGACCAGCAGCTCCTGGCCTACAGCCTCGACAGCAGCGGCGACGAGATCTACCGCCTGTTCGTCAAGGAACTCGCCAGCGGCGAAATCAGCGAACTGCCCTTCGACGACTGCGACGGCAGCATGACCTGGGCCAATGACAGCCAGACGCTGTTCTTTACCGAACTGGACGAGACCCATCGCCCCTACAAGCTGTACCGTCACCGCCTGGGCGACGCCGCCGCGCAAGCCGTATTCGAGGAAATGGATGGCCGCTTCTTCTTGCACTGCTACCGCTCCAGCTCCGAGCGCCAGCTGATTCTGCAACTGGGCAGCAAGACCACCAGCGAAGTCTGGGTGCTGGATGCGCAACAGCCGCAGGGCAACTTCAGCTGCCTGGCCCCGCGCGAAGAAGACCATGAATATGACGTCGACCACGGCATGCTGGACGGCCAGTGGTGCTGGTTGATCCGCAGCAACCAGAGTGGCATCAACTTCGCGCTCTACCGCGCCACTGAGGACAAGCCGCAGCGCCCGCACTGGCAACAGATTCGCGCTCACGACCCGCAGGTGATGCTCGAAGGCGCCACCCTGAACCAACGTGCGCTTACCCTCGCCCTCCGTGAAGGCGGCTTGCCGATCCTCGAAGTACAGCCGCGGGGACTGGCGCCCTATCGCGTACAACTGCCGGATGCGGCCTACAGCCTCTACGTACAGGACAGCCTGGAGTTTCACAGCCCGGTAATCCGCCTGCGCTACGAAGCACTGAACCGTCCCGCACAGGTACGTCAGCTGGAGCTGGCAACGGGTGAACAGCAGGTACTCAAGCAGACGCCGGTAGAAGGCCCGTTCGATGCCGACGCCTATGAAAGTCGCCGTCTCTGGGCCAGCGCGGCCGACGGTACGCAGATCCCGATCAGCCTGGTAGCGCGCCGCGAGGTGTTCGCCGCCGGCAAACCGGCACCGCTCTATCTCTATGGTTACGGCGCCTACGGGGCGAGCCTCGACCCCTGGTTCTCCCACGCGCGCCTGAGCCTGCTGGAGCGCGGTTTCGTCTTCGCCATCGCGCACATACGCGGCGGCGGCGAGATGGGCGAAGCCTGGTACCGCGCCGGCAAGCTAGAGCACAAACAGAACACCTTCGACGATTTCATCGCCAGTGCCGAGCGCCTGGTCGCCGAGGGCCTGACCATCACTTCGCAACTGGCGATCAGCGGCGGCAGCGCAGGCGGTCTGCTGATTGGCGCCGTACTCAACCAGCGCCCCGAGCTATTCGCCGCCGCCATCGCCGAAGTGCCGTTCGTCGATGTGCTCAACACCATGCTCAACCCGGACCTGCCGCTGACCGTGACCGAGTACGACGAATGGGGCGATCCGAATCAGCCCGAGGTCTTCGAGCGCATCAAGGCGTACGCACCTTACGAGAACGTCCGCGCCCAGGCCTACCCGCCCATCCTCGCCGTCGCCGGTTACAACGACAGCCGCGTGCAGTACTGGGAAGCAGCCAAATGGGTGGCGAAACTGCGTCGCGACAAGACCGACGACAACCTGCTGCTACTCAAGACCGATCTCGGCGCCGGCCATGGCGGCATGAGTGGGCGTTATCAGGGCATAAAGGATGTGGCGCTGGAGTACGCGTTTCTGTTCCGTGTGCTCGGGATACCACACCCTTAGGAGCGGTTGGGCGGCATTGCGCTTCAGCAGCGAGACACCAAGCATCGCGGCTGAAGCCGCTCCTACAAAAAACGATGATCAGTCCTGCTTGCGTTGCCCATCCAGCCCCTGGCTGTTGCGGCGCAGTTGCTCATCCAGTTGCGGAATCGGCTGGTCACCGGTGGATTTCGGCGCAGTCCCTGGGGGCGTTTGTCCCTGGGGCGGCGGTAAAAGGGGCGCCGATCCCTGGCGCTTGATCGTACTGGGCGTGGAAGGCTGGCCGTATGGCTGCGGCGTGGCGGTGCCCGGCGCGCCCGCCCCAGGGGCGGACGGCATGCGTATCGGCTCCTGAGCCCAGGCCAGACTGCCGAGGCTGGAGGCCAGAATCATCACGGCGAACAGAGGCAAGCGCATGACATTTCTCCTGTGCAGCTGGCTTTCGTTCTATTCTGGCAACATATCCAGACAAGCGTTCACCTTCGATAACAGGTTCCGCCATGAGCACCAGCAACAACCCCTATTATCTGTCCGCCCAGGCCGAAGAAGGCTACCGGCAGAAAGCGCTGAAAATGTACCCCCACGTCTGCGGCCGCTGCGCCCGTGAGTTCTCTGGCAAGCGCCTGAGCGAACTGACCGTGCACCACCGCGACCACAACCACCACAACAACCCGGCCGATGGTTCCAACTGGGAGCTGCTGTGCCTGTTCTGTCACGACAACGAACACTCGCGCTACACCGACCAGCAGTACTTCGCCGAAGGCTCCACCGCCAGCCCTCAGGCCGCCAAATCGACCTACAAGGCCTTCGGCGATCTGGCCAGCCTGCTGAAAAAGGACTAGGGCGTGGCACTCGGCACCGTATAATCGGCGCTTTTGCGAGTGCCACCGTGGCCAACAAGAGATACGCCTGCATCGGCCTGTTCAATCCGAAATCCCCGGAAAACGTCGGTTCCATCATGCGTGCGGCAGGCTGTTATGGCGTCAGTTCGGTGTTCTACACCGGAACCCGCTATGACCGCGCCAAGGATTTCATCACCGATACCAAGAAGGTTCACCAGGATATCCCGCTGATCAATATCGACGATCTGCGCAAGATCCTGCCGCTGGGCTGCACCCCGGTAGCGGTGGAACTGGTCGATGATGCCCGCGCCCTGCCCGCCTATACCCATCCCGACCGGGCGCTTTACATCTTCGGCCCGGAGGACGGCTCACTGCAGCAGGAGATTCTCGACTGGTGTGGCGCCGAAGTGGTGTACATCCCGACCCAGGGCTGCATGAACCTGGCCGCGACGGTCAACGTGGTGCTCTACGACCGCCTGGCCAAGGGTAACAACACCCGCTCCGGCCCCCTGTTCTGACCACGAAGCGCTAACGCTCAACGCAGCAAACGCGTGTCCAGGGTCTTCGACGGACCGCCGATGACGTTCTCGGTGATGTCGATGAAATCCTTGGTGCTGACCTTGTCCAGGCGCATCAGGCCACGGGTGACGTCATCGAGCGACAGATTGCCCTTTTCCTTGGTCTTCTGCCGAATCTCGCGATCCAGCTCCTGCAACAGCAACACCGCACGCGCCGTGACCGGGCCACTGGCGTTGTCGGTACGCAGGCTGTTGACCGGTTTGCTCCAGCGAATCAGCTGCTCGCGGATTTTCTGATAGCGGTCCTCGCTGATGCCGCCGGCACGGCGCATCAACTCGATGGCGTAATACTCGGCAAGACCTTCGGCGATCCAGTCGCTGCGCTCGCGGCCATAGATACGGCCGAACACGTGTACCAGCTCGTGCACCAGGGAGCTGGTGCCGTTCTCGCTGACCAGCGGCCGATCAGCATGCATGAAGTAGGAGTTGGCCGCTGACAGGCCGCCGCGCCACATCGGGTCGCCAGCGCCAACGATCAGCAGTTTGTCCGGATCGCGCGGGAACACCTGCTGCATCTGCGGCCAGACGAAGGTGAGGAAGGTCATGATGTCCATGCGCCGCATGCCCTCGCCGATGGGCGCAGAGATGGCGACTTCGGTGTCGCCCAGACGGGTGCGACGGGTGCCGAGCTTGCCGGCGAGCATCCAGCCGGTCGGGCGGTCGAACTTGCGCTGCGGGTTGTCGATGCGGAAACGGTTCTTGCCGATACGCGGCCAGCCGGTCTCCACACTTTTCCAGCCCTTGGGCAGATCGAACTGCAGGCGCGCCACCAGATCGGTCTTGTCCTTCTGATCGAGCTTGGCCGCCGGCACCAGGTCGTCACCGCGAAACAGCGCCCAGTCCTGGGTCAGCCGGGCGTCGTAGCGACCGGGCTTGCGCTCGTTGTCGATCAGCACGCGGTAGCTCAAAACGCTCCTGCCCTCCCCCGGCTGCCATTTGCCGCGCCCGGCCTGCTCCTGCGACCACTGGCCGTCGGCCTTGAAGTCGCTGAAACGGCCGTCTTCGCCGAGGTTGAAGTCAAGACTGCGCACGCGCTCGCCCTTCTCCAGGGTGATGCTGACTTCAGCCTGATTGCTCTCCGGCAAGAAGCGCACGCGGTAATCCAGATCGACCTTCTGCGTGGCGGCGAAGGCCGGCAGACTCAGAAGCAGCAAAAACGAGTACAACGGCAAGCGAAGGGACATCGAGCGAACTCCTGATGCTGAACGTGGCGGCATATGACAGCTGCGCCACAGGGCAAATTCCATGGACGGCAAACAGAATTGCCACGAAGCCGCGTGGCAATCAACCTGCGCGAAAAATCAGATGATCTTCCCAGTCGTCTTCGGCCACGCTGTTCTCACTGAGCATACGTCCTGATTGGGAAATGCGCTCGGCGTGCACCGCGTCCGGGTCGCCGCAGACCAGGTGATGCCAGTGCGGCAGGTCCTTGCCTTCGCTGACCAGGCGATAGCCACAGGTGGGCGGCAGCCAGCGGAACTGATCGGCCTGCGCCGGGGTGAGCTGAATGCAGTCAGGCACGTGCTTGACCCGATTGGGGTAATCGCTGCAACGGCAGGTTTGCAGGTCCAACAGCTTGCAGGCGATGCGCGTGTAGTAGACAGCACCGTCGTCTTCGTCCTCGAGCTTCTGCAGGCAGCACAGGCCGCAACCGTCGCACAGCAACTCCCACTCGCGCGGATCGAGCTGGGCGAGTGTCTTGCGTTTCCAGAAGGGTTCGAGGTCGGCAGCCATGGCAGCAGTATGGACTCAAGCGTAAAAAGCGCGGCAGTCTAGCTTGGGCATCCGCCCCGGCCAAGCGGCGCATGCCGAACGGCGGGCCATGGGCAGCCGCCCATGGGGTGCGCCATGCACACCAACTGGATGCTCAATAACCGCGGGCGAAATCCACTTCACCCTGTAACGGCTGTCCGGCTTGCCAACGCGCCAGGTTGTCGATGAACAACTCGCCCATCAACGCCGGATCGGTGGGCGCAGAGCTGTGGCCGGTGAGTAGCAAACGCGGCGTCGTCCAAAACGGATGGCCTGGCGGCAAAGGTTCTTCACGGCAGACGTCGATCACGGCTGCGGCCAACTGGTTCTGCTCCAGTGCGGTCACCAGGTCAGCATCGACCACGGCAACGCCGCGCCCGGCATTGATCAGCACCGCTTCTGGGCGGAAATGGGCGAGCAGCCGGGCATCGTACAGATCGCGCGTGGCCGGCGTATCCGGCAGCAGGTTGACCACGTAGTCGGCCCAGGCGACCAACTGCGCCAGTCGATCCATGGCCGCGACCTCGAAAAACGGCATCTGCTCACGCGCCTGGCTGGCAACGCCACGCAGTTCCACCCCAAAGGGCTGAAGAAAGCCGGCCACGGCCAGACCGATATCACCGCAACCGACCACCAGCACGCGGCGCCCGCGCAGGCTACGTGGCAGGCTGTGATCCCAATGCTGCTCGACCTGCGCCGCCAGGCGGGCGAACAGGCGCCGCTCGTGGGCCAGCATATGGCCAAGCACGTATTCGGCCATTACCTGTCCGAAGATGCCGACCGCACGGGTCAGGCGGTAATCACGCGGCAATCCTTCCGCCAACAGCGGCGTGATGCCGGCCCAGGTCGATTGCAACCACTGCGGCCGCGTGCCGTCGCGCAACAGCGGTGCGAGCAGGTCGGGTTGCCCCAGCCACAGGTCGCACTCGCCGGCATGCTCACGCAGCGATTCGAGCTGCGCACTGGCGACCAACTGCAGGTCGGGGCAGGCGCTACGGATACGCTCGGCGTAGAACGCATGCTCCTCTTCGGCGATCAACAGGCGCATCGGTCACACCGGGTCGTTACGGCGCAGCAGTTCGTCAGGCAGGTGCTCGATGTACTCTTCCTCGGGCGGCGGCATCTGGAGGTGATAGCCCTGCTTCTCGAGGTTCTCCAGCACCTGGGCGATGTCCTCGCGGGCCAACTGACGCTCGGGGCTGAGCACCAGGTCGAAGGCATGCGCGGGTGGGCCGAAGACGCTGAGCAGCCCTTCCGGTACACGCGCCAGAGCATCGGCCTTGAGTACGTAAAGGTACATCTCGTTCTTGCGCGAACTCTTGTAGATGGAACAGATGCGTTTCACGCGGATTCTCCTTCGGCGGCCAGGCAATCCAATAGCGCCTGGCCCATCAGCTCCCGGCGCCAGCCGCGCAGGGAGTCGGGCAATTGGTACGGGCCATGGGGGAAGCCGGTTTTCAACAGGGCTTCCAGGGTTTTCTTGCGCAGCATCAGCTCAGGGACGATGTCAAGGCGCTCACCTTCTTGCTGACCGATGACACGCAATTTCTTCAGCAGCGCAGAGGCTTCGATGGGCAGCGGCTCGGGCAAGGCTTCGGGCCACTGCTCGGGCGGCAGCGCAGCGGCATCACGAATCAGCTGCAGCAGTGTCTCTCCGTCCTGACGCACGGTTTTCGGGTGCATGTCCTCGATGCGCGCCAGCGTCACCAGGTTATCCGGCTGGGTACGCGCCAGCGGCCACAGCGAATGCTCGCGCAGCACGCGATTACGCGGCTGGTTGCGGGCCCGCGCCTCGCGCTCGCGCCAGGCGCACAGTGCGCGCAGCACGGCCTGCTGTTGACGCGACAGTTTCCACGCCAGCTTGGCCTCGCGCCAGGCGTCTTCCGGGGCGATCTCACGACCAAGATTGGCGACCAGTTCGGCACCGTCCTCCAGAATCCACTCGACCTTCTGCGGCGCCAGGCGGGCCATCAGGGCGCGGTACACCTCAACGAGATGCAGCACGTCCTCGGCGGCGTAGCGCACCTGCAGCTCAGACAGCGGCCGCTGCAGCCAATCGGAGCGGGTCTCGCCCTTGGGCAGCTCGATATCCAGCAAGGCCTGCACCAGGCGCGAGTAGCCCATGGAGAAACCGAGATTCAGATAACCGGCGGCCAGTTGCGTGTCGAACAGCGGCGTCGGCAGGCTGCCGGTCAGGCGTAGAAAGACCTCCAGGTCTTCACTGCATGAATGCAGCACCTTGACCACTGTAGGCGACTCAAGCAGCGCGGCGAACGGCCGCCAGTCGCTGATGCGCAAGGGGTCGATCAGGTAGGCGCCGTCGCCAGCGCTGACCTGCAGCAAACCGGCGATGGGATAGAAGGTGTCGACGCGCATGAACTCGGTGTCCAACGCGACGAAGGGCTGCGCCTGCCAGGCGGCGCAATGCTCGGCCAGGCTGGCGTCGTCGAGAATCCAGTGAATGTCGTTAGCCACGCGGCTCTCCCGTCTAGAATGCCGCGCAGTATATATGCCCAGGCCAGCGCACGGGGCAGCAGCCTGCCGCCGATGACGGGAACTGTGTAATCTGTGCCGCGCACCACCTCCGAAACGGAAGAACAACAATGCTGAAGAAACTGCTTGCCCTGGTCGTCATGCTGCTGGCCGCAGCGGCCAGTTACCTGGCCCTGACGCCCAGCCCGATCGATCCGCTGCCCTGGGATGCCGCGCCCGCCCCGGCGATGACTGGAACACTGGAGCCCAACGACACCCTGATGAAAGCCGAGCTGCTGGCGCGCGGCCAGGTGCATGGCCCGGAAGACACCGCCGTCGACAGCCAGGGCCGGGTGTACGCCGGCCTGCATGATGGCCGCATCGTTCGCGTGCTGGAAGACGACAGCCTGGAAACCTTCGCCGACACCGGCGGCCGCCCGCTGGGCATGAACTTCGATGCCAGCGGCAATCTGATCGTCGCCGATGCCTACAAGGGCCTGCTGAGCATCGACCCGCAGGGCGCGATCAAGGTGCTGACCACCGAGGCTGAAGGTCTGCGTTTCGCCTTCACCGATGACCTGGACATCGCCAGCGACGGCACCATCTACTTCAGCGACGCCTCCTCGCGCTTCGAACAGCCGGACTACCTGCTCGATCTGCTCGAGGCACGCCCTCACGGCCGCCTGCTCAGCTACAACCCGGCCAGCGGCGAGACCCGTGTACTGCTGAAAGACCTGTACTTCGCCAACGGCGTGGCGCTGTCGGCGAACGAGGACTTCGTGCTGGTCAACGAAACCTATCGCTATCGCATCACCCGCTACTGGCTCAAGGGCGACAAGGCCGGCCAGCACGACATCTTCATCGACAACCTGCCGGGCCTGCCGGACAACCTGCAGGGCGACCGCAACGGCACCTTCTGGGTGGCCCTGCCGACCCCGCGCAAGGCCGATGCCGACTTCCTTCATCGCCACCCCTGGCTCAAGGCGCAACTAGCCAAACTGCCGCGCGCGCTGTGGCCGAAAGCGATCCCTTACGGCTTCGCCATCGCCCTCAACGAGAACGGCGAGATCGTCCGCAGCCTGCATGACACCAGTGGCACACACCTACGCATGGTCACCTCGGTGAAGCCGGTAGGCGACTACCTGTACTTCGGCAGTCTGGACAACGATCGCATCGGCAAACTGCAGATTCACTAAGGGCGAGACTCCACCAGCGAATGACAGCAAAAAGGCGGAGTGATCATTCGCGGTGGTGCGCCAAGTTGGTGGGCTGAAGCGGATCGCCGCCCGGCCCGACCTACTGCAAGGCAAATCGAAAGGCTGCAGGCTCAGACCTTCTGAGCAATCCAGATGGTGTGCCGCGTGCCCCGATTGCCGTGGGCATATACCTGCACCGCTTCGCCCTTGAAGCCGGCCTTACGCACCTTCTCCAAGAACGCCCGGTCGGCGCTGGATGACCACACCGCCAGCATGCCCTTGGGCCTCAGTGCCCTGGCGCACTGACGCAGGCCGTCCATGCTGTACAGCCAGTCATTGCCCTTCTGAGTCAGACCCTCCGGGCCGTTGTCGACGTCCAGCATGATCGCGTCGTAGCACTGCTCGGCGGCCTGCAGCACCTTGGCGACGTCCTCCTGAATGATCACTGCACGCGGGTCATTCAACGGATAACCGGACTTCGCCCCCAACGGGCCACGATTCCACTCGACCACCCCTGGCACCAACTCGGCCACCGCCACCTCGGCATCCGCGCCCAGGTGTTGGAGTGCCGAGGCCAGGGTGAAGCCCATGCCCAGACCACCGATCAGCACCCGCGCCTGTGGACGACCGGCGATCTGCTTGCAGGGAATCGCGGCCAGGGCGTCTTCCGAACCGTGCATGCGCGTATTCATCAGTTGCCCGCCATCGCCGCCGGCAATCTTGATCACGAAATCTTCGCCGTATTCGAACAGGTTGAGCGCGCCATCCGTACCCGGGATAGGAGCGGTATCGAGCAGAACGAAGCGTTTCATAGAAGGCGAGGACCTGTGTTGCGAGCGAGAGGGCAGGCAGCATGCCTGAATCGGCCGGGCAACACAGCCCCGCCAGAAACGACGAGGCTCCGCGTTCTCACGCGGAGCCTCGAGTCTACTGCGATGGGCTCAGACCACGCCTTGCGCCAGCATCGCATCGGCGACCTTGACGAAGCCAGCGATGTTGGCGCCCTTGACGTAGTTGATGCGGCCATTCTCTTCACCGTGATGCACGCAGGCATGGTGAATGTTCTGCATGATGCCGTGCAGACGCTCGTCCACCTCGCCGGCGCTCCAGTGCAGGCGCATGGCGTTCTGGCTCATTTCCAGGCCGCTGGTGGCCACGCCACCGGCGTTGGACGCCTTGCCCGGTGCGTAGCAGATACCGGCCTCGACGAACAGGTCCACCGCTTCCAGGGTGGAAGGCATGTTGGCGCCTTCAGCCACGCAGATGCAGCCGTTCTTCAGCAGCGTGCGAGCATCCTCAGCGTCCAGTTCGTTCTGCGTCGCGCAAGGCAAGGCGATATCGCAGGCCAGCCCCCACGGACGCTGCCCGGCGAGAAACTGCAGACCATAGTGCTCGGCCATCTCGCGCAGACGACCACGACGCACGTTCTTCAGCTCCATCAGGTACTGCCACTGTTCGTCGTTGAGGCCGCCCTCGGCATGCAGCGTGCCTTCGGAGTCGGACAGCGAGATCACCCGTCCGCCCAGCTCCATGATCTTCTGCGCCGCGTACTGGGCGACGTTGCCGGAGCCGGAAACGGCCACGCGCTGGCCCTCGAAACCCCGGCCGATGCGCTTGAGCATCTCCTGGGCGAAGTAGACGCAGCCGTAACCGGTGGCCTCCGGGCGGATCAGGCTGCCGCCATAACTCAGACCCTTGCCAGTCAGTACCGAGGTGAACTGGTTGGACAGACGCTTGTACTGACCGAACAGGTAACCAATCTCGCGACCGCCGACGCCGATGTCACCGGCCGGTACGTCCAGATCGGCGCCGATGTGACGGTACAGTTCGGTCATGAACGACTGGCAGAAACGCATCACCTCGCCTTCGCTCTTGCCCTTGGGGTCGAAGTCCGAACCACCCTTGCCACCGCCCATGGGCAGCGAGGTCAGGGAGTTCTTGAATACCTGCTCGAAGGCGAGAAACTTGAGTACACCGAGGTTCACCGAGGGGTGGAAACGCAAGCCGCCCTTGTAGGGGCCGATGGCGCTGCTCATCTGGATGCGGTAACCGCGATTGACCTGTACCTGGCCACGATCATCGACCCAGGGCACGCGAAACAGAATGGCCCGTTCCGGCTCGACCATGCGCTCGAGAATGCCGGCATCGCGGTAGCGCGGGTTGGCCTCGAGGAAGGGCCACAGGCTGCGCACCACCTCTTCCACCGCCTGGTGGAATTCCGGCTGATCGGGGTCGCGCTGCTTCAGGCGCGCCAGGAAAGAATCGACGGACAACGACATGCGGCACCTCGACACCACAAAGACAAAGTGGCCGGCACTCTAGCAGGCAGCAAAGCACCAAAACAGATCAAAATGTCGCCTTTATGAAACTTTTTAGTGCGCACACTGCAAATAAAGATTGTAAAGCCTCTATCGCGTAATCATCCCCACCCAATAACGCACCAAATAATTGCATTCAGCGCACGAACATCGATCACCCATGATTGAATCGGCCTCAGCGCTGGCGTTACAGCTTTCCCAAATGAGTGTGAGAAGGCTTTTCTTCGCAGAGGCCCAATAGAGGGCCAGGCGGTATGATGCCGCAAACCCTGCTACGAAACAGGAGGCTGCATGCCACTCGCTCAACTGATCAGTGCGGAACACCTTCAACAGCGTCTAGGCCAAAACGACCTGCTGGTACTGGACTGCCGCTTCGCCCTCGAAGACCCAGCCTATGGGCGCCGCAGCTACGTCGATGGGCATATCCCGGGCGCGCACTTTCTCGACCTGGAGCAGGACCTGTCTGCCCCAGTGGTCAAGGGCGTAACCGGTCGCCACCCGCTCCCCGACCCGAGTTATCTGGTCGAACGCCTGCGCAGCTGCGCTCTGCGGGCGAATAGCCAGGTCGTGCTGTATGACGACGGTCCCGGTGCCTTCGCCGCACGCGCCTGGTGGTTGCTGCTGTGGCTGGGCAAGCGTGATGGTTTGTACCTGCTCGATGGGGGCCTGAAAGCCTGGCGTGAAGCAGGACAGGAACTGACCACCACGCCACCTAACAACACCCCGGGCGATTTCTCCGCGCAACCCGACAGCAGCCTGCTGCTGACTGCCGATCACCTGGCCCAGCACTTGGGCAACCCGGAGCTGACCCTGCTCGACGCGCGGGCACTGCCGCGCTTTCGCGGCGAGGTCGAGCCGCTCGACCCGGTCGCCGGGCATATTCCCGGCGCACAATGCGCCGTATTCACCGACAACTTGGGTAAGGATGGTCGCTTCCTTCCGGCAGCGGTATTGCGCGAGCGTTTCGACGAGCTGCGCGGCGAACGCCCGATGGAAAATCTGGTGGCTTACTGCGGCTCCGGGGTCACAGCCTGTCACAACCTGTTCGCCATGAGCCTCGCCGGTTATCCATTGGCGCCGCTCTACGCAGGCTCCTGGAGCGAGTGGATCACCGATCCGACGCGCCCGGTAGCCACGGGTGATTGATCGAGGGTTTTAAGCACCAATCGAAATATGCCCAATAACTCAAATCCGGAATCAATTTAAAAACAGCCCTTTATAGCTGAAATATCACACTAGACTTGAGAATGAGCGGCTAACCCCGCTCCCGGTGGGGCCTTTAACGAAAAGCCCAGACCGTTGAAAAACGTCAGCGAGGCAGGCAAGACAAGGCAAAAACAGCCGAGAAACGGTCGGAATCGCGCTCGATTTTACAAGCGTGAATGAGCATTTCGACTGGGCTCGCACACGAGGCTGTTTTTAACGCAAGATTGCCAACGCACGACTGCATGGATGCAGGAGGTAGAGCGACGCAGGAAGCCAAAGCCGAGATAGTTTTTCATCGGTCTGCAAACAGCTGCCACGCGCCCGGCCCTATCGGCACCCTTGCGAGGATGCCATGGGAATTGCCGCCTGCGATCTCAGCCGGCATGTGATCCGCCCTACCCTGCTCTATCTCGAACGCCATAGCGCCACCGCCGAGGCGCTGCTGCTGGGGGCTGCGGCTTGTCAGTCAGCTCTGGGCAGTGCGCTGGACACCCCGCAAGGCCACGGTTTGTATCGCATCAGCGAACAGCGTCACCAGATACTCTGGGACCAGCATCTGGCCTTCGACCCAGATCTTGCCAGCCGTGTACGTGGCCTCGCCAGCCAGCACGCATTCTTGGAAATGCCGCACATGGAGCTGACGGTCAATCTGCGTTACGCCACTGCCATTGCTTGGCTGATGATCGAAAGCGAAAAACTCGAGCTGCCGGCCGCTGATGACGTGCTGGCCATGGGCCGAATTTGGCGCAAGGTTTTTCAGCCGCAGGCGAGCCAACATGACTTTCTCGATACCTGGCAACGCTGCATTGAGCCCGCAAGCCAGGCGGCCTGACCAGGCAGTCAGAAAATACAATTTAGAAAATCCATTCAGTATCCAACCAATTGTCCGACAATACGCTCTATTTCGGGAACTTCAGCGCCTTGGCAGGGGTCAGGAAAAACTGTAGCGTGCGCCCCTCGCCTCACCACAGGAGCTTCCCCGTGAGCAAACGTCTTCTCAAGACCGGTCTTGCCGTCGCCATCACTGCCACCTCGAGCCATGGTTTCGCCAGCGGCTTCGCCCTCAACGAACAAAGCATTTCCGGTATGGGTACCTCCTTCGCCGGACGCTCATCGTCGGCCGACGATGCCAGCACCGTGTTCGGCAACCCGGCCGGCATGGCCCGCCTCAAGCGCGACGAAGTCTACGTTGGTGCTGCGGTGATTCACGCCAAGAGCGATATTAGCCACGCCAGCGCCAATGCGGGCCCGCTCACGCTGTCCGGCAGTAACGACGGCGATATGGTGCCGACCACCGGCGTGCCCATGGGCTATTACGTCAAGCCGCTGGACGACAAGGTCGCCTTCGGTCTGGGTATCTACGTGCCCTTCGGCCTGATGACCGACTACGAGAGTAATTTCCAAGGCCGGTATCACGCGGACAAGAGCTATGTACGAGTGATCACGATCCAGCCGACCCTGAGCTATCGCTTCAACGACAAGCTGTCAGTCGGCTTCGGCCCGACCTTCAACCATATCGAGGGCGAACTCAGCTCCTCCGTGCTCAACCCGCTGAGCCCTGGCAACAACGATGGCAAGGTGCGGGTCAAGGGCGACGACACCGCCGTCGGCTTCAATGTTGGCGTGCTCTACGAGTTCACCCCGCAGACCCGTGCCGGCTTGGTCTATCATTCGCGGGTGAAGTACGAGCTGGAAGGTGATACTCGCGTTTCCGGTAGTGGCGCTCTGGCCGGCATCGCCGGCAAGTACGACGCCAACCTGGACCTGACCACGCCCGAATCGGTGGACATGTCCATTACCCACGACCTGACCGATGCGCTGACACTGCATGTCGGCAGCACCTGGACGCGCTGGAGCCGCTTCAAGGAAATCCGCGTGGAGAACGACTCCGCCACCTTGCCGGCCAACCTCGCCACCATCGTTGAGGAGCAGAACTGGCACGACACCTGGGCTCATGCGGTCGGCCTGTCGTACAAGGTCAACCCGCAATGGACGCTGCGCACCGGTGTCGCCATCGACCAGTCACCGATCAACAACGTCGACCGCTCGCCACGCGTGCCGTCCGGTGACCGCACCATCTTCAGCGTCGGTGCCGGCTGGAGCCCGAATCAGGACATGACCATCGATGTGGCCTATTCCTACCTGCAGGAAGAGTCGGTGGACGTGAACCACGCCAGCGCCACTCGAGGCACCTACAGTGCACGTTACAAGAACAGTGCACACGGTCTTGGCGCCTCGCTCAGCTACCGCTTCTAATCGGGCCACTGCATTGGCTAAACTCACGCGGCAGAACAACAATAAAAGCCGCGTGAGAACATCATGACTGCCCTCTGCACTACCCTGCCCGACAATCTCCGTCTGCTGTTGGTCGACGATCACCGCATTTTTCTCGATGGCCTGTCCCTGGCCCTGTCGCCGCTCAGTGCGAACCTGCAGATCCACACCGCGCACAATGCCACGGAAGCCGAGCAGTGCCTGCGCCAACACAGCTATGACCTGATCCTGCTCGACCTGCGCCTGCCTGACGTGCCTGGCCTGGAGCTGTTGCAGCGCTGGCTGGCGCGCGGCGAAAGCACTCCGGTGGCCATTCTCAGCGCCAGTGACTCGGCGCTGGATGCCCAGGCGAGCCTGGCGGCTGGCGCGCTCGGTTTCATCCCCAAGAGCTCCGATGGCCATGCCCTGCGTCAGGCGGTGACTCGCGTCCTGCTGGGTGAAACCCTGCCGGCGCCGAGCAGCGCCTCACCGCTGACACCGAGGCAGCTAGAGATTCTCCAGCTACTGGCCGAGGGTCTGCCGAACAAAGCCATCAGCCGCCAGCTGGGCCTGGCCGAAGACACGGTCAAGACCCACCTCAAGGCCCTGTTCGAAACCTTCGCCGTGCATACCCGCACCGCCTGTGTCAGTGCCGCCCGCCAGCGTGGCTGGCTGTGATCAACTGACGGCCTGGCGCGCTCGCAACTGAGTGGCCAGCACTTGACGCAAACGCGCCGGCAACAGCGGTTTGCCCAAGGGGATGACGTGAGCGGGCAGGCAGCGCTCGTGCAGCTCCGGGCTCAGGTCAGCACTGATCAGTAGAGCCGGGAGCATCAGCCCGGCCGCCTCGCGCATGCGCTCGATGGCCTGCAGACCGTCCTCCTGCTCGGCCAGCCGGTAGTCACTGATCAGCAACTGCGGTGTATCGACCCGCAATACCTGCAGCGCACTGGCTAGGTCAGCGCAAGCCTGCACCTCGCAGCCCCAGCGACGCAGCAAGCCAGCCAGCGCTTCACGCCCGGCTGGGTCGTCTTCGAGTAGCAGCACGCGCCCCTGCAAGGTCAATCCAGTATCGGCGCGCGGCGCTGCCACAGGTACCTCGGCCAGCGGCAAACGCAGGACGAAGCGTGCGCCCGCGCCCGGCTGTGAATGCAGGTGCAAGGGGTGCTCCAGCACCTCGGCCAGCTGCCGCACGATGGCCAGACCAAGACCGAGTCCGCGCTCGACATTGCGCCCGGGATTGTCCAGTTGACGAAACTCCTCGAACACCAAGGCCTGCTCCGCCTCACTGAGGCCGCGACCATCATCGGCCACCTCCAACACGATCTCGTCGCCATCAGGCGCTGCGCTCAACCTCAGGTGCTGCGCCTGTGCGTGCAGCAGGGCATTGTTCAGCAGGTTGCGCAGCAGGCGCTCCAACAGCAGCGGGTCGCTGTATACCCCGCACTCGTCGCAGTGCAGCTCAAGCTGCAACTCTTGTTGCTGCGCCTCTGGCGCCACTTCGGCAATCAGCCGCTCGAGCAAGGGGCGCAGGGCAAACGCATGCGAGCTGGCCTGCACACCACCGGGCAAGGTCAGACGGGTGTAGTCGAGCAGCGATTGCAGCAGGCGTCCCAACTGCTCCACCGACGCGGCCAGGCGCGAGCTGATGCGCCGGGTCTGCAGGTCACCGCCCTGTTCCACCAGATGTTCGGCGTACAACCCCATTGCGTTGAGCGGCTGGCGCAGATCGTGACTGGCCGCTGCGAGCAGGCGCAGCTTGCGCGCGTCATCGGCTTCGGCGCGCTGGCGCGCCAGATCGAGCAGGCGCAGGTTCAACCAGGCACCACGCTGACCATGCTCCTGCATATAGGCGCCGACGCTGCCGATCAGGTTGGCGCAGAACAGAAACAGGCCCTGATAAGCCAGCGCGCCACCGGTTTCACCGAACAGCACGCCGACGCCAATGAACAGCAGGCAGAAGCTCCAGCTACACAGGCTGATCGCACGAAACGACAGCCCGAGCAGGGCGTAACCGAACAACAGGATAAGGAATAGGCCGTCGTAGGGCATCGCCACGCCCTGCTGCCAGCAGAGGTGTACGATCAACGCGACACTGACGCCGTTGACCCAGTAGGCCGCGGCATAGACCAATGGCACCCTGGCAGGCGGTGCCTCGACCCGGCGGCAGTAGAAAAAGGACAGCGCCAACACCGCCAGCGCAAGCATACGCAGCGGTAGCACCGACAGGCTGACCGGCAGCGGCATGAGCAGAAAATCCAGCAGCGCATAAATCAACTGAAACAACGCTGCGATGGGGGCGATCAGCGGCAGGCGCCGACGAATGCGCTGCACCCGATGCTCGGCAAAACCCGCCTCCAGCTCGGTAGCGAAACGCAGCGAGCGATAGCCTCGGCGCTGCTGGGCCAGCAGCAGGCGCTCACTCATGGGCGGCAACCGTCAGGGGTCGAGCAGCTCCGGTTGCTTCGCGGCGATGGCGTCATAGGTTTCCACACGGTGTCGGTCTTCACTGTTGAACAGGCGCTCGCGTAGCTGACGCTGCAGTTGCTCGTTATCTGCCTCGCTCAGCCCCCGCCCTTGCAGGCTGGCCAACTCATTGCGATAGGCCTGATAGTGCTGCTGCCAATCGCGCTCGCGGCGCTGTTCATCCAGCAGGCTCTGCACGGTCTGCGGATCATAGGTCATCGCCAGGAAATCGCGCACCTGCTGCTCATCCGCACCATCACGCCACAACTGCTCACTGCGCTGCAATTGCTCCAGCGCGAGCTGCTGGCGCTGTTCGCTTTCTCGCAGCGCATTGGGCAGACGCGCACGCAACTGTTCGAGCATCTGCGTACGCTGTGCCTCACCGAGGTCATCACGCTGCTGCAACGCCAGACTATCGAGGGTGTAACGGGCATAGGCCTGTTCGGCGCCAAACAGTGCTTCCTGCGCAGCGGCAGAAAAATGTGCCCGGCGCAGCTCGTCCAGACGCGCGAAAGCTGATTGCAGGGCCTGCAACTGCGCCTGCGGTTCGATCTGTTGCCTAGCATCCAGCGGCTGCTGCATCAGCGCCATACTGGCGCGCTTGTAGTCCAGGTAGTCACCAAGCAGGCTGACCATCTGCCCAAGTGCGGGTTCCGGCAGACGCCGCCCGGCATCGGCCAGCAGCGCCTCGATCACCGCATCGAGCCCGGAATGATCGACGGCGCTGAGGAAATAATCGAAGTAGTCGCGCACCGCCAGGTCCAGCACCAGATTACCGGCCGCATCGGTGCGCAGTCGGCCGTCCACCTCGGTATCGGCCAGGCTGGGCAAGGTCGCGGCCACTGACGGCTGTGCCTCGACAGATGCCTTGGCGATAGGGACAGACAGCGGTTCAGTCGACGTTTGCCGTGACGGCACGGCGACAGCGGCAGTTGGCAACGCCTCGGGTACCGCTGCCGGCCAGCGCCAATACAGGGTAAGACCACCCGCCACCACCACGGCGACCAGGGAAAGACTGAAGAACTTGGACATGCAACCTCGCTGCGGCGGGTCACCCCGCCGCGTTCACCGGGATCAGACGCCCTTGTTCTTCAGGCGGTTGGCATGCTGGCGATACAGCGACACCGGCTCGGTCCAGCCACGGATGCCGAACAGATGGTTGATCGCATCGACGTGATTCATGTTGTAGCTGTCGTCGATCACCTGCCCCAGGTAGGTGGAACACACACCTACCAAACCGTCGTTCTTCTCGCTGCCGAACACCAGGCCGGTGAAGGCCAGGAACGGATCGGCCGCATCGAGCACGTTGGTATAGGCGGCATTACCCGTCCAGGAGTAGTAGCGGATGCTGTGCCCACGCACGTTGTGCACTTCGGTGGACTTGGCGCAGTAGCTGCTGGTGTTGACGCCCCACGGGTGACGGCTGTTCAACGAACTGGTACCTGCGGTGGTCAGGGTGCCCAGCGCGTTGATACCGCTCTGCGGGTTGCTCGACCCGGACAGCAGGTTGATCACCGCACCGAGGGCATTAGCGATGGCGTTGGCACCACCTTCGATCCCGCTGCCCGGTGGCAGCACGCCACGCACTACGTCAGCGACCTTGGAGCCCTTGTTGACACCGTTGATCGAGGTCACCGAGGCGACCAGATCCGGGCGTAGCGAAGCGGCCACGCGCGAGGTCGGCGAACCCTGGCTGTGACCGATCAGGTTGACCTTGCCGCCACCGGCAGCGGCCCAGGGCACGATCTGCCGGGCCAGTTCGGCGCCACGCTGCTCGCTGTCGTTGAAGGCGGCGACGCTGGCGACGTGCACCCGGGCGCCGTCGCGTTCAAGGTTCCAGGGAATGGTGTGGAAGTAGTTGACCAGACCGCCGATAGTGTTGAAACCGGTCACGCCGTGCACCAGCACGATCGGGTACTTGGTCTTGGTGTAATTGGCCTGGGCCTCGACGGCGCCAAGTAGAGCGAGTGTTGCCAGAGCAGCGGTATAGACGCGACGCATGGGTGCCTCCTTATTGTTCTTGTAGGGCACGCCGGGTGAACTGCGTCCGGCGCCTGGCCAGTCTAGGCAGGCAGCCGGATGCGGCCCATCGCCCAGATGGGTGAAGGGCCGCGAAACAAAAAGACCCAGAACCTGTTCAAAGTCTCGCGAGCTAGAGTCATGCAAGGCAAAAGCAGGAGAGGAAGCGGAGTGTGCTGTAGCACATGAGCATTCCGAACCTGTTTTTAACGCAGCAGGGCCGACGCGCAGCAGACTTTGAATAGGTTCTCAGGGTTGCGAAGCGATCGCCTTTTCGACGGCGGCGATCAACTCGGGATCATCCGGCTTGGTCAGGCTGGAGAAGCTGGCCACCACCTTGCCCTGACGGTCGACCACGTACTTGAAGAAATTCCAGCGCGGCTGCCGGCTCTGCTCGGCCAGCCCCTTGAACAATGGGATGGCGTTGGCACCGGAAACCGGCTGCGGTTCGGTCATGGCGAAGGTCACGCCGTAGTTGACGTAGCAGACAGTGGCCGTTTCCTTGCTGTCGGCGGATTCTTGGCGGAAGTCGTCAGATGGCACGCCGAGCACTTCCAGGCCCTGATCCTTGTAACGCTGGTATAGCGCTTCAAGCCCTTTGAATTGCGGGGTGTAGCCGCAGAAGCTGGCAGTGTTGACCACCACCAGCGGCTTGCCCGAGAACTGACAGAGCTCGATGTTTTCACCTTTGGCTCGCAGCTTGGGCAGTTCGCCCTGCAGCATGGCCGGGCATTCGGCGGCCAGCGCTGGCAACGCCAGGCTGGACAGCAACAGGGAACAGGCAAGACGACGAAGAGACATGGCAGTGACCTCAAGCGATGACGCGATTGCACCACGCTACTCGCAGGCCCAGCCGCAAGCAACTAGCAGATACCGACACCCAGCTGCAGCAAAGCCAGCCCACCCTGGCGCCAGCCCCACCAGGCCAACGCCAGCAGCGTACCGAAGCCCAGCGCCACGGCACTGAGCGTCAGCACCTTACGGCTCATGCCGGCGCGCCCTGCAGACGCGCCACCGGCACCTCACGCACCGGCCAGTTGAGCGCGGCGGCCATCAGGCTGAGGCCGATAGAAATTTGCCAGACCAGGTCGTAGCTGCCAGTGGTGTCGTAGAGATACCCACCCAGCCAGCCACCGAGGAAGGAGCCGAGCTGGTGGAACAGGAACACGATACCGCCGAGCATCGACAGGTTACGCACGCCGAACAGGGTCGCCACGGTACCGTTGGTCAGCGGCACGGTGGACAGCCACAGCAGGCCCATGGCGATACCGAACAGATAGGCACTCCATTGCGTCAGCGGCGCCAGCAGGAACAGCGTGATCACCACCCCACGCAGCAGATACAGCGCACTGAGCAGACGCGGCTTGGACATGCGTCCGCCGAGCCAGCCGGCGATGTAGGTGCCGAAGATATTGAACAGGCCGACCAGCGCCAGCACCGTGGTACCAGTCAGCGCCGGCAGATGGTGATCGACGAGGTAGGCTGGCAGGTGCACGGCGACGAACACCACCTGGAAACCACAGACGAAGAAACCCAGCGCCAGCAGCCAGAAACCGGAGTGGCTGGTGGCCTCGCGCAGCGCTTCGATCAGCGTCTGCTGTGGACCATTGCTCGCTGGTGGAGGTGTCTCCTTGATCATAACTGCCAATGGAATCATCAACGCCACCAGCAGCCCCAGGGCCAGTAATGCTGCCGACCAACCGAGCCAGCCGATCAGCCCGAGCGTGCCCGGCAACATGGCGAACTGCCCAAACGAGCCTGCCGCCGCAGCGACGCCCATGGCCATGCTGCGTTTCTCCGGCGGTACCGCGCGCCCGACCACACCCAGGATCACCGAGAACGAGGTACCGGACAGGCCGATGCCAATCAGCAAACCGGCACTCAGCGACAGCGATAGCGGCGAATCGGCCATGCCCATCAGCATCAGGCCGAGCATGTACAGCACACCGCCAACGACGATGGCCTTGCGCGCCCCGAAGCGGTCGGCCAGCGCACCAGTGATCGGCTGAGCGATACCCCAGATCAGGTTCTGCAAGGCGATGGCGAAGGCGAACACCTCACGCCCCCAGCCAAACTCCGCACTCATCGGCGGCAGGAACAGGCCGAAGCCATGGCGCGTGCCTAGCGACAGCGCGAGGATCAGCGATGCACCGAGCAACAGCCAGGTGGTTGAACGCCATGCAGTGGTCATCAGTCTCTCCAGCGAACGGCCATTCACGACCGCTCAGGCAGTAAAAATGAGTTGGCCATCAGGCCAGTTGTTCGAGCAACCTCATCAATTCGGCACGGCGACCTTCGCCCAGTTGCGCGGTCACCTCGCGCTGCGCCTGTTCCCACAGCGGCAGCGCCAGATCGATGCGCTGCAGGCCAGCTTCTGTGAGCCGTACCTCGCGAGCGCGCAAGTCGCGCCCTTCTCCCAGTTGCACTAGCCCCTGCTCTTCCAGCACCCGCACGTTGCGCCCCAACGTGCTGCGATCCAGCCCCATGGCCTCGGCCAGCACGGAAATGCTCGGCTGCCCGAGCCGCTGTACGTGGCGCAGCAGGGAAAACTGCGCACCGCCAAGCCCGACAGCAGCCAGGGCGTCATCGTAGAGACGGGTAACACCGCGACTGGCGCGGCGCAGTTGGGTACAGAGACAGGAGGTCGGCAACATGAATACAGGTATATACCCGCATCAACGATTCACACTCATACAGTTATGCACTGGGTCGGCATAACAGTTGTGTCAGAGGCTCAGCGCTAGCGCTAAAAGTGCGCCGCACTCAGCCAGCTCGACCAGTGCACCGGCCGTATCACCCGTGGTGCCGCCGAGACGTTGCAGCAAGGCGTGGCGCAGCCAGGCGAACAGCAGCAAGCCCGTCGCCAGCACCAGCAGGCCCTGCCAGCCGAACAGCAGCATGCCCAGCAGGTGCAGGCCCAGCACCCAGGGCAATTGTCGGCGCGGCAAGTGATCGACCAGCGTCTGACCCAGCCCACCGGAGCGCACATAGGGCGTGGTCGCCAACAGCAGTGGTAACAGGCTGCGTCCCAGCCAGGGCAACAGCAGCAGGCAGATCCCCTGCCCGGCCTGAAGCAGCGTAAACAAGGCAGCGAACTTGAGTAGCAACAGCAGCACCAGCACCACTACTGCGATAGGCCCGCTGCGTGGGTCTTTCATGATCGCCAGGGTGCGCTCACGGTCACCAAAACCGCCGACCCAGGCATCAGCCGTATCGGCCAGGCCGTCCAGATGCAGGCCACCGCTCAGCCCCACCCACAGCGCCAGAATGATCGCTGCCTGTAATAAGGCCGACGTCTGCCCCAACAGCAGGTGCGCGCCCCATAACAGCAGGCCGAGCAACAGGCCCACGGCCGGATACCAGAGCAGCGAACGCCCCACCAGCTCCGGCGCGGGCATGCCAGGCAGCGTGACAGGCAAGCGAGTGAGGAACTGCAGGGCGATCAGCAGCGCAATCATGGCAATTCCGTCAGCTGCCCGTCGGCATCCAGGCTCAGGCGAAAACGCTGGGCGTAGCCGACGTTGACCTGCAGCAGCTCCTGGCGTGGCAGACAGCGGGCTCGCGCCAGCAGCAGACGCATGACACCGCCATGAGTGATCAACAGCAGGCGCTCGTCCGCATGGTTCTGCTGCAAGCGCCGCATGGCAGCCAGAATACGCTCCTCGAACTGCAGCAACGGCTCGCCATTGGGCGGCGTGAACGCATAGGGATCGGCCCAGAACCTGCCCAATGCATCGGCATCGCTGCCCATCAGCTCGGCAGCGCTACGCCCTTCCCAGTCACCGAAATGCAGCTCCTGCAGGCCGGGCTCAAGGTGCAGCGGCAAACCATGGGCGGCGGCCAGCTCCTCGGCAAAGCGGGCACAACGCTGCAGCGGCGAGCTGATCAGGCGATCCCAGGGGCCAGCGCCCTGCACGGCGGCACGCAACTGCGCCCAGCCCTGCTCGGTGAGCGCATCGTCCAGGCTGCCGCGCAAACCGCCACCCAGTTCGGTCTCGCCATGGCGCAGCAATTCCAGCTGCAGCATCAGCTCGGTCTCTCGGCAACGGCAGCTTCAGCGAAGGTCGCCATCTGACCGTGCAGGGCGCAGGCCAGGCGCAGCAACGGCACGGCCAATGCGGCGCCGCTGCCCTCGCCCAGGCGCAAGCCGAGTTCCAGCAGTGGTTCGGCCTGCAGCGCCTGCAGCACGCGCAAATGGCCTGGCTCGGCGCCGTGGTGGGCGAACAGCAGCCAGTCGCGGCAACCAAGGTTCAGGCGCACGGCGAGCAATGCGGCGACGCTGCAGATAAAGCCATCGACCAATACCGCGACACCCTGCTGCGCAGCGGCCAGGTAAGCACCAACGAGGGCGGCGATCTCGAAGCCACCCAAGTGGATCAGCGCCTGCAGCGGATCGGCGATCTGCGTCCGGTGCAGCGCCAGCGCAGCATCGATCACCCGCGCCTTGTGCGCCACGCCAGCACCGTCCAGCCCGGTTCCCGGGCCAGCCAGCTCACTTGCAGGGCAATCCAGCAGCCAGCAGGCCAACGCCGCCGCGGCCGTGGTGTTGCCGATGCCCATCTCGCCGCCGACGAACAGGTCGCAACCACTGGCGCGCGCGCGTTGGACGCTGTCGCGGCCAGCTTCCAGGCAAATCATCGCCTGGGCCAAGGTCATCGCCGGATCGCGGGCGAAATTCTGCGTGCCGGCGCCGACCTGCAGATGACGCACGCCAGGCAGCGGCGGCAATGGTTCGGCAGTCCCCAGATCGATCACCTCCAGCGCTGCGTCCAACTGACGCGCGAGCACGCTGATGGCCGCACCGCCAGTGACGAAGTTGGCCAGCATCTGCCCGGTCACTGCCTGCGGATAGGCGGAAATGCCCTCGGCCACCACGCCATGGTCACCGGCAAAGATGGCGATCGACAGCTTGTCCAGGCTCGGCCGCTCGCGCCCCTGTAATGCGGCCAGATGGATGGCGAGACTCTCCAGCCGCCCCAGCGAACCCGCGGGCTTGGTCAATTGC
Organism: Pseudomonas sediminis; assembly: GCF_002741105.1. Lineage (GTDB taxonomy): Bacteria > Pseudomonadota > Gammaproteobacteria > Pseudomonadales > Pseudomonadaceae > Aquipseudomonas > Aquipseudomonas sediminis. Next base: position 118,850 of record NZ_NIQU01000005.1, on the reverse strand, counting down.
TGCTGACGCGTCTCGGCCTTGACCCGCGCAACATGATCGAGCGGCTGACACGGCCCTTGCCACCATTGCAGGCTCATAACGCCTCCCCCTTCAACACCATGGGCAAACCGGCAACTGTGAACAGCACGCGCTGGCTGCGCTCGGCCAGCGCCTGGTGCAGCCAGCCGGCTTCATCGACATAACGACGGGTGAGCTCGCCCAGCGGCACCACGCCCAGCCCGGTTTCGTTGCTGACCAGCAGAATGCGCCCTGGCAACATATCCACGCAGCCGAGCAACAGCTCACGCTCAGCCTCAAGCCGCGCCGAATCCTCCAGCATCAGCAGATTGGTCAGCCACAGGGTCAGGCAGTCCACCAGCAGGCAACGGCCGGGCGCAGCCTGTTCGCGCAGCACGCGGGCGAGTTCCAGTGGCTCCTCGACCAACGCCCAGTGTGCTGGCCGACGTGCACGATGCTGGGCGACGCGTGAATTCATCTCGCCATCGAGCGGCTGGCTGGTGGCGATGTAGACGACCTCCAATCCGGACTCGTCGGCCAGCTTCTCGGCCAGCCGGCTCTTGCCGGAACGAGCACCGCCGAGGATCAATTCAAGCATCTTCTCTCCGTAGGGTGCGCTGTGCGCACCATTTCAAAACCTGCGGGTGCCAGGCCCCCTACCCCAGGCCGCAAAGCGCCTTGAGTTTTTCGGTATCCAGGTGCAGCTCCACCTGATCCGCCAGGCGCTCGATATCGCGCTCGCGCAGCGCCTGGTAATCCACTGCCTGCACCTCATGCAGCCCGGCCCAGCGCAACAGTGCGGCGAACGCCGACGGTTGCTCGAACAGGCCATGCAGGTAGGTGCCGAACACCTGGCCATCGGCGCTGAGGCCACCGTCGCTGCGACCGTCATCGAGCCGCACGGCGCCATTGAGCCCAGGCCCGCTACTGACGCCGGCATGAATCTCGTAACCGCTGACATCAGCCTGCTCTAGGCACAACCGACCGCGCACGTTGCGCAACTGTTTCTCCGGCTCCAGCAGCGTCTCGAAATCCAGCAGACCGAGACCTTCGCTACTGCCGGCAACACCTTCCAGGCCGTGCGGATCGTGAATCTGCCGACCGAGCATCTGCAGACCACCGCAGATACCCAGCAGCTTGCCGCCATAACGCAGGTGGCGGGTGATGGCAGCGTCCCAGCCCTGCTCGCGCAGCCGCGCGAGATCGGCGCGCACACTCTTGGAGCCAGGCAGGATGATCAGGTCCGCCGGCGGGATGGCCTGACCGGGCCCGACGAAAGTCAGTTGCACCTGCGGATGCAGGCGCAGCGGGTCGAAATCGGTGTGGTTGCTGATGCGCGGTAATACTGGCACCACCACGTGCAAGGCCTGTTCGTCCTTGACCTGCTGGCGGGTATCGACGGCGTCCTCGGCTTCCAGGTGGAAATCCATCAGGTACGGCAGCACTCCGAGCACGGACTTGCCGGTACGCTGTTCGAGCCAGTCCAGCCCCGGTTTGAGCAACGCGATATCACCGCGAAAGCGATTGATCACGAAGCCGCGGATGCGCGCCTGCTCGCTCGGGCTGAGCAGCTCCAGGGTGCCGACCAGGTGGGCGAACACGCCGCCCTTGTCGATATCGGCGATCAGGATTACCGGGCAATCGACGGCCTCGGCAAAGCCCATGTTGGCAATGTCACCAGCACGCAGGTTGATCTCGGCCGGTGAGCCGGCGCCCTCGACCAACACCAGCTGATGACGCTGCAGCAACCGGGCATGGGACTCCAGCACCGCCGCCATCGCCACCGGCTTGTAGCCGTGATAGGTCAGCGCCTGCATATTGCCGATGGCCCGACCGTGGATGATCACCTGGGCGCCCATGTCGCTGTTGGGCTTGAGCAGCACTGGGTTCATGTCGGTATGTGGCTGCAGCCCGGCCGCCTGCGCCTGCACTGCCTGCGCGCGGCCGATCTCGCCGCCATCGGCGGTCACCGCAGAGTTGAGCGCCATGTTCTGTGGCTTGAATGGTGCCACGGACACGCCCTGGCGCCGCGCCCATCGGCACAGGGCCGTCACCAGCGTGCTCTTGCCGGCATCGGAGGTGGTGCCCTGCACCATCAAGGTGGCCATCAGGGCGTTTCCTCGAGACTGGCCAGGATCGGCGCGCACTCCAGCAGCCCCTGTTCCAGCCGCAGCCAGCCAGCCTCATCCGCCGGCAGGCCGAAACGCAGACTGTCCAGCTCAGCGAACAGGCGCACCAGAATGCCGCGCCGCGCAAGCAGCTCCATGCAAGGCACCGCCCGACGGGTGCAACAGAACTGGAACAGCGCCGAGCCACCGGTCACCGGCATGCCGCAATCACGCAGCAGCGCCGCCAGACGCTCGCCATCGGCCAGCAGGCGCTCACGCTGAAGGCGCTGCCCCTCGCCATCGACCAGCAGGCTGAGCGCCACACTGCGCGCTGGGCCACTGACGGCCCAGGGCCCCAGCAGCGTTTCCAGCTCCTCCAGCAGAGCCTGAGCAGCCAGGACGAAGCCCAGACGCAGACCAGCCAGGCCGAAGAACTTGCCGAACGAGCGCAGCACGATTAGCCCCGGCATGTCGCTGTAGGCAGCCAGGCTGTGCTCCGGCGTGCAGTCGATGAAGGCTTCGTCGACCACCAGCCAGCCGCCGCGCTCGGCCAGTTCGTCATGCCAGTCAAGCAGGCGCGCCGGCTCGATCAGCCGGCCTGTCGGATTGTTCGGGTTCACCACCAGAAGCACATCCAACTGCGGCAAGGCGCGATGCACCGAACCCTCGCTGAGCTTGGTGATGCGATGGCCTTCACGACGCCAGGCAGCAGCATGCTCGGCGTAGGTGGGCGCGATGATGCCCACGCTGGCGTTACGACGTAGACGCGGCAAGGCCTGGATCGCCGCCTGCGAACCGGCTACCGGCAGCAGGCTGACGGCGCCGTAATAATTGCGCGCGGCCTGCTCCAGGCCGTCATCCGCCTCAGGCAGGCGTGCCCAGGCAGACCCCGGTACAGCAGGCAGATCCCAGCCGTAGGGCGCAACCCCGGTGGACAGGTCCAGCCAATCCTCCAGTGGGATGCCATAGCGCTGCGCAGCGGCGCGCAGTCGACCTCCATGCTCAAGCAACCCAGACCTCCCATACGATCAGGCACAGCAACCATAAGCCAACGCCCGCGACGACTCGATTCATCGCCCGCTCGATATCCCGCGCACGCGGCGCCGGGCCTTCGCCCAACTGCGGGCGTTCATGCCGCTCGCCGTGATACTCCGCAGCCCCGCCCAGGCTCACGCCCAGGCTGCCTGCGCCAGACGCCATCACCGGGCCAGCATTGGAACTGTCCCACAGCGGCGCCTGCTTGCGCCAGCACCTAAGCGCCAGGGCGGTACGTCCAAGCAGTGCGTAGGTCAGCGCCACCAGGCGCGCCGGCAGGTAATTGAGCACGTCATCGATCTTCGCCGCGGCCCAGCCAAAACGCTCGAAGCGCTCGTTGCGGTAGCCCCACATGGCATCAAGGGTATTGCTCAGGCGGTACAGCACCACACCCGGTGCACCCGCCACGATGAACCAGAACAAGGCGGCGAAGACCGCATCGGAGCCGTTCTCCAGCACAGACTCGGTGCCGGCACGCGCCACGCCCGTGGCATCCAGTTCGGTAGTGTTGCGGCTGACCATCCAGCCGACGCGCTCGCGCGCCAGAGCCAGGTCCCCCAGGCGCAGCGCGCGGGCCACCGGTTGCGCATGCTCGTAAAGGCTGCGCAGGCCGAGGGCGAAATACAGGGCGAAGATTTCCACGGCCCAGCCCAGACCACTGACCTGTACCAGCAGCCAGGTGAGCAGGGTAAGCGGCAGCACCGCCAGGCACCAGGCGGTGACGCCATGACTGCGCCAGCCGCCGCCGGCCGGGTTGAAGCGCTGCTCCAGGCGCTCGGCCAGGCGACCGAAGGCCACCAGCGGGTGCGCGTGTCGGGGCTCGCCCAGTACGGCGTCCAGCGCCACGCCGGCACAGGTGATCAGCGCCAGACTCATCGTTCAGTCACCCCGCACTCCCCATTGATTCTCGAATAGCAGCTCGCTCAGCGGCCGTGGCGTGGCCCAGCCCTCTTCCACCAGCATCGGTTTCTCATAGAAGGCGTCCACTGGCCCCAGGCACAGCAACGCCACCGGTTTGCTGCCAGCCGGCATGCACAGCAGCTCGGCCAGCGCATCGGGGTCGAACAGCGACACCCAGCCCACGCCCAGACCTTCGGCTCGTGCAGCCAGCCACAGATTCTGAATGGCGCAGGCCACCGAGGCCATATCCATTTCCGGCAAGGTGCGCCGCCCGAAGACATGCGCTTCGCGTCCCTCCATCAGCGCCACGGCCAGCAGCTCGGCGCAGTCACGAATGCCCTCGACCTTCAGCCTCATGAACTGGTCGCTGCGCTCGCCCAAAGCTTCGGCAGTACGCACACGCTCGGCCTCCACCAGCGCATGAGCCGCCTCACGCAATTGCGGATCACTGATACGCAGGAAGCGCCACGGCTGCATCAGGCCGACGCTGGGGGCGTGGTGCGCCGCTTCGAGCAGGCGCGCCAGCACCTCGGGCGGCACCTCGCCGCTGGCAAAATGGCGCATGTCGCGGCGCTCGGCGATGGCGCGGTATACCGCGGCACGCTCCTGCGCGCTGAAGGCATGGTCGGTCACGGACGCAACAGCGCGGCGGCTGCCTCCGGGTTGGAAGGCAGGTAGAAGTGGATATAGCTGGCGGTGAGTCGGCCTAGGCGATACACCGCTTCGGCCACTGGTTTGCCATTCGGGCAGCGGCCCTGTGCCACTGGCTCGAGCGGACTTTCCAGCCGCGAGTGATGGTAGCTATGACCGCGCAGCTCACCTTCCGGTAGCGTCACGTCCTGCAGGGCCAGAGCCGTCAGGCGCGGCTGCAACGCGGCGCTGCCACTGAGAAGGCCGAGCATGCGCCCGCTGCTGCCCTGCTTGTCGCGCAACTCATCGAGCAGATAGAGCATGCCGCCACATTCGGCGAGCAGCGGTTTGCCGGCCTGGTGATGGGCGCGAATCGCGTCGGCCATGGCCTGATTGCTCTCCAGCTCGGACAGGTACAACTCGGGGTAACCACCAGGCAGATAAAGGCTGTCCACCTCGGGCAGCTCGCTATCGGCCAGCGGCGAAAAGTAACGCAGCTCTGCGCCCAGTGCCTGCAGCAGATCGAGGTTGGCCTGGTAAAGGAAGGCGAACGCGGCATCACGCGCCACGCCGATACGAACTCCAGCCAGCAGCTCAGGTAGCGGCTCAATCACTGGCGCGGCAAAACTCACCGCCGGCGGTAGGTCGACGTCGGCGGTAGCCGCCAGCGCATCGGCCGCAGCATCCAGGCGCCCATCCAGATCAGCCAACTCAGCCGCTTGCACCAGGCCCAGGTGCCGACTGGGCAACTCCACGGAGGCACTGCGCGGCAAGGCGCCGAACCAGCGGATGCTGGGCGGCAGTGCATCACGCAGGATATCGCCATGACGCGTGCTGGCGACGCGATTACCGAGTACGCCGGCGAAGGGCAGATCAGGCTGGAAGGTGGCCAGGCCATGGGCCAGAGCGCCAAAGGTCTGCGCCATGGCTGCACCGTCGATCACTCCCAGTACCGGCACGCCGAAATGGCGGGCCAGGTCGGCCGCCGAGGGCTTGCCGTCGAACAGGCCCATGACCCCTTCGATCAGGATCAGATCAGCCTCGCCAGCCGCCTGCCACAGCAACCGCCGGCTCTCCGCCTCGCCGACCATGGCCAGGTCGAGCTGGTAAACCGGCGCACCACTGGCACGAGCGTGGATCATCGGGTCGAGAAAATCCGGCCCACATTTGAACACACGCACCCGACGCCCCTGACGCGTATGCAGGCGCGCCAGGGCAGCAGTAACGGTGGTCTTGCCCTGACCAGACGCGGGGGCGGCGATCAACAGCGCCGGGCAGTGACGTGCATTCATCAGAATTCGATGCCCTTCTGCGCCTTCACCCCGGACTTGAACGCATGCTTGACCAGGCTCATTTCTGTGACCGTGTCGGCCGCCTCGATCATCCCCGGCAAGGCACCACGCCCGGTCACTACCACGTGCTGCAGCATCGGCCGAGCCTCGATATCGGCCAGCACTGCGTCCAGTTCGAGGTAGCCATGCTTGAGGGCAATGTTCAGCTCGTCCAGCACCACCAGGCTGACGGACTCGTCGCTCAGCAGGAGCCGAGCCACCGCCCAGGCTTCCTGCGCCTTGGCGATATCGCGCTGGCGGTCCTGGGTTTCCCAGGTAAAGCCCTCACCCATCACGTGGTAGCTGACTTCCTCGGGAAAGCGGCGGAAGAAGGTTTCTTCACCGGTGCTGGCAGCGCCCTTGATGAACTGCACCACACCGACCTTGAGGCCATGACCGAGCGCACGCGCGACCATACCGAAGGCACTGCTGCTCTTGCCCTTGCCATTGCCGCTGTGTACCAGCAACAGACCGTATTCGTCCTGGGCCTGGGCGATCTTTTCGTCGATCAGGGCTTTCTTGCGCTGCATGCGCGCCTTGTGGCGGGCATCGCGTTCGGTGGACTCGCTCATGCTGTGCTCCTGTACATCAGGCACCCGCGTCGGCTGTCGGTAAACAGTACGAGCAACGATGGGGAGCAGATCGCGATGATCCGCACGTCCTCACCCAGGCGCCAATGGCTGGTCAGGCGAGCGGAAGACAGGAAGCACAACACCCCGGAAAAACCGGAGCGTCGGCCGGACAACGCCCTCCGCGATGCCGTGAAAATGCGACAGGCCGGTCTCCGGGCTCGTGAGCGAACCCAAAGGCTCGGCACCGCGCCTTCCCGTGCAAATACACAGTGGCCTTGCAGACTGCGTGAAAACTGACGTATTCACTCGGTCTGCTTATGCGGTGTTTGACTCACCTACCGTTGCGGGGGCAGCGCCGGCATTCGAACCGGCTTCCCTGTTTCACCTCTCGCCCACCATTCACGGCAGCTCGGGGCACCTGAAGCAAGGCGCGCAGGGTAGAGGCTGGCAGCCCTGCGCGTCAACGCCGGGAGCGCTCAATGCCTGGGCGTGAAGCCCGGCGGCTTGCTGGCCAGCCATTCGACGAAGGTGCGCAGGCGCTCATCACCCAGCAGCGCGTCACGGCTGTTGTAAGTCAGCGCCAGCTCCTTTTCGCTGAACAACCGGTGAATCTGGTTGTGGCAGGCGCGGCAGACCCAGAGCGTAGCCGTGATGCGCTCATGACGAGCGAAACGCTTCTGCACGTAGGTCTTGTCGTGCAGGGCCTTGGGAATCAGATGATGACGCGTCAACGCAACGGGCCGCGCGCACAGTTCGCACACCTCGGGCTGAGGCGGCAGGCGAATGGGATCGACCATGGACAGTAATTCAGGGATTACGCGCGAGCTCTGGCGTGATGACGCGCTTGGCATCGAGATAGACGCCCTGCCAATAACCGCTGGTGAGGCTGTCCAGGCGCACCGTACCGCCGGTAGAGGGAGCATGCACGAAGCGGCCGTCGCCGACATAGATGCCGGCATGGCTGACGGTACGCCCGCCATTGGTGGCAAAGAACACCAGGTCACCACTTTTCAGGGCGTCACGACGGACATCCGGGGTGCGCATGGCACTCAGCTCACGCGTCGAACGCGGCAGACTGATACCGGCAGCATCGCGATAAACGTAACCAATCAGGCCGCTGCAGTCGAAACCACCTTCCGGGGTATTACCGCCATAACGATAGGGTGTACCAACCAGACCGAGGGCGCGGAACAGCACATCTTCGGCACCACCCTGATAGGACGAAGCAGAGACTGGAGGACTATAGATAGGCTGGGGAGAGGGAGCGCGACTACTGCAAGCACTCAGCAGCAGAGCGAGAGCGATGAGGGCAACACGGGTCGTGACGGGCATAAGCGAGGCGATCCTGAGCCTGAATGCGCTCTACTCTGCCGCTTGCAGACAAACGGCGCAACCCTCAGCACCTGCTCAAGGCTGACAAGACAGCCTTTGAACAGATTCTGCAGTTACGCCGTATGCATCAGTTATGACGCTTGGCAGCGACCTGATCTTCAACCGGAGCCAGCGCGAGCACGCGCTTGGCTTGCAGATAGCTGCGGTTCCAGTAGCTGTCGTCCAGGCTATCGATGCGCACACCACCGCTGCGGCTGCTGCTGGAGTGGATGAACTGGTCATCACCCAGATAGATGCCTGCGTGGCTGACGCGACCACGACCGCGATCGTTGAACAGGATCAGGTCACCTGGCTCCAGATCGGCACGCGCCACCTTCGGCGCATCGAGGTTGATCAGCTCACGAGTGGAACGTGGCAATTCCAGGCCGACTTCCTCGCGGAACAGGTAGCCAACAAAACCGCTGCAATCGAAACCGGATTGCACCGAAGTGCCGCCATAGCGATAGCGAGTGCCAATCAGCGAACGGCCGAGATCGAGCAGGCTGTCTGCCAGCTGCGGCATTTCATAAGGCTTGTCGTCGATCAGCGCGGTGATTTCATCATCATCGGCAGGCTCAACCTGCTGAGAGAGCGGACGAGCAACTGGCTCGACCGTGGCTTCGCTGATCTGCGGTTGCGGCGAGTGGCCGGCGCAGGCAGCGAGAAAGACTGTGAGTGCGAGAGGCACGAGGGGTGCGAAGCGTTTTAGCATGGGCACGACCGTGTCGGTTGGATTTACAAGTTGGCGACTATGCCCTCTACCAAGCCCATTTGCAAATTCTATCGTTATAAATGTGACCCAGTAGTTTCGCCGCGACATCTAAAGCGCCCGACCACTTGCTTGGTCGGGCTTGCGAAACGCTAGCCGAGAATCTCGCTCAGCGGGATAAAGCGCAGCATATCCCCTTCGCTCAGCGTGCTGCCTTCCATCACCTCGGCCAAGCCTTCTGCCCAGGCGGCGCTGCGCAAAACGCCAGAACTCTGGTTAGCGTAAGGCACCACACGCCCCTGCTCAAGACGCGCCCGCAGGTACTCGCGGCGCATGCCCGGCTTGCGCCAGGTAAAACCTGCCGGTACCGCGAAGCCCAACGGCTCGACCCGCTGCACGCCAAGACGACGCAACATATAAGGACGCGCCAGCAGTCCGAAGGTAACCAGTGTCGAAGCCGGGTTGCCCGGCAGACCTATTACCGGAACCCCCTGGTAATGACCGAAGGTCAGCGGCTTACCCGGCTTGATCGCCAGTTTCCACAGCGCCAGTTCGCCCGCCTCACGCAGGGCTATGCCAAGGAAATCCGCCTCCCCCACCGAAACGCCACCCGTGGAGAGAATCAGATCGACCTCGCCCAAGGCCCCCAGCGCTTCGCGGGTACGCTGCAGGTCATCGGGCAAGATGCCCGCATCCACCACGCTGCAGCCCAGCCGCTGCAACCAGGCAATCAGCAGACGCCGATTGCTGTTGTAGATCTGCCCCGGGCCAAGCGCCTGACCCGGCTCTACCAGTTCGTCGCCAGTGGACAGCACGGCAACACGCAGGCGCCGGCGCACCGAAAGCTGCGCCGCCCCCAAAGACGCCGCCAACCCCAGCTCGATAGGCCCCAGGCGCGTACCGGCTGGCAACACACCTTCGCCGACGCGGGTTTCCTGACCTTGAGCTCGAACGTTCTGGCCAATTTTCAGCGGCTCACGGAAGTGCACCCGCCCCGCCTGATCCAGCTCGACGTTCTCCTGCATTTCGACGGTATCGGCACCTGCCGGCAGCGGCGCACCGGTGAAGATGCGCGCACAGGTACCCGGCTCCAGCGACACAGGCGCAGTTCCGGCCTGAATACGCTGACTGACCGGCAATGCCTGGCCGTTCCAATCAGCCAGGCGCAGCGCATAACCGTCCATGGCGCTGTTGGCCCATGGCGGCAAATCCAGCGCCGCAATCAGCGGCTCGGCCAGCACCCGTCCATCGGCCTCGGCCAGCGCAACCAGCTCGTTCTGCTCGATGGGCGCCGCCTCAGCCAACGCCAGCAGGCGCTCCAGCGCCGCCTCCATCGGCAACAGTCCGGGATGATCGCAACCACTCATCCGCGCGTCTCGCAGGCGCCCACCTGCTTCAGATGCGGCACGAAGTTGCAGGGACGATGGCGCGCATCCAGTTGCTCACCGAGGATGCCGTCCCAGGCAGTGCGACAGGCATTGGTCGAGCCCGGCAGGCAGCACACCAGGGTGCCGTTGGCCAGACCGGCCAGCGCGCGCGACTGGATGGTAGAAGTGCCGATATCGGCCACGGAGATCTGCCGGAACAACTCGCCGAAACCATCGACCTGCTTGTCCAGCAGGCAGGCGACCGCTTCCGGCGTGCTGTCACGCCCAGTGAAACCGGTACCGCCGGTGATCACCACCACCTGCACCTGATCCTCGGCGATCCAGGTCGCCACCTGGGCGCGGATCTTGTAGAGATCATCCTTGAGCAGAACGCGAGCGGCCAACTGGTGGCCGGCGGCGGTCAGGCGGTCGACCAGCAGTTGACCCGAGGTGTCGGTCTCCAACGTGCGTGTGTCGCTGACGGTCAGCACGGCAATGTTCAGCGGCACGAAAACCGCATCGGCCTTGTGGTTCATGGCAGGCATCCAATTGGGAGAGAATGGACGCTGTTATATCACACAGCCTGTCTTCGGAGACTGCCCGCATGCCCGTATCCAACCCCCTTCCCACCTGCTCGGTGCTGCTGCTTTCCGGCGGCCGAGGCCAGCGCATGGGTGGCCGCGACAAGGGCTTGCTGGACTGGCGCGGCCGCCCACTGATCGCCTGGTTGCATGACCTGACCAGACCCATGAGCGACGACCTGATCATCTCCTGCAACCGCAACACCGAGCGCTATACGCCTTATGCCGACCAACTGGTCGCCGACGAGGATCAGGACTTTCAGGGCCCACTGGCTGGTATCCGCGCCGGCATGGCTGCGGCACGCCATGAGCAAATGCTGGTCCTGCCCTGCGACGCCCCGCTGGTCGACCGCGCGCTGATCGAGTCGCTGCTGGCGCACGCTGGCCCCCAACCGGTGGTGATTCGCCAGGGTAACTATTGGCAACCGTTGTTCTGCCTGCTGCCGACACGACTGAAAGACGACCTGGAACGTGCATGGCAATCCGGAGAACGCAGCCCGCAGCGCTGGTTCGGTAAATTAGCGCCCATCGCTGTCGATTGCCCCATAGAGGATGCACGTTTAGCCAACCTCAACACGCCGGAGACCTTGGCAGGCCACGCCCCTTCGCAGTGAAACACCGCACACGCAGCGGAACTCATACGACAGTTTTACGTCTGAGCGAGGGTATAGCCCCACCTTTTGTATTCAAGGAGACAGACCATGAACCAACGGATAATCCCCGCCCTGCTTATGACGATCGGCCTTGCTGTATTGGCCGGCTGCTCCTCGCCGTCGGTAATCACGCTGAACGACGGCCGTGAGATCCAGACCGTGGACAAGCCCAAATTCGATGAAGAATCCGGCTTCTACGAGTTCGAGCAGCTCGACGGCAAACGTGCCACGATCAATAAAGATCAGGTGCAAACCGTCAAGGAGCTCTGAGGCAACAGCCTGAGCGCCCATATCGGCCGGACAGATGGATGATACGAGTCGACAACCGGGTTGCCGACTCGTAGTTTTTTCGGGCTAACCCCTTGTGCGGTAAAAGTTTTTCGGTAGAATACGCGGCATTCGGAGTGTAGCGCAGCTTGGTAGCGCGTCTCGTTCGGGACGAGAAGGTCGCAGGTTCGAATCCTGTCTCTCCGACCAAATCAAAAACCCGCCTTAATCGGCGGGTTTTTTATTGGCTGCGTTTTGTCGAACTGACTCTCTCAACTCAGAAAGGCCACCACCTGCTCGGCATCGAATGGCCAGTTCAGCTCGCTGCCATTATCGCAACGGCGCAATACCGGAATACGCAATCCGTATTGCTCGACCATCCCCTCATGCTCGGCAATGTCGATCAACTCGACCAACAGGCCATTCTCGACGAATGGCATGAGCAACGCCTCGGCCACCTCGCAAAGATGGCAGCCTAGGGTTCCGAAAAGTTGGCATTCAGGCGTCATGAGCGCACCTCACTGTCAGCAAGGCACGCAGTTTAGCACCGGGCTGGATCAGCTCGCGTCGCCGACCTTGCCCGCCTGACCGGCGAGCAGCGACTGCAGGCCGTCGAGCAGGCTGCGGTTGAGGCTGTCGGCCTTTTCCAGGCGCGGCAGGTCGAAGCGCTCGTCGAGCGAGAAGCCGCCCTTTAGCAGTTCCTTGAGCATGCCGCCGGCATCCTGCGCCAGATCACCGGCACTGCGCAGCGCATCGAGCAGACCCTGAGCATATTCCTGCAACCCGGCATTGACTGCACTGGCGCCCTGCCCAGCCACCGCGCCATAGGCATCGGTGGCCTGACGCACACTAGTCTGGGTCAGACGCAGCGACATCGAAGCCAATTGCTCACCATCCATGTCCAGCGCCATAGCGCGATCAAAGGCGCCTGCCAGGTCACCGGCGTAGAACTTGTCGGAGAGATCCTGAACCTGGCTGAAGAGCTTCTCCAACGCCTTGATCTCGTCGTCGTCCAACTCACCTTCGACATCCACCTGCCAGCCGCCGATACGCATGCTGCCAGACTGGCTGCTGCCCACCACACTGGTGGACTTACCATCGCTGGAGGCAGCAAAACTGCTCTGCGACCAGCTGGCGGAAGCCTGCGCCACGGAAATGCGCAAGCGGTCACCATCGCGAGTAGTGACAGACAAATCGAAGGTCTCCGCCAGCGCGCTGAAGCGCTCACTGTAACCCGCCATCGCCACCTGGCCCGAGGCGCCAGGGGCGGCGCTGCCGAAGCGCTTGTCGAGATCGCCAAAACCATCCTGAATACGCTTGTAGGTATCGTCGATATCGCTAGCCACCTGCCCCTTGAGCGCGCCCATGCCATCGAGGATCTTGCGTGCCTCGGCAAAGCCCTTCTCGACGCCATCACGCGCCTGGGACAACAGCTTGTCCAGCTTGGCCGGATCAGCGCCTGCAGCGGCCTCGCTTTGCAGGCGTTGCTCGATAAAACCCAGAATCCGCCCAGCCACTTTCTCCGGGGTGTAGTCATCACGCGTTCCGGACAACGAGCCGGCCGGCACACCGAGCTTCTCGGCGAGGCGATTGGCCAAGGTGGCTTGGGCATCGGCGCTATTGCTGCGCGCCGCCATGGACTGGCTGGCTTGCGCAGCGCGGGAAGCGGCGGAATTCAGTGAGTTCAAAGGATTCATGACTGGGCACCCGAACAAGTTATCTGCCGAACTTAACGGCCGTTGAAAGGCAAGCTTTAACCTTTATCGACCAACGGTTGTCGATTTTTCTCAGCTCGATTGTGCTCCAGCGAAATTTTCCCGATCGATGGCCAGCCGCCGAAAATCCCTGATAAGCACGACCTAGAGCCCACGGCTGTTTACGCTCCGGCTCCACTCAAGGCTCGACAGACTAAAGTCTTACAGTCGACTCGCAGGCGAAATGCTTTATTTCGTCGCGCCGTAACTGGCTGGTCACTTCGTGGCCAACCTGCTTATAACAACGAGGAGACAACAATAATGAGTAAAACTCCCCTCGCCCGTGCCGTGGCCCTCGCCACGCTGGGCGCCAGCCTGACCCTGCCAAGCCTGGCACAGGCTGACTTCATCGGTGACAGCAAAGCCTCTCTGGAGCTGCGTAACTTCTATATGAATCGGGACCTGCGCGACACCACTGCCGCGCAGCAGTCCAAGCGCGAGGAATGGGCACAGGGCTTTATCCTCAAGGCCGAGTCCGGCTTTACCGAGGGCACCGTCGGTTTTGGCCTGGACGCCTATGCGGGCCTGGGCCTAAAGCTCGACTCATCTGACGAGCGCGCCGGAACCGGCCTGCTGCCCAACGGCTTCGGCAACGAGGGACCGGACGAATATTCCGAGTTCAGCGGCGCGGTCAAGGCACGCATCTCCAAGACCGTCGGCAAGGTCGGCGGACTGATGCCCAAGCTGCCCATCGTCTCCTCCGGTGACTCGCGCCTGCTGCCACAGGTGTTCACCGGCGGCATGATCACCTCGCAGGAAATCGACGGTCTGACCCTCAACGGAGGCCAACTGCGTGAGGTCAACCAGCGCGCCTCCACCGACCGGGTCGACATCACCGCCACCAACGTGGCCGGTGAGAGCGACCGCTACAATTTCGCCGGCGGCGACTACAAGTTCAACGGCGGCAACACCACCGTTGGCGTGTGGTATGGCGAGCTGGAGGATATCTACGACCAGAAGCTGTACAACCTGATCCATGTACAGCCAATCGGCGATTGGAAGCTGGGCGCCAACCTGGCCTACTTCGACTCCCAGGATAACGGTCGCAAACTCGGCGGCAAGCTGGACAACGACCTGACCTCGGTCAATCTCTGGGCCGGCATTGGTGCGCACACCTTCCGCGTGGGGTACCAGAAGGTCGGCGGCGACAACGCCTTCCCCTTCCTGACCGAAACCGATCCGTACATCGTCAACTACATCCAGATTCTCGACTTCACCCGTAAGGACGAGAAATCCTGGCAAGCTCGTTATGACGTCAACTTCGCCAGCTACGGCATTCCGGGTCTGACCGCCTTCGTCCGCTACGTCACCGGTGACGGCTTCGACGGTGTGGGTGGGGCGAGCGGCAAGGAATGGGAACGCGACGTCGATATCAGCTACATCATTCAGCAGGGCCCACTGAAGAACCTCGGCGTACGCTGGCGTAACGCGATGGTGCGCTCCAACGCGAGCATCGGCGACCTGGACGAGAACCGTCTGATCGTCAGCTATACCATTCCGTTGATGTAAGGCGCGTCCCCGAAACGAAAACGCCGCAACACCGATATCGGGTTGCGGCGTTTCTTTATCGCCACGGAAAACAGCCGGGGTAATTTCTCGGCTAGGCTCTAGCCAGCGCGGAGGACGACTCGATGGACAACTACCAACCCTTGGCCTGTGATCTCTACGACTATCTGGAGATCGCCTGCATGCACCGCTATCAACTGGATATCGAACTGGTCGACGGCTCGACCCTAATGGGCCAGGCCTTGACCACCGAAACCACGGCGAGCAAGGAAGAGTTTCTTCTGGTACATACAGCCGACGGCGAGCAACGCCTGCGCATGGATCGCCTGCTGGCGATCACCCCACAGGATGCAGGCGCCAGTTTTGGTCGGGTGCTGTTGAGCGGCAATCGCTGCTGATCGCATGGCATCGCGGTGCGCACGGCGCACCCTACGGCGTCCTGTGATGCGGTATTACCACATCAGATCATCGGGAATCTGATAGGCCGCGTAAGGATCATCGGCATCCGGCTCTTCGACATGGGTGTTGAGCAGGACGATACGCGAAGCATCACGTTCCTGAATCTTCAGCGCGGCCTCGCGCGGGATGATCTCGTAACCACCGCCATGTCGGACGATGGCCAGCCAGCCGTTGGACAGCTTGTTGCGCACCATGGTGTTGACCGGCAGGCGCTTGACCTTCTTGTCATCGACAAAGTTGTAGTAATCCTCGCCATCGAGTTTGGGCAGGCGTGAAAGCTCGATCAGTTGCTTGACCTGCGCTGTGCGGGCTTTCTGCTCGGCTTTTTCCTGCTGCTGACGATTCAGCTCCTGATCACGTGCGGCCTTTTCGGCTTGCGCCTGCAGCGCGGCCTGGCGTGTGCTGTCATCCAGTTCGGCCTGGCCTTTTTGCACCAGACGCTTCTGCTTTTGCTGTTGCTTGCCAGCCTGCTTGGCCTGTTTTTCATTGACCAGGCCGGCTTTGAGCAGCTGGTCGCGCAGGGAAAGACCCATGACTAAAGATCCCGAACATGATTCAGTTGCGGCAGCGACGCAGATTCGCGCTGCCAGTCCAAGGCGCCCAGCATAAGGGCTAAGCAGCGGCGGCTCCAGCCTTTAGGAGCGACCGGACGGCGAACCGCTTCAGCCGCGAAAGGCGGACAGCAAAGGCTTCGCGGATAAATCGGAACGCCGCCGTCTATAGGGTTCAACAGCCAGGCGACCGCTTCTCCAGCTTCTTCGCCTCGCCCCACAGGGCGTCCAACTCCTCCAGCGAGCAACCGTCCATATTGCGCCCAGCCTCACGTACGCTCTGTTCGATAAAGCGAAAACGCCGCTCGAACTTGCCGTTGGCCGCGCGCAGCGCAGCTTCCGGGTCCACCTTCAGGTGGCGCGCCAGGTTGGTGACGACGAACAGCAAATCGCCGATCTCCTCAGCAACCGCCTCGGCATCGTTCTCGCTCATGGCTTCGAGCACTTCATCCAGCTCTTCGCGCACCTTGTCCACCACCGGCAAAGCATCGGGCCAGTCGAAGCCGACCTGGGCCGCACGCTTCTGCAGTTTGGCCGCACGCGACAGCGCCGGCAGCGCCGTCGGTACATCATCTAGCAGGGATAGCTGCTCGGGTGCAGCGGCCTTTTCGGCGCGTTCCTCGGCCTTTAGCTCTTCCCAGCGCTGCTTGACCGCAGCTTCCTCCAGCTTGGCGGCGTCCGGCGCCCCGTACAGATCACCGTCGGGGAATACATGCGGATGGCGCCGGATCAGCTTGCTGGTGATGCCATCGACCACCCGAGCGAAGTTGAAGCGTCCCTCTTCCTGCGCCAGCTGGCTGTAGTAGACCACCTGAAACAGCAGGTCGCCGAGCTCACCCGGCAGATGCTCGAAGTCGCTGCGCTCGATGGCATCGGCGACTTCGTACGCCTCTTCCAGGGTGTAGGGCACGATGCTCGCGTAGTTCTGCTTCAAATCCCACGGACAGCCGTGCTGCGGATCACGCAGACGGGCCATCAGGTGCAGCAGGTCGTCGACTCGATACATGAAAGCTCTCGCTAGGATACGCGGTGGCGACGCGCCTCGATGATATTGGGCAGCTGACCGATACGCGCCAGCAGACGACCCAGGGCATCGAGCCCTGGAATCTCCACGGTGATCGACATGGAGGCGGTGTTGTCCTCCTTGTTCGAACGCGTGTTGACCGCCAGCACGTTGAGCTTCTCGTTGAGCAGCACCTGGGTGACGTCTCGCAACAGACCGGAGCGGTCGTAAGCCTTGATGACGATTTCCACCGGGTAGGTCTGCACCGGTACCGGCCCCCAGCTCACCTGAATCATCCTCTCCGGCTCGCGCGCAGTCTGCTGCAGCGCCGTTGGGCAGTCCTGACGGTGAATGGTGACGCCACGGCCGAGGGTGATGTAGCCGACGATGGGATCGCCCGGCAACGGCTGGCAGCAGCCGGCCATCTGCGTCAGCAGGTTGCCGACGCCCTGGATCTGGATGTCGCCGCGTTTGCCCGGTTTGAAGCCCTGCGCCTTGCGCGGGATCAACTCCAACTGCTCGTTGCCGCGCTCCGGCTCGACCAGTTGCTGCGCCAGGTTGACCGCATGGGCCAGGCGCACGTCGCCAGCACCCAGTGCAGCGAACAGGTCCTCGGCGGTTTTCAGGTTGGCCTTCTCGGCCAGCTTGTCGAAATCCGCGCCGACCAGGGCCATGCGTGCCAGCTCGCGCTCAAGCAGTTGCTTGCCGGCGGCGACGTTCTGGTCGCGATCCTGCAACTTGAACCAGTGGACGATCTTCGCCCGCGCGCGGCTGGTGGTGACGTAGCCCAGGTTGGGGTTGAGCCAGTCGCGGCTGGGCGAGCCCTGCTTGCTGGTGATGATCTCCACCTGCTCGCCGGTCTGCAGGCTGTAGGTCAGCGGCACGATACGGCCGTTGATCTTGGCGCCCCGGCAGTTGTGGCCGATCTCGGTATGCACGCGGTAGGCGAAGTCCAGCGGCGTCGCGCCCTTGGGCAGGTCGATGGCGTGGCCGTCAGGGGTGAAGACGTAGACCCGGTCCGGCTCGATATCCACGCGCAACTGCTCGGCCAGGCCGCCGATATCGCCCAGTTCCTCGTGCCACTCGATGACCTGACGCAGCCAGGAAATCTTCTCTTCATAGTGGTTGGAGCCGGACTTGACGTCGGTACCCTTGTAGCGCCAGTGCGCGCAGACGCCCAGCTCGGCCTCTTCGTGCATGGCGTGGGTGCGTATCTGCACCTCCAACACCTTGCCTTCGGGGCCGAGCACGGCGGTGTGCAGCGAGCGGTAGCCGTTTTCCTTGGGGTTGGCGATGTAGTCGTCGAACTCCTTGGGAATATGCCGCCACAGGGTGTGCACGATACCCAGGGTGGTGTAGCAGTCGCGCACCTCCGGCACTAGCACGCGCACCGCACGCACGTCGTAGATCTGGCTGAACTGCAGGCCCTTGCGCTGCATCTTGCGCCAGATCGAATAGATGTGTTTCGCCCGCCCACTGATGTCGGGCTTGATGCCGGTGGCTTCCAGCTCCTGACGCAAATTCGCCATGGCGTCGTTGATGTACTGCTCGCGATCGAGGCGACGCTCGTGCAGCAGCTTGGCGATCTGCTTGTACTGCTCCGGCTCCAGGTAGCGGAAGGACAGATCCTCCAGCTCCCACTTGATATGACCGATACCCAGGCGGTGGGCCAGCGGCGCGTAGATGTCGAACACTTCACGTGCCACGCGCTGACGTTTTTCCTCGTCAGCCTCCTTGACCGCACGGATGGCGCAGGTGCGCTCGGCCAGCTTGATCAGGGCCACGCGCACGTCGTCGACCATGGCCACCAGCATCTTGCGCAGGTTCTCCACCTGCGTCTGCGAGCCGAGCACGACCGATTCACGCGGGTTGATACTGGCGCTGATCGCCGCCATGCGCAGCACGCCTTCGATCAGTTTGGCCACCACCGGACCGAAGCGCTGATGCACCGCGGCCAGGGTAATCTTGCCCTCGCGCACGCCGCGATAGATGACCGCGGCGACCAGCGAATCCTGGTCGAGCTTGAGATCGGCGAGGATTTCCGCGATGTCGAGACCGGCGCGGAATGTCGAAGCGCCCTCGCTCCAGTGATGCTGATTGGTGTTGGCCTGTTGCTCCAGATCACGGGCGAATTCGCAGGCTTCTTGCAGCGCCTGACGATCCAGCGCCGGATCGACGCGGGTGACATGCTCCAACCAGGCCTCGAGGTTGATGCTGCCGTCATCGTTGACCGGCTGATGCGCTCTCACCTGAACCATCGTCTTACCTTCCCTACGGTGCGCTTAGGTCGCACCGAGCAGTCGCCGGCCTTCTCTGAGCCGGTCGGATTAACTGAAAGAATGCGCGTCCTGCGCATCCCTGCGGTACCGAACGTACCGCTTTGGCCCGAGGCCTAGACCTCGGGTTTCTCGAATAAAGCCATCGCCTCGACGTGCGCGGTCTGCGCGAACATGTCGAGAATCCCGGCACGGCGCAAACGATACCCCTGTTGCACCAGTTCGGCGGCATCGCGCGCCAGGGTGGTCGGGTTGCAGGAGACGTAAACCAGGCGCCGTGCGCCCAACTCCGTCATCCCGCGCACCGCCTGCAACGCACCATCGCGTGGCGGGTCAAGCAGCACCGCCGTAAAACCGCCCTGCGCCCAGGCCTCGCAAGCCAGCGGGTTGGACAGGTCGGCACGGAAAAAGTGCGCGTTGTCCAAACCATTGTTTTGCGCGTTGCCTGCGGCACGCTGCACCATCGCCTCGACACCCTCCACAGCCACCACTTCAGCGGCCTGCCGCGCCAGCGGCAGGGCGAAATTACCCAAGCCGCAGAACAGATCCAGCACCCGCTCGCCAGGCTGCACTGCCAACCAGTCTAGCGCCTGAGCGACCATCGCCTCGTTTACCAGACCATTGACCTGCACAAAGTCACCCGGCCGATAGGCCAAGTGCAGCTGCCAGCGCTCAAGCATGAAGCCCAGCTCAGCGGCCTGGTCTTCAGGCTGGGGTTGCCCCTCGCCCTGCAGCCACAGCTGCGCGCGATGCTCGCTGCAAAACGCGCGCAGGCGACTCAGATCAGCCTCCGTCAGAGCGGCAGTGTGGCGCAGCAGCAGCGCTTCGGCCGTACCGCTGAACAGCTCCACGTGTCCGACTGCCTGTGACTTCTCCAGACTGCGCAACAGCGCCGGCAACGCAGTGAGAATAGGCTGCAAGGGCTGTACCAGCACCGGGCAGTCGTCGATGGCGACGATGTCCTGACTGGCCTCGGCACGAAAGCCGACCTGCAGTTGACGCGCCTTGGCATCCCAGCGCACGGCAATGCGCGCGCGGCGGCGGTAGCCGAATTCAGGACCGGTCAGCGGCGCCGCCCACTCATCTGGCTGCACGCCGCCCAGGCGTGACAACTGCTCGGCCAGCGTGCGCTGTTTCAGGGCCAACTGATCGGCATGGGGCATGTGCTGCAGGTTGCAGCCGCCGCAACGGTCAGCGTGCACGCAGGGCGCTGCGCGGCGCTCGCTGCTGGCAGCGATGATGCGTTCGGCGCGCGCCTCGACAGTCTGGCTGCGGGCAGCGAGTACCCGCGCCTCGACTTCTTCGCCGGCCAGTGCACCACTGACGAACCAGGTGCGCCCGCCTTCGAAGGCAATGCCGCGGCCGTCACCGGCCAGACGCTCGATGGACAGCTTCTGCTTCTTGCCGACCGGCACCTGCGCCGCACGGCTGCCGCCGCTGGGCTGAAAGCGCAGGTTGGAGCTGCGTCTGGCCATCAGCGCGCCGGTTCTTCGTAAACGCCGGTGGACAGGTAACGGTCGCCACGGTCGCAGATGATAGCCACCAGCACCGCGTTCTCCAGCTGCTGCGAGAGGCGCAGCATGCCGGCCACCGAGCCACCGGAAGACACGCCGCAGAAGATGCCCTCTTCCCGCGCCAGGCGCCGCATGACGTGCTCGGCCTCGGCCTGGCCCATGTCCATCACCTGATCGACCCGTTCGGCCTGATAGATCTTCGGCAGGTATTGCTCGGGCCAGCGACGAATGCCGGGAATGGCCGAGCCTTCCTGCGGCTGCAGACCGACGATCTGGATCGCAGGGTTCTGCTCCTTGAGGTAGCGCGAGGTGCCCATGATGGTGCCGGTGGTGCCCATGGAGCTGATGAAATGGGTGATGGTCCCGCCGGTCTGGCGCCAGATCTCGGGGCCGGTACCGCTGTAGTGCGCCTCGGGATTGTCGCCATTGGCGAACTGGTCGAGCACCTTGCCGCGGCCCTCGGCCTGCAGCTTCTCGGCCAGGTCACGCGCGCCTTCCATGCCCTCTTCCTTGCTGACCA
The DNA here is from genome assembly GCF_002741105.1 of Pseudomonas sediminis. Classification (GTDB taxonomy): domain Bacteria; phylum Pseudomonadota; class Gammaproteobacteria; order Pseudomonadales; family Pseudomonadaceae; genus Aquipseudomonas; species Aquipseudomonas sediminis. The sequence continues at coordinate 97,746 of NZ_NIQU01000005.1, read as the reverse complement.
GGATCAGCTCGGCGCCATAAGCGGTCATCGCCCACTTGCGCTCGGCGGTGGAGTTGTCCGGCATGATCAGGATCATCTTGTAACCCTTGATCGCCGCGGCCATGGCCAGGGCAATGCCGGTGTTGCCACTGGTGGCTTCGATCAGGGTATCGCCGGGCTGGATAGCGCCGCGCAGCTCGGCGCGATTGATCATCGACAAGGCCGGACGATCCTTGACCGAACCGGCCGGGTTGTTGCCTTCCAGCTTGACCAGCAAGGTATTGCTGGTGTCACCGCCCAGGCGTTGCAGACGTACCAGAGGGGTATTGCCGATGCAGTCGGCAATGGTGGGGAATTGCAGGGTCATGGGTCGCTCGAATCCAGACTGACGCGAAGGGGCGTCATGATACGCCGAACCCGCCGCGGCATCACCCAGCGAACGTAACCAGCGGCTGTTCGGCGTGATCAGACCGCCGGCATGCGCAGCGATACGCGCAAGCCATGCCTGCCGTTCTCGGCCCAGACGCGCCCGCCCTGTGTCTCGATCATGCTACGGGCGATGGCCAGGCCCAGGCCGAAACCGTCGCCGCCCGGCCTGGCGGTGCTGAGACGGGTAAACGGACGGAAGATGGTCTCCAGCTCGCTTTCTGCCACACCCGGCCCCTGATCCTCGATCCACAGCAACCAATGATCGCCTTCCTGCTGGCCAGCGAGGCGAACCAACCCGCCGTGCGGCGAATGTCGGATGGCATTGCGCAGGATGTTTTCCAGCGCCTGCGCCAAGCCATTGAGATTGCCGCGCACTCGGCAACATACCTGCAGATCGCAGGGCATACGCGCGAGTGGCCAGCCGGTTTCGAAGCCGGCGTTCTCGCGCAGCACATCCCACAGCCGGATTACATCCACCTCTTCGCTGGGCAGTTGCGGTCGCTCGGTGTCCAGCCAGACCAGCTCCAGCGCATCGCCGACGAGTTTTTCCATCGCATCCACTTCACGTGCCAGGCGCTGGCGCAATGCATCGTTGTCACGCTCGTTCTCTCCGGCCACGCGCAAGCGGCTCAAAGGCGTGCGCAGTTCATGGGACAGGTCGCGCAGCAACTGGCGCTGAAAAGCGACGGTACCCTGCAGGCGCTCCGCCATATGGTCGAAGCTTCGCGCCAGCTCGCCCAACTCGTCCTTGCGCCCGGTGACCGGCGGGCCAAGCCTGGCAGACAGATCACCAGCACTCAGAGCGGCAGCCTGGCGTCGAAGGGTCGCCAAGGGGGCGATCAACAGCCGATAAAGCAGCAGTGCCACGACCACCGCCAAGACCGCTGGCAGTACCCGCTGCAGGAGCAGTTCCCACAGCTCGTTGTACTTGCGTGGATTCAAGCGCTGCGGCAACGCCATGACCAGACGGGTCTTTCCATCGCTGAAGGGCACGTAGAAGGTCGGCGTACCGCCCGGCCGGCCCACGGGAAAGTCCAGCTTGCGCACAAAATCCAGGCGCTGCTGTTCTTCATCGGTCAGTGGTCGCGAGGCCAGCGAGTGCTTGTGCTCATCGACCACCACGGCCCAGACCCGCTCACGCTCATGCAGGTGTTGTAAATAGGCATCAACGCCAGGCGCCCCGCCCTCTCGCCAGGCCCGTTCGGCCTGCCGCGCCTCATCCCTGAGCATATGCCGGGTCGAGTCGGGCAGATAGGAGGTCGCCTCGAGCAGCATCCGCCCTACATCCACATGCAGGCTGACCAGCAGCAGGCAGAACAGCGCCAACGCACCAGCCAGCCGCCACAACAGCGAGTGACGTCCCGGCAGGCTCATGGCCCGGCCTGTGTCAGGATGTAGCCCTTGCCCCAGACGGTATTCACACGCGTGGCCTCATAACCGACCGCCTGCAATTTGCGCCGAATGTGGCTGACGTGCATGTCCAGGCTGCGGTCGTGCTGGGAATAGGCACGGCGCAACGCCTGCTGATAAAGGAAGGGCTTGCTGAGGGCCTCGTCGCGATGCCGCCAGAGTAACTCCAGCACGCGGTACTCACTGGGCGTCAGGCCCACCCATGCACCTGAGAAGGCGACATCGCTGCGCCCTTCATCGAACTGCAAGCCACCGTCGACGCTGCCGAGGTGCTGCTCACGACGCTCATAAGCGACCCGACGCAGAATCGCCTCGACCCGCACGCTGAGTTCACCGAGGCTGAAAGGCTTGGGCAGATAATCGTCGGCACCCTGACTGAACCCGGCGATGCGATTCTGCTCATCGCCCAGGGCCGACATCAGCAGCACCGGCACGCTGCGGCGCTGGCGCAAGCGCTGCAGCACCTCCAGGCCATTGGTGCCGGGCAGAAGGATGTCCATCAGCACCAGATCAAAGTCTTCGCTTTCGGCCAACTGCAAACCTTCGCTGCCATCGTGACTCAAGGTCACGTCAAACCCGCAGCTCATCAGGTGCGACTGCACGTGGCTGGCGAGCAAGGGGTCATCCTCGACGGCAAGGATGCGAGCCGAGGTAGGTGTTCGGGTCATCATGGTGGTCAACCGGAAGGAATTGAATGCGAACAATTCTATCTACTAAACGTAAATCTCTCACCTACAGATTCCGTCGCGCCGAATCGCTACACTGCCCAGATGTTCCGAAGGAGGAAGGTCGTGTTCAAGGATCTCAGCATCAAAGGGCGCGTACTGCTGCTCACCCTGCTGCCCACCAGCCTGCTGGCCTTGGTGCTGGGCGGTTATTTCACCTGGGTGCAGCTATCGGGCTTGCAGACTCAACTGCTGCAGCGCGGCGAGATGCTGGTCGAACACCTGGCCCCCCTGGCGGCCCCGGCACTGGAACAGAAGGACGTGAAGAAGCTCGAGCGCATCGCCCAGCAGGCGCTGGAGCACCCGGACGTCCGCGCGGTTGGTTTTCTTGCCCCCGAGCGCGCCTCTCTGGCACACGCCGGACCCAGCATGCTCAACCCCTCGCCCAGCGGCCAGCCGGGCGTCAGCCTGCTCAGCGGCCAGGATGCCACGCGCTTTCTGCTGCCGGTCTACGACCAGCACCTGGTGCTCAGCGACACCCTCGGCGAGGACAGTCAACTGGAGCTGCTCGGCTGGGTCGAGCTGGAGCTTTCGCACCAGGGCACACTGCTCAGCGGCTACCGCAGTCTGTTCGCCAGTCTGCTGCTGATCGCCGGCGGCCTTGCCGTCACCGCCCTGCTCGCTCTGCGCATGAGCCGCAGCATCAATGGCCCGCTACGCGCGATCAAGGCCGGGGTCGCACAGCTCAAGGACGGCCATCTGGAAACCCGCCTGCCACCGTTGGGCAGCCATGAAATGGACGAGTTGGCCTCTGGCATCAACCGCATGGCCGAGGCGCTACAGAACGCCCAGGAAGAACTGCAACACAGCATCGAGCAGGCCACAGAAGACGTGCGCCAGAACCTGGAAACCATCGAGATCCAGAACATCGAACTGGACTTCGCGCGCAAGGAGGCCCTGGAAGCCAGCCGTATCAAGTCCGAATTCCTGGCCAACATGAGCCACGAGATCCGCACCCCGCTCAACGGCATTCTCGGCTTCACCAACCTGCTGCAGAAGAGCGAGCTCAGCCCGCGCCAGCAGGACTATCTGTCGACCATCGAGAAGTCCGCCGACAGCCTGCTCGGCATCATCAACGAGGTGCTCGATTTCTCCAAGATCGAAGCCGGCAAGCTGATGCTCGAATCCATCCCCTTCAACCTGCGTGATCTGCTACAGGACACCCTGACCATCCTCGCCCCCGCAGCCCATGAAAAGCAGCTGGAGTTGGTCAGCCTGATCTATCGCGACACGCCGCTGGCCCTGCGCGGCGACCCACTGCGCCTGAAGCAGGTACTGACCAACCTGGTCAGCAACGCGATCAAGTTCACCCGCGAAGGCACCATCGTCATGCGCGCCATGGTCGAGGACGAGAGCGCCGACAGCGCACAATTGCGCATCAGCGTGATGGACACCGGCATCGGCCTGTCGGATGAGGACCTGCGCGCGCTGTTCCAGGCTTTCAGCCAGGCCGACAATTCGCTAAGCCGCCAGGCCGGCGGCACCGGCCTCGGCCTGGTGATTTCCAAGCGCCTGATCGAGCAGATGGGCGGCGAGATCGGCGTCGACAGCACGCCAGGCGAAGGCTCGGAATTCTGGATCACCCTGACCCTGCCCAAGGCACGCGACGATGCCGAAGATCTGCCGCGCGCAGCCTTTCAAGGGCGTCGTGTGGCCGTGCTGGAAAGTCACGAACTGGCGCGCCAGGCCCTGACCCACCAGCTTGAGGACTGCGGCCTGGAGGTGGAGAGTTTCTCCGATCCCGCTCAGCTCTTCGAAGCGGTGAACAACCAGCACACGCGCGAACGCCCACTGAGCCTGGCAGTGCTGGGCATTACCGCCAGCCAGCTCGCGCCCGAGAGTCTCGGCCAACGGATATGGGACCTCGACCGCCTCGGCTGCAAAGCGCTGGTACTCTGCCCGACCACCGAGCTGGGCCTGTTCCACGACTCGCTGCCCGACGCCTATAACCAGTTGCAGGCCAAGCCCCCTTGCACTCGCAAGCTGCACAAGGCGCTGATAGAACTGGTCAGCCCGCAACGGCCGATCAGCGAGCCGGTGGTGATCAGCGATACCCGCCGACCACAGATTCTCTGCGTCGACGACAACCCGGCGAACCTGCTGCTGGTGCAGACCCTGCTCGATGACCTTGGCGCCCAGGTGACTGCCGTCGACAGCGGCTACGCGGCGATAGAAGCGGTGCAGCAGGACAGCTTCGACCTGGTGTTCATGGACGTGCAGATGCCCGGCATGGATGGACGCGAAGCTACCGAAGTAATTCGCCAATGGGAAAGCGAACAGAGCCGCAGCACCACGCCGATCATCGCCCTCACCGCCCATGCCCTGGCCAACGAGAAGCGCGCCCTGTTGCAGAGCGGCATGGACGACTACCTGACCAAGCCGATCAACGACCGCCAGTTGGCCCAGGTGGTGCTCAAGTGGACCGGCCTTAACCTGCGCAACCCGCCAACGCACAAGGCGGCCCCGCCCGCCCCTGCGCAGTCGCAACCCAAGGTGCTCGACAACGAGGAAGGCCTGCGTCTGGCAGCCGGCAAGCCCGACCTGGCCGCCGATATGCTGAGCATGCTGCTGGCGGGTCTGCCCGGCGACCGTCAGGCCATCCGCCAGGCGCGCGCTAGCGGTGAACGCACGACGCTGATCGAGCGGGTTCACCGCCTGCACGGTGCCACCCGTTACTGCGGCGTGCCCCAGCTGCGCGCTGCCTGCCAGCGCAGCGAGACGCTGCTCAAGCAGGACGACCCCGAAGCCCAGCGCGCTCTGGACGAGCTGGACGCAGCGATCGAGCGCCTGAGCGAAGCCGCCGCGCAAAGCGCCTGAGGAGCCCATATGCGCATCTGCCTGTTCAGCAGCAAACCCTATGACCGTGACTCGTTTCTCGCGGCAAACTGCCCGCCCGACTGGCATCTGCAGTTCCACGAAACACGCCTGACCGCCGACAGCGTGGCATTGGCCAAAGGCAGCGAGGTGGTCTGCGCCTTCATCAATGACGACCTGTCCGCCCCGGTTCTGGAGCAATTGGCCGCTGATGGCACGCGCCTGATCGCCCTGCGCTCGGCCGGCTACAACCATGTCGACCTGGCAGCGGCACAGCGTCTCGGCCTTCCGGTCGTGCGGGTGCCGGCCTATTCGCCCCACGCCGTGGCCGAACACGCGGTAGCCCTGGTCATGGCCCTCAATCGACGTACCCACCGGGCCTTCAATCGCACCCGCGAAGGGGACTTTTCCCTGCACGGCCTGACCGGCTTCGACCTGCATGGCAAGCGCGTCGGCGTGGTCGGCGGCGGCAAGATCGGCCAGGTCTTCGCCCGCATCATGCATGGCTTCGGCTGCCAGGTGCTGATTCACGACCCGTTCCCGCTGAGCGGGCTGGAGGCCCTGGGCGCACGCCAGGCGCCGCTGGACGAGGTGATCGCCAGCAGCGACATCCTCAGCCTGCACTGCCCGCTGACCGATGCCAGCTACCACCTGATCGACCGTGAACGCCTGACCCAGATGAAACGCGGCGCCATGCTGATCAACACCGGTCGCGGCGCCCTGGTCGATGCTCCCGCGCTGATCGAAGCGCTGAAGAGCGGCCAACTCGGCTACCTGGGCTTGGACGTCTACGAGGAAGAGTCGGAGCTGTTCTTCGAGGATCACTCCGACCTGCCGCTGCAGGACGACACCCTGGCCCGCCTGCTGAGCTTCCCCAACGTCATCATCACCGCGCACCAGGCCTTTCTCACCCACGAGGCACTCGCGGCCATCGCCCACACCACCCTGGACAACATCAAGGCCTGGCTCGCCGGCCGGCCAAGCAATGAGGTCAAGGCCGGCGCGTGATAGCATGCCGGCTGATCCGGAGGACCCATGGCCGAACACGATTTCCGTTATTCCCTGCTCAACCCGCAACACACCCTCACCGAATGCCGCGCACTGGCGCCGGGCCGCTACCAGGTCACCGGCAACGGCGGTTCGATCCAGGCCAATGACGTGCTGCTGGTCACCCTCAAGGGCAGTCGTGACCTGCACATGCGTCTGGACGTGGAAAAAGTACGTCACCTGATCAACCCGCCCGGCCAATGGCTGGCCGTGTGCAAGGGTCCGCAGTTCAAGGAACTGGCCATCCATAACTGGCAGGTGAACTGCGACAGCTGCGGCAAGCAGCTGGATTTCGAATTCGCCGTCGATGCGGCCCTTGGCAAAGCCGCGCAAGCGCCAGCCGCCGAAGCCCGCATCACCGAGCTGGGCTGGCGCAACGATGCCGGTCGTCACCTATGCCGCACCTGCCAGGAGGCCTGACAGCATGAACCGCGCCCTGCCCCTCGCCCTGCTCGCCGCCACCTTGGTAGGCTGCGCCAGCGACGCACCGCAGCTGGAAACCGAACGCAGCTACCAAGTGGAATGGATCGGCGAACGCCCGCTGATAGACCGCAGCCACCTGACCGTGACCTTTGCCGCTGACGGTCGCGCTCACGGTCACGCCGGCTGCAACCACTGGTTCGCTGGCTACACGCTGAAGGATGACTCTGTCCGTTTCGAAACCCCGGGCAGCACCCGCAAGATGTGCGCGCCCTCATTGATGGAGCAGGAGCAGCGCTTCCTCGCGGCACTGACTGAAGTGCAGCGCTGGGACTTCAACGACATCGGCCAACTGCAACTGTGGCCGGCCAACGGCAAACCGATTCGCCTGTGGGCGGAGTGACATGACGCTCGCCCTACAGGACGCACTCTGTTCCTGTAGGAGCGGCTTCAGCCGCGATAAAACCTCGCGGCTAAAGCCCCTCCCACGACGGCAACTACGCGAACAGCTCCAACTGCTCCTGCCGCCCGCGCAGATCATGTAGCCTGACGCCCACCCCGAGCAGCCGCACCGGCTTGCCGCCCCGGGCGAAGGCGTTGCTTAGCAATAGCCGATAGCTTTCCAGATCCCGACTGGCCCCCGCCTGCTCCAAGGTGGTCTGGGTAAAGTCGTGAAATTTGACCTTGACGAAGGGTTTGTCCGGTCGATAGCTGGCGTCCAGCCGCTGCAAACGGCCGTTCATCTCGTCGAGAAGCGCCGGCAGCTTCTCCAGGCAGGCCTCCAGGTCGGGCAGGTCCTGATCGTAGGTATTCTCGACGCTCAGTGATTGGCGACGACTGTCCACCTGCACGGCGCGCTCGTCGATGCCATGTGCCAAACGCCACAAGCGCTCACCAAAACTGCCGAATTCGCGCACCAGCGCCAGCTTGTTCCACTCCCGCAGATCCAGGCAGGTACGAATGCCTAAGCGCGTCAGCTTATCGGCCGTGACCTTGCCGACGCCGTGCAGCTTGTTCACCGGCAACTCTGCAACGAAATCGTCGACCTGATCCGGGGTGATCACGAACAACCCGTTGGGCTTGCGCCAGTCGCTGGCGATCTTGGCCAGGAACTTGTTCGGCGCCACCCCGGCCGACACGGTAATGTGCAGCTCCTGCGCCACGCGGCGGCGAATTTCCTGGGCGATGCGCGTGGCGCTGCCAGAGAAATGCGCCGACTCGCTGACATCCAGATAGGCTTCGTCGAGCGACAACGGCTCGATCATGTCGGTGAACTGGCGAAAGATGCCGTGAATCTCGCGGGAAACCGAGCGGTACACCTCGAAGCGCGGCTTGACGATCAACAGGTCCGGGCACAGCTTCAGCGCATGCCGCGAGGACATCGCCGAACGCACGCCATAGGCACGTGCCTCGTAGTTGCAGGTGGCGATCACCCCACGACGGTCAGCCGAACCGCCAACGGCCAGCGGACGATTGGCCAGGCTCGGGTCGTCACGCATCTCGATGGCGGCGTAGAAGCAGTCGCAGTCAACGTGAATTATCTTGCGCACAACACCCTCGAAAGCCTTGCCAGGTCTGGTCGAACTCGCTGAAGTCTAACAGTTGTTTGAGGCTAACCATCTGAGTTGAAAACAGTTTTTTGAAGATAATAGTTGACGCAAAACTCTCTACCGGTAGAATGGCGGCCGCGGGATGGAGCAGTCTGGTAGCTCGTCGGGCTCATAACCCGAAGGTCGTAGGTTCAAATCCTGCTCCCGCAACCACCTTCCGAAAARGCCACTCTARCGAGTGGCCTTTTTGTTTGCCTGTCGATTAGTATTTTCGATCAAAAGCAAGAAACCGATTGACAACACTCTCTCCCTGAGTAGAATGGCCGCCGCGGGATGGAGCAGTCTGGTAGCTCGTCGGGCTCATAACCCGAAGGTCGTAGGTTCAAATCCTGCTCCCGCAACCACCTTCAGATAAAGGCCACTCAAACGAGTGGCCTTTTTCGTTTCCGGATATTGATCTTCCTCAGTTTCACATAAGCCAAGCGGGCCTAAGCTGGAGACACCTGCCACAGATGCAGGATATTACCGAGGAAGCCTGTATGAACTGGAAGAACACCCCACCACGCTATGGAAGCCTGTCCATCGGCCTGCACTGGCTGATGCTGATCCTGATCGCCGCCGTCTACGCCTGCATCGAACTCAAGGGCAACTTCCCCAAAGGTAGCGATACCCGCGAATTGCTCAAGCAATGGCACTTCATGCTCGGCCTGAGCGTCTTCGCTCTGGTCTGGTTGCGCCTGCTCGCTCGTGCGCTGAGCCCTACCCCGGCCATCCAGCCCGCGCCACCGAGCTGGCAGAACCTGCTCGCCAAGCTGATGCACCTGGCCCTGTACGCCCTGATGATCGGTGCGCCGCTGGCTGGCTGGTTGATTCTCAGCGCCGCCGGCAAGCCCATTCCCTTCTTCGGCCTGGAGCTGCCAGCACTGATCGGCCCGGACAAGGCACTGGCCGGGCAGATCAAGGAACTGCACGAACTGGCGGGCAGCGCCGGCTACTGGCTGATCGGCCTGCACGCGGTCGCTGGTCTGTATCACCATTACGTGGTGCGCGATAACACCCTGACGCGCATGCTGCCGGGGCGCAATTGAGGTGAAGACGCCTCTGGTCAAGTGCCCGATCCGCCGCTAGAATTGCGCACTTTTTGATCAGAGGCGCCCACAAGGCGCCCGTTAGAGGTTAGCCCGCATGTCCACCGCCACCCCGAAAGTCGGCTTCGTCTCGCTCGGCTGCCCGAAAGCGACTGTCGACTCCGAACGCATCCTGACCCAACTGCGCATGGAAGGTTACGAGATCGTGCCGACCTACCAGGATGCCGACGTGGTGGTGGTCAACACCTGTGGTTTTATCGACAGTGCCAAGGCCGAGTCGCTGGACGCCATCGGTGAAGCCCTGGCCGAGAACGGCAAGGTGATCGTCACTGGCTGCATGGGCGTGGCTGAAGACAGCATCCGCGACGTGCACCCGAGCGTGCTGGCCGTCACCGGCCCGCAACAGTACGAGCAGGTGGTCAACGCCGTACACGAAGTCATCCCGCCGAAGACCGAGCACAACCCGCTGATCGACCTGGTACCGCCGCAGGGCATCAAGCTCACCCCGCGTCACTACGCCTATCTGAAGATTTCCGAAGGCTGCAACCACACCTGCAGCTTCTGCATCATCCCATCCATGCGTGGCAAGCTGGTCAGCCGTCCGGTGGGCGACGTGCTCAGCGAAGCCGAGCGCCTGGTCAAAGCCGGCGTCAAGGAGCTGCTGGTGATCAGCCAGGACACCAGCGCCTATGGCGTCGACCTCAAGTACAAGCTGGACTTCTGGAACGGCCAGCCGGTGAAGACGCGCATGCTCGAACTGTGCGAAGCGCTGTCCTCCATGGGCGTGTGGGTGCGCCTGCACTACGTCTATCCCTACCCCAACGTCGATGACGTGATCCCGCTGATGGCCGCCGGCAAGCTGCTGCCCTACCTGGACATTCCGTTCCAGCATGCCAGCCCGAAAGTGCTCAAATCGATGAAGCGTCCGGCCTTCGAAGACAAGACCCTGGCGCGCATCAAGAAGTGGCGTGAGATCTGCCCGGAGCTGACCATCCGCTCCACCTTTATCGTCGGCTTCCCTGGCGAGACCGAGGAAGACTTCCAGTACCTGCTCGACTGGCTGACCGAGGCGCAGCTCGATCGCGTCGGCTGCTTCCAGTACTCGCCGGTAGAAGGCGCCCCGGCCAACGACATGGGCCTGGAGCCGGTACCGGATGACGTCAAGCAGGAACGCTGGGAGCGCTTCATGGCGCATCAGCAGGCCATCAGCAGCGCGCGTCTGCAGGCCAAGATCGGCCTGGAGATGGACGTGCTGGTCGACGAAGTGGACGGCGAAGGCGCTGTAGCCCGCTCCTGGGCCGACGCCCCGGAGATCGATGGCAGCGTGTTCATCGACTCCCCCAACGTCAAGCCAGGCGACAAGGTGCGTGTGCGCATCGTCGATGCCGACGAGTACGATATGTGGGGCGAGCTGGTCTGAGCCAGATCCCTGCATGACGGGCCCCGCAGCATGCGGGGCTTTTTCTTTCCGGCAGCGCAACGCCTTGCCGGTACACTGACCTTCTTTTTGTCGAGCGCCGTCATGAGCGAAGCCACCCGTCTGTCCAAACGCGTCATCGAACTGTTCGGCTGCTCGCGCCGCGAGGCCGATCTGTACATCACTGGCGGCTGGGTGACGGTGGACGGCCAGGTGGTCGAAGCGCCGCAATTCAAGATCGAAGATCAGCGCGTCGAGCTGCATCCGGATGCCACGCTTGAGCCGGTAGAGCCCGTCACCCTGTTGGTACATGGCTCAGCTGGCTGTAACGCCGCACAGTTGCAACACCTGCTGGTGCGCGAACGACACTGGGAACAAGACCCGCACGCCCAACGCATCCTGCATGGCCACTTCCTGCGCCAGGAACAGAGCCTGCCCTTGCAGACCGGCGCCAGCGGCCTGATGGTGCTCAGCCAGGATTGGCGCACACAGCGCAAGCTGCGCGAGGATGCCGCCAAACTGGAGCAGGAGTACCTGGTCGAGGTCGCCGGCGAGGTGCCCGCCAGCGCGCTGGAACGCCTGAAGAAAGGCTGGTTGCACAAGGGCACGCAGTTCCCACCGTGCAAGGCCAGTTGGCAGAGCGAACAGCGCCTGCGCTTCGCCTTGAAGAATCCGGCTCCTGACCTGCTGCGGCAGATCTGCACAGCCCTGGGCCTGAAAGTGCTGAGCATGAAGCGCATCCGTATCGGCGGCGTACCCATGGCCAAGCTGCCTTCCGGGCAGTGGCGCTATCTGGGTGAGAAGGAACGCTTCTGAGGCCGTGTTAGGCTGTGTCCGTCACGCTCTGGAGACCACCCTCATGCGTACCCTGTTACTCACCGCCCTACTTGCCCTGAGCCTGCCCGCCCTGGCCGCGCCAGCCCCCTTCTTCCTCTGGCAGAGCAAGGTCGACGGCCACCTGACCTGCGCCCAGGTCAGCCCTGGTGACGGCTGGATTCGTTTCACCGGCCCCTTCCGCGATGCCGGCTGCCGGGTAGCGCACGACGCTCCTGTGCGCAGCCGCTAAGAGGACGCCATGCAGCATCTGGTTTCGCCTGTCGGTATCGTGCGCTCCTGCTTCAAGGAAAAGTTCGCCATTCCCCGCCAGCCACACTTGGCTCCCGCCGCTCGCGGCGTGCTGGAACTGTTGCCGCCTTTCGATCAGGGCGAAGCCGTGCAGGGACTGGAACAGGTCAGCCATGTCTGGCTGCTGTTTCTGTTTCACCAGGCGCTGGAGGACAAGCCACGGCTGAAGGTGCGCCCACCACGCCTGGGCGGTAATCAGTCGGTGGGCGTGTTCAGTACCCGTGCAACCCATCGCCCCAATGGCATCGGCCAATCGGTGGTACGCCTGGACAAGGTCGAACCGGGCCGGCTGTACCTGTCCGGCATCGATCTGCTCGACGCCACGCCCGTACTGGACATCAAGCCCTACGTGCCCTACGCCGACTGCGTGAGCGATGCGCACAACGCCATGGCCGATAGCGCGCCACGGCTGATCCCAGTGGAATGGCATGCCGATGCATTGCCGTCGGCGCGCCAGCATGCGCTGCGCCTGAACGAACCGCTGGTGGAGCTAATCGAGCAATGCCTGGCGCAAGACCCGCGTCCGGCCTACCAACAGCCAGAGCCGGAGCGCCGGTATGGCGCGCGCTTCTGGGATCTGGACGTGCACTGGCACTACCCCGAGCCCGGGCGCATCCGGGTGCTGGATGTGCAGATGGCGAGTCGCGACTAAAGCCCCTTCGACAAAGCGCGAATGCCTCTACATGGCCAAAGCTCTTACAGGGCGTGATTCCGTGGAAAGCCTCAACCGCGACCAGACAAAACGCATAAAGCGTCATTTCGGCCGGCAATGATGCCTGCATTCCCCGCTGCCAGGCCCTAGGGTGAAGCCCTCACCATCTCGCGAGGCCTTTCCATGCATCCTTACTTCTCCCTTGCCGGGCGCACTGCCCTGGTCACCGGTGGCACCCGTGGCATCGGCCTGATGATCGCCAAAGCCTTCGTCGAAGCCGGCGCCCATGTCTATGTTTGCGCGCGCGACGGCGAAGCCTGTGCGCAAACCGCCGCTGAACTCTCGGCGCTGGGCCAGTGCACCGGCATCGCCGCCAACCTGGCCAGCGAGGAAGGCGTGCAGGCGCTGGCGCGCGAGCTAAGCGAACGTATCGAGCGCCTGGACATTCTGGTCAACAACGCCGGTACCACCTGGGGCGCACCGCTGGAGAGCTACCCTGCCAAAGGCTGGGAAAAGGTCATGCAGCTCAACGTCACCTCGGTGTTCGGCTGTATCCAGCAACTGCTTCCGCTGCTGCGCAAGGCCGGCTCGGCGGACTGCCCGGCGCGGGTGATCAATATCGGCTCGGTGGCCGGCATCAGCGCCATGAGCGAACAAGCCTATGCATACGGGCCGAGCAAGGCGGCGCTGCATCAACTGTCGCGCATGCTGGCCAAGGAACTGGTCGACGAGCACATCAACGTCAACGTGATCGCACCGGGCCGCTTCCCGAGCAAGATGACCCGTTTCATCGCCGAGGACGAAGCCGCGCTCGCCGCCGATACCGCAGTAATTCCGATGAAGCGCTGGGGCCGTGAAGAGGAAATGGCCGCCCTGGCCCTGAGCTTGGCCGGCAGCGCCGGCTCTTACATGACAGGCGCCATCATCCCCATCGATGGCGGCTTTCATCTGGGCTGAACTGCAGCGCAGTGCTTGGCCCACCCTGCGGGACGTGGGCCTTCAACGCGACGGATTGAACGCCAGCATATCGGCTTCGATGGCGTCTTGACGCTCGATCAGCGGCTCCACCAGCGGCCGACTCGCGAGGAAATGCGCAGTTCGCGTATGCGCCTCGAAAGCCGCCTCGTCGACGTATACCTCGTACAGCCACACCAGATCGGCATCACTGCGGTCGCGCATCACGTCGAAGGTCAGGCAGCCCGGTTCATCGCGCACCGAAGCAGCGGCGTTGATCCGCATGGCGTCCATGAACGTCTCGAAACTGCCGGGTTTGAGTTGGGTCTTGAGCAATAGCACGTACACAGCGAACTCCATTATGTTTTATATTTGAAAAATAATTGTATACATAATGGAGTGCAAAAAGATGCTCGAACGCCCGTCGCGCCTCAATGGCCTGCGCCACCTGGCCCTGCTGGTACCCAACCTGGAAGCGTGCGAGCGTTTCTACGTGGACGTGCTGGGCATGCAGTTGCTGCACCGCGCCAACGAGGACCTGGTCTACCTGACCTGTGGCAATGACAACCTCTCGCTCGGCCGCGCCTATGCAGAGAGCCATGGCGTACCGCTGGTCGATCACTACGGTTTCATCGTCGACAGCGTCGAGGAGCTGGATGCCTGGTACCAATACCTCAAGGCGCGTGGGGTGACACTGCTGGATCGCCCCTTCGACCATGGCGACGGCGCACGCAGCTTCCACCTGCTGGACCCCGCCGGCAACAAGATCCAGCCGCTCTACCATCCGGCAATCTCGGGTCAACGCTTCAGTCCGGCCCGAACCTGAATGCGTGGGAAAGAGCGCTGTAGGGCGTACTCGCGAAGCAGTACGCCGTCAGGACTTTTGCCACGCCGAAGACGGCGGACTGTTCGCTGACGCTCCTGAGTCCACCCTACGCCCGCCTGCGGCCGGAGTCCCGGTTCGCCCGCGTCAGGTGCGGAACTGTCGCACCATCCCCTGCAGTTCCACTCCCAGGCGAGCCAGCTCGGCGCTGGACGCGGCGGTCTGCTCGCTGGCAGTGGCGCTCTGCTCACCGATATCGCGCACGCGGGTGACGCTTTCGTTGATCGCCTCGGCTACCGCACTCTGCTCCTCGGCGGCGGCAGCGATCTGCTGGTTCATCTGCTCGATGGTGCTCACCGCCTGGGTGATACGACCCAGAGCATCGCCGGCTTCACCGGCCAACTCGACGGTACGCCGGGTCAGATCACGGCTGCTGTCCATCTGCTGCACCGCGCCTTTGGCCATGCGTTGCAGGCCGGCGATCAGGCTTTCGATCTCCTCGGTGCTCTCCTGAGCACGCTTGGCCAGCGCCCGCACCTCATCGGCGACCACGGCGAAACCACGGCCCTGCTCGCCGGCGCGCGCCGCCTCGATGGCCGCGTTGAGTGCTAGCAGGTTGGTCTGCTCGGCGACGTTGCGAATCACTTCAAGCACGCTGCCGATGCGCGCGCTTTCCTGATTCAGGTCGGCGATGGCCTTGGCCGACTGCTCCACTTCGCTGGCCAGGCTGTCGATCTGGTCCACGGCTTGCTGCACCACGCGATTACCCTGCTGTGCCTCCAGGTCGGCATCGCGTGCGGCCAGTGAAGCCTGCTCGGCGTTCTGCGCCACTTCCTGCACGGTGGCGGCCATCTGGTGCATGGCGGTAGCGGTCTGTTCGGTTTCCAGTTTTTGCGTCTGCACCCCGGCGCTGGTTTGCGCGGTGATCGCAGACAGTTGCTCGGCAGCTGCAGCAATCTGCCCGACACCCCCGCCAATACGGCCAACCAGATTGCGCAGGCTCACGGTCATGTCCTGCATGGCGGCAAGCAACTGGCCCACTTCGTCACCGCGGTCCTGCGGAATGTCGTGGCTGAGGTCACCGGCGGCGATACGCTGGGCAAAGGTCACGGTCTGGCGCAGCGGCGCGACGATCAGACGAGTGATCAGCAGCGCGGCGCACAGCCCAAACACCACAGCGGCCACGCCCATGATGCCGAGCATCACCAGTGCGCGCTGAGTGCCGGCGAGCATCCGGGCTTCGGCGCCGGCCTGGGCCGACTCAGCCAGGTCAACGACCGAGCGTGCACGCTCGATCATGGCCTTCTCGGTGGCCTGGTTCTGCTCACGCAGCTGTTGGTAGTAGAGGAAGGAGCGCTGGTAGAGAGTCAACGCCTGCAGGGCAGTTTCGATGGAGGCTTTCTGATCATCGTTGAGCCAGACGGTCAGGCTGCGGGCAACGGTCTGCAGGTCTTCGCTGACGTACTCCCACTCTTCCAGCGCTTCGGGCGAGCCATCGATGATGTACAGGCTTTCCTGGCCGCGCAGGTCGAGCATGCGTTTGCTCAGGCCGGATGCGGTTTCCGCCAGGGTCAGGGGGTCGCTACCCCGCAGACGATCACCCTGCAGGCGCAGCTCACGCACGGCGTCATACATGTCCAGCTCGATCACCTCGAACTGGTCACGGGTTTCTCCAGCAGCAGTGCGCATGTCCTGGCGTGCTTCGCGCGCCTTGCCCTGCTGCTCGACATAGTTGTCGAACTGCTTCAGGTACTCGGCAGTGGCCTGCTGCATGGTCTGCACACGCGTGCTTTCGGTTGCATCCTTGCCCAGGTGCTCCAGCATGCCCTGTACCTTGAGCAAGCTTTCGCGCACACGCTCTGCACTCTCCTGAGTCTGTTCGATGGCGAAACTGCGTTCCAGACGACGCGCCTGAAGAATCTCCTGGTTCACCTGCGCCAACTGCCCAACCTGCTCATGCCCATGTAGTACCGCTTGAACCGCCAGATAGCCACTGACCGTCATGGCGGCGGTAAGCAACAGCACGAGGCCGAAACCGATAAAGAGTTTCTTGCCGACGGCAAGATTGGCGAAAAAGCGTGCGGCAGGCTTGAACATAACGGCGACTCCAGATTCTTCTTATACAGCCGCGCATCGTGGGCGCGACCTGGTCGACTGACTACGCAACTGCTGTGCCATGTCGAGTCCGGTTTATCGGCAAAGAGTGCCCCCGCTTGAGTGCTGGCAATTAGCCAACCCATGGCTCTCAGCATAGCCAATGAAATGGCCAAGACAGGCAACTATCCGCTTATTGACGCCGAATAAATGGCGAAATACCGCCTACTGAGGCGCCGTTTCTGGCTTATCGCAACAAAAAAGGCGCAGCTCTGCCGAAGCTGCGCCTCTGGATTCGAGCCGCGATCAGCGCCCGGCGAGCGCCGGCACCACTCTCGGCCGTAGAACCTCCCCAGCCACAGCCAGCAGGCCGATGGCACCGGCAATCCAGTACCACTGCAGTACGGGATCGAACATCAGCCAGCCCAGCGCATGCAGGAACACCACCATGATCAGCACCGGGCTGACGTAGCGCACCATGAACAGCCACAGCGCATACCCCGCAGGCGGTAGACCCAGCTCGTCACGCATGATCTCGCCGCGCAGTGCGTAGCCTGCGAGTACGACCATGAAGATGCCGCCCAGCGGCATCATCCAGCGCGAGGTGAGGTAATCCAGCCAGTCGAAGAAGTTTTTGCCCAGCGGCGTCCAGCCCGTCAGCAGGTTGAACGACAGCATTGCCAGCAGGCTGATCACCAGCAGCACCGCGCCGGCCCCGATGGCAGCGCGCAGGCGGCTGATGCCGTGCTTTTCGTTCAGGTAGGCCACGCTGGCCTCGATCATCGAAATCGCCGAGGTCAGCGCGGCGATCGATACCATGGCGAAGAACAAGACCCCGAACGCAGTACCGAATGGCATCTGCTGGAAGGCCAGCGGCAGGCTCATGAAGATCAGCCCCGGCCCAGCGCTAGGGCTCATGCCGTTGGCGAAGATGATCGGGAAGATCGCCAGACCGGCCAGCAACGCCACGCAGGTATCGCAGAGTGCGACGATGAAGGTGGTCCGCGCGATGGATTGCCCATCCGGGATGTAGGAGCCGTAAGTGAGAATGGCGCCCGAGGCCAGGCTCAGGGTGAAGAAGGCGTGCCCCAGTGCCGCCAACAGTGCCTCACCGGTGATCTTCGAGGCATCGAAGTGGAAGAGGAAGCCGAAGCCTGCACTGAAACTGCCACTGGTGAACGCATAGCCAACCAGCGCCACCAGCATCAGCGCCAGACCCGGCATCATCCAGCGTACGGCATTCTCGATGCCTTTCTGCACGCCCTTGGCGACGATCCACAACGTCAGCAGCGCCACCAATACACTCCAGCCACCGAGTTGCCAGGGATTGGCATTGTGCGCCTCAAACACCCCGCCCAGTGCTTCGACGCTGGTGGCCGCCAGCGAACCGTCGAGCATCTTCCACGTATAGGCGAAAGCCCAGCCGGCAACGACCACGTAGAAGCACAGGATCATGAAGCCGGCGAGCATGGCCATACCGCCGACCGCCTTCCACAGCGGGTTGCCACCGTTCTCGCGGACCACGCGGCCGATGGCGTCGATGGGGCTACCGCGGCCACGGCGACCGATGGCGATCTCGGTCATCATCACCGGAATGCCGATGGCCAGGATGCACGCCAGGTACATCAGCACGAAGGCGCCGCCGCCGTACTCGCCAGTGATGTAAGGGAATTTCCAGATATTGCCCAGGCCGACGGCCGAGCCGGTTGCAGCGAGGATAAAACCCCAGCGCGAGAGCCAGAGGTTCTTCGGTTTTTCACGGGTCATGCGTCACCTGTTTGTTTTTATCTGTGACGGAATCGGACCCGCCGCGCTTGTGGCGCAGCGGAATGCAAGGCTTGGGTGAAGCCGAAGGTGTCACTGAGCGTCGGCTTGTGCCTCCGGCAAGGCCAGTTGGAAGGCCTCCAGGGGTTCACAGCGCGCCGCCATGGCGACAATGCGTGGGTACGCGGCAAGGTCACAGTTAAAACGCCGCGCATTATACAGCTGCGGAATCAGGCAGGCTTCCAGATATCCAGGTCGGTCGCCGAGCGACAGGCGGCCGTCGAACACAGCCATGCCCTCCTCCACGGCGGTCAGACCGAGCGCGACCCAGTGTCGGTACCAGGCGTTCTTCGCCTCGTCGCTGACACCCAACTCACCGCTCAGGTACTGCAGCACGCGCAGGTTGTTCAGCGGGTGCACGTCGCATGCAAGATGCAGCGCCAGCGCACGCACCTGCGCACGCTCGGCCGGATCGGCCGGCAGCAGCGCCGGCACCGGGAAGATTTCTTCTAGGTACTCGATGATCGCCAGCGACTGGGCAATACGCACGCCGCCGTTTTCTTCGTCCACCAGCAGTGGCAGCAGGCCCTGCGGGTTCAGCGTACGGTAGGCGGCGCCGTGCTGCTGGCCGCCATCCTTGACCAGGTGCACCGGCACTTGCTCGCAGGCCAGCCCCTTGAGATTCAGGGCGATACGCACGCGATAGGCGGCGCTGGAGCGCCAGTAGCCGTAGAGTTTCAACATTGCGGATTCCTTTCGAAACACGACTTGGTAGGAACGGCTTCAGCCGCGATGCTTTTAGCGACTTCAGACGAATCGCGGCTAAAGCCGCTCCTACCGATCAGTGGGCGTCGTACTTTTCCACCACCTGATCGATGGCGCCGAAGATGCTCTGCCCAGCTACGTCGAACATCTCGATACGTACCCGGTCGCCGAACTTGAGGAACGGCGTCTTCGCCTCGCCCGACTCGACGATCTCCAACATGCGTTTCTCTGCCAGGCAGCTCGAACCGGCGCTGCGGTCGTAGTTGGACACGGTGCCCGAGCCGATGATGGTGCCCGCGCCCAGCGGTCGGGTCTTGGCGGCATGGGCCACCAGAGTCGGGAAGTTGAAGGTCATGTCCACACCGGCGTTCGGCTGACCGAAGAGCGCGCCGTTGATATGCGACACCAACGGCCGGTGCACCTTGCCGTCCTTCCAGCTCTCGCCCATTTCATCCGGGGTGATGGCCACCGGGGAGAAGCTCGACGACGGTTTGCTCTGGTAGAAACCAAAGCCCTTGGCCAACTCGCCAGGAATCAGATTGCGCAGCGAGACGTCGTTGACCAGCATCAGCAGACGGATATGGCCGCCCGCTTCGGCCGGTGTGGCGCCCATCGGCACATCGTCGGTGACCACTGCCAGCTCGGCTTCCAGGTCGATGCCCCAGGCTTCGTCGGCCAGGCTGATCGGGCTGTGCGGCGGGATGAAGGCATCGGCGCCGCCCTGGTACATCAGTGGATCATGCCAGAAGGATTCGGGCATCTCGGCGCCACGCGCCTTGCGCACCAACTCGACATGATTGACGTAGGCGCTGCCGTCGGCCCAGTGATAGGCACGCGGCAGCGGGCTGTGACAGGCGGCCTGATCGAAGGCGAAAGCGCCCTCTTCCATGCCGTCGTTGAGGCGCTGATAGACCGCTTCGAGCTTGGGCCGGGCCACAGCCCAGTCGTCCAGCGCAGCCTGCAGGGTGAAAGCGATCTGCGGCACAACGACGGCACGGGTGAGATCGCGGGAAACGACGATCAGCACGCCATCGCGGCCTTGGTTCAGTGATGCGAGTTTCATGCTCTAACCTCGTAGGGTGCGCCGGGCGCACCATTGCAATCAGAAATCCGTGTGCAGCTACAGACCCGGCGCACGCCAGGAGTTGACGTACTCGGCCACGTCCACCGCAGCAGCGGCATCGGCCACCTCCAGGGCGCGGCGAGTGTCGATCATCACCGCCACCTCGTCGATGAAAGTGGCCGGATCTTCCTGACTCTTCTTCAGCGCCTTGGGGTGCGGCCCATGGGGGAAGCCGCACGGGTGCAGGGTGACCATGCCCTGCTCGATGTTGTCGCGGCTGAAGAAGTTGCCACGGTGGTAGAACAGCACTTCGTCGTAGTCGTCATTGTTGTGGAAGAACGGCACCTTGAGCGCGCCGGGGTCGGACTCCACCGGGCGCGGGGTGAAGGTGCAGATCACGAAGCCATTGGCGACGAAGGTCGTGTGCACCGACGGCGGCAGGTGGTAGCGGTGGCTGACCAGCGGACGGATGTCGCGCCAGTTCAAGCGCACCACGGTGTTGTCGCCATGCCAGCCGACCACATCCAGCGGGTTGTAGGGGTAGGTCACGGTGCTGATCTGGCCGCGCCGCTTGATGCGAATCTGCCAGGTGTTCTCGTCCTGCTGCGCCTTGAAGGCGTCATCGATATGCGGGTGCTCCAGCACCGCCAGGTCGAAGATCGCCTGCGGGCCGAGCAGGCCCTTGTCCGGCAGCTGATACGCGCCGTCAGTGTTCTCGATCAGCAGGAAGTAACTCGGTGTGCTGGCCTCGATACGCCAGGCGGTGCCACGGGGGATCAGCAGGTAGTCGCCGTCGCGGTACTCCAGATGGCCGAAATCGCAGTAGAAATGCCCACTGCCCTCGTGCACGAACAGCAACTCATCGCCGTCGGCGTTGCGCACCAGATGGCGCATCGCGCCGTGGGTGCGCCACACGCGCAGCTTGACGTCGGCGTTGTGCAGGGTAAGCGGCGCCGCCAGCGGGCAGTCGCGCTCGCTGGGAATGTTGTTGAAGTTGAACGCGTGCGGACGCAGCGGGCCTTCCCAGTCGATCCAGCCGGTCGGCGGATGCTTGTGGTGCAGGTGCGCAGTGGGGCCGAAAAAGCCTTCGCGGCCCATCTCGCGCTCGTAGGTGCCCTGCGGCAGGTCGCAGTGCGCCTGGCGCGAACACTCGCCCTCACGCAGGGGAAAGCGGATCCATTGGCGGCTCATGGCATCACTCCTCGGCGATCACACCGCGACGCAGCTGGTCTTCCTCGATGGATTCGAACAGCGCCTTGAAGTTGCCCTCGCCAAAACCCTGGTTGCCCTTGCGCTGGATGATCTCGAAGAAGATCGGGCCGATCACCGTGTTGGTGAAAATCTGCAGCAGGATGCCGTCATCGCCGGGCGCACCATCGATCAGGATGTTCAGCTCACGCAATACGTCCGTCGGCTCGCCATGACCGGCGACGCGGCTGTCGACCTTCTCGTAGTAGGTGTCAGGGGTGGTCATGAAGTCGACGCCATTGGCGCGCAGTTGGCGCACGGTGGCGTAGATGTCGTCGGTGCTCAGGGCGATGTGCTGGATGCCTTCGCCGTGGTACTCGCGGATGAATTCCTCGATCTGCGACTTGTCATCGGCCGACTCATTGATCGGGATGCGGATCTTGCCGCACGGCGCGGTCATGGCGCGGGAGAACAGGCCGGTGAGCTTGCCTTCGATATCGAAGTAGCGGATCTCGCGAAAATTGGCGATACGCTCGTAGAAGCCGGACCAGACGTCCATCTGCCCGCGGCGCACGTTGTGGGTCAGGTGATCGATGCATTGCAGGCCGACGGCGTTGTCATTGGCGCTGCGGCCTTCGATGTACTCGAAGTCGACGTCGTAGATGCTCTTGTCACCATAGCGGTCAACCAGATACAGCAACGAGCCACCGATACCTTCGACGCAGGGGATGTTCAGCTCACCGAAGTTGGCGTGGCTGCCCACCAGCGTTGCGCCCTGCTGTTCGACATAAGCCGCAGCCTGGGCCGCATTCTTGACCCGGAAGGCCATGGCGCAGGCACTGGGGCCATGCTTTTCGCCGAAGGCGCGCACGTGGCCGGTAGGGCTGCCGTTGAGCACGATGTTGATGTCGTTCTGCTGAAACAACCACACCTCTTTGGAGCGGTGCTTGGCGGTTTCGGTGAAGCCCATGGCGGTGAACAACTGGCGCAGTTGCTCGATACCTTCGGCATTCGGTGCGGTGAATTCGACGAACTCGAAACCGTCGGTTCCGATGGGGTTGTGCTGCTCGATCTTGGCCACGGCGTTCATCTCGCCTCCTGATTGTCATTGTTATGGCAGCGCACGAATGCGTTGCGGACAACCTCATGACAACCGAGCGCAGACCCGCTCTCAAGATGCGTTGCGACACTTCAACGCATCGGCCGAGTGCGGCAGTGGCAAATTTTCCTTACGCCTTCCAGGCAAGGCACGGGAAGAACTGACAACCGTAAAATAATCCTTACACGACGGTCAGCCGGCTTGCCACTATCACTCAGCTCGGGCGCGAGAATGTGTAGGCGCGTTCGACCTTGGCCACGCGAGTGGTGAAGGCGGCGTACCAGTCGGTGCGCCCCTGCTCGCGAACGGCGCGGTGCTCGGCATGCTCGCGCCAGCCGCGAATGGCCTCCTCGCTCTGCCAGTAGGACAAGGTGATGCCCAGGCCGTCGCTGCGCGCCGACTCCACGCCGAGAAAGCCGGGCTGCTGTGCAGCCAGCTCAAGCATGCGCTGCGCCGCCTCGGCATAACCGGTGTCCACGTCGGTACGCTCCGAGGTGAACATCACCACGTAATAGGGTGGCTCCGGCGTGGCGGCGATCAAGCCACTGCTTCCTGCTGCGCCTCATGCACGGACTGCACCGCGCAGGCACCAACCAGGCCGGCGACCAGCGGCGGCAGGCGCCCTTCCAGCGCCGCACGCTCGGGCTGGAACAGGGTGGCGATGAAGAACGGATGATCTTCCAGCTCGATGGCGCGCACGGCACCCGCCTCGTCATGCCCGGAAGCCTTCAGCGCCTGCGCCATCAGCGGCTCGACGAAAGCATCGGAAAGGCCGTAGCGACACAGGTACTGCTCGCTGATCTCGCGTACACCGTAGAGCTCGGCGATACGCGAACCGGAAACCAGGTGCACATGCTCGCTGACATCCAGCAAGGCGCAGCTCAGCGGCGCGATCAGAGGGTTCTGCGTTTGCGACGAAAGCTCGCCGTGTTCGGCATCCACCCACCCCAGCTGATTGCGTGCATATTCCAGCAACGCGTGCTGGAAGCCACCACAGGTGCCGAGAAATGGCACGCCCTGCTCGCGGGCGAAACGGATCGCGCGTAGCGCACCCTCGGTAGCAGCATACGGACTGCCCGGCACGCACCAGATGCCGTCATAAGCCTGCAAGGTCGTGTCATCGAGAATGCGCTCAGTGGCCAGCCAGTCATATTCGACCACCACTCCCAGCGCTTCACCAGCCAGGCGTAGCGCCTCTGGAATGGCACGGTGCGCGGTAACTGCCGCACTGTAATCACCTACCAGGGCGACCTTGACTCGACACTTGCTGTACATACGCCTATCCCCTCTTGCATGACCGTCTCCCTGCCACTATAAGATGGCGCTCGCGCAATAATAATTGGCGAATAGACAAGCAGAGATTGCAGCCATGCAATATCATATCGACCATACCGACCTCTCTCTGGTGCTCGCCCTGGTGCGTGGTCGCTCACTGGCGCGGGCGGCAGAATTGATGCAGGTCGACGTGTCCACGGTGTTCCGTGCCGTGCGCCGGCTCGAAGCCGCCCTGGGGGTGGCGCTGTTCGAGAAGAGTCGACGCGGCTATGAGCCCAGCGAAACCGCTCGAGCCCTGGCCGAGCAGGCCGAGCGCGCCGAACAGGCACTGGATGCCGCCCGTGTGGCGCTGGAGCTGGGCAAGCAGGTGGTCAGCGGCACGGTACGCCTGACTTGCACCGATGCGGTCTTGAGCGGCCTGCTGCTACCGGCAATGGCTCGTTTCATGCCCAATTACCCGGCCCTGGCGCTGGAGTTGGTGACTTCCAATGACTTCGCCAACCTGAGCCGACGCGATGCAGACCTGGCCCTGCGCCTGACCAATGAGCCGCCGGAGCACCTGGTGGGCCGGCGTCTGGCCAAGGTGTCCTACGTCGTTTGCGCCCGTGACGATGATCAGGATCGCAGCGACCTGGCGCGGCAGAGCTGGATCGCCCCGGACGAGGCGATGCCGGATCACGCCACGGTACTCTGGCGCCTGCGCGAATTGCCGGGCGTCACGCCCAACTACCGTTGCAGCAGCATGTATGCCGTGGCGCAACTGGCACGTGCCGGCCTGGGGGTTGCCGCCCTGCCCGACTTCGTGTTGCGCGCCCACCCCGAACTCAAGCCACTCGGCCCGCCGCTGGCCGGCTGCGACACCGAACTCTGGCTGCTGACCCGCCCGGACTGCCGCGCCTTGCGCTCGGTGCAGACGCTGTTCGAGGAGTTGAGCGAAGCGCTGATGAGCCATGACTGAGCTAGAGCGTCGCCGCTGAAGCGCCTCCCACAGAACGGGGGGCAGCCTGTCAGTGCAGCAGCGAAACCTTGTGGGAGCGGTTTCAGCCGCGAAGAATTTCCCGAAAATCCTGATCGCTGCGGTGCGCACGGCGCACCCTACGACTCAGCCCTGCTGCAAATGCCCGTAGAGCTTGGCGTACAAGCCACCTTCTGCGATCAGTTGCTGGTGGTCACCATCCTCGGCGACGCTGCCGCCGTCGAACACCAGCACGCGATCGGCCTGCTTCACCGCACTCAGGCGGTGAGCGATGATCAGCGTGGTGCGGCCTTCAAGGAACTGCGCCAGCGCTTCGTGCAAGGCGTACTCGGTGGCGGCATCCAGTGCCGAAGTGGCTTCGTCGAGGATCACAACCTTGGGCTCGGCCAGCACCATACGGGCAATGGCCAGGCGCTGGCGCTGCCCGCCGGACAAACGCACACCGCTACGCCCGACCACGCTGTCCAGCCCTAGCGGCAGTTGCGCAATGGTGTCGTGCAGCTGGGCGATGCGCAGCGCCTGCCAGCAAGCCTCATCGCTGCGCTCGCGGCCCATGGTCAGGTTGGCGCGTACCGTGTCGTTGAACAGCGCTGGGTGCTGCAGCACCACCGCGACGTTGTCGCGCACGCAATCCAGGCCGATCTCCTCCAGCGCGCTGCCGCCGAAGCGAATGCTGCCGGCCTGCGGCGTGTACAGACCCAGCAGCAACTGCACCAGAGTACTCTTGCCTCCGCCGGAGGCGCCAACGATGGCCACCTTCTCGCCCGGGCCGATGGACAGATCGAGCCGATCCAGCACCGGCTCGTCGTCATAGCCGAAGGTCAATCCGCGCACCTCGATACCGACCGTGTCACGCCCCTTGAAAGGATCGACGCGCCCGTCGTACTGCGGCTCGTCCTTGCGTGCCAGCAGCTCGTTGATCCGCGTCAGCGCGCCGCCTGCGGCGTAGAACGCGTATTGCAGACTGAGCAGCTGCTCCACCGGACCGATCATGAACCACAGGTAGCTGAACACCGCGAGCATCTGGCCGATGGACAGGTCGGAAAACAGCACGGTGAGCATCGCCGCCGCGCGGAACACGTCGATACCGAACTGGAACAGCAGGCCGCTGGCACGGTTGGAGGCATCGCTCTTCCATTGCGAGGCCACCGCATAGTCGCGCACCTCGCGCGCCCGCCCGCCAAGGCGACCAAGGAAGTAGCCTTGGCGGTTGCCGGCACGCACTTCCTGAATCGCCTCCAGGGTCTCGGTCAGCGCCTGGGTGAAGCGCGAGGTGCTGTCGTTCTCCAACTTCTTCAGGTGCTTGACCTTCTTGCCCAGCAGCACGGTGGCGTAGATCACCAGCGGGTTGAACAGCAGAATCAGCAAGGCCAGCTGCCAATGCATCCAGATCAGGATGGCCGAGGTGCCGACCAGGGTCAGGATCGCAACCAGAAAGCGGCTCAGGGTCTCGCCGACGAACTTGTCCAGGGTGTCCAGATCGGTGACCAGGTGGGTGGTCACGGTGCCGCCGCCCAGGCTCTCGTACTCGCCAAGGGAAATGCGTTTGAGCCGCTCGATCAGACGCATGCGGATGCGGTAGACGATGTCCTTCGACAACCTGGCGAACAGCCGCGCCTGCAAGACGTTGAAGATCAGCGCCGAGCCGCGCAGCAGCAGCGTCAGCACCAGCATCAGGCCGATATAGCCAGCTGCCGTTTCCCACTCGGTCGGGAGGAAGTTGTCCATCACCTTGAGCGCCGCATCGCCGTCGTTCAGCAGCACTTCGTCGACCAGCAACGGCAACAGCAATGGGATCGGCACACTGCACAGGGTCGCCAGCACGGCGACCAGATTGGCCAGGATCAGCGCTTTCTTGTGACGCAGGGCCAGGCGACGAATTTCTGCCCAGCTCAACCGATCAGGCATTGGCAGCGCGCTCCAGCCAGCGCCCCAGCAGCGGCGATAACACCTCGAGCGGCTGATAGCCGTTGGTCAGCAGCGCCAGTTGGCCATCGCGCTCGGCCAGCAGCGTGGGGAAGCCGGCGATGCCCAGGTCCTGCACCCAGGTGAAATCGGCGGCGGTCGCGTCCTCCATGGCCTGGCTGTCGAAGGCCTCGGCAAACTCGATGCGCGGGATGCCCGCCTGCTCGGCCAGTTGCACCAACACGCTGGCCTGGGTGACGTCGGCCCCTTCGGTGTAGAAGGCTTGCTGAATCAGCTTGAGCAGCGTCCAGGCGCTCTGCGCATCGAGACTACGTGCAGTGACCAACGCGCGGCAGGCGGGTTCGGTGTCATACACCATCCCTTCCGGCAGGCCGCGCTCGAAGTCGAACAGTTGTCCGGTGCTGGCATTGACCGCCTGCCAGTAGCCCAGGTAACGCACCCGTGCGGCGGCATCGACAGCCACCTGATCACGGCGCAAGCCGCCTACCACGATCTGCAGCGGCACATCGGCTGCGGCCGCCTGCTCGACGAGGGTTTCGATTACCGGTGCAAAACCCCAGCACCAGGAGCACATCGGATCCATCACGTAGAGCAGGCGGCTAGCCATGGTCAGGCCTCGTTCAGTTGGCGGGGGTCGCGGCCGATGGGGTGCGGTTGATTGCGCGCACGGGCCAGTTCGATCTGTTTCTGCCGTTCGCGGGCGCCTTCACGGGTCTTCTCCGGCAGCGAATCCCAGCAATGCGGGCAACTGACGCCAGGGCTGTAGAACTCGGACTGGCGCTCTTCCACGGAGATCGGCGTACGGCAGGCGTGACACTGATCGTAATCACCTTCAGACAGGTCATGGCGAACGGTCACGCGATTGTCGAAGACGAAACAGTCGCCCTGCCACTTGGTCTCTTCCTGTGGCACCTCCTCGAGGTATTTGAGAATGCCGCCCTTGAGGTGATAGACCTCTTCAAAACCCTCGCCGAGCATGTAGCTGGAGGCCTTCTCGCAGCGGATACCGCCGGTGCAGAACATCGCCACCTTCTTGTGCTTGCTCGGGTCGAAGTGCTCGCGGATGTACTCGGGAAATTCGCGGAACGACTTGGTCTTCGGGTCGATGGCACCCTCGAAGGTGCCGATGGCCACTTCGTAGTCGTTGCGGGTATCGATCAACAGCACTTCAGGGTCGCTGATCAGGGCGTTCCAGTCCTGCGGCTCGACGTAGGTACCGACGCGCTGGTTGGGGTCGACGCCAGGTACACCGAGAGTGACGATCTCTTTCTTCAGCTTGACCTTGGTGCGATAGAACGGCTGCTCATCGCAATAGGATTCCTTATGGTCGACATCGGCCAGACGGGCGTCCAGGCGGAACCAGGCGAGCAGTGCATCGATAGCGGCACGGGTGCCGGAAACGGTGCCGTTGATACCCTCCTCGGCGAGCAACAGGGTGCCCTTGATGTCGTTATCGATGAGGGTTTGCAGCAGGGGTTCGCGCAGCGCCTGATAGTCCGGCAGGGAGACGAATTTATATAGCGCCGCAACGACGATCTTGTCGGTCATAAATATTCTCTCAGTAGTCGCCCACGTAAAGGGCGGACTGGCCCTCGATCAGCTGCGCGTCGGCCGTGCTGCGTTACTAACGTAGCGCCTTGCATGGCTCCAGCTCGCTGGATCGAGAATCTAAACGAAAGCGCCGGCGTGGGCCGGCGCGGACGGATTGTAGCAAAGCAGGGATTCGCCGGGGTGGCTTGGCGACAAGGCGCGACAGCCTGTCACGTCGCCCGGATGCAATCCTGGAATTACCGGCGGGTTCCCCCGGATTACAGCCGAGCTACATCAATGACCGCCGCGGCAGGTCGGCGAAGCCGGCGCCACGCCCTGCGCCGCCCACTCCTGCGGGGTGTAGGTATGCAGCGCCAGCGCGTGGATCTGTCCCATCAACTCGCCGACCGTCGCATACACCTTCTGATGTCGCTTGACCGCATTCAGGCCAGCAAATGCCGGGCTGACGATCACCGCCTTGTAGTGGGTTTCCAGACCGCGGCTGTGCATATGGCTCTCGTCCAGCACTTCGAGGTGCTCGGGTTGCAGCGCGGCCAGGGCGGTGACGATCAGGTCTTGCTTGGACATCTCGGGCTCCATCAGGGCTGTTTAGGCAGGCCGAGCTCGTTGCTCATGTCGGCCAGCAGCTTGTTCACCTCAGGCACGGCGGACTCCAGCTTGCTCTGGGTGATCTGCGCGGACTGTGCGGTGAGAGTCGGCATTTTCTGCAGTACCTTCTGTCCCAGCGGCGACTCGTAGAAGGCGATCAGGTCCTTGAGCTCCTGCTCATTGAAGTTGCTTGTGTAGAGCCTGACCATGTCCGGCTTGAGCTTGTCCCAGCCGACCGCCTTGTCCAGCGCGGTATTGGCCTTGGCCTGGTAACTCTCGAGTACTGCTTTCTTGCCGTTCGGCGCCTCGGCGAAACGCTGGGCGAACATCTGCTGCACCTGGCCGTAGACCGGCACGGTCAGCTTGTCGGCGTGAGCCAACTTGAGAAAACGCTCGGCATCGGCAGCATGACTGGCGGCATCGGCCATGGCCAGGGATGCGCTCGCGCTGAGCAGAACGGCGGTGCAGAGTTTGGAAAAACGGAGCATGGAGAGCGTCCAGAGGTTGTGAATGAGTCTGGGTAGACTACGAAGGCGGCATTTTGTGCCCTGTGCGGAAATCCCTCAAGCGATGCGCGTTGTGCGCTGGCTCACACCCGTCATGTTGACCGGCGCACCCACTGGTCAGTTGCCAAAATGCCAGTACTTGCTCATGCTCGGGTGGGCTCGGCATTCTTTGCGACCTCCCCACTATTATTCAACAAGGCGTGCGCACCTCAAGAGCCGGCAATTGATCGCCAGCCCGCGTACACACACGGACGTGCCCGATGACCAGCCTCACCTCACACGCGCCCCTTCCGCTCCAGCCGCTTTGCGACAGCAAAGGCCGATTGCTGGACGAAGCCATTGGCTGGTCCAGCCGCCCGCAGGTGGACTGCACCCTGCACGGCCACGCCGGGCGGCGCAAACGCTGGAATCACTGGTGCATCACCACGCCGCAGTGGATGCTCTCGCTAACCCTGGCTGACCTCGACTACCTCGGCTACGGCGCCGCCTACTTCCTCGACCTGGAAACCGGCCAGGCCGTCGCCCATACCCAGTTCCGTCCCTTCGCCCTCGGCTGCCAGTTGCCCGACCTGCCGCTGGAGAGCCATGCTTTCAGCCACTCTCGCCTGCAGCTGCGCATCGATGAGCACCCCGGACGCCTGCGCCTCACCGCTGCCGCCCCGGATATCGGCGGCCAGCCCCTACAGGTTGCTCTAGACATACAACGCCCCGCCCATCTGCAATCGATCAATCTGGTTGCGCCCCTGCAAAAAGGCGGTTTCCATGCCACCTGTCGCCAGCTAGGCCTGCCCACCGCGGGTAGCCTGCAGTTGGGCGGCAAGCACTACAGCTGTGTGCCGGGCCAGAGCTTCGCCGCGCTGGATTTCGGTCGCGGTGTCTGGCCGCTGAACACATACTGGCAGCGCGCGGCTTTCGCTGCAGCGGGCGGCATTGCCGGCAACTTCGGCGCTGGCTGGCTCGATCACAGCGGCCTGTCGGAAAACTCCCTGTGGTTCGGCGGTGAAGTGCAATTGCTCGACAGCCCCCTGCATATCGAGCGCAGCTCGCAGGCGCCGCTGGCTCCCTGGCGTCTGGACAGCGAAGATGATCGCGTGGCCCTGCGCTTCACGCCCCGCCAACTGCACAAGGCCTGCCCCAAACTCGGTCCGTTTCACGCCAACACCGTGCAGCGCTTCGGTCATTACGACGGCGTACTGCGCGGCCCTAAAGGCGAGCGCGTGCCGGTAGACGGAGCACTGGGCTGGCTGGGTGAAACCCACGCCCGCTGGTAGTCGCGCTTTCAAAGGCTCCAATCAACCTGATAGATAAGTTGTGGAACCAGTCTTCGGTGGCGCGACCTAAACTGCCAGCAACCTTGCACTTGCCCCGGAGAACGCCATGAGCCGCACCGAAACCGACAGCATCGGCCCCATCGAAGTCCCTAACGACGCCTACTGGGGCGCGCAGACCCAGCGCTCGCTGATCAACTTCGCCATCGGCCAGGAGCGCATGCCGCTGGCCGTGTTGCATGCTTTGGCGCTGATCAAGAAAGCCGCGGCACGGGTCAACAGCCGCAGCGGCGAGCTGCCGGCGGATATCGCCCGACTGATCGAACAGGCTGCCGACGAAGTGCTCGAAGGCCAGCACGACGCGCAATTCCCCCTGGTGGTCTGGCAAACCGGCAGCGGCACGCAGAGCAACATGAATGTCAACGAGGTGATCGCCGGCCGTGCCAACGAACTGGCCGGCGGCCAACGCGGCGGCAAGAACCCAGTGCACCCCAATGACCATGTCAACCGCGCGCAAAGCTCCAATGACTGCTTCCCCACCGCCATGCACATCGCCGCTGTGCAGGGCGTTCGCCACGCCCTACTGCCGGCGCTGGCCGAACTGCGTGACGGCCTGCAGGAACAGGCGCAGCGCCACGCCAACCTGGTCAAGACCGGGCGCACCCATATGATGGACGCCACCCCCATCACCTTCGGCCAGGAGCTGTCGGCCTTCGTCGCCCAGCTCGGCCATGCCGAGGCCGCGATTCGCGCTGCACTGCCCGCCGTCTGCGAGCTGGCCCAGGGCGGTACTGCCGTCGGCACCGGGCTGAACGCACCGGCCGGTTTCGCCGAAGCCATCGCCGCCGAACTGGCCGCACTCTCCGGCCTGCCGCTGACCAGCGCACCGAACAAGTTCGCCGCACTGTCCGGGCACGAGCCGCTGGTGCAGCTCTCCGGCGCGCTGAAAACCCTGGCCGTGGCCCTGATGAAGCTGGCCAACGACCTGCGCCTGCTCGGCTCCGGCCCGCGCGCCGGCTTCGCCGAAGTGCGCCTGCCAGCCAACGAGCCGGGTAGTTCGATCATGCCTGGCAAGGTCAACCCGACCCAGTGCGAAGCGCTGTCGATGCTGGCCTGCCAGGTGCTGGGTAACGACGCTACGATCAGCTTCGCCGCCAGCCAGGGACACCTGCAGCTCAACGTGTTCAAGCCGGTGATCATCCACAACCTGCTGCAATCGATCCGCCTGCTCGCCGATGGCTGCCGCAACTTCCAGCAGCATTGCGTCGCCGACCTGCAGCCGGATGCCGCGCAAATGGCTGCGCACCTGGAAAACGGCTTGATGCTGGTGACAGCGCTCAACCCCCACATCGGCTATGACAAAGCCGCCGAAATCGCCAAGAAGGCCTACGCCGAAGGCAGCACGCTACGCCAGGCCGCACTGCAGCTCGGCTACCTGAACGAAGAGGAGTTCGACCAATGGGTACGACCGCAGGACATGCTCGGAGCCGGGCGGCATGACTGAAGGCAAGAGTGGCGCCACACCGCTGGAAGGCGATGGCAAACGCATCCTGCTGATTCTCGGCAACCCCAAGAAGGACAGCCTCTGCCACGCACTGGCCGAGGCCTACAGCCTGGGAGCACGTAGCAAGGGGCACGTGGTGCGCCAGCTCAGACTGGGCGAAATGCAGTTCGACCCAATCCTGCGTGAAGGTTACGAGCAGAGCCAGAATCTGGAGCCGGACCTGCTCGAAGCTCAGCGTCTGATTCACTGGGCCGAGCACCTGGTGTTCGTCTACCCCGTCTGGTGGGGCGGCATTCCTGCGCTGCTAAAGGGTTTCTTCGACCGGGTGTTCCTGCCCGGCTTCGCCTTCAAGTACCGCAACCGCTCGCAACTCTGGGACAAGCTGCTCAGCGGGCGCAGCGCTGACCTGCTGGTGACCATGGACACGCCACGCTGGTATTTCCGCTGGATCTACGGAGCCCCGGCGCATCGGCAGATGGTGCGTACCATCCTCGGTTTCTGCGGGATCAAAACGCGGCGTCTGAGCGAGTTCGCCCCGGTGCGCCCGTCCAGCGAAGAACAACGCCAGAGCTGGCTGCGCAAGGCCGAGACGCTGGGCAGCAAAGCGTAAAATCCACCACACAGGCCCGGTAGACCTGACTCAGAGGCGCGAGCGTTCCTCGCGCCCTCTACCCGCCCACCACAACGCCAGTGGCCCGAGCGTCAGCAACAGGCCCATCAGCGCGAACGCCGCCCACCAGCCGAGCAACTGCTGATCGCCCAAAGCATCCAGAGTCATGCCGAACAGCAACGGACCGAGGAACGCGCCGGTAAAGCCGGTACAGGAATACAGCGCCATCGCCGCGCCACGGTGGCTGGCCGGGGCGACGCTGACCAGTCCGGCAGTCAACGAAGCCGAGTCGGCGGTGACGGTCACTGCGTAGATCAGAATCAGCCCCAGCATCGCCCAGAACGGCAGCGCCGCGCCCAGGCCGACCACGGCGGCCAGCAGCGCGGAGCTGAGCATCACACCGATCAGCCAGCGCTGACGCCCGAAACGCAGCGCCAGTTCGTTGCCGAGGATGCTCGACGGCATACCGATGAGCGTCGCCAGCATCGCCACCCAGGTGCCCGACAGCCAGGGATCGACGCCCTGCAGATGCCCGGAGAACACCACGAAGGCCACCAACCAGGCGCGCAGGGCGAACAGTTCCAGGTTGTGCATCGCATAGGCCAGGCAGTAAGCCAGCACCTCGCGATTTCTCAACGGCGCCAGATCCAGCAGATTGCGCGGCGCATGTGCCTCTACCGCTTTCGGCGCCAGCCCCCAGTACACCAGCGCCCAGGCCAGCAACGCACAGGCACCACTGAGCAGCGCCGGCAGTTGCCAGCCGCCGAGCTTGGCCAGCTCGCCAGACAGGGTGAACGACAGCGCCGTGCCCAATCCGAAGCTGGCGGTATAGAAGGCGATGGCACGCGACTGCGAGGCACCGTCGATACGTTCCGACAGCGCCTTGAGCCCCGGCATGTACGTGCCCGCCAGGCCGATACCGGCGAGTACGCGCCAAAGCAATGCGGACCAGAAACCATCGGCGAAAACGAAACCCGCGCTGGCCACGGCCGTCAGCAACATGGCCGCCAGGTAGATAAGCCGGGCGTCGTGCCGATCGGTCAGGCCGGTGAGCACAGGCACGGCGAGCATGTAACCAAGAAAGAAGCCGCCGCCGATCCAGCCGGCCTCGGTATTGCTCAAACCCCAGAGTGCCTGGAATTGCGGTAGCAGCGCGGCGAACAGGGCGAAACCGGCCATGCCGAGGGTTTCGGCCGTACACAGCAACAGGGTAATGCGGCGGGCGTTCATGCAACCTCTCTGCTGGCGGCGAACACGTTGGAAGGCCCAGCACTGTAACGGCAAGCCCGGCCAATCTGAAATCTTTGGTTACAGATAGCGGCGTGGACTCACAACACCAGGCCATCGCTTGCCAGCGTCACGCCTGGCGGTAAGGCGTCGGGATGCTCCAGCAGCCAGGCATCGAAGCTGTGGCCGATATGGGTCAGCACTGCCTGTGTCGGTTGCAGGCGCTCGACGACCTCCAGCGCACGGGTCAGATCGTTGTGGTTACGCGGTGCGACGGGTTGCGGCGCGGTGGAGCAATCGAGCACCAGCAGATCCAGTGGCGCGCGCTGCAGCTCGGCGCAACTCGCTTCCGGCACGCCGACGGTATCGGTGAGGTAGGCGATGCGCCTGTCCTGCCCCTTTAGTAGGTAGCCGAAGGTCGGCTTGGAATGCGTCAGCGGTAGTGCGGTAACACTCAGCTCACCCAATTGGCGACGCTCGAAAGCGGCGAACGGCTGGCTGAAGTCGAGAATGCCCGGATGCTTGTATAGATCGGCCAGCCCCTCCGGGTCATCAGGACCATGCACGGGGATGATCAGCCCCTGCCCCCAGCGCAGGTGCAGCAGACCCTGGGCGTGATCGGCGTGGTAGTGGGTCTGCAGGATGCCGCTGAGGCTGTGTGGCGCAAAGCGCTCGGTAAGGTCGGTCAGGCCGCTGTCGATCAACCAGCGCTGCGCCCCGCATTCGATCAGCGCGCAACAGGGGCCGCGACGACGTGTTGGATAGACGCGGGACGCATCGCAGGCCGGGCAACTGCAGTTATAGACCGGCACCTGGCGGGCATCACCGGTGCCGAGCAGGGTCAGGCGCATTGGCGAGTCTCGTCGAGCAGCTGCAGCAGGCGGGTAACGGTGTGTGGCAGCGGGCCGGAGTTGTCTAGAACGCAAATGTGCTCCTGCGCGACAGTCGCTGCTGAAGCGCCTCCCACCACAGTAAAGCTGCGGCTGCGGGCCAGGCGCTGCTCGATCTGCTCCGATGTTTCCCGGCCACGGTCCAGCAGGCGCTGACGCAGTACCGCTTCGTCGACCTGCAGGAGAATCGCCAGCAGATCCGGGTAGCGCTGCCGCGCCGTGTCGAGATGACCGCGCGAACCGTTGATCAGCACGTCCTGCCCGGCACTCAGCCAGTCATCGATCTCGAGCGGGATGCCATAGGCCAGGCCATTGGCGCGCCAGCTCAGAGCGAAGGCGCCCCCGCCCTCCAAGCGCTGGAAGTCGGCCGGGGTCACTCCCAGCGCATCTTCCCCCACCGATTCGGCACTGCGGGTGATCACCCGCCGAGCGAAACGGCAGCCGTGCGCCTCCAGCGGCGCACGTGCGGCTTGTAACAGGCTGTCCTTGCCCGAGCCCGAAGGCCCCATCAGATAGATCAACCTGCCCTGCATCAGAACACCCTTCGTGCTTGGCGCCACACCTGCTGGATCACCGGTTGCTGGCCATGGGCCCTGGCCTGGACCAGGTCGGCACGCAGACCGACGCGAATCTCGCCGCGGTCATCCATCCCCGCCGCCCTGGCCGGTGCGCGGCTCACGGTGGCGATGGCCGCAGGCAAATCATAGTCGTTGTCTTGCTCGGCCAGCAGCCAGGCCGCATGCAACAGGCTGGCCGGGTAGTAGTCGCTGGAAAGGATATCCAGCACGCCGTGGCGCGCCAGCTCGGCGGCGGCGATATTGCCCGAATGCGAGCCGCCACGCACCACGTTCGGAGCGCCCATCAGCACCTTCAGCCCCCGTTCGTGGCTGGCCCTGGCGGCCTCCAGTGTGGTGGGAAACTCGGCAATGGCCATGCCGAAATCGGCCGACTCCTGCACGTGGGCCAGGGTCGCGTCGTCATGGCTGGCCACCGAGATGCCCCGACTGTGGCAGTCCTCGACGATGGCATGGCGCTGACGGTCGCTGTACTGGCGCGAGTTGGCGATCTGCTCCTGAAGAAATTCCTCCATCTCCGCCGGGCTCAGGTGGTACTTGCCCATGTAGTACTCGCGGTACTTCTCCACCTTGGCGAATTGACGCTGACCGGGCGAGTGATCCATCACCGAGACTAGCGCCACCAGCGGGTGCTCCACCAGGTCACGGTAGATGGTCAGGGCATCGGGGTGGCACAACTCGCAGCGCAGGTGCAGACGGTGCTCGGCGCGGGTCTGCCCGGCTGCCTCGCTGGCGGCAATGGCCTCGATCATCGCAGGCAATTGCTGCATGCGCCGGCCACGCGGGTTGATGTCGCCGATGGACAGAGCATCGAACACCGTGGTGATGCCGGCGGCAACGATCTGCGCATCGTGGGTCAGCACCGCCGAGGTCGACGGCCAGTCCACCCCGGGGCGCGGGCTCATGTGTTTCTCCAGGTTGTCGGTGTGCAACTCCACCAGCCCCGGTAGCAGGTAATCGCCACCGAGATCCTGGGCTTGCGGCAGGCGGCTGGCCCCCTCATCCACCGCGGTGATCAGCCCGTCACGCAGCACCAGCGTACCGAGGAACTCGCGTTCGGCTGTGACGAGGCGGGCGTTGCTGAGAATCTGTTCAGACGACATAGACGTACTCCGCTTGCGCCGCCTTGGCGCTCATGTCGAGGTAACGGTCGGCCACCGCCTCGCGGGCGGTGCGGTCGTGGAAAATGCCGATAAGCGCGCTACCCGCGGCCTTGGCCTCGTTGATCAGCGCCAACACCACCTGGCGGTTGGCGTCGTCCAGCGAGGCCGTGGGTTCGTCGAGCAACAGCACCGGCCACTCGACCATGAAGCCGCGGGCGATGTTGACGCGCTGCTGCTCACCGCCGGAAAAGGTGCCCGGCGCCAGTTGCCACAGCGCCTCGGGAATGTTCAGCCGGCCCAGCAACGCCTTGGCCCGCGCCTCGGCGTCGCTACGCGTCCAGCCACGTGACAGCGCCGGTTCCATCACCACATCCAGGGTCGACACGCGTGGAATCACCCGCAGGAACTGGCTGACATAGCCCAGACTCTGCCGACGTACCGCCAGTACCTGGCGCGGTTCGGCGCCGACCAGCTCCACCGGCGAGCCCTGGTGACGGATGCGAATACTGCCGCCGGCGGCCAGGTAGTTGCCGTACAGCGTGCGCAGCAGGGTCGATTTACCGGCGCCGGACTGGCCGTGCAGCACCAGGCACTCGCCGCCGCGCACGGCGAAATTCAGGTCACGCAGCACCTGCAGGACGACGCCGTTCTGCTGATGCAGGGTGAAGGTCTTGCTGAGGCCGCTGACCTCGATCAGGTTGTTCATGGTCAATACTCTCTGCGTTCGTGGGAGGGCTTTAGCCGCGACAAAGAGGGGCCGCGGCTAAAGCCCCTCCCACAGGACGAAATCAGGGCTGCAACACCGACGACACCAACAGCTGCGAATACGGATGCTGCGGATCGTCGAGAATCTGATCGGTCAGCCCCGCCTCCACCACGTGCGAACGGCGCATCACCATCAGCCGGTCGGCCAGCAGGCGCGCCACCGCCAGGTCATGGGTGACGATCACCACCGCCAGATCCAGCTCACGCACCAGGCCGCGTAGCAGATCGAGCAGGCGCGCCTGCACCGACACGTCTAGCCCACCAGTCGGCTCGTCCATGAACACCAGGCGTGGCGCCGAGACCAGGTTGCGAGCGATCTGCAGGCGCTGCTGCATGCCGCCGGAGAAGGTGCGCGGCAGGTCGTCGATACGCGCCGGGTCGATCTCCACCTGGCTCAACCAGTCCAAGCCGGCGGCGCGCAGCTCGCCGTAGTGGCGCACGCCCTGCGCCATCAGCCGCTCGCCGATGTTGGCGCCAGCCGATACCGCCATACGCAGGCCGTCGCGCGGGTTCTGCTCGACGAAGCCCCATTCGGTGCGCAGCAGCGTGCGCCGCTCGGCCTCGCTGGCGCTGTACAGGTCGAGCCACTGGCCATCGCGGCCGCGATAACTGACCGCGCCGCGATCCGGCGGGCAACGCCCGGAGAGCAGGCTGAGCAAGGTGGACTTGCCCGACCCCGACTCGCCGACGATCCCCAGCACTTCGCCGGGATAGAGGTCGAAACTCACGCCCTGGCAGCCCTTGTCCGGGCCGTACAGGCGGGTCAGGTCACGCACAGAGAACAACGGCTCGGTTGCAGCCACG
This sequence comes from Pseudomonas sediminis, assembly GCF_002741105.1. Taxonomy (GTDB): domain Bacteria; phylum Pseudomonadota; class Gammaproteobacteria; order Pseudomonadales; family Pseudomonadaceae; genus Aquipseudomonas; species Aquipseudomonas sediminis. Next base: position 59,772 of record NZ_NIQU01000005.1, on the reverse strand, counting down.
GCAGGTTGCAGACGTTCGGCGGCGCTCATTGCAGGTTCTCCTCGGTTCGCTGACGGCAGTAGTCGGTGTCGGAGCAGACGAAGCGCTTGCTGCCGGCGTCATCGACGATCAGCTCGTCAAGGAAGGACTCGCTGCTGCCACAGAAGGCGCAGCACTCGTCCCAGCGCTGCACGGCGAAGGGGTGATCCTCGAAGTCCAGGCTGACCACACGAGTAAAGGGCGGCACCGCATACAGGCGCTTCTCGCGACCGGCACCGAACAGCATCAGCGCCGGGCTCATGTCCAGTTTGGGGTTGTCGAATTTCGGGATTGGCGACGGGTCCATCACGTAGCGCTCGTCCACCGTCACCGGGTAGGCATAGGCGGTGGCGATATGGCCGAAGGTGGCGATGTCCTCGTACAGCTTCACATGCATCACGCCGTAATCCTCCAGCGCATGCATGGTCCGCGTCTCCTGCTCGCTGGGCTCGATAAAGCGCAGCGGCTCGGGGATGGGCACCTGATAGACCATGATCTGCCCGGCCGACAGCGGGGTTTCCGGGATGCGGTGGCGGGTCTGGATCACGCTGGCCTCCACCGTGCGCTCGGTGGTGTCGACGCCGGCGGTGCGGGCGAAGAAGCGGCGGATCGACACCGCATTGGTGGTGTCATCAGCGCCCTGGTCGATCACCTTGAACACGTCATCCGCGCCAAGAATCGCAGCGGTCAGCTGCATGCCGCCGGTGCCCCAGCCATAGGGAAGCGGCATTTCTCGACCGCCGAAGGGCACCTGGTAGCCGGGAATTGCCACCGCCTTGAGCAGGCCACGGCGGATCATGCGTTTGGTCTGCTCATCCAGATAGGCGAAGTTGTAGGCCGACGCCTCGCGGGCGCCGCTTGCATTGGACAGATTCATCAGCGGTTCTCCTCTGCCGGCGCCTGGCGGCGCAGCTTGCGGATCAGTTCCAGTTCGGCCTGGAAGTCGACGTAGTGCGGCAACTTGAGGTGCGAGACGAAGCCGGCGGCTTCGACGTTGTCGCAGTGCATCAGCACGAACTCCTCTTCCTGCGCCGGGCCCTGCACCTCTTCGCCGTACTCGGCGGCTCGCAGCGCGCGGTCGACCAGCGCCATGCCCATGGCCTTGCGCTCGGCGTAACCGAAGGCCAGGCCATAGCCGCGGGTAAACTGCGCCTGCTCGGCGCTGTCACCGACGAACTGGTTGACCATCTCGCACTCGGTGATCTCGATGTCGCCCAGCGGCACGGCGAAACCCAGTTCGGCGGGCGTCATCCACACCTCGACATCGCCGATGCGGATCTCCCCGGCGAAGGGGTGATTGCGCCCATAGCCGCGCTGAGTCGAGTAGCCGAGCGCCAGGAGGAAGCCTTCATCACCACGGGCAAGCGCCTGCAGGCGCTCGGCGCGGCTCGCGGGAAAGGCCAGCGGCTCGCGGGTGATGTCCGGCACCGGTGCGCCGTCGTCCTGCTCGCGGGCCATCAGCCCTTCGCCTGCGAGAAAATCCAACACCCGAGGACAGGGCTTGGGCTCGTCGGCAAGCGTGATGTCCGGCGCCGGATATTCGCCCTCGGCCAGCAAGGTGAAATCCAGCAGACGGTGGGTGTAGTCGAAGGTCGGGCCGAGCAGCTGACCACCGGGCAGATCCTTGAAGGTGGCGGATATGCGCCGCTCCAGCTGCATCTTCGTGGTATCCAGCGGCTCGCTGGCACCGAAACGTGGCAGCGTGGTGCGGTAGGCGCGCAAGAGGAAGATGGCCTCCATCAGGTCACCGGCCGCCTGTTTGATCGCCAGTGCGGCCAGCTCCTCGTCGTACAGCGAGCCTTCGCTCATCACCCGAGCCACGGCCAGCGGCAGTTGCTGGCGGATCTGTTCAACGCCCAGTTCAGCGATCGTGGTATCGCCACGGCGACGGCTGGCCAGCAGTTGATGGGCATTGTCGATGGCGCGTTCGCCACCCTTGACGGCGACATACATCAGGCAGCCTCCTCGGTTTCGATCAGCACGCGGGTGCTGCGCGGCAGGCCAATGACTTCGCCGGCAGCGGCAAAGAAGCAATCCAGGCCACGGGGAAAGGCGCTGCGCGCCTGACGCTGCTGCCAGAACGAGGCCGGCAGCGGCAGGTTGACGCCGCGCACGTCCTTGATGCCCGGCCCGCGCCAGCGCAGAGGGATGCCGGCGCGCAGATCGTCGAGCTGGATCAGCAGCGTGCAGGACTGGTCCGGGTAGCGTTCGCTGCCATTGTCGAAGTCCGACAGATCGCTCAACTCGCCCTCATCAAGCAGGGCGAACAAAGCGATCTCACGCTCGGCGACAATCGGGCAGCCGCAGTGGAACGCCAGGTTGGCGCGAATCAGCGGCGTGTCGAAACGCGGCGCCAGCCACAGAGGCGTATCACTGTCGAGGAAGGCCAGACACAAGCCATAAGTAGCTGGGGCCAGGTCACCCAAGGCATGGGCACGATCCATGGCGCGTGGCAGCCCCGGTTCGGCCAGGGCTCCGAGGGCCGCGCGGAAACTGACCTGGGCGTCCAGCACCGGGTCGTCGAAAGCCGGTTGCAGCCAGTGCGAGCTGTGCGGCGTAGTCATCAGTCCTCTCCTCTGACCAGGGTGAAAAATTCCACCTGAGTGGTGGCGGTACGGGCGGCCCGGTTCAGGCGCTGTTCGCGCTGCTCGCGGGCCAGGGGTTCGATCAGGTCATCCAGCCAGCGCGCCTGGTCGCTGCCCTGCAGGTGCGCGTCGGCCAGGGCGGCCAGTTCGGCGCGACGCTTGTCGCGGCCGGCCAGGTAGCTGTAACCGGTTCGGCCGTCGGCCAGACGCACCACACAGCGGGTCACGGTCATCTCGCCGAGGTTGAAGGCGCTACCGGTGCCGCCCATGCGCCCGCGCACCAGGGTCATGCCAACCTCGGGGGAGCGGATCAGTTGGTAGGCGCTGTCTTTCAGCGCCGCTTCATGGGGGTCGAGAGCGCTGCCGGCGCGGGCCAGGACGCCCATCCAGCGCTGACGCGCGGCGATGTTCGGATCGGTTTCGTTCATGCGGGTCTCCATCAGGTCGCTACCTGGTACTGGAAGCGGTCGGCGCGGCTGCTGGACTGCGCCAGCTCCACCGCCCGGCCAGCGGGATCGCGGGACAAAGTGAGTACGCTGAGCAGCGGCGCATGGCGCGGCATCAGCAGATGCGCAGCCTCCTCGCGACTGGGTAGGCGCGCGCCGATCAGGCTGAAGGTGCGTGTCAGCGGTAGATCGCGCTCGGCCAGGTACTGGCGCAGCGAGCCGCCCTGATAGTCGGCCAGCAGCGGCGCCAGGCTGATACAGAAGCGATGACGGATCAGGCTCAGCGGCTGGCCGTCGAGCAGGCGCAGGGTGACCAGCTCGAGCAGTTCGCTGCCATCGGGCAGTTGCAGGTGGCGGCACTCCTCGCTGCTGCCGCTGCGACGCAGGCGCTCGATCAACTGCGCCTCGACGCGGTGACCAAGCGCAGACAGCGACTGACTGAACGCACTGCCCGCCTCTACCGGATACACCAGCGGCTTGGCCAGCACCTGAGTGCCCTTGCCCTGGCGGCGCAGCAGGCGGCCTTCGAGCACCAGCTCGTCGACGGCGCGGCGCAGGGTGTGACGGTTGACGGAAAAGCGCGCGGCCAATTGCATCTCGCCCGGCAGGTAATCGCCCGGGCTCATGTGCTGCACGTCTTCGCGCAACACGGCGGCCAGCTCGCGGTACAGCGGTTCGCTTTGTCTAGACAAGTTCATCGTTTGAAAAGGGCGCACGCAGGCGCCCTCCCTCTCCTTCAGATAAAGAGCTTGCGCAGGCGTTGGGACAGGATGTCGATGGCGCTCACCACCAGGATGATCACGATCAGCAGCGCGCAGGTCTGGGCGAACTGGAAGCCGCGTATGGCCTCCCAGAGGATCACGCCGATGCCACCGGCGCCGACCATGCCGACCACCGTGGCCGAACGCACGTTGGACTCGAAGCGGTACAGCGAGTAGGAAATCCACAGCGGCAGCACTTGCGGGATGACGCCGAAGATCACCTCCTGCAGGGCACTGGCGCCGGTCGCGCGTACGCCTTCGACCGGGCCTGGGTCGATGGCCTCGACCGCCTCGGCGAACAATTTGGCCAGCACTCCGGTGGTGCTGATGAACAGCGCCAGCACGCCAGCGAAGGGGCCGAGCCCGACCGCGACGACGAAAAGCATGGCGAAGACCATTTCGTTGATCGAACGGCAGGCATCCATCACCCGGCGTACCGGCTGGTACACCCACCAGGGCACGATGTTCTCGGAACAGAGGATGCCCAGCGGAATGGCGCAGACGATGGCCAGCACCGTGCCCCAAAGAGCGATCTGTACGGTGACGACCATCTCCTTGAGGTAGTGCTGCCAGTTGCTGAAGTCCGGCGGGAAGAAGTCGGCGGCGAAGGTGGCCATGTTGCCGGCATCGCGCACCAGCGCCAGCGGGTTCATTTCCGCACCCTGCCAGGACCAGGCGAGTACGGCGAAGAACAGGCCCCAGCCGATCAATTGCAGCCAGCTGCGCTTGGCTTCGGTTGCCGGGGTGGCGGTGGTCAGTGTGGTCATGGGTAACTCTCGTTCCTGTGGGAGGCGCTTCAGCGGCGAGCTGTTCAAGAACCGCCCCACCTTCGCGGGGCGGCTCCGAGGCTCAGCCAGCGCTGTCGCTGTTCTGCTTCTCACGCTCGGCCATACGCTGCTCCAGCTTGGCCAGCTCGGCATCAAGCTCCTTGAGCTGGGCCTGCTTGTCGGCGTCCTTGAGCTTGTCGTTGCTGGCCACTTCGCTGCGCTTCTTGAACAGCTCAAGCTGGCGAATCGGCAGCAACTGGTCGTTGTCGGAAGCCTTGAACTGGCCCCACTGCAGGCCTTCGAGCACCTTCTTCTCCTCCGGCTTGGCGCCGTAGCTCATGAAGAAGTTGCGCAGTTTGTCGCGGGTTTCCTGCGGCAGGTTCTTGCGCCAGACGATGGGGTCGGAGGGAATCAGCGGCGAAGTCCAGATCACCTTGAGCTGTGCGGCCTTGTCCGGCGCGGTCACTTCCAGACGCTCCATGCCTTCGCTGTTGAAGGTGCCGACATCGACTTGCTTGTTGGCCACCGACAACGCGTTGACCTCATGGCTGCCATTGAGCGAGCGCTTGAAGACCTTGCCGGCGTCGACATTGTTCTGGGCGAACACGTAATAGCCCGGTACCAGGTAGCCGGAGGTGGAGTTGGGGTCGCCGTTGGCGAAGGTCAGGCTCTTGGCGTTCTTGAGCATGTCATCGACCGAGTTGATCGCGCTGTCCTTGTGCGCCACCAGCAGGCTGTAGTAACCCTGCGCACCGTTGGCCGCCACGGTCTGGGCGAAGATCTCGCCGCCGGCGCGATCAACCGCCTCCATCGCCGACTTGTTGCCATACCAGGCCACGTCGACCTTGTCGAAGCGCATACCCTGGATGATCCCGGCGTAGTCAGGCGCGAAGAAGGCGTTGATCTTTACCCCGGTCTGCTTGCTCATGTCGGCCAGGAAGGGATCCCACATGGCCTTGAGATTCTGCGAAGACTCGGTGGAAATGATGCCGAAGTTGAGTTCCTCGGCAGCCTGGGCCGAGCCCAGCAGGGAACCGGTGACGAGCGCGGAAGCAGCCAGCACCTGGCCGATGCGTTTGAACATGGAGCACACTCCTGTTGCTAGTTGGCGTTGTTGTTTCGAATGAGGGTGCTGAGATCAGGCCTTGGCCAGTGTCAGCGGACGTTCCACGGCCCGTGGGCGCTGCCCTTGCGGCAGCAGCAGGCTGATATCGAGATCGCCGCCGTAGAGGTCATTGAGGAAATCGGGGTTGAAGCCCGCGGTCGGGCCGTCGAAATGAATTCGCCCACCCTTGAGCGCCACGGCGCGCTGGCAATAGCGCACCGCGTAATCGACCTGATGCAGGGTCACCACCACCGTCTTGCCGTCGCGACGGTTGATGTCGGCGAGGATCTCCATCACCTTGCGCGCCGACTCCGGGTCGAGCGAGGCGATGGGCTCGTCGGCGAGAATCACCTCGGCCTGCTGGCACAGCGCACGGGCGATGGCCACGCGCTGCTGCTGGCCACCGGACAGGGTCGAGGCACGCTGCGCGGCGAACTCGGCCAGCCCTACCCGCTCCAACGCCTGCAGCGCACGCTGCTTCTCTTCGGGATTGAACAGGCTGAGGCTGCCACGCCAACGCGGCATGCGCCCCAGGCCGCCGAGCAGCACGTTCTGCAGCACGCTGAGACGGCCGACCAGATTGAACTGCTGAAAGATGTAGCCGATATCGGCGCGCTGGCGGCGCACATCGCCATTCAGGCGCCCGTCGCTCTGCACCTGACGCCCAAGCACTTCGATGCTACCGGCGTCACCGCGCGCCAGGCCGGCCAGATGCCGCAACAGGGTCGACTTGCCCGAGCCCGAGGCGCCGATCAGCGCCACCATCTCGCCCGGCTGCACGGATAGCGCCAGATCGAACAGCGCCTGCTTGCGGCCGAAACTTTTATTCAGACGATCGACTCGAATAGCTACGCTCATGTGCTGGCCCTCTACTATCATTTCGATAAGAAGGCCGCTAGCCGGCGCCTTCTGGTGTAGACCAAGGTAGGCGCACGCTGTGTCAGACCCGTGAACCGGGGATGACGATTGAGTGAATGAGACTTGAAACTTTTATGATCGAGCGAAGCAACAGGATGAGTTCTGCCGAGTACCACGCATTTCAGACAATCGGTGCTGGCATAAAGCCGCTACCTGAATCACAATGTGACACGTATTTGGCGTCAAGGAACTGTTCAGATGACCTGAAGGTCATAATGACGCAGAACGCGGTACCGGTTGAACGGCTAGTGCGAAACACTGTCAAACCGGTGACAATCTCGACACTGACTACCAGTATCGCTCCCTGAACTAACCGGTAATGTATGCGCCCTATGAAACAGGCTATTTATTCCAGCCGCACGGCTGACAAATTCGTCGTTCGCTTGCCTGATGGCATGCGTGAGCGTATTGCTGACGTAGCACGCAACCATCACCGCAGCATGAACTCTGAAATCATCGCCCGCCTGGAGCAAAGCATGCTGCAGGAAGGCGCCCTGGATGAGGATCTTAGCCTGCGCCTCGACAGCCCTGAGCTGAGCCTGCACGAGCGTGAACTGCTGCAGCGCTTCCGTCAGCTGTCGCGACGCCAGCAGAATGCACTGGTCGCTCTGATTGCCCACGACGTGGAAATGGCCGCCGAAGAAGCTTGAAGCGAGCCCATAAAAAAACCGGCCTTGAGCCGGTTTTTTATTGCCTGCCATTCCTGACGGCGGTCATGACATCCCTTGCTCAGCCAACGAAGCTGAGCAATACCCCCGCCGCCACGGCCGAGCCGATCACCCCAGCCACGTTCGGGCCCATGGCATGCATCAGCAGGAAGTTCTGTGGGTTGGCCTCCAGGCCGACCTTGTTCGATACCCGAGCCGCCATCGGCACGGCCGACACCCCCGCCGAACCGATCAACGGATTGACCTTGTTGCTGCTGAACACGTTCATCAGCTTGGCCATCAATACACCAGCCGCCGTACCCGCGCAAAACGCCACCATGCCCAGCATCAGAATGCCCAAGGTCTTGAGCTGCAGGAAGGCCTCGGCCGACAGCTTCGAACCCACGGTCAGACCGAGGAAGATGGTGACGATATTGATCAGTGCATTGCGCGAGGTATCGGCCAGGCGCTCGACCACACCGGCCTCACGCAGCAGGTTGCCGAGGGCGAACATACCGATCAGCGGCGCGGCGTCAGGCAGCAGCATCCCGATCAGAATGCATAGCACGATGGGGAAAATGATTTTCTCGGTCTGCCCCACCGGACGCAACTGCTGCATGACGATGGCCCGCTCTTCCTTGGTGGTCAGGGCGCGCATGATCGGCGGCTGAATCAAGGGCACCAACGCCATGTAGGCATAGGCCGCAACTGCAATAGGACCAAGTAGATGCGGCGCCAGCTTGGAGGTCACGAAGATCGAGGTCGGGCCGTCAGCACCGCCAATGATGGCGATGGAGGCAGCCTCCTTGAGGGTGAACTCCATACCGGGAATACCCAACGCAGTCAGTGCCAAGGCGCCGAGCAGCGTACCGAAAATACCGAACTGCGCAGCAGCACCCAACAGTAGTGTTTTGGGGTTGGCCAGCATCGGACCGAAATCGGTCATGGCGCCGACGCCGAGGAAGATCAGCAATGGGAAGATGCTGGTCGGCAGCCCCACTTCATAGATCAGGTGCAGAAAACCCGCCCCCTCCGCCATGTTGGCCACCGGAATGTTCGACATCAGCCCGCCGAAGCCGATAGGAATCAACAGCAAAGGCTCGAAGCCTTTCTTGATCGCCAGGTAGATCAGCAGTATGCACACCGCGATCATGAACGCCTGACCGGGTTCCAGGTGATACAGGCCGGTGCTCTGCCAGAGCTTGAGCAGCTTTTCCATTATGCGCCCCTCAGCCGATGGTCAGCAGGCTAGCGCCCACTACCACGGTATCGCCGACCTTGACGTTGACGGCACCGACAGTACCGGCCTTGAAGGCGCGGATTTCGGTTTCCATCTTCATCGCCTCAAGAATGATCACCAACTCGCCTTCCTCCACGGCCTGGCCTGGCTGCACCAGCACCTTGAAGATATTGCCAGCCAGCGGTGCCGCCTGCGGCTCGCCGCCATCCACTGCGGCCGGGGCAGCCGCCGGTGTAGCGCTCGCCGCGCCACCGACGGGCTTGATGCCCTCGATATCACCGCCGTCGCTCACCTGCACGACAAACGACTTGCCATTGACCTCGACGGTGTAGACCTCAGGCTTGCCAGCCTCGCGAGCCGGCATTTCCTTAACAGTCGGAGCGGGTTCGAAGGCCGCCGGATTGCCGCGGTTCTCCAGGAATTTCAAGCCGATCTGCGGGAATAGCGCGTAGGTCAGGACGTCGTCGATTTCGTCGGCGGCCAACTTGATGCCTTTCTCCTGAGCGATGCCCTTGAGTTCGGCGGTCAGCTTGTCCATCTCGGCTTCGAGCAGGTCGGCCGGGCGGCAGGTAATGGCCTCGGCGCCATCGAGCACACGGGCCTGCAGCTCGGCGTTGAAGGGAGCAGGGGCTGCGCCATACTCGCCCTTGAGCACACCCGCGGTCTCCTTGGTGATCGATTTGTAGCGCTCCCCCGTGAGCACGTTGATCACTGCCTGGGTACCGACGATCTGCGAAGTGGGCGTCACCAGCGGGATGAAACCCAGGTCTTGGCGCACACGCGGAATCTCGGCCAGCACCTGGTCGAACTTGTCCTGGGCACCCTGCTCTTTCAGCTGGCTTTCCATGTTGGTGAGCATACCGCCCGGCACCTGGGCGACCAGGATGCGCGAGTCGACGCCCTTGAGGTTGCCCTCGAATTTCGCGTATTTCTTGCGCACCTCGCGAAAGTACGCGGCGATTTCTTCCAGCAGCTCCAGGTTGAGCCCGGTGTCGCGCTCGGTGTTCTGGAACATCGCCACCACCGACTCGGTCGGCGAATGGCCGTAGGTCATCGACAGCGAGGAAATTGCGGTGTCGACGTTATCGATGCCAGCTTCCACCGCCTTCAGGATGGCCACCGACGACAGCCCAGCCGTGGCGTGGCACTGCATATGGATCGGAATGGCCAGGCTGGCCTTCAGACGTGAGACCAGCTCGAACGCCGTATAAGGCGTAAGAATCCCGGCCATATCCTTGATCGCCACCGAATCGGCGCCCATGTCTTCGATCTGCTTGGCCAGATCGACCCACATATCCAGCGTATGCACCGGACTGGTGGTATAGGAGATGGTGCCCTGGGCATGCTTGCCCTGCTGCTTGACGGCCTTGAGCGCCGTTTCCAGGTTGCGCGGATCGTTCATCGCGTCGAATACGCGAAACACATCGACGCCGTTGACGGCGGCACGCTCGACGAATTTTTCCACTACGTCATCTGCGTAGTGGCGGTAGCCCAACAGGTTCTGCCCGCGCAACAGCATCTGCTGACGGGTATTGGGCATGGCCTTCTTCAGCTCGCGGATACGCTCCCAGGGATCTTCGCCGAGATAACGAATGCAGACATCGAAGGTCGCGCCACCCCAGGACTCCACCGACCAGAAGCCCACCTGATCGAGCTTGGGCGCGATCGGCAGCATGTCTTCAAGACGAACACGCGTCGCCAGGATCGACTGATGCGCATCACGCAGCACCACATCGGTGATTCCGAGTGCTTGTTTCACGGCAGTCATGCAGGTACTCCCTCTGAACCTGATCAACCGCGGCGTGCGCGGTGCTGGGCAATGGCGGATTGGATGGCGGCCAGTGTTGCTGCGTCCGGCTCATGGCTGGCCGACCTGGCACTAGGTGCTGGAGAAGAAATGGCCGGGCTCGGCGCGGGCGGAGCGAAGGTCGCGATCAGCCGTGACATCAGACTGACCACACCCACCAGCAACACCAGAAAGACAAAGACGAAGCCCATGCCGAACAGCATGAGTTCGACACCCTCGAGCAGCAGTTCACTGGGGGTCATCTTGGCTCCTTTGGCCAGCAGCTCGCGGGCTGCGTTCATTATTGATTAGGAGCGCCCAGCGTCAGCGCCTGGGCAAAGCTGGCGAACCTTAGCGTGAAACGAGCGTTTGAAGCAAACGCCAAAAGGGCCGCACGGGCTATTTATGTAGTGGTTTATCGGCATCCACTACCAAAGAAGCAGAAAGGTCCTGCGAGGGAAGTATCAGGATGCGGAGCGCGCAACGCCAGCAACGGCAGGAGCAAGCCTAAGCAGGGTCTTGAAGTGACGCGTCTCATCGCCAGGGGTACGCCCGAACAGGCGCTTGAACTCTCGACTGAACTGCGACGGACTTTCATACCCGACGCGCTGCGCCGCACTGAGCGCACTCATGTCGTTGCGGATCATCAGCAGGCGCGCCTGATGCAGGCGAATGGCCTTGAGGTACTGCAGCGGCGAGCGGCTGGTCATCGCCTTGAAGTGCACATGGAAGGCCGGGACGCTCATGCTGGCGATCTCAGCCAGCGAAGGCACATCGAGCGACTCCTGATAATCCCGGTGAATCCGCTGCAGGACGCGAGCGATACGACCGAAATGGCTGTTCTGCGCCAGCGTCGCGCGCAGGCCATTGCCCTGCTCACCCTGCAATACGCGAAAGACGATCTCACGCAGAATCGATGGGCCGAGCAGACGCACCTCGTCAGGGTCAGCCAGTGCCTCCAGCAGGCGCAACGTGGCATCACTCAAGTGCGCATCGATCGGGCTGGAATAAAGCGTTGCTGGTTGAGTGGGTTGAGGCTCGTCCCGATCCATGACCAGTTCGGCCACCAGCAGCGGCTCGACACGCAGCGCCACACCCAGCATCGGCTCCTCTGCGCTGGCCTCGGTCTCGATGGAAAATGGCAGAGGCAGTGCCAGCACCAGATAGTGCTGTGCGTCGTAAACGTAAAGATTGCCATCGTGCAGCCCGCTCTTGCGCCCCTGGATCACGATCACGATGCTCGGCTCATACAGCGCCGGGGTAACCGGTAGCGAGCGATTGGAGCGCATGAAGGTAACTCCGTCGAGCTGCGCCGCGGTGTACCCCTCCTCGGGGGCCAAGCGCAGCATCAGCTCGACCATACGCTGCTTGATGCTCTCAGGACTCATGCTCATGCGCCGCTTTCGACTCGTTATCAATACCCGGACATTGTAGGAAGCATTCAATAGAAACAGGCAATATCGAAAGAGTAACGAGACTTAGCAGCCGGCCGCCCCCTGCCTAGCATGGACTCTCCAGAACGCAATGGAGATCGACATGAGCAAAGTCATCCTAGTCACCGGCGCCAGTAGCGGTATCGGCGAAGCCATCGCCAGACACCTGGCAAGCCTGGGCCATCACGTGGTACTCGGCGCCCGGCGCATCGAGCGCCTGCAGGTGCTGGTAGAAGAACTGCAAGCACAAGGTCAGCACGCCTCCTGCCTCACCCTCGACGTCAGCCAACTGCATGAGATGCAAGCCTTCGTCGAATATGCCGAAGCGCAGCACGGCCCCGTCGACGTGATCATCAACAATGCCGGAGTCATGCCGCTGTCGCCGCTCAACGCCCTGAAGGTGGACGAGTGGGACCGCATGATCGACGTCAACATCCGGGGCGTGCTGCATGGTATTGCCGCCGTACTACCAGGCATGGAAGAGCGCGGGCGCGGCCAGGTCATCAATATCGCCTCCATCGGCGCCCACGCCGTATCGCCGACAGCAGCGGTCTACTGCGCCACCAAGTATGCCGTCTGGGCGATTTCCGACGGCCTGCGCCAGGAAAGCGAGCGTATACGCGTCACTACCATCTGCCCCGGCGTGGTCGAGTCCGAACTGGCCGACAGCATCTCCGATGCCAGTGCGCGCGAGGCGATGAAAGCTTTCCGTCGCGTCGCCATCACTCCAGACGCCATCGCCCGCGCCGTGGCCTATGCAGTCGAACAGCCCGATGACGTCGACGTCAGCGAGCTGATCGTGCGCCCAACCGCCAGCCCCCATTGATGGAGAGCACCATGTCAGCGAAGAACACCGTCGCAGCAATGCTGATCAGCGGCGCCCTGCTACCCGAAGCGGTAATGGCAGCATCAGCTCCCTCGCATCCTTATGTTGGCATGTGGGTAACGGACGACGGCCATGTCCGCCATGAGCTATTGGCCAACAGCCGTTATGACGAGGCGCGCGGGAATCGCGAGAGCGCCTACCAGGGCAACTACCACGTCACCGGCAACCACATCGACTACGTCGACGACACGGGCTTTACCGCCGACGGTGAATTCATCGACGACGTGCTCTATCACGGCGGCATGGTGCTGCGCCGCAAGAACACCTCAACTGACGAGTAACGCCACCCATCAGCCAAGGAAAAAACCATGAACACGCAAAAAATCGTCATTGCACTGCTACTGAGCGCCTCACTCTGCTTCCCGGCCTGGGCAAACGACAGCACCGCGGCCAATCAGGCCCTTATTCAGAAAGCCTTCGATGATTGGCGCGCCGGCCAGGGCGGCATCTTCCAGTTGCTCGCCGATGACGCCGTCTGGGTCGTGGCCGGTAGCAGCCCGTCCTCCGGGACTTACCGCACGCGTGAGGCGTTCATGGAAGATGCGGTCAAACCCATCACTGACAAACTGGCCACGCCCATCGTACCCACCGTCCGCCAGATAGTGGCGCAAGGGCCTTACGTGGTCGTGCACTGGGATGGCGAGGCGACTGCCAAGGACGGCAGCCGCTACGAGAACAGCTACTCCTGGCACATGCAACTGGAGAATGGCCGGATCACTCGGGTCACGGCCTTTCTCGATACCTGGCGGCTGGTCGAGCTGATGAACTGATTACAGCAGGAAGATCGACGCCAGCCCCAGGAAGATGAAGAAACCACCGCTGTCGGTCATGGCGGTGATCATCACGCTGGCCCCCATGGCCGGGTCACGCCCCAGGCGTGCCAGGGTCATGGGGATCAGCACGCCCATCAACGCCGCCAGCAACAGGTTGAGGGTCATTGCCGCGGTCATCACCACGCCCAGCGACCAACTACCGTAAAGCCCATAGGCAACGGCGCCGATCACGCCACCCCAAAGGATGCCGTTGATCAGGGAAACACCCAGTTCCTTGCGTACCAGACGCTTGGTATTGCCAGTGCTGACCTGATCCAGCGCCATGGCGCGTACGATCATGGTGATAGTCTGGTTGCCCGAGTTGCCGCCGATACCGGCAACGATGGGCATCAGCGCCGCCAGCGCCACCAGCTTCTCGATCGAGCCTTCGAACAGGCCGATCACACGCGACGCCAGGAACGCGGTGACCAGGTTGATCGCCAGCCAGGCCCAACGGTTGCGCACCGACTTCCACACCGAGGCGAAGATGTCTTCCTCCTCGCGCAGACCGGCCATGTTCAGCACTTCGCTTTCACTTTCCTCACGGATCAGGTCGACCATCTCGTCGATGGTCAGACGGCCGATCAGCTTGCCGTTCTTGTCCACCACCGGGGCGGAAATCAGGTCGTAACGCTCGAACGCCTGAGCGGCGTCGTAGCCGTCCTCGTCCGGGTGGAAACTCACCGGATCGTCGGCCATGACCTCGCCGACCTGCTTCTCCGGATCATTGACCAGCAAACGCTTGATCGGCAGCACACCCTTGAGCACGCCGTCGTAATCGACCACGAACAGCTTGTCGGTATGGCCCGGCAGCTCCTTCAGGCGGCGCAGGTAACGCAGAACCACTTCCAGGCTGACGTCTTCGCGGATGGTGACCATCTCGAAGTCCATTAGCGCGCCGACCTGATCCTCTTCGTAGGACAGGGCCGACCGCACACGCTCACGCTGCTGAGCGTCGAGCGACTCCATCAGCTCATGAACGACGTCGCGCGGCAGTTCCGGGGCAAGGTCAGCGAGTTCGTCGGCGTCCATGTCCTTGGCTGCAGCGAGAATCTCGTGATCGTCCATGTCGGCGATCAGGGTTTCTCGTACCGCGTCGGAGACTTCCAGCAGGATGTCGCCATCGCGCTCGGCCTTGACCAGTTGCCAGACGGTCAGACGCTCATCGAGCGGCAGGGCTTCGAGGATATGGGCGATATCCGCAGGGTGCAGATCTTCGAGCTTGCGCTGCAGCTCGACGAGATTCTGACGATGTACCAGGTTCTCGACCCGGTCGTGATGCTGGCCTTCCTGACGGTGAGTCAGGTCTTCGACCAGTTTGTGCCGATGCAGCAGTTCGATCACCTGGGCCAGGCGATCCTGCAAGCTCTCTTGCGGCTTTTTGGCTTCTACTTCTGTCATAGCGCGCTCCACCCCCAGTTGGCGGGCACGCCAAAGGGGATCAATCAGGTCTTACACGATTGTGCGAGGGGAGTATTGAGTAACTACTGGGTAAGTCCATGGTGGTATTCCACAAGCCCCGGCGGGGCTGACGCGGCGAATCATAACACCGCAAAACAGCTTTGTACGTGACAAAAGCGCGGCAAGAACAATTGCTTGCATCGCAAACTTCGATCTCGCATGAAAACCTGGCTATGCGACGCCAGCCATCCGCACCAAGACACCCTGGCGAGTACGAAAAAACGGTCTAACCTGAAACAGGCAAACGTCAGGGAGGACGACTCATGCGAGGACTGCACTTCGCAGCGCTATTGGCCGCTGCATTTCTCTACCCTATTGCAGACAGCTCGGCGGCCAGTGTGTTCCGCTGCGTGAGTGCAAATGGCCATGTCACCTTCACCCGCCACGGCTGCGCCGACGATCAAGAGCAGCACCTGCAGGATGCGCGCAACCACACCCCCAGCAGCGGCAAGGCAATCCCTCTCGCGGACCCAGGCCGGCGCGCAGCAACCACCTCGGCCGGCAGTGGCGAGCTGGTCATCGTTGGCCAACAGGACGATGGTTGCGACAACCTGCTGACCAGCAGCGAGAGACGCCAGGCGATCATCCGCAAGGAAGTCCGCTTCGGCATGAGCCGCGCCGACGTGGAAAGCAGCCTGGGCAGGCCAGACAGAGTCACCAGCAGCAATGGGCAGCAGCGCTACCACTACCGAGAGAAACGCAAAGGCGGGAACAGCCGACAGGTCAGCTTCGACGAAGCCGGCTGCGTGAAGAAATAACGCACAAAGAAAAAGGGCCTGCATTGCTGCAGGCCCTTTCGGTATGGCGGACTCAGGAGGATTCGAACCTCCGACCGCTCGGTTCGTAGCCGAGTACTCTATCCAGCTGAGCTATGAGTCCATTTGGCGCTTTTTGACCAGATCACCGCTGGCTGAAACATGACCTTGCATCGCTGCAGTGCCATTTAATATGGCGGACTCAGGAGGATTCGAACCTCCGACCGCTCGGTTCGTAGCCGAGTACTCTATCCAGCTGAGCTATGAGTCCACTTTTGGCGCTTTTAGACCAGATCACCGCTGGTTGAAACAAAATGGCTTGCAGCGATGCAAGCCATTTGAATATGGCGGACTCAGGAGGATTCGAACCTCCGACCGCTCGGTTCGTAGCCGAGTACTCTATCCAGCTGAGCTATGAGTCCGTTACAGATCACTCGAAAGCTACTGCGCTTGGGTATGCTTCGTTGAAACCGAACTCAGAATGCTCATTTAGAAAACTAAACTGCGCTTCTTCGCTCGCTTTCGCCTCGCCTACCCTTCGCTCGCTACGCTTTCGCGAGATCTTTGGTGCTTTTATACCAGATCACCTCTGGTTGATTCGCCAGCCCGACTTACGCCCGACTCGCTGAATAATGGCGGAGAAGGGGGGATTCGAACCCCCGACACCCTTTTGAGGTGTACTCCCTTAGCAGGGGAGCGCCTTCGGCCACTCGGCCACCTCTCCGCAACACGGGGCGCATGATAAACATGTTTTCCCCGTTTGCAAACAAAAATTTGTAGAAAAATTAGTGGCTTGGTTCGTCACCCTTCTCTTTCTGGATGCGCTGGTAGATTTCTTCACGGTGCACGGCAACCTCCTTCGGCGCATTGACACCAATGCGCACCTGGTTACCTTTCACACCCAACACGGTGACAGTCACATCATCACCGACCATCAGGGTCTCTCCGACCCGGCGAGTCAGAATCAGCATTCCTTTCTCCTCACGGATTACATTTTTCAGGACAACAGTCTGCAAAAAAGAAAATGGTGCCGGCTTCCCGCTAAATCAAGCCCGAAAGCCTCCACCCAAGTATTGACCAGCCCGCGCAGAAAGAAAGTTCCCGCATGCCAATCAAAAAGACGAAAGGCGCGGAACCAGCCGCGCCTTTCAAATCAGTGGAATCACTCGCCCTGCCGGGCCGGAGCATCCAGCTCGAAGGCGGTATGCAGTGCGCGTACCGCCAGCTCCAGATACTTCTCTTCGATCACCACGGACACCTTGATCTCGGAGGTGGAGATCATCTGGATATTGATGGTCTCCTTGGCCAGGGCCTCGAACATGCGACTGGCAACACCGGCGTGGGAACGCATACCGACACCGACGATGGACACCTTGGCAATGTTGGTGTCGCCGACCACTTCACGAGCGCCCAGCTCGTCTGCGGTCTTCTGCAGCACGCTCAGGGCGTTGTTGTAGTCGTTGCGGTGCACGGTGAAGGTGAAATCGGTGGTGTTATCGTGCGAAACGTTCTGCACGATCATGTCCACTTCGATGTTGGCGGCGCTGATCGGGCCGAGAATCTTGAAGGCGATGCCAGGGATATCCGGCACCCCACGGATGGTCAGCTTGGCTTCGTCGCGATTGAAAGCGATGCCGGAAATGATCGGCTGTTCCATGGATTCCTCTTCATCAAGGGTAATGAGGGTGCCCGGGCCCTCCTGGAAGCTGTGCAGGACGCGCAGCGGGACGTTGTACTTGCCGGCGAATTCCACCGAACGAATCTGCAGCACCTTGGAACCGAGGCTGGCCATTTCCAGCATTTCTTCGAAGGTGATCTTTTCCAGGCGCTGAGCCTTGGGCACCACGCGCGGGTCGGTGGTGTAGACACCATCGACGTCGGTGTAGATCTGGCACTCCTCGGCTTTCAGCGCCGCGGCCAGAGCCACACCGGTGGTGTCGGAGCCGCCACGACCCAGGGTAGTGATGTTGCCGTGCTCGTCGACGCCCTGGAAACCTGCGACCACAACGACGCGACCAGCCTTGAGGTCGGCACGAATCTTCTGGTCATCGATCTGCAGAATACGCGCCTTGTTGTGCGCGCTGTCGGTGAGGATGCGCACCTGGTTGCCGGTGTAGGACACCGCCGGCACGCCGCGCTTGATCAGCGCCATGGCCAGCAGGGCAATGGTCACCTGCTCACCGGTGGACACCATGACATCCAGCTCACGCGCAACCGGCTCGCCATCGGTGATCTGTTTGGCCAGATCGATCAGGCGGTTGGTTTCGCCGCTCATGGCGGAAACCACGACGACGATGTCGTCACCGTTCTCGCGGAACTTCTTCACCTTGTCGGCCACCTGAGCGATACGCTCGATGGTGCCGACGGAGGTGCCCCCAAACTTCTGTACGATCAAAGCCATTTCAAAAAGCCGCCTGATTCCTCGAAGGGCGCCCATTAAACCCGCATCGGGTCATACTGCCAAGGCCCGCCGGACGCACTGCGGGCCCCGCTTTCTCGCTCGTTACGAAGCCTGCTCGACCAGGGTTGCGGCCAGGGCCAGGGCTTCATCCAGCTTGCCGGCATCGACGCCGCCACCCTGGGCCATGTCTGGGCGACCACCACCCTTGCCGCCCACTGCTGCGGCGGCCTGCTTCATCAGGTCACCGGCCTTGAGCTTGGCAGTCAGGTCCTGAGTCACACCGGCGACCAGTACCACCTTCTCGTCGAACACGCCGCCGAGCAGGATCACAGCGCTGCCCAGCTTGTTCTTCAGTTGGTCGACCAGCGCCAGCAGCGCTTTGCCGTCCAGGCCATCGAGACGCGCGGCCAGCACCTTGGTGCCCTTCACGTCCACGGCCGAACCAGCCAGGTCATTGCCAGCAGCGCTGGCGGCCTTGGCCTTGAGCTGCTCCAGCTCCTTTTCCAGCTGACGGTTGCGCTCGATCAGGGCCGAGAGTTTGTCCAGCACGTTGTCGCGACTGCCCTTGACCAGGGAGGCGGCTTCCTTGAGCTGTTCCTCGGCACCGTTGAGCCAAGCCAGCGCGGCTGCACCAGTGACCGCTTCGATACGACGCACGCCAGCGGCCACGCCGCCTTCGCTGGTGATCTTGAACAGGCCGATGTCGCCGGTGCGCGATACGTGAGTACCGCCACACAGCTCGACGGAGAAGTCGCCGCCCATGCTCAGTACGCGCACCTGATCACCGTACTTCTCGCCGAACAGCGCCATGGCACCCTTGGACTTGGCGGTCTCGATGTCGGTTTCTTCGGTCTCGACCTCGGAGTTCTTGCGAATCTCGGCGTTGACGATGTCTTCCAGTTGCTTCAACTGCTCAGGCTTGATCGCCTCGAAATGGCTGAAGTCGAAACGCAGGCGCTGACTGTCGACCAGCGAGCCTTTCTGCTGCACGTGATCACCCAGCACCTGACGCAGCGCGGCGTGCAGCAGGTGAGTCGCGGAGTGGTTCAGCGCGGTGGCTTGACGCACACCCGCTTCGGCTTCGGCCTTGACGCTGGTGCCGACGCTCAGACCGCCCTTGGCTACCACACCGTGGTGCAGGAAGGCACCGCCGGCCTTGGTGGTGTCGCGCACGTCGAAACGCACGCCAGCACTTTCCAGGTAGCCGCAGTCGCCGATCTGGCCACCGGACTCGGCGTAGAACGGGGTCTGATCCAGCACCACCACGCCCTCTTCGCCTTCGGCGAGGCTGTCGACCGCAGCACCGGCCTTGAACAGAGCGATGATCTTGCCGCTGCCGCTGGTGCCTTCGTAACCGAGGAAGCGGGTGTCGGCGTCGACCTTGACCAGAGCGTTGTAATCCATGCCGAAGGCGCTGGCGGAACGGGCGCGCTCGCGCTGCGCTTCCATTTCACGCTCGAAGCCCTCTTCGTCCACCGACAGCTCGCGCTCGCGGGCGATGTCGGCGGTCAGGTCAACCGGGAAACCGTAGGTGTCATACAGCTTGAACACCACGTCGCCGGGGATTACCGAGCCCTGCAGGCCGGCCAGATCCTGCTCAAGGATCTTCAGGCCCTGCTCCAGGGTCTTGGCGAACTGCTCTTCTTCGGTCTTGAGCACGCGCTCGATATGCGCCTGCTGCTGTTTGAGTTCGGGGAAGGCTTCGCCCATCTCGGCCACCAGCGCAGCAACGATCTGGTAGAAGAAGCTGCCCTTGGCGCCCAGCTTGTTACCGTGACGGCAGGCGCGACGCACGATGCGGCGCAGCACGTAGCCACGGCCTTCGTTGGACGGGGTCACGCCGTCGGCGATCAGGAAGCTGCAGGAACGGATGTGGTCAGCCACCACTTTCAGCGAGGCCTGACCTTCGTTGCTGCAGCCGATGGCCTTGGCCGAGGCGGCCAACAGATTCTGGAACAGGTCGATCTCGTAGTTCGAGTTGACGTGCTGCAGTACGGCGCTGATGCGCTCCAGGCCCATGCCGGTGTCCACACTCGGCGCCGGTAGCGGGTGCAGCACGCCATCTGCAGTACGGTTGAACTGCATGAACACGTTGTTCCAGATCTCGATGTAGCGGTCGCCATCTTCTTCCGGGCTGCCGGGTGGGCCGCCCCAGATGTGCTCACCGTGGTCGAAGAAAATCTCGGTGCACGGGCCGCACGGACCGGTATCACCCATTGCCCAGAAGTTGTCGGAGGCGTACGGCGCCCCCTTGTTGTCGCCGATGCGGATCATGCGCTCGGTGGGGATGCCAACTTCCTTGGTCCAGATCTCGTAGGCTTCGTCATCGGTGGCGTAGACGGTGACCCAGAGCTTTTCCTTGGGCAGGTTCAGCCACTTGTCGGAGGTCAGGAATTCCCAGGCGTAATGAATGGCATCGCGCTTGAAATAGTCGCCGAAGCTGAAGTTACCCAGCATTTCGAAGAAGGTGTGGTGACGCGCGGTGTAGCCGACGTTTTCCAGGTCGTTGTGCTTACCGCCGGCACGTACGCATTTCTGGCTGGTGGTGGCGCGGGTGTAGGCGCGCTTTTCCAGGCCCAGGAAGCAGTCCTTGAACTGGTTCATGCCTGCGTTGGTGAACAGCAGGGTCGGGTCGTTCGCCGGGATCAGCGAGCTGGAAGCGACACGGGTGTGCCCTTTTTCTTCGAAGAAGCTCAGGAAGGCTTCACGGATTTCTGCGCTTTTCATAGGGATATCCACGGAATCAGGCGGCCACGGCAAAGCCGGCAAAGGGACGCATTATATCGGCCCTTTCGCCCGCGGCTAGTGCCTTGTTGATAGCCGACAGCTATGAACTGTCGGCATTTCGCTCAATGGGAACGGAAGGCAGCGAACGCCTCGATCACGCGCTCGACGCCCGCGGTTCCAACATCCAGATGAGTCACCAGGCGCAGGCGCGGCGCGGCACTGACAGCGATGCCTCGTTCAGCCATGAAGCCCTTGATCTGCCCGGCACGCTCGCCAAGTTGCACATAGACCATGTTGGTCTGCACCGGCTCAACGCTATAACCCAGCTCGCTCAGCTCTTCGCCGAGTCGCGTCGCATTGGCATGGTCCTCGGCCAGGCGCTGAACCTGATGCTGCAGCGCATACAAGCCTGCTGCCGCCAGCACGCCGGCCTGACGCATGCCACCGCCAACCATCTTGCGCAAACGGCGTGCTTTGGCGATCAACGCCGTACTGCCACAGAGCACCGAACCGACCGGCGCACCGAGCCCCTTGGACAGGCACACCGAGACCGAATCGAAGTGCTGGGTGATCTCGCGCGCCGGCACACCGAGCTTGACCGCTGCGTTATACAGGCGGGCGCCATCGAGGTGCAGGCTCAAACCACGGCGGCGAGTCATTTCGCGGGCGGCAGCCAGGTAATCGAGCGGCAGCACCTTGCCCTGCATGGTGTTTTCCAGGGCCAGCAGGCGGGTGCGGGCAAAGTGGAAGTCGTCTTGCTTGATCGCCGCCTCGACCTTGGCCAGGTCCAGCGAACCGTTGGTTTCACCCTCGATCGGTTGCGGCTGGATGGAGCCGAGCACGGCGGCACCGCCACCCTCGTACTTATAGGTGTGCGCCTGTTGGCCGACGATGTACTCGTCACCGCGTTCGCAATGAGCCATCAGGCCGAGCAGGTTGCTCATGGTGCCGGTGGGGACGAACAGCGCCGCCTCGAAGCCCAGTTCATTGGCCAGCCAGACCTCCAGACGATTGACCGTGGGGTCTTCGCCATACACGTCATCGCCCAGCTCGGCAGCCATCATGGCTTCGCGCATGGCAGCAGTGGGTTGGGTAACGGTGTCGCTACGCAGGTCGATCAGGGGCATGACAGGCTTTCCTGGCAATTGGCGAAAGTCCCATGCTAAAGAGGTCGCTCGGACGGTGGAAGATACAGTTGAAGGCAAAATCGCGGGCTGCCGTGGGAGGCGCTTTAGCGGCGATCAATACGACGCGACGTCGCGGCTAAAGCCCTGCCACATACGCAGCTATGCCAAACCGGCACCATCGTCGGGGACGATCAGGATGGCAGCGCGGTGGCCGTTTTTGACCTTGGGATTGGGGAAGATGATGCGCGCGCCCTGCTCGTCCACGATCCAGCGGGTATCGGCGATATCCTCGGCAAGCAGGTAGCCGGGCTCCAGCTCGGTGAAGTTCTCGATATCCGCAGGCACGTGCAGCTGGAAGCTATCGCTGTGCTTGATCACCTCGCGCGACACGGCGAATAGCTGCATGCCATCGAGGGTCGGCTCACCACTGATTACCTCGCGCCCTTCGATCAGCGCGTGCAGCGCGTTCTCCAGCAGATCGAGGTTGACCAGTTCGTTCTGGCCGAAAGCACGCGCCTTGCCCAGCTCCAGGGTGAAGGCCTCGGCGCCGAGTTGCGCGTAGGTATAGGCGCTGAAGGTAATCGACGATTTGTTCTGCAGCAGTACCGCCTCGATGCCGGCAGCCCGCAGACGCTCCAGCTCGCGACGGGAATGCGCACGCCCCTCCTGCCACGGATAGAGGGCGAACTGCTCGATTTTGGACGCGCGGATGGCGGTATGCAGGTCGTAGTGCAGGCGCGTGCGACCGGTGTCCTTGCCGAAGAAATTGACGGCCAGGTGCTCGAGGTCGCAGGCCCTGATGGCCTCGAAGCCACTGGACTGCTCGTGACGGCCGCTGAACAGACGATTGAGGTCCTGCTCGACGTAACGCTCGCCACGGCGCATGGCCTCAGGGTTGCCGAACAGAAAGAGAATGCGCGCCGCCGGATGCAGCTCGTTGCGCGCGATGCCGCGCAACAGACGATCAAGCAGCTCGATTGGCGCGGTTTCGTTACCATGGACGCCGGCCGACAGCAGCAGGTCGAGGCCGTTGTCGCGCGCAGCAGGCGGAGTCACCTCCAGCGCGCCCTCATCTAGCCAGCGCAGACGCGTGCCATCGGGCGTCAGTTGAATCTTCGCCGACGGCTCATGGCCGGCCAGGGTCAGTTCAAGCAGTTTGCCGAGGGCAAGCATGGGGACTCCTTGGTTCGCAGCATTTTGGTAGGAGCGAGCGTCGCGAGCGAACAAGCGTTTTCGCGAGCAGAGCTCGCTCCTACAAGGTTCAATCAGTGATTGCAGTCCGGGCCATGAACATGATCGTCCTCATCGGCGATCATCGGCTCCATCTCCAGTTGCAGGCTGACCAGGTTGGTGGCCTGTGGACGCAGCAGCAGGTTGACGTACTCGGTATCGCCCTCCTCCACGTCGACACCGATCAGCAACTGATCGCCAACAGCCTGGACCCACAGTTCCTTGCCCTGCCAGACCACGGCAAAGCGGCTGCAGGAGGTTTCCAGCTGAGTGCCATCGTTGTCTTCAAGAATCAGTTGCAGCGCGTCGCTCATACAATCTCCGGGAATCGAGGTCAGGTTCAGGCTATCTGGAAAGGATAGACCGAGCCCAGTTTAAGGATCTGCGTCAGTTCATCCAATGCCGTGCGGCATTCGGTCAGCAATTGCGGGTCGGCCAGGTCGGCTTCGCTCAAGCGGTCGCGGTAATGCTTGTCGACCCAGGCCACCAAGGTATCGTGCAACGCGTCGCTCATCACCACGCCAGGATTGACCGCTGCCAGTTCCTGCTCATTGAGCGCCACGCGCAGGCGCAGGCACGCCGGGCCACCGCCATTCTGCATGCTCTGCTTGAGGTCGAACACGCGCACCTCGCGGATCGGCCCGCCGCTGGCCGTCAGCTGCTGCAGATAGCGCCAGACGCTGGCATTGTTCCGGCATTCCTCCGGCACCACCAGCAGCATGCTGCCGTCGGCACGGCTCAGCAGTTGACTGTTGAACAGGTAGGAGCGCACCGCCTCCTGCACGCTGACGGCAGAACCAGGCACGCATACGACCTGGAAGTTGCCGCCACGACGAGCCAGCTTGTCGCCCAGCTCGGCCAGCACCTTGTCTGTTTCGAGGAAAGCATCCTGGTGATAGAACAGCACCTCGCCGTTACCCACGGCGATCACGTCATTGTGGAACACGCCCTGATCGATCACCGCCGGATTCTGCTGGGCGTAGACCACACCCGCCTCGCTTAGCCCATGCAGACGGGCCACCGCCTGGCTGGCCTCAAGGGTCTGTCGCGCCGGATAGCGCGCCGGCGCCGGATAGCGAGCGTCGAAGGCGCTACGCCCGTAGACGAAGAACTCCACCCCGGCGTCGCCATAACCCTTGCAGAAGCGCGTGTGGTTGGCTGCGCCCTCGTCACCGAACTGCGCCACTGCCGGCAGCGCCGGGTGGTGAGCGAAGTGCGCCGGGTTGGCGAACATCGCTTGCAGCACGCGACTGGTGGTCGGGTGCTCGATGCTACGGTGGAACTTGCAGTTGAGGTTGGCCGCGGTGAAGTGCACGCGCCCGTCCGCCGTGTCGGCGCTAGGGCTAACGGTGCAGGCATTGGCCGTCCACATGCTCGAGGCCGAGCAGCTCGCCACCAGCAGTGGCATGGCCTCACGTGCAGCGCGCTGGATCACCTCGACATCGCTGCCGGTAAAGCCCAGACGGCGTAACGCCGCGACATCCGGACGCTCCTGCGGGGCCAGTACGCCCTGCTTGAAGCCCATGTCCATCAGCGCCTTCATCTTCGCCAGGCCCTGCTTGGCAGCCTCCTTGGGATTGGATGCCGCCTGACTGTTGCTCTGCGAAGCCACGTTGCCGTAGGACAGACCGCCGTAGTTGTGAGTCGGCCCGACCAGGCCGTCAAAGTTCATCTCATAGGCAGCCATTACAGGGTCACTCCCGGAGTCAGGGTCGCGGGCAGGCTCAGGCTGTCGCTTTCCAGCCCGGCCACCGGGTAGGCGCAGTAATCTGCCGCGTAGTAGGCACTGGCGCGGTGGTTGCCCGACGCCCCGATACCACCGAACGGCGCGGTGCTGGCGGCACCGGTGAGCTGCTTGTTCCAGTTGACGATGCCGGCGCGGCTATGCAGCCAGAACTGCTCGAAGCGTGCACGCGAGTCGGACAGCAGGCCAGCGGCCAGACCATAAGCCGTGGCATTGGCCTCGGCGATGGCCGATTCGAAGCTGTCGTAGCGGATCACCTGCAACAGCGGGCCGAAGAACTCTTCGTCAGGACGGCCGCTCACGGCCGTGACATCGAGGATGCCGGGCGTCAGCAGCGCAGCATCGGCCTGCGGTTGCGTCATCGCCAGCAGCGCCGTAGCGCCGCCGGCCAGCAAGGCCTGCTGGGCCTGCATCAGCTGCGCGGCGGCCTGTAGGGAAATCACCGAACCCATGAACGGCGCCGGCTGCTCGTCGAAGCGACCGATCTTGATCTGCCCGACGACCTGCACCAGGCGCTCCAGCAGCGCATCGCCCCACTCCCCTTGCGGCACCAGCAGACGGCGCGCGCAGGTGCAGCGCTGGCCGGCAGAGATGAACGCGGACTGGACGATGGTGTAGACCGCCGCGTCGACATCCGCGACCTGATCGACGATCAGTGGGTTGTTGCCGCCCATCTCCAGCGCCAGGATCTTGTCCGGGCGACCGGCGAACTGGGCGTGCAGCAGATTGCCGGTGCGGCTGGAGCCGGTGAAGAACAGCCCGTCGATACCGGGGTGGCCAGCCAGGGCGACGCCGGTTTCGCGGCCGCCCTGCAACAGGTTGAGCACGCCCTCGGGCAGCCCGGCCTCGATCCAGCATTGCACGGTCAGCTCGGCCACCTTCGGCGTCAGCTCGCTGGGCTTGAACAGCACGCAGTTACCGGCCAGCAGCGCCGGCACGATATGTCCATTGGGCAGGTGACCCGGGAAGTTGTAGGGACCGAACACCGCCACCACCCCATGTGGCTTATGCCGCAACACGGCGGTGGCATCGCCCAGCGGGCCGCTCTTCTCGCCAGTGCGCTCACGGTAGCTCTGAATGGAAATGGCGACCTTGCCCACCATGCTGTTCACTTCGGTGGCGGCTTCCCACAGCGGCTTGCCGGTCTCCTCACCAATCGCTCGGGCGACTTCGTCAGCACGTGACTTCAAACAGGCGGCGAAGCGCTCCAGCACGGCGATACGGCCGTCCAGCGAGTGCGCGGCCCACAGCGAGAACGCACCCCGTGCAGCGCTAACGGCGGCATCGACCTGCGCCGCCGTGGCGCCCTGGCCCTGCCACAGCACGGCCTGGCCGACCGGGTCGAGCGATTGCAGCGACTCGCCCTGACCGGGCTGCCACTGACCTGCGATGTAATGAGTGTTCATCTTGTTTTACCACTCCCAGCATTTTTCAGCGGCCAGCTTGGGCCGCCGCGCAAAACCAATTACTCAGCGGTGCGCCGACAGCGTAACGGCGCGCACCTGATCACCCGCGGAAAGGCGCAGACGCTTGGCCGTCAGCGGATCGACCACCAGGGTGCCAGCCGCCAGGCGCGCAGGCGCAGCAGTGATACGGCAGTCCTGACGCTTGCGGTTGTGTATCAGGAAAGGCTCGGCGTCATCGCCTGGCGTGCCAATGGCCAGCACCAGGTTCTGGCTGCCCTGCACGGCGCGGATCTTCGCGGTTTCCGCCTCGATAGCCGGGCCGGCATCGAAGATGTCGACATAGCCCTGGTAGCTGAAACCCTCGGCCTTGAGCATGGCCAGCGCCGGCTCGGTGTCCGGGTGTACCCGACCGATCACGGCGCGCGCATCTTCGGACAGGAAGCAGGTGTAGAGCGGAAACTTGGGCATCAGCTCGGCGATGAAAGCCTTGTTGCCAACGCCGGTGAGGTAGTCCGCCTGGGAGAACTCCATCTTGAAGAAATGCCGACCAAGGCTTTCCCAGAACGGTGAACGCCCGCGGTCATCGGACATGCCACGCATCTCGGCGATCACCTTGTCGCCGAACAGCTCGCGAAATTCGGCGATGAACAGAAAACGCGCCTTGGACAATAAGCGGCCGTTGAGGCCCGTGCGGTGATCGGCATGCAAGAACAGCGAGCACAATTCGGAGTTGCCAGTCATGTCGTTGGCCATGAACAGCGTCGGCACCTGGCGGTGGATGTTCAGCTCCTGCGAAGCGCTGACGGTCAGGCCGACCCGGTAGTTGTACCAGGGCTCGCGCAGGCCGACGGCACCGGCCACCGCAGAAATGCCTACCACCTTGCCGGCATCGTCTTCGAGCACGAACAGGTAGTCGGCGTCGGCGCGTTCGGCCTCGCCACGAAATGCCTTCTCCGCCCAGCCGACCCGATGCGCCAGGCGCTCCTCGTTGGCCGGCAGCGTGGTCAGGCCAGCGCCGGTGCTGCGAGCCAGGTCGATCAGGGCCGGCAAATCGGCACTGCGCACGGGACGAACGATCATAAAACCTCCAGATTCCTCAAGAGCACCGCCGGCACTCTCCTTTGCCCGTGAAGGGCGCCCTCTCCTGCGGAGCAGGGGTTAAACCGCTACCAACCTGACACTGGCACCCTCACCGACCCCCAGCGCTTCGGCCGCCTGCGCACTGAGTACCACGGGTTTGCCCGGCACCCAGTCGAGGTCGGCAACGATGGCGCGGAAGTCCTGCAACTGACCGTTGCTGACCAGATACTGGCGTCCGCCGGCCTCGGCCTCGCCGATCTTCACCGGCACCAGGCGACTCTGCGCGATGCTGCGAATGCCCGAGGTGCGCGCATGCAGGGTCGGGCCGCCATCGAAGATGTCGATGTAATGGTCGGTCTCGAAGCCTTCGCGCATGAGAATGTCGAAGGTGATCTGCGCACGCGGATGCACCTGACCCATGGCCTCCTGCGCCTCGTCCGAGAGCAGCGGCACGTAGATCGGATAATGCGGCATCAGCTCGGCGAGGAAGGTGCGGCTCTTGAGGCCGCACAGGCGCTCGGCCTCGGCGTAGGTCATGTCGAAGAAATTGCGCCCCAGCGCGTCCCAGAACGGCGAATCACCGTTCTCGTCACTGTGGCCGACGATCTCCACCACCACGGCATCGGCGAAGCGCTCCGGGTGCCCCGCCATGAACAGCAGGCGCCCGCGCGAATTGAGCTCGGCGAACACGCTGCTGACCAGCGAGCGCTCGACGTAGAAGCTGGTGAGCAGGCTGTTGCCGGTCAGGTCGTGACACAGCGACAGCACGTGGATCTTGTTGTGGATCTTCAGCTCGCGCGAGTTGTGCACGAAGGTTTCGTTGCGAAAGCTGTAGAAGGGCTCGGAGTAGCCCGCCGAGGCAACGATGCCGGAACAGCCGACCAGGCGGCCGCTCTCGGTGTCCTCGAGCACGAAGAAGTAGCTCTCCTCGCCGTTGAAACTGACTTCGGCGGCGAACGACGCATCCGAGGCGGCGATCTTGTCACCCAGCCGGCCTGCATCGTCCGGCAAGGAAGTGACACCCACCGGGCTGTCAGCAGCCAGTCGCTGCACATCCGCCAGGTCCGCCATTTGCGCAGGGCGCATCACCAGCATGGGTCACTCCTTCTAAACAGGGAATTCGTAGCCCGGGTCGGGCAAACAGCCGTGGGAGGTGCTTCGGCTCGGGCATCCTGCTTCGCTCTAGCTCCTGCATCCATGCAGTCGCAGCCGCGAT
The DNA here is from genome assembly GCF_002741105.1 of Pseudomonas sediminis. Classification (GTDB taxonomy): domain Bacteria; phylum Pseudomonadota; class Gammaproteobacteria; order Pseudomonadales; family Pseudomonadaceae; genus Aquipseudomonas; species Aquipseudomonas sediminis. Next base: position 31,221 of record NZ_NIQU01000005.1, on the reverse strand, counting down.
TGTCGCGGCTGAAGCTCCACCCACAGCAAGTCAGCGAAGACTCAGGCTGCCGTCAGTTTGCTCAGCGCACGCTCGAAACGAGCCAGGCCTTCGTCGATATCGGCCTCTTCGACCACCAGGCTCGGGGCGAAACGCACCACATCCGGACCGGCCTGCAGAATCATCAGCCCCTCGGAGGTGGCGGCATCGAGTACCTGCTTGGCCTTACCCATCCAGGCATCATTGAGTACGCAGCCGAGCAACAAGCCCATGCCACGTACCTGCTCGAACAGGCCGTACTGCTTGCCCAGCGCCAGCAGGCGCGTCTTGAACTGTTCGCTCTTGGCTTTGACGCCGTTCAGCGTCTCGGCAGTGTTGACGATATCCAGTACCGCCTCGCCCACCGCACAGGCCAGCGGGTTGCCACCGTAGGTGGTGCCATGGGTACCAGGCGAGAAATGCTTGGCCAGATCGGTGGTAGTGAGCATCGCCGCGATGGGGAAACCACCGCCCAGGCTCTTGGCACTGGAGAGGATGTCCGGCACCACGCCGTAATTCATGTAGGCGAACAGCTCGCCAGTACGGCCCATACCGCTCTGCACTTCATCGAATACCAGCAGCGCGTTGTGCGCGTTGCACAGCTCGCGAGCGCCTTGCAGATAGGCCTTGTCCGCCGGCAGCACGCCGCCCTCGCCCTGCACGGGCTCCAGCACCACGGCGCAGGTCTTGTCGGAGATGGCGGCTTTCAGCGCCTCCAGATCGTTGTACGGCACGTGGGTGATGCCCTGGATCTTCGGCCCGAAACCGTCGGAGTACTTCGGCTGGCCACCGACGCTGACGGTGAACAGGGTACGGCCGTGGAAACTGTTGGTCGCAGCGATGATCTCGTGCTTCTCCGGCCCGAAACGGTCATGAGCGACACGCCGCGCCAGCTTGAACGCAGCCTCGTTGGCCTCGGCGCCGGAGTTGCAGAAGAACACGCGCTCGGCGAAGGTCGCCTCGACCAGCTTCTTGCCCAGGCGCAGGGTCGGCTCGTTGGTGAACACGTTGGAGATGTGCCACAGGGTATTGGCCTGCTCGGTCAGCGCCGCGACCAGCGCCGGGTGGCAGTGGCCAAGCACGTTGACGGCGATGCCGCCGGCGAAGTCGATCAGCTCTCGACCGCTCTGATCCCAGACTCGCGAACCCAGGCCGCGCACGGGTACGAAGGCAGCAGGGGCGTAGTTGGGGACCATGAACTGGTCGAAATCGGCGCGTTGCACCGCATCGTGCTGAACGGACATCAAAGCTCTCCTGATGAGAAATACCGGCCGCTGGCAGGCAACAAAGCGCCCGAAACGACAGGGAATGCAAGGATTGTAGGGACTGAATCGGGGCCGGCATTGTCGCCATGCGACAACTTCTTACAGCGCCACCCCAGGTTTTCCGCGGGTTTTCGTCCAAGCGACAGAAAGCGTCGGAAAGGCGCAGTTTAATCGCAGATCGCCGCCTGGAGCACGCTGCCAGAAAAAATCTCCGCAGGCTGACCGGTCAGTATCGAAATTCACGCCTGCGTAGCCAGGATGCAATCCGGGCTACGGCCACCGCGGCGTAGGAGCGAGCTCTGCTCGCGAACCGAGGGCAACACCAGAGTTTCGCGAGCAGAGCTCGCTCCCACAAGGCGTCTCAACCCCGCTCGACCGGCGTCGACGTCAGCTCGAAGGGGCTGTTGCTGCGGCGCTGGTTGCGATCATCGCGTGGCGTGGCGCCGAAGAAGTTGCGGTAGGCACTGGAGAAATGCGGCCCCGAGGAGAAGCCGCAGGACAGGCCGATCTGGATGATCGACTTGCTGGTCTGCATCAGAAGCTGGCGCGCCTTGTTCAAGCGCAGCTCCAGGTAATACTGGCTGGGCACGCGATTGAGGTACTGCTTGAAGATGCGCTCGAGCTGACGACGCGACACGCACACATGCTGGGCGATCTCGTCGGTGGTCAGCGGCTCCTCGATATTGGCTTCCATCAGCAGCACGGCCTGGGTCAGCTTCGGATGACTGGAGCCCAGGCGATTCTGCAGTGGAATACGCTGACGCTCACCGCCCTCGCGAATGCGCTCGACCACCAGCTCCTCGCTCACCGCACCGGCCAGCTCGGCGCCGTGGTCGCGCGCCAGCACCGCCAGCAGCAGATCGAGCACGGCCATGCCGCCACAGGCGGTCAGACGATCGCGATCCCAGTCGAACAGGTGGCTGGTGGCGATGACCTTGGGGAAGCGCTCGGCGAAGTCGTCCTGCCAGCGCCAGTGCACCGCCGCGCGATAACCATCGAGCAAACCGAGCTGAGCCAGCGGATAGACCCCTGCAGACAGCCCGCCGATCACGCAACCGCTGCGCACCTGCTGCTTGAGCGCAGCCGCCAGACCGGCCGACACCTGCGCCGGCGGCGTATCGGCGAGCAGAAACAGCTTGTCCAACCCTTCCAGATGCCCGGCCCAGGGCTCGCCCGGCAGACGCCAGTCACCCGCAACCAGCGGCTCGGCCTGGAGGAACACCAACTCGTACACCACTTCTGGATGCACGCGCTGGGCAACACGCAGGGCTTCCTCCGCCAGAGACAACGTCAAAGCCTTGGTGCCGGGCCAATAGAGAAAGCCGATTCGATGGGGGGTCATTAGCGTCTATTCAATGGGTTCAACGCACCAGTTAAGTGCGCAGTCTAGCTTCTTATTATTTGAGACTGCCGGAAAGAAACTGCTGCAGTCGTTCGGATTGCGGATTGGCCAGCACTTCCTTCGGGCAACCGCGCTCTTCAACCAGCCCCTTGTGCAGGAATACCAGCTGGTTCGACACCTCGCGGGCAAAACCCATTTCGTGGGTCACCACCACCATGGTGCGACCTTCGGTGGCCAGGTCCTGCATCACCTTCAGCACTTCGCCGACCAGTTCCGGGTCGAGCGCCGAAGTCGGCTCGTCGAACAGCATCACCTCCGGCTCCATGGCCAGGGCACGGGCGATGGCCACGCGCTGCTGCTCACCACCGCTCATGTGCGCCGGGTAGGCATCCTTGCGGTGCGCGACACCGACCTTGGCCAGGTAGTGCTCGGCCTTGTCGCGGGCCTCGGCCTTGCTCACGCCAAGCACGTGCACCGGCGCTTCCATCACGTTTTCCAGGGCGCTCATGTGCGACCACAGGTTGAAGTGCTGGAACACCATGGCCAGGCGCGAGCGCATGCGCTGCAGTTGCTTGGCATCGGCTGCACGCAGCGAACCGTCCTTGGCCGGCACCAGCTTCAGCTCTTCGTTGTTGAGCAAAATCTTGCCGGCATGCGGCTGTTCGAGCAGATTCAGGCAGCGCAGGAAGGTGCTCTTGCCCGAGCCGCTGGAGCCGATGATGCTGATCACGTCGCCCGCCTTGGCCGCCATCGACACGCCCTTGATCACTTCATGGCTGCCGTAGCGCTTGTGCAGGTCCTGAACTTCGAGTTTGTACATGTTCGGGTTCTCTTGAATCGTCATGGCATCAGCCCTTGCGCGGGGCCATGTAGGCCAACCAGCGGCGCTCGGCCAGCTTGAACAGGCGCACCAGGATGAAGGTCAGCGCCAGGTAGAACAGGCCGGCGGTGATGAAGGCTTCGAACGGCATGTAGTACTGCGAGCTAACAGTGCGCGCCGCGCCAGTGATGTCGATCAGGGTCACGATCGACGCCAGCGACGTGGTGTGCAGCATCATGATCACTTCATTGCTGTACTGCGGCAGCGCCCGGCGCAGCGCCGACGGCAGCAGGATGCGCCGGTAGAGCTTGCTGCGTGACATGCCCATGGCCTTGGCCGCCTCGATCTCCCCTGGCGGCGTGGCCTTGAGGCTGCCGGCGAGAATTTCCGCGGTGTAGGCGCTGGTATTGATGGCAAACGCCAGGCAGGCGCAGAAGGTCGCGCTGGAGAAATACGGCCACATGAAGCTGTCACGGATGAACTCGAACTGAGCCAGGCCGTAATAGATCAGAAACAGCTGTACCAGCATCGGCGTGCCGCGAATCACGTAGGTGTAGAGCCAGGCCGGGAAGTTGACCCAGGGCGATTTCGACACCCGCATCAGCGCCAGCGGCAGCGCCAGGCTGAGGCCGACCGCCAGGGAGATCAGCAGGATTTTCACGGTGACCAGCACGCCGCCCCAGTACAGCGGCAGGTTCTCCCAGATCATTTGATAGTCGAAGATCATAGGTCTGCCGCCTTGGTACCTACCGAATACCGTTTCTCGAGGAAACGCAGCGCCAGCAAAGACACACTGGTCAGCACCAGGTACAGCCCCGCTACCGCCAGATAGAAGGTGAACGGCTCACGCGTCGCGTCGGCCGCGCTCTTGGCCTTGAACATCATGTCCTGCAGGCCGACCACGGAAATCAGTGCGGTGGCCTTGGTCAGCACCAGCCAGTTGTTGGTGAAGCCGGGAATGGCGAAACGGATCATCTGCGGCACGAGAATGCGGAAGAACACCTGCATCCCGCTCATGCCATAGGCCGCGCCGGCTTCCGACTGCCCCTTGGGGATCGCCATGAAGGCGCCACGGAAGGTCTCCGACAGGTAGGCCCCAAAGATGAAGCCCATGGTGAACACGCCGGCGACGAAGGGGTTGATGTCGATGTAATCGTCATAGCCGACCATGGGCGCGATGCGGTTCACCATGTCCTGGCCGCCGTAGAAAATCAGCAGAATCAGCACCAGATCGGGGATGCCACGAATCACCGTGGCATAGGTATCGCCCAACGCCGCCAGCCAACGCACCGGCGACAAACGGAAGGCCGCACCCAGCAGGCCGAGGAAGATCGCCACTGCCATCGACGTCAGCGCCAGAAGCAGAGTGAGCCAGGCACCATCGAGAATGGTCGAGCCGTAGCCTTGAAGCATGCGCTAATACCTCTCAGGCACCCCAGGCGCCGCCTAGCACAAAGAAAATTCATGTCGCTCACACGACGGGTCGCACGGCTGGCATTCAGCCAAGGCCAGCAAGAACCAACCCCGCAGAACCAAGAAAAAAGTGGCACCAACCTTTTTCAGGTTGTGCCACTTTTTTGCCTGGGACGCTTACTCGCCGTAAACGTCGAAGTCGAAGTACTTGTCCTGCACTTCCTTGTACTTGCCGTTGGCACGGATAGCCAGGATGGCAGCACTGATCTTGTCGGCCAGCGCCTGGTCACCCTTGCGCACGGCAATGCCCTGACCTTCGCCGAAGTACTTCACTTCGGTGAAGTCCGGGCCGGCAAATGCGAAGCCCTTGCCAGCGTCGGTCTTGAGGAAACCGTCGTCGATGTTCACCGAGTCGGCCAGGGTGGCGTCCAGGCGGCCAGACTGCATGTCCAGGAACACTTCGTTCTGCGAGCTGTAACGGACGATCTCGGCACCGGCCGGAGCGAAGATGTCGGTGGCGTAACGGTCATACACGGACGAACGCTGCACGCCGATCTTCTTGCCTTTGAGGTCGACCAGCGGGTCCTTGATCTCGGTACCGGCTTTCATCGCCAGCTTGGCCGGAGTGGCGTAGTACTTGCCGGTGAAGTCCACGGACTTCTTGCGGTCTTCGGTGATCGACATGGACGACAGCACGGCGTCGAACTTGCGCACTTTCAGGGCCGGGATCAGGCCGTCGAACTCCTGCTCGATCCACTTGCACTCGACTTTCATCTCTTCGCACAAGGCGTTACCGATGTCGTAGTCGAAGCCGGAAATCTGACCATCGGGAGTCTTGAATGCGAAGGGCGGGTAGGCCGCCTCGATGCCAATGCGCAGCGGCTTCTCGGCCATGGCCAAGGGCGACATCAGGGACAGCGCCAGGGCGCCAAGCAGTGCGATCTTCTTCATTCTTTGCTCCTTCGAATTGGGTATGACATCGATGGCAGTGAGGGGCCCGGGCCTTTTATGGATTGTAGAAGGCGGTGCTGCGCTGTCGTGGTGGACAAGCGACAAAGGGGCCTTGGCTGGGTGTGCGGCATTCTAGCGGCAGGCAATGAGGCGATATTTCCTCAATGCGACAACTAATTACAGAAGCACCAGAAGCGCCGGGCGCAGATATTGACAGCCTGCGAAAGGAGTGATCAAGCAGAAAAGGGTAAACGGATATCTATAGCAATACTCAGGCCATGAATCAGCAAAAGCCCGATTCATGGGCTTCAAGGCCGTTTTCGCATGTCATCCAGCGTTGTAAATGGCACCGTATCGGCGCACCAACGTTCCCTAACCGCCCAATCGGGTGCGCGCTGTTACCGTGGCGCCACGCAAACCGTAGGGGGCGCATAGGTACACGACCACGCACTGGAGTAGCCGTCATTCCCGCGAAGGCGGGAAACCAGGCGTTACGCAACACCTGGGCTCCCGCCTTCGCGGGAGTGACGATCAATAGCGCACGAGTCACTCACCCACACGCAAGCTAAGCCGCGCTATCACACGGTTTTCCTCGGCGCGGTCCAGCCCGGCTTCCTCGACGCGCACGCCCTGCTCTTCCAGCGCCTGAATCCAGCGCAGCAACTGAGCGAACACCACCGGCTGCAGGTTGACCTGCACCGCGCCGTAGCCTTCGGTATCCAGACGCTCGATCACCAGCCCCTGCTGCGCCGCACTCGCCGTGACCACGCCCTGCAGGCGCGCCGGGTCGAGGCTGGCGCGCGGCTGCAGGTCACGCCCCTGCACCTGCGGCGCACGGCTTTGCAGATAGGTGTAAAGCGCGCGCTGCTCCTCGAACGCGGCGCGCGCGGCATGGGCATGGCGCTGCGCCGGTTGCCACAACGCCAGGTAGAACAACACCAGCAGCAGGAAAACGCTCAGCGCCGCCAGCGCCAGGCGATCACGCGTCGGCAGCGCCTGCCAGCGTTGCGCCAGCGGCGAACGCTGCCAGTGCAGTTGCAGACTCTCGCTCAACCCTGTTCTCGACATGCTGCTCATCCTCCTATCACCACGCGCGCGCTGACGCCTTCGGCCTCGCGGCTGGCCGAGCCCATTTGCACCGACAGTCCTGCCGCCTCCAGGCGCTCACGCAAACGCTCCAGCTCGGCGAAGCCCGGTGCCTGCAACTGCAGCGACATATCGGTACGGGTCGCGCTGTAGTCGAGCTGATTGACCTGTACCTGCGGCGCGCCCTCGGCATGCAGCGCCGCCGCCACCTCGGCCAACAGGCCGAGCACCGGGCTGGCGCTGCCCGAAGACTGCGCCAGATGCTGGTCGAACTGCGCGCGCAGGTTGATCAGCTTGCTGTCCTGCGGAAACAGCTCGCGGTACAGCGCCTCGCTGGACGCAGCATAGGCATCGGCCTCACGCTGCAAGTACCAGCCCTGCGCGAAATTGAAGCCCCACTGCAATACAAGACACAGCGCCAGCACCCCGGCCAGCGGCCGCCAACGCAGCCAGCCGTCACCGCTCTGGCGCAGGGCGAACTCCCCTTGCGCGAGGTCGACACTCGCGTGCTGACGCACCAGCCACTGATGCGCATCTTCCAAAAGGTGCACTTCATCGACCGATTCGGGCAGCGCCTGCCCCGCCGGCGCACTGGCGATATGCGGCGTGGGGCAGCGTCCTGCCAGCACCGGCCAATCCTCGCGCTGCAAGGCCAGACGCCAAGGCGCCTCGCCACCGAGCAGCCACCGCGAGTGCAGCCAGAGCAGTTGACTGCCCTGGGGCGGCAACAGATCGGCATCGACCCGGATCGCCTGCGGCGGCTGCGCCGCGAACAGCGCCAGACACTCGCGCAACCAGCTGGCGCGCAGCGCGTAGACGCGGTGACGGCCATCGGCCAGTTGCTCACCCAGGGCCAGGTGCATCAGTTCGACATCCTCGGCCAGCAGCTCCTCTACCGCGAACGGCAGCGCCTGGCGCATCCAGCGCGCCTTCTGCGTCGGCAGTTGCACGGCGCACGCGGTGACGGCCTCAACCGGCAGCACCAGTTGCCAGTGCGCCGGAATATCGGCCAGAGCCTCGGCCAGGCTCAAGGCGCGACTGTCATCTGCCGTAACATGCATGACGGGCAGGTCCGCTGACAGGTCGTGGCACGCCTCGGGCGGCAGGAATATCCATGTCGAGTTCATTCTTGTTCTTCCTCAATAGGACGTGGCGGCATACCGCCCTGCCCCAGATCACGCGCCAGGACACTGACCTGGCCATCATTGCTGCGCTGCAACAGGCTGCGCAATACCACCCGGCGTTCACCCAGGCTCACTTCGCTGAACACCTCGAAATACTGGCTGCCGACCGCCAGCCCCTGCACCACCTGCTCACCCAGGCCAGCAAGCGCAGGCTGGGCAGCGAAGGCCGCAGCGCTGGGATAGCCTTCGGCGCCGCGCCCGGCAATCAGTGACATAGCCGCATCCGGGCTCAAGCCGTCGGACAGACTGGAGAGCACCATCGCACTGGCCGTGTTGACGTTGAGCAGCGCCTCGCTCGGCAGCGCGCTGACGAAGGGCTGCAGGCGGCGGTAGTCGGCCTCCTCCATCTCCAGCAGCAGGCGCAGTTCGGACACATCAGTGATCTCGCGATTGGCCGTGCGGTAAGGTGGAGTCGCCAACAGGTACTGGCCATCCTCCGCGCCATTGCCGCCCTGCAGTTCGCTGTCGCTATCGAGCCAGTCCAGCAGGCGCTCGGCATAAGGTTTGTCGATTCCCAGGCGCAGCAGCAGGCGACGCAAACGCAGCACCGCCAGCTCGTTGGGTCGGCCCTGGCGCACCAGGCTATTGAGATTGAAACGACCGCTGGGGTCGACGATACGCACACGCAGCTCGCCGCCCTCATCCAGCGGGAACGGCGCCAGTGGCCGAGCCCAGGGCTCCAGCGGATGATCCACCGGCTGGCGCGGATCACCCTGACGCAGATCGCGCTCGAGAATCGCCTTGGCCAGGGTCTCGCCGCCCAGGGCGTAGTGCCAGGCTTGGGTTACGTGCAACTGGTTGGCGCTGCTGCGGATCGACAGCTGCTGGCGGGCGATCAAACCAGCGCAGACCACCGTCACCACGGCGACCACCAGCAGCACGGTAATAAGCGCCACCCCACTCTGCCGCCTCATGCCTGCGGCACCTCATTCGGCTCGTCCGGCGACTCGCCAGCACGGTTCTCTGCCGGCAAATCCGGCAAGCGCAGCAAGCGACGCAATTCGCCATAACGGCGATGCTGCAGGCGCAGCTCGATCGCGCGCGGCAAATCGGTGAGCAGGCCGTCGCCGGAGGCATTGGCCGGCGGCCAGTCGGGCTGCCACTGCCCGTCCTTGTCCAGGTAGCGCAGGCTCAGCGATTCCACGCCATCGAGTGCCTGCTGGATTTGCGGTGCGCTGTCCTGCGCGCGGTCCAGCACACGCCAATAACGGCGCTGCCATTGCTCGCCACTGAGCTGCCAGCGCACTCGCTGCACCTCGGCTCGCGGTTGGCCCAGCGGATTGCGCCAGCCAGCGCGGGTCAGCTCCAGCGCCGTGGCATCGGTCAGGTCGCTGTGCAGCGCTGGCTGAGCATCGCCGAAACCATCGCGAATCGGCCGCACCGTCACCTGGCGCAGGTCGCGCTCGAAGGCTGACAGGGCGCGGGTCAGTTCACGCAACTGACGTTCGTGCTCGCGGGTAATGGCATCGGCGCTGAGCACGCTGTCGAGCATGCGGTAGGTGGCCAACCCCAGCAGAGCGAAGATGGCGATGGCGATCAGCAGCTCCAGCAGGGTGAAGCCGCGCTGCGGACGAGTCACTGCGGCGCCCCCAGAAAACCGCTGAGCGTGACCTGCGCGCGCTCACGCAGATCGCCACTGGCGCCGCGCTCTTCGGCGGCGACCCACAGCGTCACACGGCGCATGGCAGGCTCGCTGGTGGCCTGGATTTCGCTCTGCCACGACCAACGGCGCCCGGCGAACTCCACCTGGCCCTGATCGCGGCCATCGGCGGGCGGGGTCTCGGCGAGTTGCAATTCCGTCATGCGGTTATCGGCCACCCACATGGCCAGGGTCTTGTCTTCCAGCTGGCTGGCGGTCCGCACGCTGCGTGCACTGGCGGTCAGCACACTGGCGGCGACCAGGGCAAAGATCGCCAGCGCCACCATCACCTCGAGCAGCGTAAAACCGCGCGCACCTTTCATCCGGCACGCCCCGCACCCAACTCCTCAACGCGCGGCAGGCCGAAGCCATCACTGGACAATTGCAGGCGCAGGCCGTCGCGCCTGCGCTCGGCCAGGCGGAGGCGAAATGGTGTCAGCTCGCCGCTGGAGAGAATCAGCAATTGCGGCGTATCAGCACCAGCCTCGGTCGTCAGGCTCAGGGCCTCGCCCTCCACTTCAAAGGCCAGCTCGGCCCACTCCGGCAGGCGATGAACCTGACGATCCAGCGCCTGCCACTCGGCACGCTGCGGGTCATAGCGCAGGACTCGATAACCTTCACGGGTGAAGCTCAAGCCGTATTCGCGGTTATCCAAAACCGCCTCGTCGAGCAGCACGCCGATCAAGCCACTGAGTCGCTCGGCCTCGCTGCGCAGCTCGCGCCCCGGCCCGGCGATGCCGGTGCTGAACACCGCCAGACCGATCAGGCTGCCGAGAATGACCAGCACCACCAGCAGTTCGATGAGGGTGAAGCCGCGCGTCTTTGCCGGCACGCCGATCATGCTCGGGTCAGAGATCCCAGTTGCCGATATCGGCGTTCAGGTCGCTGCCGCCCTGCTTGCCGTCGGCGCCGAGCGAATACAGGTCGAAGGCGCCCTTGGTGCCAGGCGCCAGGTATTGATAAGGGTTGCCCCAGGGATCGATGGGCAGGCGCTTGAGGTAGCCGTCCTTGTTCCAGTTCTTCGCCTGCGGATTGCCGCTCGGCTTGCTCACCAGCGCCTCCAGGCCCTGCTGGGTGCTGGGGTAGTTGTGGTTGTCGAGCTTGTACATATCCAGCGCCGCACCGATGGCGCGGATGTCGTTCTGCGCGGCGGTAACCTTGGCCTGATCCGGCCGGCTCATCACCTGCGGCACCACCAGCGCTGCCAGAATGCCGAGAATGACGACTACCACCATGATTTCGATGAGCGTGAAACCTGCTTGTCTGCGTATCACCTAATTACCCCACCATTTGGTTCAAAGAAAGAATCGGCAACAGGATGGCCAGCACGATCACCAGCACCACTGCCCCCATGAAGACCAGCATGAACGGCTCGAACAGCCCGACCAGCAGGGCGATCTGCGCGCTGAGGTCGTTTTCCTGGTTCTTCGCCGTGCGTGCCAACATCTGATCCAGCTCGCCGGAGCGTTCGCCACTGGCGATCATGTGCAACATCATCGGCGGGAACTGCCCGGTGGCCTCCAGCGAACGGGTCAGGCTGCCGCCCTCGCGCACCTTCTGCGCCGCCACCAGCACCTCGCCGCGGATCACCCGATTGCCGATCACCTCACCAGCAATCGCCAGCGCCTCCACCAGCGGCACGCCACTGCGGGTGAGGATGGCCAGTGTGGAGGCGAAACGCGCGCAATCGGTGGCGCGACCCAGCCGGCCTATCAGCGGGATACGTAACAGAAAACGATGCCAGCGCAGACGGAAGGTCTCGTCACGCAGCGCGGCGCGCAAGGCGATCACCGCCAGTACCAGCGCCACCAGTGCAACCAGCCCCCAGGCCTTGACCCAGTCACTCAGGGCGATCAGACCACGCGTCAGCGCTGGCAGGGTCTGCCCGGAATCGACGAACACCTTGACCACGTCCGGCACCACATAGCCGAGCAGAAAGCCGACGATCAGCAACGATGCGCACATCAGAATCACCGGATAAAGCAGCGCCAGCTGCACCTTCTGCCGCGATTGCTGACGCTGCTCGGTGTAATCGGCCAACTGCTCCAGCACCGGGCCGAGGTGCCCCGCGTGCTCACCCGCCGCCACCGTGGCGCGATACAGCTCGGGAAAAGCGGCCGGAAACTCCTTGAGGCTACCTGCCAGGCTGTGGCCCTCCAGCACGCGAGCGCGCACCGCCAGCAACATGCCCTGGATACGCGAGTTGGTGGATTGCGCGGCAGCGGCGCGCAGCGCCTCTTCGATGGGCAATGCCGCCTGGATTAATGTCGCCAACTGGCGGGTGACCAGCGCCAGATCACGTGCCGACAGGCCACGGGCAAACCCCAGGCGCGCCTGGCCACCGCCCTGCTCGCGGCTGCGCGTGGCCTTGACCTCCAGCGGCGCCAGCTGTCGCTCACGCAGCAACTGGCGTACCTGGCGCGCGCTATCGGCCTCCAGCACGCCCTTCTGCTGACGGCCGCGCCCATCGAGGGCTATGTACTCGAAAGCGGCCATCTATTCTTCTCGCGTCACGCGCAGCACTTCCTCGACCGTGGTCACCCCCTCCAGCACCTTGCGCCGGCCATCGTCACGGATGCTCGGGCCCAGCGTGCGGGCGTGGCGGGTCATGTCCTGCTCGGAGGCGCGGCTGTGCACCAGGGTGCGCATGGTTTCGTCGAACACCACCAGTTCGTAGATGCCGGTACGCCCGCGATAGCCTTGCTGATGGCAATGGGCGCAGCCACGCGCATGGTAGAGCGTCGGCGGTGAGCTGGCCGGCACACCGAGCAACGCGCATTCGGCCGCATCGGCGGCATAGGGTTCCTTGCACGACGGGCACAGCACGCGCACCAGGCGCTGGGCCAGCACGCCGAGCAGCGATGACGACAGCAGGAACGGCTCCACGCCCATATCCACCAGACGAGTGATGGCGCCGATGGCGCTGTTGGTGTGCAGCGTGGACAACACCAAGTGGCCGGTCAGCGAGGCCTGTACGGCAATCTCGGCGGTCTCCTTGTCGCGAATCTCGCCGACCATCACCACGTCAGGGTCCTGGCGCAGGATAGCGCGCAGGCCACGGGCGAAGGTCATGTCCACCTTGGTGTTGACCTGGGTCTGGCCGATGCCTTCGAGGTGGTACTCGATGGGGTCTTCGACGGTAAGAATGTTGCGCGTGTGGTCGTTGAGGCTGACCAGGCTGGCGTACAGCGTGGTGGTCTTGCCCGAACCAGTGGGGCCGGTGACGAGCAGAATGCCGTGCGGTTTGCGCACGGTGTCTTCCATCAGCGCGCGATCCTCGGCGCGCATGCCCAGGTGCTGCAGCGACAGGCGCCCGGCCTGTTTGTCCAGCAGACGCAGCACCACCCGCTCACCGTTGGCCGAGGGTAGCGTCGATACACGAATGTCCACTTCGCGCCCGCCCACCTTGAGCGAGATGCGCCCATCCTGCGGCACGCGCTTCTCGGCGATATCCAGGCGCGCCATGACCTTGACCCGTGACACCAGCAAGGCGGCCAGCTCACGCTTGGGCTCGAGCACCTCACGTAGGATGCCATCGACGCGAAAGCGCACGACAAGGCGTTTCTCGAAGGTTTCCAGGTGAATGTCGGAGGCGTTTTCCTTGATCGCCTCGCCGAGAATGGCGTTGATCAGGCGGATGATCGGTGCATCGTCCTCCTGCTCCAGCAGGTCTTCGGTTTCCGGCACCTGATCGGCCAGCGAGGCCAGGTCGAAGCTGCCGCCAATATCCTCGGCCAGTTGCATGGAAGCGGAGTCGTGCTGATAGGCCGCGCCCAGCGCCTGGGCGAACGCCTGGGTATCGAGCACCTGCAGCGGCAGGCTGCGCCCGGCAAAACGCTGCGCCTCGGCCAGGGCAGCCAGGTCGCAGTCGGCGCGATGGGCCAAACTGGCGCGCCCGTCATGCATGACGAACACCAGGCCATGACGCTTGGCGAAACTGAAGGGCAAGCGGCGCAATGGGGTTTCGAGCAGCGAAGCGTTCATGCGAGACCTTAGAACAGAACCTTATCCCGGTATTACAGCCTAACCTGGCCGTTTTGACCCAATGGGCCACCTCTGGGACGGTCTTCTTGTATGTTTATGCGATTATCTTTAAGAACCTGTGCAGGATCTCGCGAGCTAGAGCCATACAAGGCAAAAGCAGGCGAGGAAGCAGAGTTTACGAGCTGTAAATGAGCATTCCGAGCCTGTTTTTAACGCAGTAGGGCCGACGCGCAGCAGATCGTGAGCAGGTTCTAACACATTGCCAGGAGCAGCACACCCACCCTATTTGGGGGATGCCAAGCGCGAGCAGGCTGCTATGATCAGCGCGCGACGCCCCGCACATAAGAAGAACTAGAACGTCGTTTTCCGGAGTGATGCTTTTGCCCATGTCGGCCCTTTCCCAGCGGCTCAAGGACAATGCCCCGAGCCTGATCGGCATGCTCGCGCTGATCGCCCTGAGCGTCAGCCTGGCCTGGCAGAGCGCCGAACTGCTGCGCCTGGTGCGCGGCCCTGTGCAGCAAGCGCCCAGCCAGAGCACGCCCAGCCCCGAACAACACGCGCAGGCGCCCATCGACCAGCTGTTCGGCACACCACGGCAGGCCGACAGTGGCCCGCCGCCGGCCACCAATCTGCAACTGACCCTGCTCGGCAGCTTCGTGCACAGTGACCCGCAACGTTCCAGCGCGATGATCCAACGTCAGGGCCAGAGCGCCCAGCGTTTTGCCGTCGGCGCGGACGTGGATAACGGCGTGCGCCTGGATGCCGTCTACGCCGACCGCGTCGAACTGGAGCGCAACGGCCGCCGCGAAAGCCTCACCTTCCCGCGCCCGAGCAGCAGCCAATACAGCTATACCCCACCGGTCGAAACGGCAGCGCCAGACTCGCTGCAACAGCTCGATCAACTCGACCAGGACAACCTCGAACAACTGCGCCAGCGCATGCAAGCGCTGCGCGAGCAGATGGAAGCCTCCGGCACCCAGCCTGTGGAAACGCCCCCTGATCAGCCCATGGAAAGTGACTGAACCGATGCATTTTTTCCGTAGCCGACTGTCCCTCGCCGTCCTCGCCGCCGGCCTGGCCACCGCACCGCTGCCTCTGCTCGCGCAGATCCAGCAGGTGCCGGCCAGCGCCAACCAGCAGGAAGAAAGCTGGACCATCAACCTGAAGGGCGCGGACATCCGCGAGTTCGTCGACCAGATCGCCAGCATCACCGGTCAGACCTTCGTCGTCGACCCGCGCGTGAAAGGCCAGGTCAACGTGGTGTCGAGCACGCCGCTGGGGCTGTCCGAGGTTTACCAGCTGTTCCTCTCGGTCATGGCCACCCATGGTTTCAGCGTGCTGACCCAGGGCGACCAAGCGCGCATCGTGCCCAACGCCGAGGCCAAGGCTGAAGCCGATGCCGGCCGTCCGGCGCCGGATCGTCTGGAAACCCGCCTGATCCAGGTGCAGCACGCGCCCGTGGCCGAGCTGATCCCGTTGATTCGCCCGCTGGTGCCGCAATACGGCCACCTGGCCGCCGTCACCTCGGCCAACGCGCTGATCATCAGCGACCGCAGCGCCAACATCGCCCGTATCGAAGACCTGATGCGTCAGCTCGACCAGAGCGGTGCACAGGACTTCAGCGTGGTCACCCTGCAGAACGCCTGGGTGATGGACGCGGCCGAAGTGCTCAACACCGCCATCGCCCGTGGCCAGGCCAAGGGCACCAGCGCCACCCAGGTGGTGGCCGATGCGCGTACCAATCGCCTGATCCTGCTTGGCCCGCCGGACGCCCGCGCCAAACTGGCCGACCTCGCCCGGTCACTGGATACGCCCACCAGCCGCTCGGCCAACACGCGGGTGATTCGCCTGCGTCACAACGACGCCAAGTCCCTGGCCGAAACCCTCGGGGAAATCTCCGAAGGCCTGAAGAACCAGCAGAACGGCGAAACCACCGGCAAGCAGTCGAACATCCTCATCCGCGCCGACGAGAGCCTCAACGCGCTGGTGCTGCTGGCCGAACCGGACCTGGTGGCCACTCTCGAAGACATCGTGCGCCAGCTCGACGTGCCGCGCGCACAGGTGATGGTCGAGGCGGCCATCGTCGAGATTTCCGGCGACATCACCGATGCCGTCGGCGTGCAGTGGGCGGTGGACGCACGCGGCAGTACCGGCGGCCTGGGTGGAGTGAATTTCGGCGGCACCGGCTTGTCGGTCGGCACCGTGCTGCAGATCCTGCAGGATGGCGAAATTCCCGACGGCACCACCCTGCCCGACGGCGCCATCATCGGCATCGGCAGCGACCGCTTCGGCGCGCTGATCACTGCATTGTCGGCCAACAGCAAGAGCAACCTGCTGTCCACACCGAGCCTGCTGACCCTGGACAACCAGAAGGCGGAAATCCTCGTAGGCCAGAACGTGCCGTTCCAGACCGGCTCCTACACCACCGACGCATCCGGTGCCGGCAACCCCTTCACCACCATCGAGCGCCAGGACATCGGCGTTACCCTCAAGGTCACGCCGCACATCAATGAAGGCGCCACCCTGCGCCTGGAGATCGAGCAGGAAATCTCCTCCCTCGCTCCCAGCACCGGGCTCAACGCCCAGGCGGTCGACCTGGTGACCAACAAGCGCTCGATCAAGAGCACCATCCTCGCCGACGACGGCCAGGTGATCGTGCTCGGCGGCCTGATTCAGGACGACGTCACCCAGGCCACCTCCAAGGTGCCGCTGCTCGGTGACATTCCGCTGATTGGCGGGCTGTTCCGCTCGACCCGCGACTCGCACATCAAGCGCAACCTGATGGTGTTCCTGCGGCCCACCGTGGTACGTGACGGCGCCGGCCTGGCTGCGCTGTCGGGCAAGAAGTACAGCGACATCCGCATCCTCGGCGACGGCAGCAACGGCCGCCCGAGCATCCTGCCCAGCACCCCGAGCCAGCTGTTCGATGGCCAGGGCGCACCGGCGGTGGATTTGCGAGAGTAAAGGTAGAGCGCTGGGTGCAACACGCTGAATCGTGGAGCACCACAAACCGTGGGAGGCGCTTTAGCGGCAGCCGTCGCGGCTAAAGCCCCTCCCACAAGACCGATGCAACCTGCCTGCCCTTTCCCATTTATGGGTCGTAAGGCGGGTGAAACCCGCCGAGATGGCAGTGGCGGGTTGCACCCGCCCTACACGCTGTATCGTGGAGCACCACAAACCGTGGGAGGCGCTTCAGCGGCGACTATCTCTACAGCCGTCGCGGCTAAAGCCCCTCCCACAAGACCGATGCAACCTGCCTCCCCTTTCCCATTTATGGGTCGTAGGGCGGGTGAAACCCGCCGAGATGGCAGTGGCGGGTTGCACCCGCCCTACACGCTGAATAGTGGAGCACCACAAACCGTGAGAGGCGCTTCAGCGGCGACGATCTCTGCAGCCGTCGCGGCTAAAGCCCCTCCCACGGGGGCCGCAGGGGCACCTCACAACGCTGGCGTACGCGGTGGCACCAGGCGTTTGCTGCCGGTGGCCTCATAGGCTGCCGCCAGTTGTAGCAACACCGAGTCGTCATAGGCACGGCCGGCGAAGGTCAGGCCCACCGGCATGCCGATATCGGCCATCACGCCCATCGGTACGGTGACGGTCGGCACGCCCAGGTGACGGATCGCCAGGTTGCCGTTGGCCACCCACACACCATTGCTCCAGGCGATATCGGCGGAGGCCGGGTTCACATCGGCATCCGCCGGGCCAACGTCGGCCACGGTGGGGAACAGCACCGCGTCCAGCCCCAGTTGATCCATCCAGTCTTCCAGATCGATCTTGCGGGTGTGCTCCAGGCCACGCAGGCCATCAGGCAGCGTGGCGATCTGATCCCAGGGTTTGATGCCGCGCTTGGCCATGTTGACGTACTCGTCCATGCCCGCCGCCAGGTCACCCTCGCGGTTTGGCAGCGTACCGGGGTCGTGCGGGAAGATCTGCGGGCCATCCACGTCGGCCAGACGATTGAGCTTGGGGTCGCCGTTGGCACGCAGGAAATCGTCGAAGGCCCAGCCGCTCAGCTCCCACAGTTCGTCATGCAGGAACTCCGGCGTGACGATGCCGCGATTGAACACAGTCGGCGCTCCAGGGCGATCACCTTCGCAGTTGGACACCAGCGGGAAGTCCACTTCCACCACCTCGGCGCCTGCCGCTTCCAGCGCCTGGCGCGATGCTTCCCACAGAGCGATCACCGTCGACCGGGTGTGAATGCGCTGGCCGGTCGGGCCACCGATGCCCGGGTTCTCGCTGGTGCCGGCGGCTTCGTCCTTGTTGATGAACATGCGCGGCACACCCAAGCGCTTGCCGGCCAGTGCATCGGCCTTGGCCGCCAGTGCCAGGTAGGACGCGGGGCGTACTTCGGAGGCCCGCGGGATCGGCACCCAGGGCTGCAAACGCCACAGGTCGCCACGCGTGTCGGCATCATCGGCCACCACCACGTCGAGCACTTCCAGCAGATCGGCCATGGTCCGGGCGTAGGGCACGACCACGTCCATGGTCGGCGTCAGCGGCCAGTTGCCGCGTACCGAAATCACCCCACGCGATGGCGTGTAGGCGCACAGGCCGTTGTTCGACGCCGGGCCACGCCCGCTGGACCAGGTTTCCTCGGCCAGGCCGAACGCGGAGAAGCTGGCAGCGGTCGCGGTGCCGGCGCCATTGGACGAGCCCGAGGCGAACGGCGCAGTCAGGTAATCGGCGTTGTACGGGCTTTCGGCGCGGCCATAAACGCCACGCTGCATGCCGCCATTGGCCATCGGCGGCATGTTGGTCTTGCCCAGGCAGATGGCGCCGGCCGCGCGCAGGCGCTCGACGGTAAAGGCATCGCGCTGCGCCACCAGATCCTTGAACGCCGGGCTGCCGGAGGCCGCCGTCAGGCCCTTGACCAGATAACTGTCCTTGGCGGTGTAGGGGATGCCATCCAACGGGCCGAGGGTTTCACCACGGGCGCGGCGTGCATCGGAGGCCTCCGCTTCCTTCAACGCGTCGGGGTTACGCACCACCACCGCGTTGAGCCGGGTCGGGCCATCGTAGGCGTCGATTCGCGCCAGGTAGGCCTTGACCAGCTCGACCGCCGTGGTGCGGCCGGACTCCAGCGCGGCGCGCAGCTCGGCAATGGAAACTTCGGTTACCTCGATCATGGTGTCATCACTCGCAGATGGCGGGCCGCGTCTACGGCCACGGATACGAAAACAGCGTGTGCACGGCCGACGCTCACGGGCAGATTCAGCCATGCAACTATGTGCCCGATGATACATCCCACCAGGCCTTCACAGCAGCCCGCGCCAATGGCCAGAACGCGCGCCAGCCACTACAGTCTCGCCACCAATTACGCTGCATTGAGCAGAACAGGCTTATGACCCGCGAAGAACGCATTCATCTGTGGTCGGCGCTGTCAGACGTATTCGTCGACAACGAAGTCGACTACGGATACATCGCCCGTCAGGTGGCAGGTTTCGACCGCGCCACCGTACAAGCCGCCTTCTACCAGGACGTCGCGCCCGCGTGCTACTCCAACATGCTCGCGCCCATTCCACCCATCTGGACAGGCTTCGACAGCGCCTGGCTCAGCGCAACCATCGAGCACGCCCAGGCGGCGCGACGGAGTTCCACCCTGCGTCGCCTGCGCGACAAACTCTTCATCGCCTACCTGCGCCGCGCCCTGCAAGCGGAATGGGCCAAGATCGAGCAGGAACTGGAGCGCAACGATACAAAACCGTAAGAGCCCGCTTGCGGCGATGCTCTTGTCAGGATCGCCCGCATGCGGGCTTCTACAGAGTCAGCGTCCTGCTATGTTCTCAGTCCCTGCACACGAAACAGGAGAACATCGCCATGCCCCACTTCACCGGCGGCTGCCTCTGCGGCCAGGTGCGTTTCGAAACCAGCGGCCAGCCTTATCGGGTCGGCGTCTGCCACTGCATGGACTGCCGCAAGCACCACGGCGCCCTCTTCCACACCTCGGCAATCTTCCCGCAGGACGCGGTAAAGGTAGAGGGCGAAACCGGTCAGTACGCCGGCCGCCACTTCTGCCCGCACTGCGGCTCGCCGGTGTTCGCGCGCTCGGGGGATGAAATCGAAGTCAACGTCGGCTCGCTGGACGAACCGAACCAGTTCACCCCCTCCTACGAACTCTGGACCATCCGCCGCGAAGCCTGGCTACCGCCCTTGCCCTTCGACCGCCACTACCCAGGCGACCGCGACCGCAGCACGCGTCACGAGTAGCGCCCCTCAAACATCGGCTTCGCGCCGGCTGACCCAGCCATGCATCAGCCCGGCCTGGAAGAACTGCACCGGCGCCTCGAAACCAGCGGCCTGGATGATACCCGCCACCTGCTGCGTAGGTAGCACCGCCACATCACGGGCGTAGGCTGCCCGCGCGCGCTCCAGCATCTGCGCATCGACCCCGGCCGCAGCCATCAGCGTCATCCAGCCTGGCAGCAATACCTCATAGGCCGGCGACTGGATATCCGCTGCCAGGTCGACACTGGCCAGCAGCCCGCCAGGTTTCAGGCGCTGCGCGATCTGGCCGAAGAACCCGGTACGCACCACAGGCTCGAGCAGAAACTGCGACACCAGAAAACAGGTCGCGCCATCGTAGGCCGCCCCAGGCGCCAGCGTATCCAGATAGCCCTCGTGAAAGTCGCAGCGCTCGGCAAAGCCGCCGTGCTCCGCGCGCTGACGGCATACCTCAAGCATCGCTCCGGATGGGTCGAGCGCAGTGAAGCGCCAGCCCGGAAAGCGTTCGGCCAGGTGCGCGATTTCCGCCCCCGTGCCAGTGCCCACGCAGAGTATCCGCGCGTCGGCCGGCAGGTCGATGAACAGCGCATCGAGCAGCAGATACAGCGCCTGACGAATCGGCGCCATCCCAGCCCATTGCTTGTCGTAGCCCGCCGCCTGTTGATCGAACAGCGCCTTGATTTCCTCATCACGCATGGCCATGCCTCCGTCGAATGATCGCCCTCACGCCTTCCAGTATCCCAGAGCTGTCAAGCCCCCCAAGCGAGCGACTACAAGCCCAATCCAACTTTGTGGGCACTTTGCCAGGGCATCGGGGGACTAACTGGCATGTCCCTTCCCGGCGAACCCGAAATGCAGAACCCGACCTTCGAACAGAAAGCCTTCATCCTGCTGCTCGTCCTGGTGACCATCGCCTTCTTCTGGATACTGTTGCCGTTCTACGGCGCGGTGTTCTGGGCCATGGTCCTCGCCGTGGTGTTCGCACCGCTGCAGGAGCGCCTGCTGCGGCGCACTGGCGGCAGAGGCAACCTGGCCGCCCTGCTGACACTGATCATCTGCTTGCTGGTGGCGATTCTGCCGGTGATCTTCATCACCTCCGCCGTGGTGGCCGAAGGCACCGCCCTGTACCAGAAGCTCGAATCGGGCGAGCTGGATACCGGCGCCTACGTCACCAGCTTCATCCAGATGCTGCCGCCGTCGATCCAGGAACAGCTCGACCGCGTCGGCATAAGCAACCTCGAAGGCCTGCGCGAACAGATCTCCAAGGGCGCCATGGCCGGCAGCCAATACCTGGCGACCAAGGTGTTCGCCATCGGCCAGGGCACCTTCGAGTTCTTCATCGGCTTCTTCGTGATGCTCTACCTGCTGTTCTTCCTGCTGCGTGACGGCAAGGATCTGGTGCATAGAATCCGAGGCGCCATCCCGCTGGCCGGCAGCACCAAACGCCGCCTGCAGATCAAGTTCACCCGCGTGGTACGTGCCACGGTAAAAGGCAACGTAGTGGTCGCTGCCGTACAGGGCGCGCTCGGTGGCTTCATCTTCTGGGCGCTGGGCATCTACAGCCCATTGCTGTGGGGCGTGCTGATGGCGTTTCTATCACTGCTGCCGGCAGCCGGCGCCGGCATCATCTGGGCGCCAGTGGCCATCTACCTGATGCTTAGTGGCAGCATGGTGCAAGGGATCATCCTCACCGCCTTCGGCGTACTGGTGATCGGTCTGGTGGACAACATCCTGCGCCCCATTCTGGTCGGCAAAGACACCCGCATGCCCGACTACCTGATCCTCATCTCCACCCTCGGCGGCCTCTCCCTGCTGGGTCTCAACGGCTTCGTGATCGGCCCGCTGGTGGCGGCGCTGTTCGTGGCCAGCTGGAACCTGTTCGGGGCGAAGAAGAAGGTCAGGTTGCCGGCGTGAATCGAGCCCGGTTCATTCCGGGGCTCGAACCCAGAAGGCAATGCGGCAGTTCGCCCTAGCGCGTATTCAGCAAGGTGGTGATAAAAGACCGAAACGCCACTTTGCTCGGAACTAGCGATGGACTTCAAGGAATACGGAAACCGGGCTGGCAAACCGGTCGTTTACTTCCACGGGGTGCCGGGCTCGCCTTCTGAGGCCTCCGTATTCGACGCGCCAGCCCGAGAGCAGGGCCTGCGCATTCTCTGCTTCGACCGATTCGCCATCGACCACGCCATCACCGGCGCTGACTACTACCGACAGATCGCCCAGGCGATCAGCGAGACCGTGCAAGGTACTCGGGTCGACTTCATCGGTTTTTCCCTCGGCACGCATGAAGCCTTGGAAGTCGCTGCCCTCATGCCAGGCCAGATTCGTAGCTTGCATCTGGTTTCCGCCGCCGCCCCGCTGGATGGTGGAGACTTCCTCGATCAGATGGCCGGCAAGGCCGTGTTCTCGCTGGCCCAGCGCAACCCAGGTTTGTTCCAGTGGCTGGTGAGGTGGCAGGCGCTACTGGCCAAACGCGCGCCACAGCTGCTGTTTCGCATGCTGTTCGCCAGCGCTCAGGGGCAAGACCGGGAACTGGTGAAATCACCAGAGTTCAAAGCGCTTATCTGCCAGGTACTGCAACGGTGCTTTGCCCAAGGTACGACCGGCTATACGCGGGACATACAGCAATATCTCCATCCCTGGTCAGCCAGCACCTTCGCCTGCGAGGCAGCTGTATGCCTATGGCATGGTGCCGAGGACAACTGGTCGCCCTTCGGTATGTCGGCGTATCTGGCTGAGCGCCTCCCAAACAACGCGCGCGTCGAGCGGATGGAGGGGCTTTCTCACTACTCCTGCCTGTATGCCGCAGCACCGATGATTTGTGCGCGGCTCGCCAGCGAGTGATGTAGGAGTTGTCTTCCCAGTGAGATGGTCCTGTTAAGACGCCGCTGTGATCAGGCTACTTTCAGCCATAACCAGATGCTCGGCGCGATGCCATGTGATTTTATGGGGAGCTGAATGCCAAGATGGTACGACGAGCGATTTCGGTGATCTCTGCTTGCGAAAACACCTCTCCCGTTATCACCCCACGAAAGAACAGAGGTGAAGAAGCGAGCTCCAGGAACTGCCTAGGGCTAGTGCCAGGGGGTAGCTCACCTCGCTCAACTGCGCGCTCTACAAGCTGACCGCTTACCGCAAAACGCGTAGCCCAGAACTCAGCGCGCATCCGCTTGATCATTTCTACATCCCTGTTCTGAGTAATTGCAGCCTGTATTAAGCCTGCTATCAGTGGGGATGCAAGGGCTGCATGCACCGCAATGAGTAGCGAGCTCAAATCGCCATGTAGAGTTCCAGTATCTGGGAGCGGCACCTCTTGCTCCATGCGGAGCAACGAGATATCGAGAACAAGCTCAGCTTTTGTCGGCCAACGCCGATACACGGTGGTTTTATTGACCCCTGCGCGAGCAGCCACCTCTGGCAGTTCCAGGCGCTCATATCCTCCTTCCTCGAGGATCTCCAGCGTAGCCGCGTAGACCGCTGAAACCACACCCGCGGAACGTCCTCCAGGTCGCTTCCGCTTACCCTCGTTCTCCACCTGTTCTGTACTGCTCATCCAGATCTCCTTACTGAGCTTTTCTCGGCTATGGCAACGATTGTTGCATTAGCAGCTGATCAGAGAAAGCGACGTCGTGCCTGTTCATACAGGAGCTTTCTCTCGTTAGTTCGTCCTGCTTTATCTGAGCGCCCCTCCTGACATATCACCTCGCAGGCCTTCGGAGTAATCCTCACACCTGCGCGCTTCACTTGGGGTGATTTACCTTCTATCTACTAAAGCAACTACAGTTGCTTTAGTAGATAAAGCCATGTATGTTCACCTGCGCGTGCTACGGAGTCGTCAGGCATGACGGCACCGAGGCGCTTTAGCTAAACCACCCCAGCGGAGCTGCCATGAAAACAATAAGAGTGCACCACGGGCGACACCGCCCCCTCCGTGCTGTCGCGACTGCTATAGCCATAGCAATAGCGCCGGCATCTCATGCAATTACGTTCAACATCGGCGAAGTACAGGGTCAGCTCGACAGCAGCCTGTCAGTAGGTGCCAGTTGGTCTCTTCGCAGCCCCGACCGCGATTTGATTGGCGATAACAATGGGGGGCGAGGCTCTTCTAGTACCGCCGACGACGGTCGTCTGAACTTCAAAAAAGGCGAGACCATCTCGAAGATCTTCAAAGGCATCCATGACTTGGAGCTGAAGTACGGCGAGACCGGCATCTTCCTGCGCGGGAAATACTGGTATGACTTCGAGCTGAAGGATGAGCACCGACTGCTCTATGACATCGACGACAGCAATCGCAAGTCAGGTGCTCAAAGCTCCGGCTACGAACTGCTGGATGCCTTCGTCTACCACAACTATCTAATTGGCGATCTGCCGGGCTCGGTCAGGTTGGGCAAGCAAGTGGTTAGCTGGGGCGAAAGCGTTTTCATCGGCAACAGCATCAATGCCATCAACCCGATAGATGTTGCAGCCTTCCGCCGCCCGGGGGCCGAGATCAAGGAAGGCTTGATCCCGGTAAACATGTTCTATGTGTCACAGGGACTATCGGAGAACCTGTCGGCGGAGCTGTTCTACCAGCTGGAATGGGATCAGACCGTGCTCGACAACTGCGGCACGTTCTTCTCGTCAACCGACTTCGTCGCCGATGGATGCACGCAGGGGCTCAGCGTATCGGGCTCAGACTTTAATCGTGATGACCCAAGCTACATCTACGTTCCGCGCCGTGGCGATAACGACGCCCGTAACCTGGGGCAGTATGGCGTAGCGCTGCGTTGGTTCGCGGAGGAGTTGAATAGCACCGAGTTCGGCCTGTACGCAATGAAGTACCACAGCCGAACGCCCTATACCAGCATGTACACCACAACGGCTAACCCGCTGACAGCACCAGCCTTTGGGGCCGCAGACACGGGGTATCAGGTCGAGTACCCGGAAGATATTCAACTTTATGGGCTGAGCTTCCAGACGAACGCAGGCTCAGCGAGTCTTGCTGGAGAGGTAAGCTATCGACCCAACCAGCCGCTGCAACTCAATGCCTTTGATCTGGCCACAACGTCCTACAATCTCGGCGCATTTCTTCCCACTCAGCTGAAAACTTCAGGGTTGCCCAACGAATACATTCAGGGATACCAGCGTAAGCCTGTGACCCAGGCGCAGATTTCTCTGACGCAGACTTTCGATCAAGTGCTGAAGGCCACGCGACTGACGGTAATCGGTGAAGTTGGCTACAACCACATCGCTGATATCGGTGAGGGTAGTGGTGATAAAGCCCGCTTCGGGCGTGACTCGGTATTCGGTTCTGGCGAATACACGCAAACCTCGTTATTAGGGCCAAATATCTGCGAAAGATTGCTAAATCCCCAGGCGGAAAACTGCAACGACGATGGTTTCTATACTCGCAACTCGTGGGGGTATCGACTGCGTGCGAGCCTCGATTACACCAACGTCATCGCGGGTATCAACCTCTCTCCGATAATAGCCTGGTCGCATGACGTAGATGGCTATGGCCCCAACTTCAACGAGGGGGCTAAGGCCATCAGCATCGGCCTGAATGCCGACTATCTGAGCACCTACACCGCCTCCATCACCTATACCGATTTCTTCGGCGGTGATTACAACTCTCTGGTGGATCGCGACTTCTTGTCCTTCACTGTCGGCGCCAATTTCTAGAGGTTAAAACTGATGACTTCTCTAACCAGACTCGCATCGAGTGTGGCACTTTGCTGCGCCCTCACTGCTCCGGCTTACGCCGCTGTTTCCGAACAAGAAGCTGCTCAACTGGGGAGCACTTTGACGCCCATCGGTGCCGAAAAATCTGGCAATGCTGCGGGCACTATTCCGGAGTGGCAAGGTGGTTTACCGCAGAATGCCAGCAACATTCAAAACGGCTTTCGTGACAACCCATTCGCGAATGAAAAGCCTCTCTTTATAATCGATGCGAAGAACTACACCCAATATCAGGACAAGCTCAGTCCAGGTCAGGTCGCTCTATTCAAGCGTTATCCTGACACCTACAAGATGCCGGTATACACGACCCATCGCTCAGCTGGGGTGCCTGATGAAGTAGCCCAGGCCATTCGTAAGAATGCGGTCACTACCACGCTCGTTGAGGGCGGCAATGGTATCGATGGTTTCAAGACAGCGATTCCCTTCCCGATACCCCAGAACGGCCTCGAGGTGATCTGGAACCATATCGCCCGCTATCGCGGTAAGACCTCACTTCGTCAGACTTCTCAGGCCGTACCGCAGGCCAACGGCGCCTATGTCCAGGTCGATGCGGATGAACGGTTTGCCTTGGCGGATCAGGTAACCGACTACGACCCGAAAAGCGAAAACAATCTTCTCTACTTCTACAACTCCAGGATCAACGCTCCAGCTCGCCTGGCGGGCAACGTGCTGCTGGTTCATGAGACGCTCAACCAGGTCAAGGAGCCCAGGCTCGCCTGGCTCTACAACTCGGGGCAGCGCCGCGTCCGCCGAGCGCCGCAGGTCTCTTACGACGGCCCAGGCACGGCCTCTGATGGCATGCGCACGGCCGATGGCCTGGAACACTTCAACGGCTCGCCGGATCGCTACGAGTGGAAGCTGGTCGGGAAGCGCGAGATGTACATCCCGTACAACAGTTATCTCATCGCCTCACCGAAGTTCAAGATTAAAGACCTGATCAAGCCGGGCCATTTAAACCCTGAGCTCACACGCTATGAACTGCATCGTGTCTGGGAGGTGGTTGCAACGCTCAAGCCTGGTGAGCGGCATATCTATGCCAAGCGCCATATGTTCATCGACGAAGACACCTGGGCCATCTCGCTGGCGGATCACTACGACAACCGGGATGCCTTGTGGCGAGTCGGTGAGTCGCATCTCCAGTATTTTTACGATGCGCAGGTTAGCTATGCGACACCTGAGGTTCTCTATGACCTGATTGCTGGGCGTTACATTGCATCTGGAATGATCAACGAGAGCAGCAAGCCTTATGACTTCACCTTCAAGGCATCAAAGAAAGACTTCCTGCCTGCAACGCTACGCACCATGGGTATTCGTTAAGGCCTTTGTCGAGTCGCTGCGAGATTGGCGACTCAGAATACTGTGAGCATCGACCGGTGTCTGCGTGGCTTGCTTATGCAGGCACCACTCCAGTCGACGGCGAAAGCCCGAGACCCTCAGCCGCCCAAGTGGCGGCTTTTTTATCGAGTAGCCCAGTCGGCAATATCCACTTTATTGGAGTGGTGCCTGACTGCGCTTGATAGATCAATGGCGTATTTACGTCGGAACAACAAGAAAAGCGGAGCTTTTGATCATGGCTATCGACATTAAAACCTTCATCGGAGGGCGCGAGATCCCTCGCGAGCAGGTACTGGAATGGGAGCGCCGCCGCGCTCTAGTCGTACTTAAGAAACTGGGGGTCCAGCCTTTCGGTGATGAAGATCTGAAGACTCTCAACCATCAAATCCTGAATCGAAAACTTACCCTGGGGTCGGAGGGGATTCGGCAACTGCTCAAGAGTGAGCTGGCCCTGTCTCAGCCTATTGCTAATTTTGTGGCTCGTATATCGTGCGGACGTCGTCGTTACAGCGTTACAGAACTACTGGTTGATCGTGGCTCGGCTAAGGAGTTCGTTGAATGGTTTCTCCAGCGCAATGAACTCAATGATGAAGTCACTATGCTGGCCGCCTCCCCCGACCATTACCTGATTCAGAAGTATGCCAATGGTGCCCAAGAGGTGATCGAAACTACTGGTGGATCACCGTTGGTTGGTCGATTTGTTATTGATTATCTAGATATCTCCAACCTTCGCTCCTTACCTGATTCTCACTACCCCTACCAAGCAGTTGGTGTGGCCAGATCAGAAGGTGGCCTGGCTATCGGAGGTGTCCGCCATCAGTTCAGGGATGAAGGCTTTGGCTTCCGGGCCAAGCTGCTCGTCGAGTTCCCGATGATGATCATACCGGGAGCTGTGTCGGCACATCGCTGGCATCTCGCGAGCGAATTCTCCAACTGGATCGAGGCAGCATTCGCCTCAAGATCATCCTGACCATTGTGAATCGGCGGTGCCGGATGCGCCGCTGAATCAGCACCGAACTAGGGTTTGTACGAAAAGTGGTCGAGCGAAGGTCAGGCGAGGCAAAAACGAGGAAGGAAGCGGAGCTTACAGTTGTAAATGAGCATTCCGAACCCGTTTTTAACGAAGCATCACCGAGCGCAGGCACTTTTTTGTACAGAGCCTAGGGTACCCCCTAAAGATCAGATGCAGTCTTACGTTGGAGGACTACATGCCCAACTGGTGGTTGATCGCACTGCCGCTACTTGCAGGTTCCATGCTCACTCTACAGGCAGGCATAAATGGGCAGCTTGCCAAAAACCTGAACGGGGTACTGGCAGCCTCCTTGGTTTCATTTTCGGTTGGCAGTGCAGCGCTGTTAATGCTCGTGCTGGTGAGTCGAGAATTACCAACTTGGCCCGCCCTGAAAGGGCTGACTTGGTGGCAATGGAGTGGAGGGCTACTCGGAGCCTTCTTCATAGCCACTGCGGCTTTCGCAAGCCCGCGAATAGGGGCCTTGCTCTTCATGGCGCTGGTGTTAGCTGGTCAGCTCGGGATGGCACTACTGCTTGATCACAAGGGGTGGGCGGGCTTTCCTGAGTCGCCTGTCACGACTGGTAAGGCAATGGGGTTGGCGCTAATCATCAGTGGTGTATGGCTAATCCGACGTGGTTGAGACCACCACCAAGCAATCCCTCCTACTGGCCGATCCCAGCCCCTCACCCTTGTCCTCCTCCCCCCACCACGCTACAGTCCGCCCTGTCACGGTCAATCCCGTGACCGGGTGTAGGAACCCGTTTTGTCCGGGCGCGGTAGCGCCATAGTCGAGAGCAGGCGCTTTTTTTGTGCCTGCTGTTTTCTCGTGCATTTATGGCGGGCCGTGTGAGGCAGGCTTCGGCCTGGCCGGTTCCCTCGGACGCCGGTTTCCTACCCTTGCACGGTCCGCCACCCACGCCCGTAGGAAGGCTGGATGGCGGCTCCTTAAATCGTCCGAGGAGCATAAGGAAAATGCACTATCCCCCTTTTACCCAAGGGCTCCGCCCTGGGCTGCTGGCTGTCGTGTCAACTTCCGTTTTGGAGGTGCTGCATGACCAAGTCTGAATCCGTCGTTATCCCCTTCCCTAGACCACGCAATCCCTTGCACAGCCATGTGGCCGACGAGTGTCCGCACCAGGCGGCTGCCGAGTATCGGGCGGCGTTGCTAACCAAGCTGTTGCGGCGGGTATCGGAGCCGGAGTTGGCGAGCACCACCAATGCGTTGCTGAGCGAGTTGGTGGTGCTCTATCGCCGGGCCATAGCCCAAGCAGCCGGGAGGGCCGAACATGATTGAGCTGCAACGGCACCTCACCCACCTGCCCGCCCATGACGGGCAACCAGCAGCGGACTTTGGCTGGAACGCAGATTGTCAGGCCAGCTTCGGCCACGGTGTGCAAACCGCGCAGGCCTGGCTGGACGACGCAAACAGCGGCTGGCTATGGGCCAATCTGTTGCTGGAACGCCAGCTGTACCCGCCGGGCGCACAGCGCCATGCCTTCGAGCTGGGTTTTCTAAGCCGCATCCACCAGCGTTTGTGTTCGCCCCTTGGTGGCGATCACAGGGCAAAGCGTACGGAGTTGAAGTTATAGGCTTGGGTCCGTCGTTTGAAATTAGAGAAGCCCACTTGCCCGAACTCAGTAAATACGAAGCGAGTGGCTTCATTCTCTTTACCGACCAGCCATAACGCCGCATCGCCAAAGGTATGCACGCAAGCCTCTACGCCAGTCGTAAAGCCAGCGCCAACGAGATGGAAAACAGCGCAACCAGATTGCCCAGGATCACGATCGACGCGACCTTCTCCGGCTCCTGGGCATAGCGCTCGGCGAACATGAAGTTGAGCACCGCTGGCGGCAGCGCGCCGAAGATCAGCAGGATGTCCGTTTCACGATCCGACAGGCCGAAGGCAAGGCAGAACAGGTAGGCGATCAACATGCCGGTCAGCGGCGTGGCCACCGCGCCGACCGTGCCGATGCGCCATTGCGCGAAAGGTGCGGTGTTCAGGCGCACACCGAGGGAGAACAGCATCAGACCGGTGGACACGTCGGCGATGATCTTGATCGCGGAGAGAAAAGGCGGCCACATCGCGATACCCAACATGCTCACCAGCACGCCAGCGATACCGGCGATGATCACCGGTTCGCGCAAAAGCAGCCACACCTTGGCGTTGCGCCCGAGCCACCAGGTGGCGACGGCAA
This sequence comes from Pseudomonas sediminis, assembly GCF_002741105.1. Taxonomy (GTDB): domain Bacteria; phylum Pseudomonadota; class Gammaproteobacteria; order Pseudomonadales; family Pseudomonadaceae; genus Aquipseudomonas; species Aquipseudomonas sediminis. The sequence goes on along the minus strand of NZ_NIQU01000005.1, from coordinate 1,034 downwards.
AGTGCAGGACGTTTTCCACCAGGAACAGCACCACCGCCGCCGGCAACACCTGCTCACCGAAGGCGAACAGCAGTAGCGGCAAGCCCATGTTGCCGGCGTTCTTGAACATCATCGGCGGTAGCAGGGTTTTCGGTGCATAACCCAGCCGGCGGGCGATGGGCCAGCCGAGCAAGCCGGAGCCGAGCACGATGATAAGGCCGCCGAGGGCAATCATCTGCACCTCGGCCAGGTCGACGGATTTGCCGGCCAGCGCGGAGAAGATCAACGCGGGCACGAAGATACCCATGTTGACCTGGTTGGTGGCGAGCATGTCAGGCCGATGCTTGCGACCATACAGGTAGCCAACCGCAATGACCGTGAACACGGGGAAGACGATGCTCACGATCTGCACGAGCATGGGGCAACCTTAGCCGCTGGCGAGTAGAGGGTGCTAGGCGACTCAGCCCTGCGTGGGCGTACCGTTGAGGGCGTAGTAGCTGCGAATCACCTGGCTGTCGTCAGCCCGGCCCTCGCCGCGCCCGGAGGTGGCGAGGAACAGTTGGTGCGCCACGGCGGCAATCGGCAACGCAGCCTGCGCGTCGCGCCCGGCTTCGAGGACGATGCCCAGGTCCTTGACGAAGATGTCCACCGCGCTGCTGACTTCGGGCTGCCGCCGAACCGCCCATGATTTCCAGCAGTACCGGCAGATCGACACCGACCTTGGCGGCGAGCGCAAAGGCTTCGGCGACCACGGCGATATGCACACCACACAGCAACTGGTTGACGGCCTTGACCGTGGCGCCCTGCCCGGCTCGCTCACCGACATGGAAGATGCGCTGGCCAATGCCCTCGAACACCGGCTGCACCGCCTCGAAGGTGTCGCGTTCACAGGCCGCCATGATGGTCAGCGAGCCGGCGATGGCGCCTGCGGTACCGCCGGAGACCGGGGCATCGACGAAGCGGCGTCCCGCTGCCCTCACCCGCTCGGCGATGCGCTCGACGGCAGCGGGTGGACAGGTCGCCATCAGGCAGACGATGCCCTTGTCGGCCAGTGC
>NZ_NIQU01000004.1 GCF_002741105.1 Pseudomonas sediminis | reverse complement strand
CAGCAGCAACTGTGCCGAGGCCTGCAAGGTGAAGTCGGCGCCTTCGTGTTCGGGGCGACACATACGCATCATCGCGGCGAACAGGGCGACGGTGGACATGCCGTCGGCCACCTGCTCGAACAGGGTCACGGCATAGACCAACCCGGTATTGGCGCCCTGCCCCACCAGCAAGGCCAGGGCAGCGATGCCGATGGCTTGCAGGGCGCCGAACAGAATCAAGGCACGCAGCACGCCGATGCGCGCGTAGAGCAAGCCACCCAGCAAGGCGCCGCCGATCCCGGCCAGGCTGCTGATCAGGGTCAGTTGGCCTAGCGCTGCGGTGCTCCAACCTTGATCCACCAGCATCGGTTTGATCATCGGCGAGCCGAGCGAGTCGCTCAGTTTGAAGGTCAGTACCACCGCCAGCCACAGCAGCATGCCGGGTTGCGCCAACAGGCCACGGTAGTGGTCGAACAGCAGACGTGGGCCGAGAGCGTTCTCAGCAAGAGCAGGCTGGAACGGCAACACGCGACGCTCGGGAAACAGCCAGATCGGTACGGTCATCAGCAGGATCAGCCCGGCCACCACCCCCACAGCCAGATTCCAGCCCAACGGGTCGATCACCAGCAACAGGCCGCTGCCGCTGACGATCATGCCAACCTTGTAGCCGCCCACCTGCAGGCTGTTCCCCAAGCCGCGCCAGCGCTCGGGTAGCAAGCGCACGGTGAGCCCGTCGGTGGCGATATCCTGGGTCGAGGCCAGCAGGTTGATCAGTAGCAGCAAGCCGAGCAACAACCACAGGCCGGAGCCGAACAATGTCTGCGGGGCGAGTAGCGCCAATGCCGCGACACAGGCGATGACGCCGCTTTGCAGCGGCAGGATCCAGCCACGGTGATGGCCCAGTCGGGGCGAGGCCAGACGGTCGATCCAGGGTGCCCAGAACACCTTGAGCAGCCAGGGCAGCGCCAGCAGTTTGAGCAAGCCAATCAGCGCCAGGTCGACGCCATGCTGGCGCAGCAGCACCGGTAGCGAGTGGGCGATCAGCCCGGATGGCAAACCCTGAGCACAGTAGAGCGAGGCCAGCAGCACCAGCGTGGCGTTGGACGGGCGAAGTGCAGTGGGCGACATGACGGGCGCTCGCGGCAAAAGCGCAAGCCTAGTGGTTTGCGCATGCGGGCGGCAACGAGGCGGTGGTTACAGTTCGTAGCTCGACGGGGCGCGGCTGCAGCCCTTCCCACGGGGCAGGACGTTCGATTAGTTGTAGCCCGGATGCAATCAGGGGCCGTTGCTATCGCTCCCGGATTGCATCCGGGCTACGTGAAAAACCTTCACGAAGCCAAAGATCTTACAAGCTATTCAGGCACTCGCTCAGGCCGCCAGCCAGATTCTCCAGCAGTTGCTCGTAACCGCTGGCGTCGACCGGCAAGGCGCCGCCCAAGGCATCCAGTTCCGCCAGTTTCACCGGCAAGCCTGCGGTAAGGGTTTCAGCCAGACGCGGACGTAGCGGCGGTTCGCTGAACACGCAGCTCGGCCCCGTCTGCTGCAGGCGCTCGCGCATGGCAGCGACATGCCGCGCACCGGGCTGTACTTCGGTCAGCACGCTGAATACACCGTCGTGCTTGAGGCCGTAGGCAGCCTCGAAATAGTCGAAGGCCTCGTGGAAAACGAAGTACGGCTTGCCTTGCAAGGCGGCCAGTTGCGGGCGAATACGGCCATCGAGCGCATCCAGACGTGCTTCGAAAGCTTTCAGGTTGGCGGCGTAACGCGCTGCGTTGGCCACGTCGAGCTTGGTCAGGTCTGCCGCCATGCGGGCGGCGATGACCTTGGCGTTGCCCGCAGCCAGCCACAGATGCGCATCCAGACTGCCCGGACGATGATCGTGGTCATGGCCAAGCTGATCGCTGGCATGTTCGTGGCCATGATCATGTTCGTCTTGGTCATGATCGTGTTCGTCGTGGCTATCGCCGAAGTGGCGCAGGGTCATACCGGGCAGGTCCTGCACGGCCACCTGGGGCTTGTCACGGCTACCCAGCACGCGCGGCAGGAAGGCCTCCATGTCCGGTCCGATCCAGTACAGCAGGTCAGCATCACGCACTCGCCGTACGTCGGACGGGCGCAACGCATAGTGGTGCGGCGAAGCACCGGGCGGCAGCAACACCTCGGGTTCGCCAACGCCGTCCTGCACCGCTGCGGCGATCAGTTGCAGCGGTTTGATACTGGTCAGCACACGCACTTCGGCTTGGGCGCTGGCGACGAAAAACAGGGTAAAGAGACAGAAAAGGCGCAACACGGGGCATACTCGGATTGGATTGAAGGGCGCCTCTGAAAACGTAGGCGAGGCAGTCAGCGCAAGGCAAAAACAGGCGAAAAAGCGCAGTTTACGAGCTGTAAATGAGCATTTTGAGTCTGTTTTTAACGCTGCGATGGCAACGCAGGTAGTTTTTAGAGGCGCCCTGAACAGGTAACATAATAACGTCTCTTCTCAGCGCCGTCCTTGCCCATGACCGACACGCCCCTGGCTTCACGCCCTCATGACCATTCTCGCTGCGTCAGCCATGCCCTGGCCGAGGCCGAAACCATCTGCGCGCGCCAGGGCCTGCGCCTGACTGCCCTGCGCAAGCGCGTGCTGGAGCTGGTGTGGGCCAGCCACAAGCCGCTCGGCGCCTATGACATCCTCGGCGTATTGAGCGATGAAGACGGTCGCCGCGCGGCGCCGCCCACAGTGTACCGCGCACTGGATTTCCTGTTGGAAAACGGCCTGGTGCACCGCATCGCATCACTTAACGCCTTCGTCGGTTGCAGCCACCCTGAGCACGCGCATCAGGGCCAGTTCCTGATTTGCCGTAGCTGCCACGCGGCTACCGAGCTGGAGCAACCGGCCATCAGCCAGGCCATCGTCGACGGGGCGGCCGGCGTTGGCTTCGTCGTCGAAAGCCAGACCGTGGAAGTGGTCGGCCTCTGCGCAGGCTGCAAGGGCGCGGCATGAGCGATGCGCTGATCCGCCTCGACGGCGTCGCTGTCAGCTTCAACGGCCAGCCGGTTCTGGACGATGTGCAGCTCAGCGTACAGCCCGGCGAGATCGTCACCCTGATCGGCCCCAACGGCGCCGGCAAGACCACCCTGGTACGCGTGGTGCTCGGCCTGCTCCAACCCGACAGCGGCAACGTGCGCCGAGCGCCGCGCCTGCGCATCGGCTACATGCCGCAAAAACTCCACGTCGACGCGACCCTGCCGCTCTCGGTGCTGCGTTTCCTGCGCCTGGTGCCTGGGGTGGATCGCAAGCGCGCCCTGGCAGCACTGGCCGAGGTCGGTGCCGAGCAGGTGATCGACAGCCCGCTGCAGAGCATTTCCGGTGGCGAGATGCAGCGCGTACTGCTGGCCCGCGCCCTGCTGCGCGAGCCGCAACTGCTGGTGCTCGACGAGCCGGTACAAGGCGTCGACGTCGCCGGCCAGGCAGAGCTGTATCGGCTGATCTCGCGGCTGCGCGAACGCCATGGCTGCGGCGTACTGATGGTCTCGCACGACCTGCACCTGGTGATGAGCGCCACTGATCAGGTGGTCTGCCTCAACCGCCATGTGTGCTGTTCCGGTCACCCTGAGCAGGTCAGCGGTGACCCAGCCTTCATCGAACTGTTCGGCCAGGACGCCAAGAGCCTGGCCGTCTACCACCACCATCATGACCACGCTCACGACCTGCATGGCGGCGTGGTTCAGCCCGGCCTGACCATCCACGGCCCGGCTCACGTTCACGGCCCTGGTTGCAAACACTGATGCCCGATTTCCTTCTCAACGCCCTGCTCGCCGGCCTTACCCTGGCCCTGGTGGCCGGACCGCTCGGCTCCTTCGTGGTGTGGCGGCGCATGGCCTACTTCGGCGACACCCTGTCCCATGCGGCCCTGCTCGGCGTGGCGCTGGGCCTGATGCTTGACGTCAGTCCGACCCTGACGGTGACCGTAGGCTGCGTGCTGCTCGCCGTGCTGCTGGTGACCCTGCAGCAGCGCCAGCCGCTGGCCTCCGACACCCTGCTGGGTATCCTCGCCCACAGCACCCTGTCACTGGGCCTGGTGGCGCTGAGTTTCATGCATGACGTGCGCATCGACCTTATGAGCTACCTGTTCGGTGACCTGCTCGCCGTCAGCACCACCGATCTGGCCTGGATCATCGGCGGCAGCGCCCTGGTGCTGGCGCTGCTGGCGTGGTTGTGGCGACCGCTGCTGGCGATCACCGTGCACGAAGAACTGGCACGGGTCGAAGGCCTGCCGGTAGCAGCGATTCGCCTGGCGCTGATGCTGCTGATCGCTGTGGTGATCGCCGTGGCGATGAAGATCGTCGGCGTGCTGCTGATCACTTCCCTGCTGATCATCCCCGCCGCCGCCGCCCAGCGCCACGCACGCACGCCGGAACAGATGGCCGTGGGCGCCAGCCTGCTCGGCCTGATGGCGGTGTGCTGCGGTCTGGCGCTGTCCTGGTATCAGGACACACCGGCCGGGCCATCCATCGTGGTCAGCGCTGCTGCGTTATTCCTGGCCAGCTTTGCGCTGCCCAAGCGCAACAGCTGATGGCGCGCTCTGCGTAGCCGATCAAGATGAAATCAGCGGTACGAACCTGTATGATTGCGCGTTTTTTGCACAATTCGAGACGCGTAGTTATGAAGTCGTTCGCTTTTCGTGGTCTTCCGCTTTTTCTGGTTCTACTTCTGGCCGGTTGCCAGAGCAGCCAGCAGCACAGCCTCCCGCCGGTCGATGATCTGGTCATCGCCTTCCGCCAGCTCGACCTGAGCCTGGCCGAAGAGCGTCTCGACGATGCGCGTAGCCAGCTCAACACCCTGCAGCAGCGCGCCAGCCGCGACACGCGCCTGGAGCAGTACCAGCGCCAGTTGGCCGAGGCCTATATGGAACAGGGCCGCGAAGCACTGCAGCAGGGCGATCTGGATCGCGCCGCGCAGGCCTTGGGCCAGGCCCGCAGCCTGATGCCACAGGCGCCGGCTCTGAGTCACGACCTCAACCAGGCCATCGACAGCGCACGTACGGCCCGCCAGACGGCCGCCGAGCAGCAGGCGCGCGATGCCGCCGCCAAGCTCGATGCCGAGCGTCAGCAACAACTGCGTCAGCAGCGCCTGGCCAGTGAACGCCAGGCCGCGACCAAGGCAGCAACCACTCCGGCAGCTGCGAGCCAGCCGGCACCCGTGGCCGAGCGTACGCCCAAGGCACGCCTGATCGATCCGAGCGCCGCCACCAGCGTCGTGGCGTTGCCTATGCTGGACAGCCAGGACAACGAAAACCTGCGCCGACTGCTCGACGGCGTAGCCGCCGATGTCGTGACCTTTCGCTGCGCAGTGCGCATCGAAGTGCGCGAGGCCAAGGATTACCCCTGGGTCGCGGCGCTGCTCTCGGCGCGGATCAAGAAGCTTGACCCGAGCTTCCGTCCGCAGTTGAGCCAGAAGATCGCGCCACAACAGGTACCGCGCCTGCTGTTGAGCCCACAACGCAACTGAGGAAGGGCGCGCGCACTACCGCTGATCGGTAATGCAATTTTGTAATAACCATAGGCCTACAAAGATTTTCTCGGCCTAAACACTGCCGGGTAAACTAGCGCACTTTTGCGCCCTACCCGGCGCTCGATGCGCCGGCTCGACAACCCTCTGGAGCCGGCGACTGAACACACCCAAAAGGTCGTTCGCGTGATCCAGTTTCAATCCGTCCACAAGGCCTACCGCGTCGCAGGCCGCGAGATTCCGGCACTGCAGCCCACCACGCTGCAGGTCGGCAGCGGCCAGGTGTTCGGCATCATCGGCCATTCCGGCGCCGGCAAGAGCACCCTGCTGCGCCTGATCAACCGCCTGGAGGAACCCTCCGGCGGGCGCATCGAGATCGACGGCGTCGATGTCACCGCCCTCGATGCCAATGGCCTGCGTCGCTTCCGCCAGCAGGTCGGGATGATCTTCCAGCACTTCAATCTGCTGTCGTCGAAGACCGTCGCCGACAACATCGCCATGCCGCTGCGTCTGGCCGGCGAGCTGAGCCGCGCCGAGATCGATACCCGCGTCGCCGAATTGCTGGCGCGCGTCGGCCTGCAGGATCACGCCAACAAATACCCCGCGCAGCTCTCCGGTGGGCAGAAGCAGCGCGTCGGCATTGCCCGTGCGCTGAGCACGCGACCGAAGATCCTGCTGTGCGATGAGGCCACCAGCGCCCTCGACCCGCAGACCACCACCGCCGTGCTGCACCTGCTGGCCGAGATCAACCGCGAACTGGGCCTGACCATCGTGCTGATCACCCACGAGATGGACGTGATCCGCCGCGTCTGCGACCGCGTGGCGGTGATGGACGCTGGTGTCATCGTCGAGGAAGGCCCGGTGGCCGAGGTGTTCCTGCACCCGCAGCACCCGACCACCAAGCGTTTCGTGCAGGAGTCCGAGCATGTCGACGAAGCCGAACAGCGCGATGACTTCGCTCATGTCGAAGGCCGCATCCTGCGCCTGACCTTCCAGGGCGACGCCACCTACGCCCCGCTGCTGGGCACCGTGGCACGTGAGACCGGGGTGGACTACAGCATCCTCGCCGGGCGTATCGACCGCATCAAGGACACCCCCTACGGCCAGCTCACCCTGGCCCTGACCGGTGGCGACATCGACGCCGCGCTGGCGCGCTTCGAAGCCGCCGACGTGCATCTGGAGGTACTGCGCTGATGCTCGAACAACTGCTGCCCAACGTGTTCTGGCCGGAAATCTGGCAGGCCAGTCTCGACACCCTGAATATGCTGCTCGGCTCGATGCTGTTCACCGTGCTACTCGGCCTGCCGCTTGGCGTGCTGCTGTTTCTCAGCGGCCCGCGCCAGCTGTTCGAGCAGAAGGCCCTGTATGGCGCGCTGTCGCTGGTGGTGAACATCCTGCGCTCGGTGCCCTTCGTCATCCTGCTGATCCTGATGATTCCCTTCACCGAGCTGCTGGTCGGCACCTCGCTGGGCGTGGCCGGAGCCATCCCGCCATTGGTAGTAGGCGCCACGCCGTTCTTCGCGCGCCTGGTGGAAACCGCCCTGCGCGAAGTCGAGCGCGGCATCATCGAGGCGACCCAGGCGATGGGCGCCACTACCTGGCAGATCATCACCCGCGCGCTGCTGCCCGAGGCGTTGCCCGGCCTGCTCGCGGCCACCGCCGTCACCGCGATTACCCTGGTGTCCTACACCGCCATGAGCGGCCTGATCGGCGGCGGCGGCCTCGGCGACCTGGCCGTGCGCTACGGCTACCAGCGCTACCAACCGGACGTGATGGCGGTGACCGTGATCCTGCTGCTGATTCTGGTGCAGGTGCTGCAGATGGTCGGGGATCGCCTGGTCGTACATTTTTCTCGTAAGTGATTATGAAAAGCGGCGACTCGCTACCCGCGGGACCCGCACCAACCTTCCCAAAAGGAACCTTGAAATGAAGAAGCTGCTGACTGCCATCGCCGCCTGCGCGGCCTTCTCGGCCCAGGCCGAAACCCTCAACGTCGCCGCCACCCCGGTGCCGCACGCGGAGATCCTCGAGTTCGTCAAACCAGCCCTGGCCAAAGAAGGCGTGGAGCTGAAGGTGCGTGTGTTCACCGACTACGTGCAGCCCAACCTGCAGGTACAGCAGAAGAATCTCGACGCCAACTTCTTCCAGCACCAGCCGTACCTGGACGAATTCAATGCCAGCCGCAAGATCGACCTGGTCAACGTTGCCGGCGTACACGTCGAGCCCTTCGGCGCCTACTCCAGCAAGATCAAGGACCTGAACGAGCTGCCGCAAGGCGCCACCGTGGCCATCCCCAACGATGCCACCAACGGCGGCCGTGCCCTGCTGCTGCTGCAGAAGGCCGGAGTGATCAAACTCAAGCCAGAAGCCGGCATCCTCGCCACGCCGAAGGACATCGTCGAAAACCCGAAAGCGATCAAGGTGCGTGAACTGGAAGCAGCCACCCTGCCGCGCGTACTGAGCCAGGTCGACCTCGCCCTGATCAACACCAACTACGCCCTGGAAGCCAAGCTGAACCCGACCCAGGACGCCCTGGCCATCGAAGGCAGCGACTCGCCATACGTGAACATTCTGGTGACCCGCGCTGACAACAAGGACAGCGACGCCGTGCAGAAGCTGGTCAAGGCCCTGCACAGCGCCGAAGTGAAGCAGTTCATCGAAGAGAAGTACAAAGGTGCCGTCGTCCCGGCGTTCTGATCGCCGCTGACACCCTGAGCAGTACCCGATGCCGCGCCTCTGCAAAGCCGCGCGGCATTTTCATGTCTGCGCGATGAGCGGCGTGCTCACGACGGGATAAAGCGCAGCACGCCGGCTTGCCGCGGCCCGGCGCCGCTAGGGTCGTCACTGGGATGGGCGATGCCGTCGCTGACCGGCACCTCAGCGAAGTCGAACGGGCTGATGCCCTCCAGGCAGGCGACATTGACGCCGTACTGATGGGGATTGGAACGGCGTTGGTGGTGGGTGTAGATGCCACAGCGTGAACAGAAGAAGTGCGCGGCGCTCTGGGTGTTGAAACGATAGGTGGTAAGCAAGTCTTCACCCTGCAGAAGACGAAAGCCGGCCAGCTCGGCCGAGACCGCCACCGCCCCGCGCATGCGGCAGTAGGAGCAGTTGCAGCGCCGTGCGCTGTGCAGGCCATCGCTCAAGGTCACGTGAAAGCGCACACCGCCGCAATGGCAGGCGCCGTTGATTTCGCCGATATCCTTGTTCATCCGTCAGACCTCCGCTCGACAGGAAACCTCATCATAGGTTGGATCAGCCAGGCACTGCAGCAACCAGTCCAGCGCCGGCTGGCGCTGGGCGCGGCGCAGGGTCGCGACCAACTCGCGGTGGAAGGTGAGCTCACCCAGCTCCAGTACGCGTAGCGCCTGGGGTCGGTTACACCACAAGCCGGCACGGGGTATCAGCGATACACCCAGCCCACACTCGACCATACGCACGATGGCCTCCAGCTCGTCCAGCTCCAGCGCCTCGCGGGGCGTCAGCCGTTGTTCGCGGAGGAAACGCTCGACCTGGCGACCACCGAAGGAACGGCGGTCATAACGCACGAAGGGCTGCTCGCGCAGCAGTTGCAGCGGATCGTCCCCCGGCAGGCCAGGCGGTACGATCAGCACGAAGGGTTCGCGAGCCAGGGGGACCTGCATCAGTTCCTTGGGCAACTCGAAGGGCGGACGGATCAGTACCGCCAGATCCAGTTCACCGGCGTCCACCTGCCCCAGCAGATCGAGCGAGACACCCGGCACCAGCTTCAGCTCGACCCGTGCGGCCTGAGTACGAAAGCGCACCAGGGCCTCAGGCAACAGCCCTGTCTGGACACTGGCGATGGCACCAATTTTGAGTTCGCCCTGCCATTCGGCCAGCGCCGTCGGCACCGCCATCTGCGCGTAAAGACCCAGTATCTGTTCTGCCAACGGTAAGGCGTGGCGTCCACCGGCACTGAGCACCGCGCTGCGGCCGCTGCGATCGAACAGGCGTACGCCAAGGTTCTGCTCCAGCACGCGCATCTGCGCGCTGACGGCAGACTGGGTCAGCCCTACGCGCTGCCCCGCAGCAGCGAAGGTGCCATGCCGGGCTACGGTGACGAAGGTTTTCAGCTCACGCAGCATGGACGCCTCGATTGATCAAAATTATTTGAGCTTGCGAGTAAGGATATTCGCTTTCAATCGATTTGGCTGTTGCTAGGCTAGCCCGACAGACAATAACCAGAGGTATTCCGTGATGTCCCTTGCGCCCTTCCACTTGGCAATTCCCGTTCATGACCTGGCAGCAGCCCGGCATTTCTACGGCGAGGTGTTCGGCTGCGCCGAGGGTCGCAGTAGCGATCACTGGGTCGATTTCGATTTCTTCGGCCACCAGTTGGTGATCCATGAAGCGCCAAAGATGGCCTATCAGGAAGAGGCCGTAAGCAACCCGGTGGATGGCCACGACGTGCCGGTACCGCACTTTGGCGTGGTGCTTGGCTGGGCTAACTGGGAGGCGCTGGCCGAGCGCCTGCGCAGCCGCGAGACGAAGTTCGTCATCGAGCCCTATGTACGCTTCAAGGGCCAGGTCGGCGAGCAGGCCACCATGTTCCTCCTCGATCCCTGCGGCAACGCGCTGGAGTTCAAGGCGTTCAAGGACATCGGCCAGCTGTTCGCCAAGTGAACGCAGGCTACCTGGGTAGCGAGCAAATGCCGTTCAATCCAGTGGATTATCGATCTGCGCACGCAGCAGCTCGGCGAAGGCGCTTGCCTCCACCGGGCGGCTGATCAGAAAGCCCTGGATCTCATCGCAGTTCTGGCTCTTGAGAAAGTCCATCTGCGCCTGGGTTTCCACGCCCTCGGCCACCACTTTCAGCTCCAGGCTGTGGGCCATGGCGATGATCGCGCGGGTGATCGCCGCGTCCTCGCCACCGGGCGAAAGATCGCGGATGAAGGTCTGGTCGATCTTCACGTAATGCACCGGGAAGCGCTTGAGGTAGCTGAGCGAGGAATAGCCGGTGCCAAAGTCGTCTATGGCCAGTTTGACCCCCAGCTCCCGTAACTGGCGGAAGGTGACGATGACGCTGTCGACGTTGTCCAGCAGCTGGCTTTCTGTCAGTTCCAGCTCCAGGTACTGCGGCGCCAGGCCGGTTTCTTCGAGCACCTGGCGCACCAGGCTGGTGAGGTTGCCCTGACGCAACTGATACACCGAGATGTTCACCGATACTCGTATCTGCGCCAGCCCTTGCTGCTGCCACTGGCACGCCTGGCGGCAGGCCTGACGCAGCACGAACTCGCCAATCGGCGCGATCAGCCCGGTCTCTTCGGCCAAACCGATGAACTCGCCAGGCGCCACCATGCCCTGCTGCGGATGGCGCCAGCGCACCAGCGCTTCGGCCGCGTTGAGCTGGTCGTCGGCGAGGTTCAGCTTGGGTTGGTAGAACACCTCCAGCTGTCCTTCGTCGATGGCCTTGCGCAGCTGGTTCTCCAGCTGCAGGCGCTCCAGGGTGCAGGCCTGCAGGTTGTCAGTGAAGAACTGGAAGGTGTTGCCGCCCAGGTGCTTGGCATGTTGTACAGCCATGTTGGCCTGGCTGATCAGCGCACTGATCTCGCGCGCGTAGTCCGGCAGCAGGCTGATGCCCAGCGAAGCGCTGACCACCAGTTCGTGGCCACCCACAGTCATCGGCACACGCAGCTTGGCCAGCAGTCGGCTGGCCACCCGCGCCAAGCTGGAGAGGCTGCCATAGGCATCGAGAATGATGGCGAACTCATCACTCGACAGCCGTGCAATGCAGTCAGCTTCCGGTACGGCCTGGGTCAGGCGACGGCTCATCTGCCGCAGCAACTGATCCGCCACTTCATGGCCGAGGCTGTCGTTGAGCAGCTTGAAGCGGTCCAGGTCGATATGCACCAGGGCGATGCTGCGACCGCTCTGCCGCGCACGCTGGCTGGCCTCGTGCAGGCGCTCCTTGAACAGGCTGCGGTTGGCCAGGCCGGTCAGATCATCGTAGTGCGACAGGTAGCGCAGGCGCTCCTCGGCCTCGCGTCGTGCGGTCAGGTCGGCGAAGAAACCGACGATATGGCTGGGCCGACCACTGGTATCGCGCACCAGATTGAGCTGCAACCACTGCGGGTAGAGTTCGCCGCTCTTGCGCGTCTCGATCAGTTCGCCCTGCCAGGTGCCGCTACTGTCCAGCTCCTGACGGATCATCTGGTACTGCCTGCGCATCTCACGGCTGCCGATCAGGCTGGTCACCGTGCGCCCGACCACTTCCTCACTGCTGTAGCCGGTCACCGAGCTGAAGGCGCGGTTGACCGCCAGCACTCGGTAATCGGGGTCAAGAATGAAGATGCCTTCACTGGCTGCCTCGAACACGGTGGCAGCCAGACGTTGCTGCTGCTCCTGCTGACGCCGTGCGCTGACGTCGCGTCGCGTACCGAGCATGCGTCGCACACGGCCGGCAGCGTCGCGCTCGACCGCGCGGCCTCGATCTTCGACCCAGACCCAGTGACCATCGACATGACGCACGCGGTACTCGATCTGATAATCCTCGCTGCGCCCCTTGAGGTGCTGGACCAGCGCCCGGCGCAGCCGCGGCAGATCATCGGGGTGCAGACGCGGCGTCAGATCACGCAGCATCACCTGCACCTGGCCGGGCTCCAGGCCAAACAGCTCGCGCAGGTGCGAGTGGTGCACCTGATCGCTGTCCAGATCCCAGTCCCACAGACCCAGCTCGCTGGCCTCCAGTGCCAGGGCCAGACGCGCCTGGCTCTTGCCCAGGGCGTGGGTCGCCTCGTCCAGTTCCAGCGTGCGCTCGGCCACGCGCATTTCCAGCGCGCCATGGGCGCCGCGCAATTCGCGTTCAGCGCGGCGGCGTTGTTCAACCTCGCGCGCCAGTTCTTCGTTAAGCCCTTCGGCACACTGCTTGGCACGCTCCAGGTTGCTGATCAGCGCCAGGTTGTGAAAGCGCTGCAGCAAGCTGCGTTGCACCAGACGATTGACCTGCCAAGCCACCACCAGCAGGGCAAGAAACAGGATCACGCTGAGCAACCCCCAGCCACGTTGCAGGCCGCTGCCTGAGAGCAGCAGGTAGCCGGCCGACGGCAGCAGGCAGGGCAAGGCGAAAGTGAGGAAGGCAGGCAGGCTGACGGCATAGGCCACGCTGGCCGAGAGGATCGCTGCGGCGATCAGGCCGTAGACTAGCGCCTGCTGGTAGAACACATCGGTAGGCACCAGCACGATCACGGCGAAGGCGAGGGTCAGCCCGGAAGCACCGGCGCCGAAGAGGAAAATGCGTCGCCAATAGGGCTCGGCCTGACGACTGGGCAGCGCCTCGTTGAAGGCATTCACCTGGGTCAGGCGCAACAGCGCCAGCAGCACCACCCAACCCAGCCAGGCAGCGAGCATCGGTGCGCTCTGCTGACTCCACAGCAATAAGCTGCAGGCCAGGCCGACCAGCAGCATGAGCAACGTGGGCAAGCGCGAACCCTGGAACAACAGACGGGTACGCTCAACGGCAATATCCGTGGCGAACTGACGCTCAGCCTGATGCGAGTCCAGCGTCACCTCTTGAACTGCGGCGCTAGTCGTGGCGGTCATAGGCGATTTTCTTGTAATGGTTGCCTAAGGGTACTGGGCGCTTTCTGTGGCGCTCCCAACCCTGACGTCGCGGGAGAATACCCGAGACAGACGCTGTGCCCAACAACGATGTGGCCCCTTTCACAGCTTGACGCCCAACTTTTAGCGGGCGCTGACGCCCCATGATGGCCTTTGGCCTTCTATCCATGCACATCTGCGCCCTGACCCACCAGTCGTCGGTTGCGTCCGGCTCGTTTCACCGCGCCTGGCTGACGGTTTGCCCTACCCTGTCCGGCCCCCTAGAATGCCGCGATGCAAAATGACCTCGACCACAGACTCACGACCCTCAATCCCGCCCAGCACCATGCGGTCACCACGCCGCCTGGCCATCAGCTGGTGCTGGCCGGTGCCGGCTCGGGCAAGACCCGCGTGCTGGTGCATCGCATCGCCTTCCTGATCCAGCGCCTGGATGTCTCGGCACACAGCATCCTGTCGGTGACCTTTACCAACAAGGCCGCCGCCGAGATGCGTCACCGCATCGAAGATGTGCTGGGCCATGCCCCTGCTGGCATGTGGGTCGGCACCTTCCATGGTCTGGCCCACCGCCTGCTGCGTGCACACTGGAAAGAGGCGGGCCTGGCCGAGAACTTCCAGATTCTCGACTCCGACGATCAGCAGCGCCTGATCAAGCGGGTGATCCGTGAACTGGGCCTGGACGAACAACGCTGGCCGGCCAAGCAGGCGCAGTGGTTCATCAACGGGCAAAAGGACGAGGGCATCCGCCCGCAAGGTATCCAGGCCAGCGGCGACCTGTTCCTGGCCACCATGCGCAGCATCTATGAAGCCTACGAGGCGGCCTGCGCGCGTACCGGCGTTATCGACTTCGCCGAACTGTTACTGCGCGCCCTCGACCTCTGGCGCGACAACGCTGGCCTGCTGGAGCATTACCAGCGTCGCTTCCGCCATATCCTGGTCGACGAGTTCCAGGACACCAACGCCGTGCAGTACGCCTGGCTGCGTTTTCTCGCCAAGGGCGGCGAAAGCCTGATGGTGGTGGGCGATGACGATCAGTCGATCTATGGCTGGCGTGGCGCGAAAATCGAGAATATCCAGCAGTTCGACAGCGATTTCGCCGATGCCGAGATCATTCGCCTGGAGCAGAACTACCGCTCCACCGCCAATATCCTCAATGCCGCCAACGCGCTGATCGCCAACAACCAGGGCCGCCTCGGCAAGGAGTTGCGCACCGACGTTGGCGATGGCGAGCCGCTGGCCCTGTATGCAGCCTTCAACGAGCACGACGAAGCGCGCTACGTGGTCGAGACCATCGAGGACGCCCTGCGCAAGGACGGCCTCAAGCGCAGCGAGATCGCCATTCTCTATCGCTCCAACGCCCAGTCGCGCGTGCTGGAAGAGGCGCTGCTGCGCGAGAAGATCCCCTACCGCATCTACGGTGGTCAGCGCTTCTTCGAGCGTGCCGAAATCAAGAACGCCATGGCCTATCTGCGCCTGCTCGACGGGCGAGGTAACGATGCGGCGCTGGAGCGCATCATCAACGTGCCGGCTCGCGGCATCGGCGAGAAGACCATCGAAACCATCCGCGAGTACGCCCGCGCCCATGACGTGCACATGTGGGAGGCGATCCGCCTGATGCTGGCGGTCAAGGCCCTGCCGGGCCGCGCCTCCGGAGCGTTGGCCAGCTTCATCGAGTTGATCGACGGCCTGGCCGAGAAGGTGCTGGCCATGCCCCTGCACCAGATGACTCAGGTGGTCGTCGAACGCAGCGGCCTGCTCGCCTATCACGAAGCGGAAAAGGGCGAGAAGGGCCAGGCTCGGGTAGAAAACCTGGAGGAACTGGTCAGCGCCGCACGCGCCTTCGAGAACGATGAAGACGACGAGCTGACGCCGCTGCAGGCCTTCCTCACCCACGCCTCGCTGGAGGCCGGGGACACCCAGGCCGCCGAAAACGAAGACAGCATTCAACTGATGACCCTGCACAGCGCCAAGGGCCTGGAATTCCCCCTGGTGTTCCTGGTGGGCATGGAAGAGGGTCTGTTCCCGCACAAGATGAGCCTGGAAGAACCGGGCCGATTGGAAGAAGAACGCCGCCTGGCCTATGTCGGCATTACCCGTGCCATGCAGAAGCTGGTGATCAGCTACGCCGAAACACGGCGTCTCTACGGTAGCGAGACCTATAACAAGGTGTCGCGCTTCGTCCGCGAAATCCCCGCACCGCTGATTCAGGAAGTGCGCCTGAGCAACAGCGTCAGCCGCCCGGTGAGCACCAGCTCGATGGGTGGCGGCAGTCTGTTCGCCGGCAGCGCCGTACCGCAAACGCCCTTCAGTCTGGGCCAACGCGTACACCACAGCCTGTTCGGCGAGGGCACCATCCTCAATTTCGAGGGTGCTGGCGCCCAGGCGCGGGTCCAAGTGAATTTCGAAAACGAAGGCAGTAAGTGGCTGATGCTGGCGTACGCCAAGCTCGAAGCCTGTTAGTACACCGTACCTGGAGATAATCGATGAATCGCCGCAATCTGTTCGGCACCGCTCTGGCGCTGATCGCCGCAATCGGCCTGGTTGGCTGCAAAGAAGACAAGGCTGCCAGCGAGCAAGCCGCTGCCAAGCCGGCAGAAATCATCCACTGGAAGATGGTCACGTCCTGGCCGAAGAACTTCCCTGGCCTGGGCACCGCAGCCGAGCGTCTGGCCGAGCGCATCAACGCCATGAGCGCCGGGCGCCTGACCGTCAAGGTCTACGCCGCTGGTGAGCTGGTGCCCGCGCTGGAGGTGTTCGACGCCGTTTCCCGCGGCACCGCCGAGATGGGCCATGGCACCCCGTACTACTGGAAAGGCAAGGTCCCGGCCGCGCAGTTCTTCAGCAGCGTGCCGTTCGGTCTCTCCACCCTGGAGATGAACGCCTGGCTCAGCCACGGCGGTGGCCAGGCGCTGTGGGACGAAACCTACGCACCCTACGGTGTGAAGCCGCTGTCTGCGGGCAACACCACCATGCAGATGGGCGGCTGGTTCAACAAGGAAATCAACAGCCTGAATGACATCAAGGGCCTGAAGATCCGTATGCCGGGCCTCGGCGGCGAAGTCTGGAGCAAGCTCGGCGCGATCACCGTCAACCTGCCTGGCGGTGAGATTTTCACCTCCCTGCAGACCGGTGCCATCGATGCCACCGACTGGGTCGGCCCTTACAACGACCTGGCCTTCGGCCTGCACAAGGCGGCCAAGTACTACTACTTCCCGGGCTGGCAGGAGCCGCAGGCCGTGGTCGAATCCATGGTCAACCAGAAGGCCTTCGACGCGCTGCCGGCAGACCTCCAGGCCATCGTCGTCGAAGCCGCGCGTGCCGCGACCCTGGACATGATGGACGACTACGTGTTCAACAACGCCAAGGCACTGCAGAGCCTGAAGAGCGAAGGCGTGCAGTTCAAGCGCCTGCCGGACGAGGTGCTGCAAGCCATGCGCGAGCAATCCGACGTGGTGCTCGAGTCCCTGGCTGCCGAGAACGATCTCAACGGCCGCATCTGGGCCTCGCAGAAGGCCTTCCTCGAAGAGGCCAGCGCCATGCAGGCACTGACCGAGAAAGAGCTGTACAACTGGCGTTGAGCCAACTGAACGGGGCTGAAAAGCCCCGTTTTTCTTAGGGATTGCGCCCATGCACCTTCGTTCGCTGCTTCTACTGCCCCTGCTCGCCTTCAGCCTGATCGGCTGCAAGGAAGACTCCACGCCGGCCAACCAGGCCGCCGCCCCCGCTCAGACCTTCCACTGGAAGATGGTCACCACCTGGCCGAAGAACGCGCCCGGCACCGGCACCGCTGCCGAACGCCTGGCCGAACGCGTCAACGCCATGAGTGCCGGGCGCCTGACCATCAAGGTCTACGCCGCTGGCGAGCTGGTGCCGGCGCTGGAAGTGTTCGACGCTGTCTCCCGCGGCACGGCCGAGCTCGGCCACGGCACACCCTACTACTGGAAGGGCAAGGTGCCGGCGGCACAGTTCTTCGGTGCGGTGCCTTTCGGGCTGTCCACCCTGGAAATGAACGCCTGGTTGAACAAGGGCGGTGGTCAGGCGCTGTGGGACGAAGCCTATTCACCGTTCGGCCTCAAGCCGCTGACGGCGGGCAACAGCACCATGCAGATGGGCGGCTGGTTCAACAAGGAAATCAACAGCCTGGCTGATATCAGGGGCCTGAAAATTCGTATGCCAGGCCTAGGCGGCGAAGTCTGGAGCCGCCTGGGTGCGACCACCGTGGTGATGCCGGGCGGCGAAATCTTCACCTCGCTGCAAAGCGGCGCCATCGACGCCACCGACTGGGTCAGCCCTTACAACGACCTGGCCTTCGGCCTGCACAAAGCCGCCAAGTACTATTACTACCCGGGCTGGCAAGAACCGCAGTCTGTGCTCGAGCTGCTGATCAACCAGAAAGCCTTCGACGCCCTGCCCGCCGATCTGCAGGCCATCGTCACCGAAGCGGCGCGTGCGGCGACCCAGGACATGATGGACGACTACGTCTACCACAACGCCCTGGCGCTGGATGAACTGAAGAAGAGCGGCACGCTGCTCAAGCGCTTCCCCGACGAGGTACTGCAGGCCATGCAGCGCGAGACCGAACAGGTGCTCGGCGACCTGGCGGCGCAGAGCGAACTCAATGGTCGTATCTGGGCCTCGATGCAGACCTTCCAGGCACTGGCCACCTCGATGCATGCGCTGTCGGAAAAAGAGCTGTACGACTGGCGCTGAGCCTGGCGATTGGCGACGGCGGTGCGCGTGGCGCACCAGCCGTCAACGGCTCCGTTTGTCGTTCCAGGCGCCACCTCAAGCCCTGGCGGCCATACTTCAGGGATGAAGAAAAAGCCGACCGACCCTGCCCACATTCTTGATAACGCTCTGCAACTGGCCGATGTCTGCGGCTGGGAGCGCCTGCACCTGTTCGACGTCGCCGCCGCACTCGACATCGGCCTGGACGATATCGCCCGCCATTACCGCGACAAGGACGACCTGGTGGAAGCCTGGTTCGACCGCGCCGACCTGGCCATGCTCGGTCACGCTAAAAATCCCGGCCTGCAGGGTCTGAACGCCGAACAGCGCCTGGAAAGTTGCCTGCTGGCCTGGCTCGACAGCCTCGCCGCACATCGGGCCGTCACCGGGCAGATGCTGCTGTACAAGCTCGAGCCCGGTCATATCCACCTGCAGGTGCTCGGCCTGATGCGCGTCAGCCGCACCGTGCAGTGGTGGCGCGAAGCAGCCGGACGGCAAAGCCTGCACCTGCGCCGTATCGCCGAAGAAACCCTGCTCACCAGCGCCTACCTGCGTAGCTTCGTGCATTGGCTGCGTCATCCCGAAGAGGACGCAGCCACCTTCCGCGCCTTTCTGCGTGGTCAACTACGCTGCGGCCCGCTACCCCTGCTGCTACAACGCCAGTAGGGTGCGCCATGCGCACCAGGGGCCGCTTCGGTACCAAACCGAGCACGCACGGCGCCATCTAATGCAGGCAAAAGCCAGAAACATTCTGTCACTGGTCATGCCCCCCCATGACGGGCAAGATGCCGACCAAGCTTTTCCACAAGAGAGAAAACCGTGATGCAGCGTTTCCTCAGTATCGCCATGGTTCTGTGCCTGGCACTGACCTTCAGTTTCGAAGCCCACGCAAAGCGCTTTGGCGGTGGCAAATCCTTCGGCTCCGCGCCCAGCCACCAGACCCGTCAGGCCACGCCGCCGGCGCAATCGGCTGCCCAGGCACCCGGTCGTCAACAGCCTGCCGCTGCCGCCAGCGGTGCTTCGCGCTGGCTCGGCCCGCTGGCCGGTCTGGCCGCGGGTGGCCTGCTGGCCTCGATGTTCATGGGTGACGGTTTCGAAGGCCTGCAGATCATGGACATGCTGATCTTCGGCCTGATCGCCTTCCTGCTGTTCCGCTTCCTCGCTGCCCGTCGCGCTCGCCAACAGCCGCAAATGGCCGCTGCCGGTGCGCCGTACCAGCGTGAAATGCCGAACGCCGACAACGCCCCGGCCGCTGGCAGCAATATCTTCGGTGGTCGTCTGGCCTCGGCCGCTCCGGTGATCAACGCACCGGCCTGGTTCAACGAGCAGAGCTTCATCGCCGCCGGTCGCGAGCACTTCATGAACCTGCAGCAGCACTGGGACGCCGACGAGATGGACAAGATCGCCGAGTTCGTCACTCCGCAACTGCTGGACTTTCTCAAGCGCGAGCGCGCCGAGCTGGGTGACGGCTTCCAGTCCACCTACGTCGATAACCTCGACGTGCAACTCGATGGTGTCGACGACAACGCCGAGAAGACCATCGCCACCCTGACCTTCAGCGGTGTGTCGAAGACCTCGCGCTTCGACCAGGGCGAGCCGTTCAGCGAAAGCTGGCGCCTGGAGCGCGCCCAGGGCGACAACCAGCCCTGGCTGATCGCTGGCATTCGCCAGAACTGATCGCGACGACGCAGAAAAACCCGGGCTTGCCCGGGTTTTTTATTGCGGCATTTGCCGGTTATCGCGGCTGAAGCCGCTCCTACGACGAGGGAGGCGCTTTAGCGGCGACGTCCCGTCCCCATCACGACAGATCCTTAGCAGCCCGACGCATGCCGATATGCGGGATGTCGTCCTCCAGATACACCTCGGTCACCGCCTCGAAGCCATAACGCCCGTAGTAGCCCTGCAGGTGCGCCTGCGCCGATAGATAAACCGGCACCCCCGACCAACGCTGACTTCACTCGACCAGCGCCCGCTCCATCAGCCGGTGGCCCAGCCCGCTGCCGCGCGCCCGCTCGGCGATCACCACCCGACCGATCACCACCTCGCCGTCCATGCGCTGCGGATCGAGCAAGCGCAGATAGCCCACCAGCCCAGATTCATCACGCGCCAGCAGGTGGCAGGTGTCACCGACCAGGTCCTGGCCATCGGTTTCCAGATAGGGGCAGTTCTGCTCGACCACGAACACCTGGGTGCGCAGGGCGAGGATGGCGTACAACTCATGAACGTCGAGTTCACTATGGTGCTTGCTGATCCAGCTGATGGTCATCTTGCTCTCCATAAAACCTAGTGCGCATGTTCACCGTCTGGTCGCGTCCGGCCGCGCAGGCAACGCCAGAGCATGACGCCTAGTATCAGTACCAGCCAGAGCAACGGAACCAGGAAGATCGCCAAGGTGCTGGCAGCATGACGACCGACCGCCGTATGGTAGACCAGCCGCACCCCGCCTTCCTGCCGCTCGGCCGCGATCAGCACGGCATTCTGCAACTTGCTCAGCGTACCGATTTCCGGCACCGAAACCGGGAGCTGGCGCAAGCTCCGCACAAGGCCGTTCCAGGCCGCGGCACTGTTTTCGATAGGCCAATAGGAAGTCGACTGGCCCGAATAACTGGGCGCCAGGTCAGTCAAGGTCAGGCTATGCGCCTGCGCCTCGGCATAGACCGCGACGATAGCGGCCACGCGCGCCTCCAGCTGAACGCGCACATCCCCGGCGAGCACGCCGATCGCCTCATCGCTTGCCGTATAGCGAACGGTTTTATAAGCCCTCAACAACTGCTCGGGTTGGGCATCGAGCGCATCCCGAAAGTCGGCCCAGCGCTCATATCCCAGCAACTGCATGATGGCCTGCTTGCCGGCCTGGCAATCACCATCAGCAGGGCACAGCAGGTCGAATTCGGTCATTGCCGTGGGGAACACCTCCTGCCCCAAGAAGGTGGAGAATTTGCCAGGCGACTCCTCCTTCCAGAGTGCAGCCAGCCCATACAACGGTGACAGATCGACGAGGGCGGCATGCTCGGGTGCGAGCATTGCCGGCCCCCAGTAGTAGCTCCGACAATCAACGCGGTAGGACAGTGAGGCGTGCGACGGCTCAGGGTTGTTCAGCAAGCCACAGGAGAGCGTCTGGTCCGCTAGTTTGAAAATCAGCCTCGTCCCCGCTGGCGGCAGGTACTGGCCAAGGTCTTCGTCGCTATGCAGCACCAGATCCGGGTAGCCCATCAGCGCACCCTGCAGCCGATAGAAGGTCGCCGGCCAGAGCTGCTGGCTGTCGACCGCCAGCAGCAGGAGTAAACCGCTCGTCAGGACGAGTACGGCGCCCAGCGGCCGCCGGGGTTGCCGACGAGTCAGCAGAGCGACGCTACCCAGGTAGATCAACGGCAACCCCAGCAGCAGCCCAGGCAACGCCAGAGAACTTTCCGACGCCCATATGAACAGCAGATAGTGGCTGCTGGCGAGCACCGCCAAGACCGCGCACAACAACCCGAACGCCAGCGCAGTCGCCCCCCAGCCTCGGATGGTGCCCGGCACCAGCACCGCCGCGCTCAGCACCACCAGTGCCAGGCTTACCCAGCGGACCCAATCGGGCGACGCCATCATCTCTAACATGGCCACTCCCACCCTTCGCAATTGAACACCCGCCGGCCATGTATATGAATCTGCTTCCAGGCCAGCCGGCCATCCTTTTCCAGCCCGTAGGAAACGCCATACGCGGCGCCCGCAGCGTCGCGCCGCCAGACGCCAACCAGGTTGCCGGCAGTTGTCAGGGCCAGCCAGGTTCCCATCCTTTCACCGTCGCGATACCAGCCATGCACGACAAAGCCGCCGTTCGTTTCCTCGACCCAGTAGCCGCTACGTTGGCCGTTGGCTTGCGCACCGCAGCCGACCAGCTTGCCGTCGACGATCTCCTTGTGAATCTCATTAGCGCTGCGCGCACAGCCGTCGCCATCCAGCGCAGGTGGCGCAAGCTCGTTCAGCAAGCGCTGAGGCACGCGCTCGAAGGCGGCTGCGGAAGTAGCCAGCAGCATCAGGACCAGGGTAAGCACACGCATATCAGTTGCCCTCCAGCTGCATGAAGCGATACGTCCAGCGCACCGTGCGCGGCGTGGCACCGAGGGTGGTCAACTGCTCAATGCGCCTGACCTCACCGTGAAACTTGAACAGGCCACCGGGGAACAGGAAATTCTCGACGCTCGGCTCATCAAGGTCGGCAGAACGGGCAACCGGCATCAGCGCTTGACCATTGGCATCGAGAAAGCGCAAACGACCGAAAAATTCGCGCGCCGGCTGCTCGGGCTGCACCAACGCACTCGGCAAAGCGCCAGCGGCAACCAGCCAGGGCGTTTCGCTGGTCTTATAGGGCAGCGCCTGCCAGGCCAGGCCGGTCGGGCAGGACAGCTCGCTCTCGACCTCAACATCATGCAAGAAGCGCAGCTCACCATCACTGCCCTGTAGCTCCCAGCGCACCTTATCGAGCTGCTCTGCTGGCAACGCCGAATAACGCCGGTAGTCGCCAGCAGGCAATCTCTGCACGGCTCGCCAGCTCAACAGCGGCTGCTGCGGACTGACCACGCGTAACTGACAGACGGCGCTCAGGGAGATGGGCAGAAATACCTCGTGATATTCGCGACCCTGCGCCTGCATCGGCAGTTGCGTGGGCATGTCGAGGCCGGTATGCGCCAGCGGCAAGTGCCAGGTCGAGGGTAGCGAAGGAACGCTACGCTGCTGGTCGTCCGTGGAGAAGCGCACGTCCGTCAGATGCTCCTCCTTGCCTCTCCACAGCCTGATCGGCAGGCGCGCCGGCGGCGTGTCCCCGAAGCGCAACTGGTACATGTCGGCAACGAGAAAATCCTTGCCCCGCATCTGACGATCCCAGGCGCTGTCATAGCCCGGCGAATGGGCGTAGCGCACGCTATGCCAGGCCTGATGCGCCGGGTAGTCATCCGGCTTGAAATGCAGGGTTTGATCGCCCCGGTTGACAACCTCGACCCACCACTCGCCTGGCAAGGCGCCCGGTCGGGCGGTGATACGGCTATCGCCGACGCGAATGACGCTCTGCTCGTCGGAAAGTGCCAGCCAAAGCAGCTCCTCTTGCGCAACCGGGACATTGCGCAGCACATCAGCCAGCACCCAGGCTGGCTCCCGGTAGGCGCAAGCCGGGCTGTATGCCGGCGTCCAGAACAGCTCGAAGCGGTGCGCCGGCATGGCGCGCGTCGGGTATTCGGAGAGCTCCTGCGACAGCGCCAGGTCGGCATCGATGCCGACCGACACTGGCCGCTGCGGTGCATCCAGACGCAACTTGGGGGCACATAGCTGTGTGCCGTCCGCGGCGAACAGTCGGAGATTGTCGATAGACAGGATGCTTTCCGGCATCAACGCGTTGCTGCCGCGCGCGGCCAACAACAGCTCGAACCAGTCGCGTCGGGCGGAGTTGCTATAGAAACTACCGAAGCCTGCATCAAGATTGAGCGTGCCGGCCAATGCAGCAGGCTGAAGCGGTTTGCCCGCACCCAGATCGGGCAGTTGGAAGGGCTCGTACACGACCGCATGAGTGCTGTCGAACAGGCCGTGGCCCTCACGGGACGCCACGATCAGCAGCGCGACCAGCCAGCTGAGGGTGATCAGGCTGACGACGACGAAACGCCGGGTGCGCAGCTCCTTTTGCAGACGCGCAACGATGTGGTCGCGGAGCGGCGCGGTTGGGGTTGGGGTTGGGGTTGGGGTTGAAGATGCATCCTGCATGTGGCGACGCTTCCAGGCTTTTCGCGGGGCGTCGATGTTGCCGATATAGACCAGTCGGCTCAAGCTGAAATTGCCCGCGCGGTCAACTGAAGCGATTATTTGTGGATCGCTTCAGCAATATCCCGAATCCCGCTGCTAGGGTATAAAGCTGCCCCTTCATCAGGAGAGCCCTATCGTGGAAGAAGTCATCGAACAGTTGCGCGAACTCAACGAGCCGGTACCGGTACCGCTGGAGCTGCCGGAAGAAGAGACCCTGGTGGAGATTCAGGAGCAGATCCTCATCCACTTGCCCTTCGAGCTGCGCGAATACCTGCTCAAGGTCAGTGATGTGGTTTACGGCCGCCTGGAGCCGGTGACCGCCAGTGATCCGCAATCGCACACCTACCTGCCGGAAGTCGCCTCGGTGGCCTGGGATCTCGGCCTGCCGCGCGATCTGGTGCCACTGTGCCAGGACGGCCGCGACTACTACGCGGTGGACGTGGAAGGCCAGGTCTGGCTGTGGGATGGCGACGAAGGCGAGCTGACCGACGAAAGCTGGGACTCGGTCTGGCACTGGTGCCGTGACGTCTGGCTGGAAAGCTGATCAAGCCTTCGCCCTAGGGTGCGCCCTACGGACTATCGGCTTCTCGAACGCCGTCGCCGCTGAAGCGCCTCCCACGATGTGTAGCCGCGACTCAGCCCCGTGGGAGGGGCTTCAACCGCGAGCCTCATCAAGCGAGTTACGCGAGCAGCGCCCTCACACCTCGCCCTGCTCCAACGCCAGCAGGTTGAGCAGAAAACGCGCGAAGTAAAGCAGATCCTGTTCCATGGCCTGACGCGCGCCCTTGGCGTCGCCGGCTTCGATAGCGGCAAAGGCGTCTTCATGAAAGTCATTGAGCCGCAGCGACAGGTCGGCGCCGGTGAACAGGCGGTTGAAGAAGGGGCCGATCTGCAGCCATAGCGACTCGATCGAACGCAGCAAAACGGGGTTGCCACACGCGCCGTACAGGTGCAGGTGAAACTGGCTGTTGGCGTTGAGGTAGTCCTGCACCTGGCGCTGCTCGATGGCGGCGTCCATGCGCTGCACGCAGTCACGCAGCAAGGCCAGGTCGCGGCTGTCCAGGCGCGGCGTGGCCAGCTCCACTGCCAGGCCTTCCAGCGCCAGGCGCACCTGAAAGATGTTTTCGTAGCGCTCGCGGGTCATCGACGGGACGCGCACCGAGCGCTGCTGCTCGCCCTCCAGCGCGCCCTCGGCCACCAGCCGCTGCAGGGCCGCACGAACCGGCATCGGGCTGGTACCCCATTCGGTGGCCAAGTCGCGGATCTTCAATCGCTCCCCAGGTTGGAAACGTCCGACCAGCAGGCCTGAGCGGATGTTTTGATACAGCTGTTCCTGCAGATTGTCAGCCATGCTCCACCTCTATCGGTGGCGCCGGCAGTTGGGCAAGGGTCAGGCTACAGTCACGCATGGGAGGCTCCGATTGAAGATGCGGCGAGTCTACGCCAGGAATTGATTTTGTGTGAAAAACGGCTGAGCTTGTATTTTTTCGTGATCACAAATACCAATTTAAAGCCTATTTAACCGGATAATATCTAACCATTTACTATTTTGTGATCACAAAATATCATGCCGACAGCATTCAATCGAGGTATGCCCCATGACCACCGCCAGTGGCATCAGACAAGTCGCCGTTGACCGTTTCGTCGCAACCGAGCGCGAGCGGTTCCTGTCCCGCAATCCGAAGTCCGTGGCCCTGGCCGAGCGCGCCCGCCACTCGCTGTACGGCGGCGTGCCGATGCACTGGATGGCCGACTGGTCGACGCCGGTACCGCTGTTCGTCGAGCGAGCCAAGGGCGCACGTTTCTTCGATGTGGACGGTCACGAGTACATCGACTTCTGCCTGGGTGACACCGGCACCATGTTCGGCCACTCGCCCGATCCGGTGGCCCGCGCCCTCGCCGAACAAGCGAATAACGGCCTGACTACCATGTTGCCGGGCGAGGACGCCGTGGTCTGCGGAGAGCTGCTGGCCCAGCGTTTCGGCCTGCCCTACTGGCAGGTGACCGCCACCGCCACCGACTCCAACCGCTACGTGCTGCGCTGGGCGCGCGCCATCACCGGGCGCAAAACCCTGCTGGTGTTCGACGGCTGCTACCACGGCACTGTCGACGACGTGATGGTGCGCGAGCGCGACGGCAAGACCGTGCACCGCTCCGGTCTGGTCGGCCAGGCCTATGACCTGACCGAGCACAGCCGCGCCATTCCCTTCAACGATGTCGCAGCGCTGGAGGCGGCGTTGGCTCAGGGTGACGTCTGCGCCCTGCTCTGCGAACCGGCGATGACCAACATCGGCATGGTCCTGCCCGATCCAGGCTTCATGCAGAAATGCCGCGAGTTGACGCGTAAGTACGGCAGCTTGCTGATCATCGACGAAACCCACACCATCTCCACCGATATCGGTGGCTGCACACGCCTGTGGGGCCTGGACCCGGACTTCTTCGTGGTCGGCAAGCCGATCGCCGGGGGCGTGCCTTGCGGCATCTTCGGTTGCAGCGCAGAGATGGCAGGCGCCATGACCCAGGCGCGTCAGCGCGCCAGCGAGGCAAGCCACGGTCACGGCCACAGCGGCATGGGCACCACCCTGTCGGCCAACGCCCTGGCCATGCACTGCATGCGCGCAAACCTGGAACAGGTGATGACTCAGACGGCCTACGACCACATGCTGCCGCTGGCGGCGCGTCTGGCAGAGGGCTTCCGTCAGCTGATCGACAAGCACGGCCTCAAGTGGTCGGTGACCGAGCTGGGCGCGCGTTGCGAATTCCAGTTCTGCGCCACGCCGCCACGCACCGGCGCCGAGGCCGAAGCGGCGTTCCATGACGAGCTGCAAATGGCCCTGCACCTGTACCTGATCAACCGCGGCATCCTGATCACGCCATTCCACAACATGACCCTGTGCTGCCCGAGCACCACAGCGCAGGATGTGGACAAGCTGATCACCATGCTCGATCAAGCCCTCACCGAGCTGCTGGCCATACCCGGCGCCCGCGAGTGATCCCTGTGGGAGGCGCTTCAGCGGCGACAATCGCGGCTGAAGCCCCTCCCACAAGATGAGCTGCGCCCCACAACCTTCTACGAGAATCACCATGCAATTCGCCAACCCGCAGGAAGCCCGCGACTTTCTCGCCGCCCACCCCGAGGTCCGCAGCATCGAGCTGATGCTGATCGACGCCAACGGCATCCCGCGCGGCAAGCTGCTGCATCGCGACGAGCTGCTGGCCATCTACGAAAACGGCCGACCGCTGCCCAGCTCGATCCTGTCGCTGACCATCCAGGGCGAGGACGTCGAGGAAAGCGGCCTGGTCTGGGAAGTGGCCGACGCCGACTGCTGGACCTACCCGCTGCCTGGCAGCCTGACCCTGCAACCCTGGCGCGCGGTGCCTACCGGCCAGCTACAGGTGAGCATGCACCCGACCCAGGGTCTGCCGGCCACGCCGGGCGACCCGCGCCATGTGCTGGTGCGCGCCATCGAGGCGCTCAAGGCCGACGGCTATCACCCGGTGATGGCGGTGGAGCTGGAGTTCTACCTGCTGGACAAGCAGCGCGACGCCAATGGTCGCCCGCAGCCCGCCGTGCAGATGAATGGCGTACGCCCGCAGGCGCCGCAGGTCTACGGCGTGTATGAGCTGGAGCAGATGCAGCCCTTCCTCGACGACCTCTACGCCGCCTGCGAAGTCCAGGGTTTGCCCGTGCGCACGGCGATCTCCGAATACGCCCCCGGCCAGCTAGAGCTGACCCTGGAGCACCGTTTCGATGCACTGCAGGCGGTAGACGAAGGCGTACGCTACAAGCGCCTGGTCAAGGGCGTGGCCAACAAACACGGCTTGCAGGCCTGCTTCATGGCCAAGCCGTTCGGCGACCTGGCTGGCAGCGGCCTACATATGCACGTGTCGCTGGCCGATGCCGAGGGCAACAACCTGATGGCCAGCGAAGATCCCCACGGCACTCCACTGTTGCGCCACGCCATCGGCGGCATGATGGCCACGCTCAACGATGCCCTGGCGATCTTCTGCCCCAACGCCAACTCCTTCCGTCGCTTCCAGGCCAACAGCTACGCGCCGCTGGCCAAGAGCTGGGGGGTGAACAACCGCACCGTGTCATTCCGCGTTCCCGGCGGGCCGGCCAATAGTCGCCATGTCGAGCACCGCATCTGCGGCGCCGACGCCAACCCGTACCTGGCTGCGGCGGCGATCCTCGCCGGCATTCACAAGGGCATCCGCGAGCAGATCGACCCCGGGGTGGCCATCGTCGGCAACGGCTACGAACAGGCCCGCGAAACCCTACCCACCGACTGGCTCACTGCACTGCGCAATCTTGAGGATTCAAGCTGGGCACGCGAAGCGCTCGGCGAGGATTTCCTCAAGGTGTTCCTGGCGATCAAATGGGCCGAGTACCGACAGTTCATGGGAGAGGTGGGCGAGCAGGACTGGCGCTGGTACCTGACTCACGCCTGATCGTCGCGGACGATAAGTTGGCGGCGAGCCCTGCCGCATATCCTTATCTACAGCGGCATGCAGCGCCCATTGAATCCCGCCTCGTGCGGGCCGTCGAAACACAGCTGGCCGCGTCCATCGGGCTCGGCCAGCTGTGTCGGATGGTATGGGTTGCGGGCATCCGGCATGTTGGCCAGCTGCTCGTCATCGAAAGGCCCCGGAGGCAGGCTCACCGCCACGGCCAACAAGCGGCGCTTGGCCTCCAGGTCATGCAAGCGCCCGGCATACAGGCGCATGTTCGGGCCGGCGATAGCCAGCAGGATGTTGCCAGCCCGGTTGCGTATGCCGCCAACCGAGGCCGGTCCGGGAGCCGGCTCCTGCAGCGCGGCGGCGAACGCATGCGGCTCCAGCTGCGACAATTCCACGGCTCGCACATATGGCGTCAGGCTGGCATTGATGGTCATCTGCGGTCGGAAAAACAGCAGCAGCCCAAGGGATTCCCGGCCGGAGACGCTATCCGGCAGCTGCGCATACATCTGCGCGATACCGTAGAACTCGCGCTGCATGGGCTTGAGCAGCGAGCGCTCGGCCGCGCTGAAGGGCTCCGGAACCGACGGGCGCGGGATCAACCCACGGCGATAGAGACGAACCTGCCACTCCAGGTTGTCGCTGATCAGCCGCCCCAGCAGCATCTTCAGCACCAGGTTGTCCGCGCGCACCAGTTGCTGGCGCAGTAGCCTGAGCTCCTCGCGCAACCCTCCTTGCGCCACATCGCCCTGGCCATCGCGGGCCATTTGCAACATGAGCAGATCATGCACCCGCTGGCCCGCGTAGACATAAGTCAGGCGCGGTAGCGGCTCGGCGAGGCTCACCGAAGTCAGCGTGCGGTAGTCATCCATGTTGAGAAAATCCCAGTAGCGCCGCTGCAGAGCGAACCAATCCGGGGCGATACGGCTCCCCAGGTCGGCCTGTTCCAGCAGGCTGTCGAAGCAGCCGGGCGCCTCGATTCGGCAGAACAGTCGCCCTTCTGGAAACGGCAGGCTGGCAACGCTCGGCCCCGAATAATCGCTATCGGTCACACCGCGCCCGGCGTGCCAGCGCTCGTAGTGTTGCAGACGGGCCTCACCCAGTGCCGCGGGCTGCTCATCGAAAGGGGCATCGATTCCGTTGAGGAAAAGGTACGCGCGGCTTTCGCCCGTTGCCGCCTGCACCTGCTGCTGCCAGTCCTGCACCTGGGCGCCAGGCGGCTCGTCACGCAGCCAGGCGTAGCCGCCCACGAGGAGCAGCGCCGACAAGCACATGATCAGGACAGCAACCTGCCCAGGCCTCATGGGCTGACCTTGATGTAACGACCACCGACGCTGATGCCCATGCCGCCGTAATCCTGGCAGCCCTCGGCGAATACCTCCTGCACGCGCAGCTCGATGCCTTCACGCAGCAGTTGCACTGCGCAATCGTTGCCCAGGCCGGCGTCCTGCAGGCGCATCTGCACCTCGTCGCCGACCAACTTGCCATCCAGCTCGCCAATCGCAGCCGGGCCGTACTCCTCGACCCGAGCACCGGCGCGCACGGGCGAGAAACTGGCGAGATAACCGCCATTGCTGTCCTCGCTGATCAGCAGTTCGCTCCATACTGCCTGGCCGCCGTAACGCAGGTAGCGTCCGGTCGGGCTGGCAGCGAGGGTCTGGTAATCCAGCGCATCGGCTACCTTGGTCAGGTGCAGGCGAGTCGAGGAGCCGCTGAGGTTGTTGTCCAGCGCCACGCCTAACCAGGCGCGCGCCATGCCGGTCTGGCCGGAGCGCAGGTTAGTTAGGATGAGATTGTTCAGTGCCAACTCCAACTGTGCCGTATCGCCATCCTCGACGCGTCGTAACTGACGTTCGAACGCTTCGATGGCTTGCTTGAAGCGGCCGTCCTGATAGGCCGCGCTGCCGACCTGGTTGCACTGCACCGCTGTGGCGCATTCTTCGGTCGCCTGCACGGCACCGGCGAGCCCTAGCAGGGCCAGGAGCAGAAATTTCGAGCGAATCAGCATGGATGGCATCCTTGCAATAGTGAGTGTGTATCTTGCATAGCACCAGCAGGCCTTACTCTCATAAGCCCCACACGTACTCGGAGCGACGATGGAAGCCGGAACCGCGCAACTGACGATGACCGTACTGATGACACCGGATATGGCCAATTTCTCCGGAAATGTCCACGGCGGTACGCTGCTCAAGTACCTCGACGAAGTCGCCTACGCCTGTGCCAGCCGCTACGCCGGCTGCTACGTGGTGACCCTATCGGTGGATCAGG
Source organism: Pseudomonas sediminis (assembly GCF_002741105.1). Lineage (GTDB taxonomy): Bacteria > Pseudomonadota > Gammaproteobacteria > Pseudomonadales > Pseudomonadaceae > Aquipseudomonas > Aquipseudomonas sediminis. The sequence continues at coordinate 511,199 of NZ_NIQU01000004.1, read as the reverse complement.
TGATGTTCCGTGAACCGGTGCACGTCGGTGAACTGGTCACTTTCCTCGCCTCGGTCAACCACACAGGCCGCACGTCGATGGAAATCGGCATCAAGGTCATCACCGAGAACATCCGCGAGCGCTCGGTGCGCCACACCAACAGCTGCTTCTTCACCATGGTCGCGGTCGATGCCAATGGCCGCCCGGCGCCGATTCCCGAACTGCAACCGGACACCGCCGACGGCCTGCGCCGCCAGCGCCAGGCCAAACAGCGCCGGCAGATTCGCGAGGAGTTGCAACAGCGCTATCAGGCGTTGAGCGAAGAGAAGAACGCCGAAGCGTAGGACAGGTGCAACCCGCCGCCGATGGCGCCTCGCGCCTCAGTCGTGACCGATATAGAACAACAGCTCGCGGCGCTGCGGGTGATCCTTGAGCCAGCTACGAATTTCGTCGGCGCGGGCGATGGCCTCTTCGCCGGCGATGCGGCTAAAGCGCTCGCGCCGGGCCTGTTCGCTGGCCTCCTGCCGTACCTGGCGCTGCCAGGCGTCGGTGAAAATCGCCGGCATGCGCTGGCTCAGCTCCAGGGCCTTGAGCAGTTGCCATTCGCCGCTGTCCAGCCAGGCTTCATCGCACGTGCCGCACAGGTCGAGACGATTGGCACGAGTGCCGCTGATCTGAAACTTGCTCATCAGCTTGGCGCACTTGGGGCAACTCAGGGCATGGCTGGTTTCACCCACTTCGGCCTCGGCGGCCAGTTCGCTTGGTGTCTCTTGTGCTGGTTGACGCTCGGCCCAGTCGCGGTAGTGCAGCAGGCTGACCAGCGTGCCTTGGCACTGTGCGCAGCCATGGCCGAGCAGGCCATCTTCGAGTTTTGCCGGTTGCAGGCGAGTCGTACGGCAGGCGGGGCAATGCATGGTGACGTCCTTTTCATCTGAAGAGAGCGAACGCTAATGCAGAGCCGACGCATGGGCAAGCCACTGTGCTGAGAAGCACCTGGCAGATAAGCTAAGCTCTGTCTCCCGAAGCTGGAGTCGCCATGATCAACCTGTTCGATGTGTTCCTGCTGATGCTGTTCGCCGCTGCCTGCGCCTGGCTATGGCGCGGCCACGGTATTCGCGAGCGTGCGCTGGCCTTCGCCAAGCAGCACTGCGCCAAGCTCGACGTGGAGCTGCTCGATGGCGCCGTGGCATTGCGTCGTCTGGCCATCCAGCGTGATGCCAAAGGCCATCGTCGCCTGGCGCGACTCTATGACTTCGAGTTCACCGTCACCGGCGAGCAACGACTGCGCGGACATATCAGCATGTTCGGCCCACACCTCGGCCGCATAGAACTGCAGCCCCACCCGATATTGGAACCGCAGCCCGAACCGGTTGCAGTGCAACAACCAGGCAACGTCATTCGCCTGGAAGACTGGCGGCGCAAGGCGCAATAGCGCCTGCCCGATTCAGCCGCGCTGCAGCAGGAAAGCAGCCACGCGCTCGGCGCTGTCCGCCGGCTGCTCCTGCATGAAACAGTGCCCACCTGGCACCACCTGACTGCGCACATGGGCGTTGCCCGCGCACCAGCGCGCCACGGACTTGGCAACGAAGGGATAGGTGTGCACACCGTGAATCACCTCGGTCGGCGTCGTCACCTTGGCCAGCGATGGCCACAAGCGCCGCGGGAAGGAGCCGAAGATATCTGCCTCACGGCTTGGCCGGCACTTGAGCTCGACGCCGCCCTCGACATCCTTCAGCGCATGCTCGATGTAGGCGTCGAACGCTGCCTCGTCCCAACCACGGAACATGCCACGGCCATGTAGCGCGGCGTGCGCACTGGCGCGGTCAGTCCATTGCCGGCGGCGCTTGTGCGCCTTCTTCGCCATGCCGGTGCGCTGCGCCAGGCCGACCACGTCGGACAATGCCATCACCCCGATCATCGCCGGGCTGAACAGCACCGGGTCGAGCAACACCGCACGCTGGAACAGCTCGGGATGGCGCGCCAGAATCAGGCTGGTAAGCACGCCGCCGAAGCTGTGCCCGAGGGCGAAGCGCGGCACATCGCCGAACGGCCCGCTCAACGCCTCGAACGCCTCCACCGCCAGCTCGGCGCTGCGGTTCCAGCCATGGAAGCGCCCGCCATGATCACTGTCGCCATGGCCCTGTACATCGCACAGCCAGAGGTCGAAGTCCTCGGCCAACGCGGCCAGCATCGGCGTATAGACGCGCCCGCAATAGCCATTGCCGTGCAGGAAATGCAGCAACGGCTTGCCCGACGGCGGCGTGTGCCAGCCGCGCAGGGTGAAGCCGGCAGAGGTGTCGTGAGACCAGGGCAGCAGTTGCATGAAGGTTATCCACAGCGACGAGAGCGCGGCGAGTTTATCAGCCCACAGCTGGGATTCGGCACGCAGCGAACGAGGCGCTTAGCGTTTCGGCGTCCTGCGCCTGATCGAAGATCAACTCCAGCCGTGAGTCCTTGCGCCATTCGCTGGGGGGCCAGGCCTGTAGCGCCTGCCCCTGCAAGGCATTCAGCGACTGCCAGCCTTCATCGCTGTGCAGCACGGCCTTGGCCCTGCGCCAACCAAGGTTCTGCAGCCAGCGACTGACCTGCTCAAGGTCGAAGCACTGGCTCGGGTGCCAGCGCCAGCCAATGCTCCAGCCTTCGGGCTGGTCCTGCACCAGGCAGATCGGCTCGGCGGCATTGCGCCAGATCTGCGCCAGGCCGGGTGCAGCTGTGGGTAACTCGGCACTCGCCTTGACGGGCGAAGCCTGCGCCGCCAGGCCCGGCAGCAAGGCCAGGTCTAGCCGGCCCTGCGCGGTCCAGTACATCGGCACGGGCGGCAGGCTCGCGGCGATTCGCGCCCGGCTCGCCTCGTCCAGAGACTCGCTCTTGTTCAACAACAGCAGACCCGCCTCACCCAGCGCCTGACGCTGTACGTCCGGCAGCGGCTGACCGCTAGCCAGTGCGGCAGCATCCAGCACCATCAGTGCCGGTTGCACGGCCAGCACGCCTAGCCAGGGCGGCTGACGCAACTGCGCCAGCAACTGCGCCGGATGCCCCAAGCCGGATGGCTCGATCAGCAGGCGATCAGGCCTGGCCTTGCGCAGCAGGCGGCCAAGACCCACCTGAAACGGCGCACCGTTGACGCAGCACAGGCAGCCGCCGGCCACTTCGGCCATGGCGATACCGTCGTCGCCTTGCTCGAGCAAGGCGGCGTCCAGACCGATCTGGCCGAATTCGTTGATCAGCACCGCCCAGCGCTCGCCCGCTGGTTTTTGCGCCAGCAGATGACGGATCAGCGTGGTCTTGCCGGCGCCGAGCGGGCCGGCGATGAGGTGGGTGGGGATTTGACTGAGCATGAATTTATGTTCGGTGGTTCGCCAGACAAGTGCCAGCACAGACTGCAAAGAAGCAGCATGTTAGATTCGCCGGCAGTTTTTCGGGAGTCGAAACGATGCGTGCATGGCTGTTGCTGTTTTCCCTGCTGCCGGGCCTGGCCCTGGCCGAAGCCTGCGTGGTGCATAGCCAGGCCGAACGCCTGGACGTGAAGGTCTGCCAGGAAAATCGCAACATCCCAGCCACACTGTTTCGCGACGGTTTCTGCCAGCCACAGTTGCAAGGCCAGACGGTCGAGGTGGAGTTCGTCGAGCAGTGCCCCAAGGGTGCCCACGGCGTCTGCCAGAACGCGCGGGCCGGTAGCGGTATGTACCTGCAGGATATCCACTACTACGGCGTGGCCAGCGACGCGTTGTACCTGGAGCCAGCCTGCACCACGCAATATCAGGGCACATGGATCAAGCCCTGACATCAAAGCGTCATCCAACAAGCGCCTAATGACTGCGGGTACCTCACGTAACCCTCATGTCGAGTCACGCGTCGACATGATCTCTTGGTGCTTAAGGCCGGGGCAGTCGCTCCGGCCTATTTTTTGGTGATGCCCCATTGCAGTGGATGGCGTCTCGTAGGAGCCGCGCCCCGCGGCGAATGGTGTTCACACCGCAATTCTTCCTGAACAACCACGGCCGCTTCGCCCCGAGGCGGGGCTCCTACTGTTGCCTGCGGGCACTGCTAAGGCTGGCGAATAACCCGGATGCAATCCGGGACGCTGGCGTACTGCAGCCTACGTAACGCCCCTGTAGGAGCCTGCTTGCGGGCGATACTCAGGCTAGCCAATCCAGGGTCAACAACAGACGTCGCTCACCCACCGGCGGCTGCGGCGAGCGGTGGATCAAGCCGCGCCCCTCATTGCCATGCCATTTCTCGCCCTTGGCCAGCGCCACATGGCCGCTGTCGAGGCGCTGGATCAACGCCTCGTCCTGCGGCTCGGCACCCGGCTGACCGAGCTTGCTGCGCGGCATCACGCCCTCCTCCAGCCAATCGCTGCCGACACCGGCATAGCTGGTGATCAGCCGCACCGGCACATGGTCGACGTGAAAGCGCGGGCACATGGCCTTATCCAGCGCGCGCAGGCGCAGGCCGATGCGCTGCGCGTCGAGCAGGCAGGCATAGGCGCGCACCAGCCACGCCACGTCGGCGAGAAAGGCCGCCTGGCCCGGCAGATCGGCGTACTGCGCCACCAGGCCATCGACATTTGGCTCGCTGTCCGCACGCGGCAGCTCCAGGGTCATGGACTGTGCCAGCGGCTCACCTTGCGCCAACAACGCGTCGGCGAAGTCGGCGATCTGCGCCGGCAGGCGACGCTGCCAGACGGCCAGATTGACGCCGTCGTGCAGCACCTCGCCCAGCACCTGGATATCCTCGCCCAGCACCTGCCGGGAAAGGTTCGGCAACTGCAGGGCGAACATCAGGCGGCCTCCTGCTGCCAGGCACCGAAGGGGTCAGCGAGCAGGCGCCAGGCATCCGGGCCGCCGGCCATTTCCGCGTCGGTCAGTAGGCAGTCGTCCAGCTCACGTACCAACTGCGGGAAGTCGATGTTCTGGCCGATGAACACCAGCTCCTGGCGGCAGTCGCCAACCTCGGCACTCCAGTGCTGCATGATCGTCTGCAGGCCTTCTTCGTCCTGCGGCCAGTGCTGCTTGGGCACGAAGCGCCACCAGCGCCCGGCCAGGCCGTGGCGCATCAGCCCACCGGCCTGCGACCAACTGCCGGCCTCCTGGTATTTGCTGGCCAGCCAGAAAAAGCCCTTGGAGCGCAGCAGACGACCGTTGCGCCATTCCTGCGAGAGGAAGTCGAAGAAGCGCTGCGGATGGAACGGCCGGCGCGCGCGGTAAGCGCTGGAGGCGATGCCGTATTCCTCGGTTTCCGGCACGTGCTCGCCGCGCAGCTCCTTGAGCCAGCCCGGTGCCTGCGAGGCGCGGTCGAAGTCGAAGCGGCCAGTGTCGAGGATCTTGTCCAGGGCGATCTGGCCCATGCTCATGGCCTGGATGTCGGCGTGGGTGTTGAGCCCACGGAGGATGGCCATCAGCTCCTCGCGCTCGGCCTGGCTGATCAGGTCGATCTTGCTGATGAGGATGACGTCAGCGAACTCCACCTGCTCGATCAGCAGGTCGGTGATCGAACGCTCGTCCTCCTCGCCGAGGGTTTCGCCACGGCTGGCCAGGCTGTCTGCCTCATGGAAATCGCGCAGGAAGTTCACTCCGTCGACCACCGTGACCATGGTGTCCAGTCGCGCCAGGTCGGACAGGCTGCGGCCCTGCTCGTCGCGAAAAGTGAAGGTTTCGGCCACCGGCAGCGGTTCGCTGATGCCGGTGGATTCGATCAGCAGATAGTCGAAGCGGCCTTCGCTGGCCAGACGGCTGACCTCGTCGAGCAGGTCTTCACGCAGGGTGCAGCAGATGCAGCCGTTGCTCATCTCCACCAGCTTCTCTTCGGCGCGGTTGAGGCTGACGTCTTGCTGGACGGTGGCACCGTCGATGTTGATTTCGCTCATGTCGTTGACGATTACCGCGACCTTGCGGCCTTCGCGGTTCTTCAGCACATGGTTGAGCAGGGTGCTCTTGCCGGCGCCAAGAAAGCCGGACAGCACGGTAACGGGTAGACGCTGATTCATGGGGGTGTTCCTCGTTCAGTCACGGTCACGCTGATGTTTTTCGCGCTGCTCCTGACGCTCCTTGGCTTCGATGCTCAGGGTCGCGGTGGGGCGCAGCAGCAGGCGCTTGAGGCCGATGGGTTCGCCGGTCTCGGCGCACCAGCCGTATTCGCCACGCGCCAGGCGTTCGAGCGCCTGGTCGATCTTGTCCAGCAGCTTCTTTTCCCGCTCCAGCAGGCGCAGCTGCCACTGGCGCTGCTCCTCGGCGGCGCCGATATCGGCGACATCGCTGCTGATCTCGGGTTGGCGCAGCTCGGTGAATTCCTCCTCGATGCGCGCCTGCAACTCGGCTCGCTGGGTTAGCAGCAGCTCGCGAAAGAACTGCTGCTGGGCGTCGTTCATGTAGTCGTCGGCTGGCTGAGCCAGCAGTTCGGCTTCGGTAGTCGCGGTCAAGGTCATGGCAAATCGGCTGGCTTGTTTTAATTGTTATAACATAACATTTATTTCTGATCGCCACCCACGGATTTACGATGAACGAACAGCCTCTGCCGGATATTGCCGCCCAAGCCACCCACCATGACCTGCCGCTGGACTGGGTCGGCATGGCCGGCATCGCCCTGCCCATTCGTTTGGCGGACGCCGCCGTGACCGCCAGCGTCGATATCGGCGTGAGCCTCGAAGATGCCGGCGCGCGCGGCATCCACATGTCGCGCCTGTACCTGGCGGCGCAGCGTCTAGTGCATCAGCCATTGAACGTGCCGGCAGTGCTGCAGGTGCTGGACGACTGCCTGAGCAGCCACCAGGAGCTGTCCGACAGCGCCACCCTGACGCTGCGCGGCGAGGTGCCACTCAAGCGTCCGGCGCTGGTCAGCCCGTTGAGTGGTTGGAAGGGCTACCCCTTCGAACTGCGCGCCCGGCAGGACGGCCGTGGCGTGAACATCGAATTGCAGGTCGAGGTCAGCTACTCGTCCACCTGCCCTTGCTCGGCAGCGCTGGCACGGCAGTTGATCCAGCAACGCTTCGCCTGGGACTTTCCCGATCAGCAGGTGGATTACTCCAGCGTGCTCGACTGGCTCGGTTCGACTCAGGGTATCGTCGCCACCCCGCACAGCCAGCGCAGCACGGCGACCCTGCAATTGCGCCTGGCACCGGGCTGCGTCGAACTGCCCGTACTGGAGTTGATCGACAGCGCCGAACAGGCCCTCGGCACGCCGGTACAGACCGCGGTGAAGCGCGCTGACGAACAGGCCTTCGCCCTCGCCAACGGGCAGAACCTGATGTTCTGCGAAGACGCCGCACGCCGCCTGCACCGCGCCCTGTGCCAATTGCCGCAAGCCAGCGGCTTCCACCTCAAGGTCGTACACGCGGAAAGCCTGCACGCCCACGACGCAGTGGCACAAAGCCGCTGGAACTGGAGCTGAGCCATGACTGCCGACGCCTTCTGGTTGCAGCTGGAATCCGCCGACGCCGGCCACACCGTGGCGCTGAGTGAGGCCCTGGAGGCCATCGCCTGGAACGACGCCGGGCTGATCCCGGTGATCGCCCAGCGCCACGACAGCGGCGAGGTGCTGATGCTGGCCTGGATGAATCGCAGCGCGCTGCAGGAAACCCTGGCCAGCGGCCAGGTCTGCTACTGGTCGCGCTCGCGCCAACAACTGTGGCGCAAGGGCGAAACCAGCGGCCATCGCCAGCGCTTGCTCAGCGCGCACCTCGATTGTGACGGCGACGCCCTGCTGATCAAGGTCGAGCAACTCGGCCCGGCCTGCCATACCGGCCGACCCAACTGTTTCTACAACGATCTCGACGGCGAACAGCTGCGCGTGGCCGTGAGCGGCCCAGCATGAAGCGTCTGGCCATCGCCCTGGTGCGTTTCTACCAGTATCTGATCAGCCCGCTACTCGGGCCGCGCTGCCGCTTTCACCCCAGTTGCTCGCACTACGCCGTCGAAGCCCTGGAAAAGCACGGCCTGCTACGCGGCCTGTGGCTGAGCCTGCGCCGGCTGCTGCGCTGTCACCCCTGGCATCCGGGCGGCTACGACCCGGTGCCCGAACCCTCGCCCAAGGAGCGACCATGATCCGCAAGAATCCGTCCGGCCACCTGCCGGTCATCGCCGAATCCGCCTATGTCGACAAGACCGCCATCATCTGCGGCAAGGTGATCATCCATGACAACGTCTTCGTCGGCCCCTACGCGGTGATCCGCGCCGACGAGGTGGACGCCAGCGGCGACATGCAGCCCATCGTCATCGGCGCCAACTCCAACATCCAGGACGGCGTGGTGATCCACTCCAAGTCCGGCGCAGCGGTGACCATCGGCGAGCACACATCCATCGCCCATCGCTCGATCATCCACGGCCCATGCAGCGTCGGTAATCGCGTGTTCATCGGTTTCAACAGCGTGCTGTTCAACTGCGCCGTCGGCGATGGCTGCGTGGTGCGGCACAACGCCGTGGTCGACGGTTGCGACCTGCCGGCAGGCTTCCACGTCACCTCCACCCAACGCATCGGACCGAAGACTGACCTGGCCAGCCTGCCGCGCGTCAGCGTCTCGGCCAGCGAGTTCTCCGAGGACGTGGCCCGCACCAACATCGACCTGGTGCGGGGCTACAAAGCCCTGCAGAACGAGTTCTGACCGTGCTGATCCGTAACGCCCGCCTGGTCAACGAGGGCCGCGTGTTCGAGGCCGACCTACGCATCCGCCATGGACGCATCGACGCCATCGCCAGCAGCCTCGCCCACCAGCCCGGCGAGGACCTGCTCGACGCCGCCGGGCAGTACCTGCTGCCGGGCATGATCGATGACCAGGTGCACTTTCGCGACCCCGGCGCGCCGCACAAGGGTAGCTTTGCCACGGAATCGCGGGCGGCGGTGGCCGGCGGTATCACCAGCGTCATGGACATGCCCAACACCAACCCGCCAACCCTGACGCTGGAAGCCCTGGCGGCCAAGGAACAACGCGCCGCCAGCTGCTCGAAGGTCAACTACGGCTTCCACTTCGGCGTCAGCTACGACAACCTCGACACCGTCGCCGCGCTCGACCCTAACCGCGTAGCGGCGGTGAAGGTGTTCATGGGTGCCAGCACCGGCAACATGCTGGTCGACGACCTGCCGGCGCTGGAACGGCTGTTCCGCGACTGCCCGACCATTTTGCTCACCCACTGCGAATACACCCCGCGCATCCGCGAACGCGAGGCGCAGTGGCAGGCGCAATATGGCGATGAGATTCCCGCAGAACAGCACCCGCTGATTCGCGACGCCGAGGCCTGCTACCAGTCCTCCAGCCTGGCCGTGAGCCTGGCGCGTCGCTACGGCACACGCCTGCATGTGCTGCACCTGACCACAGCCCGCGAGCTGAGCCTGTTCCAGTCTGGCCCGCTGGCCGGCAAGCAGATCACCGCGGAGGTCTGTGCCCATCATCTGTACTTCGATGAGCGCGACTACGCAGCGCTCGGCCACCTGATCAAATGCAACCCGGCGATCAAGTCCCAGGCCGACCGTGACGCCCTGCGCCAGGCGCTATTGTGTGGCCGGCTGGACATCATCGGCACCGATCATGCGCCGCATACCTGGGAGGAAAAGCAGCGCCCCTATATGCAGGCGCCATCCGGCCTGCCGCTGGTACAGCACGCCCTGCCGTCACTGCTGGAGCTGGTAGCCGACAGCCTGCTGCCACTGCCCCTGCTGGTGGAAAAGACCAGCCACGCCGTAGCCGAACGTTTCGCCATCGAGCAGCGCGGCTACCTGCGCGAAGGCTACTGGGCCGACCTGACCCTGGTCGAACGCCTGACCGAGCCACGCCCGGTGGCGGCCGACCCGATCCTCGCCCACTGCGGCTGGACGCCGTTCCAGGGCCGCAGCTTCCGTCATGCTGTGCGCAGCACCTTCGTCTCCGGGCAACTGGCCTGGCACGCCGGCCAGGTGCAAGACGATTGCCAGGGCTTGCCGCTGCGATATCGGCGCGATTGAGGCTGTACTACCACCCCCCGCCGCCGCCTCCTCCGCCGCCACCGCCGGAAGAGCCGCCACCTGAAGATCCACCACCACCGCCGCCCGAAGAGCTGCTCGACTGCGGGGGCGTCGACGCCAACGCCGTAACGCTGCTGAGGCCGGCCGCCAGGGCACTGCTCATCGCCTGCGGGGAACTGTAGCTACTGCGACTGTGATACCAGGTCGGTTGATAATCGCGCTGCTCGGGGTCGATCAGGCCGCTGGCCAGTGCCGCGCTGAAGCGCGCGCTCCACTTGTCCTCGACGCCCAGGGCCATTGCGAAGGGCAGATGGCGTTCGTACAGGGCGATGCTCATCGCCGGCGCATCACCCGCCAGCGCCAGAACGTCGCTCTCGGCCAGTTGCAGATAGTCGCGGTAGCCTTCCAGCGCATCGAGCAGGCGCCGCCCTTCCAGGGTCGGGGCCGGCATCAGGTAATAGAAAACCACCACCAACGCGGCATACAGCACGATCAGCAGCAGAACCGGCAGGGAAGCTGCCTCGGCAATCATCAACAGCCCCACCGGCACCGGCCAGGCGAACATCAGTGCGGCGAAGAACAAGGGAAGTTTCTTGCCCAAGCTCGGCTGCCGCCGCGCCAGGTTGAACATGATCAGCGTCGGCACGCCAAAGCCCAGGCCAAACACCAACCCTGCCATACCGGTGGCGAAATCATCGCCATGGCTGCCCATCACCAGCATCACCGCACTCCCGAGCAGGGCCCACAGCAAGCCCAAGGCCCAGGTGCCACGGTTGTTGCTGAACCAGGCCTTGCCCTGCTGCTTCAGCTGGTTTTCCAACGTGCTCAGCGTGTCAGCGAGGCGAGGCTCGTATTTCTTGCCGATAGCGATCGAACCATCCTCCTTGTCGGCCTTGAATAGACGGTCGCTCAACTCACGATCCTGCCCATTCAGATCGCCTCGCACACCAGCGCGCGACAGGATAAAACCGCTGCGCGGCCTGTCTTCGATACGCAGATGCTTACGGATTGCCATGTCGGTCAGCCACACGCTGAATGCCCGCGCCGCTGAGAAGCCTCCGCGCAGACCGCGATGCCAGAGGTAACCGGCCTGCACCGCACTCATGCCCGCCGGCCCTTCGAACAAAGGGATGATCACGCCCTTGCGCGGGTCGCGGCCGACGCGATGCCAGGCGTTCAGATAGAACAGCAGTAGGCCGATCAGCAGCAGCGTGCCAACGCCCACACCAAGGTTGTCCAGGAGCGCACGTTTGACGTTATCCAAGCCGCTTGGCCGCGGCACCAGCCCAGCCTGCCAATCCACGGCTATCGTCAGGCCGTGGTGGGCGGGAAGCTCCGCAGTGGTGGCCAGGCGCAGGTGATCATCGCCGCGTTCGACAATCTGGAAGCCCTGGCCCTGATCACCTTGGGCGCCGGTGTAAGCGGCCAGTTGGCCAATCTGTGCGCCTTCAGGCAGGCGAACCTCGACCGAAGCCTGGCGAATGGGAAATATCCAGCCGTTGCCCGTGACGTTCCAGTACAGCTCGTCACTGTCGGCGTGATGCAACAACGCCCGCTCGACTCGATAGCGCAATTCGTAGCGATAACGCCCCGGATCGAGCAGGACGCCAGCCGAGCCGAGGTAATAGCGCACCCAGGCGCCATTGCGCTCGGTGCGCACAGGTTCCTTACGGCCGTCGCGGGTCACGTTCAGCAGGGTGATCGGGCTACTCTGCTCCAACCCCATCGGCAGCGCATAACTGACCGGCAGATCGCGGTAGATGCCACGACGAATATCCTGGCCCTCGGCGCGTACGGTAATCCGTTCGGTGACCAGCAGATTGCCGTCGGCCTCGACCTGCAGGGTGACGGCAAAATCTTCGATGGCCTCCTGTGCCAACACCAGGCCGGGCAGCAGAAAACAGCTAAGCAACAGGCCACGCAACCACCCTTGCATGCTCAGAACTCCATCTTCGGCGACTGGCCTTCACGCGGGTCATCCAGGGTGAAATATTCGGCCTGGGTAAAAGCGAACAGCCGTGCCACCAGATTGCTCGGCACCGACTCGACCAGTACGTTCAGCTCACGCACCGCGCCGTTGTAGTAACGCCGAGCCATCTGGATATGGTTCTCGACCTCGCTGATGTTGCCCTGCAGCTCACGAAACTGGCTGTCAGCCCTGAGCTCCGGATAATCCTCGACCAGCACAAACAGCTGGCGTAGCTGATGACTGAGCAGCGTCTCTACCGGCGCACGTTGGGCCAGCGGCGAATCCGCCAGTTGCACCGCTCGCATGCGCTCCTGCACCAACGCCTGCAGCGTGCTCTGCTCGTAGCCCATGTATTGGCGCACACATTCCACCAGCGCCGGAATCAGGCTGGAGCGGCGCTTGAGCTGCACATCGATGCCGCTGGCGGCTTCCGCCACGCGGTGGCGGTTGAACACCAGGCGGTTGTAGTGGAAAACCACGGCACCGCCGAGCACCAGCAGCGCGCCCACCAGCCACCAAAATCCTGAAACCTGCATAGCCTCTCCTTGTTTGGCCCATGGCCGCCCGCTTTGCACTGACATCGTGGCAGCCCGTATCCTGTAGTGCCAGCCAGTCAGCGAGGCCCGCATGCAGATCGAGTTGATCGAGATCCGCGACCACCTGAATCGCTTCGCCCCGTTCGACACTCTGCCGGAGCAGACTCTCGACGAGATCGCCCGCCAGGTGCAAGTGGGTTACTTCAAGGCCGGCAGCGAAATCCTCGCCGTCGCTGCGCCGATCCACGAGTTGCACTACGTGCGCAGCGGCGCGGTGGAAATCCACCGGCGTGGCGGCGAGCTGCACAACCGCCTGACCGAGGGCGACATCTTCGGCCAGGCCGGCCTGCTGCGCGGCAACAAGGTGCGTCTGGGCGCCACGGCACTGGAAGATTGCCTGATCTACTTCATCCCCGGCCCCCTGTTTCAACAGCTCTGCGATCAGTTCGACAGTTTCGCCGACTTCGTCGAGGCCGAAGGCCAGTCGCGCCTCAAGTCCGCCCTGGAAGACAGCCATGGCAAGGCCAGCGAGCTGATGAAGATCAAGGTGCGCAAGCTGATCTCGCGCGGTGCGGTCAGCGTGCCGCTGGATACACCGATCCAGCAGGTGGCGCAGGTGATGACCGAACACAGCGTGTCCTCGGTGATCGTCGTCGATCCCGGCACGCGCTGGCCTGACCCGAACCAGGTAGATGTCGCCGAGCAGCAGAACCAGGTGATGGCCGGCATCCTCACCGACCGCGACCTGCGCACCCGAGTGGTCGCCGCCGGCCTGGCCAGCGACACCCCGGTCAGCCAGATCATGACGCCTAACCCCATCACCCTGCAGGCCGACGACTCGGTGTTCGAGGCCATGCTGTGCATGCTGCGCAACAACATCCACCACCTGCCGGTGCTGCATCGCCGCCGCCCGGTGGGCGTGGTGGCGCTGGCCGACATCATCCGCTACGAGTCACGCAGCAGCCTGTACTTGGTCAACGGCATCTTCAACAAGACCTCGGTGGAGGGGCTCAAGAGCCTGCTGCCGGATCTGCGCGCCACCTTCGTACGGATGGTCGCCGACGATGCCAGCGCACATATGGTCGGCAGCGCCATGAGCGGCATCGGCCGCGCCTTCAGCCAGCGCCTGCTGGAGTTGGCCGAACAGAAGCTCGGTCCGCCGCCAGTGCCTTACTGCTTCATGGTCGCAGGCTCCATGGCCCGCGATGAGCAACTGCTGCTCACCGACCAGGACAACGCCCTGGTGCTCGACGATAGCTTCGATGCGGACGAACACGACGCCTACTTCGCCGAACTGGCGCAGTTCGTCACCGACGGCCTGGCCGCCTGCGGCTACAGCTACTGCAAGGGCGGCATCATGGCCACCAACCCCAAGTGGCGGCAGCCGCTGAAGGTATGGCGGCACTACTTCAGCGAGTGGATCGAACGGCCCAATCCGGAAACCCTGCTCAACGCCAGCATCTTCTTCGACCTCGACGGCCTCTATGGCGAAACCGAGCTGGTGGAAAACCTCAAGGATCTGCTGGCGCAGAAGGCCAGCACCAGCCCAGCCTTCCTTGCCGCTCTGGCGCGCAATGCACTCAACCGCACGCCGCCGCTAGGCTTCTTCCGCACCTTCGTGATGGAAACCGACGGCCGCCACCGCAACATCATCAACCTCAAGGGCCGCGGCACCGCGCCACTCACCGACCTGATCCGCGTGCACGCCCTGGCCTGTGGCTCCAAGGCGCAGAACTCGCTGGATCGTCTCGACGCCATCGCCGCCACCAAGCTGCTGCCCAAGGAGGCCCTGGAGCACCTGCGTTACGCCTTCGAGTTCCTCAGCCTGGTACGCGTGCGCCACCAGGCCCGTGAAGTCGAGGCCGGCAACGCGCCGAGCAACTACATCGAGCCGGAACAGTTCAGCGCCAGCGAACGCCAGCACCTCAAGGAAGCCTTCCAGGTGATCAGCAACGCGCAGAAATTCCTGCGCTTTCGCTACCCCGCACAGCCAGCGAGCCGCCCGCGATGAACGAGCGCGCGGCCCAGGACTGGCCGCAACTGTTTGCCAGCCTCGCCGACAGCAGCCGCGACCCGCGCCTGCGTGCCTTCTACGGCGCCGGCTGCGTCGCCGCCGATACGCCATTGGCGGAAGTGCCGCTGGTAGCACTGGACGTGGAAACCACCGGCCTCGACCCGCGTGAACATGCCATCGTCAGCCTTGGCCTGGTGCCACTGAGCCTGCAACGCATCCGCTGCGCAGAAGCCCGCTATTGGGTGGTCAAACCAACCAGCGAGTTGAGTGCCGAGTCGGTCACCTTCCACCACATTACCCACAGCGACATCCGCCACGCCCCGCGCCTGGCCAGTGTGCTCGAGGAGCTGCTGGAAGCTCTGGCCGGCAAGGTGGTGGTGGTGCACTACCGAAATATCGAACGCAGCTTCCTCGACCAGGCCGTGCGCCAACACCTGGGCGAAGGGCTGATCTTCCCCACCATCGACACCATGGAACTGGAAGCCCGCCTGCACCCCAAGCGCACCGTAAGCTGGTGGGACCGCCTGCGCGGCCGCCAGCCCACCTCCATCCGCCTGGCCGACAGTCGCCTGCGCTACGGTCTGCCGCTGTACTCGGCACACCATGCGCTGACCGACGCGCTGGCCTGTGGCGAGCTGCTACAGGCGCAGGTAGCGAGGCACTATCCGGCGCATACGCCAGTGGGGGCGGTCTGGGGCTAGACCCGACCCGAGCCCCCCACACTTTGTAGGAGCGGATTTATCCGCGAAGCTTTTGGCTTCTTGATCGTTCCCTGGCCCTACATCCACTTCATTTTATACAGGCTCCAACCCTTCAGACACGAGACGGAGCATCGCAAACGGGGGACCCACACGGAGTGGGGGCTCCATCGAACCCGCGGTTATTCAACTCACGTTTGATATATGCCTCACTGAGGCGATGTGTCAGCTCGATAAGGTTATTGATGCGGACATCTTGCTCTTTATCTGACCACGGCATCACCATGTCACCGTGCATGGATGAGTTACGCAGTTTGATCCACGCCTCGACCTGCTCCGACGTAATGCCATTAGTACCTATCATCGACTTCAGCAGGCTGTTAGTACCCTTTACCTTAAAGCGATCTAAATACTGCAGAACCTGGCTGCGAAGATTTTTGGCGCCCGTCCACTCTGCGATGACTTTCTTGAGGCTATTAACTGCTGAGTCGTCTTGATCCGACTTACGCTCTAACTCTGAGAACATCGTCTTCATGATGCCCTCTACCGTACTAGCCAAGGTCATGCACAAAACCCAATTAGAACCTTGAGTTGCTTGAATTATTTCCCAGTAATAGCGCGTGAGGGGATGTGCCTCAAAATTATGATGTCCACTGGAATCTCTAGCTGTTGACACGATGATAAGGATGTCTCGGTATAGGTTCCAAAATCGCTCGGCGTTCACACGTGGATCTTCGCGCAGCATGCTGCCAGCCAGCGAAGTGGCCGAACGCACCGATATTGGCCGAAGGCTAATGAATGCCCTGCCATCACCAAAGTTTCGTGCTTTAAGTCTCGGGTAAACGATTTCCCCCAGCAGCAAGCTAAGCGGCTCGCTGAGCCAGTTTTCCAGATATGGATGCGGGAAATCAGTAGTCGCCTCCGCGACAGCCCAGAGATGTTCATGCTCTGCCGATTGGAAGAACTCGATGGTCGCATCCAAAACTCCGATGGTCTGCGTACCTCTACTACGCGACCAGAGCACCTCTTCGTCTCCTCGCTGTACGGTCTTAACCATGTTCATGGGGATGGGAAGGCGCAACGGTCTGTCATACACCAACTCCACACCTGGCTTCTCTGCCACACCAAAGCCGGTAGTGTCAGTCTGTAGACTGTGAATCGGGCCGGAGAGGCGCCAGATACCTTTCGTTTCTGCACCGGTATGCAGCTTCGTCCAGCCACCCGACCATTCGGTACCCTCATAGTCAACCGCCGTCAACCTGAATTGGCGCAGTCCGTCATAGGGATTTTTCTGTGCATCCACAATCTTGCGAAACGCATCGGAGCCATCGCGAGGCGTACCGTGCATAGCGAAGTGCATGTGTGTGCTTGTATCGATAGCGATTTGCCCTGGCCCGGTAAATACCGGAGGCTCATGGTCGTACCCTAGTATCTCCATATGTGGGCACTCGATAGTGGTTGGCCCGCTCAGCAGGCGATCAACCCAATGGGATAGAGTTCTTATGGACATCGGCAAGCCTCTAGCAATTAGCCCGGACATACACCGCATAAATGGTGGATGAACAAAATACATCCATCTTACGTGGCGACACATTTGATCGTTCACACCCAACGCGTGGCTACCATCAATTTAGGACAGCGCAGACACACACCATGAATCGCCGCAAGAAGATCAAACAACTGCTCGAAGCTCACGCCAAGAAGGCCAATGCCAAGCTCGCGCCCAGAAGCAACAAACCCAAGTACATCAGCAAGGCTGACAGGGCGAAGTTGGAGGCTGAAGCGGCTCAAGAGGCTCTCGGGCCCGTGGAGTAAAAGTCGGATAGGCGGATGATGTGGGCCCCATCGAAAAGCCAAGAGCATCGCGGCTAAAGCCCCTATCACACGAACGGGCTAACCCAGCACCTTGTCCGCCGTATAAACCGCCTCATCAAGAAACACGTTCACCGCCGGGTGATCGCGCTCGCCCTTGCGGTAGGCGAGGAAGACGCCGCGCTGGATAGCCGGCAGCAGCGGCACGGCGGTGACGCCGGGTAGCGTTCGTACCAGGCGCAGGCCGGAGACGATGGAGATGGAGTTGCCCGAGGCGACCATGGCCGCGACCATCTCGAAGCCGGCGCAGTGGGCATTGATGCGCGGCGCGTAGCCCGAGCGGCGGCACAGGTTGGTGATGAATTCGCCAAACGAGCTGCCGGTGGAGTCCAGCGCCCAGGCTTCGTCGCGCAGCTCGGCGATGGTCAGGCTGTCGCGCCGGGCCAGGGCATGGTCGATGGGCAGCAGAACGTGCAGCTGGTCCTGAGTCAGGGGAATCAGCGCGTAGTTCTCGCGGTTTTCGTCGGGCTGCACGGCGAGGTCGTCGATCACCGCCACGTCGATCTGCCAGGCGCCGAGGGCGCTGAGGCTTTCCTGCGGTTCCAGTTCCAATACCACCACGTTCAGCCGCGGGTAGGCGCTGCGCAACGCGCGCACGGTTTCCGCGATTACCGCCACGGCAATCGAGGGGAAAGCCGCCACACGCAATTCACCGGCGATTTCGCCGCGTAGCAGCGCCAGCTCCGAGCGCGCTTCGTCGAGCACCATGAGGATGCGCTCGGCATGCGCCACCAGGCGCTCGCCGGCCGGGGTCAGCACCACACCGCGCCCGCGCCGTTCGATCAGCGCCATGTCCGCTTCGCGTTCGAGCTGGGACACCTGCTGCGAAACCGCCGAGGGCGTCAGGTGCAGCGACTCGGCAGCAGCGGCCATGGTGCGGCAGCGGGCCAGTTCACGCAGGGTGCGCAGGCGGGTGATGTCCATGACGCGATCTCAATAGTTAAGGGTCGCTAACGAATAGGTTAAAAATAAATCAGTATACATAATGATATGACCAGCCTTAGATAGAGATATCCACACGCGCTGAACCGGGCGCGTGGTTCACCCACATACAGGCATCGCTGAAAACCGGGTTTTCAGCCGTGCCCACAGAAGAAGAATCTCGCCATGGCTATCAGCGTTTTCGACCTGTTCAAAGTCGGTATCGGCCCCTCCAGTTCCCACACCGTCGGCCCGATGCGGGCGGCCGCGCTGTTCACCCATGCGCTGGAAAACCACGATCACATGCCGCAGGTGACCCGTGTCGCCGCCGAGCTGTACGGCTCGCTGGGCGCCACCGGCAAGGGCCACGGCAGTGACAAGGCGGTGCTGCTCGGCCTCAGCGGCCATGAGCCGGATACCGTCGACGTGGACCAGGTTCCGGGCTACATCGAGGCCATCCGCCGCGACAAGCGCATCGTTCTGGCCGGCAAGCACTCTGTCGCCTTCGACGAGAAGGCCGACCTGAAGATGTTCCGCAAGGCGCTGCCGCTGCATGCCAACGGCCTGCGCTTCGCCGCCTTCGATGCCGCCGGCATTCAGGTGCACGAAGCCACCTATTACTCGGTGGGTGGCGGCTTCGTGGTCAGCGAGGCGATCCTCGCCGACGGCTCCAAGCACAAGGTCATCGCCCCGGATGCCACCAGCCTGCCGCTGCCGTTCAGCAGTGGTGCCGACCTGCTGCGCCTGGCGCGCGAGAACGGCATCGGCATTGCCGAGGTGATGCGCCGCAACGAACGCCACTGGCGCAGCGACGAAGAGACCGATGCCGGCCTGCTGGAAATCTGGAAGGTGATGCAGGCCTGCGTCGACCGTGGCTGCCGCACCGAAGGCATCCTGCCGGGCGGCTTCAAGGTACGTCGCCGCGCCGCGATCCTGGCGCGCAAGCTGGGCGGCTTCCAGCGCAGCTACCTGGAAGACCCGCTGCGCATGCTCGACTGGGTCAACCTCTGGGCCCTGGCGGTGAACGAGGAAAACGCCGCCGGTGGCCGCGTGGTCACCGCGCCCACCAACGGCGCCGCCGGCATCATCCCGGCCGTGCTGCACTACTACGCCAACGCCATTTCCGGCGCCAGCGACCGCGGCATCATCGATTTCCTGCTCACCGCTGGCGCCATCGGCATCCTCTACAAGGAAAACGCCTCGATCAGCGGCGCCGAAGTCGGTTGCCAGGGTGAAGTCGGCGTGGCCTGTTCGATGGCGGCCGGTGCGTTGTGTGCTGTTCTGGGCGGCACCCCGGAGCAGGTCGAGAACGCGGCGGAAATCGGCATGGAACATCACCTGGGCCTGACCTGCGACCCGGTCGGCGGCCTGGTGCAGATCCCCTGCATCGAGCGCAACGCCATCGCCTCGGTGAAGGCCATCAACGCCGCGCGCATGGCGCTGTACGGCGACGGCTCGCACTACGTGAGCCTCGACAAGGTAATCAAGACCATGCGCGAGACCGGCGCGGACATGCTGACCAAGTACAAGGAAACCGCCCGTGGCGGCCTGGCGGTAAATATCATCGAGTGCTGATGCACGACCGCCAGATACGAAAACGCCGCGGACCCTGACAGGTTCGCGGCGTTTTCATTTATGGCCGGAACGACCCGCTCCCGTCCATGGGAGAGGGTCGTTCGTCGCTTAACGCGGCTCGCTCATCAGGCCTTTGACGATGGAAATACAGCCCACCAGCAGCACGATGGTGAACGGCAGACCGGTCGATACGGCCATGGCCTGCAGCGCCACCAGACCGCCGCCGAGCAGCAGGGCGATGGCGATCACGCCTTCGATGCTGGCCCAGAACACACGCTGCGGTACCGGTGCGTTGACCTTGCCGCCGGCGGTGATGGTGTCGATCACCAGGGAGCCCGAGTCCGACGAAGTGATGAAGAACACCACCACCAGCACGATGCCGATGAACGAGGTGATACCGGTCAGCGGCATTTCACCGAGCATGCTGAACAGCTTCAGCTCCAGGCCAGCTTCCTGCGCACCGGTGAAACCATCGACCAGCAGCTGGTTGATAGCAGTACCACCGAAGGCGGTCATCCACAGCACCGACACCAGCGACGGCACCAGCAGCACGGCGACGAGGAACTCACGCACGCTGCGACCACGGCTGACGCGGGCGATGAACATGCCGACGAACGGCGACCAGCTGATCCACCAGGCCCAGTAGAAGGCAGTCCAGCCCTGGCTGAAGTTGGCATCTTCACGACCAATCGGGTTGGACAGCGCCGGCAGGTACTGCAGGTAAGCGCCGAGGTTCTTGAAGAAGTCGGTGAAGATCACCAGGGTCGGCCCGGCGATGATGATGAACAACAACAGGGCCATGGCCAGGCCCATGTTGATTTCCGACAGGCGCTTAACGCCCTTGTCGAGACCGGCGACTACCGAAGCCAGGGCGATCAGGGTGATAGCGATGATCAGCAGCACCTTGGTGGTGTCCGTCGCCGGGATACCGAACAGGTACTCCACACCCGCAGCCGCCTGCTCCGCGCCCAGGCCCAGCGAGGTGACCAGACCGAACAGGGTGGCGAACACCGCGAGGATGTCGACGATATGCCCAGGCCAGCCCCAGACGCGCTCACCGAGAATCGGGTAGAAGATCGAACGGATCGACAGCGGCAGGCCCTTGTTGAACGAGAACAGCGCCAGTGCCAGGGCGACGATGGCGTAGATCGCCCAGGGGTGCAGGCCCCAGTGGAAGATGGTCGCAGCCATGCCCAGACGCACGGCTTCTTCTGCGTTGCCGGCAGCGCCGCCAAGCGGTGCCCAGTCGGTACGCACGCCATCCTCACCGACGGTGATACCACCCATCGCCGCGCTGTAGTGCGACATGGGCTCGGACACGCCGTAGAACATCAGGCCGATACCCATACCGGCGGCGAACAGCATGGAGAACCAGCCCATGTAGGTGTAGTCGGGGGTCGCGTCCTTGCCACCGATGCGCACCTTGCCCAATGGCGACAGGATCAGCCCGATACAGAGGACGACGAAGATGTTGGCGGCGCCGATGAAGAACCAGGCCATGTGGTGGGTGAGCCAGTCGCGCAGGCCGCTGAACAGCGGCTCGATCTGGTTCTGCAGAGCCAGGGCGAGGATCACGAAGATCACCGCGACCAGCGCGGAGATGGTGAAGACCTTGCCGTGGATGTCGAGGGCGAAAACGAACTGCCCTTTGATGTTGTCCTGACCGATGACGTAATCGGTGTCGATCAGATTGGCCTCACCGGACGGTGCCGGGATGCCCTCGTGGGTTTCCGCTGCGGATGGCGGGGTCGTGTCATGCGAAGGGACGTTTCCCATACGTGGCGTGCTCCTTGATGCGTTTGACTCGCTAGACGAGCGTGAACAGGACGGATGCCCTCCTCCAATTAAAGACGACCCACAGGCGGGTCGAACCGGAAAGGGTAACACATGAATTCCGCTCACTCAGACTCACAGACACATGAGAGTCCCGAATAATTCCCTGAAAGGTGGCAATTTGCCCGGCACTGCCACACCAGGACCCAGCGTGGCAGGATGTACGCAGAACGCCCTGCAACCGCCGCAGTCAGTTGCACACAGCCTGTGAAAGGAAGAGCCTGCATGCCTGCCGATTTCGGCATTCCCCACCTGTTTGCCTACCTGATCGCCACCATTCATGCCCTTGGCGTGCTCGCCGCGATCCACGCCGTGCTCACCGTGCGCACCGCCCAGGGTGCGCTGGCCTGGGGGCTGTCGCTATTCTTCATGCCCTACCTGACGCTGCTGCCGTACCTGGTGTTCGGCCGCAGCCGCTTCGATGCCTACGTCAAGGCGCGGCGTCAGGCCGACAAGGAAATGCACCACGCCATGGCCGAGCAGGACTGGCGCCCCTGGGTCGAGGAAGCCAAGGCCGCGCACCTGTCGCCCGCCTACGACCGCCTGCGTGCACTGCCGCGTCTGTCGCATCTGCCTGGCCTGACCGGCAACCGCGTCGACTTGCTGATCGATGGCGAGGCCACCTTCGCGGCGATCTTCAACGCCCTGGCCGGCGCCCAGCAGGTGATCCTGCTGCAGTTCTTCATCATTCGCGACGACCGCCTCGGCCGCCGCCTGCAAGACGTACTGCTGGAGCGCGCCGCCGCTGGCGTACAGGTGCATGTGCTGTATGACGGTGTCGGCAGCCATTCGCTGTCCGCCGCCTTCATCGACCGCCTGCGCCGCGGTGGCGTACAGATACACGCCTTCCCCACGCGCTCCGGGCTGCTCAATCGCTTTCAGCTGAATTTTCGCAACCACCGCAAGATCGTCGTGGTCGACGGTGAGATCGGCTTTCTCGGCGGACTCAACGTCGGCATCGAATACCTCGGCCAGAAGCCGCCGCTGGCGCCCTGGCGCGACACCCATGTCGAGGTGCGCGGCCCGGTGGTGGCCAGCCTGCAGGAAGCTTTCGCCGAAGACTGGTACTGGGCCTGCAAACGCTTGCCACCGCTGCTGATGCCGAGCAAGCAGGACGAACCCGGCCTGCTCTGCCAGGTGGTCGCCAGCGGCCCGGCCGACCCGCAAGAGACCTGCTCACTGCTGTTCGTCGAGGCGATTCATGCAGCGCGCGAGCGGATCTGGCTGAGCAGCCCCTACTTCGTGCCCGACGAGGCGCTGTTCGCCGCACTGCGCCTGGCAGTGATGCGCGGCGTCGACGTGCGCCTGCTGCTACCGGCACGCCCGGACCATCGCATCGTCTACGCCGCCTCCAGCCTGTACGCCTTCGAAGCCTTGCGCGCAGGCGTGCGCATCTTTCGCTACCAGCCGGGCTTTCTGCACCAGAAGGCTTTGCTGATCGATCACGATGTCAGCATGCTGGGCAGCGCCAACCTGGATAATCGCTCCTTCCGCCTGAATTTCGAGGTCAGCCTGCTGACCTTCGACGAGGGCTTCAACGCTCAGGTCGCCGCCATGCTGGAAGACGACTTCAGCCGCTCGCGCGAGCTGGTCAACGCCGACCGGCGCAACCTGCACCGCCTGCAACAACTGGGCATGCGCGTAGCAAGGCTGATCTCGCCGATTCTCTGAGGCACAGCTATGGTTAGGGTGCCAGCCGCTGTTAGCTGTCAGCGAGACCCATGCCTACCATGACCAAGTGCTTTGCCCTGCTGCTCTGCCTGCTCGCCCTGCCCGTCGCCGCGCAGGAGGACATTCGCGTCGGCGTCGAACTGCAGCCCTATCAGCCGTATTCCGACGTGGAGAACGGTGAGTACCGCGGCTACGCCCGCGACCTGCTGGACGCCTTCGCCGCCGAGTATGGCTATCGCTTCGTCTACACACCGCTGCCGGTCAGACGGCTGCTCGGCGATTTCCTGTCCGGCCGGGTCGACCTCAAGTTCCCCGATCACCCGCAATGGAATGCCGACCAGAAAGCCGGCCACGACATCCACTACAGCCACCCGGCAGCGCCTTATGTCGACGGCATGCTGGTCAAGCCGCGGTACCTCGGTCAGGGCCAGCAACGTATCGAACTGCTCGGCACACAAAACGGCTTTACGCCCTGGCCCTACCTGGCGGACATTCGCGCCGGCAGGATCCGCCTGATCCAGGCCAACCAGATCGACTCGTTGCTGCGCATGGCCGCCAGTGACCGCGTTGACGCGGTCTACCTCAACCCCAAGGTAGTCGCTCACCAACTCCGGCAAATGCGCATGGCGCCCGACAGCCTGGTGTTCGACCCGGAGCTGCCGCATGTGGAGGATCACTACTACCTGTCGAGCATCAACCACCCCGAGCTGATCGAGGCGTTCAATCGCTTCCTCACGGAGCGAGCCGATCATGTCGCAGCGCTGCGTTTACGCCACGGCCTGTGAGCCGCCGCGCAAGCGCTGTTCGGCGAGCACGCGCGAACGACGCTTCCTGGCCCAGATCACCACGCCGGTCACGGACAAGGCCGCAACAGCCAGGCCCAGCAACGACACCAGAATCCGCCCCGGCAAACCGATGATGCGCCCGGAGTGCAGCGGGAATTGCGCCTGCAGGAAGATATCCCCGGCACTGCCGGTGCCCGGCACATGCGCACCGGCCAGTTCGCCACTGCGGCTGTCGACGTAGATCCAGGGATTGCCCAGCCCGGCATCGCCATGGTCATCGCCCAACTCGTAGAAGCCGACGCCGTAGACACCGAACTCCGCCGAGTGGAACAGCCCGGCGGCAGGCGCCTGCCACCCCAGCCGCCGCGCTTCTGCGTCGGCAATGGCGATGGCCTGGCGGCGGTCGATCTGCGGCACGATCTGCTCGTCCAGGGTCACCGGTGTGCGACTGGCGAAAGGGCTTGGCGTCAGCGGCGAGAAAAGCTCCACCAGCGGACGCACCACCTGGCGTTCGAGGTTCATCGATACCGAGGTGACAGCGAGGATCAGCAGCAGCAGCCAGATCCACACGCCGCCGGAGCGGTGCAGGTCGAAGTTGAGCTTGTAGCCGCCCTGACGCCAGCGGAAGGCGAACGACTTGCGCCAGCTACGCAGGTTGGGGAACGACAGCCACAGCGCGACCAGACAATCGAGACACCAGACGATGGCGACGATGCCGAAGAACAGCACGCCCAGCTCGATACCGAAGCCATCCGGGATGTGCAGGCTGTAGTGCAGTTTGTAGAGAAACGGCAGCAAGTTCTCCCGGCTCAGGGAGATCGCCCCCCACTCACGTTGCCCCTGGATATCGCCGTTCACCGGGTCGATGCCCATCTGATTGAAGCCCAGATCAAAGGCCTTGCCGGTGGCCGGATCGATACGCGGGTCGACGAAGATCCCCAGTGCATGGCCAGGCTCCAGCGCCAGCGGCATGAAGCTCACCTGCAGACGTGGGTCGCTCGCCTCCAAGGCATCGACCAGCTGCAGCGGGTCCTGCGCTGGCCCTGCGCTTTGCGCGTCGAAAAGGTGCGGGTTGAGCCATTCGTCCAGTTCGTGATCCCAGGAAATGACAGCGCCGGTCAAGCCGGCGGTGAACAGAAACAGGGCGATGAACAGGCCACACCAGCGGTGCAGCAGTACCAGAATCGGGCGCATCGAAATCTCTCATCGACGACAGGGCCGCCCGTTGGGGGCGGCACTGGCTGTCAGTATTTCCAGGTCAGGGTGGCACTGACGTTACGTGGGGCACCGTAGTAGGCCTGGGTCCAGTACAGGCTGTTCAGGTACTTCTCGTCGGTGAGGTTGTTGAGGTTGGCCGACACGCTCCAGTTCGGGTCGATGTCGTAGCTGGCCATCAGGTCGACCACGGCGTAGGCCTTTTGCTTGGCGTCGGCAGTGCCAATCGAAGTGAAACCGTCATCGGCCGTCAGTGGCACGGCGATCTTGATATCGTCCTGCCAACGCACGGCAGCGCCGACCTTGAGCTTCTCCATACCTGGGATGCGGTAAGTAGCAGCCGTCTTGATCATGTGCTTGGGCGAGTAGGTCACCGCATGCGAGCCATCGGCATTGGTGATGTCGACAAAGGTGTAACCGGCGCTGAGTTGCAGACCTTCCAGCGGTTCGCCAGAGAACTCCAGCTCGTAGCCTTCGCTGGTCAGGCCTTCGATGGCGCGGTAGTAAGCCACCGAACCATTCATGCCGGCCTGCTCGGCGAAGTTGTCCTGCTCGGTACGGAACACAGCCAGGGATACGTTGACCTTGTCGTCGAACAGCTCACCCTTGATACCGGCTTCGTAGTTCACGCCCTCCAGGGGAGCCAGACGCGAGCCACTCACATCGTTCTTGGTCTGCGGGGTGAAGATCTCGGTGTAGCTGGCGTAGACCGAGTACTGGGCGGTGATGTCGTAAACGATGCCCGCGTAGGGTACGACCTTGCCGCTGTTCTTCGACGATTTGGCCAGGCCGTAGTTGGTGCCGTCGCTCTTCACGTCGACCACGCGAGCGCCAGTGATCAGGCTCAAATCATCGGTCAGGCTCCAACGTGCTGCACCGTAGACACTCTTCATGCGGTCGGTGAAGTCACTGCCGTTGCTGCCGTTGTCGTTGAGGGGCTTCGGATAATTGCCGGTCCACTGCTCCAGCGGCGGCAGCATGGTGCCGGTACTGGAGTCGTACCAGGACAGATCCTCAAGTTCGGAGCGCGACCAGCTGCCACCCAAGGCCGCTTCGTGCTGACGACCGCCCAGATTGAAAGGGCCACTGGCCTGCAGATCGACGATCAGCTGCTTGTTCTTTTCGTTGTATTCGGACGGATAGGAATACAGGCCTGCACCCGTCTGGCGGTTCGGCGTGCCGTAGACATAGAACATCGAGCCATCGCTCTTCTTCTCGACACGGGTGACCACTGTCTTGGCCTGCCAGCCATTGTCGAAGGTGTGCGCCAGCTCGGCAAAGGTGCGATTTTCCTG
Source organism: Pseudomonas sediminis (assembly GCF_002741105.1). Lineage (GTDB taxonomy): Bacteria > Pseudomonadota > Gammaproteobacteria > Pseudomonadales > Pseudomonadaceae > Aquipseudomonas > Aquipseudomonas sediminis. The sequence continues at coordinate 484,903 of NZ_NIQU01000004.1, read as the reverse complement.
GTTGTCCCAGTAGGCCCAATCGGTCGCGGTGCTGGTAGAGCGCGAATAGTCGGTCTTGCCACCGTCCTGATAGACCAGCGGCAACGCCCCCCACATCGGCGAGTTGGCGTCGCTGGTCTGCAGGGTGTGGCCGAGGGTGAAGAGAGTACGGTCATCCAGATCGAACTCCAGCACACCATGGAACACGTTCTTCTCACGCGAGTAGCGGTCGAGGTAGGAGTTCTTGTTTTCGTTGGCATACACCACGCGGCCGCGGATGTTGCCGGCATCGGTCAGCGCACCGGATACGTCGGTGTCGATACGCCGCTTATCCCAGGAGCCGGCCGTCAGATCGACGCGCGCCTGCGGTGCCAGCGTGGGTCGCTTGCGCACGAAATTGACCGTCGCCGAGGGGTTGCCGGTACCGGACATCAGGCCGTTGGCGCCGCGAATCACCTCCACTCGTTCGTACATGGCGGTGTCCAGGTCACCTTCGACGTTGCCGTAGACGAAGGGCACGGAGATGCCGTCGTATTGGAAGTTGGTGATGTCGAAGCCGCGAGCGGTGTAGTAGGTGCGGTCGGTTTCGACTTCCTGCACCTGCACGCCCGGCACGGCCTTGAGCGCATCGTTGACGCTGGTGAGCTTGAAGTCGCGCAGCTGGGCGCTGCTCAGGGTGGAAATCGACTGCGGCGTCTGCCGCGGGGTCAGGTCGAGCTTGGTCGCAGCACTGCTGGGCGTGGACTTGTAGCTGTCGACCTCGGCCGCTGCACTGTCGCCGACCACGGTCTGGGCATCGAGCTCGAACTGCTCCTGCTCACTGGCCACGGCATGGTTGAAACTGCAGGCGGCCGCAATCGCCACGGCCAGGTGGGTTCTTCTGCTGAACAAGGGACGTACTCCTGATGCGCTGTCGATAGCCGCTGACAGTCCCTTTGCAGCTGGTTGCCTCACTGGCACGCATCTGCGGAAAGCAAATGCAAATAATTAGCGACAAAATTCTCGCAGCAGAAGAGCGCCCTAGTCAATGCGAATTATTTACATAAACACCTGTTATCCGTTCCTTTTGAGTGCAGCACAATCCGCCCCCACCCACCGGGCTTGGCTCTCCATACTGCTCGGCTGGCCTTTGTATGTGCCTTTGACCTGGGTGGTAAATTCCTTGTCGCTGACGAAGCGGGTCTCCCCTTCGCCCTGCGCATCCGGGCAAGTGAAGCGAAATTTCCACAGGTTGCCGCTGCGCTCGGTGATCTGCTGGTTACAACCAGAGTTGGGATCCTGCAGGGGAATGTCCTGTGATTTGATCTGCTCTTCGGTCAGGCAGATTTGCACCCCTCCAGCACCGAGTTTCACACCGCGCTCGGCCATCATGCCTTCCATCATCTGGCGCTGCTCCGGCGGCAGGTTCTGCAGCTGCGCGAGGATCTGATCCATGCCCGGCATAGCCTGACCGCCGACTTGCATGTTGTGCGCGCTGACCTCCCAGACGCCGGGCTGCAGCTCTACCGCGCTAGCCACCACGGGCGACAGGCAGAGAGCAAGAGGTAGAGCGGTACGATAAAGAATGCGCATGACAGGTCTCCTGAGCGGATAGTAGGCCAAGCCGAGGGCGCCTCGGGGCACCAGGGCATCGGGCCGCCGCTCCTGTAGGAGTCGCGCCCCGCGGCGATTTGGACAGTTGATAAGCGTATAAGATTCGCAGCGCGCATAGCCCCGCTGGCCGCAGATGAACAAAACCCCCACAGGCTTGCGCCGCATGGGGGTTTCCTTCTTTTGACCCGGCACTTGTGGCGCCGGGAGCCTGGGTCCGCTCTGGCGAACCTAGCCCGCGTCAGCCGCGGGGGAGCTCAGCTCACAACTCCAGAGTTCCAACGCCGGCTGGCTCGCTTTTGGCGGGCCGAGCCAGTCGCTCATCGGGCGACAACGCTGGTCGATACACAGTTGGTAATCCCCGGCTTCGGGCGTACGCCCAACTCGCAGGGGTTGCAAAGGCGGTAGCTGACGCTGGTAGTGCCAGCTGCCATTGCGCAGTTCGGCACCGTCGGGAATTTCCATTCCGGCGCCGGAACCCTTGACCCGCGCCTCACCAAGAACCAGGCCCTCGGCGGTGACACGGTAATCCTCTTCCCAGCGGATCTTCTCGATGGTGTGCGTCCAGGCCAGGGTGAAGGCGGGTGTGGGCAACTCTGCCCACACCGCACCGGCCAACCCCAGACACAGGCCGATCACGCCGTCGCTGCCTCGGCACGACGGGCGCGCCAGAAGTGCTGAGCGATGAAGATGGCACTGAGGGCAAAGCCGATTTCGTCACTGATCGGGGTGGCGAGAATCAGGCTGGCGCCGGCTGCCAGACCCAGCAGACGCTCCCACCAGGTCAGCTTGGCCTGCAGGTAGCCGGTGAACACGGCGCCCCAGATACCGATGGCCAGCATCGCTTTGAGACCGACGTAGACCGTCGCCAGCAAGCTATCGCCCTGCAGCATCAGCGCTGGCGAGTAGACCGCCATGAACGGCACGACGAAGCCAGCGATGGCGATGCGCACCGCCCAGAAGCTGATTTTCAGACCACGCTCCTTGGCGATCGGCGCTGCGGCGAAGCAGGCCAGCGCTACCGGCGGCGTGAGGTCGGCCATGATGCCGAAGTAGAAGACGAACATGTGCGAGACGATCAGCGGAACACCCAGCTCCAACAGGGCCGGCGCAGCGATCGAGCTGGTGATGATGTAGTTGGGGATGGTCGGAATGCCCATACCCAGCACCAGGCAGGTGAGCATGGTCAGCACCAGCGACAGGAACAGGTTGTCCTGGCCGATGGCGAGGATGTAGCCGGCGAAGGTGGAGGCCACCCCGGTCAGCGACACCACACCGATAATCACGCCAACCAGGGCGCAGGCGATACCGACCGGTACGGCATGACGCGCACCTTCGACCAGCGCGTGCAGGCACAGGGTCAGGGTTTCACGGCCGCCTTTGACGAACCAGCAGACTGCCACCAGCGCCGCGATGACGCCGAACACCACGCCGATACCCAGCTGGAAGAAGCCGGCGCAGAGCACGCCAAGGGCGATCCAGAAGGCGAAGCGCATGGCCTTCGACGAGACCCGCAGGATGATCGCCGAGCCGAGGATGACCATGGCGGTCAGCGCCAGGCCGACGGTACCGGAGAACAGCGGAGTACGGCCGGAGAACAGCAGGTAGATGAGGATGAACAGCGGGATCAGCAGGAACCAGCGTTCACGCACGGCCTTCCACGGGTTCGGGCATTCATCCTTGGGCAGGCCGCGCAGATTGGCGCGCTTGGCCTCCAGGTGGACCATCCAGAACACCGAGCCGAAGTACAGCAGCGCCGGGATCAGCGCGGCCTTGGCCACTTCGAAGAAGGGTACGTTGATGGTCTCGGCCATGATGAAGGCCACGGCGCCCATGATCGGCGGCATGATCTGGCTGCCCATCGACGAGGTGGCCTCGACACCACCGGCGAAGGCCGGGCGGTAACCGAAGCGCTTCATCAGCGGGATGGTGAACTGGCCGGTGGTGACCACGTTGGCCACGCCGGAACCGGTGATGGTGCCCATCAGTGCCGAGGACACGACCGATACCTTGGCCGGGCCGCCGACCTTGTGGCCGAACAGGCCCATGGCGAAGTCGGTGAACAACTTGATCATCCCGGCCTGCTCGAGGAAGGCGCCAAACAGGATGAACAGGAAGATGTAGGTGGCCGACACGTAGGTCGGGGTGCCATACAGACCTTCGGTGCCGAACGACAGCTGGTTGACGATCTGGTCGAGGCCATAGCCACGGTGCATCAGGTCGCCCGGCAGGTACTGGCCGAGCATGCCGTAGGCAAGGAACAGCGCGCAGATGATCGGCAGGGCGATACCCATGACGCGGCGCGCAGCTTCGAACACCAGCACGATCAGGGTCAGGCCGATGATCATGTCGCTGGTGGTCAGGTCACCGGAACGCTGAATCAGGTCCGCCTCGAAGTACCACTGGTAGATCGCTGTGGCCATGCCAGCCAGGCCCAGCAGCCAGGCCAACGGTTGCCACGGACGGCCCTTGCCGAGTGCCGGGAAGCTGATGAACACCAGCAGCAGCAGAAAGCCGACGTGCACCGCACGCAGCACCTGGGTCGACACCGGGTGAAAGGCTGCGGTGACGATCTGGAAGATGGAAAACAGCAGGGCGACGGCAAAAAGCGCCTTCGGCCAGTCGGACGGGCTGGCAGCCAGGCCGTTGTCTTGTTCACTCATGGAGTGCAAACCTCATGACTACTTCGATACGGAGACAGAGTCGCCAACAAAACCTACCGCCTACAGGCGCCGGTTTTATTCGCGATTCTGTGAAGACCGGACCGAGGCGCAGGCGCCACGGTCCGGGCCGTCATTACAGCGCGCCGGCTTCCTTGTAGAAGCGCTCGGCACCTGGGTGCAGCGGGATCGGCAGGTTCTTGGTAGCGGTTTCCAGTTTGATGTCCTTGGCCGCAGAGTGAGCGGTGCCCAGACGGCCGAGGTTGTCGAACATCAGCTTGGTCATCTGGTAGGCGACTTCGTCGGAAACGCCTTCATGGCTGACCAGGATGTTGGTGATGGCAACGGTGGGCACGTCAGCGTCCTGACCGTCGTAGGTGCCGGCCGGAATGGTGGCAGCCTCGTAAGCGGCGTTGTCGATCTTCGCGGTCACGTCGGCCGGGATGGCGACGAAGCTGATCTTCATGGTCGAAGCCAGGTCACGAATGGCGGCCATACCCAGACCGGAGGACTGCAGGGTGGCGTCCAGCTGACGGTTCTTGATCAGCTCGACCGACTCGGCGTACGGCAGGAACTCGACCTTGCCCATGTCCTTGTAGGTCAGGCCAGCGGCTTCGAAGATGGCGCGGGCATTGAGCTCGGTACCGGACTTCGGTGCGCCGACGGAAATGCGCTTGCCCTTGAGGTCTTCCAGGGTCTTGATGCCGGATTCAGCATTGGCAACGATCTGGATGTAGTTCGGGTAGGTACCGGCGATGGCGCGGATCTTCTTCAGCGGCGCCTTGAAGCCAGCGTCTTCGACGCCGTTCCAGGCATCGGCGACCGAGTCACCGAGGGCGAAAGCCAGCTCACCGCGACCGGCTTCGAGCAGGTTGAGGTTTTCCACCGACGCCTTGGTCGCCTGGACCGAGGTTTTGGAGCCTTCGATGCCGTTGCTGTACAGCTGCGAAAGAGCCACACCAATCGGGTAGTACACACCGCTGGTACCGCCGGTGAGCACGTTGATGAAGGTCGGGGCAGCGAGCACTGCGGTGCTGGCAGTGATGGCCGCGGCAGCGGCGAACAGGCTGATTTTCTTGGTCAGTCGCATGGAAGTATCTCCGTCGTTGTTATTGGCTGTATGCAGAGTTTCACTCTAGACGACGTCGCACAGACGACGTCGACGTTGCGCGATCAGCAGCGCAGGGTGCAGCGTCGGACAAGAGCCGCGGCGGGCGCGGTAGGAAGGCGGCCCATGCACGGCAGCGAGTGCGGCATGGCGCGAGGGGCATGGCAGTTCATGGGCTGACCTCTTGTCGTTTTTATGGTCGCCGCGTCGGCAAGATGCTGCACGGCTGCAACTGTCATAGCAGATGCCGTGCCAGGGCCTGAAAAGCCCGATTTAGAGAGGTTTAATATAAGGACCGATGGGTCACTGAGCGGTAAACCGCTTACCCTCACGAGGGCATAGGCAGAATTCCGCCTACCAAGGGAGCGAGATACAGTCGGGCGATGAGGTGAGCGCTACTTGCCGGATTGCATCCTGGTGAGGGCTGGCCGCCAAACCGTAGGGTGCGCCATGCGCACCGGTTGGCTCGAGATCATGACACCTGGTGCGCATGGCGCACCCTACATGCCCGCGTGCCCTACTCTTCTCCACCCGGCAGGTATTCACCACGCGCCAGGCCGTGTCGCTGCATTTTCTCGTTGAGGGTGCGCCGCGGCAGCTGCAGCATTTCCATCACTGCGGCGATATTGCCCTGGCATTGCAGCAGGGCGTTATGCAGGCACTGCGCCTCGAAAGCCTCCATCTGCTGCGCCAGGGCCTGGCCGGCAAAGCGCTCGGCCGGCGGTGGGCTGGAAAGCCCTAGCGCATGGCGCTCGGCGGCGTTGATCAGCTCACGCACGTTGCCCGGCCAGTCATGCCCGAGCAGCCGCGCCAGTTCGCTCGGCGCCAGCGGCGGCGCTTCGCGACCATGACGCAGCGCCGCCTCGTGGGCGAAATGCTCGAACAGCAGCGGAATGTCCTCGCGACGCTCGCGCAGCGGCGGAATATGCAGGGTGGCGACGTTCAGGCGGTACACCAGGTCCTCGCGGAAGCGCCCGGCCTTGACCTCGTCGAGCAAGTCCGGCTTGGCCGCGCTGATCACCCGCAGGTCGACCTGAATGCTCTTGTTCGAACCGAGGCGTTCCAGGGTCTTTTCCTGCAGCACGCGCAGCAACTTGACCTGCTGTGCCAGCGGCAGACTCTCCACTTCGTCGAGGAACAGCGTGCCGCCGTCGGCATGCTCGATGCGGCCGATGCGCTTGGCCTGGGCGCCGGTGAAGGCCCCGCTCTCGTGACCGAACAGCTCGCTCTCGAATATGGTCTCCGGAATCGCCGCACAGTTGAGCGCGGCGAAGGCCTTGCTGGCCCGTGAGCTGAAGTCGTGCAGGCTACGCGCTACACGCTCCTTGCCGCTGCCGGTTTCACCACGAATCAGCACGTTGACCGAGGTGCCGGCTAGTTCGAGGATTTGCCGACGCAGGTTTTCCATCGGCCGCGAAATTCCGATCAGCTGGCTTTCGATACGGCCCTTGTCGGCCACCTGCTGGCGTAGCTGGCGGTTCTCACAGACCAACCGACGCTTGTCCAAAGCACGGCGCACGCTGTCGAGCAGGCGCTCTGGGGTGAAGGGTTTCTCGATGAAGTCATAAGCGCCCTGGCGCAGCGCCTGCACCGCCATGGGCACGTCGCCGTGGCCAGTAACGAGAATCACCGGCAGGTCGCTGTCGATTTGCAACAGCTTGTCGAGCAGTTGCAGCCCGTCACTACCGGGCATGCGCACATCGCTGACGACAATGCCGGGGAAGTCGCGGTCGACCAGGGCCAGGGCCTCGGTCGCACTGGCGCAGGCGCGTACCTCGAAACCGGACAGTTCCAGCCACTGCTGCACCGCCTCGCGAATCGCCGCTTCATCGTCGACCACTATGACCTGAGCGCTCATGGCACCTCCTCTTGAGAACGGCGGGCAGTGTAGCCCGACGAATGCGATCCGGGGCAACGACCGGTTCGCACGGCGCACACTGGGATCGGGCGCGCAACTCGCAGGGTGTACCGCGCACCCCGGCCGCAACAGCGCCGTGAATAATCTCTACGGCGCAGCCGGCAGCCTCATGCTGAACACCGCGCCCAGCTCGCCGTTGTGCGCCTCCAGCGTGCCGCCGAGATCGCGCACGATACCGTAGGACACCGCCAGCCCAAGCCCGAGCCCCTGCCCCACCGGCTTGGTGGTGAAGAAGGGTTCGAACACCCGCCCGAGGGTCTCCTCGGCGATACCACCGCCGCTGTCCTCGACGCTGAGCAGGCAGCCAGCGTCCTCACGGGCGATATGTACCAGAAGAATCCGCGACTCGCTGTCGGCCATGGCATCGAGGGCGTTATGCAGCAGGTTGAGAATCACCTGCTCGATGCGAATCGCATCACCGAGCACTTCGGCGTCATCGTCGATCTGCGTGCGTAACTCCACCTGCTCACTGCGCATGCGCGGCGCCAGCAGTTGCAGCGCCTGCTCCAGCACATCACCGAGGCACAGGCGCTCGCTGAGGCCAGCCGGTGTCTTGCGGGCGAAGGTCTTCAGGTGGCCGGTCAGCGCGGCCATGCGCTGCAGCAGGCCGTCGATGCGCTGCAGGCCGTCGCGCACCGCTTCCGGCCGACCACTGTCGAGCAGCAGGCGCAGGCTGCCGAGCTGCATCTGCAGAGCAGTCAGCGGCTGGTTGATCTCGTGCGCCAGGGCCGCCGACATCTGCCCTAACGCGGCCATCTTGGCGGCATGCACCAGGCCGTCCTGAGCCTCGCGCAGCTCGGCGGTGCGCAGTGCCACCTCACGCTCCAGGCGCTCGCGAATGCCGGCCTGCAAACGCTGGTTCTTGCGCCGCTGGGCGAGGAACAGCAACAGGAACGCGAACGTCATCCACACGCCGGCAGCGGCCAGGCGATAGCTGCGCACGCTATCGGCCAGGCCGACCGGCTCGCTGAGCAGGTGCAGCGTCCAGCCTTCTTCAGGCATGTACAGGCGCTGCCAGAGGTAATCGCGATTGCCGTCGGGGCCATCGACCCGCGCCCAGTCCGCATCCTTGTCGATTTGCCGATGTACCTCATGGGCGAGCGGCTGCAACGCCTGTTCGGCGTAGCGACGCACCTCAACGAGCTCGGCACGCGCCTGTTCGTCGAGTGGTTGCAGGGCGCGAAAGCGCCAGATCGGCTTGTTGCTGAGGATCACCACCTGATAGCTGTCGGCGACCATCAGCACGCCCGGCTGGCCGACCCATTCGCGCTGCAGGTCTTCCAGCTCCAGCTTGACCACCAGCACGCCGAGCAGCTCGCCCTGGTCATCGCGCACCACATGAGAAAGGAAGTAGCCGGGAATACCGGTGGTCACGCCCACCGCGAAGTAGCGCGCACCGCCATCACGCACGGCATTCTGGAAGTACGGGCGGAAGGCATAGTTGTTGCCGACGAAGCTGCTCCAGTCACGCCAGTTGCTGGCCACCAGGGTTTCGCCCTGGGCATCGAGCAGGTACAGAACGGTCGAGCCAGCGGCGGCGTTGAGGCGCTCCAGGCGCTGGTTCAGGGCCAGACGCAACTGGCGATCATGTGGCGCGCGCAACAGGCTGCGGATGTCGCTGTCCAGCGCCAGCACCTCGGGCACCGAGCTGAAGCGCTCGACCAGGGTGCGAATGGATTGGGCATAAAGCTGCAACTGCCCGCGCGCCTCGACGCTGCGCTCGTCCCAGGCCCGCTGCTCGGCATAACGACCGCCCAGCCACAGGCTCACCAGCAAGCCGGCGGCAATCACCAGAACGGTGAGCAGAACGCGGTAGCGATAGCGGGGGCGCTGCGGCAAGGGCATGGGCGGCTCGCGGAATAAAGACGAGCCGCATGTTACCCCATCACGAATAAAGGTCGGCGCGTGTCCACGGCAGATCGTGGCTGCCGTCGTCGCGTGGCTTCACCGCCAGGATCTGGTGCAGGTTCATCCAGCCATGCTGGAAACCGTAGGCACAACCGGCCAGGTACAGGCGCCAGATGCGCAGGGATTTTTCCGGTACCCACTGCGCGGCGCTCTGCAGTTGCCGCTCCAGGCCCTGGCTCCACAGCTGCAGCGTGCGCGCGTAGTGCAGGCGCAGGCTCTCCACGTCGACGATCTCCAGCCCCGCCTCGCTGAGTGCCTTGCTGATGGTCACCAGGTGCGGCAGCTCGCCCTGCGGGAACACGTAGCGATCGATGAACTCACCCGCACCACGGCCGACCGGACGACCATCGGTAAAACGCGACGTGATGCCATGGTTCATCACCAAACCACCGGGCCGGACCGCACCGAACAGGCGCTGGGCGTACAGCGGCAGGTTGGCGTGGCCAACGTGCTCGAACATGCCGACGCTGACCACCTTGTCGAAACGGCCGTCCTGCGGCAGGTCGCGGTAGTCGAGCAACTCCAGGGTCACCCGCTCGCCCAGCCCCTCCTCGGCCACACGCTGACGCGCCAGATCCAACTGCGCCTGGCTGAGGGTGATGCCATGGACCTCGGCTGCGAACTCGCGCGCGGCGAAACGCGCCAGCCCACCCCAGCCACAACCGACATCGAGCAACCTGTCACCCGGCTGCAGGCGCAGCTTGCGGCACAGGTGACGCAGCTTGGCCTGCTGGGCCTGGTCGAGGTCTTCCTGGCCGGTTTCGAAGTAGGCGCAGGAATAGACCATGTCGCGGTCCAGCCACACGCGGTAGAAGTCGTTGGACAGGTCGTAGTGGTAGCTGATGGCTTCGGCATCGCTGTGCTTGTCGTGGCGGGTGGCGAGTTCCACCGGGGCGGATTCGTCACCGAGCAGCGCCGAACTCAGCGCATCACCGACCTCGATGACGTCTGCGATGGAGCCCTCCAGATCTACCCGGCCTTCGACGTAGGCGGCGCCCAGAACATCCAGGCTGGGATGCGCCAGTTGCGTGACTAGGCTGGGGTCCTTCACCACCAGCGTCACCCGGGGTTTCGGCCCCAGGTCGAGCTGCTTGCCGTCCCAGAGTTTCAGGCGCAGCGGTAGCTGGAGATCACGAAGTGCAGTGGACAGTTGCGCAAGCATGATTGTCCCTCCCGGCCAGGCTTGTTTTGCAGGGGCCTGATGCAGATGACCTGGCCCCTCTCACCGGGTTCGATTGCGGCGACTAACGGCGTGCGTGGCACGGACACACCTGAATCCGCGGCCAGATTGCACAGCCGATGGCAGCCGTCAGGGCTGGGCGCTGTCGACCCGCTGCAGCAGGCCGTCAGCTAGCCATTGGCGCAACCAGCCTACCGCCTGAGCTGGCGCTTGTTCACCGAGATGCGCCAGCTCGCCGCACAGTTCGGCGAAGTTCCAGCCGTGCACGGTCATGCCCTGCAATGCCGCCGCTTCATCGGCCGCCAGACTGCGATAGCGGGTAATCAGCTGATCGCGCCAAATCACGCAGGTCTCCATCTCCTCCAGCGGCTGACTGCCGGGGAAATCGCCCTGCTCCTTGCATGCGCGCCAGAGCGCCAGGCTGTTATGCCGACAAACCAGCCACTGCACGCTCGGCAACAGGCGAACCTGCAAGATAGGCCAGTCTTCGGCCGGCAGTTCGGCCATTTGCGTCAGGCTCAGGGGCAAGCCATCGGGCGCATCGAAGGCCAGGGTAAAAGCCCATTCCAGCCGCGCCAGCTCGCTGAGCGGCGCAGCCTGGGCCGGTACCAGATAGCCGTCGATAAAGTCAGCCAGCTGCGCACCGAGCCAGCGCAAGCTGAAATGCTGCGAGGGGTGCGCATCGAGATAGGCCAGCGCCAGTGCATCGAATTCCTCATCACCGAGCCAGCCGTGCACCGCCGGATAATCACCCCGTAACGCTTCCAGCAGACGCGCGCGGTAGGCGTTGTGGTAAATCGCCAGGCCCTGTTCGGCACTCAGCGCCGCGCTACCCAGCAGACTGGCGCGCAGCGCCGGGTTGGGCTGGACATCGGGGCTCAGCAGGTAGGCCTGCACCTGCGCCTGCCATTCACTCAGACGCATTGCGGGGTACCTTGCAGCGCCTGGGCGGCGAAGCGGCGCGCGGTGTTCAGCTCGTCGAGCAGCACATCCAGGTCGGGAAAATGATCGTCACGCTCCAGCAGCGTGGACACCGGCCCGAGGTGCTGCAGGGTGCGTTGATAAAGCTGCCAGACCGGATCACTGACCGGCTGATCATGGGTGTCTATCAGGTAGCTGCCGTAATCGCTGTGGCCGGCCAGGTGCAGCTGACGGATGCGCTGCTTGGGCAGGCTACTGATGAAGGTCCAGGCATCGAAGCCGTGGTTGCGCGCGCTGACGTAGACATTGTTGACGTCCAGCAACAGCTCGCAGCCGCTCAGTTCGCTGAGCGCGGCGAGAAACTGCCATTCGCTGAACTGATCATCGGCGCAGCGCAAATAGCTGGAGACGTTTTCCAGCACCAGCGGCCGTTCGATCACGTCCTGCACCTGGCGCACCCGTGCGGCCACATGCTGCAGGCTCTCCTCGGTGTAGGGCAGCGGCAGCAGGTCGTGCAACTGGTGGGCATTGCCCTGGCTCCAGCACAGGTGATCAGAGATCCATGCTGGCTGCACGCGCGTGGCTAGGTGCTTGAGCTGGCGCAGATAGTCACGATCCAACTCGTGCGGGCCGCCAATCGACAGCGACACGCCATGCATCACCAGCGGGTATCGCTCGCCGATGGCATCGAGAAAGTAGAGGGCCTTGCCGCCCGCTACCAGGTAATTTTCCGAGACGATCTCGAACCAGTCGATGGCCGGCTGCTGCTCGAGAATGGCTTGGTAGTAGGTGCTGCGCAGGCCCAGGCCGAAACCCAGATTGCCGCGTTGAGCATTCATCGCTGGCTCCTTGCAGGGTGATGCGGGGCAACCGCACGGCGGCCGCCCCGGCTCACTTACTCGCCGACAGTACCTTTGGCGGCATTGCACTCAGCGAGGGTCATCGATTTGAAGCCGTGACCTTTGCAGGCACCCTGGCCTTTGCAGCTGTTTTCGGCGGTTTTGCAATCATTCTGGCCTTTGCAGGACGTGACGCCGTAACAATGTACTTTGGCTTCCTCGGCCACTGCTACGGTGCTGGAGAAAGCAGCGAACATGCTGGCAGCAGCGAAGGCGATGGCAGCACCAGTAGCAGCGGTGGATTTCATGGTCATGTGCGTATCCTCGAGTGATCTGGGTTAGCCGGGCTAAGGTGTTTTGCGTGCCGGCATTGAACTAGAGCAACGAGGCGAACCAGCGTTACAGCAGGATTGAAAAATTTCAGCGCCTCAGCGCCGACGCAGTAGAGCGACGAAGAACACCCCGCCGATGGCGGCAGTGACGATGCCGATGGGGAGGTCCTGCGGCGCCAGCCAGGTGCGCGCGGCGACATCGACCCAGACCAGGAACAACGCCCCCAGCAGCGCCGCCACCGGCAGCACACGGCGGTGCTCGGCGCCGACCAGAAAGCGCGCCACGTGCGGCAGCATCAGGCCGACGAAACCGATGGCGCCAGACAGTGACACCAGCACGCCGGTGAGTAACGACGCCACCACGAACACCAGCAGGCGCACGCGACGCGGTTCCAGGCCCAGGCTTACGGCGCTCTGCTCGCCAGCCATCAGCGCGTTCAGCGCGCGACCCAAGCCGAGCAGTACGGCCAACGCCAACGCCAGGCACAGTGCCGGCAGCCAGAGCAGCTCCCAGCACGCCAGACCGAGCCCACCGAGCATCCAGAACAGTACCGAGCTGGCCGCATGCGGATTGCCCAGGTACAGCAGCAGGTTGCTCGCCGCCATCATCACGAACGACACCGCCACCCCGGCCAGCAGCAGGCGGTCACTCTCCAGCCGACCGCTACGGCTGGCGATGGCCAACACCAGCAGCATGCTCGCCAGCGCACCGGCGAAGGCTGCCAGCGGCAGGCTGAGCAGACCGGCGAACTCGCCCAGGTAGAGCACCACTACTACGGCGCCGAAGGCCGCGCCGGAACTGACGCCGAGCAGGTGCGGGTCGGCCAGCGGGTTGCGTGTCACCGCCTGCAACGCTGTCCCCACCAACGCCAGCCCGGCGCCCACCAGCGCACCAAGCAACACCCGCGGCGCACGCAATTGCCAGACGATGCTGTCCTGGCCAAGGCTCACCGCTGCCTCGGGCACGATGCCGAACAGGTGCTGGCCGAGGATCGCCAGCACCCGCTCCAGCGGCACCTGCGCCGCGCCGAAACCCAGCGAGATGGCGCAGGACAGCGCCAGCAGTACGCCCAAACCGAGCAGCAACAGACGAAATCGACTCACTGGGTGAAGACCTCGGGATGCAGCGCGACCGCCAGCGTCTCGATGGCGGCGGCGTTTTCCAGACTCGGCGTGACGGCCAGGTAGGACAGCACCACGAAACGTTGTTCGCGGATCGCCGTCACGCCTTGCAAGGCAGGATGCTGCAGGAGGAAATCACGCTTCTGCGCCGCCGTGCGCTCGCCGTAATCGACGATCAGGATCAGCTCCGGGTCCTGCTCGACCACCGACTCCCAGCCCACCTTCATCCAGTTGGCCGCCACCCCGTCCATCACGTTGCGCCCGCCGGCCGCCTCGATCAGCGGTTGCGGCATGCCCAGGCGTCCGGCGCTGAAGGGCACGTCCTCACCACTGTCGTAGACGAACACCCGCGGCCGTGTGGGCTGCTGGCCCAGGCGCGCGTCGACAGCCGCCACGCGCGCCTGCATGGCGTGCACCAGCGCATCGGCACGCGCCTCGACGGCAAAGATGCGGCCGAGGTTGCGCAGGTCGTTGTAGACATCGTCGAGGCTGGCGACGCGGCCGGGCGTGACGTGCGCGCAGGATTCGCTGAGTTCGTACACCGGAATGCCGAAGCGCTCCAGGCTGGCCGGGGTGACCTCGCCGCCGATACGCATGCCGTAGTTCCAGCCGGCGAAGAAGAAGTCAGCGCCAGCATCGAGCAGATTCTCCAGCGAAGGGTAACGCGCCGCCAGCTCGGGCAGATCATCAAGATCGGCTTGCAGTTCTGGCGTCGGCGTCTTCCAGCCGCTGACGCCGCTATAGCCGACCATGCGCTCTTTCAGGCCCAGGGCCAGGAGCATGGCGGTCAGGGTGATGTCGTGGCTGACCGCCCGCTGTGGCGGCTGCTCGATGGTTACCTGACGGTCGCAGCTGGTGACGGTGACGGCCCAAGTAGGGCTGGCCAACGCCAGCAAAAACGCGCCAACGAGTGTAGGAGCGAGCTCTGCTCGCGAAGCTTTTGTCGATCCCCAGGGTTCGCGAGCAGAGCTCGCTCCTACCGATGCAACCGTGCGTAAACGCTTCATCAAACGATCCAGGTAATGCGCGGATAACCCGCCAGTGGATGGGTATCGACCAACGCCTGCACGCCGAATACCTGCTGCAGCAACTCGGCGCTCAGCACCTCGGCGGGTGTACCGGCGGCCACCAGACGGCCTTGGTCGAGCACGCACAGACGGTCGCAGAAGGCCGCTGCCAGGTTGAGGTCGTGGAAGCTGGCCAGGGTCGCCAGGCCCAGCGCCTTGATCTGCCGCAGCAGTTCCAGTTGGTAACGCGGGTCAAGGTGGTTGGTCGGCTCGTCGAGGATCAACAGTTGCGGCTGCTGCACCAAGGCGCGGGCCAGCAATGCGCGTTGTTTCTCGCCACCGGACAGTCGCGCGAACGGCTGTTGCGCCAGGCCGCCGAGGCCAACGCGCGCCAGCGCCTCGTCGACCAGACGGCGATCCTCGGCATCGTCGCCATCGAACAGGCCCTTGTGCGGCGTGCGGCCCATGGCCGCCACCTCCTCCACACGCAGGCCGAAGTCCTGGGGAAACTCCTGCAGCACCACCGCCATCCGCTGCGCACTCCAGCGCGGCGAGCACTGCCACAACGCCTCGCCGTCCAGTTCGACGCTACCCGCACTGGGCCGCTGGAAACGGTAGGCGCAGCGCAGCAGGCTGGTCTTGCCGCTGCCATTGGGGCCGATCAGCCCCAGCAGCTCGCCGTCGCCGACCTCCAGGTCGATGCCGTCGAGCAGCGGGCGCTGGCCGTCGGGCGACCAGGCCAGCTCGCGGATGCGCAGGCGCGGCATCAGAAGCTGTAGTCCGCAGTGACGAACAACGAACGCGGCGCGCCCAGGTACCACTGCTCGCCAGCACTGCTGGCGGTAGTGGCGTACTGGCGGTCGAACAGGTTGTTCAGCTCCAGACCCAGGCGCAAGTCGGGCAGTGCCTGCCAGGCGATAGTGGCGTCGACCAGGGTGTAGCCGGGCACCTCGATCTGGTTGGCCGCATCGGCGTAGCGGGCGTCGACGTAACGCGCGCCCATGCCGACATCCACCCCGCTGCCGAGCGCCTTGTTCAGCCACAGGTTGGCGGTGCGCCGTGGCACGTTGCTCGGCCGATTGCCGCTGCGGTCGCCAGCGCCGTCGACGAAGTCGTCGTACTCGGCGCGCACGAATGCAGCGTTGGCCGACACCTGCCAGCCGTGGCCCAGAGCCAGCTGCAGGGTGGCTTCCAAACCATCGGAAGACTGCTGGCCGATCTGTACGGTGGGAGAGGTCGGGGTTTCGCGGCTGAGCAGCTTCTTCTTGACGATGTGATAGGCGGCCAGCGTCCATTCGCCATGGCCGTTCCAGAACATCTGCTTGAGGCCGATTTCGCTCTGCTTGGCTTCGCTCAGGTCGAACTGCTGCTGGCTCGGGCTGAGGGTCAGCAGGTTGTTCACTCCTTCGGTACTGGTGGCGTACTGGCCGTACAGCGAGAGGTCGGGCGTCAGGGCGAAAACCAGGCCGGCGCGCCAGTTGCCACCACTGAGGCTGCGGTCGACGCTGCTGTCGCTCAGCAGATCGTCACGCTGGATATGCACCTGATCACGCCGCACTCCAGTGACCAGCGACAGGCGCTCGGTCAGCTGGGTGCGGTTCTCGGCGAACAGCGAGAACTGCCGCGCCAGGTTGCGCTCGCGTGGGCCATAACCGCGTGGATCATAGCTCTGGTACTGACCGCCACCGGAGCCGGCAAGCGGGACAGTGTCGCTGAAGCTGCTGTCGAAATCGTGCTGGCGCGCGAAGTGAATACGGTTGTAATCCACGCCCACCACGGTGCGGCTGTCGAAGCCGAACAGGCTGTGATCCAGGGTGAAACTCTGGCGGTCACCGACCTGTTCCTGGGTGTGCTTGATCTCGTAGAAGCTGCTGCGGTTGATCAGGTCGCCCGGTTGCCAACGGTAGGTCTCGGCGTTGCGCCAGTAGCGCTGAGTCTTGATGTAGTAGAGCTGGTTGCTGGCACTCAGCGCATCGCTGATGCGCCAGTCGGTGGTCAGCCGTGTGATCTGGTCGTTGTAGCGAATATCGGCATTGGCGACGTTGTAGTTGCGATCGCGGATGCTCTCGCGGTACTTGCCATCGACCAGAGGGGTGCCGAAGTAGCGCTCGGGGCTCTGGTCGCCCTGGTCGTGAGACAGACTGAAGCTCAGGTCGTCACTGGCATCCCAGCGCAACGCAGCGCTCAGAGCCAGACTCTCGGAGTCACCGCGGTCGACCCAGCCATTACTGGCCTGTTGGTTGATATTCAGGCGGTAGCTCAAGCCATCGCTCAGCGAGCCGCCGCTGTCCAACGCGGCCTGGCGGCGGTCATCGCTGCCATAGCCGAGGCGCAGGTGGTTACGGATGTCACCCGCGAAGGGCTTCTTCGGCACCACATTGATCACCGCGCCGGTTGCACCTTCGCCATAGAGCACCGACGCCGGGCCGCGCAGCACGTCGATGCGCTCCACCGACCAGGTATCCACCGGGAAGGTCACGGTGCCCGCACCGATGTACTGACGCGTGCCGTCGTACAGCTGCATGGTCGAGGCGTGGCCGCTAAAGCCCCGCGCCGACAGCGCCGTGCCACCGTTGCCCGGCGTGCCGATGGTGCTGATGCCCGGTGTGCGGGTCACTGCATCCTGCACGCTGCGGTTGTTGCGCTCACGTACTTCGGCGCCGCTCAGGCTGCTGGTGCTGGCCGGGGTTTGCAGGGGCGAGAGGTCGAGACGCGAGCCAGCCGTGGTCGGCGTGTGCAGGCTGGTCTCGCCCTCCTGCGCGGCTTGCGCATGGACGGTGACAGCGGGGAGATCGACAGGGGATTCGTCGGCCAGGGCGGCACCGCCAACCAAGACCATCAATGGCAGAGAACAGAAGCGCAAGAGGTGTTGCACGTGAACAATTCCGGGGCGTTGAAGAGGCTCGTCGAGTCGCTTCGAGGCGTTGGAATCGGGGCTTGCAGCGGCCAGTGACGACCGCTGATGACCCTGGCCTGAAGCGATAATGCTAGTGTTATAACATAACATTATCTTGTTTCGCAGGTAACCGAAAACGAGCTCAGGCCCTTCTTTCAGGCATGACGAAAAGAGGTTCTTGTAGCGGAAATGGCGCGCCATATTGCTTCCATCGCAAAGAGAAAAGGCACGGCAATCCGATGGAAAATGCGCAACAGCAGACAGGGGCACGGGGCGCCCTACTGGAGTCAACGCCCGCCCACCGCGGGTTGCCAGACACAAACGACTCCAGGCCGGTCTCCGGGCTTGCGAGGGTCATGAACGCACCGCCTTCCCATGCGCTTGGCGCACAGTGGCGTTTCGATGCGGTCGCTCGCTTACCGTTGCGGGGGCAGCGTCGGACTTGAACCGACTTCCCGTTTCACCTCACGCGCGGCGGCGTGAGACACCTGAAGCGGGGCGGATATGACCACTCGCCTCCGCTCAAGTCAAGGCGCGGGACAGGTGTGGGAGGCGCTTTAGCGGCGATTGCTCTTCTGCAGGAGCGGCTGGCCGGCATTGCGCTTCAGCCGCGAAAGGGGGCGTTAAGCCTGCTCGTCGATGCGCAACTCCGGCAACGCCCTACCCGCCACCAGGCGCTCGTCGACCAGACGAATCACCGCCGCCTCGTCCTTGATGCCGTACCACTCGCCCTGTGGATAAAGGCTCGCGGTAGGCCCCAGGTCACAGGGAAACTGGCACTGGCTGCGGGTGATATGCACGCCGCCCACGCACTCCAGCTTGCCGGCGGCCTTGAGCCGCTGGCGCAGGGTTTTCCACAGGCCCAGCGCGCCCTTGCGCGTGCAGCGCGGGCCGTTGCACAGCAGCAGGCGTTGCGCATGCGGCGGAATCTGCGACCAGGCGTGGTGCTCCGGAACGGGCGGTACGTCGCTGCAGGGGAGATGCGCTTCGTGATGCGCCAACAGCGCGCCCAGTCCATCGAGCCAGCTGTCCTCCAGCGCCGTGCAGACCACGAACACTGCGGCTCCGTCGCCCCGTTCGGCGATGCGCTCGCGCAGCCAGTCGCGGTGCGCGGCATCGGCGCGCGGCTCCAGATCGACCACCAGCAGCGGACGTGGCGCCTCATCGATGGCCAGCCAGAAACCATCCTGCTCCGTGTCGTGCAGGTGCGCTTCACCGAGCAGCATTTCGATGCGCTGCCGCAGACGCTCGGCCGAGGCTCCACGACCCAGGCCGAGGCCGATGAACAGAACGCGGGCGTAGGGAGTTTGGCTCATGACAGTCTCCAGAACGGTCCGGCAGTCTAGCCGCTTCGGCACGATGTCCGTACCCCGAACGCATCCCGCGCGTCGACTCAGCTATCCGGTCTGACCGGTCGATACAGCATTTGCGCTGGATAACCACACATCGCCATGCGCCAAGCGCAGCACCCAGCGCAGATAAAAACTGCCTGACCGACGGTATTCAATCTGCATCAATGCTCTCTAGATCGGGCATCTCGTCATGTCGAACCACTGCCTGCCCAGCATGATCCGCGAGATGGGGGCTTGTCGGTTGGGAAAATTGCGCTTAGCCTGAACTGGTCAGACCGGTAAGACCATAAAAACAATCTGGCGTTCGCTTCTGGGCCTCCGTGAGGGCATGGATGACGCGCCGAACGGAGACCTCGACAATGCTCAAACTGCTCCCCCGCTCGCTCTTCCTGCAAGTCGTGATAGGCCTGGTGCTCGGCGTGTTGTGCGGCCTCAGCCTGCCCGAACTTTCCACCCAGCTGAAACCCCTTGGCGATGGCTTCATCAAGCTGATCAAGATGCTGATCGCGCTGATCGTCTTCTGCGTGGTGGTCAGCGGCATTTCCGGTGCCGGTGACCTGAAGAAAGTCGGCCGCATCGGCCTGAAATCGGTGATCTATTTCGAGGTACTGACCACCTTCGCCCTGATCCTCGGCCTGGTGGTGGCCTATGGTTTGGGCCTGGGCTCGGGCGCCAACCTCCACCTCAACGAGTTGTCGGCCAGCGACGCCGCGCTCTATGCAAGCCGCACCCAGGAGCTGCATGGCCCGGCGACCTTCATCATGGACTTGATCCCCACCTCGGTGCTGGGCGCATTCGCCGACAACAACATTCTCCAGGTGCTGCTGTTCGCCGTGCTGTTCGGCAGCGCGCTGAACCTGGTCGGCGAACAGGCCAGCGGCGTGGCCAAGCTGATCAACGAGTTCAGCCACGTTATCTTCCGCATCATGGGCATGATCGTGCGCCTGGCGCCGATCGGCGTATTCGGCGCCGTGGCCTTCACCACCAGCAAGTACGGCCTCGATTCGCTCAGCCACCTCGGCGCATTGGTAGCGGTGTTCTACGTAACCTGTTCCCTGTTCGTACTGATCGTCCTCGGCGGCGTCCTGCGCCTGTGCGGCGTGCCTCTGCTGCCCTTCCTGCGCTACTTCCGTGAGGAGCTGACCATTGTCATGGGCACGGCTTCGTCCGACGCCGTGCTGCCGCAGATCATGCGCAAACTTGAGCACATGGGCGTGCGCAGCTCCACCGTTGGCCTGGTGATTCCTACCGGCTACTCGTTCAACCTCGATGGCTTTTCCATCTACCTGACCCTGGCGGTAGTGTTCATCGCCCATGCCACCGGCACCGACCTGGCGATGAGCGACCTGATCACCATCCTGCTGGTCTCGCTGATCACCTCCAAGGGTGCCCACGGCATTCCCGGTTCGGCGCTGGTCATCCTCGCTGCGACCCTCACCGCGGTACCGGCCATCCCTGCGGCAGGCCTGGTGCTGGTGCTGGCGGTCGACTGGTTCATGGGCATAGGCAGGGCGCTGACCAACCTGATCGGCAACTGCACCGCCACCGTGGCCATCGCCCGCTGGGACAACGACATCGACCTGCAGCGCGCCCATGCGGTGCTCGACGGCAAGCTGAGTGCCCCTGGCCCAAGCCAGGGGTCCAGCCCGATGCGTGTGGCGGTAGGGCAGGAAAGCGAGGCGCGCGGCTGATGACAACCCGGGGCAGGTCTGCTCTCATCGCCAGGCCACAACGAGTGGCCAGCGGTGAGCGTGGCTTTGCCCGGGCGCGTGCCTGCACTCATCGTTTCGCGGTTTAGGGAGGCTCCATGTTTTCGTCATCCAAGCTGGTCGACGCGGTTGTCCGCAAGTTGCTCGCCCCCATAGAGCAGGGCCTGTGGCCAGTCGGTCAGATGCTGCCGGGCCAGCGCGAATTGGCCGAGCAGATGGAGGTCAGCCGCCCCAGCCTGCGCGAAGCAATCACCATCCTGGAAACCCTGGGCGTGGTGCGCTCACTGCCCGGCAAGGGCGTCATGGTGCTGGAGCGCCAGGGCACCGCGCTGCCCGAGGTACAGGCGCCGCCCAGCGCGACGATGGCCGACGTGCTGCAACTGCGCTATGCACTGGAGCCGTTCATCGTCGGTCTGGTCGCGCAGTCGCTCGATGGCTCCGAACTGAGCCAGCTGCGCCTGTTGCTGCTGGACATGCGTGAGGCGGTCGAGGACGGCGACATGCGTGCCCTCGCCAGCGCCTATACCAGCTTCCACCGCAAACTGGTGGCGCTCAGCTCTAACCCCATGTTCCTCAGCATTGCCAGGCAGATCGGCAGCGCGCTGGAGCAGAGCGACCAGTTGATCCGGCGCAACCCGGACTACGCCGAGGACATCCTCCAGGAACACGAGGCGATCCTGCGCGCCATTCGCCGCCAGGACAGCGAGCAGGCCAGCCAGGCGATGCGCCAGCACATCCTCAACGAAGGCACCCGCCTGAACATCAACCTCCGCGTGCCGCTGGCATAAAGCGCCGCCAACCGGCAAACCAATCCGACAATTTTTACCCAGGCGCTACGTGGGTACAGGCGCTCGCCTGCACGCAGCCCGAACCAGTCGACAGGTGTGATCATGAGTGCAAACGCAGCTGTTCAGCAGCCCATCCAGACCGCTCGCCAGGACGGCAGCGGCGCCAGACTCACCAGCAACTTCGTCTACCAGAGCATCTACGCGGCGATTCTGGAAAAACGGCTGCTGCCCACTGCCAAGCTGGACAAAGGTACTCTTGGGCGGATCTTCGGGGTCAGTGAATGGACCATACAGCGCGCTCTGACCAAGCTTGCCGAAGAAGGTGCGGTAACCATCGAGCCCAGGCAGGTCGCCCGGGTCAGCAGGCCCAGCGAACGCCAGGCCAGGCAGGTGCTGGAGGCGCGTCTGCTAGTTGAGGCGGAAGTCATCCGCCAACTCGGCCAGCACCTGGCAGACAGCCCATTGCACGCGCTGCACGCCCTGGTGGAAAACCAGCAGCGCTGCCTGGCAACAGGCGATGGCGCCGGCTTGATCGAGCAGGCCTGCCAGTTTCACCTGAAGCTGGCGGAGCTTGCCGGCAACAACCTGCTGCTGGAATTCCTTCGCAGCCTGCTGTCGCGTTCAGCGCTGAACATCGCGTTGAGCAGAGGTGCTGTCTATTCGGCGCGAACCTGCGAGGAACACCTGGCGCTGATAACGGCACTGGAAGCTGGTGACATCTCGTGCGCGACCCAATTGCTGGTCGGTCACCTCAATGGTGTATTCGACAGGATGTGCTTCGCACCCACACCGACGGCTGACCTGCATGCAGCATTCAAGGTCAGACGCACAGCCTGATCACCAGCGCGGCTCCCCCGTAGGGTGTGCCGCGCGCACCAGCTTGCCGCGTACCCCCTGAGGCGTATCCACCAACCGGTAAACTTCGCCGCGAAACCCCATATCAGAGGCGCTGCTGCAGCGCCTCCCACACAGCGTCCAGATCGGCGAACTCGCGCGCTACCACCGGCAGCGCCGGCCGACGTAATAGCAACACCGGCAATCCAAGCTCACGGGCGACTTGCAACTTCGGCTCGGTGGAGGCGCTGCCGCTGTTCTTGCTCACCAGCACGTCGCAGCGCAGGCGGGCGAACAGTGCACGCTCCTCATCCAACAAGAACGGCCCGCGCGCACCGATAATCTCGGCGCGCGGCGGCGCCGGCTCGGCCTGCAGGCAGCGCACCGTCCAGTGCTGGTGCTCAGGAATTTCATGCAGGTGCGTCAGTGGTTCGCGCCCGGAGGTGAAGAACGGCCGCTCGAACAGCGCCAGCGCGCGGGTCAGCTCATCCCAACCGTCCACTTCGCGCCAGTCGTCATCCGCGCCGGGCTGCCAGCCAGGGCGACGCAATGCCCAACACGGCACGTCTGCGATTTCTGCGGCGCGGGCCGCGTTGTGGCTGATCTGCGCCGCATAAGGGTGGGTCAGGTCCAGCAGCAGTTCGATGCCTTCGTCGGCGATAAAGGCTGCCAGGCCCTCGGCACCGCCGAAGCCGCCGACGCGCACGCGGCAGGCCAGGTCGTCCGGCACCCGACCAAGACCGGCCAGGCTGTACACCGTCTCCGGACCCAGCCGACGCGCCAGACGCAGCGCTTCGGTAGTGCCGCCAAGCAGCAGGAGTCGCGCGCTCACGGCTTGCGCACCATCAGCAGGGTAATCGGCAGCGCCGCACGCCAGGTGTCGAAGCCGCCCAGCGGCTGTGCCTGGGCCACGGTCAGACGCAGCAGTTCACCGCCATGCTGTTCACGGAAGGCGACCAACGCCGCCTCACTCTGAATGGTCACGGCATTGGCCAGCAGACGCCCGCCCGGCTTGAGCGCGCCCCAGCAAGTTTCCAGCACACCGGGCACGGTGACGCCGCCGCCGATAAAGATCGCATCTGGTGCGGATAGCCCGGCCAGGGCTTCGGGGGCATGCCCGGCGACCAGTTGCAGAGCGGGTACACCGAGGGCATCGCGATTGTGGCGGATATGTTCCTGGCGCCCCTCGTTGGCTTCGATGGCGATGGCGCGGCAGGCCGAGTGCGCGCGCATCCACTCGATGCCGATGGAGCCGCAGCCGGCGCCAACGTCCCATAGCAGCTCGCCGGGCAGCGGCGCCAGGCGCGCCAGGGTGACCGCGCGCACGTCGCGCTTGGTCAGTTGGCCGTCGTGACGGTAAGCGTCGTCCGGCAGGCCGCAGGTCGGTGGCAGCAGTTGTGCCCCGGCGTCGGCCAGACATTCCACAGCCAGCAGGTTGAGATCGGCGCCACGCGGCAGGTTCCAGCTCGCGGCCTGACCATCGATACGGCGCTCATCCGTCCCGCCAAGATGCTCCAGCAAGGTCAGCCGACTGGCGCCGAAACCACGCGTACGCAGGGCCTCGGCGACCTGCGCCGGCGTGTCACCATCGGCGCTCAATACCAGCAGGCGCGTACCGGGATAGAGACTGGCATTGAGCGTGGCCAGCGGCCGGCCGACCAACGACACCACCTCGACCTCCTGCAGCGGCCACCCCAGGCGCGCCGCTGCCAGTGACACCGAAGACGGTGCCGGCAATACCTGCAACTCATCGGCCTGCATCTGGCGTGCCAGGCTAGCGCCGACGCCATAGAACATCGGGTCGCCAGTGGCCAGCACACACACCGCGTCGCCG
Organism: Pseudomonas sediminis; assembly: GCF_002741105.1. Lineage (GTDB taxonomy): Bacteria > Pseudomonadota > Gammaproteobacteria > Pseudomonadales > Pseudomonadaceae > Aquipseudomonas > Aquipseudomonas sediminis. The sequence continues at coordinate 460,926 of NZ_NIQU01000004.1, read as the reverse complement.
CGCTTCGCCAGCAGCGGTTGCAGGTCGAAGGGGCTCGGCCAGGTTTCCCGCTCGCCCGTGATGCACGGCGGCAACAGCGCCAGCTGGCGCGGCGCACCGACGATGCGCGTGGCCGCCAGCAGGGCGCGGCGCGCGGCCTTGCCCAGGCCGGGGTAGCCGTCTTCGCCGATGCCGACCAGGGTCAACCAGGGTTTCATCCAATGTCCTCGCACAGGCCCGACGGACCGCCTGTCCGCGCTCCGGGCAAAGCGGGCATAATAGCGCCTTCGTCGGTGCCCTTGAGTCGATACGACTCAACAGCGGGCCTAAGAGGGAATCCGGAGCGATCATTGATCGTGACCGAGCTGCCCCCGCAACTGTAAACAGCGAGTCTGTCGCCACTGTGCCACTGGGAAACCGGGAAGGCCGCGCCAGACGAAGACCTGTCAGCCAGGAGACCTGCCGACGAACGCTGGTCGCGAGTGCCAACATCGGGCGGGGTGTACCGATGCCATGGAGTCCCCTATGGGATTTCGCTGGTTCGGTCGCCGCGTCGTTATCCACAGGTGACCGCTTGCCCACATCCGTCCGCCCTTCCGCCTGCCCCGGCCTGCTGCGCATCGTGCCTGCGCTGGACGGTGGCATCTGCCGCATCAAGCTGCCCGGCGGCGTACTGCTCAGCACCCAGGCGCGGGCGATTGCCGAGGCAGCGCGGCAGCATGCCAGTGGCGTGCTGGAGCTGACCAACCGCAGCAACCTGCAGATTCGTGGTGTACTACCTGGCCAGGAAGCGCCACTGATCGACGCCCTACTCAGCGCCAATCTCGGGCCGCGCGTGGCCGCCGCCGACGACGTGCGCAACCTGCTGCTCAGCCCCGCCGCCGGCCTCGACCCGCAGGCACGGATGGACATGCGCCCGCTAGCCAGCCAACTGCTCGACCTGTTGCAGGACACCCCAGCGCTGCATGCCCTGTCACCCAAATTCGCCCTGCAACTGGATGGCGGCGAAGCCCTGGCCATGCGCGAACACCCGCACGATCTGTGGCTGGCCGCCGACAACGAACAGCACCTGCTGCTGGGCCTGGCCGGCTGCCCCTTTGATACGCCTCTGGCGCGCATCGAAGCGACCCAGGCAGTCGAGCTGGTGCGCCAGCTCCTGCTGCTGTTCCTCGAACTGGCGAGTCCCGAGCAATCGCGCATGCGCCAGTTGCTGCAACAGATCCCAGCCGACGAACTGCTGCGACGTCTGCAAACGCGTCTGGATTTTTCCTTGCAACCGGTGCCGGTCAATTGGCAGCCGACCGTCCCGCTCGACCACGTCCCGGCAGGTATTTATCCACAGGCGCAGAGCAGCCTGTGTATGGTCGCTGCTGGCGCCCAGCTAGGCCGGCTACATGCCGAACAACTGATGATGCTGGCCCAGCTGAGCGAGCACCACGGCGATGGAAAATTACGCCTGACGCCCTGGCAGGGCGTGCTGCTGGGCAATGTGCCGGAAGCCGCCAGCGTTGAGCTGTTGGCTGCGCTAGGTAAGCTCGGCCTGCTGACGCATATCGACGAACCGTTGCTCGGTCTGGTCGCCTGCACCGGCTCGGCGGCCTGCGCGCGCGGCCTGGCCGATAGCAAACACCACGCCCTGCACCTGGCAGAGTTGCTGCGCGAAAGCGGTGCCCGCCCGCAGGTGCATCTCAGCGCCTGCCCGCGCAGTTGCGCCAGCGCCCGCGTGCAGCCCTATACCCTGCTGGCCAGCACGCCCGACCACTACCAGCTCTATCAACGCACGCCCGAGGCGCCCGGCTTTGGCCGCCTACTGGTGCCAGCCATGACCATCGACGAAGCCGGCGCCTGGTTCGCCCGCCAACACCCCGCAGGAACCCCCGATGCTTGATTACATCCGCGACGGACAGGAAATCTACCGCCGCTCCTTCGCCACCATCCGCGCCGAGGCCAACCTCGAAGGCATCCCCGCCGACCTGGAAAAACTCGCCGTGCGGGTGATCCACGCCTGCGGCATGGTCGACGTGGTGGAAGACCTGCGCTTCTCCCCCGGTGCCGGTGCCGCCGGTCGCGCCGCCCTGCTGGCCGGTGCGCCGATCCTCTGCGATGCACGCATGGTCGCCGAAGGCATCACCCGCCCGCGCCTGCCGGCAGGCAACAAGGTGATCTGCACCCTGCACGATGCCGGCGTGCCGGAGCTGGCCCGCGAAGTCGGCAACACCCGCTCGGCCGTAGCCCTGGAGCACTGGCGCGAGCATCTGGAAGGCAGCGTGGTGGTGATCGGCAATGCGCCCACCGCGCTGTTCTACCTGCTGGAAATGCTCGACGCCGGTGCGCCGAAACCGGCGTTGATCATCGGCATGCCGGTGGGCTTTATCGGCGCGGCAGAATCGAAAGATGCGCTGGCCGCGGACAGCCGCGACGTGCCCTACGTGATCGTCCGTGGCCGTCGTGGCGGCAGCGCCATGGCGGTAGCGGCGGTCAACGCCCTCGCCTCGGAGGTGGAGTGATGGCTGGCCGTCTGCTTGGTCTGGGCGTCGGCCCCGGCGACCCCGAGCTGCTGACCCTCAAGGCCCTGCGCCTGTTGAAAAGCGCACCCGTGGTGGCCTACTTCGTGGCCAAGGCCAAGCACAATGCCGGCCATGGCGGTAATGCCTTCGGTATCATCGAGGAACATCTGGACGCCGCCCAGCAGCGCCAGCCGCTGGTCTACCCGGTGACCACCGAAAAGCTCGCCCCGCCGCTGAGCTATGAGGATGTGATCGCCGATTTTTACGACACCTGCGCGCAGCAGATCGCCCAATTGCTGGACGCCGGCCAGGACGTGGCGGTGATCTGCGAAGGCGACCCGTTCTTCTACGGCTCCTACATGTACCTGCACGACCGCCTGGCCGACCGCTACGAGGTGGAAGTGGTGCCCGGCGTGTGCTCGATGCTCGGCTGCGCCTCGGTGCTCGGCACGCCACTGGTCTATCGCAACCAGAGCTTGAGCGTGCTCTCCGGCGTGCTGCCGGAAGACGAGCTGGAGCAGCGTCTGCGCGACGCCGAAGCCGCCGTGGTGATGAAGCTCGGGCGCAACTTCGACAAGGTGCGCCGCGTGCTGCGCAAGCTCGGTCTGGACGACCGCGCCCATTACGTCGAACGCGCGACCATGGCCAGCCAGAAGATCGTCGCGCTGGACGAGGTGGAGCCGATGGATTCGCCGTACTTTTCCATGATTCTGGTGCCCGGCCAGAAATGGCGGGGCTAATCCCGTAGGGCGGGTGCAACCCGCCGGCAGCGAACTGGCGGGTTGCACCCGCCCTACCCGTTTCGAGACCGTAGCCCGGATGCAATCCGGGAAACCCATTCCCCGGATTGCATCCGGGCTACAGGATTTACCGCATGAACATCGTCATCCTCGGCGCCAGCGCGCTGGCCACTGCACAACGTCTCAAGACGCTTTATCCACAGGCCGTGATCCATGGTCTGCGCGGCCGTGCCGAGGGCGCCGAGCGCCACTACGACGAGTTCGGCGAGCACCTGCGCACCCTGTATCGCGCCGGTCAACCGCTGGTGGTGCTGTGCGCCGCTGGCATCGTCATCCGCAGCCTTGCCGCGCTGCTGGCGGAGAAAGGCGCCGAGCCGCCGGTGCTGGCCCTGGCCGAGGATGGCAGCGCCGTGGTGCCGCTGCTCGGCGGCCTGGCTGGGGTCAATCGCCTGGCTCGCGAGATCGCCGCGCACCTGGGTGTGACGCCGGCCATCACCACCAGCGGCGAGCTGCGCTTCGGCACCTGCCTGCTGGAGCCGCCTGCCGGCTACGCGTTGGCCGATCTGCAGCAAGGCAAGCGCTTCGTCAGCGACCTGCTCGGCGGCGAAAAGGTGCGCATTGAAGGCCAGGCGCCCTGGCTGGACGCCGCGCAGTTGCCTGTGGATAACGCTGCCAATCGTGTGATCCACATCACCGCGCAGGCACGCCCGGCGCAGCCGGACGAACTGCTGATCCACCCACGCTGCGCGGCCGCGCTGATCGAACGCCCCGATGCCGACCTGTCGGCGCGGCTGCAACAGGCGCTGAGCGATGCCGACCTGGCACCAGAAACACTGGCGGTGCTACTCGCGGACAAAAGCTGCATGGCCAACGCCGACTTGCACGCAGCAGCGCAGGCACTGAACCTGCCACTGCGCTTTATCCACAACACCACCGAGCTGCCGCCGGAGCACCATGCCGGCGATGACCTGCGCCTGCTGCTGAGCGAACAACCTCTGGATATCGAGCGCCTCGGCCAGCGCCGTGGCCGCCTAAGCGTGGTCGGCCTCGGCCCCGGCGCCGCCGAACACATGACCCCCGCCGTGCGCCGCGCCCTCGACGAGGCCGAAGACCTGCTCGGCTACGACACCTACGTGAAGATGGCCGGCCCGCTGCGCGCCGATCAATGCCTGCATCCCAGCGACAACCGCGAGGAGTTGCAGCGCGCCGCCCACGCCTTCGAACTGGCCGCCAGCGGCCGCCGGGTCGTGATGATCTCCTCCGGCGATCCCGGCGTATTCGCCATGGCCGCCGCCGTGATGGAGGCCCTGGAAAACCCGCAAAGCGAGGCCTGGCATGGCGTCGAGCTGGAAGTACTGCCAGGAGTTTCCGCCGCCCTGGCCACCGCCGCCAAGGCTGGCGCGCCGCTGGGCCACGACTTCTGCCTGATCTCCCTATCGGACAACCTCAAGCCCTGGGCGGTGATCGAGAAACGCCTGCAGCACGCCGCCATCGCCGACCTGGCCATGGCCTTCTACAACCCGATTTCCAAATCCCGCCCCTGGCAGCTTGGCCGCGCGCTCGACTTGCTGCGCCAGCACCGCGCGCCGGAAACCCTGGTGGTGCTCGGCCGCGATATCGGCCGCCCCGCCGAGGCGCTGCGCAGCCTGACCCTCGGCGAGCTGACGCCGGAGATGGTCGACATGCGCACCCTGGTGATCATCGGCTCCAGCCAGACTCGTCGCTTCCCGCGCGCCGACGGCGGTGAGTGGGTCTACACGCCGCGCTGGTATCCAGCGCAGGCCGACTAAACCATCGCCCTCAAGCAGGATTGCCAAGCGTTTGTAGGAGCGGATTTATCCGCGAATTTCGCGGCTGAAGCCGCTCCTACAGATCAAGGTGCTTGGTTTTATCCACAGCCCCTACCATCTGCACAAACGTTCTAGGCACGCCTGGCAAACGGGTTAAGCTCAAGCGTTCAACTTTCCACCGCGGGCAACAGGCGATGAACGCGCAGTCATGGGTCGACCTCAAGCAGGATGCCGATACCGGCATCGAGGTGATCCGTGCGCATTTCGAGGGCCACGCCTACGACCCGCACTGGCACGACAGCTACCTGATCGGCTTCACCGAACAGGGCGTACAGCAGTTCCACTGCCGCCGTGCGCTGTTCAGTAGCGTACCTGGCCAGACCTTCTTCCTCGAACCCGGCGATATCCATGACGGCCATGCGCCGACACCTGGCGGCTTCACCTATTCCACGCTCTACCTTGAGCCAGCCTGGCTGGAAAAGGCATTGCCGGCGCTGTTCGAGCAGGCACCCTCCGACTGCGTGCCCGGCGTGCCGCGCACGCAGCCGGACGATCCCGGCCTGCTGCCCTGTATCGCCAATGCCCTGCAGGCGTTGAGCGACAATGAGCCACGCATGGTCCGCGACGCGGCACTGGATGCGCTGCTGGAGCGGATCTCGCGCAGCCTGCACTGGCGCCAGCGCCTGCCGGGCAACCCACAGATCGCCAGCGTGGCCCTGCGCGCCCGCGACTACCTGCACGCGCACTTTCACGAGAACATCGGCCTCGACGAACTGGCGCGGGCCTGCGGCGTCGACCGTTTTCGCCTCAGCCGCGCCTTCAAGGCGGCCTTCGGCATCGCCCCGCACGGTTACCTGATACAACTGCGGCTGGTGCGCGCGCGGCGTTTGCTGGCCCTCGGCACCTCACCGGCGGATGTCGCCAGCGACCTGGGTTTCGCCGACCAGAGCCACCTGGGCCGCTGGTTCCGCCGCGCCAACGGCGTTACCCCAGGTGCCTACCGCAACCTCTGCACAAAGCTTCAAGACCACGGCTAGAACGAGCCGGACAATCGCGCCATACCCAATATGGAGCGATGCCCAATGCCTTTCCCCGCCCGGCGAGCCCAGCCATGAACCAGTGGCTGCCCTTCATCCTCTTCGCCTCAGTAGCGTCGATCACCCCCGGTCCGACCAACCTGCTGATCCTCGGCAGCGCTGCCCGCTTCGGCCTGTCCATCGCCCTGGCCATCGCGGTAGGGGCGAGCCTGAGCGCCAGCCTGATGCTGCTGGTGGTCGGCCTGGGCCTAGGGGAACTGCTGGCCCGCGCCCCGCTGTTGCAGACGGCGATGACCTGGGCCAGCGCCGCCTGGATCAGCTGGATGGCCTGCAAGCTGATGCGCGCCGAAGCCGCTGGCCTGGACGAGCGCCGCGTCGACCAACGCCAGGGTTTCATCCAAGGCGCCGGCCTGCAACTGATCAATCCCAAGACTTGGCTGATGACCGTCTCGGTCACGGCGATCTTCCTCGACGGCCAGGCCTCATTCGGTGCGGTAGCGAGCTACGCGACGCTGTTCCTGCTGGTGTCCACGCCCTGCCTGTTGGCCTGGGGAGTACTGGGCGCCGGTGGTGCGCGCCTGTTACGGCAACCGACCAGGCTGCTGTTGTTCAACCGCTGCATGGCCGTTCTACTGCTCGCTTCGGTGTGGCTGCCGCTAATGACAAACCTGTAGGAGTGCCGCCCCGGCGCGAAGCGATTGCAGCGATGCCGCCATACCGAGGCTATCCACCACATTCGCCGCGAGGCGCGGCTCCTACAACGCGCCGCCCTGACGGCGGAAGGTGCCGGGCGCCAAGCCAAAGCGCTGGCGGAATAGCTTGCCCAGGTGGCTGGCATCGCTGACACCGATCTCGTCGGCAAGCTGCGCCAGGCTGTGGCTGGAGTTGAGCAGACGCCAGCGCACATGTTGCAGGCGTAGCTCATTCCAGTATTCGCGCGCACTCATGCCCTGGCTGGCCTGAAACAGGCGATCGAGCTGACGGCGGCTGATGCCGACACTGGCCGCCAGCTGCTCGATGCCATCGGCGCTGGCCAGGCCGTGGCGCATCAGGGCGATGGCGCGGTCTACATGGCGCTCGCCGCTCGATGTCGTGTGCAACGAGCGCAGCGCGTGCTGGCCGCTGCGCGTTTCGTCCACCAGCATATCGGCCAAGCCCTTGAGCGCCCGTGCCCGGCCGCTGCCCTGAGCCAGCAGCTCCACCGCCAGATCGATGGCTGCGGTGCCGCCGGCGCAGGAAATCCGCGCACCATCGAGGCAATACAAACGCTCGCGAGCCAGGCGCAGCTGCGGAAAGCTGGCGCGAAATTCCGCTTCATGGCGCCAGTGCACCGCCACCCGATGACCATCGAGCAGGCCGCAGGCGGCGAGCAGGAAGCTGGCATTGTCGATCGCCACCAGCTTCACCCCGGCACGTGCGGCGCGCCGCAGTAACGCCTGATAGTCCGGCGCCAGCGCAGCAGTAGCCTGCGCATTACGCCCGCCGAACAGCACCAGATAGTCGAAGTCAGCCAGATCGAGTTGCTCGGGTGTGGCCTCGATACGCAGCGCAGCACCGCTGCTGGACGACACATGCCCAGGCTGCAGGCCGAGGATCGTCCAGGCGCAGTAGCGCTGGCGGCTGTAGTCCTCGTCGTCAGCGCTGAAGCGCAACTTGTCGAGAAAGCCACCGAAGGGCAGCAGGGCGAACTCCGGCAGCGGCAGCAGGAGAAAACGCAGGTCGGGGCTTGCGGTCATACACAGTCCAGAATCAACCGTTAGATGACCAAAATCTACCTCATTCTCAACCCAGCCGCTGACTAGACTGGCCGCGTATTCACAGGAGACCCGTATGGCCCTCGAACTCTGGCTCGTCTACTTCGTCGCCACCCTCGGCCTGGCGCTGACGCCCGGCCCCAACAGCCTGCTGGCGCTGACCCACGGCGGGCTGTATGGCGCGCGCATGGCGCTGGCCACCATCCTCGGCGGCGTGGTCGGCTTCAGTGCCTTGATCGCCCTGGCCATGTTCGGCCTCAGCGCGCTGCTCAAGACCGCTCCCACCGCGCTGCTGGCGCTGAAGTGGATCGGCGGCGCCTACCTGATCTGGCTGGGTGTGCAGCTGTGGCGCTCACCGCCGATGAACCTGACCCTGGCCGACAGCGGCACCCGCCCCAGCGCCAGCCGTTTGTTTCGCCAGGGCCTGCTGTCGGCGCTGTCCAATCCCAAGGTGATCCTGTTCTACGGCGCCTTCCTGCCGCAGTTCCTCGACCCACAGCGCGGCCTGGCCGTGCAGTTCGTGGTGATGGCGGCGACCTTCGCCGTGGTCGAGTTCCTCGTCGAGCTGCTGCTGGCGCTGCTGGCCTTCCGCGTACGGCCCTGGCTCCAGCGCGGCGGCCGCACCTTTAACCGCAGTTGCGGCGTGCTCTTCGTGCTGATCGGCGTGGCGCTGCCGCTGGCGCGCTAAGCACGCCGGGCATCAGGCCTTGAGTGCCTCACCAATCGCGTAGTAATTCCCGCCCGCCACGTGATGCAGGCTGCGCAGGCTCGGGTCGGCCGTCTCGAAATGCCAGCGACCGTCGCGAAACACGCGCTCGTCCGCCCAGGCCGCAATCACCTCGCCAATGAACAGGTCATAGGCCTGCTGGTTGTGCGGCTCATCGAGCAGCCGGCAGACCAGCCAAGCTGAGCAGCCCGCCACCAGCGGCACATCGTGGCCTGCCATCTCGAACAACTCGACCCCGGCATGCGCCAGCTTCGCCGGATCATCGGCCAGGCTGGCGTTGCCCACCGCCTGAGTCAGTTGCAGTTGCGCCACGGTCGGCACCTGGATGGCGAACAGGCCGCTGCCCTCGATCAGCGCGCGGGTACGAGTGGCCTTGTCGATCACCACGGTGAGCTTCGGCGGATCGAAATCCAGGGCGCAGCACCAGGCTGCCGCCATGACGTTATCCACAGCCTGATGACGTGCCGACACCAGCACGGTCGGCCCGTGGTTGAGCAGACGGTAGGCCTTGGCCAGGTCGACGGAATGGATGGACGCGCTCATGCAGGCTCCTGAAAACGAAAAAGGCGCTTGCATGCTGGCCCGTGAAGGCCCGCATCGCAAGCGCCTGTCTTAGCAACAGGGGATTAGAACTCCTGCGTGGTCGGACGCAGGACGATCTCGTTGATGTCGACGTCGGCCGGCTGCTCGATGGCGTAGGCGATGGCGCGTGCCACCGATTCCGCCGGAATCGCCTGCTTGTAGAAGTCGACGACGAAGTCGCGGCTCTGCTGGTGCGAGCTGCCGAACTTCAGCTCCGAATCCACTGCACCCGGTTCGATGGTGGTGGTGCGGATGCTGCCACCGACCTCATGGCGCAGGCCTTCGGAAATGGCGCGTACGGCGAACTTGGTGCCGCTGTAGACGGTGCCGCCCGGGCTGAACACCTTGATCCCGGCCACCGAGGCGATGTTGATGAAGTGCCCGGCATTCTGTTGCTGGAATACCGGCAGCGCAGCGGCGATGCCGTACAGCACGCCTTTGATGTTGATGTCGATCATGCGTTCCCACTCCTCGACGCGTACGTCGCTCAGTGGTGCGATGGCCATCAGCCCGGCGTTGTTGACCAGCACATCGACACGGCCGAAGGTGTCCAGTGCACCCTGGATCAGGGCTTTCACCTCATCGGCGCGGGTCACGTCAGTCTGGTAGGCCACGGCCTCGCCACCTGCGGCGACCAGTTCGCTGACCAGTTGCTCGAGACGCTCCTTGCGCCGTGCGGCCAGCACTACCTTGGCGCCCAGTTGGCTCAGATGACGGGCGGTCGCTTCGCCCAGGCCGCTGCTGGCGCCGGTAATGACCACGACCTTGCCGGAAATGTTGTTGCTCATGAGTAAGCCCTCTCTGGATTCATGGGAGTGTCCGCGCCATACGCCGGACATAGGCTCACCTTAGAGACGATTTAAGTTTCAATGAATGGAAGAGTTTGGATTAGGCTATTCCAGTTTTTGGAATACAAAGGCGCCCCGACATGCTCAATCGCATGGAGATGATCCGCATCTTCTGCAGCGCAACCGACTGCAGCAATTTCCGCGAGGCGGCGACTCGCCTGGGGGTTTCCCCACAGGCGGTGACCCGTGCGATCAAGGCGCTGGAGGAGGAACTGGGCGAGATCCTGTTCCACCGCAACACCCGCCAGGTGCATATCACCGCCTTCGGCGAGGCCTATGCACTGCGCGCCCGGCAGATGCTGGAGGACTTCGATGCGCTGTTTCGCGGCCATCGCGCCGAAACCGAATCGGCCATCGCCGGGCGTATCGGCATCACCGCGCCGCAGGCCATCGGCAAGCGCTTTCTGGTGGGCTTCCTGCAGCCCTTGCTCAAGCAGCACCCGCAACTGGTGCTGAACCTGCGCCTGGAGGACGAGATCACCGACGCGGTGGAAGCGCAGATCGACATCGGCATCCGCGTCGGCTTTCTGCGTGACAGCCGCTACGTCGCGCGCGCCCTGGCGCCGGTGCCGTTGCAGGTGGTGGCCACGCCGCAACTGATCGCTGCCAGCGGCGTGCCGCGCAGCCTCGATGAGCTGCAGCAGCGGCCGCTGTCGGTGCTGATCGACCGCAAGAACGGCCGCCCCTGGCCGTGGACCTTCGCTCACGGCCCCAGCCTGCATCCGCCCGCGCCAGCGCTGGTGTGTGACGACCCCGAAGCCGAGCTGGAGGCCGTGCTCGCCGGCCTGGCCTACGGCCAGCTACCCGCCTACCTGGCGCAGCCCTACCTGGAGAGCGGCCGCCTACAGGCGGTGCTGACCGAGCAGGCACCCGATCCCTGGCAGCTGTTCATCTACCGCCCGCAGCAAGGCCCGGTGCCGCCAAGGGTGCGCCTGGTGTTCGATCACCTGCGCACCTGCTTCTCCGACCCGGCGCAATTTCCCCAAGGCTGAGGTCGCTCACGGCAACGCCGCTGTCGCCTGCGAAGCGCCCGCCCCGCCCATCGCTCCGTAACCTGCCTGAAGCCGTCTAAATCAGGGATCAGGAGCGTCGCATGAATGCTATACACACGGGCCAACAGGTCAGCCCGGCCACCTTGCACAAGGTGATCGCCGCCTCGGCCATCGGTAACTTCGTCGAGTGGTTCGACTTCGCCGTCTACGGTTTTCTCGCCGTGACCATCGCCTCGCTGTTCTTCCCACCGGGCAACCCGACCCTGGCGCTGCTGCAGACCTTCGCCGTGTTTGCCGTGTCGTTCGCCCTGCGCCCACTGGGCGGCATCGTCTTCGGCATTCTCGGCGACCGCATCGGACGTAAACGCGTACTGTCGATCACCGTACTGCTGATGGCCGGCGCCACCACACTGATCGGCCTGCTGCCGACCTACGCCAGCATCGGCCTGTTCGCCCCGCTGCTGCTGGCCGTGGCGCGTTGCCTGCAAGGTTTCTCCGCCGGTGGCGAGTATGCCGGCGCCTGCGCCTTCGTCATGGAGCATGCACCCACCGAGCAGAAAGCCCGTTATGGCAGCTTCGTGCCGGTCTCGACCTTCATGGCATTCGCCTGCGCCGCCGGCCTGGTATTCGGCATGGGCTTCTGGCTGGACGAAGCGCAGATGCAGGCCTGGGGCTGGCGCGTGCCCTTCCTGATCGCTGCGCCGCTGGGTCTGGTCGGCTTGTACATGCGCCTGCGTCTGGACGAATCACCGGCCTTCCAGGCCCTGGCTGCGCAACCTCATCCCGAACACTCACCACTGCGCGAAACCCTGCGCGAGCATGGCGGCACCGTGCTGTGCCTGTCGGCGTTCATCTCGGCGACGGCACTGTCGTTCTATATGTTCACCACTTACCTCACCACTTACATGCAAGTGGTCGGTGGCGCAGCACGGCCGACTGCCCTGCTCGCCAGCCTGATCGCGCTGTTCTTCGCCGCCCTGCTGTGTCCCTTCGTCGGGCGCTATTCGGATCGCGTCGGGCGCCGCCGCACCATCCTCACCGCCGGAGTGGCGCTGATCGTCGCGGTGTATCCGGCCTTCACCCTGGCAGCCTCGGGCACCCTGTTGGCTTCAGCCCTGGGCGCCATGCTGCTGGCCGTCGGTGCGGTGATCTGTGGCGTGGTGACGGCGGTGCTGCTCTCCGAGCAGTTCCCCACCCGGGTGCGTTACACCGCCTCGGCCTTCACCTACAACCTGGCCTACACCATCTTCGGCGGCACCGCGCCGCTGATCGCCACTTGGTTGATCGAGGCGACCGGCAACCGCATGTCGCCGGCCTACTACCTGATCGCCATCGCCCTGCTGGCCCTCGCCGGCGGCCTGGCGCTGCCGGAGTCCTCGAAGCGGCCGCTGAGCTACCAGCGCTGAGCGATCAGTACTGCACCGAGTAGCTGAGGCCAAAGGTGCGCCCGGCTGCCGGCAGGCTGGAGATGGCGCCGTAGGTGGCCTCGGCCTGCTGGCCGTAGACGGTCTTGTAGTCGCGGTTAGCCAGGTTGTAGACGCCGAAACCAACCTCGCCGCCCAGCCAGGGCGCGTGAGCGATCAGGTCGACCACGGTATAGCCCTGGATCTTGGTCGCCGGGGTGGCGCGGATGGTCGGGCTGATCGCGGCGGACTGAGCGTCGTCATAAGCGCGGTCACTGCCGCCCACGGTGAGTGCCTGCAGGCGCACGCCATAGCCATCGAGGAAGCGCCAGTCGCTGTAGACGGTGGCCTTCAGCGGCGAGACGCGGAAGGCATTCAGCTCGCGCCAGTTACCGGCAGCGTCCTTATACTGGCCACGGGTGTAGGCCAGGGTACCGCCTAGCGTCCAGCCCTCGACCACCGGCACCTGCAGGTTGCCTTCGGCGCCCCATACGCGCTCGTCGGTGTCGGCCACCGAGACACTGAAATCGCGGTTGAACTGCACCACCTTGTCGGAGGTGTTGTAGAAGGCGGTCACCCCGGCGTTCAGGCCGCTGGCATCGCCCAGGCGCCAGCCCAGTTCGTAGTTGTTGACCTTGATCGAATCGATGCTGCTGCTATCGATGACGAAGCTGGCCGGCACATCACGCAGCATGCGCTGGGTGTCGGGCAGGCTGAAGCCCTGAGAAAAGTTGGCAAACAGTTGCTGAGTGTCGGTCAGCGCATACACCGCCCCGAGGTTGAACAGGGTTTCGCTGTGGCGTACGTTGCCGCCTTCCAGGGTACGCGCCTGGTAACCGGCCACGGTGGCGGCGGTGACCGCCTCGCCATAGGGGATGGAGTCGTCCACTTCGTTGCGGATGGTTTCGCGGCGAACGCCGGCCTGCAGGCTGAGGCGCTCGGTAAGCTGGTAGTCGCCCTGCAGGAACGCGCCGGTCTTGCTCACCTTCACGTCCGGACCCATCGAGGAACTGTAGGTCTCGCGGTAGTTCAGGCCATTGCTGGTGAAGAAGCTGTTGAAGTCGTAGAACTGGCCGTCCTGACGATCCTGCTCGCGCTCGTAATCGAGGCCATAGCTCAGTTGCAGATCGCGGCCGGCCAGCTCGAAGCCCTTCTGCAAGGCGGTGCGCACGCCCCACACGTCAATATCGGTGCTCGACTGCAGCACCACGTTGGCCACCCCACCAGGCAACGCGGCATTGGCCGCACGACTGGCGAACGGGTACCAGCGCGATTTTTCCTTGCGGTAGTAGGCTTCGGCGGTCAATTGCTGACCACCCAGCAAATCGCGGTTGAGGTATTGCACATTGGCGCCGTAATGACGGGTGCGCGGCTGATCGTCGAGCTGCAAACCGTCCACCGCGTTGTGGCTGGGCTGGTAGTTCGAGACCAGCAACGCCGATAGGTTGGGGCCGTAGTCCGGGCCGTAGTCGCTGTCCTGCTCGTCGTTGTAATAGCGCACGCCGGCGCTCAGTTGCTGGTCATCGTCTAGGTGCCAGGTCAGGCGGCCGTTGAAGTCGAAGCTGGTGGTGTCCTGGCGGTCGGTCTGGGAGATTTCCGGGCCGATGCGATCACCGTCGGCATCGCGAATCTCGCCTTGCTTGGTGAAGCTCAGGCCGGCGAAACCGCTGACCGCGCCCTGGTGGAAAGCGGCGGTCTGCGAGGCCTCGTAGGCCATGGCGTCACGCGCCGCCTTGCCGGGGGTACGCAGGCCGATACGGCTGCTGAAGTCGCTGGTTTCGTCGTCGGCATTGCGCGTGATGATATTGATCAGACCGCCAGTGGCGCCGGCGCCGTAGATGCTGGTGGCACCGGAGATCACCTCGATGCGCTCGATCATCGCCGGGCTGATGCTGTTGAGCTGGCGCGAACCGTCACGCGAGCCGGTCAGCGGCACGCCGTCGATCATCACCTGCACGGTACGCCCGCGCATGGTCATGCCGTAGTTGCTGGTGGTGCCGCTGCTCGGCGCCAGCGAGGGCACCAGCTGGCCGAGGATATCGGCGGTGGAGCGGCCGGCAGCGGCCTGCTCGGAAACCTGCTCGCGATCGATGCTGTACACCGTGCCGGCGATCTCGGCGATGCTCTTGGCCGAACGGGAAGCGGTGACCACCATCGGGCCGAGTTCCTTGACCTGGCTGCTCGTGGTGTCGTCGGCCTGCGCGTGGAGCGCGCCGCTCACCGCCAGGCTGAGCAAGGTGACCTGCATGGATGCCGAAAGATGCCTCATGGTTTCCCCCAGAGAAAGCGCGTCAATGATTGCCGGAGCCGGCCTGGATCGACCGGACGATAGGTTTGCAGAGCAGGACGCTGAGCACTGAAAGCGCGCCCAGCAGCAGGTAATAGGTTTCGTAGCCCAGGCCCTTGGCGAGGAAGCCCGACAGCGAACCGCCGACGAAGAACACCAGCAGCTCGAAGCACACCAGCACGGTGAAATCGGTGCCGGCCTGCTGCCGCGAGCACAGCTGCATGAACAGGGCGTAGAGGCTGGTCATCGCCAGGTAGCGGATAGCCAGGAGCACCAGCACCATGGCGCCGAGCCACACGGGCGAGCCATCGGCCAGGCCGCTGAGCAGCAGCCCGGCGACCGCCAGGTAGGCCAGGCTGCGCAGCCAGCCGGCGCGTAGCAGCAGGGTCGCCGCGCGCTGGCGCTGCAACAGGCGTGCAGCCGCCACGGCGGCGAGCAGCCCGACGCTGGCGCCGGCCACCGACATCAGCAGGCCGATCTGCGTCAGCGACCACTGCCGATCCACCAGCATCGGCGTGAGCATGGCCATGGCCGGCGCCTCGACCAGGCGATAGACCAGGATCAGCAGCAGCGCCCAGCGGATCTCCGGGCGCCTGAAGGTGGCGATGAAGCCCGGCTTGGCCGCCTCGGCCTGCGCCGGCAGGCGATCATCGACCCGCGCCACTGCCAGCATGGTCAAGGCGCTGAGGCCGGCCAGGGTCAGCAACGCGCTCTGCCAGCCGACCACCTGATACAGCCACAGCACGCCGGCACCGCCGAACATACTGCCCAGGGCCACGCCGATGCTCTGCGCCATGCTGCCCAGGCGATGATCGTCGCTGGCCAGCGACTCCACGGTGTAACCGTCGATGGCGATGTCCTGGGTGGCGGCGAAGGTGGATATCCACAGGCTCACCAGCACGAACAGCAACAGGCCGTGCTCCAGGCCGGTCAGCGCCAGCACCAGGATTCCGGCCACCAGCGCCGCCTGAGTCAGCCACAGCCAGGTGCGGCGACGGCCGAGGCTGTGCAGGTAATGCCGGTCGACCAGCGGCGCCCAGAGAAACTTGAACGCCCAGGGGACGTACAGCAGCGAGAGCATGCCGATCCAGCGCAGGTCGACACCCTGGCTACGCAGGATGGCCGGCATCGCCACGTTGAAGAAGTACAGCGGCAGCGCGTGGGCCAGGTACAGCACCACGATCACCGCCAACGCCAGCCGGGTCACCGGCACCTGCTCAGACGGACGCTGCATGATCCACCATGCGCTCGGCGATCCAGCGATAGCCGTGCGTCCTGTCCAGGGTGACGAAGTAGGGCACGCCCCAGGCGGCATGCAGCGCCGGGGTGTCGAGCCGGGCCTGCTCCTCGGCGTCACAGGCAATGCGCACCAGCCCCTGGCACACCTCGCGGAACGCCGCCTTGTGCTGCTTGTACCAGACGCCCTGGATGGCCCGGTAACCCTCGGCGAAGGTGCTGCCCTCGCGGGTACTGGAAATGAAGAAGAACGGCTGACGGCCTTCGATCAGACGCTCGATGCCGTCCAGCCACTGGCTTATCTGCGCCGCGTCGACCTGGTCGTGAAAGACCGCCTCGACCACTGCCGTTTGCGTGAGGAGCAAACCCATCGCTGTGTGATTCCCATGATCGTTGGTGACGCAACCAAGACGATTGCGACCTCATTGCACATGAGAATAATTCTGAACAATGTTGCGCGCTTAGGGGAAAAGAAGGAAAAATTAGCCGCAACGAAACTTCCATCGGTCAAGCCAGCATGACGGTCTTCACCTGCGGTCAGCTCAGCGATGTCGTCCACACCCTGGGCGGCAACCTGCATTTCCAGCGCGAGCTACCGGGCGAACAGCCAGTGCTCGACGGCGAACAACAAGTGCAAGTGCTGAGCGAAGGCCTGGTGCTGTACTTCAGCCACAGCCGCGATCTGGTCGACGCCAGCAGCGACAACCGCCTGGCGCCGGGCATCACTGCCGCCTTCCTGCTACAAGGCGAAGCCGAAGTCAGCCTGCCGCGCCAGCGCCTGCACTTCGATGCCCGCCCTGGCGGTCAGCGCGCCATGCTGGTCAACCTGACCGATAGCGACCAGTTCCAGCGCCACTGGCGCAGCGGCCGCGAAGAAACCAAGGTATGCCTGAGCATCACCCCGGACTGGCTGCAGCAGTTCGCCCTCGACAGCCAGCTGCGCAGCGACGCCCTGATGCGCTTCAGCCGCAGCCACTGGCACAACCTGCCCTGGCAACCCTCGGTGGACATCCTCCAACGTGCCCACCAGTTGCTCGAACGTGACGCGAGCCTGCCGCCGTTGATGCAACGCCTGCAACGCGAGAGCTTCGCCCTGGATCTGGCCTGCGACATCCTGCGCGGCATCGACACGCCCCAGGAGAAACGCCTCGGCAGCCATCTCGAACGCTGCCTGGCGCGCCTCAAGGAATGGCTCGACAGCGGCGAGGCAGATGCCCTGAGCATCACCGACATGGCGCGCCAGCTCGGCACCAACCCGGTCGACCTGCAGAATGCCTTTCGCAGCCGCAACGGCACCACCATCGCCGCCTACCTGCGCCGCCAGCGCCTGGCCCGCGCTTATCAGGCCATGCGCCAGCAGGGACTGTCGGTGGAAGAAGCCGCCAGCCTGGCCGGCTACGAGCACCTCAGCAGCTTCAGCGCCGCCTTCAAGCGCGAGTACGGTTTTCCACCGTCGCAGGCTCGTCGCTGAGGGAAGTGGATCAATCCGAATCTGCACAATTGGATCTATGTGGCTGGGCCACTGCTGCGTAGATTCATCGCTACCGGGGCAGGCCGTCACGCCATCGCGCCCCTCAACGCGGATACGGATGATCACCATGAGCCAGCG
This sequence comes from Pseudomonas sediminis, assembly GCF_002741105.1. Lineage (GTDB taxonomy): Bacteria > Pseudomonadota > Gammaproteobacteria > Pseudomonadales > Pseudomonadaceae > Aquipseudomonas > Aquipseudomonas sediminis. The sequence goes on along the minus strand of NZ_NIQU01000004.1, from coordinate 443,435 downwards.
CCTCGACTACTTCGCACTCTCCCCCAGGGCTTCCGGCAAATACGCCGAGTTCTCCATGCTGCTGACCCGCAGCCCGTTCCTCGCGCCGCTGGCCCACCTGGTCATGCTGCGTGCATCGCAGATCAACGGCTGCGCCTTCTGCGTCGACATGCACGTGAAGGAAGCGAAGATCCATGGCGACCGCGAACTGCGCATGCACCATATCGCCGTGTGGCGCGAATCGCCGCTGTTCTCCGCGCAGGAGCGCGCCGCGCTGGAGTGGACGGAAGCCCTGACCCAGCTGTCACCGCACGGCGTGTCCGACGCCATCTACGCCAGCGTGCGCGAGCAGTTCTCCGAGCAGGAACTGTCGGAGCTGACTTTCCTGGTGGTCGCCATCAACGGCTGGAACCGCCTCAACGTGGCCTTCCGCACCGTGCCCGGCTCCGCCGACAAGCAGTTCGGCCTGGACAAGGCCGGTCTGGCCTGAGGGTTATCCACAGGGGCGGTCGCCAGTCGCGCAGCCGCCCTGCGTCTCCCTGAGCGGCCCACTGCACAGCACGGGCAAAACCGGCATGATGTGCCCCCGCGCCAGCACCGCGCTGGCGTGACGAATCCTCGTCGGCCTCCATCAGACACACTCGCCGCCCGCTCAACGGAGCCCTTGCATGCTGCCCCTGCCGTTTTCCCGCCAACCTGCCCACCTCACCCTGCTCGCCCTCGCCTGCCTGAGCGGCCACAGCGCCTTCGCCGAAGAGCCCGTGCAACTCGATTCACTGCAGGTAACCGGCGAACAGGTAAGTGAAGTTGAGGCCGCGCGCGAGGAGCTCAAGCGCGTCCCTGGGGCCACCAATGTGGTGGATATGGCCAAGGTCGAACAAGGCCGCGTGGCTGGCGTCGCCGATGTGCTGGCCTACCAGCCAGGCGTCTACGCGCAGTCCCCCGGCAACGAAGGGGTGAAGATCAGCGTGCGCGGCTCGGGCATCAACCGCGGCACCGGCTCGCACGCCTCCGGCACCCATATCATGCTCGACGGCCTGCCACTGACCGGCCCTGGCGGCACGCCTTACGAACTGCTGGAACCGCTGTGGATAAGTCGCGCCGAAGTGCTGCGCGGCGCCAACGGCTTCGACCGTGGTTCGCTGGCCCTGGGCGGCGCCATCGACTACATCACCCACACCGGCTATACCGCGCCCAAGCTGCAACTGCGCTACGAAGCGGGCAGCCGTGGCTACCAGAAGCGCAGCATCGCCTCCGGCCAGGTGCTGGGCGATTTCGACTATTACCTCGCCCTCACCGACAGCGAAACCGACGGCTATCAGGATCACTCCTCGGGCAAAGGCAAAGGCATCGCCGGCAACTTCGGCTACCGGATCAACGAGAATCTGGAGACGCGCTTCTACCTGCGCTACCGCGAGACCGAGCATGATATTCCCGGCCGCCTGACCAAAGCGCAGATCGAGCATGACCCGCGCGCCGCAGCCGCCAACAACCTGCGCATCGACGCCTACCGCGACCAACCCGGCAGCACCTGGATCGCCAACAAGACCACCTGGCGCATCGACGACGACTCCACCCTGGTGGCCGGCCTGGCCTACCACCATTACCCGATGGACTTCGCCGAAACCGCCTACCGCGACAGCGCCTATCGCATCCGCGTGGACTACAGCGATGTCAGCGCGACACTGAACTACACGCGCCGGCACACCCTGTTCGGCCTGGATAGCACGACCACCATCGGCTTTCGCAATACCACCAGCCTGCCAAGCAGCAAGTCCAGGGAAAACGCTACCCTGCCGATGACCGTGGATGGCACCGTCTACCCCGCAGGCACCCTGATGCGGGCCTACGAGCACCTGGGCTCGGACAGCGTGCTGCATTTAAGCAACGAGCTGCAGCTGGCCCCCGATCTGTGGCTGACCAGTGGCCTGGCGTTGATCCATACCCGCCGTGAAGTACAGGTGACCTGGCCAGCCAATGACGACAAGCTAGACGAAAGCACCTGGGACTACGCGCCGCGCATCGGCCTGCGTTACCAGCTCAACCCCGAGGTGCAGCTGTACGGCAATATCAGCCGCTCGGTGGAACCGCCACATGCCTGGTCGATGATCTGGGGCTCACCACGACGCTTCAACGCACCGGGCCAGCCGTACAACGCGCGGCAACGGGCACCGGTCTCACTGGATAACCAGACCGCAACCACCTTCGAGGTCGGCGCCCGCGGTGACTCGGTCATTGGTGAATGGGATCTGGCCTACTACTACTCGCAGGTGCGCCACGAACTGCTGACCGTCGAGATCGAGAACAACGTCTTCGCCGAATCCAACGCCAGCCCCACAGTGCATCAGGGCATCGAAGCCGGCCTGACCAGCCCGCTGTGGCAAGGCGGCGCGGCCGGCGCCCTGAGCCTGCGCCAGGCTTACTCCTTCAGTGATTTCCACTACCGCGACGACGACGAATTCGGCGGCAACCGCCTGCCCGGCCTGCCGCGCCACTACTACCAGGCCGAGGTTCGCTACGACCACCCGAGCGGCTTCTACGCCGGCCTCAACACCCAGTACGCCTCCAAGGTCGCGGTGGACTACGCCAACTCTTATTACGCCGATGCCTACGCCACCTTCGGCGCCACCCTCGGCTACGCCTCCCCCAAAGACGATTGGCAGGCCTGGCTCGACCTGCGCAACCTGACCGACAAACGCTACGCCGCCACCGTGACGCCGGGCTATAACGACAACCGTGCGGATGTGGCGCGCTCCACGCCTGGTGAAGGGTTTGGGGTGTATACGGGAATTTCTTGGAGTTGGCTCTGATGGCGCAGACGTACACCACGTACTATCTGGAGATGACCTCGCCTGACCAGCTGAAGGCCAAGCCTCAGCGTAGCGACCTGCAAATCGTCGAGTGCGAAGAGCCACAACCGGCACTCAACCGTTTCCTCTATCAACTGGTCGGCTCGACTTGGGAATGGGGTGATCTGGATAGCTGGGACGATGCACAGTGGCAAGCCATGGTCGAAAATCCAGCGCACCGAACCTGGGTCGCCTATCACCGGGGCGCCATCGCTGGTTACTACGAGCTATTTCGTCCTGACGGTCACAATGCGGAGATCCGTTACTTCGGCCTGGCTCCACAGTTTCTCGACCGCGGCTTCGGCGGCCCATTGCTCAGCCATGCCGTTCAATCGGCCTGGCAGTGGCCAGGTACAGAGCGTGTTTGGGTGCACACCTGCACCTTCGATCACCCGGCTGCGCTAGCTAATTACCGGGCACGTGGGATGCGGGTTTATCAGGAAGAAATCTGCGAATTACCCAGCGGAAACTGATTTTTAACGATCTTCCGATACTGCTGCATCATCGGGGTGTGAACGATTGCAGGTAGGGTGGACAACGCTCTTCTTGTCCACCGCTTCTAACGTCACGCCCCCACTGCAGCCTCCTTTCTCAACAAATAACTATCCATGATCCACCCATTGCGCTCGCGCGCTTCCGCGCGGGTCGTGGCGATACGTTCGGCCACCTCGTCCAGCGGGCCGGCAATCAGGATTTCATCGGCGGTGCCAACGTACGCGCCCCAGTAGATATGCAGGCTCTGGCCGACGAAGCGGCGGTAGGTGTCCTTGGCATCGAGCATCACCGCCACGCTGTCCACGCCTTGCGGCCAGCCTTCGGCGAGCAGGCGGCCGGTGGTGATTTCCACGGCGCGACCGATGCTGTTGAGCGGGATACGGTGGCGCGCGGTCAGCGCCTGCAGGCTGGTGATGCCGGGAATCACGTCATAGACGAAGTCGCTGCGCCGAGCGGCGATGGCCTCGATGATGCGGATGCTGCTGTCGTACAGCGACGGGTCGCCCCAGACCATAAAGGCCGCCGTCTCGCCATCGGCCATCTGCTCGTCGATCAGTTGCTCGAACACCGCCTGCTTGTCGCGGTTGAGTTCGTCGACGCTGGCACGATAGTCCGCCGCCTCGCGTTCGCGCTCCGGCTGCTGGCCTTCGGCGAAGCGCGGCGTGTGGCCTTCGAGAAAGCGTGTGCAGATCTCGCGGCGCAAGGCGTTGAGCTTGTGCTTGGCCGCCCCCTTGTCCATCAGGAAGATCACGTCGCTGCGGCGCAGCGCCTTGATCGCCTGGTAGGTGATGTAGTCCGGGTCGCCGGCGCCGATGCCGACCAGCAGCAGGGTTTTCATGGGGTTCTCCAGGTGCGCCCCGGCACGCCGGGCGCCAGGTCGTCGATATGTTGATAATCGGCCTGCAGCGCCTGCGCCAGTTGGCGGGCGCGGCCCAGGCGGATGGGCGCGCGTTCGGTATCGAGCAGCAGGGTTGGGCACGGCAGCGGCGGCAGGTTTGGCAGGTCACGCAGGCGACCATCGGTGAGGATCAGCAGTCGCTGGCGTTCGCTCGGTTTCGCTCGTTGCCGACGCAACAGCCAGTCGCCCGCCTGATTCAGTGCATCGAGCAGCGGCGTACCGCCACCAGCACCCAGCTCGTGCAACCAGCGGTGCAGCTCGGCGCTGGCCTTGCGTCCCTGCCACAGCCATTGCGCCTCGCGGCCACCGGCCTGCAGAACGGCCAGGCGCGCGCGCTGACGATAGGCGCTGTCGAACAGCTCGGCGAGCACACCCTTGGCCAGGCTCAGCGCGCCGTGGCGACGGGTCGAGGCGGAGGCATCCACCAGCACCAGCCACAGCTCGCCGGCCTGCTGGCTGCGCGGGCGCAATACGAGCTGTTCGCGGCGTTGCGGTCGGCCCTGACGCAGGGTCGCCGGCCAGTCGATACGCCCGCCCGCGCCGCTGCGGACAGCGCCACGCAGGCCGCCGCCAAGTCGTCCCGGCCGGTTACGGGCATCCACGCCTGTGGCTGTGTGCGGGCGGATGCTCAGGGCTTTTTTGGCCAGCGCGGCGGTACGCGCCGCTCGCCCATAGCCTGCGGCTGCGCCGGCAGCTCGCCCCACTGGCCTTCACCCTGGCTCTGTTCCTGCGCCTGCTGCGGCGCCTGGCTCTGCTCGGGCGGCGTGGCGGCCGGTGGTTGCTGCTGACGACGGCGATGGCGCAGGACGAAGTCCGCCACCGCATCAATATCTGCAGGCCCGATGCCCGCCGCACCACGCCAGGCGGCATGAGCACGGGCGGCACGCAGCCAGACCAGATCGGCGCGCAGACCATCGACACCCGCAGCGAAGCAGCGCTGGCTGATCTCGCTCAGGGCGGCATCATCCAACGGGATATCGGCCAAGAGCTGGCGAGCATTGCGGCAGCGTTCAGCCAGGGCGGCCTGCTCGCCCTGCCAGCGTTGCAGGAAAGTTTCGGGGCCAGCATCGAAGGCTAAACGGCGGCGGACGATCTCGGCACGCTCGGCCGGTTGCGGCTGACCGTCCAGGGCCAGGTTGAGGCCGAAGCGGTCGAGCAGTTGCGGGCGCAGTTCACCTTCCTCGGCGTTCATGGTGCCGATCAGCACGAAGCGTGCGGCATGCCGATGGGAGATGCCGTCACGCTCGACATGGTTGACGCCGCTGGCGGCGGCATCGAGCAGCAGATCGACCAGATGATCCGGCAGCAGGTTGACCTCATCAACATAGAGCACGCCGCCATCGGCGCGGGCCAGCAGGCCGGGGGAAAACTGCGCGCGGCCTTCGCCCAGCGCCGCGTCCAGATCCAGCGTGCCAACGATGCGCTCCTCGCTGGCGCCCAGCGGCAGCGTGACGAAGCGCCCTCCATCCAGCAGGTCGGCCAGGCCACGGGCCAGGGTCGACTTGGCCATGCCGCGTGGGCCTTCGATCAGTACCCCGCCGATAGCCGGATCGATAGCCGCCAGGCACAGCGCCAGCTTCAGCGAGTCGGCACCGACCACGGCGGAGAGGGGGAAGTGATGTTCGGTCATGGCTGTGATCCGTGGAGGTAAAGGGTCGCACCAGGCTGTTGTGGGAGGGGCTTTAGCCGCGAGCTTGTCGCCGCTGAAGCGCCTCCCACGATGGGCATGCTGCACCCGTAGGGTGGGTTAGCGGCGCATAGCGCTGATAGTGCATCCGCACAGGGAATTAGCGCGCCGCGTAACCCGCCAGGCGACATATCGTGTGGCGCCAATGGTGGGTTACGCCGCACCCGCTTCTGCGAGTTGGCTGGCAACCGCGCCAGGCGGCTAGCCCACCCTACGGGAACGAGTCGCTTCATGATTCTTCGCTATCGAGCAACAGGTTTTCCAGCGCTTCGCGGTACTCGCCGGGATTCTCCCACAGGCCGCGCTGCTGGGCTTCCAGCAGGCGTTCGAGAATATCGTTGAGCGCCCCCGGGTTGTGCTGCTGGATAAAGTCGCGGGTGTCCTTGTCGAGCAGGTATGCATCGGTCAGCAGCGCGTACTGGTGGTCATCGACCAGCTCGCTGGTGGCATCGAAGGCGAATAGGTAGTCGATGGTCGCGGCCAGTTCGAAGGCGCCCTTGTAGCCGTGGCGCTTCATGCCCTCGATCCATTTGGGGTTGGCGGCGCGGGCACGCACCACGCGATTGAGTTCTTCCTTGAGGCTACGAATGCGCGGCGTGTCCGGCTGGCTGTTATCGCCGAAGTAGCTGGCCACCTTGAGCCCACGCAGGGTTTCCACCGCCGCCAGCATGCCGCCCTGGAACTGGTAGTAGTCGTTGGAATCGAGGATGTCGTGCTCACGGTTATCCTGGTTGTGCAGCACCGCCTGCATCTGTTCCAGACGCTCGACGAAGCGCTGCCGCGCAGGCAGCCCCTCGGCGCCGCTGCCGTAGGCGTACCCGCCCCAGTTGAGGTAGACCTCGGCGAGATCCGCGCGACTCTGCCACAGGCGCTCCTCGATGGCGTTTTGCACCCCGGCGCCATAGGCCCCCGGCTTGGCGCCGAACACCCGCCAGCCGGCCTGCCGACGTGCTTCGGCTTCATCCAGGCCGCCGTCCTTGAGCGCCAGCGATTCGCGCCAGACCCGCGCTGACAGCGGGTTCATGTCTTCCGGCTCGTCCAGCTCGATCACCGCCTGCACGGCCTCGTCGAACAGGCGGATCAGGTTGCTGAAGGCATCGCGAAAGAAGCCCGACACGCGCAGGGTCACGTCCACCCGGGGCCGACCGAGCTGTTCCAGCGGCAATACCTCGAAGCGCTCGACGCGCTGGCTGCCGGGCTGCCATACCGGGCGCACGCCCATCAACGCCAGGGCCTGGGCGATATCGTCACCGCCGGTGCGCATGGTCGCCGTGCCCCACATCGACAGGCCAAGATGGCGCAGGTGGTCGCCTTCGTCTTGCAGATGGCGCTCCAACAGGCGATCCGCCGCCTGCACGCCGAGGCGCCAGGCGGTCGGCGTGGGCAGGTGGCGCACATCGACGGTGAAGAAGTTGCGTCCGGTGGGCAGTACGTCAAGGCGGCCGCGACTGGGCGCGCCACTCGGCCCGGCGGGCACGAAACGCCCTTCCAGCGACGCCAGCAGGCCGCTCATCTCGGCGTCGCCACAGGCATCCAACAGCGGCGCGATATGCTCGGCCAAGCCGTCGAGAATCAGCGCCACCTCGGCACCAAAGGCTTCGCTGCGCTCTCCTGCCAAACGCTGTTCGATCAAGCTTAGCGCCAGCAGCTCAAGGCGCTCGCGGGTATCGCCGACGGTACGCCACAGGCTGTTATCCACAGCCTGCAACGCCCGTGGACGCAGCCCTTGCCAGAGCTGGCCCATATCGCAGTCCAGTGGATCGAGGCCCAGTTCCAGGCCTCGGGCCAGCGCGCGCAGCAGGCTGGCATTGGCGCCCTGGCCGTCGCCCCGGGGGATGCGCAGCAGCGCCAGCAGGGTGTCACGACGCAGTTGCCCGACGGGCGATTCGCCGAACACATGCAGGCCATCGCGGATCTGCGATTCCTTGAGGTCGCACAGGTAGGCGTCGAGCTGCGGTAGCCAGCTATCGCCGTCGTCGTTGAGTTGCAGGCCCAGCTCGCGGTCGAGGCTGGCCTCGCGCACCTTGGCCAGAATCTCACCACGCAGCTCCACGGCGCGGCGCTGGTCGAGCTGGCTGGCGTCGTAATACTCGTCGGCCAGACGCTCCAGATCGCGCAGCGGGCCGTAACTCTCGGCACGGGTCAGCGGCGGCATCAGGTGATCGATGATCACTGCCTGGGTGCGGCGCTTGGCCTGCGCGCCCTCGCCCGGATCGTTGACGATAAAGGGATAGACGTTGGGGAGCGGGCCGATCAGCGCCTGCGGCCAGCAGCCTTCGGAGAGGCCAACGCTCTTGCCCGGCAACCATTCCAGATTGCCGTGCTTACCGACGTGGATCAGCGCATCGGCGGCAAACGCCGTGCGCAGCCAGGCATAGAAGGCGATATAGCCGTGCGGCGGCACCAGGTCGGGGTCGTGGTAGACCGCCGCCGGGTCGAGCTGATAGCCACGTGCCGGCTGGATGCCGACGAAGGTCAAGCCGAAACGCAGACCGGCGACCATCATGCGCCCACTGCGGAACATCGGGTCGGCCTGCGGCTCGCCCCAGCGCTCGCGCACCGCCTGTTGGTTGGCCGCCGGCAGACTGTGGAAAAACGCCAGGTAGTCGTCCAGCGCCAGGCTCTGTGCGCAGGGCCGCGTATCCAAACCATCCAGATCGTTGGTAACGCCACCCAGCAGGTTGTGGACAAGTGCAGTCCCGCTATCGGGCAGGTTATCCACCGGATAACCCTGGGCCTGCAGGGCGCGGAGGATATTCAGCGCAGCAGCCGGTGTATCCAGGCCGACGCCGTTGCCGATGCGGCCATCGCGGGTCGGGTAGTTGGCCAGGATCAGACCGATTCGCTTCTGATCGTTGCTTTTAATCGCCAACTGACACCAGTTACGTGCTATTTCGGAGACGTAGGCCATACCTGACTCGTGCGCCTGGTAGCACACCACATCGCTCTGGCTACGCTCGCTGCGCCAGGCCAGGCCCTTGAAGCTGATGGCGGTGCCGATCAGCCGGCCATCCAGCTCGGGCAGCACCACATGCATGGCCAGGTCACGCGAGCCCAAGCCTTGGGCGCTGGCCTGCCACTGCGTGTGGTTATCCAGCGAACAGATGGCCTGCAGCACCGGGATATCCCGGCGAAACACCCGCGCCTGCGGCGCCTCGGGATTGGACAGGGCAAAGCCGGTGGTATTGATGATCAGCGCGGTGCTCGTCTCGTCCAACCAGGCCTGTACCTGATTCAGGCAGGCCGGCTCCTTGAGGCTGGCCACGGCAATCGGCAGCGGGTTGAGCCCCTGAGCGATAAGGTGCTGGCAGAAGGTATCGACGAAGGCGGTGTTCGCCGATTGCACATGGTTGCGGTAGAACAGCAGCGCCACTACGGGCGCATCCGGCTGCCACTGCGCCTGCCAGTCAGCCAGGGCTGCCGGGCTACGCTGCGGATGATAGAGGCCAACGCGAGGCAGCGGTTGCGGCTCCTGCCAGGCATCGTCGCGCCCCAGCCAGCGGCTACCGATGCAGTGGAACAACTGGCGGGCGTTGTCCAGCCCGCCCTGGCGCAGGTACTGCCAGAGGCGCTGGCTGTCTTCCTCGGCGACGTTGCCGAGGGCATTCAGCTCCGGGTCGGATTTGTCGTCGCCCGGCACCATGATCACCATGGCACCACGCGCGCCCAGTTCCACCAGGCGCTCCACGCCATAGCGCCAGTAGCTCACCCCGCCATGCACGGAGATCAGGATGACCTTGGCATGCTGCAGCACCTGCTCGACGTAATAATCCACCGAGGCGTTGTTGCTCAGTTGCGCCGGACTGGCCAGGCGCAGGCTGGGGTAGTCCTCCGGCAGTTGCCGGGCGGCCTCGGCCAGCAACGACAGGTGCGAATCCCCCGTGCACAGGATCACCAGCTCGGCAGGCGTCTGGCCAAGGTCGGCGATGCTGTCGGCCGGCAGTTGGGCGCCGGGCTGGGTGCGCAGAAGATGCATATTCGCTCTGTGGGAGGGGCTTTAGCCGCGATTGGTCTTAGCGCCGTAGGGTGGACTCAGTTATCCGGCGGACTGTTCGCTTCGCTCCTGAGTCCGCCCACGATCAAGTACGCCCTACGCTCTGTATCAAGCCAGCGCCGCTTTCAGCTCGGCCTCGATAGCCGCGCGGTCGAGCTGCTGGCCGATCACCACCAGGCGGCTCAGGCGCGGCTCGTCGGCCTGCCAGGCGCGGTCGAAGTGGCGGTCGAAGCGCTGGCCAACGCCCTGCACCAGCAAGCGCATGGGTTTGCCAGGAATCGCTGCGAAGCCCTTCACCCGCAGAATGCCGTACTTGGCCACAGCGTCCTTCAGCGCGGCCAGCAGGCGCGCCTCCTCTGTTTCCGGTAGTTCCACGTGGAACGAGTCGAACTCCTCGTGATCGTGATCCTCGTCTTCATCGTCATGATGGGTGCGACGACTGTCGATATGCAGCTCGGTTTCGCTGTTCAGACCCAGCAGCACGCCCAGCGGCAGTTCGCCGCCGTGCGCCTCAATCACCTTGACCGCTGGCGGCAATTCCTCGGCCACCTCGGCACGCACTGCAGCCAGCGCCTCGGCATCGAGCAGATCGGCCTTGTTGAGGATCACCAGGTCGGCACTGGCCAGTTGGTCGGCGAACAGCTCGTGCAGCGGCGATTCGTGGTCGAGGTTGGGGTCGAGCTTGCGCTGTTCGTCCACCTGATCAGGGAAGGCGGCGAAGGTGCCAGCGATCACTGCCGGGCTGTCGACCACAGTGATCACCGCGTCGACCGTACAGGCATTGCGGATTTCCGGCCAGTTGAAGGCCTGCACCAACGGCTTGGGCAGGGCCAGGCCGCTGGTTTCGATAAGGATATGGTCAAGATCGCCACGGCGCGCCACCAGCTCGCGCATCACCGGGAAGAACTCTTCCTGCACGGTGCAGCACAGGCAGCCGTTGGCCAGCTCGAAGACACGGCCATTGGCCTCCTCCTCGCTGCAGCCGATGGAGCACTGCTTGAGGATTTCACCGTCGATACCCAGCTCGCCGAACTCGTTGACGATCACCGCAATACGGCGGCCGCCGGCATTGGCCAGCAGGTGACGCAGCAAAGTGGTTTTGCCGGCACCGAGAAAACCGGTGACGATGGTGACAGGCAGTTTGGCGAGGGTTTTCATGGAGGGCCCCGTGGCGTCGTTAAGTTCGGCGGACGGGTACGCGCAGGCGGGCACGCAAGAGCGTGCTGGCCGCGTCGGATCACCCCGTCCGAGCATGTGGCTGTGTATCGAGGCAGGTCTCCTGGCTCACGGTTTGCGCTACGCGCATCCCTTCACCTTCCCGCTATAGAGCAGTGGTGCATTGAAGGGTTTAAGACCGTTTACAGTTGCGGGGGCAGCCAGGGCATCGACCCTGTTCCCTCTTAGCTCCCCGGCGGCTTGCCGGGAAGAACCTCGAAAGCGAGAAGGCTACGCAGGCCGCGGCGGCCGGTCAATCGCGGTTGACCGCTGGCAGGTGCCATGATGAGCTACGTCACCCCCCGACACGAATGCCGCTCATGACCGCCAGCCACCTCGATCTCCTCGCAGCCCCCTGGGTGGTTGCCGGCCTGGGCTGTCGACGTGGTTGTGCACAGGACGAACTACTCGACCTGCTGGCTCACAGCCTGGCGCAACATGGGCTGACTGTGGATAACCTCACCGGGTTGGCCAGCATTGCACATAAGCAACACGAGCCGGGGCTGCATGAGCTGGCCAAGCACCTGAATCTGGAACTGAGCTTCTTCACCCCCGACGACCTCATACCCTACCAGTCGACACACCCTGCCAACCGGCTCACGCAATCCACCACCGGCAGCCCCGCCGTGGCAGAACCCTGTGCCCTGGCACTGGCCACCCGCCTGGGCAGCAGCGCGCAGTTGCTCGGCGTGAAGAACCGCAGCGCAAGCGCCACCTGTGCGCTGGCCACATTCGACAGAGAATCCGCATGACCGTCTACTTTATCGGTGCCGGCCCCGGCGATCCCGAGCTGATCACCGTCAAGGGCCAACGCCTGATCCGCTCGTGCCCGGTCATTCTGTATGCCGGCTCGCTGGTGCCCGAGGCAGTGCTGCAGGGTCACAGCGCAAAGCAGGTGGTGAATACCGCCGAGCTGAATCTTGGTGAAATCATCAACCTGCTGCATCAGGCCCATGAGCGCGGTCAGGACGTCGCCCGTGTGCATTCCGGCGACCCTTCACTGTATGGCGCCATCGGCGAGCAGATTCGCGAGCTGCGGTCGCTCGGCATCCCCTTCGAGATAATCCCCGGAGTCACTGCCACCGCTGCCTGCGCGGCGTTATTGGAATCCGAGCTGACCTTGCCCGGCATCGCCCAGACGCTGATCCTCACTCGCTACGGCACCACCTCGCCGATGCCCGAGGGTGAGCAGTTGCATGACCTGGCCAGACACCGCGCGACTATGGCCATCCACCTCGGCGTACGCCAGCTACCGGCGATCGTGGCCGAATTGCTACCGCACTACAGCGCCGACTGCCCCATCGCGGTTATCCACAGAGCGAGCTGGCCGGACCAGGACTGGGTACTGGGCACCCTGGCCGATATCGAAGAAAAGGTCGCCGCCAAGGACTTTCGCCGCACGGCGTTGATCCTCGTCGGACGCGTGCTTGACCCCGGCGCGTTTGCCGAGTCGGCGCTGTACGACGCCCGGCACAAGCACCTGTACAGGCCGTAGCCATTAAGTTTTTACGAAACCGGACTCTCGGAGAACCGGGAACCTCGGCGCTCAACGCCAGAAATGAGAGCACCTATTGGGATCATTCTGCGAAGGCGAACACGGCAGCAGGCAGCCTGAGCCTGCCTTTTTGAGATTCACTTTAACCTGAAGCGCTTCCCTGCCCGGTGTATCGAGTGAGTACTCACTCAAGCAACTCTGCCCCTCAAGAAAGCGAAATAGGAATAGATCCCTATTGGCAAAATACAGGTTCAAATCCTGTGGGCCATTCCAACCCGATTTAGAGGGAATAAGAAATCGCCAATGCCCGTCACCCAACGCTTCCCCTGTCAATTTAACCGATGAATAGTCTTCATCGACCTTCAGCGTGGGATAGACCATACCAATAACATAAGTACCTACAAACCCCATATCCGTATCTATTACATTACGGCGAAAGGCGCTATCTAACGTAGGCGGATTATCTTTGGCATGTGCGTATCGCACTTCGATGCTGCCCAGGCTTTTACTTTCTTCAAACTCTGCGCTGGGTACGGTTGGTGTGTATTCATATGAACGACATCCCGCCATAACAAGTAACGACAGAACAACGAGCATCCAACAAGAAAGACCTTTTGATTCAGTCACCGTAGCACTCCACACAATCAGACGCTCCGTGATTGGCCAGATCTACAGCCAGGGTAGCGGGATCAGCAGTCCGATAGACCCTTACGAATAGCTTCACTGCCCCGCCTCTGATGACATGATGATCCTCATTGAGACGCTCCATACGCAGCCCATGCGAAGCGAAATGCTGAGTCATGGTCGACAATATCGTGTCCAGCTTCATGCGCGTGTAAAGACGTGGCCTGAGCCTCTCGCCTGACAGGCCGAAAGCGTCTACCTCAATACCAAATAAACCAAGAGGACGTTCCAGAGAAAAAGCCAATGGCAATTCATTGCCGTCGTAATAATTCACGCCACAATTGCAGGGCGGCATTAATCGAGCGTCATCGACAGGTAGTACTTTGATACCGGGGTGGCCTGCACGGAAGTTACGCCATGGTAATGGCTTTCCGGTTTTAACCAGACTTTGATAATAGCTTTGCAAGAATTTATAGAAATCCGTCGAAACTGGCTCTGGCTCCGTGGTTTTACCAAGGCCGCGAAGATGCCATTGCCCGCCGACGCGGTACCAGTCGAAGTTCCTATGCGTCCATTGATATTTTGCATAGGGCTCGAACAGACCAAACTGCGAACCATGGTCATATCTATCTGTAGCACTCAGGCGCCGTCCCTCGAGGCGGACTTCCTCACGGGCTTCTTCCAACGTCTTCTCGTCGGGCCAGATCATGCCGATCAGCCCGTTACCCGGCTCAATCAGAACAACGGGCCCATAAGGATTGCGCGAGACTGCACGACTGAGGTCTGGCGCAACCAACAGCAGGCCATCACCGCCATAGGGCGCAACCGAGTATTTACGCAGCTCACCTGTCGATGCGGACAGTGCCAAACCGAATTGGGGAAACACCCGCAAATCGGGATTGCTCTGCGGCCACCCAAGCATGGTGAACGTGCTGAGCGGAACTGCGACCGGGACGCCGGTCTCATGGATACGAATCAGTTGGGCGCCCGTCTTGAAGTGCTCAAATGACAGAACCTCCTTGCCCGTGCCTACTGCCAACAGTGTCCTGCCATCACCTAGCAGGTAATAGCGGCTGTTGCTCTGGTACCAGTCACCGACCGGCTGCAGTTGCTTCCCCTTGTAGGAAAAACGCTTGCCCTGGTCGAGAAATGCGTTGACCTCATTCATCGATATGGCGCGGCCAAAACCCGGAATCTCCAGACCATGTGCAGGTGTTGCCTGCAACGCAGGGCTTGAGAGCACAACGATAATGGTGCCAAGCCAGCGCAATGCCAGCGGTAGAAGTCTCATCCTTGATACACCTGTCCTTTAGCTCACTGACTCCAAGAGAGGCAAGCCTGTCTCGGATAGGGCTGAAAAGCTATCTGCCACCACTGCTCTGAAGGCGTGATAGCTATTCCCATATACGCGGTTCAAAGCATTCCCTGACATGCTACCCGCTCTTTCCCCTGCAAAATGCCCGCAAATTCACACAAGTGGTTAGAGAATAGCGTTGCGCATCAGCACCCGAACGGATGCTTATAACGGCCAGCGGGCTATTTCAATCTATCGAATAAAAATTGTACCGTGCTCTGGATATCAATAATTACGGGGCTTACGCAACCTTATCAACAGGATTGGAAAATACTTATCCAGATATCCTGTGGATATACATTACAGCGGGCTCATTTTTTGTACAAAACGCTGTATCCCGCAGCGGGCAATCGATACAGAAGAGCTTACCCAGGATATCCACAGGATAATCCACGTTAACTGTTGGCAACTCCCTCCTCAGAGCTGTACTTCCACCCGTTTGATGCCCAAGCCGCGTAGTTCGATCATCAACGCATCCAGACTGGTAAAAGTCTGCACCTGCTCAGCATCGTCCACCAGAAAGAAGCTGCGGCCCGCATCCTTGTTGAAGAACACGATCCATTCGCTGGTATTGGCCGGGTTGACCATGACCTGGGTGTGGAACACCACGCCATCGGCCAACCGCTTGATTACGTCCTCGCGCTTCATTCGACTGTCACACTCTTGGCCAGGTTACGCGGCTGGTCAACGTCGGTGCCCTTGAGTACGGCGACGTAATACGACAGCAACTGCAGCGGCACGGTGTAGAGAATCGGCGCGAGCAGGTCATGGATATGCGGCATGGCCACCACATGAGTACCCTCGCCGTTACTCATACCCGCCTGCTGGTCGGCGAAGACGATCAGCTCGCCGCCACGCGCACGGACTTCCTGCAGGTTGGACTTAAGCTTTTCCAGCAGCTCGTTGTTCGGCGCCACGGTAACCACCGGCATATCGGCGTCGACCAGGGCCAGCGGGCCGTGCTTGAGCTCACCAGCCGGATAGGCTTCGGCGTGGATGTAGGAGATTTCCTTGAGCTTGAGTGCCCCTTCCATGGCCACCGGATACTGCGCGCCACGGCCGAGGAACAGGCTGTGGTGCTTCTCGGCGAACAGTTCGGAGATTTTCTCCACGGTCTTGTCCATGGCCAGGGCTTCGCCCAGACGGGTCGGCAGGCGACGCAGCTCGTCGACCAGTTGCGCTTCCAGCGCCTTATCCAGGGTGCCGTGCACCTGGCCGAGGGACAGGGTCAGCAGCATCAGGCCGACCAGCTGGGTAGTGAAGGCCTTGGTCGAAGCCACGCCGATTTCCGGGCCGGCCTGGGTCAGCAGGCACAGGTCGGATTCGCGCACCAGCGAGCTGGTGCCGACGTTGCAGATCACCAGGCTGGCCAGGTAGCCGCCCTGCCCTGGTGCCTTCTCCTTGGCGTTGCGCAGTGCGGCCAGGGTGTCGGCGGTTTCGCCAGACTGCGAAACGCTGACGAACAGGGTGTCCGGCTGCACCACCACCTTGCGGTAGCGGAACTCGCTGGCCACTTCGACCTGACAGGGAATCCCGGCCAGTTCTTCCAGCCAGTAACGGGCGACCATGCCGGCGTGGTAGCTGGTGCCGCAGGCGACGATCTGTACGTTCTTCACCTTGGCAAACAGCTCGGCCGCCTGCGGGCCGAGGGCCTGCACCAGCACGTGGTCGCTGCCCAGTCGGCTCTCCAGGGTGCGTTGCACCACCTTGGGCTGCTCGTGGATTTCCTTGAGCATGAAGTGGCGGTACTCGCCCTTGTCGGCGGCCTCGGCACCTTCATGGTACTGCACGGCTTCGCGCTGCACCGGCTGACCGGCTGCGTCCCAGATCTGCACGCCGTCACGGCGGATTTCGGCGATATCGCCTTCTTCCAGATACATGAAGCGGTCGGTGACCTGGCGCAGGGCCAACTGGTCAGAAGCGAGGAAGTTTTCCCCAAGGCCGAGACCGATCACCAGCGGGCTGCCACTGCGCGCGGCGAGCAGGCGATCCGGCTGCTTGGCGCTGATCACGGCCAGGCCGTAAGCACCGTGCAGTTCCGGGATGGCGGCCTTGAGCGCGGCCGAGAGGTCGCCGAACTGCTGCAGCTTGTGATCGAGCAGGTGGACGATGGTTTCGGTGTCGGTGTCGGAGCTGAACACGTAGCCCATGCCCTTGAGACGCTCACGCAGCGCTTCGTGGTTCTCGATGATGCCGTTGTGCACCACGGCCAGATCCTGGCCGGAGAAGTGTGGGTGAGCATTGCGCTCGCTCGGCGCACCGTGAGTGGCCCAGCGCGTGTGGGCGATGCCCAGACGCCCGGCCAGCGGCTCGGCGTCCAGCGCGGCCTGCAGTTCGCTGACCTTGCCGACACGGCGACGGCGATCCAGTGCACCCTGCTCGGTCAGCAGCGCTACACCGGCGCTGTCGTAGCCGCGGTATTCCAGGCGCTTGAGGCCTTCGACCAGCACCGGGGTGATGTTGCGCTCAGCGATGGCGCCTACGATTCCACACATGGGGTTCTCCTTAGTTTTCCAGCGGCGCGAGGATCAGCTGGATACCGCGCGCGCGTATCTGTTCGGCGGCCTGGGTATCCAGGCGCTCATCGGTAATCAGGGTGTGGAAGCTGCTCCAGGGCAGTTCCAGATTGGGAATACGCCGGCCGATCTTGTCGCTCTCGACCATGACGATGACCTCGCGAGCCACCTCGGCCATCACTCGCGACAGACCGAGCAGCTCGTTGAAGGTGGTGGTACCACGCTCCAGGTCGATGCCATCGGCGCCGATGAACAACTGGTCGAAGTCGTAGGAACGCAGCACCTGCTCGGCCACCTGGCCCTGGAAGGATTCCGAATGCGGGTCCCAGGTGCCGCCGGTCATCAACAACACCGGCTCGTGCTCGATATCGCGCAGCGCGTTGGCCACATTGAGCGAGTTGGTCATGACCACCAGGCCTGGTTTGTAACCAAGCTGCGGAATCATCGCCGCCGTGGTGGTGCCACTGTCGATGATGATCCGTGCATGCTCGCGGATACGCGCCACGCCAGCGCGCGCAATCGCCTGCTTGTGTGGGGAAATGAACTGCGTCGGCTCGCTGATCAATTCCTGCGGTACCGGCACCGCACCGCCATAGCGACGCAACAACAGACCGTTTGTTTCCAGGGCGGCGAGGTCTTTGCGAATGGTCACTTCGCTGGTGGCGAAGTGCTGAGCCAGGGCATCCACCGACACCTCGCCCTGCTCGGCGAGCAAGGCAAGGATGGTGTGACGACGCTGCGGCGTGTTGCGCTTCGACATGCTTAAGTTTCGATTCGAAAGATAATGGCGCGAATCAAAACATATGATCGAAAAGCCCGCAAGCGTCTACCGATCAGTTCAGCGTCAGCTTGACCCCGAAGCCGACCAGACACAGCCCCGCCAGTTTCTCCAAACCCCTTGCGATACGCGGGTTGGCGCGCATGCGCTCGGCGAGAAAGTGGGTCAGCAGCACGATCAGCAGGCCGTAGAGAAAGGTCAGCGCCATGATGGTCACGGCCATGAAACCGAAAGTAATCAGGCCCTGATGGCGCAGCGGATCGATGAACAGCGGGAAGAAGGCCATGTAGAAGATGATGGCCTTGGGGTTGAAGACGGTGATCACCAGGGTTTGCCACAGGTACTGGCGCGGCTTGATGTCCAGCATCGGCGCCGCACCGGGCTTGGCCAGGATCATGCGCAGGCCGAGGTAGACCAGGTAGGCGGCACCAAGCCACTGCACCACATGGAAGGCTGCCGGGTAAGCCTTGAGCAGCGCGGCGACCCCGGCGACTGCCAACCACAGCAGCACCTGGTCGCCGAAGATGATGCCAAAGGTCGATGCCAGCCCGCCTCGGATGCCGCCCTTGCCGGTGGACAGGATCAACGCCAGGTTACCCGGCCCGGGAATGGCCAGCAGGATGATGAAGGCCACCACGAAGGCGGCGTAATCCGTCACACCGAACATACAGAACTGCCTCCGGCAGGTTATCCACAGGCCTGGTCGGCCAGATCGGGTTCACTTCTTGGTCGGACGCTTCCAGCCTTCGATATTGCGCTGTTTGGCGCGACCGACGGCCAGGGTATCGGCCGGCACATCGCTGGTAACCACCGAACCGGCGCCAGTCGTCGCGCGGTCGCCCAGCGTGACCGGCGCCACCAGAGCGCTGTTGGAGCCGATGAATACGTCCTCGCCCATAACGGTGCGGAATTTATTGGCACCGTCGTAATTGCAGGTGATGGTGCCGGCACCGATGTTGGTTCGCGCGCCGATCTCGGCATCGCCCAGGTAGCTCAGGTGGCCTGCTTTGGCGCCTTCGCCCAGCACCGCATTCTTCAGTTCGACGAAGTTACCCACATGGGCCTTGGCGCCCAGTTTGGTGCCTGGACGCAAGCGAGCGAACGGGCCGCAATCGGCGCCCTCGCCCATCTCGGCGCCGTCCAGGTGGCTGTTAGCCTTGACGATGGCACCCTTGCGCAGCACCGAGTCCTTGATCACGCAGTTCGGGCCGATCTGCACATCGTCTTCGATGACCACTTTGCCTTCGAGGATGACGTTGATATCGATGGTCACGTCGCGGCCAACGCTGACGTCACCACGCACGTCGAAGCGATGCGGGTCGCGCAGGGTGACGCCCTGGGCCATCAGACGACGGGCCATGCGCTGCTGGTAATGGCATTCAAGCTGCGACAACTGGATACGGTCGTTGGCGCCGAGCACTTCCATCTCGTCGGCAGCGCGCTCGGTGGCCACGGTCAGGCCATCGGCAACAGCCATGGCGATCACGTCGGTCAGGTAGTACTCACCCTGGGCGTTGCTGTTGGACAGGCGCCCCAGCCAGTCAGCCAGGCGCTTGCCTGGGACGGCGAGAATGCCGGTGTTGCCTTCGCGGATCTGCCGTTGTGCTTCGCTGGCATCCTTGTGCTCGACGATCGCCTGCGCCACGCCAGCGGCGTCGCGCACGATGCGGCCATAGCCAGTGGGGTCAGCCAGCTCGACGGTGAGCAGACCAAGCTGATCGTCGCTGACCAGAGCCATCAGCCGCTGCAGGGTAGCCGTTTCGATCAGCGGCACGTCGCCGTAGAGGATCAGCACGGTATCAGCGCTGAGTTGCGGCAGGGCCTGGGCCACGGCGTGACCGGTACCGAGTTGTTCGGCCTGGATGACGAAATTCAGGTCGTCGGCGGCCAGGCGCTCGCGCACCTTGTCAGCGCCATGACCGATCACCACCTGGATGCTCTGCGGCTGCAGGCTGCGCGCGGTGTCGATGACATGCCCCAGCATGGGTTTGTCGGCGACCGGGTGCAGCACCTTGGGCAGCGCCGAACGCATGCGCGTGCCCTGACCGGCGGCAAGAATGACGATATCCAGACTCATAGAAAGCTCCTTGCTGGGCAGGATTTGACCGCGGCCAGAGGGAGCCGCATGAAAGAACGCTAGTTTGCCAGAAACGCAAAGGGGCGACCTAAGTCGCCCCTTTGCGTGATACCGCGATACGCGATCAGCGGCTGCGGCCGCCGAACTTCCTGCGCATCTCTTCGATGGTGCGCAGCTGGGCAGCAGCCTCGGCCAGGCGTGCCGAAGCACTGCCGTAGTCGAACTCGGTGCCCTTTTCGCTCAGCGCCTTCTCGGCAGCCTTGCGTGCCTCGATGGCAGCGGCTTCATCCAGGTCGCCAGCGCGAACAGCGGTGTCGGCAAGAACCTTCACCATGCTCGGCTGAACTTCCAGGAAGCCACCGGAGATGTAGAACACCTCCTCGGTGCCACCCTGCTTGATCACTCGCACCGGACCCGGCTTGAGATCGGTCAGCAGCGGGGTGTGGCCCGGCAGGATACCCAGGTCACCCAGGTGACCGTGGGCGATGACCATTTCCACCAGCCCCGAGAACAGCTCTTCTTCCGCACTGACGATATCGCAGTGGACTGACATAGCCATAACAATGCCTCGGTTGAGAGGCCGGATTGGGCTACTGCCCGCTCCGGCCCGGACGCCCCCTAGAGGGCGCACCCGTTACTTACAGTTTCTTGGCTTTCTCGATGGCTTCGTCGATGCCGCCTACCATGTAGAACGCTTGTTCCGGCAGGTGGTCGTAGTCGCCTTTGAGAATGCCGCTGAAGCCGGCAATGGTGTCCTTCAGGGACACGTACTTGCCCGGGGCACCGGTGAAGACTTCAGCCACGAAGAACGGCTGGGACAGAAAGCGCTGGATCTTACGAGCGCGCGATACCAGCTGTTTGTCGTCTTCGGACAGCTCGTCCATACCCAGGATCGCAATGATGTCCTTCAGCTCTTTGTAGCGCTGCAGAACATACTGAACGCCACGAGCGGTCTCGTAGTGTTCCTGGCCGATCACGTTCGGGTCCAGCTGACGGCTGGTGGAGTCCAGCGGGTCAACGGCCGGGTAGATACCCAGGGAAGCGATGTCACGGGACAGAACGACGGTGGCGTCCAAGTGGGCGAAGGTGGTCGCCGGGCTCGGGTCAGTCAGGTCGTCCGCAGGTACGTATACAGCCTGGATCGAGGTGATCGAGCCTTTCTTGGTGGAGGTAATACGCTCCTGCAGAACGCCCATCTCCTCGGCCAGAGTCGGCTGGTAACCTACTGCCGACGGCATACGGCCGAGCAGTGCGGATACTTCGGTACCGGCGAGGGTGTAACGGTAGATGTTGTCGACGAACAGCAGAACGTCACGACCTTCGTCACGGAACTTCTCGGCCATGGTCAGGCCGGTCAGTGCTACGCGCAGACGGTTGCCTGGTGGCTCGTTCATCTGACCGTAAACCAGGGCTACCTTGTCGAGAACGTTGGAGTCCTTCATCTCGTGGTAGAAGTCGTTACCCTCACGAGTACGCTCACCCACACCGGCGAACACGGAATAACCGCTGTGCTCGATGGCGATGTTACGGATCAGTTCCATCATGTTCACGGTCTTGCCGACACCGGCACCACCGAACAGACCGACTTTACCGCCCTTGGCGAACGGGCAGACCAGGTCGATAACCTTGATGCCGGTTTCCAGCAGCTCGTTGGAGCCAGCTTGTTCGGCATAGCTCGGCGCAGGGCGGTGGATTTCCCACTGCTCTTCTTCACCGATCGGGCCAGCTTCGTCGATCGGGTTGCCCAGCACGTCCATGATCCGGCCCAGGGTCGCTTTACCGACCGGTACGGAGATGGCCTTGCCAGTGCTGTTGACGTCCAGGCCACGCTTGAGGCCTTCGGTCGAACCCATCGCAATGGTACGTACCACACCGTCGCCCAGCTGCTGCTGAACTTCCAGGGTGGTTTCGGCGCCAACTACTTTCAGCGCTTCATAAACACTCGGCACCTTGTCACGCGGAAATTCCACGTCGATGACGGCGCCGATGATTTGAACGATACGTCCGCTACTCATCTTTGGTTCCTCTGAATATTTGAACCGTTCTTAAACCGCGGCAGCGCCGCCGACGATTTCCGAAATTTCCTGGGTGATCGCTGCCTGACGTGCCTTGTTGTAAACCAGCTGCAGGTCTTTGATGAGATCACCGGCGTTGTCGGTTGCGTTCTTCATCGCGATCATCCGCGCAGCCTGTTCGCACGCGCTGTTCTCGACCACGGACTGATAGACCTGCGACTCGACGTAGCGTACCAGCAGCGCATCCAGCAATTGCTGGGCGTCCGGCTCGTACACGTAGTCCCACAGACCTTTCTGCACGCCTTGCGCATCGCTCGCGGCCAGCGGCAGCAGCTGCTGCACTTCCGGCTTCTGCGTCATGGTGTTGACGAACTTGTTCGACACCAGATACAGACGGTCGATACGGCCCTCGGCGTAGGCATCCAGCACAACCTTGACGCTACCGATCAGGTCGTTGATGGACGGCTCTTCACCCAGCTTGCTGATGGCGGCAACCACGTTGCCCCCGTTGCTGCGGAAGAAGCTCGCGCCCTTGCTGCCCACCACGCAGAAATCAGCCTCGACCTTCTGGTCGCGCCATTCCTTCAGGCTTCTGAGCAGCGCCTTGAACAGGTTGATGTTCAAGCCACCACACAGACCACGGTCCGAGGTCACCACGATATAACCGACGCGCTTTACATCACGCTCCACCATGAACGAGTGGCGGTATTCCGGGTTCGCCTTGGCCAGGTGACCAATCACCTGACGAATACGCTCAGCATAGGGACGACCGGCAGCCATGCGCTGTTGAGCCTTGCGCATTTTGCTGACCGCCACTTTTTCCATGGCGCTGGTGATCTTTTGCGTGCTTTTGATGCTCGCAATCTTGCTGCGAATCTCTTTTGCGCCTGCCATTTCACACCTTTTGGTTCAAGCAGGCGGGGGCCAAAGCCCCCGCTGCGGTTACCAGGTTTGGGTGGCCTTGAACTTCTCGATACCGGCTTTCAGGCCAGCGTCGATTTCGTCGTTGAAGTCACCCTTCTCGTTGATCTTCGCCATCAGGTCGGCGTGATCACGCTTGAAGAAGGCGATCAGGGCCTGCTCGAAGCTGATGATCTTGGCGACTTCGACGTCCTGCAGGAAGCCACGCTCGGCTGCGTACAGGGACACCGACATTTCGGCAATGGACATCGGCGCATACTGCTTCTGCTTCATCAGCTCGGTTACGCGCTGACCATGCTCGAGCTGCTTGCGGGTGGCTTCGTCCAGGTCAGATGCGAACTGGGCGAATGCCGCCAGTTCACGGTACTGAGCCAGAGCGGTACGGATACCACCGGAGAGCTTCTTGATGATCTTGGTCTGAGCCGCGCCACCGACACGGGATACCGAGATACCGGCGTTGACGGCCGGACGGATACCCGAGTTGAACATGGCCGATTCCAGGAAGATCTGACCGTCGGTGATCGAAATCACGTTGGTCGGAACGAACGCAGAAACGTCACCCGCCTGGGTTTCGATGATCGGCAGAGCGGTCAGGGAACCGGTCTTGCCAGTCACGGCGCCATTGGTGAACTTCTCGACGTACTCTTCGGAAACGCGCGAAGCACGCTCCAGCAGACGGCTGTGGAGATAGAACACGTCGCCTGGGTAGGCTTCACGGCCTGGCGGACGGCGCAGCAGCAGGGAGATCTGACGGTAGGCAACGGCCTGCTTGGACAGGTCGTCGTACACGATCAGGGCATCTTCACCGCGGTCGCGGAAGTATTCACCCATGGTGCAACCGGAGTACGGCGCGAGGAACTGCAGGGCAGCCGATTCGGAAGCCGAAGCTGCAACCACGATGGTGTTGGCCAGAGCGCCAGCTTCTTCCAGCTTGCGTACCACGTTGGCGATGGTCGATTGCTTCTGACCAATGGCGACGTAGACGCAACGGATGCCGCTGTCTTTCTGGTTGATGATGGCGTCGACGGCCAGAGCAGTCTTACCGATCTGACGGTCACCGATGATCAGCTCACGCTGGCCACGGCCTACCGGGATCATGGCATCGACCGACTTGTAACCGGTCTGCACCGGCTGGTCGACCGACTTACGCCAGATCACGCCCGGCGCAACCTTTTCAACGGCGTCAGTAGCGGCGGCGTTGATCGGGCCTTTGCCATCGATCGGGTTGCCCAGTGCGTCAACGACGCGACCCAGCAGCTCCGGACCAACCGGAACTTCCAGGATGCGACCGGTGCACTTGGCGCTCATGCCTTCGGCGAGGGTCAGGTAACCACCCAGTACTACGGCACCTACGGAGTCTTGCTCCAGGTTCAGGGCCATGCCGTACACGCCACCAGGGAATTCGATCATCTCACCGTACATGACGTCGGCGAGGCCGTAGATGCGCACGATACCGTCGGAGACGCTGACGATGGTGCCTTCATTACGGGCTTGAGCGGATACATCAAGCGACTCAATGCGCTGCTTGATGATTTCGCTAATTTCGGAAGGATTCAATTGCTGCATGCCAGTTCCCTCAAATCAGGATTTCAACGCTTCGGCCAGCTTGTTCAGCTTGCCGCGGACCGAACCGTCGATGACCAGGTCACCTGCACGAATGACAACGCCGCCGATCAGGGCGGGATTGACCACGGGCGTGGGCTGGACGGTGCGATCGAGCCGCTTGGAAAGGGCGGCAGCCAGAGTTTGCAATTGCTCAGCACTGAGCTCGAACGCCGACTCGACTTCGACATCGAGGGCGCGTTCGGCTTCAGCCTTCAGCACAGCGAATTGTTCGAGTACTACCGGCAGCAGCGACAGTCGGTCGTTGCTACCCAGCGAGTGCAGGAAGTTGCTGAACGAAGCGTCGATGTGACCGGCACAGAGCTGCGCCAGCACATTGACTTTCTGCTCATCGGTCAACGCCGGGTTGACCAACTGCTGAGCCATGGCCGGCGCTTGAACCGCAGCAGCGGACAGCGACAGCATGTTCAGCCAGGCATCGGCCTGCTGTGCAGCACTGGCAAACTCAAACGCAGCTTTCGCGTAGGGCCGAGCGAGCGTGTTGGTATTGATCATCGCGAGCCTCGCTTAGAGTTGAGAGGCCAGTTTTGCGACCAGATCGTTGTGCGCAGCGCCGTCCACGGAGGACTGCAGGATCTGCTCAGCGCCGGTGACAGCCAGAGCTGCTACCTGTGCACGCAGTTGATCCTTGGCACGGTTCACTTCCAGATCGATTTCGGCTTTGGCGCCAAGAATCAGCTTTTCACCTTCAGAGCGGGCCTGGGCCTTGGCTTCTTCGACGATTGCGTTGGCGGTCTTGTTCGCCCGGTCGAGAATCTCGGCAGCTTGCTCTTTGGTTTCACGAAGCATCTGGGCAGCGCGTTCCTGGGCCAACTGCAGATCGCGCTCAGCGCGCCCGGCAGCATCCAGACCTTCTGCGATTTTCTTCTGGCGTTCCTGCATGGCCAGCGTCAGCGGCGGCCATACGAACTTCATGCAGAACCAGACGAAAATAGCGAAGGCAATCGTTTGACCGAACAGGGTCAGGTTAATGTTCACAGCGATTTACCTCGTGCTATCTCGTGTTCAGGGAAGAAAAGCCTGAAGAGGCAGCACTCATCATGCTGCCTCGACTCAGGAACTCTTAACCCGCGACAACGAAGATCAGGTACATCGCGATACCAACACCGATCATCGGAACGGCGTCGAGCAGACCGGCCATCAGGAAGGTCTTGGTTTGCAGCTGCGGGCCCAGCTCAGGCTGGCGAGCGGTGGATTCCAGCAGCTTGCCGCCCAGCAGGGCGAAGCCGATACCGGTACCCAGGGCACCCAGACCGATCATGATGGCAGCGGCGATGTAGACGAGTTCCATAGTTAGCTCCAGAGTTTTTAGAGGTTAAGGTTACGAGTTAGGGGTTTTCGGGTTTTTCGATGTCGATCAGTGGTGATCTTCGTGCGCAGCACTCAGATAAACCACGGTCAGCACCATGAAAATGAACGCCTGCAGCGGAATGACCAGGATGTGGAAGATAGCCCATGGCACGTTGAGACCCCACTGAACGTAGAAGGGCAGCAGCGCGATCAGGATAAACACCACTTCACCGGCATACATGTTGCCGAACAGACGTAGGGCCAGGCTCAGCGGCTTGGTCAGCAGGCCGATGATTTCCAGGAACAGGTTGAAAGGAATCAGCGCCCAGTGATTGAACGGGGTGAACGACAGTTCCTTGGTAAAGCCACCGATGCCCTTGACCTTGATGCTGTAGAAGATGATCAGCAGGAACACGCCCAGGGAGATACCGAAGGTACCGTTAGGGTCGGCGGTGGGGACGATCTTGAAGTACGGCAGGCCCATGGCATGCGCCAGGCCAGGAATGTAGTCGACCGGGATCCACTTCAGGCTGTTCATCAGGAACACCCAGACGAAGATGGTCAGGGCCAGCGGCGCAACCAGTGGGTTCTTGCCGTGGAAGGTGTCCTTGACGATGCCCTGGACGAACTCGATGCACATCTCGGCCACGTTCTGCAGGCCGGTCGGTACGCCGGTAACGGCGCGCTTGGCGGCAATGCGGAACAGGGTGATGAAAATCAGGCCCATGAACAGGGACCAGCCCAGAGTGTCCACATGGACAGCCCAGAAGCCCATCGCTTTCACCTCTTCCGGGGTCTGGGCAATGATCCAGCCCTTATCCGGGTGAGAGCCGTAGACCAGGTTCTGCAGGTGATGCTGGATATATTCTGCTGGGGTATCAGCCATAAACGCCTCAAACGGTCCAATGCTTCAGAAAACTTTCATGAGTAGGGGAGCACAAGCTGCAGCCAGAAGGCCTAGCAGATAACCGATGAACAACTGCATCGATGCAAGTGGTTCAACCCCTACGAACGCCAGTGCAAACAGCACTGCCGTGATAATCCATTTACCCATGGCCCCGGCCCAGATCGACTGGACGATGGCTCGGGCCGAACGCGCGCCAAAATAACGAAAGGCCTTGAATGCAAAATACGCGTTAGCCAGCAGGGCAATCAGCCCGCCCAGCAGTGCCGAATAGGCCGCAACCCATCCACCACTGACGGCAAAAATCACTGCAATTACAGCCGTCACGATGGCCTGAAGAATCAGGATCGGAAAACCTGGCTGACGATGAAACGGGACCTTACTGGGGATGCCCATCGACCTCTCCCTGCAAGGTGCCGAAACTCGGCCCATAGCCGACAAAATTGCGCGGGGAGTATATGGGCCAGCCTGCGCCCGATCAACCGTGCTGTAGTAGGAGCGAAGTAGGACTACAGACTGAATTGTTTCAACGAATGTGCGCCAGTACACCCTGCAATTCGTCGAGGGAGCTGTAGCGGATCACCAGCTGTCCTTTGCCCTTGCTACCGTGCTTGATCTGCACTGGCGAGCCCAGACGCTCTGCGAGCTTCTGTTCCAGGCGACTGATGTCCGGGTCGGCCTTGGCTTTGGCCGGGGCCGGTTTGGCACTCAACCATTGGCGCACCAGGGCCTCGGTCTGACGAACGGTCAGGCCACGTGCGACAACATGTCGCGCGGCTTCAACCTGCTGTTCGAGGGGTAAACCGAGCAGTGCACGGGCATGACCCATTTCCAGATCGCCGTGGGAAAGCAGGGTCTTGATCTCGTCCGGCAGGGCGATCAGGCGCAGCAGGTTGGTGATGGTCACGCGCGACTTGCCGACGGCATCGGCGACCTGCTGCTGGGTCAGCTCGAATTCCTGCTGCAGGCGCTGCAGGGCCACGGCTTCCTCGATCGGGTTGAGGTCTTCGCGCTGAATGTTCTCGATCAGCGCCATGGCGATGGCGGCTTCATCCGGCAACTCACGGACCATGGCCGGGATCCTGTCCTGGCCAGCCAACTGGCTAGCACGCCAGCGCCGTTCACCGGCGACGATCTCGAAACGTCCACCACCGATGGGGCGCAGAACGATGGGCTGCATCACGCCTTGGGCGCGGATGGAGGCGGCGAGTTCTTCCAGCGCGGTCTGGTCCATGTCACGACGCGGCTGGTACTTGCCGCGCTGGATCAGCTCCAGCGGCACGTATTGCAGCTCACGCGTGTCGACCTGGGCGGCCTCTTCCTGCAATGCATTGACGGTGTTGCCGCCGAGCAGTGCGTCCAGACCTCGACCCAGACCTCGTTTCTTCGCAGCCATGCGGATGTTCCTTAAGCGGTAGCGGTTTTCGCGGCGGCGCGCTGACGGCGCACCAGCTCGCCAGCCAAGGCCAGGTAGGCGATGGCTCCACGGGATTGTTTGTCGTAGACCAGCGCCGGCATACCGAAGCTCGGCGCCTCGGCCAGGCGCACGTTGCGCGGGATCACGGCGTCGTACAGCTTGTCGCCAAAGTGTTGCTTGAGCTGGGCGGTGACGTCATTGGTCAGGCTGATGCGCGGGTCGTACATGGTGCGCAGCAGACCTTCGATCTGCAGCTTGGGATTGAGCAATTGGGCGATGCGCTGGATGCTGTTGACCAGGTCGCTCAGCCCCTCAAGCGCGTAATACTCGCACTGCATGGGGATGATCACGCCGTCGGCGGCGACCAGGGCGTTGATGGTCAGCATGTTCAGCGATGGCGGGCAGTCGATGAGGATGTAGTCGTAATTCTCGCGGATCGGCGCCAAGGCATAACGCAGGCGGCTTTCCTTCATCTTCATTTCCAGCAGGGCAACTTCCGCGGCGGTCAGGTCGCGGTTGGCCGGCAGTAGCTGGTAGCCGCCGTGCTCGGAGAACTGCATGGCCTGGCTCAGGTCGCATTCGCCGATCAGCACGTCGTAGATCGAATGCTCGAGGCCGTGCTTGTCGACGCCACTGCCCATGGTCGCGTTGCCCTGGGGGTCGAGGTCGATCAACAGCACGCGGCGCTTGGTCGCCACCAGAGAAGCAGCCAGGTTGATGCACGTTGTGGTTTTGCCCACGCCGCCTTTCTGATTGGCGATCGCGAATACCTTGGCCATCTTCTTTCCCCTTAGACCGAGCGACGCAGTATCAACAGATGGCGCTGGCCTTGGCAACCGGGAACCCGCAACACATGCGTGGCACTGAGACGGAAGTCGGTCGGCAGGGCCTGCAATTCGTCATCCGGGTGTACGCCCTTCATCGCCAGCCACTGGGTGTCGACGCTGCCGAGGTGGCGCGTCCAGTTACTGAAGTCTTCCAGGCTGCTGAAAGCGCGCGAGCTGATGCCATCGAACGGCTGCTCAGGCCGATAAGCTTCGACCCGGCTGTGGACAACCTCGAGGTTGGCGAGTTTCAGCTCCAGCTTCACCTGGACCAGAAACCGGGTCTTCTTACCGTTGGAGTCGAGCAGGGTGAAGCGGCGCTCGGGGAACATGATCGCCAGCGGAACACCGGGCATGCCGCCTCCGCTGCCGACGTCGAGCCAGTTATCTCCAAGTTCGGCCACGAACGGGACTACCGACAGGCTGTCGAGCAGATGGCGCGAGACCATCTCGTCGGGATCGCGCACCGCGGTGAGGTTGTAGGCCTTGTTCCATTTGATCAGCAGGCCCAGGTAGGCGAGCAGTTGTTCCTGCTGCAACGCGCTGAGCTCGATGCCCAGTTCGCGGGCGCCCTGGATCAATTCTTCGGCATGACGCTGAGTGACCGACATCAGGCGCTCTGCTCCAGCTTCTGTCCGGCGCTGCGCTTCTTCAGGTGAATCAGCAGCAGGGAAATCGCCGCCGGCGTAACGCCGGGGATACGACCTGCCTGGCCGAGCGTGGCCGGACGCGTGTTGCCGAGCTTGAACTGGATCTCCTTGGACAGCCCGGAAATGGTGCTGTAGTCCAGATCTTCCGGCAGCTTGGTGTCTTCACTGGCGCGCAGCTTGGCGATCTCGTCCTGCTGACGGTCGATGTAACCGGCGTACTTGGTCTTGATCTCGACCTGCTCAGCCACCTGGTTATCCACAACCGGCGCGTCGGTCAGTTCGACCAGGGTGGCGTAGTCGATTTCCGGGCGAGCCAGCAGGTTGAGCAGGTTGTATTCGTGGGCCAGCAGCGTACCGAAGCGCGCGGCAATCGCATCACCCTGCGGCGTGCCCGGGCGCACCCAAGTGCTTTTCAGGCGCTGCTCTTCCTGCACGATACCTTCACGCTTGGCCTCGAAGGCTGCCCAGCGCTCGTCATCGATCAGGCCCAGCTCGCGGCCCTTCTCGGTCAGACGCAGGTCGGCATTGTCCTCACGCAGGATCAGCCGGTACTCGGCACGCGAGGTGAACATGCGGTACGGCTCCTGGGTGCCCAGGGTGATCAGGTCGTCGACCAGTACGCCGATGTAAGCCTCATCCCGACGTGGGCACCAGGCCTCTTTGCCTTGCGCACGCAGTGCGGCGTTGCAGCCCGCCAGCAGGCCCTGCGCACCGGCCTCTTCGTAGCCGGTGGTGCCGTTGATCTGCCCGGCGAAGAAAAGCCCGCCGATGACCTTGGTTTCCAGGCTGTACTTCAGGTCGCGCGGATCGAAGTAGTCGTATTCGATGGCGTAGCCGGGGCGCACGATGTGGGCGTTTTCCATGCCACGGATGCTGCGCACGATCTCCAACTGCACGTCGAACGGTAGCGAGGTGGAGATGCCGTTGGGATACAGCTCGTGGGTGGTCAGGCCTTCCGGCTCGATGAACACCTGGTGGCTGTCCTTGTCGGCGAAGCGGTGGATCTTGTCCTCGATCGACGGGCAGTAGCGCGGGCCAACACCTTCGATTACACCGGAGTACATCGGCGAACGGTCGAGGTTGGCGGCAATGATCTCGTGGGTACGGGCGTTGGTATGGGTGATCCAGCAACTGATCTGCTTGGGCTGGTGCTCACGCTTACCAAGGAAAGACATCAGCGGCGTGGGTGTATCGCCCGGCTGTTCAGTCATGACCGAAAAATCCACCGAACGACCATCGATGCGCGGGGGTGTACCGGTTTTCAGGCGGCCGACGCGCAGCGGCAGCTCGCGCAGACGGTGGGCTAGGGCGATGGAGGGCGGATCTCCAGCACGGCCACCGGAGTAGTTCTGCAGGCCTATGTGGATAAGTCCACCGAGGAATGTGCCTGTGGTCAACACCACGGAGTCCGCATGAAACCTGAGCCCCATCTGGGTGACAACGCCTTTTACCTCGGCGTTTTCCACAATCAGATCATCGGCTGCCTGTTGAAAAATCCACAGGTTGGCCTGGTTTTCCAGAATCTCGCGCACCGCTGCCTTGTACAGCACGCGGTCTGCCTGCGCGCGTGTGGCACGAACGGCTGGGCCTTTGCGGCTGTTGAGAATACGGAACTGGATGCCGCCCTTGTCGGTAGCGGTGGCCATGGCCCCGCCGAGGGCATCGATTTCCTTGACCAGGTGACTCTTGCCGATCCCGCCGATAGCCGGGTTGCAGCTCATCTGGCCGAGGGTCTCGACATTGTGGGTGAGCAGCAGGGTCTTCACGCCCATGCGTGCTGCAGCCAAGGCTGCTTCGGTACCGGCATGACCGCCGCCGATCACGATCACGTCAAAACGGGAAGGGAAATCCACCACGCACCTCGTGCCTGTTGAGAAAGGGGTCTGAAAGAAAGGCGGCAAGTATAGGGACTTAAGCCTGCTGAATGAAGCCTTCTGCACAAAAAATAGCCAACTGGTTGGCCATGGTCGCTCGCACGATTTCCATTACCCGATCACCCTTGCCCTGTGAAAAACGCGCTGAGGCTTATAAAGAATAGAAAGAGAGAATTCTTATAAAGCTTGTTCTTTATGTTTATGTATAGAGCAAGGCTTTTCTGTGGATAACCTTCTACAGGCCAGGATATCCGTGATGTACAGAGAATGATAAGCCTGTGTCGTTCCTGCTGGATTCCACTGAGAAAGCTGCTGAACCTTTGTGGATGGAAGCGCCAGTTACCCACAGGGGTGGTTACGCCCAGCTTTGTCATAGGGTTATGGGCAGGGTTTATGGGCGGTTTTCCACAGGGTTTATTTCGTCCTGAATAACTCAAAGAATGCGGAAAATAGCGCTCGCCTGGGTCAGTGCAGCGTTGCTGTAGAAGCGGCTTCAGCCGCGATGCGGGCCTGGAACAGTTTGAGGGTTTCGCCGTATGCGAAAAGAGCTCGCCGCTAAAGCGCCTCCCACTGCCATCTGTGCAAGTTCGTAGCCCGGATGCAATCCGGGACCAAGTAGCACCGTGCCCTTGCGTGGGAACCGCTGGGAGCCATCGCGCGTGTATTCGTGGCTATAAGGTAACGCGCTGTGGATAAGCACAGGGCGCGACCGGCATCGTTGCGATGCCGGACTACAGGAACGCAGCGTGTGGACTCAGTGAGTGGATCACTTG
Organism: Pseudomonas sediminis; assembly: GCF_002741105.1. Lineage (GTDB taxonomy): Bacteria > Pseudomonadota > Gammaproteobacteria > Pseudomonadales > Pseudomonadaceae > Aquipseudomonas > Aquipseudomonas sediminis. Next base: position 411,183 of record NZ_NIQU01000004.1, on the reverse strand, counting down.
CCGATGCAGAAGCTGGAGAAGATCCGTCCCAGCAGGTCGTCGCTACTGAAGGCACCGGTGATCTCACCGAGGGCCTGTTGCGCCATGCGCAGGTCCTCGGCCAGCAGCTCGCCGGCGCCCATCAGGGTGAGCTGGTTGCGGCCATGTTCGAGGTATTGCTCGGCCTGGTGCAGAGCTTCGAGATGGCGGCGGCGAGCGCTGAAGCCGCTTTCTGCAGTCTGTTGATAACCCATACAGGCTTTCAGGTGCTCGCGCAGCAGTTCGAGGCCTTCGGCGGATTTGGCGGACAGGCTCAGCGTGACGTGGCCATCGGCGCTGGTTTCCAGCGCTACCGCTTCGCCGGAAAGGTCGGCCTTGTTGCGGATCAGGGTGACCCGTGCCGGATCCGGGCGCTGCTCCAGAAACTCTGGCCACAGGGCGAAGGGATCGTCCGCCTCCGGTGCAGTGGAGTCCACAACCAGCAACACACGGTCAGCTTCACCTATGGCCTTGAGTGCACGCTCTACACCGATGCGCTCGACCTGATCCTCGGTATCACGCAGGCCGGCGGTGTCGACCACGTGCAGGGGCATGCCGTCGATGTGGATATGTTCGCGCAACACGTCGCGTGTGGTGCCGGCGATATCGGTGACGATGGCGGCTTCACGCCCAGCCAGGGCATTGAGCAGGCTGGACTTGCCGGCATTGGGCCGGCCGGCGATGACCACGGTCATGCCGTCACGCAGCAAAGCACCCTGGCCCGCTTCGCGCAGCACTGTGGATAAGTCGGCGCGCACGCCATCGAGCTGGTTCAGTACATGGCCATCGGCGAGAAAGTCGATCTCCTCCTCGGGGAAGTCGATGGCGGCTTCGACGTAGATGCGCAGCTGGATCAGCGATTCGGTCAGTGCATGCACACGCTTGGAGAACTCGCCCTGCAGCGAACGCAGCGCATTGCGAGCGGCCTGCTCGGAGCTGGCCTCGATCAGGTCGGCAATGGCTTCGGCCTGTGCCAGGTCGAGCTTGTCATTGAGGAAGGCGCGTTCGCTGAACTCACCAGGACGCGCCAGGCGCGCCCCCAATGCCATGCAGCGGCGCAGCAGTAGATCGAGCACCACCGGTCCGCCGTGGCCCTGAAGCTCCAGTACGTCTTCACCAGTGAAGGAGTTGGGGCCGGGAAAATAGATGGCCAGACCTTCATCCAGCGCCAGCTCGCTCTCGCCATAGAACGGACCGTGATGAGCGAAGCGCGGCTTCAACTCGCGACGGCAGATGGCCTGAGCCAGTTGACCGGCCAGTGGACCGGATACCCGCACGATGCCTACGCCACCACGACCCTGGGCGGTAGCGACGGCAGCGATGGTGTCTCGGGCATGGTTCATGGCGATTTACTCGATGTCTATGGGGCTAGTAGGAACGCTGAAGAAGAGCTGTGGATAACAGCGATTCGCGAGCAGAGCTCGCTCCTACGATAAATGCTCGGATAGCAAAACGCCCCAATCATGGGGCGTTTGCTTGATGCTTGGAAGCCTTGGCGAATCAGGCGTTGGCCGCTTTCGTTGCTGCTTCGATCCGGCGGGTAATGTACCACTGCTGGGCGATGGACAGGCAGTTGTTGACCACCCAGTACAGCACCAGACCAGCCGGGAACCACAGGAAGAAGAAGGTGAAGATGATCGGCATCAGCTTCAGCACGCGGGCCTGCATGGGGTCCGGCGGCGTTGGGTTGAGCTGCTGCTGGATGAACATGGTTGCGCCCATGATGATCGGCAGGATGAAGAACGGATCCTTGATCGACAGGTCGGTGATCCAGAACATCCACGGGGCCTGACGCATTTCGACCGATTCCAGCAGTACCCAGTACAGGGCGAGGAATACCGGCATCTGCACCAGGATCGGCAGACAGCCGCCCAGCGGGTTGATCTTCTCTTTCTTGTACAGCTCCATCATCGCCTGGGACATCTTCTGGCGATCGTCACCGTGCTGCTCTTTCAACGCCTGCAGTTTCGGCGATACGGCACGCATGCGCGCCATCGAGCGGTAGCTGGCAGCAGACAGCGGGAAGAAGATCAGCTTGATGATGATGGTCAGGACGATGATCGACCAGCCCCAGTTACCGAGTACGCCGTGGATCACTTCCAGCAGCCAGAAGATCGGCTGGGCGAGGAACCACAGGAAGCCGTAGTCGACGGTCAGCTCCAGGCCTGGCGACAGGGTGCCGAGGTGTTCCTGCAGCTTGGGACCAGCGTAGAGGATCGCACCAGTCTCGCCTTGGGCGCCGGCAGCAACCTGCACGGACGGGCCGGTGAAGCCGACGATGTAGTTACCCTGGCTGTCCTTGCGGGTCTGAATCAGGTTGGTGCTGTCCTTGTTCGGTACCCAGGCGGTGACGAAGTAATGCTGCAGCCAGGCAACCCAGCCACCCTGTACGGTTTCCTTGAAGAACTGCTTGTCGATGTCCTTCATCGACACCTTTTTGTACGGCTCGTCGGTGGTCCACAGAGCGGCGCCAAGGTAGGTCGCGGTGCCGGTAGCGGTGGTCGAGGACGGGTCGCCGCTGTTGTCGCGCTTGAGCTGGGCAAACAGGTTGCCGCTCCAGGCTTGCTCGCTCTGGTTGTCGATCAGGTAACGCACGTCGACCTGATAGGCGGACGGATCGATGCAGCCAGGCTTCTTCAGTTCCTGCTCACGCGCGGAGCATTGCGGGTTGAGACCACGCTTGAAGCTGTAGCGCTTGATGTAGTTGACGCCGTTCTCGCTGAACGTGAGGTCGACCACCAGGCTGTCCTGGCCTTCGGCCAGCTCGTAGTTCTGCTTCTCGCTGCTCCACAGGGAACGACCGCTGGATTTGTCCGGAGCGTTCTGGCCGATCAGGCCGCTCTGCGCGAGATAGGTGCGCTCGTTGCCGTTGTCGAATAGCTGGAACGGAACGTCCGGGCGGTCCTGACGGCGCGGATACTGCGGCAAACGCAGTTGCACGACATCACCACCACGCGGGTCGATGGCCAGGTCCAGGACATCGGTCTTGACGCGAATCAGCTCGTCGCTGGTAGCGGCAGTAGGCGCGACAGCAGCTGCAGTCGGTTCGGCCACGGCAGTTGGAATGTCGTCGCCGCCGGTGTTGGCGGTTACAGCAGGTGTGTCGGGCAGGGCAGGCGTCGCCGCGGTCGAGGTACTAACCTCGGCTGGCATAGCAGCCTGGCCATAGTCCTCGTTCCATTGCAGGACCATGAGGTAGGACACGACTGCCAGGGCGACGATCAGGATCGAACGTTGGATATCCATGATTATTCGGCCATCGAAGGGGAACGGGATGTTTTAACGGGTGGAACCGGATCGAAACCGCCGGCATTCCATGGGTGACAGCGACCGAGACGGCGCGCCGTCAGCCAGCCACCACGCAGGAAGCCATGTTGTTCGATGGCTTCGTAGGCATAGCAGGAGCAGCTGGGGTAGAAACGACAATGACTGGCCATCAGCGGGCTGATGGCGTAGCGATAAACCTGGATACAGGCTAGAGCCGCTTTACGCATGGGGATTGTCGCTTGTCCCGGGGGATAAGTCTGCGTCGCGACTGGGCCGGCTTCGGGCCAAGCGTTTCCAGAGTTTGCCGAACTGCTGGGCAAGTTCGCCATTCTCCAGATCACCTAGCCCTTTGCGGGCGACCACCACGATGTCCCAGCCTGTCAGGTTGACCTGATTGAGGCGAAAGGACTCGCGGATTTGACGCTTGATGCGGTTGCGCTCGACGGCGAGCTTGACGCTCTTCTTGCCGATCACCAGACCTAGGCGGGGATGATCAAGCTGGTTATCGCGCGCTAGCAACAGGACACTTTTGCCCGGAGCTTTACCGCTTGGGGAGTCGAAGACTGCCTTGAATTGCCGGGGAGTCAGCAGTCGCTTTTCCCGGCCGAAGCCTCGACTCACCACCTGTCTGGATTAATTAGACAGCAAGACGCTTGCGGCCCTTGGCGCGACGACGCGACAGGACGGCACGGCCGTTCTTGGTGGCCATGCGGGCACGGAAACCGTGGGTGCGAGCGCGCTTGATGGTGCTGGGTTGGAAAGTGCGTTTCATGGTGCGTTACCTGGGTGATCGACTAGGGTCGGTATGACCCCGGTTTTAAGAGACCGGCAATTCTAGAGAAAGCCGCGCGGTAGGTCAATTTCCAACCAACCTTATTCGCTAGATAGAAATAGAAAGAAGGAAAAGGGTTTAAAGCTCTTTTTCTATGTTTATGTTGAATGGTGCTGCCCATACCTGTGGAAAACCCGCTGGCAGCCCCTTGCCGGCTGCTCATGCGGCGATGATAAGTCTGTCCAAAAGGCGTGGTTGGTCTGTGCGTGTCCTGCATACAGCCTGAGGATAGAAAGCAGGGTTACCCACAATGCAGTTATCCGCCCGTTTGTCCCCAGGGTTTTACAGAAGGTTATAGGGTGCTTATCCACAAGGCTCATGGGCTGCTGATAAGTCTGATGAATGTAAGTAAGGCTTTGATTTTACTTGGCCATCTAATCCCTGCTGTGTGGATAACTCGGTCGTTGGCCGTTACAATGGCGGCTGTTTTTGCATCGCCGCCTGGATAGGGGATAGTCAGTGTCAGTGGAACTATGGCAGCAATGCGTCGAGCTTTTGCGCGACGAGTTGCCGGCCCAGCAATTCAACACCTGGATACGTCCTCTGCAGGTCGAAGCCGAAGGCGACGAGCTGCGTGTATATGCGCCGAATCGTTTCGTACTCGATTGGGTCAACGAGAAGTACCTGAGCCGTTTGCTCGAGCTTCTGGGTGAGCGCGCCGGCGGTCTGGTCCCTGCGCTTTCCTTATTAATAGGCAGCAAGCGTGCAGCGACTGCCCGCGTCGCGCCAACGGCCCCTTTGCCTGCTGCCGCACGTGCTGCTCAGGTTCAGGCCGCCGCAGCCGTCAGCAAGCCGGTTCCGCCGCCTGCACAGCAAGAGCCGTCGCGTGCCAGCTTCGACTCCATGGGGGGCTCCGCGCCGCAACCGCCGACTCCCGCCGTGGCGCCACGCACCGAACGTACCATACAGGTCGAAGGTGGCCTCAAGCACACCAGCTACCTCAATCGCACCTTTACCTTCGATAACTTCGTCGAGGGCAAGTCCAACCAGTTGGCGCGCGCTGCTGCCTGGCAGGTGGCGGACAACCCAAAGCATGGTTACAACCCGCTGTTCCTGTATGGCGGCGTCGGCTTGGGCAAGACTCACCTGATGCATGCTGTGGGTAATCACCTGCTGGCGAAGAACCCCAACGCCAAGGTGGTCTACCTGCACTCCGAGCGCTTCGTCGCTGACATGGTCAAGGCGTTGCAGCTCAATGCCATCAACGAATTCAAACGTTTCTACCGTTCGGTGGATGCGTTGCTGATCGATGACATCCAGTTCTTCGCCAAGAAGGAGCGCTCCCAGGAGGAGTTCTTCCACACCTTCAACGCGCTGCTTGAAGGGGGTCAGCAGGTGATTCTCACCAGCGACCGCTACCCGAAAGAAATCGAAGGCCTTGAAGAACGCCTGAAATCCCGCTTCGGCTGGGGGCTGACCGTGGCAGTCGAGCCGCCAGAACTGGAAACCCGCGTGGCGATCCTGATGAAGAAGGCCGACCAGGCCAAGGTCGATCTGCCGCACGATGCTGCGTTCTTCATCGCTCAGCGCATTCGCTCCAACGTTCGTGAACTGGAAGGCGCGTTGAAGCGGGTGATCGCCCATTCGCACTTCATGGGCCGTGATATCACCATCGAGTTGATTCGTGAGTCGCTCAAGGATCTGCTGGCCCTGCAGGACAAGCTGGTCAGCATCGACAATATTCAGCGCACCACCGCTGAGTACTACAAGATCAAGATCACCGATCTGCTATCCAAGCGCCGTTCACGTTCGATCGCCCGGCCACGTCAGGTGGCCATGGCATTGTCGAAGGAACTGACCAATCACAGCCTGCCGGAAATCGGTGTGGCCTTCGGCGGTCGTGATCACACCACGGTGTTGCACGCATGTCGTAAGATTGCTGAACTTAGGGGATCCGACGCGGACATCCGCGAGGACTATAAGAACCTGCTGCGTACCCTGACTACCTGATCAAATCAATGCAGCTCCACGAGGCAAGGGACTAGACCATGCATTTCACTATTCAACGCGAAGCCCTGTTGAAACCCCTGCAACTGGTCGCCGGTGTCGTGGAACGACGCCAGACGCTGCCGGTTCTGTCCAACGTCCTGCTGGTGGTCGAAGGCCAGCAGTTGTCGCTCACCGGTACCGACCTCGAGGTCGAACTGGTTGGCCGCGTCACGCTGGAAGACGCGGCCGAGCCGGGTGAAATCACCGTGCCGGCGCGCAAGCTGATGGACATCTGCAAGAGCCTGCCAAGCGACGCGATGATCGACATTCGTGTCGATGACCAGAAGTTGCTGGTCAAGGCCGGTCGCAGTCGCTTCACCCTGTCGACACTGCCAGCCAACGACTTCCCCACCGTTGAGGAAGGTCCAGGTTCGCTGACCTTCAACTTGCCGCAAGCCAAGCTGCGTCGCCTGGTCGAACGGACCAGCTTCGCCATGGCCCAGCAGGATGTGCGCTACTACCTCAACGGCATGCTTCTGGAAGTGCAGAGCGGCCTGCTGCGTGCAGTCGCTACCGACGGCCACCGTCTGGCCATGTGCTCTATGGAGGCTGCCATCCAGCAGGAAGGCAAGCACCAAGTCATCGTGCCGCGTAAAGGTATTCTCGAGCTGGCTCGCCTGCTGACCGAGCAAGACGCCGAAGTCGCCATCGTTCTTGGGCAGCACCACATCCGTGCCAACACCGGTGAGTTCACTTTCACTTCGAAGCTGGTGGACGGCAAATTCCCGGATTACGAGCGCGTGCTGCCGCGCGGTGGCGACAAGCTGGTGCTGGCGGATCGTCAGGGCCTGCGCGAAGCCTTCAGCCGCACCGCGATTCTGTCCAACGAGAAGTACCGCGGCATTCGCCTGACCCTGGCTTCTGGTCTGCTGAAAATTCAGGCCAACAACCCGGAGCAGGAAGAGGCCGAGGAAGAGATCGTTATCGACTATTCGGGCAGCGGTCTGGAGATTGGTTTCAACGTCAGCTATCTGCTGGATGTGTTGGGCGTGATGGGCACCGAGCAGGTCCGCCTGATTCTCTCCGACTCCAACAGCAGTGCCCTGCTGCAGGAAGCCGATAACGACGACTCTGCCTACGTTGTCATGCCGATGCGTCTTTAATGTCCCTGAGCCGTATCACGGTCACCGCGGTGCGCAACCTGCACCCGGTGACCCTCTCTCCCTCCTCCCGCATCAATATCCTTCACGGCGCCAACGGCAGCGGCAAGACCAGCCTGCTTGAGGCGATCCATCTGCTTGGCCTCGCCCGCTCCTTCCGCAGCACACGACTGCAGCCGGTCATTCATTACGAACAACCTGCCTGTACCATTTTCGGTCAGGTGCAGTTGGCCGAAGGCGGCTCCAGTAATCTGGGCATCTCTCGCGACCGTCAGGGCGAGCTGCAGATTCGTATCGATGGGCAGAACGCTCGCAGTGCTGCGCAGCTGGCTGAGCTACTACCACTGCAGGTGATCAACCCCGATAGTTTTCGCCTGCTTGAAGGCGCACCGAAGATTCGCCGGCAGTTTCTCGACTGGGGTGTGTTCCACGTGGAACATCGCTTTCTCGGTGCCTGGCAACGCCTGCAGAAAGCCCTGCGGCAGCGGAACTCGTGGCTGCGCCATGGTACACTTGACGGTGCTTCGCAGGCCGCGTGGGACCGCGAGCTATGCAGCGCCAGTGAGGAAATCGACACCTATCGACGTGCTTACATTCAGGCCTTGAAGCCAGTGTTCGAACAGACACTGGCCGAGCTGCTGGAGCTGGAAGGGCTGACCCTGAGTTACTACCGCGGGTGGGACAAGGATCGTGAGCTGAGCGAGGTGCTCGCTACCTCCCTCCTCCGCGACCAGCAACTCGGGCATACCCAGGCTGGGCCGCAGAGAGCTGATTTGCGTCTTCGGCTTGCGGGGCACAACGCGGCAGAAATCCTGTCGCGAGGACAACAGAAACTGGTCGTTTGCGCGTTACGCATCGCCCAGGGTCACTTGGTCAATGAAGCCAAGCGTGGCCAATGTATCTATCTGGTGGACGACCTACCGTCGGAACTGGATGAGCAGCATCGCCAGGCATTGTGCCGGTTGCTGGAAGATTTGCGCTGCCAGGTGTTCATCACCTGTGTAGATCATGAATTGTTGAGGGAAGGCTGGCAGACGGATACGCCGGTTGCCATGTTCCACGTGGAACATGGCCGTATCACCCAGACCCAAGACCATCGGGAGTGAAGGCATGAGCGAGAACCAAACGTACGACTCCTCCAGCATCAAGGTGCTGAAAGGACTGGACGCCGTACGCAAACGTCCCGGGATGTACATCGGTGACACTGACGATGGTAGTGGTCTGCACCACATGGTGTTCGAGGTGGTCGATAACTCGATCGACGAAGCGCTGGCAGGCTATTGCAGCGAAATCACCATCACCATCCACCCGGATGAGTCGATCAGCGTGCGTGACAACGGCCGTGGTATCCCGGTCGACATGCACAAGGAAGAAGGCGTCTCGGCGGCCGAGGTCATCATGACCGTGCTGCACGCCGGCGGTAAATTCGACGACAACAGCTACAAGGTATCCGGCGGCCTGCATGGCGTGGGTGTCTCGGTGGTCAATGCCCTCTCCAAGGAGCTGGTGCTGACCATCCGTCGTAGCGGCAAGATCTGGGAACAGACCTATGTGCATGGCGTACCACAAGCGCCTCTCGCCGCTGTTGGTGATACCGACGGTACCGGCACGCAGATCCACTTCAAGCCGTCCGAAGAGACCTTCGCCAACATTCACTTCAGCTGGGACATTCTGGCCAAGCGTCTGCGTGAGCTGTCCTTCCTCAACTCCGGCGTAGGCATCCTGCTGCGTGACGAGCGCACCGGCAAGGAAGAGCTGTTCAAGTACGAGGGTGGTCTGAAAGCCTTCGTCGAGTACCTAAACACCAACAAGACCGTAGTCAACCAGGTGTTCCACTTCAACATCCAGCGCGAAGAAGACGGCGTGGGTGTCGAAGTAGCCCTGCAGTGGAACGACAGCTTCAACGAGAACCTGCTCTGTTTCACCAACAACATTCCACAGCGCGACGGTGGTACTCACCTTGCCGGCTTCCGCTCCGCCCTCACCCGCCACCTGAACAACTACATCGAGGCCGAAGGCCTGGCGAAGAAGTTCAAGGTTTCCACCACTGGTGACGATGCCCGTGAAGGCCTGACTGCGATCATCTCGGTCAAGGTGCCGGACCCGAAATTCAGCTCGCAGACCAAAGACAAACTGGTATCGAGTGAGGTGAAAACCGCAGTCGAGCAGGAGATGGGCAAGTACTTCTCCGACTTCCTGCTGGAGAACCCCAACGAAGCCAAGGCCGTGGTCGGCAAGATGATCGATGCTGCACGTGCCCGCGAAGCGGCTCGTAAAGCCCGTGAAATGACTCGCCGTAAAGGTGCGCTGGACATCGCCGGCCTGCCCGGCAAGCTGGCCGACTGCCAGGAAAAAGACCCGGCGCTGTCCGAACTCTACATCGTGGAGGGTGACTCCGCGGGCGGTTCTGCCAAGCAGGGCCGTAACCGCAAGACCCAGGCTATCCTGCCGCTCAAGGGCAAGATCCTCAACGTCGAACGTGCACGCTTCGATCGCATGATTTCCTCGCAGGAAGTCGGCACGCTGATCACTGCACTCGGCTGCGGTATCGGTCGTGAGGAGTACAACATCGACAAGCTGCGTTACCACAACATCATCATCATGACCGATGCTGACGTCGACGGTTCGCACATCCGTACCCTGCTGCTGACCTTCTTCTTCCGTCAGCTGCCGGAGCTGGTCGAGCGTGGCTACATCTATATCGCTCAGCCGCCGCTGTACAAGGTGAAGAAAGGCAAGCAGGAGCAGTACATCAAGGACGACGAGGCCATGGATGAATACATGACTCAGTCGGCCCTGGAAGACGCCAGCCTGCACGTCAACGAGAACGCTCCAGGTCTTTCTGGCAGTGCGTTGGAGAAACTGGTCGGCGACTACCGTGGCGTGATGAAGACCCTTGATCGCCTGTCGCGCGTCTACTCCAAGGACATCACAGAGCACTTCGTCTATCTGCCGCGTATTTCGGTGGAGCAGCTCGCGGACCAGGCGTTCATGAAGAACTGGCTGGAAGGCTTTGCGGCACGTCTGAAGACTACCGAGAAGTCTGGCCAGACCTACAGTGCCAGCCTGCGTGAAGACCACGAACGCCACCTGTGGCTGCCGGAAGTGGAAGTCAGATCGCACGGTCTTTCCAGCTACACCACCTTCAACCGCGACTTCTTCGCCAGCAACGATTACAAAACTGTCACCAGCCTGGGTGATCAGCTGAACAACCTGCTGGAAGAAGGCGCCTACGTGCAGCGTGGCGAGCGCAAGAAGCCGGTCAACACCTTCAAGGAAGCGCTGGACTGGCTTATGACCGAAAGCACCAAGCGCCACAGCATCCAGCGATACAAAGGTCTCGGTGAGATGAACCCGGATCAGCTGTGGGAAACCACCATGGACCCGGAAGTACGCCGCATGCTCAAGGTGACTATCGAGGACGCCATCGCTGCCGACCAGATCTTCAACACTCTGATGGGCGATGCTGTGGAGCCGCGCCGCGACTTCATCGAGTCCAACGCCCTGGCGGTATCGAACCTGGACTTCTAATGGCCTGCTAGCAGAGCTATTAGCTGGCGTTAAATGAAAAGCCCCTGTCGATGTGAGTCGACAGGGGCTTTTCAGTTTTTTGGGATAGCGCGTTCTTACTTGAAACGCTTACGCCACGCCGCGCGCTGCCCTCGTACTTCCACCATGGCTGCTAGCATTGCGCGATAGCGCTTGCTGTTGAGGGTCAGGAGGGTAGCCAACGACAGCAGCAGACCGATGGAGTACAGCAGATCAGGCGCTCGCCTGCCCCAGTGTCCGACGACCACCAATATGCACACCACCATGGCTGCGACGATCAACCAGACCGCCCAGGGACGGCCGCGGATCACCAGAAGGTTGGCGCCACACAGGTATAAGGATATCCCGCAGCTGCCCAGCATCATGTAGATGCCATAGTCATCCAGGCTGGGCGGATAGACCTCCAGCAGCAGAATCTGACTGACCGCCAGGGAAAACAGCGCCAGAAAGAACGCAGCGATGAAGACCGGGAAGTGCCGACGCAAAATTGTTAAGAAGTCTAAAGACTGGTTCACCTCTTTGTGAGCTCCATTCAAGAATAGTCTTAATGTCTATTGCATAGTTTACGCTTATTGATGTCCATTTATCGTGATGATGGACAGCCGTAGTAAATAGTAATGAACATAAAGATGGTCATCATTTCGGCTATTTTTGATTGGAGGTTCTCAGAATGGAATCTTTATGATCAAGAAATTTTCATCTTTGTCTGGGGCTAACATTCGACACCGGAAAATTGATGGCTAGTAATGAAAAACTCTGAGTTACCCAGGCTAGAGGGATTAGATATTTAAAATTCCTAATAAATAGGAAAAGATAGCTATATCGGCTTGAAGAACATAACTATTTTAAAGGCGACAAAAGCAAGAAATAGATGGGTAAATGTTTATTCTTTTATTTTTGATTAACGTGAAAAGGCAGACTTTCTTCTAGATCAATCGATTAATGCGTAGATTAAGTGCTGTTCGAGACAGATTTTCTACCAAGTCAAGGATCCGACATGAGCAAGCGCCTTCGTATACGTCTACTGATGCTCGGTATGCTGACCAGTCTTTGTGCATGCGCCGAATCGACACCACCGCTTGCCACAGATAGATCTAACTACCCGGAGCAAGTAGCTCTGGCAGGGCAGATTTATATACTGGAGGGTGCCAAGCGGGCCTGCATATTGCGCAAGCCAGACCAGAGCGTACTGGCCCTAGAAATTCCCTCGCCCTGTCATTTCAGTGTTGGCAAGGATGGCCAGGCCCATGTAGAAATTTTTCAGAATGTGCCGATCGTTATAGTGCTGCACGTAACCCCTGTGGCGGATAGCAAGCCGGAGTGTCGTTCGCAATACAAGGCCATTCGACTGATCGAGGGCCAGTTGGAGCCATCAGTGCTGGCTCAGAGCGCCAGTTGCCTGCGCGGTGTCGGCGATCAGAAGAACTACACCGCGATGTTCGACTGGTAAACCTGCGCATGGCTATCCCATAGCCTGGATCGGCCTGCGCCTGCTCAGCGAAACGGCCAACACGGCCTTTAGCTCTACGACGAAAGCAGCTACGACCCGCTTGCGCTACTACCACACGGATCCGAACGGTTTACCGCAGCAACTCACCGAAGATGACGGCCGCTGCATCTGGCAGGCCCGTTATCAGGTCTGGGGCAACACCCTGGCCGAACAGCAGGAAAGCTTCTTTGTCGAAGAACAGAACCTGCGCTTCCAGGGCCAGTACCTGGACCGCGAAACCGGGCTGCACTACAACACCTTCAGATTCTACGATCCGGATATCGGTAGGTTTATCAGCCCGGATCCGATTGGGTTGGCGGGTGGGATCAACCTGTTTCAGTACGCGCCGGAGCCGTATGGGTGGGTGGATCCGTGGGGGTGGAAGTGCTGGAGTTCCTCAAGGCGTAGTTATTGGAAAAACGCGGCTAAAAATTCTCCGCCTGGAAAATTCTCTCCTCGAAACCTAAGTAGAATGCGGAGGGGGCTCGCTCCACGGATGGTCGTAAAAGTAAGGTACAAAGATACGTTGACGAATAGAGTCAAAGGTCGAGTTGGCCAAGAAAGAAACATTACGGTTCCTATTGAGCTAAATCACCAATATATCCCGCAGCGCTCAGGGTCGAGCACAGTTGCACATGAGGGCTGGAACCTTCAGCCGGCTACTCCCTGGGGGCACGCATCAATGGACCCTTATCGAAACCTTGGATGGGATCTGATAAAAATAATTACCCCTGTAAATAAATTTTAGGAGAAGGTTATGGAAAGAGAAGAATTCGAAGATGTCTTGAATGGTTTTCTAAATAAAGAAAAGAAGGCTTGCATTTTTACAGTGGGTGCAGAGGTGTTTGTAGAAGGTCTTTACTTGGAGATATTGCAAGATAAGCCAAAGAATCCAAAAAAGTGGTTAGCTGAGAAGCTACAAAGCAAATTTCTCTGTTTGTCAGAACCTCCAATTTGGAGAGGTGAGCCGGATTGGCCTTTTTATAAAGGTGAGCCGATGATTTTCATGACGCAGACATCTACCTCGCTGGAGAAAAATAAAGAGCTTGCAGAGTACTTTCCGATAGGTGATACCGTTTATGTGTTTTCAAGTAAAAACCCTCCAAAACCCCAAGAAGGTGAGTCATGGAATACGGTTTATAAAATAGTTATTCAGGACAATGAAGGTGGTTATACAGAAGAGGCTAATTACTGCGAGGGGATGTAGGTAAAATTTGTCGCGGCAACGAATACTGGAGTAGACCACGATTAGCTCCATAAAATTTGGAAAAGGAAAAGTGGGGCAGGGTTATTGTCGGCCACTGGTGGTGCGGGCCAGTAAATAAATCCCTTTGTCCACCCTGGTACCAACCTCATTTCCTTCGGAGCCTTCTAATGGAGCTACTGGAGCACGATTATCCTGGCGACGAGACCTGGCACAACTATGTTGACCTCTACCGAGAGGATTACAACGATGCCAAGGCTAGCGTCCTAGCCCAGCGCCTTGATGGTCATGATGACATCGCGGTGGTCATCTATGGGAAAAGGGGCCTAGAAGAAGGGCTATGGTATGTCGAGCAGCAGGTGCCGGCGCTTGATGGCCTACGTCCTGACGCGTGTCTCACCGATCCGATCTTGCTGAAGCGTCTAAAGACCGCGCTAATGCGCATGCCCTAGCGAAGAGTAAAAATGGGAAAGGGGGCAGATTTAATTTCTTCACACCTGTTGTGGGTAAATAAATCTGTCTGCGTTTTTATTAAGGAATCATGAGTAATCCTGTTAAAAAACAACTATTCGATGGCGTTGAAAGCGATTTCTACGTGTTCAGTTCAATATTGGATACGCCAGATTTTGGACCAGTGCACTTCGACAATCGGCAGGTCCAGTATTTATGGGAACTGGGTGAACGGCAGGCCGATGCGCTGGTAGGTCTGATTCCTGGCGCAAGAAAGCATCTGGATTTTCTAGGCGAAACGCCCGCGTACAAGCAAGGAAACCTTGCGCTCTACGTGCAGCGCGTTACTGGTCGAGACGACAACCACTCGGTACTCATCGTCGTAGCTGCAGGCGAATCGCAACCTGCGCGCTTCGTGGTCGATCTGTGTGGCGTGTTTGTGGACGAGTAATAGCGTCAGGCTCAAGTCATGGTCTTTTGCGATTATCGCTATGGCAAAAGGCTTACACGCCGAAGCGCAACGGACTTCTCCCGTCGCTTCCGTGGGCTGGTTAATCTATACACACCTACCGGGAACTGGATGTCCCGAGTCATGGAAGACAGACCGCGCCAGGACGGCAAACGACAGGATGTCGGAAGGTCTTAAAAAACCCGCTTCGGCGGGTTTTTTGTTGCCTGCAGGAAAGTCAGGCGACGCTGAACGCTGGTAGCCAGGCATGACACAGGTCTGCCCGTAAATCCGAGCCCCTCCTGTCAGTCCGCCGTCGCCAGGACCTGTGTATTACGCCCAGCGTGCTTGGCGCGATAGAGCGCGGTGTCGGCCTTGAGTAGCATGCCGGTGATGTCCTCGGCGATGGAGTTGCTGCTGCCGTAAACACCGGCGCTAAAGCTCAGGGCAATGGTCTTGCTGTCAATCTGCGCCGGGTGCTGGGTCAGGGATTGGCGTAGCTGATCGACCAGCTCCAGCGCGCCATTGGCGTCGGTGCCGGGCAGGATCAGCAGGAATTCCTCACCACCATAGCGGCCGATGCTGTCGTTACGCCGCAGGCGCTGCTGAAGATGGTCCGCGCAATGCCTGAGCACGTCATCGCCGACCAGATGGCCGTGGCTGTCGTTGATCTGTTTGAAGTGATCCAGATCGAGCATGGCGATGGACAGCGGGGTGTGTTGGCGGCGGGCGCGCTCCAGCTCGTCGGTGAGTCGTTCGATTATCGCCAGGCGATTGGGCAGCCGGGTAAGCGTGTCGCGCAGAGCGGTCTGACGCAGCTCCGACTCGATGCGCTCGCGCGACAGCAGTACCAGGCCGAAGGAGAACATGATGATGGTGGCGGCGCCGAGGGCGACCGATACCGTCTGCTTCAGGTTGCTGACGTCGTAGTGCATCTCCGCCGGCGCACCGCTGAGGATGACCACCACACGAATGCCTAGGCCGAACAGGCTGATGCCTGCACCTATCATCAGGATGCGATGGGCGCGCCCACCCTGCACGGCATGGAGAAGGCTCAAACGTAGGATCACCAGGCATTGAGTGAACAGCAGCAGGCAGGCCACCAATTGGCGGGGTTCTTCGGTGTGGATCAGCAGGCTGAGCAAAGCGCCCAATAGCAGCGGGAAAGCGAAGGCCAGCCGCCATGGCGGGCGGCGGCCATGGATCAGCGGCAGGCTGACGGTGTAGAACGCCAGCGCGGTGGACAGCAAGGTGTTGGCCAGCACATAGGTCAGCCACATCGAGGCCAGCCCGAACAGGGTAAAGCCGATGTAGGCCAGCGCATGGGAGAGCATGCCCAGCCCAGTGGTGAGCATGCCGTCGCGATGACGCAATTGGCCAACCAGGATCAGACAGCTGCCCATGATCACGGCGACCAGCGCGACGGCTCCGAACAGTGTCTGGGTGTGGGCGACCATATCGGCCTTCTGGTTCTAGGGGGTTACTTAACTCTAGTGCAATCCCCTGTCACATTGCTCGTGTTCGATCAGGCCCACCAGTAGCGCACCATATGGAAGAACACCGGTGCGGCGAAACATACCGAGTCGAGGCGGTCGAGCATGCCGCCGTGGCCTTCGATCATGTGGCCCCAGTCTTTCACGCCGCGGTCGCGCTTGATCGCCGACATCACCAGACCGCCGGCGAAGCCGAGGATGCACACCAGCAGGGCGAACAGTGCGGCCTGCCAGAAGGCGAACGGCGTGATCCAGCACAGCATGGCGCCGATCAGCGTGGCCAGGGCTACGCCACCGATAAAGCCTTCCACGGTTTTCGACGGAGAGAGATTCGGCGCGATCTTGTGTTTGCCGGCCAGCTTGCCGCAGACGTACTGCAGCACATCGGAGAGCTGCACGACAATGATCAGCCAGGCGATCAGCAGCAGGTTGCGCCCCTCGTAGCCGGGGATGTCCAGGGTCAGCAGCGCTGGTACCGAAGAGATGCAGTACACGGCGATCATCAACCCCCACTGCACCTTGGCCGCGCGCTCCAGATAGCGCGTGGTGTCGCCGCCCAGCGAGGCGAGGATCGGCAGCAGCAGGAACAGGTAGACCGGGATGAAGATGGCAAACAGGCCGTACCAGCCCAGGGCGATCAGCAGGTATTGCATCGGCAGGGCGAAGTAGAAGGCGGCTACCAATGCCGGGTAGTCGCTGCGCCGGGTCGGCGTCAGCGTCATGAACTCGCGCAGCGCATAGAACGACACGAAGTAGAACAGCACGACGACGCCGACGTTGCCGAACAGGAAGGCGATGCCGATTACCAGCACCATCACCCACCAGGCGTTGATCCGCGCGTTGAGGTTGTCGATCACCGGGTTGGGCTGATCGCCACTGCGCCGCTTGAGGACGAAGCCGACCAGGCTGGCCAGCAACAGCAGGGCACCGATACCGGCGAACAGCAGCAAAGTGTTGTTATCCATCTCAGGCCTCCTCGGGTGCCAGTGCCAGCAGGGCGTTACGCGCGCGTTCCAGGAAGGCATCTTTGCCCTCCCCCTCGATGGGCTCCAGTGCCGCACCGAAGCTCAGGGTGCACAGCAGCGGCAGCGGTAGCGCCCTGCCCTTGGGCATCACTCGGTTGAGATTGGCGATCCACACCGGCACCAGCTCCACGTCCGGCCGCGCCTGAGCCAGGTGATAAAGGCCGCTCTTGAACGGCAGCAACGGCTCGTCGCCGAGGTTGCGCGTCCCCTCGGGGAAGATGATCAGCGAGTCGCCGCCATCCAGCGCATCGAGCATCGCCTGCAGCGGGTTGACCCCTTCCTCCTTGCGCTCGCGGTCAACCAGCACACCGTTGAACACCTTGTTGATCAGAAAGCTGCGCACCCCCGGCTTTTGCCAGTAGTCGGCGCCGGCTACCGGCCGGGTGCGCTTGCGCAGCTCCGGTGGCAGTGAGGCCCAGAGCAGGACGAAATCGCCATGGCTGCTGTGGTTGGCGTAGTACAGACGTTGCGTCGCCTGCGCGGTGCTGCCGAGCCACAGGGCTCGTGCGCCGGTCAGCAGACGAGCTGCCGAGGTGATGGCGAAAGCGGTCAATGCAGCGAGCATGGCGACTCCTTAAGCGAAAACGATGAAGAACCCGAGTACGACGATGACGATCTGTAGCAGCAGACACAGCGCCTGTTTGCGCAGCAGGCCGAGTGCGCCCTGAGAGCGAAGGCTCCAGGTGCGACCAGCCTGCTGCGCATTCTGCAGGCCCAGATTCTGTAGGGCCTGATCCAGCGCACGAGTCTGGCTGTCGAGCTGTTCGCCGGCTTCAGCCAGGCGTTGGAACAGCTCGGCATCCAGCGCCACGCGCAGCGCCCAGTATTTTTCGGCCAGGCCGGCGATCAGCAGCGCGGCACAGAGCAGCGCCAGGATCAGGCTTGGCGGGGGGGCCAGCCAAGGCGCCAGGCCAAAGACCACGGCGACCAGACTCAGCGCGCTGGAGCAATGATCGAGGCTGCGCCCACGTCGCAACAGTGCCGCGACCAGCAGCAGATCAGCCTGCATGAGCGACCTCCAGCCCCGGTTGTGCATCGACCATGGATTGCAGCGCGGCCAGATGCTGCGGGCCGAGCACGACCTGTGGCCGAGCCTGGCGAATCAGTTCTACGGCGGCCTCGACGTTTTGGCAGCGGCCACTGTGCAGCAGCCAGGCGGCGACGGCAGTGGCACTGCGCGAATAACCCAGGGCGCAGCACACCAGCAGCGGGCCGTTATGGCGCAGGCGTTCGATGGCCTCGGCGGCGCGTTGGCAGGTCAGCGCATCGGGCGCCACCAGGTCCAGCGACGGCAGGCTGTAATAGGCTGGCGGCGTGCGTTGCAGCGGCAGTTCGGCGCAGAGGTCAACCAGGCTGGCAAACCCTTCGAGATCGTGCGGCGCAGGGAGTCGGCCAAGATGGATGCCCTCGAACACCTGGCTGGGCTTTGGCCGGCGATAGGTCCACAGCCGCGAGTTGATCCAGGCACCGAGCAGATAGGGTGCGAGCAATACTGTGGCGGCCGGACTGAGGCAGCCGTCGGCTTGCTTCTGGAAGCCGACAGCGCCAAATAGCAGGTAGTTGAGCGCGACCATCGCCAGGGCAACCGCCGGCCAGAACAGCCACAGCCAGGCGCCGCCCAGCTTGACGGCCAGCACGGCGCATAGCGTTGCGCCAAGCCCGTAGCGCAGTGCCAGGCGCCAACAGCGCGGATCGCTGGCCAGGCGTATCTGCTTCAGCGGCGTATCGCCCTGGAGCGGTAGCAGCCACAGGCAGAAGAAGCCGGCCAGCGCCCCGGTGGGCACGTCGATGAAGTGGTGTTGCCAGGTGGTCAGCACCGAGATGCCGATCAGCGCCATCCACCCGTGCAGCAGGCTGCGCCAGAACAGCCCGCGGGTGTGATTGGCGAACATCGCCCAGATGATCACCAGCAGGGTGATATGCAGCGAGGGCGCCTGGTTGAAGGGTTTGTCGAAGCCCATCAGCACGTCGAACATCAGGCCGAAAGTGCCATCCAGTGGCGGCCGCTCGAAGGTAAAGCGCAGCGGCCAGAGCAGGAAGCAGGCGACGCAGATGACCTGCGCGGCGAGCAGGCGCAGGGCATGGCGATCCATCTCGCGGCGGCAGGCTGGCAGCAGGAAGGACAGACCGTATAGCAGGTCGATCGACCAGTACGGCACGATGGTCCAGGGCCACAGCGGGATCTGCGGTTCCCAGGTGAAGACCAGGCTGCCGACATCAGCGCGCTGCCCGGTGAACCAGTTGGCGAAGCCGTAGCTGGCGAAGAACAGCGGGCCAAGCACCAGCAGCCAGAGTACGCCGCGCTTCCACAATCCCTGTTCGCGCGCGCTGTCCATCACTTCACCCGTTGCGCCAGGGACACGCTGAAGATGCCCCATTGGTCGATGCGCTGGGCCACCTTGCGAAAGCCTGCGGCCTCGACCAACTGATCCATCTCTGCCTGGCTACGCCGGCGCATGACCCAGGCCTGGCCATCGCGGTGGCTGGTCAGAGCACGGGCGATCAGCTCCAGTTGCGGGTGCCAGGGCTGGCCGGTGTAGACCAGGTAACCGCCCTCCTCGACCGCCGCTGCCAGGCCGGCCAGCGAATCACTGACCATCTGGTTGCTGCCGAACAGTTCATACAGGCCGGAGACCACCGCCAGGGTCGGCTTGGGATCTAGCGCGGCGAGATCGTCACGGTCGAAGGCATCGCCTTTGACGAAGCGGGCGATATCGCCCAGGCCCTTCTGCTGGATCAGCGCATTGCCGTCACGCACGTTGATGTCGCTGTAGTCGCGCAGCAGGATCGCGTCGGGACGCTGTTCCTGGCCTTCCAGCGATTCGAGGATGTAGCGGCCATGGCCGGCGGCAATATCGACGATACGCACCGCCCTGTTCGCTTCACGCAGTTTGCTCATGGCCAGGCGCAGCAGCTCTTCGGCATGCAGTTTGCGCTGACGAATGCCGCGCCAGCCGATGGAGTCCAGGTAGTTCTGGTCGATAAGGCGGCCCAGCGCGCCCTTGCCGGTGGGCTGGTTGCGGTAGACGTAATCGAGGGTGCTGCCGGAATCGAAGCCGGTGTCGAAGCCAAGCTTTACCCCGGCCGACAGCGTGCTGCCCAGGCGCATGCTGGCACGGGTGGCGCGCCAGTAGAGATCGCGCAGCGAGTTATTCGGCAGTGGTGCGGCCAGCTCTTCGGCTTCGGCGCAGGTGGCTCCCAGGCGGTCGGCATCGAGCAGCGAGGGACGAGTGACCGGCTCCTCGAAGTTGCGCAGGATAAAGCGCCGCGCGCGGCTCAGTGCGTGGGCGCGGTCACGTTCACCCAGGGTGTCGTGGAAGAAGCCCGGCAACAGGTGCTTTTCCTTGCGCAGGCTGCCAAGGCGCTCGAAGAAGTCTTCCTGCGGTTTGCGGTGGACTACGAAGTCGGCGCCGGAGATCAGTAGCTGGGTCGGCACCTGGATCGCCTGGGCGTCGGCGACGATGCGATCAGCGGCTTCGTACAGGCCGAGCAGCATGGTCACCGAGATCGGCCGGGCGATCAGCGAGTCGTTCTCGAAGGAGGCGACACGCTCGGGATCGTGGCTGAGGAACCTCGCCTTGACGTAACTGTTGACGAAGAAGTTGCCGCGCCAGGCGTGCATCAGCTTCAAACCGGGGCGTGCGAAGGGCACATAGAGCTTGACCTTGAACGCCGGCGAGGCGAGCACCAGGCAGCGCACCTTGGGTGCGTAGTCGTGGGCCCAGGTGGAGATGATCACCGCGCCGACGCTCTGCGCCACCACCGCCAGATCTTCTTCGGCGATGGCGTGCTGGCTGCCGATGTGCTCGATGAAGGTCTGCACGTCACGCACGCTGGTGGCGAAGCTCGGGCTGTCGCCGCGTGCACCGGGCGACAGGCCATGACCACGGGCATCCCAGGCGAAGAAGTCGCAGTGCGGCAGATCCAGTTCGTCCACCAGGTGGGCCATGCGCCCGCCGTGTTCATGCCCGCGATGAAAAAGCACCACGGCCTGGCGCGGACCATCGGCGAGGGCAGTCGCCGGCCAGTGGCGGTAGCTCAGCTCGACGCCGTCATGGGTACTGAACGTGTGCAGTTGTACGGGGCGCATGGAATCTCCTTATTCCTTAGGACAGCTCAGGCCACTTCGGCCAGGCCATGGCGAACGCGGTTGTAGAGGGTGTAGAGCAGCAGGGCGAGGATCAGGCCCAGCAGCAGATTGATCCACAAGGCTGGCAGCAGGCCCGTGGCGACGCCAGCGCCGATCACGCCGAAGCAGAGGGCGCGGTCGCTCTTGCCCATCGGCCCGTCGTAGCGCCGGGAGGCGCCGACCATGGGCCCGAGTACGCCGGCGTATTCGCTGATCACCGCCAGCAGCACCACAACGATCACCAGCAGTGGCGAGACGCCTGCCAGCAAGGCGAAGGGCAGATACAGGGCACTGTCGGCGACCACGTCACAGAGTTCGTTGAGGTAGGCGCCAAGTTTCGACTGCTGACCGAATTCACGCGCGAGCATGCCGTCGACGGCATTCAAGGCCATGCGCAGCAGCATCCACAGGGGGATCAGGGCGAACAGCCAGGTGATGTGGCTGAATGCAGCGAGCAGGGCGCCGAGCAGTACGGAGACCACGGCCGCGGTCAGGGTTACCTGGTTGGCGGTGACGCCACGAGCATGCAGGCGTTCGACGCCGGGGCGCAGCAGGTTCTGGAAAGCCGGTTTGAGCTGGTAGATCGACGGCATGGCAGCGAATTCCCTTTCTTGTCCCATCTTCGGCCATTGCCGCGGGCGAGACTGTGAACCCGTCGTGGTAGAGGCGGATTTATCGGCGGCATGTAGCCGCCGGAAGGCCAATAGCAGTCAGGCGTGAGCCACAACTTATACCCTGTTACGGGATTTTCCTAGCGCAGTGGATTCGCCAGGAAAATCAGCCAGATGCGAGCGATGGTGGCGCTTTGCTTGCATTTGACGCACAGCTTATCCACAGATCAGACGGTTTCGCCTAGCCGGCTCAGTTGCGGCTCTTCGCCGCGCAGTTCGGTCTGTTGCTGGCGTACCCACTGGAAGGCGCGCTCGTTGAGCTCGGCGATGGCACGCGGGCCTTCGCCCTCGGCGTACATCGGTGCGCCGATGATCACCTGAACCGTTCCCGAGCGCTTGGACCAACCGACCTTGGGCCAGAACTCGCCGGCGTTGTGCGCGATGGGCAGCACCGGCAGGCCGGCATTCACCGCCAGGGCGGTACCGCCGCGGGAGAACTTGCCGATCTGGCCCGGCGGAATCCGCGTGCCTTCGGGGAATACCAGTACCCAGGCGCCCTGCTTGAGGCGCTCATCACCCTGCTTGGCCAACTGCTTGAGCGCGGCCTTGGGGTTGCTGCGGTCGATGGCGATGGGCTTGAGCAGCGCCATGCCCCAGCCGAAGAACGGCACGCGCAGCAGCTCGCGCTTGACCACCTGCGACAGTGGCTCGAAGAAACCGCAGAGGAAGAAGGTTTCCCAGGTGCTCTGGTGGTTGGCGAGGATCACGCAGGGGCGCTCGGGGATGTTCTCCGCGCCGCGCACTTCATAGCGGATACCGACGATCACCTTGGCCAGCCACACGGCGCAGTTGCACCAGGCCTGGACGACGAAGCGGTAGCGCTGGCGGAACGGCAGCAGCGGTGCGACCACCAGGCTGATCAGGCACCAGAAGAACGAGCTGGACGACAGCAGCAGGTAGAAAAGCGTGACTCTGAATGCCTGCACTAGCGCCATGAACCTTCACACCTTATGAGAGCAGTTGATCGGCGACAGCCGCCAGATCATCGAATACCAGGGTTCCTGGCGGCAGAGGCTTGGCCAGGGTTCGCTCGCCCTTGCCGGTTTTCACCAGCACAGGCTGACAATCGACGGCCAGCGCGGCCTGCAGGTCACCGCTGGTATCGCCGACGAACCAGATTCCTGCCAGTTCCGTGGCGTAGTGCGCAGCGATCTGCTCGAGCATGCCCGGTTTCGGTTTGCGACAGTCGCAGCCGTCATCCGGGCCGTGCGGGCAATGCACGATCAGACCGACTTCACCGCCCTGCTCGGCCACCAGCTGGCGCAGGCGCGCGTGCATCGACTCTAGGGTCGCCAGGTCGTAATAGCCACGGGCGATGCCGGACTGGTTGGTGGCCACGGCCACCGTCCAGCCCGCCTTCGACAGGCGTGCGATGGCGGTGATCGACGACGGGATCGGAATCCACTCGTCGAGCGTCTTGATATAGGCGTCGGAGTCTTGGTTGATGACACCGTCGCGGTCGAGGATCAGCAGTTTCATGCAGCCACGCCAGAAGCAGAGGTGGAAACGAACGCTGGCCGCGAAAACCTTCGCGGCCAGCGCCTGGCGTCAGCCCAGTACCGAAATGTCCGCCACGCCGAGGAACAGCCCGCGCAGGCGGGCCAGCAGGGCATAACGGTTGGCGCGCACGCGCGCGTCTTCGGCGTTGACCAGCACCGCCTCGAAGAAGGCGTCCACCGGCTCACGCAGGCTGGCCAGCTTGGCCAGGGCCTCGTTGTACTGGCGGGCAGCGGCCAGCGGCTGTACGGCCTGGTCGGCCTGCTGGATGGCGGCGTGCAGGGCGAACTCGCTGGGGTTGTCGAAGTAGTGCGCTTCGACCTGGGCGGCGACGCCACCTTCGGCCTTGCTCAGCAGGTTCGACACGCGCTTGTTGGCGGCGGCCAGGGCAGCGGCTTGCGGCAGCTTGCGGAAGGCCTGCACGGCCTGCACGCGCTGGTCGAAGTCCAGTGGCGAGGTCGGACCCACCGCACGCACGGCCTGGTACACGGCGACTTCGATGCCTTCGTCTTCATAGCGCGCACGCAGGCGGTCGAAGATGAATTCCAGCACCTGAGCTGCCAGACCGTCGGTTTTGATCTTGCCGGCGTACTGGGCGACGGCGAAGTCGACCGCAGTGGCCAGGTCCAGATCCAGGCCCTTCTCGATCAGGATGCGCAGCACGCCGAGGGCGGCGCGACGCAGAGCGTAGGGGTCCTTCGAGCCGGTCGGCAGCATGCCGATGCCGAAGATGCCGACCAGGGTGTCGAGCTTGTCGGCCACGGCCACGGCCGCACCGGTGAGGGTGCTCGGCAGTTCGGCGCCGGCACCGCGCGGCATGTACTGCTCGTTCAGGGCCAGGGCGACGTCCTGCGGCTCACCGTCGTTGAGCGCATAGTAGTAGCCGGCGATGCCCTGCATCTCGGGGAATTCGCCGACCATCTCGGTGGCCAGGTCGCACTTGCTCAGCAGGCCGGCACGGGCGGCGCGCTGGGCGTCGCCACCGACTTCGCGGGCGATGAAACCGGCGAGCGCCGAGACGCGTTGGGCCTTGTCGAACACCGAACCCAGCTGGGCCTGGAACACCACGTTGGCCAGGCGCTGGTTGAAGCCTTCGAGCTTCTGCTTCTTGTCCTGCTTGAAGAAGAACTCGGCGTCGGTCAGGCGCGGACGCACGACTTTCTCGTTACCGGAGACGATCTGTGCCGGGTCCTTGGACTCGACGTTGGCCACGGTGATGAAGCGCGGCAGCAGCTTGCCGTTCGCATCGAGCAGGCAGAAGTACTTCTGGTTGTCCTGCATGGTGCTGATCAGCGCTTCCTGCGGCACCTCGAGGAAGCGTTCTTCGAACGAGCACACCAGCGGCACCGGCCATTCGACCAGGGCGGTGACTTCATCCAGCAGCGCTGGCGGCACGATGGCGCTGCCGTTCTCGGCGGCAGCCAGTTCGTCGACGCGGCGGCTGATGATCTCGCGGCGTTCGGCGAAGTCGGCCAGCACATAGGCGCTGCGCAGGTCTTCGGCGTAGTTGGCCGGGCTGCTGATGCGCACGTCGCGGTTGGCATGGAAGCGATGGCCGCGGGACACGCGACCAGCCTTCTGCGCGAGGATCTCGCAGTCGACTACGGCGTCACCGAAGAGCATCACCAGCCACTGGGTCGGACGCACGAATTCGTCACGACGGGCGGCCCAACGCATGCGTTTCGGGATCGGCAGGTCGTTCAGCGAGTCCTGCACGATGGTCGGCAACAGGTTCACCGCCGGCTGGCCAGGGATGTGCTGGGCGAAACGCAGTTTGGCGCCACTGCGGTCGATCTCGGCGATGTCCACGCCGCACTTGCGGGCGAAGCCCAGGGCGGCCTGGGTCGGGTTGCCGTCGGCATCGAAGGCGGCCTGGATGGGCGGGCCGTCGAGGTTCATGCTGCGGTCGGCCTGCTGCTCTTCGAGCTGCTCGATCAGCACTGCCAGGCGGCGCGGCGCGGCATACACACGGCTGGCTGTGTAGCCCAGGCCGGCGCCCTTGAGGCCTTTCTCGATACCGGCGAGGAAGGCATCACCGAGGCTCTTCAGGGCTTTCGGTGGCAGCTCTTCGGTGCCCAGTTCGACCAGGAAATCGTGTGCACTCATGCTTGCGCCTCCAGCTTGGCCAGTACTTCATCACGCAGTTCGGGGGTGGCCATGGGGAAGCCGAGCTTGGCGCGCGCTTGCAGGTAGCTTTGCGCCACGGCGCGGGCCAGGGTGCGCACGCGAAGGATGTACTGCTGGCGCGCGGTTACCGAGATGGCGCGGCGGGCGTCGAGCAGGTTGAAGGTGTGCGAGGCCTTGAGCACCATCTCGTAGGTCGGCAGCGGCAGCTCCAACTCGATCAGGCGGTTGGCTTCGCTCTCGTAGAAGTCGAACAGCTCGAACAGCTTCTCGACGTTGGCGTGCTCGAAGTTGTAGGTGGACTGCTCCACTTCGTTCTGGTGGAACACGTCGCCGTAGGTCACGGTGCCGAACGGGCCGTCAGTCCAGATCAGGTCATAGACCGAGTCGACGCCCTGCAGGTACATGGCCAGGCGCTCCAGGCCGTAGGTGATCTCGCCGGTCACCGGATAGCACTCGATGCCACCGACCTGCTGGAAGTAGGTGAACTGGGTGACTTCCATGCCGTTGAGCCAGATTTCCCAGCCCAGACCCCAGGCGCCGAGAGTCGGCGATTCCCAGTTGTCTTCGACGAAGCGGATGTCATGCACTTCCGGGTCGAGGCCGATGGCCTTAAGCGAACCCAGGTACAGCTCCTGGAAGTTCTCTGGGTTGGGCTTCAAGACCACCTGGAACTGGTAGTAGTGCTGCAGGCGGTTGGGGTTTTCGCCATAGCGGCCGTCGGTGGGGCGACGCGAAGGCTGCACGTAGGCGGCGTTCCAGGTCTCCGGGCCGATGGCGCGCAGGAAGGTGGCGGTGTGGAAGGTGCCGGCGCCTACTTCCATGTCGTAGGGTTGCAGCACCACGCAGCCCTGCTCGGCCCAGTAGTTCTGCAGGGCCAGGATCAGGTCCTGGAAGGTGCGCACGGCAGGCTTGGTCTGGCTCACGAAAAAATCACCTGTGGAGGCTTGCGAGGGAAAGCCGGGGAGTATATCGAAACTCGGCGCAGGCCGCAGGGTACGGCACATCGGCATCATTCAAGTCGTATGAAACTGTATTTATATCCAGTTATTTTGCCGCTATAGTCGTCGCTTCGACCCCTAACCGAGGCCTACGATCATGCCGCGCTGCTTCTGGTGTACCGACGATCCGCTGTACCAGGCCTATCACGACGAGGAATGGGGCGTGCCGCAGCGCGATGCCGGCCATCTGTTCGAGATGCTGCTGCTCGAAGGCGCGCAGGCCGGCCTGTCGTGGATCACCGTGTTGAAGAAGCGCGAGCGCTATCGCCAGGTGCTGCACGGCTTCGACCCCGAGCGTCTGGCGCGCTTGAGCGATGAAGAGATCGAAGTGCTGATGCAGGACCCCGGCATCATCCGCAACCGCCTCAAGCTCAAGGCCGTGCGGCAGAACGCTCAGGCCTGGCTGAAGCTGGACGACCCGGTAACGCTGCTCTGGTCTTTCGTGGGCGGTGTGCCGAAGATCAACCACTTCAGCGACCGTAGCCAGATGCTGGCGGTGACGCCCGAGGCCGAAGCGATGAGCAAGGCGTTGAAGAAGCTCGGCTTTACCTTCGTCGGGCCGACCATCTGCTATGCCTTCATGCAGGCCACGGGTATGGTGATGGACCACACCACTGACTGCGATCGCTATGCGCAACTGAGGGCGCCATGACCACTACCATCACCACGCTGGACCAACTGCAGGCGCTGTATGGGGAAAGCCACGAGCGCTCGCGGCGCAAGGAGCTGCCGCGACTGATCGAACCCTACCGCGCATTGATCGAGGCGTCGCCCTTCGTGGTGCTGGCGAGCGTCGGCCTGGATGGCCTGGATTGCTCGCCGCGTGGTGATGCGCCGGGGTTCGTGCACATCCTCGATGACCAGACCCTGCTGCTGCCGGATCGCCCCGGCAACAACCGCATCGACAGCCTGCGCAATATCCTGCTCAACCCGCAGGTGGCGCTGCTGTTCCTGATTCCGGGCGTGGGCGAGAGTCTGCGGGTCAACGGCCGTGCCGAAATATCCCTCGACCCCGAGCTGCTGGAACTGGGCCGTGCCCAGGACAAGCTGCCACGCAGCGTACTGCGCATCCATATCGACAGCTGCTACTTCCAGTGCTCCAAGGCGGCAGTGCGTTCCGGTCTGTGGGATGCATCGCGCCAGGTGGAGCGCGCCAGCCTGCCGAGCGCGGGCGATATCTTCCGCTGCATCTATGAGGAATTCGACGTCGAGGCCTACGAGCGCGATCTGCAACGGCGGCTGCGGACGAGCCTTTACTGACAGAGCTGGTCCTGGCCGTTACGCCTTGTCTTGCCTGCCTCACCAACGTTTTTGAACGTCCTGTTAAACTGGGCGCTTTGCAGAAACGCTTGGAGTCTCTCGTGGAAAAACTCAAGGGCGCCCTGGTGGTCGGGTTCCTGCGTCTGTTCGCACTGCTGCCCTGGCGTGCCGTGCAGGCCGTGGGCAATGCCATCGGCTGGCTGATGTGGAAGCTGCCGAACGGTTCGCGTGACGTGGTGCGCATCAACCTGAGCAAGTGCTTCCCGGAGCTGAATCAGGCCGAACTGGACAAACTGGTCGGGCAAAGCCTCAAGGACATCGGCAAGACCCTGACCGAAAGCGCCTGCGCCTGGATCTGGCCGGCGCAGAAATCGCTCAAGCTGGTGCGCGAAGTCGAGGGCCTGGAGGTGCTGCAACAGGCTCTGGTATCCGGCAAGGGCGTGGTCGGCATCACCAGCCACCTAGGCAACTGGGAAGTGCTCAACCACTTTTACTGCAACCAGTGCAAACCAATCATTTTCTACCGCCCGCCCAAGCTCAAGGCCGTCGATGAGCTGCTCCAGCAGCAGCGCGTGCAGATGGGCAACCGCGTCGCGCCGTCGACCAAGGAAGGCATCCTCAGCGTCATCAAGGAAGTGCGCAAAGGCGGCGCCGTGGGTATTCCGGCCGACCCGGAGCCAAGCCGTTCGTCGGGTGTTTTCGTACCCTTCCTCGGCACCACCGCGCTGACCAGCAAGTTCGTGCCGAGCATGCTCACTGGTGGCAAGGCGGTCGGCGTGTTCCTGCATGCGCTGCGCCTGCCGGATGGCAGCGGCTACAAGGTTATCCTCGAGGCGGCCCCCGAAGGCATGTACAGCGAGAACGTCGAAGAAGGCGTGGCGGCGATGAGCGAAGTGGTATCGCGTTACGTGCGTAACTACCCGAGCCAGTACATGTGGAGCATGAAGCGCTTCAAGAAACGCCCCGAGGGCGAGGCCAAGTGGTACTGACGTACTGCCACTGAGCACGATGATGAACGAAGGCGCCTCGATGGCGCCTTTTTTCTGTCGAGCGTTGGGAATTGCTTCGATTTTGCGTTATTAAAGGCTGCATCGCCCGCCTATCCCCCGGAGCCGTCATGCCGAACCAGCGCCAGCAGGTGCGTACCCCGATGAAGTGCCGGATCAAGATCAGCCACCCCAGCTTCGGCGAGCTGTTGGCGCAGACTCGTGACCTGTCCGATAGCGGTGTTTACGTGAAGCACCCGGACATGGCCAGCTTGTCGGTCGGCACCGAAGTGATCGGCCAGGTGCAGGATTTGCCCTTCCCTGCGCCGGTATTGAAGATGGAAGTGATGCGCGTGGATGCTGAAGGGGCGGGCTTGCGTTTTCTCGGCGAGGCCTGAGCCGCGCCAGCCAATCCGGACTTGCGTCAGGAATGTTTCGAAGCTGCGGAACATTTTGTTACATATACACTCTGATCTAGGCCTCACTCCGAGGTGGCGTCCATCAGAGGCGTTTTCGACATGAGTCGAGCGGTATCCGAACTTCCCGCTGAAAGCGCAGGCGCGCCAGATCTTCCTCCCTCTCCCCAATCCGGCTGGCTGCAACGCAACCGACACCTGATCGGCCTCGGCCTTTCGCTGCTGTTGTTCGGTCTGGCGCTGGTCGCCTGCTGGCACCTGGTGCGCGAGATCAATCCGGATCAGGTGCGCGAATCCCTGGCGGCCGTGCCGCCGCAGGCCTTGCTCGGCGCCTTGCTGGCCACCGTGCTGGGCTTTTTGGTGATGCTCGCCTACGAGTGGTCAGCCAGCCGCTATGCAAACGTCGATCTGCCGCCGCCGACCCTGGCGCTCGGCGGTTTCTGCGCTTTTGCCATCGGCAATGCCGTGGGCCTGTCGGCGTTGTCCGGTGGTTCGGTGCGCTACCGCCTGTACGGGCGCAATGGGCTGAGCGCGGGCGATGTGGCGCGCATGAGCCTGTTCGCCAGCCTGTCGCTCGGTGTCAGCCTGCCGATTCTCGCGGCGCTGGCGGCCCTGTTCGATCTTGAGGATGCCTCGGCCGCGTTGCGCCTGTCCGAGCCTGTGCTGGCAGTGCTGGCTGTTGCGATATTGCTCGTGGCGCTGGTGGTGGGGCTACTGGTCAGCCGTAAACGCCTTGCCGAGCGACCCGCACCCGGTTGCTGGCAGGTGGATCTCGGGCGTTTCAGCCTGCGCTTGCCGGGCCTGCGCATGAGTCTGACGCAACTGTTGATCAGCAGCCTGGATGTGCTGATTGCCGCCAGCGTGCTGTACCTGTTGCTGCCCGAGGCACCACCTTTTTCCTCCTTCGTGCTGATCTACATGCTGGCGCTGGCAGCCGGTGTGCTCAGCCATGTGCCGGGTGGCGTCGGGGTGTTCGAGGCGGTGCTGCTGGCAGCTTTCTCCTCGCGCATCGATCCGGCCGGATTGGTCGCGGCGATGCTGCTCTATCGGCTGCTCTACGTGATTTTGCCGCTGGTGGCGGCTGGGCTCCTGCTGCTGGCCGCCGAGGCGCGTCGTCTGTGGTTCCCGCGGCAGGTGGCGCGCATGGCCAGTGGTATGGCGGTACCCCTGCTGGCGCTGCTGGTGTTCTGCGCCGGTGCGGTGTTGCTGTTCTCCGGGGTGACGCCGACCATGGACGAACGCCTGGAGGCATTGGGTTTCCTCATGCCGCCGCAACTGGTGGCGGCCTCGCACCTGGCGGCCAGCCTGGTCGGCACGCTTTGCCTGCTGCTGGCGCAAGGGTTGCGTCGGCGCCTGTCGGCGGCCTGGGCACTGACCCTGGTGCTGCTCTGCCTGGGCGTGGTGTTGTCGCTGCTCAAGGGCTTCGACTGGCCGGAGGCCCTGGCCCTTGCGGCCATCGCCGGCTTGCTGGCGCTGTTTCGTCGCGAGTTCTACCGACGTAGCCGATTGATGGACGTGCCGGCATCCGGCCTGGCGCTGGCGGCAACGGTCGGAGTGATCGCCGCCTCGGTGTGGCTGCTGCTGTTCGCCTATCAGGATGTCGCCTACAGCCATCAGCTGTGGTGGCAGTTCGAGCTGGATGCCAATGCCCCGCGCGGCCTTCGGGCGGCGCTGGGCAGTGCCCTGGTGCTGCTGGCGGTCAGCCTGACCTGGCTACTGCGCGCCACGCCGCCAAGTATCAGCCTGCCAGACGGGGAGGCGTTGCTGCGCGCCCGTGCCATCGTCCAGGCCTCGCGTCAGCCGGAAGGTGGCCTGGCGCTGAGCGGTGACAAGGCGCTGCTGTTCCATCCAGATAGCGAAGCCTTCCTCATGTACGCCCGTCGCGGGCGCAGCCTGGTGGCACTGTTCGACCCGATCGGTCCGCCGGCTGCGCGTGCCGAGCTGATCTGGCAGTTCCGTGACCTCTGCGACCGCCACCATGCGCGGCCGGTGTTCTATCAGGTGCGCGCGGAGAACCTGCCCGGCTATATCGACATCGGCCTGACTGCGCTGAAGCTCGGTGAAGAGGCACTGGTGGATCTGAAAACCTTCGATCTGGCCAGCAACGGCAAGGAGATGAAAGCCCTGCGCTACACCTGGAATCGTGGTCAACGCGATGGCTTGAGCCTGGAATTCCACGCCCCCGGTCAGGTGCCGATGGAGGAGCTGCAGGCGATTTCCGATGCCTGGTTGCAGGGCAAGAACGTGCGCGAGAAGGGCTTTTCCCTGGGCCGCTTCAGCCCCGAATACCTGGCGCATTTTCGTGTCGTGGTGGTGCGCTTCGAGGGCCGCGCGGTGGCCTTCGCCAACTTGCTGGAATGCGAGACGCGTGCTGTGGCCAGCCTCGATCTGATGCGCGTGCTGCCGGATGCGCCGAAGTCGACCATGGAGTTTCTCATGCTTGGCCTGATCCAGCAGTTTCAGAGCGAGGGCTACGCACGTTTCAGTCTCGGCATGGTGCCGCTGGCCGGCCTGCAGACGCGCAAGGGTGCGCCGCTGCCGCTGCGTCTCGGCGCGATGGTGTTCGACCGTGGCGAGAACTTTTACAACTTCCAGGGCCTGCGCCGCTTCAAGGACAAGTTCCTGCCGCAGTGGGAGCCGCGTTACCTGGCCGTGCCGGCCGGGCTCGACCCCTGGGTGGCATTGGCCGACACCGCCACGTTGATCGCTGGCGGCCTGGGTGGACTGGTGAGGCGTTGAGATGAGCAGGACGACAAGGACGCTGAGTGGCGTGTTGTTGGTGGTTGCCCTGGCTGCAGGGGCGGCGGGTTGGTGGTGGTCGATGCGTGGCACCACGCAGTTCGAGACGCTGCAGATACAGGGCTCCTCGGCGCAATTGCTGAGCCAGGGCGAGGCGCGTCAGCGTGTGCTGCTGCTCGCTCCGGCTGACCAGGCGCTGGATGAAGCTACGCTACGCCGCCTTGCCGAAGTGGGCGATCTGCGCCTGCTGCAACTGCCCTTCGTTGCGGGCGACTGCAAGGCGCAACAGCAGCTGATCAGTCAGGCCAGCGAGGCGCTGGGCGGCGCGCCGACCCTGGTCGCTGGTATCGGCCCGGCAGCAGCCTCTGCCTGGCGCTGGCTGGCGGCGCAAAGCGACGACCAGGCTCAGGCGCTGTCGGTCGGCTTCGACCTGGCCAAACCCGATTGCGCCGAGCCGCTGCCCCAAAGGGCGGGGCACGGTCACTGGCTCGCCCTGTGGAATTACAATCCGGGTGACGACAACGCCCGCTTCCTGCGTGAGCAGGCCAACGGCGAGCCGCGCATCGGTACGTTGGGCACGCCGCTGCCGACCCTGCTGACCGATCAGTTGCAGCATTTGCTCGCCGGCCAGGGCGCGGCGATGCCGGTGATCGAGCATCCCTCGGCGCAACCGGCCGATACCCTGACCCTGTTCTATTCCGGCGATGGTGGCTGGCGCGATCTGGACCGCGCCTCGGCCGAACACATGGCCGCTGCCGGCTATCCGGTGGTGGGCATCGACACCCTGCGTTACTACTGGCAGCACAAGAGCCCGGAACAGAGCGCCGCCGACCTGTCGCGACTGATGCAGCAGTACCGCGACAAGTGGCAGGTAAAGCGCTTCGTGCTCGCCGGCTACTCGTTCGGTGCCGATGTGCTGCCGGCAATCTACAACCGCCTGCCGGCCAGTGATCAGCAGCAGGTCGATACCATGCTGCTGCTGGCTTTCGCCCGCAGCGGCAGCTTCGAGATCGCCGTCAGCGGCTGGCTCGGCAAGGATGGTGCGGAGGCGCCGACCGGCCCCGAACTGCGCAAGGTGCCGGCGGCCAAGGTGTACTGCATCTACGGCAGCGAGGAAGCGGCCGAGAGCGGCTGCACCGAAGCCGGTGCTCCGGGCGAGCAGCTGATGATCAAGGGCGGGCACCACTTCGATGGTGACTACGCCGCGCTGGCGCAGAAGATGCTGGCGGCGATAAAGGCGCGGCAGCCGCGTTAGTTTCGCTGACGCATACCAACGGATTGCCCTGATTCTGTAGGATCGGATTCATCCGCGAGAAATCGCGGCTAAAGCCGCTCCTACGGAAACGGCAGAGAGCTCTGATTGCTCCCCGCCTCCCACAGTGCGCCTCAGTGCGCTTCGTTCACCGCGCTGAGAAACGCCTTCGTCCTTTCCTGCTGCGGGTTGCCGAACAGTTGATCCGGTGTGCCCTGTTCATGGATGCAGCCCTGGTGGAAGAAGCACACGCGGTCAGCGAACTCGCGGGCGAAGCCCATCTGGTGGGTGACCATCAGCATGGTCAGGTTGTGCTCGCTGCCCAGGCGGCGGATGACGTTGAGCACTTCGCCGCATAGCTCGGGATCGAGCGCCGAGGTCACCTCGTCGAACAGCATCACCTTGGGCCGCATCGCCAGCGCACGGGCGATGGCCACGCGTTGCTGCTGACCGCCGGATAGCTGCGATGGGAAATGGCGCAGCTTTTCGCCCAGGCCGACCATCGCCAGCAGATCCTCGGCGCGTTCGGTGGCTTCTTTTCTGCCCATGCCGAGCACCTGCATCGGTGCCTCGATCACGTTCTGCAGCGCGCACATGTGCGGGAACAGGTTGAAGCTCTGGAATACCATACCGATCTTGCCGCGCACCTTGCGCTGGTGGCTGGCGCTGGCCGGCACCAGGCGGCCGTCGCGACCGGGCATGTGAGTCAGCGGCTCGTCATCGACGGCGATTACGCCTTCGTCGATGCTCTCCAGAGTCATCAGCGCGCGCAGCAGGGTCGACTTGCCCGAGCCGCTGGGGCCGATGATCGCCACCTTCTCGCCGGGAGCGACATCCAGATTGAGCTTGTTGAGTACGGTGAGGTTGCCGTAACGCTTAGTCACGTCGGTGAAGCGGACGATGGACTGGTTCATGGAGGAACTCCCTGCGGCGTCTTTAGAGTTTAGAAAAGCAGTCATCGGGCAGTGACCTCCAGGCGATCTTCCACGCGCCGCACGCACCAGGCCAGGGCCAGGCTGAGCAGCAGGAAGAAGAGACCGACCATGGTGATGGGCTCGAGGTAGCGGAAGCTCTCCGAGCCGATGTTCTTGGCTTGTTGCATGATTTCCACCACGGTGATGGCCGACAGCACCGGGGTGTCCTTGAGCATGGCCACCAGATAGTTGCCCAGCGCCGGCAGGATCGGCCGCAGTGCCTGCGGCAGGATGATCTGCCGATAGGCCGACAGCGGCGACATGTTCAGCGCTGTCACCGCCTCCCACTGGCCGCGCGGCACCGCGTCGAGGCCGGCGCGATAGACCTCGGCGGTGTAGCAGGCGTAGTGCAGGGCGATGCCGAGGATGCCTGCCTGCAGCGCGGTGAGGTTCAGTCCGTAGTTGGGGAACACGTAGAACAGGAAGTACACCTGGATCAGCAGCGGCGTGCTGCGGATGAACTCGATCAGTCCGGCCACCGGCCAGGACAGCCACAGGTGCTTGCTGCGTCGGGCGATGGCCAGCAGCAGGCCGAGCACGATGGCAATGGCGAAGCCGGCGAAGGTGATCAGCAGGGTATTGAGCGAGGCCTTGAGCAAATCCGGGAGGATGCTCAGGGCGAAATCCCAGTCGAAGAAATTCATTGCAGGCCTCCGCGCATCCGGCCACGGCTCAGGCGTTTTTCCAGCAGGCGCATACCGAGGTTGATCACCTGGGCCATGAGGAAATACAGGACCAGGGCCAGAGCGAAGATCTCCAGGGTCATGAAGGTCGCCTGATCCAGCTGACGGGCGCGGAAGGCCAGGTCAGACAGGGTAATCAGCGACACCAGCGAGGTGTTCTTCAGCAACTCGATCAGCAGGTTGGTGCCCGGCGGGATCGCTGCCAGCAGTGCCTGCGGCAGGATGATGCGCAGGAAACGCTTCGACGGCCGCATGTTCAGCGCGGTACAGGCCTCGTACTGACCCTTGGCCACCGAGCGGATGGCACCGCGCATCACTTCCGCGCCATAGGCGCCGATATGCAGGCCGAGGCCGACGATGGCCACGGTGAAGGCGCTCATCTCGACGTTGAACGGTGGCATCGGCAGCACGAAGTACAGCCAGAACAGCTGCACCAGCAGCGAGGTGCCACGGAAGATCTCGATGTAGGTGATCGCCAGCCAGCGCAGCGGAGCGATGGGCGACAGCCGGCCGAGGGCGGCGATAACAGCCGAGACGATGGCCAGCAGCGAGCCCCAGAAGGTGACTTGCACGGTGACCCAGGCGCCTTGCAGCAGCAGGGGAAGAAGATCGGTCATGAATGTCTACCGCTCTATGCACGAAAGCGCGCCGCTCACCGGAGTGCGCGGCGTGTCCGTTCATTACTGGCCGCAGAGTTCGGCGGCGGTCTTGTCGGTGATGTTGGACTGGTCGAAACCGAAGGGCTTGACCGTGGCCAGGTGCTCTTCGCTGCCCAGCCACTTTTTCAGCTCGGCATTCACCGCATCGCGCAGGTCCTTGTCTTCCGGGCGGAAGGCCAGGGCACCATAGCCGGTGTGGGCTGGATCGTCCTTGAATTCGGCGATGGCTTCGACGCTGTCGCCGCCCTTGTCGGCCAGACCTTTCATGGTCAGCTGAGTGCCGACTGCAGCGTCGGCGCGACCGGCGCGTACGGCCTGCAGCTGTGCGGTGGTATCCGGCACCTGGAGGATCTGGTCATCGGTGATGCCGGCGCTGCGGGCATAACCGAGGTTCACCGTGCCGGACATGATCGCCACCTTGGCGCCGCTCTTGGCGATGTCCTCGTAGCTGTGCAGGTCCTTCGGGTTGCCGGTTTTCACCAGCAGGGTATCGGGCAACTGGTAGTGCGGGTCGGTGAACAGCACCTGCTTGCAGCGCTCGGGGGTGATGTACATGCCGGCGGCGATCAGGTCGAAGCGGCTGGCGCGCAGGCCGGGGATCAGCGAACCCCACTCGGTGAGCACCGGGTTGATCTTCTCGACGCCCATGCGTTCGAAGATCTTCTTGACGATCTCTGGCGACTCGCCGGTGACGCTGCCGTCGAGGGCGGTATAGGCGAATGGCGTTTCATTGGCGTAGCCGATACGCACGCTGCTGCTGTCCTTGACCTTGTCCAGGGTCGAGGCCTGGGCACCGGCAGCGAGACCGGTGAGCAGGGCGCCGGCCAGTGCGAGGCGGCCGAAGCGGGAGGTGATAACGCTACTCATCTTGGTGTTCTCCTGTTTCTTGTAGTCCGCCAACGGCGGCGTGCTGTGTTAGGAGGCAGGTAAATCAAGAGCGTTGGTGCGCAGTAGGCCTGCGCCGGGTGGTGTTCTTTTGAGTTGCCTGAGGCACTGTTTTCCACCCTTGGGCCGAGCATACAAAGGCTTTTTTGGCTACGGCATTGCACTAGGACAATTGAATCGTAACGCCTCACGCGGGATGCTTGAACGCAGTTGCCGGAGGAGCCATCGATGCACAACTGGAAGAAGGCCCTGGCCAGCGCTCGCCCGGGCGAATCGAAATACAAGCTGCTGGTACAGGCAGTCGCCGCCGATATCGAACAGGGTACCCTGATCGACGGCCAACGGTTGCCGCCGCAACGTCAGGTTTCAGATGCGCTGGGCATCAGCGTGCAGACCGTGACCAACGCCTACAAGGAGTTGGAGCGTCAGGGCCGCGTGCGCTGCGAGGTGGGCCGTGGCAGCTTCGTCTCACGGCGCACCAGCGAGCGCGTGGCCACCAGCATGCTCGATCAAACCGAGCAGGCGCTGATGGACTTCTCCAACGCGCGCATCCTGCATACTGCCGATCACGACCGCTTGTGGCGACAGACCTGCCTGGAGCTGGCGCAGGAGCCGGACCAGCCGTGGATCCATGCCTTCCGCCCGATTGCCGGCATGCAGCATCAGCGCGAGGCCGCGGTGCGCTGGCTGGCGCGCCTGGGCATGGATGTCGGCATCGAGGATGTGCTGCTGACCAGCGGTGCCGCTCATGCCATCTTCCTCGCCCTAGCCACGCTTGCTGGCCCGGATGACGTGGTGCTCTGCGAAGGCCTGACCGATCACGGTGCCATCGGCAGCTCGCAGGTGCTCGGCTTCACCCTCAAGGGCCTGGAGATGGATCGCTACGGCCTGAACCCTGAGCACTTCGAGGACATGTGTGGCAACGAGCGGATCACCGCGCTGGTCTGCACGCCGAACCTGAACAACCCGACCAGCGCACTGATGCCCGACGAGCGCCGCCGGGAGATCGCCGAGATCGCCCGCCGCTATGGCGTGTACATCATCGAGGATGACGTCTACGGCCCGCTGCTGGCCGGCCAGCAGGCCACGCGGCCGCTCAGTCATTACGCGCCGGAGCTGTCGTTCTACTGCACCAGCATGACCAAGTCGGTGCTCACCGGTCTGCGGATCGGCTACCTGGTGATGCCCAAGCGTCTGGCCCTGCGCACCGAGAGCATTCTGCGGGTCAACAGCTGGATGGCGCCGTCGCTGCTCGGTGAGATCGCCACGCGCTGGATCGACTCGGGCGAGGCTGAGGATCTGGTGCAGTTGCAGCGGCAATTGCTGGCCAACCGGCAGGCGCTGGTGGAGCAGGAGCTGGGTGAGCACCTGATCGGCAACCACCCCTATTCGCTCAACAGCTGGCTGCGTGTGCCCGAAGGATGGGAAACCGACGGCCTGCTGCGCGAACTGCGCCGGCGCAACGTCGCGCTGACCTTGCCCGATCCCTTCGTCCCGCCCGGTATGCCACGGCCGCGCGCGGTGCGCCTGTGCGTCGGCGCCGAATGCAGCGAAGCGAAGATGCGCCAGGGCGTGCAGATCGTGCGTGACGTCTTCGAGCAGTACCCTAAGGTGCATGATTTTTAGCGCTGTTGAAGAGCTTCGCGGCTGAAGCGGAATGCCGCCCAGCCGCCCCTACAATTTTGCCCATCATGCCGATCAGCCCCTCCCGCTTGCGGGAGAGGGCTACAAGCTGTTGCGCGCGGCGCACCCTACGGTCGACGGGGCTGTAGGGTGCGCCGTGCGCACCGATTTCCACACGGTACAAACGCCCAGATAAAAAATCGTCCTAGTACATTCAGCCACTCAATTTCCCGCTCATACACTCGGCCGCACACCTTCTCGGAACGTGCGCCATGTCTTCCATCACCGCCGATGATCTACTCAAGGCCCGCCAGCGCATTGCCGGCCTGGTGCGCCAGACGCCGCTGGAACATTCGCCCAGCCTGAGTCGCCTGGCCGGTGTGCCGGTGTGGTTGAAGCTGGAGTCGCAGCAGGCCACCGGCAGTTTCAAGCTGCGCGGCGCGAGCAACGCGGTCGCGCAGCTGGATGCCGAGCAGAAGCGCCTCGGCGTGGTTACGGCCTCCACCGGCAACCATGGCCGTGCGCTTGCCTTCGCCGCCTCGCAGCAGGGCGTGAAGGCCATTGTCTGCCTCTCCGAGCTTGTGCCGCAGAACAAGGTGCGTGCCATTCGCGAGTTGGGCGCCGAGGTGGTTATCAAAGGCCGCAGCCAGGACGATGCCCAGCTCGAAGCCCTGCGTATCGCCCGCGAGCAGGGCGCCGCATTTATCCCACCCTTCGACCACCCGCATGTGATCGCCGGCCAGGGCAGCCTGGGCCTGGAGATTCTCGAACAATGCCCGGACGTCTGCGAAGTGCTGGTACCGCTTTCCGGCGGCGGCTTGTTCGCCGGTGTGGCGCTGGCGATCAAGGCGGCCAGCCCGGCCATTCGGACCCACGGCATCAGCATGCAACTGGGTGCGGCGATGCACGCCAGCCTCGAGGCTGGTGAGCCAGTCGAGGTGGAGGAGCTGCCGACCCTGGCCGACTCGCTCGGCGGCGGCATCGGCCTGGACAACCGCTTCACCTATTCCATCACTCGCGAGCTGTGCGATCAGGTTCACCTGCTCGACGAGGCCTCCATCGCCCGCGGCATCCGCCACGCCTACCGCGAAGAAAGGCTGGTGGTCGAGGGCGCCGCAGCGGTCGGCATCGCCGCTTTGCTCGATGGCCTGATCGAACCGCGTGGCCCGGTGGTGGTGGTGATCAGCGGCCGCAACATCGACATCGACCAGCACCTGCGCGTGCTCAATGGCGCCGACGCCTGAGGAGCCTCCATGGCCAAGACCCTGATTCTCAACCAGGCTGACCTGCGCGACTGCGTCGGCCTCGACACCGACAGCCTCGCGGTGGTGGAAAACGCCTTCCGCCTGCTCGCCACCGCWGCGGTGGCGATGCCGCCGATCCTGCGTCTGGACGTGCCCGAGCACAACGGCGAGGTGGACGTGAAGACCGCCTACCTGCCCGGCGTGGCGCATTTCGCGATCAAGGTCAGTCCCGGTTTCTTCGACAACCCCAAGCTTGGCCTGCCCAGCCTCAATGGCCTGATGATGCTGTTCTCGGCACGGACCGGCCTGGCCGATGCGCTGCTGCTGGATAACGGCTACCTCACCGCCGTGCGCACCGCGGCTGCTGGCGCCATCGCCGCCAAATGGCTGGCCCGCGAAGATGCCAAGGTGGTCGCCATCCTCGGTGCCGGTGAGCAGGCGCGCCTGCAGTTGCAGGCGCTGCGCCTGGTGCGTGAGGTGCGCGAGGTGCGTATCTGGGCGCGTGATCCCGCCAAGGCCCAGGCCATGGCTGCCGAGCTGGACGATGCGCGTGCCGTGGACAGCGTCGACGCGGCGCTCAATGGTGCCGATATCGCCATCACCACCACGCCCAGTCGTGAGCCGCTGATCCAGCCGCAACACCTGCGCTCCGGCCTGCATATCACCGCCATGGGCTCGGATGCCGAGCACAAGAACGAGATCGCCCCGGCGGTGCTGGCGCGGGTCGATGCCTATGTCGCCGACCGCCTGAGTCAGACCCGTGTGCTCGGTGAGCTCAATCACGCCATCGCCGCCGGCCTGGTTGCTGCGGATGCTGATTTCGCCGAGCTCGGCCAGGTGATCGCCGGCCAGCGTCCCGGTCGCACCGCGCCCGAGCAGATCACCCTGTGCGACCTGACCGGCACTGGAGCACAAGACACCGCCATCGCCAGCCTCGCCTACCAGCGCGCTGTCGCGGCCGGCAAAGGCCTCAGTTTCGATTCCTGAAACCTGCGGGCGCGGCACGCCGCGCCTGAATAACCGTTCCATCACGAGGGCAACGCAATGTCCGAAATCGTCGTCAACCTCCCCTTCAGCCGGGAGGAATATGCCCAGCGCCTGGCCAAGACGCGCAGCGCCATGCAGGCCAGGGGCATCGAGCTGCTGATCGTCACCGATCCGTCGAACATGGCCTGGCTCACCGGCTATGACGGTTGGTCGTTCTACGTGCACCAGTGCGTGCTGCTGGCGCTCGATGGCGAGCCGGTCTGGTACGGCCGCGGCCAGGATGCCAACGGCGCCAAGCGCACAGTGTTCATGCAGCCGAGCAATATCGTTGGTTACCCCGATCACTACGTGCAGTCCACCGAGCGCCACCCGATGGACTACCTGTCCAAGGAGGTCATCGCCGCCCGTGGCTGGGACAAGCTGACCATCGGCGTCGAGCTGGACAACTACTACTTCAGCGCTGCCGCCTATGGCTCGCTGCAGCGCAATCTGCCGAATGCGCGCTTCGTCGATTCGACTGCGCTGGTCAACTGGCAACGGGCGATCAAGTCGCCCACCGAGATCGGTTACATGCGCATCGCGGCGAAGATCGTCGAGCAGATGCATGCGGCGATCTTCGACAAGATCGAACCGGGCCTGCGCAAGAACGAGCTGGTGGCCGAGATCTACCGCACCGGCATCCTCGGTGCAGACGGCCATGGCGGCGACTATCCGGCCATCGTCCCGCTGCTGCCCACCGGCGCCGATGCCAGCGCGCCGCACCTGACCTGGGACGACTCGCCGATGATCAGCGGCGCCGGTACCTTCTTCGAGATCGCCGGTTGCTACAAGCGCTATCACTGCCCGCTGTCGCGCACCATCTACCTGGGCAAGCCGCCGCAGCATTTCCTCGACGGCGAGAAGGCCGTGGTCGAAGGCATCGCCGCCGGCCTGGAAGCAGCCAAGCCGGGCAACACCACCGGCGATATCGCCCGCGCCTTCTTCAAGGTGTTGGAGAAGTTCGGCATCCACAAGGACAGCCGCTGCGGCTACCCCATCGGCATCAGTTATCCGCCGGACTGGGGCGAGCGCACCATGAGCCTGCGCCCGAGCGACGAGAGCGTGCTGCAGCCGGGGATGACCTTCCACTTCATGCCTGGCCTGTGGCTGGACGACTGGGGCCTGGAAATCACCGAATCGATCCTGATCACCGACAGCGGCGTGGAAACCTTCTGCGACGTGCCGCGCAAGCTGTTCGTGAAGGACTGACACCATGACCGACGTTCTGCGCGACAACCCCATCAGCCCCACGGTCGACTTCGACCGTGACGGCGTGCAACACGGTTACCTCAAGCTGCCCTACTCCCGCGACGATTCGGCCTGGGGCGCGGTGATGATCCCGCTCACCGTGGTGAAGAACGGCAGCGGCCCCACCGCGCTGCTTACCGGTGGCAACCATGGCGACGAATACGAAGGCCCGTTGGCGTTGAGCAAACTGGCCCAGCGCCTGCGCGCCGAGGACGTC
Source organism: Pseudomonas sediminis (assembly GCF_002741105.1). Taxonomy (GTDB): domain Bacteria; phylum Pseudomonadota; class Gammaproteobacteria; order Pseudomonadales; family Pseudomonadaceae; genus Aquipseudomonas; species Aquipseudomonas sediminis. Next base: position 369,685 of record NZ_NIQU01000004.1, on the reverse strand, counting down.
ACTGGCCGGGTGATCATCGTGCCGTTCATGAACACCCCGGCGGTGCAGGCCGGCACCCGCACCTCGCCCATCGACAAGGGCAACCTCAACCGCAGCTTTCCCGGCAAGCCGGACGGCACGGTGACGCAGAAGATCGCCGATTACTTCCAGCGCAGCCTGCTGCCCATGGCCGACGTGGTGCTGGACATCCACTCCGGCGGCAAGACCCTGGATTTTTTGCCCTTCGCCGCCTGCCACATGTTGCCGGATGCGGCCCAGGACGCCGCCTGTGCCGCCGGTATGCGCGCCTTCGCCGCGCCCTACTGCATGCGCATGCTGGAGCTGGACGCGGTGGGCATGTACGACACCGCCGCCGAGGAACAGGGCAAGGTATTCGTCACCACCGAACTGGGCGGCGGCGGTAGCAGCACGGCGAAAAGCCTGGCCATCGCCGAGCGTGGCGTGCGCAACCTGCTGATCCATTTCGGCTTGCTGCAAGGCGAGATCGAGGCGGGCGAGTCGGTGATGCTGGACATGCCCGACGGCGACTGCTTCGTCGCCAGCGAAGACGATGGCCTGCTGGAAATGTGCCGCGACCTCGGTGATACCGTGGAGAAGGGCGAGGTGATCGCGCGGGTGCACAGTGCGCGTCGTACTGGCGCACCAGCCACCGAGTACCGTGCCAAACGCAGCGGCCTGCTCGCTGCGCGGCACTTCCCCGGGCTGGTGAAAAGTGGTGATACCCTCGCGGTCATTGCCGAGGTGGTGGACTAGAAGCGGATCGCCATCCGGCTGCATCGTTGTAGGAGCGGCTGGGCGGCATTCCGCTTCAGCCGCGAAGCTGTCGCCTGCCAGCGTCCTAACCAATCAACCGAGGCCCCCGATGCACAAGCTTGACCGCTATGACCTGAAGATTCTGCGCATCCTCTCCGAGGATGGGCGGATCACCAAGTCGGCGCTTGCCGAGGCGATCAACCTCTCGGTGACGCCGGCCTGGGAACGGGTGCGCAAGCTGGAAAGTGCCGGGCTGATCAAGGGCTACCGCGCGCAGATCGACTGGGCAGCGCTATTTCGCAGCCAGCAGGTACTGGTGGAAATCACCCTCGCCCGCCACACCGCGCAGGATATGCGCCGCTTCGAGCAGCGCCTGAGCGAGGCGCCGGAGGTGGGCTTCTGCTACGCCACCGGCGGCGGTGTCGATTACATCGCGATGATCCGCGCTCGCGATATCGATCACTACCAGCGCTTCATCGACCAGTTGCTGCTCGAAGACCTGGGCATCGAGCGCTACTTCACCTACATCGTCACCAAGACCATCAAGGCGGACACGGCGGGTGCGCCTGCCGAGCTGGACGACTAACGCACGCCAACCACCAGATGCCGAACGCCCGTAGGGTGGGTTAGCCGTCGCCGGAGTATTCGAGCATTTCGCCATGTTGGTTGCGGCGTAACCCACCATCGGAGCAACACGTTTTATTGCCTGGTGGGTTACACGACGCGCCACGATGGTGGGCATCGTCGACTGGCGTTCAGCGTCGCTAACCCACCCTACGGGAAGTGGTTCGACCGACACTGGAATACTGTATTAGAGCTTGCCTTTCACCGCCGCCAGCCCTTCACCGCCATCACGGGTTTTCACACCCTCCAGCCAGCCATCGAGCACCTGCGGGTTGGTCTTGATCCAGTTCTTGATCGCCGTGGCGTTGGCTACCTTGCGGTTGAGCACGTCGTCCATGATGGTGTTCTCCATCTCCTGAGTGAACTTCAGGTTGGTCAGCAGCTTGCCCACGTTCGGACACTCTGCCACATAGCCCTTGCGCGCCAGGGTGTTGACCGAGCCAGTGCTGCCGAAGAATTTCTCGCCGCCCTTGAGGTACTGCATGTCGAACTGCACGTTCATCGGGTGCGGCGTCCAGCCGAGGAACACCACGAACTCGTCGCGCTTCACCGCGCGGCCAACCTGAACCAGCATCGCCTGCTCGCTGGATTCCACCAGTTGCCAGTCGCCGAGGCCGAACTCGTTACCGGCGATCATCTGGCGGATGTAGTCGTTGGCCGGCGAGCCCGAGCCGATACCGTAGATCTTCTTGCCGAACTTGTCGGCGAATTTGGCGAGGTCGTTGAAGTCCTTCACCCCGGCTTCATAGGCGTAGGTCGGCACGGCCAGGGTGTATTCGGTGCCGCCAAGGTTCTCCACCACCTTGTCGATCTGCCCGCTGGCCACGTAGCGGTCGTAGTCATGCTGGCCTGCCGGCATCCAGTTGCCGAGAAACACATCGACCTGCCCTTTCTGTAGTCCGGCGAAGATGATCGGCACGGCCAGGGTGCGCGTCTGCGCTTTGTAGCCCAAGCCGTCGAGCAGCAGGCTGGCGATGCCATTGGTCACGGCGATATCGCTCCAACCGGGATCGGCCAGGGTCACCGTGGAACAGCTGGTGTTTTCGGTCTGCGCCTGGGCGCCGTGGGCGAGTGCCAGGAGCGAGGCGCCGAGCAGGAAAGCTTTGAGCGTCATGAGTGAATCCTTTCCGAAGATGAGTCGCTCCGCGACCTTAACGGCCGAGGGTTAGAGGCTCAACCTCCGAGTCGTGATTGGACGCGATTGGTTGGGAATACGAAGGTATCAGCGGTAAACCGTTCGTCGGCTCGTCTCCTTGGAAATGAACCAAAGACTTTTCCTGGCAGTCCGTCTCCGGGATGGGCAGGAGGCTCGTTTCCGATGCAATGCCTTGATTCGGAAGGGCTTCCGCGCAAAGGCCAATCACCAGGGTCACTGGGTTTGAATAAGTTCTTCATGTCACTTTGCCTGGGAGGCGCTCTTTTACTGGGAATTTGTACCCAAGCCTCCGCCACCTTTCGTATCCACACCCTTCCTGCCAGCGCGCCAGCGGTTGCGCCAAAACCGTCCAGCGAAGTGATCGACCGCGCCCTCGGCGCGTTGGGCACGCCTTATCGCTGGGGTGGTACCAGCCTGCGCCACGGTTTCGATTGCAGCGGCCTGGTGCAATACGCCTTCAAGACTCAGGACGACCTCGACCTGCCGCGCACCTCCCGCGCGCTGTCGCGCCTGGACGCACCTTCGGTGAGGCGCAGTGATCTGCAGCCGGGCGATTTGCTGTTCTTCCGCATTCGCAGCCGCTCGGTGGATCACGTGGCCATCTACATCGGTGAGGGCCGCTTCGTCCACGCGCCGCGCCGTGGCACCAACGTGCGTATCGACTTCCTCAACAACTCGTATTGGCAGCGGCATTTCCAGCTGGCCAAGCGGGTGGTGCCGGAAGCCTGAGTCAGCGGCGGCGCGACCTTCCATCCGAGCGGTTTTGTCATCTGCGGGAAAACCTATCCCGCGGGTCAACAACGCGCTAGAATGCGCGCCGCTCGCGGCCATGTCGGCTGCGGCAGTGGGTTCCCTAACCCCACTCCATGAAAAAGGACATCGACATGACCCTGATTCCTGCGTCGGTCAGTCGGCCCGTGCTGGCCGGCCTGATCGCCTTCCATATCCTCATCATCATCGCCAGCAACTACCTGGTGCAGCTGCCGATCACCCTGTTCGGCTGGCATACCACCTGGGGCGCGTTCAGCTTCCCGTTCATCTTCCTGGCCACTGACCTCACCGTGCGCCTGATCGGCAAGCATTCCGCGCGTGTGGTGATCGCCCGCGTGATGCTGCCGGCGCTGGTGGCCTCCTACGTGGTGTCGGTGCTGTTCCATGAAGGGGTATTCGGCGGTCTGGCGACGCTGGGCGAATTCAACCTGTTCGTCTTTCGCATCGCCGTGGCCAGCTTCCTCGCCTACGCCTTCGGCCAGTTGCTCGATATTCAGGTGTTCGACCGCCTGCGCAAGATGCGCCAGTGGTGGGTCGCGCCGACGGCCTCGACCATCTTCGGCAACCTGCTCGATACCTTCCTGTTCTTCTCGGTAGCGTTCTGGCGCAGTGACGACCCGTTCATGGCTGCCAACTGGGTGGAAATCGCTACGGTGGACTACGTGATCAAGCTGGCGATCAGTCTGATCCTCTTCGTGCCGCTGTATGGCATGTTGCTCAGTGCCATCATCCGCGCCCTGCCGCAGCGCACCGCTACGGCCTGAGCTAAATCCGTAGCCCGGATGTAATCCGGGCGTGTTGCGTGTTCTGTCCCGGATTGCTTCCGGGCTAGGGCACCTCAGAAACCGCCCTTTCATCCGCCCGCTTCAGAAAAAACTGCGGTCATGTGGTGCCGGCTTGGAAAAAACGCCAAGCCACCCTTCCCTAGCATGTCTCCCATGCCCATCGGCCCGGAGACATCGCCATGCCCCTCGACCATCCCCTGCTGTTCAAATCGCTGTGCTATGTCGACGGTCACTGGCTGCACAGTGACGACGGCGCCAGCATTGCCGTGCACAACCCTGCCGACCAGAGTGTGATCGGCCATGTGCCGATGCTTGGTGAGCAGCAGCTCGTAGCTGCAGTGGACGCCGCCCAGCGCGCCTTCGCCGGCTGGCGCGAGCAGAGCCTGGAAACCCGCGCCGGCTTGCTGCGGCGCTGGGCCGAGCTGATCCTGCAGCATCAGGAAGACCTCGCGCGCATCCTCAGTCAGGAGCAGGGCAAGCCGCTGGCCGAAGCCCGTGGCGAGATCCGTTACGCCGCCAGCTTCATCCCCTGGTTCGCCGAGGAGGCGCGCCGGCTCTACGGCCAGACAATCCCCAGCCATATCCCTGGTGCCCAGCTCGGTACGGTGAAGGAGCCAGTGGGCGTCTGTGCCCTGCTCACGCCGTGGAATTTCCCCAGCGCGATGATCACCCGCAAGGCCGCCGCGGCGTTGGCCGCCGGTTGTACCGTGGTGGTCAAACCGGCGCACGAGACGCCCTATTCCTCCTTTGCCCTGGCGCAACTGGCCGAGGAGGCCGGCCTGCCAGCCGGTGTGTTCAACGTGGTATTGGGTGAACCGCAGATGGCCATGGAAACCCTGGTCAAAGATGCCCGTGTGCGCTCGGTGAGCTTCACCGGCTCGACTCGCGTGGGCAAACTGGTGCTGCAGGCGGCTGCTGAGGATGTGAAGAAGGTGGCGCTGGAACTGGGCGGCAATGCGCCGCTGATCGTTTGCGCCGATGCCGATCTCGATCACGCCGTGCAGGTGGCGCTGGATGCCAAGTTCCAGACCTCCGGCCAGGACTGCTGCGCCGCCAACCGCATTCTGGTCGAGCGCCCTGTTTATGAAGAATTTCTACAGCGCTTCGCCAAGGCCGTGCGTGGCCTGCGCGTCGGCCCTGGGCATGACGCGCGCAACCAGATCGGTCCGCTGATGCACCAGGCTGCGCTGGATGCCACCGCCGCTCGGGTCGCCGATGCCATCGAACAGGGCGCGCGCCTGCTGGCCGGTGGCGAACCGCATGCTCTGGGCGGCTGGTTCTGGCAGCCGACGCTGCTGGCCGACGTCACCGACGCCATGCGCATCTACCGTGAGGAGAACTTCGCCCCCATCGCCGGTGTACGCGCTTTCGACACCCTGGACCAAGCCGTGACCATGGCCAACGACACCGAATACGGTCTGGCCGCCTATATTTGCTCCAACCGAGTGGATGTCGTCCACCCGCTGATCCGCCGCCTCGACCACGCCATGGTCGCGGTCAACGGCACCAAGTTCACCGGCCACCCGATCCCCTTCGGTGGCATGAAAGCCTCCGGCCTCGGCCGCGAGGGCGGCACGGAAGGCTTCGAGCCCTTCGTCGAAACCAAATACTTCTGCATTCATCATCAGGGCCAGCGCTACTGAGCCCAACCGGAGGATTTTCCATGAGCCATTACGACGAGTTGTTCGCCCAGGACCGTGCCCACTTCATGCACCCGTCCACCCACGCCCATGACCACGCCAGTGGCGCGCTCAAGGGGCGCATCATCAAGAGTGCGTCGGGTATTCGCATCAAGGATCACGAAGGCCGCGAGCTGCTCGACGCCTTTGCCGGCCTGTACTGCGTGAACATCGGTTACGGCCGTACCGAGGTTGCCGAAGCCATCTACAAGCAGGCCAAGGAGCTGGCTTACTACCACACTTACGTGGGCCACTCGACCGAGGCCATCATCGAACTGTCGGCGCGCATCATCGACTGGGCGCCCAAGGGCATGAAGAAGGTCTATTACGGCCTGTCCGGCTCGGACGCCAACGAGACCCAGATCAAGCTGGTGCGTTACTACAACAACGTGCTCGGCCGCCCAGCGAAGAAGAAGATCATCTCCCGCCAGCGCGGCTACCACGGCTCGGGCATCATGACTGGTAGCCTCACCGGCCTGGCCAGCTTCCATCAGCATTTCGACCTGCCTCACGCGGACATCAAACACGCCGCCTGCCCGCACTTCTACAAGGCGCCGGCCGGCATGGACGAAGCGGCCTTCGTGCGCCACTGCGCTGAGGATCTGGAGCGTCTGATCCTCGCCGAAGGCCCGGACACTGTTGCCGCCTTCATCGGTGAGCCGGTGATGGGTACCGGCGGCATCATCGTGCCGCCCACCGGTTACTGGCAGGCGATCCAGGCCGTGCTGGCCAAGTACGACATTCTGCTGATCGCCGACGAGGTGGTCTGCGCCTTCGGCCGTCTGGGCACGCCGATGGGCAGCCAGATGTTCGGCATGCAGCCGGACCTGATCACCACCGCCAAGGGCCTGACCAGTGCCTACGCGCCGCTGTCGGCAGTGATCGTCGGCGAGAAGGTGTGGAACGTGATCGACGAGGCTTCCAGTCGCGATGGCGCAATGGGCCATGGCTGGACCTACTCCGGTCATCCGATCTGCGCCGCGGCTGCGCTGGCCAACCTGGATATTCTCGAAAAGGAAAATATCTCCGCCAACGCCGCCGATGTTGGCGCCTACCTCAACCAGCAACTGCGCCAGACCTTCGAAGGTCATCCCCTGGTGGGCGAAGTGCGCGGTGTCGGCATGCTTGCCGCGCTGGAGTTCATGGCTGACAAGGAGGCGCGCACGCCATTCGATGCCGCGCTCAAGGTCGGCCCGCGGGTCTCTGCTGCCTGCCTGGAGCGCGGTATGATCGCCCGCGCCATGCCGCACGGCGACATTCTCGGCTTCGCCCCGCCGCTGGTACTGACCAAGGCCGAGGCAGACGAGGTGGTGGGCATCGCCAAGGCGGCGGTGGATGCGGTGGCGAGCGAGGTGCTTTGAGCTCGGTAGAGCGATAGGTTGCCATCCTGTGGTAGGGGCTTCAGCTGCTATGGCTTGAGCCCTGATCCAGGATTGGCGACCTCCAGAATGCTCAGAAGCTCGCCGCTGAAGCGCCTCCTACAGTCCGTGGGGGCTTTTCGATCTGCGGGGTAGTACTGAGCTTGTGGGAGGGGCTTTAGCCGCGATTGCTCCCCGGCTTGTCCAGCTTGCGCAAAAACACGGTCATTTCCTTCTCGGCCTGCTTGTCGCCCTTGGCCTGGGCGGCGGCAATGCCCTGCTGCCAGGCCTGGCGCGCGCGGTCGAGGTCGCCTTCGGCCTGCAGCGCCTTGCCCAGCAGCTTCCACGCCGCTGAATAGGCCGGGTCGAATTCCACGCAGCGTTGCAGGTGCTCGGCCGCCTGCACCGCATTGCCGCCATCCAGGTGGGCTTTGCCCAGACCGAACCGCAACAGGGCGTTGTCCATGCCCTTGGCCAACATCTTTTCCAGTGCCTCAGTGCTCATCAAGCTTCTCCGCTGATGTAGCCCGGATGCAATCCGGGTGAGGCCCGGCGCGATTCATCCCCGGATTGCATCCGGGCTACGGTTTTATTCAGAAGAACGTCAGACCGGCCTGGAACAGGCGCTCGACGTCGCGGATGTACTTCTTGTCGACCAGGAACAGGATCACGTGGTCGCCGGACTCGATCACCGTGTCATCGTGGGCGATCAGCACCTGTTCATCGCGGATGATGGCGCCGATGGTGGTACTCGGCGGCAGGGCGATGTCTTCGATGGCGCGGCCGATCACCTTGCTCGATTTGGCATCACCATGGGCGATCACTTCCAGCGCCTCGGCTGCGCCCCGGCGCAGGCTGTGCACGCTTTCGATATCGCCACGGCGCACGTGGGTCAGCAGAGTGCCGATGGTAGCCAATTGCGGGCTGATGGCGATGTCGATCTCGCCGCCTTGCACAAGGTCGACATAGGCCGGGTTGTTGATGATGGTCATCACCTTGCGCGCACCCAGGCGCTTGGCCAGCAGCGACGACATGATATTGGCTTCGTCGTCGTTGGTCAGGGCGAGGAAGATGTCGGCATCGTTGATGTTCTCTTCCACCAGCAGGTCGCGATCCGAGGCGCTGCCCTGCAGCACGATGGTGCTGTCGAGGTTCTCCGACAGGTAGCGGCAGCGCGCCGGGTTCATTTCGATGATCTTCACCTGGTAGCGGCTTTCGATGGCTTCGGCCAGGCGCTCGCCGATGTTGCCGCCACCGGCGATCACCACGCGCTTGTAGCTATCCTCGAGACGGCGCATTTCGCTCATCACTGCACGGATGTGCGCCTTGGCGGCGATGAAGAACACTTCGTCATCGGCCTCGATCACGGTATCGCCCTTGGGCATGATCGGCCGGTTGCGGCGGAAGATCGCCGCGACGCGTGTGTCGACGTTGGGCATGTGCTGGCGCAGCTGGCGCAGTTGCTGACCCACCAGCGGGCCGCCGTAGTAGGCCTTGACCGCCACAAGTTGCGCCTTGCCTTCGGCGAAGTCGATCACCTGCAGGGCGCCCGGATATTCGATCAGGCGCTTGATGTAATTGGTCACCACCTGCTCGGGGCTGATCAGCACGTCGACCGGGATCGCTTCGTTGTCGAACAGCGCCTCGCGGGTCAGGTAGGCCGCCTCGCGCACCCGGGCGATCTTGGTCGGGGTGTGGAACAGGGTATAGGCCACCTGACAGGCCATCATGTTGACTTCGTCGCTGTTGGTCACCGCCACCAGCATGTCGGCATCGTCAGCGCCGGCTTGGCGCAGCACGGTGGGGAAGGAGCCCTTGCCCTGCACGGTGCGGATGTCCAGGCGGTCGCCAAGGTCGCGCAGGCGATCACCATCGGTGTCGACCACGGTGATGTCGTTGGCCTCGCTGGCGAGGTGTTCCGCCAGGGTGCCGCCCACCTGGCCGGCGCCTAGAATGATGATTTTCACTGATCGCTCCGTTAGCTGTGGCTGGTCACAGCGGTCTTTATCAGCTTGGCATAGTAGAAACCGTCGTGGCCGTCCAGCTGTGGCAGCAACTGGCGACCATGGCCAGGCTGCAGGCCGAAGTCGCCAGCGATGGTGACTTCCTGCGCATCGGCGGTGCGGGCCAGAAACGCGGCGATGGTCTCGCTGTTTTCCGTCGGCAGCACCGAGCAGGTGGCGTAAAGCAGGATGCCGCCGGGCGCCAGGGTTGGCCACAGCGCATCGAGCAGCTCACCCTGCAACTGCGCCAGGGCGGGAATGTCCTCAGGCTTGCGGGTCAGCTTGATATCCGGATGACGGCGGATCACGCCGGTGGCCGAGCAAGGCGCATCGAGCAGGATGCGCTGGAATGGCTGGCCGTCCCACCAGGTACCGGTGTCCCGGCCGTCGGCGGCGATCAGTGTGGCCTTCAGCTGCAGGCGCTCAAGGTTCTCGCGTACGCGCGTCAGGCGCTTGGCTTCCAGATCCACGGCGACCACTTCGCTCAAGCCTGGTTCGACTTCCAGCAGGTGGCAGGTCTTGCCGCCCGGCGCGGCGCAGGCGTCCAGCACACGTTGGCCAGGCGCCAGTTCGAGCAGGCTGGCAGCCAGTTGCGCGGCTTCGTCCTGGACACTGACGCGGCCGTCCTTGAAGCCGGGCAGGGTGGTTACGTCGCAGGGTTGTAGCAGGCGCACGCCGTCACGGCTGAAAGCGCATGGCTCGGCATCGATGCCGGCGTCGCGCAGTTCGGTGAGGTACGCGTCGCGGCTGCCGTGACGGCGATTGACCCGCAGGATCAGTGGCGGATGCGCGTTGTTGGCGGCGCAGATGGCTTGCCAGTGCTCGGGCCAGAAGGCCTTGAGCTGTTTTTGCAGCCAGCGCGGGTGCGCGGTGTGTAGCACCGGGTCGCGATCCAGTTCAGCGAAAATCGCTTCATGCTCGCGTTGGGCGCGGCGCAGCACGGCGTTGAGCAAGCCCTTGGCCCAAGGCTTTTTCAGCGCACCGGCGCAGCCGACCGTCTCGCCGATGGCGGCATGCTCGGGGATGCGGCTGTGCAGCAACTGGTAGAGGCCGATCAGCAGCAGCGCTTCCACGTCCTTGTCGGCGGCCTTGAACGGCTTTTCCAGCAGTTTCTCGGCCAGCAGTTGCAGGCGCGGCTGCCAGCGTGCGGCGCCGAAGGCCAAGTCCTGTGCCAGGGCACGGTCGTGGTGCTCGACCTTGTCCAGCTGCGGCGGCAGGCTGCTACCCAGAGAAGCCTTGCCGGAGAGCACTGCAGTCAGGGCGCGGGCGGCGGCCAGGCGCGGGTTCATTGGCCGAGCACCAGGCCGGCGGCGAATTGATCGCGGCGGCTGTTATAGAGGTCGGCGAAGGCCAGCGGCTTGCCGCCCGGCAGCTGCAGGCGAGTCAGACGCAGCGCGCCTTCGCCACAGGCCACGGTCAGGCCATGCTTGTCGGCGGCGAGGATGGTGCCGGGAGCGCCCTTGCCTTCGCCGAGCTCGGCGGCATGCACTTTCAAGGCGTCGCCGCCGAGTGTGGTGTGGCAGATCGGCCAGGGGTGGAAGGCGCGCACCAGGCGCTCCAGCTCCACGGCCGGGCGACTGAAGTCCAGCAGCGCTTCTTCCTTGTTCAGCTTGTGCGCGTAGTTGGCCAGGGCGTCGTCCTGTACTTCACCTTTCAGCGTGCCCGCGGCCAGGCCGTCGATAGCCTGTAGCACTGCCTGTGGGCCGAGCTGGGCGAGGCGATCATGCAGCGAGCCGCCGGTGTCGCTGGCGCTGATCGGCGTGGTCACCTTGAGCAGCATCGGCCCGGTGTCGAGGCCGGCTTCCATCTGCATCACGGTGACGCCGCTTTCGGCATCGCCGGCCTGCACCGCGCGTTGGATCGGCGCGGCACCCCGCCAGCGCGGCAGCAAGGAGGCGTGGCTGTTGATGCAGCCCAGACGCGGGGTGTCGAGCACCACCTGCGGCAGGATCAGGCCATAGGCGACCACCACCATCAGATCCGGCTGCAATGCCGCCACCTCGGCCTGCGCCTCTTCATTACGCAAGCTGGCCGGTTGGTAGACCGGGATGCCGTGCTCGACGGCGAGTTGCTTGACCGGGCTCGGCATCAGCTTCTGGCCGCGACCTGCCGGGCGATCCGGCTGGGTGTAGACGGCAATGATCTGGTGCGGGCTGGCCAGCAGGGCCTTGAGGTGTTCGGCGGCGAATTCCGGGGTGCCGGCAAAGACGATACGCAATGAGTCAGGCATGGAGGCTCGCTAAAAGAAAAGGCTTGCCGTAGCAAGCCTTCAGGATGGGGCGTCAGGCGCGCTGGCGATGCTGTTTTTCCAGTTTCTTCTTGATGCGGTCGCGCTTGAGGTTGGACAGGTAATCGACGAACAGCTTGCCGTTGAGGTGATCGCACTCGTGCTGGATGCACACGGCAAGTAAGCCTTCGGCGATCAGCTCGTAGGGCTGGCCATCGCGATCCAGCGCCTTGATCTTGACCTTCTGTGGGCGGTCGACGTTCTCGTAGAAGCCGGGCACCGACAGGCAGCCTTCCTGGTACTGGTCCATTTCATCGGTCAGCGACTCGAACTCGGGGTTGATGAACACCCGCGGTTCGGACTTGTCCTCGGACAGGTCCATGACCACCACGCGCTTGTGCACGTTGACCTGCGTCGCCGCCAGGCCGATACCGGGTGCGTCATACATGGTCTCGAACATGTCGTCGACCAGTTGACGGATGGAGTCATCCACGACGTCCACCGGTTTGGCGATGGTACGCAGGCGTGGATCAGGAAATTCGAGGATATTCAGGATCGCCATATGCGTTTGTGATGCACTTGTGGAATAAAGTCAAAATCCGCTGCTAAGATGATGAACAGCATTGAAAAACGGCTTCACGCCGCGTATTCAGCGGGTTTGGCACGCGGCGCTAGGGCGCTTCACGTGAAGGCACATAATAAAGGGATTCACCGTATGAGGAAATCACTACTCGCCCTGCTCTTTGCAGCGGGCGGACTGGCCCTGACCAGCTTGGCTCAGGCCGAAGTGCAACTCAAGGACGGTCACCCGGACCGCTACACAGTGGTCAAGGGCGATACCCTCTGGGACATTTCCGGCAAGTTCCTGCGCCAGCCGTGGAAATGGCCGGAGATCTGGCACGCCAACCCGCAGGTGGCGAACCCGCACCTGATCTATCCCGGCGATACCCTCAATCTGGTCTACGTGGACGGTCAGCCGCGCCTGATGCTCAACCGCGGCGAGTCCCGCGGCACCATCAAACTGTCGCCGCAAGTACGTAGCACGCCGATGGCCGAAGCGATCCCGACCATCCCGCTGGAGGCGATCAACAGCTTCCTGCTGAGCAACCGTATCGTCGACACTCCGGAAGAATTCAACGGCAAGCCTTATGTCGTCGCCGGCAACGCCGAGCGCGTGGTCAGCGGCGCTGGTGATCGCGTTTACGCCCGCGGCCAGTTCGACGAAGAGCAGCCGATCTACGGCATCTTCCGCCAAGGCAAGACCTACTTGGATCCGGAAACCAAGGAATTCCTTGGCATCAACGCCGATGACGTCGGCACCGGTGAGATCGTCGCAGAAGAAGGGGATGTGGGTACGCTGCTGCTCAAGCGCTCGACTCAGGAAGTACGCCTGGGAGATCGCCTGTTCCCCACCGAGGAGCGTGCGATCAACTCCACCTTCATGCCTAGCGAGCCGATCACCGACATCGATGGTTTGATTCTCGATGTACCGCGTGGCGTCAGTCAGATTGGTCAGTTCGATGTTGTCACCCTGAACAAGGGGATACGCGACGGCCTGGAGATCGGAAACGTGCTGGCGGTCTACAAGACCGGCGAGACCGTACGTGACCGTGTTACCGGAGAGAGCGTGAAAATCCCGGACGAGCGTTCCGGCCTGCTGATGGTGTTCCGCACCTATGACAAGCTCAGCTATGGCCTGGTACTGCAGGCCAGCCGCCAGCTGGCGGTGATGGACAAGGTCCGCAACCCGTAATGCCCAACGAGCCCCGCACTAGCGGGGCTCGTGCTTTCAGGCCGCCAGGATGGCGGTGCAACTGCTCAGGGACGAATCGCCATGCCTGCATCCTCCTCGCTTTCCCCCGCTATCTCTCCTGCCGAACTCGAAGCCCGCTTGCGTCTGCATCTGTTGCCGGAACTGGGACCGCGGCGTTTTCGCAAGCTCCTGAGTGCTTTCGACAGCGCCTCGGCTGCGCTCAGTGCGCCGGCCAGCGCCTGGCGCGCGTTAGGGTTGCCGGCGGCGTGCGCCGAGCCACGGCGTGATGCGGACATTCGCGAGCGAGCGGCTGCCGCCCTGCAATGGCTGGATGAGCCTGGTCAACATGTGCTGATGTGGGACGATCCAGGCTACCCGGCTCTGCTCGGCGAGTTGGCGGATGCGCCGCCGCTGTTGTTCGTAGCGGGCGAGCCGGGCGTGCTGGAGGCGCCGCAACTGGCCATGGTCGGCAGTCGGCGGGCCTCGCAGCCCGGGCTTGATAACGCGCGTGCTTTTGCCCGTAGCCTGGCGGGCGGCGGTTTCGTCATCACCAGTGGTCTGGCCTTGGGGATCGATGGTGCTGCACATCAGGGGGCGCTGGAAAGCGGCGGCAAAACGGTGGCCGTGCTGGGCACCGGTTTGCAGTGTCTGTATCCACGACGGCATGTGAGGCTGGCGGCGCAGATCAGCGAGCAAGGCGGTGCGCTGGTCTCCGAGCTGCCGCTGGACTGTCCGCCGCAGGCGAGCAACTTCCCGCGGCGCAACAGGATCATCAGCGGTCTTTCATTGGGTGTGCTGGTGGTCGAGGCCAGCCCGTCCAGTGGTTCGCTGATCACCGCACGCCTGGCTGCCGAACAGGGGCGTGAGGTCTATGCCATCCCCGGATCGATCCATCACCCTGGCGCGCGTGGCTGCCATCAGCTGATTCGTGATGGCGCCACCCTGGTGGAAAGCATCGAGCATATCCTCGAAGCCCTGCGTGGCTGGCAGGCGCCAGCCGTTCAGCCCACATCGGCGCCGCTCGCTGACATCGAGCATCCATTGCTGGCCTTGCTGCATGCCGCGCCGCACAGCACCGAGGCGCTTATGCAGGCCAGCGGTTGGCCGCTGGCTGAGGTGCTGGGAGCCTTGACCGAGCTAGAGCTCGATGGCCTGGTGTGCAACGAGTCTGGCCGTTGGATGGCGCGCAGTCGTTAACAGTCTGTTAAGGCCCGTGGCAGGTCGCGATTGGCTTGGATAGACTGCCGCCCATTGATTCAGCGGGAGACAGGCGATGGCCAGCAACTGGCAGATACAGCAAACGGCGCGAGTGGTACGTGAGGGCGGCGTGATCGCCTACCCGACCGAGGCAGTCTGGGGCCTGGGCTGCGATCCTTGGAACGAAGAGGCGGTGTATCGTCTTTTGGCGCTCAAGGAGCGGCCGATGCGCAAGGGGCTGATTCTGGTTGCCGATGACATCGAACAGTTCGACTTTCTTCTCGATGATCTGCCCGAGGTCTGGCAGGAGCGCCTGGCCGGCAGCTGGCCAGGGCCGAATACTTGGCTGGTGCCGCATCAGAATCGTCTACCCGAGTGGGTCACGGGCGAGCACGACAGCGTTGCCCTGCGCGTCAGTGATCATCCGTTGGTAGGTGCGTTGTGCCGCTACACCGGGCCGCTGATTTCTACCTCGGCCAACCCGGCTGGGCGCCCTTCGGCGCGTTCGCGCCTGCGCGTCGAGCAGTACTTCCCCGGTGAGCTGGACAAGGTGCTCGGCGGCGCTCTGGGCGGGCGCAAGAACCCCAGCCTGATTCGTGACCTGCGCACGGGCGATGTGATTCGCCCGTCCTGACTGGCCAATGCTCGCGGCTAAAGCCCCTCCCACGATTGTGGCAGCTGTGGGAGGGGGTTTAGCCGCGACTGTTTTTACGGCAGCAAAATGGTCGAGCCAGTGGTCTGCCGTGAACTCAGTGCGTCTTGCGCGGCGGCAGCGTCCTTCAGTGCGTAGCGGTTGCTGATTTCCACCTGCAGCTTGCCGCTGGCGATCATGCCGAACAGATCATCGGCCATGGCCTGCAGACGCTGTGCGCTGGTGGCGTAGCCGGCCAGGGTCGGACGAGTGACGTAGAGCGAGCCCTTCTGCGCCAGAATGCCCAGGTTCACCCCGGTTACCGCGCCAGATGCATTGCCGAAGCTGACCAGCAGGCCGCGTGGCGCCACGCAGTCCAGCGAAGTTTCCCAGGTGTCCTTGCCGACGCCGTCGTAGACCACCGGGCACTTGGCTCCCTCGGTCAGCTCCAGGACCCGCTGCACGACGTTCTCATGGCTGTAATCGATGGTCGCCCAGGCGCCCTGCTCCTTGGCCCGCGCGGCCTTCTCCGCCGAGCTGACGGTGCCGATCAGATTCACGCCCAGCGCCTTTGCCCATTGGCAGGCGAAGGAGCCGACGCCACCAGCAGCGGCATGGAAGAGGATGGTTTCGCCACCCTTGAGCTCGTAGGTCTGACGCAGCAGGTACTGCACGGTCAGGCCCTTGAGCATTACCGCCGCGGCCTGCTCGAAGCTAATGCTATCCGGCAGTTTCACCAGCTTGTCGGCGGGCAGTACATGCAGCTCGCTGTAGGCACCCAGCGGGCCGGTGGCGTAGGCGACGCGATCGCCGACTTTGAAGCCTTCGACCTCGCTGCCGACAGCTTCGACCACGCCGGCACCTTCGGTACCCAGGCTCGACGGCAACGCCGGTGGTTGATACAGGCCGCTGCGGAAATAGGTGTCGATGAAGTTCAGGCCGATGGCCTGGTTGGCGACCCGTACTTCGCGCGTGCCTGGCGCTGCCGGCTGATAGTCACGGTATTGCAGCACGTCGCTGCCGCCGTGCTGGCTGAACTCAATACGTTTGGCCATCTCGGATTCCTTGTCTGCTCGAGCCGCTGCTAACGGCGAAAGGGTCTATCCAATCGTCTCGTTTGACCGACGTCAACTGCGGATGTGCCTGGGTGAATGCTATGCTGCCCGCCGATTTCGACCTGCTCTCTGTTCAAGGTGCCGCCGTGACTGACCGTACCGAGGCCGTGAAGGCCTACCTGCTCGACCTGCAAGACCGCATCTGCTCCGCCCTGCAAGCCGAAGACGGCCAGGCTGTGTTCGCCGAGGACGCCTGGCAGCGTCCGGCCGGTGGTGGCGGTCGCACGCGGGTGATCGAGAACGGCGCGCTGATCGAAAAAGGCGGAGTGAATTTCTCCCACGTGTTCGGCGACAGCCTGCCGCCCTCGGCCAGCGCCCATCGTCCCGAGCTCGCAGGGCGCGGCTTTCAGGCACTCGGTGTGTCGCTGGTGATCCACCCGGAAAACCCCTACGTGCCGACCTCGCACGCCAACGTGCGTTTCTTCAGCGCCGAGAAGGAAGGCGAAGAGCCGGTGTGGTGGTTCGGCGGTGGTTTCGACCTCACGCCCTACTACGCCAATGAAGAAGACTGCGTGCACTGGCACCAGGTCGCGCACGATGCCTGCGCGCCGTTCGGTGCCGAGGTCTATCCCAAGTTCAAGGCCTGGTGCGATCGCTACTTCCACCTCAAGCATCGTGGCGAGCCGCGCGGCATCGGTGGTCTGTTCTTCGACGACCTCAACGAGTGGGATTTCGATACCAGCTTCGCCTTCATGCGTGCCATTGGCGATGCCTATATCCAGGCCTACCTGCCCATCGTCCAGCGCCGCAAGCTGACGTCGTTCGGTGAGCGCGAGCGCGAGTTCCAGGCCTTCCGCCGTGGCCGCTACGTCGAGTTCAACCTGGTGTTCGACCGTGGCACGCTATTCGGCCTGCAGTCCGGCGGGCGTACCGAGTCGATCCTCATGTCGCTGCCACCACATGTGCGCTGGGGCTATGACTGGAAGCCCGAGCCGGGCAGCGAGGAAGCTCGCCTGACCGAGTATTTCCTGACTGATCGTGATTGGCTGGCATAAGCTTTTTCGCGTAGCCCGGATGCAATCCGGGGCACTTATCGACCGCTCCCGGATTTCATCCGGGCTACGAACTGGCGCCATTTCCCCGTAGCAGCCCGCTTGCGGGCGATCTGGCCTCAGAGCGAATCGCCAGCAAGCTGGCTCCTACACAAACAGGATTTTCCATGGACCGCTACTGCGTCTTCGGCAACCCCATCGGCCACAGCAAATCACCGCTGATCCACCGCCTGTTCGCCGAGCAGACTGGCCAGGTGCTCGACTACCAGGCACGCCTGGCTCCGCTGGACGATTTCACTGGCAATGCCCGCGCCTTCTTCGCCGACGGTCTGGGCGGCAACGTCACCGTGCCGTTCAAGGAGGAGGCTTTCCGCCTCTGCGACGCACTCACCGAGCGTGCGCGCCGCGCCGGTGCGGTGAACACGCTGAAGAAACTCGAGGACGGTCGCCTGCTGGGTGACAACACCGATGGTGCCGGCCTGACCCGCGACCTGCAGGACAACGCTAGCTTCAGCCTGGCGGGCAAGCGCGTGTTGCTGCTCGGTGCCGGGGGCGCTGTGCGTGGCGTGCTCGAGCCCTTCCTGGCGCAGAAGCCGGCGGTGCTGGTGATCGCCAACCGTACCGTGGCCAAGGCCGAGCAACTGGTGCGTGAATTCGCTGATCTCGGCCCGCTGGTCGCCGCTGGCTTCGACTGGATCGATGCGCCGGTGGACCTGATCGTCAACGGCACTTCCGCCAGTCTCGGTGGTGAGTTGCCGCCGATTGCGCCGAGCCTGATCCAGTCCGGTCATACCCTCTGCTACGACATGATGTACGCCAAGGAACCGACCGCCTTCAACCGTTGGGCCGCCGAGCAGGGCGCGGTGCGCTGCCTGGATGGCCTGGGCATGCTGGTCGAGCAGGCCGCCGAGGCATTCGAGTTGTGGCGCGGCGTACGCCCGGACACTGCGCCGGTGCTGGCCGAGCTGCGTCGCCAACTGGCCGGCTGAGTCTTCCATCGCTCGTGATGAGCGCCACCCTACGGCTGTGGCGCCGGTCACTCAATCCTCGAACAACACCGGGCAGCGCTCGGCGCCTTCCAGTTTGAGGATTTCTTCCACCACCTGCGGCCGTGCCTGACGCAGCACCAGGCTGCGTTTTAGCGCCTGCAGGCGGCGCGCCTCCTGGTGCAGCATCTCCACGCCTGCGTAGTCGATGAAGTTGATGTGCCGCGCGTCGATTACCAGGCGCTGTCCGCGGCTGCGCTGCAGCAATTGCTGGATGTACTGGCAGGCGCCGAAGAAGATCGAGCCGTCGATGCGCAGCACCTCGTCGTCGCCGTCGTGCCACAGGCGTACGCGCGGCTGCGAGGTGCGCTTGAGGTAGAAGAACAGTGAGGCCAGCACGCCGGCGTAGATCGCCGTCTGCAGCTCCAGCACCAGGGTGGCGACGAAGGTCAGCAGCATCACCACGAACTCGGCGCGACTGACCTTGCGCAGCGCCCGAATCGCCGGCAGATCCACCAGGCCCCAGCAGATCAGCAGGATACCGGCGGCCATCACCGGCAACGGGATATGCGTCAGCAGTGCCGTACCGAACACCGCGAACAGCGCCACCAGCAGCGCCGAGAACACCCCAGCTAGCGGCGTGCGTGCGCCGGCCTGCAGGTTCAGCGCCGAGCGGGTGAAGGAGCCGGCCGACAGCGACGCGGAAAACCACGGCCCGAGCATGTTCGACAGCCCCTGGGCGCGCACTTCCTGGTTGGCATCCAGGAACTGGTGCGATTTCACCGCGAGCGCGCGGGCGATGGACAGGCTGGTGACCAGCCCGAGCATGCCGCAGGCTACCGCTGCCGGTAGCAGGCGCAACACGTCGTCGAGGTCGAAGCTCAGCAGGGTCAAAGGCGGCAGGCCACCTTCGAACGGCGCCACCAGGGCGATGTCAGCGGTGACGCGCGCGGGCAGCAACCAGGCCAGCAGGCTGCCACAGACCAGGCCTATCAGCAGTGCAGGCGCTTTTGGCCAGAACTTGCGCACGGCCACGCTGAGCAGCAGGGTGAAGGCCGCCAGTGCCACGCTGGGCCAGTGCGCCTGCGGCAGGTGCTGGCCGATCTGCAGCAGGCTGGTCAGCGCCGTGGGTTGGCTGGCGACTTCGACGCCGAGCAGATTGGGCATCTGCCCGATGGCAATCACCAGGGCCGCGCCGAGGGTAAAACCGAGCACCACTGACTGCGAGACGAAGTTCACCAGCGCGCCAAAGCGCAGCAGGCCGAGCAGCCACTGGAACAGCCCGGCGAGAAAGGTCAGCAGCAGGATCAGGGCGATGAATTCGTCGCTGCCGATGCGCGCCATGGGGCTGACGCTGGTGAACAGGACGATGGAGATGGCTGCGGTCGGCCCGCAGATCAGGTGCCAGGACGAGCCCCACAGGCAGGCGATGATCACAGGCACGATGGCCGCGTACAGGCCGTATTCGGCCGGCAATCCGGCGATCAGCGCGTAGGCCAGCGACTGCGGCAGGGCCAGGATGGCGCCGGTCAGGCCCACCAGCAGGTCATTGCCGAGGGTCTTGCGGCTGGTGCCAGGCAACCAGCGGAGAAACGGCAGCAGGGTCTGTCGGTCAGGTAGGCGCATGGTTCGGGTCGAGGGTGGGCCGCGGGCGACTCCACCCTACTCACTTGCCGCGGTTAATTCAAAGTCGCGCCTTCACGGCGGCCAGGCCGTCGCCACCGTCGCGGGTGGTCACGCCGTCCAGCCAGCCATCGAGCACCTGCGGGTTGGCCTGCAGCCAGGCCTTGATCGCAGCGTCGTTGCTGGCCTGGTTGCTCAGAACCTGATCCATGATGCTGTTTTCCATCTCCTGGGTGAAGGCGAGGTTGCTCAGCAGCTTGCCGACGTTGGGACACTGTGCGGCGTAGCCCTTGCGCGCCAGGGTGTTGACCTCGCCGCTATCGCCGAAATATTTCTCGCCGCCTTTCAGGTACTTCATGTCGTACTGCACGTTCATCGGGTGCGGGGTCCAGCCGAGGAAGACCACGAACTGATCGCGTTTCACCGCGCGGCCGACCTGCACCAGCATCGCCTGTTCGCTGGACTCCACCAGCTTCCAGTCACCCAGGCCGAACTCGTCGGCGGCGATCATCTGCTTGATCGACTCGTTGGCCGGTGAGCCGGAGGCGATACCGTAGAGTTTCTTGCCGAACTTGTCGGCGTGCTTGTCCAGATCGGCGAAGGTCTTCACCCCTGCCTCATAGGCATAGGTCGGGACCGCCAGGGTGTACTCGGTGCCTGCGAGGTTCTGCGCCAGCTTGTCCACTTCGCCGCTGGCGACGAACTTGTCGTAGTTGCTCTGCTGCGCCGGCATCCAGTTGCCGAGGAAGACGTCGACTTGGCCCTTCTGCAGGCCGGCAAAGATGATCGGCACGGCCAGGGTCTGGCTTTCCGCCTTGTAGCCCAGGCCGTCGAGCAGGAAGCTGGCGATGCCGTTGGTCACGGCGATGTCGCTCCAGCCCGGGTCACCCAGCTTGACCGTGGCGCAGGCGGCGTCCTCGGCCCAGACGTTGCCGGCACTGGTGAGCGCTGCGGTGAGTAGTAGCACGCTGAATCGGTTCATGGCGTCTCTCCTTTTTTCTTCTGTTTTGGGGGCGGCAGTAGGCAAAGGTTCATACCTGGGGAAAACGGGCGCGACGCTCCAGGTCATCGAGATCGATATGGTTGCGCATGTACTGCTGGCTGGCGTCGACCATTGGCTGGTGATCCCAACTGGTCAATTTGCCCTGGCTCAGGGCCTCAGCCACAAATCGGCGGCGGCGCTGGCTGGCCAGGGTGGCGGCGTGGATCGCCGGGATGTCCCAGCGTTCGCGGGCCTCGGCCAGGAAGCCGGCGAGGATGCCTTTGTGCTCGCTGCAGTTGGTGAGGTTGCGGCGCTCCTGCGGGTCGCTGTCGAGATTGAACAGCAACAGCGGGTCCTGCTCGGAATAGACGAATTTCCAGGGACCACGGCGGATCATCATCAGCGGGCTGACGGTGCCTTCGGCCATGTACTCGCCGAGCACTTCGTCATGGCCGCCCTTGCCCTGCAGGTGCGGCAGCAGCGAGTGGCCCTCCAGCTCTAGCCCCTGCTCGACCTGGCCGCCGGCCAGTTCAACCAGCGTCGGCAAGAGATCGAGGGTCGAAACCGACTGGCTGACCCGATGCGCGGCGAAGCGCTTCGGCGCATGCACCAACAGCGGCACGCGGGCGGACATCTCGAACCAGTGCATCTTGTACCAGAGGCCGCGCTCGCCAAGCATGTCGCCGTGGTCGCCGGAGAAGACGATCAGGGTGTCTTCGGCCAGGCCGCATTCCTCGAGGGTCTTCAGCAGTTTGCCGATGTTGTCGTCGATGTAGCTGCAAGCGCCGAAATAGGCGCGGCGGGCGTCGCGAATCTTGTCCTCGGGCAGTGGCTTGTCCCACAGGTCGATGACCTTGAGGATGCGCTGCGAGTGCGGGTCCTGCTCGGCCTGCTCGAGGTGTTGGCGCGGCAGGGGGATGTCCACGCCCTCGTAGCGATCCCAGTACTCACGCGGGATGGTGTAGGGGTCATGCGGGTGGGTCATCGACACGGTCAGGCAGAACGGCTGCTCCGGGGTCATGCGCACATGGTCGTAGAGGTACTGACGGGCCTTGAACACCACCTCTTCGTCGAAATCCAGCTGGTTGCTGCGCACGCAGGGGCCGGCCTGCAGTACCGAGGACATGTTGTGGTACCAACTGGCGCGTACCTCCGGCTCGTCCCAGTTCACCGCCCAGCCGTAGTCGGCCGGGTAGATGTCGCTGGTCAGGCGTTCTTCGTAGCCGTGCAACTGGTCGGGGCCGCAGAAGTGCATCTTGCCCGACAGCGCCGTGCGATAGCCGAGGCGGCGCAGGTAGTGGGCGTAGGTCGGTACGTCGGCGGGGAAGTCGGCGGCATTGTCATAGGCGCCGATCTTCGAGGGCAGCCGCCCGCTGACCAGGGTGAAGCGCGACGGCGCGCAGAGCGGGCTGTTGCAGTAGGCCGAGTCGAACACCACGGCCTGCTCGGCCAGTTTCATCAGGTTGGGCATCTGCACCGGCGAGGCGGCATCGTGCAGTGGCAGGATCGGCGCGGCCATCTGGTCGGCCATGATGAAGAGGATGTTCGGGCGCTTCATGGTGGCGGGTATTCCATACTGTTGGTTTATGCGACAGTGCTTGCTCCATGATTCCGGTATAAAGATAGTAGGGTAAACCCAGCTGCGACACATGCCTTGGATAAGCAGAGCTTATGTTTAAAGCCATCGATGGACTGTCGCTCGACGCGTTGCGGGTGTTCGAGTCGGCCGCGCGCCAGCTCAGTTTCACCGCCGCCGCCAGTGAATTGGGCAGCAGCCAGCCGGCTATCAGTCAGCAGATCAAGCGCCTGGAGCAGCAACTGGCCACGCGGCTGTTCGACCGCGTCTATCGCGGCATCGTGCTGACCGAAGCCGGTGAGCTGTTGCTGGCTCATGTGCAGGAGGGACTGGCCAGCCTCGATGCCGGGCTCGTCGCCGTCACTGCACGGCAGCAGCATGAGGTGCTGCAGGTGGCCACCGACTTCGCCTTCGCCGCTTACTGGTTGATGCCACGCCTGCAGCGCTTCAATCGCCTGTACCCGGAGGTGGACGTCAGCCTGATCACCAGCGAGCGTGACCCGGCCACGGTGCCCAGCGACATCGACGTGGCGATCCGCTTCGGTGACGGCCGTTTCAAGCACGGCGAGGCACACTTGCTGTTTCGCGAGGAGGTGTTCCCGGTGTGCAGCCCGCGGCTGCTCGGCGAGCGCCAGCCGCCGCTGCCGATCTCAGCGCTGGTCGACCTGCCGTTGCTGCACCTGCGGCCCGAGCACCGTTCGCGCTGGTTCGACTGGGATGGTCTGTTTCGCGCGCTGGGTATCGCCAGCCTGCCTACACCCGGCGCGCTGCGCTTCGACAACTACACCCTGTTGATCCAGGCGGCGATTGCCGGGCAAGGGGTGGCCATCGGCTGGCGCCATCTGGTGGATGAACTTCTGGCTCAGGGGCTGCTCTGTCGTCTGGGTGATGCCGAGGCGCATTCGGCACTTGGCTATTACCTGGTACTACCCGAGCGCAAGCGTCGTCAGCGCCTGACCGCGCGTTTCGTCGACTGGTTGCAGGCCGAGCTGGATTCGCCAGCAGTAACCGTTTGATCGGGCCATACTGCAATAGCCAAGCGTGAGTCTCTATACTGGTCGCCGCCGCTCTAACCGGTCGTTTTCCACGTCTGCCAGCGGCCCCCACACTCCAACCGGTGAAGTGAACCGTGAAACTCCGTCATTCGATTTTGGGCTTGCTGCTGTGCGGCAGCCTTGTTGTTTCGAACCTCCAGGCCGCGCCGGCCCAGCCCAAGCAGGAGCTGGCCGCTGGTAGCGCATTGCTGATCGACCTGAAGACTGGCCAGGAGCTCTATTCCAGTAATCCGGATCTGCGCCTGCCGGTCGCCTCGGTCACCAAGCTGATGACCGCCATGGTGGTGCTCGATGCCAAGCTGCCGCTGGACGAGGTGCTGCCAATCACCATCCGCGACACCCATGAGATGCAGGGCGTGTTCTCCCGCGTGCGTATCGGCAGCGAGATCACCCGCCGCGAGATGCTGCACCTGGCGTTGATGTCCTCGGAGAACCGTGCCGCCGCCAGCCTTGCGCACCATTATCCGGGCGGCCATGGCGCCTTCGTTGCGGCGATGAACGCCAAGGCCAAGGCACTGGGCATGCACAACAGCCATTTCGTCGAGCCCACCGGCCTCTCCGAGCAGAATGTCGCCACCGCGCGCGACCTGGCGCTGATGGTCAAGGCGGCCAACCAGTATGCGTTGATTCACCAGTTCAGCACCGACTCCGAAGCCACCGTGGCCTTCCGCAAGCCCAACTACACGCTGGGCTTTCGCAACACCAACGCACTGGTGCGCAAGGCGGACTGGAACATCAACCTGAGCAAGACCGGCTTCACCAATGCTGCCGGCCGTTGCCTGGTGATGGCCACCACCATCGCTAACCGCCCGGTTGCGTTCGTGGTGCTCGGTGCCTTCGGCAAGTACACCCACATGGCCGACGCCAACCGCCTAAAGCGCTGGATGGAGACTGGCAAGGTCACTCCGGTGCCGGCTGCGGCGCTCAGCTACAAGCAGCAGAAGCTGGCCGAGTGGAGCCTGCAGGCTGCACAGTGACCTCAGGCTGATGATGCAAAAAGGGCGACTCAAAGAGTCGCCCTTTTTCGTTGTGTCTCAGGTTGGGCTGCCCAGTCGCTCGCTGAGAAAATCGAGAAAGCAGGTGATGCGCGACGCCAGCGCGGTGTTGCGGTAGTACACCGCGTTGATCGGCTGGCGCACCTCCACGCGCTGCTCGGCCAGTACTTCCACCAGCGCGCCGCTGGCGCGGGTGGCATCGGTCATGAAGTCCGACAGACACACCAGGCCTTCGCCGGCCAGGGCCAGTTCGAGGATCGTGTCGCCACTGGAGGCCCGCAGGCTCGGGGTGATGCGCCAGCGCTCGCCGAGGGCATGGCGCAGCGGCCATTCGTTGAGGCTGTCCGGTTCGGTGAAGCCGATCAGGCTGTGTCCGGCCAGGTCTTCGGTGCGTATCGGGTTGCCGTGCCGGCGAAGGTAATCGGGGCTGGCCAGTACGCGGCGGCGGCTGTGGTAAAGCGGTCGGGCGTGCAGGCTGGAGTCTGGCAGGTTGCCGATGCGAATGGCCAGGTCGGTGCGGCGTTCCAGCAGGTCGATGATGCGGTCGTCGCTGTTCAACTCCAGTTCGATCTGTGGATAGAGCGCACGGAAATCGCCAATCAGCGGCACGATCACGTGCAGCATGAAGGGCGAGGCGGTGTTGATGCGCAAGCGCCCGGACGGTGCCTGGCGGCGCAGGGTCATCTGCTCCTCGGCTTCCTCGACGCTGGCCAGGATGCGCCGCGCCTGGGCCAGGAACACTTCGCCCTCCTCGGTCAGCTCCAGGCGCCGGGTGGTGCGGCGTAGCAAGGTGACGGCGAGTTTTTCCTCAAGCCGGCTGAGGGCACGGCTGACACCGGACGCGGTTTGTTCGAGCTGCTCGGCGGCGGCGCTGATCGAGCCACAGTCGACCACGCTGACGAAGGCGAGCATTTCTTCCAGGCTGGTCTTCATTGTTGCTCTTCAGTCAAAGGTGTTTGCTGGCTTGGTAGATTTTTCCGCATGAGTCTGGCGCGGATACTGCTCCCCAGCAAGCCTGTCTGCTGCTCGCCCTTTATCTCGGGCCTGCAACTTTTACCCGTTGAGTCAGGCCGAATCATTCAGTCCCTGCCGGTCTGCTGATCGGCCATCCATTCACGACCTGTGAGGATCTTCGTCATGAAATTCATTCCCCCCTTCGGCCTCGGTACCTTCCGCCTCAAGGATCAGATCGCTATCGACTCGGTGCGTACGGGTTTGGAACTGGGTTACCGGCATATCGACACGGCACAGATCTACGGCAACGAGGCCGAGGTCGGCCAGTCCATCGCCGCCAGCAACGTGGCGCGGGATGAGTTGTTCGTCACCACCAAGATCTGGACCGAGAACCTCGGCAACGGCCGAGTGGTTCCCAGTCTGCAGGAGAGCCTGCAGCGTCTGGGCCTGGAGCGGGTCGATCTGACGTTGATCCACTGGCCGTCGCCGAACGATGAGCTTCCCGTCGCGCAATACCTGGGTGAGCTGCTGGAGGCCAAGCGCCAGGGGCTGACGGCAGCGATTGGCGTGTCCAACTTCACCATCGTTCATTTGCGCGAGGCCATCGATGCGGTGGGTGTGGAGGAGATCGCCACCAACCAGGTGGAAATCCATCCGCTGCTGCAGAACCGCAAGTTGGTGGAGTTCGCCCGGCAGCAGGGCATCCACCTCACCGCCTACATGCCGCTGGCCTACGGCAAGGTGTTGGCCGAGCCGGTGATCCAGCGTATCGCCGCTGCCCACGGCGCTAGCCCAGCGCAGGTGGCCCTGGCCTGGTCGCTGCAGCAGGGCTATGCGGTGATTCCGTCCTCGACCAAGCGTGAGAATCTGGCGGCCAATCTGGCCGCTGCCGAATTGCGTTTGAGCGAAGAGGATATGGCCGCCATCACCACTCTGGAGCGTGGCGAGCGCGTCGCCAACCCGGGCTTCGCGCCGCGCTGGGATTGAGCACTCGTACATTCGTACGGATTGCCAGCGGTGCGCAGGCCGCACCTGCCTGGCGCCGGACACCTAGGGTGCGCCGTGCGCACCGGGTATGCAGGGATAGTGGCTGTGCCTCAACGCCCGCCGGCGATATCGATCAGCGCGCCGGTGGTGTAGCTGGCTTTGTCACCGAGTAGCCAGACGATGGCTTCGGCGACTTCCTCGGCGCGGCCGGCGCGGCCCAGCGGTGTCGCCTTGCCCAGGCGTTCGGCGCGATCCGGCTGGCCGCCGCTGGCGTGAATCTCGGTATCGATCAGCCCCGGGCGCACGGCGTTGACCCGTACACCCTCGCCGCCCAACTCCTTGGCCAGGCCGCGGGTCAGGACATCCATGGCACCTTTGGCGCCGGCATAGTCGACGTATTCGAAGGGTGAGCCAAGGCTGGCGGCTACCGATGACACCAACACCATCGATCCCCCGTCCCCACCGCGGCTGCGGGCCATGCGTCGGGCGCCCTCGCGTGCGGTGAGGTAGCTGCCCAGTACGTTGACCTCGAACATACGGCGCAACCGCTCGCTGCTCATGTCCAGCAGCGGCATGGGCGGGGCGACGATGCCGGCATTGACCACCAGGCCGTGCAGCGGACCGAATTGATCCATGGCCTTGAACAGGCGCAGCACGTCCTCTTCATTGGCGACGTCGCCAGGCAGCGCGACGGCCTTGCCGCCCATGGCCTCGATCTGCGCCACCACCTCATCGGCGGCGGCACGGTCATTGCGGTAGTTCACGCCGACTGCCCAGCCGTCAGCGGCAGCCAGCAGGGCAGCTGCGCGACCAATGCCTCGGCTGGCGCCAGTGATTAGCAGGTTCTTGCTCATGGCTGGACTCCTTTCTTGTGCTTGTATCCAGGTTGCCGGATATCCGCCGGGCCCGCCATGGCATGAGTCTTCCGATGAATGGCGTGCGTGGCAGCAGCGCGTCTAAGACGGCCGCTGCAGTCATCCAGTCAATACTTTGCACAACACTGCCTGAATGAATAGCCGAGTGAAAAAATTGGAGAGTTGAAAGCGTGATATAAGACTCGCTTCTTATTCTTTAAAGAAATATATGGCCGCGGCGCAGGTGCAGTGGCAGGCAAACTCGATTCAGCAGGAGGTGCGATGGAGCACAACATATCCCTCATCACCATGTTGGCCGGTGGCTTCGGCCTGGCTCTGATCTTTGGCTTTATCGCAGAAAAGCTGAAGCTGCCGGCGTTGGTGGGTTATCTGTTGGCGGGTATCGCGCTGGGTCCGGCGACCCCTGGTGTCGTTGCGGACATGGAACTGGCCCCGCAGTTGCTCGAGATCGGTGTGATGCTGCTGATGTTCGGCGTCGGTTTGCATTTCTCCCTGAAAGACCTGTTGGCGGTGAAGAAGATCGCACTGCCGGGCGCGGTCGTGCAGATGAGCATGGCCTCCGTGCTCGGTCTTGGTGTCGCCAGTTGGTGGGGTTGGACTTTCGGCGAGAGCCTGTTGCTCGGGCTGTCGCTGTCCTGCGCCAGCACCGTGGTGCTGCTCAAGGCATTGGAAACGCGCGGCATCACCGATTCGATGAATGGCCGCATCGCCGTAGGCTGGCTGGTGGTGGAAGACCTGGCCACCGTACTGGTATTGGTACTGCTGCCGCCACTGGCTGGCATGCTCGGCGGCAAGGTAGTCGGTGCCGATATCGGCACGCCGCTGTGGCAGGTGCTGGGCATGACGCTGCTGCAGGTGGCTATTTTCATCGCACTGATGCTGGTGGTCGGGCGCCGCGTGCTGCCCTGGTTGCTACTGCAGATTGCCAAGACCGGCTCGCGCGAGCTGTTCACACTGTCCGTGGTTGCCGCCGCCATTGGCATCGCCTATGGCGCAGCGGTGCTGTTTCATGTGTCTTTCGCGCTTGGCGCCTTCTTCGCGGGTACGGTGATGCGCGAGTCGGATCTCTCGCACCGTGCGGCTGAAGAGTCGCTGCCGCTGCGTGATGCTTTCTCGGTGCTGTTCTTCGTCTCGGTTGGCATGTTGTTCGAGCCGGCCGTGCTGATCGAAGAGCCGCTGCGTGTTCTGGCCGTGGTGGCCATCATCATCGTCGGCAAGGGCCTGGCAGCTGCGCTACTGGTTCTGGCTTTCCGTTATCCCCTGAGCACCGCCCTGACCGTGGCGGCGAGTCTGGCGCAGATCGGCGAGTTCTCCTTCATCCTCGCTGGGCTGGGCAAGGACCTGGGCCTGCTGTCGGCTGAGGGCATGAGCCTGGTGCTGGCTGGCGCGCTGATCTCGATTGCCCTCAATCCGCTGGTGTTTGCCTGCATCAAACCGATCAAAGAGCTGGCTCTGCGACGTTCAGCTCTGGCTCGACGCCTTGAGTTCCGTGAAGACCCGCTGGCGGTGCTGCCGGCCAGCACCGAGCGCAAGTACCTCGAGGGGCAAGTGGTGGTGGTTGGCTACGGCCGAGTCGGCCGACGTATTACCAAGGCCTTGCTGGAGCGCGGCATTCCTTTCGTCGTGGTCGAGCAGAATCGCGAGCGGGTCGAGCAGATCCGTGGTCAGGGCATCGCCGCGGTCAGCGGTGACTCGGCCGAGCCGGGTACGCTGATCCAGGCGCACATCGCCAAGGCATCGATGCTGGTGATCGCCACGCCCGATCCGCTGAACGTGCAGCGCATGGTCGAAACTGCGCGGGCGCTGAACCCGCAGGTAGAAGTCGTGATCCGTACGCACAGCGCCGATGCGGTGGAAATCTTCCGCCGCGAAGGTTTCGGCGAGGTGTTCTTCGATGAGGAAGAACTGGCACGCGGGATGAAGGACCACGTCCTTTCCAAGTTCGCCCCGGCTCAGTCGCACGCAGAGCAAAGCCCGGCGCACGGTCACTGACAGGCGATGATAAAGCCGCTGGAGGACGACCCTTCAGCGGCTTTTTCGTGGCGATTGTCCGGTGATCGACGAGGTGGCATCTGCGTCATCCGTGCCCACAAAGCACCTGAAAGTCAGTAGCATCTGCGCCGCTCGTTCGCTGTGAGCGTGCTCCATTACCTGATAAGGAAATCCCATGAGCAAACTGCTATTCGTCTCCCTGCTTGCCGTTGCCTCGAGCGCGAACGCCTTGGCCAACGCCGCCAAGGTCGATAGCCAGGAGCAACTGCTCGGCATCTGGGCCATGACACCGCTGAACAATGGCATCGCCAACGTGGTGGAGTTCAAGGCCGATGGCAAGAGCGACCTGCATCCGTTCAATTGCGCAGAGCCGGGCGATCGGGAGGTGGAAGTCTCTGACTATCGCCTCAGCGAGGATGGCCAGACGATCCACATCACCTCGCCCTACCAGAGCTTCGATCTGCAGGTACTGGCGTTCAATGCCAAGACCATGGAGCTGGGCATGGAGATCGAAGGCCACAAACTGAGCTTCTCCTACGTCAAAGGCGACAAGATCGAGCCGCTGTGCGCCTTGTATCGCTGATTCTGGCCTGATCGGCCGTCTGCCGCGCAAGGCCAGCCCTTGCGCGGCAGAACTCAGCGCAGGTGCATGACGGCGGTGGGCTCGGGCGTTACCATGCGCGCCCCTTCTCCATCCGCTTACCTCGCCATGAAACCCGCCTCCCTACGCGCTGACCTGCTGGCCGGCCTGACTTCGTCCTTCGCCCTGGTGCCCGAGTGCATCGCCTTTGCCCTGGTAGCCCAGGTCAACCCGCTGATGGGCCTGTACGGCGCCTTCATCATCTGCAGCCTCACCGCCCTGTTCGGTGGCCGGCCGGGGATGATTTCCGGCGCCGCCGGCTCGATGGCGGTGGTGATCGTCGCCCTGGTGGTGCAGCACGGCGTGCAGTACCTGCTGGCCACAGTGCTGCTCGGTGGCCTGATCATGCTGGCGTTCGGCTTGCTGCGCCTGGGCAAGCTGATCCGCATGGTGCCGCATCCGGTGATGCTGGGTTTCGTCAACGGCCTGGCGATCATCATCGCCCTGGCCCAGTTCGAGCACTTCCAGCATGACGGCCACTGGCTACAGGGCAACGCGTTGTACCTGATGCTCGGTCTGGTGGCGCTGACCATGCTCATCGTCTACCTGCTGCCGCGCCTGACCCGCGCCGTACCGCCGGCGCTGGTGGCGATCCTCGGCATCGGTGCGCTGGTCTATCTGCTGGATCTGCCCACGCACACCCTGGGCGACATGGCGCAGATCGCCGGCGGACTGCCGAGCCTGGTGCTGCCGGACATTCCCTGGACGCTGGACACCCTGATCATTATCGCCCCCTACGCCGTGTTGATGGCCCTGGTCGGCCTGCTGGAGACCCTGCTGACCCTGAACCTCACCGACGAAATCACTGCCACGCGCGGCCACCCGGATCGCGAATGTGTCGCCCTCGGCGCGGCCAACATGGTTTCCGGCGCATTCGGCGGCATGGGTGGCTGCGCGATGATCGGTCAGACCGTGATCAACCTTGGCTCCGGCGGCCGCGGGCGACTGTCCGGCGTGGTCGCCGGGGTGATGATCCTGCTCTTCGTGCTGTTCCTCTCGCCGCTGATCGAGCGCATCCCGCTGGCGGCGCTGGTCGGCGTGATGTTCGTGGTGGCGCAGCAGACCTTCGCCTGGGGCTCGCTGCGCGTCGCCGGCAAGGTGCCGGCGAACGATGTGCTGGTGATCGTCGCGGTGACCGCCATCACCGTCGCCACCGACCTGGCTACCGCCGTGCTCTGCGGTATCGTCATCGCCGCGCTCAACTTCGCCTGGCAGCACGCCCGTGAACTGTATGCCGACAGCGATATGCAGGCCGACGGCAGCAAGCTCTACCGCGCCCACGGCACCCTGTTCTTCGCCTCCTGCACCACCTTCCTGGCGCAATTCGAGCCGGCTGATGACCCGCAGCAGGTAACCCTAGACTGCCGCCACCTGAGCTTCGTCGACTACTCCGCCATCGCTGCGCTGAAGACACTGCGCGAGCGCTACGAGCGTGCGGGCAAACATCTTCGTGTGGTGCACTTGTCCGAGCGCTGCAAGCAGTTGCTCAAGCGTGGCGGCTCGGAGCACTGAGTCGCTGAACGACCGACCGGGCGTGGCCGCAGAATCGACGCCTGGCGGCAATTGCTGCCAACTGTGATCGCTATCACCTCACCCTGTGGAGTGGTGGCAATGCGCCTGTTAAGATCCGCCGCCCAACGCAAAATCGGTCGACAGGACGCGCCCGTACGGCCACACACGCAAGGACTCAGCATGAACAAGATCACCCTGGCCATTGCCATTCCCCTCGCCATCGTCGGCGCCTCCGTTGCCGGCGCCTGGTACACCGGCACGCTGGTCGAACAGCAACTGCACGCTGCCATCAGCCAGGCCAACGCCTCGCTGGCGCAGGAGGCACCGTACCTCAAGGGCCAGATGCAACTGGTCGAGTTCGAGCAGGGCATCTTTTCCAGCCGTGCTCGCTACACCCTCAGTTTTTCTGTCGACGCCGACGCGGCGCCGCTGACCCTGGCCTTTAGCGACAACCTCGAGCACGGGCCGTTTCCGCCCTCGCGGCTGGCAGCCGGCAAGCTCGCCCCGGTCATGGCGCAGAGCCACTTCAGCCTGGAGCAGAATGAGCTGACCGCGCCGCTGTTCGAAGCGGCCGGTGGCAAATCGCCGCTCACCGGTGAAGTCGCGCTGAACTACGACCAGAGCCAGAGTGGTCGCATCGACTTGGCTGCGCTGCAGCACACTCACGCCGCAGGCACCCTGCGCACGTCCCCGGCCAGCATGGACTTCAGCGGCTCCAGCGACAGGAAGCACATCAGCGCCAGCGGGCAGTTGGCCGAGATGGATTTCAACTTCGCCGAGAGCGACAGCGGTGGTCCGGTCAGCGTGCAGCTGCGTGACCTCAGCCTGCAGGCCGACAAACAGGAAAACGCCAACGGCTTTGCCTTGGGCCCCAGCTCGGCCACGATCAAGCGCGTGACGATCCAGTCTTCGTCGGATCAGCAGATCGAACTGCAGGACGCAGTGATCGAAGAAGCCCTGACCCAAAACGGCAGCAGCCTGGATCAGACCGTCGCCTATCGCGTTGGTCTGGTGCGGGTGCAGGAGCAGAGCGTTGGCGGCGTGAAGCTGGCCGTCAGCGCCCGCCACCTCGACGAGGTCGCGTTCAAGGCGCTCAAGGACGCCTATAACCAGCTGTTACTGAGCAGCTTGGAAGGCCAGGAGGCCGGCAGCGACACCGAGGAAGAATTCAAAGGTCTCGCCCTGGCCCTGTTGGAAGGTGCTCCGGTGCTAGCCCTGGACGAGTTCTCGCTGAACACTGCCAGCGGCGAAGGCAAGGCCGCGTTGTCGTTCAGCCTGCGTAAGCCGGCAGAAGATGCCAGCAGCCCGCAGGAAATGGCACAGAGCGCACTGGCTACGCTGCAGGCCGATATCAAGCTGGACAAGGCGGTGATCAGCGACCTGGCTACGGTTCAGGGCACTCTGGAAGGTGCAGCCAGTGGCGATGTCGACTCGCAAGCCATTGCCCAGCAGGCGCAAATGATGACCGAGATGTTCAGCGGCATGGCGCTGGCCTCGCAGTGGGTAGTGGAAGATGGCAATGCCCTGCGCGGCTCGCTGGCCTACGCCGATGACAAGGTGACCTTCAATGGCAAGGTCATGAGCGTGCAAGAGTTCATGGCCTTCGCCATGGGCAGCGCTCCGGGCATGACTGGCCTGGAGGACGATGACAGCGAGTTGGAGCAATACGGCCTGGAATAACCCCGGCCCACCCACAAACGCCCGCTAAATGCGGGCGTATGCTTTTTTCTTTCATCAGACAATTCCCGGGGATCGCTGCGCTCGCTCAAGGCCGCCGAGTCATAGGCGCGAGATGCATACGAAAAAGCCGCTGACAGATTGCTCCGTCAGCGGCTTTTTTCGTATGCCAGAGAGCGGGTCAGCGACGCGCGCCACGCACCCCTTCGGCCAGCTCGCGGCACAGGCCGAGCACGCCGTCGATGGCCTGCTGCGGGCTTTTCGCCTCGGCGATCTTGTCGATCAGTGCCGAGCCGACCACCGCGCCTTCGGCGCGCTTGGCCACTTCGGCGGCGTGCTCCGGAGTGCGAATGCCGAAGCCGATGCACACCGGCAGGTCGGTGTGGCGACGCAGGCGCGCCACGGCTTCCTCGACGTGATCCATGGTCGCCGCACCTGCACCGGTGACACCCGCGACCGACACGTAGTAGACGAAGCCGGAGCTGCCAGCCAGCACGGTGGGCAGGCGGTCGTCGTCGGTGGTCGGCGTGGTCAGGCGGATGAAGTCGATACCCGCGCTCTGCGCCGGCTCGCACAGCTCGTCGTTATGCTCCGGCGGCAGGTCGACCACGATCAGGCCGTCGACACCGGCCTCTTTGGCGTCGGCGATGAAACGCTCGACGCCGTAGACGAAGATCGGGTTGTAGTAGCCCATCAGCACCAGCGGCGTGCTCTGGTTGCCTTGGCGGAATTCACGAACCATCTGCAGTGTCTGCTGCATGCCCTGCTTGCCGGCCAGCGCGCGGATGTTGGCGAGCTGAATGGCTGGGCCGTCGGCCATCGGATCGGTGAACGGCATGCCCAGTTCGATCACGTCGGCGCCAGCGTCCGGCAGGCCCTTGAGGATGCTCAGCGAGGTGGCGTAGTCGGGATCACCAGCGGTGATGAAGGTCACCAGCGCGGCGCGGTTTTCCGCTTTCAGTTCGGCGAAACGGTTCTGCAGGCGGCTCATGCGTGCTTCTCCTGGTTGTCCTGCATGTGGTGCATCACGGTCTGCATGTCCTTGTCGCCACGACCGGACAGGTTGATCACCATCAGGTGATCCTTGGGCAGCTTCGGTGCGCGTTTGAAGGCTTCGGCCAGTGCGTGGGCGCTTTCCAGGGCCGGGATGATGCCTTCCAGGCGGCAGCAGTGGTGGAAGGCTTCGAGGGCTTCGTCATCGCTGATCGGCACGTATTCGACGCGCTTGATCTCGTGCAACCAGGCGTGTTCCGGGCCAACGCCGGGATAGTCGAGGCCGGCGGAAATCGAGTGGGCATCGGTGATCTGGCCGTCCTCGTCCTGCAGCAGGAAGGTGCGGTTGCCGTGCAGTACGCCCGGCGCGCCGCCAGCCATGCTCGCCGCATGCTTGCCGGTGTCGACGCCATGGCCAGCCGCCTCGACGCCGACGATCTGTACGCCTTGGTCATCGAGGAACGGGTGGAACAGGCCGATGGCGTTGGAGCCGCCGCCGATGCAGGCCACCAGCGAGTCGGGCAGGCGCCCTTCCTTCTCGAGAATCTGCTCACGCACTTCGTTGCCGATCACCGACTGGAAGTCACGCACCATGGCCGGGTACGGATGCGGGCCGGCGGCGGTGCCGATCAGGTAGAAGGTGTTGTGGACGTTGGTCACCCAGTCGCGCAGGGCCTCGTTCATGGCGTCCTTGAGGGTACCGGTGCCGGCGGTGACCGGGATCACCTCGGCGCCGAGCAGTTTCATGCGGAAGACGTTGGCCTGTTGGCGATCAATGTCGGTGGTGCCCATGTACACCACGCACTGCATGCCGAAGCGCGCAGCCACGGTGGCGGTGGCCACGCCGTGCATGCCGGCGCCGGTCTCGGCGATGATGCGCTGCTTGCCCATGCGCTTGGCCAGGAGGATCTGGCCGATGCAGTTGTTGATCTTGTGCGCGCCGGTGTGGTTCAGGTCTTCGCGCTTGAGGTAGATCTTCGCTCCGCCGAAGTGCTCGGAGAGTCGCTCGGCGTAGTACAGCGGGCTGGCGCGGCCGATGTAGTCGCGCTGGAAGTAGGCCAGTTCTTCGAGGAAGGCCGGATCGTTCTTGGCCTTCTCGTATTCGGCGGCCAGCGAGTTGATCAGCGGCATCAGGGTTTCGGCGACGAACTGACCGCCGAAGCGGCCGAACAGGCCGCGAGCGTCGGGGCCGGTGCGAAATGAGGTCATGGCGTGCTCCTTGTCGACAGCACTGGGCTGGCAGGGCGAGTGGGTGATGGGGCCATTCTACCGCTGGCCGACGCGGTGAAAAGCGATTAGATTGCAGTAACACGTCAGAAAAAGTCACATAACCATGAGCCGAGAACTGCCCCCGCTCAACGCTCTGCGCGCCTTTGAGGCCGCCGCACGCCTGCAAAGTATCAGCAAGGCAGGTGAGGAGCTGCATGTCACCCACGGTGCGATCAGCCGGCAGATTCGTGCCCTGGAAGAACAGCTCGGTGTTAGCCTGTTCGACAAGGACGGGCGTGGCGTAAAACTCACTGATGCCGGCTTGCGCCTGCGTGATGTCACCACTGAGAGCTTCGAGCGTCTGAGTAGCGTTTGTGCTGATTTGCGCCGTGAAACCGAAGAGCGCCCCTTCGTCCTTGGCTGCCCCGGCAGCCTGCTGGCGCGCTGGTTCATCCCGCGCCTGGATCGCCTGCAGCGCGAGCTGCCCGAACTGCGCCTGCAACTGTCGGCCAGCCAGGGCGAGCTGGACCCGCGCAGCGCCGAGGTGGACGCCACTCTGCTGTTTGCCGATCCGCCGTGGCCGAGCGACATGCAGGTCTTCGAGCTGGCGCCCGAGCGTATCGGTCCGGTACTCAGCCCGCGCTATGCCAACCACGCGCAGTTGAGTTCGGCCACCGCCGATGCGCTATACGCTGAGCCACTGCTGCACACCACCTCGCGCCCGCAGGCCTGGCCGCAGTGGGCCCGTGCCCAAGGGCTGGCATCCGAGCGACTGCAGCAGGGCCAGGGTTTCGAGCATCTCTACTATCTGCTGGAGGCTGCCGCTGCGGGTCTCGGTGTGGCCATTGCGCCGCAAACGCTGGTTGCTGACGACCTGCGTGCTGGCCGCCTGTTCGCGCCCTGGGGCTTCGTCGAAACCACGGGCTGCCTGGCGCTGTGGACGCGTCGCGCCGACCCCCGCAGCGAGCGCCTGGCGCAGTGGCTGAGGCGCGAGCTGACGTAGCGCCGGCGGTGTTGCCAAGTCGATGAGGTACGGATGACAATGCAATTCATTGTCATTTGATATGAAATCGCGCTATGCCCGCCGACGCCCAGGTGCTGCACACCCTCTACCGTGACCATCACAACTGGCTGCAAGGCTGGCTGCGTCGGCGTCTGGGCAACGGCTGCGATGCCGCCGATCTGGCGCAGGACACTTTCGTGCGTCTGCTGCGCGCCGGCAATGCGGCGAGCATTCGTGAGCCACGTGATTACCTGGCCACCGTGGCGCGTGGGTTGATGGTCGATTTCCTGCGTCGGCGCTCGTTGGAGCAAGCCTATCTCGAAGCGCTGGCCAATCAGCCGCAGGCCGAACACCCCAGCGCCGAGCATCAGGCGCTGCTCCTCGAAGCGCTGATGGAGGTCGACCGCCTGCTCGCCGGCCTCGGCCGCACGGTGCGTGAGGTATTCATCCTGTCCCAGCTCGACGGCCTCACCTACGCGCAGATTGCCGCGCGGCTGGGTATTTCCCTGCGCAGCGTGAACACCTACATGGCCCGCGCCGTGGAGCATTGCTGCCTGCTGCAGGCAGGCTGGCAGCCGTGACCGAGGCGCAGCGCGCGGCGCTCAAGGCCGCCAGCAGCTGGTACGCGCGGCTGTGCGCCGGCGACAACGATGCCCATGAGCAGCAGGCCTGGCAGCGCTGGTACGACGCCGACGAGCTTCATCGCCAGGCCTGGCAGCAGATCGAGCAACTGCGTGAACAACTGGGCCTGCTGCCCGGCCCCATTGCTTCGTCGACCCTGCGTGGCGTCGACCATGGCCGGCGCCACCTGCTTGGCAGCCTGGCGTTGGTCGGCCTGGCGCTGCCGCTGGGTTGGTTCGCCTGGCACAGCGATACGCGGCGCTACTGGCTGGCCGACTACCGCAGTGCCGTGGGTGAGCGCCGCCAATGGCAGTTGAGCGATGGCAGCCAGCTGATGCTGGGCACGGCCAGCGCCGCGCAATGGCATGTCGATGGGCAGCGCCGCCTGTTGCGCCTGGTCAGTGGCGAGGCGCTGATCCAAAGCCTCGACGAAGCCCGCCCCTTGCTGGTGGAAACCCGTCACGGCGTGGTTCGCAGCGAGGGCGCGCGGTTCTGCGTGCGCAGCGATGAGCAGGGCTGTCGCGTTGCGGTGCTGGAGCAGCGGGTGGAGGTCGCGCCGCTGCGGCATCTGCAAGCCATGCAGACGCTGCTTGCCGGGCAGCAATTGCATTTCGATGCCGAACGACTCGGGGCGCCGCGTGCCAACGATGCCGCCACGACGGCCTGGACGCAGGGCAGCCTGATCGCGCTGGATCAGCCGCTGGGTGAGGTGATCGCCGAACTGGCGCGCTATCGCCATGGCGTGCTGCGTATCGACCCGTCCCTGGCCGGGTTGAAGGTGTCCGGCAGCTTCCCGTTGGCCGATACCGATCGTGCCCTGGCGGCACTTGAACACAGCTTCCCGCTGCGTGTGGTTAGGCGCAGCGATTACTGGGTAACGCTGGTGCCAAAGGTTTAATTAGCAAAAATATTCATTGTCGTTTGCACTTTTTTCTCGACTGGATCGGCCCTCCTGACATCTCGGCTACAGGCCTTTCGTTCTCAGGGGAAATCCATGCGTCAACCTCGCTGCAACCTGCATTCGCTAACCCTCGCTGTGCAAACTGCCCTGCTCTGTTCCGGCCTGGCGCTGGCCGTGCCGCTGGCCAGCGCTGCACCCGCCGAGCCTGCCGTGCAGACACAGGTTTTCGACATCGCTGCCGGCCCGCTGGCCGAGGTGCTCAACCGTTATGCCAGCGCCGCCGGCGTGGCGTTGTCGTTCGATGCCAGCGCGCTGCAGGGGCAAAGCAGCCCGGGTCTGCAGGGCCCCTATCAGGTCGAGGATGGCTTTGCCCGTCTGCTGCAGGGCAGTGGCTTGCGCGCGGTGCGCCAGGCCGAGGGGGTCTACGGCCTCGAAGCGCTGCCCGCGCCAAGTAAGCTGGGTAGTGATGTGTTGCAGCTGGAAGCGATGACCGTCAGCACTCTGCGCAGTGACAGTGCAGTGGGCGAGACCACGCAGCGCGTGACCGTCATCGATCGCCAGCAGATCGAGCAGCAGCTGGCGCTGAGCAGCGACCCAGGGCAGGTGCTGAGCAACCTGATTCCGTCCTACTCGCCGAGTCGGCAGAAGATGTCCAATGCCGGTGAGACGCTGCGTGGGCGCACCCCTCAGTTTCTTGTCGACGGCGTGCCGCAAGCCAGTTCGATCCGCAACGACGGGCGCAGCAGCTACACCATCGACCTGGCACAGATCGAGCGCATCGAGGTGATTCATGGCGCCTCGGCCGAGCACGGCGGCGGCGCCACCGGCGGCATCGTCAACTTCATCAGCCGTCGGCCTGAAGGTAACGGCGTCAGCCAGCACGCCGGGGTCAGCCTGGAGAGCGACGACCGCTTCAGCAAGGATGGCCTGAGCTACAAGATGAACTACCGGTTCAGCGCCCAGCAGGGTAACTGGGAGACGCTGTTTGGTGCCACCTGGCAGGAGCGCGGTGCGTTCTACGATGCCAACGATGAGCTGATTGGCGTCGCCTACCCGGGCGAGATCCAGGACACCCGCGACCACGATCTGATGTTCAAGCTCGGCTACTGGATCGACGAGGTGCAGCACCTGCAATTCAGTGCCAACCATTACGAGCTCAAGGGCAACAACGACTACGTGCCGGTACTCGGCAACCGCGCCGCCGGTATTCCCACCACTGCGCGCAAGGGCGATCCGCAGGGCGACCCTGCGTTCAACGAGAACCGCCAGTACACCTTCAGCTACAGCAATCAGGACCTGTACGGCAACGTGCTCGACGTGCAGCTCTATCACCAGCGCTACCGTGGCCAGTTCGGCGCGTTGATCTCAGCGACCTTCCAGGACCCCAGCATCGCGCCGGTCGGCACCCTGTGGGAGCAAAGCCGCAGTGACTCGGAGAAGTGGGGTGGCAAGCTGACCCTGCGCCGCAAAGGCCTGTTCGATGGTCTGCTGGATCTGACCGGTGGCGTCGACCTGATGCGCGACAAGGGTGAGCAGGTGCTGGTACAGACCAATCGTAGCTACGTGCCGCCGTCCACCTACGACAACCAGGCCGGCTTCCTCCAGGGCGACCTGCACCTGACCGACAAGCTGACCCTGATGGCTGGCGTGCGCCGCGAGCACTCCGAGCTCGACGTGGATGACTTCCGCACCGTGTGGGGCACCAACAACGCCGGTGGGGTGAGCGTCACCGGCGGCAAGGTGTCGTTCGGCAAAACCCTGAGCAACTACGGCTTCACCTATCAGGCCACCGATTGGGCACAGCTCTACGGCGGCTACTCCGAAGGCTTCGGCATGCCTGACATCGGTCGTGTGCTGCGCGGGCTGGACGAACCGGGGCTGGAGGTGGAAAGCCTGCTGGAGCTGGAGCCGATCGTCACCCGTTCGCGTGAAGTGGGCCTGCGTCTGAACTTCGACCGCGTGGACATGGAACTGAGCTATTACGAGTCCTTCTCCAGCGTCGGCGAGCGCCTGTCGGTAAACAGCGACGGCAACTACATCGCCAACCGCGAGCGAGTGGAGATCCAGGGGTACGAGCTGACCGGCAACTGGCATATCGATGACCGCCACAGCCTGCGCGGCAGTTACGCCCACAGCCAGGGTAAATCCGACACCGATGGCGACGGCAAGGTGGATACTCGCCTGACCGGCCTGAACATCTCGCCGGACCAGTACAGCCTGGGCTGGCAAGCCAACTGGAACGACGACTGGTCGAGCTACCTGCAATACAACTACTACGTCAGCCGCAGCTTCGACGACCCGCGCCTGGAATTCGATGGCTACGCCCTGCTCTCCGCCAGCGTCAGCCGCCGCCTGCCGGTGGGTAGCCTGTCGCTGGGCATCGACAACCTGCTCGACGAGGACTATTTCACCTACTACTCGCAGTCGGCACGTATCGCCAACGACTACAACTTCAAGGGGCGTGGGCGCACCTTCACCCTGGGCTACCAGGTGGACTTCTGAGGCCAGCCCAGGCGCTGGAAAGCCCGTGGCGGCTTTCCAGCAGGCCGGATAAGGGTGCGACAGATGACACTTC
Organism: Pseudomonas sediminis; assembly: GCF_002741105.1. Classification (GTDB taxonomy): domain Bacteria; phylum Pseudomonadota; class Gammaproteobacteria; order Pseudomonadales; family Pseudomonadaceae; genus Aquipseudomonas; species Aquipseudomonas sediminis. Next base: position 329,485 of record NZ_NIQU01000004.1, on the reverse strand, counting down.
TACGGGGCGGGCTAGTCTGAACAAGAACCTTCACCACTCAGGAGTCCGTCATGTCCACTCACCACACCTACAAGAAGATCGAGATCGTCGGCTCGTCGCGCACCAGCATCGAGGAAGCCATCGAAAATGCCCTGGCCGAATGCGCCAAGAGCGTGCGCAACATGGACTGGTTCGAGGTGATCGACACCCGTGGCCATATCGAGAATGGCAAGGTGGGGCACTATCAGGTCACGCTCAAGGTCGGCTTTCGCCTGAGCGGTAGCTGACAGGCACTCAGGCGCAAGGCTGTGGCACCGCGCACAGCGACGAGGGCTGTCGCTGGCGAGGTGTGCTCGGTTCGGGCAAGCTGCGCGGGCCAATTCAGGGAGGAATGCCATGTTCAGACTCGTGCTGCTGCTCAGCCTGCTCGCACTCGCGGGCTGCGTCGACAACGAACCGCCTCTCGCCGAGGAGCGCCGACTGCTGCTCAGTGGCGAGGATTTCGCCGCTTACGAGGCCCCGGATGAGGGGCGCTACGAGAAGTTGGTGACCTACGCTGCGCGCAGCATCGACCTCAGTTTCGAGAGCGAGGGCAGCGACTGGTTCTACCTCTACAGCGGTGTCTCTCTCTACCCGCGCGCCGGTGATGCCTTGATGACCAGCTACGCCGAGACGTTCGGCGCCTCGTTCGGCCTGCGTGACAGCGGGTTGGTGCAACAGGATCTGCCGCTGGACACCAAGCTGGCCAGCCGCGCCAGCCTCAAGCTGCTGACCCAGGACGGTGAGCCGGTGGGCAACCTGTTCTATGCCACGGTCGGCAACAAGTCGATGTTCACCATTTTCACCGGGGTGTACTTCGAACAGGCCGAGGACTTCGAGGCATTCATCGCGCCCAAGCTGTTGGCGTTGCGCGAATACCAGCACAGCGATCCGTTGCTGAGCTGGGCGAGCGACAAACTGGGGTTTGGCGCCGACTGAGCGGCCCTGACTTCGCAGCGATTAGCCGAAGAACCAGTAGCACACGCCGATGGCGGCGATGATCCCGGCAGCATCGGCGACCAGGGCGCAGCCCACGGCGTGGCGGGCGCGCTGCAGGCCGACCGCCCCGAAGTACACCGCCAGCACGTAGAACGTCGTTTCGGTACTGCCCTGCACCGTCGCCGCAACCAGCGCCGGGAAGCTGTCGACGCCGAAGTTCTCCATGGTTTCGATCAGCATGGCGCGTGCGGCACCGCCGGAGAAGGGTTTCATCAGCGCAGTGGGCAGAGCATCGACGAAGCGGGTATCCCAGCCCAGCGCTTCGATCAGCCAGCGAATGCCGTCGAGGCCGAAATCCAGCGCGCCGGATGCGCGCAGAACGCCGATGGCGCAGAGCATGGCGACCAGATACGGCAGCAGGCTTTTGGCCACGTCGAAGCCTTCCTTGGCACCGTCGATGAAGCTCTCGTACACCGCCACCTTGCGCAGCGCGCCAACCACCAGAAACATCAGGATCAAGCCGAACAGGGTGAGGTTACCGAGCAGCGATGACAGCGCCGCCAGCGCCGTGGCGCTCATGCCGGCGAGCAGGGCCATGAAGCCGCCGAGCAGCAGCGCGGTAGGAATCAGGTAGGCCAGCACCACCGGGTCCCACAAACGCAGGCGTTGCATCACCGATACCGCCAGCAGGCCTGCCAGGGTCGACGCGCTGGTCGCCAGCAGGATCGGCAGAAATACCAGGGTGGGATCTTCAGCACCTTGCTGCACGCGGTACATGAAGATCGATACCGGCAGCAGGGTCAGTGAGGAGGTATTGAGTACCAGGAACAGGATCTGTGCATTGCTCGCCGTGGTGGCGCTGGGGTTGAGATCCTGCAAGGCGCGCATGGCCTTGAGACCAATGGGCGTGGCTGCATTGTCCAGACCCAAGCCATTGGCGGCGAAGTTCATGCTGATCAGCCCCAACGCTGGATGGCCGCGTGGCACTTCAGGCATCAGGCGGGCGAACAATGGGCCCAGCATGCGTGCGAGCAGATCGACCAGCCCGGCCTTCTCGGCGATGCGCAGTAGCCCCAGCCAGAGTGTCAGGGTGCCGAACAGCACCACCATCAGCTCCACCGAGAGCTTGGCCATGGCGAACAGGCTTTCGACCATGGCGCCGAATACGGCTGCATCACCGCCAATCAGCCAGCGTGCCAGAGCGGCAGCGGCTCCCAGCAGAAAAAAGCTCAGCCACAGGCCGTTGAGCATTGCGATCCCCCTAGATTGGCAAGCGAAGCCTTCCCTGATCGCCTTCTCCCTGAGGAAGAAGATGGCGCAAAGCGCCAGATGAAGGAGGGCATGCCGTTATGGCGGGGGATGATAACGTGCCGGCGGTGTCTGTGGGACAGCCGGCAAACTGCCGTCACTCAATACCAGTTGGGATCGCTGCGCAGCTGTTCCATCAGCATCTGCTGGATTTCCTCGTCCGGCTCGCCCAGCCAACGCAGGCTGGCATGCTCGCTTGGCGCGCGGTCTTCCGGCAGGCCATCCGGTACCTGCACATACAGCGCGTAGGCATCGTCGTCTTCCCATTCGAAGGCGACATAGGCGCGCTGATTGAAGCATCTGTTCGCTTCGCAGATCTGGCCAACCAGATAGCGATCGCTATCGGCTTCCACTGTCTGCATGGGAGTGGACAGGCCGCTGAGGTTGATCAGCCAGTCCGGCAAGCGCTCTTCGTTCTTCACCAGATCCTGCCAGGCTTCACGGTACTCGGTGTTGCTGGTGAGCAGCTCGCCTGGATGGAAACTGGCGTCGCGGTCGGCGGCCTGAGCCGCCAGGGCGCCGCCCATCAGCAGGGCGGCGGCAATGGCGTGGATCGATTGCATCTATGTCTCCCTAGAGGCGCGGGCGGCGGCCCATGACAAACGAGACGATGAACAGCACCAGGAACACCACGAATAGAATCTTGGCGATACCTGCAGCGGTGCCGGCGATACCACCGAAGCCCAGTACTGCGGCGATGATGGCGATGATCAGGAAAGTGACTGCCCAACTAAGCATGGTGTTTCTCCTTGATGGATCAGTGGGTAATGGCCCAGGCAGGCCAGGGGTCTTGCGCGTTGCTCGGGTCCACAGGCTGGGGCGCGGCGCCCGTAGGCAGCTCCAGCTCGGCGGTATTGCGGCTTGCGCACAGGGTCTGGCCAATCAGTACAACGCTTGCGAGCGTCAGACTGAGCAGAAGCAGCAGGGTGGCGAGCACCAGAGCAACTATCCACATGGCGGTTCTCCTGTTGCGTGGGAGGCGGATGGCTCGGGTGTGTGGCATATCCGTCTCTTCCTTATTTCTGCATTGCAACCGGTACATGACCAGTTACGTACTAGGAGTAGTGCAGCACCCGTGCCAGACTTTTTGTTTACTAAAAGTCCTTTAAAATCATTCTCTTACGATTTAGTGATGGCGTTTTGTGGTAGGCATACTGCCCGAATGAGGTTTGCCGGGTCGTGCGTTTTGCCCGACCGGGCATGGGCTGTGGCGTTTTGCGCCCCGCCAGAGTGGTCGCCCGTCGACTGCACAGTCGGTATACTCGTTGCGCCCGTGTGCCATGCGGGTTCCGCGCCCAGAACAACAACCGCGCCGCGAGTCTCGAACCGATGAACGACTACGAACAGGAAGACCCGATTCCCCAGGGCGACCTCGCTCTGCAGATCACCGCGTTGCCGCGCGAGACCAATGGTTTCGGTGATATCTACGGTGGCTGGCTGGTGTCGCAGATGGACCTCGCGGGCACCGCGATGGCGAGCAAGGTTGCAGGTGGCCGCGTGGCGACCGTCGCCATTGATCGCATGGCCTTTCTGGTTCCGGTATCGGTGGGCGCGCAGCTCTCGTTCTACACCCAGGCGCTGGAGATCGGCCGCAGTTCGATTCAGATGATGGTCGAGGTGTGGAGCGACGATCCGCTGTCCAACGAGTGGCGCAAGGTCACCGAAGCGGTATTTGTGTTTGTCGCCATCGACGGCAGTGGCCGCACTCGTCCGGTGCCGCCGCGTCGAGGCTGACCGCTTTCTGAATTGCAGTAACGAAAACGCCGGCTAGAAGCCGGCGTTTTGTTTTGCCCTGAGCGGTCAGCCGCGGATGTTGTAGATATCCTTCTCGTTGCTTTCCGCGTATTCGTACAGGCGCTTGAGATAGGCCTTCTGATGTTCCCAGACTTTGGTTGCCGCCGGATCGGCCGCAGCGCTGGCATCGACTACCTCGGCAGCCACTTCCTTCAGGCGTGCCAGGACTTCGTCCGGCAGGCGGCGAACTTCCACGCCGTCGGCCTTGAGCTGCTCCATGGCCTCCATGTTCTTGGCGTTGTAATCGTCGAGCATGTCGCCGTTGACGTCACGAGCAGCCGCGCGAACGATGGCTTGCAGATCTGGCGGCAGGGTTTCCCAGGCCTTGATGTTGACGTCCAGTTCGAACAGAACGCTCGGCTCCTGCCAGCCCGGGGTGTAGTAGTACTTGGCTGCTTTGTGCAGGCCGAGGGCCAGGTCGTTGTATGGGCCGATCCACTCGGTGGCGTCGATGGCGCCGGTCTGCATGGCGGTGAAGATTTCACCGGCCGGCATGTTGACCACGGTACCGCCCATCTTGGTCAGCACTTCGCCACCCAGACCCGGGGTACGCATCTTCAGGCCTTTGAAGTCGTCGACCGAGTTCATTTCCTTGTTGAACCAGCCGGCGGTCTGCACGCCGGTGTTGCCGCAGGCCATCGGCAGTACGCCGAACGGTTTGTAGACCTCTTCCCACAGCTGCTGACCGCCGCCACGGTGCAGCCAGGCATTCATTTCCTGGGCATTCGGGCCGAACGGCGAGGCGCAGAAGAACTGAGCCGCCGGCACCTTGCCTTTCCAGTAGTACGGCGCACCGTGACCCATCTCGGCGGTGCCGCGAGAGACTGCATCGAATACTTCCAGGGCCGGTACCAGTTCACCGGCTGCGTATACCTTGACCTTCAGGCGGCCGTTACTCATTTCATCGACCAGCTTGGCGAAGCGCTCGGCCCCCACGCCGACGCCCGGGAAGTTTTTCGGCCAGGAGGTGACCATCTTCCAGTTGAAGGTCTGAGAACTCGAACCCTCTTGAGGTGCTGCGGCGCTTTTGGCTTCTTCTTTACAGCCAGCCAGTGCGGTTGCTGCAAGGCCTACGCCCGCTGCGGCGAGTATGTCGCGACGTTTCATGCAATGCTCCTTCTTGTTGTATTGGTCTTACCACGGGATCGCCGAAGGCAGACCGGGCGTGAATAACATAGGGGGTCGTGACCTACAAGCCTAGCTACTACGACTAAAGTTGTACGGGCATTGCTGCAATACTAGTAGCCTGCATAGAATCGCCGGCCTGCGGCCCATAAGGACGCGGGCGGCGTGATATGCAGCCAACAGGTTTGCTGTCCTGTCTCCTACTCATAACGATAAAGGACTCACTATGTCCGACAAGCCTTCATTTCCCCTCGCTCTTGCATATCTGATCGATGCGCTGAACAGCTGGTTCGGCAAGGCCTGCGCCTGGCTGACGGTATTTTTGGTAATCGGTACAGCCATCGTCGTGGTGCTGCGCTACGGTTTCGGTATCGGCGCGACTGCCCTGCAGGAAGCGGTGCTGTACGCTCACGCACTGGTGTTCATGGGCGCAGCGGCCTGGGTGCTGCAACGCAACGGACACGTGCGTGTGGACATCTTCTACCAGAAGTTCAGCGGCCGCCGTCAGGCGCTGGTCGAGATCTTCGGTAATCTGCTGTTCCTGCTGCCAGTCGCGCTATTCCTCGGTTGGGCCAGTTGGGATTACGTCAGCAACTCCTGGTCGACTTTCGAAGCGTCCAGCGAATCTGGCGGCCTCAAGTTCGTCTACCTGCAGAAAAGCATCATCCTGGTACTGGTCGTCAGCCTGGTACTGCAAGGTATTTCCAATCTGATCAAGGCAATCTACGTCTTCAGCGGTCGCCTGCCAGCTCCGGAGGTGAAACATGGCTGAGTTGATGGCGATTCTGCTGTTCGTCAGTATTTGCGTGGCCTTGATGGCCGGCTTCCCGGTAGCGTTCACCCTGGCTGGCGTTTCTCTGCTGTTCGCCGCCATCGGTGTCGTCACGGGCACCTTTGATCCTGGTTACCTCAGCGCCCTGCCGAACCGTCTGTTCGGCATCATGAACAACCAGACGATGCTCGCCGTGCCGCTGTTCGTGTTCATGGGGGTGATGCTGGAACGTTCACGGGTGGCCGAGGATCTGCTCGAGTCCATGTCGCGTCTGTTCGGCACCCTGCGTGGCGGCCTGGCCATCTCCGTGTGCGTGGTCGGTGCCCTGCTCGCTGCTTCCACCGGTATCGTCGGTGCCACCGTGGTGACCATGGGCCTGCTGGCACTGCCGACCATGTTGCGCCGTGGCTATGATCCGGCCATTTCCACCGGCACTCTGGCTGCTACCGGCACCCTGGGGCAGATCATTCCTCCGTCCATCGTGCTGGTGCTGCTGGGTGACGTGATGTCCAGCGCCTATCAGCAGGCGCAGCTGAAGATGGGCATCTTCTCGCCGAAGACCGTCTCGGTTGGCGACCTGTTCGTCGGTGCTCTGCTGCCCGGTCTGTTGCTGGTCGGCCTGTATATCGTCTACATCATTGCCGTCGCCATCCTGCAGCCGAAGAAACTGCCGGCGCTGCCGCAAGAAGAGCTCGGCCCTATCGAGTGGGGCAAGCTGGGCAGGGCGTTGATTCCGCCGCTGATCCTGATTGGCGCGGTACTGGGCTCGATCCTGGCTGGCTACGCTACGCCGACCGAAGCAGCAGCGCTGGGCGCCGTAGGCGCGATGCTGCTGGCCTTCAGCAAGGGCAAGCTGAACTTCGGCCAGCTCAAGGAGGTGGCCTACGGCACCACCGAAATCAGTGCCATGGTCTTCATGATCCTGATCGGCGCGTCGCTGTTCTCCCTGGTGTTCCGCGGCTTCGGCGGTGAGGCGCTGATCGAGGACGTGTTCGCCCAGCTGCCAGGTGGTGTGCTCGGTGCGTTCTTCCTGGTGATGGTGGTGATCTTCCTGCTCGGCTTCATTCTCGACTTCATCGAGATCACCTTCGTGGTGGTGCCGATCGTCGGGCCGGTACTGCTGGCCATGGGGCTCGATCCGATCTGGCTGGGCGTGATGATCGCACTCAACCTGCAAACCTCCTTCCTCACTCCGCCATTCGGCTTCGCGCTGTTCTATCTGCGTGGCGTGACACCGGCGAGCATTCCCACCAGTACCATCTACAAAGGTGTGGTGCCGTTCATCCTGATCCAGATTCTGCTGCTGGTGATCGCCTATATCTTCCCAGGGCTGATCACTTGGCTGCCGGAGCAGGTCTACGGCAAGTAAGTCTCGCTGGCTGGTTTGGCAAAACGCCCGTCCTCGTGATGGGCGTTTTGCTTTTTGCGTTGTCACACTATTGGTCATCTATCTCAACGAGAGGTCGTCATGAGCACCGCCCAAGTCGAACGCGTGGAACTGGATCAACTGGTCTGCTGGCGCATTCGTGCTGCCGGCAGCGAATTGCTGGTAGCCCAGCAGGGCGCGCAGATTCTCAGTTACCAGCAGGGTGAGCAGCCGCCGCTGATCTGGCTAAGCCCGGATGCGGCCTATCAGCGTGGCCAAAGCGTGCGCGGTGGTGTGCCGGTGTGCTGGCCCTGGTTCGGAGATCTACGCCGCAATCCGCAGGCCGTGCAGGCGCACTATCACCTCGAGCAGGCGTCGGCCCATGGCCTGGTGCGTGCATTGGACTGGGAGTTGCTGGGCATCGACGAGGAGGACGACGCCGTCACCCTGCGGTTTGCCTACGACACACGCGCTCAGCCGCTGGAGGGCTGGCCCAGGGATGTCGGCCTGACCTTCGTCGTGCGCCTGGCAGACGATCTCGGCATGAGCCTGGAAACCCATAATCGCGGTACGGAGCCGCTGACCCTGAGCCAGGCGCTGCACAGCTACTTCGCCGTCAGCGACGTGCGCCAAATCAGCGTCGAGGGGCTGCAGGGCTGCCGTTATATCGACACCTTGCAGGACTGGCAGGAGCTGCGTCAGCAGGAAGCGCTGCTGTTCGATGCGGAGACCGATCGCATCTACTTCGACACCGCCGCGCGACTGAGCATCGTCGATCCGGGCTGGGGTCGGCGCATCCATCTGGATGCTCGTGGTTCACGCTCGGCTGTGCTGTGGAATCCCTGGGTCGACAAGGCCAAGCGCCTGTCGCAGTTCCCCGACGAGGCCTGGCAGAACATGCTTTGCATCGAGACGGCCAACGTGCTGGAAGACATCGTGCAGCTGAAAGCCGACGAGCGGCATCGGCTGGAGTTGCGCCTGTCCAGCGAGCCGCTGCTGAACTGACAGGCACTGAGCTGGCTGGCTGTCCTGGCATAAAGCCAGCTCTCTGGACAGTGGCTGGCATCACAAAAAATAATATCAATGCGCCAGTAAGTGTGATGCGCCACTAATTTGCTAGTAAGTAATTTCTTACAACTATCCAAGGGCTTATCTGAAACGCAAAACATCGATAACAACTTGTCCTAAGTGCGGGACAAATAGTCGGCACTAGCGTTCCGGTAATAATTTGAAAGATGTCGACGAATGTTAGGTGTTTCACACTTTGGGCGGTTGCTCACCTCCGGTCATGGGGCTAGGATGCCCGACCTATAAGGATCTTGCGCAATTTGTTGCACAAACAACTGCGCAAAAAGTTGCGCACTGCGATGTTTTTTCTAAGCCATAGCGGCGATATGAGATTTCGCGGAAGTTGCCCACTTTAATAGTTGAGTCATGGAATGACGTACTCCAGCAAGCTGACCGCGCATTATCTTAATTTGGCTAGATCTCCTATTAATGAGGGGAACTTTGCCGGTGAGGATGTCCGCTATTCCAGCGAATACGAAATGCTGGAAACCGAGCTGGGCAAGGCATCGTCCCTGCATGAAACCGGTGCTATCGACTGGCAGAAGGTGCGCGACGGCAGCGAGAACCTGCTCACTACGCAATCCAAGGATTTACGCGCTGCCACCTGGCTGACCTGGGGGCTGTTCCAGCGCGAATCCTTCGCCGGCCTGCAGGCCGGTCTGAACCTTCTGCACTACCTCTGCGAGCACCACTGGCACGAACTGCATCCGCGTAAGTCGCGAACCCGTGCCGCTGCCCTCAACTGGTTGCTACCGCGGCTGGAGCAGGCGCTGGCCGAGCATGTGCCGATCAGCGAGCAATTGCCGCTGTTCCGTCGCTTGGCCGAGCACCTGCATGGTCTGGAAGCCAGCCTGTCGAGCCATCTCGGCGAAGAATCGCCGCTGCTGCTGCCGCTGTGCCGTCGCCTCGACGAGCAGATCAAGCGCGCCAGCCAGGGCCAGGCTGAGCCGGGTGCCGTGGGCGCGGCCATCGCCCAGGTCAAGCAGGTCGCCACCCAGATCATTACCGGCACCGGCCCCATCGAGAACGACAAGGACGCGCACAAGGCCCTGCGTACTCAGCAGGACGCGGCCCGTCCGTTGTGCGCCTGGTGGTTGAAGAACAAGGCCACCGATCTCAAGCCGTTGCGCCTGTCGCGCACCCTGCTGTGGCTGCCCATCGAGTCGCTGCCCGAGCGCAACGCCGAACACATCACTGCCCTGCGCGGCCTACCGGCCGACAAGCTGGCCTCCTACAAGGAGCGCTTCGCCCAGGGCGCCTATGCCGATTTGCTCGCCGACCTCGAAGCCAGCATCGCCCGTGCGCCGTTCTGGCTCGACGGCCAGCGCCTGGTCTGGGAGTGCCTGCAGGAGCTCAATGCCGAGCAGGCCATGCGCGAAGTGGAAATCCAGCTCGCCCTGTTCCTGCAACGTGTTCCCGGCCTGGACGAGCTGCGCTTTCACGACGGTGTGCCTTTCGCCGACGCCGAAACCCGCGTGTGGATCGGTGCCCACGTGCTGCCGCACCTGCAGGCTCCGGACGTTGAGAAGAAGCCTGCCGCCAGTGAACAGGGCGCCACGCCGGTCTGGGAAGAAGCGCTGCAGCAGGTGCTCCCCGGCCTGCGCAAGGACGGCCTGAAAACCGCCGTGCAGCAGCTCAAAGAAGGCATGTCGCGCGCCCGTGGCGGTCGGGAACGCTTCTTCTGGCAACTGACCCTGGCCCGCCTGTGCTTCGCCGCGAAGAAGTACGACCTGGCCAAGACTCAACTCGAATCGCTCGACCAGACGCTGCAGGCCTCCGGCCTTGGCGAGTGGGAACCCGATCTCGCTCTGGATGTGCTGCGTCTGCTGCACAACTGCTGCGAGCTCCTGCCGCAGAACCATGCGGTGCGCGACAGCAAGGACGAGATCTATCGCAGGTTGTGCCACCTCGACCTCGAGGTGGTGCTGGAGTAAGGCGCCAACACGCCCAATCAAGGCCTCCGGGCCATCAACGCAAAGGAGAACACCCATGGCCAAAGAAGGCTCGGTAGCCCCCAAGGAACGCATCAACGTCACCTTCAAACCCGCCACCGGCGGCGCTCAGGAAGAAATCGAACTGCCCCTGAAACTCATGGTGCTCGGCGATTTCACTCAGCGTGCCGACGATCGCAAGATCGAAGACCGCAAGCCCATCAGCATCGACAAGAACAGCTTCGACGAAGTGCTGGCCAAGCAGGAGCTGAACCTCACCTTCGCCGTGCCGAACCGCCTGCAGGACGAGCAGACTGACGACGAGCTGGCCGTGCAGTTGAAGATCAACTCCATGAAGGACTTCAACCCGGCCAACCTGGTCGACCAGGTGCCGGAGCTGAAGAAACTGATGGAACTGCGCGACGCCCTGGTTGCCCTGAAAGGCCCACTGGGCAACGCTCCGGCTTTCCGCAAGGCCATCGAGAGCGTGCTCTCCGACGACGACTCGCGCGACCGCGTGCTCGGCGAGCTGGGTCTGGCCGCACAAGACAAGCTCGATTCCTGATTTTCACTGACAAGGACGCATATTCATGAGCACGACTAGCGCAGCAGTAGAAGGCGGCCGTAGCGCTGCTGACCTCGGCATCCTCGACCGCATCATCGCGGAAACCAAGCTGACTCCGGACGACGAAGCCTACGACATCGCCAAGCGTGGCGTGTCGGCCTTCATCGAAGAGCTGCTCAAGCCGCAGAACGAAAACGAGCCGGTGAAGAAGGCTATGGTCGACCGCATGATCGCGGAGATCGACGCCAAGCTCAGCCGGCAGATGGACGAAATCCTCCACCATGAGCAGTTCCAGGCCCTGGAATCCTCCTGGCGCGGCCTCAAGCTGCTGGTGGATCGCACCAACTTCCGCGAGAACATCAAGCTGGAGATCCTCAACGCCTCCAAGCAGGACCTGCTCGATGACTTCGAAGACAGCCCGGAAATCGTGCAGTCCGGCCTGTACAAGCACATCTACACCGCCGAGTACGGCCAGTTCGGTGGCCAGCCGGTCGGCGCCCTGATCGCCAACTACTTCTTCGATCCGAGCGCTCCGGACGTCAAGACCCTGCAGTACGTCGCCTCGGTGGCCTGCATGTCCCACGCACCGTTCATCGCCGCCGCCGGCCCAAAATTCTTCGGCCTGGAGACCTTCACCGGCCTACCGGATCTGAAGGATCTGAAAGACCACTTCGAAGGCCCGCAATTCACCAAGTGGCAGAGCTTCCGTGAGCAGGAAGATGCCCGTTACGTCGGCCTGACCGTACCGCGCTTCCTGCTGCGCAACCCGTACGACCCGGAAGACAACCCGGTGAAGACCTTCGTCTACAAGGAAAACGTGGCCAACAGTCACGAGCACTATCTGTGGGGCAACACCGCCTACGCCTTCGCCAGCCGTCTGACCGACAGCTTCGCCAAGTTCCGCTGGTGCCCGAACATCATCGGCCCGCAGAGCGGTGGCGCGGTGGAAGACCTGCCGCTGCACCACTTCGAGAGCATGGGCGAGATTGAGACCAAGATCCCGACCGAAGTGCTGGTGTCCGACCGCCGCGAATACGAGCTGGCCGAGGAAGGTTTCATCGCCCTGACCATGCGCAAGGGCAGCGACAACGCCGCGTTCTTCTCCGCCAACTCGGCGCAGAAGCCGAAGTTCTTCGGCATCAGCGAAGAAGGCAAGAACGCCGAACTGAACTACAAGCTGGGCACCCAGCTGCCGTACATGTTCATCGTCAACCGCCTGGCTCACTACCTGAAAGTGCTGCAGCGCGAGCAGATCGGTGCCTGGAAAGAGCGTACCGACCTCGAGCTGGAACTGAACAAGTGGATTCGCCAGTACGTTGCCGACCAGGAGAACCCGAGCTCTGAAGTGCGTAGCCGTCGTCCGCTGCGTGCCGCCCAGGTCATCGTCAGCGATGTCGAAGGCGAGCCGGGCTGGTACCGCGTCAGCCTGAACGTGCGCCCGCACTTCAAGTACATGGGTGCCGACTTCACCTTGTCGCTGGTCGGCAAGCTGGACAAGGAGTAAGCACGCATGGCCTACGGCAGCCTGTTCGAGCGCCTCGGTGGTGAGGCTGGCCAACGCGCCGGCTGGAGCCGCGAGGTCGCCGCCATGGCCTCGGTGGCTGCCCATCTGGCCAAGATGCTCAGCACCCGTGCGGGCAGCGTGCAGACGCTGCCCGACTACGGGTTGCCCGATTTGAACGATATGCGCTTATCGCTGCACGACTCGCTGCAGCAGGCGCGTATCGCCATCGAACGCTTTATCGAAGCGTACGAACCCCGTCTGACCCAGGTGCGCGTGATTTCCCTGCCGCGCACTCATGACCCTTTGCGTCAGGCCTTCGCCATCGACGCCATGCTGGAAATGGACGGCATCAAGCGTCAGGTCAGTTTCTCCGCGAGCCTGGATGGCAGCGGTCAGGTCAACGTCAACCCAGGAGCCTCACATGTCCGGTAAACCCGCCGCCCGCCTGAGCGATCCCACCGCCTGCCCGATTCCCGGTCACGGCACCAACCCGATCGCTGCCGGCTCGCCCGACGTGCTGTTCGACAGCCTGCCGGCCGCCCGCCAAGGCGACCCTTCCGCCTGCGGCGGCGCCATGGCTGGCGCGGTGATTCCTACCGTACTGATCAACGGCAAGCCGGCGGCGGTGGTGGGGAGTGTGGGGAGCCATGGGAATGTGGTGGTGAGTGGGTCGGGGACGGTGATTGTTGGTAGCGCCCATACGCCCGCCGAGCTCGCTCCGTTGCTCCCGATGCCAGGTTATTTCGATGAGTTCTTCGTCCTCAAAGACGAGGAGGGAATTCCTGCTTCCAATTATCGCTACCGTATCGAAACCGGTAGTGGAGATGTATATGAAGGCATCACCGATGAAGCGGGTCGCACAAAACTGATCAGCACCGGTAAACAAGCAGAAAAGCTGAGTCTTTCGCTATTGCAGTCAGAAGGTGTCGCTCATGGCTGACAACATTATTAAACGTACGAGCTCTACGCCATCTAGTCAGCGTACAGGGCAGGTTGTCACCCTGAGTCTAACGAAACTTGCCCTTTACGAGTTCAACGTACGCTCTTTCCATCCCGGCAGGACTTTTGGCTGGAGCGGGTTGAATTTTGAAGGCGATGCCCGAGGCTTTTCCCTGGGCGCAAGTGGGATTTCAGGTGGTGTCGGAGCTGAAGTTACCTCACGGATATGGCATCGCTTCAAAATAGATACGCTTTCCGGAGAAACAATTGAAATGGAAACAGAGTCAAACGACTCTGGAAAAATAGGTGGTGATCATACTCGCTACGACGGTGCTCTAAAACCGAAAGGCGGTGCTTGGCCAGCGATGAAGAAGGAGGCCGGGGCAGTGACGACACTGCATATCGATGGAGGATATGCTGGTGAGAATCATGCATTTTTCCCCTCGGCAGAATTGAAGAGAAACTTAGGTGTAACTTTTGTTCCTAGCCTGGATGTTACTTACAAGTTTATTATCACGATTGATCGCATTGCCAAACATATGGATGTCGTTACCTATGTGACAGGTGATGGATTTCCAAATTGTGAGGCATTCATTGTTGATGCTGCGGGTACCCCAATATTTTTGGGCGTCCATGTTCGCAAGGGAGCAGCATTGTTCTCCCTGTGGGGCGACAAGAAATACCCAATGATTGCCTCAGCCATACGGCTTGGCCTGGATGATAATGGCAATTTCAATGGTCTCATTGCGAACGAATTAAAGCGTAAACAACAGAACAAGGAAAAACTCGAATTCCATCCAATCGCTGAGTGGAATGATTTTTTCCTTAGCCTTGATCCGAGCGCTGAACGTTGGATGTGGCCATGGCAGGAGCCCATGCCAGATAAGCCGAGCGTAGCCCAGTGAATAAGTCAACCTACCGTTTTTTTCAGGTGGCCATATGGATTCCAGCGGCTCTCTTTTTATCGTTGCCTTTTCTAGAGATCTTGAGCCGTGGCATGGAAAACGTTGAGAACATGTTCGTGGCTTATGGTCTTTGGTTTGGAACCTTGGCCTATCTGATTTTTGCAATGTGGGCTTCTTGGTATATCAAGGGAAAGCCAGAGCCTCTCATAGTTCGCCTTGTTTGGTGGGCGCCGGTTATGTTTATTCCGTTCTATGGGATTCCATGGATAGTGTACGGATTGTTTCATGTCGCAATGGGTGATGCATCTGGCTTCGCGATGGCTGTGCTATGGGTCGCTTTCTCACCTTACATAATCATAGCGGGTTATGTATGTGTTGCTGTGACTTTCGTTGTTTATCATATGTTCTTTAAAGCGGCCAATGCTGGGCATGAGGTTATGCATATGGCGCCGAGATCAAGCTTAAATATGACAGGGGCTGCCGAATTGTTCGGCAAAAAAGTTGAGCGCGATGTATTTGTCGGCGGTAAAGAGGATTTTGCATTCTATCCCCGAAAAACTTTCCTTGGGCAGCAGGGCTTATTTGCTTACCACACAATCTTGATGATTGCCGGCAGCGAGTTCGAAGGCTTTCGTGAACTGGTTGGGGCGGTGTTCGATCAAGTAACGATAAAGCAGGATCAAGAGAGCATATGCACGAGCGGTGACGGCGGCGGTCTGAAGCTTGCCGTACGCCAAGAGTTCAACGGCCTAATCATCGAGTTGATCACCAACTCGAAGACCTTTCTCGAGAAGCTGGATGCTTCCTTCAAGGCGCCACCACCACCTTGGTTTGCATTTCCCGACATGCAGCCCATCGAGGCGATCATGAACAAGCAGGGCAGCCTCGAATACTGGTGGGACTGGATTTGGAATCCCTTTTGGGAGCGCGCCTCTGCCGAAACTCGAGCGGATTATCTGAGTGCCCATAAGGCAAGCGATGAATGGGCCGAGTATTTGGCTGGACAAGCCAATGGCTCCGACTGATCAGGGATAGATAGATGTCTTTCAATCACTACCACAGCGAACTTGCAATGCAGAGGAAGATGGGTGCATCCCTCGTGCTTGTGGCGCTCTCGACTCTCGGTGCCTGCGTCCCCTATCCACACTCGGTGACCCGAAACCCTGCCATCGAGGGGCGTGTGCTGTCTGCCGAAACGGGGCAGCCCGTGGTGGGCGCCAGAATTGAGCTGGATATCGGCAGCGACGAATTCTGGGGCGATGAAACGGTCAGTGACGCCGAAGGCCGTTTCGCCTTTGCCGAGCAACGCGACTATCGCCTGATTGCCCTGCTGGCCGATGCGCCACGCTGTTGGACCAGGCTTTCGGTCAGTGCACCCCGTTATCGCACGCGCCGTTGCGGCTGGATCAGCATCCATGGGTGTTCGTCAGAACCGCTGGTGCTGCCGCATCTGACCCTGCAGTCGGAGCATCTCGCCGCCCTCGAAGAAGAGGCGCCAGATGACCTCTGGCATTGCATCGAATCGGCCATGGAGAAGGCCAACTAATGTCTTTCAACCACTACTACCAAAGCGAACTAACTGCCCTACGCCAACTGGGCAAGCGCTTCGCCGAGCGCAGCCCGGCGCTGGCGCCGTTCCTTGGGCAGGCTGGGCGTGATCCGGACGTCGAGCGCCTGCTCGAAGGCTTCGCCTTCCTGTCCGGGCGCCTGCGGCAGAAGCTCGACGACGAACTGCCGGAGCTGACCCACTCGCTGATGCACCTGCTGTGGCCGAACTACATGCGTCCGTTGCCGGCTTTCAGCATGCTGCAGTTCGACCCGTTAACCCGTCCCGGTCCGGCGCTGCCGGTTGGTCGTGGCACGCCGGTGGAGGCCAAGGCCATCGAGGGCGTCACCTGCCGCTTCCGCACCTGCTTCCCCACTGAAGTGCTGCCGCTGGCGTTGAACGGCCTGGATTACTCGGTCAAGGGCGACGGTGCACTGCTCAGCCTGCGCCTGGGCATGAGCGCCGACGGCCATATCGGCGAGATCGGCCTGAACAAGCTGCGTCTGCACCTGGCGGGGGAGCGTTATATCGGCCAGATGCTCTACCTGGCGCTGCTGCGCAACCTAGGCGGCATCCAGCTGGTGCTGCTCGATGCTGCTGGCAAACCGATGCAGGATGCCTTTGGCCAGACCCTGGGCACGCTGCAGCTCAAGCCCGAGAAGGTGCAGCCGGTGGGCTTCGCCGAAGACGAGGCGTTGATCCCCTACCCACTGAATACCTTCCGCGGCTACCGCTATCTGCAGGAGTACTTCGCCTTCCAGGAGAAGTTCCTCTTCGTCGACCTGCTCGGCCTGGATGCCATTCACAGCTTGCCCGAGGATCTGCTCAAGCAGGCGCGCGGCCTGGAGCTACGTTTCGATATCCACAAGGCGGGCGTGCAGCGTATCCGTCCGACCCTGGAAAACGTGCGCCTGTACTGCACGCCGGTGGTCAACCTGTTCCAGCACGACGCCATTCCGATCCGCCTCGATGGCAAGCAGGATCAATACCTGCTGCTGCCGGCCGAGTTCGATTCACAGCATTGCGGTGTGTTTTCGGTGGACCGCGTCACCGGCTGGAAGCCGGGCGGCATGGGCTACGAGGAGTACGTGCCGTTCGAGTCGTTCGAACATGACCCCAGCTTCGACGTACCGGTGGCGCGCCCGCACTACAGCGTGCGCCAGCAACCCTCGATGCTCGGCGACGGCCTGGAAACCTGGCTCAGCTTCGGACTGCGCAACCTCGACCAGCACGAGACGCTGTCCATCGAGCTGACCTGCACCAACCAGAACCTGCCGCGTCAGCTGCGCCTGGGCGATATCTGCCTGCCCAGCGAGGACACCCCGGACTTCCTCAGCTTCCGCAATATCAGCGCCGTTACACCCAGTTATGCGCCGCCGCTGCATCGCGACTTCCTGTGGAAGCTGATTTCCAACATGTCGCTGAACTACCTGTCGCTGGCCAACGTCGAGGCGCTCAAGGTGATCCTCGAAACCTACGACCTACCGCGTTACTACGACCAGCACGCCGAGCGCGTCAGCAAGCGCCTGCTCGGGGGCCTCAAGAATATTGGCCATCGCCACGTCGACCGCCTGCACCGCGGCCTGCCGGTACGCGGTGTACGCACTGAACTGACCATGAATCCGGAAGGGTATCTGGGTGAGGGCGACCTGTTTCTGTTCGCCTCGGTACTCAATGAGTTTTTCGCCCTCTACGCCAGCCTCAACAGCTACCACGAGCTGCACGTACAGAGCACACAGGGAGAGTTGTACAAATGGACGCCACGTATGGGGCAGCAGCCCCTGCTCTAACTCGATTGAGCAAAGGCATCCGCGAGTACAGCCTGTTCCAGGCCGTACAGCTGGTGCTGGAACGCTTGGGTGCTGCTCATCCGCATCTGGATGAGGAGCGCCTTTACGAATACCTGGAGTTCCAGGCCAATCCGAGCCTGGGTTTCCCTGGCAGCGATATCGATCGCGTGCAGTTCTTCGAGGAGCACGGCGAGCTGCGCGCGCGCATGCGCGTCAACCTGGTCGGCCTGTTCGGCGGCGGTTCACCATTGCCGGCCTTCTATAGCGAGCAGGCTCTGGGCGACAGCGAGGACGGCAACCCGACCCGCGACTTCCTCGACCTGTTCAACAACCGCCTGCAGCGCCTGTTGCTGCCAATCTGGCAGAAGTACCGCTACCGCGCCTGCTTCCAGAGCGGGGCGATGGACGCTTTCTCAGCGCACCTGTTCGCCCTGATCGGCCTGGGCAGCGAGCAGATTCGCCAGGCCCAGGAGCTGAACTGGAAGCGCTTGCTGCCCTATCTCGGCTTGCTCAGTCTGCGTGCTCACTCGGCGGCGCTGATCGAGTCGGTGCTGCGTTACTACTTCAAGCACGCCGAGTTGTTCATCGAGCAGTGCCTGGAGCGCCAGGTGGTGGTGCTGGAAGAGCAGCGTAACCGCCTCGGTCTCGCCAACAGTCGCCTCGGAGAGGACACGGTGCTCGGCGAGCGCGTGCGCGACCGTGGCGGCAAGTTTCGTATCCACGTGCGCCAGCTGGGCTGGACGCGCTTTCACGAGTTCCTGCCGATCGGTACGGGCTATCAGCCGCTTTGCGCGCTGGTGCGTTTTACCCTGCGCGACCCGCTGGACTACGACATCCGCCTGGAGCTGCGCCAGGACGAAATCCGCGACCTGCGCATTGGCGAAGGAAACCCCTGCCTGCTGGGCTGGACCACCTGGCTCGGGCGTGAGAACGCCGATGGCCTGGTGACGCTCGGTAGCAAGATTCATTAAGGACAGATGAAATGATCAACGTCGACCTGCAACAACTGGTTCAAGCCCTGGACGCCGCGAGCAAGCGCGACCTGGAGATGGCCGCCGAACGCTGCGTGGTACGCGGCGGCAACAAGATCCTCGTCGAAGACCTGCTGCTGGGCCTGCTCGAGCGCCCGGAGAGCCTGCTGGCGCGTGCCCTGCAGGATGCCGAGATCGATGCTGGCGAGCTGGCCCAGGCGCTGCAGCCACGTGGCGAACACAGCGAATCGCGCAACCCGGTGTTCTCTGCAGAACTGGTGCAGTGGCTGCAGGACGCGCTGCTGGTGGCCAACCTGGAGCTGGGAGCCAGCCAGATCGACCAGGCCGCGCTTATCCTCGCCCTGCTGCGCAACCCCATGCGCTATGCCGGCAGCCGTTATCAGGCGCTGCTGGGCAAGCTCAACGCCGAGCGCCTGCGCGACTTCGCCCTCAGCCAGCAGCCGCAGACTGCGGGCGGCAAGCCGGCGGCCGGTGGCGAATCGAACCTGGCGCGCTTCACCCACAACTTCACCCAGCAGGCCCGTGACGGCAAGCTCGACCCGGTGCTGTGCCGCGATGGCGCGATCCGCCAGATGGTCGACATCCTTGCCCGTCGCCGCAAGAACAACCCCATCGTGGTCGGCGAGGCCGGCGTCGGCAAAACCGCCATCGTCGAAGGCCTGGCCCTGCGCATCGCCACTGGCGAGGTGCCGCAGGTGCTCAAGGGCGTCGAGCTACTGTGCCTGGACCTCGGTCTGCTGCAGGCTGGCGCCAGCGTCAAGGGCGAGTTCGAACGCCGCCTGCAGGGCGTGATTGACGAAGTGAAGGCCTCGCCCAAGCCGATCATCCTGTTCATCGACGAAGCCCACACCCTGATCGGCGCCGGTGGCCAGGCCGGCAGTGGCGACGCCGCCAACCTGCTCAAGCCGGCCCTGGCCCGTGGCGAGCTGCGTACCATCGCCGCCACCACCTGGAGCGAATACAAGAAGTACTTCGAGAAGGATCCGGCTCTGGCCCGCCGCTTCCAGCCGGTGCAACTGCACGAGCCTACTGTCGACGAGGCGGTGACCATCCTGCGTGGCCTGGCGCCGGTGTACGAGAAGAGCCACGGTATTTACTTGCGCGATGACGCCGTGGTTGCCGCTGCCGAACTGTCGGCGCGCTACCTGGCCGGCCGTCAGCTACCGGACAAAGCCGTGGATGTGCTCGACACCGCCTGCGCCCGTGTGCGCATCAGCCTGGCTGCTGCGCCCGAGGCGCTGGAGCGTCTGCGCGGCGAGATTGCCGAGGGCGAGCGCCAGGGTGAGGCCATGCGCCGTGACCTGGACGCCGGTCTGAATATCGATCACGAAGCGTTGGATACGCTGGAAAACCGTCTGGTCGCCGCCCGCGCCGAGCTGGAACAGGTGGAAACCCGCTGGGCCGTGCAGCGTGAACTGGCCGAACGCCTGCTGGAACAGCGCAAGCAATGTGCCGCGGCGCGTCTGGGTAACGACGAGGACGCCAGCGACGAACCACGCCCGAGCCTGGAAGAGCTGGAAGCCGAACTGCGCGCCATCCAGGCCGAGCTGGCTGCCGCCCAGGCCAGCGAGCGTCTGGTCAGCTTCGAGGTCTGCCCGCGCCTGGTGGCCGAAGTGATCAGCCACTGGACCGGCGTGCCGCTGAGCCAACTGGCGCGTGAGCACAACACCAAGGTCATCACCTTCGCCGACGACCTGCGCCAGCGCGTGCGTGGTCAGGAGCAGGCGATCCAGGCGCTGGACAAGGCCATGCGCGCCACCGCCGCCGGCCTCAACAAGCCCGATGCACCAGTGGGCGTGTTCCTCCTGGTCGGCCCCAGCGGCGTCGGCAAGACCGAGACAGCCCTGGCCCTGGCCGACCTGCTGTACGGCGGTGAGCGCTTCCTCACCGTGATCAACATGTCCGAGTTCCAGGAAAAGCATACCGTCTCGCGGCTGATCGGCGCGCCGCCCGGCTACGTCGGTTATGGCGAAGGCGGCATGCTCACCGAAGCGGTGCGGCAGAAGCCTTATTCGGTGATCCTCCTCGACGAGGTGGAAAAGGCCGATCCGGACGTGATGAACGTTTTCTACCAGATCTTCGACAAGGGCGTGGCCAACGACGGTGAAGGGCGCGAGATCAACTTCCGCAACACCCTGATCCTGATGACCAGCAACCTGGCCAGTGAGCGCATCGCCAACCTCTGCGCCGGCGGCGAGCGTCCGGCCGCCGAGGACCTGGAGCTGGCCATCCGCCCGCAGCTGAGCCAGCACTTCAAGCCGGCCCTGCTCGGCCGTATGCGCGTGGTGCCTTACTACCCGATGGACAGCGGCCTGCTGCGCCAGCTGGTCGGCCTCAAGTTGGCCCGTTTCGGCGAGCGCCTGGCCCGTCGTCAGCTCGCCTTCAGTCACTGCGACGGCCTGGTCGAGCACCTGGCCGAGCGCTGCACCCATGGCGACAGCGGCGCGCGCCTGATCGATCACCTGATCGACCAGCACCTGCAGCCGCTGGTGGTCGACCGCCTGCTCGATGCCATGGCCGCTGGCGAAAGCCTGCAACGTGTGCACGCCACGCTGGATGGCGATGCGGCCGTGACCTGCGAGTTCGCCTGAGGTGCCGCCGATGTTCGCCGAAGTTCCGCAACCGCTTCGCTACGCCGAAGCCCTGCTTGGCCGCTATGCCGAACTGGCCGGCGCTGCCAGCAGTGAGCGCCTGCTCGCCAACCTGGTGCGTGCCACGGCCGAACTTGCCGACTGTGCACTGGGCCAGCTGTATCTGCTGGACCATACCAACACCCGCCTGACCCTCTCTGCCGAGTGGCTCGACGGCCTGCTGCAACCGCGCGAGTCAGCCAGCCTGCCGAGTGACTATGACGGCGAACAGCTGCTGCAGTACTGCCTGTGCCAGAACCAGGTGCTGTGTATCGACGAACTCGACAGTGGCCTGCACAACATCGCCTGTCTGCCGGAAGGCAGCCGTGCCTGGCGCAGCCTGCTGTGCCTGCCGCTGCATGACGGTGTTGGTTGTACTCGTGGTCTGCTGCTGGTGGCTAGCCATGAGCGGCGAATCCTGCAGGGCTTTGCCGCCTCTTTCGCCCAGCTTGGCAGTTTCGCCTTGGCTCAGCTGCAGCTGTTGCAGCGTTTACGTGCACCGGCTGTCGAGGGTACCGCCAGTGCTGCAAGCGTCTCGTCTGTTCCAGGCACGCCCTGTGCCAGCGGCTACGGTTTGCTCGGTCAGAGCCAGGCCATGCGCCGTGTCTACCAGCTGATTGGCAAGGTGCTGCACAGCCCGGTCAGTGTGATGCTCACTGGCGAGACGGGTACCGGCAAGGAACTGGTTGCCCGCGCCATCCACGATTGCGGCGCGCGGCGCAGCAAGGCGTTCATCGTGCAGAACTGTGCGGCGCTGCCGGAGAACCTGCTGGAGAGCGAACTGTTCGGCTATCGCAAGGGCGCCTTTACCGGCGCCGACCGTGACAAGCCCGGCCTGTTCGACGCCGCTGACGGCGGCACGCTGTTCCTCGACGAGATCGGCGATATGCCGCTGACGCTGCAAGCCAAGCTATTGCGCGTGCTGCAGGAAGGCGAAGTGCGACCGCTGGGCTGCAGCGAGACGCACAAGGTCGACGTGCGCATCGTCGCCGCCACCCACCAGGAGCTGCGCAAGCGTGTCGAGGAAGGACGGTTCCGCGAAGACCTGTTCTACCGCCTATCGCATTTCCCCATCGAGTTGCCGGCGCTGCGCGAGCGTGACGAAGACATCCTGTTGCTCGCGCGTCACTTCGCCAGCACCGCCAGCGGCCTGCTGCAGCGTGACGCCTGCCGCTGGAGCGATGCCGCTCTGGAGCATCTGGCCGGCTACGCCTTCCCCGGCAACGTGCGTGAGCTCAAGGGTGTGGTCGAGCGCGCCGTACTGCTCTGCGAAGGCGGCGAGTTGCTGCCTGAGCACTTCAATCTGGAACAGACCCAGAGCGAAGGCAGCGAACCGCTGAGCCTGCGCGAGCGCATGGATCGGCTCGAGCGCAACCTGCTGCTCGACTGCCTGCGCAAGAACCGCGGCAACCAGACCAACGCCGCCAACGAGCTGGGTCTGCCCCGGCGCACCCTGCTGTACCGCATGCAACGGCTGAAGATCAGCCCGAGCGAAGTGTGATGAGAGAGGCAATGAAGAATCTACGGAACCGCGTGGCGTCATTCGTGCTGGAGCCAATGATCTCCAGCGGACGAATTGGGCGAGTCAAATATCTGCTGCTCCATGTATGGAGCGCCTGGCCACTTTTCCTCGTGGTGGCCTTGAGCAACCAGAACTCTCCGTTGTGGATGCAGCACGTGCTCTCGGCTCTTGTTGTTGTCGGACTCATTTATTGGTGGGTTGCCACGCTGACTGCAGGCGTTCGTCGCCTGCATGACCTTGGGCGGAGCGGTTACTGGGTGCTGCTGATCAATCTGATCTGGCCATTGCTGCTGCTCTGGCCTGGTCAACGCCAGAGTAATCGCTACGGCCCTCCTGTGTTGAAACGTTCTGCTGCTACGCAGATGGCTGGAACGGCCTGACATGTTCACTTTCACCTCTCTTAAAGGAGCGCATTCCATGCTGCATTGCTATCGGACCGCCGCCCTGCTCGCCCTGGCCATTGCCCTGGCCGGCTGCACCGGCAACTACAAGTTCAGCGACGACCAATACCGCCCGCTGGGCGACCCGCAAGCCGAGAAACGCGGCCACTGACCGCAAGGAGTAGGTTCACCATGGAACTGGTATTCGATGTGGTCAGCGCGCAGCAGTTCGTGCCAGGTCTGTTGACCACCAAGACGTTCAAGCAGGCCGGCGGCGTGATCGGTCGAGCCGACGAGTGCGACTGGGTGATCCCGGATCGCAAGCGCATCCTGTCCAGTCGGCATGCAGAAGTGAGCTATCGCGATGGCGCCTTCTATCTGACCGACACCAGCAGCAACGGTATCCAGCTCAAGGACAGTGGCGCCAGCCTGGCCAAGGGCAGTCCGCAGCGCATCGAGCATGGCAGCGTGTACTGCCTGGGCGACTTCGAGATCCGTGCGCGCCTGGTGCGTGACCCGGCCATGTTCGAGGGTGATATCGGTCTGCCGCAGGCCGCTGGGAGCATCATCCCCGATGACGCCTTCCTCGACCTCGACCCGATCACCGCCCTGGAGCAGCAGGAGCGCGTCTACGCCGAAGTGGACGATCTGACCGCCGTACTGCGCCCCAGCACCGCCCAGGCACAGCAGCGCGATTACGCGCAGATCGACGAGGAAAACCTGCTGGTGCCCGAGTTGGTGATGCCGACGCCCGCGCCGCAGCCGAAAGTCGCTCCGGAGCCCGAGCGCCTGCCGCCGACTTTCTGGGAGAAGTTCGCCGATGCCCTCGGCGTGCGCCTCGACGACCTCGACGACGATGCCCGCGAGGCGCTGGCGCTCAACGCCGCCAAGCTGCTCCGGCAGAGTGTTGGCAGCCTGCAGCAGGCCTTGCGTACCCGCAGCGAGCTGAAGAATGAACTGCGCCTGGCCCTGACCACCGTGCAGAGCGCCGGCAACAACCCGCTCAAGCATGGCCTGGACACCAGCGAAACCCTGAGCACCCTGCTGCGTGGCGGCAAGCCCGGCCAACTGCCGGCCGAGCAGGCCATCAATCGCAGCTTCCGCGACTTGCAGGCGCATCAGGTGGCACTGCTCGCAGCCAGCCGCGCAGCGGTCAAGGGCATGTTCGAACAGTTCACGCCCGAGCAACTGACCCTGCGTTTCGAGCGCAATGGGCGCAAACCGCTGTTGGCTACCGATGGCGGCCGCTGGCGTGCCTATCGTCGCCTGCATGCGGCGCTGGCGCAGAACGATGACTGGAGCGATCGTCTGTTCGCCCGTGATTTTGCCAGTGCCTACGAAGAGCAGGTTCGCCTGATCGCCACCCTCAATACCGACCTTCAAGGATGAACACCATGCCTCGCTTGCTTTTCCTGGCCCTATGCGCCGCACTCCTGACTCTCGCTGGCTGCGCCGCGCTGTCGCCTTACTCGACCATGACCAAGCTGGACCTGAGCCTGGCCGGCAGCGACCAGCTCAACCCGGACCTCAACGGTCGTCCTTCGCCTATCGTGATCCGCCTGATGGAGCTCAAGCACCCGGTGGCTTTCGAGAATGCCGATTTCTTCTCCCTCTACCAGCGTCCGAAAGAAGCGCTGGCGCCGGACCTGGTGACCCAGGAAGAACTGGAGCTGCGCCCGGGCGAAACCCGCGAACTGAAAGTATCGGTGCAGGAGGGCAGCCGCTATGTCGGCGTGCTCGCCGCCTATCGCGACCTGCCGGAAGCCAGCTGGCGCTACGTCATTGCCATTGACGAGCAGCAACGCAACGCGGCCAACCTGCGGCTCGACGAGCGCGGCATTCGCAACCTGGATGACGAGCAGGAGCGCAACCGATGAGCCAGCATAAAGTCGTCTGGCAGGAAGGCATGCTGCTGCGACCACAGCATTTCCAGCAGAACGATCGCTACTTCGATCACCAGCTCAAGGTGCGTACGCAGAAACTGGACAGCTACGCCTGGGGCTTCTTCGAACTGGAGATCGACCGCCAGTTTCTCAACATGGGCAAGCTGGTGGTGAGCAAGGCCAGTGGCGTGCTGCCTGACGGCAGCCTGTTCGACCTCGGTGCCGAGCGCGAGCCGCTGGGCCTGGACGTACCGCCGAACACCGGCAACACTCCCGTCTACCTGGCGTTGCCGCTG
This sequence comes from Pseudomonas sediminis, assembly GCF_002741105.1. Taxonomy (GTDB): domain Bacteria; phylum Pseudomonadota; class Gammaproteobacteria; order Pseudomonadales; family Pseudomonadaceae; genus Aquipseudomonas; species Aquipseudomonas sediminis. The sequence continues at coordinate 304,212 of NZ_NIQU01000004.1, read as the reverse complement.
GTCACCGGTAATCACATCGAGAGCCGTCGCCCGGACCAGCGCGACGTGCTGGCGCGCTACGTCGCCTTCGACGAGGAAGTGGCCGACTGCAACGCCGGTGACAGCAGCGTCAGCCAGGTCAGCACTGGTCGCCCGGATTTCCGCCTGCTGCTCGGCGAGCAGCAGAGCGACCAGGGCTACGTGAAGATGAAGCTGTGCGAAGTGCTGGACACCACACCGGACGGGGTGATCAGCCTCGACCCGGAATTCAGCCCGACCTATGTCAACTTCCAGGCCTCCGGCTACCTGCTGAGCTGCCTCAAGGAAGTGATCAGCATGCTCGCCCACCGCGGCGACATCCTCGCCGAGCGCATCCGCGCCACCGGCAAGGTGGGCGGCGCCGAGGTTGGTGACTTCATGATGCTGCAGCTGATCAACCGCTACGAACCGATCCTGCGCCACCACCTGGGCGTCGAGCAGGTACACCCGGAGCAGATCTACCGCGAACTGGTCGGCCTGCTCGGCGAGCTGGCGACCTTCTCCAGCGAGACCAAACGTCCGCGCCTGGAAGGCCGCTATCTGCACAGCGACCAGGGCATGAGTTTCCGCAAGCTGATGGACGCCATCCGCCAGGTGTTGTCGATGGTGCTCGAGCAGCACGCCATCGAGATGCTCCTGCAGCAGCGCCAGTACGGCATCCAGGTGTCGCCGCTGCACGACCACAAGCTGCTCGGCACCTCCAGCTTCGTACTCGCCGCCAGCGCCCAGTGCGATTCCGAAGAGTTGCGCCAGCGCCTGCCCGCGCACCTCAAGGTTGGCCCGGTGGAGCGCATCCGCCAACTGGTCAACCTGCACCTGCCGGGGATCAAGGTCAAACCGCTGCCAGTGGCACCGCGGCAGATCCCCTTCCATTCGGGCAAGACCTACTTCGCCTTGGAGCTCAGCTCCGAGGAACTGGCGCAGCTGGAACGCTCCGGCGGCTTCGCCTTCCACGTGTCCGGCGAGTTCACCGGGCTTGAGCTGAAATTCTGGGCGATCAGGAACTGACCATGACAACCAAGGAAATGGAATACGGCCAGGATGACAAGACGGTCATCCTCAACCGCAAGGGCGAAGCCCGCGCCGAAAGCGCGCTGACCGATTTCAGCGCGCCACCGAAGTTCGAGCAGCTTGAGGAACGCATGATCTTCGCCGCGCGCCTGCGCCCGGCGGAGAGCTTCAACATCAGCCTCAACCCGCTGGTGGCGGCAGCCTCCACGCTGCTCTCGGAAGTGGTGCGGCTCAAACACAGCTTCGAAAGCGAGGACATGGATGCGCTCAACCAGCGCCTGACCCGCGAGATCAAGCTGTTCGAGCACCGTGCTCTGCACGATGGCGCCGAGAGCAGCCAGGTAATGGCCGCACGCTACGTGCTGTGCACCGTGGTCGACGAAGCGGTGGTGACCACGCCCTGGGGCAACGAGAGCCAGTGGTCGCAGATGAGCCTGCTGTCCTCGTTCCACAACGAGACCTTCGGTGGCGAGAAGTTCTTCCAGCTGCTCGAGCGCCTGTCGCGCAACCCGGTCAAGCACCTGCCGATGCTGGAACTGATGTACCTGTGCCTGTCGCTCGGTTTCGAGGGCAAGTACCGCGTGCTGCAGCGCGGCATGCTCGAACTGGAAGCGGTGCGCGACAGCCTCTACCGACAGATCCGCCAGTTGCGCGGCGATGTGCCGCGTGAAGTCTCGCCGCACTGGCAGGGCCTCAAGGACACCCGCCGACGCCTGGTGCGCATCGTGCCGTGGTGGCTGGTGGCGCTGTTCACCCTGATGTGCCTGGTGATGATGTATGGCGGCTTCGCCTGGGTATTGGGCGAGCAGCGCGACACCGTGCTCAAGCCGTATCAGCAACTCGACCCGGCCTCGGGTGTCAGCATGGATGACGTGAAATGAAGAGCTTCTTCGCCAAACTTGGCGCCTTTTTCCGCAAGACCTGGGTCTGGAGCCTGCTGCTGGTTCTGATTCTCGCCCTGCTGGTGTGGTTCGTCGGCCCGCTGCTGGCCGTCAGTGACTACAAGTTCTGGGAGTCGGCCACCAGCCGTCTGTTGACCATCAGTCTGATCTTCCTGATCTGGGGCCTGGCCATGGTCTTCGCCAGCTGGCGCGCCACCGCGCGCAAGAAGGCCGAGGAAAGTGACGCCGACGCCCAGGAGCGCCTGCGTCGCGAGGAGCAGATCAGCGAAGAGCAGAACGAGCTGCGCCACCGCTTCAAGGACGCCCTACGCACCCTCAAGCGCTCCAGCCTGTACCGCGGGCGCAGCGAGAAGTGGCGCAACGACCTGCCCTGGTACCTGCTGCTCGGCCCGCAGGGCAGTGGCAAGACCAGCCTGCTGGATTTCTCCGGCCTGGACTTCCCGCTCAACCGTGGCGAAAGCCAGCGCCTGACCAAGGACGTGTCCGGCACCCGCTACGCGGACTGGTACTTCGCCGACCATGCGGTGCTGATCGATACCGCCGGGCGCTACCTGACCCAGCCTGACGCGCAGGTCGACGGCCGCGCCTGGGGCACCTTGTTGGGTCTGCTACGCCAGCGCCGTGCGCGCCCGCTCAATGGTGTGCTGGTGAGCATTCCGGTCGAGCAGCTGCAGGGCGGTAGCGAAGTGGAGCTGGAAACCCTGGCCCGTCAGACCCGCCAGCGCCTGCATGAGATCCACCAGCGCCTGGGCGCCGATGTGCCGGTCTATCTGGTGCTGAGCAAGGCTGACAAGGTACTGGGCTTCGACGAGTTCTTCGACCAGCTGTCACGCGAAGAAAGCGAGCAGGTGCTCGGCGCCAGCTTCCGCAAGGAGCAGAACGTCAGCGATGTGGGCGTCGTACGCCAGGAGTTCGAAGAACTGCTGCGCCGCCTCAACAGCCAGGTGATCCTGCGCATGCACCAGGAGCGCGACACCCAGCGCCGTGGCCGCATCCTCGACTTCCCGCACCAGCTCGGCCAGATCGGCGAGCGCCTGTGCCTGTTCATCGAACTGGCCTTCGCCGGCAACCGCTACCAGCGGGCCAGCAAGTTGCGCGGCTTTTACCTGACCAGTGCACCGCAGTTGAACGAACAACTCGACCCGCTGACGGCTGGTATCGGTCGCAACCTCGGCCTGGCCGACAGCGCGCTGCCGACCTTCCGCAGCGGTCGCGCACGGTTTATCAATCATCTGCTCAGCCGGGTGATCTTCCCCGAGGCCGAATTGGCCGGCCTGGATCAGAAGGAGGTGCGTCGCATCGACTGGGGCCAGCGTGCCATGTACGCCACCGCCTTCGCCGTGCTGGCGCTGTTCGGTGTGCTCTGGGCCAGCGGCTTCTCGGCCAACCACGGCCGTTTGGAAGAGCTACGCGAGATCGCCCAGAAGCTTACCCGCGAGCATGGTTCGATCAATGCGCAGGACGATGCCCTGCAAACCCTCAAGGCGCTGGACAGCAGCTACGCCGCGACCCTGGTGTTTCCACCCAAGGGCGAGGTGTCCTACCTGGAGCGTACCGGCTTGTTCCAGGGCGAGGCGGTCAATCCTCCGGTGTATTCGACCTATCGCGCCGAGTTGGAAAACCTGCTGCTGCCGCGCGTGGCCCGTCAGCTGGAAGCACAGATCCGCGCCAACCTCAGCGACCGCGAGCGTCTGCTCGGTAGCCTGCGTGCCTACCTGATGCTCAACCTGGAAGAACGTCGCGATGCCGACTTCCTCAAGGAATGGGTCGCCGCCGACTGGTCGCTGCGCTACGCCGGCAACAGCCCGGCGCAGCATGGTCTCAATACCCATTTCGCGCGTCTGCTCGACGAGCCGTTCGCGCCCTATGCCCTCAACGCCCAGCTGGTTGCCCAGGCGCGCCAGGTGCTGCGCAGCGAGTCGCTGGCCAACGTTGTCTACCGCATGCTGCGGGAACAGGCGCGCAATCTGCCGGAATACCGTCTGAGCCAGAAACTTGGCCCGCAGGGTGGGCTGATCAGTGGCAGCGACTACGCCATTCCCGGCTTCTACACCCAGAACGGCTACAGCAAGACCTTCACCGCTCAGGGCGGCAACCTGGTGCGCGAGATCCTGCGTGACAACTGGGTGCTGGGCGAAGGCGAAACCCTCAGTGCAGGGGACCTGGGTCGCCTGATGGTGGAGCTGGAGCAACTGTACTTCCGCGATTACGGCAACTATTGGGGCGAGGCCATCGCTCAGCTTGGCCTGGAACCGATCGGCAGTGCCGGTCGCGGTGCTGCCCTGCTCAACGGCCTGACCGCTGCCAACTCGCCGCTGCTGCAATTGCTGGTGGAAGTGCGTGACAACACCCGTTTCAAGGGGCTGGCTGAGGCCGCCGACGATGCCGGTGCCGCCGCCGAAGCGCTGGAAGGCGCCAAGGGCAAGCTGGGCAAAGCCGCCAAGCTGGCCAGTGCCGCCGCTGAACAGGCGCAGCAGGCGCTGGCCAAGAACACCCCGGATACGGCGCGCAAGACGCTGGAACGCCGCTTCGAGAGCTTGCACAAGCTACTCGACGATAACGGCGGTGCCGGCGTCGACCTGGCGGCCAGCCTGCAGGCTCTGGACGAGCTGCAACGCCAGCTGGCCAGCCTGGCCAATGCCGGCGCCAGCGACCAGGCTGCATTCGAGATGGCCAAGGCACGCATGGGCGGCAAGCGTGATGCGATCAACCAGGTACGCACTGCCGCCGCGCGCCTGCCACAGCCCATTGGCAACTGGCTGGCGCTGTTGGCCGAGGACAGCTGGACGCTGGTACTCAATGACGCCTACCACTTCCTCAACCAGCGCTATCAGAGCGAGCTATACGCCGCCTACGACAACTCGCTGAAGCAGCGTTACCCCTTCACCGCGCACAGCGAAAGCGACGTGGCGGTGGCGGATTTCCGCGAGTTCTTCAAGGCCCAGGGCATCGCCGAGCGCTTCTTCGACCAGTACCTGCGCCCCTTCGTCAGTGGCAGCGCCGACGAATACCGCCTGCGCCGCGTCGATGGCCGCGGCCTGCCGCTGTCGCGCGAGTTCCTCCTGCAGATGAGTCGCGCCCAGGTGATCCGCCGCAGCTTCTTCGCCGAGAACCCGGCTGAACCGCAGGTGCTGTTCAAGCTTGAGCCCTACTCGCTGGACTCCAGCCTGAGCCGCGCCGACTTCCGCCTCGGCAAGCAGCAGCTGGAATACCGCCACGGCCCGATCGTTGCCACGTCTTTCCGCTGGCCAGCGGCGAGCGAGGAGGATCGCACCAGCCTGGTAGTCGAAGAGCTTGGCGGTCGTCGCGTCGGCATCGAGAAGAACACCGGCCCCTGGTCGCTGTTCCGCCTGCTCGACCTGATGGACGTGGACTACCACAGCGGTCGTGACGTGCTGATCCTCAAGGCCAACCTCGGTGGTCTGCACGCCAACTACCTGCTGCACAGTCAGCGCTCGCCGAACCCGTTCGACATCGGCCTGCTGCGCAGCTTCAAGCTGCCGGCGACGCTCTGATGACCGCAGTCGCCAGCGCCTGGCGCAGTGCCGCACGCACTGATACCGGCAAGGTGCGCGCGCGCAACGAGGACGCCTTCCTGGCCCTGCCCGAGCAGGGCCTGTGGGTGGTGGCCGACGGCATGGGCGGGCACCAGAACGGCGCCCTGGCCAGTCGCCTGATCGTCGAGCATCTGGCCGAGTTGCCGGAGGGCAGCCTGGAGCAGCGCCTGATTGAACTGCGCCAGTGCCTGCATCGGCTCAACCATCGGCTCGGCCAGGAGCTGACGGTCACCGCCGACCGCCCGGACACGGTGATCGGCAGCACCGTAGTCGCCCTGTTGCTCGAGGAGGACCGCGCCGCCTGCGTCTGGGCCGGTGATAGCCGCTGCTACCTGTGGCGCGGCGCGCGGCTGTATCAGCTCAGTCGCGACCATTCACTGGTGCAGCAACTGATCGACGAGCAGGGCCTGACGCCGCAGGAGGCCGCGCGCCACCCGGCGGCGCATGCCCTGACCCGTGCCATCGGCGCCAGCGAAACCCTGCAACTGGACATCCTCGAACTCGATGTGCTGCCTGGCGATGTCTTCCTGCTGTGCAGCGACGGCCTCTATCAGGGCGTTTCCGCCGACGAGCTGGGCGCCTGCCTCAACCTGCCCTCGCCGCACCTGGCCGTGGAGCGCCTGTTCCAGCGCGTGCTCGACGGCCCGGCCCGTGACAACCTCAGTGCCGTGGTGATCCGCCGATGACCGAAACCGCCGAAGCCAGCGACCTCACCTACTTCGCTCTGGCCGCCACCGCGGCCAAGGAACCTGTGCGCGAAACGCCGCGCCAGGCGCCGGGCGAGCTGCCCGATGTGCTTGGTGGGCGCTACAAGATCGAGCGCCTGCTCGGCGTTGGGGGCATGGGCGCGGTATATCGCGCGCGCGATCTGCTGCGCGAACAGTTCGGCGACCCCGAGCCCTATGTCGCGCTGAAGACCCTGAGCGACGACTTCGCCGAGTACCCGGACGCCAACGCCCTGCTCTACAGCGAGTTCGCCCTCACCTCGCGGCTCAACCACCGGCATGTGGTGCGCCTGTTCGGCTTCGAAGTGGACACTGCCTGCGAGCGCGCCTTCATCACCCTGGAGCTGATGCGCGGCCTGACCCTCGATCAGCTGCTGTGCGAACGCCCGGAGGGGCTGCCCTGGGAGGAACTTCGCGATATCGCCATCCCCCTGCTCGACGCCCTCGCCTATTCCCACGAACTGGGTGTGCTGCACGGTGACCTGAAGCCCAGCAATGTGATGTTGGCCGACGACGGCCTGCGCCTGTTCGATTATGGTCTGGGCCAGCCTGTGGAGGGCTTGCTGCCTGGTCTGCCACGCCTGTGTCGCAACCGTATTGCCGCCTGGACACCGCGCTACGCCGCGCTGGAGCTGCTCGAAGGCGCATCGCTGTCGGCCGCTGCCGACGTTTATGCGGTGGCTTGTGTGCTGGTCGAGCTGGCCAGCGGGCAACACCCGTTCCGCCGCCTCAGCGCCAAGCAGGCCAGGAGCATGGAACTGGACAGGCAACTGCAACGCCCGGCGCAGGTGCCGCTGCACTGCTGGCAGGCCCTGCGCACTGCGCTGGCCTTTGAGGAAAGCCAGCGGCAGATCGGCTGCAGCGAGCTGCTCGATGCGTTTCGCCGGCCACCGGCTTCGCGTCTGCAGCGCTGGCTGGGCAAGGCATGACAGGCTGTTGAAAAGGACTCAATCGAAAGGATACGCATATGTTCAACCCGGCCAACGAAACCCATTTCAGCCTGAGCATCGAGGGCGTCGAGCACGACCTGCAGGTGCTCGAATTCAGCGGCCGCGAGGCCATCAGCCAGCCCTATCGCTTCGACGTCGAGCTGATCAGTGAACGGCCGGACCTCGACTTGGCCAGCTTGCTGCACCAGCGCGCCTTCCTCGCCTTCAGCCCCAATGGCGACGGCATCCACGGCCTGATCCACCGTGTCGAACAGGGCGAATCCGGCAAACGCCTGACCCGCTACCGCCTGGCCATCGTGCCGCAGCTTGCGTACCTGGCGCACCGCACCAACCAGCGCATCTTCCAGCACCTGACCGTGCCGCAGATCGTCGCCCAAGTGCTGGAAGAGCACGGCATCGTCGAAGGCGGCTACCAGTTCCAGCTCGGCCCCACCCTCTACCCCGAGCGCGACTACTGCGTGCAGTACGACGAGAGCGACCTGCACTTCGTCCAGCGCCTGTGCGAGGAGGAAGGTATTCACTACCACTTCCAGCACAGCGAAAGCGGCCACGTGCTGACCTTCGGCGACGACCAGACCGCCTTCGCCAGGCTTGGCCAGCCCACGCCCTATATCCAGGACAGCGGCATGACCGCCGACGACCCGGTGATCAAGCGCCTGGCCCTGCGCCTGGAAACCCGCACCCGCCGCACCACCCGCCGTGACTACGACTTCGAGCAGCCACGGCTGCTCCTGGAGGCGGCCTACCAGGGCGAGCAAGCCGGCGAGAACGACGGCCTGCCCGATCTGGAAGACTACGACTATCCCGGCCGCTACACCGACCGCACGCGCGGTAAGCACCTGGCCAAACGCGCTCTGGAGCGCCACCGCGCCGACTACCAGCAACTGGAAGGACAGAGCGACCAGCCGCGGCTGGTTACGGGGCACCTGCTGGAGATTTCCGAGCATCCACGCAGCGACTGGAACGACCTCTGGCTGCTCACCGAAGTGCTGCACGAAGGCAAGCAACCACAGGTGCTGGAGGAGTCGGTCACCAGTGATTCGGTGCTGGGCAAGGGGCTCTCGGCCCTGCTACGTGGGGTCACCGGCAAGGCGGACGCCAACGCAGACGATGACTTCCACCAGGGCTACCGCAACCGCTTCCTCGCGACTCCCTGGGACGTGCCGTATAGGCCTTCCCTGGCCCACCCGAAACCTCGTGTTCTGGGTAGTCAGCGCGCCGTGGTCACTGGTCCCGCCGGCGAGGAAATCCACTGCGACCAGTACGGCCGGGTGAAGGTGCAATTCTTCTGGGATCGCGAAGGCCAGGCCGACGAGAAAACCAGCTGCTGGCTGCGCGTCAGCTCCAGCTGGGCCGGCGATCGTTACGGCGCCATCACCATCCCGCGTATCGGCATGGAAGTGCTGGTCACCTTCCTCGAAGGCGACCCCGACCAGCCGCTGGTCACCGGTTGCCTTTACCACGCCGAACACGTGGTGCCCTATGACCTGCCGGCGAACAAGACGCGCAGCGTGTTCAAGACTCTGAGCAGCCCCGGCGGTGGTGGCTACAACGAACTGCGCATCGAGGATCGCAAGGGCGCCGAGCAGATCTACATTCATGCCCAGCGCGACTGGGACGAGAACATCGAACACGACCAGAAGATCCGCGTCGGCAACGAACGCCACGACACCGTAGAGAAGAACAGCTACACCGAACTGCTGGCCGAGGAACACCTCACCGTCACCGCCGACCGCAAGGTCGAGGTCAAACCGCAGGATCACCTGACGGTGGGCACCGACCAGCACATCAAACTGGGTACCGCACAACTGACCAAGGCGGGCCGCGAGATCCACCTCAAGGCGGGTCAGAAAATGGTCATCGAAGCCGGCATCGAACTGACCATCAAGGCCGGCGGAAGCTTTATCAAACTCGACCCCGGCGGCATCACCATCAGCGGCCCGCTGGCCAGGCTCAACGCTGGTGGCTCGCCGGGCAAGGGCTCGGGGCTCAAGATCAAACCGCCGGTGCTGCCGGGTATGGCCGATAGCGACAAGGCGGGGAGTTTGTTGGAGCAGGCGCAGCCGGGCGAGTTGGCCAGTACGCCGCTGAAGCGTAAACGGACGCTCAACTTCTCCGGTTAAGACAGGGATAAACGCCGGCCGCCCAGACAGCCGGCAGTCAAGGTAAAGGACGGATTTAAGATGGCCGAGAACAAACCGATCAATTGGGCTTATCCTTTTCCCAGCAAGGAAACGAGCAGCAATCCGCTGCAGCTTCTTACCCATATGGCCAAGGCCAAGGGCGGTTACTACCCGACTGGTGAAAATGGCCTGTGGCATGGCGGGGTACATTTCGATGAAGGCACTGCAGCCGTATTCGATCAGTCGAGTGTGCGTTGCATCGCCGATGGTGAAGTGATTGCTTACCGTATCGACCAGCGCTATCCGATCAGCGAGTTCACCGATGAAATTCCAAGAGTCAAGCGGGCGCTATTTTCCACAGGATTCGTTCTGGTCAAACACATTCTTCAGCCGCCACAACCCAAGAAAGCCGAGGGCGACGCAACTGATGAGCAAATACCTCCGAGTCTGACTCTCTACAGCTTGTACATGCATTTACAGGATTGGGAGAGCTATCAGGCTAAACTCGATCTGCCACGACCAGCCTTTTGGGAGGCCAAGAGCTATATCGTCAATACCCAAAGTGGAGGCTTGGGCGTCCGTGCTAACCCTGACGCCAACTCCACTAGATTGTCCGAACTCTCCAAGGGTGCAGAAATCACGGTGAGCGCCGCAGAGGGTGGTTTTGTCAAACTTGTCAGCATCATCAGCGGTGCAGCAAGCTCAGCCCTTACGGCCGATGGTGAAGGCAATCTACCTGGCTATGTTTCCTCCAAATTTCTGACCCCTCGGAGTGAGCCCAAAGATCCAGGCACGCTCGTCATCCTAGGCGAAGGCATCTCGATCAAGGCGGGCGAACTGATTGGCCACCCTGGGATTTATCAGAATCACAATGGATCAGCTCATCCTCTCGTCCATCTCGAAGTCTTCAGTTGCGACGATGTGCCTGGTTTTATCGCGCAGAGCCGCGCCTGGGCCAATCGGTTGCCCGCAGATCAGAAAACCCTGCTCAAGGTCTATAAGGGCGCGAGTAAATTGATTGCCCATCGTGATGACATCAATGCGGGCAACCCACCCAAGCTAAGCGACAACGGCAGCCAGATCGGCGTCGACCTGATCATTCCCCAGGCGCTGCTGGATGGCCTACCAGCGGCGAACAAGATTCAAGTCAAAACCACTGTGGAAGGTAGCGCCACACCCAACACAACCTACTGGTGGCGACTGGATGGATTGTTCGCTGACGAAAACGGCAATTCCATCGACGGCTGGCTTGCCGAGCAGGAACTGATCACGACCCGGCATAGCCCTTGGGAATGGCTGGATTTCCAATGGGTTGAGGACACCGGAACACCCTTGGAGAAACTGACCTATGCCTTCAACGCCAGGGGCATGCTGAGTACGGACGAACAGCACAACTATCGCGCCCAGATCAGCAAGGCCGATGGTGGCCCAATTGTGGCGCTTGCCCGTTTATACGACATCGTCGATAGCGACAAGGATGGCGTACTGACCAGCAAGGAAATCCGCGCAGCGCTGGCCAAGCCTTGGCACGCCCAAGTGCTAGGGCAGTTGATCACCAAGTACGAAAGCGAATGGTTCTGGAATAAGGGTAAATGGGATGAGCTCGATCCGTTGCTGGCGGAAGAGCCTGGTAAGCCGAATCCGATTTGGGAAGTGGAAAAACAGCGGATCGAAAAGCTGAGCTGGTGGAAAGAGCTGGCGGGGCAGCATGGGATTAATGGAGATGGGAAGGCGTGGCATATTCAGCCTGCAGGATTCTTAAACCAGTTCTTCTCTGAAAAAATAACAGACTGCGGATGCAAACTTGGCCGGATATTCTCGTGCGTGCGTTTTAAAGGGCAAAGCGCAACGATTTATGGTCCCTTATATGCAGGATCAATCTCTCTAAAAGAATACGTTAAGTGGGATGAGTCTGTCGCTGCCGGCATAGTCACCGAGGAAGAGAAAAAAATCTTTATTGCAATGTCTCCGAACGAGGGAAATATAGACTCTATACAGTCATATGATAGTGAAATACTAACAGCCGGAGCCATGCAGAAAACCATAAACTCGACCGGTTCCGGAGAATTCCCTATCCAAGTTTTTGACTTTAAAGAGCGTCACCCAAGTTTTTATACCGCTCTCTTTGAAGCGTGCGGATGGATAGTCAAAGGACCTCGGGCGCAGGCAAAGCTGTATTACAAGAACACGGCCCTCACTGGGGGCAATGAATATACTGGAACTGACCTCAAAAAGCTGATTCGGGAGGGTTTCAGTGAAGATGTTTTCGCCAAGAAACAGAAGGTTGAATCACCTCCTCTTGGTGCAATACTTAAAGCTATTACTCATGAGAAATTTCAAGAGCAACAGGTTCTAGATTTTTCTAAGCGTATGAGAAATGAGGTGTTAGAGATAAGACCTACAGGCTCTGAACACAAACTCAAGGAATTTCTCAAGTCCCCGCTTGGGAAGGCTACTGCACTTGATCATCATATCAACCGCCCCGGCTATGTTGGTAGAGACTTTGGAGCGGCCTTAAATAGATTCTTCGATAAAAATCCAAATGTATCTAGATTCCCTTCGAACTGGGGTGATAGCCACGCCATTTACGAGCTTGAAATACTTGAGGACTATGGCAGTACACGAAGAATGGCGATAGTAAATGGCCGCAGTGTTGCCCTGAGCAGATACAAACATTTAAAAGACGCCCTTTGAGGAAAATTTGTGAAAACTATTTTAGGCAAGCCAACATCATTGGGATTTTTGTTTCTTGCCGTTTGCAGCGTATACGCCTGTGCGCAAGATGCCTCCAGTGTAGCTAAAACTCATAGTGGCGAGGTAGTTTTTGCCAGCCCAGAACAAGGCTCTTGGCGCAAAGTTTTTTATCTGAAAAACGGTGTCTCTCAGAAACTCTTTTCAGGAGATAGTGCTTACTTTGATGAGAGTGAAGATGCCGATTTTTCATGGGGCAAGAAATACTTAAAGGTAAATAAAATTATCCGCGGATTCTTGCAAGGTGGAGGCACTGATGAAGAATATGAACGCGCCTATTGTGTGTTTATTGAAATGTCCAGCGGGTGCGTAGTCAGGCAGGAAACCGGTTCATTTTGTGGCGGAGAGTGGGCTAGCAATGGAGATGCGTGGATATGGGGCGGAGAGGAAATAATCATTGATGAGCGTGACCCACACAAACCATTAAGTGATTCTGATATTGAAAGGCTTTCAGATATCGGCGGGAGAGAAAATATTTCTCGTTGCATAAGTCCAAAATAGAGACAGAAGGAGACTGATCTATTTACCAGGCGGCGGCGATGCTCTTTAACAAATAACCCACAACACACTTGGCGTCATCTGACGCCAAGTGTGAGGCCATCAGCCAGCCCTATCGCTTCGACGTCGAGCTGATCAGCGAACGGCCGGACCTCGACCTGGTCAGCCTGCTGCACCAGCGTGCGTTCCTTGCCTTCAGCCCCAACGGCGACGGTATCCACGGCCTGATCCATCGTGTCGAACAGGGCGAGTCCGGCAAGCGCATGACCCGCTATCGGCTGGCCATCGTGCCGCAGCTCGCCTACCTCGCACACCGCACCAACCAGCACATCTTCCACCCGACCGAATACAACTAGTCGGATGACAGCCATGTCGACCTTGCCTTCGAGGCGGGCGGCAAGACTACGATCTACAGAACCCTTGGGGCGGCCTGCGGCCTCTGATCACTCAAGGCAATAACCCAGAACAGAGTGCAGCGGCAAAATAGCTAAAGATGATAGCCCTCGTTATCTCAGGAACAATCAAGTGGCGTTTCGCTCTCACCTCCCTGCTGATGCTGGCCGGTGCCCTGGCCCACGCCGAAACGATGCGCTTCGAAGGCCTGTCCGCGCTGAAGGAGCTGAGCATCGCAGAGGGTGACTTAGGTGCCCAGCGCCTGCTGATCATTGACCGCACAGGCAAGGTGGTGCTCGACACCGGCAAGGCCTTGCAGCGTATCGAGAACGAATACTCGCCCAATAGTTACGACGGCTACTCGGCGAAACTGCTTGCCGAGCGTCAGGCCAAGATAACGGCCATTGATCTGCAGGGCGAGCGCTACGATCTGCTTTCACCATCTACCCGGGCAGGAGATTACCTGCTGTTGATCACTCGCGAAGAGGGTAATGGCGCCTATAACTTCAACCTAAGATTTAGATACGACGACACCGCGAAGTCCTTCGATCTGAACCAAGTTCTTCTGAATGAGAACAACACCGAGTGCGACCATTCGCTCCTGAGTAGCTACTCAATAGACAAGAAGATCCTTGGCGTTACATCGATTGCTAACTTCGATGGCAGCCGAGTCTTCAGTGTATTGAGGGAGTGGCGTCTGGCGCGCCAGACATCGGGTAGCATGGCGGAAAAACTGATGCCAGAGACGGTAGCTAGCAATTTCGACGCCGCTCTGAAGGCTTACAAGGTGGGTGACGCACAAGCGCTGAATACCCTCGTCGGCTACTTCCTCTCGGGCGACGAGGATGGCGACTGCGAGCCCGGCAACTACATCGCCGAGAAATACTACTTCCCGCAAAAGGTCGGCTGGTCGAACGACCTGGGCTTTCTGTTCGAGCAGGCCGGCTATTACCCGGAAGCGGTGGAACTGCTGAAGCACATCACCCGCAAACACCCGGACAGGGTCGTCGCTTACCTCAACCTGGCGGATGCCTACTGGGCGCTGGGAGAGCGAAAACAGGCCCGGGAAGCCTATGGCCAGTACCATGAGAAGATGATCGCCGCCCGGAAGCAGGCGAGGATCCCGCCGCGCGTGCTGGAGAGAAAGTAAGGCGCAGCGATCAGTGCCGCTCTGCGGCCAATGCTTGATCCAAAGCCTTTGCATCCCTGAACACCTTCTGCTCCACCAACGTCCCATCCTCCAACTGCAACCACAGCACCTCACCCTCTCCAACCTGATAACGCGGGGCGATGCGGGCGTCGTGGTCGAGGAGCACGCGGTAGTTGTAGTCGCGCATCTTCGGCAGGGCGAAGAGGGTGGCGATGATGCGGGGCATGCGGCTGATATCGGCGAGGAAGACCGCGTGGCGCTCGTCCAGATAACCCTTGGGCTTGCCTTCCAAGGCAGCGTTGACCAGTTTGGCGCCGTCCATGTCGCGGGCGACCAGGAGGATGCGGGTCTCGTCGTTCAGGGTATAGGGCACGTCATGCTGATCCAGCAGCGTCCAGGGCGCCAGGCGTTCGCCGGGCTCCAGAGCCAGTACGGCGGTAGACAGCAGGCACAGCAACAACAGGGCGGCAGCTTTCATGCGCAGACTCCAGAGCAATCAGTAGAGGTCTTCGTCGGTTACCAGACGCACTTCGCCCGCCTCCATGGCGTAGGCAGCGTCGGCCAGGTCGTTGCTGACCTGCTCCACCTTCAGTTCGCCGCTGACCCACAGTGGGGCGTAGATGTCCTCGAGTGGGATGCCCTTGGGGTAGCGCACCAGTACCAGCTGGTTGGGCGGCGGTGGTGGCACGTGGATGCAGGCGCCCGGGTAGGGCACCAGGAAGAACAGGGTGCTGTTGCCTTTCTCGTCGTTCTCCAGCGGTACCGGGTAGCCGCCCAGGCGGATGGCCTTGCCGTCGAGTTCGGGCACGGTCTTGGCGGAGTACATCACCGCAGGCAGATCCTTGTCCTGCTGGCGCAGGCCGCCCTCGTTGTAGAAGGTGCTATCGCCTTCAGGACTGTCGTGGCTGATCTCGGGCATTTCCTCGAGGGCCTTGCGGTCTTCGGGTGGCATCAGGTCGAGCCAGTCGGTTTCCGGCAGTTCGGCGTGGGCCAGGCCGGTACAAAACAGCAGGGCGAGCAGCAGGTGGCGCATGGGGTATGGCATCTCGTGGCGGCGTTAACGAGGAGCCGACAAGTCGGCTCCTGACCAGGGCTTGTCAGCCCTTCTTGATCGCGCCGTAGATTACCAGCAGAACGATGGCGCCGATCACTGCGCCGATAAAACCGGCGGCCTGTCCGGCCTGGTAGATGCCCAGCGCCTGACCGCCATAGGTAGCGGCGATGGAGCCACCGATGCCGAGCAGGATGGTCATGATCCAGCCCATGCTGTCATCGCCGGGTTTGAGAAAACGTGCGATCAACCCGACGATCAGGCCGATGAAGATGGTGCCGATAATGCCCATTGGCGTGTCTCCTTGATGAGTGCCGCTCGTGCGGCAGGCTCGGCATGGGACAAGTCAATGGGGCTATCAGTTCGCCTCGTCTGGCGGCAGAACGCCATAACGGTGGTAGATCAGGGCAACTTCGCCCTCTTCACGCATGCGTTGCAGCTCAGCGCCAAGGCGGTCGTAGAGTTCGCGCCGGTCGCTCTGGTAGCGTTTCAGCGATGCGCCGAAGTGGTTGCCCAGTACCTGCTGGTGGGCGTAGTGCGCGTAGCTGTAGGCGCGAAAGTTCATGGCCTGGAATTGCGCCTCCATCGGTACGGCGTCGAGCACTGCGATGGTGTCCAGGCGCCCAGCCCGGAACATCGCGGCCAGTTGCGCATCGTCGCTGGCATAGGCGCGACCGAGCATGTCATCGCTGTCGAAAGGTTCGAAATAGGCCGTACCGCGTTTGACGCCCAGGGACAGGTCGTACAGATCCTCGTAGCGGCTCAGTCTGGCCTCTTCCCCCGGGCGCACGACGAAGCGAACGTTCAGTTGCTGATTGCCGATGCTGGGCAGGAAATGGATGTACTCGCGGCGCTGTTGAGTGAGCAGCACGCGCGGCACTAGGTCGACTCGTCCGGAGCGCAGGTCGTCAAGACTGCGCAGGAAGGGCGCTTCACGCCACTGCAGGTCTACCCCGACACGGTGTGCGGCCGTTTCCAGCACGCTGATCAGCGGGCCGCTGGGTAGCCCGTCGACAGCACGCATCTCCGGTGGCCGTTCGCGAAAATCGACGCGCAGCACCTCTTGCGCGCCCACGCAGGTCAGCGTGAACAGTAGAGGCAGTAAGGAAAGAAGACGCTTCATGGGGGGCTCTTGAACGACCACCGTCGTTCAAGAGTCTAGCTGCGAATCGATCTGTCAGACTTCGGCGATCAACGTCTGAACGTCGGCGATACGCGCATCCAGGCTGGCGCGGTCGGCGCAGCGCAGGGTGGCATGACCGACCTTGCGCCCGGCCTTGAAGGCCTTGCCGTAGTGGTGCAGATGGCAGTCGGCAACGCTGATCACCTTGTCCACCGGCGGCACTGCGCCGATGAAGTTGAGCATGGCGCTTTCACCCAATTTGGCGGTGGAACCCAGCGGCAGGCCGGCGACGGCGCGCAGGTGGTTCTCGAACTGGCTGCACTCGGCGCCTTCGATGGTCCAGTGCCCGGAGTTGTGCACGCGCGGGGCGATCTCGTTGGCCTTGAGGCCGCCGTCCACCTCGAAGAACTCGAAGGCCAGCACGCCGACGTAGTCGAGCTTGTCCAGTACGCGGCCGACGTAGTCCTCGGCCAGCGCCTGCAGCGGATGATCGGTGCTGGCGACGGACAGGGCGAGGATGCCGCTGTCGTGGGTGTTGTGCACCAGCGGGTAGAAGCGCGTTTCGCCGTCACGGGCGCGCACGGCGATCAGCGACACCTCGCCGGTGAAGGGTACGAAGCCCTCGAGGATGCACGGCACGCTGCCCAGTTCGGCGAAGGCGCCAGTGACGTCTTCGGGCTTGCGCAGGACTTTCTGGCCCTTGCCGTCATAACCCAGGGTGCGGGTCTTCATCACCGCCGGCAGGCCAATGCTGGCCACCGCGGCGTCCAGATCAGCCTGCGACTGGATGTCGGCGAACTCGGGGGTGGGGATGCCCAGCTCGCGGAACATGGACTTCTCGAACCAGCGATCGCGGGCGATGCGCAGTGCCTCTGCACCCGGATAGACCGGCACGAACTGCGAGAGGAAGGCGACGGTTTCGGCCGGCACGCTCTCGAATTCGAAGGTGACCAGGTCGACCTCGTCGGCCAGCTGGCGCAGGTGATCCTGATCGCCGTAGTCGGCACGGATATGCTCGCCGAGCGCCTGCGCGCAGGCGTCCGGCGCCGGGTCGAGGAAGGCGAAGTTCATGCCCAGCGGGGTGCCCGCCAGGGCCATCATGCGGCCCAGTTGGCCGCCACCGATCACACCGATTTTCATAACAAAGCCCCTTTTCAGCAGGTGGCGAGACCAAGCAGTTGAACGCTGCCCGCAGCGCAGGAAGCGGAGTTTACGCCGGTAAATGAGCATTCCGAGCAGCGCACAGCGTTCAAATGCGCCGTGTCGCAGCCCCTGATGGAATGGGCGTCAGGCCTCGCGCGGGTCCGGGTTGCTCAGCACGGTATCGGTCTGTTCCTGACGGAACTGCTTCAGCGCCGCATGGAACTGCGGGTGCTGGTGACCGAGGATGCTGGCGGCCAGCAGGGCGGCGTTGACTGCACCGGCCTTGCCGATGGCCAGGGTGGCGACCGGAATGCCGGCCGGCATCTGCACGATCGACAGCAGCGAGTCGACGCCCGAGAGCATCGACGACTGCACCGGTACGCCGAGCACCGGGAGGTGGGTCTTGGCCGCGCACATGCCCGGCAGGTGAGCGGCGCCACCGGCACCGGCGATGATCACCTGAATGCCGCGTGCTTCAGCCTCTTCGGCGTACTGGAACAGCAGGTCCGGGGTGCGGTGGGCGGAGACCACCTTGACCTCGTGGGGAATGCCCAGCTTGTCCAGCATCTCGGCGGTGTGGCTAAGGGTGGACCAATCGGACTTGGAGCCCATGATCACGCCAACCAGTGCGCTCATCGTCGTGCCTCTTCTCTCGGGCGCCTCGCGGCGCGTCAAAAACCAACAAGCCACGCGGGCGGGCCAGCGTGGCTTGTCATGATTCGTTGGCCGGGTGCTGCCGGCCGAAGGCCGCGCAGTATAACGCAAAGCCACTGCTGGCGGGCAGTGGCGATGACCGTTTGTCATGCAAGCTGTGGCAGAGGGTGAAAACCGCCTAAACCTTGCTCTGGAGCAATGCCGGCGTGGGCTGCGTGCGCACACTGGACAGACACTCGCATGCAAGAGGAACCGCGCATGAACCGGACCATGAAAGCCGCAGTCGTCCACGCCTTTGGTGAGCCGCTGCGTATCGAGGAGGTGAAAACCCCGCTGCCTGGCCCCGGGCAGATTCTGGTGAAGATCGAGGCCTCGGGCGTCTGCCATACCGACCTGCACGCCGCCGAAGGCGACTGGCCGGTGAAGCCGAGCCTGCCATTCATTCCCGGCCATGAAGGGGTCGGCTACGTGGCAGCGGTCGGCAGCGGCGTCACGCGGGTCAAGGAGGGCGACCGCGTCGGCGTGCCCTGGCTGTACACCGCCTGCGGCTGCTGCGAGCACTGCCTGACCGGCTGGGAAACCCTGTGCGAGGGTCAGCAGAACACCGGTTATTCGATCAATGGCGGCTACGCCGAATACGTGCTGGCTGACCCGAACTACGTCGGCATTTTGCCGAAGAACGTCGACTTCCTCGAGATCGCGCCGATCCTCTGCGCCGGCGTGACGGTTTACAAGGGCCTCAAGGAAACCAGGGCGCGCCCCGGCCAGTGGGTGGCGATCTCCGGTATCGGCGGCCTCGGCCACGTTGCGGTGCAGTATGCCCGCGCCATGGGCCTGCACGTGATTGCGGTGGACGTCGACGACGCCAAGCTGGAACTGGCGCGCAAGCTCGGCGCCAGCCTGACCATCAACGCGCGCAAGGAAAACCCCGCCGAGGTGGTGCAGCGCGATATCGGCGGCGCTCACGGCGTGCTGGTCACTGCGGTGTCCAACGCTGCCTTCGGCCAGGCCATCGGCATGGCACGCCGGCACGGTACGGTGGCCCTGGTCGGCCTGCCGCCGGGTGACTTCCCCACGCCGATCTTCGATGTGGTGCTCAAGGCCATCACGATCACCGGCTCGATCGTCGGGACTCGCGCCGATCTGCAGGAAGCGCTGGATTTCGCTGGCGAGGGTTTGGTCAAGGCCACGGTGCACAGCGACAAGCTCGACAACATCAATGGCATCTTCGATCAGATGCGCGGTGGGCAGATCGAGGGGCGGGTGGTGTTGCAGTTCTGATTCGAGCAAGGCCACGGACTGGCAACTTTCCTACAGAACGGACGCGGACGGGCGCACAGATCGCCGCCAGGTGGCGGGCTATACTGTGCGCTCTTCATCCGAACAAGGACGTGTCGTCATGAAACAGTACGTTTCGCTCGTTGCCCTCTCCCTGCTTTCCCTTCAAGCCGCTGCGCTGGATCTGGCCAAGCATCCGCAGGTATTCGATGCCGGCCAGGGCGTGAGCCTGGCGCTGGCCCCTTCCGCTGACGGCACGCAGGCGCTGGTGCAGGTGCGCGGCATCAATCACCCGCTCGACGAAGTGGTGTTCCTTACCGACGTTCGCGAGCTGGGCAACGAGCAGCGCGACTATGGCATCCGTCTCGATGGTCGTGACTACAACCTGTTGAACAAGCGGCGCGCTTGGAGCGGCGAGAGCTACCAGCTCAACCTGCCGAACACTCAGGGCTTCGAACTCAGCTACAACGAGGACAAGACCAAGGCGCTCAAGCCGAAGGATCTCCTGGCACTCTATGAGAAGCAGGAAAAGGATGGCCTGCAGGCGCGCCTGGCTGCCTTCGACCGCAAGCAGCGTGTTGCCGATTACAGTGCGCGCCTGCAGCAAATGGACGGCGAAGCCACCAAGGCCTGCGGTACCTCGCTGGCGACCAAGGTGGACTGGAGCGCGATCAGCGACGAGCAACTGATTGGCCTCAGCGTGCCGAGCTTCTGCGGCGAGGTGGTCAATCAGATGGCCTATCTGTGCGGCCGTGATGACCGCTACAAGGCCGAAGCCAAGACCCTCAAGGGTGTCGACTGCCGCTTCGGCGAGGCGATGAAACTGCATGAGAAGGATGGTCAGCTGCAGTTCACCACCCATCCAGATGAAGCCAACCAGGGCGACTTCATCAACGCCATCCTGCGTAACCGTTGATCGTATCGGGCGGGCGTTGACCCGCCCCTCGCGGCATATTTCTTGCGTTCTATTCTCAGTCTTCCCCCACGGAACGCATCATGCTGCACGCCTCGCTGACCACCCTGCACGTGGTTTCCCTGATCCTGCAACGCTTTGCCGACCAGCCCGAGTTGCGCCCGCAATTGCTGGCCGGGAGCGGTATTGGTGCGGCTGATCTGGACAATGCCGACGCGCGCATCACCCGGGTGCAGGAGTTGCAGGTGTGTGCCAATGCCCTGGCCCTGCGTGCCGACATGGGGCTGGAGTTGGGGCGCAGCCTGCATGTTTCCTCCTATGGGCTGCTCGGTTACGCCGCGCTCTCGGCTGCCACCTTTGGTGACGCCTGGCGCCTGCTGTTGCAGTACCCTGCGCTGCTCGGCACCTATTTCCGTCTCGATCTACAGGTGGAAGGCGAACTGGCCTGGATCTGCGCCAGCGGCTATCGCGATGCCGAGGCGCTGGAAGTGTTCAACGTGGAGATGTGCCTGGCTTCGCTGAAGCTGATCGGTGACGAACTGCTGCGTCAGCCGATACCGCTGGAGGGTGCCGAGTTCACCTATGCCCAGCCGCGCTATATGAAGCGCTATGCCAAGAGTTTTCCCTGCGCGCTGCGCTTCGAGGCGCAGCGCAATGCCTTCGCCTTTCCTGCCGCGTTGCTGGAGCGCCGCCTGCCGCTGGCCGACAGCGTCACCCATGGCGATATGGTCGAGCGCTGCCGTCGCCTGAACGCCGAGTTCAGCAGCCGCCAGGCCTGGCTGGAGCGGGTGCGCCAGTTGCTGGCCGCACAGTTGGCCGAGCCGCCGGGGCTGGAGAACCTGGCGCAGCAGATGCACTGCTCGCCGCGTACCTTGCGTCGCCACCTGCAGGAACTGGGTACCAGCTATCAGGGCCTGCTCGACGAGTTGCGCTTCGAGCGTGCCAAGGCTCTGCTCAATGAGCAGCAATGGCCGGTGTATCGCATCGCCGAAGTGCTGGGCTTCAGCGAAACCGCCAGCTTTCGGCATGCTTTCCAACGTTGGAGCGGCGTGCCGCCGAGTCGCTTTCGCGCCTGAGATGATCGATGGCATTCGCGGCTGAAGCTGCTCCTACACACTCCGTAGGAGCGGCTTCAGCCGCGATAAAAGCTCGCCGCTAAAGCGCCTCCCACAAGTGTGCTCACTTCTCTGCTTGTACGTTGCGATACATCTGCAAGCGCGCTGCTTCATGCAGGCCACGGCTTAGCCCCAGCAGGCGCTGGAACTCTTGCGGGTGGCGCTCGGCGACGTTGTCGCGTGGCGTCGGCGAGCGCAGGTCGTGCAGGGTCGGCGAACTACCGTCGTGCTGCATCTGCACGAGAAAATCTCGGGTCACCGCGCCGATCACCGGGAAGGTGCCTTCCTGCAGCACCAGCGGCACCACGCGCTCACCTTCCGGCGCCGGCAGTTGCAGGTCACGACCGAGGCCGCCGTTATCGAAGGGCACGCCGACCATGCCGGCTACGGTCGGCAGCAGGTCGGCCAGACCCACGGCTTCGTCGAACTCGCGCGGCGCCAGCCATTTCGGCGCGTGGATCAGCAGCGGCACGTTGTTGCTCTCCAGCCCCAGTTGCTCGAAGGCTGGCGCCATGTGCGGAATCTGGCTGATGCGGGTGTTGTGGTCGCCGAAGAAGACGAAGATGGTGTCGTCGTAGAAGCCTTGCTCCTTGGCTAGCTCCATCAGGCGACCGATATTGAAGTCCAGCAGGCGCACCGCGTTGTACTGCTCGACGCTGCGCGAGCCGGCCTGCTGCACCTGTTCCAGCGGCAGGTCGAGCGGCTCGAAGCTGTCGTTGTCCTTGGGGATGGTGAAGGGCCGGTGGTTGCCGGAGGTCTGCAGGTAGGCGAAGAACGGTTTGTCCTTGGGTAGGGCGCCGAGAAGGCGCGTGCTTTCCTTGAAGAAATCCAGGTCGGAAATGCCCCACACGTCCACCTGTGGCGACTGCCAGTGACGCTCCTCATAGAGCTGCACGTCGTCGATGCTCTGGCGGATCAACGCATTGATATTGGCCCAGCCGGCGTTGCCGCCGATCATGTAGAACTTCTCATAACCGTTGAGCGCGTTGATCAGCGTGCGCTGGCGGGCGATCAGCGGGTTGCGCGTGGCGGTCTCCTGGCGCGACACGTCGGGGATGCCGGTGATACTCGCCCACACCGTCTTGGCGGTGCCGGTGACCGGCACGTAGAAGTGTCGGAAGAACCAGCTTTGCTGGGCCAGACGATCCAGGTTCGGCGTCGGGTTCAGCGGGTTGCCGTAGGCGCCGACGGCGCTGGTGCCGAGGGATTCGAGCATGACGAAAACCACGTTGGGCTGGCGCTCGGCCTGAATGCGATGCGCTTGCACCGGCTGGTGCCGGAAGAAGTTCAGCCCCTGCGCATCACGCTCGCTGACGCCCAGGTAATCGGCAACCACCTCGTAGTGCTCGCGCGCGGCCGCTTCGTCGAAGGCGGCGGGTTCGAGCTTGAGGGTGTCGAAGAGAAACAGCGCCGGGTTGAGGCCGAGCGCGCCGATCTGGCTGTTGCCGCTGTAGAAGGCATCGCTCCAGCGCAGCGGCACCGGGTTCTCCAGATTCAGCGCGCTGGCGCGGCCGAGCAGGCCGAAGAATACCAGCACGCCCACCACTGCCGCACCGCCAAGGGCTGGCAGCACACCAACCTTGCCGCTGGCGGGGCGATCCAGGGTGGCGCGCTCCAGGCGTAGCAACGCCCAGGCCCACAGTGCCACACCGGCCAGCCAGGCCAGGGTTATCCACAGTACCGGGTAGGTCTGCCAGAGCATGCCGGCGGAAATCTGCGCATCGCCGGCAAAGCGCAGCACCGTGGCGTTGAGGCGCACACCCAGATAGGCGTAGTGGCCGAAGTCGACTATGTACAGCAGGCCCAGCGCCGCCACGGCCAGCAGTAGATAGCCGCGCAGCAACCAGCGTATGGCGCGAAAGCGCGCCAGGCGCAGCTTTGGTAGCGCCAGCAGGAGGCCAACCGGCAGCATCAACAGCAGGGCCAGACGCAGGTCGAAGCGCAGGCCGATGCCGAGGGTCGGCAGCACGTCCGGCTCGCTGATGCTCTCAACAGCGAAGAAGCCCAGCAGGAAAAGCCCGCGCAAGCTGGCGAATAGCACGAACAGCAGCGTCGTGAGGCCTGCCAGGTAATGCAGGCGGCGGGATTTCAACCAGCTCATGCGAGGTTCCTTGTTCGAGTCGAGAGTCGAATCAGCAGCCAGCGTCCGCCTGCCAGAAGCAGCGCGCCGAGGCTGTAGAGGGCCAGGTAGGGGTCGATCAGGTAGTCCCAGTAGTTTTCCGATGCGCCCAGGCGCAGGGCGAAGGCCAGGGTCGCCAGTACCAGCGCCAGGGCGCCGAGCCAGCTGCGCTGGACGATCAGCACCACGCACAGCAGGCCCAGCACCATTAGCATCGGCCGTGGTTCGAAGCCGAGCTGGTAGGGGTCGGCATAACTCAGGCCCAGCGCCGCCGGGTAGAGCAGCACGGCCAGGCCGGCGAACAGCGCCAGGCTGGCCAGGCGATCACCGGCGCTGGCAGGTGGCACGCCGAAACGACTCAGGGTCGACCAGCCGAGCAGCACCAGGCTGGCCACCGACAGGTCGCCGATATAGGTGCGCAACTGCAGCGCCAGGCTGATGCCCTGCACCGGAACCAGGCTGAGCAGCAGGCTGCCTGCCAGCAGGATGCCGCGCTGGGTCGTATTGCGCGTCAGTCGCGTGAGGATCAGGAAAACCAGCAGGGCGAAGGCCAGGTGCGGCAGCCAGAAGTCAGTCATGCGGGCGGCGCTCCGACAGCCAGGCCTCGTTGAAGGCCAGGTGCTTGATGAACATGTCGTTCCATGAATAGACGAGGTGGTAGGTGCCCTCGCGGTCGCGGGTGAAGTAGGGGTACTCGTAGTCGAAGGTGCAGCCTTCGGCGCTGCACATGCGTGCCGTTACCTGTTCGAGAAAGCGCGCCTGCTGCTCGGGCTTGCCGCCGCTGGCGCGGTATTTCTCGCTGACCACGGCGGGAAATTCGTCGCCTGGGATCGGCTCGCCCCAGGGGTTGGGCGTCTCGTCCAGCTCGCCCAGGGTGCGCCAGTTACCCAGCTTGGCGTCGGTGGCGTAGAGGGTCAGGCGGAAACGGCCGTCCTCCAGGTCGTTCATCGCCACCAGCAGGCTGCCGTCGGGGCGACCGACCGCCGCCAGGGACGAGTTGGGGTTGCTCGGTTCTACTGGTTCCGGTCGGCTCCAGCTACGCCCGGCGTCTTCGCTGTAACTGGCCAGCACGCGGTGATGCTCCTCACCGGCATAGCGCAGCAGGGCCACGGCACGGCGCTCGTCCAGCGCCACGACGGTCGGTTGCAGGGAGTAACGGCCCTTGCCGATGCGGTACTTGCCCAGCACCTCGCCATTCGCGCTCAGGTGCAGGTACTCGGGAAACTTGCCGAGGAACTCGTGATACACCGGCAGGCCGATGCTGCCGTCGGCATGGAACACCGGCGCGGCGCGCACCAGGGTGCTGATATTCAGAAACGGGCTGGTGACCAGTTGGCGCGGCGCCGACCAGGTTTCACCGAGGTCGTCGGAGACCATGGCGTTGACCGCGCTACCAGCCCAGCCGCCGAGCGATACCGAGACGTAGAACAGCCAGAGGCGATTGTCCGGCGCCAGGCTGATCACCGGGTTGCCCAGCTTGCGGATGTGCTTGCCGACCGCGCGCTGGGTCGATTCGCGCGTGGCCAGCACGCGCTCGCCGCTCCACCGACCGCTGGCGGCATCGAAGCGTGCGGCGCGGATCTGCACATCGGCAGCGCCTTCGCGGCTGCCGGCAAACCAGGCCGCCATCAGGTCGCCGCCGGGCAGGCCGGTGATCGAGGCGGAATGGACGAAGTCCTCCAGGTCGGAGGAGGCGAAGTGCGCGGCCAGGGCCTGTGGCGCGTCGGCCGCGGGTGGCGCTGGCTGTTTGGCGAAGGGGGCCAGCGCATGGGGCGCGGCGCCGAGCCAGGCGCAGGCGAACACCGTGGCCGCGCCCAGCAGCAGGGCGCAGGTCTTGAAGGTCGGGGTCATGGTTGGTGGCTCAGGGATGGCTGGGCTTTCGCAGGCTGGAGCTGGCCACTTCCGCCACCGGGCGGGCGTCGACCGGGTCGTAGTAGACCTCCAGCTTGCGACCGTCACGGTCGAAGCCATAGATCTCGTAGCAATGGCCGGGGGTGATGCGGAACTTGGTGATCTGCACGCCCTGGCGCTTCATTTGCTCGCGGAACTGCGACTCCGGCATCCAGGCGCTGCGGTCGGGGCGGGCACAATCGGTGTCGGCCAGCAGCGGCGTGGCGCCGAGCAGCAGCAGACCGCCCAGGGCGGTGCGGGCTAAAAGGGGCATGGCGGGGCTCTCGTCACGAGGCGCCGGCCGCCAGGGCCAGCGCCGGGCTGCGCTTAGTCGTCGATCTCGGTCTTCACGGCCTTGCCGCTGACCGGATCGTGGTAGATCTCGACCTTGCGGCCTTCCTTGTCGAAGCCGTAGAGCTCGTAGCAGTTGCCTTCGGTGACCTTGAACTTGTTGATCTTGTAGCCATCGGCCACCAGCTTGGCCTGGAACTGGTCGGGGTCTTGCCAGGTGGAGCGTTCGGCCGTGGTGCATTCGGTCTTGGCGAAGGCCGGTGCGGCACAGGCCAGCAGGGCGGAAACGAGCAGTAGACGACGCATGGTAAGGCTCCTGATGGGGTTCGGAGCCGTTACCTTCGGCGCCCTGGCTTAACGAAAACTTAAGGCTCACACCTCGTTACATCTTGCCGGTGAGCATCCGGGTGGCAGCGCAATTTGGCCATTTCGATCCCCTTTTGGCCGTTGCCAGCGTTCTCGACGCTGGCCGCGCAGGCGAACAATGCAGGCACAACAACGAGCCTGGAGCGCTTTGCATGCTCACCTACTACAGCGACGACCACCACCTGCATCACGGCAAATGCGAGCTGATCGACGGGCAACTGATGCCCTGCTTCGAGAAGCCGCAGCGCGCCGACCATATCCTCGCCCGTGTGAACAATCGCCAGCTCGGCGAGGTTCGCGCACCCAGGGATTTCGGCTTGGCGCCCATCGAGCGCATCCACAGCAAGGCCTACCTGGAGTTCTTCAAGAGTGCCTGGGCGCGCTGGCAGGAGCAGGGCGGCAAGGGCGACCTGCTGCCGTTCACCTGGCCGGCGCGCACCCTGCGCCGGATGATCCCCAATGACCTGCACGGCCAGCTCGGCTACTACAGTTTCGACGGCGGTGCGCCGATTACCGCCGGCACCTGGCAGGCCGCCTACAGCGCCGCGCAAGTGGCGCTCAGCGCCCAGCAGGAGATCGCCAACGGTGCCCACAGCGCCTTCGCCCTGTGCCGTCCGCCAGGCCACCATGCAGCCGGTGACGTGATGGGCGGTTACTGCTACCTGAACAACGCTGCCATCGCCGCCCAGGCCTTCCTCGACCAGGGCCGCAAGAAAGTTGCCATCCTCGATGTCGACTACCACCACGGCAACGGCACTCAGGACATCTTCTACCAGCGCAGCGATGTGCTGTTCGCTTCCATCCACGGCGACCCGGCCGAGGAGTTCCCGTTTTTCCTCGGTTATGCCGACGAACTGGGCGAGGGCGCCGGCGAGGGCTACAACTTCAATTACCCGTTGCCCATGGGCAGCTCCTGGGAGGCCTGGAGCGCCGCACTGGAGCAGGCCTGCCAGCGCATCGCCGAGTATGGCGCGGAGGTGGTGGTGGTGTCGCTGGGTGTGGACACCTACATGGAAGACCCGATCTCGCAGTTCAAGCTCGACAGCCCGGACTATCTGGCCATGGGCCGGCGCATCGCCGCGCTCGGCCTGCCGACGCTGTTCATCATGGAAGGCGGCTACGCGGTGGAGGCCATCGGCGTCAACGCGGTCAACGTGCTGGAAGGCTTCGAGGGCGCCTGATCGGCGCCTCATCAGCAGTCAGAAATCTGCCAAACAAGAGCAATATTTCAGGGGTGAGAAACGATGAAAGCCATCAAACAGATGCTCGGCGTCGCCCTGTGCGGCGCCACCCTGCTCAGCGGCGCGGTGCAGGCCAAGGAACTGCGCGTATACAACTGGGCGGACTACATCCTCCCGGAGGTGCCCAAGGACTTCCAGAAGGAGTCCGGCATCCAGATCACCTGGGACACCTTCGAGACCAACGAGGCGCTGGAGGCCAAGCTGCTCACTGGCAACTCCGGCTATGACCTGGTGATCCCCTCCAACCAGTTCCTCGAAACCCAGATCAAGGCCGGCGTGTTCGCCCCGCTGGACAAGTCGAAAATCCCCAACTGGAAGAACCTCGACCCGGTACTGCTTGGCCTGCTGGAGAAGAATGACCCCGGCAACCAATACGGCGTGCCCTACATGTACGGCACCGTGCTGATCGGCTACAACCCGGACAAGGTCAAGGCCGCGCTCGGTGAGGACGCGCCGGTGAATAGCTGGGATCTGGTGTTCAAGCCCGAGTACATGGAGAAGCTGAAATCCTGCGGCGTGGCCATGCTCGACTCGCCGACCGAGATCATCCCCATCGCCCTGCATTACATGGGTCTGGACCCCAACAGCACCAACCCGGCCGACTATGACAAGGTCACCGAACTGCTGCTGAAAGTGCGTCCGTACGTGGCCTACTTCCACTCGGCCAAGTACATGACCGACATCGCCAACGGCGACATTTGCGTGGCCATCGGTTATTCGGGCAGCTTCTACCAGTTCGCCAACCGCGCCAAGGAAGCGGGCAACGGCGTGACGATCAACTGGCGTCTGCCGAAAGAAGGCGCGCCGATCTGGTTCGACACCTGGGCCATCCCCAAGAGCGCCAGGAATTCGGACGAAGCCCACGCCTTCATCAACCACCTGCTCGAACCCAAGGTGATCGCGCCGATCAGCGATTTTCTCGGCTACCCCAACCCCAACGTGCCGGGCATGGAACTGGTGGGCGCGGAAATCGCCGACGACCACGACCTGACCCCGACGCCGGAGCTGCAGAAGTCGCTGTACGTGGTGCAACCGCTGCCGCAGAAGATCGAGCGCGTGCGGACGCGGGCGTGGACCTCGATCAAGTCGGGCAAGTGAGCCTCAGCGGTTTGGCTCGAGCATAAAATCTCGCGGCTGAAGCCGCTCCTACGGGGTGTGTAATGCTCTGTAGGAGCGGCTTCAGCCGCGATTGCCTTACCCGTAGGGTGCGCCGTGCGCACCCTAGCCACCCACCGCCCCCGTCTCCAGCTTGCGCCAAAGCAGGCGCACGGCCGCCTTGCGCGACATGCCCCAGCGATACAGGCGGATCTCCAGCGGTATATGCCAGTGTTCCTTGCCGCACACCACCAGTTCGCCACGGGCCAGCTCGGGGCTCATCGACAGGCGCGGTACCCACGCCACGCCCAGGCCTTGCATGGCCATGGCTTTGAGGCTGTCAGCCATGGCGGTTTCATGCACGGTGGTCGAGCGCAGGGCGCGCTGGCGCAGCAGCAGGTTGACCGAGCGGCCGAGGAAGGTGCCGGCGCTGTAGGCCAGCAGCGGCACGCTCTGTCCGGTGTCGAGGTCGAACAGGGGCGCGCCTGTTTCATCTGCGGCGCATACCGGCAGCATTTCGCTGTAGCCCAGGTGCAAGGACGGGAACATGTCCGGTGCCAGCTGCACGGCGGCGTCCTGGTCGTGGTAAGCGAGGATCAGGTCGCAGGTGCCCTCACGCAGCGAGTGCACTGCTTCGCCGACGTTGGTCGCCACCAGGCGGGTGCTCAGCGGCAGGCCATCGCGGCGCAGGCGGGCGATCCATTCGGGAAAGAAGCCGAATACCAGCGAGTGCGCCGCTGCTATTTGCAGCGCTTCGCCCTGTTGTCCTTCGAGATGATGCAGGTGACGCACCACCTCACCCAGCTGCTCGACCATGCTGCGTGCGGTGAGCAGGAACAGCTGGCCGGACTCGGTCAGCTCCACCGGCGTGCGCGAGCGGTTGACCAGCGTCAGCCCCAATGCGGCCTCGAGGCTGCGGATGCGCCGGCTGAACGCCGGCTGGGTGACGAAGCGCTTCTGCGCCGACTGGGAGAAACTGCGGGTCGCGGCCAGGGTGACGAAGTCTTCCAGCCATTTGGTTTCCAGGTTCACGGGCGCGTCCTCCGCTCATGTCAGGGCAGTGCACACGGTTGGTGCATTGTTGCGGTCACATCCACATTATGCCGATCATGCATAGGGCAGCAAGTAACGGCATTGGTAGCGAGACGGTCAAAGCCCCTATTCTATTGGCATCGCGGCACTTGCCGTATTTCCCAAGAGTCATCTCTATCATGTCCTCTGCTGCATCTGTTCGCGTCGAAAAAGACCTGCTCGGTACCCTCGAAGTCTCCGCTGATGCCTACTACGGCATTCAGACTCTGCGCGCCGTGCAGAACTTCCGCCTGTCTGGCGTGCCGCTGTCGCACTACCCGAAGCTGGTGATCGGCCTGGCCATGGTCAAACAGGCTTCGGCTGACGCCAACCGTGAGCTGGGCCACCTGTCCGCTGCCAAGCACACGGCGATCAGCACTGCCTGTGCACGCATCATCCAGGGCGAGTTCCACGAGCAGTTCGTGGTCGACATGATCCAGGGTGGCGCCGGCACCTCGACCAACATGAATGCCAACGAGGTGATCGCCAACATCGCCCTCGAGGCCATGGGTCATGAGAAAGGCCAGTACCAGCACCTGCACCCGAACAACGACGTGAACATGGCGCAGTCGACCAACGATGCCTACCCGACCGCCATCCGCCTCGGCCTGCTGCTCGGTCACGACAGCCTGCTGAGCGCGCTGGACAAGCTGATTCAGTCGTTCGCCGCCAAGGGTCTGGAATTCGGCCACGTGCTGAAGATGGGCCGCACCCAGTTGCAGGACGCCGTGCCGATGACCCTCGGCCAGGAGTTCCGGGCCTTCGCCACCACCCTGGGTGAAGATCTGCAGCACCTGAAACTGCTGGCGCCGACCCTGCTCACCGAAGTCAACCTGGGCGGTACCGCGATCGGCACCGGCATCAACGCCGATCCGAAATACCAAGCCCTGGCGGTCAAGCGCCTGGCCATCATCAGCGGTCACCCGCTGACCCCGGCTGCCGACCTGATCGAAGCCACCAGCGACATGGGCGCCTTCGTGCTGTTCTCCGGCATGCTCAAGCGCACCGCGGTCAAGCTGTCGAAGATCTGCAACGACCTGCGCCTGCTCTCCAGCGGCCCGCGTACCGGCATCAACGAAATCAACCTGCCACCGCGTCAGCCGGGTAGCTCGATCATGCCGGGCAAGGTCAACCCGGTGATCCCCGAGGCGGTCAACCAGGTGGCCTTCGAAGTGATCGGCAACGACCTGGCGCTGACCATGGCCGCCGAGGGCGGCCAGCTGCAGCTGAACGTGATGGAGCCGCTGATCGCCTACAAGATCTTCGACTCGATCCGCCTGCTGACCCGCGCCATGGATATGCTGCGCGAGCTGTGCATCGACGGCATCACCGCCAACGAAGACCGCTGCCGTGAACTGATGGAAAACTCCATCGGCCTGATCACCGCGCTCAACCCCTATATCGGCTACGAGAATGCCACTCGCATCGCCAAGGTCGCTCTGGAAAGCGGACGCGGCGTGCTGGAGCTGGTGCGTGAGGAGCAGCTACTGGACGAGTCCACCCTGGCCGACATCCTGCGCCCCGAGAACATGATCGCCCCGCGCCTCGTGCCCCTGCAGCCCTGATGGGAGATTCGGCAACGCCGACCGTCAGCTGCCCGCCCGTCCGCGTAGCTGACAACCTGATTCATAGGAGGCCTTCACCAGCCTCAACCTTCAGGGATGGCCTCGGCCATCCCTTTTTTTGCCCGACATCCTGGGGGTAGATGCGATACATCAGTCGCGGCTACGACTGCATGGATGCAGGAGGTAGAGCGAAGCAGGATGCCAGAGCCGAACGCCCCTCCCACAGGCGCTATCTCGGCCTGCTACAGCTTCCAGGCCCGCCTTAGCCGCTGCACCGCCTCGACGATCTGCGCCTCCGGTACTGCAGCAAAACCGAGCACCAGCCCGGCGCGAGCGTCCTCAGCTGTTTCGCTGTCGGGCAGCCAGTAATCGCTCAAGGGGTTCATCTCGATGCCGGCGGCGCGTGCGGCGGTGATCAGCTCGCGTTCTCGCGCAAGACTCTCCACCTTGATGCTCAAGTGCAGGCCGGCGTCCACAGCCGGTAGCGAAGAGCACCCCGGAATCATCGCCGGCCAGGCCGCGAGCAAGGCGTCGCGGCGGCTGCGTGCGGCCTGGCGCATGCGTCGTACGTGGCGCTGAAAGTGCCCGGCAGCGATGAATTCGGCCATCACCGCTTGGGTACCGACCTCCGAGTGGCGCATCTCCAGCGCTTGGCGCCGGGCGAAGCTCTCGGCCAGCGCAGGCGGCAGCACCAGATAGCCCAGGCGCAGAGCCGGAAAGGCGAGCTTGCCGAACGTGCCGATGTAGATCACCCGCTGCTGCTCATCCAGCGCTGCCAGGGGGGCGAGCGGCGTACCGCTGTAGCGGTACTCGCCGTCGTAATCGTCCTCGATGATCCAGCCGTTCACACGCTTGGCCCACTCCAGCAATGCCAGGCGCCGTGGCAGCGACAGGGTCACGCCGGTGGGGTACTGGTGCGCGGGCGTGACATAGGCCAGCTGGCAATCGTTGAGGCGCTGTAGCGCGTCGATATCCATGCCTTCGCCGTCCACTGCGATACCGCACAGTTGCGCGCCGGCCACTGCGAAGGCATGGCCCGCCGCGCGGTACCCGGGATTTTCCAGCGCCACCCGCGCGCCGGGCTGTACCAGCAACTGCGCGCAGAGGCTGATGGCCTGCTGCGAGCCGCAGGTGATCAGGACCTGCTGCGCCTCGCAAGTCAGGCCGCGGCTGTTGCGCAGGTAGGCGGCGATCAGCTCGCGCAGTTGCAGGTCTCCGGCGGGGTCGCCATAGCCCAGCCGGGCCGGCGACGGTTTGCGCCAGAAGCGCGCCTGCAGACGCGCCCAGGTCTCGAAGGGGAACATGTCGAACGCCGGTACACCGATGCGAAAGGCGCGTGGCGCGCCCTTGGCCGGTGTGGCCAGGTGGTGGTTGTGCAACAGCTGCATTGCCGGGCTGGCCGCTGCCGGGGCGACGGCTGCCACCGGGGCAGGCCGGTGGCGCGTCAGATCGGCGACGTAGGTGCCATCGCCGACTCGTCCGTTGACGTAGCCCTCGGCGTACAGCTGGTCCAGGGCACGGGTCACGGTGTTGCGCGAGATGCTCAGCAGCGCGGCCAGCTCACGGCTGGCCGGCAGGCGTGTGCCACTGGCCAGGCGGCCGTCGAGGATGCGCTCGCGCAAGGCTTGGTAGAGCTGGCGCGCCAGGCCCTGACCGGGCTGCAGGTGGATGCCGGAAAGATCGAATGGCAAGGCGGACGAGCGCGTCATGATCGGCAAATTGGCTCTATGAAAGTCGTCAGGAATGGATCTTACATCAGGCCAATATCCTGCCTAGCATGGCCCCATCACGTTAGGAGAAACCCTCATGTACTGTCCCGCCGCCTTTCGTCTGGACGACCTGCCCACCCTGCATGCGCAGATGCAGTCCAGCGGACTGGCCATCGTGACCAGCATTGGTGCGCAGGGCCTGCAGGCCAGCCATCTGCCGCTGCTGCTGGCGCCTGACGAGGGCGAGTTCGGCACGCTGTACGGCCACTTTGCCCGGGCCAATCCGCACTGGCGTGATTTGGCCAGCGGTGTCGAGGCGCTGGTGGTGTTCAGCGGCGCGGATGCGTACGTGCATCCCGGCTGGTATCCGGCCAAGGCCGAGCACGGCAAGGTGGTGCCGACCTGGAATTACATTGCCGTGCATGCCTGGGGCCAAGCGGAAGTGTTCGACGACCCCGGGCGCCTGCTGCAACTGGTCAGCCGCCTCAGCGACCGCCATGAGCAGGGTCGCGCGCAGCCCTGGGCAGTCGAGGATGCGCCGCGCGACTACATCGACGCCATGCTGCGAGCCATCGTCGGCTTCGCCCTGCCGATTCGCCGGCTCGAAGGCAAATGGAAACTTAGCCAGAACCGTTCCGAGGCAGACCAGGCCGGTGTCCGCGCCGGCCTGGCGACCTCCGCCAGCCCGCGTGACCACGAACTGGCAGCGCAGATGAATCCCACCGACTGACTCCACAGGAAGGCCATCATGCTCGACATCCGTCCCATCACCGCTGCCGATCACACCGTCTGGCTGCCGCTTTGGCAGGGTTACCAGCGCTTCTACCAGGCTGAGATCCCGGCCGAGACCAGCGCCCTTACCTGGCAGCGCTTTCTCGACCCGGCCGAGCCTATGCACGCCGCTCTGGCCTGGCAGGACGGCGAGGCGGTCGGTTTGGTGCACTTCATCTATCACCGCAGTTGCTGGACGAATGGTGACTACTGCTACCTGCAGGATCTGTTCGTCGCCGAGCATATTCGCGGTGGCGGCATCGGCCGCGCGATGATCGAGCATGTCTACGCCGAGGCACGCGCTGCCGGTGCCAGCCGCGTGCATTGGCTGACCCAGGAAACCAATTACCAGGGGCGTATGCTCTACGACCGCATTGGCGACCGCTCCGGTTTCATCCAGTACAGGAAACTCTTCTGATGACGCGTGATCTCGCTCACTGGCAACCCCGTCCCGCACCGGACCAGCGCTCGTTGCAAGGCCGTTTCGTGCGTCTCGAAGCGCTCGATGTCGCGCGTTATGGCGATGATCTGTGGCGCGCGTTGCAGGGTCCGGACCCGGCGCTCTGGGATTATCTGCCCTACGGCCCCTTCACCGAGCGTGGCGTCTTCGATGCCTGGTTGGCCGGCAATGCGCGGAGCCGCGATCCGCTGTTCTACGCGGTGGTCGACCTGGCCAGCGGCCTCGCCCTGGGGCTGTTCAGCTACCTGCGTATCACCGCGCAGGACGGCAGCATCGAAATCGGCCACGTCGCCTTCGGCGCGCCGATGCAGCGCACGGCGGGGGCGACCGAGGCGATCTATCTGCTGGCGCGGCATGCCTTCGACGACCTCGGCTACCGGCGCCTGGAATGGAAGTGCGACGCGGCCAATGCCCGCTCGCGGCGCGCTGCTGAGCGCTTTGGCTTCATCCAGGAAGGGCTGTTCCGTCAGCACATGGTGCGCAAGGGGCGTAACCGCGACACCGCCTGGTTCTCCATCATCGACGGTGAATGGCCGGCCCGCCGGGATGCCTTCGAGCGCTGGCTGATGGTGGATAACTTCGACGAGCGGGGCCAGCAGCGGCAGCGCCTGGAGACGCTGCGCGAGTAATGCCTCACTCCATCTCGAACAGTCCATTGCGTAGCTGTGCGCCGCCCAGGCGCTCGCGGATGTCGTCGTCGATGCGCGGGTCGTCGGGGGCGTAGAGCATCAGCTGGCGATAGGCGTTGACCCGGTTGATCTCGTTACCCAGGTATTGCCAGACCACACGGGTGCAGGCAGGCGTGCGGCGGTCGCCGCTGGAGACGCCGGTCTTGATGCCGTTGAGGCGGATGATGCGGCTCTTGAAGCTGGGTATGAGGATGGTCTGGCTCATCTCGTTGCCGGTGAGTGACTCGTAGTCGACCAGAAACAGGCGGTCCTGCAGGAAGAACGCCGTGCCCAGGTAGCGGCAGCGCACCCAGTCCTCGCCACGTGCGGGTTCCTGCCGCTCCTGACGTTCCTGGCGCTCGAACAGGTAGTTGCCGCGCTCCTCGCGCAGGTGCACCAGCGATAGCAGCACATGCCCCGGCACCGACATGCAGTTGGAGTATTCGAAGTAGTAGCCGCAGTAGCGCTCCATCGGGCTGGCCTGACGGCGCAGCGGCGTGAACAGCTCCAGCAATGGATCGTTGCCACTGTGCGGCTGCGCATCACCGCTGCGTGCGCCGATCAGCCGGGTGAACTGCTCGGCCGGCATGCTCAGCTCGAAGGGTTCGACGCCGAAGAAATCGCAGATGCGCTTGAGGTTGTGCGTGGTCGGCCGGCTCTGCCCGGCCAGGTAGCGGTTGAACTGCGCGCGGTTGATCGACAGCTTGCGACATACCTCGGCAATCGAGCGGTAATGGCTGCAAAGCAATTTCAGATTGCTGCCGAGGGAATCGGACATATGGCCGCTCCAGCTGATGCGAATGACGCGATTCTAGCATCAACTCGCATCAGGTTGCCGCGACCTGCGAAATTGTCCCGCGCGGCGCCTTCACCAAAGATTGCGCCACCCGCCCGGCGCGGCGCATTCCCATTCAGAACAACAAGAGAGAAAGCCTCCATGCTCGATCTTCTCAATGACCTCATCTGGAGCAAGCTGCTGATCGTGATGCTGATCGGTCTCGGCCTGTACTTCACCATCGCTTCGCGCTTCGTCCAGTTCCGCTACTTTGGCAGCATGTTCCGCATCTTCAGCGAGGCATTCCAGCGTCAGCCGGGCCAGCTCAGCTCGTTCCAGGCCTTGATGCTGTCGGTAGCTGGCCGTGTGGGCGCCGGCAACATCGCCGGTGTGTCGGTGGCGATCATGCTCGGTGGTCCGGGCGCCATCTTCTGGATGTGGGTCGTGGCCCTGGTCGGCATGGCCACCAGCTACTTCGAGTGCTCGCTGGCTCAGCTGTACAAACGTCGCGAGGCCGATGGCGGCTACCGCGGTGGCCCGGCTTTCTACATCCAGCACGGCCTTGGTCAGCGCTGGCTGGGTATCGTCGTGTCGATCCTGCTGCTGATGACCTTCGGCTTCGGCTTCAACGCCGTGCAGTCGTTCACCGTCGCCAACTCGCTGCACGACACCTTCGGCATCCCGACCCTGGCCAGTGGCATCGCCCTGACCGTGGTGATCGGCCTGATCATCTTCGGCGGCATCAAGCGCATCGCCAAGTTCGCCGACGTGCTGGTGCCGGTGATGGCGTTCTCTTACCTGGGCATGGCGCTGCTGGTGATCGGCATGAACATCAGCGAAGTTCCAGCCACCTTCGCCCTGATCTTCAAGAGCGCCTTCGGCCTCGAGCCGGCCTTCGCCGGCGGCATCGGCGCGGCCATCATCATGGGCGTCAAGCGCGGTCTGTTTTCCAACGAAGCCGGCCTGGGCAGTGCACCGAACGTGGCCGCTGTCGCCGAGGTCAAGCACCCGGCCGCGCAAGGCATCGTGCAGTCGCTCAGTGTGTTCATCGACACCCTGATCCTGTGCAGCTGCACGGCGCTGATCATCCTGCTGTCGGGCGTGTATCAGCCGGGTATGGAGCAGGCTGGCGTGGTACTGACCCAGAGCGCGGTTGCCGCCGTGGTCGGCGAGTGGGGCCGGGTGTTCGTCAGCCTGGCGCTGCTGTTGTTCGTTTTCACCACCCTGATCTACAACTACTACCTCGGCGAAAATGCCCTCGGCTTCTTCAGCCAGAAGCGTGGCCCGGTAATGATCTACCGCGTGCTGGTGGTCGGCCTGGTGCTGTGGGGTTCGGTGCAGGATCTGGGCACCGTGTTCGCCTTCGCCGATGTGACCATGGGTCTGCTAGCCATCGCCAACCTCATCGCCCTGGCGCTGCTGTTCAAAGTGGGCATGCGCCTGATGCGCGACTACGATAGCCAGATCAAGGCGGGTGTTGAGTCGCCGGTATTGGATGCCAAGCAGTTCGCTGATCTGGACCTCGACCCTGCCGTCTGGGGTAGCCAGCCAGGTGAAACCGCCGACCAGGCGGAAATTGGGGATCGCGTCTACCAGCGCTGATCTGACTCAGATGGAAGAAGGGGGCGAGGCCCCCTTTTTCTTGCCCGCCAGCGTTGGCAGCTATTGTTCGGGCCGTCGTAAGCGACGTCATGAATGTCGCGCAGGCCCGTGATTTGTGAGGAGAGCCTATGGCGACCCCAGAAAAACTCCTGGTGCTGTACACAGGCGGCACCATCGGCATGCAGATGAGCGCAGACGGCCTGGCGCCGGCCTCGGGTTTCGAGGCGCGCATGCGCAGCCAGCAAGCCGGCGAGAACGCCAGTGAGCTGCCGCAATGGACGTTTCGCGAGCTGCTGCCGCTGATCGACAGCGCCAACATGAACACCGGCCACTGGCTGGCGCTGCGCGACGAAATCGTCACTGCTGTACAGACCGATGGCCACGACGCCGTGCTGGTACTGCACGGCACCGATACCCTGGCCTACAGCGCTGCGGCACTGAGTTTCCTGCTGCTCGGGCTCGATGCGCCGGTGGTGCTCACCGGCGCCATGCAGCCGGCTGGTGTCGATGGTGGAGATGCCTGGCCCAACCTGTTCGGCGCCATGCGTGCGTTGTATCGCGGTGTGAAGCCTGGCGTGCACCTGTATTTCAACGGCCAGCTGCTGCATGGCGCACGTTGCTCGAAGTTGCGCAGCGATGCCTTCGATGCCTTCCAGGTGCTTCCGCGTCAGCGTCAGGCCGAGCGGGCCACGGTCGATGACCGTATCGACTTTCGCCAGCCGCGTCAGCCTGTGAACCTTGCCGTGTTGCCGCTGCATCCGGCGGTGCAGGCCGGGCAGCTGCAAGCTCTGCTGGCCAGCGGCGCGCAGGGGCTGCTGCTGGAGTGTTACGGCAGTGGCACCGGCCCGGCCGGCGACGCGCCATTGATGAGCGTGCTACGTGAAGCGCATCAGCGCGGCGTGGTGCTGGCGGCAATCAGTCAGTGCCCGCAAGGCCATGTGCAGTTCGGTGTTTATGCGGCCGGCAGCCGTCTGGCCGAGGTCGGCCTGGTGTCCTGTGGCGGCATGACCCGTGAGGCGGCACTGGGCAAGCTGTTCGCCCTGCTCGGCGCCGGTTTGCCGCAAACGCAGGTCGAGCACTGGCTGGCGCGCGATCTCTGTGGTGAGATGAGCGACTGATCCACCTGCCCAAACAGAGGAAGGACGATGAGTATCGACATTCGCCCTGTAATCGCTGCCGATCAAGAAGCCTGGTTGCCCCTGTGGCAGGGCTACCAGCGCTTCTACATGACCGAGATTCCTGCCGAGACCAGCGCTGTTACCTGGCAGCGTTTTCTCGACCCCGGCGAGCCGATGGGCGCTGCCCTGGCCTGGCGTGATGGGCAGGCTATTGGTTTGGTGCACTGGGTCATCCACCGCTCGACCTGGACCACCGGCGACTACTGCTACCTGCAGGATATTTTCATCGCCAAGGGCGAGCGCAGCGGCGGCATCGGGCGCAAGTTGATCCAGCATGTGTTTGAGCAGGCGAGCGCCGCCGGCTGCTCGCGGGTGCACTGGCTGACACATGAAACCAACAGCCAGGCCAAGCTGCTTTACGAGCGCATTGGCGAACGCTCGGGGTTCGTGCAGTACCGCAAGCTGTTGTAGCCAGCCTCAGGGCCGGCGTGCGATGAAATCGATTTCCACCAGGGCATGGCGCGCCAGGCCGGTGGTGCCGATGCAGGTGCGCGCCGGGCGTTTGCCCTCGGGGAAGTAGCTGGCGTACACCGCGTTGAAGCGCGCGTAGTCGCCATAGAAATCGGTGAGAAACGCCCGCGCCGAGACCACGTTTTCCAGGCCAAGACCCAGCCCTTCGAGGACCACCAGCAGGTTGTCGAAGGTCTTGTGGGTTTGCGCCTCGATGCCTTCGGGCAGCGGCGCCGCTTCGTTGCCTGGGTCGATGGGCAGCTGGCCGGTGATGAACACCCAGCCATCGGCTTCGCAGGCGTGGGAGAACGGCGCGACTGGCTCGGGCGCGGCGGCGAACATGTGGTATTCAGGCAACGACATAAGTACTCCAGGGCTGATCGATGGGCACCGACACAGCACTGCGCCGGCCCCTGTGACCATACCTCAGAATACCGACCAGCCGATGCGTTCGCTGAGCAGCTCCAGCGCCTTGATCCCGGCCAGGGAGTTGCCCGCAGCATTGAGCTCCGGTGACCACACGCACACGCTGAACTGCCCCGGTACCACGGCGAGAATGCCGCCGCCGACGCCGCTCTTGCCCGGCAGCCCGACGCGGTAGGCGAAGTTGCCGGCCTCATCGTACAGCCCGCTGGTGGCCATGATGGCGTTGACCTGTTTGGTCTGGCGTGGCGATAGCACCTGTTCGCCGCTGTGCTGGCAGAAACCTTCATTGGCCAGGAAGCCGAAGGCACGCGCCAGGTCGACGCAGCTCATGCGCAGCGCGCAGCAGCTGAAGTAGCTGCGCAGCACCGCCTCGACTTCGTTGTGAAAATTGCCGAACGACTGCATCAGGTACGCAGCTGCCGCGTTGCGCGCGCGGTGCTGGTACTCCGATTCGGCGACGTGGTTGTCCACTGTGACCTCGGGGTTGCCCGACAGACGCCGGACGAAGTCGCGCATCGATAGTGCCGGTGCGGCATAGCGCGACTGGTTGATATCGCAGATCACCAGAGCGCCCGCGTTGATGAAGGGATTGCGCGGCTTGCCTCGCTCGAATTCGAGCTGCACGAGCGAGTTGAACGGCTGCCCGGACGGCTCATGGCCCAGGCGCTGCCAGATGCTCTCGCCGCTGTGGCCGATGGCCTGGACCAGGCTGAACACCTTGGAAATGCTTTGGATCGAGAAGGGCGTACGTGCATCGCCGGCGACATGTACCTGGCCGTCGTTGCCGTATACGGCGATGCCCAGTTGGTCAGGCACCACGTTGGCCAGCGCGGGAATGTAATCGGCCACCTTGCCCTGGCCGATCAGCGGGCGGACTTCATCGAGAATTTCGGTCAACAGCGCTTGCATGTTCAGGCTCGCGAGTAGGCCGGGGAGCGTCCCGGCAGGTCAGAGCTAGACGCCTGCGGGCGCTACGGAATCACAGGTAGGCGCTTGCCCTGAGCAGCGCGGCCACCTAGTCTCGGTCCTCCCCTGTCGTTGGCGTGGTTCGATGTCCACCGTTCTCAATGTACTGCTGCCGATCTTCGGTCTGATCCTGGTTGGCTTCATCTGCCGGCGAACCAATCGCTTGGGAGAGACCGCCGCATCGGAGATGAACCGCTTCGTGGTCTGGCTCGGCCTGCCTGCGTTGCTG
This sequence comes from Pseudomonas sediminis, assembly GCF_002741105.1. GTDB lineage: Bacteria > Pseudomonadota > Gammaproteobacteria > Pseudomonadales > Pseudomonadaceae > Aquipseudomonas > Aquipseudomonas sediminis. Next base: position 263,985 of record NZ_NIQU01000004.1, on the reverse strand, counting down.
TTCAGCCTTACGGCCAAGGCCGACTGGGCACACATCTGGCAGCCCGGTTTCCTGATCGCCTTTACCGGCGGCATGCTCGCGGTGTTTCTGGTCACGCTGGTGTATCGCTGGAAAACCACTGGCAGCCTGGTCGACGCCAGTATCGACGGGCTCAGCGCCGGTTACGCCAACACCGGCTATATCGGCATTCCGCTGTGCGTGCTGGTACTGGGCGAGGACGGCATGGCGCCGGCCTTGATCGCCTCGCTGATGGTGGTCTGTGTGCTGTTCGGCCTGGCAGTGGTGTGCATCGAGGTAGGTCTGCAGAGCAAGAAGGGGTTGGGCGGCGCCATCTTTCAGGTGGTCATGGCGCTCCTGAAAAACCCGCTGGTGGTCGCGCCATTGCTTGGTGCTGCCTGGGCGTTTGGTGGCGTGCAGATGCCCGCGGCGCTGGACGAATTTCTGCGCCTGCTCGGCGCCGCCACGGTGCCCTGTGCGCTGGTGTCGCTGGGGTTGTTCCTGGCGCAGCGGCAGAGCGGGCCGAGCGAAGGCGCCTGGCCGCTGGTGGCCTTGAAGCTGGTGCTGCAGCCGTTGGTGACCTGGTTCATTGCCTTCGTGTTGCTCGACCTGCCGCCGTTCTGGGCGCACGCCGCATTGCTGCTCAGCGCGCTGCCAACGGGCACCGGGCCGTTCATGCTCGCCGAGTACTACCAGCGCCAGGCGGCGCTGGTGTCGCGGGCGATCCTGTTCTCTACCCTCGGCTCGCTGCTGACCTTGACCCTGATCCTGCTACTGATCACGCCTTGAGTTGCAGCTCCACGCCGAGCTGTTGCGACAGGCAGGGCCAGCGCCGCCAGGCCGAGGCGGTATCCGGCGCCGCCAGACGTTCGCGGTAGGCCTGCACCGAGGGTTGGTCGAAGCTGGCGTCATCGAGCATACCGGCCAAGGCATGATGCACCGCTTCGTCGAGCTGGTTGGCGAAGGGCTCGCCAATCAACTGGTGGGCGATCAGGTTGGCGCGTGTGGTGTCCAGCGGGATCAGCGGCTGGCCGAGGTGCGCGATATAGCGGTCGTTGACCTCTTCCACCAGGCGATGGGCCAGATAGGCCTCGTCGAGCAGGCCTTCGAGTCCTTCGTGGCCCTCCATCAGCGCTGGTGGCTGCAGGAAGAAATGCTCGGCGATCTTCAGTACCGGTTTCACGGCGGCCTCGATTCCTGCTTCGCGCGCTACTTCGGCAGCAGCGTCGAGCACGTCCGGCACCTCCTCGATATAGGCGATGACGAAGGCGGTCAGTGCCCCAGGCGCATCATCCTCCGGTAGACGGATGGACGGGTGCAGGCGCTCCAGCTGAGCCTGCAGGAAGCGCGAGAGAGCCTGGCTGCCACTTTCCTGCTGACGAGCCTGGGTGATCAATTGACGAAGGGCGGCGGTGTTCATGACGGCTCCTACATTTCAGGACATGGACGTGAACCTTAGCCGGCTCCGGCAGTCGGCTAAGACGCGATTGTCATAACTTTTTCATACTTATGCGAGTTGGCTATAAATGCCTGTATCAGAACGGCTACACCCCGCGTCAGCCGGGGCGTTTAGCACAAGGCTTGCGCGCCTTCGGCGATTTTTGCGCGTACGTTGCGAGGTGCAACTCCCCGTCTATACTCGAGTTCGAAAGGCAGTACCTGATGGAACCGGACGAGCTCAGGCACGGAGAGGTTTCGGCAGTAGTCGCCAGCAGTTGAGCGCGGTACGCGGACAGTGATTCCGCCTTGTCGCTCTATGGCAGTCGATCCCTTAGCCGCAGGCTCAGCCGGCGGGATAACAAGAACAATCAAGGGGAACCCGCAATGATGCGACATCCACGAGTCTGGATGGGCCTCCTGCTGTGGCTGGCATTAGGCTCGGCGCACGCGCAGTGGACGGTCAATATGGCGCCCGGTGTAACCGACGTCAGCCGCTCCGTTTTCGATCTGCACATGACCATTTTCTGGATCTGCGTTGTGATCGGTGTGATCGTGTTCGGCGCCATGTTCTGGTCGATGATCATGCACCGCCGCTCCACCGGCCAGAAACCCGCGCATTTTCACGAAAGCACAACCGTCGAGATTCTCTGGACCGTGGTGCCATTGGCCATTCTGGTGGTGATGGCGATCCCGGCGACCAAGACGCTGATCGAGATCTACGACACCTCCGAGTCCGAGCTGGATATTCAGGTCACTGGCTACCAGTGGAAGTGGCACTACAAGTACCTGGGTCAGGATGTCGAATTCTTCAGCAACCTGACCACGCCGCGCTCGCAGATCAATAACCGCGAAGCCAAGGGCGAACACTACCTGCTGGAAGTCGACGAGCCGCTGGTGGTGCCGGTGGGCACCAAGGTGCGCTTCCTGATCACCGCCGCCGACGTCATTCACTCCTGGTGGGTACCGGCACTGGCAGTGAAGAAGGACGCCATCCCCGGGTTCATCAACGAATCCTGGACGCGCATCGAGGAACCCGGCATCTACCGTGGCCAGTGCACCGAGCTGTGCGGCAAGGACCACGGGTTCATGCCGGTGGTGGTCGAGGCCAAGTCCAAGGAAGACTTCGATGCCTGGCTGGCCGAGCGCAAGCAGGCTGCCGCCGCTGAGCGTGAGCTGACCAGCAAGGAATGGACCATGGAAGAGCTGATGGCGCGTGGTGAGAAGGCCTACAACACCTCTTGCGCAGCCTGCCACCAGCCTACCGGTGAAGGTCTGCCACCGATGTTCCCGGCGCTCAAGGGCTCGGCCATCGCCACCGGGCCGGCCGAGGGGCATATCCACATCGTCTACCAAGGCAAGCCGGGTACCTCCATGGCCGCCTTCGGCAAGCAGCTGTCGCCGGTCGACCTGGCCGCCATCATCACCTACGAGCGCAACGCCTGGGGCAACAATGTCGGTGACATGGTCACGCCCAAGGACATTCTCGATTTCTCCAAGGCGCAGGAGTAAGGACATGAGTGCAGTGATCGACCACGGTCATACTGACCACCACCATGGCCCGGCCAAGGGCCTGATGCGCTGGGTGCTGACCACCAACCACAAGGACATCGGCACGATGTACCTGTGGTTCAGCTTCTGCATGTTCCTGCTGGGCGGCTCGATGGCCATGGTCATCCGTGCCGAGCTGTTCCAGCCGGGCCTGCAGATCGTGCAGCCGGAATTTTTCAACCAGATGACCACCATGCACGGCCTGATCATGGTCTTCGGTGCGGTGATGCCGGCCTTCGTCGGCCTCGCCAACTGGATGATCCCGCTGATGATCGGCGCGCCGGACATGGCCCTGCCACGGATGAACAACTTCAGCTTCTGGCTGCTACCGGCGGCATTCGGTCTGCTGGTCTCGACATTGTTCATGGAGGGTGGCGGGCCGAACTTCGGCTGGACCTTCTACGCGCCGCTGTCGACCACCTACGGGCCGGAGAGTACCACCTTCTTCATCTTCGCCGTGCACCTGATGGGCATCAGTTCGATCATGGGGGCGATCAACGTGGTCGCCACCATCCTCAACCTGCGCGCCCCCGGAATGACCCTGATGAAGATGCCGCTGTTCGTCTGGACCTGGCTGATCACTGCGTTTCTGCTGATTGCGGTGATGCCGGTACTGGCTGGCTGCGTGACCATGATGCTGATGGACATCCACTTCGGCACCAGCTTCTTCAACGCTGCTGGCGGTGGTGATCCGGTGCTGTTCCAGCACGTGTTCTGGTTCTTCGGTCACCCCGAGGTGTACATCATGATTCTGCCCGCCTTCGGCGCGGTCAGCTCGATCATCCCGGCGTTCGCGCGCAAGCCGCTGTTCGGCTACACCTCGATGGTCTACGCCACGGCGGCGATCGCCTTCCTCTCGTTCATCGTCTGGGCGCACCACATGTTCACCGTCGGCATTCCGCTGACTGGCGAGCTGTTCTTCATGTACGCGACGATGCTGATCGCCGTGCCCACCGGGGTGAAGGTGTTCAACTGGGCCAGCACGATGTGGCAGGGCTCGATGACCTTCGAGGCGCCGATGCTGTTCTCGGTGGCCTTCGTCATCCTGTTCACCATCGGTGGTTTCTCCGGCTTGATGCTGGCCATCGCCCCGGCGGACTTCCAGTATCACGACACCTACTTCGTGGTGGCGCATTTCCACTACGTGCTGGTGCCCGGCGCGATCTTCGGCATCTTCGCCTCGGCCTACTACTGGCTGCCGAAGTGGACCGGCCACATGTATGACGAAACCCTGGCCAAGCTGCATTTCTGGATGAGCTTCATCGGCATGAACCTGGCGTTCTTCCCGATGCACTTCGTTGGCCTGGCTGGCATGCCGCGGCGTATCCCCGACTACAACATGATGTTCGCCAACTTCAACATGATCTCCAGTATCGGCGCGTTCATGTTCGGGGCCACTCAGCTGTTGTTCCTGTTCATCGTCATCAAGTGCATTCGCGGCGGCAAGCCGGCCCCGGCGAAACCCTGGGACGGTGCCGAAGGGCTGGAGTGGACGGTGCCTTCACCGGCGCCCTACCACACCTTCAGCACGCCGCCGGAAGTGAAATAGGAGGTCTGCCGTGAGCGAGGTCATCGCGACTCGTCGCCTGGTTACCCGTCTGCTGATCGTAGTGGTGGTGATGTTCTGCTTCGGCATCTTCGTCCTGCCGCCGTTCTACGACGCCATGTGCCGGGTCTTCGGCATCAACGGCAAGACGGCAGGGGCCTACCAGGGCGAGCAAATGGTGGATGAGCAGCGCCAGGTGCGCGTGCAGTTTCTCGCCACCAACGCCGCCGGCATGGTCTGGGAGTTCGGGCCCCAGGCCGACGAGATCCTGGTTCACCCGGGTGAGGCGCGCGACATGCTGTTCGTCGCCTATAACCCCAGCGACAAGCCGATGAGCGCGCAGGCGATACCCAGCGTATCGCCTTCTAAGGCGGCGGCCTTCTTTCACAAGACCGAGTGTTTCTGCTTTACCCAGCAGGTGTTGCAGCCGGGCGAGCGCATCGAAATGCCGGTGCGCTTCATCGTCGACCGCGACCTGCCGCAGGACGTGAAGCACCTGACCTTGGGCTACACCCTGTTCGATATCACCGCGCGCAAACCGCCAGTGGCACAGGCTCCATAAGGAGAACAACAATGTCGAGTCACGAAAGTCACGAGAACTATTATGTACCGGCGCAGAGCAAGTGGCCCATCGTCGCCACCATCGGCCTGCTGGTCAGCTTCTACGGTGTTGGCACCTGGTTCAACGATCTGTCGGCGGGGCGTGAAGGCTCCAACGGGCCGCTGATCTTCTTCGTCGGCGGGCTGATCCTGGCCTGGATGCTGTTCGGCTGGTTTGGCAACGTCATCAAGGAAAGCCGCAGCGGTCTGTACAGCGCGCAGATGGACCGTTCCTTTCGCTGGGGCATGAGTTGGTTCATCTTCTCCGAGGTGATGTTCTTCGTCGCCTTCTTCGGCGCCCTGTTCTACATCCGCATGTGGGCCGGCCCCTGGCTCGGCGGCGAAGGTGACAAGGGCGTGGCCAACATGCTCTGGGAAGGCTTCGAATACAGCTGGCCGATGTTGCAGAACCCCGACTCCAAGCTGTTCCCGCCACCGAGCGGGGTGATCGACCCCTGGCATCTGCCGCTGGTCAACACCATCTTGCTGGTGTCCTCCAGCGTCACCATCACCTTCGCCCATCATGCCCTGAAGAAGAACCACCGCGGCCCGCTCAAGGCCTGGCTGGCGGCGACCATCGTGCTGGCCCTGGCATTCCTGTTCTTTCAGGTCGAGGAGTACATCGAGGCCTACACCGAGCTTGGGCTGACGCTTGGCTCAGGCATCTACGGCGCCACCTTCTTCATGCTCACCGGCTTTCACGGTGCGCACGTGACGCTCGGTACGCTGATTCTGGTGGTAATGCTGGTGCGCATCATGCGTGGGCACTTCGACGCCGATCAGCACTTCGGCTTCGAGGCAGCCTCCTGGTACTGGCACTTCGTCGATGTGGTCTGGCTCGGCCTGTTCATCTTCGTCTACGTACTGTAGCGGGGGCTACCAGGTAACGTGAGAGACCAGTTGCCCTGAGTAGAAGCCCCAGGCGATCAGGGCAACGGTAATAGCGGTCAGGCCGACACGGACAGTCAGCGCGCCGACCACGCGGGAACCATGGCCTTCGTCCTTGACCAGGAAGAACAGGCCGCTGAACAGGCTGGCGATGGTTGCCAGCAGCATGAGGACGATCGCGGCCTTGAGCATGTGAGACTCCGGGGGATTGACGTGATGCATTGCAGTATAGCCAGCAACCCCGATCGTATCGGCAGGGCGCAATGAGCGCCTTCCGTCCCGGTTGGTTGCCCAGCCTGCTGGTTGCCCTGCTGCTGCCGGGCTTGCTTTGGCTGGGTTTCTGGCAGCTGCAGCGTGGCGAAGAGAAACGCCAGCTGTTGGCCAGCTTCGAGGCACGGCGTCAGGCCGAGCCGATCAGTCTCGAGCAGCTTGAGCCCATGCGTGATCCTGCCTACCGCCGCGTTCAACTGCGTGGGCACTTCGATAGCGAGCACAGCCTGCTGCTCGATAGCCGTATCCGTGATGGCCATGCCGGTGTCGAGTTGTTGCAGCCTTTTTACGATCAGTCCAGCGGTCTCTGGGTGTTGCTTAATCGCGGCTGGCTGCCCTGGCCGGATCGGCGTACAGCGCCGCCTTTCGATAGCCCTGACGGTGTGCTGCAACTCACTGCCTGGGTCTATGTCGCGCCCTCTGGTGGTTTCAATCTGCGCTCCGGTGCGGCGACCGAAGGCTGGCCGCGACTGATCACGCAGGTCGAGGCCGACAGTCTCTGGCGCCAGCTGGGTCGTGGTGGTCTGCCTTTCGAGGTGCGTCTGGAGCCCGGGCCGGCCAGTTATCGCGTCGATTGGCCAATCGTGGCCATGAGCCCCAGCAAACATCTTGGCTATGCGGTGCAGTGGTTCTCTCTGGCTGCGGCACTGCTTGGTCTGTTCATTTATCTCGGAATTCACAATGCACGGGAGCATCGTCATGAACCCAGCCATCGCCATGCCTGAGGCACCGCGCAAGGGGCGTGGTCGCCTGCAGTTGTTGTTGATCCTGGCCATTATCATCGGCCCGATGTTCCTGGCTAACGCCATGTACAAATGGCGCTTCTGGGTGCCAGAGACGCGCAGCTACCACGGTGTGCTGATCGGCGATGGGCGCACCCTTGCCGATCTCGGCGTACAGGGCGAGGTGGAGCCGCTGTGGCAGATTCTGGTGACAGCACCGGGCGCCTGTGAGGCCGACTGTCAGCAGATGGTTTACCTGGCGCGGCAGATCCAGATTGGCCTCAATCGCGAGACTGCCCGCGCGAGTCACGGCCTGGCGCTGGCCGAACCACTGCCGGCCGAGTACGACGCCACGCTCAAGCGCGAGTACCCGCAACTTGGACGCTATCAACTGGATCTGCAGGCCTACGACAAGGCCGCTGAGGCAGTGCCGGGGGCACAGCTATGGCTGGTCGATCCACACGGCAATCTGGTGCTGCGCTATCCGGCCGGCAGCAAGGGCAAGGCCATTCTCGATGATCTGCGCTACCTGCTGAAAATTTCCCTGATCGGTTGACGCCACGCTCTGTCCATATCGACAGAGCGTCAGGCCCAGTGCCCAAGGAGTAGACATGCACAAGCCCGGTTACCGTCTAGCGTTGTTCGCGACCCTCCTGACCGTGGTGGTGGTGCTGCTGGGCGCCTACACCCGACTGACCCATGCCGGGCTGGGTTGCCCGGATTGGCCAGGCTGCTACGGGTTTCTCGGCGTACCGATGAGCGAGCACAAGCAGGCCATCGCCGAAGCGCGTTTTCCCGAGGCGCCGGTAGAGGTTGCCAAGGGCTGGTACGAGATGATCCATCGTTACTTTGCCGGTGCACTGGGGTTGGTGATCCTCGCCATTGCTGCCCTGTCCGTGCGCCGTCGTGCGGAGCCAACTCAGCCGCTCAAGTTGCCGCTGGCGATTCTGGCGCTGGTGATTCTGCAGGGCGCCTTCGGCATGTGGACGGTTACCCTGCAGCTATGGCCGCAGGTGGTCACCGCTCACCTGCTCGGCGGTTTCGCCACGCTCAGTCTGTTGACCTTGCTTACCTTGCGCCTGTCTGGACGATTCGCCCCGCTGCAGTTGCCGGGGCGCCTGCGCACATTGGCGGCGGCATGCCTGCTGCTGGTGATCGGGCAGATCACCCTCGGTGGCTGGGTCAGTTCCAACTACGCCGCTGTCGCCTGCGTCGACCTGCCCACCTGTCACGGCGAGTGGTGGCCGGCGATGGATTTCGGCAAGGGCTTTCACCTGACCCAGCACATCGGCCCCAACTACCTGGGCGGACAGCTCGACAGTGACGCGCGCACCGCCATTCACATGAGCCACCGCATCGGAGCGCTGCTGGTAACGCTGGCGCTGTTGGCACTGGCCTGGCAGCTGCGCATTGCCAAGCTACCGCGCCTGGCCGGCCTGCTGCTGCTGGCGCTGGCTGTGCAGGTTGGCCTGGGTATCAGCAACGTGATCTTCCATCTACCGCTGCTGGTGGCGGTGGCGCACAACGCTGGTGGCGCTGCTCTGCTGCTGGTGATGGTGCTGATCAACTATCGCCTGAGGGCTGTTTCTGCGGCGGCTCGCGAAGCATCTGGTCTGGCGGGCAGGCGCACGACTCTGGTTTCCAACGGTCTGGTTCAAGGCCGGTAAATAACGAATCAAGGAGCAATGCCATGGCGACAATGCTGCGCACTCACTCCGAACGCGCCACCTGGCGCGACTATCTGGAGCTGACCAAGCCGCGGGTGGTGATGCTGATGCTGATCACCTCACTGGTCGGCATGTTTCTCGCCACCCGTGCCGGTGTGCCCTGGACCGTGCTGCTGTTCGGCAACCTCGGCATTGGCCTGTGTGCCGGCGCAGCGGCTGCGGTCAACCATGTGGTGGATCGGCGCATCGACTCGATCATGGCGCGCACACACAAACGTCCGGTCACCGCCGGGCGTGTCTCGCCGGTGGCGGCGCTGACCTTCGCCCTGTTGCTGGCCATCGCCGGCATGAGCCTGCTGATGGTCTTCACCAATGAGTTGGCTGCCTGGCTGACCCTGGCCTCGTTGCTCGGTTATGCGGTGATCTACACCGGTTTTCTCAAGCGCGCCACGCCGCAGAACATCGTGATCGGCGGCCTGGCGGGTGCTGCACCACCGTTGCTGGGTTGGGTCGCCGTTACCGGCCACCTCAGTGCCGAGCCGCTGCTGCTGGTGCTGATCATCTTCGCCTGGACGCCGCCGCACTTCTGGGCCCTGGCTATCCACCGCAAGGCCGAATACGCCAAGGCCGACATTCCCATGCTGCCGGTGACCCACGGTGAGCACTACACCAAAGTGCATATCCTGCTCTACACCCTGGTGATGTTCGCGGTGACCCTGCTGCCCTACGCCATTCACATGAGCGGGCCGTTGTACCTGGTTTGCGCCGTGGTACTGGGCGGCCGCTTCCTGCACTGGGCCTGGGTGCTGTACCGTGACAGCAAACCGCACGCCGCGATCAACACCTTCAAGTACAGTATCTGGTACCTGTTCCTGCTGTTTATCGCGCTGCTGGCGGATCACTATCTGCTGCTGAATATCTAGCAGGCCGTTTAAAAACGTTGGCGAGGCAGCCAGCGCAAGGCAAAAACAGGCGAGGACGCGGAGTTTACGAGTTGTAAATGAGCATTCCGAGCCTGTTTTTAACGCCGCGATGGCAACGCAGGTAGTTTTTCAACGGCTTGCTGAGGGATTTCATGACGCGTACCCATACCACCGTTTTCGTTCTTGTCGCCATCGTGGCCCTGGTGCTGGGGCTTACCGTCAACAAGGTGCTCAGCAGCAAAAGCCAGGGCGACCCGGCGGCGCTGCTCGACGCAGGTATCGTCCTGCTGCCGCAGAACCGGAGCCTGCCGTCGCTGAGCCTGGTCGATCAGGAGGGCAAGGAAGTCGCGGTTGATCAGCTCAAGGGTGACTGGAAGCTGCTGTTCTTCGGCTATACCTTCTGCCCGGACATCTGCCCGGCCACCCTCGCTCAGCTGCGCCAATTACAGACCCAGCTGCCCGAAGAAACTCGCGCACGGCTGAGCGTGGTGATGGTCAGCGTCGACCCCCATCGTGATACGCCGGAGCAGTTGAGCAAGTACTTGGGCTTCTTCAATGCGGGCTTCAAAGGCCTGACCGGCGAAGAGGAAACCCTGCAGAAATTCGCCAACTCGGTGAGCATTCCCTACATCCCGGCTGACACCAGCAAGGAAAACTACACCGTCGATCACAGCGGCAATCTGGTGATCATCGGCCCGGATGGCACCCAGCGCGGCTTCATCCGTGCGCCGATCAACAATGCCAAGCTGGCCGAGCAATTGCCGGGACTGGTTTCGGGTAGCTGATCGGCTCGGGTGTGCCTACGCACCACCACCATCAAGGCTGTATGGCACAGCATTCCCCTACGGCCCCTGTTTGGGCTCGTAGGGTGCGCCGCGCGCACCGGCGTGCGCTCAAAGTCATTGGTGCGCACGGCGCACCCTACGGGGCGTGCCCTAAAGCGCGAACGGCAGCGGCAGGTTGACCTGCTGACGTTGTGCCAGGCGCCGTTGGAATTCGGCAGGATCATGAATCAGCACTTCCTGCCCGGCGAACGACTCGGCGGCGATCAGACGTGACAGCCAGAAACGCACGCAGGCCACGCGCAGCATGGCTGGCCACAGCTCTGCTTCGGCAGCGCTGAACGGGCGTAGAGCCGCATAGGCGCCGAGTAGCGCACGGGCGCGAGCGCCATCGAGGCTGCCGTCTTCGTTCGAGCACCAGTCGTTCAGGGTGATGGCCAGGTCGTAGAGCATCGGCCCCGAGCAGGCGTTGTAGAAGTCGATCACCCCTGCCAGGTGGTTGCCGTCGAACAGCACGTTGTCGCGGAACAGGTCGGCATGCAGGTTCGCCCGCGGCAAAGCGAGGATGCGCGGCTTCAGTTCGGCGATCTCGGCCAGTGCATCACGTAGTAGCGGCAACGCCTGTTCATCAAGCTTCAGCGCCTGGCTCGGACCTTCGGCGAGCATCCAGTCCAGCCCGCGGTCGCTGCGGCGTTCCACCGGCTGTTCGCGAGTGGCCAGGTGAATGCGCGCCAGCAGGCTACCCACTTCCTGGCAGTGATGGGCGTTGGCCTCGCGCACATGCTTGCCTGACAGCCGGGGCTGCAATAGCGCCGGTTTCTCCGCCAGGGTGCGCAATGCCTCGTCGTCCTGCGTGCGTAGGGCGTAGGGCACCGGCAGGCCGGCGTCGTGCAGCACGTCGAGCAATTCGATGAAGAACGGCAGGTCGGCCACCGGGCCGCGTTCGACCAGGGTCAGGACATATTCGCCCTGCTCCAGGCTGACGAAGAAGTTGCTGTTTTCGCTGCCCGCAGCAATGCCCTGGAAGTCACGCAACCGGCCAAGCCCATAGGGAGCCAGGAAGACTTCGAGCTCATGACGCTCCAGGGGGGTGAATACCGACATATCAGACCTTAATTGCCTTACCAGCTAAAGATTTCCCAGGACGGGATCAGCATGTCCGGGTCATCCGAACGTACGAAGTTGCCGTCGCTGCCATCGGCGCGAACGAGAAAGTAGGGTTTACCGTTCTTCGGGATGACCTTGATGGCGTAGAGGAAGCCATTGACCCGGTATTCCTGAATGGTGCGGTCGCCGTCCTGGCGGATGGTCACGTCCGGGTCGCCGGATACCGGATCTTCGGCGTGAGCAGCAAGGGGGACACAGGCCAACAGGCCGACCAGCAACAGGCGATTCAATGTACCCATGGTAATCTTGCTCCTTCGTTGTTCACCGATGCAGCCATTCTACCGCTGCACCCGCCGAAAAGGTTGATCCCGCGCATGAGCCAAGCTCCCCTCGTTCTGGTCGACGGTTCCTCTTATCTGTACCGCGCCTTCCACGCCCTGCCGCCGCTGACCACTTCCAAGGGCATGCCCACCGGAGCGGTGAAGGGCGTGCTGAACATGCTCAAGAGCCTGCGCAAGCAGTACCCGAACAGCCCCTTTGCCGTGGTCTTCGACGCCAAGGGCGGCACCTTCCGCGACGAGCTGTTCGCCGAGTACAAGGCCAATCGGCCATCCATGCCGGACGAATTGCGCGTCCAGGTCGAGCCGCTGCACGCCAGCGTGCGTGCCCTGGGGTTGCCGCTGCTGTGCGTCGAGGGGGTTGAAGCCGATGACGTGATCGGCACCCTGGCGCGCCAGGCGGCCGGGGAAAAGCGCGACGTGGTCATCTCCACTGGTGACAAGGACATGGCGCAGCTGGTCTGCCCGCACGTTACGCTGGTCAACACCATGACGGGAAGCGTCTACGATGCCGATGGCGTAAAGGAGAAATTCGGTGTCGGCCCTGAGCTGATCATCGACTACCTGGCGCTGATGGGCGACAAGGTCGACAACATTCCGGGTGTGCCTGGTGTCGGTGAGAAAACCGCTTTGGGCTTGCTGGTTGGTATCGGCGGCGGCCTCGACGTGCTCTACGCCAACCTCGACAAGGTGCCCGAGCTGCCGATCCGAGGCGCCAAGGGCCTGCCAGCCAAGCTCGAAGAGCACCGCGAGATGGCTTACCTGTCCTATCAGCTGGCGACCATCAAGACCGACGTGCCGCTGAATATCGAGATCGAGTCGCTGCATCCCGGCGAGCCGGACCAGGCTGCCCTGGTCGAGTTGTACGGCCAGTTGGAATTCAAGAACTGGCTGGACGACCTGCTGCGCCAGAACAAGGCGCTGGCCGCCAAGGCTGCCGCACCGGCAGGCGATCTGTTTGCCGAGCCCGCTGGCGAAGCCGCCGAGCAAGCGCCTGAGCCAGAACCAGCCAGTGCAGGTGACTACGAACTGGTGCTGGAGCAGGCGCAATTTGACGCCTGGCTGAAGAAGCTGGAGCAGGCTGAGCTGATCGCCTTCGACAGCGAGACCACCAGCGTCGATGCGCAACAGGCGCAGCTGGTCGGCCTGTCCTTCGCGGTCAAGGCCGGCGAAGCGGCCTATATCCCGCTGGCGCACAGCTACATGGGCGTGCCGCAGCAGCTCGATCGAGATGCGGTGCTCAAGGCGCTCCAGCCGATCCTCGAAGACCCGGCAAAGGCCAAGGTCGGCCAGCATGCCAAGTACGACATCAACGTTCTGGCCAACGCCAGTACACCGATCGCAGTGCAGGGCGTGGCCTTCGACACCATGCTCGAATCCTACGTGCTGGACTCCACCGCCACTCGTCACGACATGGACAGCCTGGCGCTGAAGTACCTGAACCACAGCACCATCCGCTTCGAAGACATTGCCGGCAAAGGCGCCAAGCAGCTGACCTTCGACCAGATTGCCCTGGAGCAGGCCGGCCCGTACGCCGCCGAGGATGCTGACGTGACCCTGCGCCTGCACCAGGAACTGTGGGGCCGCCTGGAGGCGGTGCCGTCTCTAGCCAGGGTGCTACGCGACATCGAAATCCCGCTGGTGCCGGTGCTGGCGCGTATCGAGCGCAACGGCGCACTGGTCGATGCCAAGCTGCTCGGCGAGCAGAGTGTCGAGCTGGGCGAGAAACTGGTGGAACTGGAGCGCAAGGCGTTCGAGATCGCCGGCGAGGAATTCAACCTGGCCTCGCCCAAGCAACTCGGCGTGATCCTCTACGAAAAACTCGGCTACCCGGTGATCAGCAAGACTGCCAAGGGCCAACCCTCCACCGCCGAAGCGGTGCTGGCCGAGCTGGCCGAGCAGGACTTCGAACTGCCCAAGGTGCTGATGCAGTACCGCAGCCTGAGCAAGCTCAAGAGCACCTACACCGACAAGCTGCCGGAGCAGATCAACCCGCGCACCGGGCGCATCCACACCAGCTACCACCAGGCGGTGGCCGCCACTGGCCGCCTGTCCTCCAGCGACCCAAACCTGCAGAACATCCCGATCCGCACTGCCGAAGGCCGGCGCATCCGCCAGGCCTTCGTCGCGCCCAAGGGCTATAAGCTGATGGCGGCGGACTACTCGCAGATCGAGCTGCGCATCATGGCTCACCTGGCCAAGGACGAAGGCCTGCTGGACGCATTCCGCCATGACCTGGACGTGCACAAGGCCACCGCGGCGGAAGTGTTCGGCGCGGCCCTGGACGAGGTGACCAGCGATCAGCGGCGCAAGGCCAAGGCGATCAACTTCGGCCTGATCTACGGCATGAGTGCCTTCGGTCTGGCCAAACAGATCGACGTCGAACGCAAGGAGGCGCAGGCCTACATCGACCGTTACTTCGCCCGTTACCCCGGCGTGCTGACCTACATGGAAAGTACCCGCGCCCAGGCCGCCGAGCAGGGCTATGTGGAGACGGTTTACGGCCGTCGCCTGTATCTGCCGGAGATCCACGCGCAGAACCAGGCCATGCGTAAGGGCGCCGAGCGCGCGGCGATCAATGCGCCGATGCAGGGCACCGCTGCGGACATCATCAAGCGCGCCATGATCGCCGTGGACGGCTGGTTGCAGGACAGCGGCATCGATGCACGCATCATCATGCAGGTGCACGACGAACTGGTGCTGGAGGTGCGTGAGGAGCTGATCGACGAGGTCAGCGCCAAACTCAAGAGCCTGATGAGTGGCGCCGCCGACCTGGATGTACCGCTACTGGTGGAAGTCGGCGTCGGCGCCAATTGGGACGAGGCGCATTGAGTCTCGTCGCCGCGGCGTAGAGCCGCGGCCGCTCTAGCTTTTGGGTTTCAGGGAATCAAAAGGCGCTTTCTTATTGCAAATGGTTTTTAAGACGGCGATGAACTTTCTGCAAACCCACCCGGTCAGAGTTCATGAATGGCCGTTAAGCCCTTCAATGCTCCTTTGTTGTGTTAAGTGTTGGCAGACATCTGAACCCCGCCCTAGCGGTTCAGACCTTGAACCCCGAACTTCTCCCTCCCCATACGAAGCTCGGGGTTTTTTTTGCCTATAGAAAAGTGCCGCTAGCTGCATTCTGACGACCCTCTACCGCTTGTGGGAGAGGGCTTCTCAAGTCAAACCGGGCGGCTGCAGCTCAGTAGGGTGTCGCGGGGCCACCTTGGCCGGGCGCACCGAATACTCCCTACGATCTCGGTGCGCACAGCGCACCCTACGACTTATTCCTCGGCGCCTTCTTCATCCTCTTCCGGCAACAGATCCAGCCAACCGGCCAGCACCATCTGCGCCTCTTCCACGCCCATGCGCTTAGGCGCCGAGAACAGCTGGATACTGATGCCATCGCCCCACTGCTTGTGAATTTCCTGGCGCACCTTGAGCAAGGTGGTCTTCGCTGCGCCGAAAGCCAGTTTGTCGGCCTTGGTCAGCAGGATATGCAGCGGCATGCCGCTGGCTACCGACCAGTCCAGCATCATGCAGTCGAACTCGGTCAGCGGATGGCGGATATCCATCATCAAAACCAGGCCGCTCAAACTCTCGCGGCTGCCCAGATACGCTTCCAGATGTTTCTGCCAGTGCTGTTTGAGCGGGATGGGTACCTTGGCATAACCGTAGCCGGGCAGGTCGACCAGGCGGCGCTCGTCGTCCAGGCGGAAGAAGTTGAGCAACTGCGTGCGTCCCGGTGTTTTCGAGGTGCGCGCCAGGCTGGCGTGGGTAAGGGTGTTGAGCGCGCTCGACTTGCCAGCGTTGGAGCGGCCGGCGAAGGCCACCTCCAGGCCGCTGTCCTCCGGACACTGATCGACCTTGGCGGCGCTGATGAGGAAGCTGGCCTGCTGGCACAGACCGATGATGGGATTTTTCGGGAGCATGGGGGTATCCGGTGGATGCCTCGATTCCTGTTCAGTGGTTCGAGGGCTTGCGACATTTCCGCGCACCTGCTGCGCCCCAGAGGGGGCGGCAGGGGGCGTCGTTTCCGTTTCAGTGTTGCCAGTATATAATGCCGCAGATTTTGTGTGCGCTTTGTCCCACCCGCAGGAACCCAATTGCCGGGAGCGATTAAATCTCTGCTCAATAGAAAGCAGGACGTTCCCAACCCTGATGAGGTTGATCTGATGAAGAAAATGCTGCTTGCTGCTGCCGTTATGATGTTGTCGTTCAACGGCTATGCTGCTCAGGATCCGCAAGCTGTGTATGACCGTTCCTGTGGTGTATGCCACAACGGCCAGATTCCCACGGCGCCCAAGAAGGGTGACAAGGCCGCATGGGAGCCGCGTCTGGCCAAGGGCATGGATACACTGGTGCAGAGCGTTACCAATGGTTTGAATGCCATGCCGCCGCGCGGCTTGTGCATGGACTGCTCGGCCGAGGATTACCAGGCGGTCATCAAGCTGATGACCGAGTGAGTAAGCCCGCTCGATAACCCTTTCTCTCTTAGCCGTAATTGGATTAGCTGATGAACAAAGTACTCGTGAGTCTGCTGTTGACCCTGGGCCTCACTGGCGTGGCACAGGCTGCTGGCGATGCCGAAGCCGGTCAGGGCAAAGTCGCTGTCTGTGGTGCCTGTCATGGCGCCGATGGCAACAGCCCTGCACCAAACTTCCCCAAGCTGGCCGGTCAGGGCGAGCGTTACTTGCTCAAGCAGCTGCACGACATCAAGTCCGGTGCCCGTCCGGTGGTCGAAATGACCGGCATGCTGGACAACCTCAGCGAACAGGATATGGCTGACATCGCCGCTTACTTCTCCAGTCAGAAGATGAGCGTTGGTGCCGCCGATCCCAAGTTGGTCGAGCGTGGTGAAGCACTGTTCCGTGGCGGCAAGCTGGAAGAGGGCATGCCGTCCTGCATCGGTTGCCATTCGCCCAACGGCGCTGGCCTGGCCGCTGCCGGCTTCCCACACCTGGGCGGCCAGCACGCTCAGTACGTGGCCAAGCAGCTGACTGACTTCCGCGAAGGCAACCGCACCAACGACGGCGACGCGATGATCATGCGCGCCATCGCTGCCAAGCTGAGCAACAAGGATATTGAAGCCGTATCCAGCTTCATTCAGGGCCTGCACTGATAATTTGCTGCGCGTCGGCCCTGCGGTGTCAGAAACAGAATCGGAAGCCGCTTGCGGCTAACGCTCTTTAGGGCGGCCCCGGAGGGGCGAGCGGAGCGAGTCATGCGAGTGTACAAAAGTACAGTCGCCCGCGACTCCGACCGTTCCTCTCCTGTTTCTTCCTTGCAGGGCTCTAGCTCGCGAAATTCTCTGAAGACCAAGAGCTTTTTGCTTTTGGCAAGACAAAGGGTGGCTACGGCCACCCTTTTTCATTTGCGCCGCGGCTACAATGGCCGGAACCTGCCTCGTGTCGTCCGGTCTTACTAGCGATTCGCCACGAGGCGATGCCTACTACCAAGGAGTACCCCATGCGTAACCTGATTCTCGGCGCCGCTCTGGCCATCAGCAGTCTGTTCGGTATCACTGCTCATGCCGAGCCGGTGGCTGGCCAGCAGTACGTCGAGCTGAAGAGCCCGGTGCCGGTGTCCAAGCCTGGCAAGGTCGAAGTGGTGGAGCTGTTCTGGTACGGCTGCCCGCACTGCTATCAGTTCGAAGCGACTCTCAACCCCTGGGTCGAGAAGCTGCCGGAAGACGTCAACTTCGTCCGCGTACCGGCGCTGTTCGGTGGCATCTGGAACGTGCATGGTCAGGCGTTCATCACCCTGGAAAGCATGAAGGTCGAGCACAAGGTGCATGACGCCGTGTTCAACGCCATCCACCAGGAGAAGAAGAAGCTGGCTTCGGCCGAAGAGTTTGCCGATTTCGTCGCCACCCAGGGCGTTGATCGTGATGCCTTCCTCAAGACCTTCAACTCCTTCGCCGTCAAAGGCCAGATGGAAAAGGCCAAGAAACTGGCCATGGCCTACCAGATCACTGGCGTACCGGTGATGGTTGTCGGTGGCAAGTATCGCTTCGACCTGGGCTCGGCCGGTGGCCCACAGCAGACCCTGCAGGTCGCTGACCACCTGATCGCCAAGGAGCGCGAGGCGCTTTAAGCGGCCGCAGGCGCGAAGCATGCTGCGCCGCTGGCGAAAGACACGTGCGGTTGGTCTGTGCGATCCACAGATCAACCCGCACTGCTCGCCCGAGAGCGACTGGCCAGCCGACGGCCTGTTGCGTCTGCTCAGTTTCAACGTCCAGGTCGGCATCAATACCCAGCGTTATCATCACTACCTGACCCGCAGCTGGCAGCATCTGTTGCCCCATGCAGGGCGTGCCGGCAACCTGCAGCGCATCGGTGATCTGCTCGCCGACTTCGATCTGGTGGCTTTGCAGGAGGTCGATGGTGGCAGCCTGCGTTCGGGCTACATCAATCAGGTCGAGTACCTGGCCCAGCAGGGGGCCTTTCCCTTCTGGTACCAACAGCTCAATCGCAATCTCGGGCGCTTCGCCCAGCACAGCAACGGTGTGCTCAGCCGTTTGCGTCCCTCTCTGCTGGAAGACCATCCGCTCCCCGGCCCGCCTGGGCGTGGTGCGATCTTCCTGCGTTTGGGCGAGGGTGAGCATGCACTGGGCGTGGTGATGATGCATCTGGCGCTGGGAGCTCGCACCCGGACGCGGCAACTGGCCTACATTCGTGAGCGTGTCAGCGAGTTTCGCCACCTGGTGCTGATGGGCGACATGAACACCCACGCTGTCGACCTGCTGGAGAGCTCCCCGTTGCGCGACCTCGGCCTGATCGCGCCGCAGGTCGAAGCGACCTTCCCCAGCTGGCGACCGCAGCGCTGCCTCGATCATATTCTGATCAGTTCCGAGCTCGAGCTGGGGCGCGTCGATGTACTCAGTCAGCCGATTTCCGATCACCTTCCCGTGGCTGTGGAAATCCGCCTGCCGGAAGCACAGAATGCTGCGCAAATGCCTATGCTGAAGACGCCATCTCCCGAGTAAGCCGTATGAGCGATGACGCGCAACGCTGGAAAGAAAAGTACCTGAGCAGCCTGGAACAGCAGGAGAAGCTCGACCGCCGTTGGGAGTTGCGCCTGGATCTGCTGCGCCGGGGGCTGGTGCGCAGCAGCCTGGCCGCCGAGGGCGCGGACAAGGCGGTCGATCAATGCATGCAGGAAATGCGCGAAATTCTTCGCCGCGACGATATGGACGCTGCATTGGGCGGCCTTATCCCGCGTCTGGAAAAGGCTGTGCTGGATTCCGAGCAGCGCCGTCAGCAGCGTGCCGCAGAGGCTGCGACTGCGTTGGCTGGCTTGATCGAGCAACTACAGCGTCTGCAACCGCCCCGCGAGGTGCGCAAGGCACTCAAATCACTGGGCAAGCAGTTGCAGGATGCCACCGCACACCAGTACCTGCTGCCGGCGCTGCTCAGCCAGCTGAGTAATCTGCAGGGCCAGGCGCTGACCGTTCTACAGGCTCCGGCGCAGGAACAACCAGGCCTGCTTCAGCGCCTGTTCGGCTCGCGCAGCGAGACCAGCGAAAGCAATGAGGATGCGCCGGACCGTGTCGCTGAGGCCGCTAGCGTTATCGAGGAGCCCGCACCAGAGTCGGCGCCAACGCCAACGCCAACGCCAACGCCAACGCCAACGCCAGCATCCGCGCCTGCCACCGTCGCGCTAGCGAACGAGTCGCCTCCCCGTGTTGCCAGAGTGATTAGCGCGCCGGCCCAGCATCAGCTCCACGAGGCTTCGCCCGTGCTCGATAGCTTGCCTCTGCCGCCGGGGCTGGTGCGGCAGGAGGGTGCCGACGACAGCCCGTTTTCATTGCCCAGCAGCGAACCTGGATACAGCGCGGTGGCGCCGCATATCGCCAGCAGTCTGCGTGGCCTGCTCGACGAGCTCGAGCTGCCGGCGCGCCATCTGCCGCAAGGTGACGCGCTGCGCCTGCGACTGGAGGGCAATCTCAACTGGTACGAGCTGGTGCCGGTGCTGGATGACCTGGCTGTGCTGGTGCTGGCCGTGACCGATAGCGGCCAGCGTGAGTTCGCGGGCTATCTCAAGCAACTCAATGAGCGCCTGGCGGCCTTCATCGAAACCCTCAGCCAGGCACACGAGGGGTACAGCGCGTCGGCAGAAAGCGCGCGCAACTTCAATCAGCAGTTGCGTGATCAGGTCAGCGACCTGCAGCAAAGCGTGCAGGATGCGGGTGATCTGGAGTCGCTCAAGCAGGCCCTGGAGCAGCGCCTGGAGGGGTTGCTGCAGAGCGTCAGCAATCATCAGCGTCAGCGTGACAGCAGTGAGGACGACGTGGCCGAGCGGCTACAGGGCCTGGTCAAGCGTGTCGCCGAGATGGAGCAGGAGGCGCAGCAGTTTCGCGAGCACATCGAAGAACAGCGACAGAAGTCCCTGTTGGATCCCCTGACTGGCTTGGCCAACCGTGCCGCCTGGAGTGAGCGTCTGGATCTGGAAGTCGCTCGTCGCCAACGCTACGGCGGCCAGTTGTTGTTGGCGGTGCTGGATATCGATCACTTCAAGCGGATCAACGATGGCTATGGTCACCTGGCCGGTGATCGGGTGTTGAAGATCATTGCCGGTGAGCTCAACAAGCGTTTGCGCAAGACCGACTTCATCGCCCGTTTTGGTGGCGAGGAGTTCGTTTTGCTGATTCCTGCAACGCCGCTGGAGGGCGGTGTACAGCTTCTCGAGACCCTGCGCGCGGCAATCGAGGCCTGCCCGTTCCACTTCAAGGGGGAGCCGGTGACCATCACCTTCTCCGCGGGTATCGCCGAGTTTCGCAATGGCGAGGCCACCGAGGTCACCTTCGAGCGTGCCGATCAGGCGCTTTACCGTGCCAAAGGCACGGGGCGTAACCGGGTCGAACAGGCAGTCTGATCTGTTCGGTCGGAGCCGCGGTAGAGGCCGCGGCTCGCAAAGCGCCGGTCAACCTTTCCTATGACGTCGCTTCTGCCGACTGCTTGCTGGCCGTTGGGGCGTTGCGAGTTCGCGGGGCGTGGTCGTTGTCGTCCTGCAGGGGCACTTCGTTGCCCTGCGCGTCATACAGCTTGCCGTCGACGAAGTGGTCGCCTTCATGCAGCGCGGCAATATCGCGGTAGCGCAGGCTGCGCTCGGTACCGGCGACGAACACCGACTGCTGATCCGAGTTGCCCGTGGTGAAGTGGTTGAAAAGCAGGTTGAGCAGGATTGCCATGATCGCCGACGAGCTGATGCCCGAATGGAAGATGGTTTCGAACCAGGCCGGGAAGTGGTGGTAGAAGCTCGGCATGGCGATGGGGATCATGCCGAAGCCAATCGAGGTGGCGACGATGATCAGGTTCATGTTGTTGCGGTAGTCGACCTTGGCCAGGGTGCGGATGCCGCTGGCGGCCACGGTACCGAACAGCACGACGCCAGCACCGCCAAGCACGGCAGTCGGTACGGCAGCGATCAGGCGGCCCATTACCGGTAGCAGGCCGAGAGTGACCAGAATCAGGCCGGCGCTGGCGACCACGTAGCGACTCTTCACCCCGGTCACGGCCACCAGGCCGACGTTCTGGGCAAAAGCGCTTTGCGTGAAGGAGCCGAACAACGGAGCGAACATGCTGGAGATCATGTCGGCGCGCAAGCCGTTACCCAGGCGCTTGGAGTCCACCTTGGTGCCGATGATCTCGCCAACGGCGAGGATATCCGCCGAGGTTTCCACCAGGGTCACGATCACCACGATGACCATCGACAGGATGGCGGCCACCTTGAACACCGGCATGCCGAAGTGCAGGGGTTCGGGCATGGCCAGCATCGGTCCGTTCAGGACCTGGGAGAAGTCCGCCATGCCAAAGGCCACGGCAACCAGGGTGCCGATGACCATCGCCAGCAGGATCGACAGGCGCGAGATGCTGGCGCTGCCGACCTTGCTCAGCAGCAGCACGGTGGCCAGGGTGAAGGCAGCCAGGCCGATGTTGGCCATGCTGCCGAAGTCCGCGGCGCTGCTGTTGCCGCCCATGGCCCAGCGCGCGGCCACTGGCATCAGCGTCAGGCCGATGGTGGTGATGACGATACCGGTCACCAGTGGCGGGAAGAACTTGGTGATGCGTGAGAACACGGGCGTGATCAGCAGCCCTATCAAGGACGCGGCGATCACCGCGCCGAGCACCACCGGGATGCCCCCGGCGCCATCGCTGCCGATGATCGCGATCATGGTCGCCACCCCGGCGAACGAGACGCCCTGCACCAGTGGTAACTGACAGCCGAAGAAAGGCAGGCCGAGGGTTTGCAGCAAGGTAGCCAGGCCGCCGGCGAACAGTGAGGCGGCGATCAGCAGGCCGATATCGGCGGGTGACAGTCCGGCAGCCTGGCCAACGATCAGGGGAACCGCAACGATCCCGCCGTACATGGTCAGGACATGCTGCAAGCCGTAAGCAAAGTTTGCGCTGATACCGAGATTCTCGTCCTCAGGACGCTGGGTCACGGGCGCGCTGTTGGGGGTGGAAGTCATGGGGAAAGCTACTCGCTGTTGTTCTTGTCTGGTCAATGTAGACATTTTGTTGTGATCTTGGCTACCACTTTGTATACATTTTTACCGGCGGTAGTTGTCGAGAACTTGAGCGAGTGTTTGGGTCACAAAATTTCCTGGCTCGACGAAAACGCTCGAATATGACTGCTGCGCCGACTCGCGAGGCGACCCCGCAAGGCCCTAGACTATGCGCACTAGCCACCGGAGACGCCCATGGACATCTTCAGCATCGCCGTGCTGATCTTTTTGGTCACCGACCCTTTCGGCAATATCGCCATCTACATCGCCGCGCTGAAGAACGTCGAGCCGCGCAGGCGGTTGTGGATTGCCGCGCGCGAGCTGCTGTTCGCCCTCGGCCTGTTGCTGCTGTTCCTCACCTTTGGTGACAAATTCCTCACCAGCCTCGGGCTGTCACGGGAGGCAACCGCGATTGCCGGCGGTATCATCCTGTTCGTCATCGCCATGCGCCTGATCTTTCCCAGCCCGCAGGGCCTGCTCGGCGACGTGCCGGACGGTGAGCCGATGCTGGTGCCGCTGGCCACGCCGGCGGTGGCCGGGCCCTCGGCACTCGCGGTGCTGATGACCCTGCGCAACACTCACACCGGACCGCTCTGGGAGCTCTATCTCGCGTTGATCCTGGCCTGGGCGGCGACGGCATTCATCCTGTTGCAGGCGTCGTTCCTGCAGCGGTTCCTCGGTAATCGCGGGTTGATGGCGGTGGAACGATTGATGGGCATGCTACTGATCATGCTCAGCGTCGACATGCTGCTGGATAACCTGCAAAGCGTATTCGGTCACGCATGAAGTCTCTCTGCCTTACCCTCGTTCTCGTTTTGCTGGCCGGTTGCGCCGGTGGTCTGCGTATCGACGACAGCCATACCGCGACCGGCCAGAACAGCCGCGTGCAATACATCGTGCTGCATTACACCTCCGCTGACCTGCAACGCTCGCTCGACCTGCTGACGCAGACCGAGGTGAGCAGCCATTACCTGATCGGTGATGCACCGCCGACGGTCTACCGCCTGGTGGATGAAAATCGGCGTGCCTGGCATGTCGGCGTCAGTGAGTGGAAGGGGCGCACCTGGCTCAACAGCACCACCATTGGTATCGAACTGGTCAACCAGGGCTACTACCGGACGCCGGCCGGTCGTTACTGGCAACCTTTCGCGCCGCAGCAGATCGATACCCTGATCGTGTTGCTCAAGGACATCGTCAAGCGTCACCAGTTACCGTTGGGCTCGATCATTGCGCACAGTGATGTGGCGCCGCAGCGCAAGGTCGATCCGGGCCCGTTGTTCCCCTGGAAGCGTCTGGCCGACGAGGGCCTGGTGCCCTGGCCGAACGAAGGAGCTGTGGCGCGCCAGCAGGCGTTGTTCAGCACCAGCCTGCCCAGCGTGCAGTGGTTTCAGGAGCAATTGGCGCAGAACGGTTACACGGTGCCGCAGCACGGTGAGCTGGACGAGGCGACGCGCAACGTCATCGCCGCTTTCCAGATGAAGTATCGCCCGGCCAACTATGACGGCCAGCCGGACGCCGAAACCGCCGCGCGCCTGCTGGTGCTCAACCTGCAGGCGGCCGGCTGATCACCGTGGGCCTGGCTGGAAGTCACGCGCGTCGCGCGCCCAGACATCCAGCACGGGTTTGAGGTCGTCAAGGGTCAGCTGGGTGCTGCTGTTCTCCAGCGTCAGGCCATGGCCCTTGCGTACCACGCGTAGCATGGGGGCGCTGGTGCGACCATCGAGCGCCTCCATCTCGATGAAGATCGCACTGTCGCGGTCGCGGGTGCCGGCAGCTGTGGTCGCGGCAGCGAGTACGAGCGCCACGGGAATCACCTCATAGGCCTTGAGCCCCTCGGTCGACACCGTCACGCCAGTGATCGCACTGCGCAGTACCAAGCTGTCCCTGGTCGGTTCGCTGACGACCGTCATGCGGCCCTGCAGCTCACGGATCAGCGCCTGATGCAGGTAGTCGCGGACGTTTTCCAGTGTCTGCGCACTGACCTGATCGCTCGGTGCAGGCTGCGGGTAGAAGCTTGGCTTCTCTACGTAAACCGTCCTGTAGCGCGCGTTGTTGAATTGCGGCGAGATCCAGCGCAGCACTGGCGCGCCAGTGGCCGAGGTAGCGGGCTGAAGCTGGGAATAATCAACGAGGTAGCCCGAGAACTGCGCGGGTGTGGTGGTCTGACTGGCGCAGCCGCCCAGTAGCAAACCCGTGAGCAGAACCAGGCAAAGCAAGGGGAGGTAACGCATCGGCAGGCGCTCCTGTTCAGTGGCCTGCCATCAGCCTAGATGCCGCTTCGTCAGCCTGCCAGTTCGCTCAGGCGCTGCTCCAATAGCTGTAAATCGTAGGGTTTGACGATGCTGTCGGTGGCCGCCGCGCTGTCGCGGGCGCGCACTTCTTCGAGCAATTCGCGTTCGTTGTAGCCGCTGGCGAACAATACTGGCAGAGTCGGCCGCAGCTGACGCGCTGCGGCTACCAGCTCACGGCCGTCCATCCCGGGTAGGCCGATGTCGCTCATCAGCAGGTCGAAATGCTGCGCGCTGTGCAGCAGCTCCAGCGCGCTGGGTCCGTCGCGCAGGGCGTGGACGCAATAACCGAACTCCCCCAGCACTTCCGCGGTGAGTTGGCGCACGACGTCGTCGTCCTCAACCAACAGGATGGTTTTGGTGGCAGCACAATCGGTTTCGGTCATCTGAGTCTCTGTTTTCGCGCGCAGAATGCGCAAATGTTTGGCAAACTTCGGGGAATGCGCGCGGTCAGTGTGCCATACGCCTTCCCCGGATAGATAAGAAGAAGCGAGACAACCATCGAATGGACGTCCCAATGTCGAACGAGTCCGCAATGGACGAGCAGGGTTTTCGCCGAATTCTCAATCGCAACGTCGGGTTGCCGCTGGGCCTTGGGCTGGTTGGCGCTTTGTGCTTTGCGGTATTGATCGGCTACCTGCTCAGTGTGATCCGCTGGGTCGAACACACCGACCAGGTACTCAACCGAGCCAGTGAAATCTACAAGCTGACGCTCGACATGGAGACCGGCATGCGCGGCTACCTGCTCAGTGGGGAGGAGGATTACCTGGCGCCCTACGAGCAGGCACGCGGCAAGTTCCGTCCACAGGCCGAGCAGCTCATTGACATGGTCGCGGACAACCCGCCGCAGGTGCAGCGTCTCGAACGTTTGCTGGCCATGCAGGATCAATGGGATCTGTATGCTCAGGAAGTCATCGCCAGTCGCCGTTCCGGCGGCAACTTCATGGCTGAAGTCGGGCGTGGCCGCGGCAAGAACCTCACTGATGGCATGCGACGTGAGCTCGACACCTTCATCAACAGCGAGCGCGAACTGCGTCAGCAGCGTAATGCCGATGTCAGCAACACCACGCTGTGGGGGGCGGGTATCTACCTGGTGGTTAGCATCCTGTTCAGCGCTCTGTTGGCGCTGTTCGGGCGTCGTGAGTTGATGAACCTGTCGCAGACCTATTCTCAGGCCATGGCCAAGCAGGCGGACTACGCCGACGAGCAGCGCCGTCGTGCCTGGCTGGGTGGTGGTCAGAATCTGCTGGCGGAGCGGCTTGTGGGCCAGCCGCGTGTGCAGGAGCTGGCGGATCGCTCCCTTGAGTTTCTAGCTGAGTACTTGGGTTGCGTGGTTGCAGCCCTTTATCTGCGCGATGCTCAAACCGGCGACCTGAAGCGGGTAGCCGGTTATGGTTTCAGCGAAGACGCTGGCCTCAAGGCGCATTTCTACAACGGAGAAGGCCTGGTTGGGCAGGCCGCCCGCGGGCGTCGAGTGGTGTGCCTGGATGACCTGCCGACCGATTACATAAAGGTAGCGTCGAGCCTTGGCGAGGGCCAGCCGGTCAGCGTCGCCCTGGTTCCGCTGCAATCGGAGGATCGCGTCAACGGCGTGATCGAACTGGCTTTCATGCGTGCGCTGGAACCACGCGAGCGCGAGTTTCTCGAAGCCATCGCCGGCAATGTGGGTAATACGTTGGAAGCGGCCCGTTATCGCCAGCGTCTGCAGGACATCCTGGGCGAAACCCAGCAACTCAACGAGGAGCTGCAGACCCAGCAGGAAGAACTGCGTGCCGCCAACGAGGAACTGGAGCAGCAGGCTCGTGTGCTCAAGGAGTCTCAGGCCCACCTGGAAACCCAACAGGCCGAACTCGAACAGACCAACGAGAAGCTCTCCGAGCAGGCGCAGACACTGGCCGACCAGCGCGACGAACTCGATCAGCGCAACACCACCCTTGGCCGGATTCAGGCGCAATTGGAAGAGCGCGCCGAAGAGCTGCAGCGCGCCAGCCGCTACAAGTCCGAATTCCTCGCCAACATGAGCCACGAGCTGCGCACGCCGCTCAATAGTTCGCTGATCCTGGCCAAGCTGCTGGCAGAGAACGGTAATGGCAACCTCAACGACGAGCAGGTGAAGTTCGCCGAGTCGATCTATTCGGCCGGTAACGACCTGCTCAATCTGATCAACGATATTCTCGACATTGCCAAGGTCGAGGCCGGCAAGCTCGAGGTGCGTCCTGAGCGTACGCCGCTGACGAGCATGCTCGAGGGCCTGAATGATGTGTTCGTACCGCTAGCAGGCGAGCGCGGCCTGAGTTTCGTGATCGAGCAGCAGGGCGAGCTGCCGCAGGTGCTGTTCACTGACCGCCAGCGCGCCGAGCAGATCCTGCGCAACCTGCTGTCCAACGCCTTCAAGTTCACCGACCGCGGTGGCGTGACCCTGAGCGTGTCGCGTCAGGACGATCATTATCTGGCGTTCGCCGTGCGTGATACCGGTATCGGTATCGCTACCGATCAGCAGCAGGCGATCTTCGAGGCCTTCCGCCAGGCCGACGGCACCACCAACCGTCGTTATGGCGGCACCGGCCTGGGGCTGTCCATCTCGCGCGACCTGGCCGGCTTGCTGGGCGGCTCCATCACCGTCAGCAGCGTGCCCGGCGAGGGCAGTACCTTCACCTTGCTGTTGCCCGAGCGCATGGTCGACGCTGGGGGCGCGAGCAAGCCGCCGAGCGAACCGGTGGTTGCCGTGGTGCCGACCGTTGCTGTCGCGCCTGCTGCTGCAGCTGTACCAGCACCGATGCCCAGACAGCCGGCACCATTTGCCGATGATCGTGAGCACCTGGATGAGCATGGTGGCCGTCGCGTGCTGGTAGTGGAGGACGAAGTGCGCTTCGCCCGTATCCTCTTTGATCTGGCTCACGAGCTGGGCTACGCCTGTCTGGTCGCCACCTGCGCCGATGAAGGCCTGGAGCTGGCGCAGCAGTATCGTCCGGACGCCATCCTGCTCGACATGCGCCTGCCCGATGGCTCCGGTCTTGGTGTGCTACAGAGCCTGAAGGACGACGCGCAGACCCGACACATCCCGGTTCATGTGGTCTCGGTGGAAGATCAGAGCGAGGCCGCGTTGCACCTGGGCGCGGTCGGTTATGCGCTCAAGCCCACCAGCCGCGAGCAGCTCAAGGAAGTTTTCGGCAAGCTCGAGGCCAAGCTCAATCAGCAGGTCAAACGCGTGCTGCTGGTCGAGGATGACCCACTGCAACGTGACAGCGTTTCCCGCTTGATCGGCGACGAAGACATCGAAATCACCGCCGTTGCCCTGGCCGGCGAAGCGCTGGAGAAACTGCGCGACACAGTGTTCGATTGCATGATCATCGACCTCAAACTACCCGACATGCTCGGTAATGAGCTGCTACGGCGCATGGCCGAGGAGGACATCTGCTCCTTCCCGCCGGTGATCGTCTACACCGGTCGCAACCTGACTCGCGACGAGGAAACCGAGCTGCTCAAGTACTCGCGCTCGATCATCATCAAGGGCGCACGCTCGCCGGAGCGCCTGCTGGATGAAGTCACCCTGTTCCTGCACAAGGTCGAGGCCGAGCTGTCCAGCGAGCACCAGCGCATGCTCAAGACCGCGCGCAGCCGCGACAAGTTGTTCGAGGGCCGGCGCCTGTTGCTGGTGGACGACGACGTGCGCAACATCTTCGCCCTCTCCAGCGCGCTGGAGCAGAAAGGCGCCATGGTAGAAGTTGCGCGTAACGGCTTCGAAGCACTGGCCAAGTTGAAGGAACACGAGGATATCGACCTGGTGCTGATGGACGTGATGATGCCGGAGATGGATGGCTACGAAGCCACCCGGCAGATTCGCCTCGAGCCGCGCTGGAAGAACCTGCCTATCATTGCGGTAACAGCCAAGGCGATGAAGGATGATCAGGAGCGTTGCCGCGAAGTCGGCGCCAACGATTACCTGGCCAAACCCATCGACCTGGATCGTCTGTTCTCCCTGATCCGCGTGTGGATGCCCAAGCTGGAGCGTCTTTGATGCCTGACGAAATCGAGCTGCGCCTGCTGATCGAGGCGATCTACCTGCGCTACAGCTACGACTTTCGCGATTACTCGAAAGCCTCGCTCAAGCGCCGTGTACGCCAGGCGCAGACTCAACTGGATTGCCCGACCATTTCGGCGTTGCAGGAGCGCATCCTGCACGAGCCGCAAGCATTCATGAAGTTGCTGCAGTACCTCACCATCCCGGTCAGCGAGATGTTCCGTGACCCCGAATACTTTCTCGCCCTGCGTGAGCAAGTGGTGCCGTTACTGCAGACCTATCCTTCGCTGAAAATCTGGGTGGCTGGCTGTAGCACCGGCGAGGAGGTGTATTCCCTGGCCATCCTGCTGCATGAGGAAGGCCTGCTGGAACGCACCATGATCTACGCCACCGACATCAACCCGCACTCGCTGGAGAAGGCCGAGCAGGGCATCTTCGCCCTCGACAACCTGCGTACCTACACCCAGAACTACCAGCTGTCCGGTGGCAAGCGGGCGTTCTCCGACTACTACTCGGCGGCCTATGACCGTGTGTTGTTCGACAAGTCGCTGCGGGCCAACGTGACCTTCGCCGATCACAGCCTGGCCACCGACAGCGTGTTTGCCGAAACTCATCTGGTGTCTTGTCGCAACGTGCTGATCTACTTCAACCGAGATCTGCAGGACCGTGCGCTGGGCCTGTTTCACGAGTCTCTCTGCCACCGAGGCTTTCTCGGCCTGGGCAGCAAGGAGAGCCTGGATTTCTCCGCCTATGCCCGACAGTTCGAAGCCGTGTCGCGGGCCGAGCGGATTTTCCGCAAGCGATGAGCAGCCAACGGATCGACCTACGTGGCTTGGCTCGTGTTCCGCTGCAGGCATTGCTGATCGGCGCTTCTGCCGGCGGTGTCGAGGCGCTGTTGAGCCTGCTCGAAGACCTGCCGCTGGACTACCGGCTGCCAGTGGTGTGCCTGCTGCATCAGCCGGATCGCAGCGACAGCCTGCTGGCCGACCTGCTGCAGCGACGCCTGAAGCTGCCTGCCAAGGAGGCCGAGGACAAGGAGTACCTGAGTGGTGGCGTGGTCTACGTCGCGCCCGCCGGTTACCACCTGTCCATCGAAACCGATCGCAGCTTCTCTCTCAGCCGTGAGGAGCCGCGGCATTTCTCCCGGCCATCGATCGATATTCTTTTCGAGTCCGCCGCCGATGCCTACGGCGAGCAGCTGGCCGCCGCGCTGCTCACCGGTGCCAACGAGGATGGTGCCGCTGGTTTGCTGGCGATCAAACAGGCCGGTGGCCTGACCCTGGTGCAGGATCCTGCCGATGCGCAGGTGCCCACCATGCCGAATGCCGCGTTGGCCCTGCTGAAACCGGATTTTCTCCTGCCTATCAATGCCATGCGCCTGCTGCTGGCCGAACTGGATACCCTGCCATGCTGAGGAAGATTGAAGCCAAGGTCTTGATCGTCGACGATCTGCCGGAAAACCTGCTGGCCCTGAGCTCGCTGATTCAGACCGAGGATCGCACCATCTTCCAGGCCAGCAGCGCCGACGAGGCGTTGTCGCTGTTGCTCGAGCACGAATTCGCGCTGGCCATTCTCGACGTCAAGATGCCGGGCATGAACGGCTTCGAGCTGGCCGAACTGATGCGTGGCACGGAGAAGACCAAACATATTCCGATCATCTTCGTCAGCGCAGTCGGTCGCGATATGGACTACGCCTTCCGTGGCTACGAAAGCGGCGCGGTGGACTTCCTGCACAAGCCGCTGTCACCCTTCGAAGTGCGCAGCAAGGTGGCGATGTTCGTCGAGCTGTACCGCCACCGCAAGGCGTTGAGCTTGCAGCTGGAGATGGTCGAGGCGGCGCGTCGTGAGCAGGAGGCACTTCTCGTCGAGCTGCGCGAGACACAGGGCGAGTTGCAGAAAGCGGTGCAGATGCGCGACACCTTCATGTCCATCGTCTCTCACGAGCTGCGCACGCCGCTCAACGGCCTGATTCTTGATGTGCAGCTGCGCAAGCTGCGTCTGGAGCAGGGCCGGGGCGATGCCTTCACCCCGGACAAACTGCAGGAGATGGTCGCTCGCGACGAGCGCCAGATTCGCAGCCTGAGTCGACTGATCGACGACATGCTGGATGTGTCGCGCATTCGCACCGGCAAGCTGTCGGTGCGTCCGGAGCCCGGCGACCTCGGCGTGCTGGCTGGCAACGTGGTGGAGAGCCTGGCCGCGCAGTTCACCAATACGGGCAGCCATATCGAGCTGCACGTCGATGGACCGGCGCCGGTGATGATGGACGAGTTCCGCATCGAGCAGGTGTTGGCCAATCTGCTGACCAACGCTCTGCGCTACGGTGCTGGTAAACCCGTTTCGGTGCGTGTGCGGGTGGTGGACGACATGGCTCGCGCCGAAGTGCGTGACCAGGGGCTGGGTATCTCCGAGGCCGATCAGCGGCGGGTATTCGAGCAGTTCGAGCGTGTCTCCGGCACCAGCGTCGCGCAGGGGCTCGGTCTTGGTTTGTTTATCAGTGAGCAGATCGTCCACGCCCATGAGGGTCGCATCGAGCTCTGCAGTCGCCTCGGCGAAGGCTCCTGTTTCAGCATCCTGCTGCCGTTACGTCGCTGATCGTGCAAATTGCATGTGTCGTAATTCATGCATCTTGCAAAGTGCATGGCAAGAGCCATCTAATTCAATTGTAAGTTATTGATTTATAAGGATATTTTTAAGTATTTGATGTTGGCATGAGCGCTGCAAAGTCAGTCATGTAAGCCCCCCGACTGACCTGCTGATGGAGAAGCGTCATGAACATCGTCCGAGTGAGCCTGTTTTGCGTCGCTGCATTGCTGGTCAACGGGGCTTACGCCAAAGATTTCAGTGGTTCGGCTGGAGCCATTGCAAAAACGGCCGAGTTCACCCTCTCCAACTCGCCGGTGTGGGAATCTCGTGTCGCTGCGCAGCAGGACGGCTCAGCCGAACTGCSGRCCCAGCCCACCCGCGCTGTCGGGGCCATCGGTGACGATGCGCAGTGGCTGCGTATTTCTGACGATGGCGAGACCGGTACCGCCAACCGTGAACCCCGTCCTGCTAACAGCACCCCTCGCTGGGTGTTCTGACCGACAAGGAGTCTCGCCATGTCCAGAAGTGCCTTCCTGTTGTTGATCATGACTCTGTCGAGCCTGGCCGCGCTGTGGCTGAGCCCAGCTCTGCACGAGGGTGTCGCCCTGCTGCTCAAGGGTAGTAGCGTCGTCTTCGGTGCGGGCTTTCTGGTCGCGCTGATGGCCGGGCGCCGCATCAAGTTCGACCCGGTGCTGCGCTGAAGCTGAACCGCACTGAGAAAACCAAAAACGCCGCGAAGACCGCGGCGTTTTTTATTGTGAGCGAATTGCCCGGCGTCTGCTCGCCAGCCTCAGATCGGTAGGCTGAAATAGAAGTTGGCGCCTTCGCCAGGGCGAGAGTGAACCCGTAGTTGGCCGCCATGCAACTGCACGATCTCCCTCGCCAGCGCCAGGCCTAGGCCAACGCCACCCTTGCGCCTGCCGACCTGAACGAAGGGTTCGAAGATCCGCGCCTGGTGTTCGAACGGGATGCCTTCACCTTCGTCCTGCACGCTGACGATCACCTGCTCGCCATGGCGGCGTGCCTGTAGTCGTATCGTGTCGCCCGGGTTGCTGTAGCGCAGGGCGTTGTCGGTCAGGTTGTCGAGCAGTCGCTGCAGTTGCGCTGGGTCGAGTTCAAGCTGCGGCAGCGGATCGTGGGCTTCGCAGACCACCGTCACCTCGCGTTCTGCAGCCCTCTCGGTAAAGCGCTGAGAGAGCTGCTGGATCATTTCGCCGAGGTCGCAGGGGCGGCGCTGCAAGGTCTGTACGCCGTTCTGGTAGCGCGAGAAGTTGAGCAGATCGTCGATCAATTGCACCAGGCGGTGCATCTCTTCGTCGACGGTGCGCATCAGCTCCTGCTCGCGTCCACCTGCGGGCAGTGAAAGACGTTCGCGCAGCAGGCTGAAAGCCATATGCATACCGGTAATCGGCGTGCGCAGCTCGTGGGATGCGCGCAGGATGAACTCGCTGCGCACTCGGTCGAAGGCGCGTTGCTTGGTGACGTCTCGCAGCACCATCACGGCGCCCTGGCTGCTACCTTCGCGCACCTGCACCGGTGTCAGGGCCCAGGCCAGCACACGGGTCTCGCCGTCCCGTTCGATCTGCAGGTCGGCCGGTGGCTCCTGCAGCGGTTCGCCTGCCAGTACCTGACGCAGCGCTTCGTCCACAGCATGATCGGGCAATAACGGGCCAATCGGCTGGCCCTGGATGTCGGCTTGCTGAGACAGCTGGCGCAGCGCCACGGGATTGGCGTGCTCGATATTGCCTTCGGCGTCGAGGATGATCAGACCGTCATCGATGCTGTCGAGCACCGCCTTGAGACGGCCTTCGCTACTGAGCAGCTGGTTGAGATTGCTCGAATGGTATTCACGGAGGGCTTCGGTCATCAGGCCGAAGCGGCGGCTCAGCACTGCCAGTTCCAGCACCGGCGAGACGGGTAGCACCACATCGTAGCGACCCTGGCCAATCTGGTCGGCGGCTCGTGCCAGCATGTCGATGGGGCCGCCGAAGCGGCGCGCGATACCGTTGGCGGTGAGTACACCTATGGCCAGCACTGCCAGGCCGATCAGCACCAGCAAGCCGGCGATCAACTGGGAGCGCTCGCTGGCCTTGCTCTCGGCGGCGATAACCCATTGCACGACCTGATCCTGCTGGTCCAGCAGGTGATCGCGCAGGCGCTGGAAGGCTTCGGTGAAGGGCTTGTAGGGGCCCAAGTTATGGGGCACTTCACCAGGTGGGGTGCCGTTGCTGGCGGCCTTTTCCATCTCATCGTAAAGCGCCGCAGCTTGCTCCAGGCCACGTATGTAGTCGGCGCCGAGGTTGGCGTTGATTCCTTCTTCGAAGGTGGCGCGGAATGACTGGCGAATGGCTTCGAGGCGCTGCGGGTCAGGTTGCTCATCGATCAGTACGACCAGTTCATCGCCCAGGTGCTGACGCAGTTTCTGGCCGATCTGTACGGCATCGAAGCCGCGTTGGATCAGGTCGCTCTGGCTGCGCGCCATCTGCGTCACGCTGAACAGCCCGACTAACAGACCCAGCAGCGCTACAGTGATCAGTGCGGAGATGCTAAGGAACAGACGCGTGCGAAGCTTCATCGACAGCTTCATGGAAATCCCGTGTTCAGAGGTTGTACTGCTTGCGTTTACGGTAGAGGGTCGAGGTATCGATACCCAGCGTCTTGGCGGCCATGTCTAGGGTGCTGCTGCTGGCCAGTACGGCGGCAATGTGTGCCTTCTCCAGCTCTTCGAGGCTCATCGCGGCGCCGACGCGAATGGTGTTGCTCGGTGCTTCGCTGCTGCCGCCCAGGCCGAGGTGGGCAACTTCCACCGCCTCGTTCTGGCAGATGATGCTGGCGCGCTCGATGACGTTACGTAACTCGCGGATATTGCCTGGCCAGCGATAGCTCTGCAGGGCAGCGGCAGCCTCCGGGCTGAAACCGCACGCCGGGCGCCCATAGTCGCTGACGAAGCGGGCGAGAAAGCGTTCGGCCAGGTCCATCACATCCTCATGGCGTTCGCGCAACGGCGGCAGCTTGAGGGTGATGACGTTGAGGCGGTAGAGCAGGTCCTCCCGGAAGCGGCCCTCGCGCACCATTTCGTCGAGGTCCAGGTTGGTGGCGGCGACGATGCGCACATCGGCGCGTCGGGTCACTGGGTCACCGACGCGCTCGTATTCCTTGTCCTGGATGAAGCGCAGCAGCTTGGGTTGCAGGGCCAGTGGGAAGTCGCCGATCTCGTCGAGGAACAGGGTGCCGCCGTCGGCCTGGCTGACGCGGCCCTGGGTACTTTCACTGGCGCCGGTGAAGGAGCCGCGGGCGTGACCGAACAGCTCGCTCTCCATCAGCTCGGCCGTCAACGACGGGCAGTTGATGGTGACGCAGGTGCGTTTGGCGCGGCGGCTCCAGCCGTGGATGGCGCGGGACAGCTCACCCTTGCCGGTGCCGGACTCGCCGAGAATGAGGATGTTGGCGTCGGTGGTCGCGACCTGACGCGCGGTCTCAAGAACCGCCATCATCGCTGGGCTGTGCGAGTCGAGGCCATCCTTGGCCTTGCGCACTTCGCCCTCCAGGGCCTCCAGGCGTGCAGCCAGCGTGCGCACTTCCAGTTGCTTGGCGGCGGCCAGGCGCAGTTGATCGGGGGTGCAGGGTTTGACCAGGTAATCGGCGGCGCCGGCCTGGATGGCATCTACCGCAGTGTCCACTGCCGAATGGGCGGTGACGATGACCACACGCATCCAGGGGGCCTGGATGCGCATTTGCGCCAGCAGGTCCAGGCCGCTGTCTTCGCCCAGGCGCAGGTCGAGAAAACACAGGTCGAACACCTGGCGCTGCAGCAATGCCTCGGCCTGCGTCGCACTGCTGGCGCCAGCGACGTCATAGCCCTCGTCTTCAAGGCAGTAGCGGAAGGTACGCAGGATTGCCGCTTCATCGTCCACCAGCAGAATGCGCCCGCTGGTTTGCTCTGCTACTGCCATGTATGTGCTCCGTCTGACTGGTCAATGCAGCTTAGTCAGGTAAAAACCGTGCAAGTTGCACGGCCCAACTAGGCTAATGCTGCACCCTGCATGCAGGCAGGGTGCCTTTACTTGAATTAACTATTTGTTTTTAAAGGGTATTTTGTTTTTTATTGGCTGGCACGGGGCTTGCGATATTCCTTATATCGTCTCACGAACAGGAGTGAACTCATGCCCCCGTTCAAACCATGGTTGCTGGCCGCCAGCACCGCGCTGATGCTCGGTCTGACGCCCGTGGCCAGCCATGCGGCCGAAGGGCAGCTGTCAGCGCAGTTGGATGCTGCACGCCAGGAGGGCTCTATCTGGACAGCCTTCGCGCTCAATCGGCATCTAAATCCATTCAAGCTCGATATAGCAGTGGAGGATGGCAAGGCCACCCTTGGCGGCAAGGTCGAAAGCGAGGTCCAGAAGGAACTGGCCGAGCAAGTGGCGCTGAGCATAGAGGGCATCGACGCGGTGGACAATCGCATCGAAGTCAGTGACGACGCCACCGAAGGTAATCCCCCCGGCCTGGTTCAGCGTCTGGAAGACGCCAGCCTCGCTGCCACGGTGAAGTCAAAGTTGCTGTGGAACAGCAACACTCGCGGCCTGGATATTCAGGTCAAGAGCGAAACCGGCAACATCACCCTCAGTGGTCATGCGCAAACCCCGGCGGCCAAGGAGCTGGCAGGCCAGCTGGCAGCCAACACCGATGGCGTACGCGAGGTGTTCAACCACCTCAGCATCAGCACCGCGGACAGCAGCAGTAGCGAAGTGCAAACCACCCTCGATGAGGCGCGCGAGAACATCAGCGACGGCTGGATCACCAGCAAGGTCAAGGCCAGCTTCCTCTACAGCCGCAACCTGGATGCGCTGAACATCTCGGTGAATACCGACGATGGCCTGGTAAGCCTGCGCGGCAGCGTGCTGAGCAGCGCCGAGAAGCGTCTGGCGGTCGAGATCGCCCGCAACATTCGTGGTGTGAAGGGGGTCGATGCCGACGCCCTGCGCATCAGCAGTTGAATTCCAAGTAAACCCGGCCATTGGAATGGCCATCAACCCGCAAGTCCCATTGCCAAGGAGAGAATCCATGAGCAGCAAGACCGCACAACTCAATGAACTGATCGAAATCACCCGTGACGGCAAGCGCTTCTATGAGCATGCCCACGAAGAGGTCAAGGACATCCGCCTGCAGGCGCTGTTCCGCGACATGGTGCGTGCCAAGACTGAAGTGATCGACGCGCTGAGCGTCAAGGTTGCGGCCAACCAGAGCGAGCCGGCGTCTGGCGGCACCATGCTGGGCAAGCTGCGCCAGTTCTACGCCGACACCCGCGCGACCCTGGCCAAGGATGAAGATGCCACCTACGTTGCGCAGTTGGAGGAGGCGGAAGACCGCATTCTGCATGCCTTCGAAGATGCGCTGGAAAGCGCGGACAATGACGTCCGTGTCCTGTTGGCCGTGGAGATGCCCAAGGTGCGGGCTTGCCACGACCGTATGCGCGCGCTGAAGCAGAATATGCAGTAATCACTGCGGCGCTGTTACGAGCCCCTGCACGCATTGCGTGTGGGGGCTTTTTATTGGGGCTGGGCAGGCCGGGGCGCGTATTGCTCACTGGCTTAGCACTATCCGTTACCGAGTCCTCTGAGCGTTTAGGTTGCGCCCCTTACGGGCGCCACACCTTTCTTGCTTGCCCAAGAAAGGTGTGCCAAAGAAGGGCACCCCGACATCCGGGTTTCGCTACGCGAAACTTCCCTCGTTCCGGCGTCACTCCGGGGGCCGGCTTACAAGGGCCATCCCTGGCCCTTTAAGCCTCTCGCCGCATCCATGCGGCTCGTCCCCCTACGCAACACCTCCGCTCGGCCTCCTGAAGGGACTGGACCGCGAGCTTGCGAAATCTCCGGAAGATCAAAGTCGGTAGCGTTTGGCTTTTGCTCTTGAAGTGCGATCTCACAGACGACGCCCAAGCCCCCTTCAGGAGGCCGAGTGGAATCACCGTGGAAGGGGTTGAGCGACATGGATGTCGCGAGAGCCACGATGGGCCAGGGATGGCCCTTCGTGGCGTGCCCCTGGAGTGGTGATGGAGCGAGGGAACCCCGGCGCAGCCGGGGCCGGATGTCGGGGTGCCCTTCTCTTTGGTTACTTTCTCTTGGGCAAGCAAGAGAAAGTGACTCGCCCGTAAGGGGCGAAACCTAAACCTTCAGACGACGCGCCAACGGATAGTGCCAGCACCGAAAGCACACACTTATTTGCTAGCCCGGCATCACCCACTTCCCACAAACCATCCGAAGCGCTTTCTCTCTGCCGCCCTCGAAAGCCGTCGACATTCATTTAACTGTCACATTCGTTTCATAGAGTGGTCATGTGGCCTGCAGATACTTGGGCCCGTTCCATCCAACACTATCCTGCTAGGAGCAAGGCATGAAACTGAAGCGTTTGATGGCGGCCCTGACTTTCGCCGCCGCTGGCGTAAGCGCCGTATCTGCTGTAGCCGCCGTCGACCCGGCTCTGCCGAACTACGAAAAGACTTCCGGTGTGTCGGGCAACCTGTCCAGCGTCGGTTCCGATTCGCTGGCCAACCTGATGACCCTGTGGGCAGAAGAGTTCAAGAAGAACTACCCCAACGTGAACATCCAGATCCAGGCCGCTGGTTCCTCCACTGCGCCACCCGCGCTGACCGAAGGCACCGCCAACATGGGTCCGATGAGCCGTCCTATGAAGGACAGCGAAATCCAGGCCTTCGAAGAGAAGTACGGCTACAAGCCGACCGCCGTTCCGGTTGCCATCGACGCCCTGGCGGTGTTCGTGCACAAGGACAACCCGATCAAGTCGCTGTCGATCGAGCAGGTCGACGCGATCTTCTCCAGCACCCGCCTGTGCGGTAATGACAAGGACATCAAGACCTGGGGTGATCTCGGTCTGACCGGCGAGTGGGCGAGCAAGCCGCTGCAGCTGTTCGGTCGTAACTCGGTATCCGGCACCTACGGATACTTCAAGGAAGAAGCCCTGTGCAAAGGCGACTTCAAATCCAACGTCAACGAGCAGCCGGGTTCGGCTTCTGTGGTTCAGTCGATCTCCAGCACCCTGAACGCCATTGGCTACTCGGGTATTGGCTACCGTACCTCCAGCGTTCGCGCCGTACCGCTGTCCAAGAAGGGCGGTGAAGCCTTCGAAGCCTCGGAAGAAAACGCCCTGGCTGGCAAGTTCCCGCTGGCCCGCTTCTTCTACGTCTACGTGAACAAGGCGCCGAACCAGCCGCTGAGCCCGCTGGATGCCGAGTTCATCAAGCTGGTGCTGTCCAAGCAGGGCCAGGACGTCGTGATGAAAGACGGTTACATCCCGCTGCCGTCCAAGGTAGCCGAAAAAGCGATGAAGGAACTGGGCCTGTAAGGCTTCCAGTGTGATGGCCTGGCTCTGGTAGCCAGGCCATTCGACGAACCCGCCACCTTATGGGTGGCGGGCTTCGTCATGTCAGCAGGCTGTAATCTTTCTGTCACACAAGCTCGCTAAATTGACAAGCCTGGGCAGCCGTATGCGCTGCAATCAAGCTCGCGCAGAGACTTCTCGCATGAATGACTTGGCAAACGAATCCATGAACCGTTCGCAGAATCCGCTAGGGATCGACTTCAATACGCCTGCCCTGCAACGCAAGCGCCGTATGCGCGCGTTGAAGGATCGTATGGCGCGTTGGTATGTCTCCATCGGTGGTCTGGCGGTTCTGGGCGCCATCACCCTGATCTTCTTCTATCTCGCCCACGTTGTGCTGCCCATGTTCCAGGGCGCTGAACTGACCTCTCGCCAGGCTCAGCAACCGGCCTGGCTGGCTGAGGCGCAAGCGCCGTTGATGCTGGCCATCGAGGAACAGAACCAGGTGGCCATGCGCCTGGACGCTTCCGGTGCCGTGCAGTTCTTCGAACTCAAGACCGGCGAAGCCCTGCAGCGTCTGCAGCTGCCGTTGCCGCAGGGTGTTTCGGTTGCCTCCGTCAGCCAGGATCAGCCAGGCACGCGCCGCGTGGTACTGGGCCTGTCCAACGGCCAGGTGCTGATCATTCAGCACAACTACAAGATCAGCTACCCGGACAACGTGCGCACGATCGCACCACAGATCGAGTACCCCTACGGTGAGGCAGCGATCGAGGTCGATCCGCAAGGCCGACCACTCGAGCACATCGCCATCAACCTCAACAGCGGTACGCTGATGCTGGCCGGCTCCACCGGCAATGAGCTGCACCTGATCAGCCTGAGCCGTGAAGAGAACCTGTTCACCGGCGAGGTGAGCGTCAGCGAGGAGCGCATCAACCTGCCGCAGATCGGTGAGCCGATCAGCCAGCTGATTCTCGACCCGCGCCAGATGTGGTTGTACGTATTCAACGGCAGCTCCAGTGCCGACGTTTTCGACCTGCGCAAGCGTAGCCTCAATGGTCGTTACGAGCTGCTCAAGGATGCTTCCAACAGTGTGACTAGCGCCACCAGCCTGCTCGGCGGTATCTCGATCATGATCGGTGACGCCAAGGGCGGCATCCAGCAGTGGTTTATGGTGCGTGACAAGGACGGCAAGTCCACTTTCCAGTCGATCCGCAGCTTCCAGCTGGGCAGCAGCGCGATCACTCAGATTCTGCCCGAGGAGCGCCGCAAGGGCTTCATGGCGCTGGATGCCGACGGCCGCCTGGGCATTTTCCATAGCACAGCGCACCGCACCCTGCTCAAGCAGCAGGTCGCCGAAGGCAGCGCCATCGCTGCTCTGTCGCCACGCGCCAGTCGTGTGCTGGTGGAGTCGGATGGCAAGCTGCAGCGTTTCCTGGTCGACAACCCGCACCCGGAAATCTCCTGGAGTTCGCTGTGGGGCAAGGTCTGGTACGAAAGCTACCCCGAGCCTGACTACGTCTGGCAGTCGACCTCGGCCAACACCGACTTCGAAGCCAAGCTGAGCCTCTCGCCGCTGGCCTTCGGTACGCTCAAGGCAGCGTTCTACGCCATGCTCCTGGCGGCCCCTCTGGCCGTGGCTGCAGCGATCTACACCGCCTACTTCATGGCGCCGCGCATGCGCACCAAGGTCAAGCCGGTGATTGAGCTGATGGAGGCGCTGCCGACGGTGATTCTTGGCTTCTTCGCCGGCCTGTTCCTCGCGCCGTTTCTGGAGAACCACTTACCCGGCATCTTCAGCCTGTTGCTGCTGACGCCGATAGGCATTCTGCTGTTCGGTTTCCTCTGGACCAAGCTGCCTGAGTCCATCCGCCATCGCGTTCCCGAGGGCTGGGAAGCGGCGCTGCTGATTCCGGTCGTGATTGCCGTGGGGTGGTTCTCCATCGGCATCAGTGGTCATCTGGAAAACTGGCTATTCGGTGGCAACATGCGCCTGTGGCTGTCCAACGACCTGGGCATCCCTTTCGACCAGCGCAACGCCCTGATCGTCGGCCTGGCGATGGGCTTCGCGGTAATCCCGAACATCTATTCGATTGCCGAAGACGCCGTGTTCAGCGTCCCCAAAAGCCTGACCTTCGGCTCCCTGGCTCTGGGTGCCACGCCCTGGCAGACCCTGACCCGTGTGGTGATCCTCACCGCCAGCCCAGGCATCTTCTCGGCACTGATGATCGG
Organism: Pseudomonas sediminis; assembly: GCF_002741105.1. GTDB lineage: Bacteria > Pseudomonadota > Gammaproteobacteria > Pseudomonadales > Pseudomonadaceae > Aquipseudomonas > Aquipseudomonas sediminis. The sequence goes on along the minus strand of NZ_NIQU01000004.1, from coordinate 223,206 downwards.
CATGGGCCGCGCCGTCGGCGAGACCATGATCGTGCTGATGGCCACCGGTAATACACCGATCATGGACATGAACATCTTCGAAGGCATGCGCACCCTGGCGGCCAACGTGGCGGTGGAAATGCCCGAGTCGGAAGTCGGCGGTACCCACTATCGCGTGCTGTTCCTCGCCGCGCTGGTGTTGCTGATGTTCACCTTCGTGATGAACACCCTGGCCGAGCTGATTCGTCAGCGTCTGCGCACCAAGTATTCGTCGCTCTAAGGTTTTGGAAGGTATATGTCCGTGAAACAGAACAACCTGAAATCCTGGTACAAGAGCGGCGCCCCGGGCGTGTGGATGAGCGGTGGCGCGGTTGCCATCGCCATCATCATGACCCTGGGTCTGCTGGCGGTGATCGCCTCTCGTGGCCTGGGCCACTTCTGGCCGGCCGACATCCTCGAAGCCGACTACCAGGTGCCTGGTCAGGAAGCGCGGGTGATGCTGGGTGAGGTAGTGCAGGTCGAGGAAGTACCGCGCGCTCGTCTCGCGGCCGCAGGCCTGCCGGTCGCCGAAGAGGGCGGCGAATTCATGACCCGCGAGCTGATGAAAGTGGGTAACCGCGAGCTGTTCGGCGCCGACTTCACCTGGGTGGTCGGCGAGTGGCTGAGCAACCCGCGCAAGCCAGCGGGCATTACGGTGCTGGAGCGTCGCGAATGGGGCAACTTCTACGGCAACCTGGTCAACGTCAAGGAAAGCGGTCAGGTAGTCGCCGAGGGTGATGCGGCCTGGGCTGCGTTGCAAGAGCGTCTGGATCGCGTCGATGATCTGCATGCGCAACTGGTGCGCCTGGAGAAGAAAGACATCGGCCGCATCAACCACAGCCTCGAGCGCATCCGTCTGGAAGGCCGCAAACTGCAGTTGCAGGGCAAGCTGGATGACGCCGCGCAAGCTGACATGGACGCTCGCCGCGATGCGCTGAACGCCGAGTACAAGGTGCTCGAAGAACGCATGGTGGCACTGACCCAGCAGATCAACCGTGACAGTGTCACCCTGAGCGCCAGCGATGGTCGTCAGACTGAAATCGAACTGGGCAAGATCGTCCGCGCCTTCCGCCCGAACGCCATGGGCACGGTCGACAAGCTCGGCTTCTACGCCATGAAGCTGTGGGAATTCGTCAGTGACGAACCGCGTGAGGCCAACACCGAAGGCGGTATCTTCCCGGCCATCTTCGGCACCGTGCTGATGGTCATGCTGATGGCGGTGATCGTCACCCCGTTCGGCGTGATCGCCGCAGTGTACCTGCGTGAATACGCGCATCAGGGGGCACTGACCCGGGTGATCCGCATCGCGGTGAACAACCTGGCCGGCGTGCCCTCGATCGTCTACGGCGTATTCGGTCTCGGCTTCTTCGTCTACGTGCTGGGCGGCTCGATCGACCAGCTGTTCTTCCCCGAGTCCGCACCGGCGCCGACCTTCGGCACCCCGGGCCTGATGTGGGCCTCGTTGACCTTGGCAATCCTTACCCTGCCGGTGGTCATCGTCGCCACCGAGGAAGGCCTGGCGCGGATTCCGCGTGCGGTGCGTGAAGGTTCGCTGGCGCTTGGCGCGACCAAGGCCGAGACGCTGTGGAAGGTGGTCATCCCGATGGCCAGTCCGGCGATGATGACCGGCCTGATCCTGGCCGTGGCACGTGCCGCTGGTGAGGTGGCGCCGCTGATGCTGGTGGGGGTGGTGAAACTGGCACCGACCCTGCCGCTCAACGGCAACTACCCGTACCTGCACCTGGATCAGAAGATCATGCACCTGGGCTTCCACATCTACGACGTCGGCTTCCAGAGCCCCAACGTCGAGGCTGCGCGCCCGCTGGTTTACGCCACGGCGTTGCTGCTGGTGATCGTCATCGCCCTGCTCAACCTGACCGCGGTCTATATCCGTAACCACCTGCGCGAGAAGTACAAGGCGCTGGATCACTAACGCAGCTACGAGTCGCGCACCGCCGGTGCGCAGCTTGCAGCTTGTAGCTACGAACGGAGTGAGTTTATGCAACACGAAACCCATACCCACGGTATCGACCTGGCCGCACTCGGCCGCGACAAGCAGAGCCTGAGCCTGGCCAACGAGACCACGGCCATCGCCGTACCGGGCCTGAACCTGTACTACGGCCAGAAGCAGGCGCTGTTCGACGTCAAGATGGATATCCCCAAGCAGCGTGTGACCGCCTTCATCGGCCCGTCCGGCTGCGGCAAGTCGACCCTGCTGCGTACCTTCAACCGCATGAACGACCTGGTCGACGGTTGCCGTGTGGAAGGCGAGATCAACATCGACGGGCGCAACATCTACCGCAAGGGCGAGGACGTGGCCGAGCTGCGCCGCCGCGTCGGCATGGTGTTCCAGAAGCCCAACCCCTTTCCCAAGAGCATCTACGAGAATGTGGTGTATGGCCTGCGTATCCAGGGCATCAACAGCAAGCGTGTGCTCGACGAGGCGGTGGAGTGGGCGCTGAAGAGCGCGGCGCTGTGGGACGAGGTCAAGGACCGTCTGCACGACTCGGCCCTCGGCTTGTCCGGCGGTCAGCAGCAGCGTCTGGTCATTGCCCGCACCGTGGCCGTGCAGCCGGAAGTGCTGCTGCTCGACGAACCCTGCTCGGCCCTCGACCCGATCTCCACGCTGAAGGTCGAAGAGCTGATCTACGAGCTCAAGAGCAAGTACACCATCGTCATCGTGACCCACAACATGCAGCAGGCGGCGCGCGTTTCCGACTACACCGCGTTCATGTACATGGGCAAGCTGATCGAGTTCGGTGACACCGATACGCTGTTCACCAACCCGGCCAAGAAGCAGACAGAAGACTACATCACCGGTCGCTATGGCTAAGGCCATGGCAAATACTCCCTGGCTTTGTCGGGCGCCGTACTGTCAGCGCGCGCCCTTCGCACCAGAGAGCATTTTCCAAGGGCCTTAGTGCTGAAACTCAACGTGTAGGGTGCGCCATGCGCACCATGGTCACCCAAGCTGGCAGCTTTCGCGGAGCGAAACATGATCAACAAAGACAACCTTACCCAGCACATCTCCCAGCAGTTCAACGCCGAGCTGGAAGAGGTGCGCAGCCACCTGCTGGCCATGGGCGGCCTGGTGGAAAAGCAGGTCAACGATGCCGTCACCGCGCTGATCGAGGCCGACTCCGGCCTGGCCCAGCAGGTGCGCGAGATCGACGACCAGATCAACCAGATGGAGCGCAACATCGACGAAGAATGCGTGCGCATTCTCGCCCGTCGCCAGCCGGCGGCCTCCGACCTGCGCTTGATCATCAGCATCTCCAAGTCGGTGATCGACCTCGAGCGCATCGGCGACGAGTCGACCAAGATCGCCAAGCGCGCCATCCAGCTGTGCGAGGAGGGCGAGTCGCCGCGTGGCTATGTCGAGGTTCGCCATATTGGCGATCAGGTGCGCCGCATGGTGCAGGAGGCACTGGACGCCTTCGCCCGCTTCGATGCCGACCTGGCCCTGTCGGTGGCGCAGTACGACAAGACCGTCGACCGCGAGTACAAGACCGCGCTGCGCGAACTGGTCACCTACATGATGGAAGACCCGCGTTCGATCTCCCGCGTGCTCAACGTGATCTGGGCGTTGCGCTCGCTGGAACGCATCGGCGATCACGCGCGCAACATCGCCGAACTGGTGATCTACCTGGTGCGTGGCACCGATGTGCGCCACATCGGCCTGACCCGTATGCGTGAAGAGGTCGAGGGCAAGTCCAGGGACTGACGCCTGCTTAGTGCTGACGGCCCGGGAAATCCCGGGCCGTTTCGTTTGCGCGATTTGTTGCACGTCCGACGTTTTCCGTTGGCCTTAGGCCACTGGCCATGACTATGCTTACTGCCATTCGTACAGGAGTGGCCGATGAGCAAAGTCAGTGTGCTGGTGGTGGATGACGCGACCTTTATCCGTGATCTGGTCAAGAAAGGGCTGCGCGATAATTTCCCCGGCGTACAGATCGAGGAAGCGATCAATGGCCGCAAGGCCCAGCAGATGTTGAGCCGTCAGGTGGTCGACCTGATCCTCTGTGACTGGGAAATGCCGGAGATGTCCGGCCTCGAGCTACTGACCTGGTGCCGCGAGCAGGACAACCTGAAAACCACGCCCTTCATCATGGTCACCAGCCGTGGTGACAAGGAGAACGTGGTGCAGGCGATCCAGGCTGGCGTTTCCGACTACATCGGCAAGCCCTTCTCCAACGAACAGCTGGTCACCAAGGTGAAGAAGGCGCTGAGCCGCGCCGGCAAGTTGCAGACCCTGGCTGCCAGCGCACCGCCGAAGATGCTCAGCAGCGGCAGCTTCGCCAATGACTCGCTGGCCGCGCTCACCGGCGGCAAGGCCGAGGTGGTCAAGCCCAGTGCTCCGGTGCCGGCTGCGGGCCAGGCTGAGCCGAGCGCAGCACCTGCGCCGGCAGCCCCGAGCAAGTCGCCAGCCGGTCGTGGCCAGGGTCAGCTGCGTTTGCCGGCGGGTAGCATGGCTTGTGTGATCAAGGCGCTGAGCCTCAAGGAGGCACTGCTGGTGGTCAAACGCACCGAACAACTGCCGCAGGTGCTGGAGAGTGCAGTGCTCGACCTGGAGCAGGGCGAAGCAGCGGAAACCGCTCGGCTCAATGGCTACCTGCATGCGGTGGTGGCATTCGAACCCAAGCCCGACAGCGAATGGCTGCAACTGACTTTCCGATTCGTCGACCGTGACCCGCAAAAACTCGATTACCTCTCGCGGCTGATCGCCCGCGGCACTGCGCAGAAGCATTTCAGCCCCGGCGCGTAGCCGTATGCAATCCGCGGCGCTGTGCCGACCAATGGCGGTGAGCCGGTTCACAGCCTGACGGTCGGTGTCTCGCGCGCTCCGTGCTGCGCTGCTAGTCTTGCTAACCCGGATATCAAAAAGCCATAAGATCCGAGTCGTTATGCTAGGGCGTCTAATAATTCTCTGCAGTCTGCTGGCCTGTTGCAGCCAGGCCGCTGCGCTGACCATCTACAAGTACGTCGACAAGAACGGCGTAGTCACCTATAGCGATCAGGCTGCGCCTGGCGCGCAGGTGTTCGTGTTCAACGATCGCATGGTCGAGCGCTTGGACAACCAGGTGAAACTGGAAACCAAGAAGCACGAGGCCGGTGAAACCCTGCTGATTCGCAATGACCTGTATGCCCCGGTGGAAATCGAACTGAAGCTGGAGCAGGTACAGAACGCCATCGGCGCGCCGGACAAACCGATTCGCTGGGTGTTGCCACCGCGCAGCAATATCCGCCTCGCCACCCTCACCGCGCAGGATGCATCGAAGCCGCTGCGCTACAAACCCAGGTTGCGCTACGCCCTCGGCGACCCGCGACTGCAGCCGAGCATTCATCGCTATCCGCTGCCCTGGCGTGGCGGCCCGTTCCGTCAGACCCAGGGCGCCAACGGCACCTACAGCCACTTCACTGCCAAGGGCCGCTATGCGGTGGATATCGCCATGCCTGAAGGCACGCCCATCGTCGCTGCACGCGCTGGCATGGTGGTGAAGACCGAGAACCAGCAGAGCGGCCGGGGCAATAACCCGGCCGGCAACTTCGTGCGCATTCTGCATGACGACGGCACCATGGGTGTTTACCTGCACCTGATGAAGGGATCGGTCGGTGTGCGTGAAGGCCAGCGGGTAGAAACCGGCAGCCTGTTGGCGCGCTCCGGCAACACCGGCAACAGCACCGGCCCGCACCTGCATTTCGTGGTGCAGCGCAATGTGGGGCTGGCGGTCGAGTCCATTCCCTTCAACTTCCGTCAGCCGGTCAACAGCCTGCCGAATTTCGCCGTCGGCGGCGAATAGTTCGACAAGGCCTGTCGGCTACGTTCTTTTCCCGGATAGCGTCCCAGCGCTTTTGCGCGCCCTCACATTCCTGGGTGCTTCTCCTGCTGCGCGATGCCGCCGGTGCGCATCGCGCACCCTACGGTACGTGCGTGCACCGCGGACGGGGCTGGTGCCATCGGTAGGGTGCGCTGCGCGCACCGCGTCACCGCTGATGCTGTGGTTTGCCCGCTCTCTGCGGCGTTTTCCTTAAGTCACCCCTCTGTGCTGTCGCCTGTGTAATCGGTACGTCCGCCATCTGCGCGACGCAGGCGGAAGTTGGCCTTCCGCTCGTCGTTCAGCAGTCTGCAAGCGGAAAGGACCTTTCACCTGGCGGAACGCCTAGAGCCCTCTAGATCAGGGGTTTCAGCTGTTGGCACCGCTATTGCTATCTCACAGGAAAACGGGTGTCCGACTATGGCTATCGATTCAGATTACGTGCAAAGCATGGCGACCCAACTGGCCCAATACGAAATTCAGGGCCAGTTGGCCAAGGCCAATCGCAACCAGGCCGCCTACAAGGCGCAGCTCGGTGCGCTGACCAGCCTGGATACCGCGCTGAAAACCTTCAAGACGGCTGCCAGCGGTCTCAAGCTGGCCGGCAGCAGCATGCTGGTCAACAGCGCCAGCTTCAGCCAGGAGGGTTATGCCAGTGCCACGGTGGGCACCAAGGCCGTGCCCGGCAGTTATGATTTTTTCGTCCAGCAATTGGCCAGCAAGAGCCAGGTTGCTCTGCAAGGGCTGCAGGACGGCGACCTCGGTAGTGGCAGCCTGACCATCGGCAAGGGCGGTGAGGCGTTCAATATCGACCTCGGTGCCGTGGCCACGCTCGACGAGCTGGCCGCAGCCATCAACGGCGCGAGCGACAACAATGGCGTCAAGGCGACCCTGGTTCGCAGCAATGGCCAGGTCAACCTGGTGCTGACCAGTGAGAAGACCGGCGCCGACCAGGCCATCAGCCTGAGTGCCACTGGCAATGCTGCGGTTGCAGGCGCGGTGAGCGGCAGGCAGGAGCTGTCCGTGGCCAAGGATGCCATCGTGCGCCTGGGTGGCGAGACCGGCATCGAACTGAGCAGTACCAGCAACACCTTCGACAACATCATCGATGGCGTCAGCCTGACCTTCAACAAGGCGCATAAGAGTGGTGATGCGCCATTGACCATGGAAGTCGGCCAGGACCAGAAGGCCACCAAGGAGAAGGCGCAAACCTTCGTCAGTGCCTTCAATGCCCTGATGTCCAGTTTCGACTCGCTCACCTCCAGTGGTGGCGAAAGTGGCGGTCGTGGGCCTCTGGCTGGCGATGCCAGCGTGCGCGCCATCGAGACGATGCTCAACCAGTTGGTACGCACTTCGTTTGGCGGCGTGAGCCTCACCGAGTTCGGCATCGTTGCCGACCGCAACGGCAAGCTGACCATCGACAACGCCCGTTTCGAAAAGGCCGTGGCAGCCAACCCGGAAGGCTTCGAGAAGCTGTTCACCGACAAGGGCAACCTGCTCGATACCCTGGACAAGAACCTGGCGGTCTACACCAGCAGCGCTGGCGGCCTGCTGACCAATCGCAAGGACACCCTAAACACCCAGCTGCGCCGTGTCGATCAGCAGTTCGACACCATCCAGAAGCAGTACGACTCCTACTACAGCCGCTATCTCCGTCAGTACACCGGTCTCATGCAGACCATGGCGGCGATGGAGCAGACCTACGGAATGTTCTGATGAGTGCCTACAACCTCAACGAAAGTTACGACAGCTATCGCACCGTGGACCTCGAGGCGCGTGCTGCTTCGGCCTCGCCCTACGAGCTGGTGCTGGTGCTGTTCGACGGCCTCCTCGACGAGCTGGCGCGTGCCCGTGGCCATATCGAGGCCAAGCGTTACCAGCAGAAGGGCCAGTCCCTGGAGAAATGCCTGAACATCCTCGGCGGTCTCAATGGTGCCCTAGATTACGAGAACGGCGGCGAGTTGGTGCAGGGGTTGGCGCGACTCTACGACTACTGCATCTACCGCCTCTCCGATGTCAGCGTCAGCCTGTCGCTGGAGGGGTTGGACGAAGTCGTCGGCTTGCTCGGTGTGCTGCGCGAAGGCTGGGAAGGCGTGAATGCAACGCGCAAGTGAACTGCGCGCGCTGCAGCAACTGCACGCGCAGTTGGCGCAAGCGCTGGAACAGGCTGACTGGACGCGCATCGGTGAGATCGATGCGCTGATCCGCTCCTGCCTGCAGTTACTGGCCGGGCTACCGACGCTGAGCGACGAAGTGCGCGAGGCCAGGCGGCATCTGCAGCAGTTGCACGGACAGGCGCGTATCGCCTGCGCCGAAGAGTGCGAACGGGTGCGTCGGTTGTTGCTGACGCACCTGGAATACGCCGAAGGACGCAGCGCTTACATGCGCGTCGATCTGTATCAGGGTGGGAGATAAAACGTGCTGCAACTGATCAATGCCAATGCCCAGGTGAATCTGACGGACTCCGCGGCACAAACCCTGCCGGCCGGTTTTGCCCAGGCTCGGAGCGCTGCTGGTGAGACGCCGCCGTTCGATCTGCACATGGCCGTACAGGGCTTCACCGCCGCCGAGCCAGAGGTACCGCCGAGTAAAGAGGCTACTGCCGTGAAGGTCACCCTCAGCGAAGCGGATGCCGAGCAGTGGCTGGCCAGCGTGCTGGACCAGCAGGCCGTGCGTATCGAAGCGCGTGAAGCACCCGAGCAGGCGCTGCACGAACCGTTGTCTCAGGACGACTCGGAGCAGATCGAACAGGCTGCCGGGCTGCCTGCCGAGCTCCCTGGCCAGGCCCTGATACAGCCGCAGCCGCGTGAGCCGTTGCCCGCTCAGTCGCCATACAGCGCCAGTGCTTCAGCGCTCAGCCAGCAATCGTTGTCACCCCAGGTCGCGGCGCCAATACCGCAGATGGCAGTCGAGATCGCGATACAGACAGCCGCGCCGGCAATGGCGACTGAGGTCATCGAGACGAGCGATCTCGAACGTCTGCCGAGCATCAGCACGGATGCAGATAAATCCATCCCCGCCAGCGCAACCTCCGCCGCCGCGACTACTACGCCGCTGACGGCCGAGCGTTCGCTCAAACTGCATGCACCTCAGGCGCAGTGGGGCGAGCAGATGCTGGCCAGCCTGCGCGAGCAGGTGGACGTGCAGATCAACCAGCGCATACAGAACGCCACCATCCGCCTCGACCCGCCGGAGCTGGGCAGCCTGGAAATCTTCCTCAGCCATGAATCCGGCCGTCTCAGCGTGCAGCTCTCGGCTGCCAACGCCGATGTCGCCCGCCTGTTGCAGCAGACCAGCGAGCGTCTGCGTCAGGAGCTGGTCGGGCAGAACTTCGTGCAGGTCAACGTGCAGGTCTCCGCCGATGCTCAGGGCGGTCGTCAGCAGCAACAGGCGCAAGCGCAGCGCTGGCTCGCCGAGGATGAGGTGGCCGCTGCCGTCGCGCTGCCCGCCGGCCGCGAGCGCAACGCTGGGCTATCGACCAGCGACGTGCTGGTCACCGTTTAATTTCCCGTTAGTGAATCGAGAGTAGTCATGACAATGCCGCGCGTCCTCCTGCTGCTGGTTATCTTCAACACCCTGGTGGTGGTTGGCGGCACCATCTTCAATTACGCCACGCTCAAGTCCATGCAGACCGGCCAGGCCGTGCTCGGCATTTCTGCTGGCAACGCCGGCAGCGAGGAGCAGGAAGCCAACAGCGAGTACCGCTTCTTTCCGATCGAGAAGGTAATCGTCAGCTTGAAGGGGGAAAGCCGCGAGCATTACTTCGTGCTCGATCTGGTGCTGCAGACCGACCTCGAAACCGATCCGAAGAAGCTCGAGCAAATCGATCCGATGGTGCGCAATTCGGTGGTCGCCCACCTGTCTGCCATGACCTTCGAGACGCTGCGCGGCATGCCCATTCCAGAGCTGCAGAGCACGCTGGAAAGCGCGCTGTTCGATGACTTCGCCAGCAAGAAGCTGGCGATGCCGTTTGCCAACGTGCTGGTCAGCAAACTGATCGTCCAGTAGGTACCGTCGCCATGAACGCCAACTGCGCCATTGACTATCGCTACGCCGCCGAACAGGGCGGGGCTGCGCTGTTCGCCCCAGGGGCCGAGCAGAAGTGGCTGTTGCAGTACCTGCCACTGGTCAAGCGCATCGTCAGTCAGCTGGCGTTGCAGGCCAATCAGGTGCTCGACCGCGAAGACATGGAGCAAATTGGCCTGATGGGTTTGCTCGAATGCCTGCGTCGCTATGGCACGCCGGACGAGCAGTTCGGTCGTTTCGCCGCGTTGCGCATCCGTGGTGCGATTCTCGATGAGTTGCGCCGCCAGGACTGGCGCCCGCGCCAGGTGCGTCAGCAGACCCACAAGATTCGCGACGCCATTCGCCAGTTGGCGCGGCAACTGGGTCGTGTGCCGCAGGAGGAGGAGATTCTTCAGGCGGCCGGCATAAACGCCAAGGAATACCAGGAGTTTCTCCAGGCCGATGCCTGTGAGGCCATCGAAAGTCTCGATGAGTTGCTGCAGAACGGTCACGAGGGGTTCGCCTGTGGCAGCAGTGCGGTCGAGGACCGTGTGCTCAAGGAGCGCCTGCTGACTCAGGCGCTGAGCCAGCTCAGCGAGCGTGAACGACTGGTGCTGACCCTTTACTACCAACATGAGCTGAGCCTCAAGGAAATCGCCCTGGTGCTGGAGCTGAGCGACGCGCGCGTCTGCCAGTTGAGCAAGCAGGCGATCGCCAAGGCCAGTCGCTACCTGAACGAGAGAGGCTAGGGTGCAGAAGTTATTAGGTGCATTGATCATCGTCGCCTGCGTGCTCGGTGGCTACGTCATGGCCCATGGCGAACTGGCCATGCTCTGGCAACCGGCCGAGGTGATCATCATCGTCGGCGCGGGCTTCGGTGCACTGGTGGTGGCCAACCCCAAGGACGTGTTGATCGAGATGCTGCATCAGATCAAAGGCGTGTTCGTCTACAAGAAGCGTGGCGAGGAATTCCAGCGCCAGTTGTTGATGCTGCTTTATGAGCTGCTGGAGATGGTCGATGTCGGCGGCCTCAAGGTGCTCGACGCGCATATCGAGGAGCCGGAGCAGAGCGAACTGTTCGCCAAGTACCCGCTGATCCGTCAGGAGAAGAACCTGATGGCCTTCATCGCCGACAACTTCCGCCTGATGGCCATGGGCAAGATCAGCGCCCATGAACTCGAAGGCTTCCTCGAGCAGGAGCTGGAGGCGATGGAGCATGTGCTGATGCAGCCGTCGCGCTCACTGCACAAGATCGGCGAAGCCATGCCGGGCTTCGGCATTCTCGCGGCGATCCTCGGCATCGTCATCACCATGGGCAATATCGGTGGCTCGGTGGCCGAGATCGGCGCCCACGTCGCCGCAGCGCTGGTGGGCACCTTCCTTGGCATCTTCATGTGCTACTGCGTGATGGAGCCCTTGTCGAGTGCGATGGGCCAGCGCATCAAAACCGAGATGTCGGCGCTCGAGTGCGTGCGCACCACCCTCGTCGCCCACGTTGCCGGCAAGCCCACGCTGCTGGCGGTGGACGCCGGGCGCAAGCTGATCGAGCAGGACGTCAAACCGGCGTTCAAGCAGCTGGAGATCTGGGTCAACCGTTACGAAGATGAAAGGGACGCGGCATGAAACCGCGTGCCGGTGAAGGCCATGAAATCATTATCAAACGTCGTGGCAAGAAGGGTGGCCACGACGAGCATGGCGGTGCCTGGAAGGTAGCCTTCGCCGATTTCACCATGGCCATGATGGCGCTGTTCATGGTGCTGTGGATCATCCAGCCACAGACCCAGGACGCCAGCCGCGCCAATGCCGACATGCTGAACAATCCGCTGGTCGACGGCGGTGCCGGCATCTTCGATGGCACCAGTACCACGCCGCTGGACCTCGATGGGGTGCCGGTGCAGGTCAGCCCGCGTCAGGATCGGGAAAATCAGGCGCGTACACCCGAGGAAGATCCCGGCGCTGAACAGGGCGATGGCCAGCCGGGGCCCGCCCGCCGGCCACACTATGCCGAATCGCAGCAGATGCAGGATTTGGCCAAGCTGATGGAGGCGCTGGCGCTGCAACTGGACGCCGAGGCCAACATCGAAGTGCAGGTGGTACCGCAGGGCTTGCGCGTCCTGATCAAGGACGATGCGCAGCGCTTCATGTTCAACCGCGGCAGTTCCCACCTGAATCCGCACTTCGAAAAGCTGCTGCAGCGTCTGGCCGGGATTCTGGCGCGGGTGGAAAACCATCTGATCGTCAGCGGCCACACCGATTCCATGCCCTATCGCGGCGTGGTTGGTGGTTACAACAACTGGAACCTCTCCGGCGACCGTGCGCTGCGTGCACGCAACGTGATGGTCGAGGCCGGGCTGCCGCCCAGCGCGGTGCTGCAGGTCACCGCTCAAGCAGATGGCATGCCCTTGTTACCGAGTGATCCAGAGAACGGCGCCAATCGCCGTATCGAGCTGCTGTTGCTGACCAGCCAGGCCGAAGGCCTGTACCGCGAGTTGTTCGGCGATACCCAGGTACGGGTGGAGTACCGTGCCGAGGGTGCTCAGCTCAGCGCACCGGAGTCCTGACCCATGACTTGTTGCGCTCTACAGATTGCGCGCCGGGCAATAGATTTGCCGAGTTTCCAGCGCATAGAGACAGCCATCGATGCTGGTCAGGCGAATGGTCGAGCCCTTATGGCGGCCATAAAGCAGGTTGAACACCAGTTCGTCGTCGATTTCGCTGGCCAGCCCGGTGACTTGACCGTCTTCGACGCGCAGCCGGTAGTTACCGAGAAAGCCGTACTCCACCACGCCCGACGTCTCCAGGATGCTGTCGCCCTGCCGGGTCATGGCATAGAACCGACCATTGTTGACCTGCAGGCTGTGGCTGATTGCCAACACCTGACCGTTGCTCAGGTGGACTTGACCGGTGGACTGATAACGACCGTCGAGCTCGGTGCTGGAGATGAAATTCAGCCACAGCACGAGCATGCTCAACAACATCGCCAAGGCCGTGGCGAGCATGGTCAGCAACCAGCCGCGGCTGATGCCGCACTGCGTTCCCTGGCTCATGGCAGGCACCTGCTCAGTTGGGTATCGGCGACCTGATTCAGCTGGCTTTCGTGCAACATCAGCGAGCGTGCACCACCATTGCTCTGCAGGCACAGCAGTTCGTAGAAACCACCGCGCAGGCTCAGTACCAGGTTGGCCGGTTTACTGGCCAGTACGGCAAGCCGGCTGGTCAGGCCGTGAGTCTGCAGAATCAGCTGCTGCAGCCTTTGCGGGTCCTGATCGATGTAGCGCACGTGCAGTGAGCCCAGATTCATTTCGCTGCTGTGCAGGTCCTTGGGCTGGCTGATCGTGTACAGCGCCATGAACAAGGCGATGCCGATGATGCTGAACAGGCTCAGCAGAATCAGCCAGGATGCCCGCTGACGGCTGTGGCGGCGCAGAAAGGCTGGCTGTGGCGTCGGCGTATCGAGTGTTTCGCTGACCGCGCCGATGTCATCGATGCTCGGCGGATAGACCAGATAGTTGGGGTTCAGCAGATAGCCGCGGCGCGGCAGGGTCTGGATGATCTCGCGACTCTTCTCGTCGCCCAGTACCTGGCGCAGGGTATAGATCTGCTGGTTGAGGCTGCCCTGGCCGACAACCCGGTCGGCCCAGGCGTGGTTCATCAGCTCCTCGCGTGAAACCACATCTCCGGGCTCGCGTAGCAAGCGCTCGAGCAGGCGGCTCCCGGAGTAGCCCAGATCGATCTTCTCTTCGATGCCGCTCTTTACCAGGGTCAACTGATACAGCACTGGGTAGAAGTGCGCGTAACAATCGCTGCGCCCGGTCCTGATGGTCAGGCACGCAACGTTGCTTTCCTGCTCGGCTAGCGGCGTTTCTGGGCTGGTGTTCATGCGGTCCTTGAGGCGAGCGGCAATTCCATGCGTGAAATTTTCCGGCGACAGACGGTCGGCATTCTGGCGCCAGAGAATTGCAGTGGCAAGTCTTGTGCCAGACGCCTACTGCTGGAGGGCCGTTGCCGTTTGCTGGGGATGCTTACCCAATACTAACCAGTATGGAAGCGAAGTCGACGATATCGCCGAGATTCACCGATACCGTGTCGATCATGTCTCGGTTTGATGACAGCTGATCAGTATGCCTGATGCGGCAGGGGCGGTGGCCGCAGGCCATGAGAAACGCCCCGCAGAGGCGGGGCGTTGAGGGGCGGCGCAATCCGTTGCGCCTGGATGACGCGGGATCAGCCCAGCAGGGACATGACCATGCCCGGCATCTGGCCGGCTTGTTTGAGCATGGAGATGCCCGACTGCATCAGCATGGAGTTCTTGCTCATGTTGGCGCTTTCCTTGGCGAAGTCGGCATCCATGATGCGGCCCTTGGCCATGTCGGTGTTGTCCTTCATGTTGGCCAGGTTGTTGGCGGTGTGGTTCAGGCGGTTGATGTTGGCGCCGAACTGGGCGCGTATCGCACCGATATCGTCCAGTGTGGTTTCCAGGGCAGTCATGGCCGTTTGGGCGGTGGTGGCGTCTGCGAGGTCCTCAGAGCCATCGTAGTCGGTCGCTGGATCAAAGGTGCCAAAGTCGATGGTCAGGGCCAGTGTTTCGTTGGCGCTAGCGCCGATCTGGAAATTCACGGCGGCGGCGAACTTGCCGGTAGCGCCGAAGAGGTTCTCGCCAGCATATTTGGTGTTGTCATAGATATTGTTCAATTCGCCGGCCAGTTCGTTGTACTCGGCGGCCAGCGCTTCACGATCACCATCACTGTTGGTGTCGTTCGCCGCCTGGGTGGCCAGGTCCTTCATGCGCTGGACGATATCGGTCATCTCGTTGAACGCGCCTTCGGCGGTCTGCAGCAGCGATACGGCGTCGCCAGTGTTGCGCATGGCCACGTCCATACCACGCGACTGGGCGTTCAGACGGGTAGCGATCTGCAGGCCAGCGGCGTCGTCGGCAGCGGAGTTGATGCGGAAACCGGTGCCCAGACGCTGCTGGTTAGTGCCCAGGGCGTTGTTGGTCTTGCCCAGGTTGGTCTGGGTGATCAGCGAGGAGTAGTTGGTATGAATCGACAGAGCCATGATGATATTCCTTCAGTTGAGTGAAGCTGGCTGTGATTGCCTGCTGTAAGTGAAGGGCGACCGGCTCTTGGCACCGATTAAATGGCGCTGGCACAATTTTTTCTGCATGTGCGGCGATGGCGCGGACTGTCGTGCGTAGGGTGCGCGGTGCGCACCGGCTGTTGTAATGGCGCCTCGTGGTGCGCGCGGCGCACCCTACGTGGCGTCGCGCGAAACACGCCAAACAAAAACGGCGACCCGAGGGTCGCCGTTTTGTTAAAACCAGGCGTGATCAGCCGATTTCGATCATCTCGAAATCCATCTTGCCGACGCCGCAGTCAGGGCATAGCCAGTCTTCCGGCACGTCTTCCCAGCGGGTGCCGGGAGCGATGCCGTCATCCGGCCAGCCCTGGCTCTCGTCGTAAATCAGTCCACAGACCACGCATTGCCACTTTTTCATAAAAACCTCAGGCCAATCTCACGGTGTTGCGCGACGCAAGCTACCGCAATTGCACTGACGCGCCAAGCGGGCTGGCGGCAATCGCCGCCAGCCAGGGACCAACCAAAGTCGGGCCGCGCAGTGCACGGCCCGCCATCGGTCAGCGAGCGGTCATCAGCGGATCGGTCAGTGCCATGCCGTACATCGCCACCACCGCGATCACGCCAGCCGCAGCGAGGTAGTAGAGCGTCGGCAGGATGGTCTTGCGCAGGGTGATGCCTTCGCGTCCGAGCAGACCAACGGTAGCCGAGGCCGCCACCACGTTGTGAATAGCGATCATGTTGCCCGCCGCCGCACCGACCGACTGCACAGCGACCATCATCGCCCCGGACACGCCGATCAGCTCGGCAGCATTGAGCTGGAACTGCGACAGCATCAGGTTGGACACGGTATTGGAGCCGGCGATGAAGGCGCCCAGTGCGCCGACCGCTGGGGCGAAGAACGGATACACGCCGCCGACGCTGTCGGCCACCAGTTGCGCCATGGCCACCGGCATCGACACCAGGTCGCTGCCGTTGACGCCCGAGTTGATCAGAATACGCACCATGGGAATGGTGAAGATCAACACGAAACCGGCACCGAGCAGGGTCTTGCTCGACTCGCCCACCGCCGCCTTGAGCTCGGAGAAGCGCATGCGATGCAGGAAGAAGGTCACCAGTACCACCATGCACAGGATGCCGCCCGGCAGGTACAGCGGCTCGATGGTGCCGGACACGCCGGTCTCACCGAGGATGTCTTTCCAGCCGAAGCTCAGGCCCAGCATTGCCGCCTTGAGCTCAGGGAAGGTGCGCGACACCACCAGGAACACCGCCAGCAGCAGGTAGGGCGCCCAGGCCATGGGCACGGAGATTGGTGCCTTGCCGGCCACCTCGTCGAGTTTCATCTCGATCTTGCCCATCCAGTCGGACGGCCAGTCATTCGGGTCAGCGAAGTCCCAGGTGTCCTTCGGCAGCAGGAAGCCGGCCTTGGCGGCCGGTACCACGATGGCCAGGCCGACCAGGGCGCCGATCATCGAGGGGAATTCCGGGCCGAGGAACACGCCGGCTGCCATGTACGGCAGGGAGAAGGCAAAGGCGGTGAAGATGGCGAACGGCGCGACGGCCAGGCCTTCCTTCCAGCTCTGATTCTTGCCGAAGAAGCGGGTCATGATCATCACCATGATCAGCGGCATCAGCAGGCCGATAAGGCCGTGGGTGATGGCTACCCGCGAGTAGATCAGGTGGAAGAAGGCTTCCCAGCTGCTGCCGGTGGCAACCAGTTGCTCGGTGATGCCGGTTCTGTCCAGGCCCGAACCGACACCCACCAGGATTGGCGTACCCACTGCGCCGAAGGATACCGGCGTCGATTGCACCATCATGCCCAGCACCACCGCGGCCAGAGCCGGGAAGCCCAGGGCGACCAGCAACGGCGCGGCCACGGCAGCCGGGGTGCCGAAACCGGAGGCGCCCTCGATGAAGCAGCCGAACAGCCAGGCGACGATCAGCGCCTGCACGCGGCGATCCGGACTGATGTTGGAGAAGCCCCGGCGAATTGCCGCGATACCGCCGGAGTGCTTGAGGGTGTTCAGCAGCAGGATCGCGCCGAAGATGATCCACAGGATCGCGGCCGTGAGTATCAGCCCCTGCAGGCTGGAGGCGATGACCCGGTTGAGGGACATGTCCCAGGCCAGCAGGCCGATCAGGGCGGTGAGGACGAACACCAGCGGCATCGCGTACTTGGCCGGCCAGCGAAAGCCGATCAGCAGTACACCCGCTAGCACCAGTGGCACGAAGGCCAGGATGGACAGCAGCGTTTGACTCATGGGTTGGTTCCTTCTTTTTCTTGTGAACCACAGTTTTCCGGGGATACCCGGCGCCACGCATCTGGAAGGGCCGGGCACCACGGCACCGGCCTTTCCGCGAGCCGCGACGGCAGGGATCACCCATCGTCGCGCTCATGCTCGAAAGCCCCGACGGTCAGAAACCGTCAGGGCTTGTTACTGCTCTGTGGGAGGGGCTTTAGCCGCGAGCTTTTTATCGTTGGTTTGTCGCGGCTAAAGCCCCTCCCACATTACTTAGGCCTCCTGCTTGAAGCGCAGTCGCCAGGCATGCAGCAGCGGCTCGGTGTAACCGGACGGCTGCTCGCGGCCCTTGAACACCAGGTCACTGGCGGCGCGGAAGGCGTGGGATTGTTCGAAGTTCGGCGCCATCGGGCGGTAGGCCGGGTCGCCGGCATTCTGCCCGTCGACTACCTGTGCCATGCGCTGCAGGGTCTCGCGCACCTGGGCCTCGTTGACCACACCGTGGTGCAGCCAGTTGGCGATGTGTTGGGCCGAAATGCGCAGGGTGGCGCGGTCTTCCATCAGGCCGACGTTGTGGATATCCGGCACCTTGGAGCAGCCGACGCCCTGCTCGACCCAGCGCACCACGTAACCGAGGATGCTCTGGCAGTTGTTGTCCAGCTCCTGCTGGATATCGCTGGCGCTCCACGGCCGCTCGGCGCTGACCGGCACGCTGAGCAGATCGTTCAGCAGACTGTCGCGCTGGCTGGCCAGGTCGATCAGTTCCAGCTCGCTCTGCACCGCCTGCACGTCGATCTGGTGATAGTGCAGGGCGTGCAGCACGGCAGCGGTTGGCGACGGCACCCAGGCGGTGTTGGCGCCGGCTTTCGGGTGGCCGATCTTCTGTTCGAGCATGGCGGCCATCAGGTCGGGCATGGCCCACATGCCCTTGCCGATCTGCGCCTTGCCACGCAGTCCGCAGGCCAGGCCGACCAGCACGTTGTTGCGCTCGTAAGCCTGGATCCAGGCGCTGGACTTCATATCACCCTTGCGCAGCATCGCGCCAGCTTCCATGGCGCTGTGCATCTCGTCGCCGGTGCGGTCGAGAAAACCGGTGTTGATGAAGGCCACGCGCGCGCTGGCGGCCTCGATGCAGGCCTTGAGGTTGACGCTGGTACGCCGTTCCTCGTCCATGATGCCCATCTTCAGCGCGTTCGCGGGCATGCCCAGCAGCTGTTCGACACGACCGAACAGCTCGTTGGCGAAGGCCACTTCGAACGGCCCGTGCATCTTCGGTTTAACGATATAGACGCTACCGGTGCGCGAGTTGCCGCGGCGCTTGAGGTCGTGCAGGGCGATCAGGCTGGTGACCACCGCATCGAGGATGCCCTCGGGAATTTCCAAGCCTTCACCGTCGAGGATCGCCGGGTTGCTCATCAGGTGGCCGACGTTGCGGATGAACAGCAATGAACGACCGTGCAGGGTCAGTTCACTACCATCGGCGGCGGTGTAGACGCGATCCGCATTGAGGCGGCGGGTGATGCGCTTACCACCCTTGTCCAGCTCCTCGGCCAGGTCACCCTTCATCAGGCCCAGCCAGTTGCGGTAGACCACCACCTTGTCGGCGGCGTCGACTGCAGCCACGGAGTCCTCGCAGTCCATGATGGTCGACAGCGCCGCCTCCATCAGCACGTCCTTCACGCCGGCGGCGTCGGTACGGCCGATGGGGCTACCTGCGTCGATCTGGATCTCGAAGTGCAGGCCGTTGTTCTTCAGCAGCACGGCGCTCGGCGTGGCAGCCTCGCCCTGGAAACCGACGAACTTCTCCGGTTGCGCCAGCGAAGTCTGCGCGCCGCTGCTCAGGGTTACCTGCAGTTGGCCGGCGACCACGGCATAGGCACTGGCATCTGCGTGCGAGCCCTGGGCCAGTGGGGCGGCCTGGTCGAGGAATGAGCGGGCGAAGGCGATCACCTTGGCGCCGCGCACTTCGTTATAGCCTGGGCCTTTGCTGGCGCCACCTTCTTCGCTGATGGCATCGGTGCCGTATAGGGCGTCGTACAACGAGCCCCAACGGGCGTTGGCGGCGTTCAGCGCATAACGCGCATTCATCACTGGCACGACCAACTGTGGGCCGGCCTGGGTGGCGATCTCGCTGTCGACATTGGCCGTGGTCGCCTTGACCTGCTCCGGCTGCGGCAGCAGATAGCCGATGGAGCCGAGGAAGGCGCGGTAGGCGTTCATGTCAGTGATCGGCCCGGGGTTGGCGCGGTGCCAGGTATCCAGCTCGGTCTGCAGGCGGTCACGCTCGGCCAGCAACGCACGGTTGCGTGGCGCCAGGTCGTGCACCAGCGCATCGAAACCGCTCCAGAAGGCATTGGCCTCGACACCGCTGCCGGGCAGCACTTCGCTTTCGATGAATTGCTTGAGCTCGGCCGCTACCTGCAGGCGCTGACATTGCACGCGTTCGGTCATGTTGCTGTTCTCCTGTCTAATCGCTTGCTAGAGGGGCCAGTCGTTGTCTGTTGGAACCCTCTTCCGTCACTTCGTGACACCTTCTCCCAGAGGGAGAAGGTCATCAGTTGGCGGCTGCGCCGCATGTTTAAAGGGCCGCAATACCCGCCTTGGCCACTTGCGCATCCTGTTCGGCCTTGACCCCGGACACGCCGACGGCACCGACCACCTGGCCGTCCACCAGCACGGGTACACCGCCCTCCAGCGAGGTGATCAGTGGCGCGCTGACGAAGGCGGTGCGACCGCCGTTGACCATGTCCTCGTAGCCCTTGGTTTCGCGGCGGCCGATGGCGGCGCTGCGAGCCTTCTCGGTGGCGATGTAGGCGCCGATGGGTGCACAGCCATCGAGGCGCTCCAGGGCCAGCGGATGACCGCCGTCGTCGACCACGGCGATGGCCACGGCCCAGCCCTGTTGCTGCGCTTCGCTGCGGGCCGCCTGGAGGATCTGGCTGACTTCGCTCTGGCTGAGTACGGCTTTGTGTTGCATGGCATACCTCGTGTTCTTGGTTTTTCTCCCTTCTCCCGTAAATGGGAGGAGGGCTGGGGGAGAGGGTTCAGGCTTTCAGCCCATCGCCTCCTCGACGATTTCGATCCAATGGCGTACCGGCGTACGACCGGCGCCGTCCAGATGGGTCTGGCAGCCGATATTGGCGGTGACGATGGCATCCGGTTTGCCGCTTTCCAGGGCGTTCAACTTGTTGTCACGCAGCTGCCGCGACAGCTCCGGCTGGGTCAGCGAATAGGTGCCGGCCGAGCCGCAGCAGAGGTGGCTATCCGGCACGGCGGTCAGGCCAAAGCCGAGGCGCGTCAGTACGCCTTCCACCGCGCCGCCGAGCTTCTGCGCATGCTGCAGGGTGCAGGGGCAATGGAAGGCCAGGCGCTGCTCGGCACGTACCTGCAGCTGTTCCAGGGCCTCGCCCTGCAGCACCTCGACCAGATCCTTGGCCAGGGCGCTGACCCGCGCTGCCTTGCTTGCATAAGCGGGGTCACCTGCGAGCAGGTGGCCATAGTCCTTGACGAAGGCGCCGCAGCCGCTGGCGGTCTGCACGATGGCCTCAGTGCCGACCTCGATGGCCGGCCACCAGGCGTCGATGTTCTGCCGGGCGCGTTGCAGGCCCGCTTCCTGGGCGTTGAGGTGGTAGTCCACGGCGCCGCAGCAACCGGCCTCGCGGATCGGCGTGACGCTGATGCCGAGGCGATCCAGCACGCGCGCGGTGGCGGCATTGGTATTGGGCGACAGCCCCGGCTGCACACAACCTTCGAGCATCAGCACACGGCGCGCATGTTGCTCGGTCGGGCGCGGCTTGGCCGGACGAACCTCACGCGGCAGCTTGGCTTTGAGCGCGGCTGGCAGCAGCGGACGCAGGGCCAGACCGGCCTGGGTCAGCGTCTTGAACAGCGCTGGTCGCGGTACCACGGCGCGCAGACCCTGGCGCAACAGGCGTTCGTTCAGCGGTCGCGGCACCGCCTGTTCGACCACTTCACGGCCGATATCCAGCAGGTTGTGATACTGCACGCCGGACGGGCAGGTGGTTTCGCAGTTGCGGCAGGTCAGGCAGCGATCCAGATGCTGTTGGGTCTTGGCCGTGACTTCATTGCCTTCGAGCATCTGCTTGATCAGATAGATGCGCCCGCGTGGGCCGTCCAGCTCGTCGCCGAGCAGCTGGTAGGTCGGGCAGGTGGCGTTGCAGAAGCCGCAGTGCACGCAGGAGCGCAGGATGCGTTCGGCTTCTTCGGCGCGCGGCAGGCGTTTGGCCTGTTCACTCAGATTGGTCTGCACGTCTTATACCTCGGCGTACATGCGGCCAGGGTTGAAAATACCCTGGGGGTCGAGCTGGTTCTTCAACTGGCGCTGGTAGCGCAGCAGCGGTGCAGCCAGCGGCTGGAAAGGTTGCGCCTGGCCGGCGGCGAAGCAGGTGGCGTGGCCGCCGAGCCTGGCCGTCACGCGCTGGATCAGCTCGCCGTCGGCGTCGGTCTTCAGCCATCGCTGCGCGCCGCCCCAGTCGATCATCTGGCGACCGGGCAGGTCGAGCAGACCGCTGTTGGCCGGCAGCGACAGGCGCCACAGCGTGCCGCTGGCGCTGAAGAACGGCAGGCGCTGTTCGCGTAGCTCATGCCAGTAAGCGTTGTCGATCTCCTCGCCACCCAGGCGCTGGCGCGCGGCCAGAACCGAGCCCTCGCCACCTTCCAGGCGCAGGTGCAGCGCTGCACCATCGTGGCTGGCGGCGCTGATCGGCAGCGGCTGCTGGCCCCATTCGGCGAGCTTGTTCAGGGCGTGCAGGGCGTCCACTTCCAGGCGCAGGCTGAGTACCTGGCGCGGTTTGGGCAGCACCTTGATTGACACTTCGGCGAGCAGGCCGAGGCAGCCGAAGCTGCCGGCCATCAGGCGCGACAGGTCGTAGCCGGCGACGTTCTTCATCACCTCTCCGCCGAAACGCAGCAGCTTGCCCTGGCCGGTGATCACGCGGGTGCCGAGCACCTGGTCACGTACCGAGCCGGCCCAGGGGCGGCGCGGGCCGGACAGCCCGGCGGCAACCATGCCGCCGAGGGTGGCGCCATCGCCCAGATGCGGCGGCTCGCATGGCAGCATTTGGTCGTTGGCCTCCAGCGCCGCCTCGATCTCGGCCAGCGGCGTACCGGCGCGAGCGCTGAGTACCAGCTCGGTGGGGTCGTAGCTGACGATCCCGCGATGCATGCGGGTGTCCAGCACCTCGCCGGTGCTGGCGCGGCCCAGATGAGCCTTGCTGCCGCTGCCCTGGATGCGCAGCGGGGTGGCGCTGTTCAGCGCGTGGTTGACCTGTTCCAGCAGCGCGGCGCTGGCGTCGAAATCATGCGACATCAGAAACGCTCCAGTTCCGGGAAGGGCAGTTGGCCGTGGTGCACATGCATGGCGCCGAACTCGGCGCAGCGGTGCAGGGTGGGGATGTTCTTGCCCGGATTGAGCAGGCCGCTGGGGTCGAACGCCGCCTTCACCGCATGGAACAGGGTGATCTCGTCGCTGTTGAACTGCGCGCACATCTGGTTGATCTTCTCGCGGCCAACGCCATGCTCGCCGGTGATGCTGCCGCCGACCTTGACGCAGAGTTCGAGGATCTTGCCGCCGATGGCCTCGGCGCGCTCCAGCTCGCCAGGTACGTTGGCATCGAAAAGAATCAGCGGGTGCATGTTGCCGTCGCCGGCATGGAACACGTTGGCCACGCGCAGGCCGTACTCCTCGGACAGCTCGGCGATGCCGCGCAGCACGCCCGGCAGCTCGCGGCGCGGGATGGTGCCGTCCATGCAGTAGTAGTCCGGCGAGATGCGCCCGACCGCTGGGAAGGCGTTCTTGCGCCCGGCCCAGAATTTCACCCGTTCGGCCTCGTCGCGAGCGAGGCGTACTTCGGTGGCGCCGGCTTTCTCCAGCACCTCACGAACGCGCTCGCAGTCGTCGGCGACGTCGGCCTCCACTCCGTCGAGCTCGCAGAGCAGAATGGCCTCGGCCTCCACCGGGTAGCCGGCGTGGATAAAGTCTTCCGCCGCCCTGATCGCCAGGTTGTCCATCATCTCCAGGCCGCCGGGGATGATGCCGGCGGCGATGATGTCACCCACGGCACGACCGGCCTTTTCCACCGAGTCGAAGGCCGCCAGCAGCACCTTGGCCACTTGCGGCTTGGGCAGCAGCTTGACCGTCACCTCGGTGACGATGCCGAGCATGCCTTCGGAGCCGGTGAACAGCGCCAGCAGGTCGAAACCCGGCGCATCCAGGGCATCACTGCCGAGGGTCATGAACTCGCCTTCGACAGTGAGAATGTCGACCTTGAGCAGGTTGTGCACGGTCAGGCCGTACTTCAGGCAATGCACGCCGCCGGCGTTCTCGGCGACGTTGCCGCCAATGGAGCAGGCGATCTGCGAAGACGGATCAGGCGCGTAATACAGGTCGAACGGCGCGGCGGCCTGAGAAATCGCCAGGTTGCGTACGCCGGGCTGGACGCGGGCGAAGCGACCTTCGCGGTTGATCTCGAGAATCTGATTGAAGCGCGCCATCACCAAGAGGATGCCCTTTTCCAGTGGCAGCGCGCCGCCGGACAGGCCGGTGCCTGCGCCGCGTGCTACCACCGGTACACCACGGGCGTGGCAGAGCTTGAGCAACTGCTGCACCTGCTCGATGCGCTCGGGCAGCACCACCAGCATGGGCGTGGTGCGATAGGCGGAAAGCCCGTCGCACTCATAGGGTTTGAGGTCTTCCTGAGTGTGCAGGATGTCGAGATCGGGCAGGCTCTGGCGCAACTCGGCCAGTAGGGCGGTCTTGTCGACCGCGGGTAGCGCGCCGTCGACGCGCTCGTCGTACAGAATGCTCATGGCAGGCTCAATCTTGGACGTTGTTGTTGTTGGCGGTCATGCTGCGACCTTGGCTGCATGTTTAGGCTGCCTGCTTTTTTACGTCCATTCTCTTTGCTGCTGGTAGGACCAGTTTCTTTCATCAGGCTTTCGCCATGGATTGGCCTAAGGTCTCATACACTGTGGCTTGCCTGCCGGAAGGTGCGCGATCTAAGGTGGCCCTTAAAAATTGGTACGACCAGTGCTGCGGAGGTGGCGAATGGACGGGCAACAGGGTGTCGCACGGCGGCAGGTAAGCGATGTGGTGGCCGAGCGTATCGAGCGGCTGATCGTCGACGGCGTGCTCAAGGTAGGGCAGCCATTGCCGTCGGAACGACGCCTGTGCGAAAAGCTGGGCATCTCCCGTTCGGCCTTGCGTGAAGGGCTCAAAGTGCTGCGCGGTCGCGGCATCATCGACACCGCGCAGGGACGTGATTCGCGAGTCGCCAAGCTCAGCGGGGAGCGCGATGCCAGCCCATTGATGCACCTGTTCAATTCGCAGCCACGCACCCTGTATGACCTGCTGGAGGTGCGCGGCCTGCTCGAAGGCGAGTCGGCGCGCCTGGCGGCGCTGCGCGGTACCGAGGCGGACTTCGTCCTGCTGACCCGGCGTTACGAAGAGATGCTGGCGGCCCATGCGCAGGAAAATCCGGTCGACCCGCGTGAGCATGCGCGTCTCGACCATGCCTTCCACCTGGCCATCTGCGAGGCCTCGCACAACCCGGTGCTGGTGCACACCTTGCAGTCGCTGACCGACCTGATGCTCAGCACCGTGTTCGCCTCGGTGAACAACCTCTATCACCGCCCGGCGCAGAAACGGCAGATCGACCGCCAGCATTCGCGCCTGTATCACGCGGTGATCGAACGCCTGCCTGAGCAGGCCCAGCGCGCCGCTCGTGACCATATCAACAGCATTCGCGACAACCTGCAGGAGATCGAGCAGGAAGAGCAGCGCCTGGTGCGCGCGACCATGCGCCTGGAGGGTTGGGCGTAGGGCGCATTGGTGCGCGCGGCGTACCCTGTTGGGCCGACGTAGGGTGCGCCGTGCGCACCGAATGCTTGTCACGATGGATTCAGACAGGCTCGTTGCCGCTTGGTGCGCATGGCACACCCTACGTAGCTACGTCTCGGTGCAACTACCTGAAAGTACTGGTCACCACCCCTTCTTCCACCACCTGCGCCTCGATCACCTTCTGGCTGCCGAGGTTGCGCACGCGGATCACCTCGCCTTCACGGCCATTGGCCATGGCTTCGCCGGTGGCCGATGCGGAGATGCCGTCCTGGCTGGCGATGATGGTCACTTGCTGGCCGCGGCGGATCAGCAGTGGCGCGGCGAGCAGGTTCGGCGCGATCAACTGGCCGGCACGTACGCGGCGTTTGGCGCCCTGGCCGATCACTTCGTCGAGGCTGTTATAGAAGCCGCGTGATGCCCTGCCGACATTCACTTCCTGCAGTTGCAGTTGTTCGGCAGCGATGGTCTGGCCGCGTTCGATCACCCGTGCGGCATGCACGGCCGGCAGGAACACGCTGGCCTGCACCAGCGCCGTGACGCTCCAGCCGGGCGCATCTGCGCAGCTCAGCTCCAGGCGTTGCCGTGACAGGGGTGAGGGATCGTCGCTGGCGACCGTCACGCTCAGCGCCTGGGCACAGGCCGGCAGGCGTTCGGCGCTATTGAGCAGGGTGATATTGAGGCTGTGACGCATGCCCTTCCAGGCCTGACGCTTGGCCTCCTCGGCCAGCTTCTGCTGCATGTGTGCGGTCACGGCCTGATCGATCTGGCTGGCGGCATCGGTCTCGGCACGCGCAGCGTTCAGCGGCAGTAGGGCCAGGAGGAAAAACGTCGACGCCCAAGCGGAAAACGCCTTTCCGCTTTTCCTCCAGGCCGCGCTTCGATGCGGAAGGAGGGCGACGCGGAAGCCGTCTTTCGATCTTGTGAATGCCTTGTAAATCAATGTGATACGGCTCTCTTTGGGGTTGGGCACGCTTTGTGCTGAAGGCACATGGGCACAACCTTGGGTTAAGGGTACCGGTAAATGAGTATACGGATTGATGACGTGGTGGGCGTGCATTCGCGAGCACTCGAGCTGCGCATGCAGCGCAGCGAAATCCTCGCTGCCAACCTCGCCAACGAAGACACGCCAGGCTTTCTCGCCCGTGACATCGATTTCGCTGGCGAGATGCAGCGAGTCGATCCGCAGCAAACCTTCGCCGCCAGCAGCGCGGATCTCAAGTACCGCGTACCGACCCAGCCGTCGCAGGACGGCAACAGCGTCGAGTTGAGTGTGGAGCAGGCGGCGTTCTCCAAGAACAGCATGGACTTCCAGACCAGCCTGACCTTTCTCAGCATGAAATTTCGCGGCCTGAAACAGGCCATCGAGGGACGCTGACCATGGCTTTCGATTCCATTTACCGTATCGCCGGCTCGTCGATGAACGCGCAGACCGTGCGCCTCAATACCGTGGCCAGCAACCTGGCCAACGCCGATTCGGCTGCGGCCAACGCCGAGGACGTGTACCAGGCACGCAAGCCGGTGTTCGCTGCCGTCTACAACAACGACCAGCTGACCCGCAGCGTGGGCATGGGCGGCGCCCATGTGCAGGTGCTCGATGTGGTGACCGCCGGCCGCGAACCGGTGCGCCGCTACGAGCCGGACAATCCCCTGGCCGATGACCAGGGCTACGTGTTCTACGCCGACATCGATCAGATCGAAGAAATGACCGACATGATGTCGGCCACCCGCAGCTTCGAGACCAGCGTCGAAGTGCTCAATCGCCTGAAGAGCATGCAGCAGGGCCTGCTCAAGCTCGGAGAATCCTGATGGCCACGGTCAGCAACAACAGCCAGAACAATCCCGCCTACAGCATCGACGAGGCGGTCAAGCAGTCGGTCAACGTCAGCGACGCGACCCAGCTGGAAAACAACTTCCTCACCCTGATGGTCGCGCAGATCCAGAACCAGGACCCGACCAAACCGGTGGACAGTACCGAGTTCCTCAATCAGTTCGCCGCCATGAGCCAGGTCAAGAGCCTGGAAAACATGGCCTCGCTGAGCAAGAGCAACCTGGTGTTGCTGGACAACCTGCAGACCCTTACCGCTGCCGGCCTGGTCGGCCAGGAAGTGAAGGTGGCGACCGAGCAGCTCGAGCTGGGCGTGGACAAGGTGCGCGGCGAGATCAACCTGGAGCATGCCGCCGGCAAGCTGGCGTTGGTGGTCACCGACAGCAATGGCGTGAAGAAGGAAATCGACCTCGGCTCCCAGGCGCCGGGGCGCGTGCCCTTCGAGCTCGACCCCAAGGCCCTGGGCCTGGCGCCGGGCAGCTACAAGGTCGAGGTCAAAAGCGACAGCGGCGAGTACCCCAAGGTCGAGGTGGCCGGTCGCGTTACCCAGGTGCGCGTGAGCGCCGAGGGGCCAGTGCTGGAAGTCATCGGCGTCGGCTCCGTGCCCTTCTACAACATCACCGAATTCGGCCAGACGCAGACCGCCGGTCTGCTCTGAACCCTCCTACTCGTTCAATTCAAAGGTCCAGTCGCCATGAGTTTCAACATCGCCATGACCGGCCTCAGCGCCGTCAACGAACAACTCAACACCATCAGCCACAACATCGCCAACGCCGGCACCACCGGCTTCAAATCCTCGCGTACCGAGTTCGGCAGCATCTACGCCGATAGCCAGGCGATGGGCGTGGAGGTGCTGGCCACCACCCAGAGCATCAGTCAGGGCGGCTCCCTGGTGACCACCGGGCGCAGCCTGGATCTGGCCATTTCCGGCGGTGGCTTCTTCGTCACCCGTGATACCAATGGCGACCTGAGCTACACCCGCGCCGGCGTGTTCGGCGCCGACAAGAACAACAACATCGTCAACGCCGCCGGGCAGACCCTGCAGGGCTATCCAGTGGACGCCGCCGGCAACCTGCTGGTCGGCGCGATGGGCGACCTGCAACTGCAGAACGCCAACCTGCCTGCCCGCGCCACCGACACCCTGGCCTTCGTCATGAACCTGGACTCGAACCAGACCGTGCCGGCCACCGCGCCGTTCGACCCGGCGGACGTGAACACCTACAACTCCACCTACACCACCAAGGTGTTCGACTCCCAGGGCAAGGAACACACCCTGACCCAGTACTTCGTTAAGACTGGCGACAACACCTGGGATGCCTATTACTACCAGGGCAACACCGCCGTCGGCGGCCCGCAGGCACTGACCTTCGGCACCAACGGCACGCTCACCGCGCCGGTCGGTCCGGTCAACGTCGGCTTCGCCCTGCCGGGCGTCGACCCGATGGCCGTCGCCATCGACTACAGCAATTCCAGCCAGTACGGATCCGACTTCGTCGTCACCACCAACCGCGCCAGCGGCTATGCAGCGGGTGAGCAGACCGGTCTGTCGGTGGAGAAGGACGGCATGGTTTACGCCAACTACAGCAACGGCCAGCGCATGTTGCAGGGCCAGGTGGCACTGGCCACTTTCGCCAATGCGGGTGGCCTGAAGAACATCAGCGGCACCGCCTGGGTGGAGACTGCCGACTCCGGCGCCGCGCTGATCGGCGTGCCCGGTGTCGGCCCGTTCGGCGAGCTGGTGGCCGGCTCGCTGGAGAACTCCAACGTCGACCTGACCCAGCAACTGGTCGGCCTGATGGAGGGGCAGCGCAACTACCAGGCCAATACCAAGGTGTTGACCACCAACAAGGAACTCACCCAAGTGCTGTTCGGCGCGATCTGAGGCTGACCCATGGACCGTCTCGGCTATACCGCAATGACCGCTGCCAGCCGCACCATGAGCTCGCTCACGGTGCGTGCCAACAACCTGGCCAACGTCAACACCCCCGGCTTTCGCGCCGACCTGGAGCAAGCCCAGGCCGTCACCGTGGAAGGCTACGGCTACGACAGCCGGCACCTGGCGCGGGTGAAGAACAACGGTGTGAACCTGGCACCAGGCGCGCTGATGGCCACCGGCCGTGATCTCGACGTGGCGATCCAGGGTCGCGGCCTGTTCACCGTCGAAGGTGATGGCGGCGCCGAGCGCTACACGCGCAACGGCGCGCTGCAGGTCGATGCGGAGTTGCGCCTGACCCTCAACGGCCGCGCCGTGATGGGCGAGGGTGGCCCCATCGTGCTGCCCGAGTACGACAGCCTGCATATCGGCCGTGACGGCACCGTGTCGGTGATCCCGCGTGGCGACTTCGTCACCGCCGAGGTCGATCGCATCCGCGTGGTGGATGTCGACGCCGCCGACCTGACCAAGGACGCCAGCGGTCTGCTGGCACGCACCGACGGCCAGCCGGCCGAAGACATGGAGGCGCCGGTGCTGGTCTCCGGCTACCTGGAGGCGAGCAACGTCGGCGCTATCGATCAGCTGGTGGCGACCATGAGCCTGAACCGCCTGTTCGAGACCCAGGTGAAGATGATGAAGGCCGCCGAGGATCTGTCCGAAGCTGGCAACCGAATGATTCGCGGCAGTTGAGCAGGAAAGCCGGCGGCCGTGTAGGAGCGAGCTCTGCTCGCGAATCGAGTTTCGCCAGACACAGCTTCGCGAGCAGAGCTCGCTCCCACGACACACAGGCGCACGTCGTTGATACGGCGTTCGCCACAGCGAAGAGGTAACGCACATGAGTTCCGCACTTTGGGTCAGCAAGACCGGCCTGGCCGCCCAGGACAAGGCCATGAGCGCCGTGGCCAACAACCTGGCCAACGTCAACACCAACGGTTTCAAGAGCGACCGCGTGGTGTTCGAGGACCTGTTCTACGCCATCGAACTACAGCCGGGTGCGCAGGCCGATGAGGTCAATACCGTACCGTCGGGCATTCAGCTCGGCAGCGGCGTACGCGTGGCCGGTACGCAGAAGGTGTTCACCGAAGGCAGCATCCAGACCACCGGCCAGCCGATGGACCTGGCTATTGTAGGCGCCGGTTTCTTTCAGGTAGAGGCGCCCAACGGCGACATCTACTACACCGAGAACGGCCAGCTGCAGCTCAATGCCGAGGGCATGATCGTCAATTCCCAGGGCCTGCCGCTGACGCCGGCCATCGAAGTGCCTGCTGGCAGCAGCCGTTTCACCGTGGGCAGTGATGGCATCGTCACCGCCGTACTGGCCGGCGATAGCCTGCCGTCCGAGCTGGGCCAGATCACCCTGGTCAACTTCACCAACCCGGGTGGCCTCGAAGCCCTCGGCGGCAACCTCTACCGTGAGACCGTGGCCAGCGGCGAGCCTGTCGAAGGCGTGCCAGGTGAAGAAGGCTTGGGCAACCTCAAGCAGGGTGTGCTGGAAGGCTCCAACGTGCAGGTGGTCGAGGCCATGGTGGCGATGATCTCCATCCAGCGTGCCTACGAGGCCAACGCCAAGGTGCTCGACGCCGCGTCGGGCATGCAGCAGTTCCTCAACCAGACCGTGTGATTGCCATGAAGCGCCTGATCCCGCTCGCTCTACTGCTGACCCTGGGTGGTTGCGCCAGCTTCAACGAGATGCTGCCCGACGAGGACTCCAGCCACTACGAGCCGCTGGCACTGGACTACAGCGTGCCGCCGAGCACTGGCGGTGGGTTGTTTCGCAGCGGCTACAGCGGCTCGTTGATCGGTGACAAGCGAGCGGTGCGGGTCGGCGACATCCTCACCGTGGTGCTCGACGAGTCCACCCAGTCGAGCAAGAGCGCCGGCACCAGCTTCGGCAAGAGCTCAGGCGTGTCTGTCGGTATTCCCACGGTGCTGGGCAAGACCTACGACCGCCTGGAAAGCTCCGCCGAAGCCGAACGTGATTTCAACGGTTCGGCGCGCAGTTCGCAGCAGAACACCCTGCGCGGCTCCATCGCCGTGACCGTGCATCAGGTGCTGCCCAACGGCACGCTGCTGATCAAGGGCGAGAAGGCCCTGCGCCTGAACCAGGGCGATGAATACATCCGCCTGGTCGGCCTGGTGCGCATGGACGACATCAACCGAGCCAACCAGGTGTCGTCGCAGAACGTAGCCAACGCGCGCATCTCCTATGCCGGCCGCGGCGTGCTCAGCGACAGCAACTCGGCCGGTTGGCTGACGCGCTTCTTCACCAGTCCGCTGTTCCCGCTCTGAGGCCCAGACCATGATCAAACGTATGCTCGTCGCCTGTGTTCTGGGCTGGCCGCTGTCGACCAAGGCCGTGCCACTGATGGACCTGGTGGACATCGAAGGCATTCGCGGCAACCAGCTGATTGGCTACGGCCTTGTGGTCGGCCTGGATGGTACCGGTGACAAGAACCAGGTGCGCTTCACCAGCCAGTCGGTGGCGAACATGATCAAGCAGTTCGGCATCAACCTGCCGCCGAACGTCGACCCCAAGCTGAAGAACGTCGCGGCGGTGACCGTGACCGCAGAAATTCCGCCGTCCTACAGCCCGGGGCAAACCGTGGATATCACCGTCGCGTCGCTGGGCGATGCCAAGAGTCTGCGCGGCGGCCAGTTGCTGCTGACTCCGTTGCAGGGTGTCGATGGCGAAACCTATGCCCTGGCCCAGGGCGCCGTCGTTGTCGGCGGCCTGAATGCCACCGGGCAGAGCGGCTCCAGCGTGGCGATCAACTCCGTTAACAGCGGCCGCGTGCCTAATGGCGCCACTGTCGAACGGATGATCCCCAGCGATTTCAGTACCCGTGACGAGGTCATGCTCAACCTGCGCCAGCCCAGTTTCCAGACCGCTGCCAAGGTGGTCGAGGCGGTCAACGGCCGCTTCGGCAGCGGCACCGCCAGTGCCCTGAACTCGACCAAGATTTCCATTCGCGCGCCCATCACCAGCACCCAGCGCATCGGCTTCATGGCCATGCTCGAAGGCCTCGACGTGGAGGAAGGTCGTGAGCGACCGCGTGTGGTGTTCAACAGCCGCACCGGTACCGTGGTGGTTGGCCAGGGCGTACGCGTCAAGGCCGCTGCCGTGGCCCATGGCACGCTCACCGTGACCATCAGCGAGAACCCGCAGGTCAGCCAGCCCAACGCTTTTTCCGGCGGCCAGACCGCCGTGGTACCGCGCTCCGACGTCGCCGTCAGCCAGGACAAGAACGCCATGTTCAAGTGGCCCGACGGCGCCAGCCTGGACAGCATCATCAACACCGTGAACAGCCTCGGCGCCACCCCGGACGATGTCATGAGCATCCTCCAGGCGCTGGAGCAGGCCGGTGCCCTCAATGCCGAACTGATCGTGATCTAAGCTATGAGCATCGTTTCCCTCGCCCAACACATGAACAGCCACCGCGGCAGCGCCGACGGCATCGGCACTGCCCGTGAGCAGCAGTTGCAGGCCGCCGCCGAGCAGTTCGAGGCGCTGTTTTTGCAGCAGATCCTCAAGCAGATGCGCAAGGCCAGCGACGTACTCGCCGAAGGCAACCCGATGCGCAGCCGCGAGATGGACACCATGCGCGACTTCTACGACGAGGTGCTGGCCGAGACCCTGGCCGGGCGCAAGCAGACCGGTATCGCCGACATGCTGGTCAAGCAGCTGTCCGGCGGTGGCGATAGCACAGTGGATCTGGATGCGGCCGCAGCTGCTGCCCGCTCGGCCGAGCTGCCGCAGCGTTCCGGCAGCAGCCTGCTGGAGCCGCTGCGCGCGACCTGGCAGCGTGGTGTCGACGGGCTGGGCAAGGTCTGGGACAAGGGCTCGGCGGGCTTTCTCGCCCTGGTCGACAAGGTCATCCAGCAGGAGTCGGCCGGGCGTGTCGATGCCGTATCGCCCAAGGGCGCACGTGGCCTGATGCAGCTGATGCCGGACACCGCGCGGGAGATGGCCGCCGAACTCGGTCTGCCGTTCGATGAGGCGCGCCTGACCAGCGATGCCAGCTACAACAAGCGTCTCGGTAGCGCCTACCTGGACAAGATGCTGCAGCGTTACGACGGCCACCAGGCCCTGGCGCTGGCCGCCTACAACGCCGGCCCCGGCCGCGTCGATGAGTGGCTCAAGGTCAATGGCGACCCGCGCAGTGGCGAGATCGGCACGGGCGCCTGGATCGAGCGCATCCCCTTCCAGGAGACCCGCGACTACACGCGCAAGATCCTCGGCGACCTGGCCAGCCGCGAGATGCCGGCGCCGGAAGCAGGGGCGCAGCAAACCTCGCTCAGCGCGCAGACCCGCCAGCAACTGGCCAGTGCCCTGAGTGCCGACAGCGGCCTGCTGCTCGGTGCCGTTGCCGGCAAGCAGGTCATGCAACGCGATGAATTTAAGTCCGTCGCTGATTCCGTCGCCCTGTCTGCAGTAACAGCCCAATTCGCTGCCGACGACGCTCGTGCGCCGCGTCTGGCGGCCTTCGCTCAGCCGATGCGCTTCGAGCGTCAGGAGTCCTAAGCCGTGACCATCCTCAACCAGATCGCCTACAGCGGTGTGCGTGCCAGCCAGGTGGCCCTGGCCACTACCGGGCAGAACATCGCCAACGTCAACACGCCCGGTTTCAGCCGTCTGCAGACCATCACCGGCTCGCTGGCCGGGCAGGGTGGCTTGAGCGTCGGCGGCGGGGTCGAGGTGATCAGCATTCGCCGCATGACCAACGAATTCCACAACCAGCAGCTATGGCGCGCGACCACCGAGCAGAATTTCTACGGCGCCTCGCAGCAGTACCTGACCGCGCTGGAAGCGTTGATGTCGGGCACCGGGTCGAGCATCAGTGCCGGCCTCGATCAGTTCTTCGCCGCGCTCAGCGAAGCCAGCGCCACGCCCGGATCGATCGCCCTGCGTCAGCAGATCATCAGCGAGGCCGGTAACCTTGCTCAGCGCTTCAATGGTTTGAGCAGCAACATCGATGCGCAGGTCAAGGCGCTGCAGGAGCAGCGCACGGCCATGGCCACCGAAATCAACGGTCTGACCGAAAACATCGCGCTGCTCAACAAGAAAATCGTTGAGACCGAATCGGTCAAGGGTGACAGCACCGCGTTGCGCGACCACCGTGAAAGCCTGATCGGCCAGCTCAGCCAGTTCGCCAAGCTACGCATCAACGAAGTGCCGGATGGCTCGGTCAGCGTCGCCCTGGCCAACGGTCAGCCCCTGGTAGCCGGCCCTACTGCCGGCCAGTTGAAGGTGGCGATGACCGCGACCGGGGAGCAGGAAGTCAGCCTGGCCTTCGCCGGCACCAGCTTCCCGCTGCGTCAGGACGGCTTCGGTGGCGCCTTCGGCGGTCTTTACGATGTCGAGTACAACAGCCTGCGACCGAACCTGGACGCCCTGCACGACATGGCCGGTCAGCTGGCGCAGATGGTCAACGACGTGTTGGCTACCGGCTTCGACCTCGATGGCAACCCGGGGCAGCCGCTGTTCGCCTACGACCCCACCAGTACCACCGCACTGCTGCGTATCGAGCCGCTGAGCGCCGAGCAGTTGGCGTTCTCCTCGACGGCTGGCGAGACCGGTAACAACGAGGTGCTGCTGGACCTGCTCGGTCTGAAGAACCAGACTATCACCCTGGGTGGCAGCCAGGTCACCCTCAATGATGCCTATGCCGGCTTGCTTGGCCAGGTGGCCAGCGACAGTCGGCAGAACCAGGCTGACTTCAAGTCCGCCACCGCCGTGACCCAGCAGGCGCAGTCGCAGCGCGACAGCGTCAGCGCCGTGAGCCTGGATGAGGAGGCGGTCAACCTGATGACCTACCAGCAGGCCTACCAGGCCAACATGAAGGTGATCAGTACCGCCAACCAGTTGTTCGACGAAATGCTTGCCGCGTTCTGACGCGGCTTCTAGAGAGACTCAGCCATGATGCGCATCACCAACTCGCAGATCACCTCGCTGATGCACAACTCGATGAACGCCAGTTCTGCCGAGTTGGGCAAGCTGATGCAGCAGATGGCTACCAGCAAGCGCATCCTGCTGCCGTCGGACGATCCCATCGCCAGTGTGCGGGTGCTGCGCGTGCAGCGTGAAGAGGCGAGTCTGGAGCAGTTTCGCAAGAACATCGCCAACGTTTCCGGCAGCCTGTCGACCCAGGAAGCCAACCTCAAGTCCACTTCCGACGCCATGCTCAACGTGCGCGATCTGCTGCTGTGGGCGGCCAACGGCTCCAACACCAGCGAAGACCTGTCTGCCATGGCCGGTGAGTTGTCGATCATCGAAGACACGATTTTCAGCTTCGCCAACGTACGCGACGAAGAAGGGCGCTATCTGTTCTCCGGCACCCTCAGTGACACCCCGGCGCTGGCCTTCGACGCCGCGACCCAGACCTACAGCATCACTGGCAACGACAAGCATCGCCAGGCCGCTGTGGCCAACGGCGTGTTGGTCGACGAGAACGTCACGGCGACCAGCGTGTTCGGTGCTGGTGTGGGCATGCTCAATGAGCTGCGTGGCCTGATCAACACCCTGCAGGACCCGGCGCTGGACGTCACCGACCCAGCCGTACGCCAGCAGATCACCGACGCCCTCGGCGCGCTGGATGATGCCCATGGCCGGGTGCTCGGCTCGATCACCGAACTGGGCGGCCGGCAGAATGCCCTGAGCCTGCTCAAGGACAGCAACGAGGATGTATCCCTAGTCAACCAGAAGATCGAAGGCGAGTTGTCGCAGCTGGACTATGCCGGCGCCACCATTGCCCTGAACAACTACCAGCTGGCTCTTGGCGCGACGCAGAAGACTTATTTGAAGATCAACGAGATGTCGTTGTTCAGCCTGCTGTAAGGAGCCTGCGGTGATCAAGGTCGATAGACAGCTCCCGATCGTCACGGCGCTCGATCCTCAGGCCCGCCGCCCGGTGCAGGGCGAGCAGGCCGTGCAAAGCCAGCGCAAGCAGTTGCCGGCTGAGCCCGCGTCACCGCCGCGCGGCAAGAGTGCCTCCTTCAATCTGCAGCTCAACCAGCAGTTGACCTCGATGCAGGCAGCCGACAGTTACCTTGGCGAACTGGCAGGGCGCCTGGGTCAGCTCAAGCTCAGTCTCAGCCGCGAGCTGAGCAATGCTCAGGCCGGGGAGCGTGATGGTCTCAAGCGCGAGCTTGAGCAGGTACGCAAGCTACTCGCCGAGCGCGGCCAGCGTTCCGGCGAGGCGCTGGATGCCAGCTTCAAACTGCGCCTCAACGAGCCGGTGCGTAGCCGCTTCAGTTTGCAAGGGCTGGACTCCATCGCCACAGTGCAGCAGGCCGGCAAGGAAACCCTGTTGTTCAGCGCCGGGCGCAAACTGGCCGAGCCGCTGGCGGTGGTGCTCGACGAGGGTTTGAGCGAGCAGCAGATTCTCCGCCGTTTCAATGCCGGCCTGGGGCCGGCGGGCATTCGCGCCGAAATCGATAGCGGCGGGGCACTCAAGTTCAGCGCGCGTGAAAGCGAATGGCAGCAGCTCAAGGGCGAGCTACGCGTGCAGGGCGAAGGCAAGCTGGCGAGTCAGGCTCAGGCGGCCGTGGTCAGCCATGAGGAGCAGATGTTGCGCCTGCCCGAGGCGGCGCGTCTCGATGGTGCCCGCGAACTGCGTCGGGCACTGGACGAAGTAGTCGCGGCGCTGGATCGGATCGGCACGCTGCGTGAGCAACTCAGCCATCGTCAGGAAGAAATTCGCGAGTTTCTCGCCCGTCACGCCGATCACAACGAGCGTGAGTGGGCCAAGGATTTTGCCGGTGAAGTGTTCAGCCTGATGCGCCGCAGCCCCAGTAGCTACGCGGCGGTGACTCAGACCGTGGTGGCCCAGGCCAATATCAGCCGCTCCAGCGTGGTCAGCCTGTTGTCCTGATCGCCGGAGCTCCGACTCCTCTGCCGTCAGTCGCTTTCCCCCTTGTTTCATGGCGACTGGCGGCTTTTTTATTCGTGTCGCTGCAGAGCGGCGACCAGTCGTCCGCTTCTTGACTGGTCGCACAGAATGATGGCGTTTTACCAGCTATGATCGCGCCCTTTTCCGCAGCATCTGGGCCTCGTGCCCGTCGAAACTGCCCGCCCATTCCAATAAAAACCCCGCATTCAAGGGTTCAACCCGTTACCGGTAGCGTGTGCTTCCGGTGCATTGCCTTGTTCTCGAATTTTGGAGTACCGACGTGTTGAAGAAGTACCTGACTTTCCTCCTGCTTGCCTGCACCGCACTGGTCAGCGTGCCCAGCCTGGCGCAGTTGAGCGATTCCGAAGCCATGAACATGACCGGTCTGCAGCGTTCGCTGACCCAGCGCATGGCCAAGAACTACCTGATGCTGGGTGCCGATGTGCGCGTGGATGCCGCCCAGCGCCAGCTGCAGGAAACCATCGAGCGTTTCGATGCCAGCCACAAGGCCTTGACCGCCTATGCGCCGACTGCCGAGATCAAGGCCGCGCTGGCGAGGATCGACGGTACCTGGGCCTCCTACCGCCAGCAGCTGGAAGCCAAACCGGAGCAGGCCAAGGCCGTCCAGATGCTCGCCACCAGTGAGGAACTGCTGCAGCAGACACAGACCGTAAGTGACCTGATGGGTAAGCACCTGGGCGCCATGGGCGCATCGGTGCACCGTACCGGCTGGGCGCGGGTGCAAACCCAGCGCATCGCCATGCTCTACATGGCCAAGTCCTGGCATGTGCAGGCGCCGGACCTGGATGCCAAGCTGGATACGGCCGTGAGCGACTTCGAAACCATCCTCAAGGAGCTGGAAGCCCGCGGTACGCCGAACGAGGAAATCGCCAACGCCCAACGCCGTGCCCGTGCCCACTGGGGCTTCACCCTCAAGGGCATCGACCTGCATGCCAGTCAGGACTTCGTGCCGACCGTGATCACCGTCAGTACCGACTCGCTGTTCCGCCAGCTCAACGAGCTGACCCGCCTGTACGCCGGCCTGCAAGCCAAAGAGGCCTGATAGCCATTCGCCAGGTCGTCACCTTGCTGACCCGCTTTTGCGCTATAACCAAGCGAAAGTCGGGCAGAGGTGACGGGCATGAGCGAAGCAACTGATCAGGCGGTCTACAAGACTTTGCTGGAGTCCACCCGGGCGATTCCCTGGAAGATCGACTGGAAGAGCATGACCTTTGCCTACATCGGCCCGCAGATCGAGAGTCTGTTGGGCTGGTCGCAGGCCAGCTGGGTCAGCGCCGAGGACTGGGCGACGCGCATGCACCCGGATGATCGCGAGAAGGTGGTGGAGTTCTGCATCTCGCAATCGCAGAACGGCGTCGATCACGAAGCCGACTACCGTGCACTGACCGCCGCCGGTGATTACGTGTGGATTCGCGACGTGGTGCACGTGGTGCGCGACGACAACGGCGAGGTGGACTCGCTGATCGGCTTCATGTTCGACATCAGCGAGCGCAAGAAGACCGAGGAACAGCTGCTGACCCTGCAGAAGCAGTTGGAGGAGTACTCCTACAAGGACGGCCTTACCGGCGTGGCCAACCGGCGCATGTTCGACAGCGTGCTGGCCACCGAATGGGCCAATGCTCAGCGCACTCAGCAGCCGCTGTCGCTGATCCTGCTGGATATCGATCACTTCAAGCAGTTCAACGACCATTACGGGCATATCCAGGGCGACGACTGCCTGAAGAGCGTCGGCCAGGCGCTGAGCCGCGCGGCCAGCCGGCCACGGGATTTTGTCGGCCGCTTCGGTGGCGAGGAGTTCGTGCTGGTGCTGCCGGAGACCGATGAAGCTGCCGCCCGCCATATCGCCGAGCGCTGCCGCCAGCAGGTACGCCAGCAGCGCATTGCCCACGAACGCTCGTCGGTGTCGTCGCTGCTCACCATCAGCCTGGGCGTGGGCACCATCGTGCCGGGCGTCCACGACCGCCCGCTGGACTTCCTCAACTGCGTCGACAAGTTGCTCTATCAGGCCAAGCAACGCGGTCGTGACCGCTTGGAAGTGGCCAAGGCGCCCGCTCGTTCGACGCTGGATGGTGCCGCTGACGCCCGCGCTTGAGCAATCGTTAACCTGAGCGTAACGATAGCGCTGGCTGCTTGATTGATGACCCGAGGGTCACGCTCCTAATGTGCCTCCACGACAGCGGAACTCGTGGAGTCTTCAATGACAACAACAATATCCCCACCGCCGCAGTGGTCGCGTCGTCGCGCTGAAAAAGCCCGGCGACTCGATCAGGTGCGCAACCTCGCCGATGGCGTGGTCCTGCCCAGCGACAAGATCGTCGCGGCCCTCGAAGCCCTGATCGCCCCCGGCGATCGCGTGGTGCTCGAAGGCAACAACCAGAAGCAGGCGGACTTCCTCTCCCGCTCGCTGGCCAAGGCCGATCCCGGCCGCCTGCACGACCTGCACATGATCATGCCCAGCGTCAGCCGCGCCGAGCATCTCGATCTGTTCGAACGCGGCATCGCCCGCAAGCTCGACTTCTCCTTCGCCGGGCCGCAGAGCCTGCGCATCGGCCAACTGCTCGAAGACGGGCAGATGGAAGTTGGCGCCATCCACACCTATATCGAACTGTATTCGCGCCTGCTGGTGGACCTGATCCCCAACGTCGCGCTGGTTGCCGGCTTCCAGGCCGACCGCCACGGCAACATCTACACCGGCCCGAGCACCGAGGACACGCCGGCGCTGGTCGAGCCCACGGCGTTCAGCGACGGCATTGTGATCTTCCAGGTCAACGAGATCGTCGACGAGCTGCCGCGCGTGGACATCCCCGCTTCCTGGGTCGACTTCGTGGTGGTGGCGGACAAGCCCTTCTATATCGAGCCGCTGTTCACTCGCGACCCGCGCCACATCACGTCGGTGCACGTGCTGATGGCGATGATGGCGATCCGCGGCATCTACGAAAAGCACAACGTGCAGTCGCTCAACCATGGCATCGGCTTCAACACCGCCGCCATCGAGCTGATCCTGCCAACCTACGGCGAATCCCTGGGGCTGAAGGGCAAGATCTGCCGCAACTGGACGCTCAACCCGCACCCGACGCTGATCCCGGCCATCGAGACCGGCTGGGTCGAGAGCGTGCACTGCTTCGGCACCGAGCTGGGTATGGAAGGCTATATCGCCCAGCGCCCGGACGTGTTCTTCACCGGCCGCGACGGCTCGATGCGCTCCAACCGCATGATGTGCCAGCTGGCCGGGCAGTACGCGGTCGACTTGTTTATCGGCGCCACGCTGCAAGTGGACGGTGATGGCCATTCTTCCACCGTCACCCGTGGGCGCCTGGCCGGCTTCGGCGGCGCGCCGAACATGGGCCATGACCCGCGCGGTCGGCGTCATTCGACGCCTGCCTGGCTGGACATGCGCCCTGGCGACAGCGAAGCGCCGCTGCTCGAGCGCGGCAAGAAGCTGGTGGTGCAGATGGTCGAGACCTTCCAGGAAGGCGGCAAGCCCACCTTCGTCGAGCAGCTCGATGCGGTAGCGATGGCGAAGAAGGTCGGCATGCCGCTGGCGCCGATCATGATCTACGGCGACGACGTCACCCATCTGCTTACCGAGGAAGGCATCGCCTACCTGTACAAGGCGCGCACCCCGGAAGAGCGTCAGGCGATGATCGCCGCGGTGGCCGGCGTCACCTCCATCGGTCTGCGCCACGACCCGAAAGACACCGCGCGCATGCGCCGTGAAGGGCTGATCGCCCTGCCCGAAGACCTCGGCATTCGCCGCACCGATGCCAGCCGCGAACTGCTCGCAGCCAAGAGCATCGCCGAACTGGTCGAGTGGTCGGGCGGCCTGTACAACCCGCCCGCCAAGTTCAGGAGCTGGTGATGAATGCACTGACTGCAATTCAGCCGCAGCTCTCGCTAAGCGATTGGCTGGCCGACCTGGCCGTCGATGCGCTGATCGACGAGGCCGACCTGTCGCCCAAGCCGGGGCTGGTCGACCGTCGCGGCAGCGGCGCGCATACCGATCTGCATCTAGGCCTGATGCACGCCTCGGCGCTGGCCCTGTGGCCAAGCTTCAAGGCCATGGCCGAGGCCGCGCAGCAACGCGGTGCCATCGACCAGGCATTGCGTGAGGACGTTGGCCGTATCGGTCGAGAAGGTGAGGTGGAGATGCTGCGCGTCACCGGCGGCGTCAACACCCATCGTGGCGCGATCTGGGCGCTGGGGCTGCTCAGTGCTGCTGCCGCACTTGAACCACGCGAGTTGGTACCAGAACAGGTCGCCGTGCGCGCCGCCCGTCTAGCCTTGCTCAACGACCGCGCTGCTCCCATGACTGGCGACAGCCATGGCGCGCAGGTTTGCCGTCTGTACGGTGTGCATGGTGCGCGTGAGGAGGCGCAGCTTGGCTTCCCCGCGGTGATCCAGCAGGCTCTGCCGCAACTGGCGCGCAGCCGCGCCGCCGGAGCAGGGGAGCAGAACGCTCGCCTGGACGCGCTGCTGGCGATCATGACCCAGCTTGCCGACACCTGCGTGCTCTATCGCGCCGGTATGGCCGGGCTGGTCAGTATGCAAAGCGGTGCCCGCGCAGTGCTCGCCGCCGGAGGCTGCGCCAGCCTCGACGGTCGTCGCCATTTGCGCGACCTTGAGCGCGACATGCTGCACCTGCGTGCCTCGCCTGGCGGCGCGGCCGATCTGCTCGCCGCCACCCTGTTCCTCGACCGCCTGCAGCATGGCCTGCCGGCGCAGCTTGGGAGTCTGTGAAATGGAAACCCTGTCTTTTCAATTCCCCGCCGGGCAACCGGCCAAGGGTCGCGCGCTGGTGGGTTGCGTCGGTTCCGGCGACCTGGAAGTGCTGCTCGAACCTGGCCAGGCCGGCACCCTGGCGATTCAGGTGGTGACCTCGGTGAACGGTAGCGCGCCGCGCTGGCAGCTCTTGTTCGAACGCATGTTCCGCGAGCAGCAGCTGCCCGCGCTGAACATCGCCATTCATGATTTTGGCGCCACGCCCGGCGTGGTGCGCCTACGCCTGGAGCAAGGCCTGGAGGAACTGAACCATGGCTGAGCAAAACATTGCGCGCCTGCTGGCGCAGCGCAGCTTCACTGAACTCGGTGCCCGCGGGCGAGCTCGCGCACTGCTCGATGCCGGCAGCTTCCGCGAGCTGCTCGATCCCTTCGCCCGGCTGATGTCGCCCTGGCTGCCCAAGCAGGGCATCGTGCCGCAGGCCGATGACGGCGTGGTGGTGGCCAAGGGCCTGATCGACGGCCAGCCTGCGGTGGTGATCGCCATCGAAGGTGCCTTCCAGGGCGGCAGCCTCGGCGAAGTGGGTGGGGCGAAGATCGCGGGTGCCCTGGAACTGGCGGCTGAAGACAACCGCAATGGCACGCCGACCCGTGCCGTGTTGCTGCTGGAAACCGGTGGCGTGCGCCTGCAGGAAGCCAACCTGGGCCTGGCGGCCATCGCCGAGATCCAGGCTGCCATCGTCGAGCTGCGCCAGTATCAGCCGGTGATCGGCCTGGTCGCCGGCCCGGTCGGCTGCTTCGGCGGCATGTCCATCGCTGCCGGACTATGCAGCTACCTGCTGGTCACCCGCGAGGCGCGCCTGGGGCTCAACGGCCCGCAAGTGATCGAACAGGAAGCCGGGCTGGATGAATACGACTCGCGCGACCGTCCCTTCATCTGGAGCCTGACCGGCGGCGAGCAGCGTCACGCCAGCGGTCTGGTGGATGGCTATGTAGCCGATGACGTCGACGCCATTCGCAGCGAGCTGCATGGGCTGTTCGCCAAGGGCAAACCGACGCAGGAGCGCAGCCGGCGCCACGCCTGGTTCCTGCAGCGCTTGCGCGCTGTCGACACCGCCGTCCAGGCCGATGCCGCTGCCGTACGCAGCGCCTACCAGGGAGCATGAACATGACAACTGCACAGGAACAACGCGGCCTGCACTGGTTCCAGGCCCTGGCCGGCGCCGCCCAGCAGCAACCAGGTTTGCCTGCCTCGCTGCGGGTGGCCGATGGCGAATTGGCTGGCCAGGCAGTGCGCTATCTGGCGGTGATCGCCGATGCCAACAATCCATTCCCCCGCGCCCGCAACGGCGAGGTCGGCCTGCTCGAAGGCTGGGGCCTGGCCCAGGCCGTGGATGAAGCCATCGAGGCGGATCGCGATAACCCGCACAAGCGCGCACTGATCGCCATCGTCGACGTGCCGAGCCAGGCTTATGG
This sequence comes from Pseudomonas sediminis, assembly GCF_002741105.1. Classification (GTDB taxonomy): domain Bacteria; phylum Pseudomonadota; class Gammaproteobacteria; order Pseudomonadales; family Pseudomonadaceae; genus Aquipseudomonas; species Aquipseudomonas sediminis. The sequence goes on along the minus strand of NZ_NIQU01000004.1, from coordinate 180,333 downwards.
CCGCCGTGAGGAAGCCTACGGTATTCATCAGGCGCTGGCCGGCGCGGTGGACGCCTATGCCCGTGCTCGCCTGGCTGGGCATGCGGTGATCGGTCTGCTGGTCGGCAAGTCCATGTCCGGCGCCTTCCTCGCCCACGGCTACCAGGCCAACCGCCTGATCGCCCTGCGCGACGCTGGGGTGATGGTGCACGCCATGGGCAAGGCGGCGGCCGCGCGCATCACCCTGCGCAGCGTCGACGAGCTGGAGGCTCTGGCCGCCAGTGTGCCGCCGATGGCCTACGACCTGGACAACTACGCCTCGCTCGGTTTGCTTGCGGATGTGCTCGATGTGGAGCAGGCCGCGCAGCCGACGGCGGCCGACCTGGCCCGCGTGCAGGACGCCCTGGGCCGCGCCCTGGCCGATATCGCCGCCAGCCCGCGCGATCTACGCAACCGCCTGGGCGCCGCCAATCGCGCAGCTTCCAGTCAGGTGCGTGAGGCCTTGCGCGCGCAGTGGTGAAGCGCAATGGCGGGTTGCACCCGCCCTACGGAGGACTCCGCGGCACCTTGTTGACAACAAGTAGGGCGGGTGAAACCCGCCAATCCTGAATAACCCGAACCGACCCCACGGAGAACGCATCAATGCCCCCCACACCCCGTCCACATGATCTGCTCTGGGGCCTGCGCCCCGAGCACCTGCCACAGGAGGCGCCGGCCTGGGCTCGTGCCGCTCTGGGCGGGCATGTGCCGGTGGTGGTGCGCCGTGCGCCGGCTGAATCCGGCTGGGTCGCGGTGGGTATCCGTGGCATGGCGCGTGAACAGCGGCATGCCACCTGGATGCGCGTGAGCGAGATCCGTCGTCTTGTCAGCCCGCAGGCGGTGGCGCGGGCCGGCCGTTGGCGTAGCCACGCTCAGCCGCAGTGGCCAGCGTTGCGCGCGTTGAGCCAGCTGGCGCCGCGTCTCGATACCCTCGGCCTGGCCTGGGGCGTGACCGGTAGCCTGGGCTTCGAGTTGGCCAGCGGCATCAGCGCCGCACATCCAGATAGCGATCTCGATCTGTCGCTGCGTGCGCCGCACCACCTGCAGCGCGAATGGGCACGCACGCTTTGCCGCCTGCTGGACGAGGCCCCCGGGCGTATCGACCTGCAGCTGGAAACCCCATACGGCGCTGTGGCGCTACGTGAATGGGCCAGCGAGGCGCCGCGCGTGTTGCTGAAAACCCAGGACGGCCCGCTGCTGGTAGGTGATCCGTGGCAGTTACAGCAGGTGGCGGCGTGAGCACGCTCTGGGCCTTCCCCGGCCAGGGCGCGCAGCAGCCCGGCATGCTCCAGGCATTGCCCGCCTTGCCGGTGGTGCAGGCTTCTATCGAGCAGGCCAGCGCTGCGCTGGGCGAGGACGTACGCCTGCTGGATTCGGCCGAAGCCTTGCACAGCACGCGTGCCGTGCAGCTCTGCCTGTTGATTGCCGGTGTCGCCACCGCGCGACTGCTCGGCGAACGTGGGCATCGTCCGGACTATGTCGCCGGGCTGTCCATCGGCGCCTATGCCGCCGCTGTGGTGGCCGGCGCGCTGGATTTTGCCGATGCCCTACGCCTGGTCGCCCTGCGTGGCGAACTGATGCAGCGCGCCTACCCCAGTGGCTACGGCATGACCGCCATTCTCGGCCTCGACCAGGGCAGCATCGAACGCCTGCTGGCCGAAGCCGAAGGCCCGGTGTACCTGGGCAATATCAACGCCGAAACCCAATTGGTGATCGCCGGCAGCGATGCCGCCATGGCCGCCGTGGCCGAACGTGCTCGCGCCCTCGGCGCAGGTATGGCCAAACGCCTGGCCATGAGCGTGCCGTCGCACTGCGAACTGCTCGATGCACCGGCTCGCGAGTTGGCCTCGGCATTCGCCAAGGTCGAGCTGCGTACACCGCAGGTGCGCTACCTGAGCAGCAGCTCGGCACGCCTGATCCGTGATCCCGAAACCTTGCGCGACGACCTGGCTTACAACATGAGCCGCGTCGTCGACTGGCAAGCCACGCTCGTCACCGCCTATGAACGCGGCGTGCGCCTGCACCTGGAACTGCCACCCGGCGGCGTGCTGACCGGGCTCGCCCGGCGTGTCTTCGACGCCGGCCAGGCAATCGCCTTCGAGGGCGCACGTCTGGATACACTCGACGCCATGTTGCGTCAGGAGGTAAGCCGCGACCGCTGAGCCGTAGCGTTTACCGAAGCACAAAAACAACAACTTCGATACGAAACGAGGACAACAACAATGATCATCTACGGTGTCGCCTTCCTGGCGTTCTGCACCCTGGCAGGCATCTTCATCGGTGAACTGCTGGGCAAACTCATCGGCGTGCCCGCCAACGTTGGCGGCGTCGGTATCGCCATGATCCTGCTGATCTTTCTGGGCAGTTACCTGAAAAACCGCGGCCTGTTTACCGGCAAGTCGGAACAGGGCGTGGAGTTCTGGAGCGCCATCTACATTCCCATCGTGGTCGCCATGGCCGCCCAGCAGAACGTCTACGGTGCCCTCAAAGGCGGCCCGATGGCGATTCTCGCTGGCACCGCTGCCGTCGCTATCGGTTTTGCGCTGGTCCCCGCACTGAGCCGCATCGGGCAAAAGAAGCCTGAAGCCGACGTAGCCCCCTCCCTGAACAAAGCGCCACGGTGACTGCCATGTACGAATCTTTGATGAAGGTCATTACCGGCTACGGCCTGCTCAGCGGCTTCGCCATCATCGGCATCACCATGTGGGTGTCGTACTGGATTTCCGACAAATTCACCAAGGGCCGCCTGCATGGCTCGGCTATCGCCATCCTGCTCGGCTTGCTGCTGTCCTATATCGGCGGGGCTTACACCGGCGGCCAGAAAGGCCTGGTGGATATCCCGCTGTTCGCCGGCATCGGCCTGCTCGGTGGGGCCATGCTGCGCGACTTCGCCATCGTCGCCACCGGTTTCGGCGTCAGTGTCGAGGAACTCAAGCGCGCCGGTTTCGCCGGGGTGCTGGCGCTGTTCGTCGGCGTCTTCGCCTCCTTCGTGGCGGGTGTCGGGGTGGCCATGGCCTTCGGTTATACCGACGTGGTCAGCCTGACCACCATCGGCACCGGCGCGGTGACTTACATCGTTGGTCCGGTAACCGGTGCGGCTATCGGCGCCAGCTCCGATGTGATGGCCCTGTCGATTGCCGCCGGCCTGATCAAGGCGATTCTGGTGATGGTGGCGACGCCCTTCATCGCGCCCTATATCGGCCTGAACAACCCGCGCAGCGCGGTGATCTTCGGCGGTCTGATGGGCACTTCCAGCGGCGTGGCCGGTGGCCTGGCGGCAACCGATCCGAAATTGGTGCCATACGGTTGCCTGACAGCGGCGTTCTACACCGCACTGGGCTGCCTGCTCGGCCCATCGTTGCTCTACTTTCTGATGCGAGGCCTTCTAGGCTGACCTTTGCCCGCCGCCATGGCGGGCTTTTTATTCGGGCTGAACGCGCTGCCCTGTGGGAGGCGCTTCAGCGGCGACGCTTGCGACTACGATTGCCGGCTATACATCCGGCATTCGGCCAGCAGCGCCAGCAGGTTGGGGTCGCGCTCCTTGGCCTTGAGAAAGACCACGCCGATATGCTGTTGCAAGTGGTACTTGGCCTGCAGCGGGATCAGCTTCACCCGGTTCTCGTACACCGCCGCCACGCGCCCCGGCAGCAGGGCATAACCGACGCCGGAGCTGACCATGCTGAGCAGGGTGAAGATGTCCTTCACCTGCATCGCCACCTTGGGTTCGAAGCCGGCCTGCTGGAACACCCGCTCGCCATCGCGGAAGGTGGCGTAGCCTTGGGTCAGGGTGATGAAGGTCGAATCGCGCAGATCTGCCAGGTCCACCTCGGTGTGATCGGCGAAGGGCGAGTCGTTGGGTGCGGCGAGAAAGATGTCGTCGGAGAACAGCGCCAGCTGCTCGCAATCCGGATCGCTGACGCTGTCGTCGAGGGCGATCAGGATGGCGTCCAGCTCCATGTTCTTCAGCTTGTACAGCAGGTCGACGTTGGAGCCGAGCACCAGGTCGATGTTCAGCTCGCTGCGGCGCAGCTTCAGACCCATGATCAGTTGCGGCACGGTCTTCACCGTCAGCGAGTAAAGCGCACCGAGCTTGAAGCGCTCGGCGCCGAAGCCCGCCGCCTCGCGGGTCAGACGCACCATCTCCTGGGCGTCCTGGATCAGCTTCTGGGCCTTCTCTTCCAGCACATAGGCGCTCTCCAGCGGAATCAGGTTGCGCCCCTCGTGCTTGAACAGCGGGCAGCGCAGCGCGCTTTCCAGCGAATGGATGGCGCGGTGCACACTGACGTTGCTGGTCTGCAGCTCGCTGGCGGCACGCGCCAGGTTGCCGCTGCGCATGAAGGCGAGAAAGACCTCCAGCTTTTTCAGGGTCAGTTCTTCATCGATCAGCATCGGCTGTTGTCCTTTTCCAGCGGTGGCTGATTGTGCCGCATCCATGTCGGTCAGCGGTGATTGGTAGGTGCGACTTTGGTTGCAGACGGCAATGTCTGGAATGCCCCCTTGTTTGTCATTTCAATAATGTTGATGTGATTGGTGGGCAGGGGCTACCGTACGGGCAGTCCTGTATCGGTAAAGGTCAATGCCTGCGCCGTTCCTGTTTGAGGAGTACCGCCATGAACGATTTCGCCTCGCTACCCGCGACCTCCGGCCTGAAGGCCCTACAAGCCCTGATTCGCGGCGAGCTGCCGGCGCCGTCCATCGGCGAGACCATGGGCATCCATGCGGTGCAGGTGGAGGCGGGTAGCATCACTCTGGAGGGCCGTCCGGATCAGCGTCACCTGAACCCAGCCGGGGCCGTGCATGGCGGTTTCGCGGCCACCTGCCTGGACGGCGCCGCGGCGCTGGCGCTGTTCTCCACCCTGGAGGCGGACGTGCCGCACTCGACGGTGGATCTCAACGTCAAGTACGTGCGCCCGCTGCGCCCTGGCGAGGTCTATCAGGTGCGCGGCTGGGTGGTCGAGCGCACCCGCAGCCTGGCGATCTGCGACGCGCACATCCTCGATGCGCAGGGCAAGCTGTGCGCCAAGGCCACCACCACCTTCGTCATCGGAGCGGCCATGGCATGAAGGAGCTCATTGTTCAGGGTCCCGGAAAGCTCGCCTGGGTCGAGGCGCCCGATCCACAACTTGCTACTGCGGCCAGTGCGTTGGTCAGGCCCATCGCCTCGGCTTCCTGTGACCTGGATAGACGCCTGATCGCCGGTACCACACCGTTCGAGCCGCCCTTCGCGCTGGGCCACGAATGTGTGGCCGAGGTGTTGGAGGTGGGCTCGGCCGTGCGCAAACTGCGCCGTGGCGATCTGGTTTCGGTGCCCTGGAAGGTCGCCTGCGGCAGCTGTGCCCAATGCCTGGTCGGGCGCTCCAGCGCCTGCACGGCAGTGCCGCGCATGGCCGCCTACGGTGTGCCTGCTGGCGGTCACTGGGGTGGGCTGTTCTCCGAGTTGGTGATGGTGCCGTTTGCCGACGCCATGCTGGTGCCATTGCCGGAGGGACTCGACCCCGTGGCGGTGTCCAGCGCCAGTGACAACCTCACCGATGCCTGGGTGGCCGCCAGCCGGCCGCTGGCCACCCGTAAGGATGCCCGTGTGCTGGTGGTCGGCGGCACGGAAAGCCTCGGCGTGCTCGCCGTGCAGATGGCGCGGGCGGCCGGGGCGGGCAGCGTGGATTACCTCGACGATCATCCGCTGCGCCAGCAGCTTGCCGCGCGCAGTGGCGCCGGTGTCGACCTGGCGGAGCGCGACCTCGACCGCAGCTATGACCTGGTGATTTCCGCCACTCGTGATCATCAGGCGTTGCGCCGTGGGCTGCTGGCGCTGGCGCCCGGCGGGCATTGCTCGTGCATCGGCATCATCTTCGATGACCCGAAGATTCCGCTGTTCGACATGTATCTGCGCGACGTCACCTTCTCGGTCGGCGCCTGCAGCGTGCAGCAACACATCCCCAAGGTGCTGGATCTGGTGCACAGCGGCTGCTGCGACCCGCTGCTGGTCAACCCGCAGGTGGTGGGCTGGGAGGAGGCGCCGCAGGCGCTGATTCAGCCGCTGACCAAGTGCATCGTGGTGCGCGAGCGCATCACTTGAGCGTGCTCAGTTGAGTTGTCCGGCCAGCGCCAACATCACTCGGCGCCAGGCGTCCTGACCGTCGGCGTCGGTAGTGGCCAGTGCCTCGCGCAGGGTGCGCCGCTCCAGCTCGGTGGCTTCGGCCTCCAGCGTCGTGCCTGCCTCGCTCAGGGCCAGCAGCTTGAAGCGATGCCGACCTGGTTCGCGGGTGTACTGCACCAGGGCCTGCTCGAACAGGTGCGACAGGGGGCGATGCAGCGCCTGATTGCTGACGCCCAGAGTGGTGGCCAGCTCACCAATGCTGATTGCATCGGCGCGGGCGATCACATACAGAATGCGGTGGTGAACACGAGACAACCCGCGAGCGTCGAGAAAGCGGTCGGCCTCCACCGTCAGGCCGCGGAAACCGAAATGCAACAGCTCGAGGCTATGGTCGAGCGGATCCAGCGATTTCAGACTCACGGACGCCGTATTGATCTTTTTCTCGATGACCATGGGATATTTACACCGGTTGAGGTGGCGAACAGCCTAAGGCCTCCACCCGCTTCATCACAACACGACACAGGAACACGCGCATGCAACTGATCTACGCTGCGGCTTCACCCTTCGCCCGCAAGGTTCGCGTGCTGGCCGCGGAAACCGGCCTGCTGGATCGAATCGAACTGCTCGACACTGCCGTACTGCCGACCACGCTCAATGAGCGGGTCAATGCCCTCAATCCGCTGGGCAAGATTCCGGTGCTGCTGACCGATGGCGATGAGGCGCTTTACGACAGCCGGGTGATCTGCGAATACCTCGACACCCTGCATCCGGGGGCGAAGCTGCTGCCTAGCGGCGCGTCGCGCTGGCAGGTGCTGCGCCTGGCCGCACTGGCCGACGGCCTGATGGACGCGGCCCTGCTGGCGCGCTACGAACGGGCAGCGCGGCCAGCGGAGTTGCAATGGCCAGCCTGGCTGGATGGTCAGTTGGGCAAGGTGCAGCGCGCCCTGGCAGAGCTGGAACGACAGGTCGAACAACTGCAGGGCCCGCTCGACCTGGCGCAGATTGGCGTCGCCTGCGCGCTGGGCTACCTGGACTTCCGCTTCGCCGATCTCGACTGGCGCGCTGCACATCCGGGTCTGGCCGCCTTTCAGCAGGCCTTCGCCCAGCGCGCCTCAATGCAGGCCAGCGCGCCGTTGTGAGCAACGGTACGAAAGGCGTGTGATTTGCCTCTCCGTCATGAAAAGTCAAAGAGGTGTGGGCTCTCGTGCAAGGCTTCCTGAATCGATATTGATAAGCCAGTATTGCGGCGGGCTCGTCCTCTTTGGCTGGACATTTAATTGACGTTCCATGAAGGCTTAGTGCCATCTGTCTGGGATTTTTATCGGAAAATTGACAGTCTGTTGGTTGGGCTGATTCAATGCCGATACATATAAGTGTCACGATTGTGCTCAAAGCCCAGGGGTCGACTAGAGTTTCAGCACGTGACGGGGGGAGGCCTCACCGGAGGTTTCCGAGAGAAGTAGGCGTGCCAACGCTTTCCAGTTCAGTGGGTTGATCAGTTGAAATTCTCAAATGGAATAGCTGGGCTTTTCAGCCTGGCCGTTGCGTTTTTCGCTAGCACAGCACTTGCCCAGCCCTCCAGCGTAGCTTTCTGGTACGCCGATGAGCCACCGCTTCCCGAACTTTCACAGTTCGAGTGGGTGGTTGTTGAGCCCGGACATGTCTCCGCTTCCGACCTCGCTTATCTCAAGGCCCAGGGGCGCACGGTGTTCGCTTACCTGTCGGTCGGTGAATACCATGGCGATATCGCTGCGGCTGGCTTGGCGAGCGCTGCCAGCAGCATCAGAAACAATGCCTGGAACAGTCAGGTCATGGATCTCGATGCGTCTGCCTGGCGCGACTATCTCCTTGGCCGAGCCAGTGCTCTGAAAGGGCAAGGTTACGACGGTGTTTTTCTCGATACACTGGACAGCTTTCACCTCCAACCCAAAGCTTTTCAGGAGCCTCAGCGCGTTGCTCTGAAAAGTCTTCTGCAGCAAATGCATCGTCGCGAGCCCGAGCTCAAGTTGTTCTTCAATCGCGGCTTCGATGTTCTACCCGAGCTGCCGGGCGTGGCTTCTGCCGTAGCCGTAGAGTCCCTCTATGCAGGGTGGGACGCCGCAAGTGGCGGTTATCGCCAGGTGCCGCAAAGTGATCGCGACTGGTTGCTGCCGCACCTCGATGACGCGCGGTCAAAAGGCATTCCGGTCGTGGCGATCGAATACCTGCCCCCAGAGCAGCGCAAGGAGTCACGCGAACTTGCTGCTCGCCTGGTTCGTGAGGGCTTCATTCCCTACATCACGTCGCCTGAATTGAATGCGTTGGGGATGAGTTCCATCGAGGTCCAGCCCCGCCGTATCGGTCTGGTCTATGACCCTCGGGAAGGCGAGGTCGAGGATAACCCCGGCCATATCTATCTTGGTGGGTTGCTCGAGTACCTGGGCTATCGCGTCGACTACTGGCCTGCCGACGCCTCGTTGCCGCAGCGTTCGCTCAAGGGACTGTATGCCGGCGTCGTGGTCTGGATGACCAGTGGCGCCCCGGAGAAGCGCGACATCTTCGAGGATTGGCTGAACAAACGGCTCGATGAACAGGTACCGCTGGCTTTCTTTTCCGGTCTGCCGCTGGACAACGACAGCCTGCTCAGCCGTCTTGGTATTCGCACCCTATCGCAGCCAATTGCCGATGACGCCGTACTGGAATCGCATGATGCCGCGCTGGTCGGTGGGTTCGAGGCGCCCATGCGCTTGCGTACCCGGGAGCTGCCGGCGCTGACGGTTACCAATCCTGATGTGAGCCAGGCCGCTGTGGCTCTGCGTAGCGGTGAGAGGCGCTATGTACCTGTCGCTACGGGCAGTTGGGGCGGATACGTGCTGACTCCCTATGTATTCGAGGAAGGGCTGGATCACCGTCGCTGGATCGTCGACCCCTTCGCTTTCCTCCAGCGCGCCTTTGCCTTGCCTTCCATCCCCAGACCCGACACGACGACGGAAAACGGTCGACGTATCGCCACCGTTCACCTCGATGGTGATGGTTTCGTTTCGCGCGCTGAAGTAACCGGTACTCCCTACTCCGGTATCCAGGTACTGGATGATTTCATTACCCCCTATCCGTTGCTGACTTCGGTGTCGGTGATCGAAGGCGAGGTCGGCCCCAAGGGCATGTATCCGCACCTGGCTCGTGAGCTGGAGCCGATCGCCCGCAAGATCTTTGCCGATCCCAAGGTCGAGGTCGCTAGCCATACCTTCAGTCACCCGTTCTTCTGGCAGCCGGAGAAGTCATCGCAACGTGAAGACTTCGAGGCGCAGTACGGCTACATGATGGCCATTCCGGGCTACAAGACGCTGGACATGCAGCGCGAGGTCGTGGGCGCGCGCGACTACATCAACCAGCGCCTGACCACGCCTGAGAAGCCGGTGAAGATGATCTTCTGGTCGGGTGATGCCATGCCCAGTGCCGAGACGCTCAAGCTGGCGTATGACAGCGGTCTGCCCAACGTCAATGGCGGCAATACGGTTCTGACCAATGCCTACCCTTCGCTGACCGGCCTCTATCCTTTGATTCGTCCGACCTCCGGAGGCTTGCACTTCTACGCGCCGGTGATCAACGAGAACGTCTATACGAATCTATGGACAGGTCCCTACTACGGTTTTCGTGGCGTACAGGAAACCTTCGCGCTGACCGACAGCCCACGCCGCCTGCGAGGCTTTCACCTGTATTACCACTTCTACTCGGGGACCAAGCAGGCCTCCATTCGGGTGATGAAGCAGACCTATCAGGCCATGGTCGACAGCCAGCCCTTGTCGCTGTGGATGAGCGATTACATCAAGCGGGTAGAGGGCCTCTACCGAGCGAGCCTGGCCAAACGTAGCGATGGCGCGTGGTTGGTCAGGGGACTCATGGGCATGCGCACGCTGCGTCTCGACCCGGCTCTGGGCTGGCCCGACCTGTCTCGCTCCGAGGGCGTTGCGGGCGTGCGAGATCTGCCGCAGGGGCGGTACGTGCACCTCAGTGGATCTGAGGCCGTGCTGGCGCTGCGCGAAACGCGTGATCCGCGTCCGTCTCTTGAGGAGGCCAACATCCCGCTGACTGCCTGGCGTTACAACGATGACAGAAACGTCACGTTTTCCTTCGAGGGAGAGTTTCCGCTGACGTTCAGCGTTCGCTCGGACAGGGCGTGTCAGGTTCAGGTGGGGAGCAGTCGCTTTCAGGCGAAGGCTGACAAGGGTATCTGGCACTTCGAGTTGCCAATGAAGCGGGTGAGAGATGGAAAGCTTATCTGCAACTAATAAACGTGAGCGCCAGACGCGCCTGCTCAACCCATGGATGATCGTGCTTGTCGCGCTCTTCGTGATTGCGCTGCTGGCCCTGTCCTACAAGAGCGAGGATGTATTCCTACCGGCCGCCGATTCGGCGCCTGATGCTGTGGCCATCAGCTATACCGAGCTGCTGATCAAGGCACACCCCGAGGATGACCAACTGCGGCTGAGGCTGATCGATCAGTTGATTCAGGTCGGTGACTTCAAGCGTGCCCGCGAGTACCTCGAACAGCTGCAAGGCCGTCTTTCGGCCATTACCCCATTCTATGTGGTGATGCTGGATATCCTCAGGGCTCAGGCCGATCCGGACGGTATCAGCGACGCGCAGCGTGCGCAGCTGATCGATGAGTTGCGGGCGCTGAACATCGCTGACCTGGATAACTCCATGCTGGAGCGCACCGCGCGTTATGCGCTGGAGATCGGTGGTCTGGATGTGGCCGTGAGCTCCTACAAGGAGCTCGCCGAGCGTGATGCCGAGCGACGCACTCACTGGCTGGACGAGGCCGCCCTGTGGAGCCTGGCGAACAATGACCAAAGCGGGGCTGCGCAACTCTACCTGCAGTTGGCCGCGGCGGAGCCGGATGCGCAAAAGCGTGTCGAGTACCTGCGTGAGGCATTCAATGCCTTGCGCGCCGCAAACCACTCTGCGCAGGCCGCGGAGCTGCTGGCTCAGCATCTTGGTGAGCTGAATGCCGAGCAGGAATCGCTGGATTGGCTTGCCGAAGGTGTGGACGCTGCACAGGCGGCGCAGCGCTTCGATCTTGCCGAGACCTTCGTTCAGCACTGGTTGAACCTGAAGTCCGATGATCATCGGGCACTCAACGCCGATTTCCGCCTAAGTCTGGCATCCGGTGCCATCGAGCGTGCCTGGCAGCTCGGGCCGCAACTGCTGGCGCAGGCTCCCGATGACTTCGAGTTGATGGCGGAGCTGGCACGCCTGGCAGAATGGACCGGGCATACCCAGCAGGCATTGAATTACTGGGTACAGATGCTGGCTCATCAGGAAGACCCGGCCATGCGTGAGCGTGTCTGGCGCTATGCATTGCAGCTGTTCGATTTCGATCAGGTGGTCAGTACGCTCTCGGCCATCGACCGTCAGCGGCAGATGACGGATCAGGAGGTCGACACCCTGGTATACAGCCATGAGGTCCGCGGCACTCCTGAAGACGCAGAGTCATGGCTACGGGCTTATCTGCAGCGCTACCCCAATCATCTGTTTGCTCGTAAGCGCCTGCGCATGCTGCTGGAGAATACCCAGCAGCTCGACAAGGAAGCTGAGCTCTGGGCCAGCATGGCTGAGCGCACGAGCCTCACCACCGAAGATCGTATCCGCTGGGCCAAGGTGTATTGGAACCTCTTTCAGCCTGAGAAGGCCTGGGCGGTATTGACCGCCGTGGACGACAGCGCGGTGGATGACCCGCAGTACTGGCAGTTACGCGCTGACCTAGCCTGGAAACTTGAGCGGGATGCCGATGTTCGTGCGGCTTACGAGCGTCTTGTCAGCCTCGACGTGCCGTTGGGCCGGGATGATGAAGATCGTCTGATAAGGATCTACTGGGACAAAGAGCCGCGCCGTGCCCTGCAGGTCCTTGTTGAAAGTTGGCGGCGCACCGGCAGGGTGGCGCGGCTGACAGTGGCATTGCAACTGGCCGAAACCTTGCGTGACTGGGATACGCTCAGAGCGCTCCTGGCTGAAGCGGAGCAGTCGCCGGCGGGCCGTAGCAGTTCGCAGTACTGGCTCGCCCGTGCTGCGCTCGCCGCCCAGGATGGGCAATACGAACAGGCCAACGCGTTCTACAAGCAGGCTCTGGCCCAGTTCCCGGAAGACAACCTGGTACGTCAGCGCATGCTCTGGTTCTACATCGACAATGCCCAGCGCGATGTCCTTGCAGCGCTGCTGCCGCAATGGCGCTCACGGGCTGTGGCTGACAGTCGTCTGTGGTTGCCCTATGCGACCGGCCATATGATGCTCAACAACACTCGCGAGGCCTTGCTCTGGTTCCGTCAGCACCTCAAGTCCAATCCATCTGATCGTTTGGCGCTGGCTGCTTACGCCGATGCTGCCGAGGCTGCTGGTTATGCCGACCTGGCCTGGCGCCTGCGTCGCCAATTGCTCAAGGATATGGACCGTTCGCGCATCATCGCTACACCGGAAGGTTATGCCATGTATCTGCGCCTGCTCGCCGGTAGCCAGGGCTCGTTGGTATCGCTGTCGCAAGCCAAGCAGTTGTGGAACGGCGAACAGGCGACGTTGCAACTCTGGTTCGAACATTTCCTCGAGCGGCTGGACGCGGGCAACCAGGCGGCACTCAAGGACGACTGGCTGGCGTGGGGTGCTGCGCGTGGCCTTGAGCCAGGTAACTACGATCAGATTCAGCAGGCGCTGCGCAGCGATAACCGTGAGCAGATGCAGCGTCTTCTGCAGCGCGGCGGCCTGGACGTAGCACATCAGGTCGAGGTTCTCGCTCGCCTTGGGCATGACGGCGAGGCATTGGCCACTGCGCTCAGCGCCCAGGGCGATGAGCAACCGGTATCCATTCGCCAGCAACTGCTCTATCAGGCCACCGGTATGCTGGAGCGCTCACCGCAGGGTATTCAGCTGGGATGGCAGAAGATGGACTTCGGCGACCTGGATATCTCCGGACCTCGCTTGCGCGTTGCGCGCAATCTGGGCGACGACTGGTATGCCGATCTGCAGCTCGACCAGATGCGCTACGACAGCGCCAACCTGGACAGCGCGGTGATGGGTAATGAGCGCAATCTCAAGCTGCATACCCGTCGAGAGCTTTCCGATGGCGATCTGAGTCTGTACCTCGACAGCAGTCTGCGCGATGACGATGACCGCCATGGCCTGGGCGTTGAGCGGACCTGGCGTCTGAGTTCGCGAGATGAGCTGGGCCTCGCCGTGGATTGGCACAGGCAAGCCGATGACACCGGGCTATTGCGCGCCCTGGGTATGCGTGACGGCCTGGGCCTGAGAGGTCAACACGGCTTTTCCGCGCGTGACCAGCTGAGCTGGTCGATCACGCACAGCCGCTACAGCTCGAGAAGCGGCGATGCGCTCGGCACTGGCAATGGCGTATCCGTCGAGTGGGGGCACATGCTGTTCTTCGACGACCCTTCCTGGCTGCTGCGTACCGGCCTCGATTACCAGAAGAACAGTGTCGAGAGCGAGGTTCCCAGTGAGCTTCTGAGCGCCAACGGAGGCGCCTACATACCCTTCGATACCACGCCGGGGGCGACGATCCTGGGCGAGGAGCTCATGCAGGATCGTTACGGCCAGGTGTACGTCGCCAGCACCTGGCGTCGAGGCTTCCCCGGCGCACTGAATAGAACCCGTCCACAGTTCACCTGGATGGTCGACACCATTGCCGGCTGGCAGTGGACGGAAAAGCAGTTCAACTACGGCATCAACCTGGGGGTTGGCGTCGAGTTGTTCGGTGATGACGAGTTGGCTGTGACCCTCGGCTATCAATCCGCCCCCCGTGGTGGAGAGGGTGATGCCGGCGGGTCCATGGGTATTACCTACAGCACCCGTTTTGGGCGCTAAGCAAGGATTCTCAAAGGAGGAATGACGATGCAAATCATCCGTTGCCTGACCCTGGTGGTCATTGCAGCACTCGCGACCGGGTGCTCGAGCTTCACCCGCGAAAGTGGTCAGACGCTGCCGCGCAACGCTGCCTGGGGCGTCGCGCCACTGGTCAACTACGCCCAGACTCCGCAGGCCGGTGAGCGCGCAGAGCAGATCCTGATCAGCATCCTGGCCGAAGAGGGCGTGCGTCCGCTGATGTATCCTCAGGCGCCGCGTCAGGACCTGTTGCTGCAGGACGACCGTGAGCGCCAGATCCAGGCGCTCGACTGGGCGCGCCAACAGCGTCTGGCTTACGTGATCACCGGTAGCGTCGAGGAGTGGCAGTACAAGAATGGCCTCGATGGCGAACCCGCCGTGGGCGTCAGCCTGCAGGTGCTGGAGCCGGCGACCGGCCGTGTGGTCTGGAGCTCGAGCGGCGCCCGTGCGGGTTGGTCGCGCGAGAGTCTGGCGGGGGCGGCGCAGAAGGTGCTGCGTGAGCTGGTCGGTAACCTCGACTTCGAGTAATGACGATGCAGTCTGCCCACAAGGATTTCATTCTTGCGCCGAGGGCCAGTGGCCGTGTTTCCTGGTGGGAAACCTGTCTGCTGAGCCTCCTCGCCCTAGGTTTCGGCTACTGGCTATCGCCGGACGACCCCCTGCTCGTGGTGGCGTCGTTCCCCTGGATGATTCTCGTACCGATCCTGCTCGGCGTTCGTTACGGATTCCTGCAGGGGCTGTTCAGCGCCGCATTGCTGATTGCTGCGCTGTTCGTGTTTCGGCTGTCGGGGTGGGAGCTCTATCTGGACATCCCGGCGTCCTTCATCGTCGGCATGTTGCTCTGCAGCATGCTGGTCGGTGAGTTCCGCGACATCTGGGAGCGCCGCCTCGAGCGACTCAGTCTGGCCAACGAGTATCGCCAGCTGCGGCTCGATGAGTTCACCCGCTCCCACCATATCCTGCGCATCTCGCATGATCGCCTGGAGCAACGTGTAGCGGGCAACGACCAGAGTCTGCGCAGCTCACTCCTGAGCTTGCGCGAACAGCTGCGTGCCTTGCCTGGTGATCGCGACGCCCTGAAGACCCTGGCCGATACGGTCATCTCCCTGCTTGCCCAATACGGTTCGTTGCGAGTGGCGGGGCTCTATCGGGTCACGGACAACGCTCAAGTCGACCCCCGAGCGCTGGCCACACTAGGGGAAATGGGCGAGCTGAACGGCAACGATGTGCTGTTGCGCCAGTGCCTGCAGCGCGGCGAGCTGGTCAGTGTGCGTTCCGAGGTGCTGGATCGCGGCGAGGGTGTCCGGCATTCCGCGTTGCAGGTCTGTGTGCCGTTGATCGATACCGAAGACCGCATTCTGGCAGTGCTGGCGATTCAGCAGATGCCGTTCTTCATGTTCCATGAGCGCAGTTTCAGCCTGCTGGCGATTCTCGCCGGGCATATCGCCGATCTGTTGATGAGCGATGCGCAGGCGCTGCAACTGCCAGATGCCGATGCCCAGCACTACTCGCAACTGCTCAAGCGCTCGCTGTCCGATGCGCGCGACCATGCCCTGCCGGCCAGCCTATATGCGTTCGAACTCTCCGAGGAAAACGGAGAAGAGGTTCAGCGTCTTCTGGAAGGCAGCCAGCGCGGTCTTGATGTCCAGCTCAAGGTCATCAACGGTCGCGGCAGTCGCCTGGTGCTGGTGCTGCTGCCGCTGACCTCGGGTGAGGGCGCGCAGGGATATCTGGTGCGTATCCGCCAGCTTTTTGCAGAGCGCTTTGGCCAGGGCCGAGATTTTGATTCGCTCGGTGTACAGACGCATCAGTTCCTGTTCGAGGGCGGTGATGAGCGGGATGCCTTGAGACACTTCCTCTTCAACGAGTGCGCATTGAATGATCAGCAAGTGGCTATTTAGCGGCGCTGCGCTGCTTGAGGTCGGGAGCTGGGCCAGTGCGGTCAGCGATCTCCCGATTCATCAGGCTGCGTTGCTCTATGCCTCCGCGCATGGCCTGGGAAGCGCCATGCTGGCTGCCGGAATCTGGCTGCTGCTGCCGCGCCGCTATCGCTACCCCTTGCCTTGGAGCCTGCTGTTCATTTTCAGCGTCTCATTCTTCATCCCTTTGATCGGCATGATCGGCGTAGCGCTGGCGCTGTTTCCGGCCCTCTACTTGCCGCGCAAGCGCAAGGTTCAGTCCTGGGAGGCGACCGCCGTTCCCGAGCTGCCTTTCCGGCCGCGCGAGCGCAAGCAGGAGTTGATGTTCAGCGATGGTGGCCTTCAGGACGTGCTGCGTCATGCACGTGACCCCGATCAGCGTTTGACTGCGATCTTCGCGACACGACGCATGCGTAGCAAGGAAGCCATCCCGATTCTCAAGCTGGCGCTGCGTGATCCATCTGACGACGTGCGTCTGCTGGCCTACTCGATGCTCGATCAACGTGAAAGCCGAATCAACCAGCGTATCGAACACGCCTTGGCTGACATGGAAAGCGTCAGCACGGACCGCAAGTTCGCCCTGCATGGGCAACTGGCGCGTTGGTACTGGGAGCTCGCCTATGTCGGCCTGGCTCAGGGCAGTGTTCTGGAGCACGTGTTGCAGCAAGCCTGGAGCCATGTGATGGCGGCGCTGCAAGGCAACTCGGGTGGCGAACTGCACTTGCTGGCCGGGCGTATCGCCATGGAACAGGGCAATCTCGATGAGGCGTTGGCGCAGTTCGACCAGTCGGGGCAGGCCGGGATGGATGCGGTGCAGCTGGCGCCTTATCGGGCCGAGATCGCATTCCTGCGGCAACGCTATGCGGACATCCCGCAAATGCTGGCGACTATGCCGGCCGAGCTGTTGCAACGTCCTCCCTTCGCGGCATTGGCAAGATACTGGTTATGAGTGAGAAATCCGTTGTTCCCGACGTACAGAGCGTCGATGTCTGCCTGTTGCTCGAGGGAACCTGGCCCTATGTGCGCGGGGGCGTGTCGAGCTGGATCAATCAGCTGATCCTGGGGCTGCCTGACCTGACCTTCTCGGTGTTGTTCATCGGTGGTCAGAAGGAGGCCTACGGCAAGCGCCATTACGCCATCCCGGACAACGTGGTGCACATTCAGGAGCATTTCCTCGAAGACTCCTGGAGTTCGATTCCCACCACCAGTACCCGTGCGAGCGCAGAGCTGGCCGAGCTGATGCTGGATGTGCATCGATTCCTGCACAACCCGGAGGAGCCCAGCGCTGAGCAGGGTGATGCATTCGTCGACACCCTGGCGGCCGGGCGCATCGGCCGTGAGGCCTTCCTGCAAAGTCGTGCCAGCTGGGATGCCATCGTCGATGGATATACCCAACACTGCGCCGATCCGTCATTCGTCAATTACTTCTGGACGCTGCGCTCCATGCAGGCGCCGCTGTTCATGCTTGCGGAGGTCTCCAGAACGCTGCCGCGCGCACGTATGCTGCACTCGATCTCCACTGGTTACGCGGGCATGCTGGGCAGCGTTTTGCAGCGCCGTTGGGGCTGTTATTACCTGCTTAGCGAGCACGGCATCTATACCAAGGAGCGCAAGATCGATCTGGCGCAGGCGGGCTGGATCGCCGAAAGTCCCGACGAGCGCCTGAGCACCGGCCTCGATGCGGAGGTCAGCTACATCCGCAGACTGTGGATCCGCTTCTTCGAACGTATCGGGCTGATCACCTACCGATCTGCACACTCCATCATCGCGCTGTACGAAGGCAACAGGCGACGTCAGGTTCTCGATGGCGCTCCCGAGGAGCGTACTCGGGTGATCCCCAATGGCATCGACCTGGCCAGCTGGGATCAGGCACTGCTCAGCCGACCAGAAGGCGTACCACCGGTAGCCGGCCTGGTTGGGCGGGTGGTACCGATCAAGGACGTCAAAACCTTCATCCGCGCCATCCGTGGTGTGGTCAGCGTCATACCCGAAGCCGAGGGCTGGATCGTGGGTCCGGAAGAAGAAGATCCGGATTACGCGGCCGAGTGCCACAGCCTGGTGGCCAGTCTGGGGCTGCAGGACAAGGTGCGCTTTCTCGGCTTCCGTCAGGTGCGCGAAGTCGTACCGCAGTTGGGCGTAATGGTGCTGACCTCGATCAGTGAGGCGCAGCCGCTGGTGGTGCTCGAGGCCTGGGCGGCCGGCACGCCGGTGGTGACCAGTGACGTAGGCTCCTGCCGCGAGTTGGTCGAAGGCTCCACGCAGGAGGATCGTCAGCTTGGCTCGGCTGGGGAGGTGGTAGCAATTGCCGACCCACAGGCTACCTCGCGCGCCATCCTTTCGCTGTTACGCAATCCCGAACGCTGGAAGGCGGCCCAGGCCGTCGGCCTGGAGCGCGTGCGACGTTACTACACCGAAGAACTGATGCTCGCGCGCTATCGCGAGTTGTATCGCGAAGGCACGGAGAGCGCGTAAATGGCGGGCATAGGTTTTGAACTGAGGAAGATCCTGTCCAAGGACTCCTACACCTCGACGATGCGCGCCTACCTGTATGCCGGCCTGATCAGTTCCGGCCCGTGGGTATTGTCGATCATCAGCGTGATGCTCATCGGTGTACTGAGCCTCGGGGCGGTGCTGCCGGAAACGCTGATCGGTCAGTTCCTGGTCACCGTGACGTATCTGATGGCCACCTCGCTGATCCTCACTGGTGGGCTGCAGCTGTTCTTCACCCGCTTCGTCTCCGACCGGCTGTTCGAGAAACGCCTGGATCTGATCCTGCCCAACCTGGTGGGCATCCTGCTGCTGGTGACGATCGTCTCGGGGCTGCTGGCGATCTGTGTGCTGGGCCTGCTGTTCGATCAGTCGTTTTCCTATCGCCTGCTGGTGATGGCCAACTTCGTGGTGCTGTGCAACCTGTGGCTGGTGATCATCTTCCTGTCCGGGATGAAGGCCTACAACCGCATTCTCGGGGTGATGTTCCTCGGCTACTCGCTGATGGTTGCTTCGGCCTATCTGCTGCGCTTTCTCAATATCGACGGCCTGCTGCTCGGCCTGCTGATCGGTCACTCCAGCCTACTGTTCATCTTCCTGTTCGACATCCTTCGCGAGTATCCGGCCGAGCGCCTGGTCGCGTTCGATTTTCTCAAGCGTCGCCAGGTATTCGGCAGCCTGTTGCTGACAGGGCTCTGCTACAACCTGGGCATCTGGATCGACAAGTTCATCTTCTGGTTCAACCCTTCGACTTCCGAAGCCGTGATCGGTCCGCTACGGGCGTCAATCCTCTATGACCTACCGATCTTCCTCGCCTACCTGTCGATCATCCCCGGCATGGCTGTATTCCTGGTGCGCATCGAAACCGACTTTGCCGAGTGGTACGAGCGGGTCTATGACGCGATTCGCGGCGGGGAAACCCTGCAGCACATCGGCTGGCTCAAGGAGCAGATGATTCTGGCGATTCGCCAGGGCCTGATGGAAATCTGCAAGGTTCAGGGGCTGACCCTGGTTCTGCTGTTTCTGCTCGCGCCGCAGTTGTTGTCCTGGCTGGGTATCTCGCACTACTACCTGCCGCTGTTCTACATCGACGTGATCGGCGTGAGCATTCAGGTAGTGTTCATGGCCTTGCTCAACGTGTTCTTCTATCTGGACAAGCGCGCCATCGTCCTTGAACTCTGCGTTCTCTTCGTCCTGGCAAACGGTGCGCTGACCCTGTTCAGCCAGATGCTCGGCCCGACTTTCTTCGGCTATGGTTTCACCCTGTCGCTGCTGCTGTGCGTGCTCCTGGGGTTGTACCGTCTCAATGAGGCGCTGGACGATCTCGAGTTTGAAACCTTCATGCTTAGCCGCTAAGCGAGGTGGCTCGCCCTGCATGCGCTGACACGGACTCAAGTGCGATCACACTTGCCCTTGAGCCCAAGTAGTTGAAAGACAGTCGGGTTGTGGCGTCACAACCGAAAGCGCGTCACCAGCGTGCTGAGGTCGACTGCCAGGCGTGACAGCTCCTGGCTGGCGGCGGTGGTCTGATCGGCGCCGGCCGAACTTTGTTGCGACAGGTCGCGAATGTTGACCAGGTTGCGATCCACCTCGCGCGCTACCTGCGCCTGTTGTTCCGAGGCGCTGGCGATCACCAGGTTGCGTTCGTTGATCGCGCCGATGGACTGGGTGATTTCCTCCAGCGCTTGCCCGGCGGCCTGGGCCAGGTCGAGTGTTGAATTGGTGCGCTGCATGCTGTCGTCCATCGCCTGCACGGCCTGTTCGGTCTCTTTCTGAATCAGCGCGATCATCTGCTCGACCTCACCGGTCGATTGCTGCGTACGGTGGGCGAGGGCGCGCACCTCGTCGGCCACTACGGCGAAGCCACGGCCCTGCTCACCGGCCCGTGCAGCCTCGATGGCCGCGTTGAGCGCCAGCAGGTTGGTTTGTTCGGCAATGGCACGGATCACGTTGATGACCTGACCGATATTGCGCACATTGCCCGCGAGGCGACCGACCTCTTCACCAGTGGTACCGATGTCCTGAGTCAGCAGGCGAATCGAGTCGATCGTCTGGCCAACCTGGGAATGGCCGCGACACGCACTCTGATTGCTTTCATGTGAGGCCTCGGACGTGCTGACGGCGTTGCGCGCCACCTCTTCCACGGCGGCGGTCATCTGGTTGACTGCAGTGGCGGCCTGCTCGATCTCGTTGCTCTGCTGGTGCAGCCCGCGTGTGCTGGCCTCGGTGACGGCATGCAGCTCTTCGGAGGCAGATGCCAGCTGGCTGGACGAGTCTGCGATCTGCTGAATGGTGTCGCGCAGGCTGTTACGCATGCTGGCGAGTGCGGCCAGCAACTGTGCCGGTTCATCCTGGCCCTCGTCGCTGATTTCACGGCTGAGGTCACCGGCGGCAATGTCATCGGCCATGCTCACCGCCATGTTCAGCGGCGCGACGATGCTGCGCGTGAACAGCAGGGCGAGTACTACCGTCAGCAGCATGGCCACGGCAACGGCGGTCTGCACGATATGCCTGGCGTTGTCGTAGGCATCTTCACTCTGCGCCGAGGCATTGCCGGCGCCAGCCTTGTTGAGCAGCATCAGTTCTCGCATCGATGCCGTCAGATCGTCGGCCGTTTCGCTCAGTGTGCCCTCTACCAGTTGGCTGACCTGCATGTCGTTACCGGTGAGAATCGCTTCCATCACCTCGGCCTGACTGGCCATATAGCGTTCTCGGTTGCTGCGAAAGCTGTCAAAGGCTGCCTGTTCTTCGGTCGAAGTGATGAAGGTGGCGTACGTTTGCTCGACGCGTGCCAGATCCTTCTTCGCCTGTTCGAGAGCAGCCAGGTCGGTGCTGCGCTTTTCGGCATTGCGGGAGATATAAATGCGCAACGTCAGCGCACGAATCCTCGCTGCGCTCATGTTCATTTCATCCAGCGCGAGTACCGAGGGAAACCACTTTTCTTCGATGGCGTCGGACATATCGTCCATGCGTGACATTTGCGTCAGGGTGATCCAGCCCAGTATCAATACCAGCAGTGCGAGCATGGAGAAGCTGGC
Source organism: Pseudomonas sediminis (assembly GCF_002741105.1). Lineage (GTDB taxonomy): Bacteria > Pseudomonadota > Gammaproteobacteria > Pseudomonadales > Pseudomonadaceae > Aquipseudomonas > Aquipseudomonas sediminis. The sequence continues at coordinate 158,908 of NZ_NIQU01000004.1, read as the reverse complement.
AGCCGCACGCCAACCGATCTTCATCTTTCTCAGTAACATGGCGACCTCGTGAAAAGCAGTGTGATGATTTATGGATAGGCGATAAAAGTTGATTGAGTGATCAACTTTTATATCGGTGGCCACGTCGGTTAATTAGTGATGCGAGAAGAGCCTTGCATTCCGCTCAAGTCGGCTGTTGGGTGCCCGAATAAATAACCTTGCACCCAATAGCTGCCGAGACTTTTCGCCAGATTTAAATCGGCAGAGGTTTCGACGCCTTCGACTATTACGCAGGGGGCCAATGTCTTGCACAGTTCCAGCAGATACTTGAGCGTTTTCTCGCCCTGAGTACTATTACGCGCGCGTTGTATATAGCTCTGGTCGATCTTGATGATGTCCGGCTGGCTTTGCTGAATGAACGACAATGTGCCGAAGCCCGAACCGAAGTCGTCGACTGCTACCCGGCAGCCGGCATGGCGCAGGCGATGAACCAGATCGACCGCGCTACGGTGGCTGGGTGGCACGGCGCTTTCGGTGATTTCGATGACCAGGCGGCTGGTCACCTCGGGATCGCTGGAGAAACGCTCCAGCAACTGATCCCAATCGTTGTCGAGCACGGTGCTGAGCGCGGAAATGTTGCAGCCCAGGGTCAGTGTCGGGTTGTCCTGTAGCAGCGTGAGTACAGTGCAGATCACGCGATGATCCAGCGGCCGTATGACGTGCAGCCGCTCCAGCAAGGGGAAGGGATTGAAGCCCAGCCCCTCGCCTGTATGACGCAGCAGGCTCTCACGGTACAGCACTCGCTGGGTTTCGCCGGGAGCGACCACGGGCTGGAAGGCCAGGTGAAATTGACCGCGTTGTAGCTGATCGTAAAACAGGTGTGCTCGCTGCAGATCATTCAGCGGGTTGCTGGTTACAAGGCGAAAGAAAGGCTCATGGCTGGTCATGCCAGGGCGTCTCTGAAAAGGGCGGTATCTCGGGGGCTGTGCATCTTTCCCTGTCCCTGTAATGAATTCGTTGGCAATGAAAAAAAGATGCCGTCACCCGCTTTGTCGTGGTGTGCAATCACTGATCGATAGGTAATGGCGCTATGCGCCTTATGAAGTTTTTTGAACTGGCCAAGTGCCTGCGTATTGCGCACTGGTCATATGAGGTTTCACAGCGCTCGAGTGCGAGGCAGTCACATCTTGCTCACGAAGTGACTATTTACCGATAGAGGCAATTCCAGTTTCTTGTAGAGATTAAGAGTGCTGGCAACTCGCCTGCGTCATCCTCGCACTCGATTTATGAGGTGAGAAGTGTTCCGGGAAACCAATCGTATGTCCTCTGGCCCAGCCTTCTTTTTCTGCGTGTTATTTGGGTGGGCCAATTAGGTTGTCGCTCAGGAATACTTGATGCATACGATTACAAATGCCTGTTTCCAGGTAATGACCAAGGCATTTGCGAGCAAAGGTGTAGCGCTGGCCAGGTATCTACCTGGGTTGGATCAGGTCTTGGCCGGAGGCGAGCCGGTCAGGGTGATGCTGGTCTACCGTCTGCTGAGTGCACTCGTGAGCGAAACGGGTGATGCGGACATGGGGCTGAATGCATACGAGCATTTTCACCCGTGCATTCTTGGTGCGCAGAGCTACGCGCTGATGTCCAGTCCGACGCTGGCTCATGCGTTGCAGCGCCTGGCCGATTATCACCCGATGACCAGCGACGGCTCGCACATGTTTCTGGAGCACCATGTCGATCGCCTGAAGCTGGTTGGCCTGGAGAACGCCACGGTGGCCCAGCGGGCTCCGCGAGCCTTCATCGATGCGGGGGCGGCCTTGATCTTTGCCATCGTGCACTGGCTTTCGCCGTTTCAGCGGCCCATGCCATTGATGCTGGAGCTGACCTATCCCGAGCCTGCCGACACGCGGCAGTTGCGGCGCCTGTTTGGCGATAACCTGTATTTCTCGGCACGGCGCAATTGCATGACCTTCAGCGTCGAGGCTGGTGCGATCGAACTGCCCACTGCGGCCGTAGCCCTGCATCCCCTGCACGTCGAATATGCGCAGGCGCGCATGAGTGAGCAGGTGGATGGATCGCTGGAAGCCAGGGTAAGGCGCGTTCTGGCCGAGCAACTGAGTCAGGGCATCAGCCCGAGTCTCAGCCAGATTGCCGATCAGCTCGGTATGAGCCGGCGCAGCCTGCAGCATGGCCTTGAACGTGATTCGGCGAACTTCAGCCTGCTGCTGGACCAGGCCCGCCGCCGTCAGGCTGACAGTTTTCTGCGCAACACCAGCCGCAGTCTCAAGTACATCTCGGCGCAGCTGGGGTTTCGTGATCAGAGCAGCTTTCACAAGGCGTGCATGCGCTGGTTCAACACCTCGCCGAATCAGTACCGTGCTTTACAGGAGGGTCGCGCGTTGTGAGGACGTGCACATCGCCTGGCATATGTCGTCACGCTACAACGAGTTGTCGATAAAGAACATTGCATGCAAAAGCTGTTTTGTATGAGGCTGTCATATGTAGGAGTATTGCGGGGCATGGAGCTCTGTGGTTCTTTCCCTTCTCACATACGACCCGAAAACAATAATGAAGAAGCACCTCAACGATCAGTTATTCGAACTCATCGCAACGAGCATCCGTAAAGGTCGACTCAAGTCGGGAACGTTGCTGCTTGAAGGACCCCTGGCGGATCTGTTCGGGGTGAGCCGCTCGCCTGTGCGCCAGGCGCTGCTCAGCCTGCATCAGGCAGGTCTTGTCTGTACGTTCGAAGGCCGTGGTTATCTGGTTGGTGCGCAGCCCGGCAAGGTGCTGCGGCGCAAGCTCGAGGCCGCTGATTTCAAGCTGACGGATGACCAGGCTCAGGCTCCGCGCAAGACTGAAACCTGGAAATCCGTATACGACCAGATCGAACGGGACTTGCTGCACCAGTCGCTGTTCGGTACCTATCGCATCAACGAGCTCGAACTGTCCCGCCATTACGCCATCAGCCGCACGGTCTCCAGCCAGGTGCTCACGCGCCTTTCGCTGATGGGGTTGGTCGAGCGCGACGAGCGCTCCCGTTGGCAGCTCGGGCAGTGGGACGAGGCGCGTTTGGCTGAGCTGTACGAAGTGCGTCGGCGCCTGGAGCCTTATGTGCTGATGCGGGCGGCGGAGTTCATCGATGGCGAGCAGATCGAGGGGTATATCGAGCGTCTGCACCAGGCGATGGATCTCTACCCGGACATGGACAGCCACCAGTTCGACGATCTTGAAAGCGACCTGCACATCGAAACCCTGGGCCGCTGTCCCAATCGGCAGATGCTGCAGATATTGCGCCGCACCCACTCGCTGCTGCTGTCGGGCAAGCACATCCTGCTGGACAAGAGTTACTTCCCCGATGAAGAACCCTTCTTCCGCGAGCACCTGAGCATCTTCGAGAACCTGCAGGCCGGTCGCCCTGACCTGGCGGCGCAGAGCATGGAGGAGCACCTGGTGATCGCCGAGCGCAAGGTCAAGCAGCGCCTGGCGCAGTTCCGCGCGCAGAACGTGATCCAGGCGGTGCCCTATCTAGAACGGGTCGAGGCTTAGGCTGTCTGGTGTTGGTGCGCACGGCGCACCCTACCATTGGGTGCGCTCCGCTGGCACCTTCCAATCGAGACGAAAACGGCCGGGATCGCCCGGACGTTTTCATTCCCTCAGCGCCTGACGGTCAGGTCACCGCGCCCACCTGCCAAGGGACGAACTCGTTGTCGCCGTAGTTGTACAGCTCACTCTTGGACGGCTCGCCCGAGGCGATCTCGATAAGGATGTCGAAGATCTTCTGCCCGGCTTCGGCGATGCTCAACTCACCATCGACGATGCCGCCGCAGTTGATGTCCATGTCCTCTTCCAGCTTGCGGAACATCTCGGTGTTGGTGGCCAGCTTGATGCACGGCGCCGGTTTGAAGCCGGACACCGAGCCGCGGCCGGTGGTGAAGCAGATCATGTTGGCGCCGGAGGCGACCTGGCCGGTCACGGATACCGGGTCATAGCCGGGGCTGTCCATGAACACGAAGCCGCGTTCGGTGATCGGCTCGCCCCATTCGTATACGCCGTTGAGCGAGCTGGTGCCGCCCTTGGCCGCCGCACCGAGGGATTTTTCCAGGATGGTGGTCAGGCCGCCTGCCTTGTTGCCTGGCGAGGGGTTGTTGTTCAGCTCGGCACCGTTGATGCGCGTGTATTCCTCCCACCAGGTCAGGCGGTCGAGCAGCTTCTGGCCCACTTCATGGCTGATCGCACGGGCGATCAACAGGTGCTCGGCGCCGTAGATTTCTGGCGTCTCGCTGAGGATTGCAGTGCCGCCGTGCTGCGCCAGCAGGTCGGCTGCGTAGCCCAGTGCTGGATTGGCGGTGATGCCGGAATAACCGTCGGAGCCGCCGCACTGCATGCCGACCATGATGTGCTCGACACTTTCCGAGGTGCGTTCCAGGCGGCCGATGGCGTCAAGCATCTCGGTCACCTGCTCGATGGCGCGGGCGATGCTGGCGCGGGTACCGCCGGCATTCTGGATGTTGAAGACGCGGAAGTTCGGTCCTTCGCTGATGTTGTAGCGCTTCATCAGCGAGCTGATCTGGTTGGTCTCACAACCCAGGCCGATGACCAGCGCACCCGCGATATTCGGGTTGCAGGCGTAGCCCCAGATGCTGCGCTCGAGAAACTTGAAGCCTTCCGATTCGGTGTTGATCGCACAGCCGCTGCCATGGGTCAGCGCCACCACGCCATCGATGTTGTAGCGCTTGAGCAATTCCGACCCATTGAAATGCGCCGCCACTGCGCGCGACACCGTCGCCGAACAGTTCACCGTGGACAAGATACCGATGTAGTTGCGCGTGCCGACGCGGCCGTCCGGGCGGCGATAACCCATGAAGCGACGACGTTGCTCCGGCGGTAGCACCGGTGTGCGCTCGATGGCCGCGGGGAGTTCGCCGCTGGAGTGACTTTGCGGCATCACCACGTTGTGGGTGTGTACATGTGCGCCGGCGGCGATGTCCTGGCTGGCGACACCGATGACCTGACCGTATTTGAGAACCGGTTGCCCGGCGGCAATGTGGCAACGGGCGATCTTGTGACCGGCGGGGATATCGTCCAGAGCCTCTAGATCGAGCTTTTCGACTCGGCTGCCCTGGGCCAGCGCGCGGCGTGCGACCGCGACCGAATCGAGATCGCTGAGGATGACCACGGCTGGGGTGTTGGTGATGAGTTGCATGGCTCGTTCTCATTGTTGTTGTGATCGACTGGCGACGATACTGACAAAAATGAACATTGCACGCAATAATTTGTGATGTTAGTGTCGGCTCCACAGGGCTGCTTGCCAGCTTACAAAAACAACAATGTGAGGCTTTCCCGATGGCTCATTCCCATCCTTCCGGGAGCGTTGGCTGCCAGCCGACATCCTGCCTGTACGCTGTCATCGTCAGCTTGCTGGAGCGCCGTCATGCATAAGCTCGTCGACGGTTATTTCACCCTGCTCAAGGTGCTGGCGATCATCTGCCTGGTGACCATGGTGGTGCTGGTATTCGGCAACGTCGTGCTGCGCTACGGCTTCAACGAAAGCATCCTCATTTCCGAAGAAATTTCGCGTTGGGCCTTCGTCTGGCTGACGTTCCTTGGTGCCGTGGTGCTGCTGCGCGAGCGGGGTCACATGAGTGTGGACCTGGCGCTCCGGGCGCTGCCGAGCTGGGGTGAGCGCGGCTGCCTGATCCTTTCCCAATTGCTGATGCTGGCCTGTTCCGGGCTGTTCTTCTGGGGCAGTTGGCAGCAGATGGAAATCAACTGGAACGTACCGTCGCCGGTCGCTGGCTGGTCGATGGGCCTGTTCTACGGCTCTGGTGTGTTCTTCGGCATCTCGGCCTGCCTGATTCATCTCTACGAGATCGCCCGTCTCGCACTGGGCGGCGAAATACCGCGACCTGACCTCTCGGCCGAGCTGCATCAGTAGCGCTTTCCAGTATTTCGCCCGGCCTGCCGCCGGCGCTCAATTTCATAATAAGAATCGGAGTGATGTGATGGTCATCATCGCGATATTCGTACTGTCTCTGCTGGGCGCCATGGCCATTGGTGTACCCATCTCCTATGCGCTGATCCTCTGCGCACTGGCCATGATGTATCACCTCGATCTGTTCGATGCGCAAATCGTCGCCCAGGGTCTGGTCAATGGTGCCGACAGCTTCCCGCTGATGGCTGTTCCGTTCTTCATGCTCGCGGGTGAGCTGATGAATGCCGGTGGTCTGTCCCGGCGTATCGTCAACATGGCCGTTGCTCTGGTCGGCCACATCAAAGGCGGGCTTGGCTATGTCACCATCCTGGCCGCCTGCGTGCTGGCCAGCCTGTCAGGCTCGGCTGCGGCGGATGCCGCTGCGCTGGCTGCGCTGCTGGTGCCGATGATGGTCAAGGTCGGTCACGACAAGGCGATTGCCGGTGGTCTTGTCGCTGCATCGGGCATCATCGCCCCGGTTTTGCCGCCTTCGATTGGCCTGATTCTGTTCGGCGTGGCGGCCAACGTATCGATCACCAAACTGTTTCTCGCCGGTATCGCGCCCGGTCTGATGATGGGTGTGTCGCTGTGTATCGCCTGGGCCATCATCTCGCGCCGCGAGACGCTGATCACCCGCCCGCGAGCGCCGATGCGCGAAGTCGCCAAGGCGTTCTACGAAGGTGTCTGGGCGCTTCTGCTGCCGGTGATCATCCTCGTTGGCCTGCGCGCCGGGATCTTCACGCCCACGGAAGCGGGCGTGGTGGCAGCTGTCTATGCGCTGTTCGTTTCCCTGGTGATCTACCGTGAGCTGACCTGGAAAAGCATGTACCAGGTACTGGTGTCTTCGGTGATGACCACGGCGATGGTGATGTTCCTGGTCGCCTCGGCGATGGTCGCTGCCTGGATGATCACCGTGGCCGACTTGCCAAGCTCGGTGGTCGAGGTACTGGAGCCGCTGATGGACAGCCCGCGTCTGCTGATGCTGCTGATCGTCGCCATCATCGTGCTGATCGGCATGGCCATGGACATGTCGCCGATCATCCTGATTCTGGCTCCGGTGATGATGCCGGTGGCCGTCGCGGCCGGTATCGATCCTATCTACTTCGGCGTGATTTTCGTCATGACCTGCGCCATCGGGCTGATCACTCCGCCCGTTGGGCTGGTGCTCAACGTGGTGGCCGGTGTGGCGAAGATCGACTTCGTCGCGACCATCCGCGGTGTGTTGCCCTTCCTGCTCGCCGAACTGCTGGTGATCGGCCTGCTGCTGGCCTTCCCGCAACTGCTGCTGGTACCCGCGCAGTGGCTCTACTGATCGACAACACCGCATTCGTCGTGTTCTGACGGCGAATGCGGAGCGGGCTGTTTCGCCCATTTCCCCGCCATTGCTGGCGGTAATAACAACAAGAGGAAACCTTATGAAATTCATCCCCAAAGCCCTCGCCGCACTGCTCTGCTCCTCGGCCCTGCTGTTGTCTGCCGCCAGTCAGGCTGCAGAGGAGATCAACCGCCACAACTTCAAGATCGCTTTCGTCCAGGCCAAGGACCACCCGCATGGCCTGGGCGCGCAGAAATTCGCCGAGATCATCAAGGAAAAGAGCGGCGGCAAAATGAAGGTCATGGTGTTCGCCAGCGGCACACTGGGTGGCGATGCCCAGGTGATCTCGTCCGTACAGGGCGGCACTGTCGACATGACGCTGGTAACTCCCGGCCTGCTCTCGGGCATCGAAAAGGGTTTCGCCCTGTATGGCCTGCCGTTCCTGTTCCAGAACTCCGCCGAGGTCGATGCCGTGCTTGACGGTCCGGCCGGGCAGAACCTGCTGACCACCCTGGAACCACATGGTTTGATCGGCCTTGGCTACTGGGATCATGGCTTTCGTCATATCACCAACAGCAAGCACCCGGTGCAGAAGCTGGAAGACATCAAAGGCCTGAAACTGCGTCTGCAGCAGATTCCGACCGCCATCGAATCGTTCAAGGCGCTGGGTGCCAACGTGGTGCCGCTGTCGTTCACCGAGCTGTACACCGCGATGGAAACCCGCACCGTGGATGGCCAGGAGAACCCACTGGCGGCTATCGAAACCTCGAAGTTCTACGAAGTGCAGAAGTACCTGTCGCTGACCGGCCACTTCTACGATCCGCTGGTGGCGATCTTCAGCAAGCGCACCTGGGACAAGCTCAACGAAACCGAGCGTGAACTGGTACGCAGTGCATCGCTGGAGGCACAGGCCTACGAGCGCAAGGTATCGCGCGATATGGACGTCAGCTCGCGCGAGGCGCTGGCCAAGCATGGCATGCAGATCAACGAAGTCGCGCCTGAGGAAATCGAGCGCATGCGTGAGCAGGTGCGTCCGACCGTCGAGAAGCTGGTCGCCGAGTATGGCCCGGCGCTGATGGATGAAATGAACGCCGAGATCGCCAAGGTCCGCAACGCTCAGTAACCCTTTACGCCTGTGCTCGGCACGGCTGGTGCCGGGCACAGTCGCTACATGCAAGGTGGAGTCTCATGACCGCAATCAATGTTGGGTTCATCGGCCTCGGGTTGATGGGCCATGCCATGGCCAGCAACATCCAGAACAAGGGCTTCAGCCTCGGAGTCACGGCGCACCGCAACCGTCAGCCGGTCGAGGATCTGGTCAGCAAGGGCGCCCGCGAATACGCCAACGCCGCCGAGTTGACGCGTGCTGTCGACGTGGTACTGCTGTGTCTGCCAGGCACGGCGGAAGTCGGCCGCGCTCTGGCTGGCGAGACCGGTATTCTCGCTGGCTTGCGCCCGGGGCAGATCGTCGTCGATTGCAGCACGGGTGATCCGAACCGCACCGCTGACCTGGCCGCGCAGGTGGTTGCACAAGGCGGCCATTACCTCGATACGCCGGTCAACCGGACCCCCAAGGATGCCGTGGCCGGACGCCTCAATGTGCTCGCCGGCGGCGATGCCGAGGTGCTCGACAAGGTGCGCCCGGTGCTCGAGTGCTTCTCCGAGACCATCCACCACCTTGGCCCCCTGGGCTCGGGCCACAAGGCCAAGGTTATCCACAACTTCATTTCCCAGGGCAACGCCACCATCCTCGCCGAGGCGTTCTGCACGGCGGCGAAGAATGGCATCGACCTGGCCGCATTCGCCGAGATCTGCAGCATGAGCGGCGGCTACAGCCGCACCTTCGAGCGGATCATTCCCTATGTCCTGAAGGGCGACGATTCCGGGCAGCAGTTCGCCCTGGCCAACTGCGAGAAGGACATGCGCTATTACACCGAGCTGAGCAAGATGACGCCGACCACCGGCATCGTGTCCGACGCCGTGTACCAGACCTTCATGCTGGCCAAGGCACTGGGCCATGGCGACAAGTACGTCCCGCGCCTGTTCGATGTGCTGGGTGAGATCAACGGTGTGCGCGTACGCGCCTACGCGGAAGAGGAAAAGGCATGAAACTGTTGCGTTACGGCCCGCCGGGCCAAGAGAAGCCGGCGCTGGTCGCGGCCGACGGCAGCCTGCGCGACTTGTCGCAGCACGTGCCCGATATCAACCCGCAGACGCTCGACGCCAAGGCGCTCGATGAGCTGCGCGCGCTCGATCCGGCCAGCCTGCCGCGAGTCGAGGATGGCGTGCGTATCGGCACGCCTATCGCCAATATCGGCAAGCTGCTGTGCGTCGGCCTGAACTACGCCGATCACGCCAAGGAATCCAATCTGCCGGTGCCCAGCGAACCGGTGTTGTTCATGAAGGCGACCAGTGCCATCTGTGGGCCGAACGATCAGGTGATCATCCCGCGCGGCTCGGAAAAGACCGACTGGGAAGTGGAGCTGGGCATCGTCATCGGGCGCAAGGCGCAATACGTCGAGCGTGAGCAGGCGCTGGAGCATGTTGCCGGCTACTGCATCGTCAATGACGTGTCCGAGCGTGCCTACCAACTCGAAAGGGGCGGCACCTGGGACAAGGGCAAGGGCTGCGACACCTTCGCCCCGATCGGCCCGTGGTTGGTGACGCCTGACGAAATCGCCGACCTGCGCAATCTCGATATGCACCTGAGCGTGAACGGCGAGACCCGGCAGAACGGCAACACCCGTACGATGATCTTTTCCATAGACGAGATCGTCAGCTACATCAGCCAGTTCATGACGCTCAACCCGGGCGACGTGATCTGCACCGGCACGCCGCCGGGCGTGGGCGCGGGTATGAAACCGCCACAGTTTCTCAAGGCCGGTGACCGCATGCGCCTGAGCATCAGTGGGCTGGGTGAGCAGTGCCAGGAAGTAGTTGCCTGGAGCCGTTGATTTCAGGGCGATATGCGACGCACAGCCTGTGCAAGATCTCGCGAGCTAGAGCCATACAAGGCAAAAACAGGTGAGGAGGCGGAATGTACTTTTGTACATGAGCACTCCGAACCTGTTTTTAACGCAGTAGGGCCGACGCGCAGCAGATCGTTTATCTAGCGAATAGAGAATGAATCATGCAACGACGCCTATATCCAGGGCGCGATTTTCGTCGTGCGCAGAACATCGAAGAACTGCGCGAGATGGCCCGTCGCCGCCTGCCCAATTTCTCCTTCGAGTACGTCGAAGGCGGGGCGGACGATGAGTTCACCCTCAAGCGCAACCGCTCGATCTTCGAGAGCGTGACCCTGCAGCCGCGCACCCTGCGCAATGTAGGCCAGCGCAGCCTGGAACGCAGCATCTTCGGGTGCACCTCGCAGTTGCCGTTCATGGTCGGCCCCACCGGCTTCAACGGCCTGCTGACCCGTGACGGCGACCTGCACCTGGCGCGTGCTGCGGCAGACGCCGGCATCCCCTTCGTGCTGAGCAATGCCTCGACCACGTCCATCGAGGACATCGCCGCAGTCGACGGCGTGCGCGCCTGGATGCAGATCTACCTGTATCGCACCCGTGACCACGTGGCCAAGCTGGTCGAGCGGGTGAAACGGCTGAACCTGGAAGCCATCGTGGTGACCACCGACAGCGCCATCTTTGGCAATCGCGAGTGGGACAAGCGCAACTACGCCAAACCGTTGCACTTGGACCTGCGCAACCGCCTCGATGTGCTGTGTCACCCCGAGTGGATCTGGGATGTGCTGGTGCCCGATGGCGTGCCGCGCTTTCGCAACCTCGGTGACCTGCTGCCGCCCGGCAAGGATTCGGTGAAAGGCGCCGCCAGCGCACTGGCCGCCGAACTTGACCCGACCCTGAGCTGGGATGACATCGCCTGGTTGCGTGATATCTGGCACGGCAAGCTGATCGTCAAGGGCATGATCCACCCGGATGACGCACGTCTGGCGCTGCAGTACGGCGTCGACGGCGTGGTGCTGTCCAATCATGGCGGTCGTCAGCTCGACGGTGCAGTGTCGGCGCTGGAGACACTGCCGGAGGTGGCGCGCATCAACCAGGGACGGATGGAGATTTTCCTCGATGGTGGTTTCCGTCGTGGCAGCGACATCGCCAAGGCGCTGCTGCTGGGCGCCAGCGGCGTGCTGATCGGCCGCGCCGGCCTATACGGACTGGCCGCCGGCAAGGGCCCAGGCGCCGTGCACGCGCTCGAGATTCTGCGTACCGAACTGGATCGCACCCTGGGCCTGCTCGGTTGCAGCAGCCTGGAAGAGCTGACCCCTGACCTGATCCACTCGGCGCATTGGCGCGCTCTGGCTGAGCGGATTCGCAACTAGTTTCCCAACTGCCTCGTACTCCCCACATCTGCAGGTACGAGGCAGTTTTTTATTCCAGCCCGGTAGGGCGCGCCGTGCATATCAGTTGCACCATCGGCATTAACCACTGGTGCGCGCGGCACACCCTACCTGTCGCCCGCAAGGCAAAAAAAAGGGGCGGCCATGCCGCCCCTCAGGGTTATCCGCACGCTTTCAGAACGGATACTCGAACCCCGCCTCACCGGCCGCCCCACGCAGCGCCGCCAGCACATCGTCCGGCAACTCCAGCCCTTGCTCGAAGGCTTTGGCGCGGCGCGCGATGCCGGCGTGGCCCGGCATGCGCACCGGGTTTTGTGCCACCCGCGGGCGACTTTCCAGGCATGCACCGACGAAGTGATCCATCTCTGCTTTCAGTTCATCGACGCCACCGAAGAACGCTGGGTCGAAGGTCAGCACGGTCACCGCAGCGCCCCATTGCTTGACCCCGTCCTTGCGCCCGAAACCGCCCAAACCGGCAGTCAGCGCCTCGACCATGGTGCCAAGGGCGAAGCCCTTGTGGCCGAACTCCAGGCTGCCCAGCGGCAGGATCGCGCCCGGCGGCGTGCCGAAGTAGGCCGCTGTGTCACGGGTCGGCTGGCCGTCCTGGCCGATCAGCGCGGCGTGCTCCAGCTGGCCGCCGGCCTGGTGGGTCTTGTTCACCAGGCCATTGGTGATGGTCGACATGCTGACGTCGATGAGGATCGGCTTCTCGCCAGTGGGAATGCCGATGCCCAGCGGGTTGGGCGTGTATACCGGGTCGAGGCCGCCGTGCGGCGCCACCGAGGCCACGGCCGGGTCGGAGGTCAGCACCAGCGGGATCAGATCCTGCTCGGTGTAGCGTTGCAGGTACGCAGCCAGGCAGGCGATATGGTGCGAGCGGCGAATGGTCGCCACACCGATACCGAAGGTGCGGGCGGCTTGGGCGGTGAAGTCCAGCGCCTGTTCGACGCAGTACGGGCCGAGCAGGTAGTCAGCGTCGTAGAGCCGTGCCGCCGGTGTCTGGCGGATGATCTGCAGGCTGTCGGCCTTACCTTTGGCCTGGCCGCTGCGCAAATCCTTGAGGTAGCCCTGGGCCAGTTTCACACCGTGGGTGTGATGACCGAGCAGGTCACCCTCGACCAGCACGCGGCTGACCACGCTGGCGACCTCGGGGCTGACGTCAGCCCCGAGAAAGAGTTGCTGGATGAAGTGTTCCAGTTGTTCAGGGGCGATGCGACTCATTCGATAGCTTCCTTGGGCGAGGGCAGGGCGCGTGGGTAGCGCATGCGCCAGTACTTGGCGAGTACCGGGAACAGGGCCACCAGCAGTACCAGCAGGGCCAGGCCGATGCTGATCGGACGCTCGACGAAGGCCAGCAGGTTGCCGTCGGCCTTGATCATCGAGGTCATGAAGTTGGTTTCGAGAATGTTGCCCAGCACCAGGCCGAGAATCGCCGGGGCGATGGGGAAATCAGCGTTGGCGATCAGATAGGCGACGATGCCGCAGACCAGCATGATCCACACATCGGTCAGGCTGTTGTTGATGGCGAAGGCACCGACGATGCAGAAGCACAGGATGATCGGCATCAGTACGCGTGTCGGCGTCACCGCGAAGATATGAGCACTGCGGATCGCCAGGTAACCGATCGGCAACAGGATCAGGTTGGCGACGAAGAAGGCGGTGAACAGGCCGTAGGCCATGGCGCTGTTGTCCATGAAGATGGTTGGCCCGGGGTTCATGCCCTTCATGTACAGCACGCCAATGACGATGGCGGTGATCGAGTCCCCGGGGATGCCGAACACCAGCGCCGGTACCCAGGCACCGGCAACTGCAGCGTTGTTCGCCGAGCCCGCGTCGACCAGGCCTTCGACATGGCCCTTGCCGTAGGCTTCAGGGGTTTTCGAACGCTTCTTGCTGACGGCGTAGCAGATCCATGCCGCGATATCGGCGCCGGCACCAGGCAATGCACCGATGAAGGCGCCCAGGCTGCTACCGCGGATCACGTTCTTCCAGTAGCGTTTGAGGTGCGTTGGCACCATACCGAAGACGCTGCCGTGCTGGGGCGCGATGGTTTGCGTCGCGTCCTGCCCATTGGCCTTGTCGCGAGGCATGGAATACAGCTTCATCACCTCGTACATGGCGAAGAAACCGATCATCACCGGGATGAAGTTGATGCCCCCCATCAAGTCGGGCACATCGAAGGTGAAGCGCGGCGCGCCAGTGACCATGTCCAGGCCGACCGTGGCCAGCAGCAGGCCGACCATCAGCGACAGGAAGCCCTTTACCGCCGAACCGGTGGAGATGAACACCGCGCTGCCCAGGCCGAGCACGGCCAGCCAGAAGTATTCGAAGGAACTGAAGTTCAGCGCGAACTCGGCCAGCGACGGGGCGATCATCACCAGCACCAGTGTGCCGGTCAGGCCACCGATCACCGAGCAGGTGACGTTCAGGCCCAGTGCCTCACGCGCACGCCCGGCACGGCCCAGCGCAGCCGAGTCGGCCACGTAGGCGGCGGAAGCCGGTGTACCCGGAATATTCAGGTAGGTGCCGGGAATGTCGCCGGCGAAGATGGCCATGGCAGCGGTGGTGATGATTGCCGCGATGGCAGCGGTCGGGTCCATGGCGAACGTGATCGGGACCAGCAGCGCAACGGCCATGGTGGCTGACAGGCCCGGAATGGCGCCGACGAAGACACCGAACAGAGCGGCCAGCAGGATCACCAGCAGCGTCTGGAAATTGAAGACGAGCAGAATGCCGTCGAGTAACTCGTTCATGGTTGGCTCCTCAGAAACCTAGGGGCCCGACGGGCAACGGAACTTTGAGCAGGTGACCGAAGGAGAGGCTGATGATCGCCGTGGCCACGCAGCTGATGACCAGAGATGGCATCAGGCGTACGCCACGCTGAATCAGCAGCGTCAGCATGATCAACAGCATCATCGGAGCGGCGCCGATGACTTCGCTGAGGTAGATGTAAGCCACGACCGATGCGCAAGGCAGTAGCAGAGCCATTGATGGCAGGCTGAATCCGGCGGTCTTGCCCGCCCCTTCCGTGCGCAGCTGGCGCAATGCATTGAAGCTGAGCACGGCACCGCCACCGGCCATGCCGATGGCGATCAGCGTGGGGAAAAAGTCGGCGCCGTACTGCATGCCGGGCACGACCGGAAACTCGCGGGCCATCAGCCATACGGCCAGGCCCAGAGCGATGAAGATCAGACCGAACAGAAGGTCTTTCATGGGGGAGCTCTCATACAACCGAGTAAAGGCAAACGGCACCCCGCAGGAGTGCCGTATCGACAGTCGGGCTTACTTCTTCATGCCGATCTTTTCGATGATGCCGCCCATGTAGGTGTTGTTTTCCTCGAGGAAGGCATTGAAGTCGGCGGTGTTGCGCCACTCCGCACCGAAGCCCAGTTTGTGCATGTAATCCTGATACGTGTCGGACTTGTAGGCTTTTTCCAGCGCCGCTTCGAGGGTAGCGACGATTTCCGGCGACAGGTTCTTGGGCCCGGCGATACCGCGCCATTCGCCGAGGGAGTAGTCACTGCCCAGACTTTCCTTGAGGGTCGGGATATCCGGGAAGGCCGGGTTGCGTTCGGGCGAGAGAATGGCCAGGCCCTTGGCCTTGCCGGCGTCGATCATCGAGCGGGCTTCCGGCACCGAGGTCGGCACCAGCTGGATGCTGCCGGCCGCCAGTTCGACCATGGCCGGTGCTGCACCCTGGCTCGGCACGAAGGTGATCTTCTGCGGGTCGATGCCCTGCTCCAGCAGCAGGCCGGAGAAAGCCACGTGCCAGATGCCGCCCAGGCCAGTGCCTGATGCCTTGATAGTGCCCTTGGGTTCGTTGCGAATGGTTTCCAGCAGTTCGCCGACGCTGTTGTACGGCGCATCTGCCGCGACCTGCACGCCAGGATAGTCATAGTTGGTCATGGCTATCGGGGTGTAGTCCTTGTAGGTCAGCTTGGTCAGCCCCTGCCAGTGCATCATGTTCAGCTCGCCGGTGATGAAGCCCAGCGTGTAGCCGTCCGGCTTGGCGGTGGCCATCACGCTGTGCCCGACCACACCGTTGCCGCCCGCACGGTTGACCACGTTGATGGTGACGCCCAGTTCCTTCTCCAACGCCGCCGCGATACCGCGTGCCGCCGCATCGCTGCCACCGCCGGCAGCCCAAGGCACGATCAGCTGGATAGGCTTGTCCGGATACGCCGCCATGGCCATGGGCGAGACCAGCAGGGCGGAGAGCAGGAGGGATTTGAGGGTGCGGCGCGTGGCGCCAGCCTGGTTGGAGAGCATGGATGTCACCTATTGAAATTATTGTCAGTGATCGCGCCGTGACCGCAGTCGCTCGGTCGCGATAGCCCGTGTCAGAGCGTTGGGCATGGCCTGCACACTATTGTCTGACAAAGCGGGCTGTCTAATGAGGCTTAGTAATCAACCCATAACGAGTAGTTATCTGGGGTTGTCGAGCACGCTTTGCAGCGCCTCGTAGAACTCTGCGGCGTTGGCGGACAGCGGCTCGTCCTTGCGTTGCAGCAGGCCATAGCCGAGTGACGGGGTCTGTAGTGGCGGTTGCAGCAGAACCAACTGTCCCAGCGCGACCTGCTGCAGGACGATGGCTTCCGGCAGCAGTGCCAGCGCCTGGCTGTGATGCAGCAGGTGCAGGGTCGACTGTACCGAGGCGGTTTCCACTCGGTTGACCGGGAATTGAATTCCGGCGTCGGTGAAGGACTGCTCGATCATCCGCCGCAATGGCGTATTGGGCGGGTACACCACCCAGGGCCACTGTTCCAGGTCGCGAGCGCTGGGCGTGGCCGCGCGGGCCAGCGGGTGAGCCGGGTCGGCGCAGAGCAGGAAGGGTTCGCTGGCCACTCCCTGATAGCTGAAATGCTCCTGCTGGCGTGGTTCGGTGAAGCGGCCGATGGCCAGATCCAGCTGTTTGTGCAGGAGCATCTGCAGCAGGTAATCGCTGGTGTGCTCTACCAGCTCGATGGTCAGCAGCGGGCGCTGGCGTTTGAGCTGCAGCAGGGTCTTCGGTACGACCTGGGCGGTAGCGGCGAAGATCGCGCCGACGCGCAGATGGCCATAGCCGCCCTGGCGCAGGGTATCGAGTTCTTGGGCGAAGTGCTGGCAGTCGTTGAGCGTGCGGCGGGCATAGGCGATCACGGTCAGACCGAGCTCGGTGGCCACCAGCTCGCGTGGCTGGCGGTCGAACAGGGCGAAGTCGAACATCTGCTCGATCTCGCGCAGCATCTTGCTCACTGCAGGCTGACTCAACCCCATCTGTTGAGCCGTGGCGTGCATGTTGCCGGTGTCGGCGAGGGTTTCTATCAACTGCAGATGGCGAAGGCGCAGCCAGTTATGCAGGGTGGGCAGCTTGTTCAGGCTCACGACTACGGAACTCCCTGTGAGGCGGTGCGATAACCAGTGTGTATCGGGCGTTGACGATTCGTCATTGGTCGAGTGCACGAACGCTTGGCTATGGTCGCACAGCAGCGGCCGGGCATCCATTTGGGGTGCCGTGCGGTCGCCTCCCAACAACAATTCAAGAGTCCGCCCATGGCCCGCCCCCTGATCCTCACCCCCGAAAACACGCTTCCCGAAGATGGCCTTGCCGGCACCCTGATCGCGCGCATCTGGCTGCCAGGCGACCTGGCCGGGCCGGTCCCTGTGCTGTTGCATGAAGATGGCGTGTTCGACCTCAGCCCGCTGTCGCCCACCCTGGCCGGCCTGTGCGAGCTGGAAAACCTGGCCATGCGCGTGCATGACTGCCGCGCTCGGCGCCTGTGCAGTGTCGCCGAGCTGCTGGCCAACAGTGGCAGCGAGCGCAACACCGCCTTGCCAAGCCTGCTGGCGCCTGCGGATCTGCAGGTGATCAAAGCGGCAGGCGTCACGTTTGCGGCCAGCATGCTCGAGCGCGTGATCGAAGAGCGCGCTGGCGGCGATCCGCAGCGAGCAGAAGAAATCCGCGGCCAGGTGCGCGCGGTGATTGGTGACAACCTGCGTAGCGTCGTCCCGGGCTCGGAAAATGCCATGCGCCTGAAGGCACTGCTGCAGGAGCAGGGACTGTGGTCGCAATACCTGGAAGTCGGCATCGGCCCGGATGCCGAGGTCTTCACCAAGGCACCGGTGCTGGCGGCCGTCGGCAGCGGTATGGATATCGGCATCCACCCTGGTTCTGCCTGGAACAACCCCGAGCCGGAAGTGGTGCTGGTGGTCAACAGCCGTGGCCAGGTGCTCGGTGCGACCCTCGGCAATGACGTCAACTTGCGCGATTTCGAGGGCCGCAGTGCACTGCTGCTGAGCAAGGCCAAGGACAACAATGGCTCCTGCGCCATCGGCCCGTTCATTCGCCTGTTCGACCAGCGCTTCAGCATCGACGATGTGCGCAACGCCGAAGTCGATCTGCGCGTCGAAGGCGATGAGGGCTTCGTGCTCAAGGGCCGCAGCAGCATGAATCAGATCAGTCGCGATCCGCTGGATATCGTTGGCCAGACGCTCAACGCCAACCACCAGTACCCCGATGGCTTCCTGCTGTACCTGGGGACGCTGTTCGCCCCGACCGAGGATCGCGACCAGCCTGGCAACGGCTTCACCCACAAGTTGGGCGATCACGTCAGCATCAGCAGTCGCCAGCTCGGCGCGCTGCACAACCGCGTGCAGCACAGCAGTGCACTGGCGCCCTGGACGTTCGGCCTGCTGGCCTTCATCGACAACCTGGCCCGCCGTCAGCGGACCTGATCGCGTTTCTAGGTCAGCGCCTGCTGTTCGCTACGCAGGTGCTCCAGCAGCAGGCTTGCCAGCGGCGACAGGCTGCTGCCGCGGCGATGGATGATCGAACACGGCTCGTTGCGCGCCTGCAGCTCCAGGGGCAGGCGGCGCAGCAGGCCGAAGCCTTCGCTGGAGCAGGCGATGGAGTGGGGCATCACCGCCACCAGCTGCGGGTCTTCCTGCAGCAGGCTGAGCATGGTGAAGGTCGAGGAGGTCTCCAGTGGGTAACGCGGGAACTCCAGGCCCGCCTCGCCGAACTCGCGCTCCAGCACCGTACGCATTGGTGTGCCCGTGGGATAGACCACCCAGCTGTAGGCGCTCAGGTCGGTCAGGCTCAGTGCCGGGTTGACCTGCTGCGGGTGCTGCGGTGCGGCCACCAGCGCCAGGCGTTCGGCGTGCAGGCTCAGGCATTCGTAGTCATCCGGATGTTGGCTGCCGCTGGTACGGGCGATGGCCAGGTCCAGGCGGCCTTCGTCGAGCAGCTTGAGCAGGCGTGGGCTGATGTCTTCGACGATCTGCACGGAGATGTCCGGTTGCATCTGCCGCAGGCTGGTGAGTGCGCGTAGCACCAGCGGCACCGAGCCGGCGATGGTGCCGATCGCCAGGTGGCCGCCATGACCTTGCAGGATGCTCTGCATTTCCTCATGCAGGTGCGCCAGATCCGAATGGATGAGCCGCGCATAGCGGATCACGCAGCGGCCCAGGTCATTGGCCTGCAAGCCCTGCGCCGAACGAGTGAACAGCGGCGTACCGAAGGTCGTCTCGATTTCGTGCAGCGCCTTGGTCGCGCCCGGCTGGCTGATGGAGATACGTTCGGCGGCGCGATGCAGCGTGCCCAGTTCGTCGAGGGCGATCAGCAGTCGCAACTGGCGAATACGCAGGCGGGAAACGATGTAGGTCAGAGGTGGCAGCATGGGGATGACGAAAAGTTATCACCTAATCAGAAGCTTTCATTAGGCAGCACTGCGGGCAGTTTTTAAAGTGCCGGCCAGCAACGTCGCAATCGCGACGCACAAGAACAACAGGAGTAGCACAATGCGGCTGATTCAGTTTGAGAACGAGCAGGGCCAGCGTCAGGTCGGCGTCGTCGGCGAGGCGCGCGTCAGCGTGATCAAGGGCGTGGCCACGACCCGTGAGCTAGCGCTGCAGGCGATTCGCAACGGCCATGGCCTGATCGCTGAGATCGAGCGTCTGGGCGTCGAGCCTGGCCCGGTCTATGCCGAACTGATCGAGCAGCGCCGCGTGCTGGCTCCGCTGGATCACGCCGACCCGGCGCACTGCCTGGTGTCCGGCACCGGCCTGACCCATCTGGGCAGCGCCTCCACCCGCGACAAGATGCATCAGCAGGTCGAGGCGCAGCAGGCCGAAGGCAAGCTCACCGACACCATGCAGATGTTCCAGTGGGGCATGGCCGGCGGTCGCCCGGCTGCAGGCAGCGAAGGCGCACAGCCGGAGTGGTTCTACAAAGGTGACGGCAGCATCGTGGTTCGCCCCGGTGAAGACTTCCCGGTGCCGGACTTCGCCGAAGACTTCGGTGAGGAGCCCGAGCTGACAGGCCTCTACGTGATTGGCGACGATGGCCAGCCCTATCGCATCGGCTTCGCGCTGGGCAACGAGTTCTCCGATCACGTGGTCGAGCGCAAGAACTACCTGTACCTGGCTCACTCGAAGCTGCGCTTCTGCTCCTTCGGTCCGGAAATGCTGATCGGCGAGTTGCCGCGTCATTTGTCCGGCATCAGCCGCATCCGCCGTGGCTACCAAGTGCTGTGGGAGAAGGAGTTCCTCTCCGGCGAGGACAACATGTGCCACAGCCTGGAGAACCTCGAGTACCACCACTTCAAGTACCGCCAGTTCCTGCGTCCCGGCGATGTGCATGTGCACTTCTTTGGTACCGCGACGCTGTCGTTCGCCGATGGCATCAAGGCGCAGCCGGGCGACACCTTCGAGGTCAGCCTTGATGCGCTGGGTGAGCCGTTGCGCAACGGTATTCGCGTGCATCAGCCCGCTGTGAAGGTCGGCGGGGTACGTCAGCTGTAAGGTTTTGCGGTCCGGCAGCAGGCTGTCGGACCGCGATTCTGCTCGGCAGATTGCGGATTGTGCCCTCACAAGGGGACGAATTTCGAAGTTATCACTTATCATATGTCTGACAACTGCAGTAGAGTTGTCACCCCTCGACCCAAAAGGTCGAGGCCTCATTCATTGTCCCGGGGCGGCGCTGCCGTCCCTCCTGACAGGAGTACACCATGCTGAGTCTGACTGGCCACAATTACATCGGCGGTGAGCGCCGCGCCGCCGGCACCGTCGAGCACAAGAGCCTCGACGCCAGCAGCGGTGAAGCGCTGCCGTACACCTTCATCCAGGCCACGCCGGAAGAAGTCGACGCTGCCGCCCAGGCTGCCGCTGCCGCTTACCCGACCTACCGCAACCTGTCGGCCGTGCGCCGTGCTGAGTTCCTTGAGGCCATCGCCGACGAAATCGATGCCCTCGGTGACGACTTCGTTGCCCTGGTCACCCGTGAAACCGCACTGCCCGCTGCCCGCATTCAGGGCGAACGTGGTCGTACAAGTGGCCAGATGCGCCTGTTCGCCAAGGTGCTGCGTCGTGGTGACTTCTACGGTGCGCGCATCGACCGCGCTCTGCCGGATCGCCAGCCGCTGCCGCGTCCGGATCTGCGTCAGTACCAGATCGGTGTCGGCCCGGTTGCCGTGTTCGGCGCCAGCAACTTCCCGCTGGCCTTCTCCACTGCCGGTGGCGATACCGCTTCCGCCCTGGCTGCCGGTTGCCCGGTGGTGTTCAAGGCGCACAGCGGCCACATGGCCACTGCCGAGTGCGTGGCCGATGCGATCATCCGCGCCGCCGAGAAGACCGGCATGCCCAAGGGCGTGTTCAACATGATCTTCGGTGGCGGCGTCGGCGAGATCCTGGTCAAGCACCCGGCCATCCAGGCCGTCGGCTTCACCGGCTCGCTGAAAGGCGGTCGCGCCCTCTGCGACATGGCCGCTGCCCGTCCGCAGCCGATCCCGGTGTTCGCCGAGATGTCCAGCGTCAACCCGGTGATCGTCCTGCCGGGCGCCCTGAAAGCGCGTGGCGCCACCGTGGCCAAGGAGCTGGCTGGCTCCGTGGTACTGGGCTGCGGCCAGTTCTGCACCAACCCGGGCCTGGTCATCGGCATTCGTAGCGCCGAGTTCAGCGAGTTCGTCGCCGGCCTGGCCGACGCCATCGGCGCGCAGCCGGCGCAGACCATGCTCAACGCCGGCACCCTGCGCAGCTACGCCAACGGTGTGGCGCAGTTGAGCGGCCATGCCAAGGTCAGCCGTCTGGCAGGCAACGAGCAGGCCGGCAACCAGGCACAACCGCAGTTGTTCAAGGCCGACGTGAGCATGTTGCTCGAAGGCGACCACCTGCTGCAGGAAGAAGTCTTCGGCCCGACCACCATCGTCGTCGAAGTCGCCGATAGCGCTGAGCTGACCCGTGCCCTGCAGAGCATGCACGGCCAGCTGACCGCGACCCTGATCGCCGAGCGTGAAGACCTGAGCGCCTTCCGCGATCTGCTGCCGCTGCTGGAAGTCAAAGCAGGCCGTGTGCTGCTCAATGGCTACCCGACTGGCGTGGAAGTCTGCGACTCCATGGTGCATGGCGGCCCGTACCCGGCGACTTCCGACGCCCGTGGTACGTCGGTCGGCACCCTGGCGATCCACCGCTTCCTGCGTCCGGTCTGCTACCAGAACTACCCGGACGAGGTCCTGCCGGAGGCGCTGCAGAACGCCAACCCGCTGGGCATCCAGCGTCTGGTCGACGGCGTGCACAGCCGTGATGCGCTGAGCTGATCGTAGCGCTGCAACGAAAAATGCCGCACCCGTGAGGGTGCGGCATTTTTCATTCTGAAGGCCGAATCTTTATTTAGCAGCGGCCTGGGTTTTCTCCACCGCCTGGATGATCACCTTGGCCACATCGGCCGGCCGCGACTGCTGCGGTACGTGGCTGGCGGCGACCTCGGTGGTCTGCGCGCCGATCTTCTTGGCGAAGTCGCGCTGCATTTCCGGCACGATCATACGGTCATCGCTGGCGATGAGGTACCAGGACGGCTTCTGCTTCCAGGCCGCGGCGCTGGTGCGCTCATCGAAAGCCGCTGCGCGGATCGGGCCTTGCGTGGCGGTCATCACCGCCGTCTGTGCGGCTGGCAGGTCCTGGGCGAAGTCGGCCGCCATGCCTTGTGACGTCAGGTAGAGGAAGCCGTTCTTGTCCGCCGCGATCTGGCTCGAACCCGGCGCAGTGCGGTAGCCGCTGTAGAGCTCGCCGCTGGACTGGCCGGCGTTGGGGGCGAAAGCCGCGACATAGACCAGGCTGCGCACTTTCTCGTCGACACCAGCCTCGGTGATCACCGTGCCGCCCCAGGAGTGGCCGACCAGTACCACGTCGCCTTCCTGGTTGTTCAACACGCGCTGGGTGGCGGCCACGTCGTCGACCAGCGAGGTCAGCGGGTTCTGCACCACGGTGACCTTGATGCCTTTTTCCTGCAGCAGCGGCACGACCTTGGCCCAGTCGGAACCGTCGGCGAAGGCGCCATGGACGATCACCACCGAGGGCTTGGCCTCGGCAGCCTGGGCATTGAGGGCGAAGAAGGGGCTGGCGATGGCGAGTGCGAGGATCAACGGCTTGGTATTGATCATGATGGAATCTCCTGTGCTTGGGGGAGTTCAGTGTCGATAATGCGCCGGTGTCCCGGTATCGGTCGTTTATCCGAGGCCGGCAAAAAACAGGAGAGCTGCCCATGCAGGTGAATGACGCCGTCGCGCTGGAAGACGCCATGCTGGCCCTTGCCATGGTCGGTGACCTGAGCATGGGCCAGCCCATCGATCAGTCGCGGCGCACTGCGCGCCTGGCGCAGTGGTTGGTGCAGGCTGCTGGCGGCGATCAGGCGCAGATCGATGCGGCCCGGCAGGTGGCGCTGCTGCGTTGGTCCGGCTGTACGGCCAACGCCGAGGGCTTCATGCGTCTGTTCGGCGACGATGTCGGCGGGCGCCGCGACATGCTCGCGCACACCCTGGATGCTGCCGGTCAGCGCGCCATGCTGCGCACCACTCCCTTGGCCGTGGTGCACTGCGAAGTGGCCGGTGAGGTGGCCCGCACCCTCGATTTGCCGGCGCAGGTCGAGCTGGGGTTGCGGCATATCTTCGAATGCTTCGACGGCAGTGGCCGGCCGCTGGGCCTGCGTCATCCCGATATTCCGCAGGTGGTCTATCACGTGGTGCTGGCCGGCGATCTGGAAATCCTCTCACGCGTCCACGGGCTGGAGGCGGCGCTGGAGTGGATCGGTGCGCAGGGCGATCGCCGCTATCCTGCGGGCCTCGCCGAGCTGATTGTCCGCCATGCAGCGGATTGGCTGGAGGCACTGCGTACGCCCGAGAGCATGCTGCCTGGCGTCGGGCCGCAGGTCTCGCTGACCCTGGTGGGCGACGTGATCGATCTCAAGCTGTCCTGGATGGCCGGCTATTCACGTCAGGCGTCGAATCTGGTGCGCGATGCCGGCCGGCTCTGGGGTCTGCCCGACGCGCGCATCGAACTGCTGGCCAAGGCCGCGCTGATCCATGGCCTGGGTCGCGCGGCCGTGCCCAATCGCATCTGGAGCACGCCCGGCCCGCTGCTCGAAGGTGACCTCGAATCGGTACGCCTGGTGCCGTATTGGACGCACCGCGCTTGCAGTCAGATCGGTGGCCTGAGCGAAGCCGGACAGCTGGCCGCGCATGCCTACGAACGGCTGGATGGCAGCGGCTATTTCCGTTCGCTGAGCGGTGATGCCCTGAGCGCCGAACACCGACTGCTGAGCGCCGCACTGGCCTGGCTCGCATTACGCGGTGAGCGCCCCTGGCGCCCGGCCTTCAGCGACGATCAGGCCGCTCGCGTATTACTGGATGAAGCCGAGCAGGGCCGCTTCGACCCACGCGCCTGCCAGGCGGTGATCAGTGCTGCGCACGGCGAGCAGGCGCCGCTCACCAGCAAGCCCGGCAACGGCCTGCTCAGCGAACGTGAGACGCAGATCCTGCAGCGCATCAGCAGCGGGGCGAGCAACAAGGAAGTGGCACGCGATCTAGGCATCAGCCCGAGCACGGTGCGCACTCATGTCGAGAGTGTGTTCCGCAAGCTGCACTGCTCGACGCGTGCGGCGGCGACCTTGAAGGCGCTGACCTTGGGGGTGATTTGAGCGATCAGTCGCCCCCACCGCCGCCGCCATCGCCCCCTCCGCTGTAGTCGAAGCCTCCGTCAGTGAAACCTGAGCCGGAGTCCTGTCCGCTCAGGCCGCTGTGCTTTCTCTTGCGCGGCAGAGGCCTGGGGCGCGAGCGCCGCCAGCTGTAGATGAAGAGCACCACGAAGGCGACGGTGATCAGCAGCAGAATTTCCATATGTGTTCTCTCCATTGCCTGGCGATGCAGTGGCCTACCTATCCCGGACGCCAATGGCGTCGAAGATCCTCGCCGCCAGAGAGGCGTCAGATGGGCGAGCGTGTGTAGATAGCAATACTACGCGGGGCTCTCTGCAAGCGCTGGCACAGTGAACTGAAACTCCGAGCCCTCACCTGGCTCGCTTTCGACAGCGATATGTCCGCCATGGGCTTCCACGATGCCTTGGGTAATGTACAAACCAAGCCCAGTCCCGGTTGGATTCCCATCCTTGGCCGTCCAGTAACGGTCGAACACATGAGGCAGGTGTTCCTTGGGGATGCCCTCGCCGGTATCGCGCACGGTGAATACGATGTCATCGCCTACGGATTTCGCGCGGACGCCGACAGTGCCCCGTCGAGGGGTGAACTTGATCGCATTGCCGATCAGGTTCGAGAGCACCTGAAACAGCCGCTCGGGGTCAGCGTGAATCCGCAGATCGGGATCCGCCTCGAAGGAGATACTGATGTCCTTGTCGAGAGCCAGTGGTGCGAGCAGCGATTGCGCTTCTTCGAACATGTGCCCGACATCGAGCTTCTGCGGGGTGATGGTGTAGCGCCCGGCGTCGATCTTCGACGTGTCGAGCAAATCCTCAAGCAGCGTATTCATCCTGCCGGCCGCCTGTTGCATGGTGTCGAGCGCCGTGGCGATGCGTCGCGACGTGTGCGGGCCGTCAGAGCTGAAGGTCTTCTGCATCATGCCGCAGAGCATCGAAATCACCGTCATGGGATTTCTCAGATCATGCGACACCACAGCAACCAGCTCGTCACGGGCACGCACCGCCTCCTGCTCGCGGCGTACTTGCCGGGCGAGGTCATGTTCCAGCGCCGAGCGACGCAGGTCGTTGGCGGCAAATAAATCCCCGTGGCTCCATTTGGTTGAGATACCAGCCATCTCGACCTTCCAGATTTCGAAGGATGTACGAGGCCGCAAACGCAGGCCCGCATCGGAGTTCTCCAGATCCATGGGTTTGCGCGGATCGCCGCTCCAGTTGACGCTCTCCTTTACCTCCGGGCGAAACCACATCACACCGTTATCCACCGGTTTGGGCAGGCTCATCGCGAGTACGCCGCTCGCCACCTGCGGATACTGCGCAGCGGGTGGGTAGACACCAGCAAGGTGATGACTGGAAAACACCGGTTCACATCTTTCCTGCAACCATTTGTGCAGCGCGCGGATTTCCTGAGGCTCCGGGCAGTTGCCGTAGCGGTGCAACTGCTTGTCTTCGATGATGGCGACACCACCGGCTCCGGTCAGCGCCATCAGCACCTCCGGTTGCCCTGCGAGCCCATCGAAAACATTCTGCGGCGAATCGATCATTGCCTGATTGAGTAGCGTCAGTTCATCGATTTTCTCTTCACGCTGGCGGTTGATCTCCAACGATTCCATGGCGCTGATCTGCAACGACAACACCTGGCCGATAGTCTGACAGGCGCTGCGCAGCTCATGCGGTACGTGCAACGGCTGGCGATTGCCGCAACTGATCAGGCCCCAGAGTTTGTCGTCCTTGAGCAGAGAAATGCTCATCGACGACAGCACGCCCATGTTCTTCATGTATTGGCAGTGAATCGGTGAAACGCTGCGCAAGGTAGCGAAGCTCAGGTCCAGCGGGGTCTGCGTGTCGGGTCGCAGTTTCGGCACCAGGGGCACGGGTTGGTAATCGGCATTGGGGATGATCCGCAGCCAATTGGTGCGATACAACTCACGAGCCTGCTCGGGGATGTCCGAGGCGGGGAAGAATAAACCATTGAAGACCTCCATTGACGGGGCGGAGGCTTCAGCAATGACCTGACCATGGCCCTCTTCCTCGAAGCGATAGATCAGCACCCGGTCATAACCGGTCATCGCCTGAATTTCCTTGACGCTGATGTCATACAGCTCTTGCAGCGTGGTCGCCATTTGCAAGCGCTGGAGCATGCGTCCCAGGTTGGTGTTGAGCCCGGCGACGTTGCGCGGCTGGAAATTTTCGACGTGGATTTCCAGCTCCAGGATCAACACACCCTGATGCCGGTGCAGCAAGCCCTCGAAGGTCGTGCCATTGATATGAACGTGCAGTGGGCCGGCGTCGGCGAACGCTGGCTGTACCAGCGCCTCGCGCACTGCTTCGGCATGAGTCTCGCCAATCAGCCGGTGTAATGGCTGGCCGATCAGTTCTTGCGGCGTGTGCGCCAGCAAGGTTTCGACGTTGGCGCTGATCTGGATGATCGCAAGGTCGGGCTCGCTGAGTGTCAGCAGCAAACCATGGGGTTGAATCGCCCCGGGGAAGCGGATGGGCTCGTCGGCGCAGTTGGCCAGCAAGTCCTCAAAAGCATCTTTGTTCTGCGGGGTCATATCAGTACCTCTCTGCTTTCAAGCCAGCGCTCGAAACAGCTAAATGTGGCTTGGGCTGTCATGACAACAGCCCTACGTTCGACCGTATCCAGTGGTCGACTACTCAAATAATCGATGAAATTGCGCCAGCGCCGCCCTGTTTCCGCCCCGTAGATGTCGAGAAATGCCGCCCCGTTGTCGGCATTCAGCTCCAGCCGTGAAGCCATTTCCCGGCGCAGAATTTGCCCACCAAGCGTCGCCCCTTCGAGCACATACAAAACGCCCAGGCAGGTGGGCCTGTCGCTGATCACGGGCAATGACTGGCAGATCGGCAAGCCATTGATGTCCTCATCTGACAGGCCTAGAGCAAGCAGATCTTCGCGCAGGGTGGGTGCTTTGAGGCGTGAGGCGAGATCGAAATCAGCAGGCGTCACGGCGGCATGGAGCAACGCGTTTTCAAGCGGCAAATAGAAGCCGTAGTACGCCTGCATCAGCCGTTGAAAGGCATTCGTGTCGAAATGGTCCGAAAAAAAAGGAAGCTTTTTCTCCAGACTGACGTGCAGTTTCGCCGTTCCGGCCCGCAGATCTTGCAGCACCGGCGGCACAGGAACTTCGTGGGCCTTGGCTTGCATCTAGATCGCTCTTGTGAGGGCCTCGAGTGCCCAGTTTTAAGGTGAGCAGGAGCTAACACCTTACCATGCGGGCTATTCCAAGCTAAAACGGCTCGATTCGAATGAGCGCGTTGCCGAGCTGTTGAAGGCTGGGCTGGATAGGCTAGCCAGGCCCTTAAGTGAGCAGTGAAGTGCTGATATCCGCTGCTCCGGCCAAACAAAAAAGGCCCCAAGTTTTCACTTGGAGCCTTTGATGATCTGGCGCACTCGGCGGGATTCGAACCCACGACCCCTGCCTTCGGAGTCCTAAAAGTCGACGTTTAGAATCAATACGTTAGCGCGAGTTAGCTGGAAAATCAAAGTGTTACGGTAGCTATTGTTAGCGGGTTTTCGTCCCAGTTAGAGGGGTGAGTGTGGCAAATTTGTGGCATTTCGATCAGCGGCTAAGCCTCTTCATACACCTGTCGACTGGATTGAGCCAAAGTTGCTGTTCGGCGAAAACAGCAATCATCCCTTTAGACGCTAACGCTCAGCATCAGCGGCTTTTACGTCCGCTAAATGCTGTTGTTAGGCTTCGCCACCAATCAGGAGCTCTGCTACTCCGCGCTCTCCGTCGACAACTCAGCTTGACGCAAGACGAGTTGCGTTGCTTTTTCGGACAGGTCCGGCGGGTAGCCATACATCGCCAGCAACCGACGCACCTTGCGTCGCAGATCTGCACGCACGCTTTCCCGCTGGGTCCAGTCGAGTCGGGGCATCTTCTTGACCATTTCCGCCAGCTCACGAGCCATTAAGCGAAGCTGGTCGGATTTCATGATCTCCTTGGCCGACCCGTTCTCCGTCAAGGCGTCGTAGAACGCCGCTTCCTCGTCGCTTAGTCCGAGATCTTGCCCGTGCCGTTTCGCTTCGCGCACCCACTTCGCCAGTTCCAGCAACTGCGCGATCATCTGAGCCGTGGTGATCTGCTTGTTCATGTAACCGAGCATCGCCCTTTCCAGCGCCTCGCGGAACTTCTGCGCTTGCACGAGATTAGACCGCTCGCTGAGCTTGATCTGATCGGCCAACAGCTTGCGCAGCGTCTCCAAGGCCAAGTTCTTCTGCTCCAGCGCAGACACCCGCTCCAGAAATTCGTCGCTGAGAATATCTAGCCGCGCCGCGTCGAGCCCAGCGGCGGCGAACAGATCGATCACCTCCCCCGCATCCACCGCACCGCCGATCACCTGCCGCACCGCAGCGTCGATGTCGGTGGAACCATCGATTCGATCCTCTGCACGTCCGCTCTCGTCGGCGAGCCGCTTGCGGATCATCGCGGCCACACGTTGGAAGAACGCCAGATGCGGCGCGATGTCCCTCGTTTCCTCACGCGGCACGGCCAGCGCGAACGCCGTTGCCAGCCGTTTCACCATCCCGCCGAAGCGCTGCCAGCCTGTTTCTTCGCCCACGGAGTGCTTCACGTCCAGCACGTGATCGATCGCCCCCAGGTACACACGCAACACTTTCGACGGATCGACTTCTAGCGCTGCCGCATAGCTGAACTCGTGGAAGAAACTGCGCAGTTGCTCGAACGCCGATTGCATGGCTGGAATCGCTTCATCCTGCAATTCTTTGACCGGTTTGTCTGTTTCACCCGTCGCGCCCGCATACGTCGCCAGCGCATCGGCCAACGGGTCGGCCAGCCCGATCAAGTCGACGACCAATCCCCCTGGCTTCTCGCCGTACACGCGGTTCACCCGCGCAATGGTCTGCATCAGGTTATGTCCAGCCAGTGGCTTGTCCAGGTACATAGTGTGCGCACTGGGCACGTCGAATCCCGTGAGCCACATGTCTACGACGATTGCCAGCCGGAAGTCATCGGCTGGGTCCTTGAACCGGTCCGCTAGTGACTTACGCTGTGCCTTGCTCCGAGTGTGCCGCGCCACATGCTCGGGGTCGTCCGGGCCGCCGGTCATGATGACCTTTACCGCACCTTTCGCGTCATCGTCGTCGCGCCAAGACGGGCGCAGCTCGCAGATCTCGTCGTACAGTCGTGCGGCGATGTCGCGACTCATGGTTACAAGGATCGCCTTGCCTTCCATCGCAGCGCGGCGCTCTTCCCAGTGCTCAACCACGAACTTCGCCACGCGCTCCAGCCGCTCCGGTGCGCCATACAACTCTTCCAATGGAATGCGAACGTTCTCCGGCGTTTCTTGCCCGTTCTCGTCGCGGGTCACGTACTGCGCGATCTTCGCCTCTGCCTCCTGCGCCCCCGCTTCGTCGATCGATAGCTTTACGATGCGCGACTCGTAGTAGATAGGCACCGTCGCACCATCGGCGACTGCCTGCCGGATATCGTACACATCGGCGTACTCACCGAAGATATGTCGCGTGACTTTGTCGCCATCAGTCAGCGGTGTACCGGTGAAGCCGACGAACGTCGCATTCGGCAGCGCCTCACGCATCCACCGCGCCCCACCTTCGACAAACCCATACTGGCTGCGATGCGCCTCATCCGCCATCACGACGACGTTCGCTCGCTCGCTGATCGTACCGTGCGCCTCGGTAAACTTGTGGATCGTCGTGAACACCACGCCGCCGCTGGCCCGGTCGAGCAGTTGTCGTAGGTGCTCACGGCTGTCGGCCTGCACCGGGTCTTGTCGCAGTAGAGCGCGCCCAATTGCAAAAGTATTGAAGAGCTGATCGTCCAGGTCGTTTCGGTCGGTAACGATCACAACCGTGGGGTTGGCCATCTCTGCTGCCCGCACGAGTGTGCCGGCCAGCATCAGCATCGTCAGGCTCTTACCGCTTCCCTGTGTATGCCAAACCACACCACCCTTTCCCGCCGCCTCATCGTCGCTGCGCGACTGCGTCTTGATCGCGCCGATTACTGTCGCCCGCGCCTTGCGCACCGCCCGGAACTGGTGATACCCCGCCACCTTCTTGACGATGTTGCCCCGCTCGTCCTCTTCGAACACCACGCACGATCGCAGGTAGTCCAGCAGCGCGGTGGGGTTCAGCAGTTCGCGGATCAACGCCTCCAGCGCCGGCTCGCCGCCATTGGCAGGCCGCCATGGCGTGAAACGTTGCCGCCCGCTAGTGATACTGCCCACCCTCGTCAACAACCCATCGCTGGCGACCAACAGCAGATTCGGTACGAACAGATCGGGCGCGATGGTCTTGTAGCGCCCGATCTGGTCGACTGCAATGTCCAGTGTCGCCGCCGTATTGCCAGGGTTTTTCAGCTCGATAACGACCAACGGCAAGCCGTTGACGTAAAGCACCAGGTCCGGCCGAATAGTCTTGCCGTTGGCTCCCGTAATCGAGAGTTGCCGGACGACGAGAAAGTCGTTGTTAGCTGGATTGTCAAAGTCGACCAGTCGTGCTCGCCCGCCCCGTGTCTCGCCGGTGGAGTCTTTGTATTCGATCGGCACGCCGGTGGTTAGCAAGTCGTGGAGGTGGCGATTGTTTTCGTACAATGATACGAACGGGAGCGATCGCACAGATCGAATCGTGTCGGCGACAACTTCCTCGCGTATCGGTTGGTTCAGGCGTTCGACTGCGGAATGCAATCGCTGCTCAATTAAAGGAATAAAAGATCCCTGCGGCAAACGATCGGCAGCGACATCACTGGCCTCCACTACCTTGAATCCATTGCGCAGGAGAGCCTCGATTGCGAACTGCTCGACAGCCGCTTCGGTAAGCACACCCTTACTCAATTGCCACCTCCCAGCTGGGCGAGCTTGTCGCTTTTATCTAGCAAACCGACGAGCAAAGACATGATCGAAAGATCTTCGTCCTCCAGGTCGTCATACCAGATGGGGAAGACTTTGCGTTCAGCCAGCTCCCTTTCACGAATGAGCCGGTAAGCATCGTCTTTCGGCAGTCGAAGAAACGCATAGTGTCTCGGCGCAGCGGCGTCACCTGCGACGACGTCCTTCATCAAGGTGACCGTTCTATCGACCCCGAGGCTGCATCCCATCCAGAGGAGTACATGAGCACGGCAGATCAATGCAAGAGACTCTCGCGTCGGTGCGTTTGCGGCATATGCAGCATCGTATTCTGCGACGCCAAGAACTCTGCCCTCGGCATCGCGACAGTCGCCGTGGATCTTCAACAACAATCGCTTGTTGGCGGTTGCGAGCATTCGATATTTCTCAATTCGAGGGCCTATGAGGACCTCGTCGAATCGCTGCTCGACAGCTGCATATGTGTGCTCCAGTACATCATCGAGATTAGTGCTGAGCACAAGCCTTGGAAACAATGCAGGTAATAAGCGAACCGGCCCGTCGATAGTCTCCGGATCAATCACTCGAAGCGATTGTTCGATGCGTTCATCGAATAGGTGACGACCGGCGGCCTCGGCAATCCGGTCCACGGCCTCCTCATATTGACCAGCATCGAGCATGGCCTTGACGTCTGCTTCGGAGATTTCGGTAAAACTCCGAAGCTGATGAATGAAGTCTTTCCAGAGTGGGAACCCAGACGAGTTTGACATTCCAGATCCGACTGCAGGTATGACGAAATCATTTCGGAAGGCGTCGACAAGCGAGTGGAACCGCCCGCTGTTACCGTGCAGCTTGAGAAGGCGGTCAAGCCGCCTCCGGTGGTCATCGAGCCAAACGTCATTTAGCCATGCGCGAAACTCAGCCTGATACGCCGTGTTATCCGATTCAAGAACAGCAACGGGCGTCAAAGGAGTCCCGCCGAAGGGAAATTCGATGTCTCCATCGGCGTTAATGCCTGCCGTCAGTGCATCCTCGAAGAGGGCATAAATCGCCTTCATGACGCCCCCTTCGATGCAACGCGCACAGCTCCGGACAGCAGCCTAGGCAAGAGGTAGTCGCGCAGTGCCGCGAGCTTCGACGATTCGGCCTTGCCGGCTCGGATGCACTCGAATAGCGGAAGAGCGATGTCGCCGAAAGCGGCGGCGGTCACTGCGTCTGGAACGGCGACGTGATAATGCTCCAAGGCTGACGCGGCGACCCTCTGTCGGCCGCTCGTGCCGGTCATGTTCTGAATGGCGAAGTCGCGGAACTCGGACGTACGGGCGAGGCAATACGCATAAACTTGCGGCAACGGCGGCTTCGGGCGAAGCACGATGTACTCGGTCGAGCCCCAAGCTACCTCGTCGTCCTTTAGGAAATCGACGAAAGCTGTCTTACCGTTCTCCAAGCAAGGAGTGATGCGGGCCACAAGCGTGTCACCGTTGATGAACCGCATGCCGGAACCATGTGGCCGCCTCTCCCACGCGTCAGGCGCGTGGCCGTTGGTCGGCATGTTCTTCATGTCGAGGTACGGAGCGTCTTGTCCCTTGGACAAGCGTCGCGGCGGGTTGATGTCGAACACTTCCGCGAGCGTTCGCACTACCACCCCCTGTGGTACCGGCCCGTTCAACGAGTCAGTGAGGCAGTCGGGCAGTGCGGCGAAGACGGCGGGCGGCATACCAGGAAAGCTCGTCTGCCCTGCGGCCTTGGCCTTTACCGGCTCGAAATCCACGAACCACGCCTTGAACGTCGCTCGCACTAGTTCATCCAACGCCTGGCCAGTCTTACGGTTCTGCTCGATCTTCTCGTCCAACGCCTGGAGCACTTCAACGATCGCCCGCTGCTCCCGCAGTGGCGGAAGCACGATTTCGCAAGCACGAAGCGACGCCAGGGGTTGGCTGATGCCCGGTGTCCCTACTTGGGACGCATTGCGGAGCAACTGGTGACGCCCGGCAGGCGACCGGAAGTAATAAAAGGCGAAATGTGGATCAAGCTTCTCGGGATGAGTCCGCAGCTTCATCATGCTCGTCGAGAGCATCCATTCGTCATAGCCTTGCGCCGTTACCAATCCGACTTCACCGATAGCCCCGCGATGAGGGAAAACAAGATCGCCGGGACGAACAACACAGCGTGCAAATCGGGCAGCGACTTCCTTTGGCACGAAGACAACATCGCCACTGAAGCCGGGTTGTCCCTTCAAATTGGTTCCGCGAACAACCGGAACACCTGTCGCGGTGTAGACGTCAGCCTTCATACTCGACCCGAATGGACCGATCGCGATCGCACCGTCGTCATCGGCCGCCAACTCGCCGATGGTCGTAATGGGCCATTCACTCGACAACGGACACCCCCCTTAACGCGGTGCGAACGACAGCAGTCAACCGTTCCCCCTCTGACAACTGTTCCTCCAACTCCTCCATTAGGCGCGGGTATTTCTCGGCGAACGGCTCGGCGTCGTCCTCCTGCTCTTCCGCGCCGACGTAGCGGCCAGGGGTGAGGACGTGGCCGTGTTTGGCGATCTCGTCTAGCGTCGCAGCCGCGGCAAAGCCGGAGGTCGGGATGAACGCCCAGGGGCCATGCTCGGCCTCGTTCCACCATTCGGGAGTGGGCTCGCCACGCCAGCGGCGGTAGGCGTAGACGATGCGCCCAACATCGGACGCCGGAAGCGGGTCGCTAGTGCCCGGCACGCACTCGGCTTCCTCGACCCCAGTGAGTACGCGTAGCACGCGCGTCTGCATCGTGCCGAGCTTGCGGGCGTCGATAAAGAGTGTTTCGCCCTTGCGGCCGTCCGGGCGATTGGGCGTGCCATGGCGAATGTTGCGGCCGGTCTTGTCGCGGGTGAGGAACCACAGGCACACCGGAATACCAGTGGTGAAAAACAGCTGAGCTGGCAATGCAACAATGCAATCAACGAGGTCGGCCTCGATGATCAGGCGGCGAATGTCGCCCTCGCCGCCAGTGTTGCTCGATAAGCTGCCGTTGGCCATCACAAAGCCGGCGACGCCACCGCCCTTGCCGTTCGGGTAGGCAAGATGGTGGATGAAGTGCTGAATCCAGGCGTAGTTGGCGTTGCCAACAGGCGGGTCGCCGTATACCCAGCGCTTGTCACTGCGCAGCAGTTGGCCCGACCAGTCGCTCACGTTGAACGGCGGGTTGGCGAGGATGAAGTCAGCCTTAAGGTCGGGGTGCTGGTCCCGCAGGAACGTGTCGGCAGGCTGATCGCCGAGCTTGGCCTCGATGCCGTGCATGGCGAGGTTCATGTGGGCCAACCGCCACGTGGTGGGGTTGCTTTCCTGCCCGAAGATGGAGACGTCTGTGCGCCGACCTCCGTGTGCTTCGACGAACTTTTCAGACTGGACAAACATGCCGCCGCTGCCGCAAGCGGGGTCGTAGATGCGGCCCTCGTAAGGCTCCAGCATTTCAACCAGTACGCGAACGACACTGCGTGGCGTGTAGAACTCACCACCCAGCTTGCCCTCGGCGGCGGCGAACTTGCCGAGGAAGTATTCGTAAACGCGGCCCAGCATGTCGCGGGCGCGGCCACGGTCACCCTTGAAACCAATGCCGGCGATGAGGTCAATCAACCCCTTCATTTTCACCGGCTCAATGCCACGACGGGCATAGTCGCGCGGGAGTTTGCCCTTGAGATTTGCATTGTCCCGTTCGACGGCGAGGATCGCGTCATCAATCAGCGTAGCGATGTCGGGGCGCGTAGCTTGGCTCTGCAGGTTGACCCAGCGCGCCTCGGGTGGCACCCAGAACACACGCTCGGCGGTGTACTCGTCGCGCGATTCGAGCAGGCGTTCGAGCTGTTCGCCCTGGATACCATCGTTCGTCAGTTCGGTACGCAGGTCATCGCGGCGACTCTCGAAACTATCCGAGATGTACTTAAGGAACAGCAGGCCCAATACAATGTGCTTGTATTCAGCCGCATCGACCTGCCCGCGCAGAGCGTCAGCGGCCTTCCAGAGTGTATCTGCATAGTTCAGGTCGCTGGTGTTTGCTTCAGTACTCGCCATCAGTGCTCCGTTTTGGTTTCTTTCATATTGCCGCGTCCGCTCAGCTTTCTTGAGCGCTGCTCAGAAAATCTAACGTTTGGCAAAGGGCTAGCCAAAAGAGCAGCCTTGGACGTCCGGAGTCAGCGAAGCGAACGACTTGAGCCAATTGGATGCCCAGCCAAACGCTGGAAATTGAATTAGCGGCGAGCATAACCTGCGGAGCGCAGACGCGTCATTTTAGCTATAGAGCTGTGACTCACCGAAGCATCAACATCCGATACGCGTGATGGCATCTTTTATCTCGGCCAAGACACTTGCGTATTCCTTGGAAAACACTGCGCCGCCCGTTGCGAAAAAGTGCTTCTGCAAGACGCTCTTGTCGATGGAGCAGGACATTTTTTCCAGCTGGATGGAATCAGCTCTTGGCGCATTGTGCCGGCCGGGAAGCGTAACCATCGGCTTGAGGTGCTTACCCGCAACCCTCGGCTCCCTGTATTCAGCCTTGTGCTGAACCGAGAGGTGCTTACCACCGAAGCCAGGCTAGCCGCTGTGCTCGGCGCATAAGCTGGCAGTCAACAATCCTTCAAGTAAAGAGGACCATATGCTGAGCAACAACCCTCCACTATCTATCGCCACCAACGTGCTGGCCTACGACACGATCAAGGCTGTTCGGCACTCTCCGTCCTTCCATGCGCGAGCCTGGCGGATTCTTGATCGCTGGGCGCTCAACAATCCGACGCAGCTTCGTCAGATGGAGGCGGAGGGCGAGATCACCCTGCTGGAAAGGCTGCTTATTCAACAGGAACTAGAGCATCAGGCTCTATGTTCAGAGGACGGGCTAAATCAGCAGCGTCTTGGCCTCGCAGAGCACGAGATTCTGACGCTGCACGGGATTTCAAGCTGCCTCTGATTGGCTTCGCTTTTGGGGTCTCGGGGCTTGCCCTGAGCAAGAGAGGTAGGCCGGTAAGGGAGTGCAACGACTGCATCCGTCCGATTGCTATTTAGCCGTGTACGGCGGTATAGCAAACCCTACCTTGTCCTGCTGATATCCCCCGCCGGGGTGAATAACCCTGCGAACAATTTGTGGAACTACCTGGACCAACATTGCGAACACGGCTCGCACGGAAAGCTGAACCAATCCCCGCATGGATGAGCATGCCCGCAGACATACAAGTAGGAGCGATTTGCGGAACGTTTTTAGGACTGGACCGAGGAATGATTTGAGGACTTTGCGCTGCGCAGTTTGGGGATGGATGTTAGTGTTCAATCGTGCACCTCCCGAGGGATGTTCAGATGCGTCAGTACCGTGGATCCGATAGCAGCTTCGAAGAGATCTTGGAAACCAAGCGACTGAATCGTGAGCGGCTGCTTCAAATCCTCAGAGAGGCTCCGCCCGAGGTCATCGAAGCGGATGCTGAGAGGCTCCGCGAGGCGATGCGAAAGCGAGAGGGCACGCCTAAGCGGCGCCGATATGATCCCCCCGTGCTCCACAAACCCAGCAAGTAGATCTGCCTGCTGACGGCAAGGCTCTGCATTGGCGGCAGAAGGCAGACATGCGTTTCCGGCTGGGCCTAGTGGGCTCGTACGCATCTTTAAATTTCTCTTCTTGTTTGGGTGACTCTCAGGCACCCGTACACGCGCGTTACCTGCCAGGTAGTCACCTGAATTGGCATCGGCCATGACTTACTGGC
The DNA here is from genome assembly GCF_002741105.1 of Pseudomonas sediminis. Classification (GTDB taxonomy): domain Bacteria; phylum Pseudomonadota; class Gammaproteobacteria; order Pseudomonadales; family Pseudomonadaceae; genus Aquipseudomonas; species Aquipseudomonas sediminis. The sequence goes on along the minus strand of NZ_NIQU01000004.1, from coordinate 121,758 downwards.
ATGTGACAGTCAGTCACATGAGCTACTCGCATTCAGGCCGACTCATGGCCTTCCCGATCGACAGGAGTGCGCGATGTAAAGTCGGGCTGCTCTGGGACAACTGCTGTAGCGCTTCCCGCCCCCCGACCTGGATGTCGATGTTGTTCTCGCACTGGATAACCTGCACCTTCTCGATGTGAATGGTGGCCCCCGCAAATTGCTGGGTGCGCAGCATCTCTTTGAGCCCCTTCACCAGCTCTTGAATCTTGGCAGGCTGGTACTCTAGCTTGACCACCGCCCTTTTCTCGCCCAGTGGGTCGAACACAGAAAGACGCTCTTGAAGGTGATAGCCGTTGTGCTTCCGCACCCGGACCTTTCTAACGTAGCCATGTTCTTGGAGCGTTTTCAGCTCACGCATGACCTGCCGGGCACTTATCCCCGCCTTCTTTGCGATTGTCTCGATGCCAGGCTCAGCCAAGCCAGTCTCGAGCCTACAGTGCGACTTGATCACGCAGTACACAGCGAAGGCGTACGGGCCAAGCGTTCTCAGATCGTTGTCCACCATGGACTTGAAAACGTGAAACCAATGGGGGTCGAGCTTCATGCCCTCTGCCCCGGACGCTTCATCAGCATCGGCATCCCTAGTCATTTCCGCCCCTCCACCTGCGATTTCTTGGTCGGCCTTCCCATCGGCCGAGATGGCTCTTTCGCATTGGTTGCAATATCTGCGGCAGCTTTACTTTGAGGGCCGCAGCGCATCCACTGTCGCAAGTCCCCTAGCCGCCAGCGGAGGCGCGACAAACCTGGCACAGGATCAAGGCCTGGCAACTTTCGTTGCCGAACGGTGAGGATGCTGAAGCCGGTCAACGCGGCCACCTCAACAACTCCGATCAGCACATCGTCGCCGAGCTTTTGGATTTTCTGGATGGTTTCGTAATCGACGCTCATGGTTTCTTTCGCCTGACTGCATTTCGATGCATTCAGTTTTCGCCAGAGGAAGCCGGGCCACCTAGGACAGCTTTTTGACATGAGCAGGAGTTAGCTAAAGAATCGGTGCATGCACACCGAATCTGAACTCACCGATGACGAAGCAGCCGATCTCGTGATTCGGGAGATACGCACGCATCTCGAAGAGGGGCGGAAAAATTTTGTCTTGCGCGCCCCTCAATGGATAACGGTCTATTTACTCAGCGGATTGTTGGAGTCATCAGGGCTGTCGATGGTGGCTCTCGAGGGCCTGATGTCCGAGCAGAAAATTTCTGGAATCCCTAGCTCGCATGAAGGCAGAGTCTTACGGCGCTACATGAGTGGCGAAACACGCATGACTTGGCGGATTTATCGGCGCATGATTTTTTGGGCGATCGCCAACAACTGGTTTCGTATGTGGGTGGCGCGAGACCTGTTTTTCCGCACCCTCCAACTGGAAGCGGCTCAGATAACGGCACGTCAGCTGATACGTAAGCTGAAAAAGGGGCAGCCGCCCGAATCGCTACCCCGAGAGTTGATTGCCGAGAGCTTTTTCCAAACCTTCGAGCAGCAACGTCATGAAGACTTGCTGGCTGCAACGAGGGCTGCAGAGTGGAGCAGAGAGTCCAGGGAGCTTGCGCACTCTCTGGGGCTCGAGATCTAACGGTCAGGCTAGTTTGGCGGCCAACTCTTCCGCTGTGATGTTGTAGTAGCGCTTGAGCATGTTGACCTCACGATGCCCGGTCACGCTGGCAAGCTCGATTAGGTTCGGCAGCTTGGTCGCCAAACGGCAGGTGGCTTCGTGGCGAAGGTCATGGAAACGCAGGTCAAGCAGGAAGTCTTCTTGAGGCGTTGCAGCCTCCTTCTCGCAATCATCCACATAACGTGCCCGCGCCCGCGCTAATCCGCGTACGAAGGCCTTCTTGAGGGCATCTGGGGTAGTCGGAAAAACACGACCGCAAAGCGACCTTGGAAGATGGCGCAGGAGCTCGACTGCCTTTGGCGTAAGCGGCAGCGATCGTGGAAAGCCATTCTTTGTTGCAGGAAGGTGCGCCGTCCGCCGCTCCAGGCTGACGTGCTTCCAGCGCAACTCGAATAGCTCTCCTCGGCGCATGGCCGTCTCGAGAGCAAGCTGCACGATGGGGCGGATCCACGGATTGTGTGAGCCGTCCGCATAGGTGCCATCTTCACGACGCTCATAGTATTCGAGCGCACTCAGCAGATAGGCCTCTTCATCGTGGGCCAGGCGGCGGGAACGTTCGTCGTTGTAGCTGGGCCGGCTGACCATCCGCACGGGGTTGTCAGCCAGGTGAATGCCCCACTCGCGCCGAGCAACCTCAAGCACGCATTGAAACAGCGCGAGCTCGCGTTTGACTGTGTTGCCCTTGCGAATCTTCAGGCGCTCGTCGCGGTAGCGAGCGAAGTCGGAAGAGGTGAGGGTGGCGACAATGCGGCCGGCCATGGGGTGCCGTTTGAGGGCCCCGAGGCGCTTGATTTCTGAGTAGGCGCCCTTGTGCTTGGGAGCAACCTCGGCGATGTAGCGATCGATGAGCTCGCTGAATAGCGTGCGCTCTGCTTCGACTCGGGAGACGAAGACGCCACGGTCCATTTCACTTTCGATCATGCGCGCCCAGGCTTGGGCATCGGCTTTGGTTTCGAAGGTTTTGCGCTGGGCTGGATAGCCCTTGCGGCGGATCTGCACTTCCCACTGATACTCGCCGCGATTCCTGATCGTTGCCATTCCTACCATCCACGCCACATCAACTGTGGCAAATTTGTGGCAAAAACGACTTTCAGGCCTAGGACAGGTTTTCGTTAGGAGCGCATCCCTTTGATATCAAAGGGAAAAAGATGGCGCACTCGGCGGGATTCGAACCCACGACCCCTGCCTTCGGAGGGCAGTACTCTATCCAGCTGAGCTACGAGTGCGTTGCGGGGCGCAATCATACGCATCTCGGCGGTTAGCGTCCATTCTGCATGAGTGTGCATTATTCAGAACGGACTTTACACTTTTGGGCAGCCTGAACCTTAGTTTCAGAAGTTTTTGCCATTATTTTATCGATTTTGCTTGGTCGCCTATTGCCCTTTACCCCTGCCGATCCTAGGATTCGTTTGAGATTTCAAACGGCGTGTTCGGTCATTCTGAACCCTCGCGCGTTCAACGGCTCTGAATCCATTACCAGGCCCCGCACGGCTCCCTTTTCGGCCTTGCGGGCTCTGCCCGTGACTCCAACGACTTACGCCGACGCCCGGGCGCCGGAACTGAAGGAGACTGCCATGCAACTGAAAGACCCCCAGCTGCTGCGCCAACAGGCTTATATCGATGGCCAGTGGTTGGACGCCGACAGCGGTCAGACCATTGCCGTGAACAACCCGGCCACTGGCGAGATCATCGGCCATGTTCCGAAGATGGGCCGTGCTGAAACCCGCCGCGCCATCGAGGCCGCCGAGAAGGCGCTGCCAGCCTGGCGTGCGCTGACTGCCAAGGAGCGTGCGAACAAGCTGCGTCGCTGGTTCGAGCTGCTGATGGAAAACCAGGATGACCTGGGCCGTCTGATGACCCTGGAGCAGGGCAAGCCGCTGGCTGAAGCCAAGGGCGAGATCGCCTACGCCGCGTCCTTCATCGAGTGGTTCGCCGAAGAGGCCAAGCGCGTATACGGCGACGTGATCCCTGGTCACCAGCCGGACAAGCGCCTGATCGTGATCAAGCAGCCGATCGGCGTCACTGCGGCCATCACCCCGTGGAACTTCCCCGCCGCGATGATCACCCGCAAGGCTGGCCCGGCGCTGGCCGCTGGTTGCACCATGGTGATCAAGCCGGCCTCGCAAACCCCGTTCTCCGCCCTGGCCCTGGTCGAGCTGGCCGAGCGCGCCGGTATCCCAAAAGGTGTGCTGAGCGTGGTCACCGGTAGCGCTGGTGAAGTGGGTGGCGAGCTGACCAGCAATCCGATCGTGCGCAAGCTGTCCTTCACTGGCTCGACCGAAATCGGCCGCCAGCTGATGGCCGAATGCGCCCAGGACATCAAGAAAGTGTCGCTGGAGCTGGGCGGCAACGCGCCGTTCATCGTCTTCGATGACGCCGATCTGGACGCTGCCGTCGAAGGTGCGCTGATCTCCAAGTACCGCAACAACGGCCAGACCTGCGTCTGCGCCAACCGTATCTACGTGCAGGACGGTGTCTACGATGCCTTCGCCGAGAAGCTGGTCGCCGCCGTGTCCAAGCTGAAGATCGGCAACGGTCTGGAAGATGGCACCACCACCGGTCCGCTGATCGACGAGAAGGCCGTGGCCAAGGTGCAGGAGCACATCGAGGACGCCGTGGGCAAAGGCGCCAAGCTGGCCCTGGGCGGCAAGCCGCACGCCCTGGGTGGCACCTTCTTTGAGCCGACCATTCTGCTCGACGTACCGAAAACCGCCGCCGTTGCTAAAGAAGAGACCTTCGGCCCGCTGGCGCCGCTGTTCCGCTTCAAGGACGAGGCCGAAGTGATTGCCATGGCCAACGATACCGAGTTCGGCCTGGCTTCCTACTTCTATGCCCGCGATCTGGGCCGCGTGTTCCGCGTGGCCGAGGCGCTGGAGTACGGCATGGTGGGTATCAACACCGGCCTGATCTCCAACGAAGTCGCGCCGTTCGGCGGCGTGAAGGCGTCCGGCCTGGGCCGTGAAGGCTCCAAGTACGGGATCGAGGACTACCTCGAGATCAAGTACATGTGCCTCGGTGGAATCTGATTCGGAAATCCGTTGATTTCCAAGACGGGGCAAGGTGCGAAAGAGCGTGCGGCGCCCCGGTTGTAAGTCGTAACCCTATTGAGTCCCTCGCGGGCTCGGTTCAGTCGATCATCGCATGCTGAGCCGACCTCCCGCTGGGGGCGAGCATGAGGACACCATGAGCAAGACCAACGAATCCCTGCTGCAACGCCGTGCCGCCGCTGTACCGCGCGGTGTCGGCCAGATCCACCCGATCGTCGCCGAGCGCGCCGAGAACGCCACCGTGTGGGACGTCGAAGGCCGCGAGTACATCGACTTCGCCGGCGGTATCGCCGTGCTGAACACCGGCCATCTGCATCCGAAGGTGATCGCCGCCGTTCAGGAGCAACTGACCAAGCTGACCCACACCTGCTTCCAGGTGCTGGCCTACGAGCCCTACATCGAGCTGTGCGAAGAGATCGCCAAGCGCGTACCGGGCGACTTTGCCAAGAAAACCCTGCTCGTCACCTCCGGCTCCGAAGCGGTCGAGAACGCGGTGAAGATCGCCCGTGCTGCCACCGGTCGTGCCGGCGTTATCGCCTTCACCGGCGCCTACCACGGCCGCACCATGATGACCCTGTCGCTGACCGGCAAGGTCGTGCCGTACTCCGCCGGCATGGGCCTGATGCCTGCTGGCGTGTACCGCGCCCAGGCGCCTTGCCCGCTGCATGGCGTGAGTGAGGACGAGTCCATCGCCAGCATCGAGCGCGTGTTCAAGAACGACGCACAGCCGCAGGACATTGCCGCGATCATCATCGAACCGGTGCAGGGCGAGGGTGGTTTCTACGTCAACTCCCCAGCCTTCATGCAGCGCCTGCGTGCCCTGTGCGACCAGCACGGCATTCTGCTGATTGCTGACGAAGTGCAGACCGGCGCTGGCCGTACCGGCACCTTCTTCGCCACCGAGCAACTGGGCGTGGTGCCGGATCTGACCACCTTCGCCAAATCCGTTGGCGGCGGCTTCCCTATCTCCGGCGTGTGCGGCAAGGCCGAGATCATGGACAAGATCGCTCCCGGTGGCCTGGGCGGTACCTACGCCGGCAGTCCGATCGCCTGCGCCGCGGCCCTGGCCGTGCTCAAGGTTTTCGACGAAGAGAATCTGCTGGCGCGCTCCAACGCCGTGGGCGAGAAGCTCAAGGCGGGCCTCAAGACCATCGCGGAGAAGCACAAGGTGATCGGTGACGTGCGCGGCCTGGGTTCGATGGTCGCCATTGAGCTGTTCGAAGGCGGCGACCACAGCAAGCCGGCTGCCGAGCTGGTCGGCAAGATCGTCGCCCGTGCGCGCGACAAGGGCCTGATCCTGCTGTCGTGCGGTACCTACTACAACGTCATCCGTTTCCTGATGCCCGTCACCATCCCTGACGCGCAACTGGAGAAAGGCATCGCCATCGTTGCCGAGTGCTTCGACGAGCTGGCCTAAGCACGCGCCTGCGTGCTCATCAAAAGACCCGCCTTGTGCGGGTCTTTTTTTGCCTTGGATTCTCTATTTGGTTGACGAGGTAAAGTGATCGTTTTACCTTGGCCTACATGAATATAGATACCAAAATCATCTCAGCCGCCGAAAATCTGTTCGACTGTCACGGCTTCAGCGCAACCGGCATGGATCGACTGGCCCAGGCCGCAGGGATGTCCAGCCGGACGTTGTACAAGCACGCTGGCAGCAAGAACGAGCTGATTGCCGCGGTGCTGATGACCCGTGGGCAGCGTTTCTTGCAGCGCCTTGAGGTCGACAGTGTCGAGGCGTTGTTCGATGCCTTGGCCGGCTGGATGAGTGAAGAGGGCGCGCGCGGCTGCCTGTTCCTGCGCGCGCAGGGCGAGCTCGGCAGCGCGGTATCGGAAGTCACCGAGGCGGTGCTCGCCTACAAGGCTCGATTCGCTGAGACGATTGCGCAGATTCTCACGCGTCAGCTCGGAGCGAACGCCAATGCCGAGCTGGTCGAGCAGATCGTTATCCTCATCGAGGGGGCGACGGCTGCAGCCAGCTATCGTGGCCTGGAAGCCGTCGCCAGTGCGCGCAAGGCCGCGAGTCTGCTGGTCGAGCGAGCGCGGCCATGAACCGCGGCCTTTTTTTCGGCGCCACCGGCTTCGGCTTGATCGCTATCTGCTACGGCTTCGCGCGTTTCGCGTTTGGTCTGTTCCTGCCGCAGATCGAAGCAGACCTCGTGTTGCCGGATGCCGTTGGCGGTCTGATTGCTGGTGGCTCCTTCCTCGGTTACTGCCTGGCCATAATCCTCGCCGCGCAATTGACCGAGCGTATCGGCGCCCGTGCTGTCGCGGTGTGCGCGGCGCTGGTTGCCGCCTTGGGCATGCTGGGTATAGCGCTGGCACCCACGGCTGCTTGGCTGGCAGCTGCAGTGCTGTTGGCGGGGATGAGTACCGGCTTGGCCTCCCCACCTATGGCCGCAGCGGTGGCGGCAGTGATAGAGCCGCGACGACAGGATGCCACCAATACCCTGATCAACGCTGGTACCAGTGCCGGGGTCATCCTCTGCGGCCCTGTCGCATTGCTGCTCGGCGCTGAGTGGCGCTTGGCCTATACCGTGTTCGCCTGCTCGGCATTCGCCCTGGCGCTGTTTGCGTGCATCTGCGTGCCCGATACCGCGCGCTCGCAGGGGCCTGTCACCAAGGCCGGACCGCTGTTCAGTCATACGCTGAAGCGGCTAGTCGTCGCTTCGTTACTGATGGGGGCGGCCAGCACGGCGCTGTGGTCGTTCGGTAGTCAGATCGTCGCGCAGCGCCTGAGTTGGGGGAGCGCAGGCTCTGGTCTGCTCTGGGTGGTGATCGGCGCTGCTGGCATCGCTGGTGCAGGAGCCGGCAGCCTGATCGCTCGGCTAGGCGTGGATTGGGCGAATCGATTGTGTCTTGGCGCTCTGGCGGCAGCTATCACCCTGGTCGGTATGGGCAGCGCGCCCGCACTGACTCTGCTCGGCGGTGCGTTGTTCGGCGCGGCCTACATTACCCTGAGTGGCATCTATCTGGTTTGGGGGGTGGCGGCGCTTCCCGAGCGACCTGCCACAGGGCTCACTGTCGCTTTTCTCAGCATCGCCATCGGTCAGACGCTGGGGGCGCCGGTCTTTGGCTTGCTGATGAGCAGGCTGGGCATGGATAACATCGTATGCCTGTTCTCGCTGTTGGCGCTGGCTGCCGGGGTGATGCGCTCGACCGTTGCCGAAACTGTGCCTTCGAGCCCCATCGGCTGCGCAGAAAAAGGCCCGCACTAGCGGGCCAAAGGGTGACAAGCAACAACAGGATTCGGTGTAGCGGGAACCTGCCAGGCAGGTTCCAGTCAAGTGCTTACTTGGGTTCGAAGATCACGTAGACCTTGCGGCAGGCTTCGAGCACTTCCCAGGTGCCGGAAAAACCGGCGGGAATCACGAAGCGGTCGCCGGCGCGCACGGTCTTGGCGTTGCCATCGGCATCACGCAGCACGGATACGCCCTGGAGAATCTCGCAGTACTCGTGCTCGGTGTAGTTCACCGTCCACTGACCGACTGCGCCCTCCCAGATACCGGTGCTGAACTGGCCGCACGGGCTGCTGTAGTGGTTGCGCACGTTTTGCTCAGGGTCGCCCTTGAGCACTTTTTCCGGCGCTGGGCGATAGTGTTCGGCGGACGTGCCGGCCTGGGCGAAGTCGACGATTTGCTCGATATTCATCTGGCTGTTCCGTGGTGTCGATGGCGGCAACCGTGCGACCAGCAGGGCTGTCGCAGGAAGTCGTGGTCTCAGTCTATGTTTAAAAAAACGAACATGACAAGGGTTTTTGCCGGCCCATGTCAAAAATATTGAAAAGCCACAGCCCTCTGGTTTAGTGTGGCGAACAGGATTTGGCCAACGATCTGGCCTTGCAGAATTATTGACAGCGCGCGCGCTGATGCGCGCCGCTTCCACCCATTGAGAGGATGCCGGAATGACTAGCCTGACTCGTGCCGACTGGGAACAGCGTGCCAAGACCCTGACCATCGAAACCCGTGCGTTCGTCCATGGTGAGTACCGGGCTGCCGAGTCTGGTGCCACCTTCGAATGCATCAGCCCGGTCGACGGCCGCCTGCTCGGCCTGGTGGCCAGCTGTGACCAAGCCGATGCCGAAGTGGCGGTCAAGGATGCCCGCGCCACCTTCGAATCCGGTGTCTGGTCGCGCCTGGCGCCGGCCAAGCGCAAGAAGGTGATGATTCGTTTCGCCGAGCTGATCGAAGAGCATGGCCAGGAGCTGGCCCTGCTGGAAACCCTCGACATGGGCAAGCCGATCAGCGACTCGCTGAGCATCGACGTCGGCAGCGCCGCCAACGCCATTCGCTGGAGCGGAGAGGCTATCGACAAGATCTACGACGAAGTCGCCGCCACTGCGCATGATGAGCTGGGCCTGGTCACCCGCGAGCCGGTTGGTGTGGTCGCCGCCATCGTGCCGTGGAACTTCCCGCTGCTGATGACCTGCTGGAAGCTCGGCCCGGCGTTGTCCACCGGTAACTCGGTCATCCTCAAACCCTCCGAGAAGTCGCCGCTGACCGGCATTCGTATCGCCCAACTGGCTATCGAGGCCGGTATCCCGGCGGGCGTGTTCAACGTGTTGCCGGGCTTCGGCCACACCGTTGGCAAGGCCCTGGCCCTGCACATGGACGTCGACACTCTGGTGTTCACCGGTTCGACCAAGATCGCCAAGCAACTGATGATCTACGCCGGTGAGTCGAACATGAAACGCGTCTGGCTGGAGGCCGGTGGCAAGAGCCCGAACATCGTCTTCGCCGACGCGCCGGACCTGCAGGCCGCTGCCGAGTCTGCCGCCAGCGCCATCGCCTTCAACCAGGGCGAAGTCTGCACCGCCGGCTCGCGCCTTCTGGTGGAGAATTCCATCAAGGACAAGTTCGTGCCCATGGTGGTCGAAGCGCTCAAGGCCTGGAAACCGGGCAACCCGCTGGACCCGGCGACCAATGTCGGTGCACTGGTCGACACCACGCAGATGAACAACGTGTTGAGCTACATCCAGGCCGGCCACGATGACGGCGCCAAGCTGGTCGCTGGCGGCAAGCGGGTGATGGAAGAAACCGGCGGCACCTATGTTGAACCGACCATCTTCGACGGCGTGAACAACGCGATGCGCATCGCCAAGGAAGAGATCTTCGGCCCGGTGCTGTCGGTGATCGGTTTCGATGATCAGGACGAGGCCATCGCCATTGCCAACGACACCATCTATGGCCTGGCCGCTGCGGTGTGGACCAGCAACCTGTCGCGTGCCCACCTGGTCGGCAAGGCGCTGCGCGCCGGCAGCGTGTGGATCAACCAGTACGACGGTGGCGACATGACTGCGCCGTTCGGCGGCTTCAAGCAGTCCGGTAACGGCCGCGACAAGTCGCTGCACGCGTTCGACAAGTACACAGAGCTGAAGTCCACCTGGATCAAACTGTAACGATAGCGGGGCGATCTTCTGGTCGTAGGCCATACGGCGTTGCGTCCTCGCTTTCAATGCTCACGTACTACAGTACGTGAGCATTGAAAGCTCCGGGGTGCCTTGTTTGGCCTTAGCCCAGGAGATCTTTATCGAAGTTAGTTCCGGGCGAAGATCTGTTTTAAAACACTCCACCTACGGCCGGGTTCCCGAGGAACCCGGCCGTTGTCTTTGCAGTGGCTCGTCTGCCAAGGAATTCACCAATGCGTTGGGGCACCTATTTCGCCGTATGCTCGGCGGTCATCAGCATCGGCCTCGCACTGGGCGTTACCATGCCGCTGGTTTCGCTGCGCCTGGAAAGCTGGGGCTACGACTCCTTCGCCATAGGCGTGATGGCGGCGACTCCGGCTGTCGGCGTGCTGCTCGGTGCCTTGCTGGCCGGGCGTCTGGCGGCGCGTTTCGGCACAACCGTGCTGATGCAGCTATGCCTGTTGCTGGGTGCGATATCGGTGGCCGGGCTGGCGCTGGTGCAGAATTACGCGGTCTGGGTCGGTTTGCGCCTGTTCATCGGCGTGGCGCTGACCGTGGTGTTCATCCTCGGCGAAAGCTGGATCAACCAACTCGCTGTGGAGAAATGGCGCGGTCGTCTGGTGGCGTTGTACGGCACCGGCTACGCCCTCAGCCAGCTCAGCGGCCCGCTGCTGCTGACGGCGCTCGGTACCGCCACCGATGCCGGTTTCTGGACGGGCGTGTGCCTGCTGATCGGCGGCTCGCTGATCCTGCTCGGGCGCACCGGTGCGCCCAAGGTGGATGCGCATAGCGCTTCGGGGCGCGGGCTGTTGGTGTTCTGCCGCAAGCTGCCGGCGATTGCCTGGGCGGTGATGCTGTTCGCTGCCTTCGAGGCGATGATGCTGACCCTGCTGCCGATCTACGGCCTGCGCCAGGGCTTCACCCAGGAGGTGGCGCTGTTCATGGTCAGCGTGGTGGTGGTCGGCGATGCGGTGCTGCAGCTGCCCATCGGTTGGCTGGCCGACCGCATGTCGCGGCAGTTGCTGTTCCGTGGTTGTGGCATCGTGCTGCTGGTGTCCAGCCTGGCGATTCCGCCGCTGTTGCATACGCCGGTGATCTGGCCGGTGCTGGTGGCCTTCGGTGCCAGTGCCGGTGGTCTGTTCACCTTGTCGCTGATCATGATCGGCGAGCGTTACCGTGACGACGAACTGGTGCGTGCCAATGCTCACGTCGCCCAGTTGTGGGGGCTGGGCTGCCTGATCGGGCCGCTGACCACTGGGGCTGTGAGCCAATGGCTAAGCGGTCATGCACTGCCGCTGATGATGGCCACTGGTGCCTTCGTGTTCATCATCCTGGCGAGCAAGCGCGGTGCCTTCAGCGAGATGGAAACGGCGCGTTCCTGAAACGGCTCAGCGCCACTGCCCGAGGTCCTGCGTGTGCTGCAGGTCGGCCTCGTCGATCAACTCGGCGATGGTCGCACCGATCTGTTTCACCGCCGCCTCGATCACACCGCTGGGCGGTTCGGCGTAGTTGAGGCGGATGCAGTTACGGTACTTGCCGGCCGCCGAAAAGATGCTTCCCGGCGCGATCTGGATCTTGTGCGGCAACAGCGCGCGGTTGAGCTTCTGGCTGTCGAAGCCCTGCGGCATCTCCACCCACAGCATGAAGCTGCCCTGCGGGCGGCTGACCCGAGTGCCGGCCGGGAAATAGCGGCTGACCCAATCCACCATCAGGTCGCGACTACGTAGGTACTGCGCGCGCATGCGCCGTAGGTGCGGTTCGTAGTGCCCGTCCTTGAGGTATTCGGCGATGGCCAGTTGCGGCAGCTGGGCGGTGCTGCCGGTACCCAGGTACTTCATGTGCACCACCTGCTCCAGGTAGCGCCCCGGTGCGATCCAGCCGACGCGCAGGCCCGGTGCCAGGGTCTTGGAGAAGGAGCTGCAGAACAGTACACGGCCGTCCTCGTCGAACGACTTGATGCTGCGCGGCCGTGGGTAGCTGTAGGCGAGGTCGGCGTAGACGTCGTCCTCGATGATGGCCACGTCGAAGCGCTGCGCCAGGGCGACCAGGGCGCGCTTGTTGGCGTCGGGCATGATGTAGCCGAGTGGATTGTTGCAGTTCGGCGTGAGCTGGATGGCCTTGATCGGCCACTGCTCCAGGGCCATTTCCAGAGCGTCGAGGTTGATCCCGGTGAGCGGGTCGGTGGGCAGTTCCAGCGCCTTCATGCCGAAGCCCTTTAGTGCCTGCATCACACCGTGGAAGCTCGGCGAGTCGACCGCGACGATATCGCCGGGCTGGCAGATGGCGCGTACCGCCGCCGACAATGCTTCGTGGCAACCGGTGGTGATCACCAAGTCTTCGGCGGCCAGCTGGCAGCCGGAGTCGAGCATTAGCCGGGCGATCTGTTCGCGCAGGCGGATGTCGCCGCGAATGCCGCCATAGGTGAGTACATCCGGGTCCTGCCGACGCGCCTGGCGTGACAGGTTGCGCAGCAGCGGTTTCAGCGTCGGGCCGCTGATGTCCGGGCGGCCACGGCCCAGCTGCAGCATGTCGTGCTGCGGTGAGCTGCTGATCAGCTCCAGCACGTGATCCCACTGCGAAACTTCAACCGGCCTCTGCGCCGCGCGGCTGATCTGCGGCAGCGCGGGCATCTGTCGTCCCAGTGGCACGAAGTAACCGGACTTCGGCCGCGGCGAGGCCAGGCCCATGTCCTCCAGATGGCGGTAAGCCTGCTGTACCGTGCTGAGGCTGACGCCGTGCTCCTGGCTCAGGCTGCGTACCGACGGCAGACGGTCGCCGGGACGGTACAGTCCCTGCTCGATGCGGGTGCCGAGCAACTCGGCCAGGTTCAGATAGAGCGTCATGACAGTCGTCCGGTTGGTGCGGGGTGTATGAACTGAGACCAGTACAGATCAACGCGAAAATTCCCATTCAGGGGAAAATACGTGAAATCTGTATGGAGTTAATAAGAGTTTTTTGAATCTGTCATGACTTTTCTTATGGCGGCATTCTGATCTCCCATGACAGAAGACAACGGGAGAGAGCCATGACTGGGTTCAGCAATACAGATTTCGTCGCAGTGGGTGAGGCCGTGCGGGTCGCGATGCACAAGAGCGAGGTTCGCCACTTTGGCCGCAACTGGCCGGCCTTCTGGCGGCGTCTGAGCACCCGCCGCATGCTGCTCAAACTCAATGACCAGCAACTGCGCGATATTGGCCTTACCCGCGCCCAGGCCGAGCGCGAGGCGAACCTGCCGTTCTGGAAGCTGTAGCCCGGATGCAGTCCGGGTCTACAACAGTGCGGACTATGGGTAGGAGCGGCTTTAGCCGCGATTGTTGTCTACGCCTAGAGCAATTCTTTCAAGCGATGCCAGGCCATCCCTAGTGCCAGCAATGGCGAGCGCAGGTGCTTGCCGCCAGGGAAGGTCATATGCGGCACCTGGGCGAACAGGTCGAAGCCGCGACTTTCCTGACCAGCGATGGCCTCGGCAAGCAGCTTGCCGGCCAGGTGCGTGGCGTTGACGCCGTGGCCGGCATAGGCCTGGGCGTGGAAGACGTTGGGCTGATCCTTGAGGCGGCCGATCTGCGGCATGCGGTTGGCACCGATGCCGATCATGCCGCCCCATTGGTAGTCGATGCGCACGTCGGCCAGCTGTGGGAACACCTTGAGCATCTTCGGTTTCATGTAACCGGCAATATCGGCCGGATCACGCCCGGAATAGTGGCAGGCGCCGCCGAACAGCAGGCGGCGGTCGGCGGAGAGACGGTAGTAGTCCACGGTCACGCGCTGGTCGCACAGCGCCATGTTCTGCGGGATCAGCTGGCGGGCCTGCTCTTCGGAGAGTTGCTCGGTGGCGATGATGTAACTGCCGGCCGGTAGCACCTTGCCGCTGAGTGTCGGATTGAGCCCGTTGATATAGGCATTGCAGGCCAGCACCAGGTATTTGGCGCGTACCTGGCCGTTGGCTGTGTGCACGCGCACCTCGGTGCCGTAGTCGATGCGCGTCACCGCTGAGTCTTCGAACAGCTGCACGCCCAGCGACTGGGCGGCGGCGGCTTCGCCGAGCGCCAGGTTGAGCGGGTGCAGGTGGCCCGAGCCCATGTCGATCATGGCGCCGTGATAGTTGTCGGAGCCGACCACTTCACGGATGCGCTCCTTCGGTACCAGGCGCATTTCGTGGCGATAGCCGAGGCTTTCCAGCTCGGCCTTGTCTTCGGCGAAGCCGTCCATGTGCGCCGGTTTGTTGGCCAGGTCGCAATAACCCCAGGTCAGGTCGCAATCGATCTGAAACTGCTCGACCCGGTTGCGCACGATCTCTACCGCCTCCAGCCCCATCAGCTTGAACTGACGCACGCCGTCCTTGCCGACCACAGATTCGAACTGTTCGACATCATGGCCGACGCCGCGAATCAGCTGCCCGCCGTTGCGCCCGCTGGCACCCCAGCCGATCTTGCGCGCTTCCAGCAGCGCCACCGACAGGCCTTTCTGAGCAAGTTCGATAGCGGTATTCAGGCCGCTGAAACCGCCACCGACAATGCACACGTCCACCTGCAGCTCACCGCCCAGGGGCGGGTAGGCCTGCTGACGATTGACGCTGGCGGCGTAGTAGGAGGCGGCGTGCTGAGGGCTGTGGACGGGCTGTTGAACGCGGGCGTTCATGTGCGGAATCCTGATTGTGTTGTGTGGAAAATTCAACGCAGCATAAGCGCGTGATCCGTCCGGCGCCAAGTGTCAGTCGGAAAAAACACGCGGGACAGCAGAACGACGTCGTGCGCTTCGCTCGGGGATCGGCGTGTAGCTAATCCGTCCCTCTGCGGGCAGGCGTCAGCATGGCGCGGTAAACTGTCGCCTTCGTTGCCAGGCGCCCGCGTATGAGCTGCACAGACCGCAAGATCGATCACCTGCGTCGACAGATTCCGCGCTTCGACTGCGTCCCCGGCTGTCACGATTGCTGCGGGCCGGTCACGGCTTCGTCCGAGGAACTGGCGCGTTTGCCGGTCAAAAGCGACGCCGAACATGATGCAGCACTGGCCGAATACAACTGCGTGCACCTGGGACCGAACGGTTGCGAGGTATACGACCAGCGCCCGCTGATCTGCCGCCTGTTCGGCACCACGCCGAACCTGCCATGCCCGCATGGCCGTGGGCCGGAGCAACCGATCAAACCGGCGGTGGAGCGCCAGGTGCACCGGCTGATCGCCACCACTCGCCAGCGACTCGTCTAGGCTGACGGCTCCCACGCTCTGCGTGGGAGCTCCTGCTGTGGCGCTCCGCGCCACGATTTGTCGTGTGCAGCAGGCTGACGCAAAACGTCCGGCAGGGTGTGGGAACGATCAACCATCCCGTAGGAGCGAGCTCTGCTCGCGAACCAGGCCACGTAAAAGCTTCGCGAGAAGAGTTCGCTCCTGCAGATTCACTCCGGCACCGGCAGTGCCAGGCTCTCCTTCACCTCTTCCATGACGATATAGCTCTTCGACTCGCGCACGTGCGGCAGCTTGAGCAGGATGTCGCCGAGCAGCTTGCGGTAACTGGCCATCTCGTTGATGCGCGCTTTCACCAGATAGTCGAAGTCGCCGGACACCAGGTGGCACTCCAGCACGTGCGGCAGCTTGAGCACGGCGCGGCGGAATTCCTCGAAGGTGTCGCCGGACTTGTAGTCCAGGCTGATCTCGACGAACACCAGCAGGTTGGCCTTGAGGTGCTGCGGATTGAGGCGGGCGTGGTAGCCCATGACGATGCCTTCGCGCTCCAGGCGGCGTACGCGCTCGGTACAGGGCGTGGTCGACAGGCCCACGCGCTCGCCCAGCTCGGTGAAGCTGATGCGCCCGTCCTCCTGCAGGATACGGAGGATGTTGCGGTCGATCTTGTCCAGTTCACGACGGCTTTGATGCTGGGTTCTCATGGGGAATCCGCCTCTGTAAAACGGCTTTTTGCCAAGAATTCTCGCCAAATATAGCTGTGTATATGGTGAAAAGCACTGCACGGCTCTTCCTATACTGCGCCCATCGACAACAATGGCCTGTAACGCACGCGCCTTGGGCGCGGCGGGGAGAAAAACATGCGTGTTCTGGTTCTCGGCAGCGGTGTGATTGGTACCGCCAGTGCTTACTACCTCGCCCGTCAGGGCTTCGAGGTGGTGGTGGTCGACCGTCAGAACGGCCCGGCGCTGGAAACCAGCTTCGCCAACGCCGGCCAGGTTTCTCCGGGCTACGCTTCGCCCTGGGCAGCGCCGGGCGTGCCGCTGAAGGCCATCAAGTGGCTGCTGCAGAAACACGCTCCGCTCGCGATCAAGGCCACCGGTGACATTGACCAGTACCTGTGGATGGCGCAAATGCTGCGCAACTGCACCGCCAGCCGCTATGCGATCAACAAGGAGCGCATGGTGCGCCTGTCCGAGTACAGCCGCGACTGCCTCGACGAGCTGCGTGCCGAGACCGGCATCGCCTACGAAGGTCGCCAGCTCGGCACCACCCAACTGTTCCGCACCCAGGCCCAGGTCGATGCTGCCGCCAAGGATATCTCCGTACTGGAAGCCTCCGGTGTGCCGTTCGAGCTGCTCGACCGCGACGGCATCGCCCGCGTCGAGCCGGCCCTGGCTGGCGTCAAGCACAAGCTGGCCGGTGCCCTGCGCCTGCCCAATGACCAGACCGGCGACTGCCAGATGTTCACCACCAAGCTGGCGGACATGGCCAAGGCACTCGGCGTCGAGTTCCGTTTCGGCCAGAACATCCAGCGCCTGGACGCCGTCGGCGATCGCATCAATGGCGTGTGGATCGACGGCAAGCTGGAAACCGCCGACCGCTACGTACTCGCTCTCGGCAGCTACAGCCCGCAACTGCTCAAGCCGCTGGGCATTCGTGCTCCGGTTTACCCGCTCAAGGGCTACTCGCTGACCGTGCCGATCACCAACCCGGACATGGCACCGAACTCGACCATTCTCGACGAGACCTATAAGGTTGCGATCACCCGTTTCGATGGCCGCATCCGCGTCGGTGGCATGGCCGAGATCGCTGGTTTCGACCTGTCGCTCAATCCGCGTCGTCGCGAAACCCTGGAGATGATCACCTCCGACCTCTACCCGGAAGGCGGCGATCTGCAACGCGCCGACTTTTGGACCGGCCTGCGTCCGGCCACGCCTGATGGCACGCCGATCGTGGGGGGAAGCGCCTTCCGCAACCTGTTCCTCAACACCGGTCACGGCACCCTGGGCTGGACCATGGCCTGCGGCTCCGGTCGCCTGCTCGCCGACCTGATGGCCAACAAGCGCCCGCAGATCAGCGCCGACGGCCTGGATATCTCGCGTTATTCGCGCAAGGCGCGTGAAGTGCAAGCTGCGCCGCAGCCGCTGCGCACCTGATAGCCTTCGCGCTTTCGCAATCCAAGGAGCTTTACCCCTATGTCGATCCAGCGCCTGCATGTGGCCAAACGCTACAGCGAAGTGGTGATCCACAACGGCACGATTTACCTCGCCGGCCAGTTGGCTGATGACTTCGACGGTGACATCCGTGAGCAGACCCGGCAGACCCTGGCCAACATCGACAAGATGCTGGCCGAAGGTGGCAGCGACAAGAGCAAGATCCTGTCGCTGACCATCTTCATCAAGGACATGGCCGACTACGACGGCCTCAACGCCGAGTACGACGCCTGGGTGGCCGATGGCCATGCGCCTGCTCGTGCCTGCGTCGAGGCGAAGATGTACAAGCCCGAAGTGCTGGTGGAAATGTGTGTGGTGGCTGCTGTCTGAGGCGGCCACAGCTTTTGTTGCCTGCCATCCATGGCGGCAACCCTCCGGGCCGTCGCAAGCGACGTCAAAAAATTCTCCCGGAATTTTTTTGTGTTGGCTTTTCACCCGGCTCCCCCGCCGGGTTTTTTTTGAATGGCGATTTGTCGGCATAAGCCCGGATGTCCCCGGGCTACGAAAGCCGTCGCCTTAGAGAGTGATTGAGAGATAACGAACCATGCGTCCTGCCCGTGCCCTGATCGACCTCGACGCCCTGCGTCATAACTACCGTCTGGCCCGCGAAATGAGCGGCGCTCGTGCTTTGGCCGTGGTCAAGGCCGATGCCTATGGGCACGGAGCCGTGCGTTGCGCGCAGGCACTCGAAGCCGAGGCCGATGGTTTTGCCGTGGCCTGCATCGAAGAAGCGCTGGCGTTACGCGAGGCCGGCATCAGGGCGCCGATCCTGCTGCTCGAAGGCTTCTTCGAGGCCGACGAACTGGCGCTGATCGACCAGCATGACCTATGGTGCGTCGCCCATGCACAGTGGCAGATCGAGGCTATCGAGCAGGCCCAACTGAGCAAGCCGCTGACCGTCTGGCTCAAGCTGGACAGCGGCATGCACCGTGTCGGCCTGCATCCGGCCGAGTACCAGGCCGCCTATCGGCGTCTGCTGGCCAGCAGCAAGGTCAGCAAGATCGTGCTGATGAGCCACTTCGCTCGCGCCGACGAGCCCGAGTGCGAGCGCACGAGTGAGCAACTGGCGGTGTTCCAGCAGGCTCGCGAAGGTCTGAGCGCCGAGGTCAGCCTGCGCAATTCGCCGGCGGTGCTTGGCTGGCCTCAGGTACCGAGTGATTGGGTACGTCCCGGCATCATGCTCTACGGCGCCACGCCGTTCGAGCAGGCTCAGGAGCAGGCCGCGCGTTTGCGCCCGGTGATGACCCTGGAGTCGAAGGTCATCAGCGTGCGTGAGCTACCGGCCGGCGAGCCAGTAGGGTATGGAGCACGTTTCGTGGCCGAGCGGCCGACCCGCGTCGGTGTCGTCGCCATGGGCTATGCCGACGGTTATCCGCGTCACGCGCCGACCGGTACGCCAGTGCTGGTGGACGGTCAGCTGACCCGTCTGATCGGCCGGGTGTCGATGGACATGCTCACCGTCGACCTGACCGATCTGCCGCAAGCCGGTCTCGGCAGTCGTGTCGAGTTGTGGGGCAAGCAGGTGTTGGCCAGCGACGTGGCCATGGCAGCGGGCAGCATCCCCTACCAGATTTTCTGCAACCTGCGACGGGTGCCGCTGCTCTATCTCGGCAACTGAGCCCGGATCGGAAGGCCACTTGCGCTGTGCACTCCACGGCGCGCCAATTGCTGACTCGAACGGCTCTAGCTCGAGGATTTTCGAAAGAGCATGTGGGCCGTGTAGGCGAAGGGTGAACGCAAGTGTTGTAAATTCCGAACGCTATGCCATGATACGGACACTTTTCCGTCTCATATCCCAAGGGGGATTCCAGCATTGGACGTCGGCGTTCGACTGCAATCGATTCGTAAGCTCAAAGGCCTATCCCAACGTGAACTCGCCAAGCGGGCGGGCGTCACCAACAGCACCATTTCCATGATCGAGAAGAACAGCGTGAGCCCCTCGATCAGCTCGCTGAAAAAGGTGCTCGGCGGCATTCCCATGTCGCTGGTGGAGTTCTTCTCCCTCGACATGGAGCAGGAGAACCAGGTTCAGGTGGTCTACCGGGCCTCCGAGCTGACCGATATCTGCAGTGGCGCTATCACCATGAAGCTCATCGGCAAGGCTCATCCGAGCCGCGCCATTTCCTTCCTCGACGAAACCTACCCGGCTGGCGCCGATACCGGTGACGAAATGTACGCCCATGAGGGCGAGGAAGCCGGCATGCTGGTCGAAGGCAAACTGGAACTGACCGTGGGCAACGAGGTGTTCATCCTCGAGCCGGGCGACAGTTACTACTTCGAGAGCAGCAAACCGCATCGCTTCCGCAACCCGTTCGATGTGCCGGCGCGCTTGATCAGTGCCACTACGCCAGCGAACTTCTGATCAATAACCCTGCGACAATATGGGTTGTTTCGGTGGGCCGCGCTTGCCGTTATACTGACGCCCGCTCGCGAAACCGTGGCCGCGGGCGTGACTAGCCACGAAGAGGGTGTACCGTGAATCTGATGAAGAAAATGCTGGCAGTACCGGCTGCCGTATTGGCCCTGTGGGCAGTGACTGCTCAGGCCACGACCGATGAAGCTATCGCCGAGCGCCTCAAGCCTGTAGGCGACGTGTGCATCATGGGCGAAGAGTGCAAGGGCGTCGAAACCGTCGCTGCATCCGCCGGTGGTGGTGCACGTACCGCTGACGACATCATCGCCAAGCACTGCAATGCCTGCCATGGCTCTGGTGTATTGGGCGCACCGAAGATCGGTGACACCGCTGCCTGGAAAGATCGCGCCGATCACCAGGGCGGCCTCGACGGCATCCTCGCCGCTGCCATCTCCGGTATCAACGCCATGCCGCCGAAAGGCACCTGCGCTGATTGCTCGGATGACGAACTGCGCGAAGCGATCAAGAAGATGTCCGGTCTGTAAGACTCGCCGCTTCCCTGAAAAAACCGCCCTCTGGGCGGTTTTTTCGTTTCTGGCGGTGGCATGCAACCATGCCGGTGGCTCAGTAGTCCAAGCAGCATTCGTCATGGATGTCGCGAGGAGCGCCAGATGCCGCACACCTGTACCCTCGAACAAGCCGTCGACCACGTGCTGAGCGAGATCGACGGGCCGATTCATCTGGGCCTGCCCCTCGGTCTGGGCAAACCCAATCGCTGGGTAAACGCGCTCTATGAACGCGTGCGTAATCTGCCCGAGCGGCAACTGACCATCTACACCGCGCTGTGCCTGGCGCGCCCGCGTGCCGGCCAGGACTTGCAGCGACGCTTTCTCGAACCCTTCGTTGACCGGGTCTACGGCGATTATCCCGAGCTGGACTTTCTCGCCGATCTGCACGCCGGCAACCTGCCGGCCAACGTGCGCGTCGAGCAATTCTTCTTTCAGCCGGGCAGCCTGCTCGAATGCGAGCCGGCGCAGCAGGACTACATCAGCAGCAACTACAGCCATGTCGCCCGTGACCTCAATGCCAAGGGCCTGAATCTGATCGCTCAGCTGGTGGCCGTAGACCCAGCGCACCCCGAGCATTTCAGCCTGAGCTGCAACCCGGACATCACCCTTGATCTGCTGCCGCTGCTGGATAAGCGCCGCGAGGCTGGCGAAACCGTGCTCAGCGTCGCCCAGATCCACAGTGACCTGCCCTACATGGCCGGTGATGCCCAGGTGTCGCGCGATACCTTCGATATCCATATTGGCGAGGACGAGCGCACCACGCTGTTCTCCACGCCGAACATGCCCGTGACCTTGCAGGATCATTGCATCGGCCTGTTCGCCAGCACCCTGGTGCGTGACGGCGGCACCCTGCAGATCGGCATCGGCGCGATGGGTGATGCCCTGGCGGCGGCACTGATGGCCAGGCAGGCCGACAATGCTCGCTACCGCGCGCTGCTACGGGCGCTCCGTGCTGATGATTGGGCGGATGAGATTGCCGCCTGTGGCGGTCTCGAACCGCTCGCTCGCGGGCTGTATGGCTGCAGTGAAATGTTCGTCAACGGCTTGCTGGCATTGGCCGAGGCCGGCCTGCTACGGCGCCGGGTTTACCCGGATCTGCGCCTGCAGCGTCTGGCCTGTAATGGTGCGCTGGATGAACAGGGTCGGCTACACAGCGTTCAGGCGCTGGTCGACGCAGGGCTACCAGCGACGTTGCAGTCGAGCGATCTGGCCTGGCTGCGCGATAGCGGCCTGCTACACGGCGATATGCGGCTGGAGGCGGGCGAGCTGCAGTTGCTTGACGGTAGCCGCGTCGCCGCGGATCTCAGTGATCCCCAGACGCAGGCTCGCCTGCAGTCCTGTCTCGGCAGTGCGCAGGGCGGTGTGGTGCTGCACGGCGGTTTCTTTCTCGGCCCGGAAAGCTTCTACCGACGTTTGCGCGAGTTGGATGGTGCTGAACGGCAGCGCTTTGCCATGACCGGCATTCGCTATATCAACGAGCTGTACGGCGAAGAGGAGCTCAAGCGTCTGCAGCGCCGTGATGCACGTTTCATCAATACGGCTTTCACCATGACCCTGCTCGGTGCGGGGGTGGCCGATCAACTGGAAGACGGCCGCGTACTCAGCGGTGTAGGCGGCCAGTACAACTTCGTCGCTCAGGCCCATGCGCTGGAGGATGCGCGCTCGATCCTGCTACTGCGCAGCTGGCGTGAATCGGGCGGCGAGGTGAATTCGAACATCGTCTGGGAGTACGGTCACGCCACCATCCCGCGGCACCTGCGCGACATCGTGGTAACCGAGTACGGCATCGCCGACCTGCGCGGCAAGACCGACGCCCAGGTGATCGAGGCGCTGCTCAAGATCAGCGATTCGCGCTTTCAGAGCGAACTGATCGAGCAGGCGCAGCAGGTCGGCAAGCTGCCGGCGGATTTCCGGCTCGATGAGCGCTTCTGCAACAACCTGCCCGAGCGGCTGGAGGCTCTGCGTGCAGAACATTCGCAGCTGTTCGTCGAATACCCGCTTGGCAGTGATTTCAGCGCGGTGGAGCAAGACCTGGTGCGGGCGCTGAGCTGGCTCAAGAGCAAGCTGCGTCTGACCGAAGTACTGGCGCTGGGCAAGGCCACGCTCGATGCGCCAGAGCCAGGCGCCTATCCCGAGCACTTGCGACGCATGAGTCTGGAAGCGCCCGACGGGGTGCGTGAAGCCCTCTATCAGCGCGTGCTGCTGGCGGGCTTGCAGGCCACTGCCGGGGCCTGACGCGCGCGAGGGCGCGCGCAGTTTTTAGTCGAGGAAGCGCACCTGGCCGTTCTCCAGCGCGGCAACACGGGCCAGCGACTCGACACGATAGCCTTCGCTCTCCAGCAGGTTGCGGCCGTCCTGGAAGGACTTCTCGATGACGATGCCGATACCGGCAATCTGTGCACCGGCCTGCTGAATCAGGTCGATCAGCGCCTTGGCGGCGTGGCCGTTGGCGAGGAAGTCGTCGATTACCAGCACCTTGTCGGCAGCCGTCAGGTGACGCGCGGAAATGGCGATGGTGCTTTCGGTCTGCTTGGTGAAGGAGAACACCTTGGAGATCAGCAGGTCGTCCTTGAGCGTCAGCGACTGAAACTTGCGCGCGAAGATCACCGGAATGCCCAGCTCCAGGCCGGCCATCACTGCCGGGGCAATACCGGAGGCCTCGATGGTGACGATCTTGGTGATGCCCTGGCCGGCGAAACGCTGGGCGAACTCGTGGCCGATCTCCTGCATCAGGCGCGGATCGATCTGGTGGTTGAGAAAGGCGTCCACCTTGAGTACATGCTCGGACAGCACGATGCCTTCGCTGCGAATCTTCTGTTTCAACGACTCCACGGTCGATCCTCTGGTTGAGCAGAAAAGCTGCGGATTTTCGCTCAAAATGACCTGCAATGTGTAGTGAAACCGCAGCCTGCCCGACAGTCGTGGTCAATTGACCGGTTAGACAGGTTGTTAGCCAGTGTCTGGAGCCCGGATGCAATCCGCGGGCTGCTCCGCTCAGGCGCTCTTGGTCAGGCGGCGCAGGATGTCCTTGGGAATGCCGCGCGTGTCCAGCGGCAGCTTGTCCGGCGCAGGCTCCAGGCCCAGTTCGTAGAGCCAGTTGAGCGTGTACTCGCGCAATTGCTTGAGTTCGTACGCCTGCCACTGCTGACGAATCGCCGGAAAGGATTCGATCTCGTAGTCGAATGCGCGCAGTGGTTTGCGGCCGGTCAACGCGGCGCTGAGCAGCGGGTGGGCGTGCAGATCGTCGAGGGTGAACAGAAAGGACTCGCGCATGGCCACGCGCTGGGGAATGTCGAGGTTGGGTATCTGGGTGTAGCGATCCGGATTCAGTTCTACGTGCTGACGCTGCTCGCTGTGCTGATCTTCCGGCGACAGGCTCAGAACGCTACCGCTTTCCAGGTCCAGCCAGTTCTCCTGCTGTTCGCGGCCGTTGATCAACTGAGTCAGCGTGTCGAGGTCGAGAGTGAATGTGCGCATGGTGCCAACCCCCTGTGTCTGAACGGTATCTTCTTTCTGACTGGCAAAAATGACGAGGGTGCCAGCCCACCGAATAAACCGACCATACACCAGTCAGCCATGGCCTCAGCGCTTGAGCATCGCCCGCATATTGGCTAGGGCGTCGTTGCCGCGTGCGGCCTTGACCTCCACGGGCGCCTCCTCCAGCCCTTCCCACACCAGGTCTTCCGGCGGTAGCTCGTCGAGGAAGCGGCTCGGCGAGCAGTCGATCACCTCGCCGTACTGCTTGCGCTTGGCGGCGAAGGTCAGCGCCAGGTTGCGTTTGGCGCGGGTGATGCCGACGTAGGCCAGGCGCCGCTCTTCCTCGATGGTGTCGGCCTCGATGCTGGAGCGGTGCGGGAGAATCTCTTCCTCGAAACCGATGATGTACACCGAAGGGAATTCCAGACCCTTGGAGGCGTGCATGGTCATCATCTGCACGCCCTCGGCGCCTTCTTCCTCTTCCTGCTGGCGCTCGAGCATGTCGCGTAGCACCAGCTTGCCGATGGCGTCTTCGATGGACATATCGCCATCTTCGTCGCGCTCCAGGGTGCTCTTCAGTGCGTCGACGAGGAACCAGACGTTGCCCATGCGCGCGTCGGCCACTTTGTCGCTAGAGGCGTTCTGGCGTAGCCAGTTCTCGTAGTCGATGTCCATGACCATACTGCGGATGGCGGCGATCGGGTCGTTCTGCGCGCACTCCTGGCGCACCCGATCCATCCATTTGGTAAAACGCTGCAGGCGTTCGGTGAAGCGCGCATCGAGATGCTCGCCGAGGCCCATCTCACCGGCTGCGGCGTACATGCTGATCTTGCGCTCGTTGGCGTAGTTGCCGAGTTTTTCCAGGGTGGCGGAGCCGATCTCGCGGCGCGGTACGTTGATCACCCGCAGGAAAGCATTGTCGTCGTCCGGGTTGACCAGCAGGCGGAAGTAACTCATCAGGTCCTTCACCTCCTGACGGGCGAAGAAGCTGGTGCCGCCGGAGAGGCGATAGGGAATCTGGTGGTGCTGCAGTTTCAGCTCCATCAGCTTGGCCTGGTAGTTGCCGCGATAGAGGATGGCGAAATCGCTGTACGGGCGTTGGGTGCGCAGGTGCTCGGTGAGAATTTCGAGCGCCACCCGCTCGCACTCGGCGTCTTCGTTGCGGGTGCGGATCACGCGGATCTCGTCGCCCATACCCATCTCCGACCACAGCTGCTTCTCGAAGGCGTGGGGGTTGTTGGCGATCAGGGTGTTGGCGCATTTGAGGATGCGGCTGGTGGAGCGGTAGTTCTGCTCCAGCATCACCACTTTCAGCGAGGGATAATCCTCTTTGAGCAGCATCAGGTTTTCCGGCCGTGCGCCGCGCCAGGCGTAGATCGACTGGTCGTCGTCGCCGACCACGGTGATCTGGTTACGCATGCCCACCAGCAGTTTCACCAGCAGGTACTGGCTGGAGTTGGTGTCCTGGTATTCGTCGACCAGCAGATAGCGAATGCGGTTCTGCCACTTCTCCAGAATGTCGCTGTGCTCCTGGAAAAGCTTGACCGGCAGCAGGATCAGATCGTTGAAATCCACCGCGTTGTACGCCTTGAGCGTGCGCTGGTAGTGCAGGTAGACGATGGCGGCGGTCTGTTCCTTGGGATTGCGCGCCTTGGCCAGGGCTTCATCGGGCAGGATCAGGTCGTTCTTCCAGCTGTCGATGAGGTTTTTCACCTCGTCGGCACCGTCGTCGCCGGAATACTCCTTCTGCATGATGTCGCTGAGCAGCGCCTTGATGTCGCCGTCGTCGAAAATCGAGAAGCCGGGCTTGTAGCCCAGGCGTGCATATTCCTTGCGGATGATGTTCATGCCCAGGTTGTGGAAGGTGGACACGGTCAGGCCGCGCGCCTCGCTGCCCTTGAGCAGGGTGCCGACGCGTTCCTTCATCTCGCGCGCGGCCTTGTTGGTGAAGGTCATGGCGACGATGTGCTGGGCGCGGATGCCGCAGTTCTGCACCAGGTGGGCAATCTTGCGCGTGATCACGCTGGTCTTGCCGGAACCGGCACCGGCGAGCACCAGGAGTGGGCCGCCGACGTAGTTCACGGCCTCTTGTTGCCGGGGGTTCAGTCGGGACATGGGATCATTCGCAGAAAAATGGCCGCGCATTTTAACAGGCCTGATGACTTCTGCCGCGACCGTCCGGAACTGTGGCCTAGCGCACGGAATTGCATAGCCATGCACTTGGTTAATCACTTTATTCCAGTACTCTGGTTCCACTTGTAGGTTTACTGGCTATACCTCAGGATCTGCACTACCTTTCGCACGGATGTGATTGATTAGACGCCGATTACGGCGCGTTCAGGCGACGCGATTCGCCATCATTCTTGTGGTCATTGGGGAGGTTGCTTGTCCACGCTCGTCGAACCCTTGCGGTTGGTCCTGCTGGCGGAAACGCCGGACTGGGCCGAATTGTTGCGCGAGCAGTTGAGCGCCCTGGGCAGCCCATCCCCGCTGATTACCGCGCCGTCATGGGAGGCGGCCAGCAACCTGTTCGATGATCACGCCAGCGGTCTGCTGTTGAGTACACCGGATCGCCTCCCCGAGCCGCATCAGTGCCCCTTGCCCATCGTCTTGCTACTCGACGCAGAGCCAGTCGAAGAGCCGACCGGTGTCAGCGATTGGTTGGTGCGCGGCAGCCTCAGTCTCGATGTGTTGCGTCGCTGCCTGCGCTACGCGCGTGAACAGGGCAATCTCAAGCACACCCTGCAACGCCTGGCCGAACAGGACCCCTTGACCGGTATCGCCAATCGCCAGGGTTTCCAGACCCTGCTCGCCGCGCGCCTGGCCGAGTGTGGTGGCCGCGGCCTGGTACTCGGTCATCTCGATCTGGATAACTTCCGCCACGCCAACGATGCCCTCGGCTACCAGGCTGGGGATCGCCTGATCCTGCAGGTGGTGGCGCGGCTCAAGAGTCTGCTGCAGCCCTGCGATCAGATTGCGCGTCTGGGTAGCGACGAATTCGCTCTGTTGCTCGATGCACGCCGCGATCCGCAGCGCGTGGAGCGCCTTGCCGAGCGTGTCACCGAGGTATTGGGTGAGCCTTACTGGGTAGACGGCGAGAGTCTGTTGATCGGCTGTAGTCTGGGGCTCGCTCACGCCCAACCTGGAGAGGGCGCCGACCCGCTGCTGTGGCATGCGCATATCGCCATGCAGCACGCCAAGAATCAGCAAGGCTGCGTGTTTCATGTCTATGACGAGCGCCGCAACCGCAGCGCACGCAGTCAGGCCGATCTGGAAGGTGAGCTGCGCCGCGCGCTGCGCCGCGACGAACTGGAGCTGCATTATCAGCCGCGCCTGTGCCTGAAGAGCGGGCGCATCGTCGGCCTGGAGGCGCTGGTGCGCTGGCAGCACAGCGAGCGTGGGCTGCTCTCGCCTAATGAATTCGTGCCGCTGGCCGAAGAAACCGGGCTGATCGTACCGCTCGGTTACTGGGTCATCTCCCGTGCCCTGCGCGACATGCAGTGGCTGCGTGGACGCGGCCTGCCGGCGCTGCACATGGCGGTCAACCTGTCATTCCGCCAGTTTCAGGACAGCCAGTTGCTGCCGACCCTCAGCCGTTTGATCGAAGAACGTGGGGTCGATGCGCAGTGGCTGGAGTTTGAGCTGACCGAAACCGCGGTGATGCGCCGCAGCGACCAGGTGCAGCAGACCATGCTGGCACTGGGACGGCTCGGCGTGCGTTTTTCGCTGGACGACTTCGGCACCGGGTTTTCCTCCTTCGTCCACCTCAACAGCCTGCCGATCACCCTGCTGAAGATCGACAGGAGCTTCGTCGGCGGTATGGGCGAACGTGCGGAGAATCGCCAACTGGTGCGGGCGATGATCAACCTGGCGCACAACCTCAATCTCGAGGTGGTGGCCGAAGGGGTGGAAAACATCGAGCAGCTCGACATGCTGCGTCAGTTTGGATGTGATCAGGTGCAGGGTTACCTGATCAGCAAGGCGATACCTCTGGCGGAGCTGGCACGTTTTCTGGTGTTTGGCTTGCGCCAGCCGCTGCTGAGCGGTACTCCGCCTTCGGCGTGAGGCGCCGCAGCTCCGTAGCCCGGATGCAATCCGAGGCGCGCGCGTGTAGCCGGATTACGGCAGGCAGGCCTCGCTCGCCAGTGCACTCGGCCGCTGTAGGCGCGCCGTCTTCCACTGGAAGCCCAGCACCAGCCCGCTCGCCGTGACTGCCAGGCCGGCAGCCAGGCCCCACCAGACGCCCTGTGCACCCCAGCCGAGGGCGAAGGCGAACAGCCAGACCAATGGTGCGCCCACGCACCAGTAACCCGTCAGACCGATCAGCAGGGTGGTGCGGCCGTCGTTCAGCCCGCGGATCGCGCCCATGGCGATGCTTTGCAAACCATCGAACAACTCGAACCAGGCGGCAATCGCCAACAAGCCGACCGCGAGGGTGACGATATCGGCGAAAGCCGGGTCGTGACGGTCGAGGAACAGACCGATGATCCACTCTGGCAGCAGCCAGAACAGCAGGGCGAACAGCAGCATCAGGGCGGCGCCCACGGCCATGCCCAGGTGCCCCGCCAGCCGTGACAGATGCAGGCGGTCGGCGCCGTAGTGCAGGCCGACGCGGAAGGTCACGGCATAGGACAACCCTTGCGGCACGATGAACGCCAGCGCCACCGTTTGCATGGCGATCTGATGCGCCGCCAGCTGTACGCTGCCCAGCGCGCCCATGCACAGCGTGGCGAAGGTGAACAGCCCCTGTTCGGCGGCGTAGGTACCGCCGATAGGCAGGCCCAGACGCAGCAAGGCGCGCATTTCCGCTCGCTGTGGGCGACCCATGCCGCGCTGCAGCTGGTAGCGGTGATAGGTTGGCGAGAGCAGGATGTACAGCGCCAATGCCAGCGCCATGGCGCTGCTGACCAGTGCTGTGGTCATGCCGATGCCGCTCAGACCCAGGCTGGGCAGGCCGAACCAACCCTTGATCAGCGCGTAGTTGATGGCGAAATTGGCGGCTGTACCGACGATGCTGATGGCCATGACTGGGCCGGGATGGCCAATGGCACTGGTGAAGCCGCGCAGCGCCATGAAACACAGGTAGCCGGGCAGTGCCAGCGACAGCGGGCGCAGGAATGCCATGGCCTGACTGGCTGCGTCAGGGTCCTGGCCCAGATGCGGCAGCAGCGGGCCCAGGCCATTGAGGCACAGCGCACTGACGGCGCCCAGCAAAATGGCCAGCCACAGACCGTTGCGGATCAGGCGCGTGATGCCTGACGGGTCGCTCGCGCCGTGGCGAATGGCAATCAGGCTGCCCACCGCGGCGATCACCCCGGTGCAGAAGATCGAGAAAATGAAATAGCAGGTGGCGCCCAGCGCGCCACCGGCCAGTTGCTGCGGGCCGAGCATGGCCATCATCAGCGTGTCGGTGAAAATCATCAGCGCGTGGGCCAGTTGGGCTGAGATCAGCGGGCCGGCCAGGCGCAGCAGCGCGCCCAACTCGTGGCCAAGGGAATTCTTCATGATGAGTAAAACTTCGGCAGGGTAAGCATCCCCAGACTGTCGGGGGATGAGCAATGACAGCTATTCTCTGGTTTGTAGCGAATGCCCACAAAAGGAAAATAGCCATGCCAGGCATGATCAAAACTCATGGTTTGATACGATGACGCGTCGTCTTCCACCGCTTTACGCCCTGCGCGCCTTCGAGGCCGCCGCACGGCATGCCTCCTTTACCCGTGCTGCTGAAGAACTGGCCATCACCCAGAGCGCGGTAAGCCGGCACATCCGCACGCTGGAGGAGTACTTCGCTTGTCGTCTGTTCGAGCGTCGTGGCCGCAGCCTGCACCTGACCGATCCCGCCCGTGCTCTGTTGCCGGGGCTGAGCGACGGCTTCGATGCACTGGAGCGCGCCAGTGCTGCGTTGCGCGCCGATGATGAGGTGCTACGCCTGAAGGCGCCGTCGACCCTGACCATGCGCTGGCTGCTGGCGCGGCTGTCGCACTTTCGCCTGGCCAACCCGGACAGCGAGGTACAGCTCACCAGCGCCTGGATGGATGTGGACAAGGTCGACTTCCGCCACGAGCCATTCGACTGTGCGGTGCTGTTGTCCGATGGCCAGTTCCCGGATGAGTGGGAAAGCGTGCTGTTGTTCGAGGAATGGCTGATTCCGGTGTGCGCTGCTGGCGACTCTGACGCAGGCCCCTGGTCGCTGGCGCGGCTGCAGGCGGCGGAGCAGTTGCACCCGACGCCGGATCGCCGCGACTGGCGGCGCTGGTTGCAGGCCACGGGGCTGGATGAGCAGGTGCCGCTGAAGACCGGTCAGCTGTTCGACATGCTCGAACTGGGAATCGTCGCCGCCGCACGCGGCTATGGCGTGTCCATCGGTGATCTGCTGATGGTGGCCGAGGACGTGGGCGCAGGTCGCCTCGGGCTACCCTGGCCAACCGCAGTGTTCAGTGGTGACAGCTACTATCTGGTGTGGCCACGCGGGCACCGTGCACAGGCGCGTTTGCAGCGGCTGCGCGACTACCTGTTGGCCGAAGTGGCGGCTATGCAACTTCCCGCAGTGGAGAGAGTGCTTTAGCTGCCGATACAGGTTTTTGAGAGCAAATGATTGCCATTTGGCAGAGCGCTGATTGACCAACCATACTGCTCAGGTATCCTGCCGCGCCCTGGCTCGAGGTCCTATGACCACTCGGGTCAGTCAACCCCTGTTCCGTTCGGCCTGCCACTAGTGAGTCAGGCCTTGAGAGGCCTGAATGACCCCTCCTCGTTCCCGTATCGCTCTGCAACTGGCCGCCATCCTGGCACTGGTTCTAGTGCTGTTGATCAGCTTCAGCACCCTGTTCGCCTTGCGCTCGCTTAACGAAGCCAACCTGGCTACCCGCGAGAAGCATCTGGGTAGCGAAGCCGGCCTGCTGGCCGACCAGCTCGAGACCTTCCATGGCAGTCTGCGCGACAGCACGCAGCGCCTGGCCGGCCTCTTCGAGCAGCGCTTCAGCAGTGGTTTGCAGGTGCGCAGCGACGAGCGTGTCGCGGTTGGGAGCCTGCAGACCCCCGCCCTCTATCTGAGTGCGACCCGGCTGAACAACGACTTCAGTGAGGTCGACGACTTTACCCGCATGACCGCTGGCGTTGCCACGGTGTTCGTGCGCGACGGTGAAGAGTTCGTGCGCATCACCACCTCGCTGACCAAACAGGACGGTACTCGTGCGCTGGGTACCGTGCTGGACCATCAGCATCCGGCTTATCAGAAACTCCTGGCAGGCCAGGGTTATGTCGGCCGTGCGCTGCTGTTCGACCGCTTCTACATGACCCAGTACACCCCGGTGCGCGATACCGGTGGGCGGGTGATCGCCGTGCTGTTTGTCGGCTTCGACTACACCGACGCGCAGAACCTGCAGATGCGCAACCTCTCCGATTTCCGCATCGGCAGCACTGGTTCGCTGGCGCTGCTCGACGAGCAGGGCAAGTGGCTGGTGGCTCCGGCCGGTGCCGCCGCTATGAGCAGCCTGCCCGCTGCGCTTGCCGAGTTGATCGCCAGCCCCGGCAAGGGTGGTTTCTGGAGTGATGGTCGCGACGAGTTCTACAGCGTCGCCATGCCCTTCACCGGCGGCCCCTGGACGGTGCTGGCGAGCATGCCACGCGAGGAAATCCAGGCGGTCACCTGGCGCGTCGGCACCCAGTTGGCCATCGGCAGTGCGCTGACCCTGTTGCTGGCGGTGATCGCCGTGGTCTGGTTGCTGCGACGCAAGCTGCGGCCGCTGGGCGATCTGGTGCAACAGGCGCAGGCGCTCGGTGCTGGTGATCTCGGCGCGCGCATGGCGCAGTCCAGTGATGATGAGATTGGTGAGCTGGCACGCAGCTTCAACCGCATGGGCGAGGCGCTGGCGAACATGGTCGCGGGCATTCGCAGTGCGGCTCAGGATGTCAGTGCGCGCTCGCAGTCGATGTCGACGCTGTCGCGCGATGCCTACCAGGGGATCGATCAGCAGTCGGGCGAGATCAGCAGCATGGCCGGCGCGGTGGAGGAGTTCAGCGCCACTTCGCAGAACATCGCCGACAATATGCGCAGTACCGAGCGTATGGCCAGTGCCAACGCCCAACAGACCCGCATCGGTCGTACCTCGATGGATCAGGCCTCCGAGGCACTGGTGCAGATTGCCGAGGCGCTGGAGCAGACCTCCACGGTGATCAACGGCCTTGGCCAGCGTTCACAGGAAATCGGCGGCATCGTCAGCGTGATCACCGCAATTGCCGACCAGACCAACCTGCTGGCGCTCAACGCCGCCATCGAGGCTGCACGTGCCGGCGAGCAGGGTCGTGGTTTTGCTGTGGTCGCCGACGAGGTGCGCAACCTGGCCGGGCGTACCCGCGAGGCGACCAACGAGATTTCCACCATGATTGGCAGCATCCAGAGCGAGACCAGCAGCGCCATCGCCACCATGGAGCAGGGCCGGCAACTGATGCAGGACGGTCTTGAGCGCAACGCCAAGGTGGCTTCAGCGCTGGCACAGATCAGCGAGCAGAGCGAGGCGGCGGGCGAGCAGTTCGCCGCCATCACCACCGCCACCAGCGAACAGAGCAGCACCGCGACCGTGCTTAGCTCCAACCTGCAGAGCATCGCCCAGGCCAACGGCGAGCAGCGTGAGGTGGTGGCCAACCTGGCCGATACCGCTCGCGAGCTGGATCGCCTGGCCGCTCAGCTGCGTCAGGAGGTCGAGCGCTTTCGCTGAGTCATCCCGCTGCCGGGCGGTACTGCAGCGCTTCAGCCAGGTGGGCGCGGCTGATTTGCTGCTCGTTCGCCAGGTCGGCCAGAGTGCGCGCGACCTTGAGTACGCGATGGGCCGCGCGCAGGGACAGCCCGAGACGTTCGCAGGCGTTTTCCAGCCACTGGCGATCCGCGTCGCTCAATGCGCAGTGTTGGCGCAGACCGGGTAGGTCGAGGAAAGCGTTGGCCACGCCCTGGCGTTGCAATTGTCGTTCGCGTGCCTGCGCCACCTTGGCTGCTGCCTGCGCAGTGCTTTCGCCATCCTGTGGCGGGGCATTCAGGGCTGTGGTTTCGCGGGCGACCGTCAGGTGCAGGTCGATGCGATCAAGGAGCGGGCCCGACAACTTGGCGCGGTAGCGCTGGATCTGCTCCGGGGTGCAGCGACAGCGGTTGCTGGGGTCGCCGAGGTAGCCGCAAGGGCAGGGGTTCATGGCGGCAACGAGCTGAAAACGAGCGGGAAAGCGCACCTTGTCGCGGGCTCGGGCAATGACGATGTGGCCGCTTTCCAGCGGCTCGCGCAGCACTTCCAGCACTTTCCTGTCGAACTCCGGCAGCTCATCGAGGAACAGGACTCCCATATGGGCCAAGGTTATTTCGCCGGGCTGCGGGCGACTGCCGCCACCCACCAATGCCGGGCCGGAGGCGCTGTGGTGCGGTGTGCGAAAGGGTCGCTGCGGCCAGTGCTGTAGCGGCGTATGGCTGGCCACCGAATGGATCGCGGCGACCTGCAGCGCTTCGTTTTCGTCCAGCGCAGGTAGCAGGCCTGGCAGGCGGCTGGCCAGCAGGGTTTTGCCAGTGCCGGGTGGGCCGCTGAGCAGCAGATTGTGCGAGCCGGCGGCCGCCACCAGCAATGCCCGTTTGGCGGCCAATTGGCCCTGCACTTCGGCCAGATCCGGATAGGGCAGGCTCTGCCTGAGCAGGCCCTGGGCTGCGTAAGGTTCGAGAGGGGCGCTGCCGTTCAGGTGTGCGGCGATCTGCAGCAAGTGCTCGACGGCGATTACCTTCAGCCCCGAGGCCAGGCTGGCCTCTTCGGCATTGGCCTGTGGCACCAAGAGGGTGCGTCCGGCTGCGCGTGCGGCCAGGGCGGCCGGCAATACGCCTTGTACAGGACGCACTGCGCCGGACAGCGCCAGCTCGCCCAGACATTCGTATTCATCCAGCGATTGAGCCGGTACCTGACCGCTGGCCGCGAGAATCCCCAAGGCGATGGCGAGGTCGAAGCGACCACCGTCTTTTGGCAAATCTGCAGGCGCAAGATTCAAGGTGATGCGTTTGCTGGGAAACTCGAAGGCAGCATTGAGGATGGCGCTGCGTACGCGATCCTTGCTCTCTTTGACTGCGGTTTCCGGCAGACCCACCAGGGTCAGAGAGGGCAGGCCGTTGGCCAGGTGCGCCTCGACGGTGACGGCCGGTGCTTCTACACCGACCTGGGCGCGGCTGTGAACGATGGCCAGGGACATGATCGCTCCTTGATCAAGTGGGGTGCAGCCGCTCCTACAACATAACCTCAGTCTGCGGCGGTGAGCTTGGCTTCCAGTTCCGCGACCTTGGCTTCCAACGCTTCGAGGCGAGCGCGGGTGCGGGCGAGAACCACCATCTGGCTGTCGAACTCTTCCCGACTGACCAGATCGAGCTTGCTGAAGCCGCTCTGCAGCAGGGCCTTGAACTGCGCTTCCAGTTCGGCGCGCGGCAGTGGGCTGTCACCACTGAACAAGCGCGAAGCGTGGCTACTGAGGGTGTCGAGCAAAGCTTTGGGCGGGAGCATGGGCAGGTTCCAGATACAGACGGCGGCAGTGTAGCACGCAGCCGCAGGCGCGGCGGTCGAGCGCGAGTTGCACGATTTTTGAGCATTGCGGAATGTGTCGATGCACTGTGTTGGTGCGATGCATTCAGTGCGAATGACCGGTCATCCCTGCTCGAAGCGGGTAAAGGCCTGAAAGATGGCGCTTTTACGTGAGCTGGCAAGCTTTCTGCTTAGACCCCATCGACGCATGCACCGACGCAGTTCCGGTGCGGCAGGCGAAGCGGGGGAGTGTTTCGTCGGGAGCGGTTGGTGGGTATCGGCCACGCCAGGCTGGAGCGGTCGGTGCATTACAAAAGCCAGACACTGCGCTTAGACTTGAGCCGGGTTCGCAATTCCTGGGGCAAGTCCACCTTAAACGGGAGAAAGTTTCATGAAGCTAGTCACTGCCATCATCAAGCCGTTCAAGCTCGACGACGTGCGCGAGTCGCTGTCTGAGATCGGCGTGCAGGGCATTACCGTCACCGAGGTCAAGGGCTTCGGCCGTCAGAAAGGCCATACCGAGTTGTATCGCGGTGCCGAGTACGTGGTCGACTTCCTGCCCAAGGTGAAGATCGACGTGGCCATCGCTGATGATCAGCTGGACCGCGTGATCGAGGCCATCACCAAGGCTGCCAACACCGGCAAGATCGGCGACGGCAAAATTTTCGTAGTCAACCTGGAACAGGCGATTCGTATCCGTACCGGCGAAACCGATACCGACGCGATTTAACAAGCCTCCGAACCCCACGCCCCAGGAGTAAACCCATGACTCTGCGAACTTTCGCAGGGCTAGGAGCCCTTTTGTCCTCGAATTATGGCCTTGCGCCGTTTTCGAGGGCGAATGCCGGAGTTGGCGATACCCTCGCCGCTCTGCTGTGCCAGACCCTCTTCAGGTCTCGCGCTTGGCCTAGTGATGGGAATACCTGGTCGCCTCACGGCGCAGGGGTTCCGGTGATCCAGAACGAGCGTGGCAACGACCTGTAAAGCATGCGGAACGCGTCCGGCGCCAACCTGGACGTTTCAACCGAACAGCGCACAACAAAAGCGCCGGCAAGAGGTGAAAAATGGATAACACAGCATTGACTGCATTGCAGTACGGCTTCGATACCTTCTACTTTCTGATCTGTGGTGCCCTGGTAATGTGGATGGCAGCTGGCTTTGCCATGCTCGAATCCGGCCTGGTGCGTGCCAAGAACACCACCGAGATCCTGACCAAGAACGTGGCGCTGTATGCCGTGGCCAGCGTCATGTACCTGGTGATCGGCTACCACATCATGTACTCCAGCCCCGAAGGCGGCATCCTGCCGAGCCTGGGCTTCCTGATCGGTGACGAAAACAGCGTCGACTCGGTACTTGCCGGTGGCGACGATGCACCTTACTACTCGGCCCGTTCGGACTTCTTCTTCCAGGTGGTGTTCGCCGCGACCTGTATGTCGATCGTGTCCGGTGCTGTTGCTGAGCGTATGAAGCTGTGGGCCTTCCTGGCTTTCGCCGTGGTCATGACCGGCTTCATCTACCCGGTTCAGGGTTTCTGGAAATGGGGCTCGGGCTTCCTCAACGAAGCTGGCTTCCTCGACTTCGCAGGTTCCGGCGTAGTTCACATGGCCGGTGCTTCCGCTGCTCTGGCTGGTGTCCTGCTGCTCGGTGCACGTAAAGGCAAATACGGTGCCAATGGTCAGGTCAACGCCATTCCGGGTGCCAACCTGCCGCTGGCTACCCTCGGTACTTTCATCCTGTGGATGGGCTGGTTCGGCTTCAACGGCGGCTCGCAGCTGAAGATGAGCACCATCGAAGATGCCAACGCCGTTGCCCAGGTGTTCGTCAACACCAACATGGCAGCAGCCGGCGGTCTGATTGCCGCGCTGATCGTTGCCCGCATCCTGTTCGGCAAGGCTGACCTGACCATGGCCCTGAACGGTGCCCTGGCTGGTCTGGTGGCCATCACCGCCGAGCCACTGACCCCGAGCGGCCTGCAGGCCACTCTGATTGGCGGCGTGGGTGGTGTGCTGGTGGTGTTCGCCATCCTCGGTCTGGACAAGGTCAAGATCGACGATCCGGTTGGTGCCATCTCCGTACACGGTGTGGTCGGCATCTGGGGTCTGCTGGCTGTCTGCCTGACCAACAGCGACGCTTCGCTGGGTGCTCAGTTGCTGGGTATCGGTAGCATCTTCGCCTGGGTATTCATCGCCAGCCTGATCGTGTGGAGCATCATCAAAGCGGTGATCGGTCTGCGCGTCAGCGAAGAAGAGGAATACGAGGGTGTGGACATCGCCGAATGCGGTATGGAAGCCTACCCGGAGTTCACCGGCAAGAAATAAGCTTCGCCGGGAATGACAGGGGCGCCTTCGGGCGCCCTTT
Source organism: Pseudomonas sediminis (assembly GCF_002741105.1). Classification (GTDB taxonomy): domain Bacteria; phylum Pseudomonadota; class Gammaproteobacteria; order Pseudomonadales; family Pseudomonadaceae; genus Aquipseudomonas; species Aquipseudomonas sediminis. Next base: position 84,971 of record NZ_NIQU01000004.1, on the reverse strand, counting down.
GTTTTTTCTGACAGCACGCTAGAATGCGCGCGCTGGAGCCATCGAGAGTGAGAGCGGCATGTGGCAGCAACGCATCATCAGCCTGCGTCCGCGCGAGCGCGGTTTTCATCTGGTGACCGAAGAAGTGCTGGCAGCATTGCCGGAACTGGCGCAGGTGCGTGTTGGTCTGTTGCATCTGTGGCTGCAGCACACCTCGGCATCGCTAACGGTCAACGAGAACGCCGATCCTGCGGTACGCCGCGATTTCGAGCGTTTCTTCAACCGTCTGGTGCCGCAGGGTGAGACGGGCTACGAGCACGATTACGAAGGGCCGGATGATCTGCCGGCGCACTTCAAGGGCAGTTTGCTGGGCTTTCAGCTACAGCTGCCGATACAGCAGGGACGGCTGGCGCTTGGGACCTGGCAAGGTATCTACCTCGGTGAGCATCGCGATCATGGCGGCGCTCGGCGAATGGTGGCGACCTTGCATGGCGAGGCTATTTGAATTTTTTCCGGTCGAGCGGTGCACATCGCGCGACTGGGCTATAACTAACCTGCTTTTCGCAAGTCATGAGGTTGAACATGAGCGACGAAGACCTGGAACAAGACGATCTGGACGGGGCTGACGAGGACGATGGTGAGGAGCTGGCTGCTGCCGATGACGGCGACAGCGGCGACGATGAAGGCGATGGTGCGGTCGTAGCCAGCGGCAAGAAGAGCAAGGCCAAAGCCGTTGAAGTCGATGAGCTGCCCAGCATCGAAGCCAAGCAGAAGGAGCGCGATGCCCTGGCGCGTGCCATGGAAGAGTTTCTCTCCCGTGGTGGCAAGGTGCAGGAGGTGGAGCCCAACGTGGTCGCCGACCCACCCAAGAAGCCCGACAGCAAATACGGCAGCCGCCCTATCTGAGGACGGCTAGCTACAAGGAACCCGCCCCTGTGGCGGGTTTTTTGTGCCTGTCATCCCGGGTTTCCCTTTTGGGCCGCCGCTGCGCGACGTCAGGGATGGTGCTGTGGCGAGTAGGGTGCGCCGTGCGCGCCGATCTTGTCGTGTATCAGGCGGGTGCGCGCAGCGCACCCTGCGGGGGTTTAGCGCGTCCAGTTGGAAAGTAGCGCTGGCAACTCGGCCAGGCTGCTGATTTGCGCGTCTGGTGTGGTCTCACCTTCCCAGGCTCGGCCTTGCGGGTTGAACCAGATCGCGCGCATGCCGGCTGCCTGAGCGCCGGCAACGTCATCGCTGGGATGATCACCAATATGCACGGCGCGTTCGGCCGCTACGCCACCTGCACGGCTGAGCGCTTCGCGGAAGGGTTTCGGATCGGGTTTGCCGACGCCCAGTTCTTCGGCGCACAGGGCGAACTGGAAGTAATCCGACAGGCCCAGGCGACGCACGTCGGCATTGCCATTGGTGATCACCCCGAGCATGAAGCGTTCGGCCAAGGCCTCCAGTGTCGGGTGTACCTCGGTGAACAGTTGCACCTGATGGCGGGCGCTGAGAAACACCTGAAATCCCGCTTCGGCCAGCCCCTGCGCCTCGCTCAGCGGGTAGCCGGCGTCTTCCAGGGCGTGGAACAGAATGCGCCGGCGCAGTTCGCTGAGGCGATGCTTGAGCATCGGCTCGGCTTCCAGCAGGCGGCTGCGCACGGCCCATAGATGCTCGACCGGCACCGCGCCAAGGCGTGGTGCATGCAGTGCCAGCCAATTGCGCAGCGCGGCTTCGGCATCCTGCATCACCGGGGTGACGTCCCACAGGGTGTCGTCGAGGTCGAAGGTGATCAGTTCAATGCTCATTCGGAACCGCCTTTGCGCTTGGCGCGTGGATGGGCCTGGTCATAGACACTGGCCAGGTGCTGGAAATCCAGGTGGGTGTAGATCTGCGTGGTGGCGATATCGGCGTGGCCGAGCAGCTCCTGCACCGCGCGCAGATCCTGCGAGGACTCCAGCATATGACTGGCGAAGCTGTGCCGCAGCATGTGCGGATGCAAGTGCTGGCCCAGCTCGCGCACACCGGCCTGGCGCACCCGCAGTTGCACTGCGCGTGGCCCGAGGCGGCGGCCCTGCTGGCTAATGAATACCGCGCCGTCGCCGGGGTTGGCCAGCTTGCGCAACGGCAGCCAATGTTCCAGCGCCTGACGCGCCATGCTGCCGACCGGCAGTTCGCGCACCTTGTTGCCCTTGCCGCGCACGCGTACCAGACCGGCGGGTAGATCCAGGCCATCGAGATCGAGCCCGACCAGCTCGGACAGGCGCAAGCCGGAGGAATAGAACAGCTCGAGCATGGCCTGGTCGCGGCGGGCGATGAAGTCGTCCTCGACTGCGCCGTCGAGCAGTTGCGCGCTGCGGTCGGCGTCCAGGGTGCGGGGCAGGCGGCGCTCGCGTTTTGGCGGGCTGAGACCGGTGGCCGGATCGTGACGGCACAGGCCTTCACGCAGCAGGTACTGATAGAGACCGCGGGTGGCCGAGAGCAGGCGCGCCAGGCTACGGCTTGCCAGACCCTGTTGATGCAGGCGGGCGATCAGGCGGCGCAGGTTGCGTGTGTCCAGTCCGGCCCAGTCGCTCAGGCCTTCGGCTTCGCAGAATGTCCGCACCTTGTTGAGGTCGCGCCGATAGCCATCGAGGGTATGCGCCGACATCTGGCGCTCGCGGCGCAGGTGTTCGATGTACGCGTCGAGGTGAGCTTCAAGTGTCACGTGCCGGCTTCCGAACGGGCCAATGGTGGATGAGCTTCGTCATCCACCCTACACGACCTAGCGTACCGAACGCAGCGGTGTGGAGAAACCGGGCACGACACGTGCCAGTACTTCGGCGATATAGCCGAGGAACAAGGTACCGAGCGAGCTCTTGTAGTGCTGCGGGTCGGCGCTGCCGATGGCCAGCACGCCATGCAGGCCCTGGTGGGTGAGGCTGACCACGGCGGCCGAGCCAACCTGTGCTGCGTCTTCCTTGCCGAAGAGGAATTCCAGCTCATGCGGGCGCAGCACGCCGCAGATGGTCTTGCCGCCGCTGAGCAGGCCGCCGACCTGTTGATGCGCTTCGGCCGAGCTGACCGAGCGACCGACCGGCAGCTTGTTGTCGCTGAACAGGATCAGACCGACGAAGGGCACCTGAAACTCGTGGCGCAGGCTGTCTTCGACCACGCCGACTACTTCTTCCAGGCTGCCGGCATCGAGCAGGTCGAGTACCAGGCGACGGGTCTTGTCGAACAGGCGATCATTGTCGCGCGCCACGTCCATCAGTTGGCCGAGACGATGGCGCATCTCGATGTTGCGCTCACGCAGCAGCTTGACCTGGCGTTCGACCAGCGACACGGCATTGCCGGGCTGGTGCGGAATGCGCAGTTCGGGGATCAGTTCTTCATGGTCGATGAAGAACTCCGGGTGCAGGCGCAGATAGGCGGCGACCGTTTCTGAGTCGAGCGGTTTGGGCGAATCCTGCTGGTCGGTCATAGGCGAACCTGTCCTTCGTATACGCGGGCAGCGGGCCCGGTCATCATAACCGGCTGACCTTCGCCTGCCCATTCGATGGACAGTTTGCCGCCCGGCAGTTCCAGTTGCACGGGCGAATCCATCCAGCCCTGGCGAATCGCCGCGACCGCAGCGGCGCAGGCGCCGGTACCGCAGGCCAGGGTTTCCCCGGCGCCGCGTTCCCATACGCGCAGGCGTGCATGCTTGCGGTCGAGCACCTGCAGGAAGCCGACATTGACCCGCTGCGGGAAGCGCGGGTGGTGTTCCAGCTTCGGCCCGAGCGTGTGCACCGGGGCGCTGTCGACATTGTCGACGCGCAAAACCGCATGCGGGTTGCCCATCGACAGCGCGGCGAGCTCGACGCTCTGGCCCTCGACATCGACGCGATAAGTCAGTGCAGCCTGCTCTGCCTGGAACGGTACCTGTTCCGGCTGCAGGCGCGGTGCACCCATGTTGACGCAGACCTGGCCGTCGTTCTGCACGCGCAGTTCGATGATGCCGCTTTTGGTCTCGACGCGAATGACCTTCTTGGTGGTCAGGCGCTTGTCCAGCACGAAGCGGGCGAAGCAGCGCGCGCCGTTGCCGCACTGCTCCACTTCCGAACCGTCGGAGTTGAAGATGCGGTAGCGGAAGTCGACGTCCGGGTGGCTCGGCGGTTCGACGATCAGCAGTTGGTCGAAGCCGACACCGACGTGGCGGTCGCCCCATTGCTTGGCATGTTTGGGCTGCACGTGGGCATGCTGACTGATCAGGTCGAGGACCATGAAGTCATTGCCCAGGCCGTGCATCTTGGTAAAGCGCAATAGCATGACGTCGCCCTCAGGCCGGCAGCAGGCTTTCGCCGGCATAGAGCTCTTGGACGGTCTCGCGACGACGCACTTCGTAAGCCTGCTCACCATCCACCAGCACCTCGGCGGCGCGGCCGCGGGTGTTGTAGTTGGAGCTCATGACGAAGCCATAGGCACCCGCCGAGCGCACGGCCAGCAGGTCACCTTCGGCCAGCGCCAGCTGACGATCCTTGGCCAGGAAATCACCGGTCTCGCAGATCGGCCCGACCAGGTCGTAGTTGCGCGTCTCGCCGTCACGCGGCTGCACCGGCGACACGTCCATCCATGCCTGATACAGGGCGGGGCGGATCAGGTCGTTCATCGCTGCATCGACGATGGCGAAGTCCTTGTGTTCGGTGTGCTTGAGGTATTCCACCTGAGTCAGCAGCACGCCGGCGTTGGCGACGATGAAGCGGCCCGGCTCAAATACCAGCGACAGGTCGCGGCCCGCCAGGCGCTTGCGCACGGCGGCGATGTAATCGCCGGCCAGCGGCGGTTGTTCGTCGCGGTACTGCACACCGAGGCCACCGCCCAGATCCAGGTGCTTGATGGTGATGCCGCGCGCGGCCAGCTTGTCGACCAGCAGCAGCAGGCGATCCAGGGCGTCGAGGAAGGGCTCGAGGGTAGTCAGCTGCGAGCCGATATGGCAGTCGACACCGATCACTTCCAGGTTCGGCAGCTCGGCGGCGCGGGCGTAAACCGCCTCGGCCTGCTCGATGTCGATGCCGAACTTGTTTTCCTTGAGGCCAGTGGAAATGTACGGGTGGGTACCGGCATCCACGTCCGGGTTGACCCGCAGCGAGACGGGCGCCTTGACGCCCAGTTCGGCAGCGACCTTCTGCAGGCGCTCCAGCTCGACGATGGACTCGACGTTGAAGCAGTGCACGCCGACTTCCAGCGCGCGGCGCATGTCGTCGCGGCTCTTGCCGACGCCGGAGAAAACGATGCGGCTCGGTTCGCCACCGGCGGCCAGTACGCGCTCCAGCTCACCGCTGGAGACGATGTCGAAGCCGGCGCCGAGGCGCGCCAGCACGTTCAATACGCCAATGTTGGAGTTGGCCTTGACCGCGAAGCAGACCAGGTGTGACATGCCGGCCAGGGCATCGGCATAGGCGCGGTACTGCCCCTCGATGTGGGCGCGCGAGTAGACGTAGGTGGGCGTGCCGAAGCGCTGGGCCAGCGCAGACAAGGCAACGCCTTCCGCGAACAGCTCACCGTCGCGGTATTTGAAGGCTTCCATGGGGCAGCTCCTGTCAGAGTTCGAAACGGTCTCGGCTGTTGCCGGCGTTGTCGTCGCCCGGCAGGTACAGCGGGCCTTTCTGACCGCAGCCAGCCAGCAGGCAAACGGCGGCGAGGAGCGCGAGGGTCAGTCGCTTCATGGGGCAGTCCTTGAAAATAAGCGTGAATTGCGCCGGAGTATACCGACCCCCTGCCACCTTGCCTATGCGCCCGGCGCCCGCCTGGCGGGGCGCCGGCTCGATTGGCGTGCGTACGCCGAAGGCATTCGTGCCTGCTTGGGTTAGCATGCGGCGAGTAACGAGGAGCCCCGATGGATAATCCCGCGATTCTGGCCGGCTCGGTCTCGGTCGCCTACCTGCAAGGCCTGATCGAACACCTGCAGCGTCAGGGGGTAGCGCCCGACGCCTTGCTCGCCCATGCCCAGTTGAGTCCGGAGGCCCTGAGCCAACGCGACCAACGCATCGCCGCCAGTGCCTATCTGACATTGCTGGGCGAGGGCGTGCGCCTGACCGGCGATCAGTGCCTCGGCCTGCACCTGGGGGAAGCGGTACGGCCGGGCTACTACGGCGTGCTCGGTTACCTGATCATGAGCTGCGCGACCCTCGCCGATGCGCTGCACCGTCAAGCGCGCTACGCGTCGTTGGTCGGCAATCTGGGGCTGGTCGTGCTCGATGACGAGCCAGCCCGGCCTGGCAGCGAGCCGCTGATCGCGCACAGCTGGCAGCCGTTGCTGGCCCAGCAGCAGCGGCAACTGAGTGAAGAAACCCTGGCCGGCTGGGTCAGTTTCGGGCGCTGGATCAGTGGTCTGGACATCTCGCCGACCGAAGTACGCTTTCAGCATCCGGCGCCAGCGGATACATCGGAGCACGCGCGCATCTTTCGCTGCCCGGTGCTGTTCGATCAGCCCGACAATGCCCTGATCTTTCCCAAACGTTTGCTCGCGGCGCCGCTGAATCAGGCCGACGCGCAGGTGCGCGGCATGCTCGATGCCTATGCCGATAGGCTGTTGGCCGAGCTCAACCAGGGCAATAGCGTGCTGGATCGCGCGCGCCTGGAACTGGCCCGGCAGTTACCGGAGCATGGGCCGGACCTGGAAGCCATCGCCGCCGCCCTGGCGTTGAGCCCGCGAACCTTGCAGCGACGTTTGCGTGAGGGTGGGCTGTCGTTCAGCCAACTGGTCGACGAGACACGCCAGCAGCTGGTGCTGCATTACCTGCGTGACCCGGCGCTGGAGCTGGCGGAAATCGCCTTTCTGGTCGGTTTCAGTGAGTCCGGTTCTCTGGCACGTGCATTTCGTCGCTGGACGGGAACGAGTCCGGGCGAGTACCGTCGCCACCTTTGCGTCTAGGCCGCTACCCCGGCCGCGCGATTTCGCCTACTTTTTCTGCAGTTGCTGCATCTTGTGAGGACACCCCGATGAGCCTGAGCGAAGCCCGCTTTCACGACCTGGTCGATGCCACCCAGCAAGCGGTGGAGGACATTTTCGACGACAGTGGTCTGGACGTCGATCTGGAGAACAGCGCCGGTGTGCTGACGGTACGTTTCGACAATGGCAGTCAGCTGATCTTCAGCCGTCAGGAGCCGATTCGTCAGCTCTGGCTGGCGGCGCGCTCCGGTGGTTTCCACTTCGATTACGACGAGGCCGATGGCCGCTGGATCTGCGATACCAGTGACGAGCAGCTGGGTGAAATGCTGGTACGCATCACCCTCGAGCAGTCGGGCACCGAGCTGGAGTTCGATGAGCTCTGAGCCCAACGTGGCGTCGCCGTGCCGACGTCAGTGTTGCCTTGATGAGCATGAACAGTGCCTCGGTTGCGGTCGTACCCTGCAGGAAATTCTCGACTGGGGCGCGGCCGATAACGCGCGGCGCCGCTTGATCTGCCAGGCGGCCGAGCAGCGGTTGCGCGAACGCCAGCAGAGGCGCTGACCACGCAGTCTTGTTTATTTGTCCGGCTGTGTTAGGGTCGACAGACATTCAGCTGAACCCCGCCTTCGGGCGGGGTTTTGCTTTTTTATGGTTTACGCAAGGAGTCCGCCCGGCATCATGAACAGTACACCGACCATCACCATTACCCGCCTCGATCTGCAGCGTCTGGAGCGCCTGCTCGACAGCCTGGACGAGTTCGGCCCTGGCGCCCAAGCGCTGCAGGCTGAGCTGGATCGTGCCGACGTGGTGGGGCACGACGAGGTGCCGGCCGGTGTGGTGACCATGAATTCGCGCGTGCATTGCCGCGAGGAGAGCAGCGGCAAGGACTATCACCTGACCCTGGTCTACCCGCAGGATGCTGGTGGCGAAGGCAAGGTCAGCATCCTCGCGCCAGTTGGCAGCGCGTTGCTCGGCCTGTCCGTCGGCCAGCACATCGACTGGCCCGCGCCGGGCGGCAAGCAGCTCAAACTGACTCTGCTGGAAGTCGAATACCAGCCGGAAGCAGCGGGCGAATACGACCGCTGACGTCTTTTCCCCGGCTGGACTAGAGTGAGGTTTCCGCCAATGGCAAGGAGGCCTCGCCATGCCGAGTCTGCCGCTGTATTTCCCACCGACCTACCAACTGTCGCGTGCCTTGCTCTGCGCCGAGCTGCTGATGGCCGCCTACGACCAGTACGAGCAATGGTTGGCGCAGCAGCGCCCGCGCACACCCGAGCACTTTCATTGGCAACAGCCTGAACTGGAGGGCTGGCAGCTTTCCGCGCCGATCTGGAGCGTGCTCAGCGAGTGGCATGTGTTCAATGAGTCCGAGCCCTTTGGCTTCGCCGCGCGGGATCCGCAGGGCGATTGCTACCTGGTGTTTCGCGGTACCGAGTCGGTGCAGGACTGGCTGGATGACCTCGACCTGGATCAGTGCGATTACCCGTGGCAGGCCGGTGTCGGCCTGGTACACGATGGCTTTCTGAAACTCTACACCTCGTTGCGTGACCAGGCCCTCGGGGCACTGGACGGCTTGCAGCCGCAGGCGCGGCTCTGGGCTTGCGGTCACAGCCTGGGCAGCACCTTGAGTACGCTGGCGGTGCCGGACCTGCTGCAGCGCTGGCCTGCATTGCTGCTGCAGCATTACAACTTTGCCAGTCCGCGCCTGGCGTCCCCGGCATTCGCCAGCTACTACAACGGGCTGGCCGTACCGACTTACCGGTTGGTCAACGACAGCGACCTGGTGCCCGAGGTGCCACCGGCAGACAGTGATCGTTGGTTCTATCAGCACGTGGGCTTGCCGGTGACCTTCACCGCCAGCTACGGCGGTGTCGCCACCAACCACAGCATGGGCGACTGCTACCTCTATGCACTGAACAATCCGGATGCACCGATGAAGGGCTAGACCTGCTGCAGCGCCGTATTGAGGGCATCTTCCAGCCCGCTCTTGTAGTGCAGGTAATGCACCGTTTGCGCCTGTTGCCCGGCTAGCACGGCGGAGAGATCGAGGTCGGTGATGTAGCAGGGATAGCGCTCGCCGCCGGCACGCTGGGCGAGGATGTGCTGCGCCACGGCGCGATACAGCTCGCGGCCGTACTCCAGCTCGGAGAACTCGCGATGGTTGCAGTACAGCGTGACATGGCGTTGGCGACCGTCGCCTGGCTCGACGATCGCTTGCACGTCGTAGAACGGATGGCTGACCTGGGACTCGGGCACCGATCTGCGCTCGAGGTGCTGAGCGCGTAGTGGCGCCGCCGGCAGCAGTTGGTAGTAGATAATTTCCAATGGCGACTGATTGTCGGCGCCATCGAGCGGCAACATGGCATTGCGCCGATACAGCAGTGATTGCAGGAAACGGTGGATCGGCGTCAGCAGGCTCTGCTCATCGCGAAATGGCAGGCGCCGGCGCCAAAGTGCATTGCGTTCATCGAGCAGGGTCAGTTCCGCTTCGCCGCTGGTTTCGTGCAGGCGGTAGAACACCTGGATGCACTGTGGGCGCCCCATGGGCAGGATCAGCGCGAGGTCGTCGCCATCGAGGGCATGGCGGTCCAGATGCAGAGGGCTGTAGAGCTCCTGCTCGGCGCCAAGGTGCTCCAGCAGTGCTGGCAGATCGCCCAGAGCGGCGTGGCTGACCTGGCCAGGTGTCAGCTGCAACACGTGGTAATGCTGGCGTATCTGCACCAGATAGCGTGACTGGCGACCTTCGGCATAGGTGTTGAGCAGGTCGCGCAGCAGCTCGTCGACGCGTTCGGCAATCGGCTGGGCTCGATTACGGCAGTAGCAGCGCACCTGCACCTTGGGCGGCGGTTCGCCGATCGGCAAGCTGTTGAGCAGGTCGCGCAGGCAGTCGAGCAGCGCGTCCTGGCCGTCATGACGGCTGACCTGCAGTTCGTTCCAGCTGTTGAGCACCACCTGATCGAGGGTCAGCACCAGGTTCTCGCGTACGCCGGAATAGCCCAGTGCATCGGTACGCCCGGTGGTCATGTGCACGTTCATCTGGCTGTGCTGTTTGAGCGGGTCGACCCCGACATTGACCAGCAGTAACAACTGGCTGGGGACGCTGGCGCGCAGCAGGGCTGCCTCTTCGACGCTGGGCTGCGGCAAGGGGAAGCTTTGCTGCAGGCTGGCGATCAGGTTGGACAGTTCGAAGTCGGTCAGGTCGCTGCTGCCTGGGTGCAGCGACAGGCGCGTGCTGCTGTCGATCACGCCGTTGCGATGGCACCAGGCAAGCAGTTCGATCAGTTCGCGCGCGCGTTTGAGGGGGGCGAAGTCGCTCCACTCCTGGGCGCCCAGGCTGCCGTTGAACAGCGCCCACTGGTATTCGTTGGGCGCTTCGGGGCTGGGGTGTTGCACCAGAGTCAGGGTATCTTCGGCCAGATCCGGGGCGATGCCAGGGTTGATGAACTCCACCTTGCCCGCCTTGCGTTCGAAGGCAGCGTACAGGCGCCGGCCCAGTACGTTGAGGTCACGGGTGTTCAGCGAGCTGCCAGCCTCGGCGCTGCGGGCAAATTGCGAGAGAAAGCGGTAGCTGTACGTTAGCTCGTTGACCAGTACGCGGCGCTCGGCCGCGACCTGGCGCACCTTCCACTGGCTGCGACTGTCGAGCACGGATAGCTGGCGGCTCTGCCAGCCCCATTCCGCAGTCAGGCGCTCCAGCAGCAGGCGCTGCCAGCTTTTGGCGCGGCCGCGTGTTGGCGGGCGACTGACCTTTTTGTTGACCTTCAGGTACAGGCAGCGGCGAATCAGCTCCAGCCTTTCCTGATCGCCGCGCGCGCTCAGATATTCCTCCAGGCGACGGTAGACGACGATGTAGGGATCGAGCTCGTCGAGGTCCAGGCGGCCTTCGAACACTGCCCGCTTGAAGCGCAGCGCCAGGCATTCGACCTTGGGGTGCTCGCTGGCGTAGACCTCGGTGAGCAACAGTTTGAGCACCGACTTGTAGGGCGACTCGATACCCTTGTACAGCTGCCACATGCCGGCGCCGATGAACTCTTCTGGCGGAATGTGCGCCAGGTTGCCGAGGTCGAGTACATCCTCGGCACGTACGAAGCGCTTGCTCAGCAGGGTGCGGCAGTAGTCGTGGTAGCGCGTTTCCTCGTAGACCGGCACTAGCCACCAGAGTGGCGTACGACCGCCGAGCCAGATGGCGGTGCGGTAGAACTCGTCGAGCAGCAGATAATGCTGGGTGGTGCCGCAGTCGTCGGAGGTCAGTTGCGCCTCACGTGCGCCCTGGGTGAAGCGCTGCGGGTCGACCAGAAAGACGTGCACCTCGGCGCCCTGGGTGGCGGCCCAGCTTTCCAGTTGATCGCACTTCTTGCGCAGGTCCTGCAGTTCCTGCGCCGTGAGGTTGGGCGAATGGCACAGCCACAGGTCCATATCGCTCTGCTCGGCCTGTGCCACGGTGCCCAGGCTGCCCATCAGGAACAGGCCATGCAGCGGCGCTGCGCCCTGGCCACGACGGGGCTTGTAGACGAAGGAGCGGGTCAGTCGCTGGACTTCAGCGAGGCTGGCATCATCCGGTTCGAAACCGCTTAGGCCTGCCGGTGTACTGGCCGAAACATAGCCAGGCAGCAGCGGGTGATTGACGTGCAGTAGCAGCGGCAACAGCTTGAGGACCAGTTGCTGGCGTGTGGACAGCGCCTCCATGGCCCGCTGCAGGCGACCCTGATTGATCTGCAGAAAGCGCGCGCGCAGTTGCGTCAGCACCTTGCGGTCGATGCCGTCATCGATATCGGGGCGTATTTCCAGCGTGCGCGTCATGCTCGAACTCTACTGCAGATGCGGCAAGCCTATCAGCGGTGGGCTCGCCAGTGCAGTGCCTTTGACGCTATATCGCCCGCAGCGCCACTCTCTGAAGAGCGGCCGGCTAATGCCGAGCGGATAAGGTTACCAACGCAGTCTGTGGCAAGAGCCCCACCCCGGGCGAGTTGCTCAAAGTGCGCGCCACCTTGACTCGCAGCGCGGCACCGGGTGGCTGAGCGGCATTAGTCGGCGGGCGATTGGATTAAGCGGGAGTGGCCTGGCGGGTCGAGAGAATGGTCAGCAGCGCTTGCGCGTGTTCGGCGGCATCGATGCCCAGGCTGGTCAGGTAGCCGCCGTCGGCTTGGCTCACCAGGCCTTTCTCGTGAAGGCGGGTGATGGCACCTTGCGCCTTGAATGAAGCGTTGTTGTGTACCTTGAGCCCTTCCAGATGGTTGTCCAGGTTGTACAGCGCGAGGATTTCCAGCTCGTCGATCAGGTCAGCGTTGAATGACTTCATGGTGACTCCGTCTTGTTGTTATGGCGCTCCTGCAGTGTAGAACCATGCGCGGTGCTCTGCCCATCAATGAGTTGCCAGTTGGCGAGAATTCGCTGGTAGGTGCCGTCCTGCCTGATCTGCCGCATGCCTGCGTCGAAGTCGCGCAGCAAGGCTGCGGCCTGTGGATGGTGGCGGGAAAAGGTCAGGTAGAGCTGTGGGCGATGCACCCTGGCCAGCGCCTTGAACTGGCCAGCCAGCTCGGGATTTTCACGCAGCAGTGCTTCGGTGGTGCCGCGAAAGGCGATGACGTAGTCCACGCGGTCGCGCTGCAGCATGAGAAAGCCATTCAAATCGCGCCGCACCGCAATGCGCTGGATCTCCGCATAACTGTCGAAGTACTCGCCGTAGGTGTAGCCGATGGTGATGGCTACGCGCTTGCCTCGGATGCTGTCCAGATCATCTATCGGCGCATCTCCTGCATGACCCCAGAGCAGGATGTCGTCGCTGAACAGCATCTCCTGCGGCAGCAGGAACTCCGCGCGGATGTGTGCGTCAGGTGTGGTGTTGAAGCAGCCTGCCAGACTGCCTGAGCGCGCCAGCTCCATGCAGCGCGAATAGGGGTAGGGCGCCAACTCGACGGACGTTTTGCTGGCGCTGAACGCTGCTCGGACGATGTCTGCCGACATGCCCTCGATCTTGTCATTACGCAGGGCTGTGTAGGGATACCAGTCATCCTCGGCACCAATGCGCGGCGTTTCGGCTCGCACGACGCTGGCTCCGCTCAAACAGAGGGCGCAGATCAGCAAGGCGATGAGTCTGGGCAGCGTACAGGCCATCGAAGGCGATACCTTCTCGGTCGGGATTGATGGTGACAGTAGCAATCTGCCTGCCAGTCCGACCAGTGGCCTGAGTCAATCCATCTTCAGTTTTCTTCCGGCAGCTCCGGCAGGGCGCGCAAGGCTTGCTCGTACCAGGCGCCATCGAAGGGACGGTCCTCGCGCAGCATCGCATCGATTTCATGAGCCAGGACCAGTGCCATCAGCTCAAGGATCTCTTCGCGCTCGTAACCGACCAGCGTCAGCTTGTTGTACACCGCCTTGGCGGCTGCCGGTTCGCCGCTTTCCAGCTGATTCTCGATGGCCTGGATCAGGGTGGCTTCGGCGAAGTCTTCGTCTTTTTGCTCGTCGCTAGTGCTCACGATGCGGGTCCATGTCTCTGGGGGAAAGGGTTCAGTTTGACAGTCTGTCTGCGCGCTGGCCACGCAGAGCACTTTATGATTTATTTGTTCCCATAATATGGGAGTTTGTTTCGTATATTGAGAATTGAGAAAAAGCCGATTAGAGTCCGTCGCCAGGAGAAAGCTATGTCCGATAAAAATAACAACCAAGCACCCATGGGTGCCCAGGCGCTTTTCAGAGGCCTGGCTGTGATAGACGCCGTCGCACAGGGGGCCAGCAGCCTCGCTGACATCGGTGCGAGTATTGGCTGTACGCGTAGCACCACTCATCGCCTGATCACCGCTCTGGTGCAGGCAGGTCATTTGCGCGCCATTGGCGGTAGCGCTGGTGGCTATCAACTCGGTCCGAAACTCATCGAGCTCGGCTACAAGGCCCGCGCGCAGATGCCGCTGGCTAACGTAGCGCGTCCTCATCTGGAGGCGCTGGCGCGGCTGACTCAGGACACCGTGCACTTGGGCGTGCGTGAAGACGGTGATGTGCTCTACATCGAGAAGTTGCCGAGCAGTCGCGGTCTGGAAATGCGCTCGCGAATCGGCCTGCGCATGCCTCTGGCCCTGACGGGGATTGGTAAGTCGCTGATGCTTGACCTGACTGAAGCGCAGTGGTTGGAGCTATACGAGCAGGGCTTGCAACGCCGCGCCGGGCAGTCTGGCTTGCGCGAGGTATTTACGCCTTGGGATGAGTTTCGCGAGCTGATGAACGGCTACGCCAAGGGCGGTTTCAGCCTCGATCTGGAGGAAAACGAGCTGGGCGTGCGCTGCGTCGCCGCGCCAGTACGCGATGCCAGCGGGCAGATCGTCGCCGCGCTGAGTGTTGCCAGTGCCATCCCCTATATGCCGGAAGCACGTCTGCACGAGTTGCGCCCGGACGTAACGGCTTGTGCCGTCGCCATTTCCCGTGAATTGGGTTGGAGTGCCTCATGACCGAATGCCTCGCCCCGACGCTGATCGCACTCGACTGGGGTACCTCATCGCTACGCGCTTATCTACTTGGCGAAGGCGGCCGGGTGCTGGATTCGCAGAGTCGGCCATGGGGCGTGCAGCACACGCCCCATGGCGATTTCGCCCGAGCCTATGAAGAGTTGATTGGTGAATGGTACCGCCAATGGCCTGAGCTGCCTGCGCTGGCGTGCGGCATGATCGGCAGCCGCCAGGGCTGGCGTGAGGTGCCCTACGCTGTGTGCCCGGCTACGGCGAACGATCTGGTTGATGGTTTGCTGGCTTTGGATACTGCCTGCGGCACGCTGCACCTGGTACCCGGGGTGCTCGATGCAGGTGCGTTGCCCAACGTGATTCGAGGTGAGGAAACCCAGGTCTTCGGTGCTCTGCAACTGGCCCCTGAACTACGTGATAACGCCTTGCTGGTTTTGCCGGGTACCCACAGCAAATGGGTCACGGTGCGCGACGGTGCGATCAGCCACTTCGCGACCTACATGACAGGCGAGCTGTTCGCGGTCTTGCGTGACCATTCGATTCTTGGCCGCCCGGCCCGTGAGCAGGGTAGCGAGCGCAGTGATGCGGCGTTCTTTCGCGGGCTTGATGCTGCTCGGCAGAGCGGCGCCGAAGGTATTTCTGGCCGTCTGTTCAGCACCCGCAGTCTTTTGCTCACCGACCGTCTGAGCGCAGGGCAAAGCCTGGATTATCTCTCCGGGCTACTGATCGGCGAGGAGCTGCGCGGTGTACTCGCCAGTCTTGAGGGTGGCGTCTGTCCGCCGCTGGTGCTGATTGGCGATGTGCACCTGTGTGAGCGTTATCGATTGGCCCTGTCTCGTTTCAGCGTGGATTCCGTGCGCATCCTGGAAAACGCCGGGGTCGTGGGGCTCTGGCACCTGGCCTGCGCTGCTGCTCTTGTCACCGCCCCGCCCGCCGCCGTCTCGAGGAGCGTCCTGCATGTCTGATTCCTACCTGCAGCAATTGCCGCTGATCGCTATTTTGCGCGGTGTCACCCCTGAGGAGATCGTCCCCATAGGCTTGGCGCTCTATGAGGCAGGCTTTCGCCTGATCGAGATTCCACTGAATTCGCCGCAGCCGCTGCAGAGCATCGGCTTGCTGGCGGCTGAACTGGGCGATCGCGCGCTGATCGGGGCCGGTACCGTGCTCAGCACCGGGCAGGTCGAGCAGGTGGCGCAGGCCGGTGGGCGCTTGATCGTGTCGCCCAACTGCAACCCTGAAGTGATTCGCGCCACACGCCGTGCCGGGCTATTCAGCTCGCCGGGGGTGGTCACGCCGAGCGAAGGCTTCGCTGCGCTGGAGGCCGGTGCCCAGGTGCTCAAGCTGTTTCCCGCCGAGCAGTTCAACCCTTCGATCATCAAAGCCTGGCGCGCGGTGTTCGCTCGTGACGTCGCCCTGCTACCGGTTGGCGGTATTACACCCGCATGCATGGCCACGTTCGTCGCCGCGGGTGCCAGCGGTTTCGGTCTCGGTTCGGCGTTGTACAGGCCGGGGATGAGCGTGACCGAGGTCAGCGAGAACGCGGCAGCCTTCGTGGCCGCCTGGAGAGCAACGCAACACTGACATTCGCTACACCCAGTCACCATGACAGCTGTACTCGACAATAATAAAAGGAGAGCTCGTTATGCTCGTTAATCATGCATCCCGCATGTCGCAGTCTTTCACCCTCGGCAAATTGCTGAGTCGCGCCGGTTGCAAGCTGGCCGCACTAACCCTTGCACTGGGCTTGGCCATGCCGACGATGGCCGCCGAGTGGCCAAGTCGTCCGGTGAGCATTGTTGTGCCGGCAGGTGCGGGCGGTGGTTCCGATGGAACCGCGCGAATCCTGTCCAAGTACCTCAAACAGGAGCTGGGCCAGCAGTTCAATGTCATCAACCTGGGGCAGGGCGGTGGCGTGGTTGGCATCCAGAAGATCATCAGCTCCAAGGCCGACGGCTACACCTTGGGCATCTTGTTCAACTATGCCCACTACAAGGAAATGGGCCAGGCTGACTTCCAGGCTAGTGATTTCACGCCCATCGGCCAGTACAACTTCGACCTGGCCGGCTTCCAGGTCAAAGCCGATTCGCCCTTCACCAATCTGCGCCAAGCGCTCGATGCGCTGAAGGCTGACCCCGCCAAATACGCCATCGCCTGCGCCGGCGGCTGCGGGGGTTCCTGGCCGATGGCCGTGGCCGGGTTGCTGGATGCCTGGCAGGTCGACCTGCAAAAAGTGCGCATGATCCCCGGCCAGGGGGCCGCTGCGGCGATGCAGGATCTGGCTGCTGGCGGTGTCGACTTCGTACCGTGCTCGTTGCCCGAGGCCGACGCGCTGCTGCGCTCGGAAAAAGTACGCAGTCTCGCCGTATTCGGCTCCGAGCGTCAGGCCGCCTACCCGGATGTGCCGACCCTGAAAGAGGAAACTGGCCTGGATCTAGAGCTAGGTTCGTTCCGCGCACTGGTGGCGCCTGCCGGCCTGCCAGATGACATCAAGGTCAAGCTCGAAACGACCCTGGAAAAAATCTACAACGACCCCGAATGGCGCAAGGAAATGGAAGATCGTGGCTTCCGTCCGCAGTGGCGCAACGCCGAGGTCTTCGGAGAGTACCTGGAACAGCATACCCGTGACGTTCAGGCTCTGATCGGCAAGCTCAATCCTTAACCGACACAGTGGCCGCCTATGCCTGGTAGGAGGCCACTGCCGATCGACAGGAGCGCACAGTATGAAATTCAGCGACATCACTCTTGGGGTGAGCTTCACCCTGCTCGGGTTGGCTGTGTTGGTACATGGTCAGCAGATGAAAACTTCGCCGTTCTTCCAGTACGGCGCCGGCTTCTTTCCTTCGATCATCGGCAGCCTGTTGGCGGTCTGCGGGGTGATCCTGCTGATCAAGGGCATCCGCCTGACGCTGGTTCAGCAAGGCGGTTTCTGGCTGGTACAGGCCGGCCCCTGGATGCGTGATCGCGAACGAGTGATCAATTTCGTGCTGGTGCCGCTGTTGGTGGTGGCGTTCGTCGCGGCTATCGAAAGCGTCGGTTTCCCGTTGTGTAGCGTGTTGTTGGTGGGGTTGCTCTGTCAGCGCTTCAGCGGTCGTCCGTTGCTGTCCTGGGTGACCGCGGTGCTGGTTACGGTGTTTCTCTACCTGTTTTTCCAGCAGTTGATGAGCGTGCAATTGCCCATGGGCGTTCTCACCGACTATCAGGGGCGCTGAGCGTGGACGCGATAATCAATGCTTTCAGTATGGTCATGACCTTCGAAGTCCTGGTGGTAATGATGATTGCCGCTCTGTACGGCCTTTCTGTCGGCGCCATTCCTGGCCTCACTGCCAGTATGGCGGTAGCACTGATGGTGCCGGTGACCTTCTTCATGGATCCGGTGCCAGCGATTGCCGCCATCGTCACCATGGCCGCCATGGCGATCTTCTCCGGCGACCTTCCCGCCGTGTACATGCGTATGCCAGGTACACCGGCATCCGCGGCCTACACCGAGCCCTGCCATGGGCTTTCGCAGCGAGGCCTGGGTGAGTATGCGCTAAGCATGAGTGCAGTCAGCTCGGCCATCGGCGGCAGCGTCGGCGTACTGGCGCTGATCCTGTGCGCGCCATTCCTGGCCGAGTTCGCCCTCAACTTCAGTTCGTTCGAATATTTCTGGCTGGCCTGCATGGGCCTGACCGCTGCCATTGCCGTGTCGGACAGCTCGCCGGTCAAAGGTGCAGTGTCGCTGCTGCTCGGCTTGCTGGTTGCCAGCGTGGGGCTGGACCCGGTTTCCGGTGAGGCACGGTTTACCTTCGGCAATGCTGACCTGCTCGGCGGTTTGGGTTTCATCCCGGTGATCATTGGTCTGTTCGCCGTGGCGGAAATCCTACGTTTCTGCACCCGTAACAGTCGCGCGGGCAACTCCCGGCAGGCCGCCCTGGTGCCTCAAAAGCCGATGCTGCTGCAGGCGCTGCGCGACATCTTCAAGTACAAGGTGGGTGTTGCTCGGGGCTCGTTCGTCGGTGTGCTGGTGGGCATTCTGCCGGGGGCAGGGGCTGACGTGGCCGCGTACATCTCCTACGCCATGTCCAAGCGCGCAGCAGCCCGACGTACCACGCCGGATGAGGTCAACATGGCCAAGATCGTTCCGGCTACCGCAGCCAACAACGCAGCTGTGGGTGGCAGTTTCATTCCGGCCACGGTGTTCGGGATTCCCGGAGATTCGCTGACCGCCATTGTCATCGGCGTACTGTTCATGAAGGGCCTGAATCCGGGCCCAACGATCTTCACTGAGAACGCCGACATGATCAACGCGGTGTTCCTGGCGTTCCTGCTCGCCAACCTCATGCTGATTCCTTTCGGTTTTCTCGCCATCAAGCTGTTCAAACGAGTGTTGCAGGTGCCGCAGAGTATCCTCATGCCGGTGATCCTGGCGTTTTCTATCGTCGGCGCCTTCGCCGTGGAAAATACGCTGTTCGCCATCGCCATCATTCTCGCCTTCGGCGTCATCGGATTCTTCATGGAAGAAAACGGTTTTCCACTGGCACCGATGATTCTCGGCATCGTCCTCGGGCCGATGCTCGAGGAAACCTTCATCACCTCGATGATGCGTGCCCAGGGCGACCTGATGGTGTTCTTCGAGCGCCCGGTATCGCTGGCGCTCGCCATCATCACCCTATCTCTGTGGCTACTGCCGCTGCTGTTGCGCTTATTCAAGCGCCGTACGGGCATTGCCCCGGAATCCCCTGCTCACCGTCAAGAGGAATGCACCCAATGACCTTCAACGACCTGCGCGGCAAACGCGTTCTGATCACCGGCTCCACCCTCGGTATCGGTTTGGCTACCGCGCGCGCCTTCGCCAAGCTTGGCGCCCATGTCGGTATCACCGCACGCAACACGCCGGCTAACCTCGATGCACTGCTCAGCGAGTTGTCAGCCGATGGTGGCCAGGCGGCGTTCTTCGCTGGCGATCTCGGCAAGACCGAGGCCTGCGTGGCCACGGTTGCGGCGTTCGTCGAGCGTTTCGGCGGTATCGATGTGTTGATCAACAACGCCGGGGCACTGCTGGAACGTCGTGGCTTGGAGAGCATCGATGATGCCTTTTTCGATGCGATGACCAATGTCAATCTGCGTTCGGCGCTGATGGTCACCCGTGAAGCCATTCCCCATTTGCGCGCGTCGGCCAAAGCCAGCGGACAGAGTGCGGCAGTGATTACTACCGGCTCGATCGCCGCCCACGGCGGCGGTGGTCCCGGCGCTAGCCTCTACGCTGCGGCCAAGGCCTGGTTGCACAATATTCAGCGCAACTGGGTACGTGAATTTACCCCGGCCAATATCCGCTTCAACATCGTTTCGCCTGGCACCGTGGACACCGCGTTCCACGCCGATAAGGACGATGCTGCGCGCGCAGCGGTCAGTAGCACCATCCCGATGGGCCGCTTCGGTACCCCGGAGGAAATGGCACCGTCTTATCTGTTCCTCGCGTCACACGCCTGCAGCGGCTACATCACCGGCCAGGTGCTCGATGTCAACGGTGGGCAGGCAATGCCATGAATGCATCAGACCGATTCGCTCCCGGCGTCCTGAGTTATGGCGCTCCTGTCGATTTGCAGCAGGCGCGACATATTGCTGCAGCGGCTGAGCGTGAGGCGTTGGCCAACGGCTGGCCGATGGTGATTGCAGTGGCCGACAGCGGTGGAAATTTGGTGCTGTTGCACAAGCTCGATGAGGCGGCACTGGGCAGCGTCGAGATAGCGATCAAGAAAGCCTCAACGGCGGCGCTGTTCAAGCGCTCGACCAAGGGCTTCGAGGAAACCCTGGCAACCGGCGGCGCGGCACTGCGCTTGCTGTCGATGCACAATGCCATTCTGCTTGAGGGTGGCGTGCCGCTGGTACAGGATGGCAAGGTTATCGGCGCTATAGGCGTGTCAGGTATGCACCCGACCCAAGACGGGCAGGTGGCGCTGGCCGGCGCTGCAGCGCTGGGCTAAGTACAGCGCCCGCGTATGCAACGTGCGCGGGCGTGTTCGCCGAGCAGCGGTTGGCAATTGCCTGCAGGTTTTCATGGGTATTGAACCGCGCAGTCATCAACTCGCAACAGGTACGCGTGTTCGCCGGTCAGGCGATAGCCGGCCTACTCGCTCTGCACGTAGGCGCCGCAGCGTTCGTAGAATTCTATAGCCGCGGTGCTCCAGTTCAGCTCCGACTATTCAAGGTGGCCACCGCCGGGTAGCGCCTTGCCGGTTCTGATGAGGGCTCAGTCGCAGGGGACGCCAACGCCTTTCAGGCTGACTTTGAAGAATTGCAGACGAAAGCCGGAGTTCGCGGCCCGACTGCAAAGACTCTTATTGAGGGTGCGGTATTCGGCGATGAAGATCGGTTTGCCCTGGCTGCGCATGTGACTGTAACCGTCGCATTCGTTGTAGCGATAGCAACTCTCGTTGATGGCAAAGTCGAAGTAGTCGCCAAGTGACGGCAGCAGTTCTACGGCATTCTTCAGACCGATGCTCAGGTCGCGACTATGTGCCTCGCTGGCCAGCCAACGATTGAAGTCTATTTGCTGGGCTTCCGTCAGTCCCAGGCCGTTGTCATTGCTGTAGCCGTCCACGTTGTCCGGATCGACGGCGTCGCAGCCTTTTTCTACGGCCAGGTCCAGGCGTTTGGCGAGTAGTTGGCGCACATCCTCACGGCGATAGTCGAGCCAGTGCTCACCCGGCCAATCAGGCAACGCCTTGCCCAGTGCCGCCGTTGGGTAGGCCTGAGCGTCGCTGCGCCAATCTTCCCAGGTGCCCGCACTGAAATAGCAGATGACGATACGCCCACTCGCCTTGAGATTGGTGATGGTTTGCTTGGGCGTGTCGTACAGGTCTATGTCATAGACCAGGCGATTGGGTGTTTGCAGTTTGCCATCGAGTTGCAAATGCCAGGACGCATTGGCGGGAATGGTGACTGGTGTCGCCGCCGATAGCGCCGGAGCGATAATGCTGAGCAGAGCAAGGAGTGTGCGCATGATGGTCCGGTGGCAGGTGGAGGTGTAATTACCTTAGGCCAGAGGTGTTGCCCTAGCCAGGCGCCGGTTTTCTCAGCCTGCGGCGAAATCCAGCAAGGCCTGGCCGGTCAGGCGGTAGGTTGTCCACTCGCTTTGCGGGCTAGCACCGAAGGATTCGTAGAAGTCGATGGCCGGGGTGTTCCAGTCCAGCACCGACCACTCGAAGCGGCCGCAGCCGCGTGCTACCGCCAGTTGCGCCAGGTGACGCAGCAACGCCTTGCCAGCTCCCAGGCCCCGTGCTTCAGGGCTGATGTAGAGGTCTTCCAGATAAAGACCGTGCTTGCCCAGCCAGGTGGAGTAGTTGAAGAAATACACCGCGTAGCCGATGGGCTGGCCGTCGTTCTCGCAGATTAGGCCGTGGGCGGTGCTGTCCTCGGCGAACAGGCTGTTGCAGATACCGGCGGCATCAGTCTTCACCTCGTGCTCGGCCTTTTCGTAGATGGCCAGGTCGGTGATGAAGCGCAGGATCAGCTCCGCGTCTTCATGGGTGGCGGGGCGGATTTCTATAGGCATGGAAATGTCTCGTGGCAGCGTTCAGCTGTATGTGGCGGTCAGCCACGTCAGGGGCAGGCCAACCAGGCAGATGAAGCCAAATGTGGCGACCCAGGCGCTACGTGCGCCCATCGGGTCGGCCACGCGCAGCGGCAGGCGCGGATAGCGCCCTAATGTCAGCAGTCGTAGTGCCAGCCAGCCGGTCGTGTAGAAGACGTAGCCGATGATGATTTCAAGCGCGATCTCAGCCAGTAGCGCCAAGCCGCGCAGCAGTAATTCAGGCATGGGAACTCCTTTTCCCTATTTTCTCCGACGCGTCGTTTAGCGGCTGGCGAGAAGTTCGCGACCACGCACCACCGCAGCACGGACCTGATTCGGTGCGGTGCCGCCGATATGGTCGCGAGCGCCGACCGAGCCTTCCAGGGTCAGCACGGCGAATACATCGTCGGTGATCTGATCGCTGAACTGGCGCAGTTCATCCAGGCTCATCTCGGCCAGGTCCTTGCCGGTCTGCACGCCGTATTTCACGGCGTGGCCGACGATCTCGTGGCAGTCACGGAAGGGCAGGCCCTTGCGTACCAAGTAGTCGGCCAGGTCGGTGGCGGTGGAGAAACCGCGCAGCGCAGCTTCGCGCATGACTTCGCGCTTGGGCTTGATCGCCGGCACCATGTCGGCGAAGGCGCGCAGGCTGTCGCGCAGCGTGTCGGCGGCGTCGAACAGCGGTTCCTTGTCTTCCTGGTTGTCCTTGTTGTAGGCCAGCGGCTGGCCTTTCATCAGGGTCAGCAGGCCGGTCAGGGCGCCGAATACGCGACCGGTCTTGCCGCGCACCAGTTCGGGCACGTCCGGGTTCTTCTTCTGCGGCATGATCGAGGAGCCGGTGCAGAAACGATCCGGCAGGTCGATGAACTGGAACTGGGCGCTGGTCCACAGCACCAGCTCTTCGGAGAAGCGCGACAGGTGCATCATCGCCAGCGAGGCGGCAGCGCAGAATTCGATAGCGAAGTCGCGGTCGGAAACGCCGTCCAGTGAGTTGCCGCCAACAGCGTCGAAACCGAGTAGTTTGGCAGTGATCTCGCGGGCAATTGGATAGGTGGTGCCGGCCAGTGCGGCTGAGCCCAGCGGCATGCGGTTGGTGCGTTTGCGGCAGTCGACCAGGCGCTCGTAGTCGCGCGCGAGCATCTCGAACCAGGCCAGCAGATGGTGGCCGAAGGTCACTGGCTGGGCGGTCTGCAGGTGGGTGAAGCCGGGCATGATGGTGTCCGCTTCCGCTTCGGCCAGGCCCAGCAGGCCCTGCTGCAGGCGGGTGATCTCGGCCAGGATGATGTCGATCTCGTCGCGCAGCCACAGGCGGATGTCGGTGGCCACCTGGTCGTTACGCGAGCGGCCGGTATGCAGCTTCTTGCCGGTGACGCCGATGCGATCAGTCAGACGTGCCTCAATGTTCATGTGCACGTCTTCCAGATCGACGCGCCAGTCGAACTGGCCGGCTTCGATCTCGCCCTGGATCTGCTTGAGGCCGTCGATGATGGTGTCGCGCTCGGCATCGCTGAGTACGCCAACCTTGGCCAGCATGGTGGCGTGGGCGATGGAACCCATGATGTCGTGGCGGTACAGGCGTTTGTCGAATTCCACCGAGGCGGTGAAGCGGGCGACGAAGGTGTCGACGGGCTCGCTGAAGCGGCCGCCCCAGGATTGGTTGGTTTTTTCGCTGCTCATGATTTGGGCTCGGAATCGGGCGGGCCACGTTGGCGGCCAGCATGGCGGACAAAGTGCGTCGATAATAACAGGGTCGGCAGGCGTTTCGCCGTGTCGAGTTAGCCGTCAGGCAGGACGCAGTGGTGTCGGCTGCTTCACAAATCTATCGCGAAGGTGGCATTTCGGTGCTTTATTTTGTCCGGCTGGAGCCGTCTGGCTTGCCGGCTAGCAGGGCGACACGGAAACTGCGTCGATGCATACAAAATCGCTTGCCAAGAACAAAGGTATCGACGACTTCTTCGTCCCGGAACTGTGCCAGCCGGAAGCCCTGCTGAGCATGGTGCTGCTGGCTGAGCTGCTGGTACTGGTGCTGGTGCTCGCCGAACCGATGACGCCGGGTTTCGACTGGGTGCGCCTGGCCCTGACCTCATTGTTCGTGCAGTGGATCGTGCTGCTGTCGGCCGCCGTGCTATGTCGATTACGGCCCTTGCTGGCGCGCCTGCCGCCGGCGCTGGCTGGCGGCCTATGCTGTGTGCTGGTGGTGCTGCTGACTCTGGGTTGTACGGCGGTGGCCGACTATTACGAACTGGGCGGGCCGCTACCACGCAGTGGTGAAGTGAATCTTTATCTGCGTCATGCGTTGATCAGCCTGATCATGTCCGCACTGCTGCTACGCTATTTTTATCTGCAGAGCCAATGGCGTCGGCAGGAGCAGGCCGAGTTGCGTGCCCGTATAGAGTCGTTGCAGGCGCGGATTCGCCCGCATTTTCTGTTCAATAGCCTCAACAGCATCGCCAGCCTAGTCACGCTAGACCCGCTCAAGGCCGAGCAGGCGGTGCTGGATCTGTCTGATCTGTTTCGCGCCAGCCTGGCCAAGCCCGGAACGCTGGTGCCGTGGAAGGAGGAACTGGAACTGGCGAAACGATATCTATCGATCGAGCACTATCGGCTCGGCGAGCGACTACAGTTGCAGTGGGAGGTCGAAGGTGTGCCGGAGGATCTACCGATTCCCCAGCTGACCCTGCAACCTCTTTTGGAGAATGCGCTGATCTATGGCATCGCGCCGCGTATCGAAGGCGGCCTGGTGCGGGTCGAGGCGGATTACCAGGATGGTGTGTTCAGCTTGTGTGTCAGCAATCCGTATGAAGAGCGGGGCGAGCAGCACCCGTCGCGGGGAACGCACCAAGCGCTGAGTAATATCGATGCGCGCCTGGCGGCACTTTTTGGGCCGAAGGCGAGTCTCAGCGTGGAGCGCCGTGACGGCCGTCACTACAGCTGTCTACGCTATCCTTGTGCGAGACTCACGCAGGAAGCCAGAGCAATATGAATGTCCTGATCGTCGATGACGAACCCCTTGCCCGCGAGCGCCTCAGCCGTATGGTCGGTGAGCTCGAGGGTTACCGGGTCCTGGAGCCCGCCGCCAGCAATGGCGAGGAAGCCCTGACCCTGATTGATAGTCTGAAGCCGGATGTGGTCCTGCTGGATATCCGCATGCCCGGTCTAGACGGCCTGCAAGTCGCTGCCAAATTGTGCGAGCGCGAAGCGCCGCCAGCGGTGATTTTTTGTACGGCTCATGACGAGTTCGCTCTCGAGGCCTTCCAGGTCAGTGCAGTGGGCTATCTGGTCAAGCCTGTGCGTCCTGAGAGTCTGAGCGAAGCGCTGAAGAAGGCCGAACGGCCCAATCGTGTGCAACTGGCCGCGCTGACTCGTCCCGCAGCGGAGACTGGCGGTGGCCCGCGTACTCATATCAGTGCGCGAACCCGCAAGGGCATCGAGCTGATCCCGCTGGATCACGTGGTCTACTTCATCGCTGACCACAAGTACGTCACCCTGCGTCATGAGGGCGGCGAAGTCCTGCTGGATGAGCCGCTGAAGGCGCTGGAAGACGAGTTCGGTGATCGCTTCGTGCGCATCCACCGCAATGCGCTGGTGGCGCGTGAGCGTATCGAGCGTCTGCAGCGTACCCCGCTCGGACACTTCCAACTGTTCCTCAAGGGGCTCGACGGTGACTCGCTGGTGGTCAGCCGCCGCCATGTGGCCGGTGTACGCAAGATGATGCAGTCGCTGTAGCGGGGCTCCGGCTGCGGCCTATGGCCGCCTCCTTCCGCCGGCGCCGGGCGAGCCTGTTATGATTTGCGGCAATCGGTTTTCTGGAATTGCCTCATGTCCCGCGAAATTCGCATCGCCACCCGTAAGAGCGCCCTGGCCCTGTGGCAGGCCGAATATGTCAAAGCCCGTCTGGAGCAGGCCCATCCGGGCCTCAAGGTCAGCCTGGTGCCCATGGTCAGCCGCGGCGACAAGCTGCTCGACGCACCGCTGGCGAAAATTGGTGGCAAGGGCCTGTTCGTCAAGGAGCTGGAAACCGCACTGCTGGAAAACGAAGCCGACATCGCCGTGCACTCGATGAAGGACGTGCCGATGGACTTTCCCGAAGGGCTGGGCCTGTACTGCATCTGCGAGCGTGAAGACCCGCGCGACGCCTTCGTTTCCAATACCTACTCCAGCCTTGATGCACTGCCCGAGGGCAGCGTGGTCGGCACTTCCAGTCTGCGCCGTCAGGCGCAACTGCTGGCGCGCCGGCCGGACCTGAAAATCCAGTTCCTGCGTGGCAACGTCAATACCCGGCTGGCCAAGCTCGATGCCGGCGAATACGACGCCATCATTCTCGCCGCCGCCGGCCTGATTCGCCTGGGCTTCGAAGATCGCATCCGCAGCTCGATCAGCGCCGAGGACAGCCTGCCGGCCGGCGGCCAGGGCGCCGTGGGGATCGAGTGCCGCAGCGCCGACAGTGACGTGCATGCTTTGCTGGCACCGTTGCATCACCGTGAAACCGCGCTGCGCGTTACTGCCGAACGTGCGCTGAACAAACATCTCAACGGCGGCTGCCAGGTTCCCATCGCCTGCTATGCCCTGCTCGAAAATGACCAGCTATGGCTACGCGGTCTGGTCGGCCAGCCTGACGGTGGCCTGTTGCTGCGCGCCGAGGAGCGTGCTGCCAGTGGCGATGCTGAAGCCCTTGGGGTGCGTGTCGCCGAGGCATTGCTGGCGCAAGGGGCCGATGCCATTCTCCAGGCCGTTTACGGTGAGGCCGGCCACTCTTGAGTGCATGGCGCCTGCTGCTGACCCGTCCAGCCGAGGATTGTGCAGCGTTGGCGCAGACCTTGGGTGCGCAGGGGGTGTTCAGTCATTGCATGCCGCTGCTGGCCATCGAAGCGCTGGATGAGACGCCCGAGCAGCGCGAGGCCTTTGCCACACTGCAACGCTACTGTGCGGTGATCGTGGTCAGTAAACCGGCGGCTCGCATGGGGTTGCGGCTTCTGGCCCAATATACGGCGCAGACGCCTGACCTGCCTTGGTTCAGCGTCGGCGCTGCCACCGCCGCTGTGCTCGCCGAACAAGGCTTGCGCGTGCACTTTCCTGATTCGGCCGATGACAGCGAAGCGCTGCTCGCTCTGCCTGCGCTACACCAGGCGATTGCCACGGCATCTGCGCCGCGTGTTCTGATTCTGCGTGGCGAGGGTGGCCGAGAATTCCTTGCCGAGCACTTGCGCGGCCAAGGCGTGACGGTCGACTATCTGCCACTGTATCGCCGTGTGCTGCCGCAATACGCGCCGGGCGAGCTTAGTCAGCGGGTGCGAGCGGAACGCCTGAACGGCCTGGTTGTCAGCAGTGGACAGGGTTTCGAACATCTGCAACAGCTAGCCGGCGATGACTGGCCGGCGTTGGCTCGGCTACCCTTGTTCGTACCCAGCCCGCGCGTCGCCGAACAGGCCCGCGCTGCGGGTGCACAGATCGTTGTGGACTGTCGTGGCGCCAATGCCGCGGCCTTGCAGGCAGCTCTGGAGCAGTTTCCGGCTGCCGCCCTCTAAAAGGACGGATACGTGAGCGAAGCATCCACCCCGAACACGCCAGAAGAAAAACCGGCCAGCGAAGCCGTGAAACCCACCCCCACACCGCCACCCGCGAAGCCAACCCGCAGTGGTGGTGGTAGCGGTCTTGCCGCATTCGCCCTGCTGATCGGTTTGGCAGGTGCCGGTGCCGGTGGCTGGAGCCTCTGGCAACTGCATGAAATGCAGAGCCGGGACCAGCAGCAGGCCGAAGACCTGCAGCGCACCCGCGACGACAGCGCGAAGAAAGTGGATGAGTTGGCCCAGCGCCTGGATTCGCGCCTGTCCGCTCTGCCCAGCGCGGCTGAACTGGACGAGCGCCGCCGCCTGCTGGCTAACCTGCAGAACGATCAGCAGCGTATGAGTCAGCGTCTGGAAAGCGTGCTCGATGGCAGCCGCCAGGATTGGCGTCTGGACGAAGCCGAGCACCTGCTACGCCTGGCAACTTTGCGGTTGTCGGCATTGCAGGACGTGGCCAGTGCCGAGGCGCTGGTATCTGCGGCTGACGACATCCTTCGTGAACAGGATGATCCAGCCGCCTTCGCCGCTCGCGAGCAACTCAGCCGTAGCCTGGAAGCGCTGCGCACCACGGCGCGCCCGGATCGCGTCGGCCTGTTCTTGCAACTGGGCGCCCTGCGTGAGCAGGCTGCCACGCTTAATCCCCTGGCGCCGACCTTCGAAGGGCAGGGCGATGTGCTCTCGGATCTGGCCGCCGAAGGCGATGGCAGTGCCTGGTGGGGCGAGTGGGTGAAGAAGCTTTCGGAGTACTTCCGTATCGAATTCGATGCCGATCGCAACGTGCGTCCGCTGCTGTCCGGGCAAAGCCTGTCGCAGGTGCGCCTGAGTCTGTCGTTGGCGCTGGAGCAGGCACAGTGGGCCGCGCTGCATGGCCAGACCGGTGTCTACCAGCAGTCACTGAAGCAGGCCGAGGAAATCCTCGACGCCCACTTCAATCTGGACAATCCAGACAGTCGCGCCCTGCGCCAGCGCTTCAAGGAGCTGGCCGATGCCAGCATCGAGGTCAAGGTGCCTGACCTGAGTGACTCGCTCGATGCGCTGCAGGCCTACCTGCAACGCAAGCTGGCGCAACGTCGGCAGGGGGCCGCCACGGCCGAGGAGGCGCAATGAGACGCCTGATCTGGCTTTTGCTACTGCTGGCCGTAGCAGTCGGGTTGTATCTGCTCAGCCTGGCCATCGAGGCCGACCGCGGCTATGTGTTGTTCGCGTACAAGGGTTTCCGTTACCAGTCTGGCCTGTGGGCATTCCTTGGCCTGCTGGTGGTCGTCGTGGTGTTGTATTACCTGATCAAGTGGACGTTGCGTCTGCTGCTCAGCTCGACGCGGCTGGCCAACCCGTGGTCGCGTCTGCACCGTAGTCGTCGCGTGCGCCTGGCGTCCGAACAGGGCATGCAGGACCTGGCCGAAGGCCGCTGGGCGCGAGCGCAGCGTCAGTTGACCCGCGCCGCCGAAGCCGACAGCCGACCGTTGATGTATTACCTGGGCGCAGCACGGGCTGCCAACAAGCTTGGCCAACACGAGCAGAGCGATGCCCTGCTTGAGCGTGCACTGAGCAAGCAGCCCCAAGCTGAGCTCGCGATTGCCCTGACCCACGCTGAGCTGCAACGCAATCGTGGCGACAGTCAGGCTGCGCTGGAGACCCTGCAGGCGATGCGCGAGCGCCATCCGGGCCATCATCTGGTGTTGCGCCAGCTACAGCGCCTGTATTTGCAGCGTCAGGACTGGTCGGCACTGCTTGGCCTGCTGCCTGAGCTGCGCAAGGAAAAGGCCCTGCCTGCCGCCGAACTCGACGAGCTGGAGCGCGAGACCTGGCGCGGTCGTCTGGCCGATGCCGGGCAGCTAGGTCAGGGCGACGGAGAAACAGCACTGCAGCCTCTGACCCAGGCCTGGCAACAGCTTTCTTCACCGCTGCGTCAGGAACCTGAGCTGATTGCCACCTACGTCGAGCAATTGCGTCGATTGGGCGCACAGGAAGAGGCCGAAGAGGTTTTGCGTGGCGCGCTCAAGCGTGGCTACGACAGCCGCCTGGCGCGCTTCTATGGCGTGCTGCGTGGCGCCGATCCGGCGCGTCAGCTGCAAACCGCCGAACTCTGGCTCAAGCAGCATCCGCAGGACCCAGCCTTGCTCTTGACCCTGGGCCGCCTATGCCTGCAGAACCAGTTGTGGGGCAAGGCGCGCGATTACTTCGAGACCAGTCTGAAGATCGAGCGTCATCCGGAAACCTGTGCCGAACTGGCGCGTCTGCTGGCGCAGTTGGGCGAACTGGAACGCAGCAATCAGCTATTGCTGGAGAGTCTTGGCTTGCTGCATCAAGGCCTGCCTTCTCTGCCTCAACCGCAGGGCGTCAGCGCTTGAATGACTGCGGCCGAATGCCGCGGTAGGTTTGGGATGCGGACGGAGGGGCGTTCCAGCATGATGAACAGCCGACTCTGATTCACGGGGCGCCTTGAAAGGCGCCCTCGCTTTCCTCTACCGTACGGCCCTCGATTTCCCTCC
Source organism: Pseudomonas sediminis (assembly GCF_002741105.1). Classification (GTDB taxonomy): domain Bacteria; phylum Pseudomonadota; class Gammaproteobacteria; order Pseudomonadales; family Pseudomonadaceae; genus Aquipseudomonas; species Aquipseudomonas sediminis. The sequence continues at coordinate 55,044 of NZ_NIQU01000004.1, read as the reverse complement.
CGGAGCCACCATGCACTTGGCCAGTCCGCGTCCCCTGTTTTTCCTGGCATTCATCGGCTGCGTACTGCTGATGGCGGCTGCGCTTTACCTGGAACACGTCGTCGGGCTGGAGCCCTGCCCAATGTGCGTGCTGCAACGCATCTGCGTGGTGCTGTTCGGCGTGGTCTGCCTGATCGCTGCGATCCATGGGCCAGGCAGCGTAGGGCGCCGCGTTTACGCGGTACTGGCACTGCTGTTCGCTGGTGCGGGCGCCGCCACCGCCGGCCGGCAGATCTGGCTGCAGAGCGTGCCAGCCGACCAGCTCGAAGCGTGCCTGCCGAGCCTCGAGTTCATGATGGAAGCTCTGCCGATGCAGGACATCGTGCGTCTGGTGTTCCAGGGTAGTGCTGACTGCGCCGAGGTGAAATGGACGCTGTTCGGTATGAGCATCCCCGAGTGGAGCCTGCTGGGTTTCATCGGCATGCTCGGGTTCTGCCTGTTCCAGCTGCTGCGTCGCGATTGAGAATGCGAATTGCGCGAAGCCATACCGCTCGTGGCTTCGACATTAAACGCTCGTATGAAATTTTCTCGCTGCGATGCCTTGATGGTGTGTGCCCACGAGCATAATCTGGCTCGCACGTACCGCCGGAAAAACGCCATTTTCCGACTGTTTTCTGAGGTTGAGGCGCCGATTGACAAAAAGTCGTCGGGTTCGGTTTTTAACGTCGCGTAGCGACGGCCAGAAGGGTGGCTAGCAAGGATGGCAGGCCATAAAAAACGTCTCGGGAACGGGCGTATAACAGGCAGCAGCGACAAGGGAAGCGAGGTTCATCATGCTTGAGAGTTGTCAGAACGCACAGGAACGCTGGGGCGGGGTTCACCAGATGATCGATCGCTGGTTGGGTGAGCGCCGCGAACTGGTGCTGGCCTATACCGCTATCACCAAAGCGCCACAGGCACCTGCCATCAATTGCGAATCTCTGCAGGGCTTCTGCGAGCTGCTGGTGGACTACGTTTCGGCGGGGCACTTCGAGGTCTACGAACAACTGACCAACGAGGCCAAGGCCTTCAACGATCAGCGTGGTCTGGAGCTGGCCAAGCAGATCTACCCGCGCATCGAAGCCATTACCGCGGTTGCGCTGGCGTTCAACGACCACTGCGACAATGGCGATTGCCGCGACAGTACCTCATTGGTGGCGGAGCTCAATCATCTTGGGCAATTGCTGCATGAGCGCTTCGAACTGGAAGACTGCCTGATCGAGGTGCTGCACAACTCCCATCAGGAACAGGCTGCCGAGGCGATCTGAACGCCTGATGCCAATGGCCCGGATGGCTCCGGGCCGCTTGTCTGTTCGAAACCGGGTTGGCGCTCAGTCGGCCACATCGAGCAAGCGCAGATCGAACACCAGTGGCGCATAGGGTGGTATCAGGTCACCCGCACCTTCTTCTCCGTACGCCTGATCCGCTGGAATGACCAGGCGCCAATGAGCGCCTTTCGGCATTTGCAGTAACGCGCTGCGCCAGCCGGCGATCAGACTGTCCAGGCGAAACCACTGCGGCGTGCTGCTTTCATCGAAGACGCTGCCGTCGGCCAGTTCGCCGCGGTAAATCACCTGCACTCGGCTGCGAGCGGTGGGTGTCGGGCCGCTGCCTGGGCTTAGCTCCGTCACCAGCACGCCGTTGGCCAGCGCCCGCACGTTCGGGCGGCGACCTTGCTCGGCGAGAAAGCGCCGCTCGGTTTCGATGGCTTTGGTGTGGCGCTGTGGCGAGGCTTCGATACGCGCTTCGTGTTCATCCAGCAGCTGCTCGATTCGACCTGCGTCGAGTCGCAAGGGCTTGCCTTCGTAGGCCTGGCGCAGGCCTTCGAGCAGCTCGCTCAGTGGCAGGTCAGGCACCTCTTCATGCAGGCGCTCGCCAAGGCGTACGCCCAAGCTGTAGGCCAGATCATGCTGGTGCTGGTCGGCCTGCGCGCCCAGGCTGCAGCAGATGGCGAGGGCGGCGATTACGGCGCGGCTCATGACGGTGTCTCCCGATCAAGATACTTGGCAGGCTGTTGAGGTTTCGCTGCGCCGTAGCGTGCTCTGCAACAGCTAAAAGGTCTCGCCGATTATGCCAGCGCACTTCGGCATCTGCTCGGCTCGCCAAAAGGCCTATGGCGAGGCCTTGCGGCTGCGTCTAGTATGGGCGCGTTCACATCCGCCTGGAGGCGCGCCATGTCGGCCAAGAAGAAGTCCATCACTACCCCGTTGCACCTGCTGCACCAACTGTCTGCCAGCCTGCTCGAACACCTGGAAAATGCCTGCTCGCAAGCGCTGATCGACGCCGAGAAACTGCTCGCGAAGCTGGAGAAGCAGCGCGGCAAGGCGCAGGAAAAACTGCACAAGGCCCGCAGCAAGCTGCAGGACGCCGCTGTTGCCGGCAAAGCCAAGGCGCAGGCCAAGGCAAAGGATGCAGTCGCCGACCTGGAAGAGTTGCTCGATGCACTCAAGTCCAGTCAGAGTGAAACCCGCACCTATATCGCTCAACTCAAACGCGATGCGCAGGAAAGCCTGAAACTGGCCCAGGGTGTTGGCAAGGTCAAGGAAGCAGTAGGCAAGGCCCTGTCGGTTCGAGAGGCTAAAGTGGCTGCTCCCGCCGCTAAACCGGCCAGCAAACCCGCAGCTGCGAAGAAGCCGGTAGCTGCCAAGGCTCCTGCCAAGAAGGCTCCAGCCAAGGCTGCCGCGGCCAAACCCGCCGCTACGAAAACCCCAGCCAAACCGGCCGCTGCCAAGCCTGCAGCTGCAAAAGCACCGGCTAAACCCGCTGCTGCCAAGCCAACTGGTGCAAAAGCACCGGCCAAACCAGCTGCCGCCAAGCCAGCTGCTGCAAAAGCGCCGGCCAAACCAGCTGACGCCAAGCCAGCTGCTGCGAAAGCGCCGTCGAAACCGGCCGCTGCCAAGCCTGCTGCTGCAAAATCGCCCGCTAAACCGGCCGCTGCCAAGCCTGCAGCTGCAAAAGCACCGGCCAAACCAGCTGCCGCCAAGCCAGCTGCTGCGAAAGCGCCGTCCAAACCGGCCGCTGCCAAGCCTGCAGCTGCAAAAGCACCGGCTAAACCTGCTGCTGCCAAGCCAGCTACTGCGAAGGCGCCGGCCAAACCCGCTGCCGCCAAGCCTGTCGCTGCAAAATCGCCGGCCAAGCCGGCGCAGCCCAAGGCCGCGACTGCTCCCGTAGCCCCCGCCGCTCCAGCGGCCACTCCGGCGCCTGCCGCGGCCAGCAATGGTGCCGCTGCTCCAGGTACGTCGAACGCGTCCTAATGGGCGGCAACGGCGCCGCGCAGCACTTGCAGCGCGGCGCTGTCATTTCCGGCAAGGGGCTGCAGCCAGTCGCTGCCCGCGTTCTCGCTCGGCCAATCCCTGGTCAGGGCTTCCAGTCTTTTCAGCAAAAGTCGCTCGGCTTCCAGCTCCAATCGTTTGAGTTGCTCGCGCAGGGGCGCCAGTTCGGCATCCTGGCTCGCTGCTAGTCGCCATTGCTGGCGTGTCTGCCGCAGTGGCATGACGACGTTCTGCTGCCAGGGCTGCGCCAGGTCGCGCAGAGCGTGTAGATAATCGCCCCGGCAAGGAACGCCGCGCTGCTCCAGCCAGGCGCCGGTCAGCAACAGGCAGACGTCGCAGCCTGCCTCCTGCAACTGAAGACAGGCACTTTCCACGCCCGGGCGAGCGTAGAGTTGCACGGCGAAATTCCATAGATCCTGCACGCGGCCTCCCAGGCGATTTCGGGGCGAAACTGATAGACTCCGCCGCCATTATGATCCGACTCCAGAACCTCACTCTACAGCGTGGTCCGCAACGCCTGCTCGAAGGCGCCGAGATGACCCTGCACGCCGGCCACAAGGCCGGTCTGATCGGCGCCAATGGCGCCGGCAAATCCAGCCTGTTCGCCCTGTTGCGCGGTGAGCTGACCCCGGACGCCGGCGATTGCCTGCTGCCTGGTGACTGGCGTATCGCCCATATGCGCCAGGAGGTCGACACCCTCGATCGGCTGGCGGTGGATTATGTGCTCGACGGCGATCACAACCTGCGCCGCGTGCAGGCCGAACTGGCCGCTGCCGAGCAGAGTCATGATGGCGCCGCCATCGCCCGCCTGCACAGCGAGCTGGACAGCGCCGACGGCTATACCGCCGACGCGCGCGCACGCAAGCTGCTGGCCGGCCTGGGGTTCGAGAATGCGCAGATGGATCGCCGTGTCGGCGACTTCTCCGGTGGCTGGCGCATGCGTCTGAACCTGGCCCAGGCGCTGATGTGTCCGTCCGACCTGCTGCTGCTCGACGAACCGACCAACCACCTGGATCTGGACGCCATTCTCTGGCTGGAAGGTTGGTTGCAGAGCTACCCCGGCACCCTGCTGCTGATCTCCCACGACCGCGATTTTCTCGACGCGGTGGTCGACCACGTCGCTCATGTCGAGCAGCGCAAGCTGAACCTGTACCGCGGCGGCTACACGGCCTTCGAACGTACCCGTGCCGAACGCCTGGCCCAGCAGCAGCAGGCCTACGAGAAGCAGCAGGCGCAGCGCGCGCACATGGAAAAGTACATCGCCCGCTTCAAGGCCCAGGCCACCAAAGCCCGCCAGGCGCAGAGCCGGATCAAGGCGCTGGAGCGCATGGAAGAGCTGAGCGCAGCGCATGTCGATTCACCCTTCGACTTCGTCTTCCGCGAGGCCGAGAAGATTTCTACGCCGCTGCTCAGCCTCAGCGAAGGTCGCCTCGGCTACGGCGACAAGACCGTGCTGCAGCAGGTCAAGCTGAGCCTGGTGCCCGGCGCGCGCATTGGCCTGCTCGGCCCTAACGGCGCGGGAAAGTCGACGCTGATCAAGAACCTGTCGGCCGAGCTGCAGCCGCTGAGCGGCAGCCTGAGCCGCGGTGAGAACCTGGTGATCGGCTATTTCGCCCAGCACCAGCTCGATTCGCTGGACGACAAAGCCAGCCCGTTGCTGCATTTGCAGCGTCTGGCGCCGAGCGAGCGCGAGCAGACCCTGCGCGATTTCCTCGGCGGCTTCGACTTCCGTGGCCCGCGTTGCGACGAGCCGGTGGTGAATTTCTCCGGTGGCGAGAAGGCCCGCCTGGCCCTGGCACTGATCGCCTGGGAAAAACCCAATCTGCTGCTGCTCGACGAACCGACCAACCACCTCGATCTGGAAATGCGCCTGGCCCTGACCATGGCCCTGCAGGAATTCGCCGGCGCCGTGGTAGTGGTATCGCACGATCGCCATCTGCTCAAGAGCACCACTGACGAGTTCCTGCTGGTCGCTGAAGGCCGTGTGGTGCCGTTCGACGGCGATCTGGACGACTATGCTCGCTGGCTGGTCGATTACCGTCAGCGTCAGGCGCCACCGAATGCGCCGACCGAAGGTGGCGCGGACAAGACCGACAAGCGCGCCCAGCGCCAGGCCGCTGCGGCGTTGCGCCAGCAACTGGCACCGCACAAGAAACAGGCGGAAAAGCTCGAACAGGAGTTGGGCAAGGTGCAGGAAAAGCTCGCCGCCGTCGAAACCCAGCTGGGCGACAGCGGTCTGTACGAGTCCGCGCGCAAGGATGAGCTGCGCCAGCGCCTGGCCGAACAGGCACAGCTCAAGACCCGCGAGGCCGAGCTTGAGGAAGCCTGGCTGCTGGCGCTGGAAACCCTGGAGGCGTTGCAGCAGCAACTGGAGGAAGCCGAGTGATGGAACAGTTAGATTTGCTGATGGCCTGGCGCGACCCGCTGATTCGCACCGGCCAGGTACTGCTGATCATCCTGCTGGCGTGGGTTGCCCAACGCATTCTGACCCGTGCCATCAGCCGTCTCGGCGCTCGTTACAGCCTGCTGCCGCCAGAAGTGCTGCAGCCGCTGCGGGGGCTGGTGCGCTGGCTGATCATGGGCAGTGCACTGCTCATGGTGCTGGAGCGCCTGGGGGTTTCGGCCACCGTGCTGTGGACGGCGCTGACCGGTTTCACTGCTGTCGCTGCGGTGGCGTTCTTCGCCATCTGGAGCGTGCTGTCGAACATGTTCTGTGCGCTGCTGATCTTCACCATGGGGCCGTTCCGTATCGGCGACACGGTCGAGGTGATCGATAGCGCTGACAAGCCGGGTGTGAAGGGCCGGGTCATCGCCATCAACCTGTTCTACACCACCCTGCAGGACCTCACTGAGGATGCCTCCGGCGCCGTGTTACAGGTACCCAACAGCCTGTTCTTCCAACGGTCGGTACGCCGCTGGCGCTGAGTCGCTAGTCGAGACGCTGGCGCCGGAGTAGGCTGTGCTGCTCTTCCCCTGATTTCAGCTTCTCGAGGTACGCATCATGGCTTTGGAAACCTGGCTCGCTTTCTTCGTCGCCTGCTGGGTCATCAGCCTGTCGCCGGGTGCCGGTGCCGTGGCGTCGATGTCGGCCGGTATGCAATACGGTTTCTGGCGTGGCTACTGGAACGCCCTTGGTTTGCAACTTGGCCTGGCGCTGCAGATCGCCATCGTCGCCGCGGGCGTGGGTGCCATCCTGGCCGCCTCGGCCCTGGCCTTCAGCCTGATCAAGTGGTTCGGCGTGGCCTATCTGGTGTTCCTCGCTTACAAGCAGTGGGTCGCGCTGCCCAGCGATCTGGATGCCGGTGCGGCCGAGCGGCCTATTGGTCGGCCACTGACCCTGGTGCTGCGCGGTTTTCTGGTCAACTTCAGCAACCCCAAGGCCATCGTCTTCATGCTCGCGGTACTGCCGCAGTTCATCAACCCGCATGCGCCACTACTGGCGCAGTATCTGGTGATGGGTGTGACCATGATCATCGTGGATCTGATCGTCATGGCCGGCTACACCGGGCTCGCTTCGCGCGTCCTGCGGCTGCTGCGCACACCGCGTCAGCAGCGGGTAATGAACCGCAGTTTCGCCGCACTGTTCGCCGCTGCTGCTGGCTTGCTGGCAACGGTCAAGCGCGCCGCTGTCTGAGCCGCATTTACTATCGTTCAACGCTGACCGATAGCGTTTGTCAGGGATGTTCTGAAAGAGTCATTCATCGTCACTCCCGCGAAGGCGGGAGCCCAGTTGACTCGCCGATTCTGGGTGCCCACCTACGCGGGCAGGACGGACTTTCAGGTTCCGCTCGGCTGATTGTTACCAGATGTTTCAGATTGTTCTTGTGCTTGGTCGTTAGGCCGGCAACAATTTAATGCCACCCATTCTCGTTTGGGATGCATTAATGATCCGCTTTCGTTTCTCCCTTTCCTGGCTGATGCTGCCATTGCTGGCCAGCCTCAGCTTTCTCGCTGTTGCCGAGCCCCTCGATGGCGCCGCGCAGGCGCTGCATCTGATTGGCTACATCGGCGCTGATTACCCGGCCACCGTTGCCCATGGCCAGATCATCGATGCCGGTGAATACCAGGAGCAACTGGAGTTTCTCGACGTGCTGCAGGGCTTGATCGTCGCCTTGCCGGCTCAAGCTGGCCGTGCCGAGTTGGAGCAGGGCGTGCGCGATCTGCACCAGGCGATTGTCCAGCGCCAACCGGGCGATGAGGTCGCAGGCGCCGCGCGCAAGCTGGGCGCACGCCTGGCCGAGCTCTATCAGGTGGCGCAGACCCCCGTGCTGACGCCTGACCCGGAACGCGGCGCGCCGCTCTACGCGCAGCATTGTTCGGTGTGCCATGGCGACACCGGCCTGGGCGATGGGCCTGCCGGCATCGGTCTGGAGCCGGCGCCGGCCAATCTGCGTGACGCCGCGCGTCTGGATCGCCTGAGCCTGTATGACCTCTACAACACGCTCGGCCTGGGCATTGAAGGCACCGATATGCCGGCTTTCGCCGATCAGCTCGACGAACGCCAACGTTGGGATCTGGCCGCCTACATCGCCGGCTTCAGCGCCGCGCCGGCACAGGGGCAGACGCGCTTCGCCATGAGTGAGCTGGCAGGGCGCACGCCTGCCGAGATCGACGCAGCTGGCGGCGATGTCGCCGCGTTTCGCGCCCAGCGCGCGCATCCGGTGCTGGAGCAGCGCGGCCCGCAACAATTGATCGGCTACACCCGCTCGACCTTGGAGCGCAGTCTCCAGGCCTACCGCGAGGGTGATCGTGAGCAGGCCTATGACCTCTCCGTCGGCGCCTACCTGGAAGGCTTCGAACTGGTCGAAGGTGCTCTCGACAACCTCGATGCAGTGCAGCGCAAGACCACTGAGCGCGCGTTGATGGCCTATCGACAGGCGCTGCAGGATGGCGCTGGCGTCGCACAGGCGGTACAGGCGCTGGAACAGGCCAAGGTGGAGCTGGACAAGTCTGCGGCGCTGCTGGCCGATGGCGCCATGGATGACAGCCTGAGCTTCTTCGCCAGCTTGTTGATTCTGCTGCGCGAGGGGCTCGAGGCGATTTTGGTACTGGCGGCGATCCTCGCCTTCCTGCGCAATACCGGGCAGCAGCAGGCGGTACGCAGCGTGCACGTCGGCTGGGGCTTGGCATTGCTGGCCGGTGTCGCGACCTGGGCGGTGGCAGCCTACCTGATCGACATCAGCGGCGCTCAGCGTGAGCTGCTGGAAGGCGCCACGGCGCTGTTCGCCAGTGTGGTGCTGCTGTGGGTTGGCGTGTGGATGCATGATCGCCGCCACGCTGCGGCCTGGCAGGACTACATCAAGAGTAGCCTGGTCGGTGGCGGCGGTCGCTTCGGCTTCGCCGTGCTGGCGTTTTTCTCGGTCTATCGCGAGCTGTTCGAAGTCATCCTGTTCTACGAAACCCTCTGGCTGCAGGCCGGCCCTGCCGGACATGGTGCGGTGTTGGCCGGTGCAGCGGCTGCGCTGGTGTTGCTGATCGGCCTGGCCTGGGTGATCCTGCGTGGTTCGCGCAAACTGCCGCTGGCGACCTTCTTCGGCGTCAACGCGGTGCTGCTGTGTGTGCTGTCCGTGGTCTTCGCCGGCCATGGTGTGGCCGCGTTGCAGGAGGCCGGTGTGCTCGGCACTCGTCCGGTGGCCTTCTTCGAGTTCGACTGGTTGGGCATTCATGCCGATGCCTGGAGCCTGTCGGCGCAGGGCCTGGCGCTGGCCGGTATCGCACTGCTCTATGGGCGCAGCCTGCTGGGCGAGCGGCGCCGCGCAGCAGCTCAGGCCTGAGCCGCTGGAAAAGGCGTGAACGAGGGCGACTTTGCTCGCCCTCGTTGCGCGATAGCGTGAACCGCTGCCACGACAGCGGGTCCTAGTGCACCTAGGCTGGCTCCAATTTCTCTGCCGAGTGCGCGCATGTCTTCCTCGATCCACTCCACTCATTACGCCGACAGTCCTGATCTGGCGTTGGCTGCTCTGCGTCATCCCTCCCTGGAGCATGCCCTGTCTGCGGCCTGTGCCCAGCTGGCTGTGCGCGAAGCTTTTCTCGCTGCGTTGCGCGATCCGGCCATCGGCCCGCAGCCGCGCTTGCTGCTGGCGATTTCCGGTGCCGATGTGCGCGGTCAGCGGCGCCTGGCTGCGCTGGTAGCCGAGTTGCTGCCCGATGAAGTGGAACTGGACCTTATCGAGCTGGCCGACGACAACCTGTCGCGCGCCGTGCGTGAGCGCTGCGAGCCTTTCTACAACGCCTGATCGAGTCGTCTGCTGGCATACTGCGCGCTGATTGTTCTGCGGAAGTTGCTGCATGCGCGTATGGATCGACGCCGACGCTTGCCCTCGGGCAGCGCGGGACCAAGTGGTCAAGTTCGCCCTCAAACGAGGCTTCGAAGTGGTGCTGGTGGCCGGTCAGGCCGTCGCCCGGCCGAATTTCGCCTGCGTGAAACTGATCGTGGTGCCTAGCGGGCCGGACGCCGCCGATGATCATTTGGTGGAGCACGCCGTGCCCGGCGAGCTGGTGATCTGCAGCGACGTGCCACTGGCCGACCGTCTGGTGAAGAAGGGTGTGGCTGCGCTCGACCCGCGTGGTCGCGAGTTCGACGAACGCAACATGGGCGAGCGCCTGGCGGTGCGTAACCTGTTCACCGACCTGCGTGAGCAGGGGCAGGTGGGCGGTGGTCAGGCACCGTATTCGGAAAAGGATCGGCAGGCATTCGCCAACTCGCTGGATCGGATTCTCACGCGTTTGAGTCGTTAGCCAGGCACCGCTTATGTGGGAGGCGCTTTAGCGGCGATCAAGGTGGCGCCAGTCGCGGCTGAAGCCCCTCCCACAATGTGCGTTGCCACTACCCACACAGATAGGTGCCAGTGCCCACCGCCACCAGCACACCCTCGTCGTTGTGCAGTTCAATACGAATTACCGCCACCTTGTTACCGGCGCGCAAGGGCATTGCCGTGGCCATGAAGCGCTGGCCGCGACCGGGGCGTAGGTAGTCGATACGCAGGTCGATGGTGCCGAGCTTGGACAGTTTGTTCATGCGCTCGGCAGCCGGCAGGTGCTGATGATTGGCGAAGGCGCCGATCAGCGCCATGGCGCCGCCACAGACATCTAGCAGGGAGGAAATCACCCCACCATGCAGAATGCCGTGGACGAAGTTGCCAATCAGCTCGGGCTTCATCGGCAGGTGCATGGTCACCTGCTCCTCGCTCAGCTCAGTGATCTCGATGCCGAGAAACTGATTGAACGGGATGCGTTGGAAGAAAGCGCTCACCGCCTGTTGCAGGTCGGTGCTGAGGACGAAGGGCTGGGACATGGCAGAGCTCCGGAAAATCCTGTCGCCACGCTGCAGTACCGCGCAAGACTTGGCCAGAGGTAATGCAGGAGTGCCCTGAGCATTGGCCGGATCGGCCTGACTCCTGTGGGAGGATTCGGGCGCATTCCGCTTCAGCTTCAGTCCACCAATGGCAATCAAGGTGGGCTAAAACGGAACGCCGCCCACCCCGTTGGGCCCCGGCGTCAATTCAGGCGCAACACCACATGCCGACGCCTGAAAATCAGTGGTGCGCCAGCTCCAGCACGCGGTCGACCAGTTTGTTGATGCCCGACGCTGCCTCGGCGATGGACTTGGCGAGCATATAGGCCGGCGTGGTCACCAGCTTGCGAGCCTCGTCTTCGACGATTTCGCTGACCTCGCACTCGTGGTGCTCGGCGCCCATCTGGGTCAGCGCACTGGCGGTGTCCGCGTCGTTGCCGATGGTGCAGATCACGCCAGCGCCGAAGATCTTCGCGGCCAGCGCCGGGGCGATGCAGATCAGGCCAACCGGCTTGCCGGCATCGACGAACGCCTTGCAAGCCGCCAGCACGTCAGGTTGCACGGTGCAGCCGGCACCGCTGGTGGCGAAGTCGGAGAGGTTCTTCGCTACGCCGAAGCCGCCGGGCAGGATCAGCGCGTCGAACTCTGCCATGTGCAGCAGCTTGACGTCCTTAATCTGGCCGCGGGCGATGCGCGCCGATTCCACCAGCACGTTGCGTGTTTCGTTCATCTCGTCGCCGCTGTAGTGATCGACCACGTGCAGCTGCGGCACGTTGGGGGCGAAACACTGGACTTCGGCACCACGCTGGTCGAGGCGCAGCAGGGTGATCACGCTTTCATGGATCTCGGCGCCATCGTAGACGCCACAGCCGGACAGAATCACTGCCACTTTCTTGCTCATGCTCGACTCCTGGTGAGGAAAGACGCGACCTTGAAACGGGCGCGGGTATTACCAATGCTGGGGTTGTCGCCAAATGCCACTCGGACTGTCATTCGCCGCCGCGAAGCCTGACGAAGCTGCGCATAGGATGAATAACAGCTCATTCCCGACACAAGTACAACGATATGGCGCAGTCATGAATTACGTTCTTTACGCAGTGCCCTTCTTTTTCCTGCTGATTGGCCTGGAATTGCTCGCTGACCGCTGGCGCGGTATGCGCACCTATCGCCTGGCCGACGCCCTCAACAGCCTCAGTGCCGGCGTGCTGTCGCAGGCGACCGGTGTGCTGACCAAGGTGGTCGGCCTGCTGACCTACGCCTTCGCCTGGGAGCATCTGGCGCTGTTCGAACTGGCCGAAGGCAGCCTCTGGGTGTGGCTCTTCGCCTTCGTCTTCTACGACTTCTGTTACTACTGGAACCACCGCCTGGGCCATGAGCGCAACGTGCTCTGGGCCGCTCATGCGGTGCACCATCAGAGCGAGGACTACAACCTCTCCACCGCGTTACGGCAAACCAGCACCGGTTTCATCTTCGGCTGGATCTTCTACCTGCCGATGGCGCTGGTCGGCGTGCCGCCGCTGGTCTTCCTCACCGTCGCCGCCCTGAACCTGCTGTATCAGTTCTGGGTGCATACCCGGCACATCCCCAAACTGGGCTGGTTCGAGTGGCTGTTCATCACCCCGTCCAATCACCGCGTGCACCATGCACAGAATCCTATCTACATGGATCGCAATTACGGCGGTGTGTTCATTGTCTGGGATCGAATATTTGGCACCTTCCAGGAAGAACTCGACGAAGAACCGGTGGTCTTCGGCGTTACCGTGCCGCTGGCCAGCTGGAACCCGCTGTGGGCCAACCTGCAGGTTTATGCCGGGCTGTGGAACGATGCCAAACGATCCAGTTCGTGGTGGGACCGGCTGCGCATCTGGTTCATGCCCACTGGTTGGCGCCCGGCCGACGTGGCGGCGCGTTATCCCCAGGCCAAGGCGGACCTGAGCAACTTCCGCAAGTTCGAGGTGCCGCTGGGGCGTGGCGCGCAGATCTACGCGCTGCTGCAGTTCGTCTGCTACCTGCTGGCCGGCGTATGGCTGCTGGCGCAGGGTGATTCACTGGCGATCGGTGGCGTGCTGCTGGCATGTCTGTGGATGGCCCTGGGGCTATGCAGCATTGGTATGTGGCTGGAGAACCGCAGCAATGCCTGGCGGCTGGAGTGCCTGCGTCTGGTGAGTAACCTGCCGGTACTCTGGTTGGCCGGTGAGCTCGGCATGCTGGCGCTCGATGCCAGCGCCTGGGCGTGGCTGAGCGCCTACAGTCTGCTCAGTCTGATGGGGCTCTGGCTAGCGCGTGGTTCAGCCACGCCGGCGCTGACGCCACCGGTGTAGCCAGGCCAGGGAAAGCAGCAGGACCACAGCCGCGAGCAGGATGACCTGATAGTTGCGCAGCTCTTCCAGCAGACCGCCCATGGCGTTGCCCAGGCTGTAGGCCAGCAGGCTGATGCCGCCGGCCCAGACGCCAGCGCCGATGGCATCGAGCAGCAGGTAGCGGCGCCAGGAATAGCCGGACAGGCCAATGGTCAGCGGCATTACCGTGCGCAGGCCATAGAGGAAGCGGAAACACAGGACCCACAGATCCGGGTAACGCTGGATCAACGCGCTGGCACGTTCGCCCAGCGGCTGCCAGCGCGGCTTGCGTGCCAGTAATGCGCGGCCATGGCGACGGCCGAGGTAGTACCACAGCTGATCGCTGGCGAAGGTGCCGAGAAAGGCGCACAGCGCCACCCATTCGATCTCCAGCACGTTGCGCACGGCCATGTAGGCGGCCAGCAGCAGCGATACCTCACCTTCGAGGAAGGTGCCGAGTACCAGTGCCGGGTAGCCAAACTGGCGGATCAGGTCTTGGAGCATGCCGTGAGCTCATCGATGCAGGTGCTGAAGACTACTCTGACCACGAGGAGGCCGGAAGGTGGCGCGTCATGCCACAATGCGCGACTGGCTGTGCGACTCGCCGTCGCACGCGGTCATTTGACCGTCATCATTTGGTCATAATGGTCGCTTATAACCGTCATACTGGCCCGCCCGAGCGGGCTTTGGAGTCTGCCGTGAGCGTTACCCCCGCCAATCGTCTGTTCCCCGCCACCCGCCTGCGTCGCAATCGCCGCGACGATTTCTCCCGTCGTCTGGTGCGCGAGAATCGCCTGAGCGTCGATGATCTGATTCTGCCGGTGTTCGTCCTCGACGGCGAAAACCGCCGTGAAGCCGTGCCGTCGATGCCGGGCGTCGAACGCCTGTCCATCGACCTGCTGCTGAAGGAAGCCGAGCACTGGGTGGCGCTGGGCATTCCGGCGCTGGCGCTGTTCCCGGTCACGCCGCTGGAGAAGAAATCCCTCGACGGCGCCGAGGCTTGGAACCCGGACGGCATCGCCCAGCGCGCGATCCGCGCCCTGCGGGCGAAATTCCCCGAGCTGGGGGTGATCAGCGACGTCGCCCTCGATCCGTTCACTACTCACGGCCAGGACGGCATCCTCGACGCAGACGGCTACGTGCAGAACGACATCACTGTCGATGCGCTGGTCAAGCAGGCACTGTCGCATGCCGAGGCCGGTGCCCAGGTGGTGGCGCCGTCGGACATGATGGATGGCCGCGTGCAGGCGATCCGCGAGGCACTGGAGCTGGCCGATCACGTCAATGTGCGCATCATGGCCTACTCGGCCAAGTACGCCAGCGCCTATTACGGCCCATTCCGCGATGCGGTGGGCTCGGCCGCCAACCTCGGCAAGGGCAACAAGCTCGGCTACCAGATGGACCCGGCCAACGGTAACGAGGCGCTGCATGAAGTGGCCGCCGACCTGGCCGAAGGTGCCGACATGGTCATGGTCAAGCCGGGCATGCCCTATCTGGATATCCTCTGGCGCGTGAAAGATGCCTACAAGGTGCCGACCTTCGTCTATCAGGTCAGTGGTGAGTACGCCATGCACATGGCGGCGATCCAGAACGGCTGGCTCAGCGAGGCCGTGATACTGGAATCGCTCACCGCCTTCAAACGTGCGGGTGCCGATGGCATCCTCACCTATTTCGCCGTACGGGCGGCAGAACTGCTAAAACAAGGGCAATGACGCCCTCAGGAACTCAGTGATGAACAGCGAAGGACTCAACAGCGAAGTGCTCGACAACAACCCGCCTCCGGCCGAGGTGGTCGCCGAGACGCCAGTGGTGGAAACCCCGCCACCGGCGCCGATTCCCGGCCTGGATGACAGCAGTCTGTACATCCACCGTGAACTGTCGCAGTTGCAGTTCAACATCCGCGTGCTGGAACAGGCGCTGGACGAGTCCTATCCGCTGCTCGAACGCCTGAAGTTCCTGCTGATCTTCTCCAGCAACCTCGACGAGTTCTTCGAGATTCGCGTCGCCGGCCTGAAGAAACAGATCAACTTCGCCCGCGAACAGGCTGGCGCCGACGGCCTGCAGCCGCACCAGGCGCTGGCGCGGATCAGCGAGCTGGTGCACGAGCAGGTCGAGCGCCAATACGCCATTCTCAACGACACGCTGTTCCCGGCGCTGGCCAAGCACAACATCAACTTCGTCCGCCGCCGTTACTGGACGACCAAGCTCAAGGCCTGGGTGCGCCGCTACTTCCGCGACGAGATCGCGCCGATCATCACGCCTATCGGCCTCGACCCGACGCACCCCTTCCCGCTGCTGGTGAACAAGAGCCTGAACTTCATCGTCGAGCTTGAGGGCGTCGATGCCTTCGGCCGCGACTCCGGTCTGGCCATCATCCCGGCGCCACGCCTGCTGCCGCGTATCATCAAAGTGCCGGAAGATGTCGGCGGCCCCGGCGACAACTACGTATTCCTCTCGTCGATGATCCACGCTCACGCCGATGACCTGTTCCAGGGCATGAAGGTCAAGGGCTGCTATCAGTTCCGCCTGACCCGTAACGCCGACCTGTCGGTAGATACCGAGGACGTCGAAGACCTGGCGCGCGCCCTGCGCGGTGAGCTGTTCAGCCGCCGCTATGGTGATGCGGTGCGCCTGGAGGTGGTCGATACCTGCCCGAAACACCTGCGTGACCACCTGCTCAAGCAGTTCGGCCTGACCGAGGGTGAGCTGTATCAGGTCAACGGCCCGGTTAACCTGACCCGCCTGTTCAGCATCACCGGCCTGGATAATCACTCGGACCTGCAGTACGCCCCGTTCACCCCGGTGATCCCCAAACTGCTGCAGAACGCCGAGAACATCTTCAGTGTGGTCAGCAAGCAGGACATCCTTCTGCTGCATCCCTTCGAGTCCTTCACCCCGGTCGTCGACTTGCTGCGTCAGGCTGCCAAAGACCCGCACGTGCTGGCGATCAAACAGACGCTGTATCGCTCCGGGGCCAACTCGGAGATCGTCGATGCGCTGGTGGAAGCTGCACGTAACGGCAAGGAAGTCACCGCGGTGATCGAGCTGCGCGCGCGCTTCGACGAGGAATCCAACCTGGCCCTGGCCAGCCGCCTGCAGGCGGCCGGTGCGGTGGTGATCTACGGTGTGGTCGGTTTCAAGACCCACGCCAAGATGATGCTGATCCTGCGTCGCGAGAACGGCGAGATCGTCCGCTACGCCCACCTCGGCACCGGTAACTATCACGCCGGCAACGCCCGCCTGTACACCGACTACAGCCTGCTGACCGCCGATGTCGCGCTCGGTGAGGACGTATCCAAGCTGTTCAGCCAGCTGATCGGCATGGGCAAGACCTTGCGCATGAAAAAGCTGCTGCATGCGCCCTTCACCCTGAAGAAGACCCTGCTCGACCTGATCGCCAAGGAAACCGCCGCGGCGGCCGAAGGCAAGCCGGCGCAGATCATCGCCAAGTTCAACTCGCTGACCGATCCCAAGGTGATTCGCGCGCTGTACAAGGCCAGCCAGACCGGGGTGAAGATCGACCTGGTGGTACGCGGTATGTGCTGCCTGCGTCCGGGCATTGCCGGGGTTTCGCACAACATCCAGGTGCGTTCGATCATCGGCCGCTTCCTCGAGCACACGCGGGTGTTCTACTTCCTCAACGGCGGCGACGAGAAAATCTACCTGTCCAGCGCCGACTGGATGGAGCGCAACCTCGACAAGCGCGTGGAGACCTGCTTCCCAGTGGAGGGCAAGAAGCTCATCACGCGCGTGAAGAAGGAGCTGGAAAGTTACCTGACCGACAACACCCAGGCCTGGGTGCTGCAGTCCGATGGTCGTTACCTGCGCCAGCAGCCCACCGGCAACCAGAACCCGCGCAGCGCGCAGTCCGGCTTGCTGGAGAAACTCACCGCACCGGTAATCGTGACACGCTAGAAAAGCCGCTTGCGGCCATCTGCTGACCCTCTCCCATTTATGGGGCGAAGAGGCGCGTTTTTGGAAGCACTGCTTCCTGCGCCGATGAGTGCCTGATCGCTGGCGATCAGGCCGGGGCGCGGAGCGGGGTGTCCGAAGGGCGGGAGAGGGTGTAGAGGTCGTGTGCCGTAGCGCGTAGCCCGGATGCAATCCGGGGCTTTGGATATTCCCGTCTTACAGACTGACGCCACGCAGGGTTTCGCGTCGCGTGCATCAATGAGAGCGGCGCGAAACCCCGGTGCGCACGGCGCACCCTACGGGCGCTTGACGCAGAAGTTGATCAACGCACGCTCAACGTCAGGTCGATGCGCTTGAGCCACTCGGCTTCAGCTTCGAAGTCCGCCAAGGTCAGCGGGTTGGCGGCCAGCCAGCCTTCAGGGAAGACGATTTCCAGGCTGTTGTCGCCGACCTTGAACTGCACCTGCGGCATGTCCTGCGTACCACGGATATGGTGGAACAGGATGGCGAAGCGCAGCAGCACGCACAGGCGTATCAGCTTGATGCCTTCCTCGCCGAAGTCGGCGAACTTGTCCTTGGGGATGTTGCGGCGGTGGCCGCGCACCAGCAGGGCGAGCATTTGCTGATCCTGACGCGAGAAACCCGACAGGTCGGAGTGCTCGATCAAGTAGGCACCGTGTTTGTGGTACTGGTAGTGGGCGATATCCAGGCCCACCTCATGCACCTTGGCGCCCCAGCTGAGCAGTTCACGATGCCAGTCGTCGGTCAGCCCCCAATCATTGGCAACCTTGTCCAGCGCTGAAAGCGCCTTGGCCTCGACCCGAGCAGCCTGGTCTACGTCGACGTGGTAACGCTCCATGAACGCCGCCAGCGTGCGTTCGCGGACGTCTTCATGCTGATGACGACCGAGCAGGTCGTACAGCACGCCTTCACGCAGAGCACCTTCGGAGTGGCTCATGCGCTGGATCTCGCAGGCATCGAAGATGGCTTCGAGAATCGCCAGGCCGGCGGGGAAGATGCCGCGGCGGTCCGGCTTGATGCCGTCGAGGTCGATCTTGTCCACTTCGCCGAGCTTGAACAGCTTGCGTTTGAGCCAGGCCAGGCCCTCGACCGTGATCTCACCATTGCTCAGGCCGGCAGCCTTGGTCGTCAGGCCGATGGCCTTGATGGTCCCGGAGGCGCCGACGGCATCTTCCCAGCCGAGGCGGCGCAGGCTCTGCTCGATGCCCATCAGCTCCAGGCGGGCAGCGGTGTAGGCCTGGGCATAGCGCGCCGGGGTGATCTTGCCGTCCTTGAAATAACGCTGGGTGAAGCTCACGCAGCCCATCTGCAGGCTTTCACGCAGCAGCGGCTCGAAACGTTGGCCGATGATGAACTCGGTGCTGCCGCCGCCAATGTCGGCGACCAGGCGTTTGCCGGGGGTGTCAGCGATGCTGTGGGACACGCCGAGGTAGATCAGGCGAGCTTCTTCACGGCCGGAAATCACCTCGACCTGATGGCCGAGAATTTCCTCGGCGCGGCGGATGAACACCGCGCGGTTGCGCGCCTCACGCAGGGCATTGGTGCCGACGATGCGTACAGCGCCTTCCGGCAGTGTATTGGTGAATTGGGCGAAACGACGCAGGCAGTCGAGCCCGCGCTGCATCGCTTCTTCGCTGAGCTGGCGCTCGTCGTCCAGGCCCGCGGCCAGTTGGACCTTGTCGCCGAGGCGCTCGAGGATGCGAATTTCGTGATTGTCGGCCTTGGCCAGCACCATATGAAAGCTGTTCGACCCCAGGTCGATGGCAGCGATCAGGGGAAAACTCTCGGCAGGGGCGTTAGGCATGATTACGGCATCTCGTTCGATTTCCGCGCCATCGTGCCACGACTGAGCGCATGAGCCAACGCATACGGATGTCGCATGAAACTGGTCTAGACCTGTGATCAGGGCAGGTTTAGCGCACTAAGTGGCTGTCTCAGCATCTGCTCATCGCAGTTATGGCCGTCGCCACCACGGTCCAGCACCAGAAAGCGACCGGGGTGTTGCAGGCACAGTAAAGGGTGGTGCCAGGTGCCGCGAGCGTAGTTCACGCCCTGATCCGGCGCGCTGATGAAGGCGCGGATCTGCGACTCATCCAGTTCGCCGGGCGGCGCGACGACGATCAGCATGCGCCCGCCATCCACTGGGTAGAACGCCTGGCTGCCCAGCGGGTGACGTTCGAGCATGCGAATTTCGATGGGCGCGTGCCAGGCCTTGCCTTCGAACAGGTTGACCAGGGTGCGCGGCGCCTCACCTGCCAGCTCCACCTGTACCAGGTCGTGGTAGCGGGTGGTGGTGCCGGCGTTGATCGGGAAGGCCGTGGCGCCGGCAGTTTCGATCACGTCGCCGAACGGCGCGAAGGCTTCGCGAGTCAGTGGTTCGATGCGTAGTGGCAGCGGGGTCATGGCGTTCACAGGTTCACCGAGCCGATGAAGTTGCGCAGCTCTTCGGTCTGCGGGGAAGCGAACAGCGCTTTCGGGTCGCCGATCTCATGCACTTTGCCATGGTGCATGAACACCAGCTTGTTACCCACTTCGCGGGCGAAGCGCATCTCGTGGGTGACCATGATCAGGGTCATGCCCTCGCTGGCCAACTGCTTGACCACCGCCAGCACTTCATTCACCAGCTCCGGGTCGAGCGCCGAGGTGATCTCGTCGCACAGCAACACCTTGGGCGACATGGCCAGGGCGCGGGCGATGGCCACGCGCTGTTGCTGGCCGCCGGACAGGCGTTCGGGGTAGGCGTCGAATTTCTCCGCCAGGCCGACGCGTTCGAGCATCTGTCGGGCGGTTTTCTCGGCGTCGGCGCGTGAGGTGTTCTTCACCACCTGTGGCGCCAGCATGACGTTCTCGCCGACTGTCAGGTGCGGGAACAGATTGAACTGCTGGAACACCATGCCGACTTTCTGCCGCAGGCTGCGCAGGTCGGCACGGGCGGCGTCGATGTAATCGCCGTCGACTTCGATCACGCCGTCGTTGATAGACTCCAGGCCGTTGAGGGTGCGCAGGAACGTGCTCTTACCCGAGCCGCTGCGGCCGATGATGGCGACCACTTCGCCTTCTTCGACCTTGAGGTCGATGCCCTTGAGTACGTGGTTGTCGCCGTAATACTTGTGCAGGGCGGTGACGTTAAGCAGTGACATTCAGCCTCCTTTCCAGGCGGTATGCAGCGAGCGAGAGCGGGTAGCAAAGCAGGAAGTAACCGAGGGCGACGAAGCCGTAGACCATGAACGGCTCAAAGGTGGCGTTGGCCAGCATGCTGCCGGTCTTGGTCAGCTCGGTGAAACCGATGATCGAGGTCACCGCGGTGCCCTTGACCACCTGCACCGAGAAACCGACGGTAGGTGCCACGGCGATGCGCAGCGCCTGTGGCAGGACTACATGGCGCAAAGTTTCCAGGCGGCTCATGGCCAGGCTTTCGGACGCCTCCCATTGGCCGCGGCTGATCGACTCGACGCAGCCGCGCCAGATTTCGGCGAGAAAGGCGCTGGTAAACAGCGTCAGTGCGGTGGCTGCAGCCAGCCAGGGCGACACGTCGAGGCCGAGCAGGGCGATACCGAAGAACACCAGGAACAACTGCATCAGCAGCGGCGTGCCCTGGAACAGTTCGATATAGCCACGGGCGAGGATGCGCGGCGCCGATAACGGCGACAGGCGGGCCAGCAACACCAGCAGACCGGCGATGCCGCCACAGACAAAGGCCACCAGCGACAGCAGCAGCGTCCACTGCAGGCCGGTGAGCAGGTTGCGCAGGATGTCCCAGAGGGTGAAGTCCATCAGCGGGCTCCCATGATGAGGCGGCGGCCGACCCAGGCAAGCAACTGGCGAATGCCGATGGCCATGATCAGGTACAGCGCGGTGGTCAGCAGGTAGGTCTCGAAGGCGCGGAAGTTACGCGACTGGATGAAGTTGGCGGCGAACGACAACTCCTCGGTGGAGATCTGCGAGCACACCGCCGAACCGAGCATGACGATGATGATCTGGCTCGACAGCGCCGGCCACACCTTGCCCAGCGCCGGGCGCAGCACCACATGGCGGAACGTCTCGAAGCGGCTCATGGCCAGTGCGCTGGCCGCCTCGAGCTGGCCGTGCGGGATGGCCTGGATGCCGGCGCGGATGATCTCCGTGGAGTAGGCGCCAAGGTTGATCACCATGGCCAGAATGGCGGCCTCCCATTCGCTCAGACGTACGCCGAGCGAGGGCAGGCCGAAGAAGATGAAGAACAGCTGGACGATGAACGGCGTATTGCGGATCAGCTCCACGTAGACGCCGAAAATGCGGTCGAACGGGCGGATGCGCCAGGCGCGCAGTATCGCCCCGACGATGCCGAGACCGACACCCAGCAGGGTGCCGATCGCCGTCAGGCCGAGGGTGAAGGCCGCGCCCTGCAGCAGCAGATCGCTGTGCTGCAGGACGGCGGCGAAGTCGAACTGGTACGCCATGGCTCAGTTCTCCGCGCGGCTCAGAGACCGGCCGGCAGCGGCTGCTTCAGCCACTTCTGGCTGAGCGCATCCAGGCTGCCATCGGTCTTGGCGTCGGCGATGATGGCGTTGACCTTGTCCAGCAGTGCGGCCTGGCTCTTGTTAACGCCGACGTAAACCGGCGAATCCTTGAGCTTGATCTTCATGCTCGGCACGCGCTTGGGGTTGCGCTCGGAAATGGCCACCATCACCACGTTGCCGCTGGCGATCAGTTCCACCTGGCCGGAGAGGTAGGCGGCGATGGTCGAGTTGTTGTCCTCGAAGCGCTTGATGGTGGCGCCTTTCGGGGCGACGTTGCTCAGCTCGATGTCTTCGATGGAGCCACGGGTGACGCTGATGGTCTTGCCGTTCAGGTCATCGAGGCTGGCAATGGCGGCATCTTCCGGGCCGAACACGCCGAGGTAGAAGGGCGCGTAGGCGGCGGAGAAGTCGATCACCGCTTCACGCTCGGGGTTCTTGCCGAGGCTGGAGATCACCAGATCGACCTTGCCGGTGGTGAGGAAGGGAATGCGGTTGGTGCTGTTGACCGGGGTCAGCTCCAGCTTCACCGCCAGCTTGTCGGCCAGCAGTTGTGCGGTATCGATATCCAGGCCGCGCGGTTTCATGTCCGGGCCAACCGAGCCGAACGGCGGAAAATCCTGCGGTACGGCGACTTTCAGTACGCCAGCCTTGCTGATGTCTTCGAGTGCATCAGCGTGAGCGGTGCTGGCGCCGAAGGCCAGGGCGGCGAACAGGGTACCCAGCAGGGTGCGGTGAAATTTGCGCATGTCGAACTCCTGGTGAATGAAAAACTGAAGCGTTTTGCTTGGTTCCTGCAGTGCATCGCCTGTGCCAAGTTCAATGAAATCAGGGCTTTCATCGCTTCAGGCGAGCGGAAACAAGGTCTTACTGGTCTGAACAGTTGGCTTAGCTGACCGAATGGTCAGAAGTATTCCTGAGCCATCTCGGTGCGTTCGTGCTCTGAGCTGGTCCACAAGGGGGCGTCGCTTGCCTGAAATATGCTTATGGCCTTACAAAGGCGGCTTTACTGGACTGACCGGCCCGAACAGTCATGAATGCTTCTGCTCCCCGCGCGGTACCCGAATACGCCTTGCAGGCGATCCGTCGCCTGATCGAGGACGAGGGCTATCGCCCTGGCGACGCACTGCCGTCGCAGCGCGATCTGGCCGAGCGCCTCGGTGTCAGCCGTGCGTCACTGCGTGAGGCGCTGTCGTCGCTCAGCGCGTTGGGCCTGGTCAGCGTGCAGGCTGGCAAGGGTGTGTTCGTGCAGGAGGCGAGTAAGGCCGAGGCGGCCGGAGCTTTTGCCTGGCCCTTCGCCGCACAGGTATCGGCGGCCGATACCTTTCAGTTGCGCTTCGCTCTGGAGGGCTTCGCCTGCGGCCTGGCGGCCGGGGTGATGACCGCTGAGGAGCTGGATATCCTCGAGGACAACGTCGAGCAGATGCGCCGCGAGTTGCGTGCCGGTGATTTCGAGCAGGCCACGCGGCTGGATTTCGAGTTCCACCAGCGCATACTCGCTGCCAGCGGCAACCAGGCAATGTTCGCCCTTGTCACCTCCAGCGCCGATATCTTCCTGGAAAGCCAGAAGCTGCCGTTCATCCGCCCGGAGCGAGCGATGGAGACCTGGCAGGAGCACCGCAAGATCATCAAGGCCCTTGCCCGGCATGCCGCCGGCCCGGCGCAAAAGGCCATGCAGCAGCATATCCGCGCCGCCGCACTGCGCACCGGCATCGCCTTCACCACGCTGGGCGATTGAGGGCTACATTGGCGACTATTGAAAGGCTCAATCGTCAGTGCCTTTCGGTGTCACTCAAGCCGGGCTATGATGGCGCCACTTTTTTGCTTCCGAATCACGGAGACTCCTCATGAGCGAATTCATCACCAACGTCAGCGACGCCAGCTTCGACCAGGACGTCATCCAGGCTGAAGGTCCGGTTCTGGTCGACTATTGGGCTGAATGGTGCGGCCCGTGCAAGATGATTGCACCGGTGCTCGACGAGATCGCCAAGGAATACCAAGGCAAGCTGAAGATCTGCAAACTGAACATCGACGAGAACCAGGAAACTCCGCCGAAGTACGGCGTGCGCGGTATCCCGACCCTGATGCTGTTCAAGAACGGCAACGTCGAAGCGACCAAGGTCGGCGCGCTGTCCAAGTCGCAGCTGGCTGCTTTCCTCGACAGCAACATCTGAGGCAAGTCGCTCTGGAAGAGGCCCCGCAATTGGCGGGGTTTTTTCGTTTTCGGGACTAGACGCTGTTTTTTCACGGTGTTAAATTCGACCCCGCTGCATCCTCCATGCAGCTCTCTGCACGCCGTCGCCGATTCATTCCTATACGAACTCGTTCGCGATCCTGTCGCCTTCTCTGCGGCGCGGCCTCTCAAGCTAACAGCTTTCTTCTCCTCTCGATGATCACGTCATTCCTATGAATCTGACCGAACTCAAGCAAAAGCCGATTGCCGAACTGCTGGACATGGCCGAACAAATGGGCCAGGAAAACATGGCTCGTTCGCGCAAGCAGGACATCATCTTCGCCCTGCTGAAAAAGCATGCCAAAAGCGGCGAGGAGATTTCCGGCGACGGCGTGCTGGAGATCCTCCAGGACGGTTTCGGCTTCCTGCGCAGTGCCGACTCTTCCTATCTGGCCGGCCCTGACGACATCTACGTCTCGCCCAGCCAGATCCGCCGTTTCAACCTGCGTACCGGTGACACCATCGTCGGCAAGATCCGTCCGCCGAAGGAAGGCGAACGTTACTTCGCTCTGCTCAAGGTCGACAGCATCAACTTCGACCGTCCGGAAAACGCCAAGAACAAGATCCTATTCGAGAACCTGACGCCGCTGTTCCCCAACAAGCGCCTGACCATGGAAGCCGGTAACGGCTCCACCGAGGACATCACCGGCCGTGTGATCGACCTCTGCGCGCCGATTGGCAAGGGCCAGCGTGGCCTGATCGTCGCCCCGCCGAAAGCGGGCAAGACGATCATGCTGCAGAATATCGCCTCGAACATCACCCGCAACAACCCCGAGTGCCACCTGATCGTCCTGCTGATCGACGAGCGCCCGGAAGAAGTGACCGAAATGCAGCGCACCGTGCGCGGCGAAGTGGTCGCCTCCACCTTCGACGAGCCGCCGACCCGCCACGTGCAGGTCGCCGAAATGGTGATCGAGAAGGCCAAGCGCCTGGTCGAGCACAAGAAGGATGTGGTCATCCTGCTCGACTCCATCACCCGCCTGGCGCGTGCCTACAACACCGTGATCCCGAGCTCCGGCAAGGTACTCACCGGTGGTGTCGACGCCCACGCCCTGGAGAAGCCGAAGCGCTTCTTCGGTGCCGCGCGTAACATCGAAGAAGGCGGCTCGCTGACCATCATCGCCACCGCGCTGGTGGAAACCGGCTCGAAGATGGACGAAGTGATCTACGAGGAATTCAAAGGCACCGGCAACATGGAGCTGATCCTCGATCGCCGTGTTTCCGAGAAGCGTGTGTTCCCGGCGATCAACATCAACAAATCCGGCACCCGCCGCGAAGAGTTGCTGACCGGCGAGGAAGAGCTGTCGCGCATGTGGATTCTGCGCAAGCTGCTGCACCCGATGGATGAAATCGCCGCCATCGAGTTCCTGATCGACAAGCTGAAAGCGACCAAGACCAACGATGAGTTCTTCCTGTCGATGAAGCGCAAATAAGAGGATCTACTGCGCTTCGGTGATGCTGCGTTAAAAACCGACTCGGAATGCTCATGTACAAAAGTACACTCCGCTTCCTCGCCTGTTTTTGCCTTGCCTGACCTTCGCTCGCTACGATCCATTGCACCGCCACAAGGCCGGGGAAACCCGGCCTTGTCGTATCTGGAAGCTTTCAAGCCTTCTGAAAGCCCGACTTCGGCGCTAAACTTTGCGGCCGACTCTTGCCTGTCCGACACGAGGCTCCTGCATGCAGTATCGCGACCTGCGCGACTTCATCCGTGAACTGGAAAAGCGCGGCGAACTCAAGCGCATCCAGACCCCGGTATCGCCCGTTCTGGAAATGACTGAAATCTGCGACCGCACCCTGCGCAAGGGCGGCCCGGCATTGCTGTTCGAAAAGCCAACAGGCTTCGACGTGCCGGTGCTCGGCAACCTGTTCGGTACGCCCAAGCGTGTGGCGCTGGGTATGGGCGCCGAGGACGTTTCCGAACTGCGCGAGATCGGCAAGCTGCTGGCCTTCCTCAAGGAGCCGGAGCCGCCCAAGGGCCTCAAGGATGCCTGGAGCAAGCTGCCGATCTTCAAGAAGGTCATTTCCATGGCGCCCAAGGTGGTCAAGGACGCGCCCTGTCATGAGGTGATCGAGGAAGGCGATGACGTCGACCTCGCCAAGTTGCCGATTCAGCATTGCTGGCCGGGCGATGTGGCGCCTTTGATCACCTGGGGCCTGACCATCACCAAAGGCCCGAACAAGGAGCGGCAGAACCTTGGGATCTATCGCCAGCAGGTGATCGGTCGCAACAAGGTGATCATGCGCTGGCTCAGCCACCGTGGTGGCGCGCTGGATTACCGCGAGTGGTGCCAGAAGTATCCGGACAAGCCTTATCCAGTGTGCGTCGCCCTGGGTGCCGACCCTGCGACCATTCTCGGCGCCGTGACGCCAGTGCCCGATACTCTCTCCGAATATGCCTTCGCCGGCCTGCTGCGGGGTCATCGCACCGAGCTGATCAAGGCTCGTGGTAGCGACCTGCAAGTACCGGCCAGTGCCGAGATCGTCCTCGAAGGCGTGATCCATCCGGGCGAGACCGCGCCGGAAGGCCCCTACGGCGACCACACCGGCTACTACAACGAGGTCGACACCTTCCCGGTGTTCACCGTCGAGCGCATCACCCGTCGCCGCGATCCGATCTACCACAGCACCTACACCGGCCGGCCGCCAGATGAGCCGGCGATCCTCGGCGTAGCGCTGAACGAAGTGTTCGTGCCGATCCTGCAGAAGCAGTTCCCCGAGATCACCGATTTCTACCTGCCGCCGGAAGGCTGTTCCTACCGCATGGCAGTGGTGACCATGAAGAAGCAGTACCCGGGCCACGCCAAGCGCGTAATGCTCGGTGTGTGGTCGTTCCTGCGACAGTTCATGTACACCAAGTTCGTTATCGTCACCGACGACGATATCAACGCACGGGACTGGAATGACGTGATCTGGGCGATTACCACGCGCATGGACCCCAAGCGCGACACGGTGATGATCGACAACACGCCGATCGACTACCTCGACTTCGCCTCGCCGATCTCCGGCCTGGGTTCGAAGATGGGCCTGGACGCCACCCACAAGTGGCCCGGTGAAACCACTCGCGAGTGGGGCCGCGCCATCGAGAAGGATCCGGCGGTGGTGGCGCGTATCGATGCGCTGTGGAGCGAGCTGGGAATCGATTGATGAACGTCACCCTGCAACCTTCCGGCGTCACCCTCGCGCTGCAGCCGGGCGAACGTATCCTCGATGGCGCCCGCCGTCTGGGCTACGACTGCCCGCAAAGCTGCCGCAATGGCAACTGCCATATCTGCGCTGCGCTGCTGGTTGAAGGCCGTGTCAGGCAGAACGGCGTGGAGCTGGACCATGGTGAGCTGTTCACCTGCCTGGCCGAGCCGCTGGAAGACTGCGTGCTGCACTGGGATGGTGTGCTGGCGCCGGGCGAGCTGCCGGTGCGCGAGCTGAGTTGCCAGGTGGTCGAATGCCAGGATGTGGGCGGCGACGTGTTCCGCGTACGCCTGCGTACCCCGGCCGGCAAAGCGCCGCGTTATCACGCTGGGCAGTACCTGCTGCTGCAGCGCCCGGATGGTGAGATGGCGGCCTTCTCCCTGGCCTCTGCGCCGCATGCAGGACGCGAGCTGGAGCTGCACATCCTCGCCCGCGAGGACAGCAGCATCGCCCTGTTGGAGCAGTTGCGTGCAACCGGCATGGCGCGCGTGCAGATGCCCTACGGTGACACCCACCTCGCCGACCTGCCCGATGGACCGCTGGTACTGATCGCCGCCGGTACCGGCATGGGCCAGATGCACAGCCTGATCGAACACTGCCGCGCCGCCGGTTTCGCTCACCCCGTACACCTGTACTGGGGCGCGCGTCGGCCCGACGACTTCTATCAGCTGCCACACTGGGCCGAGTGGCAACAGCTGGATAATCTGCACCTGCATCAGGTGGTCAGCGACCAGTGTGGCTGGCAGGGCCGCTGCGGCCTGCTGCACGAAGCCGTGCGCGAAGACTTCCCCGACCTCAAGGCCCTGCACGTTTACGCCAGCGGCTCCCCAACCATGGTCTACGCCACCCTCGATGCACTGGTCGAGGCCGGAATGGACGCGCACCAGATGCGCGCCGACGTGTTTGCCTACGCGCCGCGGCCGTAGCCGCAGGGCGGGTGCAACCCACCCTGCGCGGTTCAGTAAACCCTTACTACCACCTTGCCCGCCTGTCTTGCGTCCATTGGGTTTTGGCTTTCCCGGCCTGGCTTAGCGCGCCGATTAAAGTTGGCACTTTCCGATTCGCTGTTGGGTCGTAACTGATGTAGGGGATGGCGAAGCGGCGAGGGCATCGCCAGGCATTGGCTTCGCAGCAGTGTTACACCCTGCATAGGATCGGCAGCCGCATATGGGCTGCCGGTTTCAGGCGCGCCGCTCCATCGTGGGCCGCCACAGACATGCGAGGAGATTGCCATGGGCTTGGGAACCATACTGCTGATCATTCTGCTTCTGATGCTGGTTGGTGCGCTCCCAGCGTGGCCACATAGCCGCAGTTGGGGTTATGGGCCCACTGGTGGCTTGGGGCTGGTGCTGGTTATCGTGCTGGTGCTAGTGCTGCTCGGTTACGTGTGAGCCGGCGCCTGCGTCGTTGACGCAGGCGGTCGCCACCAGCGGTTTCCGTCGCTGACGGCCTAGCGGGCTAAGGTGGGCAGCTTCCAGTTCGCGTCAGTCGTCAGTAGATCTGGCGACTGCAGGCCCTGACGGTCGCAATGAATCTTGGATCTTCTGACGGTGCGGAGTCGCAGGAGCGGGTTGCCCCGCCCCCGAGCACCCTAGCGAATCTCCACCACCACCTTGCCCACCGCCTTGCGCTGACCAAGTGCATTGATCGCTTCGCCGCCGCGCTCAAGCGGGAAGGTCTGCGACACCAGTGGCTTGAGTTTGCCTTCGGCGTGCCAGGCGAACAGCTGCTGGAAGTTCGCGGCGTTGTCCTGCGGCTGGCGCTGAGCGAAGGAGCCCCAGAATACGCCGACCAGTGATGCGCCCTTGAGCAGTGGCAAGTTGGCCGGCAGGGCCGGTATGCCACCGCCGGCGGCAAAGCCCACCACCAGGAAGCGACCGTTCCAGCCGATGCTGCGGAAGGCTTCCTCGAACAGCGTGCCGCCCACCGGGTCGTAGATCACGTCCACGCCCTGGCCGCCGGTGAGCTTCTTCACTTCGTCCTTAAGGCTTTGTTCGCTGTAGTTGATCAGCTCGTCGGCGCCGGCCTTGCGCGCCACTTCCAGTTTCTCGGCGCTGCTCGCTGCGGCGATGACCTTGGCGCCCATGGCCTTGCCGATTTCCACCGCGGCCAGACCGACGCCGCCGGAGGCGCCGAGCACCAGCAAGGTTTCACCCGGTTGCAGGTTGGCGCGTTGTTTGAGGGCATGCATGGAGGTGCCGTAGGTCATGCCGAAGGCGGCTGCGGTGGTCAGGTCCATGCTCTTGGGTACTGGCAGCACGTTGTAGGCCGGTACGGCGACTTCTTCGGCGAAGCCGCCCCAGCCGGTCAGCGCCATGACCCGGTCACCGGCGCGCAGGTGGCTGACTTTCTCGCCCACGGTCTTGACCACGCCGGCCACCTCGCCGCCCGGAGCGAAGGGGAAGGGTGGTTTGAACTGGTATTTGCCTTCGATGATCAGCGTATCGGGGAAGTTGACCCCGGCGGCCTGCACCTCGATCAGCACCTCGTTTTTCTTCGGTTCGGGGCTCGGCAGGTCTTCCAGTACCAGGGTGTCGGCAGGGCCGAAGGCTTTGCACAGCAGGGTTTTCATCAAGGTCATTCCTCTTGCAGGGTGCCTTGCAGTGTAGAAAGCGCCCGGTGAGGGTCAACGAGCATGCCAGAGCCTGATAGGTCGGCATAAGCGCCGGGCTTGGGTGCTGGCCTGTGGATGGCTATGCTAGGCACATCCCCGATGGAGTGCCGAACGTGAAACTGTTGACCGCCCTGCTGCTGAGCCTGTCGATCTGCCTGCCTGCCCTGGCCTCTTCGGAGAAGAAGGAAGAAGTGCCGACGGCGCTTTACTACAACCTGACGCCAGCCTTGATCGGCAACCTGGCCGACCAGGGTAATCGTCTGAAGTTTTTCAAGGCCGATGTGTCGTTGCGCGTGACCGGCACCGAGGCCGAGGAGAAGATCAAACAGCATGAACCGCTGATCCGTCATCAGATGGTGATGCTGTTCTCGGCCCAGACCAGCGAGACCATCAATGCGCCCGATGGCCGTGAGAATCTGCGCCTGGAGGCGTTGAAGAAGGTGCAGGACGCGATCAATGGCGAAGAGGGCAAGCCCATCGTCGAAGACCTGCTATTCAACAACCTGATCATCCAGTAACGCTTAATCCTGCAGGTGCCGCTTTGGCCGCTTCAGCGGCCTTCGCGGCTAAAGCCGCTCCTAACGTTCCCTCAGGGCCTCTACGCGAGGGCTTGGCTAAGTGCCTCGCGCCGCGATGAGGAATGGCGACGCGTGACGTTGATCATTCCGGTGTCCCTTTAGAGCCTCATAGTCCGGGGCTTTCGCAACAGGTCGATTGTCTACCAGATGCTCCTCAGAGGGCCTGGTACTGGTCAAGCGCATGTGGCTGCCACAGGCAGGTGCGGTTGCGGCCCTCATGTTTGGCGCGATACAGCGCTTGGTCGCCTTGGGCGAGCAGCTCGCCTGGTTGTTCGTCGCTGACCGGGTCGACCACGATCAGGCCGATGCTCAGCGTCAGGCGGCTGAACGGGCTGGCGGGGTGGGCAATATCCAGGTCGGCGATCATCGCGTGAATGCGCGCAGCGACCTGTTCGGCTCCGTCCAGGTTGGTGTTGGCCAGGATGATGGCGAATTCCTCGCCACCGTAGCGGCAGGCAGTGTCGCCTTCACGCTGCAGGCTCTCGCGCAGGACGTTACTGACGCGGCGCAGTGCATCGTCGCCGGCAAGGTGGCCGAGGGCGTCGTTGTAGGCCTTGAAGTGGTCGATATCCAGCATCAGCAGCGCCAGTGGCGCATCGAGGCGGCGTAGGCGACGCCATTCAGCCAGCAGTTGCTGATCGAAGTAGCGGCGGTTGTACAGCCCGGTCAGGCCGTCCAGCTGCGATAGTCGCTGCAGCTGCGCTTCCAACTGCAGGCGCTCGCTGTTGTCGCGGGAAACGGCGATCAGGTATTCGCGGTCGTGCAACTGCACCAACTGGGTGTTGATTTCGGCCGGCTGGCGACTGCCATCGCGGCGAATCAACTCGCGCTGGAAGATCCGCGAGAGGTTGTTGCTTTGCGCCTGGCGCGCCTGTTCCAGCCAGCGGTGAAAGCCTGGCAGGAGCTTCTCTGGATCATCGCGCAGCAGCTCGGCGAACTGTTCGGGGCGGTAGCCGAGCGTGGCGTAGGTGGCCTGATTCATGTGCAGCAGCTCGCGGGTACTGCTGTCGAAGATGAACAGTCCGTCATGGCTGGAGTCGGTCAGGTCCAGTACCAGTTGTAGCCGCTCGCGGTTCTCGCGCAGGCGTTGCTCGGTTTCTTCACGGCGTTCGGCTTCCAGTTTGAAGCGGCGATTGGCCTGCTGCAGGGCATGGGCTCGGCGGCTGTTCTCCAGCGCCAGAGCCAGGGCGGCAATCAGCAGCAGGCTGATGGTCAGGCTGGCGCCGAGTACGACGTCGGGTAGCGGCGAGTCCAGTTGATCGAGCAGTTCTTCGGTGGGGCTGAGGCGCAGGCTGAAGCCCTGGTTGTTGAGCAGGCTCAGGCCCAGTTGCAGGTTGTGCGGCGCATTGTCGGTCGCTGCGCCATGACGGAACAGGCTATGGCCGTTCTCCAGCAATTCGAGGTTGAAGGCTTGGCGGTCGATCTGAGTGAGTAGCTGCAGCATCAGCGGCTCAACACGAAATACGCCCTGCAGGAAGCCATCGAACACCTTGCTGCCATTCGGCTCGCGGTACAGCGGTGTGTAGAGGACAAAACCACGTCCGCCCTGCACCAGATCAAAGCTGTTGGAGAAGCGCTGTTCACCGCTCTCGCGAGCTTCCATCGCCAGTGGGTAGTTGGGGTGCTCCGGGTACAGGCGAAAATTCAGCGCGGCTTCGTTGCCGGCCACCGGCAGCAACCAACGCATATGTAGGTCGGGGCCGACCCATTGGATCGACTGGTAGGCGGGAAAACCACGCAGAGCAAGTTCCACCTCTTCGTCCCAGCTGGTGCGTGGCAGGCGGCCGAGGCTGTTCCATAAGCGGGCGATACGCTCGAGGCTGGCCACTTCCAGGTGCAGCGTGCTTTCCAGCTGCCGTGCCAGGCTACGTGCCTGGTAGCCGACCCGCTCGTCGACGCGCTGTTGTTGCACGGATTCGATCTGGCGCCAAAGCAGCACGCTGGCGCTGCTCAGCACCAGTAACAGTAGCGCCAGCGCAAGGCGCGCTGGCCAGGCGGAGGATGCTGGCATGGATAACTCCCTTGGCATGCTGTGGTGATAGCACAGTGCCGTAGGTGACTCAACGCATGGCGAGAATTGCCGTCCATTCGGCCTCGGCCACCGGCATCACCGACAGGCGGCTGCCGCGTTGTACCAGGGCCAGCTCGGCCAGGAGCGGGTTGTTCTTCAGGTGTTGCAGCGGCAGTACGTCGTCGAAGGCTTCGACGAACTCGACGTCCAGGGCGCTCCAGGGGTTCTTCTCGGCGCTGGCCTTGGGGTCATGGTAGTGGCTGTGCGGGTCCAGCGCGGTGGGGTCGGGATACACCTCGCCGGCAATACGCGCGATGCCGGCGATACCGGGTTGTGGGCAGCTGGAGTGGTAGAAGAAGAACAGGTCGCCCGGTTTCATTGCGCGCATGAAGTTTCGCGCCTGGTAATTACGCACGCCATCCCAGCGCGTTTTGCCCAGTCGTTGCAGGTCATGGATAGACAATTCATCGGGTTCGGACTTCATCAGCCAATAAGGCATGAACTTTGCTCCTGCAGGTCTGTCCGTAAGCGGACGCTCGTTTGAGGGGGATCTCCGACGGCCGGTTGGCGTCGGAAATTGCACAGTGCTTGGCACTGAAGGAAAATGCCCGGCTAAACGCTTGGCGCTGTCGTATTGCATAAAACAATAACGCGCGACCAACGCGCGCATTGCCTTGAAGGGGGAGGCAATAAATGAAACGCAAGCCAGATCTTTTGTGGGTTCTCGTCGTACTGTTCAGCCTGGGCGTGGTTACCACGGGTTACACCCAGAGCCTTTGGGAGCGTCAAAGCGACGCTTCGGTCAATGTAACGCAGCAGCCCTGATTCACTGGCTGACCGCGTAAGCGCCGCAGGGAACGCGGTGCAGCATCCTTTGCTTCAATACCACGCCTTATCCGTCACCGTTGCCTGCAAGGGCACGTCCCAGCTGGCCATCGCCAGTTCATCCACGCGCTGACATTCATGTGCCAGACCCAGTAGTGTCGGCATGTGCCACTTTTTGCGCCTTCGCAGATAAGCCAGGCTACGGTCGTAGAAACCGCCGCCCATGCCCAGGCGTCCGCCGCGATCATCGAAGCCCACCAGCGGCAGAAGCACCAGATCCAACGCCCACACCTTGCGTTGGCGTTTGGGTTGCGGGCGCGGCTCGAGGATGCGGAAGCGATTGCCCGCCAGTTTCTCGTGCTGGCTGACGCGCTGAAACACCATCTTGGTGCGTGGCCAAGCGCTTAGCACTGGCAGGTAGGTGTGCTTGCCGCGTTTCTGTGCGGCAGCCAGCAGCGGGCGCGGATCGATCTCGCCGTCGTTGGGTAGGTACAGGGCGATATGCCTGGCGCGGCGAAACTGCGGGCTTTGCGTCAGCTGGCGATACAGGTTGCGTGCGGCAAGACGTTGCTGGCTGCGGCTGAGCGCGCGACGACGCTGACGCAGCACGCGGCGCAGTTGCGGGCGACTGAGAGTGGCTGGCGTAGTCATGAGGTGTGGCTGGGGCGAGGCTGGTAGCAGTGCTGAAGGCTGCTGCTGGAAAAGATGACTTCCCGACGTGCCGCTGTCGGTTTAGCCCTTGAACCCGAAAGTTCAAGGTGGAGGTTGCAGGAGGCGTTAAGGCTTTCCGTCAGGCGGACATGCACACCGGCCCCAACGTGCAACCCCCGTGGTTGTGCGTATCGGCTCAGGGACATCACCGACTGGCGCACACCCCAGGAAGTTGCGCCCAGTATACCCGAACAGAGGGGCTGCGGGGCGGCCTGCGACGAACAGGCAGGCATGACGGTGCTCAGGCGCTCGGGTCGTCGGCCAGTGCATGGTCGACGCGATCGAGCAGGTCGCGCACCTGCTGGCGGGTGGAGTTGGCGTCCTGATCCAGGCGCTGTTGCTTGTGCAGCAGGTCGTGAGTGATGTTCAGTGCGGCCATCACGGCAACACGGTCGGCACCAATCACTTTGCCGCTGGTGCGGATCTCGCGCATCTTGCCATCCAGGTAGCGGGCAGCACTCTCCAGATTGGCGCGTTCATCCTGCGGGCAGGCGATGCAATATTCTTTGTCCAGAATGTGGACGGTCACGGTGTTCGACTGGGTCATGAGTCCTGCTCCAGGGCTTTAAGGCGCGAAATCATCGATTCGACCTTGTGCCGGGCCATTTCGTTCTTTTCGATCAGATGGGCGCGTTCCTCGCGCCAGGCCTGTTCATTCGCCAGCAGGAGTCGGTTGTGAGCCTTAAGCTGCTCGACACGCTGGATCAGCAGTTCCAGCTTGGCGGTCAATGCGTGCAGATCGGCGTCTTCCATGGGCTCTCGCTATGGGAGGGAATGGCTGGACTATATAGGCCTGTCCCGGCTACGGGTCAAACCACGGATAGCAGTGGTGTGATGCAGATGACGGCATCACCCTGGCGGCCTCGGATGGTCTTGCCGCGTCTGCCGGTGCTAGGATACGAGGCCTCCATTCTAGAGATTGCGCCGTCTGGCGCCTAGCTATCTATGTCGATTCCAAGCTCTCCCTACGCCGCCTTCGCTGCTCTGCTCAACAGCGCCGGGCATTCCGTTTCCCCTGCCGAACTGCATGGCCTGCTGCTCGGTCGCAGCTGCGCTGGCGCGGGCTTCGAGGCCGATGCCTGGCTGCTCGACGCTGCCGATCTGCTTGGCAGCGAGCCGCAGGATAACGTGCGCCAGGCGCTCATCGGCCTGCAGGAGATGGTCAAGGGTGAGCTGTGCAGCGAAGACGTCACCGTGGTGCTGTTGTTGCCGGATGACGAAACCCCGCTGGCGCAGCGCGCAACCGCTCTGGGCCAGTGGTGCCAGGGTTTTCTCGGTGGCTTTGGTCTGACCGTTCGCGACGGTGCGCTAAGCGCCGAAGCCATGGAAGTGTTGCAGGATCTCTCCGCCATCGCCCAGGTGCAGAGCGCTTTGGAAGAATCCGAAGATGGCGAGAGCGACTACATGGAGGTGATGGAATACCTGCGTGTGGCGCCGCTGCTGTTGTTCACCGAGTGCGCCAAGCCCGCGGCGCCTGCTGCCAAACCCTCCCTGCACTGATTTTCGTCGGAGCCTGCCTTGATCAGCATCCCCAAGTCCGAATATGCCCGTCGGCGCAAGGCGCTGATGGCGCAGATGGAGCCCAACAGCATTGCCATTCTGCCGGCAGCGCCGGTGTATATCCGCAATCGTGATGTCGAGCATGTCTATCGCCAGGACAGCGACTTCCAGTACCTCACCGGTTTTCCCGAGCCGGAAGCGGTGATGGCGCTGATTCCTGGTCGCGAGCACGGTGAATATGTGTTGTTCTGCCGTGAACGCGACCCGGAGCGTGAGTTGTGGGACGGCCTGCGCGCCGGTCAGGACGGCGCGGTTAAGCATTTCGGTGCCGATGATGCCTTTCCCATCGGCGATATCGACGACATCCTCCCGGGGTTGATCGAAGGTCGCGAGCGTGTCTACTACGCCATCGGTAGCAACCAGGAGTTCGATCATCGGCTGATGGAGTGGGTCAACCACATCCGCGCCAAGGCTCGCCAGGGCGCCACGCCGCCGAACGAATTCGTTGCCCTCAACCATCTGCTGCACGACATGCGTTTGTACAAGTCGGCTGCCGAGGTGAAGGTGATGAAGGAGGCTGCCGAGATCAGTGCGCGCGCCCACATTCGTGCGATGCAGGCGAGTCGTGCCGGGCTGTTCGAATATCACCTGGAAGCCGAGCTGGATTACGAGTTCCGCAAGGGCGGAGCGAAGATGCCGGCCTACGGCAGCATCGTCGCTGCGGGCAAGAATGCCTGCATCCTGCACTATCGCGAGAATGACGCGGCGCTCAAGGACGGCGATCTGGTATTGATCGACGCTGGCTGCGAGATCGACTGCTACGCCAGCGACATCACCCGCACCTTCCCGGTCAGCGGCAAGTTTTCGCCCGAGCAGAAGGCCATCTATGAGCTGGTGCTCAAGGCCAACGAGGAAGCGTTCAAGTTCATCGCGCCAGGCAAGCACTGGAACGAAGCCCACGAGGCCACCGTGCGCGTGATCACTGCCGGTCTTGTCGAGCTGGGCCTGCTCGAGGGTGACGTCGACGAGCTGATCGCCAGCGAAGCCTACAAACCTTTCTATATGCATCGCGCCGGCCACTGGCTGGGGATGGACGTGCACGATGTCGGCGACTACAAGGTCGGCGGCGAGTGGCGCGTGCTGGAAGTCGGCATGGCGATGACCGTCGAGCCGGGCATCTACATCGCCACCGACAACGACAAGGTCGCCAAGAAATGGCGCGGCATCGGCGTGCGTATCGAAGACGACGTGGTGGTGACCAAGAAAGGCTGCGAGGTTCTCACCAACGGTGTGCCCAAGTCGGTCGCCGAAATCGAGGCGTTGATGGCCGCCGCGCGTAGCGAGGCGGCCTGATTCTATGTCACGCGTACAGCTGGCGATTATCGGCGGCGGTCTGGTCGGTGCCAGCCTGGCGTTGGCCCTGCAGGAGACGGCGCGTCAGCGTGGCTGGCGCATCGCTCTGATCGAACCCTTCGCGCCGGGCAGCGAATACCAGCCCAGCTATGACGCGCGTTCCACCGCGCTGTCCTATGGCAGTCGGTTGATCTACGAGCGCCTCGGTCTGTGGCAGAGCATCGCCCAGCGGGCCGAGCCGATTCAGCAGATCCATGTGTCCGACCGCGGCCGCTTCGGCGCCACGCGCCTGCAAGCCATCGAGGAAGGCGTGCCGGCACTCGGCTACGTGGTGGAGAACGCCTGGATCGGCCACTGCCTGTGGCAGGCGCTGGATGCGGATGTGATCGAATGGCGCTGCCCGGCCGAAGTGGTCGGCATGCAGCGCCTCGACGACGGCTATCGCCTGACTCTGAACGATGAAACCTGCCTTGACTGCGACCTGGCGATTCTTGCCGATGGTGGGCGTTCCGGTCTGCGCGAGCAGCTCGGTATCGGCGTCAGCAGCAAACCTTACGGGCAGAGTGCGTTGATCGCCAACGTCAGCCCGCTGGAAGCGCATCGTGGGCAGGCTTTCGAGCGCTTCACCGATGACGGTCCGATGGCGCTGCTGCCCTTGAGCGACAACCGCTGCGCGCTGGTCTGGACGCGCGCAGCGGCTGACGCCGAGCGCCTGCTGCGCGTCAGCGAGGCCAGCTTTCTCAGCGAGTTGCAGCAAGCCTTCGGTTATCGCCTGGGCGCCTTGCAGCAGGTCGGTGCGCGACATCTCTACCCGCTGAGTCTGGTCGAGGCGCAGGAGCAGGTGCGTCCTCATCTGGTGGTGTTGGGCAACGCCGCGCACAGCCTGCACCCCATCGCCGGCCAGGGCTACAACCTGTCGCTGCGCGATACCCTGGCGTTGGCCGAAGTCCTCATTGGTAGCGAGGCCGCACTGGGCGAACTCGCCACCCTGCAGCGATACCAACAAAGGCAGCAGCTCGATCAACAGATGACCGTCGGCTTCTCCGATCAGGTAACGCGCCTGTTCAGCAACGCGCAGCCGCTGCTGACCGCCGGGCGTAACCTGGGCCTGCTCGGTCTCGATCTGCTACCGCCAGCCAAGCGCTGGTTCGCCCGGCAGGCCATGGGTATGGGAACCCGTAATCTATGACCAGCCCCGAAGTGTGCGCTGTGCGCACCAGCCGCAAGCCAGGGTGCGCACGGCGCACTTTGGGGTTTAAGGAGTGATATGCGCGCGGATCTGATCATCGTTGGTGCCGGTATGGTCGGCAGCACCCTGGCTCTGGCGCTGGAGCACAGCGGTCTGGATATTCTGATCGTCGACGGCAGCCCGCTGAGCGTGTCGCCCTTCGATGCGCAGGCGCCGTTCGAGCCGCGCGTCAGCGCATTGTCAATGGCCAGCCAGCGCATTCTCGAGCGCCTGGGCGCCTGGCCAGGCATCGCTGCAAGGCGTGCCTGCCCATATGGCGAGATGCGCGTGTGGGATGGCTCCGGTACCGGCAGCATTCACTTCGCTGCCGCCAGCGTGCATGCCGATACCCTGGGCCATATCGTCGAGAACCGTGTGGTGCAGGACGCTTTGCTAGAACGTCTGCACGACAGCCAGATCGGCCTGTTACCCGGCGCACGCCTGGAGCAACTGCGCCGCAGCGGCGATGACTGGCTGCTGACGCTTACCGATGGCCGCCAGTTGCGCGCACCGTTGCTGGTCGCGGCCGACGGCGCCAACTCCGCAGTGCGCCGCCTGGCCGGTTGCGCTACGCGCGAATGGGATTATCTGCACCACGCCATCGTCACCAGCGTGCGCTGCGAGCGTGCGCACCAGGCCACTGCCTGGCAGCGTTTCACCGATGACGGTCCGCTGGCCTTCCTGCCGCTGGCCGGGCCGGCCGGCGAGCACTGGTGCTCGATCGTCTGGTCCACCGTACCGGTCGAGGCTGAGCGCTTGATGGCGCTGGACGATGAGGCCTTTTGCGCTGAGCTGGGCAAGGCTTTCGAATCCCGCCTGGGCAAGGTGCTGCATGCCGATCGCCGTCTGTGCATCCCGCTGCGTCAACGCCATGCCAAGCGTTACGTGGAGCCGGGGCTGGCGCTGATCGGCGATGCCGCACACACCATCCACCCGCTGGCGGGGCAGGGCGTCAACCTGGGCTTTCTCGATGCGGCGGTGCTGGCCGAGGTGCTGCTGCATGCCGCTATGCGAGGTGAGAACCTCAGTGATGAGCGCGTGCTGAGCCGTTTCGAGCGTCGGCGCATGCCGCACAACCTGGCGATGATGGCGGCGATGGAAGGCTTTCAGCGTCTGTTCCAGGCCGACCCGTTGCCGTTGCGCCTGCTACGCAACGTCGGCCTCGATCTGGTCGACGGCCAGGCCGAAGCCAAGGCGCTGTTCGTGCGTCAGGCGCTTGGGCTGGCCGGCGACCTGCCGGAACTGGCGCGAGCCTGAGCTGACGCAACTTGTAATAACTGCTGCGTGTGGTCTTGCTGTTTACGTTGAGAAGGCAAATAACATTCACTACTATTCAGCCACTTTGTAATCCACAAGAGGCTGGTCCCATGAAGGCTCGTAACGCGCTCCTCGCCGCATTCACTCTCAGCACCCTGGCAACTGCCGTCCAGGCTGCCGATGAAGTGGTGGTCTACTCCGCCCGCATCGATGAGCTGATCAAGCCGGTGTTCGACGCCTACACCGAGAAAACCGGGGTCAAGGTGAAGTTCATCACCGACAAGGAAGCCCCGCTGATCGCCCGCCTCAAGGCCGAGGGCGCCAACACCCCGGCTGACCTGCTGATCACCGTTGACGCCGGCAACCTCTGGCAGGCCGAGCAGGAAGGCGTGCTGCAGCCGACCAAGTCCGACGTGATCGATGCCAACATCCCCGCTCAGTATCGCTCCAGCACCGACAGCTGGACCGGCCTGTCGCTGCGTGCACGGACCATTTTCTACTCCACCGAGCGCGTCAAGCCGGAAGAGTTGTCCACCTACGAAGCGCTGGCAGACAAGAACTGGGAAGGCCGCCTGTGCCTGCGTACCAGCAAGAAGGTCTACAACCAGTCGCTGACCGCCACCCTGATCGAAGCCCACGGCGCCGAGAAGACCGAAGAAATCGTCAAGGGTTGGGTCAACAACCTGGCTACCGACGTGTTCCCGGATGACACCGCGTTGCTGCAAGCCATCGACGCCGGCCAGTGCGACGTGGGCATCACCAACACCTACTACTATGGCCGTCTGCACAAGCAGCAGCCGGATCTGAAGGTCAAGCCGTTCTGGCCGAACCAGAACGACCGTGGCGTGCACGTCAACCTGGCCGGTGCTGGTGTGACCAAGCATGCACCGCATGCCGAACAGGCCAAGAAGCTGCTGGAGTGGATGACCACCGCAGAAGCGCAGAGCATCTTCGCCGGTGTTAACCAGGAGTACCCGGCCAACCCGGCGGTGAAACCGTCTGCCGAGGTGGCTTCCTGGGGCACTTTCAAGGCCGATACCGTGGCCACCGAAGTGGCTGGCAAGCGCCAGGCCGAAGCGACCATGCTGATGGATCGCGCTGGCTGGCAGTAAGCGCGTAACGATCATCGACGAGCACAGCGCTGCCGTTATACTGCGACGCCCCGCCTAGCCGGGGCGTCGTCATTTCCGTAGTCGAGGAATCCGCGTGCCGCATCCCGTCCAGCGTCGCTGGTACCCCATCGTCCTTGCCGTCGCCGTTCTGGTGTTGATGCCGCTGTCGGTGCTGCTGCTGAGCTGGCACGACGTGGATCAGCAGATCTGGGCGCACCTGTGGCAGACGCAGATGGCGCGGCTGATCGGCAACACGCTGACGCTGGTGATCGGTGTCGGTGTAGGGGTGACACTGCTGGGGGTGAGCCTGGCCTGGCTCACCAGCCTCTGCGAGTTTCCCGGTCGGCGCTGGCTGGACTGGGCGCTGATGTTGCCTTTCGCCATTCCTGCCTACGTGCTGGCATTCGTTTTCGTTGGCCTGCTGGATTTCGCCGGCCCGGTGCAGACGCTGCTGCGCGAATGGTTCGGCAGTGGCTTGCGCTTGCCGCGCGTGCGTTCGACCGGTGGTGTGATCATCGTGTTGGTGCTGGTGTTCTATCCCTACGTCTATCTGCTCGCCCGTGGCGCCTTCCTGGCTCAGGGCAAGGGCTTGATGGAGGCGGCTCGGGTGCTCGGGCAAAGCCCCTGGCAGGCGTTCTGGCGGGTGGCGCTGCCAATGGCGCGACCGGCCATCGGTGCTGGTCTGGCCCTGGCAATCATGGAGACCCTGGCCGATTTCGGCGCGGTGTCGGTGTTCAACTTCGATACCTTTACCACGGCGATCTACAAGACCTGGTACAGCTTCTACAGCCTGACCAGTGCTACCCAGCTGGCCAGCCTGCTGCTGCTGGCCGTGGCGTTGGTGCTCTACGGCGAGCGTCGTGCTCGCGGCGCCGCACGACCGGCCAACGAGCGGCCGCGCGGCAAGGCGCTGTATCACCTGCACGGCTGGAAGGCCTTCGCGGCCAGCGCCTGGTGTGGTCTGGTATTCGCCTGCGCCTTCGTCATCCCACTTCTTCAACTGCTGGCCTGGTTCTGGCGGCGCGGTCGCTTCGACCTCGATGAGCGCTACGCCGGGCTGATCCTGCACACCCTTTACCTGGGCGGCATGGCGGCGCTGATCACCG
Source organism: Pseudomonas sediminis (assembly GCF_002741105.1). Classification (GTDB taxonomy): domain Bacteria; phylum Pseudomonadota; class Gammaproteobacteria; order Pseudomonadales; family Pseudomonadaceae; genus Aquipseudomonas; species Aquipseudomonas sediminis. The sequence goes on along the minus strand of NZ_NIQU01000004.1, from coordinate 13,975 downwards.
TCAGTGTGGCCATGCTGCTGGCCTTCGCCCGCCGCCAGGCGCCGAATCGCGGAGTGCGCTTCGGCGTCGCTCTGGGCAATCTCGGCTATGCCTTGCCGGGTTCGGTGCTGGCGGTGGCGATCATGCTGGCGTTCAGCTTTTTGGATCGTGAGCTGGTGATTCCGTTGTCCACTGCGCTGGGTGGTGCTGGTAAGCCCTTGCTGCTGGGCAGTCTGGCGGCGCTGCTGGTGGCCTACCTGATTCGCTTCATGGCGGTGGCCTTCGGACCGCTGGAGACCAGCCTGGCGCGTATTCGTCCGTCCCTGCCCGAGGCCTCGCGCAGCCTTGGTGTGGGCAGCTTCGGGCTGTTCTTCAGGGTCTATCTGCCGCTGCTGCTGCCGGGCACCTTGTCGGCCGCGCTGCTGGTATTCGTCGACGTACTCAAGGAAATGCCGGCGACCCTGCTGATGCGCCCATTCGGCTGGGACACGCTGTCGGTACGGGTATTTGAAATGACCAGCGAAGGCGAGTGGGCGCGCGCCTCGCTGCCGGCGCTGACCCTGGTGCTGGTCGGCCTGCTGCCGGTGATTCTGCTGATAAGGCGCTCGGCCCGCAGTTTCGGTTGAGGGCCTCTGGTCCAGGCCCTGGGCTTAGACATATACAGGCTCGGATCACTGCGCGACCTTTGGTCAGATGACCCCCGCAGACCTTGCGGCTACAATGCGCGCCATTCGCGAGTCGGGGCAGCCCGACAGGATTCGTCTAGAAGCGTCTCCGAGGCCGCCAGTGCAAGGCGCAGGCAAACGAGAAAGCGCAGTGTGCTCCTGCACATGAGCATTTCGAGTTTGCCTGCAACGCAGCAATGGCAACGCAGGTAGCTTCTAGGGGTCTGAATCGCTTCGCCAAGCCCGGAAGGAGATTTACCCATGGGACAGCGCACCCCCCTCTATGACCTGCACCTGGCACTGGGGGCCAAGATGGTGGACTTCGGCGGCTGGGACATGCCGCTGCACTACGGTTCGCAAGTGGAAGAGCATCATCAGGTGCGCCGCGAGTGCGGCGTGTTCGACGTCTCGCACATGTGCGTGGTGGACGTAAGCGGCAGTCAGGCGAAGGCCTTCCTGCAGCGTCTGCTGGCCAATGATGTGGCCCGCCTGGAAAGCCCTGGCAAGGCGCTTTACAGCGCCATGCTCAATGAGCAGGGCGGGGTGATCGACGACCTGATCGTTTACCTCACCGAGGGCGGCTACCGCCTGGTGGTCAACGCTGGCACCCGTGACAAGGACCTGGCGTGGATGCATGCCCAGGCGAGCGACTTCGATGTGCAACTGCGCGAGCGTCGCGATCTGGCTATGCTCGCCATTCAGGGGCCGAAGGCGCGCGCACGCGTTTCCGAGCTGCTGAGCCAGGCCCGTGCCGCACTGATCCACGAGCTCAAGCCGTTCCAGGGCCTGCCCGAGGGTGACTGGTTCATCGCGCGTACCGGTTATACCGGCGAAGATGGCCTGGAAATCGTGCTGCCGGTGACCGAGGTGGTGTCCTTCCTCAACGATCTGGTCGGTGCCGGTATTTCGCCCATTGGCCTTGGCGCCCGTGACACCCTGCGCCTCGAAGCGGGTATGAACCTCTACGGCCAGGACATGGATGAACAGGTCAGCCCGCTGGCTGCCAACATGGCCTGGACCATCGCCTGGGAACCAGCCGAGCGCGACTTCATCGGCCGCTCAGTGCTGGAAGCGCAGCGCGCCGCCGGCTGCCCGAGCAAGCTGGTTGGGCTGGTGCTGGAAGAGCGTGGCGTGCTGCGTGCGCACCAGGTGGTGCGCGTCGACGGCATCGGTGAGGGTGAGATCACCAGTGGCAGCTTCTCGCCTACGCTGAACAAATCCATCGCGCTGGCGCGGGTGCCGGCCGCGACCGGGGATCGTGCCGAGGTGGAGATCCGCGGCAAGTGGTACCCGGTGCGGGTGGTCAAGCCGAGCTTCGTGCGCAACGGTAAAACCCTTATCTGAATCATCAGGTCGCGGTGCTGGCTTCCCCTGGCGCCGCGGCCTGCTAAATTGTCCTGACGGCCCACTTGCCGTCACCGTTTACGAGGAATCAAACATGAGCAATATCCCCGCCGATCTGCGTTATGCCGCCAGCCACGAGTGGGCGCGCCTGGAGGCTGACGGTAGCGTGACCGTGGGCATTTCCGACCACGCCCAGGAAGCCCTCGGCGACGTGGTATTCATCGAGCTGCCTGAAGTCGGCAAGCAACTGAACGCCGGCCAGGAAGCCGGTGTGGTGGAGTCGGTCAAGGCTGCCTCCGACATCTATGCGCCGGTTGGCGGCGAAGTCATCGCCATCAACGAAGCGCTGGCTGACAGCCCGGAAAGCGTCAACAGCGACCCGTATGGCAGCTGGTTCTTTAAGCTCAAACCGAGCGACACCAGCGAGCTGGACAAGCTGCTGGACGCTGCCGCCTATCAGGCCGCTGCTGACGCCGACGCCTGATTCATCAGGCCTCGACCCGGAAACCCGCTGCGGCGGGTTTCTGCGTTTCTGGGCTCTGCTAATGAATTCGCATGCAGGGCGTCAGTGGTAGCCCGGATAGTGGCGATACCCCTTGTGGGAGGCGCTTCAGCGGCGAGTTCTTGTCGCGGCTAAAGCCCCTCCCACGATTTGTACTGTGCATGCATCGGTTGATGTAAGTCGGCGCGCTCTTGTAAGGCCCGTTCAACTCCCTCTTTAGCCGATGGTCGGTTGGGATAACACTTGCTCGAAATACAATATATAAAGATACATATTGTATTTGGTGAAGGTGTACCATGACTGAGCCCGTCGATATCCAGCAGCTGCGCGTCAATGCAGACGCCGCCGGGCAACTGCTCAAGGCGTTGGCCAATCCTGATCGCCTGTTGCTGCTCTGCCAGCTGTCGCAAGGCGAGCGCAACGTCAGTGAGCTGGAGGCGCTGCTCGGTATTCAGCAGCCGACGCTGTCCCAGCAACTGGCGGTGCTGCGCCGCGAGGGGTTGGTGGAAACCCGTCGTGACGGCAAACAGATTTTCTATCGCATCAGCAGCCCGGCGGCGCTGGCGGTGATCGAGACGCTCTACCGTCTGTTCTGCGAGGGCCGGCAATGAACATCGACTGGGCCGGCTTCACGCCTTGGAGCGCCCTGGCTGGAGGGGCGCTGATCGGTCTGTCGGCTGCCATATTCGCCTTGGCCAATGGCCGGGTAGCGGGTATCAGCGGCCTGCTCGGCAGCCTACTGCAGCGTCAGGGCGAAGGGCGCGGCGAAAAAGCAGCGTTCCTTGTTGGCCTGCTTCTGGCGCCCTTGCTCTGGGGATTGTTCGCGGCATTACCGTCGATTCATTTCGAGACGAGCAGTCTCGGCTTGATCGTCGCCGGCTTGCTGGTCGGTATCGGCACCCGTTATGGCTCGGGCTGCACAAGCGGCCACGGGGTTTGCGGTATTTCCCGCTTGTCGCCGCGCTCGGTGCTGGCAACCCTGTGCTTCATGGCCACGGGTTTCGTCACGGTCTTTGTCCTGCGTCACCTGCTGGGGGCTTGAGGATGGTCAGACTCAGTTCATTCGCCTGCGGCCTGCTGTTTGGTCTGGGCCTGCTGCTAGCGGGCATGGCCGACCCGGCCAAGGTGCTGGCTTTTCTCGATTTGGCCGGAAATTGGGATCCCTCGCTGGCGCTGGTGATGGTCGGGGCCATTGCCGTCGCAGCAGTGCCGTTGAACCTGGCGCAACGGCGCGCCAGGGCACTGCTCGGCGGCGCCATGCAGTTGCCGACGCGTCGTGACCTCGATGCTCGCCTGATCGGCGGCAGCCTGCTGTTCGGGGCCGGTTGGGGTATCGCTGGCATCTGTCCGGGGCCGGCTGTTGCCATCCTGCTGACCGGGCACTGGCAGGCCCTGCTGTTCGTCGCAGCGATGCTCGCCGGCATGCTGCTCTTTGCTGCGCTGGAAGGCCGGCGCGGACGTTGACCTGGAGAACCTTGATAATTGGAACGCTCGACCGCAGTCTGCGCATCGCCGCAGGGTTTATCCTCATCGCGCTGAGCCTGGCCATCGGTGCCCGGCTTGTTCGCTGCTGGGGATCAATACCTGCAAGCAATCCTGAAGGCCGTAAGCGTTAGTGTTGCTCCTCAATCGCCTCGGCGAACTGGCGCACGGCATCGACAACCTGCCGTGCGCCACTCTGGATTTCCTCGATCACCTGCCCGGCCTGATTGACCAGCTCCACACCCTGCTCGACCTTGTGCTGACTGGACTGCATGTTGTCCACGGCGTCTTGCGCTAGCTCGTGGTTGCGCTTGACCACCTCGACGATCTCCACTGTTGCCTGTGCGGTGCGCGCCGCCAGACTGCGCACTTCATCAGCGACCACCGCGAATCCGCGGCCCTGCTCGCCTGCGCGCGCCGCTTCGATAGCGGCGTTGAGGGCCAGCAGGTTGGTTTGCTCGGCAATGCCGCGGATGGTCTGCACGATGCTGCTGATCATCTCCGACTGCTGGCTGACCGCGCTAATGCCCTCGGCTGCGCGGGACAGCTCGTCGGCGATGCCGCGCACCATCGTGACGGTTTCGCTGATCACCTCGGCGCCATGCCGGGCACTGTCGTCGGTGCGTTGGGAAATTTCATAGGCAAGCTTGGCTGCATCAGATTCGGCCTGTTGCTGGTGCACCTGCGGGGTGATGTCACGGGCGAACTTGACGATCTTGTAGAGGGTGCCGCTGGCGTCGAACACCGGATTGTAGGTGGCGCTCAGCCAGATGATGTCGCCGTGGCGGTTGATGCGCTGGAATCGCCCTGAGAAGAATTCGCCGCGATTCAGGCGTGCCCAGAAGTCGCGGTAGGCAGGCGAGTCGGCCTCTTCGCGGGGGCAGAACAGGCGATGGTGCTTGCCGCGGATTTCGTCCAGGCGGTAGCCCATGGTCTGCTGGAAGTTTTCATTGGCATCGAGCACCTCGCCCTTGAGGTTGAAGGCGATTACCGCCATGGAGCGGCTGATGGCCTCTACCATGCTGTTCTGTTCCTGCTCGCGGATGACCTGTGCAGTGATGTCCGTGGCCAGTTTGAGCACGCCTTCGACACGGCCATCTGCGCCGCGGATCGGGTTGTAGCTGGCTTCCAGCCAGACTTCCTGGCCTTGCTTGTTGCGACGGCGGAAGCGCTCACGGATGTACTCGCCGGCCGCCAGGCGTTGCCAGAATCGGCGGTACTCGGCGCTGGACTGGTATTCGGGGAAGCAGAAGATGCTGTGATGCTGGCCGACGATCTCCTCCAGTCGGTAACCCATGGTGGTCAGGAGATTGTCATTGGCGCTGACGATGGTGCCGTCAGGCTTGAATTCGATCATGGCCGTCGAACGATCGACGGCAGCCTTCCTGGCAAGCGAGGACTGCAACTGCTGACGAGCTACTTCCAGTGCTCGCTTGAGGGCTTTGTTGAACATGATGTGCTCTTGAAGGTAACGGGTTGATCCCGACCAATCTTATCGGCTTGGTCAGGATCAACTTGAAGGCCTTCAGAGTACTTTTCAACTGCCTTGTGGGGCTGGCTGCTGCTGGGTGATGCAGTGGATATTGCCGCCGCCCAGAAGGATCTCGCGGCCCGGCACCATCACCACGCGATGCTCGGGGAAAATGCGCTGGAGGATAGTGCGGGCCTCCTCGTCCTTCGGATCATCGAAGCTCGGCGCGACGATGCCGCCGTTGACGATAAGGAAGTTCACGTAGGAGCCGGCCAGGCGAACTTCTGGGCTGCGCTCTTGGCTGCCGTCGACCATGTCGACGCCCGCGCACTCTTCGGCAGTGGCATGAATCGGGCCTGGAATGGGCATCTTGTGCACGGTCAGCTGACGCCCCTTGGCGTCGTGCACGCTTTCCAGTACGCGCATGGCGGCCTGGCAGCGCGGGTAGTTGGGGTCATTCACATCGTCGGTCCAGGCCAGCAGCACTTCACCGGGGCGCACGTAACAGCAGAAGTTGTCGACGTGGCCGTCGGTTTCGTCGTTGTACAGACCGTCCGGCAGCCAGATCACCGTGTCGATGGCCAGGTGCTCGCGCAGCACGGTTTCGATTTCTTCGCGCGACAGGTGCGGGTTGCGGTTCTTGTTCAGCAGGCACTCTTCGGTGGTGATCAAGGTGCCTTCGCCATCGACATGGATCGAGCCACCTTCGAGTACGAAGCCCTCGGTGCGGTAACGCTTGCAGCCTTCGATCTCGAGAACCTTGCGTGCCACCTGGTCGTCACGCAGCCAGGGCCAGTACAGGCCACCGTCGAAGCCGCCCCAGGCGTTGAACGCCCAGTCCACGCCGCGCACTTCGCCGCTGGCGCTGGTGACGAAGGTCGGGCCGGTGTCGCGCACCCAGGCGTCGTCGGTGGTGATTTCAACCAGGCGGATATTGGCGTCGTCCAGGCGCGCGCGGGCGTTTTCATACTGCGCTGCGGACACGCAGAGGGTCACCGGCTCGAACTGGGCAATGGCCTTGGCCACCGCGGCGAAGGCGGCCTGTGCCGGCTTGCCGCCGTTGCGCCAGTTGTCCGGGCGCTCGGGCCAGACCATCCAGGTCTTGCTGTGGGTTTCCCATTCCGCCGGCATGCGGAAGCCATCGGCGCGTGGAGTCGTGGTCAGAGTGGTCATATTTCGCTTCCGTAGAGTGCGCCATGCGCACCGGCAAAGTGTTTGGAGGGCTAGGTGCGCACAGCGCACCCTACGGGATCGAGGGTGTTTCACCGTCGAGCGTGGAAAGCGGCCAGTATAGGTTCGGCCGGCGGTCGCGGAACACACCCCAGGCGGTGCGTACCTTCTCCAGTTCGCTCAGGTCGAAGCTGTGCACCAGCACGCCTTCCTCGGTCTGGTTCAGCTCCTCGACTTTCTCGCCGAACTGGTTGGCGATGAACGAGCTGCCGTAGAAGGTGATGTCGTAGCCGTCCTGCTCCTCGCGGCCGATGCGGTTGCTGGCCACCAGCGGCATCAGGTTGGCGCCGGCATGGCCCTGTTGCACACGCTGCCAGTGCTCGCGCGAGGTGATGTTGGCATCGTGCGGCTCGCTGCCGATAGCGGTGGGGTAGAAGAGAATCTCTGCGCCCATCAGCGCCATGCTGCGTGCACACTCGGGGAACCACTGATCCCAGCAGATACCCACGCCGATACGGGCATAAGCGGTGTCCCAGACCTTGAAGCCGGTATCGCCCGGGTTGAAGTAGTACTTCTCGTGGTAGCCGGGGCCATCGGGAATATGGCTTTTTCGATAAATCCCGAGATTAGTGCCGTCGGCATCGAGGATGGCGATGCTGTTGAAGCGGGCGCGACCGGCGCGTTCGAAGAAGCTGATCGGCAGCACTACCTTCAGTTCGGCGGCAACTTCCTGGAAGTGCGTGATAGCCGGATTTTCCTCCACCGTGGTCGCCAGCTGGGTGTAGTCGGCGTTGGGCTTCTGGCAGAAGTAGGGAGCCTCGAACAGCTCCTGGATCAGGATGATCTGCGCGCCCTGTGCGGCAGCCTGGCGTACCAGCCTCTCGGCATTGGCGATGTTCGCGGGCGTATCCCAGGAGCAGGCCATCTGGGTCGCAGCGACGGTAACGATACGGGACATAAAGCACCTCTTGGCTCGTTCGCAGGCCGCTTTGGCGGCCCATTCAGAGTGCCGTGGCTGGACTTGGCCAAGGCTGGATGATCGATTTATATCCGATAAATATCGGTATTAGAAGGTGCTTTTTGTTGAATTAGCAAAATTAATACGATTTTTATCGGATTTATATTGGTTCGGTCGTAGGGGCACAGGCCGCTTAGGGTGCGCGCAGCGATCGGCCACGCCGTCAGATGTCATCGGTGCGCACGGCGCACCCTACGGGGGATTACGCCAGCGGTGCAGGTCTTTTCGGCAGCGCGGCCGGCAGGTACAGGCCCAGGTAGGCGTCGAATACGCGCATGCCTTCCTCGGCCAGGCGTGGCGTGATTTCGCCGTGCAGCTGTACGGAGCGGGCATAGACGCGATCACCCAGCTCCATGGCCAGGGCGAAGACATCGATATCTATCGGTAACTGCGGCAGGGGGAAGTGGCGGTCGAACAGCGCCTGCATCAGGCGGCCCAGTTCGATGTCATGCTGATGGTCGGCCTGGGTTACCTCGGCCAGGCCATGCTGGGCGAGGATCAGCTGGCGCGCTGCGGCGTCGCGCGCGTAGATGCCCAGCATACGTTGTTCGACGATGCGCGACAGGTCATGCCAGGTGTTCAGGCTGGCGTGTTCGACCGGCTCCTGCAGGCAGGCGCGAAAGGCTGAGTGCACGTCTGCAGTCAGCCCTTCGAGCAGTGTCGGCACGCTGGCGAAGAAGTGGTACACCGACGACGGTGGAATGCCTGCGTGCTCGGCCACCGTGTAGATCGACAGGTTGGCCATGCCCTGCTCGGCCAGCAGTTCGCGTGCTGCCGCCAGTATCACGGCGATCCGTGCCTGGCTGCTGGCGCGTGGCTTGCGGGTGCTGGCGGGGCGCGACATGGCTGAGTCCTCGTGGGTCGAGGCGCTATTGGACGTCAGCAGGCGGCGGCGAGGCAAGCATCGCCGTACACGCCTCAGCTACCGTCGCGAAAGCGCTGCCAGACGTTGCTGCGCACCTGCGCATGTTTCTCCGAAAGGACTTCCAGCGGATACAGGCGGCGTTTGGTGTCCTGATCCGGGTACAGGCCGGGCTGCGCCAGCAGGGCGCTGTCGATGAACTGCGCGGAGTCTGCATTACCGTTGGGGTAGAGCGTCTCGGCGGTGATCTGGGCGATGATCTGCGGTTGCATCAGGTAGTCGATGAAGCGGTGAGCGAGGTCCGGCCGAGCGGCGTTGGCAGGAATCACCAGGTTGTCGATGAACAGCACCGAGCCTTCGTCCGGTACCACGAAGCGTACCGGCTGGCCGGCCTGCGCTGCGGCAAGGGCGTCGCCGACCCAGGCCATGGCCAGGCACAAGTGGCCGCTGCTGAGATCTTCGATATAGCGCTCGCTGTCGACGTAGCGCAGGTTTGGGCGTAGTGCCTCGAGCACTCCGCCGGCGCGCTCGACTCGGCTTGGTGCGCTGCGGGCAAGGCTGCGGCCCTGGTAGTTGAGCAGCAGTGACAGGGTTTCATCTGGCGCATCCAGCACGCTGATGCCGCAACTGGCCAGGCGCGCGCTCTGTTTGGCATCGAACAGCAGGCTCCAGCTGTCCGGCAGTGGTCCGCCATAGGCAGCCTCGGCCTGCGGCGTGTTAATCGCCAGGCCGACCGCGCCCCACAGGTACGGCACGGCGTGCTGATTCTGCGGGTCGACCGCGGCCAGCTTGCTGAGCAACTGCTTGTCGAGGTGTGTGCGGTTGGGTAACAGGTTGAAATCCAGCGGACGAATACGGCCACTGGCGATCAGCCCTGGCAGATCGTTGTGCGAGGGCACCGCGATGTCGATGGGTTGGCCGCTGTTCAGCGCTGCGCTCAGTTCTTCGGCACTGGCGAAGGTGTGGTACTCGACTTCGATACCGGTGTCGCGCGTGAAGTTTTCCAGCACCTGCGGCGCGATGTAATCGTTCCAGTTGTAGACCCGAATGCTGTCGGCGGCCTGGGCCAGGCCACAGCTCAGGCCTAGCAGGACGGCGGCAAAAACGCGTTGCATGAGTAGCTCCCCGATGGATGAAGGCAACAGTATCCGGCGGTCTTGGGCGCCGGGGGTTGATTCATGTCAGCGGAGTCGCCGTGCGGCGAACCGCTGGCCCCGGTGCAGAGCACTGGAGCAGGCAGTTGGCAGGCAAAAAGAAGCCGGCTCTGCGGCCGGCTTTCTCGGTTTTACACGGTGTGCAGGTACCAGTTGTACTCGAGGTCGGAGATGGTGGTTTCGAACTCCTCCAGCTCGGCTTCCTTGCACGCGACGAAGATGTCGATGTACTTCGGATCGATGTATTTGTTCAGCACTTCGCTGTCGTCCAGCTCGCGCAGGGCATCGCGCAAGTTGTTCGGCAGGCTCTGTTCGAGCTGTTCGTAGGAGTTGCCTTCGATCGGCTCGCCCGGTTCGATCTGGTTGGTCAGACCGTGGTGGATACCGGCGAGGATCGACGCCAGCATCAGGTATGGGTTGGCGTCGGCACCGGCGACGCGGTGCTCGATGCGTACAGCATCGGCGCTGCCAGTCGGCACGCGCACGGCTACGGTGCGGTTGTCCAGTGCCCAGCTCGGTGCGTTGGGCACGTAGAACTGTGCACCGAAGCGGCGGTACGAGTTGACGTTGGGGCAGAGGAACGCCATCGACGCGGACATGGTGTCGAGGATGCCGCCGACGGCATGACGCAGCGAGGTGTTCTCCAGCGGATCTTCGGCAGCGAAGATGTTCTTGCCGGTCTTCTTGTCGAGCAGCGAGATGTGCACGTGCAGACCATTGCCCGCCTGGCCCGGATAGGGCTTGGCCATGAAGGTGGAGTCCATCTCATGGTCGTAGGCGATGTTCTTGATCAGGCGCTTGAGCAGCAGTGCGTAGTCGCAGGCCTTGATGGCGTCTTCGACGTGGTGCAGGTTGACCTCGAACTGCGCCGGGGCACTTTCCTTGACGATGGCGTCGGCCGGGATGTCCTGCTCCTTGGCGGCTTCGAGCATGTCCTGCAGGCAGTCGACGTACTCGTCGAGGTCATCGATCAGGTAGACCTGAGTCGAGTGCGGGCGCTTGCCGGAGATCGGCGAGCGTGGTGGCTGCGGGCGCCCGTTCACGTTCTCCTGGTCGATCAGGTAGAACTCCAGTTCGAAGGCTGCGCAGATACGCAGGCCCAGTTCGTCGAACTTCTGTACCACCTGGCGCAATACCTCGCGCGGGTCGGCGAAGAAAGGCGTGCCGTCCAGCTCGTGCATGGTCATCAGCAGTTGCGCAGTGGGGCGCTTCTGCCAGGGCTCGTTGCACAGGGTATTGGGGATGGGGAAGCAGATACGGTCGGCGTCGCCGATGTCCAGGCCAAGGCCGGTGCTTTCGACGGTGGAGCCGTTGATGTCGAGCGCAAAGAGCGAGGCGGGCAGGTTGATGCCTTTCTCGTACACCTTGTGCAGGGCGTTTCGATCGATGCGCTTGCCGCGCACCACGCCATTCATATCTGCAATAAGAAGGTCGACGAACTGGACCTCAGGATGTTCCTTAAGGAACGCGTTCGCTTCGTTAAGCTGAACGGCACGCGGGGGTACCGACATGATGCAACACCTTTTTGTTAAATATATCAATCATGCGACTGCATGGGTGTGAGTCAATCCGAAACGCACTTTACTGTCAAGCAGGCCCGATGATGCCCTGTAGTGGGGCGTGATGGCCATTTTTGGGGCGTTTCAAGGCCTTTCAGGGTGGTTCAACCGGCGTCTTTTCAGGGTGCTCAGTGGGGTGTGTTCAATTTTTTACAGAGCTATTGTGTAAAAAAATGAACAAGGCTAAGCTCGGTTCAAACCCATAACAGCAATAATACGGGTGTCTCATGTTTTGCCTGCCGACCATCGGCGTCAGCGCTTGTTCCAGCACCACCGGTCACGCTACCTCTGTCCTCGCTCGCGAGGCGGGCCTGCGCATCATGCGGGTTACCAGGGGCAGCATGCCTGGCGGCGCGGCAACACGGCAGCATCTTTCCCCTGCGGCATTATCGTCGCTCAGTCTGTGTCATCAGGTTTTTCGCTCACTCAATACCCTGCACGATAGCGTACGCAGCCGTGCAATGCCCCTTGGCCGGCTTCGTGCACTGCACAAACCACGCTCCAGGTTTGTTGGGGTCGCGCTATGCCGCGAGCTAGACAGTGCGGTTTTGGTGAGCAAGGGCGGGCGATTTTCTTTCTGTGGCGTGCAAAGTCGGGTGTCGGAGGTGTCGCACCCCTAGTAGCATCCACCCGAATATCTCGCCTTCTTCCAGGCCTTTGGTGAGGCTTGCAGGGAGGAGGCGGGGCAACGCTGAACCGGCTATAACCCTAGTTGGTTCTACAACCCTGAGGTCTCTATGAGTACCAAGTTAGACCAGCTCACGAGCTGGCTGAAAGAACGCAAAATCACCGAAGTCGAATGCCTGATCAGCGACCTGACCGGCATTGCCCGCGGCAAGATCTCGCCGACCAACAAGTTCCTCGACGAGAAGGGCATGCGCCTCCCCGAGAGCGTGCTGCTGCAGACCGTGACCGGCGACTACGTCGAGGACGACATCTATTACGACCTGCTGGATGAGGCGGACATCGACATGTTCTGCCGTCCGGACCCCAACGCTGTCTTCGTCGTGCCCTGGGCCATCGAACCCACCGCCATGGTGATCCACGATACGTTCGACAAGCAGGGCAACCCCATCGAGCTGTCGCCGCGCAACATCCTCAAGAAGGTGTTGCAGATGTATGCCGACAAGGGTTGGAAGCCCATCGTCGCGCCGGAGATGGAGTTCTACCTGACCAAACGCAACAGCGACCCGGACTTCCCGTTGGTGGCGCCTGTTGGCCGCTCCGGCCGCCCGGAAACCGGCCGTCAGAGCTTCTCCATCGACGCGGCCAACGAGTTCGACCCGCTGTTTGAAGACATGTATGACTGGTGCGAACTGCAAGGCCTGGATCTGGACACCCTGATCCACGAAGAAGGCCCGGCGCAGATGGAAATCAACTTCCGTCATGGCGATGCGCTGCACCTGGCCGACCAGATTCTGGTGTTCAAGCGCACCATGCGTGAGGCCGCGCTCAAGCATGACGTGGCAGCCACGTTCATGGCCAAGCCGATCACCGACGAGCCGGGCAGCGCCATGCACATCCACCAGAGCGTGGTCGACATCAAGACCGGCAAGAACATCTTCTCCAACGAAGACGGGACGATGAGCGAGCTGTTCATGCATCACATCGGGGGACTGCAGAAGTACATCCCCGAGCTGCTGCCGCTGTTCGCACCGAACGTCAACTCGTTCCGCCGCTTCCTGCCCGATACCTCGGCGCCGGTGAACGTGGAATGGGGCGAGGAGAACCGTACCGTGGGCCTGCGCGTGCCTGAGGCGACTCCGCAGAACCGTCGCGTGGAAAACCGCCTGGCTGGCGCTGACGCCAACCCGTACCTGGTGCTGGCAGCCACTCTGCTGTGCGGCTACATGGGTATGGTCGGCGGGGTGAGACCCGGTGCACCGGTCAAGGGCCGTGGTTACGAGCGTCGCAACCTGCGCCTGCCGGTGACCATCGAGAGCGCCCTGGAGCGGATGGAAGCGTGCAAGGACGCCGAGAAATTCCTCGGCGAGAAGTTCATCCGTGGCTATGTCGCGGTCAAGCGTGCCGAGCACGAGAACTTTAAGCGCGTGATCAGTTCCTGGGAGCGCGAGTTCCTCCTGCTGTCGGTGTAATGGGCTACCGGCCGCGCCTGGTGCGGCCGGTGCCACGAATCTCTGCGTAGCGCCGCTGGCGCTGCGTGTTAGCAAGGTGTTGGCAATGAACAAGCAAGCGAACAATCCCAAGACTGCCCAGTGGCAGGCCCTGAGCAAGGCCCACCACCTGGCGCCGTTCAGTGATTACAAGCAGCTGGCCGAAAATGGCCCGCGCATCATCACCGAGGCCAAGGGCGTGCATCTGTGGGACAGCGAGGGCAACAAGATCCTCGATGGCATGGCCGGCTTGTGGTGCGTGGCCGTCGGCTATGGTCGCGAGGAGCTGGTCGCCGCCGCCGCCAAGCAGATGCTGCAGCTGCCGTTCTACAACACCTTCTTCCAGACCGCGCACCCGCCGGTGCTTGAGTTGGCCCACGCCATTTCCCAGCTGGCGCCAGCCGGCATGAACCACGTGTTCTTCACCGGTTCGGGTTCGGAAGGCAATGACACCATGCTGCGTCTGGTGCGCCACTACTGGGCATGCAAAGGCCAGCCGAACAAGAAAATCATCATCGGCCGCGACAACGGTTACCACGGCTCCACCGTGGCACACCATGCTGCGTCTGGTGCGCCACTACTGGGCATGCAAAGGCCAGCCGAACAAGAAAATCATCATCGGCCGCGACAACGGTTACCACGGCTCCACCGTGGC
>NZ_NIQU01000019.1 GCF_002741105.1 Pseudomonas sediminis | reverse complement strand
CCCCTTTTTCTGGAGACTAAATAAAATCTTTTATTTTATCTATGGCTCGTACTCTATAGGCTTCAGCTGGTGATATTGTTGAGTCAAAACTAGAGCCTGGACCACTGATATCCTGTCTTTAACAAATTGGACTAATCGATAAGCTTGGCTGCAGGTCGACGGATCCCCTCAGAAGAACTCGTCAAGAAGGCGATAGAAGGCGATGCGCTGCGAATCGGGAGCGGCGATACCGTAAAGCACGAGGAAGCGGTCAGCCCATTCGCCGCCAAGCTCTTCAGCAATATCACGGGTAGCCAACGCTATGTCCTGATAGCGGTCCGCCACACCCAGCCGGACACAGTCGATGAATCCAGAAAAGCGGCCATTTTCCACCATGATATTCGGCAAGCAGGCATCGCCATGGGTCACGACGAGATCATCGCCGTCGGGCATGCGCGCCTTGAGCCTGGCGAACAGTTCGGCTGGCGCGAGCCCCTGATGCTCTTCGTCCAGATCATCCTGATCGACAAGACCGGCTTCCATCCGAGTACGTGCTCGCTCGATGCGATGTTTCGCTTGGTGGTCGAATGGGCAGGTAGCCGGATCAAGCGTATGCAGCCGCCGCATTGCATCAGCCATGATGGATACTTTCTCGGCAGGAGCAAGGTGAGATGACAGGAGATCCTGCCCCGGCACTTCGCCCAATAGCAGCCAGTCCCTTCCCGCTTCAGTGACAACGTCGAGCACAGCTGCGCAAGGAACGCCCGTCGTGGCCAGCCACGATAGCCGCGCTGCCTCGTCCTGCAGTTCATTCAGGGCACCGGACAGGTCGGTCTTGACAAAAAGAACCGGGCGCCCCTGCGCTGACAGCCGGAACACGGCGGCATCAGAGCAGCCGATTGTCTGTTGTGCCCAGTCATAGCCGAATAGCCTCTCCACCCAAGCGGCCGGAGAACCTGCGTGCAATCCATCTTGTTCAATGGCCGATCCCATATTGGCTGCAGGTCGAAAGGCCCGGAGATGAGGAAGAGGAGAACAGCGCGGCAGACGTGCGCTTTTGAAGCGTGCAGAATGCCGGGCCTCCGGAGGACCTTCGGGCGC
>NZ_NIQU01000003.1 GCF_002741105.1 Pseudomonas sediminis | reverse complement strand
TTAAGGAGCCGCGTTCCATTCGCTACCACACGATATGGAGGCGGACCGTGCAAGGGTGGTAGACCGACCCACGAAGGACGCCGGCCAGGCCGAAGCCTGCCTCACACGGCCCGCCATAAATGCGCGAGAAAACAGCAGGCACAAAAAAAAGCACCTGCTCTCGACTATGGCGCTACCGCGCCTTCGTGTGAATCGGGCTACCACACCCGGTCACGGGATTGACCGTGACAGGGCGGTCTGTAGCCTGGGGGCGGGAGTAGGGCAAGAGTTGTTAGCGGCCCAAAGCGGTCACGGCATTTCCTCATAAAATAGAGGCGTTTTGGACGGGTTAGGTACGAACAGCATGGTTGTATCGAATGCCCGATCTCGCGTTCGCATTTGTATTCAAATGTTAGAAGTTCGGCTCACAGTGCTAGAAGCCACAATCTACGGGCCTGCGTAAGCAGTTTCTGCATTGATCATCAAAGTGGCCTGGGGCCTGGGAAGGAATATAATGGCGGCCCTTTGTCACTTCGGATCCATTGTGGACACATCAAGCCCCAGCGGTTGTAGACGCTCTTCTGAAACAAAAACTGATGAGGTGATGCGGTGATCGAGCCGACCCTCACTCTCCTGTTCGGTTCCCTCGTTATCCTGGCGATCATTGCGGCAAACGGCTATTTCGTCGCCCAGGAATTCGCCTACATGGCCGTCGACCGTACGCGGCTTGCCGTACTGGCTGCCGACGGTGATGCCTCCGCCAAGCGCGCGCTTGAAGTGACGAAGCGAACCAGTTTCATGCTGTCGGGTGCCCAGTTGGGTATCACCGTGACAGGTCTGATGGTCGGTTTCGTGGCCGAACCATTGGTTGGTCAGTCGCTCGGTGTTCTGCTGGGCGGGGTCGGCATTCCGTCCGAAGTTGGCGTAACCGTCGGTACGCTGCTTGCCTTGGTGGTTGCCACGATTATCCAGATGATTTTTGGCGAGCTCTATCCGAAGAACCTGGCAATCGCCAATGCCGATCCTCTGGCCAGAGGTCTTGCCCGCTCGACTCTGATTTACCTGACGGTATTCGGTTGGTTGATCGGCTTTTTCGACAAGTCCGCCAATCTGTTCCTGCGCCTGCTACGTATCGAGCCTGTCCATGATCTGGATGTAAGCGTCTCGGCTGATGACCTGCCGCGCATCATCTCTGACTCGCGTGACAGCGGAGACCTTCCTGTAGAGCTTTCGCTGATGCTGGATCGCATTCTTGACTTCCCCCGGCAGGACGTCGAACACGCCATGATTCCGCGGTCACAGGTTGACTGGCTCACGCCTGAGACGACGTTGCTCAAACTGCGCGAACTCATGGCCAGTGGTCATACCCGTTACCCCGTCATCCACGAGGACACCCCCGTCGGCGTCGTTCACCTCACGGATGTCCTGTTGCGACTATTAGCAGGGGATACTGAAGATACTGTTGAGTCGGTGATGAGACCGGCCACGGTTATGCCTACCCTCATGGCGCTACCGGATGCCCTTGCTGAACTGATTCAGACCAACAACCAACTGGCCTGCGTCATCGATGAATACGGCAGCTTCGTAGGTGTACTGACTCTTGAGGACCTCGCCGAGGAAATCGTCGGCGAAATTACCGATGAGCATGATGAAGATAACGCCGACCCGCTCATGCCTGGCGGTGACGGCATCTGGATTATGGATGGCGATGTGCACCTGGACGAAGTCGAACGTGCGCTCGGCTATGACCTACCTCATGAAGAGGTTGAAACCATCGCAGGCCTGTTGATCGCGGAGCTGGGGGCTTTGCCCGCCGAAGGTGACACCGTGACGATAACCTTGCCTGAGGATCCCTCGGAGCTTGTTTCCGATCTGCCTGTGGTGCGTCAGCTAGTGATCGAGGTGCTGCGGGTTGAACGCTATGTACCGACGCAGGTGCGTGTCACGCTTGTCGAGACGATTAAGCAGGAGGAAGCGCAATGAATGATCCTCTGATCGTCACGTTGGTGACCATTGCCCTCATCGTGCTCAGCGCAATCTTCGTCATCATTGAGTTCGCGTTGCTCGGTGCGCGCCGTCACCGTCTCGAAGAGCTGGCGCCTACCAGCAGCTCTGCGCGCGCCGCGTTGCGCGGCATGAACGACCTGACCCTGATGCTGGCTGGTGCTCAGCTGGGCATCACGTTCTGTACCTTCGCACTGGGCGCCGTGACCAAGCCTGCTGTCGACAACTGGTTCGGCCCGCTGCTGATCGTCTGGGGCGTGCCCGAGTGGGCGGCGGGTGGTGCGTCCTTCGCGCTCGCGCTCTTCGTGGTGACCTTCCTGCACCTGGTCGTTGGCGAGATGGCACCGAAATCCTGGGCGATTGCACACCCGGAGCGTTCGGCACTTGCGGTGGGGCTCATATCACGCGCTTACATCTGGCCGTTGCGCCCCCTGATGAGGTGGGTCAACCGGATTGCGAACCGTCTAGTCAAGGCTTCCGGTGTCGAGCCTGTCGAGAGCGCTGCGGTGGGCGGGCAGGACATCGCCACCATTCGTAGACTCGTCGAGCACTCAGCTGAGGTCGGAACGCTTCAGCCTGGCCTTCAGCAGCAGATATCCAGCCTTATTGATCTCGGCACCTTACCGATCGAGGAGCTGGTAAAGAGTGACGCTGTCCCGGTGCACGTCAAATTTGATGCATCCGTAGCGGATGTACGTGCCATCGCTGCTCAGTCAGGCCATCTGCGTATCCTGATTCTCGGCGCCAGCGACAAACTGCCTCTGGTCGTTCATCTGCGTGACACGCTGCTTGAGCCTGATATGCGTCCGGCGCGGGAAATAGCCCGCCAGGTTTTCATTCTGGACGCGAAAACGCCGGTCTATGAGTCCCTAGCGCTCATGCGTAAGTCGAGTGTTCAGCTTGCGGTGGTCATGCAAGACGGACAGCTGAAAGGGGTGGTAACGCTCGCGGACATACTGGAGCGTATATTGCCTCTTGCGACCGCCTCCTAGCCGGCTTCCCTGTCAGCCAGGTGTTCATCTGATCAGGCGTGTACTGACAGAGCTTACCCTTGCTGAGGCCTGATGCATCAACACCTTCTGGCTTGTTGTTCTTCCAGCGCAGGAGGGTTAGCGACCTCTGGCTAACCCTCCTGCAGCCTGTTCCAGATGCATAAGATGGATTTGCGATTTCGATGATAGAAACCTTGGTGGTGCAGGCAGCAACAGGCTTCGGTCTTGGTCAGCTACCGTTCATGCCCGGAACCTTCGGATCGTTGCTTGGTTTGCCTCTGGCCTGGTGGTTATTGGGTCATCCCCCGAGGCGCCAGGCTCTCATCGCGGTGGTACTGCTGGCACTGGCTGTGCCGCTCTGCCATTGGGCTTCGCTGTGGTTAGGGGGCGGAGATATTCCACAGATCGTTGCAGACGAGTACCTGGTATTTCCGGTCTCGATGATAGGGCTTGCTTCAATCCGCCGCCCCTGGATGTTCCTGATAGCGTTCGCACTATTTCGCTTGTTCGATGCCCTCAAATTACCGCCGCTGAATCTTCTTGAAGCTGTCGGCGGTGGGGTGGGTATCGTGCTCGACGATCTAATGGCGGCTTTTTACACCTGGATCGTGATCGCGGTTGCTATTCGTATACGGCAGTGGTTCTGTAAAAAACAGGCCATATGAGCTCAAAGAGAGCCTATCGCATCCGCCCGTATCGTTAACAATATGACCTCCTCTGGCCTTAAACGGCCCAAGAAAAATTCGCTTGCTCCCACTCTTACCTCAGCCGGTTCCCCCACCAACTTCTGGACATATTCACCGACGCTACGACTGACTAAAGCGAGCGATCCAGCAGAAACTTGCTGAGAAACTGTCGCGTGCGTTCATGTTGGGGCGCGGTAAACAGGGTCTTGGCCGGGCCTTGTTCGACGATGTGTCCCTGGTCGATGAAGATCGCCCGATCTGCCACGTCGCGGGCGAAGGCCATCTCGTGGGTGACGATGATCATGGTGCGTTTTTCTTCGGCCAGATCACGGATGGTGGTCAGCACTTCGCCCACCAGCTCGGGGTCGAGGGCCGAGGTGGGTTCGTCGAAGAGGATCACCTGCGGGCGCATGGCCAGGGCACGGGCGATGGCCACGCGCTGTTGCTGGCCGCCGGATAGGCGCTTGGGGTAGGCGTCTTCCTTGCCGCTCAGGCCCACCTTGGCGAGCAGGGCGCGGGCATGGGCGAGGGCCGCTTCGCGCGGCTCCTTCTTCACCTGCACCGGGCCTTCGATGACGTTTTCCAGTGCCGTGCGGTGGGGGAACAGGTTGAAGTTCTGGAATACGAAGCCGGCCTGCTGGCGCAGTTGGCGGATCAGCTTCTGCTGGCCCTTGAGCGGTTTATCCGCATCGATATGGATATCGCCCACGGTGATCTGCCCGGCGCTGGGTTGCTCCAGCAGGTTGAGGCAGCGCAGCAGGGTGGTCTTGCCCGAGCCGCTGGGGCCGATAATGGCGACCACTTCGCCAGCGGCCACATCCAGGTCGATGCCCTTGAGTACTTCGTTGCTGCCGAAGGCTTTTCGCAGATTGCGCACGGAAATCATCAGTTGTCCTGCTCGTGCCGGTTGACCCTGGCTTCCAGGCGCGCCTGGAAGTGCGCGAGGATGCTGGCCAGCGCCCAGTAGATCAGCGCGGCTGCCAGGTACATGGTGAAAATCTCGAAGGTGCGCGCGGTGATCAACTGCGCCTGACGGAACAGTTCCGGCACCTGGATGGTGGCGGCCAGGGCGGTGTCCTTGACCAGGGAAATGAAGCTGTTGCCCAACGGCGGCAGGGCGGTGCGCGCGGCCTGCGGCAAGATCGCCCGATATAGCGTCTGCGTCTTGCTCATGCCGATGCTGGCGGCTGCTTCCCATTGGCCACGGTCGATGGAGGCGATGGCCGCGCGGAGAATCTCCGAGGTGTAGGCGGCCATGTTCAGCGAGAAGCCGATCAGCGCGGCCGGCAACGGATCGAGCTGAATCCCCAGTTGCGGCAGGCCGTAGTAGATCAGGAACAGCTGCACCAGCAGCGGCGTGCCACGGAAGAAGGAGACGTAAAGGCGGGTGAGCCAGCGCAGTGGCGCTGGCCCGTACAGGCGTCCGACGGCGAGGGCGAAGCCCAGCAGCAAACCGAAGAACATGCCGCCCAGGCTGAGTACGACCGTGTAGTAGGCGCCCTTGAGCAGAAAGGGCGCCGACTCCAGAGCCAGCTGCAGGGCGGACTCGATCATCGGGTGACGTCAGCCTTGAACCATTTCTCGGACAGTTGTTTGAGGGTGCCGTCGGCACTCAGCTTGGCCAGCGCCTGGTCGATGGCGGCGAGAAGCTTAGGATCACCCTTGCGCAGGGCGATGCCGGCCTCCTGACGCGAGAAGGCGTCACCGGCCACGGCCAGGCGGCCGCCGGTTTTCTCGACCATTTCGAAGGCTGCGAGGCGATCTACCAGAATCGCATCAATGCGACCGACGTTGAGATCCTGAAATTTGGTCGGATCGTCATCGTAGGTGCGGATGTCGGCTTGCGGCACGTTGTCTTTCAGCCACTGTTCGTAGTTGGTGCCAAGGCCTACGCCGACCTTCTTGCCGGCCAGGTCCTGGGCGCTCTTGATGCTGTCGCCATCGGCCTTGCGGGTCAGCGCCTGGATGCCGGAGACAGTGTAGGGGGTGGAGAAATCGTATTTCTTCTTGCGCTCGTCAGAGATGGTCACCTGGTTGATCACCACGTCCAGACGCTTGGACTCCAGCGCGGCGAGGATGCCGTCCCATTTGGTCGGCTGGAACTCGACCTTGACGCCCAGTTCCTTGGCCAGCGCTTCGGCCAACTCGACTTCGAAGCCGGTCAGCTTGC
The DNA here is from genome assembly GCF_002741105.1 of Pseudomonas sediminis. Lineage (GTDB taxonomy): Bacteria > Pseudomonadota > Gammaproteobacteria > Pseudomonadales > Pseudomonadaceae > Aquipseudomonas > Aquipseudomonas sediminis. The sequence continues at coordinate 536,212 of NZ_NIQU01000003.1, read as the reverse complement.
CGTTGGCGTCTTGATAGTTGAAGGGTGGGTAGGTGCCCTCCAGGCCGACCTTGATGGCACCGCGGGACTTGATGTCATCGAGCAGGTCAGCGGCAAAGCTTGCTGCGCTGAAACTGGCGCCCAGAACGAGGGCCAGACTACCGAAGAGGAAATGTCGACGCAGAGTGGAAAATGTCATGGTGACCTCGTGTCAGTGGGAAGGTGGCGCCACTCTAGGTGGAAATATTTATTCCGTTAAATAATTAAAAATTATCCATATATTCAATTTTGTTTGTAAGCGAAGAGGGCTGGTGAGCCGCCGGTGTGCAGGAACAGCAGCGGTCCGTTGCCTGGGAAGGCGCCATGCTTCAGGCCATTGAGCAGCCCGGCGAAGGCTTTGCCAGTGTAGACCGGGTCGAGCAGGATCGCTTCCAGGCGCGCCAGCAGGCTGATTGCCTCGAGGCCGGCGGCGTTGGCTTCGCCGTAACGCGGTGCGAAATAGGCGTCCCATAGCTCCAGGTTCAGCCCGCGCGGCACATCAACCTCCAACAGTTCAGCAGTGCGCTGGAGTAGACCCTCGACCTTGGGCTTTTGTGCGGCCTCGCTGCGCGAAACGGTGACACCGATCACACGTGTGCCAGGGCGCGCGCTTTCCAGTGCCAGCGCCAGCCCAGCATGTGTGCCGGCGCTGCCGGAGGCCAGCACCACGGCGGCGAAGTCCTGGCCGCTGGCAGCGATCTGCTCGGCCAGCTCCAGACCGCCACGCACGTAGCCGAGTGCGCCCAGGGCATTGGAGCCGCCGATGGGCACCAGGTATGGACAGCGCCCGGCTGCGCTGAGGCGTCGGCAAGCGGCCTCCAATAGCTGATCGGCGTTATCCAAAGTGGCGACGTTTTCCACCTCGGCACCGAACAGGTCCAGTAGCAGGCGATTGCCATTGCCCAGGTAGTCGTCGCTCTGGCTGTCGATGGGGTTTTCCAGCAGGGCCAGGCAGCCCAGGCCGAGTTGCGCAGCGACCGCTGCGGTTTGTCGTACGTGGTTGGACTGGATGGCGCCGGCGGTCACCAGTATGTCGGCACCCTTGGCCTGCGCATCGGCGGCGAGATATTCGAGCTTGCGCGCCTTGTTGCCGCCGAGCGCCAACGGGGTGAGGTCGTCGCGTTTGATCCAGATATCGCGGCCCAGGTATTGGGACAGGCGTGGCAGATGCTGCAGAGCGGTGGCCTGAAGAATCAGCTGCAGGCGGGGGAAGCGGGCGAGGGCGGCGGTGAGCATGGGAGCCTCCATGGAGCGAAGGCTTTTCACTCTAGGCGGGAGCAGGCTGGGCTCACAAGCGGAAGCGTAAGATTATTTTGAGTATAAGAAAATAATTAATAATTATTTTATGGAATAAGTCTTTCTTCGTACTGTTGCGCCCAGCCCGTCATATCCGCCGGGCGCCTGCCAAACGCGCCGGACTGCTGATCCAGCCGGTGCCTCAGACCGAGAACAAGGAACTATGAAGAAGACCCTGCTGTTGACCGCTCTGGCCGCTGCCCTGACTGCCTCCCTGGCCCACGCTGACGAAAAGCTTAGCGTCGCCGCCACGCCGGTACCGCACGCCGAAATCCTCGAACTGATCAAGCCCGAGCTGGCCAAGCAAGGCGTGGATCTGGATATCAAGTTCTTCACCGACTACGTTCAACCCAACCTGCAGGTGAGCCAGAAGAACCTGGATGCCAACTACTTCCAGACCAAGCCGTACCTGGACACCTTCAATACGCAGCGCGGTACCGAGCTGGTGATCGTGCAGGGCGTGCACGTCGAGCCTTTCGGCGCCTATTCGGCCAAGTACAAGTCCCTCGACGAATTGCCGAACGGCGCCACCATCGCCATCCCCAACGAAGTCAGCACCAGCGGCCGTGCGCTGCTCCTGCTGCAGAAGGCTGGCCTGCTGACCCTCAAGGATCCCAACAGCGCCCAGGCACTGCCGCGTGACATCGCCGATAACCCGCGCAACTTCAAGTTCCGCGAGCTGGAGGCAGCCACCGTGCCGCGCGTACTGAATCAGGTCGACCTGGCGCTGATCAACACCAACTATGCGCTGGAGGCCAAGCTCAATCCCAAGCGCGACGCGCTGGTGATCGAAGGCAGCGATTCGCCTTACGTCAACTACCTGGTAGCTCGCCCGGACAATCAGGATAGCGAGGCGATCAAGAAACTCTCCGCCGCGCTGACCAGCCCGCAAGTGAAAGCCTTCATCGAAAAACGTTATGAAGGCGCGGTACTGCCGGCTTTCTGATCGAAACTGTAAGGCGGCTCTTTTTGTGTCCTAGCTGCCCACCGTTGAACACGGTAGTAAACCTGTGCAAACGGGTTTGCGTTTACGCCGAGCCGGCTTAGCCGACTCGGCGTTCTTTTTTCGCACGGTAGGCTAGCGCCGCGAGGCTGCCTCTATAGGCGTGCATGACAAATTGCCTTCCCAGCGCCATATGCCTACGATTCGCGGGTTTGAAATGCCATGCAAACAGCCTCTGTAACGCAGAGAGGCGAGGGCGCCGCTGTGCGTCACCCAGTGCTAGGCTCCCGTTGCCATCCCTCAACTTGCGCGAACCATGGTCACTACCGTCATCCTCGGCATGCTCTGCGTGTACCTGCTGTGTTTTTCCGTGATGTTCCTGCTGATCAGCACCCGGCTGAATGGCAAGAAAATGGGCATGGAGGTCTTCGCGCTGGGCAACCTGTTGCTGGGCCTTGCATACATCCTGCAGTTGTTCGGCGGCCCACCGGATGAGGGGCTGGTGAGTGTCATCAACCACACGCTGACGCTCAGCGCTCCGGTCGTCTATGTGCTGGGTGCCATGCGCTTTTTCGAGCCGCCGACGCCGGTGCTGCGTCCGTTGCTCATGCTGGTGGCCGGCTACACGCTGTTGCAACTGCTGGTGCAATGGCTACTGGGAACTGAAGCCCGTCACGCCATGCTGGCTGCGGCCTGTGCCTCGCTGTTTCTGGCCATGACCGTGGCGGTGCTCTACGGACGGCGAACCTTCGCCCGGGATCTGCGCGTCGAGATGCTGGTGTTCGCCGTGCTGATCGGCGGCATCTGCATCCTTAACGCCATGAAGTTCGCGATGATCCTCAAGGGTGGCCTGGCGGCACTCGATATGGGCAGCGGCTTCCAGAAGGTTTTCTATCTCTACATGTCGTTTCTGGCGACGGTGCTGCCGCCCAGCGCCGTGTGGCTGGTGTTGCGCCGGCTTACCGATGAACTGCGCAACCTGGCTGCGCACGACCCGCTGACCCAGCTGCTGAACCGGCGCGGGCTGATGGACGCCCTGGACGCCCACTTCCGCTCGCGCACGGCTGGCCCGGCGTATCTGTTGATCGTGGACATCGACCACTTCAAAAGCATCAATGACACCCACGGCCACAATGTTGGTGACCTCGTCCTGACGCGTGTTGCCGAAATCCTCAAGGCCACTGCACGCCAGGGCGACCTGGTCTGCCGCTTGGGCGGCGAGGAATTCGTGGTCATCGCCCTGGATACCGATAGCGCCGGCGCCCTGCAGTTGGCAGAGCGCACCCGGGCTGCGATCGAACATAGCGAAGTGGCTGGCGCAGGCCTGAGTGATTCGATTCGCTGCACGGCGACCCTTGGCGTTTCGCATGAATTCAACAGCGCGCAGGCGTTCGATGAGTTTCTGCAGCAGGCGGATGCCGCCCTTTACCGGGGAAAGACGCAAGGGCGGAACCGGGTGGAGCGCGCGGGTTAGTGCAGATTTGCGGGCTATACGGCTGCTTTCGGCCAGGAGCGGGCGTTTACCTAGGTCCGATTTTGAGGTTTTTGAAGGCACCTACGAAACCAGGGCTATTTAGTCTTTACTTTCCCCGCAGGCGAGATTGCTACCCGCAAGCGAGATACGTTTCGATGGAATACACAGATAAACAGCTGGAAAAAAAGATTCAGGAAGCTCAGAAAGCTCTCGAGAGCTGGGCAGTTTCCCACGATCTTTGGTATGACAGTGACTTTGTGTCGTACGCCGAGCATGTAGACGGGGAGCCTGGAGATTGCTCCGTAATTTTCATTCTCCGTAGCGGGGGAGATCTCGGCCGGCTTCTGGATGAAGACTACGATCCAAAACTACGGGAGCAGTTTCAGGCGGTTGCAGAGGAATACGGCTTTTGGTTTGAAAACTGTGATGGACACTCCTTTCACTTTTTTGCCGAAACAGAGGAGCTGCAAACTGCCTATGACGCATACTTCCAATGGAAATGGGTGTGCAGCTTAATCATCGAGGACTTCGGCGACCTCTATGCTGAGCTCTATCAATATTTCTACTCCCGCCCAGAGCGACTGCAAAACTTGCACCATCGTGAGTTTGAAGTACTCCTCTATCGAATATTCCAGAACCTAGGGTATGAGGCAGAGCTAGGGCCCGGTATAGGTGATGGAGGCGTCGATGTCCGATTGCTTCAACGCGGGCCACTAGGGGACACGCTCGTTTACGTTCAGGCTAAGCGATACTCCCCATCGCGTCCTATTGGACTGGAAGCAGTAGCGGCCCTTCGAGGTGTTGTTGCGAATGATGGTGCTGACCGAGGGATGTTCGTCACTACCTCACGCTTCCTGCCCAGCGCACAGAAGTTTGCTAATCGATCCTCCGGCATACTGGAGCTGAACACTTCAATGGATGTTGCAGACTGGTGCCGCCAAGCAGAAGGCGGCGTTATTCGAGACAAGTCGGCGCTGGTATCAGATGACCATGTGGTCTCGGTGCTGCGACGGCTGGAGGGAGGCAGCAACGCGCTAGTTGTACACGCGCACCACGGGTACGGCACCATCGGAAATGTTTTCGCGCTTGTGCTTAAGGAAACCACTCACGCCGCACTGCTAATGGCCCTACCTAAGAGTATTGTGGGACAGGACGTGCATGGATTAGAGGGTCATGAAATCCCCATCCTAGATACTAGGATTCTTGCGCTGAAGAATATCGATACTGTCTTCCGTGCTAAACGATCAGTAAATGATAGAGGAGAGATATCTTATTGGGATGGCGATCACTACTTCACAGCCTGGGACTTTAATTCGAAATTTTATAGCTGGCTCGACTAGTTACAGGTACAAACCGCAATGTCTCCTCTCGCTATTCAAGCGGGGCATCCAGTCGTTCTAGTTTTTATTGGGCTGTGGCGCCATATTGAGTGGTCGTTTCTGGGCCGGATACGGACGCCGGAGACAGGCGGCTTTCGGCCTGGAGCTGCCATTTACGGCAGGCAGATGACTCTCGACAGCATCAATATCGTGGTCTGTCCCCGATTATTCCGTAAGAAAAAAGGAGTTTTATATGCCAAGGACTGACCTTAAAGTCCCGTTCTCGCAGAAAGATGAAGCCAAGTCACTTGGCGCACGATGGGATCCGACACTGAAAGTCTGGTATGTTCCAGACGGGGTCGATATAGCACCTCTTGTGCAGTGGTTGCCTGTAGCCAAAGAAGATGATCTTGAGCACGAGCCGGAATTCCTTGTTCGCTCGCCCTATTACTATGTGATCGAGTCAGCTACCAGTTGCTGGAAATGCTTCAACTCGACGCGTGTTTTTTCCTTCGTGCTTCCTGAGGAACACGAGCAGTTTGAGCTTGTAGAGGGTGAAGACGAAGGTTTCACGCTTTCAGCCAACCGTGGAGAGTGGAACTGTCGTGGATACCGCGGAACTGCCTCTAGCGTCAGCAGTTTATCCCCGCAGGTTGCAAAACAGCTTAGCCGTTTCACTGAAAACTTTAAGTCTGCATACAGTAAAGCTGGCGGCCGATACATGATGAATCACTGTGAGCACTGCGGATCGAAGCAGGGCGATTTCTTTATGCACAGTGAGCCGGGTGGGGCTTTCTTCCCCACTTCGCCAGAGCAGGCTAGCCGAATGATACTGACGAAGATCAACGAGCGGTTTGAGTCTAATTGCGGAGTCGGTTTTGCTTCTGACGACTTTCTGGACTGCATGCGTGTTCAAGAGCAGGGCTAAACATCCAAACTCAGTAAAAGTGGGGCTAGGCTGCGGCTGGGGGTGGAAAAGGGGACGGTGGAAAAGGGGACAGATTTATTTACTGGGCAACAGTCAGCTTTTGGCCGATAGCAGCCCCTATTAACGACATCTATCTGCTACTCAAGACCGGCTATTCGCGACTGATTCTCTGGTCTAGGCCCGGTCCGCTTTGCCTAACGCAAGCTACTGCCCGACCGGCGAAGCACCTGATATCGGCAGCGAGCGTGCCATCTGATGGCGCGACTCGCTGGCGGTCATATGAATATGCTTTTTAGGTATTTAAAATAATTTTCTTATACCTATAGAGTTCTCCTCCATGCGTACCTGCCGACCAATCGGCGCGCCGCACTGAACACATGGCCGAACCCTCGGCCGGTCAAAGTGATGCGCCGATTGGCGCCTTTGCATGGAGTTTTCTATGTCGGCAGTAGCCCATACCACCACCGCGGCGTCGGCACAGTCATTCGAGGTTCGCCCCTTCGATGCGCCCGTTGGCGCCGAGATCATCGGTCTGGATCTGACCCGACCGCTCAGCGATGAAGACTTCGCCCGCGTCCATCGCGCTCACCTCGATCACGCCTTGCTGGTATTCCGTGACCAGCGCATCACGCCCGAGCAGCAGATCGACTTCAGCCGCCGTTTCGGCCCGCTGCAGATCCACGTGCTCAAGCAGTTTCTGCTGGCCGATCACCCGGAGATTTTCATCATCTCCAACATCATCGAGAACGGTCAGCCGATTGGCCTGGGCGATGCCGGCAAGTTCTGGCATTCGGATCTGTCCTACAAGGAATTCCCCAGCCTGGGCTCCATGCTGTTGGCTCAGGAGCTGCCGGAGGAGGGCGGCGATACGCTGTTCGCCAGCCAGCAACTGGCTTATGAAACCCTGCCAACCGAATTGCGCCAGGCCATCGAAGGCAAGCGCGCTGCGCATTCCTATACCGCTCGTTATGCCGATGAGGTATTCGCCGGCATTCGTCGCCCGACCCTGACCGAGGCGCAACTGGCCGAGGTCAAGTCGGTGGTTCACCCGGTGGTGCGCACTCACCCGGAAACCGGGCGCAAGGGCCTGTTCGTCAACGAGAACTTCACCACCCATATTCTCGACGTTCCCGAGGACGAGAGCCGGCAGATCCTCGCTGAGCTCTACGCGCACAGCGCCAAACCCGAGTTCATCTATCGCCACCAGTGGCAGCCACACGACATGGTGTTCTGGGACAACCGCGCGCTGGTCCACCTGGCCACGGGCTGCCCGAGCCACCTGCGCCGGCGCATGCACCGCACGACGATCCAGGGCGACGTGCCGTTCTGATTGACCGCAACACCCAAATTTCCTTTTCGCTTGCATCCGAATGGAGTCACACCATGTCTCTAGGCAAACGTTTTCCTTTCATTCCACGTTTTGGCCGGCTGGCCAGTGGTATCGGTCTGTCACTGAGCTTGCTGGCAGGCTCGCTGGCGGCGCCTCAGGCAGCGCATGCCGAGGGGCAGATCCGCATCGCCGAGCAGTTCGGCATCGTTTATCTGTTGCTCAACGTGGTGCGTGACCAGCAGTTGATCGAGAAGCACGGCAAGGCCGATGGCCTGGACATCAAGGTCGATTGGCAACAACTCTCTGGCGGCGCGGCGATCAACGATGCACTGCTGTCCGGCGCCATCGATATCGCCGGTGCCGGCATTGGCCCGTTGCTCACCGTCTGGGATCGCACCCACGGCAAGCAGAACGTCAAGGGCGTGGCTTCGCTGGGCAACTTCCCGTACTACCTGCTGAGCAATAATCCCAAGGTCAAGGCCATCGCCGATTTCACCGAGAAGGATCGCATCGCCGTGCCGGCGGTGGGCGTCTCGGTGCAGTCGCGTTTCCTCCAGTACGCCGCCGCCAAGCAGTGGGGCGACAAGGAGTTCGACCGCCTCGACAAGTACACCGTGGCGCTGCCGCACCCGGATGCCACTGCTTCGCTGCTGTCCGGCGGCACCGAGCTGACCGGGCATTTCTCCAACCCGCCGTTCCAGAACCAGGCGCTGGAGAACCCCAACGTGCATGTGGTGCTCGACACCTACAAGCTGCTCGGCCCGAACTCGCCGACCGTGCTCTATGCCACCGAGAAATTCCGCAACGACAACCCCAAGACCTACAAGGCCTTCGTCGCTGCACTGGCCGAGGCTGCCGACTTTGCCCAGAACGACAAGGGCGCGGCCGCCGACACCTACATCCGTGTGACCGGCGCCAAGATCAGCCGTGAGGATCTACTGAATATCATCGATAACGAGCAATTCCAGTTCAGCGTGACACCGACCAACACCTACCCGCTGGCCGAGTTCCTTCAGCGCGTCGGCGCGATCAAGAACAAGCCCACCTCCTGGCAGGACTACTTCTTCGAAGACGCCGCCATCGGCCAAGGAAGCTGAACCCCATGAATGCCCCCTTGCAAGGCCACACGGCCAGCAACCCACAGTCAACCGCCGCGGCCTTCGACACCGTTTTGCAGGTAGACAAGGTCAGCCTCGAATACCGCACTCCGCAGCGCGTGGTGCGCGCCACCCACGAAGTCAGCTTCGAGGTGGATCGCGCCGATCGTTTCGTGCTGCTTGGCCCTTCGGGCTGCGGTAAGTCCACGCTGCTCAAGGCCGTCGCCGGTTTCATCGAGCCGATTGGCGGCAGCATCCGCCTCGATGGCGCCGAGGTGCGCGAGCCTGGCCCTGACCGCATCGTGGTGTTTCAGGAGTTCGACCAGTTGCCAGCGTGGAAGACGGTGAAGCAGAACGTCATGTTTCCGCTGTTGGCGTCGCGCACCCTGGGCCGTCGCGAGGCCGAAGAACGCGCCTTGCATTACCTGGAGAAGGTCGGCCTGGCGGCCTTCGCCGATGCCTACCCGCACACCCTGTCCGGCGGCATGAAGGCGCGCGTGGCGATTGCCCGAGCGCTGGCCATGCAGCCGAAGATCCTGCTGATGGACGAGCCCTTCGCCGCGCTCGACGCGTTGACCCGCCGCAAGATGCAGGAGGAGCTGCTGCAACTGTGGGAGGAGGTGCGCTTCACCTTGCTGTTCGTAACCCATTCGATCGAAGAGGCGCTGATTGTCGGCAACCGCATTCTACTGCTGTCGCCACATCCGGGACGGGTGCGGGCGGAGGTGGGCTGCCATCAGTTCGACCTGCACAGCCTGGGTGGTACAGCGTTCCAGCAGACCGCGCAACGCATCCATCACCTGTTGTTCGAGGAGGACAGCGAGGAGGGCGCACGCGCCGCTGCCGAGCTGGGCTTCCATGACATCCGCATTGCCTACTGAGGAGCGTGCACCATGAGTCTTTCCCCCGCACGCCGAGACGATTACGAAATTGCTCTGCAGCCTCTGCCGGATCTCAAGCTGGAACGTGAGCTGCCCTTGCTGCAGCGCCTGTGGCAACAGGGCTGGCTGCGCAAGACGCTGATCCTGCTGTTGTTGGCGCTGATCTGGGAGCTGGCGGCACGTTATCAGGGTAATGACCTGCTGTTGCCCAGCTTCGTGCAGACGGCCAAGGCTTTCGCCGAAGGCATCGGCAGTGGCGAGCTGCTGGAGAAGGTGGCGATCTCGCTGTCGGTGCTGATCAAGGGCTACCTGCTCGGCATCGGTCTGGCCTTCCTGCTTACCACCCTGGCGGTGTCGACCCAACTTGGGCGCGACCTGCTGTCGACCCTGACCTCGATGTTCAACCCGCTGCCGGCCATCGCGCTGCTGCCGCTGTCGCTGCTGTGGTTCGGCCTGGGCGAGAACAGCCTGATCTTCGTGCTGGTGCATTCGGTGCTCTGGGCGCTGGCGCTGAATACCTACGCCGGTTTTCTCGGCGTCTCCGAGACCCAGCGCATGGCCGGGCGCAACTACGGCCTCAGGGGCCTGCGCTTCGTGCTGTTCATCCTGATCCCGGCGGCGCTGCCGTCGATCCTCTCGGGCCTGAAGATCGGCTGGGCCTTCGCCTGGCGCACGCTGATCGCTGCCGAGCTGGTGTTCGGCGCCTCCAGCGGCAAGGGCGGCCTGGGTTGGTACATCTTCCAGAACCGCAACGAGCTTTACACCGACAAGGTCTTCGCCGGCCTGGCTGCGGTGATTCTGATCGGCCTGCTGGTGGAGAACCTGGTGTTCGCCACGGTCGAGCGGGTGACCGTGAAACGTTGGGGGATGCAGCGCTGAATCTTACGACGCAAACCGTAGGGTGGGCCGGGCGGCGATCCGTTTTAGCCCACCAACTGGACGCACCGCCGGTGGGCTGAAGCCCACCCTACATACGGGGTCGGATCACCGCACGGCCTACCTACACACGAATAATTCACTGATCACACAACGAGAACTACACGATGACCAACACATTCACATTCGGCCGTCTGGCCGCCGCCTTGGGCCTGCTCGGCGCATTGGCAACTCCGCTGGCTGCGCAGGCCGAAGGCACGATCAGCATCGCTCAGCAGTTCGGCATCGGTTACTTGGTGCTGCACGTGGTCAAGGACCAGCAACTGATCGAGAAGCACGCCAAGGCCCAGGGCCTGGACAAGATCGAAGTCGAATGGCGCACCATTTCCGGTGCCACCGCGATGAACGAGGCGCTGCTGGCCGGTGCCATCGACGTGGTCTCGGCGGGTGTGCCGCCGATGCTTACCGTGTGGGATCGCACCCACGGGCGGCAGAACGTAAAAGCGGTGGCGGCGCTGGGCTCATTGCCGGGCTATGTGTTGAGCAACCGTGAAGACGTCAAGTCGCTGGACGATCTGTCCGAGAAGGATCGTCTTGCCGTGCCGGCAGCCGGTGTTGGCTTCCAATCGCGCACCCTGCAGCTCGAGGCCGCCAAGCGCTATGGCAAGGATGACTTCCAGCGCTTCGACAATATTTCCGTCAGTCTGCCGCATCCGGACGCCACTGCGGCGCTGATCAAGGGCGGTTCGGAAATCACCGCGCATTTCTCCAGCCCGCCGTTCCAGTACCAGGCGCTGGAGAACCCCAAGGTGCACAAGCTGATCAGCAGCTACGACATCCTCGGCGGCCAGGCCACGTTCAACGTGCTCTACGCCACCGAGAAATTCCACGACGAGAACCCCAAGACCTACAAGGCCTTCTATGACGCGCTGGTGGAAGCCGAGCAGATCATCAAGGCAGACAAGGCCGCAGCCGCCGAGACGTACATTCGCGTGGAGAACTCCAAGCTGCCGCTGGACTTCGTGAAGAAGATCATCGAGGACCTGGAGAACGACTTCACCATCTCGCCGCAGCGCACTTTCATCTATGCCGAGAAGCTGCATGAGCTGGGTGTGCTGAAGAACAAGGCGGCGTCCTGGAAGGATTATTTCTTCGAAGAGGCCTATGCCCATCCGGGTAGCTGATCACCCCAGTCGTGTGCAAACAAGGCTCCCATTTGGGAGCCTTGTCGTTTGCTGGCGCCCTACAGACGCGGCCGCAGCTTGAGTTCAGGCGTGGGTTTGGGGGCGTCGATCGCCGGGTGACTGTCAGGGTGCTGTTCGATCATCTGGGCGATCTCCCGCAGCTTGCCCAACATGGCCTGCGCCAGGCCGGCCTGGGTGCGGTAAAGGCCGGTATCCGGGTCCTGCTCCAGGTCATGCAGGCCTTTAAAGGGGTAGCTGTAGCGCCTGGCATCGGCGCTGAAGAAGCGCTGGTAGTCCTGCTCGGTGCCGTGCAGTTCACGGCAGGCTCTTTCTAGGCTCTGTAGTTGTTCAGCGACGCTGGCCAGTTGCAGGCGCAGGCGGATGATCTGGTGGTTCTCCCAGTTCATCGGCGATGCCTGGGCGCCGGGCTGCCAGTGCTGCGGGTCGCCGAAGCGCAGGACGAACTGCTGGCCGGCTTCACGTCCGTAACGGGTCAGCCGTTCGATGCGCTCGGTGGGCATGGTCAGGTTGAGGCCGCCTTCTTCGCGGGTCAGCTGGATCAGGCCGATACGGTCGCGAAAGCCGGGCATCAGCGACAGGGTTTCGTGGTTCCAGTCCTTGGCAACGTTGCTGAGCAGGGCGAGGAAGCCGCGCAGGGCGGGCAGGCCCTTCTGCGGGAAGCGGCGCCAGTAGGCCAGCCGCGCATCGCCATTGTTGCGCGGGAAGCGCACGCGTTGTTCGTCGGCGCCATCGGTTGGACCCAGGTCGAGGCCGAAGGTGGGGCGCCTGGGCAGCGCGGCATCGAAGAAGTGGATGGGAAAGTTGGAGCTGATGCCGCCATCGGTGAACCAGCAGCGCTCCAGCTTTTTCGCACTCTTGCGATAGTCCACGGCATGCAGCGGCACGGCGCTGAGCAGCAGAGGGAAACTCAGGCTCATGCGCACGGCGACGATCACCGGCAGATCATCAGGCAGCGGCAGGCGCAGGTAGCCGTCGCCACGGTCAGTGCCGGGGCGCTGGTGAGCGCGCATCCAGGCCACCACACGCTGAGGGAATAGCCGTGAGAATTCCTCCTGGCGGAAGTGGAACTGGTTGTTCTCGCGCACCTTGTCATCGTCACGAAAGGGCAGGCGGAACGGTCGCGCCATGCTCAGGCAGGTGGTCATCACCTGCAGGTCGATGCCATGGCGACGCAGATCGCCGAAGGTCAGGGGGCGCTCGCATTCGATAGCGTTGGCCTGGCCGGCGCAGTAGTCGGGTTGGCCGCTGAGCTGGTCGAAGTACTGGGCCAGCCAGGTGGTCAGGGCTTCATCCGGGGCATCGTCATCGGCCGTTGGCATACCGCTGCACAGGCCGAAACCGCTCGCCGGCAATTCGCGCAATGCCACCATGGCCATGCGTCCGAGCACGGCTGCGACGCCACCCAGTGCGGTGAACAGCAGCACCCAGAGCCAGACCAGGGCGCTGGCGCTATTGATGGCGCTCCACCACAGCGGCCCGCCTGCCAGCAGGGCGCCGACCAGGGCAGCGAGCTTGTGGCGCAGGAGCATGACTTTCAATGGCGCGAACAACCGCGCCCAGGGGCCTTTTCCCTTGGCTTCGAGAATGGCGATGAAGGTATCGAACAGGGGGCGTACTGCCGGGGCCGGCTTGAACAGCGCCAGCAGCTTGGTGCCATGGCCATTGGCGGCGGGCACGCAGAGGTGTTGGGGCAGTCGTTCGATTGTCGCGAAGCCGGCCGGGTCGTTGCTCAACTCACCCTGCTGATAGCGCTGGCGGCCCAGCTCGGCCGCAGCTGCTGCCGCTGCCGCGATGGCGCCGGCACTAGTGCCGCCGATGCTGCGCAAACGAAACGCCTTGGCGATCTCGGTAATAGCCAGCGGGTAGACGATGCCACTGGTGATGCCGCCTTTCATGATCAGGTCGCATTCCCGGGCAAACGCCGCCTGGCGCGAATCGCTCATCTACTGCTCCTTGTGCTCATGCCGAACGCTGGCGCGGGCATGATAACGCGGCTCGTGCGGCTATATGCCAGTATTGCGAGCGATTGCCAAGAATGAGCGGCTACATAGGCGTTGATCGCTAAGTTGTACGCAGTTGCTCATTTTTACGGCTGCTTGCCATCCCTGGCACAACTGGCGTTATGTCAGTGCCCTTTGCTGCATGCATCAGAGAGAGCCCTGAATTTCAGGGTCTGGATGGTTCCAGCCGAGTCGATGTATTTCATCAGATGATCGACCGGCTTGCAGGTATGGGTTTTGGGTTTCGAGATGGATAGAACCTTGGCTATATCAAGTTTCAATCCATACTTGTAAGTGGTGGCGTGACTTTCAGCGAGTGCATTACTGGATAGAAGTATGGCAAGGCTGGTAATTGAAATGGTTGCCAGGTTTTTTGCATGTTTGATGATCATTTTAAACTCCGGAAAGCGAAACTAATGTCGAATGCCTCCGCGAGAGTTGAGCTTGGTTGCCAACTCACTGTTGGAGCAAACGATGGAATGGTATTTAGGAAAGTTGATCTGACAGCCTTGTATTACAAAGCTGTCAGATCAGATTGCGGCCAGAAGCAGTGCCCACGTCCGGGCTGCAGAGTTAAGCTTTTGGCGCAGCAATATCGAAGGCCTGATTGTTTCTATGGGTAAAAGCGGCCTCCTGAATGTGGTAGACAGTCGGCTCTTGCGAGAAGAATTCTTCCAGGCCCTGCATGAAGGTCTGATGGTCGTCACTCGCTTCGAAACCCGGTGAGTGGTCCTCAAGTGAGGCCCAGCGCACGATCAGGTTGAAAGTCTCGGGACTTTCGACGCCCTGCGCGAACAGATGGCCGTGATAGCCCTTGGCGCGTTCTAGCAAATGAACTACGTCGGCAAATGCCTGTTTGAACTGTTCAATCTGCGCACTGTGAACAGGCAGTACTGCGATTTCATAAATCATTACGGTATTCCTCTAGAGTCTGTTTGGTAGTTGAGCCTGTGTACTTACGGGACGAGTGATGGCTCGACGGCAATTGCGACTTTGCCGCGAAGACCGTTGTTGGGCGTTTCCAGCAGTGCATGCGCGCTTGCAATGTCAGCGAGCGAATAGACCGCGCCAATATGGGGGCGCAGTTGACCGCGCTCGACCAATGCCTTCAGCTCATCGAGCTTGCCGCGGTTCTGGCGGGTGAAGACGAAGTGGTAGCTGGCGTTCTTGCCCCAGGCCTGGATCAGGTTCTGCGGCTTGGCGATGTCGACGATCGAAACCACACGGCCCAGCTGGGCGAGTGCGTCGGGGCTGCGGGTCAAGGTGTCGCCGCCGATGGTGTCGAAGATCACATCCACGCCTTGGCCATCGGTTTCCCGCAGGATGGCGTCCACGTAATCCTCTTGTTCGTAGTCGATGACCACGTCGGCACCCAGGCCCCGGGCGAATTCGAAGTTCTCTTCACGCACGGTGGTGAATACTCGGGCGCCAATGGCTTTTGCCACCTGGATCGCGACATGGCCGACGCCACCCGCACCGCCGTGGATCAGAATGCTCTCCCCGACCCGCAGCGATACACGCCCGATCAGTGCTTCCCAGACCGTCCCGCCTACCAGCGTCAGGCTTGCTGCCTCGAGGTGGCTCAGCGATGCCGGCTTCTTGCCGATGATGCTTTCGGACGCAACGTGGTACTCGGCGTAACTGCCGCCACCTTCGAAAATCTGCGTGGTGTACCAGACCTCATCGCCTGGCACGAAGCTCGTCACACCTGGGCCGACCGCTTCGACCACGCCGGAGACGTCATGCCCGGTAATGGCGGGGAGGGGGACGTAATCGACGTAGTCGCCACGGCGTACCTGGTAGTCCAGCGGGTTGATGGAGGTAGCGTGAACCCGCACCAGAACTTGCCCTGCCTGCGGTACGGGTTTGGCCACTTCGCTCAGTTCGAACGCGTTCGGGCCGCCAAAGGATTTGAGAATTTGCGCTTTCATTGTGTTGTTCCTTGTTTCTGGAAAAAGGGATATAGGGAATTTTCGATATATTGATGCAAAAAAATTTACGCGACTGTGCCTAGGGTCTCTCCATTGTCAGTCCTCGTTTCGGTTAAAAGGGATATCGAGAAATATCGATATGTTGGGTCAAAAAATTACAACTCCTTGCCAATGAGCTCGGCCAGGGCACGGATATTGGCTTCATTGCGTTTGTAGTAGGTCCACTGACCAACCCGGCGGACTTCGACCAGACCGACCCGTTGCAACGTCGCGAGGTAATCGGACACCGTTGACTGCGACAGACCGACACCTTCCTGAATACTGCTGACGCACACGCCCACGGTATGAACGTCCCCTTCATCTTGCGGAGGAAAGTTCTTCACCGGATCCTTCAACCCCTTAAGGATGCCAAGGCGGGTGGGATTCGAGAGGGCTTTGAATACATTGATCAGGTCCATGGGTGGCGATAATATCGAGATTTACCGATATGTCAATTCACATATCTGCCGTTCGTCGCGCACCCGGCTCGAGTGGCGTTTTCAGCGAGTCTTGGTAGTGCACCTCAAATCTCTGGCTTGCCTGAGGCGTGCAAGCTGTTGCGATATAACTCAGCCTCCAGGCACCGTCTCCAACAGCTCGGCGCTTGAAGAGGCAGTGGTGCGCCCAGGCAGCTTGGCGAATAATCTGCGCCTTGTCATACGCAGCCAGCAGAGACCGTCATGAGCGCCACGTTACCGCCCCTCGTCTTGTCCATTCAGTCGCACGTGGCCTGGGGCCATGTCGGCAATGCTGCTGCGGTTTTCCCACTGCAGCGGCTGGGCTTCGAGGTGCTGCCGATCCACACCGTGCAGTTCTCCAATCACACCGGCTACGGCCAGTTTCGCGGTCAGGTGTTCGGCGCGGAGCATGTGCGCGAGGTGCTGCTCGGGCTGCGTGAACGCGGTGTTCTGCCGCGGCTGTCGGCGGTGCTTTCCGGTTATCTGGGCGATGCTGATACCGGGCGGGTGATTCTCGAGGCGGTAGGTGAGATTCGCCAACACAACCCGGCGGTTCGCTACCTGTGCGACCCGGTGATGGGCGATGTCGGGCGTGGTGTGTTCGTCAACCCGGCGATTCCCGATTTCCTGCGTGACCAGGCGATTCCCTTCGCCAATATCATCACGCCTAACCAGTTCGAGTTCGAGCTGCTTACCGGCTCCAAACCGGCCAATCTGCAGGAGGCGGTGAAGATCGCTCGGCAGTTGCGCGGCCGTGGCCCGGATGTGGTGATCGTCACCAGCCTGGCCACGCCGGATATTCCTGACAGCGAGCTGGGTACGCTGGCGGTCAACGGCGAGGGCGCCTGGCTGGTGACCACCCCACGCCTGGCGCTGCACCCATTGCCCAATGGCATGGGCGATGTGTTCTCGGCCACGCTGCTGGGCCGGCTGTTGGCCGGACAGGCGCTGCCGCAGGCATTGGAATTGGCCACGGCGACGCTCTTCGCGTTGGTCGAGCAGACCGCCGAAGGCGCGCGTGATCTGCCGCTGGTGACTGCGCAGGAGCAGATCGTGGCGCCGGGTAAGCGTTTCGTCGCGCAGCCCTTGGCCTGAGCCACGTTCGTCGGAATGACGATGATTTCAATGTGATATCACCGTATTCTCCCGCCTGCGGTCGACATTCTGATGTCGCGACCGTTTCTACGGATGGATTTTGACCTTCACCGCAGCAGGCCAGCCTTACCGTAGACCGTCATCATGCCGTTTCATCGACTCCTTGCCTGGTTCGTGGCCACCGCGCTGTGCGTCACTGTCAATCTGTCGCTTGCCGAGCAAATCAGCGGGCAATTGCAGATCAGCCTGACCATTCTCAAGCGTTGCGAGGTTGCTGCTCGAAGCGATGCGGCTGGCGTGTACCTGTCCGCACATGACTGTGAGCACGCGGCCTATCGTCTGCAGGATCCGAACGGACGCGCCTTGCCATTGGTGTCGAATGCGCAGGCACCCTCGGTAACGGCGCAATCCGTCGAGAATGCCGGCTCGACGCTGGTGATCTACTGGTAAGGCTTCAGTAACTGATGATCAGCAGCACGTTGTCGGTGTAAACGCCGACCGGTGCGTTGCTCTGCGTGGGATCGAGGATCGCCTGGTAGTTGAAGCTCTGCGAGTTGCCCGTGCCGCTGGCCGTGAGTGGCGAGGCGGCGTTCCAGATCAGGCTGCTGCCGCTGTGATAGAGGTTGTAGCGGATGTACTGGCTGCCATTTCTCAGGCGCCGCCAGGGCGCCTGGTAGTTCTGCCCATTGTCGAAGCTAAGCGTATAGCCCTCTGTATTGGTGCAGGTGACGGAGAAGGTGCGCTGCTGTGCAGTGAACTGGCTTATCAGGGCGTTGGCGCCGAAGTCGACGTTGGGCAAGGTATCGATGCGGCAGGCCTTGCTGACCACCAGGGTGATGGTCAGGGTGGCGAGTGAACCCGTCCCCCAGTTGGTGGGAGCACCGCAGATCACCGCGCAGTTCTGCGTCAGGCCTGGGCTACGGTTCCAGGCGCAGATATTGAGCGCGCCGACGGTGCAGATCGCCCAGTCCCAGCGCAGGGTGACGGTGGCGGTGTAGGTGCCGGCGGGCACGTTGGGGCCGGGATTGGTCCGGAAATACAGGCCGATGGCGGTGGAGCTCCCCCCTAGGGCCAGCAGGTTGATTGCACCGAGTTGTTGCGGTTGGCCGGCCACCAGCGCCTGGTTGTAGCCGGCGTCCTGAAAAACCTGAAAAGGAATCTGATTGCCCTGGCCGTCCTGCAAGGTCAGGGTGCCGGCGTTTTGCAGGGTGACACGCACGTATGCCCCCGCCAGTACCTGAAGCAACCCCGGACAAGCCAGACCCGCGCCGGCTGCAGCTTGTTGCTGGGTGGTGCGCAGACTCAGAGAGTTGGTATTGCCCAGGTTGACCGCGCCTCCCGCATAGGTGCTGCAGGCATGGGCCGACACGCTTACCAGAGTGGTGCAGAGCAGGAATACGTATATCAGCCAGCGGATCATGGCTGGCCGTCCCGTTGCAGGCAGAAGAGGGGGCCGACTACGGCCATTTCCACGGCGCTGTCGTCCAGTGAAAAGCGGCTGGTGCAACGGCTTCCATCGGTCAGGTGCACCTCCAACTGGTTGTCCTTCGCCAGTCCTTCGAAATACAACTGGCCGTCCCAGCCGATATAGGTACGTTGGCCGCTAGGACGGTGCAACACCTGGGTGCCACGTGGCAGTGGCTGTCCCAGGCTGTCGACCAGTTGGATGCTGGCTGACAGGCTCATCACCATCGGGAAGGCTAGCAATGCGCCGCTGCCCTGATGCACGGCGATGCGCTTCTGGGTTTCCGACAACTGCAGATTGCTCGGCAGGTCCAGCAGGTCGACTTCGTACTGGCCGGGGTAGTAAGACGGCACCCATGGGACCAGCAGGTAGCCTGCCGAGTCGGTGCGACCCAGCAGTTGATGTTCGTAGCGCACCGGTACATCCGAGTAACCCTCGGTGCTGACCAGCACGAAGGCGTCGTCGATTCGGTTGCTGGCGAACATCTGGCCCTGCATGGCCACCAGCGAGCCGCTGACACCACCCCACTGCGTGGTAACTCCGTCGTTCTCGTAAACGCCTGCCTGCACCTGGGCATGCTGGGTGCGCCAGGTCAGGTCGGCCTGGCGGTATTCATTGTCGCCGCCGGCATAGCCGAGGTTCCAGCCCAGGCCGCCGTCGCTGGGTGGGTTGCGACTGTAATTGGCGCGTACGCGCTGGTTGCCGTTGCTGTCTCGCTCCACACCCGTGCTCAGGGTGGAGTGCAGGTCGAAGGGGATGACCAGTTGCGCCTGAATGGCGTGCGAACCGTCGTCCAACTGACGGTTGAGGGAGAGAAAGAAGCTGGTGTTGCCCCACAGGCTGCGCGACCAGGACAGGTTGAGCAGACGTGTGCGCCGCCCGCTGTGCTCTTCGCTGGCGAAATAGCCGACGCCGAATGAGCCGAGCCCCTCCGGGCTGAAACTGAAGGTCAGTTGGTCGAGGATCTTGCTCAGCGGGCCACCGGCCAAGTCGTTGTCCAGTGCGTGCGCGACGCTGAGGTCGGCATAGTCCGAGGTGCGCTGGACGCGCTGCGCGGTGATGCCGAAGCGACGCGCGTAGTAGCTGTAGCCGAGGCTGTACTGCTGGCCGTTACCGATGCCGCTGCTCTGGCTCACCGAGCTGGTCAGGGTACCCATGAGCCCCAGGCCGACGGTCGCGCCGACACCGGCCTGCCTGAGACCGGCACCTGCTTCGGCATGGCTTTCCAGTGTGAGACTGTCGGTCAGGCCATAGCGCAGGCTGCCGCTGCTCACCAGACTGCCGTAGGAAAAGTTATCCACGCCATAGTTGCGGCGCAGTTTGCCCAGCGACAGGGAGAAGTCCGAAAGACCCTGACGCAGCAGGGTATCGGTGACATAGAACGGCACGGTGGTGGAGACCTGGCGCCCCAGTACATCGGTGGTCACCAGCGTCGCCGTGCCGGCGCCGCTGATGTATGGCACGGTGTTGAGCGTAAAGGGGCCGGGGCGCAGATCCTGCTGGCCGATGCGCGCGTTGTCGATGAACAGGTCCAGGGTGCTGGGCACTGCGGCATCGCCATCGAAGCGGGGTAGAGGGTAGGTGATCAGATCTGGTCGCAGCGAGAAGTTACGCGAAATCTGCAGGCCGCCCACGCGCACCGCGCTGTTCCAGGTCAGTGCGCCGGTGATCAGGTCGCCGCCGCTGAAACTGAGCATGCGTTGCTGGTCATTGAAGCGCCAGGTGCTGTCGTAGCGGGTGTAGCCGTCGCGATAGCCCGGCCCGGAAAAGCTGTAACGATGGACGCCGGTGTTGGAAATCATGCCGAAGCCATCGAACACTCGTTGTTCAAGCCAGGTATTGGCGTAGTGGCCGGCATTCTCGGTGTGGTTGTAGTAGAGGTCATAGTTGAACAGCACACCGAACGCGCTCTGTGCCTGCATCGGCTCGCTCAGGCTGCTGGGGCCGAAACGCTGGTGCGGTAGCCATTCGCTGGGCAGGGTGAGCAGCAGACGTTGACTGTCCTGCTGATACTCGCTGCGCAGGGCGTCGACCTGGTCCAGTGCGACCCAGGGCGTCGTCTCCGAGGGCAGGTGGACACCCGCGGCGAGCAGATCGTCGCGTTGGGCGAACAGCCTGCCCTGATGCTCTCTCACTTCCACCACCTTGCCGCTGGGCAGTTCATTGACGATCAACTCCAGGTAAAGCAACTGGGCCTCGGCGAACTGCTGCGCATCATCGCCATGGGCTGAGCGGCCTGACAGCAACGCTGCCAGGAACAGCAACGCCAGTGACCTACTCAGAGGCCAGCGTCTGCGTTTGTCGGCTTTCGTTGATGCGCGCCTGCACCCGACCGCTGCGCACGCCTGCTGGCAATGGCCAGCGCATCTGCGCGCCGGGCAGCACATAACCGAGAAGCCCTTCGGCCAGTGGCTGCTTGCTGTTGTCACGCAACAGATCGACCTGGGACAACCGGGCCGGGGCAGGGCCGAGGTTGCGCAGATTGAGGAAGACGCCATCGCTGACTTCGACGACGCGGTAGCGTAGATCGGGAGCCAGTGGCTGGCCCTGGCCTGGCGCTTCTCGCGCGCCGTCATCCAGATAGGCTCCAGGCCCGACCACGAACAAGGGTACCGAGTAGCGCATCTGGAACTGCACACCCAGTTGAGACGGGCGCGGTTGCGGTGGCAGTACCTCGTCGACCAGAACACGGTAGGTGCGCAGCGTACCGGCGCTCGGCGGTTCTAGATTGACCAGCCTGACCAGCTGCCGCTTGCCCGGCTGCAGCGTTGCCATCGGCGGGCTGCCCACCACTTGCTTCTGTGGCGTCAGGCGATCTTCGAAGCCCTCCTGGTCCCAGGCCAGCACGCGAACCTGCAAATCCACCGGCTCCTGCCCACGGTTTTCCAACCACAGTGCGGCGGATTTCTGTCGATCCGCTTCGATCAGCGGGTTGATCGGCCAGATCAGGATGGAACTGGCGGCCTGCGTGGTCAGGCTGGCCAGCGCTGTGGCCAGGCTCAGGCAGCAGGCGAAGAGGGTATGCATCCTCATGGCTCAATAACTCACGGTGACGGTGATGGTGTCGGTGTAGATGCCGGCCGACGGCAGCGGGCTGACACTGAACAGGCGGGCATAGACCGTATAGGTCTGCGTGGCGCCGCCAACGGGAAAGTTGATGCTCATGCGCGTGCCGCCGTTGCTGCCATCGCCCCAGATGATGCTGCGCGCGGCGTCCTGGTACAGCTGGTAGCGCAGGCGCTCCGCACCGCGCGCGAGGTAGCGCCCGCCACCGACGCTGCTGGCATTGAGGCCGGCATTGAATGCAATCGTGACGGCGGTGCCGGGGGAACATTGCAGCACGATGGAGCCATTGCCCGGTGCGCTGGCGGTGTCCAGGTTGCTTGGCAGGGTACTGATCTGGCCGAACGAAATGCTGCCGAACGAGGTGGCGTCGCTGCCACCGGCACCGAGCAGACACCCGGGTACGATTTCCGCGCGTATCTGGAAGCTCTGGCTGATAACCAGGTCGTTGATGCCGGTGTCGCCTTGGGCTGGCAAGGCGTGCATGGCCAGTACGATCAGGCTGAACAGGCTGGAAACCCCGAGTGACTGGCGCCGGCACGGCATCACCAACTCACCGTGACGGTCAACGTATCGCTGTAGCTACCGGGCGGTGGGGCGCTCTGCGCCGGCACACGGGCATAGATCGGTAGCCATTGATCCTGGCCGTTGCCGACCGCGCTGACCCCCGTGCTGTTGTCCCAGACGGTGGCGTAGTCCGCACCGGTGTAAAGGTTGTAGGTGAGCACGGCCGAGCTGGGGCCGACCATCTGCCGGTTGTTGGTGCTACCGCTGTGGCCCGCGTTGATCAGTACGCGGTAGGGAATGCTCTGCTGGCAATTGACGCGTAGGGCGCCAGCTCCTGGCTGGCCGACGCGGGTGATCAGGTTGTCGATTCTGAGGTGGGTACCGAAATCCAGCGTACCGAAGCTGACGCCTGAACCGCTGGTGCTACCTGCCTGGCAGGCCGGCAACACCTCGACGTTCAGGGCGATGGTGGCGGTCTTGTCGACCGCCGGCAAAGCTGCCGGAGTCAGCAGGAATAGAAGGGCGATCAGGCGTGGCATGACGATTCTTCCCTGGCGAGTTCGAGATCCTCTTGGTGGCGCGGGCGGTGATTACCAGGCGATGGTGACCTGGACGGTATCGGTGTAGGTGCCAGGGCTAGGGGTGGTTTGTGCTGGTACTCGGCCGTAGACGATCACTTCTTCATTGTTGCCAGTGCCGGTGCCTGACAGCACCGTGCCCGTGGCACCACCATCGCCCCAGGCTTGGCTACGGCCGCTGTCCTGGTAAAGGTTGTAAGCGACGTAGGCACCTGAGTTGATCATTCTGCGTTGTCCGCCGGTAGCGTTTTGCCCGGAGTTGAGTGCGATGCTGTAGGCCGTGCCGAGGCTGCATTGCAAACCGAATGAGCTACCGCCGGCACTGCCGAAGGAGCGGCCGTCGATCAGGTTGGCGAGGTCGTTATAGTTACCGAAGGACAGTGAGCCGAATGTGTTGCTACTACCGCTGGCGGCGCCATTGGTCACCGTACAACCGGTACCAATGGTGATCTGGACGTTCAGCTGACCCTGCAACTGGCCTGCCGAAAAAGCCGGTGCGGCAAAGAGAGAAAGGGCTAGAGCGGCGGTTCTCATGACAGGCTTCATCAGTCGAATCCCTTCGAAATGGGTATGTCTGGACCATAGTCCAGCCATTTCGGATGCTCAAAAAATGCTCAGCTGCCGCTTCGCTTGAATGAGAATTGAACTTGATAAATAAGTAACTGAATGGTCAGGAAAAAAATGTTCGCGTAAGAAATGACTGAAAACCGGGTGAGGTTATTTCTTACATGATTTTAAGAAAATCCCTTTTCTGGTCTGAGTGATGTCTTGCCAAGCCCATGTCAGCGTTGGCTCATTTCGGCAAGAATCGCTGATTCGCTTCTATACCGCTGCCCGGGAGCGTGCGCGCCATCACACTCCGCCAGGCGCCAATTCATCGCGAGATCGGTGCGCTGTATCCCAAGATCAGCCGCTCGGCGGCCGTCGCGGGTCTTATCGAATGCTTGCAGAGCGCTGGCGTGGCCCGCTAGAGAGCTGATGCCTGCATTTTCATCTTTGCTTTGAAACTCCTAGCGGTATTGCCTGCTTTTTTCATGCACAGACATGCTGCAGACTGGCGTCCATTTTGCGTCATCCATCGATCAGGAGTGTGTTCATGAGCCCCGTTTCTTTCGCGCGTCAGCGTTACACCACCAAGGCTTACGATGCGAGCCGCCAGGTGGATCAGGCGACCATCGATGAGCTGCTGGAGTTACTGCGTCTGTCGCCGTCTTCGGTCAATTCGCAGCCCTGGCACTTCGTCGTGGCGAGCACCGCCGAGGGCAAAGCGCGCCTGGCCAAGGGGGCTCAGGGCGGCTTCGCCTACAACCAGCCGAAGATCCTCAACGCCTCGCATGTGATCCTGATCTGCGCCCGCCGCGACCTCGACGATGCCCATCTGGCCGATGTGCTGCAGCAGGAAGCCGATGATGGCCGTTTCCGCGATGACGCGGCGCGCACCACTCAGCACAACACTCGCAGCAGCTATGTCGAGCTGCACCGCGGCCTGGGCGATATCCCACACTGGGCGGAGAAACAGGCTTATCTGGCGCTCGGCACCTTGCTCCTGGGCGCTGCGGCCAAAGGTGTGGACGCCACGCCGATGGAGGGCATCGACCGCGAGGCGCTGGATGAGGAACTGGGACTGGCCGCTCAGGGGCTGAGCAGCATGGTCGCGGTGGCGCTGGGGTATCACAGCGACAGCGATTTCAATGCCGCGCTGCCGAAGTCGCGTCTGCCAGCCGAGCGCGTCTTCACGCATCTCTAAGCATAAAGTGCATGGCGCTGGATACCGGCTCCAGCGCCGCTCAAACGCTTGCAGCGCGCGCTGCTCCGAGGGCCACTACCTTGTGGCCGGTACGCACCATGCGAATTTCGCAGGCCTGCCAGAGCGTTGTAATCGAGGCCTTTTGCGCGCTTGCAAGGGCCGCATCCAGATAGCCAGGCAATGCCAGCGTACCTCCACCCAGAGCGATTACCGAAGGGTTAATCAGGTTGATGACTGTGGCCAGGCCCAAGCCAAAGGCCTGACCGGCATCGGCGATACTCGCCAGTACCCGCGCGTCGCCAGCCTGCGCCAGCCGAGCCAACTCGTCAGCGGGCATGTTGCAGTATGTGGTGATTGCTGCGCCTCCCGCCCGTTCATCGAGGCGCCGTAACTGGCCGTCAGCGTCCAGCACTGGGATGTATCCCAATTCTCCAGCCCAACCACTGCAACCGCGCAGTGGACGCCCATCAGCAAGGATGCCTGCACCGATTGCCGTACCGACCATGATCATGACGGCAGTCAGACTGGCGGGGGCGTCGTGGAACTCTTCGCCCAGAGCTGCCTTGACATCATTGAGTACCGTGACCTGTTGAGCAACAGCAGCCAACTCGGTCTGCGGCCGCCATCCGGTGAAATGGGGCAGTACGTCGCAAGCTACCAGGCGTTGACTGGCATCGACCAGCCCAGGGACGGCAATGCCGATGTTGGCGCGTTCAATGCCATGATGCGTCATGAACTCCACAAGGTGCTGGTGTAGCTGCTGGGGGGTGAAGTGAGGCCCGGTTACCACACGTGATTCCTGATCGGCGGCGACCATCAACAGCTTGGTACCACCCAGGTCTATGCCGAGCGTTGGGGGTTGCATGGCTTCAATCTCCGGTTGAAGGGGGTTGGGGCTGACCGAGCAGTTCGTCCAGTACATCCAGCGTAAACTGGCGTTGCAGGGTGATGGCGAAGAACTGCTCGGCGATCTCGGGAATCTCGGCGTACAGCTGCAGCACCCCCGATTGCAGTTCGTCCTGCACCACCACCGCCGGTAGCAGCGCCATGTCGCCGGAGTCTCTTGCCAGCAGGCGCAGCATGGCCATGTCGTCGACCTCGGCGCAAATGTCCGGCTGCAGACCCTGGCTGTCGCAGAACAGTTCGAACTGACTGCGAATATCGCTGCTGCTTCCCGGAACGATCAGACGCGCCCCTTGCAGATCGCGTCGTAGATCGAAACTGCCTGCGCGCGGCGGACCCACCAGGCACACGCTCTGCCTGTCCAGCAGGCGGCAGCGCCACGGGCGTTGGGCATCGCTGCTGACCGCCTGATTGGTCAGCACCACGTCGAGATTGTGCAACGCAAGGCGCTCCAGCAACTCACCTAGGCTGCCGGATTCCAGGATCATGCGCAGCTCAGCGCGGCCGAGAAAGGGCCGTAGCAGATTCTCCTGAAAATTACGCGACAGCGTGGCCACGGCGCCGATGCGCAGTTGCCGGTTGGCCTGCAGCACGCCCTGAAGGGTCATCTGCAGTTCGCTGCCGAGGGCGAAGATGCTGTCGGCGTAATCCAGCACCAGCTGTCCTGCTTCGGTGAGCAGCAGATTGCGCCCGGAGCGGATGAACAAGGCATGACCAAGTTGCTCTTCGAGCGCGCGAATCTGCGTCGAGAGCGCCGACTGGGCGACGTGCAGCGACTGGGCTGCGCGGGTCAAATTGCCTTCCTTGGCCACAGCCCAGAAGTAGTGCAGGTGATGGAAGTTGAGCCGTCGCATGCTTGGTTCTCAAAAGAAGAATGTTTGATTCTTATCAATCTATTTTAAATAAATATAGCGCTCCAGGAGACTAGTGCCATCACGCGCCTATCTCTGGAGATCGTTCATGCTGCCTCTGTCTTCTCAATTGGCCACCTGGCTGCCCTGGCTGTACGCCCTGGCACTGCTGCCGGTGGCCTGGTGGCCGACCCGCATGGCGGCCAGCCTCTGGTGGCCAGGGCGCCTGGCTGGAATCGGCGGTTTGGCTCTGGTGCTGGCCGCGCTGGCGCAGGCTGGCCTCGACGATCAGCCGGCCGACCGCCTGGGGCTGGCCATGGCCACCCTGATCAGCCTGCTTGCTCTGGTAATCGTCGAGTTTTCCGCGCGTTACCTGCAGGGTGAGCCCGGTCAGCGTCGTTATCTGCTGGCGTTGCTCGGCACCCTGGCGGCGGTAGCCATGGTGGTGACCAGTCGCGATTTGTACGGGCTGGTGGCTGCCTGGATCGTCTCCAGCCTGTGCCTGCACCAGCTGCTGACCTTCTATCGCGACCGCCCCATGGCACTGGTGGTGGCGCACAAGAAATTTCTCGCCAGCCGCCTGGCCGATGTCTGTCTGCTGCTGGCCAGCGTGCTGCTGGTGCGAGCGGGTGGCAGCAGCGAACTTGCGCAGATTCTCGATCAGGTGGCGGTGCGCCTCGACGGCGGCGCCCTTGGCTGGGATCTGCACCTGGCGGCGGTGCTGCTGGTGTTGGCGGTAATCCTCAAGTCCGCGCAGTTGCCGGTACATGGCTGGCTGATCCAGGTGATGGAGGCGCCGACGCCGGTGTCGGCGCTGCTGCATGCCGGGCTGGTCAACCTGGGCGGTTTCGTCCTGCTGCGTTTCGCGCCCTTGCTGTCGGCCGCCCCAGTTGCCCAGACGCTGCTGGTGGTGGTGGGCGGCCTGACTGCCGTGCTCGCGGCGCTGGTGATGATGACGCGTATCAGCATCAAGGTGCGCCTGGCCTGGTCGACCTGCGCGCAGATGGGTTTCATGCTGCTCGAATGCGGCCTGGGCCTCTATGAATTGGCACTGGTGCACCTGTTGGCCCACTCGCTGTACAAGGCACATGCCTTTCTCACCTCCGGGGAGAGGCTGTTGCAGGTGCGTCATCAGGCGTTGCAACCGCAGCGGCCGGCACCGGGATTGCTCTCGCTGTTGCTGGGGCTGGCGCTTGCGGGGCTGGCCGTGGCGCTGCTCGATCAGCTCTGGCGGCACCAGGTACCGATGCATCCGCTGCCGCTGGAGGCCCTGGTCATTCTTGCGGTGGGGCTTGCGCCCTGGTGCCTGCGGCGCAGTCAGCCGGTTTACGCTGCGCTGATGCTGGCTGCGTTGCTGGGGCTGTATCTGCTGTGGCACCTGGCAGCCAGCTGGATTCTTGCATCCGGCGCGGCGTTCGCCTCGGCGCCACTGTATCTGAGCTTGCTGGCCCTGGCGCTGTTCCTTGGGCTCTATCTGTTGCAGGCGTGGATCGTCGCGCGGCCTCAGGGCCTGCTGGCGCGGCGCCTGTATCCGGCGGCATTCGCTGGTTTCTTCCTCGATGAACATTTCACTCGTCTGACCTTCCGCCTGTGGCCGGTACGCCCACTGCCCGCCAACCAAGCCATCACCGGAGAGCGCCTATGACCGCCATCGAACATTTCGTCACTATCGACCGTGACGTCCTCCACGCCGCCGCGGCGCGAGCTTGTGAGCGTATCGCGCCGACCTGGCCATTGGATCGCATGATCGCCGTCAGCCCGCTGTGGGAGCGGCGCCAGCAGCCTTGGGCTGAAGTGGCCGAGCAGCTCTGGCTGCGTGTCGGCAGCCGATTGACGCTAGCGGCTGACGACTACCGCCAGGCCTGGGCCGACGGGCAGATCGGCGAGCGCCACTTGCAGCATGTCTTGAAGGGCAATGCGCACGGCTGGACGGTACCTGATCTGCTGCAGGCTCTGCCGGCTGCACAACAGGAGGTATCCGGTCTGTCGTTGCTGGAGGATATGGCCGATGCCGAGATCGCCTTGCCGGGCTGGCCGACCTTGATCACCCAGCAGGTCGGCCAGTGCTGCGCTGCCTGGTTCGACGAGTGCCAGGCCGACTGGCATGCCGATCGCCAGGGCGGGCTGTATCAGGCCTGGCGCCAGGCCATGCAGGACGATCGTGGCCTCAGCGTGCTTAGCGCCTGTCGCGAGTTGGGCGCACGTATCGCCGAGTTGCCGTTGCAGCCGCGGGCGGCGCTTGAAGCTGCCGTACAACGCCTGGGGCTGAAAGCCGACGAGCTGGAAGAATGGTTCGATTGTCTGCTGTTGCGCAGCCTGGGCTGGGCCTCCTGGTGCGCCTATCGGCGCTGGCTGGCGCGTCAGGCGGGCAGCGACGATGACACGCTGCTGGATTTGTTGGCCATTCGCGCGGCCTGGGAGTGGCTGGTGGATGATCGCCGGCGTGGTTCAGGCAGTCGCTGGAGTGCCTGGCGCGAGGCCTGGCAGGCGGGGCGCAGCAGTCGGCCGTCGCATGCCTGGCAGGCGCTGCAACTGTGGCAGCGCGCCGAAGAGCTGGCCTGGCAAGAGCACCTGCAGCAGCTTCTGCAGTCTGCCCAGGCACAGAGCGTTACAGCGCAGCCAACGCTGGCCAAGGTGTACTTCTGCATCGACGTGCGCTCCGAGCCGCTGCGCCGCGCCCTTGAAGCAGTCTGCCCGCAGGTGCAGACCGGTGGTTTTGCCGGCTTCTTCGGTCTGCCGATCACTTATATGCCGCTCGGCACGACAGCCAGCCGTCCGCAGTTGCCGGGACTCCTGGCGCCGCAACTGAGCGCCGGCGACAGCTGCGGTGACGAGGCCTGCGACGCTCGGCTGGCCGGGCGGCGCCAGGCACGGTTGGCGCGGCAGGGGCGCTGGCGCCTGTTCGAGCGTTTGCCGGCATCGGGCTTTGCCCTGGTCGAGTCGCTTGGCCTGGGTTACGCCGGTTCATTGCTCGGGCGCACGGGGGGGTGGCTACGTGGCCTGGCGCCGGCCGAGCGCGCGGGACTGAAAGCCGGTGAGTGGCAACGTCTCAGCCCGGTTCTGAAGCCACTTGGCAATGATCAGCGGGTACAACTGGCGGCTCGTATTCTGCGGGCTATGGGTCTGACGCGGGACTTTCCGCCGTTGCTCCTGCTGCTTGGCCATGGCAGTCAGAGCGCCAACAACCCACAGGCTGCCGGGCTGGATTGCGGGGCCTGTTGCGGCCAGAGCGGCGAGGTCAACGCCCGCGTGTTGGCCCAGCTACTCAACGATTCGGCGGTGCGCCGGGGCCTGGTCGAGCAGGGGATCGAACTGCCGATGAACTGCCACGTGCTGTCGGGCCTGCACAACACCACCACCGACGAAGTCCGCGTCTTCGCCAGTGACGCCTTGCCACCTGATCTCGTGCCAAGCTGGCAGCGGCTGCGCCAGGCGCTGGACGCCGCAGCCGTGCGGGTGCGTGAGGAACGTGCGGCGCGACTGGGGCTGGGGGCCATTCGTCAAAAACCGGAGCGTCTCCTGGCTACCCTGCGCCGGCGTGCCGATGACTGGGCGCAGACACGGCCGGAGTGGGGGCTGGCTGGCAATGCCGCTTTCATCGCGGCGCCCCGCGCGCGTAGCCGCGGCCTCGACCTGCAGGGGCGTGCCTTCCTGCATGACTATGACTGGCGTCTGGACGAGGGCGGTAAGGTGCTGGAACTGATCATGACTGCGCCCATGGTGGTGGCGCACTGGATCAACCTGCAGTACCTGATCTCGACCACCGACAATCAGCGCTTCGGCAGTGGCAACAAGGTGCTGCACAACGTGGTGGGTGGCAACATCGGGGTATTCGAGGGCAACGGTGGCGACCTGCGCATCGGCCTGGCGCGCCAGTCGCTGCATGATGGTCAGCGCTGGTTGCATCGGCCGCTGCGTCTGAGCGTGATCATCACTGCGCCGCGCTCGATGATCGATCAGGTGCTCATCAGCCATCAGGTGGTGCGCGAGCTGGTCGAAAATGGCTGGCTGTATCTGCTTAGGCTGGACGATCATCCCGGCACGCCATTGCAGATTCGCGACGGCGATGGCTGGCGGCCGTTGCTCGCGCCTTGAGCCGGATCTGCGCCCACCGGGCTGTGCCGCTCTGCACAGAGCGGTACGGCCAGCATTCACTGCGGCAGTTTGGCGATCACCTTGATCTCGAAGTCGAAGCCGGACAGCCAGGTGACACCGATAGCGGTCACCGTCGGGTAGGGTGCTTCGCCCCAATAATCGGCAGCCACTTCCCAGATGGTTTCGAATTCGGCGTGCGGGTTGACCATGAAAATGGTGGTGTCGACCACGTCTTCGAAGCTGCTGCCAGCCTCCGCGAGGATCGCATTGAGGTTGGCGAAGGCCAGGCGCACCTGTTCCTTCAGATCAGGCTCTGGCGAGCCGTCCTTGCGGCTGCCGACCTGGCCGGATACGAACAGAAAACCGTTGGAACGAATCGCTGGCGAGTAGCGATGAAGTTCGTACAGGTCATGGCGGTCGGCCGGGAAAACCACATCACGTTTGTTACTCATGGTTGACTCCATTGGGGCCACTGCGGCCCGTTGTGAACGATGAAGCCACTTTAAAAACACCACCGGGCTGGATAAACCAGCAACTCTGGTCATGACTGTTTGTAAAATCCAAACAATCAATGGCTGAGAGAGACGTGAGATGGATCGTTTCGATGCGATGCAGGCCTTCGCCCGGGTGGTGGAAACCGGCAGTTTCACCAAGGCGGCTGCCACCCTGCACATGAGCAAGACCAGCGTGACCCAGCTCGTGCAGCAACTGGAGGCGCGGCTGCGCGTGCGCCTGCTCAACCGCACTACGCGCAAGGTTAACGTTACCGCTGACGGGGCTGCCTACTACGAGCGTGTGGTGCGTCTGCTGGCTGATGTCGACGACGCCGAGACCAGTTTGTCCAGTGCGGCGCTGGCGCCACGGGGTCGTTTACGAGTGGATGTGTCCAGCCCGTTCGCACGTATGCTGCTGATCCCGGCCCTGCCGGCGTTCTATGCGCGTTATCCGGAAATCCAGCTGACCCTGGGCGTGAGCGACCGAATAATCGACATCATCGGCGAGAACGTCGACTGCGTGGTGCGCGGCGGCGAGATTACCGATCAGTCGCTGATCGCGCGGCATGTCGGCGATCTACAGCTCGGTATCTACGCCACGCCGGGCTGCCTGCAACGCGCCGGCACGCCGACACATCCGCGTGAGCTGGAGGCCGCTGGTCATCATACGGTGGGCTTTCTCTGGTCACGGACTGGCAAGGCCTTGCCCTATGCCATGTGGCGCGACGAGGAGCGAATCGAAGCCCAGGGTCGTCCGCTGTTGATCGTAGACGATGGTAATGCCTACCTGGCCGCAGGGTTGGCAGGTTTGGGGATGCTCTGGTTACCGCACTACATGGCCAAACCACACCTGGCCAGCGGCGAGCTGGTGCGCCTGTTCGAGGACTGGCAGATGAAACCGATGCCAATGTACCTGGCCTTTCCACCGAACCGGCACGTCAGCGCCAAGCTGCGGGTGTTCATCGATTGGGTGGTGGAGTTGATGGCTGAGCATGCACCGGTGTTGGGGCCGCTCACGCTGCGCGGTTGATCACCGCTGATCTCGCATGCTTGCCTGCGCATCCTGCCGCAGCTTAAGCCAGAGGCTCGGCCAATCGCGCGCCCAGCAGCAGGCGTGGTCATGCTCGGGCAGCAGGTAAACGCGCGAGGGCGTGTCAGGCGGGTAAGCGTCATTGAAGGCGCTGGCCAGGACGGCAGGCACGATGCGGTCGCGACCACCGACCAGATGCTGCTGGCGCTTGCCGGCTAATGCCAGGCGCTGGTCTGCTGGATTCAGCGAACGCTTCAGCGGTTGCAGGCGGTGATGCGTCGTCCAGGCCTGTGGATCGAGATTCCCGGCCACGGTGACGACACGCGCCACATCGTCACGTCGAGCCGCCAAAAGTAGGGCGAGGGCACCCCCCCCGGAGTAGCCCACCAGGATCAGTTGCTGCGCACCGACGCGTGTCTTCAACTGATCTGCGGCCTGATCGAGGCTGCTCACCACCTCTGGTGCGAAGCGCGCGTCCGTCCAGTAGTCCCGCGAGCAGGCCGGCTGAGTCGCGATGAACTGGCAGGGCCGGGCAAGGTAGGCCGCCGCGCCACTCGGTTGGGCCAGTGCCAGTTGCAAGGCGACAGGCGTCAGGGGCGTGGGATCGGTCGAGGGGCGGGTCGAGGTGAGCCAGGCGAAGCCGTCACCTTCCAGATAGATCACCAGGGTGTCGGCAGCAGCCGCCTTTGGCAGGTAGGCACGCAGTTGAAACGGCGCCACTTCGAGAGTTTGCGCCGCCCAACCACGCTCCGCTGCCAGCCTGTCGGCGTTGTGCGCGCGATCCTCGGGGGTTGGCAGCGTGGCGCAACCCACCAGCAGGGTGAGCAGCGCCATGCCTGCCAGACGGACGGGACGAGTCATGACGCGCTCGTTAGAACATCCAGCGCAGTTGCACCGAGGCAGTCTGGCTGAGGAAACCCTCGCGGTGCTGGGCGTCATAACGGCCAGTGATCTCGGTGCCGTTGGCAGTGGTGTAGATCAGCCCGGCGCCGGCATGCTGCGACCAGGCCGACTGATTGCTGCCTTCGGTGACGAAGGCAGCATCCGGAGCGCCGGCATAGGCCGCGATGATCGAGGCGTCACGGTTGTAGAAGTCGTAGCCGGCGCCGAGGTTGGCGGTGGCGGTGAGCTGCTCGGTGAGGTCGTGGGTCAGCAGGCCGTCTAGGCCCAGCACCAGCGCATCGGTGCTGCGCGACTTCACCTGCAGGCTGAGGCCGCCGGCACCTTTCTCGCGATAGGCCTCGTCTTCGACCCAGGTGTAGTCGAGGCGCAGCGTTGGTTTGAAGGTGGTGCGCTCGCTGAGCTGAAAGCGGCGATCTACGCCGATTCCGGCATGGGCGGTCTTGCTGTCGTAGCTGGACTCGGCGTTCAGACCGACGAGATCGATCTGGCGCTTGCCATCGCTGCGCATCTTGCCTGTATCGAGTTGGAACAGCAGGTCGCTGCTGGCGTCCAGGGCATGACGGCCGTAGAAGATGAGCTGATAGGTGTCGATGTCCGCACTCTGTTTCGGCCCGGCTGAGTTGCTCGAGACGTCGGTCTTGGCATAGGCGAGCGCCAGGCCCAGATCGGTATCGGGAGAGACGCTGGCATCGGCGCCGATCACGAAGCCATGGGTCTCGGCGCTGTAGCCCACCACGCCATTGCGGTTGTCCTGGCGCGAGCGGGTAGTGAAGGGTTTCATCCACAGATGACGGTCACCCAGGAAAGCATCGCCCGATGACAGGCCGCGTGTTGCGTCGACACGCGACTGGATCACCGAGTTGACGCTGCCCAGGGTGTTGTTGGCCAGGTTGATCGAGTTGCCCGTCAGCAGTGGCAGGGTTTGCTGCACCTTGCTGGTGACCTCGCCGGCATCCTCGCTGGCGACGATTTCTTGCAGCGCCTGGTTGAGTTCGGCGGAGCCGGTGCCATTGGCCAGCAGGTCGTCCCACACGGCGGCGGCCCCCAATGCGCCGGGCGCTTGGGGTGAAACGGCGCTGCTGATGGTGCTCATGCCGGTATCGCGCACCACCAGATCCATGCCGTTGGCACGGAACAGCGTGGAGAAGGCATAGCGCAGGGAGTTGTCGGTCACGCGCAGGCCACTATCGGTCAGGCCGCCGGTAGCGGTGATCACATCGGTCAGGTCGCCTCCCGTGTAGCTGGACTTGACGTCGACCTTGAGGGTGCCGCCCAGGTTCGCCGTACCGCCGACCGCCAGGGTGCTGTAACTGGCCACGCTGGCCGCTGCGATGTTCAACGAGCCGCTGGCGCTTTGGGTGAAGTTGCCGCCGACGCTGCTGCTTACCACCGATCCGCCCGTGGTGTAATTGCTCAGGCTGGCGCCCTGTTTCAACACTAGGTCGCCGCTGTTGAGGAAATTGGCCAGGTTACCCAGTTGCAGGTTGCCGATGGCCAACCCTCCAGCGCTGTTTTCGACATCCACGGCTACGCCGTAACCCACCAGGAACGCTGTACTGGCTGAGACGAGCGTGCCGCTGTTGACGACCTCGCCCGAACTGGCCGAATTGACCTGGATACCGGTGCCGCTGGTATTCAGCGTACCCGTGTTGGTGACACTGACCATTCCGCTGTCAGATTCGGCGAGCAGGCCGGTGAGGGCGTTGATCCGCCCGGCGTTGAGCATGCTGATCGTGCCCTGGGCGCTGGCGCCCGCCATGCCTGCGTCCCACGCCGCATTGATGACACCGCTGGCGGTGTTGGTAGTGGTGACGTTGCCGGTACCGTCGGTATAGGCGCTGATGCCGTGAAAGTCCGGGCTGACCTGGGCGAGGTTAAGGTTGCGGTTGGCGGTGATGCTGCCGCTGTTGGTGACCGTCACGTTGCCGCCAGTACCGGCCGCCACAACCGCATCGTAATGGTCGGCAACCACGGTGCCGCTGTTGCTGATCTGGGCGCCGCCATTGGCGGACCAGGCGATCAGACCCTGGCGAGTGGTCGAACGGACACTGCCACGGTTATCGATCACCGCTGTGCCGTTATAGTCGATCGCACGTGCACCGGCCTGATAAGCATGAACCGAGCCCAGGTTGGTGATGCTGACGCTGACCGGCGTCAGACTGGCCGAGCCACCGTCGGCGTACAGGCCACGTCCGCCGGCTACGGTTACGCTGCTACGGTTGGTCACCGAGACGGCGCCATTGTTGGAGGTGGCGGTGATGCCGTCGGAACTGGCGCCGAAGCTCGATATGCTGGCGGCGCTGTCCACCACGATGGTGTTGCTGGTGCTCGTGTCGTTGCTTTCCGAGCGTAGCCAGACCGCGCCGAACGGGCCTGCGGAGGTGATGCTAACCCCCGAGCCGATCTGCAGATTGGCATCCCAGCCGGGCTGACTGGAATACATGTACACCGCTGGATAATCACTGCGGTTCAGCACCGTGGTGCCGTCGATGGTCAGGTTCTGGGTGAACGGGCCACTGTCGTAGGGCGAACTCAACACCGCGACCGAGTTCGCCGTGGTATCCGTCACGGTGAGCGACGAGCTACCCGTGCCCCCCACCATCTGGATGTCGGTGGCGGTGCATTGTATCGAGGAGACATTGCCCGACGTGCTGCAGTTGGTTGCCGCCATTGCCGCGCCGGTGCTCAGCAGAAGCGATGCCTGGGCGATCTGGAGGGAAAGACGACGGAGCGGGAAGTGGCGACGGCCGGGGCGCTGCATGATGGCGTCCATTAGCTGTTGTTATGGTGTTGGAGGCAAATTGCCAGCGGATAGTGAAGGAGGCCACGCCTTTTGTCATCAATGTTCGCTCCAGCCTGGTCGTTGACTCGCATCGCCGTAACGAACTTGCGCTCTACCGTTACGGAATCTCATGCAGCTGATTTGCCCACTTATCGGCGAAGCGATAGAGCGGCAGGAAGGTTTTCGTCAGTTCCGTCCCCAGAGGTGTGAGTGCATAGCCCTTATCGCCTGACTCGATCAGACCTGCGGCGCGTAACTCGTTGATTCGACTCTGCAGTACCGTTGGCGATATATCCCCCGATGCACTTCGCAGCGCCCTGGAGCTGAGTGCGCCATCGCGTAGTTCCCAGAGAATGCGCAGCGCCCATTTCTGCCCGAGCAGATCGAGCAGCGCCATGATCGGGCGGCGCCCGCTGAGAATCGATGAAGTCATGCTGCGCTTATCACCCCTATTTATTGCTCTTGTTTGCTACATATTCTGTAGCGATACTCTTGCTACATATTCGATAGCGGAGAATGAGCATGACCAGAATTGCAGCACTGAACAAGCCTTATACCGAGGAAATCCGGTCTTCTTTCGACAGAGTCATGGGTGCAGGTGTGCCGCCACTGCTGCTATTCACAACCCTGGCGAGGAGTAGACGCGCATGGAACAAGTTCACTGCGGGCGCTCTGTTGGACGGCAAGCTGCTGACGCTACGTCAGCGTGAGCTGGTCATCGACAGATGCTGCGCATTGACCGGGTGCGAGTACGAGTGGGGTGTGCATGTAACGACCTTCGGCAAAGCGGCTGGCTTGAGCCGGGAGGAGGTGAGCGCCACGCTGGACAGGCCCCTGCGCCCTGAAATGTGGTCGCTTGAAGAGGCCGCACTACTGGCCACCGTCGATGCGCTGCACGAGCGAGCGACTTTGAGCGATGAGGAGTTCGCCCGCATCCGGGGTTACTTCGATGACGAGCAGGTTCTGGAGATATTGATGCTGGCAGGCTTTTATCGGACGGTCGCCTACCTTGCCAACGGACTTGATCTGCCAATGGAGCGGGGGGCGGCGAGATTCAGTGAATACCGCCTTCGTCGCTAACGTTTCGTCGGGCGACTCAGCCTGAGGTCCATGCATTTGCTTGACCTTTGAGAATGATCGTTCTATTTTGCTGAGAACGATCATTCTCTTTGGTTTGAACCATGCTCGAAGACGTCTCAATCCAGCAGCGCTTGCTGCAAACCACCGAAAGCCTGGTCTATACCGGCGGTATCAATGCCACCGGGATGGATGCCATCGTCAAGGCATCCGGAGTGGCGCGCAAAAGCATCTACCGCCTCTATTCGACCAAGGAAGCATTGGTTGCCGCTGCGCTGCGCGCGCGTGATGAGCGCTGGATGCAGTGGTTCATCGCGGGTACTTCCGCCGG
Source organism: Pseudomonas sediminis (assembly GCF_002741105.1). GTDB lineage: Bacteria > Pseudomonadota > Gammaproteobacteria > Pseudomonadales > Pseudomonadaceae > Aquipseudomonas > Aquipseudomonas sediminis. Next base: position 499,496 of record NZ_NIQU01000003.1, on the reverse strand, counting down.
CTCGCCAAGCGAGCGGCTACTGGCGGTATTTCCCCTGCTGCGTAGCTGGTTTTCGGCAGCCGACTTTCACGGCTGCGCCTTTATCAATGCGGCGGGTGAGATCGGTGATCTCGACAGTGAGATCCGCGCTGTGGCGCTGCTGCACAAACAGCGCCTGTTGGCCTATCTGAACGAGCTGACTACGGCTGGCGGCTTTGCCGAACCTGAGGAAATGGCCAGGCAGTTTCTCCTGCTGATCGATGGCGCTACCGCCGTCGCCATGGTTACCGGCCAGGCGGATGCTGCCGACAGCGCCGGCCGTACTGCGAAATTGCTTCTGCAATCCCTGTCGCCCAGCGATGGGCCCAACCCCCCGCAAGCCTGAGGTGCCGTCATGTCGTCAAATACTGAGGTTCGTCCGCCGCTGCCGCCGTTCACTCGCGAGAGCGCCATCGAGAAGGTCCGCCTGGCCGAGGACGGCTGGAACAGCCGTGATGCCGCCAAGGTCGCGCTGGTCTATAGCCTTGATACGCGCTGGCGCAACCGCGTGGAGTTCGCCAATGGCCGCGATCAGGCGCGGGCGTTTCTCGAGCGCAAATGGGCCAAGGAGCTGGAGTACCGTCTGATCAAGGAACTCTGGGCATTCACCGACAATCGCATCGCCGTGCGCTATGCCTACGAATGGCGTGATGACTCGGGCAACTGGTTTCGCTCCTACGGCAACGAGAACTGGGAGTTTGGTGCTGACGGGCTGATGATCAACCGCTATGCCTGCATCAACGACTTGCCGATCCTGGAGTCCGAGCGCAAGTTCCGCTGGCCTCAGGGGCGTCGCCCTGACGATCATCCAGGCCTCTCCGAACTGGGGCTCTGATCGGGCTATGTGGGCACGGGAGTTGCTGCTTTAATGCGCCAATAAACCTGTGCCCCGAGGCCCTCTGGATGAATCGCAACGACCTGCGCCGCGTCGACCTGAATCTGCTGGTGATCTTCGAAACCCTGATGTTCGAAAAGAACCTGACCCGGGCGGCCGAGAAGCTGTTTCTCGGCCAGCCGGCAGTCAGTGCGGCGCTGGCCCGTTTGCGTGACCTGTTCGACGACCCGTTGCTAGTACGCAATGGTCGTGGCTTCGAGCCAACGGCGCGGGCACTGGCGATTCTCAAGGAGTTGCAGCCGGCGATGGACACCATCTCGGGCGCGGTCAGCCGTGCCCGTGAGTTCAACCCGGCGACCAACCGCGACACCTTCCGCATCGGCCTGTCCGATGACGCCGAGTTCGGCCTGTTCCCGGCTTTGCTCAACCAGATCCGTGAAGAGGCACCGGAGGTGGTGATCGTGGTGCGGAGGGTCAACTTCCTGCTGATGTCGTCGATGCTGGCCTCGGGGGAAATCTCCGTTGGCGTCAGCTACACCACCGAACTGCCGGCCAACGCCAAGCGGCGCAAGTTGCGCGAAATGAAGGTCAAGGTGCTGCGTGGCGATGACCGCCCGGGCTCACTGACGCTGGATGAGTACTGCTCGCGGCCGCATGCGCTGGTGTCGTTCTCGGGCGATCTGTGCGGCAACATCGACAACGACCTGGCGCGCCTGGATCGCTCACGCCGCGTAGTACTGGCTGTGCCGCAGTTCAGTGGCTTGCGCTCGATCATCGTGGGTACGGAAATGCTCGCGACCGTACCTGATTTCGCTGCTGCGGCGCTGATCGACGGGACCAGTCTGCGCGCTGATGACCCGCCCTTCGAACTGGTCAACTCGGATCTGTCCATGGTCTGGAGCGGGGTGACCGACAACGACCCGGCCGAGCGCTGGCTCAGGAGCAAGATCGTCGAATTCATGGGCGAGCCAGGCGCCTGAGCACGACTCAGTCGCGGTAGAACACCTGGATCAGGTGATAGCCGAACTGGGTCTTCACCGGGCCGTGCACTTCACGCAGCGGCTTCTTGAAGATCACCTGATCGACCGCCCGCACCATCTGCCCGGGACGCACTTCACCAAGATCGCCGCCTTTCTTGCCGGAGGGGCAGGTTGAATGCTTGCGCGCCAGCACATCGAAGGCCTCGCCGGCAGCGATGCGCTTTTTCAGCGCGGCGGCTTCCGCTTCGGTCTTGACCAGGATGTGGCGGGCCATTGCCTTTGCCATTGATGGGTTCCTCAAATCTGTCAGGGCGCTATTGTGCCAGCATTCATTGCGCCAGCAGAATGGCGTCAATTTTGTGGGCTATGCCTCATCCGCAATGCGGGCGAATCATGGCCTATGGTATTTCAATCGTGCCCACGGAAAACGCCGCCATGGATCTCCACGCAATGCTGAAAATCCTGTCCAGTCAGGATGGCTCCGATCTGTATCTGTCCACCGGTGCGCCGCCTTGCGCCAAGTTCAACGGCGTGCTCAAGGCGCTGAGCCAGGAGCCAATGAAGGCGGGCGATGTGGCGGCCATTGCCGATTCGATCATGGATAGCGCGCAGCGCGAGGAGTTCGAGCGAGAACTGGAGATGAACCTGGCGATTTCCCTGGCAGGCGTCGGGCGTTTTCGCATCAACATCTTCAAGCAACGCAACGAGGTGTCCATCGTCGCGCGCAACATCAAGCTGGATATTCCTCGCTTCGAAGACCTGAAACTGCCCGAAGTGCTGCTCAGTACCGTAATGGAAAAGCGCGGCCTGGTGCTGTTCGTTGGCGGTACCGGCTCAGGCAAGTCGACCTCCCTGGCGGCGTTGATCGACTACCGCAACCGCAACAGCGGCGGCCACATCATCACCATCGAAGACCCGGTGGAGTACGTGCACAGGCACAAGAAGTCGATCATCAATCAGCGTGAGGTGGGGGTGGACACCCGCAGCTTCCATGCGGCATTGAAGAACACCCTGCGTCAGGCACCGGACGTGATTCTGATCGGTGAGATCCGCGACCGCGAAACCATGGAGCATGCCCTGGCCTTTGCCGACACCGGGCACCTGGCGATCTCCACGTTGCACGCCAACAACGCCAATCAGGCGCTGGACCGCATTATCAACTTCTTCCCGGAAGACCGCCGCCCGCAGCTGCTCAACGACCTGGGTAACAACCTCAAGGCATTCGTTTCCCAGCGCCTGGTCAAGACCGTCGATGGCAAGCGCCGCGCAGCGGTGGAGGTGATGCTGGGCACGCCGACGGTGCGCGACCTGATCAAGCGCAACGAATTCTCCGAGCTCAAGGAAATCATGGAGAAATCCAAGAACCTCGGCATGCAGACCTTCGATCAGGCGCTGATCGACCTGGTGCACGAAGGCGCAATCGATGAGGAGGAGGCGGTGAAGAATGCCGACTCGGCGAACAACGTTCGTTTGAAGCTCAAACTGCATCGAGACAACCCTGCCAATGCCAGGCCTGCGCCTGCTGCCGCTGCGTCGGTGGCGGCGCCCGTTGCGCCAGCCAAAGTCACCCCACCAGGCGATTGGGGGCTGGAATTGACGCTCGAGGATATCGAAGAGGAGCAGCCGCCAGAGGACCCGGGGCGGCAGGGGATCTAGGCACTATGGGTCGGGCTGCAGAGGGAGATAGGCCTGGCGCAAGAGAATGCTGACGCCTTCATGCTCCAGTTGGTTGATGGCGATGCGCAACTGCTCGACCAGTTGTGCATCGCAGTCCCTCGAGCAGGCCAGATACAGACCGGTGCTGGCCAGGGTTGGGCTTTGGCGCAGATTCTGCTCGCGATAAGCCGAGGCTTCCCAGATATACAGCGCCTCCGGTATCCCGGTGAACCAGGCGTCGATACGTCCAAGGCTGAGCAGATGGGCCGGGTTTTCACCCAGCTTCAGTTGCACGATCTGCTCGTTGCTGAAACCTTCGCGTTGCAGGATGCCTACCTGCGCCGTTCCCATTCCAACACCGATGCGGCGGTAGCGCTGACGCGCCTGAGCGAAGCTGGTGACGGGCTCATCGAGGCTGAAGAAGGCGCGCTCCAACTCCATGATCGGGGCAATCCAGGTATAGATACTCTCGCGTTCGGGTGTGCGCGACAGCGGGATGATCAACATGTCCTTGCCCTTGGCGACCCGTATTTGAGCGCGTGGCCAGGGCTCGGCGACGATATGGGTGAGCTTGCCGATTCTGGCCAGTGCAGTCAGCACCACATCTCCCACCATGCCATGGCCACCCACGTAGTGATGCAGGGTTAGCGGCGGCGCGTCCGGCATGTACAGCTTGATAGGCTCGTTGGCTGATGTTGTTCCGACGATCAGCAAGGCCGCGAGCAGGCGCAAGGGTTTGGGCACGACGAACATCCTGTTGTCACTGTGGCAGAAGTATAGAGGGCATTTCTGACTGGGCATTCCGGCCCGCCCTGTGTCTCAGTTACTCATGCCGAATACTGCGATTTCTTCCCTGTGCTTTCGCGGTGTAGAGAGCTTTGTCGGCTGCCGCCAGCAGGTTCTCAAGATAATGTTCACATGGTTTGAGGCTGGCGATGCCGATGCTTACCGTGACCGACTCGTTGGCAACCTCAACCGCCTTGATCTGATCATGCACGCGCCCGGCGATGTCGCTGGCTTCATCGAGATCGGCGTTGGGCAGCCATATTGCGAACTCTTCGCCGCCGTAGCGCACCACGCTGTCGCCACTGCGCACGCTGACCAGAAGATGTTGCGCCATGTCCACCAGGACTCGATCTCCCTCGGCGTGGCCGAAGCGATCGTTGATCTGTTTGAAGTGGTCGATATCGATCAACAGGAGGCTGCCCCAGGTAAGCTCGCTGACGCTGCCGATCCACTGCTCGACGTGCACAGACAGTGCTCTGCGATTGCTCAGCGCGGTGAGTGGGTCGGTATGACTCAGTTGTGCAAGCTGCTCGGCTTCGCTCTGAATTTCAACCGCGTAGTTGGCCAACTGGGCATAGGCGCTCTGCAGCGCCAGGTTGGCCCTGGCCAATTGTGCCGCGCTTTCCTGCGCCTGTTCACGAGCCTTGAGCAGCTCTGCTTCGAAACGTTGGCGATCCTTGGCTACGAAGAACAGCCAGATGACCTCCGGCGCGCCATCGACTTCGCTGATGCGCGCGTTGGTCATGACGGGTATCGACTGGCCGTTTTCTGATCGCAGTTGCAGGTAAAGCTCACTGAACTCGCCGTTGCGCAGCAGCAGGGGCCAGGCGTGTGTTTGCAGGAAGATGCGACTGGGCGGCGGAAAGAACTGGTCCATGCCTTCGGCCGCGCCCGCACCTGCCAGGCGCTTGAAATCGCAATTGGAGTGCTTGACTCGGCCGTTGCAGTCGGTGACCAGTACCGGGCCGGGTAGACGGTCAAGATAGAACACGTGTGCGTGCTCCCTGCAGGTAGCGATGCATGGCGGCGCTCACCAGCTCTGGATGGCTCATGTGCGCGCAATGGCCACTGATGTCCAGCGTTTCCAGGGTGCTGTCTGCAAGTGCGTTTTGCAGATAGTCGGCCACTGATGTGGGAACCAGTGCGTCATGCTGGTGATGCAGGATCAGGCAGGGCGACGGGCACGACTGTAGCGCCGGACGGATATCTGAGAAGAAGGTGGCCTGAGCGAAAGCATGGGCCATGACTGGGTCGGTCGAGCAGAAGCTGTCAGAGAGCTGTTGGGTGACTGCAGGAGTCTCGTCGGCTGATACCAGTGGTGCAAATTGCTGGGTCCAGCCCAGATAGTTACGAGCCATCAGATCCAGCAGCCCCTCCAGGTCACTGCGTTTGAACCCACCGCGATAATCGGGCGGATCGTTGAGAAAACAGGGGGAAGGGCCGAGAAGAATCAGCCGGGAGAACAGCGTGGGGCGCCTGATGGCAGCAAGAATGCCGATGCTGCAACTGATCGAGTGGCCAACGAAGGTCAGATCACCCGAGAGTTCCAGCGCGTCGCACACTTCCAGAAGGTCGTCCACGTATCCTTCAAGCTGGGCATAGCGGGCGGGGTGAAAGGCGTTGGCATCGGAGCGACCGCTGCCGACATAGTCAAACAGTACCTGGTGCCAGTGCTGGCGGAAGGCTGGCGTGACCTTGCTCCACATATCCTGATTGCAACCGAAGCCGTGGCCGTAGATGAGCGTCGGGGCATCGGCTGTTTCCGTTCTCAAGCGTTGAACGTTGTTACGCTGGATGATGTTCATGCCGCCACCTTGCCATTTGCCGAGTCGGCCTTGGCCAGGACTCAGCTGCTGTGAAGACGAAAAAATGGCGCCAGTATAGTGATTTTTTCTGGCTGGTGGCTTATGGCTACAGCTCGTTTCGCAGCTCTGCCAGGCTGCGATACATCTCTAGAGTTTTTGGATTTGCAAGGATATCGGTGTTCTTCACCGGTTGATCGTGGGCGATCTTCGCCGGCCTGTTTGGCCGCGTGGTGTTGGCGCATGGCACCCGGCCAATCCCCTCGCAACGGTGGACGAAAAAATCATCATCCACTCTACGGCGCCTATCGGCTTAGGCGTGCCCGCGCTACCCGCGAGCCATTGGCCTTGCCCAGTACCTCGCAGATGCGATGGCCGGCAGCGATCAGCTTGTCCATGTTCACGCCGGTTTCGATGCCCAGGCCCTGCAGCAGGTAGAGCACGTCTTCGCTGGCGACGTTGCCGGTGGCGCCCTTGGCATAGGGGCAGCCGCCTAAACCTGCGACCGAGCTGTCGAACACGCTGATGCCTTCGAGCAGGCTGGCGTAGATATTGGGCAGGGCCTGCCCGTAGGTGTCATGGAAGTGCCCGGCGAGCTTGTCGCGCGGGATGTCGCGACCGACCACCTCGAGCATCGAACGCGTCTTGCCGGCGGTGCCGGTGCCGATGGTGTCGCCGAGCGACACCTCATAGCAGCCCATTGCGTACAGTTCGCGGGCGACGCGGGCGACCTGTTCCGGCGCGATATCGCCATCGTAGGGGCAACCCAGTACGCAGGAAACGTAGCCGCGTACACGCACATTGGCGGCTTTGGCCGCCTCCATCAGCGGTACGAAGCGCTGCAGGCTTTCGGCGATGGAGCAGTTGATGTTCTTCTGCGAGAAGGCCTCGCTGGCGGCGGCGAACACGGCCACTTCCTCGACCTTGGCTCCCAGTGCAGCCTCGAAGCCTTTCAGATTGGGCGTCAGGGCGGCGTAGGTAACGCCCGGTTTACGCTGGATGCCGGCGAACACTTCGGCGGAGCCAGCCATTTGCGGAACCCATTTGGGCGAGACGAAGCTGCCCACTTCCACATAGCTCAGGCCGGCGGCAGTTAGGTCGTCGACCAGATGTACCTTGTCGGCGACGCTGATCGGTTGCTTCTCGTTCTGCAGACCATCGCGTGGGCCGACTTCGACTAGGCGTACGGATGTGGGCAGGTTCATCGGATGTCCTCGTTTTCTTCGTAGGGTGCGCCGTGCGCACCTTCTACGGCAAGGCTGAGCTAAAACGGTGGGCTGAAGCCCACCCTACAAGGTGGAATAGATCGCCGCCCGGCCCACCCTAAGAAGATCTGCTGCGTAGGGTGGGCTTCAGCCCACCTTGTCCAAGGCGAATGCGGTGGATCGGTGAAGCGTGATCCACCCTACGGCTCCAGCTCCACCAGCACCGCCCCTTCACCGACCATTTCGCCTTCACGGCAATACAACGCCTTGACCGTGCCGGCCTCGGGCGCGCGGATGCTGTGTTCCATCTTCATCGCCTCCAGCACCACCAGGGCGGTGCCAGCCTCGACCGCCTGGCCGGGTTCGACCAGCACACGGACGATGCTGCCGTTCATGGGGGCGCTCAAGCCACCATGCTGGGCGTGGCTGGCTTCGGCGGCGGCAATTGGGTCGAAGCGGGTGATTGCGTGCAGCTCGCCTTGCCATTGCAGGTAGAGGGTTTCGCCTTTACGAATGGCGCGCAGACGCTGGCGCGTGCCGTCGATGTCGGCCAGCAGCTCTTCGCCTTGCAAGCACGCCCGGGTGCTTGCGCGCACCTTGCGGCTCTCGCCCTGGCAACTCAGGTGCAATTCGATTTCCGCTGCACCGCCGGCACGCCAACCATTGCGGGCTGCCCAGGGCGAGTGGCTGTCGTCCGCGCGCTGTACAGGGCTTTCGCTCTGTACCCAGGCGTCGGCCGCCAGTTGCCAGAAGGTCTCCGGCAATTCAGCGGGTGTCGGTAGCAACAATTGCTGATGGCGCGGGATAAAACCGGTGTCCAGTTCAGCGGCAGCGAACGCCGGGTGGGCGAGGATACGGCGCAGAAACGCCAGGTTGGTCTTCACGCCGCCGACCAGAGTGTCGTCGAGCATGGCGAGCAGGCGCAGGCGCGCCTGTTCGCGGTTCTCGCCCCAGGCGATCAGCTTGCCCAGCATCGGGTCGTAGAAGGGCGAAACGCTGTCGCCCTCGGCCACGCCACTGTCGATACGCCGGCCGTCGCTATTGGCGGCCTCGCGGTAAAGCGCCAGAGTGCCGGTGGCCGGGAGAAAATCGTGATCCGGGTCTTCGGCGTACAGCCGCACTTCGATGGCATGGCCGTTCAGCGGTACTTGCTGCTGGCTGATCGGCAGCGGCTCGCCACGGGCGACGCGAATCTGCCAGGCGACCAGATCGAGCCCGGTGATGGCTTCGGTGACCGGGTGCTCGACCTGCAGGCGGGTGTTCATCTCCATGAAGAAGAAGTCGCCGCGCTCATCCAGCAGAAATTCCACGGTGCCGGCACCGACATAGCCGATGGCCTGCGCCGCCTTGACAGCCGCTTCGCCCATGGCGCGGCGCAGCTCGGGGCTCAGGCCCGGTGCCGGTGCTTCTTCCACCACCTTCTGATGGCGACGCTGGATCGAGCAATCGCGTTCGTTGAGGTACAGGCAGTTGCCGTGCTGGTCGGCGAATACCTGGATCTCCACGTGACGCGGCTTGAGTACATATTTTTCCACCAGCATGCGCGAGTCGCCGAAGGCGGATTGCGCTTCGCGCTGCGCCGATTCCAGCGTTTCCGCGAGCTGCGCCTCCGATTCGGCGACCTTCATGCCCTTGCCACCGCCGCCAGCGGCAGCCTTGAGCAGCACCGGGTAGCCGATGCGCGCGGCGGCTTCGCGGAAGGTGTCGAGATCCTGCGCTTCGCCGTGGTAACCGGGCACCAGCGGCACGCCAGCAGCTTCCATCAGCGACTTGGCAGCCGACTTGCTGCCCATGGCGTCGATGGCCAAGGCGGGCGGACCGAGGAAGATCAATCCGGCCTGCTCGATGGCGCGGGCGAAACCGGCGTTTTCCGAGAGAAAACCGTAGCCGGGATGGATGGCCTGCGCGCCGCTGGCCTTGGCGGCGGCGATGATCTTGTCGATCAGCAGGTAGCTTTCGCCAGGCTTGGCGCCGCCGAGATTCACCGCCATGTCGGCTTCACGCACATGCCGTGCATTGGCATCGATGGCGCTGTGCACGGCCACGGTACGAATGCCCATGGCCTTGGCCGTGCGCATCACGCGGCAGGCGATCTCGCCACGGTTGGCGACCAGCAGGGTGTCGATCATGGTCATTGCTCCTGCCAGGACGGTTGGCGTTTTTCCAAGAATGCGCGCAGGCCTTCCTGACCCTCGGCGCTGACGCGCAGGCGGGCGATGGCGTTCTCGGTGTAGCGGCGCAGGGCGGGGGTCAGCTCGCCGCTGCCGACTTCGCGCAGCAGATCCTTGCTGGCGCGCATGGCTTGCGGGCTGTTGTGCAGCAGATTGGCCACCCAGGCCTCGACCTGAGCATCCAGCTCAGCGACCGGGAAGCACTCGGCAAGCAGGCCCAGTTCGCGGGCACGTTTGCCGTCGAAGCGTTCGGCGGTGAGTGCGTAGCGCTTGGCCGCGCGTTCGCCAATGGCCTGCACGACAAAGGGGCTGATCACCGCCGGGGCCAGGCCGATGCGCACTTCGGATAGGGAAAACAGCGCGTCCTCGGCGCCGATGGCCATGTCGCAGCAACTGGCCAGGCCCACCGCACCGCCGAAGGCCGCGCCCTGGATAACGGCCAGGGTTGGGATCTTCAGGCCGTGCAGGTTGTACATCAGCTCGGCCAGTTCGCGGGCGTCGTTCAGGTTGGCGTTGTAATCCAGAGTGGCGGCGTGCTGCATCCAGGCCAGGTCGGCGCCGGCGGAGAAGTGCTTGCCACGGCCACGTAGCAGGAGGAAACGCAGGCTCTTGTCTTCACCGACAGCGTCGAGGGCGAGGATCAGCTCGCGGATCATCTCGGCGTTGAAGGCGTTGTTCTTCTCCGCGCGGTTCAGCCACAAGGTGGCGAAGCCGCGTGGATCTTTCTCAAGCTGTACGGTGGTGAAGTCGGTCATGGTGTCAGGCTCGAAATATGCGCTGGCTCTGGTGGGAGGGGCTTTAGCCGCGAGCTTTGCTGTGGCTGTCGCGGCTAAAGCCCCTCCCACGGATTACATACGGAACACGCCGAAACGGGTCGGCTCGATGGGGGCGTTGAGGCTGGCCGACAGGGCCAGGGCCAGTACCTCGCGGGTCTGCGCCGGGTCGATCACCCCGTCGTCCCACAGCCGGGCGCTGGAATAGAAGGCATGCGCCTGCTGCTCGTACTGCTCGACGATGGGCTGCTTGAGGCGTTGTTCCTCGTCGTCGCTGAAAGGCTGGCCGGCGCGAGCGGCCTGTTCGCGCTTGACCTGCACCAGTACGCCGGCAGCCTGCTGCGCACCCATCACGCCGATGCGCGCGTTGGGCCACATCCACAGAAAGCGCGGATCGTAGGCGCGGCCGCACATGCCGTAGTTGCCGGCGCCGAAGCTGCCGCCGATGATCACGGTGAGCTTGGGTACCTGGGCGCAGGCCACGGCGGTGACCAGCTTGGCGCCGTGCTTGGCGATGCCGCCTTCCTCGTACTTCTTGCCGACCATGAAGCCGGTGATGTTCTGCAGAAACAGCAGCGGAATTCCGCGTTGGCAGGCCAGTTCGACGAAGTGCGCGCCTTTCTGCGCGGCTTCAGCAAACAAGATGCCGTTGTTGGCCAGGATCGCCACCGGGTAGCCATTGATGCGAGCGAAACCACACACCAGGGTGGTGCCGAACAGTGCCTTGAATTCATCCAGTTGCGAGTCGTCGACGATACGCGCGATCACCTCGCGTACATCGAAGGGCTGTTTGGCATCGGCCGGGATCACCCCGTACAACTCCTCGGCCGGGTAGCGCGGGGCGATGGGCGCGCGGCTGTCGAGCTGGCCAAGCTTGCGCCAATTGAGGTTGGCAATGCAGCGCCGGGCCATGGCCAGAGCGTGTTCGTCGTCCTCGGCGTAGTGGTCGGCCACGCCGCTGGTCTTGCAGTGCACGTCGGCGCCCCCCAATTCTTCGGCTGTCACCACTTCGCCGGTAGCGGCCTTCACCAGCGGCGGGCCGGCGAGGAAGATGGTGGCCTGCTCGCGTACCATAATGGTCTCGTCGCTCATCGCCGGCACGTAGGCGCCTCCGGCGGTACAGGAACCCATCACCACGGCGATCTGCGGAATGCCCAGCGCGCTCATGTTGGCCTGGTTGAAGAAGATGCGACCGAAGTGTTCGCGATCCGGGAACACCTCGTCCTGACGCGGCAGGTTGGCGCCACCGGAGTCCACCAGGTATATGCACGGCAGGCGGTTCTCGCGGGCGATGGCCTGGGCACGCAGGTGCTTCTTCACTGTCAGCGGGTAGTAGCTGCCGCCCTTCACCGTGGCGTCGTTGGCCACGATCATGCACTCCACGCCTTCGACGCGGCCGATACCGGCGATCACCCCTGCGGCCGGTACATCCTCGCCGTAGACCTCATGGGCGGCTAGCTGGCCGATCTCGAGGAAGGGCGAGCCGGCATCGAGCAAGCGGTTGATGCGCTCACGTGGCAGCAGCTTGCCACGCGAGGTGTGGCGCTCCTGCGCCTTGGCGCCGCCACCTTCGTGGACGCGGGCGAGCAGGGCGCGCAGTTCGTCCACCTGGGCGAGCATGGCCGCCTGGTTGGTGGCGAACTCGGGGGAGCGGGTGTTGATCTGGGTATGCAGGATGGCCATCTGGGGCGCTCCGTTTCTGGCTACCGTCTGTAGGGTGCGCCGTGCGCACCGTGCCGTTGTCTGCGGTGCGCACGGCGCACCCTACGGTGTCATTTGGTCTCGTTGAACAGCTCGCGGCCGATCAGCATGCGTCGGATTTCACTGGTGCCGGCGCCGATCTCGTAGAGCTTGGCGTCACGTAGCAGGCGCCCGGCCGGGTACTCGTTGGTGTAACCGTTGCCGCCGAGCAACTGGATGGTGTCCAGGGCCATCCTGGTGGCCATCTCGGCGGTGTAGAGGATCACCGCAGCGGCGTCCTTGCGCGATTCTTCGCCGCGATCACAGGCCTTGGCGACGTTGTACAGGTAGGACTTGGAGGCGTTCATGCCGGCGTACATATCGGCCAGCTTGCCCTGCACCAGCTGGAATTCGCCGATCGACTGCTTGAACTGTTGGCGCTCGTGCACGTAGGGCAGCACCACGTCCGTGCAGGCGCTCATGATTCCGGTGGGGCCGCCGGAGAGCACGGTGCGCTCGTAGTCCAGTCCACTCATCAGCACGCGTACGCCACCGCCTTCGACGCCGAGGATATTCTCTTCCGGCACCTCACAATCCTCGAACACCAGTTCGCAGGTGTTGGAGCCGCGCATGCCGAGCTTGTCCAGCTTCTGGTGACGGGAGAAACCCTTGAAGTCGCGCTCGACGATGAACGCGGTCATGCCACGCGAGCCGGCGTTTATGTCGGTCTTGGCGTAGATCACGTAGGTGTGGGCGTCCGGGCCGTTGGTGATCCACATCTTGTTGCCGTTGAGCACGTAGTGGTCGCCGCGTTTTTCCGCGCGCAGCTTCATCGACACCACGTCGGAGCCGGCGTTGGGCTCGCTCATGGCCAGGGCGCCGATGTGCTCCCCGGAGCACAGCTTGGGCAAGTATTTGTGCTTCTGCGCCTCGCTGCCGTTCTTGTGTATCTGGTTGACGCACAGGTTCGAATGCGCGCCGTAGGACAGGCCGACCGAGGCCGAGGCGCGGCTGATTTCTTCCATGGCCAGCACATGCGCCAGGTAGCCCATGTCGGTGCCGCCGTACTCTTCCTTGACTGTCATGCCGAGCAGGCCCATGTCACCGAACTTGCGCCACATGTCCATGGGGAATTCGTTGTCACGGTCGATCTGTGCGGCGCGCGGCGCCAGCTCGTTCTGGGCGAACTGATGGACTGTGTCGCGCAGCATGTCGAGGGTTTCGCCGAGGCCGAAGTTGAGGGTGGGGTAGCTCATAGGGTCACCTGCGATTGTTCTTATAGTGGGGGCGGTTACGCGGTCGTTTCGGCCAAGGCAGCGAGACAGCGTTCCTCGGCGGTATCCAGTTCCAGCTGCATCTGCTGGATATCCAGCAACTGCTGTTCAAGCTGCAGGCGTCGCTCGGCGATCTTGCCCATGAAGGTCTCCAGCTGCTTGCGGCTGCCGGTTTCCGGGTCGTACAGCTCGATCAGCTCGCGGCATTCTGCCAGCGAGAAGCCGATGCGCTTGCCGCGCAGGATGAGTTTCAGTGTCACCTTGTCCTTGGCGCTGTAGATGCGCTCCTGGCCGCGCCGCTCCGGGGCGAGCATGCCTTGCTCCTCATAGAACCGGATGGCGCGTGTGGTGATGTCGAGCTCGCGAGCCAGATCGGAGATGGAGTAGGTGGTTGCCATGGTCATTGCTCGTTTACCTTTACGTTAACGTAAACCTGTGCAAATCTGCCTGTCAATCTCACTCCACAACAATCACAGAGGTTGAGCATGCGTATCGACGAATCCGTATTCCTGATCAGCGGCGGCGCCTCTGGTCTTGGCCTGGCCACCGCCCGCGAACTGGTCGGGCAGGGCGGCAAGGTGGTGCTGCTGGATATCAACGCAGAAGCAGGCCAGCAGGCCCTTGCAGAACTGGGCGCCAACGCCCGTTTCGTGCGTGCCGATATCACTCGCGAAAAGGATGGTCGCGCTGCAGTGGCGCAGGTTCCGGAGGCTTTCGGTGCTCTGCACGGGTTGGTCAATTGCGCCGGCGTGGCGCCAGCCGAGAAGGTACTGGGCCGCAACGGTGCTCATGGCCTGGACAGTTTCCGCCGTACCGTCGAGATCAATCTTATCGGCAGCTTCAATCTGTTGCGCCTGGCTGCCGAGGTTATGGCGCAGAACGCGCCGAACGCCGGTGGCGAGCGCGGGATCATCATCAATACCGCCTCGGTGGCGGCGTTCGATGGGCAGATGGGCCAAGCTGCCTATGCCGCGTCCAAGGGGGGCGTCGCGGCACTGACGCTGCCGGCGGCGCGTGATTTGGCGCGCTCCGGCATCCGCGTGATGTGCATTGCGCCGGGTGTGTTCGAGACCCCGATGATGGCCGGCATGCCACAGGCGGTGCGTGACTCGCTGGCGGCCAACGTGCCGTTCCCGCCGCGCTTGGGGCGGCCCGACGAATACGCCGCACTGGTGCGGCATATCGTCGAGAACACGATGCTCAACGGCGAGGTGATCCGCCTCGATGGCGCGCTGCGTATGGCAGCGAAATAGCGCGTTTTAGCTTTTGTAGGAGCGGTTGGGCGGCATTCCGCTTTAGCCGCGAAATAAATGATGCAGCCTTCGCGGCTGAAGCCGCTCCTACTGCCAGAACATGGCCCGGACGCGATCCGGGAATAACGCAGATCAGAAGGTGAAACTCATGAAGCAGCAACTCGACCCCGTCGTCATCGTCAGTGCAGTGCGCACGCCCATGGGCGGCTTCCTTGGTGATCTGGCCGGCCTTACGGCGGCCGAGCTGGGCGCCGCTGCCATCCGCTCGACCCTCGAGCGTGCCGGGCTCGCGGCTGAGGCAGTGGACACGGTACTGATGGGCTGCGTGTTGCAGGCTGGCCAGGGTCAGGCACCCGCGCGCCAGGCGGCGTTGGGCGCAGGGCTGAGCCAGGCCGCTCAATGCACCACGCTGAACAAGATGTGTGGCTCCGGTATGCAGGCACTGAGGCTTGGTCATGACCAGTTGCTCGCCGGCAGCGCCGATGTGCTGGTGGCCGGCGGCATGGAGAGCATGTCCAACGCGCCCTACCTCCTGGCGCGTGCCCGCAGTGGCTATCGCATGGGGCATGGCCAGGTGCTCGACCATATGTTCCTCGACGGTCTGGAGGACGCCTACGAGCGTGGTCGGTTGATGGGCACCTTCGCCGAGGATTGTGCGCAGCAGTATCGCTTCAGTCGTGAGGAGCAGGATGCCTATGCCCTGGAGTCGCTGCGTCGCGCCCAGCAGGCGATAACGGATGGCAGTTTCGCCAGCGAGATCGTCGCTGTGGAGGCGCCGCAGGGGCGTGAACGGCGTCAGGTCGGCACCGATGAGCAGCCGCCCAAGGCTCGCCCGGACAAGATTCCCGGCCTGAAGCCGGCGTTTCGCGAGGGGGGTACGGTGACGGCGGCCAATGCCAGTTCCATTTCCGATGGCGCCGCCGCGCTGCTGTTGATGCGCCTGTCCGAGGCTCAGGAACGCGGACTGAAACCACTGGCGCGCATCGTCGGCCATGCTGGCCACGCGCAGGCGCCGAATCTGTTCACCACCGCGCCAGTAGCTGCGATCCAGCGTCTGCTGGCGCGTATCGAATGGCCACTGGAGACGGTCGATCTGTTCGAAATCAACGAGGCGTTCGCCGTGGTGCCCATGGTGGCCATGCGTGAATTGGGCATCGACCACGCCAAGCTCAATGTAAACGGCGGCGCGTGCGCCCTGGGCCATCCCATTGGCGCCTCCGGCGCGCGCATCCTGGTGACCCTGTTGGCAGCGTTGCAGCAGCGTGGCCTAAAGCGCGGCCTGGCCTCCGTGTGCATTGGCGGCGGTGAGGCCACCGCTGTAGCCATCGAGTTGTATTGACTACCTATGTACTTGACTTGTGGGAGGGGCTTTAGCCGCGACAGTCGCCGCTGAAGCGCCTCCCACGGACTGATTGAATCGCACTACCGGAGCCAGCCATGCTGCCCAACGAAGAAGACATCCTTATCCGTGACATGGCCCGCCAGTTCGCTCAGGAGCGACTGAAACCCCTCGCCGCCGACTGGGACCGCGAGCATCGCTTTCCTGCCGAGGCCATCGCCGAAATGGGCCAGCTGGGTTTTATGGGCATGCTGGTGCCGCAGCAGTGGGGCGGCGCCGAAACCGGTCACCTGGCTTACGCCATGGCCCTGGAGGAGGTGGCAGCTGGCGATGGCGCCTGCTCCACCATCATGAGCGTGCACAACTCAGTGGGCTGCATGCCGATCCTGAAATACGGCAGTGATGCGCAGAAGCAGCGCTTTCTCCGCCCGCTGGCCGAGGGCAGCATGCTCGGTGCCTTCGCCCTGACCGAGCCGCAAGCCGGCTCCGATGCCAGCGACCTGCGCACCCGCGCGCGGCGCGATGGCGATCACTATGTGCTCAATGGTGCCAAACAGTTCATCACCTCCGGCAGCCACGCCGGCATGGTGATCGTCTTCGCCGTTACCGACCCGCAGGCGGGCAAGAAAGGCATCAGCGCCTTTATCGTGCCGACCGATACACCTGGATTCTCGGTAGTGCGCGTGGAGGACAAGCTCGGCCAGCATGCCTCCGACACCTGCCAGATCCAGTTCGACGAGGTGCGCATTCCGGCCGATCTACGCCTCGGTGAGGAGGGCGAGGGCTATCGCATCGCCCTGGCCAACCTCGAAGGTGGACGCATCGGCATTGCCGCGCAATCAGTGGGCATGGCGCGAGCCGCCTTCGAGGCCGCGCGTGACTACGCCCACGAGCGAGTGACCTTCGGCAAGCCGATCATCGAACACCAGGCAGTGGCCTTTCGCCTCGCTGATATGGCCACCCAGATCGCCGTGGCGCGGCAGATGGTGCATCACGCTGCCAGCCTGCGCGAAGCTGGGCAGCCGTGCCTGACCGAGGCGTCGATGGCCAAGCTATTCGCTTCGGAGATGGCCGAGCGCGTGTGCTCGGCAGCGATCCAGACGCTAGGCGGTTATGGCTACCTGACAGATTTTCCGGTCGAACGCATCTACCGCGACGTGCGCGTTTGCCAGATCTACGAAGGCACTAGCGATGTGCAGCGGATGGTGATCGCGCGTAGTTTCTGAGCGCAAGGTGCGCTTCCAAGCGCACCTATATCTTGTCTAGGGCTCGATGCTTTCGAGCAACTGCAGCGCTAGGCGCACGCGCTCGGCATTGGGGTAGTTGCGGTTGGCGAGTATCACCAGGCCGGTATCGCGTGCTGGAAGCAGCAGGATGTAAGCGCCGAAGCCATTGGTCGAGCCGGTCTTGTTCAGCAGCAGGTCGCCTTCGGCTGGCTTGGGCACACTGAAACGCGCCACGGTCTGCGGTTGCAGCGCCATTTCGGCGGAGTTGCCGGCCTGCAGTTTCTTCAGACTGATGGGGTATGCGTAGCGCTCCCAGCCCAGGGCCTGAGTCATGTCGCCGACCTGGTAGTAGCCGCGATGGGTCAAGCTGATCGCCTGGCGCAGTGGTGCGGGTAATTGATCCGGGTGCAGGTTGGCGTCGATGAAGCGCAGCATATCGGTGGCGCTGGATTTCAGCCCGTAGGCTTCGGCATCCAGCGCGCCGGGAGTCACGCGCACAGCCTTGTCGTCGCGGTAGCCCCAGGCATAGTGCTCCATCTGGTCGGTCGGTATACGGACGTAGCTTTCCTGCATGCCCAGTTGCGGCAGCAGATCCTTCTCCATCAACTGCTGAAACGGCTCGGCCAGGCTGGCGGCCGCCAGGTGGCCGAACAGGCCGATGCTGGGGTTGGAATAAAGCCGTTGCGTACCCGGCGGATACACCGCCTGCCAGTTGCGGTAGTAATCGAGCATCTGTCGTTCGTTGCTGACCGCGTCCGGGAATTGCAGCGGTAGGCCACCCGGGGTGTAGGTGGCCAGATCCAGCAGGCTGATGTGTTCGAACGCGGTGCCGCGCAGTTCGGGCAGATATTGGCTCGCGTTGTCGCTGAGATTCAGCGTGCCGCGGGCTTCGGCGTAGGCGCCGAGGGTGGCGGTGAAGAGTTTGCTTATCGAGCCCAGCTCGAACAGGGTGTGGCGATCCACCGCCTGGCCGCTTTCACGGGATGCCACGCCGTATTCGAAGAAATGCGACTGCCCCTTGTGGCTGATGGCAATGGCCATGCCGGGAATGGCATAGGTCTGCATCATCGACTTCGCCGCGGCGTCCACCTGTGTTTCCAGTGAAGGCGCTGCCTGCGTGTGGCTGGCGGCCAGCAGCGCCAAGGCGGCGAACAGGGGGCGGTACAGGTGGCGCATGCTGAGATCCTTTCGTGGCGGGACGACGCCAGCGCTACTCGAGGGCGAGTGCGGTGGCAAATGTATGGCTTGGGCCGATTCTTCGAGCAAAGGTTCAGGGCCGCACGCCTTGTTCGCGCAGGCGCTTGTACAGGGTATTGCGGCTCAGGCCAAGGTGGCGGGCCAGGTAGGAGATATTACCGCCGCACGCTTGGTACTGGCTGGCCAGGTCACCATCATCCGGCTCGCGATACGCGGGCAGGGGCGCCTCTGTCGGCAGATCGAGGAAGAAGTCATCCGGCAGGTGTTCGGCGCGGATGGGCTGGTCGTCGGCCATGGCCAGCGCCACGCGTAGCACGCTACTGAGCTGGCGCAGGTTGCCTGGCCATGGATGGTGCTGAAACAGCTCCAGCACCTCGCGGCTGATACCCGCACGTTGGCCAGGTTCACGGTGCTGCTCCCAGAGTTTCTGGAACAGCGCCTGCTTGTCACTGCGCTCACGCAGTGGCGGTAGTTCCAGATTCAGGCCGCTGATGCGGTAGTACAGGTCGGCGCGGAACTGGCCGCTGTCGACGTCCTGGCGCAGTGGGCGGTTGGTGGCCGATACCAGGCGCACGTCGACTGGATGCAGCTCACTGCTGCCCAATGGCTGTACGCAGCGCTCCTGCAACACGCGCAGCAGCCGCGCCTGCACACGCAGCGGCATGTCACCGATCTCATCGAGAAACAGGGTGCCCTTGTGCGCCTTGCGGATCAGCCCGACATGGCCTTTCTGGTTGGCGCCGGTAAAGGCGCCTTTCTCGTAGCCGAACAGTTCCGACTCCACCAGCTCCGCTGGAAGGGCCGCGCAGTTGACCGCGATGAAGGGTTGATCGGCGCGTGAGCTGGCGCGATGTAGCGCCCTGACGAAAACCTCCTTGCCGGCGCCGGTTTCGCCCTGCACCAGGATCGGAATGTCCTTTTCCAGCAGTCGCTCGGCCTGGCGGATGGCCTTGTCCATGTGTGCGTCACCCATGCTCAGTGCATGCAGATGAGGCTCTTGTGGCGTGCTCTGCGCAACCTGCGGTCGGAAGTCACGAGGCTGAATGGGGGCCGGTCGGGCAGGGCGGCGTACCCGTGCGTGAAAGCGAAAGTGGGTGCTAGTGCGCAGGCCGAATGGCTGGCCATCCGGCTGATTGAGCAACTGCTGTAGAGGCACGTCGAACAGTTGCTCGATGGCGCCGTAGGTCAGCGGCTGGCCGAGTAGGTTGTCGGCGCGGCGGTTGGCGGACACCACGTGGCCCTGTTCGTCGAACACCACCAGGCCGGCCCAGGGGCTGTCGAGGTTATCGAGGCTGGTATTGAAGCTGAGCAGGTGGTACTGGTCGGCGAACAGCTTGAGGATCAGGCGGTTCTCCACCGACTGGCTCATCATCTTGACCATGCCCAGGGTATGCGCGGGCGGCAGGTAGCTGTCGCTGGACACATCGAGCACGGCGATCATGCGCCGCTGTTCGTCGAAGATCGGCGAGGCCGAGCCGGTCATGAAACGGTTGGCCTTGAGGAAGTGTTCATCGTGCTGGATGTGCACGGCCTGGCCGCAACTGAGTGCGGTGCCGATGGCGTTGGTGCCGGTGTAACGCTCCAGCCAGCTGGCACCGGCGATGAATCCGGCGGCCTGGCGTGGTTCGATGAAGCGCTGGTCGCCCCAGGATTGCAGCAGTCGGCCCTGGTCGTCGGCGAGCATGATCAGGCAATTGGAGTTGGACAGGATGGTGCCGTAGTAGGGCAGCACTTCCTGGTGAGTGGTCTGCACCAGGGCCTGGCGGCTTTCCAGCAGCGCCGAAAGATCGCCTGGCGCCGGAGGATCGAAGCGGGGCACGCTCTGATGGGTCAGGCCGTAGTCACGGCAGCGCGACCAGGACTCCTGAATGATGGCGTCATGCGCCGGTGCGCGGGCAGCTTCTGTCATGGTGCGATCTCTTCTTGTTGGTTCGCGATCTGCGCCGCGATCGATCCAGTTTCGTTCAAGCCTGTTCAAAGTCAACGAACGAATTGTTCAGTTGTTCACATTCGACTGTTCAAAAGTGTTCAGTAGAAAACCTTCGCTGCACCGTTCTTTGGCGGCTTTTTCGATTCTGATCAACGAGATGCGTTGTTTTTTGTGGGGCTGGCACGCTTGTCGCTATCGATGTTCGCAATCGAATGGCACGACAAGAAAAAGGACAGGCCATGTCGCTCAAGCTCGAACACGTCACCCGTATCGTCGACGGCCAGGTGCATATCGACGATGCCTGCCTCAGTTTCGAACCCGGCTCCTTCAACGTTCTGCTCGGCCGTACGCTGGCCGGCAAGACCAGCCTGATGCGCCTGATGGCCGGGCTGGATCGGCCCAATAGCGGCCGCGTGCTGATGAACGGCGCCGATGTCACCGGCGTGCCGGTGCGCCAGCGCAACGTGTCGATGGTCTATCAGCAGTTCATCAACTACCCGACTTTGACGGTGTTCGAGAACATCGCCTCGCCACTGCGTCAGGCCGGCGTGGACAAGGAGCAGATCATCGAGAAGGTCGAGGCCACGGCGCGCATGCTGCGCATCGAGAAACTGCTGTCGCGTTATCCGCTGGAGCTGTCCGGCGGCCAGCAGCAGCGCACGGCCATGGCGCGGGCGCTGGTCAAGGATGCTTCGCTGATCCTCTTCGATGAGCCGCTGGTCAACCTCGACTACAAGCTGCGTGAGGAGCTGCGCCAGGAGATGCGCGAGCTGTTCCAGGCGCGCCATACCATCGCCATCTACGCCACTACCGAGCCCAACGAGGCACTGGCCCTGGGTGGCACCACCACCATCCTGCATGAGGGGCGGGTGGTGCAGAGCGGCAAGACCGCCGAGGTCTACCACCGTCCGCAGCAGGTGCTGGCTGCCGAGCTGTTCTCGGAGCCCGCGATCAACCTGATGCCGGGGCGTATCAGCGGCTCCGAGGTAAGCTTCGCCGACTGCGTGCATTTTCCGCTCAATCCCGATCTGCGCGGCATCGCCGAGGGCGAGTACCGTTTTGGCGTACGCCCCAGCCATATCGGTTTGGTGCCGTCCAACGACGATGATCTGGAGCTGGCGGTAACCGTGGAACTGGCCGAGATCAGCGGTTCGGAAACCTTCCTGCATGTGCGCAACGAGCAGTTCGTGCTGGTGCTGCACCTGCCGGGCGTGCATGAGTATGCGGTGGACACGCCGATCCTGATCTACATCCCGACCCACAAGCTGTTCGTCTTCGCTGCCGATGGGCAGTTGGTGCAGGCGCCCAGTCGTCGTCAGGGGAGGGCCGCCTGATGGCCGAGATTCGCTTGCACAACCTCGCGCATAGCTACAGCGGCACGCCGAAAGCGCCGGAAGATTACGCAATCCGCGAGATGAATCATATCTGGCAGCAGGGCGGCGCCTATGCGCTGCTGGGGCCGTCGGGCTGCGGCAAGTCCACCTTGCTCAACATCATCTCCGGCCTGCTCAGCCCGTCCCAGGGCGAGGTGCAGTTCGACGGCAAGGCGGTCAACAGGCTGTCGCCGCAGGAGCGAAACATCGCCCAGGTTTTCCAGTTCCCGGTGGTCTACGACACCATGACGGTGTTCGACAACCTGGCCTTTCCGCTGCGCAACCAGGGCATGGACGAGGCGCGGGTGATGAGCAAAGTGCATGAGATTGCCGAGGTGCTGGAGCTGCATCCGCTGCTGCACAAGAAGGCGCGCAACCTCACCGCCGACGAGAAGCAGAAGGTGTCCATGGGCCGTGGCCTGGTGCGCGACGACGTGTCGGCAATTCTCTTCGACGAGCCGCTGACGGTGATCGACCCACACCTGAAGTGGAAGCTGCGGCGCAAGCTCAAGCAGATCCACGAACAGTTCAACATCACCATGGTCTACGTCACCCACGACCAGTTGGAGGCTTCCACCTTCGCCGACAAGATCGCAGTGATGTACGGCGGGCAGATCGTCCAGTTCGGCACCCCGCGCGAGTTGTTCGAGCGCCCCGGCCATACCTTCGTCGGCTATTTCATCGGCAGCCCGGGCATGAACCTGATTGACGTGCAGCGCTGCGAGGGCGGGGTGCGCTTCGCTGATACGGTGCTGCCGCTTCCTGACGCGCTCAACCAGCGCCTGGCCGAACTGGATGGCAAGCGTCTGCAGGTGGGCATTCGTCCCGAGTTCGTCCACGTCTGGGACGGCGCCTATGAAGATGCGCTATGCGCCCGCGTGCTGCACGTCGAGGATCTCGGCACTTACAAGATCCTCACCTTCGACCTTGATGGCCAGGTGCTCAAGGCGCGTTTGCAGGAGGATCAGCTCGTGCCGCGCGAGCAGGTCTACCTGAGCTTTCCGGCGCAGTGGCTGATGCTCTACGCCGACGACTACCTTGTGGAGGTGGCGCCATGAAGGTGCAGAACAACAAGGCCTGGTGGCTGGTGCTGCCGGTATTTCTGCTGGTGGCGTTCAGCGCCATCGTGCCGATGATGACGGTGGTCAACTACTCGGTGCAGGACATCTTCGACCCGGCCACGCGCTACTTCGTCGGCGTCGACTGGTACCGCCAGGTGCTGCAGGACCCGCGCCTGCATGACTCGCTGCTGCGCCAGTTCATCTTCTCCGCCTGCGTGTTGCTGATCGAGATTCCGCTGGGCATCGCCATCGCACTGTGCATGCCGACGCGTGGACGCTGGGCTTCGCTGTGCCTGATCCTGATGGCCATTCCGTTGCTGATCCCATGGAACGTGGTGGGCACCATCTGGCAGATCTTCGGTCGCGCCGATATCGGCCTGATGGGCTGGGCGCTGAACAGTCTGGGGATCAGCTACAACTATGCGGCCAACACCATGGATGCCTGGGTGACCGTGCTGATCATGGACGTCTGGCACTGGACCTCGCTGGTGGCGCTGCTGTGCTACTCGGGGCTGCGTGCCATTCCCGACGTCTATTACCAGGCCGCGCGCATCGACCGCGCCTCTAACTGGGCGGTGTTTCGCCATATCCAGTTGCCCAAGCTCAAGAGCGTGCTGCTGATCGCGGTGATGCTGCGCTTCATGGACAGCTTCATGATCTACACCGAGCCCTTCGTGCTCACCGGTGGCGGGCCGGGCAACGCCACTACCTTCCTCAGCCAGACCCTGACGCAAATGGCTGTCGGCCAGTTCGACCTGGGCCCGGCGGCGGCGTTCTCGCTGGTGTACTTCCTGATCATCCTGCTGGTGTCCTGGCTGTTCTATACCGCCATGACCCACGACGACAAAAACCGCTGAGGCCGACCATGACGCTGCGCAAACGCCTGGTACTGCTGATCTACTTTCTGTTCCTGCTGGTGCCGATCTACTGGCTGCTGAACATGTCGTTCAAGAGCAATACCGAAATTCTCGGCGGGCTCAGCCTTTGGCCGCAGAATTTCACCCTGGACAACTATCGGGTGATCTTCACCGACCGCAGCTGGTACGAGGGCTATCTCAACTCGCTGTACTACGTCAGCCTCAATACCCTGATTTCGCTGAGCGTGGCGCTGCCAGCGGCATACGCTTTCTCGCGCTATCGCTTTCTCGGTGACAAGCACCTGTTCTTCTGGCTGCTGACCAACCGCATGGCGCCGCCCGCGGTGTTCCTGCTGCCGTTCTTTCAGCTGTATTCGTCCATCGGACTGTTCGACACCCATATCGCCGTGGCGCTGGCGCACTGCCTGTTCAACGTGCCGCTGGCGGTGTGGATCCTCGAAGGCTTCATGTCCAGCGTGCCCAAGGAAATCGACGAGACGGCCTATATCGACGGCTACAGCTTCCCGAAATTCTTCGTGAAGATCTTCATTCCGCTGATCCGCTCCGGTATCGGCGTCACCGCCTTCTTCTGCTTCATGTTTTCCTGGGTCGAGCTTCTGCTGGCGCGCACCCTGACCTCGGTGGACGCCAAACCCATCGCGGCGGTGATGACCCGTACCGTGTCGGCCTCGGGTATCGACTGGGGCGTGCTCGCCGCTGCCGGGGTGCTGACCATCATCCCCGGGATGCTGGTGATCTGGTTCGTTCGCAACCACGTGGCCAAGGGCTTCGCCCTCGGTCGCGTGTAAGGGAGGTTCATCATGAGCTGGATGGCCTGGACTCTGCCGACCGCGCTGTTCTTCGGCTGCATCGCCGTGCTGCTGGCCGGCATGACGCTGGTCGAGCTGCGCTGGCCGTGCGTCGAGCGCAAGGGTTTTCTGCCGATCACCACCACCCGGGGTGATCGGCTGTTTATCGGTCTGCTCGGCAGCGCCTACCTGCATCTGCTGGTAATCGGCGTGACCGACTGGAGCGTGTGGATAGCGTCGCTGCTATCACTGTTGTGGTTGTGCGCAGTCATGCGCTGGGGCTAAGCCGGGCTGCCGCCGGTATGCCTCTCCCCATATCCTGAGATGGAGGTCTCTATGTTCGACAATAACAACAAGACCCGACATAGCATGGCGTTGGCCGCCTTGCTGGCGTTGTCCGGTTTGAGCGGTGCGGCCTGGGCGGATGCCTATGAAGAGGCCGCGAAGAAATGGATAGCCGATGAGTTCAACCCCTCGACCCTGACCCCGGAGCAGCAGCTCGAGGAGCTGAAATGGTTCATCAAGGCTGCCGAGCCGTTTCGTGGCATGAACATCAATGTCGCCTCGGAAACCCTGACCACCCATGAATACGAGTCCAAGGTCCTAGCGAAGGCCTTCAGTGAAATCACCGGCATCAAACTCAAGCACGACCTTATGCAGGAAGGCGATGTGGTCGAGAAACTGCAGACGCAGATGCAGTCCGGCAAGAATATCTACGACGGCTGGGTCAACGACTCGGACCTGATCGGTACCCACTTCCGCTATGGCAAGGCGGTCTCGATCACCGACATGATGGCTAACGAGGGTAAGGATTTCACCTCGCCGACTCTCGATCTTGACGACTTCATCGGCCTGTCCTTCACCACCGGGCCAGACGGCAAGGTTTATCAGTTACCCGATCAACAGTTTGCCAACCTCTACTGGTTCCGCGCCGACTGGTTCGAGCGTCCGGAGCTGAAGGCCAAGTTCAAGGAAATCTACGGCTACGAGCTGGGCGTGCCGGTGAACTGGTCAGCCTATGAGGATATTGCTGAATTCTTCTCGGTACACGTCAAGGAAATCGATGGTAAGCGCGTCTATGGCCATATGGACTACGGCAAGAAAGATCCGTCGCTGGGCTGGCGTTTCACCGACGCCTGGTTCTCCATGGCTGGCGGTGGCGACAAGGGGCTGCCCAACGGCCTGCCGGTGGACGAGTGGGGCATTCGCGTCGACGGCTGCCGCCCGGTAGGTTCCAGTGTCGCCCGCGGTGGTGATACCAACGGGCCGGCGGCGGTGTTCGCCACGCAGAAGTACGTCGATTGGATGCGCCAGTACGCGCCGCCGGAAGCGCAGGGCATGACCTTCTCCGAATCCGGCCCGGTGCCGGCGCAGGGTGCCATCGCTCAGCAGATCTTCTGGTACACCGCCTTTACCGCCGATATGACCAAGCCAGGCCTGCCGGTGGTCAACGACGATGGCACGCCGAAATGGCGTATGGCGCCGTCGCCCAAGGGCCCGTATTGGGAGGAGGGCATGAAGCTCGGTTATCAGGACACCGGCTCCTGGACCTTCCTCAACTCCACGCCGGAGAAGCAGCGCCTGGCCGCCTGGCTCTATGCGCAGTTCGTCACCTCCAAAACCGTCTCGCTGAAAAAGACCCTGGTCGGCCTGACGCCGATTCGTGAGTCGGACATCAACTCGCAGGCGATGACGGACGTTGCGCCCAAGCTGGGTGGTCTGGTGGAGTTCTACCGCAGTCCGGCACGTGTGCAATGGACGCCGACCGGCACCAATGTGCCGGACTATCCGCGTCTGGCTCAGCTCTGGTGGCAGTTCATCGCCGAGGCCGCCAGCGGTGACAAAACGCCGCAACAGGCGCTCGATGGCCTGGCGGCTGCGCAAGACACCATGCTCGGTCGTCTGGAGCGCTCCGGTGTGCTGGGCGAGTGCGGGCCGAAGCTGAACGAGCCGCGTGATCCGCAGTACTGGTTCGACCAGCCGGGTGCACCGAAGCCCAAGCTGGCCAACGAGAAGCCCAAAGGTGAAACCATCGCCTACGACGAGTTGCTCAAGTCCTGGGAGCAGGCGCGTAACTGATCCAAGTGGCAGAAACGACAACGGCACCCTCGGGTGCCGTTGTTCGTTATGCAGCGCTACTTATTTATGCAGGTGTTCGGCTGCGTGCAGGGTGTTCTCCAACAGTCCGGCGCGAGTCATCGGGCCAACGCCGCCCGGAACCGGAGTGATCCAGCCAGCGCGGGGAAGGGCGGCATCAAAGGTCACGTCGCCGACCAGCTTGCCGTCTTCCTGGCGGTTGATGCCGACGTCGATGACGATGGCGCCTGGCTTGATCCACTCACCCTTGACCAGTCCCGGCTTGCCGGCAGCGACCACGACGATGTCGGCCTGGCCTACATGGCCGGCCAGATCCTTGGTGAAACGGTGAGTGACGGTGACGGTGCAACCGGCCAGCAACAGCTCCATGGCCATAGGGCGGCCAACAATATTGG
The DNA here is from genome assembly GCF_002741105.1 of Pseudomonas sediminis. GTDB lineage: Bacteria > Pseudomonadota > Gammaproteobacteria > Pseudomonadales > Pseudomonadaceae > Aquipseudomonas > Aquipseudomonas sediminis. Next base: position 472,779 of record NZ_NIQU01000003.1, on the reverse strand, counting down.
AAGCGCCGACTACCACCGCATGCATGCCGTACAGATCGGCCCCGGTGCTTTCCAGCAGGGTCATGATGCCTTTGGGGGTGCAGGGGCGCAGCAGCGGCATGCGCTGTGCCAAACGGCCAATGTTGTAGGGATGGAAGCCGTCCACATCCTTGTCCGGACGAATGCGTTCGAGCAGCAGGGAAGAGTCGAGATTCTCCGGCAGCGGCAGCTGTACCAGGATGCCGTCGATGGTCGGGTCTTCATTGAGCTCGTCGATCAGCGCGAGCAGATCGGCCTGGCTGGTCTCTGCCGGCAGGTCATAGGCACGGGATAAGAAACCGACTTCTTCGCAATCCTTGCGTTTATGTGACACATAGACCTGGGAGGCAGGATCGGTGCCGACCAGGATCACGGCCAGGCCTGGCGCACGAAGGCCTTGCTGGCGGCGTTCGGCGACACGTTGGGCAATCTGCTGGCGGAGGCTGGCGGCGATCGCCTTGCCGTCGATCAGTTGTGCGGTCATTGCGCTGGTTAACCATTAATAAGGATGAAAAAAGGACGCGCATTCTCGCATGGGCGCTCACCCGGGCAAAGGCGCCTGCCGTCGTTTTCGCGTAACTCCTTTAAATCGCTGAATTTTTTTGAAAATTTCTGTTGACGAGGTTGGGGCGCGTCTATAACATTCGCCCCGCTTCTCAGGAACAGCCACTCGCTGGGTGAGGCGGCAAGAGCCAAACCCTGGTGGTGAGGTTGGAGCCAAAAGCTTGTAAGTCTGCGCTAGCGGATGGATAAGTGCCCGTAGCTCAGCTGGATAGAGCATCCGCCTTCTAAGCGGATGGTCGCAGGTTCGAGTCCTGCCGGGTGCGCCATTTGGCGGTCAGGCAAGAGTAAGCAAATGCAATATGGTGGGCGTAGCTCAGTTGGTAGAGCACAGGATTGTGGCTCCTGGTGTCGTGGGTTCGATTCCCATCGTCCACCCCATATTCCAAAGCGCCAGGCCGAAAGCCTGGCGTTTTTGTTTTAAGCTGCAAAGCCACGCGGACGTGGTGGAATTGGTAGACACACCAGATTTAGGTTCTGGCGCCGCAAGGTGTGAGAGTTCGAGTCTCTCCGTCCGCACCATCTTTATATAGCCCCTCCCGACTGCCGCCTGCTTCTAGGGTGACTTCTGCACATTGACCCTCTAGAATGCTTGGCCTTGATTCGGGGCCGGTTCGAGCCGGCTTATGTCTGTGCAACGAGGAATATCCATGCAAGTTTCTGTTGAAAGCACTTCTGCTCTTGAGCGCCGCATGACTGTCGGCGTACCCGTCGAGCGCATCGAGACCGAAGTCAACAAGCGTCTGCAGCAGACTGCCCGTCGTGCCAAGGTTCCTGGCTTCCGTCCTGGCAAGGTGCCGATGAGCGTGATCCGTCAGCGTTATGAAGACGCTGCTCGTCAGGAAGCTCTGGGCGACCTGATCCAGGCTACCTTCTACGAAGCCGTGGTTGAGCAGAAGCTGAATCCGGCCGGTGCTCCGGCTGTTGAGCCCAAGTCCTTCGAGAAGGGCAAGGATCTGGAATACGTCGCTACTTTTGAAGTATTCCCCGAGTTTCAGGTTTCCGGTTTCGATTCCATCGCCATCGAGCGCCTCGAAGCTGATGTGGCTGACAGCGACGTCGACAACATGCTCGACATCCTGCGCAAGCAGAACACCCGCTTCGAAGCTGTTGAGCGTGCTGCCGAGAATGGCGACCAGCTGAACATCGACTTCGTTGGCAAGATCGACGGCGAAGCCTTCGCTGGTGGTAGCGCCAAGGGCACTCAACTGGTGCTGGGCTCCGGCCGCATGATCCCGGGCTTCGAAGACGCCCTGGTCGGCGCCAAGGCTGGTGAAGAGCGCGTGATCAACCCGACCTTCCCCGAGGACTACCAGAACCTCGATCTGGCCGGCAAAACCGCCGAGTTCACCGTTACCGTGAACAGCGTTTCCGCTCCGCAACTGCCTGAGCTGAACGACGAATTCTTCGCTCTGTTCGGTATCAAGGAAGGCGGTCTGGAAGGTTTCCGTGCCGAAGTCCGCAAGAACATGGAGCGCGAGCTGCGTCAGGCCATCAAGTCCAAGGTCAAGAACCAGGTAATGGACGGCCTGCTGGCTGCCAACCCGGTTGAAGTGCCGAAGGCGCTGATCGGTAACGAAGTAAACCGTCTGCGCGTGCAGGCCGTTCAGCAGTTCGGTGGCAACATCCAGCCTGACCAGCTGCCGGCCGAGCTGTTCGAAGAGCAAGCCAAGCGCCGTGTGGTGCTGGGTCTGATCGTCGCTGAAGTGGTCAAGCAGTTCGACCTGAAGCCTGACGAAGCCCGCGTACGCGAACTGATCGAAGAAATGGCCTCGGCTTACCAAGAGCCTGAGCAGGTCGTTGCCTGGTACTACAAGAACGACCAGCAAATGAACGAAGTGCGTTCGGTTGTACTGGAAGAGCAAGTTGTAGATACTGTTCTGCAGAAGGCCAACGTGACCGATAAAGCGGTTTCCTACGAAGACGCAGTCAAGCCGGCGGAAGCTCCTAAAGCCGACTGATCTGGTAACCTCGTTCGAGTACACCACCATAAGCCAGCCTCCGTGCTGGCTTATGCGTATTTGAGACATGACTATTAGGGAGTGAGCGCAAGACATGTCCCGCAATCCTTTTATGCAAAACATGCCTGAAATCAAGGCCGCTGGCGGCCTGGTGCCGATGGTCATCGAGCAGTCCGCTCGTGGCGAGCGTGCCTACGACATCTATTCGCGTCTGCTCAAGGAGCGCGTGATTTTTCTGGTTGGTCAGGTCGAGGACTACATGGCCAACCTGATCTGTGCCCAGCTGCTGTTTCTGGAAGCAGAGAATCCGGACAAGGACATTCACCTGTACATCAACTCGCCGGGTGGCTCGGTGACTGCAGGTATGGCGATCTATGACACCATGCAGTTCATCAAGGCGGACGTGTCCACCACCTGCATCGGTCAGGCCTGCAGCATGGGTGCATTCCTGCTGGCTGGCGGCGCCAAGGGCAAGCGTTTCTGCCTGCCGAACTCGCGCGTGATGATTCACCAGCCGCTGGGTGGCTTCCAGGGGCAGGCCTCGGACATCGAGATCCATGCCAAGGAAATTCTCTTTATCCGTGAGCGCTTGAACGAGCTGCTGGCGCATCACACTGGTCAGAGTCTGGAAATCATCGAGCGTGATACCAACCGCGACAACTTCATGAGCGCTTCGCGTGCCATGGAATACGGTCTTGTAGATGCCGTACACGAAAAGCGTCAAATGCCGGTCTAGATAAGGCTCCGTCTGCGGGCACCCTTCAATGACGCGACCTGCGCCCTTGAAAATGCCCGCATTTGCCTTCATCTTGTGTTTCAAGCCTACCGTATTGGATTGATCGAATGACTGATACCCGTAACGGTGAGGACAACGGCAAACTGCTTTACTGCTCCTTCTGCGGCAAAAGCCAGCATGAAGTGCGCAAGTTGATCGCCGGTCCTTCCGTCTTCATCTGCGACGAATGCGTCGACCTGTGCAATGACATCATCCGTGAGGAGGTGCAGGAAGCACAGGCCGAGAGCAGCGCGCACAAACTCCCGGCACCCAAGGAAATCAGCGGCATCCTCGATCAGTATGTGATTGGTCAGGAGCGCGCCAAGAAAGTGCTGTCGGTAGCGGTATACAACCACTACAAGCGTCTTAATCAGCGCGACAAGAAAGATGATGTCGAGCTGGGCAAGAGCAACATTCTGCTGATCGGTCCGACCGGTTCCGGCAAGACGCTGCTGGCGGAAACGCTGGCGCGTCTGCTCAATGTGCCGTTCACCATCGCTGACGCCACCACCCTGACCGAAGCCGGTTATGTCGGTGAGGACGTCGAGAACATCATTCAGAAGCTGCTGCAGAAGTGCGATTACGATGTCGAAAAGGCCCAGATGGGCATCGTCTACATCGACGAAATCGACAAGATCTCGCGCAAGTCCGATAACCCGTCGATCACCCGCGACGTGTCGGGTGAGGGCGTGCAGCAGGCGCTGCTGAAACTGATCGAGGGCACTGTTGCCTCGGTTCCGCCGCAAGGCGGGCGCAAGCATCCGCAGCAGGAATTCCTGCAGGTCGACACGCGCAACATCCTGTTCATCTGCGGCGGTGCATTCGCCGGTCTGGAGAAGGTCATCCAGGCGCGCTCCACCAAGGGCGGCATCGGTTTCGGTGCGGAAGTGCGCAGCAAGCAGGAAGGCAAGAAGATCGGCGAGTCGCTGCGCGAAGTCGAGCCGGACGATCTGGTCAAGTTCGGCCTGATTCCCGAGTTCGTCGGTCGCCTGCCGGTGATCGCGACCCTGGAGGAGCTGGATGAAGCTGCTCTGGTACAGATCCTCACCGAGCCGAAGAACGCGCTGACCAAGCAGTACGCCAAGCTGTTCGAGATGGAAGGCGTGGACCTGGAGTTCCGCTCCGATGCGCTGAAATCCGTGGCGCAGAAGGCGCTGGAGCGCAAGACCGGTGCACGTGGTCTGCGTTCTATCCTCGAGGGCATTCTGCTCGATACCATGTACGAGATCCCGTCCCAGCAGGACGTGAGCAAGGTGGTGATCGACGAGAGCGTCATCGAAGGCACCTCCAAGCCGCTGTTGATCTACGAGAACAGCGAGCCGCCGGCGAAGGCCGCGCCAGACGCCTGACGGCTGTCACACGATGCAAAGAAGGGGCCCCTCGGGCCCCTTCGCTTTTCTGGACATTGCGCTTGTTTTTTATGGGAGCTACCCCCATCTTAAAAGCCAAGGGTAATCCCGCCTGTTTACGGCCTTATGGCCGCCGCTGAGCCGAAATCATGAAGACAACCATCGAATTGCCTCTCCTGCCATTGCGCGATGTAGTGGTCTATCCGCACATGGTCATCCCGCTTTTCGTCGGGCGTGAGAAATCCATCGAGGCCCTCGAGGCAGCGATGACGGGCGACAAGCAGATTCTTCTGGTGGCCCAGAAGAATCCGGCCGTCGATGATCCGGATGATCAGGATCTGTATCGCGTAGGCACCGTTGCCACCGTCCTGCAACTGCTCAAGTTGCCCGACGGCACCGTCAAGGTGTTAGTCGAGGGTGAGCAGCGTGGTTCCATCGAGCGGTTCATCGAGCTCGATGATCATTGCCGCGCCGAAGTGCAACTGATCGAGGAGGGCGAGACCGCCGAGCGCGAGTCCGAGGTTTTTACTCGCAGTCTGCTCAGTCAGTTCGAGCAATACGTGCAGCTGGGCAAGAAGGTCCCGGCCGAAGTGCTGTCCTCGCTCAACAGCATCGATGAGCCCAGCCGCCTGGTCGATACCATGGCCGCGCACATGGCGCTGAAGATCGAGCAGAAGCAGGAAATCCTCGAGATCACCTCGCTGTCCGCACGCGTCGAGCATGTGCTGGCGCTGCTGGATGCCGAGATCGACCTGCTGCAGGTCGAGAAGCGCATCCGTGGCCGCGTGAAGAAGCAGATGGAGCGCAGCCAGCGCGAGTACTACCTGAATGAGCAGATGAAGGCCATTCAGAAGGAACTGGGCGACATCGATGAAGGCCACAACGAGATCGATGAGCTGAAGAAACGCATCGACAATGCCGGCCTGACCAAGGAAGCGCTGGCCAAGGCCAATGCCGAGTTGAACAAGCTCAAGCAGATGTCGCCGATGTCTGCCGAAGCCACTGTGGTGCGTTCCTACATCGACTGGTTGGTAAACGTGCCGTGGAAGGCCGAGAGCAAGGTACGTCTCGACCTGGCGCGTGCAGAGAGCATCCTAGATGCCGACCATTACGGTCTGGAAGAGGTCAAGGAACGCATCCTTGAGTATCTCGCCGTGCAGAAGCGGGTGAAGAAGCTCAAGGGTCCGGTACTGTGTCTGGTTGGCCCGCCCGGCGTGGGCAAGACCTCATTGGCCGAGTCCATCGCCACTGCCACCAACCGCAAGTTCGTGCGCATGGCCTTGGGCGGCGTACGTGACGAGGCCGAGATTCGTGGCCACCGTCGCACCTATATCGGCTCGATGCCGGGGCGTCTGATTCAGAAGATGACCAAGGTCGGCGTGCGCAACCCGCTGTTCCTGCTCGATGAAATCGACAAGATGGGCCAGGACATGCGCGGCGATCCTGCCTCTGCGCTGCTGGAGGTGCTCGATCCGGAGCAGAACCACAATTTCAACGATCATTATCTGGAGGTCGATTACGACCTGTCGGACGTGATGTTCCTCTGCACCGCCAACTCGATGAATATCCCTGGGCCGTTGCTGGACCGGATGGAAGTCATTCGGCTGCCGGGTTACACCGAGGACGAGAAGGTCAACATTGCCATCAAATACCTGGCGCCCAAGCAGATACAGGCCAATGGTCTGAAGAAGGGCGAGCTGGAAATTGAAGAATCGGCGATTCGCGACATCATTCGTTACTACACGCGTGAAGCTGGTGTGCGCAGTCTGGAACGGCAGATTGCCAAGGTCTGCCGCAAAGTTGTCAAAGAACATGTGCGCGAGAAGCGTTTTCAGGTCACGGTCAGTGCTGACTCCCTGGAGCACTTCCTGGGGGTACGCAAGCATCGTTACGGCCTCGCCGAACAGCAGGATCAGATTGGCCAGGTAACGGGTCTGGCGTGGACGCAGGTGGGCGGCGAGCTGCTCACCATCGAGACGGCGGTAGTGCCTGGTAAGGGCGTTTTGATCAAGACCGGCTCGTTGGGCGATGTCATGGCAGAGTCCATGACGGCGGCCATGACGGTGGTTCGCAGTCGTGCGAAAAGCCTGGGGATCGCAGCTGATTTCAACGAGAAGCGCGACGTTCACATCCATATGCCGGAAGGTGCGACACCCAAGGATGGCCCGAGTGCGGGCATTGGTCTGTGCACGGCGCTGGTCTCGGCACTGACGCAGATTCCGGTGCGGGCGGACGTGGCCATGACCGGAGAAATCACCTTGCGTGGTCAGGTGTTGGCCATCGGTGGTCTCAAGGAAAAACTTCTGGCAGCTCATCGGGGTGGGATCAAGACGGTGATCATTCCCGAAGAAAATGTGCGTGATCTGAAGGAAATCCCGGAAAATATTAAGCAAGACCTGCAGATTAAACCGGTTAAATGGATTGACGAGGTCCTGCAAATTGCGCTGCAATACGCCCCGGAGCCCTTGCCCGATGCGGCTCCCGAGATGGTTGCAACGGATGACAAGCGCGAGTCTGATTCCAAGGAGCGAATCAGCACGCATTAGCCGGGGGGCTTCCTTGACACAATTTTTGAGCCCTTGTTATAAAGCGGCTCTTATTGTGTCAGCAGGCCATCCAGCACCCGCTTTGCTTACACTAAAAATCAAGAAACAAACTAAACAGAAATAAGGGGACTTAGAGTGAACAAGTCGGAACTGATCGATGCCATCGCTGCATCTGCTGATATCCCGAAAGCTGTTGCTGGCCGCGCGCTGGATGCAGTGATTGAATCCGTCACTGGCGCTCTGAAGGCTGGTGACTCCGTTGTGCTGGTTGGCTTCGGCACCTTCGCTGTCAAAGAGCGCGCTGCTCGCACTGGTCGCAACCCGCAGACCGGCAAGCCGATCAGCATCGCTGCTGCCAAGATCCCAGGCTTCAAAGCTGGCAAGGCTCTGAAAGACGCCGTCAACTAAGCGTCTTCCGGGTTTGCCTCGCCGTCAGGATTCATCTGGCGGCTGTTAGGGGGCAGCGCAGGTAGTCCCATACTCTTGCTCTGACTGCTTAACGCGTTACGAGAAGGCGCATCCAAGGATGCGCCTTTCTTCTATCTGGACATTACCCACACTGCGCGGCTGGTGACTCTGTACAGTCGTTCTGGGGGAAGCATGCTGCAAAACATCAGGGACAATTCACGCGGTTGGATTGCCAAAATCATCATCGGCCTCATTGTGATGCTGATGGCGTTTACCGGTTTCGAAGCCATCGTCACGGGAGCCAGCAATCGCAACAATGCGGCTGACGTGAACGGAGACACCATTACCCTCAGCGAGCTCAACCAGGCCGTTGAAATGCAGCGTCGCCAACTGCTGCAGCAATTGGGTCGCGATTTCGATGCCTCGCTGCTCGATGACAAATTGCTGCGTGAGGCTTCGCTCAAGGGTTTGATCGAGCGCAAGCTGCTGTTGCAAGCAGCGGACGATTCCCACTTCGCCTTCTCGCAGGGGGCGCTGGATCAGGTCATTCTGCAAACTCCCGAATTTCAGGTAGATGGCCGCTTCGATGCTGCGCGCTTCGATCAGGTCATTCGCCAGATGGGCTACACCCGTCTGCAGTTCCGTCAGATGCTGGAAGAGGAAATGCTGATTGGGCAACTGCGTGCCGGTCTCGGCGCCAGTAGCTTCGTCACTGAGCAGGAGGCGCGTGCGTTCGCCAATCTTGAGCGCCAGACCCGCGACTTCGCCAGCCTCGCCATCAAAGCCGACAGTGCTGCGATCAAACTGAGCGATGACGACGTCAACGCCTATTACGACGAGCATGCCAGCGAGTTCATGAGCCCCGAGCAAGTGGTGCTGGAGTACGTCGAACTGCACAAGGACAGCTTCTTCGATCAGGTCGAAGTCAGCGATGAAGATCTGCAGCCGCTGTACGAGAGCGAGATCGCCAACCTGGCTGAGCAGCGTCAGGCTGCGCACATCCTTATCGAGGGCGATGACCAGGCAGCGCGCACCAAGATCGAAGAGATCAAGGCGCGTGTAGACGCTGGCGAAGATTTCGCTGCCCTGGCCAAGGAGTTCTCGCAAGATCCAGGATCGGCTGCCGATGGCGGTGATCTGGGGTACGCCGGTCCTGGCGTTTACGACCCTGCCTTCGAAGAGGCGCTCTATGCACTGCAGCAAGGGCAGGTCTCCGAGCCGGTCAAGAGCGAGTTCGGCTGGCATCTGATCAAGCTGCTGGGTGTTCAGGCGCCTGAAGTGCCGAGCTTCGACAGCCTCAAGGACAAGCTGGCGCGAGACTTCAAGGCGCAACAGGTCGAGCAGCGCTTCGTCGAGGCGACCAAGCAGCTGGAAGATGCCGCGTTCGAAGCGTCGGATCTGGTACAGCCGGCTCAGGAGCTGGGGCTCGAGGTCAAGACCAGCGAAGCCTTCGGCCGTGAGGGTGGTGCAACTGGCATCACTGCCAACCGTCAGGTACTGCAGGCTGCATTCAGCCCTGAAGTTCTGGAAGATGGCACCAACAGCTCGACCATCGAGCTGGACCCGAGCACCGTGGTTGTCGTGCGCGTCAAAGAGCACAACAAGCCCGAACAGTTGCCGCTTGAGCAGGTCGCAGAGAGCATTCGCACTCATCTGCAGCAGGAGCGTGCCGCCGCTGCCGCCAAGGCTGAGGGCGAGAAGCAACTGGCCGCTGCCGAGGCAGGTGAAGCTGCCGATGCTGGCTGGCAGGTTCAGGAAGCCGCCACGCGCAGCCAGGACGGCGTTGAGCCGAAGGTGCTGCAAGCTCTGTTCCGTATGCCCAAGCCAGCCAAGGCGGGCGAGCCGACCTTCGCCGGCGTGACACTGAACAATGGCGACTATGTTGTGCTGCGTCTCGATGGCGTGAATGTGCCGGAAGAGGCGCTGGCTGACGAAGAGCTTGCCATGTACCGCAACTTCCTCGCATCGCGTGCAGGTCAGCAGGACTTCGCCGCACTGCGTAAGCAGCTGGAAGCCAAGGCCGACATCGAGCGTTTCTGATCGTTGTTTGCTAAGACGGAGCCCCGCCAAGTGCGGGGCTCTTTCATTTTGAGGTCATAACAACCATTCGATGGGCAGCCAGGAAAGCAGGCGTACGCCCAGGTTTTTCAGCAGCCCCGTACCGGGCTCGCTGTCGAGTCGACGTTGCTCGCCATTCTGGCGCTCAAGCCAGTAGAGTCCGCCGTTCTCGCTTAGCCCCAGCTCATAAGCATTTGCCGGAATATCGGTTTCGAATGCCTGGCCAATGGCGGCAGCCAGTGCCGGGCTTTCGATGATGAAGCCCATCTCCGTGTTGAGGCGGGCGGAGCGTGGATCGAAGTTGAACGAGCCGATGAAGATGCGCTGGCCATCCAGAGCGAAGGTCTTCGCGTGCAGGCTCGAGCCGGAGCTGCCAAACGGCCCGGCTTTTTCCCGGGGGGCCTCATCGTCGGCACCCAGGCGCATTTCATAGAGTTTGACGCCACCTTCCAGCAGGGTGCGACGGCGCTTGGCGTAGCCGGCGTGCACGGGCGTCACGTCGGTTGCTTCCAGCGCATTGGTGAGAATACGCACCTCTATGCCGCGTCGTACCATGCCGGTGAAGAGGTCGACGCCGGCTTGCGTGGGGACGAAGTAGGGTGAGACGAGATCGACCCGAGATGTGGGAGTGTCGAGCATGTCTTTCAGGTCGCTGATCAATAGTTCGCTATCACTGGCTGTGCCAAGGCCTTTGGCGGGGTCGTCACTGACCAGCGTGGTCTCGCTCCATTCAAAGTTCAGATCCTTGTCCAGCAGGCGTGCAATGAAGTCGCTTTCCTGCAGGGCTTTCACGTAGCCGCTGGCTGCAGGTGTATTGGAAAGATCCGCAGCGATATCGTGTAGGCGCAATGGGGCGTTCTGGCTGCGCGGCACGATCAGCTCCAGCGGATAGCTCGAATCACTGGCCCAGTAACGATCAAAATCGTCCGAGGTATCGGCCACCACTGGGCCGATTGCCAGCACGTCGAGATCGGCGAAAAGTACGCCCTCACTGGCATCGAAGTACTCGTCGCCAATATTGCGCCCGCCAATGATGGTGGCCTGGTTGTCGACGGTAAGAGACTTGTTGTGCATGCGCCGGTTGGCGCGGGAGAAATGCGTCAGATAACCCAGCATCTTGGCTTTGCGCAGGGAGAAGGGGTTGAACAGACGTACTTCGATGTTGGGGTGCTGATCGAGTGTGCTGAGTGTCTGGTCGAGGCCGGCAATGCCGTTGTCGTCCAGCAGCAGGCGGACGCGCACGCCGCGCTCTGCCGCTCTGAGCAGGGCGTCAAGTAACAGGGTGCCGGTGACGTCGTTACGCCAGATGTAGTACTGCACGTCGAGACTGCGTTCGGCCGCTTCGACCATCAGCATACGCGCGGCGAAGGCGTCCCTGGCCGCTGCCAGCGTAAGGATGCCGGACAAGCCGGGATGAGCGTCTCGCTCGCTACCCAGAGCTTGCCCCAGTGTGGTGTCGGCCGTTTCGGCCTGGGTGAAGGCCAGGCTTTCACTGCGTCCATCCAGTGGCGGTAATGCGCAGCCAGCCGCGACGCTGCATAGCGCGGTAATCAGGCAGGCTCGCCAGGTGTTTGTCTGGATCATTTACCTTTCTCGGTTCCAGGCCTCCCATCTAGGACCGCGTCAGTGTTGATGCGTGCCGGGCTTTAATGAAATGTGACATCAGAACGCGGCTCGGCGTACTCAGCCTCTGCAAGGTTTGCTGGCGTCCTGACGAAAAAACGCCGCAGTCCCAAGGGGATCTGCGGCGTTTTCGTGCCGTTCAGCAGGGGGCATCGATGCTGGAGTTCCAGTCGATGCCCGGTCGACTGCCGATCAGTCTTCCATGGCGCCCATGGCGGTGGTGTTGAAGCCGCCGTCGACGTACATGATTTCACCGCTGACGCCCGAGGCCAGGTCGGAGCAGAGGAAGGCACCGGCGTTACCGACTTCCTCGATGGTCACGTTGCGACGCAGCGGGGTCTGCTTCTCGTTGGCGGCCAGCATCTTGCGGAAGCTGGCGATACCGCTGGCGGCCAGGGTACGGATCGGGCCGGCAGAGATGGCGTTGACGCGGGTGCCTTCCGGGCCGAGGCTACCGGCCAGGTAGCGTACACCGGCTTCCAGGCTGGCCTTGGCCATGCCCATGACGTTGTAGTTGGGCATGGTGCGCTCGGCGCCCAGGTAGGAGAGGGTGAGCAGGCTGCCGTTGCGGCCTTTCATCATCTCGCGACCGGCCTTGGCCAGGGCGACGAAGCTGTAGGCGCTGATGTCGTGGGCGATCTTGAAACCTTCACGGGTGGTGACGTCGGTGAAGTCGCCATTGAGTTGGTCGCCCGGGGCGAAGCCAACCGAGTGGACGATGCAGTCCAGGCCATCCCACTTCTTGCTCAGCGCTTCGAATACCGAGGCGATTTCCTCGTCGTTGGCCACATCGCAAGGGAAGCACAGGTCAGCGCTGGAGCCCCAGCCGGCAGCGAAGTCCTCTACGCGGCCCTTGAGCTTCTCGTTCTGGTAGGTGAAGGCCAGCTCGGCACCTTCGCGGTGCATGGCAGCAGCGATACCCGAGGCGATGGACAGTTTGCTGGCGACGCCAACGATGAGTACGCGCTTACCGGTTAGAAAACCCATTGTGCTATTCCTCTTCCTGTTTCAAGGATCAGTGAGCCGTTGCCGGGGCCAGAAAAGCGGCTTCCAGCAACTGCTGCGTATAAGGGTGTTGCGGTGCACTGAAGATCGACTCTGCAGACCCTTGTTCGACCACCTGGCCCTGCTTGACCACCATCAACTGGTGGCTCAGCGCTCTGACTACCGCCAGGTCATGGCTGATAAACAGATAGGTCAGGTTGTACTTGGCCTGCAAGCCGCGCAACAACTCCACCACCTGACGCTGCACCGTACGGTCGAGCGCCGAAGTGGGCTCGTCCAGCAGGATCAGCGCCGGTTTCAACACCAGTGCCCGGGCAATGGCAATCCGCTGCCGTTGCCCGCCAGAAAACTCATGGGGGTAGCGATGCCGCGTCTGCGGGTCCAGCCCTACCTCCAAAAGCGCGTCGATGATGGCTTGTTCCTGTTCCGCCTCGTTGCCCATACCGTGAATGCGCAGACCTTCACCGACGATCTGGCTCACCGACATGCGTGGACTCAGGCTGCCGAAGGGATCCTGAAACACCACTTGCATCTGCCGGCGCAGCGGACGTACTTCCTGCTGGCTGAGGCCCTGCAACTGCTGGCCCTGGAAGCGGATATCACCGCGACTGGCGAGCAGCCGCAGAATGGCCATGCCCAGCGTGGATTTACCGGAACCACTTTCGCCGACAATGCCCAGGGTCTGGCCCTGAGGCAGGCTGAAGTTGATGCCGTCCACCGCTTTGACATGATCCACCGTCCGGCGCAGCAGGCCCTTCTTGATCGGGAACCATACGCGCAGGTCGTCCACTTCCAGCAGCGGCTGGCCTGCAGGGTTGGCTGCAGGATCGCCGCTGGGCTCGGCACCGAGCAGTTCCTGGGTGTAGGGATGCTGCGGAGCCTGGAACAATTCTTCACACGACGCCTGTTCGACGATGCGACCGCGCTGCATGACACATACGCGATGGGCAATTCTGCGAACCAGGTTGAGATCATGGCTGATCAGCAGCAGTGACATGCCCAGGCGCGCCTGCAAATCCTTGAGCAGTTCGAGGATTTTCAGCTGCACGGTGACGTCCAGCGCGGTGGTCGGTTCGTCGGCGATCAGCAGTTGCGGCTCGTTAGCCAGGGCCATGGCAATCATCACGCGCTGCCGCTGGCCACCGGATAGCTCGTGCGGGTAAGCCTTCAGACGCTTCTTCGGTTCGGGGATGCCGACCAACTCGAGCAGTTCCAGCGTGCGTGCACTGGCGGCCTTACCGCGCAGGCCCTTGTGCAGCGCAAGCACTTCGTTGATCTGCTTCTCGATGCAATGCAACGGGTTGAGCGAGGTCATGGGCTCCTGGAAAACCATGGCGATGCGGTTGCCGCGAATGCCGCGCAAGCGGCCTTCGCCAAGCTTGAGCAGGTCCTCGCCAGCGTATTCGATGCTGCCATGCGGATGGCGTGCGAGCGGGTAGGGCAGTAGACGCAGGATCGAGTGTGCCGTCACTGATTTGCCCGAGCCGCTCTCGCCAACCAGGGCCAGGGTTTCGCCCTTGTGAATATCGAAACTGACGTTCTCGACCACGCGCTGGCATTGATCACCCATGACGAACTCGACGGCCAGATCGCGCACTTGCAGCAGGGTTTCGTTCTGGCTCATGTCATTTCCTCGGGTCGAAGGCATCGCGGGCGGCTTCGCCGATGAAGACCAGCAGGCTCAGCATGATCGCCAGCACGGCGAAGGCACTGATGCCGAGCCACGGGGCCTGCAGGTTGCTCTTGCCCTGGGCGACCAGCTCGCCGAGCGACGGTGCACCGGGCGGCAGGCCGAAGCCCAGGAAGTCCAGGGCGGTAAGCGTGCCGATCGCACCGGTGAGAATGAACGGCATGAAGGTCATGGTCGAAACCATCGCATTGGGCAGGATGTGGCGGAACATGATGGCGCCGTTCTCCATGCCCAGTGCCCGCGCCGCGCGCACGTACTCGAGGTTGCGGCCACGCAGGAATTCGGCGCGCACCACGTCTACCAGGCTCATCCAGGAGAACAGCAGCATGATGCCCAGCAGCCACCAGAAGTTCGGCTGCACGAAGCTGGCGAGGATGATCAGCAGATAGAGCACCGGCAGGCCCGACCAGATTTCCAGAAAGCGTTGGCCAAGCAGGTCGACCCAGCCGCCATAGAAGCCCTGCAGCGCACCGGCGATCACGCCGATCACCGAGCTGGCCAAGGTCAGGATCAGGGCGAACAGTACCGAGATGCGGAAGCCGTAAATCACCCGCGCCAGCACGTCACGGCCCTGATCGTCGGTGCCCAGCCAGTTCTGTGCCGAGGGTGGTGCGGGGGCTGGTACTTCCAGCTCGTAGTTGATGCTCGAATAGCTGAAGGGGATCGGCGGCCAGATCATCTTGCCGTCCTTTTCCGCGATCAGGTCCTGAATGTACGGGCTCTTGTAATTGGCCTGCAGCGGGAATTCGCCGCCGAACACGGTTTCCGGGTAACGCTTGAGTACCGGGAAATACCACTCCCCGTCGTAGCGCACGGCCAGTGGCTTGTCGTTGGCGATCAGTTCGGCACCGAGGCTCAGGCCAAACAGGATGAGGAACAGCCACAGCGACCACCAGCCGCGCTTGTGCGCCTTGAAACGGTCGAAGCGGCGCTGATTGAGAGGGGATAGTTTCATGCTCAACCCTCCCGACTTTCGAAGTCGATGCGTGGATCGACCAGGGTGTAGGTGATGTCACCGATCAATTTCACGATCAGCCCCAGCAAGGTGAAGATGAACAGGGTCCCGAACACCACCGGATAGTCGCGGTTGATCGCCGCCTCGAAGCTCATCAGGCCCAGGCCGTCGAGCGAGAAGATCACCTCGATCAGCAGGGAGCCGGTGAAGAAGATGCCGATGAAAGCGGCGGGGAAGCCGGCGATGATCAGCAGCATGGCGTTACGGAACACGTGCCCGTAGAGCACGCGGTGGTTGGTCAGGCCCTTGGCGCGGGCGGTCACCACGTACTGTTTGTTGATCTCGTCGAGGAAGCTGTTCTTGGTCAGTAAGGTCAGGGTGGCGAAGTTGCCGATGACCAGGGCTGTGACCGGCAGTACCAGGTGCCAGAGGTAATCGAGAATCTTGCCGCCGAGGCTGAGCTGCTCGAAGTTGTTCGAGGTCAGGCCGCGTAGCGGGAACCAGTCCCAGTAGCTGCCGCCGGCGAACAGCACGATCAGCAGGATGGCGAAGAGGAACGCCGGGATGGCGTAGCCGACGATGATCGCTGAACTGGTCCAGACGTCGAAGGCGCTGCCGTGGCGGGTGGCCTTGGCGATGCCCAGCGGGATGGAGACCAGATACATGATCAGGGTGCTCCAGAGACCGAGTGAAATCGACACCGGCATCTTCTCGATGATCAGATCGATGACCTGGGCGTCGCGGAAGAAGCTGGAGCCGAAGTCCAGCTGCGCGTAGTTCTTGAGCATGATCCAGAAACGTTCCGGTGCCGACTTGTCGAAACCGTACATTTTCTCGATCTCGGCGATCAGCTGTGGGTCGAGGCCCTGGGCGCCGCGGTAGTTGGAGCCGGCCACCGACACTTCGGCGCCACCGCCGCCGATACGTCCCGTGGCGCCGCCGGCAGCCGCATCGAAACCTTCCAGCTTGGCGATCATCTGCTCGACCGGGCCGCCGGGGGCGGCCTGGATGATGATGAAGTTGATGACCAGAATGCCGAACAGGGTAGGGATGATCAGCAGCAGGCGGCGAAAGATATAGGCCAGCATGTTATTGCTTCGCCTCTTCGGTCGCTTGTTCGGCGGCTTGCTGCTGGGCCTCGCTTGGCTGCTCCAGGCCTGGGCGTACCCACCAGGTGTGCAGGCCGATATCGTAGAGCGGCGTCACTTTCGGATGCTCGAAGCGATTCCAGTAGGCGACGCGCCAGGTCTTGATGTGCCAGTTGGGGATCACGTAATAGCCCCACAGCAGCACGCGGTCGAGGGCGCGGGTGTGTGCGATCAGATGTTGCCGCGAGTCGGCGTTGATCAGCCCTTCGACGATCTGGTCGATGGCCGGGTCCTTGAGGCCAATGAAGTTGCGGCTGCCAGGGTTGTCGGCGCTGGAAGAATGCCAGTATTCACGCTGTTCGTTGCCCGGCGAGTTGGACTGGCCGAAACCACCGACGATCATGTCGAAATCACGCGAACGCAGGCGGTTGATGTACTGCGAAACGTCAACGCGGCGGATCACCAGCTCAATGCCGAGGTCGGCCAGGTTGCGTTTGAAGGGCAGCAGCACACGTTCAAATTCGGTCTGCGCGAGCAGAAACTCGAAACTTACCGGCTGGCCGCTGGCGTCGAGCATGCGATCACCATCGATACGCCAGCCAGCCTGTTGCAGCAGTTGGTAGGCGCGGCGCTGTTGCTCGCGGATGATGCCGCTGCCGTCGGTGACCGGTACACGGAATTCCTCGCTGAACACTTCGGCTGGAATCTTACCGCGCAGCGGCTCGAGGATCTTCAGTTCGTCTTCACCGGGCAGCCCTTGCGAACCCAGCTCGGAGTTGTCGAAGTAGCTGCGGGTGCGGAAATAGGCGCCGTTGAACAGGCGTTTGTTGGCCCATTCGAAGTCGTACAGCAGGCCCAGTGCTTCACGTACGCGGCGATCCTGGAACTGCGGACGGCGGGTGTTGAAGATGAAACCCTGCATCCCTGTGGGGTTGCGGTTCTGGATTTCTTCCTTGATCAGCTGGCCGTTGGCAACCGCCGGGGTGTTGTAGGCGGTGGCCCAGTTCTTCGCACTGGTTTCCAGCCAGTAGTCGAACTGGCCGGCCTTCAGCGCTTCCAGGGCCACGGTGTTGTCGCGGTAGTAGTCGATCTGGATGCTGTCGAAATTGTAGAAGCCGCGGCTCACGGGCAGGTCCTTGGCCCACCAGTCGTCGACCCGCTCGTAGCGGATGCTGCGCCCAGCCTGAACACGACCGACCTTGTATGGGCCGCTGCCCAGCGGTACCTCGAGATTGCTCTTGGCGAAGTCGCGCTCGGCCCACCAGTGCTTGGGTAGCACCGGCAGTTGGCCGACGATCAGCGGCAGCTCGCGGTTGCCGGCGTGCTTGAACACGAAACGCACGCTGTGCGGCGATTCCACTTCCACCTCTTCGACATCGGCGTAGTAGCCGCGGTACATCGGTGCGCCTTTTTCCATCAGCGTATCGAAGGTGAACTTGACGTCCTCGGCGGTGATCGGCGTGCCGTCGTGGAAGCGCGCTTCCTTGCGTATCAGGAAGCGTACCCAGGCGTTGTCAGGCGCTTTCTCGATCTTTTCTGCCACCAGGCCATAGGCGGTGAACGGCTCGTCCATGCTCTGCACGGCAAGGGTGTCGTAGATCAGATTGATCTCGTCGGCTGCCACGCCCTTGCTGATGAAGGGGTTGAGGCTATCAAAGCCACCGAAACCCGCTTCGCGAAAGGTACCGCCCTTGGGCGCGTCGGGGTTGGTGTATTCGAAGTGCGTGAAGTTGGCGGGATATTTGGGCGGCTCGTCGTAGAGGGTGACGGCATGCTTGGGGGCGGCGAAGGTTAGGCCGGCCAGGCCGAGCAGAATGAGGCTGCTACCGTGGAGCAGGAAACTGCGCAGCGGGTGGGTCATCGAGCGTTCTCCGTAGGCTTCAGCCACCAGGTGCGCAGGCCCAGGGTGTAGGGCGGCGTGGTGACGAAGGCGAACCGGTTGCGGTACGCCAGGCGGTGATAATTGATGTACCAGTTGGGAATGCTGTAGTGCTGCCAGAGCAGGACCCGATCAAGGGCCCGTGCGGCTGCTACCTGTTCGTCCCGCGTCTGCGCCGAGAGCAGTTTGTCGATCATCTCGTCGACCACCGGATCATTGACGCCTGCATAGTTCTTGCCGCCCCTGATGTTCACTTGGCTGGAATGGAAATACAGCGATTGTTCCAGGCCTGGGCTGAGGGTTTGCGGCAGGGTCAGCAGGATCATGTCGTAGTCGAACTGGTCAAGGCGTTGCTTGTATTGGGCGCGGTCGACAGTGCGCAGGTTGGCGCGTATGCCGATACTGGCGAGGTTGGCGATATAGGGTTGGAGAATGCGTTCGAGGCTGGGGTTGACCAGCATGATCTCGAACTCGAGGCGTTGACCGCGAGCATTACGCAACTCCTGGCCGGAGGGCTTCCAGCCGGCGTCGGCCAATAGACCGAGGGCGCGGCGCAAGGTTTCCCGGGGGATACCGCGACCATCGGTTACCGGTTGTGTCAGTGGTTCGGTGAGCAGGCGCGCGGGCAGCTTGTCGCGGTGAGGCGACAGCAGCAGCCACTCTGCGCCTTCGGGTTTGCCGGTGGCTGAGAATTCGCTGTTGGGGTAGTAACTGGCGGCGCGTACGTAGGCATTGTTGAACAGCGTGCGATTGGTCCACTCGAAATCGAACATCAGCCCCAACGCTTCGCGCACCCTGCGGTCGCTGAACAGCTCGCGGCGCGTGTTCAGGAACAGTGCCTGGGTCTGCGTCGGGATCTGATGCGGTATCTCGGCGCGAATCACGTCGCCGCGGATCACGGCCGGGAAGCGGTAGCCGTTGCTCCAGTTCTTTGCCTGGTTCTCGATGTAGAAGTCGAATTCGCCAGCCTTGAACGCCTCGAAGGCGACATGGTTGTCGCGGTAGAACTCCACTTCGACGCGGTCGAAGTTGTACTTGCCACGATTGACCGGCAGATCCTTGCCCCACCAGTCCTTCACCCGTTCGAACACCAGGCGCCGGCCAGGCACGACCTGGACGATGCGATATGGGCCGCTGCCCAGCGGGGCTTCGAATGTTGTGCTTTTGAAGTCGCGATCTTTCCAGTAGTGCTGCGGCAGCACCGGCAGTTCGCCCAGACGCAGGATCAGCAGCGGATTGCCGGCGCGCTTGAAGACGAAGCGGATGCGGTGACGACCGAGGATATCGACGCGCTTCACCTCCTGCAGGTTGGTGCGGTACTGCGGATGGCCGTCATTGCGCAGTAGGCGATAGGAGAAGGCTACGTCGTAGGCGGTGATCGGCTTGCCATCGTGAAAGCGCGCTTCGGGGCGCAGATTGAACACCACCCAGCTGCGATCTTCGCTGTACTCGACGCTTTTGGCGATCAGGCCGTAACTGGAGGCTGGCTCATCGCCGGAAGGATCGTAAGCGCCCGTGCCGACCATCAAGGGTTCATTCAGCTCATTGGCGCCGTACTGCAGGAAATGCGCGGTCGAGATCGGGCTGCTGCCCTTGAGGGTGTAGGGGTTGAGCGTATCGAAAGTACCGGACGCCATGATGCGCAACGTGCCACCTTTGGGCGCATCGGGGTTGACCCAGTCAAAATGACTGAAGCTGGCAGGGTACTTGAGTGTCCCGAACTGGGCGTAGCCGTGGCTCTCGCTGATAGTCGCAGAGGCGGGAAAGCTCAAGGCCAGGCTGAGGAACAGCAGGAGGAGGGGACGCATCGGGCGTGAGATCCGATCCATGGCGGCGTTTGGGCTCTGGGGCGGTACAGTAACAGCTTGTATGGACAGGAAAAAGAGTGCAGCGGTGGGCGGGCGGTTACCACGCGATGACATACACTTCAGGGACACGCCATGAGGGTACGAATTTGTCGGAACGAAGCCATGGTTTGCAGTCATGGATCGATCGCCTGAACCAAGCCGAACTGCCCGCGCTGGCTGCCGTCGTGCAGGATCTGCAACGCCTTGCGCAGCAGGATTCTGCCTCAGTGCAGCAGTTGGCCGATGTGTTGCTACGTGATGCGGCGCTGACCAGCAAGGTGCTGCGGGTCGGCAACAGCGTTTACTACAACCCGTCCCAGGAAACCATCAAGACCATCTCGCGAGCCATTGTGCTGATCGGCTTCGACAATGTGCGCCTGATCAGCCTCTCTGTGAGCCTGATCGACGGGCTGCTCACTCGTGCGCCGCGCGAGCAGTTGCAGACATTGCTCGCGCGTTCTTTCCATGCCGCGGTGCAGGCGCGCAACCTTGCTGGCTATGTCATTTCCGGGCACACCGAAGAGGTATTCATCGCTGCACTGCTCCATCACCTGGGCGAGCTGGCGTTCTGGGGCTGTGGTGGGGCGCAGGCTGATGAACTGGCCGATGCCCTTGAGCGCCCTGGTGTCGATGTCGATGAAACGGTGCGTGAGGTGCTCGGGGCCAGCTTTCGTCAACTTACCCAGGCGTTGCTGAAAAGCTGGAACCTGGGCGAAACCGCCATCCTCGCCCAGGCAGGCGCCAGCCAGCATGATCCAGCTGCCTACGCCGTACAGTTGGGCGTGCGAATCAGCGAGGCGGCGCTGGGTGGCTGGGATTGTGCGGAAATGGAGGGCGTGCTGGGTAAGGTGGCGGCGTTTATCGAGCTGACTCCGGAGGAAACCCTGCAGCAGGTGCTGGCCAGTGCGGATGAGGCGGTCAAGGTCGCCTCGACCTTCGGTGCCAGCAAGTTGTGCCGGCTGATTCCCAATACCGATCCCGAGCAGATTCTTCAGCAGCAGGAAGAGCGTCGTGCGCGTTTGCTGCAGCCGGATCTGCTGGTGATGCAGCAGGCATTGCAGGACCTCGGTCTGATGGTCAATGCCAGGGCCGATCTCGGGCTGGTGCTCGATACCTTGCTCAAAGGCCTGCATCGAGGCGCTGGCCTGGAGCGGGTGATGCTTACGGTGCTGGCCGACGGACAGAGCCGCTTCCGCGCCAAGCGGGTGATCGGTGAAAAGTCGCAGCAATGGCTGGAAGAGTTCGTACTGCCAGCCGAGCAGGTAGAGCAGCCGCATATCTTCAGTTATGCGCTGCGCCATCGTGAGGCGATCTGGATGGGGGTGCCCGCCAGCTACAACCTGGCCGAGCTGGTGACCCAGCCGATTCGGCGCAGCCTTGGCGCTGGCATGTTCTTCATCGCGCCGATTATCGCGGGTACGCGGGAAATCGGCGTGCTATATGCCGACAGTCGGCTGTCCGGGCGGGCGCTGCGGCATGAGCAGTTCGTGGCGTTTCAGCGCTTCATGCAATTGGCGGGGCGTTGCCTGGAGGCGATCAGCAAGCGCTGATCACGGTAGATAGAGGGTCAGCATTTCCCCTGGCTGCAGCTTGCTGCTGCGAGGGTTCCAGGCTTGCAGGCGCTTGAGGTCGATCTTGAAGCGCTTGGCGATCACGTACAGCGAATCACCGTGCTGCACGCGGTAGTAGGTGGCCTTGTCGCGCGAGGTGGAGGTGCTGCGAGCGGTGCTGGCGACACGCGCGCTGCTATCGGCGGCGGCCAGGGTGAGCACCTGGCCGACTTTCAAATCATTGCCCTGCAGCTTGTTCCAGCGCTTCAGATCATGCACGGCGACCTGGTTGGCGCGAGCGATCTGCCACAGGTTGTCGCCATTCTTCACTTGATAGGTCCGGCTGGCCACGCTCTGCGCGGTGTCGCGCTGTTGATACAGCGGCTCGCTCGGCTGCGTGCCAGGTTTGCCTGGAATGGTCAGTACCTGGCCGATGCTCAGGTTGTTGCTGCTCAGGCGATTGACGTCCTTGAGCATGTTCACTGAGAGGTGATGACGATTGGCAATGGCGTGCAGGCTATCGCCGGAGCGCACGGTGTAACTCTGCCAGTCGACCATTTCCTGCGGTTTCATCAAGGCCAGGTTGGCGCTGAGCATCTCGGCTTTGTCGGTTGGTACCAGCAGATGTTGCGGGCCATCGAGGGTAATGCCGCGCTTATAGGCCGGGTTGAGCTGCAGCAGTTCCTGTTCATCCAGGTCGGCCAGTTTGGCGACGCGGGCCAGATCCATGTGCTGCTTGATCGCGATCTGTTCGAAGTAGGGTTCGTTGGCGATCGGCGAGAGGGTCACGTTATAGGCTTCCGGCGTCAGGATCACCTGTGACAGCGCCAGTAGCTTGGGCACATAGTCTTCGGTTTCCTTGGGCAGCGACAGGTTCCAGTAGTCGCTGGGCAGGCCGAGCTTCTCGTTGCGTTCGATGGCGCGACTGATGCGGCCTTCGCCAGCGTTGTAGGCAGCCAGGGCGAGTAACCAGTCGCCGTTGAACATTTCGTGCAGGCGGCTGAGATAGTTGAGTGCGGCCTGGGTCGAGGCGGTGACGTCGCGGCGACCGTCATACCAGTTGGTCTGGCGCAGGTTGTAGTAACGGCCGGTAGACGGAATGAACTGCCAGAGGCCTACCGCGTGCGCCGAAGAATAGGCCTGTGGGTCGTAAGCGCTTTCGATCACCGGCAGCAGCGCCAGCTCCATCGGCATGTCGCGTTCAGCCAGGCGTTCGACGATGTAGTGGATATAGGGGGCGCTACGTTCGCTGACGGTGTCGACATGCTTCGGATTGCTGGCGTACCACAGGCGTACGCGCTCGATGCGCGGGTTGATGCCTATCTGATCCTGCAGCTTGAAGCCGTCGCGCATGCGCTCCCAGATATCGGTGTATTCGCGGGGTTTGACTTCGCTGCTGAGCCACTCGGGCTCACGTTCCATGCCGATGGCGCGGGAGGTATCGGCAGATCGATCCGGGGTGTCGCTGGGCAGGCTCTGACAACCGGCCAGGATCATGCAACACATCACTGCGAGCGCTCGAGAGCTTCGCGCCAATGCCTTTATATTCAATGGCTTGCGTGATGATAAAGGCATTGGCTGAGGTGTTCATCCCGACGAAAAATTCGGGCGATTCTAGGAATCGAGGCGGTGCTGGTCAAGTTTTCACCAGTCCTGGACTGGTCTTTTGCGGGCCTGTCGACCTTTTTCTCAGCAGCTAGAAGTTGTCTTTCCAGGCGCGCAGGCTAGCGAATACGGCGCTTGGCTCGCTCGACTGGAGGTCGTCGCGTCCGTTGGTCGCAGCGACGACCGAAGGTTCGCCAGCACGCAGGAAAGGATTGGTGGCCAGTTCCAGTTCGATGTTCGACGGCAGGCTGATGCGGCCTTCGTCGCGCCAGCGGCTCACTTCGGCCAGGCGTTCGTTCAAGCGCGCATTGTCCGGCTCGACGGCGTGGGCGAAGCGCAGGTTGCTCAAGGTGTATTCGTGGGTGCAGTACACAAGGGTACGGGCGGGCAGGGCCGCCAGGCGGCTGAGAGACTGATGCATCTGTTGCGGGGTGCCTTCGAACAGGCGGCCACATCCGCCTGCGAACAGGGTATCACCACAGAACAGCAGGTCCTGTCCGGCGTGGTAGTAAGCGATATGACCGAGCGTGTGGCCAGGCACGGCCATGACCTGGAAGCGCAGGCCGAGCACGTCGATCTCGTCGTTGTCGTTCAGATCGAGGTCACGGGCCGGGATCTTCTCCGCCGCCGGGCCGGCGACACGTGCGCCGGTGGCTTTCTTCAGTGTTTCGACACCGCCGACATGATCGAAGTGGTGGTGGGTGATCAGGATGTCGCTGAGCGTCCAGTCAGGACGGGCCTCCAGCCAGGCCATGACCGGCGCCGCGTCGCCGGGGTCGACCACGGCGCAGCGCTTGCTGCGGGCGTCCTGCAGCAGCCAGATATAGTTGTCATTGAAGGCGGGCAGCGCGTCGATCTGAATCATTGCGGGTCGCTAAGCTGGTGATAAAGGTGCATCTTAGACACGACATGCAGAACCTGTCATGCGGAGGCAGCGATGACTGATGAGGCATTCGCCCAGGCCGACCCTGAGTGGCTCAAGCTTATCGGCGAGGCGCGCGACTGGCTTGCCGGGCCGCTCGGCCAACTGTTGCTGGAGGAAGAGCGGCGCTTGCTGGAAGAGGAGCTGGCGCGTTTTTTCGGTGGTTATCTGGTGAACTACGGCCCTGGTGCGGAGGGGCCGCCCAAAGCGGGACAGATCCAGCACAACGTGCGCCTTGGCGCGCCGATGCCAGGCGTGCAGATCGTCTGCGAAGAGCAGTCCTGGCCGCTGGGCGAGCACGCTGCCGACGTGGTGGTGCTGCAACATGGCCTGGATTTCAGCCTGTCACCCCACGGCCTGTTGCGTGAGGCGGCGCGCAGCGTCAGACCTGGCGGGCATCTGTTGATTCTGGGTATTCACCCCTGGAGCGCCTGGGGCGTGCGTCGCCTGTTTGCCCGGGACGGTTTGGCCAAGGCACGTTGCATCGCCCCGAGCCGTGTCGGCGACTGGCTGAGTTTGCTGGGCTTTGCGTTGGAGAAACGGCGGTTCGGGTGCTATCGTCCGCCGCTCGCTTCGCTGGCCTGGCAAACGCGCCTGCTGCGAATGGAGAGCTGGGGCGATGCCTGGCAGTTGCCGGGCGCCGGTTGTTACCTGTTGGTAGCACGCAAGTTGGTGGTTGGTTTGCGTCCGTTGCGGCAGTCGCGCCGCGAGCCGATGGGCAAGTTGCTGCCGATGCCAGTGGCGAAGGTCAGTCGGCGTGATCTCGACAACTGATTGCGGCAATTTGCTGCCGGCCAGACTCCGGCCAAACAATTCTGTACAGAGCTTATGAATGTCTGAAAACCATGATGTGGTGATTTACACCGACGGTGCCTGCAAGGGCAATCCTGGCCCCGGAGGTTGGGGCGCGCTGCTGGTGTACAAAGGTGTGGAGAAGGAACTCTGGGGCGGAGACCCCAATACCACCAACAACCGCATGGAGCTGATGGCGGCGATTGCCGGCCTGATCGCGCTGACCCGGCCGTGCTCGGTCAAGCTGGTGACCGACTCGCAGTATGTGATGAAGGGTATCCAGGAATGGCTGCCGAACTGGAAGAAGCGCGGCTGGAAGACCGCTTCGAAAGAGCCGGTGAAAAACGCCGATCTCTGGCAGAAGCTGGATGAGGAAGTGAATCGCCATCAAGTGAGCTGGCAGTGGGTGCGCGGGCATACTGGTCACCCCGGCAACGAGCGTGCGGACCAGTTGGCCAATCGCGGCGTCGACGACGTGCGTGCGGCGCGCTGAGCGGTTATTCAGCACCTGAGTTAAGATGCTGCGCTGAGTGTGCGGCAACCCGAATAGATGAGAGAGGCAAGGCGTGACAACCGAGAACACCGTCAAACGCTACGTAGTGCTGGATACCGAAACCACGGGTATGCCGGTCACCGACGGGCACCGCATCATCGAGATCGGTTGTGTCGAATTGCTGGGCCGCCGTCTGACCGGGCGTCACTTCCACGTTTACCTCAACCCCGATCGTGAAATCGACGAAGGCGCCATCGCGGTTCACGGCATTACCAACGAATACGTGGCCGACAAGCCACGCTTCAAGGAAGTCGCCGATGAATTCTACGAGTTCATCAAGGGCGCCCAACTGATCATCCACAACGCGGCGTTCGACGTTGGTTTCATCAACAACGAATTTGCCTTGTTGGGGCAAAGCGAGCGCGCCGACGTCAGTGATTATTGCTCGGTGCTCGATACCCTGATGATGGCGCGCGAGCGTCATCCGGGGCAGCGCAACAGCCTCGATGCGCTGTGCAAGCGTTACGGCGTCGACAACTCCAACCGCGAACTGCACGGCGCCTTGCTCGACTCGGAGATTCTCGCCGACGTCTACCTGGCGATGACTGGCGGGCAGACCAATCTGTCCCTGGCCGGTGAAGGCTCCGATGGTGATGGCAGCGGGCGTCAGCAGGCCACGCCGATTCGCCGTCTTGACGCATCGCGTCCGCGTACTCGCGTCATTCGCGCCAGCGAAGACGAACTAGCGGCGCACATGGCGCGTCTGGCCGTGATCGAAAAATCCGCAGGCGGCCCGTCGCTGTGGGCGCAGTTGGAAAAAGCGCCGGAATAACCGAACAGCGCAATTGCGACCTTTTCTTATAGCGTGATGCACAGGGGGTTCCGCCGATCGGGGGGAGCCTCTACCCTGAGGTGATGGGCAGGCCAAGCCTGCCAGCCTTCAGGACGTCACAATGTATAAAGATCTCAAGTTTCCCGTCCTAATCGTGCATCGCGATATCAAGGCCGACACTGTGGCCGGTGATCGTGTGCGCGCCATCGCTCAGGAGCTTACCCAGGACGGTTTCAGCATTCTGCCCACGGCGAGCGCCGCTGAGGGGCGCATTGTCGCGTCCACCCACCACGGCCTGGCCTGCATCCTTGTGGCCGCCGAGGGAGCGGGGGAGAACAGCCGCCTGTTGCAGGACATGGTCGAGCTGATCCGCGTGGCGCGAGTGCGCGCACCGCAGTTGCCGATCTTCGCCCTGGGCGAGCAGGTCACCATCGAGAACGCGCCGGCCGAAGCCATGGCCGATCTCAACCACCTGCGCGGCATCCTCTATCTCTACGAAGACACTGTGTCGTTCCTCGCCAGGCAGGTGGCGCGTGCGGCGCACAACTACCTTGATGGCCTGCTACCGCCGTTCTTCAAGGCGCTGGTGCAGCACACCGCGCAATCCAACTATTCCTGGCACACGCCTGGTCATGGTGGTGGCGTAGCCTATCGCAAGAGTCCGGTGGGCCAGGCCTTCCACCAGTTCTTCGGTGAAAACACACTGCGTTCGGATTTGTCGGTGTCGGTGCCGGAGCTGGGCTCGCTGCTTGACCACACTGGCCCGCTGGCCGAAGCCGAGGCGCGCGCGGCGCGTAACTTCGGTGCCGACCACACCTTCTTCGTGATCAACGGGACCTCGACGGCGAACAAGATCGTCTGGCATTCGATGGTCGGCCGCGATGACCTGGTGCTGGTGGATCGCAACTGCCACAAGTCGATCCTGCACTCGATCATCATGACCGGCGCGATCCCGCTGTATCTCTGCCCCGAGCGCAATGAACTGGGGATCATCGGGCCGATTCCGCTCTCCGAGTTCAGCAAAGCGTCGATCCAGGCCAAGATCGACGCCAGCCCGCTGGCGCGCGGTCGTGCGCCCAAGGTCAAGCTGGCGGTGGTGACCAACTCCACCTATGACGGGCTTTGCTACAACGCTGAAATGGTCAAGCAGGCGCTGGGTGACTCGGTCGAGGTGCTGCACTTCGACGAAGCCTGGTACGCCTACGCCGCTTTCCACGAGTTCTACGCTGGCCGCTATGGTATGGGCACCCAGTACGATGAGCATTCACCGTTGGTGTTCACCACGCATTCGACGCACAAGCTGCTGGCAGCCTTCAGCCAGGCCTCGATGATTCACGTGCAGGATGGCGGGCAGCGTCAGCTGGACCGCGACCGTTTCAACGAAGCCTTCATGATGCACATCTCCACGTCGCCGCAGTACGGCATCATCGCCTCGCTGGATGTAGCTTCGGCGATGATGGAAGGACCTGCCGGCCGTTCGCTGATCCAGGAAACCTTCGACGAGGCGCTGAGCTTCCGCCGCGCTCTGGCCAATGTGCGGCGCAACCTGAGCGCCGAGGACTGGTGGTTCAGTATCTGGCAGCCGGGTGAGGCCGATGGCGCCGACAGCCTGAAGACCTCCGACTGGGTGTTGCAACCGGACGCCGACTGGCATGGCTTCGGCGAAGTGGCCGATGACTATGTGCTGCTCGATCCGATCAAGGTCACGTTGGTGATGCCCGGCCTCAATGCCGCCGGCAAGCTGGAGCAGCAGGGCATTCCCGCTGCGGTGGTCAGCAAGTTCCTCTGGGAGCGTGGGCTGGTGGTGGAGAAAACCGGCCTGTACTCCTTCCTGGTGCTGTTCTCCATGGGCATCACCAAAGGCAAGTGGAGCACGCTGCTGACCGAGCTGCTGGAGTTCAAGCGCAGCTACGACGCCAATCTGCCGTTGATCGATGTACTGCCCTCCATCGCCCACACGGGCGGCGGGCGCTATCAGGGTATGGGCCTGCGTGACCTGTGCGACGCGCTGCATGGCTGCTACCGCGAGAACGCCACGGCCAAAGCGCTGAAAAGCATGTACACGGCGCTGCCTGAGCTGGCCATCAAACCGGCTGATGCCTACGACCGCCTGGTGCGCGGCGAGGTCGAGGCGGTACCCATCGATCAATTGCAGGGGCGTATCGCGGCGGTGATGCTGGTGCCTTACCCGCCGGGTATTCCGTTGATCATGCCAGGCGAGCGCTTCACGGCGGCCACGCGCTCGATTCTCGACTACCTGGCGTTCGCGCGGACGTTCGACCAGGCCTTCCCAGGGTTCGATATCGACGTGCACGGTTTGCAGACCGAGGCGGGTGAGTACAGCGTGGATTGCCTGGTGGAGTAATCCTGCCGTGGATCTGTCGGGGAGCAAGATCCTCGACAGATCAATCTCTTATCTCTGACATTCAAAGCGGTTGTTAACGTCCGGGGCGTGCCCTGCGTCACAGTGGCAAGCATCGACTTTTATGGCGCGCTTGTTATAGTTGCTCGGTTATTAATCACAAAATTGTTACTGTGCTGCCGAGCCGCGGCTGAGGATGCCTGCCATGTCCGACTACAAAGCCTTCCGCGTCGAGCTGGCGGACAAGATCGCCTATGTGCAGATCAACCGTCCGGACAAGATCAACGCCATGAATGCCGATTTCTGGCGCGAGATCATCGAGATCTTCCAGTGGGTCGATGACAACGATGCGGTTCGTGTCGTGGTGCTCTCCGGTGCTGGCAAACACTTTTCCTCGGGCATCGACCTGATGCTGCTGGCCTCGGTCGGCGCTCAGCTGGGCAAGGACGTTGGTCGCAACGCCACGGCACTTCGCCGCAAGATTCTCGAGCTGCAAGCCTCCTTCAACGCCGTAGACAACTGCCGCAAGCCAGTGCTGGCTGCCATTCAGGGCTATTGCATCGGCGGTGCCATCGACCTGATCAGCGCTTGCGACATGCGTTATTCCACGCTCGATGCGCAGTTCTCGATCAAGGAGATCGACATGGGCATGGCTGCCGATGTCGGTACCCTGCAGCGTCTGCCGCGCATCATCGGCGACGGCATGATGCGCGAGCTGGCCTTCACCGGGCGCAACATCGATGGCACTGAAGCTGCCCGTATCGGCCTGGTCAATCGCACCTATGAAAATCAGGAGGCGCTGCTGGCCGGGGTGATGGAAATCGCCGCACAAATCGCCGCCAAGTCGCCGATTGCCGTGCGTGGCACCAAGGAAATGATTCGCTATATGCGCGATCACCGGGTCGACGATGGCCTTGAATACATCGCCACCTGGAACGCCGCCATGCTGCAATCGGAAGACCTGCGCCTGGCCATGGCGGCGCACATGACCAAGCAGAAGCCGGAGTTCGCCGACTGATGCCGTATTCGCTGATGTTCGCTGCGAGGCCTAGAGCATGGTAAGTGGAGCCACATCCCTGAATCTGGTGCGCGACGAGCTGTTCGTCACCATGGAAGAGGCCGAGCAGAGCCTGGAGCATTTCATCGCCGAGCGGCACAACGGCAGTCTGTTGCAGCAAGCGGTGGAAAGCCTGCACCAGGTTCGCGGCACGCTCAATCTGATCGAGCTGGCCGGCGCCGAACTGCTGGCTCAGGAAGTGCTGGATCAGGCCACTGACATTCCCGCTGGTGCTGGTGAGGAGCGCGACGCGCAGCTCTCGGCTCTGAGCAATGCCCTGCATGTGCTGCGCCGCTATCTGGAAAACGTCGACGCCCATCGCCAGGAAATGCCTGAACTGTTGCTGCCGGCGATCAACGATTTACGTCAGGCCGGCGCGCAGCAGCCGCTGCCGGAGAGTTTCTTCTTCAGCGTTCGCCTCGATCATGCGCGGCCGCACACGGCTACTCAGCCACTCGATGGCGCGGCCAAGCTGAGCGAAGGCAAGCGCCTGCGTCACATGTATCAGGTCGGACTGCTCGGTTTTATCCGTGAGCAGAATCCGCAGGCCAGCCTCAAGCTGATGGTGCGTGCCATGGCGCGCCTGGACAGCCTGTTCGCCAACGAGCCGCGTGGGCGCATGTGCTGGATTGGTGCCGCGGCCATCGAGGCACAGTGCGACGGTCAACTGCTAGCGCGCAAATCGCGCAAGCAGCTGTTTTCGCGAGTGGATCGCGAGCTCAAGCTGATGCTCGGCAACCCACAGTACGAGGCGCCGCGCAGCTTGTTGAAAGAGTTGCTGTATCTGGTCGCGCTCGCCGACAGTCATGGCCCGCACGCCACTGCTATGCGCGAAGTGTTCGGCCTCACGCCGCTGCCGTTCACCGACCACTTGCTGGAAGAGGAATACCAGCGACTCGCTGGGCCGGGCAAGGCGGTGATGCGCTCGCTATCCACGGCGATTCGCGAAGAGCTGGCCAGCGTCAAGGACATGCTCGACCTGCTCGAGCGTGGCACCTTGCAAGGTGAAACCCTGGGCACCCTGCATGCGTTGCTGGGCAAATTGGCCAAGACCCTGGGCATGGTCGGTTTGAATTCTGCCGGCAACTCGCTCGGTGCTCAGCTGCCGCAGGTTGCCGCCTGGAGTGAAGACACGCCGCCGCAGGCGGAGCAACTGCACAAGCTGGCTGATGCCGTGCTCTATGTCGAAGGTATGGTGGCCAGCCTGGAACGTGGCGAGGGTCGCGATCTCAGGCCGGCTGCTGTCGAGCCGGGCAATGAGGCCGACTCTTTCGCCACTCATCAACTCAACGAAGCCCGTATCGTGGTGGTCGATGAGGCTCAGGCCGGTTTGGCTCTGGCTAAACGCGCGATCACTGCGTATCTGGAATCGGCTGGCGACAAGATGCACCTGTCCAACGTGCCGTTCAGCTTGCAGGCCGTGCGGGGTGGCTTGTGGTTCCTCGAGCAGCGCCGCGCCGCGATGCTGGTCGGTGCCTGCGCCGACTATATCCAGGCGCGCATGCTCGAGTCCGCGCAAATGCCGTCGGAACAGATGCTGGAAACCTTGGCGGATGCCCTGAGCAGCCTTGAGTATTACTTGGAAGCCGGCGCTGTGATGCGTCCGGAAACCCGTCCCAGCGTGCTTGATCTGGCTGAGGAAAGCGTCAAGGCGCTGGGTATGCCGGTGGCGGCCTGATGGTCTGGCGCAATACCTTTCTCGATCCTGCTCAACCAGGCGGCTGGGCACTGCTCTACAACCAGCAGCATTTTCTCGCCGACAGCAATGGTGTGCTATTTCCGCGTGACTGGGTCAAGCGCCAGGATCTGCCGATTCTCGGCGAGCAGGGTATCGGTCATTTCGGTGAGGATGCCGTTTACCTGTTGCAACTCAAGCCTTCGGCCACCCTGGAGGGCTGCACCTGGCAGAGCCTGCGTCAGTTCATGCTGCAGGGCGAAGCAGAAACCTTCCGCATGCTGGCCTACGCCGCGCAGATTGGCACCTGGTATGCCGAACACCGCTATTGCGGCAGCTGCGGTGCACCGACTCGTCAGCTTCCTGGTGAGCGGGCGATGCGTTGCGACAGCTGCGAATCGCAGCACTATCCGCGTATCTCACCGAGCATGATCGTGCTAGTGACGCGTGGAGACGAGGTCCTTCTGGCGCGCTCGCCGCGTTTCGTGACAGGGGTCTACAGCACCCTGGCAGGCTTTGTCGAACCAGGCGAGTCGGTGGAGCATTGCGTGGCACGTGAGGTCCGTGAGGAAGTCGGTCTCGAGGTGAAGAATCTGCAGTACATCGGCAGCCAGGGCTGGCCGTTTCCGCATTCGCTGATGTTCGGCTTCCATGCCGAATATGCCGGTGGCGATATCGTCATGCAGGAAGACGAAATCGAGGATGCGCGCTGGTTCCGTGTCGATGACTTGCCGCCATTACCGGCGTCGCGCTCCATCGCTCGCCATCTGATCGACCTCTACGTCGCGCGCCGCCTCGGTCTGCCCGAGCCGACGCTGCCGACTTAGCACTCCTCATGTAGGAGCRGCTTCAGCCGCGAATTTCACCGACCATTTCGCGGCTGAAGCTGCTCCTGCACGATGCTATGTCCTGGCGGAGTTAACCGACCCAGTGCTGCCAGACCAGGCGGGCGGTAAGCGCCAGAACCACAGCGATGAATACCGGGCGGATGAATTTCGAGCCGCCGCCAATCGCCGTGCGCGCGCCGAGAAAGGCGCCGACCGTCAGTGCAGCGCCCATGCTCAGGCCGAGTACCCAGGCCACCTGGCCGAATGCGATGAACACCGCTAACGCAGCCGCGTTGCTGACGAAGTTCATGGTGCGTGCGACGCCACTGGCACGTACCAGGTCGAGTGGGTACATCAGCAGGCTGCTGACCGTCCAGAACGCCCCGGTGCCAGGGCCAGCCACGCCATCGTAGAAACCTAGCCCCAGCCCCTGTGGCCACTGCCGGCCACGAGCGATCGGCAGGTCGTGCTCGGCCGGTGCCTCCGGCATGCGGCCGAACAATAGATACAGACCGCAAGCGAAGACGATCACTGGCAACATCTGATTGAGCCAGGCGGCTGGCATCCAGTGCGCGATGACAGCGCCAGCCAGGGCACCGATCAGGGTTGCCAACAACGCGTTACGCCATTGCTTCGGGTCGAACAGCTTGCGCCGGTAGAAGGTCAGGGCGGCGGTGCCTGAGCCAAAGGTGGCGCACAGCTTGTTGGTACCCAGCACCAGGTGCGGTGGCAGGCCGGCAGTGAGCAGGGCGGGGATGGTCAGCAGACCGCCGCCACCGGCAATGGCGTCGATAAAACCAGCGATGAAGGCGACCAGGGCGAGAATGGCCAGTGTGCCGGGGTCGATGGCGAGCTCGAGAGCGAAGGGCATATTTAAAGTGTCGACTTGTGGGCGAATGCGCAGCCTGCTGGCTGTTCGTCGTGGAGAGAGCTGCGCATAATGCCGGGATTTCGCCATAGAAGGAACGCAATCGATGCAATACGACGGGTTGGCCTGGGCCGTGGCGCTGTTGGCCGTATTGGCGCTGCTGGTGGCATTGCGCATTCTGCTCAATACGGGCTGGTTCCTCGGCTGGTTGCGTGGCACCTGTGGTCTGGCATTTCTCGCGTTGGCAGGGCTGGTGGGCCTGGTGGCTTACGATCTGTATGCCTATGAGCCATTGCAGCAGGGCAAGCCCTTGGTGACGCTGAGCTTCAAGGCCGACGGCCCGCAGCGCTATCAGGTGACGTTGCTCGAAGGTGGGCGCGAGCGCACGGTTACCCTGGAGGGCGACATGTGGCAGCTCGATGGTCGGCTGATTCGCTGGAAAGGTCTGGCCGAGCTGATTGGCCTTGAGCCGGGTTATCGCCTGGAGCGTCTGTCAGGGCGTTTTCTGGCCATCGAGCAGCAGGCGCTGGCGCAACACGGTCGCGTGCAGTTGGCCGAAAGCCCCTATGGTGTGGACCTGTGGCGTTGGCTGCGGCTGAGCCAGCGTGATCTGCTGCTGTTCGACCCGCAGGCGCTGCGAGTGACCTATCTGCCGATTGCTGCCGATGCCGTCTATAGCGTCAGCCTGACGCCGACCGGTTTGCTGGCTGAACCGATGAACCCGGCAGCCGAAGCCGCGTTGAAGGATTGGTAAGCGGCAGCAGAGTGTGGCGGAAGTAGTGTGCGCCGTGCGCACCGATAGACCGAACCCA
Organism: Pseudomonas sediminis; assembly: GCF_002741105.1. Taxonomy (GTDB): domain Bacteria; phylum Pseudomonadota; class Gammaproteobacteria; order Pseudomonadales; family Pseudomonadaceae; genus Aquipseudomonas; species Aquipseudomonas sediminis. The sequence goes on along the minus strand of NZ_NIQU01000003.1, from coordinate 439,221 downwards.
TCTGCGGTGCGTAAGGCGCGCACTACAAAAAAGGCACCTGTAAGGTGCCTTTGTCGTTTATGCCATCGACCTCAGGAGAGGAAGCCGCCGTCCACGTTCAGCGCCACGCCGGTGGTGTAGCTGGAGGCGTCACTGGCCAGATACAGCACCGTGCCAGCCATCTCGCTCGGGTCGGCCACGCGCTTTAGCGGGATACGTTGCAGGGCGTGCTTGAGGATGGCGTCGTTCTTGGTCAGCGCTGAGGCGAACTTGGTGTCGGTCAGGCCGGGCAGCAGGGCGTTGCAGCGGATGCCGAACTGCGCGCATTCCTTGGCGAACACCTTGGTCATGCTGATCACCGCAGCCTTGGTCACCGAGTAGATGCCCTGGAACTCGCCGGGGGAGACGCCATTGATCGAGGCGACGTTGATGATCGAGCCGCCGCCGTTTTCCTTCATCAGCTTGCCGCCTTCGATGGACATGAAGTAGTAGCCGCGAATGTTCACGTCCACGGTCTTCTGGAAGGCGGAGAGGTCGGTGTCCAGCACGTTGCAGAACTGCGGGTTGGTCGCGGCGTTGTTGACCAGGATGTCGAGGCGACCGAACTGTTCCTTGATCTGCGCGAAGACGTTGGTGATCTGCTCCATCTCGCCGATGTGACAGGCGATGGCAGTGGCCTTGCCACCCTCGGCGGTGATGGCATCGGCCACGGCCTGGCAGCCGTCGATCTTGCGGCTGGAAACGATCACGTGGGCGCCTTGCTGGGCCAGCAACTTGGCGATGGCCTCGCCGATGCCACGGCTGGCGCCGGAAACGAAGGCGATCTTGCCGTCGAGGTCGAACAGTTGGGTCTTGGACATTGTGATTACCCCGGGTTAGAGAGTGGATTTACCGATGACCTGCAGGCACATCTGCTCCAGCAGCTTGTTCATGTGAATGAACTGGGCGAAGCGCTTGTCCTGGGTCTGGCCGTGATAGAAGCGGTAGTAGATTTGCTGCACAATGCCGGCCAGGCGGAACAGGCCGTAGGTGTAGTAGAAGTCGAAGCTCTTGATCTCGATGCCGGCTTTTTCGGCGTAGTAGTCGACGAACTGCTGGCGCGTGAGCATGCCCGGCGCGTTGCTTGGCTGGCGGCGCATCAGTTGCACTGGCGCCGGGTCGCCGGCTTCGATCCAGTAGGCCAGAGTGTTGCCCAGATCCATCAGCGGATCGCCGATGGTGGTCATCTCCCAGTCGAGCACGCCGATGATCTGCATCGGGTTGTTCGGGTCGAGGATCACGTTATCAAAGCGGTAGTCGTTGTGCACGATGCCCGGCTTGTGGTGGTCGGCCGGCATCTTGTCGTTGAGCCAGGCCTTGACCGGCTCCCAGCTCGGCGCGTCCGGAGTCAGGGCCTTCTCGTAGCGATCGCTCCAGCCCTTGATCTGGCGCTCGACATAACCTTCAGGCTTGCCCAGGTCGCCCAGGCCGCAGGCGTTGTAGTCGACGTTGTGCAGCTCCACCAGCTTGTCGATGAAGCTCTTGCACAGCGCGGCGGTCTGCTCGGCGCTGAAGTTCAGCTCGGCCGGCATTTCAGAGCGCAGGATGATGCCCTTGACCCGCTCCATCACGTAGAACTCGGCGCCGATCACCGACTCGTCGGTGCAGTGGACGTAGGCTTTCGGGCAGTAGGGGAAACCGGCATTGAGCTGATTGAGGATGCGGTACTCGCGGCCCATGTCATGCGCCGACTTGGCCTTGTGGCCGAAGGGCGGGCGGCGCAGGACGAACTCCTGCTGCGGGTACTCGATCAGGTAGGTCAGGTTCGAAGCGCCGCCGGGGAACTGGCTGATCTTCGCTTCACCGCTCAGGCCTGGAATATTGGCTTTCAGGTAGGTGTCGATGACGGCAGCATCGAGTTCTTCGCCAGTACGGATACGGGTGGATTGGTCAGTGAGCGCCATGCTTATCCCTTCTACTTATGATGGGTGCCCCAGATAATTGGCTAATCTAATGCTGCACCCTGGCTGTCACAAGCAATACGCGCCGTTATAGGCGGGCGTGTTGCACCTCGATCAAACTGCCTAATCAGTCATTTTCGACCTGACCTTTCGCTTGTGCGCAAGCAATAAAAAACCGGAGTGCCAGGACTCCGGTTTTCGTGTTTTGCGCTCAGCTCGCCGATCAGACCGGGAACAGTTCGCCCAGCTTCATCGCCAGCATCATGTCGCCTTCGGCGCGCAGCTTGCCAGCCATGAAGGCCTGCATGCCGTCGGTTTCGCCACTGACGATGCCCTTGAGGGTTTCGCTGTCCATGATCAGGGTCACGTTGGCGTTCGGGTTGTCGCCTTGCTCGAGGGCGCAGGTGCCGTCTTTGACGATCAGCGCGTAGTTCTCGCCATCTTCGATGTTGAATTGGAATACCAGATCCAGGCCTGCAGCGGCGCTGGCGTTGAACTTGGACTGCATGGTTTGGGCGATGTCAGCAACACTCATGGTCTTATCCTTTTTCGGTTTTTTCGCGCAGCCTCGCGGCCGCAGTGGGCTGGAGCTCATCGATAGGTGATGAGCTCCGGCGCCTTCAGCAGCTGTAAATGCACATGGCTGTTGAAGGAAGCCAGACTCACCTCGCTGCCACGGAATTTCAGCTGGCTGAGCGAGGTATTGACGATCTGCCAATTCAGTTCGAAGGCCTTTGCCGCCGGCACGCCGGTAATCAGGCGGAGCAGGGCGGTGATGGTGCCACCGGAAGTGAACACGGCGATATTCTGTTTGCTGCCTGCCTGCTCTAGGATGCGCCGCAGGCCGCCTTCGACTTGTTCGACATAAGCCTGCCAGCTCTGCAGGCCGGGTTTGTCATGCTCGCCGGATATCCAGCGCTGGATCAGTTTGGCGAACAGGCGCTGGAACTCGGCACGGTTCTGTGCACCGTTGCGCAGAATGTGCAGGGCTTCGGGCTCTTCCGGCAGCAGATCGGGCAGCAGCGTACGAATCACTGCATCGGCGTCGAATTCGTTGAAGGCTTCGTCTATATCCAGAGTCGGCGCATGGCTCATGCGCTGCAGGGCGGCGTTGGCGGTGTGCTGCTGGCGACGCAGGCTGCCACTGACGCAACGATCAAGGGCGATACCGAGTTGTTCGAGGTGTTCGCCCAGCACTTCGGCCTGGCGTACGCCGACGGGAGACAGGACATCGTAGTCGTCTGCACCGAATGAGGCCTGGCCATGTCGAATCAGATAGATGCTGCCCACGTCCGTATTGGTCCCGGCACGTTGAATGTTTCGCGAGGGTATGAGGAAGCTCAGGGGCTGTCAACGAAAAAACATACGCTTGTTTGAATTGCTTGTATGGCTATTGCAGCAACGCTGCCGAGGTTGGCCGCTAGGCCGCTGCGCCGGTATGCTTGAGCCTTTGTGCGCTCAGGCGCCGCTGCATTGTCCGAGGGGGATCCGTGGAGTTTCTTAGCGAGTACGCCAGCTTTCTGGCGAAAACCCTGACCCTGGTGGTCGCCATCGTCGTGGTGCTGGTGGCGATCGCCGCCACGCGCGGCAGGGGGCGGCGTGGCAGTGGCCAGCTACAGGTGCAGAAGCTCAATGACTTCTACAAGGATCTGCGCGAGCGCCTGGAGCAGAGCGTGTTGTCCAAGGATCAGCTCAAGGCTACGCGCAAGGCCGAGGCCAAGGCGGCCAAGCAGGAGAAGAAAACGCCGCCCAGCAAGCCACGGGTGTTCGTGCTGGATTTCGACGGCGATATCAAGGCATCGGCCACCGACAACCTGCGCCATGAAGTAACGGCGTTGTTGTCCATGGCCAAGGCCGAGGACGAAGTAGTGCTGCGCCTGGAAAGTGGTGGCGGCATGGTGCACAGCTACGGCCTGGCTTCGTCGCAGCTGGTGCGCATCCGCGATGCAGGCATCCCGCTGACCGTATGCGTGGACAAGGTAGCAGCCAGTGGCGGCTACATGATGGCCTGCATCGGCCAGAAGATTCTCAGTGCGCCTTTTGCCATTCTCGGCTCCATTGGCGTGGTGGCGCAGTTGCCCAATGTGCATCGTCTGCTGAAGAAGCACGAGATCGACTTTGAAGTGCTGACCGCCGGCGAGTACAAGCGCACGCTGACAGTATTTGGTGAGAACACTGAAAAGGGCCGGGAGAAATTCCAGGAAGATCTGGAAACCACTCACGAGCTGTTCAAAGGCTTTGTCGGTCGTTATCGCCCGCAGCTGGATATCGACGCCATCGCCACCGGTGAAGTCTGGCTGGGTATGGCCGCGCAGGAGCGCCTGCTGGTGGATGAACTGAAGACCAGCGACCAGTACCTGGCCGAACGCGCCGCCGAGGCTGAACTGTTCCATTTGCATTTCGCTCAGAAAAAGAGCCTGCAGGAGCGTGTCGGGCTTGCGGCCAGCATGGCGGCAGATCGCTTCGTCCTGACCTGGTTGAGCCGGCTCAATCAGCAACGCTTCTGGTAACGCTTCGTTCATGATGGGCTGCACGGCCGACTCGCGTCGCGCAGCAGCGAACCACGACAAGAGGAGAGGATGATGACCGAGTTCAAGGCCTTGCTGGTCAGCGAAGGCGCCGATGGCGGTTTCCAGCGTGAAGTAGTCCAGCGCAACGTCGAGCAGTTGCCGCAGGGCGAGTTGTTGATCCGCGTGCGCTATTCCTCGCTCAACTACAAGGACGCGCTGTCTGCCAGCGGCAATCGTGGTGTGACCAAGGCTTACCCGCATACGCCCGGTATCGACGCGGCGGGTGTGGTTGAGGCTTCCAGCGCTGCCGAATTCGCCGTGGGTGACGAGGTGATCGTCACCGGCTACGACCTAGGCATGAACACGGCCGGCGGCTTCGGTCAGTACATTCGTGTACCGGCCGCCTGGGCGATCAAGCGCCCGCAGGGGCTGCCGCTGCGCGAGGCGATGATCCTCGGCACCGCCGGCCTGACCGCCGCGCTGTGCGTGGACAAGCTGGAGCAGGCTGGCGTCACTCCGGAGTCCGGTACGGTGCTGGTCACTGGCGCTACCGGCGGGGTTGGCAGTATCGCGGTCGTGCTGCTCAAGCAGCTCGGTTATCGCGTAGCCGCGGCTACCGGCAAGGCCGAGCAGGCGGATTTTCTGCGTGGTCTGGGCGCCGACGAGATCGTCAGTCGCGAGGAGCTGCAGCAAGGCAGCGAGCGACCGATGCTCAAGGAGCGCTGGGCGGGCGCGGTCGATACCGTGGGTGGCGACATTCTGTTCAATGTGGTCAAGTCGCTGCGCCACAGCGGCAGCGTGGCCTGCTGCGGGCTGACCGCTGGCGTCGGCTTCCAGGCCTGCGTCCTGCCGTTCATCTTGCGCGGGGTCAACCTGCTGGGGGTGGATTCGGTGGAGCTGCCACTGGTGGTCAAGGCATCGATGTGGGACAAGCTCTCGCTGCAGTGGAAGCTCGATCTCTCGCCGCTGTGCCAGGAAATTGGCCTGGCGGAGTTGCCGGCGTCCATCGAGCGGATCCTGACTGGCGGCATGGTCGGCCGTATTCTGGTGCGACTCGACTGAATGTCTGAGCGAGGCCCGTCGATGACGGGCCTCTGCATTTCAGGCCTGGCTGACGTACATGGTGATCTCGGCGCGAAACACCGGCTTTTCACCGACGTAGGCCATTACTGGCACCTTGACGTCTCCGGTCTGCCCCCAGTTCACCTCGCTGCCATCGGCTACCGTGCGGATGTCGCCATCGGCCTTTGCCAGGTATTCCACTGTCATGCCCTTGGGAATCCAGCGGCAACCAGCGGGAATGGAGGCGTCGGTCATGCTGCCGGCGGCAAGCTCGGCAGCATTGCACAGCGCGATAGCGTGCACGGTGCCTATATGATTCAGTACTTCGCGGCGTTTGGCGAAGCGGACCTCGGCATAGCCTGGACGCAGCTCGACCATTTGCGGGGCGATGCTGGCGAAGTAGGGGGCGACCTGACCGATCATCGTGCTGAACTGGGTAGCACCGACCTGCTGGAACATCTGCAACATCTGACTCATGACTTTCTCCTGAGTGTTTGCGATTGAAGATGAGCGCGCGCCGGAGCAGTATACGAGGATTAGAAAGTTATTCTAGAAAAATATTCTAGTCATAAGGAGCGGTATGGCTCGTCCATCACGCAAAGATGAGATTCTGCAGGCTGCACTGGCGTGCTTTACCGAGCACGGCGTCGATGTCACCACCATCGAGATGATTCGTGACCGCTCTGGCGCGAGCATCGGCAGTCTGTATCACCACTTCGGTAACAAGGAGCGGATCATCGCCGCGCTCTATATGGCCGGTACCGCGCAGTACGCCGACCTGCTGCAGCGCGGATTTGCCAGCACGACCAGCGCCGAGGCTTGCGTCAAGTTGCTGGTGACCAGCTACATCGACTGGGTGGTGGCCAATCCGGATTGGGCGCGCTTCATCCTGCACAGCCGCAGTCGGGTCGAAGCGGGGGAGATGGGCGAAGCCCTGCGCGAAGCCAATCGTCAGCATTTCGCGCAGATTCTCACGGCGCTCGCCGAGTACCGCCTGCAGGGGCTGTTCAAGGCGCTGCCGGATGACTGTTTTGCCTCGGTGGTGATAGGCCCGACGCATGACCTGGCGCGGAACTGGCTGGCCGGCCGCACCCAGAGCGAGCTGGGTGAATGCCGTGAGCTGCTGGCGCAGATCGCCTGGGACAGCGTGAAAAGCAGCGACTAGTCGAAGCGATAGATGTCCATACCCAGTGCGCCGTAGGTGAAGCCTGCGTGAATCACGGAAAAGGCTTCGCCTGCGCCACGAGCGAAGAACAGCGGTAGCAGGTGTTCTTCGCTGGGATGGTTACGTACGGCGTTGGGTGCCTGCCGGCGGTAGTGGTGCAAGGCCTCTTCGTCGTTCGCTTCGAGCTTTTCCACCACCCAGTCGCGAAACTCCTTGGCCCAGGGCGTGATGACGTCGGGGCCGGCGCGCCAATCGAGCTCGCCGAGGTTGTGGGTGATGCTGCCGGAGCCGATAAGTAATATGCCTTGTTCACGCAGGCTGCTCAGTGCACGACCCACACGCGTCTGCTGCTCGGGGCCAAGGCGGCTGGGTAGCGAAAGCTGCACCACGGGGATATCGGCTTGCGGATACATCAGCGACAACGGAACCCAGGCGCCATGATCGAATGGGCGCCGGGCATCGAGCGCTGCCGGCAGGCCCGCGTGATTCAATTGCTCCGCGATCTCCTTGGCCAGTTCTGGTGCGCCGGGAGCAGGATACTGCACAGCGTACAAGGGCGCCGGAAAGCCGCCGAAATCGTGCCAGGTCTGCGGATGCTCGCCCGCCGTCAGCAGCAGTTGCTCGCTTTCCCAGTGCGCCGACACCACCACGATCGCCTTGGGCCTGGGCAGCTCGGCGGCCAGCCTGGCCAGTGCGGGGCCGCTGGCACCTGGGTCCAGGGCCAGCATGGGCGAACCGTGGGATATGAACAGTGAGGGCAGCATGACGATCAGCTCCTGAAGTAGGATGTCGCCATCTTCGTTGCTGGACCTATCGACTTCCAGCATAAATAGTTGAGCATTCCTATCGAATTTGTGGAGGTTTCACTCATGCACGAGGCGTTCTGGCAGGAGCGTTGGGCGCGCAGCCAAATCGGCTTTCATCAGGAGAAGGTCAACGGTTACCTGCGCCGGCACTGGGCTCGGCTTGGGCTCGCCGAACAGGCGGCGGTGCTGGTGCCGCTGTGTGGCAAGAGCCTAGACCTGGCCTGGCTGGCGGAACAGGGCCACACCGTGATTGGTGTCGAACTGGCCGAGCGCGCCGTGGAGGATTTTTTCGCCGAACGTGATGTACAGCCACAGATCTCGCAGCAGGGAGCGTTCAAGATCTATCAGGCCGGCAAGCTACGTATTCTCTGCGGCGACTTTTTCGCCCTGAGCCGTGACGACGTTGCCGGGTGCCAAGCGTTCTATGACCGCGCGGCGCTGATCGCGCTGCCGCCGGAGATGCGCGAGCGCTACGCCGCTCACCTGCAGGCGATTCTGCCGCCGGCCTGTCAGGGCCTGCTGGTGACCCTGGTGTACGACCAGCAACGCATGGATGGCCCGCCGTTCTCGGTCGAGGACGCCGAGGTCGAGCAGCGCTTCACGCCAGGTTGGGTGCCGCATGAGCTGGAGCGCAAGGATGTGCTGAGCGGCAACCCGCGGTTTGTCGAGAATCAGCTCGAGGCGGTGGAGGAAGTGGTGTTTCACCTGGCGCGCCGTTAAAGCAGCGAGCAATGAAAAAGGCGACCCTGAGGTCGCCTTTTGTTTTGCGGTTTCGATCAGCCGCGGCGGCGCAGCGCCTCGATGCGATCCTCCAGCGGCGGGTGGCTCATCAGCAGACCGGCCAGGCCGTTCTTCAGGCCGCCGTTGATGCCGAAGGCAGTCAGGCTGTCGGGCATCTGCACCGGAACGCCTTGCTCGGCGCGCAGACGCTGCAGCGCGGCGATCATGGCGCCGGTACCGGCCAGGCGGGCGCCGGCTTCATCAGCCTTGTACTCACGTTTGCGCGAGAACCACATGACGATGATGCTGGCCAGGATACCCAGCACCAGCTCGGCGAAGATGGTCGCGACGAAGTAGCCGATACCGTGGCCGTCTTCATTCTTCAGGATCGCCTTGTCGACGAAGTTACCGAAGATGCGCGCGAAGAACATCACGAAGGTGTTCACCACGCCCTGGATCAGTGCCAAGGTGACCATGTCGCCGTTGGCCACGTGGCCGATCTCGTGGGCCAGCACCGCGCGCACTTCATCAGGCGAGAAGCGCTCGAGCAGACCCTGGCTGACGGCGACCAGCGCGTCGTTCTTGTTCCAGCCGGTGGCGAAGGCGTTGGACTCGTAGGCCGGGAAGATACCGACTTCCGGCATCTTGATGCCGGCTTCACGGGACAGCTCCTCGACGGTCTGCAGCAGCCACTGTTCGTGACGGGTGCGCGGCTGGGTGATGATCTGCGTGCCGGTGCTCATCTTCGCCATCCACTTGGACAGGAACAGCGAGACCAGCGAACCGGCGAAACCGAACACGGCGCAGAAGATCAGCAGGCTGCCATGGTTCTGGCCGGTGAACCGATCGACCCCCAGCAGTTTGAGGGTGATGCTGGCGATAACCAGAACCGCCAGGTTGGTGGCCAGGAACAACATAATGCGCATCATGGTGTGAACGGACTCCTCACGGGGAAAGACGTACGAGTAATGCCGGCTATATAAGGGCGCCCCCCTGGGGCTTTCAACCAGCGACTATTTCAAACTATGTCTCTTGGCCGTGTAACGTGCTCTCGAACAGCAGGCGAGTGAGGCGGGCAGTGCGCTCACCGTGCTGCTGGGCCAGGGCCTCGCGCAGCTGAAAGGCTAGTGTGGCATGGACGCGGCGCACGCTCGGCGGCAACACTTCACCTTCGCGCAGGGCATGGGGAATCGCGCGCGACAGGCGCAGAAAACCCTTCTCGGTCAACACGGCCTGATCCAGTGCGTCATAGGCGATGGTCGACTCGAAACGCAGATAGCCTTCTTCGGCCAGCCACAACAGTGCACCCAGGCAGGCCTGGTGACGCTTGCTCGGCAGGCCGAATTCGTCCGGCTCCTCGCGCCCTATCAGGTCTTCCACGTACAGCGCCATCTTGCGCGGGAAGGCCTGGTAGAGCATGAGCAGGCCGCTGGCGGCGTCCTTGTAGAAGTCGTCTATCTGCAGGTCCATGTCGGCTTACTGGCTGTATCCCTTGAGGAAGTTGCCGATACGGCCGATGGCCTGCTCCAGATCGTCGACGCGGGGCAGGGTGACCACGCGGAAGTGATCCGGCCACGGCCAGTTGAAAGCGGTGCCCTGGACGATCAGCAGCTTCTCGGAAAGCAGCAGGTCGAGGACGAACTTCTCGTCATTGTGGATCGGGCAGACCTTCGGGTCGATCTTCGGGAAGGCGTACAGCGCGCCCATTGGTTTGACGCAGCTCACCCCGGGGATGTCGTTGAGCAGCTCCCAGGTACGGTTGCGCTGCTCCAGCAGGCGGCCGTTGGGCAGTACCAGGTCGTTGATGCTCTGGTAGCCACCGAGTGCGGTCTGGATCGCATGCTGGCTTGGCACGTTGGCGCACAGGCGCATGTTGGCCAGGATATCCAGGCCTTCGATGTAGCTCTGCGCCCTGTGTTTGGGCCCGGAGATGGCCACCCAGCCAGAGCGGAAACCGGCCACGCGGTAGCTCTTGGACAGGCCGTTGAAGGTCAGGCAGAGAACGTCCGGGGCCAGCGAGGCGGTGCTGATGTGCACGGCCTCGTCGTAGAGGATCTTGTCGTAGATCTCGTCGGAGAAGATCACCAGGTTGTGCTGGCGTGCCAGTTCGACGATATCCAGCAGCACTTCCTTCGAATACACCGCGCCGGTGGGGTTGTTCGGGTTGATCAGCACCAGGGCCTTGGTATTGGGCGTGATCTTGGCGCGCATGTCGGCGATGTCCGGGAACCAGCCGGCCTGCTCGTCGCACAGGTAGTGCACCGGCTTGCCGCCGGACAGCGCCACGGCGGCGGTCCACAGCGGGTAGTCGGGTGCCGGGATGAGTACCTCGTCACCGTTGTTGAGCAGCGCCTGCATGGCCATGACGATCAGCTCGGACACGCCGTTGCCGAGGTAGATGTCTTCGATGCCGACGCCTTCGACCTGCTTCTGCTGGTAATACTGCATCACCGCCTTGCGAGCGCTGAATAGGCCTTTGGAGTCGCTGTAGCCTTGAGCGGTGGGCAGGTTGCGGATGACGTCCTGAAGGATTTCTTCCGGTGCCTCGAAACCGAACGGCGCCGGGTTGCCGATGTTCAGCTTGAGGATGCGATGGCCTTCCTCTTCCAGACGCTTGGCGTGCTTGAGCACCGGCCCACGAATGTCGTAGCAGACGTTGGCGAGCTTGTTCGATTTGCTGACCTGCATGTAAGGAATCCCGAGCTAAGGAGAGCCCACGCAAATACGCTGCAAAATTCTCTCGACGGGGAATCTTGGCAGCCTGTAACGCGGGTGACAGACTGGGGTCGAATCATACGTGGCGCCCTGAGCGCGGCAAAGGTATCCGCCCGGCTTTTTTCTGGCCTGCCACAGGGTGCACAGTGACCGAGCAGTCGCACACCGCTCGCTTTGGCAGCGGTTGCCACCAGGCGCTGGCGCAGCCTGTAACGCCGCGTATCGCCCATTACCGAGGAGGAACTCCGTTCGTGGATAAAGTCGACAAACCCCTGGATAGCTGGCGCGAAGAGCTGACCGATGAGCAGTTTCATGTCTGCCGACTGGGCGGCACTGAGCGGCCGTTCACCGGCGCTTATCACGACAGCAAAACCCCTGGCATCTACCACTGCGCCTGCTGTGGCGAGGCGCTGTTCGACTCGGACGCGAAATACGACTCGGGCAGCGGTTGGCCGAGCTATTTTCAGCCGATCAATGACGAGGTGATCGCCAGCCTCGACGATTACAGCCATGGCATGCATCGCATCGAAGTCAAATGCGCCAAATGCGACGCGCACCTGGGGCATGTGTTCCCCGATGGCCCACGCCCGACCGGGTTGCGCTACTGCATCAACTCACTGTCGTTGAAACTGGTGCCGAGCGAGTAAGGTATGCGCGCTGGGCACGTTGAGAGCCCAGCGCAGCGGATTCACGCCTGCTGGCTGACGCGCTGGCGACTTTCTTCCAGGGCGTCACAGGCCTCTTGGATCATGTCTTCGGTAATGGGCACTTCGCGGCCTTGGCCGTCGATGATAAAACCGCCCACCGGTTCCTGCTGTTGCGCGGTGGCGGGACATTGGGCGGCGTTGTCTTGCAAGCTCATGGCCTGTCTCCTCATCAGTGGTGTGCGCCAGTCTGGGACATCCAGATGAAGGCGCGGTGACAATTAGGAACCTGCTCGAAGTCTGTTGCACGTCGGCCATGCTGCGTTGAAATCGGGCTCAGAAAGCTCATTTACTACTCGTAAACTCGCTTGCTCGCCCGATTTCGCCTTGCCTGGCTCTAGCTCGAAATACTTTAAACAGATTCCAAGACGGCGGAACTCCGTCACAAAACACAGTGCAAAAATCGTATTGCAGGCTGCGTGCCAGCCTGTGTGGAACGAGGAACTCATGTCGCGTTTTCATATTGGTCTGATCATCAACCCGCTGGCCGGCCTGGGTGGCCCGGCAGCGTTCAAGGGCAGCGACGGCATGGCCGAGCAGGCGCTGGCTCTGGGTGTCGAGCCAAAAGCTGCACAACGTACGCGCACTGCGCTTGAGCAGTTGTTGACCCTGCAAGAGCGCATTGAGTTCGTCAGCTACCCCGGCGCCATGGGTGGCGATCTTTTGGCGCAGATGGGCTTCGAACATCGTTTGCTGGGTGAGTTGAGCGAAGGTGCGACCACCGCCGAAGATACCCAGCGTGCGGTGCGGCAACTGCAGGACGCCGGTGTTGCGTTTATTCTCTTCGCCGGTGGCGACGGTACCGCGCGCGATGTTTGCGCCGCTGTCAGGGACGGGCAGCCGGTGTTGGGCATTCCTGCAGGGGTGAAGATCCAGTCCGGCGTCTATGCCATCAGCCCGCGAGCCGCGGGCGAACTGACGGCGCGCCTGGTAGACGGCGGCCTGGTGCGATTGGCCAGCGGCGAAGTGCGTGATATCGATGAGAGCGCCCTGCGTGAAGGCCGTGTCACCGCACGCTGGTATGGCGAACTGTGCGTGCCGCAGGAGGGCGGTTACGTGCAGGCAGTCAAGCAGGGTGGCGTGGAGTCCGAAGAGTTGGTGCTGGCCGATCTCGCCGCCTGGCTGGAGGCGGAGTGGGAGCCAGACGCGCGCTACGTGTTCGGCCCAGGCTCGACCCTGCACGGCCTGGCGCAGAACCTGGGGCTGGAAACCACCTTGCTGGGCGTCGATGTGATCGAAGCGGGGCAGGTGATTGCGCGTGACGTCAACGAAACCGAGCTGTTCGACCTGGTCGACGGGCACCCGACTTACCTGCTGGTGACCGCAATCGGCGGTCAGGGCCATATTGTCGGCCGTGGCAATCAGCAGATCAGCCCGCGTGTGCTGCGCGCCATCGGCTTGGAGCGCCTGCGTGTGGTGGCCACCAAGCGCAAGCTGGCGACGCTGGAGGGCCGGCCGCTGCTGGTCGACAGTGGTGACGTGGCGCTGGATGATGCCTTCCCCGATGCCGTGCGGGTCTGGGCGGGGTACAAGGAAGAGTTGCTTTACCCCTTGAGTCGATAGGAGATCGAAATGCGCATGCTGGTTCTACTGTTGGCTTGGTCGCTGGCGTTTGGCGCGCAAGCCATAGAGGCTGACAAGCTGGTGCTCGATGCGCGTACGCAGGTTGGCGTGACCTTGGGTTATGACCCGGCCTACCGCACGCTGAGCTATCCGGGCGGCGACGTACCGATGGTCACCGGCGTCTGCACTGACGTGGTGATCCGCGCGCTGCGTCAGCAGGGGCTGGATCTCCAGGAGGCGGTGCATCGCGACATGCGCGGCAACTTCGCCGCCTATCCTAAGAACTGGGGGCTGAGTCGCCCGGACAGCAACATCGATCACCGCCGCGTGCCCAACCTGATGACCTGGTTCAAGCGTCAGGGCTGGGCGCTTGCGGTCGAGGATGATGCTTCGGCCTACCGTGCCGGCGATATCGTTACCTGGGATCTGGGGCGTGGCCTTACCCATATCGGCATCGTCAGTGATCGTCAGGCTGCAACAGGCACACCGCTAGTGCTGCACAACATCGGCCGGGGCACGCAGGAGGAGGACATTCTGTTCGCCTACCGCATCACCGGCCATTACCGCCCGCTGGCGCAGCAGGCGAGCGCGGCTCAATGAGCAGGCAAACGCTACCGCCCGGCCCTGCTGCAGGCGAGCGCGTGGTCCTGTTCGACGGGGTCTGCAAGCTCTGCAATGGCTGGGCGAAGTTCCTCATTCGGCATGACCGCCAGCGCCAATTTCGTCTGGCTTCGGTGCAATCGGCGCAAGGCCAGGCATTGTTGACCTGGTATGGGCTGCCGACGGACCGTTTCGACACCATGGCGCTGATCGATGAGGCGGGGCTGCATGTACGCTCGAACGCGCTGCTGCGCATTCTTGCTCGCCTGCCCCAGCCCTGGCGTGCGCTCGCCTGGCTGCGCCTGGTTCCGCGCCCGTTGCGCGATTGGTGTTATGACCGCATCGCGCTGAATCGCTACCGTCTGTTCGGTCGGCATGAGGTCTGCCTTTTGCCCAGCGCCGACCATGCCGAGCGCTTCCTGCATGACTGAGGCGCGTCTGGCGCAGATTGCCTGGCTCGCTCGGCTGGCCTTGGCGTTGGTGTTCATCTGGCATGGGCTGGCACCGAAGATTCTCTGGCTCAGTCCTGATGAGGTGGCGATGATCGGGGCCCATCACTTGCCAGACCATCCGTTGTTCGCGCCACAAGTGATCGCGATCATTGGCGGCGTGGCCGAGATTTTCCTGGGTGTCCTGCTGCTCACGGTGCGTCGCCATCGTTGGCCCTTGTTGGTCGCGGGCGCGGTATTGCTGATGCTGCTGCTTGATGTTGCGCTGCTGAGCCCCCATCTGTTGATTCAGGCGTTCAATCCGCTTTCGACCAATCTGGCTGCGCTAGCCTTGTGTGCAGTGGCCTGGCTGGCTGAAGCGCCCTCGGCTGCTGACTCCTGAGACCTGTCATGACCTCGATGCTTTCTTCTCGCCAGCGTGGCGCCATGCGTCTGGCCTGGCGCTTCATCGCGCCTTATCGCGGCCGAGTGGTGGGCGCGCTGCTGGCGCTGATGTTCACGGCGGCGATCACCCTGTCAATGGGCCAGGGCATCAAGCTGCTTGTGGACCAGGGCCTGGCCACGCAATCGCCGGCAGCGCTGCGGCACTCCCTGCTGCTGTTTTTCGTGCTGGTACTGGCGTTGGCCTTCGGTACCTACACGCGTTTCTATCTGGTGTCGTGGATCGGCGAGCGGGTGGTCGCGGACATCCGCCGGCGGGTGTTCGATCACCTGATCGAGTTGCATCCAGGCTTCTACGAGAGCAATCGCAGCTCGGAGATCCAGTCGCGGCTGACCGCCGACACCACCTTGCTGCAATCGGTGATCGGCTCGTCGCTGTCGATGGCGCTGCGTAACCTGATCATGTTGATCGGTGGCAGCGTGCTGCTGGTGGTGACCAATCCCAAGCTCAGCGGTATCGTCCTGCTGGCCCTGCCGCTGGTGGTGGCGCCGATCCTGCTGTTCGGCCGCCGTGTGCGCGCGCTGTCGCGGCAGAGCCAGGACCGCGTGGCGGATGTCGGCAGCTACGTCGGCGAGACGCTGGGGCAGATCAAGACCGTGCAGGCCTACAACCATCAGAACGAGGACAAGCGACGCTTCGGTGAGTCGGCCGAGGCCGCTTTCGATGTGGCGCGCAAGCGCATCGCCCAGCGTTCCTGGCTGATCACCGTGGTCATCGTGCTGGTACTCGGTGCGGTGGGGGTGATGCTCTGGGTCGGCGGCATGGACGTGATCGCCGGGCGTATTTCCGGTGGTGAGCTGGCGGCTTTCGTGTTCTACAGCCTGATCGTCGGCTCGTCCTTCGGCACCCTGAGCGAGGTGATCGGTGAGTTGCAGCGCGCCGCAGGCGCCGCCGAGCGTATCGGCGAGCTATTGCGCGCCAGTAACGCCATCGTGGCGCCAGAACAGCCGCAGCATCTGCCGCAGCCGGTGCAGGGACGTATCGAGTTGCAGGGCGTGCGTTTCGCCTATCCGTCGCGCTCGGACAGCTATGCCGTCGATGGCATCGATTTGCAGGTGGCGGCAGGTGAAACCCTGGCGCTGGTGGGGCCGTCCGGTGCTGGCAAGTCGACGCTGTTCGACCTGCTGCTGCGTTTTTTCGACCCGCAGGGCGGGCGCATCCTCATCGACGGTGTGCCTATCGATCAGCTCGAGCCGCGCGAGCTGCGCGCCTGTTTCGCTCTGGTGTCACAGAATCCCGCGCTGTTCTTCGGCTCGGTCGAAGACAACATTCGCTACGGCCGCCTGGATGCCAGTCAGGCCGAAGTGGAGGCGGCCGCGCGAGCGGCACACGCCCATGAGTTCATCCAGCGTTTGCCGCAGGGCTACCAGACCCATCTCGGTGAGGCCGGGCTTGGGCTTTCCGGCGGCCAGCGTCAACGTCTGGCCATTGCTCGTGCCTTGCTGGCCGATGCGCCGATCCTGCTGCTCGACGAGGCCACCAGTGCGCTGGATGCCGAGAGTGAACACCTGATTCAGCAGGCGCTGCCATCGCTGATGGCCGGGCGTACCACGCTGGTGATCGCTCACCGTCTGGCCACGGTAAAGCAAGCGGATCGCATCGCAGTGATCGAGCAGGGCCGTTTGGCTGCCATCGGCAGCCATGCCGAGTTGATCGAAAGCAGCCCGCTCTATGCGCGGCTGGCCGAGTTGCAGTTCGGTACTTAACTTTTTGGCTTGATAGTGGCGGCCGCCCCGGCCGAGGCGACGATGATCGCGCCGACGGCCAGCCACTGGCCCCAGAGCAGCTTCTCGCCGAGAAAGGCCAGGCCGCACATTGCCGCGACTGCCGGCTCCAGGCTCATCAGTACGCTGAAGGTGCGCGCTGGTAGGCGCGTAAGGGCGACCATCTCCAGGCTGTAGGGCAGGGCCGAGGACAGCACCGCGACACCCAGGGCGATGGGCAGCAGGTCAAGGCTCAGCAGGTCACTGCCGGCATGCCAGACTCCGATGGGCAGTACCAGGAGAGCGGCGACCCAGGTGCCCAGGGCAACTGTGTGGCGGCCATGCTGGGCGCCGGCTTTCTGTCCGAAGATGATGTACAGCGACCAGCAAACACCCGCGCCGAGTGCCAGGGCTGCGCCGAGCGGATCGATGGCGTGTTGCGTGGCGCCGGTGGGCAAAAGCATCCATAACCCGACGACGGCCAGGATCACCCAGACGAAATCCAGCAGGCGGCGCGAAGAAAACAGCGCCAGGGCCAGCGGCCCGGTGAACTCCAGGGCCACGGCGATGCCCAGCGGAATGCTCTGTAGCGACATGTAGAACATCAGGTTCATGCCGCCCAGCGCCAGGCCGTAAGCCAGCAGGGCGTGGCACTTGCGCAGGTCCAGACGTGCACGCCACGGTTGCATCACCAGCGACAGGATGATCGCGCCGAGCACCAGGCGCAGCGCCGTGGTGCCTTCGGCACCGACCAGCGGGAACAGGTTCTTGGCCAGCGAGGCGCCGCTCTGGATCGAGACCATGGCCACCACGAGCAAGGCAATGGGGACGAGAAGTGCGCTGCGTGGCATGGGTATGTCCTGCTGGTGAGCATGAAAGAAAAAACCGGCCGCGAGGGCCGGTTTTTCATGAGGCCTGTGGCTTAGCGGTATTCGCAGAGGTAGGCGGTGTCTACGGCTACCTTGAGCTGGAACTTGCTGTTGGCCTCGACGGTGAACTTGCTGCCGGCTTCGAAGGTGTTCCAGCTGTCGCTGCCTGGCAGCTTGACGGTCAGAGCGCCGGCAACCACGTGCATGACTTCCAGCTGGCTGGTGCCGAATTCGTATTCGCCCGGGGCCATTACGCCGATGGTGGCAGGGCCTTCAGCCATGGTGAAACCGATGGATTTGACGGTGCCGTCGAAGTATTCGTTGACCTTGAACATCTGCGATTCCTCGGAAGGGGTTGAAAAAGTTGCTGGGAGCCATGTTTAACGTCGTGTGACGACGGCCCGAAGGGTGACCGCCATGCATGGCAGGCCATAAAAGGGTCGCCAGTATGCCCAAGCGCCTTTTCTTCGTCATCAGTCTTTAAGGGGCAATACCAGTGGCAGCAGGCGGGCGGTGTTACGCGCATCTTCGAGGGCGCGGTGCTGTTGCCCTTGAAACTGCATGCCAGCCAGTTGCAGTGCACTGTGCAGACCAACCGGGCGCTGCAATTGGCGCGCCTTGGCGAAAGCCTGTTTGAGGTTGAGGTGCGGCACCTCGGTCAGCAGACTGTGCACCTGATGTTGACGCCATTCCTGCTCCAGCTGGCGGCGGTCGTAATCACCCCAGCTGCTCCAGCCGACCAGGCGTGGCGCATGCTGGGTCAGCCAGCGCTCGAACTGAGCCCAGACCTGGGGCAGGGTAGCGGCGCTGTCGATCTCGGCCTGGGTGATATGGGTGAGTTCGCGGCAGAAATCGGTCAGGCAGGGGCGGCGCTGTGGCCTGATGAAGCGTTGAAAGTGATCGCGCTCATGACCGTCTGCTCCGACCAGGCTGGCTCCGATTTCGATGATTTCCATTTCTTCCATCGCCCAACCGCCTTCGTCGGTGGTGGCCTCCAGGTCGATGACTAGCCAATGCCCCATGGGCGCTCCTTAGAACCTGTCTGCGATCTGTTGCGCTTCGGCCTCACTGCATGGAAAAGGTTCCTGGTATCAGGACCAAGTTCAAGCCCCTGTGCTGAGCGGTACCGCAGGCAGTATGGAAGGCCTTTTCGGCCAGGGCAAACGTCGTGTTAGGCTCTGGCGCCTATATCTGCAGGAGGTCACTATGGCAAAGGTCGCGTTTCTCGGTTTGGGCGTCATGGGCTATCCGATGGCTGGGCATCTGGCCCGCAACGGTCATCAGGTGACTGTCTACAACCGCTCGCCGGGCAAGGCCGAGCAGTGGATGGGCGAGTATGCCGGCAGCAGTGCGCCGACCCCGCGTGAGGCGGTGGCAGGTGCCGAACTGGTGATGTGTTGTGTCGGCAATGATGACGACCTGCGCAGCGTGGTGCTCGGCGAGCAGGGCGCATTCGCTGGCATGGCGCCGGGCGCGATCCTGGTCGACCACACCACGGCTTCTGCTGATGTCGCGCGTGAGTTGGCAGCCATCGCGGTCGAGCGTGGCCTCGGCTTTCTAGATGCGCCGGTGTCTGGCGGTCAGGCGGGAGCGGTCAATGGCGTGCTGACCGTGATGGTCGGTGGTGAGGCCGAAACCTATGCTGTAGCCGAGCCGGTCATCCAGAGCTACGCGCGAATGATGCGCCTGATGGGGCCGGCCGGTAGCGGCCAGTTGAGCAAGATGGTCAATCAGATCTGCATCGCTGGTCTGGTTCAGGGGTTGGCAGAAGCGCTGAACTTCGCTCAGCGTGCAGGGCTGGATGGTCATGCGGTGGTCGATGTGATCAGCAAGGGCGCGGCGCAGTCCTGGCAGATGGAAAACCGCTACAAGACCATGCTGGCGGGCGAGTTCGACTTCGGCTTCGCGGTCGACTGGATGCGCAAGGACCTGTCGATTGTGCTCGAAGAGTCGCGTCGCAACGGCGCACAGCTGCCGGTGACGGCGCTGGTCGATCAGTTCTATGCCGATGTTCAATCAATGGGTGGTGGGCGCTGGGATACCTCCAGCCTGCTGGCCCGCCTGCAGCGTAACCGCTGATCGTGAAAGGCCTCGACGGCAAGCGCGTGCCTCATTAGCAGGCCGTTGAAAAACGTAGGCGAGGCAGCCAGTGCAATACCGATGGCGGCCCCGCAAAAACAGGCGAAAAGCGCAGTTTACGAGTTGTAAATGAGCATTTTGATCGGACTCGCGCACGAGCCTGTTTTTAACGCAGCAATGGCAACGTAGGTAGTTTTTCAGCGGCCTGTTAGGATCGCCGCCGTTCGTTTGTAGTCGAGGTCGTTTCATGGAGTGTCGTGCTGGTTGCGGTGCCTGCTGCATCGCGCCTTCCATCAGTTCTCCGATTCCAGGTATGCCCGATGGCAAGCCGGCCGGCGTGCGCTGTATTCATCTTGATGCCGAGTTTCTCTGCGCCATCTTCGGTCGCCCGGAGAGACCTGCTGTGTGCGGAGGTTTCAAGGCAGAAGAACAGTTGTGTGCGGATGACCGCGAGAGTGCCATTCGGATGCTGGGCTGGCTGGAGCAGGCGACGGCCTGACGATTTGAACCGCTTGCGGCCCGTGCGGGTCGAAACGCAAACAGTCCTTCCGGGAGTTGCTCGAAATGATGCGTTTTTCCGTTCTGGCCATGCTGTTGTGCGCGACCGCTGCCCAAGCTGCCGAAAGGCAGTGGCAGTTGGAGCGCGAGGAAGACGGTGTCAGCGTTTATCTGGCCGATGTGCCTGGGTCGAAGTACAAGGCCTATCGTGGCGTGGTGACGATCAAGGGCGACCTGGCTGCCGTACAAGCCGCGCAGGAGGATGTCGCCGGCTCCTGCTCCTGGATCTTCAGTTGCCAGCAGCAGCGACTGCTCGAGAGTAAGGGCGACGTGAGCGAGCTGTACACCCGTTTCGAAATGCCCTGGCCGGTGAAGGCGCGTGATTCGGTGATTCAGGTGACCACACGCACCGGTGCAGATGGCGGCGTCACGCGCCTGCTCAAGGCGGTGCCGGAGCGCTTGCCGGAGGAAAATGACTTCGTGCGGGTGCAGCGTATCGATGGCGAGTGGCATCTCAAACCGCTGGGTCAGGGCGAGGTGGAAGTGACCTACGAGGTGCACACTGAACCGGGCGGCAGCGTGCCCTCCTGGCTGGCCAACAGTTTCGTCGTCGATGCGCCGCTGCAAACGCTGCAGGGCTTGCGGGCGAAGGTGGAAGGACGCTGAGCCAGGCCCGCTCCGGGCAATAAAAAAGGCTGCCATTGGCAGCCTTTTTCGTTTCGCGGCGCTATCAGTCGCGGTTAGCCGGCAGATCACGCTGCTCGTAACCGGTGTACAGCTGGCGCGGACGGCCAATCTTGTACGGACCCGAAAGCATTTCCTTCCAGTGCGAGATCCAGCCCACGGTACGTGCCAGGGCGAAGATAACGGTGAACATCGAGGTCGGAATGCCGATGGCCTTGAGGATGATGCCCGAGTAGAAGTCCACGTTCGGGTACAGGTTGCGCTCTTTGAAGTACGGATCGGTCAGGGCGATCTCTTCCAGGCGCATGGCCAGTTCCAGCTGCGGGTCATTGGTGATGCCCAGTTCGCCGAGTACTTCGTCGCAGGTCTGCTTCATCACGGTGGCGCGCGGGTCGCGGTTCTTGTAAACGCGATGACCGAAGCCCATCAGCTTGAACGGGTCGTTCTTGTCCTTGGCCTTGGCGATGAACTTGTCGATGTTGGAAACGTCACCGATCTCGTCGAGCATTGCCAGTACGGCTTCGTTGGCGCCGCCGTGTGCCGGGCCCCACAGCGCAGCGATACCTGCTGCGATACAGGCGAACGGGTTGGCGCCCGAGGAGCCAGCCAGCCGTACGGTGGAGGTGGAGGCGTTCTGCTCATGGTCAGCGTGGAGGATGAAGATCTTGTCCATCGCCTTGGCCAGCACCGGGCTGATCGGTTTGATCTCGCACGGGGTGTTGAACATCATGTGCAGGAAGTTTTCCGCGTAATTCAGGTCATTGCGCGGGTACATCATGGGTTGGCCCATGGAGTACTTGTAGGTCATGGCGGCAATGGTCGGCATCTTGGCCACCAGGCGCATGGCCGACACTTCGCGGTGCTGCGGGTTATTGATGTCCAGCGAGTCGTGATAGAAGGCGGACAGGGCGCCAACTACGCCGCACATGATGGCCATCGGGTGGGCATCGCGGCGGAAGCCGTTGAAGAAGGTCTTCAGTTGCTCATGAACCATGGTGTGGTTCTTGATGGTGCTGACGAACTGGGCCTTTTCTTCCTTGCTCGGCAGTTCGCCATTGAGCAGCAGGTAGCAGGTTTCCAGGTAGTCGGATTGCTCGGCGAGCTGCTCGATGGGGTAGCCGCGGTGCAGCAGGATCCCTTGGTCGCCGTCGATATAGGTGATCTTCGACTCGCAAGAGGCGGTCGACATGAAACCAGGATCAAATGTGAACCGACCCGTGGCGGTCAGGCTCCGCACATCGATTACATCGGGACCAACAGTGCCGGTCAGAACGGGCAGTTCGACGGGGGCATTGCCCTCGATGATCAACTGCGCTTTTTTGTCAGCCATATGTGGCCTCCTAGTTATGCTTGAAATCATCAGACAGCCCCCCACGCAGGGCCCGCACCACTATAGTGGGATAAATCCGAAAGTCAATTTGCGAGAACCCAGGCAGTAGAAGGGTTTGAACGGTATTTTCAGCGAAAAAAGGGCGCTATTTACGCCATTTGTTTAAAGGCTGCAATGCGCTTTTTGGGGTAGGGCATTGCATTGTCATTAGTCTGCTAACTGTCTATACTCTGCGGCCGACCGCCACAGGCTTTAGGGCCGTGTCATGGCGGTTGTCACTCATTGGGTGATGGGTACCTTGCCAGTGCACTTCCCAACAACTTTGCCCTGATCGTTAGGGGCTCTCAGTGTGATAAAAAAGCCGTGAATAGCCAACGACCTGTAAACCTAGACCTTCGGACTATCAAGCTTCCGATCACCGCTTACACGTCCATTCTTCACCGTATCTCCGGTGTCATCCTCTTTGTCGGTATCGCCATTCTGCTGTTTGGCCTCGACAAGTCGCTGACCTCCGAAGAGGGCTTCGCCCAGGTGAAAGAATGCCTGACCAGCCCGCTGGCCAAGTTCGTGATCTGGGGTCTGTTGTCCGCTCTGCTGTACCACCTGGTGGCCGGTGTACGCCACTTGATCATGGACATGGGCATCGGTGAGACGCTGGAAGGCGGCAAGCTGGGCTCGAAAATCGTCGTCGTAGTGGCGGCGGTAGTGATCGTGCTGCTGGGGGTGTGGATATGGTAACTAATGTCACGAATTTCTCGCGTTCGGGCCTCTATGACTGGATGGCTCAGCGCGTTTCTGCGGTCGTTCTCGCGGCTTACACGCTGTTTCTGCTGGGCTATGTGATCTGTAATCCCGGTATGGGCTACGCCGAATGGCATGGCCTGTTCTCGCATACCGCAATGCGCATCTTCAGCCTGCTGGCCCTCGTTGCACTGAGCGTGCACGCCTGGGTCGGCATGTGGACTATTTCCACCGACTACCTGACGCCGATGGCGCTGGGCAAGTGGGCGACTGGTGTGCGTTTCCTGTTCCAGGCCGTGTGTGGCATCGCCATGTTCACGATGTTCGTCTGGGGCGTGCAGATTCTGTGGGGTTTCTGATTCATGGCTAGCATCCGTACTCTTTCCTATGACGCCATCATCGTTGGTGGCGGCGGCGCTGGCATGCGTGCCGCGCTGCAACTGGCTCAGGGCGGTCACAAGACTGCCGTGGTCACCAAGGTGTTCCCGACTCGTTCGCACACCGTTTCCGCTCAGGGTGGCATCACCTGTGCCATCGCTTCGGCCGACCCGAACGATGATTGGCGCTGGCACATGTACGATACCGTCAAGGGTTCCGACTACATCGGTGACCAGGACGCTATCGAATACATGTGCTCCGTCGGCCCGGAAGCGGTGTTCGAGCTCGAGCACATGGGGTTGCCGTTCTCCCGTACCGAGCAGGGCCGCATCTATCAGCGTCCGTTCGGTGGTCAGTCCAAGGGCCCGGATAACCCGACTCAGGCTGCTCGTACCTGCGCCGCTGCTGACCGTACCGGTCACGCCCTGCTGCACACCCTGTACCAGGCCAACCTGAAAGCCGGCACCTCGTTCCTCAACGAGTGGTACGCAGTCGATCTGGTGAAGAACCAGGACGGCGCCATCGTCGGCGTCATCGCCATCTGCATCGAAACTGGCGAAACCGTCTACATTCGCTCCAAGGCCGTGGTTCTGGCCACTGGTGGTGCTGGCCGTATCTACGCCTCCACCACCAACGCCCTGATCAACACCGGTGACGGCGTGGGCATGGCCCTGCGTGCCGGCGTGCCGGTGCAGGACATCGAAATGTGGCAGTTCCACCCGACCGGTATCGCCGGCGCTGGTGTACTGGTTACCGAAGGCTGCCGTGGTGAAGGTGGTTACCTGATCAACGCCCATGGCGAGCGCTTCATGGAGCGTTATGCGCCGAACGCCAAAGACCTGGCTGGTCGCGACGTCGTTGCCCGTTCCATGGTCAAGGAAGTCATCGCCGGCAACGGCTGTGGCCCGGACAAGGACCACGTACTGCTGAAGCTGGATCACCTGGGCGAGGAAGTGCTGCACAGCCGCCTGCCGGGTATCTGCGAACTGTCCAAGACCTTCGCCCACGTCGACCCAGTCGTCGCTCCGGTACCGGTCATCCCGACCTGCCACTACATGATGGGCGGCGTGCCGACCAACATTCATGGTCAGGCAATCACTCAGGACGCCAACGGCAACGACAAGATCATCGAAGGTCTGTTCGCTGTAGGTGAAGTGGCGTGCGTGTCGGTGCACGGTGCCAACCGTCTGGGCGGCAACTCGCTGCTCGACCTGGTGGTATTCGGCCGCGCCGCTGGCCTGCACCTGGAAAAAGCGCTGAAAGAAGGCGTGGAAGTCCGTGGTGCCAGCGAAACCGACATCGAACAGTCGCTGTCGCGTCTGGCTGGCGTCAACGAGCGCAGCACTGGCGAAGACGTCGCCCCGCTGCGTAAAGAGCTGCAACAGTGCATGCAAAACTACTTCGGTGTATTCCGTACTGGCGAATACATGCAGAAGGGCATCCAACAACTGGCCGACCTGCGTGAGCGCATCGCGAAAGTCAAAATCGCGGACAAGAGCCAGGCGTTCAACACTGCGCGTATCGAAGCGCTGGAACTGCAAAACCTGCTCGAAGTTGCTGAAGCGACCGCGGTCGCGGCCGAGGCTCGTAAAGAGTCCCGTGGCGCCCACGCTCGTGAAGACTTCGAGGAGCGCGACGATCAGAACTGGCTGTGCCATTCGCTCTACTTCCCGGGCGAGAAGCGCGTAGCCAAGCGTGACGTGAACTTCGCGCCGAAGACCGTTCCGGCATTTGAACCCAAGGTTCGGACTTATTAAGGGTGACTGATATGTTGCAAGTCAGTGTTTATCGCTACAACCCGGAGAAGGACGCTGCTCCGTTCATGCAGGACTTCCAGGTCGACACCGGCGGCAAGGACATCATGGTCCTCGACGTGCTGGCGCTGATCAAGGAACAGGACGAGGGCTTCTCCTACCGTCGTTCCTGCCGTGAAGGTGTATGTGGCTCCGACGGCATGAACATCAACGGCAAGAACGGCCTCGCGTGCATTACGCCGATCTCCGCTGCCGGCCTCAAGGGCGGCAAGCTGGTGATTCGTCCGTTGCCGGGCCTGCCGGTCATTCGTGACCTGGTCGTCGATATGAGCATCTTCTACAAGCAGTACGAGAAGGTGCAGCCGTTCCTGCAGAACGATACGCCGGCTCCGGCCATCGAGCGCCTGCAGACTCCGGAAGAGCGCGAGAAGCTCGACGGTCTGTACGAGTGCATTCTGTGCGCATGCTGCTCGACCAGCTGCCCGTCGTTCTGGTGGAACCCGGACAAGTTCCTCGGTCCCGCTGCACTGCTGCAGGCCTATCGTTTCCTGGCCGACAGCCGTGACACCAAGACCGCCGAGCGTCTGGCCTCGCTGGACGATCCGTTCAGTGTGTTCCGCTGCCGCGGCATCATGAACTGCGTGAACGTCTGCCCCAAGGGTCTGAACCCGACCAAGGCGATCGGTCACGTGCGTAACATGCTGCTGCAGAGCGGTACCTGATTCGCAAGTTGCTATACCTGTAACACCTGCGAGTCCGGCTTAGGTCGGCCTCGCAGTAAAGCCAGAGCTGCAGCCCACAAAGCCGCGGCTCATACTCGAAAAATATGACGACCAGCAGGGGCATCCGGGCTGGTACCCGGACTATCTGCGGGAACCCAAGTGGCTTCATCCGAGTCGCAGCATCATGACTTTGATTAAGGCTATGCGGTATTCACGCCGGTGGTGTCCCCTTACCGAGGGTGACCAAGCATGCAAGAAAGCGTGATGCAGCGCATGTGGGACAGTGCCCACCTATCCGGTGGCAACGCTGCCTACGTGGAAGAGCTCTACGAGCTCTACCTGCACGATCCCAACGCTGTGCCAGAAGAGTGGCGCACTTACTTCCAGAAGTTGCCGACCGACGGCAGCGCTGCAACGGACGTATCGCATTCGACCATTCGCGATCATTTCGTCCTGCTCGCCAAGAATTCGCGTCGTGCCCAGCCGGTTTCCGCCGGGGCCGTCAGCAGCGAGCACGAAAAGAAGCAGGTGGAAGTGCTGCGCTTGATCCAGGCCTACCGCATGCGTGGCCATCAGGCCGCCCAGCTTGACCCTCTGGGTCTGTGGGTGCGCACTGCGCCGTCTGACCTGTCGATCAATCACTACGGCCTGACCGACGCGGATCTGGACACCACATTCCGCACTGGCGAGCTGTACATCGGCAAGGAAGAGGCAACGCTACGCGAAATTCGCGATGCGCTGCAGCAGACATATTGTCGCACCATCGGTGCCGAGTTCACCCACATCGTCGACTCCGGTCAGCGCAACTGGTTCGCCCAGCGCCTGGAAAGCGTGCGCGGTCGTCCGCAGTTTTCCGCCGAAGTGCAGGCGCATGTGCTCGAGCGCGTCACCGCTGCCGAAGGTCTGGAAAAGTACCTGGGCACCAAGTACCCGGGCACCAAGCGTTTCGGTCTGGAGGGTGGCGAAAGCCTGATCCCGCTGCTGGACGAAATCATCCAGCGTTCCGGCTCCTACGGCACCAAGGAAGTGGTCATCGGTATGGCCCACCGCGGCCGTCTGAACGTCCTGGTCAACACCTTCGGCAAGAACCCGCGCGACCTGTTCGACGAGTTCGAAGGCAAGAAGACCGAGGGTCTGTCGTCCGGTGACGTGAAGTACCACCAGGGCTTTTCCTCCAACGTCATGACCGCTGGTGGCGAAGTGCACCTGGCGCTGGCGTTCAACCCTTCGCACCTGGAGATCGTTTCTCCGGTGGTCGAGGGTTCGGTGCGTGCTCGTCAGGATCGTCGCAGTGACGCCACTGGCGACAAGGTACTGCCGATTTCCATCCACGGTGACGCGGCTTTCGCCGGTCAGGGTGTGGTCATGGAAACCTTCCAGATGTCGCAGACCCGCGGCTACAAGACTGGCGGCACCATCCACATCGTGATCAACAACCAGGTCGGCTTCACCATCAGCAACCCGTTGGACGCACGCTCCACCGAGTACGCGACCGACGTGGCCAAGATGATCCAGGCGCCGATCTTCCATGTGAATGGTGATGATCCGGAAGCTGTGCTGTTCGTGACCCAGTTGGCTGTCGACTACCGCATGCAGTACAAGCGTGACGTGGTCATCGACCTGGTCTGCTACCGTCGCCGCGGCCACAACGAGGCCGACGAGCCAAATGGCACCCAGCCGCTGATGTACCAGCAGATCGCCAAGCAGCGCACCACCCGTGAACTGTACGCTGATGCCCTGATTGCGGCCGGCGCACAGACCAGCGACGACGTGCAGGCCAAGATCGACGAGTACCGCACGGCACTGGACAACGGCCAGCACGTGGTCAAGAGCCTGGTCAAGGAGCCGAACAAGGAGCTGTTCGTCGACTGGCGTCCTTACCTGGGCCATGCCTGGACCGCGCGTCATGACACCCGTTTCGATCTGAAGACCCTGCAGGACTTGTCCGCCAAGCTGCTGGAAATCCCGGAAGGTTTCCTGGTTCAGCGTCAGGTGGCGAAGATCCTCGAAGACCGTCAGAAGATGGGTGCGGGCGGCTTGCCGATCAACTGGGGCTTCGCCGAAACCATGGCCTACGCCACGCTGCTGGTTGAAGGTCACCCGATCCGCATGACCGGTCAGGACATCGGCCGCGGTACCTTCTCGCACCGTCACGCGGTGCTGCACAACCAGAAGGATGCGGCGACCTACGTTCCGCTGAAGAACCTGTACGACGGCCAGCCGAAGTTCGAACTGTACGACTCCTACCTCTCCGAGGAAGCGGTGCTGGCTTTCGAATACGGCTATGCCACCACCACGCCGAGTGCGCTGGTGATCTGGGAAGCCCAGTTCGGCGACTTCGCCAACGGTGCCCAGGTGGTATTCGACCAGTTCATTTCCAGTGGCGAGACCAAGTGGGGCCGTCTGTGCGGTCTGACCGTTCTGCTGCCGCACGGTTATGAAGGGCAGGGGCCTGAGCACAGCTCGGCGCGTCTGGAGCGTTACCTGCAATTGTGCGCCGAGCACAACATGCAGGTCTGCGTACCGACCACCCCAGCGCAGGTCTACCACATGCTGCGTCGCCAGGTGATCCGTCCGCTGCGCAAGCCGCTGGTGGTGCTGACGCCGAAGTCGCTGCTGCGCCACAAGCTGGCCATCTCGACTCTGGAAGATCTGGCCGAAGGCTCGTTCCAGACCGTGATCGGCGAGATCGATTCGCTGGACCCGAAAAAGGTCGAGCGTCTGGTCCTGTGCAGCGGCAAGGTCTACTACGACCTGCTGGAGAAGCGTCGTGCCGAGGGCCGCGAAGACATCGCTATCGTGCGTCTCGAGCAGCTCTATCCGTTCCCGGAAGACGATCTGGCCGAAGCACTGGCGCCGTATAAGAACCTCAAGCACATCGTCTGGTGTCAGGAAGAGCCGATGAACCAGGGCGCTTGGTACTGCAGCCAGCACCACATGCGTCGCGTCGCTACTGCACACAAGAAGTCGCTGCTCCTGGAGTACGCCGGTCGTGATGCCTCGGCTGCGCCAGCTTGTGGTTATGCGTCGATGCACGCCGAGCAGCAGGAAAAACTGCTGCAGGACGCCTTTACTGTTTAACGCCTTCATCCGGCAGGTGGCGAGTGCCACCTGCCGGTAAACCGAATTTAAGGAAACGCATACAATGGCTATCGAGATCAAAGCCCCAACCTTCCCGGAATCGGTTGCCGACGGCACCGTGGCCACCTGGCACAAGAAGCCGGGCGAAGCGGTCAAGCGCGATGAGCTGATCGTCGACATCGAAACCGACAAGGTCGTGATCGAAGTACTGGCTGAGGCCGATGGTGTCCTGGCTGAAATCATCAAGAACGAAGGCGATACCGTTCTCTCCAACGAGCTGCTGGGCAAGCTGACCGAAGGTGGCGCTGCCGCCGCCGCTCCGGCTGCCGCACCGGCCGCTGCCGCTGCCGCTGCTCCGGCCCAGGCTGCTGCTCCGGCTGCCGCTGCTAGTGACGACGCCATCCTCTCGCCGGCCGCACGCAAGCTGGCCGAAGAGAACGGTATCGACCCGAACAGCATTGCCGGCACCGGTAAGGGTGGCCGTGTGACCAAGGAAGACGTGGTCGCTGCCGTCGAAGCCAAGAAGAACGCCCCGGCTGCCGCTGCCAAGCCCGCCGCTGCCCCGGCTGCTGCCGCTGCTGTAGTCGCCACTGGCGACCGCACCGAGAAGCGTGTGCCGATGACCCGTCTGCGCGCCAAGATCGCCGAGCGTCTGGTCGAAGCCCAGTCCACCATGGCCATGCTGACCACCTTCAACGAAGTGGACATGACCGAAGTCATGGCCCTGCGTTCGAAGTACAAGGACCTGTTCGAGAAATCCCACAACGGCGTGCGTCTGGGCTTCATGTCGTTCTTCGTAAAGGCAGCTACCGAAGCGCTGAAGCGTTTCCCGGCAGTCAACGCCTCGATCGACGGCAACGACATCGTTTATCACGGCTACGCCGACATCGGTGTTGCAGTGTCCAGCGACCGTGGCCTGGTGGTGCCGGTATTGCGTAACGCCGAGCAAATGAGCCTGGCTGAAATCGAGAGCGGCATCGCCACCTTCGGCAAGAAAGCCAAAGACGGCAAGCTGTCGATCGAAGAAATGACTGGCGGCACCTTCACCATCACCAACGGTGGTACCTTTGGTTCGATGATGTCGACCCCGATCGTCAACCCGCCGCAGGCTGCGATCCTGGGTATGCACAATATCGTTCAGCGCCCGATGGCCATCAACGGCCAGGTGGTGATCCGTCCGATGATGTACCTGGCGCTGTCTTACGACCACCGCCTGATCGATGGTAAGGAAGCCGTGACCTTCCTGGTAACCATCAAGAACTTGCTTGAAGACCCGGCTCGCCTGCTGCTGGAAATCTAAAAGCCAGTCTCCTCCACGGCGGCCCTGTTCTCAGGGCCGTCCGGTTTATTCGAGAAGGAATACGTTATGACCCAGAAATTCGACGTGGTAGTCATCGGTGCCGGCCCTGGTGGCTATGTAGCCGCCATCAAAGCAGCGCAACTCGGCCTTAAGACTGCCTGCATCGAGAAGTACCAGGGCAGCGACGGCAAGGTCGCTCTCGGCGGCACTTGCCTGAACGTCGGTTGCATTCCGTCCAAGGCGCTGCTGGACAGCTCCTGGAAGTACCACGAAGCGAAAGACGGCTTCGCCGTGCATGGTATCGAAGCCAAAGGCGTGACCATCGACGTCCCGGCCATGGTGGCGCGCAAGAACACCATCATCAAGAACCTCACCGGCGGTGTTGCCGGTCTGTTCAAGGCCAACGGCGTGACCCTGCTCGAAGGTCACGGCAAGCTGCTGGCTGGCAAACAGGTCGAAGTCACTGGCACCGATGGCAAAAGCCAGGTGGTTGAAGCTGCTCACGTGATCATCGCCTCCGGCTCCAAGCCGGTCGAGATCCCGCCGGCTCCGGTCGATCAAGACGTGATCGTCGACTCCACTGGTGCCCTGGAATTCCAGAGCGTACCGAAGAAGCTGGGCGTCATCGGCGCTGGCGTAATCGGTCTGGAGCTGGGCTCGGTATGGGCTCGCCTGGGTGCTGAAGTCACCGTTCTGGAAGCCATGGACAAGTTCCTCGCGGCTGCCGACGAGCAGATCGCCAAGGAAGCCCAGAAGACCCTGACCAAGCAGGGCCTGGACATCCGCCTGGGTGCTCGCGTGACCGGTTCGGAGGTCAAGAAGAAGCAGGTTGTGGTCAGTTTCACTGACGCCAATGGCGAGCAGAAAATGACTTTCGACAAGCTGATCGTGGCCGTAGGCCGTCGTCCGGTGACCACCGATCTGCTGGCTGCTGACAGCGGCGTTGACCTGGACGAGCGCGGCTTCATCTTCGTCAACGACCAGTGCGAAACCAGCGTTCCGGGCGTCTACGCCATCGGTGACGTGGTCCGTGGCGCGATGCTCGCGCACAAAGCCTCGGAAGAGGGCGTGATGGTTGCTGAGCGCATCGCTGGCCACAAGGCGCAGATGAACTATGACCTGATCCCGTCCGTGATCTACACCCATCCGGAAATCGCATGGGTCGGCAAGACCGAGCAGCAACTGAAGGCTGAAGGCGTTGCAGTCAACGTCGGTACTTTCCCGTTCGCTGCCAGCGGTCGCGCCATGGCGGCCAACGACACTGGCGGTTTCGTCAAGGTCATTGCTGACGCCAACACCGACCGTGTGCTGGGTGTTCACGTGATCGGCCCAAGCGCTGCCGAGCTGGTACAGCAAGGCGCAATCGGCATGGAATTCGGCACCAGCGCCGAAGACCTGGGCATGATGGTCTTCTCCCACCCGACCCTGTCCGAGGCGCTGCACGAAGCGGCCCTGGCAGTGAACGGCGGCGCGATTCACATCGCCAATCGCAAGAAACGCTAAGCGTTAGTGGCCGACTCGTTCGGCCACTCAAGTTGTTGTAAGCCGCCGTGGTAGGCGGGGCGTCGTGTAATCGCCTCATCGCTACGGTGGTGTTTGCAAGCAGAACCACGTCGGGTGGCCCGCGTCGAGTCCAACTCGCAGCGCAAGCCCCCGACGGACTGCTTCGGCAGTCACAGGTGGCGCGGTATCACAAGTACAGCGCCGAATGCGCAATACCTAAACGAAGACGGTAGACAAGCATGAATCTTCACGAGTATCAGGGTAAGCAGCTGTTCGCTGAATACGGCCTGCCCGTATCCAAGGGTTTCGCGGTAGACACCCCGGAAGAAGCCGCAGAAGCCTGCGAAAAAATCGGCGGCAGCGAGTGGGTCGTCAAAGCTCAGGTCCACGCTGGTGGCCGCGGTAAAGCCGGTGGCGTAAAGCTGGTCAAGAGCAAAGAAGACGCCAAGGCCTTCGCCGCCAACTGGCTGGGCAAGCGTCTGGTGACCTACCAGACTGACGCCAACGGTCAGCCGGTCAGCAAAATCCTGGTCGAATCCTGCACTGACATCGCCAAGGAACTGTACCTGGGCGCTGTAGTGGACCGCTCCAGCCGTCGCATCGTGTTCATGGCTTCCACCGAAGGTGGCGTGGACATCGAGAAAGTGGCCCACGAAACTCCTGAGAAGATCCTCAAGGCCACCGTTGACCCGCTGGTCGGCGCTCAGCCGTACCAGGGTCGCGAGCTGGCTTTCCAGCTGGGCCTGGAAGGCAAGCAAGTCGCTCAGTTCGCCAAGATCTTCGTAGGTCTGGCCAAACTGTTCAAAGATCACGATCTGGCTCTGCTGGAAGTCAACCCGCTGGTCATCAAGGCCGACGGCGACCTGCACTGCCTGGACGCGAAGATCAACATCGACGCTAACGCCATGTACCGTCAGCCGAAGCTGAAGACCTTCCACGACCCGTCGCAAGACGATCCTCGTGAAGCCCACGCTGCCAGCTTCGAGCTGAACTACGTGGCCCTGGAAGGCAACATCGGCTGCATGGTCAACGGTGCCGGTCTGGCCATGGGTACCATGGACATCGTCAACCTGCACGGCGGCAAGCCAGCCAACTTCCTCGACGTAGGTGGCGGCGCAACCAAAGAGCGCGTGACCGAAGCCTTCAAGATCATCCTGTCCGACAGCAACGTTGCTGCCGTTCTGGTGAACATCTTCGGCGGCATCGTTCGTTGCGACATGATTGCCGAAGGCATCATCGGCGCAGTGAAAGAAGTCGGCGTGAAAATCCCGGTGGTCGTCCGCCTGGAAGGTAACAACGCTGAGCTGGGCGCCAAGGTCCTGGCTGAAAGCGGCCTGAACATCATCGCGGCAACCAGCCTGACCGACGCTGCTCAGCAAGTCGTCAAAGCTGCGGAGGGCAAGTAATGAGCGTCCTGATCAATAAAGACACCAAAGTCATCTGCCAGGGCTTCACCGGCTCGCAGGGTACTTTCCACTCCGAACAAGCCATCGCCTACGGCACCAAGATGGTTGGCGGCGTGACTCCGGGCAAGGGCGGCACCACTCACCTGGGCCTGCCGGTGTTCAACACCGTGAAAGAAGCCGTTGAAGCCACTGGCGCTGACGCTTCGGTCATCTACGTTCCGGCTCCGTTCTGCAAAGACTCGATCCTGGAAGCTGCATTCGGCGGCATCAAGCTGATCGTCTGCATCACCGAAGGCATTCCTACCCTGGACATGCTGGATGCCAAAGTCATCTGCGACGAGCTGGGCATTACCCTGATCGGCCCGAACTGCCCGGGCGTGATCACTCCCGGCGAGTGCAAGATCGGCATCATGCCGGGTCACATCCACCTGCCAGGCAAAGTCGGCATCGTGTCCCGTTCCGGCACCCTGACCTATGAAGCCGTGAAGCAGACCACCGACGCCGGTTTCGGCCAGTCCACCTGCGTGGGCATCGGCGGTGACCCCATCCCGGGCTCCAACTTCATCGACATCCTGAAGCTGTTCCAGGAAGACCCGAAGACCGAAGCGATCGTCATGATCGGTGAGATCGGCGGTTCGGCTGAAGAAGAAGCGGCTGCCTACATCAAGGCCAACGTCACCAAGCCTGTAGTTTCCTACATCGCTGGTGTGACCGCTCCTCCCGGCAAGCGCATGGGCCACGCTGGCGCCATCATCTCCGGCGGCAAGGGCACTGCAGACGAGAAATTCGCTGCACTGCAGGACGCTGGCGTGAAAACCGTGCGTTCCCTGGCTGACATCGGCAAGGCCCTGGCCGAGCTGACCGGTTGGGAAGTCAAGAAGGCCTAAGCCTTCGCTGACTGCATGCAAAAGGCCACCTTCGGGTGGCCTTTTCTGTTTTTGAGCTGTATTTGCCGATACACATCACCTGGCGTCCTATCCCACAAGAGGGGTGGAGACGCGAGTCTCAGTTGCCAGCCTCAATCGAACTGGTACTGCATGCCAGCGCCGACATACCAGGCGCGCTCCGGGCCGGGTTCGTAGTAGCGGCCGTTGCTATCGCCGACGATCACCGAGCCGATGTACTCGCGATCCAGCAGATTGTCGATGCGCAGCACCTGATTGAAGGTCATTGCACCGGCCTGCTGCTCGAAGCGAACTTGCCAGTTGAACAGCGCGTAGCTGGGTGCGGTCTTGGCTGTGTTGCTGTCTTCGACATACAACTGGCTGCGGTACAGGCCTTCGATGGCGGTGCTGAACCAGTCCAGCGGTTGCCAGGCCAGCTCGCCAAACAGCGTGCGCGCGGGAATGCCTGGCAGGCGATTGCCCGACTCGATCAATCGACCGTTGCTGGTGAAGTTCTTGCTATAGGTGGCGTCGATCTGTGTATAGGCGAGGTTGGCTCGCAAGGTGTCGCTCAGGCGGCTTTCCAGGGCCAGCTCGACGCCGCGGCGGCGAGTCTGGGCGGCGTTCTGGAAGCGTGATCGGCCTCCGCTGGCTGATTCGACCACCAGTTCGTCGTCGGTATCGATCTGGAACAGTGCCAGTTGCAGGCTGGTGGCCTCGGCCAGGCGTGCCTTGAGGCCGACTTCTACCTGCTCGCTGGTGGCCGGTTGCAGGTCGAAGCCGAAGCTGTTGCCGGGGCCGGAGTAGGACAACTCGTTCAGCGTCGGCGTCTCCACGCCCTTGCCCCAGCTGGCGTAGACATTCAGGCCTGGCAACAGGGCGTAACTGGCGCCCAGGGTCGGCGTCAGTTCGCGGTAGGTCACCGAGCCACTATCGTCGCCATTGCTCAGGAAACGGTCGTCCACGTCAAATTCCACCTGGCTGTGACGCAGGCCGGCCTGCAGCTCTAGCGTGCCCAGTTGCCAAGCGGCCTGGACGTAGGGCGACAGGCTGGTGACCTCGTTGCGCTCGTCGCGGCGCAGGTTGCCTTTTACGCCCAGGGTGCTGCCGACGAAGTTTTCAAAACCCTGGCGGTCGTCTCGCGAATAGTCGTAATCCAGGCCGGTGGTGACGGTCAGCAGGCTGCTGCCCAGGTCGAACGACTGAATCCAGCGGCTGCCGATGCCGTGAAAGCGGCGCTCGAAGTCGATCACGCCCCCGCCCTGGCGGGCAGGCGTTTGCGCACCGACTGGAATCGACTGGTACTGAATCACCCGTCGCGTACCGCTATATAGCGTGCTTTGCCAGGTGCCGGCGGCAAAGCTGCGCTCGTAGTTGAGCGCGAACTGACGATGATCGACGGTCTTGCGTGTATCGAACTCCAGTGCGCTGGGCGCGGCGCTGCGGCGGTCGCTCTTCACCTGAGCCCAGGTCAACCCTTGCGGGTCTTGCGTATCGTTCTGATCCAGCTCGCTGAAGCTCAAACTGAGCTTGCTGACATCGTCCGGGTACAGAGTCAGTTTGGCGAAGGTCTTGTCGAGGATGGCGTCGCTATGGTCGCGGTAGCCGTCGGTCTCGAAGTGCGAGCGGTTGATGATGAAACCAGCCTTGTCGTTGCCACCTTCGGCTGCGACGCGGGTGCGACTGGTGCCGTAGGCGGCTTGCGAGGTGTCGAGTGACAGCTTGGGTGGACCTTCGCCATCGCGCGAGAACAACTGGATGACCCCACCGGAGTTGCT
Source organism: Pseudomonas sediminis (assembly GCF_002741105.1). GTDB lineage: Bacteria > Pseudomonadota > Gammaproteobacteria > Pseudomonadales > Pseudomonadaceae > Aquipseudomonas > Aquipseudomonas sediminis. The sequence goes on along the minus strand of NZ_NIQU01000003.1, from coordinate 403,856 downwards.
GCCGTAAACGCTGGCGAAGGGGCCGCGCAGCACCTCGATACGTTCCAGGGTGTCGAGGTCGAAGGTCGCGGCCTGGCCTTGACCATCGGGGTTGGACAGCGGCACACCGTCAGCTAGCAGCTTGATACCGCGAATACCGAAGGCCGAACGGGCGCCGAAACCTCGCGAGGAGATCTGCAGGTCCTGCGCATAGTTCTGCCGGTTCTGCACCACCAGCCCCGGCACGCCGCCGAGCGCCTCGGACAGGTTGACGCCGGGTTTGCCGAGGGTGGCCTGTTCGGCATCAATGCGGTTGATGGAGAAGGGCAGTTGCCAGCCACTGGCCTGATAGCGGCTGCCGGTGACCACCAGCGGGTCGGCCTGGTAGGTGGCGTTTTCGGCCTGTGCAGTGAGTGACCAGAATAATGGGGGCAGCCAGAAGCAGGGGCTCAGCCGATACATAAGCAAAATGTCTCTCTTGGGGCCGGTAGGCGATCTTGAACGTGTCAGCCAGCAGCGGGCCATAGCTGGACGATCATCATTAATGAAAATGCTCTACGAAATGTTGCCAGGGGAGGGTTGTCGAACGATTTGGATAGCGCTAACATTCGGCTCAAACAATGAGCGGTACCACCTTGATGGTGCCCATGGAGTTCCCATGCAACAGCAGCCTCCCGCACTGCCTGCCCGTACCACCCTGGTGGTCATGGGGGTCAGTGGCTCCGGCAAGAGCGAGATCAGCCAGGCAGTCGCCACTGCCCTCGGTTGGCGTCATATAGAAGCCGATCATTTCCACCCCCCTGAGAACGTAGAGCGCATGCGCGCGGGCACCCCGCTGAGCGACGAAGACCGTCGCCACTGGCTGGATGCGCTGTGCGAGCAGATGCTGGCCGCGCAGGCCGCCGGTGAGTGCTTCGTGCTGGCCTGCTCGGCGCTCAAGCGCGCTTACCGCGAGCGCCTGCGTCAGGCGATTCCGGGATTGCAGTTCGTGCACCTGGATATCGATCACGCTACCGCTGTGCAGCGCGTGGGTGCTCGGCCTGGCCATTTCATGCCGACTTCGCTGGTTGACAGCCAATTCGCCACTCTCGAAAGCCCGGCAGGTGAACCATACGTACGTGTCGTCGATGCGCAGCAGTCGCGGCAAACGTTGGTGGCCGAGATCCAGGCCTGGGTACGTCGCGAAGCGGCGGAGGCCGTGTCGAGCCAGGCTGAGGATATGCTCGAGAGCGAAATTGATAGCGCTAACCAAGCGGCTCAGCTAGGTGCCGAACCCATCTATGAAGGGCGCATCGCGCGCCTGTTCGATCGCCTGACAGATGGAATGATGGCGGTGCTGATGGCCTTCATGGTGGTGGCGGTGTTCAGCAACGTGGTGCTGCGCTACGCATTCGGCACGGGTTGGCCTGGCGCAGAAGAGTTGTCGCGCCTGGCCTTCGTCTGGTTGGTATTCGTCGGCGTGGCCTCCGGCATGCGGCGGGGCGAACTGATGACATTCCGCATGATTCGCGACCGCTTCCCACTGCTGGCGCAACGGCTGGTGGATTCACTGAGCTGGATTCTAGTGGCAGGAGCGAGCCTGCTCTCGGCCTTGGGTGCCTGGAATCAGGTGCAATTCGGCTGGGGCAACGTTAGTACGGTGGTTGGTTACCCAGTGGTGCTGGCGATGCTACCGGTGCTGGCGAGCATGCTGGTGCTGGCGATTCTCGCCGTGGTGCAGTTGATCAACCTCTGGCGGCGTACGCCGCAGCCGGCCCTGAGTCAGGCACACGTCGAATGATGCTAGCTCCATTCCAACAAGACGGGCACTGCCCACCGAGGACCTGCCGATGACTGTCGCGGTATTTCTTTCTTCCCTGCTGGGGTTCATGGCATTCGGCATGCCCATCGCCTTTGCCCTGATCCTTACCGCGGCCGTACTGATGTGGTACCTGGATTTCTGGGACGTGCAGCTGCTGGCGCAGAACCTGCTGGCCGGCGCTGACAGCTTCCCGCTGCTGGCGGTACCTTTCTTCATCCTGGCCGGCGAGCTGATGAACGCCGGCGGCATTTCCCGGCGCATCATCGCGATGGCCCAGGCCTACTTTGGCCACCTGCGCGGAGGCCTCGGTTACGTTGCCATCGCCGCTGCCGTGCTGCTGGCCAGCATGTCCGGTTCGGCACTGGCCGATACTGCGGCGCTGGCCACCTTGCTGTTGCCGATGATGCGCCAGCGTGGTTATCCGGTGCATTCCTCGGCAGGTCTGGTAGCTGCTGGCGGCATCATCGCGCCAATTATTCCGCCATCGATGCCGTTCGTGATCTATGGCGTTGTCACCAACACCTCCATCAGCCAGCTGTTCATGGCGGGGCTGGTGCCGGGGCTGATCATGGGCGCAGGCCTGATCGTCGCCTGGACGCTGATCGCCCGCGGTTTCACCGAGCCGACGCCGCCCAAGGCCACTGCCGCCGAGCGTCGCCGTGTGCTGATCGACGGCGCCGCTGCCTTGATGTTGCCGGTGATCATCGTTGGCGGTCTGCGTTTCGGCATCTTCACGCCCACCGAAGCGGCGGTTGTCGCTGCGGTGTATGCCCTGGCCGTTTCCACCTTGCTCTACCGCGAGCTGAGCTGGAACGACCTGATGGAGACCCTGACCCGCGCCAGCCGCACCACGGCGTCGGTGATGTTCCTTTGCGCCGCGGCCACGGTATCGGCCTACATGATCACCCTGGCCCAGCTGCCGGACGAGATCGGCGCCATGCTCGGGCCACTGGCTGATCATCCAAGACTGCTGGTACTGGCGATCATGCTGTTGATGATCGCGGTAGGCATGGTGCTCGACCTGACGCCGACCATCCTGATTCTGGCACCGGTACTGGCGCCCATCGCGATCAAGGCTGGCGTCGATCCGGTGTACTTCGGCGTGATGTTCGTACTGATCGGCTCCATCGGCCTGATCACCCCGCCAGTCGGCACGGTACTCAACGTCGTCGGCGGTATCGGCAAGTTGCGCATGGAAGTGCTGGTACGCGGCGTCATGCCGTTCTTCCTGATCTATCTGATCATCGTCGCGGTGCTGGTGGCATTCCCGTCCATCGTTACCGTGCCGTTGGCCTGGTTGCGCTGAGTTGACCCAGCGGCGCTGGCGCGCCGTCATCATTCACAACAATAAGAGGTAGTCCCGATGAAACGTCCACTGCTCGCCATCCTCACTGCTGCCATGCTGTGCAGCCCGCTCGCCAGTTTCACCGCCCATGCCGATGACGTGCGTTCGCGCATGATCCGCTTCGGTTATGGTCTCAACGAGAACAGCAACCAGGGCCGTGCGGCCAAGCTGTTCGCCGAAGAGGTGGCCAAGGCTTCCGACGGCAAACTCAAGGTGCGCACTTTCGGCGCCGCCAGCCTGGGCTCCGACGATCAGATGCAGAGCGCGCTGATCGGTGGGGCGCAGGAAATGATGGTCGGTTCGACCGCGACTCTGGTGGGTATCACCAAGGAAATGGCCGTGTGGGACACGCCGTTCCTGTTCAGTAGCGCCGAGCAGGCCGATGCCGTGCTCGACGGCCCGGTGGGCCGCCAGGTCATGGACAAGCTGGAAGAGAAAGGCCTGGTCGGCTTGGTGTACTGGGAAAACGGCTTCCGTAACCTGACCAACAACAGCCGTCCGATCAGCAAGCTGGAGGACTTCTCCGGGGTCAAGTTGCGCGTGATGCCCAACCCGGTGTTTCTCGAGACCTTCAAGCTGATGGGTGCCAACGCGGTGCCGCTGCCGTTCTCCGAGCTGTTCACCGCGCTGGAGACCAAGGCCGTCGACGGCCAGGAAAACCCATTCAACACCATCCTCTCCTCGAAGTTCTACGAGGTGCAGAAGTACCTGACCGTGACCAATCACGTGTACAGCCCGTGGATCGTCACCGTGTCCAAGCGCTGGTGGGATGGCCTGTCGCAGACCGAGCAGAACATCCTGCTGGAGGCGGCCAAGAAGGCGCGTGACTTCGAGCGCAAGGATACCCGCGAGGAGGCAGCCCGCGCCCTGGCCGAGCTGAAGGAGAAGGGCATGCAGATCAACGAAGTGGAGCCCGTCGAAGTGCAGCGCATGCGTGAGCAGGCCGCGCCGGCGATCCAGAAAGTTGTCGATACGGTCGGCCAGCAACTGTTCGATCAGGTCCAGGCTGAAGCCGAGAAGGCCGCTCTATAAGAACTTGCCCATGTTCAGGTGCGACTGACGCGCAGCCGATCGTGGGCAGGTTTGCAGTTTCGCGGGGCACGCAGGTGGTAACGCTCCTTGCATGGTGACGTTACCCCGGGCGGCGTGTCCCGCGCTTTATTCATCGGCGGGGCTGGTAGAATCGCACACTGGTAAACAATGGAGGCGCTATGACTCAACGCCGTCGCCGGTCCGCCGAACGCGTCACCCTGTCCGATGTGGCCAAGGCAGCAGGCTGTTCGCTGATGTCTGCGTCGCGCGCCTTGTCGCAGCCGGGGCGGGTCTCCGATGCGCTGCGCGAGCAGGTGATGCGCGCGGCTCAGTCGCTGGGCTACGTGCCCAATCCTGCCGCACGGGCGCTGGCCAGTTCGCGTTCGAACCTGGTGGCGGTGGTGATTCCGTCGCTGTCCAACTCGGTGTTCGTCGATACCGTCGAGGCCATCCAGCGTGTGCTGATGCCGGCCGGCTTCGAGATGATGATTGGCGTCAGCCACTATCGGGTGGAGGAGGACGAGCGCCTGCTGCGCTCCTACCTGGCGCACCAGCCAGCTGGCCTCTTGCTTACGGGGTTCGAGCGCAGCGACGCGGCGCGGGAAATCCTCGGCGCCAGCAGTTGCCCCTTGGTAACGCTGATGGAGCTGAGCGAGGAGCCGGAGGACTACTGCGTCGGTTTCTCTCAGGTAGACGCTGGCGCCGCCATGACCCGTGCCCTGGTGCAGCGTGGTTACCGCCATATCGCCTTCGCCGCGGCGCAGCTCGATCCGCGTACCTTGCAGCGTGCCGAAGGCTATCGCCAGGTGATGCAGTACCTCAATCGCCACGACCCGGCGCTGGAGCTGCTGACACCGCAGTTGTCATCCATCGGCCTGGGCGCCGAACTGCTCGACCGCCTGCTGGCGCAGCAGCCGCAGATCGATGCGGTGTTCTTCAACAACGACGACCTGGCCATGGGTGCGCTGTTCCGCGCCCGGCAACTGGGGTTGGATGTGCCAGGGCGTCTGGCTATCGCCGGCTTCAACGACCTGCCTGCGGCGGCCTGGATGCATCCGGCCTTGAGCACGGTGCGTACCACGCGTGGGCGTATCGGCGAGTTGGCGGCGAACATGCTGTTGGCGCTGATGCGTGGTGAAACGCCAGAACAGCATTGCATCGACGTCGGTTTCGAACTGGTGATGCGCGACAGCGCCTGACGTTACTGCTTCTTGCTGGCGGCTGCCAATTGCTCGGCGGCATCCAGGCGCAGGCGTTCACGCTCATCGAACCGTTCGGCGGCCAGTGCCTCGATGGCCGCACGTTTGTCACCCGCGCTAAGGCCTTCGCTGGAGTCGATTCGCGCTTTCTCTGCGAGATAGCCATCCAGGCGTTTCTGCCAGTTCTGCCGCTGGCTATCCAGCGCCTCCAGGCGCGTGGTGGCTTCGGCGCCGACCAGTTGCTGACGCATCTGGCGGATCTGCGCGGCGCTGGCGCCCTCGGCCTGCAGTCGGGCCGTGTTCTGCCGCAGTTCCTGCTGCAGTTGTGGCAATACGGCGTCCTGCAGCTCTTCCGGCAGGGAGGCGCGCAGGCGGTCGACGGCAACACCTTTGTCCTCTGCGCTCATTTTGCCGTCGTGCTGGATAGCCAGGCGTTCCAGGGTGAAGCGGTTGTAGCCTTCCTCACGGGCGAAGAAGACCTGGTGCGTCTCGTTGTCGAACAGGCGCGCACGCAGCGCTTGTACGGCAGTTTCGCGCTGGCGCATGGCTTCGAGGTTGGCCATTTGCGGCAGGTCGCGCTCCAGCATCACCAGCTCTCGCTTGTAGCTCAGGTATTGCTCCAGCAGCGTCTGTGCGCGGGTTCGCGCCGGTTCCTGTAATTGGCTGTCGATGTAGCTGCGCAGACGTGAAACGCTGGCATCCAGGCTTTCTTCACCGATGCTGGCAAGGAAGTAATCGAAGATCCGCCGGATATCTTCGCTGATGACCAGGTTGCCGGCGGCATCCACGCGAAAGCTACCGTCGACTTCGGTGCCTACGAAGGAGCTGGGCAGGGCCAGCTTGCTGACCTTCTTCTGCTTCTGCGCGTCCTCGACGCTCGGGGCCATTGCCTGGGCAGTCGGCTGCGGCGCGGGCGGCGTAGCCGTGGCGGCGGGAGGGGTGAGGTGGGTGGTTTGGTGTCCGGGTTGCAGGTAGAGCATCAACGCCAGGCTGGCGGCGATCAGTAGAGGTAGGATGAATAAGGCTTTCTTCACGGCAGCTTCCAGTGAGGCGTCGGACCGGGGTTAGAGCTGATGCCTCGTAGGGTGCGACGTACACACCCTACGAGGCTTGGCTGTTTAGAGCCCGGCGTTCTTCAGGCGGTTGGCGTGCTGGCGGTAGACCGTCACCGGGTCGGTCTCGAACAGGCTGGTCAGGCCCAGGGTCTGGTTGACCTCGTCGAGGTGGTTCATCCGGTAGTTGTCACGAATCACCTGGCCCATGCGCGAGCTGCAGCGACCGACCAGGCCGTCGTTGGCTTCGCTGCCGAAGGTCAGCGAGGACGCGCCCATCAGCAGGTCGCTTGGGTCGAGCAGGTTGGTCAGCGGGCTGGTGCCGCTCCAGGAGTAGTAACGCACGCCATTGACGCTGTAGGCGCCTTCGCCGCAGGCGCTGGTGGGAATGCCTTGCGGAAACTTCGCATTGAAGCGCGCTGCGCCCTGGCTGTTGAGCGATTCCAGTGAGCCCAGTGCATTCTGTGGCGTGGTGCTGGAGCTGCCGGAAAGGAAGTTGATCAGCGTCCCCAGGCCGTTGACGATACCCACCAGCAGCGGCGTGGCAACCGGGCCGGCCGGGCCGTCGCTGATGCCCTTGAGGAAGTCGGCGGTGGCCGAACCCTTGTGCGGTGCGCCGACGCTGGTGACGGAGGCGACCAGGTCCGGGCGCACGGCGGCGACATAGCGGGTGGTCGGGCCACCGTGGCTGTGGCCGATCAGGTTGACCTTGCCCTTGCCGCTGATGGCGACGATATCCTCGACCTGCTGCAGTAATTGCTCGCCGCGTGCTTCGGAGGTGTCCAGCTGGCTGACTTCGGTGACATAGACGCTGGCGCCATCGCGGCGCAGAGCGGCCGGGATACCGTACCAGTAGTCGACGCCGAGGATGCTGTCGAAACCGAGCATGCCGTGGCCGAGGACGATGGGGTATTTGGTCTGGGTATAGCCGGATGAACCGAACCAGAAAGCCTGGGTCTGGCCACTGGCGAGCAGGCCGGTACCGAGACAGAGGGCGAGCAGGGTTTTATTGTTTTTCATGGGCGCTCTCGATGGATTTTGTTGAGGCAGTCAGCTGCTTCCAGCAACACAGATCACGCCCATTCCGTGGCGCGTACGGCGCAAGAACGATGGCAGGAAGCATGCCAGCGTCGCTGAACCACAAGCGAAGCCTCTAACCCGGGACTTTTGCTGATATTGGTGCGAACTGGCGGCGATATCGCTGGCTAAATTCTGTTACGTGTCGACACGCAAGATCATGCGAAAGGCCGCTACTCATCTGTTCATCGTGTGATTTTTGAGGCGGTGGCGGGGCGGGTTAGAAGGGGGCAAGTGGGCCGATTAGCCGCCGCCCAATCGAAGGTTGGGGGTAACGCTGGGTGCGCCTTGACAGTTTGCCGTGGGCTTCTCTAGGATGCGCGCTGCGCCGATTTAAACAGCTACTTGCGGGGCGCCACAGGGTGTTGTCATCAGCGCCTGAAATTCCGCTAAAGCGCTGGTTCGGTGTCGCCTCTCACCGCTGCCCAGCGGGATTCTCGAGGCGGAGACGCGACCATGATCTGTCCCCAACCCCTTATTCGCCTGGCGCCCATCACTTCGGGCCTGCTGCTGCGCAATCCGCGCGTGCTGCTTGGCGGCAGTCACCAACCTACCTTGCTTCGCTATCTCGAAGGCTGGCCCAAGCGCTGGGCCGGGTCACGCGCCTTTCGCATTCAGTTCGTGCAGAACGGTGAGTCGTTGAGTCGCTTCGCGCGGGATAGTTTTGACCTGGCGGTGATCCAGGCGCCGAGCGCCGAGGACCTGGCGCAAACCGTCGGTGAGCTGGTGCGTGTGGCGCGCCAGGGGCTGATCACCCGGCGTTAGTCGGGTTGCGAAGCCGGCCATCTGCGTAGGAGCGAGCCCTCCTCGTGAAGCTCTTCAAGCACCAGTTTTCGCGAGCACTTAGGGGTAATCGATCTCGACGATGTAGCAGGTCTTCTCGCCGCTGGGGCTGTGCACGCGAACCTCGGCATCCAGTTCCTTGCCGACCAGGGCGCGGGCCAGTGGCGAGTCGATGCTGATCAGGCCTAGTTTCAAATCCAGTTCGTCGGGACCAACGATACGGTAGCGCGACTGCTCGCCGTCCTCGTCTTCGATGGTGACCCAGGCACCGAAGTACACCTTGTTCGGATCGGACGGCTTGTCGCTGACGACCTTGAGCTTCTCCAGGCGCTTGGTGAGAAAGCGCACGCGGCTGTCGATCTCGCGCAGCATTTTCTTGCCGTAGGTGTACTCGGCATTTTCCGAGCGGTCGCCCTGGGCCGCGGCCTCGCTGACTGACTGCGTCACCTGTGGCCTGCGCACATGCCACAACTCATGAAGTTCGGCGCGCAGACGCGCTTCGCCTTCGGGCGTGATCAGTGGTGTACCGGCAGGGCGAGGGGGGCGATAGCGGCTCATGGTGTTCAGGGTCTGAAGAGGGGCGCCAAGTCTAGCAAACCCCTCTCAGGGTTCTCAGCCCTCACGTAGCACGCTTAACGGGCTGGCATTGAGTGCGCGTCGGGTGCCGAGAACACCGGCCAGACCGATCAGCAAGGCACCAATCAGCGGCAGCAGAAGCAGCCAGGGGTGCGGTTGCCAGCTCATATCGAAGGCATAGCGGTAGAGCAGGAAGCTCACCAGCTCACAGCCCAGCGCGGCGAGCAGGCCGGCGGCAGCGCCGAGCAGGCCGAACTCAGCACGTCGGGCGCTGATCAGTAACTTGCGCTCGGCGCCCAGAGCGCGCAGCAGTGCACCCTGACGAATACGTTCATCCAGGGTCGCCTGCAGTCCGGCGAGCAGAACGGTGATACCGGCCGCGAGTACGAACAGCAGCACATATTCGATGGCCAGGGTGACCTGGGCGAGGATGCTACGCAACTGTGCAAGAAGGGCATCGACCTGCAGCAAGGTGACGCTGGGGAAAGCGCGGCTGAGCTTGATCAGCTCTGCATCCTGGCCAGGCGGCAGGTAGAAGCTCGTCAGGTAAGTGGCAGGTAGATCCTGCAGGGTCTGCGGCTCGAAGATCATGTAGAAGTTCGGCTGGAAGCTGTCCCAGTCCACCTGGCGCAGGCTGGTGACCTGCGCCTCGCGCTCGATGCCGCCGACGTTGAAACGCAGGCGGTCGCCGAGCTTCAGCTGCAGACTTTCGGCCAGCTCGGCCTCGACGGAAACGCCAGGCAAATCGCTGGCGTGCTCGGCCTTCCACCAACTGCCGGCGGTGATCTGATTGTCAGGCGGCAGCTGCTCCGCCCAGGTCAGGCTCAGGTCGCGTTGGATGGCGCGTTCGCCGCGACTTTCCTTGGTCACCAGTTGGCGTACTGGCTCGTCGTTGATCATGATCAGGCGACCCGGTACCACCGGATACAGTGGCGCCGGGTGTGGCGACAGTTCGGCCAGGCGCGCGGCGAAGGCATCGCGCTCGGCCGGCAACACGTTGAGGGCGAAGTGGTTGGGCGCATCTTCCGGCAACTGGTCCTGCCAGGTGTCGAGTAGCTCGCCACGCAGCAGGGCGATCAGCGCCATGGCCAGCAGGATCAGGCCGAAGGCCAGCGATTGCCCTGCTGCAGCGAGCGGATGGCGCAGCAGTTGGCCGAGGCCCAGGCGCCAGGGCAAGGCGGCGCGTTGCAGCAGGCGGCGAAGGCTTTGCAGACCGAGCAGCAGCAGACCGCCGAGCAGCAATGCGGCGAGTAGACCGCCACCCAGCAGTGCCAGCGTCAGTTTCAGGTCCAGACTCAGGCGCCACATGATCAGGCCCAGCGCAACCAGCGCCGCACCGTAGACCAGCCAGGAACTGGCCGGTACCGGCAGCATGTCGCGGCGCAAGACGCGTAGCGGCGGCACGCGGCCGAGCGCAGCCAGCGGCGGCAGGGCGAAACCGGCCAGCGCCACCAAGCCGGTGGCCATCCCGGCCAATGCAGGCCAAAGATGGGCAGGTGGTAGGTCATCGGGGATCAGGCCACGCAGCAGATAGAACAGCACGTGCTGGCCAGCCCAGCCCAGCAGCGCGCCGATCACGCAGGCAACCAGCCCGAGCAACGCCAGTTGCAGGCCGAACAGTGCCAGCGCTTCGCGTCGCGACAGCCCGAGGCAGCGCAGCAGGGCGCTGGCGTCGAAGCGCCTTGCGGCGAAGCGTGCCGCCGACAGTGCCACTGCGACGCCGGCGAGCAGCACCGCCGCGAGGCTGGCCAGGTTCAGATAGCGTTCGGCACGGCCGAGGGCGCCGCCTACCTGGCGATTACCGTCACGGGCGTCGTCCAGGCGCTGATTGGGCTCCAGACCGGCTTCTACGGCCTGGCGGTAGGCGGCCAGGGCGTCGGCATCGCCGCGCCAGAGTTCGCGGAAGCGCACGCGACTGCCAGGCTGCACCACCTCGGTGGCGGCAAGGTCGTCCAGGTGCATCAGCACGCGCGGCGTCAGGCTGTAGAAATCGCCAGCGGTGTCCGGGTCATAGGTCAGCACGCGGCTCAAGCGCAGGGTCTTGGACCCTATTTCCAGTTCATCGCCAATCTTCAGATTCAGCGCGACCATCAGGCGTGCTTCGGCCCAGACCTCACCGGGGCGCGGGCTGGAACCCGCTTCCTCTGGTGCGTAGGGTTCGGCAGCGCTCCTCAGTTCGCCGCGCAGCGGATAACGGCTGTTGGCTGCCTTTACGCTGGCCAGTTGAATGCCATCCGCAGCGGCAACCACACTGGAAAACTCCACCGCCTGGGCGTGATCAAGGCCCAGCTTGAGCCCTGCGTCTATCTGTTCCTGGCTGGCGGGTGAGCTACCGCTCAGGCGTAGATCTGCGGCGAGAAACTCACTGGCGCGCAGCAGCATGGCGTCATTCAGGCGTGCGCTGAAATAGCCAATGGCGCTGCTCGCTGCCACTGCGACCAGCAAGGCGAAGAACAGCACCCGCAACTCGCCAGCGCGGGCATCGCGCAGCAGTTGGCGGGCAGCGAGCGAAAACAGGCGAGTCAAGGGCACGCGTTTCATCAGGGCTCCACGCGGTCGATCAGGTGTCCGGCTTCAAGGCGGATCAGGCGCTGGCAGCGGTGTGCCAGGCGCTCGTCATGGGTGACCAGCACCAAGGTGGTGCCGCGCTCCTGGTTGAGCTGAAAGAGCAGGTCGCTGATGCGTTCGCCGGTGTGGCTGTCGAGGTTACCGGTGGGTTCGTCGGCGAACAGCACGTCGGGCTCGGCGGCGAAGGCCCGCGCGATGGCCACGCGCTGTTGTTCGCCACCAGAAAGCTGGCGCGGGTAGTGGGTCAGGCGTTGGCCCAGGCCGACGCGTTCGAGTAGGGCTCGGGCGCGCTGGCGGGCATCGGCGTGACCTTCCAGCTCCAGCGGTAGCATCACGTTTTCCAGCGCGTTGAGGCTGTCGAGCAACTGGAACGACTGGAAGACGAAGCCCACGTGCTCGGCGCGCAGACGTGCACGCTGGTCCTCGTCGAGCTCGCTGAGGTTGTTGCCGGCCAGCAATACGGCGCCGCCGCTGGGCAGGTCGAGGCCAGCCAGCAGGCCGAGTAGGGTGGATTTTCCGGAGCCAGAGCTGCCGACGATGGCCAGGCTATCGCCTTTGTTCAGGTCGAGGTCGAGGTCATGAAGGATTGTCAGCTCGCCTTCCGTGCTGCTGACCACTTTGCTAAGGTTCCGCGCAGCGAGAATGCTCGAAGTCATGGAGATTCCAAATGCGTGCATGGTGGCTGAGTGGTGCCTTGGCCCTGATGTTCTGGGCTCAGGGAGCGGTTGCAGGCACCCTGCTTGTGGTCGGCGATAGTATCAGCGCCGCTTTTGGCCTGGATAGCCGCGTGGGGTGGGTTGCTTTGCTGGAAAAGCGCCTTGAGGAGGAGGGTTTCGAGCATACCGTGGTCAACGCGTCGATCAGCGGCGATACCAGTGCAGGCGGCGCCGCGCGGCTCTCTGCGCTGATCGCGGAGCATAAGCCGGAACTGGTCATCATCGAGTTGGGTGGCAACGATGGCCTGCGCGGGCAGCCTCCTGCGCAATTGCAACAGAATCTTGCGTCGATGGTTGAGAAATCACAGCAGGCAGGGGCCAAGGTGCTCATTTTGGGGATGCGTCTGCCGCCAAACTATGGGGCGCGCTACACCAAGGCTTTCGCCCAGGTGTTTGCTGATTTGGCGGAGCAGAAGAAGGTGCCGCTGGTGCCGTTTTTCCTCGAGGGCGTTGGTGGCGTGCCGGGAATGATGCAGGCCGACGGCATTCACCCGACCGAGTCTGCGCAGGCAGTGTTGCTGGACAACGTCTGGCCGACGTTGAAACCCATGCTTTGAGCGCCTGTGGATGTCGGAAAACTGAGTAGGCAGAGGCTTTTCCACCTCAGGCCTTTCGGCTAATGTGGCCGACCTGTCACGGAGCCCCAGATGCCGCGTCCCGCCTGGTCCCTTTATGCCTACCAACTGATCGAGCCGGATGAGCAGCTGGATCTGTTCGCCTGTCGTGAGGTGCGTGTGCACCTGGTGGCTCGTCAGTTGCGCCTGGGTGGGCATGCTGATCGCACATTGTGTGGTGGTTTGTTGCCGGCACAACCGCGTTGGCGGACCTTGGAAAAGGCCTGGCTGCGTGATCGTCGCTTGTGCCCAGCCTGCCTGGCGACATTCGAGGCCCAGCGTCAGGGACTGTGCTCGAATTGGGCAGATGGCTGACGCCTGCCCGGCTTGCAAATCGCGGTGTACAATCGCCGTAATATCATTCAACTCTTCAAGGGACATCCCGGATGTTGTCGCGCTTTTCTGCGGTCAACCGCTGCCTGACTCTGGTCGCACTGTGCTCCAGTGCCGCAGTGCAGGCTCTCGAACTTCCACTGCCGCCGCCAGGCGAGGATGTGGTGGGCCAGGTACATGTGATCAAGGCCAAGTACGAGGACACCTTTGCCGATCTGGGAACGGCAAACGACCTCGGCTATCTGGAAATGGTCGCAGCCAACCCAGGCGTCGACCCCTGGCTGCCGGGCGAGGGCAGCGAGATCATCCTGCCGACGCGTTACGTGCTGCCGCCGGGCCCACGTGAAGGTATCGTGATCAACCTGGCCGAGTACCGTCTCTACTACTTCCCGAAAGGGCAGAACGTCGTGCATACCTTCCCACTGGGCATCGGTCGTGAAGGCTGGGGATCACCACTGGGTGTTGGCCGGGTAACGGTGAAGACGCCGAACCCGGCCTGGTATCCGCCCCAGTCGATCCGTGATGAGCACGCTGCTGACGGCGATATTCTGCCCACTGTTGTGCCGCCAGGCCCGGACAATCCACTGGGCCCATACAAGATGACACTGTCGTTCCCGGGTTACCTGATCCATGGTTCGAACAAGAAGTTCGGTATCGGCATGCGCGTCAGCCATGGCTGCTTCCGCATGCTCAATCACAACGTGCTGGAGTTGGCGGGCATGGTGCCTGTCGGCACTCCCGTGCGCATTCTGAACGAGCCGTACAAGTTCGGCGTCAGCGGTGGCAAGGTCTATCTGGAAGCGCATGCGCCGCTGGATGATGAGGGTGATCCATCCGTCGTCGACAAGCACACGGCGGTGATCAATGCGCTGCTCAAGCGTGACGAACTCAGCGGCCTGCGTCTTGACTGGGAGATGGTTCGTGAAGTGGTTGCTGCCGAGGACGGCATGCCGGTGCCTATCGCGGCACAGACCGAGAGCGTGGTGGCGAGCAGCGACAGCCCGTTCTGATCACCCCAGTTGCAAAAGCCCGCCTGCATTCGTGTACGCGGGTTTTTTATTGTCTGGTAATCGAGCTGTTCTGAGGGTGGCAGGTCATTAGTGGGTAATAAAAAAGCCGCACCAGTTGCCTGGGGCGGCTTTCGAAGAAACGAGTCGCAATTACTTGCGGCTGGCTTTTTCCAGCATGCGCAGAGCGCGCTCATTGGCTTCGTCAGCAGTTTGCTGAGCTTTCTGAGCGGCGGCCAGAGCTTCATCAGCCTTGCGGTAGGCTTCGTCAGCACGGGCTTGAGCGCGAGCTGCTGCGTCTTCGGTAGCAGTCAGGCGAGCTTCGGTTTCTTTGGACATGCTGCTGCAACCGGTAGCCAGAACTGCGGCCAGAGCCAGAGCAGAGAATTTCAGAACGTTGTTCATCGTGTTCCCCTTGAGGTGGAGTTTTCCATAAAGAGCAATTCCCCAACTGCGGGAAATTAGCCGGCGTACATACTACCTATTACTTTTAGTAAGTAAACGGAGCCAGGGCAAGAGTTGCAGGTTTTTTTTCTTCGAGCAGGGCGCTGAAGGGTAGAGCCTGCGCGGGCTGGCTAAAAAACAGCCAGTTACGTAATCCATACAGTGTAGCGATTGTACGAACTGTTATAACTGTCCCGGCGTTGAAACTAAAACAATAAAGAGGGGATGCAGATGCTTGGGAATTTGGGGCTCTTGCTGGGCTTGGCGCTACTTATCTTCATGGCGTTGCGCGGGGTGAACATATTCATCGCCGCATTGCTCTGTTCGATTCTGGTGGCACTGACCAATGGCGTCGCCGTACCAGGTGCGCTGCTCGAGCACTTTCCATTCGGCCCCTTGGGTGCATTCACCTTTGCCGGCAAGTTCTTCGTGCTGTTTCTCTGTGGGGCGATCTTCGGCAAGGTCATGGCTGCCAGCCAGGCGGCCAGCAGTATTGCTCAGGCCATCACCCGCGGCCTGGGTACGCAGCGCACGCTCTGGGTGGCGATGCTGGTGTGTGCCGTTCTCACCTATGGCGGGGTGGTGGTATTCGTGGTGATCTTCACCATGTATCCGCTGGGTATTACCTTGATGCGCGAGGCCAATCTGCCCAAGCGATTGTTCTGCGCAGCCACGGCGCTGGGTGCGGGAACCTTCACCATGACGGCCTTGCCTGGCTCACCGTCGATTCACAACGTGATCGCCGCCAGTGCGTTGGGTACCGATCTGTTCGCAGGTGCCTGGATTGGTCTGCTCGCCTCGCTGGTAATGATCGTGTTGGGTATGGCCTATCTGCAACGCGAATGGCGTCTGGCGCGCGAGCGCGGTGAAGGGTTCGAGCCTAACGCGCAGGACGAACGTATGCAGCAGTTGGCCGGTGCGCCGGGTAGCGGGCCGCATTGGGGGATGGCGCTGGTGCCGATCATCGTGGTGCTGGGAATCATCCTGCTGCCGCGCCTGCTCGCTCTGTCCGGTGCGGCTGTACCGGGTGAGGGGGCTCTAGGTGGATTGTTGGTCTTCAGTCAGTCGCAGCCGATTCTCTGGCCCAGTCTGGCCTTGGTGATCGCTACCGGTGTCGCTGTGCTGATGTTTTCGGCGTTGCGTCGTAATACCCTCGGTCTGCTGGGGCAGGGGGCGGACGATGCGATCATGCCGCTGCTCAATACCGCTGCAGTTATCGGCTTTGGCGGTGTGGTTACCCAAACCGCAGGGTTCGCTCAGTTCGCCCAGTGGATACTGGGGGTGGATCTGCCGCCGCTGTTGTCGGTGTTCGCATCGGTCAGCGTGGTATCGGGGATCGTCGGTTCTTCGTCTGGTGGCCTGCAGATCTTCATGCAGACCCTGGCGCCGCGTTACCTGGATATGGGGGTGGACCCTGAGGTGTTGCACCGGATCGCCAATATCACCGCAGGTGGTCTCGATTCGCTGCCACATTGTGGTGCAGTGATTGCGATGCTGATGATCATGGGCCTGACTCACAAGCAGGCATACAAGGATATCTTCGTCATCACGGTACTGATCCCCGTGATTGCGGCTTTGCTCTGTATCGCAGTGTTGAGCTTCTGATTGCTCGTGGCTGGGCGGTTCGCCGACTGATAAGCTTGGCCAATTGCATAGGTCGGAAGTGGCATCAGAATTTGCGCTTTTGCCGCAGCACCGGTATGAAGTAAAAATAGATGCGCCGCTAATGGTTGGCGGCTAGAGGAGTGAAGATGAGCGAGGGTTTGTCCATCCACCATGACCAGACGAGTCACCAGTTCGTGACGACCGTCGATGGTGATCGTGCCTATCTGGCCTATATGGATCTGGGCAAGCAGACGCTGGACATCTATCGCACCTTCGTACCCAACGGCCTGCGTGGCCGTGGCATCGCCGCCGCACTGACCGAGCATGCCCTACAGTACGCCGAAGGCAAGGGTTACACGGTGATTCCGTCGTGCTCCTACGTCGAGCGCTACATGGAGCGACGTGCGCGTCACCAGTAGGATCGATTTGGAGACTTACAGCCCGCGCTGAGCGTCATGGTGGGCTGAAGCCCACCCTACGTGAATGCGGATACAAAAACGCCGGGCATTGCCCGGCGTTTTCGTTGCTGCTGCGATTTTTAGCCGCGAGGGCGCTTGGGCAGTACATCCTTGAGCTTGGCGTGCATGCTGCGCAGGCTTTTCTCGGTGGTATCCCAGTCGATACAGGCATCGGTGATGGATACGCCGTACTTGAGGTCGCACAGATTCTTCGGAATCGACTGGTTGCCCCAGCCCAGGTGACTCTCGACCATCAGGCCAACGATGGAGTTGTTGCCTTCGAGAATCTGGTTGGCCACGTTCTCCAGAACCAATGGCTGCAGGGCCGGGTCCTTGTTGGAGTTGGCGTGGCTGCAATCGACCATGATGTTTGGGCGAATGCCGGCTTTTGTCAGTTCCTGCTCACAAATGGCAACGCTGACCGAATCGTAGTTGGGCTTGCCGTTGCCGCCGCGCAATACCACGTGGCCATAGGCATTGCCCTTGGTGGTGACGATGGATACGCCACCTTCCTGGTTGATGCCGAGGAAGCGGTGCGGGCTGGAAACCGATTGCAGGGCGTTGATGGCCACGGTCAGGCCGCCATCGGTGCCGTTCTTGAAGCCAACGGCCGAGGACAGGCCCGAGGCCATTTCACGGTGGGTCTGGGATTCGGTGGTACGCGCACCGATGGCCGACCAACTGATCAGGTCCTGCAGGTACTGCGGGGAGATCGGGTCGAGCGCCTCGGTGGCGGTGGGCAGGCCCATTTCTGCCAGGTCGCGCAGCAGCTTGCGGCCGATGTGTAGGCCGTCCTGGATCTTGAACGAGTCATCCAGATAGGGGTCGTTGATCAGGCCTTTCCAGCCGACCGTGGTGCGCGGCTTCTCGAAGTACACGCGCATGACCAGGAACAGGCTATCGGATAGCTCGGCAGCCAGCACCTTGAGGCGCTCGGCATATTCGTGAGCGGCCTTGATGTCGTGGATGGAGCAAGGGCCGACGACCACGAACAGGCGATGATCCTTGCCGTCGAGGATGTCACGTACCACCTGGCGACCATGGGCGACGGTCTTCAGTGCGGCATCGGTCAGGGGGATTTCGCGTTTGAGCTGATCGGGGGTGATCAGGGTTTCGTTGGAAGCGACGTTGAGGTCGTCGATCGGTAAATCAGCCATCGTGCTATTCATCGGGTCAGGTCGTCAGGTCACGGGTGCCGGCCGCCAGCGATCCCCTATGGCGGTGCACAGCTAGTTGGTGCAGGGGGAGCCGAACCTTAGCGCGTACGGGGCTGCGCGACAATGGGCGTGAAGTCCAATGGGCCTCATAGATTGGCAGTATGAGGTGGCGTTTTGCTCCTTTAGAGGGTTTATTCAGGCGAGATAGGGAAACTCCGCAGCATGCTTGGCGATCCAGTCCTGAGCGCATTGCTCGATGGCCATGGGCTGGCCCGACTCATGTTCGAGTTGTTGTCGGTAATGCTGGATCTGGCAGACCTGCTCGACCATACGCGCACGAAACAAGGTGTCTTCATCGATGAAGGCGATGCCCACCAGATAATCCCCCTCCTGCCGCCGACACCAGGCCACGACGCCGGGATAGCGGGCCTGGTCGCCTAGTAGGGGAATACGTAGCTCCACCGAGGTACCGCGACGAAAGCCCCGCGACGAGTTGCACGCGACGCCGCCGAGGCTGATATTGTTCAGCCGTTGCCGGGGAATGCAGGCTTGTTTGCGCAGTACCAGTTCTACCGGCATGTCGCTTGGATGACGCAGAAACTTACGCATGAACACCGACCTTCAATGCAGGCAAACTGATATCAGTGAGTTCAGTATAGCGACGCAATTGGAATTGACCGATCTGGATGCTGATCGCCGCCTGCTCGACCTTCCTGGTGCGTCGCTGCTGGTGTTCACAAGCACGGGCTGTGCCAGCTGCCGCTGGGCGCGTCAGGTCTTGCCTGGCATGCCGCTACCAATAGAGCGACTGTGCTGGGTCGATGCAGGGCATAACGCCGGATTGGTGACGCGCTACGAGGTATTTCACTTGCCGGCGCTGTTTCTGGTAAAGGACGGTCATTTCTTTGGCGCGCTGCACACACGTCTTACCCTTTCCGATCTGGTTACCGCCTTGGGCGAGGCCTTGCTTCGCCCGGCTGAGGAGCTTCCCTGATGTCTCAATCCCCCACGCCGCGTATTGGCATTATCGGCACCGGTGCCATTGGCGGTTTCTACGGAACGATGCTGGCTCGCGCTGGCCATGACGTGCACTTTCTGCTGCGCAGCGAGTATGGCGCGGTGGTCGAGCGAGGCCTGCAGTTGAACAGTACGGTGCATGGTGCACTGAACCTGGCCCCGGTACAGGCCTACCAGCATGTCGACGAGATGCCGCCTTGCGACTGGTTACTGGTGGGCACCAAGACCACCGCCAATGCCGAGCTGGCGCCGCTGATTGCCAAGGCAGCAGCGCCAGGCGCCAAGGTGGTACTGCTGCAAAATGGCCTGGCAGTGGAAGATGAGCTGCGTCCACTGTTGCCCGATGACCTGCACCTGCTAGGCGGGCTCTGCTACATCTGCGTTCATCGTAGTGCCCCGGGCGTGATCGAACATCAGGCGCTGGGGGCGATCAACCTGGCCTATCACTCGGGCCCTCTGGCCGACGACGAGGCGCGCCTGGCGCTGGCCGAGGAGGGCGCCAGCCTGCTGCGCAGCACCGGCCTGGATTCGGCGGCGATGCGTGATCTGGCGCAAACGCGCTGGCAGAAGCTGGTGTGGAATATCCCTTATAACGGCCTGTCGGTGTTGCTCGATGCCGACACGCAGCGCCTGATGGGCAATCCCGACAGTCGCGCGTTGATCGCTGGCATGATGCAGGAGGTGGTGCAGGCCGCTCAGGCGCTGGGCTACAGCATGCCGGACAGCTACGCAGACAAACTGCTGGCTGCCACTCAGCGCATGCCTGATTACCTGCCGAGCATGTACCACGATTTCGCCCAGGGCCGCGTGGCGGAACTGCATGCCATCTACGAGGCGCCGCTATCAGCAGCGGACGCAGTGGGTTTCGATATGCCCAAGGTGCGCGCTCTGTATCAGGCACTGCGGTTCATTCAGGCTCGCCAGGAGGCCTAAATATGGGTAAGGGGCTGGGGGACAAACTGGTGCTGGCGATCTCTTCGCGGGCGCTTTTCGATCTGAGCGAAAGCCACCAGATCTACGAAAGCGAAGGCGTGGAGGCCTATCGCCGCTATCAGATCGAGCATGAAGACGAAGTGCTGATGCCGGGCGACGCCTTTCCCCTGGTGGAGAAGCTGCTGGGGCTCAACACGCGTCTCAGCGAGCAGCGTGTGGAAGTCATCTTGGTGTCGCGCAACAGTGCCGATACCGGGTTGCGCGCGTTCAACTCCATCCAGCACTACGGGCTCGGCATATCCCGCGCCGCCTTCGTGGGTGGCCGTAGCCCCGATCCTTATCTGGCAGCCTTTGGCTGTCATCTGTTTCTGTCTACTCATGCCGACGATGTGCGCAACGCGCTGAAGGCCGGTTTCGGCGCAGCCACGCTGCTTTCCGGTGGCGCGCGGCGGGCGAACAGCAACGAACTGCGCATCGCCTTCGATGGCGACGCCGTGCTGTTCTCCGACGATTCCGAGCGCGTCTACCAGAGTGGCGGTCTCAACGCCTTCCAGGATCATGAGCGCGAAGCCGCAAGGCAGGCGCTGCCGGGCGGGCCTTTCAAACCCTTCCTGGCGGCTCTGCACAGCCTGCAGCAGGAGTTTCCCGAGGCAGACTGCCCGATCCGTACCGCGTTGGTGACCGCACGTTCGGCGCCGGCGCATGAGCGGGTGATTCGCACCTTGCGTGAATGGAATATCCGCCTGGACGAATCCTTCTTCCTCGGTGGGCTGGACAAGTCGGCGGTGCTCGAAGCCTTCGCCGCCGACGTGTTCTTCGATGACCAGACAGGACACTGCGAAAAGGCTCGCCAAGTGGTCGCCACTGGTCATGTCCCGCATGGGGTGAGCAACGAGTTGCTGCCCTGAGCCGATGCAGGCGCTCAAGCGCCTGCATATAGCCATTCGTCCTAAATAACGCTGCCAATCTTGCTTTGTCTGATGCGCTGCTAAGCTCAATAAAGGGCCTGCGCCAGCAGTCGAGGAGGCCGTGTGATCCGTTCGATACTCTATGCCACCGATCTGGGGCTTTATGCTTCCTATGTGCTGCAGCACGCCCTTGCCATGAGCCGTAGCTTCAAGGCTGATCTGTATGTGGTGCATGCGGTTGAACCCATGGGGTTGTTCGCTGAGTCCGTACTCCAGACCTACCTGGATGAAGAAACCCTCGGGGAGCTTCGTCGCAATGGGTTGAGCACGGTCATGGCCAGCATCGAGCAGCGTGTGCTGGAGGGATTTCGCGACGAGTTGGGTGATGCTCAGCAGGATCTCGAACTGATTCGTGCCGTGCGGGTGCTGCAAGGGGACCCGCCCGCGATGATTCTTGAGGAGGCGCAGAAACTTGGGGTGGATCTGCTGGTCGTAGGCAGTCATAGCCATGGTGCGGACTTGGCCGTGCCGCTGGGTCGCACCGCCGCACGGATCGTGCAATTGTCGCAAGCACCGGTGTATCTGGTGCCCATGCTGCAACACCGTGGGCATGGAGATTTGTAAAAAGGGGTAAATAATAAAACGTTCTAGGCTGTTCTATTAAACCAATAATATGGTTATATACGGCATTGGCGGCTGTTGGCCTGCCTTACCAGGCCGTTGAAAAACGTAGGCGAGGCAGCCAGTGCAAGGCGAAAACAGGCGAGGACGCGGAGTTTACGAGTTGTAAATGAGCATTCCGAGCCTGTTTTTAACGCAGCAATGGCAACGCAGGTAGTTTTCAACGACTTGTTACTGCTCTGAGGGAAACATATGAAGCTCCAGCAATTGCGCTACATCTGGGAAGTTGCGCACCACGACCTCAACGTATCGGCTACCGCTCAGAGCCTGTACACCTCGCAACCAGGGATCAGCAAGCAGATTCGCTTGCTCGAGGATGAGCTGGGCGTGGAAGTTTTCGCCCGCAGCGGCAAGCACCTGACCCGCGTGACCCCAGCCGGGGAGCGCATCATCACGACGGCCGGCGAGATTCTGCGCAAGGTCGAGAGCATCAAGCAGATTGCCCAGGAGTTCTCCAACGAGAAGAAGGGCACCCTGTCCATCGCCACCACCCACACCCAGGCGCGTTATGCCCTGCCGCCGGTGATCAGCGCGTTCATCAAGCAATACCCGGATGTCGCTCTGCATATGCACCAGGGTACGCCAACGCAGATCGCCGAGATGGCGGCCGACGGCAGCGTGGATTTCGCCATCGCCACCGAAGGCCTGGAGATGTTCAACGACCTGATCATGATGCCTTGCTACCGCTGGAACCGCTGCGTGGTGGTGCCGCAGGGGCACCCGCTGACCAAGCTGCCAAAGCTGACCCTCGAGGCGCTGGCCGAGCACCCCATCGTCACCTACGTATTCGGCTTCACCGGCCGTTCTAAACTGGACGAGGCGTTCAGTCATCGTGGCCTGACGCCGAAGGTGGTGTTCACCGCAGCAGATGCTGACGTGATCAAAACCTATGTGCGCCTGAACCTGGGGGTGGGCATCGTGGCCAAGATGGCTGTCGACGCCAAGCTCGATCCGGATCTGGTGGTGCTCGATGCCGATGACCTGTTCGAGCCCAGCGTGACCAAGATCGGTTTCCGTCGCGGCACCTTCCTGCGTGGCTTCATGTGCGATTTCATCGAGCGTTTCGCCCCGCACCTGACCCGCGACATGCTGGCCAAAGCCGTGCAGTGCCACAATAAGTCCGAGCTGGAAGAGTTGTTCAGCGGCGTCGAACTGCCGATGCACTGAAGCCTGCTCTGAAACGAAAAATGGCGCCCAATGGGCGCCATTTTCGTTTCCGCACGAGCGTGATCAGTGGCTCAGGTGCAGGCCGCACTCGCGATTGTCCTCACCCTTGGTCGGGTCGAAGTAATCGAATTCGTTCGGCAGGTCATGGGCGACCAGGTACTGATACAGATCCTTGGACGACCAGTGCAGCAGCGGAGCGACCTTGATCAGACCGTCCGGGTTGATGCTGATCGGCTCCATCTGCGCGCGCACTGCGGTGTCGGTCGCACGCAGGGCGGTGAACCAGACGCTCGGAGCAGTCTCGCGTAGGGCGCGGGCGAACGGCTCGAGTTTCACCTCCTCGGTGAACGCCGCGTGACGCGGATCATCCAGTGCAGGTACCGGGCCGTCGATGGCTTCGCGATGCGCACGCGAACGCTTGGGCAGGTAGGTGATGAGGTTGAGGTTGAGCTTGCGGGCCACTTCATCGGCGAAGCGGTAGGTGGCCTCGGTGTTGTAGCCACTGTCCATCCAGACCACCGGGATATCCGGTTTGACCTGGCTGACCATATGCAGGATCACCGCTTCGAAGGGACGGAAGTTGGTGGTGCAGATGGCGGGTTTGCCCAGTCCGATGGCCCATTGAACCAGCTTTTCTGGCTGGTTGCCGAATTCGGCGTTGAGCGCGTCCAGGTCGAGTTCCATGGTGAGGACTCCAGATCGTGTGCGTGAGGGCGCGATGGTAGCAAAGGCAGGTTATGCGGCTAAATAACTAAGACGCTTGATGTGCTTCATTCCAGTTATAAGCAGGTCGCATTGCGCCAACCAAGCCCAGCGGCTAGAGTGCCGGCTCCTTTTTGGCTCAACCGAGGAGTGGCCTGTGGAAATCGCGTGTCTCGACCTGGAAGGTGTTCTGGTTCCGGAAATCTGGATCGCCTTTGCGGAAAAAACCGGCATCGAGTCGCTCAAGGCGACCACCCGCGACATCCCCGATTACGACGTGCTGATGCAGCAGCGCCTGCGCATTCTCGACGAGCACGGCCTGAAGCTCAAAGACATCCAGGACGTCATCGCTACCCTGAAGCCGCTCGATGGTGCTGTGGAGTTCGTCGACTGGCTGCGTGAGCGTTTCCAGGTGGTGATTCTCTCGGACACCTTCTATGAGTTCTCCCAGCCGCTGATGCGTCAGCTGGGTTTCCCGACGCTGTTGTGCCACCGCCTGATCACCGACGAGACCGATCGTGTGGTCAGCTACCAACTGCGCCAGAAGGATCCCAAACGCCAGTCCGTTCTCGCCTTCAAGAGCCTCTACTATCGAGTGATCGCGGCCGGTGACTCGTACAACGACACCACCATGCTCAGCGAAGCCCATGCCGGCATCCTGTTCCATGCGCCGGAAAACGTGATTCGCGAGTTCCCGCAATTCCCTGCCGTGCACACCTTCGAAGCGCTCAAGCAAGAGTTCCTCAAGGCGTCGAATCGCAAGCTGAGTCTGTAACGCCGATGCATGAAAAACGCCGCGAAATCGCGGCGTTTTCATTTGGGGTAGTTATTCGGTTGTGGCCGGCAGGCCTTCCAGCGTTTCCAGCAGCACCTTCACCTTGGTGATGGACTCCTGATACTCGGCCTGCCAATTGGAGTCGGCGACGATGCCGCCACCGCCCCAGCAGCTGATCTTGCCGTCCTTGACCAGCAGGCTGCGAATGGCAATGGAACTGTCCATCTCGCCGCGCACGTCGAGATACAGGAGCGAGCCGCAGTAGAGCCCGCGCCGGGTCGGTTCGAGCTCATCGATGATCTGCATGGCGCGGATCTTCGGCGCCCCGGTGATGGAGCCGCCGGGGAAACTGCAGGCAATCAGGTCCAGCGCATCCTTGCCAGGCGCAAGCTCGGCGGTGACGCAACTGACCAGGTGATGCACGTTGGGATAGCTCTCCAGGGCGAACAGCTCCGGCACTTTCACCGAGCCGATGCGGCAACTGCGGCCGAGATCGTTGCGCAGCAGGTCGACGATCATCAGGTTCTCGGCGCGATCCTTGCGGCTTTCCAGCAGCTCATGTGCCTGCGCCTGATCGTCATCAGCGTCATGGCCGCGGCGCCGGGTGCCTTTGATCGGGCGGGTTTCCACCTGACCGTCGCTGACCTTGAGAAAGCGCTCGGGCGACAGGCTCAGAATGGCATTGCCATTGCCCAGACTCTGGAATCCCGAGAAAGGTGTTGGGCAGGCCTGGCGCAGTGCCATATAAGCGCCCCAGGGATCGCCTTCGCAGGGCGCCTGAAAGCGCTGGGCGAAGTTCACCTGATAGCAATCGCCAGCGAGAATGTAGCCCTGGATACGTTCGATCGCCTGGCGATAACGGTGCTGGTCGATATCGGCCTGGAACGGTTGGGTCAGGTGGAAGGGCGCAGGCGCTTCGCTATGCGCTGCTTCGAACAGCGTCTGCAGGCGCTGGCGCTCTGCCTCTGGCAGTGCCGGGTGAAACAGCAGGGCGCTGGTCTCCAGCTGATGATCGCTGATCAGCGCCCAGGCGTAGAGGCCGAAGCGCGCATCTTCAAGGTCGAGATCATCGACGCTGTGCTCGGGTAGCACTTCCAGGCGGCGGCCGAAGTCATAAGACAGGTAACCGATCAAACCACCGACGAATGGCAGCTCATGCTGCATGGGTGCTTCGGCGGCCCCTAGGCTCTGTAGCGCGCTTCGCAGGCGTTGCAGGAAGTCGTTGGCCGATTCGTCGGACATGGGCGCCAGTTCTGCCAATGGCCAGGCGCTCATAAGGTCATAGCGTCCACGCTTGGCAGTCGGTCGCCCGGCATCCAGCAGTACGGCACCGGGGGCCTGGCGAATGCGCTGGAAGTAGTCGCAGGGATCGGTGCGGTAGGGAAGAGGGTGCAGAGAGCAACTGGGCATGCGTGGCAGTCGAAAGGGATGAAAGAGCGATTGTAGTCCGCCGCTAATATTCATCCTAGAGCTTCGGTCAGGTTTGCTCCGGCAGGCTCGGCTGATTAGTATGGAGTCGTGCCAGGATGTTGAACTGTCGTACCAAAATAATAATGAATGAAAGGGTCCAGGCCATGGATGTAGTGATTGCTCCAGCCGCTGGAAGCCTGCTGCGTTCAAAGCTGTCACCGCCTCAGGCATCCGCGGACTATCTGGCAAGACCGCAGGTGGATGCCGCGCTTTCGGCCCATTCCCACGCCCGCCTGGTACTGTTTTGCGCGCCTGCTGGCTTTGGCAAGACTACGGCGTTGGCGATGCTGCTCGAGCAGCGTCGTCAGGCCGGCAGCGCTGTTGCTTGGCTATCGTTGAGCTCTGCTGATGACGAGCCAGTACGTTTCTTCCAGCAACTGATCGGCGCCTTGGGACATGCACTGCCCGGGCTGGGTGATTACGCCCTGGGCTACCTGCGCAACACCATGCGCGTGCCCGTCGAGGCGGTAATGGAAAGCCTGCTGGTGGACCTGTCGCAGCGCTCGGAACCGCTGCTGCTGGTGCTCGACGACCTGCACCTGATTCAGGATGGCGAGCTTCTCCGCGCACTCAATCGTCTGGTCAAGTTGGCGCCGCCGAATTTCACCCTGGCCATCGGCAGCCGTTCGCAACCCGCTCTGGGTCTCGCCACGTTACGCGCCAAGGGGTTGTTGCTGGAGCTGGGTAGTGACGAGCTGAGGCTCAATGCCGAAGAGATGCGTGCTTATCTGAAGCGCAGCGGCCTGCGTCTCGATCCTCAGGTGCTCGATGCGCTTTACCGTCATACCGAGGGCTGGGTGGTGGGAGTGCATCTGGTCAGCCTGTGGCTGCATAACCACCCGCAACCGACTGAGCGCCTTGCCGCGTTGGGCGCAGACAAGAATGTACTAGGCGACTACTTGCTGCGCTCGGTGTTCGAGCAGTTGCCTGTCGAGCGGCAGGAGCAGTTGTTGGCGCTCGGGGTGGCACAGCAGCTCAGCGGCGAGCTGGTCAATGCCCTGACCGCGCGTCAGGATGGCCAGCAACTGCTGGAAGAGCTGGAGGCCATGCAACTGTTTCTCCTGCCCATGGATCGCGAGCGCCAGTGGTATCGCTTCCATAATCTGTTCGCCGAGTTTCTCCGCAGCCGGCTCAAGGACCGCGATCCGGAGCGTTTCAAACAGCTGCATTTCAATGCCAGCCTGTGGTTCACCAACCACCATATGCAGAACCTGGCCATCGAGCACGCCTGCTTGGCCGAAGACGCCGAGATGCTCGCCGCGCTGCTTGACGGCTGTGGTCTGGAGCTGATCAATCGTGGTCAGCTCAACCTCATCTACAAGTGGCGACAGCATGTGCCGGACGAAATCGCTGCGCGCTTTCCGGTGCTGGTGCTGGCTGATGTCTGGACCCGCGCGGCCGAGCTGGGTCTGAAGGAGGCCAACCGCATGCTCGATGAGCTGCTGGAGCGCTGGGCCGAGTCGCGCACGAACGGGCCATTGAGTGACAAGGTGCTGGCGACCCTGACGATCAAGGCGGTGATTGCCTTGCAGAAGGATGACCTGGATACCTGCGTCGATCTGGCGCGGCGCATCGAGGTGCAGTTGGGGCAGCACACTGCGTTTCTCGAGGTGGCGATCCTCACCGTGGGTGCCCTGGCCAGCGTGATGCTTGGCCAGGCCGAGCAGGCGCGCAAGTTGCTGGCGCTGGCGCAACAGCGCAACCACTTTCTCGAAGGCCGATATCTGGACATGCAGTTGGCCAATGTGGAAGTGCTCCTGTGTCTGGAACAGGGGCGAGTAAAGCAGGCGCAGTTGCTGTTCGAGCAGTTGCGTGCGCGGATGATGCCCTGGTTCGGCGAAAAGTCGCGTGCCGTAGTTCTGCCAACCATCAGTGAGTCGCTGATCGCCTATCAGCAGGGTCGCCTGGATGGCCTGCAGGATCGGCTGCGGTGGGCGTTGGCCACGGTCGATGTGATCAATCCGATCGACCTGTACGCCCAGGCGATGCTTTGCCTGGCACGGGTTCAGCGCCAGCAGGGGGCTCCGAAAGAAGCGATCGCGACCCTGGTGCTGATGCAGAACCTGGTGGCGCGCAACCATTCCTGGCGTTTTTATGTGCAGGCCGTGGGTGAGGAGATTGCATTGATCCTGCAGGAGCCGGCGGCCGAACGCAGCAAGCGCGCAGAGCAGCGTTTGAAATCGGTGGATTGGAGCAAGCTGGAAGGGTATTACGCGCAGCGCAATTTCAATCCTGTGCCGTGGGTGCTCGGTCTGAGCCGGGTGCGCCTGCAGCAGGCGCGCGGCTATTACAGCGAGGCGCTGCATGAGATCAGCCAGTTACGCAGCCAGTTACAGGATGACCGGCATGGGCTGCAGCAACTGCGTCTGGATCTGCTCGCTGCGCTGAGCTACCAGCGCCTGGGCTACCGGGAGCGGGCGCAGAGCTTGCTGGTGCAGTGCCTGATTGGCGCGGAGCGGGAAGAGGCGCGCAGTCTGTTCATCGAGGAGGGCGAGGCTGTGCGCCAGTTGCTGCAACAGCTGGAGTCTACTGAGCGCCAGCCGGCATTGCAGGCTTTCATCCGCAGTCTGTTGAGTGCCTGGCCCGGCCAGGAGTCGCAGCACGCCCTGGACGTGCTGGAGGAGGGGTTGACCGAGCGCGAGCGCGAGGTGGTCTGTCTGGCCGCCAAGGGCATGTCCAACGAAGAGATCGGCCAGCAGTTGGCGCTCGCCTTGGGTACCGTCAAATGGCACCTGCACAACATTTACGAAAAGCTCAAGGTGCGTAATCGCACCCAAGCCATACGACGTGCACGTGAGCTGAGCCTACTCGAATCATGAACAGCCAGAATCCGTCCCGCCAATCCGCTATCCCGTTATTGCGTACCAAGCTGTATCCCTCCTATGCCGAGGGCGCTACGCTGCTGGAACGCTCGGTTTTGATCGAGCGATTGATGGAGGCGCGTGAGCAGCGCCTGATCGTCCTCAGTGCACCCGCCGGCTTTGGCAAGAGCACCGTTCTCAGCCAGCTGCGCAGTCGCCTGCAGGCACAGGGAGCGCGAGTTGCCTGGCTGTCGTGCGACGACAGCGATAGCGAGCCGGCGAGGTTGCTGCAGTATCTGGTGGCGGCTGTCGCCGCTGTTTGTCCGGGCTTCGGCAGCACTGTCACTGCATTGCTGCAGGGTGAGATCAGCTGGCCGCTGGAGACGGCGATCGATGCATTTCTCGACGATCTGAACGGGCTGTCGGAGAGCCTCTATCTGATGCTCGATGACTTCCACCGCATCCGCCATCCCACGCTTGGTCAGAGCTCGCTCTATCTGCTCGAGCGCCTGCCCAGCCACGTCCGGCTGGTAGTCAGCACCCGTTATCAGCCGCGCTTTCTCGACGAGCCGCCTTCGCTCGGCGCCTGGGCATCCTGGCTCAAGGCCGAGGACCTGCGCCTGACACGCGCTGAGACCGCTGGTTACTTGCGCAGCATCAAGCGTCTGGCCCTGGAAGACAGCGAGATCAACCAGTTGCATGCGCGTACGGAAGGCTGGATCACGGCCTTGCACCTGGCGGCGCTGGCCTTGCCGCGTCAGCAAAACCGCGCGGCCTTTCTCGCCGGGCTGTCAGGGACCGAACGCAACATCGCCGATTATCTGGCCGAAGACGTGGTAGCCAGCCTGCCGGAAACCGTGCAGCTGTTTCTTGACCAGACTTCGGTACTCGATGAGTTCAACGCCGAGTTGTGCAACGCACTCACCGGGCGCCATGACGGTGGCGACATGCTGCGCCGCCTGCAGGGCGAGCAACTGTTCGTGATCGAGCTGGACGCGCAGGGCCAGTGGTTCCGCTATCACCACCTGTTCGCCGAGTTCCTGCAGGGGCGTCTGGCCAAGCGTGGCGACCCGGCTCACCTGCTGCATGCGGCGGCGCGCTGGTGCGAAAGCCATGACCTGGCTGACAAATCGATCAAGTACGCGTTGCGCGCGCGTGACTACGCCTTCGCCGCCGAGCTGCTGGAGCGCCAGGGCGCGCGCTTGATCGCCGGCAACCGGGTATACGGCATCCTCGCCATTCTCAAGGACGTCCCGTCGCTGGTGATCACCGAGCAGCCGGTGTTCCAGATCTTCTATGCCTGGCAATTGGCTTTCGAGCAGAAGTTCGCCGAGTCCGAGGCGTTGATCGAGGAAGTCAGCGCGCGCCTGACGCAGGGGCGTGGCAAGGGCATGCATTTCGGCCCGGTCGAGCTGCTGGCTGCTGCTCAGGTGCTCAAGGCATTGGTGTTGCTCTATCAGGACAAACTCGACGCCTGCCTCAAGGTCGCCGGCCATTGGCTGGCGCTGGTACCGCAGAACCAGCCGGTATTTCGCGCCAGCCTGGCCTGCGTGCAGGCTGCAGCGTTCGCATTGCTCGGCGAGTTCGGCGAGGCCGCCAAGGCCATCGCCGTGGCGCGTGAGAGTCTGCGTGATTGCGACAGCGAATACCTGCATGTGATGGCCAGCTTGATCGAGGCGTTGATCTGCAAGGAACACGGCGAACTCGAGCGCGGTCGCTCCCTGGCCGAAGCTGCGCGGGCAAGGGTCGTGCACGTGTTTGGGCTGCGCAGTCGAGTTGGCGGCCCGCTGGGGCTGGCTTATGCCGACCTGCTTTACGAACAGGATCGCCACGCTGCGATTCTCGCCGAGCTGCCGCTGGCCACTACCTGGCGTGATGTCGCCACGCCGGTGGAGCTGATCAGCCGCGGCAAGCTGGTCATGGCGCGCGCGCGTTTTTTCGCCGGTGCAGGGGAGCAGGGGCTGGAGGAACTTGATGAGTGGTTGAGCGGTTTGCAGGGGCCCGGCTACGAGCGGGTATTCGCCATCGCCATGGGGTGCAAGGTGCAGTTCCTGCTGTGGCTGCGCCGACCCAATGAGGCGCAGCGTGTTTATCTGCAGCTGGAGCGTCATCTGGCTGTACTGCCCGTCGAGCGCTATGGCGATGCGCATACGGCGTTGGCGCTGAGCCAGGCGCGCTTGGCACTGAGCGAACACTGGGTAGAGAGAGCCCAAACCAGCCTGGAGGAATGTCTGGCCAAGCAGGGGGCGGACCACCAGCGGGATCGGCGCCTGCACCTGAGCCTGCTGCTGTCAGTGGCTTACTGGCGCAAAGGTAATGGCGAAAAAGCCTTCGTGCTGTTGCAGACGACTCTCGAAGAGGCCTGGCAATGCGGTTATCGCCGCTTGTTTCAGGACGACGCCTTGTGGCTGCTGCCGCTCTGGAATGCCTGGAGCCGCGCCGAGCCCGAGCAAGCCGCGGCCTGGCAGGGCATTGCCGAAATGCTACGCGAGCAGTGCCGCAGGTTGGCTATCGATCCTGACAGTCTCGAGGAAAATCAGGGGGTGAGTCATCGCGAGCGGGAGATATTGCGGCTCGTGGCAGCGGGGCTGTCGAATCGCGATATTGCTGAGGCGGTGCACTTGTCTGAAGCCACCATCAAATGGCATCTGCATAACCTGTTTTCCCGTTTGGGCGTACGCAGCCGCACGCAAGCCGTGCTCAAGGGCAAGAGCTTGGGGCTGCTGAGCGAGGCGTGAGGAAGGCGGGCAAATATAGGCGGGGGCGCGTTGGCGACAGGCTATTGAGCGAGTCGCGAAGTGCAGCCGGGTCTGGGCGACCCGGCTGCACTTCGCGGCGCTAGCTGGTCAGACTTCCTTGCTGACGATGTGGCCGAACAGCTCCTGGGAGAAGCGTACGCGCTCTTCGGCGTCTTCCTGAATGCCTTTGGCTTTCAGCTCTTCCAGGCGCGCTTCCACGGCATGGGCGCGGTGGGTCAGGCCGCAGTCGTTGGCGATCTGGATGTTCAACCCGGGGCGGGCGTTGAGCTCGAGAATCAGCGGGCCCTTGTCCTGATCCAGCACCATGTCCACACCGATGTAGCCCAGGCCGCACAACTCATAGCAGCCGGCGGCGAGCTTCATGAAGCCGTCCCAGTTAGGCAGTTGCACGCCGTCCACTGCGTTGGTGGTGTCCGGGTGCTTGCTGATCTTGTTGTTCAGCCAGGTACCACGCAGGGTGATGCCAGTGGCCAGATCGACACCGACACCAATGGCGCCCTGGTGCAGGTTGGCCTTGCCATTGGACTGACGTGTCGGCAGGCGCAGCATGGCCATCACCGGGTAGCCCATCAGCACGATGATGCGGATGTCCGGCACGCCTTCGTAGCTGATGCTTTTGAAGATGGTGTCCGGGGTGACCCGGTATTCGATCAGCGCACGGTCACGGTGACCACCGAGCGAATACAACCCGGAGAGGATGCTGGAGATCTGCTGCTCCAGCTCCTCGTGGCTGACGATCTTGCCGGATACCGTCTTGAAACGATCCTCGAAGCGGTCGGCGATAACCGTGATGCCATCACCGCCTGCGCCTTGCGCCGGCTTGATCACGAAGTCATTGCGCCCGGCAATGATCTGATCGAGCTTGTCGATATCCTTCTCGGTCTCGATGACGCCGTACATTTCCGGCACATCGATGCCGGCCTCGATGGCCCGCTCCTTGGTGATGATCTTGTCGTCGACGATCGGGTACAGGTGCCGTTTGTTGTACTTCAGCACGTAGTCCGCGTTGCGTCGGTTGATGCCCATGATGCCTTTGGCTTCAAGGGCCTTCCACGTCTTGATCAGGCCGAACATGGTCTTAGTCCTTGAGGAAGGCTTTGAAACGGAACAGTTCGGTCAGGCGATAACCGCGGTAGCGACCCATCGCCAGCATGAAGCCTACCAGGATCAGCAGGATCGCCGGGAAGGTGAACACGAAGTACACCAGCTCGGGCACGCTCATCAGCAGGTGCGCGATAGTGGCGGCGAACAGCGTGCCAATGGCGACCTTGAAGGCATGGCTGCCGCCACGTTCTTCCCAGGTGATCGACAGGCGCTCGATGGTCATGGTCAGAATCACCATCGGGAACAGCGCAACCGACAGACCGCGTTCCAGGCCCAGCTTGTGGCTGAACAGGCTGATGGCGGCGATCAGTACCACGACGAAGGTCAGTACTACCGACAGGCGCGGCAGCATCTGCAGCTTCAGATGTTCCAGGTAGGAGCGTAATGACAGGCCGAGCGCAGTAATCACCGTGAACAGGAAGATACCGAAGCCCAGTTGGGTTTCGCGGAAGGCGAGGGCGATCAGTACCGGAGTGAAGGTACCCAGGGTCTGCAGACCGCCGAGGTTGCGCAGAATCAGAATGACCAGCACGCCGATCGGGATCATCACCATGATCATGAACGTCTGCTGGGTCTGCAGCGGCAGGCCGTATAGCGAGTATTCGAGGAAGCTGGCGTCGGTGTTCTCGTCAGTCAGCTTGGCCAGGCGGATAGCGTTCATCTCACTGTTGTTCAGGCTGAAGCTGACGGCGGCTTGACGGCCGCCTTCGAGGCTGACCAGATCGTCATCGCCGATCCACCAGACCAGGCGGTCGGCCGGCAGGCCTTGCTCACCGGATTCGGGGTTGAAATACAGCCACTTCTGGCCGTTGAAGCTGCGCAGCCACAGTTCTGGCGATTGCGCGACTTCGGCTTGCAGGCGAATGGTGTGCACGCGTTCCATCGGCACGTGAGCGATGGACAGCAGCAGCTCGACGACCTTGGCTTTGTTGACGGTGGAGGCATCGCCGCCGAGCAGCAGCTTGACGTTATCGTCGTTGGCGTTGTTGACGCGTTTGATGGTCTCGCTGATGAAGGTCTCGACGTCCGCCGAGTGCTGGCGAATCGGAGCGAGCAGGGCTTCGGCCGCGATCTTCTCAGGGCCTTCGACCGGGATGCTGTCGCGGAAGATCGGGCCTTTTGCAGGTGTCTGCTCACCGCTGTAACGCTTGGTCAGTACCAGACGGTAATAGAGGGTTTGTTTGCCGCTGGCGCGACGGGCCGACCAGGTGACGCGGCGGTTGCCGTCGACACGGTTGACGCTGACACCGTAGTTGTTGGAGATGAAGCTCTCGTTGAGGCTTACGTAATCCTGGTTCAGCGGCGGCACGAACATCTGCAGTTTCACCGGCTCACGCGGCGTCGCCTGGAATTCGACCCTGGCATCGATGTTCCACAGATCGTCGGTCTCGTCCTCGGTCACCGGAATGCCGAGAATGAAGATTTGGTATGCCGTAATCAGAACGCCCAAGGCCACCAGCAGGGTGATCAGGACTTTCAGATGTAGGTTCAGAGAGCGCATGGGAATTACTCGCCAGGGGTTGCGTCATCGGTGCAGTTGGGTTTGCCAGCTGCATATTTAAGGCTTGGATCGACCATGGCTTCGAAATGCTTGAGCGCTTCGGAGCCGATCAGAAGCGGGTATTGGAATGCGCTTCGGTCGGTCAAGTTCACTTCGATCGTGCGCAGGGTCTTGCCCATGCACAATTCAAGGTCGATTACCGGGCGTGCCGTGTAGGTCTTGCCTTCATCGGGATCGAAGTCGCCAGCACGGCGTTTGATCTTGCTGATACGTGATAGTGGACGCTCGATGGTGCGCTCATGGGCATCATCGATGGCCAGCACGAAACGCACCCAGGTTTCTCCGTCGCGTTTGAAGCGCTTGATGTCACGGGCGCTCAAGGACGCGGTTTTTGCGCCGGTATCGAGTTTGGCGGCTACCTGCAGGTCCAGTTCTTCTACGTGGATATATTCGTTCAGACCATAGATTGACTTGCCCATGGCCAGAGCCGGGCACAAGGTCAGCAGGCAGATCAGTAAGGAGAAGGGTTTCAGTCTCATGTGTCCTTGAGAGGGTATTGCCAGGGGCAGGTGAAGGGCAGCGTCTGGCGGCATCCTGCCATACAACGGCCTGCCATGAAGTCTAGCAGCCATGGCAAAAGGCGATAGCCGGGCATGAATGTGCGGATTCTAACATGGAGATTTTCCGTGCCGACAGACGCTTATGTAGCTTTCTGCAAGTAAGGTCGCGGCTCGCTCGCCTGGTTTGGCTGGAGACATTGTCGACAATACCTTGGTCTGCTTTGACCTTTATGGCTTTTTGGCGTAATTTCATGGTCATTGTATCTCTGTGGTGTCGACAATCATGCTGCTCGAGTCCGAAGTGTCTACAGCGCCCCAGGTGGATTCGGAAACACTTTCCGAACATGTTTTCCGCTTGATCCAAGCTGCCATCGTCAAGGGCGAGATCGCCCCGGGTAGCAAGATTTCCGAGCCTGAGCTGGCGCGCACCTATGGCATCAGTCGTGGTCCGTTGCGCGAGGCCATCCACCGTCTGGAAGGGCAGAAGCTGCTGGTGCGCGTCCCGCATGTGGGCGCGCGGGTGGTATCGCTCAGTCATGACGAACTGGTCGAGCTCTACGAAATTCGCGAGTCCTTGGAAGGCATGGCCTGCCGCCTGGCCGCTGAGCGCATGACCCAGCATGAGATCGATGAACTGCGCCGGGTGCTGGAGCTGCACGAGCAGGACGCTGCGTTCAAGGCCGGTGTCGGCTATTACCAGCAGGAAGGCGACTTCGACTTCCACTACCGGATCATCCAGGGCAGCGGCAACCGCACCCTGGCCAAACTGCTGTGCGACGAGCTCTATCAGCTGGTGCGCATGTACCGCCTGCAGTTCTCCGCCACACCCAACCGGCCACACCAGGCCTTCGCTGAACACCACCGCATTCTCGACGCCATCGAAGGCCGTGACGGCGAACTGGCCGAGCTGCTGATGCGCCGCCATATCGGCGCCTCCAAACGCAATATCGAGCGCCACTATAGAGAGACGCTCGCCACTTCATCCAAGACCCGAGGTGATTCATGACCCAGCTTTCTGCCGGCCAGCGCTTCCGCCAGGCCCTCGCCGAAGAGCAACCGCTGCAGGTGATCGGCGCGATCAACGCCAACCACGCACTGCTGGCCAAACGCGCCGGCTTTCGTGCCATCTACCTGTCTGGGGGTGGTGTCGCGGCCGGCTCGCTCGGTTTGCCGGATCTGGGCATCAACACCCTGGATGACGTGCTCATCGACGTACGCCGTATCACCGATGTCTGCGATCTGCCGCTGCTGGTGGACATCGACACCGGTTTCGGCCCGTCGGCTTTCAATATCGAGCGCACCATCAAGAACCTGATCAAGGCCGGCGCCGCCGCCGCGCATATCGAGGATCAGGTCGGCGCCAAGCGCTGTGGCCACCGTCCGGGCAAGGAGATCGTTTCCTGCGAGGAAATGTGCGACCGCGTGAAAGCTGCCGCTGATGCCAAGGCCGATCCTGACTTCTTCCTCATCGCCCGTACTGACGCCATCCAGGCTGAAGGTGTCGACGCCGCCATCGAACGGTGCCTGCGCTATGTCGAGGCCGGCGCCGATGCAATCTTCGCCGAGGCGGCTTACGACCTGCCGACCTATGCACGTTTCGTCAAAGAGCTGAATGTGCCGGTGCTGGCCAATATCACCGAATTCGGCGCCACGCCGCTGTTCACCCGCGACGAACTGGCCTCGGTCGGCGTCGCCATCCAGCTGTATCCGCTGTCGGCCTTCCGCGCGGCGAACAAGGCGGCGGAAAGTGTCTACACCTCGATTCGCCAGAACGGCCACCAGAAGGACGTGATCGAGCTGATGCAGACCCGCGCCGAACTCTACGACCGCATCGGCTACCACGCCTTCGAGCAGAAGCTCGACGCGCTGTTCGCCGCCGGCAAGAAGTAACGCGGCGCACGGATTTGCTTTGTGTAGGAGCGAATTTATTCGCGATTCGCGGATGAATCCGCTCCTACGGTTCACTACCGCTGACAGTAAGCAGAACAAGAAGATTTGAGGAGATGACCATGAGCGCCACCGAAACCACGCCAGGCTTCAAGCCGAAGAAATCCGTCGCCCTTAGCGGCACCGCCGCTGGTAATACCGCGCTGTGTACTGTCGGTCGTACCGGCAATGACCTGCACTACCGCGGTTACGACGTGCTGGATTTCGCCAACCGCTGCGAGTTCGAGGAAATCGCCCACCTGCTGGTGCACGGCAAGCTGCCCAACGTTGCCGAGCTGGCCGGCTACAAGGCCAAGCTCAAGGCCTTGCGCGGCCTGCCAGCAGGGGTGAAGGCGGCTCTGGAGCAACTGCCGCCATCAGCCCACCCGATGGACGTGATGCGCACCGCCGTCTCCGTACTCGGCTGCCTGGCGCCGGAGAAGGACGACCACAACCATCCGGGTGCCCGTGATATTGCCGACAAACTGATGGCCTCCCTCGGCTCGGCTCTCCTGTATTGGTACCACTACAGCCACAACGGCAAGCGCATCGATGTGGAGACCGATGACGACTCCATCGGCGGCCACTTCCTGCACCTGCTGCATGGCGAGAAACCGCGCGAGTCCTGGGTGCGCGCTATGCACACCTCGCTGAACCTGTATGCCGAGCATGAATTCAATGCCTCGACCTTCACCTCGCGGGTGATCGCCGGCACCGGCTCCGACCTGTTCTCCTGCATCGCCGGCGCCATCGGCGCGCTACGCGGGCCGAAACACGGCGGCGCCAACGAAGTGGCCTTCGAGGTGCAGAAGCGCTACGACAGCCCGGACGAAGCCGAGGCGGATATCCGCGAGCGAGTAGGGCGCAAGGAAGTGGTGATCGGCTTCGGTCATCCGGTCTACACCGTGAGCGACCCGCGCAACAAGGTGATCAAGGAAGTGGCCCGCGAGCTGTCCGTGGAGCAGGGCAATACCAAGATGTATGACATCGCCGAGCGCCTGGAAACCATCATGTGGGACATCAAGAAGATGTTCCCCAACCTCGACTGGTTCAGCGCCGTGAGCTACCACATGATGGGCGTGCCTACCGCCATGTTCACCCCGCTGTTCGTCATCGCTCGTACCGCCGGCTGGTCCGCCCACGTCATCGAACAACGCATCGACGGCAAGATCATCCGCCCGAGCGCCAACTACACAGGCCCCGAAGACCTGAAGTTCGTGCCGCTCAAGGACCGTAAATAAGATGAATGACACCGTGAATAGCCAATACCGCAAGCGGCTGCCCGGCACCGCGCTGGATTACTTCGATGCCCGTGAGGCGGTCGAGGCGATCCAGGCCGGCGCCTGGGACAAGCTGCCCTACACCTCGCGCGTACTCGCCGAGCAACTGGTGCGCCGCTGCGAGCCGCAGGATCTGACTGCCGCGCTGGAGCAACTGGTCCATCGCAAGCGCGACCTGGACTTTCCCTGGTATCCGGCACGCGTGGTCTGCCACGACATTCTTGGCCAGACCGCGTTGGTCGACCTGGCCGGCCTGCGTGATGCCATCGCTGAGCAGGGTGGTGACCCGTCCAAGGTCAACCCGGTGGTGCCGACCCAGTTGATCGTCGACCACTCGCTGGCCGTGGAAGCGCCGGGCTTTGATCCGGACGCCTTCGAGAAGAACCGCGCCATCGAGGATCGCCGCAACGAGGATCGCTTCCACTTCATCGACTGGACGAAAACCGCGTTCAAGAACGTCGACGTGATCCCGGCCGGCAACGGCATCATGCACCAGATCAACCTGGAGAAAATGAGCCCGGTGATCCAGGCGCGCGGCGGCATCGCCTTCCCCGATACCTGCGTCGGCACTGACTCGCACACCCCGCATGTGGATGCCCTGGGCGTGATCGCCATTGGCGTCGGCGGTCTGGAAGCCGAGACGGTGATGCTTGGCCACCCGTCGATGATGCGTTTGCCCGATATCGTCGGCGTCGAGCTGACCGGCAAGCGTCAACCTGGCATCACCGCCACCGATATTGTCCTGGCGATCACCGAGTTTCTGCGCAAGGAGCGGGTGGTGGGTGCCTACGTCGAGTTCTTCGGCGAGGGTGCGGACAGCCTGTCCATCGGCGACCGCGCGACCATCTCCAATATGTGCCCGGAATACGGCGCGACGGCCTCGATGTTCTATATCGACGGCCAGACCATCGACTACCTCAAACTCACCGGACGCGAGCCAGAGCAGGTGGCGCTGGTGGAAACCTACGCCAAGACCCTCGGCCTGTGGAGCGACGCACTGAAAACCGCCGAGTATGAGCGCGTGCTGCGATTCGACCTGGGTAGTGTCGTGCGCAACATGGCTGGCCCGAGCAACCCGCATCGCCGCCTGCCGACCTCGGCGCTGGCCGAGCGTGGCATTGCCGACGAAGCCAAGCTGCAGAGCGGCAAGGTCGAAGAGGCCGAAGGTCTGATGCCGGATGGCGCAGTGATCATCGCCGCCATCACCAGTTGCACCAACACCTCCAACCCGCGCAACGTCATCGCCGCCGGCCTGGTGGCGAAGAAGGCCAATGCGCTGGGCCTGGTGCGTAAGCCCTGGGTGAAAACGTCGTTCGCGCCGGGCTCCAAGGTCGCCAAGCTGTACCTGGAAGAGGCCGGTCTGCTGCCGGAGCTGGAAAAGCTCGGCTTCGGTATCGTCGCTTACGCCTGCACTACCTGCAACGGCATGTCCGGCGCGCTCGACCCGGTGATCCAGAAGGAAATCATCGACCGCGACCTGTATGCCACCGCAGTGCTTAGTGGCAACCGCAACTTCGACGGGCGCATCCATCCCTACGCCAAACAGGCATTCCTTGCCTCGCCGCCGCTGGTGGTCGCCTATGCCATCGCCGGCACTGTGCGTTTCGATATCGAGCAGGATGCGCTGGGCACCGATGCCCAAGGCAATCCCATCACGTTGAAGGATCTGTGGCCGAGCGACGAGGAAATCGACGCCATCGTCGCCGCGAGCGTGAAGCCCGAGCAGTTCAAGCAGATCTATATCCCGATGTTTGACCTGGGCAGCGTGCAGGAGGCAGAGAGCCCGCTGTACGACTGGCGCCCGATGTCCACCTATATCCGTCGCCCGCCTTACTGGGAAGGCGCGCTGGCCGGCGAGCGCACGCTTAAGGGCATGCGTCCGCTGGCGATCCTGCCGGACAACATCACCACCGATCACCTGTCGCCGTCCAACGCCATCCTGGCCGACTCGGCCGCCGGTGAGTACCTGGCGAAAATGGGCCTGCCGGAAGAGGACTTCAACTCCTACGCCACCCACCGCGGCGACCACCTGACCGCGCAGCGCGCGACCTTCGCCAACCCGCAACTGGTCAACGAGATGGCCGTGATCGACGGGCAGGTGAAGAAGGGTTCGCTGGCCCGAGTCGAGCCGCAAGGCCAGGTGATGCGCATGTGGGAAGCCATCGAAACCTACATGAATCGCAAGCAGAACCTGATCATCGTCGCCGGTGCCGACTACGGCCAGGGCTCGTCCCGTGACTGGGCGGCCAAGGGTGTGCGTTTGGCAGGAGTGGAGGTGATCGTTGCCGAAGGCTTCGAGCGCATCCACCGCACCAACCTGGTGGGCATGGGCGTGCTGCCGGTAGAGTTCAAGCCCGGCACCACGCGCCTGACCCTGGAGCTGGACGGTACCGAAACCTACGACATCGAGGGCGATATCTCGCCGCGTTGCGAGCTGACCCTGGCGATCAATCGCCGTAACGGCGAGGTGGTTCGGGTACCGGTGACCTGCCGACTGGATACCGCGGCGGATGTCAGCGTGTACAAGGCCGGCGGCGTGCTGCAGCGCTTCGCTAAAGACTTCCTCGAAGGCGCGGTGGCTTGACCTGACGCGATATGCCGGCCCGTCAATGGGTCGGCACAACTCCTATAGGTGCGCGTAGCCCGGATGCAATCCGGGGAGAACTGCGCCGTCATTCCCGGATTGCATCCGGGCTACTTTTTCAGGGCTGCGTGTATGTCCCATTTACCGCAAGTGAAAATCCCTGCCACCTACATGCGTGGCGGCACCAGCAAGGGCGTGTTCTTCCGTCTGCAGGATCTGCCCGAGCGCTGTCAGGTGCCGGGCGAGGCGCGCGACAAGCTGTTCATGCGCGTGATCGGCAGTCCCGATCCGTACGCGGCGCAGATCGACGGCATGGGCGGCGCGACCTCGAGCACTTCCAAGTGCGTGATCCTGTCGAAAAGCACTCAGCCCGAGCATGACGTCGATTACCTCTACGGCCAGGTCTCCATCGACAAGGCGTTCGTCGACTGGAGCGGCAACTGCGGCAACCTGTCCACCGCCGCCGGCGCCTTCGCCATTCATGCCGGCCTGATCGACCCTGCGCGGATTCCCGAGAACGGCACCTGCGTGGTGCGTATCTGGCAGGCCAATATCAACAAAACCATCATCGCCCATGTGCCGGTCAGCAATGGCCAGGTGCAGGAAACCGGCGACTTCGAGCTGGACGGGGTGACCTTCCCGGCAGCGGAGATCGTGCTGGAGTTCCTTGATCCGTCCGATGACGGCGAAGAGGGTGGCTCGATGTTTCCCACCGGCAATCTGGTCGATGATCTTGAAGTGCCGGGCATCGGTACCTTCAAGGCGACCATGATCACCGCTGGCATCCCGACCATCTTCGTCAATGCCGAGGACATCGGCTACCAGGGCACCGAGCTGCGCGAGGCCATCAATGGCGACCCGGCGCAACTGGCGCGTTTCGAGCAGATCCGTATTGCCGGTGCGCTGCGCATGGGGCTGATCAAAACGGCTGAGGAGGCTGCGACACGTCAGCACACTCCGAAGATCGCTTTCGTAAGTCCGCCCAAGGACTACCGCACCTCCAGCGGTAAGGAGGTCAAGGTCGGCGAGGCCGATCTGTTGGTGCGGGCGCTGTCCATGGGCAAGCTGCACCACGCCATGATGGGCACCTGTGCAGTGGCCATCGGTACAGCGGCGGCGATACCAGGTACGTTGGTCAACCTGGCGGCCGGTGGTGGCGAGCGTGAGGCGG
Organism: Pseudomonas sediminis; assembly: GCF_002741105.1. Lineage (GTDB taxonomy): Bacteria > Pseudomonadota > Gammaproteobacteria > Pseudomonadales > Pseudomonadaceae > Aquipseudomonas > Aquipseudomonas sediminis. The sequence continues at coordinate 362,771 of NZ_NIQU01000003.1, read as the reverse complement.
TGCGTTTCGGCCATCCGTCCGGCACCTTGCGGGTCGGCGCGCAGGCCAGGCTGGTCGATGGTCAGTGGGCAGTGACCAAGGCGGTGATGAGCCGCAGTGCGCGCATCCTGATGGAAGGCTGGGTGCGTGTGCCGGGTGGCAGCTTCTAACGGCTGAAACTAGAAAAGGCTCGAAGTGTCGAGCCTTTTCTCTTTTGAAACATGAGCTTATGGTGGTTATTTAAGGCGTCGTTCAACACCTTTTTCCACCAGGATCTTGGCCGAAATCTCCTCGACCGAGAAATGCGTGGAGTTGATGAAGGCGATGTTTTCACGGCGGAACAGACCTTCCACCTCGCGCACTTCGAACTCGCACTGGGCGAAGCTGGCGTAACGGCTGTTGGGCTTGCGCTCGTGGCGGATGGCGGTGAGGCGATCCGGGTCGATGGTCAGGCCGAATAGCTTGTCGCGGTACTTCTTCAACGACTCTGGGAGCTGCAGGCGCTCCATGTCGTCTTCGGTCAGCGGGTAGTTGGCGGCGCGGATACCGTATTGCATGGCCATGTACAGGCAGGTTGGCGTCTTGCCGCAGCGCGACACGCCGACCAGGATCAGGTCGGCCTTGTCGTAGTAATGGGTGCGCGCACCATCGTCGTTGTCGAGGGCGAAGTTGACCGCCTCGATGCGCTCCATGTAGTTGGAGTGCTGGCCGATGGAGTGCGACTTGCCGACGGAGTAGGAGGAGTGCGAGCTCAGCTCCTGCTCCAGTGGCGAGAGGAAGGTCGAGAAGATGTCGATCATGAAACCATTGGCGGTATCGAGAATCGCACGAATATCGCGGTTGACGATGGTGTCGAAGATGATCGGACGGGCGCCGTCCCTTTCGGCGGCGGCATCGATTTGTTGTACCATGGCGCGCGCTTTATCGACGCTGTCGATGTAAGGGCGGGTCAGTTTGGTGAACTGAATGTTCTCGAACTGCGCGAGCAGGCTCTGGCCCAGGGTTTCGGCGGTGATGCCGGTGCCGTCGGAGATGAAGAAAGCGGTACGTTTCATTTGCGCCAAAGGCCTTAAGCTGAGTTCGATTCTTGGCTATGATAGGCCGCGTTTTACGCCGGGCCCACCGGGTTCGGCATTGTTACTTATACAAGGGCAAGGCCACAATCGCGCGACTTCGGTCGTTCGACATTGCGCAGCCCAATGAGCTTTTCCAATACAGTTAGTGGAGAGATCACCTTGGTAGAGTACGTAGTTTCCCTCGATAAGCTCGGCAATCACGATGTTGAGCATGTGGGGGGCAAGAACGCATCCCTCGGCGAGATGATCAGTAACCTGGCAGGCGCCGGTGTCTCGGTTCCCGGCGGTTTCGCCACTACGGCTCAGGCTTATCGCGACTTTCTCGAGCAAAGCGGCCTGAATGCGCAGATCCACGCAGCGCTCGACGCACTCGATGTCGATGACGTCAACGCCCTGGCCAAGACCGGCGCGCAGATTCGCCAGTGGGTGATGGACGCCGAGTTCCCGGCTGAGCTGGACAAGCAGATTCGCGAAGCCTTCGCCACCATGAGCGCAGGTAACGACAACATGGCTGTGGCCGTGCGCTCCTCCGCTACCGCTGAAGACCTGCCGGATGCTTCCTTTGCCGGTCAGCAGGAAACCTTCCTCAATATCCGCGGCGTGGACAACGTGATCCGTGCGGCCAAAGAAGTCTTCGCTTCCCTGTTCAACGATCGTGCCATCGCCTACCGCGTGCACCAGGGCTTCGACCACAAGCTGGTTGCTCTGTCTGCTGGCGTGCAGCGCATGGTGCGTTCGGAAACCGGTACCGCCGGTGTGATGTTCACCCTGGACACCGAGTCCGGCTTCCGTGACGTGGTGTTCATCACCGGCGCCTATGGCCTCGGCGAGACCGTTGTGCAGGGCGCAGTGAACCCCGACGAATTCTACGTGCACAAGCCGACCCTGGAAGCGGGCCGCCCGGCGATCCTGCGCCGCAACCTGGGCAGCAAGGCGATCAAAATGATCTACGGCGACGAAGCCAAGGCTGGTCGCTCGGTCAAGACCGTCGAAGTCGATCGCGCCGAACGCGCGCGCTTCTGCATCACCGATGCCGAGGTCAGCGAGCTGGCCAAACAGGCACTGATCATCGAGAAACACTACGGCCGCCCGATGGACATCGAGTGGGCCAAGGACGGTGACGACGGCAAGCTCTACATCGTGCAGGCCCGCCCGGAAACCGTGAAGAGCCGCGCCAGTGCCACCGTGATGGAGCGCTACCTGCTGAAAGAGAAGGGCACCGTTCTGGTCGAAGGCCGCGCCATCGGCCAGCGGATCGGCGCCGGCAAGGTGCGTGTGATTCACGACGTGTCCGAGATGGACAAGGTGCAGCCGGGCGACGTGCTGGTCTCCGACATGACCGACCCGGACTGGGAACCCGTGATGAAGCGCGCCAGCGCCATCGTCACCAATCGTGGCGGTCGTACCTGCCACGCGGCGATCATTGCCCGTGAGCTGGGCATTCCGGCCGTGGTCGGTTGCGGCAACGCCACCCAGGTGCTGAAAGATGGTCAGGGCGTCACCGTGTCCTGCGCCGAAGGCGACACCGGCTTCATCTTCGAAGGCGAACTGGGCTTCGACATTCGCAAGAACTCGGTCGACGCCATGCCGGACCTGCCGTTCAAGATCATGATGAACGTCGGTAACCCGGACCGTGCCTTCGACTTCGCTCAACTGCCGAACGAAGGCGTGGGCCTGGCCCGCCTGGAGTTCATCATCAATCGCATGATTGGTGTGCACCCCAAGGCGCTGCTGAACTTCGCTGGCCTGCCGCCGGAGATCAAGGACAGCGTCGAGAAGCGCATCGCCGGCTACGGTGATCCGGTCGACTTCTACGTCGAGAAGCTGGTCGAGGGCATCAGCACCCTGGCCGCGGCGTTCTGGCCGAAGAAGGTCATCGTGCGTCTGTCGGACTTCAAGTCCAACGAATACGCCAACCTGATCGGCGGCAAGCTGTATGAGCCGGAAGAAGAGAACCCGATGCTGGGCTTCCGTGGTGCTTCGCGCTACATCAGCGAATCCTTCCGCGACTGCTTCGAGCTGGAATGCCGCGCGCTGAAGAAAGTGCGCAACGAGATGGGCCTGACCAACGTCGAGATCATGGTGCCGTTCGTGCGTACCCTGGGCGAGGCGTCGCAAGTGGTCGAGCTACTGGCCAGCAATGGCCTGGCCCGCGGTCAGGATGGCCTGAAGGTCATCATGATGTGCGAGCTGCCGTCCAACGCCATTCTGGCTGAAGAGTTCCTCGAGTTCTTCGACGGTTTCTCCATCGGCTCCAACGACCTGACCCAGTTGACCCTGGGCCTGGACCGTGACTCCGGCATCGTCGCCCACCTGTTCGATGAACGTAACCCGGCCGTGAAGAAACTGCTGGCCAATGCCATTGCCGCCTGCAACAAGGCTGGCAAATACATCGGCATCTGCGGTCAGGGGCCGTCGGACCACCCGGATCTGGCCAAGTGGCTGATGGAGCAAGGTATCGAGAGCGTGTCACTGAACCCTGACTCGGTACTCGACACCTGGTTCTTCCTGGCCGAGACTCAGCCTGCCTGATGTTCATTGCGCAGGGCGGGTGTAACCCGCCTTGCATAGAGGCGAAGTTTCAAGAAAAACGCCGCGATTTCGCATAGAAGTTGCGGCGTTTCTCTTGAGCGGCTGGCAACAGGGCCGTTCCTGGCCTGATTTCCTTTGTGGCATAGCGCCATTGCGGTCACCTGATCCATGCAAAGCAGCAGTGAGCTTTTTCCCGTCGCCCTGATCAGCGCCGAATTACGCGGTGATCTGAGCGAGGATGTCTATCTTCTCAAACCCAACAACAGCCCCGACTCTAGCGTCGAGCTGGCCCTGACCCGGCTCGGCCGCGCAGGTGCCGAAGGCGAGCGCGGCGTCCCCGTGGTATTGCTGCATGGCAGCTTTTCCAACCGGCGCTTCTGGTATTCACCCAAGGCCATCGGCCTGGGGCCTTACCTGGCGCGTGCGGGGCTCGATGTGTGGATCGCAGAAATGCGCGGCCACGGCCTGTCGCCGCGCAACGAAAACTATCGAGACAACCATGTGGCGCAGTACGTGCGCTATGACCTTCCAGCTATTGCTGATTTCATCATCGAGCAGACCGGGCAAGCCGCGCACTGGATCGGTCATTCCCTCGGCGGAGTGATTCTGGCGGCAGCCCTCGGCGGTGGTTATCTCGATGAGGCGCGTGCGCGCTCGGCAGCCTTGTTCGGCAGCCAGATCAGTCGTATCTACTGGCCGCTCAAGTTGCCGCCGGTGGAGTGGGGCGGCCGCCTGCTGTTGCGTGCCTTTCCTTACCTTTCCGGGCGCCGGCTGAAGCGTGGCCCCGAAGACGAACCGACCGGCCTCGCACTGGAAACCCTGCGCTGGCTCAAGCTATTCGGGCGTTTCGGCGATGCCGATCAGGATTGGTGGGCTGGCCTGACTGAGGTGCGCATACCGATTCTGGCCGTAGGGGCGGCAGCCGATCAGCAGGACCCTGCCTGGGCCTGTCGCAAGTTGCTGGAGCAGTGCAGTGCAGCGCCGTCGCAGTTCTTGCTGCTAGGCAAGGAAAACGGCTTCTCCAGCGACTTCGGGCATATCGAAATGCTGGTCAGCAAGGAGGCGCAGCGTGAGGTATGGCCACTGACCGAGTATTGGTTGCAGCATCTGCAACTACCCGCCGGTTTTGCCGAGCAGGCCTCTGCTATAGGATCTTGAGCTGCTGCTTGAGATCGTCCCGGCGTTTCTTCGGCACGGGCTTAGCGGTAAGATGTGACGCATCATGCGTAGGCGGTCATTTCAGGTTCGCCTGCTTGCTTGTCGTTCATTGCCGGGCGGGTTCGTAGCGATAGCCCGATGCTGAATTGACTCGCTTCAAGCAGGTCCATGAAGGTGGCTGCCTTCTCATCCATTGTCGAAAGGAGCTCTGTCATGCACTACATCACCCCTGATCTGTGCGATGCCTATCCGGAACTGGTTCAGGTCGTCGAGCCCATGTTCGCCAACTACGGCGGCCGCGATTCTTTCGGTGGCCAGATCGTCACCATCAAGTGCCATGAGGACAACTCGCTGGTGAAGGAGCAGGTCGATCTACCTGGTCAGGGCAAGGTGCTGGTCGTGGATGGCGGCGGCTCCCTGCGACGTGCACTGCTTGGCGACATGCTGGCCGAGAAGGCGGCCAAGAACGGTTGGGAAGGTATCGTCGTGTATGGCTGCATCCGTGACGTCGACGTCATCGCGCAGACTGATCTGGGCGTGCAGGCGCTGGCCAGTCATCCGATGAAAACCGACAAGCGCGGCATCGGCGACCTGAATGTCCCCGTCACCTTTGGCGGCGTGACTTTCAAACCCGGTAATTACCTGTACGCCGACAACAACGGCGTCATCGTTTCCCCGCAAGCCTTGAACATGCCGGAATAATCCGATGCAGGATCAGGATTCGGCGCTGTTGCACGCTTTCGTGCTCGATGGTCGTGGCGGTGCGCGCAGCATCAGTCGCGAAGAACTGGACACCCTGCTGCTAGGTGAACAGGAAAGCCTTTGGCTGCACTGGGATCGCAGTCAGGAACAGTCACAACACTGGTTGCGCGAGCACAGCGGGCTGGATGAATTCAGCTGCAACCTGCTGCTGGAGGAAAATACCCGGCCACGTCTGCTGCCTCTGCCCGACGACGAGCTGCTGTTGTTCTTGCGCGGCGTCAACCGTAATCCCGGTGCCGAGCCGGAGGACATGGTGTCGGTGCGAATTTTCGCTGATGCCCAGCGGGTTATCTCCCTGCGTCAGCGTCCACTGCACGCAACCGATGCATTGATTACTGATCTGCTGGCGGGCAAGGGGCCGAAGACGTCGTCCGAGCTGCTCCTGGAGCTCGCCCGTCACCTCACCAGTCGCGTCGATGATCTGATTGCCGAGTTGAGTGAGCAGCTCGACGTCGAGGAGGATGGCCTCGATGGCGATGAGCGCTATCGTCCTGATCACGGCCTGGTGTTGCAGATACGTCGGCGGGCAGCCAGCTTGCGTCGGTTCCTGGCGCCGCAGCGAGATCTCTACGCGCAACTGGCGCGCAATCGACAGCCCTGGTTCGTCGATGACGACGATGACTACTGGAACGAGTTGAACAACCGCCTGACCCGCTATCTGGAAGAGCTGGAGCTGATTCGTGAGCGCGTCGGCCTGGTGTTGGAGGCAGAAAGCCGGCGTCTTGGTGAGCGCATGAACCGCATCATGTACCGCTTCACCGTGATCACTGGCCTGTTCCTGCCACTGACCTTTCTGACCGGTTTGCTGGGCATCAACGTTGGCGGAATCCCCGGGGCGGAAAACCCCGTTGGCTTCTTCATCGCCTGCGGCCTCATGGTCCTTCTGGCACTGGCCCAATTGCTGCTTTTTCGCCGTTGGCGTTGGCTGTGATGTGTGACTCATCCGCTGGCTACTTCGTCTAGCCGTGACATCCCGTGAGGTGCGCATGCACGATCCATTCGAAGAGTCTCTACGCGATTTGCTCAAGTCCTCGTCGTCCAGCCATGACGACGATGCTTGCCTGCACCGGGTTCTCAAGACCGCCAATCGCCAGGTCGGTGCTGGTGACCTGTTCAGCCTGATAGGCCACTGGGCGCAGGCTCTGATGATCGCTCTGAACAACGGTTCGGCGCATGTCGCGCCGGTCTCGCGCCGTAACCAATCCTCTGCTTCTGCTGATAAGGCCGACTGAAATGGAACTCGATCCCTGGACCCAAAGCCTGATCTCCGCGATGACCGCGTTGTGGACCAAGGTTGCCGGATTCATACCTAACCTGTTCGTTGCACTGGTATTGGTGCTGCTTGGTTTCGTTGTCGCCAAGTTGCTCGACACGCTGCTGTCCAAGCTGCTCGGCAAGGTCGGCCTGGACCGCCTGATGACAGGTACGGGTCTGACCAAGCTGCTGGCGCGCGTCGGCATTCACGCACCGGTATCGGCCCTGGTCGGCAAGATCGTCTATTGGTTCGTGCTGCTGATCTTCCTGGTGTCGGCCGCTGAATCGCTTGGTCTGCAGCGCGTTTCCGCGACGCTTGATGTGCTGGCGTTGTATCTACCGAAGGTTTTCGGCGCCGCCCTGGTATTGCTTGCCGGTGTGCTGCTGGCGCAGTTGGTCAGCAGCCTGATACGCGGCGCTGCCGAAGGTGTTGGCCTGGAGTATGCCAATGGGCTGGGGCGTGTTGCGCAAGGCCTGGTGATCATCATCAGTATCTCGGTGGCTATCGGCCAGCTGGAGATCAAGACCGACCTGCTCAACAACGTGATTGCCATCGTACTGATCTCCGTTGGTCTGGCGGTCGCGCTGGCGCTGGGCTTGGGCAGCCGTGATATCGCCAGCCAGATTCTCGCTGGTATTTATGTGCGCGAGCTGTATCAGGTTGGGCAACAAGTGCAGGTTGGTGAGGTCGAAGGGCAGATCGAAGAGATCGGCACAGTGAAAACCACCCTGTTGACCGATACTGGTGAGCTGGTATCGGTGGCAAATCGAGTGATGCTCGAGCAACGCGTGAACAGTCGCTGACGCCAATCTGTTATTTTATGTAGCTGCCCGACAGGCGTGACCTGCCGGGCGCTTTTCGTCCTGACTGTCGGCCCGACTCGTTTTGAACAAAGCCCAGCCCTTGCCCACGCGTTACAACCCCCGCGAGCTCACTGATGAAGAGCTGGTGGCGCGCGCCCACGACGAGCTTTTTCATATAACTCGTGCTTATGAAGAGCTGATGAGGCGCTACCAGCGCACATTATTTAACGTTTGTGCGCGTTATTTAGGGAACGAAAGGGATGCTGATGATGTCTGTCAGGAGGTGATGCTTAAAGTTCTCTATGGCCTTAAGAACTTTGAGGGTAAATCCAAGTTCAAAACCTGGCTTTACAGCATTACCTACAACGAATGCATTACTCAGTATCGAAAAGAGCGGCGGAAGCGTCGATTGGTTGACGCCTTAAGTTTGGACCCGCTCGAAGAAGCTTCCGACGACAAGACACCCAAAGTCGAGGAGCGAGGCGGTCTGGATCGCTGGTTGGTTCACGTCAACCCGATTGATCGCGAGATTCTAGTGCTACGTTTTGTCGCAGAGCTCGAGTTTCAAGAGATTGCTGACATCATGCACATGGGCTTGAGCGCAACAAAAATGCGCTACAAGCGAGCATTGGATCGGTTGCGGGATAAATTTTCGGAAACCTCCGAAACTTAGTTCAGCATTCCGACCACTAAGGGAGTGGCGAAACCTGATAAAATCGCCAACAAGTTGCCGACTGAATTAACGGTGACTTATTAACCACCAAGATGGGGATTTAACGGATGAAAGTAAAAAACACCTTGGGCGTAGTCATTGGCTCTCTCGTTGCCGCAACCTCCTTCGGCGCGCTGGCGCAAGGCCAAGGCGCCGTCGAGGTGGAGGGCTTCGTCAATCGCTACTTCACCGACGTTCAGCGTGATTACGCGCACAACGAAGGCAACCTGTTCGGTGGCAGCATCGGCTACTACCTGACTGACGACGTCGAACTGGCGCTGTCCTACGGCGAATACCACGACCTGCGTGGCGAAGGTTCGCAAGGCAGCAAAAACATCAAGGGCAACCTGACCGACCTGAAGGCCATCTACCACTTCGGTCAGCCGGGTGTTGGTCTGCGTCCGTACGTCTCTGCCGGTTTCGGCCATCAGAGCATCGGTGATGCCAACAGCGGTGGTCGCAACCACTCCACCCTGGCTATCGCTGGCGCTGGTGCCAAGTACTACTTCACCGAAATGTTCTACGCCCGTGCTGGCGTTGACGCTCTGTACAACATCGACCAGGGCGACACCGAGTGGCAAGCTGGCGTGGGTGTTGGTCTGAACTTCGGTGGTGGCAGCAAGCCTGCTCCGGCTCCGGTCGTAGCTGCTGCACCTGAGCCGATGCCAGAGCCTGCTCCTGAGCCGGTAATGGAAGCTGTTCGCGTTGAGCTGGACGTCAAGTTCGACTTCGACAAAGACCGCGTCAAAGAAGAAAGCTATGGCGACATCAAGAACCTGGCTGACTTCATGAATCAGTATCCGCAGACCACCACCACTGTTGAAGGTCACACCGACTCCGTTGGTAGCGACGCTTACAACCAGAAACTGTCCGAGCGTCGTGCAAACGCCGTTCGTGAAGTACTGGTTAACCAGTACGGTGTTGACGGTAGCCGCGTGAGCACTGCCGGTTACGGTGAAACCCGTCCGGTTGCTGACAACGCCACCGACGCTGGTCGCGCTATCAACCGTCGCGTTGAAGCTGAAGTAGAAGCCCAAGTTAAGCAGTAATGCTTCTGGTGCTTTAAGAAAAACCCGGCCTCGGCCGGGTTTTTTCTTTTCTGGAATAAAAAAGCCCGCCGAGGGGGCGACGGGCAAACAACGGCCTCGCAGGTGCGTGAAGCATTCACGCATGAAGGAGCAGGGGCATGCTGATTTGGGTGCTGGCGCGGGCGACTTCGCCGATCACCAGAATGGCCGGGCTTTTCAGAGCGAAGGCCATCGCGTCGTCCTGCATCGTTGCGAGGTGGCTGCGGCATTCGCGTTGCTCGGGCAGCGAGGCGTTCTCGATCATCGCTACCGGCATCTCATCGCTCATGCCGCCAGCGAGCAGGCCGTCACGAATGTCTGCCAACTTGGCCACGCCCATATAGACCACCAATGTCGTGCCGCTTTGGGCCAGGGCTGTCCAGTTCAATGAGCTGTCATCCTGAGTATGGGCCGTGACCAGGGTTACGCCGCGAGCCACACCGCGTAAGGTCAGAGGAATACCGCAGTTGGTGGCGCCAGCCAGCCCGGCGGTAATGCCGTTGACCGTTTCCACGTCGATTCCATGTTCGCCGAGCCAGTCGGCTTCCTCGCTGCCGCGACCAAAGATGCACGGATCGCCGCCTTTCAGGCGCACCACGCATTTGCCCTGGCGTGCATAGCGCAGCATCAAACGATGAATAAACGCCTGCGGGGTGGAGCGACAGCCACCGCGCTTGCCTACCGAGATGATACGCGCGCTGGGGCAATGCTCGAGCACGGCCGGGTTGACCAGATCGTCGATCATCACGATCTCGGCCTGGTTCAGCGCCTTGACTGCCTTGAGCGTCAGCAGCTCGGGATCACCGGGGCCGGCGCCTACCAGCCAGACTTTTGTATTCATGTTTACCACCTCTCGTTGGGTGTCGCGGGGCCGCCTAGGTCGTGCGCACCGGTTTTTTGCAGTGGTGCGCACAGCGCACCCTACGCGTGTGTCGTCACTGACTGCTGGGCCAGCAGGCGTTTGATTTCGGGTACACAGGAGCCACAACTGGTGCCGCATTTGAGCGTCTGCTTTAACCCATCCAGGTCCAGGCCGCGCTCTATGCCGACACGCACCGCGCCTTCGCTGACGTTCAGGCAGTTGCACAGGATCTTGCCGCCCAGGGTGGTGCTGGAATTGCCTGGCGGCGCGGAGACCGGCGCCAGCAGCCAGCGACGCAGGTCGGCATTGGCCTGGCCGTCCAGCCACAGGCTTCTGAGCCATTCACTGGCGGCGGTTTCCCCGGCCAGACGAATGCTGACGATACGGCCGTCCTCGATGCGCACACGTTTGCCCACTGCGCGGCGCGGGTCGTCGTAGGCCAGCACCGGACCTTCATTCAGGCGCAGCAGGCGGTCGATCTGCGTCAGCAGCTGTGGCTGCGGCGCCACGGCGCTGGCGGCGCGGATCAGCAGAGCGGGGCGCTCGCGACCGGTGGGGATGAGACTGGCGTAGGCGAACGCTTCGAACAGCGGGCGCAGGGCCTCGAAGCGGCTCTGCACTTCACCTTCGACCAGGGCGAACAGCTGCCAGGGCAGTTCTACCTTATCCACCTCAACGCCGGCATGCTTGAGCTCCGGCTGTTTGGACAGTGGATCGAACGCTGGCTGGGTCAGCACGTTGGTTCCGAGCCCCTTGAGGAAGCGATCGCCCCAGTGCATCGGCAGCCAGGCCTGGCCGGGACGCACCGACTCGTCGGCCTGCACCGGCAGGATCAGGCTGCCACGGCGGCTGCGCAGTTTGATTAGCTCGCCGTCCTGCAGGCGTCGGCGCCGCAGTTCGTCCGGGTGCAGGCCGAGTACGGCGGATTCGACATGGCCGAACAGGCGTGCGGCGGTGCCGGTGCGGCTCATACCGTGCCACTGATCGCGCAGGCGGCCGGTGTTGAGGGTGAGCGAATAGCGCGCCTCGCGCTTTTCCTTCGGCGCACGGTACGGGTCGGCGTGGAACTGTGCTCGCCCGCTGGCGGTGGGAAAATTCCCGTCGGAATAGAGGCGTTGGGTGCCTTGGTACGCGCCGACCGGGAACGGCCACTGCTGAGGACCTTGATCATCCAACAGCGCGTAGCTGAGCCCCGAGAGGTCGAGGTCGCGTTTGGCGGTCAGGTGTTTGTATTCCTCGAACAGCGCCTCGCTGCTGGAGAAGTCGAACAGGCTTGGCAGGCCGGGGCGGAGCAAAGTTTCCAGGCGACGAGCGAAGTCGCAAGTGATCGACCAATCGGGCCGCGCCTCTGCGGGTGCTGGCACGGCGCGGCGCACATGACTGACGCGGCGCTCGGAGTTGGTCACCGTGCCTTCCTTCTCGCCCCAGCTGGCGGCGGGTAGCAGCAGGTCGGCGTAGCGGCAGGTTTCGGTGGTGAAGAATGCCTCCTGGACCACGACGAAAGGGCAGGCGGCCAGGGCCTCGTGCACCTTGCTCTGGTTCGGCAGCGACTGCGCCGGGTTGGTGCAGGTGATCCACAGCGCCTTGATGCGTCCGTTGTGCACGGCATCGAACAGTTCGATGGCGGACAGACCAGGCGTTTCCGGTAGGGCGTCGACGCCCCAGTAGGCGGCGACTTCGGCTCGGTGTTCGGCGTTGCCGGCCTCGCGATGCCCCGGCAGCAGGTTGCTCAGGCTGCCGGTCTCGCGGCCGCCCATGGCGTTGGGCTGGCCCGTCAGCGAGAAGGGACCTGCGCCTGGCTTGCCGATTTGCCCGGTGGCCAGGTGCAGGTTGATCAACGCGCTGTTCTTCGCTGTGCCGGACGAGGACTGATTGAGCCCCATGCACCACAGCGAGAGGAAGGAAGGCGCCTTGCCGATCAGCTCGGCGCAGCGCTGCAGAGCGTCGAGGCTGATGCCGCAGATATCGGCGGTGGCGGCCGGGCTGTAGTCGCGCACCAGGTTCTTCAGCGCTTCGAAACCTTCGGTATGGGCGTCGATGTAGGCGCGGTCGACCCAGCCTTCCCACAGCAGGATATGCAGGATGCCGTGAAACAGCGCCACATCGGTGCCGGGCAGGATCGCCAGGTGCAGATCGGCCAGTTCGCAGGTGTCGGTACGCCGCGGGTCGATGACGATCACTTTCATCTCGGGGCGGCACGCCTTGGCTTCTTCCAGGCGGCGGAACAGCACCGGGTGTGCGTAGGCCATGTTGGAGCCGGCAATCAGCAGGCAGTCGCTCAGCTCGATGTCTTCATAGCTGCAGGGCGGAGCGTCGGCGCCGAGACTGCGCTTGTAGCCAACCACCGCCGAGCTCATGCACAGCCGCGAGTTGGAGTCGATGTTGTGGGTACCGACCAGGGCACGGGACAGTTTGTTGAAGGCGTAGTAGTCCTCGGTCAGCAACTGGCCGGAGATATAAAAGGCCACGCTGTCCGGTCCGTGCTCGCGAATGGTTTCGGCGAACACCGCTGCAGCGTGATTCAGAGCGCTGTCCCAGTCCGTGCGTGAGCGGCCCAAACCCTTGCCCAGGCGCAGTTCGGGGTAGAGTGCGCGAGCGTCGAGATCGCCGGTCAGGTGCAGAGTCGAGCCCTTGCTGCACAGTTTGCCGAAGTTGGCTGGGTGGCTGGGATCGCCGGCAACGCCGAGGATTTTCTCGCCGTCGTGCTCGATCAGTACGCCGCAGCCCACGCCGCAGTAGCAGCAGGTGGAGGCGGTGATTTGTGTGGGGGCCATATTCGTGACTCCTGCAGGAAGAGGATGGGAGGGCGTCGCGGCTAAAGCCCCTCCCACATGGCGTTACGCCAGGGCCAGCAACACCCGGCCGTTTTCGACCTTGGCCGCGTGCCGGTGCGCGCAACCGACGTCCGGCGCCATGGCCTCGCCGGACTCCAGCTCGATCTGCCAGTTGTGCAGCGGGCAGGCCACACGCTTGCCGTAGATCAAACCCTGGGACAGTGGGCCGCCCTTGTGCGGGCAGCGGTCGTCGAGAGCGAAAACCTCGTCGCCGCTGGTACGGAAGATGGCGATGTCACCCTTGGGGCCGCTGACGATGCGCGAGCCGAGCAGGTTGATCTCGTCCAGGGCGCAAATATCCAGCCAGTTCATACGGTGGCCTCCTCGAGTTGCACGACCTTGATGGTGTCGAATTCCTTCTTCAGCTGTGGCGTCTCGATGCGCTCCTTCCACGGGTCCTGCTCGAACGACAGGGCGTAGTGCAGGCGCGCGGCCAGGGCCTTACGGTTGGCTTCGTCTTCTAGCACCGCCTTCTTGATGTGCTCCATGCCGACGCGCTGCATGTAGTGCACGGTGCGCTCCAGGTAGAAGGCCTCTTCGCGGTAGAGCTGGAGGAAGGCGGCGTTGTATTCGCGCACTTCCTCGGCGGTCTTCACCTTGACGAAGAACTCGGCGACCTCGGTCTTGATGCCGCCGTTGCCGCCGATGTACAGCTCGAAGCCCGAATCCACACCGATGATGCCGACGTCCTTGATGCCGGCTTCGGCGCAGTTGCGCGGGCAGCCGGAGACCGCCAGCTTGACCTTGTGCGGCGACCACATGTTGAACAGGTCGTGTTCCAGGTCGATGCCGAGCTGGGTCGAGTTCTGCGTGCCGAAGCGGCAGAACTCGCTGCCGACGCAGGTTTTCACGGTGCGGATGGATTTGCCGTAGGCGTGGCCGGAGGGCATGTCCAGCTCTTTCCATACCGCTGGCAGGTCTTCCTTCTTGATGCCTAGTAGGTCGATGCGCTGGCCGCCGGTGACCTTGACCATGGGCACCTTGTACTTGTCGGCCACATCGGCGATGCGGCGCAGCTCCGACGGATTGGTCACGCCGCCCCACATGCGCGGCACCACCGAGTAGGTGCCGTCCTTCTGGATATTGGCGTGGGCACGCTCGTTGATCAGGCGCGACTGCGGGTCGTCCTTGGCCTCGCCCGGCCAGGTGGAGATCAGGTAGTAGTTCAGCGCCGGGCGACAGGTGGCGCAGCCGTTGGGCGTACTCCAGTTGAGAAACGTCATGGTCTGCGCCATGGAGGTCAGGTGTTGCTCGCGAATCGCCTTGCGGATCTGCCCGTGGTTGAGGTCGGAGCAGCCGCAGATGGCCTTCTCGCTCTTGGGCTTGACGTCAGCGGCGCCGCCGACGGTGCTGATCAGGATCTGCTCGACCAGGCCGGCGCAGGAGCCGCAGGAGCTGGCCGCCTTGGTGTGCTTTTTCACCTCGTCAACCGAGAATAAGCCGTTTTCCTGGATCGCCTTGACGATGGTGCCCTTGCACACGCCGTTGCAGCCGCAGATTTCCATGCTGTCGGGCATGTTGGCGGTCTTGTCGGCGCCCTGATGGCCGACGTCGCCGATGGCGCCCTCGCCGAACATCAGATGGTCGCGAATCTCGCTGACGTTGTGGTTCTCGCGGATCTGGCGGAAGTACCAGCCGCCATCGGCGGTGTCGCCGTACAGGCAGGCGCCGACCAGCACGTCATCCTTGATCACCAGCTTCTTGTACACGCCGCCGATGGGGTCGGAGAGGGTGATGGTCTCGGTGCCTTCTCCCCCCATGAACTCGCCAGCGGAGAACAGATCGATGCCGGTGACCTTGAGCTTGGTCGAGGTCACCGAGCCCTGGTAGCGCGAGTAGCCGAGCTGGGCCAGGTGGTTGGCGCAGACCTTGGCCTGCTCGAACAGCGGCGCCACCAGGCCGTAGGCGATGCCGCGGTGGCTGGCACATTCGCCGATGGCGTAGATGCGCGGATCAAAGGTCTGCAGGGTGTCGTTGACCAGGATGCCGCGGTTGCAGGCGATGCCGGCGCTCTCGGCCAGCTCGCTGTTGGGGCGGATGCCAGCAGCCATCACCACCAGATCGGCTGGGATCACTTCGCCGTCCTTGAACTTCACCGCGCAGACGCGGCCTTCGCCGTTGTCCAGCAGCTCGGCGGTGTGTTTGGGCAAGAGGAAGTTCAGGCCACGGTCTTCCAGGGACTTTTGCAGCAGCTCGCCGGCGGTGCGATCAAGCTGACGCTCCAGCAGCCAGTCGCCGATATGCACCACGGTGACGTCCATGCCGCGCAGCTTGAGGCCGTTGGCAGCTTCCAGGCCGAGCAGGCCGCCGCCGATGACCACCGCGTGTTTATGAGTCTTGGCGGTGTCCATCATGGTCTGGGTATCGGCGATGTCGCGGTAGCCGATCACACCGTCCAGGTCCTTACCCGGAATCGGCAGGATGAAAGGGTTGGAACCGGTCGCGATAAGCAGACGGTCGTATTCGGCCTCGCTGCCATCGTCTGCTATCACCAGGCGTTGCTTGCGGTCGATCTTGACCACCTTGCGCCCGAGCAGCAGCTTGATGCCGTTCTCCGCGTACCAGTTGAGATCGTTGAGCACGATCTCCTCGAAGGTCTGCTCGCCGGCCAACACCGGTGAGAGCAGGATACGGTTGTAGTTGGGGTGCGGCTCGGCGCCGAACACGGTGATGTCGTAAAGATCGGGAGCGAGCTTGAGCAGCTCTTCGAGGGTGCGCACACCCGCCATGCCGTTGCCGATCATCACCAGCTTGAGTTTTTGCATGCCGGCCATCTCCTGAGTCATGGATCACGGAAAAAGGTGGCTGCCAAAAATGGCAGGCCAGAAAAACAAAAAAGGCGTCCCGCTAGTCACCTAGCGAGGACACCTTTGTCCTATCCCGTTCTATCGGGAAGCGCACTGCTCGTCGTTGAGCCGCGCGCTTTAATCAAGTTGTACGGCTAGCAATGCAGCGCTTGTGCCAATTTGCCAAAACCGCAGATTTAGCGGGTTTCAGGGTGCAACATGACCGTGCGGCGCTGCTGCGGGCGCACCTTTTCAAGGCCGTGAGCGCCGATTTGGTGCGGCGCTGGCCAATCAGCGGCTGAGTTCGACCTTGCCTGCCGTATGCTCGGCCTGTATTGGCGCCTGCGTTGTGCTGGGCAAATGGGTCGTGGTGGCGTGAGTGGGAAGGGGAAGAGTGAGGAGTGGCCAGGCGGAGAGGCTGGCGATCAGAGCAGCGCGTTGAGCGCGATGGCGCATAGCTGGCATTGCGGTTCCTCCCAAGGTAGCTCTGCACCGGGGCTGCGCAGGGCTTTTATCGTTATGCACTAAGGCGTAGCAGATGGATTAGCAACTGTCACGCCAACAGGTCGGTTATCCGACCACGCGATTGACCTTGGGAAATTTGGCGCTGAAAGGCTCTGGCATCGGCACCACCTTCGACTGCAGATAATCGAAGAACACGAAGCCGGACTTGGCCATCGCCACGAGAGCGCCATCAGCCGGACGGGTGATGCGGAAGGTGATGTCGCCACCGTACTTGTTGAAATCCATCACGCCGACTTCGAACAGCAATTGGTCGCGCGCATGAGCCTCTGCGCGGTAGGTGGTGGCCAGGTCGGTGACGATGATGCCGCTGCCTTTTCCGTCGGTTTCGCGAATACCGAACTCGAAGAGGAAACGCGCACGCGCCTCGGAAATCATCGAGATCATCGAGTCATTGCCCAGGTGGTTGGCGCCGTTGATGTCGGTGACGCGCACGGTCAGGTGGGGGCTGTAGCAGTACTGGTCTTCGGGGAAATCGAGGGTCAGGCGTGCCATGGTCGAGCCTTGGTCGAGGAGAGCGGCGATTGTAACCTCAGCGGTGCAGGCTGTTGAGGTGGTAGAACGTGACGCGACCACCTTCGCTATCCGGTCCGTAATTGTCCTGGATGTAGGCGCCGGCCTTGAAGTACAGGTACTGCTTGCTCCAGCTGCTGCTCAACTGGCGGTAGAGCGAGCCGTCGTCGCCATCCGTGCTGGCCACGCTGATGCCGATGCGTCCGCTGGGTGTGACGCGCAGGTCGTAGCCGAAGCGCTCGCCAAGCTGGATGTTCTCGGCCAGCAGAATGTTCTGCACCTCGCTGTCGCCTGGGCGGGCGCGCAGCAGTGCCTCCACCCGGCCAACCCCTCGTCGATAGTGATATTGCAGCTTGAGCAGCGGATCGTTCTGGCTGCCTGGTGCATCGGTGCTGTGGATCTGACCGATCACCACCTTGTTGCGGCTGGGCACCTGGTCGACCTGTAGCACGGCACTGAGATAGCTGTCCGAACTGGCATGCAGCCAGTTATCGAGTGTGCCGTCGTGCTGGGTTTCGCGCAGTTCGCTACGCGGATAGCGCGCATCGGGCGTGGTCGAGCCGGTAACCGGCACCCAGAAGGTCACGCTACCGTCGGCATTGCGCCGAAAGTAACGGCTCTCATAACCGTTATTCAGGCGTTCGGTGGTGATGGTGGTCGGTGCCGGTTCGGTGGGAATCGACAGATTCCAGGTGGTGAGATCGAGCACGGGATTCTCTGCTTGTCGGTTGAGGGCCCTTGTTCGTCTCTGCGATGGAGCAGAGGTTCAACCGCCCCGGCCCTTGTGCCAGGGCGGTTCATTGCGCTCAGGCGGCCGGGCGTTGCTGGCGCTGGTAGAGGAACTCCAGCACGGCGGTACGGTAGGCGTGGTACTGCGGGTCATTGGCCAGCGCCAGACGGTCACGCGGGCGCGGCAGGTCGACGGCAAGGATTTCGCCGACGGTAGCGGCCGGGCCGTTGGTCATCATCACGATGCGATCAGACAGCAGCACGGCCTCGTCAACGTCATGCGTGACCATCACCACGGTGCTTTGGGTCTGCCCGACGATGCGCAGCAGTTCGTCCTGCAGGTGCGCGCGGGTCAAGGCATCGAGGGCACCGAACGGTTCGTCCATCAGCAGCACCTTGGGTTCCATGGCCAGGGCGCGGGCGATGCCGACGCGCTGCTTCATGCCACCGGATATCTCGTTGGGGTGCTTGTGCATGGCATGGTTGAGGCCGACCATGTTCAGCGCCTGCTCGGTGCGGGCCTTGAGCTGGGCCTTGTTTTCACGTGCACCGAAAACTTTTTCAACGGCCAGGTGCACGTTGCCGAAACAGGTCATCCAGGGCAGCAGGCTGTGGTTCTGGAACACCACGGCGCGCTCCGGGCCAGGGCCGTCGATCTCGCGGCCATTGCAGATCAGCCCGCCTTCGTTGGCGTCGAGCAGGCCGGCGATCAGGTTGAGTACGGTGGATTTGCCGCAGCCGGAGTGGCCGATCAGCGCCACGAACTCGCCGCGAGCGATGCTCAGGTTGACGTCTGCCAGTGCCTGGAAGCGGCCTTTCTTGGTGTCGAAGTGCTTGCTGACAGAGGTCAGCTCCACGAATTTGTCCATCGGAGTTCTCCCGTTCTGGCGCTGTGCTCCGAATTCAATCAGATGCACTTTCATTTAAAACAAAGACTTGGCGTCTATTGTTGAACTGACTTGTAGGTTGCGTAGCCCGATTGCATCCGGGCTACGCGTTGGCCGAACGCGCCGCTTCAGCTTGCGTAGTCAAAGCGCTTGGCGATCAGCAGCAGTATCTGCTCCAGCGCCAGACCCACCAGGCCGACGATGATGATGGCGATGAGAATGTGCTCGACGTTGAGGTTGTTCCACTCGTCCCACACCCAGAAGCCCAGGCCGATACCGCCGGTGAGCATCTCCGCAGCGACGATCACCAGCCAGGCCACGCCGATGGCCAGGCGAATGCCGGTCATCAGGTGCGGCAGCACGGCGGGAAAAAGGATGCGCGTCAGCACCTTGAATTCCGACAGCTTGAGCACACGGGCCACGTTCAGGTAATCCTGCGGCACGCTGGCCACGCCGGCGGCGGTGTTGAGGATGATTGGCCAGATCGAGCTGATGAATATCACCCAGATCGACGCCGGGCCAGCCGCCTCGAACACCAGCAGGCCGATCGGCAGCCAGGCCAGCGGCGAAACCGGGCGCAGCAGGCTGATGATCGGCGCGAGCATGCCGGCGAGAAAGGTGAAACGGCCGATGGCAAAACCCAGGGGAATGCCCACCAGCGCGGCTAGGCCGAAGCCGACGCCGACGCGGCCGAGCGAGTTGAGGATGTTCCAGCCGATGCCCATGTCATTGGGGCCGTTGTCGTAGAAAGGATCAGCGAACAGCACCAGGGCGGCTTGCCAGGTGCTCAAAGGGCCTGGCAGGCCTTCACTGTACTGGGCCAGCAGCGACCAGAAGCCGATGAAGGCGATGATGCCCAGCAGCGGGGCGATACCTGCCTTGAACAGGTTGCCCAGTGCGGCGGCGCTGGGCAGCAAGGCCTGCGCAGAGAGGCGCGGTTTGGCGATCGGCGGCAAGGGTGTTTTCAGGGGCGCATTCATGCTCACCTCCGGTCAGGCTTTGATGGCGAAGGAGTCGGCGTAGGCGGCCGGATTGCTGCCGTCCCAGACCACGCCGTCGATCAACGTGCTGCTGCGCAGCGGGCTGCTCGGCACGGGCAGTTTCAGCGCGCCAGCGGCCTCGGCGTAGAGCGCGGTCTGGTTGACCTGGGCGGCCACGGCCGCGTAATCCGGCGCATCCTTGAGCAGGCCCCAGCGCTTGAACTGGGTGAGGAACCACATGCCATCGGAGTGATAGGGGAAGTTGACGCTGCCATCCTTGCAGAAGGCCATGGCGTGTTCGTCCTTCCAGCTGTTGCCGAGGCCGTCCTCGTACTGGGCGAGAAAGCGCGGCTCGATCACCTGCACCGGCGCGTTGACGTACGCCTTGCCGGAAATCAGCTTGGCGGTGCTCTTGCGGTTCTCCTCGCTGGCCTCGATGAAGCGGCTGGCATCGAGAATCGCCATGATCAGTGCGCGGGCGGCATTGGGATACTGCTCGATGAAGGCACGGGTGGTGCCAAGCACCTTCTCCGGGTGATCCGGCCAGATCTGCTGCGTGGTGGTGGCGGTGAAACCGATCTTGTCGAAGATCGCCCGCGCGCCCCAGGGCTCGCCGACGCAGAAACCGTCCATGTTGCCGACGCGCATGTTGGCGACCATCTGCGGTGGCGGCACGACGATGGTCTTCACGTCGCTCATCGGGTTGATGCCGACGCTGGCCAGCCAGTAATACAGCCACATGGCGTGGGTGCCGGTGGGGAAGGTCTGGGCGAAGGTCAGCGGGTTACCGCCTTTCTTCACGTGTTCGGCCAGTTGCGCGCCGTTGGTCACGCCGGCTTCGCGCAGTTGCTTGGACAGAGTGATGGCCTGGCCATTCTGGTTCAGCCCCATCAGCACCGCCATGTCCCGCTGCGGCCCGGCCAGGCCGAGCTGGGCGCCGTACATCATGCCGTAGAGCACGTGGGCGGCATCCAGTTCGCCGGTGTTGAGCTTGTCGCGCACGCCGGCCCAGGAGGCCTCCTTGCTCGGGTTGATGGTCAGGCCGTATTTCTCGCCAAAACCCTGGGTGGCGGCAACCACCACTGAAGCGCAATCGGTCAGGGGAATGAAGCCGACGTTCAGCGCGGCTTTCTCCGGCGCATCGGAGCCGGCCGCCCAGGCTGCGCTGCGTAGCGAAGCCGGCGCCGACAGGCCGAGCGCGGCGATGCCGCTCACGGCGCCGGCCAGGGCGATGGATTGTTTGAGGAAGTTACGGCGGCTGGTGGCCAGGGGCTTGTTCGAATCACGATCGGTCATGAATCTAATCCTTGTCAGGCGCATAAACAAAAAACGGCGTACGCCAGGCCACCTCGATGGGAGGAAGGTGACCTGACGGACGCCGTTGTCCGTGATCCTCGGCCCGCCACCGTTGGCGTGCTACACAGGATTATTGACAGGGACATAGCAAAGGGCTTGCCAGCTTTTGTATACGACGGCCGAGCACGAGTATTCGGCGCCTGACAGGCGCAATAAAGATGCTGGCCTGTCAATTCTTAGCTATTAACAATCAACAACTTACAGATTACTTATGAAGTTGTTTATCTAGTCTGGGACCCAGCCCGCGCGCGGCTCGCCCTGCATGCTTCTGAGCCATTGCCGTGCATGAGCGGGCACCGCTGAGCCTTTTTGGGTCGTCAGGAGGCTGGTTGAACGCGCGCCTCCTCGACGAAGTCGCGCAGCCAACGCAACACTTCGACGGCTTCCCAGCGAGCTGGATCGAACAGCGCATAGGCCAGCCCCTGGTAACCGACCACATCCAGTTGCCGATGGTAGCCAGCGCGCTGCAACAGCGCCTCGATCTCGGCGAAGCAGGTATTGAAGTGCTGACGATTGAAGGGGGTGCGGCTCTCGGTGACGATGCCCTCGAGCTGCAGTTCCTCGACCATCTCGCGTACCCGCTCCAGCGGCATTCGGTTCACTCGGTGTTTCAGCTGCAGTACGTCCAGCATGATGGCGCTCCTGTGCAATCGATCATTTACCTGTGATGCCAAGCCTAATTCAAAAGCACTGTACAAATAAACAGTATTGGTGAATAGTAAGGCCACTGCAGACCTATCCGCCCACAAAACGGGCGCCTTGCGAGAGGAGAATTGGCAATGCAACAGATGCTGATGACGATTGTGCTATCGGTCTTCCTGTACGGCTGCGCTCAGCCCCAGGTCGAGCGACCCCAAGCCAACGGTGCCTATCTGGTGATCGAGGGCGAACAGGCCTGGGCCGTACTGGTCTCCGATGGCCAGCGTGTCGAGGAGGTGGGGACGGTGCTCGACGTGATTCGACTGCCCAGCCATCACTCCAACATAGCTGCCAGTTACGTGATCGAAACGCCCAACTGCGGCAAGCTGCAGTGGCTGACCGAACGCCATGGCGCTGCAGAAGGTGAAACCACGCTGTTGCCGGCCGCCTTCAACGAGCAACTGAGCAAGCCCGGTTGCGTGCTCGCACAAGGCCTGAGCCGAGCCTGGACGGCCCTTGACTACTCGGGCTAATCCGTAGGGTGCGCCGCACGCACAGCCATACGCCGGCGGATTGACTGGCTAGACGCACAAAGAAAAAAGCGCCGCGACCTTAACGGAAGCGGCGCTTTTCATTTATGGGCTGCCGAGTGCTTACAGCAGATGCTGCTTGTCCATCTCGATGGCGGCATCGAGGGTTTCCAGTAGCGCCTTGCGCACCTTCAGCTTGGTGTTCTTGTGCGCGGTCATGTTGATCTTCTTCATCTGCTGCGCCACCGCCTGAGCGGTAGCCTGCAATTGTTCGGCCGGCACCACCTTGTCAAGGAAGCCGGCATCTACCGCGCCAGCCGGGTCGAACATCTCGCCATTGATCACCGAACGGTGGAACGCAGACTTGCGCAGACGATCACGGGCCAGCTCGATACCGACGTGGTGCATGGTCATGCCGATCTGCACTTCATTCAGGCCGATATTGAACGGGCCTTCCACGCCGATACGGTAGTCGGCCGACAGCAGGATGAACGCACCCTTGGCCACGGCATGACCGGCACAGGCGACGATGATCGGGTAGGGGTGAGCGAGCATGCGCCGCGCCAGGGTAGAGCCAGCAGCGACCAGGTTGATTGCATTCTGCGGGCCCGAGGTCATCACCTTCAGGTCATAGCCGCCGGAAAGAATGCCCGGCTGACCGGTGATGATGACGATGGCGCGATCCTGCTCGGCGCGGTCGAGGGCGGCATTGAACGCAGCGATCACGTCAGGCGAGATGGCATTGACCTTGCCATTGCTCAGGGTGAGGGTGGCGATGCCGTCGTCGAGTTGGTAGCTGATCAGGTCGCTCATGGCGGTTTTCCTTGTTAGAGCCTTGGGGGCGAATGTGGGCAGAAGGTACTCAGCCGCAGCGCTCTGGTAAAGCGCCGCGGCTGACTGGCTGGTCAGTGCTTTTACCTATCGCGGCGATGCCGGATGGCAATTGGTCGAACGCAAAGCCAGGCCCTTAAGGTGAGCAGCGAACCGGAGGAGCTGCCCCATGAACACCCTGTATTCCATCCTTTATATGCTTGCCGTGATCGGCCTGCTGCTGGCCTCGGTCGTGCTCAGCGAAAGCCTCTACCTGCGCAGCCCATCCGGCGTGCTGCTGCTATTCGGCTTGGGCTTGTTCATGTCCCTGGGTTTTCTGTTGTTCGGCCACATTCGCTTCGACGAGCAGCCGTGCGACGAGCACGACGAAAACCCGCTGCGCTCTTAAGCGCATGAATCCTTTAAAAAAAATTTGCCATCGGGAAAACATTCGACTACATTAGCGCACCTCGACGGGCTGAACAGCCAATCGAGATCCGGTGAAGTGTCCGAGCGGTTGAAGGAGCACGCCTGGAAAGTGTGTATACGGGAAACCGTATCAAGAGTTCGAATCTCTTCTTCACCGCCACTTTCGCAATACCTGAAGCCCTGAAAGCTAACAAGCTTTCGGGGCTTTTTGCTTTCTGGCTTGTCGCTCTCCGCTTGGCGCAAGATGGCTAATCAGCCATCCGCTCGTTTCAACTCGATGGAGCAGGTGATTGCCTGGTCCGCCGTACACTTTCGCGCAGGCTTGCGAAATATCGTTGGTTAGCGGGCTGCGCTGGCTTGGATTCGGCGCCGGCCAGCAACTCCTTGCGTAGTTGCTGGCATTTCTCGTTTGGCATGGTCGTTCCCTTTAGGCAATTAGCTTGAACGGTTATTCGTCTGGCACGGCCAGGCCGTACTCCTTACCTGCAACGCCGAAGATACAGCCAAATCAGCCAATACCTGCCGATAACAGCGGGAGGCGCCTGTCATCATTCCTTCGTCGCTCCGTCATATCGCTGCCACCGCGATTGGTTGCAATCGCAGCATAGGCCAGGAGGATGCTGCGATGCAGATATGCGTGATTGGAGCAGGGTACGTAGGTTTGGTGACGGCCACCTGTTTTGCCGAAATGGGCAATCAGGTGGTCTGCGTCGAGCGAGATCCGCAGCGCGTCGCGATGCTTGCGCGAGGTGAGGTGCCGATCTATGAGCCTGGCCTGGAGGCGATGCTCAAGGCGCAGCTGGCCGGTGGGCAGCTCAGTTTCACTTCGCAGTTGAAGGCCGGCATCCGCCGCGCCGAGGTGATTTTCATTGCGGTGGGTACGCCCAGTGGCGAGGACGGTTCGGCTGATCTGAGCCATGTGCTGGCGGTTGCCGACGAGCTGGGTGAACGGCTCGATCATGCGTGCCTTATCGTGGACAAATCCACGGTACCGGTGGGCACTGCCGAGCGTGTGGCGCAGCGCATCAACGCCGGTCTGGCGCGTCGGGAGCAACGGGCGCGGGTGACCGTGGCTAGCAATCCGGAGTTTCTCAAGGAAGGTTCGGCGGTCGAGGACTTCATGCGCCCTGATCGGGTGATCGTCGGTTGTGACGACGAGCGTGGGCGTGAGTTGCTGCGCCGGTTGTATGCACCGTTCCTACGTAATCACGACCGCCTGTTGTGCATGGGCGTGCGCGCTGCGGAGTTCAGCAAGTACGCGGCCAATGCCTTTCTGGCGACCAAGATTTCCTTTATCAACGAGATGGCGGGCATCTGCGCGCGGCTGGGTGTGGATATCGAGGAGGTACGCCGCGGCATCGGTAGCGACCGGCGCATCGGCACGCACTTCATCTATGCCGGCTGTGGCTACGGCGGCTCGTGCTTTCCCAAGGATGTGAAGGCCCTGATCCGCACGGCGGAGCACGAGGGCATCGAGCCGGGCATCCTGCGTGCGGTCGAAGCGCGCAATGCGCTGCAGAAGACGCTGCTGTTCCAGGCCCTGCGCGAGCATTTCAACGGCCGTTTGCAGGGTCGGGTCGTCGCGCTCTGGGGGCTGGCATTCAAGCCCGGTACTGACGATCTGCGCGAGGCACCCAGTTTGGTGCTGCTCGATGCACTGTTAACGGCCGGCGCCAAGGTGCAGGCTTGCGACCCTGCTGCCACGGCAGCTGTGGCGGCGCGCTATGCGTCGGCCATCGAGGCGGGGCAGTTGGTGCTCAGCGAATCGCCCTATGCCGTCACCCCGGGGGCGGATGCGTTGGTGCTGGTGACGGAGTGGAAGCAGTTTCGTCAGCCGGATTTCCCGCGTATTCGCGGGGCGATGCGTATGCCGGTGCTGTTCGATGGGCGCAATATCTATGACGCCGATCAGTTGGCGGAGCTGGGTTTTCTTTATCGAGGTATCGGTCGACCTGCAAGCGGCAGTTGTAAGGCTAGCGCGGCTTGATAGACTGAGCGCGCATTCCAACCGTCCCCATTAGGGAGTCCCATGATCAAAAAATGCCTGTTCCCCGCTGCCGGTTACGGCACGCGCTTCCTGCCTGCTACCAAGGCAATGCCCAAGGAAATGCTTCCGGTGGTGAACAAGCCACTGATTCAGTACGGCGTCGAAGAAGCGCTGGAGGCTGGTCTGAGCCAGATCTCCATCGTCACCGGTCGCGGCAAGCGCGCGCTGGAAGACCATTTTGACGTGAGCTACGAGCTCGAGCACCAGATCAAGGGCACCGACAAAGAGAAGTATCTGGTTGGCATCCGTCGTCTGATCGACGAGTGCAGCTTCTCCTACACCCGCCAGGTAGAAATGAAAGGCCTGGGCCACGCCATCCTCTGCGGTCAGCCGCTGATCGGTGACGAGCCGTTCGCCGTGGTGCTGGCCGACGACCTGTGCCTGAACCTGGAAGGCGATAGCGTACTGGCGCAGATGGTCAAGCTGTACAACCAGTTCCGCTGCTCTATCGTCGCGATTCAGGAAGTGCCGAAGGACGAAACCTACAAATACGGCGTGATCGATGGCGAGATGATTCGCGACGACATCTACCGCGTCAGCAACATGGTGGAGAAGCCCAAGCCCGAGGACGCGCCGTCGAACCTGGCGATCATCGGTCGCTACATCCTGACCCCGGACATCTTCGACCTGATCCGCAGCACGCCGCCGGGCAAGGGTGGTGAGATCCAGATCACCGACGCCCTGATGCGCCAGGCCCAGCAGGGTTGCGTGATGGCGTACAAGTTCAAGGGCCAGCGTTTCGACTGCGGCAGCGCCGAGGGTTACATCGACGCGACCAACTTCTGCTTCGAGAACCTGTACAAGACCGGCAAGGCGTTCTGATACGCCTTCAGGTAAACGAAACGCCACCCTCGGGTGGCGTTTTGCATATCAGGGGATGGGCATTTCCTCGGAGCCAGGCCCTAATGGCTGGCCGTAGCTGAACTCGACGTAATTGCCGGCCGGGTCGCGTAGGCCGCAGTAATAGCCAACCGGATAGGGTTCGTCGCGTGGTGCCCAGATCAGGCAGCCGTCGTCTTCGGCCATGGCGGCGATGCGATCGACCTCTGCGCGGCTGCCCAGGGCAAAGCCGAAGTGGCTGTAGTCATTGGCAGCCAGGTTGCGGTCTTGCCCACCCGGCATGATCACGAAGATGAACTGGTGTTCCTTGCCTGGCTCGGCCATCCAGACGATGCGTGTGCCCTTGCCGGGGCGCTCGTGGATCACCTGCATGGCGCAGAAACGTTGATAGAAGGCGATGCAGGCGTCGAGATCGGGGACGTGCAGGGCCAGATGAGTCAGGGTCGGGCGCATGTTCTCCACCTCCGGCGTTCAGCTTAGCGCGGGCCTTTACGGTATGCTCCTCGTCTGCCAAGGAGATACCCCATGAGTTACGACTTCGACCTGTTCGTGATCGGCGCCGGTTCCGGCGGCGTACGTGCGGCGCGCTTCGCCGCTGGTTATGGTGCCCGCGTTGCGGTCGCCGAGAGCCGCTATCTGGGCGGCACCTGCGTCAATGTCGGTTGCGTACCGAAAAAGTTGCTGGTGTACGGCGCGCATTTCTCCGATGACTTCGAGCAGGCCTCCGGTTTCGGCTGGTCGCTGGGGGAAGCGAATTTCGACTGGGCGACATTGATCGCCAACAAGAACCGCGAGATCGAACGCCTCAATGGCATCTACCGCAACCTGTTGACCAACAGTGGTGTCAGTCTGTTCGAAGGTCATGCGCGTATCGTCGATGCGCATACCGTCGAAGTGAACGGCCAGCGTCATAGCACTGAACGCATTCTGATCGCCACTGGCGGCTGGCCGCAGATTCCCGACATTCCAGGTCGCGAACTCGCCATCAGCTCCAACGAAGCCTTCTTCCTCAAGCAGTTGCCCAAGCGCGTACTGGTGGTCGGCGGCGGTTATATCGCCGTGGAGTTCGCCTCGATTTTCCATGGCCTGGGCGCGCAGACTTCGTTGCTGTATCGCGGTGACCTGTTCCTGCGTGGCTTCGATGGTGCGGTGCGCGAGCACCTGCGCGATGAACTGAGCAAGAAGGGCCTGGACCTGCAGTTCAACGCCGACATCGCCAGCATCGAACGCAACGCTGACGGCAGCCTGGCCGCGACGCTCAAGGATGGTCGCGTACTGGAGGCCGATTGCGTGTTCTACGCCACCGGTCGCCGGCCGATGCTCGATAACCTCGGCCTGGAAAACGTCGAGGTGAAACTGGACAAGCGCGGCTACGTCGAGGTCGACGACCTGTTCCAGACCTCCGCGCAATCGATTCTCGCCCTTGGCGATGTGATCGGCCGCGTGCAGCTGACCCCGGTCGCACTGGCCGAAGGCATGGCCGTGGCGCGCCGGCTGTTCAAACCCGATGAGTACCGGCCGCTGGATTACAGCATGATCCCCACCGCCGTGTTCAGCCTGCCGAACATCGGCACCGTTGGCCTCAGCGAGGAGCAGGCTATCGAGGACGGGCACAAGGTGAAGATCTTCGAGAGCCGCTTCCGCCCGATGAAGCTGACGCTGACCGAGAACCCCGAGCGCACGCTGATGAAGCTGGTGGTCGATGCCGACAGCGACCGTGTGCTCGGCTGCCATATGGTCGGCCCGGAGGCCGGCGAGATCGTTCAGGGCCTGGCTGTCGCGCTGAAGGCCGGTGCGACCAAGCAGATCTTCGACGAGACCATCGGCGTGCACCCGAGCGCCGCCGAGGAGTTCGTCACCCTGCGTACGCCGGTCAGCCGCTGAGGACAGCATGGAAAAGCTTTTCTATGTCGCCGACCTGTTCGGCGTAGCGGTGTTCGCCATCACCGGTGCGCTGATGGCCGGGCGCAAGTCCATGGACCTGTTCGGCGTGCTGGTGATGGCCATCGTCACGGCACTGGGCGGCGGCACGCTGCGCGATCTGATTCTGGACAACCATCCGGTCAGCTGGATTCGCGATGACACCTACATCCTGGTCGCTTCCCTGGCGGCGCTGGGCACCGTGGCCTGGGTACGCATGACCCGCCCGATTCACGAAAAGGGCCTGCTGATCGCCGACGCCTTTGGTCTGGCTGTGTTTACCGTGTATGGCACTGAACTGGCGCTGCAACACGGTACGCCGATCAGCACCGCGGTGATCATGGGGGTGATGACTGGTGTGGTCGGCGGGGTGATTCGCGACGTGTTGTGCAACGAGATTCCGCTGATCTTCCAGAAGGAAATCTACGCCACGGCCTGCATCGCCGGCGCACTGACTTTTATCGGTCTGCGTGCCCTGGGCACGCCACACTGGCTGGATACCGCAGCGGCAATGTTCGTAGTGCTGGCAGCGCGCCTGGCGGCGATCCACTGGCACCTCGGGTTGCCACGTTTTCATCTTCTGGACAGGCATTGAGCATGATCGAGAGACTGGACCATCTGGTACTGACGGTGGCGGACATCGACGTCACCGTCGACTTTTACCAGCGTGTGCTGGGCATGCGTCACGAGCGCTTCGGTGCCGGGCGTAGCGCTCTGGTATTCGGCCAGCAGAAATTCAATCTGCATCAGGCCGGGCGAGAGTTCGAGCCCAAGGCGATCAAGCCAACACCGGGCGCCATCGATCTGTGCCTGATCACCCTGTGGCCGCTGGAGCGTGTAATGGCTCACCTGGCCGAGCAGGGCGTCACGGTAGAGGAGGGGCCGGTGGCACGTACTGGCGCCGTCGGGCCAATCGAATCGGTGTATTTTCGCGACCCGGACGGCAATCTGATCGAAGTGAGCCGTTATCTCGCCTAGAGGGCGGCTTGTCGTTCGCTGCGGCACCTCGGCATCTGCGTGCTGAGGTCGGGGCGCCGCACTTCGCAAAATTGCAGCAGCGAAACGGCGCTTGCTGAAATATCTTGAACCGTAAAGGTTCTAAACGGGTCAGGTTCTATTACCGAGTCACTCAATTGGTATAGAACCCATGATCAAGAAATGTTTGTTTCCCGCGGCCGGTTACGGCACCCGTTTTCTTCCCGCTACCAAGTCGATGCCCAAGGAAATGCTGCCGGTGGTCGACACCCCGTTGATCCAGTACGGCGTCGAAGAAGCACTGCAGGCCGGGCTGAATGAAATCGCCATCGTCACCGGTCGCGGCAAGCGCTCGTTGGAGGATCACTTCGATATCAGCTACGAGCTGGAGCACGAGATCTCCAACACCGGTAAGGAAAAATCCCTCAGTGGTGTGCGCCACCTGATCGATCAATGCACCTTCTCCTACACCCGTCAGGTGGAGATGAAGGGCCTGGGCCATGCGATTCTGACCGGTCGCCCGTTAATCGGTGACGAGGCTTTTGCCGTGGTGCTGGCCGATGACCTGTGCCTGAACCTGGACGGCGACGGCGTGCTGACCCAGATGGTCAAGCTCTACGAACAATTCCGCTGCTCCATCGTCGCCATCCAGGAGGTGCCGATGGACGAAGTCTCGCGCTATGGCGTGATTGCCGGCGAGGCGTTGCGCGACGATATCTTCCGCATCGACAGCATGGTGGAGAAGCCCAACCCGGAGGACGCGCCGTCGAATCTGGCGATCATCGGCCGCTACATCCTCACGCCCGATATCTTCTCGTTGATCGAGCAGACCGAGCCGGGCAAGAGCGGCGAAATCCAGATCACCGACGCGCTGATGAAGCAGGCCCAGCAGGGCTGTGTGCTGGCCTATAAGTTCAAGGGTCGCCGCTTCGATTGTGGGTCGGCCGAAGGCTACGTGCAGGCCACCAACTTCTGCTTCGAGAATCGCCACAAGACTCATCCGGTGATGACTGCGAGCCCGCAACTGAAGGCCGTCTGAACGCCAGCGAAAGGAGGAGTGAAGGATGAACGACAAGTCCCTGCCGCCTCAGCATCAGCAGCGGCAACCTGGTGTCGAACACGCCATGCGCCCTGAGCCGATCTACCTTGCCGATGATTACCGCGCCGCCGGCAAACTGACCGGCAAGGTGGCGATCATCACCGGCGGCGACAGCGGTATTGGCCGCGCTGTCGCCGTGCACTACGCCCTGGAAGGCGCCAAGGTTGCATTGGTTTACCTGAACGAGGATGAAGATGCGCAGAAAACCCTCGAAGAGGTGAAACATCACGGCGGTGAGGCCATCGCCCTTGCTGGTGACGTGGGCGACGGCGGCTTTTGCCAGTGCGTGGTCGACGCGGTGATCGCCAAGTGGGGACGTATCGACATCCTCATCAACAACGCCGGCGAACAGCATCCCGAACACAACCTCGAGGCCCTCGACCAGGCGCAGTGGGAGCAAACCTTCCGCACCAATATCTTCGCCATGTTCCACCTGACCAAGGTCGCGCTGGAGCATCTGCAGCCGGGCTCGAGCATCATCAATACCAGTTCGGTGACGGCCTACAAGGGCAACCCGATGCTGCTCGACTATTCCTCGACCAAGGGCGCGATCACCTCGTTCACCCGCTCGCTGTCGATCAACCTGGCGCCGCGTGGCATTCGCGTCAATGGCGTTGCACCCGGGCCGATCTGGACGCCGCTGATCCCGTCCACCTTCAGCGCCGAGAAGGTCTCCGAGTTCGGCGCCGACACACCGCTGGGGCGCCCTGGACAACCTGCAGAGGTTGCCCCGGCATTCGTTTATCTGGCCAGCAACGATGCCTCTTACGTCACCGGGCAGATGCTGCATGTCAACGGCGGCAGCGTGGTCAACGGCTGATGAAAAAAGCCTGAACGACTCGTGGCAGAACCTGCCTCATTTATGTAGAGGCAATAACGCCTCGCGAGTCACTATCAGGAGGTACCAGCAATGGCGACCAGTAAAAATCCGGGTAACTTCGCAAACGATCGTCAGAAAGCATCCGAAGCCGGCCGTAAGGGCGGTCACAACAGCGGCGGCAACTTTGCCAATGACCGTCAGAGAGCCGCCGAGGCCGGACGCAAAGGTGGTCAGAAAACCAAAAGCAGCCGCGAGTCGTGACTGTCATACCAGGGCCCGCTTTGCAGCGGGCCCTGGCATTTTTGTCGATGTGATTGGTAGACCTGAGGAGAGTAACACGATGAATGCCATCGAACTGCTGAAGAAGGACCACGAAACCGTCAAAGACCTGCTGAGCAAACTGGAAGGAACCACTGAGCGAGCGGTGCAGACGCGTAAAAAGCTGCTGCTCAAGATCGAGCAGGAATTGAAGGTCCATACCGAACTCGAAGAGCAGATTTTCTATCCCGCCTTCAGGCGCGCTGGCAGCAAGGATGACGCCGTGCTGGCCATCGAAGCGAAGGAGGAGCACCGTGCCGTCGAGGCGCTGGTACTGCCCGACATCAAGGAAACGTCGCCATCCACGCTCGAATTCGCAGGCAGGGTCAAGGTGCTCAAGGAGCTGCTGGAGCACCACATCGAGGAAGAGGAGCGTGACATGTTCCCGCAGGCCCGCAAGCTGCTGAGCAAGCAGCAGTTGGAGCAACTGGGCGAATCGATGGAAGTGCTGCGCAAGTCCCTGAAGAGCGGCGCGCAAGCCAAAGCGGCTTGAGTACAAGTGGTGGCCTGCGCCTACGTATGGTCGGCGCAGGTACTACAACCCTTTTCTTACAGCGCCTAGCGCTGGCGCAGACCAGGTTGATAGGTCAGGCGCAACGCCACGCAGGCAATACGCTCAGCCTGGGCATATTCGGCTTTCTGCAACTCTTCACCGAACACATCCGGATCGATCTCTTCGTAGTCCCAATCCCAGCAGGTGTCACGCAGCGATAAGCGTATGGAATTGAGCAAAGGGTCCTCGCCATCGACGATCGCTACCCCGGTGTAGAGCAACAGCGTGCCGCCGGGCGCCAGTCTTTCCATCGCCGTATCGAAAATCGCCAGAGACAGCCCGGCGCCGTGCTTGCCGCCGCCGTGGCGATAGATGCGCTGCTGTGGATCGAGCATATAGGGCGGGTTGGCGATGATCAGATCGAACTGTCCATCCACATCGCGCAGCAGATCACTGCTCTGTATGCGCAGGTTGTAGATGCCGGCCAGTCGGGCATTCACGGCGGTGAGGTTCAGCGCTTTGGGGTTTATATCCAGTGCCATCACTTCAGCACCCGGCCGCAGCAAGGCCGCCGTGATCGCGCCTGGGCCGGCGCCGCAGCCTATATCGGCAACACGTCGTAGCGGCTGATTGCTGTGCGTCAGGTAATCGCGCAGCAGGCGGGTGAAACGGTAGGTATCGGGGCCGAAGAACACCGCGTCGCTTTCCTCCGTTGGAAAACGCGAGTGCACATAGAGTCCGTCGCCCAGGCTGGACCAGCGCACCTGGCTGATCCAGCCTTGCGCGTGAGGTTGCAGCACTTCGGCCTCGCCCATGCATTCGACGATTTCCTCATCCAGCACGCCGTCAGCGAACGGCCGGCTCCAGCCGAAAACATCGCGCAAGTCCTTGGCCAACGCATTACCCGGACGCTGGTTGACGCGCTGATGAGTGAGCGGCGTCGGGGTGACGAAGCGATAACCGCGGGCACGCAAGAGCGTACCCAGGCGTAGCAGGGCGAGACTCTGCGGGGCGTTGAAGGCGGGTTCGAGCATGCGCGGGTTCCAGGGGCAGGGCGGCTACTGGATCAGCGCCGCGAAGGTACGAGTGGCTGCCAGGCCAGCACTGGACCAGTGCTGTGCGGGCGCCTGCAGGCCGATCAGACGAGCTTCGCGGCGATAGACGTCCATACCTTGCAGCTCCTGAATCAGCTCGCGGCGTTCGCGGTCCAGCTCGCCATGCTGCGTACCGCCTGCGAGCGAGAGTGCGGGTTGTGGCCGGCGCCGTGGACGGAAGGGTTTCGCTGGCGCGTCCGGTTGCCAGCTGCCGGCAATCCAGTCGTGCAGCAGCTGGCGCTCGTAGTTGCTGAAAACACCGAACATGGCGGCGCCAGGGCCTTGCATCAGGCGCCAGAAACGGCTGCAGGCCGGGTCCGTGTCGCGGCGTATCCAGTTATTGCTTTGCAGCGCTTCGAGAAAGCTCGCCACACTGCTGGTGCTGCCCAGCCATTCGTTGACCGTGCGACCGGCGATGCGGCAGTAGTCGGAATGCACCTGGCTGGCAACCGCACGCTTTTGCTCGAACATCTGCAGCAACTGTTGCTCCAGGTCGAAGCTTTCGATCACGTCCGTCGAGCCCACACCCAGCTCATTGAGCATGTAGCCACGCAGCACACGCTGGTAGAACACCTGGGCGTCGCCCACGCGCGGCAGGTTGGTCAGCACGCTCTGTACGGCCTTGGCAGCGTGGCCGCTGGATCCGTTGTCGATGGTGACGTGCAGCTTGAAATAGTAGGCGTCGATGTCCAGCTCATTGAGCTCGAAGGCACTGATCAACAGGTGCAGCGGCAATTGTTCGTAGCCGAGGTTGTAGCCGATCACTTCAGGCAGAAACTCGTCGGCCAGCAGGCCCAGCGCCAGTTGGATCGCACCCTGGCGATACAGGCTATCATCCAGTTCCAGAGTGTCGTCACAGCCTTGGCCAGCCAGCAGGCGCTGGTAGATCAGTACGTGATTCTGCGCCGCGAGCCCATCGCCAAGTTCTTCCAGGTAGGTGCGCACCAGCGGATACACGCGATAGTCGCGCCAGTGCGGCAGAACGCCGTACAGCCAGGCACCGTCGACCAGTTTCGTTGGTGCCACTGCCCGTAGAAAGTGCAGGGCATCAGCTTTGCGCGGGAAGTAACGGCGGCCTTCACCGGCATGTCGCTTGGCGAGATAGTCAGCGTAGTCCGCTGCTACCTGCTTGTGATGACGTTGCGACCAGGCCGCCAGTTCAAAGGGGCTTTGTGGCAGCTCGCAGGGTAGCTCCGCCACCTCCTGCAAGCACTCCAGCAGAAACTCGCGCGCCTGCGGATGGCCCGGTTCGGGCTCAGCCAACAGCTGCTGATAAAGGCTCTGAAACGGGCCTGAAACGGGAGCGAGCGAAACGGGCTGGGCTCCGGGGCTGTCGATGAAACTGGCTATCGACATGAGGCAGATCTCCTGAATAAGTCCATCTATAAGAGGGCGATGTGTTGCATAGGAGCTGTTTACCCGAATAAAGATTCCCCATGAATTTTCGCTGCCGGACAACTGATCAAAGAGGTTGAACTCAGGCCTCCCGACGATTCTCCACTGCAGGAACAACGGGAGCAGGCGAGTCATGGCAGCGAGCACATTCGGCATCGAGGAAGA
This sequence comes from Pseudomonas sediminis, assembly GCF_002741105.1. Taxonomy (GTDB): domain Bacteria; phylum Pseudomonadota; class Gammaproteobacteria; order Pseudomonadales; family Pseudomonadaceae; genus Aquipseudomonas; species Aquipseudomonas sediminis. The sequence continues at coordinate 328,384 of NZ_NIQU01000003.1, read as the reverse complement.
GTATTTTTTGACAGACCTGGCCAGCCGCTGCGTAGCGCAGCACGGGGTCGAGGCATTCGCCATATCCAGTCGTCGCGCGCTGGGCCAGCGAGTGACGCGAGAGATGTTCGCCGCGCAGTTCGAAGTGGTCACTCCAGTGCTGCACAGCCTCGATGAGGCGCGCGACTGTCTGGGCCAGGCGCGCACCACCATGGCCGCGCTGGCCAGCGAGTTCGGCTGCGGCATTCTCGCTGCCGGCACCCATCCGTTGGGGCAATGGCGCAGCGTGCAGGCGACCGATATGGCGCGCTACCGGGCGATCTTCGACGACTATCGGATCGTCGCCAGCCGCAGCGTGCTGGCCGGGCTGCATGTGCATGTCGGTGTGCCCGAAGGCGTCGATCGCATTCGCCTGATGAACCGGCTGACGCCCTGGCTGCCACTATTGCTGGGGCTGAGTGCGTCCTCGCCGTTCTGGGATGGCCGCCCGTGCGGTTTGATGAGCTATCGCCAGGCAGTGTGCGATGAATGGCCGCGCATGGGCATCCCCGATCACTTTCGCGATGACGCCGAGTACCGGCGCTACCTGAAGGTGATGACTGATACCGACTGCATCGGCTCGGCCCTCAATCTGTGGTGGAACATTCGCCCGTCATTGCGTTTCCCCACCCTGGAGTTGCGTATCGCCGATGCTTGCCCGCGTCTGGACGATGCCCTGTGCATCGCCGGGCTGTTTCGCGCCATGCTCGGCCATGCCCTGGAAGCGCCGCACGATGATTGGTTCGATGACCCGCTGACCCGCATCCTTACCCTGGAAAACCGTTGGCGCGCCAAGCGCCGGGGCCTGCGCGGGCTGTTCATCGAACCGCGTAGCCAGAGCACCTTGCCATTCTCGGCCTGGCTCGATGAGGTGCTGGCCTGCATCGGTGAGCAGGTTGCGCCCAAGGACAGCTGGATTATTAGCCACGCGCGCAAGCTGGCGCGTGTCGGCGGCAGCGCCGAGTCCCAACTCATTACCTACCGCCGCGCTCGCAGCGGTGGCGCCGAGCATCGCGCAGCGCTGTTCGACGTGGTCGACAGGCTGATGCAGCAGACCGCCCTGCAGGACGTTCGGCAAATAGCCTGAACCTTTGCCGTGCACCTGACTTTCTAAATCTCACGGGGGCCGCAATGGGCTCCGCCATCCAACGCTAAGGAGAAACGCCATGTCACTGACGCATAACGTTCATCGTCTGGAACGTGCCATCTCACTCGCCTCCGGCGCCACCGCCATCGTCGCCGGGGTTTGCCAGGGCGGCTCGTCAGGCGTGCTCAAGGCCCTTGGCGGCGCTGCGCTGCTGCAGCGCGGGATCAGCGGACATTGCGTGGTTAAAGGCTTGATCAGCGACCCCAGGAGCGAACTCCAATGCCTGCGTGAGTGCGTAGCCGATCTGCGCGCGGCGCTACCGAAACTGCAGAAGGAGATGGAGCGGGTCAAAGGGCGCCAGGAAAGTCGGCTGAATCATGCGCTGGAAGAAACCTTTCCTGCCAGCGACCCGATTTCGCCTTGAGTCGAGCGTACGGGCGATGGCGTATCTGCGCTGTCGCCATGCGCGGCCCATATCGTTCGAAGGAGGTATCCCATGAAAGACACTACTCCAGGTTCCACCGCGGAACGAATCGATGAACAACCGCTGGACTTCAGCGATGACGAAGACAGCCTCGGCACCGGCGAGCCCACCTTGCAGCCAACCGCGCGCCCATCGTCCAACCCTGAAGATGAAATCGGCCTGACCGGCGCAGCGACCCTTGGCGAAAGCGAGCACGAGGACAACGTCAGCCTCGACGATCTCAGCCCGGATACGCTGATCGATGACAGCGGTGCGCGCTCGCCGTTAGAACGCGGTGGCGATGGTGCTCTCGATGAAGAGCTGAGCGTGGTCGAGGAGAGCGAGGTCGGTGGCGGCTTTGGCCTCGACGAAGCGGAACTGGCGCGCTCGGCTCCGCTCGATGGCAAACCCTGGACCGATGAAGTGGTATCCACCGACGACGAGGGCGAGCCATGAGCGCACATACCTGTGCATGCCCGCATTGCGACTGCGCGGTCGAGTCCCGTGAATGGGTTCACGATGTAGCGGGCGAAGATCTGCTGTATTGCTGCGAAGCCTGCATGCAGCGTCATCCCAAGGGCATGGTTCCGTGCCAGAGTGCTGGCTGCGATTGCGGCGAGCGCGTGGAGCGTGAGCGAGAATTGGCGTCTTGATAGGCGTCACTCCCGCGTAGGCGGGAGTCCGGCTCGCAGGGCGTTCTGGGTTTCCGCCTGCGCGGGAATGACTAGACCTTCAAGCCGACCTAGTCATTGCCCGAGGAGGTAATGCGCTTCAGGCGCTGGCCTTGCGTAGCGCCTGCAGCAGCTCGCCCTTGCTCATGCTGGAGCGCCCGCTGATATCCCGTTTGCGTGCCAGCTCCATCAGCTCGGTCTTGGTCATCGCTTCCAGGCGCTGGCCGGGCCGGGGCACGCCTTCGCGGGTCGCCACCGCACGCCGTGCCGAGGACTTGCGAGCAGCCTCTTTGCTGGCCGCGCTGGTCTTCTGCCCGGAACCGCCGGCTTTCTCACCACCGCCGGACTGTTTGTTGACCGTGGCCCAGGCGCGCGCCTCGGCCTCGTCTTCGGGTACGCCGCGCTCCTTGTAGCTGTCCTCGATGTGCTCGGCCTTGCGCTTCTGCTTGGCGGTGTATTTGTCTTTGCTGCCACGTGGCATGAGCGTTCTCCCGACTGGTTTGGGTCTCTAAGGGAACTGAATGCCTGATTGAGCACAGGTTCCCGGTTTCGGATAACCGGCGGCAACGATGACTCGAACCTCTGCGCGCCGGACTGGCTCTGATGCAAAGCATCCATGGAGATTGAACGACGATGGACGTACTCGAACGAATTCTCACGACCCTGGCGCAGGAGTTTTCCGACCTCGGCCAGGTGGAGCACATCACCCGCGCCACCTTGCGCCTGATTCTGGCCATGTTCCTCGGCGGCCTGCTCGGCTACGAACGCGAGGTCATGGGCAAGGCCGCCGGCATGCGCACGCACATGCTGGTGTGCCTCGGCGCAGCGATCTTCGTCATGGCGCTGGAGCAGGACGGCGCCGAAGCTGATGCCATGAGCCGGGTTATCCAGGGTATCGCCGCTGGCGTCGGTTTTCTCGGCGCCGGCACCATCCTCAAGGGACAGAACATCTCGGACGTCAAAGGCCTGACCACCGCCGCAGGTCTGTGGGCCTCGGCCGCTATCGGTGTGGCAGTCGGGCTAGGGCGCGAGGCCACCGCTGTGTTGTCCACGGCGATCGTGCTGGTGGTGCTGCACCTCATGCCGCTGATGGTCTACCCGGGCGCCAGGACCCAGCCGGACGACCAGACCGATGAAAAACCGGGCGACAGGCAATAGCCCGTTAACCCTCTGAGCGGGCAAAAACTGCCTGAACTTTTCCCTCTGCCTCCACCTCGGTATTTCTGACAGGTGCAGCGCTTCGCGCGCTGTCGCAAACCTGCCTGCCAATCCCTTCGAACACGTCTGCCAGGCGTAGAGGAGCCAGCAACGATGCCGTCCCCGCAATATGCCGACCAGACCGTCAGACACGCCATTGCCCAGCCTCGGATCGCTATCGAAGCGCTACAGCCGCTCATTGAAGGCGGCCGCTTCGCCAGCAAATGCCTGAGCGGCCGGCCGTTGCCGGTCAGTGCGGTGATATTCAGCGATGGCCATGAGCAACTGGCCGCCGACCTGCTGTGGCGCGCCAATGGCGAAGCCACCTGGCAGCGCACGCCGATGCGGGCCCTGGGCAATGATCGCTGGAGCGCAGAGCTGTGTATCGAGCAGCAGGGCCGCGGTGAATTCGCCATCGAAGCCTGGCTGGACGTTTACGCCAGCTTCCGCCAGGAGCTGGTGAAGAAGCTCGGCGCCAGCGTGCCGGTGGAACTCGAACTGCAGGAGGGCGCGCAGCTGGTCCGGCGTATCGCCGCACAGGCCCCGGACGGATTGCGTACCGAGCTGGCGTCGCTGATCGAACGCATGGAGGCCTCGCAATCGCAGACCGAGCGCGAAGCGGTGCTGATCGATCCTTCGGTCAACGAGCTGATGCGCCGCGCCGAATATCGTCCGCACCTGCTGCGTACACCCAACTACCCGTTGGATGTCGAGCGCCGCCTGGCCGAGTTCGCCAGCTGGTACGAGCTGTTTCCCCGTTCGCTGGGCGACGAGCAGCGCCACGGCAGCTTCGCCGACGTGCATGCGCGCATCCCGGAGATCGCCCGGATGGGCTTCGACGTGCTGTATTTCCCGCCCATCCATCCCATCGGCCGCAGCCATCGCAAGGGGCCGAACAACAGCCTCAAGGCCGGCCCGAACGACCCTGGCAGCCCCTATGCCATCGGCAGCGAGGAGGGCGGTCACGAGTCCGTGCACCCGCAGCTCGGCAGCCTCGAGGATTTTCGCCAGCTGGTGCGCGTTGCACGAGATCACGGCCTGGAGGTGGCGCTGGATTTTGCCGTGCAGTGCTCGCCCGATCACCCCTGGCTCGAGCAGCACCCCGGCTGGTTCAGTTGGCGCCCGGACGGCAGCATTCGCCATGCCGAGAATCCGCCGAAGAAGTACGAGGACATCGTCAACGTCGAGTTCTACGCCGAAGCGGCCATGCCCGACCTGTGGCTGGCATTGCGCGATGTGGTAATGGGCTGGGTGGAGCAGGGCGTGACGCTGTTTCGCGTCGACAACCCGCACACCAAACCGATGCCGTTCTGGGAGTGGCTGATCGCCGATGTGCGTGAACGCCACCCCGAGGTGATCTTCCTCTCCGAGGCTTTCACCCGCCCGGCGATGATGGCGCGCCTGGGCAAGCTAGGATTCAGCCAGAGCTACACCTACTTCACCTGGCGCAACACCAAGGCCGAGCTGCAGAGCTACCTGACTGAGCTGAACCAGGCGCCCTGGCGCGATTGCTACCGACCGAACTTCTTCGTCAACACACCGGATATCAATCCCTATTTCCTGCAGCGCAGCGGCCGGCCCGGCTTTCTCATCCGCGCCGCGCTGGCGACCATGGGCTCCGGGCTGTGGGGCATGTATTCGGGCTTCGAGCTGTGCGAGGCCGAGCCGGTGCCGGGCAAGGAGGAGTACTTCGATTCGGAGAAATACCAGCTGCGCCCGCGCGACTACCAGGCGCCCGGCAACATCAACGCCGAGATCGCCCGGCTCAACCAGATTCGCCGCGAGAATCCGGCGTTGCAGACCCACCTGGGCTTCCAGGCCTACACCGCGTGGAACGACAACATTCTCTATTTCGGCAAGCGCACGGCTGATCTGAGCAACTTCATTCTGATCGCCGTCAGCCTCGATCCGCATCATGCCCAGGAAGCGCACTTCGAACTGCCGCTGTGGGAGCTGGGTCTGCCAGACGATGCCTCGCTGGCTGGTGAAGACCTGATGAACGGCCACTGCTGGACCTGGCACGGCAAGGTGCAGTGGATGCGCATCGAACCCTGGCACCTGCCTTTCGGTATCTGGCGAATCCAGACCGCCCGCTGAACAACGGAGTAGCACCATGGCCAAGCGCAGCGCCGGCAAGACCTTTCTCAACGACCCGCAGTGGTACAAGGATGCAGTTATCTATCAGGTCCACGTGAAGTCCTTCTTCGATGCCAACAACGATGGCATCGGCGACTTCCAGGGCCTGATCGACAAGCTCGACTATATCGCCGAACTGGGGGTGAACACCCTCTGGCTGCTGCCGTTCTACCCCTCGCCACGGCGCGACGACGGCTATGACATCGCCAAGTACAACGATGTCCATCCGGACTATGGCAGCCTGGCCGACGCCCGCCGTTTCATCGCCGAGGCGCACCGGCGCGGCCTGCGCGTGATCACCGAGTTGGTGATCAACCACACCTCGGACCAGCACCCCTGGTTCCAGCGTGCTCGCCGGGCGAAGAAGGGCTCCAAGGCGCGCGACTATTACGTCTGGTCCGACAGCGACGAGAAATACGCCGGCACGCGGATCATCTTCATCGACAGCGAGAAGTCCAACTGGACCTGGGACGCCGTGGCCGGCCAGTACTTCTGGCACCGCTTCTACTCGCACCAGCCGGACCTCAATTTCGACAATCCCAAGGTGCTCGAAGCCGTGCTCGGGGTGATGCGCTTCTGGCTCGACATGGGCGTCGATGGCCTACGCCTGGACGCCATTCCGTACCTGATCGAGCGTGACGGCACCAGCAGCGAGAACCTGCCCGAGACACACGCCGTGCTCAAGCGCATCCGCGCCGAACTGGATGCGCGCTACCCGGATCGCTTGCTGCTGGCCGAGGCCAACCAGTGGCCGGAGGACACCCGACCTTACTTCGGTGAAGACGACGAATGTCATATGGCCTTCCATTTCCCGCTGATGCCGCGCATGTACATGGCCATCGCCCAGGAAGACCGCTTTCCGATCACCGACATCCTGCGCCAGACGCCGGAGATTCCGCCCAATTGCCAGTGGGCCATCTTCCTGCGCAACCACGATGAGCTGACCCTGGAAATGGTCACCGACGACGAGCGCGACTACCTGTGGAACTACTACGCCGCCGACAGTCGCGCACGGATCAACCTCGGCATTCGCCGGCGCCTGGCGCCCCTGGTAGGGCGTGACCGGCGACGCATCGAGCTGCTCAACAGCCTGCTGCTGTCGATGCCCGGCACGCCGACCCTGTACTACGGCGACGAGATCGGCATGGGCGACAACATTTACCTCGGCGATCGCGATGGCGTGCGTACGCCGATGCAGTGGTCGGTGGACCGCAACGGTGGCTTTTCCCGTGCTGACCCGGCCAGCCTGGTGCTGCCGCCGATCATGGACCCGCTGTACGGCTACCAGACCATCAACGTCGAGGCGCAGGCGCGCGACCCGCATTCGCTGCTCAACTGGACGCGGCGTATGCTCGCCATCCGCAACCAGCACAAGGCCTTTGGCCGTGGCACGCTAACGATGCTGACGCCGAGCAACCGGCGCATCCTGGCCTACCTGCGCGTGCATCGCGGCGAGGACGGCAGCGAGCAGCAGATCCTCTGCGTGGCCAACCTGTCCAGTGCGGCCCAGGCCGTCGAGCTGGAACTGGCCGACTACCGCGACCGGGTGCCGGTGGAAATGATCGGCGGCGCCTCGTTCCCACCCATTGGCCAGCTCACCTACCTGCTGACGTTGCCGCCGTATGGTTTCTACTGGTTCTACCTGGCCGACGCCTCGCAGATGCCCAGCTGGCACCTGAAACCGGTGGAGCGTATGCCGGAGCTACAGACCCTGGTGCTGGGTCGCACCCTGAGCGAAGTGATGGACGGGCGCGCGCGGCAGACGCTGGAGCGCGAGTCGCTGCCGCTGTATCTGCCCAAGCGCCGCTGGTTCGCGGGTGAACAGCGCCCGGCCGTCAGCGTGTTGTACGTGATGCCGCTTGGCGACGACGCCAACGCGCCGCTGCTGGCCGAGGTTCAGGTGACGGGGGGGGGCGGCGTCGAGCATTACCGCCTGCCGCTGGCGGCCGTGCCGGAACGCGCCGAGGGTAACGATCTACCACAGCAACTGTCGCTGGCCCGGCTGCGCCGGGGTCGCCATGTGGAGCTGCTGACCGATGCCTTCAGCCTGCCGCAGTTCAGCCAGCAGGTTCTGCGCCTGCTGCGTGAGCAGGCAGTGCTGCGCAGCGCTGGCGGCGAATTGCAGTTCCGCGCCGAGGCGGCGCTGCTGGCGCTCGAAGGTATCGACGAGAACGACTTCAAGCTGCTCTCCGCAGAGCAGTCCAACAGCTCGGCGCTGATCGGAGGGCAGGTGCTGCTCAAGCTACTGCGTCGCGGCTTCGCCGGTATCCACCCGGAAGTGGAGATGGGGCGTTTTCTGACCGATCACGGCTACGCCAACGTCGCACCATTTCTTGGCGAAGTGGTGCGGGTCGACGAGCAAGGCCAGCCCCATACACTGATGGTGATGCAACGTTATCTGGACAATCAGGGCGACGCCTGGCAATGGACGCTCAACACCCTCGACCGCGCCATCCGCGATCAGTTGGCCGGCGGTACCGCCGATCCGGATGTCGATGCGTTGGGCGAACTGCAACAGTTCGCCGGCGTGCTCGGCAAACGCGTCGGCGAGATGCACGCGGTACTGGCGCGGCCGGTTGAGAATCCGGACTTCGGTTATCAGCTCAGCGGCGAGCGCGACAGCGCCCACTGGGCCAAATCCATCACGGCGCAGCTGCAGGAAGCCTTGCAGGCTCTGGCTCGTCAGCGGGACGCCCTGAGCCCGGCGACAGCCGAACAGGCCGACTGGCTGCTGGCCAGGGAGAAATCCTTGCTGGAAGCCGTCACCCGCCTGGCAACGCAGGCGGCAGGTGGCCTGCGCATACGGGTGCATGGCGACCTTCACCTGGGCCAGGTCCTGGTGGTGCAGGGCGATGCCTACATCATCGACTTCGAGGGCGAGCCCAACCGCTCGCTGGAGGAGCGCCGCCAGCGCCACAGTCCGTTCAAGGACGTTGCCGGCATGCTGCGCTCCTTCGACTACGCGGCCGCGGTAGCCCAGCGCAACGCCGGCGGCGTGGAAGGCGCGGCGGACGCCCAGCAGGTAGTTCGCGACGTGGTGTCACGCTACCGCGAGCAAGCGTGCAGTGCCTTTCTCGATGCCTATCGTCTGGCCGCCAACGGCCTGCCCCACGAATGGCACGAACGCGAAGGCGAGGGCGCCGCCCTCGACCTGTTCTGCCTGGAAAAGGCTGTCTATGAAATCGTCTACGAAAGCGGCCACCGCCCCGACTGGATCGATGTCCCGTTGCAGGGGCTGGTGGATCTCGCTAACCAATTGCTAGGAGTGCGACCTTGAATCAGAACAGAGTGCAGCGCCTGCAGCGCGCCGAAGATGGCGATCCGTTCAGCTTCCTTGGTCCTCACCCGCAGGGCGACGAGAGCCTGGTGCGAGTCTGGCTGCCCGGTGCCGACGCGGTGGACCTGCTGGCCAGCGACGGCTCGCCGCTGGGGCGCATGCACTGCAGCGACCCGCAGGGCCTGTTCGAATTGCAGCTGCCCCAGGCGCAGCGCTACCGCCTGCGCATCCACTGGCCGGGTAGCGTGCAGGAAACGGAAGATCCCTATGCCTTCGGCCCGCTGCTGGGTGATACCGACCTCTACCTGTTCGCCGAAGGCAACCACCGTCAGCTGTGGCGCTGCCTGGGCTCGGCACCGATGGAGCATGAAGGCGTGCCTGGGGTGCGCTTCGCCGTCTGGGCGCCCAATGCGCGGCGGGTGTCGGTGGTTGGCGACTTCAACAGCTGGGACGGGCGCCGCCACCCCATGCGTTTGCGCTACCCGGCGGGCGTGTGGGAGCTGTTCATCCCGAGGCTGCAGCCCGGCGAATGCTACAAATACGAAATTCTCGGTGAGCACGGTGTGCTGCCGCTGCGCGCAGACCCCATGGCGCAAGCCACCGAGGTACCGCCGGCCACCGCCTCGAAGGTGCCACAGGATGAAGCCTTTGCCTGGCAGGACCAGCAGTGGATGAGCGAACGCCAGCAACGCCATGCTCCGCAGGCACCGCTGGCGATCTACGAGCTGCATGCCGGCTCCTGGCAATGGCATAACGATCATGCACCCGACTGGGACGAGCTGGCAGAACGGCTGATTCCCTACGTGCAGGACCTGGGCTTCACCCATATCGAACTGATGCCGATCATGGAGCACCCGTTCGGCGGTTCCTGGGGTTACCAGCCGCTGTCGATGTTCGCGCCCACCTCACGCTTCGGCAGCCCGCAACGCTTCGCTGCCTTCGTCGATCGCTGCCACCGCGCCGGCATCGGCGTGATTCTCGACTGGGTGCCGGGGCATTTCCCCAACGATGCCCACGGCCTGGCCGAGTTCGACGGCACCGCGCTTTACGAGTACGCGCACCCGTTCGAGGGTTTTCACCCGGACTGGAACACCTGCATCTACAACCTCGGCCGCACTGAGGTGCACGGTTTCATGCTGGCCAGCGCGCTGTACTGGTTGCGCGAGTACCACGTCGACGGCCTACGCGTGGATGCGGTGGCGTCGATGCTCTATCGCGATTATTCGCGTGAAGCGGGGCAGTGGATTCCCAACCGCCACGGCGGGCGCGAGAACCTGGAGGCTATCGAATTCCTCCAGCATCTCAACGAGGTGGTGCGCAACGAAGTGCCCGACGCGTTGATGATCGCCGAGGAATCCACCGCCTGGCCTGGCGTCAGTCGCCCGGTGCAGCAAGGCGGCCTGGGCTTCAGCCACAAATGGAACATGGGCTGGATGAACGACAGCCTGAGCTATATCCAGCAGGACCCGATGTACCGCCTGCACCATCACCACCAGATCACCTTCGGCCTGCATTACGCCTTCTCCGAGCGCTTTATCCTGCCGATCTCCCATGACGAGGTGGTGCACGGCAAACGCTCGCTGCTCGGGCGCATGCCCGGTGATCGCTGGCAGCAATTCGCCAACCTGCGCCTGTTCCTCGCCCTGATGTGGAGCCACCCGGGCAAGAAGCTGCTGTTCATGGGCTGCGAGTTCGGCCAGTGGGGCGAGTGGAACCACGACCAGCAACTGGACTGGTACCTGCTGCAGTATCCGGAGCATGCGGCTGCCCAGGCGCTGGTACGCGAGCTGAATCGCCTGTACCGCGAAGAGCCGGCGTTGCACCGCCTCGATGACCAGGACAGCGGTTTTCAATGGCTGGTCGGCGATGACGCACGCAACAGCGTGTTCGCCTGGCTGCGCGAGGGCGGCGAGGGCAGTGCACCGCTGCTGGTGGTGCACAACTTCACCCCGCAGGTGCTCGACGGCTATCGCATTGGCGTGCCGCACACCGGCCGCTGGCAGGTGCTGCTCAACAGCGATGAACGTCGCTGGAGCGGTTCGGGTGCCGGCACGCAGGGGGAGCTGCACAGCGAGCAACTGGCCGCTCATGGCCAGTCCGGTTCGTTGAATCTGCAATTGCCGCCGTTGGCGACGCTGATTCTGCGTCCGGCGCAATAAACGTCGCCGCTGAAGCGCCTCGCACGAAGGGCGAGGTGCGCTTTGGAGTGATGATTCTGGTCCAGCCAAATCCATAGTGGGAGAGGTTTAGCCTATCGCGGCTAAAGCCCCTCCCACAGAGGATCGGGTCAATTCGCGGAAGTCACGCCGCGCAGCACGGTGTCGTTGGCCATCCGGCTGTGACCGGAGGCGATATTGCCCAGCGAAACGATGCCGACCAGGCGTTTTTCGCGGTTGAGCACCGGCAAGCGGCGCAGCTTGATATCGGCCATGTTCGCGGCCACATGCTCGATGTCCTCGTCGTCGAAGCAATAGCGCACATCGCTGCTCATCACCTGGCGCACCGGTGTGCTGCCGTCCAGGCCAGCGGCAACGGCACGTACGGCAATGTCGCGGTCGGTAATCATGCCGATCAGACGGTCGCCTTCGTTGATCAGCAGTGCGCCGCTGTCGATATCGGCCATCAGCGTGGCGGCCTCGCGAATGCTGCGCTCAGGTTGGAGGGTGCGGACGTTGCGGGTCATGATTTTGCTGATTTTCATCGGTGTCTCCTTTTGCAGGCTGAGTAGGCGAATGCCCAGAACGAACCGCGTCATCGAAGGCTCAACGATTCAGGAATAGCGCACCAGGTGATGCGGGTAATCGCCTACCCGCGCGCCCACCACCATTTCGCTGACCCAATCGATCAGGATGCGCGTATAGGCTTGCTGATGACGGTCCTCACTGAGCCCATGGTCGGCACCGGCCATGGTGCGATGGGTCAGCGAGTGCGCCTTGTCGAAGGCATTGCGGTAGCTCATCAGAGTGGTGTGCGGGACGAAGTCGTCATGCTCGGACTCCACCAGCAGCACGTCGCCGCGAAATTCGCAGCAGGCAGCGAGCGCCAGATTGTCCTGCGCGCGCTGCGGCGTGCGCCGGTACTCGGCCAACCGTGCAACGTCCAGTTGGCGCTTGGGCAACTGCCACTGCGCGTCCCAATACAGCGCCGGCACGCGCAGGGCCAGCCAGCGCACCGGACGCCGCACGCTGAGCAAGGTAGCGAGGTAGCCGCCGTAGCTGGTACCGATCACTGCGATGCATTCGGGGTCGACCGCTTCGTGCTCGGCCAGCAGGTCGTAGGCAGCGAGAATGTCGGCCAGGTTGTCTTCGCGCGATACGCGCTCCTGCGCCTCGACGTTGCGTTCGTGCCCACGCAGGTCGAAGGTCAGGCACACACAGCCCAGCCCCGCGATACCACGGGCGCGTGCCAGGTCGCGTTGCTGGCTGCCGCCCCAGCCGTGCACGAAAAGCACGCCGGGGACCTTGTTCGGTGGGGTTAGTAGAGTTCCGGCGATGTGCTGGTCACCCACCAGAATGTCCAGGCTCTGGCTGCAGGCACTCATAACGGCCCCACCTTGACGTACTTGGCCAGTGGGCCGTCCTCGCTGTCCTGTCCCTGATACAGGCAGATCGAGTCTGGCGGCGGTGGTGCGTCCCGATAGTATTCATGGGTCGAGGCCTCCAGCGTGTGCAACTGCGGGTTCTTGATGAACGCTTCCAGGGCGAAGATTTCCGCCGCGCTGGCCCCGCCGACGCGCCAGGATTGCTCCAGCACGCCACTGCGTGTCTGCCCTCGCGCGTTCAGTCCCTGAGCCACGTCGTAGTTGCGCCGCGATGCCTGAATCGACGGGTACACCTCCAGCGCTGCCAGCTCGAAGATGCGCGCCTGCTGCACGGCCAGGCGCACGGCGCGCGGCAAGTCGAGGGTCATCTGCGCGGAGTAGTCACCGCGCACCAGCGTCAGGCGCGAGCCACCGTAGACCTGGTTACCCTGGCCATCCTCGGTCAATTGCTGGGTGCCGTGGTAGCTCAAGGTGACGCCCGCCACCCGGATCTGGCCAACGCTGTAGGTAGTGGGCTGCTGCAGGTCCTCCTCCAGCACCAGGCCCTGTTCCCTCACATGCTGCTCATCCAGTGCGGCCAGGACATTGTCCAGCTCATCAGGCGAGCGCACGACCTGCTGGCCTCGACCGCCGGTGCCGTCCACCGGTTTCAGGCGAATCGGCCCGGCGCGCAACAGCTGTTGTCCGGCCTCGGCAGCGTCTTCCAGGGCGAAGACGCTGAAGCCCTGCAAGGTGACGCCCTCGATCTGCCGGGCGAACCGCTCGGACCAGCCCACAGGCAAATGGCGAGGAGCGTCGAGGGCAGGGTGACTGATGGCCTTGGTGGCCAGAAAGGCATGTTCGAGCAGGCCGCCGAAGAAATCGTCCGGCCCGCCGATGCCCAGCGCGCTGACATCGCCGATCAGGGTGTCCTCTGGCAGGAAATAGTGGCGCCCGCGAATCTGCGTGCCCGGCTGATGCGGGCCGAGGAAGGGGCAGCCGAGCAGGGCGGCGAGTCTCTCGCCGAGCTGACGCTGCACCATGCGTTCATGGGCCATGTGCTGAGCGGTGCCCGGAAGCAAAAGCAGGCCTTTGTATGCGCCCATCATTTGTCCCGCCAGGTGCCGCCAGAGTTTTCACAGTCGATGCGCACCTGCTTGAGGTCGCCGACTCGGTAGTAGTGGGTGAGCACCTTGGCCTCGTTGGGCACGACGGGGCGCGCCTCGCCGCGATCGTCGTCGCCGGAGCGGTAGTTGGTCAGGGTTTCCTGGGTCAGCGCCGCTTCGCAACTGCCCAGCTTGGCCTCGGCACAACTGGCGACCTTGCGTTGCTCGCTGTTGATCATGTCGCCGGTTGCGTTATTGCACGACCAATCGATGGCGCCCTTGTCCATGCCGGTGAACTCGTAGCAGAACTCCTGTTCGACCTCCGCAATGGCATCGCTGGATGCGCTGGCACTGACGTAGCAGGCCTCGGCCAACGCGTCGCCGGTCGCTAACGCGCCGACCAGAAGGCCGGGAATGATGGCTCGCATGATGATCTCCTCGACAATGGCGTTCATGAGTTGTGAGGGTAGCCGCCAAGTCGAAGTTCAGGCTTTTTGATCAATGGGGCGCAGGCAGAAAAACCCTGAACTCATCAGTGCTGAGAAGGCCACAAAGAAAAGCCGAACCCATCGTTTCGGCTGTAATCGACGCGCGCGCGTGAGGGGATCGATATGAGCGAATCGCACAGCGAGGCCGGGAGTGCCGTAGCAGCGTTCAAGGCGGCCATCCTGGCCAAGCTGCGTTACGCCGTGGGCAAGGACCCGAGCACAGCTTTCGACCATGACTGGTTCGAGGCGCTGGCGCTGGCCACGCGCGACCATATGATCGACCGCTGGGAAGAGTCCTCCGCCCAGGTCGAGCGCCAGGGCGCCAAACGCGTTTATTACCTATCCCTGGAGTTTCTGATCGGCCGCTTGCTGGTGGACAACCTGAGCAACCTTGGCTTGCTCGACGTGGCGCGCCAGGCCATGGCCGAACTCGGTGTGGAGATGGAACGCATCCGTGAGGTCGAGCCAGACGCGGCGCTCGGTAATGGCGGGCTAGGGCGTCTGGCCGCCTGTTTCATGGAAAGTATGGCAACCCTGCGTTTGGCCGCTCACGGCTACGGCATTCGTTATGAACACGGGCTGTTTCGCCAGGCGATCGTCGATGGTTGGCAGGCCGAGCAGACCGAAACCTGGCTGGATTTTGGCAATCCCTGGGAGTTCGAACGCCCGGAAGTGGCGTATCGCATTGGCTTTGGCGGGGGCGTGGAGACCCTGGACGATGGTGCAGGCGGCACACGCCAGCATTGGCATCCGCAGGAGAGGGTGCGTGCCATCGCCTACGACACACCGGTGGTGGGTTGGCGCGGCGCCTCGGTCAATACCCTGCGGCTGTGGCGTGCGCGTGCCGAGGAAAACCTGCAGCTGGATCGTTTCAATGCCGGCGATCACTTCGGCGCGGTGGCCGGCGAGGTCCGCGCGGAGAGTATTTCGCGGGTGCTCTATCCAGCCGACGATACCGAGGCAGGGCAGGAGCTGCGCCTGCGTCAGGAATACTTTCTGGTTTCCGCCTCGCTGCAGGACCTGATCGAGCGCCATCTGCGCCTGCACCAGGACCTGCACAGCCTGGCGCAGCAGGTGGCGATCCAACTCAACGACACCCACCCGGCCATCGCCGTGGTCGAGCTGATGCGCCTGCTGGTGGACGAGCATCGTATGCCTTGGGCACAGGCCTGGCAGCTGACGGTGGCCACCACCGCCTACACCAACCATACGCTGCTGCCGGAGGCGCTGGAATCATGGCCGGTTTCATTGATGGAGCGCCTGCTGCCACGGCATCTGCAGATCATCTACCTGATCAACGCCGAACATATCGATGCGCTGCGCGCCAAGGACATCCATGACTTCCGCCTGCTGCGCGCGGTGTCGCTGATCGAGGAAGACCACGGCCGTCGCGTGCGCATGGGTAACCTGGCGTTCCTCGGTGCGCACAGCATCAACGGCGTTTCAGCGCTGCACACGCGGCTGATGCGCGACACGGTGTTTCGCGACCTTCATCGGCTCTATCCCGATCGAGTCAACAACAAGACCAATGGCGTGACCTTTCGCCGCTGGTTGTTCCAGGTCAATCCGGGATTGACGCATCTGCTCGTCGACGCGCTGGGCGAGCAGGTTCTGCATCGCCCCGAGGATCATCTGCAGGCGCTGGAACCTTTCGCCGAACGCCAGGATTTTCGCGACGAATATGCGCTCTGCCGCCAGCGCAACAAGGAAGCGCTGGCCGCACGGGTCCGGCAACTGCTGGGGATCAGCCTCGACACCACGGCCATCTTCGATGTGCACGTCAAACGCATCCACGAGTACAAGCGTCAGTTGCTCAACCTGCTGCACACCGTGGCTCTCTACCAGGCCATCCGCAACGATCCGACCACCGATTGGGTGCCGCGGGTGAAGATTTTCGCCGGTAAGGCGGCGGCCAGTTATCGCCAGGCCAAGCTGATCATCAAGCTGGCCAACGACATCAGCCGCACCATCAATGGTGACCCGACCGTACGGGGGCTGCTCAAGGTGGTGTTCATCCCCAACTACAACGTCAGCCTGGCCGAGACCATCATTCCTGCAGCCGACCTTTCCGAGCAGATTTCCACCGCCGGGCTGGAAGCTTCCGGCACCAGCAACATGAAGTTCGCCCTAAATGGCGCGCTGACCATTGGCACGCTGGACGGCGCCAATGTGGAAATGTGCGAGCGGGTCGGTGAAGAGAACCTGTTCATCTTCGGCATGACCGCCCAGCAGGTTGCCGCCCGGCAGCGCCAGGGCCTGGAGATGAGCGATGTGGTGGCAGATTCGGAACGACTGGAAGCCGCCCTTGGCGCCATTCGCGGCGGTGTATTCTCGCCGGACGATCCGGCGCGCTACGTGGGGTTGGTGGATGCGTTGCTGTACGAGGACCGTTTTATGGTCTGCGCCGACTTCGATGCCTACTGGAAGGCGCAGCGCCAGGTCGATCAACGCTGGCAGCGGCCCGAACAATGGTGGCGTTCGGCGGTGCTGAATACCGCGCGGATGGGCTGGTTCTCATCCGATCGCACCATCGCCGAATATGCCAAAGATATCTGGCAGGTGCCGCTGCCGCAGCGTGAGGGAGACTAGGCGCGGCCTGTTCAACCTCTTGCAGCGACCCACTGCAAGAGGTTGAACAGGCTTTCAGCGCTGTACGCGGTGCGCAGGCGTGCTGCCACCTTTCTTCGGATGCAGGATGCGCGTGACCTGAACGTCGGTGAACTCGTTGGGCCATTCGAAGGTGTGCAGGGCACTGAGGTAGAAGCGTGCCTGGTCCGGCGTGAGCTGCTCGCGCTCCGACTCGACTTCGACGCTGTGGGGTTGGTTGTGCAGGATGTAGCTGATCAGATGCAGTGGCTTGGCCATGCGAGGCCTCCGTTTTTGCTGAGTGATGTGAGATAGACCAGCCCACCTCGCTTGCAAGTTCCCGCCATCCGCCGGATGGCACCTATGGGGTATCGCAGCCTCTGCATCCGTTGCGCCTGGTGCAATTGCACCAGGTATCGCTTGTTCGCTATTCGCTAGCCGGGCTGGGTCTCGATGTGCTGCTCACCCTGCTTGCGCAGGGTTTTCGCACGCTTTTCCAGCACCAAGTAGGTGACGCTGGCCAGCAGCAGCGGCAGCAGATAATAGAGCACGCGATAGGCGAGCAGGGCGGCGATCAGGCTCGCCTGGCTGTACTGGTGCTGCAGCAGGGCGAGAAATACCGCCTCGAGCACGCCCAGGCCGGCGGGGATATGCGCCACCACTGCGGCCATGCAGCTGATCAGCAGCACGCCGAGTACCGAGGTATAGGCCGCACCCTCCGGCAACAGCCAGAAGATCAGCGCCGCCATCAGCGCCCAGTTGCTTGCGCCCAGGCACAGTTGCAGCAGTGCCATCTTCAGCAAGGGCAGGGTGATCGACCGCTCGCGCAAGTGCCACACGCGTTGCCGCGAGAAAGCGCAGATGCCGATGTAGGCACTGACCACCCCCAGCAGTGCGAACCCCACCAATTGCAGGCCGGTGACGCCCAGGCCCCAGTTGTCGGGCAACTGCACCAGGCGCATGGAGAAGATCACCCCGGCCAGCGCCATGTAGCCGGTCCAGTTGGTCAGCAGGCTGAGGCTGAGGATGCGTGTCACCGTCGAGGCGCTCAGGCCAAGGCGCATGTACAGCCGGTAGCGCATCGCCACGCCGCCAATCCAGGTGGTGAAGTTCAGGTTGAAGGCGTAACAGACCATCGCCACCGGCATGACCTGGCGCGCAGGCAGATGATGGCGACTGTACTGGCGGCCAAGCAGGTCATAGCAGCTGAACACCAGATAGCTGGCGCAGGCGATCAGCGCACCTACTGCCAGTGTTTGCACGCTGTAGTCGCTGAGCGACTGGCGCACTTCGCCCCAGTCCAGATTGCGCGCGAGCATATACAGCAATGCCGGTATGGCCAGTAGAAAGAACAGGGTCAGTGCGCGTTTTCCCCAGCGCATCCAGGGGTTGTTCTGAGCACCATTCATCCAGTTTTTTCCTCTTCATAGCCGCTGGCCTTGTCGGCTGGCTCCAGCGGTTTCAGTCTCTTGCGGTGCGCCGGCAGCCAGCCGGCGATGGCCGGAAACCGGCGCAGAAAGTGAAAACACAGGAACACCAGTGGCGCGCGCCACCAGTAGCCGCGTATCACGCGTTCGAGTTCGATGCGCTTGCAGTGCTCGGCGGACAGCTCGAGCAAATGGTCATGCAGGTAGTGATTGAAGGCCTGATCCTGAATCACCAGGTTGGCTTCCAGGTTCAGGGCCAGGCTCAGCGGGTCGAGGTTGCTCGAGCCCACTGTCGACCAATCGTCATCCACCAGCGCCACCTTGCCGTGCAGTGGGCGCTGGCAGTATTCATAGACCTCCACGCCGTGGCGCAGCAGGTAGTTGTAGAGCAGGCGCGAGAAGGCCTGGACCCAGCGCATGTCCGGCTGGCCCTGCAGGATCAGGGTGACCTTTACGCCACGCTGCGCCGCATTGCGCAAGGCGCGCAGCACGCGGTAACCAGGGAAGAAATAGGCGTTGGCGATCACTACGCGCGTGCGCGCCGATTCGAAGGCGCGCAGATGCTCGTCTTCGATATCAGTGGTGTGGCGCTCGTTGTCACGCTCCAGCAGCATCACCCGCGCATCGCCCACTGGCTCTCTGGTGGGCTGCGCCGGGCTGGGCTCGCTTACGGCGGGGCGCAGTAGACGCAGCATGGCCACGTGCAGGTCGCTGACGATTGGGCCTACCACTTCGACGGCGTAGTCCTGCTTGGCCATTTCACCGAAGTCGCCGAGATGGTCGGCCGAATAGTTGATGCCGCCGACGAAGGCGCGCTGGCCATCGATCACCACCAGCTTGCGGTGCAGGCGGCGAAACAGATTGGTACGCATGCCAAAACGCCGGGGGCTGGGATCGAAGACATGGATCTTCACGCCCTCGCGGGTCAGTGCTGCGACATACTCATGCTGCAGGTCGGCGGTGCCGTAGCCGTCCACGGCGAGGACGATGCGCACGCCGCGCCGCGCGGCCTCGATCAGTACCTCCTGCAGTTCGAGGCCGACCTTGTCTTCACGGATGATGAAGGTCTCCAGCAGCACCTCGATGCGTGCCGCGCGCATGCATTCGAACACCCGCGGGTAATAGTCTTCGCCATTGATCAGCAGGCGCAGCTGGTTACCGTCTCGCCATATTCCGCTCACAGGTGAATCTCCGCTGCCAGTGGCGCGTGATCGGAGAGGTGCGACCAGGGCCGAGTGGACAACACCTGCGGCTCGTGCGCCGAGGCGTTGCGGGTGTAGATACGATCAAGGCGTAGCAGCGGCATGCGTGCCGGGAAACTGCGCGCAGGTTTGCCGTGGCGATGCTCGAACGCTTCGCGCAGGCCATGGGGTGCCAGCAGGTCGTCCGCGCGCAGACGCCAGTCGTTGAAGTCACCGGCGACTATCACCGGCGCACTGGGCTCGAAGGTCGCCAGCAAATCCAGCAACAACCCCATCTGCTGCCGGCGGTGCGCCTCACGCAACCCCAGGTGCACGCACACCGCATGCACGGCATCGTGCCCCGGCACGTCGAGACGGCAATGCAGCAGGCCGCGTTGCTCGGTGCCGCTGACCGTCACGTCGAGGTTGTGATGTTCAAGGATGGGAAAGCGCGAGAGCAGGGCGTTGCCGTGGTGGCCGTCCGGGTAGACGGCATTGCGCCCGTAGGCGAACTGCGGCCACATGCTATCGGCAAGAAATTCGTACTGCGGCACGCTCGGCCAGTCATGGAAGCGTTTGGCGTGCAGGGCATGGTCGCCAAGCACCTCCTGCAGAAATACCAGGTCCGACCCGGTGGCCTGCACAGCGCTGCGCAATTCCGGCAGGATGAAACGACGGTTGAGAGCGGTGAAGCCCTTGTGCGTGTTGATCGTCAGCACGCGCAGGCGCTTGACCGGTGTCACGCGGTCGATGATCACCTCCGGTTTGGCAATGGTGTTGTTCATGTTCGGCCACGCTCGCTCACAGGCTGCCGGGCTTTTTCGAACGCGACTCACCGAGCGGATCGGCGTCGGCGATAGTACGATCGAGAAGCACCTCGCCATGCACCTGCTCTTCGCTGCCGTGGCTGGCGTCGTTCTTCGCCGGCTGCAGTTGCACCTTGATCCAGCCGCTGTCACGTCGATCGAAGGCCTTAAAGGCTTCGATGGCGTCACTCATGGGCTTGACCTGGGTGAGGATCTTCGCAGGGTCGATGCGTCCAGCCTGGACCATCTCGATCAGTTGCGGGATGTAGCGGCGGTGGTTGCAGTTGCCCATGTTGATGCTGAGGTTCTTGTTCATCGCCTGGCCGATGGGAAACTCACGTGCCTGGTGCGGATAAACGCCGATGATGCCCAGCGTGCCGGCCTTGGCCAGGGCATCGACGGCCCACTGCAAGGCCTGCTCGGGCGCATCGCCCGGTTGCCATTCGTGGCCTTCTGGCTGGCGCGGCGAGTGGCCGTGGGCAGGGCACTGGGCATCGATGCCCACGGCATCGATGGCACGGTCCACGCCAATGCCGTTGGTCAGCCGACGCAGGGTGTCGACCGGATCTTCGCGGTCGAAGTTGATCACTTCGGCGCCCTGACGGCGGGCCATGTCGAGGCGATCATCGAGGTGATCGATGGCGAATACGCGTGCGGCACCCAGCAGTTTGGCGCTGGCGATGGCGAACTGGCCGACCGGCCCGGCGCCGAAGACGGCGACGGTATCGCCGCTACCGACTTCGGCCAGTTTTGCGCCGAAATAACCGGTGGGGAAAATATCGGAGAGCAGGATGGCCTGGTCATCGCTGATCTCGCTGGGCAGTTTCACCAGGCCGATATTGGCGAAGGGAATGCGCGCCATCTCGGCCTGCAGGCCGTGGAAGGCGCCGGTGATCTCCGGCCCGCCGTAGAAGGAGGTGCCGGCCTGCTTGCCGTTGGGATTGGCCTCGTCGCACTGGGCGTAGTAGCCGGCTCGGCAATAGCTGCAATTGCCACAGGCGATGGTGGAGGGCACCACAACGCGATCGCCGATATTGAGATTGCGCACATCGCTGCCCAGCGCCTCGACGATGCCCACGGCCTCATGACCAAGGATGGTGCCCTTGCGCATGCCGCCCACTGTGCCACGCACAAAATGCAGGTCTGTACCGCAGATGGCCGAGGCGGTAATGCGAATGACCGCGTCGGTACTGGCCTGTACCTCGGGTTCTGGCACGTCATCCAGGCGGATGTCGCCGATGTCGTGAAATACCACTGCTTTCATGAATCTCTCCCGAGGCCGACCAGCTGGCCGGCGTAGGTGATTGTTTGCTTGGGACTGACGCGAAGCGTCACGCGCGCCGAAAGGTGGCGCTCCGCTCGAGCGGCGCCATGGGTTGTCCCAGCATCTATATTTTTCGAGTTGGCAGACGGAAGCAGGGTTCAGGCTTTTTTTCGCGGCGGCCTTTAGCGCAGTAACTCCAACAACTGCAGCGTGCGCCCGTGCAACTCCACCGCGTCCTGCTGCACAGGCCTTGGCACCGTTTGCGCGGTATGCGTATCGACCAGGCACAGCCAGTGGCGCCCGCCGTGCACTTCGGGCAGCTGGAATTCGCAGGGCTGGTGGTCGGCATTGAGCAGCAACAGCAGGGTGGCGTCGGCACCGCTGCGTTTGACACCCGAGGGCTGCGCACGGCCGTCCATGAGCATGCCCATGCAGCGCGCCTCCTCGTCGTGCCAGTGTTCCTCGGTCATTTCGCTGCCGTCCGGGGCCAGCCAGGTGACGTCCTTGACGTCCAGTTCCTCGTTGTAGTGCCCGACCAGAAAACGCTGGCGGCGCAGGATCGGGTAGCTCCGACGCAGGGCGATCAGGTGCTGGCAGAAGGCGAGCAGCTCGCGGCCTTCATCGTCGAGCGACCAGTCCACCCAGCTCAGCTCGTTGTCCTGGCAGTAGGCGTTGTTGTTACCGTGCTGGGTGCGGCCGAACTCGTCGCCGGCCAGCAGCATCGGCGTGCCCTGGGCGAACAGCAGGGTGGCCAGCAGGTTGCGCATCTGCTGCACGCGCAGGCTGCGAATCGATGGGTCGTCGGTGGCGCCCTCGCTGCCGTGGTTCCAGGAGAGGTTGCGGTCGGTGCCGTCCTGGTTGTTCTCGTCGTTGGCCTCGTTGTGCTTGTGGTCGTAGGACACCACGTCGCGCAGGGTGAAACCGTCATGCGCGGTGATGAAGTTGACCGAGGCGAAGGGCCGGCGCCCACGCTGGTTGTACAGATCGCCGGAGGCGGTTAGACGCCTTGCCAGTTCACCGAGCTCGCCGCGGTCGCCCTTCCAGTAGGCGCGCACGTTGTCGCGAAACTTGTCGTTCCATTCGGCCCAGCCCGGCGCAAAACCACCGACCTGATAGCCGCCGGGGCCGCAGTCCCAGGGCTCGGCGATCAGCTTGACCTTGCTCAGCACCGGGTCCTGACGGCAGGCGACAAGAAAGCTGTGGCGCTCGTTGAAACCATCGGCATAGCGCCCGAGGATGGTCGCCAGGTCGAAGCGAAAGCCATCCACGCGCATTTCGGTCGCCCAGTAGCGCAGCGAGTCGGTGACCATCTGCAGCACACAGGGGTGGCTCAGGTCCAGCGTGTTGCCGGTACCGGAGTCGTTGATGTAGTAGCGGCGTTCGTCCGGCAGCAGGCGGTAGTAGCTGGCGTTGTCGATACCGCGCATGGACAGCGTCGGACCGCGCTCGTTGCCCTCGGCGGTGTGGTTGTAGACCACATCGAGAATCAGCTCCAGGCCGGCCTTGTGCAGGTGCGCGACCATTTCCTTGAACTCACTGATGCGACCGCTGGAGAGATAGGCCGGGTGCGGGGCGAAGAAACCGATGCTGTTGTAGCCCCAGTAGTTGTTCATGCCCTTTTCCAGCAGATGCTGGTCGTTGACGAAGGCATGCACCGGCAGCAACTCGACGCTGGACACGCCCAGCTCGCGGATATGCCGCAGCAGTTCGGGGTTGGTCAGCCCGGCGCAGGTACCGCGCTGCGGCTCGGGCACCGCCGGATGACGCATGCTGATGCCGCGCAGATGCGTTTCGTAGATCACCGTGCGATCCCAGGGCGTGCGCAGGCTGGGTTGCTCGCCCCAGGTGAAGGCCGGGTCGATGACCTTGCACTTGGGCACGAATGGCGCGCTGTCGCGCTCATCGAAGCTCAGGTCACCGGCCGGGTCGCCGATGGTGTAGCCGAACAGCGCTTCAGACCACTGCAGCTTGCCCACCAACTGCTTGGCGTAAGGATCGATCAACAGCTTGTTGGGGTTGAAGCGGTGCCCGGCTTCGGGCTCGTAGGGACCGTATACGCGGTAACCATAAACCTGGCCGGGGCGGGCGTCAGGCAGGTAGCCGTGCCAGATTTCGTCGGTGTATTCCGGCAGCTCGATGCGTTCGATCTCCGTCTCACCGCGCTCGTCGAACAGGCACAGTTCGACCCGCGTGGCGTGCGCCGAGAACAGGGCAAAGTTGACTCCGAGGCCATCCCAACTGGCGCCCAGCGGGAACGGCGTGCCTTCGGTAACGCGTGAGCTCTGTTGATTGGACATGGTGGCGACCTCAGGCTTTCGGCGTCTTGGGTGTGCGCGGGGCACGGGGTTTCTTCAGCAGCGCGGGCTGTTCGGCCTCGCTCAGCGGCACCGTCTTGGGTTTGCTGACACGCCGCGGCTTGGCCTTGGGTTGGGCTTGCGCCTCGGCTTCGGCCAACTTGCTGGCCATTTTCCAGTGCCGCTCATGCTGGCCATGGGGGCGGCCTTCGGACTCCCAGATCTGAAAGGCAAACTCGCGTATGCGCTGCTCATCGACATTCATGGCGTAACTCCTGTGATCAAGGGGTAAGGCGAAGCAGATTGACCGGCAGCTCGGCCAGCGCGTCGGCAAGTGGCACCGCTTCGTGCGCTGCGACCTGGCAAGGAGTGAGCAGGCCGGTGACATGGCAGTGGTTGAATTCGCCCGGTAACACCACGGCGGTGTCGCCCCAACACTGTGCGGGAACATGCGGCAGGTCGTGCTCTGCGAGCAGGCCGGCGGCCAGGCGCGGCACGATCACCAGCAGGTGCTGGTCACCGTGACTACGCAGGAAGGCGAGCACCTGGGCGGCGTGTCTGCCCGTGACAGCCAGGGGCTGGTAACTGCCCTGGCTGAACAGCGACGGATGCGTCGCACGAATCGCCAGCACCTGCCGGATCAGCCATTGCTTGATGCGCCCGTCCTGCCAGCTGGCCAGCATGGCCGTTGGCTCATCATTGGCCTGTAATGCGTTTTGTCGCGCCGCGAAGTCCACCGGGCGACGGTTATCCGGGTCGACCAGACTGAAATCCCAGAACTCGCAGCCCTGGTACAGATCGGGTACGCCAGGCGTGGTCATGCGCAACAGACATTGCACCAGGCCGTTCAGGGCGCCAGCAGGGGCTATTGCCGCAACGCTATCAGCCAGCTCGGTGCGCAAGGCCAATCCGGCTGGCTCGCACAACAGGCGCCGCAAGAAATCAGCACAGGCAGCTTCGTGTTCGTCGTTCGGCGCACTCCAGGCGCTGTTGAGCTTGGCCTCGCGCAGTGCCTTGCGCTGCCAACCGAGCAGGCGCTGCAGGTAGGCATCGAGGCCGACGTCATCGTCCGCTTGCAGCCCCAGCGGCCAACTGCCGATCAGTGCCTGGTAGAGAATCGACTCTTCGCCGCCATCCGGCGCCAACTGCTTACTGCTACGCAGCGGTTGCGCAAGGTGATGCCAGTGTTTGACGCGTTCGGCGTACCAGGCGGCGCGTTCGCTGAGCACCGCCAGGCGTGCGCGGCAGTCCTCGCCACGTTTGTGGTCATGAGTGGCGGTGGCCAGCAGGTTGAGCGGGTGGTGGTTCGCACGTTCGACGCAGGCCTGGTGAAAATGCTCGACGCTGGCACTGAAATGCTCGGCATCGAAGCCCACGTCATAGCGCGACAGCAGCATGCCAGCACGATACAGCGCGGTGTCTTCGACGGCCTTGGCAGCCACTGGCGAGGTCAGCTGCTGGAAGCGCGTGAGCGCCTGGGCGCGCAAACGCCGCGCACGGCCAGGCGGCAGTGCACGTAGGAAGGCGCCGCCGAGCCAGTCGTCGAGATGTGGCAGCAAGGGCCAGTCAGCTTCGGCCAGGGTTTGCCGCGCGCCGTCCAATGCCTGCTGAAAGAACCGCCGATCCTGCTGTGAACGGCCGCAGGCCTGGGCGTAAGTGCGATACACCGGAAAATGCACGATCAGCTCGCGCAGCGCCCGGCGAATGGCACCGAGGGTCAGGTCGCGGGTGGCGATGTCATGTCGGGCGACGTGCAGTAGGCGCTGGGCAACTTCCTCCAGATCACCGGCCAGCGAGCCTTCCAGCACCAGGCGGCGCGCCTGCTGAATCTCGTCCTCGAACGCCGTCGGCCGGCCGCTGAGCGCTTGCCACAGTTCGCTGAGCGGCAGCTGACCGTGTGGATCGTGTTGCAGCAGCGACACCTGGTTCATGAACTCGTAGCCGGTAGTGCCGTCCACCGGCCACTCCTGCGGCAACTGTTCGCCAGCGCCGAGAATCTTCTCCACGAAGATAGGGAAGGGCGCATCGCCGCGCAGTTGCCGGATGCGCCGGCGCAGCCTACTGCAATAGGCACGCGGGTTAGCCAGGCCGTCGATATGATCGATGCGCAGGCCGTCGATCAGGCCGCGCTCAATCAGCTCGAAGACCTTGGCGTGCGTCTGCTCGAATACCTGGCGATGCTCGACGCGCAACGCACCCAGTTCATTGATATCGAAGAAGCGTCGCCAGTTGATGTCGTCCGCTGCGGTACGCCAGCTGGCTACGCGGTAATGCTGACGTTCGAGCAGTGCGTGCAGACGCTGCTGCGCCGCTTCGTCATGGCCTTGAAAGCTGGCCAGCATGGGCGCCACCTGGAGCGCCTTAGAGGTCAGTTCGATGCACAACTGATCGGCCTGTGCACGGCTGGCGTCATCATTGCCCAGGCGGGCGAAACGCTGACCCAGTTCGCGCAGGGCTTCATCCTCGCTGCGGCGCAGGATGCTGGCGTAGCTGGCTGGCGTCAGCGGCAGGCGGTGTTCGAAGTGCTGGGCGTGAAAGCGCCCGCGCTTGGCATCGAACACCAGTTCCAGCGTGCCGTCACGCAGCGCCTCGCCGTAGTCGCTGCGCAGAAATGGCACCAGCAACTGGCCACTGAGCAAGGGGTCGTGGGATTGCCACTGGATATCGAAAAACTCGGCGTAAGGGCTGCCTTGCCCCCATTCCAGCACGTCCAGCCACCAGGGGTTACCGTCGCCACCGACGGCCATGTGGTTGGGCACAATATCCAGGATCAACCCCATGTCATGGGCGCGCAGGGTTTCCACCAACTGCACCAGCGCGGCTTCGCCGCCCAGTTCGGGGTTGATCTGGCTCGGGTCGATCACGTCGTAGCCGTGTTGCGAGCCGGGGCGGGCGGTGAGAATCGGCGAGGCATACAGGTGGCTGATACCCAGCTGAGCCAAATAGGGCACTTGGGCCGCTGCATCGCGCAAGGTGAAATCCTTGTGCAGCTGCAGGCGCAGCGTGGCGCGCAATTCAGTCATTGCCAGCCTCCCGGCGTGCGCCATCGAGGCTGGCCAGACGCTCACTCGTGGCTGGCTGTTCCAGCAGTTCGTTGACCGTCAGCGGGTAGCGGCGCCGCCAGTTTGGGTGGACATCGCCCGGGCCGGGCAGGTTGGGCTGCTGCTCCAGGCCGCAGGCGTCCTCCAGCGGCAACAGGGTCAGTGGCGCCGGCGTGCGGCCGATATGCTCGATACAGGCTTGCAGGCAGGCATCGTCATCGCTGCCGGGCGCCATACCCTGGCGTTCGAACAGCTGGCGCAGCGCCACGCGCTCACCGGCACGCTCGGCGTGGTCGCCCTCCAGCAGCTCGGCGTCGCGCTGACCGGCGCGCACTCGCCATTCCAGATCGCGGCCGGCGAGCCAGCCCTTGATCGTCGGCAGGTCATGGGTGGTGGTGGTCGCCAGGGCATTGCCGGGCCAGCGTTCGGCCGGCACAAAACCCAGGTCGTCCTGCTCGAACAGCAGCACGCGGGTGCCGAGGATATTGCGCGCGGCGAGCTTGTCGCGCAGGCCTTCGGGCACAGTGCCGAGGTCTTCGCCGATCACCAGGGCACGATGGCGATGCGATTCCAGGGCCAGCAGGCGCAGCAGGTCATCCAGTGGGTAGCGCAGGTAGGCGCCGTGCTGCGACTCCGCGCCCTGTGGGATCACCCACAGCCGCTGCAGGCCCATTACATGGTCGATACGAATGCCGCCGGCATGCGCCAGGTTGGCCTGGAGCATCTCGATGTAGGCGCGAAAGCCGTGCTGCCGCAGACCCTGCGGCGAGAAAGCGGCAACGCCCCAGCTCTGCCCCTGACGATTGAGCACGTCGGGTGGCGCACCCACGGTGACCCGTGGCAGCAGTTCGTCCTGGCGCGACCAGGCCTGGCTGCCGGCGCAATCGGCTCCCACCGCCAGGTCGGCGATCAGACCGATGCCCATGCCGGCGCCGCTGGCAGTGGCCTGCGCGGTTTCCAGACCATGGGCGATCAGCCATTGGCAGAAGGCGTGAAAGCGCAGTTCATCGGCATGTTCGATGGCAAAACGGGTCACGGCGCCTTGATACGGGCTGCGCAACTCATCCGGCCAGGTACGCCAGTCGCCGCTCGTCCCTTCGCGCAAGCGCTGCGCGTGGATGGCCTCGAAGCAGCAATGCTGCTGCAGCGCATCGCCCCCGGCTGCGCGAAAGGCATCGAAGCGCGCCTGCAAATGGCCGGCGCTTTGGCAGAAATCCGCATACAACTGGCGCAACAGGCGCTGCCGAGTGGAGGCCACGGCTGGCCAGTCGATCAGCTCCAGCGACTCCAGCCGGGTCATCTCGCTGTGCAGCCCGGCAGTCTGAATGGCGCGCTTGACCCGTTCCTCGCCGAGCAAGGTGACGGGCGCGGCATACAGGGTATTGAAAAACAGCCGGCTGGACGGTGAGTAGGGGCCGTAGCTGCGCAAGTCGGCGCTGAACTGGGCGTGCACCGGGCTCAGGCCGATGGCATCGGCGCCGTGATTGGCGGCATGCCGGGCCAGATCCGCCACCGCCAACGTATCGCCCAGGCCGCCGTCGCCGGCGCGGCGCAAACCGTAGAGCTGGGCAGTCAGGCCCCAGATGCGGGTCTTGCCACACAGTTCCTGCACCGACATGCAGGCGGCGGGCGCTACGGCGAGCGCATGCTGAGTGTCGCGAATCTCCAGCTGGTAATAGCCAGGCTGCTGTTGCGCCGTCAAATGGCCGTCGTGGTCGAGCCGACCCTCGCTGACATTGCCGTGCTCATCGGTCAGCCGATAGGGGCTCTCGGCCGGGTAGAGGGTCAAGGCCAGTGGTTGATGCTGGTCCTGAAGCAACAGAGCGGAATCTTCCGGTACATGCTGGTGGTGCACCAGCGAGGTCAGGCTTTCGCGTATCTGTTCCGGGCTTTGCGCCGGATAGCCCAGCGCCTCCAACAGGTTGCGCTGGGCTTCTGCCGATACGCGCTGTGGCTGGCCGTAGGCATCGACCCAGTCGATGCTCAGATCCGCGGCCTGCGCCAGTTCGGCCAGTAGTTGATCACTCATCGGGCGGGCTCCAGGGTGACGAGGGCACTGCGCGGCGGCAATTGCGCCTGACGCAGGTCGGCATCGTCGGTGCGCAGGGTGTACAGGCGTTCGCCATGGATGGCCTCCGCAGGTAGGGAAACGGCGCTGGTCCCCAGGTTGATGGCGATACTCAGCGCCGGGCCATTGCCCAGTCGCCAGCGCGCCAGTACCGCGCCGTCACCCAACACCTGTGCACCCAGACTGCGCGCTTGCTCCAGCCCTGGCAGCAGGCGGCTATGGCGCACCTGCAACAGGCCGCGATAGAAGGCCAGCCATTCGCGCTGCTCAGGCTCCAGAGCAGGCGCCAGATCTGGCTGCGAGCGCTGGAAACTGGCCTCCGCATTGGGGTCGGCAATGGTTTCGCGGCTGTGCGGCGAGTTGAACTGGGAAAAATCGGCGAACTCGTTGCGCCGACCCTCGCGCACGGCGTTGGCCAGTTCGTCGTGGTAATCGGTGAAGAACAGAAAAGGCCGTTTGCAGCCCCATTCCTCACCCATGAACAGCAGTGGCACCATCGGGCACAGCAGCAGAAGCACGGTGGCGGCCTGCAGCGCGTCAACGTCGGCGAGCAGCGTCAGACGTTCGCCAAAGGCGCGGTTGCCCACCTGATCATGGTTCTGCAGAAACAGCACGAAGGCATGCGGCGGCAGGTCGGCGCTGGGTTCGCCGCGTGGTTGGCCATGGCGGTTGGCCTGCCCTTGGTAAACGAAGCCCTGCTCCAGGCAGGTGGCCAACTTGCGCGTCGGCGCCTGGGCGTAATCGGCGTAGTAGCTTTCGTTCTCGAAGGTCAGCAGCGCATGCAGAGTGTTGTGGCCGTCGTCGTTCCACTGCGCATCGAAGCCATCACGTAGCAGGTGCGCGGCGTTATGCTCGTTCTCCAGCACCAGATGCACATGACGTTGCTGCGGCAGCGCCGAGCGCACGCGCGCAGCCAGCTCCTTGAGGAAATCGTCATCGTCGATGGCGTGCACGGCGTCCAGACGCAAACCGTCGACGCGATAGTCCAGCAACCACATCAGGGCGTTTTCGCAGAAGAAGTCGCGCACCTGTGGGCGGCTGAAATCAATGGCCGCGCCCCAGGGCGTGATGCGTTCTTCATGGAAGAACTGCCGTGCGTACACGCCCAGATAATTGCCGTCCGGGCCGAAGTGGTTGTAGACCACATCGACGAATACCATCAGGCCGTAGGCATGGGCGCTGTCGATCAGTTGCTTGAGTTCATCGGGCGTACCGTAGGCGTTGGCCGGGGCAAACGGCAGCACGCCGTCATAGCCCCAGTTGCGCGTCCCGGAGAAGGCATTGAGCGGCATCAGCTGCAAGGCGGTAACGCCCAGATCAGCCAGGTGCGGCAGGTGCTCGATGACCTGCTGGAAACCACCGAACAGGCCGACGTGTAGCTCGTACAGCACCGTCTCGTGCCAGGGCCGGCCGTTCCAGTCGCGGTGATGCCAGATATAAGCCGAGTGATCGATGACCTGGCTGAAGCCATGTACGTCTTCGAGCTGGCGGCGCGAGGCCGGGTCCGGCACTGGCCACTGGCCGTCGATGCGGTAGCGATAGGCGGTGTCGGCCGGGCATTCGATCAGCGTCACGAACCAACCATCGTCCTGCGCCTGCATGGGCTGCAGCCCGCCATCTTGCAGTTCCAGCTCCACCTGTCGGCAACTGGGCGCCCACAGGGCGAAGCGCACGCGTCCATCGGCCATTGGCCGGGCACCATGGCTGAACATCAGCGCGGCGCCCGTTGAGCACTGGTCTGGCTCAGCAGACGTTGAAAAAGACGGTCATATGGCTGCACCGACTGGCGCCAGTAGAGCGGGGCGCTCATGGCCTGGCAGCGCATGGCTTCCAGCAGCTCGGGATGATCGAAGACCTGCAGCGCGCGGTCGATGGCCTGGCGATAGGCATCGGTCTGAGGCGCGTCGAAGAGAAAGCCGCTGACGCCATCCTCGATGGTGTCGGCCAGGCCGCCGGTGCAGCGGGCAATGGGCAGCGAGGCGTAGCGCTGGGCGTACATCTGGCTGAGGCCGCAGGGCTCGAAACGCGAAGGCATGAGCAGAAAGTCGCTGCCAGCGTACAGACGCCGCGCATCGCTTTCGTCAAAACCGATATGAACGCCGATACGTCCCGGATGGCGTCGTCCCAGCTCGGCCATGGCGGCCTCCAGTGCCGGTTCACCCTGGCCGATTACGCCAATGCGGCCGCCGCGCGCGACGATGTGTTCAGCCACTTCCAAGGTCAGATCTATGCCTTTCTGATGCACCAGGCGCGATACCACGGCGAACAGCGGCCCGTCGTCATCGAGCCCCAACCATTGCTGGACGTACTCGGCGTTGGCTCGTTTGCCCGCCCAGTCGCCAGCGCTGAAACCCTCCAGCAAGTGCGGGTCGCTCTCGGGGTGCCAGCTTTCGTCGATGCCGTTGGCGATGCCGCTGAGCTGGTCGTTCTGCACCTTGGCCCGCAGCAGGCCATCGAGACCACAGCCCTGTTCCGCCGAAGTGATTTCGCGGGCATAGCGGCGGCTCACGGTGGTGACATGCTGCGAGTAAGCAATGCCAGCCTTGAGGAATGACAGCTGCCCATAGAATTCCAGGCCCTCGACGCCGCAGGCCGTACTGGGTATTGCCAGTTCACTGGCGCAACGCATGTCACACAGGCCCTGATAAGCGAGGTTGTGAATGGTCAGCAAGGCGGGTGTATTGGCCTGGCGCCAGGCCATGTAGGCCGGCGCCATCGCTGCAGGCCAGTCATTGGCATGGACCAGCTCCGGGCGCCACTGGATGCCGGCATCGCCCGTGGCGATCTCTGCGGCGGCCAGGCCGAGACGGGCGAAACGGATGTGGTTGTCAGCCCAGTCGCGGCCATGCTCATCGACGTAAGGCGAGCCATCACGTTCGTACAGCGCATGGTTGAGCAGTACATAGACGATAAGCCCATCGGCCAGGTCCATACGGCCGATCTGGCAAGGAGGCAACGCCGCCAGGCCAGGCAACTGCCCGACGATGCGGATCGGTCGGCCGCTTTCCACCACTTGCCGGTAACCGGGGATCAGCAGGCGGATGTCGTGTTGCGGCGACAGCGCACGGGGCAAAGCGGCGGAAACATCGCCGAGCCCGCCGCACTTGATCAGATCAGCGAACTCCGAGGTGACGAACAGTACGCGCTTACGCTGCGGATGCTCACTGTGCATCTGCAAGGGAGGCTTGGCTGCGGCGCTAAGGGTGGGTGTGGCTTGGATGTGTGCGGAGGCTGCAGCGCTTGCCATGTCTCTCTCCATCGAGTTGTACCTGAGGACGACTCGCCTTGTCGGCGAGGGCCGTGGAGGAGTGCGATGAACGATTGCGCGATCTCCCCCTTACCCTTGAGCTGACGGGGCGATGCGAACAAAGGTTCGACCTTTTTTTGCAGAGCGAGCGCCCTGTAAACAGGTTGAACTTTGCCCATCCTGGCCGCTTCACAGAGCAACCTGGCAGCTAACAGGAGCAGGCAGATGCAAAGCGTCGAACAGGTGGTGAAATTTCTCGGCAAGTACAAGCTGCGTTTGGCCACTGCTGAATCCTGCACAGCGGGGCTTATCAGCTCACTGGTGGCCGATGTGCCTGGTAGCGGCCAGGTACTTGATTGCGCGTTCGTGACCTATTCGCCGCAGGCCAAGCAGCGTTGCCTGGGCGTCAATGCCGACACCATCGAGCGTTTCGGTCTCACCAGCGAAGAGGTTGCGCAGGAGATGGCGCTGGGCGCATTGCTACGCAGCGATGCCGATATCGTCCTGGCCAATACCGGCCTGGCGCAGGCAGAGGGAGAAAAGGACGGCGTGCAATGCATCGCCTGTGCTATTCGCCTCGAACAGCACCAGGGCATCGTCAGTGAAACGCTGAAGTTCAGCGGAGGTCGCAACCAGGTGCGTGAGCAAACGGCGCGCTATGCCCTGTTGCAGTTGCCTTATTACTACGAGCGTCTGCGTCAAGGCTGATTGGCCTGGCGAAGCCGGGCTGCACCAGCAGCCCGGTAGGCAAGGGATCACTCTTGCGGTAACTGGCCGTTCAACTGCTCAGCGCGCTGCAAATGCTGCTCCAGCTTGGGCAGCGCCTCACGAGCAAACGTAGCGAGCTCTTGGTCATCGACATTTACCGCGCGGCGGAACAGCTCGATGGTTTCGCGGTGAGCGACCACCTGATTGTTCATGTAGGCCTTGTCGAAGCTGTCCTCGCTGCGCAGTTTGAGCACCAGGGCCTTGGCCTGGTTGATCAGCTCGGCATCGTCGGAGACTTCCAGGTCCTTGCTCTTGGCCAGTTCGGCCAACTGCTGATTCGCCCGACGGTGGTCATCGATCATCATCTGCGCAAAGCCCTTGACCGCCTCGTTCTGCGATTTTTCCAGGGCCAGTTTGGCCGTTTCGATCTCGGCGATGCCTTTCGCCGATGCCTCTTCGACGAATTCCTCGCTGCTGATCGATTCCGCCTTGTTGGCGGCCTGCAGGCTGGTGACGGCGCAGATGGCGAAGGCGGCAGCGGCCAGTAAGGCCAGTGGTTTCAACGGGTGCATATTCGATCCTCCTGGGATGTGCGTTCACAGGGGTAGAAGGTGCAGGTCGCGACGAAGTTCAGAACAAATTCGCCGCGCTAGGCAAAGCGCAACGGCCCGCCAGCACTGGCTTAGCGGAAAAATTCAAGTCGAACGGAACTGCCGCACTGCGCCTCAAAAAGTACCCGGAGCGACTTTCCCGTCGCTTGCGTGGCCACCATGCATGACATGGCCACTGAATAACCAGGAGTAGCCAATGAGCAAGCAACCGAACCCCGCCGATAACAGCCAGATGGCTGGCAGCGACACGCTCGACCGCAACAACAGCAACGCCAAGCTCGAACAACTCGAGCGTTTCCGCGAGGACGCGACAGGGGAGGCGCTGACCACCAACACAGGGACGCGCATCGCCGACAATCAGAACAGCCTGCGCGGCGGTGAACGCGGGCCGACGCTGATGGAAGATTTCATCATGCGCGAGAAGATTACCCACTTCGACCACGAGCGCATTCCCGAGCGTGTGGTGCATGCACGCGGGGCTGGGGCACATGGCTATTTCGAGGTAACCGATCCGATCAGCGATCTGAGTTGCGCCGCGTTCCTCGGCGAAGCCGGCAAGCGCACCCCGGTTTTCGTGCGCTTTTCCACCGTGCAGGGGCCACGTGGCTCGGCCGATACGGTGCGCGACGTGCGCGGCTTTGCGGTGAAGTTCTACACCGAGGAGGGCAACTTCGACCTGGTCGGTAACAACATGCCGGTGTTCTTCATTCAGGATGCGATCAAGTTTCCCGACTTCGTTCATGCGGTCAAACCCGAGCCGCACAACGAGATCCCGACCGGCGCGTCGGCCCACGACACCTTCTGGGATTTCGTCTCGCTGACCCCAGAGTCGGCGCACATGGTGCTCTGGACGATGTCCGACCGCGCCATTCCCATCGCCTATCGCTCGATGCAGGGCTTCGGTGTGCACAGCTTTCGCCTGGTCAACGGCGAAGGCCAGAGCAAGCTGGTGAAGTTTCACTGGCGACCCAAGGCCGGGGTTTGTTCGCTGGTATGGGACGAAGCACAGAAACTCGCGGGCAAGGACCCGGACTTTCACCGTCGTGGCCTGTGGGAAGACATCGAGCGCGGCCTTTACCCGGAATGGGAACTGGGCCTGCAAGTGATGGACGAGGAGGACGCACTGAGCTTTGGCTTCGACCTGCTCGACCCGACCAAACTGGTACCCGAAGAGCGGGTGCCAGTGCGCGTAGTCGGGCGCATGGTGCTCAATCGCAACCCGGACAACTTCTTCGCTGAGACCGAACAGGCGGCGTTTCACATTGGTCACGTGGTGCCAGGCATCGACTTCAGCAACGATCCGCTGTTGCAGGGCCGGCTGTTCTCGTACACCGATACGCAGCTGCTGCGCCTGGGCGGCCCCAACTTCAACGAAATCCCGATCAATCGGCCGCTATGCCCGTTCCACAACAACCAGCGTGACGCGCCGCATCGCCAGCAGATCAATCGCGGCCGCGCTTCCTACGAGCCCAACTCGATCGACGGCAACTGGCCGCGTGAGACTCCGCCAGCGCCCAGTGGGGGTGGCTACAGCTCCTATCCCGAGCCACTGCAAGGGCACAAGGTACGGGTGCGCTCGGCCAGCTTTGGCGATCACTTCTCTCAGGCAACGCTGTTCTGGCGCAGCATGAGTGAGACTGAGCAGCAGCACATCGTCGACGCCTACAGCTTCGAGCTGTCGAAGGTCGAACGTCTGTACATTCGCGAACGTCAGGTGAAAGACATTCTCGCCCACATTGATCCGCTGCTGGCGTTGCGCGTGGCGGAGAATCTGGGGATCGATCTGGACAGTACCTCGACGCCAAAAATGGATGACAAGGCTGAGGTATCTCCCGCACTGAGTCAGATGAATCTGCTGCCCGGGGACATTCTCGGACGCCGTGTGGCGATCCTGCTCACCCCGGGCTGCAAGGCTGACGAGGTCGGCAGTCTGAAGAAGATGCTCGAAGCAGCCGGTGCCGTGGCCAAGCTCCTGGCGCCTTCTGCAGCGGCGCTGAAAGATTCTGACGGCCAACCGATGCAGCCCGATGGCAGCTTCGCGTCGGAGCCGTCGATTACTGTCGATGCGGTGTTCGTGCCAGGAGGTGAGTACGTACTCAAGACCCTGCAGGACGATGGCGTTGCCAAGCACTACTTGCTGGAAGCCTACAAGCACCTCAAACCCCTGGCGCTCAGCGGTGATGCCGCTCAGCTTGCGGCGCTGCTGGGCTTGGAGGAGGACGACGGCATGCTCTGCGGCGATAGCTTCGATCCGCTGTACATGCGCTTCGAAACAGCGCTGAAGCTGCATCGCATCTGGGCGCGGGAGATGCGCGCCAAGAGCATTCCAGCCTGAACCGACGCCCGGCCTAGCGCGGATTCTCGTCGCTTGGTCGGGTTTTTCTCTTACGCTGCGTCTTGGTCGATGGGCGCAGCGGCACTGGCGCATCGAGCTGCGAGCCGGGGTCTTCGTTACCGGGATCGTCCAGTAACGCCTCGCTGGAACGCGCCACTGGCGTTCTCGTGGTTTTGTCCGATTTCATGCTGGCTCCAGTAACGGCTCTTCTGCACACACCTGGCAGGTTCGCGCGCACTCCTGACAATGCGCGCTGGCGTGCTGCACGCATTCCTCGGCGCAGGCCAGGCAAGCAATCCTGCATAGCTGGCTGGCCACCGCAACGTAGGGGCTATTGCGCAGCATCAGCGTTGCAGTCAGGCGGCACAGGTCGGCGCAATCACGGCATAGCTCTACGCAGCGATAATGCTCGGCATTGCCCTCGCTCAGGCAGACCGAGGCACAGTGCTCGCAGGCGTTGGCACAACTGCTATAAGCGGTGGTGTGATCGAGATAGTTATACGCTTCTGACATGTTCATGCCTCGCTGTATAAGTGGTGTAGAG
This sequence comes from Pseudomonas sediminis, assembly GCF_002741105.1. Taxonomy (GTDB): domain Bacteria; phylum Pseudomonadota; class Gammaproteobacteria; order Pseudomonadales; family Pseudomonadaceae; genus Aquipseudomonas; species Aquipseudomonas sediminis. The sequence goes on along the minus strand of NZ_NIQU01000003.1, from coordinate 292,309 downwards.
GTAATCATGAACGCCAACAAATAGTGGTTTTACTTTGCCGGCACTCGCACGCCGAGTAACTTCCTATAGGCATTAAAAAATATTATTTCGATCACTTGCTGTGCTCTGGAGAAGTTGGGCCTTCACCATGACCACGTGGACCGGCAATGCCCCAGATAATTAGCCCAACAACTGGGAATATCCAGATAAGCAGAGCCCAAAGTGTTTTGGTTCCGACGCTCTTGTCGCTACGAAACACGCTGATTACCGCCCACAGATGTACCAGGACGAGAAATGCAGCTATGGCAATGGAAAAGTAAATGACTGAATCCGGCATGACATGTCTCCTTTCATCAAGGTCCATACATGTCGACAGCCACTCCGATAATTCGCTCAGAAAATCGGAATGCGGAAACAGTGAGGGCGGGATAAAGGCCGGAAATACCAGCCGAGGGCGTCAAGGGCAGCTAGAAAGAGTGATTTGGCTTGATCACTTCGATCATCATGTTTTTAGGGCTGTACGTGTCGCTGTCGTGCAGCGAATCACGGTGTATGTCTCTGCAGGTCAGAATCGAGCGGGTGAACTCGAACTCTGCGTCAGGCCGCGCAGCAGCGGCAGTGTCCTTGCCACAGTCTTCGCAGTGTGGGGCGTTCAGAGCTTCGCTGTGAACCTGATAGCAGTTCGAGTCGATCTCCTGCAAAGAACGCTGCATCATCTGCGCTTCGGGTTGAGGTTGGGACAGCATCACCGCCAATGCGGACGGTTGAAAAGGCTGCCAGACCAGTAACACCACCAGGCATGTAGAACCGGCCATATAGGGCCACTCGTACATCAACTGGTGCCGATAGGGCATATGCCGTCTGATTCGTCCCAGCAGATCTTCCGGCTTGTTTAGAGCCGTCCTCGAATCGTTGTATCTCGGCACGAGCATATCTCCTCATTTCTTTTCGAGCTTTCTCATGGCCCATAAACGAGAGGCGCGTGTACGGAAAAGCGGCTCGCGCGAGTAGGTAGGTAATTGTGTGGCGCTGCAGTGTTTGACTGCCTCATTGACTGAGTCCGCATCTTCATCCAGGGTCATGTCGAAATGAATCAGGCGAATAACTTCTTGCGTCGAACAGCTTCCGTCGAGAACTCGGACTAGCTGACGCTCTGCATTGGCAACGGTAAGCACAACGCTGCCGTCTGGCCTGGGTGTCATCTCAACCTGGTAACTGGATAACGCCGATCTGATGTTTTCCAAATCATGTTTCATGAGCTTCTCCTTAATAGCACTCATCAAACATAACCATGTATTTAATTCATACCAACGATTGGGACGATTGGTATTAAAAAAAATCAAAATGACATCATCTACCAGAGTTATACAAGTTTACGCGGGGGAAGTTGATTGTCGGTGCCTATCCATGCCTCGATTATCGCATTCAATACTTTATTGTTTGAACACAGCACCTTGCCTCTAGCAATAAGTGAACTGCTTCGCAGCGACAGAAAAATACGCTGAAGCAAATGCGTCCCACGCTTTTCAGCGAACGCTGACCGCTGGCAAAAAACCTGGATAGAAGTTGTACAAGAGGTTGGCGCGCCTGAAGTCTGCGCTCCACCGAATACCGCTCGTCATTGCGGCAGCGGCAGTACCAGGTAGAAGGAGGAGGGCGAGGGGAATCAGAGGCATGGCGGCAGACTCAAGGTGGGCAGGGCGACGAAGACGGTGGCGATAGCGCCGATCAGGTTCACGCCAGCAGAGAGGCGAGCCACGAAGCGCGCGGGCTGGCCCTCACGCTGGTCCCTGGCAGCGCGCTGAAACAGCCAGGCCAAACCCAGCATGGCCACCATGGTGAGCAGGCTGAACAGGGCGAGCAGACCGTTCAGCCAGGTCCATTGCCCCTGAGCAGGGTCAGGCGGCGCCAGGGCGCAACCAACCGATAATCCGCCATAGAGCGCGACGAACCAGATACTCCAGAGCACCAGCCCGAGGGGAATGTGGATCGGGTTGTAGGGGGAGCGTAACGGCTGCATCACACACCTCCGAAGGTGGGCGGGAACAGCACCACGCTGCAGTAGGTGATCCACATCACGGCCAGACTGTATTGCCAGAATTGCTCGACCACCAAAGGCTCATAGGGCGTGCGCTTGCACACATAACCGTAATGCACGCGCAGGGCCTGCAAGGCGCTGAGAATGGTCGCCAGCGCACCATGCGCGAGGCTGTAGACGAGCATCACTACGATCACTGCATCATGCGCGGTGGCGCGTGGTGCCAGGTCTCCAGCCAGGATCGCCCAGAGCAGCAGCCCGGCGTGCAACGCGCCGAGTAGCGCGGTGCCGACAAAACAGGTGATCAACGCAGCAGGTTCACCCTGGCCCTGACGCAGACGGCGCAATACCGGGCGCTGCCAGAGCACGACGACGCTCAGCAACACGGCGCTGGCCAGCAGCAAACGCTGATCGATGACCGGGTCGTCCGGCACCAGCCAGTTCGGCGATACCGTCCATAGATAGAACCAGCCGAACAGCAGCGCCAGGTACAAGGCTCCGTTGGCCAGCAGGGTCACGCCCATACCCCACAAGCCAGGGCCATCACAGGTGCGTGAGTGCAGCGGCGGCTCGCCAGGCTGCACCCTTGCATCCGGCGCCGCCAACGGGTGCGCGCCGTTCTCCCAGCTCCAGCGCAGCAGCACCAGCACGGCAACGATGCTGGCCACCAGCGCGACCCAGTAGAACTTGCTCAACAGCCCCAGGCAGGTGAAGGCGATGAACAGCGAGGCGATGAAAGGCCACCAGCTATTGCCAGGCAGGTGGATGATCTCGCGCACCTTGCCGGTCAGCGGCTCGATACCCCAGGTTTCCCGCCGGCCATGGTCGATCACGGTGAGGGCGAATTCACCACGGTCGATGCGTTCCTCCAGGTCGGGCACCTCCCACAGTGGATGACGGGTGCGCACCGGTGGCAGGCTGACGAAGTTGTAGGGGCTGGGCGGCAGATGCGTACTCCACTCCAGGGTGTCCGCGTTCCAGGGATTTTTCGTGGCCTTCTGGCCGAAACGAAAGTGCAGGACGATATCCAGCAGCACCGTGGCGATGCCGATGGCCATGATGAAGCTGCCGATCGACGAAATCAGGTTGGGCAGGTCCCAGCCCAGGCCGGATTGGTAAGTGTAAATGCGCCGCGGCATGCCCATCAGGCCGGTCCAGTGCATGATCAGGAAGGTCAGGTTGAAGCCGATGAACACCAGCCAGAAGCCCCACTTGCCAAGGCGTACCGACGGCATGCGCCCGGAAAAGTGCGGCAGCCAGTAATAGATGCCGGCCAGTAGCGGGAAGAACATGCCACCCACCAGCACGTAGTGCATGTGCGCCACCACGAAGTGGGTGTCATGCACCTGCCAGTCGAAGGGCACCAGTGCCAGCATCACGCCGGTCAGCCCGCCGCAGACGAAGATCACCAGAAAACCCACCAACCACAGCATCGGCACGTGATACAGCGGCCTCCCGACCCATAATGTGGCGATCCAGGCGAACACCTGGATGCCGGTCGGGATCGCCACCAGCATGCTCGCCGCGGAGAAGAACGCCTGCGCCAGTTGCGGGATGCCCACGGTGAACATGTGGTGCACCCACAGACCGAAGCTGATGAAACCGGTGGTGAGGATCGCCAGCACCACCCAGCGGTAGCCCACCAGCGGCCGCTGGCAGAACACCGGCAGCAGGGTCGAGACGATGCCGGCCGCCGGCAGGAAGATGATGTACACCTCGGGATGGCCGAACAGCCAGAACAGGTGCTGCCAGAGAATCGGGTCACCGCCGCGCGCCACCTCGAAGAACGGCAGGCCAACCGCGCGCTCCAGCTCCAGCAGGATGCTGCCGAGGATCAGCGGCGGAAAACCGACCACGATCATCATGGCCATCACCAAGATGTACCAGGCATAGATCGGCATCTTGTTCAGTGACATGCCTTCGGCGCGGGTGCGCAGGATCGACACCACCAGCTCGACACCGGCCGACACCGCCGAGATTTCCACGAAGGTGATGCCGATCAGCCAGAAATCCGAGTTCGGCCCGGGCGTATGCACCGCGCTGGACAGCGGCGTGTACATGAACCAGCCAGCCTTTGGCGCGATGCCCAGCAGCAGACTGGCGCAGAGAATCAGCCCGCCGAACAGGTAGCACCAGTAACCCAGTGCCGACAGGCGTGGGAACACCAGGTCACGCGCGCCGAGCATCTTCGGAATCAAGTAGACCGCCAGGCCTTCCATCATCGGCACGGCGAACAGAAACATCATCACCGTGCCATGCATGGTGAAGACCTGGTTGTAGACGTCCGGCTCGAGAAAGTCGTAGCCCGGTATGGCCAGCTGCGTGCGCACCAGCATCGCCAGCAGGCCACCGAACAGGAAGAACCCGAGCCCGGTGAGCATGAAGCGAATACCGACAGTGGTGTGATTGACGATGGTCAGCGACTTCCAGCCGCGCGGGTTGCCCCATACGTCGTTGAACTGATCGTGCAGTTGTTCCTGGGCGGCAACCTGTTCGTTGCTTGGCGTAGTCACGGGCGCAGGGTCTCCAGCCAGTCGGCGATGGTGCTTAGGTGATCGGGGTCGAGGTCGTCATGCAGCGGCATGGCGTTGCCGGGTTTGAGCTGTTGGTGCTCGTGCAGCCAGCGCAACAGTGCACCTGGTTCATTGCTCAGCACGCCGGCGCCGAGCATCGATCGCGCACCGACATCGCTGAGATCCGGCGCGCGATTGCCTTCGCTCACGCCCGCCACGCGATGACACTGACCGCAATGGGCGTCGAACACCTCACCAGCCGGGCCGGGCAGGGCGCTGATCTGTTGTTCGCGGCGCGCCTGCAGCCAGTTGACGAAGTCTTCTTCGTCGTGAGCCTGCACATCGAGAATCATGTGCGTGTGCTGCGTGCCGCAGAACTCCGAGCACTGGCCACGAAAGGTGCCGGCCTGATCGGCCTGCAGGCGGATGCGGTTGTCCCGGCCGGGGATCATGTCGATCTTGCCGCCCAGGCGCGGCACCCAGAAGGAATGAATGACATCGGCGCTGGTGACGTCGAGGTCCACCGGCCTGCCGACCGGCAAGTGCAGCTGATTGGCAGTGACCACGCCACTGTCCGGGTAGCGCACCTCCCACCACCATTGATGGCCGATCACCTCGATGCGCATCGGCTGTTCACCGGCCAAGGGCAAAGGCAGCATGCGGTGGCCAATGGGAATGCCGAACAGCAGCAGGAGCAGCACGCTCAGGGTTGGTAACAGCAGCCCGCCGCCGACCAGCCAGCGCAGCGTCAATTGACGTGCACGGGCGGCATCCATCTGCGGCCCTTTGCGGCGCATGGCGTGCACCCACAGCGCGGTCACCACGATCAGCACCAGGGTGGCGAAGGCGCACATCGCCCACCACAGGATCGCCACCTCGCGCGCCATCGGTCCGGCCGGGTCGAGCGCCGATTGCGGCCCCTCGCAGGCAACGAGAAACGGAACTGCTAGCGTCAGCGTGGTCAACTTGAAACAGGGCGTCAGCCAATGACGCTTACGTTTGACCTGCTCAAGGAGGCCGGGATGGCCGAAATAAAGGAAGTTATCGTCAGTCGCGCCGCCATCGCCGGGCATCCGCTGCACCCGATGATGATCCACTTTCCAGTAGCCGCGCTGCTGGGCCTGGTGGCGACCGATATCGCCTATCTGCTGTTGGCCGATCCGTTCTGGGCGCGCGCCAGTCTCTGGCTGGCTGGCGTCGGCGCCTTCGGTGGCTGGGTGGCAAGCATGGCGGGGCTGGTCGATCTGCTTACGGTTGGCAGCATCCGGCGCAAGATCACCGCCTGGTGCCATGCCATCATCGCCGTGATGATGCTGTCTCTGGCATCGCTCAACTGGTTGCTGCGCTATGCCGGGCCGGAGCAGGGCATGGAACGCTGGGCACTGTACCTCTCGCTGCTGACCGCCGCGCTGATCGCTCTGGCGGCTTACCTGGGCGGGCGCCTGGTGTACGAACACGCCGTGGGCGTCGATACACGCTGAGCGAATCGGCTTCGGCTTGCCAGCTACTGGACGGTAGAGAGAGCGGGGCAGGCCGGGCATATTCTCGGGTACTCCGTGATCAGAAAGGTTTGGCCAGCACCAGCCACAGCGTGGCGCCGATCAGGGCGCTCAGCAGTAGGCCAATCAGCAGGCAGTTGCGCCGCAGTGCAGGTTCGGCGGCACGTTCGATACGCAGAATCAGTACGCCGCACAGGGCGTGACAGAGCACCATCCCGGCGACAGTGGTGAGCTTGAGGATCAACCAAGGGTCGAAAATAGCTTCACGTAGAAACAACGCGGTGCCCGAGCCGATGGCCAGCAAGGCAGCTGGCGTCGCGAGCAGGTTGAAGACTGTGCGTGTGAGGTGGGCATGGTCGCGATAGAACAGTTCATCGCTGCTGCGGGTGCCGGCTGCGATCATCGCAGGCAGGTACAGCAGCGCGCCGCACCAGCAGATCAGCGCCATGAAATGCAGCAGTTTGAGCAGTGGCATCGATGCTCTCCCATGCGTCCGTTCGTTGTGAGCACGTGGCCCTGATGGGCAGGCCACGACGTTGTGACTGCCTGATGGTGTTTGAGTTCGGCCACTCTCCAGAGCGCGCCAGGATCGTCTCCAGTCAGAAAAGAAGGAACCGCCGCAAGGAGAAGGAGGAGACGCTGCGGCGGCCCTGGGGAAGCAAGATGCTCGTTCGATTTGGCGCAATCGCGCCGGTCAGGTCACGAAACGGCCCCTGACAAAACTCCCCTGAAGTAGACAGAGTTCTACTGGCTGGCTTGCGTTCAAGCTTTTTGCCGGGCCTGTGATGATCAGCACAGCCATCGAAACGCAAAATATTGAAACCCAGCGCTAAGGGTTCATGACCGCGAAGACGCCCTCGGCATGCGGGTCGAGGTATCAACTGGTGCGTGCATACCTGAAGCCGGCTCAGCTTGCCGCTTGGAATATTCCCTGAACGATCAGCGTAGCCTGCACGTCGGAATCCATGTAGGCCCCAAGACGGGACATACCACCAAGCAATGGCCGTTTAGCCGGCCCGGAGACGACACATGGATCTCACCGACGACCGTAAAGACCTGGTACGCACCCTCAACAAGCTGATCGAAACCAGCAAAGACGGCGAGGCCGGCTTCAAGGTCTGCGCCGAAGACGTCAAACGCCCCGACATGAAGCAACTGTTCTCGCAGCGCTCGCGGCAATGCGCCGAAGCGGCGGAAGAGCTGCAACGAACCGTCCTGGAACTGGGTGGCGAACCCGAGGACAGCACCAGCGTGAGTGCAGACCTGCACCGCCGTTGGGTCGACCTGAAATCACTGGTCACTGGCAAGGATGAAGAGGCCATTCTCAACGAAGCCGAGCGCGGCGAAGACGTGGCCAAGGAGCGCTACAGCGAAGCGCTGACCAAGAATCTTCCACCGCAAATCCGCAGCCTGGTCGAGCGTCAATATCAGGGCGTGCTGCGCAATCATGATGAAGTGCGCGCGCTGCGCAACGTCGAACGCGCAAGAAGCTGATTGCTCCTGCTTGCCGGGCGTGCGCATTGCGCGCACCCGGCGTCAGTTCTTTGCATTCGAGTACGCAGGGGAGGAGTAGTGCATGCCGACGTTGGACAAGACCATCGCCCAGCTTAACCACCTTCTGCTGACGTGCCACGACGCCAGCTTGAGCTATCGACGTCTTGCAGGCAGCACGAGTAAATCCGAACAGCAGCGGCTATTCGCTGAGCGCGAACAGCAATGCTTGGTCTTGATGGACTGCCTGCGCAATCAGATCGTTACCTATGGCGGCCGACCGACACAGCATCCCAGCCTGTTCGGCGTACTTCGCCATGCCTGGAACAGTTTGAGCGCCTCGCTGTTGCCTGAGCGCGGCCGCGCCCGTTTACGCGCGGCACTGCACACCGAAAAACAAATTCGCCATGGTTTCGAGCAAGTGCTCGCGGAGCAGCTGTCACCACAGTTCCGTCAGCAGTTGCAGGAGCATAGTAGCTGTAGTGTGGAATTCGAAAGAGTCATACGCACGCAGCTGTAGCGGCAACTGCAGGAGAGGGCGGTTCAGCCCGTTGTGCAGGCTGTCGAAGAGAAAAGTGCGCAGACGGTTCGGCGTTACTCGCGTTATGGCTTAAAGTAACCGGTCGCCGAAAGAACCGTCATGGCCATAGCCATGAAGGGCTTTCATTCTTTACATATAAGTGTGTGGTGAAGATGAACAAGCCTTTCATTTCGCTGTGCCCTGAAATTACTCGGGCACACGCGCTGACGCTGATGGAGTGGTTGCAGGATGAGCGCGTCACCTGCTATCTGAGCGACTCGCGTCATGTTTCCCGTTCCATCGCGGAAGTCATCGATCGGACGCAGTTGCCGATCCTGACCCATCTGTTCAACCGGGGCGGCCGTTTCTTTATGGCCTATGACCGACATGACGAACCTGTGGGCTTTGTCCGTCTGGTCAAGACCGGCAGGGAGTGCGAGATCGTCCTAGTCATCGGAGACAGTAACAAATGGGGCCGAAACCTCGGCGCCCGTACGATCCGCGAAGGCATGAAACTGGCTTTTCTCGACATGCGCGCCGAGAAACTCATCGCCAAGATCCACCCGGACAACGTGCGCTCGCTGAAAGCTTTTGCGCGCAGCGGTTTTATGCTCGAGAACGAAACGCCGACATTGAAATCGTTTTCCATGACGGCGGGGTGTTATCGCCGGTTCCTGCGCGAAAGTGCCGGTACCGACGTTACAGGAATCCAAATCACTGAAATCGACAAGGCCAGGCTCGAGAATCTAATCGCACTTGAGGAGGGGCCGGCCATTGTCGAACTCGAACATGAGCTCGAGCGTGCTGTTGTCGTCAAGCCAGAGGAAGTGGCACGCAATGTCGTCACGATGAACTCCAGGGCCTTGCTGCAACTGGACGACGAAGAGATCGAAGTGGCCTTGGTCTATCCCGAAGACGCCGACAGCCGCGCCGGCAAATACTCGGTGTGTTCCGATATCGGCGCGGCCATTCTCGGCTACCAGGAGGGAGACGCCATCGACTGGCGGATTTCCGATCGGACTCTCCGGATCGAGATCAGTAAAGTGCTTTATCAACCGGAAGCGGCGGGCGATTTCCACCTGTAATCGCTCCTTTGACTCATCGTTACTTCATCAGGCACACAGTTGATGCCTGATGAGGGCGGGCCATCTGTTCTGGATGGCCGTAGGGAATTAAACCTGAGAAGCGATTGACCTCGGATCGTTGAAAGCGGATCTCTAGGCGAGAGGTCCATCTCACCCAATAAACAATTTAACATAATATACATTATGCGAACCTTTGGCTTATCCAATGTAGGGCTCTACTCTCGATTTGGCCAGACTGAATCACCTACGTTGGCTCCCAGACACTTGAAGCGCCGGGCTTCATCGTTCCCATGAACCATGTACTCCCATGGGCCTTGAGATCTTTCGCTTGGTCATTCTCTCAACCGCATCTGCAGCTCCGCTTTGCTGTCGACAGTCCGAGATGCGCGCAGCGATAAATTTCCGAGACGCCATTATGGGTTCGCTTCGAGTCAGCGTCTGCACAACACAACACGACGGATCGTATGGGTTGGTTGTGCGTAGATCGCGATTTCCTGGGTCGACACAATTTTCTCCGGGCTGATTTATTCGGCTGACTCGGCTGCGTCTCGGTAACCAGGTTGAGCACCTTATCGCGATTCTCTTGACCCATGCGTTGGCTCAAATAATACTGTATTCATATACAGCATCTGGTTGCTACTCCATGTCATCCGTGGTCGCGCTTGACCGGTTGATCGACGCTCGCCGCGTATGGCGAGGCCAGGTCGTTTCATCGCCATCGGGCGCCAATTTCTCAACTGGACATCATTTTCTCGACGCCGCACTGCCAGGTGGCGGCTGGCCCAAGGCTGCCCTCAGTGAAGTTCTCACTGCGGCGCCTGGCATCGGCGAGATGCGCTTGTTGTGGCCGACCCTTGCTAGCCTGACGGTTTCAGGCGAGCGAGTGGTGCTGATCTCCCCTCCTCATCTGCCCTACCCTCAGGCCTGGAGTGATGCCGGCGTCGATTTACGCCAATTGAGCATTATCCAGGCAGATGGCCGCGATGCTCTGTGGGCTGCCGAACAATGTTTGCGTTCGGGGAGTTGTGGCGCGGTGTTGAGCTGGTTGCGTCAGGCCGATGATCGTTCGCTGAGACGTCTGCAGGTGGCAGCTGCTACTGGGCAAACCCTGGCTTTCGCCTATCGGCCGCAGGCAGAAGCGACCAATCCTTCACCGGCAGCACTACGGCTGGTGCTCGACAGCCAGCCAGCACAGCTGCGGGTGATCAAGTGCCGTGGTGGTTTGCCGCCGGCTCGACCGCTCGCGCTTGCCTGGCATTGAGCCCTCCATGCTCTGGGCCTGCATCCTGTTGCCACAGTTGGCCATGGACGGCGTACAGCGTCACCGCGCCAACCCAGACGAGCCGTTGGTGCTGCTCAACGGCTCGCCACAACGGCGTGTTCTACAGGCGGTCAACCCGGCAGCTCGAGCCCTGGGGCTGAAACCCGGCCAGTCACTGACTGCAGCGCAGGCGCTGACACGCGGGTTTGCCACGGCAGAATACGATTGCGCGGCCATCGAGCGATGGCAGCAGTTTCTGGCCGCCTGGGCCTATGGTTTCAGTGCCCAGGTCAGCCTGCACTATCCGCGCTGTCTGCTGTTGGAGGTGCAATCCAGTCTGGGGCTGTTCGGCCCATGGCCGCGTTTCGAAGCGCGCTTGCGCGCCGAGCTGTCGGCGTTGGCCTTCCAGCATCGCATTGCTGTCGCGCCGAATCCTGCTGCGGCGCGGGTGCTGGTGAATGTCGGTGATGGACTGATGGCCAGTGATGGTCAGGCGCTCATGCAGATGCTCGCCCCCTTGCCAGTGGATCGGCTCGGGCTTTCTCCTGCAGCAACCACGGCCTTCAATCGCATGGGGCTCAGGCAGTTGCGGCAGCTGTTGGCGCTGCCACGTGACAGCCTGGCCAAACGCTTTCCTGCCGAAGTGCTACGTCATCTCGATACCTTGTCTGGCCAGCGTCCGCTAGCGCTGGACTTCTTCGTGCCTGCGGATGTTTTCGATACCCGTATCGAACTGAATTTCGAGGTGGAATCCCATCAGGCGCTGCTGTTCCCGTTGCGCCGACTGACAGCCGATCTGGCGGCTTACCTGGCCTGTCGTGACAGCGGCGTGCAGCGTTTCACCCTGCATCTGGAACACCGCGCGGGTGCCGATACGCAGATACCGGTGGGCCTGCTCAGCGCCGAGCGTGATCCCGGCATGCTGTTCGAGCTGACACGAGGCCGTCTGGAGCATCAGCAGCTGCCAGCGCCGGTGCTGGCCGTGCGGCTGGAGGCACGTGAATTGCCGGTCTTTACGCCGCAGCATCAGCAACTGTTCGACGAGCGACCGCAGCAGAACCAGCCCTGGGAGCAATTGCGCGAGCGGCTAAGGGCGCGCCTCGGTGATGACGCCCTGCATGGCCTCGGTGCCAGAGCCGATCATCGTCCCGAGCGTGCCTGGATCAACGACTCGACCAGCCCCTTGCTGCTTCCTTGTGGCCCGCGGCCAGGCTGGCTGTTGAGCGAACCCCAGCCGTTGCGCGAGGCCTCACTGCGCATCCTATCCGGCCCGGAACGCATCGAGTCCGGCTGGTGGGATGGCGAGGATGTGCGCCGCGACTATTACGTGGTGCAGACCCGTGCCGGGCAGCGCGGCTGGGCGTATCGGCCAGTCGGCAGCGATGGGCCGTTACTGCTGCACGGTTGGTTCGCATGAGCGATTACGCCGAACTGCATTGCCTGTCGAACTTCAGCTTCCAGCGCGGTGCGTCCAGTGCGCAGGAGTTGTTCGAGCGTGCGGCAAGGCTGAACTATCGTGCCTTGGCGATCACCGATGAGTGCACCCTGGCTGGCATCGTGCGCGCCTGGGAGGCCTCGAAAAAAACCGGGATCAAGCTGATCGTGGGCAGCGAAGTGCAGATCGAGCAAGGCCCAAAGCTGGTGCTACTGGCCGAGACCCTGACGGGCTATCAGGCGCTATGCGGCCTGATCACCCGGGCGCGGCGCAGAGCAGCAAAAGGTACCTACCGATTGCTGCACGAGGATTTCGTGGCGCCGCTCGATGGCTTGCTGGCCATCTGGCTCAGCGAGGGTGAAGTCAGCGCCCTGCCCTGGCTTCGCGCACTGTTTCCCGAGCGCCTGTGGCTAGGCGTTGAGTTGCATCGCGGCCCTGACGATACCGCGCGCCTGCAGCGCCTGCTCGAGCTGGCAGGCGATCACGACCTGCCGGCTGTGGCCTGTGGCGACGTGCACATGCATGCCCGTGGCCGCCGCGCACTGCAGGATTGCATGACTGCCATCCGTCATCATCTGCCCGTGGCCGAGGCTGGCGGCCATCTTTTCGCCAATGGCGAGCGGCATCTGCGCCGGTTTGATGAGCTGGCCGAACTGTATCCGCCCGAGCTGCTCGCTCAGAGTCTGCGCATCGCCGAGCGCTGCCACTTCGATCTCGACCAGCTGGAGTATCACTACCCGCACGAGCTGGTGCCGGCCGGTCATGACCCCACCTCCTGGCTGCGTGTTCTGGTGGAACGTGGCGCCGCCGAGCGCTGGCACAAAGGCGTGCCGGCCGCCGCCCGCGCGCAGATCGAGCACGAGTTGGCACTGATCGCCGAGCTGGAATACGAAAGCTACTTCCTGACTGTCCACGACATCGTCCGCTTCGCCCGTGAGCAGCACATCCTCTGCCAGGGTCGGGGTTCGGCGGCCAACTCCAGCGTCTGCTTCGCGCTCGGCATCACCGAGCTAGACCCTACGGAGAGCCGGCTGTTGTTCGAGCGCTTTCTCTCCCGCGAGCGCAACGAGCCGCCGGATATCGACGTCGATTTCGAGCACGAACGGCGCGAGGAAGTCATCCAGTACGTGTTTCGTCGCTACGGTCGAACGCGTGCGGCGCTCACCGCCGTGGTCAACACCTACCACGGCGCCGGGGCGATACGCGATGTCGCCAAGGCTCTCGGTTTGCCGCCTGATCAGGTCAATGCGCTGGCTGACTGCTGTGGCCGCTGGAGCAGCGGTCCGCCAACGCCCGAGCGTCTGCTGGAGGCAGGTTTCGATCCGCAGAGTCCACTGCTCAGGCGCGTGCTGATACTGACTGGCGAGCTGATCGGTTTTCCCCGTCACCTGTCGCAGCATCCGGGTGGTTTCGTTATCTCCGAGCACGCCCTCGACACACTGGTACCGGTGGAGAACGCGACCATGGCCGAGCGCACCGTCATTCAGTGGGACAAGGACGATCTGGATATGGTCGGCTTGCTCAAGGTCGACGTCCTGGCCCTGGGCATGCTCAGCGCACTGCGCCGTTGTTTCGGCCTGATCGAGCGCTACCGCGGCACGCAATGGACGCTGGCCACTTTGCCCAAGGAAGACCCGGCCACCTACGCCATGATTAGCCACGCAGATACCATCGGCGCCTTCCAGATCGAGTCACGCGCGCAGATGGCAATGCTGCCGCGCCTGCGCCCGAAGGCGTTCTACGACCTGGTGATCCAGGTGGCCATCGTCCGTCCGGGGCCGATCCAGGGTGACATGGTGCATCCCTACCTGCGTCGACGAAACGGCGAAGAACCGATCGATTATCCCTCTGATGAACTCAAACCGGTCTTCGAGCGCACGCTAGGCGTGCCGCTGTTTCAGGAACAGGTCATGGAGCTGGCCATCGTCGCCGCCGACTACACGCCCGGCGAGGCGGATGAACTACGCCGCAGCATGGCCGCCTGGAAACGCCATGGTGGCCTCGAACCACATCGTCAGCGACTCACTTCGCGCATGCTGGAGAAGGGTTACACGCAGGCATTCACTGAACGGATCTTTCGCCAGATCGAAGGCTTCGGCAGCTATGGCTTTCCCGAGTCGCACGCAGCCAGCTTCGCCCTGCTCGCCTATGCCAGTTGCTGGCTGAAGTGCCACGAGCCCGCTGCCTATGCCTGCGCTCTGGTCAACAGCTGGCCGATGGGCTTCTACAGTCCCGATCAGGTGCTGCAGGACGCACGGCGGCATGATGTCGAGGTGCGCCCCGTGGACGTGCGCTACAGCGACTGGGATTGCAGCCTGGAGCCCGATGAACGTGGCGAGCCGGCTATCCGCCTGGGGCTGAGGATGATTCGTGGCATGCGCGAAGACGACGCGCGCCGTATCGAACAGTCGCGCGAGTGCGGCGCATTCCGTGATGTCGAGGACCTCAGCATACGTGCACGCCTGGATGCATCGGCGCGCGAGCGATTGGCCGATGCAGGCGCGCTCTCCGGCCTGGTTGGCCACCGCTACCAGGCGCGCTGGGCGGTTGCTGGCGTCGAGGAGCAACTGCCACTGTTCGCAGGCGTGTCTGCGTCGGGTGAAGAAATCCTGAGTCTATCTGCTCCATCGCCAGGAGAAGATCTACTGACCGACTATGCCACCCTCGGCACCACGCTCGGTCCGCACCCTCTGGCCCTGCTGCGCCAGGAATTACGCACCCGGCGCTGCAAAAGCTCGCGGGAACTACAGGCAGTCGAGCACGGCCGACCTGTCAGCATTGCCGGTCTGGTGATCGGCCGGCAAAGGCCGCAAACAGCCAGCGGGGTCATTTTCGTCACCCTCGAAGATGAGTTCGGTCTGGTCAATGTGGTGGTCTGGCACGACCTGGCCGAGCGGCAGCGCCGCGTTCTGGTGCAGTCGCAAATGCTGCAGATCGATGGCCACCTGGAGACCGTCGACGGCGTACGCCACGTGATCGCCGGGCGCCTGACGGATATGACGGCATTGCTGACAGGGCTGGATATACGCAGTCGGGACTTTCACTGACCCGTCACCTGAACCACCACTCACGCCAGGCCAACAAAGGCGAGCACAAAAAAAGGCCGCACTGGATCACCAGGCGGCCACAAGTCGTCTTAACCAAAGGAGATGAAGCGGAGCCAGAGCGACGGCTTCCGGGAGTGTTGCAAAACCGCCGCCTATGGAATCTTCATCGGGGAGAAGCCTATCGCCGATCCTCCCGAATACCGCATCGAAGTCGTTGATAGTGATCATCGATCAGCTTGAATAGTGCATCTGCAGGCAGGGTGATAACTCTAAGCGCGCCCTCTGGGCCGGGCCTTACCTCGATGTGAGGCGCGTTGAAAACAGCACACCAACACCGGGAGCACTCATGCACAAGAAGCACTGTCTCGCGCTGGCTTGCAGCCTCGCGCTGGGCGGGCAGTTGGCTCATGCCAGCAGCCAGTCCGAAGCCAACGGTTTCGTCGAAGACGCCAGCCTCAATCTGTTGCTGCGCAACGCCTACTTCAACCGTGATTACAAAGACAACATCAACGACGCCAAGACCTGGGGCCAGGGTTTCATCGCCACCTTCGAGTCCGGCTTTACCCAAGGTACCGTCGGCTTCGGCGTCGATGCCTTCGGTCTGCTCGGGGTCAAGCTCGACAGTGGCCGCGGCCGCAACTATCGCGCCTTCTTCGACACCGATAGCGAAGGCCGTCCGGTGGACGACCTGTCCCAGGCCGGCGGTGCGGTGAAACTGCGCGTCTCCAATACCGTGATCAAGTACGGCAACCAGTTCCCTTCCCTGCCGGTACTGGCTCATGACGACAGCCGTCTGCTGCCACAGTCCTTCACCGGCACGCTGGTGACCAGCAACGAGATCGAAGGCCTGGAGCTGAACGCCGGCCGCTTCACCGCCGACAGCCCGATGGGCGACTCGGCGCGCGACCCCAATCGCCTCAAGAGCATCGACGTGCTCGGCGGCAGCTACGCCGTCAGCGATGACCTGAGCCTGGCGGTGTATCACGCCGATCTCGAGGACATGTACAAACGCTACTACGCCAACGTCAATTACAACCTGGCACTGGCGGCCGATCAGGCGCTGAACTTCGACTTCAACATCTACCGCACCAAGTACGACACCGGCTCGGTGGCCGCAGTCGATCTCGGCGGTGACGGCCAGGGTGATCGCAACACCATCTGGAGTCTGGCGGCCAAGTACAGCATCGGCGCTCATGCCTTCATCGTCGCGCATCAGCGCAACAGCGGCGATGCCGGCTTCGCCTACGACTACGGTGATGGCGGCGCCAGCATCTACCTGGCCAACTCCTACTACTCGGACTTCAACCTAAAGGACGAGCGCTCCTGGCAGGCCAGCTACGAGCTGGACTTCGCCGAGTACGGCGTGCCGGGTCTGCGCTACAAGTTCGCCTATGTACGCGGTGACAACATCGATACCGGCAACGATAACAACGGCACCGAGCGCGAGATCTTCAACCAGATCGGCTACACCATCCAGAGTGGCGCCGCCAAGGATCTGCACCTGCGTTTGCGTAACTCCATCTACCGTTCCAGCACCGATGTAGGGCCAGATCTCAACGAGATTCGCGCCTTCGTCGAATACCCGCTGAGCATCCTCTGATGGTCGCTGCCCCGGCCTTGGCCGGGGCAGTTCTCAACCACGCAGAGCTTGCGCAACGGCCCTGGCGGCATCCTCGATGGCACGCTCTTCATAAGGCGCAAAGCCCATTACCAGTCCCGGCCCTCGCGGATTGACGCAGTAACTTGCCAGTGGCAGCGCGTCGATACCGGCAGCCTGCAAACGCGCGAAAGCGTCTCGCTCGTTCTCAACCTGCAAACGGCAGGCGATATCCATACCCGCACGAATTTCCGGCACGTCGATCAGGCCTTGCCAATGCTTGTGCGCGGCGTCGGCGAAGGCACCGGCACGCGCTGCATAAATTTTGCGCATGCGCCGTACGTGACGGTCGAAATGCCCCTCGTGGATGAAGTCGGCCAGCACCGCCTGCGCCAGGCTGTTGGCGTGACGTGACATCAGCGCCGACGCGCGAGTGAAGCTTTCCACCAGGTGCTCAGGCAGCACCAGATAGGCCAGGCGAATCGAGGGAAACAGCAG
This sequence comes from Pseudomonas sediminis, assembly GCF_002741105.1. GTDB lineage: Bacteria > Pseudomonadota > Gammaproteobacteria > Pseudomonadales > Pseudomonadaceae > Aquipseudomonas > Aquipseudomonas sediminis. The sequence goes on along the minus strand of NZ_NIQU01000003.1, from coordinate 275,346 downwards.
TTTGCTGAAGGTGCCAGCCATGATCACCGAGTGCTCGGCGCCTAGCATCGAACGCAGTGCCGGAATGGGCTTGGCGATAAAACGATACTCGCTGTCGTAGTCGTCCTCGAAGATGTAGCTGCCCTGCTCCGCTGCCCACTTGAGCAAGGCTAGGCGGCGTGCAGGCGACAGTTCACCGCCGAGCGGCGCCTGCCGTGAGGGGGTGACATATGCAAGCCGAGCGCTTGCTGCCAGGTGTATGCCCTCGTCCACCTTGAGGCCGGAGCTATCCACCGGCACGTCCACTCGTGTCACGCCAGAGATATCCATCAACTGCCGTGCACCGGGATAACCCGGATCTTCCATCCAGACCTGGGCGTCACCGGGCGCCAGCACACGCAGGCATATATCCAGCCCCTGTTGCACGCTGCCAAGTACCAGGATGCGCTGCGGTGAAACCTGTACCCCACGGGCGATGGCCAGGTAGCTGGCGATGGCCTCGCGCAACTCAGGCAACCCTGCCGGATCGGAGTCGAGCAGCATGCTCAGGCGCGAGCTACGCAGTTGCTGCGTGTGCAACTTGCGCCACAGATCGATGGGAAAGGCCTTGATATCACCACGGTGAGGAAAGAACGGACGCAGGCCGGTTGGCAACGTGCGCCGAGAGAAAATTGGCTCGATTTCGGTCAGGCGCTTCATCCAGGGCGTATCGGGCGCTGTGCGCTTTGCCTCCACCTCGGCCACCACCTTACGCCGGACGTATCCGGCATTCAGCGTCGGGTCCGGCAATACCTCACTGACGCGCGTGCCGCTGCCGGTGCGTGCTCGCAGATAACCTTCGGAAAGCAGCTGCTGATAAGCCGCCTGTACCGTGCCGCGCGCCAGCTTGTAGTGCTCGGCCATGGCCCGCGTGCTGGGCAGTTTACTGCCTGCTGGTAGGCGCCCGCCCAGAATCGCACCGCGCAGCGACTCATACAGCCATCCCTGCAGGCTGGCTCCCTCCTCCGGCGCTCCCAGAGGCAGAAAGATAACTTGTGGTGGCGCTTTTTCGACTGGCATAAGGGCTCCAAAGTGGACCATTTATCTTTGTGGATATTGGATCAATACATTGATCCAAAACAACCACACAATCGATCCCGTCGACAGCCAACAGCTTTCTCTCCAACTACGGGAATTAACGATATGAAACAGCAGATCCTGATCATCGGCGCCGGTTTTGGCGGTATGTGGAGTGCGCTGAGCGCCGTTCGCCTGCTTGACCAGCACCAGCGCCTGGATGTCGCCGTCACCCTTCTCGCCCCTCAGGCCGACCTGCGCGTGCGTCCGCGCTTCTACGAAAGCGACCTGACCACTGTCGTTGCCCCGTTGGGGCCGTTGTTCGATGCGGTCGGTGTGCAATTCGTGCAAGGCAGCGCTACGCGTATCGATACCGCAGGCAAGCGAGTGATCTACCGCGATGCGAGCGGCGCCCAGGCCGAACTGAGTTTCGACCGGTTGATTCTGGCCTCCGGTAGCCAGGTCGCCCGACCGCCACTGGCCGGGATTGATCGCTTCGCCTTCGATGTCGACAGCCTGGAGTCGGCACAGCAACTCGAAAACCACCTGCAGAGCTTGCGCGACAAACCCGCAAGCCAGGCACGCAATACTGTCGTGGTAGTGGGCGGCGGTTTCACCGGTATCGAAACGGCCACGGAAATGCCGGCACGACTGCGCGCCATTCTGGGCAAGGAGGCCGATGTGCGGGTAATCGTCGTCGACATGGGTAAACAGGTCGGCAGCGTCATGGGTGAGCAGATCGCCTCGGTAATCGCCGAAGCCAGCGATACCCTGGGCGTGACCTGGAAGCTCGGCAGCCCGGTTTCTATGGTCGACGAGCATGGCGTGCAACTCGACAACGGCGAACGTATCGAAGCCAGCACCGTAGTCTGGACCGTCGGGGTTAAGGCCTCACCGCTGACGCAGCAGATCGATGGCGAGCGTGATGCTCTCGGACGCCTGCACGTCGACCGCAACCTGAAAGTGCTTGGTCAGGACGTCATCTACGCCACTGGCGATACGGCTTATGCCGCGGTGGATGATCGTGGCAATCATGCGCTGATGACCTGCCAGCACGCGATAGCTCTCGGCCGCTCTTCCGGCAATAACGCTGCAGCTGATCTACTGGGTGTCGAGCCGATTCCCTACAGCCAACCCAAGTACGTCACCTGTCTGGACCTGGGCGCCTGGGGTGCTGTGTTCACCGAAGGCTGGGAGCGCAAGGTAGTGCTGACCGGCAAGGAAGGCAAAGAGCTCAAGATGCAGATCAATACCCAGTGGATCTACCCGCCAGAAGCCAAGCGCGACATCGCCCTCGCTGCTGCGGACCCGTTGATTCCTGTGGTCGCCTGATCGCTGAAATATGCCCAGGGCACTGGCAGCCCTGGGCATACCATGCTCAGTCGCGGTAAATCTGCACCTGCAGCTTCGACGGCGGATCTTCCCCTTCAGCCTTTAACCATTCGCCTGGCGGTTGCCCGATTTGCTGGGCAAAGGTACGCGAGAACGACGCCTGCGATGCGTAGCCCACCGAGTCGGCGATCACCTTGATCGGCATTCCCTCACGCAGTAGATCCTGCGCCACCTTCATGCGCCAGGCCGTCACATAGGCCATGGGCGTCATGCTCATCACCTCAGAGAACAGCGCTGCAAACTTGGTACGCGACATCTTCGCCAGCTCGGCCAGACGCTCCACGCTCCAGGCCAGCTGAGGTTCCTGGTGAATGCAGATCAAGGCAGGCCCCAACTGACTGTCCTGTAGCGCGTATAGCAGACCGCTGGTAATGCGTCCTTCGCTCACCGCACGACGTACCAGCAGGACGAAGACGTATTCGAACAGCAGGTTCAGCGCCTTGCTCCGACCCGGTGCCGGCGTACGGAATTCGTTGACCAACGAACCGATCACCGGCCCAAGCTGCTCCAAGGCGCTCAGCGGAAACACCAGGGTTTCCAGGAGGCCCAGCGGAAATGGTTGCTGACCTGAACGTCCGAACTGGAACGAGGCGCAAATCAGATCTACGCCGCCTGGCTGGTGCGCGCGCAGCTTGTAACAGCAGGTGCTGGGGCAGAACAGCACGCTCGGTTCACTGATCGCGATGCGCGGTTTGTCGGCATGCACCATATCCAGTGCACCCCGCTCGATCACGTGAATAAAAGCCATGCCAGGGGGCTTGTCCAGCACCAGGGTACCGTCCACCGGGCCGGCGAATAACAGTCGCCCTTGCAGGCTCGTGCGCTCGAAGAACTCGGAAAGAACATCCATATTGAGAACGACCTGATCAAGATTCTTTGCGTTGGTGAAAGCTCAACCGGAGGTAACTCATGGGTTGAACTGTCGTCGATTGATAGACAGTTCAACCCGTGAAAATTCCAATGACTTTTCACCCAAAAAAGAATCATCCGTGATTTATTTCGCGGATTTTTACAGACCAAACCCAGGGATATTCGTCCACCACAGCGCACGCTGATCAGATCAGTCCATAAGAATGACCATCGCCTTCTGACAGGGCCTGCATCTTTGCTCGCTCCTCCATACGCTGGGCAATTTCTTCTTCGACTGCCTTCTGCTGCTCAGGTGGTAGCGCCTCGATCTCCTCTTCGGTCATGCCAATTTCCTTGAGGATGCTGTCGCGCATCTTTTCGGCCGGGGTCATCGCCATATAGGCCTTGAATGCCTCCAGTGCGGCGTTACTGCCCTCGTCGCCCAGTGGTTTTTCCACCTGCCCCGAACTGACCGATGTATCGACCTTGCCGTCTGACGCGTTCTGCAGCGCGACACGCAAGCGAGCAAAGCCCTCCTCCGTCGCCTGCCTGGCGCGGAACTCGCGCTCGGACTCGGCGTTAGCCGTGCGCGTGGTCTTCTCGACATTGCGCGCCAACTGGGCCAACCCGCCCTGCTCCTCACCGGGTTTGTTGCGAAACCCCGTCAGCGATATGCCACCGTAACTGCCAATACCTCCAATCGTGCTCATGCCGTGCTCCTTGACTGAGTTGCAATTGCCAGGCGCACTGAATCAAAGCGCATGCCAATTTATTAGGCGCACTTAACCAATTGAAAGTATTGAATATTTAGATGGACAAGGATGATGACGAGGCAAGCCCTTGCCGCTGGTGGCAAGGGCTTGCAGGGGCAGGCTTAGTGCTGACCGCTCATTTGCCGGAAGGCATCGAGCAGTGCCTGACTGAGATCGACCGAGGAGAACTTGGTCAGCACCGCGTTGGCACCGACCGAGCGTGCTTTCTCGGTATTCATGGTGCTGTCCAGCGAGGTGTGTAGTAGCACATAGGTATCGGCGATATCGGGGCTGCGACGAATTTCCTGAACCAGGCTGTAGCCGTCCATCTCCGGCATCTCGATGTCCGAGACCAGCAGCTCGAATGGCATGCCGGCCTGATGGTATTCATGCAGTTGTTGCAGGGCCGCCTGGGCGCTGCGCACTGCGGTGCAGTCGAGCCCCAGTTGGCGTAGCACGTTGAGGGTCTGTTGCAGCGCAACTTGCGAGTCGTCGACCAACAGCACACGGCGGCCTTGTAACAGGCGTGCGTCCTGGCCATCGAGCAGTTGCCCAACGGGGGCCTCTTCCAGTGCCGGGGCGATATCGTGCAGCACCTTCTCAATATCGAGAATCTGCACGATGGCGCCATCGATCTGGGTCACGCCAGTGATGAAGGCCCGATTACCGGCGCCGGCAGGTGGCGGACGCACGTCGCGGGTGGAGCACTGCACGATACGTTCGACACTTTTCACATGCAGGCCCTGACGCGAGCGACTCAGCTCGGTGACGATCAGGCAGCCATCGTCTTCGTCAGCCGCACCGCGTTCGCCGATGGCGCGCGCCAGGTCGATCACCGTCATCGCGGCGCCGCGCAAGGTGGCGATGCCGCGAACATTGGGGTGACGATTAGGCAGTTTGGTCAAGGCCGGACAGGGAATGATCTCATTGACCTTGAGCAGGTTGATTCCCAGCAGGCGGCCGCTATGCAAACGAAACAACAACAGCGATAGCGCGTCGCCAATAACCATACTCATGCAGCTTTCCTTGAACGAACAGTAACCCTACCGGGTATAGCGACCAGCTGGCTGCAGACTTTAATCCGCAGCCAGTTTCAGGGCCACCCGCCCACGGTTCGGGCAGGTCTCCATGTAGCGATGCGCGTCGACGAAGTCTTCGAAGTCGAACACCTTGTCGATCACCGGCGTTAGCAGACGGTCTGCCGTCATCTGGTTGATATGCGTGAGTGCGCGTTGCACAGCATCATTGTTCGGCTCGATCCCCAGTTCCGGGCAGCCAGTGAAATCCAGCACGCAGTGACGGAAGAACTGCAGGTGCTTCTTGAAGGCTGCGCAGGCAGGGAATGCCGTGTCGTTGCCGCCATTGATGCCGTACAGAATCAACTTGCCGCGCGGTGCAGCGATATCACCTAGCAGCTTCATCTGCGGGCCGGCGCACTGATCGAGAATCACCTCGACACCCTTGCCCTCGGTGTAGCGCTCGACTTCCAGAACCAGGTCCTGCTCTTCGGTCGTGATCACCTTGTCCGCACCCAGGCCACGCAGGAACTCGCGATCTTCCGAGGAACTGGTGGAGACGATGACCTTGGCGCCTAGTGCCTTGGCCAGTTGCACGGTCTGCGGCGCCATACAGTGGCTGGCCTCGGTGATCAGCACATGCTGACCAGGCTTGAGGTGCGCGAGATCGATCAGCGCCAGATAGCCGAATAGCAGGCTGGTGTAATGCACGCTGGCCTCGACCGGGCTGAGCACGTCGGGATATCGGGTCAGGGCGTGGCTGGGCATCAGCACCAGATCGCCCCAGGTCGGATAACGGTTCGGCGTGCTGGCAGGGAAACCGGCAACGGCGGTGCCCACGTCGAAGTCGCTCACGCCATCACCCAGCGCGGCCACAGTGCCGGCCAGTTCAAAGCCAGTACCGGCCGGCAGCTTGGCCTGCTCGGCCGCCAGGTTCTGCCGCCACAGCACGTCTTTCCAGCCCAGGCCTACGGCCTGAACGCGCACCAAGACTTCGCCAGGGCCGGGCACAGGCGTCGGAACCTCTTCGTACTGGAGCACATCGGCATCGCCGAACTTATGAAAACGGATCATGCGGGACATCGCTTACCTCGAGCTTGATCGCGGATTAACACTTCAATGACTGTGGACTCTATCCGCTGTGCGGCGGCGACACTATCAGACTCTATCGATAGTCTTCATGCCTGTCAGTGATTCAGCAGCTTTCAATCCGCTGCACACTGCCCGTACTATTGCCCGGGCAAAGGCTCTCATTTGCAGCGCCGTGCTGACAAGGCCCGTATCCCTCGAATGGTACCCGGATGAACCGCAACGACCTGCGTCGCCTCGATCTGAACCTGCTGATCGTCTTCGAGACCTTGATGCACGAGCGCAGTGTGACGCGGGCTGCAGAGAAGCTGTTTCTCGGCCAACCCGCCATCAGTGCGGCGCTGGCTCGCCTGCGTACCCTGTTCGATGACCCGCTGTTCGTGCGTACCGGGCGCAGCATGGAACCGACCCCGCGCGCGCAGGAGATCTTCGCCCTGCTCTCGCCGGCGCTGGACTCGATCTCCACCGCTGTCAGCCGCGCCTCAGACTTCGATCCAGCTACCAGCAAGGCGGTGTTTCGCATCGGCCTGTCCGATGACGTCGAGTTCGCCCTGCTACCCGCCCTCCTGCGCCGTATGCGCGCTGAAGCCCCTGGCGTGGTGCTGGTGATTCGCCGTACCAACTACCTGATGATGCCGGGGCTGCTGGCGTCGGGCGAAATTTCGGTGGGCGTTGCCTACACCGAGGAGCTGCCGGCCAACGCCAAACGCAAGATTCTCCGCCGCAGCAAGGCCAAGCTGCTGCGTGCCGACACCGTACCCGGGGCACTGAGCCTCGACGACTATTGCGCGCGCCCGCATGCGCTGGTGTCCTTCGCAGGGGACCTTACCGGCTTTATCGACGATGAGCTGGCCAAGGTCGGTCGCGAACGTCACATCGTACTGGCCGTTCCGCAGTTCAACGGCCTGGCGACCCTGTTGGCGGAAACCGATATCGTCGCCAGCGTGCCGGATTACACCGCCGCCGCCTTGACCGCGGCAGGCGGCCTGCGCGCCGAGGAGCTGCCGCTGGAAACGCAGACCTTCGAGCTGCACATGGCCTGGCGCGGCGCCCAGGACAATGACCCGGCCGAGCGCTGGCTACGTTCGCGCATTCAGATGTTCTGCGGCGACCCGGACAGCCTCTGATAAATATCTGGAAATGCACCATCCAAGTGCTTTCAGGAACCTTGGCGCACCCTCATAGATCGAAATTGATATAAGTCCGTCTTTTATCATTCCCGATGATATTCAAATTCATGGCATTCGATTCGTAGCCCTCCAAGACTCGTCGCAGACTCCGCCAATCCACAAATCCGACTGGCGGAGTCACCCATGGAACAGCAGCACAAGAACATCTGGATATTCCCTCTGGCCCTCGCCGGCGTCCTCGCACTCAGCGGCTGCGAACAGGCTGCGCAGACTCAGGCGCAAATGCCCGCACCCAAGGTCAGCGTTGCCGAAGTGATCGAGCAGCCGATCAACGAATGGGACGAGTTCACCGGGCGCCTCGAAGCACCACAATCCGTCGAAATCCGCCCACGCGTCTCCGGTTACATCGACAAGGTCGCCTTCAACGAAGGCACGCTGGTGAAGAAAGGCGATCTGCTGTTCCAGATCGACCCACGTCCATTCCAGGCTGAAGTCAAACGTCTCGAAGCCCAGTTGCAACAAGCTCGGGCCAGCCAGGCTCGGGCTGCCAACGAAGCCCGCCGTGGCGAACGCCTGCGTCAGAGCAACGCCATCTCCGCTGAGCTGGCCGATGCCCGTGCCAGCGCCGCCACCGAAGCTCAGGCTCAGGTCGCTGCGATTGCCGCCGAACTGGAAAACGCTCGCCTCAACCTTGGCTTCACGCGCATCACCGCGCCCATCGATGGCCGGGTCAGCCGTGCGGAAATCACCGAAGGCAACCTGGTTGGTGCGGGCGAAAGCCTGCTGACCTCGGTGGTTTCCACCGACAAGGTCTACGCCTACTTCGATGCCGACGAACGCGCCTTCCTCAAATATATCGAGCTGGCCCGTCAATCCGGCGCCGACGCCCGTGGTGCCAGCCCGGTTTACCTCGGCCTGTCCGATGAATCCGACCACCCGCACCTGGGCCAGTTGGACTTCCTCGACAACCAGGTCAACCCGCGCACCGGCACCATTCGTGGCCGCGCCGTGTTCGACAACCAGGATGGTCGCTTTACCCCGGGTCTGTACGCGCGCCTGAAACTGGTGGGCAGCAAGCCCTACGCCGCCACTCTGATCAAGGACGAAGCCGTCGGCACCGACCTGGGCAAGAAGTACGTGCTGGTGCTGGGCGACGACAACTCCGTGGCCTATCGCTCCATCGAGCTGGGGCCGAAGCTCGAAGGCTTGCGCATCGTGCGTAGCGGCCTGAGCAAGGGCGAGAAGATTGTCGTCAATGGCCTGCAGCGCGCCATGCCTGGCTCCACCGTCGATCCGCAACCCGTATCCATGGCCGATGACAGCACCCTCGAACAACTGGCCCGCATGCGCCAGGCCGTCGATGGCAGCCAGGCCCCGCGTGTTGCCGCTGAAAAAATCGAAGCTCGCTCGCCGCGCGGCTGATCAAGCCCGCGCGTCTAGAGGAAAGACCCATGAACTTTTCGCAATTCTTCATCCAGCGGCCGATCTTCGCCGCGGTGCTGTCACTGCTGATCCTGATCGGCGGCGCCATCTCGCTGTTCCAGCTACCGATCAGCGAATACCCAGAAGTGGTACCGCCTACCGTAGTGGTACGTGCCGATTTCCCCGGCGCCAACCCCAAGGTGATCGGTGAAACCGTCGCTTCGCCGCTGGAGCAGGCCATCGTCGGCGTCGAGGGCATGCTCTACATGTCGTCGCAGTCGACCATCGATGGTCGCCTGACGCTGACCGTGACCTTCGCCCTCGGCACCGATCTGGATAACGCCCAGGTGCAGGTGCAGAACCGCGTCACCCGCACCATGCCGACACTGCCCACTGAAGTGCAGCGTCTTGGCGTGACCGTGGACAAGGCCTCCCCGGACCTGACCATGGTGGTGCACCTGACCTCGCCGGATCAGCGCTACGACATGCTGTATCTGTCCAACTACGCCGCGCTCAACGTCAAGGATGAGCTAGCGCGCCTGGACGGCGTCGGCGACGTACAGCTGTTCGGTATGGGCAACTATTCACTGCGAGTGTGGCTCGACCCGAACAAGGTCGCCTCGCGCGGGCTCACCGCCACCGACGTGGTCACCGCGATTCGCGAACAGAACCGTCAGGTCGCCGCCGGTGCACTCGGCGCGCCGCCTTCCGATGCCGGCAACAGCTTCCAGCTGTCGATCAACGCCCAGGGTCGTCTGGTCTCCGAGGAAGAGTTCGAGAACATCATCATCCGCGTCGGTGACAACGGCGAGATTACTCGTCTGCGCGACATCGCCCGCGTCGAGCTGGGTTCCAACCAGTACGCCCTGCGCTCGTTGCTGGACAACCAGCCGGCGGTCGCCATCCCGGTGTTCCAACGTCCTGGCTCCAACGCCATCGATATTTCCGACTCGGTGCGCGAGCGTATGGCCGAGCTGAAGAAATCCTTCCCGCAAGGCATGGACTACGAAGTGGTGTATGACCCGACCATCTTCGTTCGCGGCTCCATCGAGGCAGTGGTGCACACCCTGCTCGAAGCTGTCGTGTTGGTGGTGCTCGTGGTCGTGCTTTTCCTGCAGACCTGGCGCGCTTCGATCATTCCCCTGGCAGCCGTACCGGTGTCCTTGATCGGCACCTTCGCGGTCATGCACATGTTCGGTTTCTCGCTCAACGCCCTGTCGCTGTTCGGCCTGGTATTGGCCATCGGTATCGTTGTGGACGACGCCATCGTCGTGGTGGAGAACGTCGAACGTAACATCGCCCTGGGCAAATCGCCGGTCGAGGCCACTCGCCAGGCCATGAAAGAAGTGACTGGCCCCATCGTCGCCACCGCCCTGGTGCTGTGCGCCGTGTTCGTGCCGACGGCCTTCATCTCCGGCCTGTCGGGCCAGTTCTATCAGCAGTTCGCACTGACCATCGCCATTTCCACGGTGATCTCGGCCATCAACTCGCTGACTCTGTCGCCGGCACTCGCCGCCATCTTGCTCAAGGACCACCACGCACCGAAAGATGCCTTCTCGCGTGGGCTCGACAAGCTGTTCGGTGGCTGGCTGTTCGCCCCGTTCAACCGCATGTTCGAGCGCGCCAGCAACCGCTACGTCGGTACCGTGCGTCGCGTACTGCGTGGCAGCAGCATCGCCATGCTGATCTACGGTGGCCTGCTGGTGCTTGGTTACCTGGGTTTCTCCAGCACGCCGGCCGGCTTCGTGCCGCAGCAGGACAAGCAGTATCTGGTGGCCTTCGCCCAGTTGCCCGACGCGGCGACGCTCGATCGCACCGAAGTGGTGATCAAGCGCATGAGCGAAATCGCCAGCAAGCATCCGGGCGTGGAAAACACCGTGGCCTTCCCGGGCCTGTCGATCAATGGCTTCACCAACAGCCCCAACAGCGGCATCGTTTTCGTCACGCTCAAGGACTTCGGCCTGCGCAAGGACGAAAGCATGTCTGCCGGCGCCATTGCCGCCGAGCTCAACGGCCAGTTCAGTGAGATTCAGGAGGCCTACCTCGCCATCTTCCCACCGCCGCCGGTACAGGGCCTGGGCACCATTGGCGGCTTCCGCCTGCAGATCCAGGACCGTGGCAACCTGGGCTATGAAGAGCTGTATACGCAGACCCAGAACATCCTCAACAAGGCCCGTCAGTTGCCGGAGCTGAGCCCGATGTCGGTGTTCACCAGCTACCAGGTCAACGTGCCGCAGGTCGATGCCGCCATCGACCGCGAAAAGGCCAAGACCCACGGTGTGGCCATCAGCGATATCTTCGACACCCTGCAGGTGTATCTGGGCTCGCTGTATGCCAACGACTTCAACCGTTTCGGCCGCACCTATCAGGTCAACGTCCAGGCCGACCAGCAATTCCGCCTGGAGCCGGAGCAGATCGGTCAACTCAAGGTACGCAACAACCGTGGCGAGATGGTGCCGCTGTCGACCTTCGTCAAGGTCGATGACAGCGCAGGTCCGGATCGGGTAATGCACTACAACGGCTTCCTCACTGCCGAGATCAACGGTGCCGCCGCGCCGGGTTACAGCTCGGGCCAGGCCGAAGCGGCCATCGCCAAGCTGCTCAACGAGGAACTGCCGATCGGTATGACCTTCGAATGGACGGACCTGACCTACCAGCAGATCCTCGCCGGCAATACCGCGATTTTCATCTTCCCGCTCTGCGTGCTGCTGGCCTTCCTTGTGCTGGCCGCCCAGTACGAAAGCTGGAGCCTGCCGCTGGCGGTGATCCTGATCGTGCCGATCGTGCTCTTCACCGCTATCACCGGGGTGATCATCGCGGGCCTCGACAACAACATCTTCACCCAGATCGGCTTGATCGTACTGGTAGGCCTGGCCTGCAAGAACGCGATCCTGATCGTCGAGTTCGCCAAGGAGAAACAGGAAGAAGGGCTTGATCGTGTCGCTGCTGTGCTTGAGTCCTGCCGCCTGCGCCTACGCCCGATTCTGATGACCTCGATCGCCTTCATCATGGCCGTGGTGCCGCTGGTGCTGTCCAGCGGTGCAGGTGCCGAGATGCGCCACTCCATGGGTGTGGCGGTGTTCTCCGGGATGATCGGTGTGACCTTCTTCGGTCTGCTGCTGACGCCTGTGTTCTATGTCCTGATCCGCGGTTCCGTCGAAAAACGCGAAGCCCGCAAAGCCGCCCGTCTGCAGGAGTCGCATGCATGAAAGTCTTTGCCCCCGCCCTCCTGACCCTGGCGCTGTCGGCCTGTGCCGTCGGCCCGGACTATCGAGCACCTGTGACCGACCCGGCGAGCATTGCCGCGCTGGAAGCGGCCGATTACGACCGTAGCCGGTTCGAAGCCGCTTGGTGGCAGCAATTCGACGACCCAACGCTGAACCAACTGGTGCAGCGCTCGCTGCAGGATAACCGCGAGCTGCGCGTAGCCTTCAACCGCCTGCGTGCGGCGCGGGCGATTCGCGATGACGTGGCCAACGATCGCTTTCCCACCGTGACCAGTCGCGCCAGTGGTGAGTTCGGCAAGGCCCAGCAGCCTCCAACCACGGACGAACGTATCCGTCAGGAACGTTACGACCTGGGGTTGGACATGGCTTGGGAGGTGGATCTGTTCGGCCGTATCCAGCGCCAATTGGAAGCCAGCGAAGCGCGCATCGAAGTCGCCGAAGCGGATTACTACCAGTTGCAGGTCAGTCTGATCGCCGAGCTGGTCGATGCCTACGGCACCCTGCGCGGCGCGCAACTGCGCGAAAGCATCGCCCGTGAAAACCTGAAGAATCAGCAGGATTCGCGTTCCATCACCGAGCAATTGCGCGATGCCGGCGTTGGTAACGAGTTGGACGTGCTGCGTGCCGATGCCCGCCTGGCCGCCACCGAAGCCAGCCTGCCGCAACTGCAGGCGCAACAGGTACGTGCTCAGAATCGCATCGCCACCCTGCTTGGCCAGCGCCCGGAGCAGTTGCAGATCGATCTGTCGCCCAAACCACTGCCGGTGATTGCCAAGGCGTTGCCCATCGGCAACCCAGGCGAACTGCTGCGCCGCCGCCCGGATATCCRGGCGGCCGAGCGTCAGTTGGCGGCGGCCACGGCAGAAGTCGGCGTAGCGACTGCCGACCTGTTTCCGCGGGTCAGTCTCTCCGGCTTTCTCGGTTTTACCGCCGGACGCGGCTCACAGCTGGGCTCGTCAGCTGCCCGCGCCTGGGGCGTAGCACCGAGCATCAGCTGGGCGGCCTTCGATCTGGGTAGCGTGCGTGCACGTCTGCGCGGCGCCGAAGCCGAGGCTGATGGCGCGCTGTCGCAGTACGAGCAGCAGGTGCTGCTGGCGTTGGAGGAGTCGGAAAACGCCTTCAGCGACTACGCCAAGCGCCAGCAGCGCCTGGTTTCCCTGGTGCGCCAGGCCGAAGCCAGTCGCGCGGCGGCGGATCAAGCAGCGATTCGCTATCGCGAAGGCACGGTAGATTTCCTCGTGCTGCTGGACGCCGAGCGCGAGCGCCTGGCCGCCGAAGATGCCCAGGCCTCTGCGGAGGTCGAGCTGTACAGCGGCATCGTCGCGATCTACAAGGCGCTCGGTGGCGGCTGGCAGCCGCAGGCCTGAACCCACTCTCCCCGGTCGGCGCCATGCCGACCCTCCTCAGCCCCAGGGTGGATGCTCTGGGGCTTTTTTATGCCTGCCCATCACACACCACGCGATTGCGACCTTGGCTCTTGGCACGGTACAACGCTGCATCGGCCCGCTGCAGAAGCGTCTGCGCAGGGCTGTTGGCGTCGCTCTGCATCAAGGCAATGCCGACGCTAATCGTGACGTGCCCCAAAGGCGAACGCTCGTGTGACAGCGTCAATGCTTCGACCGCCTTTACCAGTTTCTCGGCCATGCTTTGCGCCCCGGCAAGCCCGGTCGAAGGTGCGAGAAAGACGAATTCCTCACCGCCATAGCGTGCCACCAGGTCGGTGGAACGACTGATGGTTGCGGCCAGGGTGTGCGCAATCTGCTGCAGGCAGCTATCGCCGGCGGGGTGGCCGTAGTGGTCGTTGTAGGCCTTGAACCAGTCGACATCCAGCACGGCCAGGGCCAACGGCTCACCGACCCGCTGGGCGCGCTTGCATTCCTTGGCCAGCACCTCGTCGAAGTGACGACGGTTGGCGATGCCCGTCAGTGCGTCGGTCAGGCTGAGCGTCTCCAGCCGGCTATTGAGTACCTGCAGCTCTTCGGTACGCACGGCAACGCGGTGTTCCAGCTCACGTTCGGAATGCTGCAGGGTTTCCACCAGTTGTTCCTGGGTTTGCAGCAACCTGGCCTGAGCCTGCAGTTTTTCCTGACGCATCACGTTGATGCGGTCGGCCAGTGCGAAGGCCAGTAGCAGCATCTCCAGTGACGAGCCGATCTGCAGGCCGTCTTCCGTAAACGCGTTGGTCGGCAAGATGCCCAGGGCACGCAGGGTCGTGGTGGCCCCACCGAGAATCAGCAGGCCGAATGCAGCAAGGAAGAAGTAGGCGCTGCGCTGTCGCTTGAGGGCGCAGGCCAGCCCTACTCCCATCATCACGAAGGCGGTCAGTAAATAAACGAAGATAGCCACCCGTGAAACCTGTGGCAGGGCGACGGCGTAGATCAGCGGGGAAACCAGGTACAGGACCACCAACGCCAGCAAACCGCGGTCTACTTGCGGCAACAGGCGTGTGGTCTGCAGCATGCTGCGCATGAACAGCAACATCCCGCTCAGCGCCAGCGATGCGCCGGAGTAATACACCACGTTGGAGTTGAGCGGCAGGCCAAACAATGTCCAGTCGGGCGCCATGCCGTTCTTGATCGTCAAAGCGCAGACGGCGCACAACACGAAGGTCACATAGAGCAGGTAAATCCGCTCACGCAGGGCGATGAACAGCATCAGGTTGAACAGGATCATGGCGATGGCGATCCCCATGTAGCCGGCACGCGCCATGTAGTCTTCGCGCTCGTAAGCATGGAACGCCTGCACCGACCAGAGCTGTAACGGCACCAGCAGGCCTATGCTTGACTCGACCCGCAGGTACACCACTTGCTGAGAGTGCGCAGCCAGGTGCAGCGGGAAGACGAAGTTGCGATTGTCGTAGGCCTTGCCGCCCTGCGGGCGGTCAGCCCCGGTGAACCAGGCGCGATAGCCACCCTGCCCGTCTGGCACGTAGGCATCCACCAGGGATATACGTGGATTGTCGACCACCAGCAGGCGCGTCACCGACTGTTCGCTGGCGTTGTCGACGTCAAGACGAAACCAGTAGGCCGAACGGGTGAAGCCCAGTGCGAAGGATGAGCTGCCGACTTGTTCATATCGGAAGCGCTCGCTCATTTCGCGCGAGCTTACGTCCTCCAGCGTCAGCACTCGCGCGGCATCCTCCAGCATTCCGACATGTGTAGTCAGTGACAGCGGCTGCGTGCCCAGCTGCGCGACGTCGAGATAGCCAACATCGGCCCTTGTCGAGAGTGACAGCAGCAGGCTCAGTAGCAGCCAGGGAGAGAACCGAAGACGGCGATGGGCTTTCATGTAGGTTTTGACTGGGGCTCGGATGAGCTCCGACTCGCGCGTGATCACGGGGAGCAGAGTCTACAAGACTCCCCCGAGCGGCGCCAAAACGCCGGATGATCACAGCACTGCAACGCCAATAATCGTCGCCAGCATCTTCATGGACAGCACCAGAAAGCAGGGCTTACGCACTACCCTTCGGTGTCCGATAGACTGCTCAGCGGAATCGCCAGGGACATATCCATGACTGCAGACCAGATCGCCGCTTTCTGCCTAGCCCTACCCGGTGCCCGTGAAGACCTCAAATGGGGCAGCAACCGGGTGTTCTCGGTGGCGGGCAACAAGATGTTCGCCATCCTCGACTTTCTTGGCGAAGACCTGGCATTCAAGGTCGATAACGACCTGTTTCTTGGCTATGTCGACCGCCCGGGCATCCGCCCTGCCCCGTATCTGGCGCGCGCTCACTGGATCAGCATGAGCGCTCGGCAATTGCCGTTGGGTGACGACGAGCTGCGCCAGCTGCTGACTCGCTCGCATCAACTGGTGGTGCGCAAGCTGCCCAAACGCCTGCAACCCGGCCTGCTACTGGACGAATAAGGGGATATGACGGGCGATGTAGGCGCCATCGAGCAACAGCAGATCGATCCAGAACAACTGATGACCGGCGACGATCAGCCAGAAAACCGCCTGATAGGACGCCTTGCGCGTTTTGTGCCGGAACGCCTGCTGAGCGATCAGCGCGCCTGGCCAACCACCGGCCAGCTCA
Source organism: Pseudomonas sediminis (assembly GCF_002741105.1). Classification (GTDB taxonomy): domain Bacteria; phylum Pseudomonadota; class Gammaproteobacteria; order Pseudomonadales; family Pseudomonadaceae; genus Aquipseudomonas; species Aquipseudomonas sediminis. The sequence continues at coordinate 259,401 of NZ_NIQU01000003.1, read as the reverse complement.
ACCAGGTGCAGGGTGTTTTCCGCCGTGCGCTGACCACCGCTCTGAGCGCTGCGTTTATCCAGCCAGTACTGCATAAAGCTCAGCATGCTGGCCAGCAGATAGAGCGGTAGCAGCCACCAGAGTCCCTTGCCGAACAATGTCACGCAGCCGAGCAATGGCAAAACGCAGAGCAACGCGAACACCACAGCCTTGCCGGAGAAATTCTGGATAGTGCCCTGCGCCGCTGAACGCTGCGTGGGTTTGGTGACAGGCTTTCGCGTTGCTGGCGCGGCCTTGCCAGGCGCTTTCGGTTTACGCCGGATCGCCTGGCGATCGAGACTGAGCTCACCAGCCAGGCGCAAGTGTTCGGCACGTGGCCGCCCTCGCTCGTCAAGCCCCGCGATGAACAACACCTCGTCACCTGGCTGCGGGCGGCGATCACCGCGCATCACCGAGATATGCGCGAAGACCTCGCTGCCTCCGTCCTGCGGCTGGATGAAGCCAAAGCCCTTGGCGTCGTCCCAGCTTTTCAGACGCCCCTTGCGCTCGTTACCGATCACGGTTGCGCCGTACTCCAGTCGATCAGGTGCAACTGCCAGGTGGCGAGAATCACCAGGCCGAAGGCGATGCGGTACCAGGCGAACACCGCGTAACTGTGGCTGGTGATGAACTTGAGCAAGGCGCGCACGGTGATCATCGCCACGATGAAGGTGCTGACGAAACCGATGGCGAAGATCGGCAAGTCACTCATCTGCAGGATGTCGCGGTACTTGAACAGCGAATAGACCGTGGCCGCGACCATGGTCGGCATGGCCAGAAAGAACGAGAACTCGGTCGCGGCCTTGCGCGACAGGCCGAATACCAGGCCGCCGATGATGGTGGCGCCTGAGCGTGACGTGCCCGGAATCAGCGCCAGGCATTGCGCGAAACCAACCTTGAGCGCCAGTTTCCAGGTCATGTCGTCGACCGACTCGGCCTTTATCGCGTGTTCGCGCTTCTCCGCCCAGAGCATGATGACGCCACCGATGATCAACGCCATGGCCACGGTGATCGGATTGAACAGCCAGTGCTCGATCAGATCGGCGAAGGCCAGGCCGAAGATCACCGCAGGGATGAACGCCAACAGCAGATTGAAGGTGAAACGCTGGGCTTTCGGGTCACTGGGCAAGCCCACGACCACGCCGAGTACTTTCGCTCGAAATTCCCAGATAACGGCCAGAATGGCGCCGAGCTGGATGATGATCTTGAACGCCGTCGCGGTTTCGCCATTGAAGCCCAGCAGGTCACCGACCACGATCAGGTGTCCGGTGCTGGAAATCGGCAGGAACTCGGTCAGGCCTTCCACTATGCCCAGAATCAGGGCCTGAAAGGCCATCCAGATATCCATCAAATCCCCCAAAGCGTGGCGACTACCTACGCATAAATTTAAAACGTGGAGCTTGGCCCCGGCCGTGGGACACAAGTCAGTTGTGGAGGTTCCTGGCAGCGGTCTAACGCGGTGCTATTCAGGTTCTTTGCCGGGGTGCCGAAATGCTATCAGACAACTAGAGTGAATAATGCCTCGTTGTGCCAGTATTGCCCTGTGCCACTCGAAGCAGCCCTGAAGCCGACAATTACAACAATCAGGAATTCGTCCATGAACAGCTTGCGTAGTCTTCCCATCAGCCGACGTCTTTGGCTGATCCTCGCGTTGGCCATCCTGACGCTGATTTTGCAGGGCGCCTATATGCTGCGCCAGATCCATACCGACCTGTACCACGGCAAGTCGGAAAAGACCGAGCATGTGGTGCAGAGTGCCGCCGGTATCCTCAAGCACTTTCACAGCCTGGAAAGTGCCGGAAGCCTGAGCCGCGAAGAGGCACAGAAGCAGGCCATGGAGGTTATCCGCGGCTTGCGTTACGCCGGCCAGGAGTATTTCTGGATCAACGACCAGACCCCGGTCATGCTGATGCATCCGATGAATGCCAAGCTCGAAGGCCAGAATCTCGGTGGCTTCAAGGACCCGGATGGCAAAGAGCTGTTCAACGAGATGGTCGCTGTGACCCGTAGCAAAGGCGCGGGTCAGGTCGATTATCGCTGGCCCAAACCCGGCGCCACTGACCCGGTACCGAAGATTTCCTATGTCGAGCTGTTCCAGCCCTGGGGCTGGATTATTGGCTCCGGCGTCTATGTCGATGATGTTCAGGTGGAGTTCCGGGCTCAGGCGATCAAAGCCATGAGCATCGGTTTGCTGATTGCCGTGCTGCTGGCGGTGCTGGTCGTGCTGATCACGCGCAGCATCGTGCAGCCATTGCAAGCTGCAGTTGACGCCATGGCCAGCATTTCCAGCGGTGAAGGCGACCTGACCCGTAACCTCGACACCCACGGGCGTGACGAACTGACTGCCCTGGCAACCTACTTCAATGCCTTTACCGCAAAGCTGCGCCATGTGATCCGGCAGATGCTCGATTCAGCCGGTTCGCTCGATCAGGCCGCCCGCTCGCTTGGCGACATTTCCAGTGAGGCGCAGCGCCACAGCCAGCAACAGGCGCAGCAGATGGAGCTGGTCGCGACCGCCGTCAACGAGGTGACCTACGGTGTGCAGGACGTGGCGAAAAACGCCGAGCACGCCTCCAGCGAGATGCACACCGCCGAGGACCAGGCCAGACATGGCCAGCAGAACATCGAAGCGAGCCTGCGCCAGATCGATCAATTGTCGGGCACCATCGACAAGGCCGTCGAGGTGATCCAATCACTGGCCAGCGAGAGCACGCAGATCGGCAGCGTGCTGGAGGTGATCCGCTCCATCGCCGAGCAAACCAACCTGCTCGCCCTCAACGCTGCCATCGAGGCTGCCCGCGCCGGTGAGCAGGGGCGCGGTTTCGCTGTGGTTGCCGACGAAGTGAGGCTGCTGGCGCAACGTACGCAAACCTCCACCGCAGAAATTCAGGGCATGATCGAGCGTCTTCAGGGCAACTCCGAGGCCGCAGTCAAGGTGATCAACGAAAGCAGTCGCGCCTCCCAGCTGACTGTGGAACAAGCCAGCCAGGCCGGCGAAAGCCTCGCCCAGATCGCTCAGTCGCTACGCAACCTGACCGGTCTCAATGCCTCGATCGCCAGCGCCACCCTGCAGCAATCCCACGTGGTGGAGGACATCAATCAGAACGTCACGCAGACGGCAGCGCTGGCCCACAACACCGCCGAGGCTGCCGAGCAGTCGAGCGCGGCCAGCCAGCACCTGAAACAGCTGGCCGACCAGCTCAGTCGTCTGCTTGGGCAGTTCCGCGTATGAGTCGACCATGAGCAGCATGCAGCATCAGGAGGTCGATTTCAGTCGACCACAGAACCAGGACCTGATCTGGGACCTGGACAGCATGGCCCGCCGCGAGCTGGCCGAGCGTTTCATCAAGCTGTTCGAGAACCGCTTGTGCGTCTATTCCGAGTCGGTGGGGCAGCTGTACACCAACTACAGCCTGCACTTCCCCACCGATCTCGGGCGCAAGATGGTGGTGCTGCCCAATCCCTACGCCTTCCACGACACCCTGCACGGCATCGATAGCCAGGCCATCCGCAAGACGGGCCTGTGCGTGTTGCCGGGCAAGGTTCTGGGTAAACCGGGCCTGCTGCTCAGCACCCAGATCAGGGATGGCGGGCCGGCGCCCAAGACCATGCCCTTCAAACCAGCCCTGGCGCAGATCATCAGCAACCAGAAGAAAATCGGTGATCTGTTCCTGCCGGTGCTGATGAAGGGCGACCTGCGCGAGTTCGACCAGCAGATGCCCTATATCCACCTGCATCGCCTGCAGCTGGCACGCCTGGAGCGACTGTCGAGCTTCGAGCGTGACGACATCCAGCAAACCATCACCCGCAAGCTGCTGATGCTCTATCGACAAGCCGACAGCCTGGTGTGCTGAACCGCCTGCATCAGTACAATCGCCACCCTTCCCTGATTTGAGGGCGCCAGATGTCCTGGCTCGAAATCGTTGCTGCCGGGCTCGGCATCGTCGCTGTCTGGCTGACGGTCAGACAGAATCCCTGGTGCTGGCCAATCGGCCTGATCATGGTGCTGCTCTACGCCTGGCTGTTCTACGACTGGCGGCTGTATTCCAACTTGCTCTTGCAACTGTTGTTCGCCGCGCTGCAGCTCTACGGTTGGTGGCAGTGGACCCGTGGTGGAGACCGCCACGATGGACGCAAGGTCAGCCGCCTGGGTGTGGTCGCAGTTCTGACTGGATTGCTGATCGGCGCGCTCGGCGCCGGGTTGCTCGGCTACCTTATGGCCACTTATACCGATGCCAGCTCGCCCTGGCTGGATTCGGCACTGACCGCCTTCAGCCTGGTGGCGCAGCTGTGGATGGCGCAGAAACGCCTGCAATGCTGGGCGCTCTGGGTAATGGTCGATATCTGCTACGTAGCCTTCTTCCTGTATAGCGAGCTGTACCTGACTGCAGGACTCTACGCGGCCTTCACCGCACTGGCCGTCAGTGGCTGGCTTACCTGGCGCCGTGACCCGGCGTTGCAGCACGCGTAATGAAAGTTCTGGTGCTGACCGGTCCCGAGTCCAGCGGCAAGAGCTGGCTGGCAGCGCAAATACAGGCGCGCTTCGGTGGCGTGGTGGTGGGCGAGTACGTGCGCCACTTCATCGACGAACAACAGCGCGATACCTGCTATGCCGACATCGCCGAGATCGCGCGCGGCCAATTGGCCTGGGAGGATGCAGCGCGCGCAACCAGGCCGCCGCTGCTGATTCTCGACACGCACCTGCTGAGCAACATGCTCTGGAGCCGATCCCTGTTCGGCGATTGTCCGCACTGGTTGGAGGCCGAGTTGCTGGCGCGTCACTACGACCAGCATCTGTTACTCGACCCCGCAGGTGTGCCTTGGGTCGAGGACGGCCAGCGTTGCCAGCCTCAGTTGGTCGAGCGCCAGGCCTTTCATCAGGCCTGCAGGGACTGGCTGCAGGGAAACGGGCAGCGTTTCTGCGAACTGTCAGGTGGCTGGGATGAGCGGCGCCGGGCTGCGCTGGCGCAGGTCGCGACGCTGCTCGGCTCAGCGAATCAACACGCTGGCCCACGCCACTAACAGGCTCAGGCAGACCACCAGGGTCAACGGCGTACGCAGGGCCGGATACCATTGCGGCGCCAGCCCTACGCGTACTGCGTGCATGTCTGCCAGGTACAGGCCGATAAAGGCAAAAAGGAAAATCGGCAGGGACAAGCCAATCGGCAGTCCACCAGCCAATGCGGCCCAGCCCAGCAAGGGCGGAATTACCGACAGCCCCAGTTGCAGCTTAGCCTTTTCATCGGTTTCCTCCGCACGCATCGCCAAACCCCAGTGAATGGCGCCCATAAAGGCCAGAATCACCGCAGCAAAATCCAGCAGCGCGTCCAGCACGAAAGGCCGCCAGCCCAGGGGAATCACCCAGATCCCCAATGCACCACCAACGAATGGTACCAGCCCGGCATACCCCAGTAATCCGGCCAGTTGCGGCGGTTTCTCGGCCTCGAACGGGTGCATGACGATCTCCTTGCGATGGGGTTGCCGAGCACCTTAGCAGTGTTTCTCAAGCGTTACAGCCATGACCCTCAGCGCAGGCGATGCTTGTGCAACAAGCGATAGAAGGTTGGCCGCGAAATCCCGAGCGTGCGCGCGGCCTGGCTCATGTTGTTGGCGTAGCGGCCCAGCACGTCGTTGAGCGCCTGACGTTCGGCCCGTCGTATGTAGTCCTCCAGCGTCACTGGAGCATCGATGTTCGCTTGTGCCGGGCGCAAACCAAGATCGGCTGCAAGAATCTGCCGACCTTGAGCCAGCACCAAGGCGCGTACCACGTGATTGCGCAACTCACGCACATTGCCTGGCCAAGGATGGCTGATCATGGCATCCATCGCTTCCTCGCTGAAATGCCGATGATGCCGTCCGATCACCGCCCCGTGTTGTTTGGCAAAGTGCTCGGCCAGCAGCACCAGATCACCAGGATGTTCGCGCAGATTCGGCGTTTGCAGTTGCTGCGCCGCTAATAGATGAAACAGATCCGGTCTGAAGCGCCCCTGCTGCAGGGCCTGTACCAGCTCGCCTCGGTCCAGAGTCAATAGATGTGCTCGAGGATTGCACTGCAGGTAGTCCAACAACTTTTGCTGGTCGACCGCAGAGAGCCGAGATGCGTTTTCGAGCAGTACATTGGTGAAGCTCGACACTGCGAGAGACTCGGCGTCGAGAGACTCGTTGCAATCGATAGCGCGCATGGCCTGCGCAGCAAAAGATGAACGCTGGTGGAGCAAGCGCGCCAGCAGATGCTTGCCACTACCGCGCTCCCCACTGATAAACAGCGGACCATCGATACGACTGAGGCGATCCAGCTGCCGTCGCAGGCTACGCGCTGCGGCACAGTTGCCGAGAAACTGCGGTGCCTGTCGTGCGCTTTTCAATCTGCGCAAGCGGGTGCCTGTCTGCGCCTGTTGCAAGGTTTCCAGTAACCGGGGCAATTCCACCGGCAGTGTCAGCGCGGCGAAGCACCATTCGCCGACCAACTCTTCGCTATTGATCTGCTGCAATCGCTCGGCATCCGTCAGCACGATGCAACCAAGCCCAGTCAGTTGCAGTTGCTTGAGCAGCGCATGACTGGGCTGCTGATCGAGGTAAAGCAGGAGTGCATCACCTGCATGGCCGTTGAGCGTTTGAGGCGTGCAGCGCTGCACGCTCCAGCCAGCAGCCTGCAATGGCTGAAAAAGCGCTTCACACGCCTCGAATGGATCGAGCACCAGTAGTTGCCGGGGTGCGACGGAAACAGCCTCCAACATACTCCATCCTTGGCGCCATTATTTTGTAACCCCAATAAAAACAACAATTTGGCGCTCGCAAACGTAAAGCTAGCAAGAACTTTGACGCTTAATGGATCATTTCGCTATATGCGTCGTTCCTGCTGGTTATTGCAGAGGTTTCATAATCGCCGCGATGGCATCTTGCCAACAGCCTGCAGTGTTGGCATAACAGGCCGATTAATAAGAACGCTACAAGGAAGTCTCTGATGCGTCTGCTCCGTCGCACCTTGAAACTCGTCATATTGCTGGCACTGATCGGTCTGGCGGTGGTGCTGTATTACATCGCCAACCCCAACCTTCCTACCTATCAGCAGCCCAGCGACTTGCACTACCTGGACCAGTGGAGCGAAGAGCAGCGTCAGACTTATTACTACACGCCGCAGGGCACGACGGTAAAAGGCCTGCGTTATGACTGGATCAGCGCGCTGGAGATGCCGTTCGGCACCGAGAAATTCGCCCGCCTCGATTATCTGGCCCGCTTCGGCTTTCTTACTGACCCCAAGCAGCAGCCCAGCGCTCTGAACCCGGCCAATCTGCCGGTCGGCTTTACCCGCCATCAGGACAGCGAAAGCGGCGAGCATTTTCTCGATATCAGTTGCGCCGCCTGCCATACCGGCGAACTGCGCTACAAAGGCCAGGCCGTGCGTATCGATGGCGGTGCCGCCCTGCACTCCCTCGCCTCTACCGTACCGACCCTGCGCGGTGGCGGCTTCGGCCAAGCGCTGGGCATGAGCATGGCCTTCACCTATTACAACCCGCTGAAATTCCGTCGCTTTGCCCAGGAGGTCCTGGGCGAGCAGTACCCGCAAGGTCGCGACCAACTGCGCGAGGATTTCAAGCAAGTGCTCGACCGGCTGCTGGCGACTGCCTTCAACGACTGGCACCGCGGCCTGTATCCGACAGAAGAAGGCTTTGGCCGTACCGATGCATTCGGTCGTATCGCCAATACCGTATTCGGCGATGTTCTCGATGACGCCAACTACCGCGTCGCCAATGCCCCGGTCAGCTACCCGCAACTCTGGGACATCTGGAAATTCGACTGGGTGCAATGGAATGGCTCGGCCATGCAGCCGATGGCGCGCAACGTTGGCGAAGCCCTTGGCGTAGGCGCCAGCCTGCATCTGCTCGACGAACACGGCAAAGGCGTCGCCGAGGCTGATCGCTACGCCTCCAGCGTGCGCTTGCATGATCTCTACACCCTCGAGGAAACCCTGAAACAACTGCAGCCACCCAAGTGGCCAGAAGCCGTATTCGGCAAGGTGGACCTGCCCCTGGCAAGCCGTGGCAAAGCGCTCTACACCGAGAATTGCGCCTATTGCCATGCCCCCGATCCCAAGCCGCGTGATCAGCGCCTGGCGCCGTCGCGCGATCCCGAGTGGAAGATGCGCGTGGTACCGATCAGCATCGTCGGCACCGACCCAACCACCGCCGACAACATCGCTGACCACCGTTTCGATATCAGTCGCCTGGGCTGGACCAAAGCAGAGCTATCCAAGCTGGACGTGCGTCTTTACGGTGCCAGCCTCGATGAGGTCGATTTCAAGAGTATCTCCAGCGCCAAGGGCCTGGCCTACATCACCGCCTACGTGGAAAACCGCGCCTATCAGGACGCCGGCATAGGCCCGCGCCAGCGCAAGGAGATGGACGGTTATGGCCTGCCCATCGGCGTTCAGGAAAAGCGCGGCTACAAGGCCCGCCCTCTCGACGGCATCTGGGCTACTCCGCCCTTCCTGCACAACGGTTCGGTGCCCAACCTGTTCGAGTTGCTCTCTCCCGTATACGAGCGGCAGGCCCGGTTCTGGGTCGGTAACTTCGAATTCGATCCGGAACGCGTGGGTTATCGCAGCGACAAGTTCCCTGGCGGCTTCCTGCTCGATACCCGTGTGACCGGCAACGGCAATGGCGGTCATGAGTTCCGCGATGGTTGCCGCCAGGAGGGTGTCATAGGCCGTGCCCTGTCGCCGGACGAGCGCCTGGCACTGATCGAATACCTGAAAGTGCTGGGTAACGCCGAGCTGGAAACTCAGCTCACTGACGTGCCGGTACAAGCCTGGACGCCCGGCCCGAACTGCGAAGGCTGATTTCAACCGATATCTAGAACAAGGATTGCAACGATGTTGAAACGCTTCTGGCTCTGGCTCGGTCGCCTGCTCGGCAAACTGCTGCTCACCGTCGCCCTTGTAGGCCTGGTTGGCTGGGGCCTGGGCGAAGCCTATTACGCCTGGAAATTCTCCGGCCCGGTCTCTACGCAAGAACAGATCGAGCCGGATGAGGCCGCGCTCACCAGGCTGATCATCGAAGACGCTGTACGCATCGTCGAGCAACACCGCGATAACACCCGCGTACTGCGTGACGCCCACGCCAAGGCCCATGGCTGCGTGAAAGCCGAAGTACAGGTGCTGGAGACGCTGGATGAGTCACTGCGCCATGGCGTCTTCAGCGAACCCGGGCATACCTGGCAAGCCTGGATGCGCCTGTCCAACGGCAATGCCTACCCGCAGTTCGATCGTGCCCGCGATGCACGTGGTATGGCCATCAAGCTGCTCGACGTACCGGGCGAGAAACTCATGAAGAGCCCTGCGCATGCCGGCGAGCAGGACTTCGTGATGTTCAACCATCCGGCTTTCTTCGTTCGCGACGTGGCCGAGTACCGCACCAATTTCGCAGCTCAGGCAGATGGCAAGAAGGTCCAGGCCTTCTTCCCCAGCTTGGACCCGCGCACCTGGGAGGTGCGTCATCTGGTCATCGCCCTGAAAACGCTGGCTCCAGCACCAGAAAGCCCCGTGGCCACCACCTACAACTCCATTGCACCGTTCAAGCTCGGCGAGTCGAACATCAAGTATCGCGTGGTACCGGCACCGCAGAATTGCCCGCCCTACGAATTGCCGGAACAGAACAACGCCCTACCCAACTTCCTGCGCAATGCGCTTTACCAGCAGCTGTCACTCGACCGTGCGCCGGCGTGCTTTGAATTGCAGGTACAAAAACAGAACGCGCAGTACTACATGCCTATCGAAGATCCGAGTGTCGAGTGGAGCGAAAAGATATCGCCCTTCGAAAGCGTTGCCCGTATTACCGTGCCGCCTCAGGACTTCGATAGCCGGGAACAAAACCTGTTCTGCGACAATTTGTCCTTCAACCCCTGGCATGCACTTCCCGAACACCGCCCTATCGGCGGCATAAACCGTTTGCGCAAGTCGGTATATGAGGCAGTTAGTGCCTATCGTCATCAGCGAAACGCTCCAGCCCCCGCTAGCGTTGCGCCACAACCGACCCTGCAGGAAACAGAGGTGGAACTTTCGCAGTAGAAAGTTGTTGCCGGCGAGACGCCAGAAGTTTTCATCAGGGCACACTGCGCCAGTAATAAAACTTTTTTCAGCCATGTGTGACTTATGGATCTACTGAGTTCATCAACACTATTGAAAGGCCAACACCAATAACCTGTTGGCCGCAATTAATTGTTGGGATCAACTCGGAGAAACCGACCCCATGAACACACCGCTGCGTTTCAACGAAGCCCTGCTGATTGCCGATCGCGCCTTCCGCCCGTTCCAGTGCGTAGCCTGGGCTCCGCAGGACGGCACCGGCGTCGTCAGCATCAGCGTTATCGACCGCACCAACACTCGCCTGCTCGGCCGCCAGCTTTCCAGCGCCACTTACAGCGACCCGCAACAACTGGAAGACGCGCTGCAGCGTTCCCGCGATGAGCTGAGCAGCCAGGGTTTCGACCTGGCCCCGTGGAGCATGCCGGAGTAAAGCCTGTCGGGGGCGCCTTGCGCGCCCCCGGATATGCCCGTTGCGCCTGGCCTTCGGCGACTGCAGACTACTGCGATCCCCACTGAACCGAGCCTAGCGCCATGCTTGAACTGCGCCCTAATTGCGAGAACTGCGACTGCGACCTGCCTGCAGCCAGTAGCGACGCCTTGATCTGCTCCTTCGAGTGCACCTTCTGCCGGTCCTGCGCCGAGTCCGTGCTGGCGCTACGCTGCCCGAACTGCAGCGGCGAATTGGTGAAGCGCCCCATTCGCCCGGCCGAGAAGCTCGAACGCTTCCCCGCTTCCAGCAAACGCGTGCTCAAAGCCTGAAATGAAAACGGGGCGACCTGGTCGCCCCGTTTTCCTGTGCACTGCGCCTGTCAGTAGTAGGCGTTCTCGCGATTGCTGTGGTCAGTCACGTCACGCACACCCTTGAGTTCTGGAATGCGCTCGAGCAGGGTTTTCTCGATGCCTTCCTTGAGGGTGTAGTCGGCTTGGCCACAACCCTGGCAGCCGCCACCGAACTGCAGAACAGCGATCCCCTCTTCGACCACGTCGATCAGTGTCACCTGACCGCCGTGGCTAGCCAGACCGGGATTGATCTCGGTCTGCAGGTAGTAATTGATGCGCTCGTTCAGCGGGCTGTCTTCGTTGACCATCGGCACCTTGGCGTTCGGTGCCTTGATGGTCAGCTGGCCGCCCATACGATCAGTGGCGTAGTCGACGACAGCGTCATCCAGGAAAGGCTCGCTGACGCCATCGATCCAGGCGGTGAAGCTGGCCAGCCCAACGGCGGTGTCTTCAGGTTTTTGCTCACCCGGTTTGCAGTAGGCAATGCAGGTTTCCGCATAAGGCGTACCTGGCTGGGTGATGAAAACGCGGATGCCAATACCCGGTGTGTCCTGCTTGCTCAGCAGCTCGGCCAGGTAGTCTTCGGCAGCTTGAGTAATGATGATGGCGCTCATGGCAACTCCTCACGGTCATGCGGCGAATTGTACGCCAAGTGACGGCCTGAATATAGTCCTACTAATTTACTCAGGATAACGACTGCAGCTTTCCCGAGTCGTTTCGCTGCCCTATCCAGAGCTTGGCGCGCACGAAAAAGCGCTTTTCGATCAACTCGTAGCTGCCCCAGGCGGCCAACGCGATCACCGGTATACAGGCAGCGATGACCAGGGCTGGGGCCAGCCCCAGACGGGCCTGCAGGTACCAGCCCAGTGACAGTACGATCACGTGCAGCAGGTACACCGAATAGGAGCAATCGCCCATATGGCTGAGCAGGCGATTGCCCCGGAAACACGGCTCCATCGCAATGCAGGCCGCTACGATCAGCGCACTCGGCACGCCCCAGTGCAGCAGGCGCATGGAGTTGTCGAAGTGGTAGATGGTCAGCAGCGATGCGGCGATGACCAACAGCGGCAGCCAGAAGCCCTGACGAATCCAGCCACGCGTGTAGATCACGCCCAGCCCCATGCCGAAGACGAACTCATAGACGATGCTGTTGCGGTAGAAGTCGCTCATCCATGGCTGCGTGGCCAACAGGCCGAACACCGCCAGACTGAGGACGATGAACACCAGGCGCAAGCGCTCGGTGAAGATGAACGTCAGGGCGAACAGCAGGTAGAAGAACATCTCGTAATTCAACGTCCAGCCGACATTGAGCGTGGGATAGAGACCGAACCCTCCCGGGTTCTCGGCGGGAATGAAGAACAGCGAGAGCAGCAGATGATGCAGGTCGAATTCCTGCACCGGCATCACCGGGTTGGCAAAGGCGATGATCAGCGCTGCCATCACCGAGTAGAGCCAATAGGCCGGGACGATACGCAGTAGGCGATTGAGCATGAAGCGCCAGGGCGTGATGCGCTTGCCTTGAGTGGAGAGATAGATCACCAGGCCGCTGATGACGAAGAAGATGTCGACACCAACGGCGCCCCGCTCGGCAAACAGACGACCGAGGAAGCTGTCGGCCTGAAAATCGAAGAACACCTGCATGACATGATGAAAAACCACAACCCAGGCTGCCAGCGCCCGTAAAGCCTGTACTGAAACCAGCATGGAACCGCTATTCCCCCCCTGTCGCCAAGATCGAAACCGAGCGGCCTGGAATCAGGCAGCCTCAGCGTCCGACCGCAGCGGCAGGCGAAAGATCGATGGCACCTAACCGGCATCGACGGGCGGGCCCTAAGCAGCGCCGCAGAGACATCAATCCCTGCGGCGCCTGGCTTTCGGGGCGCGGCTAGAAGTTCTGGTAGCGATTCATGTCCAGCACCCCGGCCTCCAACGGCTGGGTTTCGCGGATGTGCTCGGCCAGGTCATGGAAATAGCGCCAGAACTCCGGATGGCTACGCCGCACACCCCAGCGCTCGACGATACGCTCGAAAGATTTTGCGTCGCTGACACCTTCCATCTGCTTGACGAAGGCATCCACCTCCCCCGCTTTTACCGTGAACAGGAAATTCGGGTAGCTGCTGAGCACTTCCGGGTAGATGGTCAGGGTGTCCAGGCGCGGTTGATAGCGCAGCTCCTCTCCCAACATGAACGCCACGTTGCTGTGCGCACGGTTGCGCAGCAGGCTGTAGATCTCTCGCGAGCCGTCGCTCAGTTCCACCCGCAGCATGGTCGCTTCCGGCAGTTCATCGATCACCCGCAAGCCGCCCGCCGGGCGACTGGCCAAGCGCGCCAGCGTCTGCTCGACATCTTGCAGCTCCCTGGGCAAACCGTCGCGATAACAATGTGCACCTGTACAGCGGTTGATTGGGTCAGGGCGTGCATTGAGCTTGGCGTAGCGCTGCAGTAGCTGCTCGGCGAACTGCTTCTTCGGATCATTGCCGCTCAGGCCAATGGCGCTCGGCGAACGATGGTCGACCGAGGTGTAGTCCAGCAGCATCTTCAACTTGCCGCTGTTCTGATACCAGTCGTCCAGATAAGCCTCACGTGAGCGCGCTGGCAGCAGGCGCAGAAAGTTCACTTCGGCGCCATTGCGGATCAGATCGAAATACAACCGCGTCTGTGCCTGGTGCGAAACGTTGCCGAACACGTCGAAGTTGACCACCAGTTGGTAGTAGGTGCGCTCCAGCAGCGGGTAATCCATCCACCAGAGGGTCTGCGGAATCTCGCCGAGCAGGCCTTTGCGCACCGAGGCACTGTCGTGCTGGCGGAAGATCGACAGCAGCGCGTTGTCATTGCCGCTCCAGATATGCGTCCAGTCAGCAGGAGGGGCGTCGGCGTAAGCGTCCTTGCGCAGCTTCTCGTAATCGTTGCGCTTGTCGCGATAGTTGCGCCACAAGCCCAGCAGATCGCCGATATCGTCGAACTGGCCGGGCATGGCCAACAGCGGCGTGGCCTCGCGCTGGTACTCGGCATCGGTGATATAGAGATCGTGCTCCGGCGCCTGGAACACGGCCCAGAAGTTGTCGCGAATCACGTCAGTGGCGATCTGCCCGCGGCACACCGGACCACGGATGAAGGTGCGCACGAAGTACTCGGCGTTATCCAGCATGAACTGATAGCGCGCGCGCGCCGGAATCGCGGCGAAGGTTTCGAAGGGGTTGGCGCGGCGTTGTGCGCCATAACCGGGGACAGCATCCAGCGTCCAGTCCTCACCGAAGAACATCTCCTTCACCCGTGCCAGCTTGGCGTCGCCCAGCGGATAGGTGATGTGCGTCTTGTGCACGATCACACCCTGGATCGGCCATAGGCGGTAATAGAACTCGGTGCCCGGATCATCATTGGGACGGCGCGTGGCGATGGGGTCGATGGGTTTGCCGCTGGGGGTACGCGAACGCACCATCTGGAAGAAATGCCCCGGCTCACCGCCCTCGAAATGCAGGTGGGCAAGGAACAGGTGCTCATACAACCAGCGCGAAACCAGATCCTCTCGCGCCCCGGGAGCGTTGAGGAAGTTCTCCCACTGCTCGACCTGGCGCAACTCGATGGCGCTGGGCTTCAGGGGCTGCTCGGCGACTGCTGCGCCCTGCGCCAGCCACTGTTCAAGGGTGGCGTATTCAGCATCGTCCAGGCCCGTCACAGCGAACGGCATGCCGCCATGGGGATTCTTTTGCGCGTAGGCGGCGAACTCACCCGGCAATGGGCAGCTGTTGCTGCGGGTGATGGCGATATCGAGCGTGTCTGGGAGCTTGGCATTGGGTTCCAGTGGCTGACTGCGGCCCAGCTCCAGCATGCGCTTGATCAGCGCGGCCTGGCCGTTCTCGTCATCGAGCACCGAATGAAAGTCGCGCTTACGCCAGGCCGCCTCGCCCTGTGCGTCCAGATAAAGTCGGGTAGTCGCTTGCGCCTGGCTGCGCGTGCCATCGTAGACCGGCTGTTTGCTGGCACCGCGCAGGATGCCTTCAGCACTGCCGAGATTGAGCTGGCACGGCGCGTCGTAGCAGGTATGGCAGGCTACGCACTTGTGGGTGAGGATCGGCTGAACATCGTCGATATAGGAAATCGCTTCCGCGCGAGCCAGGCCGGCTGCGAAAGAAAGGAGAAACAGAGCAGCGGGCTTGAGCATGGCCACGTCCTTGATTGCAATGCTGGCAATTCTAACGAGACGGCGAGCCTAGCAACATGAATGAAATTCATGGAAAGCCCGCTGACGCTCCAAAACCCTGCAGCTTTGCTATCATCGCGCACCTTTGTTTCCGCTTTGCTCAGGTAGTTCTCATGTCCGATCGCAGCGCCCGCCTCCAAGCCCTCCAGCAAGCCCTGAAGGAGCGCATCCTGATCCTCGACGGCGGCATGGGCACCATGATCCAGAGCTACAAGCTGGAAGAGGCCGACTACCGTGGCGAGCGCTTTGCCGACTGGCCGAGCGACGTCAAGGGCAACAACGACCTGCTGCTGCTCAGTCAGCCGCAGATCATTGCCGCCATCGAGAAGGCTTATCTGGATGCCGGCGCCGACATTCTGGAAACCAATACCTTCAACGCCACCCAGGTATCCCAGGCCGATTACGGCATGGAGTCGTTGGCCTATGAGCTGAACCTGGCCGGTGCCCGCGTGGCCCGTGAAGTGGCCGACGCCAAGACCCTGGAAACCCCGGATCGCCCACGCTTCGTCGCAGGCGTTTTAGGCCCGACCAGCCGTACCTGCTCGATCTCCCCGGACGTCAACGACCCTGGCTACCGCAACGTCACCTTCGATGAACTGGTGGAAAACTACACCGAGGCCACTCGCGGTCTGATCGCTGGCGGCGCCGACCTGATCCTGATCGAAACCATCTTCGACACCCTCAACGCCAAGGCAGCGATCTTCGCCGTGCAGCAGGTGTTCGACGAAGACGCCGTCGAGTTGCCGATCATGATTTCCGGCACCATCACCGATGCCTCTGGCCGCACCCTGTCTGGCCAGACCACGGAGGCGTTCTGGAACTCGGTGCGCCACGCCAACCCTATCTCCGTCGGCCTGAACTGCGCCCTTGGCGCCAAAGATCTGCGCCCGTACCTGGAAGAGCTGTCGAACAAGGCCGACACCCATGTGTCCGCCCACCCCAACGCCGGCCTGCCCAACGCTTTCGGTGAATACGACGAGAGCCCGGCCGAAATGGCCGCAGTGGTCGAAGAGTTCGCCGCCAGCGGCTTTCTCAACATCATCGGCGGTTGCTGCGGCACCACCCCGGCGCATATCCAGGCCATTGCTGAAGCCGTGGCCAAGTACCAGCCCCGCGCCATTCCAGAGATTCCCAAGGCCTGCCGTCTGTCGGGCCTGGAGCCGTTCACCATCGACCGCAAGTCGCTGTTCGTGAACGTCGGTGAACGCACCAACATCACCGGCTCGGCCAAGTTCGCCCGCCTGATCCGCGAGGAGAACTACACCGAGGCCCTGGAAGTCGCCCTGCAGCAGGTGGAAGCCGGCGCCCAGGTGATCGACATCAACATGGACGAGGGCATGCTCGATTCCAAGGCGGCCATGGTTCGCTTCCTCAACCTGATCGCCGGCGAGCCGGACATCTCGCGCGTGCCAATCATGATCGACTCCTCCAAGTGGGAAGTGATCGAGGCGGGCCTGAAGTGCATTCAGGGCAAGGGCATCGTCAACTCGATCTCCATGAAGGAAGGCGTCGAGCAGTTCAAGCACCACGCCAAGCTGTGCAAGCGCTATGGCGCCGCCGTGGTGGTGATGGCCTTCGACGAAGTGGGCCAGGCCGATACCGCGACGCGCAAGAAGGAAATCTGCCAGCGCAGCTACGACATTCTGGTGAACGAAGTGGGCTTCCCGCCGGAAGACATCATCTTCGACCCGAACATCTTCGCCGTGGCTACCGGCATCGAGGAACACAACAACTACGCGGTGGACTTCATCGAAGCCTGCGCCTACATCCGCGACAACCTGCCCTACGCCCTGTCCAGCGGCGGCGTATCCAACGTGTCGTTCTCGTTCCGTGGCAACAACCCGGTGCGCGAAGCGATCCACTCGGTGTTCCTCTACTACGCGATCAAGAACGGCCTGACCATGGGCATCGTCAACGCCGGCCAACTGGAAATCTATGACGAGATTCCCAAGGAGCTGCGCGACGCGGTCGAGGACGTGGTACTCAACCGTAACGACGGCGCTACCGAAGCGCTGCTGGCCATCGCCGACAAGTACAAGGGCGACGGCGCCGCCAAGGAAGTCGAGAACGAAGAGTGGCGCTCGCTGCCGGTCGACAAACGCCTGGAGCACGCGCTGGTCAAGGGCATCACCGCCTTCATCGTCGAGGACACCGAAGAGTGCCGCCAGCAGTGCGCGCGGCCCATCGAGGTCATCGAAGGCCCACTGATGAGCGGCATGAACGTGGTCGGCGACCTGTTCGGCTCGGGCAAGATGTTCCTGCCCCAGGTGGTCAAGTCCGCGCGGGTGATGAAGCAGGCCGTGGCGCACCTGATTCCCTTTATCGAAGCCGAGAAAGGTGACAAGCCGGAAGCCAAGGGCAAGATCCTGATGGCCACCGTGAAAGGCGACGTGCACGACATCGGCAAGAACATCGTCGGCGTGGTGCTGGGCTGTAACGGCTACGACATCGTCGACCTCGGCGTGATGGTGCCGGCGGAAAAAATCCTGCAAACCGCCATCGCCGAGAAGTGCGACATCATCGGCCTGTCCGGCCTGATCACCCCGTCGCTGGACGAAATGGTCCACGTCGCCAAGGAAATGCAACGCCAGGGTTTCACCCTGCCATTGATGATCGGCGGCGCGACCACCTCCAAGGCGCACACCGCAGTGAAGATCGACCCTCAATACAGCAACGACGCGGTGGTCTACGTCACCGACGCCTCGCGCGCCGTGGGCGTGGCCACCCAGCTGCTGTCCAAGGAGTTGAAGGCCGATTTCGTGCAGAAGACCCGCGACGAGTACGTAGTGGTGCGTGAGCGCACCGCCGCCCGCGCGACCCGCACCGAGCGCTTGAGCTACGACAACGCCGTCGCCAACAAGCCGTCGTTCGACTGGACCGGTTATAGCGCACCGAAACCGAGCTTCACCGGTGTCAAGGTGCTCGACGATATCGACCTCAACGTACTGGCCGAGTACATCGACTGGACGCCGTTTTTTATCTCCTGGGACCTGGCTGGCAAATACCCGCGCATCCTCACCGACGAAGTAGTCGGCGAAGCAGCCACCACCTTGTTTGCTGATGCCCAGGAACTGCTGAAAAAACTGATCGACGAGAAGCTGATCAAGGCCCGCGCGGTGCTTGGCTTCTGGCCTGCCAACCAGGTGCGTGACGACGATATCGAGGTGTACGGGGACAACGGCGAGCAACTCGCCACCCTGCACCACCTGCGCCAGCAGACCATCAAGCCGGACGGCAAGCCGAACCTGTCCCTGGCCGACTTCGTTGCACCGAAAAGCAGCGGCGTGACCGACTATGTGGGCGGTTTCATCACCACCGCTGGCATCGGCGCCGAGGAAGTCGCCAAGGCCTACGAGGCCAAGGGCGACGACTACAACGCAATCATGGTCAAGGCGCTGGCCGACCGCCTCGCCGAAGCCTGCGCCGAATGGCTGCACGAGCGCGTGCGCAAAGAGCACTGGGGCTACCAGCCGGACGAGCACCTGAGTAACGAGGAGCTGATCAAGGAAGCCTACAAGGGCATCCGCCCTGCGCCTGGCTACCCGGCCTGCCCGGACCACACCGAGAAAGGCACGCTGTTCAAGCTGCTCGACCCCGAGGCGGACTACAACAAGGCCGGCCGCAGCGGCGTGTTCCTCACCGAGCACTACGCCATGTTCCCGGCAGCAGCGGTCAGCGGCTGGTACTTCGCCCACCCCGAGGCGCAGTACTTCGCTGTCGGCAAGGTCGACAAGGATCAGATCGAAAGCTACAGCGAGCGCAAGGCGCAGGACATCAGCGTCAGCGAACGCTGGTTGATGCCCAACCTGGGCTACGACGACTGACGCAAAAGAGCCCGCAATCGCGGGCTCTTTTCATTCATACGGCAGCGAACGCGAGTCGACTCGCGCCGATTGTCAAAAAACACGAACTCCCAAGCCCGATCAATGCTCCAAGACTTACCGAGCCACTTCGGCTCGTTCGACGGAGCGATGACATGTACAAGCACAGCCTTGCAGTACTGGCAGTGGCAGCCGTGATGAGCGGTTGCTCGACTATCGAGAACCCAGCCGATTACGTGACCTTTCGCAATGAGCCACTGGTCAAGCAGGTCGACCACGGCATGACTCAAGAGCAGGTACGCACCCTCGGCGGGCCACCCTCTTCGGACGTGCGCAATAGCGTCACAGGCGGCACCTGCAACAACTATGTGCTGAATGTCGATGGTCTGGAGCAGCCCTATTATGTGGACTTCGACGTCAATGGCCGGGTCGACAGCAAGGGCTTCATGACCTGCGAACAGCACCAGGGCAACCTGCGCAAGCGGCTCTGAATGCGATCAGCCCCGCTGCGCGCAGCGGGGCTGACAACTGCCTAGAAGATCAGTGAGAGCAATCCCACCACCACGATCAGGCCGATGATGAAAATGATACCGACGGTGCCTCCGAGAAACTTCAGCATGCTGACTCTCCTTCTTGTGGGTTCATCAGCTCTGACCTCTTCCGGCTTGGCCGCGTTTAGTCTTTTTCTTCAGCGTCTCGCCTGACATGAAGGTCGCATCGGTATCAGGGCACCTCTAAAAACGTAGGCGAGGCCGCCAGCGCAATACCGATGGCGGCCCCGCAAAAACAGGCGAAAAACGACCGGGGTCGCGTCCGACTTTACGAGTTGTAAATGAGCATTTTGATCGGACTCGCGCACGAGCCTGTTTTTAACGCAGCGATGGCAACGCAGGTAGTTTTTAGAGGTGCCCTTCAGGCGCCCGGGCGACGGACGATCTTGATGCTGTATTCCATCTGCGGCTTGCGCGTCACGCTCACCGCACGACGGCTGACGGTATCCAGCGTGATGTTCCAGAAACCACCGGAGGGCACGCGGATCTTCGCCGGGAACTTGATAAAGGCGCCGCCGTGATAACTGTGACGACCACGGTTTCTGAAGGCGCGAAAGTTGGCATCGTTCATCAGGCGGATGTTGCAGGGTTGCGAACACTGGATGACCACCAGATCGCCCTCTTCCAGATGCTCACGTTGATGGATGAATTTCATCGTTTTCGGACTCGGTGGTGAAACGGGGGCGCAATAGTGCCGCAAGCAGCCCGGCACCGCCAGCGCAGCTGACGACTCGCTTGCAGCCAAGGCTCGGGCTACCTAGGATGCGCGCCCAACACTGCCATTTGCTACTGCCATGAAAGTCGTACTCGACCGCATCCCCACGCTGATCGCCCTGCTGCGCCGTTACCCAGGCCTGGTCGCCCTGTTCGGCTTCTGCTCGGGCGTGGCCAGTTTCCTCCTGGTGGACCGCCAGGCGCATCTGGCCAAGGTGCTCGGCGTGGTATTGCTGGTCAGTTGGGTCTGGCTGATTCTCGAGAACCTGCTGCGCGAACGCATTGCCCGGCGCTTCGGCTTCGAACTGCCGTTGCCGCTGCTGCGCTACGGCACGCAGATGATCCACCAGGAAAGTCTGTTCTTCGTGTTGCCGTTCTTCTTCATCACCACCACCTGGAACAGCGGGCAGTTGCTGTTCAGCGGACTGCTGGCGGTCGCCGCACTGGCCTCGATCACCGACCCGATCTATTACCGCTGGCTGGCGCCGCGGCGCTGGCTGCTGTTGATCCTTCACAGCCTGGCGCTGTTCGCGGTGCTGCTTACCGCGCTGCCGATCATCTTTCACCTGAGCACACCGCAGAGCTACCGGATCGCCCTGGCGGTTGCCACGGTACTGGCACTACCAAGTCTGCCCGGCTTGATCGGGTTCGCTGGTTGGCGACGCATTGTGTTGCTGGCGGCCCTGCCCCTGGCGATGGCCAGCGCCGGCTGGATGGCGCGAGTCTGGGTGCCGCCAGCAACGCTGTGGCTGACCGAGGTAGCGATCAGCGATCACTTCGATGGCGAGCAGCGCACGCCAGGCGAGAGCCTGCAGCAGATCAGCCCTGAGCAATTGCTCAATGACGGGCTCTACGCCTACACCTCGATCAATGCTCCACGTGGCCTCAACGAGCGCATCTACCACGTCTGGCAGCACAACGGTCAGGAAGTCGACCGCATTGCCCTGGACATCAACGGCGGGCGCAAGGAGGGCTATCGCGCCTGGACGCACAAACTCAACTTCCCCGCCTCGCCCGAAGGCCGCTGGCAGGTGCGGGTCGTCACCGAGGCCGGGCAGATGATCGGCGCGCTGCGCTTCGACGTGGTCGCCCCCACGGCCAAGTGATAGCATGCGCGCCCCATGCAGCTCACCGAACTCAACCAACGCCTCGCCGACCTTGGCGCCAAACCCCAGCATATCGGGCGGATTACCCGTGCCTGGCTGCAGGGCAAGCCGTTGGACACCGGCACCAAGCATCAGAAGACTGAAAACTTCCTGCCGCTGACGGTACGTGAAGGGCTGCCAGCTATCGCCAGCGAACTGGACGCACTGGCCCGCCTGCGCTCCGAACACCCTGGCGCCGACGGCTCGGCCCGCTTGCTGGTGGAACTGGCGGATAAACAGATGGTGGAAAGCGTACTGCTACCGCGCGATGGTCTGTGCATCTCCAGCCAGGTCGGCTGCGCCGTTGCCTGTGTGTTCTGCATGACGGGTAAGAGCGGCCTGCTGCGCCAGCTCAGCAGCGCCGAGATGGTCGCTCAGGTCGCCCTGGGTCGACGCTTTCGTCCGGTGAAGAAAGTGGTGTTCATGGGCATGGGCGAGCCGGCGCACAATCTCGACAACGTGCTTGAGGCCATCGATCTGCTCGGCACCGAGGGCGGTATCGGTCAGCGCAACCTGGTGTTTTCCACCGTAGGCGACCCGCGGGTATTCGAGCGCCTGCCCAAGCAACGCGTGCGCCCCGCCCTGGCGCTGTCGCTACACACCACTGATGCCGAACTGCGCCAGCGCCTGCTACCCAAGGCACCGCGCATCGATCCTGAAGAGCTGGTGGAACTGGGCGAAGCCTATGCCCGCACCATCGACTACCCGATTCAGTATCAGTGGACGCTGCTCAAAGGCATCAACGACAGCCAGGAAGAAATGGATAACATCCTGCGCCTGTTCAAGGGCAAGTTCGCCGTACTCAACCTTATCCCCTACAACAGCCTGGAAGCCGACGACTACCAGCGCCCCGACGGCGAGCGCATCGTCGAGATGGTGCGCTACCTGCACAGCCGTGGCGTGCTGACCAAAGTGCGCAACTCGGCTGGCCAGGATGTCGACGGTGGCTGCGGCCAACTGCGCGCCCGCGCGGTGGATGTGATCAACACCAGCCGCCTGCACAGAAAGCTCAAGAACGGCACCTGAGCGCCGATACAAAAACGTACAGAGAGACCACACGTCCCGCTGGCGAAAAGCCGGCACTGTATTTGCCTGTAGACAACTGCCTTGCATGGATGCAGCCCCGTCGTCTTGGTGCCCAGGAGCCCATTCATGAAAATCGCCCACAAGGTCGGTATCGCGGCCGCTACCGTGCTTTTCCTTACCACCAGCCTGCTGTCGCTGTCCCAGGTAAGCCAGGTTCGCGACACCCTGCGCAATCAGGTTGAGTCGAGCATTGCCGAATCGAGCAATGCATTGGCCAGACAGATCGAAAACTGGCTCAACGCCAAGTTGCGCCTGATCGACCTGATGTCGCAGACAATCGACAGCAACTACAGCCCTGAAGAAAACCAGCGAGTATTCGATTCACCGCTGCTGAAAAGTGAATTCATCCTGGTCTTCGGCGCGCTGGAAGCCGACGGCAAGCCCATCAAGAACAGCGCCGACTGGAAACCCAGCGCCGACTGGGACGGCCGCAAGCGCCCCTGGTATGCAACCGGCAAGGCTGGCAGCCAGGCAGTGCTGACTGAACCCTATGTCGACTCCACCACCAATGAAATTCTCATCTCTGCCGTGGCCCGAATCAGCAACGCTGGCCAGTTCCTCGGTGTGTTCGGTGGCGATATCCGCCTGCAATCGGTGGCCGATGCGGTCAACACCCTGGACTTCAATGGTGCAGGCTACGCCTTCCTGCTCAGTCGCTCGGGCAACATCATTTCCCACCCCAATGCCGAGTTCAACGGCAAGTCCTACAGCGCGCTGTTCGATGGTCAGAGCCCGGCGCTGGGCAAGGAGCTGCGCGAAGTAGATGCCGGCGACAAGAGCCTGCTGGTTTCCTTCACCCCGCTGCCCAACCTGCGCGGCATGGACTGGTACATCGGTGTGGTGCTGGACGAGAGCGTGGTGATGGCCGAGGCCAACCGCCTGACCTGGCTGGCAGTGGTCGGCACCGTGGTCGGCGTGGCCATCAGCCTGGTGGTGCTGGGCCTGCTGATGAACAGCCTGCTCAAGCCGCTGAGCCTGCTGAGCACCTCGCTGCGTGAGATCAACAGCGGCGAAGGTGACCTGACGCGCCGCCTGACGATCACCAGCAATGACGAGATCGGCGAGCTGTCGCAGGAATTCAACCGCTTCCTGCAAACCCTGCAGACGTTGATCGGTGACGTCATGGGCAGCTCTCGCCAGGTTCGCGAAAGCACGGCCCTGACCTCAAACGAGTCGGAACAGGCCGCGCGCCGCCTGCAGGAACAGCTGCAAGAGCTGGATCAGCTGGCCACTGCCATGCAGGAAATGGCCTCGACCGCCGAGGAAGTGGCGCGCAACGCCCAGGCTGCCGCCCAGGCCGCCGTTGCCGCCAACGAGGAGACCGAGAACGGGGTGCGCGTGGTGTCGCAATCCAGCGCAGCGATCCGCCATCTGGCCGACGAGATGGATGGCACCAGCCACGCTATCAACGAGCTGGCCAAGCTCAGCCACAACATCGAGTCGATCCTGCAGGTGATCACCAGCATCGCCGAGCAGACCAACCTGCTGGCACTGAACGCCGCCATCGAAGCCGCGCGTGCCGGCGAATCGGGTCGTGGCTTTGCTGTGGTGGCCGATGAGGTGCGCTCGCTGGCTTCGCGTACCCAGCAAGCCACCCAGGAAATCCGCCAGATGATCGACCAGCTGCAAGGCGGTGTGCGTCAGGCCGAAAGCCGCATGCAGCAGAGCCGCGATACGGCCAGCAAGACGGCCGAAGACGCCGGCGCGGCCAACGACATGCTCGGCCGCATCCGCGAGGCGATCACCCGCATCAATGACATGAACCTGCAGATCGCCACAGCAGCCGAGGAGCAGAGCGCGACCACCGAAGAGATCAACCGCAACACCACCAACATTCGCGACATCAGCCATGAACTGGCTGGCGGCGCCGAACAGCAGGTGCGTCAGTGCGGCTCGATGGTGGAACAGGTTGGCCAGCAGGATCGTCTGCTGGGGCGTTTCAAGGTCTGATGCCTGGATGATCTTGTCGTAGGAGCGAGGCCTGCGCTTTTTGTTCGCGAGCAGAGCTCGCTCCTACAGGAAAAAATAACGCCGCGAACCTGCAAAGGCTTGCGGCGTTTTTTTGTTTCAGAGCTGCATCAGGAGGTTCTGAAAAACTCACGGTCACTCCCGCGAAGGCGGGAGCCCAGCGCTCACACGCCGCTCTTGACCTTGCTCCAGATACGCGTGCGCACCCGGTCGATCTTCAGCGGCATGGCCTCAAGAGTGTACAGCTTGTCCATCACCGCCTCCGGTGGATACACGGTCGGATCGGCTTTCAGCGCCGGGTCGACCAGACCATCGGCCTTGGCGTTGCCATTGGCGTACTTCACATGATTGCTGATGGCCGCCATCACCTCTGGCTGCAGCAGGTAGTTCATGTAGGCATAACCACCCTCTTCGTTGCTGGCATCGACAGGCATAGCCACCATGTCGAACCAGATCGGCGCGCCTTCCTTGGGAATCTCGTACTGGATCTTCACCCCGTTGCCCGCTTCAGCGGCGCGAGCGCCAGCCTGCATGATGTCGCCGGAGAAGCCGACCGCCATGCAGATCTCGCCGTTGGCCAGGTCACCGACGTACTTGGATGAATGGAAGTAGCGCACGTTCTTGCGCATTTCCATCAGCAGCGCTTCGGCGCGCTTGTAGTCCTCGGGGTTCTTGCTGTGATGTGGCAAGCCCAGGTGATGCAAGGCGATCGGCAGCATCTCCGGGCCGTTGTCGAGGATGGCGACGCCGCATTCATTGAGCTTGGCCAGCTTGGCCGGATCGAACAGGACGTCCCAGCTGTCCATCTTCACGTCATCGCCGAGCACCGCGCGCACCTTGTCGACGTTGTAGCCGATCCCGGTACTGCCCCACAGATAAGGGAAACCGTGCTCGTTGCCCGGGTCGTTCACTTCCAGCGCCTTCATCAGCACCGGATTGAGATTGTTCCAGTTCGGCAGCTTGCTGCGGTCGAGTTTCTTCAGCGCGCCGCCCTCGATCTGCCGAGCCATGAAATGGTTGGAGGGGAACACCACGTCGTAACCGGAGCGACCGGCCATGAGCTTGGCGTCCAGCGTCTCGTTGCTGTCGTAGACGTCGTAATGAGTGCCCAGGCCGCTGCTCTTCTCGAACTGCTTGAGGGTGTCCGGGGCGATGTAATCGGTCCAGTTATAGATGCGCACGCTATCAGCGGCATGGGCGGTGCCGGCCAGGATCAGGCACGGCAGGAGTTTCTTCAGCATGGGATACCTCGTGAGTTGTTGTTCTAGGCAGTCACTGAAAAGGTGCTGATCAGAAGATCAGCACATAGGTTTTGCGCACCGTTTCTTGTATGTCCCAGATGCCGAGGGTATTGGCCGGCATCATCAGCGCGTCGCCGGCACGAATCTCGATGGGGTCGCCGCCGTCCGGGGTGAAGGTGCAACGTCCGGCGACGAAGTGGCAGAACTCCTGCTGCACGATCTGCCGGCGCCAGCGCCCCGGCGTGCACTCCCAAATACCGGTTTCCACGCCATCACTGCGCTCGACACTGGTGGTCGACGTGATCGCCACCGGCTCGCTCAGGGGGACGGCGACCGGATTGGACTCATCCAGAGCGACGTTGGGGGTGTTGCGAAAATGGGTGATGTTCATTGGTACTCCGGATAAAGGAACGGCTGGCATTCACTCAGCCCATCAGGCTTTCCATACGGGCCGCCACCGCTTGCGCCAGACGCCGGCGCCAGGCCGGGCTGCGCGGGTTGGCGAGGACTTCGTCCTCATGCACGAAGCTGCGGATGATCGCGTTGTAACCGAGCCAGCGGCAGGGTTCGGGCTCCCAGCGCCTCAGGCTGGAAATCGGGCTGTCGCTCAATACCCAGGGCTGGCGCAGCAATTCGCTGTCACGCCCGAGAATCAGGTCGGCCAGGGTGCGCCCGCCGAGGTTGGTGGCACCGACGCCCTCGCCGCCATAACCGCCAGACAGCGCGATGCGGCTGCGCGTGTCGCGCAACATGTGCGGCTGGAAACGCCGCGCCATACCCAGATTGCCGCCCCAGGAATGGGTGAAGCGCACATTGCGCAACTGCGGGAAGATTTCCCCCATCAGGTAGCGGCGCAGCCCCAGCTCGTCTTCAGTGAGATTGAAATCGCTGCGCAGGCGCCCGCCGAAGCGGTAGCCACCGCGCGCACCGAAGATCAGACGGTCATCGAGGCTGCGCTGGCCGTAGGTGACCTGGCGGCTGAATTCGCTGAATGCTTGCCCGTGCTCCAGGCCGATACCAGCCCAGACGTCCGCCGGCAGTGGCTCGGTGGCAACGATCAGGCTCTGCACCGGCAACTGGTGATTGCCCAACGGCGGCAAAGTGGCGGCATAGCCCTCGATGGCCGGCACCACCCAATCAGCCGTGACCCGGCCGTGAGCCGTGCGCACCAGGCCGGGCTGCCAGTCGATCACCGGGCTGCACTCGTAGAGTTCGACGCCCAGCCCCTCGACGCAGCGTGCCAGGCCCCGCACCAGCTTGGCCGGCTGGATCGTCCCGCAATGCGGGCTGTATAGCGCGCCGTAGGCATTGGCCACGCGCAACTGGGCAGCCAGTTCGCTCGGCGGCAGCCAGCGGTAGTCGTCTTCGCTCAGGCCCAGCGCACGCAGCTCTTTAAGGTACTCACGCAGGCGCACCTCCTGCTCGGGGTAGCGCGCCGCGCAATACAGCACACCGCCCCTGCGCAGGTCGCAGTCGATGCCCTCGCGGGCGACCACCGAGGCCACTTCATCGGGAATGCCGTGCAACAGGTCGAAGCTCGCCTTGCGCTCGGACGCCGGCAGGCCGGCCAACAAGCGATCCTCGCCGAGCAGGTTGCCCATCAACCAGCCGCCATTGCGCCCGGACGCACCGAAACCGGCGGTCTCGGCTTCCAGAATCACCACGCGCAGCTGCGGCGCCTGACGTTTGAGGTAATAGGCTGTCCATAGGCCGGTGTAACCCGCGCCGATGATCACCACGTCGGCATGCAGCTCGGCTTGCAGGCTGGGCCGCGCCTGCAGCGGATCATCGAGCTGATCCATCCACAGACTGATGTTGCGCCAGGGATTCATCCACGCCTCCGTCATCAATCGATGACCCAAGGCTAGTCGTGGCGATCAGTGGTTGTCTTGCGTGCGTGCCCGCGCGGAAATCTGCTTGAGGTAGGCTGTTGGCGACAGCCCGGTATGGCGCTTGAAGCAGCTGTAGAAGGCCGACAGCGAGTTGAAACCCGCCGCAAAAGCCAGCTCATCGATACGCTTGAGGTCGCTGCCCGCCTGCAAGCCATCGAGCAGGTACTGCAGGCGGGCGCGGTTGACGTAGCGGTAGAAGCTCTCGCCCAGCACCTGGTTGAGCAGGTGGGAGATCTGGTTACGGCTGTAACCCGTCGCAGCGGCCACCTGCTGCAGGTCCAGTTCAGGGTCGAGAAACGGCTGGCTGCGCTGGAAGTAGTCCTGCAGGTCCTGCGCCAGTTGGCCGAGCTGGCGGGTCGACAGCCCCAGGCGGCTGATGGCAGGGCGTGAACTGACAGCCTCGCCGACACCACGCGCCTCACGTACCAGCGTGGCGTATTCGTTGATGCGCCAGATCAACCCATCACGCACGGTGATGGCTTCACCGGTGCGGAACGACACCAGCCCTTCCCCGCCCTGCAGGCTGGTGCAGTACTGGATGAACGCGGTATGACCGTCGATGCGGATACGGTCGACATGCTCCAGCAGCTCGCCAGGGCGGCGCGGCAGGTTGTTCTCGACGTACTCACGCAGTTCGCCCAGGCGCATGCAGCGCTGCTGATAGAAGTCGTTGTACTCGATCTGCGGGTGATACAGCGCCATTACCGCGTCGAGGTCGCGGTGCTTCCAGCTCAGGTGGTAGCGCAGGATGGTTTCGCGGGTGCGCTCGGTCTGCGCGGCATCGTCAGCAAAAAGATCGTCAGGCATGGTCAAAGTCGGTGGTCAGCGCTCGCGCAGATTGCCTGATTCGCCGCAGCCAGCCTAGCCCCTAGTGCTGGCGTGGCGGTTGCGGACTATGCTTGCAGGACCGACGGAGAGGCTGACCATGAGTGATCAGGACAAAGACCCCCAACAGGCCCCGCTGACCCTGCGCGAAATGCTGCATAGCGTGCTGGCCGCTGCCCTTGGCGTACAGAGCGGGAAGAACCGTAGCCGCGACTTCAGCCGCGGCAAGCCCAGCCACTTCATCCTGCTCGGCGTGCTCTTCACCGCCTTGTTCGTGGTTGTATTACTGGCAGCGGTGAAACTGATCCTGCACCTGGCGACCGGCTGATCACTCCAGCAGGGAGGCGATCGAGCAGTCGTAGCGCGACTGCTCCGGGTGCTTGAGCAGGCTGAATTGACCAAAGTCCAGGCCGATATCCGGCCGGGCGAGGCGTTTCAGCAGTTTCTCCGACTGCTCTTTGTCAACCACGCGCAGTAAAGATGCCACCTGGTTTTCGCCGCCGCGCGTGATGAAATCCAAACCACGTCCGTGGTCACTGAGCATCACCATGGCACAGGCTCCGAGGATGAAGTGGCCGCTCGCCAGCACATCGATTCGCCCATCGATATGCGCCTGCAGCACCCGAGTCGAGTTGTTCAGGGCGGCATAGCGCAGATCTCTGCCCAGCTCATCAGCCGCACGCATCACGCCAAATGCCATTGCATCGTTGGCAGACCAGACCAGACTCACACCCGGATAGCGTGGCAAAAGGCTTACCGCCTGCTCATAGGCGCGTTGCTCCTGCCATTCACCGTGCACGGCCTGCATCAGCTTGATCTGCGGTGCTTCATTCAAGGCCCTCTGCAGGCCCGCCAGGCGCAGGATGGAGGAAGGCGTTTGCTTGACCCCGGAAAACGCCAGCAACTCGGCGGGCTGTCCCTCATTGAGGGCGATCAGGTCACGCCCCATCAGGTATCCGGCCTCTTCATCATTGGGTACCAGACTTCCCAACCAGTTGCGGTGGCGCTCGCGACTCCCACCGATCAGTGCCTGCTGTTCGTCAGTCAGGGTGCTATGAAGAGCAAACAGCTTGACCGCGCTGTTCTCGAACAAGCGCAACACCACTGGTCCCTGAAATTGCTCGTTGGTGAAGATCAGATAATCGGGATGCTCGCCATCGGGGACCTGCCGAGCATTGGCCAACATCCGCACAGGATCGCGTTCGCCATAGAGCACCTTGAGCTCCATGCCAAGATCGCCGGCGGCGTCCTGCATGTAGCGGGAGTAATCGCTCCAGAATGGCTCGTCGGAATAGCCGGGATTGAGGAAGATCACTAACGGCGCACGAGGTTGTGCTGTCACCGATGCGCAGCACAGCAATAGCCACAGGCCCAACACCCAACGGATCACGGCACCCCTCCCCAATTAACCGGGGCGCAGTATAGGGCGCAAATGACAAAAGGCCGACCGCTAATGCGCGTCGGCCTTTATCCTCACTGTCCGCTGACCCAGAAGACCGCAGTACCTACCGCAAGAAGGATCAGGCAAAAGATCGCCCAGGCATCGGTGACGCTGTCGGAATTTTCCACTTCGGTGTGTTCGTTCATGGTTCCCCCTCTTCTTGTGCTTTTGGGTGGTGCACACTGCATTTAAGACCAGCCTGAGCCATCGCTCAAACCATCTGGTTATGCTCTGGGGTAGTCTTATTCCTTAAACTCAGGTTTATATATTCAAACATCACTTTTACGCATAAACCTGAGCTGGTATCGTGCCCCGGCTCCTCGGGGAGTGCGCGGCCGTGCGCGCTGATTGGCAGTAAGTAGCCTGAAAACAGGACCCTTCATGTACGTATATGACCAGTACGATCAACAGATCGTCGAGGATCGCGTCAAGCAGTTCCGCGATCAAACCCGCCGCTATCTCTCCGGAGAGCTGAGCGGTGAGGAATTCCGTCCGCTGCGCCTGCAGAACGGTCTGTATATCCAGCGTTTCGCGCCGATGCTGCGCGTCGCCGTGCCTTACGGCCTGCTGTCGTCCGCCCAGGTTCGCGTGCTTGCGCGCATCGCCCGTGACTACGACAAAGGCTATGCCCACATCAGCACCCGGCAGAACGTCCAGTACAACTGGCCGGAGCTGGAAGACGTGCCGGAAATTCTCGCCGAGCTGGCCACCGTGCAGATGCACGCCATCCAGACCAGCGGCAACTGCATCCGCAACACCACCACCGACCAGTTCGCCGGTGTGGCCAAGGACGAGATCGTCGATCCGCGCCCCTGGTGCGAAATCATCCGTCAGTGGTCGACCTTCCACCCCGAGTTCAGCCACCTGCCGCGCAAGTTCAAGATCGCCGTCAACGGCGCAGTGGGCGACCGCGCTGCCATCGAAGTGCATGACATCGGCCTGGAGGCGGTGAAGAACGCCGCCGGCGAGCTGGGCTTCCGTGTTTCCGTCGGTGGCGGCCTGGGCCGTACCCCGATCGTCGGCAGTTTCATCAACGAATTCCTGCCGTGGCAGCACCTGATCAGCTATCTCGACGCCATCCTGCGTGTGTACAACCGCTATGGACGTCGCGACAACAAGTACAAGGCGCGCATCAAGATTCTGGTCAAGGCGCTGACCCCGGAAGTGTTCGCGCAGCGCGTGGACGCCGAATGGGCACACCTCAAGGATGGTCCGAGCACCCTGACCGAAGCCGAAGTCGCGCGCGTTGCCGCACACTTCGTCGACCCGGCCTACCTGGCCCTGCAGGACGAAGACGCCCTGCTCGCCCAGCAGAACGCCGAGCATCCAGGCTTCGCCCGCTGGCGCGAACGCAACACCTTCGCCCACAAGAAGCCCGGCTACGTTGCCGTGACCCTGTCGCTCAAGCCCACTGGCGTGGCGCCGGGCGACGTCACCGACAAGCAGCTCGATGCCATCGCCGACCTGGCCGATCGCTACAGCTTCGGCGAAGTGCGCAACAGCCATAACCAGAACATCATCCTCGCCGACGTCGAGCAGCGTCAGCTGCTGACCCTGTGGGGCGAACTGCGCGAGCAGGGCTTCGCCACGCCGAACGTCGGTCTGCTGACCGATATCATCTGCTGCCCGGGTGGCGACTTCTGCTCGCTGGCCAACGCCAAGTCGATCCCGATTGCCGAAGCAATTCAGCGCCGCTTCGATGACCTCGACTACCTGTTCGACATCGGCAATATCGACCTGAACATCTCCGGCTGCATGAACGCCTGTGGTCACCACCACGTTGGCCATATCGGCATCCTCGGCGTCGACAAGAAGGGCCAGGAGTTCTATCAGGTCTCGCTCGGCGGCAGCGCCGGCCGTGACGCCAGCCTGGCGCAGATCCTCGGCCCGTCCTTCGCCGAAGCGGACATGGCCGATGTGATCGACAAGATCATCAAGGTCTACGTCGAACAACGCACAGAAGAGGAAAGCTTCCTCGACACCTACCGCCGTGTCGGTATCGACCCGTTCAAGGAGCGCGTCTATGCAGCGAATCATTAAGAACGGTCAGGTGGTCGACGAAACCTGGCACCTGCTGGCCAAGGACGTGACCCTGGACGTCATCCCCAACTGCGACGACATCATCGTCCCGCTGACCCTGTGGCGCGAGCATGCTCACGCCCTCAAGGCCCGCGACGGCGGCCTTGGCGTGTGGCTGGAAGCTGGCGACGAGATCGAGGAAATTGCCGATGATCTGGCGCACTTCCAGGTGATCGCCCTCGAATTCCCGGCCTTCACCGACGGCCGCCACTCCTCCACCGCCTACCTGCTGCGTACCCGCTACGACTACAAAGGTGAAGTCCGCGCCATCGGCGACGTCCTGCGCGACCAGTTGTTCGCCCTGCGCCGCGTCGGCTTCGACGCCTTCGCCGTGCGTGCCGACAAGGACCCGTACGATGCGCTGAAGGCCTTCGAGGACTACAGCGAGGTTTACCAGGCTTCGGCCGATCAGCCACAACCACTGTTCCGTCGCCGCGCCTAATCACGGCAACTGGAACGCCCCAAACGCCCCGACTGGTTCGGGGCGTTTTGCTTTGCGCGCTCCACTCGAGTCATTCAAGTCGAACCCCAGCGCATGGGCGGAGTCGGACCTTATGAGTCCACCGCATAGGGAGAGACAGCCATGAAGCACGACTGGGACCTGATCGAGCGCCTGCTGCACGAGGCGCAGAACTCCGCTGGCAAACCGTTTGCCCCACGCCGCTACGCCGAAGACCTGGCAGCAGAACAGGAAAGCGCTGGCGATCCAGTACATGACCTCGATCACCTGCGCGCCGAGGCCACTCGCTACGAAGCGCGCCTGCTGGAGAACGGCTTCATCGAGCCGCGCCCGGAAGATCAAGGCGGCAACGGCGAAAACTTCGTGCTGACAGCGCGAGGCGCACAACTGCTGAGCATGCTCGACAGCAGCATCCCCGGCAGCGAGCACCCGCGTGAAGTGCTCGACGAAGCCGGCGAAGCGGCGTTGACGCCCGAGGTGTTCGAGCGCCTGGCGCCCAAGGCCAATCTTAGTGAAACCAGCTAACCAGTCTCGCGCAAATAAAAACGCCGCGCCTTGTAAAGGGCGCGGCGTTTTTGCTGATCCAGTGACAAGGCATCAAGCCTGGCGGATCAATCCTCGCGATAGCGACGCAGTTTCAGCGCCTTGCCAGCAACGCGGGTATCTTTCAACTTGCCGAGCAGACGGTCCAGGCCGTCTTCCGGCAGCTCGACCAGGCTGAAGGTTTCGCGAATCTGGATACGACCGATCGCTTCGCGAGCCAGACCACCTTCGTTGAGGATGGCGCCGAGCAGGTTCTTCGCGGCGATACCGTCGCGAGTACCCAGTGCAGTGCGGCAACGCACACGGCCTTCGGCCAGCGGCATCGGCGCACGGCGCTCGCGGTATTCGCCGCGCTCACCACCACGCTCGCCGTCACGTTCACGGCGCTCACGTGGAGCACCACCAACACCCGGCACCAGCGGCTGCTCGCGTTCGACGGTAGCCAGATCCAGCGCCTGACCATTGGTGGCCTTCTTCAGCAGCGCAGCGGCCAAAGCGCGTGGGCTGCAACCGATGTCGGCAGTCAGACGGTCGAGCAGGTCGCCATGACTGGCTTCAGCATCGGCCACCAGCGGCGCCAGGCTGCTGGTCAGCTTCTTGATACGGGCATCGAGCACTTGCTGGGCGTTCGGCAGCTTGACCTCACCGACCTTCTGCCCGGTGACACGTTCGATCACCTGCAGCATGCGACGCTCACGCGGGGTCACCAGCAGCAGCGCACGACCATCGCGACCGGCGCGGCCGGTACGGCCGATACGGTGTACGTAGGACTCCGGGTCGTACGGCATGTCGACGTTGAACACGTGGGTGATGCGCGGCACGTCGATACCACGAGCAGCAACGTCAGTCGCGACGACGATGTCCAGGCGGCCATCCTTGAGCGACTCGATCACGCGCTCACGCTGATTCTGGGCGATGTCGCCGTTCAGCGCAGCGGCCTTGAAGCCTTTGGCTTCCAGGGCAGCAGCCAGGTCCAGAGTAGCCTGCTTGGTGCGTACGAAAGCGATCAGCGCGTCAAAATCCTCGACTTCCAGCAGGCGCAGCACGGCGTTGGTCTTCTGATCGGCATGGATCATCAGGTGCGCCTGCTCGATACGCGAGACGGTCTGGGTCTTGGCAGCGATCTTGACGTGTTGCGGTTCGCGCAGGTGCTTTTCGGCGATGGCACGGATCGAATGCGGCAGCGTGGCGGAGAACAGCACGCTCTGGCGGCTTTCCGGCATGGCCTCGAAGATCACTTCGAGGTCATCCATGAAACCCAGCTTGAGCATCTCGTCAGCTTCGTCGAGTACCAGATGCTGAATGGTCGACAGCACTTTCTCGTCACGACGCAGGTGGTCGACAAGACGACCCGGCGTGGCGACGATGACCTGAGCGCCCTGGCGAATAGCCTTGAGCTGCGGGCCCATCGGTGCGCCACCGTATACGGCAACGACGTTCAGGCCAGGCATCTGCTTGGAGTAGGTTTCGAAGGCGGTGGCAACCTGCAGGGCCAGCTCACGAGTCGGCGCCAGGATCAGCACCTGCGGCTCGCGCTTGGCAGTGTCGATTTTCGACAGCAGCGGCAGCGCGAAGGCTGCGGTTTTACCGGTACCGGTCTGCGCCTGGCCGATCATGTCGTGGCCGGCGAGAATCACCGGAATGGCCTGCGACTGGATCGGAGACGGCTCTTCGTAACCGACAGCGGTCAGAGCGGCGAGAATATTGGGGTGAAGTCCGAGCGCGGCGAAGCCGCCGATTTCCTGGGTCATGGGTCTGCCTCAAGTGCATCCGCAAAGACCCATGTTCCAAAGCTGCGCATGCCGTGTAAGACCTTT
Organism: Pseudomonas sediminis; assembly: GCF_002741105.1. Taxonomy (GTDB): domain Bacteria; phylum Pseudomonadota; class Gammaproteobacteria; order Pseudomonadales; family Pseudomonadaceae; genus Aquipseudomonas; species Aquipseudomonas sediminis. Next base: position 224,735 of record NZ_NIQU01000003.1, on the reverse strand, counting down.
TGGGTCACCCTGGCAGCCTGGTCGGCGGGGATTTGCGAAAACGTGATGAAAGTGAATCGTCAAGGATAGTCCGCTGGGGACTGGCTGCCGGGTTTAATTTCCCGGGCGAGTTGCGCTACCTGAACGTGGCCAGAAAATTGGCCGGCGCGTACTATACCGGAAAATCCTGACTCGGGTGCTGGTTTTTATCGATTGGCATGCATCCAGCCGCTCAACGGCGCATCAAGTGGCCGGACGCAACGCTTCGATCAGCGGTTGCAGCGAATAACCCAGGCTTGGTGCCAGTTCGCCGGCACGCATCTGCAGGCGTCCCAGGTCCAGCCTCTGCTCGAGGTCGGCGGGGATCAGCAGCACCACGTTGCCCTCCTTCACCGGGCACTCCCAATAGTGGCGATGGTAGAGACCGCGCAGCAATGCCGCGCCAAGCGGCTTGCCGTCGTTGCCCGCCCATTGGTTGATGATCAGCCAGCCACCTGGGTTGAGTTTTTCGCGGCAGCGCTCGAGAAAGCGCCAGGCCAGATGCCCGGCGCCCGGCCCCTGGTCGGTGTACAGGTCGAGAAAGATCAAATCGGCGGTTTCCGCGCTGTCGAGCAGCTCGGTGGCATCACCGATACGAATGGTCAACCGTGGATCGTCGTCCAGGCCGAGAAACTCCATGGCCAGGCGCGGCACGTCCGGGCGCAATTCGATGGCCTCGACGTCCTCCAGCGGCAGGAATTTCAGGCAGGCCTGGGTCAGGTTGCCGGCGCCCAGCCCCAGGAACAGCGCGGTTTCCGGTTCGTCGTGACACAGCGCGCCCAGCAGCATGGCGCGGGTGTAGTCGTACTCCAGCCAGCTCGGATCACCCTGAAACACGCAGCTCTGCTCGATGGCATCGCCGAACTCGAGAAAGCGATAGGCACCGATCTGCACCACACGGATCACCCCGAAGGCATCGCGCACTTCGGCCAGCAGAACCTCGTCCTGCAGTTGCAACTCGTCGTCCGGCGGCAACCCTGGCATCGAAACCTCCCCACAGTGACATCCCGTACCACAACAACCGGGCTAAAGGCGCCGATTGTCATTGAAGCAGCCGCCCCCGGTCACGCAATAATTCCAACACTTGCGCTGCACTCATAACAATAACGAGGTTCGCCATGTACGCCATCATAGGTGCCGGCCCCATGGGCCTGTGCACGGCACGGCAATTGAAGAAGTACGGCATCGATTTCGTCGGCTTCGAGCTGCACAGCGACGTTGGCGGCCTGTGGGATATCGATAACCCGCACAGCAGCATGTACCAATCGGCGCACCTGATCTCCTCTAAGGGCACCACCGAATTTCGTGAATTCCCCATGCGCGCCGAGGTGGCGCCCTACCCGCACCACAGCGAAATGCGCCGCTACTTTCGCGACTACGCCAGGCAGTTTCGTCTCTACGAGCATTACCAGTTCGACACCCGTGTGCTGCAGGTGCAGCGCCAGCAGCATGGCTGGAAGCTGATCAGCGAGCGCAACGGCGAGCAGCGCGAATGGCACTTCAAGGGCGTACTGATCGCCAATGGCACCCTGCATACGCCCAACCTGCCGCGCCTGCCCGGTGATTTCTCCGGCGAGTTGCTGCACTCCAATGCCTACAAGAGCGCGGATATATTCGCTGGCAAACGGGTGCTGGTGGTCGGCTGCGGCAACTCGGCCTGCGATATCGCCGTCGATGCCGTGCATCGCGCCGCCTCGGTCGACCTCTCGGTACGCCGTGGCTATCACTTCCTGCCCAAGTTCATCCTCGGCAAACCCACCGATACCTTCGGCGGTGCGATCAAGCTACCGCGCCGTCTCAAACAACTGGTCGACGGTCTGCTGGTGCGCGCCCTGGTCGGCAAACCCTCGCAGTACGGCCTGCCCGACCCGGACTACCGCCTGTACGAATCTCACCCGGTAATGAACTCGCTGGTGCTGCACCATATCGGCCACGGCGATATCCACCCTCGGGGCGACATCCAGTCGGTGAGCGGGCAAGGCGTGACCTTCGCCAACGGCGAACAGGCCGAATACGACCTGATCCTCATGGCTACCGGCTACAAGCTCGACTACCCCTTCATCGCCCGCGACGAGTTGAACTGGCCGCAAGAGGCCGGTGCACCGCAGCTGTACCTCAATGTCTTCCACCCCGAGCACGACGACCTGTTCATGCTCGGCATGGTCGAAGCTTCCGGCCTGGGCTGGCAGGGTCGTGACGAGCAGGCGGAGCTGGTCGCGCTGTATATCCGTCAACTGCAGGCCGGCAGCGCCGCCGCTCAGGCCCTGCGCCAGACCATTCGCGCTCGAGCCAGCCAGCGCCTGGATGGCGGCTATCGCTACCTGCAACTGGAGCGCATGGCCTATTACGTGCACAAGGACAGCTATCGTAGACGCATAGCCGAACACAGCGCCGCCCTGCGCCGTGAGCTGGCCAACGACGGCGTACTCGCTGCGCAGGGGGCATGAGCATGGAACAGGTGAATATCGCCTTTGACCCCAGCAGCCTGGTGCTGATCAACCTGATCGTTGCGTTGATGATGTTCGGCGTTTCCCTGGACCTGCGCGCCGAAGACTTCCGCCGCATCGCCCGCGCGCCCAAGGCCCCGGTGATTGGCATGCTGGCGCAATTTCTGCTGCTGCCGGCGCTGACCTGCCTGGTCTGCTGGGCCCTGGCCATCGAACCACAACTGGCGCTGGGCATGACCCTGATCGCCGCCTGCCCAGGCGGGAGCTTCTCCAACATCATGACCTGGATGGCGCGCGGCAACGTCGCGCTGTCGGTGAGCATGACCGCCGTTTCCAGCGTCGTCGCCAGCGTGCTGACACCACTCAACTTCGCCCTTTATGCCTGGCTCAATCCGCATACGCGGCCGTTGCTGACGCAGATCGAACTGGACCCGCTGAGCTTGCTGCTGCTCGTACTGCTGGTACTCGGCCTGCCTCTGCTGGCAGGCATGTGGATCGGCCGACGCTTCCCGCAACTGACGCTGAAAGTGGAAAAGCCCCTGCGCCTGTTCGCCTTGCTGGTAATGCTCGGTTTCGTCGCACTGGCCTTCAGCCGCAACCTCGAGCAGTTCACTCGGCATTTCCATCTGTTCTTCTGGCTGGTGGTGGCGCACAACGCCCTGGCGCTGAGCATTGGCTACCTCAGCGCACGCCTGAGCGGGCTGCCGGTGGCCGACCGCCGCGCCCTGACGCTGGAGGTGGGTATCCAGAATTCGGCGCTGGGTCTGGTGATCATCTTCACCTTCTTCCCGCAGGCCAGCGGCATGTTGCTGATTGCTGCGTTCTGGGGTTGCTGGCATCTGGTGTCCGGCCTCAGCCTGGCCTGGCTCTGGTCACGCAGACCGCCTGAAACCAGCACTGGGCTGACGCCTTTGCCCAGCACAGGAGAGCGATGATGCGCGTGGTTCTGATCACTGGCGCCGCCAGCGGCCTGGGCTGGCAACTGGCGCGCGCCTGTCACGCACGTGGCGATGCCCTGCTGCTCACCGATATCGATGCCAGCGGTCTCGCGGCTCGCGCCGATGAACTGGGCAGCGAGCGCGTGCTGACCCTTGCTGGCGACATCACCTACCCCGAGTTGCATGCACGCCTGCTCGACGGCTGCCGGCAGAGATTCGGCCGGTTGGACGTGCTGATCAACAACGCCGGCATCACCCACCGCTCGCCCACGCTGCGCACCGATCCTGTGGTATTTCGCAAGGTCATGGCGGTGGACTATCACGCACCGCTGGAACTGACCCTGGCCGCCCTGCCGCTGCTGCGTGAAAGCCGCGGCAAGGTGGTCGCCATCGGCTCCATGGCCGGCTGGATGCCGGTGCTCGGCCGCGCCGGTTACTGCGCCGCAAAAAGCGCCCTGGGCCAGGCCTTCGAGGTGCTGCGCGCCGAGATCGCCCGTGACGGCATCGGCCTGCTGATGGTCTATCCGAGCTTTCTCGATACGCCCATCGACCGCAATGCCTTGGGCGGCGACGGCAAACCGGCCGGCCATGCCCGCTCGACCATCGGCAGGATTCGCGGCGCCGACTGGATGGCAAGTCTGATTCTCGATGCACTGCAGCAGCGCCGCGAACGCCTGTTCCCTGATCGTGGCAGCTGGCTGGCGAGCCTGCTCTGGCGCCTGGCGCCGGCGCTGTACCACCGCAAGATGAGCCAGCGTTTCGCCGGGGAGATCACCTGATGGCCCTGGCGCCCTACGCCCTCGGCGGCTTCATTCTGCTGGCCTACACCCTGGAAGCCATTACAGGCTTTGGCAGCGTGGTCATCGCCCTGTCGCTCGGTGCATTGCTGCTGCCCATCGATCAATTGCTGCCGATCCTGGTTCCACTGAACATCTGCATGACCGGCTACCTGGTGCATCGCCACTGGCAGCAGATCGACCGCCGCCTGCTGCTTGGTACCCTGCTGCCCGGCATGCTCATCGGCACGCTGCTCGGCTATTGGCTGCTGCCTTATCTGGACACCCAGGCGTTGAAGGTCGGCTTCGGTGCGCTGATCGTCTGGTTCGCCGGCCGCGAACTGTGGCGCCTGCGCCGGGCAAGCGCACTGCCGCAACGCCCGACCTGGCTGACCCGTTGCATTACCATGGCTGCCGGACTTAGCCATGGACTGTTCGCCTCGGGCGGCCCGCTGCTGGTCTACGGCCTGGCCGGCACCCAACTGGACAAGACGCGGCTGCGCGCCACCTTGGTCACTGTCTGGTTCACCCTCAACAGCCTGCTTACCCTCGCCTTTCTGCTCGACGGCCGCCTGCTGCCGGCGCTGCCTCAGGTACTCACCTACGCCCCGCTTCTGCTTCTCGGCGTGTGGCTGGGCGAACGCCTGCATCGACGCTTCGACGAGCGTCGTTTCCGCCTCGCCATCTACATCCTGCTGTTGGTCACCGGCATTCTGCTGCTGGCGCCCTGGAGACTGCCATGAGCTACGACATCATCATCAACAACGGCCTGTACTTCGACGGCACCGGCGCGCCGGGCGCAATCCGCCATATCGGTATCCGTGACGGCAAGGTCGAGGTACTCAGCCTCAGCCCACTGGACGAGGCCGGTTGCCCTGAGGTGATCGACGCCAAGGGCCAGTGGCTCACCCCCGGCTTCCTGGAGATCCACTCGCACTACGATGCCGAGGTGATCGCCGCACCCGCACTGAAGGAGTCGGTGCGCCATGGCGTCACCAGCGTGACCATCGGCTCCTGCTCCATCAGCATGGTGCTGGCCGACGCCGAGGACTGCTCCGACCTGTTCACCCGCGTCGAAGCGGTGCCGCGCGAGTACGTGCTGCCGATCCTCAAGGAAAAGAAAACCTGGCGCGATGCCGCTGGTTATCGCGCCTTCTACGACCAGTTGCCGCTGGGGCCGAACATCAATTCCTTTCTCGGCCATTCCGAGCTGCGCGTGGCGGTGATGGGCCTGGAGCGCGCCACCAGCCGGGTGACGCCGAGCGAAGCCGAACTGACGCGTATGGAGCAACTGCTCGAAGAGGCGCTGGACGCTGGCTGTATCGGCCTGTCGGTAATGACCACGCGGCTGGACAAGATGGACGGCGACCGCGCCTGGTCCAGCCCGTTACCGTCGACCTTCGCCAGTTGGAAGGAGTTCTCCCGTCTGTTCGCCGTGCTGCGGCGGCGCGGCGCGGTGTTACAGGGCGCACCGAACGCGGTGACCAAGGTCAACGTGTTCGCCTTCCTCTGGCAGGCCCATGGCTGGTTCAGGAAACCGCTGAAATGCACCATGCTCACAGCGCTGGATCTAAAGTCGCAGCCGCTGCTGCACCGTTTCACCCGCCTTTCTGGCTGGCTGGCGAACAGGCTGCTACGCGGCCACTTCCGCTGGCAGACCCTGCCGGCGCCCTTCACCTTGCGCCTGGAAGGACTCAACGTGAATGCCTTCGAGGAATTCGGTGCCGGCGAGATCCTGCGCAACATCAAGGACCCGGATGAGCTCTACGCCAAGGTCAAGGAGCCAGCGTTCCGCGCCCTGTTCAAGAAGCAGGTAAAGGCCGTGCTGACCAAGGGCCTGTGGCACCGCGATTTCTCCGATTGCTGGGTGACCGAATGCCCGGATGCCAGCCTGGTCGGCAAGAACTTCAAGCAACTGGGCCAGGCGCGCGGCCTGGATGCGGTAGACGCCTACTTCGAGCTGGCCTGCCAGTACCGCGAGGCGCTGAAATGGACGACCTGCTACGGCAACCAACGCGAGGCGATCATGCGCAAGCTGCTGGCCAGCCCCTGGACACACCCCGGCTTCGCCGACTCCGGCGCGCACCTGCGTTCCATCGCCCAGTACAACTTCCCCCTGCGTTTTCTCAAGTACGTGCGGGACGCCGAATTGGCCGGCGAGCCATTCATGGAGCTGGGCAAGGCGGTGCGCCGCTGCAGCGGCGAGCTGGCCGACTTCATCGGCGTCGATGCCGGCTACCTGCGCGTCGGTGATCGTGCCGACCTGGTGCTGATCGATCCCGCCGGGCTCGACGATACGCTGGATGAACTGCACGAAGCGCCGATGGAAGTGCTCGGCCTTGTGCGGGTGGTCAAACGCAACGATGCAGCGGTCGCGCTGACCCTGATCAACGGCCGCATCGCCTATCGACGCAGCCAGGAATACCCGGATGACCTGGGCAAGGTGCAGCGCTACGGACGCTTCCTGCCAGCGCGTGATGTATCGCCGCGCACGCTACCTGCGCGGGCATTCGAGCCTGCCCCGGCGTCATGAGCCAATACACGTAGGGGCCGCGGGGCTTATCGGTTACCATGCGCCTCCGCCTGATCAACCGCTAGAGACGCAGCATGTCGAACGCCTGGAGCCCCGAAAGCTGGAGGGCCAAGCCCATCCAGCAGCAGCCTGAATACCCTGATGCCGCGCACTTGACCCGCGTCGAGCAAACTCTGGCCGGCTACCCGCCGCTGGTATTCGCCGGCGAGGCGCGCGAGCTGCGCCGCCAGTTCGCCGAGGTTACCCAGGGCCGCGCGTTCCTGCTGCAGGGCGGCGACTGCGCCGAGAGCTTCGCCGAGTTTTCCGCCGCGAAAATCCGTGACACCTTCAAGGTGCTGCTGCAGATGGCCATCGTAATGACCTTCGCCGCGGGCTGTCCGGTGGTCAAGGTCGGGCGCATGGCCGGCCAGTTCGCCAAGCCGCGCTCGTCCGGCAGCGAAACCATCGATGGCGTCACCCTGCCCGCTTACCGCGGCGACATCGTCAACGGCATCGGTTTCGACGTCGCCAGTCGCGTACCTGATCCGGAACGCCTGATGCAGGCCTACCACCAGGCCACCGCCAGCCTCAACCTGCTGCGCGCCTTCGCCCAGGGCGGCTTCGCCGATCTGCACCAGGTGCACCAGTGGAACCTCGACTTCATCGCCAACTCGGCGCTGGCCGAGAAATACCACCAGCTCGCCGGTCGCATCGACGAAACCCTGGCCTTCATGCGCGCCGTGGGCATGGACAGCGCGCCGCAACTGCGCGAAACCAGCTTCTTCACCGCCCACGAAGCGTTGCTGCTGAACTACGAAGAAGCCTTCGTCCGTCGCGACAGCCTCACCGGCCGCTGGTACGACTGCTCCGCGCACATGCTGTGGATCGGCGACCGCACCCGCCAGCTGGACGGTGCACACATCGAATTCATGCGCGGCATCGAGAACCCCATCGGTGTCAAGGTCGGCCCGAGCATGGACCCGGACGAGCTGATCCGCCTGATCGACACCCTCAACCCGGACAACGATCCGGGTCGCCTCAACCTGATCGTGCGCATGGGCGCGGACAAGGTCGAAGCGCACTTCCCGCGCCTGCTGCGCAAGGTCAAGGAAGAGGGTCGCCAGGTGCTGTGGAGCTCCGACCCCATGCACGGCAACACCATCAAGGCCAGCAGCGGCTACAAAACCCGCGATTTCGCGCAGATTCTCAGCGAAGTGCGGCAGTTCTTCGCCGTGCACCAGGCCGAAGGCACCTACGCCGGCGGCATCCATATCGAGATGACCGGGCAGAACGTCACCGAGTGCATCGGCGGTTCACGCCCGATCACCGAGGACGGCCTGTCCGACCGCTACCACACCCACTGCGACCCGCGCATGAATGCCGACCAGTCCCTGGAACTGGCCTTCATGATCGCCGAGACGCTGAAGCAGGTACGCCGCTGACCCTCAGCGCCCTGGCCACTGGCCAGGGCGCGAACCGGCTCGCACTTCTTTTGTGCGCTATCCGGCATAATACCGCCCCAACGCGAGCACCGTGCAGGTGCCAGAGATGCTACCCAGCCGGAAAGGACTCGCGGCCAACACCCCTCAACAAGGACGATGACCATGCAACTGCGCATCACCCTCTCCGCTTTCGCCCTGTCCAGCGCTGCATTGCTGACTGGCTGCCAGAACATGTCTCCCGACGCCATGCTGCAATCGGGCCTGATGGCCGTACAGGCCGCGACCCTCAGCGACGCCGAAGTACGCAGCATGTCCGACCAAGCCTGCGCCGAAATGGATGCCGAAGCCACTATCGCTGGCCCGAACAGCCCATACAGCAAGCGTCTGGACAAGATCGCCAACAACCTCGGCCATCAGATCAACGGCACGCCGATCACCTACAAGGTGTACCAGGCCGATGAAGTCAACGCCTGGGCCATGGCCAACGGTTGCGTACGCGTCTACAGCGGCCTGATGGACCTGATGACCGACAACGAAGTGGAAGGCGTGCTCGGCCACGAGATTGGCCACGTCGCCCTTGGCCACAGCAAGAAGGCCATGCAGACCGCCTACGCCACCACCGCCGCACGCAATGCTGCAGCCGCTTCGGGCAATGCCTCCGTCGCCGCCCTGTCCGCCTCGCAGCTCGGCGCCCTGGGTGAGCAACTGGTCAACGCGCAGTTCTCGCAAAGCCAGGAAAACGCCGCCGACAACTTCTCCTTCGACCTGCTGACCCAGCGCAACATCCCGCGCGACGGCCTGGTCACCGCGTTCGAGAAGCTGGCCAAGCTGGGCGGCGGCGAAAGCAGCATGTTCTCCTCGCACCCGGGCTCCAGCGACCGCGCCGCCAACATGCGCACCCGCCTGGCGGCCAAGTAAGCATCAGGTTCAGGGGCCGCAGTGCAGCCCCTGTCTCATTGGGAGATTGCCATGTCGATACTGCGTAACGGCTTGCTACCGCTCACTCTACTGCTGCCGCTCGGCGTCTGGGGTGACTACGACAAGCAGTACCAGGCCTGCCTGGACGCCAGCGGGATGATCAACAACGCCAGCGTCGCCGGCTGCGCCGAAGGTGTGTCGGAAACGGTGAAGAAGGAGATGAACCGCGTCTACCAGCAGCTGTTCCTCAAGCTGCAGGAAAGCCAGCCAGCGGACGCCGAACAGCTGGAAACGGCGCAGAAGGCCTGGTTGATCTACCGCAACGGCCAGTGCGACCTGCAGGGCAAGCACGTCGGCTCGCCGATGTACTACACCTGCCCGATGGAGCTGAATATCCAGCGCGTCGGAGAACTGAAGTTCCTGCTGGAAAACGGCGGCTAATCGAGCAAGTTCCGCAGATTGACGCTCGGCGCCAGCCACACCTCGGCCAGGCCCAGCCAATGCGCCAGCGCGCGCAGCGAATCGCCCAGCGCCAGACGCGCCTCCTCACTCAACACTGCTTCCTCCAGATGCACGGCATGCACTGCCAGGCGCCCGGCCGCGCGCTCGCTGCGCAGATCCACTCGCGCCAGCAGGCGTTCGTGGTGCAGAAACGGCAGCACGTAGTAGCCATACACGCGCTTGGCCTGCGGAGTGTAGATCTCCAGCCGATAGCGAAAGCCGAACAACCGCTCGGTGCGCTCGCGCTCCCAGATCAGTGAATCGAACGGTGAAAGCAACGCACTATGGCGAATACGCCGGGGAATGCGCGGTTCGCCCCGGCAATAGGCCGCCTGCCGCCAGCCCTGCACCGTGACGGGCAGCAGCTCGCCCGCCTCCACCAGTTCGGCGATACGGCGCTTGCTGTCACTGACGTCCAACCGGTAGTAGTCGCGCAAATCGCGCTCGGTCGCCACGCCCAAGGCATCGGCCGAACGCAGCAACAGGCGGCGCTGCGCTTCGGCCTCATCCTGGTCCGGGTGGTTCAACACCTCCACAGGAATGACCCGCTCCGGCAGATCGTACAGCCGCTCGAAGCCACGCCGTCCGGCAACCGTCACCTCGCCTGCGGCGAACAGCCATTCCAGCGCCGTCTTTTCCGCGCTCCAGTCCCACCAGGGGCCGGCCTTCTCGGTACGCGAGGACAGGCTGCCGGCGCCGAGCGCGCCGCGCTCGCGCACGGCCTGCAGTACGCTATCTAAAACGTCGCGCCGCTCGACACCGAACTTCGCCAACTCGCGATAGATGCCCTGCCCATCCGCCGCTCGGCGCATCCGCCAGCGCAGCAGCGGGTAAAGCTCCAGTGGCAACAAGGAGGCTTCGTGCCCCCAGTATTCGAACAGCCGCCGGCGCCGCGCGCGGCCCCAGGCCAGTTCATCTAGGTGCTCGGCCTGGTAATGACCGAGGCGGGAAAAAGCCGGTAAGTAGTGCGAGCGCACCAGGGCATTGACCGAATCGATCTGCAACACGCCCAAACGCTCGATCTGCGCCTGCAGGTGCTTGTGGCCAACGGCGCCGCGTGGCGTACGTCCGAAACCCTGGGCAGCCAGGGCCAGACGGCGCGCTTCAGCGAGAGAAAGAGAAAGGGTCATGGCGACTCAGCCTATCAGGCTGGCGCCGCGAACGCATGACGGAAGGTAAAGGCCTGCGCCGTCGCGCCATGCTCGCGCAGATGACCTAGGCGCTCGACAGCCTCGGTCACGCTTGGCCGATGCCCCGCCGGCACCCACCACAGCACCTGATGCGCCTGCTCGACGCGTTCGAACCATTCGCGACGGCGCTTGAGCATCTCGGTATGCGCCGATTTGTAGACGTAGTCACTGAGCGACTGCACATCCTCCCAAACCGACATGTTGACCAACACCTCGTCACCGAACGGACGAATCGCCGTGGCATCGCCCGCCTCGTCCTGCAAACGCCAGACATAGCCGGGCGAACCTTCTGCCAGCGCATTGATACGCTCCAGATTGGCGACGAAGTCAGCCATATCTGGTGACTCCAGCGGCGCCTTCATCCAGGCGATGTTCAGTTGAGCCAAGTGATAAGCGGGCAATTTCAGCCTCCTTGCGTCAGGGTTGTTGCGGCAGGCCACGCCAACCCGCCAGGCGACGGCGCAACCAGGCCTCGCTGCTGACCAGGGTGATGCCCGACAGCACCAGCGCCGCGCCGATGATGAAGTTCAGGGTCAGCGGTTCGTCCAGCACCAGCACGCCGAAGGTGACGCCAAACAGCGGGGTCATGAACGAGAACACTGCCATGTTCGAGGCCAGGTAGCGGCGCAGCAGCCAGAACCAGGTCAAGTAGGTGAAGAACGACACCACCACGCCCTGCAGCAGAATGCTGGCGATGGCCACAGGCGTCCAACGCAGCTGGGACAGGTCCACCACCATCAGTGCATAGGCCAGCAGCAGCACGAACGCCACCGCCAACTGATAGAAAAGGGTCAACCCGGCCGGCGCTTCGGACAGGCGCGAACCCCGCACGACGACCGTGGTCGCGCCCCAGGCCATGCCAGCGCACAGCCCCAACGCATCGCCCAGCAACATACCGGCATCGACCTCAGCCCAATTGCCACCGACGCCAAATGCCATCACCACCCCGCCGAAACACAGGGTGATACCCAGCCACTGCAGGCGTCGCAAGCGCTCGCTGGGCAATAGAAAGTGCAGCCCAAGCGCCGAGAAGATCGGCGCGGTATAAAGAAATACCGCCATATGCGAAGCCGTGGTGTAGTGCAGGCCAAGGGCGATGAAGAAGAACTCCAGTGCGAACAACACGCCCGCCAGCAATCCAGCCAGCCACGTCGAGCTGACCCATTCGCGCCATCCGCGCTGCCACAGCAAGAGCAAGCCGACCAGCACGGCGGCGATGCCGGAGCGCAAGGCCACCTGCAGCATGGGCGCGATATCGTCCGCGGCCAGCTTGATCGCCACCTGCTGACTGCCCCAGATGGCGCATAACAACATCATCAGCTGGAACAGGAAAAAATCGGAGCCCTTGCGCACCGCGTTCATTCAACAACTCCTGTCATGTACTACTCACTTTTTCAGCGGGTCATCCCAGAACGGCCGCTCGGCCTCCTGCAACACATCAGCTCGGGACAGTCCCAGGTCCTTCAATGCAGCATCATTCAGTTGCGCCAGCTGTGCCCGCTCGCGAGCCAGTTGACGCCAGCGCCGCAGCATACGCCATACACCGCCCAGCGACGGCAACCGTTCGAAGTGGATGGCCTGAGCCAACGCATAACCTTTCTGACCTTTCATCTTTTCGCCCTCCCTGTGGGGTTGGCGTCAGTGTCGGGTCCAGCTTAAGATCAATCCAACGAATGTTTCTTATGGAATCCATCTCGAGGATTGATGAATGGCCTTCCACCCCAGTATTGATACCGAATTGCTGCGCAGCTTTGTTGCCATCGCCGACACCGGCGGTTTCACCCGCGCCGCAGAAACGGTCAATCGTACCCAGTCAGCCGTGAGCATGCAGATGAAGCGGCTGGAGGAAGACGTGGTGCAACGCCCGTTATTCGAACGCGATGGCCGCCAGGTGCGGCTGACGCCAGAGGGCCAGGTGCTGCTGGGTTATGCGCGGCGCATCCTCAAGCTGCACGGCGAGGTACTCAACACCCTGCGCGAACCGCATATGGTCGGTGCCGTGCGCATCGGTACGCCGGACGACTACGTTATGCGCTTTCTGCCGGAGATACTCTCGCGCTTCGCCCAGGCCTATCCGCTGGTGCAAGTAGAGGTGCATTGCGAGCCGTCGGGACAACTGCTGCTGCGCCAGGATCTGGACCTCACCATCGTCACCCGCCAACCTGGCAAGGAGATCGGCCAACTGCTGCGCCAGGAGCGCTTCGCCTGGGCAGTGGCCCAGGGCTTCTGCCCGCACGAGCAAAATCCCATGCCGCTGGCCATGTTCAACGCCGACTGTTTCTGCCGCGAATGGGCCTGCAACGCGCTGGACACGATGGGTCGTCCCTACCGCATCGCCTATACCAGCCCCAGCCTGTCGGCGATCTTCGCCGTGGTACGCGCCGGCCTGGCCGTCACTGCGCAGCTGCAAAGCCTGATCACCCCCGACCTGCGCATGCTCGGCGAAGCCGAAGGCCTGCCGCTGCTGCCACTGACCAGCATCGTGCTGCTGCGCAATGAAAGTAGCCAGTCACCCGTCACCGAGTGCCTGGCCGATCACATCGTCGAAGGGTTTCGCTTATAGGCTGCCGCTCGACTCAAGCGCCAGCATCAGTGCGCAGAGCAGCAGGAAACCGCAGAACAGGGTGCGCAGCAGGCGCTCTGGCAGCGAATGCGCCAGGCGCACGCCCCAACTGATGCTGAGCAGACCACCAACCGCCAGCGGCACGCCCATCCACCAGTTGACCTGACCGTGCACAGCGTAGGTAAACAGCGTCACCCCGGTGCTGGGCAGCGCCAACGACAGCGAAAGTCCCTGCGCCACCACCTGCGTGGTGCCGAACACACTGGTCAGTACCGGCGTCGCCACTACGGCGCCGCCCACGCCGAACAGCCCGCCCATTGCACCAGACACCCCGCCCAGCACGCCGAACCAACCCCAGTGATGACGCAGCTCGCCGCTGGCCGGCGCCTGAGCCATCAGCATGCGCAGCAGGTTGTAGACCGCCAAAGCCAGTAGAAAACCGACGAAGGCCCAGCGCATGGTGCGCGAATCCACCTCCACCGCATACAGGGAGGCCAGCCAGGCGCAAAAGAAGCTGGTAACGCCGAGTAGCAGGGCATAGCGCAGATCGATGCGATTGCGTTGATGGTAACGCCAGATCGCCAGCATCACGTTCGGCACCACCATGACCAGTGCAGTCCCCTGAGCAAGCTGCTGATCCAGCCCAAAGACAATGCCCAGCACCGGAATGGCGATCAACCCACCACCGATGCCGAACAAGCCGCCCAATGTTCCCAGGCCCAGACCCAGCAATAGATTCAGCAACAGGTCGAACAGATTCATGACACCTCCAGATAGAGGACGCATGTTAGCCAGTCACGGCTAGCGCGGAAACGCACAGCAACGCACAATGGCTTTGCTTACTACGCACAAGCAGGTTGCCATGAACCCCGATACCCTGACCGACCAACTGGAACTCTTTCTCGACGTGCTGGAGACCGGCAGCTTCTCCGCAGCCGCCAGACGCCACCCGCTCACACCCTCGGCGGTGGCACGGCGCATCGACGCCCTGGAGCGCGCCATGGGCAGCAGTCTGTTCAGTCGCACGACCCATGCAGTACGCGTCACCCCGGCGGGTCTGGCGTTCGCTGAGCGCGCTAGGCGCATCCTCGCCGAGTTGCACCTGGCGCGCGCCGAAGCGGTCTCCTTGAGCAGCGCACCCGAAGGCATGATCCGTATTGACGCCCCCTCGCCTTTCGGCAGACGCCACCTGGCCCCGGCGATTGCAGAGTTCCTGCGCGCGAACCCCGGCCTGGACGTTCAGCTGCGGCTGATCGACAGCTTCATCGACCTGCAGGGCGAACACCTGGGCGAGGTGGATATCGTCGTGCGCATCGGCCCGCTACCGGACAGCCGACTGGTCGCCACGCCCCTGGCATCGATGACCCGCGTCGTCTGCGCCAGCCCGGACTACCTGCGTCGACGCGGCATCCCACGCAGCCCGCTGGAGCTGGAGCAACACGACGGCCTCGACTGGGACAGCCTCGCCCCACCCTACGCCTGGCGATTCGAAGTCGACGGCAAATTGCAGCTGTGCAAACCCAAGCGTTTGCGTCAGACCAGCAACAATGCAGAGACCTTGCTGTTCAGCGCCCTCGCTGGCCTTGGCGTCGCACACCTACCCACCTGGATGAGCAGCGATCATCTACAGCGCGGCGAGCTGATCCCGCTGTTCTGCGAACAGGGCTTGCCGCCCGTCGAGCCGGTGAGCATCTACGCCTTGCGCCTGGAACGCGAAGCCAGCCCACGGACTCGGCTGTTGCTGAGCTTCCTGAAGCAGCGCTTTGGCTTTCCACCGCCCTGGGACCAGGCGCTGCAAACCAGTCTGGCCATCCCACAGCAGTAAGGCTTGTGTGGGGGCGGCTTCAGCCGCGATAGCGCCCTGAAAATCAGGCACAAAAAACCCGGCACCTAGGCCGGGTTTCTCGTGCAGCTTACGCTCAGGCCGGAGCCTGGGTGCGGCCCTTATAGGAACCGTCACGGGTATCGATCTCGATCCAGTCGTCGATGTCGACGAACTCGGCAACCTTGATCTCGGTACCGTTGCGCAGCTTGGCAGGCTTCATCACCTTACCGGAGGTGTCGCCACGAGCAGCGTTCTCGGTGTAGACAACCTGGCGCACGATGGTGGTCGGCAGGTCAACGGAGATCACTTTGCCTTCGAAGAACACGGCTTCGCAGACGTCGCTCATGCCTTCTTCGATGAACGGCAGAACGCTTTCCAGATCTTCGGAACGCAGCTCGTAAGAGTTGTATTCCGGGTCCATGAACACGTAGTCCTCACCGCTGATGTAGGACAGGTTCACTTCCTTGCGCTCGAGAATCACCGGCTCCATCTTGTCGTCGGCTTTGTAGACGGTCTCGGTCTTGGAACCGTTGAGCAGGTTCTTCAGCTTCATCTTGACGATGGCGCTGTTACGACCGGACTTGGTGAACTCGGCCTTCTGGATCAGCCACGGCTGGCCATCGATCAGGGCCACGCTGTTGACTCTCATTTCTTGTGCAGTTTTCATGCGGATATCCGAAATATGCGGGAGGTACAGAAATCTAGGCCGCGTATGATAGCCAATTTAAGTAAAACTGTTCCAGCGCCGTGGCAAGATCCGACCGAGCGGCCTGCTGATCGCACCACTGCTCGGCGTGTCGCTGCAGTGCCGGCCATGCCGCGAGAAGCGCAGGCCAGGCCGCTTCCATCCCCTCGCCGGCGTTCCACGCACGCCAGAATTCAGCCTGAGCGGCGGCAATTTCTGGCACCAGATCAGCGCTGTAGATCGCCAGAAACGCCTCAAGTTTGTCCCAGTGCGCCCCCTCCTCTTGCGGGTAAATGTGCCAAAGCAGCGGTCGACCGGCCCATTGCGCGCGGATGAAGGAGTCCTCACCGCGCACCACATTCAAATCGCAGCACCATAACAGGCGGTCGTAGTCGTCCTGGGCCACGAAAGGCAGCACATGGATCAGCAGGTTACCGCGCCTGCTGTGATCACCCGGCGCCAATGGCCCTTCACCCAGCCAGGTCTGCAAATCGGCAAGAATCTTGCCCTGCGGCACCAGCAACTGCGTCGGCTGCGGATCGGCCGCCAGTGCATCCAGCCATCCTGCCAGGCCTGTATTCTCATAGGCGAATAGAGAAATCAGCCGCGCCCCGGGCTCACGCACCACGCCGAGTGACTGCAGGAACGCCTGCTGCGCCTGCGCGTCAGCCTGAAAGGCACGCCGCCGCGTCAGCAGATCGGCTTCGCGCAGCAAACCGCCCGTGCCCTCCACGAATCCAGGGAAGAAAAAGAACTTCTGCAAGCCTCCAGGCTGCGGCGATGGCAGGCCATGGCAGCCTGCGACCCAGTCCTCGGCACTGAGATACTCAAGATTCAGCCACAAACGGCGCGTACCGCTGAGAGTCATCGCCTCGATATAAGACGCAGGCAACTGGCAGGCGAAGGCCTCGATCACCACTTGCGCAGGCTCAACCACAGGGAACGGCTCCGCCCACTGGCGCACCTCGACACCACTCCAATGCTGACATTGGGCATCAAGGCTGGCCTCGGGGCACAAGCGCACGAACGCCCCCAGCTCGTCGACCCACAGACGCACCGCATGCCCCTGCTCGGCCGCCAGTTGCCGGGCCAACCGCCAGGTCACGCCGATATCACCGTAGTTGTCCACCACGCTGCAGAAGATGTCCCACCTGGCCACACTGCGCCCCTTCGGAAAATGATCACCATTCTAACCGGCGAACAAGAAAAAGCCCGCCAGAGGCGGGCCAAGGGGAGCGCTGGAGCGAGCGCGGGGTAAAACAGTGAATCAGGCCAGCAGCGAATCGCCCTCACGACGAATAGCACTGCTGAGCATCCAGACCGCCTGGCAAGCTAACGCAGCCTCGCGGGAGGCGAAGGGGCCGGCTTTCGGCTGGCCGTCCACCATCACCAGCCAGCACGCCATATGACCGTCGGAGCGGAGCTCAGCCGGCACGGCACTACCAACCAGGGAAACCACATCGATACGGGACATCATGACCTCCAATCCAACTCAAACTCTGTTGGGCTCAACATTAGGCCGATGCAGCGCTAGACAGAAATCAGTGCTCTCGATAGTGACCATGGATGTTGCCAATGGCAGCAGCGCAGGCGCCGACACAAGCTGCGCCATGCGAAAATAGGTATTAAAGTGCCCTTAAACCCAGCTACAAAGATAATTTAAGGCATTTTATTGCCTTTATTCGTGCCAATCACTAATCTAAACGGCATTAAAGTGCCGGAGCCTATATGCACTTCCTCACCCTGCAACTGTACAGTGGCTACGCTTGGCATGACGCCATGCATCTCAACTTCGAGCAGCCCGAGGCGGGCCTGGCGGGGGCGTGTTCTTTTGGCTATGAGCAGGCATATCTGCTTGAAACGCTGCAGCAAATTGGCAGCCGCCTTGAGCATGCAGTCAGCGCCACAGTGCCGCTGGACTGGGAATCCTATCGAGCAAGCGAAGCGCCTGCCTTCTTGCACGACATACTGCCCGCTGGAGCAGCAAGGCGCTTCCTGCTCCAGCGCCTGGGTGACCAAAAGCCCGAGAATCTTGGGCTGGATCTATTTTTGCTAAGTCGGTGCGCACCAGCACCGGTGGGCAGCCTGCGCATCAAGGAGGCAGCAGCGGCGCTTCAGGAAAGCCCGCGGTTAGGCTTCTCTCGTGAGGACATAATCAATCGCGATGCCCGTTTTCTCGAATACGCCTACGAGCAGGGTGCCGCTATCGGTGGCGCCACAGGCGCGGGTGGCGAAGCACCCAAACTGTTACTGACTGAAGACCGCGAGGGCGCCCTGCACCCGGATGCGGCCTTGCCAGATGAGTCTGCAACCCGCCACTGGTTTGTAAAGTTCGCGCGAAACCAGGCTAGGCAGACCGACCAAGACATTCTGCGTAGCGAGTTCAGCTACTACAGGGCCATTCAGCAGCTTGGTCTGGATACCGTACCCGCAGAAGGCCTGGCGCTAGAGGAAGGCCGCAAGCCTAGCCTGTGGATGCATCGTTTTGATCGTCACATTAGCGACGCAGGCGTAGAGCGCAGCGCCATGGAGTCCCTGTACTCACTCGCAGGAGTAACCGTGCCGGGCAGCTACCTACTGCACACCGACGCTCTGAACCACTTGATCAGGCTGTGGCAACAGACGGGGCAAGGCGCGCAAGTTGGCGACATGATCCTTGAGTATCTACAGCGAGACTTGCTCAACCAGATCCTTGGCAACTCAGATAACCATGGCCGCAATACTTCAATCTTGCGCAACAGCACAGGTTTGAAACTCGCCCCTATCTACGACCTTGCCCCAATGGTGATGGATGATGAAGGCATCACTCGCACCACAAAATGGCCTCAACCTATAGAGGTTGCCGGCGAGGTCAACTGGCGCCAAGCCTGCGCCGCACTCGCGAAATGGACTGATACCGACATTCTTTATGAAAGACTCAGAGACGCAGCAAAAAAATTCCTAGCCCTTCCCGACCTGCTGAGCGATCAGGGGTTACCAAACGCCACCATGAATCATCCGCGCATTGCGCTGCGGACCCTTCATCAAAGACTCAACCGATGGGAGCTCGTCTGAATGGATATTATCGAGCGCAACCGTATTCTGACCGAAATACAGACCCAACTGGCATCGGGCGAATTGACCATCGGCCAGGCTGTACGCAAATTACGAAAGGAAATCACCGGATTGCAGCAGGCCCGTTTCGCACAGATGTGCAAACTATCCCTGCGCGCCCTTCGGCAACTGGAACATGATGAGTCGAATCCAACCGTGCAGACCCTGAATGGCGTGTTCAATCCATTTGGGATGCAAGTCGGCATTGTGCCGAAGAGCCGAACGTCATAGAGGCCGCCAGTCCTCGCCATGAGGATTTGCTTAAGCGAGTCGCCATGCTCAAGGCAAACGGCTGGCCGTGCGTTATCAGGGCCAACCTACTTCCAGTTCCACGACCTGCGCGCCAAGGCCGTCACAGATTAGGCTGAATCGAGTGGGGATATTCTGAAAGCGCGGGATCAACTCGGGCACACAGTAGTCGTCATGGGTGCTGGAGACTGATTCCTGCGGACCTGATAGTCGAGAAGTATCCGGTCAAAGCAAGGTATCTTTGAACGAGATTCACACCGACGCGCAGAGTTGCGGACTGGAAAGATAATTGCGGACTGGCTAAGACCTGACGCAATCACTTGAAACCCGCATGGATAGTGGTGCCCGAAGCCGGACTCGAACCGGCACGCCCTTTCGAGCGAGAGATTTTAAGTCTCCTGCGTCTACCGATTTCGCCATTCGGGCGGTAGCGCTGTGCGAAGGACCGGACTATATACAGCCCTCCCTGTCCTCGCAAGGCATGTCAAAGCACATCAGGGAGAATTAAAAAGGCCTCGTAAATCATGGATCTACGAGGCCTTTTAGATTGGAGGCTGAGGTCGGAATCGAACCGGCGTTCACGGATTTGCAATCCGGTGCATAACCACTCTGCAACTCAGCCATGAAGCAAACGAGCCGCCTTGGCGACTCGTGTAAAACTGGAGCGGGAAACGAGACTCGAACTCGCGACCCCGACCTTGGCAAGGTCGTGCTCTACCAACTGAGCTATTCCCGCTTGTCTTGTCGACGGGCGCCATTCTATAGAATCGAATCGCGCCGTCAACCCTTTGATTCAAAAATACTTATTTCTTTTCCGAGGTGGTGCTGAGGTGCGGCCAGGCGGCCAGTAGATACTGCACCATGGACCACAATGTCAGCACCGCTGCGACCACCAGCAGGATGTATCCAAGCACCACCCAGAAGGTAAATACCGGCGGATTACCCAGCAGGATGACCAGCGCCAGCATCTGTGCTGCAGTTTTCCACTTGCCCAGGTTGGACACAGCTACATGTGCCCGAGCGCCTATCTCGGCCATCCATTCACGCAAAGCGGATACGACGATTTCGCGACCGATGATGGTTGCCGCGGCCAGCGTCAGCCAGAGATTGGAGTGTTCAGCCGCCAGCAATACTAGCGCCACCGCCACCATCAGCTTGTCCGCCACCGGATCGAGGAAGGCTCCGAAGGGCGTGCCCTGCTCCCAGCGACGAGCAAGATAACCATCAAGCCAGTCGGTCACGGCAGCAATCGCGAAGACGCCGCTGGCAGCCCAATAGCTCCAGGAGAACGGTAGATAGAACAACAGGATGAAGACCGGGATCAGCGCGACCCGGAGCACGGTAAGCAAGTTGGGGATGTTCATCGGCACAACTAGGCTGCGAGGTGAGCGGGCATTCTACTCGCTGTGCAGAGTGTCATAAATCAACTCGGCGAGCTTTTTACTGATTCCGGGCGCTTTGGCGATTTCTTCTGCGCTGGCACGTGACAATTCCTGCAGCCCACCAAAGTGATTGAGCAGCTCGCGCCGCCGCTTGGGGCCGATCCCTGCCACTTCCTCCAGGGTCGAGGTGCGTCGTGTTTTGCCACGCCGCGCACGGTGCCCGGTAATGGCGAAGCGGTGCGACTCGTCACGAATCTGCTGGATCAGGTGCAACGCCGGCGAATTGCCAGGCAAGGTGAACTCATGCTCGGCGTCGTTCAGGTAAAGCACTTCCAGACCAGGCTTGCGCGTCGTGCCCTTGGCCACGCCAAGCAGGATCAGATCCGGTACGGCCAGTTCCTGTAGCACCTCGCGCGCCATGGCCAACTGCCCCTTGCCACCGTCGACCAACAGCACATCGGGCAACTTGCCTTCGCCATCCTTGATCTTGCTGAAGCGCCGGGTCAGCGCCTGGTGCATCGCGGCGTAGTCGTCGCCTGCAGTGACGCCCTCGATATTGAAACGGCGATAGTCAGATTTCAGCGGGCCTTCAGGGCCGAATACCACGCAGGAGGCGACCGTCGCCTCACCACTGGAATGGCTGATATCGAAGCATTCCATGCGCTGCGGAGGTTCGTCCATTTCCAGCACGGTAGCCAGCGCCTCGAAGCGTTCGGCCAAATGCTGTCGGTTGGCTAGGCGG
Source organism: Pseudomonas sediminis (assembly GCF_002741105.1). Classification (GTDB taxonomy): domain Bacteria; phylum Pseudomonadota; class Gammaproteobacteria; order Pseudomonadales; family Pseudomonadaceae; genus Aquipseudomonas; species Aquipseudomonas sediminis. The sequence goes on along the minus strand of NZ_NIQU01000003.1, from coordinate 203,454 downwards.
GCGGCCAGCGCCTGCTCAGCATTGGTCACAGCCAGTTGCTGCCAACGGGCTCGCGTGCCGCGCACACGCAAACTGATGCTGAGGCTGCGACCGCGCAGTGACTCGATGGCTTCGATCAGCGTGGCGAAATCCTCGTGCTGCACGTTAACGATCAGCTCGCTGGGCAGGTCGCGCTCGGCATTACCCAGGTAGTACTGGGCGAGGAAGGCCATCAGCACGTCACCGCCCTCCTCTTCGATCGCCACCTGCGGGAAGAAATTCTTGCTGCCCAGTACGCGACCGCCACGCACGCTGATCAGGTGCACACAAGCGCCCCCGGGGGTGAGCATCACAGCGACCACGTCGACGTCGCCAGTACCGCCTTCCATGCTTTGCTGGTCCTGCACGCGGCGCAGCATGGAAATCTGGTCACGCAGTTCGGCGGCGCGCTCGAACTCCAGGGCCATCGAAGCCTTTTCCATGCTGGCAGAGAGTTCTTCGCTCAGCGCATTGCTGCGGCCATCGAGAAACATCACCGAGTGGCGCACATCCTCGGCGTACTCCTCCGGGCTGACCAAGCCGACACAGGGGCCTTTGCAACGCTTGATCTGGTACTGCAGACAGGGGCGCGTGCGGTTCCTGTAGTAACTGTCCTCGCACTGGCGAACCAGGAAGGTCTTCTGCAGCAGGCTCAGGCTCTCGCGAATGGCCAATGCGCTGGGATAAGGGCCGAAATAGCGCCCCTTGGCCTTCTTCGCGCCGCGGTGGATGCCGAGCCGCGGAAAGTCGCCGTCGGAGAGAAATACGTAGGGATAGGATTTATCGTCGCGCAGCAGGATGTTGTACGGCGGCCGCCATTCCTTGATCAGGGTCTGCTCCAGCAGCAGCGCCTCGGTCTCGTTGGCGGTGATGGTGGTTTCGATCTGCGCGATACGCGCCGCCAGGGCGGCGGTCTTGGGCGCCTGGCCGGTCTTGCGGAAATAACTGGAGAGACGCTTCTTGAGGTTCTTCGCCTTGCCGACATAAAGGAGGCGCGCCTCGCTATCGAACATGCGATAGACGCCGGGGCGGCCACTGCAGGTCGCAAGGAAGGCACTCGAATCGAACGGAACGGACATTATCAGCTGACGGCGTCGACCATGCCGTGGCGAACCGCGAGCAGAGCCAGCTCGACATCGCTGGTGATGGAGAGCTTTTCGAAGATGCGGTAACGGTAGGTGTTGACCGTCTTCGGCGACAGGCACAGCTTGTCCGAGATGTTCTGCACCTTGTGGCAGTTGGCGATCATCAGGGCGATCTGGATCTCGCGCTCGGACAGCAGATCGAATGGCGAGCCACTGTTTTGCGGCTGGAAGGACTTCAGCGCCAGTTGCTGGGCGATTTGCGGGTCGATATAGCGCTGGCCGGCGAATACCAGGCGAATGGCCTGCACCATCTCATCCAGCGCGGCCCCCTTGGTCAGGTATCCAGCAGCGCCGGCCTGCAGCAAACGCGTCGGGAACGGATCTTCCTCGCACACGGTAACGGCAACCACCTTGATATCAGGGTGACTGCGCATCAGCTTGCGAGTGGCTTCCAGGCCTCCGATGCCGGGCATCTTGACGTCCATCAGGACAACATCGGGCTTGAGTTCGCGAACCTTGAGCAGGGCTTCTTCGCCAGTGCAGGCTTGCCCTACCACTTGCAGACCGTCGATATCGGCCAGCATGCGGGTGATGCCCGTGCGAACCAGATCGTGATCGTCGACAACCAGGACCCTAATCAATCGCCACCTCGTTGCACCTTGTCAGCCACCGTGCAACGACGGTGAGATTGAACTTGCCGGTCACCTTAGCAAAAAGCCAGGGCCTGACCTAGCTTGGCGCACGGATGTCAAAAAGCAAGCGCCAAATTAGGATCAGCAATTGCGTCGTAGCAATCTAGAGATTTGGCGGAAGCGGTGAGATTCGAACTCACGGATAGTTGCCCATCGACGGTTTTCAAGACCGTTGCCTTAAACCGCTCGGCCACGCTTCCGGATACTGAGTGCAGAGGCCAAGACTTTCACCTCCGCAGTAGTGCGGGCGGCAATCTTACCGGAACGCAACACACTGTCAAACTCTAAGTCTTGGCAGGCAACCCTGCTCTGTTATGATCCAGAGCATTCGTATTTGAAAGCCTCGTACTACAGGAGCGTCGCCATGCAAGAGCGAGATTACGCACTCAACCATTCTCAGGTTGAGCAACAGGAAGTCAGCAGCGTTCTGCGCAACACCTATGGTCTGTTGGCTATCACCCTGGCCTTCAGCGGCCTGGTTGCCTTCATCTCGCAGCGCGCAAACGTTCCTTATCCGAACATTTTCGTCGTGCTGATTGGCTTCTACGGCCTGTTCTTCCTCACCGCCAAGCTGCGCAACTCTTCGTGGGGCCTGCTTTCCACCCTCGCGCTGACCGGCTTCATGGGTTACACTCTCGGCCCTATTCTGAACCGCTACCTCGGTACGGCGAACGGCGCTGAAATCATCAGCTCTGCCTTTACCATGACTGCGCTGGTGTTTTTCGGTCTGTCTGCCTACGTGCTGACCACTCGCAAGGACATGAGCTTCCTCAGCGGCTTCATCACTGCCGGTTTCTTCGTTCTGCTGGGCGCCATTGTTGCCAGCTTCTTCTTCCAGATTAGCGGCCTGCAACTGGCGATCAGCGCTGGCTTCGTGCTGTTCTCCTCGGCGTGCATCCTGTTCCAGACCAGCGCCATCATCCATGGCGGTGAGCGTAACTACATCATGGCCACCATCAGTCTGTACGTCTCGATCTACAACCTGTTCATCAGCCTGCTGCAGATCTTCGGCATCATGGGCGGCGACGACTGATAGCGTTGCGGCTCCCCGGAAGCCCGCTTCGGCGGGCTTTTTCTTGCGCGTCTGTTTCGTGATTCTTTGTTTGCCAGGCACCCTGGCCTTATCATTGGCCCAGTTTTGCCTCGTCGGACGCCCCATGAAGTTTGCCATCGCCCTGTTCGCCGCCCCCCACCAGCCCGCGTCGCGTCGCGCATTGCGCTTCGCCCAGGCGACATTGGCCGGCGGCCACGAAATCGTTCGCCTGTTCTTCTATCAGGACGGCGTGCACAGCGCCTCCAGCAACGTGGTCAGCCCACAGGACGAGCTGGATCTGCCCAGGGAATGGCGCGAATTCGTTACCGCCAACGGGCTCGACTCGGTGCTCTGCATCGCCGCTGCCCTGCGCCGTGGTGTACTCAACGCCGAAGAAGCGCAGCGCTACGCCAGGTCGGCTGCCAACCTGGAGGCACCATGGGAGCTGTCTGGCTTGGGCCAGTTGCATGAGGCCGCGCAACAGGCCGACCGCCTGGTCTGCTTCGGAGGTCAGTGAATGAGCAAGTCACTGTTGATCATCAGCCGCCAAGCTCCCTGGAGCGGCCCTGGAGCGCGTGAGGCACTGGATATCGCCCTGGCCGGCGGCGCCTTCGACCTGCCCATCGGCATGCTGTTTCTCGATGACGGCGTTTTTCAGCTCAGCGCTGGACAGCAACCCGGCCAGCTGCAGCAGAAAAATCTCGGCGCCAACCTGCAGGCGCTACCGATGTTCGGTGTCGAGGAGCTGTACGCCAGCCAGCGCAGCCTGAGCGAGCGCGGCCTTGGCGACAGCGAACTGAATCTGGCAGTACAGCGACTCGACGACAGCGAGCTGACTGCCCTTCTCGAACGCTACGATCAGGTGATCACCCTCTGATGGCCACCCTGCACATTCTCTCCCATTCGCCGTTCACCGATAGCCGCCTCGCCAGTTGCCTGCGCTTGCTGGGCGCAGGCGACGCCCTGCTGCTCACTGGCGATGCAGTCTATGCACTGCAACCCGGCACGACCAATCTGCAAGCGCTGCAGCTGATGCCTGCCAGTGTCGCGCTCTACGCCCTGGACGAAGACCTGGCCGCCCGCGCGCTACAGGCGCCCGAGCGCGCTCAGGTCGTCGACTATCCAGAGTTCGTCGAGCTGTGCACCCGCTACGCCAAGGTCAATAGCTGGCTATGAGCACGCTTAACGTCGGCGGACGTGACATTGCCCTGGACAAGGACGGCTACCTGATCGACCTGCAGGATTGGTCACGCCCCATAGCCGAGGCGCTAGCCGCAGCGGAAGAGTTGCAACTGAGTGACGATCACTGGGAAATTCTCGACCTGCTGCGCGCCTTCTACGCGGAGTTTCAGCTGTCGCCCGCCAACCGTCCGCTGATCAAGTACGCTGCTCTGAAGCTCGGTACGGATAAAGGCAACAGCCTGCACCTCAATCGCCTGTTCAAGGGCACCCCCGCCAAACTCGCCGCCAAACTCGCTGGCCTGCCGAAACCGACCAATTGCCTATGAACCTGATCACCCCCGCCGAACATCCCTTCGCCCAGTTCGTGCGTATTCTCGGCAAGGGCAAGCGCGGTGCGCGCAGCCTGACGCGCGAGGAGGCCCGCGAAGCCATGGGCCTGCTGCTCGATGGCAAGGTCGAGGACACCCAGCTCGGCGCCTTCCTGATGCTGCTGCGGCACAAGGAAGAAAGCGCCGAAGAGCTCGCCGGTTTCACCGAAGCCATCCGCCCACGGCTCGCCGCCCCGAACATTCAGGTCGACCTGGACTGGCCCAGCTATGCCGGCAAGAAACGTCATCTGCCGTGGTACCTGCTGGCGGCCAAGGCCCTCGCTGCCAGTGGCGTACGCATCTTCATGCATGGCGGTGGTGCGCATACCGCAGGGCGCATGTATACCGAACAACTGCTGGAACAACTGGACATCCCCTACTGCCAGGACTGGCAAGCAGTGGAGGCGGCGCTCGACCAACACAGCCTGGCCTACAGCTACCTGGGCGACTGGATGCCGGCGCTTCAGCGCATGATCGATCTGCGCAACACCCTGGGCCTGCGCTCGCCTATCCATTCCCTGGCGCGAGTGATCAACCCGCTCGCTGCCCGCTGTGGACTGCAGAGCATCTTCCATCCCGGTTACCAGGCCGTGCATCGCGAGGCCAGTAGACTGCTGGGTGATCACGCCATCGTGATCAAGGGCGAAGGCGGCGAGATCGAGGTCAACCCGGACGGCGCCTGCCACCTATACGGCACGCTTGGTGGTGAGGACTGGGATGAAGAATGGCCCGCGCTATCGCCACAGCGCCATGTCAAACCCGAGCGACTCGACCCGGCCGTGCTAGGCGCCTTCTGGCGCGGCGAGCACGATGACGCTTACGGTCGCCTGGCGGTCATCGCCACCATGGCCGTCGCATTGCGCGGGTTGGGCCTGGATCGTGAAGCGGCATTCCTGCAGGCCCAGCAGCGCTGGGACGCACGGTTTCAATCTAATCAGTCGATTGCTTAAGCCAGCTTTTTCCACCTTTCAATCGAGTTCATCACGTTAGACTCCAGATTCATTCAAAACGGAGGCACACGTTATGGGCTTGTTGATCGACGGCCGCTGGCATGACCAATGGTACGACACCGGCGACAGTGGCCGCTTCCAGCGCGAAAGCGCACAACGCCGCAACTGGGTAACCGCCGACGGTAGCGCAGGGCCGAGCGGCAGCGGCGGCTTCAAGGCCGAGGCCGGGCGTTATCACCTCTATGTGTCGCTGGCCTGCCCCTGGGCTCATCGCACCCTGATCCTGCGCAAGCTCAAAGGCCTCGAATCGCTGATCGATGTCTCCGTGGTGAGCTGGTTGATGCGCGAACAGGGCTGGTCCTTCGACCGCGAGTTCGGCTCCAGCGGCGACCACCTCGATAACCTGGGCTACATGCATCAGCGCTACACCTCCGACGACAGTCATTACACCGGCCGCGTTACCGTACCCGTGCTGTGGGACAAGCAGACCGGCGGCATCGTCAGTAACGAGTCGGCTGAAATTATCCGCATGTTCAACAGCGCGTTCGACGGCCTGACCGGCAACGGCCTGGACTTCTACCCCGAACCGCTACGTGAGCGCATTGACCAGCTCAACGAGCGCATCTACCCGGCCGTGAACAACGGCGTTTACCGCGCAGGCTTCGCCACCACGCAGGAAGCCTACGAAGAGGCCTTCGACGAACTGTTCGCCATGCTCGACGAGCTGGAAGCACTGCTGGGCGAAAACCGCTACCTGGCAGGCGAATACCTGACCGAGGCGGACATTCGCCTGTTCACCACGCTGATTCGCTTCGATGCTGTCTATCACGGTCATTTCAAGTGCAACCTGCGACGCATCGAGGACTACCCGAACCTGTCCAACTGGCTACGCGAGCTGTACCAGTGGCCAGGCATCGCCGAGACGGTGGACTTCACCCACATCAAGTCGCACTACTACGCCAGCCACGCCACCATCAACCCGACTGGCGTGATACCCAAAGGGCCGCAGCAAGATTTCACTCGCGCACATGACCGCCAGCGTCTGCCGGGCAAAGGTGTGTTCCAGCGTTAGAAACGCGATGACTGGTGACTGAAGCCTCGACAACGAGGCTTCAGTGCTGGGCGTCAGATGCTGTTCTGAGCGCCTTCGAACCAAGCGAGCTTGTCACGCAGAGTGACCACTTCCCCAACTATCACCAGCGTGGGGGCGTGTACTTCGTGTTCGGCGACAAGCTCCGGCAGGGTTTCCAATGTGCCAGTGAAGACTCGCTGATTCTGCGTGGTGCCCTGCTGCACCAATGCCGCAGGCGTGGCGCCCGAACGGCCGTGCGCAATCAATTGTTCGCAGATACCCGGCAGGCCGACCAAGCCCATGTAGAACACCAGGGTTTGCCCCGGCGCGACCAGGTCCTGCCACGGCAAGTTGCTGCTGCCATCCTTGAGATGCCCGGTGACGAAACGAACCGACTGCGCATGGTCGCGATGGGTCAGCGGGATGCCGGCATAGGCCGCGCAACCGGACGCAGCGGTGATACCCGGCACGACCTGGAAGGGAATATCTTCCGCCGCCAGTTGCTCGATCTCCTCACCACCACGACCGAAGATGAACGGATCACCGCCTTTCAGGCGCAGCACACGCTTGCCCTGACGGGCCAGATCGATCAGCAACTGGTTGATCTGCTCCTGCGGCACCGCATGATCGGCGCGGCGCTTGCCGACGTAGATGCGCTCGGCATCGCGCCGGCACAGCTCGATGATGGCGGGAGCCACCAGGCGGTCGTAGAGCACCACATCGGCTTGCTGCATCAGGCGCAGGGCGCGAAAGGTCAGCAGATCGGGATCGCCCGGCCCAGCACCGACCAGATAGACCTCGCCCAGCGCACGTGGCGCTGCACCGGCCAGACGCTCCTCCAGCAGGCGCTCGGCCTCCTCCGGCTTGCCGGCAAACACGCTCTCGGCGATCTGCCCTTGAAACACGTCCTCCCAGAACACGCGGCGCTGTTGCACATCGGGGAACAGCTGCTTGACCTGCTCACGGAAGCGCTTGCCCAGGTTGGCCAACTGGCCGTAGGTGGCCGGAATCCAGGTCTCGATCTTGGCGCGGATCAGCCGCGCCAGCACCGGCGCATCGCCGCCACTGCTGACCGCGACGATCAGCGGCGAGCGATCGACGATGGCGGGAAAGATCACGCTGCACAGCGCCGGCGCATCCACCACGTTGACGGGAATACCCAGTGCCTGGGCGTCGGCTGAAATCTGCGCATTTAGCGGCACGTCATCGGTGGCAGCGATGACCAGGGCAACGCCCTGCAGATCACTGCTCACATAGCCGCGCAGGAAGATGCCGTCAGCGCCGGCCAGCGCCTGCAACTCACTGCGGATCTCCGGGGCGACCACGCGCAGCCGAGCACCGGCGTCGCTCAACAGGCGCGCCTTGCGCAGCGCAACCTCACCACCGCCGATCACCAGTACGGGGCGATCCTGCAGCTTGTGGAACAGCGGAAGGAATTGCATCAGATCAGCCTCATCAGAGGTCGGTCGTAGGGTGCGCTGCGCGCACCAATCTACGGTGTAAGGCCCTGGTGCGCATGGCGCACCCTACCTCCGTTGAAACGGGGCAGCTGCTAACGCCCCGTTTTTTGCGTCGTGATGGCCTATCAGCCGATCACTTCGATGCCGCCCATATAGGGCTTCAGCACCTCGGGAACACGAATGCTGCCATCGGCCTGCTGATAATTCTCCAGCACTGCCACCAGGGTGCGACCGACCGCCAGGCCAGAGCCATTGAGCGTGTGCAGCAGCTCCGGCTTGTTGGTTTCCGGGTTGCGGTAGCGCGCCTGCATGCGGCGTGCCTGGAAGTCGCCGCAGTTGGAGCAGGAAGAAATCTCGCGGTACTTGTCCTGGCTCGGCACCCAGACTTCCAGGTCGTAGGTTTTCACCGCGGAGAAGCCCATGTCACCCGTGCACAGGGCCAGCTTGCGATACGGCAGCTCAAGCAACTGCAGCACGCGCTCGGCATTGGCGGTCATGCCCTCCAGGGCCTCGAAGGACTTGGACGGCTCGACGATCTGCACCATCTCGACCTTGTCGAACTGATGCTGGCGAATCATGCCACGGGTATCACGCCCGGATGCGCCCGCCTCACTGCGGAAGCACGGCGTGTGGGCGACGAATTTCAGCGGCAGCTGTTTGGCATCGAGAATTTCGCCCGCGACGATATTGGTCAGCGACACTTCGGCAGTCGGGATCAGGTACAGGTCGGCCTGATCTTCACGGGCGATCTTGAACAGGTCTTCCTCGAACTTCGGCAGCTGACCAGTGCCCTGCAGCGCCGGAGCCTGCACCAGGTACGGTGTGTAAGCCTCTTCATAACCGTGCTCGCCGGTGTGCAGATTGATCATGAACTGCGCCAGGGCGCGATGCAGGCGCGCAATGGGGCCGCGCAGCAAGGCGAAACGCGCGCCGGAGAGCTTGGCAGCGGTCTCGAAGTCCAGCCAGCCGTGCTGCTCGCCGAGGGCGACGTGATCCTTGATCTCGAAATCGAAGCTACGCGGCGTACCCCAGCGTGCCACCTCGACGTTGCCGTCTTCATCGGCGCCCACCGGCACGGACTCGTGCGGCAGGTTGGGGATGTTCAGCAGCAGGTTGTCCAGCTCGCTCTGGATAGCGTCCAGCTCACGCTTGCCGGCTTCCAGGTCGTTGCCCATCTGGTCGACTTCCGCCAGCAGCGGCGCGATATCTTCGCCGCGGGCCTTGGCCTGACCGATGGACTTGGAACGGCTGTTGCGCTCGGCCTGCAGTTGCTCGGTGCGTACTTGCACCGACTTGCGCTGACTCTCCAGGGCCTCGAAGCGGGCGACGTCGAGGGCGAAGCCACGAGTGGCGAGGCGCTCGGCGATTTCGGTGAGTTGCGTGCGGACAAGTTTGGAATCGAGCATGTTCAGGTCTCAATACATCGACGAAAAAAGGTTGCGGCCACCAGCGTGACGCGGGTTGCAGAGTGTAAAGCTTTAGCGGGTCAGGATGCCAATCGAGCCAGGCTCAGACCGGCCCAGGCGGCCAGCAGACCGCCAATGATACTGAATGCCAGGTAACCGAAGGCCTCGGGCGCGCGACCGCCCTCCATCAGTTTCATGATTTCCAGGCTGAAAGACGAAAAAGTGGTGAAGCCACCCAGAACGCCAGTAATCAGTCCGGTACGCAGCTCCAGCGGCAGATCGGTACGGGTCAGGAACAAGCCTGAAAGCAGACCAATCAGCAGACAGCCGACGACGTTTACCGCAAAGGTACCCAGGTAGAAATGCCGGGGCCAGTTGCCCGCCACCCAACTGGCAACCAGAAAGCGCATGACCGAGCCAGCCGCGCCCCCTACAGCGACGGCAAGTGCTACACGAATCATCATTTTCTCCTCTGCCTCGGACTATTGGCGTCCTGACTGCGCAGATGTTGCAGCTTGTCGCGAATCTTCAACTCCAGGCCGCGTGGCACCGGGTCGTAATACTGGCGTGGCTGCAGATTTTCAGGGAAGTAATCCTCGCCCGCCGCGTAGGCATCGGGCTCGTCATGAGCGTAGCGGTATTCATCGCCGTAGCCGAGTTGCTTCATCAGCTTGGTGGGCGCATTGCGCAGGTGCAGCGGCACCTCCTGCGAGCCCTGCTCGGCGGCATCACGCATGGCCGCCTTGAAAGCCGTATAGACCGCATTGCTTTTTGGCGCACAGGCCAGATAAACGATGGCCTGGGCCACGGCCAGCTCGCCTTCCGGGCTGCCCAGGCGCTCCTGCACATCCCAGGCATTGAGGCACAGGGTCAGCGCGCGCGGGTCGGCGTTGCCGATATCCTCACTGGCCATGCGCACCACGCGACGGGCGATGTACAGCGGGTCGCAGCCGCCGTCGAGCATACGCGCGTACCAGTACAGCGCACCGTCCGGGCTGGAGCCACGCACTGACTTGTGCAGCGCTGAAATCTGGTCGTAGAAGGCTTCGCCGCCCTTGTCGAAACGGCGCCGGCTGTCGCCCAGCAGGTTCTGCAGCAGTTCGACGCCGATCTCGCCGTCGTCTTCCGCCAGATCGGCAGCATTCTCGAGAAAGTTGAGCAGGCGACGGCCATCGCCATCGGCAGCGGCCAGAAGAATCTGAAAGGCCTCGTCCGGCAGGCTAAGATGGCGATCACCCAAGCCTTTGGGGTCGCTCAGCGCACGATTGACCAGCTTGCGCATCGCCGCCTCGTCGAGGCTCTTGAGCACATAGACGCGTGCACGCGACAGCAGCGCATTGTTCAGCTCGAACGAGGGATTCTCGGTGGTGGCACCGATAAAGATCAGCGTGCCGTCTTCCACATAGGGCAGGAACGCATCCTGCTGGCTCTTGTTGAAGCGGTGCACTTCGTCGACGAAGAGGATGGTACGACGGCCGTACTGCGCCGCATGCTGCTGAGCCACCTCGACGGCCTGGCGGATCTCCTTGACCCCGGACAGCACCGCGGAGATGGTCTCGAAATGGGCGTCGGTGACCTTGGCCAGCAGGCGCGCCAGGGTGGTTTTGCCCACCCCTGGCGGCCCCCAGAAGATCATCGAGTGCAAAGCGCCCTGCTCCAGCGCCTCACGCAGCGGTTTGCCCGGCGCCAGCACATGCTCCTGCCCGACGTATTCGTCCAGGCTGGTTGCACGCAAACGCGCAGCCAGGGGCTGCGCGACGGGTTGGCGGCCGAACAGATCCACGCCTTACTCCTGGATGATGTCCACGCCTTGCGGGATGTCGAAGGTGAACTGGCCGTTATCGACCGGCTCGTTCATCTTCACATTGAGGAACAGGATGTTGGTGCGCTGGCCGATGCTGTCGATCAACTGCATGTCGTTGAGCACACGATTACGGAACGACAGGCGCAGGCTGTCGAACAGGCTGTCCTTGGCCTTGGGCTTGAGAATGAAGTCGACCACACTGCCGCCTTCCTTGTAGTCGATCTCGAAGTTCTCGCGAATCTGCGACACATCACCGGACAGCAACAGTGCCGGGGTGTGAGTCAGGCGCTGATCAAGGGTCTGAATGGTGACCTGCTCCAGATCCGGGTCATACAGCCAGACTTTTTCGCCGTTGGACACCAGCAGTTGCTCCATCGGCTGGTCGGTGTGCCAGCGGAACATACCCGGACGCTTGAGCAGCATTTCCCCGGCGGTTTCCTGCAACTGGGTGCCGCTGGCGTCGAGGGTCAGTTGAGAAAAGCGCGCACTGATGGTCTGCGCCTGGCTGAGCAGGTCGCTCAGGCGCTTGGTGGCGGCCTCTTCATCAGCCTGTGCAGTCAGCAGGGTAAAGCTCAGAGCAGCCAGCATCAGCAGGCGAATAACACGCATATAAACCCCTTGAGTCCGTATGAGAATGGCGAGGCGACTCCGCACCTCGCATTGCTCGGCAGCGCTTGGCTACCGTGAAGTCTTGTAGACCGCTAATTCAGTGGTTTGTCCGCGAGACGCAACACTCAGTCACGAGATGAACCGGGCGCGAGCACCTCGCGTGATCCGTTGGTATTCATCGAGCTGACCACGCCGGCCATCTCCATCGCCTCGATCATTCGCGCGGCGCGGTTGTAGCCGATCTTCAGCTTGCGCTGCACCGCGGAAATCGACGCGCGGCGGCTTTCCAGAACGAAGTTGACGGCTTCGTCGTACAGCGGATCTTCCTCGCTGCCCTCGCCACCTTCACCACCGCTGCTGCCCTCGAAGCCGCTGCCACCCTCTTCGGCACCGGCGAGGATGTCTTCGTTGTAATCCGGCGCGCCACGCAGCTTCCAGGCCTCGACCACGCGATGCACTTCATCGTCAGAGACGAAGGCACCGTGAACACGAATAGGCAAGCTGGTGCCAGGCGGCATGTAGAGCATGTCACCGTGACCCAACAGCTGCTCGGCGCCACCCTGGTCTATGATGGTGCGCGAATCGATCTTGCTGGAGACCTGGAACGCCATACGAGTCGGGATATTGGCCTTGATCAGACCGGTGATCACATCCACCGAGGGGCGCTGCGTGGCGAGGATCAGGTGAATACCGGCAGCACGTGCCTTCTGAGCGATACGCGCGATCAGCTCTTCTACCTTCTTGCCGACGATCATCATCATGTCGGCGAATTCGTCGACCACCACGACGATGGTCGGCAGCGGTTTGAGCAGCGGCGCTTCGTCTTCCATGCTTTCGCGGCGATACAGCGGATCGGACAGCGGCTCGCCAGCCTCGATGGCATCCTTGACCTTGCGGTTGAAGCCCGCCAGGTTGCGCACGCCCATTTTCGACATCAGCTTGTAGCGGCGTTCCATCTCGGCAACGCTCCAACGCAGGGCGTTGGCCGCCTCCTTCATGTCGGTGACGACCGGGCAAAGCAGGTGCGGAATACCCTCGTAGATCGACAACTCGAGCATTTTCGGGTCGATCATGATCAGCTTGGCGTCTTCCGGGCTGGACTTGAACAGGATCGACAGAATCATCGCATTCACGCCCACCGACTTACCGGAGCCGGTGGTACCGGCCACCAGCAGGTGCGGCATCTTGGCCAGATCGGTAATCACCGGTTTGCCGCCGATGTCGTGCCCCAGCGCCAGAGTGACCGGCGACTTGGCGTCATCGTATTCGGGCGTCGAAAGCACCTCGGAGAAACGCACGATCTGACGGTTCTCGTTGGGGATCTCGATACCAACGGTGGTCTTGCCGGGAATGACTTCCACCACCCGCACGCTGGTCACGGCCAGCGAACGCGCCAGGTCCTTGGCAAGGTTGGCGATGCGACTGACCTTGACCCCGGCAGCCGGCTGGATTTCGTAGCGGGTGATCACCGGGCCCGGATGGATCGAATCCACCGCGACCTCGACACCGAACTCCTTGAGCTTGATTTCCAGCAGATGGCCAACGCCCTTGAGCGATTCCGGCGAGTACTCGACCTTCTTGGCTTCCGCCGGGTCGAGCAGGGAGATCGGCGGCAAGGTGCCCTCCACCGCGCTGTCAACAAACAACGGCGCCTGTTTTTCCTTCTGCACACGCTTGCTCGGCTCAGGCGCCTTGACCACCGGAGGCGTGGCAATGACGGGAGCAGGACGTTTCTCGCGCTCGCTCATATGCTTGCTCAGCGACTCCTCGCGCTCGAGCAGGCGCTCCTTGACCTTGGCTTGCTCGCGGCGGTCCGACACCACCGGCGCAGCCACCTCGGTGACCCGCTCGTCCAGCTCGCGCAGCTGAATCTTCATCTGCTTGCGCTCGCTACGAGCATTCCACCAGCCGGTGATGGCGCCGTGAATCAGCTCGATCAGGTCGAGGGTGATCTTGCCGGTCAGATCCATCACACGGAACCAGGACAGATCGGTGAACACGGTCAAACCGAACAGGAACAGCGCCAGGAATATCAACGTGCTGCCCTGCACGTTCAGCGCATGCACGGCCAGATCGCCCAGACTGGCACCGAGCATACCGCCACCAGAGCCCTGCATGCCGGCGGCCGCAGCGAAATGAATGTCACCCAGCGCAGCGCCGGAAAGAATCAGGAAGACCAGACCAATGCTGTGCCAGGAAAACAGCCAGCCGTTCCAGTGCCAAGGTTGATTGCGCGCGCGGAACACCTGCCAGGTCTTGGCTGCCAGCAGGAGTGGGAAGATATAGGCGAAGTAACCCAGTGCGCCGAACAGCGCGCTGGAGAGCCAGGCGCCAATACTGCCGCCGGCGTTGATGACGCGCTCGACCTGCACACTGTTGTCCCACGCCGGATCAGCGGCGTTATAGGTCAACAGTGCCATCAGCAGGTACAGGCACATCGCGCCCAGGGCGATCAATGCGCCTTCCTTCAGTCGATACTGAAGCTTCTGACGCCAGTCGATAATCTGGGTGGTGGAATTCTTCAAAACAGCCATTTCCTGCGCCCTTGGCGCGTCCATCTGATGGTTAACCGCAGAAGCGGCCTATTGTAGGGCCAGCCTGACGCCGAGGCCAATTGCCAAGCTCCCGCACCCACCCCGCTTCGGTGTAGCATAGCCGCCAGCAGCTTCCATGCGGCTCAATTGGAGCACGCATTCTCTTTTGTGACAAAGGCTTATGGGGTTTTTTTATGAGCGAAGTCAAGCATTCCCGCCTGATCATCCTGGGTTCCGGCCCTGCCGGTTACAGCGCCGCCGTTTATGCCGCGCGCGCCAACCTCAAGCCCGTGGTCATCACCGGCATCCAGCCTGGCGGTCAGCTCACCACCACCACCGAAGTGGACAACTGGCCGGGTGACGTCGAAGGCCTCACCGGCCCGGCGCTGATGGAACGCATGCAAAAGCACGCCGAGCGTTTCGACACCGAGATCGTTTACGACCACATCCACACCGCCGAGTTGCAGAGCCGCCCCTTCGTGCTCAAGGGTGACAGCGGCACCTACAGCTGTGATGCACTGATCATCGCCACCGGCGCCAGCGCCCAGTACCTTGGCCTGCCGTCGGAAGAAGCATTCGCCGGCAAGGGCGTTTCCGCCTGCGCGACCTGCGACGGTTTCTTCTACCGCAATCAGGTAGTTGCTGTGATCGGCGGCGGCAACACCGCCGTGGAAGAAGCGCTTTACCTGTCCAACATCGCCAAGGAAGTGCACCTGGTGCACCGCCGCGACAAACTGCGCTCGGAGAAGATCCTGCAGGACAAGCTGTTCGACAAGGTCGAGAACGGCAACATGCGCCTGCACTGGAACCACACCTTGGACGAAGTATTGGGCGACCAGACCGGCGTGACCGGCGTACGCCTGAAAAGCACCGCCGATGGCAGCAGCAAAGAACTGACACTGGCCGGCGTTTTCATCGCCATCGGCCACAAGCCCAATACCGAGCTGTTCGTCGGCCAGTTGGACATGCATGACGGCTACCTGAAGATCAAAGGCGGCAGCGAAGGCAATGCCACCGCCACCAGCATCGAGGGTGTATTCGCCGCTGGCGACGTGGCCGATCACGTCTACCGCCAGGCCATCACCTCGGCCGGCGCAGGCTGCATGGCAGCGCTGGATGTCGAGAAATTCCTCGACGGCAACTGATGGTACAAGGGCGAGCACCATCGCTCGCCCTCCCCTCCTCCGCTGGACAAGCGCACATGCTGACCTGGCTGCAACGTGACTCACTGAAGTTCCCGCCGCTGGCAAAAGCCATGCGCGAACCCAATGGCCTGCTCGCCGCTGGCGGCGACCTGAGTGCTGACCGACTGATCAGCGCCTACCGCCACGGCTGCTTCCCCTGGTTCGACGATGGCCAGCCGATCCTCTGGTGGTCACCTGATCCGCGCACGGTGCTGTTCCCCGAAGAGCTGCACGTTTCTCGCAGCCTGGCCAAGCTGCTGAGACAAAATCGCTACCGCGTCACCTTCGACCAGGATTTTGCGGCCGTGATAAAAGCTTGCGCCGAGCCACGCGCCTACGCCGATGGCACCTGGATCACTCGCGGCATGCAGGACGCCTACCTGCAACTGCATCAGCGCGGCATTGCCCACTCCGTGGAAGTCTGGAGCAAGGGTGAGCTGGTTGGCGGGCTCTACGGCCTGGCCATGGGCCAGCTGTTCTTCGGCGAATCCATGTTCAGCCGCGCCGACAACGCCTCCAAGATCGGTTTCGCCACCCTCGTCGGCAAGCTGCGCGCATGGGGCTTCGTACTCATCGACTGCCAGATGCCCACGCAGCACCTGCACAGCTTCGGCGCAAGAGCCATACCGCGCGCGACATTCGCCGAGTACTTGCAGCGCCACCTCGATCTGCCAACTGCAGCGGACTGGCTCGCCTAGTCGAGCGGCCAAGCCTGGCATACACTCTTAGTCAGGCTTTTGCGAGACGACGCCATGACCGAGCTGGCCCGCCTGAAGTTCTATGCCACTCAACCTCATCCATGCAGCTATCTGCCGGAAGAACAGGCCACCACCCTGTTTCTCGACCCCAGCCAGCCCATGGACGTGCAGGTCTATGCCGAGCTGTCGGAACTGGGTTTTCGTCGCAGCGGTGACCACCTCTATCGGCCCCACTGCCAGCAGTGCACAGCCTGCATCCCGGCACGCATCCCAGCCGCGCGCTTTACGGCAAATCGCCAGCAGCGGCGCATCATCAAGCGTAATCAAGACATTGTCGTTCGCTGCGTGCGCCCGGTATTCAGCGAAGAGTATTACGCGCTCTATGTACGCTACATCGAGCAGCGCCACGCCGATGGCGACATGTACCCGCCGAGCCGCGAGCAGTTTTCGACCTTTCTGATTCGCGATCTGCCATTTTCACGCTTCTATGAGTTCCGCCTGCAAGACAAACTGCTCGCCATCGCTGTCACCGACGTTCTGCCGAATGGCCTGTCGGCCGTCTACACCTTCTACGATCCGGCTGAAGAGCGCCGCAGCCTTGGCCGATTCGCCATCCTCTGGCAAATCGGCGAAACCTCGCGCCTGGGGCTGGAGGCCGTCTATCTCGGCTACTGGATCAAGAACTGCCGCAAGATGAACTACAAGACCCAGTACCGCCCCATCGAACTTTTCGTCAATCAGCGCTGGACGCTGCTTACCTAGCCGCTCTGCCAGCCATCCAAACGCTCGACGATCCAAGCCACTTGGCGCAGCCCCCTGTTTTCGGGCACAATGCACGCCGCTTTTGCCTGGCGCCAGTTGCACCGGGCCATTTCCTGGATACCGAGGGCTTTACTGCATGTCGAAAGAAGACAGCTTCGAAATGGAAGGCACTGTCGTCGACACCCTGCCCAACACCATGTTCCGCGTGGAGTTGGAAAACGGGCACGTCGTTACCGCGCACATCTCCGGCAAGATGCGCAAGAACTACATCCGCATTCTCACTGGTGACAAGGTGCGTGTTGAGCTGACACCTTATGACTTGAGCAAAGGCCGCATCACCTACCGCGCCCGTTAAGCCAAGCACCAAACGAAAACGCCCGGCTTATGCCGGGCGTTTTCGTTGGCTCAGCGAAAGCCACCAGGGCTTTCGCTGAGCGTAAGGCCATTCGATCAGGCGACCTCTGCCGCCGTCTCGAACTCGAAGCTAGGCTCGCCATCCTTGATGTCGACGTGCACCACGCCGCCATGCTCGGCCAGCTCGCCGAAGAGGATTTCCTCTGCCAGCGGACGCTTGATCTTGTCCTGGATCAAACGCGCCATCGGCCGCGCGCCCATCATCACATCGTAACCGCGCTCGGCCAGCCAGCTGCGCGCCGCATCGCTGACTTCCAGCGTGACACGCTTGTCTTCCAGCTGCGCCTGCAGTTCGGTGAGGAACTTGTCGACGATGCTCTTGATGGTCTCGTGGCTCAGGCGACCGAACTGGATGATGGTATCCAGGCGGTTGCGGAACTCCGGCGTGAAGCTCTTCTTGATGACTTCCATGGCATCGGTGGAATGATCCTGCTGAGTGAAACCGATCGAGGCACGCGAGGCGGTTTCCGCGCCGGCGTTGGTGGTCATGATCAGGATCACGTTGCGGAAATCCGCCTTGCGCCCGTTGTTGTCGGTCAGCGTGCCGTGGTCCATCACCTGCAGCAGCAGGTTGAAGACTTCCGGATGCGCCTTCTCGATCTCATCGAGCAGCAGCACGCAGTGCGGCTGCTTGGTGATCGCCTCGGTCAGCAGACCACCCTGGTCGAAACCGACATAACCGGGCGGCGCACCGATCAAACGCGACACGGTGTGGCGCTCCATGTACTCGGACATGTCGAAACGCACCAGCTCGATGCCCATGGCCTTGGCCAGCTGCCGCGCGGCTTCTGTCTTGCCCACGCCCGTGGGACCGGCGAACAGGAAGGAGCCGACCGGCTTGTCCGGCGCCTTGAGACCGGCCCGCGACAGCTTGATGGCGGTCGAGAGCGAATCGATAGCGGCATCCTGACCGAAAACGGTGAGTTTCAGATCACGCTCCAAATTACGCAGCAGCTCCTTGTCGGAGCTCGATACGTGTTTTGGTGGAATCCGCGCGATCTTGGCCACGATGTCTTCGACCTGGGCGACTTCGATGCGCGACACCCGCTTGTCTTCCGGCTGCAGGCGCTGGTAGGCACCCGCCTCGTCGATCACGTCGATGGCCTTGTCCGGCATGTGCCGGTCATTGATGTAGCGCGCAGCTAGCTCGGCCGCTGCACGCAGGGCCTCGTCGCTGTACTCGATGTGGTGATGCTGCTCGAAGCGTGCCTTGAGCCCCTTGAGAATACCGACGGTGTCCTCTACCGAAGGCTCGACCACGTCGACCTTCTGGAAGCGTCGCGCCAGCGCGCGGTCCTTCTCGAAGATGCCGCGAAATTCCTGGAAGGTGGTGGAACCGATGCAGCGAATCTCACCCGACGACAGCACTGGCTTAAGCAGGTTGGACGCATCCATGACCCCGCCCGACGCCGCGCCCGCACCGATGATGGTGTGGATCTCGTCGATGAAAAGGATGGCATGTGGACGCTTGCGCAGCTCATTGAGCAGCGCCTTGAAGCGCTTCTCGAAGTCGCCGCGATACTTGGTGCCGGCCAGCAGCGCACCGAGATCCAGCGAATACACCACGCTGTCGGCCAGCAGATCAGGTACCTGCTCGTCGACGATACGCTTGGCCAGACCTTCGGCGATGGCGGTCTTGCCGACACCGGCCTCGCCTACCAGCAGCGGGTTGTTCTTGCGCCGACGCGCGAGAATCTGCGCAACGCGCTCGACTTCATGCTCACGCCCCACCAACGGGTCGATACGCCCCTGGCGGGCCAGCTCATTGAGATTGCTGGCGTAGGCATCCAGTGGATTGCTGGAGGTAGAGGACTCGCCGCCCTCCTCATCCTGCATCTCCTGATCGTTCTCGTGGTGATCACCATGCCCCGGCACCTTGGAGATGCCATGGGCGATGTAGTTGACCACATCGATGCGGGCCACACTCTGCTGCTTGAGCAGGAACACGGCCTGGCTTTCCTGCTCGCTGAAGATCGCGACCAGCACGTTGGCGCCGGTCACTTCACGCTTGCCGGAACTCTGCACGTGGAAGACCGCGCGCTGCAGAACACGCTGGAAACCTAGCGTTGGCTGGGTTTCGCGGTCTTCATCGTGCTGAGGAATCAATGGCGTAGTGGAGTCAATGAACTCCTGCAAATCGTGGCGTAGCTTGTCGAGGTTGGCCCCACAGGCCCGCAGCACACTGGCGGCTGCCTCGTTGTCCAGCAAGGCGAGCAGCAGATGCTCGACCGTCATGAACTCATGACGCTTGGCACGAGCCTCCTTGAAAGCCAGATTGAGGGTGACTTCGAGCTCTCGATTCAACATAGCTTCACCTCATATCCAAGTGGCCGGCGTTAACCGTCCTTCTCTATTTCACAGAGTAGCGGATGCTGGCTCTCTCGCGCGTACTGGTTGACCTGCATTGCTTTGGTCTCCGCAATATCGCGGGTGTACACACCACATACCGCACGCCCTTCTGTATGGACGGCGAGCATGATCTTGGTTGCCAGCTCCCGGTTCATGCCGAAAAACGTTTCGAGCACTTCGACGACGAAATCCATCGGGGTGTAGTCGTCATTGAATAAGACCACCTTGTACATCGGTGGTGCCTGCAATGCTGGCTTGGATTCCTGAACAGCGATACCAGAGGAGTCATCCTCATGCTCTGCCGGGTGATCCTGATTGAATGTTAGTCGAATCTGGCTACTTGCATGCATGCTGAAATCAGAGGTTCAGGGCTGGGCGAACGGGGATGCTAGAGGGAGTTTGACTGAGTTCTCAGCCATCCGCCGTATAGCCTTGACTAACGGCAAAAGGGTGTTACAACAAATGAATACCCACTGGTGGGTATCAGGGATTCCACGCCTTCGCCCAGCCTGGTCGGTTATCGCGCGGAATGAAGTGGATGATACTCCAGAGATGGAGTCCTTTGCAGAGGGATATCAGCATGCTCAGCGGTAAGGTCAAGTGGTTCAACAACGCCAAAGGCTATGGATTCATCCTGGCCGACGGCCGAGATGAGGACCTGTTCGCCCACTACTCGGCCATCCAGATGGACGGTTACAAGACACTCAAGGCCGGCCAGCCGGTCCGCTTCGATATCGTGCAAGGCCCCAAAGGACTGCATGCGGTCAATATCAGCGCAGCCAGCGCCACTCAGGATGCCCCCGTGGCAGCCACCCAGACGCAGAGTATCGCGAGCACTGCCGAAGTCTGAGCATCCTGACCAACAGCTTCATCGAATACGAGCACATGGATGTGCTGAACACGAAAAGGCCGGTCATTTGACCGGCCTTTTTTTCACACCTTAATCAGCCTACATATGGCTGATCATCGCATCGCCGAACTCGGAGCACGACATCAGCTTCGCACCCTCCATCAGACGCTCGAAGTCATAGGTCACGGTCTTGGCAGCAATGGCGCCGTTGGTGCCCTTGATGATCAGATCGGCCGCCTCGGCCCAGCCCATGTGACGCAACATCATCTCGGCTGAGAGAATGACCGAGCCCGGATTGACCTTGTCCTGGCCGGCGTATTTCGGTGCCGTGCCGTGAGTCGCCTCGAACATCGCCACGGAGTCGGAAAGGTTGGCACCCGGCGCGATACCGATGCCACCGACTTCGGCCGCCAGGGCGTCGGACAGATAGTCGCCATTGAGGTTGAGCGTGGCGATCACGTCATATTCGGCCGGACGCAGCAGGATCTGTTGCAGCATGGCGTCGGCAATCACATCCTTGACCACGATATTCTTGCCGGTACGCGGGTTCTTGAACTGCATCCAAGGGCCGCCATCGAGCAACTCGGCACCGAATTCGTCACGTGCGATTTCGTAACCCCACTCTTTGAAGGCACCTTCGGTGAACTTCATGATGTTGCCTTTGTGCACCAGGGTTAACGAACTGCGATCGTTGTCCACGGCGTACTGCAGCGCCTTGCGCACAAGGCGCTTGGTGCCAGCTTCGGAAACCGGCTTGATGCCGATGCCACACATATCGGTGAAGCGGATCTTCTTGACGCCCATTTCCTCGGTGAGGAACTTGATGACCTTCTCGGCTTCGGGGCTGCCAGCTTTCCATTCGACGCCGGCGTAGATGTCCTCGGAGTTCTCGCGGAAGATCACCATGTCGACGTCACCCGGCTTCTTCACTGGGCTGGGCACGCCTTCGAACCAGCGCACCGGGCGCAGGCAGACATACAGATCGAGCTCCTGACGCAATGCCACGTTCAGTGAGCGGATGCCGCCACCAACTGGCGTGGTCAGCGGGCCTTTGATCGAAACCACGTAATCACGCACAGCCTCGAGGGTTTCTTTCGGCAGCCAGGTGTCCTGATCGTACACCTGAGTGGCCTTTTCGCCGGCATAAACTTCCATCCAGGAGATCTTGCGAGCGCCGCCGTAGGCTTTTTCGACGGCGGCGTCGACGACTTTGATCATCACCGGGGAAATATCGACGCCGATACCATCACCCTCGATGAAAGGGATGATCGGGTTGTTCGGAACAGTCAGCGACATATCGGCATTAACGGTGATTTTGTCACCGGTGGCTGGCACCTGGATCTTTTGGTATCCCATGCTGGACTCCATCTTGTGGTTAGGAGCCTGCCGAACTTGACACTGTTCTACTGCGGAAAAGCCGGATTGGTCATTTTCTCCGCTTTTTCTCGTCAAATAGCTGGCTATTCTTCTCGAAAACTCGAAAAAACTGCCTCAACCCGGACTTTCCCTCGCAACGAACGGCCAAGCCCGCAAGGCTCCGACAGTGTGCACTCCCGAGAGTAGCGCAAAGCGTCCGGTGAAACATATGTGCAAAGGTCTTATTCAACTGGGCATTCTGCGGCGAGGTGCCGCAGTGGTATACTGCTTAGGTGACTAACGAGTCATAAGGGGTGACCTGTCTGGAACCAGGCAGCAACCTCTTGAAACCGGTAAACGGCAACCACTGTCTGCCGGCTCGAACTGCTCGACACTCTACGGGTGCATCCAACATCACCGCGGCGAGTCCTCGACCCGGCCCCGCCACCATGGGGCTCAAGTGCCTACCGGCACAGGTCGAGTTTCTATGCGCGCTCAGCAAAGAAGAGAGTTAACCCTAAATGTCCACCCCTTCGAAGATCATCTACACCTTCACCGACGAAGCTCCGGCCCTTGCTACCTATTCGCTTCTGCCCATTGTAGAAGCCTTTGCCGCATCGGCTGACATCTCCGTTGAAACCCGCGACATCTCTCTTGCTGGACGGATCCTGGCAAGCTTTGCCGACCGCCTGGACGCCGACAAACGCATCGATGACGACCTGGCCAAACTGGCCGAGCTGACTCTGCAGGCCGATGCCAACATCATCAAGCTGCCGAACATCAGCGCCTCCGTACCTCAGCTCAAGGCCGCCATCGCCGAGCTGCAGGCTCAGGGCTACGGCATTCCCGATTTCCCGGAAGACCCGCAAAGCGAAGAAGACAAGGAAGTTCGCGCCCGCTACGCCAAGATCCTTGGCAGCGCCGTGAACCCGGTTCTGCGCGAAGGCAACTCCGACCGCCGCGCTCCGGCCGCGGTAAAAGCCTACGCGCGCAAACACCCGCACAGCATGGGCAAGTGGAGCATGGCTTCGCAGTCCCACGCCGACTACATGCGTGGCGGCGACTTCTTCTCCAGCGAGCAGTCGATCACCATGGCCAAGGCCGGTGACGTGCGCATCGAGTTCGTTGGCAAGGACGGCAAGGTCGAAGTGAAGAAACAGCTCGCCCTGCAAGAAGGCGAAGTGTTCGACAGCATGTTCATGAGCTGCCGCAAGCTGCGTGATTTCTTCGAGAAGACCCTGCAAGACTGCAAGAACACCGGCGTGATGTGGTCCCTGCACGTCAAGGCGACCATGATGAAGGTCTCCCACCCGATCGTCTTCGGCCACGCTGTCAGCGTTTACTACAAGGACGTGTTCGACAAGTACGGCGACCTGTTCAAGGAACTGGGCGTCAACCCGAACAACGGTATCAGCAGCGTCTACGACAAGATCAAGTCGCTGCCGGCCTCCCAGCAGGAAGAAATCCTGCATGACATCCACGAGGTTTATGCCCATCGCCCGGAAATGGCCATGGTCGACTCGGTCAAGGGCATTACCAACCTGCACATCCCGAGCGACGTCATCGTCGACGCCTCGATGCCGGCCATGATCCGCAACTCCGGTCAGATGTGGGGCAAGGACGGTAAGCAGAAAGACACCAAGGCCGTCATGCCTGAGAGCACCTACGCTCGCATCTATCAGGAAATGATCAACTTCTGCAAAACCAACGGTGCGTTCGACCCGACCACCATGGGTACCGTGCCGAACGTTGGCCTGATGGCGCAGAAAGCTGAAGAGTACGGCTCTCACGACAAGACCTTCGAAATGACTGCCGATGGCACCATGCGCGTCGTGGCAGCCGACGGCACCGTGCTGATGCAGCACCAGGTCGAAGCCGGCGACATCTGGCGCGCCTGCCAGACCAAAGACGCGCCGATCCGCGACTGGGTCAAGCTGGCCGTTACCCGCGCCCGCCAGTCCGACACCCCGGCCATCTTCTGGCTGGACCCGGAGCGCGCCCACGACCGCGAACTACAGAAGAAGGTCGAGCTGTACCTCAAGGATTACGACCTGACCGGCCTGGACATCCGCATGATGGGCTATAACGAAGCCATCCGCGTCTCCATGGAGCGCATGATTCGCGGCCAGGACACCATCTCGGTGACCGGCAACGTGCTGCGCGACTACCTGACCGACCTGTTCCCGATCATGGAACTGGGCACCTCGGCCAAGATGCTGTCCATCGTTCCGCTGATGGCTGGCGGCGGCATGTACGAAACCGGTGCCGGCGGCTCGGCACCCAAGCACGTACAGCAGTTGGTCGAAGAGAACTACCTGCGCTGGGATTCCCTGGGTGAGTTCCTGGCCCTGGCCGTGTCGCTGGAAGAAACCGGCATCAAGACCGACAACGCCAAGGCCAAGGTACTGGGCAAGACCCTGGATCAGGCCACCGGCAAGCTGCTGGACAACAACAAGTCCCCAGCGCGTAAGGTCGGCGAGATCGACAACCGTGGCAGCCACTTCTACCTGGCGCTGTACTGGGCGCAAGCCCTGGCCGAGCAAAATGACAATGCCGAGCTGAAAGCCCGCTTCGCCCCGCTGGCCAAGCAACTGACCGAGCAGGAAGCGACCATCGTTGGCGAGCTGGCAGCCGTACAAGGCAAGCCGGCCGAAATCGGTGGCTACTACCGCTCCAACCCCGAGCTGACCAGCAAGGTGATGCGCCCTAGCAGCACCTTCAATGCCGCTCTGGCTGCACTGAATGCCTGATAAGGTTTGAGTGTAAAAAGAACCCCGGCCTGGTGCCGGGGTTCTTTATTTATGGATACGGACATCTCTGTAGACGCGAGCTCTGCTCGCGAAAAACAGCTTCGCGAGCAGAGCTCGCTCCTACAAGAACTTCATCCAGCAAATAATTCCTGAGAGAGCGAAATGGACTGGCAACCCCATATCACCGTGGCAACGGTGATCGAAGACAATGGCCGCTTCCTCTTCGTCGAAGAGTTCAAGGCCGGCCGCATGGTGCTCAACCAACCGGCCGGGCACCTGGAGGCCGACGAATCACTAAGCGAAGCCGCACTGCGCGAGACGCTCGAAGAAACCGGCTGGGAGGTGGAGCTCACCGCCTTGCTCGGCATCTATCTCTATACCGCGCCGAGCAATGGTGTGACCTATCAGCGCGTCTGCTTCATTGCCCGTCCCGTGCGCCATGACCCGGAGCGCGAGCTGGACGCCGACATCAGCGGCATTACCTGGTTGACGCGCAACGAGTTGGCCGACCAGCCCGAGCGCTGGCGCAGCGAGCTGGTGATGCAATGCGTGGATGATTACCTGGCTGGCATCAGCGGACCGCTGGAGTTGCTGCGCTAACGCCAGAGGCACCGCTGAACCCGAGGTTGCCCCCCTACCTCAACAACGCCAGCATGGCCGGCACGCTCAACACCGCCGTGTAGTACCCCATGAACTGCACGCCGATGTTGAACCCCAGGAAGCGCCCAAGGAAGCCACCGAGCAAGCCGATGGTGACGACCACCAGCACCCCGAGCAGGCCGCCCTCCCAGATCCCCACGACCAGTGCCAGGCCGATGAAGGTGGAAATGACCGCTTCGTGACTGATCTTGCGAAACACGAAGGACGCAGCCCGATGGGCGAAGCTCATGGAAAAGGGATAGGCGATCAGGATGGCGACAACCACCGCCAACATGCCGTAACCGAAGAACTCCCAGTAGTTCAGCAGGTTGTGCAGGTTATTGACCTCGCCCGTCGCGCTGTCAACGGTAAACCGCGGCGGCGCATTGAACAGCGGCGCTGCCGGCCCGGCGGCTACCGGGCTGAGCGGCAGGCCGAAGGCGATAAGGGGGATCAGCGCTTCTGCAATGTAGGTCGACTCGGTGACACCATTACGCGCGGTGATCACCGTGGTCAGCCGCTCGTATGCCTGCTTGATACGGGCACCGATCACCTCCCCCATGATCACCGTCATGGCCACGGGGCTGAACACGAAAGTGGCGCTGGTCACACTGGCAGCCATCGCGGTCATGCGCCGCTGGCGCTTGTTGATCACCCGAAACGGATTAGGAAAGTAGCCTTTCCAGCCCTTCATGTCCGGAGCCAGGGAAAAGACGCGAAAG
This sequence comes from Pseudomonas sediminis, assembly GCF_002741105.1. Classification (GTDB taxonomy): domain Bacteria; phylum Pseudomonadota; class Gammaproteobacteria; order Pseudomonadales; family Pseudomonadaceae; genus Aquipseudomonas; species Aquipseudomonas sediminis. The sequence continues at coordinate 177,517 of NZ_NIQU01000003.1, read as the reverse complement.
CCATCGCGACGCATCTTCTCGCGCTCGACTGGCGCCAGCAGCGAGAACAGCGAGGCGATCAGCGGCGCGACTGCGATACCGAGGAAATAGCTGACGGCGAGCTTGACGTCGTACTGAGCTGTCAGCGTCTGCAAGGCCACGATGACCAGCACGAACGGCAACAGCGCCAGCACCGACGCCCAACGACCCGCCGAGAAGTAAGCAATGGCAAAGGCAGCGCAGAGAAAAACCCAGGGCGCGAACTGCTTGATCACATCGCCGAACGGCGCCAGCAACACCGCGAACAGCACCGATAACGGAACTGCGATCAGCGCGGCCATCGCACCGCCGGTGATCATCTTGCGCAACGCCACGTGGGGCACGCCGAGTCGGCGCAAGTAGTTGGCGTCGCCGATGAGCGCCGTCGCCATGGTGTCACCGGGAATTCCCAGCAGTGCGGTAGGAACGGCGTGGGTCATATGCTTGGCCACCGCGCCAGCCAGAAAGAAGGTAAGAATGCCGGCTGGCGGCGCACCCAGCATCACCACCAACATGGTCAAAGGCGCCAGGGTCGTGGTTTCATCGGTTCCTGAAACCAGACCAATCGCGGAGAACAGCACCGCACCGAACAAACCAAGCGCCAGCGCCATCAGAATTTCGTAGAGCAACCCTTCCATTACGAACGCCCTCCGCTTGGCTGCAGGGACGCATCTACCCCAGCGTCAGCCGCTGACGGCGCAGTCTGCTCACGGAGCTCGGCATCACGAAATAGCTCGTAGAGCCCCAGATCGCGCAGCTCGGCGATTACCTCGGGCGAGGTTTCCTCAAGGCGACCGAGGCTGCCGTACTCCTTGAGCAGATCGTTGACCACCTGCTCACGAAACGCCGGGTCCGCGGCATGCTCGATCACATCGCGCTTGGGCTTGAACAAAAGAGCACTGATCGTACCGCCAGCCAGGCAACCCAGAATTCCAAATAGCATGGCGTAGGCCTTGGCCATCTGCGCCGAATCCAGGATGCCGGCAAGAATCCATAAAGCCAGCGCATAGGTACCGAGACTGACGACAGAGCTGACCAGGATGGCCAGCACCAGATGCCTGGAATCCACGGTATCGCCCCACACTTCATAGAGGTTGTTGGTGTCGCGCGTGACCTCGGCCGGCGTGGTGGCCGGCCTGGCAAGTTCTTGAGTCATGGTGTCCCTCGCCCTTGCGGGCTCTTGTTGTTATTGAGGAAGCTGTTGCTTGGGCGGTCGCGAGACCGTCATTCATGGGTTATCGAGAGGCTGGCATCGACACCAATGTCATCTGCCAGCCCTTGCTGCTGTTATTGCTGGCTACCTGCTTTGCTGCGCAGAGCGGTGGCCACTCTGGATGCCGAGGCCTTGCCCAAAGCGGCATCGATAAAGGCGCCCGCCTCAAGCAACGCAGGAAGATCAACACCGGTGGCCAGTCCCTGCTCATGGAACAGGTAGACCAGCTCCTCGGTTGCCACGTTGCCAGTGGCGCCTGGCGAATACGGGCAACCGCCCAGTCCGGAGATCGAGCTGTCGAACACTCGCACGCCGGCCTCCAGGGCGGCCTGAACATTGGCCACTGCCATGCCATAGGTATCGTGGAAGTGTCCAGCCAAAGCAGCGATCGGCACCTCGCTGGCGCAGGCCTCAATGAGCTGCATGGCTCGCCCCGGCGTACCTCTGCCGATGGTGTCACCCAGACTGATCTCGTAGCAGCCCATGGCATACAGTTCACGGGCGACTCGAACCACGTCAGCCACCGGCACTTCACCGCTGAACGGACAACCCAGCACGCAGGACACGTAACCGCGTACGGCCACGCCCTGCTCCGCTGCCTTGCCAAGCACGGGCTGGAAGCGCTGCAGGCTTTCATCGATGGAGCAGTTGACATTGCGCTGCGAGAACGGCTCGGATGCAGATGCGAAAACCGCGACCTCTCTGCAGCCAACCGCAAGCGCAGCATCAAGCCCCTGGAGATTTGGCACCAGCGCCGTATAGGTTACGCCTGGGTGCTGCCGAAGCCGTCGCAGCACCTCGTCAGAGCCGGCCATCTGCGGAACCCAGCGCGGCGAGACGAACGCCCCGGCCTCCAGGGCTTGCAAACCGGCCGCAACCAGGCGCTCGATCAGCTCCACGCGTACCGCCACCGGCAGCGTCATGGCCTCGTTCTGCAGGCCGTCGCGTGCACCGACCTCTACCAGCCTTACCGCTTCCATGGTCATTGCCCACGCTTCTCGCGCAGCAGAACCTCCGCGCGATCAGCGCGCACATCTCGCGCCTCGACCATCCGTTTGACCAGCCAGTCCACCTCATCACCACGAGCACCGGCCGACAACGCGACATTACGCGCATGCAAGGCCATGTGACCGCGCTGAATGCCTTCGGTGGCCAGAGCACGCAGAGCCCCCAGGTTCTGCGCCAGCCCCACGGCGACTGCAATTTCGCCAAGCTCCTGGGCACTCTTGACGCCCAGAATGCGCAGCGACAACTGCGCCAGGGGATGAGTCTTGGTGGCGCCGCCCACCAGCCCCAGCGGCATGGGCATCTCAATAGTGCCGACCAGGTGACCTTGGCTGTCCTTCTCCCAGGTGGTCAGGGAACCGTAGTGACCATTGCGGCAGGCATAGGCGTGAGCACCGGCCTCCACCGCTCGCCAGTCGTTACCGGTGGCCACTACCAATGGATCGATGCCATTCATGATGCCTTTGTTGTGGGTCGCAGCTCGGTAGGGATCGATCGCCGCAAAGGTATAGGCATCGATCACCCCTTCGATGACTTCGGCGCCTTTGTATTCCGGCGTATCCAGCTGCTCCGGCGCGATACGCACCTGGGCGCGGGCCAGACGCAGATCGGCGAGGTTGGAGAGAATGCGCAAACGCACCTTGCCTCCGGTGAGCCGCTCCATCAGCGGCGCCACTGCCTCTGCCATGGTATTGACCGTATTGGCGCCCATGGCGTCGCGCACGTCGACGATCAGGTGAGCCACCAGCATCGGCCCGCGCGGGCTGTCGATGAAGGTGTGCACTTCGATATCGCGACAGCCTCCGCCCAGACTGTTCAGCAACTGATCCTTGCTGTTGGCCAGGGCGATGATCTCGTCCCTGCTGCGCAGCAGGCTGAGCCGCGCATTGTAGGGGTCGCTGACGCCAATGATCTGCACCTGAGCACGCATCAGTGGTGCGCTGCTGGAAGTCCGGAATCCACCTGTCGGCCGCGCCAGCTTGGCCATGAACGAAGCGGCAGCAACCACCGAAGGCTCCTCGACCACCAGTGGAATCACTACATCTCTGCCATTGATGCAAAAGTTGCTCGCCAGCGCGTAGGGCAGCTCGAACGTGCCAATCACGTTCTCGATCATGCCGTCGGCGATTTCTATCGGTAGTGCACCGGCATCACGGAGCAGGGCCGAGTCCTCGGCAGACAGACCGACCAGTTGCTGAACGTAGTCGAGTCGTTTCGAGGGCGACAGATTGCGGAAATTGGGCAGGCGGGAGTCGATGGACATCGGGGAGCTCTCTTGGAGTCGTTTGTTCTTGGTTGCGGAACACTATCCGCACTGTATCCCCGAAAAAAGGTACAGTTTGCCCAGACACTTCTTCCTTGTATCCACGACCTTTTCACCATGCCCAAACAAACCCTTGCACAAAAAGTGGCCGACGCCATTGCCAGGCAGATAGCCGAAGGCGCCCTGCAAGAGGGCAACAAACTGCCCTCGCTGCGCGAGTACATGCGCCTGCACGGGTACGCCAAGAACACCGTAATTACCGCTTACGAACACCTGGCATCACAGGGGCTGGTGGAGGCTCGGCATGGCAAGGGGTTCTTCGTCTGCAAGAACCTCAAAGCACGCAAGGAGGAGGACGAGCCACAGCCTTACACCCGAGCGCTGGACACCATCTGGATGATGCGCCAGCAGTTCGTGCGCGACCCTGGCCACTCACACCTGGGCGAAGGGTTTCCACCGATTGAATGGCTGATGGACATGCGCCTGGACAAATTCCACCGGCAAGTGGTGCGCGGCGGGGTGTCGACCCTGTTTCGCTACGGGACACGGCTGGGCAATCCCGATTTGCGCCAGCGCCTGGTGCAGAAGCTCGCGGACTACCAGATTGCCGTGTCACCACGGCAACTGGTCACCACCCTGGGCGCCAACCATGCAATGGACCTGATCATCCGTCGCTACGTGGCCCCTGGCGATACAGTGCTGGTCGAGGACCCTGGCTACTACCCGCTGTTCGGCAAGCTGCAACTGCAAGGAGCGCGCATGCTCGGCATTGCGCGAAAGACCGATGGCCCGGACCTCGACACACTGGAAAGCCTGCTGAAGAAGCACCGCCCCAAGCTGTTCTTTCTTCAGTCCGTGGGCCACAACCCGACCGGCTCCGACCTGTCCCCAGCCAAGGCACACCAGCTGTTGCAGCTTGCAGAAGTGCATGACCTGCTGCTGGTGGAAAACGACGCCATGGCTGACTTCAAGCCCAGCTCGGCGATAAAGCTGACGGCTTTGGACCAGTCCGAGCGCACCCTCTACCTGGGCAGTTTCTCCAAATCGATTTCAGCCGCCTTGCGCGTCGGCTTCATTGCCGGCAGCAAAAAACGCATCGAGGAACTGGCCGACCTGAAGATGCTGCTGCACAACAGCGGCGCCGAGTATAGCGAGCGCACCATCGATGTGATCCTCGCTGAAGGGCACTTCCTGCGTCACCTGTCGCGCCTTCAGGAGCGCTTGCGCGCCGCCACGCAACGCGGCCTGGAAGTGCTCGATGGGCTGGGTGCCGAGGTGTTCTGTCGACCCGAACAAAGCCTCTATCTGTGGGCTCGATTTCCCGGAGCCGATGATGCCAACACCCTCACCCGCCAGTGCCTGAGTCAGGGCGTGATGCTTGCTCCAGGCTCGATCTTCGCAGTCGACCGGCAGATGCCCGTGGCCTGGACGCGGCTCAATGTCGCCTACCTGGATGACCCGGCCTTTCGCCGCAGCCTCACACACCTGGGGCTGGCGCGATAACCTCGCCCGCCTCCTCGCCGGCGCACTGAACGGGCGCGGGCTTTCTGGTAGACTCGGCAGCTTTTCAGGCTTCACTCGCAGACTCCCATGCAAGCACCTAGCACCCAACGCGTGATCGTCGGCATGTCCGGCGGCGTCGATTCATCCGTTTCCGCCCTGCTGCTGATGGAACAGGGTTACCAGGTCGAAGGCCTGTTCATGAAGAACTGGGACGAAGACGACGGCACCGAATACTGCACCGCCATGGACGACCTGGCCGACGCCCGGGCCGTATGCGACCGCATCGGCATCAAGCTGCACACTGCCAACTTCGCCGCCGAGTACTGGGACAACGTGTTCGAGCACTTCCTCGCCGAATACAAGGCCGGCCGTACGCCGAACCCAGACATCCTGTGCAACCGCGAAATCAAGTTCAAAGCCTTCCTCGACTATGCCCTGTCGCTCGGTGCCGAACTGATCGCCACCGGTCACTACGTACGCCGCCGTGACGTCGATGGCCGTACCGAGTTGCTCAAGGGCCTGGACCCGAACAAGGACCAGAGCTATTTCCTGCACGCCGTCGGCGGCGAGCAGATCGCCAAGACCCTGTTCCCGGTTGGCGAGCTGGAAAAGCCGCAGGTACGCGCTATTGCCGAGAAATACGAGCTGGCCACGGCGAAGAAGAAGGACTCTACCGGCATCTGCTTTATCGGTGAGCGCCGCTTCAGTGACTTTCTCAAACAGTACCTGCCGGCTCAGCCAGGCGACATCGAGACCACCGAGGGCCAGGTCATCGGCCGCCATCACGGTCTGATGTACCACACAATCGGCCAGCGCCAGGGTCTTGGCATCGGCGGTCTCAAGGACGCCAGCGATGATCCCTGGTACGTGCTGCGCAAGGACCTGACGCGTAACGTACTTATCGTCGGCCAGGGCAACGAACACCCCTGGCTGTTCTCCCGCGCTCTGCTCGCCTCCGATATCTACTGGGTCAACCCAGTGGACCTGAGCGCTCCACGCCACCTGACCGCCAAGGTGCGCTACCGCCAGAATGACCAGCACTGCACCCTGGAGAAGACCGAGACCGGCTATCGCGCCGTGTTCGACGAGCCGCAGCGCGCCGTCACTCCGGGTCAGTCCGTGGTGTTCTATGACGGCGAGGTGTGCCTGGGTGGTGGCGTGATCGAAACCGCAGAAGCCTGGTACGAGGACGCCCAATGAGTCCGCTGCAGGAGCAACTGGTCGCCCTCGGCGCCGTATTCGAGGCAGCAGTGCTGGCCGACAAGATCGCCCGCACCGGCCAGGTCAGCGAAGCCTCGATGGGCTGCATGCTCGGCAGCCTGCTGGTACGCGATCCGAAAAGCACGCTGGACGTCTACGGCGGTGACGACCTCAACCTACGCGACGGTTATCGCGCCCTGATCAGCTCGCTGGAGCGCAATCCATCCGCCCTGCAGCGCGAGCCGTTGCGCTATGCACTGGCAATGGTCGGCCTGGAGCGCCAACTGGACAAGCGTGGCGACATGCTGCAGGTGATGGGCAGTCGCCTCGACCAGATCCAGCAACAGGTCGAGCATTTCGGCCTGGTCCATGACAACGTCATCGCTGCGTGCGGCGGCCTGTATCAGGACACCATCAGCACCTTCCGTCAGCGTATCCAGGTGCACGGCGACATGCGCTTCCTGCAGCAACCGAACAACGCGGCGAAGATCCGCGCACTGCTGCTCGCCGGTATTCGCTCGGCGCGCCTGTGGCGCCAGCTCGGCGGCCACCGCTGGCAGTTGGTGTTCAGCCGCAGCAAGCTGCTCAAAGAACTCTACGAACTGACGCGAAACTGACCATGGAGCCCGCCAGCCGCAGCGTAAAACCCCTACAGGGTGCCCTGCTGCTGGCGCTCTCAGCGCTGCTGTTCGCTTTTACCGGCGTCGGCATTCGCGAGATATCCAGCAGCGTCAACAACGAGTCGGTGGTGTTCTTCCGCAATCTGGTCGGCGTGTTGTTCTTCCTACCTTTGCTGCTGGTACGTGGCGTTCGCCCGCTACGCACGACACGCCTGAAGTCCCATCTGTGGCGCACCACCTACGGCCTGGCGGCGATGTACTGCTTCTTCTACGCCATCGCCCACCTGCCATTGGCCGACGCCATGCTGTTCACCTACTCGGCGCCGGTGTTCACCCCGCTGATCGCGCATATCTGGCTGAAGGAGCCGCTGACTCGACGCATGCTGGCCAGCAGCCTGATCGGTTTGTGCGGCGTGCTGCTGGTGGCCAAACCCAGCACCGCCCTGTTCGAGGGGCCCGCACTGTTTGGCCTGGCCGCCAGCCTGCTGGCGGCCTTCGCCTTCGTCTCCATCCGTGAAATGAGCGACAGCGAACCAGCAACGCGCATCGTCTTCTATTTTTCGCTGTTCAGCGCGCTGTTCTCCGCCATCCCGCTGACCTGGAGCTGGCAGCCACTGGATACCACTCAACTGAGCTGGCTGCTGGGCATCGGCCTGCTGGCCACCGCCAGCCAGGTGATCATGTCGCGCGCCTACGGCCTGGCGCCGCCGGGGCTGATTGGGCCGGTCGCCTACCTGGCCATCGTCTTCGCCGGCATCATCGCCTGGCTGCTCTGGGGCGAGGCGCCAGACACCCTGTCACTGCTCGGCGCAGCGCTGATTTTTGCCGCCAGTCTGTTATCGGTCGCACGACGCAGGACATAGGCGATCACGCGCCGGTTTTCATGTATGATATGCGCCCTTTTCGCCAGAGGTCGTCCAGGCACCTGAGCTAGCGCCCGCTTCACTGAAGCAGGCACGACGCGCAGCGACCCCGGATGGCTTTTCAGCCCGACAGCTCGAGAACGCCTACATGCAGCTTTCCTCGCTCACCGCGGTTTCCCCCGTCGACGGCCGCTACGCCGGCAAAACCAGCGCCCTGCGCCCTATCTTCAGCGAATACGGCCTGATCCGTAGCCGCGTACTGGTCGAAGTGCGCTGGCTGCAGCGCCTGGCCGCTCACGAGGGCATCCCGGAAGTCGCGCCCTTCTCCGCCGAAGCCAACGCCCTGCTCAACGAGCTGGCCGAGAACTTCGCCGTCGAGCACGCCGAGCGCGTCAAGGAAATCGAGCGCACCACCAACCACGACGTCAAGGCCGTGGAGTACCTGCTCAAGGAACAGGCTGCCAAGCTGCCGGAGCTGGACAAGGTCAGCGAGTTCATCCACTTCGCCTGCACCAGCGAGGACATCAACAACCTGTCCCACGCCCTGATGCTGCGCGAAGGCCGCGACAGCGTGCTGCTGCCGCTGATGAAGCAACTGGCAGGCGCCATTCGCGAACTGGCAGTGAAGTTCGCTGATGTGCCGATGCTCTCGCGCACCCACGGCCAACCGGCCTCGCCGACCACCCTGGGCAAGGAACTGGCCAACGTCGTCCACCGTCTGGAGCGCCAGATCGCTCAGGTCGCGGCCGTGCCGCTGCTGGGCAAGATCAACGGCGCCGTGGGCAACTACAACGCCCACCTGTCGGCCTACCCGAGCATCGACTGGGAAGCCAACGCGCGTCAGTTCATCGAAGGTGACCTGGGCCTGACCTGGAACCCCTACACCACCCAGATCGAGCCGCACGACTACATTGCCGAGCTGTTCGACGCCATCGCTCGCTTCAACACCATCCTGATCGACTTCGACCGCGACGTCTGGGGCTACATCTCCCTCGGTTACTTCAAGCAGAAGACCGTGGCTGGCGAGATCGGCTCCTCGACTATGCCGCACAAGGTCAACCCGATCGACTTCGAAAACTCCGAAGGCAACCTGGGCATCGCCAACGCGATCTTCCAGCACCTGGCCAGCAAGCTGCCGATCTCCCGCTGGCAGCGTGACCTGACCGACTCCACCGTGCTGCGTAACCTGGGTGTCGGCTTCGCTCACAGCGTCATCGCTTACGAAGCCAGCCTCAAGGGAATCAGCAAGTTGGAGCTCAATGCTCAGAAAATCGCTGAAGATTTGGACGCGTGCTGGGAAGTGCTCGCTGAGCCGATCCAGACCGTCATGCGTCGCTACGCCATCGAGAACCCGTACGAGAAGCTCAAGGAGCTGACCCGCGGCAAGGGCATCAGCCCCGAGGCCCTGCTGGCCTTCATCGACGGCCTGGACATGCCGACCGCCGCCAAGGAAGAGCTCAAGCAACTGACTCCGGCGCGCTACATCGGTAACGCCGTGGCCCAGGCCAAGCGGATCTAAGCGCGATCAGCCTCGAGGACGCCCGGCTGAGCCGGGCGTTTTTGTTTTAAGGTTTTTATCTATTTCAAGGGCTTACTGATGAATCCTGATACTCCGCTGCAATTGCTGGGTGGCCTCACAGCCCGTGAATTCCTGCGTGACTACTGGCAGAAGAAGCCGCTGCTGGTGCGCCAGGCGATCCCGGACTTCGAAAGCCCGATCAGCCCCGACGAACTGGCAGGTCTGGCGCTGGAAGAAGAAGTCGAATCGCGCCTGGTGATCGAGCACGGCGAACGCCCCTGGGAGCTGCAGCGCGGCCCGTTCAACGAAGACACCTTCCAGGATCTGCCCGAGCGCGACTGGACCCTGCTGGTGCAGGCCGTCGACCAGTTCGTGCCGGAAGTGGCCGAGCTGCTGGAAGACTTCAAGTTCCTGCCCAAGTGGCGCATCGACGATCTGATGATCAGCTTCGCTGCTCCCGGCGGCGGCGTCGGCCCGCATTTCGACAACTACGACGTATTCCTGCTGCAGGCTCACGGTCATCGCCGCTGGCAAGTTGGCCAGATGTGCGATTCCGACAGCCCGCTGCTCACCCACGCCGATCTGAAGATCCTGGCGCAATTCGAACCAACCGATGAATGGGTGCTGGCACCCGGCGACATGCTCTACCTGCCGCCACGCCTCGCCCACTGTGGCACCGCTGAGGATGATTGCATGACCTATTCCGTGGGCTTCCGCGCGCCGAGCGCCGCCGAAGTACTGACCCATTTCACTGATTTCCTCGGCCAGTTCCTGCCCGACGAAGAGCGTTACAGCGATGCCGACATCCAGCCGAGCGAGGATCCCAACCAGATCCAGCGTGACGCCCTGGAGCGCCTCAAGGCGCTGCTCAACGAGCACATGAGTGACGAACGCCTGCTGATGACCTGGTTCGGCCAGTTCATGACCGAGCCCAAGTACCCGGAGCTGGTTGCCGGCATCGAGATCGAGGAAGAAGACTTCCTCGGCGCCCTGGAAGATGGCGCGATCCTGATCCGCAATCCCAGCGCACGTATGGCCTGGTCGGAAGTCGGTGAAGACCTGGTGCTGTTCGCCAGCGGCCAGAGCCGCCTGGTTTCGGCCCGCCTGCGTGAGCTGCTGAAGCTGATCTGCAGCGCCGATGCGTTACATGTGGAAAACCTCGGCGCCTGGCTGGCCGACGACGAGGGGCGTACTCTGCTGTGGGAACTGGTCAAACAAGGCAGCCTGGGATTTGCCGATGAGTGAGATCACTGTCCGTGTCGCGGACTGGCATAGGGACAATGCCGAGCTTCGTCGTATCCGCGACAGCGTTTTCGTCGCCGAGCAATCGGTGCCGCCGGAACTGGAGTGGGACGCCGAAGATACCGACGCCGTGCATTTTCTCGCCGAGGAAGGCGATTACCCGGTTGGCACCGCACGTCTGCTGCCCGATGGCCATATCGGTCGCGTGTCGGTGCTCAAGGATTGGCGCGGCCTCAAGGTCGGAGAGAAACTGATGCAGGCAGTGATCGCCGAAGCGGAAAAACGCGGCCTGCATCAGCAAATGCTCACCGCTCAGGTGCACGCGACGCCGTTCTATGAAAGGCTAGGCTTCAGGATTGTCAGCGACGAGTACCTCGACGCCGGCATACCGCACGTGGATATGGTGCGCACCAGCCAGTAGAGAGCACGATGAACGACAAAGACGCCCCGGTCGAACCGATCGATACGCCAGATCCCATTGAACTGGCGGCCATCGAATTCGAGTCGCCGGGGCGTTTTGCCGTGCATAACCCCGACCCCATCACGCCAGATGCGGCACAGTGGGAGCCGGCCCCGTTCATACTTGGTCAGCACGAGCGCCTGGAGCGCTTCAGCCAGCCACAGCAGGCTCGCGCCCACATCCTGGCGTTGATCCAACAGGCCCAGCGCAGCCTGTGCCTGTACAGCGACGACCTGGAGCCCTGGCTCTATCACCACAGCAGTGTGCAGCAGGCCTGCACCCGGTTCTTGCTGAGCAGCCCACGAGCGCGCCTGCGTATCCTGCTACGCGACCCAACTCGCGCCGTGAAGGAAGGCCATCGTCTGCTCGCTCTGTCACGCCGATTGTCCTCCAACCTGCATATCCGCAAGCTTCATCCGGACTACGCCAACGAGGAGCTGGCCTACCTGATTGCCGATGACAGAGGCCTGTTCTTGCGGCCTGAACTCGATCAACAATCCGGCTACGCCCTGTACAACGACCCGGCGCGCGTGCGCCAACGCCAGGCCCAGTTCGACCAGGCCTGGGACACCAGCATCACCGACCCTGACCTGCGGAGCTTTCTGCTATGACCCTGCGCACGCTGTTCGCCGCCCTGCTTCTCGGCCTGTGCCTGCCACTGCAAGCGGCCACCGAGGTAATCCCACTGAATTACCGCACCGCCGACGACGTACTCGGCGTGGTGCAATCGATGCTCGGCAACGAGGGCAAGGTCAGCGCCTATGGCAACCAACTGATCGTCAATGCATCACCGGCCAAGATCGGCGAGGTGCGCGTGCTGCTGCAGCAACTCGACACCCGCCCGCGGCGCCTGCTGATCACCGTGGAAAGCGCTGACAGCAATTACCAGAACGACCGCGGCTATCGCGTCGACGGCACCCTCAGCGCCGGCAATGCCGAGGTCCAGGTCGGCCGTGGCGAAGTCAACGGCCGCGACCAGGTGCGCATCATCCGCCGCAGTACCGACAGCCGTGGTGGCGGCACCCAGCAGGTACAGGCAACCGAAGGCTATCCGGCACTGATCCAGGTCGGCCAGAGCGTGCCGCTGACCAACACCAGTACCGGCCCGTACGGCCAGGTTTACCAGGACACCCAGTATCGCGACGTGACGCGAGGTTTCTACGTGACAGCCAGCCTCTCTGGCGAACTCGTCCACGTTGCCATCAGCAGCCAGCGCGATCGCGTCAGCAACAGCCGCCCCGGCGTGATCGACGTGCAAAGCACCGACACGCGCGTCAGCGGTCGTCTCGGCGAATGGATAACCCTGGGCGGCGTCAGCGAGGAAACCAGCTCCAGCGGCCGTGACGTGTTGCGTCGACACACCACCCAGGGCCGCGAGGACATGTCGCTGCGCCTGAAGGTCGAAGCGATCGACTGACCCCCCGACCAAAGTCGCATCCCTTTCCCTCGCAAGCACCATGGACAACTCACGCAACCCGCGAAATGCCTGAAACGCCCACCCCATGGGCTGCACAGCGTGACCAAGCAGTCGCCGACTGAATATGTAGTAGTTTTAAAAAACCACTACAAAACGTTTGACGAAGCATTTTCCCAGAGGCATGATGGCCTCGCTCCCGCTAGCCAGGGGTCCTGAAAAGGATCTCCAGACCGCCCGCGAAGTACTTCGCGACGGTCCGTGTCCCAACAGCCCACAAGGCCGTACGACGAGGTTGCGACTGGAACGAAGTTGTCCTGAGGGACGGGGAAGCGTTTAGCGTCAGACAGATCGAAAACCCAGCAGGTGCCCAAGGTTTCCACGAGCCAACCGGCAAACGCGACGTTCTCGAAATGCTCGCCACATCCCCCCTCCTCGCGGTCAATCCTCGCCCCAGCCGTATTCTCGCCGTCAAAGTGGAAGCCTCCCGCAGCCACTGCATCCGTGCACGCATTGCGTGGGTAGTCGGTGCTCAACCAACACATTTTTTGAAGGATTGACCATGTCCGCATATCAAAACGACATCAAGGCTGTAGCCGCTCTGAAAGAGAAGTTCGGCAGCAGCTGGAGCGCTATCAACCCCGAGTCCGTCGCCCGTATGCGCGCTCAGAACCGCTTCAAGACCGGTCTGGAAATCGCTCAGTACACCGCTGACATCATGCGCAAGGACATGGAAGAGTACGACGCCGACTCCTCCGTCTACACCCAGTCGCTGGGTTGCTGGCACGGCTTCATCGGTCAGCAGAAGCTGATCTCGATCAAGAAGCACCTGAAGACCACCAACAAGCGCTACCTCTACCTGTCCGGCTGGATGGTCGCTGCTCTGCGCTCTGACTTCGGCCCGCTGCCGGATCAGTCGATGCACGAGAAAACCGCCGTCTCCGACCTGATCGAAGAGCTGTACACCTTCCTGCGTCAGGCCGACAGCCGCGAACTGGACCTGCTGTTCACCGCCCTGGACGCGGCTCGCGCAGCTGGCGATCAAGCCAAGGCTGCCGAGATCCAGAACCAGATCGACAACCACGAAACTCACATCGTGCCGATCATTGCCGACATCGACGCTGGTTTCGGTAACCCGGAAGCCACCTACCTGCTGGCCAAGCGCATGATCGAAGCCGGTGCTTGCTGCATCCAGATCGAGAACCAGGTTTCCGACGAGAAGCAGTGCGGCCACCAGGACGGCAAAGTGACCGTTCCTCACGCTGACTTCCTCGCCAAGATCGCTGCCGTTCGCTACGCCTTCCTCGAGCTGGGCATCGACAACGGCGTGATCGTTGCCCGTACCGACTCCCTGGGTGCCGGCCTGACCAAGCAGATCGCCGTAACCAACGAGCCGGGCGACCTGGGCGATCTGTACAACAGCTTCCTCGATTGCGAAGAAGTGTCCGCTGCCGACCTGGGCAATGGTGACGTCGTGATCAACCGCGGCGGCAAGCTGCTGCGTCCGAAGCGTCTGCCTTCCAACCTGTTCCAGTTCCGTGCTGGCACCGGCGAAGCGCGCTGCGTACTGGACTGCATCACCAGCCTGCAGAACGGTGCCGACCTGCTGTGGATCGAAACCGAGAAGCCGCACGTTGGCCAGATCGCGGCCATGGTCAACGAAATCCGTAAGACCATCCCGAATGCCAAGCTGGTTTACAACAACAGCCCGTCCTTCAACTGGACCCTGAACTTCCGTCAGCAGGTGTTCGATGCCATGGTTGCCGAAGGCAAGGACGTTTCCGCCTACGACCGCGCCAAACTGATGAGCGTCGAGTACGACGAAACCGAACTGGCCCAGGTTGCCGACGAGAAGATCCGCACCTTCCAGCGCGACGGTTCGGCTCAGGCTGGCATCTTCCACCACCTGATCACCCTGCCGACCTACCACACCGCAGCTCTGTCGACTGACAACCTGGCTAAAGGCTACTTCGCCGACCAGGGCATGCTGGCCTACGTGAAAGGTGTTCAGCGTCAGGAACTGCGTCAGGGTATCGCCTGCGTCAAGCACCAAAACATGGCTGGCTCCGACATCGGCGACAACCACAAAGAGTACTTCGCTGGCGAAGCTGCTCTGAAGGCGAGCGGTAAAGACAACACCATGAACCAGTTCCACTAAGAACGGTTCACCTGCTGCGGACCACGCATCCGCAGCAGCCTGTTTGCCTAATCTGCCCCGGCTTGCCGGGGCTTTTTTTCGTCTGCGTTTATTGTCCAGGCAAACCGGCCTTTCAGCTCCTAAGCTCAAATGACGCCTCCTGGAACCTGCCTATGCCCTCGCCTCGTTACGCCCTGCTATTGGGCAGCTGCCTTCTGATCGGCAGCGCAACCCTGACTTGGTACTGGCAACGCCCTGCCATTGAAGAACGCCTCAGCCTCGAGCCCGAGCAGCTGCCGACACCTCAAGCCGCGCAAGCCAGCCCGACGCCTGCATCGTCGCCCCTCAGCACGGAGCAGCTGCAACTGCTGGCCCGCCCGGAGATCCAGCAACAGGAACAACGCCTGGGATTTCATCAGCGCTATAGAGACCTCATCGAGCACGCAAAGCAGCTCGACGCCGAAAAGCGCGAAGCACAGGCGGAGGACCTGAGCAAAGGGCTCGATGCTATGGAGCAGCGAGGCGAGCTTGCATTGAGCGAGACCCTGCTGCTGCAGATTGCCCTGATCAAGGCCGTCAGCGAGGACGAAGCTGAGCAGAAAGCACGCGCCGAAGCGCTGATCAAACGCTATCAGGTCATCAGCGCAGAGCGCGAAGCCAGGCTGGAGCAGCAGCCTGACCCCAACTTCGAGCGCTACAAGGCCGAGGAAAAACGCATCGTCGAGGAGGTGCTCGAACTGCAGAACATTCCCGATGGACTCACACGCGACCAATATCTACGACAACGCCTGCAAGAGGCCCGCGAGCGCAATTACCGACAAGCTCCCAACAGCTGAACGCGGCGACAACCCAAGTTGTCGCCGCGTTGGTTCAACCCCTGTTCAGAGCATCTGGTCCAGCAGGTAATAAAGCAGATTGAAGGGTTTGTTGCGGTCAGCCATATCACTGCTTTCCGAAGCATCCAGTACCTGTCCACTGCCATCGAGAACGCTGCTGACAAAGTTGTCCAACTGCAGATTCTGCTCCTGGATATCGGAGTTGGCGAACTCGATGATGCTGGTGCAATGGCTTTCGTTGACGTTACGGAACTGCGGGAAATAACCACCGACATTACCCAGGCTGGCCAGTTGGCTGCGCAGACGCGTGGTGTCCGTCGCCCAGCGCTGCTTGATCAGGGCCTCCTTGGCAGCCTGGTTCGGCGCATTGACGATCTCCGGGTAGAAGCGCTCATAGGAATAGGATGAATAGTTCAGGTCCTGCCAGAAATGCGTATGCCCCATGCGATCACCCGGCAGATTGCTTGAAAGCGCCGGATACAGGCTGCCCAGGTCGTTGCTGTTGAAGCCCGGCAGACGCGCCTGCAGGTACTGCAAAGGCCCCTGAGCGGCATCGAGGCCCCAAGCCTGACGGATCAGGGTCTGCAGCGGATAAGAGGGGTACGCCTGATTATCGCCAGCCAAGGCGGTATACACCGGCCCGGAGTCGTTGATCAGATAGCCACGATCCGGCGCGATGTCCTGGCGCAGATTGGCGTAGTTGGTCAGGCTGCCGGCGCCGCCTGCACTGCACCCTGTGGTGAGCATCTGCGTCGGTCGTGGCAGGTTGTCCTTCAGCCACCCGACAACCGCGCGCATGTTCCGCAAGCCGTTGTGGTGCCATACCAACGGCGGATTTGCCCCTTGCGGGTCTTCGTAGATCGCCACCTTGTCGCCGGAGTAGATATCGCCCGTGCAATACGGCACATAGACCATGTTCCAGTTCTGCGTCTTGACGCGCGTCCAGGGGTGCAGACGCACGACGAAGGGGCTGACCAGACTTGCGCCCGGATTGAGCAGCGACATGTAGTCATTGGCAATCCCATCCGGATTGCGCGCACCACGTATGCCACTTTGCCCGCTGCAACTGGCGTAGTCCCAGCAGGCACCACCGCCCTCCAGGTAAACGATGGTATTGCGCGTGTTCGGCACGCGATTGATGAAGAACTTGTATGGCGAGCCATTGCCGCACACCGCCCCGGTCTGCGGCGCCATCTGAATCGTTTGCCAGCCGTAGTAATTACTGGGATTGAAGCCGCTGTTGAAACCACTCGGGTTAGCCAACAACGGGTAGGGTCCGACACGCTGCGCAGGCGTCACCGGATTGTCGGCCCTGGGCGGCGACACCAGATTGCTCAAGCTCTGCCAGAAATTGTAATCACCCAACTCCGCGCTGGCAGGCGCGCTCAGGGCTAGCAACAGAACGGCTGGGACAATACGCGGCAACGACTGGACAACAGGCATGGCAAAACCCCTCATATTGTTATTCGTACGAAGGGTCGGCATACCCAGGCAGGGCAACATCGCAGACCCAGCGGATGGTGGGCACTGCTCGATCAACTGCGCATCGCCACGGGGCGATTCATGCACGTTAGTACAAGATCAGTTGGACGGCACCTGGAGATGAATAACGTTTAGTGATAAGCCATGCCGCCGGCTATACGTTTTGAGAATCCAGCAAGCCATTCGATGCTTTCGCCTTAACACCAAAGTGGCAGCGAATTGCTCATCTCGCTGAGGGCAATCACGCTGCGAAATGAGGCAAATTAGCCGGATGAATGCGCCTTGAAATTGCCAGAGCAGAGTCATCAGCTATAGTCCTGAAACGCCAGCCCATACGGCTCGCTTCAGAATTACACCGATGCGACAAATCAATCAGAAATGATCGAATTTAGGGAATAATTTTTCTCTGAAAAATTTACTTACAGTTGGTCTGCACATAGTATTGTATACACACTTCGCGCCAACGCCCTCGACGGTGTCTGGTCGCTAAATAGATTAAAAGCCGTTCCTTAATTCAAGGAGTACCGGCATGCCTGATGCGGTAATGACCATGTCCCAGAACTGGGCTTTCGCTGTTTTCTTGCTGGGTGTCTGCGGGCTCATCGCCTTCATGCTCGGTGTTTCCAGCCTGCTCGGTAGCAAGGCCTGGGGGCGCAGCAAGAACGAGCCTTTCGAGTCGGGCATGCTTCCTACCGGCAGCGCGCGTCTGCGCCTGTCAGCCAAGTTCTATCTGGTCGCGATGCTCTTCGTGATCTTCGACGTTGAAGCCCTCTATCTCTTCGCTTGGGCAGTCTCGGTGCGCGAAAGCGGCTGGGCGGGCCTGATCGAAGCTACAGTTTTCATAGCAATTCTGTTGGCAGGTCTTGTCTATCTTTGGCGTATCGGCGCGCTCGATTGGGCACCGCAGGGACGTCGTGAACGGCAGGCGAAGCTAAAACAATGAGGCTTTGGCGATGCAATACAAACTTACTCGGGTCGACCCGAATGCGCCCAACGAGGCGTATCCGATCGGCCAGCGGGAGGTCGTCTCCGACCCGCTGCTAGAGGACCAGGTTCACAAGAACATCTACATGGGCAAGCTCTCGGACGTGCTTAACGGCGCGGTCAACTGGGGGCGCAAGAATTCCTTGTGGCCGTACAACTTCGGCCTGTCCTGCTGCTATGTGGAAATGACCACCGCCTTCACCGCCCCGCATGACGTGGCGCGTTTCGGTGCGGAAGTCATTCGCGCATCACCCCGCCAGGCCGACTTCATGGTCATCGCCGGCACCTGCTTCATCAAGATGGCGCCGGTTATCCAGCGTCTCTATGAGCAGATGCTGGAGCCCAAGTGGGTCATCTCCATGGGTTCATGCGCCAATTCCGGCGGCATGTACGACATCTACTCGGTCGTTCAGGGCGTGGACAAGTTCCTCCCCGTGGACGTCTACATTCCCGGCTGCCCGCCCCGTCCGGAGGCGTTCCTGCAAGGCTTGATGCTGCTGCAGGAATCCATCGGCCAGGAGCGCCGCCCGCTATCCTGGGTCGTTGGCGATCAAGGCATCTACCGTGCCGAAATGCCTTCGCAGAAGGAACAGCGCCGCGAGCAGCGAATCGCCGTTACCAACCTGCGTAGCCCCGACGAAGTCTGAGCCGATGCTTGCCTGCGCAAGCGTCATGCCCACTTTCTACGTTGATCGACAGCGACCGAGACCATGACTCAAGACACCGTTGTGTCCATACCGCCTTACAAGGCTGACGACCAGGACGTCGTCGCCGAACTGCGCGCCCGTTTTGGCGACGACAGTTTCACCCTGCAAGCGACCCGCACCGGCATGCCGGTTCTCTGGGTCGCCCGTGAGCGCCTTATCGAAGTGCTCACCTGCCTGCGCAACCTGCCGCGTCCCTACGTGATGCTCTACGACCTGCACGGCGTCGATGAGCGCCTGCGCACCCAACGTCGCGGCCTTCCCGATGCCGACTTCACGGTGTTCTATCACCTGATGTCGCTGGAGCGTAATAGTGATGTGATGATCAAGGTCGCCTTGTCCGAGCGCGACCTCAACCTGCCCACCGCCACCAGTATCTGGCCCAACGCCAACTGGTACGAGCGTGAAGTCTGGGATCTGTACGGCATCACCTTCGCCGGCCACCCGCACCTGAGCCGGATCATGATGCCGCCGACCTGGGAAGGTCACCCGCTGCGCAAGGACTACCCGGCGCGCGCCACCGAATTCGATCCATTCAGCCTGACCCTGGCCAAGCAACAGCTCGAGGAAGAAGCTGCGCGCTTCCGTCCCGAAGACTGGGGCATGAAGCGTGGTGGTGAGCACGAGGACTACATGTTCCTCAACCTCGGCCCCAACCACCCATCCGCCCACGGCGCCTTCCGCATCATCCTGCAGCTCGACGGTGAAGAGATCGTCGACTGCGTGCCGGAAATCGGTTACCACCACCGTGGTGCCGAGAAGATGGCCGAACGGCAGAGCTGGCACAGCTTCATCCCCTACACCGACCGCATCGACTATCTCGGCGGGGTGATGAACAACCTGCCCTACGTGCTCTCGGTGGAAAAACTCGCCGGCATCAAGGTGCCGGCCCGCGTCGACTTCATCCGCGTGATGATGGCCGAGTTCTTCCGCATCACCAGTCACCTGCTGTTCCTCGGCACCTACATCCAGGACGTCGGCGCCATGACCCCGGTGTTCTTCACCTTCACCGACCGCCAGCGCGCCTACAAGGTGATCGAAGCCATCACCGGCTTCCGCCTGCATCCGGCCTGGTATCGCATCGGTGGCGTCGCCCACGACCTGCCACGTGGCTGGGACAAGCTGGTCAAGGAATTCGTCGACTGGCTACCCAAGCGCCTCGACGAATACGAGAAGGCGGCGCTGAAGAACAGCATCCTCAAGGCCCGTACCATCGGTGTAGCGCAGTACAACACCAAGGAAGCGCTGGAATGGGGTACCACCGGCGCCGGCCTGCGCGCCACTGGTTGCGATTTCGACCTGCGCAAGGCACGCCCTTATTCCGGCTATGAGAACTTCGAATTCGAAGTGCCGCTGGCGGCCAATGGTGACGCCTATGATCGCTGCATGGTGCGCGTCGAAGAGATGCGCCAGAGCATCCGCATCATCGATCAGTGCCTGAAGAACATGCCGGAAGGCCCGTACAAGGCCGATCACCCGCTGACCACGCCGCCGCCGAAAGAGCGCACGCTGCAGCATATCGAAACCCTGATCACCCACTTCCTGCAGGTTTCCTGGGGCCCGGTCATGCCGGCCAACGAAGCCTTCCAGATGATCGAGGCGACCAAGGGCATCAACAGCTACTACCTGACGAGCGACGGCAGCACCATGAGCTACCGCACCCGGATTCGTACCCCCAGCTTCGCCCACCTGCAGCAGATCCCCTCGGTGATCCGCGGCAGCATGGTGGCGGATCTGATCGCCTATCTGGGCAGTATCGACTTCGTCATGGCCGACGTGGACCGCTGATCATGAATACGCTTATCAAGACAGACCGTTTCGTTCTCAGCGAAACCGAGCGCTCGGCCATCGAGCACGAGATGCACCACTACGAAGACCCGCGCGCTGCCAGCATCGAAGCGCTGAAGATCGTGCAGAAGGCCCGCGGCTGGGTGCCTGACGGCGCCGCTGACGCCATTGGCGCGATCCTCGGCATTCCCGCCAGCGACGTCGAGGGCGTGGCCACCTTCTATAGCCAGATATTCCGTCAGCCGGTGGGCCGCCATGTGATTCGCGTATGCGACAGCATGACCTGCTACATCGGCGGCCATGAATCGGTGGTCAGTGAGATGCAGAAGCAGCTTGGCATCGGCCTCGGCCAGACCACCAGCGATGAGCGTTTCACCCTGCTGCCGGTGTGCTGCCTAGGCAACTGCGACAAGGCCCCGGCGCTGATGATCGACGACGACACCTTCGGCGATGTGCAACTTGACGGCGTCGCCAAGCTGCTGGAGGCCTACAAATGAAGACCCTCACCTCCATCGGCCCAGCCAACCGCATCACTCGCAGCGAAGAAACCCATCCGCTGACCTGGCGCCTGCGTGACGACGCCCAGCCGGTATGGCTGGAGGAATACCAGCAGAAGAACGGCTACGCGGCTGCACGCAAGGCACTGACCGAAATGGCCCAGGCCGACATCGTGCAGACCGTCAAGGAGTCCGGCCTCAAGGGCCGTGGCGGCGCAGGCTTCCCCACGGGTGTGAAGTGGGGCCTGATGCCGGCTGACGAATCCATGAACATCCGCTACCTGCTGTGCAACGCGGACGAAATGGAGCCCAACACCTGGAAAGACCGCATGTTGATGGAACAGCTGCCCCACCTGCTGGTGGAAGGCATGCTGATCTCGGCGCGCGCGCTCAAGGCCTATCGTGGCTACATCTTCCTGCGTGGCGAGTACGTCGACGCCGCAGCCAACCTCAACCGCGCCATCGAGGAAGCCAAGGCCGCCGGCCTGCTCGGCAAGAACATCTTTGGTAGCGGCTTCGATTTCGAGCTGTTCGTGCACACCGGCGCCGGCCGCTACATCTGCGGCGAAGAAACCGCGCTGATCAACTCGCTGGAAGGCCGCCGCGCCAACCCGCGCGCCAAGCCGCCCTTCCCGGCTGCCGTCGGCGTCTGGGGCAAGCCGACCTGCGTCAACAACGTCGAAACCCTATGCAACGTGCCCGCGATCATTTCGGGCGGTGTCGACTGGTACAAGAGCCTCGCCCGCCCAGGCAGCGAAGACCACGGCACCAAGCTGATGGGCTTCTCCGGCAAGGTGAAGAACCCCGGCCTGTGGGAACTGCCGTTCGGTATCACCGCCCGCGAGCTGTTCGAGGACTACGCTGGCGGCATGCGCGACGGCTACAGGCTCAAGTGCTGGCAGCCTGGCGGCGCCGGTACCGGTTTCCTGCTGCCCGAGCACCTCGAGGCGCAGATGTACGCCGGCGGCATCGGCAAGGTCGGCACGCGTATGGGCACCGGCCTGGCGCTTGCGGTCGACGACTCGATCAATATGGTTTCCCTGCTACGCAACATGGAAGAGTTCTTCGCCCGCGAGTCCTGTGGCTGGTGCACGCCATGCCGCGATGGCCTGCCGTGGAGCGTGAAGATCCTCCGCGCCCTGGAACGCAAGCAAGGCACCGCCGAAGACATCCAGACCCTGCTCGGCCTGGTCAACTTCCTCGGCCCGGGCAAGACCTTCTGCGCGCATGCGCCAGGCGCCGTGGAGCCGTTGGGCAGTGCCATCAAGTATTTCCGTGAAGAGTTCGAGGCTGGTGTGGCCCAGGTGGCGAGTACGCCCCGCACGCCGGCAACCGCGAGCTGAACAGACGAATTCCCTTAGCCAGCCGCTTTAACCAGCGGGTAAACGAAGACTTAAAGAAATGGCCACTATCCACGTAGACGGCAAAGATTTCGAAGTCGATGGAGCAGACAACCTCCTGCAGGCCTGCCTGTCCCTCGGACTCGATATCCCCTACTTCTGCTGGCACCCGGCGCTTGGCAGCGTCGGTGCGTGCCGCCAGTGCGCGGTCAAGCAGTACAACGACGAGAACGACACCCGTGGTCGTATCGTCATGTCCTGCATGACGCCCGCCACCGACAACACCTGGATCAGCATCGACGACGACGAGTCCAAGGCGTTCCGCGCCAGCGTCGTCGAATGGCTGATGACCAATCACCCACACGACTGCCCTGTGTGCGAGGAAGGTGGTCACTGCCACTTGCAGGACATGACGGTGATGACGGGGCACAACGCCCGGCGCTACCGCTTTACCAAGCGGACTCATCAAAACCAAGAGTTGGGCCCGTTTATCGCCCACGAGATGAACCGCTGCATCGCCTGCTACCGCTGCGTGCGCTACTACAAGGACTACGCCGGCGGCACCGATCTGGGCGTCTACGGCGCACACGACAACGTGTACTTCGGCCGTGTCGAGGACGGCACGCTGGAAAGTGAGTTCTCCGGCAACCTGGTCGAGGTCTGCCCGACCGGCGTGTTCACCGACAAGACCCACTCCGAGCGCTACAACCGCAAGTGGGACATGCAGTTCGCCCCGAGCATCTGCCACGGCTGCTCCAGCGGCTGCAACATCAGCCCCGGTGAGCGCTACGGCGAGCTGCGCCGCATCGAGAACCGCTTCAACGGCTCGGTCAACCAGTACTTCCTCTGCGACCGCGGCCGCTTCGGCTATGGCTACGTCAACAATGCGGATCGCCCGCGCCAGCCGTTGCTGGCTGGCCAGGCCATCGGCATCGATGCCGCGCTGGACAAGGCCGCCGAGCTGCTCAAGGACAAGCGAGTGATTGGCATTGGCTCGCCGCGCGCCAGCCTCGAAGCCAACTTCGCCCTGCGCGAACTGGTGGGCGCCAGCAACTTCTATAGCGGCATCGCCGCCAGCGAACTGGCCAATATCCGCCTGATCCGCGACATCCTGCAGAACGGCCCGCTGCCGACGCCGACCCTGCGCGATGTCGAGCTGCACGACGCCATCTTCGTTCTTGGTGAAGACCTGACCCAGACCGCCGCACGCATGGCCCTGGCCCTGCGCCAGGCAGTCAAGGGCAAGGCCACCGAGATCGCTGCAAGTGCGCGTATTCAGGACTGGCACATGGCAGCGGTGCAGAACGTTGCGCAGCATGCTCGTCACCCGCTGTTTATCGCCAGCGTCGCGGAAACCCGCCTGGACGATGTGGCCGCCGAAAGCGTGCAGGCCGCGCCGGCTGATCTCGCCCGCCTGGGCTTCGCAGTGGCGCATGCCATCGATCCGAGCGCACCGGCCGTCGACGGTCTGGAAGCCGAGGCGCAGGCGCTGGTACAGCGCATCGCCGATGCCCTGCTGGCGGCCCAACGCCCGCTGATCGTCTCCGGGGCCTCGCTGGGCGACAAAGCCCTGATCGAAGCTGCCGCCAATATCGCCAGCGCGCTGAAGAACCGCGAGAAGAACGGCTCGCTGAGCCTGGTGGTACCGGAAGCCAACAGCCTGGGTCTGGCACTGCTTCTGGATAAAGAGCAGGGCGGTGAATCCGTCGATGCTGCGCTGGATGCCTTGAGCAACGGCCAGGCCGATGCCGTCATTGTGCTGGAAAACGACCTGTACCGCCGCGCCGATGCCGCCAAGGTCGATGCAGCGCTCAGCGCCGCACAGACAGTGATCGTCGCCGATCACCAGCACACCGCCACCAGCGAACGCTCCCACCTGCTGCTGCCTGTGGCGAGCTTCGCCGAAGGCGACGGCACCCTGGTCAGCCTCGAAGGTCGCGCCCAGCGCTTCTTCCAGGTCTATGAGCCGAGCTACTACGACAGCAATATTCTGATCCGCGAAGGCTGGCGCTGGCTGCACGCGCTGCACAGCACCCTGCAAGGCAAGGCCGTGGACTGGACACAACTGGATCAGGTCACCGAGGCCTGCGCCGCCAGCAACCCGCTGCTGGCCGGGATCAAGGACGCCGCGCCTAGCGCCTCGTTCCGCATCAAGGGCCTCAAGCTCGCCCGCGAGCCGCACCGCTACAGCGGCCGCACCGCCATGCGCGCCAACATCAGCGTGCACGAGCCGCGTCAGCCGCAGGATCAGGACAGCGCCTTCGCCTTCTCCATGGAAGGCTACGCCGGCAGCAAGGAAGATCGGCAGCAGATTCCGTTTGCCTGGTCGCCGGGCTGGAACTCGCCGCAGGCCTGGAACAAGTTCCAGGACGAGGTCGGTGGTCATCTGCGTGCCGGCGACCCCGGCGTGCGCCTGCTCGAAGCCGCCGGTAGCGCCCTGCCCTGGTTCGCCGTCAATGCTGCGTTCAACCCGGCAGCTGGCACCTGGCAGGTGGCGCCGCTGCACCACCTGTTCGGCAGCGAGGAAAACTCCGCGCGTGCCAAACCGATCCAGGAACGCATGCCCGAGCCCTACGTGGCCCTGGCCCGCGATGAGGCGGCACGCCTGGGCGTGAACGACGGTGCGCTGCTGGCCCTGCGCGTCAATGGCCAGGCACTGCGCCTGCCACTGCAGGTGCGTGATGATCTGGCCGTCGGTCTGGTCGGCCTGCCGGTTGGCCTGCCGGGCATTCCGGCAACAGTCGCCGGCGCCAGCGTGACCCTGCTGCAGGAGGCCGCGCAATGAGCTGGTTGACGCCCGAACTGATCGAGATCGTCATCGCGGTACTCAAGGCCATCGTCATCCTGCTGGTGGTGGTGGTCTGCGGCGCGCTGCTGAGCTTCGTCGAACGCCGTCTGCTCGGTTGGTGGCAGGATCGCTACGGCCCCAACCGTGTGGGGCCGTTCGGCATGTTTCAGATCGCCGCCGACATGATCAAGATGTTCTTCAAGGAGGACTGGACGCCGCCGTTCGCCGACAAGTTCATCTTCATCCTGGCGCCGATGATCGCCTTCTCGGCGATGCTGATGGCCTTCGCCATTATCCCCATCACCCCGAACTGGGGCGTGGCGGACTTGAACATCGGCATCCTGTTCTTCTTCGCCATGGCGGGCTTGTCGGTGTATGCCGTGCTGTTCGCTGGCTGGGCAAGCAACAACAAGTTCGCCCTGCTCGGTGCCCTGCGTGCTTCGGCGCAGACGGTGTCCTACGAGGTGTTCCTGGCCCTGGCTCTAATGGGCGTGGTGGCGCAGGTTGGCTCGTTCAACATGCGCGACATCGTCGATTACCAGGCGCAGAACCTGTGGTTCATCATTCCGCAGTTCTTCGGCTTCTGTACTTTCTTCATCGCTGCTGTCGCGGTGACCCACCGTCACCCGTTCGACCAGCCGGAAGCCGAGCAGGAGCTGGCCGACGGTTACCACATCGAATACGCCGGGATGAAATGGGGCATGTTCTTCGTCGGCGAATACGTGGCCATCGTCACCGTGTCGGCGCTGCTGGTAACCCTGTTCTTCGGTGGCTGGCACGGCCCGTTCGGCATCCTGCCGCAGATTCCGTTCTTCTGGTTTGCGCTGAAAACGGCCTTCTTCATCATGATCTTCATCCTGCTGCGCGCGTCGATCCCACGCCCGCGCTATGACCAGGTCATGGCCTTCAGCTGGAAGTTCTGCCTGCCGCTGACCCTGATCAACCTGCTGGTGACCGGCGCCGTCGTGCTGGCCACGGCCCAGTAAGGAGAACCACAGAATGTTCAAATACATATGGGACGTGCTGGTCGGTACCGGCACCCAACTGCGTAGCCTGGCCATGGTGTTCAGCCATGGCTTTCGTAAGCGCGACACCCTGCAATACCCTGAAGAACAGGTCTATCTGCCGCCGCGCTACCGTGGCCGCATCGTCCTGACCCGCGACCCCGACGGCGAGGAACGCTGCGTCGCCTGCAACCTGTGCGCAGTGGCCTGCCCGGTGGGCTGCATCTCGCTGCAAAAGGCCGAGACCGACGACGGTCGCTGGTACCCGGAGTTCTTCCGCATCAACTTCTCGCGCTGCATTTTCTGCGGCCTGTGCGAGGAAGCCTGCCCGACCACCGCGATCCAGCTCACCCCGGATTTCGAGATGGGCGAGTTCAAGCGCCAGGATCTGGTGTACGAGAAGGAAGACCTGCTGATCAGCGGCCCCGGCAAGAACCCGGACTACAACTTCTACCGCGTTGCCGGTATGGCCATCGCCGGCAAGCCCAAGGGCGCCGCGCAGAACGAGGCCGAGCCGATCAACGTGAAGAGCCTGCTGCCTTAGGAGTTTCTGATGGAATTCGCGTTTTACTTCGCCGCCGGTGTGGCGGTGGCAGCAACGGTCGGGGTGGTCACCAATACCAACCCGGTGCATGCCCTGCTCTATCTCATCGTCTCGCTGCTGGCGGTGTCGATGGTGTTCTTCGCCCTCGGCGCGCCCTTTGCCGGTGCGCTGGAAATCATCGTCTATGCCGGCGCCATCATGGTGCTGTTCGTCTTCGTGGTGATGATGCTCAACCTCGGCCCGGCTGCCGCCGAGCAGGAGCGCAAGTGGCTGACGCCCGGTATCTGGGTCGGCCCGGCGATTCTCAGCGCCCTGCTGCTCGGCCAGTTGCTCTATGTGCTGCTCAATCACGTCAGCGACGCCCATATCGGCCACACCACAGTGGAAGCCAAGGCAGTCGGTATCAGCCTGTTCGGCCCCTACCTGCTGGCGGTAGAGCTGGCCTCCATGCTGCTGCTCGCCGCACTGGTCGCTGCCTATCACCTGGGCCGCCATGACGCCAAGGAGCCCACCGTATGACCGGCATCCCACTCGAACACGGCCTGGCCCTGGCCGGCGTGCTGTTCTGCATCGGCCTGGTCGGTCTGATGGTGCGGCGCAACATCCTGTTCATCCTGATGAGCCTGGAAGTGATGATGAACGCCGCTGCACTGGCCTTCGTCGTGGCCGGCGCCCGCTGGGGCGCGGCTGACGGCCAGGTGATGTTCATTCTGGTGATCACGCTGGCAGCCGCCGAGGCCAGCATCGGCCTGGCGATCCTGCTGCAGCTGTATCGCCGCTTCAACACCCTGGATATCGACGCTGCCAGCGAGATGCGCGGATGAACCTTCTAGCCCTGACTCTATTCTTCCCGCTGCTCGGCTGGCTGCTGCTGGCCTTCTCGCGCGGACGCTTCTCGGAAAACACCAGTGCGCTGATCGGTGTCGGCTCCATCGGCCTGG
Organism: Pseudomonas sediminis; assembly: GCF_002741105.1. Taxonomy (GTDB): domain Bacteria; phylum Pseudomonadota; class Gammaproteobacteria; order Pseudomonadales; family Pseudomonadaceae; genus Aquipseudomonas; species Aquipseudomonas sediminis. The sequence goes on along the minus strand of NZ_NIQU01000003.1, from coordinate 150,151 downwards.
CCGCCGCCAGCGCCGCCTGGGTCATTGCCGCCTTTCTCGGCAATCCGCCGGCTGACGGCACCTACAGCATGACCCTGTGGCAGTGGATGAGCGTCGAAGGCCTGGCGCCGAGCTTCACCCTGCATCTGGATGGGTTGTCCGCGACCATGCTCGGTGTGGTCACCGGCGTGGGTTTCCTGATCCACCTGTTCGCCAGCTGGTACATGCGCGGCGAGGAAGGCTATTCGCGCTTCTTCGCCTACACCAACCTGTTCATCTTCAGCATGTTGCTGCTGGTTCTAGGCGACAACCTGCTGGTGCTGTTCTTCGGCTGGGAAGGCGTCGGCCTGTGCTCGTACCTGCTGATCGGCTTCTACTACAAGCACGTACCCAACGGTAACGCAGCGCTCAAGGCCTTCATCGTCACCCGCGTCGGCGACGTGTTCCTGATGATCGGCATGTTCCTGCTGTTCATCAACCTCGGCACCCTGAACATTCAGGAGCTGATGGTGCTGGCACCGCAAAAATACGTGGCCAATGACGCCTGGCTGTGGGTCGCCACCCTGATGCTGCTGGGCGGCGCGGTCGGTAAATCCGCCCAATTGCCGCTGCAGACCTGGCTGGCCGACGCGATGGCCGGCCCGACCCCGGTGTCGGCGCTGATCCACGCGGCGACCATGGTGACCGCGGGCGTCTACTTGATCGCCCGTACCCACGGCCTGTTCCTGCTGACCCCGGAGATTCTCGAACTGGTCGGCATCGTCGGCGGCGTGACCCTGGTGCTGGCCGGTTTCGCCGCACTGGTGCAGACCGACATCAAGCGCATCCTCGCCTACTCGACCATGAGCCAGATCGGCTACATGTTCCTCGCCCTCGGCGTCGGCGCCTGGGACGCGGCGATCTTCCACCTGATGACCCACGCCTTCTTCAAGGCCCTGCTGTTCCTCGCTTCCGGTGCGGTGATCCACGCCTGCCACCACGAGCAGAACATCTTCAAGATGGGTGGTCTGTGGAAGAAGCTGCCGCTGGCCTACGCCAGCTTCGTCGTAGGCGGCGCGGCGCTGGCCGCCCTGCCGCTGCTGACCGCCGGCTTCTACTCCAAGGATGAAATCCTCTGGGAGGCCTTCGCCAGCGGCCATAGCGAGCTGCTCTACGCTGGCCTGGTTGGTGCCTTCCTGACCTCGATCTACACCTTCCGCCTGATCTTCATCGCCTTCCACGGCGAGCAGAAGACCGAGGCACACGCTGGTCATGGCATCGCCCACAACCTGCCGCTGATGGTGCTGATCGTGCTGTCGACCTTCATCGGCGCCTGGATCACCCCGCCGCTGGCTGGCGTGCTGCCGGAAAGTGCCGGCCATGCCGGTGGCGAGGCCAAGCACAGCCTGGAACTGCTCTCGGGGCTGATCGCGGTGAGCGGTATCGTCATCGCCGCCCTGCTCTTCCTCGGCCGGCGCCGCGTTGCCTCTGCCGTGGCGCAGAGCGCGCCAGGCCGCCTGTTGAGCGCCTTGTGGTTCGCCGCCTGGGGCTTCGATTGGCTCTACGACAAACTGTTCGTGCGCCCCTACCTTGCGCTCTGCCATCTGCTGCGCCGCGACCCCATCGACCGCGGCATCGGCCTGATTCCGCTGCTCGCGCGCGGTGGCAACGCCGCACTGGTGCGCAGCGAAACCGGCCAGGTGCGTTGGTACGCCGCTTCGATCGCCGGGGGCGCCGTGCTGGTGCTCGCCGTCATCCTCTTTTTGAGTTAAGGAAAACAGCCTGATGATTCTGCCCTGGCTAATCCTGATCCCCTTCATCGGCGGCCTGCTGTGCTGGCAAGGCGAGCGCTTCGGCCACGTCCTGCCGCGCTGGATCGCGCTGATCACCATGGGCCTGCTGTTCGGCCTGAGTCTGTGGCTATGGGTCAGCGGTGATTTCACCCTGGCACCGGCCCCGGACGGCGGCCCGCGCTGGGCCCACGAGTTCGTCATCGACTGGATTCCACGCCTGGGTATCACCATTCACCTGGCGATGGACGGTCTGTCGGTGCTGATGGTGACGCTCACCGGCCTGCTCGGTGTGCTCTCGGTACTCTGCTCGTGGAACGAGATCCAGAACCGCGTCGGCTTCTTCCACCTCAACCTGATGTGGATTCTCGGCGGCGTGGTCGGCGTGTTCCTCGCCGTCGACCTGTTCCTGTTCTTCTTCTTCTGGGAAATGATGCTGGTGCCGATGTACTTCCTCATCGCGCTCTGGGGTCATAGCGGCAGCGACGGTCGTACCCGTATCACCGCTGCTACCAAGTTCTTCATCTTCACCCAGGCCAGCGGCCTGATCATGCTGGTGTCGATCCTGGCCCTGGTGTTCGTGCACTTCAACCAGACCGGCGTGCTCAGCTTCAACTATGCCGACCTGCTGAAGACCGAACTGGCGCCTGGCACCGAATACCTGCTGATGCTCGGTTTCTTCGTCGCCTTCGCGGTGAAGTTCCCGGTGGTGCCGGTGCACTCCTGGCTGCCGGATGCCCATGCCCAGGCACCGACCGCTGGCTCCGTTGACTTGGCGGGTATCCTGCTGAAAACCGCCGCCTACGGCCTGCTGCGCTTCGCCCTGCCGCTGTTTCCCAACGCTTCGGCCGAATTCGCCCCCATCGCCCAGTGGCTCGGCGTGTTCGCCATCGTCTACGGCGCGCTGTTGTCGTTCGCGCAGACCGATATCAAGCGCCTGGTGGCCTACTCCAGCGTCTCGCACATGGGCTTCGTGCTGATCGCCATCTATTCGGGCAGCCAGATCGCCCTGCAAGGTGCGGTTGTGCAGATGGTCGCCCACGGCCTGTCCGCTGCTGCGCTGTTCATCCTCTGCGGCCAACTGTACGAGCGCGTGCACACCCGTGACCTGCGCCAGATGGGCGGGATCTGGGCGCGCATGCCCTGGCTGCCAGCCATCAGCCTGTTCTTCGCTGCTGCGGCGCTGGGCCTGCCGGGCACCGGCAACTTCGTCGGTGAATTCCTCATTCTGCTCGGCAGCTTCCCCAGCGCACCCTGGGTCGTGGTGCTGGCTGCCACCGGCCTGGTGCTCGGCTCGGTGTACGCCCTGGCGATGATTCACCGCGCCTACTTCGGCCCGGTGCAACAGGAAGCGCCGCTGCCCGGCCTCAAACCGCGCGAGCTGGCCATGGTGCTCGGCCTAGGCGTGCTGCTGATTCTGCTTGGCGTTTACCCGCAACCGGTGCTCGACACCTCCGCTGCCAGCATGCACGGCGTGCAGCAGTGGATGGCTGGCGCCCTCGATCAACTCGCCTCGGGCCGGTAAGGGTAAGGATTAGAGACTCATGGAACATCACGCTGTCGACTTCACCCTGCAACACCTGATCGCCCTGCTGCCGCTGCTGGTAACCAGCCTTACCGCTGTCGTGGTGATGCTAGCCATCGCCGCCAAGCGCAATCACACGGTGACATTCATCCTCTCGGTGGTGGGCCTGAACCTGGCGCTGCTGTCGCTGATTCCGACGCTGGAGGTGGCGCCGCTAGAGGTCACCCCGCTGCTGCTGATCGACACCTTCGCCTGCTACTACATGGCCCTGGTACTAGCGGCCAGCCTGGCCTGCATCACGCTGATCCATGCTTACCTGGGCGGTGATTCGGGCAAGGGCTATCCGGGCAACCGCGAGGAGCTGTACCTGCTGGTATTGCTGTCCGCAGCCGGTGGTCTGGTGCTGGTCAGCGCGCAGCACCTGGCCAGCCTGTTCATTGGCCTGGAACTGCTGTCGGTACCGACCTACGGCATGATCGCCTACGCCTTCTTCAACAAGCGCTCGCTGGAAGCCGGCATCAAGTACATGGTGTTGTCGGCCGCTGGTTCAGCCTTCCTGCTGTTCGGCATGGCGCTGCTGTATGCCGAGTCCGGCAATCTGGCCTTCGCCGATATCGGCGCCAGCCTGATGCGCGAGAGCAGCCAGCTGGTGCAGATCGGCATCGGCATGATGCTCATTGGCCTGGCCTTCAAGCTGTCGCTGGTGCCCTTCCACCTGTGGACGCCGGACGTCTACGAAGGTGCCCCTGCGCCGGTGGCCGCCTTCCTGGCCACTGCCAGCAAGGTGGCGGTGTTCGCCGTGCTGCTGCGCCTGTACCAGATATCCCCGGCCATGAGCGGCGGCTGGCTGAGCGAGCTGCTGACGCTGATCGCGATTGCCTCAATCCTGGTCGGTAACCTGCTGGCGCTGCTGCAGAACAACCTCAAGCGCCTGCTCGGTTATTCCTCCATCGCCCACTTCGGTTACCTGCTGGTGGCCCTTATCGCCAGCAAGGGGCTAGCGGTGGAAGCCGTGGGCGTGTACCTGGCCACCTACGTGCTGACCAGCCTGGGCGCCTTCGGTGTGATCACCCTGATGTCCACGCCCTACAGCGGCCGCGATGCCGATGCGCTGTACGAATACCGTGGCCTGTTCTGGCGCCGCCCGTACCTGACCGCCGTGCTCACGGTGATGATGCTGTCGCTGGCCGGCATTCCGCTGACCGCAGGCTTTATCGGCAAGTTCTACGTGATCGCTGCCGGCGTCGAGGCGCAACTGTGGTGGCTGCTCGGTGCCATGGTGCTGGGTAGCGCCATCGGCGTGTTCTATTACCTGCGGGTGATGGTCACCCTGTTCATGCGCGAACCCAACCTGCATCGCCACGACGCGCCCTTCGACTGGGGCCAGCGCGCCGGCGGTATCATGCTGCTGGTCGTTGCCCTGCTCGCCTTCTTCCTCGGCGTGTACCCGCAGCCGCTGCTGGAGCTGGTGCAGCAGGCAGGACTGGTCGCCCTGGCGCAGTAGGCGAAGCCCCGCAAACGAAGAGCCCCCGCAGATGCGGGGGCTTTCTTTTAGGGGTCGCGGCTAAAGCCCCTCCCACACAGATTCATGGTGACTTGTGGGAAGGGCTTTAGCCGCGACAGCTTGTTGCGCTAGCGCCGAGCGACCAAAAACAGACGCGGAAACGGCAACAATACTCGACCATCGGCCTGCGCCGGGTAGGCTTCACCGATCGCCGCCTGATAGCGTTCGAGAAAAGCTGCCTGCTGCTCGGCATCCAACGGCTGCAGGAATGGCAGCAACGCAGTGGATTTGAACCACTCCACCACCGCAGCAGCATCGTCCAGCACATGGAAGTAGGTGGTACGCCAGATATCCAGCTCACAGGCCTGAGTACTAAGGATGTCGTAGTAAGTCTGTGCGCTGTGCCGCTCGGCATGACGCACGTCACCAATCAGTTCAGCCCACGGCCCTTTTGCCGCCACTTCGCGGGCCAGGCGATGCGCGGGCTCTTGCAAATTGTCCGGTGTCTGGATCGCCAACCAGCCACCAGGTGCCAACTGCGCCAGCAATCTCGGGTATAGCTGGGCGTGATCGGGCAGCCATTGCAGCGAGGCGTTGGCCAGGATCAGCTGCGGCGCGCACTCGGCCTGCCAGTGCTGGATATCCGCCAACTGGAAAGTCACCTGCGGCAACCGTTCGCGCGCCGCACGCAACATGTCCTCGCTGCTGTCGATGCCGATCACCCGCGCCTCAGGCGCATGCGCCTGCAACACGGCAGTGGAGTTACCGGGGCCGCACCCCAGGTCGACGGCCAACTCGATACCGTCGCGCGGTACCGCTGCCAGTAGGTCATGTACCGGGCGGGTACGCTGACGTTCGAACAGCGAATATTGCTGGGCAGACCAACTCATCAGAAAACTCCTGGCTTCATTCGACCGGCAGAGGATAACAGGCCACGCGCCGCACTCCGCCACCGGCAGTTTTCCGCTGTAAAGCTTCTGGAACATGGCGGTTATCCGCCACCGCCTGTGCGCCAGATCACAGGCTTTTTACCAGCCCTGGCAGGCTGGCGGAAATTCGCCACACTGGCATAACCCTTGCCATGCAAGGATCAGCTCTGAACTGTCTGGGATGCTGCCTATATTCCCATAGCAGAACAGTGGAGCGACCAACACGAGGCCGCCGTAAAGGCGTCGCAACCGACAAGAAGAAAAGGAAGCAGTATGTTCAATCCAGTCCGCGCCCTGGCCGCATGCGCCTTGGCGTTAGCCTCTCTTGGTGCCAATACGGCACTGCCCGATGAACCTATCCTGATCAAGTTTTCCCACGTCGTCGCCGATGGCACGCCCAAGGGCCAGGGCGCACTGATGTTCAAACAGCTGGTCGAGGAGCGTCTGGCCGGTAAGGTCAAGGTCGAGGTCTACCCGAACTCCAGCCTTTACGGTGACGCCAACGAGCTGGAGGCACTGCGCAACGATGAGGTGCAGCTGCTGGCGCCCTCCCTGGCCAAATTCGAGCAGTACACCAAACAGTTGCAGGTGTTCGACCTGCCATTTCTGTTCGACGACATCGAAGCCGTCAACCGTTTTCAGAAGCGCTCAAAAGGCCGCCAACTGTTGCGCTCGATGGAAGACCATAACATCGTCGGCCTGGCCTATTGGCACAACGGCATGAAACAACTCTCTGCGACCCGCGCGTTGCATACACCCGGTGACGCCAATGGTCTGAGCTTCCGCATTCAGCCCTCGGCGGTGCTGGAGGCGCAATTCGGCCAGGTTGGCGCCAGCACCCAGAAGCTGCCCTTCGCAGAAGTGTTCAAGGCGCTGCAGAGCGGTCAGGTGCAAGGTGCGGAGAACCCCTGGTCGAACATCTACAGTCAGAAATTGCACGAAGTACAACCGTTCATCAGCGAAACCAACCATGGCGTGCTGGACTACATGCTGGTGAGCAACTCACGCTTCTGGTACGGCATCCCGCATCAGATCCGTGTGGAGTTGGAAGCCATCATCGATGAAGTCACCTATGCGGTGAACAAACAGGCCGAAGCCGCCAACCAGGCTGACCGCCAACGCATCATCGACTCCGGCCGTAGCCAGTTGATCAACCTCAGCAGCGAAGAGCGCGAAGCCTGGCGCAACGCCATGCGCCCGGTCTGGCAGCAGTTCGAATCGGTGATCGGCAGCGACGTGATCAAGGCCGCACAGACGGTCAATCGCAAGCAGCGCAATTGATGGCGGATATCCGCCAAGCACCGATCAGCTGGGAATATGCTCGGGCGGTAGTGGATGCCCGAGCAGGTAACCCTGCAACGAGTCACAGCCCAATTCGGTAAGGAACGCCTGTTGCTCGGGCGTCTCGACCCCTTCGGCGACGATGCGCAGGTCAAGCGCTTGGCCCAGGGCAACGATGGCGGAGACGATAGCCATGTCATCGCCGTCGTGCTCCAGGTCTCGCACGAAACCACGGTCGATCTTCAGTTCATTAGCTGGCAAACGCTTGAGATAGAGCAGGCTTGAATAGCCGGTACCGAAATCGTCGATGGCGATGTCCACCCCCATTTCGGCGAGCTGTTCGAGAATCACTTGGCTGGCGCTCACATCATGCATGGCAGTGCTTTCGGTGATTTCCAGAGTCAGGCAATTGGCCGGCAGCGCATGCCTGGCCAAGGTCTGGCGCACGGTTTCGACCAGTTCACCATGGCAGAACTGCAGCGCCGAGAGGTTCACCGCCACGCGCCAGTCCTGATGGCCCTGCTCGTACCACAAGCGCATTTGCCGACAGGCTTCATCCAGCACCCAGTCACCGATGGGAATGATCAGCCCAGTCTTCTCCGCCAGCCCGATGAAGCGCACCGGCGCCAGCAACCCCTGCTGCGGATGCTGCCAACGCAGCAAGGCCTCGGCACCGAGCATGCGCCCAGAGCCGCTGGCGAACTTTGGCTGGTAGTGCAGGCGCAGCTCGCCGCGCTCCAGGGCCACGCGCAGATCATGCAGCAACTGCAGTTGCTGCCGCGCATTGGTGTTCATCGAACTCTTGAAGAAGCTGTAACCGTTCTTGCCCAGACTCTTGGCGTGATACATCGCGGCATCAGCATTGACCAGCAACTCCTGCTGATCGATACCATCTCCCGGATACAACGCAATCCCCACACTGGTGGAGACACGCAGCTCATGACCGTCGATCTCGAAGGGCTGACTGAGCAGCCCCACCACATGGCTGGCCACGTTGCTTGCATCATCCGGATGACGCAACTCGGCCAGCAGCACGAACTCGTCACCACCGATACGCGCCAGGCTGTCATTGGCGCGTAGATGGGCACGCAGACGCTGCGCCACCGCGACCAACAATTGATCACCAACGTGATGACCAAAGGCATCGTTTACCGGTTTGAAGCCGTCCAGGTCCATGAACAGCAAGGCGAAATAACCGCCATTGCGCTGCAACTTGAGGATGTTCTGATTGATGCGATCTTCCAGCAGCAGGCGATTGGGCAGCTTGGTCAGGCCATCGTGCAGTGCCAACTGGGTGAGTTCGGCATTGGCCTTGGCCAGCGAACTGCTCAACAGTTCGGTGCGTGCTTCCAGACGTGCGTCGAGAATCGAGGTCAGCAAGGCGATGGCCAGCACGGCAAGGGTTGTGACGATCACCAGGCTCGCCAGCCAACCGCTGTCCAGGCCGCTGAAGGCTGCGCCGCAGAAGCTGCCTTCGGGGAAATTCGCAGCTGCCATGCCAGTGTAATGCATGCCGACGATGGCAAAGCCCATGATCACCGCCGCCCCGCCGCGAAACAAACGCACATGGCGCGTATGACGGCGCAGGCGGAAGGCGATGAGCAAGGCAGCGCCAGAGGCGGCGACAGCGATCAGCAGCGACAGCGCGAAGAGCAGCGGGTCATAGACGATACCGGGCTGCATGCGCATCGCGGCCATGCCGATGTAATGCATCGCACCGATGCCGGCGCCCATGGCTACAGCACCCAGGCATAGATGCCAGGCCGGCAGTTCGGGCTGGCTGACCAACCACAAGGCAAAGCCTGAGGCGAGCATGGCGATGGCCAGTGAGAGCAGGGTGATGGCAAGGTCGTAGCCAAGGTCTATCGGCAGTCTGAAGGCGAGCATGCCGACGAAGTGCATGGACCAGATGCCGAGCCCCATGGCCACGGCACCACCGCCGATCCACAGCACCCGCGCCGCACCCTGGGCGCCAGTGATACGCCCCGCCAGGTCGAGGGCGGTATAGGACGCCAGGATCGCCACGCAAAGCGAGAGAAAGACCAGGGCGAAATCGTAACTACCAATCAGCATCGCGGGACTCTGAACAGAAAGGACGCACGACCGAAGGGCAATAGCTGCCCCACACCAATAATGGCCAGTTGCGATCACTTGATACTAGAGTGCGAATCTTAGCGGAAACTTAGCTCCCAGGTCAGGCTGCGCATGCACCTGATGCTTATTCTCCTCTACTGACCCTCGCCATCGTGCAATTGCTGCAGCTGCCAGCCGCCACCCAGAGCAGCGATCAACTGCACACTGGCTGTCAGCCGGCTACCCAGCAGGGTGAGGTTGGTACGTTCGTTGTTCAGCGCAGTGGCCTGTACGGTGACCACGCTGTTGTAGTCGACGGTACCGGCGCGGTACTGGTTTTCGATCAGACGCAGCGACTCGCGCGCCGCATCCAACGCCTCCTGCTGCACCCCGCTCTCCTGCTCCAGCACGCGCAGCTGCACCAGGTAGTCCTCCACCTCGCGGAAGCTGTCCAGCACCGTCTGGCGGTATTGCGCCACGGTCTGATCATAGGCGGCTTCGCTGCGCTCCAGCTCCGCGCGGCGCGCACCGCCGTCGAACAGGGTCAGCGCCAGTTGCGGGCCTAGCGACCAGAAGCGGTTGGGCACTTCGATCCAGTCGGCGAAGCTGCTGCCCCGGTAACCGCCGCTGGCCGAAATCGTCAGATCGGGGAACCACGCCGCCTCGGCTACACCGATCTGCGCGTTGGCCGCCATCACCCGGCGCTCGGCCGCGGCGACGTCAGGACGGCGCTCGAGCAACTGCGAAGGCAGCGCCATGGGCACCTGGGGTAATGCCGGCAAGCTTTCGCGTGGCGCGATGGACAGTTCGGCCGGGCTGACGCCGACCAGCACGGCAATGGCATGCTCAAGCTGCGCGCGCTGCCACTCGAGATCGATGGCCTGTGCCTGGGTACTCTTGAGCTGGGTGGTGGCCTGGGACACGTCGGACTTGGGCACGATCCCGGCACGATACTGGTTCTCGGTCAGCCGTAAGGAGCGCGCGTAAGCGGCCACGGTGGCGTCGAGCAAACGCTTCTGTTCGTCGAGGATGCGCAGCTGCAGGTAGTTCTGCACCAACTCGCTCTGCAGGCTCAGGCGCGCTGCGGCCAGATCGGCGGCGCTGGCGTCGAACTCGGCACGACTGGCCTCCAGACCACGGCGCAGTTTGCCCCAGAGATCCAGCTCCCAGGCGGCATTGAGGCTGAGGTCATAGCTCTTGGAGATGCTTGATGCTCCAGAACCGCTGACGGTAACGCCATCTGTGGTGCGAATGGTGCTGTCACCACCGCCCTGCCCGGCCCGCGTCACCCCGGCGCTACCGGATAATGTCGGATAGAAACTGGCCCGCGCACCACGTACCAACGCCCGCGCCTGGCGATACTGGGCTTCGGCGGCGGCCAGGTTCTGGTTGGACAACTGCAGACGCTCGGCCAGTGCATTGAGCTCGGCATCGCCGTACAGCGCCCACCAGTTGCCACGCTCCAGAGCATCGGCCGGCGCCGCGGTTTTCCAACCATCGACTTGCTTGAACTGCGCAGGTGCCGCCAGTTCGGGACGCTGATAGTCAGGCCCCAGGGCGCAGCCGCCCAGCACGCCGGCGAGCAGCAAGGAGACAAGAGTTCGGGCGAAAGGAGCTCGATTCATAGCGGATTTTCCAACGAAGCATCGGTGCGCACGCCGCGCCAGCGGTTGACGCGATGGCGCAGGCGGTCGAAATAGAGGTAGACCACCGGAGTGGTATAGAGCGTCAGCATCTGGCTCAGCACCAGACCACCGACGATGGTGATACCCAGCGGTTGACGCATCTCCGAACCTTCGGCACTGCCCAGCACCAGCGGCAAGGCCCCCAGGATCGCAGCCAGGGTAGTCATCATGATCGGTCGGAAACGCAACAGGCACGCCTGGCGGATAGACTCCTGCGGACTCAGGCGCTCACCGCGCTCTAGTTGCAGGGCCAGATCGACCATCAGAATGGCATTCTTCTTGACGATGCCGATCAGCAGGAACAACCCCAGCAGCGAGATCAGGCTGAACTCCATGCCCACCAGTTGCAACGCCAGCAAGGCGCCAACTCCGGCCGACGGCAAGGTCGAAAGAATGGTCAGCGGATGCACGTAGCTCTCGTAGAGCACGCCCAATACGATGTACACCACCACCAGAGCCAATAGGATCATCAGCGGCTGATTGCCCTGGGTCTGCTGAAACGCCGCGCCGGTGCCGCCCAGCATACCCTGCACCTCGCTGGGCAGGCCGACACGAGCCACGGCGCTGTCGACGGCGCGGCTGGCCTGATCCAGGCTGACACCTTCGGCCAGGGAAAAACCGATGCTCTCGGCGGCGAACTGGCCCTGGTGGTTGACCCGATCCTCTTCCAGGCTGCGCTCCCAATGGGCGAAGGTGGACAGCGGCACCCGTGCGCCATCGGCGGTAATCAGCTGAATCTGGTCCAGCGCCTCGGGATGCTGGGCGTAGCGTGGGTTGATCTCCATCACCACGCTGTACTGGTTCAACGCTTCGTAGATGGTGGAAACCTGACGCTGACTGAAGGCGTTATTGAGCACCGCGGTGATCATGCTCATTTCCACGCCCAGGCGCTGCGCTGCCTCTCGATCCACTACCAGACGAATTTGCTGGGCTCCACTGTTCTCGCGGGCGTCGATATCGGTCAGCTCGGGCAGCGCACGCAGCGCCTCGCGCACCTTGGGTAGCCACTCACGCAGGGCATCGAGATCGCCCGAGAGCAGCATGTACTCGTTCTCCGAACTACGCCCCTCGCGCCCACCGATCTGCAGGTCCTGGTCCGGCATGAGGAACATGCGCCCACCGGGCACCTTCGGCACCGTGGCACGCAGGCGGTTGATCACCTGTTGTGATGACACGCCACGCTCGCTGATGGGCTTCAGGCGCACGATCATGAAGGCATTGTTGATCCCGCCTGCGCCGCCGATGAAGCCAGCCACACTGTCCACCGCCGGATCGGCCAGCACCGCCTTGCGGAAAATTTCCATCTTCGGCTGCATGACCTGGAAGGACAGCCCATTGTCGCCGCGAATGAAGCCGATCAACTGGCCAGTATCCTGCTGCGGCATGAAGGTCTTGGGAATGCTGACGAACAGATAGACGTTCAAGGCGATGGTCGCCAGCAGGCTGATGACCATCAGCAACGAATGACGCAGTGCCCAGTCCAGCGAACGCCCGTAGATAGCCAGCACCCGCGTCTGCAGGCGATCACCCCATTGCTGCAGGCGGCCGCGCGGCTGTTCGTCCTCGGCCTTGAGCCAGCGCGCGCAGAGCATCGGCGTCAACGTCAGCGACACCAGCAGGGAAATCACCACCGCCACGGCCAGGGTGATGGAAAACTCACGGAACAGCCGCTCGACGATGCCGCCCATGAACAGGATGGAGATGAACACCGCCACCAGCGACAGGTTCATCGACAGCAAGGTGAAACCCACCTCACGCGTGCCTTTGAACGCCGCAGCCATCGGCTTCTCGCCGTTATGGATGTGCCGGGCGATGTTCTCCAACACCACGATGGCATCGTCCACCACCAGGCCGGTGGCGATGATCAGCGCCATCAGCGACAGGTTGTTCAGCGAGAACCCCAGCAGGTACATGGCGGCGAAACTACCGATCAGCGACACCGGCACCGCCAGCGCCGGAATCAGCGCTGCCCGCCAACGTCCGAGAAACGCCAGCACCACCAGGATCACCAGACCCACGGCAATCAGCAGGGTCTGCTCGGCCTCGTGCAGGGTGGCACGGATTACCGGCGAGCGATCCATCGCCACCTCCAGCTCGACGCTGGCAGGAATCACCTCACGCAGTGCTGGCAGCTCGGCGCGGATGTCGCTGATGGTCTGCAGGATATTCGCCCCACTCTGCCGATTGATCACCAGCAGCACCGCTTCCTTGTCGTTGTAGAAGCCGCTGTTGTAGCGGTCTTCGACGCCATCGGTAACCGTGGCCACGTCGCCCAGGCGCACGGCAGCGCCGTCCTGGTAGCGGATGATCATCGGCAGATAATCGGCAGCCTTGGCCAACTGGTCGCTGGCCTGCACCTGCCAACGGCGCTGCTCGTCCTCGACCGCGCCCTTGGGACGCAGGGCGTTGCTGGCTGCGATGGTCTGGCGCACTTCGTCCAGCGCAATGCCATAGTGATCGAGCAGACGCGGCTCGAGGGAAACCCTTACTGCCGGCAGCGAACTACCGCCGACCTGCACCTCGCCCACACCGCCAACCTGGGACAGCTTTTGCGCCAGGATGGTCGACGCCACGTCGTATAGCTGGCCCTTATTCAGAGTGGTACTGGTCAGCGACAGCACCATGATCGGTGCCTGCGACGGGTTGATCTTGCGATAGCTGGGCATGGTGCGCATGCCGCTGGGCAGCAGTTCGCGCGCCGCATTGATCGCCGCCTGTACCTCGCGCGCCGCGGTGTTGATGTCCTTGTCCAGGTCGAACTGGATCATGATCCGCGTGCTGCCCTGGCTGCTGCGGCTGTTCATCTGGCTGACCCCGGCGATCGAGCCGAGCGAGCGTTCCAGCGGCGTGGCCACGGTCGAGGCCATGATCTGCGGACTGGCGCCAGGCAGGCTGGCCTGCACGGTGATGGTGGGGAAATCCATCTGTGGCAACGGCGCCACCGGTAGCAGGCCGAAGCTGACGCCGCCGAGCAGCATGATCGCCAGACTCAGCAGCAGCGTGGCCACCGGACGGCGAATGAAGGGGGCGGAGAGGTTCATGCGCGCCTGGCCTCAAGGCTTCGCCAGCCCTGTAGGGCACCTCTAAAAACTACCTGCGTTGCCATCGCTGCGTTAAAAACAGGCTGGAACGCCAGCCCGGTCAAATGCTCATTTACAACTCGTAAACTCCGCTTTTTCGCCTGCTTTTGCCTTGCGCTGGCTGCCTCGCCTACGTTTTTAGAGATGCCCTGTAGGAGCGGCTGGGCGGCATTCCGCTTCAGCCGCGAATCCCCTGCAACGACCTGTTCGCGGCTGAAGCCGCTCCTACCACGGCGGTTCATACCGCGACTCCGGCGGCGCTACGCCCACTAAAGCGCCGCGACAGACTATCGAAGTACAGGTAGATCACCGGCGTGGTGAACAGCGTCAGCACCTGGCTGACCAGCAGGCCACCGACCATTACCAGGCCCAGTGGCTGGCGCAGCTCAGCGCCGGAGCCCGAGGCGAGCATCAGCGGAATGGCACCGAACAGCGCCGCCAGGGTGGTCATCAGAATTGGCCGAAAGCGCAGCAACGCCGCCTGGTAGATCGCCGCCTCAGGCGCCATGCCCTGGTTGCGCTCGGCCTCGAGGGCGAAGTCGATCATCATGATCGCGTTCTTCTTGACGATGCCGATCAACAGGATGATGCCGATAATGGCGATCAGGCCCAGGTCGTTGCCCGTGAGCAGCAACGCCAGCAGCGCACCGACTCCCGCCGACGGCAGCGTGGACAAAATGGTGATCGGGTGGATATAGCTCTCGTAGAGCACGCCCAGCACGATGTACATGGTGACGATGGCCGCCAGGATCAGCAGCAAGGTCGACGACAACGACGCACGGAACGCCTCGGCAGCGCCCTGGAACTGGGTATTGATGCCGCCCGGCAGGCCGATCTCCTGCTCGACCCGCTCGATCACCGCCACTGCCTCGCCCAGCGACACGCCAGGCGCCAGGTTGAACGACAGGGTAACCGCCGGGAACTGACCGATATGATTGATCAGCAAACTGGCGGGCCGCTCCTCGATTTGCGCCAGGGATGACAGCGGCACCTGCTGGCCATCACCGGTGGCTACGTGAATCTGACGCAACGCGGCCAGGCCGATACGCCCGCCATCGCGGCTCTCCAGCACCACCCGGTACTGACTGGCCTGGGTGTAGATGGTGCTGATCTGGCGCTGGCCAAAAGCGTCATACAAGGCATCGTCGATAGTGCCGACGTTGATGCCCAGACGCGCCGCGGCGTCACGGTCGATATCCAGGAACACCTGCAGACCGCGGTTCTGCAGGTCGCTGGCCACGTCGGTCAGCTCCGGCTGCTCGCGCAGCGCCTCGACCAGGCGCGGCGTCCAGGTTTCCAACAACTGGCTGTCAGGCGACTCCAGGGTGAACTGGAACTGGGTACGGCTGATGCGATCCTCGATGGTCAGGTCCTGTACCGGCTGCATGAACAACTCGATACCGGGAACCTTCGCCAGCTCCGGACGCAAGCGCTCGATCACCTCGCTGGCGGTGACATCGCGCTCGGCGTGGGTTTTCAGGTTGATCAGCAAACGGCCGCTGTTGAGCGTGGGGTTATCGCCATCCACACCAATCGACGAGGACAGGCTGGCCACCGCCGGATCATGCAGGATCACGTCGGCCAGACGTTGTTGGCGCTCGCTCATTGCGCTGAAGGAAATCGACTGCGGCGCCTCGGAAATGCCCTGGATCACGCCGGTATCCTGTACCGGGAAGAAGCCCTTGGGCACCGCCATATACAGCAGCACGGTCAGGCCCAGCGTGGCCACGGCCACCAGCAGGGTCAGCGGCTGGTGACGCAGCACCCACTGCAACCACACGCCATAGCGTTCGATCATGCGGTCGATCACGCCACCAGCCGCGTGGTAGAAGCGCCCTTCCGACTCGGGCTTTTCGGCCTTGAGCAAGCGCGCGCACATCATCGGCGTGAGGGTCAGCGACACCACCAGGGAAATCAGGATGGCCACGGCCAGGGTGATGGCGAACTCACGGAACAGCCGCCCCACCACATCGGCCATGAACAGCAGCGGAATCAGCACGGCGATCAGCGAAAGGGTCAGCGAGACCAGGGTGAAGCCGATCTGTCGGGCCCCCTTGAGCGCAGCGTTGAGCGGCGTTTCGCCCTCCTCCAGATGACGGGCGATGTTCTCCAGCATGACGATGGCGTCGTCGACCACGAAGCCGGTGGCGATGGTCAGCGCCATCAGCGTCAGGTTGTTGATGGTGAAACCGGCCAGGTACATCACGCCGAAGGTGCCGATCAGCGACAGCGGCACGACGATGGACGGAATCAGGGTTGCCGACAGCTTGCGCAGGAACAGGAAGGTCACCATCACCACCAGGGCGATGGCCAGCAGCAGCTCGTGCTGCACGTCGCGCACGGCAGCACGGATGGTCTGGGTGCGGTCGGTGAGCACCTTGACCTCGACGCTGGCCGGCAGGCCTTCGGTCAGGTGTGGCAGCAGGGTTTGGATGCGGTCGACCACATCGATGACATTGGCGCCGGGTTGGCGCTGCACGTTCACCAACACCGCCTGGTTGCGATTGGCCCAGGCGGCCAGGCGCTCGTTCTCGGCGCCGTCGATGATCTCGGCGACATCTTTCAGGCGCAATGCCGAGCCGTTCTCGTAGTTGAGGATCAGCTCGCGGTATTCGTCGACCGACTTCAACTGGTCGTTGGCGTCGAGTTGGGAAACCCGCGTAGGACCGTCGAAATTGCCCTTGGGCTGGTTGACGTTGCTGGCCGTGATCAGGCTGCGCACATCGGCCAGGCTCAGGCCATAAGACGCGAGCGCCTCCGGGTTGACACGAATGCGCACGGCCGGACGTTGCCCGCCAGCCAGAGTCACCAAGCCGACGCCACTGGTTTGCGCCAGCTTCTGCGCCAGGCGGGTATCGACCAGGTCGTTGACCTGCGGCAATGGCATCGTCTTCGAGCTCACCGCCAGGGTCAGCACCGGTGTGTCAGCGGGGTTGACCTTGTTGTACACCGGCGGCGCCGGCAGATCGCCAGGCAAGAGGTTACTCGCCGCGTTGATCGCCGCCTGCACTTCCTGCTCGGCAACCGCCAGGGAGACATCGAGATTGAAGCGCAGGGTGATCACCGAAGCGCCGCCCGAGCTGGTCGAGGACATCTGCTTGAGCCCGGCCATCTGCCCGAACTGGCGCTCCAGCGGTGCGGTCACGGCGCTGGTCATCACATCCGGGCTGGCGCCTGGATAGAGGGTCAACACGCGGATGGTCGGGTAATCCACCTCCGGCAACGCCGACACCGGTAGCAGACGATAGGCGATCAGGCCGCTGAGGAAGATCGCCACCATCAACAGCGTGGTAGCGACCGGCCGCAGGATGAACGGGCGGGAGATGTTCATGCGTCATTCCGCACGGCGGCCTGGCCCGGCTCGGCCTGCCCTTCGGCGTCCGGCTTCTGTGCAGCACTCGGCTCGATCACTTCCACTTCGCTGCCATCACGCAGGCGGTCGGTGCCTTCCGTGACCAGGCGCTCGCCCTGCTGCACGCCCTCGTTGACCATGCTGCGCTCAGCGTCGCTGGCAACGATACTGACCGCGCGGATGCTCACCTTGTTATCGTCACCCACGACATAGACGAAGGTACCCTGGGTGCCGAACTGCACCGCAGCGGACGGAATGATGGTGGCGGCCGTGTGGGTTTCCACGCGCAAACGGGCGTTGACGAACTGATTGGGGAAGAGCATCTGCTCGGCGTTGTCGAAGCGCGCCTTGAGCTTGACCGTACCGGT
Organism: Pseudomonas sediminis; assembly: GCF_002741105.1. GTDB lineage: Bacteria > Pseudomonadota > Gammaproteobacteria > Pseudomonadales > Pseudomonadaceae > Aquipseudomonas > Aquipseudomonas sediminis. The sequence continues at coordinate 132,606 of NZ_NIQU01000003.1, read as the reverse complement.
GGTGGTGTCGATCTGGTTATCCAGGCTTTCCAGTACGCCCTCGGCCAGTTTCAGGCGTTCGCCACGGTCCCAGGCCTCGACGGCCAGGGCCGTACCGTCGCGGCGGCGCTGCAGCACAGCAGGCAGATCGCCCTCGGGGATGGTGAAGATCACCGCAATCGGATCGGCCTGGGTGATCACCACCAGGGGGGTGGTATCGCCGCTGCTGACCAGGTTACCGATATCCAGCTGACGCAGACCGAGACGCCCATCGATGGGCGCGCGAATCTGGGTGAAGTCGAGGTTGAGCTTGGCCGTGGCGACGTCGGCCTGGTTACTCTGCAGACTGCCACGGTACTGGTTGACCAGCGCCTGTTGGGTGTCCAGGGTCTGTTTGGCGATGCTGTCTTCGTCGTACAGCCCCTTGTAGCGCTGCAGGTCAAGCTCGGCGTTCTTCAGTTGCGCCTGGTTTTCCTGCAGCGCCCCCTGCGCCTGCTGCAAGGCCACCTGGTAAGGACGCGGGTCGATCACGGCCAACAGGTCACCGGCCTTGACCTGCTGGCCCTCCTCGAACAGCACCTTGACCAGCTCACCGTCGACCCGCGAACGCACGTTGACCGTGTTGTAGGAAGTCACCGTGCCAAGCGCCTTGAGCTCGATGGCGAACTCACCCTGCTTTACCTCGGCCACCCGCACCGGCACTGGTCCCATGTCACCGAAGCGGCCACGGCCCGTCTGCTGGCCTTGCGGCGCACTCGGCCAGAACCACCACAGCAGCAGAAGCAGCACGGCGAGCAACGTCAGGCCAATCAGCCACTGACGGGAGGAATTCGATGGGGACGGGGAAGCATTCGACATGGCAGGCGCTGTATCACTTTTTGTGGGAGTCGGCACGATAAGCACTGGCCGGCGTCAAGCAAAGCCCATTTACCCGCTTTTTACGCTGCCCTTACGTTACTAACTGTTTGTATCCGGCCATCCCTGACGGCCGCCTTGGTGGCGTCGCAAGCGACGCCACGAAAGGCTCCAGGCGTTTTTGCCAGGAGCAAATAAAAACGGCCTGCTAGGCAGGCCGTTTCACCGAGCGAGCAGCGCGTTACTTCAGTACCGCCAGGGCAGCCGCGTAGTCCGGCTCGTGGGCGATTTCGCCAACCAGCTCGCTGTGCAGCACCTTGTCGTTTTCATCTAGCACCACCACTGCGCGAGCAGCCAGGCCAGTCAGCGGGCCGCTGGCAATGGCCACACCGTAGTTCTTGAGGAACTCGGCACCGCGCAGGCTGGACAGGTTGACCACGCTTTCCAGACCTTCGGCACCGCAGAAGCGCGCCTGGGCGAACGGCAGGTCAGCGGAGATGCACAGCACCACGGTGTTGTTCAGTTGACCGGCTTCGGCGTTGAACTTGCGCACGGAGGTGGCACAGGTCGGGGTGTCGACGCTCGGGAAGATGTTCAGCACCTTGCGCTTGCCAGCCAGGCTGGCCAGGGTGACGTCGCTCAGGTCGCCAGCGACCAGGCTGAACGCCGGCGCCTGTTGGCCGGCCTGCGGCAGTTGACCGTCGACCTGCACCGGATTGCCTTTGAGAGTGACTTGCGCCATGGGAGTTTCCTTATCATTCAGGGAGTTGAAGGGCAAATATGTGACATGGGGTTCGCCGTGGCGAATGCCCCATCGAATGGCAGGTCACGGCCCGACCATCCGTCCAGACTAGCGCAGAAGTGCTGCCGATACACCCGCAGCCATGTAGGGATTTAGCAAAAGATCGTGCGACCATCAGAAGTCCCGGCGATAGAACAGGTCGAGCGAACTGGCCAGGCCACTGGCGGCCTCAAGGTAAAGACGCCGACTCAGCTCATAACGCAGGGCGATGGTATTGGCCGGCTCGAACACGCCAACGCCGTAACGCAGGCTGAGGCGCTCGGTGATATTGCCGCTGGCCACCACACTGGTGGTCACGCCACTGCCCTCGGTGTCGAGCTGGAAGTCCTGAATACCCAGGCTGTTGGCCAGGCCGGTGGTAATCGAGCTGCTGCCGGCCAGGCCGAGTGCCAGTGCCGCCTGGCCCAACATGTTGTTGTCACCACTGCTCTGCCCCAGTGGCCGGCCCAGCACCAGATAGGACAGTGCCTGCTCCTGACTCATGGCAGGTTCGGCGAATACAGTAGTCGTGGGTTGCTCGGCGCTGCCGGACAGGCGAATGCCGGCCACCACCGTGTCGACACGGCGAATCGCTTCGACGTCGAGGAACGGCTGGTCAACGGGCCCTGTGAATAACAGGCGCGCGCGGCGAATGGTCAAGCGCTGGCCATAGGCTCGGTAGCGACCGTTGACCAGATCCAGCTCACCGCGGGTATCGAGGTTATCGCCGATATGCACACGCCCACGCAGGTCGGCAGTCAGGCCGAAACCGCTGAAGGCCAGCTTGTCCTGACCCACCTCGACATCGACATCCATGGCAATGCCCATGCCTTGCTCGGCTTCCGGCACTTCACGACCGACCACCCGCGCGTCGTTGGAGACTTTCACGGTAGACGGCGGCAACTCGCGCACGCTGATCAGGCCGCGCGGCACGCCAACTTTGCCGCTGACCGCCAGACGCTGGGCACGCAGTTGTAATTGCAGATCGGGCTCGACCTCCAGCTCAGCGTAAGGCTCGACCTTCACCGGCAGACGCTGCCCCTGCATCGATAGATCACCCATCAATCCATCGGCCCAGTTCAGTTCACCGCTCAGGTTACCGCGGCCGTGTTCGCCACTGCGCCAGTTACCCGATAGCTGTACCTGCTCACCCGCGATCAATGCCTGAAGCTGCAAATCCTCCAGGCTTACCGGCAATTGGTTACCGGACAGCTCGCCGCCCTCCAGGCGTATCTGCCCGTTGATCTGCGGCGTCAGCAGATACCCGGAAATATTGCCACTGCCCTGCAGGCGCCCTTCGATTTTATCGGCGACTGGCACGAACGGGCGCAGCACCGCCAGATCGAAACCGCTCAGGAGGAACTCACCATTCAGCGGTTTGTTCTCCGGACGGGGGTCGATCTGCGCCTGCAACAGCAACTCCCCTAGGCGACTGCTGACGAAACGCAGCTCACTGTCCACCCGCTGCGGGCGTAGCGTGCTATCCAGGCGCAGGCTGTCGTAGGGGAATTCCAGCCACTGCTCTTCATCCGGCTGACGAATCCGCAGGTTGCCACTGCCGGCATTCAGCGAGACCTGGCCGTTGGGGCCACTGTCGGGCAGCTCGACCTTGAGCTGTCCGTCGAGACGACCCTGCCAGGCGAAATCATCGGGCAACCAGGGCTGCAGGCTGGCCAGGGGGAAATTCTCCAGGCGCCAGTCCAGGCTGGGCTGCGGCATCAGCCGTTGCTGCCCGCCGCAGAGGCTGGCGTCACCGGACTGCCAGCAATGCGCCCCCAGGTTCAGGCGGCCGCTGGCCAGGCGCTCCAGGCTCGCGGCCTGCTGCAATTGCCAGTCCTGGCCGCCGCTCTGCACACGACCACTGGCAATGCGCCCGCGCCAATCACCCTGCTCGCTGAGGTTGCCGTCCAGGGCCAAGGCCAGCTGCAACAGCGGGCCTTGCAGATCCAGCTCAAGTGCCTGACGGCGCTGGTCGCCACGCCCCTCGGCCTGTAGGCGCCCAAGATAGGTATCGCCGATACGGATACCGCGCAGATTCAAACCGACGCGCGCCTGCTGGCGAGCATCCAGCGTCGCATCCAACTGCAGGCGGCGCAGGCTGGGGTCGCCAAAAGCCAGACGCTCGCCACTCAACGCAAGCTGGCCTTGCGGCGCTTGCAACGTACCGGCCAGGGACAGCTGGCCCTGTATCTGGCCTTGCAGGCCGGGCCAGAGTTGCCCCAGCCGCGGCAACGCCAATTCCAGCTGGCCGCGCAAACGCTGATCCAGCGCACCCTGGCCGCTGATGCGGTTATCGCCCAGGCGCACCAGTAATCGCTCGAGCTGCCACTGCTCGCCGGCACCAGCGCCCTGTACCTGTAATTGCGCTGGCTGGCCACGCAGACGGCCGTTGAGGTCGATATCGGCCTTGGCCTGCAGTGCACCGGCATTGAAGCTACCCGAGGTATTCAGCGGCCCCGCCAGATTACCCGGCATCTCAGCCAGCCAGTAACCCGGGTCGAGGGCACTGAGCTGCAGCATGGCCTGCCAATCGATAGCGTCGGCGAAACCGATCTTGACCACCCCTTCGGCACGGCCCTGGCCAGCCACCAGTTGCAACTGCGGCAGGCTGACCTGGCCGAGATCGCCACTGACCGGACTGCTCAGGCTGAAGTCCCCTGCCGGCCCCTTGAGCTGCGCAGCAAAGTTACCCAGGTAATTACCTTCGCTGTAGCTGACTTCGGCCTGCAGTTGCTGCAGTGCCACGGGCGGCGGCTCATCCAGCGGGTACAGGCGCTGCCAGGGGAAATTCAGCCAATCGAGCTTGGCATCAGCCTGAAACGCCTCGCTCCAGGCAAGCATGCCGCTGAGCTGCAGATACTGCTGATCCTCAGCCTCGATGCGCAGCAATTCGATATCCGCGCCCTTGGCATCGACCCTGCCACGCAAGGTCAACGGCATCGGCGCCTGTTCGGCGGGCAGAGTGGCGCTACCATTGATGCGATAGCCGCTGCTCAGGTCACCCTTTGCCGACAACGTCAGCGCCTGTAGGTGCAGCGTCTGCGGCAAGGCGCTGCTGGCCTGGAAATCCTGGCTGGTCAGGCGCAGTTCAGCGGGTAGATGCTCAACCAGCGCCTGCACCTGCCCTTCGAGACGAGCATCGAGATAGCCACTGCTATCGGCCTCGATCATCAGGTTGCGTTGCAATTCGCCGCCTACCTGCAGCGCCACCTGCCAGGCCTTGCCATCGACCTCCGGCAACTGCAGGCGGCCACTCAGGGCCAGCGGCCAATTGCCCTGTGGTGTCAGCTGACCACTGACGTCCAGGCTCAGGTCGTCACGCTGCAAGGCCAGGCGCTGCAGCTCTACGCCCTGCTCGTTCCAGCTGGCGATCAGTTCGAGATCGCTCAGTTGCGTATGGCCGTCCAGGCGCAGTTCGCCCAGCTGGATATCACCCAACTGCAAGCGCAGTGGCAGGTTGAGGTTCGGCAGGCTCAACGGCTCATCGCTGGCCTCCTCACTTTCGGGCAGAGTCAAGGCGACCTGCTGCAGATGCAGACGATCCAGGCACAGCGTCAGGCGCAGCAGGCAGGACGGCGACCAGGCCATGTCCAGCTGCTGCAGCTCAACACGCATCTCGCCTTGCTGCCAAAGCAGCGCGTCGGCCTGCCAGGCCCCCCCGAGACGTCCTGCGAAATTGTCGACCTGTAGCCCAGGCACCTGGGCCAGCAACCAACGGCTGCCACCCTGGGTACCGAGCAGCGCCCATAAAGCGGCTACGAGTAGCAGCACCAAGCCGAGCAGACCGCCGGCCAGCCATTTCAGCAGGCGCCGGCTCATAGTTCAGGCCCCATGGAGAAATGCAGGCGCACGCCGCCGTCATCATCCAGCGCGTGGGCAAGGTCCAGGCGCAGCGGGCCCACCGGCGAAACCCAGCGCACGCCGAAGCCGACACCCGTCTTCAAGGTGGGAATGTCCAGCGAATTGAAGGAATTGCCCTGGTCGATGAAGGTCGCCAGGCGCCACTTGTCAGTGAGGCTGTATTGGTACTCGGCGCTGGCGGTGAACAGGTAACGGCCGCCGATCTTGTCACCTCGGTTGTTCTCCGGCGACAGGCTCTGATAGTCGTAACCGCGCACGCTCTGATCGCCACCGGCGAAGAAGCGCAGCGACGGCGGCACAGCGGAGAAACCATTGGTTTCGGTACCGCCGAGCTGCACGCGGCCGAGCAAACGGTGATTGTCGAATACGGTGGTCAGGCCCTTGAGCATGACGTTGCCATGCAGCACGTTGGCATCGGACAGCACGCCCTCGACGGCGCCGCGCAAATCGAACTGCACCCGGTAGCCCTGGTTAGGGTCGAGCCGGTTGTCGCTGCGCAACAGCGAATAGCTGACGCCAGGCATCAGCAAGGTGCTCAACCCGGAATCGTCGCCCAGGCGATATTCCTCGCGCTGCCATTTCACCGACAACACGCGTTGCCAGCCGCCGGGGCGCTGGCTGTGCCATTCCGGGCCGAGGGTGAGCAGCCGGCTCAGGCTGTCCTTGCTGGCCAGCTCTTCATACTGATAACCGCCGGCCAGGCGCAACTTGTCGGTCAGTGGCGGATCACCGGGAATGTCGTACCACAGGCCGACGTTCTGTCGCGGTGCGGATAGTTCGGTTTCGATACCGTAGCTATGCCCTTGAGGATTGCGCCAGTGACGCGTCCAGTTGGCGCGAAGGCGCGGCCCGACATCGGTGGAAAAGCCCAGCCCCAGCCCCATGGTGCGCGGCTCGCGCACCTGTAGCGCCACCGCCACGGGAATGCGCAACTGGTCGGCCTGGGTCGGGATGGCATCGACTCGCACCGATTCGAAATAGCCGCTGGACTGCAGCGCCTGATACAGCTCGGCGATCAATTCGGAGTCGTAGGGGGTGTCCGGATCGAACGGCACCATGCGCAGCAGCAGCTCTTCATCGAACGGGAAGTCACCGCTGAAAGCGATATCGCCCAGGCTGTAGCGCGGCCCACTGACGAATACCAGCTCGATATCGGCCACCCCGGCGGCCGGATCGATCTCCAGGCTCTGGCGAGAGAAGCGACCGTCGAAGAAACCGTAGCGCGAGGCCTGATTCTGGATCAGCCGCTTGGCGTCCTCATAGCGCCCATGATTGAGCACCGAGCCGGCTTTCAGACGGCTGGCATTGGGCACGCGAAAGGCCGGTAGCTCGCTGGCAGGCCCCTCGATGCGGATGTCGACGTTGCGCAGACGAATGCGTTCGCCGGGCTCCACCTCGAGCACCAGGCGCGGTGTTTCGCCCTCTTCGATACGACTACGAATGCGCGCCTGGTAATAACCCAGGGCCTGAGCCGCCTTGTCGGCCTCGCTCTCGGCGATACGACGCAAGCGCCGCAACGACTGCGCGTCGCGCCCATCCAGGCTGCCGACATAACCTTCGATATTGGCCTTGAGAGCCGAATTGCTCGGGGTGATTCGTACGTCGAGTTCGCTCGCTGCGAAGGCACCCGTACTGATCAGCAGCAGCGCCAGGCTGCGCTGAATATGTCCATATACACTCATGGCGGAGGATGCTACCACGGACTACAGCCCGCGCCAGAGCCGTTGCGTTTCTGCCAGACAGCCGGGGTTCAGGCGCTTGCTTTGACCACTGGCTGAGGGTTGGGATGGAAGAATACGTGCTCGACCACCGGACCGATAGCCAGCTCACCAATTTCTTCGTAACCCTGGCGCCGATAGAACTCCAGATAGCGCGCGTTGCCGGTGTCCAGCACCACCCCTTGCGAGCCGCTGTCCTGCGCGCACCAATCGTGCAGCGCCTCGAGCAGCTGTTCGCCGCGATGCTGACCCTGGAACTCAGGGTGAATGCCCAGGAGCGGAAGTACGTGATAAGGACCGGGAGGCAGGCTGGCGAGCACCGCATCGTGGTATTCGAGGTAGCGTTTGGTGCAGCCAAAGCCGGTGCTCAGCAGCATGCGCAGACGCCAACCCCAGCTCTCGGTGATATCCAGGCGACGCTGTGGCGGTGCGATCAGCGCTGCGCCGATCAACCGATCATCGATCAGCAGGCCGATGGCCGGCTGGTCTTCGGCGAAGTGCTGCTGCACCAGCTCGCGAATCGTCGCGCGCACGCGCTGATCGAAACCCGGGCGTTCGGCTTCGAACAGGTAAGCGAAGGTTGGCTCATGGCGATAGGCATGGTAGAGCAGCGAGCGTACCTCACGGGCGTAACCACCATCGAGCATGCGCACTTCTGCTGGGGCGTTATGGGGCATGGCGGACCTCTGTTTTTATAAGTTGTGGTTCAGCGCGTCACAGCCAACTTAGCACCACCACCCGGCACCCGCCAGGCGCTGGCCGCGAGCGTCGAGGATCGGCTAGCATCTCCTTTTGCCCAGGACCCGCTGCCCATGAAAATCGTCTCCTTCAATATCAACGGCCTGCGTGCGCGCCCTCATCAACTGCAAGCTCTAATCGAAAAACACCAGCCGGACGTGATTGGTCTGCAGGAAACCAAGGTGTCCGATGAGCAGTTCCCCGAAGCGGAGATTCGCCAGCTCGGCTACCACGTGCATTACCACGGTCAGAAAGGCCACTACGGCGTCGCCCTGCTCTCGCGCCAGGAGCCACTGAGCCTGCACAAGGGTTTCCCCGGCGATAATGAAGATTCCCAGCGGCGCTTCATCTACGGCACCTTCGCCGATGCCAATGGCAACCCGGTGACCGTCATGAATGGCTATTTCCCACAAGGCGAAAGCCGCGATCACCCGGTGAAGTTCCCGGCCAAACAGCGCTTCTATGCCGACCTGCAGCAACTGCTGGTGGAACGTTTCGAACCGCAGCAGGCACTGGTGGTGATGGGCGACATCAACATCAGTCCGGAAGATTGCGACATCGGCATCGGCGAGCCCAATCGCCTGCGCTGGTTGAAAACCGGCAAGTGCAGCTTCCTGCCGGAAGAACGCGAGTGGCTGGCGACCCTCAAGAGTTGGGGCCTGGTAGACAGCTTCCGTCACCTTAACCCCGAGGTGAATGACCGCTTCAGCTGGTTCGATTACCGCAGTCGCGGCTTCGAGGACGAACCCAAGCGCGGTCTGCGTATCGACGTGATCCTCGCCAGTCAGCCGCTGCAGGCGCGCTTCAAGGATGCCGGCATCGACTACGACCTGCGCGGCATGGAAAAGCCATCCGATCATGCGCCGATCTGGCTGGAGCTGAGCTGAAACACGTGAGGCGTGCAGATCACGCACGCCGTCATATCACTGCAATCTGACTGACTTAATCTGCGCGGCACTTCCTCTCACCCATTAGAAGGTGCCTGCCGCATGCCGCGCGCCCTGTCCGCCGACCGCGACCTCTGGGGTCGTACTCTGTCACTGCTGCTGATCGGTTTCATCTGTTATGCCCTGCCCCTTTCGGTCTTCGCCGCCCTGCCCGCCTCCGAAGGTGATCAACCGGTGCTGCGCATCCAGGGTTCCAACACCATTGGCGCCAAGCTCGGCCCAGAGCTGGTCAAAGGGTTGTTCGAAGCTCAAGGCCTGCATGACATTCGTACCGAGAACGGCGCCCGCGAGAACGAGCAACGCGTGCTGGCGCGCCGGGCCGATGGTCGTTTGGTCATCGTCGAGGTGGCGGCCCATGGCTCGGGTACCGGTTTCACTTCGCTCAAGGATGGCAGCGCCGATCTGGCCGCCTCGTCACGACCGATCAAGGATGGCGAGGCCGCTAGCCTGACGAAACTGGGCGACATGCATAGCCCGCAGAGCGAGCAGGTCATCGCCATTGACGGCCTGGCGATCATCGTCCACCCGTCAAACCCGGTTGCCGCCCTCAGCGTCGAGCAGATCGCGCAACTGTTCTCCGGCGAGATCGATGACTGGGCGGCGCTAGGTGGCAAGCCCGGCAAGGTTCGCGCCTATGCACGCGATGACAATTCCGGCACCTATGACACCTTCAAGGAGCTGGTGCTGGCTCCGGGCGGACGCACGCTGACGGCCAATGCCCAACGCTTCGAATCCAGCACCCAGCTGTCGGATTCGGTGAGCAGCGATCCCAACGGCATCGGCTTCATCGGCCTGCCCTACATTCGTCAGACCAAGGCTGTCGCCGTCGCAGCCGGCGACTCTCACCCCATGCCACCGAGCACCACACTAATCGCCACCGAGGACTACCCCCTGGCACGTCGCCTGTTTCTCTACAACGACCCGCAACTGACCAACCCATGGGCAAGCGCGCTGATCGACTTCGCCCACAGCCCACGCGGCCAGGCCATCGTCGACAGCAGCGGCTTCATCGCCCAGACCGTCCGGGCGATCCAGGTCGCCGCAGATGCGCAGATGCCAGCCGAGTACCAGCAACTGGCACAACAGGCGCAACGTTTGTCGGTGAACTTTCGCTTTCAGGAGGGCAGCGCAACGCTGGATAACAAGGCCCACCGCGATTTGCAGCGGGTGCTGAATTACCTCAGGCAACACGACAAGCTGCAGAACAAGGTAGCGCTGGTCGGTTTCGGCGATCCGAAGAGCGACCCTGAACGCGCCGAACTGCTGTCGAAACTGCGAGCCATGGCGGTGCGCCGCGAGCTGGCCAGACAGGGCGTACTGTTTCGCGAGATCACCGGCATGGGCAGCGAGCTGCCGGTGGCGGCCAATGATGAGGACAACGGCCGCATTCGCAATCGCCGCGTCGAGATCTGGGTTTACTGACGCCGGAAAATATTCCTCTGCAGGGGGCTTGGCAGCCTCTCGACTCGGCGTTAGCCTTTGCACCGCGTGACGCCGGGCCCCTCTGGCGGTGAGTGTTCTTACCGTGATGTCGGAGTCACTGAGTGAATTTTCTTTCAACTCAGGCAGACATAAGGGAGGGCTCATGGACGCTCTACTTGCCTTTTTGACATCCCCCATCTTCGGTACCCCCGGCTGGTTCTGGCTAGCTTTCCTGGTACTGATCATCACCCTGCTGGTACTCGACCTCGGCGTGCTGCATCGCGATCAGCATGAAATCGAGATGCGCGAGAGCCTGCTGCTGTATTCCGGCTACTTCAGTGTCGGCGTCGCCTTCGGCGGCTGGATCTGGTGGCAGCTTGGCGGCACCAAGGCGATGGAGTACTACACCGGTTTCCTGGTGGAGCAATCGCTGTCGATGGACAACGTCTTCGTCATGGCGATGATCCTCGGCTACTTCAATATCCCGCGTAAGTACCAGCACCGCGTGCTGTTCTGGGGCATTCTCGGAGTCATCGTGTTGCGCGCGATCATGATCGGCCTGGGCACGGCCTTGGTGCAGCAGTTCGACTGGATTCTCTACATCTTCGGCGCCTTCCTGCTGTTCAGCGGCATCAAGATGCTGCGCAGTGGCGGTGACGAGGAGTCGCACCCGGACCTGGCGCAGAATCCGGTGATCCGCTTCGTGCGCAAGCACATTCGCGTCACCGACGAGCTGCACGAAGGCAAGTTCCTGGTGCGCCTGAAGGATCGGGTCAGCGGCAAGCCGCTGCTGTACGCCACCCCGCTGCTGCTGGCGCTGGTGCTGATCGAACTGGCCGACCTGGTCTTCGCCGTGGACAGCGTACCTGCGGTTCTGGCCATCTCCCAGGACCCGTTCATCGTCTACACGTCGAACATCTTCGCCATTCTCGGCCTGCGTGCGCTGTACTTCGCCCTGGCCGCACTGATGCACCGCTTCATCTACCTGAAGTACGCCCTGGCGTTGGTGCTGATGTACATCGGCGGCAAGATCTTCCTGCACGACCTGATCAAGGTTCCCGCCCTGCTCTCACTTGGCGTAACCTTGGGTCTGCTGGCCGGTGGTGTACTCCTGTCGCTGCTGAAGACGCGAGACAAGGCCAGCGCTACCTGAGGAGAAGCGATGCGCGAAGTCTGCATAGAACTCATCGAGCGCCAGGGTCAACGGTTCTGGCAGGTGAAACTCGGACGACGCGCATTGACCTTTCAGGACGAGGCCGCTGCACGCGCCTTCGCCGCCCAACTGCATATGCGCATGGGCTGGCTGGGCCAGGAGCAGCGTTCGGACGACAGCTTGCCCTGACCCTGCAGATACAAAAGAAGAGGCCCGCATAAAAGCGGGCCTCTTTTCTTACCACCACTGCATCAACGGCTGGCTTTCATCACGTCACGCGGCACGTACTTGCCAATCTCGAACTTGCCGATCGCGGCGCGGTGCACCTCGTCCGGGCCGTCGGCCAGACGCAGAGTGCGCTGCATGGCGTACCAGTAAGCCAGCGGGAAGTCGTTGGAGACACCGGCACCGCCATGCATCTGGATCGCGCGGTCGATCACCTTAAGTGCCACGTTGGGCGCCACCACCTTGATCTGGGCGATTTCGCTGGCGGCGATCTTGTTGCCAACGGTATCCATCATGTAAGCCGCATTCAGTGTCAGCAGGCGGGCCTGGTTGATCTCCATGCGCGAATCGGCGATGTGATCGATATTGCCACCCAGGCGTGCCAACGGCTTGCCGAACGCAGTACGGCTCACGGCGCGCTTGCACATCAGCTCCAGGGCACGCTCGGCCATGCCGATCGAACGCATGCAGTGGTGGATGCGGCCTGGGCCAAGGCGGCCCTGGGCGATCTCGAAGCCACGGCCCTCGCCCAGCAAGACACTGTCGTACGGCACGCGCACGTTCTCGAACAGCACTTCGGCATGGCCATGCGGCGCATCGTCGTAGCCGAACACCGGCAACGGACGCAGTACGGTGACGCCTGGGGCATCCATCGGCACCAGAATCATCGAGTGCTGCTGGTGACGCGGCGCGTCCGGGTTGGTCAGGCCCATGAAGATCATCACCTTGCAGCGCGGGTCGCAGGCACCGGAGGTCCACCACTTGCGGCCATTGATGACCCATTCGTCGCCCTCGCGCCGAGCGTTGGCCTGCATATTGGTGGCATCCGAGGAGGCTACACCCGGCTCGGTCATGGCGAAAGCGGAGCGAATCTCGCCGGACAGCAGCGGCTCCAGCCACTGCTGCTTCTGCGCCTCGTTGCCGTAGCGCACCAGCACCTCCATGTTGCCGGTGTCCGGCGCGGCGCAGTTGAACGGCTCCGGGCCGATCAGCGAGCGCCCCATGATCTCGGCCAGCGGCGCGTATTCGGTGTTGGTCAGCCCCGCGCCGTAGTCCGACTCGGGCAGGAACAGGTTCCACAGGCCTTCGGCTTTGGCCTTGTTCTTCAACTCTTCCATGATCGCGGTCGGCTGCCAGCGATCGCCTTCTGCCACCTGCTGCTCGAATACCGCTTCGGCCGGATAAACGTGCGCCTCCATGAATGCGCTGACACGTTCACGCAGCTCTTGAACCTTCGGGGAATAGGCGAAATCCATGGGGTTACCTGTTTGTGACAAAGGGTGAGAGGTTGTGGAAATGATGCTAGAACAGCGCTTAAGATTTATCGAACCTATTTTCAGCGTGTATGAACATTCATAACCGATATATGATCGACTGATATCGACGCCCCTGGAGCACTGCCGGCATGAACCTGACCAAGGTGGATCTGAATCTCTTCATCGTCTTCGACGCCATCTACACCGAGGCCAATCTGACCCGTGCCGGACAAATCGTCGGCATCACCCAGCCGGCGGTGTCCAACGCCCTCGCCCGCCTGCGCGAAACCTTCAACGACCCGCTGTTCGTGCGCACCGCCCAGGGCATGGTGCCGACACCCATGGCACAGAACATCATCGGTTCGGTGCGTAACGCCCTGCAGCTGCTGCGCGTTTCAGTGCAGGAAAGCCGCACCTTCAACCCACAGCAGGCCGGCAAGACCTACCGCATCAGCATGACCGACCTGTCCGAGCAGATTCTTCTGCCGCCGCTGTTCCAGCGCTTGCGTCGTCTAGCGCCGAGCGTATGCATCGAGAGCTTCCTGGCCAAGCGCCGCGAAACCACCAAGGAGCTGGCAGCCGGCCGGCTCGACTTCGCCGTCGACGCGCCATTGAACACCGACCCGCAGGTTCGTCACGTCAAGCTGCTCGATGATCGCTACGTCTGCGCCATGCGCCCTGGCCACCCGCTAGCCAAGGAAAAGATCAGCCTCGACGAATACCTGTCTCTGACCCACATCCACATCTCCAGCCGCCGCAGCGGCCTCGGATACGTCGACCTGGCGCTGGGCAAGATGGGCATCCAGCGCAAGATTGCCCTGCGCTCGCAACACTATCTGATGGCCAGCAGCGTGATGCAGCAGACCGACATGGTGATGACCGTGCCGGAGCGCTTTGCCCGTCGCCACAACCTGCACCACGTGACGCTGCCGGTCGGTGACGTCCCCGCTCTGGAAACCCACCTGTACTGGCACGAGAGCACCGATCAGGATCCGGCCAACCGCTGGATGCGTGAACAGATGATCGAACTGGCGCAGCAGGTCGCCGCGCAGGAGAAGAAGACCGAACAAACCCCTGCCGCATGATTGCCCACCCCTGAACGCAAGAAGGCCCACCCCTGAACGCAAGAAGGCCCGCATTAGCGGGCCTTCTCGTTGTTACGGGGTCGAATCAGCGAGCAAGTTTGCTATCGACCGACAGCTTGCCAGCACCTTCGAACACCAGCGCGACGCTGATGGCCAGCAGGGCCAGGGCGAACTCGTAACCGTTGTTGCTCATGAAGAAACCGTTGGCCAGGTGCACGGTGAAGATCGCCACCAGCATGGTCACCGCCAGTAACGCCGCAGCCGGACGTACCAGCAGGCCGATGATCAGCGCCACACCGCCGAAGAACTCGGCGCTACCAGCTGCCAGCGCCATCAGGTAGCCCGGAGCCAGACCGATGCTCTCCATCCACTGCGCAACACCCGCCAGACCATAACCGCCAAACCAACCAAACAGTTTCTGCGAGCCGTGGGCGGCGAAGGTAATGCCGGCGACGATGCGCAGGATGGTGATACCCAGGCCGGCTTGGCTAGCGGTAATGCTTTTGATCAGGTTGTTCATTGCAAGGCATCCTTCGTTGTGTGGGGTAGATGGCGCATAGAATATCCAATTTATTTGATCATAAAACAGCAAAATACCGCTTATATAAATCGATTAATTTGATATTTAGTTGGCCGTCAGACGCCGTAACTGCGGCTCGAGCAAATAGCGCTCACGGTCATAAGCAAGGTAGTACTTATTCACCGCATTCACATAACTCACCACGCCCATGCCCATCTCTTCCATGGCCACACGCTCGACCTGGAAGAACCACTGATTGGGGTTGAGGCCTCGTCTGCGCGCCTCGGCACGCAGGCTCTGCACCCGTTGCGGCCCCAGGTTGTAGCCCGCCAGGACGAACGCCATGCGCTCGCGCTCATTGAGCTGCGGGCTATTGAAGAAGTTGCGACGGATCATCGCCAGGTACTTGCTGCTGGCCTGGACGTTACCGTCGAGGTTCTGGATATTGCTCACCCCCACGCTACGCGCAGCCGCTGGGGTGATCTGCATCAGGCCGGTTGCGCCACTGGCACCGCGCGCCGAAGGGTTCAACGTCGACTCCTTGAATGCCAGCGCAGCCAGCATCAGCCAATCGAAACCATGCTGCTCGGCATGCTGCTGCAGTACCGGGCGCACTTTCTCCAGGCGCTGTCGTTCAGTGCGCCCTAGTGGCGAATGCACTCTGTACAAGCGGCGATAGACACGTTGAAACGCCGCATCCTGGTCGGCCGGGCTCTGATAGCTGCTGAAGAAACGGTCGATGCTGGCACGCAGCATCGGCGCATCGGGGCGCACGAACCATTTCATGTCGCCATCACGCGCCAGGATCAAATGCTTGTCGACGCGCAACTTGGGCATCACCTTGGCCCAGCGCTCGGCTATCGGCAGCTCTACCGCCGTACGTTCGAAGATACCGGCCTGGACCATTTCCAGTACATCTTCGACGGCCAGGCTGGGGTCGACCCACTCGACCACAATGGGCGGCAGTTTGCGATCAGCCAGTTGCTGGTTGATCAACCTCAGCGCTTCGCCCACAGCGCTACCCGCCGGTAACGAGAGGCTACGCCCGGCCAATTGTTCAAGGCTGCGGTAATGCCGATTGCCCTGCTTGGAGACCAGCACCAGAGGCACCTCACGGCGAATCGCCGTGCTGGCACTGACATCATGCCCGGTGCGCACATTGAGCAATTCGCCGGGCGCGACCAGATCGCCCTCGCCGCGCTGCAGGGCGCCGAGTAACTGATCCTTGGCCTTGGGGATGATCTTCAGCCTGAGGCTGCGGCCATCACGGGAATTGCGATTGAGGTACTGCTCGAACGCACGCAGGCGGTGGTACTCCACGCCGATGCTCTGGCCCTTGACCGAGCCCGAGCTGTTGCGGCTCTGGTTGACCAGCACGCGCAGCTCACCGCTGCTGCGAATCGCCGGCAGATCGCGTGCACTGCGGGCCTGACTGCCAACCTCCGGCGGGCCGGCCATGCGCGCACTGACCGACAACGGCAGCGCGGCCAACAGGCACAGGATCAGCAGCAATCGCGACATCGACTCTCCAGAGAAGGCGGTTGGCCGCCGAAGCCTGATCCGGCTGGCAACCGGCTGCACGCCCCTGCGCGACAGACCGCCACCAGCCGTAAACCCGCCAAACAGGCTCCCAAGGCTGGCGGGGCGCGGAGATTGGCACAGCCAGACGCTGCAGCGCCACCCCACAACCTTGCATCAACCTTAAAAACAGCGACCAACTTATTGTTTTAAATCGACTTCCTGACGAACGGACACCATCTGCTATTCTGCCCCTTCGCGTTCAACAGGTGGCACCATGCAACTCATCGATATTGCCGTCAATCTCACCCACCCCAGCCTCGCTGTGCAGGCCGAGGCGCTGCTCGAACGTGCCTACGCAGCCGGCGTGTGTCAGCTGGTGCTGACCGGCACCAGTCTGAATGAAAGCGAGGCGAGCCTCGCACTTTGCCGACAGCTGGATAGCAGTGGCCAACGTCTGTTCAGTACCGCCGGGGTTCACCCGCATGATGCCAGCTCGTGGAACGGCGCCAGCAGCAATACTCTCAAGGCGCTGCTGGCGCAACCGCAAGTACGCGCCGTGGGTGAATGCGGCCTGGACTTCGATCGCGACTTCTCGCCGCGTCCGGCGCAGGAAAAAGCCCTGGAAGAGCAGTTGGCCCTGGCCGTCGAGCTGCAAATGCCGGTGTTTCTGCATGAGCGCGAAGCCAGCCAGCGCCTGGTGGAGATCCTGCGTGGCTATCGTGATCAGTTGCCGGCAGCGGTGGTGCACTGCTTTACCGGCGAACGCCGTGCACTCTATGCCTATCTCGATCTCGACCTGCATATCGGCATCACCGGCTGGGTCTGCGATGAACGTCGCGGCACGCATCTGCATCCGTTGCTCAAGGACATCCCCGGCGAGCGCCTGATGTTGGAGACCGATGCGCCCTTCCTGCTGCCGCGCAGCCTGCGACCCAAGCCCAAGAGCGGGCGTAACGAGCCCGCCTTTCTCGGCGAGGTGCTGCGCGAGGTGGCGCTGCACCGCGGGCAAAGCGAGGAAACCCTGGCAGCACAGACCACAACCTGTGCGCGAGCGTTCTTCGGCATGCCAGCCATAGCGGAAGACTAAGGCGCCAGAGTATTGATTGACGTCAAGGTTCTGGCTGCCAGCCAAGGCATACTACTGGCACTTGGCCAATAGAACGCAGCGAGACGGATAACAACAACATGAGCGCCTGGATCAGCGATCTTTCCCTTAAGTACAAATTCTGGGCGGTCAACGCCGTTGTCCTCGTCATCAGCCTGATCCTGGTGCTATTCGCCTTGCACATCGAGCAGCAGGCGCGCAGCGCCGATGCGCGCCAGGCAGCCGTGTCCCAAGCGCGCGTGCTGCAGCAGTGGCCAGAGCAGGCCACCTTGCCCAACGTAGCCGATATCCAGATGGTGCAAGGCAGCCTGCCGGGCGCTAAGGGAGCTCCTGACGCCAGCGGCTGGCAGGCACTGGCGCACGACGCCCTATTCGGTGATTCGCCGGTGATCGGTGTACAGCGCGTCACCCTCGGCAATGGACGTGATCTGGCGATCATGGTGCGCGCACCCAGCCTGCTCGACCTGTTCACCCAGCACGCGCTGACCTATGCCGTCGCGGTCGCCGTATTGATGCTGTTGCTGCTGGCTGCCTCGCAGTTGTTGATACGTTTTCTGCTCAGTCACCTCAACACCCTCAAGGATGTGATGCTGCAAGCCGAACGCAGCGGGGATCTGTCCCTGCGCGTGCCGCTGGACAGCCGTGACGAGGTCGGCCAGATGGCGGCCGCCTTCAACGCCATGCAAGCCGGTTATCAGCGCGTGGTCGGCACCGTCGACCAGGTGGCCAGCGAGCTGGACAGCAGCACCCGCGATATGGCCGAACGCATGGGGGCCGTGCGTCAGGGCATGCTCAGCCAGCAGAGCGAGACCGATCAGGCCGCTACCGCAATCAACGAAATGTCGGCCACCGTTCAACATATTGCCGACCACGCTGGTACTACCCGCGATCAGTCACTGAATGCCGACCAGCTGGCTCGTGCAGGCCAGCAGGTGGTCGAGCGTGTCGAACAATCCATCGCGGCCCTGTCGCAAGGTGTACGCCAGAGCGCCGGCAGCATCGAGCGCCTGGCCGAAGACAGTCAGCACATCAGTCGCGTGGTCGGCGTGATTCACGGCATCGCCGAGCAAACCAACCTGCTCGCTCTCAATGCCGCCATCGAGGCCGCCCGCGCCGGTGAAATGGGCCGCGGCTTCGCCGTGGTCGCCGACGAGGTGCGTAACCTGGCCAAGCGCGTACAGGACTCAACCGACGAAATCACCCAGATGATCGGTAATCTCCAGGGTGGCACCCGCGACGCCGTCGAATTCATGCGCGAAAGTTCGGAAAACGCCAATCACTGCGTACAACTGGCACAGGAGGCCGGGGAATCGCTGGCCGCCATCACTGCCGCCGTGGCCCTCATGCGCGACAGCAACACGCAGATTGCCGTGGCTGCCACGCAGCAGAGCCAGGTCGCCGAAGAAATGAGCCGCTCGGTGGTGGGCATCCGTGACGTGACCGAGCAGACCGTCGGCCAGACCCTCGAATCGGCCGCCACCAGTCAGCAACTGGCACAGCTGGCGGGCGAGCTGAACAAGGCCATTGGCCAATTGCGCTTGTAAGCCGCTTCAAGCAACGCGCTGTAAGGCATGACGCTACAAGCAAGGCCAATTCGTCGCAGGCTCGTGGCCGCCTAGTGCTCGCGCGCTCAAGCCGCCATATCTGGCAGTAGCGCACATCGCCTTCGTGTAGCCCCCTCCTGTTAACCAGTGCGCGGACAGCTCGTGACCTTCATGGGGTTTTCTGTTCAGCACTGCCTCGTGGTGCGCATGACGCAAACGATAGCAGGCAAATGTCCGTTCGTCAGACGATTTAAGGATTTTGGTCACAATGCGATAGAGTCGACAATAAATTGGCTAAAGACAGCAGTATGTCGCCGCATAGACATTTTTTTGTCGCTCTATTTTTGATACTCCTCTACCCGTTGCACGTTAATGCCGAGCCAGCGCCCTACCCGCTGGATCGTCCGGCACTGACCGTGTACCTGGCTGACGGCCAGCGCCTGGTATTCAGTCTCACCCAGTTACAGCAGATGCCGCTGGCTTCGATACGCTTGAGCACCCCGGAAGGCTTGCAACAGCAATGGCAGGGCGTACGCCTGAGGAAATTGCTCGAGCTCATTCCAGGTGCCGGCAACGGTCGCCCGCTGCATACCACTGCGCTCAATCACTACTCGGTACTCATTCCCTACGAGGATATCCAGCGCTACGACCCGCTGGTGGCCTATCAACTCGATGGCCGCTTGATGTCCATTCGCGACTACGGCCCGCTTTATTTGATCTACCCCTTCGACGATCACCCCGAACTGCGCCAGCAGATGTTCTACAACCGCTCCATCTGGCAACTCAGCGAGATCCATGTCGAGTGAATCCCATGTCAGATAAACCAGCGGCCACGGCCCAAGCCAGAAACTCCCGACTCAAACTCATCGCTTTGGCAGTGCTGGTAATTGCCATGACACTGACCGTTGCCGGCTCACTCTGGCTGGTGCAGAAGAAAGCCAGGCAGCTTGCCTTGCCGACCTTGCACAGCGAACTCTGGCAGGCTTACCAGATTCACATGGAAATGGATCGCCTGCTGCTGGCTGCACAGGACCTACTCAAAGGCAAGATGGCGCCTGACGACCTGGTGGTACGCGTACAGGTATTGCGTAGCCTCACTCAGCCGCTGGAAGGCCAGCACCTGTTCGACTTCCTCCCCGAATCGCGCCCGGCTGCGGAACGCACTCTGGAGCACGTCATCAGCCTTAGCCGCCAGTGGGATGAAAAGGCGCAATGGGGTGATGCAGTCGCTGCAAGGCAAGTCGCCGCACAGGCCACCGAGAGTCTGCCGGCGCTGCAAAAGCCAATGCATGAGGTGATGGTCGCCACCAATATCTCCCTGGCCAACGAGCTGGATGCCGAACGCCAGCACCTTTACGGCTACTTCACAGGCCTGGGCTGGGCACTGCTGGGATTGCTGATCGGGGTGTCCCTGCTGGTACTGCGCCTGGTCGGCAACTACCGCGAGGCCCGCGGGCTGTCGCACAACCTGATCGAACTGAACCAGCATCTGGAGCAGCGCGTAACCGAACGTACCACCGAGCTGGCCGAAGGCCAGGCCCTGCTCAAGCAGATTCTCGATGCCAGCCCCAGCGACGTGGTGCTGACTGACAGCGCAGGCAAGCAAGTGTACTTCGTCAATCAGCGCCTGATGCAGCGACTGAGCCTGGACAAGGCTAGCGACTTTTCGCTCAACCGCCTGTTCTGCAACGCCCGTGAAGCCCTGCACTTTCGCGAAGCATTGCTAGCGCGTCACCGTGTCGATGACTGGGAAGGCCTGCTGGCCGGCGAGCAGCCTTACTGGGGTGTGCTGTCCGGGCGCTTGCTGGAATACCGCGGCGGCCCGGCGCAACTGATATGGAGCTACGACATCAGCCTGCGCAAAGGCATGGAACAGGAGCTGCTGGTGCTGGCGACCACCGATGCCCTGACCGGATTGAGCAATCGCCACGCCTTCATGCAGCGCGCCACGGAGTTGCTCAAAACCGCGGAGCGTTTCGACCAGCCCTGCACCCTGCTGATGCTCGATATCGACCACTTCAAGCAGATCAACGACAGCCACGGCCACCAGATCGGTGACGAAGTGTTGACCGCTCTGGGGGAACTGCTCAAGAGGGAGTTGCGCGAGGTCGACATAATTGGTCGCCTGGGCGGCGAAGAATTCGCCGCACTACTGGCGCAGACAGATCAGATCGACGCCATGCAGGTGGCCGAGCGCCTGTGCGCCAGTGTCGAGGCCATGCAACTGCTTGGCTCGAGCGGCGCACCATTGAGGGTGACGCTGAGCATTGGCCTGGCCAGCCGGCACCCGGCGGAACCGCTGGAAGGAGCACTGGGGCGAGCTGATACGGCGCTCTACAAAGCCAAGAGCGCCGGGCGTAACCGTGTGGTCTGGGCCACCAACTGAAGCCCGCGATAGCTCAGCCAAACACCGTCACGGTCTGCCGGCTCAGGGCGATCAGCTCACCTGCGGGGGTCCACATCGCCGCCGCTACGTGCCCGTAACCATCGCGGGCGTGTTCGATGTCCGCGCGATACAGGCACCAGTCTTCGCTGCTGAGAGTGCGTAGCGGCTGGACGAACTCGATGGTCCAGGTCAGCGAGCTGCCCGGCGCCGGGCTTTTCAGATAGGGCAGCACCGCAGGCGGCCAGGCATCAACCAGTGCCAGCAAGTGCGCCTCGCTGAGCGCCTGTGGCTCGCGCTCACCACGCAAACGCACCCAGCCGCCCATCTGCCGCGATGGCGTGTTGCTGAAAGGCATGCCGCCGATGCCCCAGCGCATGGCCAGAAAGCGCGTGAATTCCGGCGTGACGTTGCGCACATAGGGCAACTCCTGACACTGCTCCACCGGCGTGATCTGCGGCGCGGGTAGCGCCTCCACGGCTATCGCCGAAGAACGTGATGCGCCAAAGCTGCCCTGCACCACGGTCACCACCTGACCGTCCTGAACCGCGCGCAAGAACATCTGGCTGACCGCCTTGCCCTCGCGCAGTACCTCGGCCTGAAAACTGACGGGAACATCCGGCGCCACGGGGCCGACGAAGGTGATGGCCAGTGAGCGCACCGGCCGGCCCTGCGGCACCTTGGCACGCATGGCCTCGAACGCCAGAGCCGCTACCAGACCGCCGAAACTGGCGCGGCCCTGCCCCCATTCAGCCGGGATCACCACGGCATCGGGATCGCGGCGCACCGCCTCAAGCATTTCGGAAAAGATCATATGCACCTCGGCATTCATCGATGGCGACGATCTTAGGGGATGCTGACGATTGAACGATAGTCCGCAAGGATGCCTATTCGGTCATATTTGCGGCGAGAATGACACCTTAGTCTGCATTCGGCAGGTCGCCATACAGCGCCAGCAAGGCATCATCGGCGCGCCCCTCTGCAGTCAGCAGAGCCTGCAGCCAGATGGCCCGGCAAGGTTCCAGGGACACCATCGCATCGGCCTGTGCCAGCCACTGCAGCCGATCGTGCCAGTCGCCTAGCGCGCCTTGCGCACGCTTGAGCCTGAGCTGCGCCGCCTTGCTCAAACGACTTTGTGCGGGGTAGGTTTCAGCGGCGTAACGCACGCGCTTGATCAACAGGCGCAGGCGGTGACGATCATGCGCCGGATCGCGCAACGCACGGGCCAGTTGTCGTTGCTGACGGCGCAGGCGACGCCGGATGCGCTTGTCTATATCGTTCAACTGGCCTTGCCTGGCGGCCTCACGCCAATTCGCCGGCCAGCCGTCGAGCAACAGCATCAGGTCCGCCAACTCGCGACTACTGGCAATGGCAGCGTAGCCTGCGGCGCGCTGCGCCTCATCGACAGGCGCCAGATGGGCCAAGCCCATTCGTGCCAACTCGGCGACCAGGACTTCGCGATCACGCAGTGGCCCACTGAGGCGGCCCAGCACCGCTGCTCCCTGCTCCAGAACATCTACAGCCGGCAAACCGCGTAACGGACGCAACAGGCTGCGCAATTGCCGCAGGGCAATGCGTAAATCGTGCAATGCCTCGGTATCGGTACAGTCGGCCAGCCGTGCCTGGCAGGCATACAACCGCACTTGCAGAGCCAGGACGCGGCCCAGGCAATGCTCGACGAAATCGCTCATGCTCGCTCCTCCAACCGAAGATGCATCAAGCTAACAGCCCGACCACCCACTCAAGCAAGTGGCCAATGGTCGCTAACGCGACAAGCGCCAGGGCAATGCTCTGCGCAAATCACTCAGTGCTTGCCGCAAAGCATCACGTGACGCCGGCCCGCCGGCATAGCGCTGCTGCTCGAAGCATCGGGCAAATGTCTCGATCTGCTCCGCCTGCTCGGGCAACTGCCGCGCCGCGCGCAACGCGAAGGAGCGTGCGCCCTCACCCGCTTCCCGGCGCACGTCATGGCGCGCCAACAGCCGCTCGAACTTGCGAAACGCCTGGCGTTGCGGATCAGGCCGCTGTTGCCAGGGTTTGAGCAGCCACAGCGCCAGCAGGCCAATCACAAGCGCTCCAGTGCCCACCAGAGCGATCGCCAGACGCTGCCAATCGAGGCTGCCGAACCAGTTCTGCAGCAGTTTCAGCTGCTGCTCACCCTGGTAACCCAGCACCCAGCGCTGCCAGCCGTAATTGAGATTCTCCCAGCTCATGCGCAACTGATTGAGCCAGGCCAGCTCGCGGTAGCGCAGCGGCGAGAAGGGTTGATCATCGAGAAAGCCATCCTCCGCGCTCAAGGCCTCTTCCAGCCCTTGTTCGATGCGCTCGGGGGCGACCTGGAACGTTGGATCGATGCTGCGCCAGCCACGGCCCGGCTGCCAGTACTCGACCCAGGCATGAGCATCGAACTGGCGTACCTGGATGTAGTTGCCGTTGGGATTGAGCTCACCGCCCTGATAACCGGCGACGACTCGTGCAGGAATGCCCGCCGCACGCAGCACGAAGGTCATCGCGCCAGCGTAGTGCGCACAGAAACCACGCCGGGTGTCGAACAGGAACTCATCGATGCTGTCACGCCCGAGAGGCTGCGGGCGCAGCGTGTAGACGTACGGTTCACGGTTGAAATGCTGCAGCACTGCGGCCACCAGCGCGTCGCTCTGCGGGTACTTTGCCTTCAGCTCAGCCGCCCAGGCGTGACTGCGCGGGTCGCCCTGCTCGGGCAGTTGCAGTGCCTGGCGCAAACCGGGTGGCTCTGCCGATGCTTCACGTGCTGCCTCAGGCCAGGAACGCACCTGGTACAGCAGGGGCCGATCTACCGGACGCAGCCTCTGCCAACGGAAGTCGTTCATCATCCGCCCGCTGTCCTGCGCCATCTCGCCGACATCCAGCACATACAGCCAACGCTTGCCGCTGGGCTGCATGATGATGCTGTAATCGAGCGATTCGCCTGCCTTGCTCCACTGCGGCGCGACGGGTACATCAGCGTAACTGGACTGCGACCAGCGTCTGCCATCGAAGCGCTCCAGAGTCAGAGCACGCCAATACAGCTGCCCTCTCGCCGGCACCTCACCCTCGAAGCTGGCGCGAAAGGCCAGTGCCGAGGAGCGACTGAGCTCAGCGATATCGGCTGGCTCCATGCTGTCCGACAGGCCAGTGACGCCCTTGTCGCTGGGCATTGGCAGTGACCACAACGGCCCCATGCGTGGAAAGAACACGAACAGCAACAGCATCAGCGGTATCGCTTGCAGGACCAGGCCACCCGCCAGACGCAGGGGTGGCCAGGGGCGTTCGGCAAAACCACTGTGCTGCAGGCCGACCAGCGCAGTCAGCAGCGCCGTAACCGGCAGCAGGCTGTAGAGCGCGGCAAGAATTCCGTCCTCGAATAGATAGGCGGTCACCACGCAGAAGAAACCGAGGAAGATCAGCACCAGCGCATCACGCCGCGTGCGCATCTCCAGCAGTTTGAGGGTGAAGGTGGCGATCAGCAGCACCGACGCGGCATCCAGCCCCACCAGCGTGCCACGCGAAAGCAGGATGCCAGCCAACACCAGCAGCACCAGGCCACCCTTTGCCCAACCATTGGGATAGCGCGCACGCATGCGGAAGATCTGCACGCGCCAACCGGCAGCGCCAAGCCAAAGCGCGATCATCCACAGCGGCAGATGTACCAGATGCGGCACGATCACCAGCACCTGGGCGACCAGCAACCAGGTCAGAGCGATCCTCGGAATACCCGGCAGACTGCTCATGCGCGCGCTCCGAACAACGCCAGGGCGCGCAAGCAAACATCGCGATGTCCCTCACCGTAATCCGGTGCGATCACCTGCCCAGGCAGTTGCAAGCCGAATGCCTGTTGCCGCTCGGTGAACTGCAGCACCCAGTAGCAGAGCAGCGACAAACGCATTTCGCTGTCGCCACCCAGGCTGTCGAAGTCCAACCACAGATCGCGGCCGCTGAGCATGGCGAAATCCTTGACCAGCAGGCCCTGGCCACGTGAATAGGCCTTCCAGTCCAGGCGCCGTTTCGAATCGCCCGGCTGATACTCGCGCAGACCCTGGAAATCATCGGCGCCCTGGCCGCGGGCACGCATGCCCTCTTCCTCCTCCTCTTCGCCCAGGCCTGCCGACAACGGCAGCTCACCCTCCAACGGCCGCGGGTAGACCAGCACCGCCTGATCCAGATCGACCCAGCTCCAGGCCACCAGCAAGCCCAACGGAAAACGGCTTTCCACCCTCAGACGCTCGGGTCGTAGCCAGCCACGTCTCACGGCTGGCTGGCTCAAATCCACTTCGGTCTGCCCCTGGCGCGGCACATCGCGCACTACCAGCTCAGACGGTGGCCAGCCCAGCGCCACGGCCTGGTGCTCGCGCTCAGGGCTCTCAAGGCGCACGCGAAAGCGCGCCTGCTCGCCGACGAACACTGCCCCGCCACCACCGGCCTTGAGCACCAGCCCGGCCAGGTTGCGGTAGGTATGCAGAATGGTGACGACGAACACCGATACCAGCAGGAAGGTCAGGCCATAGGCCAGGCTGTTCTGATAATTGATGCCCACCAGCAGCATCAGTAGAAGTGCCACGGCAAACACAGCCCCGACCCGACTGGGCAGAATGAAAATGCGCCGCTGATTCAAACGCACGCTGGCCGCTGGCGGAATACGCCTGGCCAACCAGCGCCGCCAGAGCGGCTTCAGCGCTGCACGCATCAGAGCGCCGGCACTTCGCGCAGCAACCATTGCACCAGACTGCCACCACCATGACCGGTAGGGTCGGCGCGCTCGCGCAGACGGTGCCCCACGACTGAAGGCAGCACCGCTTGCACGTCTTCGGGAATCACGTAATCACGTTCGGCCAGCAGCGCCCAGGCCCGCGCTGCAGCCAACAACGCCAGACTGGCCCGCGGTGACAAACCCCAGGCGAACTGCGGCTGACTACGCGTCGCCTCGACCAGACGCAGCACATAGTCGATCAGCGCATCGCTGGCACGCACCTTGGGCACCTGCGCCTGCAGGCGGGCCAGTTCGGCATGGTCGAGAATGGATTCCATGCGCGGCAACAGATCACGCCGGGCATCGCCCAGCAGCAAAGCCCGCTCCGCCGCTTGCGCCGGATAGCCCAGTGACAGACGCATGAGAAAGCGATCGAGTTGGGATTCGGGCAAGGCGAAGGTGCCGCCGCTGCTGACCGGGTTCTGCGTGGCGATGACGAAGAACGGCTCGGGCAACGGCCGGGTCGCGCCCTCGATGGTCACCTGGCCTTCTTCCATGGCTTCGAGTAACGCACTCTGGCTCTTCGGTGTGGCGCGGTTGATCTCGTCCGCCAGCACCAGCTCAGCGAAGATCGGCCCCGGATGAAAGACGAACTGCCCGCTGTCCTTGTCGAATACCGAGGTGCCAAGAATGTCGCCCGGCAGCAGGTCAGAGGTGAACTGGATACGCTGAAAGCTCAGCCCCAGCACGCGCGCCAGGGCATGGCTGAGGGTCGTCTTGCCCATGCCCGGCAGGTCTTCGATCAGCAGGTGACCACGCGCCAGCAGGCAGGTCAGTGCCAGGCGCACCTGCGCCTCTTTGCCCAGCAATACCTGATTGACCGAGTCGAGACAGGCATCCAGTTTGGTTCGCATCGTTGGCTCCTTATGCAGAACACTGATGCTACTGGGGCGCCGAGGCGTGGCATAGCTCTATGCAAAGTTTGCTCACGAAACTGTGAGGACAGACGCTATGTCAGGCGAAAGTGCCCTGCCATGCCCTGTAGCTCCCGCCCCAGCTCAGCCAGCTGGATGCTCGACGCGGCGGTCTCGTCCATGGCCGTGGCTGACTGATCGGCAATATCGCGGATCGAGGTGACGCTGCGGTTGATTTCCTCGGCCACGGCGGTTTGCTGCTCCGCTGCTGCGGCGATCTGCTGGTTCATCTCCGAGATCAGGCTCACCGCCTCGGCAATGGCCGTCAGGGCGCCTTCGGTCTGGCTGGCGTCGCCAACCGTCAGGCTCACCAGGCTGGCGCTCTGCTCCATGTCGGTCACCGCGCGGCGACTACCCTCGCGCAAGGCCGCTATCAGCGACTCGATTTCCGCGGTGGATTGCTGAGTGCGTTTTGCCAACGCTCGTACCTCATCGGCAACCACGGCAAAACCACGCCCCTGTTCTCCGGCACGCGCCGCTTCGATGGCCGCATTGAGCGCCAACAGGTTGGTTTGTTCGGCAACGCTCTTGATCACCTCAAGGACCGCATCGATGCGCTGAGTGTCCTGACTCAGGCGCTGAATACTCTTGGTGGTTGCGTCCATGGCACGAGCCAATTGCTCGATACGCTGCAGGGTCTGTCGCACCACCTGGCTACCGGCACCGACGCGCTGGTCAGCCTGCTCGGTGGAAGCCGCTGCCGCTTCGGCATTGCGCGCCACCTCATGCACCGTGGCAGTCATCTGACTCATGGCGGTGGCGACCTGATCGGTCTCCAGCTTCTGACCATTGACGCCCTGGCGCGTCTGCTCGGCAGTGGTCGAGAGGGTCTGGGCAGAACTGGAAATCTGCGCCACGCCCCCCTGAAGGCGACCAACCATATCCCGCAGGTTGGCGGACATTCCCTGCATGGCAGCGAGCAGTTGACCGATCTCGTCACGACGATCCTGTTCGATGCGCACACTGAGATCACCAGCGGCGATGGATTCAGCGAGGCCGATCACGCGCTTGAGCGGACGCACGATGGCCAGGCTGATCATGATTGCCGCGCTGAGGCCAAACAGCAGCGCCAGGGCCGCCGCCGCGATGATCAGGCCACTGCTGGCCTGACGCTCGGCATGCATGGCCTGACGCTGGGTTTCCAGGGCCAAATCGACCCGCTGCAGCAACTGCTCGACCTGAGCAACCAGTTGCCCATATACCTGTTTTTGTTGCTGCAGCTGGGTGGCGTATTCCTTCAGACGTTCATTGAAGGAGTCGACATTGACCACCACCTCACCAAGCACCGCGGCATAGCCGGGATCATCCAGCGCATCGCGCAACTCGGCAGCCAGGGCTTGCGCCTCGCCGGCCTGGGCAATTTCCGCCTGCTCGCTGCTATCGCTACGCCGACTGGCCTCCAGACGCTGGCGTGCCTGATCCAACGCCTGCAGCAGCAACTGATGGATCTTGCTGACCTTGCCAGCCTGCGCAACCGAGTCACCACCACGCTCCCCTTGGGAGCTCTTGAGCAGGTCGACGCCATCTTCGGCCAACCCCTCCTGCAGCAGATCCAGACTGTTGGCCGCGCTGACCACTAGCCAGTCAGCGGCTTGCAGGGACAGCTGCATGTTGTCGGTGAGTTCAACGTAACGGGCAAAAGCGCTGCGGTAGTCGGCAAGTGCAGGCTCGACCTGCGCCAGAATGGCAGCTGTGTCGCTATCGAGCTCACCTTGCAGCGCCTGTCCGGCCTGCAAAATACTCTCAGCCTGCTCTGCCAGCCGCTCGGCGTGCTGGCTGTCGCCACTCAGCGCGAACGCCTGCTCACTCTGGCGCATGCGCAGCACCTGCTCGCCAAGCGCACTCATGCGTTGCTGCAGCTCGGCGCCAGCACTGACTTCACGCAAAGCCAGCAGACCAGTAACCGCCACCAGAGCGGTCAGAACCAATACCAGAGCAAAACCCAGCATCAACTTGCTGGCCGTGCTCAGACTGGCCAGCCGCTTGCTCAATGAGCCACCCATGACAACCCCCTGCCTACTGCAGCCAGCCCGAATTCTGGAACATAGGAGCGCAGCGCTACTGGCGACAAGCCAGCAGACGCCAAGATGGCCGGGAGAGTTAACTGGACGTCGTTTTCAGAACGGGTTCAGGGCCGCTGCATCTGGAAAAGATCGCGTGTGCGGCAGTAGGCGCTGCCTCCCAGGCGACCGACCAGATCGAGCTTGCGCGGGTCGATACGCCCCTGCTCGTTGAGCACCGCATCATCGATATGCGCCAGCAGTACCTCGGCGAAGATCAGGTGACAATTGGGTTGTTGCGGCGGATAGGGCTGGATCTGCGCTACGCGGCATTCGAAGGTCACCGCTGCGCCAACGACGCGCTGCACGTCGATGCGCTCGCACGGCTGGCTGGCGATACCACAGTGGGCGAACTCGCTGACCTCATGGGACAGTATCGCAGCACTGGCATTCATCGCCTCGGCCTGGGCGAAGCTGACCAGTTGGATCGCCAGTTCGCCACTGGCCTGGGCATTGCGCAGGCTGTCCTTGAGGCTGCCGTCATCGCGAGTATTGACGTTGACCAGCAAGGTCGGCGGATTGTCGCTGATCACCTGAAAGAAGCTGAACGGCGCCAGGTTGGCTACGCCGTCGGCCGAACGTGTCGAAACCCAGGCGATGGGCCTGGGGGTCACACTGGAGGCCAGCCAGCGGTAGGCCTCAAGCGGGCTCAGATCGGCGAAATCGAGTTGCATCAACGTCCCGCTCGCGATTCACGAATGTAGAAGCGCGCACGTTCGGCCTTGCTGGTACAGCCTGCGTAGGCTTCGAACTGCTGCTGGGTCTTGGCAGCGGTGAGCAGAGAGAATGCCTTGGAATAGCTCACCGTACCGGCGAAGCCTTCGGCCTCGGCGATGCTCAGCTCCTTCCAGGCGGCATCCAGCTGATTGGCGCAGGTCTCACGGTAGACGGTCTTGCCGGCACAGCCGACGAGCGTCACCGCAAGCAGCGGCAAACAGATCCAGTGTTTCATCGACCACACTCCTCGAACGGATATGACTACGGGTTGGCCCAGACTATGACGCTGCGGCATGGGGAAAGTGCCCGGCGCCCGCCGCTTCGCTTGCCTGATCATACCGGCGCCGACGAACGGATGGCGAGCCCATCGCCCCTGCGAAGCGTCAGCCGACAGATTCTAGCAAACGCGCCCTTGGCTGAGCCTCATAGCCCGAGTAAGGTCGGAGCCTTCACAGAGGGAAGTTATCGATGAGCAAGAAAGTGGCGCTGGTGCTGGGCTCGGGAGGTGCGCGCGGCTATGCGCACATCGGCGTGATCGAGGAATTGCAAGCGCGCGGTTATGAAATCGGCTGCATCGCCGGCTGCTCGATGGGCGCGGTGGTCGGCGGCATCTTCGCCGCCGGCAAGTTGCGCGAATACCGTGAATGGACGGAAAGCCTGGATTATCTCGACGTGTTGCGCCTGCTCGATGTCAGCTTCCGCCTCGGCGCGATTCGCGGTGAGCGCGTATTCGGGCACATTCAGGAAATCGTTGGCGACGTGGATATCGAAAACCTCGCCATCCCCTTCACCGCCGTCGCCACCGATCTCACCAACCAGCAGGAAATCTGGTTCCAGGAAGGCTGCCTGCACCAGGCGATGCGTGCCTCGGCGGCGATCCCGAGCTTGTTCACTCCAGTCATCCAGGGCAAGCGCATGCTGGTCGACGGCGGTCTGCTCAACCCGTTGCCGATCGTCCCGGTGGTGTCCAGCCACTGCGACCTGATCATCGCGGTCAACCTCAACGCCACCAACCAGAATCACTACCAGTTGCCAGTGATCGAACGGCCTGCCGCTCTCAAGGGGCGCATCGACCAGTTGATGACGTCGCTCGGCTCGCGTCTGCCCAGTTTTCGCCGCAAGAGCGAGGACGAAACCCTGCTGCTCGCCGAGGAGCAGAGCCTCGCCGATGACGTCAGCCCGGCCGCGGCGCCTAGTCGCAAAGAGGACGATGAACCCGCGCCAAAATCCGCCAGCGGCTCACGCGTAGCCGAATTCAGCGGGCCAGCGTCACTACTGGAGCTGGTCAACCAGAGCTTCGAGGTGATGCAAACCTCATTGGCGCAGTACAAGATCGCCGGCTACCCGCCGGACATCCTGATCAACGTGCCCAAGCGTGCCTGCCGCTTCTTCGAGTTCTACAAGGCGCCGGAGCTGATCATGCTGGGTCGGCAGATCGCTCGCGACACCCTCGATAAATACGAAAGCGAACGCGGCTGATCAGCCGCGTGTTTCCTCGCCCGGCAGTGGTTTGTCGACCACTGCTTCAGCCGGCGGCGCCTTGTCCGCCACCCAGTCGCTGAGCAGGCTGTAGGCCACCGCCAGCAGGGTCGGGCCAAGGAACAGGCCCATGAAGCCGAAGGCCAGAATGCCACCGAATACGCCGAGCAGCACCACCACCAGCGGCAGGTTGCCGCCACGGCTGATCAGGTAGGGTTTGAGGATGTTGTCCACCCCACTGATGATGAAAAAGCCCCAGATACCCAGGAAGATCGCCATGCCGATCTCGCCCTGCCACACCAGCCAGGCCACAGCAGGGCCCCAGATCAGCGGAGGGATCATGATGAAGCTGAAGGCGAAGGTCAGCAGGCCCAGCACCAGGGCGCCCGGCACCCCGGCGATGACGAAACCGATGTAGGCCAGCACGGCCTGCGCGGCGGCGGTACCGATCACGCCGTTGACCACCCGCTGTACGGTGCCGGCGACCAGTTCCAGGTAATGATCGGCACGCTCGCCGATCAGTCGCTCTAGCAGGCTGTGCACGAACACCGCCAGGCGCGGCCCGTCACGGTAGAAGAAGAACACCAGCACCAGGCTCAGGGCCAGCTCGACCATGCCCGCACCGATCTTCGCACTACGTGCCACCAGCCAGTTGCCAACCTGGCCCAGATAGGGCCGCAGCGTGTCGAAGAAAGCTGCGCCCTGCTGATCGATGGTGCGCCACAGCTCCACCAGGCGATCACCGACCAGCGGAATACTGCCCAGCCAGCTCGGCGGTGGCGGCAGACCTTCGACCTGCAGATCCTTGACCAGCGCGTTGGCGTCCTTGATATGGTCGGCCAGGTTAAACCCCAGCCACACCAGCGGCACCGCCACCATGATCACCCAGACGCCGGTGAGGATGCCCGCCGCCAGCGCCATGCGCCCATTGAGCAACTGCGTCAGCAGACGCATCAGCGGCCAGCTGGCAAAGGCCAGCACGGCGGCCCAGAACAACGCCGACCAGAATGGTGCCAGCACCCAGAGGCTGGCGGCCAGCAGGCCGAGCAGAAGAATCTGCACCAGCAGACGATCATTAGTGGCCATCAAGCGAAACTCCCTTCGACGAAACGACAAAGCGCCCTTACGGGCGCTCTGTTATGGCGATTGCGAGTGCTAGCTTAACGCAACAAACGCACGCTCAGTGTTTCATCCGAACTTTCACCCAACTCCAGGCGAGCTTCGCGCACACGCTGCTCGATCAACGCCTCGCGCCAGGCTTCGGCCTGGCTACCGGCGAGGCTGACGCGCAAGGTGCTGTCGAGGTTGAGACTGCGCGCCAGCACTTCCACCCAGGCGCTGTCGGCCTTGGCTTCGTCGGGCAGTTTCAATTGTCCATCGGTACGCAACTGACGCAGCAAGGTCGCGGGCGTCGGCAGCAATACCCCCAGAGGGGCTTCAGCATCCAGTTGCTCGGCATGCAGGTAAGCGCGGCGATTTCCACGGGTGATGCTGTACAGCGCCAGCAAGCTCTCGTGGTTCGGCTCGGCCAGGCGCAACAGTGCATACGCCTGCTGGTCGTCGGAGCCATACAGCGTGGCATTACCGAACACCGAGTTGGCCCACAAGCTGCTCGCGCCACACTCACGGCCTTGGCACCAGTAAAGCAGTTCCGCGCCCTTCTCCAGCAGGGTTTCCCGCGCTTCGGTGAAGACCTGATCGGCACTGTGGGTGCGCGGCAGCTCGTAGGTCACCGCACTGTGCTGTCCCTGCACCAAGACCTCACGCTCATAGCGCAACCGCCCGCTGATGCGGCGAATGGAGCCTTGCGGGTAGATGCGCTCGACATCGGACGCTTCCTTGAAGGCGACGATGTGGCTGGCGGGGAAACGCGGCAATACCTCAAGGTCGCGACTGCCAGGCAGATCGGCTGCCAGCACGGCCCCACTGCAAAAGGTGGCAAGCGCTGCCGAGAACAGCTTCATGCGCCCCGTCATCGAGTGGAAACCTGTTGAAGGGAAGCGGCAGAGGGGCTTGCTGAGCAGCGAGTGGCGACGTTTAACGGGTCGATCATGCGATCCTCCATGGCAGACCGCCACACCTTTCCCCACGACTGCAGGCAAGTCAAGGCAAGCGCAGGAATGGATTGAAACAATCCGCTACGAGCTGCGCGCCGGCTTCGTCATCCAGATGCAGGTGGTGCCCGCCGGGCAGATGGTGCACGTCGAACGGCAGATCCTGCAGCAAGCTGCGCACGGCCGACTGTGCGCCCATCATGCCCTGCTCCGCCAACACCAGGCTGACCGGGCATTGCAGCGCGCGAACGAACGCCTGGGCATGGGCCCAGCTCAGACGCAGCGGCGACGGCAGGGTCAGGCGGCTATCGGTACGCCAGGTGTAACCGCCCGGCACCGGCATCAACCCTCGCTGCGCAAGCAGTTCGGCCGCCTCACGACTGACCGCCCCCACGCCCTTCATACGAGCTTCGACAGCACGCGCCATCTCGGCATACACCGGCTTGCGCTTGTCGGTGAGCGCCTGCCTGGCGCGCAGCGCTTCACCCAGCTTTTCCGGCGCCTGTTCGGCCTCACCGGTATAAGGCACCAGCCCGTCAATCAGCGCCAGGCGCGCGATCCGCTCCGGCATCGCCCCTGCCAGCAACACCGCAGTGATCGCGCCCATGGAGTGACCCAGGATGGAAAATCGCTCCCAGCCAAACTGCTCGGCGACCTGCAGGACGTCAAAGGCATAGTCCCACAGCGCGTAACCGGCGCCAGCCGAGCGGTGCTCGGAATGACCATGACCGGCGAAGTCCAGGGCGACGATGCGCACCCCCTCGAGCTTCGGCGCCAGCCGCGCGAAGCTCGCCGCGTTATCCAACCAACCGTGCAGCGCCAGCACCGGCACACCGTCCTCCGGCCCGTAGAGATGAGCGGCCAGCTCGATATGCGGCAAGCTCAGACGAACTTCCTCGAAACCCATGCTCATGCACGTTGCTCCTGGCTACCAGCCCAGCGGGTGAACAGCTGACGCAAAAGGTCGGCAGTCGCCTGAGGGCGCTCCAGCGGGAACATGTGTCCGCCCGGCAGGTTGTGATATTCGGCCCGCGGCATGCGCCGCAGCAGATGCGCATGATGCGGTAACACCACTCTACTGTGGCGGCCACGCACCAAGGCCAGCGGCACAGCCAGCTGCTGCGGCCTACCCGGCGAGGTATGCGGCACGCTGCGATAGATGCTGATCTCGGTGGCCGGGTCGAACTTCAGGCGTAGTCCCTGCTCCGCCCGTTGCAGACCGTGACTGACATAGGCGTCCAGACACTCGGGGTCGAAGCGGCGGAACAGGCTCTTGCCTGCGAAGTAATCGCGCGCCTCGACCAGATCGGCAAAGGCCTCGCGGCGCCCCAGGGTGCGGCCGGCGGGCGTGATTCGGTCGATGAAGCCAAAGCGCTTGGCGGCGCGAATCACCATACGGTCAGCCAGCGTCAGCACCGGCGAATCGAGCATCACTACCCCACGATATAACTCGGGGCGAAGCAAAGCGGCGTGATAGTGCAGCACGCCGCCGAGCGAATGGCCGACGCCCCAGACCGGCTCGCCACCGTCCTCAAGATGATGGATCAGCTCATCGACCAGATTCGACCAGTTGTCATTGACCGGAAAACGCGAGTCATGGCCGTGCTGCTCCAGGTGCTGCACCTGAAAATCCGGTGCCAGCGCGGCGAAAAGCTTGCCGTAGGTGGCGGATGGAAAGCCGTTGGCATGAGCGAAAAAGACCGGCTGCGGCATGCATCAAACTCGATAAGGCGAATGTGCCCGGATTCTCCGGCAGCTGCGCAGCAGTGGCAATGACCGTAACGGCCATTGATAGCGGTGCAATGGTCAGGGCTATAGCAGCAGGCGCCCGACGATGCTGGCCGCTACCAGCAGAAACACCAGACCGCAAACAAAGTCGATGGTTGGCGCTACCTGCAGCAGACGCTGACGCATCAGCGGTCGGCTCAGGGTCATACCGAGCAGGCCAAACCAGAACAGGCTCAGGCCAAACAACAGAGCAGCACAGGCCACCTTGCCGGGTAGCGACATGTCCGCCGGCACCAGACTGCTGAGCAGCGCCAGGAAGAACACCAGTGCCTTGGGGTTGCCCAGGTTGGTGAATACACCGCGCAGCCAGGGACCGAACAGCGAAGGCGCCAGTTCGCCCTCCAACCGTGTTGGCCCGGCGCCGCCACGCCACCAGGACCGCACCGCACCAATGCCCAGCCAGCCCAGATAAAGCGCGCCACCGATCTGCACCAGGTCGAACAACCATTCTGTGCGACTGAGCAGCAAAGCCACGCCACTGAGCACCAGTGTGCCATGCAGAAGAATGCCGCACGCCAGCCCAAGCGCACTGAGCAAGCCTGCACGCTGCCCTTGATGCAGGGCGGTGCGCACCACCAGCGCCACATCCGGGCCAGGGCTGATAAGGGCCACCGCGAACACGGCAGCCAGCGACAGCAAGACGGACGTCTCCTGCATGGTGATCTCCAGGAAAATGAAAACGGGATGTGTGAGTGGGTCAGCCCTGACGCAGACGCGCCGGTGGCAGACCGTAGGTGCGGCGAAACAACCGCGAGAAATGCGCCTGGTCGTAGAAGCCCAGGCGCAAGGCGATCTCGCTCAGAGGCTCACCTGCCAGCACCAGCGGCAATGCCCGCTGCAAACGCAGCTGCGTCAGCCACTGGTGCGGTGGCAAGCCGGTGTGCTCGCGGAAACGCCGCAACGCTTGCCAAGGGCTCATGGCGCAGAAGGTGGCGATTTCCTCCAGCGTTGGCGGATCGTCCAGACGGCTCTCCAGCCAATCGCGCAGACGCTGCCAGGTTTGCTGATCGAAGACGCGATGTGGCGCGCTGACACGCAGCGTCGAGCCCATCTCCAGCAAATGGGCCAGCGCCTGCCAGAGCGCTTCTTCCTGGGCCAGTTGCGAGCCTTCCAGCATCGCCGCATGAAATCGCTGCAGGTGCTGCGACAGCAAAGGATGACGCAAGCTGCTGGTGATCAGTCTTGGCGCGCCCTGACGACCGTCACTCAAGGTCCGACTGGCTTCATCCAGCCAGGAAGGATCGAACGCCATCACCCGGATGCGGTAACTCTGGCCATCCAGGCAGGCGCCGTCATGAATCCCCTCCGGCGCCATCAACAGTACGTCCCCTGCTCCGACATGCCGGCGCTCGCCGCCATAGGCGTAGCGATGCTGTCCCTGGATCAGCAGGCCGACGTGGTATTCCAGATGAAAATGCCGGGGAAAGGCGAAGCGGCGGTACTCGGCGTCGATCAGACGAACGCCGGGCAAGCTGCTTTGAATGTGAGTGATGTGATCCATGGCGCGTACTGTAGCGCCATGGACCAGGCAAATCTTGGATGAAATTGCAGGCCGAAAATCATAATTTCGGCGGTTGCTCACCCAGAGGCACGATGGCCATGGTCAGCCGCGAGATGCAACTGGCCTTGCCGTCATCGCCACTCAGGCGAATGTCCCAGACATGCGTGGTGCGGCCCAGGTGCACCGGCCGCGCCACGGCATGCACGCGCCCACTGCGCAAACCGCGCAGATGGTTGGCATTGACCTCCAGGCCGACACAGTAGAAACGGCTGCTGTCGATACACAGGTAGCTGGCGGTGGAGCCGAGGGTTTCCGCCAGCACCACAGAGGCGCCACCATGCAGCAGGCCGTAAGGCTGATGGGTACGCGAGTCGATCACCATGCTGGCGCTGAGCGACTCGTCGTCGAAGGCGTCGAAACGAATGTCCAGCACCTCGCCAATGCTGTTTTTCAAGGTCGCGTTGAGTGCATCGATATCGGGTGTTCGTTGCCACAATCCCATGAGCGTGTTCCTTGTCCGTTGAAACCGGGCCGGTCAGCCCGGCCCACTGATGCTCAATCGTGCCAGAGCACGGCTTCGCTGCGCTGCTGCCATTCGGCGAAACGCTCGCCGTAGGTGCCTTCGATCACCGCGCGCTTGATCTTCAGGGTTGGGGTGAGGAAACCGTTTTCCACCGCCCAGACCTCCTTGACCAGCACCAGACCTTGCAGCCGCTCATGATGATCGAGACGACCATTGACCTCGGCGAGCAAGGCCTTGAGGCTGCTTTCAAGCTCATCGCGGCTGTCATTGGCCGCCTCCTGGCGCCCCACATCAGAGAGCACGCACAGAGCGATGGGTTGCGGCAGGCCGTCGCCGACCACGCACACCTGCTCGATACGCGAGTGTTCACCGATGCGATTTTCGATCGGTGCCGGCGCGACATACTTGCCCTTGCTGGTCTTGAAGATTTCCTTGATACGCCCGGTAAGACGCAGGTTACCTTCGGCGTCCTGCTCGCCTTTGTCCCCAGTGCGCAGGAAGCCGTCGTCAGTCAGCGTCTCGGCGGTCTTCATCGGGTCCTTGAAGTAGCCCTGCATGGTCGCGCCACTGCGCACCTGAACTTCGCCATCCTCGGCGATGCGCACCTCGACACCGGGGTTGTTCTGGCCAATCCAGCCCTGCTTGAACTTGCCTGGCAAACAGACGTGGGAGTAACCACAGTTCTCGGTCATGCCATAAACCTCCTGGATCTCCATGCCTAGGCGGCGATACCAGTTGAGCAGTGTTTCAGGCACTGGCGCGGCGCCGGACAGCGCGTAGCGAATGGCGTCCAGGCCAAGGCCGGCGAGTACCTTACGACCGATGAAATGGCCGATGATTGGCAGCCGCAGCAGACGCTCGAGCTTCTGCGCCGGCATCTTGCTGTACACGCCCATCTGGAACTTGGTCCAGATACGCGGCACGCCGAACATGACGGTCGGCCGCGCGCGTTTGAGGTCCTCCAGAAAGGTATCCAGGCTCTCGGCAAAGAAGATCGTCTGCCCCGCGTAGATGGACGCTAACTCGACGAACATGCGCTCGGCCACGTGACACAGCGGCAGGTAGGAGATCAGCCGATCATCCTCGCCCACACCGAACAGCTTGATGGCATTGCTGGCGGCGAAGCCGAAATTGGAGAAGTTGTGCATCACGCCCTTGGGCGTGCCGGTGGTGCCGGAGGTGTAGATGATGGTGGCCAGCTGGTTGGCTGCGGGTTTGGGATCGTCCTGGATCGGCGCGCTGCGCTGCAGGTCATCCCAGCTGTAGTCGAAGCTGCCCTGCGGATGCAACGGCAGGCTCACGGTCGGCAAGCCCTGCGGCAAACCCGGCGCCATCGACGCCCAGTCATCGAGCTTG
The DNA here is from genome assembly GCF_002741105.1 of Pseudomonas sediminis. Taxonomy (GTDB): domain Bacteria; phylum Pseudomonadota; class Gammaproteobacteria; order Pseudomonadales; family Pseudomonadaceae; genus Aquipseudomonas; species Aquipseudomonas sediminis. The sequence continues at coordinate 94,356 of NZ_NIQU01000003.1, read as the reverse complement.
CCGACGAAGGCCAACGCAGCTTCTGAATGCTCCAGCACCTGGCGCATGGAGTCGGCGGTCAGGTTGGGATACAACGGTACCGAAACGTGGCCCGCCATCCAGATCGCCAGATCGGCAACGATCCAGTGCGCGCAGTTCTTGGAGATGATGGCGATGCGGCTACCCTGTGGCAGCTCGCGACTGCGCAACCAACTGGCTACGCGACGAGCCTGCTCACCGACATCGGCCCAGCTCAGCTCCAGCAGCTGGCCGCCCCCCAAAGGTTGCACCATGTAGCGTTTGTTCGGGTGCCTTGCTTCACGTTCGTAAAACAGCTCGAGCGGCAAACGGATTGCATCAGCCACAGGGCTTCCTCCTTTGTTGTTTTTGTAGGAATCAACCAAGCACTTGCTTGGTTGAATATTCCACGCAGACAAAAGAGGTGCAAGTTAAGAAATGTTTCTCGCCTGGAACATTTGCCGCCAAAGCGCGACAAGCCAGGCATGACGCAGCTGTGACGCCACAAGCGGCGCCACAGAGCGAAGGGTCAACGGGGGTGGATCAGCGCCAGAAGCTCCATCAGCCCGGCAGCCGGGATATCACCTTCCAGCTCAGCCAGGCTGGCAGTGCGCATAGGTAGTGGTTCCTGCCGGTGACCGTGCACCAGCAACCCGCCCAGTGCGCCGATCAATGGCTGATGGCTGACCAGCAGCACCTCTGCGCGCTCACGCTCATCGAGATACTTCAGGGCTTCACGGGGATCGCTATCGGGCGTCAGCCAGGTCACGGTGTTTATCTTGCCAGTGAACCCCAGTTCGCTGCGTACCAGCTCGGCAGTCTGCTGGGCACGCACATAGGGGCTGGCGACGATGGCAGTCAGCGGCCGGCCGGCGAGCTGAGCCGCGGCCTGCTGCACTTCCTTGCGACCATGAGCGGTGAGCTCGCGCGCAGCATCGCTGGCCGCCTGTGGCTCGGCCTCACCATGGCGCAGCAGCCATAACCTCACAGCTTTGGCTCCTCGTCGCGCACTGGATGCGGCGCAGGGGGAATGCTGTGCGCGGTTTCGCCTTCAGGTGCACGCGGCGTTGGCCAATCGGCGAACGGCCAGGGTTTTTCATCGGTATTGAAGGTGCCGAAACGACCGATCTGCGCCAGGTACTGGCTGAGGCTGTCGCCAAAGCCAAGCAGGCTGGCGTTCGGCGCGTCGTAGAACAGGCGATAACCAAGTTGCAGCAGCACCACGGCGCCGAGCAGCAATTCGGCCAACTGCCAGATGATGAGAAAGATCAGCATCCACAGAATGCGCAACAGAATCGATTCACGCGCCAATTCCTGCTTTTCATCGCTCATGAGTCACTCTCCTTGATTGGCTACCGGGTTCAGAAACCTGCAGTGGGGATGAAATCGACGTCGGTCTTGGGTTCACCGAGCATCAGCAATTCGATGACCTGAGCCAGCGTACGCCCCTCGAAGAGGATGGCATGCAGGCCAGCGACCAGCGGCATGTATACGTCCAGTTCTTCAGCACGGGCCTTGAGCACCTTCAGCGTATTGACCCCTTCGGCGACTTCGCCAAGGCGCTGCACCGCGTCGTCTAGGCTGAGACCTTCGCCCAGGGCGAAGCCGACCTGATAGTTGCGGCTCTTCGGTGACGAACAGGTGACGATCAGATCGCCGACGCCAGCCAGGCCGAGAAACGTCATCGGGTTGGCGCCGAGCTTGACCGCGAAACGGGTCATTTCCGCCAGGGCTCGGGTAATCAGCATGCTTTTGGTGTTCTCACCCATGCCCAGCGCCGCCGCCATGCCGGACATGATGGCGTAAACGTTCTTCAACGCGCCGCCGAGCTCGACGCCGAAACGGTCGGCACTGGCATAGACGCGGAAGGTCCGGCCATGCAAGGCCTGCTGCACGCGCAAGCACAGCTCTTCGTCTTCACTGGCGATCACTGTCGCGGTCAGCGCGTGATCAGCCACTTCCTTGGCCAAGTTCGGCCCGGACAGCACGCCAATGCGCGCCTCGGGAGCGATCTCCTCGAGAATCTGGCTCATCAGCTTGAAGGTCTTGGCCTCGATGCCCTTGGTGGTGCTGATCAGCATCTTGCCTGCCAGCAGTGGCGTAACCGGTTGCAGAGCATCGCGCAAAGCGCTGGAAGGCAATGCGACCAGCACCAGCTCGGCCTGCTGCAGTACACCACTGAGGTCACTGGTCGGCTCAATACCGCTATGCAGCTTGACGCCCTTCAGGTAGCGCGGGTTTTCGCCACTCTGGCGCATCTGCTCGGCCTGCTCGGGGTCACGCATCCATTGCAGGACGCGTTGGCCGTTCTCTGCCAGCAGGTTGGCCAGAGCGGTGCCGAAGCTGCCGCCGCCGAGTACAGCAATGGGTTGGGGCTGTGTCATAGGTCTTCCGAATGAGGCCATTGGTGATGGCGGTCTGCGTGCATTATACGGAGCCGAGAGTACCCGGCCAGGGCAAAAGTTCAGCGCTGGCCGTCAGTTAAGGGGGGCAAACGAGAATTACCGCAGAGTGCAGACACCTGCCGCTGGCAAAGCGCGTCGGGTCGGTTAACATGCTGGATCGACGTTAATTGCCAAGGATGATTCGTGCCCACAGGCAGCCCCTTGCCCCCACCCTGCACCTCTCGTCAGGCAGCAGCGCCGCTTTCCAAGGATGGTAGAGCCATGAACCAGCGTCGCGGCTGGAACATTCACACCCGCACCCAGCTGATCAGTGTCGGCCCGGCCCTGCTGCTGACCCTGCTGCTGACCGGCTTTCTCACCTTCACCCGCCTGCAGGACCTGCGCCTGGAGCAGGGCCATATCGGCCAGCTGATCGCCAATCAACTGGCGCCGGCCACCGAATACGGCGTGCTCAACGACAACCTCAACACACTGGAAAGCTTGCTGCGTGCCACCCTGAGCACCCCCGACGTGCGCTTCGCCGAAGTGCGCGACCGTGACGACAACATTCTCGTGTATGTCGAACGCCCCAAAGAACAAGGCCATAGCACGCCGCAAGTCGAGGTGTTCCAGGCCCCCATCCGCCTGCAAGGCCAGCCTGCCCGCACGCAAGCGCTGCCACCTTTGGGCAAGACACTCGGCGACGGCTACCTGGGCCGGGTGGTAGTGGGCATGTCCAATGACACCTTCAATACGCGTCAGCAGGAGATACTGTTCAAGGCCGGGATTCTGTCGCTGTTGGCGCTGCTGCTGACCTTTCTCCTCGCCAGGCGCCTGGCCAGGCGTCTGGCTCAGCCGTTGAGCGCCATGGGCCAAGCTCTGGAACGCATCCAGAGCGGCGATTATCGCCCTTCGCTGATCGAGCGTGGTAATGACGAGCTAACCGACCTCGCCCGGCATATCAACAACCTCGCCTGCGCCCTCGAGCAGAGCGGTCACGAGCAGCAACAGGCGATTGCCGAGCTGATCCAGGCGCGTGAGGAATCCGAGCAGGCCAACCGCGCCAAATCCGACTTCCTGGCGATGATGAGCCACGAACTGCGCACGCCGATGAATGGCGTACTGGGCATGCTGCAACTGCTGGAAACCACCAGCCTGAATGACGAGCAGACTGAATACGCCGCCCTGGCCACCGAATCCACCGAGCACCTGCTCAAGGTGATCAACGATATTCTCGATTTCTCGCGGATCGAACGCGGCGCACTGGAGCTCGAGGCCATCCCCTTCAGCCTGCTGGAGCTGCTGCAGGGCTCGGTTCAGGTGTTCCAGCACAGCGCTCAGCAACGCGGCCTGCAACTGCTGCTGGAAAACCAGCCAGGCCTGGAGCAGTTGGAGGTGCACGGTGACCCCACTCGCATCCGGCAGATTCTGGTCAACCTGATCGGCAACGCACTGAAGTTCACCGAAGAAGGCCAGATTCTTGTGCAAACCCGCTGGCAGCAGCTGGACGACCAGGTGCTGTGGTTCACCTGCGCCGTGCGCGACAGCGGTATTGGCATCGACGACGAGCGCCTGGAGCATATGTTCGATGCTTTCCAGCAGGCGGACACGTCGATTTCCCGCCGTTACGGCGGCACCGGCCTGGGCCTGCCGATCGCCCGCACCCTGGCCGAGCGCATGGGCGGCACCTTGCGCGCGGAAAGCCAACTGGGCACAGGCTCGGTGTTTACCCTGGAAATACCGCTGCCCTTTCTGGCCCGCAACGAACCCGTACAAAGCGGCGACACTCAGAACCTGGGTAGCGGCGAGGGTCAGTCGGTGTTGCTGGTGGAGGACAATCCGGTCAACCAGACGGTCATCGAGGCCATGTTGCGCAGCCTGGGCTATCAGGTCAGCCTGGTCGGCGATGGTCAGCAGGCCGTACAGAACTGCAGCCGACACGATTACGCCGCTATCCTGATGGACTGCAGGCTGCCCCTGATGGACGGTTACGAGGCGACGCGGCAGATCCGCCAGCTCCAGCAATGCCAGCAGGTGCCGATAATCGCCCTGACCGCCAATGCCCTGCAGGGCGACCGCGAAGCCTGCCTGGAAGCAGGAATGAACGATTACCTGGCAAAACCGTTCAAACGTGCAGATTTGCAACGCATTCTGCTGCGCTGGCTGCCAGCCCGACCATAGGCGAGTAGCGCCCGTGACAGCGCAGGGTTACAAGGAGAAACTGCTGTGCCTGTGACAACGTCAGTACAGCAGAGTACAACTGTACTCACTGCGCTGTGACTTTCACCACAACGCAACAGTCTATGACTAGGCTGCCGGCAGACGCCTACATTTAGAAAGACGTCGCCGGCCAGGACGATTCGCCCAGCCTTAGAAGCGTGGGGACAATTGAGGAGCTCGCATGACAAGACAAAACGCCTACACCCGGGAAGATCTGCTCGCCTGCAGCCGCGGCGAACTGTTCGGCCCGGGGAACGCGCAACTGCCCGCCCCAAACATGCTGATGATCGATCGCATCGCTCACATCAGCGAAACCGGCGGCAAGTACGGCAAGGGCGAAATCGTCGCTGAGCTCGATATCAATCCGGACCTGTGGTTCTTCGCCTGTCACTTCGAGGGCGACCCGGTAATGCCAGGCTGCCTCGGCCTCGACGCCATGTGGCAACTGGTCGGCTTCTACCTCGGCTGGCAAGGCAACCCCGGCCGCGGCCGCGCCCTGGGTAGCGGCGAAGTGAAATTCTTCGGTCAGGTACTGCCGACCGCCAAGAAAGTCACCTACAACATTCACATCAAGCGCACCATCAACCGCTCGCTGATCCTCGGCATCGCCGATGGCACCGTATCCGTCGACGGCCGTGAAATTTACAGCGCCGAAGGCCTGCGCGTCGGCCTCTTCACCTCCACCGACAGTTTCTGAAGGACTTGCACATGCGTCGTGTAGTGATCACCGGTCTGGGCATCGTTTCCTGCCTGGGCAATGACAAAGAAGCCGTTGCCGGCAGCCTTCGCGCGGGCAAATCAGGCATCCGCTTCAACCCCTCGTACGCCGAAATGGGCCTGCGCAGTCATGTCTCCGGTTCGGTCAACCTGAACCTGGAAGAAATGATCGACCGCAAACTGTTCCGTTTCATGGGAGATGCTGCGGCTTATGCCTATCTGTCGATGGAACAGGCGATCAAGGATTCCGGCCTCAGCGAAGAGCAGATTTCCAACCCGCGTACCGGCCTGATCGCCGGTTCCGGTGGTGCCTCCACCGTCAACCAGATGGAAGCCATCGATACCCTGCGCGAGAAAGGCGTCAAGCGCATCGGCCCATACCGCGTGACCCGCACCATGGGCAGCACCGTATCGGCGTGCCTGGCGACTCCGTTCAAGATCAAGGGCGTCAACTTCTCCATCTCCTCGGCCTGCGCCACCAGTGCGCATTGCATCGGCCAGGCCATGGAGCAGATCCAGCTGGGCAAGCAGGACGTGGTCTTCGCCGGCGGCGGTGAAGAAGAACATTGGAGCCAGAGCTGCCTGTTCGACGCCATGGGTGCCCTCTCCACCCAGTACAACGAAACCCCGGAAAAAGCCTCGCGCGCCTACGACGCCAAGCGTGACGGTTTCGTCATCGCCGGCGGCGGCGGCATGGTCGTGGTCGAGGAGCTGGAACACGCTCTGGCCCGCGGCGCCAAGATCTACGCGGAAATCGTCGGCTACGGCGCGACCTCCGACGGCTACGACATGGTCGCCCCGAGCGGTGAAGGCGCGATCCGCTGCATGCAGCAGGCGCTGGCCACCGTCGATACCCCGATCGACTACCTGAACACCCACGGCACTTCGACGCCAGTTGGCGACGTGGCGGAAATCAAAGGCGTGCGCGCCGTGTTCGGCGACAAGGCCCCGGCCATCAGCTCGACCAAGAGCCTGTCCGGCCACAGCCTCGGCGCTGCCGGCGTGCAGGAAGCGATCTACTGCATGCTGATGATGGAAGGTAACTTCATCGCCGCGTCGGCCAACATCGACGAGCTCGACCCGGAAGTCGCTGATATGCCGATCCAGCTCAGCACCGTCGAGAACGCCAAGCTCGATACCGTGATGAGCAACAGCTTCGGCTTCGGTGGCACCAACGCCACCCTGGTGCTCAAGCGCTGGGCCGGCAAGTAACTGCTACTGCGGTAAAGAAACGGCGCCTTCTGGCGCCGTTTTCGTTTCTGGCACTCCTCAGACCTTGAAGCGCGCCACCAGATTGTTCAAATCGACCGCCAGGCGTGAGAGTTCCTGACTCGCCGCGTTGGTCTGGTTGGCCCCCGCCGAGGTCTGCATCGACAGATCGCGAATGTTGACCAGGTTGCGATCCACCTCGCGGGCCACCTGCGCCTGCTCCTCCGACGCACTGGCGATCACTAGGTTGCGCTCGTTGATCGAGGAAATCGCCTGGGTGATCTGCTCCAGCGCAACACCGGCGGCCTGTGCCACTTCCAACGTGGAACGGGCGCGGCCGTTGCTGCTCTGCATGGCGCTGACGGCACGATCCGTACCGCTCTGGATGCCGCCGATCATCTGCTCGATTTCCTGGGTGGATTGCTGAGTGCGATGCGCAAGCGCCCTCACCTCGTCGGCAACCACGGCGAAACCGCGACCGGCGTCGCCAGCCCGCGCGGCCTCGATAGCAGCATTGAGCGCCAGCAAGTTGGTCTGCTCGGCGATAGAGCGAATCACGTCGAGCACCTTGCTGATCTCGTGCACACGCTCGGCCAATTGCTCGACCTCACCCGAGGTGCTGGTGACATCAGCTGCCAGTTGACCAATGGAGTCGACGGTCTGGCGCACCTGCTCACGTCCTTGCTGCGCAGTGACGTTCGACTCGCGCGACGCCTCGGACGTGCTGACCGCGTTGCGCGCGACCTCCTCCACCGCCGCCGTCATCTCGTTCACCGCAGTAGCGGCCTGCTCGATCTCGGTGTTCTGCTGATGCAGGCCGCGGGTGGAGTCCTCGGTCACCGCGTGCAGTTCCTCGGATGCCGAAGCCAGTTGGTTGGACGAATCGGAAATGCTCTGAATGGTGCTACGCAGGCTCTGCTGCATGCTTTTTAGCGCATTGAGCAACTGTGCAGGCTCGTCGCGACCTTCGACGTGGATATTCTGGGACAGATCACCCGACGCCACTACCTCGGCCAGGCGCACCGCTTCCGTCAGCGGCGCGACGATACTGCGGGTCAGTAACAATGCCAAAACCACGGTAGCCAGCGCCGCCAGCGCCATCATCACCACCACCCAGGTACGCGCCGAATCGAACACCTGCCCGGCTTCGCGAGCCGCCTCGGTAGCGCCCTGGCGGTTCAGCTCGGACAGATCGCGTAACGCACGGGTCATTTCATCGGCATGCTGATTGAGCGTGCCACGAGAGACGACAATGGCATCGTCGAAATTGCCCTGGCTGACGAAGGCGACGATCTTGCCTTGCTCCTGCAAGTAGGCCGCTTCGGCGCGGCGAAAGCCTTCATAAAGGCCTCTCTCATCGCTGCTGGAAATCAGCTTTTCGTAGGATGAATCGGCTGTACTGAGCGCATTGCGCAGATCATCTGCCAAGCGAAGATTGCGCTTTAGCTCCTCCGGCTCGCGGTTGAGCATCAGCCGTAGCGTCACGGCACGCAGGCGCAGTATGTCCTGGCTGACCTCGCCCAGTGCCATCACGCTTGGCAGCCAATCCTGATCGACAGCCTCCGACTGCTTGCGCATCTCGGTCATCTGGAACAGTGAAAATGAACCGAGCAGCAACACCAGCAAAGCCACCAGGCCGAACCCCAAAGCAGCCCGTGGAGCGATTGAAAGATTACGCAGCGACATGTCGTGAAACTCCTTTTGCGCGCAGAAATCGAGTCATCCCTGGCCATACCTGGCTAGGAATCGGGTGAGATTGCGCCGATCCCATCGTGCTATCGGCGCTATTTCCGCGCACTTTATAAGGAAAAGCGAAAAATCTAGCGCCGCAGCGCTTTGGCCATCGCCTGGTCGACATGCTGGCGCCATTCATCGTCGCGCCAGTGCTCCTCTCTTCGCGCCTGCCAGTCATCAATGCGCTGCACGTCCTCACACTGGCGAAACCCGTCATCCCAGCCCTGGGTGTAGAGCGGCTCGGCCATATAGCGTGATACGTCCTTGTCGAATCGTCCCAAAGGTCCGACTGCCGAACGCCCGCTACTGCAGCCGGCCTCGAAACCGTCGACGAAGGCCGGTGGATAATTGGCCGCCAACATCTGTTCGCGCAGGCTCTGGCAACCGAACAGGCTCACTAGCGCGAGCACGCAGACCAGCACGTGAGAGAAGCGCATGGCGTTATGCTCCTTCGATCACACCCAGCAACCGATCCTTGAGCGCACACATCGCCCAGGGGCTGGTGCTGCAGGCGCCAGTGGCCAGGGCCTCACGCAACGCTGGAATATCGGCGTCACGCAGATAACGTTCGGCGTCGCCCATACGCTCCTCGCCACCGAAGCCGCCGCCGGCCATCTCTGCCAGGGCCTGTTCCTTGCTCCAGTTTTGATAGATGACGCGATACAACGCGGCGATCAACCCGGTGCGATTTTGCCCATGCTTACAGTGAATCAGCACCGTGCCGCGCCCCTGTGCCTGGCGGATGCTGCGTAGCACCTCGATGACGTCGGTGTCGTCGATACGGTCCGTGCGTAGCGGCAGATGAACCTGCTGGACGCGCGGGTCAACCAGCCATTGATCGTCGCCCTGCTGGTAGAAATTGATCACCGTGGCAATACCGAGCGCCTGCAGTTGCGGCCAATCTTTCGCCGTTGGCAGCGCACTGCGGTACAGATCGGGCGTCATGCGATAGAGGTTGATACGGGTATCCAAGGCTTGCGCCCAGTTGGCTGGGCGTACGTCCTGCACAGGTACCGGAGAGGTCGTCGCTCCCCAGGCCATGCTCAGCGGCAGCGCCAGTAATGCGCCTGCGAACACCAGTGCGGCCAGCGCCAGGCGCAGACCCTGTACGATTCTGTTCATCGGCAGGTTTCTCCCCAGACGGTTTCTTGAGACGGACGCCACGCCAGCGGGGCGCGGTAAAGTAGCCAGCGATAGGTCAGCACGCAGATCACCCAGTCGATCAGCAGCGTCCACAGGTTGTGCGAAAGAAAATGCGCGCCCTGCAACATGCGCCCCAGGGAGAACAGCGAGCCCAGTCCCAGCGCGACACCCAGCGCGATGCGCGCAGCACGTGGGCGGCGGTCGCGCAGCACGAAAAACAGCGCCAGCAACGAGAACCCGGCCGAGGCATGTCCGCCTGGCCAGCAACGCCCGGGATTGGCTGTGGGCGTGCGTTCGGCGAGCAGCGGCGTGAACTGCTCCTGGCCACCGAACTCGTTCAGGCTCCAGGGGCAATGCATGCCGGTCAGCGTCTTCAGCGGCGTAACCACCGAGGTCGACAGGCCCAATGCCAACACCAGATAACCGAGCTGACGGCGCCAGGCGCGCAAGCGCGTCGGCAGCAGGCTGAGCACAAAGCCGGCGATGGCCAGCACACCCAGCACGATCACCGCCTGCTTGGCGCGGTCATGCAGGATGTCTTCGAGCCAGAAACTGCTGCGCCCGATGAACCCCTGACCGGGCTCGTAGAACAGATGAGCGAGGGCGAAATCCACAGGGCTGGGGTCGATCACCAGCAGCAACACCATCAGCAGCAGTGGAATACCCAGCGCCAGACGAAAATCGAAATAACGAGACGGCATGATCGTTCCTTAGCGCTGGCTGAGTTGCTGGCTCGGTTGATCATCGGGCTGCCAGGCAATCAGTCGCTTGCCGAAGGCGTGACTGGCGCCCTGGTAGTAGGCGATGTCGCGACGCAGCAACGGATCGCTGCCATCCACCCGCCACTCCTGACTCAGGCCCAAGGCATCGTCGTGGCGGCGCATGCCCTGGCGCGGGCTGAGAATCGCCAGGTTCTGCCCGTCGAACAGGCCCAGGTGCTGGTAATTGCCGAGCAGCGCTCGACCCTGTGCATGGTCGGCACGCAACAGGTTGCGGCCGAAGAAGGTAGAGACGTAGTCCAGGTTGAGCAGCCCAAGCAGCGTCGGCGCCACGTCGATCTGGCTGGCCACGTCGGCGTACTCGGCAGGCTTGATGTGTTTCGGCGCGTAGACGAACAGCGGGATGTGGTAGTTGGCCACCGGCAGGTCTTCCTGCCCGGCACTGCCTGCAGTGTGGTCAGCGACGAAGACGAACAGCGTGTTGTCGAACCAAGGCTTGCTACGCGCTTTGGCGAGGAACTGACCGATGGCGTAGTCGGTGTATTTCACCGCCCCTTCACGCCCATCACCGGAGGCAATGTCGATGCGCCCATCCGGATAGGTGTAGGGCCGGTGGTTGGAGGTGGTCATCAATTGCAGGAAGAACGGTTTGCCGGCTGCATGGTCGCTATCGGCCACCTTCAGCGCCTGATGGTAAAGGTCCTCGTCGGCCATGCCCCAGGCGTTCTGGAAGCTCATCTCGGCCTCGTCGACGCTGCTCTGATCGACGATGCGGTAGCCGTTACCGCCGAAGAAGGCGTTCATGTTGTCGAAGTAGCCACGACCGCCATAGACGAAGACGCTGTCGTAACCCTGTGCGCCAAGCTGCTGGCCGAGGCTGGCATAGCCGGATTCTCGGCCGATACGTTTGACGATGGAGCGCCCCGGGGTCGGCGGTACCGACAGGGTCAGCGCCTCCAGCCCGCGGTCGGTGCGCGTACCCGTGGCGTAGAAATTAGTGAAGGTCAGGCTGTGCTTGCGCAGCTCGTCGAGATTCGGGGTCAGACCACGCTTATCACCAAAACTGCCCAGGTACTTGGCGCTGAGGCTTTCGATGGTGACCAGTACCACATTGAGCTTGCGCGGCTGCCCAGGGTTATCGATCACCCGGCGAATGTCCTGCGGATCGCTACCAATGAAGCGGGCGTTGGGTTCGGCCACCTCGGCGCGCAGTTGCTCGGCCACCGCGGCATCAGGCAGGGTGGCGTAGAACTGCTGGTAATCCAGCTCGTTGTTACGAAACGCGGCGAAGAACTGGTACGGGCCGTTGCTCGCCAGTTCACGCTGGTAGGTGTTGCCGCCCAGCCCCCGCGGTGCGTCCTGCCCCACCAGGCCGCTGCACAAGCCTGTCAGCAGTGCCAGCATGACCAGTGCATAGGCCGCCTCCAGCCGGGGCAGGCGCGGCGCCTGCAAGGCCGCGCGCAGTGGTCGCCGTAGTGCCAGGGTCAGGCCGATGGCCAGTGCCGCGAGCAGTGCCAGCAAGGGATAGACCGGGTAGGACTCGAGGATGTTGTTCACCACCTCCTTGGAATAGACGAGGTAGTCCACGGCGATGAAGTTGAAACGCACGCCGAACTCGTCCCAGAACAGCCATTCGGCCACCGCAGTAAAGAACATCGCGAACAGGCTAATGGCCACCAGGGCGACCAGCAGGCGTTGATGCCAACGACGCTGCCATAACCAGGCCGGGCACAGCAGCAGGTAAAGCGCTAGCGGTACGGCGGCGTAGACCAGGAAGCTCAGGTCGTAGACCAGCCCCACCCCATACAACCCGAACAGCGCTGGCAAGGTCACGCCGGCATCGCTCAGGTGGCTGAGTAGCAACGTGCTGCGGGTGAGGAAGAAAACGGCCAGCCAGGCCAGCAGAATGATCGACAGATAACGAAGTTGCGCGTATTGAAGCCGAGGCATCGTATGATCCTTGTAGGATGAACGTGCCGCAGTCTGCGAGGCGAGCCGTGAGCCGCTCGTCAAAGCCGTGTGAAAAAATCGTCAAACCCAGGAATTACTCGCGATGCGCATTCTGGTCATCGAAGACAACCGAGACATCCTCGCCAACGTGCTCGACTACCTACAGCTCAAGGGCTTTTCCGTCGACTGCGCGCAGGACGGCCTGAGCGGTCTGCACCTGGCCAGCAGCGGTCATTACGACCTGATCGTGCTGGACATTATGCTGCCCGGCATCGACGGCTATCAGGTATGCAAGCGCCTGCGCGAGGATGGCCGCAGCGAGGTTCCCATCCTCATGCTGACCGCGCGCGATGCCCTCGATGACCGCCTGCAGGGTCTCAATGCCGGCGCCGACGACTACCTGATCAAGCCCTTCGCACTGTCCGAGCTGGTGGCACGCATCGAGGCGATCCTGCGCCGCAGCCGTGGCAGCCGCAAACGCCAGCTGCAAGTCGCCGACCTCAGCTACGACCTCGACACCCTGCATGTCAGCCGCGCCGGCCAGCCGCTCAAGCTCAATCCGCTGGGCCTCAAACTGCTGGCCATCCTCATGCAGCGCAGCCCAGCGGTAGTGCGCCGCGAGGCGCTGGAAGAATCGCTGTGGGGCGACGACTGCCCGGACAGCGACAGCCTGCGCAGCCACATCCACCAACTGCGCCAGGTACTCGACAAGCCCTTCCCCACGCCCTTACTCCACACCATCCATGGCGTCGGTTATCGCCTGGCGGAGAGCGCAGATGCCGTCTAAACAGCCTTTCGAACGGCGGATTCTGATCGCCTTCGTATTGATGACGGCCATGGTCAGCGGTCTGTTCTCGCTGAGCATCGTCGGCGTGGTGCATTTTATCGAAGAGCACCTGGTTTCCCAGGAAATGAGCCGCGAGCTGGGCGAAACGCTCAACGAAGACATCCGTCAGGGCCGCCCTCCGCGCCTGGACAGCAGCACGCAGTTCTTCTCCTCCTACCACGATCAGTACCTGATTCCCGAGCAGTACACCGGCCTGCAGGAAGGCTTCAACGAAGTGGTCAGCGGCGACGAGGCGTTCTACGTCTACGTGCAGAGAATCAACGGCGAAACCTACATGCTGGTGCAGGAACAGCAGGAGTTCGAAGCCCGCGAGAATGCCCTGTTCAACGTGGTGCTGGCCGGTTTCCTGCTGACTGTGGTGGCCGCCTGGGGCCTGGGGCTGATGATGGCGCGCAAGGTCATGGCGCCAGTCAGCCGTCTGGCCCAGCAGGTGCGCCATCGCGACCAGTTGCACCCGCTGGCGCCGCCCTTGGCACCGGACTACCCAGATGATGAGATCGGCCAGTTGGCCGCGGCCTTCGACAGCACCCTAGGCCAGGTGCGTCAGTCCCTGGAGCGCGAGCGACTCTTCACCAGCGACGTCAGCCACGAACTGCGTACACCGCTGATGGTCATCGCCACCTCCTGCGAACTGCTTGCCGAGGCGCCCCTGGGACCGCGCGAGAAGGACCAGGTGGCGCGCATCGCTCGCGCCAGCGAGGAAATGCGCGAGCTGGTGCAGACCTTCCTGCAACTGGCGCGGGACAAGAGCAACGAGGCGGCCTTCGGCGGCGACCGTACGCTCGCCAGCATCGCCCATGAGCAAGCAAGCCGCTGGGGCGCCTTGATGAAGGAGAAGGGTCTGGAATTCCAATTGATCGTGGAAGGCCAGGACGACGGCCGGTACAACGCCACCTTTCTCGGCACGGTGATGGCCAACCTGCTGCGCAACGCCCTGCACTACACCGAGCGCGGCGGTGTGCGTCTGACCCTCGAACAGTGCGCCTTCCGTATCGAAGACAGCGGTGCCGGCATTCCTGCCGAACAGCACGAGCGCATCTTCCAGCCCTTCGTTCGCGGCTCCCAGGCACGTGGCGAAGGGTTAGGCCTGGGACTGTCGCTGGTCAAACGCATCTGTGCCAAACAGGGCTGGCAGGTCAGCCTGCAGAGCGAACCGGGTCATACACGCTTCCGGGTGACACTGAACAACGGCGCTTGACGAAATTTTCACGCCCCTTTGACGTGGCCTTGATGCCCTGCTGTTTAGGGTGACGAACGTATCCATCAAGGGACGTTCGTCATGCCCAAGCTTAGCCCCATCGAGTTGGATTTTTCCCGCAAGTACGATTTCGATCACGCTCAGCAATACCTGCACAAGCACCAGGACGGCCTTTCCCGGCGCCTGTCGCACTGGCGCGACGTGCAGGTGGCGCGCCGCGCGCTGCAGATGGCCGATGAGCCGAACCTGGTACTCGACCTGCCCTGCGGTGCCGGACGCTTCTGGCCGATGCTCTGCGAGCAGCCGAATCGGGTGATCTTCGCCGCCGACAACTCTGCCGACATGATCGCCACCGCGCGCGCTGCGCAGGCACCCGAGGTAGTGGCGCGGGTCAACAGCTTTCGTACCTCCGCTTTCGATATCGACCTGGGTGCCAACGCGGTGGATTGCATCTTCTGCATCCGCCTGCTGCATCACATCGAATCGGCCGAACACCGGCTGGCCATTCTCCACGAGTTTCACCGTGTCAGCCGCGATACGGTGATCGTCTCGCTGTGGGTCGACGGCAACTACAAAGCCTGGAAACGCCGCCGTCTGGAGGCCAGCAGAATGGCTCAAGGTCGCGCGGCGGAAAACCAGAACCGCTTCGTCGTCGCACGGAACACAGTAGAGCGTGAATTCCGCCAGGCCGGTTTCAGCATTCTCGGCCACCTGGACTTCCTGCCCGGCTATGCCATGTGGCGTACCTATGTCCTGCGCAAGGAAGCCTGAGATGGGCATTCTCAGCGAACAGGCACTGGCTGCCCTACCCTCGACCGAATTCGACCGCTGGTGGCACAGCCCCGGCGAATGGGTCGAGCCCGCCAATCAACGCCGTGGCGGCGAAAGCGGTGTGTGCCTACTACAACACTGGGACACAAACCGACCACGGCTGTATTGCAAGCGCCAGAGCGGGCATCTCTACCGCTCGCTGCGTCACCCGTTGGGGCGACCAACCATCTTGCGCGAGCTGCAGGCCTACCGTGCCCTCGCCCGCCTGGGTATTCGAACGCCGAATATCGTCTACTGCTCGGCGCGCAAACAAAGTGGACAGTGGCAGGCGCTGCTGGTCACAGAAGCCTTGCCAGGTTTCATCAGCCTGGAGCAGTGGTACGAAGAGGCCCATGCCCCCAAGCTCAACCAGGCCATGCTGCAACGCCTGGCGGTCACCCTGGCGCGCCTGCACCTGGGTGGATGGCAGCATGGCTGCTGCTACGCCAAGCATCTGTTCGTCAAAGTGCGCAGCGATGGGGAGGTGGACATTGCCCTGTTGGATCTGGAGAAAAGCCGCCGGCATTGGCGTATTGCCAGCGCCTCGCGACGTGATCTCGGCCAATTGCAACGCCACGGCGGCAGCATGCCCGAAGCTGACATGCTCTACCTGCGCCAGGCTTACCAGCGAGCCTTGAACGATCCATGGGGCGGGCTGCAGCCATGAACGACGGCTCCGATCTTGACGCCCTGTCCTTCAAGGGCCGCCGCGGCCTGACGCGCATCTTCGACGCCACCGGTTATTCGCTCGCCGGGCTGCGCGCTGCCTACCAAGGTGAAGCTGCGTTCCGTCAGCTGGTGTGGTTGAACCTGGTGCTGCTACCGCTGGCCTGCCTGGTCGATGTCAGCCGCGCGGAACGGGCGCTGCTGGTGCTGGTGCCTTTGCTGGCGCTGGTGGTGGAGCTGCTCAATTCCGCCATCGAAGCGGTGGTCGACCGTATCTCGCTGAACCTGCACCCGCTGTCC
This sequence comes from Pseudomonas sediminis, assembly GCF_002741105.1. GTDB lineage: Bacteria > Pseudomonadota > Gammaproteobacteria > Pseudomonadales > Pseudomonadaceae > Aquipseudomonas > Aquipseudomonas sediminis. The sequence continues at coordinate 78,462 of NZ_NIQU01000003.1, read as the reverse complement.
AAACAGGCCAAGGACATGGGCAGCGCAGCTCAAATGGTCGCGCTGCTGATGATCGCCCTGACCTGGGCGATCATCCTGCTTTGATCAACGCACCATGAAGCGCTGTTCAGCCAGCTTGCGATCGCCCTGATAGACGATGAAATGCCATTCACCGGGCACCACTTCGTGGTGTTCGGTGAACTCGAAAGCCATCACGTCCTGCGGTGCACCGACCACCAGTTTCTGCTGCACTTCGAACTTGTCATGACGCTGACCATCCGCGGTGACCACACCAGGAGTGAGGTACAGCAATGTCAGTGGGGTATCGCCCTCGCGCTTGCCGGCGAGGCTGTAGCGCATACCGAACTTGGTGCCAAGCTTGGCGGGAATCTGCTCGGTGCGTTCGATGTCCTGATTGCTGCGGGTCAGTACCCGCTCGCCCGGCTGAAAATCCTGATACTGGCTACTGAAGATGCCGTATTCCACCGGCCCTTCGACACGGACGTCAGCCTGGCTCAGACCTGCCCAGACGAATAGACCGGCCATCACGGCCACTCGGGTGTAATGCATGGTGCGCTCCTCGTTGAGATGAGCGCGAGCCTATGACGCCCGAATGACAGCCTGATGACAGATAGGCTAGCGATCCAGCTCGGCCTGCACCTTGCGCGGAAGAATGGAAAGGAAATTGTCGCGCGCCACCTTGTGCGCCACGTCCTCGGGCAAGGCATCGAGGAACGGGTCGAAGCCCTTCATATACTCGCCCAGGCTGCCGAAGCGGCCGACCACATCCGAGCCCAACATGAAGCGTTCCGGATAGCTGCTGACCAGATGCACCCATTTCGGATCAGGTTTGCCGTCAGCATCCAGCAGATAGGGGCGCAGCATGGTCCAGGACAAATCGATATACAGGTTGGGGTATTGGCCGAGCATGCGCTCGACCGTGTCCAGGAGGAAGTCGAGTTTCTCCTGATGACGATGAATTTCGGCACTGGTGCCAGCATGCGCCCAGATGAAACGCACATGCGGATGGTTGCGCAGCGGCGCCTCGATTTCTTCCAGGAACAGCGGCTCACGTTCACGCTTGGAGGTGATGTTCGAATGCAGCATCACCGGCAGGTCGTATTCGGCAGCCAGGTGGAACACCCGTGCCAGCGCCTCGTTGTTGGCCCGCGGCGCACTGCCGTGGATCAGCGCAGTGAGGTCGTCGTGTCGGGTGAAGACCTCGCCGATGCCCTGCCACAGGCCAGGGTCGAGCTCGAGCATGCGGCGGATATGCGCATCGGCGTTCTTGTCGTTGGGGTTGAAGCCGGACAGAAACGGGTGGAAGCGCTTGCGCTGCTCGGCCGGCAGGCGCTTGTAAGCGGCGGCAATGAATACGTCGGTGGCACTGTACCAGTAGGCATTGGCGTCATCACCGGCGTAATAGCGCGGGCGTTTGGGCTCGTCCTCATCCCATTTTTTAGCCACCGGAATGCCGGAGAACATCACATGATCGACGTTGTTCTCTGCCATCTTCTCCAGCAACTCATCCATGCCGGCGCTTTCCTGGAAGAAGTCGACATAGTGCAGATGGGCATCGCTGTAGCGGTATTCGCGGGCCTGGGCGCTGCAGGCAATCACGGCGCTGAGCGCAAGTATCCATGGCATGGATCGAGATGTGAGCAAAGCGAGTCCTCCTGACGGTACGAGCAGCATAGACCGCCGGTCCGCTACGCAAGTTCTGCGAAGGCTCCCTGGCTTTGCGCACGCAGACGCACTTACATGGAGCACGAGCATGAAGAGCGCACCAAGCCAGAACATTATTAGCTAACTAACAGCCTGGGAGGAGCGTGGATGTGTCAGTCGATGATGGCACCTCGCTTGCAGTGTCTGCACTCAGACCAGCCAGGGGAATCACCATGTTGCAGTTGCTGCGCAAGCCAGCCCGCAAGGCCAAGGACGAGGCCGCATTGGACGCTCTGTTCCAACAGCACGACCTCACGACTCGACTCCCGGAGGACTACCAGTGGATGGTGCGCCTGAACGATTTCAGCGCCAGCCTCCAGCAGCGTATTCGCGCCAGTCTCGGCGCTGCCGTCGGCATCGCCGCGCACGCGCCGCAACTGGCACGCATCGCCGCGGCCAATCAACAAAGCGGACAGACCCTGGCGCAATCCTCGGAGCTGATCGCCAGCGCCAGCGAGCAGGTCACCACTACCCTGGATGCCGAACTGGTGCCCGGTGCCGGCGAAGTCGCGCGCCTGTCCGCCGAGGTTTCCGCCACCCTCCATCAGTGCCAGGAAAGTGGCCAGGCAGTGCTGCGTCAGGTTGAAGTAATCGACGCCAGCGAGGCGCAACTGGCTCAGGTGATCCAGCAACTGGCCGGGCAACTCGATGAAGTGAGCAAGGTCATCGGCGTGATTGCCAGCATCTCCCAACAGACCAATCTGCTGGCCTTGAACGCCGCCATCGAAGCCGCTCGCGCCGGCGAGCATGGCCGCGGCTTTGCCGTAGTCGCCGAAGAAGTGCGGCGCCTGGCGGGCCACACCACCGATGCCACTGGCCAGGTCAGCGGCATCATCGAGCGTTTTCGCGAGGGCATGCAGCAGCTTGGCGATGCCGGTCAGCATATGAATCAGGCAGTGGCCGACGGCCGCACCGGCATTATTGCCGTCAGCGCTGGACTGGATAGCACGCGCCAGGCCATGGATCGTCTCGACGCTCAGGTCGGCCAGATCGCCGCAGGCACCGAGCAGATTGGCCAGGCGGTACGCTCGATCAATGGCGATGTGCAGAACATCGCCCAGGTGGCCGGTGAGCTGCTCGGCAAAGCCGGCCAGGTTCTGCACCACAGTCAGGCGGTACGCGAGGATGGTGACCGCCTGCTCGCCGGGCTCGGCGACTTCCGCCTGGAGATTCACGCAGCCGTGCGCGCCAGCATCGAGCAACTGGCCACGCGCCCCGAGTTGGCCGGCGACGTGGCAGCAGCTGAACGCCTGCTTTCCGACACGCTGGCACGCGAAAGCCGTTTCGAGCTGTTCTATCTGGTAGATAGCCGCGGCGTGCAGATTTCCGAGAATATCTTCGCTGCAGATGTGGCGCACAGTGAGGGAGCCAGCTGTCGCGGCCGCGACTGGAGCCAGCGCCCCTGGTTCCGTGCCGTGGCCGAACGGATGGAGAGTCATATCACCCAGGTCTATCGTTCCTCGGCGACCGATGACTTCTGCTTCACCGTGTCGGTGCCTATCGTCGACAGCCAGGGGCGCCTGCTGCGAGTGCTGGGGGCCGATGTGCGCTTGTCGGCACTGGTGTGAACAGAGCTGCCTAAGCCAGGTCTGTTGACGCTTCGCCGCGACCGCGCCGGGAGCCCTTTCTCGCCGCAACGCGGCTTGCGCCGAAACGCCAACAGCGCCTAGGCTGGCGGAAATTGCCGTCACGCCTATAAGGAAGCGCCATGATCCGTATTCACAACAACAAGGGCCTGCAGCAGCAGATCGAAATCGGCTCGCACCAGCTCCTCGGCGATGTTTCGACCGAGCTCGGTGGTGAGGGCGCCGGCCCCGATCCGCACGACCTGTTCGACGCCTCGCTCGGCACCTGCAAGGCCATGACCCTGCTGCTTTATGCACGCCAGCGCGGCCTACCGCTGGAAGGCATCGACGTCAGCGTCGAACGTGACGACAGCGAAGAACGCCAAGGTAACTACCATCTGATCGTAGAGCTATCGCTCAAGGGGCCACTGGACGACGCCCAGCGCCAGCAACTGCTGCGCGTCGCCGACAAGTGCCCGATCCACAAGCTGATGACCACCACAGACATCCAGGTCGAAACCCGCCTGGCGGGAGCCAAGGCATGAGCGAACTACAGTTGATTCGCCCGCGCGCCGAAGACATCTCCGGGCAACCGATCCTGCGCCCCCTGCCCTCGGCCCGCTTTCGCAGCATCGGCCCGTTCGTGTTCTTCGATCACATGCTCGAGCACGACTACCCCGCCGGCAGCGGCATGAACATCGCCCAGCATCCGCATATCGGTCTGTCCACCCTCACCTACCTGTTCGAAGGCCAACTGCTGCATAAGGACAGCCTGGGTTCGGATCAGGTGGTGGGCCCTGGCGATGTCAGCTGGATGACCGCAGGGCGCGCCGTCGCCCATGTCGAGCGCACGCCGCCCGCACAACTAGGTCAGGACAAACGAGCGCATGGCCTGCAGGTCTGGCTGGCGCTGCCAGAGGCCGACGAGCAGTGCGAGCCGAGCTACAGCCATCACCCGGCTGAGTCGCTGCCGCGCAGCGATGCCATGGGCGTACAGATCACACTGATCGCTGGCAACGGCTTCTGTCTCGAATCGCCGGTGCCGGTTCGTTCGCCGACCCTGTATGCGCAGCTTCGCCTGGCCGCCGGTGCCAATCTGTTGATACCCGCCGAGCACAGCGAACGCGCGCTGTACCTGATCGACGGCGAAGCGGAGCTCGATGGCGAACCCCTGCCCAAGCACACCATGGCAGTGATTCCGGCAGGTGAAACACCCGTACTGAGTGCCTGCGGCGAATGCCACCTGGCCCTGATCGGCGGTGAGCCCATCGGCCCGCGTCGGATCAACTGGAACTTCGTCGCCACCACCCCGGAGCTGATCGACCAGGCGCGCAAACGCTGGGCCGCTGGCGACTGGCCGCAGGTGCCAGGCGAAAGCACGCGCATCGAACTGCCGCGTTAACTCCATCCCGTGCAGGCGCGCAACGGCGCCTGTCACCGCAAAGGACTGCCCTCTTGCCTCTGTATCGCACCCTCGCGGGCCTGCTGCTTTTACCTACGCAGGCCCTGGCCGATCTACCCCATTTCGAACCTGAGCCCGGACTGCATGCCCAGGTACAGCAGCAAGGCGAACGCTATTTTCTGCAACAACCCGACGGCAGCCGCTTCGAGCTAAGCATTCCCGAAGGCAACGAAGTCGACGCGCCCAGCTTCGATGTCGATGACTACGATCTCGATGGCTACCCCGATCTGGCCATCCGCGTATCGGTCGGGATGGTCAACTCCGCCTACCACGTTTATCTCTACCGCCCAGCACTGCGCCGCTTCGAGCGCTTGCAGATGCCGTCTGCGCTGATGGAGCGTGCCAATTGCTCGGAACTGTCGGAGTTGCAGCCCAATGCAGAGGAACGGGCGCTGTACAGCCACTGCCGCAGCGGGCCACGCTGGTACTACGACGCCTACCGTTTCGACGCCTCCGGTACGCGCCCTGGTTGTACAAAACGCTGCAGGTGCGCAACGACTACGATCCCGACGCCCCGGTGTTCTTCCCGGTATTCGAGAAGACGCTCGACCCTCAGGGCAAGGTCATCGCCAGCCGCGCGCTCGACGACAATGACCAAGCGCAGACCTGGACGGTACCCGCCTCACGCCTGTACCTCCACACACGCACGGACGACGCCAGCCGCAGCAAGGCCTACCTGATCGAGGGCGACGTCTGCGAAGTCCTTGAACAGCAGGAAAACTGGCTGCTGATTCGTTACCCCTCGCGCAAGGGACCATTGGAGCGCTGGGTGTCACTCGACGAGGCCTACGGCCAAACTCGGCCATGACGCCTCTCCCTTTGAATATGCTGTAACGCCTTCGCATTTTTTTGTTACCTGTGCGTGATCCAGAAGCGCAGTTGCCGGGTATAAGCTGCATGCGGATTTCTCAGGCCAACGGATGACCCATGGCAGATCGCAACTTCGATTACGAAAGCACCCTGGAAGCCTGCGCACGCGGCGACGAACGTGCCTTCCAGGCGCTTTACCGGCAGGAGGCTGGGCAGTTGCTCGGCCTGGCCATCAGCATGCTGGGCCGACGCGACATTGCCGAGGACTGTCTGCACGACGCTTTCGTGCGCATCTGGCAACACGCTGCGCGTTTCAGACGCGAGCTCGGTAGCGGCCGCGCCTGGGTACACAGCATCCTGCGCTACCGCGTACTCAACGCCCTGCGCAGTGGTGGCAGGTATGCCGAAGTCGACGATGAATTCATCGAACGCGTGCTGGACGACAGCCCGCAAGCCGAAGCGCAGGCGCTGGAGCAATCCGAACAGCGCCTGCTGCGTCGCTGCCTGCAGCGCCTGGAAAAACCGCGACGTCACCCGATCCTGCTGGCGTTCTACCGTGGTCTGACCCACGAGCAGATCGCCAGTCGCCTGAGCACACCGCTGGGCACCATCAAAGGCCGTATCCGCGCCGGCCTGCGCGCGCTGCAGGAGTGTCTGCAAGCATGATTCCGCAAGATCCCGAAGAACGCCGTGCCTTGATTGGCGAGTACCTGCTTGGTCTGCTCGACGAGCAGGACGCCGCCGAGGTTCAGCAGTTGCTCGAATCGGATGAAAGTGCTGCCCGTATGGCCCTGGAATGGGAACGGCACTTTCTCGACCTGAGCGACCAGCTACCGGCACAAGCCCCCTCGCCGGCACTCTGGGCCCGTATTCGACAGAGCCTGGGCCTGCACGATGCGCCACGCGCCAGCCCGCTGAGCAACTGGTGGAACAGCCTGCTGACCTGGCGCCTGACTGCAGCTGCGCTGGCCATGGCGCTGCTCGTAGCCGTTCTGATGCCGCTGTTGCGTACCCCGGATATCGCCGGCGAACGCTACACCGTGGTGCTGCAAGAGCCGGGCGAGGCTGCCAAGCCTGGCTGGGTGATCCAGGTCAGCAGTGACGGCACGCTCTCGCTTGATCCGCTGGTCGCTGATCAGGTTCCTGACGGTCGCGCACTGCAGTTCTGGACGCTGATCGACCCGGCCGACGGCCCGCGTTCGCTGGGTCTGGTCGAAGCCGGCCAGCCGCTGCGTCTGCCTGCCGAGCAAATCGGCGCCGTACAGGCCGGCCAGTTGTTCGAGCTGACTCTCGAACCGGCAGGCGGCTCGCCCTACAACCGCCCCAGCGGCCCGGTGCTATACATCGGTCGCGCCGTGCTGGCCAGCGCCAACTGAGCAGGTTGCCGGCCGCCTGGCCGGCAGCTTTCCTCCCCCGGGTACCCTGCGAAAAAATATTTTCATCCGCCGACATCCAACCCCGTTCCTCGCGGGTATAGCTCACAGGTGTTTCGTCGAGGCACCTGCGAAGCCGGCCAGCTGGCTTCGTCTCGATGCTGAAACCTTTATGAGGAACAACCATGAAACGCATCACTACCCTTTGCACCGCCGGCCTGCTGACCCTGAGCGCAGGTGCCGCCAGCGCCACCGAACTGCTCGCACTGGGCGCCGACGGCAAGCTGTTCAAGGTCGATGTCGCCAGCCTCAAGGTCACCGCCAGCATGGCTGTCAGCGGCGCCAGCGACCTGCGCGGCCTGGACGTCCGTCCGGCCAGCGGCCAGCTCTACGTCCTCAGCGGCACCGATCAGCTCTACACCCTGGACGCCGCCAGCGGTAAGGCGACCGCAGGCAGCAAGCTGCAAACCGCATTGGCTGGCAGCGGCCAGGCCGTGGTCGACTTCAACCCGGTGGCCGACCGCCTGCGCCTGCTCGGCCCGGACGGCACCAGCCTGCGGGTAAACGTCGATACCGGTGAAGTCGCCGTAGACGGCAAGGTCGCCTACGCCGCCGATGGCCCTTACGCTGGCAAGCAACCCAAGGTGGTCGCCGGTGCCTACACCAATGCCTATGCCGGCACCCAGAGCACCGCGCTGTACAACATCGACCTGGCCAGCGGCAGCCTGATGCTGCAGAACCCGCCGAACGATGGCGTACAGCAGGAAGTCGGCAAGGTCGCCGATGGCCTCAAAGCGGCCGCGATGGATATCGCCAGCGACGGCAAGGGTGGCAACACGGCCTACGTGCTGACCGGCAAGACTCTGCACAAGCTGGATCTGGACAGCGGCAAGCCCACCACCCTGGGCGACGTCGCGGATCTGCCGGACGGCATCATCGACATCGCCGTGCTGCCAGCGAAGTAAGACGAAAAAAGGCTGCGCCCATTGGGCGCAGCCTTTCGTTCAACGCGCGGCAAAGCCGCGGTCACTGCTCGGCGAACACCTCATCGAACAGATCGTTCATCGCCTTGAATGCTCGAGCAGCCACCACCGGGTGGTATTCGTTGCGACCCGGCACGTTGGCCTTGGGATTGGTGAACGAGTGCACGGCGCCGCCGTAGCTCACCAACTGCCAATCCACCTTGGCAGCCTTCATTTCCGAGACGAAACCGTCGACCTGCTCCTGCGGCACGGCTGGGTCGTCCGCACCATGCAGCACCAGTACCGGCGCCTTGATGTTCTTGGCATCGGCCGGATTGGGCGTATCCAGGTTGCCGTGGAAGGAAACGAATCCCTTCAGCGGCGCGCCCGAACGGGCCAGCTCCAATACCGTGCCACCACCGAAGCAGAAGCCGATGGCGCCGAGCCTGTCGAGATCCAGCGCCACCTCGCCGCTCTGCGCCTTGAGCACATCGACCGCTGCCTGGGCGCGCTTGCGCATCAGCGGACGGTCGGCGCGTACCTTGCCGGCCGCGGCGCCTGCCTCCTCAGCATTGCTGGGACGAATGGCCTTACCGTACATGTCGGCAACGAACACCACGTATTTGTCGCCCGCTGCGCGCGCCGCCTTGGCCACGGTGTCCTGGTTGACGCCCATCCAGTTGGGAACGGCTAACAAACCGGGGCGCGGGGTTGTCACCGAGTCGTCATAAACCAGCACTCCCTCGAAAGCCTCGCCCTCGATCTCATAGGAAATCGGCTTGGTCACGACGGCCGCATCGGCAAGACCGGCGAATGCCGCGCACAACAGGGGAACCAGTGTCTTCTTCTGCATGGTGAGGCCTGCCCTTGGCAATGGTAGGCCCCTAACAATAGCCTCACTGTGGACAATGACCAAGTCGATATGAGGCGGGTTTTAGACAGGAGGTTTCAAGCGACGGGCTGCTCGGCCCAGAGCTCCTTGATCTGCAGAATCTCGGGCAGGCAGGCGATGAACAGCTCGACCAGGCGCGGATCGAAATGACGACCGCTCTGCTCACGCAGGAAGTCGACCGCAGCCTCCACAGTCCATGCCTGCTTGTAAGGGCGCACGCTGGTCAGCGCATCGAACACATCGGCGATGGCAACAATGCGGCCCTCGAGAGGAATGTCTTCGCCACTCAGGCCATTGGGGTAGCCGCTGCCATCCCACTTCTCATGGTGCGACAGCGCGATCCGTTGCGCTGTGCGCAGCAACCCGGAGCTGTGCTCGCCGATGATTTTTGCTCCGATCTCCACGTGCTGGCGCATCACCTGCCACTCCTGCTCGTCGAGCTTGCCCGGCTTGCGTAGCACGGCATCGGGTATGCCAATCTTGCCGACATCATGCATGGGTGCCGCATTGAGCAACTCCTCGGCAGCGCTCTCGCTGAAGCCGGCGGCCAACGCCAGCACCTTGGAGAAATGGCTCATGCGGATAACGTGCAGGCCGGTCTCGTTGTCCTTGTATTCAGCCGCCATGCCCAGGCGCTGGACGATCTGCAAGCGAGTCTGTTTCAGCTCGTCGACCCGCACCAGTGACAGGTGGGTACGCACACGCGCACGCACGATCGGCGGGCTCACCGGCTTGGTGATGTAATCCACCGCGCCGACCTCGAAGCCACGCGCTTCATCGTCGACATCGCCAAGGGCGGTAACGAAGATCACCGGAATCGTATTCAGTAACGGATTGGCCTTGAGCTGTTCGCACACCTCATAGCCAGTCATGCCCGGCATCATCACGTCGAGCAGAATCAGGTCGGGCCGCTCACGCTCGGCCATTTCCAGGGCGCGCGGCCCTTCCTTGGCGAACAGCAGGCGATAGTCGTCCTGCAGGATATGGCGCAGCACCTGCAGGTTAGTGGGTTCGTCGTCGACCAACAGCAATAGCGGGCGAGTATCGGCAGCCAGAGTCATGATGCAGTCGCGTCCTCATCTTGCAGTCGCAGCAACAGTTGATCGAGCACCCGCAGGGCCTGATCGAAATCAAAATCATCCAGCGCCTGGCGCATGTCGTTCAAGGCCGCGCTGTAGGCCGTGCCCTCGGTGGTCTGCGCCATGGCAGCAAGGGCCTCATCGTCCAGACCGCCCCGCTGCAGCGCCTGTCGCAGCTGACTTGCCTGTTCACGCAGCGAGCGTGCGTCAACAGCCGAACTTTCGCTCGTAGACGCCGTATCCGGCACCTGCGGCACTACGTTCTTGACCGTCAGAAGGGCCTGCTCAAGCTCCGCAATCAATGCGGGCAACCCCTGCTCGTCCTGCGCCTGAAACGCCCGCTCGACCGACTGCCCCAGACTGGCAAGGCTGCTCATGGCCAGGTTTGCGGCAGCGCCATGCAGGCGATGCGCAAGCGCCTCGCCCTCTTGCCAGTCGCGTGCCGCCAGCAGTCGACTGAGGCGCACCGCCAGATCATGTTGTTCGCCAATAAACGTATTGATCGCCTGAGCCATACGCAGCGGCCCGCCCCACAGGCTGCTGCCGCGCACCCAGTCGAACAGGCCGCCGTCGGCGACACGAGTGGCACTGACTACTGCGCTGGGCACATCGGTCAGCCCGAGCAGGCGTGCAATTTCCCAGAGCAGTGCGTTGAGATCCAAAGGCTTCGAGGCGAAACCATTCATCCCCGAGTCCAACGCAGCCTGACGGTCCTGATCAAGTACGCTGGCGGTTAGAGCGATGATCGGAATCGGCTCTCGCGCCTCGGCGGCTTCCAGCTGGCGGATCCGTCGTGACGCTTCCAGGCCATCAACACCCGGCATCTGCACATCCATCAGGATCAGATCGAAACGCTGCTGGGTGAACGCCTGTATTGCGCCTTCACCATCGGCGACGCAGTGTACGCGATGGCCGAAATGCTCCAGGGTCAGTTGCAACAATTCGAGGTTCTGCGGCACGTCATCGGCCGCAAGAATATTCAACTGCCCCAGTTCAGGCAGCACGGCGCGTTGCTGCGACGCCAAGCGCTTGCCGGCGCGCAGCGGCAATTCGATGCTGAAGCAACTGCCTTGCCCTTCGGTACTTTCGACCCGCAAGCGTCCCCCCATCAACTCGACCAACTGCCGGGAGATGGTGGTGCCGAGGCCGGTGCCGCCAAAGCGCCGGCTCATCGAGGCATCAGCCTGAGCGAAAGGCTCGAAGATTTTCTCCAGGCGGTCGGCTGCGATACCGATGCCGGTGTCTTTCACCGCCAGACGCATCGCGCCTGGCTCCCCCGTCACTTTCAGGCGAACCTCGCCGTGCAGGGTGAACTTGACCGCATTGCCCAGCAGGTTGGTCAGGATCTGTTGCAAACGCAGTGGGTCGCCGCAGAAAAAATCGGTAGTCGTAGCCGGATAATCCAGATGCAGTTGCAAGCCTTTGCTTTCGGCCGCCAGACGCTGCGTCGCGAGTACCTGCTCGCACAGTTCGCGCAGGGAGAAATCCAGCTGTTCCAGCTCGATGGCGCCACGGTCGAGCTTGGCCGTGTCGAGGATGTCATTGAGCAAGCCCAGCAGCGAACGCGAGGAATGCTGCACGGTGCTCAGGTGACGACGCTGCTCGCTGGAAAGGGGCGTTTCCAGCAGCAGGTCGGTAAAACCGATGATGGCATTCATCGGCGTACGAATTTCATGACTCATGTTGGCCAGGAAGCTGCTACGTGCCGCTGCGGCGGCCTCGGCGCGATCACGAGCAGCCCGCAACTCCTGCTCCATCAGGCGTCGCGGGGTCAGATCAGTGGCCAGCTTGACCACTTTGAACGGCTTGCCGTCGGTATTGAAGATCGGGTTGTAGCTGGCCTGAATCCAGACCTCACGCCCATCCTTGCCTTTGCGACGATACTCACCAGTTCGGAAGTGGCCGGCTCGCAGGTCAGCCCAGCCCTGATGGTAGCTCTCACTCGCAATCTGCTCTGGGTAGCAGAACATGCGGTGATGGCGACCGACTACTTCCTCGCGCTCATAACCGAACAGTGCCAGGGCATTATCGTTGACCTCCAGGAGGTTACCCTCAAGATCGAATTCGATCAGCGCCATGGCCCTGCTGATCGCCGTCACCTTGCCTTCATACTCGGCGTTGCGTCGTTTGTTTTCGGTCTGATCGAGCAGCACGCCATCGATCCAGCGCGGCACACCTTGCTCATCGCAAACCGCACTGCCACTTTCCCAGATCCAGTGCTCCTTGCCGTCACGGTCGAACAGACGATACTCGACCGTGTAATTACGTCCCTGCTCGATGGCTGCAATCACCTGATCGGCAGTGGGCTGGTAGTCATCCGGGTGGTAAAGATCGGCGATCGAGCATCGCTGGCTGATGAAATCGTCAGCACTCCAGCCGGTCAGGGTCTGCACGGCATCGCTGATGAACAGCATGGTCCAGTCACGATCGAGCAGGCAGCGAAACGATACGCCAGGAATGTTGCTGATCAGCGAACGATACTGCTGCTCACTGCTGCGCAAAGCTTTTTCCATACGCTGTCGCTCGCTGATGTCGGCAACGAACACCACGAACAGCGGACGGCTATCCGCGTGAGTGATGCCAATGCTGATGCGTATGGGTTTTTCTTCGCCACCGCGGGTCAGGCACACCAGCTCCTGTTCCCCTGTCGGCAGCGTCAGGCGGCCGGTTCTGAGGTAGTCGGCCAGTAGCGTCTCCATCTCACCGACATAGCGAGCAGGCACCAGCGAGCGCATATGCATCCCCACCAACGCCTGTGGATCCCAACCGAACAGCTGCGAGACCGCGCGGTTGGCCGAACGCACTATGCCGCTATGGTCGACGGTGATGATGGCATCCAGGGCAGTATCGAAGATCGAGCGCAGGTGCTGTTCGCTGACCTTGAGCTGCCGACTCATACGTCGGTAGTGCAGCAGTGTGTTGACCGCTACCACGAAGACGGTCAGAGCAACGGTCAGTAACGTGATGGCAATGGCGATATAGCCGCTGTCGACTATCCCCATAGGTGCATCCGACTCGGGCGTGCCGACGAAGCGCGCCGCCGCCATTCCCGTGTAATGCATGCCACTGATGGCCAGCCCCATGACCAGAGCGCTGAGCAACAGCGCCCAGAGCGCCGGCAAACGCCCCTGCAGACCGAAGCGCACCCACAACGCCAGAATGGCAAGGGCAACGGCGACGACGATGGACAGGGCAAACATCCAGGGGTCATAACGTAGCAGCGGCGCCATCTGCATCGCCGCCATACCGCTGTAGTGCATGGCGCCAATACCGGCACCAACGAGCACACCACCGACACAGAGTTGCAGCAGGCTCAGGTCACGCCGCGCCAACAGACTCAGAGCGACCCAGGAGGCAGCCAGGCTCGGCAGCATCGATAACAGCGTGATCCCCAGATCGAAACGCACCGCCGCACACAGCTCGAAGGCGAGCATGCCGAGAAAATGCATGGCCCAGATGCCACCGCCGAGCGCGAGCGAACCAGTAAAGATCGTGATTTGTCGGGCGACGGGGTGCGTGCTATTGCGGGCTTCGCCAGCCAGTTGCAAGGCCATGCCAGCGGCGAATACGGCAATGGCCAGCGACAACAGCACCAGCTCGGGGTCGTAGCGACTCAGCACGAGGACACTTGGGTCCGCACCCATGATGAAGAACAACTCGAGAATCGACATACAACCCCAGGGCGCCGGCAGAAAGCCAGCTAATTGCCACCATCTGAAACGACGGGACTGCGCTTGTCAAATCCAGCTGAGCTATAGCGCCCATAGAAAAGCCCGCCGAAGCGGGCTTAGTCTAGTACCTGACCTGTCAGGCAGAAAGCTCCACCAGCAACTTGTTCAGACGCTGCACGTAAGCGGCAGGGTCTTTCAGGCTGTCGCCAGCGGCCAATGCGGCCTGGTCGAAGAGGATGTGCGACAGATCGGTGAAGCGATCCTCGTCCGGCTCGGCATCCAGGCGCTCGATCAGCGGGTGCACAGGGTTGAACTCGAAGATCGGTTTGGCGTCCGGCACTTTCTGCCCGCTGGCCTCGAGGATCTGGCGCATCTGCAGGCCGAGATCCTGCTCGCCGATGGCAAGAATAGCTGGCGAGTCGGTCAGGCGGTGAGATACGCGTACCTCGGCGACCTGCTCACCCAGCGCCCCCTTGAGGCGCTCGATCAGCCCCTCCTTGGCCTTGGCGACTTCTTCCTGGGCTTTCTTGTCCTCTTCCGAGTCCAGTTCGCCCAGATCCAGGTCGCCACGGGCCACGTCGACGAACTGCTTGCCATCGAACTCGGTCAGGTAGCTCATCAGCCACTCATCGATACGGTCGGTGAGCAACAGCACTTCGATGCCTTTCTTGCGGAAGACCTCCAGGTGCGGGCTGTTCTTGATCTGTGCGTAGCTTTCGCCAGTGAGGAAGTAGATCTTGTCCTGACCTTCCTTGACGCGGCCCAGGTAGTCAGCCAGCGAAACCGACTGCTCGTCACCTTCACCAGCGGTGGAGGCGAAACGCAGCAGGCCGGCGATCTTCTCCTTGTTGGCGAAGTCTTCCGCCGGGCCTTCCTTAAGTACCTGACCGAAGGCCTTCCAGAAGGTCTTGTAGTCGTCCGGTTTATCCTTGGCCAGCTTCTCCAGCATGTCCAGAACGCGCTTGGTCAGCGCCGATTTCATCGAATCGATGACCGGGCCGGACTGCAGGATTTCACGGGAAACGTTCAGCGACAGATCGTTGGAGTCGACCACACCCTTGATGAAGCGCAGGTACAACGGTAGGAACTGATCGGCCTGGTCCATGATGAATACGCGCTGCACGTAGAGCTTGAGACCCTTGGGCGCCTCGCGCTGGTACAGGTCAAACGGCGCACGGCTAGGCACGTAGAGCAGCGAGGTGTACTCCAGCTTGCCTTCGACCTTGTTGTGGCTCCAGCTCAGCGGGTTCTCGAAGTCATGGCCGACGTGCTTGTAGAACTCCTGGTATTCCTCGTCCTTGACCTCGGTACGCGGACGGGTCCACAGGGCGCTGGCGCGGTTGACGGTTTCCCACTCGATTTCGGCTGGCTTGTCTTCACCGTGATGCTCCTTCGGCAACTCGATGGGCAGCGCGATATGGTCGGAGTACTTCTTGACGATATTGCGCAGGCGCCAGCCGTCGGCGAACTCTTCTTCGCCGCTCTTCAGATGCAGAACGATGCGGGTACCACGCTCGGCTTTCTCGACGTTGGCGACTTCGAACTCGCCCTCGCCTTTGGATGACCAATGCACGCCTTCGCTGGCTGGGCTACCGGCACGGCGACTGAACACCTCGACCTGATCGGCGACGATGAACGCCGAATAGAAGCCCACACCAAACTGACCGATCAGGTGCGAATCCTTCCTCTGGTCGCCGGATAGGTTCTTCAGGAAGTCGGAGGTGCCGGATTTGGCGATGGTGCCCAGGTGCGCGATGACTTCCTCGCGACTCATGCCGATGCCGTTGTCCTCGAGGGTGACGGTCTTGGCATCCTTGTCGAAGGACAGGCGGATCTTCAGATCAGCGCCGCCTTCGAGCAGCTCCGGCTTGGCCAATGCTTCGAAACGCAGTTTGTCAGCAGCGTCTGAGGCGTTGGAGATCAACTCGCGCAGGAAGATTTCCTTGTTCGAGTACAGGGAATGGATCATCAGGTGAAGCAGTTGCTTCACCTCGGTCTGGAAGCCCAGGGTTTCTTTTTGAGTTTCCACACTCATGGTCTTCTAACTCCATCTGTAGGACAGGAACCGCTACTGCGGCGATGACCTACAAATGGGGCCAGCAAGATAAATTTCAAGGGCTTAGCAAAAACCCGCTGCTACGGCTCAAGCAGTTCCAAACGACCGATTTCTTCCGCTTTGAAGCTGAAGCTGGCCTGGCCGCCGCCAGTACCCATCTGCTGGCTCAGAAGAATGTTGCCGTCGTTATCGATACCGACGAAACGCCCCTCCACCGTGCCGCCATTGGCGCGACTCAAGCGCATGCTGAGGTTGCGGTACTGCTCCGGGTTGCGTTGCAAACGCGCCAGGCTGAAACGCTGACGACGGTCGACCGGACGGCTTAGGCGCTCCTCGACGGCCGTTGCTTCGACTTGTTGCGCCGGTTGTTTGGCCGCTACGGTGGGCAATGCCGGGAAGCGATCGCCATCCACCATCCAGCCCTGCTCGGAACGCTTGTGCAAACGAATGGGCAAGCGCTCGTCACGCCCGTCGACCTGCGCATCGACCTGCAACTCCAGGGTATCGCCCTCGAAGGTGAATACCGGCAGTTTCAGCTCACGCACATCGCGCGTGGCGAAACGCCGCTGCAGGTAATCCTGGAGGAGATAGGCGACAGTGTCGCGCGAGTCGAAGCGCGCATCGACGTGGCCATCGACATAGCGCAGGCGATCACGATACAGCTCGACCCGGCCACTCAGGCTGGTTTTGAAGCGCGGCGGCAAGACCAGATGGAAATCGCCGACCAGTCGGTTCGGCTCCTGCGGCTGCAGGTCCAGATGCAGGGTGTAGCCACGGCTCAGACGACGCGCCTCGGGCAGATCCTGCTCCGGTAACAGCCAGCTCAGCTCCACCTCGGGCAGGTTACCGCTGTCCTGGGGCAGCACGTCGATACGTACAGGACCCTCGACTGGCTGCGGCAGGCGGATACTCAGTTCACGCAGGGCGAAGAAATCCAGGCCTTCGCGCAGCACCAACACGCCATCGATCAGCTCACCCTGCTGCGGGTGAAATGGTTGCCCGTTGAGCTCACCGCCCAGATTGATGGCAAGCTCAGCCGGCGCCTGCACTTCGGGCTTTAGCCAGTCCAGGCGGACTATCGCCGCCAGACGTTCGGCATCCTTGCTGGCCAGCAACGTGAGACCTACCACCAGGGGAATCACACCAAGCCCGATCAGAGTGACCGCACTGCGCGCTCGCTGCCAGTGGCGCACGATGTAAATCAAGGTAATCGGCGGGATCAGGCTGCCCCAGCCCCACAACAGGCTGGTGGCGAACGCCCGCATGACCAGCCATACCAGACCAGCCAGCATCAGCAGCAGGCCACCAATTATCAGCAACGCATCCATCTACAGGGTCCTTGTCATGATTTCGCTGCGCTGCCGATCCGTTCCAACTGCCGGGCAAGTCTCAAGCGCTCAGGGCTCATCGACCTTGAAGTGGGCACGGGCGGTGGCAATCGGTTCGGTCTGCTTGGTCTGCCAGGCGGTAATCGCCACGTTGGCCACTCGACGCCCCTGCCGCCAGACCTGGCACTGCGCATAGGTGTCACGATAATGGCCGGCGCGCAGGTAATCTATCGAGAAGTCGATGATTTTGGGCAAATGTGGAATGCCCATGAACATCAATAGATGAAGCATGGCCGCATGCTCCATGAAACCGGCTATTACGCCACCATGCAGCGCCGGTAGTACCGGGTTGCCGATGCAATCGCGATTGGCTGGCAGACGAAAGACCATGTCGTCGCCCAGGCGCAGACACTCGATGCCCAGCAGTTTGGCGTAAGGGATCAGGCTGATCAGCGGGTCGTAGTCGTTCTGCTGGTGCGCACGCGCCACCAGTTGTTCAAGGCTCAACTCGCTCACGCGCCACCGCCTTGCTGAATATTCTGCTTCAGCTCAGCGCCACCCTGCGCGGCCTTGCCCATGCGCATGAAGGCGCCGACCACGTGGGCAATCGGTTGCTGCGGGTCGTCCTGATAAGCGTAGCCGCGGGTGAAGATGATATTGGGCGTAACGCGATAACACTCGGCGAAACCGAACACATCCTTGCCGGGATCGGCTGGGTGCATGTAGTCGATACGCAGATCAAGAGTCGGACAGATCTCGAACTCCGGCAGTACGCAGACCGTGGAGATACCACAGGTGGTGTCCATCAGCGTAGTGATGGCACCACCATGGATCACACCGGTGTCCGGATTGCCAACGATATGGGGTGTGTATGGCAAGCGCAGCGTCAGTCCTTTGCTGTCGGCCGACTCGACACGCATGCCCAGCACCTGACAATGACGCAACGCGGATAAAAACCGCTGCGCCCGCTCCTGAATCGACTGCTCGCTCATCACACTGCCGCTCTACTATGGCAAAAGCCGCGAATGATAGCGCCTTGGGCCTGGACTCACACCTGCCCCTGTACCGCTCTCATCGACTTGGGAACTTATTGGCACTGGCGATATTCGAAGTGACTGTGTGCTCTGGGGTCAGCCCAGCCACTTATAACTCTCACACATGGAGTGATGACCGTGAACAAACCTCTGACTTATGCCCTGCTGCTTGCCACTGCCCTGGGTCTCGCCGCCTGCGAGAAAACCCCGGAAGACAAGATGGAGTCGGCCAAGGAGTCAGTCTCCGAAGCGATGGAGAACCTGGGCGATGCAGCCAAAGACACCGGCGATGCCATCGAGCAGAAGACCAACGAAGCCTTGGGTAATGAACCTACCACTGGCGAAAAAATTGAGGATGCGGCCAGCGATGCGGCAGACGCCATCGAGGACGCCGGCGACGAAGCCAAAGACGCTGTCGACGGTCAGTAACCTAAGCTGAAAACCAAGAAGGCCCGCAATGCGGGCCTTCTTTTATTTCAGCGCCGGGCTGATCATCAGCAGCAGGCTACAGGCCAGGCCCACCACCCATACCAGGCTGCGCTGCCAGTGCAGATCCCACCAGTAGAACAGCATATACAGCACGCGACTGATAACGAAAGTGACGGCCAGAATGTCGATCAAAAAGCCGTAAGTCTGCGTGGTATGCGCCATCAGCACACCGACCGCAAACAGCGGGAACGCCTCGATGCTATTCAAATGCGCGGCCAGAGCACGCGCGCCGAAACCCGTTAGCCGCGCCTGCTGGGCACGCGGGTGATGGTTGTCATAGCGACCACCGCCCTCCTCGGCCATGGCCTTGGCCAGCGGGGCCTTGGCGATGAAGATCAACAAGGCGCTGATGAAGACGCACCAGAACGGCAGACTCATTCACTCTTCTCCTTGGCCACCTCGGCGGCCGGCGTTGGCGTATAGACCATCACTTCCAGAACATCGGAGTGGAATTCTCGGCGATACAGCACCACGACAACGCCGGCAGTCACCAGCATGAAGAACCATGGATTGATGAACCAGGACAGGGTTGCCATACCGAAATAATAGGCGCGCAAACCGAAGTTGAACTGGTTGGCCGCCATCGAAATCACCCGCGCCGTGCGCTCGGCGAAAGCCTTGCGCTCCTGCTCGGTGACATGCCGCTCGCCCAGCATTGGCGCCGAACCCACCAGCACCGCTGCGAAGTTGTATTGGCGCATGCACCAACTGAAGGTGAAGAAGGCATAGACGAAGATGATGCCCAGGCACAGCAACTTGATCTCGGATAGACCACGACTGGCTTGCTGCACGAAGGGAATGTCGGCCAGCAGTGACAGTGCACGGTCGGAAGCGCCCAGTACGGTGAGGATACCGGCCAGGATAATCAGCGTGCTGGAGGCGAAGAACGAGGCATTACGCTCGAGGTTACCGATCACGTTGGCGTCGGCAATGCGATTGTCGCGCAGCAGCATGCGGCGCATCCAGTCTTCACGGTAGAGATGCAGGACACTGGCGAGGCAGGGAGTGGTTTGCGCTTTTGCCGAGGCATAGCGGGTGTAGCCGCCCCAGCACAGAACGAACCACAGCGCGGCCAGAAAATGAGGCAAATACGGGTAGCTGTTGAGCATGCCAACTCCTTGTAAGACTGCGAAGGATTATAGCCAGGCTGCCTCTTTCCTTGTTCGACAAAAAAGGCCGCCTCGTGGGCAGCCTTAGTTTTGTTTCGAGCGCGCCTTACGCAGCAGTAGCGCTCTGACGCAGGCCCAGGATGCGATCCAGCGCCACCACCAGAACCAGCGTCACCGCCACCGGCAGCAGCCAGCCCAGGCTCTGGCCGGCCAACGGCAACTGCCCGAACCACGCGGGGACCTTGTCCGCCCAGGGAGTCGCGGCAACACCGTCGGCAACGCCGAAGACCAGCGTAACGGCCATCACCGGAACGAAAACCAGCGACTGGGAGATCCACAGGCGGTTGGCCAGGCTCAGCGCAACCAGAACGATAGCCAGCGGATAAAGCCCTACCAGAACCGGAATCGAGAAACTGATCAGTTGAGTCAGGCCCTGATTGGCCACCACCAGACTGAACAGGCCGAAGACGATCACCACGCTACGGTAGGAAACCGGCAACAGCTTGCTGAAGAACTCACCACACGCAGTCAGCAGGCCAACCGCAGTGGTCAGGCAGGCCAGGGTGATAACCACTGCCAGCAGCAGGCTGCCGGTGGTACCGAAGGTGTGCTGCACGTAAGTGGTCAGCACCTGCACACCGTTCTGCGCATCACCCGCGATGCCCTGGCTGGTAGCGCCGAGGTAGAACAGCGCCAGATAAACCAGCGACAAACCGGTGGCGGCGATGACGCCAGCGATCACCGAGTAACGTGTGACGAGACCGGCATCGCTAACACCACGGTCACGAATGGCGCTGGCGATCACGATGCCAAACACCAGTGCGCCCAAGGTATCCATGGTCAGATACCCCTGCAGGAAGCCCTGCACCAACGGCGCGTCACGGTAGCTTTCAGCTACAGCGCCAATCTCGCCAGCAGGCGCGAACAGCGCAGCACCGCCCAACACCAGCAGCGCAGCCAACAGGACCGGCGTGATGAATTTACCGATACGATCGACCAGTTGACCGGGATTGAGCGAGAGGAACAGCACAGCCGCGAAATACACCAGGGTATAGATCAGCAGTGGCGCACCGTCGTTGCCGGTGAACGGCGCGATGCCCATCTCGAAGGACACCACGGCGGTGCGCGGCGTAGCGAACAGCGGGCCGATGGCCAGGTACACCGCTACCGCAAGGATTGCACCCGCCACCTTACCCAGTGGCGCGGTGAGCAGATCCATACCGCCGCCCACGCGGGCCAGGGCCACCACAGTCAACAGCGGCAGGCCGACACCGGTCAGCAGAAAACCGATGGCGGCAGGAAACAGGTTCTCCCCCGCAGCCAGACCGGCACTGGGCGGGAAGATGATATTGCCTGCGCCGAGAAACAACGCAAATGTCATAAAGCCGAGGGCCAGGAGGTCCGAGCCTTTCAAACGAGTCATAAAGGGAAATACCACAGACAGGAAATCGAAGAGTTGCGGGGGTTTCCTTGAGGGATCGGGGAAACGTCACCCGAGCGTTTTGGCTCGAACCACTGCAGGCATCGCCAGGCGCTTGTGGCGCCACGGACACGATAAGGCGCGCATACTAACGAAAAGCGTCCATCAGCAGCACAGTTGGCGGACGAGCTGTCGAACTGGCGTAACTGACTGTCGCATCGGCAAAAAAAATCGAAAATCTGACCACCACACTTGCGAAATTCTGCCTCCGTCATCTGAAACGCCCATTACAGACTCGCCAACTCACTCGCAACGCAGAAGAAACCGAAACGACAAAGGCCACTCGGAAGCGCGGCCTTTGTCGTTAAGTGTGAGGCTTACTCGACCAGACAGCAGGTGGCACCACCCTACCTGCCTGCTCAGGCCGAGAAGCCGCCGTCGATGGTCAGGTTCGCCCCAGTGATGTAGGCCGCCTCGGGGCCGGCCAGATAGGCGACGAAGCTGGCGATTTCTTCGGCCTTGCCATAACGCGGCAGGGCCATGGTCTGCTTCAGCGACTCGGCAAAATCACCCTGATCCGGGTTCATGTCGGTATCAACCGGGCCGGGCTGCACATTGTTGACGGTGATGCCGCGCGGCCCCAGGTCACGCGCCAGGCCCTTGGTGAAACCAGCCACTGCGGCCTTACTCAGCGCATAGACCGAACCACCGGCGAATGGCATGCGCTCGGCGTTGGTGCTGCCGATGGTGATGATGCGACCACCCTCGCCCATCAGCCTCGCAGCCTCCTGGCTAGCGATCACCACGCTGCGCACGTTGACGTCCAGGATACGATCCAGATCCTCGATGCTGAATTCATCGATCGGCGCCACCGCCAGCACACCGGCATTGTTCACCAGGATATCGAGACGACCGAAGGCATCCACCGCATGGCGGATGGCGCCGCGAATGGCCTGCTCGTCACGGCTATCGGCCTGAATCGCGATGGCGCGGCCGCCAGCGGCTTCGATCTCACGCACCACATCGAGGGCACCTGCCGCCGATGAAACATAGGTCAGCGCAACGGCAGCACCTTCTTTTGCCAGGCGCTGGGCAATGGCGGCACCGATGCCGCGGGAGCCGCCCTGGATGAAGGCGACCTTGTTTTCGAGGGTTTTCTGAGTGCTCATGGGAAATCTCCTAAAACTGAGGGGTTGAATGGAACACGCCCCCAGTATTCACCCGAGATTCAAAACCGATAAGCTAGCAATCACGACATTCAGTCGATACCAAAGGTTTATGAAGCGACCATGGAAACCCTCAGCAGCATCGAGTGCTTCGTCCGCACCGCAGAGGCAGGCAGCTTCGCCGAAGCCGCGCGGCGCCTGGGTTTGACTCCGGCCGCCGTTGGCAAGAACGTTGCCCGCCTGGAGTCCAACCTCGGCGTGCGCCTGTTCCTGCGCAGCACACGCCGGCTGACGCTGACCGAATCCGGCGAGCGTTTTCTTGCAGAGGTGTCAGGCGGTCTGGCGAGCATTCAGGGCGCTGTGGCGAACCTGGCGAGCAGCCAGGGGCAACCTGCGGGTACGTTGAAGGTGAGCATGGGCGTGGCCTTCGGCCGCGACTACATCCTGCCGCACCTGGCCGATTTCCTCACGCGCTATCCGGCGATCAGCCCGGACTGGCACTTCGACAACCGTGCCGTCGATCTCATCGGTGAGGGTTTCGACGCGGCCATCGGCGGCGGCTTCGAATTGCCTCCCGGCGCGATTGCCCGGCAACTGGCGCCTGCCCACCGAGTGCTGCTGGCGGCACCGGCCTACCTGGCCAGACACGCTCCCATCGCACGACCGGAAGATCTGACGCAGCATGACGGCATTCTGATTCGCTCGCCGCAGACGGGCCGCGTGCGCAGCTGGCCGCTACGCACTCGTGATGATCAGCAAGCCACCCTCGAACTGCAGCAGCGCATGACCATGAATGATCCCGAGGCAGCTTGCCATGCCGCCCTACAAGGCCTTGGCATCACCCTGGTCAGCACCGTCCACGCGCTGCCCTATCTGCAACGCGGCAGCCTGCAGCGGGTATTACCGGACTGGTACGTCGACACCGGCAGCCTGAGCCTGTACTTCAGCGCGCAGAAGCTGCTGCCGGCCAAGACGCGAGTATTCATCGACTTCATCGTCGAGCGATTTCGCGAGCACCGCTGGGCGGAGCGTTTCGACGCTCGCCAACCACGCTAACGCTTGTCCCAGAAACGACAAAGGCCGCTGGATAGCGGCCTTTGTCGTTCAGCGCAGTACTTACTCGGCCAGGCGCCAGGTGGTACCACCCTTACCGTCTTCCAGCACCACGCCCATGGCGGTGAGCTGGTCACGGATACGGTCGCTTTCCGCCCAGTTCTTGTCCGCGCGAGCCTTCAGGCGCGCGGCGATCAGCGCCTCGACTTCGGCGGCATCGACCTTGCCAGCAGCTCCGGCCTGGAGGAATGCATCGGGTTCGAGCTGCAGCACGCCAAGCACGCTGGCCAGTTGCTTGAGCTGGGCGGCCAGGTCAGCAGCAGCCTGCACGTCGGATTCACGCAGGCGGTTGACCTCACGAATCATCTCGAACAGCACCGCGCAGGCTTCTGGCGAGTTGAAATCGTCGTCCATCGCGGCGCCGAAACGCTCGACGAAGGCTTCGCCACCAGCAGGCGTAGCTTCCGGCAGGCCTTTGAGGCCGTTGTAGAAGCGCTCCAGAGCGCCCTTAGCTTCCTTGAGACTCTCTTCCGAGTAATTGATCGGGCTGCGGTAGTGGCTGGACACCAGCAGGTAGCGCACCACTTCCGGGTGATACTTCTCCAGCACCTCGCGGATGGTGAAGAAGTTGCCCAGGCTCTTGGACATCTTCTCGCCATCCACGCGCACCGCGCCAGCGTGCATCCAGGCGTTGGCGTATTGCTTGCCGGTGGCTGCCTCGCTCTGCGCGATCTCGTTCTCGTGGTGCGGGAACACCAGATCCGGACCGCCGCCATGAATGTCGAAGGTCTCGCCCAGGCAGCAGGTGGACATCACCGAGCACTCGATATGCCAGCCCGGACGGCCTGCGCCCCAAGGCGACTCCCAGCTCGGCTCGCCCGGCTTGACACCCTTCCACAGGACGAAGTCCAGCGGGTCTTCCTTGGCCTCGTCGACCTCGATGCGCGCACCGATCTTCAGGTCTTCGATCTTCTTGCGCGACAGCTTGCCGTAACCAACGAACTTGCCGACGCGGTAGTACACGTCGCCATTACCCGGCGCGTAGGCAAAGCCCTTGTCGATCAGGGTCTGGATCATCTGGTGCATGCCGGTGATATGGCCGGTAGCGCGCGGTTCGATGTCCGGGCGCAGTACGTTCAGACGACCTTCGTCCTCGTGCATCGCCGCGATCATGCGCTCGACCAGCGCCTCGAACGACTCGCCGTTCTCGTTGGCGCGCTTGATGATCTTGTCGTCGATGTCGGTGATGTTACGCACGTAGGTCACGTCGTAGCCGCGCTGACGCAGCCAGCGGGTGACCACGTCGAAGGCGACCATCACGCGGGCGTGGCCGATGTGGCAGAAGTCGTAGACGGTCATGCCGCAGACGTACATGCGCACGCTGTTGCCTTCCAAAGGCTTGAACGGTTCTTTGACCTTGCTCAGGGTGTTGTAGATGGAAAGTGCCATTTACTGACCCCAGGAATCGCGCAGGGTGACGGTACGGTTGAACACCAACGCATCGGCAGTCGAGTCCTTGTCCAGGCAGAAGTAGCCTTCGCGCTCGAACTGGAAGCGATCCTCAGCTGCTGCCTTGGCCAGCGACGGCTCGGCGCGGCAACCGGTGAGCACCACCAGCGAATCCGGGTTGATGTTGTCGAGGAAGCTACCGCCCTCTTCCGCTTTCTCGGGGTTGGCCGAGCGGAACAGACGATCGTACAGGCGCACTTCGCACTCGACGCTCTCGGCGGCCGGCACCCAGTGGATCACGCCCTTGACTTTGCGGCCTTCCGGGTTCTTGCCCAGGGTGTTCTCGTCGTAAGAGCAACGCAGCTCGACGATATTGCCGGCAGCGTCTTTGACAGCCTCGTCGGCACGAATCACGTAGCTGCCACGCAGGCGCACTTCACCACCCGGGATCAGGCGCTTGAAGCCGTCCGGCGGGGTTTCTTCGAAATCGCTGGCGTCGATGTAGATCTCGCGGGAGAACGGCAGCACGCGAGTGCCGATGTCTTGCTTGGGATGGCGCGCCAGCTCCAGGTTCTCGACCTGGCCTTGCGGGTAGTTGGTGATCACCACCTTCAGAGGTTTGAGCACACACATGGCACGCGCGGCGTTGGCGTCCAGGTCGTCACGAATGGCGAACTCGAGCATGCCGATGTCCACCAGACCACCGGCGCGGTTGACGCCGATCATGTCGCAGAAGGCGCGGATCGAAGCCGGGGTATAGCCACGGCGACGGTAGCCGGACAGCGTCGACATGCGCGGGTCGTCCCAACCGTTGACGTGCTTTTCGTCCACCAGTTGCTTGAGTTTGCGCTTGCTGGTGATGGTGTAGTTCAGGTTCAGCCGGGCGAACTCGTACTGACGCGGCTGCGCCGGTACCGACAGGTTGGTCAGGAACCACTCGTACAGCGGACGATGGTCCTCAAACTCCAGGGTGCAGATGGAGTGAGTGATGCCCTCGATGGCGTCCGACTGGCCGTGGGTGAAGTCGTAGCTCGGGTAGATGCACCACTTGTCACCAGTCTGGTGGTGGTGGGCATGGCGGATGCGGTAGAGGATCGGGTCACGCAGGTTGATGTTCGGCGAGGCCATGTCGATCTTGGCACGCAGCGAACGGGCGCCGTCGGGGAACTCACCGGCCTTCATGCGGGCGAACAGATCGAGGTTTTCCTCGACGCTGCGCTCGCGGAACGGGCTGTTCTTGCCCGGCTCGGTCAGGTTGCCGCGGTACTCGCGCATTTCCTCGGCGTTCAGGTCGCAGACGAAGGCCTTGCCCGCCTTGATCAGCTCGACGGCCCAGGCATGCAGTTGGTCGAAATAGTTGGAGGCGTAGCGCTCCTCGCCGGCCCACTTGAAGCCCAGCCACTCGACATCGGCCTTGATCGCGTCGATGTATTCCTGGTCTTCCTTGGCCGGGTTGGTGTCGTCGAAACGCAGGTTGCACTGACCGCCGAACTCATCGGCCAGGCCGAAGTTCAGGCAGATGCTCTTGGCATGACCGATGTGCAGGTAGCCGTTGGGCTCCGGCGGGAAGCGGGTCACGATCTTGGCGTGCTTGCCGCTGTCCAGATCGGCCTGGACGATGGGGCGCAGGAAGTTGGCAGCTTTTTCGACGGTAGGCTTGCTCATGGTGTCCTTAACAATACTGGCGCGGCACAGGGTAGGCCGCTTCGGGCAAAGTCCGTATCATAACCAACCTGTCAAGCCCCTGACAGGGTGCATACCACCCTGACAAGCGCTGTTCACCCCCGAGCCATCGGCTCGAACCTGTCTCTTCACGGATACGATCATGATCAAACTGCACACCAACCACGGCGTCATCACCCTGAACCTGTTCGCCGACAAGGCCCCGGAAACCGTGGCCAACTTCGAGCAATACGTGAAGGAAGGTCATTACGACGGCACCGTTTTCCACCGCGTAATCGGCAATTTCATGATCCAGGGCGGCGGTTTCGAGCCAGGCATGAAACAGAAACCGACCCGCGCACCGATCAAGAACGAAGCCAACAACGGCGTCGCCAACAAGGTCGGCACCATCGCCATGGCCCGCACCATGGAGCCGCATTCGGCCAGCGCGCAGTTCTTCATCAACGTCGCCGACAACGCCTTCCTCAACCACAGCGCGCCGACCGTTCAGGGCTGGGGCTACGCCGTATTCGGTGAAGTGGTCGAAGGCATGGACGTGGTCGAGAAGATCAAGGGCGTCGCCACCACCATGAAATCCGGCCACCAGGACGTACCGGTGGACGACGTGATCATCGAGAAGGCCGAAGTCGTAGCCGAGTGAATCGATGATTCTGCTGATCTCCGATCTGCACCTCGAAGAGAAACGCCCGGATATCACCCGGGCGTTTCTGCATTTTCTCGTCACCCGCGCACGCCAGGCCGAGGCGCTGTACATCCTCGGCGACTTCTTCGAAGTCTGGATCGGCGACGACGGCATGACGCCCTTTCAACACGAGATCGCCCGCGCCCTGCGCGAGCTGAGTGATGCCGGCACGCGCATCTACCTGATGCATGGCAATCGCGACTTCCTTATCGGCAAGGCGTTCTGCCGCGAGGCGGGCTGCACCCTGCTGAGCGACCCGCACAAAGTGCAGATAGGCGGCGAGCCCGTGCTGCTGATGCATGGCGACAGCCTATGCACCCTCGATGTCGGCTACATGAAACTGCGCCGCTGGCTGCGCAACCCGCTGTCACTGCTGATTCTGCGCAACCTGCCGCTCAGCACCCGACAGAAGCTGGCGCGCAAACTGCGCAACGAAAGCCGCGCGCAGACACGGATGAAGGCCAGCGATATCGTCGATGTCACGCCGCAGGAAGTGGTCAAGGTGATGGACGAGTACGGCGTACGCACGCTGATCCATGGCCATACCCATAGGCCGGCGGTACATGAGCTGGAGGTGAACGGCCAACCGGCACGGCGCATCGTGCTGGGGGACTGGGATAGTCAGGGCTGGGCATTGCAGGTCGATGACCAGGGCTTCAATCAGGCGCCGTTCGAGTTGACGCCACTCTCACAGTAGCCGGATGAAATCCGGGCTACGAAAGCCCCACCCTGTTCGACTCGACCTGACCTTGTAGGAGCAGCTGGACGGTATTGCGTTTCAGCCGCGAAGACCACTATCACCGTTTTCGCGGCTGAAGCCGCTCCTACAATTATTGGAAAACTGCTTCACGGCTGCTTTCTGCAGGCACACCGCTATGGAAACGGAACTGCTCATCCGGCTTGGTGATCAGTTCCCGCTCCACCGCCCGCACCACCTCGATACGCGCGTCCACATCGGCCGCATCGCCATACAGGTAGGCGAGCTTGAGATACCCACGGTAGTGACGCCCTTCGCTCTCCAGCAATCCGGCGTAGAACTTGGCCAGCTCGGCATCCAGACGCGGTACCAGCGCGGCGAAGCGCTCGCAGGAGCGCGCCTCGATGAATGCGCCGACCACCAGCACATCCACCAACCGCTCCACTTCGCCACCGCGCAACAGTGCACGCAGCCCCGCGGCGTAGCGCGAGGCGGACACATGGCGAACCTCGATACCACGCCCACGAATGATCTTGCTCACCTGCTCGAAGTGCACCAGTTCCTCACGAGCCAAACGCGACATTCTCGCGGTCAATTCGGTCTTGGTCAGGTAGCGCCCCATCAGGCTCAGTGCCGTCTGTGCGGCCTTGTATTCCAGGTTGCGGTGGTCGAGCAGAAGGATCTCCTGCTGGCGCAAGGCCTCGTCCAGCCAGGCGTCGGGGGTGGCGACACCACCGAGAAACTCGAGAATTTCCTGCAGGATCGTGACAGGTTCCTCACCATTACTCGGAACATGCTGGGTATTTGACATCATATTTGAAGCGCTCTCGGTGCTGGCGAGGTTGGAAATGGCGGGCCATTATACGAGTGGCAGACCGGACGACCAGCACGCCGTTGATACAGGTCAAGAAGCGGCTGGTAATGACGCACCTATAGTTGGATAAGCGCTATTCACTCTCAGGGAGACGACCATGCAAGCGATCCGTAGCATTCTGGTGGTGATGGAGCCCCAGCACCCCGAAGGCCTCGCGCTGAAACGGGCAAAACTGATAGCGGGAGTCACCCAGTCGCACCTGCACCTGCTGGTGTGCGACAAGAAAGGCGACCACAACGACTGGCTTGGCGATCTCAGCAGCAGTCTCGGCGAAGAAGGTTTCAGCGTTTCCACCCAGCAGTCCTGGCATGACAACCCGCACCAGACCATCATCGCCGTGCAGCAGGCTGAAGGCTGTGGATTGGTGATCAAGCAACATCTGCCGGACAACCCACTGAAAAAGGCCCTGCTCACCCCGGAAGACTGGAAGTTGCTGCGCTATTGCCCAGGCCCGGTGCTGATGGTCAAGACCGAGCGCCCCTGGACCGGTGGGAACATCCTCGCTGCCGTGGACGTCGGTAACGCCGATGGCGAGCACCGCACCCTGCATGCCGGCATCATCAGCCATGGTTACGATATCGCCGGCCTGGCCAAGGGCACGCTGCACGTGACCACCGCGCATCCGACCCCGATGCTGTCAGCTGCCGATCCGACCTTTCAGCTAAAGGAAACCATCGAGGCCCGCTACCGCGAGCAATGCCGCAGTTTCCAGGCCGAATACGACATCAGCGACGAGCGCCTGCATGTGCTTGAAGGCCCAGCCGACGTGGTAATTCCGCAAGTTGCCCACCAGCTCGATGCGGCTGTCACGGTGATCGGCACGGTGGCGCGCACCGGGCTATCCGGTGCCCTGATCGGCAACACCGCCGAAGCCATACTCGACACGCTGGAAAGTGACGTGCTAGTGCTCAAGCCGGACGAAATCATCGCCCACCTCGAAGAGTTGGTGGCGCAGCGCTGAAGCACCTG
Organism: Pseudomonas sediminis; assembly: GCF_002741105.1. GTDB lineage: Bacteria > Pseudomonadota > Gammaproteobacteria > Pseudomonadales > Pseudomonadaceae > Aquipseudomonas > Aquipseudomonas sediminis. The sequence continues at coordinate 48,935 of NZ_NIQU01000003.1, read as the reverse complement.
CACAAATGAAAATGCCGCTCTGGACAGAGCGGCATTTCAACAACTGGCCTGCGGCTAGACCCGCACTTCCAGGCCTTCTCGCAGAAACTTGGGCGCGATGTAGCGCTCGTAGTGTGCTTCAGAGAGCAGGAAGAATTCGCGGTCGATGGCGTCACGCAATTCGGGCAGCGCCCAATTGCGGAATTCAGGCAGTACGACCATGCCGTATGCCTCCAGCTGATTGATCATCCGCGCGCCACGCGCGATCAGCTGATAGGCCCAGCAGTAAGGCGACTGTTGCGGCACGAAACGAATCTGCCGCTGTTCCAGCTGACTACGTAGACGCTGCTCATCGAATACCTCGACCTTGCCCGCCATCACCTGCACCAGCAGCACTTCCAGACGCGTCCAGACGGCGCGCTTCTCGTCGTCGTTGTAGCTGTTCCAGTTGATCACCTCATGATGGAAGCGCTTGCAACCGCGGCACACGACATCGCCGTAAACGGTTGAGCACAGCCCCACGCAGGGCGTCTTGATGCGCTGATTGGACATGGCGAAACAACATAAACAGCAAAACGGCCTGGCATCTTAGCCCTTTGTCTAATCCAGATCACCCCTGCCGATACGGGGACATCGACTTAACTTTATTCGCGCTTTCCATTAGAATCGGCCCGCCTTTTATGGCGCCAATGTCCGTTGGAAGCTGTTTTCAAAGCGTCACGAGCACAGTCGATCCTGCAGGTACGATGGCGGCGCAGCCACTTGGAGTCCCCCCGAGCGTCTGCGTCAGCCCTCATCAGAAACCGTCCTGCCGGCGTAAAACTTTGAAAGCAGCTTCTACAAGAGACTCATGAAACCTCGGCTGCTCGGCTCATAAAGTCGAAAAGCGCCTGGTTCATGGGTATCTGGATCGCGTCCCGGACAACCCTTTGGGACCACTGATGAGGGTAATAACTGTGCTTGAAGCCTATCGCAAACACGTAGCAGAGCGTGCCGCTCAGGGTATCGTGCCCCAGCCGCTGAACGCCGAACAAACCGCAGGCCTGGTCGAGCTGCTGAAAAACCCGCCGGCTGGCGAAGAAGAATTCCTCGTAGACCTGATCACCAACCGCGTACCGCCAGGCGTCGATGAAGCCGCCTACGTCAAGGCTGGTTTCCTCTCTGCCATCGCCAAGGGCGAAACCACTTCCCCGCTGATCAGCAAGCAACGCGCTGTCGAGCTGCTGGGCACCATGCAGGGCGGCTACAACATCGCCACTATGGTCGAGTTGCTGGACGACGCCGAACTGGCCGCCGTTGCCGCAGAACAGCTCAAGCACACCCTGCTGATGTTCGACGCCTTCCACGACGTGGCTGAAAAAGCCAAAGCCGGCAACGCTAACGCGAAAGCCGTGCTGCAGTCCTGGGCTGATGGCGAGTGGTTCAAGAAACGCCCGACCCTGGCCGACAAGATCAGCCTGCGCGTGTTCAAGGTCACTGGCGAAACCAACACCGACGACCTGTCCCCTGCCCCGGACGCCTGGTCGCGCCCTGACATCCCGCTGCACGCCCTAGCCATGCTGAAAATGGCCCGCGATGGCATCGTGCCGGACGTGCAAGGCTCCATTGGCCCGATGAAGCAGATCGAGCAAATGCGTGGCGAAGGCTTCCCGATCGCCTACGTCGGTGACGTGGTCGGTACCGGTTCCTCGCGTAAGTCCGCCACCAACTCGGTGCTGTGGTTCTTCGGCGACGACATCCCGTACGTGCCGAACAAGCGCGGCGGCGGCTTCTGCTTCGGCTCCAAGATTGCTCCGATCTTCTACAACACCATGGAAGACGCCGGCGCCCTGCCGATCGAATTCGATGTGTCGAACATCAACATGGGCGACGTGATCGACCTGTACCCGCACGCTGGCAAAGTCTGCAAGCACGGTACCGACGAAGTCATCACCACCTTCGAACTGAAGACCCCGGTACTGCTCGACGAAGTTCGCGCTGGCGGCCGTATACCGCTGATCGTCGGCCGCGGCCTGACCGAGAAAGCGCGCGCCGAGCTGGGCCTGGGCCCAACCGACCTGTTCAAACTGCCGGAAGCACCGGTCGACACTGGCAAGGGCTACACCCTGGCTCAGAAAATGGTCGGCAAGGCCTGCGGTCTGCCGGAAGGCAAAGGCGTCCGTCCGGGCACCTATTGCGAACCGAAAATGACCACCGTCGGCTCCCAGGACACCACTGGCCCGATGACCCGCGACGAGCTGAAAGACCTGGCGTGCCTGGGCTTCTCCGCTGATCTGGTGATGCAGTCCTTCTGCCACACTGCGGCCTATCCGAAGCCGATCGACGTCACTACCCACCACACCCTGCCGGATTTCATCCGCACCCGTGGCGGCGTGTCCCTGCGTCCGGGCGACGGCATCATCCACAGCTGGCTGAACCGCATGTTGCTGCCGGACACTGTCGGTACCGGTGGTGACTCGCACACCCGCTTCCCGATCGGCATCTCCTTCCCGGCCGGTTCCGGCCTGGTCGCCTTCGCCGCTGCCACTGGCGTCATGCCGCTGGATATGCCGGAGTCGGTGCTGGTGCGCTTCAAGGGCAAGCTGCAACCGGGCATCACCCTGCGTGACCTGGTACACGCCATCCCTTACTACGCCATCCAGAAGGGCCTGCTGACCGTCGAGAAGAAAGGCAAGATCAACGCCTTCTCCGGCCGCATCCTGGAAATCGAAGGCCTGGACGAACTGACCGTCGAGCAAGCGTTCGAACTGTCCGACGCCTCTGCCGAGCGCTCCGCTGCAGGTTGCACCATCAAGCTGCCGGAAAAAGCCATTGCCGAGTACCTGAAGTCGAACATCACCCTGCTGCGCTGGATGATCAGCGAAGGCTACGGCGATGCACGCACCATGGAGCGTCGCGCCCAAGCGATGGAAGCCTGGCTGGCCAACCCGGTCCTGCTCAGCGCCGACAAGGACGCCGAATACGCCGAAATCATCGAAATCGACCTGGCCGACGTCAAGGAGCCTGTGCTGTGCGCGCCGAACGACCCGGACGACGCGCGTCTGCTGTCGACCGTTCAGGGCGAGAAGATCGACGAAGTGTTCATCGGTTCGTGCATGACCAACATCGGCCACTTCCGCGCGGCCGGCAAGCTGCTGGACAAGGTCAAGGGTTCCATCCCGACCCGTCTGTGGCTGTCGCCGCCGACCAAGATGGACGCTCACCAGCTGACCGAAGAAGGCTACTACGGCATCTACGGCAAGGCCGGTGCCCGCATGGAAATGCCGGGTTGCTCGCTGTGCATGGGTAACCAGGCACGTGTGGCGGCGAACTCCACCGTGGTATCGACCTCGACGCGTAACTTCCCGAACCGTCTGGGCGATGGTGCCAACGTGTACCTGGCTTCTGCCGAGCTGGCCGCTGTCGCTTCCATCCTGGGCAAGCTGCCGACCGTCGAGGAGTACATGGAGTATGCGAAGAACATCGACAGCATGGCTGCCGATGTTTACCGCTACCTCAGCTTCGACCAGATCGCCGAGTTCCGCGAAGCCGCAGCTAGCGCCAAGATCCCGGTCGTTCAGGCCTGATCAAAGCGCAGTGAAAGGAGCCCCGCCTAGTGCGGGGCTTTTTTATATCTAAGCCAAATGCCTTTTGCCGCCCCCGGCTTGCAGCCGATGCGCCACCGTCTACCTTCTGAAATGGGGAGTTCCCCCGAGAACCATTCAGGAGCCCATCATGAAGCCATGGATCATCGTCGCCCTGTGCCTGTTTGGACTGGCCGGCTGCGCCAGCGAATACATCATCACCACCACCGATGGCCAGATGCTCACCAGCGATGGCAAGCCGGAACTGGACAAGGACACTGGCATGCTCGAATTCACTGACAGCGAGGGTCGCAAGCAGCAGATTCCGCAAAGCAGCGTCAAGCAGATGCTCGAGCGCTGAGGCCTCAACGGGCACTGGCATATGCCTTGCTTCATCTCACTGCAAAGGCCCTTCCAACGTCGGAAACGGCTTGATCGACAACGGCGTCGTATCGAATCCCGGAGCTTTCGCGCCTGGATCTGGTACGACGCTTTTTTATGGGCAGCCGTCCATGAATCAACGTTTTTTGCGTGAAGCTAAGGAAGCTGCATGAGCGAACACGACACCCCGCGCGACGATGCCCTGGCCTGGGCCTGGGGTAGCGACGCCCCGGAGAAGAGCATGCTGAACATCGGCTTCATGGTGCTGAGCGATTCGGCCTCGGTGATCGTCGCCGCGACTCAGGGCTTTGCCGAAAAGTATGGGCTGAGCCTCAGACTGCAACGTCAGACGTCCTGGGCCAGCTCGCGCGACCGCCTGCTCAGCGGCGAGCTGGACGCCGCCCACAGCCTGTATGGGCTGATCTATGGCGTGCAGCTGGGCCTTGGTGGTGCCGCGGCCACGGATATGGCCGTGCTCATGGGGCTGAACCAGAACGGCCAGAGCATCAACCTGTCGCACACCCTGCAAGACGCTGGCGTGACCAGCGGCGAAGCACTGCGCCAATACGTGCACCAGCATGAAGCACGCCTGACCTTCGCCCAGACCTTTCCCACCGGCACCCACGCAATGTGGCTTTACTACTGGCTGGCCAGCCAGGGCATCCATCCACTGCGCGACGTCGACAGCGTGGTGGTGCCGCCGCCACAGATGGTCGAACACCTGGAAGCCAAACGCATCGACGGTTTCTGCGTTGGCGAACCCTGGACCGCCAAGGCCGTCGATGAACAGCTCGGCTGCACCGTCACCACCATTCAGGCGATCTGGCCAGATCACCCGGAAAAGGTGCTGGGCTGTACCCGCGCCTTCGCCGAGCAGAACCCCAATACCGCCCGCGCCTTGATCATGGCGGTGCTCGACGCTGCACGCTTCATCGATGAGAGCGAAGAAAACAAACGCAGCACCGCCCTGCTACTCAGCGGTAGCGAATACGTCAACGCACCGGTTTCGGCGATCACCCCGCGTTTTCTCGGCCACTATCAGGACGGCCTCGGCCATGCCTGGCAGGATGAGCATCCGCTGCGCTTTCATGCCGGCGGGCTGGTCAACCATCCCTATCTGTCCGACGCCATGTGGTTCATGACCCAGTTCCGTCGCTGGGGCCTGTTGCGTAGCGATCCCGACTACCTGGAGGTGGCCCGCCAGGTCCAGCAACTGGCCCTGTACCGCGAGGCCGCATCGACGCTGGGCATACCGGTGCCGGGGGAAATGCGTAGCTCCATCCTGCAGGACGGCACGTGTTGGGACGGCAGCGACCCGGCCGCCTACGCGCGCAGCTTCCGCCTCCATGCCCTGGCCGACAGCTCGGCTGTCGCCCTGTAATTGCCGGGAGAGCGTCCGATGCTGCGTATCCTTCTGATCAACGACACCCCGAAGAAAGTCGGCCGCCTGAAATGTGCCCTGATCGAAGCGGGTTTCGAGGTGATCGACGAATCCGGCCTGACCATCGACCTGCCTGAGCGGGTCGAGGCGGTGCGCCCCGACGTCATCCTGATCGACACCGAATCCCCCGGCCGCGACGTGATGGAGCAGGTGGTGCTGGTCAGCCGCGACCAGCCACGGCCGATCGTGATGTTCACCGACGAGCACGACCCCGGCGTGATGCGCCAGGCGATCCAGAGCGGCGTCAGTGCCTATATCGTCGAGGGCATCCACGCCCAGCGCCTGCAACCGATCCTCGACGTGGCCATGGCCCGCTTCGAGAGCGATCAGGCACTGCGCGCACAGTTGCAGGCGCGCGACGCACAGTTGGCCGAACGCAAGCGCGTGGAGCTGGCCAAGGGTCTGCTGATGAAGATGAAGAGCTGCAACGAGGAAGAGGCCTACACTTTGATGCGGCGCCAGGCCATGAGCCGCCAGCAGAAACTGATCCAGGTGGCCGAGCAGATCATTGCGATGCACGACATGCTCGGCGGCTGAGCAACTGTACCGCTGAAACAGTTCACTGTATCGGTACGGACTGTATCACTCGGGCAACTGTTGCAGCCGCCTTCGTTGGCGCCTGTGTATGCCGCGCTCTGCAGGGCTCGGCTAGGGTAGACAGTCCCAAGCCGAGGATTCCCTGATGACCGAACACGACCTGCTGGCCGAAGCCGACCGCCGCGCCTTGGCCTACCTGGACAGCATTCCCACGCGCCGGGTCTTCCCCGACGCCTCAGCCATCGCCGCCCTGGCCACCTTCGACCAGTCCCTGCCAGAGCAAGGCCATGCTGCCGATCAGGTACTCTGCCAGCTCGACGAAATTGGCTCACCGGCTACCGTGGCGAGTAATGCCGCGCGTTACTTCGGTTTCGTCATCGGCGCGACACTGCCGGTGGCAGCAGCTGCGGAACGCCTGGTACTGGCCTGGGATCAATGCGCCTCGTCCTTCGACAATTCGCCAGTCGCTGATCGGCTGGAGAAGATTGCCGGACGCTGGGTTTGCCAAGCACTGGGGCTACCGGATCAGAGCGCCGTGGGATTTGGCACCAGTGCGACCGCCTGCACCCTGGCCTGTATTTCTGCCGCACGGCGCGTGTTGCTGGCACGCCAGGGCTGGGATTTTGATGGCGACGGATTACTCGGCGCACCGCAAATCCGCGTCGTACTCGCAGAAACGGCGCACATCACGGTGAAGAAAGCGCTGCGCGTGCTCGGCTTCGGCATGAACCACCTGCACTATGCACCAGTGGACGAGTACGGGCGTATCGACCCGGCCCGACTGCCTGAACTGGATGAACGCTCGCTACTGATATTGCAGGCCGGAGAGGTCAACACCGGCGAGTTCGACCGTTTTGCCGAGCTGATTGCCATCGCTCGCGAGGCTAACGCCTGGGTACATGTCGATGGCGCATTCGGCCTATGGGCACGAGCCTCATCCTCAGCGCATTTGCTTGAGGGCGTCGAGCTGGCAGATAGCTGGACGACCGATGGACACAAGTGGCTGAACACCCCTTACGACAGTGCAATGGCGATCTGCCGTGACGCCAATGCACTGGCCGCCGCGATGAACAGCGATGCTGCCTATGCCTCGGCAAGCAAGGATGCGCAGAAGAACCTGACACTGGAGTTCTCTCGTCGCGCCCGTGGCATCGCCATCTGGGCGGCCCTGGCCAATCTGGGCCGCACCGGCCTGCAAGCGATGATCGACCGCCATATCCGCCAGGCTGAAGAGCTGGCCAGCACATTACGCAACGCCGGCTATCAGGTACTGAACCGGGTTGTGCTGAACCAGGTATTGGTGCGTGGCGATACGGACGAACAGACCATTGCCATTCGCCAAGCAGCCCAGGCATCTGGCGAAGTCTGGTTCGGCCCGACCGTCTGGCAGGGCCGCCCCGCCTTTCGCCTGAGCCTCTGCTCCTGGCGCACCGAAGACGCCGATGTGGAGGCACTGGGTGCCTTGCTGCTGCGCTTGAAAGATGACTTGAGCTGAAGCGACTGATTCGCTGTTTTAGCCCGCAACTGCGCTGGACAGCGCAGTTCGGCAGCCCTTATCTTTAGCGCCGGCCACCGCAGTGGCCAACGTCGCTCGGACGGTTCCGGGCGCTTACGTATCCGAGGAAATCATGGCTGACAACGCCAAGCGCCGCTTTGCGCGCATCGATCGTCTCCCCCCCTACGTCTTCAACATCACCGCCGAACTGAAGATGGCCGCACGCCGTCGCGGTGAAGACATCATCGACTTCTCCATGGGCAACCCCGACGGTGCGACTCCGCCGCACATCGTCGAGAAGCTCGTGCAGGTCGCCCAGCGTGAAGACACCCACGGATACTCCACCTCCCGCGGTATTCCTCGCCTGCGCCGTGCTATCTCGCGCTGGTACAAGGACCGCTACGACGTGGAGATCGATCCGGAAAGCGAAGCCATCGTCACCATCGGCTCCAAGGAAGGACTGGCGCACCTGATGCTGGCCACCCTGGACCATGGCGATACCGTGCTGGTGCCCAACCCCAGCTACCCGATCCACATCTACGGCGCGGTGATCGCCGGTGCTCAGGTGCGCTCCGTACCGCTGGTGCCGGGCGTGGACTTCTTCGCCGAGCTGGAACGGGCGATTCGCGAGTCGATTCCCAAGCCGAAGATGATGATCCTCGGCTTCCCGTCCAACCCCACCGCACAGTGCGTGGAGCTGGACTTCTTCGAGCGCGTAGCCACCCTGGCCAAACAGTACGACGTACTGGTGGTGCACGACCTGGCCTACGCCGACATCGTCTACGACGGCTGGAAAGCGCCGTCGATCATGCAGGTACCGGGCGCCAAGGACATCGCGGTGGAGTTCTTCACCCTGTCCAAGAGCTACAACATGGCCGGCTGGCGGATCGGTTTCATGGTCGGCAACCCGGAGCTGGTCAGCGCCCTGGCGCGGATCAAGAGCTACCACGACTACGGCACCTTCACCCCGCTGCAGGTCGCGGCCATCGCCGCGCTGGAAGGTGACCAGCAGTGCGTGCGCGATATCGCCGAACAGTACCGGCAACGCCGTAACCTGTTGGTCAAGGGCCTGCACGAGATCGGCTGGATGGTGGAGAAGCCCAAGGCCTCGATGTACATCTGGGCCAAGATTCCCGACGCCTATGCCCATCTGGGCTCACTGGAATTCGCCAAGAAGCTGCTGGCAGAAGCCAAGGTCTGCGTCTCGCCCGGCCTGGGTTTTGGCGACTATGGCGACGACCATGTGCGCTTCGCCCTGATCGAGAACCAGGACCGCAGCCGCCAGGCAGTGCGAGGCATCAAGGCAATGTTTCGCGCCGACGGTTTGCTGCCAGGCAAGCCGGCCAAGGCAGAGACCGAGTAAGCATTGAAGGGCGCCGTAAGGCGCCCTTTCTACATGGGCATGGAAACCGACAAGTTCTGCGACAATTCAGGACGTTACGCACGCCAAGCGGTGGTTTCGAGCAATTGCCCGGCAGAGTGAACGCCCGTACACTGCGCGCCCCTTCCCTGACGGTTCTCCCCAATGCTCTTCGTTTTGCGCATGCTGCTGATGGGCGTGCATTTCATCCTGGCCGGCCTGCTCGGCCTGCTGCTCGGCCTGTGCCGCCCGTTCAATCCGGACAACAGCCGCCTCTGCGCCCGTCTTTATTCGCTGCCCGCCCTGTGCCTGCTGCGCCTGAAGCTGAAGACCGATGTACGCCCGCTGCTAGAGCACCAGCGTTCCTGCGTGATCATCGCCAACCACCAGTCCAACTTCGATCTTTACGTGCTGGGCCGCGTGGTACCGAAACGTACCGTGAGCATCGGCAAGAAGAGTCTCAAATGGGTGCCATTCTTCGGTCAGCTCTACTGGCTGGCCGGCAACGTGCTGATCGATCGCAGCAATGCCGTCGCCGCCAAGCGCGCGATGCTCACCACCACCGAAACCCTGCGCAATCGCGACACCTCGATCTGGGTATTCCCGGAAGGTACGCGCAACCTCGGCCGCGGTCTGCTCCCATTCAAGAAAGGAGCATTTCAGATGGCAATCGCGGCCGGCGTACCGATCATCCCGGTGTGCGTGAGCAACTACAGCCAATCCATGCGTCTGAATCGCTGGAACAGCGGCCGCATCATGATTCGCTCGCTGCCGGCCATCCCCACTGCCGGCCTGAGCCTGGATGACATGCCCGCGCTGATCGAACGTTGCCAGCAAGCCATGAGCGAATGCATCAGCAGCATGGACAAGGAACTGGCCTCGGCATGAGGCCTTACGCCAGGCGCGATCGCGAGCAGGTAGCTCGCGCCAGTCATCAAATCTATCGATAGTTACTCTGCCGCGCATCCATTATTCAATCGAAATGACTTAGGCGATTCTGTGCCCACGCCAACTCCTGACCTGGAGCACAGAACATGTCCCGCCTCTCTCAAGCCGCCCGCAACGGCGCTCTCGCTGCCATCGGCCTGTACCTGATCAGCACCTCGACGGTGCTGGTCGTGAGTTACGCTGCCGTCCAGCCAAGCACCCCGACCTTTGCACAAGCAGGCCCACTACAGAGCCTGATCGCTCATCTGCCCGCCCTGCTCGGCGCGCGCTCGCAAGGATGAGTGAACGGCCATGATCAAAAATCACCGCACCCGCCTGTTGGTGCTCGCCAGCCTGTCGCTGCTGACCACCTTGCTGGCCCTCAGTGGCATCGGCAAAGGCTCGGCTGGCGCCGTGGCGCGCAACATCGAATGCAGCCACAAACTGGCTCATCACCTGGATCTGGCCGAGAGCCTCAAACGGCAACGCAGCAGCCCGCCACCGAACAGAAGCGAACGGCTCTCGCCTTACTTCGTGCTTACTCAGCAGACATGAAAAAGCCCGGCTAACCGGGCTTTTTCATGTCTCGATATCAGACTCAGGCCTTGGCTTGCTTGCCCTGAGCGACAAAACGCATCATCCACTCCGCCACAGCACTGCCCTGCTGCGAGTGTTTGAGGCTATCCACGCCCTGCTGATAGATCTGCTCGCCAAGATGCTGCTGACGCAGCTCAAGCAGCGCCCGCGAGTAATCGTGAACGAACTCCGGGTGCCCCTGGAAGCACAACACCTGATCCTCGATGTGGTAGGCACCAATCGGGCAGAAGTCGCTGGAAGCCAGCAGCGTGGCCTTTTCCGGCAGGCGAGTGACTTGGTCCTGATGGCTGATCAGCAACTGCAGCTCATCCAGCTCTGGGCTCATCCACTCGGGCTTGCCCGCCAGACGATAACTATGCACGCCCACGCCCCACCCCTGCTCTGCACGCTCAGCCTTGCCGCCGAGCAGCAACGCCAGTAGCTGGTGACCAAAGCAGATGCCCAGCAGCTTGTCGCCACGCTTGTAGCGCTCGAGCAGATACTCCTTGAGCGTCTGAATCCAGGGGTCGCTGCCGAAAGAGTCAGCCTTGCTGCCCGTCACCAGATAGGCATCGAATTTCTCGCTATCGGGCGGGTAATGGCCATCCACCACGTTGTAGACACTGAACTCCGCCGCAACCGGCTGCTGAGCGAACAACTGCTCGAACATGCGGCCATAGCCCTGATACTGGTCGACCAGTTCGGGGCGGAGGATGTCAGTTTCCAGAATACAGATACGCAGTGGCATGAGGTTTCCTGTGATGAACACGCGGGCGGGTAATTTGTGCGTTTTTCTTAACATATGAAGTCGCACAAATAAATAGCCGACCCCGATTTTCAAGCAGATCCGCGATTATCGGCGCTGTGCAATGCCACGAACAGTCGTCAATTAAAATTGACGAAACTTTACCCTGTCAGTGCGTGGCGACGCTTCATCAGCCGCTTCGATAGTTACCATGCACGCCATTCACTTCTGTGATTGCACGCCCGCAGCGAATATCGCCACATCGGGCAGTCGCCCTCATCGCACAGAAGGAAATCGATCATGAGCATCTACGCCGCACTCGCCAGCTTCGCCGCCGCTTCCGCCTTCCAGACCGTCGTACCGGTTCGTCCCGAGCAGGCTGCCGCCCCAGCCCGCGACGTTCGTCCGAGCTGACACAACCCAGGAGAGCCGCCATGCACAGCCAACTCAGCCTGGACGCCTACGGCGTCACCTACGCCCACCTGCAAGATGGCAGCCTGCAGTTCGAAACCGAAGCCGCCCTGCAACTCGATGATGGCAGCATGTTGACCCTGCGCATGCCGACTCGCCATAGCGAGATGCTGGCGATCCACGAAGCCGTGTGCATCCGTCAGGGCTGGTGCCAGGCGGCGTGAGAAAGCGATGGTCTAGACTCCTCGTGACATTCACGGAACGAGGAACTGGCCCCATGCAAACACGCACTCTGATCGCCCTGTTCGCCGGCAGCCTGTTGCTTGCTGGCAACGCTCTCGCGGATCGCCCCGGCAGTGACTGGATCAACATCGACGAGGCTCTGAGCAAGGCACGTGCAGCTGGCTACACGGAGCTACACAAAATCGAAGCCGACAATGACGGTTACTGGGAAGGCGAAGGCCTGAAACAGGATGGCCGCCTTCACGAATTTCGTATCGACGGCAAGAGCGGTGCAGTGATTCGCGACCAGTTGGACGATTGACTCAGCCAGCCAATGAGAAACGGCCCTTTCGGGCCGTTTCTGCATCCGTAGGGTGCGCCGTGCGCACCGGGGACACTCCGCTTAAGCGGTGCGCATGGCCTGGGCGGCCCCGCGACACCCTACAAGGTAGGCTCAGAACGCCTCTCCCTTGGCGGCCTTTTCCAGCAACAGCGCAGGCGGCAGGAAACGCTCGCCGTACTGCTCGGCCAGGTACTGCGCACGGGCGACGAAGTCTTTCACCCCGTACTGGTTGATGAACTGCAGCGCACCGCCGGTCCAGGCGGCGAAGCCGATACCGAAGATCGAGCCGATATTGGCATCAGCCACTGACGTCAAGACGCCCTCTTCCACGCAGCGCACCGTCTCGATGGCCTGGATGAACAGGATGCGGTCGCGCACGTCCTCCTGCGATATCTGCGCATCGGCCTTCTCGAAACGTGCCTTGAGCTCGGGCCACAGGTGCTTCTTGCCTCCTACTGGGTAGTCGTAGAAGCCCATGCCCGCCGCTTTGCCCGGACGCTTGTACTCGTTGAGCATGAGGTCGATGACCGCAAAGGCCGGGTGTTCTGGGATGGATTTGCCCTCGGCCGCCAGATCCTTGATGGTCTGCTGGCGGATGTGGTTCATCAGGCTCATCGACACTTCGTCGCTGATCGCCAGCGGGCCGACCGGCATGCCAGCCTTGCGCGCCTCGTTCTCGATCATCGCGGCGCTGACGCCCTCACCGAGCATGGCCAGGCCTTCGTTGGTGAAGGTGCCGAACACCCGCGAGGTAAAGAAGCCGCGACTGTCGTTGACCACGATGGGCGTCTTCTTGATCTGCATGACGTAGTCGAAGCCGCGCGCCAGCGTTTCATCGCTGGTCTGCTCACCGCGGATGATTTCCACCAGCGGCATCTTGTCCACCGGACTGAAGAAATGCAGGCCGATGAATTTCTCCGGTTTGGCCACGGCAGCCGCCAGGCCGGTGATCGGCAGCGTCGAGGTGTTGGAGGCGATCACCGCATCGCTCAGCGCAGCAGCTTCGGCTGCCGCGGTGACCTTGCCCTTGAGCGCACGATCCTCGAATACGGCTTCGATGATCAGGTCGCAACCGGCGAAATCCGCCTCGCTATCGGTAGCCTTGATCAATGCCAGGAAGGCCTCGCGTTGCTCGGCCGTCATGTGGCCCTTGGCGACTTTCTTGTCGAGCAACTTGGCCGAATAGCTCTTGCCCTTCTCGGCCGCTTCGACGGACACGTCCTTGAGCACCACCTCGATACCGGCCGCCGCCGACACATAGGCGATGCCGGCGCCCATCATGCCGGCGCCGAGCACGCCGACTTTTTTCGTCTTGATTTTCGGATAGCCCTGTGGGCGCGAGCCGCCAGCGTTGATTTCGTTGAGCTGGAACCAGAAGGTGCCGATCATGTTCTTCGCCACCTGGCCGGTGGTCAGCTCGGTGAAGTAGCGCGCCTCGATGATCTGCGCGGTGTCGAAATCGACCTGCGCACCCTCGACAGCCGCGCACATGATCTTCTCCGGCGCCGGGAAGCAGCCCTTGGTCTTGTCGCGCAACACGCTCGGGGCGATGGCCAGCATCTGCGCCACGTTGGGCGAGCTGGGCGTGCCACCGGGAATCTTGTAGCCCTGCACGTCCCACGGCTGTTTGGCGGCCGGGTTGGCGACGATCCAGGCGCGGGCCTTGCTCAGCATCTCGTCGCGATCACTGGCCAGCTCATGAATCAAACCGGCCTTGAGCGCCGCGTCCGGGCGCACCTTCTTGCCTTCGGCCAGATACGGCAACGCCTTTTCCAGACCGAGCAGGCGCACCATACGCACTACCCCGCCACCGCCTGGCAGCAGACCGAGAGTCACTTCAGGCAAACCGAGCTGCACGTGGCTTTCGTTCAGGGCGATACGGTGATGACAGGCCAGGGCAATTTCCCAGCCGCCACCCAGCGCCGCACCGTTGATGGCGGCAACCACCGGCTTGCCGAGGGTTTCCAGGCGGCGTAGCTGGCCCTTGATCTTCAGGATCATCTCGTAGAAGCCCTGGGCATCGGCCTTGGTGACCTTGATCAGCTCATTGAGGTCACCGCCGGCGAAGAAGGTCTTCTTCGCCGAGGAGACGATCACCCCGGCAAGCGAATCCTTTTCCGTTTCCAGCCGGTCGACGACCTGGCCCATGGCTTCGCGATAGACCGCGTTCATGGTGTTGGCGCTCTGGCCGGGCATGTCTATGGTCAGGACGACGATATTGTCCTGACCTTTTTCGTAACGGATGGCGTCAGTCATTTTTATTATCTCCGCCTCAAACTCTTTCAATAATCGTTGCGATACCCATGCCGCCGCCGACGCAGAGCGTGGCCAGGCCGTAGCGCAGCTGACGTTTTTCGAGCTCGTCGAGCAGCGTGCCGAGAATGGCGCAGCCAGTGGCGCCGAGCGGATGGCCCATGGCGATGGAGCCACCGTTGACGTTGACCTTGTCCTCGCTCACGCCCATGTCCTTCATGAACTTCATCACCACCGAGGCGAAGGCCTCGTTGACCTCGAACAGGTCGATGTCGTCGATGGACAGCCCCGCCTTGGCCAGCGCCTTGCGCGTGGCCGGTGCTGGGCCGGTGAGCATGATGGTCGGGTCAGTGCTGGTCACTGCCGCCGCGACGATACGCGCGCGTGGTTTCAGGCCCAGCTCCTTGCCCTTGGCCTCGGAGCCGATCAACATCAGCGCCGCACCATCGACGATGCCCGAGCTGTTGCCGGGCGTGTGCACGTGCTCGATACGCTCGACATGGCTGTAGACGCGCAGCGCGGTGGAGTCGAAGCCCATCTGTCCCATCATCTCGAAGCTCGGCTTGAGCTTGCCGAGGCCTTCCAGGGTCGAATCGCCGCGAATGAACTCGTCATGGTCGAGCAGCACGATGCCGTTCTGGTCGGCGACCGGCACCAGCGACTTGGCGAACGAACCATCGGCGCTGGCACGCGCCGCCTTCTGCTGCGAACGCAGGGCGAAGGCGTCGACATCGGCGCGGCTGAAGCCTTCGAGGGTGGCGATCAGGTCGGCGCCGATACCCTGCGGCACGAAATTGCTGTGGATGTTGGTTTCCGGGTCCATCACCCAGGCACCGCCGTCGGAGCCCATGGGGATGCGCGACATGGATTCCACACCTCCGACCACCACCAGATCTTCGAAGCCGGAGCGCACCTTCATCGCCCCCAGGTTCACCGCCTCCAACCCAGACGCACAGAAACGGTTGAGCTGCACACCTGCCACGCTGACGTCCCAGTCCGCGACCATGGCAGCGGTCTTGGCGATAACGGCACCCTGATCGCCCACCGGCGTCACGCAACCGAGAACGATGTCATCCACCTGACTGGTGTCCAGATCATTGCGCACTTGCAGGGCGTTCAGCAGGCCGGCAACCAGTTGAACAGGCTTGACGCTGTACAGCGCGCCGTCCTTCTTGCCCTTGCCACGGGGCGTGCGCACCGCGTCGAAAATATATGCTTCGGTCATGGCGTCCTCGGAGACTATTACGGCGCTGGCGGAACATCATGCTCCGGCCACACCTGTTCTTATTGAGCCTGCTTACCATAGCGCCGAGACGCCGTGGCTCAATGACCGAAGCGCTCAGCGCCATTGACCACTGAGCTCAGACGAACGGTCGGTTGCCGGGTTGGCAGTGGCCCCAGCAAGCAAGCGCTCTGTCTCAAGGCCTGCGGCATGTCCTGCGAAGGCGCACATAGCTCGAACGTTTTAACAGGCCTCGGCTAGAAACCAAGTCATCTAAGGAAGTTGTGACACCAACCCTAGAGTTACACATGCGCCCTTGCACAAAGCGGCGCAGGGAGCCGCCGCCGGGTCATGCCGGGGCGGTGAGTCAGAACAACGCCCAGGCGTGACGCAGCGACCCACCAGGCAGTGCGGCAGGCGCTCGACGCCACACCCATAACAACAAAAGGCATACGGCCATGTTCAAACAGCCGAAATACCGCCAGGCTGGCGTCATCCTTTTCGCCACAGCGGTCATCCTGATCCTTCCCAATCTGACCCGTCTGGTCAGTTGATCCCCACCGTCCCCGCAACTGCGCAGACGCCGTAGCGCGTTCAGCGCAGTGCGGGTATCCACCACGCCAGCAGCAGTGGAATCAGCACGAAGGCCAGCAGTGTCGAGCACAGCACCAGACTCGCGACTTGCTCAGGTGAACGGCCTGCGCGCACCGCGAACAGGTAATTGAACACCGCCACTGGCATCGACGACTGCAGCACCAATACGGCATGCGCCAACGGCTGCAAGCCAATTGCCCAGCCGATGATCCAGCCCAGCGCCGCACCACAGAGAATGCGCAGCAATCCCAGCACTAGGCCGTTACCCAGGTGCTGCACACGGATACTGGCCAGTGACACCCCCAGCGTGATCAACATCAGCGGGATGGTCATGCCACCCAACAGGTCGACGGTATTAGCCAGCCAGCGCGGCAATTCAACATCGAGAAACAGCACTGGCAACACCAGCGCCAGGCTGATCATGATCGGGTTGAGCAACAGTCCCTTGACTGAAGCCGCTGCTCCGGAGAGCAGCATGCCGATACTGAAATGCCCCACCGACAGCACCAGGAAAAATGCCACCGCCAATGCCAGGCCAGGCTCACCGAAGGCGAACAGGGCCATGGGCAGGCCCATGTTGCCCGAGTTCGGGAACAGGTAGGCCGGTACCAGCACTTTCCAGTCCAGGCCGAACAGGCGACTCAGCAGCCAGCCGACCAGCCCCATGCACGAGGTCACCAGCACGCAGGCCAGGGCCATTTGCGAGAAGGCCCCAGCATCCAGCTCGGCACGGCTCAGGGTAGACAGCACCAGGCAAGGCGTACCGACATTGAGCACCAAGCGCGCGATGAAATCAGTGGGGTACTGGTGACCGCTGCGCACCCAGCCGTAGCCAATGCCTGCCGCAATCAGTACCGGAGCCAGAACGGCGAACAACTCGGCTAACATCTACTACCCCCGTCACGTCGAGCGAGGCATCCTAGACTGCACAAAAGGCTCGGGCAATGATGCCGGGTCCTATCAATTCGCTCTGGGGTCTGCCATGCGCCTGATTCTCCTGCTCACCAGCCTGTTCGCTCTGCTCACTGCCCATGCCAGTGAAATCGATCAGGCCGCCGCCATCTCCGCCTTGCAGCGCAGCGACAGCCTGCTGATCGACGTGCGTAGCGCCGAAGAATTCGCAGAAGGTGCACTGCCCGGCGCCATCCGTATCGGCCATGAAGATATAGCCGCCCAGATCGCCAGTGTCGCCCCGGACAAAGATCGCCCCCTAGTGCTCTACTGCCGCAGCGGTCGCCGCTCCGCCATCGCCCAGCAGAGCCTCGAGGAAATGGGCTATAGCCAGGTGATCAATGCCGGTGCCTATGACGAACTACGACCACTGCTGGAGCATCGCGAATGAGAGCTGCCCTGCTGCTGACTGTGGTCATCCTGAGCGGCGTGGCCCAGGCGGCCGAGTTCGAGGTGCAACTCAACGATGGCCGACGCGCCTGGAGCAGCAGCGAACTGCTCGAGCACCCGCAAGCGCGCGATATCGAGATCATCGATGACGTCAGCTACAAGCGCCCCATGCACTACCGCGCCGTGCCGATCAGTACGCTGCTGGAGGGTATCGAGCCCGGCGACCATCTCCAGGCCGTGGCGCTCGACGGTTTTGCCGCGGAACTGCCAGCCTCGATTCTCTTGGCCAAAGAAGGTGCAAAAGCCTGGCTGGCCATCGAAGATCCCGAGCATCCCTGGCCGCCGCTGGCACAGGGCAAACCCAGCGCGGGACCTTTCTACCTGGTCTGGACCGATCCTTCTGCCAGCCAGATCGGCCCCGAGCAGTGGCCCTTTCAGGTCGCCCGGATTCGTCAGCTGGCCGCTGTCGAACAGCGCTTCCCTGCCCTGCTCCCGGCGACGGATGCCAATGCTGAGGTGCAGGCGGGTTTCGCCGTCTACCAGAAGAACTGCATGGCCTGTCATCGCCTCAATGGCGCGGGTGATTCCGAGTTCGGGCCGGACCTGAACATTCCGCACAACCCGACCGAATATTTCACAGGCGATTTTCTACAGCGCTACATCCGCGACCCACAGAGCTTGCGGCGCTGGCCGCAGGGGCGTATGCCGGAATTTGATGCAAAGACTCTTAGCGATGCCGAGCTGAGAGAGCTAATTGCCTACCTAAAGCATATGTCAGGGAGAAAGATCTCCCGCTAGATAGACCCTCAGGCCCCAAGAAACCAAGAAACCTGAAAATAGAACAGAGCAACAACAGAAACCAAGCTATGCAAATCAAAAACACACAGCCAAGCTAGCTCTACCTACAAATTAGAACGGAATAGATAAAATGGAACTTTCGCCAATCACCAATCGCCCCGAATCTGCTAATACTCCTGACGAGGATGGCTACTATCCTTTGCATCACGCAGCTATGGACGAGTGCGCCAAAAACGAAGACGTTAAAGCACTGCTCGTTGCTGGCGCCGAATTAGAGGCTAGAACCAGACATGGTAGAACCGCACTACACCTCGCCTGCCTCTCGGGCAATCATCATATAGTCAAGTTCCTTATTTCTGTAGGAGCAAATATTGCGGCCATAGACGAGGACGGAAACACCCCAATACACATGGCAGTTGAAGGTAGCAATAGCTCGATAAAGCTACTCCTAGATGCAGGCGCCCAGATTGACCCGATCAATAATGAACGAAAAACACCTCTAATATTTGCCTGCGAGATTGGAAAAGTCGGTGCAATAAAAAACCTCTGTGATAGCGGAGCGAACACGAAAATTGATCAGTATTCAGAAAAGACGCTGATACGCCTAGCCATCGATTCATTCAAAAGCATATTTCCTTCAAACGCCCAGCAAATGATCAACTCCCTAATCAAGGCCGGCGCGGAGGTAGGGCGAAAAGACCCTTTAACGGGAAAAACAGAACTCCATATCATTGCAGAACTCACACACGACAAGTGGGATGGTGAGAAGCACCTCAATACCCTCAAGCTACTAATAAACAACAGTGGGAACCCATGGGAGAGAGACAAGGATGGAAAATCGCCCATCTCCATCATAAAAAATCAAGACATAGAATCACTCAAGCCTGCTCTTAAAAAGCATATAAAAGGGCGGGAAATATCCATAGCCACCAGCATTGAAACTATTGCAGAGCTCCGAGCCTTCTACTTCAACCAGTCAAAGCTAGGAAAGAACGAATTATATGAACTGCTGCGTGACGGCACGCCTGCGAAGCAGTACTTCACAGAGACACTTTCACTACCAAGCGCACTTATCGAGAGCTGATCCTTTCCAGAAACAGTCATGGCCCTGCCAAAAGGCGGGACCATGACTGTTTTCACTGCTGACGCACCTGCAGCAGTGGCGCCACCTGCACCTGCGCATGCATTTGCTCGCAACCGCCACCGCGGCGCATGCCACGTACCGGGCAGGCATCGAGGTAATCCAGGCCGACTGCCAGCTTCAGATGTCGCTCCGGGCGCGCCAGGCAGTTGGTCACGTCGAAGCTGTACCAAGCATCACCGACCCAGGCCTCGGCCCAGGCGTGGCTGGCCAGGTGCTCGGCATCGTCGGTATAGAGATAGCCCGACACATAGCGCGCTGGCACGCCCAGGCTGCGCGCGCAGGCGAGGAAGGCATGAGTGTGATCCTGGCAGACGCCACGGCGGCTGGCGAAGGCCTCAGCGGCACTGGTGTCCACTTCGGTGGTACCGGGCTGATAGGCAATGTGGGCGTTAAGCGCATGCATCAGGTCGATCAGGCCAGTGCGATCCACGCGCGCCTTGCTTTGCTGCGCGGCGAACTCACGAATGGCCTCATCGGCCTGGGTCAGACGGGTGAAGCGCAAGAACGGCAGCGCTGACTGGCGCTCGTGCTCGGCCTCGCAGGTTTCGTCGATCTCCACCTGGCCGCGGGCGCCGATGACGATGGACTCGTGCGGCTCGTCCAGGGTCAGCACGTGCAGAATGTTGCCGTAAGGGTCGAGCTGCGCGTGCACCGGGCGCGGCAGATCGAGCTGCCAACTGAGCACCTGCTGGCGTTCGCTGTCATGCGGGGTCAGGCGCAAGTACTGAATACTGGCGCGTACCTGGTCATCGTAGCGGTAGGTGGTGTCATGGCTGATCGAGAGTCTCATGCGACCTCCAGGTAGGACGTATGGATGGTATTGCCCAGCTGGCGCACCAGCAGGATGAAATCGGTAAGCCAGGCATGCAGGCCTTCGTCGAGCACTTCGTCGATGCTGGTGTAGCGCAGTCGCGCATCCAGCTCGGCGGCCAGGCGCTGCGCCGGTCGACCGTTCTCCCCCGGTAGACCCGCGAGCATCAGGTTGAGTTCTTCCATACAGGCGCGCAGCGAGCGCGGCACGTCGGGACGCAGCAGCAGCAGTTCGGCGACCTTGCGCGTACGTGGCGAGCCTCGATAGCTCTCGGCAAATGCCTCGAACGAGGACAACGCCCGCAGCAGCGCACTCCATTGGTAGTAGCTGCGCGCGGTGCGCTCCTCCAGCTCGTCGATCTCCTCGCCGAGCATTTCGTAGCGCGCATCGAGCAGGCGCAGGGTGTTATCGGCGCGCTCAATGAAAGTGCCCAGGCGGATGAAGCGGTAGGCCTCACCGCGCATGATGGTGCCGAAGGTGGCACCACGGAACAGGTGCGAACGCTCCTTGACCCACTCGCAAAAGCGGCTGATGCCGTAGCGGCCAAGGCCCTGCTCGGCGATCCCGCGCATCTCCAGCCAGCTGGCGTTGATGTTCTCCCACATGTCGGCGGTAATTCGGCCGCGCACCGCATGGGCGTTGCTGCGCGCAGCCTGCAGGCAGCAGTAGATACTGCCCGGGTTGCTCGCATCGAGGGCGAAGAAGTGCAGCATGCGCTCGGCATGCAACGGGCCGTGGCGCTCCAGGTAGTCGTCCAGGGTGCCGGTGATCAGCAGCGGCATGGCCAGTTCGTCGAGGCCATCGCCACGGCCGTCCTGCGGCATAAGCGACAGCGAATAGCTGACATCGAGCATGCGCGCGAGATTCTCGGCACGTTCCAGGTAGCGCGACATCCAGTACAGATCGGAGGCAGTTCTCGAAAGCATGGTCAGTCCTCCACCACCCAGGTGTCCTTGGTCCCGCCGCCTTGCGACGAATTGACCACCAGCGAGCCTTCGCGCAGTGCCACACGCGTCAGACCGCCAGGCACCAGGCGGGTTTCGCGGCCGGTCAGAACGAACGGACGCAGGTCGATATGGCGCGGTGCGATGCCGCGCTCGACGAAGGTCGGGCAGGTCGACAAGCACAGCGTCGGCTGAGCGATGTAGGCCTCCGGCTTGGCGATCAGGCGCGCGCGGAAGTTCTCGATCTCGGCCTTGCTCGCCGCCGGGCCGACCAGCATGCCGTAGCCGCCGGAGCCTTGGGTTTCCTTGACCACCAGCTCGGACAGATTGGCCAACACGTGGGACAGTTCTTCCGGTTTGCGGCACTGCCAGGTTGGCACGTTCTTAAGGATCGGCTCCTCGTCCAGATAGAAGCGGATCATGTCACCGACGTAGGGGTAGACCGACTTGTCGTCGGCCACGCCAGTGCCGATGGCGTTGGCCAGCACCACGTTGCGCGAACGATAGGCCGACAGCAGCCCAGCGACACCGAGCATCGAGTCGGGGTTGAAAGCCAATGGATCGAGGAAGGCGTCGTCAAGGCGGCGATAGATCACGTCCACCTGGCGCGCACCGGCAGTGGTGCGCATGTAGACCTTGTCGTCGCGGACGAACAGGTCGGCGCCTTCCACCAGTTCCACACCCATTTCACGGGCGAGGAACGCGTGTTCGAAGTAGGCGCTGTTGAAGCGCCCTGGGGTCAGTACCACGACCGTGGGGTTGTCCAGCGGGCTGGAGCTCTTCAGCGCATCGAGCAGCAGGTTCGGATAGTGATCCACCGGTGCCACACGTTGCGCGGCGAACAGCTCGGGGAACAGGCGCATCATCATCTTGCGGTCTTCGAGCATGTAGCTCACACCGCTGGGCGTGCGCAGGTTGTCTTCCAGCACGTAATAGCTGCCGTCGCCGTCACGCACCAGGTCGACCCCGGCGATGTGTGCGTAGATGTCACGATGCAGGTCGAGGCCCTGCATGGCCATCTGGTAACCCTCGTTGGCCAGCACCTGCTCGGCCGGGATGATCCCCGCTTTGATGATGCGCTGGTCGTGGTAAAGGTCGGCGAGGAACAGGTTGAGCGCCTGCACTCGCTGGATGCAGCCGCGCTCGACGATACGCCATTCGCTGGCGGGGATGGAGCGGGGAATGATGTCGAAGGGGATCAGTCGCTCGGTGCCCTGATCATCCCCATAGAGGGTGAAGGTGATACCGGCGCGGTGAAACAACAGGTCGGCTTCTCGTCGGCGCTGGGCCAGCAGATCGTCCGGCGTCTCTGCCAACCAGCGGGCAAATTCGCGGTAATGCGGGCGGACAGCGCCGCTCGCGTCGTACATCTCGTCATAAAAGGTGCGGGCCATGCCGTACTCCTTGTCACCCGGACTTGCAGCATCCTCTGCAAGGCCCGAGCCAGCACAATTAATCCTTTAAAATCAAAAACCTACCTATCAAACAAAAACATTACGCACCATTACGGTGCAATACGATGTTTCCGTCATGACGCACCGCCCCATTGCGTGGCACAGCGTGCCGCGCAGGGCAGCCATCCGCTTACCCATGCAGGTAAAAAGCCTGCAATGCCCGCACTGAAACGGGCCCGGACACTCAGCTGTCACATTGCGTGACCAAGCGGTCAAGCGCAACCGCTTTTACAGCGGCAGCGCGAGGAAAAAGTGTCCGAATACGAGCACGCGGCCGAGCTCGGATCAGTGTTTCATTCGCCCAAGAAACGCCGCGATCTGTGCCGCTGCAGTGGCGAGGTGCTGCTCATGGCTGAAGCCGGACGCCTTCAACGGCTTCAGGTCATGGTCGGCAGCCTGCAGCCAGTGCAGCTCGATGGCCGCTGACAGCTCATAGCCAGCAACGGCTTCGCGATTGCCCAGTGCGTCGCGTTCACCCTGGATGATCAGCGTTGGCGTGCGCAGCTCGGCGAGATGGGCGACGCGCGGTTTCTCGGGCTTGCCGGCGGCATAGAAGGGATAGCCGAGGCAAACCAGAGCGGAAGCCTCCAATTCGTCCGCCAGCAAGCTGGCCATCCGTCCGCCCATGGACTTGCCGCCGATGGCCACGGGGCCTGTGACCCGATGGCGCACCTGTGCATGCACATCACGCCATTGCTGCAGCAGTTGTGCCTGCGGATGGGGCGGTCGTTTACGCCCGTCCACCCGCCGCTGCGCCATGTAAGCGAACTCGAAACGCACCACACGCACGCCCCGCTCTGCCAGCCCCTGAGCCATGGCCTGCATGAACGGGCTGTCCATCGGCGCGCCGGCCCCGTGCGCGAGGATCAGCGTGCTCGATGCCGCCTGCGGCGGTTCGTCCCACTGCCAGGGCAGTCCCTGCTCGCATTGATCAGCGTCAATAAATCCAGATGGCCCTTTGCTCATGCTTGCCTCGCGTCGATATCCGTGGTGTCCGTGGCTTGCTCATGCCTGCGACCACCACGGTTATCGGCCGCTCTGCCATAACCGTGGATGGAAGCCCAGACATGAACACAACAACCCGTTCCGCCTACAACTACAGGGTGGTTCGCCAGTTCGCCATTATGACGGTGGTTTGGGGCATCGTCGGCATGGGACTCGGCGTATTCATCGCTGCCCAGCTGGCCTGGCCCGAACTCAACTTCAACCTACCGTGGACCAGCTTCGGCCGCCTGCGCCCACTGCATACCAATGCGGTGATCTTCGCCTTCGGTGGCTGCGCCTTGTTCGCCACCAGCTACTACGCGGTGCAACGCACCAGCCAGACCACGCTGTTCGCGCCGAAACTGGCGGCCTTCACCTTCTGGGGTTGGCAACTGGTGATCCTGCTTGCAGCCATCACCCTGCCCCTGGGCTGGACCAGCTCCAAGGAATACGCCGAACTGGAATGGCCAATCGACATCCTGATCACCATCGTGTGGGTGTCCTACGCCATCGTCTTCTTCGGCACGGTGATGCAGCGCAAGGTCAGCCACATATACGTGGGCAACTGGTTCTTCGGCGGGTTCATCCTCACCGTGGCCATCCTGCACGTGGTCAACAACCTAGAGATTCCGGTCACCCTGACCAAGTCCTACTCGCTGTATGCCGGCGCCACTGATGCGATGATCCAGTGGTGGTACGGCCATAACGCCGTGGGCTTCTTCCTCACCGCGGGCTTCCTGGGGATGATGTATTACTTCGTGCCCAAACAGGCCGGTCGCCCGGTCTACTCCTACCGCCTCTCCATCGTCCACTTCTGGGCGCTGATCGCGGTGTACATCTGGGCCGGCCCACACCACCTGCATTACACCGCGCTGCCGGACTGGGCACAGAGCCTGGGCATGGTGATGTCGCTGATCCTTCTGGCCCCGAGCTGGGGCGGCATGATCAACGGCATGATGACCCTCTCCGGTGCCTGGCACAAACTGCGTACCGACCCGATTCTGCGCTTTCTGGTGGTGTCCCTGGCCTTCTACGGCATGTCGACCTTCGAAGGTCCGATGATGGCCATCAAGACCGTCAACGCCCTGTCCCACTACACCGACTGGACCATCGGCCACGTGCATGCCGGCGCCCTCGGCTGGGTCGCCATGGTGTCGATCGGCTCGCTGTATCACCTGATTCCGAAGGTGTTCGGTCGTGAGCAGATGCACAGCATCGGCCTGATCAACGGCCACTTCTGGCTGGCCACCATCGGCACCGTGCTCTACATCGCCTCGATGTGGGTCAACGGCATCACCCAGGGCCTGATGTGGCGTGCAGTCAACGAAGACGGCACCCTCACCTACTCCTTCGTCGAAGCGCTGGAAGCCAGCCATGTCGGCTTCGTGGTGCGGGTGATCGGCGGCGCCATCTTCTTCGCCGGCATGCTGCTGATGGCCTGGAACGTCTGGCTGACCGTACGCAGCGCGAAATCCACCGAGATGGAAGCCGCTGCGCAGTTCTCGGTAGAAGGAGCCCACTGATGAAACACGAGATTCTCGAGAAGAACATAGGCCTGATGGCGCTGGTGATGATCCTGGCGGTCAGCATCGGCGGTCTGACGCAGATCGTCCCGCTGTTCTTCCAGGACGTCACCAACGAGCCGGTGGATGGCCTCAAGCCTTACAACGCGCTGCAACTGGAAGGCCGCGACATCTACATCCGCGAAGGCTGCGTCGGCTGCCATTCACAGATGATCCGCCCGTTCCGCGCCGAAACCGAGCGCTACGGCCACTACTCCGTCGCCGGCGAAAGCGTCTGGGATCACCCCTTCCTGTGGGGCTCCAAGCGTACCGGTCCGGACCTGGCCCGTGTCGGCGGTCGCTACTCGGACGAGTGGCATCGCGCTCACCTGTACAACCCGCGCAACGTCGTACCGGAGTCGATCATGCCCGCCTACCCTTGGTTGGTGGAGCACGCCCTCGACGGCAAGGACACCGCCAAGAAGATGAGCGCACTGCGCACATTGGGCGTGCCCTACAGCGACGACGATATCGCCGGGGCCAGCGACGCGGTCAAGGGCAAGAGCGAGATGGATGCTCTGGTCGCCTACCTGCAGGTGCTTGGCACCGCCGTGAAGAACAAGAGGTGAGTGCCATGTTCGAGCTTATCGATATCGGCACCCTGCGCGGCCTAGGCACCGCGCTGGTCCTGATCGCCTTCACCGCCGTCACCCTCTGGGCCTACAGCGGCAAACGCCGCGACGCTTTCGCCGAAGCCGCCAACCTGCCCTTCGCCGATGAGCCCAAGCCCGCCGTTTCGAGGACCCAAGCATGACCACCTTCTGGAGTTGGTACATCACCCTGCTGACCCTCGGCACCATGGTCGCCCTGTTCTGGTTGATCTTCGCCACTCGCAAGAGCGAGGTGCACAAGAGCCCGACCGAACAGACCATGGGCCATGCCTTCGATGGCATCGAGGAATATGACAACCCGCTGCCGAAGTGGTGGTTCATGCTGTTCCTCGGCACCCTGGTGTTCTCCGTGGGCTACCTGCTGCTGTATCCCGGCCTGGGCAACTTCAAGGGTCTGCTGCCGGGCTATGAGGACGGCTGGACTCAGGTCAACCAGTGGCAGCGCGAGATGAACCGTGCCGATGAGCAATACGGGCCGATCTTCGCCAAATATGCCGCCATGCCCATCGAAGAAGTGGCCAAGGACGAGCGCGCGCTGAAGATGGGCGGTCGTCTGTTCGCCTCCAACTGCGCGGTTTGCCACGGCTCCGATGCCAAGGGCAGCTACGGCTTCCCCAACCTGGCCGACAGTAGTTGGCGCTGGGGCGGCGAGCCGGAAACCATCAAGACCACCATCATGCATGGCCGTATGGGCATGATGCCGGCACAAGGCCCGGTGATCGGCGAAGATGGCGTACGCAACGTCGCCGCCTACGTCCTCACCGAACTCGGTGGCCGTGAACTGCCGGACGATGCCCAGGCCGACGTCGCCGCCGGCAAGCAGATCTTCGCCACCGTCTGCTCCGCCTGCCACACCCCGGCCGGCACCGGCATGCCGGCGATGGGCGCACCGAACCTGACTCAACCCAGCGCGTTCATCTACGGCAGCAGCTTCGCCCAACTGCAGCAGACCATTCGCTACGGGCGCAGCGGCAACATGCCAGCTCAGGGCGATTTCCTCGGCAATGACAAGGCCCACCTGCTGGCTGCCTATGTGCTCAAGCTGAGCCAGGGCGAAAACAAGTAACCTCCCCCTGCATTACCGGCGACCGAATCGCGGTCGCCGGCCCCTCCTCACACCTGTGCGACTCAGTGTCGCACCCGCCGACCAATAGCCCTGCAATTTCCTTGATCTGGGCTAAGCTGCCTTTCAGTCGCCATCTGTCACAACTCTAAGGCGATCCTTTCTTAGCGCTGCGCAAACTGGTTGCGCCAAAAGCTGACAGTGCTGTTTCCGAGGCCGTTGCAAACGGCTCGCGAAAAGCCCTGAAACCCTATTCGTGTCGGCACGTTGCGTTGCAATGGCTACCTGCTTTCTACATACTTGCCGCCGATTTTTGCCCCATAAAACTCCATTAACCGTGGAACCCCTAGCATGAGCACAGCAATCAGTCAGACTGCTTATAACTATAAGGTGGTCCGCCAGTTCGCCATTATGACGGTGATCTGGGGGGTCATTGGCATGGGTCTAGGCGTGTTCATCGCCGCACAACTCGTGTGGCCGGAACTCAACCTGGGCCTGCCGTGGACGAGCTTCGGCCGTCTGCGCCCGCTGCACACCAACGCGGTGATCTTCGCCTTCGGCGGATGCGCACTGTTTGCGACCTCGTATTACGTGGTCCAGCGCACCTGTCAGACGCGCCTGATCTCCGACGGTCTGGCTGCCTTCACCTTCTGGGGCTGGCAAGCGGTCATCGTCCTGGCGGTGATCACCCTGCCGATGGGCTACACCAGCTCCAAGGAATACGCCGAGCTCGAGTGGCCGGTCGACATCCTCCTGGGCATCGTCTGGATCACCTATCTGCTGGTGTTCTTCGGCACCATCGTCAAGCGCAAGACCAAGCACATCTATGTGGGCAACTGGTTCTTCGGTGCGTTCATCCTCGTGACCGCCATGCTGCACATCGTCAACAGCGCCGCCATGCCGGTGAGCCTGTTCAAGTCGTACTCGGCCTATGCCGGCGCGACCGACGCGATGATCCAGTGGTGGTACGGCCACAACGCCGTGGGCTTCTTCCTGACCACCGGCTTCCTGGGGATGATGTACTACTTCGTACCCAAGCAGGCCGAGCGTCCGATCTACTCGTATCGCCTGTCCATCGTGCACTTCTGGGCGCTGATCACCCTGTACATCTGGGCCGGTCCGCACCACCTGCACTACACCGCGCTGCCGGACTGGGCTCAGTCCCTCGGCATGGCCATGTCGGTCATCCTGCTGGCTCCGAGCTGGGGCGGCATGATCAACGGCATGATGAGCCTGTCTGGCGCCTGGCATAAGCTGCGCACCGACCCAATCCTGCGCTTCTTGGTGGTCTCCCTGGCCTTCTACGGCATGTCCACCTTCGAAGGCCCGATGATGGCCATCAAGACCGTCAACGCCCTGTCCCACTACACCGACTGGACTATCGGCCACGTGCACGCCGGCGCCCTCGGCTGGGTTGCGATGATCTCCATCGGCTCGCTGTATCACCTGCTGCCGAAAGTATTCGGTCGCGAGCAGATGCACAGCATCGCCCTGATCAACACCCACTTCTGGCTGGCGACCATCGGTACCGTGCTGTACATCGCCTCGATGTGGGTCAACGGCATCACCCAGGGTCTGATGTGGCGCGCAGTCAACGAAGACGGCACCCTCACTTACTCCTTCGTCGAAGCCCTTGAAGCCAGCCATGCAGGCTATGTCGTACGCATGATCGGCGGCGCCTTCTTCGTGACCGGCATGCTGCTGATGGCCTACAACACCTTCCGCACCGTGCGTGCCGCCAAGCCGGCTGAATACGAAGCGGCTGCGCAGATTCCCGCCGGAGTAGCTCACTGATGAAACACGAAATCATCGAGAAGAATATCGGCCTGATGGCGCTGCTGATGGTGATTGCCGTCAGCATCGGCGGCCTGACCCAGATCGTCCCGCTGTTCTTCCAGGACGTTACCAATGAGCCGGTGGAAGGCCTCAAGCCCTACACCGCGATGCAGCTGGAAGGTCGCGACATCTACATTCGCGAAGGCTGCGTCGGCTGCCACTCGCAGATGATCCGTCCGTTCCGCGCCGAAACCGAGCGCTACGGCCACTACTCCGTCGCTGGCGAAAGCGTCTGGGATCACCCCTTCCTGTGGGGCTCCAAGCGTACCGGTCCGGACCTGGCTCGCGTTGGCGGTCGTTACTCGGACGAGTGGCATCGTGCCCACCTGTACAACCCGCGCAACGTCGTGCCTGAGTCGAAAATGCCTGCCTACCCATGGCTGGTGGAGAACAAGCTCGACGGTCGCGACACCGCCAAGAAGATGGAAGTCATGCGTGGCTTCGGCATCCCCTACACCGACGAAGATATCGCCGGTGCTCGCGATGCAGTGAAAGGCAATACCGAAATGGACGCGCTGGTTGCGTATCTCCAGGTTCTCGGTACTTCCATCAAGAACAAACGGTAAGACGCTATGGACATCGGGATAATTCGCGGCATCGGCACGGCGGTCGTTTTCATCGCCTTCATTGGCGTGGTGCTCTGGGCCTACAGCAGCAAGCGCAAATCGAGCTTCGACGAAGCAGCCAACCTGCCCTTCGCCGACGATCCCAAGCCCGAGTCCAAGCGCGATCAAGACTCTTCCAGGAGCAATAACCAATGACCACGTTCTGGAGTTGGTACGTAACCATTCTGTCTCTGGGCACCATCTTCGCCCTGACCTGGCTGATCTTCGGCACCCGCAAGGGCCAGCGCCAGGAAACCACCGAAGAGACCGTCGGCCACAGCTTCGACGGCATCGAGGAGTATGACAACCCGCTGCCGAAGTGGTGGTTCATGCTGTTCGTCGCGACCATCATCTTCGCCCTCGGCTACCTCGCCCTGTACCCGGGCCTGGGTAACTGGAAAGGCCTGCTGCCGGGCTACGACTACGTCGACAGCGAAAAGGAAACGCCTTTCGCTGCTGGTGTACAGATCGCTGACGGCTCCATGCGTCACACCGGCTGGACCGGTGTGCACCAGTGGGAAAAGGAAATGGCGCGCGCCGATGAGCAGTACGGTCCGCTGTTCGCCAAATACGCCGCCATGCCGATCGAGGAAGTGGCCAAGGACGAGCAAGCCCTGAAAATGGGTGGTCGTCTGTTCGCCTCCAACTGCTCCGTTTGCCACGGCTCCGATGCCAAAGGCAGCTACGGCTTCCCCAACCTGACCGACAACGAGTGGCGTTGGGGCGGCGAGCCGGAAACCATCAAGACCACCATCCTCAAAGGTCGCGAAGGCGCCATGCCGGCTCAAGGCCCGGCCATCGGCGAAGACGGTGTACGCAACGTCGCTGCCTACGTGCTGACCCAACTGGGCGGTCGTGAACTGCCGGAAGGCGTGGAAGCCGATATCGAAGCAGGCCAGAAGGTCTTCGCTGGTACCTGTTTCGCCTGCCACGGCGCCGACGGCAAGGGTACCGCGGCCATGGGTGCACCGAACCTGACCAACCCGGCAGCGTTCATCTACGGCAGCAGCTACGCACAACTGCAGCAGAGCATCCGTTACGGTCGTCACGGCAAGATGCCGGCCCAGGAAGAATTCCTCGGCAACGACAAGGTGCACCTGCTGGCTGCCTACGTGTACAGCCTGTCGCACAAGGCACAAGAGCAGTAAGCACAGACGACTCTTTTGACAAGGGTCAATGAACGCCCGGGTCGCGACTGCTGGTCGCACCCGGGCGTTGTCTTTCAGGCGTACCATATAGTGATCGTGAACTGACCCTGACCGGCACGCATCGGCCCGGGCTGCCAACCAACCGCCGTGGTATGCATTGATGAGCGAACAGATTCCCGTACAGGACGTCACCCCTCCTCCTGCCAAGAATGCCAGCGTCGATCTCTACGCCAGCCGCGAGAAGATCTACACCCGCGCGTTCACCGGCCTGTTTCGCAACCTGCGGGTCGCTGGCGGCGCCCTCCTCTTCATTCTCTTCTTCGGCACGGTGTGGCTGAGCTGGAACGGCCGCCAGGCGGTCTGGTGGAACCTCCCCGAACGCAAATTCCACATTTTCAGCGCCACTTACTGGCCGCAGGACTTCATGCTGCTGTCCTGGCTGCTGATCATCTGCGCCTTCGGCCTGTTCTTCATCACCGTGTTCGCCGGCCGCGTCTGGTGCGGCTACACCTGCCCACAAAGCGTGTTCACCTGGGTATTCATGTGGGCGGAAAAAGTCACTGAAGGTGACCGCAACCAGCGCATGAAGCTGGACAAACAGCCCATGAGCGGCAAGAAATTCGGGCGCAAGCTGGCCAAGCATGGCATCTGGGTGGGCGTGTCACTGCTGACCGCGATCACCTTCGTTGGCTACTTCACGCCGATTCGTGACCTGGTGATCGAGATTTTTACCGGTGAAGCCAGCGGCTGGGCCTATTTCTGGATCGGTTTCTTCACCCTCGCCACCTACGGCAACGCCGGCTATCTGCGTGAGCAGGTATGCATCTACATGTGCCCGTACGCACGCTTCCAGAGCGTGATGTTCGACCAGGACACCCTGATCGTCTCCTACGATCCGCGCCGCGGCGAATCGCGCGGGCCGCGCAAGAAGGACGCCGATTACAAGGCACAAGGCCTCGGCGACTGCATCGACTGCAAGATGTGCGTGCAGGTCTGCCCCACTGGCATCGACATCCGTGATGGCCTGCAGATCGAGTGCATCGGCTGCGCCGCGTGTATCGACGCCTGCGACGACATCATGGACAAGATGAACTACCCCAAAGGGCTTATCAGCTACACCACTGAACACAACCTGTCTGGCCGCCAGACCCACCTGCTGCGCCCGCGCCTGATCGGGTACGCTGTCGCGCTGGTCGCCATGATCGGCCTGTTCGCCTGGGCCGTGGCCAATCGCCCGCTGGTGGAGCTGGACGTGCTCAAGGACCGCGTGCTGTTCCGCGAGAACGAGCGCGGCCACATCGAGAACGTTTACACCCTGAAGATCATGAACAAGTCGCAGCGCGACATGACCTACGTGATCAGCGCCGACGGCCTCGATGGCCTGGTCTACGAAGGCAAGCGCGAAGTGCGGGCCCTGGCGGGCGAGGTGTATTCCTTCCCGGTAGAGCTGTCCATCGCACCGGAGAAGCTGCCGTCGAGCGCCAACAACATCGTCTTCCACGTACAATCCGCGGATGACCCCAGTATCAAGAACGACGCCGACAGCCGTTTCATCGGCCCAAGCGTCCGCTGACAACGGAAAACGCATGACCGAGCAAACCCAATCGCCAGTCAAACCCTGGTACAAGCAGTTCTGGCCCTGGTTCATCCTGTTCCTGTTGGGCTACTCGGTGGTGCAGGGGCTGACCCTGCTCACCATCGCCACGAAGAATCCGCCTGGGCTGATCTCCGACGACTATTACGATGTCGGCAAGGGCATCAACCAATCGCTGGAACGCGAAAAGCTGGCCGAGCGTCTGCAACTGCATGGTGAGCTGGTGCTGGACAACACCACCGGTGTCGCCACCCTGTCGCTGGAAGGCAACAGCAGACCGCAGCAGATCGTCCTCAATCTGATCTCGCCAACCCAGCCGGAGCGAGATCGCCGCGTGATCCTGCAGCCCAATGCCGATGGCCAGTACCATGGGCAGATGGTCGATCAAGTCAGTGGTCGTCGCTTCGTTGAACTGCTCGGCCAGGAAGGCAGCCAGAACTGGCGCCTGTTCGAGGAAGAGAACATCACCGATGGCCAGACCATCATGATCGGTGACAACCCCTCCTACTGATCCCGCCGATGCCCGCCCCGACTCCTTGCTACCACTGTGGCCTGCCGGTTCCTGCCGGCAGCCAGTTCCGTGCCGACGTGCTCGGCCAGACTCGCGAGATGTGCTGCCCCGGCTGTCAGGCCGTGACCGAAGCCATCGTCGCCGGTGGTCTTGAGCATTACTACAGCCATCGCAGCGAAAACGCCGCCAACCCTCAGGCGCTGCCCGCTGCGCTGCCTGACGAACTGGCGCTGTACGACCGCAGTGATGTGCAGCAGCCCTTCGTCCAGCACGAAGGCGAGCTGAGTGAAACCCAGTTGCTGATCGAGGGCATCAGCTGTGCGGCCTGCGGCTGGCTGATCGAGAAGCACCTGCGCGGCGTGCCGGGCGTGGCCGAAGCGCACCTGAACCTGTCCAACCACCGCCTGCAGGTGCGCTGGCAGGACAGCCAGATACCCCTGAGCCAGCTACTCGCCGAGTTGCGCCGCATCGGCTATGCCGCGCACCCCTGGCGGGCAGACGAGGCCGCTGAACGCCTGGCTGCGGAAAACCGCCGGCGCATGCGCGAGCTGGGTGTGGCCGGGCTGCTGTGGATGCAGGTGATGATGGCGACCATGGCCACCTGGCCGGAATTCAACATCGACCTGTCGCCGGAGCTGGACAAGATCCTGCGCTGGACCAGCCTGTTCCTCACCACCCCCATCGTCTTCTACTGCTGCGGGCAGTTCTTCCGTGGCGCCCTGCGCGACCTGCGCACCCGTCACCTGACCATGGACGTCTCGGTCTCGCTGGCCATCGGCGGCGCCTACGTGGCCGGCATCTGGTCGACCATCACCGGCCAGGGCGAACTGTATTTCGACGCTGTGGGCATGTTCGCGCTATTCCTGCTCGCCGGCCGTTACCTGGAGCGCCGTGCGCGAGAACGCACGGCCGCCGCGACGGCGCAACTGGTGAAGCTGCTGCCGGCTTCTTGCCTGCGCCTAGACGACAGCGGCCAGAGCCAGCGCATCCTGCTCAGCGAGTTGCGTGAAGGCGAGCAGGTGCTGGTGCAGCCCGGTTCGCTGATTCCCGCCGACGGCCGCATCCGCGCTGGTCAGTCCAGCGTCGACGAATCACTGCTGACCGGCGAATACCTGCCGCTGCCACGCGGCATTGGCGACAGCGTCACCGCCGGCACGCTGAACGTCGAAGGCCCACTGACCGTCGAGGTGCAGGCACTCGGAGATGCCACGCGCCTGTCGGCCATCGTGCGCCTGCTGGAACGTGCGCAAAGCGAGAAACCACGTCTGGCGGAAATCGCCGACCGCGTCTCGCAGTGGTTTCTGCTGTTCATCCTGTTGGCGGCCGCCGTGGTCGGTTTCGCCTGGTGGGAAATCGACTCCAGCCGTGCCTTCTGGGTCGTGCTCGCCCTGCTCGTGGCTACCTGCCCCTGCGCCCTGGCCCTGGCCACCCCGACCGCCCTGACCACGGCCACCGGCACCCTGCACAAACTGGGCATGCTGCTGACCCGCGGCCACGTGCTCGAAGGCCTCAACCAGATCGACACCCTGGTACTGGACAAAACCGGCACGCTGACCGAAGGCCGCCTGACGCTCAAGGCGATCCACCCGCTGCGCAATCTCGACGAGGGTGATTGCCTGGCGCTGGCAGCGGCACTGGAAAACCGTTCGGAACACCCTATCGCCCGCGCCTTCAGCCAGGCGCCACGCGCGGCGGAATCTGTCGACAGCCACCCAGGCCAGGGCCTGCAGGGCAGCGTCGATGGTCGTCTGCTACGCATTGGTGAGGCCAGCTTCGTCTGCGCCCTCAGTGGCCAGGCCGTACCCGCGATTGCCAGCGAGCAAGGGCAATGGCTGCTGCTAGGCGACGAACAGGGGCCGCTAGCCTGGTTCGTTCTTGATGACCGCCTGCGTGAAGACGCCCCCGCGCTGATCGCCGCCGCCCGCGCCCGTGGCTGGCAAATTCATCTGCTCTCCGGCGACAGCTCGCCGATGGTGGGCGAAGTCGCCCGCCAACTGGGCATCGAAGACGCTCGGGGCGGCCTGACCCCGGATGCCAAGCTGGCGGTGCTCAAGCAGCTGCACAGCGAAGGGCGGCGCGTGCTGATGCTCGGCGATGGCGTCAACGACGTTCCGGTACTGGCCGCTGCCGATATCAGCGTGGCCATGGGCTCGGCCTCCGATCTGGCGAAAACCAGCGCCGATGCCGTGCTGCTGTCGAACCGCCTGAGCAGCCTGGTCGACGGCCTGAAGCTGGCCAAACGCACGCGCCGCATCATCATCGAAAACCTGGCCTGGGCGACGCTGTACAATGGCTTGGTACTGCCTTTCGCCGCCCTAGGCTGGATCACTCCGATCTGGGCTGCCGTGGGTATGTCTCTCAGCTCGCTGCTGGTGGTGCTCAACGCCTTGCGCCTGAGCCGAACCCCGAATACGTAGGAGCGAGCTTTGCTCGCAAGGAAGCGGTTCACGAGCAGCGCTCGCTCCTACTCAGATGTCACCTTGGAGATCGCATGTCCGCCCTCTACATCCTGATCCCTGTCGCCATCGGCCTGGTCGGTTTCGCCATCTGGCTGTTCTTCTGGGCGGTGGACAGCGGTCAGTACGACGATCTCGACGGCCCAGCGCACAGCATTCTGTTCGACGACGAAGATCCGCTGCACAAGGCGGGCGTCGAGCAGGCCGCGGACCACAACAAGCCGGGCAAACCTGATGCTTGAGCTGGCACCGCTGCTGGTGTCGGCGCTGATCCTTGGCCTGCTCGGCGGCGGCCATTGTCTCGGCATGTGCGGCGGCCTGATGGGCGCACTGACGCTGGCGATTCCCCCCGAGCAACACGGCAGGCGTCTCCAGCTGCTGTTGGCTTACAACCTCGGACGCATTCTCAGCTACAGCCTTGCAGGCTTGCTCCTGGGCCTGGCTGGCTGGGCCATTGCCGGCAGCCAAGCCGAAGTGGCGATGCGCACACTGGCAGCCTTGCTGCTGATCGCCATGGGTCTGTATCTGGCCGGCTGGTGGAGCGGGCTGACACGTATCGAAGCACTGGGCCGTGGCCTGTGGCGGCATATCCAACCGCTGACGCGGCGCTTCATGCCTGTCAGCAGCCTGCCACGCGCCCTGATTCTCGGCGGTTTATGGGGCTGGCTGCCGTGCGGGCTGGTCTACAGCACCCTGCTGTGGGCGTCGAGCCAGGGCAATGCACTGAACAGCGCGCTGCTGATGCTGGCCTTCGGCCTGGGCACCTGGCCGGTACTGCTGGCTACCGGCCTGGCTGCCGAACGCATCACCGCTCTGCTACGCAAGCGTGGCGTGCGCATGGCTGGCGGCTTGCTGGTCATCCTGTTCGGTATCTGGACCCTGCCCGGCCCACACCAGCACTGGCTGATGGGGCACTAGGAGCAGCTACAAGCAGCAAGCCTCAATCAGCAAGTAAAAGCACGACCAGACGTAGCCCGGATGTAATCCGGGAGCAAAACGCCCAACATCCCCGGATTGCATCCAGGCTACGCCGCGACAACACCTCCAGTGCTCAACGCGCCCTTGATTCAGGTCAAGGCCACCCTCTACGCGCATCCCTAGACTGGCCACACAGCCTGTCCAGGATTATTTCCCATGCTCGAAACCATCCAGTGGGATGCCGACCTGATCCGCCGCTACGATCTCGCCGGCCCGCGCTACACCTCCTACCCGACCGCCGTGCAGTTTCACGACGACATCGGTCCGTTCGACCTGCTGCATGCCCTGCGTGACAGTCGCAAAGCCAAACGTCCGCTGTCGCTTTACGTGCACGTGCCGTTCTGCGCGCACATCTGTTACTACTGCGCCTGCAACAAAGTCATCACCAAGGACCGCGGCCGCGCCCTGCCCTATCTGGAAAAGCTCGAGCGGGAGATCGAGATCATCAGCCGCTACATCGATCGCAACCAGCTAATCGAGCAGTTGCATTTCGGTGGCGGCACGCCGACCTTCCTCAGCCACGACGAACTGCGCCGACTGATGCAGCACCTGCGCCAACACTTCAGCCTGCTCGACGACGATTCCGGCGACTACAGCATCGAGATCGACCCCCGCGAGGCCGACTGGTCGACCATGGGCCTGCTGCGCGAGTTGGGCTTCAACCGTGTCAGCCTCGGCGTGCAGGATCTCGACCCCGAGGTGCAGCGCGCGGTCAACCGTCTGCAGACCCTGGAAGAGACCCGTGCCATTGTCGAGGCAGCACGCACCCTGCAGTTCCGCTCGGTGAACATTGACCTGATCTACGGCCTGCCCAAACAGACCCCACAGCGCTTCGCGCGCACCGTCGCCGAGGTCATCGCCCTGCAACCGGATCGCCTGTCACTGTTCAACTATGCGCACCTACCGGAACGCTTCATGCCGCAACGGCGCATCAACAACGATGACCTTCCCAGTCCGGGCGACAAACTGGCCATGCTGCAGGCCAGCATCGAACAGCTGACCCGCGCAGGGTATCGCTACATCGGCATGGACCACTTCGCCCTGCCCGACGATGAACTGGCCATCGCCCAGGAAGAAGGCACTCTGCAACGCAACTTCCAGGGCTATACCACCCATGGCCACTGCGACCTGATAGGCCTGGGCGTCTCCGCCATCAGCCAGATCGGCGATCTGTACAGCCAGAACGACAGCGATACCGCCAGTTATCAGCAGACCCTGGGCAACGGTCAATTGGCGACACGACGCGGCTTGCACTGCAACGCAGACGACCGCCTGCGCCGGGCGGTAATCCAGCAGTTGATCTGCCATTTCGAGTTGCGTTTCGCCGACATCGAACGCGCGCATGGCGTGGTGTTCCGCGATTACTTCGCCGCCCTCTGGCACGAGCTGGAACAGCTCGCGGGTGACGGCCTGATCGTGCTCGACGAACAAGGCATTCAGGTACGCCCGGCCGGGCGCCTGCTGGTGCGTTCGCTGTGCATGCTGTTCGACCGTTACCTTAACGATCAGGTGCGTCAGCGCTTTTCTCGGGTGATCTGAGCATGAATGAGTAGCCTGCGCCAGTGACGGACTCCGTCACTGGCTGCCGGATCAACCCATCGCCAGGGTGGCGGCGGTCTGCATCTGCTCACTCGACAGGCCGTTCTCGCGCATCAGTTTGATCAGGTTGGCATTGGCCGCCGTCAGTGCGCTGTTGAGCGACGCCAGCTCGCTCTGCAAGCCTTCAAGCTGCTGACGCTTGGTTTCTGCATCGAGGCTCTGATCGCTCATGACCGCCTCGATCTGCGCCTGCTTCTCGACGATCTGCGCACGCAACTCGCGGATCATCTTGAGCAGGTCCTTGATCGCCTGAGGCAAGTCGCTGTTATCGATGTCATCGTTCTTGTCGGCCTTGGCCGACATGCTCTTGCCCAGCTCGGACAGGGTCACGCGCAGCCCCTCGCGCACCTCCTCCGGAGTCTGCTCGCCTGCGGTAAATTGTCGCTGAACGCCCTGGACCAGATTATTCAACGGTCCCGTGGATGGTATGCGCATCGCGCTGCTCCCTGCGTTGGACTATGGTTCTACGATCTGGATCGGCACCCCGCGGCCAAACTTGAGCACTCGGTCAGCCCTGATATGGCTGGCCGCCACCCGAGCGCTGCTGTACCCTTACGAAAACTGCGTGTATATCCGGGAAGCCCGACGATGTCCGAGAGCATCAAGCTGCACAAGCAGCATCAAGCCCATTGCAAGGATTGCAGCCTGGCTGCCCTGTGCCTGCCCATTTCCCTGAACATGGAGGACATGGACGCGCTCGACGACATCGTCAAACGCGGCCGCCCGCTGAAAAAAGGCGAATTCCTGTTCCGCCAGGGCGATACCTTCGGCTCCGTGTTCGCCGTTCGTTCCGGTGCGCTGAAGACCTTCAGTCTGAGCGATGGCGGTGAGGAGCAGATCACCGGCTTTCACCTGCCCAGCGAGCTGGTCGGCCTGTCTGGCGTCGACGGCGAGCGCTACCCGGTTTCCGCGCAGGCGCTGGAAACCACCTCGGTCTGCGAGATTCCCTTCGAGCGCCTCGACGACCTGGCCCTGCAGTTGCCGCAGTTGCGTCGTCAGTTGATGCGTATCATGAGCCGTGAGATCCGTGACGATCAGCAGATGATGCTGTTGCTCTCGAAGAAGACCGCCGACGAACGCATCGCCACCTTCTTGGTCAACCTCTCTGCCCGCTTCCGCGCCCGCGGCTTCTCCGCCAACCAGTTCCGTCTGTCCATGTCGCGCAACGAAATTGGTAACTATTTGGGCCTTGCGGTGGAGACGGTGTCTCGCGTATTTACCCGCTTCCAACAGAACAAGCTTCTCGAAGCCGAAGGCAAGGAAGTGCACATCCTCGACCCGATCGAGCTGTGTGCTCTGGCAGGCGGCAATCTCGACGTTTGAGTTCGCACAGTTTTCGCGGGCTCAACGCATTAGGACCCCACGATGATCTTTGACGAATTCAGCATCAAGACCCTGATCCGCCCGGTACCGGACTTCCCCAAGCCGGGCGTCATCTTTCGCGACATCACCCCGCTGTTCCAGTCGCCGCGCGCCCTGCGCATGGTCGCCGACAGTTTCATCCAACGTTACGTGGAGGCCGAGTTCAGCCATATCGGCGCCATGGACGCGCGCGGCTTCCTGATCGGCTCAATCATCGCCTACGAACTGAACAAGCCTCTGGTGTTGTTTCGCAAGCAGGGCAAACTGCCG
This sequence comes from Pseudomonas sediminis, assembly GCF_002741105.1. Classification (GTDB taxonomy): domain Bacteria; phylum Pseudomonadota; class Gammaproteobacteria; order Pseudomonadales; family Pseudomonadaceae; genus Aquipseudomonas; species Aquipseudomonas sediminis. Next base: position 9,815 of record NZ_NIQU01000003.1, on the reverse strand, counting down.
GCGGACGTCCTCAGCGAGGGTTACCAGACCGAATACGGCGAAGCCTTTCTCGAAGTGCACAGCGACAGTCTCTGTGAAGGCGATTCGGTACTGATCTTCGATGACCTGATCGCAACCGGCGGCACCCTGATCGCCGCGGCCAACCTGGTGCGCCGCATGCGCGCAACGATCTTCGAGGCCGCCGCGATCATCGACCTGCCTGAGCTGGGTGGCTCACAGAAGCTGCAGGACGCCGGCATCCCCACCTTCACGCTGACGGCCTTCGCCCTCGACGATCACTGAGCCGAAGCGCCTGCCAACCCTCAAGTGGGTTGATGATTCTGCCGGGCAATGCCCGGCATCACCGATGACCTTGACCAGACTCCCATGCACGAACTCGAACTGAATCCATCCAGCGACTGGCGTCAGCGCCTGGGCGCTGTCATGGACGGCGCCATCATTCAGCGCCTGATCACCCTGCTGATCGTCATCAATGCCGTGATTCTCGGCCTGCAGACGTCACCGTCGATCATGACCGACTGGGGCACGCCGCTGCTGATCCTCGATACCTTCATCCTCACCTGCTTCGTCATCGAGCTGGCGCTGCGCTTCACCGCCCGTGGCGTCGGCCTGCTGCGTGATCCCTGGGCCGTATTCGATTGCCTGGTGGTGGGCATCGCCCTGATACCGGCCAGCGGCCCCTTCGCTGTGCTACGCGCCTTGCGCGTGCTGCGGGTATTGCGACTGGTGTCGATCAACCCAAGCATGCGCAAGGTGGTGCAGGCGCTGCTCGCCTCGCTACCAGGCATGGGCAGCATCGTCATGCTGATGGGGTTGGTGTTCTATGTCGCCGCGGTGATGGCCACCCAGCTGTTCGGTGAGAGCTTTCCAGAGTGGTTCGGTAACATCGGCGCCAGCCTGTACACCCTGTTCCAGGTGATGACCCTGGAAAGCTGGTCGATGGGCATCGTGCGACCGGTAATGGAAGAACATCCGCTGGCCTGGCTGTTCTTCGTGCCCTATATCCTCGTCGCCACATTCATGATGCTCAACCTGTTCATCGCCGTTATCGTCAACGCGATGCAGAACACCCACGAGCCAAATGCCGAGGAGCAAGCCGCAGTAGCTCGCGAACAGGCAATTCTCGACGAGCTGCGCGCACTGCGCAGCGAGGTGGCCGAGCTGCGCCGTAACACGCCGTAAACCCCGCCACCAGCGCAATCCGCCGTCTCTGGCACGGTGGATTGCGCGCCCTCTCCCCTGTGTCAGCCCATCAGACCCGCCTTAAGTTGGCGGCGCTCAGCGCCCGCACGCACGATAGTTACATCGTTCAATGACACAGTTGGTCTGTCGAGATTGACCACCTGCGACCCCGAGTGCTGCCAACCAGAGCCGCACGACACTTGGGAGTTCCAACTCGGAAGAGGACTCGAACGATGAGCGCCAGTACCGCCCTACCGCAGCCAAAATCCAGCTTCCCCGTGCGTCGCATGGACTTCAGTTTCAGCGAAACACCGAAATACTGGTTCTATGACGACCCCTTCATGAGCCATTTCATGAACAACCTGTCGTCGCTGTTCCCTTACGGCGAGAAGTTCTTCGTCGACAGCGTGCGCGCCGTACGCGACCAGGTCAGCGAGCCGCAGCTGAAAAAGGACATCAGCGCCTTCATCGGTCAGGAGGCCATGCACTCCAAGGAGCATGCGGCCTACAACGACTACGCCAACGAGCACGATATCGACCTGGAACGCCTCGAGCTGCGCATCAAGGTGCTGCTGGAATGGGTCACCCGTTTCAGCACCAAGAAGCAGCGCCTGGCCGCCACCTGTGCCCTGGAACACTTCACCGCGACCATGGCCGAGCAACTGCTCAAGCGTGAAGACCTCACCACGCAGATGAACGACCCGAAGCTGTATCAACTGTGGATGTGGCACGCCATCGAGGAAAACGAGCACAAGGCCGTGTGCTACGACGTCTACCAGGAGGTCTACGGCGGCTACTTCACCCGCACGTTGGTGATGCTGCTGACCACTGCGCTGTTCTTCGGCGTGATCGGCTGGTTTCAGATCCATCTGCTGCGCAAGGACGGCCAGCTGTTCAACTGGCGCAGCTGGGGATTCGGCCTGAAGAAGCTGTTTGGCCCGCGCAACGGTTTCTTCACCAAGCTGCTTGGTCCGTACCTGGACTATTACCGCCCGGGCTTCCACCCCAAGGATCACGACACCGACAAACTGGAAAATCGTTGGCGCGAGCGCCTCGGTTTCAGTAACTGACGGCCCTTGGCGTGCAGACACCAACAAGAACGACAAGCAGGAGCTCGGCCATGAATGCGCCCGTGTCACCCCCTACCGCTGCCCGTCATTGCAAGATCGCCATTCTTGGCAGCGGTTTCTCCGGCCTCGGCATGGCCATTCGCCTCAAGCAGCAGGGTGAGCAGGATTTCCTGCTGTTCGAGAAGGAAGCCGGCGTTGGCGGAACCTGGCGGGTGAACAACTACCCGGGCTGCGGCTGCGACGTGCAATCACACCTGTATTCGTTCTCCTTCGAGCCGAACCCGAACTGGACGCGGATGTTCGCCAGGCAGCCGGAAATCAAGGCGTATCTGCAAGGTTGCTGGGAGAAGTATCGGCTGCAGGACAAGACCCTGCTGGGTACCGAAGTGGTGCAGATGCGCTGGGATGAGCACGCCGAGCTGTGGCACCTGCTGGATCGCGCCGGCAACCAGTACAGCGCACAGTTCGTGGTATCCGGCATGGGCGCCCTGTCCACGCCATCGATTCCCAAGCTCAAGGGCCTGGAGCACTTCACCGGCGAGGTGTTCCACTCACAGCAGTGGAATCACGACTATGACCTGACCGGCAAGCGCGTGGCGGTGATCGGTACCGGCGCCTCGGCCATCCAGTTCGTGCCGCAGATACAAAAGCAGGTTGCGCAGCTCGATCTCTACCAGCGCACGGCACCGTGGATCATGCCCAAGCCGGACCGCGCCATTCGCGATGATGAACGCGAGCGCTTCAAGCGCTTCCCTCTGGCGCAGAAACTCTGGCGCGGCGCCCTGTACAGCATCCTCGAAAGCCGGGTCATCGCCTTCGCCTTCGCCCCTCGCCTGCTGCGCATGGCCCAGGGCATCGCCAAGCTGTACATCAACAAGCAGATCAAGGACCCGGTACTGCGCGCCAAGGTGACCCCGGACTACACCATGGGCTGCAAGCGCGTGCTTATCTCCAACGACTACTACCCGGCACTGGTTCAGCCCAATGTCGAGGTGATCACCGATAGCGTCACCGAGATCCTGCCGCATGGCGTACGCACGGCCGATGGCCAGGAACGCGAGGTGGACGCCATCATCTTCGGTACCGGCTTCACTCCCAGCGACCCGCTGCCACGCGGCACGGTGTTCGGCCGTGGCGGCATCGACCTGCTCGACACCTGGCCCGAGGGCCCGGAAGCCTACAAGGGCACCATGACCGCTGGCTTCCCCAATCTGTTCTTCCTCATGGGGCCGAACACCGGCCTGGGCCACAACTCCATGATCTATATGATCGAGTCGCAGATCACCTATGTGCTTGGCGCCCTCAAGCAGCTTGAAGAGGGCCAGCTGCAGAGCCTGGAGCCCAGGCGCGAGGCGCAGGACGCCTTCAACAGGAAGATTCAGGGCACTCTCGGCAGCACCGTATGGAACACCGGCGGATGCATGAGCTGGTACCTGCACCCGGTCAGTGGCCGCAACTGCACGGTGTGGCCGGGCTTCACCTGGCGCTACCGCATGCTGACGCGTCACTTCGATCCCCCTGCCTACCACTTCAGCCGCAAGCAGGCCGCTCACCCGGCACAGAGCAACGCCGTCGCCCTCGATGTGCAGGAGACCAGCGCATGAAATCCTTCGAGAACAAGGTAGCCGCCATCACCGGCGCCGGCTCCGGTATCGGCCGCGCCCTCGCCTATCAGCTGGCACGCCAGGGCTGTCACCTGGCGCTGTCCGACGTCAACGTCGAAGGTCTTAAGGAAACCGCCGAGCAGGCGCGCAAACTTGGCGTCACCGTCAGCCAGCAGCGCGTCGACGTCGCCGACCGCGCAGCCGTCGAGGCCTGGGCCGAGCAGATCGTCAGCGAATTTGGCCGGGTCAATGCCATCTTCAACAATGCCGGCGTGGCTCAGGGTGGCACCGTGGAAGGCAACGATTACGCCGACTACGAGTGGATCATGAACATCAACTTCTGGGGCGTGATCAACGGCACCAAGGCCTTCCTGCCTTATCTCAAGGCGGCTGGCCAGGGCCATGTGGTCAACGTCTCCAGTGTCTTCGGCCTGTTCTCCCAGCCCGGCATGAGTGCCTACAATGCCAGCAAATTCGCCGTGCGTGGCTTTACCGAGTCACTGCGCCAGGAGTTGGACATGGCCGCTTGCGGGGTGTCCGCCAGTTGTGTGCACCCCGGCGGCATCCGCACCAACATCGCCAAGACCGCGCGCATGAACGACAGCTTGACCAAGGTCACCGGCCAGGCCGCCGAACAGGCGCGTCAGCAATTCAACGACCAGCTGCTGCGCACCACGCCGGAACAGGCGGCGAAGGTCATCGTAAATGGCGTGCTGGCCAACAAGCGGCGCATCCTCATCGGCGCCGATGCCCACGCTCTGGACTGGGTGCAGCGCAGCATGCCGGCGCTGTATCAGCGCCTGGTCACTATCTCGATGCGCTTGGCCGCCCGCTTCGCGCCCAAGCCACGAAACGCGGACAAGGCGCGCGAAGCGACTGAGTAGCCTCACAGCAAGCACCACACAAGGCCGGCCAATGCCGGCCCTGTGCGTTTGTCGGACAAAGCTCGCTGCTGCGCCAACTGGGCTAAGGTAGGAGAACAGACGCATCACTCATCCAAGCGGCGCCGCTACCGGCTCCCGGCTGGAACTTCGGTGTGGCGTCGACGCCGAGGGCGGCGCCTCGATCTACGAGGTGGCCTCATGAGCGCGCTTACCTGCACCCACCGCGACCACACCATCCGTGCCAGCGTCATGGAACACCCCGGCCTGCCGACACCCTGGGCCGGTGGTTGCCAGATCACCGATCCCGACGGCAACACCAGCAAGCGCCAGACCTTGCCGGTGGATTACGCCTTCATGGACGACCTGAGCAAAGCCCAGCACGCGTCCATCGCACACGGCAAATGGCTGGTGGATCAAAAGCTGGATCACGGGCGCAACTGGCATTGAGATGACGGCATTACCGTAGGGTGTGCTTTGCGCACCTCAATTCCTGCACGCGCATGCTGGTGCGCCTGGCACACCCTACGGCTTACGCATTCTTTCGCAGCGGGTCGAGCAGCGGCTTGAGGCCGTTGTGGTCGATCTCCTGCATCAGCGCCAGCAACTGACCCAGTTCGCCCTTGGGGAAGCCCGTGCGGGCGAACCAGTTGAGGTAGTGCCCCGGCAGATCGGCGATCAGCCGATCCTTGTACTTGCCATAAGGCATTCGGCGGGTCACCAGGAGTTTCAATGCTTCGGGGTTCATCGGGTACTCGAACGGCCGGACAATAATCCGGCCATTGTGCCAGGCATCGGGCCCTGTACGAAAAGCACCTAGGCGCGAAGGGCTTCGCGAACGAAATCCAGGCGATCCTGGCCAAAGAACATCTCCTCGCCGACGAAGCAAGTCGGAGCACCAAATACGCCGCGCTTGACCGCCTCCTCGGTAGTCGCCTTGAGTGCATCCTTCACTGCCGGTTCAGCGATCTGCGCCTGCAACTGTGCCGCATCGAAGCCAGCGGCCACCAGCACGCCTGCCACTTTGGCCGGATCGCCCATGTTCACCCCATCGACCCAGATAGCCCGGAATAGCGCCTGCAGGGCATGGTCGAAGCGCTCCGGCTGATGCAGTTGGACGGCTACCAGCAAGCGCATCAGCGTCAGAGTATTGATCGGGAAATGCGGGTTGAAACGCATCGGTACGCCGTAACGCTCGGCAAAACGTGCCAGGTCGCGAATCATGTAGCGGCCCTTGACCGGAATCATCGCTGGCGACGCGTTGCCAGTGGCCTGGAACACGCCACCAAGCAGCATCGGCCGATACACCAGCGCGGCGCCGGCCTCGCGGCACAGACTAGGCAACTGGGTATAAGCCAGGTAGGACGCAGGGCTGCCCAGGTCGAAGAAGAACTCCACCGTCTTGCTCATCAGGTTCACTCGCTCGTTATTGTGATTATGGGCTCAGCGCAGATTACCAGCGCTCCATCCATGGCCGCAGGTCCAGCTCGAAGGTCCAGGCATCACGCGGCTGGCTGTGCAGAAACCAGTAGCTGTCGGCGATGTGTTCGGGATCGAGAATGCCATCCTGATCCTTCTTGGCGTAGAGCTCCGGAAAGCTGTCACGGATGAACGCGGTATCGATGGCACCATCCACCACCACATGGGCGACATGCACGTTCAGCGGCCCCAGCTCACGCGCCATGCTCTGCGCCAGCGCCCGAATGCCATGCTTGGCTCCGGCGAACGCGGCGAACCCGGCAGCACCGCGCAAACCCGCAGTGGCGCCAGTGAACAAAATGGTGCCACGGCCGCGGCCGACCATGCGTCTGGCCACCGCCTGACTGGTCAGGAAGCCGGAGAAGCAAGCCATTTCCCAGATCTTGAAGTACTTGCGCGCGGTTTCCTCGAGAATGCTGCAGGGCACGTTGGCGCCGATATTGAACACCATTACCTCGATGGGGCCGATGTCACGCTCGATGTTCTCGACCAGTTCAGCCACCTGCTCCTCACGCCGTGCATCGGACGCGAAACCGTGGGCCTCACCGCCCTCGCCGCGGATTTCCTCCAGCAGCGGTTGCAGTTTGTCCAGGCTACGACGGGTGACGCAGGCGACATACCCCTCACGGGCGAAGCGCCGGGCGATGGCTCCGCCCGTGGCGTCACCGGCGCCAATGATCAACGCGACTTTCTTGTTTTCGTTCATGGCTTTCTCCATTGACTAACGATCGTTAGCTGAACGAACGTTATGCTATGCTTTCGGGCAGGTCAACCCAGCATAGAACGGAGTCATCCATGCGTTATTCCGCCGAACACAAGGCCGAAACCCGCGAGCGCCTGCTCGCCAGCAGCGGCGCGATTGCCAAGCAGCAAGGTTTTGCCGTGACCGGCGTGGATACGCTGATGAAAACCATCGGTCTGACCGGCGCGGCCTTCTACAGCCACTTTCCGAGCAAGGACGACCTGTTCGCCGAACTGATCGAGCGCGAGTTGCGCAACAGCCTGAGCCGCCTCGGCGGCGAAGCGGGTGACGCCGGGCGTGACAAGCTGCAACGCTGCCTGGCGGCCTATCTCAGCCTGGCGCATGTCGAACAGGCGGACAAAGGCTGCGTGCTGCCGGCACTGGGCGCGGAGATCGCCCGTGCCGATGAGCGCGTCAGGCTGCGTACCGAACAGCAGATCCTGCAGCTGCAAAGCACCTGGGCCGAGATCATCGGCGACCCGCAACTGGCCTGGACGATTCTCGCGCAATGCCTCGGCAGCCTGCTGCTGGCACGCATGATGGCCAGCGAGGAATCGCGCCAGCAGGTACTCGGCGCCAGCCTGGACATGCTCGAACACACATTGAAGCCTGTCAGCTGAGCGCGGATGCCGTTAACCTAGGTAGGTTCTTCCTGCCAGGATCGATCCATGTCGCACACCCCATCCCCGCTGGTTGGTGAAACCCCACTGCACGCCGTCGAGGTGCGCATCCTCGGCTGCTTGATCGAAAAGCAACTGACCACACCGGAAACCTACCCGCTGACGCTCAATGCCGTGCAACTAGCCTGCAACCAGAAGACCAGCCGCGAACCGCTGATGAACCTGGAAACCGGAGAAGTCGGGCGCTACCTGCGCAGCCTCGAAGGTCGCCAGTTGGTGCATCTGGTGATGGGCAGCCGTGCCGATCGCTGGGAACAGCGCTGCGACAAGCAGCTGGAGTTGGTCAAGCCGCAGACGGTATTGCTCGGTCTGCTGCTGTTGCGTGGCCCGCAAACGCTCAACGAGCTGCTCACGCGCAGCAACCGCATGCACGACTTCGACGATGTCGCAGAAGTCCAGCATCAACTGGAGCGCCTGATCGGTCGCGGGCTGGCCCTGCTGCTGCCTCGCCAAAGCGGTCAGCGCGAGGATCGCTACATGCATCTGCTCGGCGAGCCTGCCGATCTGGAGAGCCTCCTGGCGAGCCGCCCAGCTGCTCGCGGGGAGGCTGCGGCACCTAACGAAGATCGACTGGTCGAACTGGAAGCGCGCATCGCAGCGCTGGAAGAACGCCTGGCACGCCTAGAAGGCGCGCAATGACCGCTACACCTATGGAAAAGGAGCCCAACGCGTTGAACTTCAATACTCGTTTCAGCCTGATTCTCACCGCCGCACTGCTCGCCGCCGGCTGCAGCAGCAACGCCGAGAAGCCGACCTCCGCAGCCGCACCGAGCGGCGCAACGCCGGATAGCTGTACCTCGTCCGCTGCCGAACACTTCAAAGGCCAGGCCGCGACGCCCGAACTGCTCGAGCAGGCACGCCAGCAAGCCGGAGCCAGCACCGCCCGCATTCTCACGCCCGACAGCGTGGTGACCTTGGAATACAATGGGCAACGCCTTAACCTCAACGTCGATGATCAGCGAATGATCACCCGCGTATCCTGCGGCTGAGTCACCAGAGGTGCGGGTTGCCCGCACCACTTGCCGACAACGCCAACCACCCTTGCACAGGCCAATGCCATGACCTCCCAAGTGGAACCCTGCGCCGAGCTGATGCTGGATAACCAGCTGTGCTTCGCCCTCTATTCCACCTCGCTGATGATGACCAAGACCTACAAGCCCCTGCTGCAGGCGCTCGGTCTCACCTATCCGCAATACCTGGCCATGCTGGTGCTGTGGGAAAACGAGGGCATCACCGTCAGCGAGATCAGCGCACGCATGCTGACCGATCCGGGCTCATTGACACCTCTGCTCAAGCGCCTGGAAAGCGAAGGCCTGTTGCAACGCCAGCGCAGCAGTCAGGATGAACGTGTGGTACAGCTGTACCTGACCGACAAAGGTCGCGCCCTGCACGAACAAGCCAAAGCATTGCCTGCCTGCATCCTCAAGGCTTCAGCGTTGAGTGTGGAACAGTTGAGCAAGCTGCGTGATGACCTGATCGAATTACGCGGCCACCTGCAAGACGCCCTCTGACGCCTGGCGATGCCAGTCATCGCCTGCTCCCGCAGAACCCTGGCCCTTTCCTCTTTGGGCGAAACGCCGCGTGCGTCGTACCCAGCGACCTCACTGTGTATACGCGCCCACTCAAGCCCAACCAATGCTGAGCTGTAGCAGCCTCTGAATCGGGCAAATTCCCCCTGGTGTCGTCCGTAAGGCATGGATACATCCCTTGCCGGACGTGCTTATTCCTGAAAATCAAATCCCTATAACCAAATCTTCCACACGTTTATCTTGCGCACTAATATTTTGCGCAATATAGTTCGCCCCATGGAAACGGTTAGCGCACAAAAGATTAGCAAACCAATCCATCCCTAACTTACCGACAAGGATCAATGCCATGACTATCGAAAACGTTCTCTACCGTGCAACCGCTGAAGCCTTTGGTGGCCGTGAAGGCCGCGCTGTGTCCTCCGACGGCATCCTCGACATCGCCCTGACCACCCCGAAAGAACTCGGCGGTGCCGGCGGTAGCGGCACCAACCCGGAGCAGCTGTTCGCTGCCGGCTATTCCGCCTGCTTCCTCGGCGCCCTGAAATTCGTCGCCGCCCGCGACAAGCTGAGCATCCCGGCTGACACCTTCATCGAAGGCACCGTCGGCATCGGCGCCATCCCCACCGGCTTCGGCATCGAAGTGGAACT
>NZ_NIQU01000017.1 GCF_002741105.1 Pseudomonas sediminis | reverse complement strand
ACCACCCTCGCCCACAGCGCCGAGGCCACGCCCTACCGCTACGGCCAGAACCTGGATATCGCCAAGGTGATTTCCATCGACGTGCCTAACAGCTCGCTGTGCGAAGTGGTCACGGCAACGATGACCTACCGCAACAGCGCGGGTGACGTGGAGGTTCTCGGCTACGAACAACTCTCCAGCGCTTGCACCAACCAGAACTGACAACCAGCAGCCCAACTGATCGACAGGAGCTTGACCATGAACATTTCTCGCACTCTGACCGCCGGGCTGCTCGCCCTGGCCATCAACAGCAGCTTCGCCGCCGGCAGCCCCGGTGTGGAGCGCAACACCCAGGGCTTCCTCGATGCCCTGGCAGCCGGTGGCGGTCAACCGCTGGAAACCCTTTCGCCGAAAGACGCCCGCGCTGTGCTGGTGGGGGCTCAGGCCAGTGTCCAGGTGGATATGTCCGGCATTATCGTGGACACCAAGGTGATCCAGGTTAATGGCCAGTCGCTCACCCTCAAGGTGGTACGTCCTGAAGGCGCTCGCGGCATTCTGCCCGGCTTCATGTTCTTCCACGGCGGTGGCTGGGTACTGGGTGATTATCCGACCCACGAACGCCTGATCCGCGATCTGGTAGTAGGCTCTGGGGCAGCTGCAATCTACGTCGACTACACGCCGTCGCCGGAAGCCAAGTACCCGACCGCGATCAACCAGGCCTATGCCGCGACCAAATGGGTCGCCGACAACGGCAGTCAGATCGGTGTCGACGGTTCGCGTCTGGCCGTGGCCGGCAACAGTGTCGGCGGCAACATGGCTGCTGTGGTGGCCATCAAGGCCAAGGAAGCCGGTACGCCGAAACTGCGCGCCCAGGTGCTGCTGTGGCCGGTGACCGACGCCAACTTCAACAATGCGTCGTACAACCAGTTCGCCGAAGGCCACTTCCTGACTCGCGGCATGATGGAATGGTTCTGGGACAACTACACCACCGACCCGAAACAGCGTAACGAGATCTATGCCTCGCCACTGCGCGCCAGCCTCGAACAACTCAAAGGTCTGCCGCCGGCTCTGGTGCAGACTGCCGAGATGGACGTGCTGCGCGACGAAGGCGAAGCCTACGCTCGCCGCCTGAACGCCGCCGGTGTGCCGGTGACTGCCGTGCGCTACAACGGCATGATCCACGACTACGGCCTGCTCAATGTGGTGTCCGAAGTCCCGGCGGTACGCTCCGCCATGGATCAGGCAGCACAGACGCTGAAGAACAGCCTCAAGTAAGCGGCTGAAAAAACGAAACCCCGCCACCGGTAACGGTTGCGGGGTTTCGTTTTTTGGGGGCGGCTTTTAGCTGCGGGTTGTTCCTGTCGCGGCTGAAGCCCCTCCCACCGTACCGCGAGATCACGCCAAGCTACGCACCTGCTCCCAGGTCAGATCCAGGCACTTGCGCGCTTTCTCTACCAGCTCATCCACTTCCACCTGGCTGATCACCAATGGCGGCGCAATGATCATGGTGTCGCCCACCGCGCGCATGATCAGACCGTTGTTGAAGCAGTGGCCACGACAGACCATGCCCACGCCTACATCACCGGAGAAGCGCTTGCGCGTGGTTTTGTCCTGCACCAGTTCGATGGCGCCAAGCATGCCGACGCCGCGTACTTCGCCCACCAGCGGGTGATCGGCCAGCTCACGCAGGCGCTTTTGCAGGTAGGGCGCAATTTCTGCCTTGACCCGCTCGACGATGCCCTCGTCCTTGAGAATGCGCAGGTTCTCCAGCCCCACCGCCGCCGCCACCGGATGCCCGGAATAGGTGAAGCCGTGGTTGAAGTCGCCATGCGCTTCGATCACTTCGAACACCTTGTCACTGACGATCAGTCCGCCCATCGGCACGTAGCCCGAGGTCAGGCCCTTGGCGATGGTCATCAGGTCAGGCTTGAGGCCGTAGTACTGGCTGCCGAACCACTCGCCGGTACGGCCGAAGCCGCAGATCACTTCGTCGGCGACGAAGAGAATGTCGTACTTGGCGAGGATTTCCTTGATGCGCGGCCAGTAGGTTTCCGGCGGGATGATCACGCCACCGGCGCCCTGAATCGGCTCGGCAATGAACGCTGCGACGTTGCCTTCGCCCAGTTCGAGAATCTTCTTCTCCAACTGATCGGCCGCCCAGATGCCGAATTCTTCCGGCGACTGCTCGCCGCCCTCACCGAACCAGTAAGGCTGCGGGATATGCGCGATGCCGGAGATCGGCAGGTCGCCCTGCTCGTGCATGAACTTCATCCCGCCTAGGCTGGCGCCGGCCACGGTGGAGCCGTGGTAACCGTTGTCGCGGCCGATGATGATTTTCTTGTTCGGCTGGCCTTTGCATGCCCAGTAGTGGCGCACCAGACGCAGCATGGTGTCATTGCCTTCCGAACCCGAACCGGTGAAGAACACGTGGTTCAT
>NZ_NIQU01000016.1 GCF_002741105.1 Pseudomonas sediminis | reverse complement strand
CGAAGTCGATGACGTCAGATTTACAGTCTGATCCCTTTGGCCGCTCGGGAACCCCTCCAAAGTGAGGCGGCATTTTCTAGATCTGCCACCCTGCTGTCAAGCTTTTTCTCATTAAAATCTTGAGGTTAGCTACTTCGACAACATCTTCGCCGGGAACCAACTTTGACCACCCTGCGAAGCGGGCGCCATTCTATGCAAACTACTGGAGCAATGCAACGCCTTCACAAGGCATTAATTGATGCTGCAAACCGGCGAAGTCTCCGGCAAGTCGTCCAAGCAAAAACTCGTCAGCCAAGCGCCGACTTTCCGGAGCCACGCGCACCCAAAAACTGCGATGCGCACGTGAGAGTTCGCGAATCTGCGGCTCGTATCCCACATCACGCAAACGCTGCATAACGCTATTGGCCGAGTCATTGCGAGGGAATATCCCCAGCGATATGCCGTTCGCCAGCTCACCCTGAGTGATGATGTAGCTATCGATACGCCGGGCCTGCAGTTCACGCAACTGCCTCAGCGAGGCCTGACGCGAAGCCAGAGGTGGCAGATAAACCCAATACTCGACACCGGCTGCAGCATCGACGCTGCGCACTTCAGCCTGGATGTCCAAGCTCAAAAGCCGCTGCTCCACAACCCTGGCTCTCGACTCCTCTTCGAAACTCCCCAGATAGAGGCAGACTGCTGCCTCAGGAGCAACGGCATCAGCCGGCGCCGAAGATTCTGCGCGCACGCGCGGCGCATCCGCCTCACTCAACAGACGAATATCTTTACGCGCCGACTGATAAGCACCGGCTGGAGCCACCTCCTTGGCGCGCAAGGGGCCCTGCTGCTGATGCCAGACGTAATAGAAAGCGTTAAGTAGCAGGAGCAATAGCAGAATCCAGCGCATGCCTCGCCTCAGCTCAAGGGACAGGCGATAGCCAGTCCGACAAATACCAGATCAGGAACAACCTGCGCCCCCGGAACCACGTCTCGCACCAGGCCCGCATCGCCGCCAGTAAGGAAGACCTCGAAGCCCCCAGGAAAACGAGCCTGAGCTTGCAGCAACTGTTCGGCAACAAAACCACGCAACATCAATACGCAGCCTCGCTCGACAGCCTCGGCAGTGGAGCGCCCAGGCTCCAGCTCCTGCAACGCAGCAAGCGCCACCTGACGATCGTAGCGAATCCGCCGAGTGTGCGTGCTCAACTGATCACGCATCAGCGGCAACCCAGGGCAGATGAAGCCCCCCTGATGCCTACCATCGGCCGATACGAAGTCAGCGGTCACCGCAGTTCCGAGATCCACTACCAGACAAGCGCGCTGACCCAGATGATAGGCACCCAGCACAGCCAGCCAACGGTCCAGACCAAGGCGCCGGAAGTCCTCATAACCGTTCTGCACCCCCCCGACCTGACTAGCAGATTGAGCGCAGACCGCATCCACCCCTAAGGACTCACGGATACGCGCAACCAACTGCTCGGTCTCGGCATCGCTGCGCACACTGACCAGGCGACAGCGACTCACCCGCAACTCAGACGCAGCAGCCAAAGACTCGAAAAGCGCGGCATCGGAGTCGACCACGCCAGCAAGAAGGCGCTGCGCCCCATCCACGGAGATCACCCGCCACTTGATAAAGCTATTACCGCAGTCGAGCTCAAGAATCATGTTGCAACCTCAGGCTCAACTCGCCACCACTGAAGGAGCGATCAACGCCATCCACGCTCAGCCTAATAGCGCCTCGCTCATCAACGCCAAGCACGACACCCAGCGTCGCATTACTTCCTGCCGTCAACGCTACAGAGCGCCCACGCCAAGCATGCAAGGCTTCCCACTCCTCGCGCAAACCAGCAAAACCGTACTGCCAATGAGTGGACAGGCTGCTCCGAAGCTGCAACAACAGCTCAGCAGCCAATTCATTACGATCGAGCATCCGCCCAAGGCATTGGCGCACCGAGGTCCAAGGCTGATCAATAACAGCGGGCGCATCGACTGCCATGTTGACGTTGATACCGATACCAATCACCACATGACAGACATCGGCCGGATCTCCGGCGAGCTCCAGGAGAATCCCGGATATCTTGCGACCTTCAACCAGCACATCATTCGGCCATTTGAGTCGCGCGCCATCGACGCCACAGGATTGCAGTGCTTTAGCGACAGCAAGGCCTACAGTCAGGCTCAATGCCTCCACTTGACTCATCCCACCGTCTACACGCAGAACGACACTGCAATAAAGGTTCTCGGCAAAAGGGCTGGCCCAGACACGCCCCCGCCGACCACGGCCAGCGGTCTGACGCTCGGCAAGCAGCACGAAAGGCGCACTCACTCCAGCATCGAGGCGACGAAAGATCTCGGCGTTCGTCGAATCCACGCTGGACTCAACAGAGATCGGCCAATCCAAGCCATCTGCGCCACGAGAGATATCTCCGGCATCGAGCAAAATCAAGGGTGAAGACAGCCGATAGCCCCGACCAGGAACCTTGAACACCTCGACCCCCAGCTCGGCCTCCAGGCCTTGCAGTTGCTTCCAGATGGCACTGCGACTTATCCCAAGCTTCGCCCCCAGGGCTTCACCGGAATGGAATCGACCATCCTGCAGAAGTTTCAACAATTCCAGCATGCCAGGCCCCGCCACGAACAAGGCTGGCATGATAACGATGAGGCTCCGGCTTGCATAGAAAACGGGAAGCATAAGAAAGCCATATAAAGGAAAGATCCTGGCCCACGCACAGGAACACACCCTCAGAACCTATAAACAGCAAAGGCCACCTTCAGGTGGCCTTTTTCTTGATGCCGATAACGCACTACCTCGTAGGAGCGAGCTCTGCTCGCGAAGCGTCAGCGGATCAACCGTAGGGTGCGCCGTGCGCACCGCGGTTACCGCGTCTTAGCCGGTGCGCGCAGCGCACCCTACGCGATGGCCTGAGCGCATTTTCCGCGCTGCAAAGAAGAAACCCCAG
>NZ_NIQU01000015.1 GCF_002741105.1 Pseudomonas sediminis | reverse complement strand
CGCTATCCCTTGGATACGTGATAGATGATTTGTAGTTCTTGCAAATTTTCGGCTTTCTGTCGACTTCACCATCGACACCCTCTGCTTTGAGGGCAGATTGTTTGGGTGTTATATGGTCAAGCCTCACGGGCAATTAGTATTGGTTAGCTCAACGCCTCACAGCGCTTACACACCCAACCTATCAACGTCGTAGTCTTCGACGGCCCTTTAGGGAGCTCAAGGCTCCAGTGAGATCTCATCTTGAGGCAAGTTTCCCGCTTAGATGCTTTCAGCGGTTATCTTTTCCGAACATAGCTACCCGGCAATGCCACTGGCGTGACAACCGGAACACCAGAGGTTCGTCCAACCCGGTCCTCTCGTACTAAGGTCAGCCCCTCTCAAATCTCAAACGTCCACGGCAGATAGGGACCGAACTGTCTCACGACGTTCTAAACCCAGCTCGCGTACCACTTTAAATGGCGAACAGCCATACCCTTGGGACCGGCTTCAGCCCCAGGATGTGATGAGCCGACATCGAGGTGCCAAACACCGCCGTCGATATGAACTCTTGGGCGGTATCAGCCTGTTATCCCCGGAGTACCTTTTATCCGTTGAGCGATGGCCCTTCCATACAGAACCACCGGATCACTAAGACCTACTTTCGTACCTGCTCGACGTGTCTGTCTCGCAGTCAAGCGCGCTTTTGCCTTTATACTCTACGACCGATTTCCGACCGGTCTGAGCGCACCTTCGTACTCCTCCGTTACTCTTTGGGAGGAGACCGCCCCAGTCAAACTACCCACCATACACTGTCCTCGATCCGGATAACGGACCAGAGTTAGAACCTCAAGGTTGCCAGGGTGGTATTTCAAGGATGGCTCCATGAGAACTGGCGTCCCCACTTCAAAGCCTCCCACCTATCCTACACAAGCAAGCTCAAAGTCCAGTGCAAAGCTATAGTAAAGGTTCACGGGGTCTTTCCGTCTAGCCGCGGATACACTGCATCTTCACAGCGATTTCAATTTCACTGAGTCTCGGGTGGAGACAGCGCCGCCATCGTTACGCCATTCGTGCAGGTCGGAACTTACCCGACAAGGAATTTCGCTACCTTAGGACCGTTATAGTTACGGCCGCCGTTTACCGGGGCTTCGATCAAGAGCTTCGCTTGCGCTAACCCCATCAATTAACCTTCCGGCACCGGGCAGGCGTCACACCCTATACGTCCACTTTCGTGTTTGCAGAGTGCTGTGTTTTTAATAAACAGTCGCAGCGGCCTGGTATCTTCGACCGGCATGGGCTTACGTAGTAAATACTTCACCCTCACCGGCGCACCTTCTCCCGAAGTTACGGTGCCATTTTGCCTAGTTCCTTCACCCGAGTTCTCTCAAGCGCCTTGGTATTCTCTACCTAACCACCTGTGTCGGTTTGGGGTACGGTTCCTAGTTACCTGAAGCTTAGAAGCTTTTCCTGGAAGCATGGCATCAACCACTTCGCATTCTAAAAGAACGCTCGTCATCAGTTCTCGGCCTTGATCTCCCGGATTTACCTAAGAAACCAGCCTACAACCTTAAACACGGACAACCAACGCCGTGCTGGCCTAGCCTTCTCCGTCCCTCCATCGCAGTAACTAGAAGTACGGGAATATTAACCCGTTTCCCATCGACTACGCATTTCTGCCTCGCCTTAGGGGCCGACTAACCCTGCGTCGATTAACGTTGCGCAGGAAACCTTGGTCTTTCGGCGTGGGAGTTTTTCACTCCCATTGTCGTTACTCATGTCAGCATTCGCACTTCTGATACCTCCAGCAAGCTTCTCAACTCACCTTCACAGGCTTACAGAACGCTCCTCTACCGCTCATCCAAAGGATGAACCCGTAGCTTCGGTGTATGGTTTGAGCCCCGTTACATCTTCCGCGCAGGCCGACTCGACTAGTGAGCTATTACGCTTTCTTTAAAGGGTGGCTGCTTCTAAGCCAACCTCCTAGCTGTCTAAGCCTTCCCACATCGTTTCCCACTTAACCATAACTTTGGGACCTTAGCTGACGGTCTGGGTTGTTTCCCTTTTCACGACGGACGTTAGCACCCGCCGTGTGTCTCCCGTGCTGACACTTGCTGGTATTCGGAGTTTGCATCGGTTTGGTAAGTCGGGATGACCCCCTAGCCGAAACAGTGCTCTACCCCCAGCAGTGATACACGAGGCGCTACCTAAATAGCTTTCGAGGAGAACCAGCTATCTCCGAGCTTGATTAGCCTTTCACTCCGATCCACAGGTCATCCGCTAACTTTTCAACGGTAGTCGGTTCGGTCCTCCAGTCAGTGTTACCTAACCTTCAACCTGCCCATGGATAGATCGCCCGGTTTCGGGTCTATACCCAGCGACTAAAGCGCCCTATTAAGACTCGCTTTCGCTACGCCTCCCCTATTCGGTTAAGCTCGCCACTGAATATAAGTCGCTGACCCATTATACAAAAGGTACGCAGTCACCCAACAAAGTAGGCTCCCACTGCTTGTACGCATACGGTTTCAGGTTCTATTTCACTCCCCTCTCCGGGGTTCTTTTCGCCTTTCCCTCACGGTACTGGTTCACTATCGGTCAGTCAGTAGTATTTAGCCTTGGAGGATGGTCCCCCCATGTTCAGACAAGGTTTCTCGTGCCCCGTCCTACTCGATTTCATTGATAAGAGCGTTTCGTGTACGGGGCTATCACCCACTACGGCGGCACTTTCCAGAGCCTTCCACTACACTCAAATCAACTTAAGGGCTAGTCCCCGTTCGCTCGCCACTACTTAGGGAATCTCGGTTGATTTCTTTTCCTCAGGGTACTTAGATGTTTCAGTTCCCCTGGTTCGCCTCTTGCACCTATGGATTCAGTACAAGATACCCGGCTTATGCCGGGTGGGTTCCCCCATTCAGAGATCTCTGGATCACAGTCTGTTTGCCGACTCCCCAAAGCTTTTCGCAGGCTACCACGTCTTTCATCGCCTCTGACTGCCAAGGCATCCACCGTATGCGCTTCTTCACTTGACCATATAACCCCAAGCAATCTGGTTACTGTCTCAATCGTGAAGACGACATTCGCCGAAAATTTGCGTCTTGAGAACTACAAATTTTACCTTGACCAGATCAATTGCCAGTGAAAGCAATTAATCAGTCACTTCTATCACATATCCAAATTTTTAAAGAACGATATTCGTACCGGTCAAAAGACCAGAAATCAGCACTCAACAGGCTTTCCCTGAAGCGCTCATTTCTGAACTCTTTCTCTTCTCACCGTAACCGCGTAGAGAGTGGTGGAGCCAAGCGGGATCGAACCGCTGACCTCCTGCGTGCAAGGCAGGCGCTCTCCCAGCTGAGCTATGGCCCCGTATTCTTCTGCACCAAGCAATTGGTAGGTCTGGGCAGATTTGAACTGCCGACCTCACCCTTATCAGGGGTGCGCTCTAACCAACTGAGCTACAGACCTATAACAGGGTCGCGTTACAGCATCGTCTTCGACTATGAATCAAGCAATTCGTGTGGGAACTTATGAAGAAGCTGATGTCTTCGATTAAGGAGGTGATCCAGCCGCAGGTTCCCCTACGGCTACCTTGTTACGACTTCACCCCAGTCATGAATCACTCCGTGGTAACCGTCCCCCCGAAGGTTAGACTAGCTACTTCTGGAGCAACCCACTCCCATGGTGTGACGGGCGGTGTGTACAAGGCCCGGGAACGTATTCACCGTGACATTCTGATTCACGATTACTAGCGATTCCGACTTCACGCAGTCGAGTTGCAGACTGCGATCCGGACTACGATCGGTTTTATGGGATTAGCTCCACCTCGCGGYTTGGCAACCCTTTGTACCGACCATTGTAGCACGTGTGTAGCCCTGGCCGTAAGGGCCATGATGACTTGACGTCATCCCCACCTTCCTCCGGTTTGTCACCGGCAGTCTCCTTAGAGTGCCCACCATAACGTGCTGGTAACTAAGGACAAGGGTTGCGCTCGTTACGGGACTTAACCCAACATCTCACGACACGAGCTGACGACAGCCATGCAGCACCTGTGTCTGAGTTCCCGAAGGCACCAATCCATCTCTGGAAAGTTCTCAGCATGTCAAGGCCAGGTAAGGTTCTTCGCGTTGCTTCGAATTAAACCACATGCTCCACCGCTTGTGCGGGCCCCCGTCAATTCATTTGAGTTTTAACCTTGCGGCCGTACTCCCCAGGCGGTCAACTTAATGCGTTAGCTGCGCCACTAAGTTCTCAAGGAACCCAACGGCTAGTTGACATCGTTTACGGCGTGGACTACCAGGGTATCTAATCCTGTTTGCTCCCCACGCTTTCGCACCTCAGTGTCAGTATCAGTCCAGGTGGTCGCCTTCGCCACTGGTGTTCCTTCCTATATCTACGCATTTCACCGCTACACAGGAAATTCCACCACCCTCTACCGTACTCTAGCTCGCCAGTTTTGGATGCAGTTCCCAGGTTGAGCCCGGGGCTTTCACATCCAACTTAACGAACCACCTACGCGCGCTTTACGCCCAGTAATTCCGATTAACGCTTGCACCCTTCGTATTACCGCGGCTGCTGGCACGAAGTTAGCCGGTGCTTATTCTGTCGGTAACGTCAAAACAGCAAGGTATTAACTTACTGCCCTTCCTCCCAACTTAAAGTGCTTTACAATCCGAAGACCTTCTTCACACACGCGGCATGGCTGGATCAGGCTTTCGCCCATTGTCCAATATTCCCCACTGCTGCCTCCCGTAGGAGTCTGGACCGTGTCTCAGTTCCAGTGTGACTGATCATCCTCTCAGACCAGTTACGGATCGTCGCCTTGGTGAGCCATTACCTCACCAACTAGCTAATCCGACCTAGGCTCATCTGATAGCGCAAGGCCCGAAGGTCCCCTGCTTTCTCCCGTAGGACGTATGCGGTATTAGCGCCCGTTTCCGGACGTTATCCCCCACTACCAGGCAGATTCCTAGGCATTACTCACCCGTCCGCCGCTAAATCAAGGAGCAAGCTCCTCTCATCCGCTCGACTTGCATGTGTTAGGCCTGCCGCCAGCGTTCAATCTGAGCCATGATCAAACTCTTCAGTTCAATACTGCTTGGGTTTTGAGAAAACCCTAAACTTGGCTCAGCAATCGCAAA
>NZ_NIQU01000014.1 GCF_002741105.1 Pseudomonas sediminis | reverse complement strand
AACCGAATTGCTTGACGACCATAGAGCGTTGGAACCACCTGATCCCATCCCGAACTCAGTAGTGAAACGACGCATCGCCGATGGTAGTGTGGTGCTTCACCATGTGAGAGTAGGTCATCGTCAAGCTCCTATACGAAACCCCAGATCGCTAACGCGGTCTGGGGTTTCTTCTTTGTGGCGTGGAAAACGTACTCAGGCCATCGCGTAGGGGGGCGCTGCGCGCACCGGCTGAGACGCGGTAACCGCGGGGCGTACGGCGCACCCTAAGGGGGAGTGCGTTATCGGCATCAAGAAAAAGGCCACCTGAAGGTGGCCTTTGGTGTTTCTGAGGGGTCAATCGCCGCGGTATTCGCAACCACTGGTGCAGGTTTCGTGGATGCGTACGCGCGACAGCTCCGGCAGCAAGGGCTTTACCTGTTGCCAGATCCACTTGGCCAGCACTTCGCTGGTTGGGTTTTCCAGGCCGACGATGTCATTCAGGTAGTTATGGTCGAGCTGTTCGTAGATCGGTTTGAAGATCGCCTTGATCTCGGAGAAGTCTCGAATCCAGCCAGTATAGGGATCGACTTCACCTTCGATGTAGATGGCAACGCGGAAGGAGTGGCCATGCAGGCGGCCGCATTTGTGGCCTTCCGGTACGTGTGGCAGGCGATGGGCCGCCTCGAAGATGAACTCTTTGAACAATTCCACTGACAGTGCTCGCGTAAATGATTCCGCCTGATTGGCGTTGAGCGGCGCAGTTTATCAGGTCTGGCCCGATTGCCGTCTCATCACGTCGGCCCTATAGATTGAACGACCGGCTCATAACCCCGGCGACTCAGAGGGGTTGCAGGCGTTCTACCAGGCGGCCGTTTTCGACCAGCTCGAGGAATTCGTCGCCGAGCCGCGCACTCTCGGCCATGGCCTGGCGCCAGTAGCGTTCACGCCCTTCATCGTTGCCTAGGTAGCGCTTGAAGTCGGTACGATCCGGTAGCTTGCCGTGCGGCAGGCGTGCCAGGTAGTCGCGGGATGGTGCCAGTAGCAGTACGTCCTGCAGGCGGGTTCGGTCGCCACGGCGCCAGGGCATGCTCTTGTCGAACCAGCCGGGTATGACTCGATCGGTGAAGTGCGGATAGAGCACGATGTCTTCGCCGTTGTAGGGCAGGTCGAGGTGGTAGTCGAGCAGGCCGCCGTCGCGATAGGCGCCTGGCTCCAGGCCAGGAATCTCGCGAATTGCCTCCATCACCATTGGAATCGAGCCCGACGCGAGCAGGGCGTGGCGCAGGTTTTCCGGCGTCAGTGCGTGGAAGTGCGAGCGGAAGTCGCTCAGCTGCGCGAGCGGCGGGACCTGCCGTGCATCATGCAGAATCACCCGGTCGAAATGACGGCCAAGACGTTGGCGGGCCAGCAAGTTGTTACCGATCACCGAGGACAGGCCGAGGCTGAGCTTGCCGCGATGATCATGTTGCAGCAGGCCATGGCTCTTCACTACGACGATGTGCAGACGATAGTGTGGGTTGGCGATGATGGCGGCGTCCTGATCGGCGAGTAGCTCATTGAGCATCTGCCTGCAGCTGCCGGACACCTCGGCCATGCTCACGCCCTTGGCGAAGCGCTGAGAGGTGTAGAGCTCGCCGAGTCGTCGAATACCTGCTGTGGCGTCCGGCAGACAGGCGCTGGCGAAGCGCCAGGAACCGATGGAGGCGCCGATCAGGGCGCGCTCGCGGGGCGCACGAGGCAGCCAGTCCCCAAACAGTGCGAGATCCAGCCCCTGAATAGCGATGCCCTTGGGGCCGCCTGCTGCGCCAGGCAGGATGCCGACGTCTGCCGGGCTCAGGCCATTCTGGCGAATGCGCGCCAGGGCTCTGGTACCAGCCTTGATGGTCAGGGCAGGGGATTTGATATGGATCGCGCTCATCGATGCCTCCTTTCGAACAGGCGATTATAGAGCCCTGAATGGGCAGGCCAAGCCACTTCACACGGTGAATGACGCAAGTGAATTCAGCTTGAATTAAGTGCCTGGGCCTACAGTGGCAGTCACTGATTCGCTGCTGGAGAACCCCCCATGAAACGATTGCTCAGCCTTGCAACACTTGCCACCCTCGTCAGCGCCGCTACCATTGCCCAGGCGCGTGATCTCGGTCCGGACGAGGCGCTGCGTCTGCGTGATGCCGGAACCATCAAGTCTTTCGAACAGCTCAATGAGGCTGCACTCGCTCAGCACCCGGGTGGGAGCATCGAAGAAACCGAGCTGGAAGACGAATACGGCCGCTATATCTATCAGATCGAGCTGCGCGACGCCCAGGGCGTGCAGTGGGACCTGGAGCTGGATGCCAGCACCGGGGAAATTCTCAAGAACCACCAGGACGATTGATGAAGTTTCGTCGTACCACCGCGCTGTTGCTGGTTCTGGCAAGCGGCCTTGTCAGCGTGCCGGGTATTGCGCGCGATCTCGATCAGGATGAAGCGCTGCGCCTGCGCCGCGAGGGTGTCATCATGCCTTTCGAGCAATTGATGCAGCACATCGGCAGTGCCTACCCCGGCTCCACGCTGCTTGAGGCGGAGCTGGAAGAGGAGGACGGTGTGTTGGTGTATGAGGTCGAGATTCTGACCACCTCGGGCGTGGTACGTGAGCTCGAATTGGATGCCCGCAACGGCAATATTCTGAAGGACGAGGAAGACGACTGATGCGCCTGTTGCTGGTGGAAGACCATGTCCCCCTGGCCGATGAACTGACCGCCAGCCTGGCTCGCCAGGGCTATGCCGTGGACTGGCTGGCCGATGGTCGCGATGCGGCCTATCAGGGCGCCAGCGAGCCTTATGACCTGATCATTCTTGATCTCGGTCTACCGGGCAAGCCGGGCCTGGAGGTGTTGCAGGAGTGGCGTGCCGGTGGCCTGGCGACACCGGTACTGGTGCTTACCGCGCGTGGCTCCTGGGCCGAGCGCATCGAAGGCCTGAAGGCCGGCGCCGATGACTACCTGACCAAACCCTTCCACCCTGAAGAGTTGGCCCTGCGTATTCAGGCGTTGTTGCGCCGCGCTCATGGCCTGGCCAACCAGCCGCAACTGGAGGCTGCCGGCCTGCAACTGGACGAGAGTCGCCAGTGCGTGACCTCGGGCGGTGAGGCCATCGACCTGACCGCTGCCGAATTTCGCCTGCTGCGTTACTTCATGCTGCACCCAGGACAGATCCTGTCCAAGAGTCACCTCGCCGACCACCTGTATGACGGCGAGACAGAGCGTGATTCCAACGTCATCGAAGTGCACGTCAACCGCTTGCGCGGCAAGCTCGGACGCAACGTGATCGAGACCCGCCGTGGGCAGGGCTACCGCTTTACCGGAGAGCAGGGTTGAGGTCCATTCAGCGCCGGCTCGGCATTGGCCTGGCCGCGACGCTGTTGCTGGCCGGACTGGTTCTGGCGCAGGCCAGTCTCTGGGTTTTCGACCGTGGTCTGCGCGCTTACCTGGAGGAAGACCTGCGCGACGAGGCGCAGGGGCTGCTGACGGCGATGGTGCGTGGGCCGTCTGGTCTGCAACTGGATGAGCGACGTCTTGATCCCTCGTTCCAGCGGCAGTTTTCCGGGCATTACTTTCGCATCGACTTTGCCGATGATCGTAGCTGGCGTTCGCGCTCGCTGTGGGATCGTGAACTGCTCAAGCCCAATGGCACGGGCATGCAGGCCGAGCTGGGCGATGGCCCGCAAGGCCAACTGCTGCTGATCTACCGCGCCGACTACCGCCGCTATGGCGAAAATCTGTCGATCAGCGTGGCGCAGGACTACCAGCCAATACTGCAGAGCTTTCGTCGCATGCAGTGGGTCGGACTCGGCCTGGGTGGTGCGGCGCTGCTGCTGATCCTGATCGCCCAGCGCTACACCGTGCACCGCGCATTACGCCCGCTGGAGCAAGTGCGCCGGCAGATCGCGCAGCTGCAGCAGGGCCGGCGTACTGACCTAGATGCCGAGGTGCCCGAGGAGCTGGAGTCGCTGGTGGCACAGATAAACCACCTGTTGGCGCACACGGAAGATACCCTCAAACGCTCGCGCAATGCCCTGGGCAACCTGGGCCATGCGTTGAAAACGCCGCTGGCTGTATTGATCAGCCTGGCTGGTCGCGAGGAGTTGGCCGCGCATCCGGCGTTGCGCGCGAGCATGCGCGAGCAATTGGAGCAGATCGAGCAACGCCTCAGCCGCGAGCTGGGGCGTGCGCGCCTGGCTGGTGAGGTGTTGCCGGGGGCGCGCTTCGATTGCGCGCAGGAGTTGCCAGGGCTGTTCGACACCTTGTCGATGATTCATGACCGTGGCCTGAGTCTGGAGTGGCAGGCGCCCCCGGGACTGGTGTTGCCGCGTGACCGTGAAGACTTGCTGGAGTTGCTCGGCAACCTGCTGGACAACGCCTGCAAATGGGCCGACCAGCGCGTGCAGTTGACGGTGGAAGAGAGCGCCGAGGGCTATCGCTTATGTGTCGATGATGACGGCCCCGGCATCGATGCCGAGCGCCGTGAGGCCGTGCTGGGGCGTGGTACTCGCCTGGATGAACAGGTGGCGGGGCACGGTCTGGGCCTTGGTATCGTGCGCGATATCATCGAGGCCTGGCATGGCCGTATAGAACTGCAGGACAGCCCGCTGGGCGGGCTGCGAGTGGTGGTCAGTCTGCCACGGCGTTGAGCCTCGGGCTCACGCCGGTCACACCATCATCTGGTGGGTTATGCGGCGCGTTAAGCTCGCTGGCGTCTGCAAACGCTATGTTCAGCGCCGCTAATCCACCCTATGGATCCCTTACATACCGTTGGCGAAGGCCGAGTTGTCGAAGCTGATGGCGGCGCGTACTGGCTGCAGGGCGTGGGCGTAACGCACCAGTACATCGAGCGCGTAATCGATGCGGGCGCGGATGCGCTCATCGGCTTCGTCCACCGCCTGCGGGCCGTTCAATACCTTCTCGACCTGACGCACGATCAGGTGCTCCGGCAGGTAGCACAGGCGGCAGTTCTTGTAGCTGGAGGCGCGCAGTTCGCTAATCGGGTAGGCGCCGCCGATGCCGGAGGACACGCCCACCAGCAGGCCCGGCTTGTGCGCCAGTTCGGCCTTGCTGGCGTAGATGAAGAAATTCTTGATCGCCGGGCAGGCCATGCCGTTCCACTCCGGCGCGATGATCACCACCGCATCGGCAGCCGCCAGTTGCTGTTGGTACATGCCCCAGGGGCCGGCATCTTCAGCGGGCCACAGCGGTAGCGGCGCCAGGCCCAGATCGATGATGCTGCTGGTGTCCTGCGTGGTTTGACCCATCTCGATCAGGCGCTGACGCAGTACGCGAGCGACCTTTCCCGATTGGCTGTTGTTGCGGCTGGAACCGGCGACCAAGGCGATATTGAGCATGTTGCTTCCCCCAAAAAGAACGCAGGCTAGGCGATTGCCTGCCTGCGCCGCAAGGGAAGCGCCGCCAGATCGAGGATGATTTGGCGTCATTCTCATATCTGGCTTGCTTGGGTTTTCGGTGCGCATGGCGCACCCTACCTGACGTTACACGCGGAACTGGTCCATCAGGCTCTGCTGATGATTGGCCAGGCGGTTGAGGTTCTGGCTCACCTGCGCCGACTCATCGGCCTGCGCGGTGATGGCCTCGGTGACATCGCGGATCGAGGCGACGTTGCGGTTGATCTCCTCGGCTACCGAGCTCTGTTCCTCCGCCGCGCTGGCGATCTGCAGGTTCATGTCGGTAATGGTGCTGACCGCCTGGCTGATGCGCTGCAATGCGGCCACGGCCTGCTGCACCTGCTCGACGCTGCCCTGTGCCTGGCGATGGCTGCTGTGCATGGTGCTGACCACTTCGCGCGTGCCGCTCTGCAGGCCTTCGATCACCTGGCGGATTTCCTCGACCGAGTCCTGGGTGCGTTTGGCCAGGTTGCGCACCTCGTCGGCGACCACGGCAAAGCCGCGACCGGCCTCACCGGCACGCGCGGCTTCGATGGCGGCGTTGAGGGCGAGCAGGTTGGTCTGCTCGGCAATCGAGCGGATCACTTCCAGCACCGAGCCGATCTGCTCGCTGCTGCTGGCCAGGCCTTCGACTTCCTGCATGGCCACGTTCATTTCATTGGCCAAAAGATCGATGGTGCTGGTGGTGCGGTCGATCACCTGCAGGCCTTCGCGGCTGGCCTGGTCGGCATTGCGCGCGGCTTCTGCGGCCTGCGCGGCGTTGTGGGCAACATCCTGAGCGGTGGCGCTCATTTCCTGGAAGGCGGTCGCCACCTGGTCGACCTCGCGATACTGCTGCTGCATACCGGCGCTGGTCTGGCTGGCGATCGCTGCGGACTGATCGGCCGTGCTGCGGGCGTCGATCACGCTGTTTTTAACGTCGGCGATAATGGGCTGCAGTTTGTCGAGGAAGCGGTTGAACCAGCCGGCCAGCTCGCCCAGTTCATCCTGCCGGGCGTATTGCAGACGGCGGGTCAGGTCGCCTTCACCGCTGGCGATATCCTTGAGCATGGCGGCAACTCCAAGAATCGGCCGCGTTACGCCGCGTGCCGTTAGCCACATCAGCAGCAGGCCGGCGATCACCGCGACAAGCCCCATCAGCAGGGCGACCAGGCTGTCACTGGCGCGGTTGGCATCAAGCTGTGCGCCCAGCTTGATGGCACGTTCGAGCAGCACTTGCTGTGGGACTTCGAGCAGCACCGACCAGGGCTTTGACTCGGGAATGGGTTTGAAAGGGCTGATCTCACGGAGCATGTCACCGTGGCGCAGTTCGGCATCGCTACCGCTCTGGATCAGGCCGCGCAGTTCGCTGGCGTTATCGGGAAAGGCGCGCTCGACCGGCTGGCTCAACAGACTGCCGTCGCGGCTGTGGCCCGCCAGAAGTGCGCTAGGGCTGAAGATGCTGATATGGCCCTGGCCGTCGTACAGCTCGCGATTGGCCTCCTGGCTGATCTGCTGCAGGCTGGCCAGGCTGATATCGACCCCCATCACGCCGATGATCTTGCCGTCGAGCTCCAGCGGGAAGGCGATGCTGGTCATCAGCGTCTTCTGCCCGCCGACGTCGTCGTAATAAGGCTCCAGCACGCAGGGTTGGCGGGTCTCGCGCGGGCAGGTGTACCAGGCGTTGTAGGCCACGCCGTTGTCACCAGGCGTGGTGTCGCCGAGCAGTTGCTCGGTCATTGCCTCGGCTTCCAGCTTGCCGACCGTGGGCTGTGCCCAGTACAGCGCGAAGCGCCCTGCGTCATTGCTGCCCAGGTCGGGCTGGTCAGCGAATAGCTCGTCCTTGCCGTCCAGAGCGTTGGGTTCGAACACCAGGTACAGGCCGAGCAGGGCGGGGTTGGCTTCCAGGCTGCTGCGCACCTGACGGGTCAGGTCTTCACGCAGGTCGAAGGCATCAAGGAAGCGCTTCTCTGCCTGCTCGCGCAGAAACAGGATCTGCCGGGAAAATCCTTTGCCGTACTGGTAGGCGTCCATGAAGTAACGCTGGATGCGGATCGCCTGTAATTCACTGCGCGCCTTGAGGCGTAGTGTCGCGCTCTCCTCCAGCATGGCAGAGCTTGCTTCACGCACCAGGCTGGCGCTGCGGCTGGACTGATACTGCGACGCGCCTACCAGCAGAGTGACGATGGCAAGCAGGCACAGGCCGGCGAGCAGGGTGATCTTCCATTGGATCGAAAGACGACTGAACAGCATGGTGTGTTCCTTTCTGCATGGACTAATACGGTTATCGGTGTGCGGCCCGCTTTCTTGACTGGCGCGGATTATGGTCGAAATTATGCACGATTTGATTGATATTATGAACGATTGCCTGTTTTGACAGGATAGTCCGCATCCGGCAGAGTACGCGGCTTTTTGTGCCGGCCGGGCCGGAACGTTTGAAGGTGGAGTGCTTTATGAACGCTGTAATCGCCGCGGTCGGCATCATGCTGGTCCTTAGCCTTTGTCGCGTACACGTGGTCGTGGCGCTGATCATTGGTGCGCTGGCCGGGGGCCTGCTGGGTGGACTGGGCGTCGAGGGCACGCTGAAAGCGTTCAACCAGGGGCTCGGTGGCGGGGCGACGGTTGCCCTGTCTTACGCGCTGCTGGGCGCTTTCGCCGTGGCCATCGCCAAGTCGGGCCTGGCTCATGCCCTGGCGGACAAGGCACTGGCGCTGGTCGACAAACAGCAGGATGGTGCTGGCGGTGCGCTGAAATGGTTGCTGATCGCGCTGCTGCTGGCGGTGGCGATCTCCTCACAGAACCTGGTGCCGATCCACATCGCCTTCATTCCTCTGCTGGTACCGCCGCTACTCTATGTGCTGAGCAAGTTGCAGCTCGACCGCCGCTTGATCGCCTGCGTGCTGACGTTCGGCCTGATCACGCCGTACATGTTCTTGCCGGTCGGTTTTGGCGGCATCTTCCTCAACGAGATCCTGCTGGCCAACGTGGCCAAGTCCGGTGTCGACGTCACGGGTATCAGCATCACCCAGGCCATGGCGATTCCGGCGCTGGGCATGCTCTTCGGTCTGCTTGTGGCGGTGCTGTTCAGCTATCGCGGCAAGCGCACCTATGATCTGGAAAAGGTCGCGCAGGCCGAGCGTGTGGACGTGCAGTACAACCCGTTGAGCCTGCTGGTGGCGGGGCTGGCTATCGCCGCAGCGTTCATCGTGCAGTTGTGGCTGGACTCGATGATCATCGGCGCGCTAGTCGGCTTCGTGATTTTCTCGGTGTCCGGCGTGGTGCGCTGGAAGGAAGCAGACGGTCTGTTCACCGAAGGCATGAAGATGATGGCCATGATCGGCTTCATCATGATCGCCGCCGCCGGTTTTGCCGAGGTGATGAAGACCACTGGTGAGGTCAAGACGCTGGTTGACAGTTCGGCAGCTCTGATCGGTCACAACAAGGCCGTTGGCGCGTTGCTGATGCTGCTGGTCGGGCTGTTGGTGACCATGGGTATCGGCTCGTCCTTCTCGACCATCCCGATCATCGCAGCGATCTTCGTGCCGTTGGGCGTGCAACTGGGTTTCAGCCCGCTGGCTATCGTCTGCATCGTCGGCACTGCCGGTGCCCTGGGCGACGCCGGTTCACCCGCTTCGGACTCGACGCTGGGGCCAACTTCGGGTTTGAACGCCGATGGCCAGCACAATCATATCTGGGACAGCGTGGTGCCCACCTTCCTGCACTACAACCTGCCGCTGCTGGCGTTCGGTTGGGCTGCCGCTATGCTGCTGTAAAGGCGTAAACAGACGCCGGATTAAGTTCTCGGCGCCTTGGGTCGCTTAATTCTTCCACGGGGTTGCCGATACATCGGTAGCCCCGTTTTTGGTTTCGCACACAAGGACAATAAGAATGCGCCTGACACTGAAAGCCAAGGTCATACTGCTTGCGCTGGTTCCCGTCATCCTTTTCGCGCTGGTGCTCAGCGGTACGGCGGCGAGGGTGTTGCAGAATCTGGCTGCTGACGAAGTGGCCGAGACGCGCGAGCGTCTGCTGCAGGAGAAACGCAGCGAGCTCGAGCATTACATCCAGATCGCACTGGGCTCGGTGAAGGGGCTCTACGATGGCGCCGCGCAAGGCGACATGGCCAGTCGCGAACAGGCCATCGGCATCCTCTCCAAGATCAAGTACGGTGCCGACGGCTACTTCTTCGGTCATGACTCCAACGTGGTGCGCCTGTTCCGTGGCGACAGCCCGGTGGATGTCGGCAAGAGCCTGGCCGACCGGCGCGACCCGAACGGTGTGTACATCAACCGTGAGCTGGTCAATGTGGCTAAGAACAACAGCTACTTCGTCAACTACTCCTCGCCGTTGCCGGGTAACGAATCGGTAATGGTGCCCAAGCTCGCCTACAGCTACTACCTGCCCAAATGGGACATGGCTCTCGGCACCGCGCTCAACCTCGACGGTATCGAAGCGCAGATCGCCGAAGTCCAGGCCGAGATCGACCGCCGCATCGGCACCATCATCACCAGCATCATGGTAGTGGCGGCGATCCTGTTGCTGGTGTTCGGCGTGATCGGTGTCTGGCTGGGTAACGCCTTCCTGCGTCCTCTGCAACAGATCAAGGCCAATCTCGACGACATTGCTGCAGGGGAGGGTGATCTGACCCGCCGCCTGCCGATCACCAGTGAGGACGAGTTGGGCCAGCTGGCCGGCTCCTTCAACCGTTTTGTCGAGAAGGTGCATGGCCTGGTACGGCAGATCGTCGAAATGACCGGGCAGCTCACCGAGCTGGTGGGCCAGGTTTCGGAACAGGCGCAGCGCTCCGAGCAGGCCATGGGGCAGCAACGTCACGAAACCGACCAGGTGGCTACGGCGATCAACGAAATGTCCGCCGCCGCTCACGAAGTGGCCAAGAGCGCGCAGAATGCCGCCGAAGCCGCGCAGCAGACCGATCGCGAAGGGCAAGCGGCCAAGAGCGTGGTCGATGGCAGCATCCAGCGTATTCACTCGCTGGTCGAAGATATTCGCAGCAGCGGCGTCTCGCTCGATAGCCTGCAGCAGGACGTGCAGTCCATCGTCAGCGTGCTCGATGTAATCCGCTCTATCGCCGAACAGACCAACCTGCTGGCGCTCAACGCGGCCATCGAGGCGGCGCGTGCCGGTGAGGCCGGGCGTGGTTTTGCCGTGGTCGCCGATGAGGTGCGCGCCCTGGCCAGCCGCACGCAGCAGAGCACCCAGGAAATCCAGGGCATGATCGACCGCCTGCAGCAGGGTACGCAGCAGTCGGTGACTTCGATGCGTCGCTCCAGCGATGCCGGCGAGCTGACCAGCGAGCAGGCTAACAAGGCCGGCGAATCGCTCGACGCCATTGCTCAGCTGATCGCCACCATCAATGCGATGAACGCGCAGATTGCCAGCGCCGCCGAGGAGCAGACGGCGGTAGCCGAGGAGATCAATCGCAGCGTGCATCAGATAGCCGTTGCCGTGGACAGCGTCGCCGATGAAACCGAACGTGGTGCGCAGACTGCGCGCAGCCTGGCCGGCCTGGGCGATCGTCTCGGCGCGCTGGTGCGTCAGTTCCGTATCTGAGTCAGAGCGGGTAGCTCCAGCGACTGAATGCATCGCTGAGCAACTCGATCCAGGCGCGGACAGCCGGCGACATGCCGCGCCTGTGGGTGTAAGCCAGCTGGACATAGCCCTGAGGCACCGTCCAGTGCGGCAGCAATGAAACCAGGCTGCCATCGGCCAATTCCTCGTGGCAGTAAATGGTGGGCAGAAAGGTGATGCCCACTCCGGCCAATGCTGCCGATTTGCGTATGGGAAAGTCGTCGACGGCCAAGCGTGCTTCCAGGGCGATCTCGCGGGCCTCCTGCGTCGTGTTGTGATGAAAGCGCAGATGAATGCGCCGGTCGGCTCCAATAGCGCCTAGCGCTGGCAACTGCTGCAGGTCTTCCGGCTGCTCCAGGCGCAGCCCGGCGACCAGATTCGGGCATGCCACTACACAGGCATGGGCGGGTATGAGGCGGCGAGTGATCAGACCCGGTTCTTCATCATCGACGCTGCGTACGCGCAGGGCGACGTCCACCGCCTCATTGAGCAGATCGATACGGCGGCTGGTTTGCACGACCTCCAGCTGCACCCTGGGATAGCGCTTCAGAAAATCATTGATCAGATCGGGCAACAGGGCCAAGCCCGGTGGCGTGGAGAAGCGTACCCGGCCACGCGGCTCGCTGGTCAGGTTTGTGACAGTTTCCTCGGCCTGTTCCGCTTCCAGCAACATCGCCTGGCAATGGCGCAGGTAGCGTTCGCCGATATCGGTCAGCGCCAGCTTGCGTGTCGAGCGTTGCAGCAAGCGCGCGCCCAGGCGCTGCTCCAGCTCGGCGATGCGCCGCGATAGGCGCGACTTGGGAATGCCCAGCAGCCGCCCGGCCGCGGCGAAACCACCGGCTTCCACTACTTTGGCGAAGTAGAACAAGTCGTTGAGGTCCTGCATTTCACTGTCCTATGTGTGGGACGAAGCATCACGATTTTGCCATCTTATCGGTTATTGGGCTCATCGCTAGTATCACCTCCATTGTGCCGCCATGTCGCACCACTCTCTGGAGATACACCATGAAACTACTGCACATCGATTCCAGCATCCTGGGTGATGCGTCCGCTTCCCGTCAGCTCAGCCGCTCTGTTGTCGAAGCCTGGAGTGTTGCCGCGCCGAATGCCCAGGTTACCTACCGCGACCTGGCCAGTGATGCGATCAGCCACTTCTCCGCTGCCAGCCTGGTAGCCGCCGGCACTCCGGCCGAGCTGCGTGACGCCGCGCAGAAACACGAGGCCGAACTGGCCGAGCGCACCCTGGAAGAGTTCCTTGCTGCCGATGCCATCGTCATCGGTGCACCTATGTACAACTTCAGCGTTCCCAGCCAGCTGAAGGCCTGGATCGACCGTATTGCCGTCGCCGGCAAGTCGTTCAAGTACACCGAGAATGGCCCGGTAGGGCTGGCAGGTGGCAAGACCGTGGTGATCGCCTCCAGCGCCGGTGGTATTCATTCCGGCCAGCCGTCTGGCCAGGCGCATGAGGACTACCTGGTGCGCGTGCTGAATTTCCTCGGCATCGACGACATCGAGATCGTTCGCGCCGAAGGCCTGGCCTACGGCGAAGAGCCGCGCGCCGAAGCCATGAAAGGTGCTGCGCAGCGTATCTCCGAGCTGTTCGCTACTGCCTGAGCAGAGTGCTGAAACAACAAAGCCCGCAAAAGCGGGCTTTGTTGTTTCTGTAGCGTGTGCTCAGACGATGATGCCCTGGCTGCGCAGGTAGTCGTCGTAGGTGCCACTGAAGTCGGTCACGCCGTTATCCGACAGCTCGATGATGCGCGTGGCCAGGGAGCCAACGAATTCACGGTCATGGCTGACGAAGATCAGCGTGCCCGGGTAGTTCTCCAGCGCCAGGTTGAGCGCTTCGATCGATTCCATGTCCAGGTGGTTGGTCGGTTCGTCCATCACCAGCACGTTGGGCTTTTGCAGGATCAGCTTGCCGAACAACATGCGGCCTTGCTCACCACCGGAGATTACCTTCACCGACTTGAGGATCTCGTCGTTGGAGAACAGCATGCGCCCGAGGGTGCCGCGGATCACCTGCTCACCGGTCGTCCACTGGCCCATCCAGTCGAACAGGGTCACGTCATCTTCGAAATCGTGGGCGTGATCCTGAGCGTAGTAGCCAACCTCGGCGCTCTCGGTCCATTTCACCGAACCGGCGTCCGGCTGCATTTCGCCGACCAGGGTGCGCAGCAGGGTGGTCTTGCCGATACCGTTGGGACCGATGATCGCCACGCGCTCGCCGGCTTCGACGGTGAAACTGAAGTTCTTGAACAGCACCTTGTCGTCGAAGGCCTTGGACACTTTCTCGATGGTCACGGCCTGGCGGTGCAGTTTCTTGGTCTGCTCGAAGCGAATGAACGGGCTGACGCGGCTCGACGGCTTGACCTCGGCCAGCTGGATCTTGTCGATCTGCTTGGCGCGGCTGGTCGCCTGCTTGGCCTTGGAGGCGTTGGCCGAGAAGCGGCTGACGAAGCTTTGCAGCTCGGAGATCTGCGCCTTCTTCTTGGCGTTGTCGGCCAGCAGCTGCTCGCGCGACTGGGTTGCGGCAGTCATGTACTCGTCGTAGTTGCCCGGGAACAGGCGCAGCTCGCCGTAATCCAGGTCAGCCATGTGAGTGCAGACCGAGTTCAGGAAGTGACGGTCGTGGGAGATGATGATCATGGTGCTGTTACGCGCCGTGAGGATCGTTTCCAGCCAGCGGATGGTGTTGATGTCCAGGTGGTTGGTCGGTTCGTCGAGCAGCAGCACGTCCGGATCGGAGAACAGCGCCTGGGCCAGCAGCACGCGCAGCTTCCAGCCTGGAGCGACTTCGCTCATCGGGCCGAAATGCTGTTCGAGCGGGATGCCCAGGCCGAGTAGCAGTTCGCCCGCGCGCGATTCAGCGGTATAGCCATCCATCTCTGCGAACTCACCTTCCAGCTCGCCAACCTTCATGCCGTCTTCTTCGCTCATTTCCGGCAGCGAGTAGATGCGGTCGCGCTCAGCCTTGACCTTCCACAGCTCCTCATGACCCATGATCACGGTGTCGATCACGTTGAATTCTTCGTAGGCGAACTGATCCTGGCGCAGCTTGCCCAGGCGCACGTTCGGCTCGAGCATCACCTGGCCGCCCGAAGGCTCGAGGTCGCCGCCAAGAATTTTCATGAAGGTCGACTTGCCGCAGCCGTTGGCGCCAATCAGGCCGTAGCGGTTGCCGTTGTTGAACTTGACGGAAACGTTCTCGAACAGCGGCTTGGCGCCGAACTGCATGGTGATGTTAGCGGTGGAAATCAAAGGACTTACCTATCAATAACTTGAGGTGCGCTGTTTAAAGGGTGATACCGCTTTCGAGCCTTTCAGCTCGGCCCGAACCGAGGAAGACGAACCTGCGCATATAAGTGAACGCCACGCCCCTGCCGGCAGACGAGCCGATAGGCTGGTGAGGCATGGGGGGAGTGTCGGGCATCGTGGCGCCTGGGCCTGGTGCTGCTCAGGGCGACGTCGAAGCGCGCAATGGTATCACTTGGCACATGTAACTTCAGCCATCGCGGAGATTGACTGCAGAGTATTGCGCGCCGAGACGCCACATGAGCAGGCGGCGCAAGGGGAGGGTGCGCCGCGCACACCACCGCGCGGCTGGCGCCTGTGCGAGCACCCCGCAAGCTGTCGCACAGCACCGTGCAAGGTAGCTACAGTCTGAGCTCGCTGTGCCTGGCATATTCCTCAGGCTTTGCAACGGGGTCAATTGTTGAACAGGGGCAGATAGCCGAGTTCGACGAGCTTCGTGTCCAGCGTACCGACAATTCGGAAGTGCTCTCTATTGCGTTCATCCATAACCTGGGTGCAGCTCACCAAAATTGTGCCGCGGCCCGGTATGTCAATCAGTTCATCCGCATCCGGAAAGTCGCTGGCCTTTAGCGAGTGCGGGCAAAAACCGATCCAGCCGATGGTTTGCCGTTCGTTGAAGGTCTGGCCATCTAGGTAGTACCTGCCGGGGGCGATCACCCCCCAATCGATTTCGGGCCAGATGGATACCGCTTGTCGCAGCATCTCCACCAACACCGGACGTGGGTTCTCAAGGGCCGAAACCAGAGCGCCGGCATCTTCGAAATCCATGCTGGATATGGACTCCATGTTGTGTGCGTCGTAACTTAAAGCCAGACCCCCTTGCAGCGGATCTTCCTGTCCATTCCACACGGATAGCGACAGCCATGACGGATACTCGGCGTCGAAACTTGCGGCTGCAGCCGTGGACAATGCCTGAGGAGCGCTCAGGACGTCATTGCTCAATGCGTCCTGAACTGAGGCGCCTTGTAGATACCATTTACCAAGAACTGGATTTAATTGGCCCAAGGTACTCAGGTAATAGCGTATGCGCTCCAACTGCTCCTCATGGGAGACCGTGGCGATCGCGTGTTTGTTGAAGCGCATCTTGAATACAAAGGACCGGAAAGAACTTGCCATGCTGGCTCCTTAGGCAATCAGATCGGGATTATCCCGGTAGTACTCGTCGAATTCGCGTTGTTCACGCTCACGGTGTTCTTGGTATTCGTCGTGCTCAGGGGTGTTCGGCATTGGATTCCAGAAAGCGGTCAGATTCGTCAGCCCCAAGCGGCGATATTGACTGGAGCAGTGCTCGTAGACGATGCGCTGGAGAAAGTGCCATTCGACTCTGACGGGTGGTGTAGGCCTCGCCTTGGCCGAGTGGCGGCGCGCAGGGTCTACAAGGACTGATTTGACCGGTGCCCAGGGCTTTGGAACACCCAGCAACGGTACAAACATGAAGGCGTAGTTGGCCTTGGCCTCCAGTAGGGTACAACGCGGTTCTTCGAATCCATCCCACCAGGTTTCGTTCCATCGCCATTCGTAAGGCGGAGGAAATCCGGTTACCCAGGCCTGGTATCGCGAAGACAGATCCGACATGGAGTGGCCTTTGCCGTTGTTGGCCACAGCCATGGTGCCCTCTGAGGGAGGACAATCAATACATTCGTCGTCTCGTTCTGCATCGCAGGTGCGTGTGCGCTCGTCCGCCTTGTCAGCAGTACGCGTTTGCGGCAGTACCTGAGGCTGTGGAATGGGGCGTGGAACGGGCCGAACTCCCGACTGGGGAAGTGTCTCTGGCATAGGGCGAGGGGATGGCCGAGCTGTAGGCATTGGAAGGCGGGGAGCCGGTGGGCGGGCCAGAGGCATACCCGGCCCGAACCGAGGTGTTGCGCGAAGACCCATGGTTGCGCCAGGACTGCCCAGCGCGGTTCCAGCAGCGGTGATCAAACCACCCATATCCGACTCCTTGTCAGTTCCATGTGGCGTTCTTGAGCTTCCAGACGAACCTCATCACGCTCCTATAGTCCTTGAAACGTTGCTCAGGCGAGTCATCGACCGGGCGTGTCATCCAAGATACGAATGCATCATCTCTGTGAAAGTCAGGGAACATGAGCCCGTAGCGCATGAAGTCCTCTGTCGACTGAGGATCGGTTAGTCCGAACTCCTCGGCGTACCGTCGATACCTGGCCAAGTAGCTTGTGCCTCCCGTGAGGCCGTGCCGAGCAAACCAATTCGGATCCTGAGCTCGCACCTCTAGGAGCAACTTCTCGATGACTTCGTCGCGGCGTACTGCGTCAAGCTTTGCTATCTGCTCGCTCGACAGTTCAAGCATGCTGCCCCCCTTGAGTATCTTCATCCAGAGGGAGGTAGCGGGACTCCAACGGCTGCCATACCAGCCAATGCTCGATAGGTTGCATCATTTGTTGGCGCTGCTCCTTGTTCAGGACGCTATCAAGTGCCCGCCGAACAACGGGATTGTAATAACGGAAGAGTGACTTTCTACCGTCGGTTAGCCGAGTGAACAGAAGCGAGCCAAGATGCTGGGACAGAACCTCGAAGCTCTTGGTGCTCAGTAGCCATGACACCAGGGGTTCTTTGCGGTCTCGGTCTACGAGCCAGTTTTGCAAATCGCTGCGCTCTTCCAGCTGAACAAGAGCTGGTCCACCTTGCTTGACCGCATCTAACTCCGTGCCGTCCAACAGCCACTGCCATTTATCAGAGGCTTGATCTAACCGTTTACCCAAGGTCAAGTAGCGAGCCCCGTCTACAAGCGCGAAAAGCTTCAGCCCTGGCTTGTCCGAGAGGCGTATCCGCAGTTCGTCTTCGATACTGCGAAAGCCGTTGGTCATACTCATCCCCGGACTCCGATTGATTCCAGCGGTACAAATGTTTGGTTGCGACTGGCAGCGAGAAGTAAGCAGGGCAAGCAAATCTTTGGAGCCATGGGCACAGAAAGCGGAGTCGTAAAGGCGGCAGCCGCATGTGTATTGCCGATGATTACGGTTCCCGACCCACCGACTACCACATTCCCGTGACTCCCTGTGCTGCCTAGAGTTGCAACGGGCAATCCGTCGATAAACACATTGGCAACAAGGTTGCCCACCAGCGCTGAGCCGCAAGCAGTGGGGTCGCCTTGGCGGGCCGCTGGCAAACCATCGAATAGGACGTCTGGGGAGCCAGAAACGATGGGGTTGGTGCCATGGCCTGGCAGTGGGCAGGCAGTCGGATCGGTAACTCGTGCTGCTGGTTTTCCACTCATTCTGCAGATCCTTGCATGAGCGCGAAGTCGCTTCGAAGACGATGGCCAGAGGAGCTGGCGGGTTCTATCAAGAAGCCCGAATACGAATCGCTCCATCCAGATTTCGCACGCGACCTTAGCAGGATGAAAGTGCGCAAAATATTGCGCGAATGGCCCCGGGGCAGCGAGATATGCGGGCTTGCTGAGAATGTAAGAAAATATTACTTTGCGTGAGCCGTCGTGTGACTGGCGCGTGTGCGAGCAGTAGGCAAGCTGCCGCACAGCGCCTATAGCCTGAACTCGGTGCGCCTGGCCCCATGCTCGCCACCCAGTGGGAAGCCCAGTGGGAAGCACAAACGCTGGTGGATGCGGCTGAGAAAGCCCAGCTCGAAGGCATGGCGCTGCGCACCCGGCGGGTTCAGCTGGCGCTCCAGCAACAGGTTGGCCCATAACCAGCCGCTGTTGGTATCGTCCAGCCAGGCCTGAGCGGTTTGTACGCCGTGGCCGAAGCTGGCCTGGCAATCTTCGCTCCAGCCAAAGTCCGCTGCTGGTTGCCCGTCATGGGCGGGCAGGTGGGTGAGGTGCCGTTGCAGCTCAATCATGCTCGGCCCTCCCGGTTGCCTGGGCGATGGCCCGCCGATAGAGCTCGACCAACTCGCTCAGCAACGCATTGGTGGTGCTCGCCAACTCCGGCTCCGGCACCCGCCGCAACAGCTTGGCCAGCAGCGCCGCCCGATACTCGGCTGCCGCCTGGTATGGGCAATCGTCCGCCAGGTGGCTATGTAGCGGATTGCGGGGTGTAGGGACGGGGATAACGACGGAGTCAGACCTGGCCATGCGGCACCTCCAGAACGGAAGTTGACACGACAGCCTGCAGCCCAGGGCGGAGCCCTTGGGTAAAAGGGGGATAGTGCATTTTCCTTATGCTCCTTCGTGGATTTAAGGAGCCGCGTTCCATTCGCTACCACACGATATGGAGGCGGACCGTGCAAGGGTGGTAGACCGACCCACGAAGGACGCCGGCCAGGCC
>NZ_NIQU01000013.1 GCF_002741105.1 Pseudomonas sediminis | reverse complement strand
GCGGGGGGGGTGGGGTTGCTGGTGTTGCTGGTCGTGCTAGTGCATGCTCGAACATCGAGGTAAGGGCGCCGGCCGCCAAACTGAAGTGCGACGCACCTGTAGTCGGCCTCTTTTCGGCCTTTTCGGTGAGCACGACCTTGTCGTAATCGGCCACTATGGCTAGTCGTAACTTATGCGTTGCGCAGGCTGACGATGCTACACGTTCAGACCCCGCTCACGTTCCAGGCCGATAAGGCGCGTGGTAGGACCGTTATGATCTGAGTCTTTCCACTCCACTGCCTTGCGAGGCGACACACTAAAGCATGCGGCTTGCCAAGCTAATAGCTCATGGTAGAAGGCTGCTGCTGGGGGATATGATGCGGGCGGTAGGCCATAGGGCGATACATGTCATTACCATGAACTAGCGGCATGATTTATACGTTCAAATGAAAGTGTCATCCGCCCTGTGCCCAAATCATCCATCAGCAAACTTGTATCAAAGTAGTCTGGTTAGTATTCGCTGCTTATTGAGCCGGGAGCGAAAGTACCACTACTCGGCTGAATACATATTCATATCCGCGATACGGGAGCGGGCTGGAGTCATACAGAGCTTTGATAACAGACGCCCTCTCCTCCTCGTTATATTCACAACTAGGTAGCACATGAGCATCCAGTACATCACCTCCTGGCAGTTGTGTGACAACCACGGAGCAGCGAGCAGAGATATCCATACCTTCTGGTTTTATCCAATTATGCGCCACAGTGGAGTGCACCGCGCTAGCGTAATCACGTTTTAGATTATCTAAAGCTTTATCAGACCCTGCAGATTGCGCCAACGTCTGAGCAGAGAATAGAGCGCTTACTAATGCCAATAAATATACTCTCAAAAGCGATTCCTTGCTGAAAAGGGGACATATTTATTAATTTTGTCGTTGCGGCACAGATGTTATGCCGGATCGGTCTGCGGCGTGTTGCTTGCGCCCGCGCTGATGAGTGCGTTCGCTTCAGCCAAAAAAGCCTCCGTCAGGGATGCGTTGCTCAAAAAGAAGCGCTGGTTATTTCCCTTCATGTCGATCGTCAGTGACTTGAAGAATGGATTGCGTCGAACGCGGATCTTCTTGATGTCACTGGCACGAAGCAGTTCGTTGCGGCGGTAGGACTCGGATTCGTCATCATATTGGATTCCGTTGTCCGTCAATGAGATACGAACGTGTTGGTCGCGGCGGCCCAATGTAGATGCAATTACAAGAATGACGTTTGCGGTCAGCGATAGTCCCAGAGGCCAACCCAGCACGTACTCATCCAGGTCGCCAAAAGGGAAAAACACAAGAAATAGCTGTGCGCTTGTGATGGCGGCACTGAACATTGTCCAGGACAGTACGCTGAGGTATTGGGCATGGTTCCAGGTGGCTTGTTGCATGGTCTTTCCTTGACTTTGTTGAGTTTATGTACGGGTTTATACGTCCAGCCCACGTTCACGCTCCAAATCGATAAGGCGCGTAGTTGGACCGTTTGGCTGTAGGCGTTCTGTGACGATCTGTGGCCAGCGATTGCGGGAGCGGCGCTTGGCGATGTTGTAGGTGAACTCCTGCAGCCAGTTCATCGGGTAGAAAAGCAGGTGCCCCAGATAGAGAACCGCATCAGTCCACTCCAGGTAGTTCTTGCCCTCGTTGGCTGCTTTTTTGTCAGCAATCTTTTGCCGCCGGAAGGCAAGAAAGCCTGTGGGTTTGGTATGGGCAGAAAGCATTTCCTTTACGTATGCGTCAGAGGCGCTGCGCTGGCCGTGCTCATCGAACCAGGGACCATTGTCCATATAGGCGCGTAGCCATTCCCAGAGGCCTTTTTGCATTTGTAGGGTTTTGCCCATCGGTAGACCAAGGTTTACCAGCAACGCGTTATCGGGCTCGCCGAGGCGGCGTACGAGGATTTCCAGTGAGGCATTTCGCATACCTCCGGTATGTGGACCAACCATAATGAACTCGCCTGCCAGCGCCTGTATACCGTCCCAGGGGCTGTGGTACAGCTTGCCATTGTGATCGAAATAGACTTCTCGGGTGCGGCGGTTGAAGAGAATTGGCAGTGGGAGCGGACGACTAACCTCCCAAGAGAAAGGGGCAAGCAGACAAATGAGGGCAAAAGGTAAGGTGACTGCAACACCATCCCATTCACCCTTAATTGCAAAAAAAAGGCTGAAGAGCCCCATTGCAATTGACACCGTTCCTCCTAGAGCGCCAGTTACGATTCCTCTGTCAGAATCACCGCCGGTCTTGAGGGCCAAATAATGCCCGGTATGTTCATCGGTAACGAAGAGTTCTCGGGGTTTTTCTCCAGTGGGCTCGTCGGCGCGCAATAGCACACTGGGCGCCTGCCCGAAACGGGTGCGCGCTTGTTGGATCAGGTCGCTTACAGCCATGCGAGTTCCTTGATTTCTATAGCCGGTAGGGTCAAACCGTCGATGGGTGAATAGCGAAGTTCGCCATGGATGGCATCGAGCTTGTCACCATTCTCTTCGTGATAAACGCGACGGTAGACAGCAACACCGGGCTCGGGTTTAACCCGTGTACCACCATGGTGATCGAAGTCTTTCCCTGTCCACTCGACTGCCTTGCGTGTACCACCTAGACCAAAGAAGCTGCCCCAGGTTTCGTATCCTTTGAAATGGATCATGTCATCAGTCAGTGTGCTTTTACCCGGCAAGCGCAAAAGCATATAAGTAATAGTTTGCATTCCACGATATGGATTCAATTCATTGATACGATAAGCCTCGAGGCTGATAGGGAAGACTACCTTGTAGAACTCGGTCATCGATTTTTCGTAGCTGGTCGACCAATCGGCTGGACGCGTGCCGAATCGGGTGCCTTTTACCCAAGCCTCGAGAGGTGTGTCCTGCGTATATTGACGGGCAATTACTCCGCCGACTATCAAGATGGTCCATCCCAGAGCACGCGCCGCGAAGTGTGGTGCCACACTGACACCTCGCCCTATAGCGGCAGCCTCACCGGCTATGATGGCAGCACGGGCGGCACGTATGGCTCGGAAACTTTGAACATACAGACGCAGGTTGGCGGCAGAGGCTAAGGTTAATCCTGCATTGATGGCTGCAGTATCCACATCGCCGACTTTATAGGCTTCTAGTGATTCGATTCCGTAGACCAATACATCAAAGCCAGAAGTGATCGACTGTAGAACTGAAGCTTTTGCGCCTATTCCTAATGCATCTGCCAAAGCCTTCTGCGAGGAGAGATGCATAGCACCTTGAGCCTTGACTGTTGCTTCCCAATCTAGTTCGGCAACTTTCTGTAAG
Source organism: Pseudomonas sediminis (assembly GCF_002741105.1). GTDB lineage: Bacteria > Pseudomonadota > Gammaproteobacteria > Pseudomonadales > Pseudomonadaceae > Aquipseudomonas > Aquipseudomonas sediminis. The sequence continues at coordinate 66,469 of NZ_NIQU01000013.1, read as the reverse complement.
GTCGCCGTTATTGCACTGGCGATACCTGACATGCCGGCTGCGGCCGAGAATGATGCTTTTAGGTTTTTATCTTTGACAAGCTGACCTCCGCTCCAAACAAAGTTCACACCCGCAATTAGCGCCACCACACATTTAATGGGAGCTTTCTCCAGAACGCTCTTTCCAAGATCAAGCATTCCCCGAAGGTTAACGTCAGCCGCTAATTGGGCTGGCAAGGGTGGTAAGTCTCTGGCCGGCAGCATTCTGAAGAAAGGCAGTGCCTCGCTGACCGCAACACTTAGCTGTGTGGGTCTTAGACGGGTTGGCAGATTAGGGCGTGTGCCCATCAGATCGCTCATCCACTCACCCAGTTGCCGCTGAGTGACAGCCTCAATAGCAAGGCGCTGCTGGCTTCGCGCCAGAGCTGCGGCGAGGTAGAGACGTCCGGCGGCCTTGGATCCTTCGTCAGCTTTCTGCAGACCCAAGCCCACGATAGGCGCGAGCGCTGTAAACAGGGCTTCCAATGGAGAACCCAGAATATGCCGACCTAGTTTATCGGCTGCCTGGTTCAGCAATTGCGCTAGTCTGCGGGCTTCGTTCAGCGCGCTCGCACCGTTGTCTCTTGCTCCGTCAGCCAGCCCTACCAAGGAATTGAGCTCACCGACCCCGAGGCGTTTGCCCAAACCCAGTAATGCCCAAACCAGCCAGGGTTTACCCTCTTGCTGCTGGAGTGTTAGAGCATTGGCTATGGCTTTGGCCCCTGGGCCGGTTGTCGCCGGGCCGAGACAGGCTGCAGCAAAGTGGAGTTCTAACTCCGCACGTGGATCGGGTTGGGTGATGTCGAAATGGCCACAGGCAGTATCCAGGCTGGCAGGGCCCCGCTGAGCTAGGGTATTTAACCAAGCTGACCAAAGCTCGCTGATGCGGCGCACATCGGCGCTGTAATCTTCCTCCTCTTGCGTTTGCTGCTGCCAGGTAGTTTGTAGCTTGCGGTAATTGGTGATGCCGCGCAGTTGGCCGCCGATTTGCGGATCGCCTTCTGCCAAAGATTTGAGTACGCCTGCCATGGCCCAGTCTTCACCATGGATTTCACGCGTCACCTTGAATGCCTGCTGACGAGCGCGAAGCAGCTTGGCCAGATCCAGCAATACGCCCCACGGGTCGTCGATCAAGGCATAGGCTTGTTGCTCGCAGCGCTGCATGTCGTCGAGCAGCTTTGGCCATGCTGGGCGATGACTGGTTGAGGGTTCACAACTCCAGCCATACCAGTTGGCGTCCATGTAGTCGCCGATACGTTCGTGAATCGTGCGTGCTTGACCGCTGAAAGGTGCTGCTCCAGGGGTGATGGTGCGCATCACGCGCTGACGTACATCCTCTTTTCCCTTGGCTGAATTGAACTGGCTATCGCTCCACTGGCGAGGCGACCATGCCAGCATGGCCGGTGTTCCTGCGGGAAGGAGTATATAGGGCAGGCTACGCCCGTCGATGACTTTGCCGCCGCGAGCTGTTTGGGTAAAGGCAGCCGCACTGACACGGTGTTCGACCAATTGTTTTAGGCCGCTCTGCCAGACGTACAGCCAGCCATCGCGTAACAGGCGGGCGGTGTAGTTCAGCGGACGGCCCTTGAGTGGCTCGAAGTAATCGCCTATTGCAGGAAAATCTCCCTGTACAGCTGGCAAGCCATAGGCGCTGGTATCCACTGTCAGGGTCGGGCCAAGCGCATAGCGTAGTGGGAGCACAGCGCTGAGTAGGGGGCATCCAGCGACCGTCAAGCTAGATGGGGAGGGAGTTTGAACAGTCATAGAAGAGCCTCCTGTGCCGTGTCGTCCTGTTCGGCAAGTGCTTCCAGCAGTTGCCAGTCGAGCGTCATTTGCGCGGCGAGATCTAGTTCGGCTGGCGCGCCGTCTTTCTCGGGCTGTTCATTTTGCCAGGCACAGAAGATTGTGCCTTGGTGATGAAGCCAGATGCGTGAGATTCGATGCCAGAATCCCACCGGCCATTGCCCTTCACACCGCCATGCCTGATACAGAGGCCGGGCGTCACCCAGGCGTAGCCAGAGTTCGCGATGTTCTGGGGTGAAAATGCGCAGGCGGCGCTGCAGTATGCGCTGCAGATCGTCCATCGAAGCATCGCTTTCAAGCCAGAGACCATCCTTGATTTCGGTTCCGTGTCTCCAGGCGTCATAGGCCATGCTGCCAACCGGAGCATCCAGCAAAATCGGGCCAGCGTCCGCTATGGGCTCATAGGCCGTACCGAGCAATAACGGTCTTGGTTGATGGCTAGGAAAGCACTGATAAAGCCACGCCGTCGCGCTCTCGTAACGAGCTCCGTCTAGCAGAATGGCACCGTTTCCATTGGGCATTGGGGCGCTCATGCCTTATCTCCCTTTGACGCCTTAGCGGCTTCGCACACCTCACATACGCCAGCTCGGGTGCTGCGAAACAGCATGTTTTGTTTGACTAGGGCTTCCAGTGGAATTCCCGGCACATCCGCATCCGCCGGTTTCGCCGCCCCCGGCAACACTGGCGCCGCCCCCGAGCCACTGCCCGGCGCACCGCCGGAGTTGATTTTGATCGCCGGCCCCACCAGGGTCACGCCGCCGCCGTCGAGCTTGATGAAGCTGCCTCCGCCCTTGAGGGTCAGTTCGCTGCCGGCTTCGAGCACGACTCTCAGGCCGCTGGAGAGGTGGATTTCCTGGCCAGCCTTGATGAACTGGCCGTTACCGAGCTTGATGTGCTGGCTGTCGCCGACGGTAAGGTGGTCGTTGGCCTTGATCTCGGTCTTGCGGTCGGCGTGGGTGGTGCGGTGTTCTTCGGCCTTGAAGTGGCTGTAGGCGTTGGCCTCGACCGTGTCGTGGCGTTCGTTGCCGACGCGGATCTTCTGGTCGTGCTCGATGTTCTCGTCCCAGTCACGCTGGGCGTGGACGTAGATCTGCTCGGCGCCCTTGCGATCCTCGATGCGCAGTTCGTTGTAGCCACCACCACCGGGGCTGCTCAGGGTCTTGAACACACTGCGGGTCTTGTTCGCCGGCAGGTCATAGGGCACGACGTGTTCGGCGTGGTAGAGGCAGCCGGTCAGCAGTGGCTGGTCGGGGTCGCCTTCGAGGAAGGTGATCAGCACTTCCATGCCGATGCGCGGGATGGTGATGGCGCCATAACGATCACCGGCCCAGCTGGAGCTGACACGTAGCCAGCAGCTGGTCTTGTCGTCGGCCTGGCCTTCGCGATCCCAGAAGAATTGCACCTTCACTCGGCCATATTGGTCGCAGTGGATTTCCTCGCCCGCCGGGCCGGTGACCACGGCGCTCTGGCTGCCAAGGATGCGCGGCTTGGGGTGCTTTAGTGGCGGGCGATAAGGCACATCCCAGGGCGTGGCGGTAAAGCGGTTGCGATAACCCTGGGTAAAACCGTCGGCAGGTTGGGTGTCGCTGGTCACCGACTCTTCCAGCACCTGCGGCTGCTTGCCCTCGTGCTGCACTTCGGTGAGCAGCCAGAGCTGGTTCCACTCGCTGCGCGGGTGTTCGGTCAGGTCGAGGAAGTGGCCGCTGACCAGGGTCGGCGAGTCGCCGTCGCCCTCGGCCAGTTCGAAGTCGTGGCGGTGACGTTCCAGCGCGCGCTTGGCCAGGTGCTTGCCACGCTCGCGGTCGGTGTAGCGGCCGGGGTAGTCGTAATCTTCCAGCTTGGGCTGGGCATCGCCCTCGGCCTTGGCTTCCAGTTGCAGGCGCGGCTTCTCGAAGTCGTAGTCGCGGCGCGTCACCTGGCTGGTGCGGGTTTCCACGCGCACGCCGAAATGCTTGATCACCGGGTCGTCAGCCACCAGGCCGGTGTCCTGCTGGTAGGCCAGCGGTGCCAGGCGCGGGAATACGGTCTGGTCGTCGCCGAAGGTCAGTACATGTCCTGCGCTGCTGTGCTGGAAGTGGTAGTGGATACCTTCCTCCTCGCACAGGCGCTGGACGAAGTGCAGATCGCTTTCGTCGTACTGCACGCAGTACTCGCGCTCGGGGTAGAGCGAGCCGAGCTGGAACTGATAGGCATCAGCCTGGATGCCATGTTCCTCGAGCACCTGGCTGATGATCTTCTCCACTGTCAGGTGCTGGAAGATGCGCTGGTTGGTGCGGTGTGTCAGGTAGGTCAGTTGCGGCACCAGCGTCAGGCGGTAGCGGGTGATGCGCTTACCGGATTCGCCCTGGGCGATGCGGTGGATCAGGCCGTGGATGCCGGCGCCGTTCTGGTCGAAGGCGAGAAAGGCGCGCTGATGCAGCAGGCTTTCCAGGTCGAGGTCGGGACGTTCGCTGATCAACTCCACATCGACGGCGTAAGGCTGGCTGATGGCCTCGCGCCCTGTGAACTCCAGCACCTGCAGATCGTGTTCAATACCGTCGATGCTGAGGCTGAAATGGGTCTGGTTGGCCTGGGCGAACATTCGTTGTTCCTCTCGATCATTCCATGATGGGCGCGTGGCGCGCTCCAGGTTGTAACCGAATCGGCCGCGCCGTGCAGGCAACGGTCGAGGTTTTCGGCGATCTGCTGGCGCGTTCTATGCGCAGCTTGCCGAAACGCAGCGGCCAGGACGATGCCTGGCCGCTGCGGTGACGCGGACGCGGTCCCGCCTTACGAAGCGATCGGGGTACGCCAGTCGTCGGAGCCGGAAGTGCCGGAGACTTCGTGGGTCCAGACGATCTTGCGGTAGGTGAAGTAGACGTCTTCCAGGTGGGTGAAGTGAGCCATGTTCGGATCCTGGCAGTTCGGCATGCGCGACTGAACGTCGACGATCACGGCGTCTTCCAGCTCGATGGTGAAGTAGTGCTCTTGGGTGCCGGTGGAGGAGGTGCGGTACCACTCCAGACGGCACTTGCTCAGACGCTCACCGGAGGTCAGGGAGTTGAAGATCAGCGGCGAGGACTTGTCGAAGACCTTGGTGATCATCAGCGGCTTGTGCACGCGCTGGCCGGTCGGTTGGCCGGACTGCGGGTCACGCGGGATGATGACCTGGTGGTTGTAGGCTTGAACCAGAATCTGGTCTTCATGACCTTCCTGGAAAATGTTGCCGACCGAGTCCTCGGTGAAGGTGCCAGCGGTGATCAGACCTTGCTTGGTGCCTTCGAGGGACAGATACGCGGGTGTTGGCATGAGTGCTCTCCTTGCCTGGGTCATGGATCGTGATCGATCCGGGAGCCAGGTCTATAGCGAGTGGCATGCCAGAATAATAAAATCCTTTATAAACATGTGTTTAGAGTGACTTTATGGGCGTATATGGTCACGATGAGCGTTTCGTCACGCTATATTGCGCAACAAGTTGCGCAATGCTGTGCAGGTTATTGCGCAGTCTGCTGAACAGCCTGTATTCGCTGGCCTTCGCCAGTTTCAGAACAGATTTATCCACAGCACGCTGCGCAAGAAGCTGCCAGGTTGGTCATTCGGCCCAATGCCGCCCGTGACGCTCCAGCAGGTGTTGCAGTTGCTCTGGTCCATCGCTGCCGGCCGGATAGGGGCGCGGGCTCTGGTAGTGCTGGTGCCAGCCCTGCAGGATCGGGTCGACCCATTGCCAGGCTGCCTCCACTTCGTCGCGGCGCATGAACAGCGTCGAGTCGCCTTCGATCACGTCGAGCAGTAGGCGCTCGTAAGCATCCCAACGACGTTGCTGGCTGAAGGCATTGGCCAGGTTGAGGTCCAGCTCCACCGGTTTCAGGTGCATGCCCTTGCCGGGGTTCTTGGCCATCAGTTGCAGGCTGATGCGCTCTTCCGGCTGCAGGCGGATCAGCAACTGGTTGGCTTCGCCATCGTTGAACAGGCGATGCGGAACCGGCTTGAACTGAATCAGAATCTCCGAGGCCTTCTTCGCCAGGCGTTTGCCGGTGCGCAGGTAGAACGGCACGCCGGCCCAGCGCCAGTTGTCGATCTCCACCTGCACGGCGGCGAAGGTCTCGGTATCGCTGTCGTTGTCGACGTTCTTCTCGAAGTAATAGGCGGGGACGTCGTGGCCGCCGACTTTGCCGGCGGTGTACTGGCCGCGCACGGTCTTGTCCTGCACGTCGAGCCCGGAGATGGGTTTCAGCGCCTCGAGGATCTTCACCTTTTCATTGCGCACCGCGTCGGCGTCGAAGCGCACCGGCGCTTCCATGGCCACCAGGCAGAGCAGTTGCAGCAGGTGATTCTGGATCATGTCGCGCATGGCGCCGGCTTTGTCGTAGTAGCCGCCGCGGTTCTCCACACCGAGGGTCTCGCACACGCTGATCTGTACGTGATCGATGTGCCCGGCGCGCCACACCGGCTCGAACAGGGCGTTGGCGAAGCGCAGTGCCATCAGGTTCTGCACGGTTTCCTTGCCCAGGTAGTGATCGATGCGGAACACCCGTGCCTCGTCGAACACGGCGCCGATGGCGGCGTTGATCGCACGGGCTGACTCCAGCGAGTGGCCGATGGGCTTTTCCAGCACTATGCGCGCTGCGGGGCCGGCCAGACCGGCGTTGGCCAGGTGCGCGGCGATGGCTTCGAACAGGCTCGGGGCGGTAGCCAGGTAATAGACCCGTACACGCTCGTCATCACGCCCCAGGCGTTTGGCCAGGCGGCCGAAATCGGCGCTTTGCGCCGCATCCATGGCGAAGTAGTCGAGGCGCGCGGCGAAGCTGGCCCAGGTTTCGTTGGCGAAATCGGCGCGCGCCACCTGGGCGCGGCAGTGACGCTCGGCCAGAGCTTGGTAGGCCTCGCGGCTATGATTGCTGCGGGCCAGGGCGAGGATGCGCACATCGGCGTGCAGACGTCCTTCGCGGTGCAAGTGATAGAGCGCCGGCAGCAATTTGTGCAGGGCCAGGTCGCCCGTACCACCGAAGACCAGCATGTCGCAGGGGATGCTCAAGGGAAGACTCCGACTCGTTGTGGCAGGCCGTTGCACGCGGCCTGCGTTCGCATGAGAGGGGCGCGAAAACGTCCTCAGGTATGCCTGTGTTCTTCGGCATGCGGGCATGCCGGAGAGTTCGTTCAGCGAATTGGCAGTGGCTTGGCTGTGCGCGAGCGCGAGCTATGTAGTATAACTACAAGGTCACTACAACCGCCGCCAGCCGATCATAACCGAGCTATGACCCAGCGAGTGCCGCGGTAGACCCTTTTCTGCATAGAGCCTATCTCAGTGAATCTGTTGCAACACATCGCCCAGTCGCGCCACCTGCTGCGCAAGTCCGAGCTCAAGGTGGCCGATCACGTCTTGCTCGATCCTGCATCGGTGATGCACAGCTCCATGGCCGAACTGGCGCACAGCGTCGGCATCAGCGAGCCGACCATCGTGCGCTTCTGCCGCGCCATCGGTTGCAGTGGCTTCCAGGACCTCAAGCTGAAGCTGGCGCAGAGTCTGGCTGCCGGGGCCAGCTTCGGTCAGTTCGCGATTCACGAGGATGACTCGGTCGCCGACTTCAGCCTGAAGATCTTCGACACTACCCTGCATACGCTGATGGAAGTGCGCGAAAAGCTCGACCCCGAGGCACTGCAGCGCGCCATCGCCGCCTGCTCCAACGCGCAGCGCGTGGAGTTCTACGGCTTCGGTGCATCCGGCGCGGTGGCCGCCGATGCCCAGCACAAGTTCTTCCGCCTACTGCTCAATGCCGCGGCCTATTCCGACCCGCACATGCAGGCGATGAGCGCAGTGACCCTGCAGCCGGGCGACGTGGCGGTTTGCATCTCCCAGTCCGGTCGTTCCAAGGACTTGTTGATCAGTGCCAACCTGGTACGTGAATCCGGTGCCAGCCTGATCACCCTGTGCCCTAGCCAGACGCCGCTGGCGGAGCTGTCGACCGTCAACCTGGCCATCGATGTGCAGGAAGACACCGAGATCTACACCCCGTTGACCTCGCGCATCGCCCACCTGGTGGTGATCGACGTGCTGGCCATGGGCGTGGCCATGGCGCGCGGGCCGAGCCTGGTCAACCACCTTAAGAGCGTCAAGCGCAGCCTGCGCAGCTTGCGGCTGTCACCGAAGTCGCTGCGTAACAGCGAGGACTGAATAGAGCGATTAGCGAATGCTTTCAAGGATGAAAGACATGGTGAGACAAGGAGTGCTGATTGCGCTCATCGCGCTCGTTATGGGATGCAGTACCGTGGTTTCCAGGCTGGGGCCGGATAGGCCTTCTGATCTGTATCCAGCGACCAACACCGCACTAGAGCTGACAGGCGATCTGTGGTGCTGGTATTTTCTGGCTTGTCCGATTGTTCTGGTTTCTCTACCTGTGGATGTTGCACTCGATACGCTGCTGCTACCGGTCGACATGGTGCGCCTGCTCAATCGCGATGAGTCGGAGGCAAAGTCTGAAACCATTGCGATATCCGCCGTCACCGAGGCTTCATAGCGCTGCCGTCAAAGCGTCATCTCCCCAAGCGAAGCTGGGTGCTCCAGTCCTCGTTCCGGGAGAACCGAGATGCCTCGTATCTTCGATGACGCGCACCTGCACGACCAACCCGACGCCAAGACCCGGCGCAAACTGCAAGACCAGCGCCGCATGGCCTATCGCCGGGCCATCGAGCACTATGCCGAGCAGTGTCAGCTGCAACGCGAACTTGCCGACTTCCCCGAGCTGGTGTCCGCCGGCTACTCGCAGCAGGCCGAGCGCGCGTCGCGCCGCGCGGCCTGATCCGCTCTCGCTCTCGCTGTCCTGCCTGCGAGCAGGGCAGCGAGCTTGCCCGATTCTACGAACTTATTGCCCGGTTCTGCCGATCGCTGCGGTTGGCGGCGACAGGCGCTTTTGTGCCCACTACAGTGATGGTCTGGCCCCCTGTGTGCGGGGTTGACCGTGACCACCGGCAAGCCATGCCGGAACCATCAGACACCATCAGAACAAGGTGGGCAGACCATGATTATCCTGAATCTCAATGGCCAGGACCACGAGCTGGACGTGGCCGACGATATGTCGCTGCTCTGGGCATTGCGCGACGTCGCCAATCTCACCGGCACCAAGTACGGCTGTGGCATGGCGCTGTGCGGCGCCTGCACGGTTAACGTCGAAGGCCAGCCGACGCGTTCCTGCGTCACCCCGGTATCGGCGGTGGTCGGCAAGCGCATCAACACCATCGAAGCGGTCGGCGAAGATGCCGTGGGTAAGGTGGTCCAGCAGGCTTGGCGGCAACTCGACGTGGTGCAGTGCGGTTACTGCCAGTCCGGGCAGATCATGGCGGCGACGGCCTTGCTGAGTAGCAACAAGGCGCCAAGCGATGCTGATATCGATGCGGCTATGAGCGGCAATATCTGCCGTTGCGCTACCTATGTGCGGATTCGCGCTGCGATCCACGAAGCGGCTGGCCAACTGGCCTGAGGAGAATCGAATCATGGGCAAGATCGAAACCCCCGATAGCGCCACTCGCGGCATCCTCAATGTTAGCCGCCGCACTCTGCTCAAGGGCTCCGGTGGCCTGGCGCTGGGCATCTTCTTCGCGCCGCTGCTGCGCGGTGTGGACGCGCTGGCCGCAGGCGGCCCGCTGGAGCCGAACGCCTTCGTGCGTATCGACCTCGATGGCACGGTGACCGTCCTGGCCAAACACCTGGAAATGGGCCAGGGCAGCTACACGGGTCTGGCCACCTTATTGGCCGAAGAACTGGATGCCGACTGGGACAAGGTGCGCGTCGAAGGCGCGCCGGCCGATGTGAAGCGTTACAACAACCTCGCCTTCGGCCCGATGCAGGGCACCGGCGGCAGCACCGCCATGGCCAATTCCTGGGAGCAGATGCGCAACGCCGGTGCGACCGCCAAGGCCATGCTGGTGGCTGCGGCCGCGCAGCGTTGGAGCGTGCCGGTAAGTGAAATCAGCGTCGACAAGGGCGTGGTCAGTCACGCCGGTTCTGGCCGCAGTGCCGGCTTCGGTGAGCTGGTCGAGGCGGCAGCCTCGCTACCGGTGCCGGAGCAGGTGCAGCTCAAGGCCCCGAAGGACTTCAAGCTGATCGGCAAGCGTGAGCTGCGCCGCAAGGACAGCCCGGGCAAGACCGATGGCAGCGCCATCTTCACCCAGGACTTCAAGCTGCCCGGCATGCTGGTGGCCATGGTCGCCTATCCGCCGCGTTTCGGCGGTGTGCCGCGCTCGGTCGACAGCAGCAAGGCCAAGGCCGTGCGTGATGTGGTCGAGGTGGTGGAGTTTCGTGACCTGCCCCATGGTCGTTCGGGCGTCGCCGTGTTGGCGAAGAACACCTGGGCGGCGCGCCAGGGGCGCGATGCGCTGGTGATCGACTGGGATGAGAGCCAGGCCTTCACCCTTGGCAGCGAGGAAATTCTCGCGCAATACCGCGAGGATGCGGGCAAGCCAGGTCGGCCGGCCACGAGCAAGGGCGATACCGATGCGGTGCTGGCCCAAGCGGCGAAAACTGTCGAGGCCGACTACGAGTTTCCTTATCTGGCGCACGCGGCGATGGAGCCGATGAACTGCCTGGTCAAGCTTGCCAGCGACCGCTGCGAAATCTGGAACGGCGAGCAGTTTCAGACCGTCGACCAAGCCATCATCAGCAGCTACCTGGGCCTGACGCCCGAGCAGGTTTCGCTGACCCAGCTGTATGCCGGCGGCAGCTTCGGTCGCCGCGCCGGTTCGGTGTCGGACTACCTGCTGGAGGCGGTGGCGATCACCAAGGCCGCGCGTGACAAGGGCGTAGATGCACCGGTGAAGATGGTCTGGACGCGTGAGGACGATACCCGTGGCGGTTATTTCCGGCCGCTGTACCTGCACCGCGTGCGCATCGGCTTGGATGAGGCCGGCAAGCTGCAGGCGTGGCACAACCGTATCGTCGGTCAGTCGATCATTGCCGGCACCTCAATGGAGCCGTTCCTGGTTAAGGAGGGGATCGACCACACTTCCGTCGAAGGTGTCTCCAACCTCTCCTATGCCGTACCCAACCTGCAGGTGGAGCTGAGCACGCCGACCAATATCAAGGTACCGGTGCTGTGGTGGCGCTCGGTGGGGCATACCCACACCGGTTACGTCGCCGAAACCATGATCGATGAGGCCGCTGTCGCGGCTGGGCAGGACCCTTACAGCTTCCGCCATGCGCTCCTGGACAGCCATCCGCGTCATCGCGGTGTGCTGGAGTTGGCCGCCAAGCAGGCCGGCTGGGACAAACCGCTGGCGGCGGGCGCCGAGGGTGAGAAGCGCGGGCGTGGCATTGCCGTGCATGAATCGTTCGGCTCGTTCGTGGCGCAGGTCGCCGAGGTCACGGTGAAGGCCGATGGCAGCTACCGTCTGGATCGCGTGGTGTGCGCGGTGGACTGCGGCATCGCGATCAACCCGGATGTGATCAAGGCGCAGATGGAAGGCGGCATCGGCTTCGCCCTGGCGGCTGCCCGACATAGCGCGATCACCTTGAAGGAAGGGCGGGTCGAGCAATCGAACTTCCACGACTTCCAGGTGCTGCGCATGAACGAGATGCCCAAGGTCGAGGTGCATATCGTGCCGTCCGCGGAGAACCCGACCGGTGTCGGTGAGCCGGGCGTGCCGCCGCTGGCGCCAGCTCTGGCCAATGCGCTGTTCGCGGCCACTGGCGTGCGTCTGCGCAAGCTGCCATTCCCGGCGCAGATCAAGGCCTGACCGAAGACGCGGTAAACAAACGCCCGGGCAGTTGCCCGGGCGTTTTTGTTTCAGCCGGTCGCGGCTAAAGCCCCTCCCACAAGGGGCGCGCCGGGCGGTAGATCGGATGGAGTTAGAGAAGGCGCTTTGTATGGGAGGTCCTTTCGGCTCTGGCATCCTGCATCCATGCATTGTGTAGGGTGGGCTTCAGCCCACCAGCTGTGGTGGGCTGAAGCGGATCGCCGCCCGGCCCACCCTACGAATCTTTGTCAGGCCGTGGCCCGGATGCAATCCGGGGCTTTGCTCAGGAGGCGGTCAGTATGGTCGCTGGCTCGATATCGCTGCAGTCCAGCGGCGTTGGCGTATGGATCGCCGCCTGGCGATGCTTGAGCATGCCGCCTGTGCGCTGGTTAATGGCTGCGGTCATCTCGGCGAGGATCGCCGTGGCCACGCTCTCCGGCGTATCGCCACCGATATCCAGGCCGATGGGGTAGTGCAGGCGATCCAGCGCTGGTAACTGCGCGCTTTGTTGGCGAATCTCATCCAGCAAGCGTTCGGTGCGGTCACGTGGCCCCAGTTGGCCGATATAGGCAGGCACGCCCTGCAATACGCTGCCCAGCCAATGGCGATCCTGACTGTAGCTGTGGCTCATGATCGCCACCATGGCGCCGTCGGTGAGTGTGTGCAGCTCGTAAGGTGGGCGGGCATCGACCTGCAGCACGGCGTCGGCATCGGGGAAGCGCTCGGCGCGGGCGAAATGGGCGCGGCCATCGACCACGGTGACGTGCCAGTCCAGCAGCTTGGCCATGTGCGTCAGCGGCTGGGCGTCATGCCCAGCGCCGAAGATCACCAGGCGTCGCTGCGGTGCCAGGTACTCGCAGAACACCTCGATCTCGCCACGCGCATCACGGTAGCTGCGCAGCGAGGAGCGACCATCGGTCACAGTTCGTTGCAGATCGGCGCGAACCTCGGCGTCGAGTGCGGAATCGAGTAGGCGGCTGCCGTCGCTCAGTGATGGATGCAGATACAGACGCTCGCCCACGCGTACACGGGCGTTGCGATAGCTGCCGATCACCGTGGCGACCGCCCCGGCCTGGCCGCTTTCGCGCACCTGGCGCAGCAACTCGAGCACCGCCAGCGGCTTTTCCGCGCTGTGGCGTTCGAGCAATACGTGCACGGTGCCGTTGCAGCCGAGGCCGAAGGTCAGTGCGGCGTCCTGATCGTCATCGTCGTCCTGGGTGGCCGTGCTGTAGCGGCGGATCACGGCGTCACCACTATCTGTCAGCCACCAGGCCTTCTTCGCTACTTCCGATTCCAGGCAGCCGCCGCTGATGGTGCCCACGGTGCCGCCGTAGAGCGGGATCAGCATGCGCGCGCCGGGGCGGCGGTAGGCCGAGCCTTCGACCTTGACCACGGTGGCGAGCACGGCCTGGCCGTTGTCGCGTTCGAGCGCGCTGATGGCGCCGAGCAGGGCGCTGATTCCCGACAGCATAGGTTTCTCCCAGGCAGGTTTTGGTGGAGCGATCCCAGGCTGCCAATGTCCCGTATGCCAGTTAAGAAGGGTTAGGCCGATCCTGCGAGATTCTTGCCCGATCCTGCGCTGCTGGCCTGAAAGCGTTCGGCCAGTTTGACGATGCGCGCGCGTTCGGTGCGGATGAAGTCGACGAAGGCCTGCGCCACTGGGGACAGGCGGCGGCCGCGGATATTCACCACGCACCAGCTGCGCTGCAAGGGCAACTCGGCCACCGGCAGCTCGCGCAGCAGGCCATGCTGCAACTCCAGACGCACGGCATCACGCGGTAGCAGGGCAATGCCAAGGCCGGCTAGCACCGCTTCGCGCTGCGACTCCAGCGAGCCGATTTCCAGTGTAAGCGGGAAGTGCGCGCGTTTCTGGTGGCAGTACTCCTCGCAGGCGCGGCGAGTGCCCGAACCGCTTTCGCGGATCAGCAGTGGGTAGATGGTGAGGTCCTGCAACTGCAGGCTGTCCGCCTCGCACAGCGGGTGATCGGGCGGCGCCACGGCGATGATCGGGTTGTTGAGGAAGGGCATGAAGTCCAGCGCCATGTCCTGCGGCACCTGGCTCATGATCATCAGGTCGTCGCGGCTCTGGGTCAGGCGGCGCACCACCAGGGCGTGGTTGACCACTGTCAGGTTAAGAATGACATCCGGGTATTGGCGGCGAAATTCGGCGAACAGGTGGGGAATGAAGTACTTCGCGCTGGATTCGATGCACAAATTGAGCTGCCCCTGCAGTGAGCCCTGCAGGTCTGACAGCTGCATATCCAGGCTCTCCAGGCGGCCGAAGATATCGCTGCTGGCCCGTTTGAGTGCCTCGGCTGCCTCGGTCAGGTAAAGCTTCTTGCCGACATAATCGAACAAGGGCTGGCCGACCAGCTCCTCCAGTTGACGAATCTGCAGGCTCACGGCCGGTTGAGTCAGTGACATGTCCTCGGCCGCGCGGCTGTAGGAGCCGTGTTCGCACACCGCCCGAAACACCTGAAGCTGGCGCAAGGTCATGCGCAGCAGGGTTTTACGCACGTTTTCGCCCTCGTTCGGTCAATGCATAAGTAATTACTTATGCGCGATCAAATAATTATTCATTTTTGTTAATTCGTACAGCCGGATAGGGTTTCACCACGTTTGCAACCAACTGTTGCAGCGGCCCTTGCAGCTCTGCGCTGAGGATTGGATCGTGATAAGAAAAATACTGATCGCCAACCGTGGTGAGATTGCCGTCCGCATCGTGCGGGCCTGCGCCGAGATGGGCATTCGCTCGGTGGCGATCTATTCCGAAGCGGACCGTCATGCATTGCACGTCAAGCGTGCTGACGAAGCGCACAGCATTGGCGAAGACCCGCTGGCCGGCTATCTGAACCCGCGCAAGCTGGTCAACCTGGCCGTGGAAACCGGCTGCGATGCGCTGCACCCTGGTTACGGTTTTCTTTCTGAAAACGCCGAACTTGCAGAGATCTGCGCCGAACGCGGGATCAAATTCATAGGCCCGAGCGCGGAAGTTATCCGCCGCATGGGTGACAAGACCGAAGCCCGCCGCAGCATGATGGCCGCAGGCGTGCCCTGCACCCCGGGCACCGAAGGCAACGTCGCCGATCTGGCCGAAGCCCTGCGTGAAGCCGAGCGCATTGGCTACCCGGTGATGCTCAAGGCCACCTCCGGTGGTGGCGGTCGTGGTATCCGCCGCTGTAACAGCCGTGAGGAGCTGGAACAGGCCTACCCGCGGGTGATCTCCGAAGCGACCAAGGCCTTTGGCAGCGCCGAAGTGTTCCTGGAAAAATGCATCGTCAACCCCAAGCACATCGAGGCGCAGATCCTCGCCGACAGTTTCGGCAACACCGTGCACCTGTACGAGCGGGACTGCTCGATCCAGCGCCGTAACCAGAAACTGATCGAAATCGCCCCCAGCCCGCAGCTCACCCCCGAGCAACGGGCCTATATCGGTGACCTGGCGGTGCGCGCTGCGCAGGCCGTGGGCTACGAGAACGCCGGCACCGTGGAGTTCCTGCTTGCCGAAGGCGAGGTGTACTTCATGGAGATGAACACCCGGGTGCAGGTGGAACACACCATCACCGAGGAAATCACCGGTATCGATATCGTTCGTGAGCAGATTCGCATCGCCAGCGGCCTGCCACTGTCGGTCAAGCAGGAAGACATCATCCATCGCGGTTATGCCCTGCAGTTCCGTATCAACGCCGAGGACCCGAAGAACAACTTCCTGCCCTCGTTCGGCAAGATCACCCGTTACTACGCGCCCGGCGGCCCTGGCGTGCGCACCGACACGGCGATCTACACCGGTTACACCATTCCGCCCTATTACGACTCGATGTGCCTGAAGCTGATCGTCTGGGCGCTGACCTGGGAAGAGGCGATGGATCGTGGCCTGCGCGCACTGGACGACATGCGCGTGCAGGGCGTGCGCACCACCGCGCCCTATTACCAGGAAATTTTGCGTAACCCGGAATTCCGTAGCGGCCAGTTCAATACCAGCTTCGTCGAAAGCCACCCGGAACTGACCCAATACTCGATCAAGCGCAACCCGTCGCACCTGGCCATCGCCATCGCCACCGCCATCGCTGCCCACGCGGGACTATAAAGCGGCTGCGGGCTACAGGCCCCAAGCTGCAGGCAAGCGCGAAGGTGCTTTGCCTGCAGCCTGAAGCCTGAGGCCTGTAGCTCTGAAGGAGAATCTGATGAGCAAGAAGATCACCGTTACCGATACCGTCCTGCGCGATGCCCACCAGTCGCTGCTGGCCACGCGCATGCGCACCGAGGACATGCTGCCGATCTGCGACAAGCTCGATCGCGTCGGCTACTGGTCGCTGGAAGTCTGGGGTGGCGCCACCTTCGACTCGTGCGTGCGCTTTCTCAAGGAAGACCCCTGGGAGCGCCTGCGCCAACTCAAGGCGGCGCTGCCCAACACCCGCCTGCAGATGCTCCTGCGCGGGCAGAACCTGCTCGGCTACCGCCACTACAGCGATGACGTGGTCAAGGCGTTCGTGGCCAAGGCGGCGGTCAACGGCATTGACGTGTTCCGCATCTTCGATGCTATGAACGACGTGCGTAACCTGCGTGTGGCCATCGAGGCGGTCAAGGCTGCCGGCAAGCATGCCCAGGGCACCATCGCCTACACCACCAGCCCGGTGCACACCAACGAAGCCTTCGTCGGCCAGGCCAAGGCCATGCAGGCGATGGGCATCGACTCCATCGCCATCAAGGACATGGCCGGCCTGCTCACGCCGTACGCCACCTTCGAACTGGTCAAGGCGCTGAAGAGCGAAGTCGATCTGCCGGTGTTCATCCACAGCCACGACACCGCTGGCCTCGGCGCCATGTGCCAGCTCAAGGCCATCGAAGCCGGTGCCGACCATATCGACACCGCTATTTCCAGCCTGGCCTGGGGCACCAGCCATCCGGGCACCGAGTCGATGGTCGCCGCACTCAAGGGCAGCGAATACGACACCGGCCTGGATCTGGAGCTGATCCAGGAAATCGGCATGTACTTCCACGCCGTGCGCAAGAAGTACCACCAGTTCGAGAGCGAGTTCACCGGTGTGGATACCCGCGTGCAGGTCAACCAGGTGCCGGGCGGGATGATTTCCAACCTGGCCAACCAGCTCAAGGAGCAGGGTGCGCTGAACCGCATGAACGAAGTGCTGGAAGAGATTCCGCGCGTGCGTGCCGACCTCGGTTTCCCGCCGCTGGTAACGCCGACTTCGCAGATCGTCGGCACCCAGGCGTTCTTCAACGTACTGGCCGGCGAGCGCTACAAGACCATCACCAACGAAGTGAAGCTGTATCTGCAGGGCCGCTACGGCAAGGCACCGGGCAAGGTCGACGAGCAACTGCGCAAGCAGGCCATCGGCAGCGAAGAAGTGATCGACGTGCGCCCGGCCGACCTGCTCAAGCCAGAGTTGGCGCGCCTGCGTGAAGAGATCGGCAGCCTGGCCAAGTCCGAAGAGGACGTGCTGACCTTCGCCATGTTCCCCGATATCGGGCGCAAGTTCCTCGAAGAGCGCGCGGCCGGCACCCTCAAACCGGAAGAGCTGCTGCCCATGCCGAATGGTCAGGGCAAGGCGGCGCCGGTGGGCGGTGAAGGTGTGCCGACCGAGTTCGTGGTCGACGTGCATGGCGAAAGCTACCGCGTGGACATCACCGGTGTCGGCGTCAAGGGTGACGGCAAGCGCCACTTCTACCTGTCCATCGACGGCATGCCGGAGGAGGTGGTGTTCGAGCCGCTCAACGATTTCGTCGCAGGCAGCGGTGGCAAGCGCAAGCAGGCCGCTGCACCGGGCGATGTATCCACCACCATGCCAGGCAACATCGTCGATGTACTGGTCAAGGAAGGTGACACGGTCAAGGCGGGGCAGGCGGTGCTGATCACCGAAGCAATGAAGATGGAAACCGAAGTACAGGCGCCGATTGCCGGCACCGTCAAGGCCGTTCACGTGGCCAAGGGCGACCGCGTCAATCCGGGCGAGGTACTGGTGGAAATCGAAGGTTAACCTCTATGGAGCCCGGCCTGTTGGATGGGCAAGTTTGACGGGGCGTAACCCGGGCTCCTTTTTTATTCGCAGGCGCTTCGCATGAGGCGCCACAGGGTTTGAGACCCGGGAGCCGCAAGGCTCCTTTTTTACTGCAGTTCTCTGGCCATGCCCCAGGTGCGCAAGCACAGCGCAGGCGATCAGCACCGCTTGCGCGGGGCATGGCCTTTTCCCTTCAGCCGGCCGGAGCCTTGACTCCGGCCGGTGCGTTTCAGTCCTGCGGGAAGCGCGAGCGAGGTGTGGCCATCGGGATCTTGTCGCCATCGAGCGGCAGGAAGCTGCCCAGCTCGGCATCGTAGGCCTTGATCTGGCTGGTTTCGATGTCGTACACCCAGCCGTGGATGAACAGTTGGCCGCGCGCCAGCTTGGCTGCCACCGATGGGTGCGTGCACAGGTGGTTGAGCTGCGCCACCACGTTTTCCTCGGTGAGCACTGCCAGGGTTTCCTTGTCGTCGCTGCAGTTGCAGTTCTCTGCCACCACGCTGCGGGCGACCTCGGCATGGCGCAACCAGGCTTTTACCGTGGGCATGGTTTCCAGCGATGCCGGGTTGAGCACGGCCTTCATCGCGCCGCAGTCGGAGTGGCCGCAAACGACGATGTGCTGCACGCCCAGGGCCATCACCGCGTATTCGATGGCGGTGGAAACGCCGCCCATCATCTGCCCATAGGCCGGCACCACGTTACCGACGTTGCGGTTGACGAACAGGTCGCCGGGCGAGCTTTGCGTGATCAGTTCCGGCACCACGCGCGAGTCGGCGCAGGTGATGAACATGGCGCGGGGGTTCTGGGCGGTGGCGAGCTTCTTGAACAGCTCTTCCTGCTGCGGGAAGACCTCGTTGCGAAAGCGCTTGAAGCCATCGACGATGCTGTGCAGTGCCTGATCGGCGGTCTCGTTGCCCTCGTGGGTCTGAAGCGGAATCACCTGGTGTTTGTAAGGCATGCCCTGAACCTCTTCGTTATCGAAAATACGCTGCTAAAACGACAGCGGCAGCGGGGTGCGAGTCACACGCAAGTGTCGCCTTCGGCAAGCCGGGCGACAACTGGCAGATCTTTGCAATTGATGCACGGCGCCAGCGGCTGGGCCAGCCGCTGGCGCGTCTAAGAACCTGTTCACGATCTCGCGAGCTAGAGCCAGGCAAGGCGCAACGACCAGCGGGAGTAACAGCCAAAGGCTGGCCCGAAGGGTGAGCGCAAGCGAATCAAGCAGGCGAAAAAGCGCAGCTTACGAGCTGTAAGTGAGCATTTTGATCGGACTCGCGCACGAGTCTGGTTTCAACGCAGCATGGCCGACGCGCAGCAGATCGTGAACAGGTTCTGTGGTCAGCCGCGATGGTGGCTGCGGAAGAAATTGATCAGACCTTGGGTGGAGGCGTCTTCGGCGCCGCTGGGGTCGCTGCCGACCATGCGCGAGTAGACGCCCTTGCCCAATTCCTTGCCCAGCTCCACGCCCCACTGGTCGAAGGCGTTGATGCCCCAGATCACGCTCTGCACGAAGACCTTGTGCTCGTAGAGGGCGATCAGTGCGCCCAGGCGACCAGGGCTGACCCGCTCCAGCACCAGGGTATTGCTGGGGCGGTTGCCTGGTACCACCTTGTGCGGCGCCAGGCGCTGTACCTCGTCTTCACTCAGGCCCTGGGCGCGCAGCTCGGCTTCGGCCTCCGCGTGGCTCTTGCCAAGCATCAACGCCTGGCTTTGCGACAGGCAGTTGGCGAACAGCCACTGGTGATGGTCGGCCACCGGGTTGTAGCTGCTCACCGGAACGATGAAGTCCGCGGGGATCAGCTGCGTGCCCTGGTGCAGCAACTGGTGGTAGGCGTGCTGGCCGTTGCAGCCGACACCGCCCCAGATCACCGGACCGCTGGCGATCTGCAGGGCGCTGCCGTCCTGGCGCACGCGTTTGCCGTTGGACTCCATGTCCAGCTGCTGCAGGTGCTTGGTGATGTTTCGCAGGTAATGGTCGTACGGCAGGATGGCGTGGCTCTGCGCGCCCCAGAAGTTGCCGTACCAGACGCCGAGCAGGGCCAGCAGCACCGGCATGTTGCGTTCGAACGGCGCCTGCTGGAAGTGCAGGTCCATGCGATAGGCGCCGGTGAGCAGCTCCTTGAAATTGGAGATGCCGATGGACATGGCGATCGGCAGCCCGATGGCCGACCACAGCGAGTAGCGCCCGCCGACCCAATCCCACATCGGCAGGATGTTTTCTTCGCTTATACCGAAGGCTTTGGCAGCCTCGACGTTGCTCGACACCGCCATGAAATGCCGGTGCAGTTCTTCCTCCGGGCCGCCTTGGGCCAGGTACCAGCCGCGCGCCGCTTGTGCGTTCTTCAGGGTTTCCAGAGTGCTGAAGGTTTTCGACGAAACGATGAACAGCGTGGTCTCGGCGCTCAGCTTGGCGGCCAGCTCCTGAAACGAGCTGCCGTCGATATTGGCCAGGTAGTGGCAGCGTACGCCGCGCTGGGCGAAGGGCAGCAGCGCCTCGGAGACCAGTTGCGGGCCGAGAAAGGAGCCGCCGATGCCGATATTGACCACATCGGTGATGGGCTTGTCGCTATAGCCGCGCCACAGGCCGTGATGCACGCGCCCGACCAGCTCGCTCATGCGTAGCAGGGCGCGATGCACCTCTGGCATCACGTCCTCGCCATCGACCAGCACGCGGTCGCCCAGCGGCCGGCGCAACGCCGTATGCAAGGCCGGGCGGCGCTCCGAGGCATTGACCTGCGCACCCTCGAACAACGCCGCGATGGCCTGCGTCAGGCCGGCGTCCCTGGCCAGGTCGACCAGCAGGCCACGCGTGCGCTCGTCGATCAGGTTCTTCGAGTAATCGAGGAACAGGCCGCAGTCATCCAGGGAAAAGCGTTCGAAACGCTGTGGGTCTTCAGCGAATGCCTGGCGCAGGTTGAAGCCGTCCAGCGCCTGGCGATGTTTGCTCAGCGCCTGCCAGCTGGGCAGTCGGGTGACGTCCTGGGCGGACGGGGCGTAAGGCATCGGGTAATCCTCTTCAGCGCGCTGCCAGGTGATGGCGGTCCAGCTCGTGCAGATAGGGCAGGTCAGGGCCGACTCGCGAGCAGGTCAGCGCGGCCGCCTCGATAGCCAGGCGCAGCATGTCGTTGATCTGCTCACGGCTCAGCGTCGCCAGCGCTTCGGGAGTGTCCAGTGCGTGGCGGGTGAGGTAACTGAGCAGCGCGGCCTGGAAGGTATCGCCAGCGCCGACGGTGTCGCGGGTGTGTACCTCCACCGCCGGTGCCGACCAGTGCCCGTGGCGGCTGTGGACGCTGGCGCCTTTGCTGCCGTGGGTGAGAAACACCAGTTGGCAGCGTTCATTGAGCCAGCTTGCCGCGACCTGCTGCGGGTCGCGCTCGGGGTAAAGCAGTTGCAGATCCTCTTCGCTGACCTTGATCAGATGAGCGTAGCGGGCGAAGGTCTCGACGCGTTCGCGCCAGAGGGCGATATCCGGCGCCGGGCCGAGACGTACGTTGGGGTCGAGGCTGATCAGGCGTTGCTGATGTTCGCGCTGTACCAGCTGCAGCAGGGTGTTGGCCACCGGCTCCACCACCAGTGAGAACGACCCGACATGCAGGCCGCGCACGTGGGCATCCAGTGTTGGCAGGTGCTCGGCGAGCAGCAGGCGGTCGGCGCAGCCTTCGCCGCGGAAGGAATAGTGCGGCGAGCCGGCGGCGTCCAGGCCGACCATCGCCAGGGTGGTCGGCGCATCGCTGGCGATCAGATAGGTATCGCTCACGCCCTCGTCGCGCAGTACCTGGCGCAAATGTTGGCCGAGGCTGTCTGAGGAAATCCCGGTGAACAGCGCCGAGTCGGCGCCCATCCGGCGCAAGCCCAGCGCCACGTTGAACGGCGAGCCACCGGCGATGGCCTTGAAGGCCAGCTCATTGCCACGTGCGCTGTCACCTTGGATGAACACGTCGAACAGCGCTTCGCCACAGACCAGGTACATGTGCGTCTCCGTCTAAAGTCGTGGCGCTCTCACGCCGGTGTGCTATCGGCAAGCAGGCTGACGTGCTCGCGGTAGCGTTGATAGACCATTTCGTACTGCGCCGTGCGCGCTGGGTCTGGCTGCGTCTGGGTGCTGGCATCCAGATGCACGCAACGCTCGCACAGCGCGACCAGCTGCGCCTGGCGATCCGCGCCGGGCGTCAGGCACCAGGCGGCCTGGATGGCGGCGCCCAGCGCGGCGGCTTCGGTGTGCTGCGGGCAGACCAGTGGCGTGCCCATGATGTCGGCGATCACCTGGCGCCATACCGGGCTCTTCGCCGCGCCGCCGATCAGGCGGATGGTCTGGCTCTGCAGGCCGCTAGCGCGCAGCAGGTCGAGGCCGTAGCGCAGGCCGAAACTGGTGCCTTCGACCACCGCCCGGCACAGATTGGCGCGGGTCAGGTTGTCGCTGTCCATACCCAGCAGGCTGGCGCGCGAGCTGGGCAATGCCGGCACCCGTTCGCCGTTGAAGAACGGCAGCATGAGCAGGCCTTCGGCGCCGATGGGCGATTGCTCGACCAGCTCGCCGAAGGTCTGGATGTCCAGCTCCAGCAATTGCTGGATCAGCCCGGTGGCGCTGGTCAGGTTCATGGTGCAGATCAGCGGTAGCCAGCCGCCGGATGACGAGCAGAAGGTCGCCACCTGCGCGTGCGGGCTGATCATCGCGTGGTCGCTGTAGGCGTAGAGGGTGCCGGAGGTGCCCAGGCTCATGGTGATTGCACCCGGGCGGATGTTGCCGGTGCCGATGGCGCCCATCATGTTGTCGCCGCCGCCGCTGGCCACCACTGCATCCGGGTTCAGGCCCAGTTGCCGGGCGATCTGCGGGAGGATCTGGCCCACCGGCTGATCCGGCTCGATCAGCTCTGGCAGCGCGTTGCAAAGGCGCCCGCTGGGGTCGATGACGTTCAGCAGCTCGCGGTCCCAACTGCGCGTACGCACGTCGAAATAGCCCGTACCGGAGGCGTCGCCGTACTCGCTGCAGGCCCGGCCGGTGAGCCAGTAGTTGAGGTAGTCGTGCGGCAGCAGGATATGCGCGATGCGGGCGAACAGGTCCGGGTGCTGTTCTTTCGTCCAGAGCAGTTTGGACACCGTGTAACCGGGCGCGATGGCCACGCCCAGGCGTTGTAGCGAACCGCCCTCGCCACCCAGGTGATCGAGCAGGCGCTGGTTCTCCGGGGTCGATTCGGTGTCGCACCAGAGCTTGGCCGGGCGCAGCACCGCACCCTGTTCATCGAGCAGCACCAGGCCGTGCTGCTGGCCGGAGACGCCGATACCGAGAATCCGCTCGCCGCTGATTCCGGCGGCCGCCAGCGCCTGTCGAGTGGCCTGTTCGAAGGCCTCCAGCCACTGCTGCGGCTGCTGCTCGCGGCGGCCATTGGCGCCGCTCTGCAGCGTATGGCTGGCGCTGCCGGCGCCGAGCACCTGACCGCTGTCGGCATCCAGCACCAGGGCCTTGGTGCCCTGAGTACCGCAGTCGATACCGAGGTACATGTTCAGAGCTCCCGCATGCGCTCGATCAGCAGCGCTTCCAGGGCGAGCTGATCGGCATGGAACTGGCGAATACCCTCGGCGAGTTTCTCCGTGGCCATGGGGTCTTCGTTCATCTGCCAGCGAAACTGCGCTTCGTCGAGGCAGGTCGGCGCGGGTGTGCGGCGGCCATCATCCACCAATGCCGGTTGCAGCTCGCCGCTACTTTGCTCCAGTTCGGCGAGCAGTGCAGGGCTGATGGTCAGCCGGTCACAACCGGCCAGGGCGAGCACTTCGCCGATGTTGCGAAAGCTCGCTGCCATCACCACCGTGGCGTAGTTATGCTGCTTGAAGAAGCGATAGACCTGACGCACCGACAACACACCGGGATCGTTCTCGGCGTCGAAGCTGGCATTCGGGTTTTGCTGCTTGTGCCAGTCGAGAATGCGCCCGACGAAGGGCGACACCAGATAGATGCCGGCCTCGGCGCAGGCGCGTGCCTGGGCCAGGTTGAAGATCAGCGTGAGGTTGCAGTGAATACCTTCGCGCTCGAGTTGCCGCGCCGCTTGAATGCCTTCCCAGGTGGCAGCGATCTTCACCAGCACGCGCTCGCCGGGAATGCCCAGCTGCAGGTAGCGCTGATGCAGCGAGCGTGCCCGCGTCAGCGTGGCCGCGGTGTCGAAGGACAGCGCCGCCGGCACTTCGGTGGAGACCTTGCCGCTGATCGCCGCGAGGATTTCCACGCCCATGCTCACCACCAGCCGGTCGCAGGCATCGGCAATGATCGCCGGGACCGAAATGCCGCTGGCCATTGCCTGGCGCAGCGCGTGGTCTACCTGCTGCTGGTACTGCCCGGCTTGCAGCGCCTTGAGGATGATCGATGGGTTGGTCGTGGCGTCCTCGGGCTGGAAACGATCGATGGCGGCCAGGTCGCCGGTATCGGCGACCACCACGCTGTGCTGCTTGAGTTGCGCGAGCAGGCTGGGCATATGCGTCTCCAGGGCCTCAGGCGTGCAACAGGTTGTGCAGGGTCTGGCTCACGCCCTGCTCGCGCAGGCTGGCCAGGCTGCGCTCGAAGGCGGCGACGAACTCGGCCGAACGCCCCGGTGCGCTGCCGAAGATCGCCTCCTCGCCGAGCACTCGTGCGGTGAGTTGCGCATCGTCTGCCACCAGTGCCTGGCAGTGTTCGGCGCGGGGGTCGGGTATGCGGTAGCTGGCGCCGGTTTCGTCCACGCCCTTGAGGTACAACGCCCAGGCTGCGACCAGCAGGGCCACGCGGTCCAGCGGTTTGCCGTCCTCAATCAGGCGATGCAGGGTGGGCACGATGAACTTGGGAAACTTCGACGAGCCATCGGAGCAGACCCGCTCCAGCTGGTCGGCGATGGCCTGGTTGGAGAAGCGCTCGATCAGCGTGTCCTTGTAGGTGCTCAGGTCGATGCCTGGCACCGGCGCCAGCTGCGGCGTCACGTCGAGGTCCATGAAGGTGCGGACGTACTGGCGCATCAGCGGGTCGTTCATGGTTTCGTGGACGAAGCGATAGCCCTTGAGAAAGCCCAAGTAGGTCAGCGCCAGGTGGCTGCCGTTGAGCAGCTTGATCTTCATTTCCTCGTAGGGCGTGACGTCGTCGGTGAACTGCACGCCGACCGCTTCCCAGGCCGGGCGGCCGCTGACGAACTTGTCCTCCAGCACCCATTGCACGAAGGGCTCGCAGACCACCGGCCAGGCATCGTCGACGCCGTGCTGCTCAGCCAGTTGCTGGCGATGGGCGGCGCTGGTCATCGGCGTGATGCGGTCGACCATGGCGTTGGGAAAACTCACGTGGTGGTCGATCCAGGTGGCCAGCTCATGGTCGGCCAGGTGGGCGAAGGCCAGCAGCGCCTTGCGCGTGACATCGCCGTTGTGCGGCAGGTTATCGCAGGACATCAGGGTGAAGGCCGGGATGCCGGCGGCACGGCGTTTGGCCAGGGCGGCGCAGAGAAAGCCGAACACGCTCTTTGGCGACTCGGGATGTTGCAGGTCGTGCTGGATGGCTGGCAGCTCGGCGAGAAATTCGCCAGTACTGTCGTCGATGCAGTAACCACCCTCGGTGATGGTCAGCGAGACGATGCGAATCGCCGGGTCGGCCAGTTTGTCGATCAGCGCCTGCGGCGACTCTTCGGCCAGCAGCATGTCGTTGATTGCGCCGATCACCCGCACCGGCAGGTTCGGCTCGTCGCCCAGTTCGACCAGGGTGTAGAGGTAATCCTGGCTGGCCAGGGCATCGCGCATGGCGCGGTCTTCACTGCGCACGCCGACCCCGCAGATACCCCAGTCCAGCGCCAGGCCCTGGTTCATCAGGGCGTCGGTGTAGACCGCCTGGTGGGCGCGGTGAAAACCACCGACGCCAAAATGGGCGATGCCGGTGCGGATCATGTCGGCGGTGTAGCTGGGCAGCGCGACGGCGCCGCCAAGCCGGGAAAGCTGCTGGCGATTGAGTTTCATCTGAAAAATCCCGTGGTGGAGCGGCGTCAGGCGGCCTGCTGCAGTGGTTTGGCGACGGCTTGGCCATCGGCGTCGAAGAGGTGGCAGTGCGCCGTATCGAAATCCAGTGTCAGGGTGTCGCCGTAGCGCGGCGCGAAGTCGCCACGCACGCGCACCGTGAGCATCTCGCCCGAGGCGCAGGACACATGGCAGAAGGTATCGCTGCCCAGGCGCTCGCTGACGTCGGCTGTCACTTGCATGCGGCCGTTGCCGGTGCTGACCACGTTGAGGTGCTCCGGACGTACGCCCAGGGTCACCGTGCTGCCGACGCTGAGGCCGGCGGCGGACAGCGGCAGCGTCAGGTGCGTGCCGCACTCCAGTTGCACGTCGCAGTTGTCGGCCTCGACCCTGTTCAGGGTGCCGCGCAGAAAGCCCATCTTCGGTGTGCCGAGAAAGCCGGCGACGAACAGGTTGGCCGGGTGGTGATACAGCTCCAGCGGCGAGCCGACCTGCTCGACACGCCCGCCATTGAGCACCACCACCTTGTCGGCCAGGGTCATGGCTTCGACCTGATCGTGGGTCACGTAGATCATGGTCGCCTGCAGGTCCTTGTGCAGCCGTGCCAGTTCCAGGCGGGTCTGCACGCGCAGGGCGGCGTCGAGGTTGGACAGCGGCTCGTCGAACAGGAAGATCTTCGGGTTGCGCACGATGGCGCGGCCGATGGCCACGCGCTGGCGCTGGCCACCGGAGAGCTGTTTGGGCTTGCGTTCGAGCAGGGCGTCGAGCTGCAGGATGCGCGCGGCGTTGGCGACCTTGGCCTCGATCTCCTGCTTGCCCACGCGGGCCAGGTCGAGGGCGAAGGACAGGTTCTTGCGCACGGTCATGTGCGGATACAGCGCATAGGTCTGGAACACCATGGCCAGGTCGCGTCGCGCCGGGGCCATGTCGGTGATGTCCTGGCCATCGAGTTCGATGTGGCCGCTGCTGACTTCTTCGAGTCCGGCGATCAGGCGCAGCAGGGTGGATTTGCCACAGCCCGAGGGGCCGACGAAAACCACGAATTCACGGTCGCGGATGTCTAGGTCGACGCCCTTGATGATCGCCGTGCCGTCGAAGCCTTTTTGCAGATTGCGGATCTTCAGATCAGCCATGTGGAAAGTCTCCCGTTATTTCACCGCGCCGAAAGACAGGCCGCGTACAAGTTGTTTTTGGCTGATCCAGCCGAAGATCAGGATGGGCGCACAGGCCAGGGTCGAAACGGCGGAAAGCTTGGCCCAGAACAGGCCCTCGGGGCTGGAGTAGGAGGCCACCAGGGCGGTCAGCGGGGCGGCGGCGGAGCTGGTCAGGTTGAGCGACCAGAACGCCTCGTTCCAGCACAGGATCAGCGACAGCAACATGGTCGAGGCCAGGCCGCCGCGAGCGATCGGCAGCAGCACGCGGACGATCTCCTGCCAGGTGGTGGCGCCATCCAGGCGCGCCGCTTCGAGGATGTCCACGGGGATGTCCTTGAAGTAGGTGTAAACCATCCACACGATGATCGGCAGGTTGATCAGGGTGTAGATGATGATCAGTGCCAGGCGTGAATCGAGCAGGCCGAACTGCTTGGCCAGCAGGTAGATCGGCACCAGCACGCCCACCGGCGGCAGCATCTTGGTCGACAGCATCCACAGCAGCGTGCGCTTGGTGTGGCGGGTTTCGAAGAAGGCCATGGAATAGGCCGCCGGTACGGCCAGGCACATGCACAGCAGCGTCGCCGAGACGGAGATCAGCACCGAGTTCCAGGCGAAGGCGAAGTAGTCGCTGCGCTCGTTGATGTGCAGGTAGTTCTCCAGCGTTGGGGTGAAGATGAACTGCGGCGGCGTGGCGAAGGCGTCGATCTCGGTCTTCAGGCTGGTCAGCACCATCCAGAAGATCGGGAAGAAGATCACCGCGGCGATTGCCCAGGCCAGGGCGCCGATGATCAGGCTCTGCAGGCGACGGGATTGTTTCAGCGTCAGCATCTCAGGGCCCTCACTGCTTGTCGGTCAGGTTCTTGCCGATCATGCGGATCAGCACGATGGCAGCGATGTTGGCGATCACCACCGCGATCAGCCCGCCCGCCGAAGCCATGCCGACGTCGAACTGCAGCAGCGCCTGGGTGTAGATCAGGTAGGCGAGGTTGGTCGACTCGTAACCCGGGCCGCCGCTGGTGGTGGTGTAGATCTCGGCGAATACCGAGAGCAGGAAGATGGTCTCGATCATCACCACCACGGCAATCGGCCGCGCCAGGTGCGGCAGGGTCAGGTGCCAGAAGATGGCGATGGGGCCGGCGCCGTCGAGGCGCGCGGCTTCCTTCTGCTCCTGATCCAGTGACTGCATGGCGGTCATCAGGATCAGGATGGCGAACGGCAGCCACTGCCAGGACACGATCATGATGATCGAGAACAGCGGGTGGTGCGCCAGCCAGTCCACCGGCTGGGCGCCGAAGAATTGCCAGATGGCGGCGAGAATCCCCGATACCGGATGGAAGATCAGGTTCTTCCACAGCAGTGCGCTGACCGTGGGCATGATGAAGAACGGCGAGATCAGCAGCACCCGCACGATGCCGCGACCGAAGAACTCGCTGGCCTCCAGCAGCGCGGAGATCAGCACGCCGAGCACCACGCTGATCAACAGCACGCTGCCGACCAGCAGCAGGGTATTGCCGGCGCCGGACAGGAAGGCGGCGTCGGTGACGAAGTATTCGAAGTTCTCCAGGCCGACGAAGTCGTTCTCGCCGGGGTAGAGCAGGTTGTAGCGGATCAGCGAGAAATAGACCGTCATGCCCAGCGGCACGATCATCCAGATCAGCAGCAAAGCGACCGAAGGGCTGACCAGAAACCAGCCGGGCGCCAGGCGCCGAGGCTTGTGCGCCACCGGCGTGCTGGCCTGCGCGGCGGGGGTATCGATGGCCGGAGAATTCATCATGCCTCCGAAGGCGGAATGGGTGAGGTATGGCGGATGGCGCGTTACGTAGGGTGGGTTAGGTGCCCTGTCGAGCATCCCTGTCGCTGCGCGGTCAACATGGCGCCGTAACCCACCATCGACGCAACGCCGACTACCGCCTGGTGGGTTACGCGCCGCGCTTCATTTGCGGCGCTTTGACGGCTGTTGGATGGCGCCGCTAACCCACCCTACGGGACCGCAAGATGGCTACTTCGGATACCCGGCGCGTTTCATTTCCCGGGCCGTGCTCTGCTGGGCAGCCTGCAGCGCCTGCTCAGGCTGCATCTGCCCGGTCAGCGCGGCGGCGAACAGCTTGCCGACACTGGTGCCGATGGCCTGGAACTCGGGAATGGTCACCAGCTGGATGCCCACGTAAGGCACCGGCTTGGCGCTGGGGTTGGCCGGGTCGGCCTTCTTCAGCGAGTCCAGAGTGACCTTGGCGAACGGCGCAGCCTGCATGTAGGCATCGCTGTAGGTCGAGGCGCGCGTGCCTGGCGGTACGTTGGCCACGCCATCCTTCTCGGCGACCAGCTCGGCATAGGCCTTGGAAGTGGCCCAGGCGCTGAAGGTCTTGGCGGCGTCCTTGGACTTGGAACTGGTAGGAATCGCCAGCGCCCAGGAATAAAGCCAGGAAGCGCCCTTGTCGGTGACCTGGGTCGGCGCGAAGGTGAAACCGACCGAGTCGGCCACCTTGCTCTGCGAGGTGTCGGTGACGAAGGAGCCAGCGACGCTGGCATCGACCCACTGTGCGCACTTGCCGCTGTTGAACAGCGCCAGGTTCTCGTTGAAGCCATTGCTGGACGCGCCGGGCGGGCCATACTTCTTCATGTTGTCGACGTAGAAGTTGAGGGCGTTCTTCCACTCGCTGCCGGTGAATTCCGGTTGCCACTGCTCGTCGAACCAGCGCGCACCGTAGGCGTTGGCCAGGGTGGTGATCAGCGCCATGTTCTCGCCCCAGCCGGCCTTGCCGCGCAGGCACAGGCCGTAGACGCCTTTGTCCGGTTGATGCAGCTTGTCGGCGAACTCGGCCATTTGCTCCCAGGTCGGTTGCTCGGGCATTTCCAGGCCGGCCTGCTCGAACAGATCCTTGCGGTAATAGGTGATCGAGGCTTCGGCATAGAACGGCAGGGCATACAGCGTGCCCTTGGCCGACAGGCCTTCGCGCACCGAGGGGAATACGTCGTCGAGGTCGTAGTCGGCCGGCAGCTCGGTCATCGGCTCCAGCCAGCCTTTCTCGCCCCACAACGCGGCCTCGTACATGCCGATGGTGAGCACGTCGAACTGGCCGCCCTGGGTGGCGATATCGGTGGTCAGGCGCTGGCGCAGCACGTTTTCCTCGAGCACCACCCATTTCAGGCGGATGTCGGGGTTCTGTTCTTCGAAGGTCTTGGCGAGCCGCTGCATGCGGATCATGTCGCTGTTGTTGACCGTGGCGATGGTCAGGGTTTCGGCACCCTGGGCGACCACGGTGAGGGACAGGCAGGAGGCTGCAACGAGTGCTTTGATCGAGTTGTTCATGTTTGTGAACTCCTCTCCCGCGCCAGCACGGCTACGGAAGAACATTATTGTTTTTGTTTCGCTCGGGCCGGATTACACCCCCGCAAGCGCGTGCGGACAAATCCTTGAACGCACAGCTATCGATACTTTTTTGCACTCGAAGAGGAAGCGCAAACCAATCAGGCC
Source organism: Pseudomonas sediminis (assembly GCF_002741105.1). GTDB lineage: Bacteria > Pseudomonadota > Gammaproteobacteria > Pseudomonadales > Pseudomonadaceae > Aquipseudomonas > Aquipseudomonas sediminis. The sequence continues at coordinate 36,345 of NZ_NIQU01000013.1, read as the reverse complement.
GTCGGAGAAACTGCCTGGCATGAGGGTTGTGGGCGATATTGGCGCAGAGTGCTGCTGCTGATTCAGTACAGGTTTTGCTCGGTCAGGCGCTGTACCGCGAGCTTGCGATAGCCCGATGGGGTCATGCCCTTGAGCTGCTGGAAACGGCGGTTGAAGTTGGAAATGTTGCTGAAGCCGGACTCGAAGCACACGTCGGTCACCGGCTTGTCGCTCTTGCTCAGCAGTTCGCAGGATTTGCTCACCCGCAGGCGATTGACGAACTCGACGAAGCCGCGGCCGGTGGCTTGCTTGAAGAAGCGCGAGAAGTAGGTGGTGGTCATGCCCAGGTGGTCGGCGACTTCTTCCTGGCTGATGCCTTGCGCGTAGTGTTGGAAGATGTAGTCCACTGCCCGGTTGATGCGTTCGACATGCTGCTCGTCGCCCAGCTCCGACGAGGTCACGGCCGAGAGCAGCTGGTAATCCTCACTGCCGGCGAGTAGTTCCATGAGGATGAAAAAGTGGCCCAGGCGCGTGATGCCCCGGCTACTGGCGATCTTGCCCATCAGTACACCGGCTTCGCGAATCATCTGCGGGTCACGGAACTCGATACCGAACTGCGCGCGGGCCAGCAAGGGTTGCAGGATATTGAGCTCGGCGAACACGGCGGTACCGCTTTCCAGTACTTCATCGGTGAAGTTGACCAGCATGTCGCGTGTTTCCACCACCTCGCCTTCCTCGACCTGGCTGATCCAGTTGTGCGGCAGACCAGGGCCGGTGAGGAACAGGGTGTAGGGGGAGAAGTTGCCGATGTAGTCGCCGATGAATACCTTGCCGGAGCTGGCGACGATCAGGTGCAGCTCGTATTCCTTGTGAAAGTGCCAGCGCACCAGGGGCGAGGGAAAGCCGTGCTGACGGTAGATCAGCGAATGGCCTTCGTGGTCGTCCATCAGTTCGTAGGACGGGTCGGCTACGCGGGATGTGCGGTTCATGGTTGTCGTTGGCCAGTACCTCGATCACCACGTTTTAACATATCGAGACGGGCTGCCAAGTCAGAGCAGGCTCAATTGCGCACCCGGCGGGCAGAACTGCGAACAGTCCAGCATCACGCTGCCGCGCCGATCCAGGCCGAGCTTGCGTCGCGCCAGACGAAAACGCTGTTCCAGCAGTTCAGCGAACTGGCCCTCGCCACGCATGCGGCTGCCGAAGCGGCTGTCGTAATTCTTGCCGCCGCGGTTCTGGCGAATCAGGCTCATCACGTGCGCGGCGCGATCCGGAAAGTGTACCTGCAGCCACTCCTCGAACAACCCGGCGATCTCCAGCGGCAGGCGCAGCAGCACGTAGCCGGCCGAGCGCGCGCCAGCATCGGCTGAGGCTTCGAGCAGGGTCTCCAGTTCCATGTCGTTGATCATGGGGATCATCGGCGCGCACATCGCGCTCACCGGAACACCCGCCTCGTGCAGCGTGCGCATGGCACGCAGGCGAGCTGCTGGAGCGGCGGTACGCGGCTCCATGATGCGTTTCAGCTCGTCATCCAGGGTTGTCAGGCTGAAGGCCACGCTGACCAGGTTGTGGTGGGCCAGCTCGCTGAGCAGGTCGAGGTCGCGCAGGATCAGCGAGCCCTTGGTGATCAGGTGCAGCGGGTGCTTGTAGCGCAGCAGTATTTCCAGGGTCTGGCGGGTCAGGCGCTGTTCACGCTCGATGGGCTGGTAGGCGTCGGTATTCATGCCAAGGGCAATCGGCTGTGGCACGTAGCCGGGTTTCTGCAGTTGCTCCTCGAGGCGCTCGGCCAGGTTGGTCTTGGCGATCAGACGGGTTTCGAAGTCGATGCCGGGCGACATGTCCCAGTAGGCGTGAGTTGGCCTGGCGAAGCAGTAGATGCAGCCATGTTCACAGCCGCGGTAGGGATTCACCGAGCGGTCGAAGCCGACGTCCGGTGAGTTATTGCGAGTGATCGCCGTCTTCGCCTGCTCCTTGCGCACTTCGGTGGCGCGACTTGGCGGTGTTTCGTCCTGATACCAGCCGTCGTCTTCCTGCTGCGAGCGGGTTGGCGCATAGCGGTTGTGCGGGTTGCTGGCGGTGCCACGGCCACGTGGCGGCAGGCTGACGGACATGCTCGGACTCCAAAATATACTGTATAAAAATACAGTTATTTAGCGCCCGAGCAAGTCCTTCTATCGCGGCGTCGATCAGACGGCCGCGGTCTGCGGTGCCTCCTCGCGTTTGGCGTAACGCTGTGCCAGCACCGCGCAGACCATCAACTGGATCTGGTGGAACAGCATCAGCGGCAGGATCAGCACGCCGATGGCGCTGCCGGCGAACAGCACCTGTGCCATCGGCACGCCGGTGGCCAGGCTCTTTTTCGAGCCACAGAAGAGGATGGTGATGCGGTCTTCCAGGCTGAAGCCCAGCCATTTGCCCAGCATATGGGTCAGCACCAGGGCCAGCGCCAACAACACGCAGCAGGCGGCAATCACCAGCAGCAGAGTGGCCAGCGGCACCTGCTGCCACAGGCCGCCGATCACCGCGGCGCTGAAGGCGGTGTAGACCACCAGCAGGATCGAGCTCTGGTCGACGTATTTCAGCCAGCTCTTGTTCTGGTTGACCCAACCGCCGATCCAGCGCTGAGCGATCTGGCCGAGAACGAACGGCAGCAGCAGCTGCAGGCTGATCTTGCCGATGGCATCGAGGGTCGAGCCGTTGTCGCCGTGCACGCCCATCAGGAAGGCCACCAGCAGCGGAGTGAGGAAGATACCCAGCAGACTGGAGGCTGCTGCGCTGCAGATCGCCGCCGGGATGTTGCCGCGCGCCAGCGAGGTGAAGGCGATGGCCGATTGTACGGTGGCCGGCAGGGCGCACAGGTAGAGCATGCCCAGGTACAGCTCTTTGCCCAGCAGCGGCTCCAGAGCCGGCTTGAGTGCCAGGCCGAGCAGCGGGAAAAGGATGAAGGTGCAGGCGAACACCAGCAGGTGCAGACGCCAGTGTCCGGCGCCAGCGAGAATCGCCTGGCGCGACAGTTTGGCGCCGTGCATGAAGAACAGCAGGGCGATGGCCAGGTTGGTGATCCACTCGAAGATCGTGGCGACCTGACCGCTGGCAGGCAGCAGCGTGGCGGCGAGTACCACGGCGAGCAGGGTCAGGGTGAAATTGTCAGGCAGCAGGCGGCGCAGGAACATGGCGAATCTCGGACTTGCGATACAGGAGGGCGCCAGACTATCGTCATCGAAAATTTCCGGCTAACGCTAAAGAGCCAGCAAGTGTCGACAAACAGACAGCCCGCCACCCTGCATCGCAGCCTGCCCGAGCTGCCGAGCCTGCCTCGGCCACTCTATGGCCGCACCGAATCGCTGACCAACCGCGCCCTGACCTTTCGCCATACGCACCCCTGGGTGCAACTGTCCTACGCTATCGCCGGGGTACTCGAGGTGCAGACTCTTGGCGCGCGCTTCGTCGCTCCGCCACAGCGCGCGGTGTGGGTACCGGCAGGTGTCGAGCACCAGGTGTTCAGTTCGCCGCGCACGGAGATGCGCAGTCTGTACATCGACGGCAGCGCGGTGCCCTGGGGCCCGGCCGAATGCCGAGTGCTGGCGGTCAGCCCGCTACTGCGCGAGCTGATTCGCGGCTTCAGTGCGTTACCGGCCGAGTATGACGAGCAGGGCGCACCAGGCAGGCTGGCTGCGGTGTTGCTGGACGAGCTGCGCGCTGCACCGGACGTGGCGCTGATGCTGCCGTTGCCGCAAGACGCGCGGCTGCGCGAGGTCTGTCAGGGGCTGGAGGATGCGACGCTGCGTCAGCTGGGGCTGGCCGAATGGGGCGAGCGCCTGGGGGTGTCGGAAAAGACCCTGAGCCGGTTGTTCCTGCGTGAAACGGGCCTGAGCTTTCGCGTGTGGCGCCAGCGCCAACGCCTGCTCGATGCGCTCACCCCGCTGGAGCAGGGCGAGCGTGTCACCGATGTGGCGCTGGCCTGCGGCTATGACTCGCTATCGGCGTTTATCGCTGCTTTTCGCCGCCAGTTCGGTGCGACGCCCGGGGAGTTCTTCCGCGAGTAAAGTCATGCGGGTGCAACTCGCCTGCATCATCGGCGCAACACGATCCATCGCTTGGTGGATTACGTGGGGCGGCCATCCGAGCACGCGACCTCTAATGGTGCTTGCGAAATCGACGCTCGGCGCCGCTAACCCACCCTACGGAACTAACAAGCGGCCGTTGTGTAGCCCGGATGCAATCCGGGGCAGCGCGCCAAGCATTCCCCGGATTGCATCCGGGCTACGGATCACTCGCTTGGCTTCTTCAGCTTGGGATTGGGAAAGAACTGCACCGCCTGCACGTTGGGGTCGGCAGCCTTGGGCTTCAGGCTGCTGACGTTGACCCGCGTGGGAATCTCCTTGGGCACCGAGTTGCCGCGTGCGTCGAGGGTGTCGGCATAGCCGCACTTGACGCATTCACGGTGCGGCACGCCGTCGACGTTCCACATCTTGATGCTATCGGTCTCGCTGCACGCCGGGCACACGGCACCGGCGATGAAGCGTTTTGGCGTGCTGTTCACCGGGGCGTCGCTCATGCGGCCTCCTGGCTCAGGCCGAGGTGACGCAGCAGGGCGTCGATGCTCGGCTCACGACCGCGGAAGTCAACGAACAGCACCATCGGCGCCTGCGAGCCGCCACGGGCGAGGATAGCTTCGCGGAAGGCGCGGCCGGTATCGGCGTTGAACACGCCTTCTTCCTCGAATTTCGAGAAGGCATCGGCGCTGAGCACTTCGGCCCACTTGTAGCTGTAGTAGCCGGCCGCATAGCCACCGGCGAAGATGTGTGCGAAGCCGTTGGCGAAGCGGTTGTAGGCCGGCGGACGCAGCACCGAGACTTCGCTGCGGATCGCCTCGATCACGTCCAGCGCGCTGCGGCCGTCGCCGTGGGTGGCATGCAGTTCGAAGTCGAACAGGGAGAACTCCAGCTGGCGCACCATCATCAGCCCGGACTGGAAGTTCTTCGCCGCCAGCATCTTGTCCAGCATGGCCTGTGGCAGCGCCTCGCCGGTTTCATAGTGGCCGGAGATCAGCGCCAGGCCTTCCGGCTCCCAGCACCAGTTCTCCATGAACTGGCTCGGCAGCTCGACCGCGTCCCAGGCCACGCCGTTGATGCCCGAGGCGCCGGCGTGCTCGACGCGGGTCAGCAGGTGATGCAGGCCATGGCCGAACTCGTGGAACAGGGTGGTGACCTCGTCGTGGGTCAGCAGCGCCGGTTTACCAGCGACCGGCGGGGTGAAGTTGCACACCAGGTTGGCTACCGGGGCGATCAGTTGGCCGTCGGCAGTGCGGCGTTTGTCGCGTGCGCCGTCCATCCAGGCGCCGCCGCGCTTGTTGGCACGGGCGTAGAGATCGAAGAAGAAGCGACCGACGTGCTGGCCGTTCTCCTGAATCTCGAACAGGCGCACGTCCGGGTGCCAGGTGTCGAAGCCTTTCAGCTCGCGAATCTCGATGCCGTAGAGCTTCTGCACGATGGCGAACAGGCCGGTGAGCACCTTGTCCACTGGGAACCAGGCGCGCACTTCTTCCTGGGAGATGCTGTAGCGCTGCTGGCGCAGGCGCTCGCTGTAGTAGCCGACGTCCCAGCTTTGCAGGTCATCCAGGCCTTGCTCGGTGGCGAAGGCTTTCAGCTCGCTCAGATCCTGCTCGGCGAAGGGCTTGCTGCGCACCGCCAGGTCACGCAGGAAGCTCAGCACCTGGTCGGTGTTCTCGGCCATCTTGCTGGCCAGGCTCAGCTCGCTGTAATTGGCGAAGCCGAGCAGGCGCGCCAGTTCCTGGCGCAGGTCGAGAATTTCGGCCATCAACGGGCCGTTGTCGTTCTGCCCGGCATTCGGGCCCTGGTCGGAGGCGCGGGTGCAGTAGGCGGCGTACACCTCTTCGCGCAGCGCGCGGTCGTCGGCGTAGGTCATCACCGCGTAGTAGCTGGGGAATTCCAGGGTTATCAGCCAGCCTTCCAGGCTCTTGGCTTCGGCGGCCTGTTTCATCTGCGCCTTGGCCGAGTCGGTCAGGCCGCTCAGGCGCGTCTCGTCGGTGATGTGCTTGGTCCAGGCCTGGGTGGCGTCGAGCAACTGGTTGGAGAACTTGCTGGTCAGCTCGGACAGACGCATCTGGATTTCGCCATAGCGCTTCTGCTGCTCGGCCGGCAGGTCGATGCCGGACAGGCGGAAGTCACGCAGGGCGTGTTCGAGAATGGTCTGCTGCGCCACGTCGAAGCCTTCGGCTGCCGGGCTCTTGGCCAGCGCGTCATAGGCCTCGAACAGCGGCTTGTTCTGGCCCATTTCGGTCCAGTATTCCGACAGCTTGGGCAGGCAGGCCTCGTAGGCGGTGCGTAGTTCGGCACTGTTACATACGGCGTTGAGGTGGCTCACCGGGCTCCAGGCACGACCCAGGCGCGCGCCCAGCTCGTCCAGCGCCAGCACCAGACCATCCCAGCTCGGATTGGTCTGCTGCGCCTCGAGCAGTTTGGCGATGGCGGTGCGGCTGTCCGCCAGAATCTGGTCGACGGCGGGCTCGACGTGTTCCGGTTTGATCTGCGAGTAGGGCGGCAGGTCGAAGTCTTGCAGCAGGGGATTGTTCGCGGTCACGACGAGGCACCTGTGGCGAATGAATGTGGGGTTGCGGCGCAGAGCAGTAATAATTCTGGCGCGATTACAACCGACATGGGGGTGATCTTAATTAGAATCAAGCTTTCCCGCAGCCCAGGAGATTTCTATCGTGGCGATTCGTACTTACCAACAAGCCACTCCACAGCTTGGCGAAAGGGCTTTCGTCGATGCCAGCGCCGTGGTCATCGGTGACGTCGAACTGGGTGAGGATAGCTCGGTCTGGCCGATGACCGTGATCCGTGGCGACATGCACCGCATCCGCATTGGCGCGCGCACCAGCGTGCAAGACGGTAGCGTGCTGCACATCACCCACGCCGGGCCGTTCAACCCCGATGGCTACCCGCTGATCATCGGTGACGAAGTGACCGTCGGGCATAAGGTCACCCTGCATGGCTGCACCCTGGGCAACCGGATTCTGGTCGGCATGGGCAGCATCGTCATGGACGGCGCGGTGGTTGAGGACGAAGTGATCATCGGCGCAGGCTCACTGGTGCCGCCGGGCAAACGCCTGGAAAGCGGCTATCTCTACGTCGGCAGCCCGGTGAAACAGGCCCGCCCGCTGACCGACAAGGAACGCAACTTCTTCAGCTACACGGCCGGTAACTACGTGAAACTCAAGGATCTGCACCTGGCTGAAGGCTACGACCAGTGAGCGATGAACTGATCATCCGGTCCATCGAAGCGGCCGATTTCGACCAGGTCTGGCCGATCATCCGTGACGTGGTGCAGGCGCAAGAAACCTACGCCTTCGACCCGAACATGGATCGCGAAACGGCCTGGAAAACCTGGGTCGAACTGCCGCGCGCTACCTTCGTCGCCGAAGACGGTGGGCAGATTCTTGGCACCTACTACATTAAGGCCAATGCCGCTGGGCCGGGTGACCACGTATGCAACTGCGGCTATATGACCGCCCTGGCTGCCCGTGGCCGCGGCATCGCCAGCCGGCTCTGCGCTCATTCGCTGCAGGTGGCGCGCGAGCTGGGCTTCAGCGCCATGCAGTTCAACAGCGTGGTGGCCACCAACGAGGTCGCGGTCGCGCTGTGGCAGAAACACGGCTTCGCGATAGTCGGCACCTTGCCCAAGGCCTACCGCCACGCCCGGCATGGTTTGGTAGATTGCCATGTGATGTTTCGTAGTTTGCTGGACTGATAAGCACGCGCTAGTAAGGCGGATGAGTAGCCTGGTGTCTGCATCGACTGCAGCACGCAAATGGGCTTTTGCACTTTCCAGCGTCAACAAGGTAGTTATTCTCCGACTACCTCCAACGGACTGTTTCGACGACAAGGATCGCCCCATGACCGAACCCAATCCCTTCGCTCCCGAACCGCTCGCGCCGACATTGGGCGCAAGGCAACTGCCGGTGTTGCCGCTGCATCTGGTGGGTGTGGCGCTGCTGATAAGCGTGGTCAGCATCGCGGTCACGCTGATCGGGTGGCTGATGAACGATGTCGCCACCGATGCCATGTTCTGGCTGCGTTACGTCGCCAGCTACTGGCTAACCCATTTGCTGATGGCCGGTCTGGGTGTCTACTGGCTGGCCAATGCCTATATGGAGCGCCACAGCGTGGCGACTTACCGGCAGCCGGCAGTGCTGTTGGTGAGCTATGGGGTGCTGTATCTGTTGCTGAGCTGGGGGCTGGGGTACGCCTCGGGGCATTTGTACATGTGGTTGTATGAGCAGACGGATACCTACGGCAGTGGACGCCTGCTGATGGGCTTCGGCTGGTGGGGCGTCGGTTTGTTGACCTTTTGCCTCGAGGTGCTGCTACCGCTCTGGCTGCTGCTGCACCTGTTTCGACACCAGGCCGAAGTAGTCGCTGACGATTTGCAGGTGCCGGGGGCGACACTGGCCTGGTGCTTCGCGCTGGCCGTCGTGGTGGCTTCCCTGCAACTGGCCGGAATGACCACCCAGCTGCTGAGCGGCATGGCCTACGGGTACGAGCTGCAGGGCTGGGAGGCACTGGTCAACCTGGTGAATGCCGGGCTGTATCTGCTGGTCGCGTTCTTCACCGCACGTGCGGCACTGCCAGCGCAGGTGCGAGGATTCAAGGGTGGACGGCTGGCAGCGGCGGTGGCGATCACTCTGTCATTGTGGATAGGCAGTGCGCTGCTTTGCGGCATTGTACTGCTGGCGCTGCTTTGGCTTGGCCTGGGAAACAGCCTCGTATTGATGCTGCTCTTCAGCCTGCTGCAACTGGTGCTGCTGTGGCCATTCACTCGCCTCGGGCTGCGTTGGGGCTATCTCGCGCAGGCCGCTGAGGCGTGAGCCAGCGGTAAAAGGCGGGTATCCTTCGCGGCTGTTTCGATTGCGAATAGGCGCCCGCCATGCATCACTCCACCATTCTCTTCGACCTCGACGGCACCCTGACCGACCCGCGTGAGGGCATCACCCGTTCGGTGCAGTATGCGCTGGCCAAGCTGGGCATCGACGAGCCGGACCTGACGGCGCTGGAGCATTTCATCGGCCCGCCCTTGTTGCAGTGCTTCATGGCCAGCTACGCGCTGGATGAGGCCACCGGCTGGCAGGCGGTCAATCACTACCGCGAGCGCTTCCGGGTGACCGGGCTGTATGAAAATCGGGTTTTCGATGGCGTAGAGACGCTGCTCGAGGCGCTGCTGGCGCAGGGGCGAACGCTGTATATCGCGACCAGTAAGCCCACGGTGTTCGCCGAGGAAATCGCCCGGCACTTCGGCTTTGATCGCTACTTCAAGCGCATCTATGGCAGTGAGCTGGACGGCACCCGTACCAACAAGGTGGAGCTGTTGGCACACCTGCTGGAGTCGGAACGACTGGCGCCCGGCTCGGCGTTGATGATTGGCGACCGCAAGCATGACCTGATCGGTGCGCGCAGCAATGGCTTGCAGGCGGTGGCGGTTGGTTACGGATTCGGTAGTCGTGAGGAGTTGCTCGGCGAGGCGCCGGACTTTCACTTCGAGACGCTGGACGAGATGCGCCGGGCATTTCTGCCCGGCGTTTAGAGAGGTGTATCAGCCGTTGCGCTGATAGACGATCTTCTTGGTGCCGCCGTCGCAGCTGCCGACGACCATGCTCTGATCCTGAACTTCGGCGTTGGGCACGATTTCCAGGGTGTAGCTGGGCACGTTGTTGGCCTGAATCTTCACTTCGATTTCCTGCTTGAGTTCTTCGCAGGGCTTGGGCGCGGCCAGCGCACCGCCAGCAAGGAGCGTCAGGGCCAGGGCGGGAATCAGTCGTTGCATCGCTTGTACCTCCGGTGTTGGGCGAAAACCTGAGTAGGTTGGACTGGCAATGTGCCAATCAGTTCTAGTCGTCTTGCATCAGGCTTTCCAACGCGGCCCGACGATCTGCCTGCGGCAACCGACCGAGTGCTGCCACTGCGGCATAGAACGCGCGCCAGTCTCGTTCTTCCCGGGCGAACAGTGCGGCGAAAGCCGGCACCCATTGGTCATAGAGGCCAAAGGGCAGCAGCTTGGCGTTGTTCAACGAGCTTTCTATCCAGGTGTCATAGCGACCCTGGCCGCCCCATTCGCGCTGGCGCAAGGCGCGATAGTCGCGGCGCAGGCGCTCGAACTCGGCCTGTTTGGCGATGCGCATGGCTGACTCCGGCAGGTCGCTGGCGTAGAGCTGTTGCAGGCGCTCGCGGCTGGCCAGCACCAGCTCGATGAACTGCTGGCGTTGGCGATCATCGCTGGCCGGCGGTGTTTCATTGCGGGCCGAATGCCACTGACGCAGCCCCTCGCGCTCGACGAAGGTGGCGAAGGACTCGTTGAAGGCCGTATCGCCTGGCAGGTAGTACTGCTGGTGCGCCAACTCGTGGAATATCACCGCGATGAAGCGCTCGTCGCTCCAGCGCAGCATGGTGTTGAGCAGTGGGTCATCGAACCAGCCCAGGGTGGAGTAGGCCTCGACGCCGCCGATGTAGGTGTCCAGGCCCTCTTGGCGCAGTAGCGCGGCAGCACCGCGGGCTCGACCCTGCTGGTAGTAGCCGCGGTAGGCGACGCAACCGGCGATGGGGAAGCAATGTAGCTCGGGGTCGAGGGAGAACTCCGGCGTGGCGAAGACATTCCACACCACGAAGGGACGCTCCAGGTCGGCGTACAGGCGATAGCTGCGGTTCTCGGGCAGTTGCAGCTGCGCGCTGGCAAAGTCCCGCGCCTGCTGGCTCAGCGTCAGGCGCCTGGCCAGATCGGGGTCTGTGGCAGGGTTGCTTACCAGCCGTTCGACCGGCTGGCGCGCCTGCAGCAAGTGCCATTGGCCCTGGCCAAGATGGGTGTAGTAATCAAGGGTCGAGCAGCCGCCCAGCAGCAGGGCGAGCAAGGGAACCGCGTAGCGGCGCAGTAGGTCTTTAGGGAAGGCGTTGGGCATGTCGTCACGCTAGCTGATCGCAGGGGTTGTCTCCAGCCCCACCGGTTCGAATACGCCCGTTTCGCCTCGGTTTTGCCTGCCTCCCGATGTAGGCTGGTGCATGAACCCTACCGTGGAGGTCGCCATGCGCGCCCTGTTTCTCGCTCCCGCCCTGATGATGCTCGGGGCCTGTGCTTCTCCCCTGCCCAAGCCGGACCCGCAGCAGGCCTGGGTCGAACTGTATTCCAGCGCCGATACCTTGCTGATGGCCGATCGCCTGGACGGCAAGCGCTGGCCGGATGGCCGCTACTTCCAGCTGACGCCCGGCAAGCATGAGCTGGAAACGCGCTTTCAGTTCGAGGTGCGTAGCGGTGGCTCGATAGGTATGCAGAGCGAGCCATTGCGCATGACCTGCGAGATTCGCCTGCGTTACGACGACTTTGCGGCCGGCCAGCGCTACCGCGTCGAGGCACGCCAGCAGCTGATGAAGGCGCAGGCGTGGCTGTATGACGAGCAGCGCAATGTGCTGGCGCGGGGTGAGGTAATGCGTTGTGGGACAGCCATCTAGGCCGGGGCTGTTGCGCACGGCGCACCTCGCTGATCGTCGGGTGCGCCGCCGCTGCGAGGTCAGGCTTCGAGTATGCCTTCCAGGGTGATCGTGGCCTTCAGTACCTTGGAGACCGGGCAGCCAGTCTTGGCCGCTTCCACCGCTTTCTCGAAGGCAGCGCGATCTGCACCTGGAATTTTCGCGCGCAGCGTCAGGTGCACGGTACTGATTTCGAAGCCGCCTTCCACCTTCTCCAGGGTCACTTGCGCCTTGGTGTCGATGCTCTCGGCAGTCATGCCAGCGTCACCCAGCTCTTTGGACAGTGCCATGGAAAAACAGCCCGCATGAGCGGCGCCGATCAGCTCCTCAGGGTTGGTGCCGGGCTTGTCTTCGAAGCGGGTGTTGAAGCCATAAGGCGATTCCTTGAGGGCACCACTTTCAGTGGAGATGGTGCCTTTGCCGTCCTTGATACCACCTTGCCAGTGGGCTGAAGCTGTCTTCTTCATGTGCGTCTCCCATCGTATGAACGGGGCCACCGGTCTGGCGGCCTGTTCTGATTCAGAGGGCGGTAACGCACACAAAGTTCGCCTTCAACCGTTCTTCAGCTCGGCGAGGATATCGAAGGCGTGCAGGCGGTCGGCGAAGTCGTACATGTCGCAGGTGAAGATCAGCTCGTCCGCTTCGGTCTGCTCCAGCAATTGTTCCAGGCGCTGGCGCACGGTCTGCGGCCCACCGATGGTAGCCAGGCCGAAGAACTCGCCGACTGCCTGACGTTCGTGCGGCAGCCATAGGCCGTCCATGCTTGGCACCGGCTTGCGCTGCACCAGACTCTGGCCACGGATCAGCGCAAGGATGCGCTGGAACGCGGAGGTGGCCAGGTATTGCGCCTGCTCGTCGCTATCGGCTGCCAGCAACGGTACGCCGAGCATCACGTAGGGTTTGTCCAGCACTGCCGAGGGGCGGAAGTGGTTGCGGTAGGTGCGCACCGCCTCGTGCATGTAGCGTGGTGCGAAGTGCGAGGCGAAGGCATAGGGCAGGCCTTTCATTCCGGCCAGCTGAGCGCTGAACAGGCTGGAGCCGAGCAACCAGATCGGCACATTGGTCCCTGCGCCAGGCATGGCGATCACCCGCTGTCCTTCCTGGCGCGGGCCGAGGTAGGCCTGCAGTTCTTCGACGTCATTGGGGAAGTCGTCGGCGCTGCCATCACGGCTGCGGCGCAGGGCATGGGCGGTGTACTGATCGGCGCCGGGCGCGCGACCCAGACCCAGCTCGATTCGTCCGGGGTAGAGCGTGGCCAGGGTGCCGAACTGTTCGGCGATCACCAGCGGCGCATGGTTGGGCAGCATCACCCCGCCAGAACCAAGGCGGATCTTCGAGGTGCCGGCGGCCAGGTAGCCGAGCAGCACGGAGGTGGCGGAGCTGGCGATGCCGTCCATGTTGTGGTGCTCGGCCACCCAGAATCTTTCGAAGCCGAGGCTCTCGACGTGGCGAGCCAGCGCCAGCGAATTGTGCAGGGCTTGAGCGGCATCGCCATCGTCGCGAATCGGCGCCAGATCGAGGGTGGAGAGCTTGATGGAGGCCAGTCGGCTCATAGGGAGTCTCCTCGTTGCGTGGCCGGCTACTCTAACCTCTCGGGTTCAGGCTGGCACGCCAGGCGCAGGCATAGTCATCATCGACGCAGGTGATGCGCTGATACCGTGGCGACCGTTTACGGTCCGGGCTGCCTGGCCATGATGGGGCCACATGGCTCGCGCATAGCCGTGTTGGCGAACGAGCCTGCGACTCAGCCAGCGGCGTGCTGGGTGCGGTACTCGCCAGGCGTCAGGCCGGTCCATTGGCGGAAGGCACGGAAGAACACGCTGGGCTCGGAGTAACCCAGCAGCAGGGCGATTTCCGCCGCTGGCAGGCGGCCGTCGCGCAGGTGTTGTTCGGCCAGTTGGCGACGTGTGTCGGCCAGCAGTTGCTGGTAGCTGCAACCCTCTTCGGCCAACCTTCGCTGCAGGGTGCGTTCGCTCAGGTTCAGCGCACGGGCCAGTTCGGCGCGGTCGGGCTCGCCATGCGCCAGTTGTTCGCCGAGCTGGCCGATGACCCGCGCGCTCAGGCTGGCACTGGGCAGGCGGGCGAGCAGGGTCTCGGCATGTTGACGCAGCAGTTGCTGCAGCGGCAGGCTGGCCTGCATAAGGGGCCTCTGGCACAGCGCGCGGGGCAGGGCGATGGCGTAATCGCTGCTGGCGAACTGCAGGGGGCAGGCGAATACATCTTGATAGGGCCCGAGGTCGTCCGGTGCATCGTGACGAAATTGCGCGCCGAGCAAATGGAAGCCGTCGAGCAGCGGCGTGGTCATCTGCACCCAGCAGGCCAGCATCGCCAGTACACGGATGCGGGTCGCCGGATGCTGCGGATGCAGCGGGCGGTACAGCAGCAACAGGCTGTCGTCGCGCGTCTCGATATGCAGCTCGCCGCCCTCGCCACCGAGACGTTGATAGCGCAGTGCGGCGTTCAGCGCATCGCCCAGAGTGGCACTGCTCTGCAGCAGATAGCTGAGCACGCTGAAGGGGCCGGGAGTCAGGTTACGTCCCAGCAGCAGGCCGGGTTCTGGATGCGGCAGGTGTAAATCCAGCTCATGCCATAGCGTCTGCTGGACGCTGAACGGGATGCGTGCGTCGGGGTCGGCCAGGTGCTCGTCAGTCAGGCCACAGGCACTGAGCAGCGCCTGACGGTCGAGGCCGAGGCGGCTGGCTGCATGCAGTACGGCCTGGGTCAGGCTGGCGCTGACCGAGGCCTGCGCGGATTCGTGAAGGGCGTTGGGCATTGGCCGATTCTGCCCAATGCCGGGAATGGGCGATAGCCCGCGCCTCACATAAGCGGTTACGACCGATTGGCCAACAAGGCGTGCATATTCGTCCTGAGCGGTTAGACTTCCCTCCCGGACGTCGCTCACAAGGCACGCTCGCTCAAAACAACAGAAAAAAGGAGATTTCCCATGAAAGGCAAATCCTTGGCATGGGTCCTGTCCGCTGCACTCGCGGGCACTGCCCTGAGTGGTACGGCACAGGCTGAAGAAAAATTCGTCACCATCGGCACCGGCGGCCAGACAGGCGTCTATTACGTTGCCGGCCAGTCCATCTGCCGTTTCCTCAACCGTGGCTCGGCTGAGCACGGTATCAAGTGCAACGCGCCAGCCAGTGGCGGCGGCGTGGCCAACGTCAATGGCATTCGCAGCGGCGAATTCAACTTCGGCATCATGCAGTCCGACCACCAGTTCAAGGCCCTTAACGGCGCTGCGCCGTTCGAAGCCGAAGGTGCAATGAGCGACATCCGCGCGGTGTTCTCGCTGCAGAGCGAAGTGTTCACCGTCCTCGCCCGTCGTAGCGCCAACATCACCAGCTTCGACGACCTCAAGGGCAAGCGCGTCAACGTCGGCAACCCGGGTTCCGGCCAGCGTGACACTCTGGAAGAGATCATGGCCGTCAAAGGCTGGGATCGGTCCGCCTTTGCCCTGGCTGCCGAGCTGAAGCCGGCTGAACAGGCCAGTGCTCTGGGCGACAACAATATCGACGCCATGACCTACTTCGTCGGTCATCCCAACGGCGCGATCCAGGAAGCCACCACCACCACCGACGCCGTCCTGGTTCCGGTGACCGGCGCCGAGATCGACAAGCTGCTGGCCGAGAAGACCTACTACACCAAGGCCGACATCCCTGGCGGTCTGTACAAGGGCAACGATCAGCCGACTCCGTCCATCGGCGGCAAGGCCGTGCTGTCCACCAGCGCCAAGGCTGACCCGGAAGTGGTCTACCAACTGGTCAAGTCGGTATTCGACAACATCGATCGCTTCAAGCGTCTGCACCCGGCCTTCGCTGACCTGAAGGAAGAGGACATGATCAAGGTCGGTCTGACTGCCCCGCTGCACGAGGGCGCCGAGCGTTACTACAAGGAACGCGGCTGGCTGTAAGCCCTCTGGCTCTGCCGGTCGATCCGCCAGGGCCATTAGTGATGCGTCGCCAGGCGCATCACTCGATTCGCTTCTAGTGTTAAACAAACCCGCAGGCGCAGGCCCGCGGGTTTTGCCGTTCTCCGATTACTCGAATGCAGGTTCGCCCCATGCATGACAAGCAACTTTCCACCGAGGAACTGATCGCCCAGGATGTCGGCGCGCGTATGCCCGTCGGCCCGATGGCTCAGGTGATCACCGGCCTTGCCTTGCTCTGGTCGCTGTTCCAATTGTGGATCGCCTCACCACTGCCGTTCATCTTCGGCGTTGGTGTACTCAACGATACCCAGACCCGCGCCATTCACCTGGCGTTCGCCCTGCTGCTGGCCTTCCTCGCCTATCCGGCATTCAAGAGATCGCCACGTGATCGCGTACCGCTGCTGGATATCGCCCTAGGTCTGGTCGCTGCTGCCAGTGCCGCTTATCTGTTCATCTTCTACCAGCAGCTGGCCCTGCGCCCTGGCAGCCTGACCACGGGCGACCTGGTCGCCGCCTGCATCGGTATCCCGCTGCTGCTGGAAGCCACGCGCCGCGCGCTTGGCCCACCCCTGGCGATCATCGCCCTGGTGTTTCTCGTCTACAGCCTGGCCGGCCCCTACATGCCCGGCCTGCTGGCGCATCGCGGGGTCAGCTTCAACGCGCTGGCCAACCACCAGTGGATCACCACCGAGGGCGTGTTCGGTATCGCCCTGGGCGTATCCACCAGCTTCGTGTTCCTCTTCGTATTGTTCGGCGCGTTGCTCGAGCGCGCGGGTGCCGGGCATTACTTCATCCAGCTGGCATTCAGCATGCTCGGCCACTTTCGTGGTGGTCCCGCCAAGGCGGCGGTGCTGGCTTCCGGCCTGACCGGGATGATCTCCGGCTCGTCGATCGCCAACGTGGTGACCACCGGCACCTTCACCATTCCGATGATGAAGCGTACCGGCTTCTCCTCGGAGAAAGCCGGCGCGGTGGAAGTGGCCTCTTCGGTCAACGGCCAGATCATGCCGCCGGTGATGGGGGCTGCGGCCTTCCTGATGGTCGAATACATCGGCATGCCCTATGTCGAGATCATCAAGCATGCCTTCCTGCCTGCCGCGATTTCCTACATCGCGCTGCTCTACATCGTCCATCTCGAGGCGCTCAAGCTCGGCCTGCAGCCCATTGGCGGCCATCAGCCCAAGCCCTGGCTGCGTCGCCTGACCGGCTTCGCCTTCGGTGCAGCGCTGATCAGCGGTCTGTCGCTGGCGGTCTACTACGGCCTCGGCTGGCTCAAGCCGGCGCTCGGCGAATATGCCCTGCCGGTGATCGGCGCTCTGCTCGCGGTGGTCTACCTGGCGCTGCTGAAAGTCGCCGCCAGTGTGCCGGTACTGCCGCCGGAAGACCCCAATGCGCCGCTGGAAGAACTGCCGCAGACCCGCGCGGTGCTGCTCTCGGGCCTGCATTTCCTGCTGCCGGTAGTGGTGCTGGTCTGGTGCCTGATGATCGAGCGTCTGTCGCCCGGCCTGTCGGCCTTCTGGGGCAGCGTGATGCTGATCATCATCCTGCTCACCCAGCGCCCGTTGCTGAGCTGGATGCGCCGCGATGGCAGCCATGACCATGGCAGCTTCATCGATGGCGTGGTCGACCTGCGTGAAGGCCTGATAGCTGGCGCCCGCAACATGATCGGCATCGGTATCGCCACCGCGGCGGCCGGTGTCATCGTCGGTGCGGTTTCGCAGACGGGTGTTGGCCTGGTGCTGGCCGACCTGGTCGAGCTGCTGTCGATGGGCAACCTGCTGCTGATGCTGATGCTGGTGGCGGTGTTCAGCCTGATCCTCGGCATGGGCCTGCCGACCACTGCCAACTACATCGTGGTGTCCAGCCTGCTGGCGCCGGTGGTGGTGGCGCTGGGGCAGCAGAATGGCTTGATCGTGCCGCTGATCGCGGTGCACCTGTTCGTCTTCTACTTCGGCATCATGGCCGACGTGACCCCGCCGGTGGGACTGGCCTCGTTCGCCGCGGCCGCGGTGTCCAAGGGCGATCCGATCAAGACCGGTATCGTGGCGTTCTTCTACAGCCTGCGTACCGCAGCGCTGCCGTTCCTGTTCATCTTCAACACCGACCTGCTGCTGATCGACGTCGACTTCTGGCACGGCGTGATCATCTTCATCGTGGCGACCATCGCCATGCTGATATTCGCTGCTGGCACCCAGGGTTTCTTCTTGGTGCGCAGCCGCCTGTACGAGAGCGTGCTGCTGCTGTTGGTGGCGTTCACCCTGTTCCGTCCCGGCTTCTGGATGGACATGCTGCACGATCCTTATCAGGAAGTGCCGCCGGCCGAGCTGGCGCAAGCGCTCGATGGGGTAGAGGACGGCAGCTCGCTGCGCCTGCGTATTCTCGGCGAGAACGCCGTGGGCGACCCGCGTGAGTTCACCGTGCTGCTGCCGGTGCCGGATGGCGCTTCGGGCCAGGCGCGCCTGGAGAAGCTTGGCCTGAACCTCTATGAGGAAGGCGACAAGGTGCTGGTGGACAGCGTCACCTTCGGCAGCCTGGCCGCCGACGCTGGCCTGGAGTTCGATCAGCAGATCCTCAGCGTGCGGGCACCGACCGACCGCTGGATCAAGGAACTGATGTGGATTCCGGGCTTCCTGCTGTTCGGCCTGGTCGTGCTGCTGCAGCGCCGTCGTCTGGTCGCGCAGCGTACATAGCGCGCGTCTCGACCTCCAACAAGGCAGCTTCGGCTGCCTTGTTCGTTTATGCCCCGGCGACGGGTTGCTAGACTCGCCGACCTGACCATTCAGACAACAAGGACTCAGCCAGTCATGTCGACGCCACGCGTGCACTATCCCTGGTACAAGAAGGAAGACACCGACGCCTTTTTCGCCCTGTTTCAGAACAACATCGCCAACTTCGTGATCATCGCCATCAGCATGCTGGGCATGGGTTTTCCTGCCGAGATCGTGTTCGGTCAGGTGTTGCCAGGCGCGGCGGTGGCGGTGATGGCCGGCAACTTCTACTACGCCTTTAGTGCCGCGCGACTGGCGCGCAAGGAGAACCGTGCCGACGTGACGGCGCTGTCCTACGGCATCAGTACACCGGTGATGTTCGTCTTCCTGTTCGGCGTGCTGCTGCCGGCGAAGAATCTCACCGGCGATGCCG
This sequence comes from Pseudomonas sediminis, assembly GCF_002741105.1. Classification (GTDB taxonomy): domain Bacteria; phylum Pseudomonadota; class Gammaproteobacteria; order Pseudomonadales; family Pseudomonadaceae; genus Aquipseudomonas; species Aquipseudomonas sediminis. The sequence continues at coordinate 17,757 of NZ_NIQU01000013.1, read as the reverse complement.
AACTTGCGTGGAAGGTGGCGGTGGCCGCGTGCTTCATCAGTGGTCTGATCGAGGCCGCCATCAGCCTGATCGGCAACTGGGTGCAGCGTCATCTGCCGCGTGCGGCCATGCTCGGTGCGGTGGCCGGGGTGGCACTGACCTTCATCGCTGGGGAAATGCTGTTCAAGACTCTGGAAATTCCGGTGATCGGCCTGCTGGTGCTGGCCATCACCATCGTCGGCCTGGTGGCGCGGGTGAGCATGCCATTCCGTCTGCCGGCCTCGCTGTTCGCCATCGTCGTCGGCACCGCGCTGGCCTACCTGATCGGCGCGGCTGACGGCGGCAAGTTCAGCGATGCCTTCACCCACCTGGGTTTCTACCCGCTGCTGCCCAACCTGGCCTGGTACGAAGGCCTGGGCCTGCTGTTCACCAGCCTGCTGGCGCTGATGACGGTGATCCTGCCGATCACCCTGTACAACGCCATCGAGACCATGAACAACGTCGAGGCCATGAGCGCCGCCGGTGACAGCTACAGCGTGCGCGAATGCCAGGCCGTGGATGGGCTCGGCACCTCGCTCGGTGCGCTGTTCGGCGGCGTGTTCCCGACCACCGTGTACATCGCCACCGTGGGCTCGAAGTGGATGGGTGCCGGGCGCGGTTACAGCCTGCTCAATGGCGCGGTGTACGGTCTGGCGACCATGTTCGGTCTGATCGCCTTCATCGCCGCATTGATCCCGGTATCGGTGGTGGCGCCGATCCTGGTGTTCGTCGGCATGTCGATGATCGCCACCGCGTTCAACAGCAACCACGCCCGTTACTACCCGGCGGTCGCCCTGGCAATGCTGCCTTACTTCGCCAACTACCTGGCGACGCGTTTCAACCGTGGTGCACCCGAAGTGGTCGAGGGTATTTCCAGCGCCATCGGCGCGCTAGGGCAGGGCGCCATGTTCAGCGCCATCCTGCTGGGCGCGATGTGCGTGGCGGTGATCGATCGCCAGTTCCGCCAGGCCACCACCTTCGCCCTGGTGGCGGCGGCCATGGCTTTCGTCGGCCTGATGCACGCGCCGAAGCTGGCGTGGTACGCGGCGCCAGACTTCGTTCACGGCTATCTGCTGATGGCGCTGTTCTTCGCTTGGTACGCCTGGCGCGGCGTCGAGCCGGCCGAGCCCGAGCGCGTGACCGGCGCCGACTGAGTCATTCGCCGCCTTCGAGCTTGAGGGCGCCGGTTTCGCCGCCCTCTAGCACCACGTAGGCGCTGGCGCAGAACAGCGAGTTGAGCCGCTTCATGTCGGCGATCAGCTCCAGGTGCAGGGAGCTGGTTTCGATGCTCTGCACCACTTGACGTTGCAGACGGCCGATATGGGCGTGGGCCAGGCGTCGCTCCTGTGCGCGGAAGCGGCGCTTCTCGCGCAGCAGCTGGCTGGCGCTGGCGTGGTCGGCGCTGAGGAACACGTTCAGGCCCAGGCGCAGGTTGGCCATCAGTTGTCCGTGCAGGCTGGTGAGCTCCTCCAGCCCCTTTTCGGAGAAGGCCCGGCGTTGCGCAGTCTTCTCGTTCTGGATCTTGCCGAGCATGCGCTCGATCAGATCGCCGGCCTGCTCGAGGTTGACCGCCAGTTCGAGAATCTCCGCCCAGCGCCGGCTGTCATGCTCGCTCAGCGCTTCTCGCGGGATCTGCGCGAGATAGAGTTTGACCGCGCGACAGAGACTGGCGACATCGTCATTGAGGCTGCGCAGCTCCTTGTTCAGTGCTGGCTGGTTCTGCTCCAGCACCGGTAGCAGACGGTTGAGCATGGCTTCGATCTTGTCGCCCACGCGCAGGGTTTCACGCACGGCGTTGGCCAGCGCCAGGCTCGGCGTGGCCAGTGCTGTCGGGTCGAGGTGGCGTGGTCGGGCGATGCCGCTATCGTCGGCTCGGTCCGGCAGCAGCCAGTTGCAGAAGCGCGCCATCAGCCCGACGCTGGGCAACATCAGTACCGCGCGCAGGCTGTTGTAGAGCAGGTGGAAAAAGATCACCAGCTCCGCCGGGCGCCAGTTCAGGCTGTCCAGCCAATCGGCCAGTGGTTGCAGTACGGGCAGTACCAGCAACAGCCCGATCAGCTTGTAGATCAGGCTGCCCAGTGCCACGCGGCGCCCGGCTGGGTTCTGCAGGCTGCTGGTAAGAAAGGCCAGCAGGCCGCTGCCGATATTGGCGCCAATCACCAGCCCGATGGCCACCGGCAGGCTGATCAGCCCGGCGCCAGCCAGGGTCGCGGTGAGCAGCACCGCTGCGAGGCTGGAATAGGTGAGCAGGGCAAACATCGCGCCGACCAGGGCATCGAGCAACAGATCGCCGGTCAACGATGCGAACAGCACGCGAATCCCACGTGCCTCGGTGATCGGCGTGGCGGCGGCAACGATCAACTCCAACGCCAGCAGCATCAGCCCGAGGCCTATGGCCACGCGGCCGAGTTGTCCTGCTCGGGTCTGCCGTCGCGAGAGGAAGAAGATCACCCCGAGGAAGATCAGCAGCGGGCTGAGCCAGCTCAGGTCGAGGGTCAGCACGCGTGCCATCAGCGCGGTGCCGACGTCGGCCCCGAGCATGATCGCCAGCCCCGGCGCCAGTGCCATCAGGCCCTGAGCGACGAAGGAGGTGACCAGCAGCGCGGTGGCGTTGCTGCTCTGCACCAGCGCCGTGACGCCGATGCCGGCGACGAACGCCAGCGGCCGACGACCGATGTTGTGACTGAGCACCTTGCGCAGTTGTGAACCAAACACGCGCAGGATGCCGGTACGTACGATGTGTGTGCCCCAGACCAACAGGGCAATGGCTGACAGCAAATGCAGCAGGGTCAGCATAAATCGGCCCCCTGAAAGACGGCCGATTAGAGGTTATGGTTTCGGCCTGTATAGATGAGCATCGGCCGAAATCATTCAGAAAGCCAGTCAACCGTCGCGCAGCACCTTGAGTTCGGCCTCGTCGGCGGAGAAGCCGCGCTCGAGTTTGAACTTGAGGCTGAGGTCGGTACGCGAGTCGGCGAACTTGAGCGCTTCGGCCAGGCTGATGCGTCCGGCCTCGAGCAGGGCGAACAGATGCTGGTCGAAGGTCTGCAAACCCTGCTCGGCGGCTCGTGCGATGGCCTCGCGCAGTTCATCCAGCTCGTCGCGCTGGACTAGATCGCGGATATAGGGCGTGCCCAGCAGCAGCTCAATCGCTGCGACGCGCTTCTGCTCGATGCCCGGCACCAGGCGTTGGCCGATCACCGCGAGCAGATTGTGCGCCACGTCGGCCAGTACCTGTTTGCGGGCGTCGTCGGGGAAGAAGCGGGCGATGCGTTCGATGGCGTGGCTGCTGCTGGTGGCATGCAGGGTGGCGACGCACAAATGGCCTGTTTCGGCGTAGTGCAGGGCGTGCTGCATGGTGGCGGCGTCGCGGATTTCGCCGAGCATGATCACGTCCGGTGCTTCACGCAGCACGTTGCGCAGGGCGTCATCGAAGCTGTGGGTATCGAGGCCGACCTCACGCTGGTCGATGATCGAGCGCTGATGGCTGTGGAGAAACTCGATGGGGTCTTCGATGCAGACGATATGCCCGCTCTTGTGGTGATTGCGAAAATCCAGCATCGCCGCCAGGGTGGTGGACTTGCCCGAGCCGGCTGCGCCGGTGACCAGGATCAGCCCGCGGTCCTGCATGGCCAGTTTCTCCAGCAGCTTGGGTAGACCGAGCGCCTCGAAACCAGGGATCTCGCTCTTGATCAGGCGCACCACCATGGCCACTTCGCCGCGTTGGTAATAGACGTTGACCCGATAGCGTCCGGCGCCCTGCAGGCTGACGGCCAGGTTCATCTCCAGGTCGCGTTCGAACTCGGCGATCTGCTTCTGCGTCATCAGTTGATAGGCCAGCTGCTGCACCTCACCGGCCTTCATGATGCGCTGGCCGACGGGCTGGCTATGCCCTTCGACCTTCATGTGCGGCGGCGCGCCGACGCTGAAGAACAGGTCCGAGCCGGCATGTTGATGCATCAGCTGCAGGTAGGGGAAAACGTCGGCTTGATCGGTGCTGCTGGTGTCGGTCATCGGCGTGTCGCTGTTAGCTGGTGATGCGGCAAGGATAGTCGTGGTCTTGCAATGCCTCTTGTTCCGTATCAAGAGAACGGGACGAATTGTCGCCCTATAGCCGGGTTGCACTGGACAGCCTGGCTCGCGAAAGCGAGAGTCAATGATCAGGGTTTGTAAGGCGCATGCACGCCTGTTATTGGAGATTGATGGTGGGATTCTGGGGGGCGGCTCTGCTGGGCCTGCTGTTGTGCGCATCGGTGCGAGCGGAGGTGTTGCACCTGGCTACCGGTGACGACTATGCACCATTCACCGGCAAGGCCCTGCCCGGCCAAGGCATGCTTACCCAGGTGGTGCGTGCGGCATTGGCCGAGCAGGGCACGGCGATCACGCTCGACTGGTTGCCCTGGAATCGCGGTTATCTGAAAGCCAAGCGCGGTGACTACGATGCCACCTTTCCCTACGTCCGCTCTGCCGAGCGCGAGGCGGAGTTTCTCTATTCGGCGCCCATTTATGTGGCCGAGCAGTACATCTTCAGCCGAGCCGGTGATCACATCGAGGTCGCTGATCTGTCCGCCATGACTGGTCGACAGGTCTGTTATCCGCTGGGCTGGCAACCGCCAGCGGCGATTCAGCAACTGCTCGATCAGGGCGTGTTGCGTCGGCATTCTCCGTTGGGGCTGCAGGAATGTGCGCGGTTGTTGTTGCTCAAGCGTGACGACCTGTTCATCGCCGACCGCCACCTGGGAGGTAGCGCCTTACGCGCTACCGGTGCCGATATGCAGCAGTTTCATCGCTCACGAGTGCCGTTTCAGAGCAGTACGCTGCACTTCATCGTTTCGCGACAGCATCCGCGCTCTGCCGAGTTGATCGAGCGGTTCAACCGCGGGCTCGAAACGCTCAAGGCACGCGGAGAATATCAGCGGCTGATCGAGAGTTATGCGCAGTAGCGGCTCACGCCAGCATCATCATGATCGCCACCAGACTACCCGCTGCCAGCAACGTCTGCAGGGTGATGATGCCGGCCATCAACTGGCTGTCGCCGCCGAGTTGGCGAGTCAGCACATAGGCCGTAGGGGCGGTGGGCAGAGCGAAGAACAGCACCAGCACTGCGCTCTCCATCGCCGGCAATGCCAGCGCCCAGGCCACGCCCCAGGCCAGCAGTGGCATGGCCAGCAGGCGTAGCGCGCTGTTCCAGGTCAGCGCCGGGATTTCTCCGCCCAGTTGCTCTGGCTTGAGTGCGGCACCCACACAGAGCAGGCCCAGCGGCAGGCTGGCAGCAGCCAGCAGGTTGAGCAGGCGGTCGCTGCCACCCGGCAGGCCGATACCCGTGAGGTTGAACAGCGCTCCGCCGACGCAGGCGAGGATCAGTGGGTTCTTGATGATCGGCAGCAGCAGGCTGCGTGCGCTGATGCCGCGTTCGGCCGTCAGCGACCAGACCGACAACACGTTCACCGTCGGTACCATCAAGGCCAGCATCAGCGCGGCGAGGGTCAGGCCTTCCTGGCCGAAAAGGCTGCCGACTGCGGCCAGGCCCAAATAGGTGTTGAACCGCAGGATGCCCTGAGTGAAGGCGCCAAAACGCCCAGCGGGCCAGCCGCGCAAGCGGCGCACCAGCAGCAGTGCCAGCCAGGCGATGCCCAGGCCGAGCAGCACCGCAAGCGCCAGGCGCGGCAAGGCGGGGTTGTTCAACGGCGCACGGGCCAGGCTAGAGAACAGCAGGGCAGGGAACAGGATGAAGTAATTGAGGCGCTCGGCGCCCGGCCAGAAGGCCTCGCTGGGGAACTCGCGCAGGCGCAGCCAGTAGCCGGCGACTATCATGGCGAACAGCGGCCACAGGGCCAGCAACAGGTCTATCACGGGAACCCCCGGTGGTGGTGAGCGCCTATCTTGGTCAGCGGCGCGGGGCAATGCAAGGCGGAGGCGGGATGAAGTCTGAACATCAGGGTGGCTGCCAGTGCGGTGCGCTGCGTTATCAGATCAATGCGCCGCTGGAGGACATCGCTCATTGCCACTGCTCGATCTGCCGGCGGAGCACGGGCGGGATTCTCACCACCTGGGTCACCGTGCCCCATGAGACGTTTCGCTGGTTAAGCGGCACGCCGAAGGCTTTCAAGTCGTCGGCCAGTTGTACGCGTTATTTCTGTGCGGACTGCGGCGCACATCTGGCGCTGTTCACTTCGCTCAGCCCGCACACGCTGGACGTGACCGTCGCCACGTTGGACGAGCCGGAACAGGCTCCGGCGGATCGGCATATCTGGGTGGGCAGCCGGCTACCGTGGTTGAGGGTCGATCCGCAATTGCCGGAAGAAGATCAGGAGATCATTCCCTAGTGCCTTGAGCCGAAGTCTCGCTCGCGAATCTAGGGCAGTTCGAGCCCGCCACTGGCCTTGTGCAAGGCCCGCAGATGCTCGCCGAGGGCGACCAGGTTGGCCTCGTTGGCTTCCAGTTCGGCCAGGCGCTCGGGTTGCAGCAGGTTGCGTACTTCCCCGTCGAGCTCGTCGCTGAGCTGGCGCAGCTGCTGCTGGCGGTCACGGCTGCTGGCCTCGAGACGCTCCCATTCCTGCTGTTGTGGCAAGCCGTAGCCACCTTCGAGCAGTTCGGCCGGGCGGCTGAGGAAGCCACTGTTGGCGAGAATTTGCTCCAGCGCGGCACCGGCCTTGTTCAGGCTCGGGTCTCCAGCTGCACGGCCTGTGAGGTAGCGGCGCTTGAGTTCGTCCTGAGCCAGCAGCAGCTGCCGGCGCAGCGCGGCCTGCTCCAGCAGCAGCAGGGCGGCGCTGGCGCGCAGGTCGGCCTGGGCGAACCAGTTGCGCCGCGTTTCGGCTGGTTGTTCCAGCCAGGTTTCGACGCTGTCCTGAGTGATCGGCAAGCGTTCTCGCAGCACCTTGAACATGGCCTGGTAACGCTCGCGGAAGGAGTCGAAGCGATAGCCCAGGCGTAGCGCCTCGCGCGGATCGTCGAGCACGGTGGTATCAGCCAAGCCGCGGGCATCCATCAATTCCAGCAGGCCGTTGGGCAGGATGCTGTCGAGTGCATGCAGGCGTGGATTGTCGGTGCCGCTGCGCAGCAACTTGAGGGTTTCCACCGCGCAGTTGTTGGAGACGAAGTAGTAGTCGCCGTCATAGCTCCAATGCTGTTCGGCAGCGCGTGCCACCAGTTGCTCGACCTCGTCGCGCGACAGGCGCAGCGGCACCGAGGCCAGGCTGCGTAGCTCGACCTTGGTGTATTCGTCGATCACCTGCTCCAGCGGCAGAACGAACAGGCGTGATGGATAGACGCCGGTCAGGCCGTCCCAGCTCGACAGTTGCAGGTCGCCGACGAAGGCGCGGTAGGAAAGCACCAGATGGTGCTCGAGATCCAGGCGGCAGTCCGGGCCACGCGGCCGGCCCGGTGCGCAGACCACCAGACGCAGCATGCTGTGACCCCAGCGGCTCATCCAGGCATCGTTGGCCTCGGCGAGCAGGTAGTCGACTTCATACACGCGCTCAGGATCGAGTCGTCCCAGTGGCTGCAAGGCGAAGTCGCGCCCGGCATTGAGGTAGGGATAGTCGGTGGCGCAGGCCTCGCTGGAGGGCGCCCAGTCGAAGTGCTCGCGGAAGTAGCGCGCCAGCGAGGGGCGGCGGCAGGCATAGCTGGGGTCGAGCAGAAAGTATTCGAGGTTGACCGCGACGAATTCCAGCGGGTTGGTCAGCTCGTAGCTGTCCGGGCTGCGTGCGACCTGGCCGTTGTTCAGATCGCGCGCGCCACGTTGGCCGACACGTTGCTGCCAGCCGGCCAGATCGAGCAGGCGCGGGTCATCGCTGAGGGTGAAGCGGCGCTCGGTCTGGCCACGGCAATCCTCTGGCAGCCCTACCAGGCCTACCGAGTTGGCGCGCTGTCGGCATTGGCTGATGTGGCGGTGATCGCTCGCAGGCCAGAGGCGGGCGCGGTCGTACAGGTGGGTCAGCTCGTGCAGCAGAGTGGCCAGTAATTCCTGGCGCTCGGTGCCGTGCGGGCGACCGGTACGATTCTCTGCTGCTGAGCCATCGACCAGCTTCGGCAGGAGTTCGGCGTTGAGTTCAATACCGCTGAAGCGCCCGACCTGGCCGTAGACCTCTGCGGGCATTGCTGTGCGCCAGCGGACCTTCACTTCACGGTCCAGATGCTGGACGAAGCGCGGGGGCAATGCCGCCACGGCCTCGTCAAGCAGGGTCTGGCTCGCCTGGCGTTCGGCAGGATCAAGATCGCTGCCGTCCAGATCCAGACGCAACTGCGCCTGGGCGCCGCCTGCGGCAATCGCCAGCAGCGCGACGCAGCACCAGGCGGCGATGCGGATCACAGAGCGAGAATAGCTTCGGCCAGTTGCAGATCGCTGGCGGTCTGCGCTTGTGGCAGCTGCTGGCGGATGGTCTGTAGCGCGGCTTCCAGTTGTGCGCCGCGAATCTCACCGGCACTGGCGACGAAGCTGGCCGCATCGTCACGGGCCTGCACCACGGCTTTCATGTCGCGCAGCGAGGTGGTGGTGTCGGACGTGAAGTTGATGCTGCGATCCAGGGCGCGCACCACGATGTTGCTGGTGGCGACCACGGATTGCGCCTGGGCGATGCCGCTTAATAGGGCACAGGCGGCGACGGCGATGACGAATGAACGACGCATGATAAGTAGCTCCGAGAACTGCAGAACGGACGATTTGACGCGGACAGGCCGGCGCGGTTCCCCGCGACCAGGCAGGTAGACGAAGTTTACGGGGCCAGGCAGCACCGGTCAGCAGCGAGCTGATCGATAGACGTGTGCAAAGTTTTCACAGGCTGAGGATGGCCTGAGCCAGGGCCAGGTCATCCGCTGTCGCCAGCTCGCTGTCGTGACGGCGGATATACGCCAGGGCCGCCTCGAGCCGCGCGCTGCGGATCGCCCCATCACTGGCGACGAAACTGGCGGCGTCATCACGGGCCGCGCGCAGCTGTTTCATGTCGCGCAGCGAGCTGGTCGCGTCCGATGTGCCCTCGACGGTGCCGGCCAGGGCTGCTCCCAGGGTATCAGTGGTCGCGACCAGGCTGCTGGCGTAGGCGGTACCTGCCAGCCCTAATGACAGAAGCGCTGCAATCAGGAATTTGTTCAGGTGCATATGGGCTTACTCCGGTAGTGCGGGACGCTGTTCTGCCCGCATCCGCAGCTTAGCCCAACGGCATTCCTGGCTCCATTACTGGCTCAGCGCCAGAACGGCTTGGCCAGTTCCTGTTCACGCTCAGCTGTGCTGATGCCGGCGTCAGCCAGTGGTTGCTCGGTGAGCAGCGCCAGCTGTCGACGGGTACGGCGGTTGCGCTGCCATTGACGGAGCGTCGAGTAGAAGCCGAGCCAGTGCAGGGGCTTGTTGTATGCAGGGTGTGAGAGTGGTTTGTGAGTGCGGTCCATGGCGTGTTCCTGTCGAGAGACAAGGGTGGCAGCTCATGGTGTCGCAAGCGCTCGCGAACGAGCAGATACAAACGGAGGGAATTGTGCGGGGGCAGTGGAAGGTTTATGGCAACTGTACTGCTCGCCATGGCGATGACTGTTGCAGATAAAACGAAAGCCCCACCGCAGCAGAGACGGTGGAGCTCTCAGAAGATCCCAACTTGGGATGGAGCAAAGAGAGGGTGTTAACGCCAGAACGGCTTCTGCAGTTCGACGTAACGCTGATTTTCACTGATGCCGGCGTCAGCGAGCAGGCGGGCATCCAGTCGAGCCAGTTGACGACGGCTGACGATGCGGCGCTGCCACGTGCTGAGGGTGGCGATAGTGCGGAGCAGCCAGGCCGATTTGTCGCTGGCAACACTGTGGGTTTGGAGCAGGGCGGAACTGAGGGTACGTTCCATGGTGGTCATCCTTCCGCTTGTGGCGGCGCTGGTGTTTGCTTTCGATGGGCAAATTATCCCGAGCGCAGTGATGGCTCAGTAGTCACAGCTGAATGAAATTGTTGTGCTATTAGATAGGTTGCTTTGTAACTGTTCGGTCAGGAATCGATATAACTGTACTTGCCATAAGTGAAAAGACTGGGTGCAACCGTTTTTTGCGAGATTATTCACTGGGTGCAACCCGTTTATCTTGGTATTTAAAGCAGTACAGTTTGGAATTGATCTGTTGCGATGATTGACCTGAAAATCAGCTTTTTTGCTGGCTTCATAAACAGGAAACCCGGCGCATGGCCGGGTTTCCTGTCTGACTGGTCAGGGCTTATTCCACGGCTTTGACCATGTCTTCGATGACCTTCTTGGCATCGCCGAAGACCATCATGGTCTTGTCCATGTAGAACAGTTCGTTGTCCAAACCGGCATAGCCGCTGGCCATCGAGCGCTTGTTGACGATTACGGTCTTGGCTTTGTAGGCCTCGAGGATCGGCATACCGGCGATCGGCGACTTCGGATCGTTCTTCGCTGCCGGGTTGACTACGTCGTTGGCGCCGAGCACCAGCACCACGTCGGTCTGACCGAACTCGGAGTTGATGTCCTCCATCTCGAACACCTGCTCGTAAGGCACCTCGGCCTCGGCCAGCAGCACGTTCATGTGGCCCGGCATACGGCCGGCGACCGGGTGGATCGCGTACTTAACAGTCACGCCACGGTGGGTCAGTTTCTCGGCCAGCTCCATCAGTGCGTGCTGGGCGCGGGCCACGGCCAGACCATAACCGGGCACGATGACCACTGTGTCGGCGTTGGTCAGCAGGAAGGCGGCGTCGTCGGAAGAGCCCGACTTCACGCTGCGTTGCTCCTGGCTGCCGCTGGCTGCACCGGCATCTGCATCGGCGCCGAAGCCACCGAGGATGACGTTGAAGAACGAACGGTTCATCGCCTTGCACATGATGTACGAGAGGATGGCACCCGAAGAACCGACCAGGGACCCTGCGACGATCAGCATCGAATTGTTCAGCGAGAAGCCTATACCGGCAGCCGCCCAACCCGAGTAGCTGTTGAGCATCGACACCACCACTGGCATATCGGCGCCACCGATAGGGATGATGATCAGTACGCCGATGACGAAAGCCAGGGCTACCAGCACGGCGAAGGCCGTGATGTCACCGGTGAAGGTGTAGTAAAGGCCCAGGCCGAGAATCGCCAGGCCGATCACCAGGTTGACCAGGTGTTGCCCCTTGAACACGACAGGCGCGCCCTGGAACAGGCGGAACTTGTACTTGCCGGACAGCTTGCCGAAGGCGATCACCGAACCGGAGAAGGTGATGGCACCGATGGCGGCGCCGAGGAACAGCTCTAGGCGGTTACCGGATGGAATCGCATCACCCAGCGCGGCGACGATGCCCAGCGACTGCGGCTCGACTACAGCGGCAATGGCGATGAACACAGCCGCCAGGCCGATCATGCTGTGCATGAAGGCGACCAGTTCCGGCATCTTGGTCATCTCGACGCGCTTGGCCATGATGGTGCCGACACTGCCGCCGACCAGCAGGCCTACGATGACGAAGCCTAGGCCCTGAACGGCCAGCTCGCTGCCGAGTTTGTAGATCAGGCCGACGGTGGTCAGCACGGCGATGGCCATGCCGATCATGCCGAACAGGTTGCCGCGCCGCGACGTGGTCGGGTGCGACAGGCCCTTGAGCGCCTGGATGAAGCACACCGAGGCGACGAGGTAGAGAACAGTGATCAGGTTCATGCTCATGGTCAGTGTTTCTCCACAGGCGCCTTGGGCGCTTTCTTCTTGAACATTTCCAGCATGCGTCGGGTGACCAGGAAGCCGCCAAACACGTTGACTGCGGCCAGTGCCACGGCCAGGGTGCCCATGGTCTTGCCCAGTGGGGTGACGGTGAGCGCGGCGGCCAGCATGGCGCCGACGATCACAATGGCGGAAATGGCGTTGGTCACGGCCATCAGCGGGGTGTGCAGGGCCGGGGTGACGTTCCACACCACGTGGTAGCCGACATAGATGGCCAGCACGAAGATGATCAGGTTGTAGATGCCGTCGGAAATCAGATCCATGTCCCTACTCCTTAGCCGTTCTTGCGCACGACTTCGCCGGCATTGCACATCAGGCAGGCCGCGACGATGTCGTCTTCGAGGTTGAGCTGGAACTGGCCTTCCTTGTCGATCACGAGCTTGAGGAAGTCCAGCAGGTTGCGTGCGTACAGGGCGGAAGCGTCTGCCGGCACCAATGCAGCCAGGTTGGTGTGGCCGACGAAGGTCACGCCATGCTTGACCACCACCTTGTCGGCTTCGGTCAGCGGGCAGTTGCCGCCCTGGGCGGCGGCCAGGTCGATGACCACGGAGCCGGGCTTCATTTCGGCCACTGTGCTCTCATGGAGTAGCGTCGGCGCTTTGCGGCCCGGAATCAGTGCAGTGGTTATGACGATATCGGCCTGCTTGGCGCGTTCGTGCACGGCCTTGGCCTGACGCTCCATCCAGGACTGCGGCATCGGCCGGGCATAGCCGCCCACGCCTTGCGCGCACTCACGCTCCTCGTCGGTCTCGAACGGGACGTCGACGAACTTGGCCCCGAGCGACTCGATCTGCTCTTTGACTGCCGGACGCACATCGGAGGCCTCAATCACTGCGCCCAGGCGCTTGGCCGTGGCGATGGCCTGCAGACCGGCAACACCGGCACCGAGAATCAAAATACGCGCGGCCTTAACGGTACCGGCAGCAGTCATCAGCATCGGCATGAAGCGTGGATAGTGATGGGCTGCCAGCAGTACGGCCTTGTAGCCGGCGATATTGGCCTGCGAACTCAGTACGTCCAGGCTCTGCGCACGAGAGGTGCGCGGTGCGGCCTCCAGGGCGAAGGCGGTGACGCCGCGAGCGTTCATGCGTGCGATGGTCTCGTTGCAGAACGGGTTGAGCATGCCAACCAACACGGCTCCGACTCTCATATGAGCAAGCTCGGCGTCGGTCGGTGCGACCACCTTCAGCACGAGGTCTGCGCCAAACGCGGCAGAGTCGTTGCCAATGGTCGCGCCAGCGGCCTCGTAAGCGCTGTCTGGAATGCTGGCGCTGATGCCTGCGCCGGCCTGGACGGTCACCTGATGACCTTGGCCGACCAGCTTCTTGATGGTCTCTGGGGTCGCGGCAACCCGCGTCTCCCCGGCATGGGTTTCGAGAGGAACACCGATGTGCACTTCTAATCTCCTGCGTGATCTTTTTTGTGAACCGGGGCACTGCGCTGGCGCGCCGGCGATTGGGGATCAGCACATAACCCGCCGGAGGTGGCGAGCGCGGCGATTGTGCAATCGAACGCAAACCCTTACAAGAAGTTATGGAGTAAAAAAAATGCATTACTACAAGTAATGGGTCTATAAGGGATTTTTATACTGCCCGCAGCCCGCGCGGGTTAAGGCCGGCAGCACGTTTTGCGCAGCTTGCAGGGCAGTATAGGTAGTCACGCGGAGGGCGACCGCCGGTCGAATTGGGAGGGGTGTGGAGAGTAACGAACGATCCGTTCAGAATAGTGCTATAGCCCGAAAGTAGTGGTCTCTATGCACTTTTCCTGAAAAATCTTTGTAGTGTGACTGTTTGTTTGCTACGGGTTCTTTTCTTGGGCGTATCTATTATCTTCGAGCCTAAAGTGATCTTGCTCTGACGATGGTTACGAGTCTCGATAGGCGTCGGCCTGGGCCAGAAGCCAATCTCGAAAGGCCTTCAGTGCTGCAGACTCGGCCTTGCGCTCCGGCACCATCAGGTAATAGGCGCGGTCGTTGTTTGGTACGGCGCGGTCGAAGGCAATCACCAGGCTGCCTTCTTCCAGTTCGCGCTGGATCAGGAAGGGTGGGATCAGTGCAATACCCATTTCATGCTGAGCGGCCTGCGCCAGCATGGAAAACAGTTCCAGTCTTGGGCCTGTCATGTCGCGAGCCACGCTCATGCCCTGGGCGGCGAACCACTGGCGCCACGCATATGGGCGGGTGGTTTGTTGCAGCAGGGGTAGCGCGGCGATGCGCTCGACTGTCGCAGGCGTATCGCCCAGCAATGCCGGGCTGCAAACCGGCAGCAAGTGTTCGTGCATCAGAAAGTGGGCCTCGGTGCCTGACCACTCGGCATCACCGTAATAGATGGCTGCATCGAAGTGGGTGTCGGCGAACAGGAAGGGCCGGGTGCGGTTGGTCAGGTGTACTGTCACTTCCGGGTGCAACTGCTGAAAGGCACGCAGGCGCGGGAGCAGCCACTGGGTGCCAAAGGTCGGCACCACAGCCAGCTCGATGCTGGTGGTGCCCTGAGTGCCCATCAGTGCCAGGGTGTCGCGCTCCACGGCATCGAGTTGTGCCGCGACCTTGCGACTGTAGGCAACGCCTGCTTCGGTCAGGATTACGCCGCGCCGTGATCGACGGAACAGTTCCACATTGAGAAAGCTCTCCAGTCCGCCGATTTGCCGGCAAATCGCACTCTGCGTGAGGTTGAGCTCATCGGCCGCCTTGGTGAAGCTCTGGTGACGAGCGGCCGACTCGAAGGCGACCAGGGCGGCGGTGCTGGGGATCTTGCGACGCATTGATGCAAAAGCCTCACTCATGAGCGGTATTTATGGCTGGTTAAGCTAGCTCGAAGTGAGCAAAAAGCACAGGTCTGTGCAAAATCTGCGTTTGTCCATTGCCTGAAGCCGGCCTAGGATCAATGAAATTCCGGGTCGGCTGGATCGACCGCTCACACCCTGCTTCGAGGTTTCTCGTAATGGCCAAGGCAAGCTTCAACTGGATCGACCCGCTGCTGCTGGATCAGCAACTGACTGAAGAAGAGCGCATGGTGCGCGACAGCGCCCAGCAGTTCGCCGATGACAAGTTGGCGCCCCGTGTGCTGGAAGCCTTCCGTCATGAGCAGACCGATCCGAAGATTTTCCGTGAGATGGGCGAAACCGGCTTGCTGGGAGCGACCATCCCCGAAGCCTACGGCGGCAGTGGCCTGAACTATGTGTGCTACGGCCTGATCGCGCGCGAAGTGGAGCGCATCGACTCTGGTTACCGCTCGATGATGAGCGTGCAGTCGTCGCTGGTGATGGTGCCGATCAATGAGTTCGGTAGCGAGGCGACCAAGCAGAAGTACCTGCCCAAGCTGGCCAGCGGCGAGTACATCGGCTGCTTCGGCCTGACCGAGCCGAATCATGGTTCCGACCCTGGCGCCATGGTGACCCGCGCCAAGAAGGTCGACGGCGGCTACCGCCTGACTGGCAGCAAGATGTGGATCACCAATAGCCCGATCGCTGATGTCTTCGTGGTCTGGGCCAAGGATGATGCTGGCGAGATTCGCGGCTTCGTCTTGGAAAAAGGCTGGGAAGGCCTCTCTGCTCCGGCGATTCATGGCAAGGTCGGCCTGCGCGCGTCGATCACTGGCGAGATCGTCATGGACAACGTGTTCTGCCCTGAAGAGAACGCCTTCCCGGATGTGCGTGGCTTGCGCGGCCCGTTCACCTGTCTGAACTCTGCGCGCTATGGCATCAGTTGGGGGGCGCTGGGCGCTGCCGAATTCTGCTGGCACACCGCGCGCCAGTACGTGCTCGATCGCAATCAGTTCGGTCGCCCTCTGGCGGCCAACCAGTTGATTCAGAAGAAGCTGGCCGATATGCAGACCGAGATCACCCTGGCCCTGCAAGGCTGTCTGCGTTTAGGGCGGATGAAGGACGAAGGCACCGCCGCTGTGGAGATCACCTCGATCATGAAGCGCAACAGTTGCGGCAAGGCGCTGGATATCGCCCGCATGGCGCGCGACATGCTGGGCGGCAATGGCATCAGCGACGAGTTCGGCATCGCCCGCCACCTGGTCAACCTCGAAGTGGTTAATACCTATGAAGGCACGCACGATGTGCATGCACTGATCCTCGGTCGCGCTCAGACCGGCATACAGGCCTTCTTCTAAGGGCGCACGCCTTTCTTACGATCCATGGTGCGCGTGGCGCACCCTGCGGAGAATCTCCATGTCTGGCGCCCTTTCCCATATCCGCGTGCTCGATCTGTCCCGCGTACTGGCCGGCCCTTGGTGCGGGCAGATCCTGGGTGACCTGGGTGCCGAGGTGATCAAGGTCGAGCGACCGGGCTCGGGCGACGACACCCGGCATTGGGGGCCTCCCTATATAAAGGATGCCGAGGGTAACGATTCGCGTGAGGCGGCTTACTTCCAGAGTGCCAATCGCAACAAGCAGTCGCTGACTCTCGATTTCACCCAACCCGAAGGCCAGCGCCTGGTGCGTGAGCTGGTCGCGCAGTGCGATGTGCTGCTGGAGAACTTCAAGGTCGGCGGCCTGGCGGCTTATGGGCTCGACTACGAGTCGCTGAAAGTGATCAACCCAAGGCTGATCTACTGCTCCATTACTGGTTTCGGTCAGACCGGGCCCTATGCCAAGCGCGCGGGTTACGACTTCATGATCCAGGGGCTTGGTGGTCTGATGAGTCTGACCGGGCGGCCGGAAGATGAAGAGGGTGCCGGACCGATGAAGGTCGGCGTGGCGCTGACCGATATCCTCACCGGGCTGTATGCCACCGTAGGTGTGCTGGCTGCGCTGAATCAGCGTGAGCAATCGGGTATAGGTCAGCATATAGATGTGGCGTTGCTTGATGTGCAGGTCGCCTGTCTGGCCAACCAAGCCATGAACTACCTGACGACAGGTGTATCACCGAGGCGTCTGGGCAACGCCCATCCCAATATCGTGCCCTATCAGGACTTCCCCAGTGCCGATGGCAACTTCATCCTTGCTGTGGGTAACGACGGACAGTTCCGAAAGTTCTGCGAGGTGGCGGGTATTGCGAACCTTGCCGATGACCCGCGCTTCGTCACCAACAAGGCGCGTGTCGCGCACCGTGCTGAATTGATCCCGCTACTGCGCCAGGCCACGGTATTCAAGACCACGGCGCAGTGGATCGAGCTGCTGGAAAAGGCCGGCGTACCCTGTGGGCCGATCAATGATCTGCAGCAGGTGTTCGCCGACCCTCAGGTTCAGGCGCGAGGGTTGCGTCTCGATCTGCCCAATGCGTTGGGGAGTTCTACTCCGCAGGTCGCCAGTCCGCTGCGCCTATCCGCTACACCGGTGGCCTATCGTTCGGCTCCGCCACTGCTGGGCCAGCACACCGATAGCCTGCTGCAGAGGTTGCTCGGCATGAGTGAAGCGCAGATTGCCGAGTTACGCGAGGCAGGGGTTCTCTGAGCCTCTATATATAGGCGGGAGAGTAGTTGCTCCGATTTACGCAATTATTTGCATGTCAGGGGTTTACAGCTCGTCGTGCTCATGTAGAATGCGCGCCACTTCAGCGATGAAGCGCTTCAAAAACTTCTTATTAATCAATAAGTTAAGTTGAGCGAAGGGCTTGCAAAGCTGGATCTGGCGTGTAGAATGCGCGCCGGTCGACAGGGTGGTGGTTTAGTCCTGTTGGTGGTTCGGTCGAATGGATCGAAAGCGGTAGAAAAGAGGTGTTGACAGCGGTTTTGAACGCTGTAGAATGCGCCTCCCGCTGGAGAGAAGAAGTTCGGATCGAAGGCGCAAGTGGTTGAGTAGAAAGAAGTTTCTCTGGAAACAAATTCGAAAAACAGCTTGACAGGTAGTAAGGCTGCTGTAGAATGCGCGGCCTCGGTTGAGACGAAAAGCTTAACCAACTGTTCTTTAACAACTGAATCAAGCAATTCGTGTGGGTGCTTGTGAGGTAAGACTGATAGTCAATTGATTATCAGCATCACAAGTAACACTCGTGAATTCGAGAGTTTATTTGCGATTGCTGAGCCAAGTTTAGGGTTTTCTCAAAACCCAAGCAGTATTGAACTGAAGAGTTTGATCATGGCTCAGATTGAACGCTGGCGGCAGGCCTAACACATGCAA
>NZ_NIQU01000012.1 GCF_002741105.1 Pseudomonas sediminis | reverse complement strand
AGCTAACCAATACTAATTGCCCGTGAGGCTTGACCATATAACACCCAAACAATCTGCCCTCAAAGCAGAGGGTGTCGATGGTGAAGTCGACAGAAAGCCGAAAATTTGCAAGAACTACAAATCATCTATCACGTATCCAAGGGATAGCGTCTCACGACGACATCCCAACCGAATTGCTTGACGACCATAGAGCGTTGGAACCACCTGATCCCATCCCGAACTCAGTAGTGAAACGACGCATCGCCGATGGTAGTGTGGTGCTTCACCATGTGAGAGTAGGTCATCGTCAAGCTCCTATACGAACGCCCAGTTTGCGCAAGCAGACTGGGCGTTCTTCTATCTGCGCAAAAAATGGTGCGTGCCGGTGAGAGTCCCGGGGCGCCGGCCGCCGGAGCGCCGGCCGGAACATCGTCAAGCTCCTATACGAAACCCCAGATCGCACACGCGGTCTGGGGTTTCTTCTTTGCGGCGCGGAAAACACGCCCAGGCCATCGCATAGGGGGCGGTCACCGCACCCTACGTAGCTTCGCGAGCAGAGCTCGCTCCTACGGGGCATCAGCGCTCGCCTCGGATTTAAGAGTTTGCTCGCTATGGTCGTCTTGTTCTGATGAATCACAGGCCATCAATGCGCGACTTCCTTCTGAATGATCTCGATTGATAACTCCTGATCCTTGCGATCCAACCAGGCGTGGCGAGCACTAAGGCATTCTCCTATGCGTCAATCGAGTCGTATCACCTTCCGCTCTACCTTCCGCATCAAGATCAGCGATCGCGAAAGCGACACGCTGATCGGCTATGCGGGCGATGTTTCCGAGTGCGGGATGAAACTACTGGGCGATACACCGGTGGAGCCCGGAAGTGAACTGAAGCTGCGCGTGCGCATGCGTGATCGTCAGGGAGAGATGCGTCAGGTGGATGTGGATATGGTCTGTCAGTGGTCGCAGGAGAATACCCGCACGGGCTTCTTCGAAGCCGGGCTGGCCTTGCAGGACGAGACGGCCGAGTACGTCCGGCTGATCGAAAGCATGCGTAAAGTGCGCAAGGAAAGGCTTAGGCAGGAGGGATGGCAGGGCGATGAAGAATCGTCCTGACGCGCAATCTTCTTATGAGGTTGGGATGATGGATGCGAGGAGTGCATCCATCAGGGTGTTGAAACCTTTGCCAGTCAGCCCAGCGTACCGAGGATACTAACGCCCACTCGGTCCGGGATTTCGTTCTGCGATAGTACATGCAGGCCAGGGCTGAATACCCGCGCGTATCGTGCCAGCAGCGGACGTAGCTGCGGCATCACGGTAAGGACCGGTGGATGGCCATCCTTGCGCAGCTTCTCTTTCACCACCGGCATGGTGTTCTGCAACTGGTTGAGCAGGCTGGGTTCCACCGGAATGTTGTCGAGGCTTACCGGCCCGGCCTGCTGGGCGATGGCCAGGGCATTGAGCAGGGTGTTCTCAAGGGCGTTTTCGAGAATGAACACCGACAGCTCCTGACGCTCGCCGGCGATCATGCCGACAATGCTGCGGCGCAGCGCGTAGCGCACGTCCGAGGCCAGCAGTACTGGGTCCTTGGTCGACTCGCTGGCTTCCAGCAACGTGGTAGCGATGGTGACGATGTCCTTGAGTGGCACCTGCTCTTGCAACAGCTGGCGGTAGACGCGGTGTTGCTGGGTATAGCTGAGCTGGTTCTTCAGGCTCTCGGCCAGTTTCGGCGCCTGCACCTGCAGGCGTTGCATCAGATGATCGACGTCGTCGTGCTTGAACACATCGGGTAGATGCTCACGGATCACCTTGTTCAGGTGCGTGGCGATGACGCTGGCACAGTCGATCACCTGGTAGCCGAGATTCAGCGCACGAGCCTTGTCCTCCGGCTGAATCCACACGACCTGCATGCGGTAGGCCGGGTCGACGCCGAGAATGCCGTCGATCTCGCCATAGAGCTCTGGTGACGGGATAGCCATCATGCGATCGGCATGCAGCTCGGCGCTGTCGATCTTCTCGCCATTGATCTGGATACTGTACTGCGAGGCTTTCAGGCGCAGGCTGTCGCGGATATGCACTTCCGGCAGCAGGAAACCCAGGCTTTCCGACAGGGTCTGGCGGACGCCGCGCACGCGTTGGGTCAGCGGCGCACCGGCGGCTTCGTTGACCAGACCGACCAATTTGTAGCCCAGCGACACGGACAGACGCTCGACCAGCGGGATGTCCTCCCACACCATGTTCTGCGCACGTTCCTGCTCCATCGCCTTACCCAATGCCTCGACCTGTTCGAGGCTGGCGGCTTCCTTGGGCGGGCCATTGCGCGAAATCATCCAGGCAATGAACGCCACCAGCGCGGCGAAGCTGATAAACGCCAGGTGCGGCATGCCGGGCACCAGTGCCAGGGTGAAGAGAATACCGGCCACGGTATAGAGCAGTGCCGGCTGGGCCAGCAACTGGCGGTGTACCTGGTCGGTAATCTCCGAGGATTCGTTGATCCGCGTGACGATTATCGCTGCCGCCGTGGACAGCAGCAGCGCCGGGATCTGTGCCACCAGGCCATCACCGATGGTCAGCAGGGCGTACTGCTGGAAGGCCTGGCCTGCGCCCAGGTCGTAGACGAACAGGCCGATGGCGAAGCCGCCGAACAGGTTGATCAACAGGATCAGGATGCCGGCGATGGCATCACCACGGACGAATTTCGAGGCGCCGTCCATGGCCCCGTAAAAGTCGGCTTCCTTGGCCACTTCGGCGCGGCGACGCTTGGCTTCGTGCTGCTCGATCAAGCCGGCGTTGAGGTCGGCATCGATGGCCATCTGCTTGCCCGGCAATGCATCGAGGGTGAAGCGTGCGGTTACCTCGGAGATTCGCTCGCCGCCCTTGGTGACGACGATGAAGTTGATGATCATCAGGATCACGAACACCACCAGGCCGACGATGAAGTTGCCGCCGATCACCACCTCGCCGAACGACTCAATCACCTTGCCCGCCGCGCCGGTGCCGGTATGGCCCTCAAGTAGTACCACGCGGGTCGAGGCGACGTTCAGGCACAGGCGTAGCAATGTGGTGATGAGGATCACCGTGGGAAACAGGGAAAAATCCAGCGGACTCTTCGACGACACACTGACCAACAGCACCAGGATGGCCATGGCGATGTTGAAGGTGAACAGGGCATCGAGCAGCACGGGTGGCAGCGGCAGGATGACCATGGCCAGGATCGACAGGATCAGCACCGGAATACCGATGCGGCCGCTGCGGAAGGTGGGCGCGAGTTGCTGCAGTAGGTTCATGAATCAGCCCCTGTTGGCCAAGCTGTCGGGAATCGGGAGGTTGCTCGCCAGTTCTGGCTTGCTTCTGCGCCCCTGGCGCCAGGCCCTGAGCTGCAGGATGTAGGTCAGCACATGGGCCACGGCTGTATACAGCGGGGCCGGGATCTGCTGGTTGATCTGTGTGGTGAAGTAGATGGCGCGTGCCAGTGGTGGGATTTCCACCACCTCGAGCTCATGCTTCTTGGCCATCTGGCGCATGTAGAGCGCGGTTTCATCGACGCCCTTGGCCAACACGAACGGCGCCGCGGCCTTCTTGGTGTCGTACTTGAGTGCCACGGCATAGTGCGTCGGGTTGACGATGACCACGTCGGCGTTCTTGATAACCTTGCTGATCTGCCGTTGTAGCATCTGCCGTTGCAGCTGCTTGATGCGCGCCTTGACCTCGGGGCGACCCTCCTGGTTCTTGTGCTCCTCCTTGCGCTCCTGCTTGGTCATGCGCATCTTCTTGAGGAAGAAGTAGCGCTGCAGCGGGATGTCGATGAAGGAGAACACCACGAAGATCAGCATCAGGCACAGGGTCAGGTTGAAGGTCAGATTCAGGGCTGCCGAGATCGCCTCGAACACGCTGCTGCGCTGCAGGGCGATCAGGTCCGGCAGGGCCGCGCGCACCAGAACATAGCCAACGCCGAGCAGTACCAGCACCTTGAGCACCGACTTGAGCAATTCACTCCAGTTCTGCGCCGAGAAGATTCTTCCCAGGCCGGTGATGGGATTGAGCTTGCTGAATTTCGGTGCAAAATTTTTCGCGGAAAACACCCAGCCGCCCGGCACCAACGACAGCGTCACCACCAGCAAAGAGGTGAGCAGCAGGGGAGACAGCAGCTTGATGAACACCAGCATGTTGTAGCCAAGCAGGGTGTCCAGATCATCCAGGCCGATCTCGCTGTGGCCGAACTGGATGTATGACAGGCGGAAGCTGTCATTGAGCCCTTCGAGGAACAGCCCGGCGCTGAACTTGAGAATGAACAGGGTGGCGATCAGCGAGATGGTGGTCGACAGATCCTTGGAGCGCGCAACCTGGCCGTCATCCTTGCTCTTCTTCAGTTTGTGCGCGGAGGCTTCTTCCGTTTTCTCCTGGCCGCTGTTCTGCTCAGACATTGCCGCCCTCGCGCAGAATCACGCCGATGCCGTTGAGCAGCTCGCGGGTCAGGTGCAGGTAGCTGTCGGGCAGGTTGGGCAGGGTCAGATAGATGCACAGCAGGCCCATCAGAATGCTGATGGGAAAGCCCAGGGAGAACAGGTTCATGGCAGGTGAAATTCGGTTTAGCAGGCCGAAGCAGAATTGCACCAGGGTCAGGCAGAACACCACTGGCAGGGTCACCAGTACGGCCGCTGCCAGCACCCAGGAGAATGCCTGGATGAAGCTCTGCGCGCCCAGGTAATGCAGGCCGTTGCCGACCGGCCAGAACAGGAAGCTCTGATACAGCACACTGACAGTGACTAGGTGGCCGTCGATGGCGAAGAACAGCAGCACCAGCAGGATGAAGTACAGCTGGTAGATGATCGAAGACGACGACACGCCATTCACCGGGTCGTTGTAGCGCGCCATGCTCATGCCCATCTGCGTCGACACCACTTCACCGACCAGCATGAAGATGGTGAAGACCAGTTGCAGGGTCAGCCCCAGCAGTACGCCGAAGGCGATCTGCTCCATTGCTGTCATCAGCCCTTTCAGTGACAGCGGGTCGATTTCGGGCATGTCCGGTAGGGCGGCGCCAAGGGCGATGGTCAGGGCCAGAGCGAGGAGAATACGCACGCGTATCGACACCGCCTTATGATTGAACAGCGGCGCCATGCTGAGCAGGGCAACGATGCGGCAGAACGGCCACCAGTAAGCCTGCAGGCTGGTCAGATACTGGCTGGCATGCAGCACGGGTTCGGACATGCTTCAGCCCACCAGGTGACCGGCCTGCTTGAAGGTTTCGATGAACAGATCCCCCAATGTGCGCAGGATCCAGTGGCCGGCGAACAGCAGCATGGCCAGGGTGATCAGCAGGCGCGGGAGGAAGCTGAGCATCTGCTCGTTGATCTGCGTCGCCGCCTGGAAAATGCTCACCAGCAGGCCACCGAGCAGGCTCGGTACCACCAGTACGCAGACGATGATGCCGGTGATATAGACCGCATGAGCCACCAGCTCGGCGGCGTGTTCGGGCGTGAGCATCGCGAAGCCTCGCTAATAGGGCTGAATGCTGGTGGTGAGGGTGCCGACCAGCAGCGTCCAGCCATCGACCAGGACGAAGATCATCAATTTGAACGGTAGCGAGATCATCATCGGCGAGAGCATCATCATGCCCATCGCCATCAGTACGCTGGCCACCACCAGGTCGATCACCAGAAAGGGTACGAAGATCATGAAGCCGAGTTGAAAGGCGGTTTTCAGCTCGCTGAGCACGAAGGCTGGCAGCAGCAGGGAGAAGTCCAGCTGGGCGAGGTCCTCGGGCAGCTCTTCGCCGGCCAGGGCGACCAGGGTTTCCAGAGAGTTCTTGCTGGTCTGCGCCAGCATGAACTGGCTGATGATGCGTTTGCCTTCGCCCAGGCCCTGTTCGAGGCTGATCTGGTCGGCCTCGAAAGGCACGTAGGCCTCGGTGTACATCTCTTGCCACACTGGGCGCATCACCAGCAGGGTCAGGCACAGGGCGATACCAATCAGCACCGGGTTGGGCGGGCTTTGCTGCAGGCCGATGGCCTGGCGCAGTATGGCCAGGACGATGATGAAGCGGGTGAAGCAGGTCATCATCATCAACATCGCCGGCAGGAAGCCCAGCAGCGTCATGATCAGCAGGATCTGCAGCTTGACGCTCAGGGTCTGGCCGTCTTCGCTGTCGTTGAAGTTGAACAGGGTGATGTCGCCGCCGGCCGCCTGGGCCAGCAACGGGCAGCACAGGGCTGCCAGCAGCAGGCCGGATTGCAGCAGACGGCGCAGCATCACACGCCCAGCCCGCTGAGGCCGCTGCCCGACAACTCGACGATGCGCAGGCCGTAGTTGCCGTTCATCACCACCACCTCGGCCTTGGCGAATAGCGCGCCGTTGACCTTCACGTCCAGCGGCTCGCCGGCCAGCTTGTCGAGGGCGATCACGCTGCCGGCATCGACGTCCATCAGCTCCTTGAGGGTGATCTCGGTGGAGGCAACTTCCAGGGTGACGTTCACCGGGATCTTGCCGAAGAAACTCAGGTCCTGCTGCGGCAGGCTGGCCGGCGTTGGCTCTGGAGCAGAGTCGCTGACGGTCTCATCGAGATTGAGGCCGGCGTCGTTGATCAGGCTGTCGAAATCGTTATCGGAAATGGGGCTGCTCATGGGGTCTTCACGCTCTCAAGAGAAGTCAGGAACAAGGAGCCGTCGTCTTCGAAGATGGCGCCGCGAAACAGCTTCTGCTGGTTGATCTGTACATCGCAGCGCTCCAGCAGGCGCATCGGCAGGATGTCGCCGGGGCGCAGGGCAAGCACTTGCGACAGAGGCATTTGCAGGCTGGCTACCACGCAGTCCAGGCGCACCGGTAACTGGCGAATCTGGTTGAGCGAGTTGCCGCCCTGAGTCATCGGTGCCGGGGACGTAAGGCGACTGGTCAGCTCATCCGCCAGCTGCGTATCCAGGTAGATGAAGATCGACGCCTGGCTGCCGGTGATATGGCTGGTGAAGTGGAACTCCGCCACGTACTCCCAGGCTGCTTCTTCATAGGTGTTGTCGTAAGGCTCGAGCTTGCCGAAGGTCTGGCCGGCGAGAATCGAGCGGGCGAACAACTGGGTCACGTCCAGACCCAGGCGCGTGCGCATGCGTTGTTCAGAGGTACTCACTGGCGGCGCTTCATGGTTGGGCAGACAAGTGCCGCCGTAGTAACACTCCAGCGCTTCGGTGAGCAGGGCGCGGTCCATGGCGAAACCGACCTTGCCCAGCGTCGAGCGATACAGGCACTCGGCATCTTTATTCACCTGTTCGTGAACATCGACTCGCAGCAGTTCAAGATTGATCCGATAGTTACGCAGAAAGTAGTCACTGATAATTCGCGGGTACTTACTGGAGAGCTCGCGAATATAGTGGGGAATCTTGTGGTAATGCCGGCCAAGTTTCTGCGGTTTCAACCGGGTCAGACTGTCGGCGGGCACGCCATGAAGGACTTTTTTAATCCCGGTCATGTTGTGGGCTGTATTCCTGGTTGTAACTGCGCGTGCACCATCGAGTGCATTCGATGGGCGTGCAGAGGACGTTTTGATATGCCGGCGGGCGTTGGCGACAGTGCCTTGGCCATGGCGTCGAATTCATCCGGGAAAAGCGCACAGGCCCGTGATGACTAGGAGAAGTCTAGGCCGAGGGAGGGCGAGAAATTAAATCAATAGATATCAAATGCTGTTTTTGATGGCGGCTTGCCGGTGTTGATAGGAAATAACAACAAGTAATTCGGCGGATTTCTGTGCGCTTGTTAACGTTCGCGCTGTGATCCGTTGCGCGTATATAGGGAGTGCGGACAAGTACTGCCTAAGTTGACCAATACAAGCGACGGAAAGTTTCGAAAGATTAAGGGGCCAGGTGAAAAAAATCTGCCATCTACTTGGCAGTTTTAGACGCAGGGTCGAATGCCGCCGCCGGGCTCATGAAAGACATCGGGTGATTTACCTTGAAGCACTCAACTCAAACGGTAAGTTACGCCTGCGACGAGTTGTTCAATGAACAGCTGGGGCAGCAACATATAGTGGTGATCGGTCAGGCCGATGCGGCCAGCGAGCGCCTGTTGACCGGTGGTCTGCTGCGCCAGGGCTTTCAGGTACGGCGCTTCGCCAGCTGCCTGGCGCTCGACCCGCGCGCACTGGAAAGTGCCAGCCTGGTATTGGTGTTCGTCAGCAGCCTGGCGGGCAACACCCTTTATGCACAGGTAGGCGCCATCCTGCGCCAGGTTGGTCGCGTGGGTGTGGTGCCGGTCGTGGAATACGCCGACCAGGAGAAAGCTGCAGCATTGCTCGAACTGGGCTGTGTCGACTACCTCCTGGCACCTTTCAGCGAAGCCCAGCTCAGTGCGCTGCTGCGTCGTCAGGAATCGGCCAGCGCTGGCGAAGAAGGATTCGTTTCCTGCTCGCAGGCTGGTCGCCGTTTGCTGGCCATGGCCCAGCGTGTGGCCATGACTCGCGCGCCCATTCTGATCACCGGCGAGACCGGCACCGGCAAGGAGCTGATGGCCCGCTACATCCACCGCTTTTCCGCGCAGGATGATGCGCCCTTCATCGCCGTGAACTGCGCGGCGATCCCCGAGCAGATGCTCGAATCCATTCTCTTCGGCCATGAAAAGGGTGCCTTCACCGGCGCAGTTAGCGCTCAGCCAGGCAAGTTCGAACTGGCCAATGGCGGCACGCTGTTGCTCGACGAGATCGGTGAACTGCCGCTGGGCCTGCAGGCCAAGCTGTTGCGCGTGTTGCAGGAGCAGCGCGTCGAGCGTCTGGGCGGGCGCCGTGAAATCGCCCTGGACGTGCGCATCATCGCCGCCACCAACCGTGATTTGCAGCAGGAAGTGGCCGAGGGCCGTTTCCGCGCCGACCTGATGTTCCGTCTCGATGTACTGCCGCTGCATATCAGCCCGCTGCGTGAGCGCAAGGAAGACGTGCTGGCCTTGGCGCGTCGCTTCATTCGCCAGTACGCGCCGCAGGACGCGCGCCACGAACTGCTCACCGAAGATGCCTGTCGCGCGCTGCTGGCGCATGACTGGCCGGGCAATGTGCGCGAGCTGGAGAACTGCCTGCAGCGCGCGCTGATTCTGCGCAATGGTCTGTATATCCAGGCTCAGGACCTGGGCCTCAGCGTCCCCGTGAGCAGCGCGGCAGAGCAGGCGCCACGTCTGCAGCCGCAGGCGCTCGAGGGCGGCAAGGCAGCCTTGCGCGCGAGCGGCAAATGGGCCGAGTACCAACATGTGATCGACACCATCCGCCGTTTCGGCGGGCACAAGACCAAGGCCGCCGAAAGCCTTGGCATGACACCGCGCGCACTGCGCTATCGCCTCAACGCCATGCGCGAGCAGGGCGTTCAGATTCCCGTCTAGGAGAAGCAAAGGATGAATTCGATTAGCCAGGTGCAGCAGGACCTGCTGGGCCGCATGGAGCAACTTAAAAGTCTCAGCGAAGCGACGCCGATCAAGCCCGCACAGGCATTCGCCGTGCAGCCAGGCGAGCCGGGTTTCGCCGCTGCTTTCGACAATGCGGTGCGCGCAGTGGACGCGCAGCAGCATCGTTCCGGGGAGCTGATGGCAGCCGTGGACAGCGGGCAGAGCGATGACCTGGTGGGAGCGATGATCGAGAGCCAGAAAGCCAGTGTGTCGTTCAGCGCGTTGATGCAGGTGCGCAACAAGCTATCCAGCGCTTTCGACGACATCATGAAGATGCCGCTGTAAGCGGATCGGGGGCTGACGCGTGCTGCAGACCATAAGAAGCAAGCTGCCTGAACAGGGGCTTAAACTCGATCCACGCATGACTCTGATCGGCCTCGCGCTGATCGCCGCCTTGCTGGCGGTTGGTGTGGTGTTCTACCTCTGGCGCGACCAGGGCTCGTTCCGCCCACTGTATGGCAGCGGCGAAGCCTATCCGGCCGCCGAGGTGATGCAGGTGCTCGACGGTGATGCGATCAGCTACCGCCTGCATCCGCAGAGCGGTCAGGTGCTGGTGCGCGAGGACCAGCTTGGCCGCGCGCGCATGTTGTTGGCGGTCAAGGGCGTGCAGGTCAAGGTACCGGCCGGCTATGAGCTGTTCGACAAGGATGAGCCGCTGGGCACCAGTCAGTTCGTCCAGGATGTGCGCCTCAAGCGCAGCCTGGAGGGCGAGCTGGCGCGTACGGTGATGGCGCTCAAGGGCGTGGAGGGCGCGCGGGTACACCTGGCGCTGCAGGAGAGCAGCTCCTTCGTGGTCGGCAAGCGTGAGCCGGGCAAGGCTTCGGTGATGCTGCAGCTGGCGCCTGGCTACAAGCTGGCGCCGGAACAGGTCAGCGCCATCGTCAATCTGGTGGCTGGCAGCGTGCCGCAGCTCGATGCCGGCAATGTCCAGGTGGTCGACCAGTACGGTGCACTGCTGTCGCGCGGCATAGACACGCTGGGTGGCCCGGTGCAGAACTGGCAGGTGGTCGACGACTACCAGAGCAAGGCCGTGGCCAACGCCGAGGCGGTGCTGGCGCCGGTGCTCGGTGGTGGTAACTATCGCATCAGCGTGTCGGCTGACATCGACTTCAGTCAGAAGGAAGAGACTTTCCAGTCCTACGGCGAGACGCCGCGCTTGCGCAATGAAGTGCTGCGCGACGAGAGCGTGCTCGACCAGTTAGCCCTCGGCGTTCCCGGATCGCTGGCCAACCGGCCGCCGCAGCCCGCGCCGGAGCCGCCTGCCGATCAGACGCAGGCGGGGGCTCAGGCCGAAAATGGCAACCAGGCAGCGACCTCGCTGCGCAAGGAGTCCAATCGTCAGCTGGATTACGACCAGAGCGTCACTCACGTCAAACACGCGCCCTTCAGCCTGCGTCAGCAGAGCATCGCCGTGGTGCTCAATGCCGCCGTGGCGCCAGAGGGTGGCTGGACACCCGAGGCGCGCGAGGAGCTTGCGGCGATGGTCAAGAGCGCGGTGGGCTTCAACCAGGCACGCGGTGATCTGCTGACGCTGAGCGTCTTCCCCTTCACCGATGCCGGTATCGGCGGTGTCGGCGACGAACTGCTGCCCTGGTGGGAAAACGCCAAGGTGCACGACCTGGCCAAGCTCGGAGTGTTCGCCCTGATCAGCCTGCTGCTGTTGCTGATGGTGGTGCGCCCGGCGGTGCGTAGCCTGAGCCAGCGCAGCCAGCCTGACGCGACTGTGGCGCTCGGGGGCGAGGACCAACTGGCGCTGCACGCCGAGCGCGCAGCCGAACGCCTGCTGGCGCGTGTTGGCGACGATACGCCAGGTGCAACCGTGCTCGGCGAACTCAACCCTTTGTCGGAGATTCGCCTGCCGGCGCCCGGCTCGGGTCTGGAGCTACAGATCGAACACCTGCAGATGCTGGCCAAGAACGATCCCGAGCGTGTCTCGGAAGTCATCAAACAGTGGATAGGGCGTAATGAACGAGACCTCAACCCAGCCTGACGGCCGCGGTGGTTCCACCGCCAAGGAAATGCGCTTGCGCGTGCAGAAGCGCTCGCTGAGTACCTCCGAGCAGGCCGCTATTCTCATGCTGAGCATGGGTGACGAGATTTCTGCCGGCGTGCTCAGGCACTTCTCACGCGAGGAGATCGTCAGCATCAGCCAGGCGATGGCGCGGTTGTCCAACGTCAAGCAGCCAATGGTTTCCGACGTCATCGGCCGCTTCTTCGAGGACTACAAGGAGCAGAGCAGCATCAAGGGCGCCTCGCGTGGCTACCTCGACGGCATGCTCAGCAAGGCGCTGGGCAGCGAAATCACCCGCTCGCTGCTCGACAGCATCTACGGCGAGGAGATCCGCGCCAAGATGGCCAAGATGGAGTGGCTCGACCCCAAGCAGTTCGCCGCGCTGATCGCCAAGGAGCATGCGCAGATGCAGGCGGTGTTCCTCGCTTTCCTGCCGCCGGGCATGGCCAGCGAGGTGCTCGAATGCATGCCCAAGGAGCGCCAGGACGAGCTGCTGTATCGCATCGCCAACCTCAACGAGGTCAACAGCGACGTCATCGCCGAGCTGGAGCAGTTGATCGAGCGCAGCCTGGCCGTGCTCAGCACCCAGGGTTCGCAGGTACGCGGGGTCAAGCAGGCGGCGGACATCATGAACCGCTTCAAGGGTGATCGCGGGCAGATGTTCGAGCTGCTGCGCGCCCATGACGATCAACTGGTCGAGCGCATCGAGGATGAAATGTACGACTTCTTCATCCTCTCGCGGCAGAACCAGGACGTGCTGCAGGCGCTGCTCGAAGCTGTGCCGCTGGAAGAGTGGGTAGTCGCGCTCAAGGGTGCCGAGCCCGAGCTGGTGCGCGCTATCACCGGTGCCATGCCCAAGCGCCAGGCGCAGCAGATGGAGTCGATCAACCGGCGCCAGGGCCCGGTGCCATTGAGCCGCGTCGAGCAGGTGCGCAAGGACATCATGGCGGTGGTGCGCGAAATGTCGGCCAGTGGCGAGCTGCAGGTGCAGTTGTTCCGCGAACAGACGGTGGAATGAGATGACGGTCAAGGTGATCAGCGGCGACGCCCGCCCGTGGCGCGCCTATCGCTTCCCCCCGCGCAGCAGCCAACCAGCAATGGATTGGAGCGGCGATGCTGCCGGCCTGCAGCGGGCCATGGCCGACGGCTTTCAGCAGGGCATCGAGAAGGGCTATCAGGACGGCTTGCAGCAGGGCGAGGAGGCCGGGCGTCAGGCTGGCTTCGAGCAGGGCCGCGACGAAGGGCTGAAGCTCGGGCGAGACGAGGGCCGCAATGAGGGACGCCGTGAGTTCGAGCTGGCCGCGCAGCCGCTGCAGCAGATCAGCGAGAAGGTCGAGCAGTACCTTGGCGAGCTGGAGCACAAGCGTCGTCAGGAATTGCTGGAGCTGGTTAAGAAGGTTTCGCAGCAGGTGATCCGCTGCGAACTCACGCTGCACCCGACCCAGTTGTTGGCACTGGTCGAGGAGGCGCTGACCAGCATGCCGGGCGAGCCCGAGGACGTGCAGGTATTGCTCAGCCCTGAAGAATACGCGCGGATCAAGGCGCTGGCGCCGGAGCGTGCGGCGAACTGGAAGCTGGTGGCCGACGAGCGCCTGGCGCTGGGCGAGTGCCGTGTGGTCACGCCGCAGGCCGAGGCTGACATCGGTTGCCAGCAGCGTCTGGATGCCTGCATCGACACCCTGGCCGAACACCTGCATCTGACTGAGGCCTGAGCGAATGCTCGATTACAAGCTCGACGAAGCGCTGCGCTCGCTCGATGGCGTGCAACTGGCCAAGGTCGCCGGGCGCCTGGTGCGGGTCTCGGGCATGCTGCTGGAGAGCCTCGGCTGCCAGCGCAGCACCGGCCAGCGCTGTCGCGTCGAGCAGGCCGATGGCAGCCTGCTGGATGCTCAGGTGGTCGGCTTCAACCGCGATATCACCTACCTGATGCCGTTCAAGAAGCCGGTCGGCCTGGCCGCTGGCTCGCGGGTGTTCCCGGCCAAGGACGAAGCGCTGCTGCAGATCGACGAGTCCTGGTTAGGGCGCGTGGTCAACGGTCTTGGCGAGCCGCTGGATGAGCGTGGCAAGTTGAGTGGGCGCGACCCATTGCCGATCGAACTGCCCAGGGTCAACCCGCTCCGCCGTCGTCCGGTTGAGGCCGCGCTGGATGTTGGCGTGCGCGCCATCAATGGCCTGCTGACCCTCGGCAAAGGGCAGCGCGTCGGCCTGTTCGCCGGCTCCGGGGTGGGAAAGAGCGTACTGCTGGGGATGATTACCCGGCAGACCAAGGCCGACGTGGTGGTGGTCGGGCTGATCGGCGAGCGCGGGCGTGAGGTGCAGGAGTTCATCCTGCACTCCCTTGGCGAAGAAGGACTGCGCAAGGCCGTAGTGGTGGTGGCGCCAGCCAACGAATCACCGCTGATGCGTCTGAAGGCCACCGAGCTGTGCCACAGCATCGCCGCCTATTTTCGCGATCAGGGCCAGGACGTGCTGCTGCTGGTCGACTCGCTGACCCGCTACGCCATGGCCCAGCGCGAGATCGCCCTGGCCCTCGGTGAGCCGCCGGCGACCAAGGGCTATCCGCCGTCGGTGTTCGGCATGCTGCCGGAGCTGGTGGAGAGCGCCGGCAACGGTGAGAGCGGCAGTGGCAGCCTGAGTGCCATCTACACCGTGCTGGCCGAAGGCGACGACCATCAGGACCCGATCGTCGATTGCGCGCGGGCGATTCTCGACGGCCATATCGTGCTGTCACGGCGCCTGGCCGATGTCGGCCACTACCCGGCCATCGACATTTCCGCGTCGGTCAGCCGCTGCATGAGCCAGGTCGGCGAGGCGGCACATCTGGCGGCTGGGCGGCAGTTCAAAGAGTTCTACAGCACCTTCGAGAAGATCAAGGAGCTGATCCCGCTCGGCGGCTACACGCCGGGCATGGATGCCAAGACCGACCGCGCCGTGCAGCTGGCGCCCAGTCTCGAACGCTTCCTGCGTCAGGAGGTCGGCAGCGGCGCCGAGCTCGGCGCCAGCATCGCCACCTTGCAGAGCATCATCAAATGAAAGAACAGCTGGAAGTGCTTGGCCGTCTGGCCAGCCTGCGTGGCAACCGCGTGCAGCAGATGCTTGGGCGCGTGAGTTATCAGCAGAACCTGTGTCAGCGTTATCGCAACAACATCACCGGGCTAAGTCGCTTGTGCGGTTTCAGCGTACCCATGACCACGCCGCTGCAGCGCGACAACCAGCAGCGCTACAAGGCGACGCTGTACAAGATGGTCGAACTGCAGCGCCGCGAGCTGGCGCTGGCCGAGCAGAACCTGACGCGTATTCAGGGCGAGCTGCTGGCGGCGATGCGCAGCGAGAAGGTCATCACTCAGTTTCTCGAGGGCAAGATGGGCGAGTGGCAGGATCTGCTTGCCCGTCAGGAGCAGAAGATCCAGGATGGCCTGGCCGCGCAGGCCTGGTGGCGAGCCCAGGTCGGTTAATTTTGCACGACGCGTTTAAGTTCTTGCCGCGCCCGGTCGCTCTTAGGCCATAACACCACGCGAGTTGGATTCGAATCATGGAAATCAGCAGGCATCTCAAGCCCAGCCTTAACCCGGCCAGCGACGCTCCGGCACAGGTACAGAGCGCCCGTGCGCAGTCGAGCGGCAATGCCCGTGCGAGCGTCAGCCAGGAGCCGAGTCTGGAGCAGCTGCAAGACGCCTTGCGCAGCCTCCCCGAAGTCGACCTGGACAAGGTTGCCCAGCTCAAGGCGGCGCTGGCCCGCGGTGAACTGAGCAGCGATCCGGCCGCGCTGGCCGGCAGCATGCTGACCTATCACAGCGGTAGCGATGCGTGACCACCACGCGTGAGCAACAGCTGCTGCTGGTCGTCGAGCAGGACCTGGAACAGGACTGCGCCGACTACCTGGTTCTGCGCGGGTTGATGCAGGAGCTGTATCAGCAGTTGCTCAAGCGTGACAGTCAGCAGATCGATCTGCTCAACGAGCAGATCCTGCCGCTGGTCGACCAGGCCAAGGCCCGCGCCGAACGGCGAAGCAAGGTGCTGGCAGCCTTTCAGCTGGGCAGCGGCAACAGCGCCATGCAGAAGCTGCTGACGCGTTATCCACAGGCTCAGCGCAATCACCTCGCCCATATCTGGGAGCAACTCGGCCAACTGGCCGGCCAGTGCAAACGCCTCAATGAGCGCAACGGCAAGCTGCTGGCCATGCACCACGAGATTCTCGAACAGCTGCTCGGCGAGCCGGGCTCGGCGCAGTTGTACGCGCCGCAGCCGTATTGAGTTGCGGCTAACGCCCCTCCCACATGGGCGATTGCCAGCATCTGAGTCGAGGGCTGCACTGTGGGAGGCGCTTCAGCGGCGACTGCCTTCGTGTGCAAAAAGCGACTATCGCGCCGTGCTAGACTCGCGCGCTTCCGATCTGTAGTGACTTCTTGCCGTGCCTCACGCCGCTCTCACCCATCCGCCGCGCTGGCTCACCAATGCCCAGTTGCATCCGCAGCCTTGTGCCGGCGTGCGCGACTGGCTATTCAACGAGGATTCGCTGACCCGGCGCCTGACCGCGCTATCCGACGACGGCTTCTCGGTGACGCCGCTGCAGGAGGGTTGGCAGCGCCTGCGCAGTGACGAGTGCGCACTGCTCGGCGTGGCCGATGGCAGCCAGGGTTGGGTGCGCGAGGTGTACCTGCGTGGCCGTGGGCAAGCCTGGGTATTCGCCCGTAGCGTTGCCGCGCGCAGTGCGCTGGAAGGTTCCGGCTTGAATCTGGCCGAGCTGGGCAGTCGCTCGCTGGGCGAGCTGCTGTTCAGTGACCGGGCCTTTGATCGGGGTGAGTTGCAAGCCTGCCGTTATCCAGCTGCCTGGCTGCCGCAGGAGGTGTGCGAAGAGCGCCTGTGGGCGCGGCGTTCGTGCTTCAGCCGGGGTGCGCTCGGTGTGTTGGTGGCCGAGGTGTTTCTGCCTGACTTCTGGCGGGCGGCGGGCATCGAGGCCTAGCGTTCGCATTAGCATTGTCTACTCAGGCTAATCCCTGTTGTTTGTCAGGCACATGGCGTACTGCTTCGCTAGTACGCCCTACACGCTGCATGGATGCAGGAGGTAGAGCGACGCAGGAAGCCAAGCCGAGTAGGCTCTACGCGTTGAACCGCTTGTGGCGGTGAGCATCGCCGCTAAAGCGCCTCCCACACACGCTTCCTCGTATAATCCGCGCAACCTGCACGGAGACGCCTCGATGTACACCCGCCTGCTGCAATCGACCACCCGCCTGCACCCGCGCGCCTGGGATTTCATTCAGTTGATGCGCCTGGACAAGCCCATCGGCATTTATCTGCTGTTGTGGCCGACATTGTGGGCACTGTGGGTAGCGGCCGAAGGCGTGCCGAGCGCGAAGAACCTGTTCATTTTTGTCGTCGGCGT
Source organism: Pseudomonas sediminis (assembly GCF_002741105.1). Classification (GTDB taxonomy): domain Bacteria; phylum Pseudomonadota; class Gammaproteobacteria; order Pseudomonadales; family Pseudomonadaceae; genus Aquipseudomonas; species Aquipseudomonas sediminis. The sequence goes on along the minus strand of NZ_NIQU01000012.1, from coordinate 118,697 downwards.
GATCCTCATGCGGGCCGCCGGTTGCGTGATCAACGACTACGCCGACCGCAACTTCGATGGTCACGTCAGCCGTACCAAAGCGCGCCCGCTGGCCAGCGGCAAGGTCAAGCCGCGCGAGGCGCTGGTGCTGTTCGCCGTGCTGGTGGCGCTGAGCTTCGTGCTGGTGTTGTTCACCAATGCCACCACCATCTGGCTGTCTTTCGGCGGCCTGGCCCTGGCTGCCTGCTACCCCTTCATGAAGCGCTACACCTTCTACCCGCAGGTGGTGCTCGGCGCGGCCTTCTCCTGGGGCATGCCGATGGCCTTCACCGCCGAAACCGGCAGTCTGCCGCCCGAAGCCTGGCTGCTGTACATTGCCAACCTGCTGTGGACCGTGGCCTACGATACCTACTACGCCATGGCCGACCGTGAGGACGACCTGAAGATTGGGGTGAAGTCCACGGCCATCCTGTTCGGTGATGCAGACCGCCTGATCATCGCCATCCTGCAGGGGCTGGCGTTGCTCTGCCTGCTGCTGGCTGGCGCGCGCTTCGAGCTGGGCCTGTACTTCCACCTCGGCCTGTTGGCGGCCGCCGCCTGCTTCGCCTGGGAGTTCCACGTGACCCGCCGTCGCGAGCCATTGGTGTGCTTCAACGCCTTCCTGCACAACCACTGGGCGGGGCTGGCGATCTTCGTCGGGATCGTGCTGGATTACGCGTTGCGTTAAGTGCTGCCGCGCATCTGTCATATCGCTGCAATAATTCCGTTATCTAATGCGCGCAGACAGTTGAACGAACCGAGGCAGGACCATGGTTGGCAAGAACATCCTGATCGTCGATGACGAAGCACCGATCCGCGAGATGATTGCGGTGGCCCTGGAGATGGCCGGTTACGAGTGCCTGGAGGCGGAAAATACCCAGCAGGCCCACGCCGTGATCGTCGACCGTAAACCCGATCTGATCCTGCTCGACTGGATGCTACCCGGCACCAGTGGCATCGAGTTGGCGCGCCGGCTCAAGCGCGACGAGCTGACCAGCGATATCCCGATCATCATGCTCACCGCCAAGGGCGAAGAGGACAACAAGATCCAGGGCCTGGAAGTCGGCGCCGATGACTACATCACCAAGCCCTTCTCGCCGCGTGAACTGGTGGCCCGCCTCAAGGCCGTGCTGCGCCGTGCCGGCCCAAGTGATGGCGAGGCGCCGATCGAGGTTGGTGGCCTGCTGCTCGACCCGATCAGCCACCGCGTGACCATAGACGGCAAACCTGCCGAGATGGGCCCGACCGAATACCGTCTGCTGCAGTTCTTCATGACCCATCAGGAGCGCGCCTACACCCGTGGTCAACTGCTCGATCAGGTCTGGGGCGGCAACGTCTACGTCGAGGAGCGCACCGTCGACGTGCATATTCGTCGCCTGCGCAAGGCGCTCGGTGATGCCTACGAAAACCTGGTACAAACCGTGCGCGGGACTGGGTATCGTTTCTCCACCAAAGGTTGATCGCTGACGCGGTGCTTCTGCGCACTCGCTCTTCTGACAAGGATGCGCTCCATCGTGAATCAAAACTGGCGTGGCGCCGTGGTGCGCCGGCTGTTGCTGTTGATCGGTGCCTGCCTGCTGCTGGGCTTCATCACCGGCCAGTACGCCTGGGTGTTGGCTGGCGGCTTGGCCATTCATCTGGGCTGGACCCTCAGCCAGTTGCTGCGCCTGCACAAATGGCTGCGCGAGCACAAACCCGACGAACCGCCGCCGGATGGCTACGGCCTGTGGGGCGAGGTGTTCGACAGCATCTACCACCTGCAACGGCGTAACCAGAAGGCGCGTGGCCGCTTGCAGGCGGTGATCGACCGGGTGCAGGAGTCCACTGCCGCCCTCAAGGACGCCGTGCTGATGCTCGACAGCCATGGCAACCTGGAATGGTGGAACCGTGCAGCGGAAACGCTACTGGGCCTGAAAACCCCGCAGGACAGTGGCCAGCAACTGGCCAACCTGGTGCGCGACCCGCGTTTCAAGGAGTACTTCGAGCGTGGCAACTATGCCGATGCGTTGGAGATTCCTTCACCGATCAATGATCGCCGCCGCTTGCAGTTCCATATCACCCGCTACGGTAATCGCGAGCACCTGCTGCTGGTGCGTGATGTCACCCGCCTGTATCAGCTGGAACAGATGCGCAAGGACTTCGTCGCCAACGTCTCCCACGAGCTGCGCACGCCGCTGACGGTGATCGCCGGCTATCTGGAGACGCTTCTGGACAACGTCGAAGCGATCAATCCGCGCTGGTTACGCGCATTGCAGCAGATGCAGCAACAGGGCGCGCGCATGCAGACCCTGCTCAACGATCTGCTCCTGCTAGCCAAGCTGGAGGCCACCGACTACCCGTCGGACAATCAGCCCGTGGCGGCTGACCTGATGCTGCTGTCGATCAAGAACGATGCCCAGGCATTGTCTGGTGAGCACCAGCATCGCATCACCCTGGAGGCCGATCCGCACCTGAAGCTCAAAGGTAGTGAGGCAGAGCTGCGTAGCGCCTTCTCCAATCTGGTGTTCAATGCGGTGAAGTACACCCCGGCCGGTGGCGACATCCGCATTCGCTGGTGGGGTGACGAGCAGGGTGCACACCTGTCGGTCAGTGATACCGGTATGGGCATCGAGGCCAAGCACGTGCCGCGGTTGACCGAGCGCTTCTATCGCGTTGATTCGAGCCGCGCCAGCAACACCGGTGGCACTGGCCTTGGCCTGGCCATCGTCAAGCATGTGCTGCTGCGTCACCGTGGCAACCTGGAGATCAGTAGCGTTCCCGGCAAGGGCAGCACCTTCACCTGCCATTTCGCCCCGGCGCAGATGGTGCAGCGCGCGCGCTGAGTGCTTGCATTCGGCGCGGCGAAGCTCCAACCTCTAGCGATCTTTGGCCAATCCGAACCTTCATGGACCCCTCCACGAGTCTCCCCGCTTCTGCCTACTTCGCCGATTTCGGCCTCATGCTGTTCGCCCTGTTTCTGGTTCTGCTCAACGGCTTTTTCGTCGCCGCGGAGTTTGCCATCGTGCGTCTGCGCGCGACCAAGGTCGATGCCCTGGCCGAAGCCCATGGCTGGCGCGGACATATTCTGCGCACCGTACACAACCAGATGGACGCCTACCTCTCGGCCTGTCAGCTGGGTATCACCCTGGCGTCGCTGGGCCTTGGCTGGGTCGGTGAGCCGGCCTTCGCCGAGCTGCTGACGCCGCTGCTGGTAGCCGTTGGCGTGGAGTCACCCAAGCTGATTCACGGCATCGCCTTCTTCACTGCGTTCTCGATCATTTCCTATCTGCACATCGTCATCGGCGAGCTGGCGCCCAAGTCCTGGGCAATTCGTAAACCGGAACTGCTGTCGTTGTGGACGGCCGCGCCGCTGTACGCCTTCTATTGGCTGATGTACCCGGCGATCTTCGTGCTCAACGCCAGCGCCAACGCCATTCTGCGTATCGCCGGGCAGGGCGAGCCGGGGCCGCACCACGAGCATCATTACAGCCGTGAAGAGCTCAAGCTGATCCTGCATTCCAGCCGTGCCACCAGCGACAACGACCAGGATTTGCGCGTGCTGGCTTCGGCGGTCGAGCTGGGCGAGCTGGAGGTGGTGGACTGGGCCAACTCGCGTGAAGACCTGATCTTCCTCGAGCTCAATGCCAGCCTGGATCAGGTGTTCACCACCTTCCGCCGCCACAAGTACAGCCGCTACCCGATCTTCGACGAGAGCAAGGGCGAGTTCGTCGGTGTGCTGCACATCAAGGACCTGCTGTTGCACCTGTCACTGCTGGAGATGTTGCCGTCGGCGCTCAAACTGGCGGATCTGATGCACCCGCTCGAGCGCGTCAGCCGGCACATGCCGCTGTCGCAATTGCTCGAGCAGTTCCGCCAGGGCGGCGCGCACTTCGCCCTGGTCGAAGAGGCCGACGGCAAGGTGATCGGCTACCTGACCATGGAGGACGTGCTCGAAGCGCTGGTTGGCGATATTCAGGACGAACACCGCAAGGCCGAGCGCGGCATTCTTGCCTACCAGCCGGGCAAGCTGCTGGTGCGCGGCGACACGCCGCTGGCCAAGGTCGAGCGCCTGCTCGGCGTCGACCTCGACCATATCGAGGCCGAGACCCTCGCCGGGTTGATCTACGAGACGCTCAAGCGCATGCCTGATGAAGAGGAAGTGCTGGAAACCGATGGCCTGCGCATCATCGTCAAGAAGATGAAGGGGCCAAAGGTGGTCCTCGCCAAGGTGGTCAAGCTGGACTGAGTCCGCAAGGCGCCAACTGAAGGCGCCTCTCTCTGCGCAGAGGCTCAAAACGGGCTGTCTATCCGGTCAACATTTCTCCCTCGGATCCAGGCCTGTTCAGGGCTTGTTCAGTTTCGAGACCGCTCGTCAGGTTTGCCGAATGACTCCCTGCATCGCAAGTCTAGGTACTTGCGTCCCACCTCCCGGTGGGCGGCGTTATCCACTCATTGCCAAGGAAATCGTCATGCAGCTGTCCAGCATAACCCCCAAAGCAACACTCGCCCTTTGCCTGGCGGGCGCCTCGCAGGCCTATGCAGACTCGGTCACCGACCCAATCTCGACCTTCGGTGTCATCGCTTCGCACAACCAGTACAAGCTCACCGTGGACGATGAAAGCGACAAGGAGCGCCTCAACCAGGGCGGCCTGTTCTACCACTTCGGTAACAAGCTGACCGGGCAGGAGGGCTTCATCTACCAGGCGGGGATCGAAGGCCAATACCGTGACAAGGACGATGTGGAATACAAGTCCGCACGTGCCGACATCGACCTCGGTCTGCGTGCCGCGCTGAGCACCAACAATTACGTCGACGTGATCGTCGGTGGTGGTTACGACTGGGGCCGTATCGAGCAGGACAACGTCGGCCCGCTCGACAGCAACGTCAAGCTGACCAGCAAGTCGCCCTTCGCCAAGGCTGGCCTCGGCTACAACTACCTGACGCCTGACTACACCCTGCGCCTGGAAGTGGGGGCACGCTACTCCATCAACTCCGAAGCGCGTCTGAAGGTCGATGGCGACAGCGACTCCGTGGACCTCAAGGACAAGGTCAATCCTTACGGCGAGCTGACCGTGCTGTGGAACAAGGGCATCAATAGCCTGCCGATCAGCACCAGCCTGTACTACACCCAGACCCGCTATGAGCTCGACAGCAATAGTGCTGTTGCCGAGCGCAGCAAGCTCAAGCAGGAGCAAGTCGGCCTGCGCGTAGGCCTGGCGTTCTAAGCGCCACCTGGACCGCCTGGCCTGCCAGGCGGTCCACCCTGATTGCCGCACTGCATCTTTCCCCTAACCTCCGAATGGCTGACTGAGCCTCATCTGGCCAGCGCGTACCTGATCCAGTAGGGTGTCATCCCGCTATCTGGGGCGGCGGCCGGTGGGTCGTCGCGTCGTTTTCATCGTGAGGAAAGAGCGCATGAGTGCACCCGTCGTCATCATCGGCACCGGCCTGGCCGGCTATAACCTGGCCAAGGAATGGCGCAAGCTAGACACCCAAACGCCTCTGCTGCTGATCACCGCTGACGACGGCCGCTCCTACTCCAAGCCGATGCTGTCCACCGGTTTCGGCAAGAACAAGGACGCCGACGGTCTGGCCATGGCCGAAGCTGGAGCCATGGCCGAGCAGCTCAACGCGGAAATTCGCACCCATACCCGTATCACCGGAATCGACCCCGGCCACAAACGCTTGTGGATCGGTGAAGAAGCCGTGCCATACCGCGACCTGGTACTGGCCTGGGGCGCCGAGCCTATTCGCGTCCCGGTAGAGGGTGATGCCCAGGATGCACTGTTTCCGATCAATGACCTGGAAGACTACGCGCGCTTTCGCAGCGCCGTGGCCGGCAAGCGTCGGGTATTGATCCTCGGCGCCGGGCTGATTGGTTGCGAGTTTGCCAACGACCTCAGTGCCGGCGGCTATGAGGTAGAGCTGCTGGCACCCTGCGAGCAGGTGATGCCCGGCCTGCTGCATTCGGCGGCGGCCTCTGCCGTACAAGCCGGTCTGGAGGGGCTGGGGGTACGTTTCCATCTCGGCCCGGTGCTGGCGAGTCTCGACCGCCAGGGGGACGCGCTGCAGGCCTCGCTGTCCGACGGCAGCCTGATCCAGTGCGATGCAGTGGTCTCGGCTGTGGGTCTGCGCCCGCGCACCGCGCTCGCTGCGGCCGCCGGTCTCGACATCAATCGTGGGGTGATGGTTGACCGCCAGCTGCGCACCTCGCACGCCAACATCTATGCCCTGGGCGATTGCGCCGAGGTCGAGGGTCTCAATCTGCTCTACGTCATGCCGCTGATGGCGTGTGCCCGGGCCCTGGCCAAGACCCTGGCTGGTGAGCCCACGGCGGTCAGCTACGGACCGATGCCGGTGACGGTAAAGACGCCGGCATGCCCGTTGGTGGTCTCGCCACCGCCGCGTGGCAGCCAGGGTGAATGGACGGTTGAAGGCACCGGCAGCGACATCAAGGCGCTCTGCCGCGAGGCCTCTGGGGCGCTGCTCGGCTATGCGCTGACCGGCGCCGCGGTGCAGGAGAAACTGGCACTGAACAAGGAATTACCAGCGCTACTGGCATGATTGCCTGTCGTTCTGTCGGATACGCCACGAAATTGCCTGGTTAAAGTGGCTGGCGACACTGGCGCAGTGCGATGCGGCATGCCATTCTCCCAAGGGTCTGCCGCAGCGCAGAGCTGTTGCGGCGCCTTGGGCGCTGTTCTGGAAGGACAGCACGGACACAACAACAAAAAACCGTCAAAGAGGCAATTATGCGTAAACCGGAACTCGCCGCCGCCATCGCCGAAAAGGCTGATCTGACCAAGGATCAGGCCAATCGTGTACTCAACGCCGTACTGGAAGAAATCACCGGTGCACTGAACCGCAAGGACAGTGTGACCCTGGTTGGCTTCGGTACTTTCGTCCAACGCCACCGTGGCGCCCGTACTGGTAAGAACCCGCAGACCGGTCAGCCGGTGAAGATCAAGGCCAGCAACACCGTCGCCTTCAAACCGGGCAAGTCCCTGAAAGACGCGGTCAACTGAGCCCGCTACCCGGAGCCGCTCGGCTCCGGGTTCCCCTTGCGCAGCCAGGCTGCGAAATTGGCAGATACAGCCATGCTTTAGATGGGCTGTAGTCCTGCAAGAAAATCACTACAATGCGCGGCCATCATCTTCGATCACGAGAGCCTGTGCATGAAATTCCGTTTTCTTCTGTGGATGCTGGGCCGCCTGATGGCCAAGGCCAGTCGTGAAAATCCGGCGTTCCGCCAGCAGCTCGAAGGTCGCGATATGGTCTTCCAACTGCACACCCTTGACGGCAAGGTCGCACGCCACTTCATCGTTGCTGGGCAACGCGTCACCAGCAAGCGCGGTACCGCCAAGGACCCCGCGTTCGCCATCGGTTTCAAGGATGGCGCCTACGGCTTCGCAACCATGACCGCGAAGAACAAGCAGCTGGCCTTCATGCAGGGCATCCAGAACAAGGACATCCAGATCCAGGGCAACCCGGCGCTGGTCATGTGGTTCCAGGGCCTGACCAAGTACTTGGTGCCGAAGAAGAAGACCGAGGCGCCGAAAAAGGCTGCCTGATCAGCACTGATGCGCGTCGCGGCTGGCCGCGACGCCACGCTTTGGTTAGGCTTCCAGGCACGTTCCTGTGGAAAGCCTGACCATGCGTCTTTTCCTGTTACCTCTGCTGTTGCTGGCCGCCACCACCGCACGGGCCGAGTCGGCGTCTGCCAAAACCCTGTTACCACTGTTCGAACTCGCCGGTATCCATCTGCTCTGCGAGCAGAGCGCGCCATTGGTGCAGCGCGGCCAGGATGAAGCCGAACAGAAGCGCATCGCTGAGTTGTTCGCTGGTGAGGCTTTTTGTCTGGACCTGGCCAAACGCGTCGGGGCCCGCTTCGATGCCGTGCAGGGTGAGCAGGCTCGCGAGCGCCTCGATAGCCCCCTGGCGCAGCGCTTCACCGCTGCCGAGCGTGCCGTCGGTGAGCAGCCCGAAGGCCTGGCTGAATACCGTCAGCGCCTGCAGGAACAGCCGCCACGAGGTGCGCGTCTTGACCTGGTCAAGCGTCTCGATGCGGCCGCGCGTACAACCGAACTGGCCAGCCTGCTGCGTTATGAAGTCGGCAAGACCCAGGCATTGTTGGCACTAAAGGCGCGGGGCGAGAATCTCAGCGAGGCCGAACTGCAGGCGCAGACGCAAAAGCAGGCGGATGCCATCCGCCAGTCCAGCGAGCAGGCGGTGGAAACCTTCATGTTCTATGCCTACCGGCAGATGCCCAGCGATCAACTCGCCGAGTATGCGGCGCTCTACGAGCATTCCAGTGTCAGCCAACTGCTCGCCATCAGCCTGGAAGTGGTGCCGCAGCTGTTCGCCGAGCGTCGGGAGAAGCTGCGCAAGACGGCGGGCAAGTTGTAAGGCTGCGTTGGCCGCTCGGTGCGAGCGAGCAGCCCATCCTCGAGGGTTAGAGAATTAGCAGCCGCTCATTGCGGCTGCTGATACTGCGCTGCCAGCTCACGCAAGGCGACCTCGGCGCTGAGCACCTTGCTCACTGCGTCCTCGGCTTTTTCCCGGCTCAGCCCCAGGGCCTCGAACAGCTCATCAGGAATCTCGCTCTGCGGCCCGGCACCGATACCCCGGTTGCGCAGCAGGCTGACGGCCAGGCACACCAGGTTGGGGAAGGCCGCGCTGTCGCCGGCATAAGATGGGTCGTGCTGAAAGCGCAGGGCGCTGGATAGCTCTTCCGGCATATCCCAATGGCGCATCAGCCAGGCACCGATCTGCTCGCGAGTGATGCCCAGCAGGTGCTGCTCGATGTACCCGGCAGACAGGTGCGGGTTGACCTCCAGGTGGCGGCAGATCAGCGAGAAGTGCGGTGGGAAGACGTGCGCGAGCACCAGATAACCGAAGTTGTGCAGCAAGCCGGCCAGGTAGGTCAGGCCGGCTTCAGGGCGCTGCGCGCGCGGCATGGCGCGGGTCAGGCCTTCGATCACTGCGGCGGTATAGATCGCTTGCTGCCAGTAGGGTGTGGCGTGCTGCGGCTGATCCTTGGGCAGGCTCAGGGTCTTGCCCAATGCCAGGCCGAGAGCCAGGTTGATCACCAGGTCGAAGCCCAGTACGCGGACGATGGCATCTTCCACCGAGCGAATCTTGCCGGGCGCGGCGTAGTAGGGCGAGGCTGCCCAGCTGACCACCTGGGCTGCCAGCGCGGGATCGGTCTCGACCACGCCGGTGATGTCGTCCACTGTGGCGTTGGGGTCGACGCGCAGCTTGATGATCTTCTGTGCGGTTTCCGGCAGCGGCGGAATCTCGATGGTTTCTTCCAGGCGCTGTTGGATGCGGCGTGCGGTAAAGGCCTGCACGGCCTGGGTGATTTCCGCGCGGTCATCATGCGGGCGATCGAGGTTCGGTCTGATCGCACTGACCGGCTCACCGAAACGCGCGGCGCTGGCCTTGCTCAGCAGCGCCTTGAAGGCTTCGGTGGGGATTTCCAGCAATACGCCAGGCTGGCCGGACTCGATCAGCAGGCTGGGCACCTGCAGAAGGCGTTCTTCGTACAGGCAGGGCGAGCTGGTCAGCGGCGGCAAGCCGGGCAGGGCGGCCAGATTGTGCTTGCCGAGCATGCGCTCCAGGCGCTCCGGTTTGACCGCGGTGAGCTGGCGCCCAGTCAGTTCGGCCAGACGCGACAGATCGAGCATGTGGCTACGCGGGTAGAGCACCAGCAGGGCGCCGATGGCGTCGTCCACCAGCACGGCCTGCAGGCGTGCCTCGCTTGGCTGACCCGGTCGCTCCGCGCATACCTGGTATGGTACGGCGAGTTTCTCCAGCAGTTGCACAATCACAGCGGGTGCTTGTGCAGTGGCGTTGGCGGCGAGGGCGGCTTCAGTCATATCGATATCCAGCGTTGGCGCATGTGCCCCGGAGTATAACCAGCGAGGATTTGCGCAAAGGTTCGTGGCGACGGTTGTCCTGTGAACAGGTTCACACTTGACCGTATTGCTGGCCGTGACGCAACCAGCGTTCCAACAATGGAGCCACATGTTGTGGCCAATGTTCCAAAAGTGCCTGCGCGGCATCGCGTACAGCGGGCAGCAGGTCGGCATCGCGCATCAGGTCGGCGACCTTGAACTGCAGCAGACCGGTCTGCCGGGTGCCGAGCATTTCACCGGGGCCGCGCAGCTCGAGGTCCTTCTCGGCGATGATGAAACCGTCGGTGGTCTCGCGCATGATGGCCAGGCGCTCGCGGCCAAGCTGCGACAACGGCGCATGGTAGAGCAACACGCAATGGCTGGCGGCGCTACCGCGACCGACTCGGCCGCGCAATTGGTGCAGCTGTGCCAGGCCGAGGCGTTCGGGGTTCTCGATGATCATCAGGCTGGCGTTGGGCACATCGACGCCCACCTCGATCACCGTGGTCGCCACCAGCAACTGCAGCTTGCCCTGCTTGAACTCATCCATCACCGCGGCCTTCTCGGCCGGTTTCATGCGCCCGTGGATCAGCCCGACGCGCAGCTCGCCCAGTGCCGCGGAAAGCTCCTCGAAGCTGGTTTCGGCGGCCTGGCAGGTAAGTTCTTCGGATTCTTCGATCAGGGTGCATACCCAGTACGCCTGGCGCCCCTGCTGGCAAGCATTGCGTACGCGCTCGACCACCTCGATGCGGCGGCTGTCGGCGATCACCAGGGTGTTGACCGGTGTACGCCCTGGCGGCAGTTCGTCGAGGATCGAGGTGTCCAGGTCGGCGTAGGCGCTCATCGCCAGGGTGCGGGGGATGGGCGTGGCAGTCATGATCAACTGGTGCGGGCTGAGGCGTCCGTCGATGCCTTTTTGGCGTAGGGCCAGGCGTTGCTGCACACCGAAGCGGTGCTGCTCGTCGATGATCACCAGGGCCAGGCGCTTGAACTTCACTTCGTCCTGGAACAGGGCATGGGTGCCGACCACCATCGGGCAGCCGCCGGCAATCTGCTCCAGAGCAGCGGCGCGTGCCTTGCCCTTGAGCTTGCCGGCCAGCCAGGCGACTTCCAGGCCAAGCGGTGCCAGCCATTTGCTGAAGTTTAGAAAGTGCTGCTCGGCGAGGATTTCGGTCGGCGCCATCAGCGCCACCTGATAGCCGGCCTCCAGTGCTTGTAGCGCAGCCAGTGCCGCGACCACCGTCTTGCCGGCGCCGACATCACCCTGCACCAGACGCAGCATCGGTTCGCTCTGCGCCAGGTCGTAGGCGATCTCGGCGCCCACGCGCTGCTGTGCGCCAGTCGGGGCGAAACCGAGGTTCTGCAGGTACTGTTGCGGTAGCTTCTTCGCCGGCGGCAGGGCGGGTGCCTGCTGGGCGCGTACCTGTTCGCGCAGACGCTGCAGGGACAGCTGATGAGTCAACAGTTCTTCGAAGGCCAGGCGGTGCTGAGCCCAATGACGGCCCTCGGCGAGTTCCTCGACATCGGCGTCCGGCGGTGGCCGGTGCAGATAACGGATGGCCTCGTCCAAGGGCGCCAGACGATAGTCGCGGGCCAACTCCTCGGGCAGCCAGTCCGGCAGGCTGCGTGGGCCAAGGCGCGCGAGTGCCTGCTGACTGAGCTGGCGCAGGCGCTGTTGGGTCAAACCTTCGGTGGTCGGGTAGATAGGCGTCAGGCTCTGCTCCACTGGGGCAGGCTCGTCGCCGCTCTGTGCGCGGTACTCCGGGTGGTAGATTTCCAGGCCAGTGGCGCCGGGGCGCACTTCACCGTAGCAGCGCAGGGCGGTGCCGCGCTTGAGGCCGTCCTTCTGCGCCTGGCTGAAGTGAAAGAAGCGCAGGCTCAGCGTGCCGCTACCGTCCTGCAGGCGCACCAGCAGGCTGCGCCGCCGGCCCATGACCACATCGGCGCCGGCAACGATGCCTTCGACCACCGCATCCTGCCCCGGGCGCAGTGCGCCGATGGGGGTGATGCGCGTGCGATCCTGGTAGCGCAGCGGCAGGTGGAACAGCACATCCTGCAGGTTTTCCAGGCCGACCTTGGCCAGTTTCTCGGCCAGGGCGGCGCCTACGCCTTTGAGCGCGGTGACGGAAACCGCTGCCAGCTCGCCCACTGTTGGCCTCAGACTGCCTTGGTCTGCGGACTGCGGGCGACCGAGCAGAGGCGGATGGAGTCGGCCAGCACTTCAATGGCGTTGGGTCGCGGGAAGCTGGCGCGCCAGGCGATGGCCACGGTACGGAACGGCACCGGCGCGCTGAGAGGACGGACTTCGATCACGCCGGGTGCATAGTGGTGGCTGTCGACTGCCGAGAACGGCAGGATCGATACGCCAAGGCCGGAGGCGACCATGTGGCGGATGGTCTCCAGCGAGCTGGACTCCACGGTGGTGTGCTTGCCGTGGTCATCACCGCCCTTGCGCAGGGTCGGACAGGCCTCCAATACCTGGTCGCGGAAGCAGTGGCCTTCGCCTAGCAGCAGCAGGCTCTTGTCGTTGAGCAGCTTGGTGTCGATGGTCTCCATCGCCGCCCACGGGTGGCCGGTCGGCAGCAGAGCGTAGAACGGTTCGTCGTACAGAGGCTTGGTCAGTACATCGGCCTCGTGGAACGGCAGGGCGATGATGATGGCGTCGAGTTCACCGGTGCGCAGTTTGTCGCGCAGGATATGGGTGAAGTTTTCCTCGATGTACAGCGGCATGTCCGGGGCGACCCGGTGCAGCTGCGGAATCAGATGCGGGAACAGATAAGGGCCGACGGTGTAGATGGCGCCGATTTTCAGCGGTGCGGTCAGCTGGTTCTTGCCGGCCTGGGCCAGCTCGCGAATACCCTGGGCCTGCTCCAGCACCTTCTGCGCCTGGGTGACGATGCCTTCACCGACCGGGGTCAGACGCACGGCGCTCTTGCTGCGCTCGAAGATCAGCACGCCCAGCTCGTCCTCCAGCTTCTTCACGCCCACCGACAGGGTAGGCTGGCTGACGTGACAGCGCTCGGCGGCGCGGCCGAAATGCTGTTCCTGGGCGAGGGTGACGATGTACCGCAGTTCGGTGAGGGTCATAGTGTTTATCCATTAAATTGCCGACAAGCATAGCCTTTGCTAACAGATGAACCAACCGGGCTAATAGCCTGTTGCAAAACTATCTCGCCATTGGCGTATGCATCGCCCTATCACCAGCACTCTTGCGGTGCGCTGACGGCTGCAAAGGGCCTGTTACACTGCGCCGTCGCCTAGAAGTCATGGAGAAAAGCATGTCGGGATGCAACAGCTTGCTGATTGCCGGATGCGGGGACGTCGGTACCCGTCTTGGTCTGCGTATGGCCGAACAGGGCTGGCGCGTGCTGGGCCTGCGCCGCAACGTGGCCGCGTTGCCAGCTGCCATCGAACCGTTGGCGGGCGACCTGCATGCCGATGCCTGTCCGCCGGATTGGCCGCAGGGGCCGCTGGATTACCTGGTGTATTGCGCGGCGGCCATCCAGCACGACGAAGCGGGCTACCGCGCTGCTTATGTCGATGGCCTGCGCCGTGTGCTGGGCTGGCTGGCGCAGCATGGCCAGCGACCACGGCGCATCCTGTTCGCCTCCAGCAGCGGGGTGTATGGGCAGCAGGAGGGCGAATGGATCGACGAAGATTCTCCGGCCGAGGCCCAGAGTTTCTCTGCGGTGATCATGCGTGAGGCCGAGCGCGTTGCGCTGGACAGCGGCCTGCCGGCGACCACGGTACGTTTGACCGGTCTTTATGGCCCCGGCCGTGAGTGGTTGCTGAGTCAGGTGCGCGGTGGCTATCGCGTTAGCGAGACGCCGCCGCTGTACGGCAACCGCATTCATGTCGATGACGCAGCGGGGCTGCTCGCCACGCTGTTGCAGGCAGACGTTGCCGGTAAGCCATTGGCCGATTGCTATCTGGGCGTCGATGACGAGCCGGCGCCACTACACGAAGTAGTCGCTTGGCTGCGTGAGCAACTGGGCGTGAGCCACTGGAGTGACGAGCAGCGCGTGCGCCGCGCCGGCAGCAAGCGTTGCAGCAATGCCCGCGCTCGTGCGTTGGGTTGGACGCCACAGTATCCCAGCTACCGCGAGGGTTACGCGGCGATCCTCGCCGAGCGCTGAGATGGATGCCAACAGCCTTCTGGCCAAGCCGTGGTTGCCGGGCGTCGAGCTGTTTCATGCCGATTTCTCCGGGCAGGCGTTTGGCCGTCACAGCCACGATACCTTCGCGATCGGTGCCATCGTACAGGGCGTGGGGGGCTATCAATGTCGTGGTCAGCGCTATGCGCTGCCTGCCGGCACCTTGTCGCTGATGAATCCCGAGGAGCCACATACCGGGCACGCCGAATCGGCGCGTGTGGTCTATCGCATGCTCTATGTCGAGGAGTCGCGGCTGCCGGCGCTGCTCGGGCGCAAGCGCCTGCCCAACGGTTTCAGCACACTCAACCCCCATGACGACGGCCGCGTCGCTGCAAGCCTTGCGCAACTGGCTGGCGAGTTCGAGCGCGGTGATGCGCTGGCGCTGGAGAGCGAACTGCTGGCGTTGCTGGAGCTGGTCTTCGTGCGGCACGGCGGCTTGCGCGAGGCGCGCCCGGCATGTCGCGACAGCGGGGTTACAGCGTACCTGCGCGATTACCTGGAAGCGCACTACGCCGAGGCTGTCAGCCTTGAGCAATTGGGTGCCTTGGTGCAACGTCACCCGCGCCACCTGATCGAGGCATTTCGCTGTGCCTATGGCGTGCCGCCACACACCTATCTGCTGCAGCGTCGAGTGCGTGAAGCCAAGCGCAGGTTGTTGCAAGGCCAGGCCCTGGCCGGTGTCGCACTGGACCTGGGCTTTTATGACCAGGCGCATTTCAATGGGGTGTTTCGCCGTTTCACCGGGGTCACTCCGGGGCGTTTTCGCACGCTGGCAACGGGTTGAGGCCACTGCACTGCAGCACGAAGTCGCGGCGCTGCGCCAGGCTCATTCGCGGTACCTCGATCAGTCGCTTCTACGTAGGCTTCGCGCATCACCGCGCAGGTCCGTTCGGCCTCGGCCGCATCTTGGCGGCGCTCGTGGTCGTTGCGGTAGATCTGCGGCCAGTGCGGCAGCAGGAAGACCTGCCTCTGGTAACGCAATTGGCGCACCGCCTGTAGCAGATGCTCGCCGACCGGCAGGTCGTTCAGGCGCAGGTAGCCGATGATATCGACCAGGCTGCGGTCAAAGAACACCGGCCCTTTCCTCGTCAGCGCCTGGCGGTGGGCCCTGAGCTCCCACGCCAGCATCAGTTCGGCGAACAGCCTCGGGTCGTGCCAGGGCAGGCCCAGGCCGGCGATGGCTTGCTGATCACGAATGATCTCCCGACCGGCTTCCTCGACGACGTTTTGGCCCTTCTGGGCCAGGGCTGCCAGCAAACTACTTTTGCCGCTACCGGGGCCGCCGGTTAGGACATGGAAAGGTGGGTGACATGGCATACTCTGGGCTCCTCTGAGTTTTTTCCAATACATCGACACTGCCAGTTGCCGACACTGCCTCCGCCAAACGGAGGTTCCATGTTCGCGTTGTTTCTACTGGTTGCCGGTACTCACTTCGCCGCCTTGCTGTCGCCGGGGCCGGACTTCTTTCTGTTGATTCGCACCGCTCTGGCCAAGGGCCGGCACCAGGCCGACGGTTGCGCCTGCGGCATTGCGCTGGCCAACCTGCTGAGCATGCTGCTGGTGCTCTTTGTCATGGCGTTGTTACCCGCCGAGGGCAGTTGGCTGTGGCGCTGCTTGCAGGTCGTCGGCGGGCTGTATTTCGCCTGGATCGGCCTGCAGGCGCTGGCCTCGCGGCGAGATCTGGTCCTGCCGCAGGGTGATCAGCTGAGGCAGGGCGGGGTGTGGAAGGGCATGCGCCAGGGCCTTCTGGCCAGCAGCCTCAATCCCAAATTGCCACTGTTCTACGCCGGGCTATTCGGGGCCTTGCGCGAGTCGGCAATGCCGGCATGGGGGCTGGGCCTGGCGATGCTGTGGATGACCCTGGTGGTGCTGCTCTGGGATCTGGCGCTGGTGCGCCTGCTCGATCACGCGCGCTGGCGTGGCTGGTTGCAGCGGCGCGTGCGCTGGCTGGATTGCGTTTGCGGTGGCCTGTTGCTGGCGTTGGGAGGCTGGCTGTTGCTGGGGGCTCTATAGCGTGGCGCCGCTCCTGCCCGGAGGCGGCGCATCCGGATCAGCGGCGTTTGAGCAGCCAGCGTTGTGGGCCGGGCTGGTACTCGGGCATTTCGTCGAACTGGGCACGGTTCTGTGCTTCGAAGATGCGCAGCTGATTGCCTTCATGCACGAATAGCCAGGGGCTACCCTGGTCGCCAGCCTGTAGCCAGAGGCTGTCATGTTCGCCGCTCATGGCCGCGCAGTCGCCCGCCAGACACAGGGCGAAGCGTTCGGCGCCGGGCAGGCCCTGCACCTGGCCGTCGCTGTTGAAGCGCACCAGGCCGCCCTGACCCAAACCTTCTTCGATCAGCCACTCGCCGCCTAGGTAGTCGCGGTACAACGCCTGTTCAAAGCTGCTGCCCAGGACCTTGGATTCGCTGGGGTTGTCGACGCGGGTAAAGTGCTGCTCGGGCCAGTAACCGCTGGCGATCTGTACCAGCTCGCCATTCTGTACCGCCAGTTGTTCCTTGTAGTCGCCGTAGAAGGTGACTTGCCAACGGCCCTCACCGGCGCTCTGCAATTTGCCCTCGGCCAGCTCGAAACCATTGCTGTAGCTGGCTTGCTGACGGTCGGGGGCGATGTGCCATTCGAGGTTGGGACCATAGGCGAGCAGGGCTTCGCGCAGGCGACCGCTTTCGCGGGCGGCATCGATGGCTGCCTGGTTGATCCAGGTTCCGCTCGGGTCGTTGTTGGGCTTACTGGCACAGCCGGCCAGCAGGGCCGCGCAGAGCAGCAGGGGAAGCAGACGCATGGTGATCTCCATGCAGAGTGAGGAGGAAAGAGCGGGGCCTCAGGCCCCGCTGCGGCGCTTATTCCAGAACCAGAATAGCGTCCATTTCCACCAGCGAACCACGCGGCAGAGCGGCAACGCCGATGGCGGCACGAGCCGGGTAGGGTTGTTCGAAATAGCGGCCCATGATCTCGTTGACCTTGGCGAAGTGCGAGAGGTCGGTGAGGAAGATGTTCAGCTTGACGATGTCCTTGAACGAACCGCCGGCGGCTTCGGCAACGGCCTTGAGGTTCTCGAACACCTGCACGGTCTGTGCTTCGAAGCCTTCGACCAGCTCCATGCTCATCGGGTCCAGTGGGATCTGGCCGGACATGTAGACGGTGTTGCCGGCCTTGATGGCCTGGGAGTAAGTGCCGATGGCGGCTGGGGCCTTGTCGCTGGTGATGACGGTCTTGCTCATGAATCGCTCCTTGTGAGAACTGGCTGGGTCGAGCGCCCAGCCTACAGACTGGAAACAGGGGAATTGTGTCAGGCGCGTACTCGGGTGATACGCATCACGCCCTTGAGCGCGCGCAGTTTCTTGATCACACGGGCCAGGTGCACGCGGTCATGTACGCTGACCACCAGTTGCACGACGCTGATCCGGCCATCGCGTTCGTCCATGCTGATCTTCTCGATGTTGCCATCGGCCGCGTTGACGCTGCCGGCCAGCAACGCGATCAGGCCGCGCTGGTGCTCCAGCTCGACGCGCAGCTCGACGTTGAATTCGCCGGTGACATCCTTGGCCCAGTTGAGCTGGATGCATTTTTCCGGATTGTGGCGGATGTCGACGATGTTCCGGCAGCTCTCCATGTGCACCACCATGCCTTTGCCGGCAGACAGGTAGCCGACGATGGGGTCGCCGGGAATCGGCGTGCAGCACTTGGCGTAGCTCATCACCAGGCCTTCGGTGCCGCGAATCGCCAGCGGGCCTTCGCTGCTCGGCAGGGTCTCGTCGCCGCTCTCGGCCAGCAGGCGGCGGGCGACGACATAGGCCATGCGGTTGCCCAGGCCGATGTCTTCGAGCAGGTCCTCGATGACCTCCTGGCGGTATTCGCCCAGCACTGTCTGAATGCGCTCGGGGGAAATCTTCTCCAGGTGCGTGTCGAAGCTGGCCAGCACCTTGTTCAGCAGGCGTTCGCCGAGGTTGATGGATTCGGAGCGGCGCTGCTGCTTGAGGGCGTGACGGATGTGCGTGCGCGCCTTGCCGGTGACCACGAAGTTGAGCCAGGCCGGATTCGGGCGAGCGCCCGGTGCCGTGACGATTTCCACCGTCGAGCCGCTTTCCAGCGCTTGCGATAGCGGCGCCAGGCGACGATTGATGCGACAGGCGATGCAGGTGTTGCCGACGTCGGTGTGCACTGCATAGGCGAAGTCGACCGCGGTGGAACCTTTGGGCAGCTCCATGATGCGGCCCTTGGGCGAGAACACGTAGACCTCGTCCGGGAACAGGTCGATCTTCACGCTCTCGATAAATTCCAGGGAATTACCCGCTCTCTGCTGGAGTTCGAGTACGCCCTTGACCCACTGCCGCGCACGGGCGTGGTTGCCCTTGGGTACTTCGTCCTCGTTGGACTTGTACAGCCAATGCGCGGCGATACCATTGTTGGCCATCTCTTCCATTTCGCGGGTACGTATCTGGATCTCGATGGGCACGCCGTGCATGCCGAACAGCGTGGTGTGCAGCGACTGGTAGCCGTTGGCCTTGGGAATCGCGATGTAATCCTTGAAGCGGCCCGGCAAGGGTTTATACAAGTTGTGCACGGCGCCAAGCACGCGGTAGCAGGTGTCGACCTTGTCGACAATGATGCGGAAGGCGTAGACGTCCATTATCTCGTTGAACGCCTTACGTTTGCCGCGCATCTTCTGGTAGATGCTGTAGAGGTGCTTCTCGCGGCCGATCACTTCGCCTTCCATGCCCTCGCGTTGCAGGCACATCTGGATCGATTCCTCGATCTTGGCGACGATTTCCTTGCGGTTGCCCCGAGCGCGGCGCACAGCGGCGCGAATGCGCTCGGAGCGCATCGGGTGCATGGCCTTGAAGCCCAGGTCCTCGAACTCCACGCGCATGTTGTGCATGCCCAGCCGGTTGGCGATGGGGGCGTAAATTTCCAGGGTTTCCTTGGCGATGCGCCGGCTCTTCTCGTGCGGCATGGCATCGAGGGTGCGCATGTTGTGCAGGCGGTCGGCAAGCT
Organism: Pseudomonas sediminis; assembly: GCF_002741105.1. Lineage (GTDB taxonomy): Bacteria > Pseudomonadota > Gammaproteobacteria > Pseudomonadales > Pseudomonadaceae > Aquipseudomonas > Aquipseudomonas sediminis. The sequence continues at coordinate 99,655 of NZ_NIQU01000012.1, read as the reverse complement.
TGACCAGAATCACGCGGATGTCGCGGGCCATGGCCATGGCCATCTTCTGGAAGTTCTCGGCCTGCGCCTCGGCCTTGGTCTCGAAGTTCATCTGGGTCAGTTTGCTGACCCCGTCGACCAGTTCGGCCACGGTTTCGCCGAACTGCGCGTTGAGCGCTTCCTTGGCGATGCCGGTGTCTTCGATCACGTCGTGCAGCATGGCGGCCATCAGGCTCTGATGATCCATGTGCATTTCGGCGAGGATGCTGGCCACGGCCAGCGGATGGGTCACGTAGGCTTCGCCACTGCGGCGGCGTTGACCATCGTGCGCCTGTTCGGCGTAGAAGTAGGCTCGGCGAACCAGGTTGACCTGGTCATGGCCGAGGTAGGCCGAAAGTCGGTCGGCGAGAGCGTCTATGCCAGCCATGGGAGACTCTCCCGTTGGCAGCTGTGGCTCTGCGCCGCGCGACTTCGACCCGGCATCATCGACTTACAGAGGCTCGTTGGCCTCTTCCTCGAAGGCAGCGAACAGCGGTTCTTCTTCGACGATGTCTTCCTGGGCGACGACTTCATAGTCCACCAGGCCGGCAGCGATTTCGCGCAGGGCAACTACGGTGGGCTTGTCGTTTTCCCAAGCCACTTTCGGCTCTTTGCCGCCGGTGGCCAGCTGGCGCGAACGCTTGGTCGCGAGCATGACCAGTTCGAAGCGGTTATCAACGTTGTCCAGGCAATCTTCGACGGTAACGCGAGCCATGGTGTTCCTCGTAACGTGTGCGGATAAGCTTGGCCCGAGCGGGCGAGCGGACTGGATAGTCTAAAAAATCACCAGCGACAATGGAAGCGCTGTTTTACGCCAGCAGTTCGCTGAGCAGGCCGGCATGGCGCTGCTGTTGCTGAGTTTGCGACAACTGGTTGCTGCGGAAGATGGCTTTCAGGTCGCTAAGGGCATGGTTGAAATCGTCGTTGATCACCAGGTAGTCGTACTCGACGTAGTGGCTCATTTCGCTGACTGCTTCGCGCATGCGCCGCTCGATGATCTCGCCGCTGTCCTGGCCGCGGTTGGTCAGGCGATGGCGCAGCGCTTCCTGGGTCGGCGGCAGGATGAAGATGGATTTGGCCTGCGGCATCAGCTTGCGCACCTGCTGCGCGCCTTGCCAGTCGATCTCCAGGATCAGATCGAAGCCTTCGGCCAGGGTCTGCTCGACCCAGGTCTGCGAGGTGCCGTAGAAGTTGTCGAACACCTGTGCGTGCTCGAGGAACTCGCTGCGTTCGATCATGGCATTGAACTGCGCGTGGTCAACGAAGTGGTAGTTGACCCCGTCCTGCTCGCCGGGACGCATGGCGCGGGTGGTGTGCGAGACCGAGACGCGAATCTGCGCCCCGCTGTCGATCAGGGCCTTGACCAGGCTGGTCTTGCCGGCGCCGGAGGGCGCGGAAACGATGTAGAGGGTGCCGGTGGTGGTGGCCATGAATACGATCCTGGGAAAACGATGGACGAAAGATAGCAGCCGTCTGGCTGGCGTTACTCGATATTCTGAACCTGCTCGCGCATCTGCTCGATCAGGACTTTCAAATTGACCGCAGCCTGCGTGCTGCGCGGATCGAACGCCTTGGAACCGAGGGTGTTGGCCTCGCGGTTGAGCTCCTGCATCAGGAAGTCCAGGCGCCGCCCGGCAGCGCCGCCGGCCTTGAGCACGCGGCGCACTTCGCTGACGTGAGTGCTGAGGCGATCCAGCTCTTCGGCCACGTCACTTTTCTGCGCCAGCAGAACCAGCTCCTGCTCCAGACGTTGCGGATCGAGCTCGGTCTGCATCTCGGCGAAGCGGGTTTCGATCTTCTGGCGCTGGCCGGCGAGCATCTGCGGCACCAGTTCGCGCAGAGCGGCGACTTCCTCGAGGATGCTGTCGAGGCGCTCGTTGAGCAGTTTGGCCAGCTCGGCACCTTCGCGGGCGCGGCCGGCCTTGAGTTCGCCCAGCGCCTGGTCGAACAGCTTCAGTGCGGCGGCGTTGAGTGCCTGCGGGTCGGCCGAGTCGGCCACCAGCACGCCAGGCCAGGCCAGCACTTCCAGCGGGTTGAGCGGAGCCGGTTGCTGGATCAGCGCAGCGACCTGCTCGGCGGCAGTGATCAGCTGGCGCGCGCGTACGCTGTCGACCTGCAGTTGCTTGCCGGCACTTTCTTCGGCAAAGCGCAGGGTGCATTCCACCTTGCCGCGCGATAGACCCTGGCGTAGCGCTTCGCGTACCGCACCTTCGAGGTCGCGGAAGGCTTCCGGCAGGCGCAGGTGCGGCTCGAGGTAACGGTGGTTGACCGAGCGCAGTTCCCAGCTCAGGGTGCCGTGGGCGGTTGCCTGCTCGTTGCGGGCAAAGGCCGTCATGCTATGAACCATGGGATACCTCGTGGAAGTCGGCTCGAAAAACGCAAGATTGTAGCGCAGTGAATCGACCCTACCCAATTCGGCATGTCGCCGCAGTCGCCCGACCTCTATAATGCGCACTGTTTTCACTTAATGAAGTAGGTATCGCTCGATGAAACGTCCCAGTGGCCGCGCCGCCGATCAGTTGCGCTCGATTCGCATCACCCGCAACTACACCAAGCACGCCGAGGGCTCGGTGCTCGTGGAGTTCGGCGATACCAAGGTGATCTGCACCGTCAGCGTCGAATCCGGCGTGCCGCGCTTCCTCAAAGGCCAGGGCCAGGGCTGGCTGACTGCCGAGTACGGCATGCTGCCGCGCGCCACCGGCGAGCGTAACCAGCGTGAAGCCAGCCGCGGCAAGCAGGGCGGTCGTACCCTGGAAATCCAGCGCCTGATCGGCCGTTCGCTGCGCGCGGCACTGGACATGACCAAGCTGGGCGAGAACACCCTGTATGTCGACTGCGACGTTATCCAGGCTGACGGTGGCACTCGTACTGCCTCCATCACCGGCTCCATGGTGGCGCTGCTCGATGCCCTGAAAGTGCTGAAGAAGCGTGGCGCGCTGAAAGGCGAGCCGCTCAAGCAGATGATCGCTGCAGTGTCGGTTGGCATCTATCAGGGTGAGCCGGTGCTGGATCTGGACTACCTGGAGGACTCAGCCGCCGAGACCGACCTCAACGTGGTAATGACCAATGCCGGCGGCTTCATCGAAGTGCAGGGCACTGCCGAAGGCACGCCGTTCCAGCCTGACGAATTCAACGCCATGCTGGCCCTGGCGCAGAAGGGCATGAACGAGATCTTTGAACTGCAGAAGGCCGCTCTGGTCGACTGAAACCCGTAACGAGCAAGGAGCACCAGGATGAATGACGATATGCAAAACCCGCTGCCGACGCCCAGTCAGGAAGCGCGTCAGTGGGCCATGTTCTGTCACTTCGCCGCGTTTCTCGGCCTGGTGTTCCCTTTCGGTAATCTGCTCGGTCCGCTGATCGTCTGGCAGATCAAGAAGGATTTCGACCCCTTCGTCGATGCGCAGGGCAAGGAAGCGCTGAACTTCCAGATCAGCGTGGCGCTGGCCGCCGTGCTCTGCTTCATCCTGATGGTGGTGGTGATCGGCTTCCCGCTGCTGATGCTGCTGGGTCTGGCCGCGTTGGTGCTGACCATCATCGCCGGTATCAAGGCCAATGAAGGGCAGAACTATCGCTACCCGTTCAGCTGGCGGCTGATCAAGTAATTCAATGGAGTTGGACGGCCGGGGGTGACCTCCGCCATGTCAGGGAAGGATAGTTTGATGAACGTGCGAATGTTGATGCCGGCTCTGTTTCTGACAGTGCTAGTCGGCTGCGGTGATGCTGCTCGGACGCTGGCCGAGCAGACGAAACTGCAGGCTTTGAGGATCGAAGCTGCGCAATTGCACGACGCGGGGCAGTCGCGGCAGGCGATTGCCAAGTTCGAAAAGGTAGTCGATAGCCCTATTGCAACGGATGCGGAGAAGGCTCATGCGCTTCGCTTCATCTCGCTGGGCTATTACGAGCTGAGTGAGTTTCCACGTTCAGGCGAGTACGCGGCCAAGGCGGCAGCTTACTATCCGCAGGGCTCCTACGATTACCTGGTGAACATGGCCGACGCCGACCTCATGCAGGGGCGCGTACCCGAGGCCGCTGCCAGGCTGGAGCAGGCGCAGGCCATGGAGCCACGTGGTCTGGCGGCCAACAACGTGCTGGGTCTGCTTTATTTGGGCGACAACGGTGAGCAGTATGCCGATTACCCCAAGGCGCTTGCCTACAATCGGGCGGCTTTCGAGATCGAGCCGGGGCGTATTACCGAGATCGCCCTGGTGCGTAACTACCTAGCTCTGCATGAATTCGAGCAGGCTCAAGGTCATTTGCTCGATTTGAGCAGGCGCTATGCCGATGACATGCTTATACGCGACCTGCTGGAGCAGGCCGAGAATGGTTTGAAGCAGGATCGCGAGTGACAAGAAAAAGCCGGCGATAAGCCGGCTTTTTCGTATCCGTCGTTCAGATGCTGAGAATCCAGTCGTAATCGACGATCAGCGGCGCATGCTGAGAGAAGCGCGGCTGGCGCGGCAAGCGGGCGCTACGCACGCTCCGGCGCATACCCGGAGTGAGCAGTTGGTAGTCGAAGCGGTAGCCCAGGTTAAGCATTTCCGCCTGCTCGTTATCCGGCCACCAGCTGAACTGGTCGCCTTCACGGCTGACCTCGCGCAGGGCATCGACATAGCCCATGTTGCCAACCACCTCATCCATCCAGGCGCGTTCGGGCGCCAGGAAGCCTGGTGATTGCTGGCAGTCGCGCCAGTTCTTCACATCCATCTTCTGATGCGCGACATGCAGCGAGCCGCAGTAGATGTACTCGCGGCGCTTGCGCCGTTGCTTGTCCAGATAATGGGTGAAGTCATCCATGAACTTGAATTTCTGATTCAAGCTCTCGTCACCGTCCCGCCCGCTTGGCAGCAGCAGGGTGGCGATACTTACCTTGTCGAAATCGGCCTGCAGGTAGCGCCCGTAGCGATCGGCCATCTCGAAGCCGAGGCCGCTGATCACCGCCTTGGGTTGCAATCGCGAGTAGAGCGCCACGCCACCTTGGCTGGGCACTTCACCGTCGCATGCATAGAGGAAATAACCATCCAACTGGAAGGCTTGGTCGTCCATTTCAAAGGCGGAGGCACGGGTGTCTTGCAGGCAGATCACGTCGGCATTCTGGGCTTGCAGCCAGCTGAGCAGACCTCGCTCGGCCGCAGCCTGAATACCATTCACGTTCACACTGATGATCCGCATAAATGGCCCCCAAAAACACGTGCGTGTATGATACCCGAGCTCACCAGCATTAGCTAAATTCCTAGCCAAATCCGTGCCGTCCGGGACTTTTCATGCAAGCGTACCAGCGCGATTTCATTCGTTTTGCCATCGAGCGCGGGGTTCTGCGTTTTGGCCAGTTCACCCTCAAGTCCGGGCGCACCAGCCCCTATTTCTTCAACGCCGGCCTGTTCGACAGCGGTCTGGCGTTGGCGCAGCTGGGGCGTTTCTACGCCGCAGCCATCGTCGACAGTGGTATCGATTTCGATGTGTTGTTCGGCCCGGCCTACAAAGGCATTCCTTTGGCGGCGACCACTGCTGTGGCGCTGGCCGAACATCATCAGCGCGATCTGCCCTGGTGCTTCAATCGCAAGGAAGCCAAGGATCATGGCGAAGGCGGTACCCTGGTCGGTGCGCCACTCAAGGGCCGTGTGTTGATCGTCGATGACGTGATCACCGCCGGTACCGCGATCCGCGAAGTGATGCAGATCATCCAGGGCCAAGGCGCACAGGCTGCCGGCACCTTGATCGCGCTGAACCGCCAGGAGCGGGGTCAGGGCGAGCTGTCCGCGATCCAGGAAGTCGAACGCGATTTCGGCATGCCCGTAGTGAGCATCGTGTCACTGGAACAGGTACTGGAATATCTGGCAGGGGATGCTGAACTGAAGCAATATCTGCCGGCTGTCGAAACCTATCGCGCCGAGTACGGAATCTAGCCCTAGCACAAGGTAGTCCTGATGCCTGCACCGTTCCTGACCCGCTGTACGCTGCTCTGTAGCTTGCTACTGCCGCTGTCTGGAGTGGCTGCCGAGCTGTATCGCTACGTTGATGACAAGGGCGTGACGGTGCTCAGTCGCCAGGGTGTGCCGCCTGAGTTCATCGGCAAGGGTTATGAGGTACTCAATGACCAGGGCCGTGTCGTGCGAGTGATCGCGCCGGCCCCAACGCCTGAAGAGTTCGCCCGTATGCAGGCGGACAAGGCTCGCGCCAGCAGTGATGCCCAACTGCTGCGGCTATACGCCAATCTCGATGATGTCGACCGTGCTCGCGAACGCAAGCTGGCCGAGCTCGACAGCGTCACCAGCGTCGCTCGCGGCAACCTGCAGTCGGTGCGTACCCAGCAAGCCAACCTGCAGAGCCAGGCCGCCGACCACGAGCGTGCCGGGCGCCAGGTGCCGGAGCACTTGCTAGCGCAGATCAATAACCTCAAGGAAGAGCAGCAGCGTCTGCAGCGCGATATCGCCCGCTACAAGGAAATCCGCACTCAAGCCGAGGCTGGTTTCAGCGCTGATCGCGCGCGCTTGGCCGAGTTGTTTGGAGAGCCGCAGCGTAAACCCTGATCTTCACCTCTGCGGCGCAACCGTCTCGAAATTCTCGATCTTTGCCGTGAGTCACTGCGGCAGCGGTGCGCCGATGTGTTTGCCAGGCCCTCTCCCGCCCTGCGGGCACCCTCTCCCGCGAGCGGGAGAGGGTCATCAGAAGGCCGCGTAGCGGCCGCTTTTTAAGGGCGCTTGCGGTTGCTGATCATGGTGCCGTTGCCGATATCGGTGAAGATTTCCAGCAGAACGGCATTCGGCACGCGGCCATCGATGATGTGCGAGCTGGTCACGCCACCTTGCACAGCTTCCAGCGCGCATTTGATCTTGGGCAGCATGCCGCCATATATGGTGCCGTCGGCGATAAGCTCGTTGACCTGCTCGGTGGTCAGGCCGGTGAGTACCTGGCCCTGTTTGTCCATCAGGCCGGCGATATTGGTCAGCAGCATCAGCTTCTCGGCTTTCAGCGCTTCGGCCACCTTGCCGGCTACCAGGTCGGCGTTGATGTTGTAGGACTCACCGCTCGGGCCGACGCCGATGGGGGCGATGACCGGGATGAAGTCGCCCTTGACCAGCATGTTCAGCAGATCGGTGTTGACTCCGGTGACCTCGCCGACATGACCGATATCAATGATTTCCGGTTGGGTCATTTCAGGCGTCTGCCGGCTGACCGTGAGCTTCTTGGCGCGGATCAGGCCGGCATCTTTACCGGTCAGGCCGATGGCGCTACCGCCATGCTGGTTGATCAGGTTGACGATGCTCTTGTTGACCTGCCCACCCAGCACCATTTCCACCACGTCCATGGTGGCGGTGTCGGTCACGCGCATGCCGTCGATGAAGTGGCTCTCGATGGACAGACGTTTGAGCAGATCACCGATCTGCGGGCCACCACCGTGCACCACCACCGGGTTGATGCCGACCGCCTTCATCAGCACGATGTCGCGGGCGAAGCCCTGCTTGAGCTCCTCGCTTTCCATGGCGTTGCCGCCGTACTTGATCACCAGGGTCTTGCCGACGAAACGGCGGATATAGGGCAGGGCTTCGGACAGTACCTTGGCAACTTGGGCAGCGGCGTCACGCTCGAGGGTCATGCAGGGGCTCCTGGAACAAATCGGTCAAAAGGGCAGTTGCAGGTCGGGGGCGACCTTGAGCAGTTGCGCGCGGAACACGTCCTGGATGCGCTCCAGCTCTTCCTGGGTGTCGGCCTCGAAGCGCAGCACCAGCACCGGTGTGGTGTTGGAGGCGCGGATCAGGCCCCAGCCCTTGGGGTAGTCGACGCGTACACCGTCGATGCTGGTGATGTTCGCCTCGCCCCATTGGCCTTCACGCTGCAGGCGCTCGATCATGCCGAACTTGGTCTGCTCGGTAACCTTGATGTTGATTTCCGGCGTGGAAATATCGCTGGGGAAGGCGCTGAACACCTGCTCGGCGTTGCGCTTTTCGAGGCTGAGAATTTCCAGCAGACGGGCAGCGCTGTAGATGCCATCGTCGAAACCGTACCAGCGCTCCTTGAAGAAGATGTGGCCACTCATTTCGCCGGCCAGCAGTGCGCCGGTTTCCTTCATCTTCTTCTTGATCAGCGAGTGGCCGGTTTTCCACATCACCGGACGGCCGCCATAGCCGCTGATCAGCGGGGTCAGGCGACGGGTGCATTTGACGTCGAAGATGATGTCGGCGCCCGGGTTGCGCGACACCACGTCCTTGGCGAACAGCATCAGCAGGCGATCCGGGTAGACGATGTTGCCGGTGTTGGTCACCACACCGACGCGGTCACCGTCGCCGTCGAAGGCCAGGCCGAGGTCGGCGTTTTCCGCTTTGACGCGGGCGATCAGGTCGACCAGGTTCTCCGGCTTGCCCGGATCCGGGTGGTGGTTGGGGAAGGTGCCGTCGACTTCGCAGAACAGCGGAATGACGCTGCAGCCCAGGGCTTCGATCAACTGCGGGGCGATCACGCCAGCCGCGCCGTTGCCGCAGTCGACCACCACGCGCAGCGGCTTGGCCAGGGCGATGTCGTCACGGATGGTCTTGAAGTAGCGCTGCAGTACATCGACCTGTTGCACGCTGCCAACGCCGCTGGCCAGGTCGTTGTTGTCCAGGCGGGTTTTCAGCGCGAGGATCTGCTCGTTGGCCAGGGTGTCGCCAGCGATGATGATCTTGAAGCCGTTGTAGTCCGGCGGGTTGTGGCTGCCGGTGAGCATCACGGCCGAGCGGCCTTCCAGCACGTTGGCGGCGAAGTAGACGACCGGGGTCGGCACCATGCCGATATCGGTGACTTCGCAGCCGCAGTCGAGCAAGCCTTGCACCAGTTGCTGCAACAGCTCTGGGCCGGACAGGCGGCCGTCACGGCCGACGATGACCTTGGGTTCGCCCTGTGCCAGGCTCTGCGAGCCGATGGCGCGGCCGATCCAGTAGGCGTATTCGGCGGTCAGGGTGTCGCCCACCACGCCACGGATGTCGTAGGCGCGGAAAATATCGGCGGGAAGTTTCGGGGCGCTTTGGCTAGTGCTCATTGCGGGGCTCTGCTCCAGTCCCAGGAGATCCTGGTCTTCATCGAGAATGTCGATATCGAGGATATCGGTGTCCTGAAACAGCGGGTCGACCAACTCGGCTGGCTTGGCTGCCGGCTGAACGGCGGGGGCCGCGGCTGTTCCTTTAGCGGGGGTACTGCTGCCTTCAGCGCTACTGCGGCGCGGTAATCGTGCCAGGCTTTGGGCCAGCGCATCGAGCGCCGGAATGCTGAGGCTGAAGGCTTTGACGTTCTTACCCGCAGAGAGTTCTTTGAGCATTTGCCCAAGCTGCTGGGCGTCGAGATTGACGCGCCGCTGCAGCGCGCCCTGAACCAGAATCATGCCGATCAGGGCGCCGCCCACTGCGAGCAGGAACGCGAGGCCGAGCATTGCCGGAGCGATGCTGCCTTGCGTCAGGCTGGGGCCGGGGGTGAAGCTGATCTTCCAGTAAGGGTTACCGGTAGAGAAGGTCTGCGCAGCGGCAGCGTCGCCTGCCTGGCCGCGCTGTAGGAGCACCTGTGCCGGCGTGTTGGCGAACTGCTGCACCAGCTGCACCTGGCCATACTCGGCGGGTAGCGCTGGCACAGCTGCGAGTACGCGCTGCAGGTCGAAGGCCAGCAGCAGCGTACCTTGGGCCGGCTGGCTCTCACTCAGGCGCAGCGCCACGGCGCTATAGGCCAGCCAGCGCTCACCCACACGATAGGCTTCGGTGGCGGCTTGCTGACCGCTTTCAGTGCGGCGCAGCATATCCAGACCGGCGAAGTTCATCGGCGCGGCACGGGAGGTGTTCTGTACCGCTTCGCCGCGGCGATTAAGGTGGGCATCGATCACGCCGTCCCAGTAGCCCAGGCGCCGTTCGGCTTCGCTGACCCGCAGGTTGTCGCCGCTCTGCAGTGCTTGCAACAGCTCAGGGTTACGAGCCGCGGCGAGGCTGTCGGCCTGCAATTGCTTGAGCGCCTGCTGCACGGCAGCGGCCTGGCTGGTGCCGATGGCCTGCACCAGCTCTGCCTGGCGTGCCTGACTGCTGCTGTTGTCGGCAAACCACAACAGCGCGGCGCCTGCGGCCCCGCCGATCAGGGCAGCCAGTAGGCCGGGTAGCAGCACGCCCGGCGAGGGCTTCGCCGTCTTGCTCTTGGGCTTGCTCGGCACCAGGCTGGCAGCCGTGTCGGCTTCCTTGGCAGTACGCTTGAAGAGTTTCACGTGGGTGCTCCTCGGCAGGTCGTCCTGTGGGGTGTGAATCAGTGGCTACCGGAGTGGCCGAAGCCGCCAGCACCACGTTGGGTCTCGTCGAACTGCTCGACCAGCTCGAAATGCGCCTGCACCACCGGTACCAGCACCAACTGCGCGATGCGCTCGCCGATGGCGATGGTGAACGGCGTCTGGCCGCGGTTCCAGCACGACACCATCAGCTCGCCCTGGTAGTCCGAGTCGATCAGGCCGACCAGGTTGCCGAGCACGATGCCGTGTTTGTGGCCGAGGCCCGAACGCGGCAGGATCATCGCGGCCAGGCCTGGGTCGCCTATGTAGATCGACAGGCCGGTGGGAATCAGCACGGTCTGGCCTGGCTCGAGGACGATCTCCTCCTTGAGCATGGCGCGCAGGTCGAGGCCGGCGGAGCCCGGCGTGGCGTATTGCGGCAGCGGGAATTCCTGGCCGAGGCGGGGATCGAGGATCTTGGCTTGCAGAGCGTGCATGGTCAGTTCTTGTTCAGTCGTTCGGCGATAAGGGTGATCAACTGGCGGGCGATCTTGCCCTTGCTGGTCTGGGCGAAGCTGGTTGGCTGCAGCCCACGGTCGATCACGGTGATGGCGTTCTCTTCACTATTGAAGCCGATGCTGGGGTTGGCCACATCATTGGCGACGATCAGGTCGAGATTCTTGTCGCGCAGCTTGCGCGAGGCGTATTCGAGCAGGTTCTCGGTCTCGGCGGCGAATCCCACGCTGAAGGGGCGGTCCTCGCGGCTGGCGATGGTGGCGAGGATATCTGGGTTGCGCACCATTTGCAGGAGCATCCCTTCGCCGCTGGTGGGGTCTTTCTTCAATTTGTGCTGGGCGACCACTTCCGGGCGGTAGTCGGCCACGGCAGCAGCGGCGATCAGCACGTCGCAGGGCATGGCGGCTTCGCAGGCGGCGAGCATGTCGCGGGCGCTGACCACGTCGATGCGGCTGACGCGATCCGGCGTTGGCAGGTGCACCGGGCCGCTGACCAGGGTCACGCGGGCACCGGCTTCGGCGGCGGCTTCGGCCAGGGCGAAGCCCATCTTGCCGGAGCTGTGGTTGGTGATGTAGCGCACCGGGTCGATGTTTTCCTGGGTCGGGCCGGCGGTGATCAATATGTGCAGGCCGTCCAGTGCCTGGCGCTGGAAGCAGTCGGCGGCCAATTGGGCGAGATCGGTGGGTTCGAGCATGCGGCCGAGGCCGACATCACCGCAGGCCTGGCTGCCTGAGGCCGGGCCGAACAGGCGCATGCCGCGATTTTGCAGTAGTTCCAGGTTGGCCTGGGTGGCGGCGTCGCGCCACATGGCCTGGTTCATCGCCGGAGCCAGGGCAATCGGCGCATCGGTAGCCAGCACCAGCGTGGTCAGCAAGTCGTTGGCTACGCCCTGGGCCAGCCGTGCGATGAGGTCGGCGGTGGCTGGAGCTATGAGAATTAGATCGGCCCAGCGCGCCAGCTCGATATGGCCCATCGCGGCTTCGGCAGCGGGGTCGAGCAGGTCGAGGTGCACAGGGTGGCCGGACAGGGCCTGCAGGGTCAGCGGGGTGATGAACTCGCGCCCGCCCTGGGTCATCACCACACGGACTTCGGCGCCTTGATCCTTGAGTCGGCGAACCAGTTCGGCGCTCTTGTAGGCAGCAATACCGCCCCCGACGCCGACGATGATGCGTTTGCGATACAGCCGCTGCATAGGCTTGCCTTTTATAAACCGGTGGATGTGCGCCACGTGACCAACGCCTCCCCAGGCCGGCCCCGTGTAAAAAGATGGGCTACGATAGCACAGCGCCCGCAGCGGAACAGCGGGCGCCTGGCTAGATGAGGCACCTCTGAAAAACGTAGGCGAGGCAGCCAGCACAAGGCAAAAACAAGCGAGAAAGCGGAGTTTACGTGCTGTAAGTGAACATTTTGATCGGACTCGCGCACGAGCTTGTTTTTAACGCAGTGATGGCAACGCAGGTAGTTTTTAGAGGTGCCGTACAGGGAGGTGTACATGAGCATTCGTGATTGGCCCGCGGCAGAGCGCCCGCGGGAGAAATTGCTGGAGCAGGGCGCGGCGTCACTGACCGACGCCGAACTGTTGGCGATCTTTCTGCGTACCGGAGTGACCGGCAAGAGTGCGGTGGACCTGGCGCGCTATCTGCTGAGCGAGTTCGGCAGCCTGAGAGCGCTGCTCGAAGCCGATTTGGCTGGGTTCAGCCAACACCTTGGTCTGGGGCCGGCTAAGTACGCACAGCTACAGGCAGTGCTGGAGATGTCGCGGCGCCATCTGGCCGAACGCCTGCGTCGTGATTCAGCGCTGGAAAGCCCGCAGGCCGTGCGCGATTACCTCAAGGCGCAGCTGCGTCACGAACCGCACGAGGTATTCGGCTGCTTGTTCCTCGATGCCAAGCATCGGGTGTTGGCGTTCGAGGTGCTGTTTCGCGGCAGTATCGACAGTGCCAGCGTTTATCCCAGGCAGGTGGTCAAGCGGGCGCTGGCCAACAATGCTGCTGCCGTAATCCTTACCCATAACCACCCATCGGGCGTGTCGGAGCCCAGTCAGGCCGACCGCGTACTGACCCAGCGGCTCAAGGATGCTCTGGCGCTGGTCGAGGTGCGCGTGCTCGACCACTTCATCGTTGGCGATGGTGAACCGCTGTCGATGGCCGAGCTGGGCTGGATGTAGCTGGTTCGGGTGTAGGGTGGGCTTCAGCCCACCACGATGGCGCCTTATGGTGCGATCTGCACCGAGGCGAAATCCTGTCGGCCGAACGGGCTGACCTTGTAACCCTGCACCTTCTCGCTGAGCAGGGCGAAGGCGGTGGGGTGGGCCAGCGGTAGCCACAGCGCCTGCTCCTGAATGATCTGCTGCGCCTGGTGATAGAGGCGGCTGCGCTCGCTCTGATCGCTGCTGGTTTTGCCATCAGCGATCAGCTTGTCCAGCGCCTCATCGCAAAAACGGGCGAAGTTCAGGCCTGACTCGACCGAAGCGCAGGAAAACTGCGGAGTGAGGAAGTTGTCCGGGTCGCCGTTGTCGCCCGCCCAGCCCATGAATAGCAGGTCGTGTTCGCCAGCCTTGGCGCGGCGGATCAGTTCGCCCCACTCGATCACGCGGATTTCAGCGTCGATGCCGACCTTGGCCAGGTCTGCCTGCAGCAGTTGCGCGCCGAGGCTCGGGTTGGGGTTGAGCAGGCTGCCGCTGGGGCGCGTCCAGATGGTGGTCTTGAAACCATCAGCCAGGCCTGCTTCGGTCAGCAAGGCGCGTGCTTTTGCCGGCTCGTGCGCGTAGCCGGGCAGTTCGCTGGCGTAACTCCAGGTGTTTGGTGGGTAGGGGCCGTTGGCGGGCTCGGCGCTGCCTTCGAACACGGCCTTGACGTAGCTGGCCTTGTCGAACGCCAGGTTGATCGCCTGGCGCACCTGCGGCTTGTCCAGCGGCGCATGCTGGCTGTTGATGCCGACGAAGGCGGTCATGAAGGCGGCGGTCTGTGCGCTTTTCAGCTTGGTGTCGCCAGCGATGGCCTGCACGTCCTGCGGTTTCGGTGACAGGGCAATCTGGCATTCGCCGCGGCGCAGCTTCTGCAGGCGCACGTTGCTATCCGGGGTGATGGCGAAGATCACTCGATCCACGCCCGGTTTGCCAGCGAAGTAGTCCGGGTTGGCGCGGTAGCGCACCACGGCATCTTTCTGGAAACGCTCGAAGACGAACGGACCGCTGCCCACCGGCGCGCTATTGAGCTTCTGCGGGGTGCCGGCGGCCATCAGCTTGTCGGCGTATTCGGCGGAATAGATCGAGGCGAAGCCCATGCTCAGGGTGGCGAGGAAGGTGGCGTCGCGGCGATTCAGGGTAATGCGCACGCTATGGGCATCCGGCGCCTCGACCTTGGCGATCAGGCTGGGCCACTGCATCGACTGGGCGTGTGGGTAACCGCTGGCAGACACCGCATGCCAGGGGTGCTGCTCGTCGAGCATGCGCTGGAAGCTGAATAGCACGTCCTGAGAATCGAGGTGGCGGCTGGGCGTGAAGTCGGTGCTGTGGTGAAATTGCACGTCGTCGCGCAGCGTGAAGTCGTAGACCAGGCCGTCGGCGGAGATCGACCAGCTGCGCGCCAGGCTCGGCAGTAGCTTGCCTTGCTCGGCGTCGAATTCGACCAGGCGGTTCATCAGCATGTCTGCCGAGGCATTGGTAGTGGTCAGCGAGTTGTACTGCACCACGTCGAAACCCTCAGGGCTGGCTTCGGTGCATATGCTGAGGGTGGCAGCCTGGGTCAGGATCGGGGTGCACAGTAGAGCAGCGAGCAACAGGCGCATGGTGAGGTCCTCATTCCTGGCGTTGACGGCAAGCTTGCAACCCTAGTCGATTTGCCGGGCGCTGAATACCTGATCGAGGCGACGAGCGGTCAAATCTTGATCAGGCCCCAACGGGCCGGCCCCCGGCGGGTCTGCTGACCCGGGGTTGTGTTTTATCCTGCAGTTTTCCTTGTTGCTCCCAGGGCTTTCTGGTATAAAGCAGCGCTCTTTTCTAGGGGCCCGGTTCTTGCGCTATCCAGTGCGCCCGGTAAGACCCTCGAGAAACGCGGCGCCGAGCGCCAATGACATTGAGTTTAAGCGGCCAACCCATGCCGGGTTGGGCATGTGGTTTTAGAGGGCTGAGGCATGTCGAGAGTCTGTCAAGTTACCGGTAAGGGTCCGGTAACCGGGAACAACATTTCCCACGCAAACAACAAAACCCGTCGTCGTTTCCTGCCGAACCTGCAGCACCATCGCTTCTGGGTCGAGTCCGAGAAGCGCTTCGTGCGTCTGCGCGTATCTGCCAAAGGCATGCGTGTTATCGACAAGCGTGGCATCGATGTAGTGCTGTCCGAGCTGCGCGCTCGCGGCGAAAAGGTTTAAGGAGAGAGTCATGCGTGAACTGATCCGTTTGGTGTCCAGCGCCGGTACCGGCCACTTCTACACCACCGACAAGAACAAGCGCACCACCCCTGACAAGATCGAAATCAAGAAATTCGATCCGGTCGTACGCAAGCACGTGATGTACAAGGAAGCCAAGATCAAGTAATTGATCGGCTGCCTGACGAAGAAGCCCGCCTTTCGGCGGGCTTTTTTATGCCTGAGGTTTTTGTCGTTGAGCCATTTTCAGGGCAGCCGGCCAATGCCGGCTGACTTCTCGTAAAGCTGCGGTTTAGACTGCGCCGTTACCATGGAGTTGACCTACTTCTCAGGTTCGCACGGAGTGCCGGCGCAAGCGCTCCCCCTTCGCTATCGTCCAGAGGCTCGCATGACCGCTTCAGCTCACCGTGTGGAAGTTCTGATCGCCGAGGCTGACCCCTGGACGTCCAACCTGTTGCAGCAGTTGGTGCTCGACGTGCGCAGTGATGCCCACGTGCTGCAGTTCAGCGATGGCCAGGCAGCACTGGCGCGCTGTAAACGTCGCCTGCCTGATCTGGTTATCGCCGATGGCGAGTTGCCGGGGCTCGATGGTCTGGAGTTGCTGCGACAGCTGCGTCGGCATCCACGGACACCGGCGCTGCCGTTCGTACTGATCAGCGGCCGTCTGGATGCCAGCAGCGTGCGGGCCGCAAGGCCACTGGCGCCCAGTGCTTACCTGGGCAAACCCTTCAATGCTGAAAGCCTGCGTCAGCGCCTGCTGGCACTACTGCCCTCACCAGTGGCAGCGGTAGTGGTGCGTCAGCCGTTGCTGGTCAGCGACCTGCGCGACTTTCTCGATACGGTGCGCGAAGAGGGGCAGGGTGCGCCCTTGCTCAGCGATGTGCGCAATGCCGTGAGCCAGGGGTTGCAGAGCGGCGAGCAGGACCTCGGCGAGTTGGAGGCCGTGTTCGGCAGTGATCCGCAGATCACCGCCTTGCTGATCGCCGCCGCCAGCACCGCCGCGCAGCATCAGGGCGTGCCTTGTCATACCCTGGCCCAGGCACTGCATCGTTTGGGCGTGGCGCGCACGCTGAACCTGGTGCTCGGCCTGGCGGTGCAGCGCAACGCCCAGTTGCGTGACCCGCGCCTGGCCGAGCTGGCCAGCCACACCTGGCAACAGGCACGACGCAGTGCCGAGCTGGCGCGTTGGCTGGCGTTGGAGCTGAAGCTGGATGCCGAGTTGTGCTACACCGCCGGCCTGTTGCACAACCTGGGGGAGCTGGCGCTGCTGCGCAGCCTGCAGGACTGGCAGGAAGCTGGCGGTGAGTTGAGCGATGCGCAGATCGCCGATGCGATGCAGCGCCGCTCGGCGAGCTTCGGCTCGGCCTTGCGTATCCGCTGGCGCCTGCCCTTCGGTCTGCGCGAGCTGATTGCGGCGTTCTACGGCCTGGGCAGTGGTGTGTTCTCGCGTGAGGCACTGGTGCTCAACCTTAGCGGCCTGCTGCTGGCGTTACCGGCCAACGAGGCACCTAAAAGCCTGGTCGAGGCGCGTTGCGTGCGCATGTTGCGTTTGGATCCGGCGCTGCTCGAGCGCCTGCCGGCGGCGCTCTATCAGGCTTCCTGAGTGCCGTGGCGACGCGCATCGTCGGCCAGTTGCCGCAAGGGTTGCGGGCGACCAACGAAGTAGCCCTGAGCGTAGTCGATGCCCAGGCGGCGCAGGCAGTCCAGGCTGGCCTGAGTCTCGACGAATTCGGCGACGGTGAGCAGGCCCAGTTGTCCGGCGATCTGGCGCATGGAGCCGACCATGGCCTGATTGATCGGATCGTTCTCGATGCCACTGATGAAGCTGCCGTCGATCTTGAGAATATCCAGCGGCAGGTGACGCAGGTAAGCATAGGAAGCGAAGCCGCTGCCAAAGTCGTCCAGGGCGACTTTCAGCCCCTTGCTGCGTAGCTCCTCGATCCACTGCGCGGAGACGCCCAACTCACCCAGGGCGACCATTTCCGTCACCTCGATACACAGTTTGCCGGGCGGCAAGCCGTGGTGCTGCAGCTCGTCCTGCAGCAGGCGATGGAAGGTGCAGTCGAGCAGCGAGCTGGCGCTGAGGTTGACGTTGACCTGGGCCAGTTGCGCCAGGTGCCGTGGGTTGGCTGCCAGCCAGGCACACAGATGCTGGACGACCCAGCGGTCGATTGCGCCGAGAAAATCGTAGCGCGCCGCCGCGTCGAGAAACTGCGCCGGGCTGATCCACTCGCCACTCTGTGGGTCGCGGTAACGTAGCAGCACTTCATAGTGCAGGCCGCTGGCCGCATTCTGCAGCGCCTGCACCGGTTGGAAGAACAGCTCGAAATGACCGCGCTCGGTGGCCTCGCGCAGGCGTGTGATCCACTGCAGTTGGCGTTGATGTTCGAGCAAGGCGCCGTCGGCCGGGTTGAACTGCTGCACACGGTTGCGGCCCTGATGCTTGGCCAATTGGCTGGCGCTGCTGGCCCAGTTCAGCGCGGTTTCCCAGTCGCGCACGCCGGAGCTGAGCGCGAGCATGCCGATGCTGGCGTGCAGGCGGAAGGGTCGTCCCTGCCAGGTGAAGACGAACTGCTCGACGGCGCGGCGCAACTGCTCAGCCTGGCTCAGCGCTGCGTCGTCATCGACTTCTCGCAGGAGAATGGCGAACTCGTCGCCGCCAACGCGGGCCAGCTCGGCATGGCGCGGGAGCTGGTGCAGCAACTGGCCGGCCAGCTGTTTCAGCAACTGGTCGCCGGCCGAATGGCCGAACAGGTCGTTGACCTGCTTGAAGCGATCCAGCCCCAGCAGCAGCAGGTGGCTGAAGCGCCGTTTGGCTGCGCCGCTGAGAGTTTCCGAAAGCAGTCTTTCCAGCTCGCGACGATTCAGCAGGCCGGTCAGGGCATCGTGGGCGGCCAACTGTTGCAGGCGTTCTTCCAGCGCCCGGCGCTCGCTGAGGTCGACCACGATGCCTTCGATGGACTCCTGATGCGGGCGCAGGTGCAGCGACAGGTAGACCCAGCGGGGGCGCTGCTCGAGGTCGTACAGCTGGCATTCGCAACTGACCGCGCCGGCCTGCACGTCGAGTTGCAGCAGCAACCAGCGCCACTGGGTTTCCCCTACCAGGCTCTGCAGGGACAGCTGGCTGAGATCGTCCGGCAGGGTCTCGCTGCCAAGTAGGCGCGCCAGGCTCGGGTTGGCTTCCAGCAACTGGCCGTCGCGCTGGCAGCGGAAGATGCCTTCGCCGCTGTGGCGGAACAGCGCCTGGTACTGCTCCAGATTGTCGATGGCCTGTTCCTGGCTGCTCAGCAGCACGCGGCGTACGCGTTCCAGCTGCTTGTCGAGCAGGGCGCCGAACAGCAGCATGCTCAGCGCCGGCAGGTAGGCATACAACGCATAAAAGCCGGCAGGCAGCGGAATCAGCCCGGCACGGCTCAGCGGCACCAGCAGCATCAGCACCAGCGCCGCGCTCCAGCACAGCATGTATCCGGGGGCGTAGGGGCGGCGCTGATGGACGCCAAGCACCATCAGCAGCAGTTGGTACAGCCCGGTGGCCAGGGTCAGCAGGTTGAGGGTCTGATAGGCGTGGGGGTGGTCGACGAAGACGCCGCCCATACTGACCAGCAAGGTGGCTGCGAACAAGGCGTCGCGCAGCCAGCGCAAACGGCCCAGGTGCAGGCCCAGAGCACTGGCGATGAACAGCGAGCTGAAGATCATCATCCCGGCGGTGGGCAGGTTGACCAGCAACTTGGGCAGCAGCGACCACTGCGGCCAGAGCAGGCCTGCCAGGTTGTACAGGCTGGCGTTGTACAGCGCCACACACAACGAGGTGAGGCTGAAGTAGGCCAGTTGCGCTTCGCGCAGGGTGCTGTACTTGACCAGATAGAACAGCGCCAGGGCGAGCAGTGCACCGATCAGCAGGCCGCTCTGCAGCCAGCTGTAGGCGATCAGTTGTTGGCCCTGCGCGGCACCGACTACCTGCAGCGGCAGGTTGATCGCCGAATGACTCTCTACGCGCAGCAGCAGGCTGTGAGGGCCTTCGCCCAGGCGCGGCAGGTTGAGCAGGAATTGGGGGTAGGGCTCGCCACGCTGGGCGAACGGACGTTTTGCGCCGCTGTACAGCGGGCCGAGCGGCGTGTCGCCGTCGAACAGCCATATCTCCAGGTCATCGAGGAAGGTCTGGCCAATGATCAGTTGCAAGCGTTCTGCCGGCGGTGTCTGCAACTGCACGGCAAGCCACCAGGCGCTGCGGGTGTAGCCGATGCGCGCAGTGCCGTGCACCTCTTGGCCTTCCTCGCCGATGCGCTGCAGCACTTCGCTGGCGGTCAAATGGCCGCTGGGGTCTTCCAGCAGCACACTGCGCTCGATGCTCACTGGCGATACCAGATCGGCGGCACTGAGCTTGAGCAACGGCAGCGCGCTATCCGCCCAGGCCGGTATGACGCAGGCCAGGCAGAGCAGCAATAGCAGTGAGCGAAACGGGCGGAGCATCCAGGGCGCCTCATGGCTACTACGAGGGCGCCGAAGTCCGATGGACACTGTTCTGTCTGAGGAGCGGTCGGGCGCATGTGGATTCTAGCCGACTACTGGCGTGATGATTGCGCTGCGAGTCTCATCCGTCTGGATCGCGCGACGAATGACGGCTTACAGCACGTCACAAGTTTCTTGCGGTCAACGGTTGCGGTTACGCAGGTGTAACGACACTCTCTTTGCCCGAGTGTGACTTTGCTGTGTCGTGGCAGGCGTCAGAGCCCGCAGAATGGTCTGCCCTGCTGCACGAGCATGAATTGGACTATCGAGCTTTCAAACGCTGTGCCGGCCAAGTGCCGAGCCAGTACCGCGACGGATGCAATTAACGCATGACCCAGTACGACCTGATTCTGGCCGGGGCCGGCCATGCCCACCTTGGTGTGTTGCGCCGCTGGGCGTTGGTGGAGCGCCCGCCAGGCCGTATCGCCTTGCTCAGCCCGGGCCCGGAAGCCTGGTACGCCGGCATGCTGCCGGGGCTGATCAGTGGCCGTTTCAGCCCGGCAGATTGCCGCGTGGAGCTGCAGCCACTGTGCCGCGCGGCCAAGGTAGACCTGATCGAGGGCGAGATCGCTGCGCTCGATGCCGATGCGCGCATCCTGCAACTCGGCGATGGTCGTAGCCTTCAGAGCGAGTGGTTGTCGCTCAACGTCGGTGCCGGTATGGCCATTCCTCCGCAGCAGGGCGATGGCATGCAGGTGCTGGCTGCCAGACCCATCGAGCGGCTGCTCGAAGGCTGGCAGCAGTGGCAGGCCGAGCCACGCCGCATGGCGATTCTCGGTGGTGGCGCCGGTGGCGTAGAGCTGGCTCTGGCCCTGGCCGACAAGGTGCCGGCGCTGGCGCTGTTCTGTGGCGGATCGTTGCTCGACGGACTGGCCCCCGGGCTGCGCCTGCGCGCGCTGGGGCACTTGCGCCAGCGCGGCGTGCAGGTGCGCGAGCATTGCCCGATCGGCCGCATCGAAGACGACTGGCTGCTCAGCGGCGATGAACCGGTGTGGCGTGGACGGCGCCTGTTACTGGCCAGTGGTGCACGCCCATGGCCATGGCTGACGGCGAGCCAGCTGGCCAGCGACGCCGCCGGCTTCATCGCCATTCGTCCGACCCTGCAGTGCGAGTCCCACGCGCAGATCTTCGCCGTCGGCGACAGCGCCAGCCTCGATGGCATGCGCCGCAGCGGCCGTTTCGCGGTGCGCCAGGCACCGGTACTGAGCTTCAATCTGCAGGCCGCGCTGCAGGGGCGCCCGCTGCGCCCGTATCGCGCGCAGTGGCAGAGCCTGGCTCTGCTCGCCACTGGCGACGGCGGGGCGCTGCTGGGGTGGCACGACTGGAGTGCCGGCGGGCAGCTGTACGGTCATTGCAAGGACTGGCTGGACCGGCGTTTCGTGAAACGCCATCGCATGGTGGGCTAGCCGGCCATGGAAGCCGAGGCGCAGTGCTCTTGCCGCCGTTCGCTAATGTCACCGGGTTAAGCGTCGATACAGTAGATGTGCTCCTGGCAAGGGTTGCTCTGGAGGCCTTTTCGATCAGCCTGCCGCGGGCCTGACCGTCTAAATTCATGGCAGTGTGCTACCAAAGTTTTATGGTGCTGGTGCTTCCAAGCTGCTCGAATCCCGGTCATGGTGCCCGACCTGCACACGCTTATTTTTCGTCGGGCCTGTCTTACGCGTAGCCTGCTGCCCAGGTTGCGTGGGATATTCAAGGAGAGAACCCGCCGTGACCCCGTCCGCCTACAGCGCCTCGCCGCGCACCAGAACAAGAACTCTGAGGTCGGTCATGCAAGCTGCCTTTGTCCGTTCACCTGTTGCCTGTCTTCTCCACGCCCTGGGGCTGGCTGCGTTGATGCTGGTCTACCAGCAGGTGCAGCTACCGCCCTATGTCAGCGTGTTGTCTTTCCTGCTGCTGGCGCTGTGGCCCTGGCTGGGGCCATGGCAGCGCCGCGACGACGGTTCGCCCGCCACGCAGCAGGTCGCCAGCGCTGACTTCGTCGAGCTCAGCCGCGGGCTGTCACGCCATACCTGTCACAACGCGCTATCCGCAGCCAAGGTGGCCCATGCGGTCAAGCACCTGGCCGGTCGTCTGCAATCGCAGCTGACGGCGGTGCAGCAGGTCAGCCAGGCCGCCGAGGCCATCACCCATACCGAGCAGGACAGCGCCGCCCGCGCCGAGCACACCTTGAGCGCGGCCCGACATGTGCGTGAGGCCAGCGCTAACGGTCAGGCCGAACTCAATCAGGCCATCGAACGCATGCAGCAACTCAGCGCGCAGACCCTGGCCAGCCGCGAGCTGATCGATGGCCTGGGCAGCCGTACCGAGCAGATCGAGCAGGTCACCCAGGTCATCCAGTCCATCGCCAGCCAGACCAACCTGCTGGCGCTCAACGCGGCCATCGAGGCCGCCCGTGCTGGTGAGATGGGCCGGGGCTTTGCCGTGGTCGCCGACGAGGTGCGCAACCTCGCTGCGCGCACCGCCAGTGCCACCGAGGAAGTCAGCCAGATGATCGCCGACATTCGCCAGCAGAGTACGGCGGTGGTTGCGCATATCCAGCGTCAGAGCGTCGAGCTGGAGCAGGCGGCGCAGCAGATAGAGACAGCCGGTAGCCGCCTGCACGGTATCGCCGACCAGGCCGAGGAAGTCGAGCAGCAGGTGGCGCAGATCAGCGCCGGCACGGCGGACAACCATCAGCGTCTGGCCAGCCTGTCGGCTGCTGCGCTGCAATTGCAGGACGACGTGCAGGGCAGCGAAGGGCAGACGCGGCAACTGGCCGACGCGGCTGAACAGTTGGTCGGCCAAGCTGAGACGGTCAGCGAGCAGCTCGCCGAAGTGGGCCTAGATGATTATCACCAGCGCGCCTTTGACCTGGCCCGTGAAGGCGCCGCTGCCATTGCGGCGCAGTTCGAGCAGGATTTGCAGGCCGGTCGCATTAGCCTCGATGATCTGT
The DNA here is from genome assembly GCF_002741105.1 of Pseudomonas sediminis. GTDB lineage: Bacteria > Pseudomonadota > Gammaproteobacteria > Pseudomonadales > Pseudomonadaceae > Aquipseudomonas > Aquipseudomonas sediminis. The sequence goes on along the minus strand of NZ_NIQU01000012.1, from coordinate 77,099 downwards.
TCGACCGTCGCTACCAACCAATCGCCGGCACCCAGCCACAGAAGTACCGCACGCGCTTCGATCAGTATGCCGACCAGGTGCTGCCGGCGTTGCAGGAGCCGCTGCTCAAGCGCCATGAAGGGCTGGTCTTCGCCATTTCCACCACCCCGGAAGGCTACGTGGCGACCCACAACGCCGCGTTCAACCATCCGCCCAGCGGCGACCCGGCGGTGGACGCGACCCGCAGCCGCGGCAAGCGCCTGTTCAACGACCGCACCGGCATCCGCTGCGGCAGCCACAAGCAGGCGCTGCTGCTGCAGACCTACATGCGCGATACCGGCGAGCTGATGCACGATCTGTCGGTGCCGATCATGGTGCAGGGCAAGCATTGGGGCGGTTTGCGTCTGGGCTACCGGCCGGAACCTTAAGGTGCGCACGGCGCACCCTGCGGGGCGGTGTTGGTTCGTCAGTGGATTGTTTAGTCGGCGCATAACCAAGCGTATGAAAAACCCGATTTAACGCACCTCAAGCCCTGTGCGACGCTGCCAAACCATGATCTCCCTGGCCTGCCAAGTCCATGTTCCGCTGTACCGCGCTCCCGCGCGGCGGCGCTTGTTGGAGCGGTTAAACCCGCTGCTGACGATCATTCTCGCCTTCTGGGCGCTGTGGCATTGCCGCCACGCCCGCCCGCCGGACGTTGTCCCCGCCCGCTGAATACCGATGGCTGCGCCATGCCCGCAGCCGCTGCTATCACCTTGTCTGCCTGTGCAACCTGTTCACGAATCGAACGGGCCGTGCGGACACCGAGCGCCGAACTGGCGCAAGCGAGCGCAACATGACGACTTTCGCCACCGTGCAGGAAGCTCAGGACTTCCTGGCGAACAATCCCGATATCGAGCTGATCGAGCTGTTCATTCTCGACGCCAATGGCGTGCCGCGCGGCAAGCTGCTGCACCGCGAGGAACTGCTGGCGCTGTATCAGAGCGGCCGGCCGCTGCCGAGCACCATGCTCGGCCTGTCCATCCAGGGCGAGGATGTCGAGGACTCTGGCCTGGTCTGGGAGGTGGGCGATATCGATTGCCGCGCCTATCCGCTGCCCGGCAGCCTGGTTCGCCTGCCCTGGCGGCAGATGCCCACCGCCGCCGTGCAGGTGTCGATGCACCCGACCGAAGGCCTGCCGGCCACGCCGGCCGATCCGCGTCAGTTGCTGATCCGCGTGATCGAGCAGCTTGAAGCCGAGGGGTATTACCCGGTGATGGCCTGCGAGCTGGAGTTCTATCTGCTCGACCAAAAGCGTGATGCCGAGGGGCGCCCACAGCCGGCGCTGGACGCCGATGGCGGCCGTCCACGGCAGACCCAGGTCTACGGCCTGCGCGAGCTGGAACAGATCGAACCCTTCCTGCGCGACCTCTATGCCGCCTGCAAGGCGCAAGGCATTCCCGCGCGCACGGCGATTTCCGAATACGCCCCCGGCCAGGTGGAAATCACCCTGGAACATGGCCCGGTGCTGGCGGCGATGGATCAGGCGGTGCGCTACAAGCGCCTGGTCAAGGGCGTCGCGCACCGCCACGGCATGCAGGCCTGCTTCATGGCCAAGCCATTCGACCATCTGGCCGGCACCGGCATGCATATGCACGTCAGCCTGGCCGATGCGCAGGACAACAACCTGTTCGCCAGCGAAGATCCTGCCGGCACACCGCTGCTGCGCCAGGCGGTTGGCGGTATGCTCGCCAGCCTGCTCGACTCGCTGCTGCTGTTCTGCCCCAACGCCAACTCCTACCGGCGTTTTCAGGCCAACAGCTATGCGCCGCTGGCGCCAACCTGGGGTGTGGATAACCGTACCGTCAGCCTGCGCGTGCCGGGCGGGCCCGCCAATACCCGGCATGTCGAGCATCGTATCTGTGGCGCCGATGCCAACCCCTATCTCGCCGCGGCGGCGATTCTTGCCGGGATTCACCGTGGTATTCGTGATCGTCTCGACCCAGGCGCGCCGGTGGAAGGCAACGGTTATGCCCAGGCCAAGACTCTGCTGCCGACCGAGTGGCTGGCGTCGATCCAGGCACTGGAGCGCTCCAACTGGGCGCGTGATGCCTTTGGTGCCGAATTCCTCAAGGTCTTTCTCGCCGTCAAGCGTGCCGAGTATCGCCAGTTCATGGGGGAAGTCGGTGAGCAGGATTGGCGCTGGTATCTGAGCAACGCCTGATGGCCCTTATTTGAAATAGTCGCGGCTAAAGCCCCTCCCACAAAGTGCGGAGATTGTGGGCGCCCCCTGTGGGAGGGGCTTTAGCCGCGAAGACTGATTCATCGGTGCGCACAGCGCACCCTACGGCGGCATAGCCGCCCCAAGGACATGCAATGAACGCGATCAAGCAAACCGTCAAACCCGCCGCCGAGCGCGCGCCGTCTTACTACTCGGCGTCGCTCAATTTCGAGAGCGACTACCCGACACTGCAGGGCAGCGTGACCGTGGACGTGGCCATCATTGGCGGCGGTTTCACCGGCATCGCCACCGCGGTGGAACTGGCCGAGCGCGGCCTCAAGGTCGCCGTGGTGGAAACCAACAAGGTCGGCTGGGGCGCCAGCGGGCGTAACGGCGGCCAGGTCACCGGTAGCCTCTCCGGCGACGAGGCCATGCGCAAGCAAATGCGCAACACGCTGGGCGAGGAGGTGGATGACTTCATCTGGCACCTGCGCTGGCGCGGCCACGAGATCATCAAGAACCGCGTGGCCAAGTACGGCATCGACTGCGACCTCAAGCACGGCCATCTGCATACGGCGATGAAAGCCAGCCATATGGACGAGCTCAAGGCCACCTACGACGAAGCGCTGCGTCGCGGTATGGGCGGCGATGTCACCCTGCTCGATGCGGCTGGCGTACGTGCGCAACTGGGCAGCGAGCTGTACTGCGGCGCGCTGAAGAACACCCGCAACATGCACCTGCACCCGCTCAACCTGTGCCTCGGCGAAGCCAAGGCCGCCGAGAGTCTGGGCGCGCTGATATTCGAACATTCCGAGGTGCTGGATATCGTCCACGGCCCGCGTCCGGCGGTGGTCACCACGGGCGGGCGTATCGAGGCCAAACAGGTGCTGCTAGCCGGCGACGTCTACCACAAGCTGGAACGGCGCAAGCTCAAGGGCATGATCTTCCCGGCCATGGGCGGCATCGTCACCACCGCGCCGCTGGGCGAGCTGGCCCGTGAGATCAACCCGCAGGATCTGGCGGTGTACGACTGCCGCTTCGTGCTCGACTACTACCGCCTGACCGGTGACGGCCGCCTGCTGTTCGGCGGCGGCGCCAATTACTCCGGGCGCGATTCGCGCGATATCGCCGGCGAGCTGCGCCCGTGCATCGAGAGCACCTTCCCGCAGCTCAAGGGCGTGCAGATCGACTACCAGTGGAGCTGCGCCATGGGCATCGTGATGAACCGCATCCCGCAGTTGGGCAAGCTCTCGTCCAATGTCTGGTACTGCCAGGGCTACTCCGGCCACGGCGTGGCCACCACTCACATCATGGGCGAGATCATGGCCAAGGCGATCACTGGTGATCTGGAGCAGTACGACACCTTCGCTGCCTGCAAGCACATCAAGGTGCCGCTGGGCGACCAGCTCGGCAACCCGATGCTGGCAGCCGGCATGTGGTACTACCAGATGCTGGAAAAGCTGCGCTGAAGCGCAGGGGATGACCCGGACGGTAGCAATTGGCGGCAGTCGTGCTCCGCTCGGGTCATCGACTTAGAGATGATGGGAGTCATTTCTCGCTTACATCAGCTCTCTGCAGGCCTCGGGCGTTTGTAAGCCATACCAACAGAGTGCGGCGCGGTGTGAACGAAGCCAAATTGCGCGTACAGGTCTTGTGCTGGCCCATCCGCAATAAGGCTCACGTAGCCACTTTCCGGCACATGGGTTTCGATGAACTGCAGAATCTCGCCCATGATGCGCTTGCCGAGCCCTTTGCCCTGATGTTCCCTGAGAACGGCGATGTCCACGACTTGAAAGAAACAGCCTCCGTCACCGATCACGCGGCCCATTCCAACGGGTTGGCCGTCATGCAGGATTTGCACGGCAAACAGGCTGTTAGGTAAGCCACGTGCGGCGGCCTCATCGGTCTTTGCGCTAAGGCCAGAGCCGACTCGAAGCGCTTGATAGACCTGAGCGGATGGCGTTTCTAACAGGCAGGAGTAAATGCTCAATGGGATCTCCGAACTGGAAAAAATCTTGTGGCGCCAGTTTGAACCCAATTAGAGAGTGGAGAAGGTTCATGGGGCAAATCGGATCACTCCAGTAACGCCTGCTTTTTTCACTCCGAGCGACGATCGCCAATTCGCCGGTCATCTGCCTCGGGTACTTGCCCTGATGCTATTTGGCGTAGGCGCTCGGCTCACGGGTGGCTTGTGCCGCCGTCTCGCGGTACTGCACTGCGATCAGAATGCCCGGACAGTGGTGCTGTCGCCGGGCCTGATTCACGCTCGGCGATGAACGCTGCAGGCTTTGACCCGTCTGCGTTGAGCTGCAGGATGCGCTTGGGCCGGCCCTGTTCGTCGAAGAACACCTGGCCGAGGCCGGCGCTGTTCCACAGGCGTTCACCCGAGCGGCTGCGGTCGGGGATAAGCGGCGTGACGCGCATGCGGCGGCGCTTGGTCAGCCAGTTGAGCGGCGACCAGGGCGCGTAGAGCCAGCGATTGAGGCGGTCGAACCAGTCCAGCAGGTCGGCCGGGAATTCGTTCTTGATGCCGCTGCTGGTGATCTGCCAGATGGTCGGGCTGGCGCGCCGGTGGCGGATGTTCACGCGGTAGACGAAGGAGTAGTGCACGTCGCCGGAGAGGATGACGAAATCCCTTGGCGTACGCGAATGGCGGAAGATGTTCATCATCACGCTGGCCGCGCCGCGGTGGGCCATCCAGTTTTCTGCGTCGACCATCAGCGGGTGGCCGGCGAGGGTGAAGAGTTTCTGGATGCCCTCGATCAGTTTCACGCCGAACATCGGCGCCGCTGAAACGATGATGCAGCTGGGGTGATCGAGCAGCGCCTGCTGGAAGTCGCACAACGCCTCCCAGTCCATCAGCCCCGAGGGTTTCGACAGATGCCCTTCACTGCGCCAACGCCGCGTGCGGGTATCCAGTACCAGCAGCGCGGGTGTGCTCGGCAGTACGTAGTGCCACTGCTCGAAGCTCAGCAGTTGGTCGATCAGCGCGTCCTGCGCCTTGGCCTGCAGATGGTCGTCCTGGCGCTGCTCAAGCAGTTCGCGAAATGCCTGCAGCAGCTCCTCGAACACATCCGGGTTGTTGCCCCAGCCCTGGCACAGCAGATAGGTGAGCAGGGCGTTGCCGATGATGCGCTTGGAAAACGGGTGGCCATAGGCGGTCTCTTCCCAGCGTGCGGAGAGGTTCCAGTCATCGGTGACGTCGTGGTCGTCGAAGATCATCAGTGTCGGCAGGTGGGCGAACACCCGTGCGGCCTGGCCGAGGGTCTGGCGGAATGCATCGATACGCTCGCGCTCGTTGGCGTAACGCTGCTGTTGTTCTTCATCCAGCGGCGGCTGCTGTTCGCTGATCAGCGTCCAGGGTAGCGGCGACCAGACCAGCAGGTACATGGCGATCATCTCGGCGAAGGTCACCAGGTGGTTGTCGGCGCTATTGCTGGTAAAGACCGGCTTTTCCACACCGCCGAAGAACTTGTCGCGCAGGGTCTGGTTGCTCTTCACCGCTGGCAGTAGTTCGGCGCGCTGGTAGTAGCCGACCGGGTTGGCGTAGAGCGACTGGCTGTCCTCGACCACGGCGCCTTCGAGAAACTCATCGAACAGGCCGAGGCGGGCGATCAGTTGGTGGATGGCGCACAGCAGCGGGCCGGCGACATCGTCGACATAGACCTGGTCGCCGCTCATCAGCAGCAAGGCTGGGCGCTGGTTGGCGTCGTGCTGCTCGGCCAGCAGGCGGTCGGCGCAGAGCAGGCCGTCATCGGCGGCGTGGTGCGGCTTGCGGCAGGAGCCGTGGAGTAGCTGATCGACACGCGAACGCAGGACGAAATCGGCATGCTCGGCACCGTCGTAGAGCAGGTGCGGCGCCCAGTCGCGCATGCCTCGCGGATCATCGTCAGCGACGATCTGCAGGTCGTAGGCGACGCGTACGTCTTGCGGCAGGGCCTGCGCAAGGGGCAGGTCGATCAGATGCAGCACGGCATGTCGGCCGAGCGGCAGTTGCTGGCAGTGTTCGTCCAGTGCATGTGTCTGCTGCGTCTGGCCTTCGGGCTGCAGCCACAGTTGCAGGCTCAGCTCGCGACTCGCCACCAGCCACAGTACCAGGCGGCCGGGCTCCAGGCGGCGCAGCAGCGGGCCGGCGAGCACATCGGGCAGCGGAGCGGAGGCATTGTCTGGCATCGGCACGTTACTTCCTGCGGAGAAATGAACAGGGCTTGGACAGTGGCAGGACGCCAGCGGTTCAGGAGGCCAGTTGGCGCAGGTGCTCGATGTCGAGAATTTCGATTTCGCCGTAGGTCAGTTGCACCACGCCTTGTGCCTGCAGCTCCTTGAGTATCTGGTTGGTGGTCTGACGTGACAGCGAGAGCATCAGCGCCAGCTGTTCCTGGGCCAGGTGCAGCACCCGTCGGGGTTCGCTGTCACCGTAATTTTCGGCGATCAGCAGCAGGCGTCGGGCCAGGCGCGGCGCGGCGGGCAGCAGGCTCATGTCTTCCAGGGCGAGGAAGGCCAGGCGCAGCTTGTGGCTCATCAGCAGGGCAAAGTCGCGCCAGTGTTGCGGCTGGCGTTCGAGCAGGGCGAGCAGCTCGGTCTGTGGCAACAGCAGCAGGGTGCTGGCGCTTTCGGTGAAGGCATCGTGGGTACGCGGCAGGCCATCGAACAGGGAAATCTCGCCAAACCAGTAAGGCGGCTCGACCAGTGTCAGCAGCGCCTCCTTGCCGTTCTCGCTGACTGCGCCGACGCGCACGGCGCCTTCGACCACCGCGTACAGCCCGCTGGGTTTGTCGCCACGGCGAAACAGCCGCTGGCCGGCGTCCAGGCGCTGCACCTGGGCCATGTCCAGCAGGTTCTGGCTCAGCGCTGCTGGCAAGGCGGCGAACCAGTGCCCCTGGTTCAGTTGGCTGAGGTAATGGCGGGGATCGGGCATTGCGGCTCCTGTGAGGTTGCGCGGCGGTGCGGCCTTCCCTGCCATTGTCGGCTAGCCGACAGTGCGACGAGCCACGGCGAGGTGATCATGCTCGGGCCCGTTTCACACATGAGGACGATAACAATGAAAACCCTCGTCGATCACCTGGCGCAGTATGCCGCCTACCACCGCGACCGACGCAACATTGCCAGCCATTTCATCGGTATCCCGATGATCGTGCTGGCCGTCGCCGTGCTGCTGTCGCGGCCAGGTTTCGAAATCGCTGGCCTGTGGCTGGCGCCTGCCACGCTGACGGCGCTGGCTGCCGCCGTGTTCTATCTGCGTCTGGATACCCGCTTCGGCCTGCTCATGGCCGTACTGCTGGGGCTGTGCCTGTGGGCCGGTGCCAGCTTGGCGGTCGCCTCCACGGCCTTGTGGCTGACGGCAGGCATTGGTCTGTTCGTGGTCGGTTGGGTGATCCAGTTCGTTGGCCATTACTACGAAGGGCGCAAGCCGGCGTTCGTCGATGACGTCATGGGACTGATCGTTGGTCCGCTGTTCGTGGCCGCTGAACTGGCTTTCCTGCTCGGCCTGCGCAAGGAAGTCGAACATGCCGTGGTGGAGATCGCCGGCCCGACCTGCATCCGCGAGAAGAAGGCGCTGGCCTGAGCCCGCGCTGCTGTTCGTCGCGGCTAAAGCCCCTCCCACGCTCCCTCGGGGTTTGTGGGAGGGGCTTTAGCCGCGAGCCTTTCTAGAACATCTCCATCCACTGCGCCGTCATCGAGCGTGCGTGGCGGTCCACGGTGATGGGGGCGAAGGGGCGGCCGGAAACGCTCTGCAGGGTGTTGCTCTGGCTGTTCATGTCAGCCAGCGCGGCGCGCAGGTAACTCCAGCGTGTCTGCAGCTTGCTCACCTGTGGGTCGGATTGGTCCTTGAGTGCCTGCAGTTCACTGTCGATGGCCGGCAGCAGCAGGCGTTCGTCCTGGCCGAGGTAGGTGCCGGGTTGTTCCCGGGCGATCTCGAAGGTGCCCAGGTAGGAACGGCTGAGGTATTGCACGCTGAGGTACTCGACCTTGGCCGCCAGTTCGCTCTGGCCTTCGGCGCTCGGCAGGGCCCGGGCTGCGCTGAGAAAGTCGCGCAGGGCACGGCTGAGGTCTTCGGGGAAACGCCAGGGCACGTTCTCGTCACCGGGGCCATAGGAAACACCGTTGCGCAATTGGGTAACGAGTGCCTGATGGGCGTTGGTGAGTTCGGCGCTGCCCTGCGGCAGGCTCTGCATGGCACCGGCCAGAGCGGCTAGGTCGGCTTCCAGGCGCTGCTGATGGGTCTTCTGGAAGCCTTCACCACGTAACAGCATCAGGCTACTGGTGGCACGGCTGGCGTGTACCTGAATCTGTTCCTGCGGACTGACGGCCTCGGCGAAGACCATTGGCGAGAGCCCGACGAAAAGTCCGAGCGACCAGAGAAAAGCATGACGCAACAGTGCTTTACAGCGCATCCGGGGTGCTCCTTGTTATTGTTTTGAGCAGGTATGCATTGGCAGCGTCAACGACGCAGCGCCAAGACTACTGCGCCAAGCGTAGCGGAGCATGACCCGAAAGAGTGATTTCGTCGGAAATCGCTACCGTTCAGGGGCTTTTATTCAGATTGCGCAGGTACTCGGCGGTGAAGGCGTCGGCGGGGAAGAAGGTCTCCAGTGCCAGTTCGGCGAGGGTCACGTCATTCGGCGTGCCGAACACCGTGATGGTGCTGATCAGGCTGAGCACGCCCTGCTCGCTGTGCAGTTGCAGCGGCACCAGCACGGCCTCGCTCGGTGGCGCAGGGACTTCCGCCGGCGCTGGATAGCCGCGTAGCTCATCGAGCAGTCTGAACAGGGCTTCATCGCCGCTGATTTCCGCGTCGCGCTGCAGGCGCATCAGCAGGTGGGCGCGCCACAGCGCCAGGTTGGCGATGCGCGGTGCCAGGCCTTCGGGATGCAGTGACAGGCGCATCACGTTGAGCGGCGGGCCGAGCAGGAAATCCGGCATGCCGGCGAGAAAGGGGCTGACCGAGGCGTTGGCTGCCAGCAGATTCCACTGTCGGTCGATGGCCAGTGCCGGATAGGGCTCATGGGCCTTGAGCAACTGCTCAATGGCCTGGCGGGCTGGAGCCAGTGCCGGATCGCTCAGCTCGTGCTGGCTGTACAGCGGGGCGAAGCCGGCGGCACTGAGCAGGCGATTGCGCTCGCGCAGGGGGATATCCAACTGCTCGGCCAGGTGCAGCAGCATCTCGCGGCTGGGTTGGGCGCGTCCGGTTTCGACGAAGCTCAGGTGGCGGGTGGATATCTCCGCCTCGCAGGCGAGGTCGAGCTGGCTCAGGCGGCGCCGCTGGCGCCATTGGCGCAACAGCGCGCCGGCGGTCTGGGTAGTGTTCATGGTCAGCACGATAGTTCAGCCAGGTCATGTCGGCCATTACCTGGCAGGTAATCGACGCCCTGATGGTTTCGGCGAAATCTGTAGGCCAGGCACCAGTCCGGTGCCCCTATGGAGGATTCGCCATGAACGCACTACAACCCACCCCGATGCTGCGCAACGCTCTCTTGCTCGATGGTCTGCTCAGCGGCGTCACTGGCCTGCTGCTGGTCCTGGCGGCCGGCTGGCTGGGCGCCTTCCTCGAACTGCCGCGCCTGCTGTTGCTGGTCGCAGGCAGTGCCCTGCTGCCCTTCGCGGCGATGCTGGTGTGGTTGTCCAACCGTGCTGAAATCAGCCGCCAGGCCATCTGGGCGGTCATTGCGGTCAACCTGGTCTGGGTGATCGACAGCCTGCTGCTGCTGGTGATCGGCTGGGTCTCGCCGAACCTGTTCGGTTATGCCTTCATCATTGCTCAGGCTTTGGCGGTCGGGCTGCTGGCCGAACTGCAATGGTTCGGCCTCAAGCACTCGCAGGCTGCCGTGGCCTGATGAGGCCGGCTCAGAGGCCACGCAATGCCAGCTCGGCGCCGAGCAGCAACAGGCCGATGAAGAACCAGCGTTTGAAGCGCTCCGCGCTGATGCGCTTGCGCAACCACTGGCCGGCGGCCATGCCCAGCAGGGCAGGCAGCAAGGCCAGGGCAGACAGCCCGAGCACTGCCGGTTGCAGCAGTTCACCGCTGTGACCGAGCGCTGCCGCCAGGGCCAGGGTAGATACGCTGAACGACAGCCCCAGGGCTTGCACCAGGTCGTCCTTCTCCAGGCCGATGGCCTGAAGAAAGGGCACGGCTGGAATCACGAAAACGCCGGTAACGGCGGTAATCGCACCGGTGATGGCGCCGATCATCGGTCTCAGCCAGGCTTCCTTGGCCCGCTCCACGCGAAAGTGCACCTTGGCCAGGCCAAGCAGCGCGTAGAGCACCAGGGCAGCGCCCAGCCAGCGGGTGGCGCCGGGCAGGTCGAGACTCTGCAGCAAGCCGGCGACCAGCAGCGTGCCGAACAGGATGCCCAGCAGCATCGGCCACAGGCGGCGCAGCATCGGTAGCGGGCTGCGGCCGTCGCACAGCTGCCAGATGTTGGTCACCATCGATGGGATGATCAGCAGCGCGGCGGCTTGCAGTGGCGCCATCACCAGGCCGAGCAGGCCGACGGCGATGGTCGGCAGGCCGAGGCCGACCACGCCCTTGACCAGGCCGGCGAGCAGGAAGGTGACGAGGATCAGCGGCAGATGCTCGGTCATCGCGCCGCCCCCTGTTCGTGGATCGACCGGCTGTCGGCAGGCGCCTCGTCGCGTTCGTGCAAGCCGTAGTCGCGCAGTACCTGGGCCACGCGCAGACGATAGTGACTGAAAACCTCCTCGCGTCCTGCCATCTGTGCGCGTCGGTGTTCATCGCGCTGGCGCCAGGCCTGGACCGAGGCTTCGTCCTGCCAGAACGACAGCGACAGGATCTTCCCTGGCTGGGTAAGGCTCTGGAAGCGCTCGATGGAGATGAAACCCGGCTGTTCGGCGAGTAGCGGGCGCAGCTCTGCGGCGAGGTCGAGATAGTCCTGCTGTTGGTCCGGCTTGGCCTCGACTTCGAAGATCACGGCGAGCATCGGCTTTCTCCCTGGCTCTGGCTGAAGTTGCCTGCCAGTATCCATATTTGCTGCACGCCATGTTTCGTCATGAGGTGAATTATGGAATACGCACCAGGTTTCAGTTCGATCGCCGCGCTGCTTGCCGATGCCGGCCGCGCGGCCATGATCTGGGCGCTGATGGACGGCAGTGCGCGGCCGGCCGGTGAGCTGGCCTTGCTGGCAGGCCTGTCGCCGTCGTCGACCAGCGCGCACCTGGCCAAGCTGGTGGAGGGCGGCCTGCTGGTGCAGCAGCGGCACGGGCGCAATCGCTATTACCGTCTGGCCGGGCCGGAAGTCGGGCAACTGGTCGAGGCGCTGGCCAGTGCTGCACTGGCCGCACAGCCACGGCAAACGCGTGCAGTGCCAGTCTCGCGCGGCACGCCGCTGGTCATGCGCGAGGCGCGCACCTGCTACGACCATCTGGCCGGCGAGCTGGCAGTCGGCGTGTTCGCACGTATGTGTGCGGCTGGCTGGTTGAGTGAGGAGGACGGTGCGCTGAAGTTGACCGCCAGCGGCGAGCTGGGGCTGCAGGCGCTGGGTATCGATTTGCAGCAGGTCGGTCGTCAGCGTCGCCAGCGGTTGTGTGCCTGCCCGGACTGGAGCGAGCGCAAGCCGCATCTGGGCGGTGCGCTGGGCGCGGCGCTGCTGAGGCTGTGTGAAGGTGAGGGCTGGTTGCGGCGCAGCAAGGAGTCGCGTGCGTTGCAGGTGTCGCCGGAGGGGCGCAGGGCGATCATGGCGATCGCGGCTGCGTAGATTCGTAGGGTGGGCTTTAGCCCACCCTACGGCCACCCTGCGTACGAAGTGCTACTGCAGGTGTGGCCGAGGGAGCGTAGGGCGTTCAGGCTGAGGGGCTGACCGGCTTGCCACCCTTGGGCTTGAAGTACAGGGTGGTGCCACGGGCGAGGTTGTCCAGGCTGACGTGATCCTTGGCCACCTCGGCCTCGATCAGTTCGTCCTGGCCTTCGACTTTCAGCGTGATGCGGGTGATCGCGCCAAGCAGGCGGATGTCGCGCACTTCGCCGGCTTTGTGCTCCGGGCTCGGTTCGCTGGACAGATCGACCTCGTGCGGGCGGAACAGCACGTGGTGGTCGTTGCCGACGTAGAGGCGGTTGGCATCACCGAGGAAGTGGTAGACGAAATCGCTGGCCGGATGCTCGTAGACCTCGGCCGGGGTGCCGATCTGCTCGATCACGCCCTTGTTCATCACCACGATGCGGTCGGCCACTTCCATGGCTTCTTCCTGGTCGTGGGTCACGAACACGCTGGTCAGGTGCACTTCCTCGTGCAGGCGCGCCAGCCAGCGGCGCAGTTCCTTGCGCACCTTGGCATCCAGCGCGCCGAAGGGTTCGTCGAGTAGCAGCACTTTCGGCTCCACCGCCAGGGCGCGGGCCAGGGCGATACGCTGGCGCTGGCCGCCGGAGAGCTGCTCCGGGTAGCGGTCGCCGAGCCAGTCGAGCTGCACCAGGTTGAGCAACTCGTGCACTTTCTGCTTGATCACCTCTTCGCTCGGGCGCTCGCGCTTGGGTTTCATGCGCAGGCCGAAGGCGACGTTGTCGAACACGGTCATGTGGCGGAACAGCGCGTAGTGCTGGAACACGAAGCCGACGTTGCGATCACGCACGTCGTGCTCGGACACGTCCTCGCCGTGGAAGCCGATGCTGCCGCTGTCCGGGGTTTCCAGGCCGGCGATGATGCGCAGCAGGGTGGTCTTGCCGCAGCCGGACGGGCCGAGCAGGGCGACCAGCTCGCCGCTCTGGATGCTCAGGTTGATCTCGTTCAGCGCCTTGAACTGGCCGAACTGCTTGTTGACGCCTTTGACTTCGATACTCATGGCTTATTCCTGGTGGTTCCGTGGGCCGTGCCTCACGGCTGTCAGTCTTCTCGGTTGGCTTGCAGCTGGCGGCTCAGACGCGCTTCGCTCCATTGGCGAAGCAGCAACACCACCAGGGCCATGACGAGCAGCAGGATCGCCACGCTGAAGGCAGCGACGATGTTGTACTCGTTGTAGAGAATCTCGATATGCAGCGGCAGGGTGTTGGTGTAACCGCGGATATGCCCGGAAACCACCGATACTGCGCCGAATTCGCCCATCGCACGGGCGGTGCACAGCACCACGCCGTAGATCAGCGCCCATTTTACGTTAGGCAGCGTGACATGCCAGAACATCTGCCAACCGTTGGCACCGAGCAGGCGCGCGGCCTCTTCCTCGGTGGTGCCCTGTTCCTCCATCAGCGGGATCAGCTCGCGGGCGACGAAGGGGAAGGTGACGAAGATGGTCGCCAGCACGATGCCCGGCACGGCATAGACGATCTGCAGGTTCTGCGAGTCGAGGTACGGCGCGAGAAAACTCTGCGAGCCGAACAGCAGCACGTAGATCAGGCCGGCGACCACGGGCGACACCGAGAACGGCATGTCGATCAGGGTGATCAGGATGCTCTTGCCGCGGAACTCGAACTTGGTCACCGCCCAGGCGGCGGCGACGCCGAACACCAGGTTCAGTGGTACCGAGATGGCGGTGGCGAGCAGGGTCAGCTTCAGCGCCGAGATGGCATCCGGCTCGCTGATCGCTTGCCAGAAAACCTCCAGGCCACGGCTCAGGCCCTGCGTCACCACCATGTACAGCGGTAATACGAGAATCGCGGCGAACACCGCCCAGGCGATGACGATCAGGGCGATGGCGCCGATGGAGCGGCTGGCTGGGCGCGCAGCCGCGCTCTGGCCGAGGGTTGCAAGGCTCATGACGGGCTCCTCAGAGTTGCGGCTGGATGCGGCGCTGCAGGATGTTGATCAGCAGCAGCAGGATGAACGAGACCACCAGCATGATCACACCGATGGCGGTGGCGCCCGGGTAGTCGTACTGGTCCAGCTTGGAGACGATCAGCAGCGGCAGGATCTCGGTCTTCAGCGGGATGTTGCCGGCAATGAACACCACCGAGCCGTACTCACCGACACCGCGGGCGAAGGCCAGGGCGAAACCGGTCAACCAGGCCGGCAGCAGGCTCGGCAGCAGTACGTGGCGGAACACCTGCAACGGCTTGGCACCCAGGCAGGCGGCGGCTTCTTCAACTTCCTTGGGAATGTCGGCCAGCACCGGCTGCAGCGTGCGCACCACGAACGGCAGGGTGACGAACACCAGCGCCAGGGTGATGCCTAGCGGGGTATAGGCAATCTTGAACGGGAACAGCGAGCCGATCAGGCCGTTGGGTGCGTACAGCGCGGTGAGCGCGATACCGGCCACGGCGGTGGGTAGGGCGAAGGGCATGTCGACCATGGCATCGATGATGCGCCGGCCAGGAAAGGTGTAGCGCACCAGCACCCAGGCGATGATGGTGCCGAGAATACCGTTGAGTACGGCCGCGGCCAGGGCGGTGCCGAACGACAGTTTCAGCGAGAACTGCAACTGGCGGTTGTTGAGCAGGGCCCACCATTGCTCGCTGGTCAACTGAAAAGAGAAGAGGAACATCGCACCCAACGGGATCAGCACGATCAACGCCAGGTAGGTGAGGGTGTAGCCCAGAGTCAGCCCGAAGCCGGGTATGACCGAGGAAGTTCGACGAGACATGGGGTGTCCTTTGGCTCAGGTCCGCGACAAGAGCTGGTTAAAAGTCTGCTGCGCGTTGGCCATGCTGCGATGGAACTGGCTCTGGTTCGCGAGACTGCTAGCCGGCTCTAAACAAGGCTCTCCACCCCGGAAGGTGGAGAGCCTGAGCGATCAAACCGGTATCACTGGTTGATCTTGGTGAAGATCTGATCGAACACCGCGCCGTCACCGAAGTACTTCGGCTGGGCTTCTTTCCAGCCGCCGAAATCCTTGTCGATGGTCACCAGCTTGAGGTCCTGGAACTGGTCCTTGAACTCGGCGGCGACCTTTTCGTTGCGTGGGCGGTAGAAGTTCTTCGCGGCGATGCGCTGGCCTTCTTCGCTGTACAGGTGCTCCAGATAGGCCTCGGCCACGGCGCGGGTGCCTTTGCGGTCGACGTTGGCATCGACCACCGCAACCGGCGGTTCGGCGAGGATTGACAGCGACGGGGTGACGATCTCCAGCTGATCGCCGCCTTCTTCGGCCAGCGACAGGTAGGCCTCGTTTTCCCAGGCCAGCAGCACGTCACCCAGGCCACGCTGGACGAAGCTGATGGTCGAGCCGCGTGCGCCGGTATCCAGCACCGGGGCGTGACGGTACAGCTCGGTTACGAACTCCAGGGCCTTGTCTTCGCTGCCGAATTTCTCGCGGGCATAGGCCCAGGCGGCGAGGAAGTTCCAGCGCGCGCCGCCGGAGGTTTTCGGGTTCGGGGTGATGACTTCCACGCCGTCTTTGACCAGGTCATCCCAGTCCTTGATGCCTTTCGGGTTGCCCTTGCGCACCAGGAACACGATGGTCGAGGTGTAGGGGGTGCTGTTGTCCGGCAGGCGCGCCTGCCAGTTCGGGTCTATCAGCTGCTGGTTGAGGTTGATCGCGTCGATGTCGCCGGACAGGGCCAGGGTCACCACGTCAGCGCGCAGGCCATCGATCACCGCACGGGCCTGCTTGCCCGAGCCACCGTGGGACTGCTGGATGGCGACGGCGGGGTTGCCCTTGGCTTGCCAGAATTTGTTGAAGGCGGCGTTGTACTCGACGTACAGCTCACGGGTCGGGTCGTAGGACACGTTGAGCAGCGGCTGGGCGATGGCCGGGCCGGCGATCAGGGTGCTGGCCAGCGCGGCCAGGGCGAAACGACGAATGGACATGGTGCAGCTCCTAACTGTTGAATTCTTGTGTTGGCGTATTGGGTGTCAGGCGAGGCGAACTGTTTCGAGCCCTCTGGTGGTCCAGTCGGGCTGCATCATGAGGTCGGTGTTCTGTCAGCTGTTCTTGGTGTTCGGTTGTTGCAGGCGAATCTTTTCCTTGCGCTCGATCTGCACCACTTGGCCGTTGTGGACGGTGATTTCCACCGAACCGAATTTCAGGCCATGCAGTGCGGTCTGGATCTCGCGCAGGATGCTGGCTTCATCCTGGCCTTCGAGGTTTCTCAGCGTCGCGGTCATTTCCAGGCTCCTTGTGAATAGGTCGCCACGGCGGCGGGATGTGAGTGCCGACGCTGGCGTGGAGCGGATAGTAGAGAGGCTGAAATATTCTTAAAAATATTGTTTAAGAACATTTATATGCCTTTTAGAAATATAAGCCGTCAGGTGTTTGCTTTGCATTTATGGAATAAGTAAATAAATTCTTATTCTTTTTGTAATGGGTTTGCGCTGCCTAGACTGACGCCATTCGATTCAAGGAGTGCCGTCATGGGCAGCGAAGCAATCCGTTATCTGATCCTGCCGGGCTGGCAGGGCTCATCCGAGGAACACTGGCAAAGCCACTGGCAGCGCAGCCTGCCCAACAGTGCGCGGGTCGAACAGAAGGACTGGCTCAACCCGCAACGGGGCGATTGGGTTGCTGCCTTGAACCAGGCGATTGCCGCCGATCCGCGTCCGGTCATCCTCATCGCTCATAGCCTGGGCTGCGTGACGGTGGCGCACTGGGCGGCGCAGGCGCCGGTCGAGTTGCTGCGCCGTGTGCGCGGCGCGCTGCTGGTGGCGCCGGCCGATGTCGAGCGGCCAGGCTGCCCCATACCGTTGCAGAACTTCGCGCCGATACCGCGTGATCTGCTGCCCTTTCCCAGCCTGCTAGTGGGCTCCGACAACGACGCGGCGGCCAGTGCCCTGCGTGCCATGGAACTGGCGCGGGCCTGGGGCAGCGAGGCAGCGATCTTGACCGGTGCCGGGCATATCAACGTGAAGTCCGGGCACCGTTACTGGGAGCAGGGCTTCGGTTATCTGTATCGCCTGCAGAACCGCATCGAACAGCAGTCGCGCTTGCGCGCCTGAGCCGGTCACCACGTCACACCCTTTTTCAGAGCGGGGCCGGGCCAGGCAGCCGCCCGCTCTTTTTTATCGCCTGCCAGCCATGGCGGCCACCCTTCGGGCCGTTGCGGAGCAATTGCTCCAGGCAATTTTTTTATTCGCGTACAGGCTGCACCGGCGAGGTGTGGCTCAGGAGCTGCACGTCATGAGTTTTCCACCAGGCTTCCCACCGCCATTGACCTTCGCCGATTCGGACAAGAGCCCACTGAGCATTCGGGCCAAGGCGCTGGTATTCGTCGATGCGCGTTCGCGTCAATTGCGCGAGCGCGCCGAAGCGCTGGCGGGTAACGGCCAGCCGTTGCTGATTCTTGGCGAGACCGGTACCGGCAAGGAGTTGCTGGCGCGCTATATCCATAGCCACAGCGAGCGTGCCGGCCTGTTCGTGGCGGTGAGCTGCGCGGCGATCAGCCCGCAATGGGGTGAGGCCGAGCTGTTCGGGCATGTTGGCGGCGTTCATGTCGGCGCCGCCAGCAGTCGCGCCGGCTGGTTTGGTTCGGCCAATGGCGGCACGCTCTATCTGGATGAAATCGCCGACCTCGCGCGCCCGTTGCAGAGCAAGCTGCTGTCCGCACTGGAAACCCGCGAGGTGTATCGCGTTGGCGCCAGCCAGGCGTTGCCGGTGGATGTGCGCCTGGTGGCGGCGAGCAGCATCGAGTTGTCCCGCGCGGTGGCCGCCGGCACTTTCGATGAGCGCTTGTATGCCTACCTGTGCGATGGCCAGCTGCTGTTCCCAGCCCTGCGTCAGCGCGTCGGCGATATCCTGCCGTTGGCCGAATACTTCCTCGGCATCCACGCCCTGCGCCTGGGGCTGGCCATTCCGTCGATCAGTCCGGCGGCGCAGGCGGTGCTGGAGGCGCACCGCTGGCCCGGCAATACCCGTGAGCTGGAGAACGTCATCCACTTCGCCCTGCTGCTGGCCGGCCATGCCGAAATCGGGCCGGAGCATCTGGAGCTGCCGGGTATTGCGTAATGAATGAATGAGGCCGATCTTCCTCGCGCTGCGCGTGGGAGCTATCAACCTACGCGTAGTCGGTGCGCGCGGCGCACCCTAAGGTGTGTGACGGCTTCAGCGTAGGGTGCGCCATGCGCACCGGGGGCTCCGCGGTCGCACAGCCAGGAATTACGGCGCCAGCAACGACACCGACTTGATCTGCGCCCACAGCGCCTGGCCGGCGTGAATGCCCAACTGATCGAAGGAGTAGCGGGTGATTCGCGCCAGCAGGCGCTGATCGCCGATGCGCAGGGTCAACAGCATCTGCGCGTCCAGCGCCTGCCAGCCATCGACCCGCACCGGCAGCAGGTTGAGCAGGCTGCTGCCTTCGGCACGTTGCAGGCTGAGGCTGACGTCGCGCGCCTTGATCTTCACCCGTACCCGATGCCCGCTGAGCAGCGCTGCATGGGGGAGGCGCAGGCAGGCTTCGCTGCCGGGAAGGTTCAGTTGCAGCAGATCGTAGGCGGCATCGTGGCCACAGACCTGGCCGTCGATCACCGCTTCGGCCTCGTCATCGCTGGCGAACGGCAGATCGGCGCGCAGCAGGGTCTCCTTGAGCGGGCCGCTGGCGCGCACCTGGCCTTCGTCGAGCAGCACCAGGTGATCAGCCAGACGCGCCACTTCGTCCGGGGCGTGGCTGACGTAGAGCACGGGGATGTCCAGCTCCTCGTGCAGGCGCTGCAGATACGGCAGGACTTCGTGCTTGCGTTTGAGGTCGAGCGAAGCCAGCGGCTCGTCCATCAGTAGCAGGCGCGGGCTGGTGACCAGCGCGCGGGCGATACCGACGCGCTGGCGTTCGCCGCCGGACAGCGCCGAGGGCATACGATCGAGCAGGTGGCCGATGCCCAGCAGCTGCAGCGCCTGCTCCAGTGCCACCTTGCGTTGCGAGGCAGGGATGCGCCGCTGACCGTATTCCAGGTTCTTGCGCACGCTCAGGTGCGGGAACAGGTTGGCGTCCTGGAACACGTAGCCGATGGCGCGCTTGTGCGCGGGGAGGAAGAAACCGCGCTCGCTGTCCTGCCAGAGCTCACCGGCTACCTGCAGGTAACCCTGCTGCGGGCGATCCAGCCCGGCGAAGCAGCGCAGGCAGCTGGTCTTGCCCGAACCGGAGTGGCCGAACAGCGCACTGACGCCGCGCCCGGGCAAGTCGAGGTCGACATCCAGGGCGAAGCCCGG
This sequence comes from Pseudomonas sediminis, assembly GCF_002741105.1. Lineage (GTDB taxonomy): Bacteria > Pseudomonadota > Gammaproteobacteria > Pseudomonadales > Pseudomonadaceae > Aquipseudomonas > Aquipseudomonas sediminis. The sequence goes on along the minus strand of NZ_NIQU01000012.1, from coordinate 57,907 downwards.
ATGCTTGACCACGAAGCGCGCGCGAATGCGCCCGTCGTCGTGAACGGCAGGTGGTGGGGCTTTGCCGAAACCGAACATCACAGTGCCCTCATTCGGCTACTGCGCCCGCTGTACAGCGTGAGCAGCACGAGGAAGGAGAACGCCACCATACCGCCGGCCAGCCAGTGCGCCTGGGCGTAGTTCATGGTTTCCACGTGGTTGTAGATCTGCACCGACACCACCTGGGTCTTGCCGGGGATGTTGCCACCGATCATCAGCACCACGCCGAATTCACCGACGGTATGGGCGAAGCTGAGAATGGCGGCGGTGATGAAACCGGGGCGGGCCAGTGGCAGCACCACACTGAAGAACGTATCCCAGGGGTTGGCGCGCAAGGTCGCGGCCGCTTCCAGCGGGCCACGGCCGATGGCCTCGAAGGCGTTCTGCAGCGGCTGCACGACGAAGGGCAGCGAATAGAAGATCGAGCCGATCACCAGGCCGGTGAACGTGAAGGTGAAGGTGCCTAGCCCGAGGCTCTGCGTCAGCTGACCGAAGAAACCATTGGGCCCCATGCTCACTAGCAGGTAGAAACCGATCACGGTCGGCGGCAGCACCAGCGGCAGCGCCACCACCGCGCCGACCGGGCGCTTGAGCCAGGAGTCGGTGCGTGCCAGCCACAGGGCAATCGGCGTGCCGATGATCAGCAGCAGCACGGTGGTCAGTGAGGCCAGCTCCAGGGTCAGGAGGATGGCGTCGAGGTCACTCTTCGACAGCGGCATGCAGGAATTCCGGAAGTGGAAAGCGTGGCCCGAATGCGATCCGGGCCACGGCTATTACAGCTTATAACCGAACGACTTGATCACCTTGGCCGCTTCCGGGCCTTTCAGGTACTCGACCAGTGCCGCCGCCGCCGGGTTGTTCGCGCCCTGCTTGAGAATCACCGCGTCCTGTTTGATCGGGTCGTACATATCGTCCGGGACGATCCAGGCCGAGCCGCTGCTGACCTTACCGTCCTTGTACACCTGCGACAGGGCGACGAAGCCCAGCTCGGCGTTACCGGTGGAGACGAATTGATGCGCCTGGGTGATGTTCTGCCCTTCGACCAGTTTGCTTTTCACGGCGTCGCTCAGGCCCAGCTTATCCAGCACCTGGGTCGCGGCCAGACCGTAGGGGGCGGCCTTCGGGTTGGCGATGGACAGGTGCTTGAACTGGCCTGCTTTCAGCGCCTTGTCCGTACCGTCGAGGTAGTCGGTGTCGGCCGACCACAGTACCAGGCTGCCAATGGCGTAGGTGAAGCGCGAGCCGGGCGCGATATCGCCCTCACTTTCCAGCTTGGCCGGGGTGCTGTCGTCGGCGCTGAGGAACACATCGAAGGGCGCGCCGTTCTTGATCTGCGCATAGATCTGTCCCGTGGCGCCGAAGGAGGCCACCAGTTTGTGCCCGGTGGCCTTCTCGAACGCTGGCGCAATGGCCTGGATCGGTGCGGTGAAGTTGGCGGCTACGGCGACCTTGACTTCGTCAGCCAGAGCATGGCCGGCGAAGACCAGGCCCAGGGCCAGCAGGCTGCGTTGCAGGGTCTTGATCATGGAAACTCCTTGTTGGATTCGTGTGGTTGGCATCAGCGGATGAAGTAGTCGGCCAGGCATTCGATCAAGGCCGGCTTGGTCTGTCCCAGCCAATGCTGCTGAGCGCGAATCTGCCATTCTTCGGCACGCTCGACAGGGAGGCTGGGGGTAAAGGTGGCGAGTCGTTCGGCGAGGCTATGGATGTCCACCGGGCGACCGCTGGCCTCGACCGCCGAGAGCAGTTCGCGCAGTGCCGTATGTAGTGCGCGGGAGGCGTTCACGCCATGGAGGATTTCGCCCTCCAGGGCATGGCGTTGGCATTGCGACGTCAGGTAGGCGGACATGCGGCAGGCCCCGATCCGGCTCACAGCAACGGCAGGCTGTAGGTCACGTACAGACGGTTTTCGTCGGTATCGTTGGCCACTTCGCTGCGCAGGCTGGCGTTACGCCAGGAGAACCCAAGGCCCTTGAGCGCGCCTTCATGGAGGATGTAGTCGAGGCGGAAATCACGTTCCCACTCCTTCTCGCCAGTTGCGTGATCGATGTTGTCGCCCGACAGATAGGTCAACGAAGCCTTCAGCCCCGGCACACCCAGCTTGCCGAAGTCGTAGCCATAACCCGCCAGCCAGGTGCGCTCGCCGGAACTGGCGAATTTGCCGATCTGGCGGTCGGTGATCAGGTAGGCTGTGGCACCGTCGCCCTGGTTGAGGAAGGGGAAGGCGCTGTCGCCCGAGACCTGCTGGTAGCCGGCGCTCAGCTCATGACCGCTGTGGCTGTAGGTGAACAGCGCGCTCCAGGTGCGGTTGTCCACTTCGCCGCTGTTGCTGTCGCCGGGCGTCCAATAGCCGCTGCTGCGATAGCCCTCGGCGCGACCGGCGACGCTGCCGTTCTTGCCGTCGGAATCGCTGTAGAAGTAGCGCAGGTCGCTCTTCAGGTTGCCGCCGCCCAGCGCATAGTTGTGCACCAGGCCGAGAAAGTGCTGCGTGTAGAAGTCTTCCAGATTGCCGTAGTAGTACTGCGCGGTCAGATCCTTGGTGATCTTGTAGTCGCCGCCGGCGAAGTAGAAGGTATTGGCGAACTGGCTGGTTGCCCCGCTGTTGGCGCCGGCGATGGACAGGCCTCGGGAGTCGGAGGAGTTGCGCCCCTTGGCGTGCTCCAGCTGACCGGCGGTCAGGGTCAGGCTGTCGATCTCGTTGGAGATGATCTGGCCGCCTTCGAACAGTTGCGGCAACAGGCGACCGTCGTTGAAGGTCACCACCGGCAAGCGTGGTTGCAAGGTACCGATGCGCAGTTCGGTCTTGGACAGACGCGCCTTGGCGGTCACACCGGCCTTGCTGAAGTCATTGACGGCCGAGCCGTCGCTATCCAGCGGGAACAGCTGGCCGGGCGTGCGATCCTGGCCGGCCTTGGCCGGGCTGACGTTTCGCCCGCCGCCATCCAGGCGCACGCCGAGCAGGCCGATGGCATCCACGCCGAAGCCGACAGTGCCTTCGGTGAAGCCGGACTGGAAGTTGAGGATGAAACCCTGCCCCCACTCTTCTGCTTGACCCGAGTAGTTCTGGCTTTCGCGGTTATCGGAGTTGAAGTACAGATTGCGCAGGTCGAGGGTGGCTTTGCTGTCCTCGATGAAGCCGGCGGCGTTGGTCTGTTGCGCGATGACGCCAAGGGCAACGGCAAGGCTGAGTTTATGCATCTCGGTGCTCCGATAAGGGAAGGTCTGGCTGCTGGCTCAGGCAGCCATGCTACTTCGTTGTATGTTTTTGTATATAGCGACAGGCGAAATCTAGCGCCAATGAGCGGATGAATCGCCATGGCGCTGGGTTTACGGGGAAATGATCGGCTGGATTTCGTTGTGCGTGGCGCATCAGGCCAAAAATTGACTTTTAAGTCAAGTATTGTGCTGAAGGTTAGCCGCGCGCCGGCTGACGCATCACTTGAAGAACTGGCTGGGCGTGGTGCCGAACTGCTTCTTGAACATGGTGGTGAAGGCGCTGGGGCTGTCGTAGCCCAGTTCGCCGGCGATGTCGATGATCTTCTCGCCCAGGGCGATGCGCTCCAGCGCCAGCAGCAGGCGCGCCTGCTGGCGCCACTGGCCGAAGGTCATGCTGGTGCCTTTCTGGAACAGGCGCTGGATGGTCTTCTCGTCCAGACCCAGGCGGATGCTCCAGTCGGCCAGGGTGGAGGCGTCGCCGGGGTCGTCCTGAAGTGTCGTGCAGATCGGCTGGATGCGCGGATCGGCCGGCTGCGGCAGGTGCAGCGGCAGGGTCGGCAGGATACGCAGCTCATCGAGGATCAGGCGCATCACTCGCGCCTCGCGCGAGTCGTCGGCGTAGGGCTGGTTGATCTCTACGGCGGCGCGGATCAACTCGCCCAGCAGCGGCGAGATGGCCACGGCGCGGCACTCGGCGGGCATGTCCGGCAGGCTGTCGGGGCGTACGAAGACGCTGCGCATCCGCACGCTGCCGATGCAGCGGATCGCATGCACCTGGCCGCAGGGCATCCAGATGCCGCGGCTCGGCGGCACCGTCCACTGGTTCAGCGCCGAGGTCACCACCATCACCCCGGAAATGGCGTAGATCAGCTGGTGCTTGTTACGGTGCGAGTGCGGCTCGATGACGGCGTTGACCGGGTAATCGGTGGCGCTGCTGCTGACCAGCCAGGGTGATGCGTCGATCTCGGCCAGTAATTTATCGGCTAAGCGCATGAGACTGCCTTTTTTGCGAGGGTTGTTTCCCGATCTTCGTGAGACAGGCGGTTGGGCGCAGCCTAGCATAGCGGCGTTCCTCATCTCGTTCGGAAGCTTCAAGCATGTCCAGCAGCCCTGCCGCTACCTCCCTGGCCGGCGCGTCGCCCGTCAGCCAGGCCAGCCCTCTGGTGATGCGCGTGATCGGCGCCTGCGCCCTGGCGCACCTGATCAACGACCTGATCCAGGCGGTGTTACCCGCCATCTACCCGATGCTCAAGCTCAACTACGGCCTGAGCTTCGCGCAGATCGGCCTGATCACCCTGACCTTCCAGCTCACTGCCTCGCTGCTGCAGCCCTGGGTGGGCTACCACACCGACCGCCATCCCAAGCCCTGGCTGCTGCCGGCCGGCTCGCTGTGCACCCTGGTCGGCATCCTCATGCTGGCCTTCGTCGGCAGCTTCCCGGCGATCCTCATGGCTTCTGCGCTGGTGGGTATCGGCTCGTCGACCTTCCACCCCGAAGCGTCGCGCATCGCTCGCCTGGCTTCGGGCGGGCGCTACGGTCTGGCGCAGTCCACCTTCCAGGTCGGCGGCAATGCCGGCACTGCCTTCGGCCCGCTGCTGGCGGCGGCCATCATCATTCCCTACGGCCAGGGCAACGTCGCCTGGTTCGGCCTGTTCGCCGCCTTCGCCATCGTCGTGCTGTACGGCCTGAGCCGCTGGTACCGCCACCACCTGACGCTGTTCAAGCTCAAGCAGGGCGGCGTGGCCACTCATGGTCTGTCGGCCGGGCGGGTGAAGTTCGCCCTGCTGATCCTGGCGCTGCTGGTGTTCTCCAAGTACTTCTACATGGCCAGCTTCACCAGCTACTTCACCTTCTTCCTGATCGAGAAGTTCGACCTGTCGGTAGCCAGCTCGCAGCTCTACCTGTTCCTCTTCCTCGGCGCGGTGGCGGCCGGCACCTTCTTCGGCGGGCCGATTGGCGACCGCATCGGGCGTAAGCGGGTGATCTGGTTCTCCATCCTTGGCGTGGCACCGTTCTCCCTGCTGCTGCCGCACGTCGACCTGTTCTGGACGGGCGTGCTGAGCATGGTGATCGGCTTCATCCTCGCCTCGGCATTCTCCGCCATCGTGGTCTTCGCCCAAGAGCTGATGCCGGGCAACGTCGGCATGATTGCCGGGCTGTTCTTCGGCTTGATGTTCGGCTTCGGCGGCATCGGCGGCGCGCTGCTCGGTTACCTGGCGGACATCCACGGCATCGAGGAGGTGTTCCTGATCTGCTCCTTCCTGCCGCTGCTGGGCATCCTCACCGCGCTGTTGCCGTCGCTGAAAGCGCATTAATTACCCGTAAGGAAAAGGACCAGGGACCTATGAAAGACATGGATCGGATGTTGCTCGGCGTGGGCGTGTTGATACCGCTCTGGCTATTTTTCGGGGTGTTGCTGACCGCGCTGGCCTATCCCGGTTACAGCCACCTGGATCAGGCCATGAGCCAACTAGGGGCGCAGGGCTCACCCACTCAGGGCTTCTCGGCCTGGGTCAACAACCTGCCGCTGGGCGTGCTCTTCGTGCTCTTTGCTGTTGGGGTCATGCGTCAGGTTCGCGGCTCACGGCTGGCGTCGTTCAGTGCGCTGCTGATTCTCGTCCATGGGCTGGCCAGCTTCGCCACCGGTTATTTCCCCTGCGACCAGGGTTGCGCGCCGGCACAGCCATCCTTCTCACAGCAGATGCATAACCTGGCCGGCCTTGTGATGTTCCTCTCGCTGACCCTGGCCAGTCTGCTCTGGGGATTTTTGAGCAAGCGCCTGCTGGGGTCGCGCGGCTTCGGGCTGTTCTCCCTCGCCTGCACCGTACTGGCCGTGGCCACTGCGGTGCTGATGGCCCAGGCCGTCGAGGCCGGGCACTCGTTCGGCCTGTACCAGCGCATCAACTACGGTATTTCGGTGATCTGGGTTGCAGGCCTGGCGCTGATGTTGTGGCTAGGTCGTGCCACTTAGCCACCGCTTGAGGCGTTGCCAGGAACGCCCAGCGGCCGGTGCGGCGTTGGCGATGCCGTTGCGTAGCAGATGCATCTGTCGGTCGGGCCGTGTTTATATCGCGCGCTTATCGAAGCCACCCGCAAGGAAGTACAGCCATGATCACCTGCTATCTGCGCTACATCGTCGATCCCTACAAACTCAAGGAATTCGAGCACTACGCGAAGCTGTGGATTCCGTTGGTAGAGCGCTTCGGCGGCACGCACCACGGTTACTTCCTGCCATCCGAAGGCGCCAATGATGTGGCCCTGGCACTGTTCAGCTTCCCCAGCCTGGCCGAATACGAACGCTATCGTCAGGATTCCTTCGCCGACGCCGAGTGCCAGGCGGCCTTTCGCTACGCCGAAGAGACACGTTGCATCCTCAGCTACGAGCGCAGTTTTTTCCGGCCCGTATTCGACTAGAACGACGCATGCCTATGGTGGTGAGTTAACCGACTCGTCGCCACACGCTGGCCAGCCAGGGCTGCTGGTCGCGTGGCAGGCCGGTGGGGCGGTAGTAGTGTTCCAGCTCGACGAAACCGGCCGCCGTGAGCCGCGCGCGCCAGCGTTCCAGGTCGTGATAGCTGCCGTAGCGCGGGCCGTTCCAGCCTTCCTGATTCTCGCCGCGCGGGTTGGAGCTGAACAACACACCGCCCGGTCTGAGCGCTGCCTGCAACTGGCCGAGCACGCGCGGCAGCTCCTGATCGGGCACATGGAACAGGCTGGCGTTGGCGAAGATGCCATCGAAGTGGCCGGCCGGCAGATCCAGCTCCAGAAAACTTTGCTGCCAGACCTCGCAGCCGCTGTCGGCGCGCGCCATGGTGACGAACTCTGCGCAGCCATCGAGGCCGATGGCGGTATGGCCGAGGCCGCTGAAGGTGCGCAGATCACGCCCCGGACCACAGCCAAAATCGAGGATGCGCCAGGGCTTTTCGCCCTCGATATGACGCAGCAGCGCGGCGATGTTCTGGCTCACGTCATGGTCGCGCGTGCCCTCGCGAAAGTCCTCGGCGCTGCTTTGGTAGTGGGCCAGGGTGAGGGCGCTGATCTGCGTGAGTTCGTCGGGGCTCAGGGGCATCGCGATGTTCCGGCAAAAGTAGGCATTAGACCCGCTCGGGGGACCGGTGGCTAGCGAGACGGCTTATGCCTCCTGGCCGTTAATGAACCACCGCTGCGCTTTAATAGTCACATTTCCTGAGGGGTGTAAATCGGCTGGCTACAGCCGGGCGCCCACAATCAAGGAGATAACGCGATGGTTACGCACTACAAAGTCTCTGGCCACCTTGCCTGTGGCTCTCATGGTGAAAAACTGCCTTCCACCACCGAGCTGGGCAAGGTCAAATGCCGCAATTGCCGCAAGACCGAAGTCTTCACCGAAGCTCGTCGTAACGCCCGTAACGCTGCGCGCCGGGCCGCCCGCCGTGAGAAGGCCGCGCGTGCCGTCAATGACTGGCGCACCTCCTGGGAAGCGCGCCTGACAGCCTTGCCGGGCCGCCAGCGCCTGCCGCGCGGTTTCGGCGACCAGGCATTCGTCTAGCCTGGATACTGGCGGGCAGGATGACCTCCCGCATCCGCCCGCGCTACCAATGACTGTAGGCGCCGCGCCCCACGGCGAATGGATCATGCGACTCGATAATGCGCTATGAGCGCATTCGTCTCGCGCCGGGGCGGCGCTCCTACAGTCATCACCCACGGTTCACTTCTACGAACGCTCCGGGTTTTCTTGGGTTCGATCTGCGCAACAGGCTGTTCACGCGTTTGCCCCGCAATAGCGCCTTGACGTAGATTGGCCGGCTCACCTCGACCGGCACCGGCCGGTCATGTCCCGAGGTTCCTGCCGTGCCCGCTGCCCCCGTTTCCGTCTACCGGCTTCCCGGTTTCCTGCCGTTTCTCATTGCCCGCATCGTGGTGGTGTTCGCCGTACAGATTCAGGCCATCGTCGTGGCCTGGCAGGTTTACGACCTGACGCGCGACCCGCTGTCGCTGGCCTATGTCGGCCTGGCTCAGTTCATTCCCATGCTGGTGCTGCTGATGCCGGCCGGCGATCTGATCGACCGTTACGATCGCAAGCTGATCCTGATGCTCAGTTGGCTGGTCGAAGGCGTGTGCGCCGGAGCGCTGTTGTGGTTGTCGCTGAGTGAGGCGCCGGTCGCCTGGTACTACGCCGTGCTGGTGCTGTACGGCTGTGGTCGTGCCTTCACCGGCCCGGCGTTGTCCAGCCTGCTGCCACAGATCGTGCCGCGCGAGCGCCTGGCTGCGGCCATCGCCGCCAACAGCATGATCATGCGTGGCGCAACCATTTCCGGCCCGGTGATCGGTGGTGGTCTGTACGCCATCGGTGGCGGTGGGCTGACCTACTCGGTGTGTCTGGCCTGCTTCCTCGCCGGCACCGCTCTGATGCTGCGGGTGCCCGTGCGCTATGCGGAAAAGATGCAGGCACTGGAAGCTACCGCCTGGGCGCGTTTTACTGCGGGCATCCACTTCATTCGCACGCGGCCGATCATCCTCGGCACCATCTCGCTGGACCTTTTCGCTGTGCTGCTCGGCGGCGTGATCGCACTGCTGCCGATCTACGCCCAGGAAGTGCTGGAAGTCGGTCCGACAGGCTTGGGCCTGCTGCGCAGTGCGATGGCCATCGGTGAGGTGTCGGTCGGGTTGTACCTGAGCATGAAGCCGTTCAACCGCCATGTCGGCCTGGTGATGTTCGGCGCGGTGGCCCTGTTCGGTGTGGCCAACCTGGTGTTCGCCCTGTCCAGCCTGTTCTGGTTGTCGTTCGCCGCGCTGGTGGTGGCTGGCGGTGCGGACATGGTGAGCATGTATATCCGTTCCTCCCTGGTGCAGTTCTCCACCCCGGACGCCATGCGCGGTCGGGTCAATGCGGTGAACATGCTGTTTATCGGCTCTTCCAACGAACTCGGCGAATTCCGCGCCGGAACCAGCGCCGCCTGGTTCGGCGTAGTGCCGGCGGCGCTGATCGGTTGCGCCTGCACCCTGACGGTCACCGGTGGCTGGATGCTCGGTTTCAAGAGCCTGCGCAAGGTCGACCGTTTCGAGGATGCCTCGCCGAGCAAAGTGGCTAGCGCGTAGATAGGCGCTCCTTTCCCCTGAGAGGGAGAGGAGTGCCAAATTTGCGTAGGGTGCGCCGTGCGTACCGCATCCCGGCTCTACACCATCTCAAACCGCGAACCAGGCCCAACAACCCGTTCCTTGAAGCAGGGTGTCGTTTCAGGGTTCCTGTGTCGTTGACCTCCTTGTCAGCTGTACAACGACGCTTGCGGACCCTGGCCGCTGAGCAGCCAGTGCCCGAGGTCGCGCACCTTGTAGTCGATGGGATCGTGCAGGCTGTGCACGCGCACGTTGCGCCAGAAGCGGTCGAAGCCGTAGCGCGAGCTGGTGGCGCGGGCGCCCATGGCTTCGAAGATCTGGCTGGTGATCTCCAGCGCCGCGCGCACCGCCACCACCTTGGCCTCGCTGATGGCCAGCGCCACCTCGGCGCGTTCGGCGGCGGTCAGTGCCGGTTTTTCCCAGGCGGCTTGCAGACGCTGGGCGGCGTGCTCGGCCAGGGGCAGGGCGCTGCGATAGCGCAGCCACAGTTCGCCGTAGTGCTGTTGGATGAAGGGATCGTCGCTGGCATTGGCCACGCCCGACGCAGGCCAGGCGCGGCTCTGCTCGCGGGTGTAGCGCAGCGCGGCGTCCAGCGCGCCCTGGGCGTTACCCAGGTAAAGCTGGGTGAGGATCAGTTGCGACAGGCAGGCGCGCAGCGTGGTGCGTGGGCTGGGGCCGACCGGGCCGAGCAGCTCGCTGGCGTCGACGAATACCTGCTCGAACTGCACCGTGCCGCTGTCGGTCTGACGCTGGCCGAAGCCGTCCCAGTCGCTGTTCACCGCCAGGCCCTCGCGCTGGCTGGGCAGCACGATGAACACTCGGTCTTCCGGTTTCTTGCCGCGCGGTGCACTGATCACCAGCGCGTCGGCGCCGAGCGCACCGGAGCAGAACGACTTGCTGCCATTGAGCTCGTAATGCTCTTCGCGTGAGCTGAGTTTGAGGCCGGTGTCGCGACCATTGGTGGCGTTACCCCAGAACCAGCGCTCCTGCACCGTGCGCGTCAACCAGTGGCGCTGCTGATCGGGGTTGCCGAACAGCAGGATGGTCGCCACCTGCAGGTGCTGGAAGGCAAACAGGTGGGCCAGCGAGCTGTCCACCGCCGCCAGGTAACGGGTGATGCGATAGATTTCCGGCCAGGCCACGCCTTGACCGCCGTACTGCTGCGGCACGGCCAGGGTCAGCAGGCCGCTTTCACGGATCAATTCGCGTTCGGCCTGGGCGCTGCCGCCAGCACGATCACGCTCCACCGCGCTGGCCGCCAGGCGCCGGGCCAGGCGTTCGACCTTGGCCGTGCGGCTGCCGAAGTCCACGGGGAACAGGTGCGCGGCGAACAGCGGTTCGTCGCGCAGGCTGGGATGCAGGCGGGCCTCGGCGCTCATTGCGGGCTCCAGATGCTCACTTCACGGGCATCCACCGAGGTCGGCAGCAGGCTGGCGCCGTAGAAGGCATCGGCGATCTTCTGCTGCTCGGCGAGGCTGTCCGGTTGCACCAGGCGCACCTGGTAGCTGCGCTTGGCGTTGGCTTTCTCGACGATGGCCGGGTCGAGGTTGCCCCACAGCGGGCCGAGGATTTCGGCGGCCTGGCGCGGGTTGGCGCGCAGCCAGTCACCGGTCTTCACCAGCTCGGCGAACACGGTCTGCAGCACCTGCGGGTGGCTCTTGGCGAACTTGGCGCTGGTCAGGTAGTAGCGCTGGTAATCGGCCAGACCCTTGCCGTCGGCGAGAATGCGCGTCGGCAGCTGTTGCTGCGCGCCGCTGAGGAAGGGCTCCCAGGTGACCCAGGCGTCCACCTTGCGGTTCTCGAAGGCGGCGCGGCCATCGGCCGGGGTCAGGTAGGCGGGTTCGATGTCGCTGAACTTCAGGCCGGCCTTGTTCAGTGCGGCGATCAGCAGGTAATGCACGCCGGCTGCCTTGGTCACGGCGACCTTCTTGCCCTTGAGGTCGGCCAGGGTTTTGATCGGCGAATCCTCGCGCACGATGATCGCCTGCGCGCTGGGGGAGGGCGCTTCCTGAGCGAAATAGGCGAGGTCGGCACCGGCAGCCTGGGCAAATACCGGCACGGTGTCGGCGACATCGGCGGAGAGGTCGATATTGCCGACGTTGAGCGCCTCCAGCAGCGGTTGGCCGTTGGGGAATTCGTGCCAGCTGATCTTGATGTCCTGATCGGCCAGTGCCTTCTCCAGGGTGCCCTGGCTCTTCAGCAGGCTGATCAGCGTGGAGGATTTCTGGTAGCCGATGCGCAGTTGCTCGGCGGCCTCGGTAAGCGGAGCGACGAGCAGGCCGATGGCCAGCGAGGCGGCGATCAGTGTGCTGCGTTTGGAATGAGTGTTGGACATGGCGGCTCTCGATACGAACACGTGCCGGCCATGGGATTGCGGCGGATCACGCGTACTTCAGTGTTTAGAAAAAGAAGTCCGGTGATCCGGTGAAGAGAAGCTAGTCGATATAAAAAGCAGTTGTTAAATAATTTTTAGGAATTAGCTAAGGCCAGTTTGTCAGGCGCGGCGGGGCCCTGTGCGGGCTGGCGAAGCAAGCCGTCAGAAGTGGCTCGCAGGATTCGCGGATGAATCGGCTCCTACGCAGCGAGTTGCATCGGGATCAGGCTTATATTCTTTTTAGTTACTACAAGGTGAAAAATAATTCTTTTTAGGGATTAACGCTCGTCTCGTAGATTAGCCACCAGCCGACAGCGGACCACCGCATCGGGCCCGAATCAGGGGCTCTTAGAACCTGTTCCCGATCTCGCGAGCTAGAGTCAGGCAAGGCGAAACCAGGCGAAAAAGCGCAGTTTACGAGCTGTAAATGAGCATTTTGAGCCTGGTTTCAACGCAGCATGGCCGACGCGCAGCAGATCGTGACCAGGTTCGTATGCCAATCCGCCGAGACCAGCGCCATGTCCGCTGTCCTGCCGAGCCCCTGTGCAGTGCCAACCCCAGAACAGCACACAAAGCACTTGGAGCATCGAGCATGAAAAAATCCACCCTGGCCTTGGCCGTCACGCTGGCCGCCATCGCCAACCAGGCCACCGCCGCCGGTTTCATCGAAGACAGCAAGGCCAGCATCGGCCTGCGCAATTTCTATTACGACCTGAACAACAAGAACACCGCCAACAACAACGGCGAGGCGCAAGAGTGGGGTCAGGGTTTCATCTTCAACTACAGCTCCGGTTTCACCCAGGGCACCGTCGGCTTCGGCCTCGATGCTATTGGCCTGCTTGGCGTGAAGCTGGACTCCGGCGGCACCGCAAGCAAGGCCGGCCGTGATCGCACCCCAGGCCAGCTGTTCCCGCTCGATAGTGACGGCAGCGCCGTGGACGACTACAGCAAGGCCGGTGTGACCGCCAAGGTGCGCCTGTCCAAGACCGAGGCGCGTATCGGTACCCTGTTGCCGAAGCTGCCGGTGGTGACCTTCAACGACGGCCGCCTGCTGCCGCAGACTTTCGAAGGCGGGCAGATCACCTCCAACGAGATCGACGGCCTGACCCTGACCGCGGGCCAGCTGGAAAGCACCAAGACCCGTAGCTCCACCGACGACATCTCTCTGCGTATCGCCGGCGCCACCGGTGACGCCGACACCAACAAGTTCTACTTCGCCGGTGGTGACTACAAGCTGACCAAGGACCTGACGCTGCAGTACTACTACGGCAACCTGGAAGACTTCTACAAACAGCACTTCCTCGGCCTGGTGCACAACTGGGCGATCGGCCCGGGTTCGCTGAAGACCGACCTGCGTTACTTCGACAGCAACTCCGACGGCAAGAACGGCAGCGCCTCCGGCCGTGCCGATGGCTACCGCAGCGCCGGCTACTGGCGTGCTGGCGACAGCAGCACCGGCGAGGTCGACAACCAGACCTGGAGCGCGCTGTTCACCTACACCCTGGGCAGCCACTTCGCCAGCCTGGGCTACCAGCAGGTCGAAGGCGACAGCGCCTTCCCGTTCCTTAACCAGGGCGGCGGCAGCTCGTCCTACCTGATCACCGACCGCCAGATCGGCAAGTTCCAGAACGCCGGCGAGCGCACCTGGCTGGCTGAGTACGGCTATGACTTCACCAAACTCGGCGTACCGGGCCTGAAGGCCAGCGTCGCTTACCTCAAGGGTGACAACGTCGACTCCGCCAACGGTGACCTGAAAGAGTGGGAGCGCGACTTCCGCCTCGACTACACCCTGCAAGACGGCCCGCTGAAAGGCCTCGGCGTGTCCTGGCGCAATGCGACCCAGCGCGGCAACGTCACCACCGACGCCGACGAGAACCGCCTGATCCTGAGTTACACCCTGACCCTGCTGTAACCCACGAACCTGCCCAAAGTCTGCTGCGCGTCGGCACTGCTGCGTTAAAAACAGGCTCGGAATGCTCATGTACAAAAGTACACTCCGCTTCCTCGCCTCTTTTTGCCTTGCATCGCTCTAGCTCGCGATCCTTTGGGCAGGTCCTAACCCCAGTGACATCTCCTGACCGGCCCGCCAACGGGCCGGAAGGCCATATATCCATGAGGAGATGACCATGAAGAAGAATGCCTTGCGTGTTGGCCTGGCGGCGCTGTTCGCCGCCTGGTTGCCAGCCGCCGTACATGCCGCACCACCGAAAGAAGTCCGCCTGGACTACGCCTACTACGCCCCCACCAGCCTGGTGCTCAAGCAGCAGGGCTTGCTGGAAAAAGCCCTCGCGCCGCAGGGCATCGCCGTCAAATGGACATTCAGCCAGGGCAGCAACCGCTCGCTGGAATACCTCAACGGAGGTAGCACCGATTTCGTCTCCACTGCCGGCCTGGCCGCCGTGCTCAGCCGCGCCAACGGCGCGCCGATCAACACCGTCTACGTTGCCAGTCGTCCGGAGTGGACAGCGCTGGTGGTGCCCAAGGACTCGCCCGTCCAGTCGCTGGCCGACCTCAAGGGTAAAAAAGTCGCCGCCACCAAGGGCACCGACCCTTTCCTGTTCCTCCTGCAAAGCCTGCAGAAGGCCGGGCTGGACAAGAACGACGTGGAGATCGTCCACCTGCAACACCCAGACGGTCGCGTCGCCCTGGAGCGCGGCGACGTGCAGGCCTGGGCCGGGCTCGACCCGCTGATGGCCGCCAGCGAGTTGCAGGCCGGTTCGCGCCTGCTGTACCGCAACCGCGACTTCAACAGCTACAGCGTGCTCAGCGTCACCGAAAAGTTCGCCAAGGAGCAGCCCGAGCTGATCAAACAGGTGATCGCCGCCTACGAGCAGGCGCGCCAGTGGGCCATCGCCAACCCCGATGCCCTGGCCCAGTTGCTCGCCGACGAAGCCAAACTGCCGCTGGAAGTGGCCAAGCTGCAACTGTCGCGCACCGACTTCAGCAACCCGCAGCCGGGCGCCGAACACATCAAGGCGCTGAAAGCCTCTGCACCCATCCTGCTCGACGAGCAACTGGTGCGTCCGGGCACCGACGTCGCTCAGGTGGTCGACCAACTGATCCAGCCGCAACTGGCCGCTCAGGTGATCGGCAGCAACGTGGCCAAGGCGGGGAACTGACCGATGGGCGCGCTCAACCTCGTCATCGGTCGCTGGGCCGAACGGCTTCCAGGCTGGCGGCCGGCACTGTCCGACCTGCGTGGTTGGGTGGTGCCCCTGCTGATTTTGGCTCTGCTGGAAACTCTGGTGCGCAGCGGCGTATTGCCCGCGCACCAGATGCCTGCGCCGAGCCAGGTGGCGCAAACCCTGTACCTGCTGGCGCAGAGCGGCGAGCTGTGGCGACATCTGAACGCCAGCCTGCTGCGCGTCGGCGCCGGTTTTGCCATCGGCGCCGCGCTGGCCATCGTCATCGGCACCTGGGTGGGCCTCAGCCGCCGCGCCGAAGCCTATCTGGAACCGACCTTCCAGGCGTTACGGGCGATTCCCAGCCTGGCCTGGGTGCCGCTGTTACTGCTCTGGCTGGGCATCGACGAAACGCCGAAGATCGTGCTGATCGCCCTCGGCGCCTTCTTCCCGGTGTACCTGGCGCTGCTCGCCGGCATCCGCAATATCGACCGCAAACTGGTGGAAGTGGGCCGGCTCTACGGCCTTTCTTCCCTGGCGCTGGTGCGCCGCATCCTCCTGCCCGCTGCGCTGCCGAGCCTGTTCACCGGCTTGCGCGGCGCGCTCAGCTTGAGCTGGATGTTCCTCGTCGCCGCCGAACTGATCGCCGCCACCCGTGGCCTCGGCTACCTGCTCAGCGACGGCCGGGAAACCTCGCGGCCGGATCTGGTGATCGCCGCGATCCTGCTGCTGGCGCTGCTCGGCAAACTCAGCGACAGCCTGCTCAAGGCTTGGGAAACCCGCGCCCTGCGCTGGCGCGACAGCTATCAGGGCGGGGAGGACGGAGCATGAGTGCGCTGCTGAAACTGCAGAATATCCACAAGGCCTTTGCTGACGTACGCGTGCTCGAAGACGTCAGCCTGAGCCTGGCCGCTGGCGAAGTGGTCAGCCTGCTCGGCCCCTCCGGCTGCGGCAAGAGCACCCTGCTGCGCATCGCCGCCGGGCTGGATCAGGATTATCAGGGCGGGCTGGAACTCAACCCGCTGCTCAACTTCGGGCGTGGCAGCGGTATCGGCGTGGTGTTCCAGGAGCCCCGGCTGATGCCTTGGCTCAGCGTGGCGCAGAACGTCGGCTTCGCCGATGGCTGGGTGGCGGACGACCAGTGGGTTGAACAACTGCTCCGCGACGTCGGCCTGCACGGGCGTGGCGACGCGCTGCCCAAACACCTCTCCGGTGGCCAGGCCCAACGTGTGGCCATCGCCCGCGCGCTGTACGGCAAGCCGCAGGTGTTGCTGCTGGATGAACCCTTCAGCGCAGTGGACGCCTTCACTCGCATGAAACTGCAGGACTTGGTGGTGGAACTGGCTGCTCGCTACGAGATCGCCGTGCTGCTGGTCACCCATGACCTCGACGAAGCCTTCTACCTCAGCGACCGCGTGCTGATCCTCGGCGGCACGCCAAGTCGCCTGCAACGCGAACTGGCCGTCCCCCTGACCCGTCCCCGCGACCGCCGCTCGGCGGAGCTGGCCTACCTGCGTGGCGAGGCGTTGACCGAGCTATACCAGTCGCACGTGCTGTAAACGAACTCTTCAAGGTGGAGTACTTTTTCGGGCCGTAAGGCCCGATTTTTTTGCCTGCGATCTGGAGGGAATGCTGTTCGTAGGAGCCGGCTTGCCGGCGATCAGCGCCGAATGGAGGCTGTAGCCCGGATGAAATCCGGGGATTTGTCTGGAGGCGGTGTTGAGGAGGAAGTGTGAAACCGAAAGCTTCATTCGGATGAAAGCGTTTTGGTACGGGGTGGAGTGGCCGCTTGGATTAAGTGTTCGACCGATACTTCTGGTTTCGCCCCTTCGGGCGAGTCACTTTTGTCTTGGCAAAAGTAACCAAAACCGCCCGCCCCGCCATCCGGCCCCGGCTTCGCCGGGGTTCGTTCGCTCCATCATCGCTCCAGAGGCACGCTGCGAAGGGCCATCCCTGGCCCATCGCAGCTCTCGCGGCATCCATGCCGCTCAACCTCTTCCACGACGATTCCGCTCACCCTCCTGAAGGGGCTACTCGCGCGTCTGATATATCGGGGTTCTTATCGTAGGGTGCGCTGTGCGCACCGAGTTTTTATGTTCTATGGATTGTAAAGACAGTAAATAAATCTTTCCCCTTCTCTCTTTTCTCCTATCGATGGCAACGCGAAATTCGCCCTGTGAACGAAGAAGCCCCGTCAATGCGGGGGTTTTGCTATAAATTTAGTTCGTGCGTGTTGATTTATCAATTGAGGGCTTTAGATCAAGTTTGTTAATCAGGAGTGCAAGTAATTCATGGGTGTTTACTGGGTATGTATCATCGCGCGCACTACCTGCCTCATGCGAAGAGCTAAATAGAGTTCTGGCAAGCTCGCCTTTAATTGCATTTTTTTCGGGAGACTCAAGCTCTGCGATAAATGGAGTGAGAGCGTTAAGGTTGAGAGAGTACTGCTGGTATAGGTACTGCTGTCGTCGATGTTTGGCGGACTCTCTTGCAAGGTAGGCCGCAGGTATGCTTAAGAATAGCGAGAGCGTTGCTCTTGTGATGATGTCAGTTATTGCAAGTTCGGTCGAGAGGGATTGAATTATGGAGTATAAAGGAATTGAAGCGGCTAGGATCATGAAGAATAAGCTGATAGTTCTTAGCTGATTAGATGTGTGCCTTTCGCTTGCGGCGCTGTCTTTGTAGTTGCCGTAGACCAGTTCTCCTGAAGCATTTGTTGCTAGGGAACGGATTCCTGACATAAGGCTTGATATTTCTGCTTCGGCGGACTTTGCGGCCTCTTCGATTGGGCCTAGGCGCGTTTTTAAATTGCTCTCGGTATTGTTTATGCGTGTTGTGAGGGTATTTAGATCAAGGTGAAGGTTGTTAAGTAGTGTCTCATATATCTGGACCTGATCTAGTAGATTTTGTTGCTTGTTCTCATCTGTCAGTAAAGGTAGTAGGTTCTCTAAATTTGATGCATGATCTAAAATGGTATCGTTTACATCTAGTAGCTCTACTCGGAGGTCTTTGTTTGAGCTGATTTTATTGAAGTGATTTGCGAATATTTTAATACCGGCTAGCAAATTATTTATATGCCCCTCTGATATCGTCTCAGCGCCGGAGATAATGTCAATGCAGGCGTCACTTATTTTCCTGCATATCTCGTTTAGCTCATCAAAGCTGTTGACCTCCTTGAATTCCGATATGTAGTTAATGGTTTTGGCTATTGCTTCTACTGAGTTTAGAATACGGGTATTGACGTGGCTTGGATGCATTGTGTTTTCTCAAGGTGTCATGTCAAGGATGGCTATCCAGTGCCTGTGATTAATTGATGAGATTTTCATGCTTTTGATGATTTATTAAAAATAGCGAGGCTAGTCGCTGCTGTAAAATAGGGCAGATTTATTTATTGGCCCGCATCGCTGGTGTCCAGAAAATGAATCTGTACAATTTTTCTCCTTTTCTCCAAAAATGGCGACATCGATGTCACGTTTACCCGCGACACCTATCGCACAAACTTCCTTGTCGTTCTGCGTATTCTTGTTTACTTGCGGTACTTGCAATGTAGCAATAGGGGGGCGGGCTACGATCAGTTTTACGCAACTCGCAGCCTGTTAACACCTACCAAGGACTCGTACCAATAACAAGGGCCGCTTTTTCACCAACTTTTTCATCAAGTTTTCTCGCAAGAGTTTCAATGAACTGCTTTAGTGATGTTACTTTTTGCTTTGTTATTGCTTCTTTTTTGCCATGGGCGATTTTATTTCGTGTTTCTAGGTATCCTGTTAGGCGTGTCTTTACAGACTTATTGTCACACTTCTGCCAGCTGATTGAGTCCATGACCTCATATATGGCTAATCCTGAAAACATTTGATTTATGATGTTTACGTGCGGATTGCTGCGCGGCGGTTTGATTAGCTTAATGACCGCAGCAGGATCGTTTGCTTTACCCTTTAGAATTAAAGCTCCGGCCTCTGCATGGAGGTCATCTACGAAACCTTGGAAATGTGCGGTTAGTAGCACAAAGGCCGCTCTATTTATTGCGTCAACCTCTTTTGGTTTTCCGCGACCAGGGTCAGTTACTAGCGCATGCATAACCGAAGATATTTTGGCGAGCTCCCCACCTGCCTTTTTTGCCGCAGACTCCGCATTGTTAAATTTCGTAATGGCAGAGTGCGCCTTTATCAGTTGATCAATATCTTTTAATCGCTCATTAAGGCTGCTCAGTGCTTTAGATGTCATCGGACTTCCTTATATGTAACTTTTAATTAATCGGCATTCATTTCGCGTTTGCCCGCGACAGCTGTCGCATAACATTCCTTGTTGTCTAGCAAGTCCTTGTTTCGCTTGGCGGTCGGTGGTCGTGGCAAACGCGACGCCATCCAGGGAGAAACGCGACATTGATAACGGCAAGCCCAAGCTGCTGGATAACTACTCCAGCAGAACCAACCCAGAACCTAGTCCATCCACTGGGAGGCTGTCCATGCTTCGTGGGCAAAATGCCATATGGGTTGTTTGCCGTTGGAGAAACGCCGCTCCAGGCTTTCCCAAGTCCACCCACAAATTCTGTTAACAGCGCTGTGGATAACCTTTGCAAAAGCGCTTCGCGCCTAGCATTCAAGCGGGCCTCGGCAGACCGTTCAGTTTTTGCCCAATCACGCTTTGCTGGCGTTATCGCCAGGCGGAATATCGCTTTTAATCAATCACTTGGCTCGGCTTTTCAACAGCGGGGCAGGGCAGAGGCGTATTGCCGGGTGTCGTGCACAGAATCTGGGGAAAGTGCTGTGGATAAGATGCGGGAAAACTCGTCCAGACCAGGTGGGACAAGGGCTGCGTGGGGCTGGTGGTTTTTCGTACGGTGACGCGCGGCTGTCATCTTTCGTGGCTATAGTGGCCGGTCGATTTTTAGCCGCTGGAGCCTTCGATGCCTGACTCGTCTGAACGTCCCGCCCCGGTCAGTTTGCTGCAGGCCTTCTGGTTCTGGTTGAAGCTGGGGTTGATCAGCTTCGGTGGGCCGGCGGGGCAGATTTCGATCATGCATCAGGAGCTGGTGGAGAAGCGCCGCTGGCTGTCCGAGCGGCGCTTTCTGCATGCGCTGAACTACTGCATGTTGCTGCCCGGGCCGGAGGCGCAGCAGTTGGCGACTTATATCGGCTGGCTGATGCACCGCACCTGGGGTGGGGTGATCGCCGGGGCGCTGTTCGTGCTGCCGTCGCTGCTGATCCTGATCGCGCTTTCCTGGGTTTATCTGGTGTTCGGCGATGTGCCGCTAGTGGCGGGGATCTTCTATGGCATCAAGCCGGCGGTGACGGCCATCGTGGTGCAGGCGGCCTGGCGTATCGGCGGGCGGGTGTTGAAGAACGCCTGGCTGTGGGCCATCGCGGCGGCGGCGTTCGTCGCCATCTTCGCCTTGCAGCTGCCGTTCCCGCTGATCGTGCTCGGTGCGGCGCTGGTGGGGTATATCGGCGGGCGGCTGGCGCCGCAGCACTTCGCGGTCGGCGCCGGACATGGCGAGTCGGGCGGGGCGCATGCGCCGGCATTGATCGATGACGACACGCGCCTGGCGCACACGCATTTTCGCTCCAGCCGCCTGGCGCTGATCCTGCTGGTCGGCGCAGGGCTCTGGCTGCTGCCGATGGGCCTGCTGACCCTGGCGTTCGGCTGGCAGGGCACGCTGACGCAGATGAGCTGGTTCTTCACCAAGGCGGCGCTGCTCACCTTCGGCGGTGCCTATGCGGTGCTGCCCTATGTGTATCAGGGCGCCATCGACCACTACGGCTGGCTGACACCCCGGCAGATGATCGATGGCCTGGCGTTGGGTGAAACCACACCGGGGCCGTTGATCATGGTGGTGGCGTTTGTCGCCTTCGTCGGCGCCTACGGCCAACCGCTGTTTGGGGGCGATTCGGCCTTCGTCAGCGGGGCGCTGGCGGCGGCGCTGGTCACCTGGTTCACTTTTCTGCCGTCGTTTCTGTTCATCCTCGCTGGTGGGCCGCTGGTGGAGTCGACCCACGGCCAGTTGCAGTTCACTGCGCCGCTGACCGGGATCACCGCCGCTGTGGTCGGGGTGATCCTCAACCTGGCGCTGTTCTTCGGTTATCACGTGCTCTGGCCGCAGGGCTTTGCCGGCGCGTTCGATTGGGTGTCGGCGTTGATTACCCTCGGTGCGGCGTTGGCCCTGTTCGCTTTCAAACGTGGGGTCATCGAGACGTTGGTGGCTTGTGCGTTGGTGGGGTTGGCGGTGCATGTGTTGGTTTGAGTGGTGGGCTTGAGATCGCTCGATGGGTTACGCGGCGCTTGAGGTTGGTGCGCGGACGTAGGAACGGTGTTCTGCGCCGCTAACCCACCCTACGGGTATGCTTTCATGCAGTCGCAGCTGCCTGGACAAGTCGCCGCTGAAGCGCCTTCCACAGGGCTGATCCCACTGCATCAATACGATTTCTTTACGCCCTGGCGGCGGGGCGGCAATCGAATTTTTACGGCCAGCCTTTCGACAATGCTCGCGAGCGGATTCCCCGCATCGTGGAGCTTTGCACATGAACGCAATCGATGGTGTGTCGCTGATCCTGGTGGTCGGCCTCTTCGCCTACCTGCTGTCGGCGCTGCTGACCGCCGGGCGTGGCTGAGGAGACGGCCATGCACGACTACGACTGGCTGCTGCTGGCGGCCTTCTCTCTGCTGGTGCTGGCACCGGCACCTTTTCTCGGGCGCTATTTCTACCGCGTGATGGAGGGCCAGCGTACCTGGCTCAGCCCGGTGCTGAAGCCGGTGGAGCGCCTGTGCTACCGCGTGGCGGGCGTCGACCCGCAGCAGGAGCAAAGCTGGCGCGGCTACGCCCTGGCGCTGTTGGCCTTCACCCTGGTCTGCCTGCTGGCGCTGATGAGCATTCTGTTGCTACAGGGCGGCTTGCCACTCAACCCGCAGCAGGTGGCGGGGATGAGCTTGCCGCTGGCGTTCAACACGGCGGTGAGCTTCGTCACCAACACCAACTGGCAGGCCTACAGCGGTGAGGTGCAGCTGAGCTATTTCAGCCAGATGCTCGGCCTCGGCGTGCAGAACTTCGTCAGCCCGGCGGTGGGTCTGGCGGTGCTGGTGGTGCTGTGCCGTGGCCTGGCGCGGCAGTCCAGTGACCGCCTGGGCAACTTCTGGGTGGATATCACCCGCGCCGTGCTTTACGGCCTGTTGCCGCTGTGCCTGGTGCTGGCCGTGCTGCTGGTGTGGCAGGGCGTGCCGCAGAACTTCAGCGATTACGTGTCGGCCACCACCCTGCAGGGTAGCGAACAGACCCTGCCGATGGGGCCGGCGGCCAGCCAGATCGCCATCAAGCAACTGGGTACCAACGGCGGCGGCTTTTTCGGCGTCAACTCGGCGCACCCGTTCGAGAACCCCACGGCGCTGAGCAACCTGCTGGAGCTGGTGTCGATCCTGCTGATCCCGGCGGCCCTGGTGTTCACCTTCGGCCATTACGTGCGTGACCTGCGCCAGAGCCGGGCGATCCTCGCCAGTATGCTGGTGTTGTTCGTCATCGGCCTGGGTGTGTGCGCCTGGGCGGAGTTGCAGCCGAATCCGGCGCTGGCAGGGTTGCCCATCGAGCAGGTCGGTTCGCTGGAGGGCAAGGAGGCGCGCTTCGGTACTTTCGCCTCGGCGCTCTGGGCGACCACCACCACGGCGGCGTCCAACGGCTCGGTGAATGCCATGCACGACAGCTTCAGCGCCCTCGGCGGGCTGGTGCCGCTGGTCAACATGTTGCTCGGCGAGATCGTCTTTGGCGGTGTCGGCGCGGGCCTTTACGGCATGCTGCTGTTCGTGCTGATCGCGGTGTTCCTCGCCGGGCTGATGATCGGCCGCACGCCGGCCTATCTGGGCAAGAAGCTGGAAGCCCGCGAAGTGCGCCTGATGGTCGCCACGCTGCTGGTGATGCCGGTCGGCGTGCTGATATTCGGCGCCCTGGCGGTGAGTTTCGCCGGGCCGGCGGCGTCCATCGGCAACCCCGGCCCGCATGGCTTCAGTCAGGCGCTGTATGCCTACGGCTCGGCCACCGGCAACAACGGCTCGGCTTTCGCCGGCTTCACCGCCGACACCCCCTACCACAACCTGATGCTCGGCCTGGCCATGCTGCTCGGGCGCTTCGGCTACATCCTGCCGGTGCTGGCGATTGCCGGCAGCCTGGCGGCCAAGCGCGCCGCGCCGCAGGGGCAGAACAGCTTCCCCACACATGGGCCGCTGTTCGTCGTGCTGCTGACCTTGACCATCCTCCTGGTGGGTGGTCTGACCTTCATGCCGGCGCTGGCCCTGGGCCCGCTGGCCGAACACCTGGCGTTCTGAAGGAGAAACCGTGATGAATGCCCCCGTAACGGCGCAACGCAGCGCCAAATCGTCCAGCAGCCAGCCGCAGACCGGCCTCGGCGCGCTGTGGCGCCCGGCCCTCAAGCAGGCTTTCGTCAAACTCGACCCACGGCAACTGGTGCGCTCGCCGGTGATGCTGGTGGTGGAGCTGACCGCGCTGGTCACCAGCGTGCTGTGCTTCGTCCCCAACCCTGCGGTGAGCACCGCCCTGGGCGTGCAGATCGCCCTGTGGCTGTGGTTCACCGTGCTCTTCGCCAACTTCGCCGAGGCCTTGGCCGAAGGGCGTGGCAAGGCCCGCGCTGACAGCCTCAAGTCCGGCAGTCAGGGCTTGATGGCGAACAAGCAGGTTGGCGAGCAGTTCCAGTCCGTCCCGGCCAGCAGCCTGCGCAAGGGCGATGTGGTGCGGGTCGAGGCCGGTGAATTGATCCCCGGCGACGGCGAGGTGATTGAAGGCGTCGCGGCGGTCAACGAAGCGGCGATTACCGGCGAATCCGCGCCGGTGATCCGTGAGTCCGGCGGCGATCGTTCGGCAGTCACCGGCAACACCCGCCTGGTCTCGGACTGGCTGCTGGTGCGGATCAGCGCCAACCCCGGCGAGTCCACCCTCGACCGCATGATCGCTCTGGTCGAAGGCGCGCGCCGGCAGAAGACGCCCAACGAGGTGGCTCTGGATATCCTGCTGATCGGCCTGACCCTGATCTTCCTGCTGGTGGTGGCCACGCTGCAGCCGTTCGCCCGCTTTGCCGGTGGCGACCTGCCGCTGATCTACCTGGCGGCGCTGCTGGTGACGCTGATCCCCACCACCATCGGCGGCCTGCTGTCGGCCATCGGCATCGCCGGCATGGATCGCCTGGTGCGCCTCAATGTCATCGCCAAGTCCGGCCGCGCCGTGGAGGCGGCGGGCGACGTGCACACCCTGCTGCTGGACAAGACCGGCACCATCACCTTCGGCAACCGCCGCTGCAGTGCCATGGTCAAGGCGCCGGGCGTCGCCACGCCAGAGCTGGCCGAGGCGGCGCTGCTGGCCTCGCAGGGCGACGACACGCCGGAGGGCAAGTCCATCGTCGAATACCTGGCCTCGCTGCACCCGATGGCGGTGCCCGAGCGCAGCGGCATGACCCTGATCGCCTTTAGCGCCGAGACGCGCCTGTCCGGTGCTGATGTAGGTGGCGTGGCTTATCGCAAGGGCGCGGTGGACGCTGTGCTGGCCTACCTCGGCCTGGGCCGTGACGATCTGCCGGCGCCGCTGGCGCGGGAGGTGGAGAAGATCGCCCAGAGCGGCGGTACGCCGTTGCTGGTGGCCGGGAATGGGCGCCTGCTTGGCGCCATCCACCTCAAGGACGTGGTCAAGCCGGGCATTCGCGAGCGCTTCGCCGAGCTGCGCGCCATGGGCATTCGCACCGTGATGGTGACCGGCGACAACCCGCTGACCGCCGCCGCCATCGCCGCCGAGGCCGGTGTCGACGACGTGATCGCCGAGGCCACGCCGGAGAAGAAACTGTCGCGCATTCGCGCCGAGCAGGCCGAAGGCAAGCTGGTGGCCATGTGCGGCGATGGCGCCAATGACGCCCCGGCGCTGGCCCAGGCCGATGTCGGCCTGGCCATGAACGACGGCACCCAGGCCGCGCGCGAGGCCGCCAACCTGGTCGACTTGGACAGCGACCCGACCAAGCTGATCGACGTGGTGCAGGTGGGCAAGGAGCTGCTGGTGACCCGAGGCGCGCTGACCACCTTCTCGGTGGCCAACGATGTGGCCAAGTACTTCGCCATCCTCCCGGCGCTGTTCGCCGGCATCTACCCGCAGCTTGGCACGCTCAACCTGATGCAGTTGCACAGCCCGCAGAGCGCGATCCTCTCGGCCATCGTGTTCAACGCGCTGATCATCGTCGCGCTGATCCCGCTGGCGCTGCGCGGTGTGCGCGTTCAGGCGCTGGACGCCGGCCAACTGCTGCGGCGCAACCTGCTGATCTACGGCCTCGGCGGACTGATCGCGCCCTTCGTCGGCATCAAGCTGCTCGACCTGCTGCTGGTGGGGTTGGGTTGGGTGTAAATGCGTTGTTTCGTTCACACGCGGTCTGCTCCCTCTCCTATTCATGGGGGCACGCCCAGTGGAGAGGGCTGGGGAGAGGGTAGGGCAGGCCACTCGGTATTGCCGGACAGACCCTCTCGCTCAGCGACGTAGCCCGGATGCAATCCGGGGCCACACGAATCAGGAGATTCATCATGCTCGAACATTTTCGTCCCGCCATCACCACATTGGCTGTCATGACCCTGCTGGTCGGGGTCGCCTATCCGTTGACCGTTACCGGCGTGGCCCAGGTGGCCTTCCCTGATCAGGCCGCCGGTAGCCTGGTGCATGACGACACCGGCCAGGTGCGCGGCAGCCGCCTGATCGCCCAGGCCTTCGACGGCGATCAGTGGTTCCAGCCGCGCCCCTCGGCAGGTAGCTACGCCACCGTGGCCAGCGCCGCCAGCAACCTGGCGCCGAGCAATCCCAAACTGCGCGAGCGCATCGAGCAGGCCGGCGCGGGTCATGCCGGCCAGGCGCCGGTGCCGATGCAACTGCTGACCACCTCGGGCAGCGGCCTCGACCCGCACCTCTCGCCTGAGGCCGCTGCCTGGCAGATTCCGCGTGTCGCCCAGGCCCGTAGCTTGACGGAAGTGGAACTGCTGCGCCTGGTCGAGGCGCACACCGAGCGCCCGTTGTTCGGCCCGGCGGTGGTCAATGTGCTGGCTCTGAACCTGGCGCTGGCCGACAATCCCTCCACTTCTTCCCAGTGACGAGTGCTCGATGAACGACAGCCTGCGCGCCGAAGCGTTGCTCGCCGATCTGCCCCGCGAAGGCCGTGGCCGGCTCAAGGTGTTTCTCGGCGCGGCGCCGGGCGTGGGCAAGACCTACGCCATGCTCCAGGCCGCCCATGCGCAGCTGCGTCAGGGCGTGGCGTTGCGCGCTGGGGTGGTGGAAAGCCATGGTCGCAGCGAGACCGAGGCGCTGCTGGTGGGCCTGCCGCAGCAGCCGCCACTGCGCCTGCCGTATCGCGGCCTGGAGCTGAGCGAGATGGATCTCGACGGCCTGCTCACCGATCCGCCGAAGTTGGCGCTGGTGGACGAACTGGCGCACAGCAACGCCCCCGGCAGCCGCCACGCCAAGCGCTGGCAGGACGTGCAGGAACTGCTCGCCGCCGGCATCGACGTCTACACCACGGTCAACGTGCAGCATCTGGAAAGCCTCAACGACCGCGTGCGCGACATCACCGGCGTGCAGGTGCGCGAAACGGTGCCCGACTGGGTGCTGCAGGAGGCCGACGAGATCCAGCTGGTCGACCTGCCGCCACGCGAGCTGCTCGAACGCCTGCGCGACGGCAAGGTGTATATGCCCGAGCAGGCCCGTGCGGCCATCGACGCCTTCTTCTCGCCGACCAACCTCACCGCGTTACGCGAGCTGGCCATGCAGACCGCCGCCGCACGGGTCGATGCCGACCTCGACCAGCGTTACCGCCAGCTCGGCCAGGCCGCGCCCAGCCTGCTCGGCCGCCTGCTGGTAGGGGTGGATGGCGACGGTGAGGCCGAGCGCCTTGTGCGTCATGCCTGCCGGGTGGCCGAGCGGCGTCATCTGCCCTGGTCGGTGGTGCACGTGGACAGTCGCCAGGACATGGACGAGGACCAGCGCGGCCGTCTGCAAGCCGCGCTGCGCCTGGCCGAGCGCCTCGGCGGTGAAGTGGTGACGCTGCACGGCGACTCGGTGGCGCGCACGCTGCTCGACCATGCCCGTGAGCGCCGCGCTAGCCTGATCCTGGTCGGCAGCAGCACCCGGCGTTTGCGCCGCCGCTGGTTCGGTCGTGGCCTGGGCGAGCGCTTGCTGGCCGCCGGCGCCGGGCTGGAGGTGAGCGTGCTGGATGCGGCGGGTGATCAGCCGAGGGCTGGCCGTCGCACGCGCGTCGCCCCGCGCTGGCGTGACTACCTGCTGGCTACCCTGGCCGCCGCCTGCGCCACGCTGATCTCCCTCGGCCTGGCGCGGGTGCTGGAGCTGCCCAATATCTCCCTGGTGTTCCTCGCCGCCGTGCTGTTGGTGGCCGTGCGCAGCAGCCTGGGGCCGGCGCTGGCGTGCTCGGGGTTGTCGTTCCTGGCCTACAACTTCCTGTTCATTCCGCCGACCCTGACCCTGCGCATCCAGCGTCAGGAGGACGTGCTGACCCTGCTGTTCTTCCTGCTCATGGCCGGTCTGACCGGCAACCTGGCCAGCCGTCAGCGCCGCCAGGTACAGGCGCTGCGCCAGGCGCAGGGCGAGACCACCGCGCTGCTGGAGCTGTCACGCAGGCTTACCGTCGCCGCCGACCGCCAGGCCGTGCTGGCGGTGGCCGAGCAGCAGTTGGGTAGCCGGGTCGATATGCAACTGACCCTGCTGTCGCGTGATGCAGAAGGCCAGTGGCAGCACGAGGGCGGTCTGCACGCCGAATTGCTCGATGTCGAGCGCGCCGCCGCCGACTGGGCCTGGCAGCACGAGCAACCTGCCGGCCTCGGTACCGATACGCTGCCCGGCAGCCGTTGGTGGTGGTGGCCGCTGTGCGGCGAGGAGGGACCGCTGCTGCTGATCGGTCTGCAGCGCGTCGACGGTGCGCCGCTGGCGGACGAGCATCGGCGCCTGGTGGCTGCGCTTGGTCAGCCACTGGCGCAGGCCCTGGCCCGTGCGCAACTGGCCGAAGAGCTGGAGGCCGCGCGCCTGCACGGGCAGACCGAGGAACTGCGCAGCGCGCTGCTGGCTTCGGTGTCGCACGACCTGCGCACGCCGCTGACCGCCATGCGCGGCTCCATCGACAGCCTGCTGGCGCTGGGTGAGGCGATCCCCCTGGCCGATCGCCGGGAACTGCTGGAAGGCACCCGCGACGAGGCCGAGCGCCTCGACCGCTATATCCAGAACCTGCTCGACATGACCCGCCTCGGCCACGGCGGGCTCAAGCTGGCGCGCGACTGGGTAGCGCCCAGCGATATCGTCGCCAGCGCTCTGCAGCGCCTGCGTGCGGTACTTGCGCCGCTACAGGTCGAATGCCTGCTGCCACCGGAGCCACCGCTGCTGCGGGTGCATGCGGCGCTGATCGAGCAGGCGCTGGTCAACGTGCTGGAGAACGCCGCGCGCTTCTCGCCGCCAGCCGGGCGACTGCGCGTGGCGCTGGAATACGACGCGCAGGAACTGCGCTTCATCGTCGCCGACCAGGGCCCTGGCATTCCCGAGGCGGAACGGGCGAAGATCTTTGACATGTTCTATACCGCAGCGCGAGGGGATCGCGGCGGCCAGGGCACCGGCCTGGGCCTGGCGATCTGCCAGGGCATGGTTGGCGCCCATGGCGGCCGCGTCACGGTCGGCGACGGCCTCGAAGGCCGTGGCGCCAGCCTGACCCTGCACCTGCCATTGACCGCGCAACCGCAAGCCGCCGAGGAAGACTGATGAGCCAGGGGCCAAGCATTCTGCTGATCGACGACGAAGCGCAGATCCGCAAGTTCCTGCGCATCGCCCTCAGCGCCCAGGGCTACCGGGTGCTAGAGGCGGCCAATGGCGAAGACGGCCTCGCCCAGGCGGCGCTGCACAGCCCCGATCTCGTCGTGCTCGACCTCGGCCTGCCCGACCTCGACGGCCAGCAGGTGCTGCGCGGCCTGCGCGAATGGAGCCAGGTACCGGTGCTGGTGCTTTCGGTGCGTGCCAGCGAGGGTGAGAAGGTGCTGGCGCTGGACGGCGGCGCCAACGACTACGTGACCAAGCCGTTCGGCATCCAGGAATTCCTCGCCCGCGTGCGCGTGCTGCTGCGCCAGGGCCAGGGCCGCGAAGCGCTGCCGGCGAGCATCGCCTGCGGTGCGTTGAGCATCGATCTGGCCTACCGCAGGGTCACCCTCGACGACGGCGAAATCGCCCTGACGCCCAAGGAATACGCAGTGCTGGCGTTGCTTGCCCAGCACCTCGGGCGGGTGGTGACCCAGCAGCAACTGCTGCGTGATATCTGGGGGCCAAGCCATGTCGGCGATAGCCATTACCTGCGCGTGGTGGTCGGTCACCTGCGGCAGAAGTTGGGTGACGACCCAGCTGCGCCGCGTTACCTGATCACCGAGGCGGGAGTGGGTTATCGGCTGCGAACGGAAGCAAACTAGTTTTTGGTTATAAATAAATCATTATTTATTCTTTTTGTTTCGTTTTGTTCCTGAGCATAGTGAGCACCACGCAAGCCACTGCCAAGGAGCATCACCATGACCATCCGCCTGGGCGACATCGCCCCCGACTTCGAACAGGATTCCAGCGAAGGCCGCATCCGCTTCCACGAATGGCTGGGCGACAGCTGGGGCATTCTCTTCTCCCACCCGGCTGACTTCACGCCGGTGTGCACCACCGAGCTGGGCTTCACCGCCAAGCTCAAGGATGAATTTGCCAAGCGTGGCGTCAAGGCCATCGCCCTGTCTGTCGACCCGGTGGATTCGCACATCAAGTGGATCGACGACATCAACGAGACGCAGAACACGGCGGTCAATTTCCCGATCATCGCCGATGCCGACCGCAAGGTGTCCGACCTCTACGACCTGATCCACCCCAACGCCAACGACACCCTGACCGTGCGTTCGCTGTTCATCATCGACCCGAACAAGAAGGTGCGCCTGACCATCACCTATCCGGCCAGTACCGGGCGCAACTTCAACGAAATCCTGCGCGTCGTCGATTCGCTGCAGCTGACCGACAACTACAAGGTGGCCACCCCGGCCAACTGGCAGGACGGTGAAGAAGTGGTGATCGTGCCGTCGCTCAAGGACGAAGCCGAAATCGCCCAACGCTTCCCGAAAGGTTATCGCGCGGTCAAACCCTATCTGCGCCTGACCCCGCAACCCAATCGCTAAGGATTGATCATGCACGTCGTGTTGCTCTCCGGCAGCCCTGCGGCGCGTTCGCGCACCGAGGTGCTGCTGGATTACGTACGCCAGCGCCTGGAGGCGCAGCGGGTGGAAGTGAGCTTGCTCAAGGTGCGCGACTTCCCGGCTGAAGATCTGCTGCATGCTCGCTTCGACAGCCCGGCAGTGCAGCAGTTGCAGGCTGTGGTGGCCAGCGCTGATGGCCTGGTGGTCGGCACGCCGGTGTACAAGGCGTCGTTCACCGGTGCCTTGAAAGTGCTGCTGGATCTGCTGCCCGAACGCGCTCTGGCGCACAAGGTGGTGCTGCCCCTGGCCAGTGGCGGCAGCCCGGCGCACCTGCTGGCGGTGGACTACGCGCTCAAGCCGGTGCTGGCCGTGCTGAAGGCGCAGGAAATGCTCTCCGGCGTGTTCGCCGTGGACAAACAGATTGCCTACCCGGAAGGGGACAGGCCCGCGCAGATCGACGACGAGCTGCGCGAACGCCTCGACGAGGCACTGGAACAACTGGGCGCAGCCCTGGCGCGACGGCCGAAGCCGATCGATCCGAACGTATTGAACGACCGGCTGGTAAACGCCCGCTGGAGTATTTGATTCACCCCGTAACATCCCGCCTTACTCGCCCGCCAACGGGCAAGCAGGTAGCCAACCAAGACATCACCGCAAAGGGAGAGCGCCATGCGCACCATTACTTTGCGTCGAAGCCTGGTCGCCCTGTTTGCCGCGGCCATTTCCTTCGGCGCCATCACTCAAGCTCAAGCCGAGACATTGCGTATCGGCTATCAGAAGTACGGCACTCTGGTGCTGCTCAAGGCCAAGGGCACCCTGGAAAAACGCCTGGCCGAGCAGGGCGTGGAGGTCAAGTGGACGGAGTTCCCGGGCGGCCCGCAGCTGCTCGAAGGTCTCAACGTCGGCTCCGTGGACTTTGGCGTCACGGGTGAAACCCCGCCGGTATTCGCTCAGGCGGCTGGCGCCGACCTGCTTTACGTCGCCCATGAGCCGCCGGCTCCGACGGGCGAGGCGATCCTCGTGCCGAAAGATTCGTCGATCAAATCGGTAGCCGAGCTCAAGGGCAAGAAAGTCGCCCTGAACAAGGGTTCCAACGTGCATTACCTGCTAGTGCGTGCGCTGGAAGACGCCGGCCTCAAATACGGCGACATCACCCCGGTTTACCTGCCGCCGGCCGATGCCCGCGCCGCCTTCGAGCGTGGCAGCGTCGATGCCTGGGTGATCTGGGACCCGTTCCAGTCCGCCGCCGAGAAACAACTGCAAGCACGCACCCTGCGTGACGGTAACGGTCTTGTGGACAACCACCAGTTTTACCTGGCGACCCGCACCTATGCCGAGAAGAACCCGCAGGTGATCGGCACGCTGGTCGAGGAAATTCGCGGCGTTGGCGAGTGGGTCAAGGGCAACCTCGACGAAGCCACCAGCCAGGTCGCGCCGCTGATCGGTCTGTCCCCGGAGATCACTCGTCAGGCTGTTGAGCGCCAGGGCTATGGCGCGCAGTTCATCACCCCGGAGGTGGTCGAGGCGCAGCAGAAGATCGCCGACACCTTCACCGAGCTGAAGCTGATCCCCAAGCAGCTGACCATCAAGGACGTGATCTGGAATCCGCCGGCCAAGGTCGCGCAGGCCCAGTAATTCTCAGGCCCGGATGTGTCCGGGCCATGCCGATGATTTCCTGCAAGGAGACAACTCCATGAGCCTCAATATCTTCTGGTTCCTGCCTACCCATGGCGATGGCAAGTACCTGGGCACCGCCGAAGGCGCGCGCGCCGTCGACCATGGCTATCTGGCGCAGATTGCCCAGGCGGCTGATCGCCTCGGTTTCGGCGGCGTGCTGATTCCGACAGGACGTTCCTGCGAGGACTCCTGGCTGGTGGCGGCCTCGCTGATCCCGGTGACGCAGAACCTGAAGTTCCTCGTCGCCCTGCGCCCGGGGATCATTTCGCCGACCGTGGCCGCGCGCCAGGCGGCGACCCTGGATCGCCTGTCGAACGGCCGTGCGCTGTTCAACCTGGTGACCGGTGGCGACCCGGACGAACTGGCCGGCGATGGCCTGCACCTGTCGCATGCCGAGCGCTATGAGGCATCCGTCGAATTCACCCGCATCTGGCGCCGTGTGCTGGAAGGCGAAACCGTCGACTACGACGGCAAGCACATCCAGGTGAAGGGCGCCAAGCTGCTCTACCCGCCGATCCAGCAGCCGCGCCCGCCGCTGTATTTCGGTGGTTCCTCCGACGCCGCGCAAGACTTGGCCGCCGAGCAGGTCGAGCTGTACCTGACCTGGGGCGAGCCGCCGGCCGCCGTGGCCGAGAAAATCGCTCAGGTGCGCGAGAAGGCTGCTGCGCAGGGCCGCGAAGTGCGCTTTGGCATTCGTCTGCACGTGATCGTGCGCGAGACCAATGAGGAAGCCTGGGCCGCGGCGGATCGTCTGATCAGCCATCTGGATCAGGACACCATCGACCGCGCCCAGGCGTCGCTGGCGCGCTTCGACTCGGTCGGCCAACAGCGCATGGCCGCCCTGCACGGCGGCAAGACCGACAACCTGGAAGTGTCGCCGAACCTCTGGGCCGGTGTCGGTCTGGTGCGCGGCGGCGCCGGCACTGCGCTGGTCGGCGATGGCCCGACCGTGGCGGCGCGGGTCAAGGAATACGCCGACCTCGGCATCGATACCTTCATCTTCTCCGGTTACCCGCATCTGGAGGAGTCGTACCGGGTCGCCGAACTGCTGTTCCCGCATCTGGATGTGGCCGCGCCTGCGCGTCCGGAGAGCCGGGGGTATGTCAGCCCGTTCGGCGAAATGATCTCCAGCGATATTCTGCCGAAGGCGGCTTCGGCGAGTTGAAAAGCCCCTCTCCCCAACCCTCTCCCATAAATGGGAGAGGGGGCTGATCGGTGTTGCCGGATGAGTCGGTGGCACGGCTTGGCTCCCCTCTCCCGCTTGCGGGAGAGGGGCTGGGGGAGAGGGCAGATGTAGCCCGGATGTAATCCGGGGACAGAGATACAGAATTTTTCGAGGCAACCATGAGCAACACGACCCTTCACAAACTGGCGCTGCGCGCTGCGCCCTGGGCCTTGCCGCTGGGGCTGCTGGCCGCCTGGCAACTGGCGGTGGCCAGTGGCTGGCTGTCCAGCCGCATCCTGCCGGCGCCCAGCGCCGTGCTCGCCGCCGGCTGGGAGCTGCTGGCCTCCGGCGAAATCTGGCAGCACCTGGCGATCAGTGGCCAACGTGCCGGGATCGGCTTCGCCATCGGCGGCGGTATCGGCCTGCTGCTGGGCTTTATCACCGGCCTGTCGAAATGGGGCGAGTGCTTTCTCGACAGCTCGGTGCAGATGATCCGCAACGTGCCGCACCTGGCGCTGATCCCGCTGGTGATCCTCTGGTTCGGCATCGACGAGGCAGCCAAGGTGTTCCTGGTCGCGCTCGGCACGCTGTTCCCGATCTACCTCAACACCTACCACGGTATTCGTAACGTCGACCCCGCGCTGGTGGAGATGGCGCGCAGCTATGGCCTGTCCGGCTTCTCGCTATTCCGTCAGGTGATCCTGCCCGGCGCGTTGCCGTCGATCCTGGTCGGTGTGCGTTTCGCCCTCGGCTTCATGTGGCTGACCCTGATCGTCGCCGAGACCATTTCCGCCAGCAGCGGCATCGGCTACCTGGCGATGAACGCCCGTGAGTTCCTGCAGACCGACGTGGTGGTGCTGGCGATCCTGCTCTATGCGGTGCTTGGCAAGCTGGCTGATGTCGCTGCTCGTGGTCTCGAGCGCGTGTGGCTGCGCTGGCACCCGGCCTATCAGGCCAAGGCAGGTGGCCAATGACGGCGCTGCATAACATTCGTCAGGGCATTCCGCCGGGCGGCGTTCCGCTGGCGATCGAGAACATCGAGAAATCCTTTGGCGAGCGTCAGGTGCTCAAGGGCATCGACCTCCATATCCCTGCAGGTCAGTTTGTCGCCGTGGTCGGTCGCAGTGGCTGCGGCAAGAGCACCTTGCTGCGCCTGCTGGCCGGTCTGGATCAGCCCAGCGGCGGCCAGTTGCTGGCTGGCAATGGCTCGCTCAACGCGGTGCGTGAAGACATTCGCCTGATGTTCCAGGACTCGCGTCTGCTGCCCTGGAAGCGAGTGATCGACAACGTCGGTCTGGGGCTTTCCGGCAACTGGCGCAAGCAGGCGGAAGAGGCGCTGGCGGCGGTCGGCCTGGCGGATCGCGCCAATGAATGGCCGGCAGCACTGTCCGGCGGGCAGAAGCAGCGCGTGGCACTGGCCCGTGCGCTGATCCATCGGCCGCGCCTGCTGCTGCTCGACGAGCCGCTGGGAGCACTGGATGCCTTGACCCGCATCGAGATGCAGCAACTGATCGAACGCCTGTGGCAGCAGCATGGCTTCACCGTACTGCTGGTCACCCACGACGTGGCCGAAGCCGTGGCCGTGGCGGATCGGGTGATCCTGATCGAGGACGGCCAGATCGGCCTCGACCTCGATGTGCAACTGGTGCGCCCGCGCCCGCATGGCTCGCCGCTACTGGCGGCACTGGAAGCGCGCGTGCTCGACCGCGTGCTGGCGCAGCCGGAATTACCGACACCGCCCGAACCCGTATCACCCCTGCCCACGCAATTGCGTTGGGCGCTTTGACGCCATAGCCCGGAGGCAATCCGGGAGCGGCTCGAGAATTCCCCGGATTGCACCGGGCTACATGTAAAACGACCTGAGGAGAAACACCATGACCATCAAAGCCATCAACGTACGTAACCAGTTCAAGGGCAACATCAAGGAAATCGTCATCGGCGACGTACTGTCGGAAATCGACGTGCAGACCGCTGCCGGTATCGTCACCTCGGTGATCACCACCCGCTCCGTGCGTGAACTTGAACTGCAGGTGGGTAGCGAAGTGATCGCCTTCGTGAAATCCACCGAAGTGTCCATCGCCAAGCTGTAAGAGCATTTTCATGTTTTTCAGCTGGTTTTCGTCGATTTTGGAAGCCAAATGACGAAATAAGGCACTTGCGATCTTGTAGGAGCGGCTTTAGCCGCGAGCTCTTTTCGCCCCAATAAAGCTCGGGGCTGAAGCCCCTCCTACATATTCACCGGACGCTTTTGCCTTGTAGTTTTCAGGCACATAAAGATCGTGAACAGGTTCTAAGAGTGGTTGCCTGATCAGCCTTCAGATACGAGAGCTGCAGGGTGTTGCCGTAGACAAAGAGATACTGGTTATAAGCGTCGAATAAAAAGATATTTTTCAGCTATATGATTTTTCTGCAGAATCGCGCCATCAAATAGCCTGCCTGCAGGTTCCTCTCGCGATAAGAAGGACGCCATAGATGCTGAAGAAGATCGTTCTGGCCACCGTGGCCAGCGCCACCCTGCTTACCGGCTCGCTGAGCCATGCTGCCGCCGATACGCCATTCCACAACGCCTCCTACGACATCGCCCGTGAGCTGTTCGGCGAGATCAACCCGCTGTTCGTTGAGCACTGGAAGCAGCAGAGCGGCAAGGAAGTGAAGATCATCCAGTCGTTCGCCGGCACCTCGCGTCAGGCGCAGGACATCATCCAGGGCAAGAAGGTCGACGTGGTCACCTTCAACCAGGTAACCGACGTGGACATCCTGGCTAAGCGCGGTCTGTTGCGCGCCGACTGGGCCAAGCAGTTCCCTAACAATGCCTCGCCGTACTACAGCACTACCGCCTTCCTGGTGCGCGAAGGCAACCCGAAGAACATCAAGAGCTGGGATGACCTGATTCGCGATGACGTGAAACTGGTATTCCCCAACCCGAAAACCTCCGGCAATGCCCGTTACAGCTACCTGGGCGCCTGGCTGTTCGCCAACGAGAAATTCAATGGCGACCAAGAGAAGGTCAAAGCCTTCGTCGGCAAGGTGCTGAAGAACGTCGAGAACTTCCCCACCGGCGGTCGTGGCGCCACCGTGGCCTTCGCCCAGAACGGCCAGGGCGACGTGCTGCTGACCTTTGAATCGGAAGTGATCAACATCGCCAAGGGTGACGAGTTCAAATCCGCCAACCTGGAAATCGTGGTGCCGGAAGTCAGCGTGCTGGCTGAATTCCCGGTCGCCATCGTCGACAAGGTTGCCGACGAGCGCGGTACCCGCGAGCAGGCCAAGGCCTTCCTCGACTTCCAGTACAGCAAGGACATTCAGCAACTGCTGACCCGCTACAACTACCGTGTGCATAACCCGGAAGTGGTCGAGGCGACCAAAGCGCAGTTCGCTCCGGTGCGCCTGATCAACCCGAACGAGATCCTTGGCAGCTGGGACGACATCACCGCCAAGCACTTCGACAACGGTGGTATCCTCGACCAGCTTCTCGCAGAGGGTCGCTGACAGCGACGGTTTGGCGTAGGGCGGGTGCAACCCGCCAGCCATGAATGCGAGCATCGTAATGGTCAATTGGCCGCCTTATTGGCGGCCAACTGCATTTGTAGAGCCGAGCTTTTCGTGAGTAAACCAACGCTGTTCTTCCTGCAGACTCCGCTGCTGCCGGGCTTCGGCCTGAGCTTCGGCGTCAGTGTGTTGTACCTCTCGCTGGTGATCCTGTTGCCGTTGTCTGCGCTGCTGCTGTACGTCAGCGACATGACTTGGGCGCAGTATTGGTTCGCGATCAGCGACCCGCGTGTGGTGCAGACCTACAAGGTGACCATCTCGGCGGCGTTCTACTCGACCCTGGCGGTGCTGGTGATCGGCCTGCTGCTGGCCTGGATCATCACCCGCTACGACTTCCCCGGCCGGCGTATTGTCGATGCGTTGATCGACTTGCCCTTCGCCCTGCCGACCTCGGTGGCCGGCCTGACCCTCGCCGCACTGCTGGTGCCCAACGGCTGGATCGGCCAGTGGCTGGGCTTCAAGGTGGCCTATGCCTACGCCGGTATCGTGGTGGCGATGGTGTTCACCAGCATTCCCTTCGTGGTACGCACGGTGCAGCCGGTGCTGCAGGATCTCGGCTCGGAATACGAGGAAGCCGCGCGCACCCTCGGTGCCAGCCGCGTACAGACCTTCCGCAAGGTGATCCTGCCGACCCTGGCGCCGGCACTGGTGACCGGCGGTTCGCAGGCGTTCATCCGCAGCCTCGGCGAATTCGGCGCGGTGATCATGATCGCCGGCAACATCCCCTATCAGACGGAAGTCAGCTCGCTGATGATTTTCGTCCGTCTGCAGGAATTCAATTACCCGGCGGCAGCGGCCATCGCTTCGGTGATCCTGCTCGCGTCGCTGGCTCTTCTGTTCCTCCTGCAGGTCGTGCAGGGGCGTCTGTTCGCATGGCAACGGCAAGGTCGATGAAAAAGCCCCAAGATTGGCGCCAGTGGGCGCTGGTAACCCTCGGTCTGTTGGTGGTGGCGCTGATTCTGCTGGTGCCGCTGGCGCTGATCTTCACCAAGGCGCTGGCCGGCGGGCTCGACCTGCTGTGGAGCAACCTCGGTGAGGACTACATGCTCCACGCCATTGGCCTGACCCTATTGGTAGCCGCGATCACCGTGCCGCTGAACCTGTGCTTCGGCATCTGCCTGGCCTGGTGCGTGACCCATTACGATTTCCGTGGGCGCAAGCTGCTGACCACCCTGATCGACATTCCCTATGCGGTTTCGCCGGTGGTCGCCGGTCTCTGTTACCTGGTGGTCTACGGCCTGGAGAGCTTCATCGGCCGCTGGTTCTACGATAACGGCATGCAACTGATGTTCGCCTGGCCGGGCATCGTCATGGTCACTGTGTTCGTCACCGCGCCCTACGTGGCGCGTATCCTGATTCCGGTGATGCAGGCTCAGGGCCAGGACGAAGAAGCCGCTGCCATGTGCCTGGGCGCCAGCGGCTGGCAGATCTTCCGGCGCATCAGCCTGCCGAAGATCAAATGGGCGCTGCTCTACGGTGTGGTGGTGACCAATGCCCGCGCGGTCGGTGAATTCGGCGCGGTGTCGGTGGTATCCGGCACCATCATCAACCAGACCCTGACCCTGCCCTTGCTGGTCGATCAGCTCAACAACGACTACAAACCAGCAGCGGCCTTCACCGCCGCCGGTCTGCTGGCGTGCATGGCGCTGCTCACGTTGTTCCTCAAGACCTTCATGGAGTGGCGCCAGCGTCGCTTGCTGCAGCGCGCCGAAGCGTGATCGGGGTGGCATTGGCGGGCGACACTCCGCTATAGCCTTTATGACCATCGCGGCTGAAGCCGCTCCTACGGAGCGTGGTGCTGGTGTAGGGGCAGCTTCAGCCGCGATGTTCTTCCGACGCCGCTATCTGCACCTGATTGCGCCCGCTGTGCTTGGCGGCGTATAGCGCCTTGTCCGCACGCTCACGCAGTTGCTCGGCGTCGCTGTTGACGTCGGTGCCCGCGATACCGGCGCTGAGGCTCACGGAAAACTCTCCGCCGTCTGCGATGAAACGCAGCTCGGCGAAGCGCTGGCGAATCTCGTCGACGATCAAACGTGCTTGCTCCGGCGTGCAGTCCGGCAATACGGCGAGAAATTCCTCGCCGCCGTAGCGGCCCAGGCTGTCGACCCGGCGCAGACGTTGGCGCAGCAGGTTGGCCAGGGCGCGGATGACGTTGTCACCGGCCGCATGACCATGCTCGTCGTTCACACGTTTGAAGTGGTCGATATCCAGCATCACTACGCTGGCGCGGTCGCCGCTGCGCAGGGCGCGCTCCAGTTCGATGGCCACTTGTTCTTTGATGTCGGCGTGCTTGAGCAGGCCGGTGAGGCTGTCGCGGGCCAGGGCGTCGGAAAGCAGGCGTGCGCGCTGGGCGCGGGAGAACACGGTAGCTACTAGAGCATTGTCGGAAATCGGTTTGGTGACGAAGTCGTCGCCGGCCTTGATCAGCGCGTTCATCTGTTTGCCGATATCGGTTTCCGCCGACAGGTAGATGATCGGGATGCGCAGCCAGTCATCATTGCAGCGGATGATCTGCGCCAGTTCGGGACCGGTGCAGTGCGGCATGTTGACATCGAGCAACACCACCTCGGGGTTGAAGTCGCGCAGGTGGGTGAAAATCCGCGCCGGTTCGCTGAGTATCTCCACCAGCATGCCGGCATCACGCAGCACCAGGCTGTAGCGGCTGGCCAGGTCCTGGTCATCGTCGGCGATCAGCACGCGGTAGGGTTCGCCGTGCTGTTGCGAGAAGCAGCGTTCGAGGCGGCTTTCCAGCTGCGGGATGTCCACCGGCTTGCTGAACAGGCCCATAGCGCCGGCGCGCACCGCATGCAGCTGGGTAGCGAAGTCATCCTGCTGGTCGGTGAGCACCAGCAGCGGCAGTGGTTCGTCCAGGCGTTCGCGCAACTGGTGGGCGTAATCCAGACCGCAACTGGCTTCGCCAGGCAGCTTGGCGTCGATGATCAGCGCGTCGGGCAGGTGCTGCTGCAGCGCGGCGTCGAGCCCGGCGGTGGAATTGAAATGTTCGGCGCGGTAACCGAAGTTGCTCAGCGTCTGGCGCATGTTCTCGCCAACCGCGGCTTCGCCTTCGAGGATGTAGATGGTGCGGCTGCCGTCTTCCTGGCGCGGCAGCTTGCGCGCTTTGCCTACCGGTTCAGTGATGGCCCCAGCGCTGGTCGGCTGCTCGCCGAGTGCCTGCAAGGCAGTGACGAACTCGTTGAGGCTCTGCTGTTGGCGCAGCAGGCGCTCCATCCAGCGCTCGGCATGCTGCTCCAGTTCGCGCGCCTGCTGGCCAAGCTGGCTGAAGCCGAAGGTGCCGGCACTGCCGGCCAGGCGGTGCAGCTGATGACGCAGCTCCTGCAGCAAGCGTGTGCGTTCGGCTTCATCGGCGCCCAGCAGTTGCCTTGCCTGTTGCGCCAGCTGGGGCAGTTCCTGGCTCAGGCGCTCACTGAATTGCTGACCAAGCTGTTGCAAGTGTTGTTGCAGCGCCTGGGGGATGGCGCTGCCTTCGTGTTTATCCATTGCGCTGGTTCCAGATCTGCCGTACCTGAGCGGCGAGCTGCATCGGGTCGAATGGTTTGATTATCACGCCATGGGCGCCGAGGCTGTGGTAGTGGGCGACCTCGTCAGGCTGCACCTTGGCGGTCATGAAGGCCACCGGAATGCGTGCGGTATCGACCAGCTGGCCAATCAGCTCCAGGGTCTTGGGCCCATCCATGCCGGGCATCATCACGTCGAGCAGAATGAAATCCGGTGCGAAGCCCTGCACCTGGTCGAGCGCCTCCTGGCCACTGGCACAGCTCAATACCTGAAAGCCGCCGACGGCCTCCAGCGCGACCTTGGCCACGGCCTGGATCGAGGGATCGTCCTCGACATGCAGGATGCGTTTGAGCTCAGTCATCACGGTCTCCCCGGCCGTTGGCTGCTATCTGCAGTGTGGTACAGCTTTGTTAGCCTTGCGTAGGCTTCATGTCTCGCTTTCATCGACGCGCGGCAGTTCGAACCAGAAGGTCGCGCCCTGGCCAGGCACCGAGTTGAAGCCGATACGCCCGTGCATGCGCTCGATGATTTCCTTGCAAATCGCCAGACCCAGGCCGGTGCCGCCTTTCTGCCGGGTATCGCCGGCGTCGGCCTGAGAGAACTTGGCGAAGATGCGCGAATGGAATGCCGCGGGGATACCCGGGCCATGATCGCGCACGTTGACTCGCAGCTTGTCGCCCATCGTCTCCAGGCTGACCTGCACCACGGCCCCAGCCGGTGAGAACTTGGCGGCGTTGGACAGCAGATTGGCCAGCACCTGAGCCAGGCGCTGGGTATCGACCCGGACTTCGACATCATGCTCTGCATGCAGTTCGAGGCGTACCTGATGCTGGTCGGCATACGGCTGGTTATGCAGCAGTGCCAGTTCCAGCAGTGGTTTGAGTGGCCTGCGCTGGAGGTCGAAATGCATCTTGCCGGCGACCAGCTTTTCCATGTCCAGCAGGTCATTGATCAGCGCGCTCAGGCGCTGGCTGTTGGCCTCGGCGATGCTCAGCATGTGCGCCATGGCCTGCGGCACGGCGCCGAGTGCGCCACCGTTGATCAGGCCCAGCGAGCCGGCGATGGCGGTCAGCGGTGTGCGCAGTTCGTGGCTGACGGTGGAGACGAACTCGTTCTTCATCTGCTCGATGCGTTTGCGTTCGGCGATGTCACGAATCACCGCGATGAAGCGCACCTGGCCCTGGTGGCTGATCTGCGACATCGCCAGTTCCAGCGGGAAGCGTTCGCCACCCAGGCGCAGGCCTTCCATCTCGCGAATCTGATCGCTGGCGCAGCCGTGGCGCAGGGTGTCACTGGCCATGCCTGGAATCAGCGTGGCGATGTCGCGCCCAGCGACCTCGGTCTGGCTGTAGGCAAAGATGCGTTCGGCCGCGTGATTGAAGTTCTCGATGTGGCCCTCGTCGTCGAGAGTGACGATGGCATCGATGACGTTGTCGAGCAGGGTGCGCAGGTAATGCTCGCGTTCGCGAATCGCTCGCTCGGCGGCAACCCGGTCGCTGAAGTCCTGGATCTGCGCGACCAGATGCACGGGCTGGCCTTGGGCGTTGCGCACCAGCGCGCTGCTGAGCAGTACCCAGAGCACCTGACCTTGTTTGTCCAGATAGCGCTTTTCCATCTGGTAGGCGCTGATGCGCCCGGCCAGCAGGTCGTCGATGTTGCGCAGGTCCGCACCGAGGTCGTCGGGGTGGGTGATGCGCTGAAAATCGAGGGCGAGCATTTCCTCGCGGCTGTAGCCGAGCATGCGGCACAGCTCGTCGTTGACCTCCAGCCAGCGTCCATCGATGGCCACCAGCGCCATGCCCTGCGGCGCGGTGGCAAAGGCGCTGCTGAACAGTTGCTGGCTCAGACGCAGGTCGTCTTCCATGACCTTGCGCTCGCTGATGTCCCAGATGAAACCGTCGACCCAGACCAGGCGCCCCTGGGCGTCGTGCTCACCGCGACCTTTCTCGCGCACCCAGACGCTGTGGCCGTCGGCGTGACGCAGGCGGTAGGTCAGCTCGAACGTCTCCTGGCGAGCGATGCTGTCGTTGGCGAGGTAGGTGATCGGCAGGTCGTCGGGGTGGACGATGCTGGAGAAGCTGCGCACGCGATTGTCGATGAAGTCGCTGGGCGGGTAGCCAGTCAGGCTGAGAATCTCGTCGCTGACGTAACGCATGCTCCAGTCGCTGTCGTTGGCGCAGCGATAGACCACGCCGGGCAGGTTGGCGACCAGGCCGCGGAAGCGACTTTCGCTCTGCTGCAGTGCGCGAGTGGCCTGCTGCAGGGCGCTGATGTCACTGGCGATGCCGAGAAAACCGGTGATCTGTCCGCTGGCGTCGAAGATGGCGTTGGTGGTGAGGTTGACCAGGCGCTGGCCGCCATCCTTGTGCAGATACGTCCATTGGCGGGTTTCCGACTCGCCATTACGTACGTTGTGAGTGAAGACTTGGAAGCCGCTGACCGGATGCCCGCAACTGATGCTGAGCTGCTGGGCCCGAGCGTCGATTTCGCTGGGCAGATGGAAGCGCTCGGGCGTCATCTGGCCGATCACGGCGTCGCTGCTATAGCCCAGCAGGCGCTCTGCGCCAGAGTTGAAGAGGGTGACCAGGCCGTTCGGATCGGTCGCGATGATGGCAACGCCGCTGGCCGAATCCAACACGGTCTGCAGGAACGCTCGCGCCTCGATCACCGCATCCTCGCGCTGCCGCGCTGCGCTGATGTCCGTGTGGGTGCCATACATCAGCAGCGGTCTGCCTTGCTCGTCGCGACTGGAGAGGCGGCCGCGCACCTGTACCCACAGCCAGCGCCCGTCTCGGTGCTGCATGCGTATCTGCCGGTCGTAGAAGGCTATCTCGCCAGCGAAGTGGCGTCGCAGCATACGTTCGCTGGGCTCGCGATCATCCGGGTGACAGAAGTGCTTCCAGGTTTCGACGCTGGTGGGCTGCAGTTCCTCGAGGCGGTAGCCGAGCATCTGCGCCCAGCGCTCGTTGAACACGGTGGCACCGCTCTGCACATTCCACTCCCAGGTGCCGACATCGGTGCCTTCGATGATGCTGGCAAGGCGTTCGAGCAGGTTTTGCCGTGCCTGCTGCTGCTGCTCGCGCTCCAGGGTGGCGCCGACCCAGCGAGCGAACAGGCGCAGGAATTCGCGCTCGTTCTCGTCGAACTGACGGTCACGGGCTTGCTGGTCACAGAAGGCCAGGGTGCCGACTCTGCGGCCATCGACCCAGATCGCCGTACCGATATAGCTTTCCAGGGCGAAGCGGGCGTAGCAGGCGTGCTCTCGATAAGGTGAGCTGGCCATGCGCTCGATACTGAGAATGTCGTCCTGGGCGTAGGCCAGGCTGCAATAGGTTTCGTTGAGGGCGA
The DNA here is from genome assembly GCF_002741105.1 of Pseudomonas sediminis. Lineage (GTDB taxonomy): Bacteria > Pseudomonadota > Gammaproteobacteria > Pseudomonadales > Pseudomonadaceae > Aquipseudomonas > Aquipseudomonas sediminis. The sequence continues at coordinate 14,586 of NZ_NIQU01000012.1, read as the reverse complement.
AGGTCTGGCCGTCCTCAAGCTGCGTGTCAGGACAGACCTGGACCAGAACGCGATAGTGATCGGCGTCGATCATGCCGATCACGCCGAGCGGCATGTCGAAGTAGTTGGCCCCCATGCGCAGCGCTTCGCGCAGTTGTTCCTTGCCGCTCAGGCTCGATAGCGCAGAAATCTCGTTGAGTGCGTGCAGCGCGCTCTGCTGGCGTTGCATCAGGCGCTGGGTACTGCGACGTGTCGCGCGTAGCAGGATCATCAGCAAGGCTTCGGCGCCGCACCAGGCCAGCAGCCATTTGACTACCAGCCAGCGTTTGTCGCGTTCATGCACGGCATAGAGTTCGCTGACGTCACGCCAGGTCAGCACCGTGGCCATTGCTGGAGCGCCGGGTTGTGGCGAGGTTGCCATCGACAGCTGGCTGAGCAGGTAGTGTTGCCCGCCATCCTCCAGCAGACGCTGGCTGTTACCTTCGCTGGGAGAGGGCAGAAGATTCGCTTGCAGCCAGATCTGCGCCTGCGGACGTGTCTGCTGGATCAGGCGCCAAGCGGGGGCGTGATCGGCTTGCTTGCCGACGTCGGCCGCTGCGTTGAGTAGTAGCGCGATGCCGGCGCCGAGGTCCCGATCCAGTTGCGGCAGATCTTCGAGCATATCCATCGCCACGCTGATGGCGCCGACCTGGCGCTGACCGTTTTGCGTATTGATCAGCAGCGGCGCCGCGGCACGGATGCCGATACTGTTGTTCGCAAGGTTCAGTTCTGCACGACTGTCGCCCGTACGCAGGGCTTGCAGCAATAAAGGGCGCATGGCCTCCTGAGTGTCGCCAAAACGCTGCGGCTCGTGCACACGCAGCAGGATGCGTGCGTCGTCTTGCAGATGGACGTAGAGGCGAAACGGCCGGTGCACCTGCATGTTGCGCCAGCGCGGTGCCAGGCGGGTGTAGAGCTGGTTGCGGATGCGGGTCAGGTCGCCCTGGTCATCCATGGGCAGGACCGACGCCTGACGCACCAGCTCGGCTACCCAGGCGTCGGCGGCGATGGCCTCGGCCAGTAACTGTGCTCGCTCACGCAGGCCGTGCTGAACGCTTTGCAGTGCCAGACGTTGCGCCTCGGCCTGCTTGTTCATCTGCAATTGCCACAGCGCCTCACGCTCGTGCAGTGCCTGGCGCCCGAGGAAGGCGAAGAACAGCGCCAGACACAGACTGCCGCCGATCACTATCCAGCGAATGGCAATCGGCCGTGGGTTAGTGGTCATCGTGCGCCTGTCCGCGCCAGGCCAGCGAGACGCCTTAGGCGCTCGATTTCGGGCGCTTCGGCGCCCAGCAGTTCGGCACTGGCCAGGCGCATCACCACCGTGTCACGTCGTGTATTGCCAGGGGGGAGGGCGTAGCAGGCACCGATCAACTCGCGCAATGCGATAGGCAGGCGCCAGTGCGCCTTTAGTCGATTGGCCAATTGGCTGCTATGACGCTGTAGGGCGGTGTTCAGTGTCTGTTCGTCCAGCTCTCGGCCGGTACTGCGCCAGCGTTGCGCCTGATCCAGCAGGGCCAGTTCGCCCATACGCTGCAGCAGTGCGGCGCTGTGCAGCGGCGCCGGATCAACCCGGCTGCTACGCGCCAGCTCAGCAATACGCTGGCGCAGGCGCAGGGCATGGACGAAATGTGCATCGCCCTGGCGCTGCAGCTCGGGGTCGCTCAGTACCGCCTGCGGCCGAAGCGCGAGGCCTTGAATCAGATTGATTGCAGTGGCCTGACCGAGGCGTTGCACCGCTTCGTTGAGGGTCACGCAGGGCTGCCCGGCGCTGTTGTAGTTGCCACTGTTGGCCGCTGCGATCAAGCGCGCGTGAACGGCTGGGTCGTTCTGCCAGAGGTCGCCGAGCTGCTGCAGATTGTCGAAGGGTTGAGGCACATCGCGCAGACGCTGGTACAGGGATTCACGCAGTGGCAGTTCGAGAGCGTCATCGGTCAGGCTTGCAAGTTGCTGGAGAAAATCCCCGACGGTGTCGATTTCACCGGCGATGATCTGGGCATTCGCCAATAGCGGCTGCAGGCTGGCGACTACCTTGGGCACCTGAAAGGGTTTGCTGATGAAGGCGCTGATATTCAACGGGCGTATGGCTAGCACGCTGTCGCGGTCGGCGCGGGCTGTGACCATGACCAACGGGATATCCTGGCTGCGTTGACGCACCGCTTCCAGCAACTGGATGCCGTTACCGTCGGGCAGGTGCCAGTCGCTGATGACCAACTGGGCCGGCTGCCGCTTCCAGGCTGCAAGGGCATCCACGACGCGGCTCTGACAGTCGACCTTGGCACTCGGGCACAGGCTGAGGACGATCTGTTTGAGCAGGTCGGCTATCCAGGGATCGTCTTCGAGAATCAGCACGCGCATGCTCAGTTCCTGGTGCTGGGGTGGCTGTCCTGTGTTTCGCCCGGGGTGTTGGTGTCAACGGGGTTGACGGGCACCGGCTGTGGGCGACCGAAGTGATAGCCCTGACCATAGTTGCAGCCTAGCTCACGCAGAAAATCGGCCTGGGCCGGTTGTTCGATACCTTCGGCAAGGACCTTGAGGCCCAGGCTTTTGCCCAGTGCGATCACGGCGCGAGCGATGGCGGCGTCTTCAGCGTCGTTGGGCAGGCCGCGCACGAAGCTCTGATCGAGCTTGAGCTTGTCCACGGGCAGACGCTTGAGGCGTGCCAGAGAGCTATAACCCGTTCCGAAGTCGTCGATGGCCAGGCGTACGCCCAGGGCACGCAGACTGATGAGCAGTTTCTGCGCTGCATCCGGGTCTTCCATGATCGCGCTCTCGGTGACCTCCAGCTCCAGCTGCTCAGGCGGCAGGCCTGTTTCTGCCAGTACCTGTGCCACTTTCATATCGAGTTCACCGCGACTGAACAGGCGGCTGGAGACGTTCACCGCAACGAAGCTCAGTGCACGACCTTCGGCGTTCCAGCGCATCATCTGGCGGCAGGCCTGCTCCAGAACCCAGGCGTCGATGGCGCCGATCATGCCGTTGTCCTCGGCGATCGGAATGAATTCGCCAGGGGGAATCAGCCCGCGTTGCGGGTGTTGCCAGCGCACCAGCGCCTCCATGCCTACCTGGCGACCGTCACGCAGGTCGTGCAGCGGCTGGTAGTAAACGCGCAGCTCGTCGTTGTCCAACGCATGACGCAGGCTGCTGGCCAGTTCCACGCGCTGCCGGGCGTAGTCGGTCAACTCCTGCACGTAGAAGGCATAGCCTTCGCGACCGCTGCTCTTGGCCTTGAACAGCGCCGAGTCGGCGTTACGCAGGATTTGCTCGACGCTGTCGGCATCTTCGGGGAATAGACTGATGCCGATGCTGGCGCCGATGTAGAGCTCGTGGCCGCCGAGACGAAAGGAGGTTTCCAGGCTGCGCAGCAGGCTTTGTGCAAGTTCGGCTGCCTGGGCTGCGTCGGCGCAGTTTTCGCTGAGTAGGCCGAACTCGTCGCCGCCTAGCCGGGCCAGGGTGGTGCCAGTGGGTAAACCTTGCTGCAAACGCTCGCCGACGGCCTTGAGCAACAGATCACCGACGTTGTGGCCGAGGCTTTCATTGATGTGCTTGAAGTGGTCCAGATCGATCAGCAGTACTGCGCCGCGAAGCTCCTCGATCTTGCTGCGCTCCAGCGCATGAGCGACGCGCTCGGTGAACAACAGGCGGTTGGGCAGGTTGCTCAGCGGGTCGTGGTGGGCCAGGTAGTCCAGCTCGCGTTGCGAGCGCTTGAGTGCGGTGATGTCGGAGAACACCGCCACATAGTGGCTGACGCGCCCCTGTTCATCGTGAATAACGCGGATGCACTGCCACTGTGGATAAATCTCCCCACTTTTGCGCCGGTTCCACACCTCGCCACTCCAGGCTCCACGGTTCTGCAGCGCGTACCACAGGCTCTGATAGAAGGCTGTGTCATGGCGGCCGGACTTGAGCAGGCTAGGGTGCTGGCCGAGGATTTCCTCGCTGCTGTAGCCGGTGATGCGGCTGAATGCCGGATTGACGTGCACGATGCTCTGTTCGGCATCGGTGACCAGTACCCCTTCCTGAGTCGCATCGAACACCGCAGCGGCCTGGCGCAGGCTATCGTCGGTGGCGCGTTGCTGGGTGATGTCGCTGGCGATACCGATGAAGCGCTGCGGTTGGCCTTTTTCGTCACGCAGCAGGCGGCCGCGTGAATGAATCCAGCGATAGCTGCCGTCGGCGTGGCGCAGGCGGTAGATGTTTTCGTAGGGCTGCTCGCTCAAGTCGGCGTTGAGCGCATGCAGCGCGCGCTCAACGTCATCCGGATGCAGGCGTGCGGCCCAATCTTCGCGGGTGCTACCCAGAGTTTGCGGGGTGAGGCCCAGCAGCCTGGCATAGCCCTCGGAGAAGAACACTCGGCGGTTGCTCACGTCCCAATCCCACAGGCCGTCGCGCGTGGCATCCAGCGCCAGGCGCAGGCGCTCCTCGTTGCCGGCCAGCGCCAGGCGTGCGCGTCGATGTTGTTGAGCGTGACGGTGTAGCACCAGATAAAGCAGTGAACTGGTGAGCGCGACGAACAGCAGTCCCTTGAGAGATTGCAAGCGCTCCAGTTGCGCCACGGACAGGCCGAGGGCGTTCAGCAGTTGGTCGCTCAGCAGTATCCAGAGGCAGGCCAGTAACAGATAGCCCAGAGTCAGACGCAAGGCGTCGGTGTCGATACGCATGGGTAGGCTACTACGCTCCCTGTAAATGCGGGTCAGTATAGATGGGGGTGGGACTGAAACATTCTCATCTAAAAGACCAACTGGTTTTCTGGCATGGGTCAGGGATAATGTGATCAGGTTCGTCCTTGTAGGACAAACCGTGTTCCCCCTTCAAGAGGCAACAGCGCCCATGTGGTACAACGGTTTACTCGACCTGTCGGTCTGGCAGCTGGTGGCTGCGACTTTGCTGATGACACACGTGACCATCGTCAGCGTGACTGTCTATCTGCACCGCTACTCTGCGCACCGTGCACTGGAACTGCACCCCGCGCTCAAGCATTTCTTCCGTTTCTGGCTGTGGTTGACCACGGGCCAGAACACCCGCGAGTGGACCGCGATTCACCGTAAACATCACGCTAAGTGCGAAACCGTCGACGACCCGCATAGCCCGGTCATCAAAGGGCTGAGCACCGTGCTGCGTAAAGGTGCCGAACTCTATCAGGAAGAGGCGAAGAATCAGGAAACGTTGCGCATCTACGGCAAGAATTGCCCGGATGACTGGATCGAGCGTAATGTTTACAGCCGTTATCCGATTGGCGGTGTGACATTGATGGCGATCATCGACCTCGCGTTGTTCGGCGTACTCGGCATGACTGTCTGGGCGATCCAGATGATGTGGATTCCGGTATGGGCCGCGGGTGTCATCAACGGTCTTGGTCATGCTGTCGGCTATCGCAACTTCGAATGCCGCGACGCCGCTACCAATCTGGTGCCCTGGGGCATCCTGATCGGTGGTGAGGAGCTGCACAACAACCACCACACCTACCCCAACAGCGCCAAGCTGTCGGTGAAGAAGTGGGAGTTCGACATGGGTTGGGCCTGGATCAAGCTGTTCAGCTTCCTCGGCCTGGCGAAGGTGCAGCGTGTGGCGCCGATTGCGCATCGGGTCGAGGGCAAGGCCAGTTTGGACATGGACACTGCCATGGCCATCCTCAACAACCGTTTCCAGATCATGGCGCAATACCGCAAGTTGGTGATCGTGCCGTTGGTCAAGCAGGAAGTGGCCAAGGCTGACGAGTCCGTTCGTCACCTTTTCCGTCGGGCAAAACGCCTCTTGTCGCGTGAACCGAGCCTGCTGGAAGAGCAGCATCATGCGCATATCGCCGATATGCTGGCGCAAAGTCAGGCACTCAAGGTGATCTACGAGAAGCGCCTGGCGCTGCAGCAAATCTGGGTCAAGACCAGCAGCAACGGCCACGACATGCTCGAGGCCATGAAACAGTGGGTCCACGAGGCCGAGGCCAGCGGCATCCAGTCACTGCGTGAATTCGCCGAGCAGCTCAAGACCTACTCGCTGCGACCGTCCAGCGCGACTGCCTGACCGCCGCTCGTTACAAGCAAAGGCCCGCCGAACTGGCGGGCCTTTGTGTTTGTCCAACGGCTCGCACTATGCTCAATTTCAATGCGAGGCGAAGGACGGATGGCCGCTGTAATGGACGATCAAGGCAAGGCTGTTTCCGAGTTGGAAGAACTGACCTTGGCTCTACTGCACAGCCGTGCCGAAGTAGAGCGTCTGGGTGTTCGCGAGCAGCTGTTCAGTAGCTTGCTTGGCAGCGTCAATGCCGTGCTCTGGGCCTTTGACTGGAGCGAGCAGCGGATGATTTATGTCAGTCCTGCTTATGAGCGAATCTTTGGCCGTTCTGCCGCGCTACTGTTGGCCGACTATGGCGAGTGGCGCAACAGCATCTATCCCGACGATATCGACTACGCCGCCGAAAGCCTGGCCAAGGTATTGGAAACTGGCGCGGTGGAGTCGCGTGAGTACCGCATCATTCGCGCCGATGGCCAATTGCGCTGGCTCAGCGACAAGTGTTTCGTCAGCCCCCAACTGGGCACCGAGCAGGGGCATGTGATCGTCGGTATTGCCGAAGACATCACCGAGAAGAAGCGCCTGGAGGGCGAGTTACATCGCCTGGCAACCACCGATGTGCTGACCCAGAGCAGCAACCGCCGGCACTTCTTCGAGTGCGCCCGCCGTGAGTTCGAGCACGCGCGCAAGTTCGGCAGCCCGCTGGCCTTCCTGCTGCTCGATCTCGATGACTTCAAGAAGATCAATGACCAGTACGGCCACCAGATCGGCGACGAGGTGTTGCGGCGCCTGGCGCAGTGCGGCAGCAACACTTTGAGGCGCGGCGATCTGTTCGGGCGTATCGGTGGTGAGGAGTTCGCGGCGCTGTTCCCCGGCTGTGAGCAGGATGTGGCATTGCAGGTGGCTGAACGGCTGCAGCGCGAGGTGCAACGCCTCGGTTTCCAGCATGAAGGTCGGCACTTCGGCATTACAGTCAGTCAGGGCCTGACCAGCCTGCTGGCCACTGATGTCAGTCTCGACGCGCTCTATGCACGTGCCGATGCCGCGATGTACATGGCCAAGCGCCAAGGCAAGAATCAGATCGTGCTAGGGTGATGGTTGGCGATTTTCCGCCTGAGAGCTGGTTGTCATGGGCGGAAAATTGCCGATCATCTACTGTCATCGGTTAGCCACCGACTCGTCGAAAAAATGTAACCTACTGTTCTAGAAGCCTTGTGCGTCGACTTTGCCAAGCTGGCGCGCTATCTGCATAGGCCCCGCAAGATGCCGGCTAGGATGTCGGCGCACAATAACAACGACGAGAGCACTCACCATGCGCCACTCTGCCCGCCTCATTCCGGCCGTCCCGCTGCGTTCGCCGTTGTTTCGTTCTTCCTGAATTTTTCATGCGCCCATTCGAGCCCGGCTTTGCCCTGCCATGGCTCATGGGTGTGTGTGCCCTATTCGTTCTGGCCTGCCTCTTCGTGCCGAAGTCTGCGCCGGACGATGCGTCACCTTAAACACACTGGAGAGAAACATAATGAGAAAGACCTCCCTGGCACTGGCCGTAGCCGCCAGCACCCTGGGCCTGAGCCAAGTAGCGTCCGCCGACCTGATCGGTGACACCAAGGTCAGCCTGGAAGCGCGTAACTTCTATTTCAACCGTGATTTCCGTGAAGGTGCAGGTCAGTCCAAGCAAGAAGAGTGGGCGCAGGGTTTCATTCTGCGTATGAACTCTGGCTTCACTGAAGGCACCGTTGGTTTTGGTGCTGATGCCATTGGTATGTATGGCTTCAAGCTGGACTCGGGTGATGGCACCGCAGGCAGTGGTCTGCTGGTCCCTGACCGCTCTTCGGGTGGTTCTCAGGACAATTACTCTGGCCTCGCTGTAGCGGCCAAAGCCAAGGTTTCCAACAGCACTCTGCGTGTTGGTCATATGCAGTTCAAAAACCAGGCGATCGGCTCCAGCGACAGCCGTTTGCTTCCGCAGATTTTCCGTGGCGGTAACTTGGTTTCTCAGGAGATCGAAGGTCTGACACTGGACGCTGGTTATTTGGATGAGGTGAATAACCGCAACTCGCAAGATTATGAAGACATGACGCTGAACACCTACTCGTTCAGTGGCATTCAGTTCAAGGGCGTGAACCAGAGCAACGAGTTCATCTTCGCGGGCGGTAACTACAAGCTGACCAACGACCTGACTGCTGGTTACTACTATTCCAACCTGGAAGACATGTACAAGCAGCACTCCTTCAATCTCGTGCATGTGCTGCCCTTGGGCGACAAGCAGAGCTTGAAAACTGATCTGCGTTACGCGCGCTCCACCGATGATGGCCAAAGTAACGTCGATAACAAAGCCTTCGGTGCCATGGTTACCTATGCGCTGAGTGGTCACTCGTTCGGTATCGGTTACCAGCAGATGGACGGCGATACTGGCTTTGCCTATGTCGGTGGTACCGATCCGTTCCTGGTCAACTACGTTCAGATCGGTAACTTCGCTGCCAAGGACGAGAAGTCTTGGCAGGCTCGTTACGACTTTAACTTCGCTTCCATTGGCATCCCTGGCCTGACCTTCATGACCCGCTACCTGACCGGTGACAACATCGATCGTGGTGCTGGTGTTTCCGAGGGGCGCGAATGGGAACGCAACACAGACATCGCTTATGTCTTCCAAGAAGGTGCTTTGAAAAACCTTGGTGTTCGCTGGCGTAACGCTACTATGCGAAACAACTTCAGCCGTAATATCGACGAAAACCGCCTGATCGTCAGCTACACCCTGCCGCTGATGTAAGGCGAGAGGTTTTGGGAGGCCTGCCAAGGCCTGAGTCCCGAAAGCCAATCAAAAATGCCCGCATCCTATGGATGCGGGCATTTTTTATGGACGGCTGGTGACGGCTCAGCGTGGGGTGTCAGCTGGTGCTGCCGAAGTCGCGAGAATGGCGCTGGCCAGCGCCATGTCGTCGGCTTCCTGCAACTGCGGGTTGGCGCTGCGCAGTCGCTGCATCGCGGCCTCCAGGTGCGGGCCGCGGATTTCGCCGTTACTGGCGACGAAGCTGCTGGCGTCCTCTTCGGCCGCGGCGACCAGCTTGCGATCCTTGAAGGTCAGGTAGGTCGAGGCGGTGGTTGCGCCTGACGAAAGAATGTCGCGCAGCATGCCATCGGCTGCTGCGGTCTGGGCGATCAGAAAGGCACTGAACGCCAGTGCGGCACGGCTCGTTACACGCATGATGAAACTCCTTAGGGGTGGTTCCTCTTCTAGGAGTCGCGCAAGCCGTTGGTGGTTCCTTGCAGGCGATGGCCGGTTGCCAGGCTGATCAGTTGCTGAGCTTGCGCGCCCGCTGCTGGTGACGCCACCAGAGCAATGCCGAGAGTATTGCCAGTGCGCCGAACAGCAGAAATTGCCAAACCCAGGGCAGGTCCGGGAACAGATAAGTCAGTGCACCGACCGCGATGGCCACCAGGCCCATCCATAGCAAGTAGCCTCCGGCGCCGAACACCTCGAGAATCAGCAGCAGGGTGGCCAGGGCCAGCCAGTCCCAGAACGACAGATGTTGCAGGTAGGTGATCATGGGAAGGCGTGGCTACCCATACTCAGACTGTTCGCTGATCGCCCTTCGGTGTGCATCGCATAGACTCCATTGCCAGATCAATCAATCTAAGCACAGTCGTCCGGGCTCTGCCGCCGACCCCTTCGCAAGGTGGGCAGATGCCAGGCCATCCGTGGGAGCCAGGGCATGTTTACGCGTTCACTGATGGCGTTTTTGCTTGCCGCTCTGTTGCTGGCCGGACAGGGCGCGGTGGCCGGTGAGCTCCTGAATGCCCTGCACCGTGCAGCGCCGCAGTTGGAGCCGCGTGCGTTGCAGGGAGCGCTACAGGCGCTGCGGTGCGCCGAGCGCGAAGGTGCGGGTGAAGGCAGGCGGTTAGCCGTGATCGATTACTCGCGCTCTTCGCTGGAGCGGCGCCTATGGGTTTTCGATCTGACGCACGGGCGTCTGCTGCAGCGTGAGTTCGTTGCCCATGGTCGCCAGTCTGGTGAATTGTTTGCCGAGCATTTCTCCAATCAGCCTGGCAGTAATCAGTCCAGCCTCGGTCTTTTTCGTGGCGCTGAAAGCTACAAGGGGCGGCATGGGCATTCGCTGCGCCTCGATGGTCTGGAGCCCGGCCTCAATGATCAGGCGCGTGCCCGTGCACTGGTGATCCATGGTGCTGATTACGTGGCGCCGACATGGGCGCAGAAATATGGGCGTATGGGGCGCAGCCTGGGCTGTCCGGCGGTGCAGCAGGAGGTGATTGGTGTACTGGTGGATCAGCTCAAGGACGGCCAGTACCTGTTCGCCTGGCATCCTCAGATAAGCGATGAGCGCTACCGCGATTGCGCGAGCGTCAGCGTTGCTCGCTCTGTGGAGTGACGCGTAGCACTTCCTCGATGGTGGTCAGCCCAGCTGCGACCTTCTGCGCGCCGGACAGACGCAGGCTGCGCATGCCGTCCTTGAACGCGGCGCGGCGCAGGGCGGTAAGGTCGGTGTCAGCGTTGATCAGTGGCTTGATGGCATCGTTGATCAGCATGATCTCGTAGACGCCAGCGCGACCCCGGTAGCCGGTTTCGCGGCATTCCAGGCAGCCGACGGCGTGATGCGCCTGACTCGGCGGCGGCGAGCTCCAGGGCCGGGTCAGACCGTTCCAGGTGTCTTCGTCCAGTTGCACGGGCGCCTTGCAGTGCGGGCACAGGGTACGCACCAGGCGCTGGGCCATGACGCCGAGGATGGTGGCCTTGAGCAGGTAGTGCGGCACGCCCAGTTCGAGCAGGCGGGTGATAGCGCTGGGGGCATCGTTGGTGTGCAGGGTGGACAGCACCAGGTGGCCGGTCAGCGCTGCCTGGATGGCCATCTCCGCGGTTTCCAGGTCGCGGATCTCGCCGACCATGATGATGTCCGGGTCCTGGCGCATCAGCGCGCGCACACCGCTGGCGAAGTTCAGGTCGATGTTGTGCTGCACCTGCATCTGGTTGAAGGCACCTTCGATCATCTCGATCGGGTCTTCGATGGTGCAGACGTTCACCTCCTCGGTCGCCAGCTGCTTGAGGGTGGTGTAGAGCGTGGTGGTCTTGCCCGAGCCGGTGGGGCCGGTAACCAGGATGATGCCGTTGGGCTGGCTGGTCATGCTGGCCCAGCGGCGCAGGTCCTCGGGAGAAAAACCGAGTTGATCCGGGCTCTTCAGCAGCACTTCCGGGTCGAAGATACGCATCACCATCTTCTCGCCGAAGGCGGTCGGCAGGGTAGATAGGCGCAACTCCACTTCGTTGCCATCCGGGGTCTTGGTCTTGACCCGGCCATCCTGCGGTTTGCGCTTCTCGGCGATGTTCATGCGGCCGAGGTTCTTCAGGCGGCTGACCACTGCCATGGTGACCTGCGCGGGGAACTGGTAGACGGTGTGTAGCACGCCGTCAATGCGAAAGCGCACGGTGCCCTGTTCGCGGCGCGGCTCGATATGAATATCGCTGGCGCGTTGCTGGAAGGCGTACTGGAACAGCCAGTCGACGATGTTGACGATGTGCGCATCGTTGGCGTCCGGCTCCTGGTCCTGGGCGCCGAGGCTGAGCAGTTGTTCGAAGTTGCCAACGCCGCTGACCTTCTGGTCGGTGGCGGTGGCGCCGCTGACCGAGCGGGCCAGGCGATAGAACTCGGTGGTGAAGCGCTGAATGTCGCTGGGGTTGGCTACCACGCGCTTGATCGGGCGCTTGAGCACGTGCACCAGGTTGGCTTCCCAGCTATGCACCAGCGGCTGGCTGCTGGCGATGGTGACGCTTTCGCTGTCCACTGCAACGGCGAGGATCTTGTGACGCTGGGCGAAGGCGTAGGACATCAGCGGGGTGATGGCCGGCACGTCGATCTTCAGCGGGTCGATGCGCAAGTAAGGTTGCCCGGCGAAGTTGGCCAGCCAGGTGGTGAGGGTTTCCAGGTCGAGTTTCTTGCCCGGCCTTTGCTGATCGTCCACCTGCTGCGCGGCCAGAAACTCCAGTGGATGCTGGGCGTTGTTCAGTGAGCTGCGGCGGATCGCCAGGCACTGCTCAGCTACATCCTGATCCACCCGGCCCTGGGCCACCAGCTCGCGCAGCAGGTCGCCAAGATCCAGTACACGGTCGGGGGCAGTGGCGGTGAAGGCGGACATGCGGGCTCCTCGGGGTCGGCCTGAACAAGGGTAGCAGGTCGTTCTTCAACGACCTTCTAGCCGAGCTAGGATGCCCGAAAAGTGGCACCAGGGCGAAGTGCCCGACGTGATCGAACGCCCGCTTCAGGCCACCTCCGTCACCAGGTTGTGATCCAGGTGCTGCCAGGTGACCTCCCATACGCACACCAGGCCGCGCAGTTTCTGGGCCAGCACGCCGGCTCGATGCAGCGAGATGCCGGGCAGGCGCAGACTGATATGCAGGTCATCTTGCAGGCGCTGCATGTGCAGGGCTTCGGGGAGCAACTGCAATTGCGCGAACAGGCCGAGTAGCCGGCACATGACGTCGGCCTCGGCGTCGGTGCGCAGCTGGTATTCGACACAGGCATCGGGGCGATCCTGCCAGGGATCGCGGCGATTATGGGCGGACGGAAACGGCGTGGTATCAGGCATGGTGGCAGCTCAGGCAGGTTTTGCCTAAGTTTCCGCCTTATTTCGGCAAAAGTTCTGCCTGGTTTGCTGTGTTGATGGCGTTTATGTGGATAGACTTACCTAAATAATAGGCTGGTAAGGAATTTTTATGTCCATTGCGCTGGATGCCTACGATCAACGCATTCTTGCTTTGCTACAGGAGGATGCAGGCCTCTCCACGGCGGAGATCGCCGAGCGTATCGGTCTGTCGCAGTCGCCCTGCTGGCGACGTATCCAGCGGCTCAAGGAGGAAGGGGTTATTCGCAAGCAGGTGACCCTGCTCGATCGCAAGCGCATCGGCCTGCATACGCAGGTGTTCGCCCAGGTCAAACTCAACGCCCACGGGCGCTCCAACCTAACCGAGTTCGCCGAAGCCATGCGCGAGTTTCCCGAGGTGCTGGAGTGTCACGTGCTGATGGGTGCGGTGGACTTCATGCTGCGCATCGTCACCCGCGATATCGAGGCCTATGAGCGCTTCTTCTTCGAGAAGCTGTCGCTGGTACCAGGGATCCAGGAGGTGAACTCGATCGTGGCGTTATCGGAGATCAAGTCCACCACCAGCCTGCCGCTCACTTAAGGCTTGATCACCACTGGCGGCGATTGCTCGACGCTGCGCCTGCTGGGTGGCGTGAGCCCCATGGACACATAGATGCTGGTCAGTTGATCGACGCCCATGTCGGCGGGGCGTATCCATTCTTCTGGTACGTAAAGCAGGCCGCCACCGACCGGAATCGGTGCGGTGGGGATGAGGATGGCGCAGTAGGGGCGGCCCTCCAGTTCGACGCTTTCCGAACTCGGGCGCAGGGCGAGCACCGCTGCGCCGTCGCCGCCGAAGAAGCACCAGACCGGCGCCATGGTGGTGATATCGGGGTTCTTGCTCTTGTCCAGCAGGCCAACGAATCGATCAGCCAGGTTGTAGAAATTGCCGATCAGCGGCGTACGCCGCAGGGTGCGGTCGATCAGCCAGGACAGCGGGCGGCGCAAGCCCAGTTGTACCGCCAGGCCAAGTGGGTAGAGGCTGGCCAGCAGCACCAGACTGCCCAGCATATAAGCCAGATAACTATTGCTGGAGAAGGGTTGGCCGAGGGCTGCGAACAATTGGCCGATCAGGGTCGAAGGTCCGACCAGGCGATTGAGCAGGCTGAATATCCAGGCAAGCAATGCCAGGGTCAGCGCCAGCGGCAGTAGCGCGAGTAGGCCCGTCAGCCAGGTGGTAACGACGGATTTCAGGCTGCGTCTGAGCATGTAACGGTTTCCTTGACGATCTTGGCGGTGACTTTACGCCAGGCACGGCAATTCTGGGCAGTCTTGCCCGTGTGCGTGGTCGGCGAAATGGCTACAGCACTTTTCGTCAGATTGTTTCGAACAAAAAAAGCCCGGCACTAAGGCCGGGCGTAGTAGGTACACAAGGTACCGAAGTAGTAGCGTTCGGTCGAACCCTTACATGCCAAGCAGATTTGGCAAGGCCATGGACACGGCCGGGATGTAGGTGATGATCATCAGGAAGCTCAGCAGCAGCATAAGCCACGGCATCGCTGCGCGGATCACTGCCGTCAGTGGCATCCCCGTCACCGCCGAGGTGACGAACAGGTTCAGCCCCACTGGCGGCGTGATCAAACCGATCTCCATGTTCACCACCATGATGATGCCCAGGTGGATCGGGTCGATGCCCAGCTGCATGGCGATCGGGAACAGGATCGGCGCCAGGATCAGGATGATCGCCGACGGCTCCATGAAGGCACCGGCCACCAGCAGCACGATGTTCACCACCAGCAGGAACTGCCACGGCTGCAGACCCAGCTCCACCACCCAGGCGGTGATCTGCTGCGGAATCTGCTCGGTGGTCAGCACGTGGGCGAAGAGCATGGCGTTGGCGATGATGAACATCAGCATGATGGTCAGCTTGCCGGACTCCAGCAGCACCTTCGGGCACTCGCGGATGGT
>NZ_NIQU01000011.1 GCF_002741105.1 Pseudomonas sediminis | reverse complement strand
CTGGGGTTTCTTCTTTGCAGCGCGGAAAATGCGCTCAGGCCATCGCGTAGGGTGCGCTGCGCGCACCGGCTAAGACGCGGTAACCGCGGTGCGCACGGCGCACCCTACGGTTGATCCGCTGACGCTTCGCGAGCAGAGCTCGCTCCTACAGGCTTGGGGCACGCACCAATAAAAGCGCCGCTCGGGTAGAATGCGCGAATTATGCTGGGGACTTTCATGTCTGACTCGCCGCCCGAACCATCCTTGTCATCGTTGCCGATCGAGCAACTGGTCGCCTGTCATGAGTGCGATCTGTTGATGCGCAAGCCGGTGCTACAGGATGGTGAAAGTGCCGAGTGCCCGCGTTGTGGTTATGAGTTGTTCAGCCACCGTCATCATGTGGTACGGCGTAGCCTGGCCTTGGTGCTGACGGCTCTGCTGCTCTATGTCCCGGCCAACTTCCTGCCGATCATGCAACTCAACCTGCTGGGGCAGACCTCGCAGGACACCGTCTGGAGCGGTGTCATCGGGCTGTATGAAAGCGGTATGCAGGGCATCGCCGTGGTGGTGTTTCTATGCAGCATGGCAGTGCCATTGCTCAAGCTGCTTTGTCAGTTGCTGGTGCTGCTCAGTATTCGCATCGACTTTGGCCGTAGCTACGGATTGTTGCTGTACCGGATCTACCACCATCTGCGTGAGTGGGGAATGCTCGAGGTTTATCTGATGGGCATCTTGGTGGCGATGGTGAAACTCATGGATATGGCTGACCTGAGTCTTGGTCTTGGCCTGTTCTGTTTCATCGCGCTGTTGCTGGTGCAGGTCTGGCTGGAGGTCACCATGTCGCCGCATCAGATTTGGGAAGCCTTGTCCGGGGAGGATATCCATGCGGGCGATTGAGGCTGGATTGCTGGTCTGTCACGAGTGTCATCAACTCAATCCAGCCGACGACTCGGCCAAGCACCAGTACTGCAGTCGCTGTGGTGGGCAGATTCATGCCCGTCGCTCCAACAGCCTGATCAGGACATGGGCCTTGCTGCTGACGTCGGCGATTCTCTACATCCCAGCCAACCTGCTGCCTATCATGACGGTCAACAGCCTCGGCAAAGGTGAACCCTCAACCATTATGGGCGGCGTTCTTGAGTTGATTCACTTCGGTATGCTGCCGATTGCTGCTGTGGTGTTCATCGCCAGCATTCTGGTGCCGACCTTCAAGTTGGTGGGCATCGCGCTGTTGTTGTATTCGGTGCAGCGCCATCAACCGATGTCTGCCAAGCAGCGGATCCTCATGTACCGCTTCATCGAGTGGATTGGCCGCTGGTCGATGCTCGATATATTCGTCATCTCCATTCTGGTGGCGATAGTGAATTTTGGCAGCCTGGCCAGCATCGAAGCTGGAGCGGGTGCCGCCGCCTTTGCCAGTGTGGTGATATTGACCATGCTGGCTGCACTGACTTTCGACCCCCGCCTTATCTGGGATAACACGGAAATCGATCATGACTGACCTTCCTCTGGCCAAGACGCGTCCTGCTTCGAACTGGTCGGCTATCTGGGTTCTGCCACTTATTGCACTGCTGATTGGCGGCTGGCTGGCGTGGCGTGCCTATAGCGAGGCCGGTATTCAGGTGGAGTTGGTGTTTGCCAGCGGCGAGGGTATCCAGGCAGGCAAGACCGAGCTGATGTACAAGGGCATGGCGGTCGGCAAGGTAACGGCCATCAGTCTGGATTCATCGGATGACAAGCGCGGCGTGCTGGCTCAGGTAGAGGTCAATAAGGAAATTGAACAGTTCCTGCGCGAAGGTACTCGTTTCTGGTTGGTCAAACCCAACGTAAGTCTCGCCGGTATCAGTGGCCTGGAGACGTTGGTTTCCGGTAACTACATCACCTTCAGCCCCGGTGAGGGTGAGTCGACGCGCAGTTTCACCGCCTTGGCCCAGGAGCCGCCGATGGGCGACGATGTTCCGGGGCTGCATATCACGCTGAAGGCCGACCGACTGGGCTCGCTTGATCGTGACAGCCCGGTGTTCTATCGACAGATTCAGGTTGGTCGAGTGAAGAGCTACATCCTCAGTGACGATCAGAACACTGTTGAGGTGAAGGTCTTCATCGAGCCCGCTTATGCGCATCTGGTGCGCAAACATACGCGCTTCTGGAATGCCAGCGGGATCAGCGTTGATGCCGACCTCTCCGGATTCAAACTGCGTAGCGAGTCACTGGCCAGTATCGTCGCTGGCGGTATTGCCTTTGCCACGCCCGAGCATCGCAAGGACAGCCCGCCCACCGATCCAGCGCTGCCGTTCCGTCTTTATGAGGACTACGACGAGGCTCAGGCAGGTATCAAGATCGTCGTGAAACTCAGCGATTTTGACGGGCTGCAGGAAGGCCGAACGCCTGTCATGTACAAGGGCATTCAGGTCGGTTCGCTGAAAGCTATGAAGGTTGACCGTGACCTCAATAGCGCCACGGCCGAGCTGACGATCAATCCACTGGCCGAAGAGTACTTGGTGGAGGGCTCGGATTTCTGGGTGGTCAAACCCTCCATTTCGCTGGCTGGTATCACCGGCCTGGAGGCGTTGGTCAAAGGTAACTACATCGCTGTGCGGCCTGGAGAAAAAGGCAATCCGCCGGCACGCAACTTTGTCGCGCGGAGCAAGGCGCCGCCTTTGGACCTGGGGGCGCCTGGACTGCATCTGGTGCTGTTCACCGATCAGCTCGGCTCTATCGACGTCGGTAGTCCGGTGCTCTACAAGCAGCTCAAGGTGGGCTCGGTGCAGAGTTATCAACTGGCGCGCGACAACAGCCAAGTCGTGCTGGGCGTGCATATCGAGCCGGACTACGTACACCTGGTCAATACTTCCACGCGTTTCTGGAACGCCAGCGGCATCACCCTCAAGGGTGGATTGTCCGGTGTCGAGGTCAAGAGCGAGTCGTTGCAGACCCTACTGGCGGGCGGCATCGCTTTCGAGACGCCTGACCTGCAGGCGGTGAGGTCGGATCGCCAAGTGCAGCGCTTTGCTTTACATGCTGATCGCGACAATGCCTTGCAGTTGGGCCAGCAGATCACCATACGCGTGGCCGATGGCGATGGCCTGCAACCGGGCACGCTGTTGCGCTACAAGGGGCTGGAGGTAGGCAAGGTCGAGAACCTTAGCCTGACCGATGACTTGCAGGCGGTGATTCTCAATGTGCGTATCACTCAGGCGGCGGAGCAGATCGCCCGTGAGGGGACGCAGTTCTGGGTGGTGAAGCCGGAGCTGAGTCTGACTCGTACCGCTAACCTCGGTACGCTGGTCAGCGGTCAGTATCTGGAGGTGCAGTTGTCGGCGCAGAAAGGCGCCCGCCGTACCGAGTTCACCGCCCTGATTAGTCCGCCGAACCAGGCTGTGCGCGAGGAAGGCTTGCGCCTGGTGCTGAGCGCGCCACGGCGGGGGTCGATCAAGCCGGGGGTGATTGTTAGCTACCGGGAGGTGCCGGTCGGCAAGGTGGTGGATTTCGAGCTCGGACCGACCTCGGACCGTGTATTGATCCATGTGCTGATCGAACCACGCTATGCGCCGCTAGTGCGTTCGGGCAGCCGCTTCTGGAATGCCAGTGGTATCGGTGTCGATGCCGGGCTGTTCAAGGGGCTGAAGGTGCGCACCGAGTCGCTGGAGGCCTTGATCGAGGGCGGTATTGCTTTCGCTACGCCGAACAATCCGGAGATGGGCGGGCCGGCATTGCCGGGGCAGACGTTTGCACTGTTCGACGAGCCTGTTGACGGGTGGCTGGATTGGGCGCCGAAGATCGTGTTGGAGTAGTGAGCAACATAGAAATGAAAGGGGCCGCATTAAGCGGCCCCTTTCATTTTTGCGGCTATAAAAGCTCGCGGCTAAAGCGGAATGCCGCCCAGCCGCTCCTACACGTGCGTGAGTCGTAGGAGCGGCTTCAGCCGCGATGCGGTCAGGCAGGCTCGGCAGTTTCCTCCTGCGCAGGCTCCTGGGCCTTGGCGCTTTCGCGTGGCTTGATGAACTTCCAGTCCGCCTCGTCGATGTAGATACCGTTGGGGCCGCTGCCGCCTTCCAGGTCGATGGCCACATGGGCCGAGACCTGCGGCTTCACCGACGCCAGGATCGGCACGAAGCCGAGCTGCAGGCTGGTTTCGATCAGGGCCTGCTGGTTGCGCTCGTCGATGTCCGCCGCCTCGTCGAGGTAGTAGGGCAGACGCACGCGCCCGGCCTGCTCACGATCCATCAGGTGCAGCAACAGGTACATGTTGGTCAGCGCCTTGATGGTCATCGTGGTGCCGTTGGAGGCGGCACCATCGATGTCCGTGTGGATGATCGGCTGGCCATGCACCTTGGTGATCTCGAAAGCCAGTTCGAACAGATCCTTCAGGCCCAGCTGGTTGCCGTTGGCAGCGACCAGGCGCGACAGGTAGTCCTTGGCTTCCTCGTTCTTGGCATCCTGATCGGCTGATT
Organism: Pseudomonas sediminis; assembly: GCF_002741105.1. GTDB lineage: Bacteria > Pseudomonadota > Gammaproteobacteria > Pseudomonadales > Pseudomonadaceae > Aquipseudomonas > Aquipseudomonas sediminis. The sequence continues at coordinate 147,846 of NZ_NIQU01000011.1, read as the reverse complement.
GCGACAGGTCGAACACCGACAGGGTTTCGCCTTCCTCATACTGGCCGGCGCTGTGGATGATCTGATCGATATGGCGCAGGGCTTCCTTGTTCGGTGCCAGGACGATGCGGAAACTTTGCAGGTTGGAGACCTGGCGCTTGTTAATCTCGCGGTTGAACAGCGCCAGCTGGTGCTCGAGGTTGTCATAGTCGCTGCGGATATTGCGCAGGGTACGGGCGATATCGGTGACCGCTGCACGACGCGCTTTGGCCAGGGTCAGGGCTTCGTCCTGACGGTGGGCGTAGGCATTGACCAGCAGTTGCAGGCGGCGCTCGACATCGTCCTCGCTGTCGAACTTGGCCACGCCCTTCAGGCGTACCTGGGCGTATAGCGCTTCGATCTGACCGTCGATGCGTTGCAGTGCCTGCCAGGTGTCCTGGTAGTCGTTGAGTAGCGGCAGCAGGTTGTCCAGCGAGTCGTCCACCGGCTCCATGAACGGCGTGCCGAAGGGCAGGTCGGCCGGCAGCAACTGGCGACGACGCAGGGCATCTTCCAGGGTGCGTTCCTTGGCTTCCAGATCGGCCAGTTGGCGGCCGACCAGTTGCAGCTTGGCGGAGAGTTGCTGCACGCGCTCGGCGAAGGCATCGCTGGCACGTTTGAGTTCGTCCTGGGCGCCTTCCAGCTCGGCCAGGCGTTCCAGCTTCTGCGGTTCCTCGGCGGCCAGGGTCTGGCTCTTGCGGAAGTCTTCCAGGGCTTTCTGCGCATCCAGCACGGCCTGGTACAGCGTCTCGGCCTGGGCCTTGCTGGCGGCGCGGTCGGCGGCGACCGACTGTTGGGTCTTGAGCTGCTTGAGCTCGCGTTCCAGGCGATCCTTCTGGTCGCGCAGGGCGGCGCGGTCGGCCAGGGCCTGCAGGGCGGGCGGCTCGATATGGCTGAGGTCGATGGACAGGCCCGGCACGGCGAAGGTATCGCCCTTGAAGCGATCCAGCACCGCTTCGACCGCCTTGACCCAGTTGTCGCCGTCGGCCTGGATGCCTTTTTCGCCGAGCGGCAGGCTGAACAGCTGGCCGTTGAACAGGCGCATCAGGCGGTCGACGTCGGCCTGGCTGAACTCCTCACGCAGGCGCGAGTAGCTGTTGTTGTCGGCGTGGTCGAGCTGCTGCTTGACCGACTTGAGGCGTTTTTCCAGGTCGCGCAGGCGCTCGTCCAGGTCTTCGCTGGAGAACTGCCGCGACTGCGCCAGGGCGCCGGCCAGTTCGTCATGGGCGTCCTTGGCGGCGAGCAATTGTTCTTCCAGCACCTTGGCGTTTTCCACCAGGGCGAAACGGTTCCTCAGTACCGACAGCTCACCCAGCCAGCGCTGGATTTCGCTGATCTCACGCTCCAGGCGCATCAGCTCACTGGTGCCGCCACGCTGTTCGTTCTGCAGATCGTCCTGCTCGTTGCGGTAGTGTTCGGCCTGGATCACCAGCTCTTCCTTGCGCGCATCGGCGTAGTCGTGCCAGGTGCCGAGCAGGTTGTCGAGCAGCGGCGAGAGGCGGTGTAGCTTGCCGCGCAGCAGTTCGCGCTGGGCCACGCCGGCCGCCAGTGCCTCGATCTGCGGGCCGGCAGTCACCAGGGCCTGGTAGTCCTGCTCCATGCGGCGTACGTCGCGGAAGGCTTCCTCGGTGGCGGCGATGTAGTCGACGCTGCCGGAGCGCAGGCTGTGCTCGAAGGCATCGAGGAACAGCTGCTTGAGCTTGGCGGCGGTGATCTCGCGCATGTGCAGCAGGTTGATGAACAGGGCGCGGAAGGTCTTCAGGCTCTGCTCGCTGGTCGAGCGCAGCGGGATCAGGGTCAGATCCAGCGGAATGCTGGTGTGACCGCCGACCAGCAGGCGACGCAATTCGTCGGGCTTCAGTTCGTAGGCGGTGATGCCGGCCTGACCGAGGTTCTTGAACAGCTCGCGCTGACGCAGGCAGGTGCCGTTCTGCTGGTAATGCTCCAGATCCAGCTCGCCGGCGTAGGCGAAGATCTGGTGACCGAAGCCGCCGCCCGGGCCGCGACCGGCCACGCCGATCACGTGCGGGCCATGGGGCAGGGCAACTTCGACGAGGATGTAGCTGGTGTCGCTGGCGAAGTAGAACTTGCGCGAGGCTTCCAGGCTGTACTTGCCGAAGCTCATGTCCGACATGCGCGCCAGGATGGGGAACTGCAGGGCGTTGATCGAGGCGGATTTGCCCAGGTTGTTGGCGCCGTAGACCGACAGCGGGTTTTCCAGCGGGAACAGGCCGAGGCTGTAGCCGGCGGTGTTCAGCAGGGCGAAGCGGCGGATGCCGTAGCGTTCCTGGCTCATGCGTCCATCTCCTGTGCGGCGCGTTCTTCGGCCATGGCGCGGGCCAGGGCATCATCCTCGGATTCTTCGTCCACGGCTTCGAGCGGATCGGCGTCGCCGTCATCGTCCAGCAGCACCGGAGCCGGCAGCGGCAGGTCACTGCTGTGCAGGCTGGCGGCCAGGTCACGGTCGTGCTGCACCGACAGGCAGACGTCGAGGAAACGATGCATCGGAGGCAGGAAGCGGTACACACCGTTGCTGTCCTCGGCGAAGCCGAGCTGGATGAGGCGGCGGATGATCTTGTCTTCCAGCTCCTCGAAGGTGGTGACTTCGGCCTGCAGGAACAGGTCGCGGTACTTCTCCAGCAGCGCCGGCAGCTCGTCACGGCCGATGCTGCCGCCGTCGAGTACGGAGAGCGGGTCGCGGCCTTGGTCGGCCAGGTGCTCGACCAGAATGAAGGTGAATAACGCCAGGCGCTGAGCGGTCTTGTTCACCTGCGGGGCGACCTGCTCGGGCACGAAGTAGTAGAAGCCGCGCGGGTCGCACACCAGCTCGAAGCCGAGGGCGCGGAACAGTGCACGATACTGATCCTGCATGCTGGACAACTGGGCGTAGCACTCCGGCTCGCTGCGCGAGATGTGGTAGCCCTTGAACAGGTCGCGGAAGGCGGCCGCGAGCTGGGTCATTTCTTTCAAATCAATGTTCATGCGTCATGCTCACGGGCAGTCGTAGGGTGGACGACGCTTTATCCGTCCACCGCATGGCAATCAACAAGGTGGACAAGAAAAGCGCTGTCCACCCTACGTAAAAATCAGGCACTGGGGCGGCCCACCAACGCATAGGAGCTGATGCTGATTTCATGCTCGCGGGTCAGGTAGGTCTGGCGCTCCAGACGGTCGCGCTGGAAGCGGCCCTCGCGCGACAGACGCGAGAACCAGTAGAGCAGCTCGTCGGTGGCGCCTTCCGGTTCCTGCTCCAGCAGCCAGGTCATCAGATCCGGCAGCGGCAGGGCCTGTTCGCAGCGCTCGATCATTTCCCGCGCGGTCTTCGGTGCCTTGGGCGCGCCGCCCTTGCGGTTGCCACTGGCCTTGGGGAAATGCGCCGGCTTGGCTTCGAAGCGCGCCAGGGCGTAGACGTAGGCCTCGACCTGACTGGCCGAACCGAGGAAGTTGCTCTGCGGCCGGGTGAACAGCGGCATGGCCGCCTGTGGCACGGCGTCGATGCCCTTCTTGCGGATCACCGACAGTGCCAGGGCGGCACCGCGGGTCACTGCGTTGTGCCGGCGCGCTTCTTCGCGCAGTGGCAGGAGCAGTTCGCGGGCCTTGCGCAGGGTTAACTGGGCAGTGGTCTGCATTTCCAGGATGCGCGCGTGGGTACGCAGCAGCAGGTCGTCGTCGACCAGCTGGCCGAGGCGCTGTTGATCGCCGAGCAGGCGCAGCAGCACCTGTTCGACGCGGCGTACGCCCTGCTCGAAAGCGCCGTCGGCGGCGACCAGTTGAATCATCGGCTCGACGTATTCGTCCCAGGTGGCCAGCACCTCGGCGTAGCGTTGGCGCAGGGGAATCTGCCGGTCGCTGGTCTTGGCCCGGTCGGCCACGCTGACCAGCGCCTGTTCGTCGTTGGCCAACTTCTTCAGTACGTCGCGCACGCGCATATCGAGCAAGCGCAACTGACGCGTCAGGTCGTGGGCATCGCGCACCTCGAAGGCGTCCTGGATATAGCCGGCCAGGCGCTCCAGGTGGCGCAGGTAGGCTTCGATCTCCAGGCACAGGCCGAGGCGGTGCTCGCGGCGCAGGTAGGCGAGAAAATCATGGATCTGCGCGTTGAGCTCGAAACGGTTGGGGCTCTTCGCCACTGGCACGAGGATGTCCAGGCGAATCCAGGTGTCGAGCAAGGCAGTGGTGTCGCTGGGCGTGGCGTCGGGCAACTGTGTGGCGAGCTGGCCGCGCAGTTCGACCAGGCTCAGGGTGCCCGCGTCGAAACGTTCGCAGAGCGGTTCGAGCAACGTCCAGTGTTCGGCGAGGGCGCGCAAAACGCGCTTGGGATCGATCATCGAGGCGCCGGTTCCAGGCAAGTGAAAAAGGAGCGATTGTACTGCAAGGTGGATGCCGGGTTTGAGTCCGAATCGATCAGAGGCAGGTGTTGCGATGCAGGGCAAGGTGATCGCGCAGCGTCATCGGCCTGTAACCCCAGGTTCTTAGCCTGTCAGCTCGAACAGGCCCAATAATGGTCATGGCCTGTTGTACAAAAAATCCCCAATGCCCTTTCGATATTTGCCGGTTATCGGCACAATTCGCGTCCACTTTTTTCCGGGGGGCGCAACCCCCCTCCATTGGCCGACCTTGCTGGGGCGACGAGATGATCCAGACGCCGTACTACCTCATCGACAAACAGAAGCTTCTGGTCAACCTGGAGAAGATCGCCTACGTGCGCGAGAACTCCGGTGCCAAGGCGCTGCTGGCGCTGAAATGCTTCGCCACCTGGTCGGTGTTCGACCTGATGCAGCAGTACATGGACGGCACCACGTCGTCGTCGCTGTATGAGCTGAAGCTGGGCCGGCAGAAATTCGCTGGCGAAACCCACGCCTACAGCGTGGCCTGGGCCGACGACGAGATCGAAGAGATGGTCGCCAACTGCGACAAGATCATCTTCAACTCCATCGGCCAGCTCGAACGCTTCGCCGAGCGTACCGAAGGCACCATCCGCGGCTTGCGCGTCAACCCGCAGGTGAGCAGCTCCGACTACCTGCTGGCCGACCCGGCCCGTCCATTCAGCCGCCTCGGCGAGTGGGACCCTGCGAAGATCGAGCAGGTCATGGGGCAGATTTCCGGCTTCATGTTCCACAACAACTGCGAGAACGGCAGCTTCGAGCTGTTCGACAAGATGCTCACCACCATCGAAGAGCGTTTTGGCCACCTGATCGCCCAGGTCGAGTGGGTCAGTCTCGGTGGCGGCATCCACTTCACCGGCGAGGGCTATCCGATCGATGCCTTCTGCGCGCGCCTTAAAGCCTTCTCCGAGAAGTACGGCGTGCAGGTGTATCTGGAGCCGGGCGAAGCGGCGATCACCCTCAGCGCCTCGCTGGAAGTCACCGTGCTCGACACCCTGTACAACGGCAAGCATCTGGCGGTGGTCGACAGCTCCATCGAAGCGCACATGCTCGATCTGCTGATCTATCGCCTCAACGCCAAGATGGCGCCGAACGATGGCGAACATACCTACATGGTCTGCGGCAAATCCTGTCTGGCCGGCGATATCTTCGGCGAGTACCAGTTCGACAAGCCGCTGCAGATTGGTGACCGCCTGTCGTTCATCGACGCGGCCGGCTACACGATGGTCAAGAAGAACTGGTTCAACGGTCTGAAGATGCCGTCCATCGTGGTGAAACAACTCGACGGTAGTGTCGAGGTGGCGCGTAAATTCGAGTTCGACGACTACCTGTCCAGCCTGTCTTAACGCCGTGGTGGTGGGCTGAAGCGGAACGTCGCCCGGCCCACCCTACCAACTGTCCTGATTTGGGTCGTAGGGTGGGCTTCAGCCCGCCACCCGAAATACACATCAAAACGCTTCAAACAACGCAGTTCCCTGGAGGTGAAACAATTGAAGAAGAATGTTCTGATCATTGGTGCAGGAGGTGTTGCCAAGGTGGTGGCCCATAAGTGCGCGCAACACAATGACGAGTTAGGTCGCATTGCAATTGCGTCGCGCAACATCTCCAAATGCCAGGCCATCATCGACAGCGTGCAGGCCAAGGGCGGTCTCAAGCAGCCCGGCGAGATCAAGGCCTATGCGCTTAACGCCCTGGACGTGGAAGCGACCAAGGCACTGATCCGCGAAACCGAATCGCAGATCGTCATCAACGTCGGTTCGGCGTTCCTCAACATGTCCGTGCTGCGCGCCTGCATCGACACCGGCGTCGCCTATCTGGACACCGCGATCCACGAAGATCCGAGCAAGATCTGTGAAACCCCGCCGTGGTACGGCAACTACGAGTGGAAGCATCTGGCTGAATGTCAGGACAAGGGCGTTACCGCGATCCTCGGCGTCGGCTTCGACCCGGGCGTGGTCAATTCCTATGCCGCTCTGGCGCAACAGCAGTACTTCGACAAGATCGAGTCGATCGACATCCTCGACGTCAACGCCGGTTCGCACGGCAAGTACTTCGCCACCAATTTCGACCCGGAAATCAATTTCCGCGAATTCACCGGCACGGTCTACAGCTGGCAGAACAGCCAGTGGACACCCAACAGCATGTTCGAGGTCAAACGCACCGACGACCTGCCCGTGGTGGGCGTACAGAACCTGTACCTGACCGGCCATGACGAGGTGCACTCACTGTCCAAGCACCTCGACGTACCGAACGTGCGCTTCTGGATGAGCTTCGGTGACCACTACATCAACGTGTTCACCGTGCTGAAGAACCTCGGCCTGCTCTCCGAGCAACCGGTCAAGACCGCCGAAGGCCTCGAAGTGGTGCCGCTCAAGGTGGTCAAGGCCGTGCTGCCCGATCCCGCCTCGCTGGCGCCGGGCTACAGCGGCAAGACCTGCATCGGCGACCTGGTCAAGGGCACCAAGGATGGCCAGCCGCGCGAGCTGTTCATCTACAACGTGGCTGATCACGAAGACGCCTTCGCCGAGACCGACAGCCAGGGCATTTCCTACACAGCTGGCGTACCGCCAGTCGCCGCAGCGCTGCTGGTTGCGCGTGGCGAATGGGATGCCAAGCGCATGGTCAATGTCGAAGAGTTGCCGGCCGAGCCGTTCCTCACGCTGCTGGACGTAATGGGCCTGCCGACGCGCATCAAGGATGAGCACGGCGACCGCCCGTGGAATCAGCCCGCCTGATTCGCCCTGCAGAATGAAAAAAGGATCGCCTCGGCGATCCTTTTTTCTTTTCAGTGGCCAGGCCTCAGACCGTGACCACGCCGAAGAGCACGGCGGCTGCCAGCATCACCAGGCTGATACCCCAGGCCCACAGCACGGTGTAGCGGATGTGTTTGTACAGCTCGACGCCGGCCAGGCCGATGGCCAGGTAAACGCTCGGCACTACCGGGCTGATGCCGAAGCCGGTGTTCTCACCGATCAGCATGGCGCTGGCTACGGCTTGGGCGTCGACACCCGCAGCCACGGCGACATCGCGAATCACCGGCAGCAGGGCGAAGTAGTAGGCGTCCGGCGAGAACAGCATGCCCAGCGGCACGCCGAAGGCGCCGATGATCACGTGCAGCCAGTTGGCCGAGCCTTCGGGCAGGACGTTGATCATCCAGTGCGCCATGCCATCGGACATGCCTGCGCCGGATAGCACGCCGAGCAGGATGCCGGCCGCGAGCATTACCAAGGCCATCTGCATGGCATCGCTGGCGTGGCGCAATACGGCCTGGTTCTGCTCCGCCAGGCTCGGGTAGTTGAGCACCAGGGCGACGCCGAGGCCGACCATGAAGCAGGCGAACAGTGGGAAAGCGCCGGTGAACAGGCAGGCGAGGATGATCAGGGTCAGCGCCAGGTTGGCCCAGTAGCGCCAGCTCATTGGACTCAGCTGACGGCTGTCGTCGCCAGAATCATCCGCATGCGCGGCTTCGTGCCCGGCAATCACGCCATGGCCATGGAAGCTGCGCTGGGCACGCAGGCCGAGGAACACCGCCAGCGCCATGACCAGTGCCAGGCCTACCGCCTGCACGGGAATCAGCGATATCCACAACTGCGAGGCGTCGATGCCGGTCACCGCCGAGGCGCGCGCCGTGGTGCCGCCCCAGGGCACCATGTTCATCACCCCGGCGCTGAGCACCACCAGACACAGGAGCATTTCGCGTTTCATGCCCAGGCGCAGGTAGAGCGGCAGCAGTGCGGGAATCACCAGCAGAAAGGTCGCTGCACCTATGCCGTCCAGATGGGTCACCGCCGTTACCGCGACAGTGACTACCGCTACCGCCAGCGGCTTGCCGCCGGTGCTGCGCAGCAGGAAGTTGACTAGTGGTGCGAACAGACCGCGCTCGCGCATGACGCCGAAGTAGAGGATGGCGAAGATGAACAGCGTGGCTGTTGGAGCCACGGCTTTCAGCCCCTCGGTGATGAACTTGCCGATTTCGCTCAGGCCGAAACCGGCGAGGGCGCTGGCGATCACCGGCAGGGTGACGAAGGCGACCAGTGGGCTGATTCTGCGCAGCAGGATCAGGGTGACGATGAGAAACATCAGGCCGAAGCCCAGGGCGGTGATCATATCGATCTCTCCGGTGTTGTTATTGTTGGAGACAGGGTGAAATGCCGGCTCAGTCTGGAGGCGGCAGCCTCAGGCCGAGCAGGGCGTAGCTGAGGCTCTTGCCGTGCCGGTCCAGTCCGGGGCTGGCGTTGACGCCGCCTTCCAAGGCGTTTTCCACCACGAAGTTGAGGCCGCCCAGGTTCGGCAGCTCGTAGCGTTTCACCGTGCCAATGGCGCGGTGGTTCAGGCAGGCAGCCACCCGTTCGCAGGTCAGCTCATTGGCCAGCCAGGCATAGTGCTCGTCAGAGAAGGCGAACACCGCCACGCTCAGGGTGTTGCCCTTGTCGCCAGCGCGGGCGTGGGCGTAGTCGCACAGCAGTACATCGGTCATCAGAACCACTCCAGCTGTTGCCGCACCGCGGTGCGTTCGATGAGGAAACTGGCGGTGCCGAGGGATTCGCCGATATGCCGGCGTACACCGCCACCGCCGGCGGGGCCGTTGGTGTAGAGCGATTCGGCATCGAGCAGCAGGCGCTCCAGCAGGGCTTTGTCACGATTCAGAAAGCTGATGCGCAGGCGTACATCCTGGCAATCGGCTGCCTGTGCCAGGTGCCGCTGCAGCCACTGACCGCCAGCGTCGTTGAACAGGCTGGCAACGCCGATCACATCGATCCAGGGCGTGAGCTGCGGCGCCAGCTTGGCGCAGCGTTGTAGCAGGATGTCGTGCGCCAGCGCTGCCCGAACCACGGCGCCGGGGCCTGCGTAGGAAATCTCCGCTTCGGCGAACCACTTGCCGCGCAGGCCGACCAGGCCTTTGAGGTGTGTCGGCCGCGGCTTGCCGCGCACGCCCTCGACCGCCACCTGATTGGTTGCGACCTGCCGAACATGAGCCTGGCTCAGGTCCATGACCACGTCCGGTGTCAGGTAGCTGGCTGGGTCGTGGACCTCGTAGAGCAGTTGTTCCTTGACCGTGCGTTCGGTGACGCAACCTCCGGTGCCGGCTGCTTTGCCGATGACGATCTGTCCCTCGGCCGATACGCTGGCGATGGGGCAGCCGACATTGGCCAGGTCCGGTACGTCCTTCAGGCCGGGGTGAGCGAAGTAGCCGCCGCTGACCTGGGTGCAGCATTCGAGCAGGTGGCCGACTGCCGTGGCCTGGGCGATGCGGTCCCAGTCATCGGCCTGCCAGCCGAATGCATGGCGCAGCGGTCCGACCGCCAAGCTGGGGTCGGCGACACGGCCGCAGAGAACGATGTCGGCGCCCTGATCCAGCGCCTGGACGATGCCATCGGCACCGCTGTAGACATTGACCGAGACCACCTCACCATCGAGTTGCGCGGGCAGCCACTGCTGCAGATCGATGTCGCTGTCGAGCAGGTCGTCACCCAGTACACAGGCGATGCGTGCCGAAGCGTGTCGCGTGCCCTGCAACTGTTGACGCAGGCGTGTGGCGGCGGCGGTGGGGTTGGCAGCGCCGCCGTTGGTGACGATGGCGATGCCAGTGTCCAGGCAGGTCTCCAGCACCGGTTCGAGAAAGTCGAACAGACGCAGGGCGTAGCCGCTCTGGGCATCGTTGAGGCGGCGTAGTTGGGCTTCGGCCAGGGTGCGCTCGGCCAGCAGTTCGAAGAACAGGAAGCGTCGGCCGTCGCGACCAGCGAGGTCGTTGGCCAGCGCCAGCGCGGCATCCGGGCGATCATTGGCGAAGCCCGCGCCGCACCCGATATGGACTGTTGTGGTCATTGTCGATCCATTTCACGGTCAGGTATGCAGCAAGGGTGATGCCTGTGGATTTAGTTGTGAATTCGAAATGTGATATGAATTGATAAGATAATTTTATAAGTTGCCGAGCCATGGACATCAGCTTTCGCCAGCTTCAGGCCTTCGTCCTGATTGCCGAACATCGCAGTTTCAGTCGCGCCGCCGAGCGGGTTCACCTGTCGCAACCGGCGCTTAGCTACAGCCTACGCAAACTCGAAGATGCCCTCGGCTTGTCGCTGCTGGCGCGCAACACGCGCAGCGTGGAGCTGACCGCCGCCGGCCTGCGTTTTCTCGAGCAGGCTCGCCGTCTGCTGCGTGACATGGATAACGCCGTGCACGACGCGCATGAGCAACTACACCTGGAGAGTGGCTCGCTGCGCATCGCCGTGTTGCCGTCGGTGGCCATCGAGCCCCTGCCACGGGTGTTGCAGGAATACCGGCGACGCTATCCCGGTATCGACATCAGCCTGCACGACGGCCGCGCCGGGGAAATCCGTCAGTGGGTGAGTGCGGCCGAGGTGGATTTCGCCATCACCTCGACGGCCGACGACCTCGGCGCGCTGGATTTCCAGCCGCTCTACGACGACAGCCTGGTGCTGCTGGTGCGCGGTCAAGAGCGCCTGCGCGGCAAGGCGTTACTCGCAGCGCTACGTGAGCAGGACTACATCGCCACCACCCGCGACACCAGCCTGCGTGGCATGGCCGATGAAACCCTGCTGCGTATGGGATTGCTGCGTGATCCTGCCTGGGAAGTGGCTTACATGAGCAGCGCCGCCGCGTTGGCGCGTGCAGGATTGGGCTTCGCCCTGCTGCCGGCCAGCGTCGCCGATACCTTCAACAGCGACGGTAGCCTCGCTGTGCACGTGCTCAGTCAAGCGCCAGCGCGCAGCATCGGCCTGCTGCAGCGCAAACCTTGCTACCTGAGTCCGCCGGCGCAGGTCTTCATTACCCTGTTGCGGCAACAGGTGGGCGAAGCTCAGGGACTATCCGCGTCCCTCGATTCACGCGACAATCGCTCCCCTATCGAATGACTGCACTGGATACTTCTGGTTTGAATGCCGAGCTGCGCCGTCGCGCCTACCTCGATGCCATGCAGGTAGCCACCTGGCTGCCGCGTACCGAGCTGCCCTTTGCCGCGCCATCGCGTGCCGAGTTGCTGGCGCCGCCGCCTGCCGAAGCGCCGCTGGCTATCGTGAGCGAACCGCCGGCCGCGGTGGCCGAGCCGGTACGCGAGACGCCGATCGAGCGGCCGAAGATCGAAATTCCGCGCCCGGGCGCCCAGCCGCGCCAGGCGGCTGTCGAGCCGGTGGCGGAACCGGAGCAGGTCGAGGAAAAGCCGGCTCGTGTCAGCGTCCCGCCGCCGCGTTTTTCCCTGCAGTTGCTGCGAGCCGGCGATTGCGCCTTGCTGGTGGAGCTGCCCACCGGCCAGCCTTTCCAGAGCCGCGACCCGGCCTACATCCTGCTCAAGGATTTGCTGCGCGCCGCCGGCCTGCCGGACAGCCCGCAACTGCTCGGCGAGCCGGTGCGCTGGCCATTGCTGGTGCGCGGCAATATGGATCAAGGCCCGCAAGCGGCGCTGGAGTTCGTGCAGAGCTTCGTGGCTGCGCGTCTGGAAGAGCAGCCGAGCGTCTGCCTGTGGCTGGTTGGCCTGCCGGCTATTCGTTTCGCTGGTGAGGGTAACGAGCACAGCTACAATCGCGAGTTGCAGGTCGAGGGGCTGGGTACCTGCTGGGCCTTGCCGGGCCTGGAGCTGCTGATGGAAGAGCCAACGCGCAAGCGCGAGCTGTGGCAGGCGATGCGGCGTGTTCGTCAGCGCTGGCTAGCGCCTGCACACTCCTGAGAATCCCCGTCTTTGCCCTCGAGTTTTCCTTAATGAGCGATGCGATTTCCTTCCGCCCGATGACCGAGGCGGATCTCGATGCCGTGCTGAAGATCGAATACGCCGCCTTCAGTCATCCGTGGACGCGCGGTATCTTCACCGACAGCCTCAAATCCTATAACTGCTGGCTGATGTTCGAGGGCAATCAGCAGGTCGGTCACGGCGTGATCAACCTGATCCTCGACGAAGCGCACCTGCTCAATATCACCGTCAAGCCGGAAAGCCAGGGCCGTGGGCTTGGCTTGCGCCTGCTCGAACATCTGATGAAAGAGGCTTACGAGTTGGGTGGACGTGAATGCTTCCTTGAAGTGCGCGCCAGCAACCAGAGTGCCTATCGCCTGTACGAGCGTTTCGGCTTCAACGAAGTGGGGCGCCGCCGCGATTACTACCCGGCAGTCGGTGGACGTGAAGATGCGTTGGTGATGGCCTGCACACTGGTCGATTGATCGTAGGGTGTGCCGTGCGCACCAGGAATCACCCCGGATGCCCATCCACCCGCGCCCGATACAGCATCGGCGCGTAATGCCAGGCGAACAGGGCGAAGGCCACGGCCCAGCAGAGCGCTGCGAGCCATAGCCCGCTGCTACCCGCCGAGACCCGAATCAGCGCCCCTAGATTGAGCAAACCGAAAGCCCACGACATCGTCCGGGGCGGTTGCAATGCGCGGCCGGTATGGCCGAGGCTGACCCGCGCCATCATCGCCAGAATCAGCCCGCCCATCGCACCCACCGCCAGGGCGTGGTTGGCCAGGCTGGGTTGCGTCAACCAGCCTAGGTGCCAGGCGGCCATGCCGAGGCTGGCGACCAGCAGCCAGGCGTAGCCCAGGTGGAGCGACCACAGCAGCGGCACGCCCCAGATGCCGCGCAGATGCCAGCGCCACAGGCGCAGGCCGTGCAGCACGCTCAGTACGATGAACGGCATGGCCAGCCATGGGCGGGCCTGCAGGTTGTGCCCGCTGGCGAACAGTGCCGCGACCAGCACGCCGCAGACCAGCAGCAGACGGTCCTGCCAGGGATGGGTGGCGAAGGCCTCGACCCGACCCAGGCCGCGTTGGGTGAAGAAGGGAATCACCCGACCACCGATCAGGCTCAGCATGACTGCAATCAGCCACAGTGCGGCCAGTGCGCCACGGCGTTGCAGGCCATCATCGCCTAGCACCAGGCCGGCGAGCGTGGCGGACTGGCACAGCGCGAGCAGGCTCAGCACCAGCAGGATCGGGTAGTTGTTGCGTTGCCGGGCGGTGATCAGCTGGCGTGCCATCTGAGCAATGAACAGGCCGATAAAGGCCAGTTGCAGTGCGATCAGCAGTGCCAGTGGCACGGGGAAGAGCCACACCAGGCGCGCGGCCAACCACAGCCCGAACAGTGCGACCAGAGGGCGGCCGCTGAGGCCCGGACTCCCAGTCCAGGTCTGCACGGCAGTGAGCAGGAAGCCGGCGATGATCGCCAGGCCGAAACCAAAGGGCATTTCGTGGCGATGCCAGGCCAGCATGCCACCCGGCACCGCCGGGTTGGTCAGCCCGTGCAGCGCCGCCGCCCAGAGGGCGATGGCGAGCACGGCGAACAGGGCTCCGACGACAAAGAACGGGCGAAAGCCCAGGCGCCAGAAGGGCGCGATGGCCAGTGCCCGCTTGCGATCAAGCAATTGCATGTGCGCATGCCTCGTCTTTCAGGCGTTGCTGCGCGACCAGGCGCAGCACATAACCGATCTTCAAGATGCTGGGACCGAGTAGTGTCAGGCTGTGCGCCAGCACTAGCGTCGGCACGTTCAGTTGCTTCTCCAGGCCATAGGCTGCCACCAGCCCCACCAGCAGCAGGATCAGGCCGGCCCAGAGCAACTGGCTGGACAAGTGCAGAATCTGCAGCGGTGGAAGATTCAGTGGGTACATGGTTCACCTCCTCATCGTTTAGCTATCCAGCGCCGAGGCCGGGCCGAAGAATTCGTAGTGGCTTTGCTCGGCGGGAACGCCCAGCGCCTTCAGATTACGCTTGACCTGAGCCATGAAGGGTTTCGGGCCGAGGAAGTAGGCGTCCAGATCGCGCTCGGCCGGCAGCCATTGCTCCAGCAGATCGCGGCTGAGAAAACCCTCGGCGTCGGCCCGGTCACCCGCGCGCGGCTCGCTGTAGCACACGTAGTGGCGAATCTGCGGATGCTCGGCGGCATGGGCATCGACCCAGTCGCGGAAGGCATGCACCTCGGCATTGCGTGCGCAGTGGATGAAATAGATCGGCCGGCCGCTGTGTCGCGCCGCGTCGAGCATGGCCAGTGCCGGGGTGATGCCGACGCCGGCGCTGATCAGGGCCAGCGGCTTGTCCGACTCGCTCAGGGTGAACTCGCCAGCGGGCGGGAACAGGTCCAGCACATCCCCAACCTCAACCTTGTCATGCAGATGGTTGGACGCGCGGCCGCCAGGCTCGCGCTTGACGCTGATGCGGTATTCAAGGCCATTGGCCAGGGACGACAGTGAGTAGTTGCGGCGTACCTCTTCGCCGTCCAGCAGCAGGCGCATGCCGATGTACTGGCCCGGCTGGTAGTCGAGCAGGGCACCACCATCGACAGGTAGCAGATGGAAGGAGGTGATCTCGGCGCTTTCGACGACCTTGCGTGCTACGCGGAAGGCCCGCGCGCCACGCCAGCCGCCAGGTGCGCTGGCGTTGTCCTGATAGAGCTGTTCCTCGGCGCCGATGAAAATATCGGCCAGTTGCTGGTAGGCCACGGCCCAGGCATCGATCACCGCATCGGTGGCGATCTCGGCGCCCAGCACCTCGCGAATCGCGCGTAGCAGGCAACTGCCGACGATGGGGTAGTGCTCGGGGAGGATCTGCAGAGCGACGTGCTTGTTCACCACCTGGCGCACCAGCGGCCCTAGGGCTTCGAGGCGGTCGATATGGCGCGCGTACATCAGCACGCCGTTAGCCAGGGCACGTGGCTGGTCGCCGCTGGCCTGGTGCGCCTGGTTGAACAGCGGGCGCACTTCGGGGTACTCACTGAGCATCATCCGGTAGAAATGGGTGGTGAGCGCTTCGCCGCCGCTTTCCAGCAGAGGCACGGTGGCTTTGATCAGGTCACGTTGAGCGTTGGTCAGCATTAGGCTATCTCCGCAGGGCAAATAAAGACGCCGGTGTGGCTCGTATGGCCAGTTGTGGCGTGCTAGCGTTAGCGGTAGATACCTATCAGTAAGCGTGCCAGATAAATAATCTTTAAATATCAGTGGCTTGCTTTTATTGTTGTTTTAATGACTCGATCTATTTGCGGGTCATAAAGACTTTGAGTAGTCGAAATGACCGCTAATCCTCTGCTGGAAACTCTTATTCCCCTGGTCGCCGATCTGTCTCGCGAGCTGGACGATGGCGAGCGTTATCGCCGACTGCTCGCGGCCTTGCGCCAGTTATTCCCTTGCGATGCCGTGGCGCTACTGCGGCTCGACGGCGAAATTCTGGTGCCCCTGGCGGTCGAGGGGCTGAGCCCCGATACCCTGGGACGACGTTTCAAGGTCAGCGAGCATCCGCGTCTGGCTGCGTTGCTGGAGCACGACGGGCCGACCCGTTTCGCTGCTGATTGCGGCCTGCCTGACCCCTACGACGGACTGGTAGAGGGGTTGCATGGCCACCTGGAGGTGCACGATTGCCTCGGTTGCCCGCTGTACCTGGACGAACAGCTCTGGGGGCTGCTGACCCTGGATTCGCTCGACCCGGCCAGTTTCGGTCGGCTCGATCTGGACAGCCTCGACGCCTTTGCCAGCTTGGCTGCGGCCACGGTCAAGGTCAGCCAGCGCATCAGCGGCCTGGCACAGCGGGTCGAGGCCGAGCGCCAGCTCACCGAGCTTTACAAGCAGGCGCGTCAGCAGCCGCGCGAGTTGGTGGGGCAGAGCGCGGCGCTGCGCAAGCTGCAGGACGAAATCCGCCTGGTCGGCGACAGCCCGCTGACCGTGCTGATCACAGGGGAAACCGGCGTCGGCAAGGAGCTGGTGGCCGAAGCCATCCACGCCGCCTCGCCGCGTGCGCAGCGGCCGCTGGTCAGTATCAACTGCGCGGCATTGCCCGACGCGTTGGTAGAGAGTGAACTGTTCGGCCATGTACGCGGCGCCTTCTCTGGTGCGATGAGCGAGCGCAGCGGCAAGTTCGAGCTGGCCGATGGCGGCAGCCTGTTCCTCGATGAAGTGGGCGAGCTGCCGCTGGCTATCCAGGCCAAGTTGCTGCGCGTGCTGCAAAGCGGCCAGTTGCAACGGGTTGGCTCGGATCGCGAGCATCGCGTCGATGTGCGAGTGATCGCCGCCACCAACCGCGATCTGGCGGCCGAAGTGCGTGCCGGACGGTTTCGCGCCGATCTCTATCACCGCCTGAGCGTTTACCCGTTGCCGGTGCCGCCGCTGCGTGAGCGCGGCCGCGATGTGCTGTTGCTGGCCGGCTACTTCCTCGAAGAGAACCGAGCCCGGCTCGGGCTGCGCAGCCTACGCCTGAGTGCCGAGGCGCAGAAGGCGCTGCTGGGCCACGACTGGCCGGGCAACGTGCGCGAGCTGGAGCACCTGATCGGCCGCGCGGCGATCAAGGCGCTGGCGCGCCATGGCGAGCGACCGCGCATTCTCAGCCTGGATATGCAGGATCTGGACTTGCCGAGCCGTGAGACGAGCGCCGCCGTCGAGACGCTGCTGGCGTCCGGCGAGCCGGTGCCGGAAGGCGTCGAGCTACGCACCGCGGTGGATGCCTTCCAGCGTCAGTTGATCGAACAGTGCCTGGCGCGCCATCAGGGCAAGTGGGTCGATGCGGCGCGGGAGTTGGGGGTGGATCGCGCCAACCTCAGCCGTTTGGCCAGGCGGCTGGGCATTCGCTAACCGGATTGTAGGAGGGGCTTTAGCCGCGATCTGTTCACGTCGCGGCTAAAGCCCCTCCCACAGGTTCATTCCTGTTGGAATACCAGCGCCTTCAGGCCGCTCTCGGGCGAAATGTCGGGAAACTCCGGCGGGTTGTCCAGACGCTCGACGAAGCGCAGTTGTGGCGCTTCGGCGGCCATGCCGTCGATGATGAAATCCGGGCCGATATCCGGGTCGTTGACGCAGGCCAGCACGGTGCCGTGCTCGGTCAGCAGCTCAGGCAGGCGCCGGAGAATCTTGGCGTAATCCTGGGTGAGGGCGAAGCTGCCTTTCTGGAAGCTCGGCGGGTCGATGATGATCAGGTCATACGGGCCGCTCTTGCGCACCTTGCCCCAGGACTTGAACAGCTCGTGACCGAGAAACTCCACTCGGGAGAGGTCGTGCCCGTTCAGGCGATGGTTGTCGCGCCCGCGCGACAGGGCCGCACGGGCCATATCCAGATTGACCACATGCGCGGCATCGCCAGCGATGGCGGCCACGGAGAAACCGCAGGTGTAGGCGAACAGGTTGAGCACGCGCTTGCCGGCGGCCTGCTCGCGCACCCACTGGCGGCCCAGGCGCATATCGAGGAACAGCCCGCTGTTCTGCTTGCTGCCCAGGTCGAGCAGGTAGTGCAGGCCGTCCTCGATGATCGGCCATTGCGCCTGCGGCTCGCCGGCCAGCCATTCACTCTCGCTGCCCAGCACGTAGCGGTGTTGCAGCAACAGGCCGCGTGCGCCGCTGGCCTGCCATTGCGGCGTTGCTAGCAGCTCCATGAGCAGCGGTCGCAGTGCCGGCGACGGCTCGCGAAACAGCATCACCAGCACAACGCCGGACAGCCAGTCGACGGTGATCTGTTCCAACCCCGGCCAGCAGCGACCACGGCCATGGAATAGGCGACGGGTCTCGTTGCCGGGGTGGTTGTCCAGCGCCTGTAGCAGGTGCTCGCGCAGGGTGGCGAGGGCGGTATCAGTCATCGCGGGTCAGCACTTCCAGCAGCTCGATTTCGAAGGTCAGGTCGGAGTTGGGCGGAATCGCGCCCATGCTGCGCTCGCCATAACCCAGATGCGCCGGCACCTGCAGCTTGCGTTTGCCGCCGACCTGCATGCCCATCAGGCCCTGATCCCAGCCCTTGATTACCCGGCCAGTGCCGATCACGCACTGGAACGGTTTGCCGCGCGAGTAGGACGAATCGAACTCGCTGCCGTCGGCCAGCCAGCCGCGATATTGGGTGGTGATCAGGGCGCCCTTGACCACGGCCTTGCCGTCGCCGATTTGCAGGTCTTCGATGATCAGTTGGTCAGTCATGTCAGGTTTCCTTGCGGTGACGGTTTTGGCTGGCTTGCACGGAGCGTTCGGCGGGCACGCGCAGTTGAACCAGCAGGTAGTCGGCGAACGCCGGGTCATAGTTCTGCAGGGCGATGGCGCCGGCCATGCAGCTCAACCAGCTTTCCGCCAGCGCCTGGTCAATTGGCCACTGTGCATGAAAGGCCGGAATGCTGATGCTGCCGTATTTCTCGGCGAATAGACGCGGCCCGCCCAGCCAGCCGCTCAGGAAGCACGCCAGTTTATCGCGCGAGGCGCTCAGGTCGGCTGGGTGCAGGGCGCGCAGGGCGGTGGCTTCGGGGCGTTCGTCCATCAGGCGGTAGAAGTCGTCGACCAGGCGGCGCAGGCCGTCGATGCCGCCAGCGGCCTGGTAGGAGGCATCGCCGGTGCCGTAGGGAGGTGTGTCGCTCATCGCGTTGTTCCGCGGAAAAGGCGCCATTCTAACCGCTGGCGTAGAATGTCCGGCCAGTTTGAAGCACATGCTCCTGTGGGAGGCGCTTTAGCGGCGACGGTCGCGGCTGAAGCCCCTCCCACAAGTAGCCCGTAAGCACCGAGTTTGAATCCGTAGCCCATTCCCGATGACGCAACCCCAGCAAGGCTTCGTGCTTAGCCGCCATTGGCGTGACACGCCGGAGGGCACTGAAGTGGCCTTCTGGATGGCGACCGATGCTGGCCCACGCCAGGTACGCCTGCCGTGTCAGGAGACGGTTGCTTTCATCCCGGTCGAGCAGCGCGCCTGGGCCGAGCCGTTGCTGCGCAATGAGAAGGGCGTCGAGCTGCGCGAGCTGGCCTTGCGAGACTTCAAGCGTCGCCCAGTGTTGGGCCTGTACTGCCGCCAGTACCGCCAGTTGCTGCAGTTGGAGAAGAAGCTGCGTCAGGTCGGCGTGGATGTGTACGAGGCCGATATTCGCCCGCCGGATCGTTACCTGATGGAGCGCTTTATCACCGCCAGCGTGCTGTTCGATGGCATCGAGCAGCCGGACGGCAGCCTGTTGTGCAAGTCGCTCAAACCCGCCGTCGATTACCGCCCGACGCTACGCCTGGTGTCGCTGGATATCGAGACCAGTGCCCGTGGCGAGCTGTATTCCATCGCCCTGGAAGGCTGCGGTCAGCGCCAGGTGTACATGCTCGGTCCGGCCAATGGCGATGCCAGCATCGTCGACTTCGACCTGGAGTACTGCGACAGCCGCAAGGTGCTGCTCGAACGTCTGAATGACTGGCTGCAGCGGCATGACCCGGACGCCATCATCGGCTGGAATCTGGTGCAGTTCGACCTGCGCGTGCTGCGCGATCACGCCGAGCAACTCAAGGTGCCGCTGCTGCTGGGACGTGGCGGCGATGTGATGGGCTGGCGTCAGCACAACAGCAGTCAGCACTACTTCGCCGAGGCGGCCGGGCGGCTGATCATCGACGGCATCGAGGCGCTGCGTTCGGCCACCTGGAGTTTTTCCTCGTTCAGCCTGGAATCGGTGGCGCAGACCCTGCTCGGCGAGGGCAAGGCCATCGACACGCCCTATGCGCGGATGGATGAGATCCAGCGCATGTTCGACGAGGACAAGCCGGCGCTGGCGCTCTACAACCTCAAGGACTGCGAGCTGGTCACGCGCATCTTCGCCCACACCGATCTGCTCGCCTTCCTGCTGGAACGCTCCAGTGTCACTGGCCTGGCGGCCGATCGCAGCGGTGGCTCGGTGGCGGCCTTCACCCATCTGTACCTGCCGCCCATGCACCGCCTGGGCTTCGTCGCGCCGAATCTTGGTGACATTCGTGGCGAGAACAGTCCCGGTGGTTTCGTCATGGACTCGCGCCCCGGCCTGTACGATTCGGTGCTGGTGCTGGACTACAAGAGCCTGTATCCATCGATCATCCGCAGCTTTCTGATCGACCCGCTAGGCCTGGTCGAAGGCTTGCACCAGCCGGATGACGAGCACTCGGTGGAAGGTTTTCGCGGCGCGCGCTTCTCGCGTACCCGGCATTGCCTTCCGGCCATCGTCGAGCGCGTCTGGCAGGGGCGTGAGGCGGCCAAGCGCGACGGTAATGCGGCCTTGTCGCAGGCGCTGAAGATCATCATGAACGCCTTCTACGGCGTGCTTGGCTCCAGTGGCTGCCGCTTCTTCGACCCGCGCCTGGCGTCGTCGATCACCCTGCGCGGGCACCAGATCATGAAGCGTACCCGCGAGCTGATCGAAGCCGAAGGCCATGCGGTGATCTACGGCGACACCGACTCCACCTTCGTCTGGCTCGGTCGCGCTCACGATGAGGATGAGGCGACGCGCATCGGCCGCGCGCTGGTGGCCCGTGTGAATACCTGGTGGCGTGAGCATCTGCAGAAGGAATACGGCCTGACCAGCGCCCTGGAACTGCAGTTCGAGACCCATTACCGGCGCTTTCTCATGCCCACCATTCGCGGCACCGAGGAGGGCAGCAAGAAGCGCTACGCCGGCCTGGTGCTCGGCGCCGACGGCAGCGAACGCATGGTGTTCAAGGGCCTGGAAACGGTGCGTACCGACTGGTCGCCGCTGGCCCAGCGCTTTCAGCAGGAGCTGTACCGCCTGGTGTTCGCCGGTCAGCCTTATGAGGACTACGTGCGCGACTACGTGAAACGCACCCTGGCCGGTGAGCTGGACGAGCTGCTGGTGTATCGCAAGCGTTTGCGCCGACGCCTCGACGACTACCAGCGTAACGTGCCGCCGCACGTACGCGCCGCGCGCCTGGCCGACGAGCACAACCAGCGCCTTGGCCGGCCCCTGCAATACCAGCGCGGTGGCTGGATCAGCTACCTGATCACCACTGGCGGGCCACAGCCCTTGGAGCGCCTGCTGTCACCGGTGGACTACGAGCACTACATCAGCCGCCAACTGAAGCCGGTGGCTGACGCCATCCTGCCGTTCGTCGGCGGCGAGTTCGAGCGCCTGGTGGACGGGCAGCTTGGGCTGTTCTGAAATTCGCTGGCGGCCGCTCTGGGCAGGCCATCCGCGCCGAGAGACGGGCTAATCGCCTTGAAATACCTTGTAAAATTCGCCCCGTTGAGCGGCGCTCGCGGCCTGAATATATTTGCGCCCGTGATGCCGGGCCCCTCTGGCGGTTAACACCGCGATGTCGGAATCACAGTCTGTTCAATCTGACTGTAGGAGGGGCTCATGACTGCCCTAGAACCGTTCCTCTTCGCCGACTTCCTCGGCACGGCCACCTGGTTGTGGCTGGTCTTCATCGCTGTCGTCATCTCCCTGCTGGCCTTCGACCTTGGCGTGCTGCATCGCGATAATCGCGAGATCGGCGTGCGCGAGAGCCTGTTGCTGTCCGCCGGCTACATCACTGCGGGTCTGCTGTTCGGTGTCTGGGTGTTCTTCCAGAAGGGCGGCGACGCCAGCATGGATTACCTCACCGGCTTTCTGATCGAGAAATCGCTGTCGATGGACAACGTGTTTCTCATGGCCATGATCTTCAGCTTCCTCGCCATCCCGCGGCAGTACCAGCACAAGGTGCTGTTCTGGGGAATCATGGGCGTCCTGGTGCTGCGGGCGATCATGATCGGCCTCGGCGCCGCACTGATCCACGAGTTCGACTGGATCCTCTACGTGTTCGGCGCCTTCCTGTTCTTCACCGGTATCAAGATGCTGTTCTCCAAGCTCGACGATGCGCCGGACTTGCAGAACAACGTGCTGGTGAAGTTCCTGCGCAAGCACCTACGCGTGACCGATGAGCTGCATGGCCAACGCTTCTTCGTGCGCCAGGACGATGGCAAGGGACGCAGCGTGCTGTGGGTGACGCCGCTGTTCCTGGCGCTGATCATGATCGAGTGCGCCGACCTGGTGTTCGCCATCGACAGCGTGCCGGCGATCTTCGCCATCACCCAGGACCCGTTCATCGTCTACACCTCGAACATCTTCGCCATCCTCGGCTTGCGTGCCCTGTACTTCGCCCTGGCGGCGCTGATCCACCGCTTCGCCTACCTGAAGTACGCATTGGCTCTGGTGCTGGTGTTCATCGGCGCGAAGATCTTCCTGGTCGGCATCATCGGCAAGATCCCGGCGGTGGTGTCCCTCAGTGTGACCCTGGGCTTGTTGATCGGCGGCGTGCTGCTGTCGCTGTACAAGACCCGTGGCCAGCCGCCCGCCAAGATCTGACGAATAAGCTTTTTGCCCGGCTACGCCCCGTGTGTGGCCGGGACTTCGACACTGGAGAAACCTGATGCAAAACCCTTGGAAACACCGCTTGGCGCCTGCCGCACTTGGCCTGGCACTGATCGCCCTGGCGGGCTGCGACGCCGCCGAGCAGTCCGCACAGAAGCTCGCCGAAGAGGCGAAGAAGGAAGCGCAGGCGCTGATCAGTGACTCGGTCGGCGAGGTGGTCGATGAGGTCAACCGCCAGGTGGACTCCCTGCAGGAGTCCACCAACCGAGCACTTGGCAAGGACGACAAGGAAAAAGAGCAGGGCGCCGAGACGCCGCAGGTGGAGCCCGAGAAACCGCTCGAGCAGGGCGTCGAAACCTGATGCCTGGTCGGTGGCGCAGGCTACCGCTGAGCGGTTGCTGGGCGCCGCCACTTCCGCCCCGGCGTGCTTGGGTTTATCCTGCGCGCCTCTTTGGGGAGTAGCCTGCCGTCGCGCTAGCGTCGGCGCGTTGGTCAACATTCTCGGCAACCTGCCGTGGCCAACGCATCCGCTGGGATTGGTGAGACCAACGACAGTCCTGTGCCAGGTCGGGCGCGCAGTGGCTTGTCGTTGACTCAGGCCCGGCTGGAGTTTCCCTTGAATCCTCTCTCGCTGCTTCTTCTATCGTTCGCCATGTCGACGGATGCCTTCGCGGCTGCCATCGGCAAGGGTTCGGGCCTGCACAAGCCACGCTTTGCCGAAGCTCTGCGCGCTGGGTTGATCTTTGGCACCATCGAAGCCATCACGCCGGTCATCGGCTGGCTGATCGGCCAGGCGGCCAGCCGTTTCGTCCTTGAGTGGGATCACTGGATCGCCTTCGTGCTGCTGGTTGGGCTCGGTGTGCACATGATCCATGCCGGGCTCAGCGCCGATGACGATGCGCCTGAAGACAAGCCCTCGCGCCATTCCTTCTGGGTGCTGGCCGTCACTGCGGTGGCCACCAGCATCGACGCCCTGGCCGTTGGCGTGAGCCTGGCTTTCGTCGAGGTGAACATACTGGTCGCTGCACTGTGTATCGGTCTGGCCACCACCCTGATGGTGACATTGGGCATGTTGCTTGGTCGTATGCTGGGCCAGCTGGTCGGCAAGCGTGCCGAGATCGTCGGCGGTGTGGTGCTGATGCTGGTTGGCGCGACGATTCTCTACGAACACTTTGCGAGTCTGTGAAACATGAACATGTCCCTGCGTTTGCTGAAAAGCGCACTTCTGGCGGCTGCCGCGCTGGTCGCCGCCGCCCTGATGTTTTTCGCCTGGCAGTACTTCTTTCCGGTGCAGGCCGCCAGCGGCTGGTCGTACCGCGTTGCCTACGACGACGTGCAGAAGGCGGCCGGGCTGGCGCGAGCAGCGGATGGCGGGATTCTGGTCAGCCAGGAACTGCAGGATGGCCGCGGCAGCATCCTGTTGATGCAGCCCGACGGTGACCGCGAAGTGGTGGTCGAAGGCCTGTCCAAACCCGATGGCCTGCTCAGCGCCCGTGGTGGTCTGGTGTTCAGTCAGGAGTCGGGCGACAAGCCGGTCAGCTTCCTGCAGGGCAAACGTGTTTCCGAGCTGTTCGCGGGCGATCAGGTGCAGGGGCTGTGGGATGACGGTCACTACCTCTATGCCATCGAGGACCGCAAGGGAAATGGCCGGCTATGGCGCTACCGCTGGGATGATCGGCAACTGAGCGTGGTGCGTGACAACCTCTCGGAGACCGAGTCGATCACCCGCTGCACCGACGGCCGCATGCTATATAGCGAAAAGGAAAGCGGTGTGATTCGCGAGCTGCGCGAGGACGGCCGCGACCCGGTAGTGATCGATGGCCTGCGCAACCCGACCTTCCTGCTGTGCGACGAGCAGGGCCTGTGGATCAGCGAGGACTCGACCCATCGCGCCCGCCTGCTGCTGGTCGACGCCCAGGGCGAGCAGACCACCGTGTTGTCGTTCCTCAAGGCGCCGCAAGCGATCCTGCCCTTGGACGATGGTCGTTACCTGATCGCCGAAGGTGGGCGTGATCGAGTGCTGGAATTGAGCGTGGTGAGATCGGCAGGCGGCCTCAAAAAAACCGAGATTGCCAGCGACCGGCAGGGCGGTTGAGGCCCGGCTGACGGCTTAACCGAGCAGACGTCTAGGGCTGAGCAGAGCCGCATTCAGGCCTGCTTCTGCAAGGCGCGGCGGCAGCGGCTGCTGGCGAATCAAGGCAGCGCAGGCCTGACCCATGGCGGCGCTGGTCTGGATGCCGTAGCCGCCTTGCGCTGCCAACCAGAAGAAGTTGTCGACCTGGGTGTCGAAGCCGCCAACCAGATCGCCATCGGCGACGAAGCTGCGCAGGCCGGCCCAGGTATGCGCCGGACGACGAATCAGCAGCGTGGTGTGGGTTTCGATCTGATGGATGCCCAAGGCGATGTCCAGCTCTTCAGGCTGCACGTCATGCGGCGCCACCGGGTCGGCATTGGCTGGCGAACCGAGTAAAAGACCGGCATCGGGTTTGAAA
This sequence comes from Pseudomonas sediminis, assembly GCF_002741105.1. GTDB lineage: Bacteria > Pseudomonadota > Gammaproteobacteria > Pseudomonadales > Pseudomonadaceae > Aquipseudomonas > Aquipseudomonas sediminis. The sequence continues at coordinate 122,920 of NZ_NIQU01000011.1, read as the reverse complement.
TAAAACGATTCGTCCAGGCTCACCAGTGCCGGCCAGTGCTGGCAGTCGATGCCTGTCGGGCCGTTGAAAGTGAAGGCGGCGCGGCGCTTGGGCTGTAAACCGATGCCGGGTAGGCCGGCCAGACGCGCGATCTCGTCGCACCAGGCACCGGCGGCATTGATCAATACGCTCGCGCGATAGCTCTGCCCGGCGCAATCCACATGCCAGCCGTCGGCGAGGCGGCTGATGCTGATGACCTCGCGCTGGCAATGAATCTCCCCGCCCTGTTGGCGGATGCCGCGCAGATATCCTTGGTGTAGCGCTGCGGTGTCGATATCGGCGGCGCTGGGGTCGAGCAGTGCGCCACGCACCAGCTCCCGGCGCAACACCGGAACCAGCGCGCAGGCCTCGTCAGCACTGAGCAGGCGAGCCTCTGCAACATGCTCACGGGCCTGCTCGTACTGGCGCTGCAACTCGGCTGCGTCACCGCTGAAATCCACCACCAGTTCGCCACGTGGCGTGAGCAAGGGATGCTCGGCAAAACCGGCTGGTGGGGCATCGTAAAAGGCGCGACTGGCAGCGGTCAGCGCGCGGACCTGTGGCGTGCCGTAGGCCACGGTGTAGAGCGCGGCTGAACGGCCAGTGGAGTGGTAGCCGGGCTGCGCCTCGCGTTCGAGCAGCAGCGTCTTGCCATGGCTGGCGAGAAAGTAGCCGGTGGAGGCGCCAGCAATACCGGCGCCGATGATGAGGTAGTCGTAGTGTTGCATGGCGTATCGATCAACGGGGTCAAATGAAAAAGGCGAAGCTGGAGGGCTTCGCCTTTGTTCTGCTTCGGCCTTATCAGTGCTTGCGTGGCACCGGCTTGAGCAGCTCGTCCGGCGGCATTTCGCACTGGATCTTGCGGCCGATCAGCTCTTCGATTGGCGGCAGGGCGAAGGCGTCGTCCTCACCGGCGAAGCTGATCGAGGTACCGCTGGTGCCGGCGCGGCCGGTACGGCCGATGCGGTGCACGTAGTCGTCCGGGTCTTCCGGCAGGGTGAAGTTGATCACGTGGCTGATGGCATCGACGTGGATGCCGCGACCGGCAACGTCGGTGGCGACCATGACGCGGATCTTGCCTTCGCGGAAGCCTTCCAGGGCACGGATACGCTTGTGCTGCGGAATGTCGCCGGACATCTGCACGGCGCTGATGCCGTCGCGGGTCAGGCGCTCTTCGATGCGCCGAACTTCGTCCTTGCGGTTGGCGAAGACCATGACCCGCGTCCAGTCGTTCTGGCTGATCAGGTTGTACAGCAGTTTGTACTTGTCAGCCGAGGCTACGGCGTAGACGTGCTGCTCGACGGTGTCGCTGGCGACGTTCTCTGGCTCGATCTCGACGATGGCCGGGTTGACCGTCCACTGCTTGGCCAGGTTCATCACGTCGTCGGTGAAGGTGGCTGAGAACAGCAGGGTCTGGCGGTCACCTTTCATCGGCGTCTGGCGGATGATCTGGCGCACCTGCGGGATGAAGCCCATGTCGAGCATGCGATCGGCTTCGTCCAGCACCATCACCTCGACCATGTCCAGGTGCACTTCGCCGCGCTGGTTGAAGTCCAGCAGGCGGCCCGGGGTGGCCACGAGGATGTCGCAGAAGCGCGATTCCAGTTGCTTGAGCTGCTTGTCGAAGTCCATGCCGCCGACGAACTGCATCACATTCAGGCCGGTGTACTTGGTCAGCTCGGCCGCGTCCTTGGCGATCTGCACCACCAGTTCGCGGGTCGGCGCGATGATCAGCGCGCGCGGCTCGCCCATGTAGCGCTCTTTCGGCGCCGGGGTCTGCAGCAGCTGGGTGATGATCGAGATGAGGAACGCCGCGGTTTTGCCGGTGCCGGTCTGGGCGCGGCCGATGGCGTCCTGACCCTTGAGGGTGTAGCCCAGTACGCCAGCCTGGATCGGCGTGCAGTAGGGGAAGCCCAGGTCGTGGATGGCGTGCATCAACTCGGGGGCGAGCTTGAAGTCATGGAAACGGGTCTTGCCTTCGGCGGGCTCGACCACGAAATCTTCCAGCTTCCAGGTGTCGACCGGCTTGGCTGGGCGCTCGCGGCGCGGTTTGTCGGCCTTCGGCGGGCGGGATTGTTGCGGCGCCAGGCTATCGCCTGCGCTCTCGCTGGCAGGGCGGGCGGGCTTGTTCTTGCGTGGGCGCTTCTGCTCTGCGTCACCGCTCTGGGCGGGCGCTGCTACGGATGACGGCGCTGGTTGTGGCTGCTCGTCTTCGGCTTTGCCGAACATTTTCTTGAGTGCTTTGAGCACGGGCTTCTCATCGACTGGTTAAGGAGTGAACGCCCGCCAGTGTAATGCAAGACGCGGGCGTGGCGAAGTGCTTCGCTCGCGTCTGTCAAGAGGACCGTGCGCCCAGCACCTCATTTCTCCGGCAGGCTGGCCAGCAGCAGGCGCTGTACATTGCCGCCCATGATCGCGGCAATGGCGTCATTGTCGAAGCCGGCGGCTTGCAGTCCTTCGGTGATCTGCGCCAAGCCGGTGACATCGAATGGCGTGTGTACGGTGCCGTTGAAGTCCGAGCCCAGGGCGACATGCTCGACGCCGACCTTGTCCGCCGCGTAGCGGATGGCTTTGACGATGGCGGCGACCGAGGTGTCGCAAACGGCGGTGCTCCAGTAGCCGATGCCGATTACCCCGCCGGTGGCGGCGATGGCCTGCAGGTGCTTGTCGCTGAGGTTGCGGGTGCCGGCGCAGGTGCCTTCGACGCCGGTGTGCGAGACCAGCACCGGGCGCTTGGCCATGGCCAGTACGTCGTCGATCAACGGGCGCGAAGCGTGGGCCAGGTCCACCAGCATGGATTTTTCTTCCAGGCGCGCGATGACCTGGCGCCCCAGTGGGGTCAGCCCGCCTTTTTCCAGGCCATGGGCCGAGCCGCCGACTTCGTTGTCGAAGAAGTGAGTCAGGCCGGCGATGCGGAAACCCGCGTCATACAGCACGTCGATGTTATCCAGCTTGCCCTCGATAGGTTGCAGGCCTTCGGTGGCGAGCAGGCCGGCGACGCGGCGCGGGTCCTTTTCCCAGGCATCGACGAAGTTCGCCAGGTCCGCGCGGGTGCGGATCAGCACCAGGCGCCCATCGCTGCCGGCGCTGGCGTCCTTGAGTTTCTGCGCCTGGTACAGGGCGCGCTGTAGCAGGCTGCTCCAGGTTTCACGTGGCCAGCGCTGGGCCATGGCCAGCAGGGTGATGTTGTCGCTGTCGGCGGCGTTGCTCTCCATGTTCAGGCCGCGCGGGGTCTTGGTCACGGTGGAGAACACCTGCAGGCCGAGACGCCCTTCGAGCATGCGTGGCAGGTCGGAGTGGCCGTAGTCGTAGCGCTTGAGCAGGTCGCGCTCCCAGAGCAGGGCGTCGTCGTGCAGGTCGGCGACGAACAGCCCTTGGTGCAGCTTCTGCGCGCTGGCGCTGGCCGGATAGGGTGGCGGGCTGGCCACGCTGTTCATCTGTGCGTCGAGTACCTGGGGCAGGCCCAGAACGGCGAGGGCGGAAAGGGGGGCGAGCAGAAGCACAGCGATCAGCAGTTTGCGCATGAGAAGCCATCCAGGCGTGTTGTTATGTGCGCCACTCTAGCAGGGAAGCGCGACGCGCGGTGTCAGCCGCTGAGGCAGTTACGCCCCTGTTGCTTGGCCTGGTACAGCGCGGCGTCTGCACGCGCGATCAGGCCCTGCAGGCTGTCCTGATGCTGCATCTGCGCCAGGCCAATGGAGATGGTAACGCCCGGCAGAACGCCGACTGGCGAGTAGAAAGAGGCGATATGCTCCAGGCTGAGGCGCAGGCGTTCGCCGATACTGCGTGCAGCCTCGGCACAGATCTCCGGCAGGAGAATGACGAACTCCTCGCCTCCGAACCGTATCAGGCTGTCCTTGGGCCGCAACTGGCTGCGCAAGGTGTGCGCCACCATGCACAGGGCGTAGTCCCCTGCAAGGTGACCGTGCTGGTCGTTGTAGGCCTTGAAGTGGTCGACATCGAGCATCAGCAGCGAGATGGGGTCGTCGTTGAAGGCGCAGCGGGTGCTTTCGCGTTCGAAGACGTGCTCCAGCCAGCGTCGGTTGAAGCAACCGGTGAGGGTGTCGACATTGGCATTCTGCTCGCTGTCGAGAATCTGCCGGTTGCCCTGGCGCACACGCTCACAGAGCAGCTCCAGCAGGTTCTGCATCATCTGCGGTGATTGCTGAAACAGTGCGACCAGCGATTCGCGATGCAGGCGCAGCACCGTGGAGGGGCGCTCGGCTACGACGTAGGCAGAAGGATGTTCGTTGTCGATGAAGCTGATCTCACCCGCGCAGTCGCCGACTTCGAGGGCGCTCACGGCCTGGTTGTCCAGTGAGCCGAGATAGACACGCAACTGGCCCTCGATCAGCAGATAGAGGTACTGGTTGCGATTGAAGGGGGAGAGCAACACTTCGCCGGCTTCCAACTCGCACGCGCGAAACTCCTGCAGCAACTGATCCAGGCTGCTGGTAGCGACATTCTGAAATAGTCGCAGGTGCTGAACTTGCTGCAGGTCTGCCTGCCAGTGCGCCGGTTTCATTGCGATCTCGTCGGGCCTGGCCGGGCGAATAGGCCTGAGGGCACCACCAACGCTCCCTGTCGTGTCTACGAATAGCGTTCGACATTATTCCCGGGCTCCAGGCGTGGCAATGTCTGCCAGTGGCTCGGCCGACCAGTGGTTGCACGAAAGTGCAAAGCTGTTAACTGGCGCGCGTCCTTGCGCGCTCTGGATCACGCTGCGAAGTGGATGCGATGGCCCACCGCGTAGCCGGACAGCCGTTCGCCGATGGCCTCAGCCAGTGCCTGATCCTGATTCGGCAGGTGAATGTGGGCCAGTTGACCTGCCTTGTCATCGCTCAGGACTTCGACCCGAGCAGCCGGGTGCAACTCATCGACAGCCGCCTGGTAAACCCGGGCGATGGCATCGAAGCGCAGCGCTGGTTTGAAGGTCTTGCCCACCGCGGTGAGCGGAATGGCGTCGATGATCCAGGCGTCCTTGGGTACCGCGGCGCGCTCGGGGATATGGGCGGCGGCATGCTCCAGCAATTCGACCTCGCTGGCCTGTGCGCCGGGTTTGAGCTGGACGTAGACCACCGGCAGTTCGCCGGCCTTCTCGTCTGGCTTGCCCACTGCAGCGGCCATGGCCACTGCCGGGTGCTTGTGTAGCGCTTCCTCGATCATCTGCGGGTCGATGTTGTGGCCGCCGCGGATGATCAGGTCCTTGCTGCGGCCAGTCAGCCAGATGTAGCCGTCGGCATCGACGCGGCCGAGGTCGCCAGTATTGAACCAGTCGCCATCGACCCAGATACCGGCGTTCTTGCTCGCCTGCAGATAGCCCTTGAATACCGTGGCGCCGCGGATGCACAGGTTGCCGATTTCGTTGGGCGCGGCTTCGCGCAGATATTGCCCCTGCTCGTCGAGTACCTTGATGCGCACCTCGCAGTAGGGCATGGGCAGGCCGATCGAGCCGGGACGGCGCTCGCCGGCCGGAGGGTTGGCGCAGCTGCCGCAGGTGCCCTCGGTCAGGCCGTAGCCTTCAAGCAGGGTCAGCCCGGTCTTGGCTTCGAACTGGCGAATCAGCTCCACCGGCATGGGCGCGGCGCCGCACAGGGCGTACTTCAGCGAGGACAGGTCATGGCCTTCGCTGGGAATCTGCAGGAGGCCGGCATAAATGGTGGGCACTCCGCTGAAGAAGCTGACCTTGTGGCGCTCGATGACCTTCCAGAAATTGCCGATCAAGGTGGTGTTGCGATAGCCCTGAGGCGTTGCCAGCAACACCTCGGCACCGCCGATGAAAGCCGCCAGGCCAGTGACGATGACACCGTTGACGTGAAACAGCGGCAGGCCGCAGAGGGTTACATCGCCGACGCCGAAGCGAGTCACCAGGTTCATGCTGTAGGCCATCGCCACTTCGTTGCCGTGGCTGTGCGGCGCCAGTTTTGGCGTGCCGGTGGTACCACCGGTGTGGAAGTAGCTGGCGATATCGTCGGCGGCGATCACGCGGCCACTTTCCAGATGATCGGCTGGGCAGGCGGCGATGGTCTCGTCGAAGTCCAGCACGCCCTTTGGTAGCGGGCCGCGCTGGGCCTTGAGCGCGCTGCGTTGTGGCTCCGGCAGCAGGTTGGCCATGTCCACACAGAGAATCGCTTTCAACTCCGGCAGCTGATCGCGCAGAGCGTTGACCTTGTCCCACAGATCGGTACCGGGGAAGGGCGCCAGTGTCACCAGCAGTTCTGAGTCCGACGCGTGGATCAGCTCGGCGATATGCTCGGCGTCGAGCAGCGGGTTGATCGCGTTGACGATGCCGGCTGCCTCGCCACCCCAGATGGTGTAGTGAGTCTGCGGCAGGTTGGGCAGCAGGAATGACACCGCCTTGCCCGGGCGCAGGCCCAGACGATGGAAGGCGTTGGCCGTCTGGGTGATTTTGCCGAGTAGCTCGGTGTAGTTCAGGCGTAGCGGGGCTTCTTCGGCCGTGCCCTGGAGGATGAACGACAGCGCTGGTGCATGCGGACTGGCCTGGGCCGTGCGGCGGATCAGATCAAAGGTGCTCTCGGGCAGGCCGCGATCGCTCAGCGGCGTGCTCTCGATCTGTTGAATATCCTGCAGGGTACGAATGAGGGGCGCTGTGCTCATTTATTGTGCATCTCTTCGGTTCGGTCAGTCTGCCAGCAATTGGCTCAACCATTCGGCGATATCGCGAATCTCTTCCGGTAGCACTTCGTGGGCCATCGGATAGTCGCGCCATTGCACCGGCACCCCGCAGGTGTGCAGGCGGTCATACGCGGCGCGTCCCATGTCTGGGGGCACCACGTCGTCGAATCTGCCATGCAAACAAAGCACCGGCAGTTGTCTTTTTGTATCCGCCAGGGGCATCTCATCGCTGAAAGTCGGCGCGTAGGTCGACAGCGCCAGTACCCCGCCGAGGGGTTGCAGATAGCGCACGAAGGCGGTGTGCAGCACCACCGCGCCACCCTGGGAGAAGCCCGCCAGGACGATGCGTTCAGGGGCGATGGCGCTTTCGCGCTCGGCGTTGATCAGGGCGATCACCTGGTCGGCGGATTCCTCCAGCTGCGCTTGGTCGATGGCCCGTGCCGGGGTCATGGCGAGAATGTCGTACCAGCTCGGCATGCTCCAGCCGCCGTTGATGGTCACCGGGCGGGTGGGCGCCTGCGGCAGGATGAAGCGTGTGCTGGGCAGGCGCTCTTGCAGCATCTCGGCGACCGGGAGGAAATCGTAGCGGTCAGCCCCCAGCCCGTGCAGCCAGATCACGCTGGCGTTGGCGGCCTGTGGGGGCTGCAAAATCATGGGTGCGGTCATTGGTAGCTCCAGTGTGGTGCGGGCGCCTTAATTTGGGGCGGCGCCCTGTTCAAGGCTTGGCTAATCTGTGAATAAGTTGTCGCACGGGTGAATCTTTTGCCCTTGACCCTCCAATATCCGGCCATTTGCCATGTGCTGGTACGGGGCTTGCTAAGGCTCATCTGAACTGACGACGCGGTGCGGTAACGGTAACACTGTGCCACTGCGCACCGCTCAACAGGCAGGAATCTGCTGTGTGGGGTTCCTAATAGACCGTCAGGGCGATCGATCGCTCAGACGGATGACGATCCGTCTCTGGCCCGTTCAACCAATGGGCAGGGTGGGAGCAGTTGGCCAGCAGAGGGTAAAGCCGACTAGACTCCCGCCTGACGTTCGAACTTCTCGTCGATACCGTTGCTGCCAGCGGATCGCGTGCCTCAAAAGGGTGGGGAAGGCGGACGGAGACTCCAACACAACAAGAGCAACTGGAGGTTTTTGATGAAGATGGTGAAATCCACCCTGGCTGTGCTGACCACCGCAGCTGTGCTCGGTGTCAGTGGCTTTGCTCAGGCAGGCGCCACCCTGGATGCAGTGCAGAAGAAAGGCTTCGTGCAGTGCGGTATCAGCGACGGTCTGCCTGGCTTCTCCTACGCCGATGAAAAAGGCAACTACCTGGGTCTCGACGTTGACGTCTGCCGCGCTGTTGCAGCCGCGGTTTTCGGCGACGCGACCAAGGTCAAGTACAGCCCGCTGACCGCCAAGGAGCGCTTCACCGCGCTGCAATCCGGCGAAGTCGACATCCTGTCGCGTAACACCACCTGGACCAGCTCGCGCGACGCCGCACTGGGTCTGAACTTCACTGGCACCAACTACTACGACGGCCAGGGCTTTTTGGTGAACAAGAAGCTGGGCGTTTCCAGCGCCAAGGAACTGGACGGGGCTACCGTCTGCATCCAGGCCGGTACCACCACCGAGCTGAACCTCTCCGACTACTTCCGTGCCAACGGCATGAAGTACACCCCCATCACCTACGATACCTCTGACGAGAGCGCCAAGTCGGTCGAAGCTGGCCGTTGCGACGTGCTGACCTCCGACCAGTCGCAGCTGTACGCACAGCGCATCAAGCTGGCCAACCCGGACGACTATGTCGTGCTGCCGGAAGTCATCTCCAAGGAACCTCTGGGCCCGGTCGTGCGCCAGGGTGACGAGGAGTGGTTCGACATCGTGCGCTGGACCCTGTTCGCCATGGTCAACGCCGAAGAGCTGGGTGTGACCTCGGCCAACGTCGAAGCCACTGCCAAAGACACCAAGAACCCGGACGTAGCACGTCTGCTGGGTACTGAAGGTGAATTCGGCAAAGACCTCAAGCTGCCGAAAGACTGGGCAGTACAGATCGTCAAGCAAGTCGGTAACTACGGCGAGTCCTTCGACCGTAACGTTGGCGCCGGCAGCGAGCTGAAGATCGAGCGTGGTCTCAACGCCCTGTGGAACAAGGGTGGTCTGCAGTACGCACCGCCGGTGCGTTGACCGTCCACAGCGGCAGGCCTAGCGCCTGCCGCTGTCGTTTCCGATTACGTGAACTCCGGCCGGCTTGCGTGCGGCCGGGGCTTCCATGAGGGTTGTTATGCAAACGACTGCTAATGCCCCGCGCCCGCGAGGATCGCTTCTGAACGATCCGCAGGTGCGCGCTTGGGCTTTCCAGATCATTGCCGTTGTCGCCGTTGTGGCGCTCGGCTGGTTTCTCTTCCAGAACACCCAGGCCAACTTGGAGAAGCGCGGGATTATTTCCGGCTTCGCTTTTCTCAATAACAGCGCCGGTTTCGGTATTGCCCAGCACCTGATCGACTACACGGAAAGCGACAGCTACGCCCGTGTGTTTCTGGTTGGCTTGCTCAATACCCTGCTGGTGTCTTTCATCGGTATCGTGCTGGCCTCCATCCTTGGCTTCCTGCTGGGTGTGGCGCGGCTGTCGCCTAACTGGCTGATCAGCAAGCTGGCCACCGTTTACATCGAGATCTTCCGCAACATTCCGCCGTTGCTGCAGATCCTCTTTTGGTATTTCGCGGTCTTCCTTGCCCTGCCTGGTCCTCGGCAAAGCCTGGACGTGGGTGAAGTCTTCTTCCTCAACAGCCGTGGTCTGTACATGCCGGCGCCGAGTCCTTCGGAGAGCTTCGGTCTGTTCGCCGTGGTGCTGCTAGCGACCATCGTCGGCATCATCGCCCTTGGGCGCTGGGCCAAGAAACGCCGTGAAGCCACTGGCCAGATCTTCCCGCTGCTGTGGACATCGCTGGCGCTGATCGTGGTGATTCCCGGCCTGACCGCGCTGGTCGCGGGCAATCCGCTGGTGTGGAGTGTGCCGGAGCTGACCGGTTTCAACTTCCGTGGCGGCTGGGTGATGATCCCCGAGCTGATGGCGCTGACCCTGGCATTGACCATCTACACGGCGGCATTCATCGCCGAGAACGTGCGCTCCGGGATCATGGCGGTCAGCCATGGTCAGACCGAAGCAGCGCGCTCGCTGGGTTTGCGTCCGGGCGTCACTCTGCGTCTGGTGATCATCCCGCAGGCGCTGCGCGTGATCATTCCGCCGCTGACCAGTCAGTACCTCAACCTGGCGAAGAACTCGTCCCTGGCTGCCGGTATCGGCTATCCGGACATGGTGTCGCTGTTCGCCGGCACGGTGCTCAACCAGACCGGCCAGGCCATCGAGGTGATCGCCATCACCATGAGCGTGTATCTGGCGATCAGCATCAGCATTTCCCTGCTGATGAACTGGTACAACAAGCGCATCGCGCTGACTGAGCGGTAAGGAGCAGCCATGCAGACTCATACATTCAAACCGGACCTGCCGCCACCGCGCATGAGCGTCGGTGTGGTGGGCTGGCTCAAGGCCAACCTGTTTTCCAACTGGTTCAACAGCCTGTTGACCGTTTTTGCGCTGTACCTGATCTGGTTGATCGTGCCGCCGCTGCTGCAGTGGGCGATCATCGATGCCAACTGGGTCGGCAGCACCCGCGCCGACTGCACCAAGGAAGGGGCGTGCTGGGTGTTCATCCAGCAGCGCTTCGGTCAGTTCATGTACGGCTTCTACCCGACCGAGCTGCGCTGGCGTGTGGATGCCACTCTGTGGCTGGCGATCATCGGCATGGCGCCGCTGTTCGTGCCGCAGATGCCGCGCAAGGCGGTGTACGGTCTGGCTTTCCTGGCGATCTATCCGTTCATCGCCTGGACCCTGCTGCACGGTGGTGTATTCGGCCTGGACGTGGTTTCCACCAGCCGTTGGGGCGGCCTGATGCTGACCTTGGTGATCGCTGCTGTCGGCATCACCGGTGCGTTGCCGCTGGGCATCCTGCTGGCGCTGGGGCGACGCTCCAACCTGCCGGCGATCAAGGTCATCTGCGTCACCTTCATCGAGTTCTGGCGCGGTGTGCCGTTGATCACCGTGCTGTTCATGTCGTCGGTGATGTTGCCGCTGTTCCTGCCCGAAGGCATGCATTTCGACAAGCTGATGCGTGCGCTGATCGGGGTGATCCTGTTCCAGTCCGCCTACATCGCCGAAGTGGTCCGTGGTGGCTTGCAGGCCATTCCCAAGGGCCAGTACGAAGCCGCTGCGGCCATGGGCCTGGGCTACTGGCGGATGATGGGCCTGGTGATCCTGCCGCAGGCGCTGAAGCTGGTGATTCCGGGCATCGTCAACGTCTTCATCGCCCTGTTCAAGGACACCAGCCTGGTGATCATCATCGGCCTGTTCGATCTGCTCAACAGCATCAAGCAGGCGACCACCGACCCGGCGTGGCTGGGCATGGCCACCGAGGGCTACGTGTTCGCCGCGCTGATCTTCTGGATTTTCTGTTTCGGCATGTCCCGCTATTCGCTGCATCTCGAGCGAAAACTGGATACCGGCCACAAGCGTTAGGAGCTGATCAGTATTTGCTGCGCGTCGGCCAGGCGGCGTTGAAAACACTCTCGGGGTGCTCATGTACAGCCGTACATTGCGCTCCCTCGAATGTTTTCGCCTTGCCTGGCTCTAGCTCGCTAAATCCTGAATCGAGCCCCTCAAGAGGAGTTAGTCATGAGTGAAGCAATCAAACAACCCAGCGCCGAGCCGATGATCCTGCTGCAGGGTGTGAACAAGTGGTACGGCCAGTTCCATGTGCTCAAGGACATCAACCTGAGCGTGCAGCAGGGCGAGCGTATCGTGCTCTGCGGCCCGTCCGGCTCGGGCAAGTCCACCACCATCCGCTGCATCAACCGCCTGGAAGAACACCAGCAGGGGCGCATCGTGGTCGATGGCACCGAGCTGACCAGCGACCTCAAGCACATCGAGGCGATTCGCCGCGAAGTGGGCATGGTGTTCCAGCACTTCAACCTGTTCCCGCACCTCACCGTGCTGCAGAACTGCACCCTGGCACCGATGTGGGTACGCAAGATGCCCAAGCGCCAGGCCGAGGAAATTGCCATGCACTTTCTCGAGCGCGTGCGCATCCCTGAGCAGGCCAACAAGTTTCCGGGCCAACTCTCCGGTGGTCAGCAGCAGCGAGTGGCGATTGCCCGCGCGCTGTGCATGAAGCCGAAGATCATGCTGTTCGACGAGCCGACTTCGGCCCTCGACCCGGAAATGGTGAAAGAGGTGCTCGACACCATGATCGGTCTGGCCGAAGACGGCATGACCATGCTCTGCGTGACCCACGAAATGGGCTTTGCCCGCACCGTGGCCAACCGCGTGATCTTCATGGACAAGGGCGAGATCGTGGAGGAGGCCGAACCGAACGCCTTCTTCACCAACCCGCAGAACGAGCGCACCAAGCTGTTTCTCAGCCAGATCCTGCACTGAGTCGGCATTGCGCCATCGATCAGGGAGCCTTCGGGCTCCCTTTTTCGTTGCCTGGGTTTAACTGAGCCGCATGCGCTTGCGGAAGGCACCCGGCGTTTCCCCGCTCAATTGCTTGAAGCGCTTGGCGAAGGTCGCACGGTCCGTGAATCCGACCTGGCTGGCGACTTGCTCCAGCGACTGCGCCGAGCCGGCCAGCGCTTGCTGCGCCAGGCTGATGCGCAGGCGTTGCAGGTAATCGCCTGGGGTCAGCCCGGTGGCCTGCTTGAAACGGCGCAGCAGGGTACGCGGTGAACAGTGCGCCTGCTGCGCAAGGCGGTTGAGATCGATCACCTCGGCGTGGTGCTCGCGTAGCCAGGTCAGCAGCGGGGCAAGGGCTTTATCGTCGTTGCTGGGCAGCAGCGGCGCGAAACGGGTCTGCGTGCCGCGCTGGCGTTCGATCACCATGGCGCTGGCAACCTGCTGCGCCAGCCATTCACCAGCATGCAGGGCAATCAGGTGCAGGCACAGGTCGAGCCCGGCCTGGGCTCCGCCGGAGCAGAACAACGGGCCATCCTCGGTCAACAGCAAGTCGCTGCGCAGTTTAACCTGAGGAAAGTGCCGGGCGAAGGCGTCAGCCAGGGCCCAGTGGGTAGTCGCCTGACGACCATCGAGCAGGCCGGCAGCCGCCAGCAGGAAGGCGCTGCTGCACAGGCTGGCCACCTGTTGCTGCTCGCGTCGGGCCAGCCAGGGCAGCAGTTTGGCGTTGCTCTCCAGGGTACGGGTGATGGCGCTGCCGGTGGCTGGCACGATCAGCAGATCGGCCCGCTCGGCCAACGGTAGGCCACCATCGACCTGAATCTGCGCGAAATCCAACTGCACAGGCTGGCCATCGAGGCTGAAACGCTGTAGCTGAAAGCGCGCTGTGCCGGCCAGGCGATTGGCCAGGTTGAAGACATCCTGCGCCATGCTCAGGCTGGAACAGACGGTTTGTGGGCAGACGTACAAGGCAATGCGCAGCATGACGATGGCCTGGACTGAGGTTGGCGATTATTGACACAAAGTTGTCTTTATAGCCAATCGCCACGTCCCCGCCGGACGAACAGAATGGAGTGAACCATCCTTGCGAACGTGTAGGGTGCGCCGTGCGCACCAGTGAGCGACGTAGTGAAAGCGGTGCGCGCAGCGCACCCTACGTAATTAAAAGCCTGTAGGAGCGACTCATGAGCCACCCCAATGCCGATCTGATCCAGCGCTTTTACAGCGCCTTCCAGAAGCTCGATGCCGAGACCATGGCTGGCTGTTACGCCGAAGATGTGCGTTTCTCCGACCCAGTCTTTGTCGACTTGCACGGCGCTGAGGCCAGCGATATGTGGCGCATGCTGTGCAGCCGTGCCGAGGGATTCTCGTTGACCTTCGATTCGGTGCATGCCGACGATCATGCCGGCAGTGCGCGCTGGGTCGCCAGCTACCGTTTCAGCGCCACCGGTCGTCAGGTGGTCAACCACATCCAGGCGCGCTTCGTGTTTCGCGACGGGTTGATCGTCGAGCATCGCGATCACTTCGATCTATGGCGCTGGGCACGTCAGGCGCTAGGTGGCAAAGGGCTTCTGCTGGGGTGGGCGCCACCGGTTCAGGCCGCCATTCGTCGACAGGCGGCACGTGGTCTGGCCCAGTTTCGCGGTACGCGCTGAGGCGGGCGAATGAACGCAGTGGTAGGCTATCCGGTCTTAGCCTTCAATAAAGAGTGCGCACACCGGGTGCCGCACCTCCACTGCCAATCGAGACCTGCCGTGACCGAACTGATCGTTGCCGTAAAACAGGCCAAAGCCTGGGGGGTCCACGCCGTTACCGCCAGCGGCGTGATCCTCGCCCTCCTGGCATTGTTGGCCGTACTCGACGGCCAACCCAAGCAATGCCTGTTGTGGCTCGGCCTGGCACTGCTGGTCGATGGGCTGGATGGTTCGCTGGCGCGGCGTTACGACGTCAAGGGTGTGCTGCCGCACTTCGACGGCTCGACCCTCGACTTGGTGATCGACTACCTCACCTACGTATTCATCCCCGCGATATTCCTCTATCGCTTCATTCCGCTGCCGGATTACACGCCGCTGTTCGCCGTGGGCCTGATTCTGCTGTCCTCGCTGTTCTGCTTCTGCAACCTGAACATGAAGAGCAAGGACAACTACTTCGTCGGCTTCCCGGCGGCGTGGAACGTGGTCGTGCTGTATTTCTACATCCTCGACGTGCATCCCTGGATCACCCTGGCCATGATCGTCCTGCTGGCCGGCCTGACCCTGACCAAGATGAAGTTCCTGCACCCGTTCCGCGTGCGTCAGTTCATGCCGCTGAACATCCTCGTGACCTTTGTCTGGATGCTCTCCAGCGCGCTGCTGATTCTGCAGTATCCGGTCAGTCAGTTCTGGCTGCTGGCGCTCTGGTGGTTGGCTTCAGCCTACTTCGTCGGCATGTGCCTGTGGCGCTCGGCGCGTGAGTGGTTTCCTGCTCGCGGATGAATGCAGCAGTCGAAAAAGCCTGGTTCGTCTATCTGGTGCGCGCCGCCAATGGCGCGCTGTATTGCGGCATCAGCGATGATCCGCAGCGGCGTTTCGCCCAGCACCAGAGTGGCAAGGGCGCTCGCTTCTTCCATACCAGCCCGGCGCTCGCGTTGGCCTATATCGAAGCCTGTGCCGGCAAGGGCGATGCATTGCGCCGTGAACGGGCGATCAAGCGCCTGAGCAAAAGTGCCAAAGAAGCGCTCATTCTGGCCGTTGATGGTGGCTCATCAGCCTGAGGCGGTTGCGTGTATGTGCCGCGCGGGTAAGCTGAGGACTTTGATCCGACGCGGAGCGCGCCATGCATGAGTTGATCCTTCATCACTATCCGACCTCGCCGTTCGCCGAGAAGGCCCGCCTGATGTTGGGCTTCAAGCAACTGTCCTGGCGTTCGGTGATGATCCCGCCGCTGATGCCCAAGCCCGATCTCACTGCGCTGACTGGTGGCTACCGCAAGACCCCGGTGTTGCAGGTTGGCGCCGACATCTATTGCGATACCGCGCTGATCGCTCGCCGCCTGGAAGCCGAGAAGGCTACCCCGGCGCTGCTGCCCGAAGCTCAGGCGTTCAATGTCAGCCTGCTGGCGCAGTGGGCCGACTCGGTGCTGTTCCAGCATGCCGTGGCGCTGGTGTTCCAACCCGAGTCGATGGCGCTGCGCTTCGCCAAGGTGCCGCCGGAGTTTGCCAAGGCCTTTGCTGCCGATCGTGGTGCGCTGTTTTCCGGCGGTACGGCGAGTCGTCTGCCGCTGGAGCAGGCCAAGCATCAATGGCCGGCGCTGATGGGGGCCTTGCAACGCCAACTGCAAGGCGGGCAGGGCGATTTCCTTTTCGGTGAAGCGTCGCTCGCCGATTTTTCCGTAGCTCACTGTTTGTGGTTCCTGCGCGGCACGCCGGTCACCGCGCCACTGGTCGACGATTACCCGGAAGTCGCCGCCTGGCTTGCCCGTGTGCTCGGCTTTGGCCATGGCTCGCTGAGCGAGATGAGCAGCGAACAGGCGATCGCAGTGGCGCGTGAAGCGACGCCGGCAGCGCTGCCGAACGAAGATTTCGTCGACCCCAATGGCTTCAAGGCGGGCCAGGCGGTGAGCATCGCTGCGGTGGACTATGGTGTCGACCCGGTGCAGGGTGAGTTGCTGCATGCCGGGCGTGACGAGCTGATTCTGCGTCGCGAGGACGAGCGTGCCGGCATCGTACACGTGCACTTCCCGCGCCTGGGCTTCCGTATCGAAGCGCGTTAAGGGCTATTGCGCCGCCTGTCAGTAGGCGGCGCGGATGGCGCGTACGTCGTAACCGTGAATGACCTGCCCGCGCAGGTCGATCACCGGCACACCGCGGCCGCCAAGCGCTTGGTATTGGGCGCGGCCGGCGGTATCGGTCTCGATATTCACTTCGCGGTAGGCGATGCCGTCCTCGGCGAACAGCGCGCGGGTCTTGGCGCAGTAGCCACACCATTGCGTGGCGTAGAGCACCACTTCACCGCTGGCGTTACGCGCCTGGGGCGGGTCGATCCAGCGCTCGATCTTGCCCCAGTTCTGCCAAAGGGCCAGGGCGGCGAGCAGCAGCACAATCGTCTTCATGGTTTCGCATCCTTGTGTGATGGCATGGTCATGTCAGCCTAAACCGCGCCGGGCCATCCAGCCACTCGTTACATCTCAATCCTGACGGCGCTTGAGTTGGTCCTTCAATTGGGTCGGCAACTGGCGAATGATCAGCATGTCGCGGCCTTCGTCGTACTCGACCTTGGAGCCCAGCAGGTGCGCCTCGAAGCTGATCGACAGGCCCTCGGCACGGCCAGTGAAACGCTGGAATTGGCTCAGGGTACGTTTGTCCGCCGGAAACTCCGGAGCCATGCCGTAATCCTTGTTGCGGATGTGCTCGTAGAAGGCCTTCGGGCGCTCTTCATCGATCAGTCCGGAGAGTTCTTCCAGGGTGATCGGTTCGCCCATCTTGGCCTGGCCGCTGGCGTAGCCGACCAGGGTTTTGGTCTTCTCGCGCGCCTGCTCTTCGGGCAAATCCTCGCTCTCGACGAAGTCGCTGAAGGCCTTGAGCAGAGTGCGGGTCTCGCCCGGGCCGTCGACGCCTTCCTGGCAGCCGATGAAGTCGCGGAAGTAGTCCGAGACCTTCTTGCCATTCTTGCCCTTGATGAAGGAGATGTACTGCTTGGACTGCTTGTTGTTCTGCCACTCGCTGATGTTGATGCGCGCGGCCAGGTGCAACTGGCCGAGATCCAGGTGCTTGGCCGGGGTTACGTCCAGCGCGTCGGTCACTGCCACGCCTTCGCTGTGGTGCAGCAGGGCGATGGCCAGGTAGTCGGTCATGCCTTGTTGGTAGTGAGCCAGCAGTACGTGGCCGCCGGTGGAGAGATTGGACTCCTCCATCAGCTTTTGCAGGTGTTCGACGGCCTGATGGCTGAAGGCGGTGAAATCCTGCTCGCCATCGAGATAGGCCTTGAGCCAGCCACTGAACGGGTAGGCGCCGGATTCTTCGTGGAACAGACCCCAGGCCTTGCCCTGCTTGGCGTTGTAGCTCTCGTTGAGGTCGGCCAGCAGGTTCTCCATGGCTTGCGACGTGGCCAGCTCGCTGTCGCGAGCGTGCAGCACGGCAGGGCTGCCGTCGGGCTTCTTGTCGATCAGGTGGACGATGCAGTGGCGGATCGGCATGGCGGTCTCGTGGGCAAATGAAACAGGGGCGCAGTTTACCCGAAGCAGAAAATGGATTGCGGGGCTGGGTGTGGATCTATCCGTGAAAAGCGTTGAAGACCACACAGCAGATCGCGGCTAAAGCCCCTCCCACGGGTATCACGAACACCCGTGGGAGGGGCTTTAGCTGCGATGCTTCTCTACTGGCGGCGTTGCTGTTGCAGCGTATGGTGGATGACGCTTTTTCCATCCACCGCTTCGGGGCGTCGATGAAGCGTGCTTCGCCTTACGCCTGTCGGCGCCGTTGCAACTCGCGCAGTCGTTCGATCACGTAGCGCACATGCATGTGCAGTTCGTACAACTCGTTGGAGTACGACAGCGGCACTTCCACAGCCGCGAGTTCGTCTTCCATCTCTTCCAGGCGTTCGATTTCGCTGTCCAGCTCGTTGGGCAAGGAGCCTGCGTGCAGCTTGCGGTCGATCTCGCGCAGGTACTTGTACCAGCGGTAGATACGCGCGCGAATGCGCCACTGGTAGATCGGGCCAACAGCCTTGAGCAGTGGGATCATCACCACGATCAAGGGGATCAGCAGGATGATGTAGCGGTCGGCCAGCGAGGCGATGCGAAACGGCAGGTAGCGCTGCAGGATCGGCAGGCCCTTGTCGTAGTAATGCCCGGCATCCTTGTGCAGCTCGAAGGTGCGAGGCTCGGCACTGGGAAAGGTGCCGGCGGCGTCGAGCAGGGTGCCGCTGCGCATCACTTCACGGCTGGCTTCGAGAAACAGCGGCACCAGGCCAGGGTTGAAGTCGTCGTTGACCACCAGCGTCGCGACCGGAGAGAGGGTGACGATGTCGCGGTCTGGTGCGTTGCTGGCCAGGTCCAGCAGGCCTTCACCGACCTTTACCTGATTGAAGAACGGCAGTCGCGCCTCGTAAGCGGCGGCGCGCCGAAAGTGTGCCAGGGCGATGTCCGGATTGGCCGCCAGTTGCTGCACCAGTGAGTTCTCTGCCGGACCGACGAAGAACGCTGCATCCAGTTCTCCGGCCATCAGCGCCCGAGCGGCTTTGCTACCGCCGATGCTCTGCCAGCTTTCGGGGTGTTGTTCCGGCTCGATGGCATTGGCGCCGAGAATGGCATCGCTGGCGGCACGGGTGCCGCTGCCTTCACCGCCCAGACCGACGCGCAATGGCAGCAGGTCGGCAATGCGATCCAGCTTCACGTCTCGTCGATAGAACAGCCACAAGGGCTCCTGATAAATCGCCCCCAGACTTTCCAGCTGACGCTGCTCGTCGGGAGCCAGCTGGCGCTCCAGGCCGCTCTGGACCAGGGCGATCTCCACTTGCGGGTCCTTGGCCAGCAGGCGTTGCAGGTTGTCACGCGAGCCTGAGGTCGGTACCAGATTCAGTTCAAAACCTTCCTTGGCCAACTCTTCCTTCAGGCGTTCGGCAAACTGCTGGTAGGCGCCCCCTTGGGTGCCGGTGGCCATGCTGGCGCTCATCGGTGGTGGCGGCGCGACGAACTGGAACAGTGCCCAGACCAGGCCTGCCACCACCGGGACGATCCACAGGTTGGCCAGGATCATGATTTTCAGGTCATTGAGTACGCGGAGCATGGGGCTTCCTTTCAGCGTTTGTCGCTTCAAGGATAGAACCCTCGAGCAACGATGGTCACGCATCGGCGGCGATACCGCTCGGGTTACGCCGTTTTCGACCGTCACCTGCCGGGAAGGTGCAAGCTGCGTTGCCGTGCTTATTATCTGCTGCGCTAGGCCAGCGCCTTACCCAGCGTGCGCAGGCGATCAAGCAGCAGCAACACCCCAAGCAATGCCACTGCATACAGCGCATCGGCGCCAAGCATCAGCAGCACCCCAGCGCAGAGCAGGGCACTGAGACCGGCAAGCAGGCGCCAGACGCCACTGAGCAGCACCCAGCCAGCGGCCATGCTCAACAGGTAGATCAGCACGAAGTTGCCGTTGGCATAGCGGATCAGATCGTCCACCGACAGGTTCAAGGTGGCCGAGAGCATTGCGCACAGCGCGCAGCTGATCACTACCAGCAGCAAGGCTTTGCCGGGTACACCGTGACGGTTGCGCACGGCCAGCCTGGCCGGCAGACGGCCTTCATCGGCCAGGCTCCAGATCAGCCGGGCGAAGCCCTGGATGTATACGTTCATCGAGGCGAAGCAGGCCAGGTAACCGAGCACCGCCACCAGCACGCGTGCGTGCTCACCCAGCAGCTGTTCGAACAGACGGGGCAGGGCGGTGATGTCGCTGTGCACGTCGCCGTAAGTGGCAAAGCTCAGCACCGCGACCGAGCAGGCCCAGTACACCAGGCCGGCCAGCACCACGCCGAGCAACAGTGCCAGCGGGAAGTCGCGCTCGGGGTGTTTGAACTCCTCGCCCAGGTGAGTGAAGGCCTCGATGCCGACGAAGCACCAGAACATCACCCCCAGCGCTGTCGGCAGCAAGTGCCACTGGCCGTCCATCGCCGGCAGCAACGGCTGGCTGGCGCGCGGCAGGTCGCCGACCCACCAGATCAGCGCCACGCTGGCGACGATGGCTACAGCGATCAGCCCCTGGAGCATGCCCGATGCTTTCGGTGGGCGCTGACCAAGCAGGAGAATGGCGCCCAGCGTCGCCAGTTCGATGAGCAGCAGGCCGCTGCGATCGAGGTCGAACAACGCCAGCCAGAAGCCGCTGGCGATATGCAGAGCAGCCGGCAAACCGACCGGCAACACGGCGAGAAACAGCAGGGCGCTGACACCCTCCATGCGCAGACCGAAGGCGCGGCCGATCAGGTGCGGCGCGCCGCCGGCATGAGGGAAGCGCTTGCCCAACTGGGCGAAGGTGAACGCCACCGGCAGCACCAGGGCAATCAAGATCATCCATGCCCACAGCGACGCCTCGCCGGCTGACGTGGCTGCCAGTGCCGGCACCACGAAGATGCCGGTGCCGAGCAGCGAGGTGCTGAGCAGGGCGATGCCCTGCAGCAGGCCCAATTCCTTGTTCAATCGACTCATGGGGTATGCTCATCATTTTCCAGATACCGCCATGGTAGGGCGCCGGCCAGTTGCAGGCTGTCGCCTTTTGCCGACGAAATGGCGGTTTTCACCGTCAATCCGATTGCCGCCCGAGAAGCTCCCGTGGACAAGTTCGATCGCCAGATCCTCACTCTGCTGCGCAGCGATGCGCGCATCTCCGTCAGCCAGATCGCCCGTGAGATCAATCTGTCACGTTCGGCGGTCAGCGAGCGGATTCGCTATCTGGAGGAGAGCGGGGTGATTCGTGGTTATCACGCCCAGGTCGCGGTGCCGGGCGAAGGTGGAGTCAGGGCTTATCTCGAGCTTTTCTACCAAAACGCCCGTTGTCAGGATTACGTCGAGCGTATGCGCGAATACCCGGAAATCCGCCATTGCAGTGGCATCAGCGGCGAGACCGACATGCTGGTACTGGTCGAGGCGCCGAGCATGGCGCGCCTGAGCGAAGTACGTGCGGCCATCGAGGCCTTCCCGCAAATGCAGCGGGTCAAGACTCATGTCGTCGTAAAGGACTGGCCGCTATGAGCTTGCGCATCCTGCACACCTCCGACTGGCACCTGGGCCAGCACTTCATGGGCAAGACTCGGCAGGCCGAGCACCAGGCCTTCTGCGCCTGGCTGCTGGAGCAAGTGCGCGTGCACGACGTGGACGTGCTGTTGATCGCCGGTGATGTGTTCGACACCGGCGCACCGCCCAGTTATGCCCGCGAGCAGTACTACCGACTGGTGGTTGAGTTGCGCGACGCCGGCTGCGCCCTGGTGGTACTCGGCGGCAACCACGACTCGCCGGCCATGCTTGGTGAAAGCCGCAGCCTGCTGGGGCAACTGGGCACCCAGGTGGTGCCGAGCGTAGGCGTCGACCTGGCTGAACAGGTACTGGTACTCGATGATCGTACTGGCCAGCCGGGCGCCATTCTCTGCGCCATTCCCTTCATCCGCCCGCGCGACGTGCTGGCCAGCCAGGCGGGGCAGAGCGCGCAGGACAAACAACAGTCGCTACAGCAAGCCATCGCTGAGCATTACCGGGCACTGTACGAGCTGGCGGCTAGCAAGCGTGACGAGCTGGGCCTGACGCTACCGATCATCGCTACCGGTCACCTCACCACGGTTGGCGCCAGCGCCAGCGAGTCGGTGCGCGAGATCTACGTCGGCAGCCTGGAAGCCTTCCCCACCAGCGCCTTCCCGCCGGCGGACTACATCGCCCTTGGTCATATCCACCGTCCGCAGAAGGTCGGCGGCCTGGAGCACATCCGCTACAGCGGCTCGCCGATTGCCCTGTCCTTCGACGAGGCGCGCCAGCAGAAGGAAGTCCTGCTGCTGACGTTCGAAGGCGCCACCCTGCAGTCGATCACGCCACTGCCCGTACCGGTATTCCAGCCCATGGCCAGCCTGCGCGGCTCGCTCAAGGAGTTGGCAGGCTCCATCACCGACGCAGCTGCACAAGGCACACCCGAGCGGCCTGTCTGGTTGGAAGTGCAAGTGAGCACCGACGACTACCTGAGCGACCTGCAAAGCCGCATCAATGCCCTGTGCGAAGGGCATCTCGTGGAAGTGCTGCGTATCCGCCGCGAGCGCGGCAACGCCGTGGCTAGCCTGGCCAGCGAAGCACGGGAAACGTTGGACGAGTTGAGCGTGGAGGACGTCTTCGCCCGCCGCCTGCAGCAGGAAACATTGGAAGAAGAGGATGCCCTGCGCCTGCAGGGTCTGTATCGGCAGGTGCTGGAGGCGCTGCCCAAGGCTTAGCGGCACAGGCCTCCGTAGCCCGGATGCAATTCGGGGATGGCGTCGCGACAACCCAGCCAAGTGCTTGCCGCGCTCACCCCAGCGGGCTGACTACACCGGCAAAGTCCTGTCCCAGCACATGCGTATAAATCTGCGTCGTACGTATATCCGCATGCCCCAGTAGCGTCTGCACTGTGCGAATGTCGCTCCCCCGGCGCAGTAGCTCGGTGGCGAAACTGTGGCGAAAGGTATGGCAACTGGCAGACTTGTGCAGATTGGATTGCCGCACGGCATGCCTGACAGCTTTCTGAATTGCACTGACGTGAAGGTGATGACGAACGATCTGCCCGTCCTCATCCGTGCAAAGTCCGGTCGACGGGAACAGCCACTGCCACTCGAATGAACATCCCGCCTTGGGGTATTTGCGACGTAGCGCAAATGGCAGGCTGACGGGCGCGTGATAAAAGCTGTCCCGCTGCTTCCAGGCGCGAAACATACGCTCTCTGCGCTCCAGCAGCTGTGTGATCAGGGGCGCCGGCAGAAGTGTCGTTCGGTCTTTGGCGCCTTTGCCGTCGTGAATGGTGATGACCTGCTTATCGAAATCCACATCCTTGATACGCAAACGTGCAGCTTCCACCACCCGCAAGCCGGCGCCATACATCAGCGAAGCCAGTAGCTGATGCGGTTGGCCGAGCCTTGCAATGAGCGCCGTGGCTTCCTCATGCGTAAGTACGCAGGGAATACGCGCTGAGCGTTTTGCGCGCACCACCTCACCCACTTGCCCGAGCGGTTGTTGCAAGACCTTGTCGTATAGGAAAACCAGCGAATTGAGTGCCAGATTCTGGGTGGCGGCAGCCACCTGACGCTCAACTGCCAACCAAGTGAGAAAAGCATTGACCTCGGTAGCACCAAGCTCCAGTGGATGGCGCAGTTTATGGAAACGGATGAAATAGCGAATCCAGTACCAGTAGGATTTTTCTGTCCGGATGCTGTAATGATGCAAGCGCATCACCGCCCTGAACTGCTCCTGCAGGCGAGGTTTGCTGGAGTTTTCCATGGCCGACTCCTTGGCTGTGTTTTTGTACAGTAGTAATGGTAGAGCAAAAAGAGGAAGTCAAGCGAATACATCCAGACATCAGGGGCTGGCCGGTAATGCCATGATTTGAAAAGAATTTTTCCAGGGCGGTGATGACGGTAATGCGGAGTTAGATGGAAGGCTCTACTATCGGATTAGTACCGCCTTCCATCTAATCACTGTTAGCCTGTTTTCGGGTTTTATAGTTTTCGCCGGTAAGGCAAATCATCAAGGATGGTGGCGCTGTTTGGCAGTTCTTCGCTTGCGCCAGGTTTAATATGCCAGTTGTGCTCGCTGCATCCCTTCTGATAGTTTGTCTTTAACGTAAATTTTACAGGTGCCAATAAACATCCGTGGGCAGCAAAGCTGCGTGGGTCAGTTGTTTGTTGGTTTAGTTTTTACTTGCACGTTTGCGGCGTTGTTGTGGTTCGGGTGTCGGCTTTGCCTTGTTGTATATCTGCTCAGGCTAACAAGGCGCGCCACAGTGACGCCAAATCGCTACGCGCTCTGGCGCACGTGCGCTAGTCGTTAGCGCTTATAGACAACAGGAGAATCAATTGGCCTCTGAAGAGATCGTTCTCACCGCAGGAGTCGCGAGCGCTGCATATGTCGCGCAGCAGCTGTTTGGAAAAACGCTTGCTGAAATGGGTGATGACCTAAACAAAATGTACACGGCAAATCGCGACAAACTTTTGGCCAAAGCTGCGAAAAAAGTTGCTGATCCCAACGACGGCGCAAAGCCAAACCTTCGCGTTGCCAGAGACGTAATCTGGAACGGTGCCGTAACTGATGATGAGGTGTGCGCCGAGTATTTCGGCGGAATTCTTGCTGCTAGCCGGAGTGAGGATGGCAGAGATGATTCAGCGCTAATTTATGTGGACTGCATTAAAGCGCTCTCCTCAAAGCAACTGCACCTTCACTTCGTCATCTATAACTCTCTCCATGAAATGCTGGCTGCGGCTGGCGCCGCTATTAATCCCGGAATGCAGGACGAACTATCCAGAAAAAAAGTATGGTTCGCGACGAAGGAGCTTGAGCGTCTAAATTTGAACCCGGTCATTGATCTGAATGTTCTACACCGCCAAGGCTTGGTCAACGGCTACGCGCTCAATCAGCACGTCGTAGGTGCCAAGTCACTTCCATACTGCAACGCAAGCCCAACCACCTTCGGTGTATTGCTCTACGCTGCCGCGCTTAACTACTTGAGCTCATGGCATCAATTCGGGAATAAAAGCTTTTCGCCGGCCCCAGCTGACATTTTGCGGCCTTCGCTCGTTGCTTCTAATCTTGAGGAGCTCTGCAAACTTGCAGGCTTGACTGACCAGCCAGCCTCCACTGAGTAGGCGGGCAAGCATGACGTTTACCATCGGATTTTGATAGGTAATAAAGCGCCACAGCCGCTAACTAGCGGTTCAAGTCGTTCGCTTCGCTCACTGGGACGAGCTAAAGCCCGCCCCTTAACCAAACGTTAGGTGAATGCCATGGAAATGATACGTGTACGTTCAACAGCCATCACTGCAATTGGTTACGACCCGGCAAACCAAAGAATGAAAATTGCATTTCAGCAGGGCCACACGTACGACTTCTGTCGCGTTCCAGCACATGTATACGAAGGTTTCATGCGGTCAGCATCAAAAGGCAGCTACTACAACGCGCACATAAAAGACCGCTATCAGTGCTAGGCAAACACCTAACAATGCGCTTAAAGCGCTCACTCCGTTCGCTGGGACGGGCTAAAGCCCGCCCCTTAACCAAACGTTAGAGGGTGCCCTATAGTGTTCAATCGTGATGTGGAAAAAATCATGGCGGCACCTTGGAGCTACCCTGGGCTTACCCCTCGCGAACCCAATTCACTGCTGCTAAGTTTTTCCATCGATGACTCAATTAGAACATGGAGCTCATGGTACGTCTTCATGTCGACCATGCAGTTCTTCCTTCGTCGCATTGAGTGGCCCAAAGGCGAAGATCGGTTTCCCATTTTAGCTGCAGGCCCTACAACATTTGGTTCAGAGGTGGTAATTCCAAAAGCCGTAGCTGAGAGCCTAATTGACTCGGCATTAAATATAGTTAGCTCAAATAGCACACGCCCTCCGGCAGAGCTAACCATTGATGGAGTTTACTTTTCAATTACCGTTTGGCGTAATAGTGAAAACGCAAGAGTCAGCTGGACGCATGGGCTCAAGGACAACTCAGGCCTTAGTGAGTGGTTATCAAACGCTGAGGTTATCGCTGGCAAATTCTTGCCAAATAGCTCAGCAAAAACCTCGCATGGCTCCCTCTAACAACTGGTTCAAATCGTTCGCTTCGCTCACTGGGACGGGCTAAATCCCGCCCCTTAACCAAACGTTAGCTACCAGCCATGACACCTACAGTACTCAACCATATCGCCGTAGAGGCTGCGCCATACAAAACAAAAATGTATCGCGCCATGCTTTTGTGCGGCGTTCTACTAGGCGCTGTACTTTTAGTCTCTTTCATACTTGAAGCGCATAACGAATATGTTTCTATAACAGCATGGGGTTCGGCAATCACACTCGGCTGGCTCAGTCTATTAACATCAGTTATTCATTGGCATCACAAGCAACCAGAAAAGCCAGAGCCAGGTTTTTTAAAAAGTCTCAAATGCACTTGGCTAAAAATAATTATATGGTTTCACTGCGTCATAATATCAATTTCATCCTTAATGCTTTCTTATGTTACTTTTGCCGCTCTCTTTAATATATTTTTCGGTTATGGCAGCTAACAACTGGTTCAAACCGTTCGCTTCGCTCACTGGGACGGGCTAAAGCCCGCCCCTTAACCAAACGTTAGGCACTCTCCGAGTGACATATGAATCAAACACAAAAATGGATTCACTGGATAACATCTAATGACGAGAGTGAAAGGCAATCAGCCAATCTTGCATTGGGTAGTTTAAGTTACGATGCTGATGTAGACATTCCTAGTCTTATAGATGCATTAGGATCAGAGAATGATGATGTTGTCTTCTGGTGTTTAGGCGCACTAGGTTCTTTAGGGGAAAGATCGATAAATGCTGTCGCAAAAATTATTAACCTTACCGATAGCAATAATCTCGGCGTACGACAAGCCTCAATCTACGCTCTGTCTAGAATCAACAAAAATAGCGCTGAACTAAACAGTGTTTTTGTGAAAAAGTTATCGGACAGCAGCGAATTTGTCGTATGTGACGCTCTTAGCGCACTAGCCCGAATGAACACCGTAGGCCCTGCGGAAATTGATGCCATAAAAATCTGTTTAACTAGCAAAAGCGAACACGTGGCTTTCCAAGCAGAAGTAGCTCTACGCAATATTATGCTTAATAGTGGCAATTCCTAACAACTGGTTCAAACCGTTCGCTTCGCTCACTGGGACCGGCTAAAGCCGGCTCCTTAACCAAACGTTAGGTAAGCACAACGACATGGAATCAAAAGTCACCTTCCGGCCGGTCGACATAGCACCTCAGCTTATTGCGTATGGCGAACCTGAAGCTGCCGAAAAGCTCATGCAGCTTGACGATTGTTCGCTACACAAGATTGGAGTCCTCGCATTTAACAATTACCTTGTGCCAAAAACAATTTTGAATAAGGCAATCTGCTTGGCAGTTATCGAGCATCTTGAAGGCACAAAAAGAGAGCTGCGCAGGAAAAAGCGCATATTTCCAAAGACTCAGAATAATGCCTAACTAGTGGTTCAAATCGCTCGCTTCGCTTACTGGTGCGGGCTAAAGCCCGCCCCTTAACCAAGCACTATATGTATTTGGTATTTTTACTCAGCTACAAGTGGGTCTTGAAATGAAAAAGAAAGTAAAGCGATCAAGAATGCGGAGGGCCTTTAATTCGCTTTGCGCGGCCCTGCTTATGGGCTCTGCAATTTACATCATGGCTATTGGTTTCAGCGCCGTTGCCATGGCAGCCATGGCTATTTCCGTTGCTGGAGCAGCTGTACTTCCTGTTCAGAGCAGCGAGGGAGTTCTGGAGGTGATAACCGGCACCGTTGAAGCCATGATCGACGGTGTCCTCGCAGTTATCGAAGCTATAACGAGTGCGATTGCTAGCTTGTTCAGTTAGAAATGGGGAGCAGCTAGTTCAAACCAGTTCGCTGGTTCCGGCTAAAGCCCAGCCCTTAACTAATACGCTATCGAGCCTCTAAAATGACACCTCTGCCATCATCCTGGGCCAGTGCCTGGTCAGACCTTGGCCTACAGCCTCCGTCAGGTCTGTTCGAGCAGCTCGTTCGTGCCTATGAGGAGCCGCAGCGGCACTATCACTCGCTGCAGCATCTGCGCGAATGCCTGATGCATTTCGAGCAGGCGCGGCATCTGGCGCAGCAACCGGGAGAGGTGGCCATCGCGCTCTGGTTCCATGACGCCATCTACGACGTGCGCGGCAAGGATAACGAGCGCCTTAGCGCAGATTGGGCCGTCCGGGTGCTTGCGAGCTGTCACGCCAGCCAGGTGACGTTGGCGCGGGTCGAGCAACTTATCATTGTCACCCGGCATGATGCGACGCCGAGCGAGCCGGATGAACAGTTGTTGGTGGATATCGACCTGGCCATTCTCGGCGCCACGCCGGAGCGTTTCGCCGAATACGACGCTCAGGTGCGCGCCGAGTACGCCTGGGTGCCGGGCTTTGTCTATCGCATGAAGCGGCGCAGCGTTCTTCAGTCATTTCTGGCGCGCCCAACTATCTACAGCACGGATCATTTCAGGGCGCGCCATGAGGCGCAGGCGCGGAACAATCTGGCCGGCGTGGTTTGAAGGCGACTCAATAGCGGGGCCCACATCGCATTCTGCGCAACAAGCGTTCTATGCTGTGAATGGTGGCGTTTCGACAGGGGAGCGAAAGTGCCGTTGTTCAATGCCTTGCTGCGTGCGCTTGACCCTTTGCATGGAGTGCCAGAGGCGACTCGGCAGGCGTTCGCCTGCTGGTACCTGCAAGCGAAGATTCCGCAGATCCGCTACGTGGCGTTCCTTACCACCGGGTTGTATCTGATCTATGCCGCGATCGAGCAGAACGTCGAGACCGATCAGTCCGTCGCGCGGCTGATCTGTCATGCGTTGTTGGTACCAGCGGCGTTACTGAGTATCGGCTTGCTGAGTTTCCAACCCAAGCGACAGCCCTTGATGCTCGGGTTACTGACCGCCGCTCCAATTTTCTCGGTACTGGCCAACCTCTACTTCAACTTCGGTTCGCCGCGCTTTGCTTTCTACGCGCCGGAGATTTACCTCAACCTGATGTGGACCTTCGCCATCTCCGGTCTCACGCTGAAACGCGCGATGCTCACGTCGTTGGTTTCGCTGGCGGCGATCCTGCTGGTCACGTTGGAGCACTCGCTGACGCCCGGCATGCAGCGCCTGCACCTGATCTGGATTCTTGCGTCGTTTTCCTTCGGTCTGCTCAGTGCCTTTCTGCTGGAGAAGGCGCATAAACGTATGTTCCTGCACCAGGACAGCCTGGCCTTGAGCGCCAGCATCGACAGCCTGACCGGCCTGTGGAATCGCGCGCGCACTCTGCATTTTCTGATCGAGGAGGTGGCACGGGCCAATCGCTACGGCACGCCGTTCTCGGTGGTACTGATCGACATCGACCACTTCAAGAGCGTCAACGACACCCATGGCCATGCCGTGGGCGACAGCGTGCTGCGGCAGTTTGCCGGGTTGTTGCGCGACGGCGTGCGAGTCATGGACAAGGTCGGCCGGCTCGGCGGCGAGGAGTTTCTGATCATCCTGCCGGAGATCGATGCGGCGCACGCCGAGCGAGCCATGCAGGCTCTGCAGAAGCGCATCAACGCTTTCGCCTTCGACCGTGTGCAACGCAAGAGCGCCAGTTTCGGCATTGCCGAGTATCGCCCAGGCGAGAGCCTGGACAGCCTGATGGAGCGTGCGGACCAGGCGATGTACCTCGCCAAGGCCAATGGCCGCGACCGTATCGAGATACTGTGAACTCGGGCCTGAACCGCGCATGAGCGGTCGGGGTCGAAATCGCTACACCCCTTCCAGTGGAGAGCGTCATGCAAAGAGCGGCACATTTTCTTCTCGCGGCTGCGGCCATTCCCCTGCTGTTGGCCGGCTGCGCGACATCTTCCAGCGAGCAGGATGCCAAGGTGACCGAGCAATGGTTGGGGCGTTGGAACGGGCCAGAGGGCACTTACCTGGATATCAGCGGCACGCCGGCTGACTACCGCCTGACCATCGCCAACCTCGACGGCCCGCGACGGTTTGTCGGCCGTGCGCAGGGCGCGAAGATCGTCTTCGTGCGCGATGGCGTGGTGGAGAGCGTCAGCGCCACCGACGGCGAAGCCACCGGCATGAAATGGCTGCTGGACAAGCAGAACTGCCTGACTGTGCGCAGCGGTGAAGGTTATTGCCGCGACTGAATCGTTACCGGTATATGCCAGAATGACGGCCTTCAACGGCTTACGAACTGTGCATGAAAATCCTCAGCCTGCGCCTCAAGAACCTCAATTCCCTCAAGGGCGAATGGAAGATCGACTTCGCTGCCGAGCCTTTCGCCGGTAGCGGTCTGTTCGCGATCACCGGGCCGACCGGGGCGGGCAAGACCACCTTGCTCGACGCCATCTGCCTGGCGCTGTACCACCGCACGCCGCGCATGAGCACGCTGTCGGCCAGCGGTAACGAGCTGATGACCCGGCACACCGCCGATTGCCTGGCCGAAGTCGAGTTCGAGGTAACAGGGCAGGGCTACCGCGCCTTCTGGAGCCAGCGCCGCGCGCGGGACAAGGTCGACGGTGCGCTACAGGCGCCCAAGGTGGAGCTGGCGCGTATCGCCGATGGTGAAATTCTCACCGACAAGATTCGCGAGAAGGAAAGCCTGACCGCCGAGCTGACCGGCCTGGATTTCGAGCGTTTCACCAAGTCGATGCTGCTCGCTCAGGGCGGCTTTGCGGCGTTTCTCGAGGCCAATGCGAACCAGCGCGCCGAGTTGCTGGAGGAGCTGACCGGCACCGAGGTCTACGGGCAGATATCCCAGCAGGTTTACGAACGCACCAAGGCCGCCGAACAGGCGCTGGGCCTGCTGAAGAGTCGTGCCCAGGGCATGGAGCTGCTGGACGAGGCGCAGCGTGCCGAATTGCAGGCCGAAGCCGAGCGCCTGGCGCAGGAACAGGCCCCGTTGCAGGCTGAGCAACAAGCGCTGCTGGCTGGGCAGCGCTGGCGTGAGGCGTTGCAGCGAGCCGAGCAACAAGCCGGCGAGGCAGCGCGAGGGCTGGAGCAGGCCCAGCAACGTCAGGCTGCTGCGGCCGATGACTTACAGCGTCTGGCCGCCGGTGAGCCGGCAGCGCGTTTACAACCGCTGCACCAGGCCTGGCAGCAGGCGCAGCACGACAGTCAGCAGGCCGAGCGCGGTCTGTTCGCACTGCGTGAGCAGATGCAAATGTGTGCCGAGCGTGAACGGGAGGCGCTGTGGCAGGCCAGCCATCATGCGGGGCACTGGCGTGAGCAGCGGCACATCGCGTTGACGCAGGCGCAGCACCAGCACGCCGATGTGCAGGCCTGGCTGAGCGAGCGCAGTTCGCATGCGCGCCTGGGTGAGTTGCTCAGTGGCTGGGACGAGCGCTTCACGCAACGGGCCAAGGCTGAGCAGGCGTTGCAGACAGCGCAAACGCGCCAGAGCGAATCCGCTGTACAACTGACGACGTTGCAGCGCCAGCGTGACGAGCAGGGTGTGCGTCTGACCACGCTGCAACAGCAGGTGCAGCAAGCGCGCGACGCGGAGGGGCAGCGGCAGGGCGCCTTGCAGGCTCTGCTGGGCGAGGCAGGAGAGACGGGCTTGCGCCAGGACTGGCAGCGCCTGCAAGCGCGCAGCCGGGTGTTCGATCGTTTGCAGCAAGTGGCGCAGAGCCGCGAGGCCTTGGCCGTACAACTGGCCGAGCTGCCCCCGCGCCTGGCTGAGCTGCAGCGCCGACAGGCGGACAAGAACACCGAGATCAACGCCCTGCGCGAACGTTACAAGGCACTCAAGCAGCAGGTCGTCGACAAGGAAAAGTTGCTGGAGCAGGAAAAACGCATTCAGGATCTGGAGGCCTATCGCGCCCGCCTGCAACCGGGCGACGCTTGCCCGCTGTGCGGCTCGCACGAGCATCCGGCGATCAGCGAGTACCAGGCGCTGAACGTCTCCGCCACCGAGCAGGCGCTGGTGCAGTGCCGCAGTGAGTTGGCCGAGCTGGAGAGCCAGGGCGCCAATCTACGTGACGAGCTGACCCGTCTCGCCGCGCAGATCGAGCAGGTGCAGCAGCAACAGGCTCAGGCCGAGGCGCAATTGCTGCCGCTGGATCAGCAGTGGCAGCAGCAGCTGAGCGAACATGACATTCGCCTGCAGGACGTCGCCGAGCTGGTGGGTGTGCAACAGCAGCACGAGCAGGAATTGGCTGCGCTCCAGGCGCGCCTGGACGCGGCGCAGGCACAGCAAACCGAGTTGCAGCGTCTACGCGAGTTGCGCGAAAGCGCTGAGCGCGAGCAGGCTGAGGCCGAGCGGCAGCAGGCAATACTCAGTCGTGATCTGGACAACACCCAGGCGCGCCTGGCCGAGCAACAAGCGCATCTGAGCGCGCTGCAGACTGAATTAGAGCAACAGGCTCAAGAGTTGTTGGCCTGCCTGCAAGGCTTCGCCAGCGAGCTGCCTGCCGACGGCGCGGGCTGGCTATACCAGCAGAAAGCCGCCTGGAACGCCTGGCAGCAGACACAGGCGCGTGAGCAGCAGTTGCTCGAACTCACGCGCGAGGCGCAACGACAACTGGACGAAGCTCAGACGCAGGCCGAGCACTGGCAGCAGCGTTGGCAGGACGCGGGGGCGCCGAGCCTGGCGCCCCCGGCAGCGGTAGCCGATCCGCAGCAGGCCCTGCGTGAATCCGCCGAGCGGTTGGCCGCGACCCTGCGTGAACGCGATGGCCTCGCTGGCAGCGAGCAAGCCCAGGAGGCCTTGCTGGCGCGTGAGCAGCAACGTCTGCAGAGTTGCCAGCAGGCTTGGCAACAGACGCTGCTGAGCAGTCCTTTCGCCGATCAGGCGGCGTTCGAAGCGGCGCTGTTGAGTGAGGATGAACGCCAGCGCTTGGTGCAACTCAAGGCGGATCTCGAACGTGCGCACACCCAGGCCTCGGCCCTGCTGGCGGCGGCTCAGGCCGAGGTGCAGCGCCTCACGGCCGAAGCGCAAACCGCCTTGAGCCTGGAGCAGTTGGCCGAGCAGCTCCAGGCAGTGCAGGAACGCTTGCGCGCCCTGAGCGAGCGTCAAGGTGAGCTGCGCGCGCAGTTGCAGGCCGACGAGGCGCGGCGCAGCAGCCAGCAGGCGCTGTTCGCCGAAATCAGTGCGCAGGAGAGTGAGCAGCGCCTGTGGCAACAGCTCAACGGCCTGATCGGCTCGGCCGACGGTGCCAAGTTCCGCAAGTTCGCCCAGGGCCTGACCCTCGATCACCTGATCCACCTGGCCAACCGCCAATTGACGCGCCTGCACGGCCGCTACCAACTGGCGCGCAAGGGCAGCGGCGAACTCGAGCTGGAAGTGCGCGACACCTGGCAGGCCGACGTGGCGCGCGATTGCCGCACGCTGTCCGGCGGCGAGAGTTTCCTGGTCAGCCTGGCGCTGGCGTTGGCGCTGTCCGATCTGGTCAGCCACAAGACCAGTATCGACTCGCTGTTCCTCGATGAAGGCTTCGGCACCTTGGACGGCGAGACGCTGGAGGTGGCGCTCGATGCCTTGGACAACCTCAACGCCAGCGGCAAGACCATCGGCGTGATCAGCCACGTCGAGGCGATGAAGGAGCGTATTCCGGTGCAGTTGCGGGTGCACAAGGGCGTTGGCCTCGGTTACAGCAGGCTCGACGCACGTTTTGCGGTGAAGGAAGGAGCGTAGTGATGCTGATGCGAGCGAAGGATTCCACCCTGCTGGTGATCGATCTGCAGGAGCGGCTGCTGCCAGCCATCGACGGTGGCGCGGCAGTGGTCGAGCAGGCCACCTGGCTGGTGCAAGTTGCGCGGCGCCTGCGCGTCCCGGTGATCGCCACCGAGCAGTATCCGAAGGGGCTGGGTTATACCGAGCCGGGCCTGCATGAGCTGCTGCCGGGCGATGGCCTGCGGGAAAAGATTCATTTCTCGGCAACCGCCGGGGCTGGGCTGTTCGACTTGCCCGGTGGCGAGCGCAGGCAGTTCGTCGTCTGCGGCACGGAAACCCATGTCTGCGTGCTGCAGACGGTAATGGGCCTGCTGGCGGCCGGGCGTGAGGTATTCGTGGTCGACGAGGCGGTGGGATCGCGCCGGCCACGCGACAAGGCTCTGGGGCTGGCGCGCATGGAGCGTGCCGGCGCGGTGATCGTTTCGCGCGAGATGGTCGCCTTCGAGTGGCTGGAGCAGGCCGGCACCGAGCTGTTTCGCGAGGTCAGCAAGGGCTTTATTCGCTGATTCATAGCCCGGATGTAATCCGGGAATGTCTGGTAGCGCTGCCCCGGATTACATCCGGGCTACGGGCTGGCCTGCTCCGGTACGGGTTGGTAGTGGCCAGCCTGCAGGTCGTCGAAATACTTCTGGTAACGGCCGTCGTCGCGAAACTGTTGCAGGCGAGCGTTGAAGCGTTCGCGTAGCGCTTCGCTTTGCGCCAGGCGCTTGGGCAGCATCAGGTAGCTGAGGTTGACCAGCAGCGGCTTGGGGTGGTGAGTGATACGCTCGGCATCGGCCCTGGAGAACTCGTTACGCAGCGCGGCGTAGCCGACGTTGAGCTCCTGCGGGTAGAGGACCACGCGCTCCTTGAGCAGCTTCTCGAAGTTCTGCCGGTCGCTGGACACTCGTTCGATGCGCACCTTGCCTTCGGCGAGAAAGGCATCGAACGCCGGCCCGTAGCTGTATTCCAGACCGCCGCCGAGGGTCATGCCGCTGAGGTCGTCGAAGCGCTGCCAGTCGAACGGCTGGGTTTTCAGGTGGAAGAACACGAACTGTTCGTTGAGCAGTGGGGCGCTGAAGAGAAAGTCGGCCTCACGCTCGGTCTTGTGCATCCATACCGCGGTGGCGTCGAACCGGCCTGCGGCGGCTTCGGCGTAGGCGCGGGGCCAGGGCAGGAAGGTGAATTCGACACGGTAGCCTTCCTCGGCCAGCATGTCGCGCAGCAGATGGGCCACTGGCCCCTGGTGTTCGAGTCTGGCGGACAGATAGGGCGGCCATTCGCCGGCGCTGATCCGCAGCAAAGGTGCCTCTGCAGCCCCAAGCGGACTGCAGCAGAGCAGGCTAAACAGCACAATCAACAGGCTGTGACGCATCTGTAGTCCTCGACGGCTCGGGCAACAGGATGATGGCACTTTAAGGGTTTTGCCCTGTTGATCCCAGTCATGCCGCCGGCTGGCAGGCAGTGCAATGCTTGAAGCCCGGTTTCTGGCTTGCTGAACGCAGGCGTGCACCAAATTGCTGCAGACGGCTCAGGGCGAATATGCCTATGCTTGAAGCAGGACAAGAAGTCGGTGACAAACCGCGGATCGAACGCCTGCTCTCAGGCGTTCCGGTGATGGAGTCTGGTTTTTGCACAAAGCGCTGCATTGCTGCCTGCTCTGGCTGATGGTCGGCACCTGCTACGGTGCCCAGCCAACCTTGACGTTCTGTCATGAAGATCAGAACTCCTACCCCTGGGTGATGACCGACGGCACTGGCCTCAATCTGGAATTGCTCGGCTTGGTACAGCAAGCGCTGGCGCTGCAGGTGGTGTACGTGGCGGTACCCTGGAAGCGCTGTCTGTCAGGCATGCAGCAGGGCCTCTATGACGGTGCTTTCGCTGCCAGCGTCAAATCCGAGCGGCTGCAGATGGGCCATTACCCCATCAATGCCGATGGCCGCGCGGATGCCGCCAGGCGTTTGCACACCTCGCGTTATACCCTGTACCGCCGCGTCGGCAGTGCAGTGTCTTGGGATGGCCAAGGTTTCAGCCAGGTGAATGGCCGGGTCGGCTCGCTCAGTGGCTTCTCCATTCGCGATCTGCTGCTGGCGCACGGGCTGGAGGTGGACGAATCGAGTCGCGATCCACTGGCGCTGTTGCAGATGCTGGTGCACGGTCGGGTCGAGGCCGTCGCCTTGCAGACCATGCGTGGCGATTTCGTCTTGCAGGCCAATCCGCAGTTGGCCCTGCGGGTGGAGAAACTGCCGCAACTGCTCGAGGAAAAGCCCTATTACCTGATGCTGTCCAACGCGCTGCTGGCGCGTGACCCCGAGTTGGCCGAAAGAATCTGGGCCGAGGTGCAGCGGCAGCGCGAGTCGCCGGCCTATCTGGGGCGGGTGGCGACTTACATGTCGCGCCCCTGAAACACGCAAAAAACCAAGCCGTGGCTATTCCCGCGCGGCAATGGCATGGCTAGAGTCCGCTGCTTCCAACCTGCATCCGTTTGGGTGAATCGCGCATGACCTTCGCTGCCTGGCTGACCCTTGGCCTTTTCGTTCTCACCTACCTAGGCATGGCCGCTGGTGGCGTTCGCGGCCTGCGCATCGATCGCAGTTGGATTGCCTGCTGCGCGGCAGTGCTGTTGCTGGTCAGCGGTGCGTTGAGCATGGAGGATGCGGCCCATCATCTCGACCCTGGCGCGTTGTTGCTGCTGTTGGCGTTGATGCTGATCTCGGCGCAGTTCGATTTTTCCGGGGTGTATGCCTGGCTCAACCGCTACCTGACCGAGCATGCCGAGCGCCCGGCTGTGCTGCTGATGGGCGTGGTGGTGCTGGGCGGCTTGCTCTCGGCGGTGCTGGTCAACGACATCGTCGCTTTCGCCCTGACGCCGCTGCTGTGTCGCAGCCTGCATCTGCGCGGGCTGGAGCCGCGGCCGTTTCTGCTGGCGCTGGCGTTGTCGTGCAACGCCGGCTCGGCGGCGAGCCTGATCGGCAACCCACAGAACATTCTCATCGGCCAGGCCGGTGGTCTGGATTTCTGGGGGTATGTGGCCGTGGCCGGGCCACCGGCAGTGATCGCGATGGCAATCGTTTATGCGGTGATCTGGTTGCAGTGGCGCCATCGCTGGGGCGAGGCCAGGCCGCTGACCGAGGACGATACGCCGGTCGAGCATATCTACGGCGCGCACAGCTATCTCAAACCGCTGCTGGCCAGTCTCGCGCTGCTGGCGCTGTTCGCCACGGCGCTACCGCGCGAGCTATCGGCGCTGTTGATCGCGGTGCTGGTGATGGTGTCGCGGCGGGTGGACAGTCGCGACTACGTGAACAAGGTGGACTGGAACCTGCTGTTGCTGTTCGTGGGCTTGTTCCTGGTCAGCGGCGCCGCGCTGCAGTTGCCGCAAATGACGCAGGGAGCCACCTGGCTGGCCGAGCATGGCCTGTTGCCGCAGGGCGTGGTGTCACTGGCCACCGCATCGCTGGTGGCGGGCAATCTGATTGGCAACGTGCCCTTCGTGGTGTTGCTGTTGGGCCTGATGCCGGAGTTGTCGCACTCGGTGTTGATCGGCCTGGCGATCATGTCGACCCTGGCCGGCAACCTGCTGCTGATTGGTAGCGTGGTCAACCTGATCGTCGCCGAAGGGGCGAAGCGTCAGGGCGTCAGGCTTGGTTTCGTCGATTATGCGCGCAGCGGCGTACCGGTGACGCTGCTGAGCATGACGGTGGCCGGGCTGTGGCTGGTGTTGGGTGGCTGGTTGCCCTGGTAGGGAGATCGGTGCGCACGGCGCACCCTACAGCTAGGGGGCGCTGTGCGCACCGGCAGGTCTCAGCGCCAGCGACTCTTGCTCCAAGCGCTACGTTCTTCGGCATTCTTGAACGTCCAGGCCACCAGGCGGCTCTGCTTCTGCCCCTGCGACATACCGAGGATACGCACCTCAAGCCCGCCGGCTTTGGCCAGCCAGCCCTGTAGCAATTCCACATGGCTGCCTTTGGAGACCAGGCTGCTGAACCACAGCACCTGCTCCGCCACTTGCGCGCTTTCGTTGGCCATGCGCTTGAGAAACGCGGCTTCGCCACCGGGGCACCATAGCTCGGCCGCCTGGCCGCCGAAGTTGAGCACCGGTAGCTTGCGCTTCGGGTCGAGCTTGCCCAGGTTGCGCCACTTGCGCGTGCTGCCACGGGTGGCTTCATCGGCGCTGGAGTGGAACGGCGGGTTGCACAGGGTCAGGTCGACGGCCTCGTTCGCTTGCAGCAGACCGAGAAATACGTGCTCGGCATTAGCCTGCTGGCGCAATTCGATGCCACCCGCCAACTGCGGATTGGCCCCGATGATGGCGCGCGCAGAGGCCAGCGCCGCGTTTGCGATATCGGCCCCGAGAAACTGCCAGCCGTACTCGCAATGACCGATCAGTGGGTAGATGCAGTTGGCGCCTACGCCGATATCCAGGGCTCGCACCTTGGCTCCATGGGGAATCTGCCCGTCGTTGTCAGTCGCCAGCAGGTCGGCCAGGTTGTGCAGGTAGTCGGCGCGACCGGGAATCGGCGGGCACAGGTAGCCATCGGGAATGTCCCAGTGGCGGATGCCGTAGTACTGCGTCAGCAGCGCGCGGTTGAACACCTTGACCGCTGCCGGGTTGGCGAAGTCGATGCTTGCATTGCCATAAGGGTTGGTGATGACGAAGTCGCCCAGCTCGGGGCTTGCCTTGATCAGCGCGGGGAAGTCGTAGCGCCCCTGGTGGCGGTTGCGCGGGTGCAGTTCACCCTTGGCCGGCGCGGTTTTCACAGCGGCGGGAGCGGGCTTGCGGGGGCGTTTCGGCGGCTGGGGCATGAACGGGCTTCGGCGATTCGGGGGGCGGGATTTTCCCATAGTCGGGCAGGGCACGCACTGCATTCGGGACAAGGGAAGCTGGTGCGCGCAGCGCATCCTATGCTCCCGGCCTTTGCGATTCGTAGGGTGCGCCGTGCGCACCGCAGGCACCTCAGAGCGGGAAAATTAGCGGCACCAGCGCCACACTGACGATCATCACCAGCAGGGTGAAGGGCACACCGATGCGCACGAAGTCGCCGAAGCGGTATTGGCCGGGGCCGAGCACCAGGGTGTTCACCGGTGAGGAGATCGGCGTCATGAACGCGGCCGAGGCAGCCAGGGCCACGGTCATGGCGAAGGGCAGAGGCGACACATCCAGCGCCTGCGCGGTGGCGATGGCCACCGGCGCCATCAGCACCGCCGTGGCGGTGTTGGAGATGAACAGACCGATCACCGCGGTGAGGGCGAACAGGCAGGCGAGGATCAGTCGTGGCCCGGCATCGCCCAGACCGCCGACCAGCCCCTCCACGGCCAACTCGACGCCGCCGGTTTGCTGCAACGCCTGAGCGAACGGCAGCATGCCGACGATGAGGATCAGCGTTGGCCAGTGGATGGCGCGGTAGGCGCTGTCCAGGTCGATGCAGCGAAACGCGCCCATTAGCAGGCAGGCGATCAGCGCGGCCTGCACGTTGGGCACCAGACCGCTGACCATCAGCAGCACCATCACCGCCAGGCTGAGCAATGCGTAGGGCGCCTTGCGCGCAGCCGGCGCCACCTCGGCCACTTCCGCCGGCAGGCTGAGCACCAGGAAATCGCGGCTCAGCCCCTGCAGGCGGTGGATGTCGCGCCAGGCGCCGGCCACCAGCAGAGTGTCGGAGGCCTTGAGTTTCTCGTCCACCAGCACGCCCTCCAGCGCCTGGCCCTGGCGGCGCAGGCCGACCACGTTGAGCTTGTGCCGCGAACGAAAGCCCAGTTCCTGAATGGTCTTGCCCGGCAGTTGCGACTCCGGCGGCAACGCCACCTCGGCCAGGCCCAGTTCATGGGCGTGCAGGCTGAAATACGAATGCGGCAGCGGCATGGGTTCCAGCCCCAATGCCTGATAGCTGCCGAGCAGGCCGATGGTGGGGCTGGCGATATCCACCAGCAGCACGTCGCCCGGCTCCAGCAGGGTATTGCCGCTGGCCATCAGCAACAGGGTGCGTAGGCGCTGGCGGCGCTCGATGGCGATGACGTTGATGCCATGATCACGGCGCAACTGCAGCTCGTTGAGCACCTGATTGGCCAGGGGCGAGTCGGTGCGTACCTGCAGGCGCCGCTCGCGCTCGCTCAGGCGATAGCGTTCGGCAAGGTCGGCCAGGGTCAGGCGTGGTGGCTCGGCATTGCCACCTGCTTCGCTGCGTACCAGCCAGCGTCGGGCGATCAGCATGTAGCCGATGCCGAGCACCAGCACTGCCAGGCCGATGGGCGTGAGATCGAAAAAGCCAAAACCATCCAGCCCAGCACGGCGCAGTTCGGCATGCACCACCAGGTTTGGCGGTGTGGCGACCAGCGTCAGCATGCCGCTGATCAGCCCGGCAAACGCCAGTGGCATCATCAGTCGCGCCGGGGCGATGCGCAGACGTGCAGCCACCCCGAGCACCACGGGGATGAAGATCGCCACCACGCCGGTGGAGCTCATCACCGAACCCAGGCCGGCCACGGCCAGCATCAGCAGAATCAGCAGACGCGTTTCGCTGCTGCCGGCCTTGGTCACCAGCCAGTCACCCAGGCGGTAGGCGATGCCGGTGCGCACCAGGCCGTCGCCGATGACGAACAGCGCGGCGATGAGGATGACGTTGGCATCGCTGAAACCGGCCAGGGTCTGTTGCAGGTCGAGTACGCCGGTCAGCGGCAGGGCGACCAGCACCAGCAGGGCGACCACGTCCATGCGTGGTTTGCCGATGACGAAAAGAGTGACGGCGCCGGCCAACAGGCCGAGCACCCAGAACAGATCTGGATTCATCGCAGCTCCAAGAGGTATGGAGCGATTATTTCAGGGATAACCCAGCGTAGTCTTGATCTGCTGCAGGTTGGCGGCGATCCAACGCTTGTCGATCGGCCCCCAGTCGCGAATCTGGTAGTGACCGGCGTTGTTGCGTTCGCCCTCGTTCTGCTCGAACTGGCAGTCGATATCCAGCTCGGCGAGGGCGGTGAGGGTGTCCTGTGCGGTGCGCCGGGGCATGCCGGTGGCATCCATCAGCGCCGGCACGCTGACGGCCTGGCCGCTGTCGATCAGCCAGGCCACGTAGAGGCGGCGGTAGAAGCTGGTGCGGGTCTTGCTCGTCTGCATGGTGACTTCCTGTTCGTATCCGAGCGCCTTCGCAGGCTGTTGAAAAACTACCTACGTTGCCATTGCTGCGTTAAAAACAGGCTCGTGCGCGAGTCCGATCAAAATGCTCATTTACAACTCGTAAACCCGAGTGCGGGCCCAGTGCTTTTTTCGCCTGTTTTTGTGGGGCCGCCATCGGTATTGCACTGGCTGCCTCGGCTACGTTTTTCAACGGCCTGCTAGCCAATCAGGCGGCAAACATCAGCATATAGGTGACGGCACCGGCCAGGTAGCCGATGAAGGCCAGGCCGCTGATCTTCTTCAGGTACCAGATGAAGTTGATCTTTTCCATGCCCATGGCGGCCACGCCAGCAGCTGAGCCGATGATCAGGCAGCTGCCGCCGGTACCGGCGCAGTAGGCGAGCATTTCCCAGAAGTTGCCGTTGACCACGAAGTTGCGCAGCCATGGCAGCTCGCTCGCTGCGGCCGCCGCCAGGTTTTCAGGGCTGACCAGTGGATACATCTTCATGGCGCCGGCAACCATCGGCACGTTGTCCACTACGGCCGAGAGCATGCCGATGGAAATGGCGATGCTGTAGACGTTACCCAGACTGTCCTTGAGCAGCGTCGCCACCTGGATCAGGTGGCCGGCGCTGGACAGCGCTGAAACCGCCAGCAGGATACCGAGGAAGAACAGCACGCTGGTGATGTCGATACGGCGCAGTACGCCCACTACCGACAGCGGGTCCTTCTCTTCGCTGTTCTTGCTGCGGTGGATGATCTCGGTGGTGATCCACAGCAGGCTGAGGCCGAAGAGGATACCCATGTAGGGCGGCAGGTGAGTGATGGTCTTGAACACCGGTACGAAGATCAGCGCACCGAGGCCCAGGCAGAACACCAGGTTACGCTCGAAGGGCGTGGTCGGATCGCGACGGCTCTCGGCGCTTTCCTTGATACGCGGTTCAGCCACTTCACCCTTGAGGCGGAAGCTCATGATCAGCAGTGGCACCAGCAGGCAGATCAGGCTGGGCAGGAACAGCTTGGTGATGATGCCGGTGGCGGTGACCTGATTGCCAATCCACAGCATGGTGGTGGTCACGTCACCAATTGGCGACCAGGCGCCGCCGGCGTTGGCGGCAATGACCACGATACCGGCGTAGAACCAGCGCTCGTGGCGGTCAGCGATCAGCTTGCGCAGCAGCGAGATCATGACGATGGTGGTGGCCAGGTTGTCCAGCGCGGCGGACAGGAAGAAGGTGATCAACCCCACCAGCCACAGCAGGTGCACGCGCTTGTGGGTGCGGATGCGGTCGGTGATGACCTTGAAGCCCTCGTGGGCGTCGATCAGCTCGACGATGGTCATGGCGCCCATGAGGAAGAACAGGATCTCGGAGATTTCGCCGAGGTGGTGGCGCAGTTCCTCGACCACATGATGGGTGTTGGTGCTGGAGCCGGCGGTACCGGTGCCGAGCAGTGGCAGGATGCTGTCGGCACCGAGCACCAGCAAGGTCCAGGCGATCACGGCGGTGAGCAGGGCGGAGGCTGCCTTGTCGATCTTTAACGGGTGCTCGAGTGCAATGCACAGGTAGCCGAGGACGAAGACGAGTGCCATCAACGCATACATGTTCGGAGTTCCGCTCTGATTCTTATTAGTGGGGACGTGCCGGAGGGCTGCTGTCAGGCGGGTGAAGATGCCTGAAACAATTGGAAAAAGGGAAGGCTTTTATAGCGAAAGGAGCAAAGAGATGAGTGTTTTGCTACTTAATGAGGCGTTCGGGCCGCAGCGCTGGCCGGCCCGAACGGATGCGAAATCAAACAGCAGTCTGCGCCTTAGGCGGCAGCAGGTAGGCGAGGGCGATGGCCAGCACCGGCATGATCAGGTTGAAAAAGCAGTACGGCAGGTAGCTCAACGTCGCCACGCCCAGCGTCGCGGCCATGTAAGCGCCGCAGGTATTCCAGGGCACCAGCACCGAGGTCAGGGTGCCGCCGTCCTCCAGCGCGCGTGACAGGTTGGTTGGCGCCAGGCCGCGTTTTTCGTATTCAGCGCGATACATGCGCCCCGGCAGCACCAGGGCGATGTACTGATCGGCGGTGATGACATTGGTACCGATGGTGGTGGTGATGGTGCTGGCGACCAGGCCGCTGTCGCTGCGCACCAGGCGCAGGGCACTCTGCAACAGGCGCTGCAGCAGACCGAGGCGCTCCAG
This sequence comes from Pseudomonas sediminis, assembly GCF_002741105.1. GTDB lineage: Bacteria > Pseudomonadota > Gammaproteobacteria > Pseudomonadales > Pseudomonadaceae > Aquipseudomonas > Aquipseudomonas sediminis. The sequence continues at coordinate 80,608 of NZ_NIQU01000011.1, read as the reverse complement.
TACGCCGCCGAAGCACATGGCGCAAATGATCAGCCACACCGTGGTGAGCATGCTGGCCATGCCGCCCTTGGACAGCAGGCCATCGAGCTCGGCGTTGCCGCTGGCCGACTCATAACCGGCGAACAGCGCGGTCCATACGGTTTTCAGCGGCGCCAAGGCGCCAGCTTGAGGGTCAGCCAGGCGCGCCATCACCTCCGGCTGGAACACCACTGCGAATACCGCACCGAGCAGGGCGGCGAGAAATACCGCCGGGAAGGCGGCCCACTGGCGTACTGCTAGCAGCAGCAGGAATGCCACCGGCAGCAGCAGGTGCCAGCCGAGGTTGAACTGGGCCTCCAGCGCGCTCAATACCTCGGCGATACGGCTGGTGTCATGTTCGGCGCTGGCCTGCTGGCCGAGGGTGAAGAAGATCACCAGGGCGATCAGCAACGCCGGCACCGTGGTGCGCAACATGTTGCGGATATGCGCGAACAGGTCGGCGCCGGCAGCGGCTGGCGCCAGGTTGGTGGTGTCCGATAGTGGCGACAGCTTGTCGCCGAAGTAGGCGCCGGAAATGATCGCACCGGCGGTGATCGCCGGGTCCAGCCCCAGGCCTGCTGCCACGCTCATCAGACCGATGCCGAGGGTGCCGGCCACCGTCCACGAGCTGCCGATGGACAGCGCGGTGAGTGCGCAGATCAGGCAACTGGTGAGGTAGAAGTACTCGGCGCTGATCAGCTTCAGACCCAGCCAGATCATGGTCGGCACCGTGCCGGCGAGAATCCAGGTGCCGATCAGCGCACCGACCGCCAGCAGAATCAGGTTGGCTTTCATCGCCATGTGGATGCCAGCGAGTATGCCTTCTTCGATCTCGGCCCAGCGCAGGCCGTTCTTCAGGCCGATCAGGCCGGCGACGAAGGCGGCGCTCATCAGGGCGATCTGGTTCGGGCCGCTGGAGGAGCTGTCACCGAATAGGTAAACGGAGAGGCTGAGCAGCACGACGAGCACGCCAATCGGCAGCAAGGCGTCGAGCAGGGAAGGGGAGCGGGCAGTCATGGGTGTTCCGGGCAATCAAACTAACCGTGGGAGGGGCTTCAGCCGCGACTTTGCGGTTAAAGCTCGCGGCTGAAGCCTCTCCCACAAAAAACAAACCCGCGCCGGTTGGGGCGCGGGTCTGTGGGTGTCGCGCGGTGATCAGAGTGCGGCGATCTTGCCGCGCTGCTCGACCATCTTGGCCAGGGCCTGTTCAGCCTCGGCCAGCTTGGCGCGCTCTTTATCGAGCACTTCGGCCGGCGCCTTGGCGACGAAGCCTTCGTTGGCCAGCTTGCCGCCAACACGCTTGACCTCGCCTTCGAGGCGGGCAACTTCCTTGTCCAGGCGCGCCAGTTCGGCGTCCTTGTCGATAAGGCCGGCCATCGGCACCAGCACTTCCATCTCGCCGACCAGGGTGGTGGCGGACATCGGGGCTTCTTCACCGGCTGCCAGCACGCGCACCGACTCCAGCTTGGCCAGCTTGCTCAGCAGTGGCTCGAAGTCGGCCAGGCGGCGCAGATCTTCGGCATTGCTGTTGGCGACGATGATGTCGATGCGCTTGGCCATGGAGATCTTCATCTCGCCACGTATCTGGCGCACGCCCAGCATCAGTTGCTTGACCCACTCAATGTCGCCTTCGGCGGCGGCGTCGATGCGGCTCTCATTGGCCACCGGCCAGGGTTGCAGCATCAGGGTGTCGCCCTGCACGCCGGCCTGGCCCTTGATGCGCTGCCAGATTTCTTCGGTGATGAAGGGCATGAACGGGTGAGCCAGGCGCAGGATCACTTCCAGTACGCGCACCAGGGTGCGGCGGGTGCCGCGCTGGCGCTCGATGGGCGCGTTTTCGTCCCACAGCACCGGCTTGACCAGCTCCAGGTACCAGGCGCAGTACTCGTCCCAGATGAATTCGTACAGGGTCTGAGCCGCCAGGTCGAAGCGGAAGGCGTCGAGGTGGCGGGTCACGTCAGCCTCGGTGCGCTGCAGGGCGGAGATGATCCAGCGATCCACCGGCGACAGTTCGACTGCCTCGCCACCTACGCCAGTGTCCTTGTCATCGGTGTTCTCGATGACGAAGTTGGCGGCGTTCCACAGCTTGTTGCAGAAGTTGCGGTAGCCCTCGACGCGGCCCATGTCGAACTTGATGTCGCGGCCGGTGGAGGCCAGCGCCAGGTTGGTGAAGCGCAGGGCGTCGGTGCCGTAGGCGGCGATGCCTTCGGGGAATTCGGCGCGGGTCTGCTTGGCGATCTTCTCGGCCAGCTTGGGCTGCATCATGCCGCTGGTGCGCTTGGCCACCAGGGATTCGAGGTCGATGCCGTCGACGATATCCAGCGGGTCGAGCACGTTGCCCTTGGACTTGGACATCTTCTGACCCTGACCATCGCGTACCAGACCGTGCACGTAGACGGTCTTGAACGGAATCTGCCCGGTCAGGTGGGTCGACAGCATGATCATCCGGGCGACCCAGAAGAAAATGATGTCGAAGCCGGTGACCAGCACGTCGGTGGGGTGGAAGGTCTTGAGGAAGTCAGTCTGCTGCGGCCAGCCGAGGGTGGAGAAGGTCCACAGGCCGGAGCTGAACCAGGTGTCGAGCACGTCGTCGTCCTGGCGCAGGTTGGCGTCGCCGAGGTTGTGCTTGGCGCGAACCTCGGCCTCGTCGCGACCGACGTAGACGTTGCCGGCATCGTCGTACCAGGCCGGAATGCGGTGGCCCCACCACAGCTGACGGCTGATGCACCAGTCCTGAATGTCACGCATCCAGCTGAAGTACATGTTCTCGTACTGCTTGGGCACGAACTGGATCTCGCCACTCTCGACCACGGCGATGGCTTTTTCGGCCAGCGGCTTGGTGGAGACGTACCATTGGTCGGTCAGCCACGGCTCGATAACGGTGCCGGAACGGTCGCCTTTCGGCACTTTCAGGGCGTGGTCTTCGATCTTCTCCAGCAGGCCGGCTGCGTCGAAGGCGGCGACGATCTGCTTGCGTGCGACGAAGCGGTCGAGGCCGGCGTATTCGGCTGGCAGGCTGCCATCGATCTCGGCGTTGACGCTACCGTCGATATTGAACACCTGGGCCTGAGCCAGCACGGCGGCGTTCTTGTCGAAGATGTTGATCAGCGGCAGGTTGTGGCGCTTGCCCACTTCATAGTCGTTGAAGTCGTGCGCCGGGGTGATCTTCACGCAGCCGGTGCCGAACTCGGGGTCGCAGTAATCATCGGCGATGATCGGGATGCGACGGCCCAGCAGCGGCAGCTCGACGAAGCTGCCGATCAGCGCCTTGTAGCGCTCGTCTTCCGGGTGCACGGCCACGGCGCTGTCGCCGAGCATGGTTTCCGGGCGGGTGGTGGCGACGATCAGGTAATCATTGCCTTCAGCGGTTTTCTTGCCGTCGGCCAGCGGGTAGCGCAGGTTCCACAGCGAGCCCTTCTCGTCGTGGTTTTCCACTTCGAGGTCGGAGATGGCGGTGTGGAACTTGGTGTCCCAGTTGACCAGGCGCTTGCCGCGATAGATCAGGCCGTCTTCATGCAGGCGTACGAAGGCTTCTTTCACGGCTTCGGAAAGACCGTCGTCCATGGTGAAGCGCTCGCGCGACCAGTCCACCGAGCTGCCCAGGCGGCGAATCTGACGGGTGATGGTGCCGCCGGACTGCTCCTTCCATTCCCAGACCTTCTCCAGGAATTTTTCGCGGCCCAAGTCGTGGCGGCCAATACCGTCGGCGGCCAGCTGACGCTCGACCACCATCTGCGTGGCGATGCCCGCGTGGTCAGTGCCCGGCTGCCACAGGGTGTTGCGGCCCTGCATGCGGCGGAAGCGGATCAGCGCATCCATGATCGAGTTGTTGAAGCCGTGGCCCATGTGCAGGCTGCCGGTGACGTTTGGCGGCGGGATCATGATGGTGTACGGCTCGCCCGAGCCTTGCGGGGCGAAGTAGCCCTTGGCTTCCCAGTTCTGGTACAGGGCGGTTTCAATGGCGTGCGGCTGGTAGGTCTTGTCCATGCGCGGCGGGACCCTTTGACGGCTGATCGGAAAAGCCGACAAGTATACCGCTTCTGAGCACCAAGCCATAAGCCCTGCGCTATAGGGCAGACCAGCGTTCAGTTTTGTAGGAGGCCCGCCTCGGGGCGAAGCTTTTGCTGTCGGGTGGCAAACTCTTGCCCCGGGGCGGGGCAGGGGATTACTTGCGTGGCGGCAGCAGGCGCGGCAGGCGGGCTTCGAGGCGGCGCTTGAGTTCGGCCTCGATCTGCGGCACGAAATCGTCGATCACGTCCTGCAAGATCAACTGGGCGGCGGCGCGCAACTCGCCATTCAAATGCTGCAGATCGCGGGCGCTGTCATGCAGGCGCGGCTCGATGCGCTCACGCAGCGGGCTTGGCGCCGGCGCTGGCTGCGGGGCTGGCGTCGGTTTGGGCGTCGGCGTTGCATGAAAGGGTGGAGGCGGGCCGGGCGGCGCGCTGACGATGTCGGACAGTACCGGAATGCTGTCCGGGTCCAGCGAGTCGATCAGCAGTGGCGGTTCGCTGCCGTTATCGCCCAGCAGCTCGCGAATCGACTCCAGGTCGTGCAGCAACTGAGCAGGTTTCTGTGGGGGCTTGGGGGTGTCCATGATTATCGGCGCAGCGAGAAAAAGGGCTGGAATGGCTTGTGTTGTGAGCGTGCACGGACACTAAAGTTCGACGCGTTGCGGATCATACCCGCGCTGGCGATAGGTGCGGAAATTCTCGCGACAGACGCTCAGCAACTCGGGCTGCTGATTGACGATCTCGATGATGCGTGAAAAGCGCTCGACATGCGGCGACAGGCTGCTGCCTAAGTTGATCAGCACGCCCTGCTCGGTACTCGGCACTTCGTCGATGCCCAGCACCACGGGCGACAGCGGCGCTTCATGGTGCAGGTCATGGGGCACGAAGCGTTCGGCTTTGAACGTCCACAGCAGTTCGTCGAGTTCACCACACTGCGCCTCGTCGCTGCCGCGAACGAACACTGGCAGACCAGCATTCCATGCCTTGAGCGCCAGTTGGCAGGCGGCGCGCAAGCGGCCCGTGGCGTCGTTGGAGGAGAGAACGTAGAACTCGATTCTGGGCATCAATGGTTTCGACGATAAAAGGCGAATGGCGGTGTATCGGATTCTATAGGAGCGGATTCATCCACGATTTCATCGCGAATTATCGCGGCTGAAGCCGCTCCTGCACGAGCATGGGCCGGATGCTGGGTCAGACCTTGGCGCGATCCAGCAGGTACTGGGTCAGCATCGGTACCGGGCGGCCGGTGCCGCCTTTGTCCTTGCCGCCGCTGATCCAGGCGGTACCGGCGATATCCAGGTGCGCCCAGTGGAAGTTCTTGGCGAAGCGCGACAGGAAGCAGCCAGCGGTGATGGTGCCGGCCTTCGGCCCGCCGATGTTGGCGATGTCGGCGAAGGGGCTGTCCAGCTGCTCCTGATATTCGTCGTACAGCGGCAGTTGCCAGGCGCGGTCGTCGGCGCTTTCGCCTGCCTTGAGTATCTGCTTGACCAGCGCGTCGTTGTTGCCCATCAGGCCGGAGACATTGCTGCCCAGGGCGACGATGCAGGCACCGGTGAGGGTGGCGATATCGATTACTGCCTGCGGCTTGAAGCGCTCGGCGTAGGTCAGGGTGTCGCATAGCACCAGACGGCCTTCGGCGTCGGTGTTGAGGATTTCCACGGTCTGCCCGCTCATGGTGGTGACGATGTCGCCAGGACGGGTCGCACGGCCGCTGGGCATGTTCTCGGCGCAGGCCAGCAGGCACACCAGGTTGATCGGCAGTTGCAGCTCCAGCACTGCCTTGAGGGTGCCGAACACGCTGGCGGCGCCGCACATGTCGTACTTCATCTCGTCCATGCCGGCAGCCGGCTTGATGCTGATGCCGCCGGTGTCGAAGGTGATGCCCTTGCCGACCAGGGCGAAGGGTTTGTCATCCTTCTTGCCGCCCTGATAGTGCATGACGATCATCCGCGGCGGCTGCTCGCTGCCCTGGGCTACGGCGAGGAAGGCGCCGGCGCCGAGCTCCTTGAGTTTCTTCTCGTCGAGGATTTCGACCTTGAGGTTCTTGTGCGCCTTGCCCAGGGCCTTGGCTTCTTCAGCCAGGTAGCTGGGGTGGCAGAGGTTTGGCGGCAGGTTGCCCAGATCTTTGGTGAAGGCGACGCCGCTGGCGATGGCGCGGGCATGCTGCAGGCCGCGTTCGGCGTCGGCGAGCTCGGCCTTGTCGACAACCAGGGTGATTTTCTTCAGTGCGCGTGGGTCAGCTTTCTGGCTCTTGAACTGCTCGAACAGATAGGTGCCATCGGCCAGCGTCTCGACGATCAGGCGGGTCTTGCCGTAGGTGTCGCGGCCCTTGACCTTGAGTTCACCCAGAGCGAGCAGGGCATCGCTGCCGCCCAGGCCTTTGAGTACGCCATGCACGCTTGCAACCAACTTGCGCAGTTGACGGTCGGATAGATCACCCTTGCCGCAGCCCACCAACAGCACGCGCTCGGCCTTGAGCCCCGGCAGGCTGTGCAGCAGCAGGGTCTGGCCCGGCTTGCCGGCGATGTCGCCGCGCTTGAGCACGGCGCTGAGCGCACCGTTGCTGGCCAGGTCGACGGCCTTGGCGGTGTCGCCGAGCTTGCGGCCTTCACCGATGGCGACGACCAGGGTGGCGGTTTTCAGGGTTTCTGCACGGGTGCTTTTGACGAGGAATTCCATAGTGAGCTGTCCCCAAGACAAAGAGTCGGGTTTGACGGATAATGACCGCCATTTTTCGAGGGCCCACCCTGCGGTGGGCCGGCAAGTAGGTGCAGCTAGTGTGAGCGCTCGCGCCTGAGCCTGACAACCCTGGAGCGTCCGGTTTGATCGTCTTCCGTTATCTGTCCCGTGAAGTGCTGGTGACCCTCAGTGCGGTGAGTGCCGTGCTGCTGGTGATCATCATGAGCGGTCGTTTCATCAAATATCTGGCCCAGGCCGCACAGGGTGTACTCGATCCTGGTGTGCTGTTTCTGATCATGGGGTACCGGATTCCCGGCTTCCTGCAACTGATCCTGCCGCTCGGCCTGTTCCTCGGTTTTCTGCTGGCCTATGGGCGCCTGTACCTGGACAGCGAGATGACCGTGCTGTCGGCCACCGGCGTCAGTCAGCAGCGCCTCACCGTCTACAGCATGGCGCCGGCGCTGATCGTCGCCCTGCTCGTGGGCTGGCTGAGCATGGGCCTGGCACCGCAAGGTGTGGCCAGCGTAGCGCGCATCCTCAACGAGCAGGATGCCCTGACCGAACTCGATACTCTGGTGCCGGGGCGCTTCCAGTCGTTGCGCGATGGATCGCGGGTGACCTACTCGCAGGAGCTGTCGCCTGATCGCAGCGAGCTGCGCGGCGTGTTCATGTCGGAGAAGCGCTTCTCCACCGATGGCACCTCGGAGCGTGGCATTACCGTGCTGGTAGCCGAGAGTGGTCGTCAGGAAATTCAGGAAGATGGCAGCCGCTATCTGATTCTGGAAAACGGCTATCGCTATGACGGCGAGCCGGGCGAGGCCGACTATCGGGCCATCCAGTACGACACCTATGGTGTGTTGCTGCCCAAGCCGGAGGTCGCCATCGAAGCCAGTGAGCGTGAGGCGACGCCGACCCGTGAGCTGTTCGGCAGCGACGACCCGCGCATGCAGGCCGAGTTGCAATGGCGCCTGTCACTGCCGTTGCTGGTGTTCATCGTCACCCTGCTGGCCGTGCCGCTGTCGAAGGTCAATCCGCGTCAGGGCCGCTTCCTCAAACTGCTGCCGGCTATCTTCCTCTATATGGCTTACCTCGGCCTGCTGATCGCCGCTCGTGGCGCGCTGGACAAGGGCCGTTTGCCGGCGGCGCTGGGGTTGTGGTGGGTGCATGGCATCTTCTTCGCCATCGGCATGTTGTTGTTGTATTGGGAGCGTCTGAGTCTGTGGTGGGCCAGTCGTCGTGCGCCGGTGTCGGAGGTGGCTCATGGCTAAGTTGGATCGCTACATTGGCACCCAGGTGTTCTTCGCTATTCTGGCAGTGCTGGGCATCATTCTCGGCCTGGCACTGCTGTTCGCGTTCATCGACGAATTGGGCGACCTTAACAAGGGCGATTACGGTCTTGGTCAGGCGCTCTGGTACGTCTTGCTGACCGCGCCGCGCCGTGCCTACGAGATGCTGCCGATGGCGGCGCTGATCGGCTGCCTGATTGGTCTCGGTACCTTGGCCAGCAACAGCGAGCTGACCATCATGCGTGCGGCCGGTGTTTCCATCGGGCGTATCGTCTGGGCGGTAATGAAGCCCATGCTGGTGCTGATGCTGGCCGGTATTCTGATCGGCGAGTACGTCGCGCCGATGACCGAAAATCAGGCGCAGGCGGATCGCGCCCTGGCTCAGGGTGGCGGTGCGGCGCAGAGCTCCAAGCGCGGTATGTGGCACCGTCAGGGGCAGGAATATGTGCACATCAACGCCGTGCAGCCCAATGGCGTCCTGCTTGGGGTGACGCGTTACCGCTTCGATGACGAGCGTCGCCTGCTTTCCTCCAGTTTCGCCCGTCGCGCCGAATACCGTGACAACCACTGGATGCTGCGCAACGTGCAGACCACGCTGCTGCATGAAGATCACTCCGAAGTGGTCAACCAGCGTGAAGAGCGCTGGGAGATCGAGCTCAATCCGGAGCTGCTCGGTACCGTGGTGATGGAGCCTGAAGCACTGTCGGTCACCGGGCTTTGGCAGTACATCCATTACCTGGGGGAGCAGGGCCTGAACAACGCACGCTACTGGCTGGCGTTCTGGACCAAGGTGCTGCAGCCGCTGGTAACCGGCGCGCTGGTCTTGATGGCTATCTCCTTTATCTTCGGTCCGCTGCGCTCGGTGACACTGGGGCAGCGCGTATTTACCGGTGTGCTAGTGGGCTTCATCTTCCGTATCGCTCAGGACCTGCTGGGCCCGTCGAGCCTGGTATTCGGCTTCTCGCCGCTGCTGGCGGTGCTGGTGCCGGCCGGTATCTGTGCGTTGGCCGGGGTTTGGCTGCTGCGCCGAGCTGGATGAGTCATTCGCACGCATGAAAAAGCCGGTTCATTGAACCGGCTTTTTTGCATCTGCTCTGGGCTATTTTTTGTGAATGTTCTTCGGCAACTGCACCATGCGGCTGTCGGAGTAGATGTCGTGCCAGGTGCGGCCCTGCTTGTCCCACAGTAGCCAGAGGAAGCCCAGGCCAGCGAACAGCCAAGAGCCGATGGCGACCACGAAGCGCAGCAGAGCCTGCCACAGGTCGATGGCGCTGCCGTCGGCGTTCTGGATGCGCAGCCCCCAGGCCTGCATGCCCAGTGTCTGGCCATTGTGCGTCCAGAACTTGGCGAAGAAGGCGAACAGCGACAGCAGCACCAGGCTGGCAAGAATCGGGTCATGATCCAGAACACCGGCCTCGGCCATGGCCATCAGTGCATCGCCGCCGTGAATCAGGCGCAGGATGCCCTGCTGGTAGATCAGGGTGACGACCATGATCAGTGCCACGCAGAGCAGAAAATCGTAGAAGAGGGCCGCCAGGCGACGAATCAGCCCGGCAGTGGGGAAGTCTCCCTGCGGACGTAATTGGTGTTTCGGCATGATGGGCTCGCTGAGACGAAAGTGCGCGCCATTCTAGCAGGCCGTTGAAAAACGTAGGCGAGGCAGCCAGTGCAATGCCGATGGCGGCCCCACAAAAACAGGCGAAAAACGACCGGGGTCGCGCTCGACTTTACGAGTTGTAAATGAGCATTTTGAGCCTGTTTTTAACGCAGCAATGGCAACGTAGGTAGTTTTTCAACAGCCTGCTAACCGCGACTTTGCGATCGATATAAAGATGTACGTGGGCTATCTGTAACCTGGCGCTGCGAAAGGTGGGGTACAGAAATGATAGGCAAAAAAAACCCCTGACTGATATCAGGGGTTCTTCAAAGCAGCGGCGATTAGCCCAGGACTTGAACCTGGTCAGCCTGCATGCCTTTTTGACCTTGCACAGCTACGAAGCTGACTTTCTGGCCTTCTTTCAGGCTCTTGAAGCCGTTACCTTCGATCGCGCGGAAGTGCACGAACAGATCCGGACCGCTTTCGGGAGTGATAAAACCAAAACCTTTCTCGTCGTTAAACCACTTGACGGTACCGTTCTGACGATTCGACATGTCTTTTTCCTTGAAACTAGAGTTGATGACAGCCTCCAAGTATAGAGGGCTGAGACTGGTTGCAAGGAGTAATAGAAGTCGAGCGGGATGTAGCGGATCTAGATGATCTGCTGCACCAGAGTCACGATTCACAGCGACCCATGCAAACAGTTGACTCACTCTACGCTAACTTTTGCGCAATTGCCAACCCCCGCCAGCAAGGTCGCCGGCCAGGTTTTGCGGGGCTTGTCGGGGTGTCGGAAAAGTTTTTCGGCAATATGCTTGCAACAATTGCCCACGTTGTTCGCGCAGATACGAAAAAGCCCGCAAGACAATGTCTTGCGGGCTTCGAATCGTGGTGCCCCGGGGGAGACTCGAACTCCCACTCCTTTCGAAAACGGATTTTGAATCCGCCGCGTCTACCGATTCCGCCACCGGGGCACAATGGCGGCGCAGTATAGGGATGCGCCTGGCGTCGGTCAATCGGCGTTAGTGCAGTGATCGGTTGATCTACTAACGGCCAATGGCGCAGCTAGTGGCATCCGGCTTTGATTGCGTCGTTGCGGCTAGAATCGCCAGCTGTCATCAAGTGCGCTGGGTGTGGCGTATATAAAGGTGTCGGGGCAGTCCAATGTTGGGAGGGGGAGTGATCAACGTCTTGCGTGGTGCACTTGTTGCCGGTCTGCTACTTGCGCCTGTTGCGCAGGCCGGAACGCTGACCTATGCCGTGACCGATGAAAGCTGGATGCCGTACTGGATTGTCGAGGATCAGCGGGTCAGCGGCATCTTCCATGAGTTAATGCTCGCGCTGGATGAGCGTTTGCCTGAACAGCTGCAAGCCAGTCATCCGCAGCCGCCTTTGCGTACGCAGAAGCTGTTCCGTGAGGGATATCTGCAGATCGAGGGCTGTGTGAGCAAGAATTGGCGCAGCGACGCCGATCAGGCCGAAGTCTCACTGTGGACAGTGCCGGTTCTGCAGGCCGAGGAAATGCTGATCTTCGCGCCTGGCAGGCGCTTTGCCTATCAGCGTCTGCAGGACCTGCAGGGGCGTTCGATTGCCACGGTGCGTGGTTATGGTTACGCCGGCAGTGAGTACTTTCAGCGCAACGATGGGGCCGATGTGCGGGCGCTGATCTATCTGGTGGCGCAGGGGCGTAGCGAGGCCGGGATTCTGGATCGCTTGGAGTGGCGTTATCTTCAGCATGAAGACGCGCAACTGCAGGCGTCACGCTGGCAGGTCGAGGAGGGGCCGACGGTCAATCGCTCTCAGCTGCGCTTGCGTTTGCATCGAGACTTTGCGGGCCGGCTCGATGCATTCAATGCTGCCATCCTGTCCTTGCAGGCCGATGGCACGCTGGCTCGTATCGTCGCCAGGTATGCGCCGCAGGCTCACGTGGCCGGCCAAGTGGAAATCCGGTAAGCTCTGCCACCCTGCAAAATTACCCCTCCGAATCATGCGTGTTGCCGATTTCCACTTCGACCTTCCCGAGTCGCTGATCGCTCGTCATCCCTTGGCCGAGCGCCGCGCCAGCCGTCTGCTGCAGCTCGATGGCCCTAGCGGCACGCTGTGCCACGGCCAGTTCACCGATGTGCTGGAGCAGCTTCGTCCGGGTGATCTCATGGTGTTCAACAACACCCGAGTGATTCCGGCGCGCCTGTTCGGTCAGAAGGCCTCTGGCGGCAAGCTCGAAGTGCTGGTGGAGCGCGTGCTGGATCAGTACCGCGTGCTGGCCCACGTGCGTTCGAGCAAATCGCCCAAGCCCGGCTCGCAGATTCTCATCGACGGTGGTGGTGAGGCCGAGATGGTCGCGCGTCACGACGCGCTGTTCGAGCTACGTTTTGCCGAGCCTGTGCTGCCGCTGCTGGAGCGCGTCGGCCATATGCCGCTGCCTCCTTATATAGATCGGCCGGATGACGAGGCGGATCGCGAGCGTTATCAGACCGTCTATGCGCAGAAGGCGGGTGCCGTGGCTGCTCCGACTGCGGGCCTGCACTTCGATGACGAACTGCTGGCGGCGATCCGCGCCAAGGGTGTGGACACCTCGTTCGTGACGCTTCACGTTGGCGCCGGTACCTTCCAGCCGGTCCGGGTTGAGCGGATTGAAGATCACCATATGCACAGTGAGTGGCTGGAGGTCGGCCAGGATGTGGTCGACGCCGTGGCAGCCTGTCGCGCCCGCGGCGGACGCGTGGTCGCGGTGGGCACTACCAGCGTGCGCTCGCTGGAAACAGCTGCACGAGACGGTGAGTTGAAGCCCTTCAGTGGCGATACCGACATCTTTATCTATCCAGGCCGTCCATTCCATGTGGTCGATGCCCTGGTGACCAATTTCCACCTGCCCGAGTCGACCCTGCTGATGCTGGTGTCGGCCTTTGCCGGTTATCCCGAGACGATGGCTGCCTACCGCGAGGCCGTGGCGCAGGGCTATCGCTTCTTCAGTTACGGTGATGCCATGTTCATCACCCGCAATCCCGCCGCGCGCGGGCCCGAGGTTTGAGTATGTCGCGCACCTGTCGCATGTCCTTCGAGTTGCTGGCTACCGACGGCAAGGCTCGTCGTGGTCGCCTGACCTTCCCGCGTGGCGTGGTGGAAACTCCGGCCTTCATGCCGGTGGGCACCTACGGCACGGTCAAGGGCATGCTGCCGCGTGACGTCGAGGATATCGGCGCGCAGATCATCCTCGGCAATACCTTCCACCTGTGGCTGCGCCCGGGGATGGAGGTGATCAAGAAACATGGCGACCTGCACGACTTCATGCAGTGGCAGGGGCCGATCCTGACCGACTCTGGTGGCTTCCAGGTGTTCAGCCTCGGTGCGATGCGCAAGATCAAGGAAGAGGGCGTGTACTTCGCTTCGCCGGTCGATGGCGCCAAGGTGTTCATGGGGCCGGAAGAGTCGATGCAGGTGCAGCGCGACCTGGGCTCGGACATCGTGATGATCTTCGATGAATGCACGCCGTACCCGGCCGAGTTCGACGTGGCCAAGCGTTCGATGGAGCTGTCGCTACGCTGGGCCAAGCGCTCCAAGACCGCACATGGCGAAAGTACCGCTGCGCTGTTTGGCATCGTCCAGGGTGGCATGCACGAAGAGCTGCGCATGCGCTCGCTCGAAGGGCTTTGCGAGATCGGCTTCGATGGCCTGGCCATCGGCGGGCTGTCGGTCGGTGAGCCGAAGGAAGAGATGATCCGCGTGCTGGACTTCCTGCCGCCGCACATGCCAGCCGACAAGCCGCGCTACCTGATGGGCGTGGGCAAGCCGGAAGACCTGGTCGAGGGCGTGCGTCGTGGTGTGGACATGTTCGACTGCGTGATGCCCACCCGTAATGCGCGTAACGGCCACCTGTTCGTCGACACCGGCGTGGTGAAGATTCGCAACGCCGTGCATAAACACGATGATTCGCCGCTGGACCCGACCTGCGACTGTTACACCTGCAAACATTTCTCGCGCGCTTATCTGCACCATCTGGACAAGTGCGGCGAAATGCTCGGTAGCATGCTCAATACCATCCATAACTTGCGGCATTATCAGCGGGTTATGGCTGGTTTGCGCGAGGCTATCCAACAGGGTACATTGGCCGCCTTCGTCGAAACCTTCTATGCCAAGCGTGGCCTGCCTGTGCCGCCGCTTGACTGATTCCTGAACGATTCAAGATCCTTTCCATTAGGAGTGTTACATGAGCTTTTTCATCCCCGCCGCTTACGCTGACACCGCCGCTGCTGGCCCTGCCGGCAGCGGTTTCGAGTGGGTTTTCCTGATTGGCTTTCTGGTCATCTTCTATCTGATGATCTGGCGTCCGCAGGCCAAGCGCGCCAAGGAACACAAGAACCTGCTCGGCGGCCTGCAGAAGGGCGACGAAGTGGTTACCAGCGGTGGTATCGCTGGCAAGGTATCCAAGGTTGCCGACGATTTCGTGGTTATCGAAGTGTCTGACACTGTCGAGCTGAAATTCCAGAAGCAGGCCATCGCTGCCACTCTGCCCAAGGGCACGCTGAAAGCCATCTGATTCGGTTCTTAGTTTCCATATCGACGGGGCGCTTTAGGGCACTTCTAAAAACGTAGGCGAGGCAGCCAGCGCAAGGCAAAAACAGGCGAAAAAGCGGAATTTACGTGTTGTAAATGAGCATTTTGAGCCTGTTTTTAACGCAGCGATGGCAACGCAGGTAGTTTTTAGAGGTGCACTTTAGCGCCCCGCGTCATAAAGCGGGCGGCTCGTTCATGCTCAATAAATACCCTCTGTGGAAATACCTGCTGATTTTGTCTGTTCTGGCAATCGGCCTGGTGTACTCCATTCCCAACCTTTATCCAGATGATCCTGCCGTGCAGATCAGTGGCGCCAGTTCGGCGCTGAGCATCGAGCAGACCGATGTCGACCGTGCCAGCAAAGCGCTGCAGGACGCCGGTATTGCCGTCAAGGCAGCCAGCATCGACGAGCGTGGCCGCGGTGGCCTGATCCGTCTGACCAGGCAGGATGACCAGTTGCCGGCCAAGGACATCGTCCGTCGGGCGCTGGGTGATGATTACGTCGTGGCGCTGAACCTGGCGCAAACCACCCCCGACTGGCTGCGTAGCCTGGGTGCGAGCCCGATGAAGCTCGGCCTGGACCTGTCCGGCGGTGTGCACTTCCTGTTGGAGGTCGACATGGACAAGGCGCTGGATGTGCGCCGCAAGGTCTATGAAGGTGAGATCAAGAGCCTGTTGCGCAAGGAGCGTATTCGCTACCGCAGCATGCCGGAGAGCAATAGCCGGATTCAGCTCGGCTTCGCCGACAGCGATACGCTGGACAAGGCGCAGCGCCTGATTCGCAAGGATTACAGCGATTTCGAACTGACCACTATCGAGCGTGGCGGCCAGCAGATTCTGCAGTTGGGTCTGACTCAAGCGAAAATCGCCGAGATTCGTGAATATTCCATTCGCCAGAACCTCACCACCGTACGTAACCGCGTCAATGAGCTGGGCGTAGCCGAGCCGCTGGTGCAGCGTCAGGGCGCCAACCGCATCGTGGTCGAGCTGCCGGGTGTGCAGGACACCGCAGAAGCCAAGCGTATTCTCGGTAAGACCGCCAACCTCGAGTTCCGCCTGCAGGCCGATCTCGATGCGCCGCGCGGTGCGACCGAGTCCTTCGGCTTCCGCGAGGAAGGTCGTCCGCCGGTGCAACTCGAGCGTGAGCTGATCATCACCGGTGATCAGGTGACCGACGCCCAGGCCAGTTTCGACGAGAATGGTCGCCCGCAGGTGAACATTCGCCTCGACGGTCATGGCGGTGATCTGATGAACCGCGCCACGCGTAACAACGTCGGTCGCAGCATGGCGGTGATCTTCATCGAGCAGAGGCCGGTCACTCGCTACGTGCGTCAGAACGTCGACGGCGTCGAGCAGGAAGTGGCTATCTCCTCGTTCGTCGAAGAGAAGAAGATCATCAGCCTGGCGACTATCCAGTCGGCGCTGGGCAGCCAGTTCCGCATCACCGGCCTGAACGGTCAGGGCGAGTCTTCCGAGCTTGCGCTGCTGCTGCGTGCTGGTGGTCTGGCAGCGCCGATGTACTTCGCTGAAGAGCGCACCATTGGCCCGAGCCTGGGTGCCGAAAACATTGCCAAGGGTATCGCCTCCACCGAGTGGGCGATGATCTTCGTGGCTATCTTCATCATCGCCATCTATCGCTTCTTCGGTGTGCTGGCGACCGTTGCCCTGGCGTTCAACCTGGTGCTGCTGGTCGGTCTGATGTCGGCCATTGGTGCGACCCTGACCCTGCCCGGTATCGCCGGTATCGTCTTGACTCTGGGTATGGCGGTTGACGCCAACGTGCTGATTTTCTCGCGGATACGCGAGGAGTTGGCCAATGGACTGCCGGTGCAGCGTGCTCTGCACGAGGGCTTCGATCGTGCCTATTCGGCGATTCTCGACAGTAACCTGACCACCTTGTTGGTGGGCGGCATCCTGTTCGCGATGGGGACCGGTCCGGTGAAAGGCTTCGCGGTGACACTGTCGCTGGGCATCATTACGTCGATGTTCACCGCCATCATGTTCACTCGTGGCCTGGTCAACCTGATCTTCGGTGGCCGTAACTTCAAGAAGCTGTGGATCTGAGGTGCAGCTATGATCAAGTCAACCATTCGTTTCATGGCGATCCGCAATATCGCCTTCTCCATTACGGTCGTGCTGACGCTGATCGGTCTCGGCGCGCTGTTTGCCAAGGGGCTGAATTTCGGCCTGGATTTCACCGGCGGTACGTTGATCGAACTGCAGTATGAGCAGCCGGCCAATCTCGATCTGATCAAGACCGAGTTGGGCCAGGCTGGCTATTCTGATGCTGTGGTGCAGAGCTTCGGTGCCAGTACCGATGTGCTGGTGCGTCTGGCTGGCGATTCCCCTGACCTGGGTAATGAGGTCGCGGCTGCGTTGCGCAAGGTCGATGAGGCGGCGCGCTTCGAGGTCAAGCGCGTCGAGTTCGTCGGCCCGCAGGTGGGCGAGGAGCTGCGTGATCAGGGCGGCATTGCCATGCTCCTGGCGCTGGGCGGGATCATGCTCTACCTGGCTTTTCGCTTTCAGTGGAAGTTT
Organism: Pseudomonas sediminis; assembly: GCF_002741105.1. GTDB lineage: Bacteria > Pseudomonadota > Gammaproteobacteria > Pseudomonadales > Pseudomonadaceae > Aquipseudomonas > Aquipseudomonas sediminis. Next base: position 63,929 of record NZ_NIQU01000011.1, on the reverse strand, counting down.
GGTGTTGGTGCGATCGCGTCGCTGGTGCACGACGTGGTGATCACCCTGGGTGTGCTGGCGTTCTTCCAGGTTCCGTTCGACCTGACGGTGCTGGCGGCGGTGCTGGCGATGATCGGTTACTCGCTCAACGACACCATCATCATCTACGACCGTATTCGTGAGAACTTCCGTGTACTGCGCAAGACCTCGTTGATCGAGAACATCGACGTTTCGATCACCCAGACCCTTCTGCGGACGATCGCTACTTCGTTGTCCACTGCGCTGGCCTTGCTGGCGTTGCTGTTCTTCGGCGGTGACGTGCTGGCAGCCTTCGCGCTGACTCTGTTGGTCGGTGTAGTGGTAGGCACCTACTCGTCGGTCTACATCGGCGCCACGGTGCTGGTGTGGCTGAAGCTCAGCGTGGAGGATTTGATTCCTCCTGTGGTCGAGGCTGAGGCTGACGACGGTCGTCCGTGATGTTGTGATGGGCTTCATGAAAGCCAGCGAAAGCCGCGGCAAGTCGAACTTGTCGCGGCTTTTTGCTGTCCTAGGCAGGGAGACGGGCGCGAGTCGCCGAGCCTAGGAGACACAAAAAATGAATAAATCACTGTTGGTAGGTGCCGTACTGGGTGCTGTGGGTGTGACCGCTGGTGGCGCTGTCGCTACGTACAGCCTGGTTGATCGTGGTCCGGACTATGCAGAGGTGCTGGCCGTAACCCCGATCAATGAAACCGTGAAAACGCCGCGCGAAGTGTGCAAGGACGTGGCGGTTACCCGTCAGCGTCCGGTGCAGGATCAGCACCAGATTGCCGGTACTGCTATCGGCGCCATCGCAGGTGGTCTGTTGGGTAACCAGATCGGCGGCGGCACTGGCAAGAAGATCGCTACGGTAGCCGGTGCAGTTGGCGGCGGTTATGCCGGCAACAAGGTTCAGGAGGGCATGCAGCAGCGTGACACCTATACCACCACCGAAACCCGCTGTAACACCGTGACCGATACCAGCGAGAAGCTGGTGGGCTATGACGTGAAGTACCAGCTGGGTGAGAAGGTCGGCAACGTGCGCATGGATCGTGATCCGGGCAGTCGTATCCCGGTCAACAAGCAGGGTGAACTGGTACTGGTGCAGCAGGCCCAGTAAGAATCTGGAGCAATAAAAAAACGCCCCTCGGGGCGTTTTTTTATTGCTCGACGGAAGCTTAGCGCTTCATCGAGGGTGCCAGGTGTGGCTGGATCGCGGTCAGTACGGCCTTGAAGCATTTGGTGTTACCGGCAACGATCTGGCCTTTCTCGAGGAATTCGTGGCCGCCAGTGAAATCGCTGACCAAGCCGCCTGCTTCCTGAATCAGCAGGGCGCCAGCTGCCATGTCCCACTCAGACAGGCCGAACTCCCAGAAGGCGTCGTAGCGGCCGGCTGCGACATAAGCCAGATCCAGGCTGGCGGCACCGGCGCGGCGTACACCGGCCGTCTGGCCGACCAGGCTGCGGAACATGCCCAGGTAGTTCTCGAGGTTATCCAGTTGCTCGTTGCGGAACGGGAAGCCGGTGCCCAGCAGTGCGCCGTCCAGGCTCTTACGGTTGCTCACGCGCAGGCGGCGGCCATTGAGGGCGGCGCCACGGCCACGGCTAGCGGTGAATTCTTCCTGGCGCACCGGGTCGAGAACGATGGCGTGCTCGAGGCGGCCGCGGTATTTGCAGGCGATGCTGATGGCGAAGTGCGGAACGCCGCGAATGAAGTTGGTGGTGCCGTCCAGCGGGTCGATGATCCACTGGTAGTCGGCGCCATCGCCGCTGCCCTCAAGCACGCCACCTTCTTCGCCCAGGAAGCTGTGGGTCGGGTAGGCCTTGCGAATGGCTTGGACGATCATCAGCTCGGCGGCCTTGTCGACCTCGGTGACGTAATCCTTGGCATCCTTCTCGTCTACCGAGATGACATCCAGGCGCTCGATGGAGCGAAAGATCATTTCACCGGCGCTGCGAGCGGCGCGCAGGGCGATATTCAGCATGGGCTGCATGGGAGGTTCACCTGGGACGTTAAAGAAAGCCGGCCATGTTAGCAGAAAACCGGTGTCGATGAAGCGCCGTCTGTACCCCGCATGGCAATCACACAAGGGCTTGGGTAAGATCGTTGCCCCTAATCGTTTCTGAGAGTGTCTGCGTTGCTGGACAATATTCGCGTCGTTTTGGTGGGCACCAGTCATCCGGGCAATATCGGCGGTGCTGCGCGGGCGATGAAAAACATGGGCCTGTCGCGCCTGGTGCTGGTCGAGCCGGAGGATTTTCCCAGTGCCGGCGCGGTGGCGCGCGCGTCCGGTGCGACCGACGTGCTGGATGCTGCGCAGGTCGTTGTTAGTCTTGAAGAGGCGCTGGTCGGTTGCACTCTGGTGATTGGCACCAGTGCGCGTGATCGGCGTATTCCCTGGCCGCTGCTGGATCCGCGTGAATGCGGCGTGACCAGTTGTGAGCAGGCTGCTGCTGGTAGCGAAGTGGCGTTGGTGTTCGGTCGTGAATACGCCGGTTTGACCAACGAGGAACTACAGCGATGTCAATACCACGTGCACATCCCGTCCAACCCTGAGTTCAGTTCGCTGAACCTGGCGGCGGCGGTGCAGGTGCTGGCCTATGAAGTGCGTATGGCCTGGTTGGCCGCTTCGAGTCTGCCGACCAAGGCGGAGAAGCTGGAGGCGACGACGATGCGCAATTCGCAGGCGGCGACGGCAGATGAGCTGGAGTCCTTCTACGGACATTTGCGTCGCGTTCTGGTGATGATCGGTTTTCTCGATCCGCAGAGGCCGCGGCACCTGATGACTCGCTTGCGTCGGCTTTATGGGCGCAGTGCGGTGAGCAAGTTGGAGATGAATATCCTGCGCGGCATCCTTACCGAGACAGAGAAGGCCGTGCGTGGAGAGCCTCACAAGCAGGGGAAGTCTGATGTTTGAACGTATTCGAGAGGATATACAGAGCGTTTTTCACCGTGACCCGGCGGCGCGCAATGCCTTCGAGGTGGTGACCTGCTATCCGGGATTGCATGCGGTGTGGCTGCATCGTGCGGCGCATGCATTGTGGCGTTCGGGCTGGAAGTGGCTGGCGCGCGTGGTGTCCAACTTCGGGCGCTGGATGACCGGTATCGAGATTCATCCGGGGGCGAAGATCGGGCGTCGCTTCTTCATCGATCATGGCATGGGCATCGTCATCGGCGAGACTGCCGAGATCGGTAATGACGTTACGCTCTATCAGGGCGTGACTCTGGGTGGCACCAGTTGGAACAAGGGCAAGCGCCATCCCACTCTGGAAGATGGTGTTGTGGTTGGCGCTGGCGCCAAGGTGCTGGGGCCGTTCACGGTCGGTGCCGGGGCCAAGATCGGTTCCAATGCGGTGGTGACCAAGGCGGTGCCGGCGGGGGCGACTGCGGTCGGCATTCCCGGCAAGATCATCGTCAAGTCCGATGACGAGCAGGAAGCCAAGCGTCAGGCCATGGCCGAGAAGATCGGTTTCGATGCTTATGGTGTCGGTCAGGACATGCCCGACCCAGTAGCGCGCGCCATCGGCCAGTTGCTCGATCATCTGCATGCTGTCGACGGGCGGCTCGAGGATGTCAACAAGGCGCTGGACTCGATGGATTGTGACTACCGCGCCAAGGCGCTGCCTGCATTGCGTGACGAAGACTTCGCCGAGGTGTGCAAGGGGCAGGGCGACAAGCCTACTGCCTGATGCGCGCAGGGGCGGTATTTGCTATCATGCCGCCTCTTTTTGCGGCCAATCCTGAGTAAATCAATCGGTCTTATAGTTGACTTAAATACTCGGGAATCGCATACTTCGTCGCAATTCAGTGATTCGTGGTAGAGCCATGCGACTGACCACCAAAGGCCGTTACGCCGTTACCGCCATGCTAGATCTGGCGCTGCACGCACAGCACGGTCCCGTTTCCCTGGCCGATATATCCGAGCGGCAGGGCATCTCCCTGTCTTATCTGGAGCAACTGTTCGCCAAGCTGCGCCGTGGCAGTCTGGTTTCCAGTGTTCGCGGGCCGGGTGGCGGCTATCAGCTTTCGCGTGACATGCGCGGCATTCAGGTGGCTCAGGTGATCGATGCGGTCAACGAGTCGGTAGATGCTACGCGTTGCCAGGGGCAAGGTGATTGCCACTCTGGCGACACCTGTCTGACCCATCACCTGTGGTGCGATCTCAGTCAGCAGATTCATGAGTTCCTCAGTGGCATCAGCCTGGCTGATTTGGTTGCGCGCCGTGAGGTTCAAGAGGTCGCGTTGCGCCAGGATCAGCGCCGCTGCAATGGCAGGACGCCGCGCCTGGATAAGATTGAAGCGTCTGCCATCGACTGAGCAGGGCGTTTGCCTGATAGGAGAAACCCAATGAAATTGCCCATTTACCTCGATTATTCCGCCACCACGCCGGTAGATCCGCGTGTTGCGCAGAAGATGAGTGAATGCCTGCTGGTCGACGGTAACTTTGGCAACCCGGCTTCGCGCTCCCATGTGTTCGGCTGGAAGGCCGAAGAAGCGGTGGAAAATTCCCGTCGCCAGGTCGCCGAGCTGGTCAATGCTGATCCGCGTGAGATCGTCTGGACCAGCGGTGCTACCGAGTCCGACAACCTGGCGATCAAGGGCGTAGCGCACTTCTATGCCAGCAAGGGCAAGCACATCATCACCTCGAAGATCGAGCACAAGGCGGTACTGGATACCACTCGCCAACTCGAGCGTGAAGGTTTCGAAGTGACCTATCTGGAACCGGGCGAAGACGGCCTGATTACGCCAGCCATGGTCGAGGCGGTGCTGCGCGATGACACTACCCTGGTGTCCCTCATGCACGTCAACAACGAAATCGGCACCATCAACGACATCGCTGCCATCGGCGAGCTGACCCGCTCGCGCGGTGTGCTGCTGCATGTCGATGCTGCGCAGTCCACCGGCAAGGTCGAAATCGATCTGGAAAAGATGAAGGTCGATCTGATGTCCTTCTCCGCGCACAAGACCTACGGCCCCAAGGGCGTCGGTGCCCTTTACGTGCGCCGCAAACCGCGTGTGCGTCTGGAAGCGCAGACTCACGGCGGCGGTCACGAGCGCGGTATGCGCTCGGGCACTCTGGCCACTCACCAGTGCGTCGGTATGGGTGAAGCATTCCGTATCGCCAAGGAAGAGATGGCGGCAGAGAACCAGCGTATCGCGGCTCTGCGTGATCGTTTCTACCGCCAGTTGGAAGATATGGAAGAGCTGTACGTGAATGGCAGTCTGACCGCTCGCGTGCCGCACAACCTCAATCTGAGTTTCAACTACGTCGAGGGTGAGTCGCTGATCATGGCGCTCAAGGATCTCGCTGTATCGTCCGGTTCTGCTTGCACCTCGGCTTCCCTGGAGCCGTCCTACGTGCTGCGCGCCCTGGGCCGCAATGATGAACTGGCACACAGCTCGATCCGCTTCACCTTCGGTCGTTTCACTACCGAAGAAGAGGTCGACTACGCCGCTGCCAAGGTCCGTGAGGCCGTGGACAAGCTGCGCGAACTGTCGCCCCTGTGGGATATGTTCAAAGAAGGTGTCGACATTTCTTCCGTGGAATGGGCAGCACACTAAAAGCTGCCGAGGCGAATCGCTTGGTTTCCAGCGGTTCGCCGGAGAGCGGCACCTGATGAGAGAGGAAGTACAACATGGCTTACAGTGACAAGGTCATCGACCACTACGAAAATCCGCGTAACGTCGGCAAGCTGAACGCCGAAGATCCTGACGTTGGTACCGGCATGGTCGGCGCGCCGGCCTGCGGCGACGTGATGCGCCTGCAGATCAAGGTCAGCGAAAGTGGCGTGATCGAAGACGCCAAGTTCAAGACCTACGGCTGCGGCTCGGCTATCGCCTCCAGCTCCCTCGCGACCGAGTGGATGAAGGGCAAGACTCTCGATGAGGCCGAAAGCATCAAGAACACCCAGCTCGCCGAAGAACTGGCACTGCCGCCAGTGAAAATTCACTGCTCTGTACTCGCTGAAGATGCCATCAAGGCTGCTGTGCGCGACTACAAGCAGAAGAAAGGCTTGCTCTGATACGAGGTTTGTAATGGCCATCACCATGTCTGAAGCAGCTGCCCGCCACGTGCAACGCTCTCTTGATGGGCGCGGCAAGGGCGAGGGCATTCGCCTCGGGGTGCGCACTACCGGTTGCTCCGGCCTGGCCTACGTGCTCGAGTTCGTCGATGAGCTGGCGGCAGAGGATCAGGTATTCGAGAGCCATGGCGTCAAGGTGATCATCGATCCCAAGAGCCTGGTCTATCTCGATGGCACCGAGTTGGACTTCGTCAAGGAGGGCCTCAACGAGGGCTTCAAGTTCATTAACCCTAACGTGCGCGGCGAATGCGGTTGCGGCGAAAGCTTCAACGTTTGAGGCGCTCGCGTGGGTAATCCTTGTCATTTCGCCCTGTTCGACCTGCAGCCGAGCTTTCGTCTCGATATGGAGCAACTGGCCGCTCGCTACCGTGAGCTGGCGCGTCAGGTTCATCCGGATCGCTTTGCCGATGCCGGTGAGCGTGAGCAGCGTTTGGCGCTGGAGCGCTCGGCCTGCCTCAACGAGGCTTATCAGGTTCTGAAAACTCCGTCTCAGCGGGCGCGCTACCTGCTGGCCATGCGTGGCCCCGAGTTGCCGCTGGAAGTGACGGTACAGGATCCTGATTTTCTCCTGCAGCAAATGCAGCTGCGCGAAGAGCTGGAGGAACTGCAGGATGATGCTGATCTGGCCGGTGTCGCGACCTTCAAGCGTCGCCTGAAAGCGGCGCAGGAGCAGCTCAACGAGCACTTCGCTGCATGCTGGGATGACGAGGCCCGCCGTGAAGAGGCCGAGCGTCTGATGCGCCGCATGCAGTTCCTCGACAAGCTCTCCCATGAAGTGCGCCAGTTAGAAGAGCGCCTCGACGATTAACCTGTAGGTTGCCCCGGCAGCCTGCCTGATGATTTCAAGAAGACCATGGCCTTATTGCAGATCGCCGAGCCCGGGCAGAGCCCGCAACCGCACCAGCGTCGTCTGGCAGTGGGTATTGACCTGGGTACCACCAACTCTTTGGTCGCTGCTGTGCGCAGTGGTCTGGCCGAGCCCCTGGCTGACGATGATGGCAAGGTCATCCTGCCGTCTGCCGTGCGTTACCACGCTGGAAGCATCGAGGTTGGCGAGTCAGCCAAACTGGCGGCCGCCAGCGATCCGCTCAATACCGTGCTGTCGGTCAAGCGTCTGATGGGGCGGGGTATCGCCGACGTGCATCAGCTCGGCGAGCAAATGCCTTATCGCTTCGCTGCGGGCGAGTCGCACATGCCCTTCATCGAGACGGTGCAGGGGGCGAAAAGCCCGGTCGAAGTCTCTGCAGAAATTCTAAAGACCCTGCGCTTGCGCGCTGAGCAGACCTTGGGTGGTGAGTTGGTCGGTGCGGTGATTACCGTTCCGGCTTATTTCGATGACGCTCAGCGTCAGGCCACCAAGGATGCTGCGCGCCTGGCTGGCCTGACCGTTCTGCGTCTGCTCAATGAGCCTACTGCCGCTGCAGTCGCCTATGGTCTGGATCAGAAAGCCGAGGGTGTGGTTGCTATTTATGACCTCGGCGGTGGCACTTTCGATATTTCCATCCTGCGCCTGACTGGCGGTGTGTTCGAGGTCTTGGCTACCGGCGGCGACAGTGCGCTGGGCGGTGACGACTTCGATCATGCCGTAGCCGACTGGATCATCCAGCAGGCCAGTATTTCCAGTGATCTCGATCCGTCTACCCAGCGTAGCCTGCTGCAGGCCGCCTGTGCGGCCAAAGAGGGACTGACGGATGCCGATAGCGTCGAGCTGAGCCATGGTGAGTGGCGAGGTTCGTTGTCGCGCACGCAGTTCGAGGCGCTGATCGAGCCGATGGTGGCGCGCAGTCTCAAGGCTTGTCGTCGTGCTGTGCGTGATTCCGGCGTCGAGCTGGAAGAGGTTGGTGCGGTCGTCATGGTCGGTGGCTCTACCCGCGTGCCGCGTGTACGTGAGGCCGTCGGCGAACTGTTCGGTCGGGCGCCGCTGACCAATATCGATCCGGATCAGGTGGTGGCCATTGGTGCTGCGATCCAGGCCGACGCCCTGGCGGGCAATCAGCGTGATGACGGCGAGGAGTTGCTCCTGCTGGACGTGATACCTCTGTCGCTCGGCCTGGAAACCATGGGCGGGCTGATGGAGAAGGTGATCCCGCGCAACACCACTATCCCGGTAGCGCGTGCGCAGGAGTTCACCACTTACAAGGATGGCCAGACGGCCATGATGATTCACGTGCTGCAGGGTGAGCGCGAACTGATCGCTGATTGCCGCTCCCTGGCACGTTTCGAGTTGCGTGGTATTCCGCCGATGGTGGCTGGGGCTGCGAAGATCCGTGTGACCTTCCAGGTCGATGCCGATGGCCTGCTTAGTGTCGCAGCGCGTGAGCTGAGTTCTGGGATTGAGGCGAGCATTCAGGTCAAGCCGTCTTATGGCCTAACCGATGGCGAAATTGCACGCATGCTGCAGGACTCTTTCCAGAATGCTGGAGGCGACAAGGCTGCCCGCGTGCTGCGTGAGCAACAGGTCGATGGTCAGCGCCTGATCGAGGCCGTCGAGGCGGCGCTGCAGGCCGATGGCGAGCGTTTGCTGGATGCCGAGGAGCGCGAGGTCATCGAGCTGCAGGTGCAGGAGTTACGCGATTTGCTGGCGGGCAATGATGGCCTGGCGATCGAGCGGCAGACCAAGCGGCTGTCGCAGGTCACTGATGCTTTCGCGGCTCGCCGCCTGGATTCGACGGTAAAAGCCGCGCTGGCAGGGCGCAATCTGAATGAGATCGAGGAATAATTGATGCCGCAGGTAATTTTTCTGCCTCACGAGCGATTCTGCCCGGATGGTCTGGTGGTAGAGGCTGAGCCTGGAGTTTCCATCCTCGAGCTGGCGCACGAGCACCATATCGAGATGGAAAGCGCTTGTGGCGGTGTGTGTGCCTGCACCACCTGTCACTGCATCGTGCGCGAAGGTTTCGATTCGCTGAACGAGGCGGATGAGTTGGAAGAGGATTATCTGGACAAGGCCTGGGGGCTCGAGGCTCAGTCGCGCCTGGCCTGCCAGGCTATCGTTGGTGAGGAAGATATCACCGTCGAGATTCCCAAATATTCGCTTAACCACGCAGCCGAAGCGCCGCACTGATCCAGGAAGCTTGATCATGAGTCTGAAATGGGCCGATGTACTGGATATTGCCATCGAGTTGAGCGAGCAGAAGCCGGATGTCGATCCGCGCTACGTGAACTTCGTCGATCTGCACCGTTGGGTCGTGTCCTTGCCGCAGTTCTCCGATGACCCGCAGCGCGGGGGGGAGAAGGTGCTGGAGGCGATACAGGCCGCCTGGATCGAAGAACTCGATTGAAACAGGCGCTTACGGCGCCCGCCCTACGCTTTTAACCGGAACCCGCGTATAATTCGCGGGTTTAATTTTTCGCTTTAACCCTAAAGTTTCTGGAGCTTCACATGGCTGTTCAACGTACTTTCTCCATCATCAAGCCTGACGCCGTTGCCAAGAACGTCATCGGTGAGATCACCACCCGTTTCGAAAAAGCCGGCCTGCGCGTTGTTGCTTCGAAGATGGTGCAACTGTCCGAGCGCGAAGCCGCTGGTTTCTACGCTGAGCACAGCGAGCGTGGCTTCTTCAAGGACCTGGTTGCTTTCATGACCTCCGGTCCGGTCATCGTTCAGGTTCTGGAAGGCGAAAACGCCGTTGCCAAGAACCGTGAGCTGATGGGTGCCACCAACCCGAAAGAAGCCGCTGCCGGCACCATCCGTGCTGACTTCGCCGTTTCCATCGACGAAAACGCTGTTCACGGTTCGGATTCCGAAGCCTCCGCTGCTCGCGAGATCGCTTACTTCTTCTCCGCTACCGAGCAGTGCGCGCGCATTCGCTGATTGGCGAATGATGCGAGGGTGAAGCCATGACCAATACCACCGGCAAGATCAACCTGCTGGGCCTGACCCAGCCGGAAATGGAACAGTTCTTCGAGTCCATCGGCGAGAAGCGCTTCCGTGCCGGCCAGGTAATGAAGTGGATTCACCACTTTGGCGTCGATGATTTCGCCGCCATGACCAATGTCGGCAAGGCCTTGCGCGAGAAGCTCGAGGCCTCTGCCGAGATTCGCGGCCCGGAAGTGGTCAGCGAAAATATTTCTGCCGATGGCACGCGCAAGTGGGTGGTGCGTGTGGCGTCGGGTAGCTGTGTGGAAACCGTTTATATCCCGCAGAACGGTCGCGGCACGCTTTGTGTTTCGTCCCAGGCCGGTTGTGCCCTGGATTGCAGCTTCTGCTCCACCGGCAAACAAGGCTTCAATAGTGATCTGACCAGCGCCGAGATCATCGGCCAGGTATGGATCGCCAACAAATCCTTCGGCAGCGTGCCGGCGAAGATTGATCGTGCCATCACCAACGTGGTGATGATGGGCATGGGCGAGCCGCTGCTGAACTTCGATAACGTCGTCTCTGCCATGCAGATCATGATGGACGACCTTGGTTATGGCATCTCCAAGCGCAAAGTGACGCTGTCCACCTCTGGCGTGGTGCCGATGATCGACAAGCTGGCCGAAGTCATCGACGTGTCTCTGGCGCTGTCGTTGCACGCGCCCAACGACGAACTGCGTAATCAGCTGGTACCGATCAACAAGAAGTACCCGCTGGAGATGCTTCTGGCAGCGTGCAAGCGCTACGTCTCCAAACTGGGCGAAAAGCGTGTGCTGACCATCGAGTACACCCTGCTCAAGGGCGTCAACGATCAGCCTGAGCACGCTGAGCAGATGATCGCACTTCTGGCCGATGTACCTTGCAAGATCAACCTGATTCCGTTTAATCCCTTCCCCTTCTCGGGGTACGAGCGGCCGAGCAATAACGCCATGCGCCGCTTCCAGGACCTGTTGCACAAGGCTGGTCATAACGTCACGGTACGCACGACGCGTGGTGACGATATCGATGCGGCCTGCGGCCAGTTGGTTGGCCAGGTCATGGATCGTACTCGGCGCAGCGAGCGTTACATCGCCGTGCGCCAGCTGGGCAACGAGGCGCAAGAGCCTCGTACTGCCGCCAATCGAAATTGAAGAGAGGATGCCTATGACCCTGCGCCCTGCGCTGTTATTGCTCGTTGTCAGTCTGCTTGCTGGTTGTGTGACCACGGGCGATGTCGACCCCATGCGTACGGCGAAAGGGCGTGATGAGGCACGTGATGCCTATGTTCAGCTGGGCCTCGCCTATATCCAGCAAGGCGATACCCAGCGCGCCAAGGTGCCACTGAAAAGTGCACTCGATCTGGACCCTTCCAGCGCCGACGCCAACGCCGCATTGGCTATGGCGTTCCAAATAGAAATGGAACCGAAGCTGGCCGACGAGCATTTCCGCAAAGCGCTGGCCCAGCGACCGAAGGATCCCCGTCTGCTGAACAACTATGGTGGTTTTTTGTTCGAGCAGAAGCGCTATCAGGACGCCATGAGCACTTATCTCAAAGCGACTGAGGACAATCTCTATCCGGAGCGCTCCCGAGTGTTCGAGAACCTGGGGCTGACCGCTCTGCAACTCGGTCAGCGCGAGCAAGCCAAGGAATATTTCCAGCGTTCCTTGCGCTTGAGTAGCCGTCAGCCACGTGCGTTGCTGGAGATGGCGGTGCTGTCCTATGAGGACAAAGAATATGTGCCGGCGCGTCGTTACTACGACAGCTACAGCGAAATGGCACCACAGAATGCGCGCAGCCTGTTGCTCGGCGTACGCTTGGCCAATGTATTCGAGGATCGTGACAAGGCCGCCAGCCTGGGCCTGCAGTTGCGTCGTCTGTATCCGGCCTCTCAGGAATATCAGCAATTTGTTTCGGGGCAACAATGAACGCGGCACATAGCGAAGTGGCTCAGCCGATGTCGACAAATCCAGGTGAAACCCTGCGCCAGGCCAGGGAAATCAAAGGCTGGAGCGTTGCCGAAGTGGCTGCTCAGCTCAACCTGACGCCACAACGTCTGGCCCAGATCGAAGCCGGCGCTTTCGACAAGCTGCCGGGCACCACCTTTGCGCGTGGCTATATCCGTGCCTACGCCAAGCTGCTCGAAATGGACCAGAACCGACTGGTGATGGAGTTCGATCAGTTCACCGGTACCGATGCCACCGGCAGCAGTGTGCATGCCCTTGGTCGTATCGAAGAGCCTGTGCGTTATTCGCAGAGCATCCTGCGTCTGGTGAGTTTCCTGTTGTTGCTGGCGTTGATCGGCGGCGGTTTTGTCTGGTGGCAAGATCAGGGGCGCCCAGGTGCCAGCCTGGCTGACCTGGGCCTGGAACATGTAGAAGTCGAGGGGGCCGACGGTACCACTCAGGTGCATTCTCTTGCCGAGCCGGAAGATCAGGCGGTAGTCGATGCTCAGGGCGGCGAGCAGGGCAGCCCTCTGCTGTTGCCAGTCGAGCCGGGTGAGGCACCGGAAGGGTCCTCGGTCGCAGAACAGCCTGCAGCTTCAGATGTTGCGCCGGAAAGCGCGCCAGAAACTCCGGCAACCGCCGTGGCGAATGAGCCAGCAGTTGCCAATATAACAGCGCCTGCCACGGAGCCTGCCGCCCCCGTTGCCGTTCCAGCCGGGCAGGGTGCGCTCAACGTGCAGTTCACTGCTGATTGCTGGACACAAGTGACCGATGCCGATGGCAAGGTGCTGCTCAGCGCGCTCAAACGCAGTGGAGAAAGCATCGAACTGACTGGCAAAGCACCGATGGAGCTGCGCCTGGGCTTTGCCCGTGGCGCCCAGGTCACCTACAACGGCCAAAGCGTGGACGTTGCACCGCACATGACTGGCGAAACCGCGCGCCTGAAACTGGGGTTGTAAAGCATGCATTGCGAATCGCCGATCAAGCGCCGACTATCGCGCAAGATCTGGGTTGGCTCGGTACCGGTGGGCGGCGATTCGCCGATCGCCGTGCAGAGCATGACCAATACCGACACCAACGATGTGGCTGCGACCGTGGCTCAGATCCGTCGCCTGGAAGATGCCGGTGCTGACATCGTGCGCGTCTCCGTGCCGGATATGGATGCGGCCGAAGCCTTCGGCCGGATCAAGCAGCAGGTGCGTGTTCCGCTGGTGGCCGACATCCACTTCGATTACCAGATCGCCCTTCGCGTGGCCGAGTTGGGCGTCGATTGCCTACGGATCAACCCGGGTAACATCGGTCGCGAGGATCGCGTCAGGGCGGTGGTCGAGGCTGCCCGTGACAAGGGCATTCCGATTCGCATCGGCGTTAATGCCGGTTCGCTGGAAAAGGATCTGCAGAAGAAATATGGCGAGCCGACCCCGGAAGCTCTGGTGGAGTCGGCGCTGCGTCATGTCGAACACCTCGATCGCCTGAATTTTCCCGACTTCAAGGTCAGTGTGAAGGCCTCCGACGTCTTCATGGCCGTAGAAGCCTATCGCCTGCTGGCCAAGCAGATCGAGCAGCCGCTGCACCTGGGTATCACCGAGGCGGGCGGTCTGCGTTCCGGTACGGTCAAGTCGGCAGTCGGCCTGGGCATGCTGTTGGCCGACGGTATTGGCGATACCATCCGTATCTCCCTGGCCGCCGATCCGGTGGAAGAGATCAAGGTCGGCTTCGACATCCTCAAATCCCTGCGTTTGCGTTCCCGCGGTATCAACTTCATCGCCTGTCCGAGCTGTTCGCGGCAGAACTTCGATGTGGTCAAGACCATGAACGAGCTGGAAACGCGTGTCGAGGACCTGCTGGTACCGCTGGACGTTGCCGTGATCGGCTGCGTGGTCAACGGGCCCGGCGAAGCCAAGGAGGCGCATATCGGCCTCACCGGCGGTAGCCCGAACAACCTGGTCTATATCGACGGCAAGCCCGCCTCGAAGCTGACCAACGAAAACCTGGTGGACGAGCTGGAAAAGCTCATCCGCGACAAGGCGGCCGAAAAGGTCGCCGCCGATGCGGCCGTGATCGTGCGCGGCTGATCCGTGCGTAAGGAATACACTTGAGCAAGTCCCTGCAAGCCATTCGTGGCATGAACGATATCCTGCCGGAGCAGACGCCTGCCTGGCGCTACCTGGAAAGTACCCTGGTCAGCCTGCTCGATGGCTATGGCTACAAGGAAATCCGCCTGCCTATCGTCGAGTACACCGAGCTGTTCGCTCGCGGTATCGGTGAAGGCACCGACGTGGTCGACAAGGAGATGTACACCTTCCTTGATCGCAACGAAGAATCCCTGACCCTGCGTCCCGAAGGTACTGCCGGTTGCGTGCGTGCGGTTCTCGAGCATGGGCTGTCTGGCGGCGGTCAGGTGCAGAAACTGTGGTACGCCGGCCCCATGTTCCGCTACGAGAAGCCGCAGAAAGGTCGCTATCGCCAGTTCCATCAGGTGGGCGTGGAAGCTTTCAACCTGCCGGGGCCGGACGTCGACGCCGAGCTGATCGTGCTCACCTGGCGTTTGTGGAAAAAGCTCGGCCTGGCCGACGCGGTGACCCTGCAGCTCAACAGCCTGGGCTCCAGTGAGGCGCGAGCGGCTTATCGCGACGCACTGGTAGCCTACTTGCAGGAGCGTTTCGATCAGCTGGATGAAGACAGCCAGCGTCGCCTGACCACCAACCCGCTGCGTATCCTCGACAGCAAGAACGAGGCGACCCAGGCCGCGCTGGTAGGCGCACCGACCTTGGGCGATTACCTCGATGAGGAATCGCGCCTGCACTTCGAGGGCGTCAAGGCGCGCCTGGATGCGGCCGGCATTCGCTACCAGATCAATCACAAACTGGTGCGCGGTCTGGATTACTACAATCGCACCGTGTTCGAGTGGGTCACCGACAAGCTCGGTGCCCAGGGCACTGTGTGCGCCGGTGGTCGTTATGATGGCCTGGTTTCCATGTTGGGTGGCAAGGCCACGCCAGGCGTCGGCTTCGCCATGGGGGTCGAGCGTCTGGTGCTGCTGCTGGAAACCCTGCAGTTGCTACCGGCTGACCTCAACCGCCCCGCCGATGTTTACATCTGTGCCTTCGGCGATGCTGCCGAGCTGGCGGCGCTGACACTGGTCGAGCGTCTGCGTGACGAATTGCCGGGACTGCGCCTGTTGCTCAACTCTGGTGGTGGCAGTTTCAAGAGCCAGTTCAAGAAGGCCGACAAGAGCGGCGCACGCTATGCGCTGATTCTGGGGGACGACGAATTGGCTGGGCGCGTGGTAGGTTGCAAACCGCTGCGCGACGACAGTGAACAACAAAGTGTTGCCTGGGATGCTCTGGCTGAGCATCTGGCTGCCTGCCAGCAGGCCTGAGCAGGTTCTCGATTAGGAGTACGGGGTTAGACATGCAGACCGAAGACGAACAGATCGCGCAAATGAAGGACTGGTGGGATCGCAACGGCAAGCCTTTGCTGGCCGGTGGCGTGCTGGCGCTGGTAGCTGTATTCGGCTGGCAGGGCTGGCAGAAGTACCAGGACAACCAGGCGCAAGGCGCCTCGGTGCTTTATCAGCAGTTGCTGGAAACGGCACTGGACCCAGCCGGCAAACCCGATGCCGCGAAAGTTGCCGACCTGGCCGGTAAGCTCGACAGCGAATTTGGCGGTAGCCATTACGCCCAATACGGCAACCTGTTCGTCGCCAAGGTCGCCGTCGAAGCCGACCGTCTCGACGATGCCGCTGCCGCGCTGCAGCGCGTGCTCGACAAGCCAGCCGATGCCACGCTCGGTGAGCTGGCGCGTCAACGCCTGGCCCGCGTGCTGGCGGCTCAGGACAAGACTGACGATGCGCTGAAGCTGCTCGATGCCAAGGTCGAGGACGCTTTCCTCGCCAGCCGCGAAGAACTCAAGGGCGATCTGCTGGTACAGCTGGGTCGCAGCGATGACGCGCACGCCGCCTATCAGAAGGCCAAGGATGCGCTGGCCGAAGACGCCGCTGTCGGCGGTCTGCAGATGAAGCTGGACGACCTGGCAAAAGGGGATGCGTGACGTGATGCGTTGGAAGAATGCCGCACTGCTGGCTCTGGCCGTTCTGGCCGTGGGTTGCAGCAGCAATAGCAAGAAGGAACTGCCGCCCGCCGAACTGACCAAGTTCGACGCCGAAGTCGAGCTGCGTACCGAGTGGAGCCGCTCCGTTGGTGATGGTCAGGGCGATACCTTCAACATGCTGGTGCCGGCCATCGACGGTGATGTGATCTACGCCGCTGATGTCGAAGGTCTGGTCATGGCAATGGACCGCACCAGCGGCAAGGTCATTTGGCGCAAGAAGCTTGAAATCCCGGTATCCGGCGCCATTGGCGTCGGCTACGGTCAGGTGTTGCTGGGTACGCTCAAGGGCGAAGTGATCGCGCTCGATTCCAGCGACGGTGAAGAGCAGTGGCGCTCGCGCGTGACCAGCGAAGTGCTGGCTGCCCCGGCCACCAATGGCGATATCGTCGTGGTGCAGACCCAGGACGACCGTCTGATTGCCTTCGATGCCAGCACCGGCAGCCAACGCTGGATCGTCGAGAACACCCCGGCCGTACTGACCCTGCGCGGCACCGGCGCACCGCTGGTGACCAACCGCTTGGTGGTCGCGGGCCTGTCCAGCGGTAAGGTCATTGCCGTCGATGCCCAACGTGGTCTGCCGGTATGGGAACAGCGTGTGGCCATCCCGCAGGGTCGTTCCGAACTGGAGCGTGTTGTCGACATCGACGGCGGCTTGCTGCTGTCCGGTGGCACCGTCTACGCAGTGAGCTACCAGGGTCGTGTCGCGGCCATGGATCTGGAGTCCGGTCGCGTACTCTGGCAGCGCGAGGCATCCAGCTCGGTTGGCGTCGCTCAAGGTTTCGGTAACGTCTATGTCAGCATGGCCAACGGCACCGTCGAAGGTATCGACGAGCGCAGCGCTTCGGCCCTGTGGAGCAACGATTCGATGGCGCGTCGCCAGCTCTCGGGCCCGGCAGTGTTCTCCAGCTATGTCGCCGTCGGCGACTTGGAAGGCTATCTGCACCTGCTGAGCCAGGTCGATGGTCGCTTCGTTGGCCGTACCCGCATCGACAGCGACGGCCTGCGTGCCCAGCCGTTGGTGGTGGGTGACTGGTTGTACGTCTACGGTAATAGCGGCAAGTTGGTGGCACTGACCATCAAGTAACACGCTATGCTGCCGGTACACCCGACAGCATGAAACATCCTGGCCGCTGCCCCTGCAGCGGCCTTTGCATTTTCTGAATTAACCGAGTGGAGAGCCTGATGGTTCCCGTAATTGCCCTGGTGGGCCGGCCGAATGTCGGCAAGTCCACGCTCTTCAACCGCCTGACCCGCAGCCGCGACGCTATCGTCGGCGACCTGTCCGGTCTGACCCGCGACCGCCAGTATGGCGAGGCGAAGTGGCAGGGGCGCACCTATATCGTGATCGACACTGGCGGTATTTCCGGTGACGAGGAAGGCATCGACGCGAAGATGGCCGAGCAGTCGCTGCAGGCCATCGAAGAGGCCGATGCCGTGCTGTTCCTGGTGGACGCGCGCGCTGGCATGACTGCCTCCGACCAGATGATCGGCGAGCACCTGCGCCGTCGTAACAAGCAGAGCTTCCTGGTGGTGAACAAGGTCGACAACCTCGATGTCGACCTGGCTCGCGCCGAGTTCAGCCCCATGGGCCTGGGCGAGCCACTGGCGATTGCCGGTGCTCACGGCCGCGGCATCACCCAGATGCTGGAAGTGGTGCTCGGCGCGTTCCCCAAGGACGCCGGCGAGCCGGAGGAGGGGGCCGAAGAGGAGGAAGTGCTGGAAGGCCAGGAGGCCAAGCGCATTCCCGGCCCGAGCGAGAAGGACGGCATCAAGCTGGCCATCATCGGTCGCCCCAACGTCGGCAAGTCCACCCTGGTCAACCGCATGCTCGGTGAAGAGCGGGTCATCGTCTATGACCAGGCCGGCACCACGCGCGACAGCATCTATATTCCGTTCGAGCGTGACGACGAGAAGTACACCCTGATCGACACCGCCGGTGTGCGCCGGCGCGGCAAGATCTTCGAGGCTGTGGAGAAATTCTCCGTGGTCAAGACGCTGCAGGCCATTCAGGACTCCAACGTCGTGGTGTTCGTCATGGACGCCCGCGAAGGCGTGGTCGACCACGACCTCAACCTGCTCGGCTTCGTGCTGGAAAGCGGCCGCGCCCTGGTCATCGCCCTGAACAAGTGGGATGGCATGGACCAGGGGCAGAAGGATTATGTGAAGACCGAGCTGGAGCGTCGGCTGTTCTTCGTCGACTTCGCCGATATCCACTTCATTTCCGCCCTGCACGGCACTGGCGTGGGCCATCTGTACAAGTCGGTGCAGGCCTCGTTCAAGTCGGCCATCACCCGCTGGCCGACCAGCCGCCTGACGCAGATTCTCGAAGATGCCGTCAGCGACCACGCGCCGCCTCTGGTCAACGGTCGCCGCATCAAGCTGCGCTATGCCCACCTGGGCGGTGCCAACCCGCCGCTGATCGTGATCCACGGTAACCAGGTCGACGCCGTACCGCGTGCCTACTCCCGTTATCTGGAAAACACATTCCGCCGTGTGCTCAAGCTGGTCGGTACGCCGATTCGTATCGAGTACAAGGGCGGCGAGAACCCCTACGAGGGCAACAAGAACAAGCTCACGGATCGCCAGGTGAACAAGAAGCGTCGGCTGATGAGCCACCACAAGAAGGCCGAGAAGAAGCGCAAGGACAAGCGCTAGTAAGCTTTGCGCCAGGGTGTGCGCCGGTGATCGTCCGGCGCGCACGGCATAAGCTTCCAACTCTTTTTCATAAGCACAGCAGGTGCCGCCTGCTGCGCCCTTCGGCTATCCTCGCGGCTTGCCTTGTTCTTCCAGGAAGTCGCGATGCTCGCCAGCAAACTGCCCAACGTCGGCACCACCATCTTCACGCGCATGTCCCAGCTCGCTGCCGACGTTGGCGCGATCAACCTGTCTCAGGGCTTTCCCGACTTCGATGGGCCGCAGGCACTGCGTGAGGCCGTGGCGCGCCACGTCATGGAAGGACGCAACCAGTATTCGCCAATGACCGGCTTGCCCGCGCTACGCCAGCAGGTGGCGGCCAAGCTCGCCCGCAGCTACGGCGTGCAGCGCGATGCCGATAGCGAGATCACCATCACGCCGGGGGCCACCGAGGCGATCTTCTGCGCGGTGCAGGCGCTGATTCATCCAGGGGATGAAGCCATCGTGCTCGACCCTTGCTACGACAGTTACGAGCCGTCGGTGGAGCTGGCCGGTGGGCGTTGCGTGCATGTACCGCTGGCATTGCCGGACTTCGCTGTCGATTGGCAGCGTCTGGCCGATGCGATCACGCCGCGCACCCGACTGATCTTCCTCAACTCCCCGCACAACCCGAGCGGTGCGCTGCTGACCGGTGCCGACCTGGACAAGCTGGCGGAGCTGATTCGTGGGCGCAATATTCATGTGATCAGCGACGAGGTCTACGAGCACCTGATCTATGACGGCCAGCGGCATGCCAGCGTGTTGGCCCACGACGAGCTGTATCAGCGCGCCTTCGTGGTCAGCTCCTTCGGCAAGACCTATCACGTCACCGGCTGGAAGACCGGCTACGTGGTGGCGCCACCGGCACTGACCGCCGAGCTGCGCAAGATCCACCAATACGTCAACTTTTGCGGCGTGACGCCGCTGCAGTTCGCGCTGGCTGACTTCATGGCCGCGCACCCCGAGCATGTCGAAGAACTGCCGGCCTTTTACCAGGCCAAGCGCGACCTGTTCTGCGACCTGCTGGCTGGCTCGCGCTTCACCTTCACCCGCGCGCCGGGTACCTATTTCCAGCTGGCCGACTATTCGGCCATTCGCCCTGATCTGGACGACGTGGCCATGGCCGAGTGGTTGACCCGCGAACATGGCGTGGCGGCAATTCCGGTGTCGGTGTTTTATCAGTCAGCGCCTAAGGGTATGCGCCTGGTACGTTTCTGCTTTGCCAAGCGCGAGGAAACCCTGCGCCAGGCGGCGGAGAAGCTCAGCGCGGTATGAGGGGTAGGGCGGGTGTAACCCGCCTCTGAGGTGTTGGCGGGTTTCACCCGCCTTACGGTGAGCGAGGCCTACAAATGAATAACAAACCCGATCTCGAACTGGCGCTGATCCAGACCACGTTGGCCTGGCACGATCCGGCCGCCAACCGCGAGCACTTCCAGACCTTGCTGGAACAGGCGCGTGGCGCTGATCTGGTGATCCTGCCGGAGATGTTCACCACCGGTTTTTCCATGGAGTCGGCCGAATTGGCTGAGCCTGAGGATGGACCCAGCAGCGTCTGGCTACGCGAGCAGGCGCAGCGTATCGGCGCGGTGATCTGCGGCAGTCTGATCATTCAGGCCGCTGACGGCAGCTACCGTAATCGCCTGCTTTGGGCGCGCCCGGATGGCTCTTTCGCGTATTACGACAAACGCCACCTGTTTCGCATGGCCAGTGAGCACAAGCATTACAGCGCTGGCGATCAGCGGGTGGTGTTCGACCTCAAGGGCTGGCGCGTGCGCCCGTTGATCTGCTACGACCTGCGCTTCCCCGTCTGGAGCCGTGACGCCGGCGGTACCGACCTGCTACTGTATACCGCCAACTGGCCGGGGGCGCGTCGCCAGCACTGGAACCGCCTGCTGCCGGCGCGAGCCATCGAGAACCTGTGCTATGTCGCGGCTGTGAACCGCGTCGGCGAGGACGGCAAGGGCCACGGTTATACTGGCGACTCCCAGGTGCTGGACTTTCAGGGCGAGGCGCTGCTGACGGCAGGCGAGGGTGATGGTGTGTTCCGCACTCGACTGTCGCATGATGCTCTGAGTACCTATCGCGAGTGCTTCCCGGCGCACTTGGACGCGGACGCCTTTACATTCGACTGAACAAGGAGCTACATGACATGGACGTGCAACAGAGCAATCCCTTCCAGACGCCGCAGGCCGACCTGCAGCCGAGCATCACCACTCAGTCACCGCTCTACAGCATCGCTGGCGTCGGCCTGGCGACCTTCATCGGCACGCCACTGGCAGGCGCGTGGCTGCTAGCGCATAACCTGCAATTGCTGGGGAAGGCGGATCGAGTGGCAGTGGTCTGGGGTATTTCCGTCTTCCTTCTGGTGGTGACCCTGGTCCTGGCTTTCGTCTTGCCCGAGGAGGTGCCTGCCATGCCGTTCGCCATCGCACAGTTGATGGCGATGATCATGCTGGCCAAGAACCTCATGGAGGCCGACCTCAAGCAGCACGCCAAGGCGGGTGGCGCGTACCTCTCCAACTGGCGGGCGGCAGGTATTGGCCTGATGTTCACAATTGGCCTGGCCGCACTGATGTTCGCGGTGCTGATGATTTTCGATATTTGAGTGTCAAGTTCCCGGATTTCATCCGGGTTACGCATACAAAAACGCCGGGCATTGCCCGGCGTTTTTGTGAGTGGCGCTGAAGGCTCAGGCCGCTTGCGACTCGGCCTGGCTCAGGGCGCGGTTCAAGGCGCTGAACAGGGCGCGGAAGCTTGCGGTGGTCAGGTTCTCGTCGATACCGATGCCGTGCAGGGCACGACCGCCATTGACGCGCAGTTCGATGTAGGCAGCCGCCTTGGCGTTGGTGCCGGCACCGATGGCGTGCTCGCTATAGTCCATGACTTCAACTGCGACCGGCAGCGCGGCAGCCAGCGCTTCCAGCGGGCCTTTACCGATGCCACGCCAATGGTGGTTCTCACTCCCTTCGATGACTTCCACATCCACCGCGCTGGTGCCGTTTTCTTCCTGCAGGCGATGGCCTTTCAGGGCGTAGGGGCTGCGCGCTTGCAGGTATTCGGTTTCGAGCAACTGGTGGATCTGTGCGGCGGTCATTTCCAGGCCGAGGCGATCGGTTTCACGCTGCACCACCTGGCTGAACTCGATCTGCATGCGACGTGGCAGGCTGATGCCGTATTCCTGCTCGAGCAGGAAGGTGATGCCGCCTTTGCCGGACTGGCTGTTCACACGAATCACCGCCTCGTAGTCACGGCCGATGTCGGCCGGATCGATAGGCAGGTACGGCACTTCCCACAGAGCATCGTCCTTCTGCTGGGCGAAGCCCTTGCGGATGGCGTCCTGGTGCGAGCCGGAAAACGCGGTGTGGACCAGGTCGCCGACATACGGATGGCGCGGGTGCACCGGGATCTGATTGCAGTCCTCGACCACCTTGCGCACGGTATCGATGTCGGAGAAATCCAGTTCGGGGTTCACGCCCTGGGTGTAGAGGTTCAGCGCCAGGGTCACCAGGCAGACGTTGCCGGTGCGCTCGCCGTTACCGAACAGGCAGCCTTCGACGCGGTCGGCGCCGGCCATGACGGCCAGCTCCGAGGCCGCGACGCCGGTGCCACGGTCATTGTGGGTGTGCACGCTGATCAGCACGCTGTCACGGCGGTCGATGTGACGACCGAACCACTCGATCTGGTCGGCGTAGTTGTTCGGCGTGGCGCACTCGATGGTGGCTGGCAGGTTGAGGATCAGCTTGTTCGCCGGGGTCGGCTGGAACACGCCGATCACCGCGTTGCACACCTCGACGGCGAAGTCGATTTCGGTGCTGCTGAACACTTCTGGCGAATACTCGAAGCCCCACTGGGTTTCCGGCGCGGCATCGGCCAGGCGCTTGATGGTGGTGCCAGCGGCCACGGCGATGGCTTTGACGCCGGCCTTGTCCTGGTTGAAGACGATCTTGCGGAAGCTCGGTGCGCAGGCGTTGTAGTAGTGGACGATGGCCTTCTTGGCGCCTTTGAGCGACTCGAAGGTGCGCTCGATGAGGTCGTCACGGGCCTGGGTAAGCACCTGAATAGTCACGTCGTCCGGAATGTGGCCGCCTTCGATCAGCTCGCGGACGAAGTCGAAGTCGGTCTGCGAGGCGGACGGGAAGCCCACTTCGATTTCCTTCAAACCTACTGCCAACAGACACTTGAAGAAGCGCATCTTCTTCTCGGCATCCATCGGCTCGATCAGCGACTGATTGCCGTCGCGCAGGTCGGTGGACAGCCAGATCGGCGCCTTGTCGATGATCTTGTCCGGCCAGGTGCGGTCCGGAATCTGGATCTGAGTAAACGGGCGGTACTTCTTCGACGGGTCGTTGAGCATGGTCATGAGAGGGTCCTGCGAAATGGGAGTCGAACACGAGGCCGGGCGGCCATGAAACGGGGTTTCAGGCGGGGCTTCGCAGTCGCGGGCTGACCAGTCGCAGGCATGCGAGCTGGCGGACGAGAAAGATGTTTTTCATGTGGGCACCCTATCCATAGCAGGTGGATATGGCAATGCTTGCTTAAAAAACGCCGATTTATTGCTGGATAGCTTTTGTTGGCGGATTTTATTGCTTTGAAAGTGATGTTTTCGGCGAATCGTGTTTCCAGGGGGCGTGCACAGGCTCGCCCCCGTCCCTCGATGATCCGTCTTCAGTCGGCGTAGTCGTAGGCGCCGCCTTTTTCCAGGGCACGGCGATAGGCTGGCCTGGCATGGATGCGTTGCAGGAAATCGCTCAGGCGTGGGTGGTTGTTGAGTACGCCACGGGCGGCAGCTGCTTCAAGCGGGAAACTGAGCTGAATATCGGCAGCGCTGAATGCATCGCCTGCGAACCAGTCGTGCTCGCTCAGTTGGCCCTCCAGGTAGTCGAAATGCAGTTTCAACTGCGGCGAGATGAACGCCTGACTGACCTTGTTCGCGATGCCACGGGCGATTGGCTTGATGAAGAACGGCATCGGCGCGCTGCGCAGCTTGTCGAAGACCAGCTTGAGCAGCAGTGGCGGCATCGCCGATCCTTCGGCGTAGTGCAGCCAGTAGCGGCAGCGCAAACGTTGCGCGCTGCCAGCGGCAGGCAGCAACCAATCGCCATAGCGCTCGGCCAGGTATTCGATGATGGCACCCGATTCGGCAAGGGTCAGTTCGCCATCGGTGATCAGCGGCGACTTGCCCAGAGGGTGCACCTGGCGCAACTCGGCAGGGGCGAGCATGGTCTGCGGGTCGCGCTGGTAATGCTTGACCTGATAGTCGATACCAATCTCTTCGAGCATCCAGAGAATACGTTGCGAACGCGAGTTGTTCAGGTGATGCAGGGTGATCATGGCAAGCTCCGACCTGTCTGTGGGGGGGCAAGGGTTTTGTAATACGTCGTTCCGGGACGCACCACTAGCGTTTTACTGCGCCGCCCTTGGCTGCTCGGCGATGGTGGGCCGCAATTCGCGCATGTCCGCACCGCTCGGGTGCTGGAACACGCGCAGGCCGAACTCGGGGAGGATGGCCAGCAGGTGGTCGAAGATGTCCGACTGGATACCTTCGTAGGCATTCCAGGCGATGGTATTGGTGAAACAGTAGATTTCCAGCGGCAGGCCATCGGCAGTCGGGCTGAGCTGACGAACCAGCAGGGTCATGTTCTGGTGGATGTTTGGGTTATGCCGCAGGTAGTGCTCGACGTAGGCGCGGAAGCTGCCGATGTTGGTGATACGGCGGGTGTTCACCGCCTCCTTGCCGTGTTCGGCCAGCCTGGTGTTCCAGTCCTGCAGCTCCTGATCCTTGCGGTCGAGGTATTCGTCGAGGAGCATGAAGCGGCGTAGCCGTGCGATTTCTTCGTCGCTGAGGAAGTGAACGCTGGTCTGATCCAGGAACAGCGCACGCTTGATCCGACGTCCGCCGGATTCCTGCATGCCACGCCAGTTCTTGAACGGGTCGGTGATGAAGCGCTTGGTCGGGATGGTGGTGATGGTCTTGTCCCAGTTCTGCACCTTGACCGTGTGCAGGGCGATGTCGATCACATCGCCGTCGGCGTTGAGCTGCGGCATTTCCACCCAGTCGCCGACGCGCACGATGTCGCTGGAGGAGATCTGCACGCTGGCCACCAGCGATAGCAGAGTGTCCTGGAAGATCAACATCAGCACCGCAGCCATGGCCCCGAGACCGGACAGCAGAATCAGCGGAGAGCGGTCGATCAGGGCAGCCACCATCAGGATCGCGGCGATGGCGAAGATGGCAATCTTGATTACCTGCAGATAGCCCTTGATCGGCTTGAGGTGCGCATTCGGGCGGCGCTGGTAGAGGGTGTTGAGAATATCCAGCAGGGCGCCGATGGCCATGGCGATGGTCAGCACCACGAAGGCGCCGCAGACGTTGCGCGTCACTTCTACTACGGCAGCGGGCATGCCGGGTACCAAGACCACGCCGCTGGACAGCACCAGCGCCGGCACGATGTTGGACAGGCGCTTGATGATACCGCTTTCCTTGATCTGGCCATGGCGGCCCAGGGCGGTCGCCCCGACCAGCCGGTAGATGACGCGGACCAGAATACGTTTGACCACCCAGTTCGACAGCCAGGCGGCGACGATCAGGACGAGGGTAGCGGTGAGGGTGAGCAGTTCCGGCTGAGTGTTCAGCCAGTCCATCCAGGTAGTGAGCTCATTCGGCATTTCCGGCTCCGAAGCAGGCAGGAGGAAAGGCCGACGCTACACGGCCGGCCATCTGAGCCGCCGTACCCTAGCAAAAATGTGTCGTTAACCCAAACGGCAGGTGTTGCACGCTGCGTCGGTTCAGGGCTTGAACGCACCAATGAAGATCGCCGGATCAACCCGCGCATCGTTGAGGCTGACGTTCCAATGCAGATGCGGGCCGGTAGCGCGTCCGGTGGCGCCGACCTTGCCCACATGGCCGCCTCGGGAGATTTCGTCGCCTAGCTTCACGTCGATCTCGGACAGGTGGCAAAACATGCTGATCAGCCCCTGGCCGTGGTCGAGAAATACCGTCTTGCCATTGAAGAAATAATCGCCGATGAGGATCACCTTGCCGGCAGCGGGAGCCTTGATCGGCGTGCCGCGGTCGGCGGCGAAGTCCAGGCCCGAATGCGGGTTGCGCTCCTCGCCGTTGAAGAAGCGACGCAGGCCGAACGGGCTGGACAGCGGGCCGTTGACCGGTTTGTCGAACATCAGGTTGCTCGGCTGGCGCGCGCTGAACTGCTGGTAGGCACGGGTCTGCTCGGCCAGCTCGCGCTCGATGCGTTTCAGGTTGGCGGCGTTGGGGGTGACCTGCTGCTGGTTCTTGATGGTGATGCGCTGCTCGGCGTAGTGCTTGGCGCCGACCTGGAAAGTCAAGCGGCCACCGCCCTCGACCTCGACCTGTTGAGTCCCTGGCTTGACGCTGAGCGGGATGCCGACAACGGCGATCCAGCGTTGGCCATCTTCGTGAACGGTCAGCACCTGCTTACCCTGATAGCGCACTTTGGGTGCCTGCGCCGGGTTGCCCAGATCGACCACCGCCACACCGCCCGGCACCGACTTGTTCAGCAGGCGGGTGATAAAACCCTCGGCGTGGGCGGGCAGGGTAAGACACAGAGCCAGGACGAACAGACACAGCTTGTGTAGGAGCGGGCTCTGCCCGCGAAGCTTCCGGGTCGTGAATGTTCGCGAGAAGAGCTCGCTCCTACGCAGAGATGCTGGCATTGACTCAATCCAGTAGCGACAAGGTCGCCGGTTGTATGTGGTTATCTTCGACGCGCACGTCCAGTTCGCCTTCGCTCAGGCGCGCCTTGAGGCGCTGGCCGGGCTGGGTCTGCGCGGCGCTGCGCATGGCCTGACCGCGTTCGTCGAGGAGGATGCTGTAGCCTCGACTGAGGGTGGCCAGGGGGCTGACGATCTGCAGTTGCGCGGCCAGTGCGCCCAGTTGCTGGCGCTGGCTGCGTAGCTGGCCTTGCATGGCGCGTGGCAGGCGCGTAGCCAGGCCATCCAGACGCTGTCGCAACAGTGCCAGGTTGCGGCCCGGATGCTGGGCGGCGAGGCGCGCGTCGAGACGGGCCAGGCGTTCGCGCTGATTGGCCAGTTGCTGGTTGAAGGCGCGGCGCAGGCGCATGTCCAGGTCATCCAGGCGCTGGGCCTGTTGGCGCAGGCGCTCGCCGGGGTGACGCAGGCGTTTGCTCACGCCTTCCAGACGCAGGCGTTCGCGGGCCAGACGGCCCTGCATCTGCAGCACCAAGCGTCGTTGCAGATTGTGCAGGCGCTGCACCAGCTCACTGCTGTCCGGGGCCAGTAGTTCGGCGGCGGCCGAAGGCGTCGGCGCGCGCACGTCAGCGACGAAGTCGGCGATGGAAACGTCCGTCTCGTGGCCCACGGCGCTGACGATGGGCGTGACGCACGCAGCCACGGCGCGGGCCACGGCTTCTTCGTTGAAGCACCAGAGGTCTTCCAGCGAGCCGCCGCCACGGGCGAGGATCAGCGCATCGAAACCCTGCGCGTCGGCGCGTTGCAGGGCGCGCACGATCTGTGCGGTGGCCTCGCGCCCCTGTACGGCAGTGGGGATCAGGTTCAGCTCCACCTGCGGCGCGCGGCGGCGAAAGACGCTGATGATGTCGCGGATTACTGCGCCGGTCGGCGAGGTGACGATGCCGATGCGCTTGGGGTGGGCGGGCAGGGCGGTCTTGCGTTCGGTGGCGAACAGGCCTTCGGTGCCGAGCTTTTCCTTCAGCGCCTCGAAGGCCAGGCGCAGCGCGCCGTCGCCGGCCGGCTCGACGGCGTCGAGAATCAGCTGGTAGTCACCGCGCCCCTCGAACAGCGAGACCTTGCCGCGTACCTTCACCGCCAATCCGTCGCGCAGCGCCTGGCGTACACGCGCAGCGTTCTGCCGGAACAGCGCGCAGCGCACCTGCGCCTGGCTGTCTTTGAGGGTGAAGTAGATGTGGCCGGAGGCTGGACGGGCGAGGTTGGAGATTTCCCCCTCGACCCAGATGCCGGCGAACACGTCCTCCAGCAGCAGGCGGGCGCGATTGTTGAGCTGGCTGACACTGAGCACCTCGCGGTCGAGGTTCAGGCGAGCAAAGGGATCATTGATCATGGGGCGGCATGATAAGCCGAGAGGCCCGCAGGTGCGACCTTCATCAGGTGTCCTGCAGCAGACGCTCGAGCAACCAGGCTGCGACCGGGCCGAGTTCGCGCTGGCGTGACCAGATTGCGTCCACCGTCACCCGCCGTGGCCAACCACTGCAGGGCAGCTCATGCAGGCCACCGAAGCCGTAGGCATCGACCAGTTGTCGTGGCAGTTCGGCCCAGCCGAAGCCCAGGCGAGCCATTTCCAGCAGCATCAGGTAGTCCGGTGCGGCCCAGCAGCGTCCGCCGCTGCCGGGTAGATCGTCGCTGTTGGCATCGTCATGGGCGATGCTGCTCAGGCGCAGAAGGCGCCAGCGGGACAAATCGTCATGCCGCACTTCGGCCTGTTTGCTCAGCGGGTGATCCTTGGCCACGAACAGGCCGAACTCGCTGCTCATTTCCAGGCGGGCATGGGCGATATGTGGCGGGTAGCTGGGTAATGCGGCGATCAGACCCAGTTGAGCGCGGCCCTGGGTGACCAGATCGAGCACATCGGCTTGTTCGGCGATCAGGCTTTCGAACTGCAAGTCGGGGAAGCGCTGATCCAGCTCCTGCAGACGAACTTCGTACTGTTTCGGCTGGTAGGCGTCGGACAGGGCCAGGGTCAGGCGCGCTTCCTGGCCTCTGGCCAAACCGGCCGCGTGTCGCGCCAGGCGGTCGCTGGCGCACAGGACTTCTTCGGCGTGGGCCAGCAGGCTGGCCCCGGCTTCGGTCAGTTGCAATGTGCGTGGGCCGCGCTCGAACAGCGCCACGCCCAGGTCGATTTCCAGGCGCGCGACGGCCTCGCTGATGGTCGACTGGCTCTTGCCCAGGCGCCGCGCCGCAGCGCTGAGCGAGCCGCAGTTGGCGGCCTGAGCGAAGGCTTGCAGCGATTCAGGTGAAATATTCATATCGGTTTTGCCGATGGCAGCTGCCTTTGGATTGGCTGATATTCCGATGATCATAGCGCTCGTCGTCACTTATCACGAGGTTCGCTTCATGACTCAGCCCCTGCCGCGCTCTCTGCGTGAGCGCATCGGTCACGCCCTGGCCTTCGAAGGTATTGCCGTGCTTATCTGTGCGCCTGCCATGGCCTGGGCAATGGACAAACCGCTACTGCACCTGGGTGTGCTGACTCTAATGTTCTCCACCGTGGCGATGTTGTGGAACATGCTGTTCAACTACCTCTTTGACCGGGCACAGAGTCGCCTGGGTTTCGAGCGCGGGCTGTGGGCGCGGGTCAGCCATGCGCTGCTGTTCGAGGTGGGCTTGATCGTCGTGCTGGTACCGCTGGCGGCTTGGTGGTTGTCGATCGGTCTGCTCGAGGCGCTGCTCTTGGACATCGTGCTGATCCTGTTTTTCCTGCCGTACACCATGGCGTTCAACTGGATCTACGACCTGCTGCGTGCTCGCTGGGTGGCCCGTCGTGAAGCGCAGCAGGCTGCTGTGATCTGTCGCGGGGCTTGATTTGCCGGCGGTAGCGCCTAAGCTGCCGCCCTTTCCTTGCCAGCCGTTCGAACACCATGACCGCGCAACTGATCCTCGTCCCGCAGATATCCACGCTTCCCGCTCACGAGCAAAAGGCCCAGGCCATGCTGCGCTGGCTGGTCAAACGGGAAATCGTCGAGGCATTGCCTACCACCTGCGGCCAGGGTGGTAACGGTATGGCCTACGCTATCGGGCCAGGCGCTCGGCGTATCGCCCTGCGTCCCGATTTGCTGCCTTATGGCCAGGCACACAACGGTTTGGAGATCATCACCCACCGCTGCATCTATGTACCGACGCGCAGCTTTCTCGAAGAGGCGGGCTGCGCCGAATGCCGCAGGGAAGTGGGCGTGCCGCTGTTCGACAGCCTGGAGGTGTGGTGGCCAGGGGAGACCGACAACTTCACCTGCCCGGAATGCGGGCATGAAGATGACATCAACGGTTTCCTGTTCCTGCAGCCGTGCGGCTTTTCCAACCTCGGCTTCATCTTCAACGGCTGGGCTGAAGCCGGCCTGCGCCCGGCGTTCGTCGAAGAGTTCGGCGAACGCCTGGGCTTTGCGGTGAGGCAGGTGCGGGTGGACGATCCGGCTTGAGCGCGGCTCGCTCTCTCGCTTGTGGGAGGGGCTTTAGCCGCGATGTTCTCGAATCCCTTCGCGGCTGAAGCCGCTCCTACAAAGGCTTTTTAGAACTCAACACTGGCCGACAGGCGCAGCTCGCGCGGCTCGCCTACGGCAACGCGTAGATTGCCGCCGCTGGAGGAGTAGTAGCGCTCGTTGAACAGGTTACGTACGTTCAGTTGCAGGCGCGTCTTCTCTCCAAGCAATTGGCTGTCCCAAGTGACGAAGGCATCGGCTACCGTGTAGCTATCCAGCCAGAATGTGTTGGCGTTGTCGCCGGCACGCTCACCGACGTAACGGGCGCCGCCACCCAGTCGCCACTGACCCAATTCTTGGGGCAGATGCAGATGATGGACGAGGTAGAGACTGCCGACATTGCGCGCGGCGTTGACAAGTTCGTTGCCTTCGTTGGCCGGGTCATCGAGGATTTCCGTATCGGTGTAGGCGTAGCTGCCGAGCAGCTCCCAGCGCTCGCTCAGGCGGCCGGTGATATCCAGTTCCACGCCGCGGGAACCGACCTTGCCTGCTGCTTCCGATACGGAGTTGTTGGTGACCACGACGTTTTCCTTCTCGATATCGAACAGCGCCAGGCTGGCGCCGATGCCTTGAGGCAGATCGAGTTTCACCCCCA
Organism: Pseudomonas sediminis; assembly: GCF_002741105.1. Classification (GTDB taxonomy): domain Bacteria; phylum Pseudomonadota; class Gammaproteobacteria; order Pseudomonadales; family Pseudomonadaceae; genus Aquipseudomonas; species Aquipseudomonas sediminis. Next base: position 33,460 of record NZ_NIQU01000011.1, on the reverse strand, counting down.
GCTCGTAGCTGCGGCCTTCTTCGGGATCGAATGCTTGGCCAGTATTGGTATCCGAGGCATTGGGCACGAAAGAGCGGCTGTAGTTGCCATAGAACGCCACCTGGTCGCTCAGCTGGAATACCAGGCCGCCGAAGGGCAGGAAGGTGGTATCGGTACGGTCGGTGGTGCGGGTATAGGTTGCGCCGCGGCCTTGTTCCACGAGTTGCTCGAAACGCTGGTAGCGACCGCCAAGCACCACGATCCACTGGTCGTTTAGATGCCAGTTGTCCTTCGCGTAGATCGAGCGTGAGTGCAGCTCGTCGCTGCGATCACTTTGCGCCGGATTAAGTAACGAAGGCGCCGCGAGATTGCCGTATATCGGGTTGTAGATGTTGAAGCCACCCACTGCTGGGCCGCGCCAGGTATCGCCACGGAAATTGTCGACGCGCTCTGTATCTGCGCCTATCAGCAGATCATGTCGTTGGCTAAAAAGGCTGGCGTTGCCGATCCAGTCCCAGGCCAGATATTGGGTTTGGTTGTCATGCTCACTACCGTCAGAACGGCGGCTGAGCGCGCCTGTAGTGGCATTCAGCGCGTTGGGGCGAGCTTCGGCATAGTCGTAGCGCTCGTTGTTCCAGCCATAGGTGAGGCGGGTCGACCAGTCGTCGCTGAGCTGATATTCGGCGGTGGCGGTGAGCAGTTCATCGATGCCTTCGGCCTTCGACCAGCTTTCACCGAAGCGGTCGTTATAGGACACCTTGGCCGGTTTGTCTTTGATGATCACCGTGCCACGATCCACCGGAGTGCTGTATTCCTTGTATTCGTAGGCGATGTTCAGGCGTAGGCGTTCGCCTTCCCAGCTAAACGAGGGGGCGATCAAACTGTGTTCTTCTTCGCCGAAGTTGCGCCAGTAGTCTTCGTGCTGGCGCTCGGCAACCAGTCGAAAGGCCAGGCCGCTGTCGGCAATGGGGCCGGTAACGTCGACTGCCAGGCTGCCACCGCCGAAGCTGGAGCTGTCCGCGCTCAGTTGCGTGCCCCATTGGTACTGCGGCTTCTTGCTGATGACGTTGATCAGGCCGCCCGGCTCCAGCGCGCCATATAACAGCGAGGCCGGCCCTTTGAGCACTTCCACGCGTTCAGTGGTGGCGCTGAAGTTGCGCGACAGGCTGGATCGAATGCCGTCGCGCAGGATGGAGCCATCGGCGTTGCTACCAAAACCGCGTTTGACGAAGCCATCCTGCGTGCCAGCCAGGGTGTTGCTCTGGGTCATGCCACTGACGAACTTCATTGCATCGTCCAGCGATCTGACCTGAAAGTCCTCGATGGTCTGTGGCGTTACCACCTGTACCGACTGGGCTTCATCCTTGAGTGCCACTGAAGATTTGCTCGCCGTACTGGCGCGCTTGGCCTGGTAACCATTCTCGTCAGCCACGGGCGCCGCGACGACTTCCTGGCTGGGCAGCTCCAGCTCCTGGGCCAGCAGGTGGCCCACTGGAAGCAGGCAAAAAGTGAGAAGGGCGGCGCCTTGGCCACTCAAGGAAAAGCGGTTGAATTTCATTTGGCACTCAAGTGCAGGGGTTTTTGAGAATCATTATTTTATGTGTTTCGAGGTATGGCTGCCTAGAGACACACTTTGCATTGAGTGAAATGAGCTCGCTGGGTATAATGCCGCGCTTCTTATTTTCCCGCTCGGGAGCCCTCCATGCTGCGCATCAGCCAAGAAGCACTCACTTTCGACGACGTCCTGCTCATCCCCGGTTATTCCGAGGTGCTGCCCAAGGACGTCAGCCTGAAGACCCGCCTGACCCGCGGCATCGAACTGAACATCCCGCTGCTGTCCGCTGCCATGGACACCGTCACCGAAGCGCGCCTGGCCATCGCCATGGCTCAGGAAGGCGGCATCGGCATCATCCACAAGAACATGACCATCGAGCAGCAGGCTGCCGAAGTGCGCAAGGTCAAGAAGTTCGAGGCTGGCGTGGTCAAGGATCCGATCACCATCGAGGCCGATGCCACCGTGCGCGACCTCTTCGAGCTGACCCGTCTGCATAACATTTCCGGTGTTCCGGTGCTGTCCAACGGCGATCTGGTGGGCATCGTCACCTCCCGTGATGTGCGCTTCGAGAATCGCCTGGACGCCCTGGTGCGTGACGTGATGACGCCGAAAGAGCGCCTGGTCACGGTCAAGGAAGGCGCCGACAAGGAAACCGTACGTGAGCTGTTGCACAAGCACCGCATCGAGAAGGTACTGATCGTCGACGACGCCTTCACCCTCAAGGGCATGATGACCGTCAAGGACATCGAGAAAGCCAAGGCTTACCCGCTGGCGAGCAAGGACGATCAAGGTCGTCTGCGCGTTGGTGCTGCCGTCGGCACCGGTGCCGACACCGGTGACCGCGTGGCTGCTCTGGTCAATGCAGGCGTCGACGTGATCATCGTCGACACCGCACACGGCCACTCCAAAGGCGTGATCGACCGCGTACGCTGGGTCAAGGAGAACTTCCCGGAAGTCCAGGTGATCGGTGGCAACATCGCCACTGGCGCCGCTGCCAAGGCGCTGGTCGAAGCTGGCGCTGATGGCGTCAAGGTCGGTATCGGCCCGGGCTCGATCTGCACCACGCGTATCGTTGCCGGCGTCGGTGTGCCGCAGATCAGCGCCGTGGCCAACGTTGCTGCCGCGCTGGCTGGTACCGGTGTGCCGCTGATCGCCGATGGTGGTATCCGCTTCTCCGGCGACCTGTCCAAGGCCATCGTCGCTGGCGCTTCCGCCGTGATGATCGGCTCCATGCTGGCCGGTACCGAAGAAGCCCCGGGCGAAGTCGAACTGTTCCAGGGCCGCTCCTACAAGGCTTACCGTGGCATGGGTTCGCTGGGCGCCATGGCGCAGGCGCAAGGGTCGAGCGACCGTTACTTCCAGGACTCCTCGGCCGGTGCCGAGAAGCTGGTGCCGGAAGGTATCGAAGGCCGCGTTCCCTACAAGGGCGCGATGAGTGCCATCGTTCACCAACTGATGGGCGGCCTGCGTGCCTCCATGGGCTACACCGGTTGCGCCACCGTCGAGGAAATGCGCACCAAGCCCGAGTTCGTGCGCATCACCGGTGCCGGCATGGCTGAGTCGCACGTCCACGACGTGCAGATCACCAAAGAGGCGCCCAACTATCGGGTTGGCTAAAAAATCGATTTGACGCTGCTGCGCTTGCGCATGCGGCGTTGGAGAAAAACTCGACACTGGCTCGCCAGTGAACGTCCGAAAGGACGGCCCGGAGGGCGAACGAAGTGAGTAAATGCGTGCTTCAGCAAACTCCGCTTTCTCGTTTCTCTCCGCCTTGCCTGCTCGTCGCTCGCGACGCGGCAAATCGATTTTTGCAATGTATGAATAACGGGGCTGTTCGATCAGCCCCGTGTCATTTGTGAACACCTACGAGAGACGGCCATGGCCCACGACATTCACGCCCACCGCATCCTCATTCTGGACTTCGGTTCCCAGTACACCCAGTTGATCGCCCGCCGCGTTCGCGAGATCGGCGTCTATTGCGAACTGCACCCCTGGGATATGAGCGACGAGGACATTCGTGCCTTCGCCCCGCGCGGCATCATCCTCGCTGGTGGCCCGGAGTCGGTGCACGAAGCCAATAGCCCGCGCGCACCGCAAGCGGTGTTCGACCTGAATGTGCCGGTGCTGGGCATCTGCTACGGCATGCAGACCATGGCTGAGCAGCTCGGTGGCAAGGTGGAAGGTTCCGACCTGCGTGAATTCGGCTACGCCCGTGTCGACGTGGTCGGCAAGAGCCAGCTGCTGGCCGGCATCGAAGACCATGTCGACGCCGACGGCGTGCTGGGCCTCGACGTGTGGATGAGTCACGGCGACAAGGTTACCCGCCTGCCGGAAGGCTTCCACATCCTCGCCAGCACCCCGAGCTGCCCGATCGCCGCCATGTGCGACGACACTCGCCACTACTACGGCGTGCAGTTCCACCCGGAAGTGACCCATACCAAGCAGGGCGGTCGCATCCTCTCGCGCTTCGTGCTGGAAATCAGCGGCTGTGAAGCCCTGTGGACCCCGGCCAACATCGTCGAAGACGCCATCGCTGCCGTGCGTGCTCAGGTTGGCGATGCCAACGTGCTGCTGGGCCTGTCTGGCGGTGTGGACAGCTCGGTGGTCGCAGCGCTGCTGCACAAGGCCATCGGCGATCAGCTGACCTGTGTGTTCGTCGATAACGGCCTGCTGCGCCTGCACGAAGGTGATCAGGTGATGGCCATGTTCGCCGAGAACATGGGCGTCAAGGTGATCCGCGCCAATGCCGAAGAGCAGTTCCTCGGCAACCTAGCCGGCGAAGCCGACCCGGAGAAGAAGCGCAAGATCATCGGCCGCACCTTCATCGACGTGTTCGATGCCGAGGCCAGCAAGCTGGATAACATCCAGTTCCTCGCCCAGGGCACCATCTACCCGGACGTGATCGAGTCGGCTGGCGCCAAGAGCGGCAAGGCCCACGTGATCAAGTCGCACCACAACGTCGGTGGTCTGCCGGAGGAGATGAACCTCAAGCTGGTCGAGCCGCTGCGTGAACTGTTCAAGGACGAAGTGCGCAAGATCGGCCTGGAACTCGGCCTGCCCTACGACATGGTCTACCGCCACCCATTCCCGGGCCCAGGCCTGGGCGTGCGCATCCTCGGCGAAGTGAAGAAGGAATACGCCGACCTGCTGCGCCGCGCCGACCACATCTTTATCGAAGAACTGCGCAAGGCCGACTGGTACCACAAGACCAGCCAGGCATTTGTTGTATTCCAGCCGGTGAAATCGGTTGGCGTCGTTGGTGACGGCCGTCGCTACGCTTGGGTCGTCGCCCTGCGCGCCGTGGAAACCGTCGACTTCATGACCGCTCGCTGGGCGCACCTGCCCTACGAGCTGCTGGAGACCGTCAGCGGCCGTATCATCAACGAAATCGAAGGCATTTCCCGCGTTACTTACGACGTATCGAGCAAGCCGCCAGCGACGATTGAGTGGGAGTGATCCCGAAGTGCTGTATGAAGAAACCGGCTTAGGCCGGTTTTTTCATGCCTGCAGATTGGTGCTGCGGCAACCCGACTCTGCTAGTGGGGTCGTTTTCCATTCGTTGAAAATGAGAAGATACCGCAATTGAGTATGCCCGCAGATTGCCGAGGTTGAAGATGTCGTTTACCCGCAGACAAGTGCTTACCGGCCTGGCTGGCCTGGGTGTGGCCGGCCTGGGCGCAGGTGGTGTGCGTTATTGGCTGGGGCGCCCGGAGAACGTGGCGAGCCATGACTACGAGCTGATCGCCGCGCCGCTTGATCTTGAGCTGGTGCCGGGGCACAAGACGCCGGCCTGGGGCTATGGCGGTCAGGCCCCGGGGTTGGAGTTGCGTTGCCGCCAGGGCGAGCGTTTGCGAGTGCGCTTCATCAACAAGCTCGATGTGCAGAGCACTATCCATTGGCATGGCATTCGTCTGCCGCTGGAGATGGACGGCGTGCCCTACGTTTCCCAAGCACCGGTTCTGCCGGGTGAATACTTCGACTATGACTTCATCTGCCACGACGCTGGCAGCTTCTGGTACCACCCGCACACCGCCAGTGCCGAGCAACTCGGGCGCGGCCTTGTCGGCCCGCTGATCGTCGAGGAGCGCGAGCCGACGGGGTTCCGCCATGAACGTACGCTGAGCCTGAAAACCTGGCATATCGACGAGCAGGGCGCGTTCACCGAGTTTCTGGTACCACGCCAGGCCGCACGCGAGGGCACGCGTGGGCGCCTGACCACTATCAACGGCAAGCCCAACCCGACACTGGAGTTGCCGGCGGGGCAGGTGGTGCGCCTGCGTCTGATCAACGTCGACAGCACCATCACCTATCGCCTAAATCTGCCGGGCGGCGAGGCGCGCATCTATGCGCTGGACGGCAATCCGGTGCAGCCGCGCCCTTTGGGCAAGGAATACTGGCTCGGCCCCGGCATGCGCCTTGACCTGGCACTCAAGGTGTCGGCTGCTGGAGAGGCGTTATCTCTACGCAACGGGCCGCTGCGCCTGGCGACCGTGAAGGGCGTCGCCAGCACCGAAACTGCCGGAGATTGGCCGCCGCCACTGCCGGCCAACCCGATTGCCGAGCCGGATCTGGCGCGCGCCGAGACGCTGCGTTTCAACTTCGAGTGGGCGGCTATGCTGTCGGGGGATGTCGAGCGTGGCGGCAGCTACAAGTACTGGCAGATCAACGGCCAGGCCTGGGACATCAACGACAAGACCTGTGCGGACCGTCCGATTGCCACGCTGAAGAAGGACGGCCACTACGTTTTCGTGCTGCGTAACATGGCGCAGTACCAGCACCCGATCCATTTGCACGGCATGACCTTCAAGGTACTGGGCTCGGACCGGCGCAAGATCATTCCCTACTTCACCGACACCTATCTGCTGGGCAAGAACGAGACAGCGCGCATCGCCTTCGTGGCCGATAATCCCGGTGTGTGGATGTTCCACTGCCATGTCATCGACCATATGGAAACGGGGCTGATGGCGGCCATCGAAGTGGTGTAGGGTAGGCGCCGTTTTTCAGGCCGCCCAAGGTGGCGGGTTGCCCTACGGATTGATGCAATGAAACGACCGCAGATCATCGACCGCTCGCGTGACGAGCATTTCATGCGCCTGGCGCTGGCGCAGGCGTGCCTGGGTGCCGAGCAGGGTGAAGTGCCGGTTGGCGCCGTGCTGGTGCAGGATGGCGAAGTGGTCGGGCAGGGCTTCAATTGCCCGATTCTGCGGCATGACCCCAGTGCCCATGCCGAGATGGTGGCGATCCGCGCGGCGGCGGAAAGTGTGCAGAACTATCGGCTGCCAGGCAGCACCCTGTATGTCACGCTGGAGCCCTGCAGCATGTGCGCCGGCTTGATCGTGCATGCACGCATCGCCCGCGTGGTGTTCGCTGCCAGCGAACCGCGCGCGGGGGCGGCGATCAGCCAGGGGCAGTTCTTCGATCAGGGCTTTCTCAATCACCGCGTACAGGTGGAGGGCGGCTTGTTGGCCGATGAGAGTGGGGCGCTGCTGAAAGCATTTTTCAAGGCTCGGCGCGGCTGATCAGTCGCCGTTTCACAGGTGCGGCGCGTCGTCGTCCCGCTTGCTCTTGTCGATGCGGCGCATGGTGGATGCCACTCTCGGAGATTTGCGTGCTTTGAAGTTGTGGCAGGGATACCCAGATGAGGCTGTCTTAGCGTGCGCCGCCCGCGATGCTCTTAATTGGGGCGAGGCGGTTGGATACGCCGTAGGACGAGATATCGGTTGGCACTAAGCTGATCGCGCTCGGTGGAACAGGTAGTAGAGCGCCAGTCCGGGAGCAAGGAACAGTAGCCACAGCAGTCCTCCGAGAGCGAGCAAGAGACTGACCAAGAGAGTTTTCATCGTTATATCCAGGCCAGCTGGAAGAGGGCTCTAGCTGGAGTAAGCCTTATCGGCGGCCGTCAGGGCCATTTCTCTCGGCTGCTATGGCTTTGTGGTATCACACTTGCTTAAGCTTTAGAGTGCTGGGGGGGCAGGGCTTCTGCTGATGCGTTTCGTGCTCCAAGTTCAGAAACCTTTGGTGCACTGCTGAGAGCTTACTAGGCGGTTATCAACGCGCTTACTCGAAGTGTGATCTGTCCCGCTCAATACGCAAGCGAAGCTCAAGTCGCAGTTTGGCAATCAGAAACTGCGCTGCCAGGCTTCCGTTATTACTGTGCTCTGAGCGTGGCTGGCAGGATGGTCCGGCGCCAGTTTAAGAGCCACATTGCACTCAGCTCTCGCTGTGATCGAGGTATTGGGCGGGTGATTGATTAGAAGGTAGGATTTTTGTGGCGCTTGATTTCAACACCATACTTCTGATGATGGCGGTCATTTCATGCCTGTCAGCTATCGCGCTTTATTTACTTTATCGTTTGTTACCGGAAACTCCCGGCCTCAAGCACGCGGCTATTGCTGGCGCCTGTCAGGCGGTCACCCCTATGGTTCTCCTGGCCCGTGGCATCATCGACCCGATGATATCGATTCTGCTGTCAAATGCGGCCTATCTTCTCGCAGGCGCGTTCTACTATCAGGCAGTACGGCAGCTCTGCGATCTCGCCATGGAATGGCGTTGGCCAATGGCCATCATACTTGTGTTCTACCCGCTGATTATTATTTTTCTAGATGGTGAGGATCTGAGTAAGCGCGTTTTCATCAGCTCAATAGCGATAGGCTGCCTTACTTTTATGAGCAGCTGGGTGTTATGGAAAGGTCAAATACAGTTATCTCGGCGCGGTCTGGCAATCGTTTTTGCGACGGCTACCCTACTTTGCGTGATCAGGATTTTCTTCATTCTGGATCAGCCGAGCATGAGTCAGTCAGACTTTAAGAGTGCTTACTTGATCTTCATGCTGGGAATAGTTACCAGTATTGGTGTAATGGTCGGTATTGTTGTAATTGTCTTTGATCGCCTGCGTGAGCAATTAAAGTTTCAGTTGCAGGAGGTTACGGCGGCCCATGATGTCGCGCGTATTGCCTTGCGTGAGCAGAAAGACTTCATGGCCATGCTGTCTCATGAGTTCAAAACCCCATTGAGTATCATCAAGGCCAATGCCGATGCGGTGGCGATGATCGATAACCCTCCAGCCCCCTTCATTAGAGAAAGTTTGGAGCGAATACAGCAAACTTCCTTGCGCCTTAGCGATCTGGTTGATGGCTGCCTGAGTGATGAGCGGATCTCGACTGTTATCGAAGAGAATGAATTGTTCATGACGTCGCTCGATCTGGTCGAACTATTGAGGGGCTTGAGTCAGGAGTACGGTGTTCGATTTGTCGATGCGCATGCTCCTCCAGCGCTGCACATACAGGGAGATCGCTACCTTGTGTCGATTTTGTTTTCAAATCTGATCAGTAACGCCCGAAAGTTTGCACGCAAACACGAAAATACCGAGGTTCGGCTGCTATCCCCGCCGCAGAATAGTACCGCCCCGATAACCGTGGAAGTATTTGACGACGGCCAGGGTGTTGCGGAACAGGAACGCAAACGAATATTTGATAAATACTATCGCGCATCATCGGAAACACAGCCGCAGGGATCAGGGCTGGGGCTTTTCTTTGTCAAACGGATTGTTGAACTGCACGGTGGTGCGGTGAGTGTCGAGTGTCGGCAGGGAACTGTTTTTTCCGTGGCATTACCTGTTGAGGGGGCGGCTAGATGCAGCAGTTGCGCGTATTGATCGTTGACGATGAGGCACACTTCCGTGCACCCATACGCGCCGTGCTGGAGAGTATCGGGATGGAGGTCATGGAGGCCGGTTCGGCAACGCAGATGGATGCCATCATGAGCCGTTTCGAGGTCGATATGCTGCTGCTGGATGTCAATCTGCCCGGCGAGGGCGGTTTGCAAATCGCCAGTCGCCTCAAGCAAACAAGGCGTATCGAGATCATCATGATGTCAGCCTTGGGTGATGTTGAACATCGCGTCAACGGCTTGTCCTCGGGGGCCGATTACTATTTGCCCAAGCCGGTCGATATCAGGGAGCTGCTAGCAGTGATGCAACGCTGTAAGCGACACAGCAGCGTTGAGAAAACAGTATCAACTCCTTGGCAGTTTCAGGCAGCCAAGTGGCTGCTGATCACGCCAGACGGTGAGGCGCATGAGTTGTCTAAATCCGAGCGAGACATATTGGGCCGACTGATCTCTCTGGCTGGAAAGCCAGTCACCCGGCAGCAACTGTATGCTGCCATGGGTGTCCCTAACTACCCGCCGGAAAGCAGAAGCCTGGATATCCATATCACCCGCATTCGCCGACGTTTTACGACCGGTAATTATGCCATTCCGATCAAGACCGTACGCAATGTCGGTTATCTGTTTTCCGAAGCGGTGCGTGTGCATCATTGAGGTTTATCGGGGCTTTAATAATTTGAGCGCTGTCGTGCGCTTAGGCCTGCTTTAGGGATGTAAACCGGTTTCTTATGAACTCCTAAAAACAGTCCTTTCCTGAAGGCGCTGTTGATTGAGCATTGCTGGTCTTCGGCATTACTGCCGCCATCCAGTAGCTACGTCATGTTGTTCTATGAGTCGACGCCGAATTTTGCTGTGGCCATGCTTATTACTGATGGTTTATTGGATGTACTTGGTTGCTTTGTTGTGCGCGTGATTCTTCGTGATGCATGAAGTTTGGTGGGCTTGAAATTATTTAACTTTCAATTTTTGTCTTATGCATAGGGTTGATCAGCCAAGTTCCTGTCATGTTACACGGTGAAACATAAGCTTTTCTCGCGTTGTGCTAGTGTCGCGTTTTCGTTGTTTCTCAGGGGGCGCTTGTTTCGTCTGCGCAGACTTTCTGCGCCCTGAGAAAAGCGATGCGTGCTAGCTCAATTTGATAAAAGCAAAAGGTTTTCGCAATGAACAGGATGTATAAGATTGTCTGGAGTGCTGCTCGCCAGGTATGGGTAGTGGTGGGGGAGTTAGCCAAAGGCAAAAGAAAAAGTGCCTCATCTCAATCAACCATCGCCCTTGCAGGACATGTTTCATCTCGTTGCGATGTCACGCCTTTTAAAAAGTGGAGCTGGCGCTATAGCGCTTTACATGCTGCCGTGATCTCGATGGTAGCCCTGGGGAGCGCGGTGTCGATGTCCGCCTATGCGCAGGATCCTGCTGCTGGCGGCCAGGGCGGTGGGCGTGACAATTTTGGTGGTGGCTCAGGCGGAGCGTCGAGCCTAACGGGCGCCGGTGGAGATGGCAGCCAAGGGGAGGTGGGCTTTACCACTACTGGCGGTGGCGGTGGCGGTGGCGCCGGGATCGATGCGGCTGGCGCCGGCGGTGCGGGCGCTGAAAGCGGTAGTGTGGACGATGGCGCTGGCGGGGCCGGCGGCGCCGGAGGGGCTTCGGATGGCGCCGACGGCGAAGATGGAGGTGACGGCGGCGACGACAACTCCCGGGCGGGTGGTGGTGGTGGCGGCGGTGCGGGTGCTACGGGCGGTGTGGGTATTCTCAATGATCTTCCATCGAACGTAACGGGCGGGGCGGGCGGAAACGGTGGAAACGGTGGCTCGTTGACCGCCAGCACAGGCCTTTCCAGCGGCGGCGGTGGTGGCGGCGGCGTGGGCGGCTACGGCTTTGTGTCCACGGACAGCGATCCAGCCACATTGTCCGGGTTCACTGTGCAGGGCGGTGATGGCGGCGCTGGCGGCAATGGCGGTCGCGGCGGCAGTAACTCGCAAGCCGGTCACGATGGTGGCGGCGGTGGCGGCGGCGGGCTTGGCCTCCTCATCCAGGGGGCAGGGGTGGAACTCGTCGTTGATTCCTCGGTAGCCGGAGGGGCCGGAGGCAATGGCGGTCGCGGGGGCGATGCGGCGGCCGGTTACCGCTTGGGCCGTGGCGGCGACGGCGGCAATGGTGGTGACGGCTTGATATTCACGCAGGATGCAGCAGCCCGCATCGAGGGCAGCGTCACTGGCGGCAGCGGCGGCAACGGCGGTGCCAGCGGTGATTCGGGTGGGACCCCGTCCTCAAGCGGCAGCGCGGGCGACGGCGGCACTGGCGGCTCTGGCGTGGTTCTCGAGGCCGGCGGCAGTGTTCAGATTTCCGGCACTGTCAGCGGCGGTGCCGGTGGTGATGGTGGCGAGAACATCAACAACACGAACGCTAGTGCGGGTGGCGCGGGCGGTGCCGGTTTGCTTGCGCTTAATGGCGGAACCATCGAAGTCACCGCTACTGGCAGTGTCACCGGTGGCGATGGTGGCGACGGCGGCACCTCCTTGGGTGATGATGGCATCGGTGGCGCCGGCGGCGTTGGCATCCAGGGTTCTAACCTGACGGTTACTGTTGCTGGCAGCGTTTGGGGCGGCGTCGGCGCCGATGGAACCGAGGCCAACGCCATCGAATTCACCGGTGGCACCAACCAACTGATCGTGCTCGCCGGCTCCCGGGGCGGCGCGGTTGTCGCGAACGGGGAACACGATACGTTGACGATCGGTGTGACTGGCGAGTTTGACGTCTCGCGATTCGACAGCGTCAGCGGCAACTTCAGGGGCTTTGAGGCCTTTGAGAAGATCGGTGCCGGTACCATGGCGCTCGTCGGTTCGACCGCGGAGACGACGCCATGGACGGTATTGGCGGGGACGCTTTCGATCGATAGCGGCAGTGCGCTGGGTACATCGGACAGTCTGCTGACCCTCAATGGAGGGGCGCTTGCCGTTACCGCTGATACCACGGTGGAGAATAATGTGGTGATCGGTGCTGACAACGGCACGATTTCCGTCGCCAATGGTGTGGCGGCCACGGCAAGTGGGGCGCTTTCCGGAACTGGCGCCTTCACCAAGGACGGCGCTGGCACGCTCACTCTCAGCGGAGCCAACAGCTACACCGGCGGCACGACCGTTTCGGCGGGCACATTGATCGGTGACACGACAACTCTGCAGGGCGACATTGTGAACAATGCCGCGCTGACGTTCGATCAGGGTATGAATGGCACTTATGCTGGGGCCCTCTCGGGTGTGGGCGTGTTGACCAAGGATGGCGATGGTGAACTGGTCCTGAGCGGAAACAGCTCTACCTATGCAGGAACAACCATTCTCAGTGGCGGTCTGCTGAGCGTGAACAATGCGCTCGGCGGCACCGTGAACGTGACGGGCGGCAGGCTCGGTGGTTCGGGCTCGCTGGGCGCTCTCAACGTCGCTTCTGGCGGTACGGTGGCGGCGGGTAACTCCATCGGCACGCTGAATGTGAACAGCGACTTCAGCCTGGGTGCGGGCTCGACGTTGGAGGTGGAGCTGAATGACGGTGGCAATGTCGCCGGTGTCAACAATGACCTGGTGAATGTGACAGGTACCGCCACCATCGAGGATGGTGCCATCGTTCACGTGATGCCGGTCGCTGGCAGCGGCTCCAACTACGCCGCCGGTACTACCTACACCATCCTTGAGGCCGGAACCCTCGACGTTCAAGGCACACAGAGGTTGAACATCGACTTCGACTACGCCTACCTGAGCTTTGTGCTGGGGCAGGTTGGTAATGCCCTCACCCTGACCAGTAGCCTGGATAACGCCCTCGGGCAGACCTTTGCCCTGGCTGGCATGAGCCGCAACCAGCGCTCGACGGCGACGGGAGTCTTTACCCAGGGAGCGGGTAAGGCGGTCTTCGATCAGGTGCTCAACATGAGCGAGCGTCAAGCGTTTGCCGCGATGGATGCCCTGTCGGGCGAAGTGCACGCCAGTGCTCGAACCGTTCTGCTCGACAGTGCCAGCCAGGTACGCAGCGCCGTGCGGCAGCGCACGCGCAGCACCGAGCGCAGCGAAGGGCAGGGCGTATGGTTCGAGCTGCTCGGTGGTCGCATGAATCTGGATGGCAACGGCAATGCGGCAGCGCTGGACAGCGACGAGCAAGGGCTGTTGCTCGGCATCGATAAGCGTCTGAGCAATGGCTGGCGCATCGGCCTGTTCGGCGGTGCCAGCTACAGCGATTTCGACGTCAATGACCGTACCTCCAGCGGCGAAAGCGACAACTACCACCTTGGGGTCTACGCCGGTCAGAACTGGGATCAGCTCAGCCTGAATCTGGGCTTGGGGTACACCCGATCCCAACTGGAGACCAAGCGAGGCGAGGTGCTCGGTCAGACGCTGCGCGACGACTACGACACCGACAGCCTGCAGGTGTTTGCCGAGCTGGGCTACCTTATCGAACGTGAAGGCTACTGGCTGCAACCCTTCGCCAATATCGCCTGGGTCAACCTGCGCAACGAGGCGAGCGAGGAGCGCGGTGGCAGCGCTGCACTGCGCATCAAGGCCCACGACACCGCTACCGGCTCCAGCACCCTGGGGCTGCGCAGCGGAACGGATATCAGCCTGGGTGGCACCACCGCCAACCTGTACGGCTCGCTGGGCTGGAAGCATGGGTTTGCTGACCTTGAGCCGGACAGTCGCCATGCCTTTGTCGAGGGGGGCAGCAGCTTTACCATTCATGGCGCTCCCTTGGCCCGCAATGCGGCGGAGGTGGCAGTTGGTGCGGCGCTCCAGGTCACGCCTGACTCGACACTGAGCGTGAGTTATCAGGGGGAGTTCGCCAGCAACGCCAGGGATCAGGGCGTGCGGCTGAACTGGGGGATGCGTTTCTGATGGTTCACTTGGAAAGAGGCTGACAGGCAACACTTCAACTCTGTATCGATGTGCTTTTCAGGTGGCCAACTGAGGCGGGGCAAAGGCCCCGCCTCAGCGTTTACGGCCGGCCTGATCTGGAACTGGGCGATTCAGGCTTTCAGGCACTTGCGGACGGTTCCTGTGGCCGGTTGTTAGATGTGTCTGGTAAGTTTCCATGCCAAGCACGCGTGGTCAGTGTTACGACTGGGTTTAGCGTCTTGTTCCGTAACGATGCAGGCGCCGCTCTGGCCTCATCGTGCATGCACGTATCGCCCGTGTGCTGTTCGGCGCCGGTGAGCCGAGTGCGGGGATGGCTGTCAGCCAGGGATGCTTCTTCGATCAGGGCTTTCTCAATCATCGCGTGCGGGTTGAAGGCAGCTTGCTGGACGAGGAGAGTGGGGCGCTGCTGAAAGCATTTTTCAAGGCTCGGCGCGACTGAGCGTCGTAACTGGGAATGAGCATGAACAAACGGATGTTGAGTCTGCTGGCGGTTCTAGCTGCGCCAGCGTTCGCGGAGCAGTCAGAGGTGTATCTGGTCGCCAGTGTGCAACTGGGCGGTTCCAATCTGGCGCAGAGCATTTTTCTGCACGAGCCGCAGATCACCACGCTTGAAGAGTGCCAGGAGGCTGTGCGGGTCGGTCAGCGTGATCGCGACTGGCAGCGCTATCACCACATCTTCATGCGTGATCGCTTTCAGGGCTTTACCGGGCATCTGGACTATCGCTGCGTGTTCACCACTCAGCGCTTCAGCGCCTGGAACGACCGCGCGCGTTACAACCATCCCTATCTGATCAGCATCGACGAGCAGGCCAATCTGCAGGTCGAACGCATGCCAAGTCAGGCGCAGTGCGCCACGCGTCTTAAAGGTCTGTCACAGGCGCGGCAGGCGATCAGCCGCTGTGCGGTGGGAAATCAGAGTTTGCTCTGACCGCTTAGAGCGGCGGGGTTTCTTCTTCGGGCTTGCGTTTGTCGATGCCTGGCACATGGAGGCCGCTCTCGGCAACTTGCGTACCTTCCAGTTGCGGCTGGGTCACCCAGGTGAGGATGTCGTAGTAGCGGCGGATGTTACGTACGAAGTGCACCGGCTCACCACCACGGGCGTAGCCGTAGCGGGTCTTGCTGTACCACTGCTTCTGCGCCAGGCGCGGCAGGATCTTCTGCACATCGGCCCACTTGTTCGGGTCCAGGCCTTCGGCTTCGGTCAGCTTGCGTGCATCTTCCAGGTGACCGCCGCCAACGTTATAGGCGGCCAGTGCGAACCAAGTGCGATCCGGCTCGACGATGCCTTCCGGCAGTTGCTGGTGCACCTGAATGAAATAACGGGCACCGCCGTCGATGCTCTGTTTGGGGTCGAGGCGGTTGGACACGCCGACCGACTGGGCAGTGCGCTGAGTGAGCATCATCAGGCCGCGTACGCCGGTCTTGGACGTGGCATTGGGCTGCCACAGCGACTCCTGGTAGCCCATGGCCGCCAGCAGGCGCCAGTCGATCTGATGGCTGTGGGCGGCCTGGCGGAACATCTTCTCGTAACGCGGCAAGCGTTTCTGCAGGTGCTGGGCGAAGGTGTAGGCACCGACATAGCCGAGCACGTCGACGTGACCGTAGTAACGTTCCTTCAGGCGCTGCAGGGTGCCGTTGGCTTCGGAACGCTTGAGGAAGGCATCGATCTCCAGCAACAGACTGTCATCGTCGCCGGCCGCCACTGCCCAGCGCATGGTGTTGGTGTCGCCGAGGTCGAAGGCAACGCGCACGTTGGGGAAGTACACCTGGTTCATCGCCAGTTCGTTGGAGTCCACCAGGGTCAGATCGATCTGGCCCTCATCGACCATACGCAGCAGGTCAACCACCTCCACTGCGTCGGATACCTCGAACTCCAGCTCCGGCTGTTCCAGCTTGAGGGCCGCCAGCTGTTCGGCGTGACTGCTGCCGGCCAGCACCAGAATGCGTTTGCCGACCAGGTCTTCGGGTTTGGTCGGGCGACTCTCGCCCTGGCGATAGATGACCTGCGGCGTGACTTCCAGATAAGGGATGGAGAAGCGTGCCTGACGCTGGCGCTGCGGTGTGTCCACCAGGCCGGCGGCAGCCATGACCGGTCCGTTGGCGCGGTCCAGGCTGGCGAACAGGCTGTCGAGGTTGTCGGCGGTTTCGATCTTCAGTTCGAGGCCGAGGTCGGTGGCGAAGCGCTTGGCCAGCTCATATTCGAAACCGGTGGCGCCGTTGCGATCCTGGAAGTAGGTAGCGGGGCTGTTACGAGTGACCACGCGCAGCTCACCCTCCGCCTTTGCCTGCTCAAGTACGCTGGGCTTGGGTTCTTCGCCGCAGCCAGCAAGCATCAGGAGGGTTCCAATCGCCAACAGCCCTTTGGCGCAACGCATGCGTATCGCAGGTCGTGCAAACATCGGCGCAGTATACGCAAAGCGCAGGCGGCGCCATATATCGACAGCGCTTCGCTTCTCTGCTAGTGCGCGTTCGTCCTTTAAGCGCCTGGCTACAGGTGCCGCAGGCCAACGCTTTAGGGTAGAATGCCCGGCCTCCAGCACACCCCTTCCCAGAGGCTGTTCCGACGATGTTGATTCTGCGCGGCGCTCCCGCCCTTTCCGCTTTCCGCCATGGCAAATTGCTTGAGCAACTGACCAGCAAGGTGCCGGCCGTGACCGGGCTGTACGCCGAGTTCGCGCATTTCGCCGACGTCACCGGCGTGCTCAACGCCGATGAGGAACAAGTGCTGGCCCGGCTGCTCAAGTACGGCCCGAGCGTGCCGGTGCAGGAGCCCAGCGGCAAACTGTTCCTGACCATTCCGCGTTTCGGCACCATTTCGCCCTGGTCGAGCAAGGCCAGCGATATCGCCCGTAACTGCGGCCTGGCCAAGGTCCAGCGTCTGGAGCGTGGTATCGCCTATTACGTCAGCGGCGAGCTGAGCGAGGCCGACAGTGCTGGTGTCGCCGCGCTGTTGCACGACCGCATGACCCAGCTGGTGCTGGGTGCGCTGGAAGACGCCAGCGCGCTGTTCAGTCATGCCCAGCCCAAGCCGCTGACCGCCGTGGACGTACTCGGCGGTGGCCGCGCCGCGCTGGAGCAGGCCAACCAGGATCTGGGCCTGGCCCTGGCTGAGGACGAAATCGACTACCTGGTGAAGAGCTTCAATGACCTGGGGCGCAACCCGCACGACATCGAACTGATGATGTTCGCCCAGGCCAACTCCGAGCATTGCCGCCACAAGATCTTCAATGCCAGCTGGGACATCGACGGCGAGAGCCAGGACAAGTCGCTGTTCGGCATGATCAAGAACACCTACCAGATGCACAACGAAGGCGTGCTGTCCGCCTACAAGGACAACGCCTCGGTCATCGTCGGCCACACCGCCGGGCGTTTCTTCCCCAATCCTGAGACCCGCCAGTACGGTGCGGTGCAGGAGCCGGTGCACATTCTGATGAAGGTGGAAACGCACAACCACCCGACCGCCATCGCCCCGTTCCCCGGCGCCTCCACCGGCTCCGGCGGTGAGATT
This sequence comes from Pseudomonas sediminis, assembly GCF_002741105.1. GTDB lineage: Bacteria > Pseudomonadota > Gammaproteobacteria > Pseudomonadales > Pseudomonadaceae > Aquipseudomonas > Aquipseudomonas sediminis. The sequence goes on along the minus strand of NZ_NIQU01000011.1, from coordinate 15,861 downwards.
CGCGACGAAGGCGCGACCGGTCGTGGCGCCAAGCCCAAGGCCGGCCTGACCGGTTTCTCGGTCTCCAACCTGAACATCCCCGATTTCCTCCAGCCCTGGGAAAAGCCCTACGGCAAGCCCGAGCGCATCGTCAGCGCGCTGGACATCATGATCGAAGGCCCGCTGGGCGGCGCCGCGTTCAACAACGAGTTCGGTCGCCCGGCGCTCAACGGCTACTTCCGCACCTTCGAACAGGCTGTCAGCAGCCCGCGCGGTGAGGAAGTACGTGGCTACCACAAGCCGATCATGCTCGCTGGCGGTCTGGGCAACATCCGCGAGAACCACGTACAGAAGGGCGAGATTTCCGTCGGCGCCAAGCTGATCGTGCTCGGCGGCCCGGCCATGCTCATCGGCCTCGGCGGCGGTGCCGCTTCGTCGATGGCTACCGGTGCCAGCTCGGCGGACCTGGACTTCGCCTCGGTGCAGCGCGAGAACCCGGAAATGGAACGCCGCTGCCAGGAGGTCATCGACCGCTGCTGGCAACTGGGCGAGGCCAACCCGATCAAGTTCATCCACGACGTTGGCGCTGGTGGTATCTCCAACGCTCTGCCGGAGCTGATCAACGACGGTGGTCGTGGCGGCCGCTTCGAGCTGCGCAACGTGCCTAACGACGAGCCGGGCATGGCCCCGCACGAAATCTGGTGCAATGAGTCGCAAGAGCGTTACGTGCTGAGCGTGGACGCTGCCGACTTCGAGCGTTTCCAGGCTATCTGCGAGCGCGAGCGCTGCCCGTTCGCCGTGGTCGGCGAGGCCACCGCCGAGCCGCACCTGACCGTGACCGACAGCCACTTCAGCAACACCCCGGTGGACATGCCGCTGGAAGTGCTGCTGGGCAAGCCGCCGCGCATGCACCGCAGCGTCAGCCGCGAAGCCGAGCAGGGCGATGACTTCAGCGCTGCCAGCGTGAATATCGAAGAAGCGCTGGGTCGCGTGCTGCATCACCCGGCCGTGGCCAGCAAGAGCTTTTTGATCACCATCGGCGACCGCACCATTACCGGTCTGGTGGCGCGTGATCAGATGGTCGGCCCGTGGCAGGTACCGGTGGCCGATTGCGCCGTGACCGCCACCAGCTTCGACGTCTACACCGGTGAAGCCATGGCCATGGGCGAGCGCACGCCGCTGGCGCTGCTCGACGCGCCGGCCTCCGGGCGTATGGCGGTAGGTGAGACCGTTACCAACCTGGCGGCGGCACGCATCGAGAAAATGTCCGACATCAAACTGTCGGCCAACTGGATGGCCGCTGCCGGCCACCCAGGCGAAGACGCCCGCCTGTACGACACCGTCAAGGCTGTCGGTATGGAACTGTGCCCGGCACTGGGCATCACCATTCCGGTGGGCAAGGACTCCATGTCCATGAAAACCCGCTGGCAGGACGAGGGCGTCGATAAGAGCGTGACCTCGCCGCTGTCGCTGGTGATCACCGGTTTCGCTCCAGTGCAGGACATCCGCCAGACCCTGACTCCGCAACTGCGCATGGACAAGGGTGAGACCGATCTGATTCTGATCGACCTCGGTCGCGGTCAGAACCGCATGGGCGCCTCGATCCTGGCCCAGGTCTATTCGCAGATCGGCCAGCAGGTGCCGGACCTCGACGACGCCGAAGACCTCAAGGCCTTCTTCGCCGTGATCCAGGGCCTCAACGCCGACGGTCACCTGCTGGCGTACCACGACCGCTCCGACGGCGGTCTGCTGACCACCGTGCTGGAAATGGCCTTCGCCGGTCATTGCGGTCTGTCGCTGAATCTCGACGCGCTGGCTGACGACAGCTCCGAGCTGCCGGCCGTGCTGTTCAACGAAGAGCTGGGGGCGGTGATCCAGGTGCGCCAGGACGCCACGCCAGAAGTGCTGGCGCAGTTCAGCGCTGCCGGTCTGGACGACTGCGTGGCCGTGATCGGTCAGGCCGTGAACAACAGCGACGTCAGCATCAGCTTCAATGGCGAGCCGGTATTCGCCGGTGATCGTCGCCTGCTGCAGCGTCAGTGGGCCGAGACCAGCTATCGCATCCAGCGTCTGCGTGACAACGCCCAGGGCGCTGATCAGGAGTTCGACCTGCTGCTGGAAGAAGACAACCCCGGCCTGTCGGTCAAGCTTGGCTTTGACGTCAACCAGGACATTGCTGCGCCCTACATCAAGAAGGGTGTGCGTCCGCAAGTGGCGATCCTGCGCGAGCAGGGCGTCAACGGTCAGGTGGAAATGGCCGCCGCGTTCGACCGAGCCGGCTTCTCCGCCATCGACGTGCACATGAGCGATATCCTCGCCGGCCGCGTCAGCCTGGAAGAATTCAAGGGCCTGGTGGCCTGCGGCGGTTTCTCCTACGGCGACGTACTCGGCGCTGGTGAGGGCTGGGCCAAGTCGGTGCTGTTCAATGCGCGTGCTCGCGATGCTTTCCAGGGCTTCTTCGAGCGTCGCGACAGTTTCACCCTTGGTGTGTGCAACGGCTGCCAGATGATGAGCAACCTGCACGAGCTGATCCCGGGTACCGAGTTCTGGCCGCACTTCGTGCGCAACCGCTCCGAGCAGTTCGAAGCGCGCGTGGCCATGGTGCAGATTCAGGAGTCGGCGTCGATCTTCCTGCAGGGCATGGCTGGTTCGCGCATGCCGATCGCCATCGCCCATGGTGAAGGCCACGCCGAGTTCGAAAGCGAGGAGGCGCTGCTGGAGGCCGATCTGTCCGGCACCGTGGCCCTGCGCTTCGTCGACAACCACGGCAAGGTCACCGAGACCTACCCGGCCAACCCCAACGGTTCGCCGCGTGGCATCACCGGCCTGACCAGTCGCGACGGCCGTGTGACCATCATGATGCCGCACCCGGAGCGGGTGTTCCGTGCCGTGCAGAACTCCTGGCGCCCTGACGAGTGGCAGGAAGACGGCGGCTGGATGCGCATGTTCCGCAACGCCCGCGTCTGGGTGGACTAAAAGCGGCTGCGCAGCGGCCTTCTGCTGACCCTCTCCCGCTCGCGGGAGAGGGGAGCAGGGCCCGGTAGCCCGGATGCAATCCGGGAAGCCGTTGCTAAACCCTCTGCTCGGATTCCATCCGAACTACACAGGCCCAGCCATGGCCGATGATTCTCTGCCCATCCTTCCCGAAGTCCGCCTGGTCAAAGCCGGCGAAACTCATCATCTATGCCGCTGTGGGCACTCGCCCGAGATGCCTGACTGCCCACCCGACTGCGCCCAATCCCTGATCCTGCAACCCGAGCGCGAGCAGCGTCTGTTGTTGTGTCGCTGTAGCCGATCCGCAAGCCTGCCCTACTGCGATGGTAGCCACAGCCCTCCGGCCAGCGGTCTGGCCGACAGATGGCGGCGCTTTTTCGGCGCTCGTTGAGAACGCCATACCCGCCGCCTGAGTCGAAAGCAGCGAATCGTTTTAATGCTGCGTGTGGATTTGTGCGGGCGATCTCAAGACAACTCCATGGCGAAATGACATCATATTGGCGTCATGGCTTGTCTGTTGTTCGGTTGCCCATCTGCGGAGAACTTGATGTACAAACTGTGTTTCTACGTGCCGGAAACCCATCTGGAACCGGTAAAAAAGGCGGTGTTCGCAGCCGGCGGCGGGCGCATTGGTCTTTACGACAGCTGCTGCTGGCAGGTGCTGGGCCAAGGTCAGTTCCGCGCCCTGGATGGCAGCCAGCCGTTCATCGGTCAGGTCGGCAGCGTCGAGCAGGTTGCCGAGTGGAAAGTGGAAATGGTCGTTGCCGACGAGCTGATCCACGACGCCGTCAAGGCGTTGAAGAAAACCCATCCCTACGAAACGCCGGCCTTCGACGTCTGGCGCTTGTCCGACCTGCAGTTTTGAGTCGATATGAAAAAGGCGCCGATGGCGCCTTTTTCAATGCAGGGTTCAGGGCCTGATTTCGATCAGCGTGCCGTCCTTGACCAGGCTCCAGACCTCGCGCATGTCGTCGTTCTTCATGGCGATGCAGCCTTCTGTCCAGTCGAGGGTGTGGAAGAACCACTCCGGGTATTCCTCATCCAGCGGCGTGCCGTGGATCATGATCATGCTACCCGGCAGCACCCCGGCGTCATTGGCCTTGGCCAGGTCGCGAGCGTTGGGGTAGGAAATGTGCAGCGACAATTGGTACTTGTCGCTCGGCTTGCGCCAGTCGATCCAGTAGAAGCCTTCCGGCGTGCGCAGGTCGCCTTCGCGTTGCTTGGCGCCATTGGGCTGTTTGCCCAGGGAAATACGGTACGACTTGATGGTCTCGCCGCGCTGCTGCAGGTGCAGTTTGCGCTCGGATTTGAGTACCAGCACCTTGTCCACGGTGCGGCTGCTGGTCGCTGGCGTGGTGCTGGCCAGGACGTTGAAGCTGAGGGTCAGGCAAAGCAGGGGCAACAACCAGCGCATCGGGAACGTCCGCAAGGGTCAACGGGGTGTGTAGTGGGCACGCAGCGCTTCGAGTGGCTCATTGCGTACCGGAAAGAGATTCTGCCGACGGTCGGCGAAGAAGCATTCTAAGGTACGGCCTATGGTCGGGAAAGCCAGCTCTGACCAAGGGATTTCGCTCTCTGCAAACAATCGCACCTCCAGGCTTTCCTCGCCGACGGCAAAATCCAGGTCGACCAGTTCGGCGCGAAACAGCATGTACACCTGGCTGATGTGCGGCAGATCGAAGAGGGTATAGAGGCTCAGGTCGCGTACGCGGGCGCAGGCTTCTTCGAGGGTCTCACGGGCGGCGGCCTGTTCGGTGGTCTCGCCGTTTTCCATGAAGCCGGCCGGTAACGTCCAGTAGCCGCGGCGCGGCTCGATGGCGCGGCGGCACAGCAGCACCTGGTCGCCCCACACAGGCAGGCAGCCGGCAACGATACGCGGGTTTTCGTAATGCACGGTGGCGCAGTGGCCGCAGACATGGCGCATGCGGTTGTCGCCCGCGGGGATCATGCGGGTGACCGGGTTGCCGCACTGGCTGCAGAATTTCATGCCCGCTCCTCTTTGTCTGGCGCTATCTTGGCCGGCTGAGAGGTGGCCGGCAAGCCCGCTGTTGCGGCCGGCCTGTCCTGTCGCCGGGGTTGGGCGGCCGCGTGCTTTCATGCCATGATGCCTGGCAAAACAAGACTCCGAGTATGCCCATGCTGGACGAGTTGCTCCATCGTGTGCGCGGTTACAGTCCGCGCCCTCTGGAGACCGAGCGCAGCTTCCCCGAGGCGGCGGTGCTGGTCCCGATTACCCGCAGTGACGAACCTGAGCTGGTGCTGACCCTGCGCGCCAGTGGTTTGTCGACCCACAGTGGCGAGGTCGCCTTTCCCGGTGGCCGGCGCGACCCGGAAGACCGCGATCTGGTGGACACCGCGCTGCGTGAGGCCGAGGAGGAGATCGGCTTGCCGCCGGGGCTGGTTGAGATCGTTGGACCGCTCAGCGGCCTGGTGTCGCGCCACGGCATTCAGGTCACGCCCTACGTCGGCCTGGTGCCGGATTACGTCGAGTACAAGGCCAACGACGCCGAGATCGCCTCGGTATTCTCGGTGCCGCTGGAGTTCTTCCGCAGCGACCCGCGCGAAGTCACCCACCGTATCGACTACCTCGGGCAGAGCTGGTACGTGCCGTCCTACACCTATGGCGAATACCGCATCTGGGGCTTGACCGCGATCATGGTGGTGGAGTTGGTCAACCTGATCTTCGACGATGCGCAGATCGCTCTGCACCAGCCCCCCGAACACTTCATACACCTGCGCTGATAGCGCCGAGGACTGACGAGCATGAAATACCGTCTGGGAAGCTCCCGTGTCGACGCCCACCCCGAGAGCTGGGTCGCACCAAGCGCCGACCTGATCGGCAAGGTTCGCCTGGAAGCCGGTGCCAGTGTCTGGTTCGGCGCCGTGTTGCGCGGCGACAACGAACTGATCCATATCGGCGAGAACAGCAACGTGCAGGACGGCAGCGTCATGCACACCGACATGGGCTTTCCGCTGACGCTGGGCAAGGGCGTCACCGTCGGCCATAACGTGATGATGCATGGCTGCAGCGTGGATGATTACAGCCTGATCGGCATCAACTCGGTGATCCTCAACGGCGCGAAGATCGGCAAGTACTGCATCATCGGCGCCAACAGCCTGATTCCCGAAGGCAAGGTGATTCCCGACGGCAGCCTGGTCATGGGCAGCCCGGGCAAGGTGGTGCGCGAGCTCACCGAGCCGCAGAAGAAGATGCTGGAGGCCAGCGCTGCGCATTACGTTCATAATGCGCAGCGCTATTCCCGTGAGCTGGTGCCTGATGACGACGAGTGATGTAGAAAAACCGGTGCGCTCACCCTGTGTGCATGTGTGCGCGCTGGATGAGCAGGATATCTGCATCGGCTGTCAGCGTACCGCCGCCGAAATCACCCGCTGGGGCCGCATGGAAAATGCCGAGCGCCGCGAGGTACTGCAACGCTGCCTGGAGCGCGCCCGCGCTTCCGGTCTTTTACTGACTCCGTCCTGATTCACTGTTCGAGGAACACTCATGCCCCGTATTGGAACCCCTCTGTCGTCTTCTGCGACCCGTGTACTGCTGTGTGGCTGCGGCGAACTCGGCAAGGAAGTTGTGATCGAGCTGCAGCGCCTGGGCTGTGAAGTCATCGGTGTCGATCGTTATGCCAATGCGCCGGCCATGCAGGTGGCGCACCGCAGCCACGTCATCGACATGCTCGATGGTGCAGCCCTGCGTGCAGTGATCGAAAAGGAACAGCCGCACTACATCGTGCCCGAGATCGAGGCGATCGCCACTGCCACGCTGGTCGAGCTGGAAACCGAAGGCTTCAACGTGGTGCCGACCGCGCGTGCCGCACAGCTGACCATGAACCGCGAAGGAATTCGTCGTCTGGCGGCCGAGGAGCTGGGCCTGCCGACCTCGCCGTATCACTTCTCCGACACCTTCGAGGACTACACCGCCGCTGTGAAATCCGTCGGCTACCCCTGCGTGGTCAAGCCGATCATGAGCTCTTCCGGCAAAGGCCAGAGCGTCTTGAAAAGCGACGCCGACCTGCAGCGCGCCTGGGACTATGCCCAGGAAGGTGGCCGTGCCGGCAAGGGGCGGGTGATCGTCGAGGGTTTCATCGACTTCGACTACGAAATCACCCTGCTTACCGTGCGTCATGTCGGTGGCACCAGCTTCTGCGCGCCGATTGGCCATCGCCAGGAGAACGGTGACTATCAGGAATCCTGGCAGCCGCAACCGATGAGCCCGAAGGCGCTGGCCGAATCCGAGCGCGTGGCGCTGGCGGTGACCGAGGCGCTCGGTGGTCGTGGCCTGTTCGGTGTCGAACTGTTCGTCAAGGGCGATCAGGTGTGGTTCAGCGAAGTTTCGCCGCGCCCGCACGACACCGGCCTGGTGACGCTGATTTCCCAGGAATTGTCCGAGTTTGCTCTGCATGCCCGCGCCATTCTCGGTCTGCCGATTCCGGCAATCCGCCAGATGGGCCCGTCGGCGTCGGCAGTTATTCTGGTGGAGGGCAATTCGCAGCAGGCCAGTTTCGCCAACCTTGGCGCTGCGCTGAGCGAGGAAGACACGGCGCTGCGCCTGTTTGGCAAGCCTGAAGTCAAAGGCCAGCGCCGCATGGGCGTGGCGCTGGCGCGTGACGAATCCATCGAGGCTGCACGTGCCAAGGCACTGCGCAGCGCGCAAGCGGTTCGCGTCCAGCTGTGAGTCGGCATGCGCTGTGGTGGCTGGCGACTGTGCCACTGCTGCCATTGGCGCTGCCTCTAGCCCTGAACACCCGGCGCACGGCCTTGCGCCTGCCGGTTGCGCAGGGCGAACCGAGCGGCGTCGCCGCTGCGCATTTGCCGGGTGAGCCGTTACGCCTGCTGTTGATCGGTGAGTCGACCGTGGCAGGCGTTGGGGTCACCCGCTTCGATCAATCCCTGGCAAGTTGCCTGGCCGCCGCCCTGGCTGAGCGTCTGGGGCGGCCAGTGCGCTGGCGCGCCTGTGGCGAAAATGGCATCACCGCGCCTGAGGCCCATGAACGCCTGTTGCCGCAGGCATTGGCGGAGCCCGCGGACCTGGCGCTGCTGGTGTTCGGCGTCAATGACACCACCCACCTCACACCGAGCAAGCGTTGGCTGCAGTCACTAGCCGGGATGGCCGCTGCGCTGGGCGAGAAGGGCTGTCACGTGGCATTCAGCGGCGTACCGCCGTTGCAGCATTTCAGCGCCTTGCCCTGGTTGCTGCGGCAGTTGATGGGCTGGCGGGCTCGCTTGTTGGATGCTGAGCTGCAGGGCCTGGCGCAACGCCTTGGCGCATTGCATTGCCGGCTGGACCTGCCGTTCGAGGCGCATTACCTGGCTGAGGATGGCTATCACCCGTCGGCACTGGGCTACCGGCGCTGGGCCGATGGCCTGGCCGAGCGTCTCACTCCGTCGCTGCAGCGTCCGGCTTGACCTTTTTTACCTGCCACACGCGGACGCTCTTCACTCGGTTGTCCGCCGCCTGCAGGATCTCCAGGCGATAGGGGCCGATCTTCAGGCAGACGCTGCTGTCAGGGATGGTCTCCAGGGCTTCGGTGATCAGGCCATTGAGGGTCTTGGGACCATCGCTGGGCAGATGCCAGCCGAGGGTCTTGTTCACTTCGCGAATGTAGGCGGCGCCGTCGATGACCAGCGTGCCGTCTTCTTGCGGATGAATGTCGGGGCTGCGCAGGCTGTCCTGGTTGCTGAAGTCGCCGACGATCTCTTCGAGGATATCTTCCAGGGTGACGATGCCGATCACCTCGCCATACTCGTCGACGACGATGCCGATGCGCCGCTTCTGCTTCTGGAAGTTGATCAGCTGGGTCGCCAGCGGCGTGTTTTCCGGGATGAAATAAGGCTCGTTGCAGGCTGCCAGCAAGCTGTCCTTGGTCAGCTGGTTGTGGCTGAGCAGACGGGCTATCTGGCGCATGTGTACCACGCCTTCAACCTGGTTGATGTCGCCACGAAACACCGGCAGGCGCGTATGCGAGGTGCTGCGCAACTGGCCGATGATGACTTCCAGGTCGTCGTCGAGATCGATGCCGGTCACTTCGTTGCGCGGAATCATGATGTCATCCACCGTGACCCGTTCCAGATCGAGGATGCCCAGCAGCATGCTCTGGCGATTCATCGGCAACTCCGAGCCGGACTCACGCACCACGCTGCGCAGCTCCTCGGTAGACAGACTGTCGCTGGCGCGCTGTGACGGATCGACGCCGAACAGACGCAGCAGGCCACTGCTGATCACGCTGGTCAGCCAAACCACCGGGTAGAGCACGCGCAGCAGCAGGCTGAGCACGCGACTGGCAGGGAAAGCCACCAGTTCCGGGCGCAGGGCGGCCAGAGTCTTGGGCGTGATCTCGCCGAAGATCAGCACGATGATGGTCAGGCCTGCGGTGGCGATGGCGATACCGGCCTCACCCCACATGTCCACCGCCAGCACCGTGGCGATGGAGGCGGCGAGGATGTTGACCACGTTGTTGCCGACCAGAATGGTGCCGAGCAGGCGATCCGGACGGTCAAGCAGGCGGGTGACGCGCTTGGCGCCGCTGTGTCCTTCTTTGGCCAGGTGCTTGAGCCGATAGCGATTGAGGCTGAGCATGCCGGTCTCGGAGCTGGAGAAGAACGCCGAGCAGAGGATGAGGAAAATCAGCAGGCCGAGCAGGTAGCTCGAATGTATGTCGTCCACGACGTCTGCCTCAGATGTGCAGGATGAATTCGCGTACCAGCTTGCTGCCGAAGTAGGCCAGCATCAGCAGGCAGAACCCGGCGAGGGTCCAGCGAATGGCCTTGTGGCCGCGCCAGCCAAGCTGGTGGCGACCCCACAGCAGAACGGCGAAAACCACCCAGGCGAAGCAGGAAAGAATGGTCTTGTGCGCCAGGTGCTGGGCGAACAGATCATCGATGTACAGCGCGCCGGACAGCAGCGATAGCGACAGCAGTAGCCAGCCCGCGAAGAGAAAGCCGAACAGCAGGCTCTCCATGGTTTGCAGGGGTGGAAAGTTACGGATCAGCCCGGACGGGTGCTTGTGCTTGAGCTGATGGTCCTGCAACAGCAGCAGGATCGACTGGAACACGGCGATGGTGAGCATGCCGTAAGCCATGATCGAGAACAGGATGTGGGCGAGGATGCCGGGGTGCTCGTCGATCGGATTGATGGTGCCGCTGGGCATGAATTCGGCCGCCAGCACGGTCAGCGTGCCGAGCGGGAACAGCAATAGCAGCAGGTTTTCCACCGGAATGCGCAAGCAGGCCAGCAGAATCAGGCCGATGACCGCCCAGGCGATCAGGCTGGCTGCGTTGAAGAAGTCCAGGTTGAGGCCGTGTACGTCATACAGCTGGTAGAACAGGCTGATGCCGTGCAGGCACAAGGCGAGCACGCCTAGCGACGCCAGCAGGCGTTTGTCGGGGATGCTGCGCTGCGTCAGACGCAGGCCTTGGTAAGCGGCGGCGCCGGCATAGAGGAGGGCGGCGGCGAGACTGGGCAACAGAGGGTGCATAAATCCGTGTAAGGCGAGCCCGAAAGGCGCTGAGTGTGGCACAGATGGGCGTCGGCACGAAAGACTGCCGGCGGTGTCGGCAGCTCGGCGACTTCGCTATAATCCGCCGCCTGTCGCACACCCGGCGCGCCGGGTCGCACCTATCAAAGGAACGCGCATGTTCGAAAATCTTACCGATCGCCTGTCCCAGACGCTGCGTAACGTCACGGGCAAGGCCAAGCTGACCGAAGACAACATCAAGGATACGCTGCGCGAAGTGCGCATGGCCCTGCTCGAGGCCGACGTGGCTCTGCCGGTGGTCAAGGACTTCGTCGGCAAGGTCAAGGATCGCGCCGTTGGTACTGAAGTCTCCAAGAGCCTGACCCCGGGACAGGCTTTCGTGAAGATCGTCCGCGCCGAGCTGGAAGAGCTGATGGGCGCGGCCAACGAAGATCTGGCACTCAACGCAGCCCCGCCTGCCGTGGTGCTGATGGCAGGTCTGCAGGGGGCGGGTAAGACCACCACCGCCGGCAAGCTGGCCAAGTTCCTCAAAGAGCGCAAGAAGAAGTCTGTGCTGCTGGTGTCGGCCGACGTCTACCGTCCGGCGGCAATCAAGCAGTTGGAAACCCTGGCGGGCGACCTCGGGGTGACTTTCTTCCCCTCCGATGCCAGCCAGAAGCCGGTGGATATCGCCAACGCAGCGATCCGCGAAGCCAAGCTGAAGTTTATCGACGTGGTCATCCTCGATACCGCCGGTCGTCTGGCCGTGGATAGCGAAATGATGGCCGAGATCCAGGCGCTGCATGCGGCGGTCAAACCGGTCGAAACGCTGTTCGTGGTCGATGCCATGACCGGCCAGGACGCCGCCAACACGGCTAAGGCCTTTGGCGAGGCGCTGCCGCTGACCGGTGTGGTGCTGACCAAGGTCGACGGTGACGCCCGTGGTGGCGCTGCCTTGTCCGTGCGTCATATCACCGGCAAGCCGATCAAGTTCATCGGTATGGGCGAGAAGAGCGACGCACTCGAGCCCTTCCATCCGGATCGTATCGCCTCGCGCATCCTCGGCATGGGTGATGTGCTCAGCCTGATCGAACAGGCCGAGCAGACCCTTGATCGCGAGAAAGCCGAGAAACTCTCCAAGAAGCTGAAGAAGGGCAAGGGCTTCGATCTCGAAGACTTCCGTGACCAGCTGCTGCAGATGAAGAACATGGGCGGCCTCGGCGGCCTGATGGACAAGCTGCCGTCCATTGGTGGCGTTAATCTGTCGCAGATGGGCAATGCTCAAGGTGCGGCGGAAAAGCAGTTCAAGCAGATGGAAGCGATCATCAACTCGATGACGCCTGCTGAGCGCCGCGACCCGGACATCATCAGTGGCTCGCGCAAGCGCCGTATCGCTCTGGGCTCCGGTACCCAGGTGCAGGACATCGGCCGCTTGATCAAGCAGCATAAGCAAATGCAGAAGATGATGAAGAAATTCACCGCCAAGGGCGGTATGGCCAAGATGATGCGCGGCATGGGTGGCATGCTTCCGGGTGGCGGCGGAATGCCAAAATTCTGAGGCCTGTAAGCCGGTCGATGGCCGTCCGGAAAAAGAGATTTGCAAACCGCCGCATAATCCTTAAAATATGCGGCCTTTCGGGCCTAGGCCCATTTTTAATGTGTGCCTCAAGTTAGCACCGACTATAGGAACGATGTTCACATGGTAACCATCCGTCTTGCTCGTGGCGGCTCCAAAAAGCGCCCCTTCTATCACCTGACCGTGACCAACAGCCGCAATGCGCGCGATGGTCGTTTCGTTGAGCGTATCGGTTTCTTCAACCCGATCGCTGCCGGTGGCGAAGTGCGTCTTTCCGTCGACCAAGAGCGTGCGACCTACTGGCTGGGCCAGGGCGCTCAGCCGTCTGAGCGTGTTGCTCAGCTGCTCAAGGAAGCTGCCAAGGCTGCTGCCTAAGCATCTTTATGAGTACGACGCCGGCCGTCGCCGAGGATTTGATCGTTCTCGGCAAGATTGTTTCGGTGCACGGCGTCAAGGGTGAAGTGAAGGTGTACTCCTTTACCGATCCCATCGATAACGTGCTCGATTACCGCAACTGGACGCTCAAGCGTGACGGTGAGGTAAAGAAAGTGGAACTGGTCAGCGGCCGCCTTCAGGGCAAGGTGCTGGTAGCCAAGTTGAAAGGTCTGGATGATCGCGAAGTTGCGCGTACCTACGCCGGTTTCGAGATCTGCGTGCCGCGCAGCGAGCTGCCAGAGCTGGAAGATGGTGAGTTCTACTGGTACCAGTTACAGGGCTTGAAGGTCATTGATCAGGCAGAGCAACTGCTCGGCGTGGTCGACCACTTGTTCGAGACCGGTGCCAACGATGTGATGGTGGTCAAGCCCTGCGCGGGCAGTCTGGATGATCGCGAGCGTCTGTTGCCCTACACGGGGCAGTGCGTGCTTTCGATTGACCTGGCAGCTGGCGAGATGCGGGTCGACTGGGATGCGGATTTCTAAGGCTCATGCGCGTAGAAGTCATCACCCTGTTCCCGGAAATGTTTGCCGCCATCGGCGAGTACGGCATCACCAGTCGAGCGGTCAAGCAGGAGCTGCTAAAGCTCAATTGCTGGAACCCGCGAGACTACACGACTGATCGTCACCATACGGTGGATGACCGCCCTTTCGGCGGTGGTCCGGGAATGGTGATGAAAATCAAGCCTCTCGAGGATGCCTTGGCCAGTGCCAAGCAAGCCGCGGGAGAGACGGCGAAGGTGATCTACCTATCGCCGCAGGGCCGTAGCCTGAATCAGGCGGCGGTCCGCGAGCTGGCGCAGGAGGATGCACTGATCCTGATCGCCGGTCGTTATGAAGGCATCGACGAGCGTTTCATTGAGGCGCATGTCGATGAGGAATGGTCGATTGGCGACTACGTCCTGTCCGGCGGTGAGCTGCCGGCCATGGTGCTGATCGACGCGGTGACGCGCCTTTTGCCTGGTGCATTGGGTCATGCCGATTCGGCCGAGGAGGACTCCTTTACGGATGGCCTGCTCGACTGCCCGCACTACACCCGCCCGGAGGTGTATGCGGATAAACGTGTTCCCGAAGTGTTGCTTAGTGGCAACCACGAACACATCCGGCGCTGGCGTTTGCAGCAGTCCCTTGGTCGGACCTGGGAACGTCGCGCTGATCTTCTGGATAGCCGCTCGCTTTCTGGAGAAGAGAAGAAGCTGCTGGAGGAATACATCCGCCAGCGGGACGATAGTTAACGTATCGATGATGGGCCGGGAGGCTTGTCTTAGGAGCGCAGCATGACCAACAAGATTATCCAGATGCTCGAAGCTGAGCAGATGAACAAAGAAATCCCGACTTTCGCCCCGGGCGACACCGTAGTCGTACAAGTGAAAGTAAAGGAAGGCGACCGTCAGCGTCTGCAGGCCTTCGAAGGCGTCGTTATCGCCAAGCGTAACCGCGGCCTGAACAGCGCCTTCACCGTGCGCAAGATCTCCAGCGGTGTTGGTGTTGAGCGTACCTTCCAGACCTACAGCCCGCTGGTTGACAGCCTGGCAGTTAAGCGTCGCGGTGACGTGCGCAAAGCCAAGCTGTACTACCTCCGCGATCTGTCCGGTAAAGCCGCACGCATCAAGGAAAAGCTGTCCTAAGTTCGGACGCTTCTCTGACAAAAGCAGCCTAAGGGCTGCTTTTGTCGTTTCTGGCTTGCAGTAATCATGAGTGGCAGTGAGATGACCCCGAGAGAGCAAGAGATCCAGCGACGCATCGCGCTGTCGGAAACCCGCGTGACCAAGGCGGTGTTTCCGCCGACCACCAATCATCACAACACCCTCTTCGGCGGCACCGCGCTGGCCTGGATGGACGAAGTGTCGTTCATCGCTGCTACGCGGTTCTGCCGTCTGCCGTTGGTCACCGTTTCCAGCGATCGCATCGATTTCAAACACGCGATACCGGCCGGCTCCATCGTCGAGTTGGTTGGGCGGGTGATCAAGGTGGGCAATACCAGCCTCAAGGTGGAAGTCGAGGTGTTCGTCGAGGGGCTGTATCAGGAAGGGCGCGAGCGGGCGATCAGCGGCAGTTTCAGCTTCGTCGCCGTCGATGATCAGCAGAAGCCGGTGCCGGTACTGCCGGGATTCTCTAGCTAGCCTTTTGCCGGCCTTGGGCGAGGGCCGCTGATCGTCAGCCTGGTCTGCTGGTGCGTCGGGTGTTGGCTGTGGAACACTTGCCTGCCCTGTAATTGAAGGTCAATCGATGCCTGCGCTGACTCACCCTCTGATCGAGCGCTTTCTCGAAGCGTTATGGTTGGAAAAAGGGCTTTCCGCCCATACTCAGGCCGCCTATCGCAGTGATCTGGAGCACTTCAATGGCTGGCTCGATGGGCGTGGCCTGGCGCTGCAGCATATCGGTCGCGACGCCATTCTCGATCACCTGGCCTGGCGTCTCGAGCAGGGCTATCAGGCGCGCTCCACGGCGCGCTTTCTCTCCGGTGTGCGCGGCTTCTACCGTTTTTTGCTGCGTGAAACGCTGATCAGTGAAGACCCGACGCTGCAGATCGAGTTGCCGCAGATCGGCCGGCCGCTGCCCAAGTCATTGTCCGAAGCGGATGTCGAGGCGCTGTTGCAGGCGCCGGACCTGGATGACCCCATCGGTCTTCGCGATCGCGCCATGCTCGAAGTGCTCTATGCCTGCGGTTTGCGTGTCAGTGAGCTGATTGGCCTGACGCGGGAGCAGGTCAATCTGCGCCAGGGGGTATTGCGGGTGTTCGGTAAGGGCAGCAAGGAGCGCCTGGTGCCGCTGGGTGAAGAGGCCATCGCCTGGATCGAGCGCTACATGCGCGAAGCACGCCCGCTGTTGTTGAGTGGTAAACCCAGCGATGTGCTGTTTCCCAGTCTGCGCGGCGAGCAGATGACCCGGCAGACCTTCTGGCACCGCATCAAGCACCAGGCGCAGGTTGCGGGTATCAGCAAGGCGTTGTCACCGCACACGCTGCGCCACGCTTTCGCCACGCATTTGCTCAATCACGGTGCTGACCTGCGTGTGGTGCAAATGCTGCTGGGGCATAGCGACCTGTCTACCACGCAGATCTATACCCATATCGCGCGTGCCCGCCTGCAGGAGTTGCATGCGCAGCATCATCCGCGCGGTTGAGTATTCATGAAAGAGACCCCGTCACCGTTGCCGGTGGCGGGGTTTGTTTTTTCAGTTGTCTCGCCTGGCGAGCAGGTCGTGATCATCAGCTCTGACTGGTGCAGGCGCTGGAGAGCTGTTCGTAGTCGAGCACTTCTACGTCACCCGCGCTGTTGCGGTAGGTCATCGTTGCCGTGACCACTTCGCACAGCGAGCTGTTAGGCACGTCGATGGAAATCACCTTGGCGATATCCAGGTTCTGGCCGTAGCGGTAGGGCGTGGCCTCGGCGCTGTGGGCGAGGGTGGT
>NZ_NIQU01000002.1 GCF_002741105.1 Pseudomonas sediminis | reverse complement strand
ACCATCCGCGAGTGCCCGAAGGTGCTGCTGGAGTCCGGCAAGCTGACCATCATGCTGATGTTCATCATCGCCAACGCCATGCTCTTCGCCCACGTGCTGACCACCGAGCAGATTCCGCAGCAGATCACCGCCTGGGTGGTGGAGCTGGGCCTGCAGCCGTGGCAGTTCCTGCTGGTGGTGAACATCGTGCTGCTGGTGGCCGGTGCCTTCATGGAGCCGTCGGCGATCATCCTGATCCTCGCACCGATCCTGTTCCCGATCGCCATGCAGCTGGGCATCGACCCGATCCACCTGGGCATCATCATGGTGGTGAACATGGAGATCGGCCTGATCACGCCGCCGGTGGGGCTGAACCTGTTCGTGACCTCGGCGGTGACGGGGATGCCACTGACGGCAGTGATCCGCGCGGCGATGCCGTGGCTGATGCTGTTGCTGAGCTTCCTGATGATCATCACCTACATCCCAGCGGTATCCATGGCGTTGCCGAACTGGCTGGGGATGAGCTGAGCAATTGTGTCTACCTTTGTGCCCGGCCTTGTGCCGGGTTTTTTTATCTGCGCGCCTCGACGTATCCATGACGCTGTCGAATTGGCTCGCCATATGCCAGGCAGGGCTTCAAGACCATGGTCTTAGAGCGGTAAGACCATGGTCGAATGGCCTCACGAAGGGTCGGGAGATACAAAAGGCACCATACAAAAACAACTCCCCGTCGAGGTGATTTCATGAGTGCTGCGTCTCTTTACCCTGTGCGTCCCGAAGTGGCCGCGCGGACCCTCACTGACGAGGCCACCTACAAGGCCATGTACCAACAGTCCGTGGTCAACCCCGAGGGTTTCTGGCGCGAGCAGGGCAAGCGCATCGACTGGATCAAGCCCTACAACAAGGTCAAGCAGACCACCTTCGACGATCACCATGTCGACATCAAGTGGTTCGCCGATGGCACCCTGAACGTCTCCTACAACTGCCTCGACCGTCACCTGGAAGAGCGCGGTGACCAGATCGCGATCATCTGGGAAGGCGATGATCCGTCCGAGCACCGGGAAATCACCTACCGCGAGCTGCACGAGCAAGTGTGCAAGTTCGCCAACGCCCTGCGTGGCCAGGACGTGCACCGCGGCGACGTGGTAACCATCTACATGCCGATGATTCCGGAAGCTGTGGTGGCCATGCTGGCCTGTGCGCGTATTGGCGCGATCCACTCCGTGGTATTCGGCGGCTTCTCCCCCGAGGCGCTGGCCGGGCGCATCATCGATTGCCAGTCCAAGGTGGTGATCACCGCTGACGAAGGGCTGCGTGGCGGTAAGAAAGTACCGCTCAAAGCCAACGTCGACGACGCCCTGACCAACCCTGAGACCCGCAGCATCCAGAAGGTCATCGTGGTGCAGCGCACCGGTTCCGAAATCAAGTGGAACCAGCATCGTGACATCTGGTACGAAGACCTGATGAAGGTGGCTGGCAGTGTCTGCGCGCCGAAGGAAATGGGCGCCGAAGAAGCCCTGTTCATCCTCTACACCTCCGGTTCCACTGGCAAGCCCAAGGGCGTGCTGCACACCACTGGCGGCTACCTGGTGTACGCCTCGCTGACCCATGAGCGCGTGTTCGACTACCGTCCGGGCGAAGTCTTCTGGTGCACCGCCGATATCGGCTGGGTCACCGGCCACACCTACCTGGTCTATGGCCCGCTGGCCAACGGTGCCACCACCGTGATGTTCGAAGGCGTGCCGAACTATCCGGACGTTTCCCGCGTCGCCAAGATCGTCGACAAGCACAAGGTCAACATCCTCTACACCGCCCCAACCGCCATTCGCGCCATGATGGCCGAGGGCAAGGCCGCGGTTGAAGGCGCCGATGGTTCCAGCCTGCGCCTGCTCGGTTCGGTCGGTGAGCCGATCAACCCGGAAGCCTGGCAGTGGTACTACGAAAACGTCGGTCAGAGCCGTTGCCCGATCGTCGACACCTGGTGGCAGACCGAAACCGGCGCCTGCCTGATGACCCCGCTGCCGGGTGCCCATGGCCTCAAGCCGGGCTCCGCTGCACGTCCGTTCTTCGGCGTACAGCCGGCGCTGGTGGATAACCTGGGCAACATCATCGAAGGCGCTGCCGAAGGCAACCTGGTGATCATCGATTCCTGGCCGGGCCAGGCGCGCACCTTGTACGGCGACCATGACCGCTTCGTCGACACCTACTTCAAGACCTTCCGTGGCATGTACTTCACCGGTGACGGTGCGCGCCGCGACGAAGACGGCTACTGGTGGATCACCGGCCGTGTCGACGACGTACTCAACGTCTCCGGCCACCGCATGGGTACCGCCGAAGTGGAAAGCGCCATGGTCGCCCACCCGAAAGTGGCCGAGGCCGCGGTGGTCGGTGTACCGCACGACATCAAAGGGCAGGGCATCTACGTCTACGTCACCCTGAATGCGGGCGAAGAAGCATCGGAACAACTGCGTCAGGAACTGCGCAACTGGGTGCGCAAGGAGATCGGTCCGATCGCCACGCCGGACGTGATTCAGTGGGCTCCGGGCCTGCCGAAGACCCGCTCGGGCAAGATCATGCGCCGTATCCTGCGCAAGATCGCTACCGCCGAATACGATTCTCTCGGCGACATCTCCACGCTGGCCGATCCTGGCGTGGTGCAGCACCTCATCGACACGCATCGCCAGATGCAAGCCGCCTGCGCCTGATCGGTAACGGCAACCGAAAGCCCCGCCGGCCAAAAGCCCGGCGGGGCTTTTTCATTTCTAGGAGGAGTGAAAGCCAGCAGGATGGGTCTTGTTGTACATGTTTATTTATTTGTACAAGTTTTGTATGGGTGTGCATAATGGCGCTGCGCCATGTCTCTCGGGGCATCACTTCCTTGTGCGTGTCGCCGCTATCCCATAGTCAATGCCTACCTTTGCGCTCCGAGGACGTCCTCATGTTTGCCAATCTCAGCATTTCTCAAAAGCTGTATGCGGGTTTCGGCGTTGTTCTGCTGATCATCCTGATCCTTGTGTTATCGACCTGGCGTGGTTTCAGTGAGGTCGACAGTACGGTCAAGCGCAACATCCATACCTACGATGTGATCAACGAGTCGGCCGATCTGTTGGCGAGCCTGATCAATATCGAGACCGGTATGCGTGGTTTCGTCATCACCGGCCGCGAGCAGTTCCTCGCGCCATTGACCGAAGGTGAGCACGCATTTCAGGAACATTTCGCCAAGTTGCGCAATCTGACTGCCGACAACCCGGCTCAACAGCAGCGTCTCAATCAGTTGCTGAGCGCACACGACCAGTGGATGCGGGAAGACATCGACAGCAATGTCGAATTGCGCCGCAAGGTGAGCGCCGGTTCGCAGCCCATTGAGGCAGTCATCGAGCAGGTCAGTGCGGGCCGCGACAAAGCCAAGATGGATGGCATGCGTCTGTTGCTCAAAGACCTGCAGGCCGAGGAGAGCGCATTGTTGGAGCAACGCTCGGCATCCATGCAATCGGCCAAGTCTTCATCTCTGGTGATTCTCCTGCTGGGCGGGCTGGTTGCTGTAGTACTGGCCCTGAGTGTTGCCTTCGTGCTGTCTCGCAGCATTGCCGGGCGCTTGCAACAGGTCGTCGACGTCGCCCGCAGCATCGCCCAGGGGCGCCTGGATTCGCGCATCAGTCGTGCCGGTGGTGACGAGATCGGCGTGCTGCTGGATGCCTTCGCGACCATGCAGGAGCGTCTGCGCGAGATGATCGGGCAGATTCGCTCTGGCGCTGAGCAGCTGGTCGCCTCGGCGCAGAACATCTCCAGCGCGTCAACGCAGCTGTCGGTGTCGACTCAGGAGCAGTCGCAGGCAGCGTCCAGCATGGCGGCGACGGTCGAGGAGCTGACGGTTAGCATCAATCATGTCGCTGACAACGCCAACGAGGCCCATGGCCTGTCGAGTGAGTCAGGACGGCAATCGGCCGAGGGCGGTACGGTGATTCAGAGCACGCTGTCGAGCATGCAGCGCATTGCCGATACCGTGCAGGGCGCCGCTGTGCAGATCAGCGAGCTGGGCCAGCATTCGGACCAGATTTCCTCGATCGTCAACGTGATCAAGGAGATTGCCGATCAGACCAACCTGCTGGCCCTCAACGCGGCCATCGAGGCCGCGCGTGCCGGTGAGCAGGGGCGTGGCTTTGCCGTGGTCGCCGATGAGGTGCGTCTGCTGGCGCAGCGCACTGCCAATTCCACCCAGGAAATCACCGAGATGATCAAGAAGATCCAGACCGGTACGCGCAATGCGGTGGGCAACATGGAGATCGGCGTGCAGCAGGTCAGTAGCGGGGTGGAGCAGGCCAACCAGGCAGGCGATGCCATCGTCACCATCCGTCAGGCCTCCGAACGCGTGGTTGGTGTGGTCGATCAGATTTCTCTGGCACTGCGCGAGCAGACGGTGGCCAGCCAGGACGTGGCGCGCAACGTCGAGCGCATCGCGCAGATGTCGATGCAAAACAGTGAGGCAGTGGCTGATACGGCAAGCACTGCGAGAGATCTGCAGCAACTCGCGCTGTCTCTGGAAAGGCAGGTGGATTACTTCAAGCTCTGATTCGTTAGCAGCCGGTGTCGTCTCCTGGTCAGGACCCGTTCAATGGACATTGTCAGCCCCAGTACTTTCCCTGAACCCTTTCGTTCAGTTGGCTGTAACGAGTGCCGCAATCCCGAAGCGCTGGGGTTCGATTTCACCATGGCGTTCCAGCTGATTCTGGATGTCGAGGAACAGCGGCCATTCGCCTACGAGGCACTAGTGCGTGGCCTCAATGGCGAGTCCGCGGGGGAAATACTCGGGCGGGTCAACGACGGCAATCGCTATCGCTTCGATCAGGCGTGCCGGGTCAAGGCCATCGAGTTGGCGGCTGGCCTCGGCCTGCACAAGATTCCCGACTGTCTGCTCAGCATCAATTTTCTGCCTAATGCGGTTTACCGGGCCGAGACCTGTATTCGCGCCACCTTGGAGGCAGCCAGGCGCTTCGACTTTCCACGCGAACGGCTGATGTTCGAGGTGACCGAGGGAGAGCAGATCCACGATGCGGAGCACCTCAAGCGAATCTTCGCCGAGTACGGCAAGCAGGGCTTCACCACCGCCATCGACGATTTTGGCGCGGGCTATTCCGGGCTCAATCTGCTGGCCGAGTTTCAACCGCACCTACTCAAGCTGGACATGGCCCTGACCCGCGGCATCGATCAGGACCCGGTGCGCCAGGCCATCGTCGCCGGTATCGTGCTGGTCGCGCAGCGCCTGGGTATTCGCATCATCGCCGAGGGCGTCGAAAGTGTTGGTGAGCGTGATGCGTTGATCGAGCTTGGTATCCGCTACATGCAGGGCTTTTTCTTTGCGCGGCCGGCACTGAATCGACTCTGCCTGCCCCACTAGCGAACAGCATGCGGGGCGTCAGGTAATGCCAGTCAGTTAATCGAGGAGCGGCGCCCCGCCGCGAACAAGGGCGGGGCGCAATCGGAAGGCTTCGCCCCGGGGCGGGGCTCCTACGAAAGGCCGCTTTGAAAACTTATCTGATCGGCATCAGGGGCTTTTCTCAGAGTGCGCCAAATACCTTCTTCGCCAGGCTGGTAGCAGCGCCGGCCGGGTTCTGGCGGATGTTGGCTTCCTGCTTGGCAATCATCTCGAACAGGCCATCGAGCGCCTGCTCGGTCACGTAGCTTTCCACCGTGCTGTTCTTGGCATCGCCCACGCCAAAGCTGGCGGCCTGGCCGGCGAAGGCGTTGTATTGCTGGGCCAGGCCGACCTGATCGGTTGCCTGCTTGACGATAGGCAGGAACTTGGCGCGGATCTGCTCGCGGCTGCTCTTGTTCAGGTACTGGGTGGCCGAGTCCTGCGGGCCACTGAGAATCGACTTGGCGTCGGCCACGGTCATCTTCTTCACCGCGTCGACCAACAATGCCTGAGCCTGCGGCACGGCGGCTTCGGCGGCCTTGTTCATGCTCGCTTCGAGCTGATCGACCTGGGCGCCCATGCCCATCATCTTCATGGTCTTGGCGGCTTTGCCGAGTTTGCCGGGCAGCTCGATGCGCACCTCCGGGTTGTTGCTGAAACCGCCGGGCGCGCCCAGTTGCTTGACTGCAACTTGCGCGCCTTGGATCAACGCATCCTTGAGGCCGCCGCTGGCGTCCTGCTGGCTCAGGTCGGAGAGGGACAGCGCGAAGACGTTGGCCGAGAGCAGCAGGCCAGCGGCGAGAGTGGTGAGGCGCAGCATGATGATGATCCTTGCATCGGGGGGAAATGCTGTGAGCTTAACGGAGTCTGCAGCGTAGGCAAGCCAACCGATAGGCGTGGATGGGCAGCGCGCTCAGCTATGGCTATGATCGGCGCCATGAATTCACCGCTTCCCCTCCGAAATTCTTGCCCTCCGGGTGCCTGCGACTGCCAGCGCGATGAGCTGCTGGGGGTGCCGGGTGCCGACACGCGCGTGCTGTTACTAACGCGTAACGAGGAGCAGCGCCTTCTGGAGCGACTGGAAAGCCTGCAGAGCCTGGAAGACCTTGAGCGTATGCAGCAGCGTATGTTCGAAAACCTGGGCATTCGCCTGCATATCGAACCCGCACATGGCGAGGTACGCAGCATGCGCGGCATTCACATGCGCTTCGACGCGCATCCGGGGCTGTGTCGTAAAACGCGGCAAAGCATCCCGGCTGCGATCCGCCGGGCCATGGAGAAAAGGCCAGAAATCGCCTGGCGCCTGCTCGACGCCAACGATTTGCTGGGAGCTGGCTAGGTCGAATACGCATTGATCGAATACGACAACGCCACGCATAAGCGTGGCGTTGTCGTTTATGGCGGATGAGCAGGCTAGCGCTGCCAGCCACCGCCCAGCGCCCGGAACAGATCGGCCAGCGCCAGTTGGCGGTCGGTGCTGATCTGGATCAGTGTGGTCTGGTCGTTGAAGCTGCTGCGTTGGGCATCCAGGTAGCGCAGGTGGTCATCCACACCGCCTCTGTAGCGTGCTTCAGCCAGGGCTTCGGCCGCTCGGCTGGACTCGGCCAGGGCGCGCCGCGCAGTTTCCTCACGGCGCAGTGTATCGGTGGCGGCAAGGGCATCGGCGACTTCGCGGAAGGCGGTCTGGATGGTGCCTTCGTAGTTGGCCACGGCGGCGTCCTGGCGGACTTCAGCGAGATCCAGGTTGGCGCGGTTGCGACCGCCGGCGAAGATCGGCAGCGACAGCGTCGGGGCGAAGCTCCAGGCCCGCGAGCCGCCCTCGAAAAGCCCGGACAGCTCGGTGCTGGAACTGCCGACCGAACCGGTCAGGGTGATGCGCGGGAAGAACGCCGCACGGGCCGCACCGATATCGGCATTGCGCGCCTTGAGGCGGTGCTCGCTGGCAAGAATGTCGGGGCGGCGCTCAATCAGTTCCGAGCTGGTGCCGGGGGCGATGTCTTGCAGCACCATCAGCTCGTCGCGTGGGGTCGACGGCAAGAATTGTCCGGCGTCTGGCGTGCCGAGCAGCAGCGCCAGGGCGTTGTCCGCCTGGCGCAGCTGGCGTTCGGTGCTTTCCCGCTCGGCCTTGGCCTGCTCGGCGAGGCCGACCGCTTCCTGGTAATCCAGGGCGGTGGCGGCGCCGACTTCACGACGTTTGCTGACCAGCTCCAGCGAGGCCAGGCGGCTTTCCAGGGTCTGCTCCACCAGCACTTGGCGGCGTAGCGCGCCATCGCGGGTCAGGTAGGCCTGGATCACTTCGGCGATCAGGCTGATCTGCGTGGCGCGGGTCGCTTCCTCTGTAGCCAGATAGGTTTCCAGGGCGGCCTCGGATAGGTTGCGCACGCGGCCGAACAGGTCGACCTCGTACTCGGCCAGACCCAGACCGACCTGGTAGACGCTGGCGACCTCCGAACGGCCGGTCTGTGACTGATCGGCCGGCAGGCGCTGGCGGTTGCCCGTGGCGTTGGCGTTGATCGACGGCAGACGGTCGGCACGCTGGATGCGGTACTGCGCACGCGCCGCCTCGATGTCCAGCAATGCCTGACGCAGGCTGCGGTTGTTGTTCAGCGCAGTATCCACCGCGCGGCGCAGGTCGGCATCGACGATAAAGGTCTGCCAGTCCAGCGCTTGCGCACGGGTGCCATTGGCGTTGGCCACCTGCCAGTCTGCCGCCACCGGCGCAGCCGGGCGTTCGTAGGTCGGCGTCAGGGAGCAGCCGCCTAGGGCGATGGCCAGGGTCAACAGAGCGGGGCGGAGCATGAAGTGAGTAGTCATCGCATTACTCCGCTTTGTGCAGGGGATGGTTGTCGGTTTGCTGAGGTTTGGCACGCATCAGCGACAGCACCCAGACGAAGAAGATCGGCACGAAAATCACCCCGAGAAGCGTCGCGCTGAACATGCCGCCCAGCACACCGGTACCGATGGCGCGCTGGCTGGCGGCGCCGGCGCCGGACGCGATCACCAGTGGCACCACGCCGAGCATGAACGCCATGGAGGTCATCAGGATCGGGCGGAAACGCATACGCGCTGCCTCGATGGCGGCGTCACGCAGCGAGTAGCCGTCTTCCCACAAGTCCTTGGCGAACTCGACGATCAGGATGGCGTTCTTCGCTGCCAGACCGATCACGGTGATCAGGCCGACCTTGAAGTACACGTCGTTGGGCAGGCCGACGGCGGTCACTGCCAGCACCGCGCCGAGTGCGCCGACCGGTACGATCAGCATCACCGCCAGCGGAATCGCCCAGCTCTCGTAGAGTGCGACCAGCAGCAGGAACACCACCACGATGGCCAGTGCGAACAGCATCACCGCCTGGCCGCTGGCAACCCGCTCTTGGTAAGACAGCCCCGTCCATTCGTAGCCGATACCTTCCGGCAACTCGGCGGCGATGCGCTCCAGTTCGGCCATGGCATCACCAGTGCTGACACCGGGGGCGGCGTCGCCGGAGATGCGAATTGACGGGTAGCCGTTGTAGCGAGCGATCTGCACTGGGCCTTGTTCCCACTGGGTGGTGACGAAGGCGCTCAGTGGCACCAGGCTGCCGCTATCGTTGGGTACATGCAGCTTGAGCACGCTTTCCGGGGTCATTCGCGCGGCCTGTTCGGCCTGCACGACGACCCGCTGCTGGCGACCCGCGTTGGCGAAGTCGTTGATCACCGCAGAGCCGAAGGCGGTGGACAGCGCGGTGCTGATCGAGTCGAAGGCGACGCCCTGGCTACGCGCTTTCTCGCGGTCGATGACCAGGCGCAATTGTGGCGCTTCGGCCAGGCCCTCCATCATGCCGTAGAGGAACAGCGGGTTGCCGTTGACCTCGCCGAGCAGTTGGTCGCGGGCGGCGAGCAGCACTTCACGGCCCAGGCTGCCGCGGTCCTGCAGGCGCAGCGAGAAGCCGCCGGAATTACCCAGGCCTTCGATAGGCGGAGGCGGCACGGCCATCATTGCGCCGTCATCGAGGTTGGCAAAGTGAGCGTTGACCGCCTCGGTTTCCGCCTGCACGGATTGCGAGCTATCGCGCTCGGACCAGTCCTTGAGCAGGGGGAAGGCAATCGCGGCGTTTTCGCCCATGCCCGAGAAGCTGAAGCCCATCACCAGGAAGGAGGTGGCTACCGCTTCGCGAGACGCGAGGAAGGCTTCCAGTTCTTCGCCTGCTGCCGATGTACGCTCGCGGGTGGCGCCCGGTGGCAGTTGGATATCGACGATCATGTAGCCCTGGTCTTCCACCGGTACGAAGGATTCCGGCAGACGCAGGTAGAAGAAGCCCATCAGTACGACGATGCCGATATAGATGAACATGAAGCGCCCGGCGCGCGGCACCAGGGTCTTGTTCACAGCGGTATAGCGGCCAGTCAGTCGGGTGAACTGGCGATTGAACCAGCCAAAAAAGCCGGTTTTTTCATGGTGACCCTGAGGGATCGGCTTGAGCAGGGTGGCGCACAAGGCCGGGGTGAAGGTCAGTGCCAGGAAACCGGAGAACAGGACCGATACTGCCAGCGACAGTGAGAACTGCTGGTAGATCACCCCGACCGAACCGGCCATGAACGCCAGTGGCAGAAACACCGCCGACAGCACCAGGGTAATACCGATGATCGCTCCGGATACCTGGCCCATCGCCTTGATGGTCGCTGGCAGCGGCGCCAGACCTTCTTCGGCCATGATCCGCTCGACGTTCTCCACCACCACGATGGCATCGTCGACCAGAATGCCGATGGCCAGCACCATGCCGAACATGGTCATCATGTTCACCGAGAAGCCCAGCAGGTACATGAAGGTCAGGGTGCCGAGCAGGCACACCGGCACCACGATGGTGGGAATCAGCGTGTAGCGCAGGTTCTGCAGGAACAGGAACATCACCAGGAACACCAGCAGCATGGCTTCAGCCAGGGTGGTGATGACTTTCTGGATGGCCACGTCGACGAAGCGTGAGGTGTCGTAAGGCACCGAAAATTCGACGTTGTCGGGGAAATTCGCGGACAGCTCGGTCAGACGCTCTTTTACAAGCTTGGCGGTCTGGATGGCGTTGGCGCCAGGCGCCAGCTGCACGGCTGCGGCGACGGAAGGCTTGCCATCCTGGCGCGAGCCGAAGTTGTAATCCTGGCGGCCGACTTCGATGCGTGCGACGTCGCCCAGGGTCAGTTGCGAACCGTCCTGGTTGGCGCGCAGTACGATGGCGGCGAACTCCTCCGGGTTGTCCAGCGTGCCCTTGACGGTCAGTGTGGCGGTCAGTTCCTGTTCGCTGGAGCCCGGTGTGCTGCCGAACGCGCCGGCCGGTACCTGAACGTTCTGCGTGCGGATCGCTTGATTGACGTCGTCGATGGACAGGCCGTAACCGACCAGTTTCTGTGGGTCGATCCACACGCGCATGGCGGCTTCGGAGTCGAAGAACTGCAACTTGCCGACGCCGGGCAGGCGGCGAATCTCGTTGTTGACGTTACGCACGGCGTAGTCCGCCAACGCCGTGGTGTTGGCGTTCTTGTCGCCGTCCTTGTAGCGCAGCGAGTAGACCAGCAGGAAGCCGGCGGTGGCCTGCTCGGTCTGAATGCCCAGCGTGAGTACCGCCTGCGGCATGCGCGATTCGGCCTTCTTCAGGCGGTTCTGCACGTCGACCTGGGCCAGATCCGGGTCGGTACCGGGCTGGAAGGTTACGGTGATTTCGGCGATGCCGTTGGCGTTGCTGGTCGACTCGAAGTACAGCATGTTCTTCGCGCCGTTGAGTTCGTCCTCGATGACGCTGGTCACCGAGTCGGTCAGTACCTGAGCCGAGGCACCGGGGTAGGTGGCGGTGACTGTGATCTGCGGGGGCGCCACGTTGGGGTACTGGGCCACCGGCAGAAACGGGATGACCAATAGGCCTGCCATCGAGATGAACAGCGCGACCACCCAGGCAAAGCGCGGGCGTTTGATGAAAAACTGGGGCGTCATGTCATGGACTCCGGCTTATTGCGCCTTGGGTTGGCTGGCGGCGTCGGACGCTGGCGCACCTTCTTCGCGGGGCATCACCTTGGCACCGGGGCGGATCGCCGACAGCGAGCTGACGATGACCTTGTCACCCGGCTTGAGGCCTTCACTGATCTGCCAGCGCGAACCCTGCATGGCGCCAGTGGTGACCGGGCGTGACTCGACGGTATCGTCAGCGTCCAGCAACATCACGCTGGCCTGGCCATCGGCAGAGCGTTGAACGGCGCGTTGCGGTACCAGAATGGCGTTCTGGTCGAGGCCTTGCGGGGTGCGCACACGTACGTACATACCGGGCAGCAGCACGCCTTGCGGGTTGTCGAAACGCCCGCGCAGAGCGATCTGGCCGGTGCTGCGATCCACCGAGATATCGGTGAACAGCAGAGTGCCGTTGCTCTCGATGTCGGTGCCGTCGACGCGCAGCGACAGCTGCTTGTCGGTCTCACCGGAGACCTTGCCATCGGCGATGGCGGCACGCAGGCGCAGGGCATCGGCGGCTGGCTGGGTGAAGTCGGCATACACCGGGTCGAGCTGCTGGATGCGCGCGAGCAGGGTGGCTTCACCCTGGCCGACCAGTGCGCCTTCGGTCACCTGGGCACGGCCGATACGCCCGGCAATCGGCGCGCGGACTTCGGCGTAACCCAGATCAAGGCGTGCCGTTTCCACGCTGGCTTGTGCCGAGCGCTTGTCGGCCTGCGCGCTTTGCAGGGCGGCCTTGGCTACATCGAAGTCCTGCTTGCTGACGGCATCGATCTTCACCAGCGGCTCGTAGCG
This sequence comes from Pseudomonas sediminis, assembly GCF_002741105.1. GTDB lineage: Bacteria > Pseudomonadota > Gammaproteobacteria > Pseudomonadales > Pseudomonadaceae > Aquipseudomonas > Aquipseudomonas sediminis. The sequence continues at coordinate 551,785 of NZ_NIQU01000002.1, read as the reverse complement.
CTTGACCGTGGCCTGAGCCTGGAACAGCTGCGCCTCGGCGCGCGCCAGTTCGCCCTGGGCACGAGATAGGGCGGCCTTGAACGGCGCCGGGTCGATCTGGAACAGCAGGTCGCCGGCCTTGACGTCGCTGCCTTCCTCGAAGGTGCGCTTGAGCACGATGCCGGCGACCCGGGCGCGTACTTCAGCGGTGCGCACCGGTTCGATACGGCCTGGCAGTTCGGCGATCACGGTGAACGGCTCGGGCTTGACGGTCAGTACGTCGACTTCGCGTGGCGGTGCCTCGCCCCAGCCTTGCTCGCCTTTGTCGCAGCCGGCCAGGCCGATTGCTGCCAACAGAGTGACCACTGAAAAAACGTAACGTCCGCGAATTCTGCTCATGCCTGTCACCTGGATTGAGATTCATTTTCCCTGAAAGGCGCGAATGATCGTACTTTGGCTTAAATGAGTCAATATTGACTCATGTGGGTCTTCTGTGAGCAAAATTGTAAGTCCCCGTTGAGTCTGGGGACTCTTTCTGCACAATGCGCGCTGCTCAAGCTGGAGGCCTTCGATGTCCAATGATGAAAAGCTGCTCAAGGCCCTGGCTGTTGCCATCGTCGATCGCCCGCGGGCGACGCTGAAAGACCTGGCCGAAGCTGCAGGCGTCAGCAAGGCCACCTTGCATCGTTTCTGTGGCACGCGTGACAGCCTGGTCGAGCGCCTGATGAATCACAGTCAGGCAGCGCTCAACCAGGTGATCGAAGACGCCAACCTGCAGGTTGCCGATGTGGCGCAGGCATTGCGTGACCTGATCGAGAATCACCTCAGACACCGCGAATTGCTGGTGTTCATGATCTTCCAGTACCGCCCGGACAGCCTCGACCCGGACCAGGACGGGGCACGCTGGATTGCCTACACCGATGCGTTGGACAGCTTCTTCCTGCGTGGCCAGCAGGAGGGGTACTTCCGCATAGACATCACCGCCGAGCTGCTGACCGAACTGTTCGTATCGCTTGTTTATGGCATGGTCGATGCCGAGCGCCGTGGCCGCGCCGCCAGTGCGCGTTCGCTGGCGGTGCTGGAGCAGTTCTTTCTCAAGGGTGCCGGGCAGCAACGGCCCTGATTCAAGCCTGTCACCACGGCAAGGGCTGGCCGTCGTAGGCGTGAAAGCTGCCGCTGTGCTCGGGCCCTAATGCATCGATCACCCGCAGCATTTCCGCTGCTGCCTGTTCGGCCGGTCGTGCGGCTGTGGCGCCGCGAAAGGGCTGTGACAGGGGCGAAATCACTGTGCCGGGATGCAGGCTGAGCAGCCGAGCCTTGGGCTTGCTGCGTGCCAGCTCGATGGCGGCGGTCTTGATCAGCATGTTCAGCGCCGCCTTGGACGCACGGTAGGCGTACCAACCACCGAGACGGTTGTCGCCGATGCTGCCGACCTTGGCCGAGAGCATGGCCATGGCGCCCTGTTTGTCCAGCAGTGGCAGGAAGTGGCGCAGCACCAGCGCCGGTCCCAGTGTGTTGACCTGGAATACGGCCTGCAACGCATCGGCCTCGATGGCCGCCAGGCTTTTCTCCGGTGCGATACCGTCGCGGTGCAATAGCCCGGCCGTGTGCAGGATCAACTGATACGGCCCTTCGTCGGTCAGTGCCGCTGCGGCCTCGGCGATGCTGGTTGGAAGCTCCAGATCGAGTGACGGCGCGCTGCTGCGGCTCAGCTCGCGCACACTGGCGCAGTTGGGGTCGGCACGCAGCGCCTGGCAGAAGGCCTTGCCGATGCTGCCGCTGGCGCCAATCACCAGCGCCTTGTAGCCGCTACCGAGGCTGTGCAGGGTCATGGTGTGGCAGCGCCCCGGCGGAAGAACAGCGTGACCTGGCCCAGCTCGATGCCGAACTTGCTCATGGCCGAGCGGTTGATCAGGGTGTCGTCATCCATCAGGTACATCCAGTCGTCGAAGTAGACGACGTAGGTGCTGTCATCTACCGGCAGGTTGAGGTGATAACGCCAGCGCAGGGCGTTGCCAGCCACTTCACCGATGGCCTCGCCGACCACGTCGTCGGCGGTGCCGATCCAGCGTCCTTCACCGTCCGGGGTCAGGGTCCAGACCCGGCGCTGGCGGGTGCCGTCGCTGTACAGGAAGCGTTCATCGAGAATCAGTTTTTCGCCGTCGCGGCGACTCTGGATGTCGACGTGGAAGCGCTTGATCACCTCACCGGAGCGATCCTGGAACATGCCCCAGGCCTGCACCGGTCCGGAGAAGTAGGTGGGCAGATCCAGCACGGGTTTCTCGTTGGCGTAATGTTCGACCGGGACCTGGCCGCAGCTGATCAGCAGCAGAGTGCTCAGCACGATCAATAGGGCTTTCATGTAGTACCTCATGGGTTAAGGCCAAGCAGGGCGGCACGCAGTTTCGGGCTGCGGGTCTGCGGGTCGAGCCAGATGGAGAAAAAGGCGCGGGCGAACTCCGGATCATCTATGACGTGTTGCAATTGGCCGTCGACATAGAAACGGCAGCCCTCGCCGGGCAGGAATACGCCGGTGATGCGCGTACCGTCCTTGACGTCGACAAAGGCCTGGCTCATCTGCTCCGTCCAGGCGGACTGCTGTTCAGGGTCCAGCGGTTGACCGTTGATCCTGCGGATTTCGTCGAGACTGGTGTCGACCAGGGTTTCCCGGCTGATGGTGCGTCGGTATGTCAGTTCGAGAGCAAAGGGCTCGGTGAAGTCAACTCGACTGCTCGGGCTCCACAATTTGGCGTTGTAGACGGAGAAACCGAACCAGCTGAAGTCGCCACTGCCAATAAGCGTCGCTTGTGGCAGTTGTTCGCGCCAACCGCTCGGGCTATTGGCCTGTGCCGCTCCAGCAGCGAGTGCCAGCGATAGCAGCAGGACTGAACAGAGGCGTGATCTCGGGGTTGCCATGGCTCATCGCTCCGCAGTTGAATTTGACTGCGGCCAGTAACTGGCCGCAGGTGAAGAATAAAAAAATCCGACAACCAAAAGGGGAGAAGTGGGTTGCCGGATTGCGCAGCTTGTTGGCGCTGCCTGCAATCAGGCAGCGAACTCCTCGTCAGTGAAGGCCATCAGCGTCGCCTTGCCAGCCTTGATTTCGCTGAGCAGGGCATCGGTTTCTGGCAGGATGCGCGCCATGAAGAAGTCGGCAGACTTGACCTTGGCTGCATAGAAATGGGTTTCCGAGGTTCCGGCATCGAGGTGACGCTGGGCCAGTTGGGCTTGTTGCGACCACAACCACGCCAGGCTAGCCAGGCCGAACAGGCGCAGGTAAGGGGTTGCCGCAGCGGCGGCCTGCTCCGGATCCTTGCTGCCTTCGCTGGCCAGCCATAGGGTGGCTTGCTGCAGTTGCTTAAGTGCCTGGGTGACGGCCGCTGCGTGCGGGGCATCGGCATTGCTCTTGAGCCAGCCTTCGACCAAGGCGAAATAGGCACGCACGGCGCGACCACCGCCGAGTGCGAGCTTGCGGCCCACCAGGTCCAGCGCCTGGATGCCGTTGGTGCCTTCGTAAATACGGGTGATGCGACTGTCGCGCACCAGTTGTTCGATGCCCCAGTCTTCGGTGAAGCCCGAGCCGCCCAACACCTGTAGACCTTCGTTGGCGCAGGTGAAACCCTCATCTGTTAGGAAGGCCTTGACCACAGGCGTGAGCAACTGCACCAGGTCGTCGGCGCGGGTGCGGGCTTCGGCGTCCTCGGCGCCGTGGGCGATGTCCTGCTGCAGGCCGGCGAAATAGGCGAGGGCGCGGCAGCCTTCGATCATCACCTTCTGCCGCAGCAACATGCGCCGCACATCCGGGTGCACCATGATCGGGTCAGCGGGCTTGTCGGCCGCTTTCGGCCCTGAGATTGAACGGCTCTGCAGGCGCTCACGCGCGAAGCCCAGGGCGACCTGGTAGGCGCTCTCTGCCACGCCCAGCCCTTGCATGCCGACCATCAGGCGGGCCGAGTTCATCATGGTGAACATGCAGCTCAAACCCTTGTTCGGTTCGCCGATCAGCCAGCCTTTGGCGCCTTCGAAGTTCATCACGCAGGTGGCCGAACCCTTGATGCCCATCTTGTGCTCGAGACCACCGCAGAAGGCCGGGTTGCGGCTGCCATCTTCAAGCACCTTGGGCACCAGGAACAGGGAGATGCCTTTGACGCTATCCGGTGCGTCCGGCAGCTTGGCCAGCACCAGATGGACGATGTTGTCGACCAGATCGTGCTCGCCGCCGGTGATCCAGATCTTGGTGCCAGTGATGGCGTAGCTGCCATCGGCCTGCGGTACGGCGCGGGTGCGTATCAGGCCAAGGTCGGTACCGCACTGCGGTTCGGTCAGGCACATGGTGCCGGTCCACTCACCACTGATCAGACGCGGCAGGTATTGCGCCTGTTGTTCGGGGGTGCCATGGCTGGTCAGGGCATTGATGGCGCCATGGGTCAGGCCCGGGTACATGCCCAGCGACAGGTTGGCTGAGCAGGTCATTTCCTCGACCAGCATGTTCAGTACATGTGGCAGACCCTGGCCACCAAACTCGGGCGTACAGGCCAGGGCTGTCCAGCCCCCTTCAGCAAACTGCTTGTAGGCGGCCTTGAATCCATCCGGTGTGCGCACGCTACGGCTCTGCGGGTCGTACTGGCAGCCTTGCTTATCGCCAGGGCCGTTCAGTGGTGCCAGCACGTTCTCGGCCAGCTTTGCAGCTTCTTCGAGAATCGCACCACCGAGATCAGCGCTGAGTTCATGGTGTTCGGGCAGGTTTTGCAGCTGGGTGTAGGCGTCGAGCAGTTCTTCGAACACGAAGCGCATGTCACGCAGCGGAGCACGGTAGGACGGCATATCGATTTACCTAAAGCTGTACAATATTTTGCTGTGTACAGCTTTTGTATAGCTGTTTTTCTTCCTTTGCAAGCCCTTTCGAGTTAGTTCGTGCAATGACTGCTGCGTCACGCCTGAAGTTGTGCAGGCTGTACAGGTTTTGCTGGTTCACAAGCAAAAGCGCCCGATTGCGCCCCTTGTGCTAGCAGTGGGTGTCGGTGTCATAGGCCAAGCCATGGTTCTGAAGGTTCAGGCGGACAAGCCAGGGAGGCGGCGATTGATTTATTGTCGGGCTATTTGCAGGCACCGCGTGCAAGCAGCATTAAAAGCATCTGGGAAACTTGCATTCGGCCAGGCAGCTTCAAGAATGAAGTGATCGGATAAGGATTTCATCATGCCATCACTCTCAAGCTTCGGCAGACGCGTGCGCAAACTCTGGCATGGGGCAGACCTGGCTCTGGTCGGCCAGCGACGTGAGCGCCGGATGCGCATGCTGTCGAGCTTGGTGATGATCGTGATGGGCCTGCTCTGGGGGCTGTTCTTTTCCTCTCGCGGCTACTGGGCCATCGTCATCATGGATGTGGCTATCGTCTGCAGTGGTGTGGCGGTTTTCGCGCTGACCCTGCGCAACCAGGCGCGCAGCGCCAACCTGATTCTGTTCGGTGCGCTGATCCTTATCGTCGTCGCCTCGACCCTGCTGCTCGACCCGCCGACGCTCACGGCGCCGCGTGCGACTCATCTCTATCTGCTGCCGGTGGCCGTCGGTGCGTTGATGGCCTTCCGCGATGAGCCCTTGTGGCTGCGTTACGGCATGTGCCTGTTCTGCCTGCTGCTGTTCGTTGCACTGGCCGCGTCCAACTGGCGGCCCACCGATCTTTATGCGCTGCCGGACGATGTGCGCATCGTCGGCTCCTGGGTGCAGGGCGTTGCCGCCATGGCGCTGTTTTTCCTGCTCCTGCACATCCTGCAGAGCGATACCGCCGAGCGCTCGGAGCTGGATCGTGACTTGCGCGCGGCCGTGCGTGAGCGGCAGTTCGTGCTGTATTACCAACCGCAGCTCAATGACGCGAACCGGGTGATCGGTGCCGAATTGCTGATTCGCTGGCAGCACCCACAGCGTGGTTTGCTGGCGCCGGGTGAGTTCATCGACCACGCCGAGAACACCGGGTTGATCATCCCCATTGGCCAGTGGGTGCTGGAGCAAACGGCCGCGCGCTTGCGGCAATGGAAGGATGACCCGCTCTTTGGCGATGTGGGGCTGGCGGTGAATATCAGTCAGAAGCAATTCTCACAGAGCAGTTTCGTCGCCGAAATCCTCGGCCTGATCGAGCGTCACGGTATCGATGCCCAGCGCCTGGAACTGGAGTTGACCGAGACGCTGATCGTCCGCGACATGGAGGACCTTACGCGCAAGATGGCGGCCCTGGTCGAGCAGGGCGTGCGCTTTTCGCTGGATGACTTTGGTACCGGTTTTTCTTCCCTCAGCCATCTCAAGCGTCTGCCGCTGAGCAAACTGAAAATAGACCGGTCGTTCATCTGCGACGTGCTCACCGATGCCAACAGCGAAACCATCGTGCGCACGGTGATCGCCCTGGGGCAGAGCATGGGCATGACGGTGATCGCCGAGGGCGTGGAAACCGAGGCGCAGCGGCGGTTTCTGGCTGATAACGGCTGCAGCCAGTTCCAGGGCTACCTGCTTGGCCGGCCGATGCCACTGGCGGACTTCTGCTCCTTCGTGCAGCGCCACAACGGCTGAACCCACGCTCCGTCCATCTACCATCTCCTGCTGCGAGTGAACTCGAAGCAAGTGGCCAATGTCTGTCTGCTGTCGGCCCGTACCGGCAGGAATTGATGGCTATTGGCCGTTAGTGTGGCGTCTACGTCGCTGATTCTGCCTGGATCGTGCTTGAGCATATGCTCGTGCGTGTGGCCGGCATCGTTCATCCCGTTCGCCGGGTTCGTCTGACTGCCATGTGAAGATCGCCCCATGTTTTTATCTCGTCATGCTCCACTCCAACCCCGCATTCTCGGTGCCTGCCTGCTGCTCGGTGGCCTGCTTGGCGGCGTGCAGCCCTCATTGGCGGAAGAGGCCGCCAGTAACCAGCGCTGGGTCAGCGACAGCCTCAATACCTACGTACGCAGCGGCCCCACCGATGGCTACCGTATCGTCGGCACGCTGGTTTCCGGGGAGAAAGTGGAGCTGCTGCGCACTCAGGGCGACTACAGCCAGGTGCGTAGCGCAAGCGGCAACAGCGTCTGGATTCCCAGCCGCGACCTGCAATCGGTGCCAGGCCAGACCGAACGCCTGCCGCAACTCGAACAGAAAGTCGCCGACCTCAGCGCCGAGCTCAAAGGCATCGACGATGCCTGGAAGGCTCGTGTGCAAGGCATGCAGGAAACCCTCGACACGCGCAAGAACCTGATCGACGAACTGCAGGCCGCCCGCGGCGCGCTGGACGCCGAGCTGACCACCACCCGTTCGCAGCTGCGTGATGCCCAGGCGCAATTGGGCGAGGAGCAGCAGCAGGTGTTGATGCGCTACATGGCCTATGGCGGCAGCATCGCCGGCGCCGGCCTGCTGCTCGGTCTGATTTTGCCGACCATGCTGCGGGTCAAGCGCAAGCGTAATGATCAGTGGGTGTAGAGCCTGCTTTCAATGACGCCAGGCCGGTGCAGAACATCAACAGGCCCTGAGTCATTCCAGGTGCGGCGCCATCAACTGCTCCAGCCATTCGATCAACACTGCCAGACGCCGTGAGCGCTGGCGGCGGTGCGGGTAGAGCAGGGCGATCGGCATGGCGGCGGCGCGCTGCTGTGGCATCACCTCCAGTAGTTCGCCGGAGGCCAGCAGGTGCTGCACGTCGAAGCGCGGAATCTGGATCAGGCCCAGGCCGGCCAGGCAACAGGCGATGTAGTTCTCAGCGTTGTTGACGATCACCCGGCTGGCCGGGCGCAGTCCGCACAGTTCGCCATTCTCGTCGACATATTCCCAGGGCAGCTCGCGGCCGCTGGTGGGTGAAGCGTAGCCAACCATCCAGTGGCCGCCTTCCAGGTCCTCGGCCTGCTGCGGCTCGCCATGTTCACGCAGGTAGGCCGGGCTGGCGCAATTGATCAGCGCCAGGTTGCCCAGTTGCCGTGCAGCCAGACTGCTGTCGCTGAGCGTGCCGACGCGCAGCACGCAGTCGACGCCTTCCTTGACCAGGTCGATAGCGCGGTCGGTCGAACTCAGCAGCAGTTGCAGTTGTGGGTGGCGACGTAGCAGCGGCGCTAGCGCCGGAGCGATTAGGCGCCGGGCGATACGGCTGGGCACGTCGATTTTCAAGCGTCCGCTGACCTGGCTGGCAGTTCCTTGCGCGCTCTGCTCGATATCCTCGGCCAGCGCCAGCAATTCGCGAATACGTTCGAGCAACTGACTGCCATCGGGCGTCAGGCGTACGTTGCGGGTGGTGCGGTGCAACAGGCGAACGCCCAGTTGGCTTTCCAGTTGCTGCAACGCCGCCGATACCGACGCGCGTGGCAGTTCCAGGGCATTGGCTGCCTTGATGAAGCTACCCATCTCGGCGATCTGCAGGAAAACGCGGTACTGCTCGAGTTTGTCCATTGTTCTACCTGTTCAACTGGCCCGACGCAGCCACCACCAGGCGAGCCAGGCGGCAACCGCAGGAACGCCGAACAGTACGGCATGGATCGGCAGTTCCTCGGCCAGGGTATAGCCATGGGAAAGCCCGGTGCGCAGGTTGAGCGTGCAGACGCCCAACCACAATAAGGTGAACAGCGTGATTGCCAGCGTGCGCTGTGCCGCCGGTGCGAAGCGCAGGGCCAGGGCGGCTATCGCCAGGCCTATAACCAGCAGAATCAAGGTTCGCATCCGCCCACCTCCCAGGCTTTTTCCAGGTGCTTACTTAGTGGTATAGCCGCCATTGATCAGAATTGTCTGCCCAGTGATCCACCAGCCATCGCTGACCAGATGGCGAATGAAGGGCACCACGTCTTCGATATCGGTCAGGCCAGTCTTGGAAAATGGCGACAGCGCCGCTGCGCTCTTGTGGTAGGCCACCGCATCGGCGCCTTCCTGGCCGTAGAAGAACGGCGTGTCCATCGGTCCTGGACCGATGGCGGTGACCGAGATGCCGCGCGCGCCGAACTCCTTGGAGGCGGCGCGGGTGTAGTGTTCCACTGGCGCCTTGGTGCCGGCGTAGGCCGCGTAGAAAGGGGTGTAGGCGCCCAGCAACGAGGTCACCAGGGTGCAGATCTTGCCGTTGTCCTTGACGTGCTTGCCGGCTTCCTTGAGGAAGAAGAACGCCGACTTGGAGTTGACCGCGGTCATCTCGTCGTACTCGGCTTCGCTGATCTCGCTGAAGGGTTTCTTCAGCACCTTGCCTACGGTGTTGATGGCGATATCGGGACGGCCGACGGCGGCCACTGCATCGGCGAAGAGTTTCTCCACCGCGGCAGCGCTGGTCAGGTCGCCCTGTAGCGCCACGGCCTTGGCACCGAGCTGCTGTACCGCCTGCACCGTGGCCTCGGCTTCTGCCTTGCTGGCTGCGCTGTTGTAGTGGATGACCACCGCACTGGCTCCGTGAGCCGCCAGATCGCGGGCCAGCAGCCCACCGAGATTCTTGCCGCCACCGGCGATGAGTACCGTCTTGCCTGCAATGGAATGATTGACCATGAGATGTCTCCCGACTCGGGTTGAGGAAACCTGAGTCTAGGTAACCATCCGGGGCTGATCAGCGTCGTGGTTCTGGATGCATTGTCCAGAATTGGCGACCAATCTTCATTGAGCAGTCAGGTGACGGGCGATGCCCTTCCTCAGCGGCAGCAGACCCTGCGCCACACGCAGGCCGGCACCGCGCAGCAGACGGGCGGGCAGGTGGTCGTTGGTGTACAGCTCCACCAGCAGGTTGGTGGCCTGGTACAGCGGCCAGGTAGCCAGACGCAGCTGGCGTTCGTAGCAGGCCAACGCTGATGTTGAACCGATGTCCTGGTGTTTGCCATGGGCGGCCAGCAGGGCGTCGCTGAGCAGCTGCACGCCAATCAGACCGAAGTTGAAACCATGCGCGGTGACCGGGTGCATGCCCACGGCGGCATCGCCGAGCAGGGCGCAGCGAGTGCCGACCATGCGCCGCGCATAGGCGCCCACCAGCGGGTAAACGTGGCGGCTGCTGAGCAGTTGCATGGCGCCCAGGCGGCGGTCGAAGCGTTGCTCCATCTCGCGGGCAAAGGTGGCTTCGTCCAGCTTCTGCAGGCGTTCGATCTCGCGCGGCGGCAAGGTCAGCACCACGGACGATTGCCGGCCATTGAGCGGCAGCAGGGCCAGGGTCTGGCCATAGCCGAACCATTCCCAGGCCACTTGCTGGTGATCCTGTTCATGCTGCATGCGGCACACCAGCATGCTTTTGCCGAAGTCCTTCAGCTGCGCGCCGATGCCGAGCTGACGACGGGTTTCCGAGAAACGGCTGTCGGCAGCGACCAGCAAGCGCGGTTGCAGCACCTGGCCGTCTTGCAGCACCAACTTCACTTCGTTCTCGCTTGTCTGGATGGCGCGCACGCTGGTGTCGCACAGCATTTGCACATCGGCGCAGTCGCGTACCCCCTGATAGGCAGCGCGGCGAATGGCCTGGTTGGCCACCAGATGGCCGAGGCGCTCGGCACCGGCCTGTTCGGCGCGGATCTTCAAGGCGAACAGCGAGGGGCCGTTGAATACCTGAGCGTCGCGCAGTACGGCGATCTCCTCGGTGGGCAGACGCGCCCATAATCCCAGGCGCTCGAGCAAGGCTTGCGAGCCATGGGTGAGGGCGATCTCGCGGCCGTCGAAGGCCGGTTCGGCCAGGGCCTGCTCGGCTTGGCGTTCCAGTACCACGATGGACAGGCCATGCCCGGACAGGGTGCGTGCCAGGCACAGGCCCGCCGGGCCGGCGCCGACGATGACGATATCGGGTGACATGCTGCAGCTCTCCGTGCGGATGACCAAGGGGGCGGTTGATACCCGCCATGCGCCGGTGCGAGTCTAGGTCGCCGCAACGCCGCCGATATTGTCCGGGATCATGCCGAGGGCTGAATCCGTTGAGCGGGTCGATGGCTATGGGTTGGCATTGAATATTGTTGTTATTACGACTTTGGCCGGCTTGATAGGCGTAATTTTCGGGTTTACTGTGGTGCGCGTTGTTTGAACTACAAAAATAATTCGAGTTTGGAGTCGATGCCATGCATCCTCACTTTTCTGCAGTTGCCGATCATCGAACGGCTTTCGCTCCGGAGGCGTTCAAGTGAAACTGGCTCTGGTCGGCGATATCGGTGGTACCAACGCACGCTTCGCCCTGTGGCGTGACGAGCAACTGGAGGCGGTGCAGGTTCTGCCGACCGCCGATTACGCAGGGCCGGAGCAGGCCATTGCCGCCTATCTGCAGGCTCAGGGTCTGCAGCCGGGAGCCATCGGCTCGGTGTGTCTGGCCTGCGCCGGGCCGGTCAGCGGCAACCTGTTTCGCTTCACCAACAATCACTGGCGTATCGACCGCACGGCGTTCTGCGAGGCGTTGCAGATCGACCGCTTGCTGATGATCAACGACTTCTCCGCCATGGCCCTGGGCATGACCCGCATCGCCGAGCACGAGCGTGTGCAGGTGTGCCCGGGCGAGCCGCAGGCCGACCGTCCAGCCCTGGTGATCGGCGCCGGCACCGGTCTCGGTGTCGGCACGCTGCTGGAGCAGACGCAGGGGCGCTGGCTGGTGCTGCCAGGCGAGGGCGGCCACGTCGACCTGCCCATCGGCAGCCCGCGCGAAGCCGAGCTCTGGCAAATTCTTTATCGGCAACTGGGCCATGTGCGCGCCGAAGACGTGCTCAGCGGCAATGGCCTGCTGGTGCTGTATCGGGCCATCTGTGAGCTGGGCGGTCAGCCTGTGCAGCACGCGACGCCAGCGGCCATCACCGCTGCCGGCCTGGCGGGCGAGCCCGTCGCCGGCGAAGTGCTGGAACAGTTCAGTTGCTGGCTCGGGCGCGTGGCTGGTAACAACGTACTGACGTTGGGCGCGCGCGGCGGGGTCTACATCGTCGGCGGCGTGGTGCCGCGTTTTGCCGAACGTTTTCTCGCCAGCGGTTTTGCCAAGAGCTTCAGCGACAAGGGTTGCATGAGCGATTACCTTCACGGCATTCCAGTGTGGCTGGTGACGGCCGAGTATCCCGGCCTGACCGGCGCTGGCGTGGCCTTGCAACAGGCATCGGAACGTAGCCCGGATGCAATCCGGGAGAAGCATTGATAGCCCCCCGGATTTGATCCGGGCTACATAGTCATAACAAGAAAGGTGGCGGACCATGAGCCAGCCCGGCAAATCGATTCTGCTGGTCGATGACGATCAGGAAATTCGCGAACTGCTCGATACCTACCTGAGCCGCGTTGGCTTTCAGGTGCGCGCCGTGGCCGATGGCGCCGCCTTCCGCCAGAGCCTGTGTGCGGAGTCGGCCGACCTGGTGATTCTCGATGTGATGCTGCCCGACGAGGACGGCTTCAGCCTGTGCCGCTGGGTGCGCGAGCACCAACGCTTCGCCCAGGTGCCGATCATCATGCTCACCGCCAGCTCCGACGAAGCCGACCGCGTGATCGGCCTGGAGCTGGGCGCCGACGACTACCTCGGCAAGCCATTCAGCCCGCGCGAATTGCTGGCGCGGATCAAGGCCTTGCTGCGCCGCGCGCAGTTCACCCAGGAGCGCAGCGGCGAGGTGCTGGCCTTCGAGGACTGGCGCCTGGACATGGTCAGCCATCGGTTGTTTCACCGTGACGGCGAGGAGGTGATTCTGTCCGGCGCCGACTTCGCCCTGCTCAAACTGTTTCTCGACCACCCGCAGCAGATTCTCGACCGCGACACCATCGGTAACGCCACCCGTGGCCGCGAGGTGATGCCGCTGGAGCGCATCGTCGACATGGCCGTCAGCCGCCTGCGCCAGCGCCTGCGCGATACCGACAAGCCGCCGCGGCTGATTCGCACCGTGCGTGGCAGCGGCTATCAACTGGCGGCCACGGTCAGCCTGCAGGCCGGCGATGGGCGTTAACCCGCGGCGCTGGCTGCCGCGCTCGCTGCTCGGGCGCATGCTGCTGCTCACCTTGCTGGCGATATTGGCGGCGCAGACGCTGTCCAGCGTGATCTGGCTGTCGCAACTGCGCGCCACCCAGCTCGAAGGCCTGGTCACCACTGCGCGCAGCCTGGCGCATTCGATGTCCGCCAGCGTGCGTTACTTCCGCTCGCTGCCGGTGGCGTATCGGCCGCTGGTGCTCGATCAGTTGCGTAGCATGGGTGGCACGCGCTTCGTGGTCAGCCTCAATGATCGTCCGCTGCAGATGGAGTTGCTGCCGGCCACGCCGCGCAAGCAGGCGGTGACCGAGGCGGTGGCCGAGGTGCTGCACCAGTCGCTGGGCACCGCCGCGGACATCTCGGTGACCTTCGTCAGCCCGGATGACCTGCGCATCTTCAACGGCGGCCTGAAACTCGACGAGCTGCCACGTTCCTGGGCGCATTACGCGCTGACTCTGGAGCCGGTCAATCCGCCCGTGTTGGTGACGCAGATCCAGCTGGCGCCGGGGGAGTGGCTGTACATCGCCTCGTTGCTGCCCGAACCCTACACCAGCCTGGAAGAACCTATCCTGCCGACCCAGCAGCTGTGGTTCATCCTGCTGACCACGGCTTTCCTGCTGCTGTTCATCGGTCTGCTGGTGCACCTGCAGAGCCGCCCGCTCAAGCGCCTGGCGCGCACCGCGCGGCATATGTCGCTGGGCGCCGAGGTGGAGCCGGTGGCCGAGGGAGGCGGCCGCGAAGTGGTCGAGGTGGCCCGCGCCTTCAATGCCATGCGCGAGCGCATCAGCCGCTACCTGACCGAGCGCAGCCAGCTGTTCAGCGCTATTTCCCATGACCTGCGCACACCCATCACGCGTCTGCGCCTGCGCGTCGAACTGCTCGACGACGAAAGTCTGCAGACCAAGTTCGGTCGTGATCTGGATGACCTCGAGCTGCTGGTCAAAGGTGCCCTGCAGTGCGTGAAGGACACCGACATTCACGAGAACATCGAGCCGGTGGACCTCAACCACCTCCTGCATTGTCTGGTCGAACCCTGCCTGGCGCCGGCAGGCAATGGCCGCGTGACCCTCGATGGCGAGGCCTGCGCGCCGTATCCGGGCAAGCCGCTGGCGCTGCGCCGCTGCATTGGCAACCTGATCGACAACGCCTTGAAGTACGGGCACAACGCGCATCTGCATATCGAGGACGACAACGCAGCCTTCGTCCTGCATGTCGATGACGACGGCCCAGGTGTGCCGGAGCAACGCCTGGAACAGGTGTTCGAGCCGCATTTTCGCCTGGCCGGGCAGCAGCAGGGCTACGGCCTGGGCCTCGGCATCGCGCGCAACATTGCCCACAGCCATGGTGGTGAAGTCAGCCTGCGTAACCTGCGCGAGGGCGGCTTGCGCGTCACCCTGCGTCTGCCGCGTACGCCGGAGTGAATGTCACCGAACGGTGACAAAGGCGCGCGCTTTCGTGACCGGAGCCACGGATGGCACTGACTAGAATCCGGCTTCGACCCAGCGGCATCACGCCGCGCTGCGTATGGAGCACAACCGTGAAAGCACCTGCCTGGCGCCCCGACAGCTGGCTATGTCAGCCCGCTCACCTCACCTGGCTGAATGACGAATGCCTGCGTCTGCTGCCGTTCGCACGCGGGGCGAAGGTCGAGCAGGGCTTCGCCGCGCTCGATGTGCACGGGCGCTTGCCAGAAGGCGCGATTGCCGAGCTGATTCACACCACGCGCATGACCCACTGCTTTGCCCTGGCACATATCCAGGGCATTCCCGGCCATGCCGCGCTGGTCGACCATGGCCTTGCTGCACTGCGCGGCGCGCTATGGGACGAGGCGCACGGCGGCTGGTTCGCCGATGCGACGCGCAGCGGCGGCAAGTCCGCCTACCTGCATGCCTTCGTCGCGCTGGCGGCCAGCTCCGCCAGGGTCGCTGGTCGTCCTGCCGCGCAGGCGTTGCTCGATGACGCTATCGAGATCATCGAGCGGCATTTCTGGAGCGAAGAGGAGGGCGCGCTGCGCGAGAGCTTCAACCGTGACTGGCGTGATGAAGAGGCCTACCGCGGCGCCAACAGCAACATGCATGGCGTGGAGGCCTTTCTTGCCCTGGCCGATGTCACCGGTAATGCGCTCTGGTTGCAGCGCGCGCTGCGCATCGCCGAGCGCCTGATCCATCGGCACGCCGCCGCGTGCGGGCATGTCGTGGTCGAGCACTTCGATGCGCACTGGCAGGCGCTGCCGGAGTACAACGCGGATAACCGCGCCGACCCCTTTCGTCCCTACGGCAGCACGCCTGGTCATGCTTTCGAGTGGGCGCGCCTGCTGCTGCATCTGGAAGCGGCGCTGACTAAGGCCGTGCTCGCCGCGCCCGACTGGCTGCTGATCGATGCCAAGGGCTTGTTCGCCAGCGCCTGCCAGCATGCCTGGCAGGCCGACGGTGCGCCGGGCTTGGTCTACAGCCTCGACTGGAACCAGCAACCGGTGGTTCGCGCACGCCTGCACTGGGTGCATGCCGAGGCCGTTGCGGCGGCGGCGGCGCTTGTGCAGCGAACCGGCGAAGCGGCCTACGAGCAGTGGTATCGGCAGGGCTGGGCGTTCATAACCGAGCATTTCATCGACCTGCACGGCGGTAGCTGGCACCACGAACTCGATGAACACAACCAGCCGGCCGCCCGTATCTGGGCGGGCAAACCCGATCTCTATCACGCCTACCAGGCCGTGCTGTTGCCGCCTCTGGCGCTAGCGCCGAGCCTGGCCACGGCACTTGCCGCCGATGTAACGAGGCGGTGACATTCATGCATCCTTTCGTTACCCGAGCCGGCAACGACCCTGATTACACTCCCTGTTAACGCAAGCGCCACGACTTGCCCGATAACAACAAGAAAGGTATTCCGATGAACGCTATTACTCGCCTCGCTACCGCCGTTTCTCTCGCCTCCCTGTTTCCCTTCGCCGCGCTGGCCGCCGACTCCAAAGGTACGGTGGAAGTGGTGCATTGGTGGACCTCCGGTGGTGAAGCTGCTGCGGTGAAGGTTCTGCGTGACCTGGTCGAGAAGGATGGTTTCACCTGGAAGGACGGCGCCGTGGCCGGTGGCGCCGGTTCCGCCGCCATGACCGTGCTGAAGACCCGTGTGGTGTCCGGCAACCCGCCGGGGGCGGCGCAGATCAAAGGCCCCGACTTGCAGGAGTGGGGCGCGTTGGATCTGCTTGCACCACTGGATGAAGTGGCCCAGGCCAATGACTGGGATGGCCTGCTGTCGAAGACCGTGGCCAAGACCATGCAGTACGACGGTCACTACGTCGCGGTGCCGGTGAACATCCACCGGGTCAACTGGCTGTGGATCAACCCGCAGGTGTTCGAGAAGGCCGGCATCGACAAGGCGCCGACCACCCTCGACGAACTCTACGCTGCCGGTGACAAACTCAAGGCTGCCGGCTTCATCCCGCTGGCCCACGGCGGCCAGCCCTGGCAGGACAGCACCGTGTTCGAAGGCCTGGTGCTGAGCATCATGGGTGCCGAGGGCTTCCACAAGGCGTTCGTCGAGAACGACGAGGCGACCCTGACCAGCGCGCAGATGACCGAAGTGTTCACCGCGCTGAAGAAGCTCTCCACCTACATGGACGACAACCGCGCCGGGCGCGACTGGAACCTGGCCACCGCCGAGGTGATCGACGGCAAGGCCGGCATGCAGATCATGGGCGACTGGGCCAAGAGCGAATGGACGGCCGCCGGCAAGGTGGCGGGCAAGGACTACCAGTGCGTGCCGATGCCGGGCACCGCCGGCAGCTACACCTACAACATCGACTCCATGGCCATGTTCAAGCTCAAGAACGAAGGCGACATCGCTGCCCAGCACGCTCTGGCACGGATCGCCCTGGAGCCTGAGTTCCAGTACGTGTTCAACGAGAACAAGGGCTCGATCCCGGTGCGCTCGGACCTGGACATGAGCAAGTTCGACAGCTGCGCCCAGGCCTCGATGAAGGATTTCCAGGAGGCCGACAAGAACGGCAAGCTGGAACCGAGCATGGCCCACAGCATGGCCACCAACCTCGCCGTGCAGGGCGCCATCTTCGATGTGGTGACCAACTTCATGAGCGAGAAGAACGCCGACCCGAGCAAGGCCGGCGCGCAGATCTACGCGGCGATCAAGGCCGCTCAGTAGCGCCACCGGGCCGGCGCTGCCGGCCCAACTCCCAAGCACCGCCTCGCACGACAGGGCTCTGGCCCCGTCAGGGCGGCGCTCGGCCCGGATTTCACTTCGCCAACTGGTAATGCCCGATGAGTATCGCCACGGTAATGACCAAGACCTCTCCACTCGATGTGCTGCAACGCTGGCTGCCCAAGTTGGTGCTGGCGCCGAGCATGCTGGTGGTGCTGGTCGGTTTCTACGGCTACATCCTCTGGACCCTGGTGCTGTCGTTCACCAACTCCAGTTTCATGCCCAGCTACAAGTGGGTCGGACTGCAGCAGTACATGCGCCTGATGGACAACGACCGCTGGTGGGTCGCGAGCCAGAACCTGCTGGTGTTCGGTGGCCTGTTCATCGGCATCAGCCTGGTGATCGGCGTGTTCCTGGCGGTGCTGCTGGACCAGCGTATCCGCCGCGAAGGTTTCATCCGCACCATCTACCTGTACCCCATGGCGCTGTCGATGATTGTCACCGGCACCGCCTGGAAGTGGCTGCTCAACCCCGGCCTGGGTCTGGACAAGATGCTCCGCGACTGGGGCTGGGAAGGCTTCCGCCTCGACTGGCTGGTGGATCAGGACCGGGTCATCTACTGCCTGGTGATCGCAGCGGTGTGGCAGGCCTCGGGCTTCGTCATGGCGCTGTTCCTGGCCGGGCTGCGCAGCGTCGACCAGTCGATCATCCGCGCAGCTCAGGTGGATGGGGCAGGGCTGCCGACCATCTACCTACGCATCGTCCTGCCGAGCCTGCGCCCGGTGTTCTTCAGCGCGGTGATGATCCTCGCGCACATTGCCATCAAGAGCTTCGACCTGGTGGCGGCGATGACCGCAGGCGGCCCCGGCTACTCCTCCGACTTGCCGGCGATGTTCATGTACTCCTTCACCTTCAGCCGCGGCCAGATGGGTATCGGTTCGGCCAGCGCGATGCTGATGCTGGCCGCGATCCTCACACTGCTGGTGCCGTATCTCTATTCGGAACTGCGAGGCAAACGCCATGAATGATGCGAGCGTCGCGCAGCGACGATCTGCCGCTGACCTTCTGCCCTCGGGAGACGGTGGCGCGAAGCGCCGGATGAGGGCGATCAGCCCGAGCCGCCTGGCCATCCACGCCACCCTGCTGTTCGCCGCCGCGCTGTACCTGGTGCCGCTGGTGGTGATGCTGCTGACCAGCATCAAGACGCCCGAGGACATTCGCACCGGCAACCTGCTGTCCTGGCCCGAGACCTTCACCCTGATCGGTTGGGTCAAGGCCTGGAGCGTGGTCGACGGCTACTTCTGGAATTCGGTGAAGATCGCCATTCCCGCCGTGCTGATTTCCACCGCCGTCGGCGCGTTGAACGGCTACGTGCTGTCGATGTGGCGCTTTCGTGGTTCGCAGCTCTTCTTCGGCCTGCTGCTGTTCGGCTGCTTCCTGCCATTCCAGACCGTGCTGCTGCCGGCTTCGTTCACCCTCGGCAAGCTGGGCCTGGCCAATACCACGGCCGGCCTGGTGCTGGTGCATGTGGTCTACGGCATCGCCTTCACCACGCTGTTCTTCCGCAATTACTACGTCACCGTGCCCGATGCCCTGGTGCGCGCGGCGCGGCTCGATGGCGCCGGGTTCTTCACCATCTTCGGGCGAATTCTGCTGCCCATGTCGGTGCCGATCATCATGGTCTGCCTGATCTGGCAGTTCACCCAGATCTGGAACGACTTCCTCTTCGGCGTGGTGTTCGCCAGTGGCGACGCGCAACCGATCACCGTGGCGCTGAACAACCTGGTCAATACCAGCACCGGCGCCAAGGAATACAACGTCGACATGGCCGCCGCGATGATCGCCGGGCTACCGACCCTGCTGGTCTACATCGTGGCTGGAAAGTACTTCCTGCGCGGCCTGACGGCCGGTGCGGTGAAAGGCTGACGCCTCAGAGATTGGAGGACGCAACATGGCTACTCTCGAACTGCGCAACGTCAACAAATCCTACGGCAGCGGCCTGGCCGACACGCTGAAGAACATCGAACTGTCGATCGATTCTGGCGAATTCCTGATCCTCGTTGGCCCGTCCGGCTGCGGTAAATCCACCCTGATGAACTGCATCGCCGGGCTGGAAAGCATCAGCGGCGGCGCGATCCTGGTGGACGGCGCAGACATCAGCGGCATGAGCCCGAAGGATCGCGACATCGCCATGGTGTTCCAGTCCTATGCGCTGTACCCGACCATGAACGTGCGCGACAACATCGCCTTTGGCCTGAAGATGCGCAAGATGGCTCCGGCCGCCATCGACGAAGAAGTGGCGCGGGTGGCCAAGCTGCTGCAGATCGAGCACCTGTTGCAGCGCAAGCCCGGCCAACTGTCCGGCGGCCAGCAGCAGCGCGTGGCCATGGGCCGGGCGCTGGCGCGGCGACCGAAGATCTACCTGTTCGACGAGCCACTGTCGAACCTCGACGCCAAGCTGCGCGTGGAGATGCGTACCGAAATCAAGCTGATGCACCAGCGCCTGAAGACCACCACGGTGTACGTCACCCACGACCAGATCGAAGCCATGACCCTGGGCGACAAGGTGGCGGTGATGAAGGACGGCATCATCCAGCAGTTCGGTACGCCACAGCAGATCTACAACGACCCGGCCAACCTGTTCGTCGCCAGTTTCATCGGTTCGCCGCCGATGAACTTCATCCCCGTGCGCCTGCAGCGTCGCGATGGTCAGTGCTGGGCCGTGCTCAGCTCGTCGCTCGGCGTCGCCGGGCAGGCGCGCTGCGAACTGCCGTTGGGCGAGCTGGAGGCAGGCATGGACAACCGCGACCTGATCCTCGGCATTCGTCCCGAACAGATCCAGTTGGCTGCCGACGACGGTGCTGAGGCACCGAGTATCTGCGCCGAAGTGGAGGTCACCGAGCCCACCGGGCCGGACACCCTGGTGTTCGTCAACCTCAACCAGACCAAGGTCTGCTGCCGCCTGGCACCGGACATGACGCCGCAGGTGGGCAGCACGCTGTCGCTGCGTTTCGAGCCGAGCCGGGTGTTGCTGTTCGATGCCCAGAGCGGCGAGCGCCTGCTGGCAAAAAAGCGCCAGGCCACTGACAACAAGGTGGCGCAATTGAAGCGCGGTTAGCCGTGTAGCCCGGATGAAATCCGGGCTCTGCCGAAACAACCTTCCGCATTGCATCCGGGCTACGCGACGTACCACGTCACGTAGGAGGTGCCGTGCGCACCAGGGAAACGAAGAACCGTCGCTGCGGCGGCTATTCCGCAGCATCGCTCAATAAAAACAATCAGGAGCAATGATGAAGACCACACAGCAAACCCTCACCTGTTCACTCGGCGCCCCCTGCTTGCTGGCACTGGCTTTGGCCACCCCGCAGGTGCAGGCCGTCGAGTTCACCGGCTACGTACGCAGCGGTATCGGTGGCGCGGACACCGGCGGCACGCAGCAGTGCTTCCAGTTACCGGGGGCGCAATCGAAGTACCGCCTGGGTAACGAGTGCGAGCAGTACATCGAGCTGGATTTGCGTCAGGATCTGTTTCGCCTGGACGACGGCTCGGTGATCAGCGTCGAGGGCATGGCCCAACTCTACAACCAGTACGGCCACACACCGAAGTTCACCGGCGACTATGGCTTTGCGCGGATGAACCAGATGTACGCGGAGTGGAGCAATATGCCGGCGCTGAACGGTGGTTCGCTGTGGGCCGGGCGGCGTTTCTACAAACGTAACGACATCCATATCTCCGACTTCTACTACTGGAACCAGAGCGCCACCGGTTTCGGTATCGACGAGATGAAAATCGGCGACCTCAAGTACAGCTACGTGTTCTCGCGCAAGGACAACTACGACCAGGAGCCCTATATCAACCGCCACGATTTCAACGTTGGCGGCTTCCAGGTCAACCCCGGCGGTGAGCTGGAAGTGGGCGTCAGCTACATCGACAAACCGGACAGCACCGACAGTCACAGTGGCTGGGCGGTAACCGCGCAGCACAAACAGCAGGACTTCCTCGGCGGCGTCAACACCGTCGCTCTGCAATACGGTCGTGGGCCGGGCACCGCACTGGGCTACACCGGTGATCCGACCCTGGACAGCAGCAGTAGCAGTTGGCGTCTGGTGGAGTTCTTCGACTTCCAGATGACCCCACGCCTTGGCGGCCAGGTGCAGCTGGTTTATCAGCGTGACAAGCGCCCGGACGGCGCCGATCAGAACTGGCTGTCCGTCGGTGGCCGTACCAGCTATGCCTTCACCGAGCAGTTCAAGCTGGTCGGCGAGATCGGTCGCGACCAGGTCGAGGCGCCCGGCGGTACGCGCAAGCTGACCAAGTTCACCATCGCGCCGACCTGGTCGCCATCCGGCCCCGGTTTCTGGGAACGCCCGGAAATTCGCCTGTACTACACCTACGCCAGCTGGAACCGCGCCGCGCAGCAGGCCGCCAACCTGTTGGCCGACGGCTCGGCCTTATCCGAGAACGGCGCCTTCGGCAGTGCACGCAACGGCTCCAACTTCGGTGTGCAGGTGGAGTATTGGTGGAAGTAGCCAGTCGGTAGGGTGGATCGCGCTGCAGAGGTAGCGTCTGGTCATGAGACGCGGTGCGCATGGCGCACCCTACGTGACCTGCGGGGTTATCGTAGGGTGCGCCGTGCGCACCAGGACCGTAGCCCGGATGCAATCCGGGAAAGCTCCTTCTCCAGCCCCGGATTTCATCCGGGCTACAACAGCGCGTAAGGTGCGCTGTGCGCGCCAGGCGTCAGAGCAATCCCGCTACCAGGCGCCCAAGCACTTCCATGGCCTGTTCGCTGCGCGGGCTCCATGGGTGGCCGTAATTTAGCCGCGCGCAATGACGGAATCCCTGGCTGGCAGAGAAGATCGGCCCCGGCGCCAGGCTGATGCCCTGGGCCAGCGCCAGGCGCAGCAGTTGCAGCGAGTCCAGGCGCTCGGGGAATTCGAACCAGAGGAAGTAGCCACCCGAAGGCCTTGTGACCCGCGTGCTGGCGGGAAAGTGTCGGGCGGCGGAGGCGAGCATCGCGCTCTGTTGCATTTCCAGCGAGTGGCGCAGCTTGCGCAGGTGACGGTCATAGCCGCCGTGCTGCAGGTAGTCGGCCAGCGCCGCCTGTGCCGGCACCGACGGCGAGATGGTGGTCATCAGCTTGAGCCGGGC
This sequence comes from Pseudomonas sediminis, assembly GCF_002741105.1. GTDB lineage: Bacteria > Pseudomonadota > Gammaproteobacteria > Pseudomonadales > Pseudomonadaceae > Aquipseudomonas > Aquipseudomonas sediminis. The sequence continues at coordinate 529,634 of NZ_NIQU01000002.1, read as the reverse complement.
GATCTGTTCGGCATAGCGCCCGCCGGCTACCCAGCCGATGCGATAGCCCGGCGCCAGGCTCTTGGAGAAAGAGCTGCAATGCATCACCAGCCCTTCGCGGTCAAAGCTCTTCACCGGTTTGGGCGGGTGACTGCCGAAGTACAGCTCGGCGTACACGTCGTCCTCGATCAGCGGTACCTGATGCTCGACCAGCAGCTCGTACAGCGCCTGCTTCTTGGTCTCGCTCATGCTGGCGCCGAGCGGGTTCTGAAGGCTGCTCATGAACCAGCAGGCCTTGATCGGCAGTTGCTTGAGGCTATCGGACAGGGCACCCAGGTCGATGCCTTCGCGCGGGTGCACGGGGATCTCCACCGCCTTGAGCTGCAGGCGCTCCAGCACCTGCAGGCAGGCGTAGAAGGTGGGGGACTCGATGGCCACCAGGTCGCCCGGTTGGGTCACGCACTGCAGGCAGAGGTTGAGTGCCTCCATGGCGCCGTTGCTGATCACCAGCTCCTCCATCGGCAGCATCACGCCGCTGACCATGTAGCGCAGGGCGATCTGCCGGCGCAGGTCGGCGTTGCCGGCGGTCATGTCGGCGATGATCTCGTGCGGCGATAGCATGCGCAGCGCGTGCGCCATGCTCTTGGCCAGACGCGGCAGCGGGAACAGGTCGGGGCTGGGGAAGGCCGAGCCGAAGGGGACGGTATGCGGGTCCTTCAGCGAGGCGAGCACGGAGAACACCAGTTCGCTGACGTCGACGTCGGTGGTTTGCGCCGCGTGAGCGGTCAGTTCCGGTTCGTGCAGCGGGCGTTTGGCGTGTTCGCGGACGAAGTACCCGGAACGGGCGCGGGCCTGGATCAGGCCGCGATCCTCCAGCAGGTAGTAGGCCTGGAACACGGTGGACGGGCTGACGCCGTAGGTGCGGCTGGCATGGCGCACCGAGGGCACTTTCTCACCGGGGCCGAGCACGCCGGTACGGATCAGCTCGGCGATCTCGTCGGCAAATTTTTCGTAGCGTTTCATCCTGTCCTGGTTCACCGCCGCAAAGGGTATGGGCGAACACTTTACGGGGTGAGCGGCAGACATGGCAGTGCCTCGTGAAGGGGACGTATCTCGAATCGCCCAGGATTGCATCCGGGCTACAACACTTGCTCCCCTCTCCCGTTCATGGGAGGGGGGCCGGGGGAGAGGGTTAGATACATCTCCGTGTAACCGTTACACCCTCTCCCTAGCCCTCTCCCCGTGGGGGAGAGGGGATTGATCGTGTCCACCTTTCGTTAGGTGAACAGCACGGTTTACTGCGCCTCAACGCAGCGGTGCCAAGAAGGTGCTCTTGGTGCTCACATGGCTCTGCGAATCGGCCTTGTCGCGCACTTCGAAACGCAAGGTCTGCGGCCCGGCAGCGTTGTGCGAGGCCGTCAGCGCGACGCTTACCGGCAGGTCGCGAATCTCCCCCGGCGCCAGGTTCAGCGTGCTCGGGCCATGCAGCTCGAAGTCGCCGGGCTCGACCAGACTGATGGCATAGCTGCGCGGTTGCTGGGTCTTGTTGATTATCTTCAGGCTGTAGATGTTCTCGATCTGGCCCAGCGAGTTCTCACGGAACAGGCCACGGTCGCGGGTCACGTCCAGCGAGATCAGCGGGCGTTCGGCCAGGGCCCAGGCGAAGGCGCCGATCATCACTGCCAGCATCGCCGCGTAGCCGATCAGGCGAGGGCGCAACCAGTGGGTCTTGCCGCCGGCCAGCTCGTTCTCCGAGCTGTAGCGCACCAGGCCACGGTCATAGCCGAGCTTGTCCATGATGCTGTCACAGGCATCGACGCAGGCGCCGCAGCCGATGCACTCCAGTTGCAGGCCGTCGCGGATGTCGATGCCGGTGGGGCAGACCTGCACGCACATCGTGCAGTCGATGCAATCGCCCAGGCCTTCGGCCTTGTAGTCGGCGTCCTTGCGGCGCGGGCCACGGTTTTCGCCGCGGGCGGCGTCGTAGGAGATGACCAGCGTATCGCTGTCGAACATCACGCTCTGGAAGCGCGAGTAAGGGCACATGTCGCGGCACACCTTCTCACGCAGCCAGCCAGCGTTGATGTAGGTGGCCGCGGTGAAGAACAGCACCCAGAACGCTGTGGTGGCACCGACTTCGAGGGTCGCCAGATCGAGCGTCAGTTGGCGCACCGGGGTGAAGTAGCCGATGAAGGCCATCGCCGTGATTAGACTCACCGCCAGCCACAGGCCGTGCTTGGCGCTGCGCCGCAGCAGCTTGTTCAGCGACCAGGGCGCGGCATCGAGCTTGATGCGCTGGCCGCGGTCCCCCTCGGTGATCTGCTCCACGCGCATGAAGACCCAGGTCCACACGCTCTGCGGGCAGGCGTAGCCGCACCAGACGCGGCCGGCCAGCACGGTGATGAAGAACAGGCCGAAGGCGGCGATGATCAGGATCGCCGAGAGCAGGATGAAATCCTGTGGCCAGAAGGTCGCGCCGAAGATATGGAACTGGCGGTTATCCAGATCCCAGAGCACGGCCTGGCGGCCGTTCCAATCGATCCAGGCGGTGCCGAAGAACAGCAGGAACAGCAGGCCGGCACCGAGCAGACGCAGGTTGCGAAAGCGTCCGGTGAAGCTGCGCGTATGGATCGGGCCGCCGGCCTGGGCCGGTGTCAGGCGGATGGGTTTGCTCGGGTCGATGGTCTCGACGCTGCGCACGGGGATCAGATCGGTCATTTAGTTGCCCTCATCAGGCGTTTATCAGGCTGGCGCCATGATCCGAGGGCAACTGATCGCGAAACAGACTCAGGTTTTCGATAAAAAAGCGGATCAGATGATCGCGTTGGACGTATGGAAAAATGTCAGAAAGGTCGCCAGGCCCTGCCATTTCTGGCGTCTGGAGCTTTGCCGTCTGGCTATGCCACGGACGCCCTGCGACATCGCGCCGCGGCAATCAGTGACCTGCGCTGGTCACTGTCGTATCTATCTGATCCGCTTTTTTAAGGCTTTTCTGGCGCTGTTTTCGGTGCACGCCTGGCAGGCATAGTCGACGCCCCGTGATCAGGAGGCCTGCCGGCATGTACCAATACGACGATTATGACCGCGCGCTGGTGCGCGAGCGCGTCGCCCAGTTCCGCGACCAGGTACAGCGGCGCCTGGCCGATGAACTGAGCGAGGAGGAGTTTCTGCCGCTGCGCCTGCAGAACGGCCTGTACCTGCAAAAGCATGCCTACATGCTGCGCGTGGCCATCCCTTACGGCACGCTATCGGCCAAGCAGATGCGTGCGCTGGCGCATATCGCCCGCGAGTACGACCGCGGTTACGGCCACTTCACCACGCGGCAGAACATCCAGTTCAACTGGGTCGAGCTGGAGCGCGTGCCGGACATCCTCGACTGGCTGGCCGATCACGACATGCATGCCATCCAGACTTCCGGCAACTGCGTGCGCAATGTCACTACCGAGGCTTTCGCTGGCGTCGCTGCCGACGAGTACCTCGACCCACGGCCGCTGGCCGAGATTCTGCGTCAGTGGTCGACGGTCAACCCGGAATTCCTCTTTCTGCCGCGCAAGTTCAAGATCGCCCTGTGCGCGGCTGAGCAAGATCGCGCAGCCGTTCAGGTGCATGACATCGGCCTGCAGCTGTATCGCGACCAGGACAACGAGCTGCGTCTGCGCGTGCTGGTCGGCGGCGGCCTTGGGCGTACGCCGATCATCGCCCAGACCCTGCGCGAGGGTCTGCACTGGCAGGATTGCCTGTCCTACGTCGAGGCCATCCTGCGCGTGTACAACCGCCATGGCCGGCGCGACAACAAGTACAAGGCGCGGATCAAGATCCTGGTCAAGGCCCTTGGCATCGAGGCTTTCGCTACCGAAGTGGAGCGTGAATGGCAGCCGATCAAGGACGGCCCGGCGCAACTGACCGAGGACGAGTACCAGCGTGTCGCGGCCTCCTTCCACAAGCCGGACTACGTGCCGCAGGACGCCCTCGACCTCGACTTCGGCACCCACCTGGCGCGCGACGAGGCCTTCGCCCGTTGGGTTTCGCGCAATGTCATGGCGCACCAGGTGCCCGGTTACCTCAGCGTGGTGCTGTCGACCAAGCCCGGCATCAGCGCTCCGCCCGGCGACGTCACGGCCGAGCAGATGGAGGCGTTGGCCGACTGGAGCGAGCGCTACTGCTTCGGCGAGATTCGCGTCGCCCACGAACAGAATCTGGTGCTACCCGATGTACGCAAGGCCGACCTCTACGCGCTATGGCGGGAGGCCGAAGCGGCCGGGCTGGGCACGGCCAACGCCGGGTTGCTCACCGACATCATCGCCTGCCCCGGTGGTGATTTCTGCTCGCTGGCCAACGCCAAGTCGATCCCCATTGCCCAGGCCATCCAGCAGCGTTTCGACGATCTCGACTACCTGCATGATCTGGGCGAGCTGAGCCTGAACATCTCCGGCTGCATGAACGCCTGCGGCCATCACCATATCGGCAACATCGGCATCCTTGGCGTCGACAAGAACGGCAGTGAGTGGTACCAGCTCACCCTCGGTGGTAGCCAGGGCCAGCAGGCGGCCCTGGGCAAGGTGATCGGCCCGTCGTTCGCCGCCGAGCAGGTGCCCGAAGTGATTGAGCGCATCGTGCGCACCTACGTAGATCAGCGGCAGGTCAACGAAGGCTTTCTCGACACCTTCCAGCGCATCGGCCTGGAGCCATTCAAGGCGAGCGTCTACAGCCGCGAGGAGGTGGCATGAACAACCTGATTCGCCTGGTCGAGGGCCAGGCCTGCATCGTCGATGACGATCCCTGGCAGCTCGATGTGGAGGCTGACGCGCCATTGATCCTGCCGCTGGCGGCCTGGCGTGAGCGGCAGTCTGTGGAGGTGCTGGAGGGTAGGGCGATGAGCGCCGATGGTCTGCTGCTGCAGGTCGACGACGAGCCGGAAGCGCTGCAGCCGTTTCTTTTCAGCCTGCCGCTGATCGCCATCGACTTCCCCAGTTTTCGCGATGGCCGTGGCTACAGCCAGGCCTACCTGCTACGTACCCGACTGGGCTGGCGCGGCGAGTTGCGCGCGGTGGGCGACGTGCTGCGTGACCAACTGGCGCACATGCGCCAGTGCGGCTTCGATGCCTTCGCCGTGCGCGCCGATAAATCGCTGGAGGATGCACTCAAGGGCCTGCAAGGGCTCAGTGTGTTGTATGGTCGTTCGGTTATCGAGCCGCGTCCGCTATTTCGTCGGGGGCGCCATAAGGAGGAGTCGAGATCATGATGGTGCGTGGCCTGTTCTGGCTGGTATTGCTGCAATTGTTCGGCGTGGCGCTCAATCACTGGCTGTTGCCGATGCTGCCGGCCTCGATCATCGGCCTGCTGCTGCTCTCGGTCTGGCTGATGTGGCGCGGCGCCGTGCCCGAGCCGCTGCAGCAGGCCGCCGGTGGTTTACTGCCGTATCTGCCGCTGCTGCTGGCCGTACCGGCCTCTGGAATCATGACCAGCAGCGATCTGCTGCTCGGTGAACTGCCGGTGATCGCCACGGCGCTGGTGCTGTCGCTGCTGGTGACCGTGCCTTTCTGTGGCTGGTTGCTGCAGACGTTGATTCGCCGTCAGGAGCGCAAGGGATGACCCTGTTGACTCATCACCCGCTATTCGCCATTGCCCTGACCCTGGCCGCCTTTCTGATCGCCGCCTGGCTTTATCGCCGCAGCGGTTGGCTGCTGCTGCAGCCGGTTCTGGTGTCGGTGACGCTGATCGTCGCCACCTTGCTGCTGTGCGGGGTGGACTACGCCACCTACCGCGCCGGCGCCGAGCCCGTTGCCTGGCTGCTGGGGCCAGCCACCGTGGCCCTGGCGGTGCCGCTGCAACACAACATCAAGCGCATCCGCCAGTTGTTCTGGCCGGTGCTGATCACCCTTACGGCCGGCGGCGTGCTGTCGGTGGCGTTGACCCTGGCCATCGGCTGGGCGCTGGGGGCCGACTGGAGCGTGGTGATGAGTTTGGCGCCGAAATTCGTGACCATGCCGATTGCCATGCCGGTGGCCGAGCAGATCGGTGGCGTGGCGTCGCTGGCGGCGGTGATGGTCATGCTCACCGGTGTGATTGGTACGGCCATGGGGCCGCTGCTACTGCGTTGGGCGGGCGTCGACCACCCGGCGGCGCGTGGCCTGAGCTACGGCATCAACGCCCATGCCATCGGTACTGCCCATGCCTTGCAGGAAGGGGAGGAGTGCGGCGCCTTCGCCGCCCTGGCGATGAGCCTGCTGGGCATCGGCACTGCCTTGCTGCTGCCGCTACTGCTGGCCTGAATCGGGCGGGATTCCGCCATTTCCAAAGGGCTCTTCACGGGGTGCTGGCGAGTTCCCGCCAGCGCCGAGTCTGCTGTGTGGCAGAAAGCCGCATTCGACCTGCTGAATCCATTCAGCGGCACGCATATTGCTCTAGCACGCGGCGCGATCGGAACACGCCCGCCAAGAGGCCTGGAACCCCCTTCCTTTCGCCCTGTCGCAGACCTGCGGCTATCGCTCATGTGCGGCCCAAACGGCCGCTGCCCGAAACCTTGCCTGCACGGCCCTTGTCGTCGTGCGACGAATAGGACTGTCCCATGAAAAAAATCCTGCTGACGCTGCTTTGTCTCAGCGTGATCGGTTGCTCGAAACCCCGCGAGCCCGAGAAAACCGTCGACGTGCTGCTGATCGGCGCTGGAGTGATGAGCGCCACCCTCGGCACCTACCTCCACGAGCTGCAGCCGGACTGGAGCATCGAAATTTACGAGCGCCTCGACAAGGTAGCCGCTGAAAGCTCAAATGGTTGGAACAATGCTGGCACCGGCCACTCGGCCTTCTGCGAGTTGAACTACACCCCGGAAACCGCCGACGGTGGCATCGATATCAGCAAGGCCATCGCGATCAACGAATCGTTCGAGATCTCCAAGCAGTTCTGGGCCACCCAGATCGAGCGCGACGTGCTGAGCAAGCCCAAGAGCTTCATCAACATCACTCCGCACATGAGCTTCGTCTGGGGCGACGACAACGTCGAGTACCTGCGCAAGCGTCACGCAGCCCTGCAGCACAGCAACCTGTTCCGCGGCATGGAGTTCACCGAGGACCACGCACAGATCGCTCAGTGGGTACCGCTGATCATGCAAGGTCGTGATCCGCAGCAGAAGGTTGCGGCTACCCGCATGGCCATCGGTACCGACGTCAATTTCGGCGAGATTACCCGTCAGCTGATCGACTCGCTGATCGGCAAGGAGCAGGCCAGCCTGCACCTGGAACACGAAGTTCGTGATCTGCAGCGCAACGATGACGGCACCTGGCGCGTGACCGTGGCCGACCTGGCCAAAGGCGGCGCCGAGCAGAGCATCAATGCACGCTTCGTGTTCATCGGCGCCGGTGGTGGCGCGCTCAAGCTGCTGCAGAAGTCCGGCATCGAAGAAGCCAAGGGCTACGCCGGCTTCCCGGTTGGCGGCCAGTTCCTCATGACGCGTAACCAGGAGGTGGTTGCCCAGCACCTGGCTAAGGTCTACGGCAAGGCCTCGGTCGGTTCGCCGCCCATGTCCGTGCCGCACCTGGATACCCGCGTGATCGACGGCGAGAACGTGCTGCTGTTCGGCCCGTTCGCCACCTTCTCCACCAAGTTCCTCAAGAATGGCTCGCTGCTCGACATGTTCAGCAGCATGACCACCGACAACTTCATGCCGATGGTCAATGCCGGCATGGACAACTGGTCGCTGAGCACCTACCTGATGGGCCAGCTGATGCTCAGCCAGGAAGACCGCATGGCGTCGCTGCGCGAGTACTTCCCGGAGGCGCAGGACTCCGACTGGGAGCTGCTCACCGCCGGCCAGCGCGTGCAGATCATCAAGAAGGATGCCGAGAAGGGCGGCGTACTGCAGTTCGGTACCGAAGTGGTGACTTCCGCCGATGGCAGCATCAGCGCGCTGCTGGGCGCCTCGCCGGGGGCCTCCACTGCCGCGCCGATCATGCTGCAACTGATCGAGAAGGCTTTCGCTGACAAGGTCGCCACTCCTGAGTGGCAAGCGCGCCTGAAGGAAATCATCCCGTCCTACGGGCAGAAGCTGAACGACGACCTGGCGCTGACCAACCGTATTCGTCAGTGGAGCAGCGAGCGTCTCGAACTGCAGCACATCGAAGTGGCGCCGGACGTGGAAATGGCTGTCGAGCCCGAGCCGACGCCCGTGACGCTGTAAGGCTTAAACGCTGCGAAGGAACCCGCCCTGCGTGATGCGCACGGCGGGTTTTTTCTTGGGCCGCTGATATTCGTGAGCTGAATCTTTCGCGGCTGAAGCCCTCCCACAGATCCCGCTGTGGCTGTGGGAGGGGTTATAGCAGGGTGATTGCTAGGTTTACGCCCGGGTCATGGGCAGGCTGATCACTCCGTCAGCGTCATCAGAATATCGGCATACCAGGTGCAGTTCAGACCCAGCGCTTCGTCCTGATCCTCGTCGCGATTGCCGAGCAGGCGTGTCGAGTGGATACCAAGCAAATGCCAGGGCAGGTCGCCATCGACACTGGCGCGCTTGACTACGGGCGCGCCGCTGATGCCGCGATGGGTGCGGCCGTCGGTGAGAAAGTAACCCAACCCCTGAAAGCGCAGGCCGAAAGAGGAGGCCAACCCGGCGTGACGCGCCACCGGCATACGGTGCAGGGTGTCCTGAAAGCCCAGCGGGAAGCCCACCACCAGCAGCGTCGAGCCGATTTCTACATGCTCGTCGGCTTGCAGCAGGTGCTGCGGGGTAAAGGCCTGGTAGGCGCCGCCGTTGGGAAGCGCGGCCTGATCCAGCTCGATCACCGCCACATCGATCTCGCCCGCGCCATCCATGCCCTGACGCCATAGGTGCTGGTCGCCGTCATACAGCGGGATGGAGAAGCTGACGGTGCTGGCAAGGTTGTTCGCGTCGGTATGTAGCTCGATCTGCAGGCTGTCCGGCTGATGGCCGCTGGGTTCGTCGAGGACTACATGGCGGCTGGTGACGAGAAACAGCCGTTGCTCCCGGCGGAAGAAGAAACCACTGGCGTTGGTCAGTATCTGCCCCGCGGCCAGGGTGGTGATGCGTGCAGCGCTCAACATCAGGGAGTCGATCATGGCCAGGGCCTCCTGCCGGTATGTGGTCTATCACTGACTGCCAAACCCGTGACAGGTTCGTCTGTTTGTTCTGAGCCTCCGCCATGGTGGATGTAACACGTGACATCCATCCGAGGCAGTAGCGCACCCTACACACATCACGGCACGGCCGGTTCATCCTCGTTGCGATCCAGCGCCACCTGGCGGATCGACAGGCGAATCTCTGCCGGCAGCACGCGCTTGGCGGCGCCTTCGGCCAGTTCGCTGAGCAGCGGGTGATGGCTGAGCTTGCCGGCTTCGTCCTGGCGCAGCACGCCCTGATCCAGCAGGCTCTGGATGAAGTGGCGGAACAGACTCTTGTCGAAGAACTCCGGCGCGTTCAAACCATGCAGAATCGACAGTCGCTGGGCCATGACCGTACACAGGTCTTCCAGCTCCTCGGCGCTGATCGCGTTCTGCCCGGCATTGAGCAGCAGGGCGATGGCCATGTAGAAGCGCTGCAGGGTCTGCGCCACCGAGCGCGACAGCAGCGTCAGCAGCACGAACTGGCGCGAACTCGGCGCCGGGCGCACGTACACATCGCCCTCGACCTTGAGCAGGCCCTGTTCTACGAAGGCCGCCAGCCACTGGTCGATCACGCCTTCCAGCTCGCTCTGCTCCCAGCGGATGAACAGCTCGGATTGCAGATACGGATACAGCGCGCCGGCGTAGCGCAGGATCTGCTCGCGGCTGATCCGTGCGCTGCTCTGGAAGACGCTCGCCAGCAGCGCTGGCAGGGCGAAGATGTGCAGCACGTTGTTGCGGTAGTAGGTCATCAGGACGGCGTTCTGCTCGTCCAGATAGAGAATCTTGCCCAGTGCATCCTTCTGCTCGGCCAGCAGGTCCATGCCCTTGACGTGCTCGATCAGCGCCGCGCCGTCGCCTTCCGGCAGGGTGGTATGGGGCGAGTAGGGCACCGCGCGCAGCAGGGCCAGGTACAGGTCGAGCACACGGGCCAGGGCGCGGTCATCCAGCGCCAGCTTGCTGGTGGACAACAGCGCCAGGGCCACCAGGTTGACCGGGTTGATCGACGCCGCCTCGTTGAGGTGACGCGCCACGCGCTCGCCCAGGCGATTGGTGGTGTCGTTGAGCCAGGCAGGGCGGTACTGCGGCCCCAGCTCCTGTTCACGCCAACCGGGCTGCCGCTGGTCGAGGAATTCGGCCAGCTTGATCGGCTCGCCGAAGTTCACCGAGACCTGGCCGAAGCGCTGCTTGAGCGCGCCGAGCACCTTGAACAGGTCGAAGATCGACTCCTTCTTCTTGCTCGCGCCACGCAGCTCGCCCAGGTAGGTGCGGCCTTCCAGCACGCGCTCGTAGCCGATGTACACCGGCACGAAGACGATGGGCAGGCGGTTGCTGCGCAGGAAGCTGCGCAGGGTGATGGCCAGCATGCCGGTCTTCGGCCGCAGCATGCGCCCGGTGCGCGAGCGGCCGCCCTCGACGAAGTACTCGACCGGGAAGCCCTTGCTGAACAGGGTGTGCAGGTATTCGTTGAACACCGCCGTATACAGCGGGTTGCCCTTGAAGGTGCGGCGCATGAAGAAGGCGCCGCCACGGCGCAGCAGGCCGCCAATCACTGGCATGTTGAGGTTGATGCCGGCGGCGATGTGCGGCGGCGTCAGGCCATTGCGGAACAGCAGGTAGGACAGCAGCAGGTAGTCGATGTGGCTGCGGTGACAGGGCACATAGATCACCTCGTGGCCCTGGGCGATGTCGCGCACGCCTTCGACGTTGTGCACCTTGATACCGTCGTAGATCTTGTTCCAGAACCAGCTCAGCACCAGTTCGAGGAAGCGGATCACCGTGTAGGTGTAGTCCGAGGCGATCTCGTTGCCGTAGCGCAGCGCCTGGGCTTCGGCCTTCTCCAGGCTGATCTTCTCGCGCTCGGCTTCCTCGGCAATCGCCTGGCGCACCATCGGGTCGTGCACCAGGCCTTTGACCAGGTTGCGCCGGTGCGACACGTCTGGGCCGATCACCGCCGCCTTCTGGTTGCGGAAGTGCACGCGCAGGATGCGGTGCACCATGCGCAGGGTGCGCTCCTTGCCCTTGTCCTGCTCGACCAGCTCGCGCAGGTGAATCGGCGTGGAGAACTGCACGCGGGTCTTGCGCCCGAGAATCAGGATGCTGACCAGCCGGCGCAGGCGCCCGGTGACGGCCCAGCTGTCAGCGAAGAGCAGCTTCCAGGCGCTGGTTTCGCGATCTGGCGACTGGCCCCAGAACACGCTGACCGGGACGATCTGCGCGTCATCCACAGCGTGCTGGCTGAGGGCACTGACCACGCGATCGAGGGTCGGCGAGATGCCGCGCTTGTCCTGGCGGCCGAACCAGTCCGGTTCCGGCGTCAGGTAGAAGAAAGCGGCGGGTTCGATATGTTCCCCGACGGCTACCGGCAACACCGGGCGTGGCAGGCCAGCCTTGGTGCACTCGCGGTCGACCACTGCCAGGTCGCTCACTGACGGCTGCTGCAGCACGTAGAACACCGGCTTGCTGCGGTCGAGTTTGAGGGTGAAGGCGGACTGGTTGATGGTTTCCGAGCGTACCCAGAGGTACAGCAGGCGGCGCAACGATCCGAAGACGAGGCGGCGGAAGGGGGAACGGGTCATACGGACTCTGCTTGTATGGCAAAACGAGCGGTGGCTCGGGAAGGGCGCTAGTGTGCCGCAAGCCGCGTCTGGCGGGCAAAAAACTCGTGCGTCCAGGCGGTCAGCCCGACCAGCATGGAGGCGGCGTATGACGAAAAAACGGTCAATGACTCAGCACCCGTTGATCAACAGAACCGTAAAGCGGGTCCCGGGTTCCCGATTGGAATACCGAGTCAGCTTTCAGGATGATTGCAGTGACCTGAGCAGGGAGGGCGAACAGCGTTATGACATTGTAGGGTGGGCCGGGCGGCGATCCGCTTCAGCCACCACCTGCTCCGATGCGGCCTTGACCGAACCCCTACGCCAGCTTCATCACCACCACGCCAGCCGCGATCACCGCGCACGCCACCAGACGAATCGGTCGCAACCTTTCCTTGAGCAACACCACTCCCAGCAGCACGGCGAACACCACGCTGGTCTCGCGCAGGGCCGAAACCAATGCCACCGGCGCCTGGGTCATGGCCCAGATGACGATGGTGTAGGCCGCCATCGACATCGCCCCGCCGGCCAGCCCGCCACGCCAGTGCGGGCCCAGCTGCAGGAAGGCGCGCGGCCCACGGCTGATGGCCAATACCGCCGCCATCACCACGCCGTTGACGGTAAACAGCCACAGCGAATAGCTCAGTGCATCGCCATTGCTGCGTGCGCCCACGGCATCGCTGAGGGTGTAGCCGGCGATGAACAGCGCCGTCATCAACGCACAGCCCAGCATCGCCCCCTGTGGCGCCTGGTGATGGCCGCCGCGCAGCGCCATCAGCCAGATGCCCAGTACCAGAACCAGCAAACCCAGCAACTGCAAGGCACCGAGCCCGTCATGCAACAGCAGCAGTGAGAGCAGGGCGACCATCAGCGGCGAGCTGCCCCGCGCAATGGGGTAGACCTGGCCCAGGTCGCCGTACTGGTAGGCGCGGGCGAGAAAAAAGTTGTAGCCGATATGCAGCAACGCCGACAGCGCGATCCACGGCCAGGCCGAGGCTTGTGGCAGCGCCACCAGTGGTAAGGCGCAGAGCGCTACCAGACCAGCGCCTATCTGAATCAGCGTGGCGGTGAGAAAGCGATCCAGACCAATCTTGAGCAGGGCGTTCCAGCCGGCATGCAGGGCAGCGGCAGCGATGACGGCGAGAAAGACCGTGGTTTCCAAGGCGGGCCTCGAAGGCAGGCGGTTGTCGAAGAAATAGAGCAGGAGCAGTGCGGATAGCGCTCGGCTCGAAGTGATGTGGCTGAGGTGCAGTGCCGGTCGTCAGTTTGCCGCAAGCTCTATTTTCGGGCAAAACCCATTACAACGTGATGGCAGCACAGTGGCGCAACAATGCCTATGATTCAACGCAAGGCGATGGATCACCCCCGCGACGCTGAACGAAAGGGCAGCAAACCCTTGCCCTCGACAACTAGAAAACAGCCCGCCCGTGCATGGCTTGGAGAACTAAGGCGATGACCCCGCCTAGACTGTCGATTGACGCGCATGACGCCGTCGCTCGACGCCCTCGAATCGCAACACCCTTGAACCTGCTGATCGTTCTGGCGAGCGTATTCGTTGCCGTTGTCTGGTTGATCACCCTGCAACGTATCGCCTTCGAGCGTGAGCAGGCGCTGGCCGCAGAAATGGAGGCCAACTCCAGCCTGGCCATCGCGTTCGAGCAGCAGGTGTTTCGCGCGCTGAAGGCGGCCGAGCAGGTGGCGGCCTTCGTGCGCGAGCAGTACCGCCGGCAGGGTGAGGCCATCGACCTGCGCCGCTGGGTCGAGGAGGGCGTGATCCGCGAGGAGATGTTCACCATCGTCAGCGTGGTGGACGAGCATGGCGATATCGTCAGCAGTAGCCAGGACACTGGCCCGGTCAACTACGCCGACCGCGAGTTCTTCACCGCGCAGCGCGATGCCCGTATCGATCACCTGTTCATCAATCAGCCAGTACTCGGGCGGGTTTCCGGGCGCTGGTTGATACCCATGTCGCTGCGTATCGAGCACGCTGACGGTAGCTTCGCTGGCGTCGTGGTGATGGCCGTGCGTCCAGAGGATGTCACGCGTTTCTTCCAGCAGGTCGATCTGGGACCGCAGGGGCTATTGGAACTCGCCGGTCTCGACGGCGTGGTGCGTGCACGCAAGGTCGGCACCCGCAGCGAATTTGGCCTGGGTGCCGAGTCGTTGGCCTGGTTCCAGCGGCAAAAGCTGCACGATGCCGACGATTTCTACGACAGTGGCGAGGCGCTCGATGGCATCGCCCGTATCGTCAGCTACCGCACCATGAGTGGTTATCCACTGATGATTACCGTGGCCACCGCCTACGACGAGGAGATGGCCACCACCATGCAACGGCGCTCCACCTACCTGATGGCCGCGGTCGGCGTCACCTTGGTGGTGATGTTGTTCGTTGGCCTGCTGGCGCTGATGCTGGTCCGCCAGCGCGCGGCCACTGATGCCCTGCAAGACAGCGAAGCGCTGTTTCGCGCCACCTTCCACCAGGCGGCCATGGGTATCGCCCACATCAGCCCTGATGGCCAGATACTGCGGGTCAACGACACGTTCGCGCGCATGCTGGGGCGCCCCGCCGGGGCGCTGCTAGGCGTCAATATTTTCGACCTTAGCGACGCCGAAGTGGCTAGCGCAGCGCGCAGCTTCCTGAGCGAACAACTGGTCAGCGAGGCACGCACACTTTCCCCGGAAATCGAGAAGACCTATCGGCGCGAAGATGGCTCGCTGATCTGGGTCTGCGAGGCCTCGAGCGTCGTACGCAACCGCTATGGTCACCCGGAGTTCCTGGTGCTGGTCACGCAGGACATCACCGAGCGCAAGCACCTGGAGGCGCGCCTTTGTCATGATGCCGAGCATGACGCCCTCACCGGGTTGGCCAACCGCGTCAGGTTCCACCAGCGGCTCGACCAGGCGCTGGCGTCTGCGCGCGACCAGCAGGAGCTATGCGCCGTGCTCTATATCGACCTGGATGGATTCAAGGAAATCAACGACCGCCAAGGTCATTCGGCCGGCGATGGCCTGCTGCAGATGGCCGCCAGGCGGCTCGAGGGATGTGTGCGCAGCACGGACACGGTGGCGCGCTTCGGCGGTGATGAGTTCGGCATCGTCCTCGCCAGCTTGCATAGCAGCCAGGATTGTGAGGCCGTGGCGCTCAAGGTGCTGGATGTTCTGGCACGTCCATTCGACCTGGATGGTAGCGTGGTGCGGATATCGGCTAGTGTCGGCGCCGCTCTGTTTCCGCTGCACGGTGAAAGCGGCCAAGACCTGCTCAAACGTGCGGACCAGGCCATGTATGCGGCCAAGCACGCAGGCAAGAACCGCTTTCACAGCGCTGACGGATAAGGTTGATGATGGCTTGAACAGCCATCTACGGATCTTCGCCTGAGTACCTTGGACGGCTACTGGTCCGCGACAGGCTGAGTCGAAACGCCCTGTTCGCCAGCCACCAGCAGCTGCCTGCGCCATTTCCACTCCAGTATGCCCAAGCCTGCGACGAACGCAGCCTCGCCGAGCACATGGAAAAACCCCGGTAGCGTCATGATCGGGGCAAAGGCGGCAGCGATGCCAAGGCATACCAACGCCCAGAATCCGTTGGCCACTGCCAGCAGCTTGATCAGCGCTTCGTAGCGCCGCACATGAATCGCCAGCGAAAAGGAAAAGCAGGCATAGGCGATATTGACCGCGCCGATGAAGCTCAGCAGCTCGCGGGGCAGGGCATACCACTCGCTCAACCAGGCGGCGAACGACAGCACGAGAACCCCCGAGACTGCTGCGGCCATGCAGTCCAGCCAGAGGATATGCCTGATCATTCCCATGGGGCCCGCCTCAAGCGCTGCGCCGCTTTTGCACGGCCAGCAGAAACAGCAGGGTAAAGGCGATCACCAGCAGATCCAGGGCGACGGCGGGCGCGGCCTTGCTCAGGTAGTTCTGGCCATGGATCAGCAACAGCGACACGAAGATGGCCTTGCTCAGCGCGGCAATGACGGCACAGGGAACCCGATGCTTCGGGCTCAGCGCGCCATAGATCAGCAGCATGCCCATCAACCCGATCAGCGCCGACCAACTGCGAACGACCAAGGATTGCAACTGCCCGTCGAAGGATGCGCCAAACATCGACTGCAGCGCCTCCTGTGGAGCGAACAGGCCGTAGAACATGGTCGCTGTGAGAACGCCAGATAGCAGCATCAGCCATCTGAAATTGCGTGCAATGAAGTCCATCGGTGTTTACGTCCTTGTTGGTATGAGCGGGGGAGAGCATAGCGTCAAAGCGAAGACGTTGGACGCAGTCGGGATGGAGATTCCAACCTGTGCGCCATTTCATCCCGGTAACCATATCCTCGAAGAGGTCACGACGCTGTGCGCTCGCGCAGTTGATTCAGGCTGGGGCCGGTGCAGCCACTGAGTCTATTGGTTTTGGTGAACAGGCCCTCGATGAGCGAGCAGGCTGAGCAGTATTGGCAGGTACTTGGCTAGCGTGTCGTCTGGCGCCTGATTCAGGCGCAATGGCTGTTTAAGAAGTTGCGCGATCTGTTAGTCAAAAGCTCATAAAACAAGCTGTAACCTGCATATCTTCTGGGTTCTTGGCGGTTTTGAAAAAGTGCTTTTCAGCCACAATTCATGCTTTATACTCGGCCTTCGGCTGCAGCAAGAACGCGAATCGCTTGACCTGCTCCATGCTCGATTGCCGGGGGTGGCGAACGCTGAGAAGAACGTTTTTACCGAGCCGTCAAAGCGCCTTCGGGACAATAAAAACATAGCGAGTTTGGAGAAGTTGGTAATGGCAGATCGTGAGACGGGAACCGTCAAATGGTTCAATGATTCCAAGGGTTACGGGTTCATTCAGCGCGAAAGCGGCCCGGACGTATTCGTTCACTACCGCGCTATTCGTGGCGACGGCCACCGCACTCTGGTCGAAGGCCAGAAGGTCGAGTTCGGTGTGACCCAGGGCCAGAAAGGCCTGCAGGCGGAAGACGTCTCCGCGGTCTGAGCTCCTGCTCGACATACAACAAGGCCCGTCGATGACGGGCCTTGTTGTTTATGGCGTATCTTGGGCCACTAGGGCCTGGATCACTGTGACCCGGATGGAATCCGGGAAATGCGCTGATCTCCCGGATTTCATCCGGGCTACGGCGACGATAATGACCCCGCACAGCCTTGCGTTGGAGCCCCGCCCCGGGGCGAAGCTATATTAGGTGGTGCCGCCTAGATTAGCTGTCGACTCAGAAAGCTCGTAGCGCGAGACCCCTTACCCTCTCCCGCCCTTCGGGCACCCTCTCCCGCAAGCGGGAGAGGGTCATCAGATGGCCGCCTTGCGGCCGCTATTGATCAGTACGCCAGACGATCTCGGTTTCACCATCGGCGTCGACCTTGATCCAGCGATCGGCTTCCTCATCGCTTTCATCTTCTACCCAGGTGCCCGGTGCGCAGCGCACTTGCACGCCGAGCGCGGCATGGGCGGCGCGGGCGCAGGCCAGGTCGTCGGCCCAGGGCGTGGCGTCGCTTTCCAGGTACAGGCTGTGCCATTTGCCCACGGCTTTCGGCAGCCAGGTCACCGGCACGTCACCGGCCTTGCATTTGAAGGTCTGGCCCTTTTGCTGCCAGTCGCTGCACGGGCCCAGGGCTTCGCCCAGCCACTGAGCCACGGCGTCGCGTTCGGCGTCTTTGAGGTAGATCTCGATGTCGGGTTGGCGCATGGCTTTCAGTCCTGAGAGCGTGGGCTCTGGGTTTTGGTGATCCAATCGTAGCGGATTGAAACGGTGACATCGAAGGGCTCGGCGATGACCGCTTCGCGGCGTTCGGCACTGGCGCGCCAGCCGTGCGGGGTCATGGCTAGCAGGTCGGCGCGAGCCTGTGCGTCGGCCAGATGCAGCGGGAATTCGAGGGTCTCGCTGTGGGCCAAGTGCATGCCGGGCGGAATCAGCGCCAGGTGCTTCTCGTCGTCGTAGTCACGGACTTCGTCGTACAGCTTCTGCCGCAGCTCCATCAGGTGGCCACGGGTTGGGCCCATACGCAGCAGGCCGCCACCTGGGGCGAGCAGGCGTTTGGCCTCGTTCCAGTCGAGTGGGCTGAAGACGCTGGCGAGCAGGCTGCAACTGGCATCGGCCAAGGGCACGCGGGCCATGCTCGCCACCAGCCAGTTCAACTGCGGAGCACGTTTGCACGCGCGTTTGACCGCCTCACGAGAGATGTCCAGGGCATAACCGTCGGCCGCCGGCAGGCCACGGGCGATCTGTTCAGTGTAGTAACCCTCGCCGCAGCCGATATCCAGCCAGCGCACCGGCTTGTAGTCGGCAGCCAGTGCGGCCAGACGAGCAGCCAGCGGTGCATAGTGGCCAGCGTCGAGAAAACGCCGGCGGGCCTCGACCATGGCGGCGTTGTCGCCGGGGTCGCGACTGTTCTTGTGTTGCACCGGCAGCAGGTTGTAGTACCCCTGGCGAGCGCGGTCGAAGCTGTGCCGGTTGCTGCAGATCAGACCGCTGTCACTCGGCTCCAGCGATGTCTGGCAGATGGGGCAGATCAGGCTCATGCCAGCAACTTCACCATGGTTTGGTAGTAAACCTCGGTGAGCAGGT
Organism: Pseudomonas sediminis; assembly: GCF_002741105.1. GTDB lineage: Bacteria > Pseudomonadota > Gammaproteobacteria > Pseudomonadales > Pseudomonadaceae > Aquipseudomonas > Aquipseudomonas sediminis. Next base: position 511,381 of record NZ_NIQU01000002.1, on the reverse strand, counting down.
CCAGATCGCTGGCCAGTACACGCTCGTTGATCTGGTGGATGGTGGCGTTGACCGGGCCGAGTTCGACCACCTGGGTGCCCAGGGTGGCGATGAAGCGCCCGTCGGAGGTGCCGCCACTGGTCGACGGCGTGGTGTCGCGGCCGGTGACGGCCTTGATGCTGGCGGCCACGGCGTCCAGCAGATCGCCCGGCTGGGTAAGGAAGGGCAGGCCGGACAGCGCCCACTCCAGGTGGTAGTCCAGTCCATGCTTGTCGAGGATGGCGGTGACGCGCTGCTGCAGACCTTCGACGGTAGATTCGGTGGAGAAGCGGAAGTTGAACACCGCTTTCAGCTCGCCGGGGATGACGTTGGTCGCACCGGTGCCGGAATTGAGGTTGGACACCTGGAAGCTGGTCGGCGGGAAGTAGTCGTTGCCGTGATCCCAGTGCTCGGCGGCCAGTTCAGCCAGCGCCGGAGCGGCCAGATGAATCGGGTTCTTCGCCAGGTGCGGGTAGGCGACGTGGCCTTGCTTGCCGTACACGGTCAGGGTGCAACCGAGCGAGCCGCGGCGGCCGTTCTTGACCACGTCACCGAGCAGGGTGGTGCTCGACGGTTCGCCGACGATGCACCAGTCCAGGCGCTCGCTGCGGTCGCGCAGGCGCTCGACCACGGCTTTGGTGCCGTGCTGGGCCGGGCCTTCTTCATCGCTGGTGATAAGAAAGCTGATGGCGCCCTTGTGCTCTGGGTAGTCGGCGACGAAACGCTCCACGGCGATGATCATGCTCGCCAGGCTGCCTTTCATGTCCGCTGCGCCACGGCCGCAGAGCATGCCGTCTTCATCCAAGCGCACATCGAACGGCTGGTACTGCCAGGCGTCCAGCGGGCCGGTTGGCACCACATCGGTGTGGCCGGCGAAGCACAGTACCGGGCCGTCACCCCCGCGCTTGGCCCAGAAATTCTCCACCTCTTCGATACGCATGTGCTCGACCTCGAAGCCGCAGGCGGCCAGGCGGCGCATCATCAGCTCCTGACAGCCTTCGTCGACCGGGGTCACGGACGGGCGGCGGATCAGGTCGAAGGCGAGGTCCAGGGTCGGGGTGAGGGGGGCGGTCATGATGGCTCCGGTACGACAGCTAGCGTGAAGGCTGGCCATCTTAAAGCAAAAGTCGTTACCGATCAGGTGATAAGGCGCGCCGTACGGCATCTTCGCCATAAAAGTCGCCTGCTGCGACTGGCCGACGGCTGACCGGCATGACGGGCTTGGGTGGGCAGGTGGCTATCTCTATAATGCGCCGCTTCGTTCAGGGCATCTCTAAAAACTACCTGCGTTGCCATCGCTGCGTTAAAAACAGGCTCAAAATGCTCATTTACAGCACGTAAACTGCGCTTTTTCGCCTGTTTTTGCCTTGCACTGGCTGCCTCGCTTACGTTTTTAGAGGCGCCCTTCAGGGGGGGGAGATGAGTACAGACGATCAACGCTTCGGCGGCATAGCCCGGCTCTACGGCCAGGAAGGCTATCAACGCCTGGCGGCCGCGCATGTGGCGGTAGTCGGCATCGGCGGGGTCGGCTCCTGGGCGGCCGAGGCGCTGGCGCGCTCGGGCGTGGGCGAGATCTCCCTGTTCGACCTGGACGACGTCTGCATTACCAACACCAATCGCCAGGTGCATGCCGTCGAAGGCGCGGTAGGCAAGGCCAAGGTCGATGAGATGGCCGCGCGCATCCGCGCCATCAACCCGGCCTGCGTGGTGCATGCGGTGGCAGATTTCGTCACTCGCGAAACCATGGCCGAGTACATCACCGAGCAGCTCGACGGGGTTATCGATTGCATCGACAGCGTGCCGGCCAAGGCGGCGCTGATCGCCTGGTGCAAGCGGCGCAAGATTCAGATCGTTACTACCGGTGGGGCAGGCGGGCAGGTCGACCCGACGCAGATTCAGGTCACCGATCTGAACAAGACCTTCAATGACCCGCTGGCGGCCAAGGTGCGCAGCATGCTGCGTCGCGATTACGGCTTCTCTCGTACACCGGGGCGCACCTACAGCGTGCCCTGCGTGTTTTCCACCGAGCAGTTGCGCTATCCCAAGCCGGACGGCACGGTCTGCCAGGCCAAGGGGTTCGTCGGAGAAGGCGTGCGCCTTGACTGCGCTGGTGGTTTCGGTGCGGTGATGATGGTCACCGCCAGCTTCGGTATGGCCGCAGCGGCCAAGTTGGTGGACAAGCTGGTGGCCGGGGCTCGCCGCCCGGCGGAGCGTTTGCCCAAGGCTTGAAAAATCCCCGGCCATGCTTCGTTTGACTATGCTGGGGCGATAACGGAGAGGTTGCCGTAGCTGACAGGGATAGGTCGTAGATGATTCGTATCAGAGGTGATTTGTGTCGTACCTGTTTTGTAGCGTCTCTCTGAAAAGACGCTGGGCACGGATGTTCGCCTCCCTGACGTTGCCTTTGTTGTGGGTGGCGATGGGACCGGTTCAGGCTGAACCTCAGAAGTTGTTTATCGGTACCGGCGACTGGGCGCCTTACGTCGATCAGCAGCGCAGTGATGGTGGTGCTCTGGCGCGTCTGATCAGCGCGGTCTTTGCTGAGGCGGGCTATCAGGTCGAGTACGTCTTTCGTCCCTGGGACCGCAACGTGCTGATGCTGCAGCAGGGACAGTTGCACGCGATCATGCCCTACAGTTGTACGCCCAGCCGGCTCAACTATGGGATTTGTAGCGACACGCTGGTGCGCGGAGAGATCGTCCTGTTCCATCGTCGCGAGCAGGCGTTCGACTGGACCACGGTCGAGGATTTACTGAGCTACCGTATTGGCACGACTCTGGGTTACTCCTACGGCCCGGCGTTCGATGCAGCGTTGCAGGCCGGTCGGCTCAACGTCGAGCAAAATGGCAAGGAAGACACCAGCTTCCGTCTGCTTGAACTGGGGCGCATCGACTTGCACCCGCAGGATCGTGCGGTGGGTTACGCCATGTTGCGCCGGCTGTTTCCAAAAGACGGCGGTAACATCATTCACCATCCGCGTCAGCTTAATACAGAGCCTTTGCGCCTGTTGTTTCGTAAGGACGATCCGGAAAGTGTCATGCTGTTGCGCAAGTTCAATGCCGGGCTGCGTGAGTTCGCCAACCGTGGTGATCTGCAGCGACTGCAGCAGGCACTCAACTCCGGCGATGCCGATGACTGGAAACCCAGCCAGTCAACTCCGCTGGCGCGAGATTGAACGGCACTCGCCGAATTCCGTTCTCAAGAGTCTTTTGCATGCTCAATAACGATGTACTGCGCAGCCTGCGCTATCTGTTAGACGTCAGCGACGCCAAGCTGGAAGACCTCTGCCGGTTGGCGGATTATCCCGTCGAGCCGGGTTTGATCTCGGCCTGTCTGTTGCACGAGGACGAGCCAGGCTATCGCTCGTGCAACGATGTGCTGTTGGCGCACGTGCTCGAAGGGCTGGTGTTCCACAAGCGTGGCAAGGACGACAGCCGGCCGCGCTTGCCGGTGGAAAAGCGTCTGACCAACAACCTGATCCTGAAGAAGCTGCGCGTGGCCTTCGAGCTGCGTGACGATGATATTCAGTCCATTCTGCAAGCGGCTGACCTGCCGATGACCAAGACCGAGCTCAGCGCGCTGTTCCGGGCTCCGGGGCACAAGCATTTTCGCGAGTGCGGCGACCAGATTCTGCGCAATTTCCTGCGGGGTTTGACCTTGCGTGAGCGGGGCAAAGGCGCCTGACCGCTTCGCCCGCGAAGAGTGCGGCTTAGGCTGGTCGACCTGCCAGCTCGCGCATACGCTGCAGCACGGCATTGAGACCATTGCTGCGTGATGGCGACAGTTGTCTTTGCAGTCCTAATTGGTTGAACCAGTCGACCAGATCGACACTGGCCAGCTCGGCGCGAGGCAGACCATCGACCCGCGCCAGCAATACGGCAAGCAGGCCGCGTAGCAGGCGAGCGTCGCTACTGGCGCGAAAGTGCAGATGTTCACCGCTGCGCTCGGCGATCAGCCAGACCAGGCTCTCGCAGCCATGCACACGGTGCTCGTCGACCCGCTCGGCGTCGCTCAATGGCGCCAGGCGCTCACCCCATTGCATCAGCAGGCGCGCGCGCTGTTCCCAGCCGAGGCAGGCGGCAAAGGCTGCCAGTGCTTCCTGAGCGGCGACTGGCAGACTCATGGCGAGAGACTCCCGTAGCATGTAGGAGCGGCTTCAGCCGCGATGGTCCGGGTACCGATATTCGCGGCTGAAGCCGCTCCTACAACGAGCAATTGGCGGCATTTCATCGCAACAGCTCCAGGGCGTTATCCAGGGCGCTGAAGAAGCGCTGCAGGTCCTCGCCATCGTTGTACAGGCCGAGCGACACGCGAATCGCACCACTCAGGCCGAGGCCTTTCATCAGCGGCATGGCGCAGTGATGCCCGGCGCGCACGGCGATACCCTGTTCGCTGAGCAGGTGCGCCAGGTCGGCGTTATGCACGCCATCGACACAAAAGCTGGCCAGGGCCAATTGGGGTTGGCCCAGCAGGCGAACACCGTCACGCGCCTGCAGGCCGGCCAGCAGTTCGGCATGCAGGGTCGCCTCATGACGTGCCACGGCTGCGTGATCCAGGCCGTTCAGCCAGTTCAGTGCGGCGCCCAGCGCGATGACCGCAGAAACCGCCGGTGTACCGGCCTCGAAACCCAGTGGAGCAGGGCGAAAGCGCGCCTCATGGTAGTCGGCGTCGAGCACCATCTCGCCGCCGAATTGCCAGTGCTGCAATTGGCCCAACGCTTCGCGGCGGCCATATAGCAGGCCGACGCCATCCGGGCCGTAGAGCTTATGTGACGAACAGACGTAGAAGTCGCAGCCCAGCGCTTGCAGGTCATGACGACCATGCACCGCGCCCTGAGCGCCGTCGACCACAGTGAGAGCGCCTTGCGTGCGCGCCAGTGCCAGTAGCTCGTCCAGCGGCTGCCAGCGACCTAGTACGTTGGACAGTTGCGAAACTGCCAGCAGGCGGGTGCGTGTGCCGATCAGCCGGGCCGCTTGTTGCAGGTCGATGCTGCCGGCGTCATCGAGCGGCAGGATCACCAGTTCCAGGCCGCGACGCTTGGCCAGTTGTTGCCAGGGCAGCAGATTGGCGTGGTGTTCCAGTGCGCTGATGACGATCTGCTCGCCCGGCTGTAGCAAGTGCTCCAGGCCGTAGGCCAGCAGGTTCAATGATTCGGTGGTGCCGCGGGTAAAGATGATCTCCTCGGCGCGGGCCGCATTCAGCCACTGCGCCGCCTGGCTGCGTGTCGCCTCGAAGGCGCGAGTGGCGCGCTCGCCTGGCAGATGCTGGGCGCGATGCACGTTGGCCACGCCGCTGGCTAGGTAGCCGAGCAAAGCGTCCAGCACCGCCTGCGGTTTTTGCGCAGTGGCGGCGCTGTCCAGGTAGGTCTGGCCTTCGGCTGCGAGGGCGAGAATGCCGGGAAAGTCGGCACGCCAGGGGGAGATCAGTGACATGGATGCTTCCAGAGATCATCCGGCGGTTAAAAGTTGGGTTTAACGTCTAGCGAGCGAAGGCCAGACAAGGCGCAATAAGGCGAGGAACGGTCGGAGTCGCGGGCGACTTTACTGATCTGAATGACCGATCCGAGCCTTATTGCTACGCAGTATGGGCTAGCGCAGCAGCGTTAAACCAACTTTTCAGTTGTGGGCGTGCAGGGCTTCGTTCAGCTCGATAGCCGACTTGTGGGTCTTGCACTCCACGGCGCCGGTCAGCGAGTTGCGACGGAACAGCAGATCCGGCTGGCCAGCCAGGTCGCGTGCCTTGACCACCTTGACCAGGGCGTTGCCCTCGTCGAGCAGGTTCACCTTGGTGCCGGCGGTGATGTACAGGCCGGCTTCGACGGTGTTGCGGTCGCCCAGCGGGATACCGATACCGGCGTTGGCACCGATCAGGCAGCCTTCGCCGACGCTGATAATGATGTTGCCACCACCGGACAGGGTACCCATAGTCGAGCAGCCGCCGCCCAGGTCCGAACCTTTGCCGACGAATACACCAGCGGAAACGCGGCCTTCGATCATGCCCGGGCCTTCGGTGCCGCCGTTGAAGTTGACGAAGCCTTCGTGCATCACGGTGGTGCCTTCGCCGATATAGGCGCCCAGGCGCACACGGGCGCTATCGGCGATACGCACGCCGGCCGGTACCACGTAGTCGGTCATTTTCGGGAACTTGTCCACCGAGAACACTTCCAGCAGCTCGCCTTTGAGGCGCGCTTCCAGTTGGCGCTCGGCCAGCTCGTTCAGGTCGACAGCGCCCTGGCTGGTCCAGGCGACGTTGGGCAGCAGCGGGAAGATGCCTGCCAGGCTCAGGCCGTGAGGCTTGACCAGGCGATGCGACAGCAGGTGCAGTTTGAGGTAGGCCTCCGGGGTGCTGGTCAGCGCGGCATCTTCAGCCAGGAAGGTGGCGACCAGCGGGTTGTGGCTTTCGGCCAGGCGGGTCAGTAGCGCCGCTTGAGCAGCATCCACGCCTTTCAGGGCTTCGGCCAGATCGGCGGCTTGCGCAGTGGTAAAGGTGATGGCCTGGTTGCCGCCTTGATAGCCGAGCTTCTCGGCGGCCTTGGCCACCAGCTCGCTGGCCGGGTTGAGCAGCGGCAGGGCGTAGAAGACTTCCAGCCAGTTGCCCTGGCGGTTCTGGGTGCCAACACCAAAGGCGATGCTGTAAAGGGAGGTGCTCATTAAGATGGGTTCCTTGCAACGAAATCGGGTGAGAGTGATCAGGCCAGCGCGGCTTGGTAGTTATCCGGCTTGAAGCCGACCAGGGTCTTGTCGCCCAGGTCGAGTACCGGGCGCTTGATCATCGATGGCTGGGCCAGCATCAGTTCGATGGCCTTGGCCTGGTCGAGATCGGCTTTCTGCGCGTCGTCCAGTTTGCGGAAGGTGGTGCCTGCACGGTTCAGGATGGTCTGCCAGCCATGCTCGTTGCACCACTTTTCCAGGTTTGCACGGTCGATTCCGACGCTCTTGTAGTCGTGAAAGGCATAGTCGACCTGGTGTTCATCGAGCCAGGTTCTGGCCTTTTTCATCGTGTCGCAGGCCTTGATGCCATACAGGACGTAACTCATTGATCTTCCTCTGATGAGTGGCGTGCCGGAAGGTCCGGTAAATACGGCGGGCCATTATGCCACGTCGTGTCCTTGCATGGCGGTGGCTGTCGCTGCGATGTGTTACGGCGCTAGAATCACGGCCTCCCGCTCGTTCCCGCCGGTTCCACGCCATGCAATTGCTCTACACCATTCTGACCATGTTGCTGGTGGTCAGTGGCACCCGCATTACCGCCCAGTTCATTCCCCTGCCACTGCCGCTGCTGCAGATTCTGATCGGTGCGCTGCTGGCGATTCCCGTGTTGGGGCTGCATGTGCGGCTCGATCCCGAGTTGTTTCTGCTGCTGTTCATCCCGCCGTTGCTGTTCGTCGATGGCTGGCGCATGCCCAAGGGGCAGTTTCGCCAGTTGCGCACGCCGATACTGCTACTGGCCTTCGCACTGGTGTTTTTCACCATCCTTGGTGCTGGCCACTTCATCCACTGGCTGTTGCCGCAGGTGCCGCTGGCTGCCTGCTTCGCCCTGGCTGCCGTGCTGTCTCCAACCGATGCGGTGGCTGTGGCGGCGATCACCCACGGCCGTTTGCCGAGCACCTTGAACAACCTGCTGCAGGGCGAAGCGCTGATGAACGATGCCTCTGGCCTGGTGGCGTTCAAGTTCGCGGTGGCTGCGACCCTCACCGGCGTGTTCTCGATCACCGATGCCAGCCTGCAGTTCGTGCTGGTGGCCTGTGGCGGACTGGCCATCGGTGTCGCGCTCAGTTACATGTTGGGGCGCTTGCGCGCCTGGATGATCGCTCGCGGCTGGGAAGACCCGGCGCCGCACGTGCTGCTGCTTCTGCTGTTGCCGTTCGCCGCTTATGTGGCGGCCGAGCACCTGGGGTTGTCCGGTATTCTGTCGGCAGTCGCGGCAGGGATGATGCAGAGCCGTCTCGATCTGCTGCCGCGGCAAACGTCCACGAGGATGCTCAATCGCAGTGTCTGGGCCTTGCTGGAGTTCACCTTCAACGGCCTGATCTTCCTGCTGCTGGGCCTGCAGTTACCCGACATCCTCAATGCGGCATTGGGCGAGCACGCAGCGTCCTGGTCGTTTGCCCTGGAAGCGGCCGGCATGGTGCTGGCGATCTATGCGGTGCTCATGCTGCTGCGCTTCGTCTGGGTCTACAGCTACTGGCGGGTGTCCGGTGCGGTGCGTCGCCTGCGTGGAGAGCCGACGCGTTTTGCCGGGCAATCGCGTGTCGCCCTGAGTGCGGTGCTGACGTTAGGCGGGGTACGCGGTGCGGTGACGCTGGCGGGGGTGATGTCGCTGCCGTTGCTGCTCAACAACGGGCAGGCGTTTCCGCAGCGCGATCTGCTGATTCTGATCGCTGCTGGGGTGATCCTACTGTCGCTGCTGGTGGCCAGCGTGGCCTTGCCGCGCCTCCTGCCGCGACTTCCGCAGGACAACGCCGCCCTGCGCGAGCGTGAACTCAATCGCCACCGTGCGCTGATGCTGGAGTCGGCGATTCGCTACCTGGAGTCGGAAGATGAGCGCGCGGCCGATGCCGAGGGCGCGATCACCTCGGTGGAGGTGAAGGCGCGACTGATGAGCGAATACCGTGATCTGCTGGAGCGCGCCCATGATGGCGACGAAGCACGCGAGCAGCAGCGTGAAGTGGATCGCCTGGAGTATCGCTTGCGCCTGCAGGCGCTGCGCACCCAGCGGCTGGAGCTGTATCGCATGCGCAAGGACAATGAACTGGATGACGATATGCTGACCGAGATCCTGCGCGATCTGGATATCGCCGAGGCGCGCCTGCACAAGAGTTGAGTCACAGATAGGCGTAGCCCGGATGCAATCTGGGAGGCCTTGGGCGGGCTATCCCCGGATTGCATCCGGGCTACGGAGTTAGAGGCTCGCGGCTAAAGCCCCTCCTACAAATCAATTAGCTGTGGGAGGGGCTTTAGCCGCGACTGCTTCTGAAGTCGCTCAGGCGCCGCGAATGAAGCGGGCGATGCGCTCGGCGGCTTCGATGCACTCGGCCAGTGGTGCAACCAGCGCCATGCGTACACGGCCGGCGCCAGGGTTGACGCCGTTCACTTCGCGCGACAGGTACGAGCCCGGCACTACGGTAACGTGCTCGGCGGCGAACAGGTCGCGGGTGAACAGGGTGTCATCACCCGGGGTGCGTGCCCACAGGTAGAAGCCACCATCCGGACGCTGCACGTCCATCACCGGGGCGAGGATGTCCAGCACGGCGGCGAACTTCTCGCGGTACATATCGCGGTTGGCGCGTACGTGCGCTTCGTCGTTCCAGGCGGTAACGCTGGCCAGCTGGGTTTGTACCGGCATGGCGCAGCCGTGGTAGGTGCGGTACAGCAAGAAGTGCTTGAGGATGCTGGCGTCACCGGCGACGAAGCCTGAGCGCAGCCCCGGCAGGTTGGAACGCTTGGACAGACTGTGGAACACCACGCAACGGGCGAAATCGCTGCGACCCAGCTCGGCGCAGGCGCTGAGCAGGCCGGGCGGCGGTGCGTCTTCATCGAAATACAGCTCGCTGTAGCACTCGTCGGCGGCGATGACGAAGTCGTGCTCGTCAGCCAGGGCGATCAGTTTCTTCAGTGTCTCGACCGGGATCAATGCACCCGTGGGGTTGCCCGGCGAGCAGAGGAACAGTATCTGGCAGCGCTTCCAGGTCTCGGCCGGCACGGCATCGAAGTCCGGGTTGAAGCCATGGGCTTCCAGGCACGGCAGGTAGTGTGGCTCGGCACCGGCGAGGAAGGCCGCACCTTCGTAGATCTGATAGAAGGGGTTGGGGCTGATCACCAGGCCCTTGGCGTTGCGGTCGACCACCGCCTGGGTGAAGGCGAACAGCGCTTCGCGCGTGCCATTGACCGGCAGCACGTGGCGCGCAGCATCCAGCCAGCCGCCGGGCACACCGAAACGGCGCTCGCACCAGGTGGCGATGCTCTGGCGCAGCTCTGGCAGACCGAGCGTGGTCGGGTAGACGGCGAGCTTGTCGAGGTTGGCGGTCAGCGCCTGGCCGACGAAGTCCGGCGAGCGATGCTTGGGTTCGCCGATGGACAGCGCGATCGGACGCTTGTCGGCGGCCGGTTGTACGCTGCCGAGCAGTTCGCGCAGTTTCTCGAAGGGGTAGGGCTGGAGCTGGTCGAGGGCTGGATTCATCGTTATCTCGTGTACGTCGGAAAGCGGGGCGGCTCGATCAAATGTTTATCTGCAGACTCTGCGGCTGAATGCTCGGCTCTGACAGGCGGCGGACGATGGTTTCCTGCAGGCGCGCGCAGAGCTCGGGGTCGGACAGCGGCTGGTTGTTGGCGTCGGTGACGAAGAACACGTCCTCGACGCGCTCGCCCAGGGTGGCGATCTTGGCGTTCTGCAGTGACAGGTCGTACTCGAGGAAGATGCGCCCGATTCGCGCCAGCAGGCCGGGGCGGTCCGGTGCGGTCAGCTCGAGGATGGTCACCGGGCGCTGCGCGTCGTTGTGGATGGTCACCTGCGGCGCGAAGGCGAAATGCTTGAGCTGGCGCGGTACGCGGCGCTGAATGATGGTCGGGTAGTCGTCCGGGTTCTTCAGCGCTTCGATCAGGCCTTCGCGAATCTGCTGGATACGCGCGGGGTTGTTACCGATGGAGCCGCCGTCGGCATCCAGCACCACGTAGGTGTCGAGGGTGAATTGGCTGGTGGAGGTGATGATCCGCGCGTCGTGAATATTCAGGTTGAGCTGGCTCATCGCGGCCACGGTCACGGCGAAGAAGTCATGCTGGTCCGGCGCGTAGATGAATATCTGCGTGCCGCCCTCGAATTCGCGCTGGGTGGTTTCCTTCATCAACACCAGCGGGCCACCATCGTTGGGATGCTGGAGAATGGCATCGGTGTGCCAGGCTACGTCAGTGGCGGTGTGGCGCAGGAAGTAGTCGTCGCCGAGCTGGCTCCACAGTTGTTCGGCATCATCCGGGTCGGTACCGCCGCGTACCAGGGCGTCCAGGGCCGCGCTCTGGGTCTGGCGAATCTGTTCTTCGCGGTCCAGCGGGTTTTCCAGGCCGCGGCGCAGGGCGCGCTTGGTCTCGGTGTAGAGCTGGCGCAGCAGGCTGGCGCGCCAGGAGTTCCACAGGCTGGGGTTGGTGGCGTTGATGTCGGCCACGGTCAGCACGTAGAGGTAGTCCAGGTGCGTCTGGTCGCCGACGAACTGGGCGAAGTCGTGGATCACCTGTGGGTCGGAAAGGTCCTTGCGCTGTGCAGTGGTGGACATCACCAGGTGGTGCTGCACCAGCCAGACGATCAGCGCGCTGTCCCAGGCCGGCAGGTGATGGCGGCGGGCGAAGGCCTCGGCGTCCACGGCGCCCAGCTCCGAATGGTCACCACCACGGCCCTTGCCGATGTCGTGATACAGGCCGGCGAGATAGATCAGTTCCGGCTTGGGCAGCTTGTCGATCAGTTTGCTGGCCAGCGGGAATTTCTCTGCCAGTTCCGGCCAGCGGAACTTGCGCAGGTGCTTGATCAGGTTGAGCGTGTGCGCGTCGACCGTATAAATGTGGAACAGGTCGTGCTGCATCTGCCCGACGATATGACCGAACTCCGGCAGGTAACGGCCGAGAATGCCGTAGCGGTTCATCCGCCGCAGGTTGCGGTGAATGCCCTCGCGGCACTTGAACAGTTCGATGAACAGGCTGGTGTTGCGAATGTCCTTGCGGAAGTCGTCGTCGATCAGGTGGCGGCTGTCGCGCAGCAGGCGGATGCTGTCGGCACGTACGCCCTTGATCTCAGGGTGCTGCGCCATCAGTACGAAGATTTCGATGATGGCGAAGGGCGTGCGCTTGAAGACGTTGGGGTGGGTGACCTCGATGTAGCGGTCGCGCACCTGGAAGCGGCTGTTCAACGGCGTTGCCGGGCCACTTTCGCCGGCACGCAGGATGACTTCCTCGAAGTGCTGGTTGATCAAATCCGAGAGTTCGGAAATCCCCATCACCACGCGGTAATACTTCTGCATGAAGTGTTCGATGCTGCGCTTGCCGTCACCGTCCTGATAGCCGAACAGGGCGGCGATCTTCACCTGGTAATCGAACAGCAGGCGGTCCTCGGCGCGTCCGGCGAGCATGTGCAGGGCGTAGCGTACCTTCCACAAGAACTCCTGGCTGGAGGAGAGCAGGGCGTACTCGCTTTCCAGCAGAAAGCCCTGGCCGACTAGGGCCTGCAGGTTGAGCGTGCCGAACTGGCGGCGCGCGACCCAGAGCACGGTCTGGATGTCGCGCAAACCACCCGGCGAGCCTTTGACGTTGGGTTCGAGGTTGTACTCGGTGTCGTTGTACTTGCCATGGCGGGCTTTGCGTTCTTCGCGCTTGGCCAGATAGAAGTGCTTGCTCGGCCACATGGCGTCGGTGCTGGTCACCTGCTGCATGCGCTGGCGCAGGTGCTCTGGGCCGGCGATGGTGCGGCTTTCCATCAGGTTGGTGATCACCGTCAGGTCAGCGCGTGCCTCCTCGGCGCATTCATCGACCGAGCGCACGCTCTGGCCGACCTCCAGGCCGATGTCCCATAGCAGCGTGAGAAAGCCTTCGATGGGCTCGCGGAAGATTTCGTGGTCGCTGCTGTCGAGCAGGATCAGCAGGTCGATGTCCGAATAGGGGTGCAACTCGCCACGGCCGTAGCCGCCGACCGCGAGCAGGGCGATGTCGGCGTCCTCGCTCCAGGTGAAGCGCTTCCAGGCTTCCTGCAGGATCTGATCGACGAGCCAGGCGCGGTCTTCGACCAGGCGGCGAATGTCGCGGCCGTCGCGAAAGCGCGCATCGAGCACCTCATGCGCACCGCGGATGGCTTTCTTGAATGCGGCGATGGGGCTGGATTTTAACGCCAGCTCGGCCTGGAACTGACCGCGGTCAAACAGTTCGGGGTCCATCTGCGGCATGCAGTTGCCTTCCTTATCAAGGGTTCGTAGGGTGCGTCGTGCGCACCGTTTCAATTCATGGTGCGCATGGCGCACCCTACGAGTCAGTGGCCAGCTGAGGTGCGCGCGATGGTGTCATCGCTGCGCAGGGTGAAAATCTCGTAGCCATCGGCGGTAACCAGCACGGTGTGCTCCCATTGCGCCGAGAGTTTGCGGTCCTTGGTGATGGCGGTCCAGCCGTCGCCGAGCAGGCGGGTTTCCGGGCGACCCTGGTTGATCATCGGCTCGATGGTGAAGGTCATGCCCTCCTTGAGCTCCATGCCGGTGCCTGCCTTGCCGTAATGCAGCACCTGCGGCTCCTCGTGGAACACCGCACCAATGCCATGGCCGCAGTATTCGCGGACCACGGAGAAACCGTTCTTTTCCGCGTGCTTCTGGATCACTTCGCCGATATCGCCGAGGCGTGTACCCGGTTTGACCAGCTCGATGCCTTTATACATGCATTCCTGGGTGATCTTGGCCAGGCGCTCGGCCCACTCGGCCACTTTGCCGACCATGAACATCTTGCTGGTATCGCCGTGGTAGCCGTCCTTGATCACGGTCACGTCGATGTTCAGTACATCGCCGTCTTTCAGTGGCTTGTCGTTGGGGATGCCGTGGCACACCACGTGGTTGATCGAGGTGCAGATCGACTTGGGAAAACCCTTGTAGTTGAGCGGGGCGGGAATCGCCTGCTGCACGTTGACGATATAGTCATGGCAGATGCGGTCGATTTCCTCAGTGGTGACGCCTGGCTTGACGTGCTCACCGATCATCTCCAGCACTTCGGCGGCCAGGCGGCCAGCGACGCGCATTTTCTCGATTTCTTCGGCGGATTTGATGGTGACGGTCATATCAAGCTCTCAGGCGCGACGGAAAGGGCGACATATTAACAGCTTCGCCGTCTCAGCCCCAAAGGGCGCTGTAACCGCGTTGGGGAGTCGCTGCGTTGTTTGCCAGCTTTTGTAGCCTGAGCTGGCTTTGTGTGGTATAAAACGCGCCGCTTTACGGGCATCAGTGCCCGAAAGCTTAAACCCACACACGTATCGACACGGTTTCCTGGGTGCCTTTCGACAAGTTCGAGGGTTGGAAGCTGGGATGCGTGGAGGCCTAACCCGACTTATCAAGGAACTATCATGTCCCAAGTCAACATGCGCGATATGCTGAAGGCCGGTGTGCACTTCGGCCACCAGACCCGTTACTGGAATCCGAAAATGGGCAAGTACATTTTCGGCGCGCGCAACAAGATTCACATCATCAACCTCGAAAAAACCCTGCCGATGTTCAACGAAGCTCAGGCTTTCGTTGAGAAGCTGGCTGCTGGCAAGAACAAGATCCTGTTCGTCGGCACCAAGCGTTCCGCTGGCAAGATCGTTCGCGAAGAAGCTGCTCGTTGCGGCTCGCCGTTCGTCGATCACCGCTGGTTGGGTGGCATGCTGACCAACTACAAAACCATCCGCGCCTCGATCAAGCGTCTGCGTGAGCTGGAAGTTCAGTCTCAGGACGGTACTTTCGCTAAGCTGACCAAGAAAGAAGCCCTGATGCGTTCGCGTGATCTGGAAAAACTGGATCGCAGCCTGGGCGGTATCAAGGACATGGGCGGCCTGCCGGACGCACTGTTCGTCATCGACGTTGACCACGAGCGCATCGCTATCACCGAAGCCAACAAGCTGGGCATCCCGGTTATCGGCATCGTCGATACCAACAGCAGCCCGGAAGGCGTTGACTACATCATCCCGGGTAACGACGACGCCATCCGCGCCATCCAGCTGTACATGGGTGCCATGGCCGACGCCGTGATCCGTGGTCGCAGCAATGCTGGCGGCGCCACTGAAGAGTTCGTCGAAGAAGCCGCGGCTGCCGAGAGCGCCGAAGGCTAAGCGGTAACGCTAAGCATCTAGCGTTACGCGCTGTGCAAAAAGGGGGCTAGGCCCCCTTTTTGCCACTCAAAGATTTGATCGTCCGTGATGCGGGCGATGGTTGAAGACCTACCGAGAGGATTTTCAAAATGGCAGAGATTACTGCAGCACTGGTTAAAGAACTGCGCGAGCGTACCGGCGAAGGCATGATGGATTGCAAAAAGGCCTTGACCAAGGCTGGCGGCGACATCGAAAAAGCCATCGACGATATGCGCGCTTCCGGCGCCATCAAGGCCGCCAAAAAGGCTGGTAACGTTGCTGCTGAAGGCGCTATCGCCGTCAAGGCCGACGGTAAGGCCGCCGTGCTGATCGAAGTTAACTCGCAGACCGACTTCCTGGCCCTGCAGGACGACTTCAAGAATTTCGTTACCAGCAGCGTGGACAAGGCGTTCGCTGACAAGCTGACCGACGCGGCTCCGCTGATCGAAGCTCAGGAAGCCGAGCGTACCGCTCTGGTCGCCAAAGTAGGCGAAAACGTCAACATCCGTCGTCTGGTACGTGTTGAGGGTGACGTTGTCGGTTCCTACCTGCATGGCAACAAGATTGGTGTTGCAGTTGTTCTGAAGGGCGGCGACGTCGAGCTGGCCAAAGACATCGCGATGCACGTTGCTGCAAGCAACCCGGAATTCCTGCTGCCAAGCGACGTTTCGGCTGAAGCGATCGAGCGCGAGAAGGCTGTCTTCCTGCAACTGAACGAAGAGAAGCTCAAGGGCAAGCCTGCCGATATCGCAGAGAAGATGGTTGCCGGCCGTATCTCCAAGTTCCTGGCAGAAGCCAGCCTGGTTGAGCAGGCGTTCGTCAAGAACCCGGAAATCAAGGTCGGTGAGCTGGCCAAGAAAGCTGGCGCTGAAATCGTTTCCTTCACCTACTTCAAAGTCGGCGAAGGCATCGAGAAGCCGGTTGACAACTTTGCTGAAGAAGTTGCTGCCCAGCTGGCCGCCAGCAAGCAGTAATCGTTTTCGGTACGTGTCCCCAAAGAGGCTGCCCGTTTGCGCGGGCGGCCTCTTTGCCGAATAAGGGATGATGAATAAAGTAGCGGTCGTTTCAATGAACGGCCGTTGGCGCTGTCGAAGTGCCGGATAATTGCAGCGCTCGAACGCGTTGCTGACGAATTTCATATCGCCGCAGGAGAGACTTGCAATGGCTCAGCAGACAACTGGTCGCCAACCTCGCTACAAACGCATTCTGCTCAAACTTAGCGGCGAGGCCCTGATGGGCTCGGAAGATTTCGGCATCGATCCCAAGGTGCTCGACCGCATGGCGCTGGAGGTCGGCCAGTTGGTCGGCATCGGCGTGCAAGTCGGCCTGGTGATCGGTGGCGGCAACCTGTTCCGTGGCGCGGCGTTGTCCGCTGCGGGTATGGATCGCGTAACCGGCGACCACATGGGCATGCTGGCGACCGTCATGAACGCGCTGGCCATGCGCGATGCGCTGGAGCGCTCGAATATCCCGGCCATCGTCATGTCGGCGATTTCCATGGTCGGCGTGACCGATCACTATGATCGCCGCAAGGCCATGCGTCACCTGAAGACCGGTGAGGTGGTGATCTTCGCCGCCGGCACCGGTAACCCCTTCTTTACCACCGATTCAGCCGCCTGCCTGCGCGCCATCGAAATCGATGCGGACGTGGTACTGAAGGCGACCAAGGTCGATGGCGTGTACACTGCCGACCCGTTCAAAGACCCGCATGCCGAGAAGTTCGAGCGCCTGACTTATGACGAGGTGCTCGATCGCAAGCTGGGTGTGATGGATCTGACGGCCATCTGCCTGTGCCGCGATCACAACATGCCGCTGCGGGTCTTCAACATGAACAAGCCCGGCGCACTGCTGAACGTTGTAGTGGGTGGCGCCGAAGGAACACTGATCGAGGAGGATGCACAATGATCAACGACATCAAGAAAGACGCTCAGGAACGCATGAGCAAGTCCCTGGAAGCGCTGGGTCGTAACCTGGCTTCCATTCGTACCGGTCGTGCCCATCCGAGCATTCTCGACAGCATCAAGGTACCGGCCTGGGGCAGCGACATGCCGCTCAATCAGGTGGCGGCGATCACTGTTGAGGACGCGCGTACCCTGAAGATTGTCGCGCATGACAAGACTCTCGGCGCTGCGATCGAGAAAGCCATCCTGACCTCGGACCTGGGTCTGAACCCGAGCAGCGCTGGTTCCACCATTCGTGTGCCGATGCCGGCGCTGACCGAGGAAACCCGCAAGGGCTACACCAAGCAGGCGCGCGGCGTTGCCGAAGATGCCAAGGTCGCCGTCCGTAACGTGCGTCGCGATGCGCTGGCCGAGCTGAAGAAACTGTCCAAAGCCAAGGAAATCAGCGAAGACGAAGAGCGTCGCGCTGCTGATGAGCTGCAGAAGATCACCGACAAGTTCATCGGTGATGTCGACAAGGCGCTCGAGGTGAAAGAAGCGGACCTGATGGCTGTTTGACGGCTGGGCGCCCATACATGGACAAGAACAAGCAGGGTGCGGTGCCGCGGCATGTCGCCATCATCATGGATGGTAACAACCGATGGGCGAAGAAGCGCCTGTTGCCGGGTGTGGCGGGGCACAAGGCCGGGGTCGACGCGGTTCGCGCGGTGATCGAGGTCTGTGCCGAGTCTGGCGTCGAGGTGCTGACCCTGTTCGCCTTCTCCAGCGAGAACTGGCAGCGCCCGGCCGATGAGGTCGGCGCGCTAATGGAGCTGTTCCTGGGGGCGCTGCGTCGTGAGGCCAAGCGGCTGCTGGATAATGACATCGGCCTGCGCATCATCGGCGACCGCTCGCGGTTTCATCCCGAATTGCAGGCGGCCATGCGTGAGGCTGAGCTGCTGACTGCCGGAAGCCGTCGTTTCACCCTGCAGATCGCCGCCAACTACGGCGGTCAGTGGGATATCGCTCAGGCCGCTCAGCGTTTGGCGCGTGAGGTGCAGGCAGGCCATTTGCAGCCCGAAGACATCACGCCGCAATTGCTTCAGGGCTGCCTGGCCACCGGTGACCTGCCGTTACCCGACCTGTGCATTCGCACGGGGGGCGAGCACCGTATCAGCAACTTCCTTCTCTGGCAGCTCGCGTACAGCGAACTGTACTTTTCCGACCTCTATTGGCCGGACTTCAAGCACGAGGCCATGCGCAAGGCGCTGGCCGATTTCGCTACCCGCCAGCGTCGCTTCGGCAAGACCGGCGATCAGGTGGAAGCTGAGGCGCGCTCTTAATGCTCAAACAACGAATCATCACGGCGCTGGTGCTGTTGCCCATCGCTCTGGGCGGTTTTTTTCTGCTCGATGGCGGTGCCTTTGCCCTGTTCATCGGTGCAGTGGTCACGCTGGGTGCCTGGGAATGGGCGCGTCTGGCAGGATTCGAGGCGCAGTCGTTGCGTGTGGCCTATGCGGTTGCAGTGGCTGTATTGCTCGGCCTGCTGTACATGGTTCCGAGCGTTGCTCCAGTGCTGTTGGCGGTGGCCGTGCTGTGGTGGTTGCTCGCCACCTTTCTGGTAATGACCTACCCGGATAGCAGTCGTTTCTGGGGTGGTATTCCGGGGCGTTTGCTGATTGGTTTGCTTATTCTGCTGCCGGCTTGGCAGGGGTTGGTTTTGCTCAAGCAGTGGCCGCAGGCCAATGCGCTGATCATCGCGGTAATGGTGCTGGTCTGGGGGGCGGATATCGGTGCTTATTTTTCCGGCAAGACCTTTGGCAAGCGCAAGCTGGCGCCCAGGGTCAGCCCCGGCAAGAGTTGGGAAGGGCTATATGGTGGTCTCGCAGCCAGCCTGTTGATCACCTTGTTGGTCGGGCTGCAACAGGGCTGGTCCGCTGTTGGGCTGCTGCTGGCTCTTGCCGGTGCTGCCGTGGTGGTGCTGATTTCCGTGGTTGGCGACTTGACCGAAAGCATGTTCAAGCGTCAGTCCGGGGTTAAGGACAGCAGCAATCTGCTGCCGGGTCACGGCGGTGTGCTGGATCGCATCGACAGCCTGACGGCGGCCATTCCGTTGTTCGCCACACTGCTCTGGTTGGCGGGTTGGGGTTCGCTGTGAGCGCAGTGCAGCAGGTCACCGTGCTGGGGGCTACTGGCTCTATTGGTCTCAGTACGCTGGATGTGATCGCGCGCCATCCTGAGCGCTACAGCGTCTTCGCGCTGACGGGCTTCTCGCGTCTGGCAGAGCTGCAGGTGCTGTGCGTGCAGCATCGCCCGCGCTACGCGGTGGTGCCAGATGCCGATTCAGCGCTCGAGTTGCAGAAAAATTTGCGCGCTGCCGGGCTGGCGACCGAAGTGCTGGTTGGCGAAGCAGGGCTGTGCGCCGTCTCTGCCGACGCCGCCGTCGATTGCGTAATGGCGGCCATTGTTGGCGCGGCGGGCCTCAAGCCGACCCTGGCAGCCGTGCAGGCCGGCAAGAAAGTGCTGCTGGCCAACAAGGAAGCGTTGGTGATGTCCGGCGCCTTGTTCATGCAGGCGGTCAAGCAGAGCGGGGCGGTGCTACTGCCCATCGATAGCGAGCACAACGCGATTTTCCAATGCTTGCCGGGCGACTATTCGCGCGGTCTGCAGGCGGTTGGTGTACGTCGCGTACTGCTGACGGCTTCCGGTGGACCTTTTCGCGAAACGCCGTTGGCCGATCTGGAATGTGTCACGCCGGAGCAGGCGTGCGCGCATCCGAACTGGTCGATGGGGCGCAAGATCTCGGTCGATTCGGCCAGCATGATGAACAAGGGGCTCGAGTCGATCGAAGCCTGCTGGCTATTCGATGCCCGCCCCGAGCAGATCGAAGTGGTCATCCACCGGCAGAGCGTGATTCATTCGCTGGTCGATTACATCGACGGTTCGGTACTGGCCCAGCTGGGTAATCCGGACATGCGCACGCCCATCGCGCATGCTTTGGCCTGGCCGGAGCGTATCGACTCGG
This sequence comes from Pseudomonas sediminis, assembly GCF_002741105.1. Taxonomy (GTDB): domain Bacteria; phylum Pseudomonadota; class Gammaproteobacteria; order Pseudomonadales; family Pseudomonadaceae; genus Aquipseudomonas; species Aquipseudomonas sediminis. The sequence continues at coordinate 491,626 of NZ_NIQU01000002.1, read as the reverse complement.
GTGTGTCTCCTCTGGATCTGTTTACCGTCGGTCGCCTGGATTTCGAGCGTCCCGACGAGCAGCGTTTCCCCTGTTTGCGCCTGGCGCGTGAGGCAGCGCAGGTCGGCGGCAGTGCGCCGGCGATGCTCAACGCGGTCAATGAGGTGGCGGTCGAGGCTTTCCTGCAGCGGCGCATCCGTTTCACTGATATCGCGCGTATGATTGAGTCCGTGTTGAACGCCCAGCCTGTGCAGGCTGTCGAAGCGCTCGACGCAGTATTCGAAGCCGATGCCCGTGCGCGTGAACTGGCTGGGCAGTGGCTCGTTGGTCGTTGATCGCGCCGGTGTTGGTCTTGTACTTGAGCGGCTCGTAGGGCTGGAGAAGTGAAATGAGTGGGTTGTACATGCTGGTTGGCACCCTGATCGCACTGGGTGTCCTGGTCACCTTTCACGAGTACGGACACTTCTGGGTGGCTCGCCGCTGCGGCGTCAAGGTGCTGCGCTTTTCCGTCGGCTTCGGTACGCCATTGTTGCGCTGGCACGACCGCCAGGGCACTGAGTTCGTCGTAGCAGCCATTCCTCTGGGCGGCTACGTCAAGATGCTCGATGAACGCGAGGGCGATGTACCGCCCGAACTGGTCGAGCAATCCTTCAATCGCAAGAGTGTACGCCAGCGCATCGCCATTGTTGCCGCTGGCCCGCTGGCCAATTTCCTGCTGGCGCTGCTGTTCTTCTGGTTCGTCGCCATGCTCGGCAGTCAGCAGGTTAGGCCGGTGATCGGTGGCGTGCAGTCCGACAGCCTGGCGGAAGTGGCCGGGCTGCGTGCTGGGCAGGAGATCGTTGCAGTCAACGGTGAGGCCACCAGTGGTTGGGCGGCGGTTAATCTGCAGCTGGTAAGGCGTCTGGGCGAGAGCGGTACGCTCGATCTGCGCGTGCTCGAGCCGGGCTCCACGGTTGAAGCGCCCAAACAGGTGCAATTGGATAACTGGTTGCGCGGCGTCGACGAGCCGGACCCGATTGGCTCGCTGGGGATTCGCCCCTGGCGTCCGGTGCTGGAGCCGGTTCTGGCTGAGGTGGATTCCAAGGGGCCTGCCTATGCTGCAGGCCTGCAGGCCGGAGATCGACTGCTGGCGCTCGATGGTGAGCCGCTTGCCGACTGGCAGAGTTTGGTTGATCGCGTAAGGGTATTGCCAGGCGAGGCGGTCACGCTGCGCTTCGAGCGCGCAGGACAGGAGCGGGACGTGCAGCTGACGCTGGCGTCGCGCGGCGAAGGGGATGCCCGCAGCGGTTACCTGGGCGCGGGTGTACAGGGTGTCGAATGGCCGCCAGAGATGCTCCGCGAAGTGCGCTACGGTCCGCTCGATGGCGTCGTCGAGGGCATGCGTCAAACCTGGTCCATGAGCCTGCTGACCCTCGATTCCCTCAAGAAAATGCTGTTCGGTGAGCTCTCGGTAAAAAACTTGAGTGGGCCGATAACCATTGCTAAAGTGGCGGGCGCTTCAGCTGAGTCAGGGCTGGGGGATTTCCTGAAATTCCTTGCATATCTGAGTATTAGCCTGGGGGTTCTCAATCTGCTGCCCATTCCTGTACTGGATGGTGGGCATCTGCTGTTTTATCTGGTCGAGTGGGTGCGTGGTCGCCCCTTGTCTGAGCGGGTTCAGGGTTGGGGGATGCAGATCGGCATCAGTCTGGTCATCGGGGTCATGTTGCTTGCCCTGGTCAACGACCTCAGCCGCCTGTGAGCACTACTGAATACGTTCTTGAGATTTAAAAGAAGTGTCGCCTAAGCGGCAGTTTTTATCGTCAGTTGGAATAAGAAAGGACTTCATGAAACGTCTGCTGCTACCTGCGGTACTGTCCGCATTGATGATCGCCGAAGTTCACGCCGAGTCCTTCACCATCTCCGATATACGCGTCAACGGCCTGCAGCGGGTTTCCGCTGGTAGCGTATTCGGCGCGTTGCCGCTCAATGTGGGCGAGCGGATAGATGATCGCCAGCTGGTCGATGCCACCCGTTCCCTGTTCCGTACTGGCTTCTTCCAGGATATTCAGCTTGGTCGCGATGGCGATGTTCTGGTCGTTACTGTGGTCGAGCGTCCCTCCATCTCCGGCATCGAGATCGAAGGCAACAAGGCCATCAGCACTGAAGATCTGCTCAAGGGCCTGAACCAGTCTGGTCTGGCCGAGGGCGAGATCTTCCAGCGCGCCACCCTCGAAGGCGTGCGTAACGAGCTGCAGCGCCAGTATGTCGCTCAGGGCCGTTATTCGGCCGAGATCGAAGCCGAGGTGATTCCGCAGCCGCGTAACCGCGTGGCGCTGAAGATCACCATCAACGAAGGCACCGTAGCCGCTATCTCCCACATCAACGTGGTCGGCAATACCGTGTTCTCCGATGAAGATCTGGTCGATCTGTTCGAGCTGAAGACCACCAACTGGCTGTCCTTCTTCAAGAACGACGACAAGTACGCCCGCGAAAAACTGTCCGGTGACCTCGAGCGTCTGCGCTCCTACTACCTGGACCGCGGCTACATCAACATGGATATCAGCTCCACGCAGGTTTCCATCACCCCGGACAAGAAGCACGTCTACATCACCGTCAACGTCGAAGAAGGCGAGAAGTACAGCGTTCGCGACGTGAAACTGTCCGGTGACCTCAAGGTCCCGGAAGACGATGTGCGCGCACTGCTGCTGGTCAAGGAAGGTCAGGTCTTCTCGCGCAAGGTCATGACCACCACCAGTGAGCTGATCACCCGTCGTCTGGGTAACGAGGGTTACACCTTCGCCAACGTCAACGGCGTGCCGGAAGCGCACGACGAAGACAACACCGTTTCGATCACCTTCTTCGTCGATCCGGGCAAGCGTGCCTACGTCAACCGTATCAACTTCCGCGGCAACACCAAGTCCGAAGACGAAGTGCTGCGTCGCGAAATGCGTCAGATGGAAGGTGGCTGGGCCTCGACCTACCTGATCGACCAGTCCAAGACTCGCCTGGAGCGCCTGGGCTTCTTCAAGGAAGTCAACGTCGAAACTCCGCAAGTGCCAGGCACTGATGACCAGATCGACGTCAACTACAGCGTCGAAGAGCAGCCGTCCGGCTCCATCACTGCCAGCGTCGGTTTCGCCCAGAACGCCGGCCTGATCCTTGGTGGTTCGATCAGCCAGAACAACTTCCTGGGTACCGGTAACCGCGTCAGCATCGGTCTGACTCGCAGTGAATACCAGACCCGATACAGCTTTGGCTTCGTTGATCCCTACTGGACCGTTGATGGCGTCAGTCTGGGTTACAACGCCTTCTACCGCACCACCGACTACGATGAACTCGATGTCGATGTATCCAGCTATTCGGTTGACAGCCTGGGTGCAGGTATCAACATCGGTTACCCGATCAGCGAAACCGCGCGTCTGACCTATGGTCTGACCGTACAGCAGGACAGCATCGATACTGGTCGCTATACCGTCGATGAGATCTTTGATTTCATCGAAGCTGAGGGTGATAACTACCTCAACTTTAAAGGCTCTATCGGTTGGTCCGAGTCGACTCTGAACCGTGGTGTGCTGGCCAACCGTGGTCATTCGCAGAGCCTGGTACTGGAAACCACCATTCCAGGTAGCGATCTGTCGTTCTACAAGCTCGACTACCGTGGTCAGGTTTTCACCCCGATCAGCGATAACTACACCCTGCGCTTCCATACCCAGTTGGGTTATGGCGACAGCTACGGTTCCACGGCTGAGCTGCCGTTCTACGAGCACTACTACGCCGGTGGCTTCAACTCGGTGCGTGGCTTCGAAGACAGCAGCCTGGGCCCACGAAGCACCCCGAGCTCTGGGAACAAGCCAGGCACCCTGCGTGACCCGGATCAGGACCCGCTGCCGTTCGGTGGTAACGTATTGGTGCAGGGTGGGGTCGAGATGCTGTTCCCCCTGCCGTTCGTCAAGGACCAGCGTTCGTTGCGTACCGCGTTGTTCTGGGATGTGGGTAACGTATTCGACACCAACTGCTCGTCGAGCCAGAAGAAGCTCAGCGACAGCTGCAATATCGACTTCAGCAGTATGGCCAGCTCCGTGGGTGTCGGCCTGACCTGGATCACCGCATTGGGCCCGCTGAGCTTCAGTCTGGCCATGCCGATCAAGAAGCCGGATGATGCCGATACTCAGGTATTCCAGTTCTCCCTGGGTCAAACCTTCTAAGTTCGTTTCACAGAAAGCCAACAGTTTTGTTGCAGGAGTGCATTGTGCGTAAGTTGACTCAACTGGTTCTGTTCACCGCCGCCCTGATCGCCACTCCGGCGTTCGCTGAGATGAAGGTGGCCGTACTGAACTATCAGATGGCGCTGCTCGAGTCGGATGCAGCCAAGCGCTACGCCGTCGATGCCGAGAAGAAGTTTGGTCCGCAACTGAACAAGCTCAAGACCCTGGAAAGCGACGCCAAGCGCATCCAGGATCGTATGGTCAAAGATGGCGACAAGATGCAGCAGGCTGAGCGCGAGCGTCTCGAACTCGAATTCAAGCAGAAGGCCCGTGACTTCCAGTTCCAATCCAAGGAACTGAACGAAGCCAAGGCCATCGCTGACCGCGAGATGCTGGGCAAGCTGAAGCCGAACCTGGATAAGGCCGTCGAAGACGTGATCAAGAACGGCAACTTCGACCTGGTGCTCGAGCGTGGTGCGGTGATCGAGGTCAAGCCTCAGTACGACATCACTCGCCAGGTCATCGAGCGCATGAACCAGATGCGTTAAGCATGACAGTTACAGTTACCCTCGGCCAATTGGCTGAGCGTCTTGGCGCCACCTTGCGTGGCGCCGAAGCGAAGGTCATCACGGGCCTGGCCACCTTACAGGAGGCCAGGCCCGAACAGTTGAGCTTCCTGGCCAATGCCCAGTACCGCAAGTTTCTGGCGCAGACTCAGGCCGGTGCCGTGCTTCTGACCGCAGCCGATGCTGAAGGCTACGCTGGCGATGCCCTGATCGTTACCAACCCGTACCTGGCTTATGCCCAGCTGTCGCATGTGTTCGATCGCAAGCCCAAGGCTGCGTCGGGTATTCATGCCACGGCACAGATCGCCGAAGACGCTCAGGTCGATCCGAGTGCGAGTATTGGCGCTTTTGCGGTTATCGAAAGCGGTGCACGTATCGGCGCTGATGTCAGCATCGGTGCTCATTGTGTAGTCGGTGCGCGCAGTGTGGTGGGTGATGGCGGCTGGCTGGCGCCACGCGTGACGCTCTATCACGACGTGCAGATCGGCAAGCGTGTGGTGATTCAATCCGGTGCCGTGATCGGCGGTGAGGGCTTCGGTTTCGCCAATGAGAAAGGTGTCTGGCAGAAGATCGCGCAGATCGGTGGAGTGACCATCGGTGATGACGTCGAGATCGGCGCCAACACCACGGTAGATCGTGGTGCGCTGTCTGATACCTTGATCGGCAATGGGGTGAAGCTCGATAACCAGATCATGATCGCGCACAACGTGCAGATCGGTGACAACACGGCCATGGCAGGCTGCTGCGGTATTTCTGGCAGCACCAAGATCGGCAAGAATTGCATGATCGCTGGTGGTGTGGGGATGGTTGGTCATATCGAAGTGTGCGACAACGTGTTCGTCACCGGCATGACCATGGTGACCCGTTCGATCACCGAGCCGGGCGCCTATTCTTCCGGTACCGCCATGCAGCCGGCGGGCGAGTGGAAGAAGAGTGCAGCCCGTATTCGTCAGTTGGACGAGATGGCCAAGCGACTGCGTGAGCTGGAAAAACAGCTGGCCGCCGTGACCCAGACGGCAAACGTCTCATCTGATGCCTGAGCACGGCGCGGCCGTGCTCTTTTCTTTTCTTACAGGCTTAACCGGACATGATGGACATCAACGAAATTCGTGAATATTTGCCGCACCGCTATCCGTTCCTGCTGGTGGACCGTGTGGTGGACCTGGACGTCGAAGGCAAACAGATTCGCGCCTATAAGAATGTCAGCATCAATGAGCCGTTCTTCAACGGTCACTTCCCCGAGCACCCGATCATGCCGGGCGTTCTGATCATCGAGGCGATGGCGCAGGCTGCCGGTATCCTCGGTTTCAAGATGATGGGCGTGAAGCCGGCCGATGGCACCCTGTATTACTTCGTTGGCTCCGACAAGCTGCGTTTCCGTTCGCCGGTGTTGCCGGGTGACCAGCTGACGCTGGAAGCCAAGTACCTGAGCGATCGTCGCAGCATCTGGAAATTCGAGTGCCGCGCCACTGTCGATGGCAAGGAAGTCTGCTCCGCTGAAATCATTTGTGCGGAACGCAAGCTATGAGTTTGATTGACCCCCGCGCGATCATCGACCCCAGTGCCAGATTGGCTGACGACGTTGTCGTTGGCCCTTGGAGCATTGTTGGTGCCGATGTGGAAATTGGCGAGGGTACGGTCATCGGTCCGCACGTAGTGCTCAAGGGACCGACCGTGATTGGCAAGCACAACCGCATCTACCAGTTTTCTTCGGTCGGTGAAGATACGCCGGACCTGAAGTACAAAGGTGAGCTCACTCGCCTGGTGATCGGCGATCACAACACCATTCGCGAAGGCGTCACCATCCACCGCGGCACCGTACAGGATCGCAGTGAAACCACCATTGGCGACCACAACCTGATCATGGCTTATGCCCATATCGGCCATGACAGTGTGATCGGTAACCATTGCATTCTGGTCAACAACACGGCACTGGCTGGTCATGTATGGGTCGACGACTGGGCGATTCTGTCCGGCTATACCCTGGTGCATCAGTTCTGCCGCATTGGCGCGCACAGCTTCTCGGGCATGGGCACCGCGATTGGCAAGGATGTGCCTGCTTTCGTTACCGTATTCGGTAACCCGGCCGAGGCGCGCAGCATGAACTTTGAGGGCATGCGCCGGCGTGGTTTCTCCGCTGAGGCCATCGCTGCCCTGCGCAAGGGCTACAAGCTGGTCTATCGCCAGGGGCTGACCGTCGAGCAGGCGCTGGCCGAGTTGGCCGAGTCTGCTGCTCAGTTCCCCGAAGTGGCGATCTTCCGTGATTCGATCCAGGCCTCCACGCGCGGCATCACGCGCTGATTCCTATGAGCAGACCTATTCGCGTCGCACTGGTCGCCGGTGAGGCGTCCGGTGATATTCTCGGCTCCGGCCTGATGCAGGCTATCAAGCAGCGTTATCCAGATGCCGAGTTCATCGGTGTTGGCGGTGCGCGTATGGAAGCCGAGGGCCTGAAATCCTACTTCCCGATGGAGCGCCTGGCCGTGATGGGTCTGGTCGAGGTGCTCGGTCGTTTGTTCGAACTGCTTGGCCGTCGCCGCCAGTTGGCGCGCGATCTGATCGCCGCGCAGCCGGATGTATTTATCGGCATCGATGCCCCTGATTTCAACCTGGGCCTGGAACTAAAGCTGCGCCGTGCCGGGATCAAGACCGTGCATTACGTCAGCCCTTCGGTTTGGGCCTGGCGGCAGAAGCGTGTGCTGAAGATTCGCGAAGCCTGCGACTTGATGCTGACCCTGTTCCCGTTCGAGGCGCAGTTCTACGATGAACATCAGGTGCCGGTGCGCTTTGTCGGTCATCCGCTGGCCGATGCGATTCCCCAGCAAGCTGATCGTGCCGCCGCGCGCGAAGCACTGGATCTGCCGCAGGACGAGCCCGTGGTCGCGCTCATGCCAGGTAGCCGTGGTGGCGAGGTCGCGCGCTTGGGTGAGCTGTTTCTCGAGGCGGCGATCCGCCTGCGTGCGCTTCGCCCGGGTGTTCGTTTCCTCCTGCCTTGCGCCACCCCCGAGCGCCGTGAGCAGTTGGAGCAGATGCTGGCAGGGCGTGATTTGCCGCTGACGTTGCTCAACGGTCGATCCCACGAAGCGCTGGCCGCCTGCGATGCAGTGCTGATCGCGTCGGGTACCGCGACCCTGGAAGCGCTGCTGTACAAGCGGCCGATGGTGGTGGCGTACCGCGTAGCGCCGCTGACCTACCGTATCCTCAAGCGCCTGGTGAAGAGCCCCTATATCTCGCTGCCTAATCTGCTGGCCGAGCGTTTGCTGGTGCCTGAGCTGATTCAGGATGCAGCGACGCCTGAGGCATTGGCCCAGGCCGTGGCACCGCTGATCGATGGTGGGCAAGTGCAGACCGAAGGTTTCGACGTCATTCACCGTGCGCTGCGTCGCGATGCTTCGCAGTCTGCGGCCGATGCAGTTCTCAAGCTTGCTGGGCGAGTCTGATGCAGCTGGGATTGGACTTTACCCTGGTCGAAGAGCTGGTCGCCGGCGTTGACGAGGTTGGTCGTGGCCCGCTCTGCGGCGCCGTGGTGACGGCGGCGGTGATCCTCGATCCGGCGCGGCCGATCATCGGCCTGAACGATTCGAAGAAGCTCACCGAGGCGCGCCGTGAATTGCTGTTCGACGAGATTCGCGAGAAAGCCCTGGCCTGGTGCATCGCTCGCGCCGAGGTCGAGGAAATCGACCGCCTGAATATCCTGCATGCCACCATGCTGGCGATGCAGCGGGCCGTCGAGGGGTTGAGCGTAACGCCGAGACTGGCGCTGATCGACGGCAACCGTTGCCCCAAGCTGGCCGTGCCGAGTGCGCCGGTGGTCAAGGGCGACAGTCGGGTTCCGGCTATCGCCGCCGCTTCGATCCTGGCCAAGGTCAGTCGCGACCGCGAAATGCTCGAAATGGACCGTCTCTATCCCGGCTACGGCATTGCCGGTCACAAGGGTTACCCCACGCCCGTTCATCTCGAAGCGCTGATACGCCTGGGGCCGACGCCGATTCATCGGCGTTCTTTCGCTCCGGTGCGGGCACTGCTCGAAGTCTGAACCTCTGGCCCTCAGCCAGACCCGCTTAGGCTACAATCCGCGCTTTGTCGTTTTCATCTGCAAGGCCGCCTCATGACCCAAGCGTTCGTCCACCTGCGTCTGCACACCGAATACTCCCTGGTCGATGGCCTGGTGCGGGTCAAACCGCTGATCAAGGCCGTCGCCGGGGCCGGCATGCCGGCAGTGGCGGTCACCGACATGAGCAACATGTGCTCGCTGGTGAAGTTCTATAAGACGGCCATGGGCGCCGGGGTCAAACCGATCTGCGGCGCCGATATCTGGATGGCCAGCGCCGAGGAAGACGGCCCGCTGACGCGCTTGACCCTGTTGGCGATGAATGCCAAGGGCTATCGCAACCTCACCGAGCTGATCTCCCGTGGTTGGTCCGAAGGTCAGAGCAACGACCTGGTGATTATTCAGCGTGACTGGGTTAAGGATGCGGCAGAAGGTTTGATTGCGCTGTCCGGCGCCCGTGAGGGCGAAGTGGGCCAGGCGCTGCTGGCCGGTGACGAAGCGCTGGCCGAAACGCGTCTGCGCGAATGGATGGCAGTATTCCCAGATCGTTTCTACCTGGAAGTGCAACGCACCAGCCGAGTGGGTGACGAGGAATACCTGCACGCCGCAGTGGCGCTGGCCGACCGCGTCGAGGCACCGCTGGTGGCGACCAACGACGTGCGCTTCATCAAGCAGGGTGACTTCGAGGCCCACGAAACCCGCGTCTGCATCGGTGAAGGCCGTACCCTCGACGATCCGCGCCGGCCGCGGCACTACTCAGATCAGCAGTACCTGAAAAGCGCCGACGAAATGTGGGAGCTGTTCTCCGACCTCCCCGAGGCACTGGAGAACACGGTCGAGATCGCCAAGCGCTGCAACATCGACGTGCAGCTTGGCAAGTATTTCCTGCCGGACTTCCCCACACCAAACGGCATGGGCATTGACGATTACCTGCGTCACGCCTCCTTCGAGGGCCTGGAAGAGCGTCTCGAAGTGCTGCTGCCCAAGGACACGCCGGATTACGAGGCGAAGAAGCAGGTCTACATCGACCGCCTCAACTTCGAGCTCGACATCATCATCCAGATGGGTTTCCCCGGTTACTTCCTGATCGTTATGGACTTCATCCAGTGGGCCAAGAACAACGGCGTGCCGGTTGGCCCGGGCCGTGGCTCGGGTGCTGGTTCGCTGGTGGCCTACGTATTGAAGATCACCGACCTCGACCCGCTGGCCTATGACCTGCTGTTCGAACGCTTCCTCAACCCCGAACGGATCTCCATGCCCGACTTCGACGTCGACTTCTGCATGGATGGCCGCGACCGGGTGATCGACTACGTGGCCGAGAAATACGGGCGTAATGCGGTGAGCCAGATCATCACTTTCGGCTCGATGGCGGCCAAGGCGGTGGTTCGTGACGTGGCGCGGGCGCAGGGCAAATCCTACGGCCTGGCCGACCGTCTGTCGAAGATGATCCCCTTCGAAGTTGGCATGACCCTGGAGAAGGCCTTCGAGATGGAGGAGCCGCTGCGCGACTTCCTCAAAAACGACGAGGAAGCCCAGGAAATCTGGGACATGTCGCTCAAGCTCGAAGGCGTGGTGCGCGGCACCGGCAAGCACGCTGGTGGTGTGGTGATCGCACCGACCAAACTCACCGACTTTTCGCCGATCGCCTGTGACGAGGAGGGTGGTGGCCTGGTGACCCAGTTCGACAAGGACGATGTCGAGCAGGCCGGCCTGGTCAAGTTCGACTTCCTCGGCCTGCGTACGCTGACCATCATCAAATGGGCGATGGAAACCATCCACCGTATCCAGAAGCGTGATGGCGCGCCGGATGAGGATCTGGTCAACATCGACTTCATCCCGCTGGATGACAAGAAAACCTACGACATGCTGCAGAAGGCGGAGACCACTGCGGTCTTCCAGCTTGAATCGCGCGGCATGAAGGAGCTGATCAAGAAGCTCAAGCCCGACTGCCTGGAAGACATGATCGCACTGGTGGCGCTGTTCCGCCCTGGCCCGCTGCAATCGGGCATGGTGGACGACTTCATCAACCGTAAGCACGGTCGTGCCGAGCTGTCCTACCCGCACCCCGACTACCAGTACGCTGGCCTGGAGCCGGTGCTCAAGCCCACCTACGGCATCATCCTGTACCAGGAGCAGGTGATGCAGATCGCTCAGGTGATGGCCGGTTACACCCTCGGTGGTGCGGACATGCTGCGTCGTGCCATGGGTAAGAAGAAGCCTGAGGAGATGGCCAAGCAGCGCGGCGGCTTCATCGAAGGTTGTGTCAGTAATGGCATCGACGCCAACCTGGCGGGTAACATCTTCGATCTGGTGGAAAAGTTCGCCGGTTACGGCTTCAACAAGTCGCACTCGGCCGCTTACGGTCTGGTGTCCTACCAGACTGCCTGGCTGAAAGCGCATTACCCGGCGCCGTTCATGGCCGCGGTGCTCTCGGCGGACATGCACAACACCGACAAGGTGGTGATCCTGGTGGAAGAGTGCCGCAACATGAAGTTGCGCATCGATCCGCCGGACGTGAACGTCTCCGAATTCAAGTTCACCGTCAACGACGACGGTCGCATCGTCTACGGCCTGGGGGCGGTCAAGGGCGTGGGCGAGGGGCCGGTCGAGGCCATCGTCGAATGCCGGGCCGAAGGTGGGCCGTTCAAGGATCTGTTCGACTTCTGCAACCGTGTCGACCTTAAACGCATCAACAAGCGTACCCTCGAAGCCTTGATTCGCAGTGGAGCGCTGGATCGCCTCGGGCCGTACTACCAGGATGAGCTCAAGGCTTATCAGGCCAGCGTGGACAAGAACCGCGCCGTGCTGCTGGCGTCGATGGAGGAGGCCGTGCAGTCTGCCGAGCAGACCGCGCGCAGTGCCGAGAGCGGCCATATGGACTTGTTCGGCGGGCTGTTCGCCGAGCCCGAGGCGGACGTCTATGCCAACCACCGCAAGGCGCGCGAACTGCCGATCAAAGAGCGCCTGAAAGGCGAGAAGGACACCCTGGGTATTTACCTGTCCGGTCACCCCATCGACGAGTATGAAGGTGAGATCCGTCGTTTCGCCCGTCAGCGCATCGTTGAACTGAAGCCGGCGCGCGACACCCAGACCATCGCCGGGATGATCGTCAACCTGCGGGTGATGAAGAACAAGAAGGGCGACAAGATGGGCTTCATCACCCTCGATGACCGCTCTGGGCGCATCGAGGCCTCGTTGTTCGCCGACGCCTTCGCCAGCAACCAGGCGTTGCTGCAGAACGATGCGCTGGTGGTGGTCGAAGGTGAAGTCAGCAACGACGACTTCTCCGGTGGCCTACGCCTGCGCGCCAAGCGCGTGATGAGCCTGGAAGAAGCGCGCACCGGCCTGGCCGACAGCCTGCGGGTGAAGGTGGCCAGTGAGGCATTGAAGGGCGACCGCCTGCGCTGGCTGGCCGAGCTGTGCAGCAAGCACAAGGGCGCTTGCCCGGTGACCGTCGACTACAGTGGCGAGGAGGCACGGGCCTTGCTTCAATTCGGCGATGCCTGGCGAATCGACCCGGCTGACACTTTGATTCAAGCATTGCGTGACCAGTTCGGGCGCGACAACGTCTTTTTGCACTACCGCTGATATACGAGAGGAAAATTCCTCTTCGTGACAGCAAAGGCACCCGAGGGTGTCGACCCGCTGCGCCCTATACCTTAAGGTAGGGCGCCTAATGGATACAGCTCCCCGGCCACTTGGCCGTCGACGCAAGACGGATGACTATGAACCCGAATTTCCTCGATTTCGAACAGCCGATCGCCGACCTGCAAGCCAAGATCGAAGAGCTACGCCTGGTTGGTAACGACAACTCGCTGAATATCGGCGATGAAATTGCCCGCCTGCAGGACAAGAGCAGCTCCCTGACCGAAAGCATCTTCGGCAATCTGACCAGCTGGCAGATCGCGCAGCTCGCGCGCCACCCGCGTCGCCCTTACACCCTGGATTACATCCAGCACATCTTCACCGAGTTCGATGAATTGCACGGTGATCGTCACTTCTCTGATGACGCCGCTATCGTCGGTGGCATTGCCCGCCTGGGCGACCAGCCGGTGATGATCATCGGCCACCAGAAAGGCCGTGAAGTGCGCGAGAAGGTGCGCCGCAACTTCGGCATGCCGCGTCCGGAAGGCTACCGCAAGGCCTGCCGCCTGATGGAAATGGCCGAGCGCTTCAAGATGCCGATCCTCACCTTCATCGATACTCCGGGTGCCTATCCGGGTATCGATGCCGAGGAGCGTGGCCAGAGTGAGGCCATCGCCTGGAACCTGCGCGTGATGGCTCGTCTGAAAACGCCGATCATCGCCACCGTCATCGGTGAAGGTGGTTCTGGTGGTGCACTGGCCATCGGTGTTTGCGACCAGCTCAACATGCTGCAGTACTCCACCTACTCGGTGATCTCGCCGGAAGGCTGCGCCTCGATTCTCTGGCGTACCGCCGAGAAGGCGCCGGATGCCGCCGAAGCCATGGGCATCACCGCCGAGCGTCTGAAGGATCTGGGCATCGTCGATCAGGTGATCGCCGAACCGCTGGGTGGTGCGCACCGTGACCCGGCCGCAGCTTCCGAGTCGATCCGTCAGGAGCTGATCAAGCAACTGGCCAGCCTGCAGAAGCACGACACTGACGCGCTGCTCAAGCGTCGTTACGATCGCCTGATGAGTTACGGCATCGCCTGAGTTAGTTCTGCGTCTATCTCAACGGGCCTTCGGGCCCGTTGTTGTTTAAGCTTGGCCAATGACCGATCTCTCTATTCGCCTGCGCCAGGCCCTGCAGCCTTGGTGTACGGCTCCTGCCTGGTGTATCGCCTTCTCCGGTGGTCTCGACTCCACCGTGCTGCTGCATTTGCTCGCCGATCTGGCTCGGCGTGAGAAGCTGCCGCCGCTTTCCGCCATTCATGTCCATCATGGGTTGCAGTCAGCGGCTGACACCTGGCCAGAGCATTGCGCGCAGGTTTGCGCACGGCTGGGTATTGCTCTGGACATCGTCAGGGTGCAGGTGGCGCTAGGCGCCAGTCTCGAGCAGGCAGCGCGTAACGCGCGTTATCAGGCTTTCACTACGCGGCTTGGTCCGGGCGAGGTGTTGCTCAGTGCTCAGCATCGTGATGATCAGGCCGAGACTCTGCTGTTTCGTCTGTTGCGGGGGGCGGGTGTGCGCGGACTGGCAGCCATGCCGGCAAGTCGCTCGCTAGGGCAGGGCCACCTGATTCGGCCGCTGCTCGATTGTTCTCGGGCTGAATTACAGGCCTATGCGCAGAGTCATGGCCTTGCCTGGATCGAAGACCCGAGCAACGCCGATGAGCGTTTCAGTCGCAACTTCCTGCGGCGACAAGTGATGCCGCTGCTGGTGGAGCGCTGGCCGCAAGCGTCGAGCAGCCTGGTGCGCAGCGCAGGCCATCTGTCTGAGGCGCAGCAGTTGCTGGATGAATTGGCCGAGATCGACCTTGCCGCTGCCCATGGCGGCTCAGCGTTTGCCTGGCTGTCGTTGCCGTCGCTGTATCTGCCGGCTGTCACTGCGTTGAGCGAGGCGCGCCAGCGCAATTTGCTGCGCCACTGGTTGGCGCCTTATACGCGTATGCCCGATAGCGACCACTGGGCCGGCTGGTGTGACCTGCGTGATGCTGACACGGATGCAGCGCCGATCTGGAAGCTGGCCGATGGTGAGCTGCACCGTGCCGATGCTCGGCTTTGGTGGCTTAGCGGTGAGTGGCAGCAGCCGCTCGAACCACTCGATCTTGCCTTCAGCTCGTTTCCCGAGCCTGTCGAGCTGCCCGGTAACGGTTGTGTGCATCTACAGGGTGAGTTGCCGCCAGGTCGCTGGCATTTGCGTTACCGCCAGGGTGGTGAGTCACTGCAGGTGCTGGGGCGCGGCAGGCGCGATCTCAAGCGTTTGCTCAATGAGCTGCGCGTACCGGCATTCGTGCGTCCGCGCCTGCCGCTGCTGTTCGATGGCGATGAGTTGATAGCGGTGGCGAATCTGACGCAGTCGTCAGTAATTCAGGCGAGTGGGGCGCGTCTGCAGTGGTCGCCGCCTATCGGCGTGCAAGGTTTGAGCTGGTAAGGCCTTTCCGGTAGACTACGCTCCCGTCTTAATACAGCTTTTGCCGACTCCCTCAGGGAGCTTGGCGGGCTTGCCATTTTTGCTATTGATGGCGCTCCTTCGCTTTCCCCGGCGGCATTGACCGCTTAAACGCAGACTTCTAGGGTTTTTCATGACGCGCTACATCTTCGTCACGGGTGGTGTTGTTTCTTCATTGGGGAAAGGCATCGCCTCGGCTTCACTGGCGGCCATCCTGGAGGCGCGGGGCCTGAAGGTCACCATGCTCAAGCTGGACCCTTACATCAACGTCGATCCGGGCACCATGAGCCCGTTCCAGCACGGTGAGGTGTTCGTCACCCACGACGGCGCCGAGACCGACCTCGACCTGGGTCACTACGAGCGGTTCATCCGCACCACGATGACCAAGAGCAACAACTTCACCACCGGTCGCGTGTACGAAGACGTACTGCGCAAGGAGCGCCGTGGTGATTATCTGGGAGCGACCATTCAGGTCATCCCGCACATCACCGACGAGATCAAGCGTCGCATCATCAAGGGTGCCGGCGATGCCGACGTGGCCTTGGTGGAAATCGGCGGCACCGTCGGCGACATCGAGTCGCAACCGTTCCTCGAGGCCATCCGCCAACTGCGTGTGGAAGTGGGCGCCAAGCGCGCGATGCTGATGCACCTGACCCTGGTGCCGTACATCGCCACCGCTGGTGAGACCAAGACCAAGCCGACTCAGCACTCGGTCAAGGAACTGCGCTCCATCGGCCTGCAGCCTGACGTGCTGGTGTGCCGCTCCGACCACCCGATCGATGTCTCCTCGCGCCGCAAGATCGCCCTGTTCACCAACGTCGAAGAGCGTGCGGTGATCAGCCTGGAAGACGTCGACACCATCTACAAGATTCCGGGCGTGCTGCATGCCCAGGGTCTGGATGACTTCGTCGTCGAGCGCTTCGGCCTGGAATGCGGCGGCGCCGATCTGTCCGAGTGGGATCGCGTCGTCGATGCCAAGCTCAATCCGGAAAAAGAAGTCACCATCGCCATGGTCGGCAAGTACATGGAGCTGCTCGATGCGTACAAGTCGCTGATCGAAGCGATGAGCCACGCCGGCATCCAGAACCGTACCAAGGTCAACCTGCGTTATATCGACTCCGAAGACATCGAGAACCAGGGCACCGCGCTGCTCGAAGGCGTCGATGCCATCCTGGTACCGGGCGGCTTCGGTCTGCGTGGCGTGGAAGGCAAGATCAAGACCGTGCAGTACGCTCGCGAGAACAAGATTCCCTACCTGGGCATCTGCCTCGGCATGCAGGTAGCGGTCATCGAGTACGCCCGTAACGTCGTGGGTTGGACTGACGCCAACTCTTCCGAATTCGACATGGCCAGCGCTCATCCGGTGGTGGGCCTGATTACCGAATGGCAGGACGCAACTGGCGCCACCGAGCAGCGCAGTGAAAGCTCTGACCTCGGCGGCACCATGCGCCTGGGTGCTCAGGACTGCCAACTGCAGGCCGGCTCTCTGGTACATGACTGCTATGGCAAGGACGTGATCGTCGAGCGTCATCGTCACCGTTACGAGGTGAACAACAACCTGCTGCCGAAGCTGACCGAGGCTGGCCTGAAGGTCACCGGCCGTTCTGGCGACGGCGCACTGGTCGAAGTGGTCGAGGCGCCGGATCATCCGTGGTTCGTTGCCTGCCAGTTCCACCCGGAGTTCACCTCCACGCCGCGTGACGGCCATCCGCTGTTCAGCGGTTTCGTCAATGCTGCCCTAGCGCAGAAAGCGAAGAAGGCTTAAGGCATGGCAAAGAAGATCATCAAGGTTCGCGACATCGAGATCGCCAACGACAAGCCTTTCGTGCTGTTCGGCGGCATCAACGTGCTCGAGTCGCGCGACCTGGCCATGCAGGCCTGCGAGGAGTACGTGCGGGTGACCGAGAAGCTCGGCATTCCCTACGTGTTCAAGGCCAGCTTCGACAAGGCCAACCGTTCCTCCGTCACCTCCTTCCGCGGCCCGGGCCTGGAAGAGGGCATGAAGATCTTCGAGGAAGTGAAGAAAACTTTCGGTGTGCCGGTGATCACCGACGTGCACGAGCCGCACCAGGCGGCTGCCGTGGCCGAAGTGTGCGACATCATCCAGTTGCCGGCTTTCCTGTCGCGGCAGACCGATCTGGTAGTGGCCATGGCCAAGACCGGTGCGGTAATCAACATCAAGAAGGCGCAGTTTCTCGCCCCGCAGGAAATGAAGCACATCCTGGCCAAGTGCGAAGAGGCCGGTAACGATCAGCTGATCCTCTGCGAGCGTGGTTCCTCCTTCGGTTACAACAACCTGGTGGTGGACATGCTCGGCTTCGGCATCATGAAGCAGTTCGAGTATCCGGTGTTCTTCGACGTGACCCACGCCCTGCAGATGCCGGGCGGTCGCGCCGACTCTGCTGGTGGCCGTCGCGCTCAGGTTACCGACCTGGCCAAGGCGGGCATGAGCCAGGGCCTGGCAGGCCTGTTCCTCGAAGCGCATCCGGAACCGGAAAACGCCAAGTGCGACGGTCCATGCGCCCTGCGCCTGAACAAGCTGGAGCCGTTTCTCACCCAGCTCAAGCAGTTGGATGACCTGATCAAGAGTTTTCCTCCGATCGAGACTGCCTGAGCCGGCTGTAATCCGGTAAAGTGCCGCCCGAGAAAAATCCCCCTGACCCGTGAGTCAGAGTGAGCCGTCGATCTGCCCTCGGGCAGCGACGGCCCAGTGCAGCCTGCTGCTGCCGTCTTATCGTCAACCTTTGGAGCGTTATCAAGAATGGCAAAGATCGTCGACATCAAGGGTCGTGAGGTTCTCGACTCCCGTGGTAACCCCACCGTGGAAGCGGATGTAATTCTGGAAGGCGGCATCGTCGGTAGCGCATGCGCTCCGTCCGGCGCCTCCACTGGCTCGCGCGAAGCGCTGGAGCTGCGTGACGGCGACAAGAGCCGTTACCTGGGCAAGGGCGTGCTTAAGGCCGTCGCCAACATCAACGGCCCGATCCGTGACCTGTTGCTGGGCAAAGACGCTGTCGACCAGAAAGCTCTGGATCGCGCGATGATCGAGCTCGACGGTACCGAGAACAAGGCGACTCTGGGCGCCAACGCCATCCTCGCCGTGTCTCTGGCTGCCGCCAAGGCCGCTGCTCAGGCCAAGGGCGTGCCGCTGTACGCGCACATCGCTGATTTGAATGGCACCCCGGGTGTCTACTCCATGCCGGTACCGATGATGAACATCATCAACGGCGGCGAGCATGCCGACAACAACGTCGACATCCAGGAATTCATGGTGCAGCCGGTTGGCGCCAAGAATTTCGCCGACGCCCTGCGCATGGGCGCCGAGATCTTCCATCACCTCAAAGCCGTGCTTAAGGCCCGTGGCCTGAACACTGCCGTCGGTGACGAAGGTGGTTTCGCGCCGAACCTGGCTTCCAACGAAGATGCCCTGGCTGCCATCGCTGAAGCCGTTGCCAACGCCGGCTACAAGCTGGGTGACGACGTGACCCTGGCGCTGGACTGCGCATCGAGCGAGTTCTACAAGGACGGCCAATACGACCTAGCCGGCGAAGGCAAGGTATTCAGCGGCGAAGGCTTTGCCGACTACCTGGCTGGCCTGACCGAGCGTTACCCGATCATCTCCATCGAAGACGGTATGGACGAGTCCGACTGGGCCAGCTGGAAAGTCCTGACCGACAAGATTGGCGCCAAGGTACAGCTGGTTGGCGACGACCTGTTCGTCACCAATACCAAGATCCTCAAGCGCGGTATCGATGAGCAGATTGGTAACTCGATCCTGATCAAGTTCAACCAGATCGGCTCGCTGACCGAGACCCTGGAAGCCATCCAGATGGCCAAGGCCGCTGGCTTCACCGCCGTGATCTCGCACCGCAGCGGTGAAACCGAAGACAGCACCATCGCCGACCTGGCCGTGGGGACTGCCGCCGGTCAGATCAAGACCGGTTCGCTGTGCCGCTCCGACCGCGTTTCCAAGTACAACCAGCTGCTGCGCATTGAAGAGCAACTGGGCGGCAAGGCTCCATACAAGGGCCGTGCCGAGTTCCGCGGCTGACATCTGCGTGGTAGAAAAGGGCGACGCAAGTCGCCCTTTTTCGTGGTTATTCCAGCGTTTGCGCTGCATGCTGTAGGAGCGGATTTATCCGCGATTTTTCGCGGCTGAAGCCCCTCCTACAAAGGCTGCGTCATTGCAGGCAGGGCCTTTTTCGTGGACGCTTCGTCGATCTCTGGGAACCAATGCACGGATGCAGGTACCGAAACCCCATGTCACTCATCAGACGGCTTCTTTTCAAGCATGAACGCAGCCCCTACCATGCCGATGACTCATTCTGCGAGCCGCTCCATGCGTAGTCCGTATTGGCTGTTTATCGTGTTGGTCCTGTTGCTGGGCGGTCTGCAATATCGATTGTGGGTCGGCGACGGCAGCCTGGCTGCTGCCAGCCGTCTGCAACAGCAGATCGCCGAACAGAAGGGCGAGAACGAGCGTTTGCTGGAGCGCAATCGTATCCTCGAGGCCGAGGTGATGGAGCTCAAGCGCGGCATGGAGACCGTTGAAGAACGTGCACGGCAGGAGTTAGGCATGCTCAAAGAGGGTGAAACCCTCTATCTGCTGACTGAATGACCACGAAATTCTGGCTGGTGATTCCAGCTGCCGGTGTCGGTGCACGTATGGCAGCCGACCGGCCCAAGCAGTACCTGCAGATCGCCGGACGCTGCATTCTCGAACATACCCTGCATTGTTTCCTCGATCATCCCGGCCTGTTGGGCGCGATGGTATGCGTTGCCGTGGATGACCCGTTCTGGCCGCACTTGCCTGTGGCAAACGACGCGCGTATCCGCCGGGCGCCTGGCGGGCACGAACGCGCCGACTCGGTATTGGCAGGGCTGGAAGCGCTAGTCGCAGAGGGCGCGAACAGCGAGGATTGGGTGCTGGTGCATGACGCGGCACGACCCAATCTGTCCAGGGAAGACCTTGAGCGACTGTTGGACAGTCTCGCTGATGATCCGGTTGGTGGCCTGCTGGCGGTGCCAGCGCGCGACACGCTCAAGCGTGCCGGAAGCGATGGCAGGGTGGTGGAGACCGTGGATCGTAGCGTGATCTGGCAGGCTTACACGCCGCAGATGTTTCGTCTGGGCGCGCTGCGCGAGGCTCTGGCGCAAGCGCTGAAAGAAGGTGTGGCAGTGACCGATGAAGCGTCGGCCATGGAGTGGGCAGGGCAGTCGCCCCGGCTCATCGAAGGCCGGGCGGACAACCTCAAGGTCACCCGCCCGGAAGATCTGCATTATCTACAACGTATCTGGCGCGAGAGTCGCTGAGCGATCCGCAGCATCAGTGCGTCCAGCGCTTGGCGTCTTTGCCCAGGTTGCGATCCAGCGCGTTGGTCAGCTTGTTCATGGCACCGTCGATTGCCTGCTGCAGTTCGCTGGCATCGTGGGAGACCGTCAACGGGTCGCGTCCTTTCATCCGCGCCTCGACTTTGCAGCGCTTGTCCTGCGGACCACTTTTGAGCGCGTTCTCGTCGGAGAGATGAATTTCGATCCGGGTGAGGTGGTCCTCGTAGCGCTGGAGCTTGTCCCGGACGCGACCGCGAATGTCGTCCTTGAAGTCCATCGAGGAGGTGACGTGCTTACCACTGTTGACCAGAACCTGCATAACCATGTCCTCATGTAGCTGAGTTCGTGAGGCCCCGTTTGAGCGGGGTGCATAGATTGTGACGCGGTCGTCTCGCCCAAGTTTCGCCCTGGCTTGTGACATTCCATGACTGTTCAGCTGGGTGACAAGGTTGTTGCAAAATCTCAGGCGGGAGCGAGGTATTCGATGCGTTGGCGGAGCCCCTGGTGCAGGGCGTCGATCAACTGGCGCACTTTGGGTGAAAGGTGACGTTGCTGTGGGTAGAGCGCCCACACTGCGGTATTGGGTGGGCGATGCTGCTCCAGTAGAGAGGTCAGCCGCCCGCTACGCAGATGTTCGAGGACGTAGTAATCGGGTAGCTGGCACAGGCCAAAACCGCGTAGCGCAGCGTCGAGCACGGCCTGGCCGCTGTTGCAGCGCCAGTTGCCCTGCACTCGCACTTGGGTTTCCCGTCCATTTTCGGCGAAGCTCCAGGTCTCGCTGCTGCCGATCAGGCAATTATGGCGCGCCAGCTCCGACAGCGAATGAGGGCGGCCGTAACGTTGCAGGTACTCGGGTGCTGCGCACAGGTACATCTCGCGGGGCGCCAGGCGTGCGGCCATCAAGCGTGAGTCCTGCAGGCGTCCCAGGCGGATGGCCAGGTCCAGGCCATCGTGCAGCAGGTCGAGCGGGCGGTTGGACAGTTCTATCTCGACGCGTAACTGTGGATGTCGCGCCATGAAGTCATTGACTAGTGGCACGATGAAGCGCTCGCCATACGCCACGGCGCAAGTCATGCGTAGCAGCCCTTTGGGTTCGGCGCCAAGATCGCCGACTGCACGCAACGCTTCTTCGCGGGCATCCTGCAGGCGCTGGCAGTGTTGCAGAAACAACTGGCCGGCCTCGGTCAGTGCTACCCGCCTGGTGCTGCGGTAGAACAGACGGCTCTGCAGGCGCTCTTCCAGGCGTGCGACCTGGCGGCTGACCTGCGAAGTGGACAATCCCAAGCGCTCGGCCGCCGCACTGAACTGCCCGCACTCGGCCACGGCGACGAATTCGTCGAGTCCTTCCCAGCGATTCATCGATGCTTGTTCTCCTGTGCTCCCGATTGCATCCGGTTGGCTCGTAGAGGGGGCGCTTGCAGGGCTCAATATTATCCCTGTACAGCAATAATGTTTTGCTATTTCGCTGATTATCTCTTGTCGGCCGTGAACTAGACTGCCGGCCATTGCCCACGCTCTCTGGAGAGAACTGCCATGATCAAATCCCGCGCCGCCGTCGCCTTCGCCCCGAATGAGCCCCTGAAAATCGTCGAGGTCGATGTCGCGCCACCTCAGGCCGGAGAAGTGCTGGTACGTATTGTCGCTACCGGCGTCTGCCACACCGATGCCTATACCCTGTCCGGCCAGGACAGCGAGGGCGTGTTCCCCTGCATTCTCGGTCACGAAGGTGGCGGTATCGTCGAGGCGGTGGGTGAGGGCGTCACTTCGCTGGCGGTCGGCGACCACGTGATTCCGCTGTACACCGCTGAATGCGGCGAGTGCAAATTTTGCAAATCCAACAAGACCAACCTGTGCAGCTCGGTACGCGCCACCCAGGGCAAGGGGCTGATGCCCGATGGCACCAGCCGCTTCTCCTACAACGGCGAGCCGGTCTACCACTACATGGGTTGCTCGACCTTCTCCGAGTACACCGTGCTGCCGGAAGTGTCTCTGGCGAAGATCCCCAAGGAGGCGCCGCTGGAGAAGGTCTGCCTGCTTGGCTGCGGCGTGACCACCGGTATTGGCGCCGTGCTCAATACCGCCAAGGTTACCGAGGGCTCCACCGTGGCCATCTTCGGTTTGGGTGGCATTGGTCTGGCGGCGATCATCGGCGCCAAGATGGCCAAGGCTTCGCGCATCATCGGCATCGATATCAACCCGGCCAAGGAAGCTGTGGCGTGTGAGCTGGGCATCACCGATTTCGTCAATCCGAAGGAGCACAGC
Organism: Pseudomonas sediminis; assembly: GCF_002741105.1. GTDB lineage: Bacteria > Pseudomonadota > Gammaproteobacteria > Pseudomonadales > Pseudomonadaceae > Aquipseudomonas > Aquipseudomonas sediminis. Next base: position 469,175 of record NZ_NIQU01000002.1, on the reverse strand, counting down.
AAGCCGATTCAGGAGGTCATCGTCGAGATGACCGATGGCGGCGTCGACTACAGCTTCGAGTGCATCGGCAACGTGCAACTGATGCGCGCTGCGCTGGAGTGCTGCCACAAGGGCTGGGGCGAGTCGACCATCATCGGCGTGGCACCAGCTGGTGCCGAGATCAGCACCCGTCCGTTCCAGCTGGTCACCGGTCGTGTCTGGCGTGGCAGCGCCTTCGGTGGTGTCAAGGGTCGTACCGAGCTGCCCAGCTATGTCGAGAAGTCGCAGAGCGGTGAAATTCCGCTGGACACCTTCATCACCCACAACCTGCCGCTGGAAGAAATCAACGAGGCGTTCGAGCTGATGCATGAAGGCAAGAGCATCCGCACCGTCATTCATTTCTGATGAAACGCCGTGCGGCCTCATGGCTGCACGGATTCTCGCGGGGTGCGCTGTGCGCACCGCAACCCCTTGGTGCGCATGGCGTACCCTACGGAGCGGCTCATGACCCTCGAAATCGTTTCCAGCAACAAGAGCTTCGGTGGCTGGCACAAGCGCTATCGCCATCGTTCCAGCAGTCTCAACTGCGACATGGTGTTCGCCGTCTATCTGCCACCCCAGGCGGAGCAGGGTGCCAGGCTGCCGGTGTTGTACTGGCTGAGCGGCCTGACCTGTACCGACGAGAACTTCATGCAGAAGGCCGGCGCTCAGCGCATGGCGGCCGAGCTCGGGTTGATCATCGTCGCACCGGACACCAGCCCGCGTGGCGAGGGCGTGGCCGACGACGCCAATGGTGCCTATGACTTCGGCCTCGGCGCAGGTTTCTACGTCAATGCCACCCAGGAACCCTTTGCGCGCCACTACCGCATGTACGACTACGTGGTGCAGGAGCTGCCGGCGTTGATCGAGGCCAATTTCCCTGTATCGGACAAGCGTGGCATTGCCGGGCATTCCATGGGCGGCCACGGTGCGCTGATCTGCGCGCTGAAGAACCCGGGGCGCTATCAGTCGGTATCGGCCTTTTCACCGATCTGCAATCCGATGAACTGCCCGTGGGGGGAGAAGGCGTTCTCGCTGTACCTCGGCGAGGAGCGTTCGCGCTGGCGTGAGTGGGATGCCTGCGTGCTGATCGCCGAGGCTGGCGAGAAACTGCCGATCCTGGTCGATCAGGGTGATCGTGATGATTTCCTCGACGGCCAGCTCAAGCCGCAGGCCCTGCAGGCTGCGGCCAAGGCCGCCGCTCATCCGCTGACCCTGCGCATGCAGCCAGGCTATGACCACAGCTACTACTTCATCGCCAGCTTTATCGACGATCACCTGCGTCACCATGCAGCCGCTTTGCTCCCGGCGTAACCCGGATGAAATCCGGGGCGCGAAATTCCCGGATTTCATCCGGGTTACGGGGCAATGCGGTTAGAATCACGCCCTGACTTTTTCAGGGCGTTGTTCTTTATGCGTATCGGTCATGGCTATGACGTACACCGCTTCGGCAAGGGCGATTTCATCACCCTCGGCGGCGTACGGATTCCCCATAAGTTTGGTCTTGTCGCTCATTCCGACGGCGACGTGCTGCTGCACGCGCTGAGCGATGCCCTGCTCGGTGCGGTAGCGCTGGGCGATATCGGCAAACATTTCCCCGATACCGATCCGACTTTCAAAGGCGCCGACAGCCGTGCGCTGCTGCGCCATGTGATGGGCCTGGTGCGTGGCAAGGGCTACGCGGTGGGTAACGTCGATGCCACCATCATCGCCCAGGCACCGAAGATGGCGCCGCATATCCAGGGCATGCGCGAGCGCATTGCCGAGGATCTGGGTATCGAACTGGATCAGGTCAACGTCAAGGCCACTACCACCGAGAAGCTTGGTTTCACCGGGCGTGAGGAAGGTATCGCGGTGCACGCCGTCGCCTTGCTGGTCAAGGCATGAACGAGCTGCAACTGCTGGGGCCGCGCGCCCATGGTGAGGCGTGTGGTCGGGCGGTGCTCAAGGCCACTGCCGAGGATTTTCAGGTCGATGAAGTGCTGGATATCCCGCTCACTGGCCAGGGTGAGCATCTGTGGTTGTGGGTGGAAAAGCGCGGCCTGAATACCGAAGAGGCCGCCCGGCGGATCGCCCGCGCTGCCGGCCTGCCGCTCAAGGCGGTCAGTTACGCGGGACTCAAGGATCGCCAGGCGCTGACCCGGCAGTGGTTCAGCCTGCACCTGCCGGGCAAGGCCGACCCCGATCTGGCCGCTGCGCAGGGCGATGATCTGGTCGTTCTGCGCAGCCAGCGACACAATCGTAAATTGCAGCGTGGTGCCCATGCCGCCAACGGCTTCACTCTGCTCCTGACTGCCCTGGAGGCGGACCGCGAAGCGCTGGAGCAGCGTCTGCAGCGTATCGCCGAGCAAGGCGTGCCCAACTATTTCGGCTTGCAGCGCTTTGGCTTCGACGGCGGTAATGTCGAGCAGGCGCGTGATTTTGCCTCGCGCCAGGAGTTGCCGGTGCAGCGCAACCTGCGCTCGCGCCTGCTGTCTTCGGCGCGCAGTTACCTGTTCAACCAGGTGCTGGCCAAGCGCGTGGCCGCTGGCACCTGGAACCAGGCTCGGATTGGCGACCTGCTGGCCTTCACTGCCAGTCGCAGTTTCTTCATGGCCGGCGAGGCCGAGTGTGTTGACCCGCGCCTGGCTATTCTCGATCTGCATCCCACCGGCCCGCTGTGGGGGGACGGTCCGTTGCCGACCGCTGGTGAGACCCAGCAACTGGAGCAGGCGGTGGCCGATGAGGCTGGGCAACTGGTGCAATGGCTGATCAAGGCGGACATGGCGCACGAACGGCGAATTCTGCGCCTCCCCATCGGCGGCCTGTCATGGCATTATCCCGAACCCGATATTCTGCAACTTGCATTCGTCCTGCCGGCCGGGTGTTTCGCCACCGTGGTGGTGCGCGAATTGCTCGATCTGGTGCCAGCAGGGCAGACGGATACTCCATGCGAATTCTGATTTCCAACGACGACGGGGTGAACGCACCCGGTATCGCTGCGTTGCACCAAGCGCTGGCCGACTATGCCGAGTGCGTAGTGATCGCGCCTGCCGAAGACAAGAGCGGCGCCAGCAGCGCACTGACGCTCGATCGTCCGCTGCATCCCATGGCCTTGGCCAATGGCTACATCAGCCTCAATGGCACGCCGACCGATTGTGTGCACCTGGGGCTCAATGGCTTGCTCGAGCAGACGCCAGATATGGTCGTCTCCGGCATCAACCTGGGCGCCAACCTGGGTGATGACGTGCTCTATTCCGGTACTGTCGCCGCCGCGCTCGAGGGCCGCTTCCTGAGCAAGCCAGCGTTCGCCTTCTCGCTGTTGTCGCGTCTTCCCGACAATCTGCCGACCGCCGCCTATTTCGCCCGCAAACTGGTCGAGGCGCATGAGCGGCTCGAACTGCCGCCGCGCACCGTACTCAACGTCAACGTGCCGAACCTGCCGCTCGAACATATCCGTGGCGTGCAGCTGACCCGACTCGGTCATCGCGCGCGCGCGGCGGCGCCGGTCAAGGTGGTCAACCCGCGTGGCAAGGAAGGTTACTGGATTGCCGCCGCCGGGGATGTCGAGGACGGCAGCCAGGGCACTGATTTTCATGCCGTGATGCAAGGTTATGTATCGATCACGCCGCTACGGCTTGATCGCACGTTCAATGAGGCCCTCGAAACGATGGATGGCTGGCTGGAGGGCATCTTCTGATGCGTGGACAGGACGACATGCAACGCAGCGGGATCGGCATGACCTCGCAGCGTACCCGCGAACGCTTGATCCAACGCCTCTACGAGGAAGGGCTGTCCAATGCGCGGGTGCTGGAAGTGATCCGTCGCACGCCGCGTCATCTGTTCGTTGACGAAGCCCTGGCGCACCGAGCCTATGAAGACACGGCGCTGCCCATCGGGCATAACCAGACGATTTCCCAGCCTTACATGGTCGGTCGCATGACCGAGCTGCTGCTGGCTGCTGGCCCGCTGGACAAGGTGCTGGAGATCGGCACCGGTTCCGGTTACCAGACCGCCGTGCTGGCACAGCTGGTCGAGCGGGTGTTCTCTGTGGAGCGTATTCAGGTGCTGCAGGATCGCGCCAAGGAGCGTCTGGCCGAACTCAAGCTGCGCAACGTGGTCTTTCGCTGGGGTGATGGTTGGGAAGGTTGGAACGCGCTCGGTCCGTACAACGGCATCATCGTCACCGCCGCCGCCGCGCAAGTGCCGCAGGCACTGCTAGATCAATTGGCTCCGGGTGGACGCTTGGTCATCCCGGTCGGCAGTGGTGATGTGCAGCAGTTGTTGCTGATCGTACGTGAAGAGCAGGGTTTTTCCCGGCATGTGCTCGATGCGGTGCGTTTCGTGCCATTACTCAACGGGCCGCTGGCCTGATCGCTTTTTCGCTCCGGAAGGATCCATGAAGAAACATTTTCTGCTCTATGCCAAGGGCTTGGCCATGGGCGCTGCAGATGTCGTGCCTGGCGTTTCCGGCGGCACCATCGCTTTCATCAGTGGCATTTATGACGAGTTGCTGCGCTCCATCGCCAGCATTCCCGAAGCGCTCTTGCTCCTGCTGCGTGGCCGCATCAAGGACGCCTGGCAGATGGCCAATGCGACCTTTCTGCTGGTGCTGCTGTGCGGCATCCTCACCAGTATCCTGACGCTTGCGCGCTTGATCACCTATTTGTTGCACTATCATCCGATTCCGGTGTGGTCGTTCTTCTTCGGATTGATTCTGGTGTCCACCTATTTGGTGGGGCGCGAGATCGGGCGGTGGAACTGGAGCAGGGTGGTGAGTTTTGTGCTCGGTCTGGCTTTCGCCTACTGGATCACCGTCGCGGCGCCCATGCAGTGGGGCAGTGACCTGCCGACTCTGTTTCTGGCTGGTGCCATCGCTATCTGCGCAATGATCCTGCCGGGTATCTCGGGCAGTTTCATCCTGCTTCTGCTGGGTCTTTACTCGGTGGTACTGGGAGCGGTGAAGGATCTCAATCTCGTGGTCTTGGCAGTGTTCGCCAGCGGCTGTCTGGTTGGCCTTCTCAGTTTCGCTCGTTTGCTCAGTTGGCTGCTTTCACGTTGGCGTGACCTCAGCCTGGCGTTTCTCGCCGGCCTGATGCTGGGTTCGCTGAACAAGGTCTGGCCCTGGAAGGAAACCCTGAGCTGGCGCGTCGACAGTAAAGGCGAGCAAGTGCCGCTGCTGCAGAACAATCTGCTACCAGGGCATTTTGCAGAAATCAGTGGTCAGGATCCGCAGTTGCTGTTTGCCATCGCACTGGCAATTGGCGGCATCGTTCTAGTGCTCGGTTTGGAGTGGCTGGCGAGTCGTCGGCCAGTCGATACTGGTCGCGCCGAATAAATACGGCACAATAGGCGCCGTACTCGGAATCATTCAGGGAGCTGTTGGGTGAGTTGGACCGTCCTTCACGTGCTAGTCCGCGCAGTAGCAGCCATTCGCCTGCCTCTGGCCATGCTTGCTGTCTCCGCGTTGGTCGGCTGTGTCAGCTCGCCCCCAGGTGGTGTGCAGGTAGTTGATCGCGGGCAGAATCAGGGACGAGCTCCAGTGGTACAGCGTCAGCCCGTGCGTAGCGGCCACTATGTGGTGCAGCGTGGCGATACGCTCTATTCCATTGCCTTTCGTTTCGGCTGGGACTGGAAGGCGCTGGCTGCGCACAACGGTTTACGCGATCCCTATATCATCCGTGTTGGCCAGACGATCCGTTTCGACAACCGCCCGGTAGGTAACAGCCAGTCGGTCGCTTCGGCACCGCCTCCAACCACCTCGACTGTTATCACCCAACCAGTGCCCAGTCGTCCGCCGGTTGCCGTGACTGCGCCGCCTGCAACTCAGCCCGCTCGCCCGCCGGTAGCCAATACGCCAGCGACGACGCCAGTCACTCCAGTGAGTCGTTCTGCCAGTGGTTGGTCCTGGCCAACTGAAGGCGCGGTAATCAGTCGTTTTTCCTCAAACGGTAGTTTGAATAAAGGCATTGATATCGCTGGGCAATTAGGCCAGCCTGTTTTAGCTGCGTCTGATGGATCAGTGGTGTACGCCGGGAGTGGTTTGCGGGGCTACGGCGAGTTGATCATCATCAAGCACAGCGATACCTACGTAAGTGCTTACGGTCATAACCGCAGGTTGTTGGTACGGGAGGGGCAGCAGGTCAAAGCCGGGCAAAGTATTGCCGAAATGGGGTCCACAGGGGCCGACCGGGTGAAGCTGCATTTTGAGATTCGCCGCCAAGGTAAACCTGTCGATCCGCTGCAATATCTGCCACGTCGTTGATCCGTCGCTGACCCGTTCCATCACGTAGGAGGGACGGGCTCAGGTGTGGCCAGGACGGTTCCGCCAGAGTCTGTTGTCGAACTCAGCTAGGGACAACAACAATGGCTCTCATCAAAAAAGAAGCGCCGGAGTTTGACGTCGACGATGAACTGCTCCTCATGGAGCCAGGCATCGTTTTCGGCGAGGTTCAGGGCGATGAGGTGGAAGCGCCTGTCGCACGTACCAAGGCCAAGAACGCCACCCCATCCAAGCAGCACAAGTACATCGACTACACCCGGGCGCTAGACGCCACTCAGCTTTACCTCAACGAAATCGGTTTCTCTCCCTTGCTCACTCCCGAAGAGGAAGTGCACTTCGCGCGTCTGGCGCAGAAGGGCGATCCTGCCGGGCGCAAGCGCATGATCGAGAGCAACCTGCGGCTAGTCGTGAAGATCGCCCGACGTTACGTCAATCGCGGTCTTTCCCTGCTCGATCTGATCGAGGAGGGTAACCTCGGCTTGATTCGCGCCGTGGAAAAGTTCGATCCGGAGCGGGGGTTCCGTTTCTCGACCTATGCCACCTGGTGGATTCGCCAGACCATCGAACGCGCCATCATGAATCAGACGCGAACCATCCGTTTGCCGATTCATGTGGTCAAGGAGCTCAACGTCTACCTACGAGCGGCTCGTGAGCTGACCCAGAAACTCGACCATGAGCCTTCTGCGGAAGAAATTGCCAACCTGCTGGAGAAACCGGTGGGTGAGGTCAAGCGCATGCTCGGCCTCAACGAGCGGGTGTCTTCGGTGGACGTCTCGCTTGGCCCTGACTCGGACAAGACGTTGCTCGATACACTGACCGATGATCGCCCGACCGATCCCTGCGAGCTGTTGCAGGACGATGATCTGTCGCAGAGCATCGATCAGTGGCTCTCCGACCTGACCGACAAACAACGGGAAGTCGTTGTGCGCCGCTTCGGCTTGCGCGGCCACGAAAGCTGCACTTTGGAAGAGGTAGGCCAGGAAATCGGCCTGACTCGCGAGCGAGTGCGGCAGATTCAGGTCGAAGCGCTCAAGCGCCTGCGGGAGATTCTCGAGAAGAACGGCTTGTCCAGCGACGCCTTGTTTCAGTGAGGTTTCGCCTCGATCACGAACCCGGCTCCGGCCGGGTTTTTTATGCACGCTTATGTAAGCCATCGCTTACAGGTATTGTCAGTATATGTTCTGAAAGCCCATGGTTTTTACTGAGCTTTTACTTAACTGTTTGTTTTTTAAAGATTTTAAAAAATCATGAACAGACTGGGTCAATCTGAGTCGGGTTGTGCGGTTGCCTGAAGCGGCTAATATCACACCCGTGCTCAGGGACAAGCACAGGCCGTCAGGATGAGGGTCAGGAACATCGCAAGACGCGATTCATCAGGACGATGAGTTGGGAAACAAAGGGACTAGGGAATAAAAGTGGGCGGCGCAAGCCGCCCCTTTTTTTGCGCGTTATTCGTAGTGCCAGCCTGACGCTCCGTTCAAAGTAAAAGACCCGCACTTGGCGGGTCTTTGTGTTTCTGGGCGAACTCAGCGCTCCAGATGTTGCAGCTTGTCCTTCACGCCATCCCACTCTTCGGCGTCCGGCAGTGCTTCTTTCTTCTCGGTGATGTTCGGCCACACTTCAGCCAGGTCGGCGTTCAGTTCGATGAACTCCTGCTGGTCTTCGGGCACTTCATCTTCCGAGAAGATCGCCTGCGCTGGGCACTCCGGCTCGCACAGGGCGCAATCGATACACTCATCCGGGTGAATGACCAGGAAGTTCGGGCCTTCGTAGAAGCAGTCCACCGGGCAGACTTCCACACAGTCGGTGTATTTGCACTTGATGCAGTTGTCGGTGACGACGAAGGTCATTCTGATTCTCTCCTCGGGCGGCGGCCCGAGCCCTTTCTGTGAAGGGCTGTCAGGCGCTCTGTCTGTGGCCGCGGCTCAGGCTGTAAACCGGGCGGTCGTAAAATTGCGCGCGATTCTAGCAGTTTGTTGTATTGAGCGTTAGATCTGCGTCTTCCATGTATATAACAGCTCCAGCGCCTTGCGCGGAGTCAGATCATCCGGATTGATCTTGTGCAATTGCTCCAGCAGCGGGTGCGGCACGCTGGCGAACAGATCGCTTTGCATCGGCGCCTGCGGCTGGCCGGCTTCCTGGCGTGGCAGGTCGTGCGGCAGGCTGGTAGCCTCCAGGCGCGCCAGGTGCTCGCGTGCGCGGCTGATTACCGTGCCGGGTACACCAGCCAGTTGCGCTACAGCCAGGCCGTAACTCTGGCTCGCAGGGCCTGGCTGAACGTGGTGGAGGAAGACGATGCGCTCGTTGTGCTCGGTGGCCGAGAGGTGCACGTTGGCCACCACCGGCTCGCTTTCCGGCAGCACGGTCAGCTCGAAATAGTGTGTGGCGAACAGGGTGAAGGCGCGCAGGCGCGCCAGGTGCTCGGCGGCTGACCAGGCCAGCGACAGGCCGTCGAAGGTACTGGTGCCGCGGCCTACCTCGTCCATCAACACCAGGCTACGCTCGCTGGCGTTGTGCAGGATGTTGGCAGTTTCGCTCATCTCCACCATGAAGGTGGAACGGCCGCCAGCCAGGTCATCGCTCGAGCCGATACGGGTGAAGATACGATCGACCAGCGACAGCTCGCAGGCCGCCGCCGGCACGAAGCTGCCGATATGGGCCAGCAGCACGATCAGCGCAGTCTGGCGCATGTAGGTGGATTTACCACCCATGTTCGGCCCCGTGATGACCAGCATGCGGCGGCTGTCGTCGAGATCCAGATCGTTGGCCACGAAGGGCGTGGTCAGCACCTGCTCGACCACCGGGTGACGGCCCTGGTCGATACGCATGCATGGTTCGTCGACGAAACGCGGGCGATTCAGGTCAAGGTTCAGCGAGCGCTCGGCCAGGTTGCTCAGTACGTCCAGTTCGGCGAGGGCCGCGGCACTATCCTGCAGTGGCGCTAGATGGCCGATCAGGCGCTCGAGCAACTCGTCGTAGAGCATCTTTTCGCGGGCCAGGGCGCGACTCTTGGCCGACAAGGCCTTGTCTTCGAACTCCTTCAGCTCGGGGGTGATGAAACGCTCGGCGCCTTTGAGCGTCTGTCGGCGGATGTAGTCAGCTGGCGCCGATTCGGCCTGCTTGGTCGGCAATTCGATGAAGTAGCCGTGCACGCGGTTGTAGCCGACCTTGAGGTTGGCCAGGCCGGTACGCTCCTTCTCCCGAGCTTCCAGATCCATGAGGAACTGGCCGGCGTTCTCGCTCATCGCCTGCAGCTCGTCCAGCTCGGCGTCGTAGCCGGTTTTCAGCACGCCGCCGTCACGGATCACCGCCGGCGGGTTGTCGATGATGGCGCGGGCCAGCAGATCGGCCAGTTCCGGGTAGGTGGAGATGCTTCCGGCCAGCTGTTGCAGGTGCGGGGTGTCCAGCGTGGTCATCGCCATCTGCAGTTCGGGCAGTGCCGCCAGAGCGTCGCGCAGGCGGGCGAGGTCGCGTGGGCGGGCGTTGCGCAGGCCGATGCGGGCAAGGATGCGTTCCAGATCGCCAATTTCCTTGAGCTGCGGCTGCAGCGTTTCGAAGCGATAGCCGTCGAGCAGGCGGGCGATGGCGTCCTGGCGCGCCTCCAGCACCGCGCGATCACGTAGCGGGCGGTTCAGCCAACGGCCCAGTAGGCGGCTGGCCATGGCGGTCTGGCAGCGATCCATCACCGACTGCAGGGTGTTATCGCGGCCGCCGGCGAGGTTGATGTCCAGCTCCAGGTTGCGGCGGCTGGCGCCGTCGAGGATCACCGTGTCGTCCAGGCGTTCGTGACGCAGGCTGCGCAGGTGGGGCAGGGCGGTGCGCTGAGTTTCCTTGGCGTAGCCGAGCAGGCAGCCGGCGGCGCCGATGGCCAGGGTCAGGTTCTCGCAGCCGAAGCCTTTCAGGTCCTGAGTGCTGAATTGCTGACACAGGCTCTTGAACGCGCTGTCACGGTCGAAATCCCATGGCGCGCGACGGCGCGAGCCTTTGCGTTTTTCGGCTGGCAAGCCCTGGGGCCAGTCATCCGGGATCAGCAGCTCGGCGGGGCTCAGGCGTTCCAGTTCAGCCAGCAGGTTTTCCCAGCCTTTGATCTCCTGCACGCTGAATCGGCCGCTGGTGATATCCAGCACGGCCAGGCCGAACAGACGTTCGTCACCGAGTACCGCGGCCAGCAGGTTGTCACGGTGCTCATCAAGCAGGGCTTCGTCGCTGATGGTGCCGGGGGTGATGATGCGCACCACCTGACGCTCCACCGGGCCCTTGCTGGTGGCCGGGTCGCCGATCTGTTCGCAAATCACCACCGACTCGCCGAGCTTGACCAGCTTGGCCAGATAGCCCTCGAGCGAATGGAAAGGAATACCGCACATGGGGATCGATTGGCCGGCCGACTGGCCGCGTGCGGTCAGGGTGATGTCGAGCAGCTTGGCGGCTTTCTTCGCGTCTTCGTAGAAAATCTCGTAGAAGTCACCCATGCGATAGAACATCAACTGATCCGGGTGCTGGTTCTTCAGCTTCCAATACTGCTGCATCATCGGGGTGTGTGCGGAGAGATCGGTCATGCCGGGCCTTACGTGCGGTGGGTGTGACGAAGCCGGGAATTTTCCCATACTTCGTCCCTCACGTGGGCTGCGAATCTGACGCGATTACCTGTCAGTCGGTGAAGGTCACCGAGAACTGGGCCACAGCCTCAACCACGCGCTGCGACTCGCTGCGTATCTCGCGGATCACTTCGCCGGCCTGGTTGGCCAGGTCTACGCCGGTGCGTGCACGCTCTCGCGTGGTTGCCATGCTGGCCACTGCGTTGCGTGTAAGGCTCTGGTTCTGTTGAACGACGCCGTTGATCTCCTGGGTGGCCTGGCTAGTGCGCGAGGCCAGTTGACGCACTTCATCGGCCACCACGGCGAAGCCGCGGCCCTGTTCACCGGCGCGTGCTGCTTCGATGGCCGCGTTGAGTGCCAGCAGGTTGGTCTGGTCGGCGATACTGCGGATCACCTGAACGATGCTGGTGATCTGCTCGGATTGTTTGTTGAGGCCTTCTATCTGTTCGGCCACATGAGCCAGTTCGCTGGCAATGTCGGCAACCACCTCGACGGTCTGGGCTACCGTGCGCGTGCCGTGATCGGCGGAAACGTCGGTTTCCTTGGCGATGTCATGAGCCAGCTGGGCTGCGGCAGCCTCCGAGTCGCGGCGTTCGACCTGAGCGGTGATGTCGCTGGCGAATTTCACGACGCCATAGACGCGGCCGTTAGCGTCGTACAGGGGGTTGTAGGTGGCGCGCAGCCAGACCTGACGGCCTTGTTTGGTCACTCGGCGAAAGCGATCGGACATGAACTCGCCCTTGTTCAGGCGAGCCCAGAACTGATGGTAGTCCTCGCTGTGGCTGTCCTCGTTCAGGCAGAAGAGCCGGTGATGCTGGCCAACCACCTCGTCTCGGCGATAGCCCATCAGGTCAAGGAAGTTCTGGTTGGCACTGACAACGTGACCCTCGAGGTTGAACTCGATCACCGCCATAGAGCGGTCGATGGCCTTGATATAGCTCTCGTGCATATGTTCGGCCGCTACCTGGCGGGTGATGTCGGTGGCAATCTTCATGACTTTGGTCACAGAGCCCCGGGCGTCACGGATTGGCATGTAGGTCGCTTCCAGCCAGACCTCCTTGCCGTCTCGCGTCACTCGAGGGAATCGATCACTGAAGTGCTCACCCTGGCGTAGGCGCTGCCAGAACTGCTGATAAGCGAGGCTCTCGCTCAGGCTTCGGGGGCAAAACATGCGGTGGTGTTTGCCGACAATGTCCTCCAGGCGATAATTCACCACGCCAAGAAAGGCTGGGTTGGCGTCGAGAATGATGCCGTCCGGGGTGAATTCGATCATCGCCATCGATTGGCGAATGGCCTGTAACTCCGCCGCTCCCAGATCCTGCGCGTCCTTGTGTTCCTTGTTCCGTGACAGCCACATTGCAGTGCCTCCTGTCGCACCCTAGCCGTGATAACAGTAGACGAAATTTGCCGTTTCCACTGGCGGTGCAAGCTGTGTAGGGTTTGCCGTTCGATGAGCGAGGAGTGGATATGGACAGAATCAGCCAACTGGCCGAGCAACTGGGTGCAGCATTACAGGCGCAAGCTGCCCAGGTCACCACTGCGGAGTCCTGTACAGGCGGCGGTATTGCCGAGGCAATCACTCGCATCCCTGGCAGTTCGGCCTGGTTCGAGGCCGGCTATGTGACGTACTCCAACACCCAGAAAACCAAGCAGTTGGCTGTGTGTGCCGACTTTTTCGCCAGTGTGGGCGCCGTTAGCCGGGAGGTGGTCGAAGCGATGGTGCGTGGTGCTCAGGCCAATAGTGGGGCGCGCTATGCCGTAGCAGTCAGTGGTGTGGCTGGGCCGGGCGGTGGTTCCGTGGACAAACCAGTCGGTACGGTCTGGTTGGCCTGGGGCGACGGCGAGCGTCTTTTCAGTGTGCGCAAGCAGTTCGCGGGTAACCGCGATGAGGTGCGCCGACAAACGGTCGAGGCCGCTCTGGCGGGGCTTCTGCGCCTGTTGGCGGAGGAAAATCCGCTTATGGGGTAGGCGGGCGACTTGCCCTGTGGAATAATACTGGCTACTTATACAGTTGTCGGCGGCCCTAGGGGCCCTTGTTAATACGTGAGGATGGTAATGGACGAGAACAAGAAGCGCGCTTTGGCGGCTGCCCTGGGTCAGATCGAGAAACAGTTCGGCAAGGGCGCGGTCATGCGCATGGGCGACCATGAGCGTCAGGCCATTCCGGCTATCTCCACCGGTTCGCTTGGGCTGGATATCGCACTGGGTATCGGCGGCCTGCCGAAGGGACGTATCGTCGAGATCTACGGCCCGGAATCCTCTGGTAAGACCACGCTGACCCTGTCGGTGATCGCCGAAGCGCAGAAGCTTGGCGCCACCTGCGCCTTCGTCGATGCCGAGCATGCGCTCGACCCGGATTATGCCGGCAAGCTCGGCGTCAACGTCGATGATCTGCTGGTATCGCAGCCGGACACTGGTGAGCAGGCACTGGAAATCACCGACATGCTGGTGCGCTCCAACGCTATCGACGTGATCATCGTCGACTCCGTGGCGGCTCTGGTGCCCAAAGCGGAAATCGAAGGCGAGATGGGTGACATGCACGTAGGTCTGCAGGCGCGTCTGATGAGCCAGGCGCTGCGCAAGATCACCGGTAATATCAAGAACGCCAACTGCCTGGTGATCTTCATCAACCAGATTCGTATGAAGATCGGCGTGATGTTCGGTAGCCCGGAAACCACCACTGGTGGTAACGCCCTGAAGTTCTACTCCTCGGTTCGTCTGGATATCCGCCGTACTGGTGCGGTGAAGGAAGGCGAAGAGGTTGTGGGCAGCGAAACCCGCGTGAAGATCGTCAAGAACAAAGTCGCGCCTCCTTTCCGCCAGGCGGAGTTCCAGATCCTTTACGGCAAAGGCATCTACCGTAATGGCGAGATCATCGATCTCGGCGTGCAACAGGGCCTGGTCGAGAAGTCGGGTGCCTGGTACAGCTACAAGGGCAACAAGATCGGTCAGGGCAAGGCCAATGCGGCCAAGTACCTGGAAGACAATCAGGAAGTGGCGCGCGAGATCGAAGGTCTGATTCGCGAGAAGCTGCTGGTCAGCAGCACTCCGGCCAAGGCTTCGGCTGCCGATCTGGCTGATGCTGAAGTCGACTTCTAAGTCGTCAGAGCATGACCGTCGTACTGGATAACCCGCTCGCCGTCAGGCGGGCGGCCATGGATCTACTGGCGCGGCGTGAACATGGACGTGTCGAGCTTGCGCGCAAGTTGCGCAAGCGTGGCGCCTCCGAGGACATGATCGACGCGGCTTTGCAGCGGCTATCGGAGGAGGGCTTGCTATCCGAGGCCCGCTATCTGGAAAGTTTCGTTGCTTATCGTGCGCGTGCTGGCTACGGGCCGTTGCGTATTCGCGAGGAGCTCGGCCAACGTGGGCTTGCGCGTAGCGATGTCGATCAGGCTCTGCGTGAAAGTGGTATCGACTGGTTCGAGCAGTTGCGTGAAACCTGGCAGCGCAAGTTTGCCAGTCGGCTTCCTGGGGATGCTCGAGAGCGTGCTCAGCAAGGCCGGTTTCTGGCCTATCGTGGTTATTCGCTGGATATGATCGGGCGTCTGTTGCGCGGTTGCGATGAATAGCGCGCCAGTCTGCTCAGGCTGGCTGGATGGCCAACTGACGTAGATGGCTCGGCACGTCTGGTGCGCCGGCCAGGCGCAACCCCTCACCAAGTGCAGTGGCTTCCTGATGCTCTTTGGGCAGGAGGAGGAACTCCGGGGTGCCGGCTTTCTTCAGTAGCGACAGGCGCGCATAAGGGATGCCGTTGTCCAGTAGCAGCCCCATGAAGCTGGGATCGCTCCACGCTGCTTCTGGCATGGCTAGTACGTGATAGCGATTTTGCAGGTTGTCCAAGCCCGCTTCATTCAAACGATAGCGAACCAGATTGGCTGGCAGCAGCACTTCCAGTTCGCGTCTGCGCGCATAGGCGATTGCTCCGGCGAAGGCTTCGCCGTGCATCTCCCCTGACCAGAAGGTGCGCGAGCCGCGCCAGTTGGCTTGACGCAGTTCTATAGGCTCGCCGGCGAGAAAGCGCGGCAACGCCTGGCTGACGGTCTTGACGAAATCCTTGTAGCTGATGATGCGCACCTGCTTGCAGTGTTCGCTTGCCGCGTAGTCTTCGAAGCTCACGTAGCCTGGTACCGGACAAGGACAGGCGAAGCCATCGATCAGGCGCAGATCGAACGATTGCAGTTGCTGCGTTTGCGCTTCCACTACTTGAGTCAGTGCGGAGTGGGCCTGTGCTTTGTCTTCCTGCACCGGGCCGGAAAGTGCGCCGCGAGGCAGGTTGAGCAGAAGCTGCAGCTGCGGGCCGTCGTGCCAGCCAATGCTTTCGACCGCTGCTGGCAAGGGTTTGAATGGCAGGCGCAAGGCGCTGGCTCTGGCGAATATCTGCCGTGAGCTGCGGCCGAGCAGGCCCATGCGCTGAGCCAGTGCAGCCAGGCGGCTGCTGAGAGTTGAGGATTCGGACAGGCTCATGGCCGGCAGATCGCTCCTGAAGCGTCTGCTGCAGTGTGGCAGACGCGGATGGCTATTGCCCATATAGCGTAGCGCGGCGCGTGAGTACCTGTCGCGTTACAGGTCTGTGGCAAAATAGCCGCATTCATTTGCGAGGGTGCCTCCATGCCCAGCTTGGTGCTGGATATTGCGTTATCGGCCGAACGGTTGCAGGCCATCTATCGTGGCCAGGCCAATCGGATTATGGCGCAAAGCCGCGACGGGCGCCGCGTCAGTTTGCCGGCCCATCATTTGCGGCCCTTTTTGACCCACGCCGGCATCTTTGGTTCCTTCGTGCTGGAATTCAATAGCTCCGGCGAGTTACTGAGCTTACGCCCTTTGGAGTGATCTGGCGCACTTGCCTCGCGCCGAAGCCGCCTGCGCGGCTATAATCGCCGGCTGCCAACCCTCTACCTGTCGAGCTGAGCCTGATCATGTACTCCCTGGCCCGCGAGCTGCTATTCAAACTGTCCCCAGAAACTTCCCATGAGCTGTCCATCGATCTGATCGGTGCTGGTGGTCGGCTGGGGCTCAACGGCCTGCTGACCAAGGCGCCGGCCAGCCTGCCGGTAAACGTGATGGGTTTGCAGTTCGCCAATCCGGTCGGGCTGGCGGCGGGGTTGGACAAGAATGGCGATGCCATCGATGGTTTCGCCCAATTGGGCTTTGGTTTCGTCGAGATCGGCACCGTTACACCACGTCCGCAGCCGGGTAACCCCAAGCCACGACTGTTTCGTTTGCCGGAAGCCGAGGCGGTGATCAATCGCATGGGCTTCAACAACCGTGGCGTCGATCATTTGCTCGAGCGGGTCAAGGCAGCGAAGTTCAAGGGTGTGCTGGGTATCAATATCGGCAAGAACTTCGATACGCCGGTCGAGCGGGCAGTGGATGATTACCTGGCTTGCCTGGACAAGGTTTATGCCCACGCCAGTTACGTCACGGTCAACGTCAGCTCGCCCAATACGCCGGGGCTGCGCAGTCTGCAGTTCGGTGATTCGTTGAAGGAGTTGCTCGAGGCGCTGCGTCGTCGTCAGGAAGATCTGGCCCAGGAGCACGGCAAACGCGTGCCACTGGCGATCAAGATTGCCCCGGACATGAGCGATGAAGAGACCGCGCTGGTGGCATCTGCGTTGCTGGGTGCCGATATGGACGCGGTGATCGCCACTAACACCACGCTTAGTCGTGAGGGCGTCGAAGGGCTGGCCCACGGGGACGAGGCAGGTGGTCTGTCGGGTGCACCCGTACGTGACAAGAGCACGCATATCGTCAAGGTACTGGCCGTTGAGTTGTCGGGGCGTCTGCCGATCATCGCGGTTGGCGGTATTACCGAAGGCAAGCATGCGGCGGAGAAGATCGCTGCGGGTGCGAGCCTGGTTCAGATCTATTCAGGGTTCATCTACAAAGGACCGGCGCTGATTCGCGAGGCGGTTGATGCGATTGCCGCGCTGCGCAAATAAGCTGCGTAAATAAATAGGGCTCCCGAAGGAGCCCCTGGGCTTGCGCCCGCCGCCCGGAGGGGGTCGGCATGGTGAAGTCGGGTGTGTTCCTGATCAGCCGACAGCGTGAAGTTCGTTGAGTCGATGAATACCGGCTGTGCCGGTCAGCCCATCCCAGTTATCGCCACGGCCCTCACGCCAGCCATTGAGCCAGGCCTGACGAACCGAAGGTAGGGTAAAGGGGCAAAGTTCGCGGGATTTACCATTGATGCCGTACTGATAGCCGCGCAAAAAAGCTCTTTCTAACGGATCACGCTTAAGTCTTCTCATAGGGTGTTGCCCTCACTGTTGACTGTTATGTCCCGTTGGCCTTGTGGCAAGGCCGGGCAGAATCTTCTGCCTGCGAAAGTCCGCTGCCGGCGTGGCGAACTTTCTGTGCCTTCGCCGTTGCAGCGAAAGCCTTAGGTAGTGTTCTAACGAATGCACCGGGGCCTGTGAATGATCGATTTGTCATAAGGGCGTAACCTAAATGCGGGTGAGGCCATAAGGGGGCTGGTGATACGTCCAGCCTCTTTCGGCCAGGCGCCGTCATATCTGGCTATGCACGCAGATGCCGTCATTTTGCTAGTGCAAATGAGAGTGCTTGCTTATTCCGACGAAGGGTCGCGCTGTGACCTTTTGTCACTTATTTTGAGTCGAGGTGCGCCGCCGCACCTCTCTGATTGCCATAGGCAGTGGAACATCCATGTCTGATCGTTACGAAATCGTACTGACCTGCCCCAAGGGGCTCGAAGGGCTGTTGCTGGAAGAGGCCAGGGCGCTGGGGCTGGAAGAAGCGCGCGAGCAAACGGCTGCGATCCGCGGCCACGCTGAAATCGAAGTGGCCTATCGGCTTTGCCTGTGGTCACGCCTGGCCAACCGCGTGCTGTTGGTGCTGTCGCGTTTTGCCATGAGCAACGCCGACGAGCTTTATGATGGCGTGCAGGCGATCGACTGGCGAGACCATCTTGAGCCGTCCGGCAGCCTGGCAGTGGAGTTCAGTGGCAACGGTTCGGGTATCGATAACACCCACTTCGGTGCACTCAAGGTCAAGGACGCGATTGTCGACCGGTTGCGTACTGCGGGCGGCGAGCGGCCCAGCATCGACAAACTCAACCCGGACCTGCGCGTGCATCTGCGCCTGGATCGCGGTGAGGCGGTGCTTTCCCTGGACCTGTCCGGCCATAGCCTGCACCAGCGCGGTTACCGCCTGCAGCAGGGTGCTGCGCCGCTGAAGGAGAATCTGGCTGCCGCGGTGTTGATCCGTGCCGGTTGGCCGCGCATTGCTGCTGAGGGTGGCGCCCTGGCTGACCCGATGTGCGGTGTGGGCACCTTTCTGGTAGAGGCGGCGTTGATGGCAGCCGATATCGCCCCCAACCTCAGGCGTGAGCGCTGGGGCTTCTCCAACTGGCTCGGCCACGTACCGGCAATCTGGAAGAAGCTGCACGCCGAAGCCGAGCAGCGCGCGGCAGCGGGTCTGGCCAAGCCGCCGTTGTGGATTCGTGGTTACGAAGCCGATCCGCGGCTTATCCAGCCTGGGCGCAACAACGTCGAGCGCGCCGGTCTGTCCGACTGGGTGAAAATCTATCAGGGCGAGCTGGGCAGTTTCGAGCCGCGCCCGGACCAGAATCAGAAGGGCCTGGTGATCAGCAACCCGCCTTATGGCGAGCGCCTGGGCGACGAAGCCAGCCTGTTGTATCTCTACCAAAACCTCGGCGAGCGCCTGCGCCAGGCCTGCCTGGGGTGGGAAGCGGCGGTATTTACCGGCGCGCCCGAACTGGGCAAACGCATGGGCCTGCGCAGCCACAAGCAATACGCGTTCTGGAACGGCGCACTGCCCTGCAAACTGTTGTTGATCAAGGTGCAGACCGAGCAGTTCGTTACCGGTGAGCGGCGTGCGCGCGAAGACGATCAAGAGCCAGCGCAGGATGCGCCGCAACAGGCGCGTCTGTCCGAAGGCGGGCAGATGTTCGCCAATCGTCTGCAGAAGAATCTCAAACAACTGGGTAAGTGGGCGCGCCGCGAAGGTGTCGAATGCTATCGGCTGTACGATGCCGACATGCCCGAGTATGCCGTGGCAGTCGATCTGTACCGCGACTACGTACATGTTCAGGAATATGCCGCGCCCCGTTCGATCGACCCGGACAAGGCGCAGGCACGCTTGCTTGATGCCCTGGCTGCAATCCCGCAGGCGCTGGGCGTGGCGCAGAGTCGTGTGGTCATCAAGCGTCGCGAACGCCAGGCCGGTACCAAGCAGTATCAGCGTCAGGCGACGCAGGGCGAGTTCATGGAAGTGAACGAAGGCGGGGTCAAGCTGCTCGTTAACCTCACCGACTATCTGGATACCGGGCTGTTCCTCGATCACCGCCCGTTGCGTTTGCGCATTCAGCGCGAGGCAGCCGGCAAGCGTTTCCTCAACCTGTTCTGTTACACCGCGACGGCCACTGTGCATGCGGCCAAGGGTGGCGCGCGCAGCACCACCAGCGTCGATCTGTCAAAAACCTACTTGGATTGGGCGCGGCGTAATCTTGCGCTCAACGGTTTTTCCGACAAGCATCGCCTGGAGCAGGGTGATGTGATGGCCTGGCTGGGGGAGGATCGCGGTGAGTACGAGTTGATCTTCATCGACCCGCCAACCTTCTCCAACTCCAAGCGCATGGAAGGTGTGTTCGATGTGCAGCGCGACCATGTCGAGTTGCTCGACCTTGCCATGGCGCGTCTGGCCCGTGGCGGCGTTCTGTACTTCTCCAACAACTTCCGCAAGTTCCAGCTGGATGAGAGCCTGGTGGCGCGCTATCAGGTCGAAGAAATCAGCGCGCAGACACTGGACCCGGACTTCGCGCGCAATCCCAAGATTCATCGCGCCTGGCGTTTCACCGCCCGCTGATTGCGTCGTTCGGACACAATCCGGGGCCTGGTTCATGAAAGCCCCCGGATTGCATTCGGGCTACGTGATCGTCAGCGCTTGGGTTGGCTGTAGGTGTCGAGCAGTACCTGATCGAGAATCGAGGTGGCGCCCCAGGGTTTCGGGTCGTTGAGGATGGCGACCACGGCCCAGTCCTGGCCGTTGCTGTCGCGGCTGAAGCCGGCGATGGCGCGCACGTTATTCAGCGTGCCGGTCTTGATGTGCGCCTCACCCACGAGTGGTGTGCGCTGCAGGCGTCGACGCATGGTACCGTCCATTGCCACCAGCGGCATCGAGCTGCGGAACTCGGCAGCGTAAGGGCTGCGCCAGGCCGCCTGGAGTATCAGCGCCATTTCCCGTGCGCTGATGCGCTCGGAGCGCGATAGGCCGGAGCCATTCTCCATCACCAGATGTGGTGCAGTGATGCCCTTGCGTGCCAGCCAACTGCGGATGACGCGCTGCGCGGCCATGGAGTCATCCTTGTCGGCTTCGGTACGGAACTGTGCGCCGATGCTGAGGAACAACTGCCGTGCCATGGTGTTGTTGCTGTACTTGTTGATGTCGCGGACGATCTCCACCACATCGGGCGAGAAGGCGCGTACCAGCATGCGGGCTTTTTCCGGCACGGGGCCTTGGCGGTCCTTGCCGAGGATCTTGCCGCCCAGTTCCTGCCAGATGCCGCGTACCGCGCCAGCTGCGTAGCTGGGGTGGTCGAGCAACGACAGGTAGGTCTGCGCGCTGCAGCCTTCGGCCAACTGGCCACTGACGATCAGTGTGGTGCCGTCGAACTGATCCACCGCGTTGTAGCGAATGTCGGGCCAGGATGGGCACTGGGCGGCCTTGAGCAGGCGGACCTGGTTATCGATACGGATCGAGGCGATGGGCGGGTCCATGGCGATGCTCACCTTGCCGTCTTCGGCACGGGTGATGAAACGTTGCGCCTTGAGGTTGACCAGCAGCGAGTCGGGCTTCACCAGGAACGGCTTGTTGGCATCGCCGCCATCGTCGTTGAACGCCGGCAATTGTGGGGCGACGAAGAAGCTGCGATCGAGCACCAGGTCGCCCTGGACCTGACGCACGCCATTGATGCGCAGGTCGCGCAGCAACAGCCAGAGCTTCTCCATGTTCAGTTTCGGGTCGCCGCCACCCTTGAGGTAGAGGTTGCCATGCAGCACGCCATCCTTCAGCGGGCCGTCGGCATAGAACTCGGTCTTCCACTGGTGGTTGGGCCCCAACAATTCCAATGCTGCGTAAGTGGTCACCAGTTTCATGGTCGAGGCTGGGTTGACCGAAATATCGGCATTGAACTGCAGACCGCCGGCCTGGCCGCCCAGAGGCACGGTCATCACCGACAGCGAGTTGTTGGAAATCTTGTTGGCCTTCAGGGCCTGCTCGACCTTGGCAGGGAGTGCGGCGCTGGCAGCGTGGCAGGACAGGGCGAGGGGGAGAAGCAGGGCGCTCAGCGCCAGTTGGCGAAACCGCTGGATCATCGACAAGAACCTTCCGCAGTCAGGCGGGAGTAACGAGGGAGACAGACAAACGACAGTCCGACTCGGGGAAAAGTTGCCGGCATTATGCAGCAAGAACCGGCTTGCAGTCGGCCTCGCCTATTTAAAAACAGTCACTGTAAACAGCTGGCGTTCAACATGTTCGAGGGGCTGCTGGGCGACACAAAGCGGGCGCTCTGGCGGCGAAACTGCTAGAGTGCCGCGCGTTATTACCTTTGAGGATTGTTTCATGGCGACCAACCGTTCCCGCCGTCTGCGCAAGAAGCTCTGTGTCGATGAATTCCAGGAGCTGGGCTTCGAGCTGACCCTGAACTTCAAGGCTGACCTGAGCGATCAGACCCTCGACGATTTCGTCGATCAGTTCCTCGATCAGGCCATCGCCGGCAATGGTCTGGATTACGTCGGTGGCGAAGACTTCGGCCTGGTCTGCCTGGCCAAGCGTGGCTCGGTCAACGAAGAGCAGCGCGCTGCCGTCGAAGCCTGGCTGAAAGGCCGTGACGAACTGGAGAAGTTCGAGCTCAGCCCGCTGCAGGACGTCTGGTACCCGGAAAACCCGATCAACCAGGCTTGATCGCTACTCGGCGCCGGGTTCCCAGGCGCCGCCTCAGCTTTTGGCTGATCCAGGCCACGGCCTGATACCTGACTGCAGGAGCAGCTTTGCTCTCGAGTCGAAGCGTTGACCAACGTTTCGCGAGCAGAGCTCGCTCCTACAGCACTCCTGCCTTTTCCAAGACCATCTGTTCGTCCACCTGATCGATCTGTTCGGGCTGCATGAAGCGTTCGGCGTAGCGCCGATAGATGCCGGCACGAATGAACAGAGCGAACAGCTGCGGGTCGATGTGCGCGCCCTTGCACATGCCGACCATGATGTTCAGCGCCTCCGACAGCGTCTTGCCTTTCTTGTAGGGGCGATCCACCGCCGTCAATGCTTCGAAGATATCGGCGATTGCCATCATGCGTGCCGGCAGGCTCATTTGCTCGCGCGTCAGGCGTTTGGGATAGCCGCTGCCGTCCATCTTCTCGTGGTGCCCGCCGGCGATCTCGGTGACGTTCTGCAGATGCTTTGGGAAGGGCAGGCGGTCGAGCATCAGGATGGTCTGCACGATGTGATGATTGATGATGTAGCGCTCCTCGGCCGTCAACGTGCCGCGGGCGATGCTCAGGTTGTGCAACTCGCCGCGGTTGAATTTGTACGGCGGCACTTCCAGCTTGAAGCCCCAGGGATTGTCCGGTGCGATCACCTCCTGGCCAACGCGCTCGATCAGGTGCTCGGGGCGGTCGGCTATCAGCGGTTCTTCCACCGGCAGGCCGGCGGGTGCCGAGCGTTCCAGGCGCTTGGCTTCCTCCCAGGACACGCCCAGGCGATTGTCCAGGGTGCGTAGCCAGCGGCGTTCGGCGATCTGCTGCAGGCGCGCCTGGTCGGTATCGGCCATGGCCTCGCCGCCCAGATTGATGCGGGCGATGAAGGCGAACTCGTCGTCCAGATCGCTCAGCAACTGGTCACGCAGCCTGGCCAGCGCCGCCTCCTCGCCACCTTCGCTGCGGGCACGCCAATAGGCGATCCAGGCATCGCGCTTGAGCACCTCGAAACGCATGCGCACTTCGTGAATGCGGTCGTACAGGGTTTCCAGTTTGGTCGCCTTGTCGACCACGTATTCCGGCGTGGTGACCTTGCCACAGTCATGCAGCCAGGCGGCGATATGCAGCGCCTCCCATTCTTCGTCGCTTGGGTGGTAATCACGAAACTCGGGGGCGTCGCTCTCGGCAGCGGCGCGCGCCAGCATCAGGGTGATTTCCGGTACGCGCTGACAGTGGCCGCCGGTATAGGGACTCTTGGCGTCGATAGCGCCGGCGATCAGCTGGATGAAGGCATCGAGCAACTGCTTCTGCCTGGCCAGCAGACGCTGGCTCTCGATGCATAGGGCTGCACTGCCTGAGACGGCATCTACGAAGGCGACACGGTCGGGGCTGAGCATGCTCTCGCTGTTCTCGCCGGTGTCACGTTGCAGCAGCACCAGCACGCCGACGGTATCGCCCTGACGGTTGTGCAGGCCGGCCGCGATCAGATGCAGACGCGGGCTATCCATGGCCGACAGCAGCCCCTGGAATTTCCCCGCCTGATCAAAGCCGATGGAGGTGGCGATGCTGTTACCACCGCTGGCCGGGCGTTGTAACCAGGTGGGCAGGGTTGGGTCGTCATGGGCCAGGCCGTGGATGCCGAGGTCGGCGAGGTTGCGGCTCTGACCGTCGATGATCAGCCCATGGGGCTCCAGGCGGCCGCTGTCGTTGTCCAGCAGGTAGAGCAGGCCGCCCTGGGCATCGCTGATGGAGACGGTGGCGTCCATCACGCGTTTGATCAGCGCTTCGAACTGGGTTTCCGCAGACAGGCTGGCGGCGATGTCGAGGAAGCTCGACAGGGTGTCCTTCATGCTGGTCATGGACACCGCCAGCTGGTCGACCTCGAGAATCGGCGAGCGCCCGCTGGCCGGATAGGCGAAGTCGAAGCGGCGGATGGCCTGCGCCTCCTGCACCAGGCTGCGCAGCGGTTTGACCACCAGGCGCGAGGTCAGCCAGCCCAGGGGCAGGCACAGCAACAGGGTGGTGAGGGTGATCAGGGCACCCTGCCAGCGGATGCGGTAGGCCTCGGCCAGCAGCTCCTGCTCGGGGACCAGTAGCGCCAGATGCAAACCTTGCGGGCCGCCTTCCTGAATGTGCCGATGGGCCATGGCCCAGCGTTGCTTGGCAAGCTCGATGACGCCTGCGTCCTTTTCGTTCAACTGGCCGGCCAGCAGTTCACCCAAGGCCGGGTTGAGCTCGCTGACCTTGACCAGCGATACCTTGCCGTCGACCTCCTTGAGCAGACGGCTGCTCTCGGGGTAGGCCACGGCGTTGCCATCGCTGTCGGCAAGCACCACCTGGGTGTTGGGGGTGACGCGATGGCTGGCCAGGGTCGCGGACAGGTCATCCAGGGTCAGGTCCGCGCCGATCACCGTGGTCAGGCCGCTACGCCTGGCCAGGGTGGTGCCGATTTCCTGGGTGGAGAAGAACAGATAGGGTGCGGTGGTGATCTGCCCACCGTCGCCGCGGGCGCGTTTGAACCACTCGCGTTGCCTCGGATCATAGGGTTCGCTGAGGTTCTGCCGGCGGCTGAGCGGGTTCAATGAGCCGTCATAGAACAGGTAGTCGCTGTCGGTGCCGACGCTGCTGCGGTCGATGGCCCAGACCTGGTACGCGGCTTTGTCCGGTGCGTCGAAGCGTTGCTTGAGCATGTCGCTGCGCAGCGGTCTGACCATGAAGAAATCACCATCTTCATAACCCAGGTAGATCGAGGCCAGCTTGGGGTTGTCGCGCAGGGCCTGAACGAACAGCGGCAACATTTCCAGGCGTTCGTCGAGCGTATCGGCCTGGGTGGCGGGGTGCAGCGCCAGCAGGCTGAGCAGATGGCGTATCGGGCGATAGGTGCTATCCAGATCCTTCTGCACGTCGTACTGGATGCGCTCGAACAGGGTCGAACTGCTGGAGAAGATCAGTCGGCTGGTCTGTTGATAGTTGAATAGCCCCAGCACCACGCCGGTGAACAGCAGTAGCAAGGTGAACAGGACGCTGATGTGAACATGCAGGGGAAAACGGCGTTCGCGCGCAACCGCTGTATTGGGCATCGCACTTCACTCCTTGCTGGCGCTGCAGGCTCCAACAGCATAGTGAAGTGTGGGCGAATCTGCCTAAACGTTATAAAGGCTGTTGCGAACTATCTTCGGTCTTGCCCGGTTTGTTCAGTTGCAGGCGCAGGCCATGCACCAGCAAGGCGATGGTCAGGGTCAGGGCGACGCCGATCAGTGCGTTGAGCAGGCGAACCTCGGCAAGGTGCCAGTCATGCGACAGGCTCTCGGCCAGAAGCACGAAGCAGAGGCTGGTCTGCAGCACGAACAGGCCATAGTGATTGGCCTGCAGTGCGCGGCTGAGAAACACCAGCGCCAGCAGGGTCATCACCATCATCGGTGGGCTCTGCAGGCTGTGGCCGAAGATGATCAGCAGGCCGGCGGCGGCCAGGCTGGCCAGGCTGGCCTGCAGGGCGCGCACCAGGCTGCCCTGGAATTCCAGTTGCAGCGTGCTGATGACGGTCAGGGTCAACCAATAGCCGCGCGACAGACCGGCCAGGTTGACGATCAGCCCCGAGGCGGCGAAAGCCAGCATGCAGGCCAGGGCGTGCAGGCGCCACTGTTGGCGCGGCAGGCGCTGCGCGTGGCGCTTGAGCACCTTGAGAATGGCGAGAAAGCGCGGCATGTACGGCCACATGCGCAGACCATGCAGGCCGCGCAGGCCGAAGGCCAGCAGCATGACCCAGAGCCCGCCGAGGATGAACAGCGTGGCCACTGCGTAGGGGTTGTGCAGATTGCCGATGCCGAACTGTCCCTGGCCAAGGCACAGGCAGATGCTCAGGCCGATACCCAGCTTGCCGGCTTCGCTACCGAAGCGTTGCAGCCAGGCCAACAGCAGGCCGAACGCTGCAAAAATGCACAGGCTGAGCAGGGGGTGACTACCCGCCCAGAAACCCAGGCCGGCACTGCAGGCACCCAGGCCGGTGAGCAGCAGCATGCGCAGCATGCCGAAGCGGTGCAACGGGTTGGCCTGGGCGGCCTGAAAAGCGCCTGCCGAGGCCCAGAGAAAACCACTGTGAGCAGTGAACAGGCCGAGCACCAGCGGCAGGGCGCAGCCCAGCACCGCGACCACGGCAGGGCCCCAGGCCGGCGGGCCGGCATGCCAGGTGAAACTGTTGCGAATCAGGTTCTTCATGCGCTGTTTTCGTCAGATCGGGCTCGAACGGCCGGTCATCTCCCTCGCCATTTCCGTAGCGTAGCTGTCCGTCATGCCGGCGATGAAATCGATCACCCGCATGAACGAGCGATACAGCGGCCAGCCGGGTTCAGGCGCGTAGTAGCTGAGCAGGTCGAGGATGCGCCGATGCTTGAACGACGGCGCACGCCCACTGTGCAGCTCCAGTGCTGCACCGCAGAAGGCGTTGAGGAGGATTTCCAGCGTGGTGTAGGCGCCGATTTCATGCAGCGTCTTGCGCTTGTCGTGGAAGATCTTCTCGCGCGCCAGGGATTTCGCGCTCTGCACACAGTGCTTGGCCGCGCCGTGCATGTGTTCGACCAGATCACCCTGCAGGCCGCCGCCCAGCAGGGCGTGTTGTTGCTCGACGAAGGCACCGGCCGCGGCGTTGGTCAGGTGTTCGATGGCCTTGCCGCGCAGGATCGCCAGCTTGCGTCGGCGGGAGTCCTTGGGGCCGAGCTGGCGATAGGTTTCCGGCAGATCATCGCCCACCAGGTCGAGTAGCAATGCCTCCACTTCGGTGTAGTCGAGCAGTTCCATCTCCACGCCGTCTTCCAGGTCGATCAGGCCGTAGCAGATGTCGTCCGCGGCCTCCATCAGGTAGACCAGCGGGTGGCGTGCCCAGCGCTGCGCCTCCAGTTGTGGCAGCTCGAGCTTGGCGGCGATCTGTTCGAGCAACGGCAGCTCGCTCTGGTAACAGCCGAATTTGTGCTTCTTGTAGCCCTGAGCGTCGGCATGGCGAGCGGTCCAGGGGTACTTGAGGTAGGTGCCGAGGGTGGCGTAGGTCAGTCGTGTGCCGCCATCGAATTGGTGGTATTCCAGTTGGGTGAGCACACGAAAACCCTGGGCGTTGCCTTCGAAATTGAGAAAGTCGCCGCGTTCGGCATCGCTCATCGCATCCAGCCAACCGCGCCCGGCGGCCTGCTGAAACCAGTGGCGAATGGCGTCTTCGCCGGAGTGGCCGAACGGCGGGTTACCGATATCGTGGGCCAGGCAGGCGGACTGCACGACCATGCCCAGGTCACTCGGTGTGCACCAGTCGGGCAGATCGTCACGCAACATCTCACCGACGCGCATGGCCAGTGAGCGGCCGACGCAGCTGACTTCCAGCGAGTGGGTCAGGCGGGTGTGGATATGGTCGTTGCTCGAAACCGGATGCACCTGGGTCTTGCGTCCCAGGCGGCGAAATGCGCCGGAGAAGATGATGCGGTCATGATCCTTGTGGAAGGGACTGCGGCCTAGCTCTGCCGAGCTGGGCGCAGGTTTACCGAGACGTTCGCGGGTGAGCAGGGTGTGCCAATCCAAGGCCTATCCTCGCCAGGTTGATCCGGGCCCCTAGCTTGGGTGTTCATGCCGCCGGCTGCAACCCCGGTTGGTTACAGGCCGGCGGCGTCGATATCCACTAGCAGCAGCCGGCGGCCGTTATCGATGAACTGGCCGGCCGTCAGGCAGTATTGGTTGGTGGTGGCGTCGCGATAGGTGGTGGAGAGGGTCAGGCGCCGTTCCTCCCAGCCTTCGGCCAGCAGTTGATAGAAGTAGGGGCGCCATGACCAGTTATGGCCGAGGTAACGATCATCGGCCTGCCATGCCCCTAGGCACCACTCCAGGTTTGGCGTGAGTTGGGTGCCGTGGCGGTCGCACTGATAGATGCGCAACAGCCAGGGGTAGTTGTCCGGTGCTTTCAGGCTCGTTGTCGGGGCACCGCTTTCGGCCCAGAATCTCAGCTCGGACATCAGCTCGGCCAGTTGCTGACGCAGGTTGACCAGGCGCGCGCGCTCGGCGAGTTTCTGTTGCACGTAGTTGTCACGCAGACGTGCGAAGCGGCCGACGAAGGCATCGCTGGCGAATAGCTCCTCTTCCGGCTTGGCGAACAAGAACCCCTGCACGTAGCGGGCGCCGCATTCCAGGGCGAAGTTCAGCTCGGCTTCGGTTTCCACTCCTTCGGCGATGATCCAGCAGCCGGTTTTTTCGGCCATTTGCGCCAGCGCCTTGACCACTTCGCCGCTCGGGCCGCCACGGGCGGCTTCCTGAAACAGGCGCATATCCAGCTTGAGGATGTCCGGTTGCAGCGCCAGCACGCGGTCTAGCTGTGAGTAACCGGCACCAAAGTCGTCGATGGCGATACGCGCACCGGCGTCGCGGTAGCGCGACACCACGTCAGGCAGGCGCTGGCTGGCTCCGCCGAGTTCGGTGATCTCGAAAACGATGCGCGTCGGGTCGATGCCGCTGCGCTGTAATTGGATCAGGCTGGGCAGTGGCTGCGCTGGGCGCAGGCGGCTGATCCAGCGTGGGGAAATGTTCAGGCTGAGGAACCAGTCCGCCGGGGCCTGATGGAAGCGGCGCAAGGCATCTTCGCGGACCTGTCGGTCAAGGCGGCGCAGGGCGGCGGGTGGGGTTTTCGGGTCGGCGAAAAGCGGCCCGGCCGAGCGAGCCTGGCCCTTGTCATCGCGCAGCCGAGCCAGCGCTTCGACACCGGCGATGCGACCGGTGGCGGTATCGATAAAGGGTTGGAAGACGGCAAAAGGCAGTCCGTCGATCACCTGGGATGTCCTTAGCGCTGAGCGGTTGAGCTGCCTGATGGCGGCTGGTTACTCAACCAAGCAAGATCGCGGCCAGCCCAGGTCTAGACCAATCTGCGTTTCGGTCGATGCCGCTTTACCGGCGCCGAAGTAGTGGCGCAACGATCAATGCCAGGCGTAACCAGCGTCGCCAACCGCGTTTACCGCCAAGCAGGCCGGCCAGTGCCAAGGCGCCGCCAGTGAGCAAAAAGGGTGCATTGCCCTGGCGCAGACGCTGGCCATACTCACGTACTTGCTTGAGTGGCTGACTGATTTGCAGCACTTCATGGCGCAGTTCTTGGCGGTGCATCTCCAGGCGCATGCGCAGCACGGCTTTACGCAACTGACGGCGCGAGGCGCCTGGTGGCAAGTTGGACGTCATGGCAGCAGTTGCTCGCGGTCACGTTGTAGTTCTTCCAGGCTGGCGCTGAACGGTGTTTCGGCGTTGCGCAGACTGATCAGCAGCCAGGTGGCACACCCTACCAAGCCAGAACCGTAGAACAGGCAAAGACCCGTGGCGACTACTAGGCGGTGGCTGTCCCAGTAGACGATCAGCAACAGCGCGGACAGACCTATCAGCAGGAGCAGGGCGAAGGCCAGGCACAGGCCGCCGAGAATCAGCGCGCGCAGTGCCTGGTTGCGTTGGTCTTCGAGTTCATGGGCCAGCAACGCCACATGGCCCTGTAGGAGGCCCAGCAGGGCCGCCCCCAGGCGCCTTGGCGATGGTCCATTGGACATTGGCGCTGTCAACGGCGGCTGATCAGCAGGCCGAGCACCAGGCCAATAGCGGCCGACAAACCCAGTGCCTGCCATGGGTGCTTGTGCACATAGTCTTCAGTGGCGTCGACGGCGATCTTGCCCTGCTCGCGCAGGCCAGACTCGGCTTTGTGCAGGGTGTCTCGGGCACGATCGAGGCTGCCACGAATGTCATCACGCAGGGCCTCGGCGTGTTCGCCAGCGAGACTGGCGGAATGTTGCAGAAGCTTCTCGGTATCGCTGACCAGAGCCTGGAATTCATCCAGCAGGGCGTCCTTGGTGCTTGGAGTAGCGGCTTTACGGGGCATAGTGAGCAGTCCTCTGCGTTGGTATGTGCTACTTACGATTGCTCTGCAGCGTGAGGGTTCCGCAAGAATAGTCGGGAAGTGACCGGCCTGGCGTTTGGTATAGCGATTGCATTTTGCTGGTGCGCGAAGGTCGAGAAATGCCCTGTGATGGGGCTTTTTCGGGGCGGCTCAGGATGGTCCATTTCGCGCATAACCATTTGATTAACAAGAAATAAGCATCGATATGTCGACATATGGTGGCGCTATTTTAGAGCCACTCGACGGCACTTTTCGAGGGCGCCCCACTGTTTTTGGCTGCATTGTGGTGCGCGTTTTCGGGTTTGTGCCTTTGTTTGGTGCCTTTTCTTCTGCCTCCGGAGTTTTCTTTCTCGATGGAAAACATCAACAGTGCCGTGGCCACGCTGATCCACGGCTCCAATACCCTGTTCATCCTGCTGGGTGCCATCATGGTCCTGGCCATGCATGCCGGCTTTGCCTTTCTCGAAGTGGGAACGGTACGGCAGAAAAACCAGGTCAACGCGTTATCGAAGATTCTCTCGGATTTCGCTATTTCCGCCTTGGCATATTTCTTCATCGGCTACTGGATCGCCTACGGCATCAATTTCTTCGAGCCGGCTGCGGTGCTGACGGAGAACCATGGCTACGGCCTGGTGAAGTTCTTCTTCCTGCTGACCTTCGCCGCGGCGATTCCGGCGATCATCTCCGGTGGTATTGCCGAACGTGCCAAGTTCGGCCCGCAGCTGTGTGCCACGGCATTGATCGTAGCCTTCGTCTACCCCTTCTTCGAAGGCATGATCTGGAACGGCAACTACGGCTTCCAGGCTTGGCTCGAGGCTCGCTTCGGTGCCGGCTTCCATGACTTCGCCGGTTCGGTGGTGGTGCATGCCATGGGCGGCTGGTTGGCCTTCGGTGCGGTGCTGCTGCTGGGGCGCCGCAACGGGCGTTATCGCGACGGCAAGCTGGTGGCCATGGCGCCCTCGAACATTCCGTTCCTGGCGCTGGGCTCGTGGATCCTGATCATCGGTTGGTTCGGCTTCAACGTGATGAGCGCGCAGACGCTCGAGGGCGTCAGTGGCCTGGTGGCGGTCAACTCGCTGATGGCCATGGTTGGCGGTACCGTCGCCGCGCTGCTGGTAGGGCGCAACGACCCTGGCTTCCTGCATAACGGCCCGCTGGC
Organism: Pseudomonas sediminis; assembly: GCF_002741105.1. GTDB lineage: Bacteria > Pseudomonadota > Gammaproteobacteria > Pseudomonadales > Pseudomonadaceae > Aquipseudomonas > Aquipseudomonas sediminis. The sequence continues at coordinate 438,295 of NZ_NIQU01000002.1, read as the reverse complement.
TGGCCTGGTCGCGATTTGCGCCGGCTCGGACCTGATGCATCCGATCGGTGCTCTGGTCACTGGGGCGATTGCCGGTGCATTGTTCGTCTGGGCATTCACCGCGACGCAGGTGAAGTGGAAGATCGACGACGTGCTCGGCGTCTGGCCGCTGCATGGCCTGTGCGGTATCTGGGGCGGCATTGCCTGCGGCATCTTCGGCCTCGAGGCATTCGGCGGCCTGGGTGGCGTGAGCCTGGCCAGCCAGGTGATCGGCACTGCGTTGGGGGTGGTGGTCGCGCTGGTCGGCGGCTTCGTGGTGTATGGCCTGCTCAAGGCTTCGCTGGGTATTCGCCTGAGTCAGGAAGAGGAATACAACGGTGCTGACCTGTCGATTCACAAGATCGGTGCGGTGAGTCAGGACTGAGAGGCCAGGGCTGGCGTTGTTTGCCAGCGTTTACGGCGGGCAATAAAAAACCGGGCAATGGCCCGGTTTTTTATTCAGTTGTAGATCAGTCGCGACGACCTTCTACCGCCTTGCCGGCGACGGTGCCTTCCTTGAGCATGATCTGGTATTCCTTGCCGTCGGTTTCCACCTGATGCAGGCGTACCAGCAGGTGGCCCCAGTCTTTGGCGAACCACAGCACGGTCTTGCGGGTGCTTTGCGTGGGGTCACGCACGCGTTCGACCTTGATTGCGTCAATCAGGCCCGCCTTGGTGCGTACCACTTCTTCGCCCAGCACGCGGAAGTCATAGGTTTCGATCTCGTCACCGTCGACCACCTGGTAGCTCACGCTCTTCTTGCCGGCCGCAATGTCCTCTTGCAGGGCAACCTGGTAGGTCGATTTGTCCAGCAGGCCACGGTTGAGCGGCAGTCGCACGGCATCGCCACGGTCGCTGCCGATCACTTGCTTCTGCTCCCAGTCGAAGTCCTGCTCGACCTTTTTGCCTTTGCCCAAGCCGCTGCGATTGAGGCGGTAGGTCAGCGGCAGCAGGGCGCCGTTGTCGACGCGGAAGGTACTTTCTTCGGTGAGGCCGGCGACCAGCATCGAGGCTTCGAAGTTGAGGGTCCAGCGGCCGTCGTCTTCACGTTTGAGGCTGCGCTCGGCGCTGCCACTGACCGGCAGCTGCTTCCAGTCCGCGGTGTAGCTGGCGGAGAAGGGCTGCAGGTCCTCGGCAAAGGCGGACAGGCTGAACAGTGTCAGGGCGAACAGCAGGGCACGACGCATAGAGTCTCCTAGGTTCGAATCAGGTGGCCGCTGGCGGGCAGCGGCTGGCCATCCAGCATTGCGCCTTGAGCGCCAAGACGCAAGCGGCCTTCGGCAAACCATCGCACTGCCAGCGGATAGATCTGGTGTTCCTGCTGGTGCACGCGGCGAGCAAGGCTTTCGGCCGTGTCGTCTGCCTTGATCGGCAACACAGCTTGTACGACCAGAGGGCCACCATCGAGTTCCTCGGTCACGAAGTGCACGCTGCAGCCGTGTTCGCTGTCGCCGGCTTCCAGGGCGCGCTGATGGGTATGCAGCCCCTTGTGCTTGGGTAGCAGTGACGGATGGATATTCAGCAGGCGGCCTGCGTAGTGCTGAACGAAGCCCGGCGTGAGAATGCGCATGAAGCCAGCCAGCACCACCAGGTCAGGCTGGTGGGCATCGATGGCCTGGATCAGGGCTGCGTCGAAGGCGTCGCGGCCATCGAACTGCTTGTGGTCGAGCAGGCCGGTGGCGATCCCGGCCTGTTTCGCTCGCTCCAGGCCATAGGCATCGGCGCGGTTGCAGATAACCGCGCCGATTCGGGCCGGATTGCCGTCGTGGCCGACGCTGTCGATCAGCGCTTGCAGATTGCTGCCTGATCCGGAGATCAGGACGACGACATTGCAGGGCATCAGTGGGCTTTCAGGTTGTTCAACTGAACCTGGGCTGCGCCTTCTGCTGCGGCGGTGATCTGGCCGATGACCCAAGGTTGCTCGCCGCTGGCGCGCAGGCTGGCCAGGGCGGTTTCAACCTGATCCTGAGCGACGCAGATGACCATGCCGACGCCGCAGTTCAGCACGCGGTGCATTTCATGCTCGTCGACGTTGCCTTGCTCCTGCAGCCAGTCGAACACAGCCGGGCGATTCCAGCTGGCCACGTCGATCACGGCCTGTGCACCTTGCGGCAGTACGCGCGGGATGTTGTCCAGCAGGCCGCCGCCGGTGATGTGGGCCATGGCCTTGACCGCACCGGTGTCCTTGATCAGCTTGAGCAGCGGCTTGACGTATATGCGGGTCGGCGCCATCAGCAGGTCGGCCAGAGCCTTGCCGTCCAGTTGCACCTGCTCGATGTCGGCGCCGGAGACTTCGATGATCTTGCGGATCAGCGAGTAGCCGTTGGAGTGCGGGCCGGAGGAAGGCAGGGCGATCAGGGCGTCGCCGGTGACGACCTTGGAGCCGTCGATGATCTCGGCCTTTTCCACCACGCCGACGCAGAAGCCGGCCAGGTCGTAGTCTTCGCCTTCGTACATGCCCGGCATTTCGGCGGTTTCACCACCGACCAGGGAGCAACCAGCGAGTTCGCAACCAGCGCCGATACCGGTCACCACGGTGGCGGCGACGTCGACGTTGAGCTTGCCGGTGGCGTAGTAGTCGAGGAAGAACAGCGGCTCGGCGCCGCAGACCACCAGGTCGTTGACGCACATGGCGACCAGGTCCTGGCCGATGCTGTCGTGCTTGTTCAGGTTCAGTGCCAGGCGCAGCTTGGTGCCGACACCGTCGGTGCCGGACACCAGTACCGGTTGCTTGTAGCCGGCCGGGATCTCGCACAGGGCGCCGAAGCCGCCCAGGCCTCCCATGACTTCCGGACGCGCAGTGCGCTTGGCGACGCCTTTGATGCGTTCGACCAGGGCTTCACCGGCATCGATGTCGACGCCTGCGTCCTTGTAGCTGATGGAGGGTTGCTTGCTCATAGATCCGGGCCTTTGGATGGGGAGTTCGTGTAGGCGCCGACGTGGCGCAGGCTCATCCAAGGAGCCCGGCGCGCGTACCGGCTGGCGAAGGCGCGCGATTTTATCAGGCTTGCCCGGTAGCGGCCACTCGTGTGCATGCGCTTCGTCGCAGGCACTGGCTCTGGTTGCCGGGGCTTGAGCGGCTGTTTAAGGTATAGGCCTTTGTGCCCGCCCGCCGTGCGGCCATCCCTTGCGAGAGTCCACCCCAATGCGTTTGCCCATCCGCCTGTTGTTCCTCTGTCTGTCGCTGCTGAGCCTGCCGGTATTGGCCGCGCCGGTTACCGGTCTGTACCAGGTGCGCGAGCCCGTGGCCGACCAACAGCCGGAAACTCGCGACGCTGCCATGCAGAAAGCCCTGCAGACGCTGGTGCTACGCCTGACCGGCGACGCCAAGGCATTGCAAAGTGCCGAGCTGGAAGGGCTGCGCAAGGACCCGCAGCAGATCGTCAGCCAGTACGGTTATGAAGGTGACGCGCTGCTGGTCGAGTTCGATCCGGGCAGTACCGAGCGCCAGTTGCGTCAGGCCGGCCTGGCCCTGTGGGGCGCCAATCGCCCGGCCATCCTGACCTGGTGGCTCAACGAGTCGCCGGAAGGCAGCCAGCTGGTTGGTGAAAGCCAGAGCGCATCGGCACTGCTGCGCGATGCCGCGCAACATCGTGGCTTGCCACTGCGTTTGCCGCTGGCGGACCTGAGCGAGCAGGCGCTGGGTACTGCCGATGTGCTGCTGGCCAACGATCCACAAGCCCTGCGCGAGGCGTCCGAGCGCTATGGCGCCGATGCCTTGCTGGCCGTGCAGGCGACTGAAAGCGGCGGCAGCTGGCAGGCGACCTGGCGCCTGTGGCTGGGTGACGAGCGCGAGCAGGGCAAGGCAGAGGCCGCCGATCAGGCTGCGCTGGCCGATGCAGTGCTGCTGGCCGTGGCCGAGCGCCTGGCGCCGCGTTTCCTGGTCAAACCGGGTGCTGCGCAGAGCCTGACGCTGGTGATCGAAGGCGCAGACCTGGGCCGTTTCGCGGCACTGGAGCGCTTGCTCGAACCCTTCGCCGCGCGTTTGCAGGAAATCGACGGCCAGCGCCTGGTTTATCAGGTCAGCGCTAGCCCGGAGCAGCTGCGCGCGCAACTGGCATTGGGGCAACTGCAGGAAGTCAGTGAGCCGCTCGATGCTGCTGAGCCAGTAGAGAACCCGGAGGCCGCTGCAACCGAGGCGCCGCAGGTGAAGCCGCGCACCGATCAATTGCGCTTTCGCTGGTAGAATCTGCGCCGGGTAGACCACAGCCCAGTTACGCGGCGCCTTCCTGGCGCCGTTTCGCATCGAGGACGCGAGCATGACCGATTCCACCCGTTGGCTATGGATGGCTGGGCTGTTTCTGCTCGGCTGGCTGCTGTACCTGTTGCACCCGATTCTTTCCCCGTTCCTGATCGGTATCCTGCTGGCCTACATGGGCGACCCGCTGGTCGACCGTCTCGAGCGGCATCGGCTGTCGCGCACGGGGGGCGTGGTGGTGGTATTCGCGCTGTTCGCTCTGGTATTGCTGATCCTGCTGCTGGTGTTGGTGCCCATGCTGGGACGACAGCTGGTGCGTCTATATCAGCTGGCGCCGGAAATGCTCGATTGGTTGCAAGGCACGGCCTTGCCTTGGTCGCAGTCGCATCTGGGGCTGCAGGATGACCTGCTGCAGGTCGATCAACTCAAGCAGGTCTTTACCGACAACATTGGCAAGACCACCGATGTGCTCAAGGCGGTGCTGGCCCAGGCGACATCCTCGGGGTTGGCACTGCTGGCCTGGCTCGGCAACCTGATGCTGATTCCGGTGGTGAGCTTCTACCTGATGCGCGACTGGGATCTGCTGGTCGAGCGCGTGCGCCGCCTGCTGCCACGCCAGCGCGAAGGATTGATCGTCAAACTGACTGGCGAATGCCATGAAGTGCTGGGCGCCTTCCTGCGCGGCCAATTGCTGGTGATGCTGGCGCTGAGTGTCATCTATTCGGTTGGCCTGATGTCGGTGGGGCTGGAGCTGGGGCTGTTGATCGGTGTGTTGGCGGGCCTGGCCAGTATCGTGCCTTACATGGGCTTTATCGTCGGTATCGGTGCGGCGCTGACCGCTGCGCTGTTCCAGTTCGGTCTCGAGCCCTATCCGCTGATCGGTATTGGCGTGGTGTTCATGATCGGCCAGTTGCTCGAGGGCATGGTCCTCACGCCCATGCTGGTGGGCGATCGCATCGGCCTGCACCCGGTCGCGGTGATCTTCGCCATCCTCGCGGGTGGCCAGCTGTTTGGCTTTACCGGCGTGCTGCTGGCCTTGCCGGTTGCTGCCGTGATCATGGTTCTGCTGCGCCATGCCCATGATTTGTATAAACTTTCCGGCCTTTACGGAGAGTCCAATAGCGGTTCCGACGAGCCGACGAGGTAGGGTCTGTTCCCGTTTCGCCGCGGCCGCGCCGGGGCCAGTTTTTGCGCGGGGCAAGGCATGAGGAGAGAGATTTGGTTATTCCAAATGAACGACGAATAACGCAGCAGCGCGCAAAAACTGGCCCGGCCCTTCGGGTTGCGCGGCAAATGGCGCCATGCTGCGTTGTGGAGCTTGGCAAGGGAGCGACCATTACCTGCGCTCCACGCCTGGCCTGGCGCCATTTGGCGCAGCAACGCGGCTCGCGCCGAAACGGGAACAGACCCTGAGCATGAAACCAATCCAGCTGCCTCTGGGGGTGCGTCTGCGTGATGACGCCACCTTCGCCAATTACTACCCCGGCGCCAATGCTGCGGCCCTGGGCTATGTCGAGCGCTTGTGCGAGGCCGACGCCGGCTGGACGGAAAGCCTGATCTACCTGTGGGGCGCCGAAGGCGTCGGGCGCAGCCACCTGCTGCAGGCGGCCTGCCTGCGTTTCGAACAGCGTGGCGAAGCGGTGGTGTATCTGCCGCTCAGCGAAGTGGTGCAGCACGGCCCGGAGTTGCTCGACAACCTGGAACTCTGCGAGCTGGTCTGTCTCGATGATCTCGATGCCGTGGCCGGACGTAGCGACTGGGAAGAAGGTTTGTTCCACCTGTTCAACCGCCTGCGTGACAGTGGCAGGCGCTTGTTGCTGGCAGGCACCATGTCACCGCGCGAGTTGCCGATTCAACTGCCTGATCTGAAGTCGCGACTGACCCTTTCGCTGATCTTCCAACTGCATGAGCTGTCCGACGAGGACAAGCTGCGCGCTCTGCAGCTGCGCGCCTCGCGCCGTGGCTTGCAGATGAGCGACGAGGTCGGTCGCTTCATCCTCACTCGGGGCGAGCGCAGCATGAGTGCGTTGTTCGAGCTGCTGGAGCGCCTCGATCAGGCCTCGCTGCAGGCCCAGCGCAAGCTGACCATTCCCTTCCTCAAGGAAACGCTGGGCTGGTAACTGCTTCGGGAACTCAGGTGTAGGAGCGAGCTCTGCTCGCGAACTCTTGGCTGCACAAGCGCTTCGCGAGCAGAGCTCGCTCCCACACCAGGACGTTTATTCCCCAGCCAGCTTGCGGTCGTACTGAAAACGCCAGCGGGTGTAGAGCAATGCGCAGCAGAACAGGCCGAAGCTGATCACGGCCTCCAGTGCGCCGAACAGTGCACGCGCCGGATCGATGGCGGCGAGTACGCCCTGGATGAAGTAGATGTTGACCACGAAGCAGGCCCAGGCATGAGCGCGGGCGTTGCCCAGCAACATGCCGGGGGCGAGTAACGCCAGCGGCAGCAGTTGAATGGCCAGCACCACGCCGACCCGCGCGCCATGCAGATCGGCGAAGGCGAGGTTCCACACCAGCAGCAGGGTCAGCAGGGCGATAAAGCTGAACAGGCTCAGCGCTCGGCTGAGTTTGACCCGTGGCTCCAGCCACTCGAGGCTGGGCAAGGGTTTCTTCGCTCGGGCCACGTTCAGCGCTCCAGTTTGCTGGCGGTTTGCGCCAGGCGTTGACCCAGTGCACGGCACAGGGTGACTTCATGTTCGTCCAGCGCGCGTTTACCGTCGCCGCCCGCATGGTGGCTGGGGCCGTAGGGCGTGCCACCGCTACGGGTTTCAAGCAGTGCCGCTTCGCTGTAGGGCAGGCCGCAGAGCAGCATGCCGTGGTGCAGCAGTGGGATCATCATCGACAGCAGGGTGGTCTCCTGACCGCCATGCAGGCTGGCGGTGGAGGTGAACACGCCAGCCGGCTTGCCGACCAGTTCGCCGGTCAGCCACAGATTGCTGGTGCCATCGATGAAGTACTTGAGTGGCGCCGCCATGTTGCCGAAACGGGTCGGGCTGCCCAGGGCCAGACCCGAGCAGTTCTTCAGATCATCCAGGGTGGCGTACATGGCGCCGTCCGCCGGCACGCTCGGCGCGACGGCCTCGCATTCGCTGGATACCGCAGGCACGGTGCGCAGGCGCGCCTCCAGGCCAGCCATCTCGACGCCACGGGCAATCTGTTTGGCCATCTGCGCGGTGGCGCCATGGCGGCTGTAGTAGAGCACCAGGATGTAGGGCGCGCTCATGCCAGCAGCTCCAGTACTTTTTCCGGTGGGCGGCCGATCACGGCCTTGTCGCCAGCGATGAGGATCGGGCGCTCGATCAGCTTGGGATGCGTGACCATGGCCTGGATCAGTTGCGCCTCACTCAAGCTGGCATCGCTTAGGCCCAGCGTCTTGTATTCGTCCTCGCCGCTACGTAGCAGGTCGCGTGCGGAGATACCCAGCTTGCCGAGTAGGCTCTTGAGCTCGCTGGCGCTGGGTGGCGTTTCCAGATAGCGCACGACGTGCGGTTGCAGGCCGCGGGCTTGCAGCAGCTCCAGAGCACCGCGGGATTTCGAGCAGCGCGGGTTGTGGTAGAGGGTCAGGTCGGTCATGGTGGCTCGCATCCGGCTTGAAGTGGCGGCTATTCTAACCGCCTGATGCGCGGATGCACGCAAACCGCTGCGGCGGCTTTGCTGCGACCTTTTTACGCGGCGCATTGTCTGTCTGTTTAGGTTTGAGGGCTAAGGAGAGGTCATGCTGCGTCGTTTGAAGGACTGGATGGGGTTCTGGCTCAGCCTGTATCAGCGTTTCGTGGATAACCGCGGCGCAGGCAATGCAGCGGCGTTGACCTACACCACCTTGTTCGCCGTGGTGCCGATGATGACCGTGACCTTCGCCATGCTGTCGGCAATTCCGGCGTTCCAGGGGGTGGGCGAGGAAATCCAGGGGTTCATCTTCAACAACTTCGTACCCTCCACTGGCGAGACGGTGCAGGAGTATCTGCGTGAGTTCACCACGCAGGCGCGGCAGCTGACCTGGTTCGGCGTCGGCCTGCTGGCCGTTACCGCCTTCCTCATGCTGGTGACCATCGAGAAGACCTTCAACGTGATCTGGCGGGTACGTCAGCCACGCCGCGGGATGTCCAGTTTCCTGCTGTACTGGGCGATTCTCAGCCTTGGGCCGCTGCTGCTGGGGGCCGGTTTTGCAGTCAGTACCTATATAGCCTCGCTGTCACTGATATCCGGGCCGGACGCAGTAATCGGCGCCAAGACGCTGCTTGCTTTCACGCCGTTGTTATCGAGCATCGCGGCCTTTACCTTGCTCTATGCCGCGGTCCCCAACACTCGGGTGCCGTTGTCTCATGCTCTGCTGGGCGGCCTGTTCAGCGCCGTGCTGTTTGAGGTTGCCAAGGCGCTGTTCGGCCTCTATGTGCGGCTTTTTCCCGGTTATCACCTGATCTACGGCGCCTTCGCCACGGTGCCGCTGTTTCTGGTGTGGATCTATCTGTCCTGGTTGATCGTGCTGCTGGGCGCCGAGCTGGTGTATGGCCTGTCGCAACCGCGGCACTGGCGCCGCGAGCCTATCCCCAAGGGGCTGATTGTGCTGGTGGTGTTGCGGCTTTTGCTCAAACGTCAGCAGAAGGGCGAGGCTCTGCATTACGGCGACATGCAACGTGCGGGCTGGCGGTTGCCCGAAGACGAGTGGGCGCAGGTGATGGATTTTCTCGAGCGCGAGCACCTGGCATGCAAGGCCAATGGCGGAGGGTGGGTGCTGTGCCGCGATCTGCACAACTTCTCCCTGTATCAATTGCTCGAGTGCAGTCCCTGGCCATTGCCGAGTTTGTCGCAACTGCCCGCTCAGCTCGACGAGCCTTGGTACCCGGCATTGCGCGAGGGGCTGGAGCGCATGCAAGCGGAGCGTGAGGAGCAATTCGGAGCCAGTCTGGCGGATTGGTTGCCGGGGAAGGGCTGAGCAAACCCGCGCGGCGTGTCGGGCAATGGGGCGCCAGAAAGGGTGACAAAAAACGTCAGTTTCAGGCGTTGGCTAGTCCTGCCGTGGCCTGAACGCAAGGGGTAGGCGCCAAGGAATGCGTTGTACAAGGGCTGGCACGCTTCTAGCTACTGCAGGAGCAGTTGCTATCGAACTGCCAGCAGGGGCAGGGATCGCTGAGGGCGCAGGCAGTAATGACGGTAAAAAACAGGGTAATCCACCTTCATCGACGCGATCCGCAGGAGGCGCTGGAGCGGCTCAACCGAATCACCGGGCTGCAGTTCGCGCGTTGGCCGGAGTCGTTGCTCGAGCATGTGGTTGCCGAAAACCTGCAGCCAGACGCTGACGATTCAAGCCCGCAGGCTGCGCCCAGCCCCGGAGTTTCCTCTGGCTGAAAGCAAAACCCCGCGTCACTGCGCGGGGTTCGATGTTGCCGTTCTGGTTCAGGCCATGGCCTGGCGGCTCTCGCTGTTGGCCAATTCGACGGCTTGAACGAAGAATTCCTCGACCACCAGGCTCTGCGCCGGCACAGCTGAGCGCAGGCGTACCTGCATGTCTTCGATCTTCATCCGCACCGGCATGCGAGCGATCCCGGAGAGCAGGATCTTGCCATGGGCATTGACCTTGCCATGGTCGACATTCACCTCGCGGCGCTTGTCCCCGTCGCGATAACTCACCAGCAGCGATACCGGCAGGTTGGCCAGCCCCGGCAATTGCAGCCAGGTGGCGACGTTGTATTCGGCCACGCGCCCCTCGTAGGGGGTGACCAGCAGGTGAGCGACGTCGACGATGCGCGAGGGCACGGAGCCAATCAGCTTGTCTTGCGCTTGGGACATGGTGAAATTCCAGGCTGGGTGAGACTTGAGTGCCAGGAATTATAAGCAGCCACCTGTTGGCGAAACTGTGCACTCGGCGGACAGGCCGCGTGACTGGCGTCGCAGTTTTGTATATCAGGCCAGGCGCAGCGGGTGGCGGGTAACCGATGAGGTCTGCAGGTTGCTGTCGGGCAGCGGCAAAATCGCTTGGTTATGCACGCTGGCCAATTGCAGCCAAAGGTGCTCGCCGGAGCTGAACTGGCCGTTGGGCAACCACAGGCCGTGGTGCCAACCGTTGCCCGGTGCCGGGGTGCTTTGCAGTACGCCAGGGTGAGTCTGCGCATTGGGTGCACGCCGCAGCCAGATCGGCCGCGGCAGGCCTTTCAGATACCGCAGCCCGAGGTGCAGGCCTTCGCTATTGAGATGACGCCAACGTACCAGGGCCAACGTCGGTGTGGCGTTGGTCAGCAGCAGAACCAGTTGCCCGACCTGCAGTTGTCCACCCTCGTTGGCGTTGCACAGCAGGCGCGCGCCGCCCGGGCTGGCGTCGAGAATCTGCGCCTCGGTACGCTGCGGCAGTTTATCCAGCAGCTGCGCATGAATGGCCGGTAGGCCTACCACCAGACTGCATTGGCCTTCCAGCTCGGCGCGTTCATGTCGACGTTGCTGGCGGCCCAGCCAGTGCTGGCGCACTCGTTCGAGCAACTGGCGCTCCTGCGCGCTTTGCAGGGGCGCGGGTTCGTGCAGGGCAATCAGCAGCGCGCCCAGTTCGAAGCGGCGCAGATTGGCGGCTTCGCCTTCGATACGTTGTTCGAAACTGAGGCAAGCCTGTGATTCGCTGAGGTCGACCACCGGACCTTCGGCATCGTCTTCATCGTCCCAGGCTTGCAACCTGGCCAGTGCTGCCAAAGGGGCCAGCGCACTGAACAGGGCCAGGCATTCGCCTTCATCGAGATGAAATGGATTGCTCAGGGCCAATAACAGCATCTGCTGATAGAGCCCGCGCAGGGTGCTGGATGGCTTCGGCTCGAAGGCCGCCGCCACGGGCTCATCCAGGCACTGCTGATGTTCGCCGATCCAGTACAGCAAGTGGCTGTCGCGCCAGAGCGTTGCAGGCGGCTCTTGGTACAGTTGGTAGTGGCGCAGCAACTGCTGAGCTAGAAAGTGCTGGGCCATGTACAGGCACCACGCCAGGTGCGGCATCGACGGCTGGCGACCCTGCAAAATTTGCAGTAGCAGGCGTTTGAAACCGATCGCTAATTCGCCGCACAGCCGCACGAATAATGGGCTTGGCGGATGCTGGCGATTGGCAAGGCTGGTGTAATGGCGGTACTCGTCACTGAAGTTTTGCAGCGCACGCTGTCTTTCCAGTAAGGTCAGAGCGCTGCGATTGAGCGAAAACAAAAGGCCCAGCACTTGTTGCAGGCCATGTTCCGGCTCCAGATGGCGAGCAGCCGCGAGTCGCTGGGCGATTTCCGCCGGCGATAAGCTGTTGTCCTCGCGGATGTCCGGTACTTCCAGGCGCAGGGCATCCAGCGTCATATCAACCCCGGGTGGACGAGGATCGAGTACATGGGCTTAGGGCTCCGGAAATTCGGCAAGGCTGTTTTGAGTATCTGCGCCGGTCTGTTGCTGACGGCTTGTGCCGAAGATTACGGCCTTGATCAGCATGGACGAAAGGTAACGGCTGAGAGCCTGGATGGCCAGTGGCTAGTCATTAATTATTGGGCTGAGTGGTGTGCGCCGTGTCGCACGGAAATTCCCGAGCTCAACGCTTTGGAAGAAGAACTGAAAACCCAGTCGGCACGAGTGATCGGCGTCAATTTCGATGCCCTGCAGGGGGATGACCTCAAGCGCGCAGCGGACAGTTTCGACATTCGTTTCACCGTGCTGGCGCAGGACCCGGCGGCGCGCTTCGAGTTGCCGCACAATGATGTACTGCCGGTGACCTATATAGTCGATGCCGACGGCAAGCTGCGCGAGCGTCTGGTAGGCGAGCAGACGTCGGCAGGCTTGCAGGCGCATCTCAAGCAGTTGCGCGGGCAGTAACACCGAGAAAACCGCCACGTCGGGCAGTCGCAACGATAGGTAGCATGCTAAGCTTTTGCCTCGGCCGAACCTGCGCCGTGCTTCATGAGTCTGCCTGATGTCCGCTACCCACCTTACCCGTGGCAGCGCCGGTTACCGGCGTGCCACCCTGGCGCTGTTCTGCGCCGGCTTCGCCACCTTCGCCATGCTCTACTGCGTGCAGCCGCTGCTACCTCTGCTGGCGGCGCACTTTCGCGTGTCTGCGGCCAGTAGCAGCCTGGCGCTTTCGCTGACCACACTGAGCCTGGCGCTGTGCCTGCTGGTATCCGGCGCATTGGCCGAGAGTTGGGGGCGCAAGCCGGTCATGGCTGCGGCGCTGGGGTTGGCAGCAATTCTGGGGATCGCCTGCGCGCTGGTAGAAGAGTGGGGCAGTTTGCTGATTCTGCGCGCGCTGCTGGGGCTGGCATTGAGCGGTTTACCTGCGTTGGCCATGGCCTATGTCGGCGAAGAATTCGACCCCGAAGCGCTACCGGCGGCGATGGGGCTGTATATCGGTGGTACGGCGCTTGGCGGTTTGCTCGGGCGTTTGCTGGCTGGTCTGCTCAGTGACCTGGGCGGTTGGCCCTGGGCCCTGGGCGGCATTGCCGGGCTTGGCCTGTTGGCGCTGGGGCTGTTTATCTGGCTGTTGCCGCCTTCACGGCATTTCACCGCCCAGCCGCTGTCCTTGCGCGGGCTGCTGCGCAACTTCGCCTTGCACCTGAGCAACCCGCGTTTGCGCGTGCTGTTCGCTCTGGCCTTCCTGCTCATGGGCGGCTTCGTTGCGCTGTTCAACTATGTTGGCTTTCGCCTGGCCGGCGCGCCGTTCAACCTGTCGGCGACGGTGATCGGCCTGTTGTTCACCGTCTACCTGCTGGGCATCTTCAGTGCCGGTTGGGCAGGGCGCCTGGTGCCACGCTTCGGCGCCCGCCAGGTGTTGCACGGCGGGATCGGCTTGATGTTGTTGGGTGTGGCCCTATGTGCGACGCCCTGGTTGAGCGCTGCGGTGATCGGGCTGGCGCTGTTCACCCTGGGTTTCTTCGCGGCTCATGCGGTTGCCAGCGGGCAGGTCGGTATCCATGCGCAGGGGGCCAAGGCGCAGGCATCGGCACTGTACCTGTGTGCCTATTACCTCGGCTCCAGCCTGGTGGGCTACGTCGGTGGCTATGTCTGGGAGCACGCCGGTTGGCTGGCATTGCTGGCTGTGCTGGCCTATTTGTTTGTCGTCGCAGGGGCTCTGGTACGGCGTATCTAGGCTGTTTGTCGCTCGTTCAGTGCAGGTTCAAGGAGGGTTCAGGAGGGATTCAGTAGTCTTCCCGCAGACTTGTTGCCGAGTTGATCAAAACTGCAACGAGAGGAAGGATTCAATGAAAATCACCCTGAACCGCATCGCATTCGCTACCTGCCTGGCCCTGGGCGCAACCGCTGCCCAAGCCAACGACAATTTCGTCGGCCTGACCTGGGGTCAGACTGACAACAACATTCAGAAGTCCAACGCGCTGAATGCCAACCTCGGCAATCCCAAGTTGGACAAAGTGATCAATGGCGAGGGTACCTGGGGTGTCCGCGCCGGCCAGAAGACTGCTGACGGTCGCTACTACGCGACCTACGAGAATGTCTCCGACAGTCACAATGGCTACAAACTGCGTCAGCAGAATCTGCTCGGTAGCTACGACATGTTCGTCCCGCTGGGCAGCAACAACACCAAGCTGTTCGGTGGTGTAACCGCCGGCCTAGTCAAGCTCGAGCAGGAAAGCCGCGGCTTCTCCCGCGACAGCGATATCGGATTTGCTGCAGGTTTGCAGGCCGGTATCCTGCAGGAACTGAACAACAATACCTCGATCGAAGCCGGCTATCGTTATCTGCGTACCAACGCCAGCACAGAAATGGCACCGCGTGGTGAAGGCAAGGCCGGGTCGCTGGACCTGCATAGCAGTTCGCAGCTCTACCTCGGCGCCAACTTCGCCTTCTAATGGCGGCTTAGCGTTACCAGGCCGGGCATCAGTCCGAGTGAAAACGTAGCGAGCGAAGGTCAGGCAAGGCGCAACGACCAGCGGGAGTAACAACCGAAGGTTGGCCCGAAGGGTGAGCGCCAGCGAATAAAACCGGCGAAGAAGCGCAGTTTACGACTTGTAAATGAGCATTCTGAGCCGGGTTTTAACGCAGCATGGCCGAGCGCAGTAGTTTTCACATCGACTGATTTGCCCGGCCTTCGTACAACTAAAAAAGGGGACAACTCATGAAATTGCTGGTGGTGGAGGATGAGGCGTTACTGCGTCACCACCTGTTCACTCGCCTCAGTGAAAACGGGCATGTGGTGGACGCCGTGCGCACCGCCGAAGAAGCACTGTACCGAGCTGAGTCCTTCAATCATGACCTGGCCCTGGTCGATCTCGGTCTGCCGGGTATGAGCGGTATCGACCTGATCCGTGAGCTGCGCAGCCAGGACAAGAATTTTCCGATCCTGATCCTCACCGCGCGCGGTAACTGGCAGGACAAGGTCGAAGGGCTGTCCTGCGGCGCTGACGACTATGTGGTCAAACCGTTCCAGTTCGAAGAGTTGGAGGCTCGGCTGAACGCGCTGCTGCGACGCTCTTCCGGGTTCACCAAATCGACCATCGAGGCGGGGTCGCTGGTGCTGGACCTCAATCGCAAGCAGGCCACAGTGGATGAGCAGTCGCTGCAATTGACGGCCTACGAGTACCGCATTCTCGAATACCTCATGCTGCATCACCAGCAGGTGGTGGCCAAGGAACGCTTGATGGAGCAACTCTATCCGGGCGACGACGAGCGTGACCCCAACGTCATAGAGGTGCTGGTCGGTCGTCTGCGGCGCAAGCTGGAAGGTGTGCTCGGCGGCAAACCGATAGAGACCGTGCGCGGCCAGGGCTACATGTTCAACGAGCGCTGCAAGTGAGTCGAGCGCGCGCCGCTTTGCGCAAATTGCGCATACGTTTCGGCTCGCTGCGCCTGCGCCTGATGCTGGCCAGCGCCGCGTTGGCGATGCTGTTCATGCTGTTGCTGATGCCTGTCTTGCAGGGCGTGTTCCTCATGGCCCTGGAGCAGACCGTGGAGAAGCGTCTGGCCTCCGATGCGGCTGCGCTGATATCTGCCGCCCGCATCCATGACGGCCAGTTGCACATGCCGGACAAGATGCCCGACGAGGAATTCGACAACCTCGACTCGCACCTGCTGGGCTTCATCTTTGATCGTGAGGGCCAGATGATCTGGCGCTCACGCTCCTCCATCGACGAGTTGGTGCGCTACCTGCCGCGCTACGACGGTCGCGGCCACGAGTTCATCCGCATTCGCGACGACAGCGGCCAGGAATACTTCGTATACGACGTGGAAGTGGATTTGCTGCGCGGCGACCAAGCCGCGCTGAGCATCGTGACCATGCAGCCGACGCGCGAATACCAGGGGCTATTCAACGGCTTTGCCTGGCAACTGCGTCTGTGGCTGGGCATCGCCTTGCTGGTGTTGTTAGGTCTGCTCTGGTTCGGCCTGACCTGGGGTTTTCGCAGCCTGCGCGGCATCAGCGACGAGCTTGATGGCGTGGAGGCGGGCACTCGCCAGCGCCTGAGTGATGAACATCCACGCGAACTGCTACGCCTGACCAATTCCCTCAACCGCCTGCTCGACAGTGAGCGGCGTCAGCGCGAGCGATATCGCGACTCGCTGGAAGACCTCGCCCACAGCCTGAAAACACCACTCAGCGTTTTGCAGGGCATTGGCGAAACCCTTGCCGTTCAACACGAAAATCGCGAGCAGGCGCAGCTGATGCAGGCGCAGATCGAACGCATGAGCCAGCAGGTCGGCTATCAACTGCAGCGCGCCAGCCTGCGCCGCAGTGGCCTGGTACGCCATCGCGAGCAGGTCTGGCCGGTGCTCGACGGCTTGTGCCGTTCGCTGGACAAGGTCTATCGCGACAAGCGCGTCGAAGCGACACTGGAAGTGCCCGAGCACAGCCAGATCACCATGGAACGTGGTGCGCTGATGGAGCTGCTCGGCAACCTGCTGGAGAACGCCTACCGCCTATGCCTGCATCGCGTACGCGTCAGGCTGCAACCGCTGGCTGGCGGCTGCCTGATCACCATCGAGGACGACGGCCCCGGTGTACCGCAGCAACAGCGAGAGCGGGTGCTACAACGCGGCGAGCGTCTGGATGCGCAGAACCCGGGGCAGGGCATCGGCCTGGCGGTGGTAGAAGATATCGTCGAAAGCTACGACGGTGAGCTGAGCCTGGAAGATTCGGAACTGGGCGGCGCCTGTTTCAGGGTGCGGTTGTATGACTGAGCCTTGCTGATGCATCTTCCTTGATTGCGCTCAGGCTACTGCAGCGGAGCAGGGCCGATAACAATGATGATCCTCGTGATCGATTGAACGCTTGGCTCCCGCTGCGCGAACTACAGAATGGCCAGGGCGTGAACGCCCACAATAGGTCGGATATACGAATGCAACCGCGCTGACGACAGGTGCAAAAGCAAGGCTTTGCTCACTACTTTTGGGGAGAGTCTATATACACTTGTTAGGGTTTCCGCCAGTTTCGTGAGGAAAGGCTGATGCTGGTTTAGTACTCAGAGCCATAAGACGTTTGAATAGCTTTTCTTCGGCATCAAGCCCCACTTGCATTTGCTGTTTTTCAAAGAAGGCAACTAAGTAACCACATCCGGCGTGAAGAACTGCAATAAGGATTTCCTCTAACTGCCGAACCGTTCCAGCGATGAAGGCCTCTGTGGTGTGTTCTCCTTTGAGGTGGGCTGAATAAAAGAAGCTTGCGCCAAAGGGTGAGCCATGAATGACTTCTGACGAGAGTGAGTAGATCAGCCCATATGCCGCGAGCAGCCGCGATCCAGCCTTGCGCCCTGCAAGTTCACCTACCCGCCTGATACGACTTGGCATATCTAGGTTGGTCCAGCTTCCGTTTCCTTTGCCTGTAAATTCGGGAAATTTAGATGCAAGTGTTGATGCTGGGTCAGGATCAGTGCGGACTTCAATCGAGTATTCGCCACTCCCGAATTTCCGATTGTGTTGCCGCCATGCGGCGAATTCGATGTACCTAACAGCTCGTTCTGCAACCGCATTTGACTCCGCTAGGAGATAGCTCGCATTTACAAATGACTCGACTGCTGATCGTGCGATTGGATAGGCGTCGCGGACTGGAATTCCGCGTTTCTTGGCAATGAGTAAAAGGGACTCGACAGACTGTCCTGCCCCCATTGCTAGTAATGTGCTTGTGCGTCGTTGTGCGTCCGGGAGGCTACATGTCAGGGTTTCGCCTTCAAATGTGGTGGAGCCTTGGGATGCGACGAAGAGTGCAAGGCGCAAGAACTCTTGCTGAAGCATTGCCAAGCCTCGCAAAGCATCCAGCAGTGGCAACTCCTCGTCTGCGGACATAAGTTGTTTTCTCTAACTATTAATCAGACGACATACATGTCGCATTTCCACACGACACCTGTCGCATAACCTTCCGTGTCATCCTGTAAGTCCTTGTCTGGCCTGACGATGCTCGCTGCAAACGCGACAGCATTCGAGAAAAAGCGACAGGGAGAAGGGCAAGCCTATCGCCTCTGGCGCATTGCCAGCAGGCTTGGGTCAGAAGCTAGTGCATATCCGCCTGGCCTGTCCATCCATTAAGTCAGATGCACAGACAGCAATACGCCTTACCCCTCCTGCGCCCGATAAGCCCCTGGCGTCAGCCCCGTCCATTTCTTGAACGCGCGGTGAAAGGCCGAGGGTTCGGAGAAGCCGAGTTGTTCGGCGATGTCCTGAATTGCCAGTTCGTCGCGGCCCAGGTGGTAGATGGCGAGGTCGCGGCGCAGGTGATCCTTGAGCTCCTGGAAGCTGGTGCCTTCTTCGCGCAGGTGGCGGCGCAGGGTTTGCGGGCTGGTGTGCAGGTGTTGGGCGACCTGTTCTAGGTCCGGCCAGGTTCGGCAGTCGCGACCGAGCAGGCGACGAATCTGGCTGATCAGGCTGTCGCCGCCGTCGGGGCGGGCTAGCAGGTCGGCAGGGGAGTGCTGGAGAAACTGCTTGAGGGTGCGTTCGTCCTGCAGCAGCGGCATGGCCAGGTAGCGGGCATGGAACAGCAGGCTGTTTTGCGCGGCGGTAAAGCGTCGACTGCAGGGGAACAGCAGTTCGTATTCGGTGGCATGGGCGGGTTCGGGATAGGCGAAGGTGGCTTCTTCCAGGCGAATGCGTTGGCCGATCAGCCAACTGCCGAGGCGGTGCCAGATCACCAGCAGGCTCTCCACGAGAAAATGATCCGGGTCCCACAGCGTGCTGTCGTCGACGCTCAGCCGCGCCCAGTCACCTTCGCGTTGCAGGGTGATGCTCGGTGCGTCGGGAAACAGCCCATAGAACATCGCACCACGGCTCAGGGCTTTTTCCAGGCTGCGGCAGTGGATGATGGCGTGGCCCATCATGGCGAAGGTGCCACGCTTGCTTGGTTGGCGGCCGAAGCCGAGGTATTCGTCGTCCAGCGCTTCCCACAGCAGTTGCATCAGCCGGGAGAATTGTTCCGGGGCGATGCGTGCGCGCGGCTCGACCAGCACGGCGCTCTGGATGCCAGCCTGGCGCAGTATCGGGTCGCAGTCCAGGCCGTGGCGGTCCGCACCGCGCAGGGCGGCGCGGACGAAGTGGCTGGCAATGGTGCGTTCGCGCATGCTGGGTTTCCGAAAGCGAGGGTGGTCGATGGTAGGCAGTTGCTCCCAGCCAGGGCAAGCCAGCCGAGCGATTGGGTCAACCGAGGCTGAGCGCATGGGTCATTGAGGGGCGGCGGAGCGGCCCTTAACCTCAAGGACATAACAACAGCGGAGGACCCGCCCCATGCAACGCAACCATTTCGACACCGAGCACAACCTGTTCCGCGATGCCTTCGCGGCCTTTCTCGACAAGGAAGTGGTGCCCCATCAGGAAGCCTGGGAAGAGGCCGGTGTGGTGGATCGCAGCGTGTGGCGCAAGGCCGGCGAGATGGGGTTTCTGCTGCCCTGGGCGGACGAGGAGTACGGCGGTGCCGGGCTCAAGGATTTTCGCTACGAGCAGATCATGTGCGAGGAGCTGGCGCGCATCAACGAACCAGGGTTCATGATCCCGCTGCACTCGGCGCTTTGCGGTCCCTATATCGCCGAGTACGGCAATGCCGAGCAGAAGGCGCGGCTGCTGCCGGGCATCATCAGCGGTGAAACCATCCTGGCGGTGGCGATGACCGAGCCATCTGCCGGCTCGGATCTGGCCGGCATGCGCACCACGGCGGTGGACAAGGGCGATCACTGGCTGCTCAACGGCTCCAAGGTGTTCATCTCCAATGGCTATCTGGCCGATGTGGTGATCGTCGCGGCCAAGACCGACCCGGCCAACAAGCACGCCATGGGCCTGTTTCTGGTGGAGCGCGGCATGCCCGGTTTCGAGCGCGGCAAGAAGCTGAAGAAGCTCGGTATGCACAGCCAGGACACCGCCGAGCTGTTCTTCAATGACGTCAAGGTGCCGAAGAACAACCTGCTGGGCGATGCCAAGGGCGGCTTCTTCTACCTGATGAACATGCTCGCCCAGGAACGTCTGACCAATGCCTGTGGCGCAGTGGCCGGCGCCGAGGCGGCGCTACAGACCACCATCGAGTACGTCAAGGAACGCCAAGCGTTCGGCCGCCCGGTGGCGCACTTTCAGAACACCCGCTTCAAGCTGGCGGAAATGCGCACGCAGGTCGACGTGGCGCAGGTGTTCACCGACCGCTGCGTGATGGATCACAACCAGAAGAAGCTCACTCCCGAAGTGGCTGCCGAGGCCAAGCTGTTCACCACCGAACTGCTCGGCAAGGTGGTCGACGAGGGCGTGCAACTGCACGGCGGCTGGGGCTACATGTGGGAGTACCCGATCTGCAAGATGTACGCGAATGCGCGCATTCAGCGCATCTTCGCCGGCACGTCGGAGATCATGAAGGAGATCATCAGTCGCGGGATGAAGCTGTAGGTTTTCGCGTTATGACGGCATCGCGGTCTATCGTCAGTAGCGCTCGTATCGCAATGAGCAGGTGAACCACAAGAACAAGAAGGTAGCCTCCCATGACCCTGCAACTACCTCTGGAACGCTTCAACCACTGGCTGGATCGGCAACCCGACGCAGTCTGGCTGCGTCAGCCGGTCAATGGCGTGTGGCATGACTACAGCTGGCTGCAGGTCGATGAGCAGGCGCGGCGCCTGGCCAGCGCGCTGCTGGCGCTGGGTTGCGTACCTGGCGAGCGCGTGGCGCTGCTGGCGAAAAACTGCGCTGAATGGTTCATCAGCGACCTGGCGATCCAGCACGCTGGGCTGGTAAGCGTGCCGCTGTATCCGCTGCAGGCGCCGGAACAGATCGCTTACGTGCTGGAGCACGCGGGCTGCAAGGTGATTTTGGTTGGCAAGCTGGATGAGCCGGACAAGCTGGCCAGCGGCATCGCCGCGCATATCACCCGCATCGCCATGCCATATCCGACCATGCCTGCTGAGTACCAGTGGCACGCGCTACTGGCCGCTCACGAGCCGCTGCCGGGGACCCGCTCTCAACGTGGCGAGGATCTGCTGTCGATCCTTTACACTTCCGGCACTACCGGGCAGCCCAAGGGCGTGATGCTTTCGGCCCACGCCATGGCGTTCTCTTCGGCCAACGCCACGGCTGAGCTGAACATGACGCCGTTGGATCAGTTTTTCTCTTACTTGCCCCTGTCGCATGCCGCCGAGCGTTTTCTGGTGGAGTTCAACAGCCTTTATTGCGGCGCACCGGTGGCCTTCGTCGAGTCGCTGGAGACCTTCGCCAGCGATCTTCGCCAGGTGCGTCCCACGGTGTTTTTCTCGGTGCCACGGCTGTGGACGCGTTTTCAGCAGGGCGTATTGGAGAAACTGCCAGCGCAGCGGCTCGAGCGCCTGCTGCGCATTCCGTTGCTGGGGCGTCTGGTGGCACGTAAGGTTCGGGCGGGGTTGGGGCTGGATCGTGCGCGTATTCTCGTGTCCGGTGCGGCGGCGATTTCCACCGGGTTATTGGAGTGGTATCGGCGCCTGGGCATGACCATTTGCGAGGGCTACGGCATGACCGAGCACTTCGCCTACGGCTCTTTCAATCGCCCTGGGCAGGTGCGCTTTGGCACCGTGGGCAGGCCGATGCCGCATCTGCAGGTGCGCATTGATGAGGCCGGCGAGATTCTCCTGCGCAGCGAGACGCTGATGCAGGGTTACTACCGCGAACCGGAAAAGACCGCGGAAACCCTCAAGGACGGTTGGCTGTACACCGGTGATCGCGGCCAGCTGGACGAGGCGGGCTACTTGCGCATCACCGGGCGGGTGAAGGACATCTTCAAGACCAGCAAGGGCAAATACGTGGCGCCGGCGCCCATCGAGGGCGAGATCGCCAAGAGCCATTGGGTCGAGCAGGTGTGCCTGATGGGCAGCAACCTGGATCACCCGCTGGCGCTGATCGAACTGTCGCCCGCTGCCCGCCAGCAGCCGCGCGAGTTGCTCGATCAGTCACTTGCCGAGCACCTGTATGCCGTCAATCAGGGGCTGGAGCCGCATGAACGTGTCAGTCACTTCTATCTGGTCAGTGAGGCCTGGACGGTGGATAACGGCAGCATGACGCCGACCATGAAAATTCGTCGCAACGTCCTGGAAGTGCGTTATGCCGAGGCTATTGTCGGCCTGCCAGGTGAGCGGGTCATCGTCTGGGAACATTGATTCATCGTCTGGGTGCAAACCGGTAAGCGTCATCCCAGGTTGCATCCGGGCTACCTCGAACACGCCAATCTGGAGTCACCATGTCTGGCCCGTTGTCATCACTGAAGGTTCTCGATTTTTCCACGCTGCTGCCTGGGCCGTTCGCCTCGTTGCTGCTGGCCGACATGGGCGCCGAGGTGCTGCGGGTGGAGTCGCCCACGCGCATGGATCTGGTACGCGTGCTGCCGCCGCACGATGGCGGAACCTCCACCAGTCATGCCTACCTTAACCGCAACAAGCGCAGCATCGCCCTGGACCTTAAGCGGCCAGAGGCCGTTGAGGTGGTCAAGCAACTGGTTGGCGAGTACGACATCGTGCTCGAGCAGTTTCGCCCCGGTGTGATGGACAAGCTGGGCGTCGGTTACGAGGCGCTCAAGGCGATTAACCCGCGGCTGATCTACGTGTCGATCACCGGTTACGGCCAGAGCGGGCCGTACCGTGACCGTGCCGGGCATGACATCAACTACCTGGCCTTAGCCGGCATCGCCAGCTATACAGGGCGCCGCGACAGTGGCCCGTTACCGCTTGGCGTGCAGTTGGCCGACCTGGCAGGTGGCTCGCTGCATGGCGTGATCGGCTTGCTCGCGGCGGTGGTGCAGCGCCAGGTTACCGGCCTGGGACAGCAGGTCGACGTGAGCATGACCGACTGCGCGTTCAGCCTGCACGGCATGGCAGGGGCTGGCTACCTGGGTGCCGGCGTCGAGCCTGACATGGAAAACCAGGCGCTCAATGGCGGCAGCTTTTACGACTACTACCGTACCCGCGACGGTCGTTGGTTCTCCGTTGGCAGCCTTGAGCCGCAGTTCATGCAGCAGTTCTGCGCCGCCATCGGCCGCCCCGAGTTAGCGGCGCGTGGTTTGTCACAAAAGCCCGAGGACCAGCGCGCGCTCAAGCGCGAGATCGAGATCGAGTTCGAGAAGCGCGATTTCGCGCAATGGTGCGCGGTGTTCGCCGAGCTGGATGCTTGCGTCGAGCCGATGTTGCCGCTGGCCGAGGCGGTCGAGCACCCGCAGGTCAAGGCGCGTGGTCTGGTGGTGAAGGTGCCGCGCGAAGGATTACCGGCGCAGTCGCAACTGGCCTGCCCACTGAAGTTCTCCGAAGGGCTACCGCCACCGCGGCATGTCGGTGCGACGGTTGGCGCGCATACCGCCGAGGTGCTGGCTGAGCTGGGTTACGACGCCGAACGTATCGCTCAGCTCAAGGCTGCCAGGGTGACGGTTTGAGCGTCGTAAGAGATGGAGATGTTTCGTTGACGTCAAATTAGTCGCGAATTGACTGGTGCTAGCCTTCAATCTCAGGCATTAATTCAGGACTGCCGACGCTCGAGCTGATCAAGAATTTGTTCTACGCCATTCACCGACCCGTTTACGCGTGGGGTGGACGGCCATGGAAGAGATTGACGGTCTTTCGTGCGTACTCCGAATAATGGATATGAGAGGAGCCGCCCGTGTCTATCAACAGCCATCGCCTGCAAGTGCTGGTCTTCGTCGCCTCGCTGCTGTTCTCCGGCCTCAGTCATGCGCTCGACAAGCCCAGCGGCCCAGTGATCCTGCGTATCACCGGCGCGGTTAGTCAACCCAACAACCTGCAGCAGGCGCATTTCGATATGTCCATGCTGCATGCGTTCGAGCAGCACAGCTTCACCACGCAAACGCCCTGGTACAACGATCCGGTTACCTTCAGCGGGCCGTTGCTGCGTGACGTACTGGCTGCTGCCGGGGCCAAGGGCGAAAGCATGTCTGCTGTCGCACTGAATGACTACCGCACCGAGATCCCCTTTCAGGACGCCATCAAATACGACTTGATCGTCGCCACGACGATGAATGGGCAAGCCATGTCGGTGCGTGAGAAGGGCCCGCTGTTCCTGGTTTATCCCTTCGACAGCAAGGCCGAGTTGCAGGCTGCGACGTACTACAACCGCTCAGCCTGGCAATTACGTTCGCTGCAGATCAAGTAAGCATGCGCAGGTTTCGTCTGCTGTGGGTGCTGGTCGCTGGCTTGGTAGTTCTGTACCTGGCGATCGGCGCCATTCTCGTGCACCAGTACCGCAGCCTGAGCGAGGTGATGCGCAGCGGCGATGACAACGCGCTCTGGGCCTTCGCCCAGTTGGGCACGGAATATCAACGCCTCGACCACGCACTGCACACCTATATCCTCGATCCTGTGGTGCCGCGTCGTAATCATTCATCGGACAAACAGGGCAGTATCGGCATCGATGAATTGCGCTTGCGCTATGACATTTTCGTCAGCCGTATCACCACCATCAAGACGGACTCGGCCATGCGCCTCATGGGCCAGGAGCCGGTCTATCAACACACGCTGCAGGCCATCGAGGCGTTCATTGACGAGAGCGATCAAGCGCTGGACGCATTCGCCCGACAGAGCAAACCGCTGAATGCGGTGCAACTGCGCGAACAGCTGCAGGCGCTGCAGGACGATATCCAGGAGCTGGTCTACAGCTCGGCGCAATTGGCCGCCCAAGCGGTGGATGAGCGTAACGGCGAGTTTCGCCATCAGGTGGTGGTGACTACCGCGCTGACTTTATTCCAAGGTGTGCTGACGTTCTTCTTTGGCTTGGCCATGTTGCGCCAGTCGCGTCAGCGTGTGCGCGCTCAGCGCGAGTTGCTTGCTGCACAGGGCCGGCTGGTAGATGCCCTGCAGGAGAACGAGGAAGTGCTGGAAGGGCGCGTGCAGCAGCGCACACAGGAACTGGCCGAGGCCAACCAGGCCCTGCTCGAGCATGAGGAAGAGCTACAGGTCGCACGGGCCAAGGCCGAGAGTGCTTCCCAGCTCAAGTCCGACTTCCTGGCCAATATGAGCCATGAGATACGCACCCCGATGAATGCGGTGATCGGCATGAGTCACCTGTTGCTCGGCACCGCTCTGAACGCCAAGCAGCGCGATTACGTCGAGAAGGTTCAACGCTCCGGTCAGCACCTGCTGAGCTTGATCAATGACATTCTCGATCTGAGCAAGATCGAAGCCGGCAAGCTGGATGTGGAATCCGTGCCTTTCGAGTTGCAGGCCGTGCTAGAGAACATGGCCAGCCTGATCGGCGAGAAATGCGCGAGCAAGGACCTGGAGCTGATTTTCGATATCGACCCTGCCTTGCCGACCAGCCTGGTCGGCGACCCGCTGCGTCTGGGACAGATCCTGATCAATTACGCCAATAATGCGGTGAAGTTCACCGAGCGCGGCGGGATCGTGATTCGTGCCCAACTGCTGGAGCAGGACGAGCAGAGCATCCAAGTGCGGTTTGCCGTCGAGGACTCCGGTATCGGCCTGTCGCCGGAGCAGCAGGCAAGGTTGTTCCAATCATTCCAGCAGGCCGACAGTTCCACCACGCGAAAATATGGCGGTACCGGCCTGGGGCTTGCTATCTCGCGCAGGCTGGCCGGGCTGATGCAGGGTGAAGTGGGTGTCGAAAGCGTACTGGGGCAGGGCAGTACCTTCTGGTTCACCGCCTGTTTGGGCGTCGCGACCGAGAAACCGATGCCGGCGCTGCTGCCCAGCCCGGATCTGCGCAACCGTCGGGTGCTGGTGGTCGATGACAATCCGCAGGCGTTGCATATCCACTCAAGTTTGCTGCGCTCGATGAGTTTCAGGGTAGTAGAGGCCGAAAACGGGGAGCAGGCGCTGGAGCTGGCTGCGCGGGCGTGTGCCGATGGTGAGCCGTTCGAGGCCGCCTTCGTCGATTGGCGTATGCCAGGTATCGACGGCCTGGAAACCTGTCGACGGCTGGCCTTGCTCGAGCCAGCGCCGCAGCCGGTGATCGTCACCGCCTATGGCCGCGAGGAAGTGTTCCACGAGGCCGAGCAGGCGGGTATCCCGTTATTGCTGGTCAAGCCGGTCAGCCCTTCATTGCTGTTCGATGCGGCGATTCGGGCGTTGGGTGGCAGCACGGCTACCGAGATGCCGCTACGTTCGGTGAGCAAGGTCAGCGTGAATGACCTGGGAGCCTTGCGCGATGTATCGGTGCTGCTGGTCGACGACAATGAACTGAACCAGCAAGTCGGTCGCGATCTGCTGGAGGCCGCTAGAATGCGTGTCACCGTTGCCGAGAACGGCCAGGTGGCGCTGGATAGGCTCGCGGCTGGCGACTATCAGCTTGTGTTGATGGATGTACAGATGCCTGTCATGGATGGTCTCACTGCCACCCGGCAGATTCGTAGCAATCCACGTTGGCGTGATCTGCCGGTGTTAGCGATGACCGCCAACGCCATGATCAGTGATCGCGAGCAGTGCCTGGCCGCCGGGATGAATGCGCACCTGGCCAAGCCCATCGACCCGGACGAGCTGTTCGCGCTGTTGTTGCGATGGTTGCCTGCAACTGAAACTTCCGTGGCAGTACAGGCGGCCCTGCCCCCGGTGCAACTGCCTGAAGCGGCTTTCCCTGATATCGCTGGCGTGGATGTGCAGGCCGGCCTGCGTCGTGTGCTCAACAAGCGTCCGGCTTATGAGGCGCTGTTGCGTAAATTCGTGCAGGGCCAAGCTGGTGCCGTAGAAACGACGCGTATCGCACTTGCCGAAGGACTGATTGAAGACGCTGTGCGCGCGCTTCACACCCTCAAGGGCACCGCGGCAACCATCGGTGCCGAAGCGTTGGCCAACCAGGCAGGACGGCTGGAGGATGCACTGAAGCTGGGGCAGCCTGACGCCAGTTTCGACGCCCAGCTCGGTGCGCTGGCTGAGCACTGTGCCGAGTTGATCGACTGTGTGCTGCGGGTACTACCCGCGCAAGCGCTGACAGAGGCTGCCCAGGGTGATATCGACTGGCCACGGATACGTCTGCTGGTTACCCGGCTGGAGCTTCTGCTCAGTGATGATGATTCCGATGCCATCGAGCTGTTCGAACAGGAGGCAGCGTCTTTCAAGGCCGCCCTGGGCGCTGACTTCGTGGCGCTGGAGCGGGCGATCAACAGCTACATTCTGGACGATGCCCTGGCCGCTCTGCGTATCGCCATACAGGGCAATCCGGCGCTGAACGAAGGCGCGGCCTGATGAACGATCCGACAGAGATAGATACACCCGCAGGCCAGGTCATGACCGCTATTGATGCCAAGCGTGACAATCAGATGCTTAAACCCAATCAACGGCCGTGCATTACATCGCTGCGGCCGCCAGCATGAATGGAGGTGCCTCAACATGTCAGTTCAAGACTCTACCTTGCTGGTCGTCGACAGTGATCCGGCGCTGACTCGGGCGCTGGTCGAGGAGCTGCAGCGCCAGGGCTTCTCTCAGGTCTTGCAGGCCAACGACGTGAATGCAGCGGTCCAGCTGTTGCAGCACAAGCCCATATCGCTGGTGCTCAGCGAGCAGAACCTCAACGGCTCCACTGGCCTGACCCTGTTCGAACGCATGCGCAGTGATGAGCGGCTCGCTGAAATCCCTTTTGTGCTGATGTCCAGCGCCATGCAACGGCAGGATGTGCAGCGCGCCATTCAACTGGGAATCCGTGATCTGCTGGTCAAGCCTTTTACCACTCAGCGCCTTCTGGAACGCATTCAACGCTCCTTGCAGAGTGATGATTTGCCGGCTCGTTCGAGCACCCAGGCCGAGGGCGAGGAGCGGGCGAGCATCCTGGTGGTGGATGACACGCCGGAGAATCTGCAGCTGCTTGCCGGGCTGTTTCGTGATCAGTTCAAGGTCAAGCTGGCGCACAACGGAGAGAAAGCCATCTCCATCTGTCATTCCGACAATCCACCGGATCTCATTCTGCTGGACGTCATGATGCCGGACATGGACGGTTTCGAGGTGGCCCGCCGGCTGCGTCAGCATCACGCCTCCGAACATATTCCGATCATTTTCGTCACTGCCCTTAACGATGAGCGCTCCCGTGAGCACGGTCTGTCGCATGGGGCGGTGGATTATGTGTTCAAGCCCATCGATCCGGCCTTGTTACGCATACGCGTGCGCAACCTGATGCGGCATGTCGAGCATCGTCGGCAGTTGCAGGCCGATCTGGATCAGTTGCTGGAGTTGGCTGCCTTGCGCGCGGACATGCTGCACCTGGTCAAACATGAACTGCAACAACCGCTCAATGAAAGCGGCGAGGTGCTGCGGGCGCTGGCGCGCTCGGGCCTGACTCCCGTTCAGGTACAAGAGGTGCAGCGCGCCGCGCAGAGCATGCAGCAGATGAAGGAGTTGCTCGACATCGCCAGCGAGCAGCTGTCATTGGGTGCTGGGCAGCGTGAGTTGCAGCCGGAGAGCATCCGCCTCAACCCACTGCTGCGCGAGCTTATCGCTGAGCTGCGCCAGCGTTATGGCGATCAGGGTGTGGACATTCAACTGGAAACCGCGCTCGGCAGCAGCGCCACCGTGCTCGCTGATAGTGGCCTGTGTCATGCATTGTTCTATCGGGTGCTCAGGCATGCCCACCAGGCCTGCCCGATGGGCAGCCAGCTCAGTCTGGTGATGATCGACGAGAGCCCGGTTCAAGTGAAGTTGGTGTTGCCTTCGCGCCCGCAAAGCAGCAAGCCACTGGCTGCGGCAAGAGCCATGGCGCATGCCCTGGGTGGCGATATACAGCATGGTGACGAGGGCGGCAGTTACAGCATCCGAGTGAACCTGCCGCGTGCTTGAGAGGTGTAATCGTACAGTCAGGTCAGTTGCGCAGAGTCACTCCTGGCGCTGCTCACCGCTAAAGGTCAGCGTCACCTTGCAGCGCCGGCAGTAGTAGCGGCGGCCTTTGGCGACCAGAGCGTGACGCTGGGCGGAGAAGGGAAATTCACCGTCCGCGCAGCTACAACGATAGATGAAGCGACAGACCTTGCGCCGTTCAACTTCATAGCTGTGGCAGCGATGTGGCGGCAGTTCGTAGACGCCGCGCATGATCAATTGCCACTCCTCACCATGCGGCTGGATGCGCGGGCCGAATAGCTGGTGGGCGACCATGTGAGCGACTTCGTGAGGCACGGTCTGACGCAGGAAATCCTCATGGTTGGCGCGGTACAGCTGCAGGTTGAAGCGCAGCTTGTTTTCCGTGAGGTGAGCGACTCCTGCCTTCTGCCCACGCAGCTTGAAGCTGATTTCGGGGCGGGCAAAGCGTTGCTTGAAGAAGGTTTCGGCCTGCTGATAGCAGGCTTCGACGCGGGCATGAATCTGTTCGGGCATGGACAGGCGCTGGTGCAGGCTGAGCGTGAATTATGCCGCAAGCCAGCAGACAGCGCAGGTATCACTCGTCTCCTGGCGCCTGCATGCGCTCCTGCTGCGTGCCGCGGCTCTGGTCTTCATCGACTGTTCGCTGGTAGTCCGGCTCGAGGGTGTAAGACCAGAACAGAATCATGCTGACCAGAATGGTGACGATCACCAGCAGCCCCACGCCAATCATCGAGGAGGCGTAAAGGAAACCCTGCTGATTGTCGATGCGCATGAAGCGTGGCAGCCCGACATAAATCAGGTAGGCGGCATGGGCGCAGGCTAGTAGCAGGACGCTTATTGCCAGCCAGCGCGTGGGGTAGAGCGCGGCGATCCCGGCGATAAAGAAGGGCGTACAGGCGTAGGCGATGAAACCGATGCACTGGTTGAACGTGGGCCTGGCCTCGAAGGTACGCGATATGTAGCGCAGGAAGTAGCCCATGATGAACACACCGACCAGCGCCGCCAGATACAGCAACACGCTCAACTGCAATGCGCTTGCGAACTCCAGGCGGATACGTTCGTCGTCTACCAGGCTCCAGCCGACCCAATGGGTGCCGATGAACAGGCAAACTGCTGGTAGCAGGCTGAAAAGCAATAGGTAGGGCAGGTAGCTGGCGCTGTTGCATTCCTCGTCCTGGCGAATGGCCGTCCAGGCGCGGTCCGGGCGGGTGAGAAGGGTGTAGAGGTTCGCATACATGGTGTGACCATCCGCTTGGCTGCCTTTAAATGTCCGGCAGCCGTTGCAGCGTAGGGTTCAACCCAAATTTTCTGGGGCATGGCAACGAAAAGGCCGCCCGAGGGCGGCCTGTGGGTTTGTCACTATCGGCTGTCAGCTTGTGTAGACCGGGCCGACGCCCATGCCCCAGAGAATGACCGAACTGGCGATCATCGCTACCAGCACAACCAGGCCGACCGCCAGTACGGAGCTGGAGAACATGAAGCCTTCATCTTCAGGAATGTTCATGAACGTCGGTATGCCGACATAGAGCAGATAAACCGTGTAGCAGATCGCGACCGTGCCCACGACCATGCCCAGCCACAGATGCGGATAGAGCGCTGCGAGACCTCCGATGAACAGTGGGGTGGCGGTGTAAGCCGCGAATACGATGCACTGGGTCAGGCTGGGATTGGCGTCGTAGGTACGTGCCATCCAGTGGATGAATGCGCCCATCACGGCTACCCCGGCGAGCATCGCCAGGTAGGACATGATGGTCATCACCATCGCACTGCCTTCGGTAAGCATTACTGGTGCTCGGTCACCAATCGCCCAGCCAACCTGGGTAGTGCCGATGTAGGCTGAAATAGCGGGAATTGCTGCAAGAATCAGCACATGGGTCAGGTACATGTGGCTGATGGATTCTTCCTCGCCACGGATTTCTTGCCATTCTTGATCGGGATGGGTGAAGAGCCCCCAAACGTGGTGGATCATGCCAGACACCTCCTTTTCTTATGACGGTCGCCCCCCAGCGAACGCCCGGGGCGCGTGTACAGCGCCACCGGGTGTCAGGCCAAATCTATGCGACCTTATGTCGCAGTATAGGCAGGGCCTGGAGCAGGCGTGGTGTCTGGCTTTAGAGCAAATCGCTCTCTAGAAGTCAGTGGTAATAGCGCTCAAGAATTTCCATGGCCAGGTTTATCGACTGCAGCCGCTCTGTGCTGCCGCCTCGGTCCGGATGATGCTCGCTGACCATTTGTCGGTAGCGCAGTTTGATTCGTGGCAGGTCGAGGGTCCGTTCATTGGTCAGTTCGAACAACTCGAGTGCGGCCTGCTTCTCTTCGCCGCCTTGCATGCGCGTCCAGAAGCTGGTCAGCAAGCGCTCGACGTCGCGTTCGTCGGTGCTCTGCAGGTTGCTCATGTCCAGATAGTAGTCACGCAGGGCGTCGCGTTCACTGAGCGCCGCACTGTCTGACTGATAGGGCAGCAGACGTATACACAGCGGGCTGATCTGCAGCAGGTGACTCTTTTTCTGCCATAGCTGCTCGCGCAGGCGATAAAGCGCGTTGAACAGCAGGAAATGAGTGCGAAACAGCACCAGCTTGTCGGCCAGGGGCAGATTGGGGACATGACCGCTGTGGCGATCTTTCAATTGCTGGATCAGGGTGTATTCGGCAATGCCTTCCGGTGCTGCCTGTAGCAGTTGCAGTACCTGCTCGGCGAGGTCCAGATCGGGGTCGAGGTCGTCGTTCATCGGCCCAGCCTAGCATTTAGTTGTCGGTGGGGTGGGGGCGCGGCGCCATTGTGCGTAAAATGTCGCGCTTTCGTTCCCACTCCCTCGGATTTCGACGCACCATGGGCACCCTCTCGGTCAACCAGAACAAACTGCAGAAGCGCATTCGCCGCCTGGCCGGCGAGGCCATCACCGATTTCAACATGATCGAGGATGGCGACAAGGTGATGGTCTGCCTGTCCGGCGGCAAGGATAGCTACACCATGCTCGACGTGCTGCTGTATCTGCAGAAGGTGGCGCCGATCAAGTTCGAGATCGTCGCGGTCAACATGGATCAGAAGCAGCCCGGCTTCCCCGAGCACGTGTTGCCGGCCTATCTGGAATCCGTTGGCGTGCCGTACCACATCATCGAGAAGGACACCTACTCGGTGGTCAAGGAGAAGATTCCCGAGGGCAAGACCACCTGCTCGCTGTGCTCGCGTCTGCGTCGCGGCACGCTGTACACCTACGCCGATGAGATCGGCGCGACCAAGATGGCGCTGGGGCACCACCGCGACGACATTCTGGAAACCTTCTTCCTCAACATGTTCTACGGCGGCACGCTCAAGGCCATGCCACCCAAGCTGCTGTCCGACGATGGCCGCAACGTGGTGATCCGCCCGCTGGCCTACTGCGCCGAGGCCGATATCGAGGCCTACAGCCAGCTCAAGGAATTCCCAATCATCCCGTGCAACCTCTGCGGCTCGCAGGAGAACCTGCAACGTCAGGTGGTCAAGGAGATGCTGCAGGAGTGGGAGCGCAAGAGCCCGGGCCGCGTCGAGATCATGTTCCGCGCCCTGCAGAATGTGCACCCCTCGCAGCTGGCCGATCGCAACCTGTTCGACTTCAAGAGCCTGAAGATCGACGACAGCGCCACGCCGCGCTTCCTTGATGTGAT
The DNA here is from genome assembly GCF_002741105.1 of Pseudomonas sediminis. GTDB lineage: Bacteria > Pseudomonadota > Gammaproteobacteria > Pseudomonadales > Pseudomonadaceae > Aquipseudomonas > Aquipseudomonas sediminis. The sequence goes on along the minus strand of NZ_NIQU01000002.1, from coordinate 406,267 downwards.
GAGCCTGTAAGCCATCGCGGCTGAAGCCCCTCCCACATGTGACTCGAATCCGTGAGAGGGGCTTTAGCCGCGACGCTTGCCAGGCCGCAAAGGCCTGGAGTATGGTTCGGCCATCGCTTTGGAGAATTCCATGTCAGCCAGCCTCAACCTCCTGTCCATGCTGCAAGCCGGTGCCTCGCGCGCCGCGTTGGCGCGTGCGCAGTCGCTTGTGGCTGCGGCGTATTACTTCTTTGGGTATTGGTTTAGCCACAGGCGCGCCTGATACCCCACAGGCGGCCTGAGACACCAGGGTCGCCACCAGAGACGTTTTCCAGAAAACCCCCGGTCGGCAACCCGACCGGGGGTTTTGTTTTTTCCGGCCGAAAAACGGCCACAGATCGAGGACTCACAGATGAACCGTTATTACCGCAACTACCGCTACGACTGGCGATTTAGCAGCGTCACCACCGCCCTGACACCTTTGCCACGAACACTCAGTTAGCGCCGCCGCGGCATCGACCGCGCCGGCCAAGGAACCGCCAGATCATGAATGCTTCCGTCTCTGCTCAACTCGCTTCGCCCGTTACCAGCATCGCCCGCCGCAGCGCCCAGCCGCTGCCCAGCCCCGCCGTCTTGCGCCAGCGCTTGCCGCTATCCGCCGCCCTTGCCGAACGTATCGCCGCTGACCGCGACGCCATCCGCGCCGTGCTCGATCGCCGCGACCCACGCCTGCTGGTGGTGGTTGGCCCCTGTTCTCTGCACGACCGCAGCAGCGCCCTCGAATACGCCGAGCGCCTGGCTGAACTGGCGCCGCAGGTCGACGATCAGTTGCTGCTGGTGATGCGCGCCTACGTGGAAAAACCGCGCACCACCGTCGGTTGGAAAGGGCTGCTGTACGATCCGAACCTGGATGGCAGTGGCGACATGGCTGAAGGGCTGCGCCAGTCGCGACAATTGATGCTGGATATCCTCGAGCGCGGCCTACCGCTGGCCACCGAATTGCTGCAACCGATGGCGGCTGGTTACTTCGACGATCTGCTCGGCTGGGCGGCCATCGGTGCGCGCACCAGTGAGTCGCAGGTGCACCGTGAGATGGTCAGCGGCTTGGATCTGCCGGTGGGCTTCAAGAACGGCACCGACGGCAGTGTAGGCATCGCCTGCGACGCCATGCGCTCGGCGGCGCATCCGCACCAGCACTTTGGCATCGACGACCTCGGCCATCCGGCCCTGCTGCACACTGCGGGCAACCCGGACACCCATCTGGTGTTGCGCGGCGGCCACGGCGCGCCGAACCACGATGCCGCCAGCGTGGCGGCCGCGCGTGAGGCGTTGCAGCGTCAGGGTATCGCACCGCGCATCATGGTCGACTGCAGCCATGCCAATAGCGGCAAGGACCCTTTGCGTCAGCCTGCGGTGCTGGAAAGCGTGATCGAGCAGCGCCTGGCTGGCGATGACAGCCTGCGCGGGGTGATGCTGGAGAGCCACCTGTTCGACGGTTGTCAGGCGATGTCCGGTGAGCTGCGTTACGGCGTATCGATCACCGATGGCTGCCTGGGCTGGAGCGGCACCAAAGCAGTATTGCGCCACGCGGCTGATCGTTTGCGTGGGTGAGGGGCGTTGTGCTGTAGGAGCCACGCCTCGCGGCGAATATGCTCAGGCCAGAGGCGCATAGACAAAGCGCTTCGCCCCGGGGCGGGGCTCCTACAGGGCTTGTACTCGGGGGCTTACTGCGTGCAGGCTTCGTCATCCGTTTCATGAAGGATTTGATTCATGCGTGATTACAAGTGGCTGCACGAGTTTTGCCTCAATCGCTTCGGCTCGGCGAAGGCACTGGAGGCCATGCTGCCGCAGCCGCGTAGCGATGCCGAACTGCGGGCGCTGAGTGATGACCGTTATCTGTCGCTGATCAGCCTGCGCATCTTCCGCGCCGGTCTCAAGCACAGTCTGGTGGACGCCAAATGGCCGGCCTTCGAGCAGGTTTTCTTTGGCTTCGATCCGGAGAAGGTGGTGCTGATGGGCGCCGAACGCCTGGAGAACCTGATGCAGGATGCGCGGTTGATTCGCCACCTGGGCAAGCTGAAAAGCGTGCCGCGCAACGCCCAGTTCATCCTCGATGTGCGTCGTGAAAAAGGCAGCTTTGGCACCCTGATCGCCGATTGGCCGGTGACCGACATCGTCGGCCTGTGGAAATACCTGGCCAAGCATGGCAGTCAGCTTGGCGGCCTGTCGGCGCCGCGTTTTCTGCGCATGGTGGGCAAGGACACCTTCATTCCCACCGATGACATGGTCGCCGCGCTGAAAGCGCAGGACGTGATCGACAAGGCGCCGACCAGCCTGAAAGACCTGGCCGCGGTGCAGGCGGCGTTCAACCAGTGGCAGGCCGAAAGCGGTCGACCGCTGTGTCAGCTATCGGTGATGCTGGCGCATACGGTCAATCACTGAGCGATTGCTGCAAGGCTTCCAGCCATTCCTTGGGCACGTCACGCTTCATCGCCAACTGGCATTGCTGGCTATCAGGATCGAAGACGATCACCGCTTCGCCCTTGTCCAGGGCGCGACGCACGCGTTGCACGCGGGTTTCCAGCGGGGTTTCATCGCCATTGTCGGTCCCGTCACGGGTGACGAAATCTTCGATCAGGGCGGTGAGGGTGTCGGCTTGCAGCAGGTCAGCGGGGATCAGCACAGCGAGTGACTCCAGTTATTGGAGTCCATGATAGAGCCACAGGGCTCCATGCTGCGAGCTTCCTCAGTGCATCGTGCCGGGCCGCTTGAGGTGATGCTCCAGCGTGCTGTAGAGCAGGGCGCTATCCAGCGGTTTGCCGAGGAAATCATCCATGCCAGCGTCCAGACCGTGCTGACGGTGTTCCTCGAGGATATGCGCGGTCAGTGCGATGATGGGGACGGCAGCGAGTTGCCGGTCGCGTTCGAGCCGGCGGATTTGCCGTGTGGCTTCGAAGCCGTCCATCACCGGCATCTCGCAATCCATCAGGATCAAGTGCACGGCTGCCGGGTCGCGAGCGTATTCGTCCACCGCCGCCTGGCCGTCGACTACCAGGCGCACGCTGTAGCCACGTTTCTTCAAAAAGCCCTGAACCACCAGCTGGTTCACCGGGTTGTCCTCCGCCACCAGAATGCAGGGGGCTTCGCTGTTGTCGCTGCGTATTTCTCTGACCAACTGATGTACCTGTGCTCTGGGTTCTTCATACAGCCCGTTCAAGGCCTGGCGCAGCGCGTTGATTGCCACGGGTTGGGCCAGGTGTTGCAGGCGCAGACCATGGCTCGCCGGCAGATGTTGGCAGGCCTCGGGCGGGCAGACCAGCAGCACGCGCTGTTGCGCCTGCAGCTTGGGCCTGAGTGAGTCGAGCCAGTGGTTGACGCCACCTGGCCAGGGCGCCATCAATACCAGCAGCGGCGGCGCAGCGAAATCCTCCAGATAATCCTGCAGCCGCTCTGGCGTCTGGCAGCGCTCGGTGCGCATGCCCCAGCGCCCGAGCAGACGGCTCATGGCGTCCAGGCCCAGGCCGTCGAGCGAGGCGAGCAGGGCGGTGCGGCCGGCCAGCAGGCGGTTGAGCTCGTCGGTTGTTTCCTGTTCGGCCAGTAGCGGCATGTCGAACGCGAAGCGGGTGCCCTGGCCCAGGGTGCTCTGCACTTCGATTCTACCGCCCATCATCTCCACCAGCTCTTTGCTGATGGCCAAGCCCAGACCACTGCCGCCATAGCGGCGAGTAGTGCTGGAGTCGCCCTGAGCGAAAGATTCGAACAATTGCGCCAGTGCCTGCTCACTGATACCGATGCCACTGTCGCTGACGGCGAACACCAGATGCGGCCGGCCATGGCTGTCGCTGCGGCGGCTGACGCTGACGGCCACATGGCCTTCGGCAGTGAACTTGAGAGCGTTGCTGAGCAGGTTCATCAACACCTGTTTAAGCCGCGTCGGATCACCCTGAATGCGCCGGGGTACGCCGTTTTCCAAGCTGACATAGAGGCGCAGGCGTTTGTCCAGCGCCTGGCCGGTGAACAGGCTGAGCGTCTCGGAAATCATGTCTTCCAGGTCGAACTCGATCTGCTCCAGGCTGAGCTTGCCGGACTCGATGCGGGCGTAGTCGAGGATGTCGTTGATCACCGCCATCAACGAGCTGCCGGAGCTGGAAATGGTGTCGACGTAGAAGCGCTGGCTGCGATCCAGCGGTGTTTCGCGCAGCAGTTGCAACATGCCCAGCACGCCGTTGAGCGGTGTGCGAATTTCGTGGCTCATCTTGGCCAGGAAGCGACTCTTGGCCTGGTTCTCGAATGCCGCCTGCTCGGCCGCCCGACGCGACTGGAAGCCTTCTTCCTTGAGCAGGTTGATGCGGTCGGCCAGGCCGATGGACAGGGTGATCAGCTCGATGGTCACTCCGATTTTAACCGCCGTGGCGCCGAATACACCGAAGACCTCAAGGCCCAGAGAGCCGGTGGTGGCCTGGATGAAGGCGAACAGCAGGATGGCCCAGGCCAGGGTGTAATAGGAGCCATAACGCACGCCACGACGCCATACGTAGATGCCGGTCAGCAGCAGGATCAGTGACACCAGCGAGACGGTGACGCTGGCCAGGATGTTCCAGGCGGCGAAGCCGATCAGTGGTATCGATAGCAGGCAGCCGACGCAGACCAACATCAGCAGGCGCAGGCCGGTATCCAGGCGCGGGAAATACTGGCGTGCATGCAGGAAATGGCGGCTGAACTGGATGGCCGTGAGGCAGTGCGCGTACATCAGGATGTAGATGCTGACCGACTGAAAGGCCACGTGCTCGGGCAGCAGCTTGAACAGCATGCCGTCGAAGCACGCCGCGAGCAGGCCGACGTTGAGGTTGTAGGCCAGGTACCAGAGGTAGGCCGATTCACGCAGCGACAGGTAGAGGAACAGGTTGTAGCAGAACATGGCGAACAGCACGCCGTAGAACGCGCCGTTGAAGCCCATCAGGTTTTCCTGCGCGGCTGCGCTGGCACCGTAGGTGGCGAAGAATAGCGGCACGAACACCGTGCTGGTGGTCTCCACGCGGATCAGCAGAGTGCTGACACCGGGCTCCAGCTGCATGGGAAACCAGAAATTGCGGACCTGCACCGGCCGCTGGGAGAAGGCGAAAGTGTCGCCGCTTTCCTGTTCCAGGCGGTTGCCCTCCGGATCGATCAGGTGCACCTGCAGATGATCGAGCAACGGATAGTTGACTTCGAGATAGCCGCCCAGCTCATGGTTCAGGGCGTTGACCAGGCGAACCTTGAACCACCACACCGATGCGTTCTTGCCGAGGTTGGCATGTTCACCGCCCAGGGCCTTGAAGGCGTCATCATCCAGCGCCTGCACCTGCTCGATGCTCAGGGTGCCGTTTATGTCTTCGTAATAACCGGTGTAAGGGCCCAGGGATAGGCGCAGGTCGTCGCTGTCGAGCGACGCAGGCGTAAGCGCCCAACTGGGGCAGGCGAGCCAGAGCAACAGCAAGGCCAGAAAGACGCGAGGCATCCGTGAACCTCAGAAGGCCAGGAAATGGCCGGGGTGTCATGTTCAACGTCGCTTGGCGACGGCCCTAAGGTTGGCCACTGACTGCAGGCCAGAAAAAGGGGAGCTGATGCTCCCCTGTCGTTCTGTGTGTCACTTTGCCTTTATGCGCTCAAGCCTTCAAGCGTCCCGATCATGTTGGCCAACCAGGCTGTCCACCGGCGGCACTCGGGTATCGCTTTCCATCTGCGCGTCATGCTCCAGCTGGTGGCTGAAGCGCTCGAGCGAGCCCTGTGCCGGTTGCGCATCACTGGCGAACACCGGCGGGCTCATCATGTAGGCGGTGAGCAGGCGGCTGAGGGCCTTGAGGCTGTCGATATGGGTGCGTTCATAGCCGTGAGTCGCGTCGCAGCCGAAGGCCAACAGCGCCGTGCGGATGTCATGGCCGGCGGTGACTGCCGATTGCGCGTCACTGTGGTAGTAGCGGAACAGGTCGCGGCGTACCGGTACGTCCTGTTCGGTTGCCAGGCGCAGCAACTGACGTGACAGGTGATAGTCGTAGGGGCCGCCGGAGTCCTGCATGGCCACGCTGACGGCGTGCTCGCTTGACTGCTGGCCCGGCGCGACCGGAGCGATGTCGATGCCGACGAACTCGCTGACATCCCAGGGCAGGGCGGCGGCGGCGCCGGAGCCGACCTCTTCGGTGATGGTGAACAGCGGGTGGCAGTCGATCATCGGTTGCAGGCCCTGATCTCGAATCGCCTTGAGTGATGCCAGCAGTGCTGCGGCGCCAGCCTTGTCGTCGAGGTGGCGGGCGCTGATATGGCCGCTCTCGGAAAACTCCGGCAGCGGATCGAAGGCGACGAAATCACCGACGCAAACACCCAACGAATCGCAATCAGCGCGGGTGGCACAGTAGGCGTCCAGGCGCAGTTCGACGTGATCCCAGCTTACTGGCATGGTGTCGACGGCGGTGTTGAAGGCGTGTCCCGAGGCCATCAGCGGCAGTACGCTGCCGCGGATCACTCCGTTGTCGGTGAACAGGCTGACACGGCTGCCTTCGGCGAAGCGGCTCGACCAGCAGCCTACCGGCGCCAGGCCGAGGCGACCGTTGTCCTTGATCTCGCGGACGATGGCGCCAATGGTGTCCAGATGCACGGATACGGCGCGGTCGAAACGCTCGTACTCGCTCTGGCGCCCGCGTAACGTGGCGCGAATGGTGCCGCGGCGGGTCAGCTCGAAGGGAATTTCCAGCTCTTCGAGACGTTCGGCGACGTAGCGCACGATGGTGTCGGTGAAACCGGTGGGGCTAGGGATGGCAAGCATCTCCAGCAGCACCTTCTGCATGTAGTCGAGATCGGGTTCGGGTAGTTGTTGCATGCAAGCTCCTCGGCATTCGGGTTTCCCCTCTCCCTGTGCGGGAGAGGGCCGGGGGAGAGTGGTCAGCTCGATACCTGGCTGAGCGGGAACAGCAGGTCGACGAAGCGCTCGGCGGTCGGCTGCGGCTCATGGTTGGCCAGACCGGCGCGCTCGTTGGCTTCGATGAATACGTACTCCGGCTGGTCAGCGGCGGGCACCAGCAGGTCGAGGCCGACCACGGGGATTTCCAGGGCGCGTGCGGCCTTGATGGCAGCATCGCGCAGGGTCGGATGGAGAATCGCGGTGACGTCTTCCAGCGTGCCGCCGGTATGCAGGTTGGCGGTCTTGCGCACGGCCAGGCGCTCGCCGGCGGGCAGCACGCTGTCGTAGTCGAGGCCGGCGCCATGCAGGGTGCGGAGGGTTTCGGCGTCCTTGGGGATGCGGCTTTCGCCACCGGTGGCGGCCTGGCGGCGACGGCTCTGGGCATCGATCAGCTGGCCGATGCTGTGGCGGCCATCGCCAATGATTTCGGCTGGGCGGCGGATGGCCGCGGCCACCACCTCGTAGCCGATTACCAGTACGCGCAGGTCGTGACCTTCGTGATAACTCTCCAGCAGTACGCGCTGATCGAACACGCGGGCGCGCTCGATGGCTTCCTGCACCTCGCCCGGCGTACGCAGGTCCACGGCCACGCCCTGGCCTTGCTCGCCATCGACTGGCTTGACCACAACCGAGCCATGTTCGGCGAGAAAAGTGGCGTTGTCCTCGGCGCTGCCGGCCAGGCGCTGGGCTGGCACGCTGAGGTCGGCGCGCGACAGGGCACGGTGAGTCAGACGCTTGTCCTGGCACAGGGTCATGCTCACGGCGCTGGTCAGGTCGCACAGCGACTCGCGGCAGCGAATGCGTCGGCCACCGTGACTGAGGGTGAACAGCCCGGCCTCGGCGTCATCCACTTGCACTTCGATGCCGCGGCGCAGCGCCTCGTCGACGATGATGCGCGCGTAGGGGTTGAGCTCGGCCTGCGGGCCGGGGCCGAGGAAAAGCGGCTGGTTGATGCCGTTCTTACGCTTGAGGCTGAAGGTCTGCAGCTCGCGGAAGCCGAGCTTGGCGTAGAGCTTCTTGGCCTGCTTGTTATCGTGCAGCACCGACAGGTCGAGGTAGCTCAGGCCACGGCTCATGCCGTGCTCGATCAGGTGACGCACCAGTACCTCGCCGACACCGGGCCGGCTGCATTGCGGGTCGACCGCCAGGCACCACAGGCTGCTGCCGTTTTCCGGGTCACGGAAGGCGCGCTGGTGGTTGAGGCCCATGACGCTGCCGATCACCGCGCCGCTGTCTTCGTCCTCGGCCAGCCAGTAGGTCGGGCCGCCCTCGTTGTAGGGCGTGAGCTTGGCCGGGTCGATCGGCAGCATGCCGCGGGTCTGGTACAGGCAGTTGATCGCCTGCCAGTCGGCATCGTTCTGCGCCCGGCGAATACGAAAACCACGAAAGCTGCGCCGCGCCGGGCGGTAGTCAGTGAACCACAGGCGCAGCGTGTCGGATGGGTCGAGAAACAGTTGCTGCGGTGCATGCGCCAGCACCTGGTGCGGGGCAGCCACGTACAGGGCGATGTCACGTTCACCGGGCTGCTCGTCCAGCAGGGACTCGGCCAGGACAGTGGCGTCGGGGTAGGTATGGCCGATCAGCAGGCGGCCCCAGCCGCAATGAATGGCTTGTGGCTGACTGGGCTGGCTGCTGTGATCCTCGGCCAGGCGGGCCTGCAGACGCTCGTAGGATGGTGTCTGGCCTCGCAGCAGGCGTTGGTTGAAGGCAGTGGAGCGCATGGAATAATCCCTGTCCGTGTTCACTACGTCCGGTCTTGGCCGGATCGTCATTGAGTCGCGACACATCCCGGGTTTGCCGGGCTATGACCATTGATCCTGCAGGAGCGGCCCGAGGGCCGCTCCATGTGAGTTACAGACCCTGTTCGCTCAACCACAGATTGAGCGCAGCCAGTTGCCATAGCTTGGACCCGCGCAGCGGCGTGAGCTGGCTCTGCGGGTTGGTCAGCAACTGGTCGAGCATGGTCGGGTTGAACAGGCCGCGATCCTGGCTTGGGTCGAGCAGCAGGTCGCGCACCCAACCGAGGGTGGCGCCCTCCAGATGCTTGAGTCCTGGCACGGGGAAGTAGCCTTTGGGCCGGTCGATCACCTCACTGGGGATGACCTTGCGCGCGGCTTCCTTGAGCACGTACTTGCCGCCCTCCGGCAGCTTGAACTGCGCGGGAATGCGCGCCGACAGCTCGGCCACGCGATAGTCGAGGAACGGCGTGCGCGCTTCCAGGCCCCAGGCCATGGTCATGTTATCCACCCGTTTGACCGGGTCGTCGACCAGCATCACCGTGCTGTCCAGGCGCAGGGCCTTGTCCACTGCAGCATCGGCGCCGGGCATGGCGAAGTGCTCGCGAACGAACTCGCCAGCCATGTCGCCGGTCAGCCAGGCGGGCTGCACGCAGGCCGCGTATTCGTCGTGCTCGCGGTCGAAGAAAGCGGCGCGGTAGGCGGCGAAAGCATCCTTGGCGCCATCGACTTGCGGATACCAGTGGTAGCCGGCGAACAGTTCGTCGGCGCCTTGGCCACTCTGTACCACCTTGCAGTGCTTGGCGACTTCGCGTGAGAGCAGGTAGAAGGCGATGCAGTCATGGCTGACCATCGGCTCGCTCATGGCACGGAAGGCCTGCGGCAGCTGCTCGAGAATCTCGTGCTCGCCAATGCGCAATTGATGATGGCGGGTGCCGAAATGCTGGGCGATCAGGTCCGAATACTGGAATTCGTCGCCACGTTCGCCGCCGGCATCCTGGAAGCCGATGGAGAAGGTCAGTAGGTTCTCCACACCGGCTTCGCGCAGCAGGCCGACCAGCATGCTCGAATCGACGCCGCCGGAGAGCAGCACGCCGACGTCGACCGCCGCGCGCTGACGAATCTCCACCGCTTCACGCATGGTCTGCAGTGTGCGGTCGCGCCATTCTTCAAAGCCGAAGTTCACTTCCTCGCCTTGCGGGCCGAACTGCAGCGTCCACCAGGTGTGCTGCTCAACCTTGCCGTCGGCATCGACACGCATCCAGGTGGCTGGCGGCAGTTTCTCCACGCCCGCCAGAATGGTGCGCGGCGCGGGCACCACGGCATGGAAGTTCAAATAGTGGTTGAGGGCGACGGCATCCAGCGTCTTGGCGATGTCGCCACCCTGCAGCAGGGCTGGCAGCGACGAGGCGAAGCGCAGGCGCTCGCCAGTGCGCGACAGGTACAGCGGTTTGACGCCGAGGCGGTCGCGGGCGATGAACAGGCTTTGCTTGTCACGCTCCCAGACGGCGAAGGCGAACATGCCATTGAGCTTGGGCAGCAGTTTCTCGCCCCACGCGTGATATCCCTTGAGCAGCACCTCGGTGTCACCGCCGGAGAAGAAGCGATAGCCCAGCGCTTCCAGCTCGCCGCGCAGCTCGGGATAGTTATAGATGGCACCGTTGAACACCATCGAGAGGCCGAGATCGCTGTCGATCATCGGCTGGCCCGAGGCTTCGGCCAGATCCATGATCTTCAGCCGGCGATGGCCCAGGGCGATGGGGCCCTGGCTATGAAAGCCATGGGCGTCGGGGCCGCGAGGGGCCAGGTGGTGGGTGATGCGCTCGACTGCCGCCAGGTCCGCGGGGCGTCGATCAAAACGAAGTTCTCCAGCTATTCCGCACATAGTTCCTTACCGGTATTGCCGTTGGGGATGGTGGTTCGGACAGCCCGAACCTTTTACACCAAAACAAGAAAATGCTTTCATGTCAAAGTTTTGGTTAATGTGTATTGGTGCTTATGAGTGATAAAAAAGTTCCTGGTGAAATAGATTTGTCATCTGTCATGGCCTTTGAAATGCCACTATTCCAGGCGCTACGCCGCTTGCAGCAGGCGGGAGAGGTTCACGCCAAGCGTCTGGCTCGCTTTGGCGGGCTGACGCCCATGCAGTTGATGGTGCTGCAGGTGCTGGCCAGCGAGACGCGGATGACTGCGAGCGTGCTCAGTAGTCGCGTCAGCCTCACCGCGGCGACGCTTTCCGGGCTGCTCGATCGTCTCGAAGAGCACGGCCTGTTGCAGCGCCAGCGCGATGACCAGGATCGCCGTCGCCAGTGGCTACTGATCAGTGCCGCCGGACGCGAGCTGATCCAGCAGGCACCGTCGTTGATGCCGCCGGAATTCAACCAGCGTTTTGCCGCGCTGGCCGATTGGGAGCGCCACAGCCTCACTGCCGCGCTGCTGCGCGCCGCCGAACTGTGCGGAGAGATGGAATGAGGTGGGCGATGAACCTGCCTTTTTCAGAAAAAATTCAAGCAGGGTGTTGACTTAGCATCGCCGCCTGCATAAAGTGCGCGCCTCGCTAAGGCACATGGGTGATTAGCTCAGCCGGGAGAGCATCTGCCTTACAAGCAGAGGGTCGGCGGTTCGATCCCGTCATCACCCACCATAGCCTTAGAGAGAAGGACGAAAGTCCACCGACGCGCAGCGGTAGTTCAGTCGGTTAGAATACCGGCCTGTCACGCCGGGGGTCGCGGGTTCGAGTCCCGTCCGCTGCGCCATTATTTCCCAGATCGGCACCTTGTCGATTTGAGATGGTAAAGCCCGTAAGGGCGCCATCAGATGCAACAGAGTTCCATGAGTTCTTTGGACGCAAGTCCAACCGACACGCAGCGGTAGTTCAGTCGGTTAGAATACCGGCCTGTCACGCCGGGGGTCGCGGGTTCGAGTCCCGTCCGCTGCGCCATATACGAAGCCCGTCGATCGCAAGATCGACGGGTTTTTTTTGCCTGTGATCCGGGGTAATCAATCGCCCTGCGGCTTTTCGTCATCTTGTCTTCACACTGGCAACGTAGCTTGCTAACGAAAGATGAAATGCCCCAGGAGAATGCCCGATGGATGACTATCAGGAAGAACTGCTCGAGCGCGACGTCCTCAATCAGGACATGCCCGATGTGGACGACGACGCCACCGAACTCTGAGCTGCGCCGCTGGCCCTGCGCTGTGTGCGACGGTAATCGCCCGGCGTCTGCCCGAGCCAACGCTTGAACGCGCGTTGGAAGGCTTCGGCCGAGGCGAAGCCGAGCAGGTAGGCGATCTCACCAAAGGCCAGCTCGGTGTCACGGATATAGGCCGTGGCCAGGTCGCGGCGGGTGTCGTTGAGGATGGCGCGAAATTGTGTGCCTTCCTCGGCCAGCTTGCGCCGCAACGTCCAGCTCGGCAGGTGCAGGCTGCGCGCCACTTCCTGCAGGTCCGGCTCATGGCCGTGCAGCAAGGGCCCCAGAAGCTGGATCACGCGTTCGCGCAGACTACGCGTGCGAGTCAGTTGATCAAGCTCCCGTTCACACAGCTCCAGCAGGTGCCGCCAGGTGCCTGGGCAATGTTGTGGGTTGCGCAGGGCCAGGGTTTCGCTGCTCAGGCGCAGGCGGTTGGCGCCGCTGGCGAATTCCACCGGGCAGCCGAACAGGGGCTCGTAACGCTCGCCGTAGTCTGGCGCAGGAAATTCGATTTCGACCTTTTCGGGGATGACCGGGCGACCGACCACCTGGCCCAGATTGATCTGCCAGCCGGCCAGTACCGAATCCACCACGAAGCGGTTGTAGGCGTTGTACGGACTGATGGAATAAAAATGCAGCCAGGCGCCGCGCGCATCCTCGCTGAAGCCCGAACGGCCTCGATAGTTGGCGGCATACAGCGGCTCGAAGCGGGTAAGGGTGCGTGCCGCTTCGCGCAGATCAGGCGCTTGCGCGGCGCAGATACCGGCCAGTCCAACCTGGCTCAGGCGGCTGTGGCGGCCCATGTCCAGGCCCAGGGCTGGGTTGTTGCACAGGGCAATGGCGCTATGGCCAAGGCGCATGAAGCGCGGGATCGACAGGCGCGCGCGTGGCTCGCTCAGGCGTGCGGCATCCAGACCGAACTGCTCGAGCAGCGGCTCTGGGCGCTGGCCCTGTTCGCGCAGTGCGTCGGCCAATGCCTGGGTGAAGCCGACGGAGAGATCGCCGAGGCGAACGCGTGATGCCTTCATAACCATAGATTGATCAGTTGCGCGCCACGCTCGCTGGCGCCTCGTTCGCTGCGTCCGGCATCGAAGGCGAGCGCCTGGGACTGACCGCTACGCTCCCACAATCGGCCGCGCAGATGGACTTTCAGCCCGGCGCGAATGCCATGGGTCTGCAGTAGTTCGCCAAGCTTGGCGTCGTCCGCCTGGCTGTCCAGATCGCTGGGCATTGCCAAGAGCTCGATGGTCTCGTCGCCAGCCGTCGTTGCCTGGCGCAATTGCTGCATGTCACCGCCGAGTATCACGCCGAGGCGACCTGCCGGGGTTTCCAGTACCTGCACGGCACCGGTTGTTTCGGTCGTCAGCGCGCCTGCACTGAAGGCGTGGCGTTGTGGCTGGCCGAGCGGGTTGCCGGCCCGGTCGAAGACCAGGCTGACGTTGTACAGCGGCCCGCGGCCGATCTCGAGGCGGCCCCGTTCTATATGAGGCTCGGGCAGAACGATGGAGCCCGCCACCAGGGTGATCTGGTAATCGCGAGCCAGATCGCCAAACAGCTGTTGATAGTCGCGCGCCATGGTCTTGGCCTTGGTCCGCAGCATGGCATCGTCCAGGCGCGCGTCGTCTGCGGCGCCCAGTAGCGCGCCGAGAAAATCCAGCGGGTTGGTTACCGCCAGCCAGTGCATGGCCTGGCGGCGCTCGGTGGCACGGTAGAGCTCTGCCTTCTCGCCAACGGCGAGCAGCCAGGTGCCGATATGTTCCGGCAGCACGACGACGGTGCGCGCGTTGAGCATGCCCCGCTCACGGGCGTGATCGAGGTAGGCGTTCAGTTTCAGGCGCAGACGGGCGAGGCTCTGGTAGTCCGCTGGGAACAGCTCAGGCTGGATGCCCAGCAGGTTACCGCGCGGGCCGGGCTCGCCGATATCCAGCGCGACCTGGCTGCGCAGGTCGGACAGGTAGTGGCTGCTGGGGCGCTGCTCGATCCACTGGGCGTAGCTGCCGAGGCCGGCAAGCAGGGCGAGTGAGAGCAGTAGGGTGATCAGTAGACGCATTTCGGGATGTTCGGCTTCGTTGCGGTGCAGGTTAGGTCGGTCGAGCCGTGCTGCCAAGGTGAATTGCTATTTTTGATCATTATCTTGTTAGTTTCGATCATTGAGCATGGTTGGCAGCCTCTTTATCGTCTGGCTCCATAACCGACCGCGTGACCATGAGACCGCGGCAATCCGTGAACTGCACCGCGATGTGGAGAATTCCATGACTGCTCGTTACCCGCACCTGCTGGCCCCGCTCGACCTCGGCTTCACCACGCTGAGCAACCGTACCCTGATGGGCTCCATGCACACTGGTCTGGAAGAGAAGCCGGGCGGCTTCGAGCGCATGGCGGCCTATTTCGCCGAGCGCGCCCGCGGCGGCGTCGGCCTGATGGTCACCGGTGGCATCGGCCCGAACGAGGAGGGCGGCGTGTATTCCGGCGCGGCCAAGCTGAGCACGGTGGAAGAGGCCGAAAAGCACAAGGTCGTCACCCAGGCTGTGCATGAGGCCGGCGGCAAGATCTGCATGCAGATCCTCCATGCCGGGCGTTATGCCTACAGCCCCAAGTCCGTGGCACCGAGCGCCATTCAGGCGCCGATCAACCCGTTCAAGCCGCGTGAGCTGGACGAGGAGGGCATCGAGAAGCAGATCGCCGACTTCGTCAATTGCGCCGCGCTGGCCCAACAGGCCGGTTATGACGGTGTCGAGGTGATGGGTTCGGAAGGCTACTTCATTAACCAGTTCCTGGTTGCCCACACCAACCACCGTACCGACCGCTGGGGCGGCAGCTACGAGAATCGCATGCGTCTGCCGGTGGAAATCGTCCGTCGCGTGCGCGAGGCGGTGGGGCCGAACTTCATCATCATCTATCGCCTGTCGATGCTCGATCTGGTCGAGGGCGGCAGCACCTGGGACGAGATCGTGCTGTTGGCCAAGGCCATCGAGCAGGCTGGTGCCACCATCATCAACACCGGTATCGGCTGGCACGAAGCGCGTATCCCGACCATCGCCACCAAGGTGCCGCGCGCGGCCTTTACCAAGGTCACCGCCAAGCTCAAGGGTGAGGTGTCGATCCCGTTGATCACCACCAACCGCATCAATACCCCGGAAGTGGCCGAGCAGGTACTGGCCGAGGGCGATGCCGACATGGTGTCGATGGCGCGTCCGTTCCTCGCCGACCCGGACTTCGTCAACAAGGCCGCCGAAGGCCGCGCGGACGAGATCAACACCTGCATCGGCTGCAACCAGGCCTGCCTGGACCACACCTTTGGCGGCAAGTTGACCAGCTGCCTGGTCAACCCGCGTGCTTGCCATGAGACCGAGCTGAACTACATCCCCACCACCACGGTGAAGAAGATTGCCGTGGTCGGTGCCGGCCCGGCTGGTCTGGCCGCTTCCACCGTCGCCGCCGAACGTGGCCACAGCGTGACTCTGTTCGATTCGGCCAGCGAGATCGGCGGCCAGTTCAACGTGGCCAAGCGCGTGCCGGGCAAGGAAGAGTTCTTCGAGACCCTGCGTTACTTCAAGCGCAAGCTGGAAACCACTGGCGTTGACGTGCGCCTGAATACCCGTGTGTCGGTGGACGACCTGGTAGCTGGCGGCTTCGACGAAATCATCCTGGCCACTGGTATCGCGCCGCGTACGCCAGAGATTCCGGGTATCGAGCATGCCAAGGTGATCAGCTACCTGGACGCGATTCTCGAGCGCAAGCCGGTCGGGCAGAAGGTCGCTGTGATCGGTGCCGGCGGTATCGGTTTCGATGTTTCCGAGTTCATCACCCATCAGGGCAAGGCCACCAGCCTCGACCGTGACGAGTTCTGGAAGGAATGGGGTATCGATACCGCGCTCGAAGCCCGTGGCGGCGTGGCGGGTGTCGAGGCGCATCCTCACCCGGCGGCGCGTCAGGTGTTCCTGCTGCAGCGCAAGAAGTCCAAGGTCGGCGACGGCCTGGGCAAAACCACCGGCTGGATTCATCGCACCGGCCTGAAGAACAAGGACGTGCAGATGCTCAACAGCGTCGAGTACGTGCAGATCGACGATGCCGGTCTGCATATCCGCATCGCTGGTGGCGAGGAGCAGGTATTGCCGGTCGATACCGTGATCGTCTGCGCCGGCCAGGACCCGCTGCGTGAGCTGCAGGAAGGTCTGGAGAGCGCTGGCCAGCGCGTGCACCTGGTCGGTGGCGCGGATGTCGCCGCCGAGCTCGACGCCAAGCGGGCGATCAACCAGGGCTCGCGTCTGGCTGCTGAGCTGTAATGACGACGCCCCGCCTACAGACCGTTTGAAAACGTAGCGAGCGAAGGTCAGGCAAGGCAAAAAATGGCGAGAAAGCGCAGTTTACGAGTTGTAAATGAGCATTTTGAGCCGTTTTTTAACGCAGCATGGCCGAGCGCAGTAGTTTTCATACGGTCTGCTGCGAGGTGTTGGCTGTCTGGCCTGACAACAACAAGGAGAAGCCGATGTCTCTCAATGCCCAGCTGCAACCTGCCGCTGCAGCCAGCCTCGAGCGCTGGCACCAATTCGTCGCCGCCAAGGATCTGAGCGCCTTGCCTGAGTTGCTGCACCCACAGGCGGTGTTCCGCTCACCGATGGCACACACCCCGTATCCGGGGGCGCAGGTGGTCAATATGATCCTCAATACTGTGCTCAAGGTATTCGAGGACTTCGCCTATCACCGTGAACTGGCCACCGCCGATGGCCTCAATGTGGTGCTGGAGTTTTCCGCGAAGGTTGGTGGGCGCGAGCTGAAAGGAATCGACATGATTCGTTTCGACGATTCGGGGCTAATCGTCGAGTTCGAGGTGATGGTGCGCCCGATGAGTGGGCTGCAGGCGCTCGGTGCCGAAATGGCCCAGCGCCTGGCGCCTTTTCTCGCTGCAGCCAAAGGCTGAACGGCGCTCTACTTGAGAACGCCCACTTCTCGGTAAAAGCGCTCGGCGCCTGGGTGCAGCGGAATCGGCAGGCCACTGGTGGCGCGCTCCAGTCTGATGTCCTTGGCTGCCGGATGCGCTTCGGCCAATCGGTCGAGGTTCTCGAAGAGCAACTTGGTCATCTGATAGGCCACGGCGTCGGAAACGCTGGTCTGGCTGACCAGAACGTTGGTGATGGTCGCCGTCGTCACGTCGCTGCCCTGGCCTTTGTAGGTGCCGGCAGGAATGGTGCCTGACTGATAGGCGCTGCTGCCGATACGTGACACCACCTGCTCTGGAATGGCGACGAAGGTGATTGGCACGCGTTCGGCCAGGTCGCGAATCGCCGCCATGCCCAGCCCGGCCGACTGCAGGGTAGCGTCCAGTTGGCCTCTCTCGATCAGTGCGACCGATTCGGCGTAAGGCTTGAATTCGACATGGCCCATATCCTCGTAGCTGAGACCTGCGGCCTTGAAGATGGCTCTGGCGTTAAGCTCGGTACCCGAGCGCGGCGCCCCGACGGAAATACGCTTGCCGCGCAGGTCTTCCAGGCTGGTGATCCCCGATGCCTTGCTGGCGACGATCTGGATGTAGTTCGGGTAAATACCGGCGATAGCGCGTAGGCGGTCACGCGGTGCTCTAAAACCGGCTTCTTCGTCGCCTTTCCAGGCATCGGCTACCGAGTCACCCAGCGCGAAGGCCAACTGACCACGGGCGATCTGCAGCAGGTTGAGGTTCTCCACCGAGGCTTTGGTGGCCCGCACGCTGGTGGTCGAGTCTGCGATGCGCTCGCTATAAAGGTCGGACAGGCTCATGCCCAGCGGGTAATAAACGCCACTGGTGCCGCCGGTGAGAATGTTGATCGAGGTTGGATTCGCCTGAACGTTGAGGCTATTGGCCAAAATCGCGGCAGCGGCGAGCAGGCCAAGGCGCTTGGCTGAGTGCATGGGGATTCTCCGTTATTGTTATTTTGGACTTAAGGATGCATCAGCGCTGTGCGGGCAGTTCTCTGGTGCTGGGGGGCCTGAAACGGCTTGAGTGATGAGTACTGGCAGTGAAATGGTGATGGCAGAACATGGCTGACCTCTTGTCTTTTTTATCAGTCCGACCACGCGTTTCGCGCGCGGGTTGGTCTGTCACAGAGCAGGTGACGTGCCAGCTTGTCGGACCGCCGGTCTAGAGCGGGTGAGCTCAATGGTCTCGACTCTGATAGGCGGAAGTTTGCCTATGCTGGAAAAGTAAAAAGCAAGAATCCGCCGAGCGAGCTGTGCTGGGCAGGCTAGTGCTCATCCTGTCGCGCCGGGTGGCTGGCAATTCGCGTACTTTCCGTTCTGGTCACATTTTTGCGCCAAGCAGTGGCCTATTTGGGCTGGCTCGCAGAGTGAGTGCCAACCCAGTCACATTGCTGTGGTTGGGTTTTCCCCTAGACTTGCTCGAGGTATCAAGGACGATATCAGTGCAGAGTCTGCGCTGCGCTGGCACGCGACGTATTCCCGGTTGGTCCAGAGGGTCCTCAATGAGCATGCAGAACAAGCCGCAGATGGTGGAAGCCGTGATGTTCTTCAGTGAACGCGGTATCTGCAAACAGATGATGTTCCCTGAGTTCGAGGCTTTGCTCGACGGCGTGGTGAACATGCCCGAATTCGCCGACGAGCAGATGCGTGCGGTGTTCGTGGTGATCAATCCGCGCCTGCTGGTCAGGGCTGCGGTGTTCTTCTTTCTGGATTTCGACGAGGACGGTCGCCCCGATAAGGGCTGGAATATTCCTCTACAACATCTGGCCGAGCGTGCCGGCCGTGGTCCGGATCTTGGCGCTGGGCCGATTCGTCTGGCCTGTCGCAGCCAGTGTCCGGTTTCCTGGCATCAGATGCACCTTTGGGACCCCAGCCTGGCGCCCACTCAGAATGACCTGGTATTGCTGCGCGATGCAGTCAAACGCAATCAGCTTGGGTTGCTGATCGAGGACGACAGTGCTCAGGCGGTGGTTGCCGAGCGTTTGCAGGTGGCTTCCGAAGATAAATGGTATGCGCCCGATCCGGCCAAGGAAGTGGCCGAGCAATTGGCGCAGAAAATGGATCAGGAACATCGAGCCAAGACCGCGCAGCTGATTCAGCAGCAGCGTCTGCGCATCACCAGCCTGACCCAGCAGCATGAAGACGAACTGGCCAAGTTCAAACTGGCCAGCGAGGAGCAGAGCAAGAATCTGCAGGGGCAGATTCATGGGCTGCATCAGGCGCTGCGCCAGCAGGAGGAGCTCAACGCTAACCTCAAGGCGCAACTGGCCGCCCAGGCTGAAAGTTTCCAGAGCAGCCGTGAAGACATGACTCAGCAGCTACGTGCCCTTGAGCGTTATGGTCGTACCGAGGGCGACATCCTGCGTGCGCAGTTCGACGGCGAAATGCGCGCCAAAGTCGCTGCGGCCGTGGCGGACTACAAGGAGCAGATCGCCATTCGTGACGTTGAACTGGCCTATCGCAACGAGCTGGATGCCCAGTTGCAAGCGGAGATCGAGCGCCTCAAGCGTGAGCGCGATGCATTCGCCAGTCAGGGCGGTGACCAGGTGCTGGATCGTCTGGCCAAGCTTGGTGTGGTGTTCGTGGTGTACCACCCGGGCGCTGGGCACCTGACCATTCCTCTCCAGGACGTCGCCCGCTACCAGGACAACCCGATGGCCTACGCTGCGGGTAAATGCTTCGTTTCCGAAGAGCAGTATCGCCACTGGTTGGCGCATTATCAGCAGCCCAGCTGCGACGCATCCTTGCCCAGTGGAGAGCGCTGCGCCATTCCCATCGACCGCGTCGATACGCCCAGCCGTTTCGCTCTGGGTGATTCGAACTGCTGTGGGCGGCACAAGGCGAGTAGTCGTCTGCGTACCGTCAGCTGATCTTGCCAGTACGGATTCCCACCTGGCGTCCGCGTGCGCCGCTACAACGTCTGCAACTGGACTGGCTCGAGGCTGCCAGCGTCGAGCTTGCCTGTTTGCGCCTGGATCTTGTCGACCCCCTGTTGTCCGGCAACAAGTGGTTCAAACTCGCGCCCTATCTTGAACAGGCCTCTGCGGATGGTGCGCAGGGGGTGATCAGTCTGGGTGGGGCGCACTCCAATCATTTGCATGCGCTGGCTGCGGCGGGACAGCGTTTCGGCTTCGCCAGCGTCGGTCTGTTACGTGGCGAGGTGCAGCAGACCCCGACCGTCGATGATCTGCAGCGCATGGGCATGACCCTGCACTGGCTGGGTTATGGCGGTTACCGTGCGCGGCATCAGCCAGATTTCTGGGTGCCCTGGCTCGCTCGATACCCGAATTTTCAGGTGATTGGTGAGGGCGGTCTGGGGCTTCAGGGCGCCAGTGGCTGTAGCTGTCTGGTGGCGATGGCCGAAGCGCAGTTGGCCGATATCGGCTGGTCCGATTTCGATGCCTGGTGGCTGGCTACGGGGACCGGCACTACCCTGGCCGGTTTGCTGCTGGGTGATGGTCAGCGCAGCGTATTCGGCGCGCAGGCGGTACCCAATGCTCACGGCGTCGCCACTCAGGTCGCCACGTTGCTGGACGAGGCCGGGGCGTCGGCGCGGCGTCACCAACTGATCGAGGCAGCACGCGGCGGTTTTGCCCGTATCGATGAGCCGCTACGCCAGTTCATCCTGGAAACCGAGCAAGCCTGCGGTGTGCCATTGGAGCCTGTGTATACCGGCAAGGCGCTGATGGCGCTACGCGATTTCTGCGAGCAAGGTCAACTCGCACGCGGCACTCGGCTGATCTTCATTCATACTGGCGGCTTGCAAGGTCGACGGGTGTTGATGGGCGCCAGTGCCGACTACACTCAGGTCTGACCAGCGGAGCCTGGAAATCCTCATGAGCGAACCCCTTACCCCCGAACAACTGCGCAGCCTGACGCCGCTCAATGCGCTTTCCGCGCAGCAGTGGCGCGAGTTGCGTAGCCAGTTGGTGCCGCAGCCGCTGCTGGCCGGGCAACTGCTGTTTCGTCAGGGGGATCAGGCGCGCCTGACCTGCTATCTGCTGGCTGGCGAGTTGCAGCTGCAGGATGCCGCGGGCAGGACGCAGACGTTGCAGGCCGGCAGCGAGATCAGCTGTCACCCGGTGTCACCCGGCCTGCCACGGTTGCATGACGCTCGCGCCTTGACCGATATCAGCGTGCTGATGATCGACAGTGCCACGCTCGATCGCCTGTTGACCTGGCGTCTGGCGCATCAGGATCTGTTACTGGCATTGCAACACAGTGGCGCCGATATCGAATGGCTGGAGCGACTGCTGGAAAACCCGCTATTTGCCAAGGTACCGCCAGCCAACGTGCAGAACATGCTGGCGCGGCTGCACAGGGTCGAGCTGGCTGCTGGCAGTCGGGTGCTTGAAGAAGGCGCTACCGGCGATTGTTGCTACTTCCTGGAAAGTGGCCGCGCCGAGGTGATTCGCGGCGCTGGCAGTGATCACCAGGTGCTGGCGGAGCTGGAAGTGGGCGCCTGTTTCGGTGAAGAAGCGCTGCTTGCTGATCGGCCACGCAATGCCACGGTGACCATGGTCGAGGCGGGCAGTGTGCTGCGCCTGGATCGTCAGGATTTCTTTGCTTTGCTCAAGGCTCCAGTCGTGGCCGAAGTGTCGCTGGGCGAGGGCGCCAGGTTGCTGACACAGGGCGCGCAGTGGCTGGATGTGCGGCTGCAGGAAGAGTACGAGAAGGCGCACGCGCCGCAAGCGCTGCACATGCCGCTGCAGCTGTTGCGCCTCAAGGCGCGCCTGCTGGATCGCTCACGCACCTACCTGTGCTACTGCGATAGCGGCAAGCGCAGCAGCAGTGCGGTGTTTCTGCTCTCGCAACTGGGTTACAGCGTTTATGCCCTGCGTGGCGGCCTGGATGCCCTGCCGGCGGTGCAGCGCGACGCACTGCTGTGTGAAAGCGGGGCAGGGTATCTGGCGCGTTCCGGTGGGCGTACCGAACGTAGCCGTTGATTGGCGCTGGCCCTGCGGCCTATCAACGAGGTGGGTGAAGCCCCGGATTGCCGGTAGCAGCGTCCCGGATTGCATCCGGGCTACGACTGCGCCGGCCACTGATCGTTGACCAGAAAGATTCGTTCGACCTCCCGCCAATCACCGGCGTGATCTTCCTCCAGTCGTACCAGCAGCTGCGCCTGAGCCTCTGGGCGCAGCGTGTTCAGCCATTGCTGGAAGGTGTCTGCGGGCCAGGTCTCGTCAGTCTTCACTCGCGCCGGTGCGAGCCAGGCCAATCGCGGCAGGGGTTGCCAGCGAGCGTCTGGTTTGGTCGCGGCGAAAGCATCCCAGTCGCACTGGTGTAGCCAATTGCCCCGGCAGTGCTCGGGGCTCGCGCCGCGAGGTGATGGGCAACCATCAGGCCAGGGGTAGAACAAGTAGCCGCCGAGCCAGAAGGCGGACCGAGTATCGCCCAACTGCAGCTCGTTCAAGGTCGCGCGTGCCTCGCGGCGCGACGACAGGGGCAACTGGTGCTGCGCGAGGTGACCGAGTTTCAGGTCAAGCCGATCATGGCTGCCGGGGCCCAGCCAGTCCGCCGCGTCGCTGCTGCGCGTGCCCAGGTAGAACTTCACCGCCAGCTCCAGGTGATGCTCGCCTTCCGCGTCGCGCAATAGCAGGTCCAACTCGCCCAGTGTCTGGCCGTTCTGACGGATCGGCAGGTTGGAGGCGACCACCTCGACATCCGGCGCCGCGCGCAGGGCGAACTGCCACAGGCGTTCGTAATAAAGGCCGAGGCGGCGCACCGGTTTTGCAGCCAGCCAGGTGTGCAGTGGGCTGGGGTCCTTGTCCTGCTGCGCAAGCCAGTCTGCCAGTTGTTGTGGTTGTCGCGTCCAGCAACTGGCTTGCAGGGGATGACGCTGGGCTTTCGTGGTCTCACCGAGCATGGGTGGCGAGAGCAGCGTCCACGCCAGGTCGCGCACGGCAGGGGTGTGGAGGCTTTGCAGCAGGTCATGCATCAGGTCAGGGTCGCTCATGATCCCGAGCATAGCGCAGCAACAGCAGTGGTTTGCTGCGGCCCCGGCGTTTGGCCGATAATCTCTCTTCGTTTCTTATCTGTCTGGCGGGAGTCCCATGGAGCAATTTCGCAATGTCGGCATCATCGGGCGCCTGGGCAGCACGCGGGTTCTGGAAACCGTGCGCCGCCTCAAGCGCTTTCTGATCGACCGTCACCTGCATGTGATCCTTGAGGACACCATCGCTGACGTGCTGCCTGGGCATGGCTTGCAGACGTCCTCGCGCAAGATGCTGGGCGAGGTCTGCGACCTGGTGATCGTCGTCGGCGGCGACGGCAGCATGCTCGGCGCGGCGCGCGCCCTGGCGCGGCACAAGGTACCGGTGCTGGGGATCAACCGCGGCAGCCTGGGCTTTCTCACCGACATTCGCCCCGATGAGCTGGAGCTCAAGGTGGCGCAGGTGCTTGAAGGCCACTACCTCACCGAGAACCGTTTTCTGCTGGAGGCCGAGGTGCGCCGCCAGGGCGAGGCCATCGGCCAGGGCGATGCACTCAACGACGTGGTGCTGCACCCCGGCAAGTCGACGCGGATGATCGAGTTCGAGCTGTATATCGACGGCCAGTTCGTCTGCAGTCAGAAGGCCGACGGCCTGATCGTCGCTACACCCACCGGCTCGACCGCCTACGCGCTCTCCGCAGGCGGGCCGATCATGCATCCCAAGCTCGATGCCATCGTGGTGGTGCCGATGTACCCGCACACCCTGTCCAGCCGGCCTATCGTGGTCGACGGCAACAGCGAGCTGAAGGTGGTGGTATCACCGGACATGACCATTTACCCGCAGGTGTCCTGCGACGGCCAGAACCACTTCACCTGCGCGCCGGGCGACACCCTGCACGTGGCGAAGAAAGCGCAGAAGCTGCGCCTGATCCATCCGCTGGATCACAATTACTACGAGGTCTGCCGCACGAAGCTGGGTTGGGGCAGTCGCCTGGGAGGGCAGGACTGAATGTCCCTCGACCCCCATCGTGGCTATGACCTGATCGGTGATATCCACGGTTGTGCGCGCACCCTCGAACGTCTGCTCGATCGCCTGGGTTATAGCCAGCAGGGCGGCGTGTGGCGCCATCCGACGCGCATGGTGATCTTCCTCGGTGACTTGGTCGACCGTGGCCCTGGCATTCGTGAAGCCCTGCACCTGGTGCACGATATGGTTCGCGCAGGCCAGGCACTGTGCATCATGGGCAACCACGAGTTCAACGCGCTGGGCTGGAGTACACCGGCTCCACCAGGCAGCGGCCGTCACTACGTGCGCGAGCACAGCCCGCGCCATCAGCGCCTGATGCGTGAGACATTGGCGCAGTTCGAAGACCATCCGCAGGAGTGGCGCGAGTTTCTGCGCTGGTTCTACGAGATGCCACTGTTCATCGACGCCGGGCGCTTCCGCGTCGTGCACGCCTGCTGGGATGCCGAGCTGATCGCACCGCTGCAGGCGCAATTTCCCGATGGCTGCATTGACGAGCATTTCCTGCAGGCCTCGGCCGTGCCCGGCAGCTTCGCCAACATGGCGCTCGATCGCCTGCTGCGCGGCACCGACATGCGCTTGCCGCACGGCCTGACCCTGACCAGCGGTGATGGCTTCACGCGTTCCTACTTCCGCACCAAATTCTGGGAAGAGGACCCGAAGACCTATGGCGATATCGTCTTCCAGCCCGATGCCTTGCCGGAGCTGGCGGCGCAGACGCCGCTGACCGAACTGCAGAAGGACGAATTGCTCAGGTATGGCGCGCACGAGCCGCTTTTGTTCGTCGGTCATTACTGGCGACGCGGCAAGCCGGCGCCGATCCGGCCCAATCTGGCCTGTCTGGACTACAGCGCAGTGGTCGGCGGCCGCTTGGTCGCTTATCGCCTGGATCAGGAAACACGTCTTGATGCGGGCAAATTCGTCTGGGTCGATGTCGACCCGCAGGAGGCACCGCGATGACGGCAGTAGAAGTACTGCGCTTGCCACTGGATACCGACTTGAGCGGCTTCGTTGGCCTGTTGCAGCGCTTGAACGTACCACACCGGGTGGCGGAAGAGGGCGGTGAGCAGGTGCTCTGGGTGCCAGGTGAGCAGCTTGCCGGGCAGGTGCGCGAGCTTTATGCGCGTCACCCGCAGGGCGACGCCGGTGGAGAGTTGCCGGCTAGCGCTGCGCCGGTGCGGGAGAGTTTCTTTACGCAGTTGCGGGGCAGTCCGATTACGGCACTGGTGCTGCTGGCGACCTTCATCGTCTTTGCGGTGACCCTGGCGGGCGAGAATTTTTCTACCATCCGCTGGCTGAGCTTCGTCGATTTTCGTATCGACGGTGAGCGCATCTATCTGACCTATCTGGATGCCACCTTGGGCAGCGGTCAGTGGTGGCGCCTGATCACGCCGATGCTGATTCACTTCGGCTGGCTGCACCTGGCGATGAACAGCCTGTGGTACTGGGAGCTGGGGCGGCGCATCGAGTTTCGTCAGGGGGCCATTGGCCTGCTCGGGCTGACCTTGCTGTTCGGCCTGGCGTCGAACTTCGCCCAATACTGGTGGGCTGGGCCGTCGTTGTTCGGCGGGTTGTCTGGCGTGCTTTATGGCCTGCTCGGGCATTGCTGGATCTACCAGCGCCTGGCGCCGAATCCGGCCTACCGGCTGCCGCCCGGCGTATTGGTGATGATGCTGATCTGGCTGGTCGTCTGCATGACCGGCATCTTCGAAACGCTGGGTGTTGGTGCCATCGCCAACGGCGCGCACGTCGGTGGTTTGCTCATCGGCTGCCTGACAGGGCTGCTTGGCGGTATGCTGGCAAGACGCTGATTTATTGGGTGGGCTGAAGCGGAGCGCCGCCCGGCCCATTCTACGATTTACTTGGAGACCTGTATGTCGTCCTTTCTCGATGCGATTGAAAACATCACCCCGGAAATCTACGAGAGCCTCAAGCTGGCCGTGGAAATCGGCAAATGGCCGGACGGCCGCAAGCTGACCCAGGAGCAGAAAGAGCTGAGCCTGCAGGCGATGATCGCCTGGGAAATGCAGAACCTGCCGGAGGACGAGCGCACCGGCTACATGGGCCCGCAGGAGTGCAGCAGCAAGTCCGAGCCGGTTCCCAACCTGCTGTTCAAGTCCTCGGATACCCTGCACTGATGAGTGAATTGGGACGTGGCTCGCTGAGCAAAATGAAGGCGCACCTGGACGCACCGGTGCAATACGCTTTCCGCCTGGGCGAGGAAGAAGTGCCGGTCAATCCGCTGGTGGGCAAGCACTTGCGCCTGGAATTCCTCGGCGCCATCCATTGCACGCACTGCGGGCGCAAGACCAAGACCAGTTTCAGCCAGGGTTACTGCTACCCCTGCATGCAGAAGCTGGCGCAATGCGATATCTGCATCATGAGCCCGGAAAAGTGCCATTACGATCAAGGCACTTGCCGCGAGCCGAGCTGGGGCGAGCAGTTCTGCATGACCGACCATATTGTCTACCTGGCCAACTCGAGTGGCGTGAAGGTCGGCATCACCCGCGCCAGCCAGGTGCCGACGCGCTGGATCGACCAGGGCGCGACTCAAGCGCTGCCGATTCTACGCGTGGCCACCCGGCAGCAGTCCGGCTTCGTCGAGGATCTGCTACGCAGTCAGGTGGCGGACAAGACCAACTGGCGTGCGTTGCTAAAAGGCGACGCTGAGCCGGTCGATCTGCTGGCCATTCGCGAGCAGTTGTTCGACAGCTGTGGCGCGGGCATTGCCGAGCTGCAGCAGCGCTTCGGCCTGCAGGCCATTCAGCCGCTGTCCGCGGCCGAGGTGCAGGCGATTCGTTATCCCATCGAGGCCTATCCGGCCAAGATCACCAGCTTCAACCTGGACAAGCAGCCGCTGGCCGAGGGTACCCTGCTCGGTATCAAGGGCCAGTACCTGATGTTCGATACCGGCGTGATCAATATCCGCAAGTACACCGCCTACCAGTTGGCCGTCCACGAGATCGCCGCCTGACACCCGATTGCCACCGGCGCCCGAGGCGCCGCAGACGAGAGGCCAAGAGCCATGCGCACCGAACAATCCAAGACCATCTACCTGAAGGACTATCAGGTTCCCGATTACCTGATCGACGAGACCCACCTGACCTTCGAGCTGTTCGAGGATCACAGCCTGGTGCACGCGCAACTGGTCATGCGTCGCAACCCTGAAGCCGGTGCCGGTCTGCCTAAGCTGGTGCTCGACGGTCAGCAACTGGAGCTGCTGGAGCTCAAGCTCGATGATCGTGAGCTGGGCGCGGGCGATTACAGCCTGACCGACAGCCACCTGACCCTGCAGCCGACCCAGGAACGCTTCGTGGTCGACAGCAGCGTGCGCATCCATCCGGAAAGCAATACCGCGCTGGAGGGGCTTTACAAGTCCAGCGGCATGTTCTGCACCCAGTGCGAGGCCGAGGGTTTTCGCAAGATCACCTTCTACCTCGACCGCCCGGACGTGATGAGCAAATTCACCACCACGGTCAGTGCCGAGCAGCATGCCTATCCGGTGCTCTTGTCCAACGGCAACCCGATTGCCAGCGGCTCGGAAGAGGGGGGGCGGCATTGGGCCACCTGGGAAGACCCGTTCAAGAAACCGGCCTATCTGTTCGCCCTGGTTGCCGGTGACCTCTGGTGCGTCGAGGACAGCTTCACCACCATGAGTAGCCGCGAAGTCGCGCTGCGCATCTATGTCGAGCCGGAGAACATCGACAAGGTGCAGCACGCCATGGACAGCCTCAAGCGCTCGATGAAGTGGGACGAGGAAGTCTACGGCCGCGAGTACGACCTGGACATCTTTATGATCGTCGCGGTCAACGACTTCAACATGGGCGCCATGGAGAACAAGGGCCTCAATATCTTCAACTCCAGCTGCGTGCTGGCCAAGGCCGAGACCGCCACTGACGCCGCGCACCAGCGCGTCGAGGCGGTGGTAGCGCACGAGTACTTCCACAACTGGTCGGGTAACCGCGTGACCTGTCGCGACTGGTTCCAGCTGTCGCTCAAGGAAGGCTTCACCGTATTCCGCGACAGCGAGTTCTCCGCCGATACTCACTCGCGTACCGTCAAGCGCATCGAAGACGTGGCCTACCTGCGTACTCACCAGTTCGCCGAAGATGCCGGCCCCATGGCCCACCCGGTGCGCCCGGACGCGTACATGGAAATCTCCAACTTCTATACCCTGACCATCTACGAGAAGGGCTCGGAAGTGCTGCGCATGATCCACACCCTGCTCGGGCCGGAACTGTTCCGTAAGGGCTCGGACCTGTACTTCGAGCGCCACGACGGCCAGGCCGTGACCTGCGACGATTTCGTCAAGGCCATGGAAGATGCCAGTGGCATCGATCTGACTCAGTTCAAGCGCTGGTACACCCAGGCCGGTACGCCGCGCCTGGAGGTCATCGAAGCCTATGACGCCGCCGCGCAGACCTACAGCCTGACCTTCCGTCAGAGCTGCCCGGCTACGCCGGGGCAGAGCGAGAAGCTGCCGTTCGTGATTCCGGTTGCGTTCGGCCTGCTCGATGCTCAAGGCAATGAGCTGCCGCTGCGCCTGCAGGGCGAAAGCGCGGCGCAGGGCACCAGTCGCGTTTTGTCGGTCACCGAGGCTGAGCAGACCTTCACCTTTAAAAGCGTCGCCGAGAAGCCGCTGCCCTCCTTGCTGCGCGGCTTCAGTGCGCCGGTCAAGCTGAGCTTCCCCTACAGCCGCGACCAGCTGATGTTTCTGATGCAGCACGACTCTGACGGCTTCAACCGCTGGGAGGCTGGCCAGCAGTTGTCCGTGCAGGTGCTGCAGGAGCTGATCGGCCAGCACCAGCGCGGCGAGGCTCTGAGCCTGGATCAGCGTCTGGTCGCCGCGCTGCGCACATTGCTTGAAGACGAGTCGCTGGATCAGGCCATGGTCGCGGAGATGCTCTCGCTGCCGGGCGAGGCCTACCTGACCGAGATCAGCGAGGTGGCGGATGTCGAAGCCATCCACGCCGCGCGTGAGTTTGCTCGCAAGGCTCTTGCCGACGCGCTGTTCGCCCCGCTGTGGGCGCGCTACCAAGCCAATCGCGAGATTTCCAAGGCGACGCCTTATGTGGCTGAAGCGGCGCACTTCGCTCGCCGCAGTCTGCAGAACATCGCGTTGTCCTACCTGATGCTCAGCGAGAAAACCGAGGTGCTGGCGGCCTGCGTCGATCAGTTCGACAACGCCGACAACATGACCGAGCGCCTGTCGGCCCTGGCCGTGCTGGTCAACTCGCCGTTTGAGGCAGAGCAGGGCAAGGCCCTGGCCATGTTCGCCGACTTCTTCAAGGACAACCCGCTGGTCATGGATCAGTGGTTCAGCGTACAGGCAGGCTGCCCGCTGCCGGGCGGCCTGGAGCGTGTGCACGCATTGATGCAGCACGAAGCCTTCACCCTGAAGAACCCGAACAAGGTACGTGCGCTGATCGGCGCTTTCGCCAACCAGAACCTGATCAACTTTCACCATGCGGACGGGGCGGGCTACCGCTTTCTTGCCGACCAGGTCATCACCCTAAATGCCCTCAACCCGCAGATCGCTTCGCGTCTGCTGGCTCCTCTGACCCGCTGGCGCAAGTACGGCGCGGCTCGTCAGGCGCTGATGAAGGGCGAGCTGGAGCGCATCCTCGCTTCCGGCGAGCTGTCCAGTGATGTCTATGAAGTGGTGAGTAAAAGTCTGGCCTAAGACGGTTTTTGCTCTACAAAAAAGTGTTACCGGCCTCTGGTTGGTAACACTTTTTTGTTACCCAATGAAATATGCATACAGTCCGTTATGCCTTTGCACACTTAAGTTCGGGCTTCGTCGCTTGACAGCGAGGTGATATTCGTTGCCCAGCTGTGCTGCGAGGCGCGCGGTGAGTGGCATAAAGCGTCGGATCGTAGGACAAAGCGCGCCAGTTTTTCTGACGTATTGGTCAGTGGCTGATCAGTCACGCAAAGAAGCTGGCCAACAGCTCTTCCAAGCCTGTTTGCGCTGATACACCTGTTTGAATTGGCACCATGGTTGCAGTGCTGAGCAGGATTTGACCGCGGGCGAGCGCTCGCTGGTTCTTGGCACATGTCACAGCAAATAAAAAATAGAAGCCGTCGTCAGTACGGCAATCGCGGCCCGGTTACGGGATCGCCCAAAAGAATGATCTGTCCACGGAGTGAGTCTCGATGGAAATTAAGTCCCGCAAGCCCGTTCTACGTTTTGCCCCGGCCAAGGCCGGCTTTGCGTTCGCTGGTGTTCTGCCGTTGCTGGTCGCCGCCCAGGCTCAAGCGGTGGAGTTCAGCTTCGCCGATAACGAAATCACCGGTTCCATCGACACCACCGTCTCCTACGGCCAGCTGTGGCGCGTACAGGGTCAGGACAAGACTAACAATGACATCAATACCAACGATGGCAACCGCAACTTCGATACCGGCCTGGTCTCCGAAGTGTTCAAGATCACCACTGACCTGGAAGCCTCCTACCAGAACTACGGTGTATTCGTCCGTGGTACTGCTTTCTATGACACCCAGATCATGGACAAGCGCAACGACTACTACGACGCAAATACTCCGGCTCAGCCAAGCCAAAGCTATCCGCGCGACAACACCTTCACTCGTGAAACCCGCCACAAGGCTGGCCGCGATGCGCAGATCCTGGATGCCTATGTCTATGGCAACTGGGATGTGGCCGATATGCCGGTCTCCGGTCGTTTCGGTAAGCAGGTATTCAACTGGGGTGAAGGTTTGTTCTACCGAGGTGGGGTGAACACCACCAACCCGGTCGATGCTGCCAAGTTCCGCCTGCCAGGCTCGGAAGTGAAGGAGGTTCTGGTGCCGGTCGAGGCGCTGAGCTTCAACCTCGGGCTGACAGATAATCTGTCGATGGAAGCTTTCTACCAGTTCAATTGGAAAGAGACGGCTATTGACCCGGTCGGCACTTATTTCTCGGAGACGGATTTGTTCGCCGATGGTGGTTCAAGGGCTTATACCGTTCCTGATTTGAGTACTGCTAGTGGCCAACAGTTGCAGGCAGCGGCTAATGGTTACGCAAATTTTGTAAATACTACCTTTCCCGGACTTCCGGCAGGGGTGCAGCAAGCGATCCTGAATACAGGGATTTTGAGCGGCGGCGCTAATGGCTATGTGTCGTCTGCTAGGGCTATTCAGGTCGCGAGTGTGGGTGGGGATCTGAATGCAAAGAATGACGGTCAGTATGGTTTGGCATTCCGTTATATTGCTGAAGAACTCAATAGTACAGAGTTTGGTTTTTATTACGTAAATTATCACGCCAAGGAGCCGACCATTTATGCGGATCTGAATGGCTATCAGGGTGTAGATGTTGCTAGCTTGGCGGGGTTTGCGGGCGGGCTTGCAAATGCTGCTGGTTTGGCAACGATAGATATGCTGGGGAATATTCAGGCCAAGCGTGAATATGCCGAAGATATTCGCATGTTTGGTACTAGCTTCAATACCACAATAGGTAATGCTTCCGTGTTCGGGGAGCTTGCATACCGGCCGAATCTTCCAATTGGTATCGCCACGACAAATGACCTCTTGGGTGATGTAATCGCTCAAGGTGCCGGTCTGGCAGATAACTCGAACACGGTTGGTAACGGTACCGCTCTGATTGCTGGCAGTCGAGTAAGTCGCGATGGTCAGATACACAACTATGAGCGAGTAGAGGCGTTTAATGCATCTTTGGGCACAATTTACAACTTTGGCCCATCGCTGGGTTTTGACTCGCTATTTGGTATTGCTGAGTTGTCTTCCGAGCACCTTCGTGGAGATAGCCTCAAATATAATTCGCGGGATGGCGTCCGTTACTATGCTGGACGAGCCAACAACTCTTATGTGTCCGGCTACGATCGCGACGATCAGATCAACAAGAACGCCTACGGCTACACCCTGGTGCTCTCGGGCACCTGGAATGACGTTTACGCTGGCGTGAACCTGTCGCCGTTTGCTGTGTTCAAGCACGATTTCGAAGGTAACTCGCACCAGACCGGCAACTTCATCGAAGGTCGTAAGGCGTACACCGTCGGTATGCGCGCCAGCTATCTGAACAGCCTGGAAGCCGAGCTCCAGTACACCGAGTTCTATGGTGCAGGCCAGAACAACGGTGCGCGTGACCGCGACAACATCGGTCTGAACGTCAAGTACTCCTTCTAATACCTATAACCAGAAATACGCCGGGCGCTCTCGGGCGCCCGGCAATACTCTTCACGGAGAATTACCCATGCTGAACAAGCACAGGCTGATGGCCGTAGCCGTTGCACTGGCGTTTTCCGCCGGCTCCGCGCTGGCTGCCGTTTCCCCGCAGGAAGCTGCCAAGCTCGGCGATACCCTGACTCCCTTCGGCGCCGAGAAGGCCGGCAACGCTGCCGGCACCATTCCGGCCTGGACCGGTGGCATCACCCAGGCGCCGGCTGGCTATACCCGTTCGGGCCAGCACCACGTCAATCCGTTCCCGGACGACAAGCCGCTGTTCACCATCACCGCGGCCAACCTGAGCCAGTACGAGGCCAATCTGACCCCCGGCCAGATCGCCCTGTTCAAGGCTTATCCGGAAACCTATCAGATGCCGGTTTATCAGAGCCGCCGCTCCGGCTCCGCGCCGCAGTGGGTCTATGACAACACCGTCAAGAATGCCACCAGCGCCAAGCTGGTCGATGGCGGCAACGGCTTCTCCGATGCCTACGGCGGCATCCCGTTCCCGATCCCGCAGAATGGTGTCGAGGCGCTGTGGAACCACATCGCCCGCTACCGCGGCACCTACATTGTGCGTCGCGCCTCGGAAGTGGCAGTACAGCGCAATGGCGCCTACTCGCTGGTCACTTCCCAGCAGGAAGCGCTGTTCAAGTATTACCTGCAGAACGGCTCCTTCGCCGACCTGAACAACATCATGTTCTACTACCTGTCCTTCACCACCAGCCCGGCGCGTCTGGCCGGTGGTGCGGTACTGGTTCACGAGACTCTGGATCAGGTCAAGGAACCCCGTCAGGCCTGGGGTTACAACGCCGGTCAGCGTCGCGTGCGTCGTGCGCCGAACCTGGCCTACGACACCCCGATCGCCGCTGCCGACGGTCTGCGTACCGCCGACGACACCGACATGTTCAACGGTGCTCCGGATCGCTATGACTGGAAGCTGGTGGGCAAGAAGGAAATCTACATCCCGTACAACAACTACAAGGTCACCAGCCCCGAGGTTAAGTACAAGGATCTGCTGCAGGTTGGTCACCTCAACCCGGCGCTGACCCGTAACGAACTGCACCGCGTATGGGTGGTCGAGGGCACGCTGAAGTCCGGCGCCCGCCACATCTACTCCAAGCGTACCCTGTTCCTCGACGAGGACAGCTGGCAAGCCGCGGTGGTGGATCAGTACGACGGTCGTGGCGAGCTGTGGCGCGTTTCCATCGCCTACCTGAAGAACTACTACGATCTGCCGACCACCTGGTCCGCGCTCGATGTGTTCCATGACCTGCAGGCGCGTCGTTACCACGTGCAGAACCTGGACAACGAAGAGAGCAATACCATCGACTTCACCCAGGCCACTCCGGACGACGGCTACTTCAAGCCAGCAGCCCTGCGTCGCCGCGGTACGCGATAATAGTCGTGTAGTCTCACGCGAAGGCCGCTACAGTAGTAGCGGCCTTTTCGTATCAGCTTGATGGATAGGCTTCTATCACGCGGGTTTTGCCTTAACAAAACATAACGTCGCGCCAATTGTCAGGGCTTTCCGAAGCTCGCTAGGATGAGTGGCCTGCTAAGAGTCTATTCAAGGTTTCGCGAGCTAGAGCAATGCAAGGCAAAAACAAGCGAGGAAGCGCAGTGTACTTTTGTACATGAGCATGACTCGCTTCGCTCGCCCCTTCGGGGCCGCACTGAAGTGCGTTGGCCGCAAGCGGCCTACCGAGCTGGTTTTTAACGTAGCAGAGCCGACGCGCAGCAAATCGTGAGTAGGCTCTGAAGGCAGTACCGCCTATAACAAGAAAGGGGGAAGGTATATGAGTGAGCCCGTCATGCGGCGCACCCAGTCCGGTCTGGCGCCCATCCTGGCGCGCAAATCGGCGCTCCGTGTCCATTCGCCGCTGGCTAAAGCGCTCTCGCTGTGCAGTGTGCTTTCCATTCTGGCTTTCGCTGCCGCACCCTTGCAGGCCGAGACTTCGGCTGCGGCTGATGCCGGCTACGCCATCGAGTCGCCCAAGGCCGTGCACAGCCTGTTGCTCGATGTGGTCAACACCGGCGAGCGCCTGGTTGCCGTTGGCGACCGTGGCCACATTCTCTATTCCAACGACCAGGGGCAAAGCTGGCAGCAGGCCAAGGTGCCGACTCGCCAGATGCTGACCTCCCTGTTCTTCGTCGATGCCCAGCATGGTTGGGTCGTCGGTCACGATGCGCAGATCCTCGCGACCAGCGATGGTGGCCTGACCTGGACCAAGCAGTACGAAGACCTCGACCGCGAGGCGCCGCTGCTGGATATCTGGTTCAAGGATCTTGAGACCGGCTACGCCGTGGGCGCTTATGGCGCGCTGCTGGAAACCACCGATGGTGGCCAGAGCTGGGAAGACGTCAGCGATCGTCTCGACAACGAAGACGCCTATCACCTCAATGCCATTGCCGCTGTGAAGGACTCGGGCCTGTTCATCGTCGGTGAGCTGGGACAGATGTTCCGCTCCGCTGACTGGGGCCAGACCTGGGAACGCATCGAGGATCTGCCCTACGAGGGTTCGCTGTTCGGCGTGCTCGGCACCGACCAGTCGGCCACCTTGCTGGCCTACGGCCTGCGCGGCCACCTGTTCCGCTCCACCGACTTCGGTGATAGCTGGCAGCAGGTCAAACTCAATACGCCGAACAATGGTCCGCTGGAGTTCGGTCTGGCCGATGGCGCGCTGCTCAATGATGGCAACGTCGCTGTGGTAGGGCACGGTGGCACCGTGTTGCGCAGCAAGGATCACGGTCAGACTTTCAGCCTGATCAACCGTCCCGACCGCCTTTCGCTGGCCGGGGTAGCTGCACTGGATAACGGCAACCTGATCCTGGTGGGGCAGGGCGGCGTTCACCTCGCCGCCTCGACTGGCGCCGATCTGGGCCAACAATAACAAGCCGGGAGCCTTTGCATGACCAATCACCAACAACAGCCTGCTTCCTTCCTTGAACGGCTGATTTTCAATAATCGCCCGGCGGTGATCCTGATCTGCCTGCTGATCAGCATCTTCCTGTTCTATCAGGCTGCCCAGGTACGCCCGCAGACCAGTTTCGAGAAGATGATTCCGCTGGGGCACCCCTATATTCAGAAGATGCTCGAACACCGTAATGACCTGGCCAACCTGGGTAACACGGTGCGCATCTCGGTGGAAGCCACCGATGGTGACATCTTCAGCAAGGAATACATGGAAACGCTGCGGCAGATCAATGACGAGGCGTTCTACATTCCTGGCGTCGACCGCTCCGGTCTGAAGTCGCTGTGGAGTCCGAGCGTGCGCTGGACCGAAGTGACCGAAGAGGGCTTTGCTGGCGGCGAAGTGATCCCGCAGACCTACGACGGTTCTGCAGATAGCCTTGAGGATCTGCGTAGCAACATTCTCAAGTCCGGTCAGATCGGTCGCCTGGTGGCGAACAACTTCAAGTCCAGCATCGTCGATATTCCGCTGCTCGAGTCCTACCCGGACCCGAATGATCAGAGCAAGCTGATCAAGCTGGACTACCAGAAGTTCTCTCACGAGCTTGAAGACAAGATTCGCCAGAAGTACGAGGCGCAGAATCCCAACGTCAAGGTGCATATCATCGGCTTCGCCAAGAAGGTCGGTGATCTCATCGATGGCCTGATCGGTGTGGCGCTGTTCTTTGCCGTGGCCATTGGCATCACCTTCGTGCTGCTGCTGTGGTTCACCCACTGCGTCAAGAGCACCTTGGCGGTGCTGATCACCACGCTGGTCGCAGTGATCTGGCAGCTGGGCTTGCTGCATACCCTGGGCTTCGGTCTCGATCCCTACTCGATGCTGGTGCCATTCCTGGTATTTGCCATCGGCATCTCCCATGGCGTGCAGAAGATCAACGGCATCGCCATGGCATCGGGTGAGGCGACCGATGCACTCTCCGCCGCGCGCATGGCGTTCCGCCAACTGTTCATCCCGGGGTTGGTGGCGCTGCTGTCCGACGCAGTTGGTTTCGTTACCCTGCTGCTGATCGATATCGGCGTTATCCGCGAGCTGGCCATCGGCGCATCGATGGGTGTGGCGGTGATCATCCTCACCAACCTGATCCTGCTGCCGGTCGTGATTTCCTATATCGGTATCGGCAACCGTGCGGTGAAGAAGAGCCGCGAGGAGGCCGCCAAGGATCATCCGGTCTGGCGCGCCATTTCCAACTGCGCCCACCCGATGGTGGCACCGATCTCCGTTGTCGTTGCCGTAGTGGCGCTGGCTGGTGGTGTCTGGTACGGCCAGAACCTGAAGATCGGTGACCTCGATCAGGGCGCGCCGGAACTGCATCCGGACTCGCGCTACAACCTGGACAACGACTTCGTCATCCGCAACTACTCGACCAGTTCCGACGTACTGGTAGTCATGATCAAGACCGGCCCCGAAGGCTGCTCTACCTATGACAGCCTAGCCGCCATGGACGAGCTGATGTGGAAGATGGAGAACACCGAGGGCGTGCAGTCGGCCATCTCCATGGTCACCGTGTCCAAACAGGTGATCAAGGGCATGAACGAGGGCAACCTGAAATGGGAAACCCTGTCGCGTAACCAGGACGTACTGAACAACTCCATTGCCCGTGCCGAAGGCCTGTACAACGCCGACTGCTCCGTGGCGCCGGTGCTGGTGTTCCTCGAGGACCACAAGGCCGAGACCCTGTCGCGCGCCGTGGCTGCGGCTGAAGAGTTCTCTGCGCAGCACACCACTGACGACCTTCAGGTGGTACTGGCTGCCGGTAACGCCGGTATCGAAGCCGCGACCAACGAGGTAATCGCCGCGTCCGAGACCACCATGCTGATCGCCGTCTACGCGGCGGTGAGCATCATGTGTCTGCTGACCTTCCGCTCGCTGGCTGCGACCCTCTGCGTGATCCTGCCACTGGTGTTGACCTCGGTGCTGGGTAACGCGCTGATGGCCTTCATGGGTATCGGTGTGAAGGTCGCCACGCTGCCGGTGATCGCATTGGGTGTGGGTATCGGTGTCGACTATGGCATCTACATCTACAGCCGTCTGGAGACTTACCTGCGTCAGGGCATGCCGCTGCAGGAAGCCTACTACGAGACGCTGAAGTCTACCGGTAAGGCGGTACTGTTCACCGGCGTTTGCCTGGCGATCGGTGTGGCGACCTGGATCTTCTCGGCGATCAAGTTCCAGGCCGACATGGGCTTGATGCTGACCTTCATGTTCCTGTGGAACATGATCGGTGCGATCTGGCTGCTGCCGGCCCTGGCCCGTTTCCTGATCAATACCGAGAAAATGCGCGCCAAGGCTTGATGCCTATCGCGCAGAACGAAAACCGCGGCCCTTGGGCCGCGGTTTTTTTATGAGCTATCGGTATGTTTCCGCTGTGCGCTCTGTAGGAGCCAGCTTGCTGGCGACATTGCTGCCATAGGGTGTATCGCCGGCAAGCCGGCTAGTTCTGTGGGGACACTGCAATCGTAGGCGCCTGCCACGTTGGCGTTGTCGCCGTGATCCGAACGCGCTGCGTGGGGGGCGCTTCGACGCCCGCGAGAGCAGTGCTAGCGCGGATACAGCGGTGGTAGTGCGCTGCTGTCTTGCGGCGTAGCAGCCGGTTCCTGCACATCGGGCAAGTTGCGAATCGCCTTCCACAGCTCCTCGCCTTGCCACTGTTGGCCAACTTCGCTGTACAGCGCGCCGTTGAGACCGTCCAGGGCGTCCGACAGCGGTACGTAGCGTGCTGCCATATCGGCGAGGGTTTCCGGTTGCTGACGGGCCCAGGCGTCGAGTGCATGACGCGTGGCCTGGGCATCGCCGGCCTGGCAGGCGCGCTTGATGTCGTCGAGCAGCGTGCGCGGGCTGGGGCCGCTCTGTGCCACGCGCTGGATCGCCGGTTGCCGACGGGCATGCCACCACAAGCCGAAGCCGAGCAGCGTGGTTACGCTCAATAGCGCGCAGGCCAACTGCCAGGGCCACAGGTCCGGCCCTTCGATCACCTGGGTCGTCACCATCGGTGTATTGGGTTGTTCATCGTTCTGCAGTTGCGGGTTTGCCGCGACCTGCAACGTGCGGGCGGAGAGGGTGGTGCGCTCCAGTGTGTCGGTCTGGGTGTTCCACCACAGCACTTCCAGAGGCGGCAGCTCGAAACTGCCGCTGCGATTAGGCACCAGTGCCTCGCGTTCCTCGCGGGTGCCGATGATGCCCGTTTCGCTCTTCTGGTCGTTCATCTGCGGCTGATCCGGATAGCGACGCAGGCCGTCGACCTGGGTCGCCGGCAATGGTGGCAGCTGAGCACTGGAAAGTCCGTCGACCTTGAGAATCAGGCGGCGGGTCAGGGAGTCGCCGACCTGGCTCTGCTCCGGTTGCGGGTTCCAGGTTTCCGCCAGGCCCAGTGCGCGCGCCGGCAGCCAGGGCGCATCGGCCGGGTAGTCAGCCGGCTTGGGTTTGACCTGCAACGGAATATCGGGGGACTTGACCCGTGAGACCTTGCCGGTGCGTGGCCCGAATGGCAGGAAGTCGGTACTGCGCGAGCGGTCGACCAGGGTTGCGCTGAAGGTCTGCCCGGGAATCACCAGCTCGCCGCTGCGTTGCGGATAGATGGCGTACTGCAGCTCGATCACGCCGTGCAGCACGCCGCCGATGCTCTTTTCGTAAGTGCGCGGTTCGCCCAGTTGTTCGACGCGGGCATCGGGCAGCCGCAGCGGCGTCAGGCTGCTGTCGTCGTACATGGACACCGAGTGGTAGATGCGCAGGGTCAGCACCGCCTGAGCCTGGACGTAGACGTTGTCCTGATCGAGGCTGGCATCGATGAATACCGGTGCCAGTTGTTCGCCATCGCCAGCGCTGACGGCTGCCTCGACATTCAGCGTGATTGGCAGGGTTTCGGCGTCTTCCAGGCGGATTGCCGGGATTGTCACCTCGCCGTTGCGGCGCGGCTGCAGGGTGAGGATCCAGCGAGTGCTGGCGCGCGGTGCATCGCCGATGCTGCTCAGACGGTTAACCTGACGGCTGCCAAGTACCTCGAAGTCTTTCTCCAGCGGGCTCAGGTCGGGCCGACCGAAGCGGGTCGGGTCAGTCGACTCCAGCGTCAGTACCACGGTTTCGCCTTCGCTCAGGCGAGTGCGGTCGACGCTGGCGAAAAAGGCTTCGGCATGGGCCTGCCCCGCGAGCACTAGAAGAAGCAGGAAGACCAGACGCTTCATCGGTTCGAGTCCTGACGCTGTTGCTGTTCATACCAGAATTTGCGCCGCAGCAGCTCCGCCGGGTCGTCCGGGATCTGCCGCAGCCATTGTTCCAGCGCTTGCCGACGTTCTGCCGCGGTGCCCAGGTCGGCTTCCGTGCGCGGTTGCTCGACGGGCTCGGCGTCATCCGGGGTTTCACTGCCGGAGGTGGGTCGCACCTCATCTTCACCGGCGCCGTTGGCGCTGCCCTGTGTTTCGCTGCGCGCACTGTTATCGCCGGAGCTGCTTGGCTGGGCGGGTTGCGCGGTATTGTTCTCGGCAGGTTGGCCGGTCGAAGACTCATTGGCCTCCGGTTGCTCGTTGGCAGGTTCCTGCTGCAGGCCCGAGTCGCTATTGCCTGACTGCTGCTGATTCTCGCGTTGGCGCAGCGCTTCTTCCACCAGGGCCTTGTTGTGCTGCGCGGCAGCCAGCTCCGGTTGGCGTTCCAGGGCCTGCTCATAGGCATCCAGTGCCGCTTCCAGTTCACCGGCCTTGGCCAGGGCGTTGCCGCGATTGTAGTGATCGATGGCGCTGTCGCCCTTGGCGAAACGCTCTGCGGCGGCAGAGTAATCCTCGGCCTCATAGAGAGCCTTGCCTTGCCACTGCGGATCGACGAAGCGCTGGGCGGCCTCGTCCGGGCGTTGTGCTTCCAGCAGGCGCTGGCCCTGCTGATCGGGGCGCAGCCAGAGGTCATCGAATTCGAAGGCCTGGCTGTTTTGTGGCGGCAGCATCAGCAGCAGTGGTAGGCAGAACAGCCAGCCGCGGCGCCCGGCGCAGGCGGCCAGCAACAGCAGTGGCAGCAACAGCCAGTAGCCCTGGTCGATATGGCTGTCGAGCAAGGTCGGCTCACCTGCCGCGCGCATGGCCTGTGGGCCATCGAGCAGGCCTAGGCGGCGCAGGTCGTCGTCGTCCAGGCGGATCGGCGCATAGCGGCCGCCGTGAGCCTCGGCGGTTTCCCGCAGGCCGCGTGCATCCAGGCGTGGGATCAGGATGGCGCCGCGCGAGTCCTTGAGAAAACTACCGTCCTCTTGCACCACTGGCGCGCCTTCGCGACTGCCCACGCCGAGCACCAGCAGCGGTACCGAGCGTTTCTCCAGTGCCTGCTGGATACCGCTGCGCTCCTCTTCATCGAGGGCGCTGGTGATCAGTAGCAGGCGGCCCTGGCCCAGCTGTGCCTGGTCGAGCAGTTGCAGCGCGCGCGCGACGGCCAGATCGGCGCGTCGGCCCGGCTCCGGCATCAGCGAGGGTTTCAGCGCTTCCAGCAGGTTGCGGCTGGTGGCCAGGTCATCGGACAGCGGCACCAGACTGTGTGCGCTGCCGGCGTAAACGATGATTGCCGTCTGTGCGTCGCGACGGGCTTCGAGCAGGTCGAGCAACTTGCGCCGAGCCTGTTCCAGTCGATTGGGGCGTCCGTCGGTCGCGAGCATCTGCGGCGTCAGTTCGAGCAGGATCAACAGTGGGTCGGCGGGCTTCTGGTTGCTCTGCTCGACGCGTTGCCAACTGGGGCCGAGCAGCGCCAGTACGGCGAGCAGCCAGGCCAGGCCGAGTGCCAGCCAGGGCAGCTTGCTGGAGCGGCCACTGCCGCCCTTGAGCAGTGCCTGATGGAATGCAGGTGGCAGCAGCAGTTGCCAGCGCCCGCTCTGACGCTCGCGATGCCACAGGCGCCAGAGCAACCAGGCCAGCAAGGGCGCGGCCAGTAGCCACAATGGGCGCAGCCATTCCGGCCAGAGCATGCTCATGTACGCCTCCTGAGCCGCTGTAGCATGTCAGGCCAGAGCACTTGGCTAACCAGCAGCAACGAGCCCAGCAGCGCCAGCGTCAGTGGCCAGGCATAGAGGGCCTGGGCCGGACGGGCGAGGGTGGGTTGCTGGGCGACGGGCTCGAGGCGGTCGAGGGTCTGTTCGATCTGGGTTAGCTCGGCCTGATTGCGTGCGCGGAAATACTCACCGCCCGTGACGTCGGTGATCGCGCGCAGGCTGGTTTCGTCCAGATCCAACGCGCTGAAACCGAAGCTGCCGAATGCACCGCTTTGCTGTGGGTCGGCGCCGATGCCGATGGCATAGATACGCACACCTTCATCGGCGGCCAGTTGTGCAGCCACCATCGGATCGATTTCGCCGCCGTTGTTGGCGCCGTCGGTGACCAGCACCAGCACGCGACTTTGCGCCGGGCGCTGGCGCAGACGTTTGACCGCCAGGCCGATGGCATCGCCGATGGCGGTGTTCTTGCCGGCGATGCCGATCAGCGCCTCGTCCAGCCAGGTGCGTACGGTGTGGCGGTCGAAGGTCAACGGCGCCTGCAGATAGGCCTGGCTGCCGAACAGGATCAGGCCAACGCGATCGCCACGGCGGCCTTCGATGAAATCGCCGAGCAGGCGTTTGACCAGCTCCAGACGGCTGATCGGTTCGTCGTCCCACTGCATATCGGCGTAATCCATGGATCCGGATACATCCACGGCGAGCAGCAAATCGCGGCCGCTGGCGGGCAGCGGCAGCGGTTCGCCGACCCACTGTGGCCGGGTGGCAGCGCACAGCAGCAGGCACCAGAGCAGCACCAGCGGCGCTTGCTGGCGCCAGCTGGGCAGGGCGGCACGGGCGCGACGCCCGCTCAGGGCCTGCAATTCGTCAAGAAAGCCGACGCGCAGCGCCGCATCACCGCTGTCGGCCGGCGGCAGCAGCACGCGCAGTAGCCAGGGCAGCGGCGCGAGCAGAAAGACCCAGGGCCAGGCGAACTCAAACATGCTTGCGAATCCAGGTGGCGATGGCCTGATCGAGCTCCACTATGGCCTTGTCGCTCAGCGTGCACTGCGGTCTGTAGCTGCCGTCGACGAGTATCATCCAGCGGGTCAGACCCGCCGCCGGACAGCGGTTATCGAGAAACGCCAGCCAGGCGCGGCTGCTCAGGGTGTGGCTGGCACTCTCGGGATAGCGTTCGCGGCACAGGCGCTTGAGCAGGGCGTTGAGCTGCTGCAGCCAGGGGCCGGCCGGGGCGCCGTCGAAGGGCTTGCTCAGGCGCGACAGTTCGTCGAGCGCAGCCTGGCGCAGTGGGTCGAGTGTTTGCTGTGTCGCCACCTTTGGCGGACGGCGTCGCCAATTGCGCAGCAAGCGCCACAGGCCCCAAGCCAGCAGTGGCAAGAGCACAGCCAGCAACCACCAGCCGGGTGCTAGTGGCCACCAGGGCACGGGCGCTGGATCGATCAGCGGCTGCAACTGGTCGATGGGATTCATAGGGATTTTCTCGCGTGCAGGCTGCTGAGCTGCTCCTGCAATTGCTCGACCAGTTCGAACTGCGTGCTCAGCGGCAGCAGCGGCACGCCCAGCTTTTGTGCCAGGCGTTGCCAGCGTGCCTCGCGGGCCTGGGCCTGGGTGCGATAGGCCTGGCGCAGGTCGCCATTGTGGCTGTCGAGCTCCAGCTGCGCACCGTTCTGGGTGAAACGCAGCAGGCCGGCTGCCGGCAAGGCGTGGTCGAGCGGATCGGACAGCGGCAGCAGCAACAGGTCCGTGTGGCGTGCGAGCAAGGTGAGTTGCTGTTCGGCGTTGTCGCTCAGGGCGCGTTCATCGCACAGCACGATCACCAGGCTGCCCGGGCGCAGCACCTCGCGGGCGCGACGCAGGGCCAGGCCAAAATTGTCGCGGCTGGTGTTGGCCTGGCTTTCCGGACCGAGCGCTTGGTTGGCGCGGGCCAGCAGGTTGAGCAGTTGTAGCAGGCTCTGCTTGCTGCGCCGTGGCTTGACCTCGTGATGCTCGTTGTCGGCGAACACCAGGCCGCCGATGCGATCGTTGTGACCCAGCGCGGCCCAGCCGATCAGCGCCGCGGCGCGCGCGGCCAGAACCGATTTGAAGCATTGACCGGAGCCGAAGAACAGGCGTTGGCTCTGCTCGCTGATGATGAAGATGGGGCGCTCGCGTTCCTCATGGAACAGCTTCGTGTGCGGCTCCTGGGTGCGTGCGGTGACGCGCCAGTCGATGGTGCGCACATCGTCGCCCGGCTGGTAGACGCGCACCTGGTCGAAGTCCACGCCACGGCCGCGCAGCTTGGAGTGATGCAGGCCGATCAGCGGGCTGCGCCGGGCCGGGGTGGAGAACAGCGGCACCTCATGCACCTTGTGGCGCATGTCGATCAGCTCGCCGAGGGTGATATGGATGCCGGGTTGGCTGGTTGGGGTTTGCATGGGCTTCAGCCCGTAGCCCGGATGCAATCCGGGCAGGCAGCGTAATCAGCCCCGGATTGCATCCGGGCTACGTGGGACAGGCGCATAGGGCGCGGCTGCATCAAGCCACCGCCACCACGTCGAGGATGCGCTGGATCACGCGATCCTGATCGACCCCCGAGGCTTCCGCCTCGAAAGACAGGATGATGCGGTGGCGCAGCACGTCGAACAGCACCGCCTGGATGTCTTCCGGGCTGACGAAGTCGCGCCCGGCCAGCCAGGCATGAGCGCGTGCGCAACGGTCGAGGGCGATGGAGCCGCGCGGGCTGGCGCCGTAAGCGATCCAGTCGGCCAGCTCGGCGTCGAACTTGGCCGGGGTGCGGCTGGCCATGACCAGTTGCACCAGGTATTCCTCCACGGCATCGGCCATGTACAGGCTGAGAATCTCCTTGCGTGCGGCGAACACGGCCTGCTGGCTGACCCGGTGCTCGGGCTTGGCCTCACCATTGAGCGCATCGCCGCGGGCCTGGGCAAGAATCTTGCGCTCCACGGCCGCGTCGGGAAAACCGATCTTCACATGCATAAGGAAGCGGTCGAGTTGCGCTTCTGGCAACGGGTAGGTGCCTTCCTGCTCGATGGGGTTCTGCGTGGCCATGACCAGAAAAAGCGGCGACAGATCGTAGGTCGAGCGTCCGACCGAGACCTGGCGCTCGGCCATGGCTTCGAGCAGCGCCGACTGCACTTTGGCCGGGGCGCGGTTGATCTCGTCGGCCAGCACCAGGTTGTGGAAGATTGGCCCCTGCTGGAACACGAAGCTGCCAGTTTCCGGGCGGTAGATCTCGGTGCCAGTGATGTCCGCCGGGAGCAGGTCCGGGGTGAACTGGATGCGATGGAACTCGCCCTCGATACCTTCGGCCAGCTCCTTGATCGCCTTGGTCTTGGCCAGTCCAGGGGCGCCTTCGACCAGCAGATGGCCATCGGCGAGCAGCGCGATCAGCAAACGCTCGATGAGCTTTTCCTGGCCGAGGATCTGAGTGGAGAGAAATTGGCGTAACGCGACCAGCGCTTCACGGTGTTCCATCGTAGGGCTCTTCTGGCGGATGGGCGGGGCTGTGATTGCCGCGCGTGCAGACCGCCGACTTTAATGCATTTGCGGCTTCAGCCGCTATCTGCGGCGCTGTTCATGAACAGTCTGGCAACAGAAATGAGAGGCTGATCGCCAGCGCCGCAATGACCCGCCATTGCCGCAGGTGGGCCATTGCTACGCGGCGCTATTGCCACTGCGCCAGGAGTTGACGCTGGGTTAGCAGGGCGCTGTCCTGCGTGGTGGGGACAAGGTGTACGGTCTGCCCTGGCAGGCATTGCGCCAGCCGAGCCACGGCCTGTGGCGTCAGCGCACCCAGGCGCGGGTAGCCACCGATGGTCTGACGATCGTTGAGCAGGATGATCGGCTGGCCGTCCGGCGGCACCTGTACGGCGCCCAGGGGGATGCCTTCGGAGATCATCGAGCCCCGCTGGCATTGCAGTTGCGGGCCATTCAGGCGAATGCCCATGCGATCGGCGCGCTGGTCGATCAGCCATTCACTGTTGAAGGCGTCGAACAGGCTCTGCCCGCGAAAGTCGCCAATCTGCGCGCCCAGTACCAGTTGCAGGCGAGGCGCAGCCTGGTATTCGGGAATGA
Source organism: Pseudomonas sediminis (assembly GCF_002741105.1). Taxonomy (GTDB): domain Bacteria; phylum Pseudomonadota; class Gammaproteobacteria; order Pseudomonadales; family Pseudomonadaceae; genus Aquipseudomonas; species Aquipseudomonas sediminis. The sequence continues at coordinate 361,338 of NZ_NIQU01000002.1, read as the reverse complement.
ATTCGGCGGGCATCTGCCGCGTTGCGCCAGTGGCAGCGGTCCAGCCCAGCGAGTCGCCGACAGCAATGGCACGGCCATCGCCCAGCAGGCCGCCAAGCCCCTCGCGCAGCATACTGGCGCAACTGCCGAGCACCAAGGGTGCCTGGAATCCACCCGGTGCTGCCAGGTAGGCACGCGCGCCTTGGCGCGGCTGGGCGAAGCTCAGGCGCTGGCCTTTGCGCACTGCGAAGTTGCGCCACGGTGTTAGCGGCTGGTCGTCCAGCCGTGCACCGAGGTCGGCACCGGTTAGCGCCAGGGTGGCGTCGCGGCTGCATTCGAACTCGGCATTGCCCAGAGTGATCTCCACCACGGCGGCAGTCAGCGGATTGCCCAGCAACCAGTTGGCCCAGCGATGGGCGATCCAGTCCAGGGCCCCGCACTGGGTCACACCAAGGTGGCGTACGCCGAAACGTCCCCCATCTTGCAACTGAACGAAAGGGCTGCTGCGCAATGCACGCAAGCCGCCATCAAGAGCGTTCATTGGCTGGCCTCCAGCGGACTGTCGTCGCCGCCCAGACGGATGAACTCGGCGCGGTCGATGGCTACGAAGCGCACGCGATCACCGGGTTGCAGCAGGCTATAGCCTTCGATATCGCTGCCGAACAGACGACTTGGCGTGCGTCCGATCAGGTTCCAGCCTCCGGGCGAAACCACCGGGTAGGCGGCTGTCTGCCGTTCGGCGATACCGACGCTACCGGCGGCGATGCGCTTGCGCGGTGTGCTCAGGCGTGGCGCAGCGAGGATTTCCTCGACCAGGCCCATGAAGGCGAAACCGGGGGCGAAACCCAGGGCGAACACCTGGTAGGCATGGCCGCTGTGCCGGGTGATCACTTCGGCCTCGCTCAGCCCGCTACGGCGTGCCAGCAGTTGCAGTTCCGGGCCGACGCTGCGGTCGTACCAGGTAGGCAACTGGTGTTCGCGGCCGCCTTGCAGGTCGGCAGGCTGCAAACCGTCGAATGCTTCAGCGACCTTGGCCCGCGCCTGCTTGCTGTCGAGTTGGCACAGGTCGTAGTGCAACAACAGGGTGGTGTAGGAGGGCACCAGGTCGATCAGCGCGCCGCCGAACACTTCCTGAAGGCGCGTGCGGGCTGCCAGCATCCACGGCATGTTGGCTTCATCGATAAAGTCGAACAGGCGCAGGATCAGGCTGTCGATGCCGGCGACTTCCAGCCGGACGTTGGGCGCCTTCATGCCTGTGCCAGGCCGTCGAAGGCCTGCCGGATACGTTGCACGGCAGCCACCGAGCTGGCGTTGTCGCCATGTACGCACAGGGTCTGCGCGTTCAACTGCAGCGCGCTGCCGTCGCTGGCCTGCAGCGCCTCGCCACGCGCAAGGGTGATCGCCTGGCTGACGATCACTTCGCTGTCATGGTGCACGGCACCCGGCAGGCTGCGGCTCACCAGGAAACCGGCGGCGTCGTATGCACGATCGGCGAAAGCCTCGAACCACAACGTCAGACCGTACTCGTTGCCCAGCGCCTGGAACTGGCTGTTGTCGCGGGTGCACATCAGCATCAGCGGCAGATGGCGGTTGTACTTGGCCACGGCACTCATCACCGCACGCAGGGTGGCGGGCTTGCGCATCATGTCCTGATACAGCGCGCCGTGCGGTTTGACGTAGCTGACGTGGGTACCCTGGCTGCGGCAGATGCCTTCCAGCGCACCGATTTGATAGAGCATCAGGTCTTCGACCTCCTGCGGCGTGCAGTCCATCGAACGACGGCCGAAACCGACCAGATCCTGATAGGCAGTGTGCGCACCGATACGTACGTCGTGAGCCACGGCCAGGGCCACGGTCTTGCGCATCACGCTGGGGTCGGAGGCGTGGAAGCCGCAGGCGATGTTGGCGCAGTCGATGTAGGGCATGACCTCGGCGTCCAGGCCCATGGTCCAGGCGCCGAAGCTTTCGCCGATGTCGCAATTCAAAAGCAGGCTGTTCAAGTGAGCATCCTAATCATGGCGTGCATGGATGTGGTCCGACAGCTTTGGGCTGTTCTGGGCGTTGGCTTCATTTTTCCGGTGCCGCCGAGAAGCGTCCAACTAATTAAAACATCCGCCGGAGATAGGAAAAGCTGATGGTGCACGCATCGGATTTTCTAATCGCCAGGCGCCGGTTTTTCCCGTTGGACAGCATTGTCGCAGCCCTCGACAGTGACTGGGTGAGACGCTCCTTGGCGCCGTTCTGGCGCAACCCCCGGTGTCTCCCGTACCCGGGGGCTTTTGCGTTTCTTTCCAATCGACTCATGTACCTGGTCTACCAGTCTACGGGGGCAACCCAATGAAGACCGTACCTTGCATGTCCGTGTTTTGCGCATTACTTGTCGCTCTACCTCTGGCGTTACCCCTGTACGGCGCTGAACGTTGGTCCATGTCCGTGGAACAGCCTGCCGGCAACTTCATCAGCCGCGTGGCGGTGGACTTCGCCAAGAATGTTCGTCAGACCACCAAAGGCCAGCTGGATATTCGCGTTCACCCGAACTCCACCCTGTATCGCCGTCCCGAGGTCAAGCCGGCGGTAAGCCGCGGCGATATTCAGATCGGCGATGTGTTCATGTCTGCGCTGGGCAATGAAGATCCGATCTACGAGTTGGACAGTCTGCCGTTTCTCGCCACCGACTACGAGCAGGCGCGCAAGCTCTGGGCGGTAAGCCGTGAGGCGGTGAAGCGGCGTTTGCTGGCCGACGGCGTGCGCCTGGTTTACGCCGTGCCGTGGCCGGCGCAGAGCCTGTTCAGCAATCGCCCGCTGCAGACTGTGGAGGATGTTCGCGATCTGCGTTTTCGCTCTTACAACCCGACCATCTCGCGCCTGGCTCATTTGCTCCACGCGCAGCCGACGACCATCAATACCGAGGACGTGCCGCAGGCCTTCCGTGCAGGGCAGGTGGACATCATGCTCACCTCCAGCGCCACCGGCATGGACCTGCGCGCCTGGGATTTCGCCTCGCACTTCTACGACGTGCGCGCTTTCATCCCGAAGAACATCGTTATCGTCAACGAGCGCGCTTTCCAGCGTCTGCCAGAGGCACAGCGTCGAGCATTGCTGAATGCCGGTGAGCGCGCCGAGCGGGCAGGGTGGGAATTGTCCTGGGCCTTGACTGGCTATCAGACGCGGATGCTCGCCAGGCGCGGCATGACCGTGGTGCAGGACATCGACCCGCAATTGCACCGTGATCTGGCCGAGGTGGGTCAGCAGCTCACCGAAGAATGGCTGGCGCGTGCAGGTGAGGAGTACGCGCAGATCATCGAGGCGTATCTCGATGGGCTGCCACGCTAGTCCGTCGATGTGAACGCCCGGTCGTCATGGCGACCGGGCTCTGGCTGCATTCAGGCCAGTTGGAACTGGCTGGCGCTGCGTCCCAGTGCATCGACCTGGGACGACAGCCCCTCGGTATGGCCGCCCAGGGTATGACGCAGGTCCTTGCTTTGCCCGGTATGCACGTTGATGGTTTCCATCTTGTCGGCGATGTCTTCGGTGGTGGTGGACACTTCCTCGATGGCCACCACGACCTGGTTCATCTCGCCGGTCAGGCGCTCCATCGCCGAGGTGATGGAGCTGATGGCGTCGGCTACCTGAGCAGCATGTCGCTCGCTGTCGGCGGCCAGGTTCAGGCCATTGCTCATCAACTGGTGCATGTGACGGGTCTGCTGCTGGAACTCGCTGACGATGGCGCTGATGTCGGTGGTTGCCGAGACCGTCTTCTGCGCCAGCGAGCGCACCTCATCGGCTACCACCGAGAAGCCGCGGCCGGCGTCACCCGCTCGTGCTGCCTCGATGGCCGCGTTGAGAGCGAGCAAATTGGTCTGGTCGGCGAGGCTGTTGATCACATCGACGATGCCGTTGACCCGTGCGCTGCTCTGGCCGAGAGCATCGACCTGGCTGTGGGTGTCCTGAATCAGCTGTGCCAGGCGACTCATGCTGTCGACGCTGGCAGCGATTACCTTGCCACCATCGCGCGCGGCATCATAAGCGCTGGTGGTGGCAGTGCCGACTTCGGCGGTGCGTTGCGCCATGTCGTTGAGGGTAGCGCTGATCTGATGCGAGGCCGAGGCAGCCTGCTCGGTCTGCATCTCCACCTGGGTACTGTTATCACCCAATTGGCGCATGGCATCGCCCAGGTGATGGTGCAGGCGGCTCAGCTCGCCGTTGGCGCGCACCACTTCGGCAACGATGCCGCCGATGCCCTGGATCATGCGGTTGGCGGATTCGGCCAACTGGTTGAATTCGTCACGCGGGTTGCTGCCTACCGGCAGCTTGCCGGTGAGATCGCCAGAAGCGACCTGAGTGAGCAACTGGGTAGCATTGCGCAGGCGGGTGACCAGCGTGCGTGACGCCTGCAGCAGGGTGAAGCAGAGCAGGGCAGCAACGGCAATGAAGCTCAGCCCCATCATCCACAGTGCCGACAGGCGCGCCTGTTCGGCTTCCTGCGTGCGGCGCTGCAGCAAGCCGCTTTGCAGGGCTTGCGCCTGCTCTTCGATACGCGTCTGCAACTGTTCGCCCAATTGGCGCAGGCGCTGATTGGTCGCGTTGATGCGCTCGATATTGCCATGGATATCGCCGAACGCCTGGGCATAACCCTGCACGTTCTTGCCGATCGGCGTGTCCTGCCATTCGAGCTCCGTGATCTGCTCCTGCAGTTTGCCGATCGCCGTCAGGGCAATCTGGGCGAAGGCTGGATCGAAGGTGGAAAGGTAGTCGCGTTGGCTGCTCAGGGCGCCGCTGATGAACGGTTTGATCAGATCGAAGCTGATCGCCTCCAAGGCCTTGCCTCTCTCGGTCAGCGTTTTGCGCTGGCCCTCGAAGGGGGTCAGGCCCAGGGTCTGATTGAGGCTAAGCCATTGGCGTTGTTGGGCCAGTTCTTCCAGCAGCACGGTCTGAATCTGCTGGGCGTATTGCAAGGTGGCGTCGTCTTCCAGTGCTTGTGCCTGCGTCAACAGTTGTCCGACGAGTTCTTGCAGCTCATTGAGACCGCTGTCGAATTCTGCCTGCAGATCGGGAGTGATCTGTTGGCGCAGTGCGTTCTGTTGCCACCAGTTGTTCATCAGCTGGGTACTGGCGCTGGCATAGGCTGCCGCCTGTTCCCTCGCCTGTAATGCGCTACTGACGCGATGGTTGGCCCATAACGAAGCGGCCGCCATCAAGATCAGGCTGATCAGGGTGAGCGCGATAAGGGCTCGGAATTTTTGTTGCCAGGACAGTAAAAAGCTCACGATAACGCCTCGCCATCTTCTTCAGGATGATTCTCAGGAGTCGGCAAGTTGTCATACAACTTGATTAAAAGTCTATGACTATCCTGTTTCCCGAGAAACGCGAACGGGGCCGCAAGGGCCCCGTCATGAGTTGAGTACTTACCAAAGTGGCAGGGTGTAGCTGAGAATTAGGCGGTTCTCGTCGAGATCGTTGCCGAAATTGGAGCGAACCGTGGCGTTACGCCATTTCAGCCCGAGATTCTTCAGCGGGCCGTTCTGCACCACGTAAGCGATATCGGTATTACGTTCCCATTCCTTGCCTTCACTGCTGCGGCCGGCGACTTCTACGTTGTCACCAGAGATATAGCGAGTCATGAAGGTCAGACCGGGGATGCCGATGCTGGCGAAGTTGTAGTCGTAGCGCACCTGCCAGGAACGCTCCTCGACGTTGGCGAAGTCGTTGATCTGCACGAAGTTGACCAGAAACGGGTCGCTGCTGGCGATGTACGGGAACGGGTCGTCACCGCTCATGCGCTGGTAGCCGGCACCGAAGGCGTGGCCGCCCATGCTGTAGGTGAACATGGCGCCGAAAGCCTTGTTGTCGAGGTCGCGGAAGTTGCCGTCCTCGCGGCTTTGCGAGTAGCGCAGGTCGGTCTTGAACGATTGGCCATCGCCCAGCGGCAGTACATGCACCAGGGTGCCGTAGTACTGCTGGTAGATGTCCTCGAGGGTGCCGTAGTGCAGGCCGGCGGTGAGCTGCGGGGTGATCTTGTATTCACCGCCACCGAACACGAAAGAGTCGCTATTGCCGCCGATGCGGTTGCCGGTCATCTCGGTGTAATCGGTGGAGCTGTTGGCCTTGATGCGGTTGATCTTGCCGCCCTGCAGGGTCAGGTTGTCGATTTCCTGAACATTCAGCAGTGCACCCTGGAAGGTCTGCGGCAGCAGGCGTGAGTCGTTGGCCGAGACGATCGGGCTGCGAAAGTGCAGCGCGCCAGCTTTCAATGTGCTGTTGGAAACCTTCACTTTGGCGGTCAGGCCGAGCTTGGAATACTCATCCTGTGAGCCGCCGGAGCGGTCGGCCGGGAGCAGGCCGCTGCCGGCCGTGCCATCACCGGAGTCGAGCTTCAGACCGAGCATCCCCAATGCATCGATACCGAAACCGACGGTGCCCTCGGTGTAGCCCGACTCCATGCGCAGCAGAAAGCCTTGCGCCCATTCTTCGGCCTTGTCGCGGGCGCCGCTCTGGCGGAAATCACGGTTGAAATAGAAGTTGCGCATCTCGACGCTGGCTTTGCTGTCAGCGATGAAATCGGCATGCGCGAGAGTTGGCAGGCCGCCGCCGAGCAGCAGCGCGGATGCCAAGGGGTAATGAGGTTTCATGGTGCAGTGTCTCCTGTTGGGAGCGCGCAGCCGACGTGGGCGGCTGCTTGGCAGAGCGCGTTTTGAATGATGTTGTTTTGGTCTGCGCAGAGCGCGGCGCCATTCTTCAAAGCGTTGTTCGGCGGCGTCCAACGAGAAAAAACAGGGGGCCAGCGATAGGAAAATTCATCGGCTGGGCGAAAAACCTCTGGCATACAACCTGCTACGCCTGAGGCAGCGTGGGCGCTGCCAATCAGCCCCTGAGAAGAACATTGCGAAGAGGCGTTGCGGCATGAACCTGAGATTTCTCGAGACCTTCGTTTGGGTGGCACGGCTCAAGAGTTTCCGCCTGACAGCCGAGAAGCTGTTCAGCACCCAGGCGTCCATTTCCAGCCGCATCGCCGCGCTCGAGGACGAACTCGGCACGCGTCTTTTTCTGCGTGACTCCAAAGGCGTATCGCTGACTCCGGAAGGACAGAAGGTGCTCGAATACGCCGAGCGCATGATCGACACCATGCAGGCCTTGAAACAGTCGATCAGCGATACCGGAAAGATTCAGGGGCGTATTCGCGTCGGTGCCATGGATACTGTCATTCACACCTGGTTGAGTCCGTTCGTAACACGGGTGATGGAGCGCTACCCGGCAGTGGAGATCGAACTGACCGCCGACACTGCACGCAACCTCAACGAGCAACTGCTCAAGGGCTATCTGGATATAGTGTTCCAGACCGATATGGTCAACGGCGACAGCGTACGCAACCTGGAACTGGCCGCATTTCCGGTGCGCTGGATCGTTCCGACCGGTTCGCTGTACCACCGCTGCTATGCCTCGATGGAGGAATTGGCACGCGAGCGCATCATCACCTTCTCGAAGAATTCGCGACCGCATCAGGACATTCTCAACCTGCTGCATGCCGGCAGCGTCAGCGCGCCGCGCATCAACTGCGTCAACTCCATCGCCGCGATGACGCGCCTGGTGCGCGACGGTTTTGGTATCGGCGCGCTGCCGCCAGCGCTGGTGCATGACGAGCTCAAGCAGGGCCTGCTGACCATTCTTGACGATGTGCCCGAGCCGCCGCCCTTGCCGGTGGTCGCTACCTGGCGCACGGGCGTGGGGCTGGAACTCAGCGAAGACATCATCGCCCTGGCCTGTGAGGCATTGGACGTTTACGCCGAGGAAATGGGCGAATCCTGCATGGCGCGAGTCGCGCCAGCGCCGGAACAGCAGAGCGCCTGATCGTCGTCATCCACCCACTTGCGGGGCCTTCACTGGCTGCCCGCTGCTGGTGCATTCGCTGCAGAAATGCCCCCTTTCATCCCATAACGATTTCCGATCATGCGCCTCCGGTTTTTCTAGTTGGACAGGGTAGGGCGATGCGCTGAGACTCGAAATCGTCTTCCAGCCGCGCCTTGCGGCGCACAAAAAACAATGAACAGGAGAGCACCATGAAAAGCATCGCATCGCGTTTCGCTATCACCGCTTTGGCTTGTGCACTGGGCTTCGGTGCCCAGGCCGCCGAGCGCTGGAACATGACCGCCGAGAACCCTGATGGCAACTTCATCACCACCGTGGCCAAAGAATTCGCCCAGGATGTGGAAAAAGCCAGTAACGGCGAGCTGCAGATCCGCGTGCACGCCAACTCGGTCCTGTTCAAGCGTCCTGAGGTCAAACGCGCCGTGCAGACCGGCCAGGTGCAGGTGGGGGACGTACTGATGTCGGTGCTGGGCAACGAAGATCCGATCTTCGAAATCGACAGTGTGCCCTTCCTGGTGCGTAACTACGAGCAGGCCCAGGCCCTCTGGGCGGCGAGCCGTCCGGCCGTGGAAGAGCGCTTGAACAAGCAGGGCATCAAGCTGTTGTACGCCATGCCCTGGTCGCCGCAGAGCATCTTCACCAAAACCCCGGTGACGAACATGGACGACTTCAAGGGCATGAAATTCCGTGCCTATAACCCGGCCACTTCGCGCATGACCGAATTGATGGGCGCAGTGCCGACCGTGATCCAGACCGGCGAAATCCCGCAAGCCTTCAGCACCGGCATGATCAACGGCATGCTCACCTCGCCGACCACGGGTGTGGACTCCCAGGCCTGGGACTTCTCCTCCTACTACTATGACGTCAAGGCGTTCATTCCGAAGAACTTCGTCATCGTCAACGCGCGCGCCTTCGCCCGCCTGCCGGAAGCGACTCAGACTGCAGTGCTGGAGGCGGCCAAGCGTGCCGAGGAACGTGGCTGGGCGATTGCTCAGGAGAAGACCGGCGAGTTGGTCAAGACCCTGGCCGACAACGGCATGCAGGTATCCGAGCAAGCCCCGGCAGCGGTGGAGAGCGGCTTCGAGCAGATCGGCCAGACCATGACCGAAGAGTGGCTCAAACGCGCCGGTGCTGACGGCAAGGCGATTCTCGATAGCTACCAGCGTTGATTCTGCTGCCCGCCGCGCTTATTGCGGCGGGCTTTTCTTGTGGCTTGCCCAGGGAGCCCGTAGTTCATGACCCCACTGCACAAGCTCTACACCCTGTCGGGATGGTTATCCGGCGTTTTTCTCGTCCTGATCTGCCTGCTGGTCGTGGCGCAGATCGTCGCCCGCCAATTGGGCACCATGGTGCCCGCCGCCGATGAGCTCGCCGCTTACGCGATGGCCGCATCGGGTTTTCTCGCCTTGCCCTACGCGCTGCAGCGTGGCGCACACATCCGTGTGGAATTGATGTTGCGGCTGCTGCCTGCTGGCGGCCGCCGTGTAGTCGATGTACTGGCCACGCTGGTCGGTTTGGGCATCGCTACCTATATGGCCTGGTACTGCACGTTGTTCGTGCTGGAGTCCTACGAGTTCAAGGAAGTGTCGTCCGGCCTGTTGCCGATTCCCATGTGGCTGCCACAACTGCCGATGATGCTGGGCACGCTGATTCTGGTGGTGGCGATGGCCGAGCGCCTGGTGCTGACCTGCCAGGGCAAGCGCTTCGAAGCTGTCGAAGCCGGCACGGCGATGAGCGAGTGAGCCTGCGGGCTCGACCTTTAATTGCGGCCATCACCGCACTGCATTCGTGAGTGAACCCGTGGACTACACAATCATTACAATCACCCTGCTGCTGGCACTGTTCGTGTTGCTTGGCGGCGGCGTCTGGGTTGCCCTGTCGTTGCTCGGCGTCGGCATCATCGGTATGGAGCTGTTCGGCGGCGCGCCGGCTGGCTCGATTCTCGCCTCCACCAGCTGGGCTTCCAGCGCCAGCTGGACATTGACGGCACTGCCGCTGTTCATCTGGATGGGTGAGATTCTCTATCGCACCCGTCTTTCCGAAGACATGTTCAACGGCCTGGCGCCCTGGATGCGTGGCCTGCCGGGGCGGCTGCTGCACGTCAACGTGTTCGGCTGCGGCATGTTCGCGGCGGTCAGCGGCTCTTCCGCGGCCACCGCTGCCACCATCGGGCGTATCTCTCTGCCGGAGCTGAAGTCGCGTGGTTATCCGGAATCCATCGCCATGGGCTCGCTGGCCGGTGCCGGTACGCTCGGTCTGCTGATTCCACCGTCGATCATGATGATCGTCTACGGCGTGGCGGCGCAGGTGTCGATCTCGCGCCTGTTCATTGCCGGCATCCTGCCGGGCCTGTTGCTGCTGGCGATCTTCAGCGGCTACCTGATGCTCTGGGCCGCCTGCAATCGCAGCAAGTTGCCGGAGGAGGGCGAGCGCCTGCCGTTCATGGACAAACTGCGTCGGGCCAAACTGCTGATTCCGGTATTGGGCCTGATCGTCGCGGTGATCGGCTCGATCTACGGCGGCATCGCCACAGCCACCGAGGCAGCGGCTGTGGGTGTGGTCGGTGCGCTGCTGATAGCGTTGATCTCGGGAGCGCTGACCCGCGAAACCTTCATGGCCAGCCTGATGGGCGCGGTGTCCACCTCGTGCATGATCTTCTTCATTCTGCTCGGTGCGGCGTACCTGACCTCGGCCATGAGTTTCACGGGTTTGCCGGCGGCGCTGGCCGACTGGATCATCGCCAAACAGCTGTCGCCGTACCTGTTGCTGCTGGCGTTGACGTTGTTCTTCATTGCCCTGGGCTGCTTCCTCGACGGCATCTCGATCATCCTGCTGACCACTGCGGTGATTCTGCCGGCGGTGCAGGCTGCCGGGATTGATCTGCTGTGGTTCGGCATCTTCGTCATCCTGGTGGTGGAAATGGCGCAGATCACCCCGCCGGTGGGTTTCAACCTGTTCGTCATCCAGAACCTCACCGGGCGTAATCTCGGCGCGGTCGCACGCGCCAGTTTCCCGTTCTTCCTCCTGCTGGTGCTGGCGGCGATCCTCATCACCTTGTTCCCGCAGATCGTGCTGGCGCTGCCCGACGCGATGCGCGGCGCCTGACCTCCTGCCATGGCCCGTTCATTCTCCGGTGGCGGGCCGTGGCTTTTTCTCCCTTTGCACCGTGTCGGTGCAGCCTTGAAAGAAAATGTCGCAGCGCCGCAAGCGGTTGTAGGCCATCCCTCGTTAAGCTCGCTGGTTATGTGTGACCCGTCGGTCGCGCTCTTCACGCCGGTCCGCATGCGACTCGCAAGTGTCATTGTCGCTTCATGGACTAACGTTGAACTAACACCTCACGGCAGCGATCCAGACCTCCTGTCGAACCACTAGCCCAATGGAGCAAAACCATGGCGTTCTTTACGGCGGCCAGCAAAGCCGACTTCCAGCACCAACTGCAAGCGGCCCTGGCACAGCACGTGAGTGAGCAGGCGCTGCCACAAGTAGCCCTGTTCGCCGAACAGTTCTTCGGCATCATCGCCCTCGAGGAGTTGACCCAGCGGCGTCTGTCCGACCTGGTCGGCTGCACCCTGTCGGCCTGGCACATGCTGGAGCAGTTCGATCACGCCAAACCGCAGGTGCGTACCTTCAACCCCGATTACGAGAAACACGGCTGGCAGTCCACCCACACCGCGGTGGAAATTCTGCATGGCGACATCCCGTTCCTGGTCGACTCGGTGCGCATGGAACTGAACCGCCATGGCTACAGCATCCACACGCTGCAGAACAGCGTGTTCAGCGTGCGTCGCGACAAGAATGGCCAGCTGCTGGAAATCCTGCCGCGTGGTACTCAGGGCGAGGGCGTGCTGCAGGAAGCGCTGATGTTCCTGGAAATCGACCGCTGCTCCAGTTCCGCCGAACTGAAGACCCTGGAGAGGGCGATTCACGAAGTCTTCAGCGACGTGCGCATGAGCGTCGCCGACTTCCAGCCGATGAAGGCCAAGGCACGCGAGCTGCTGGCCTGGCTGGATCGCGCCAAGCTCAAGGTGGACAAGGCCGAGCTGGATGAAATCAAGGTCTACCTGAACTGGTTGCTGGACAACCACTTCACCTTCCTCGGCTACGAGGAGTTCACCGTCGCCCCGACCGCCGATGGCGGCAGCATGGTCTACGACGAGAAATCCCTGCTCGGTCTATCCAAGCGCCTGCGCACTGGGCTGAGCGCCGAGGAGCTGCATATCGAGCCGGAGGCGGTGGCCTACCTGCGCGAGCCGCAGCTGCTGTCCTTCGCCAAGGCCGCGGTACCAAGCCGGGTGCACCGTCCGGCCTACCCGGATTTCGTTTCCATCCGTGAACTCGATGCCAAAGGCAACGTGGTCAAGGAATGCCGCTTCATGGGCTTGTACACCTCGGCGGTGTACGCCGAGAGCGTATGGAACATCCCCTACATCCGCCGCAAGGTGGACGTGATCAAACAGCGTTCCGGCTTCGACAGCAGCGCTCACCTCGGCAAGGAACTGGCCCAGGTGCTGGAAGTGCTGCCGCGTGACGACCTGTTCCAGACCCCGGTGGACGACCTGTTCAGCACGGCGCTTTCCATCGTGCAGATTCAGGAGCGCAACAAGATTCGCGTGTTCCTGCGTCGCGATCCCTATGGCCGCTTCTGCTACTGCCTGGCCTACGTGCCGCGCGACGTGTACTCCACCGAAACCCGGATGAAGATCCAGCAGGTGCTGATGGAGCGCCTGCAGGCCACCGACTGCGAGTTCTGGACCTTCTTCTCCGAGTCAGTGCTGGCGCGTGTGCAGTTCATCCTGCGCGTCGATCCCAAGAACAAGACCCAGATCGACCCCGTGCGTCTGGAGAAGGAAGTCATCCAGGCCTGCCGTTCGTGGAAGGACGACTACGCCAGCCTGATGGTGGAAAGCCTCGGCGAAGCCCAGGGCACCAGCGTGCTGGCCGAATTCCCCGGCGGCTTCCCGGCTGGTTACCGCGAGCGTTTCGCCCCGCACTCGGCGGTGGTGGACATGCAGCACCTGCTCAGCCTGAGCAACGACAAGCCGCTGGTGATGAGCTTCTACCAGCCGCTGGCGCAGGGCGACCAGCAACTGCACTGCAAGCTGTATCACGCCGATACGCCGTTGCCGTTGTCCGATGTCATGCCGATCCTGGAGAGCCTCGGGCTGCGTGTGCTCGGTGAGTTCCCCTACAAGCTGCGCCGTGCCGATGGCCGCGAGTTCTGGATTCACGACTTCGCCTTCACCTATGCCGAAGGTCTGGACGTCGACATCCAGCAGCTCAACGATACCCTGCAGGATGCCTTCATCAATATCGTCGGTGGCTCTGCTGAGAACGATGCCTTCAACCGCCTGGTGCTGACCGCTGCCATGCCCTGGCGCGACGTGGCGCTGCTGCGTGCCTATGCGCGTTACCTCAAACAGATCCGCCTGGGTTTCTCGCTGAGCTACATCGCCGCCACCCTGGTCAACCACGCCGATATCGCCAAGGAGCTGGTGCGCCTGTTCCGTACTCGCTTCTACCTGGCGCGCAAGCTCACCGCCGAGGACCTGGAAGACAAGCAGCAGAAGCTCGAGCAGGCCATCCTGGCTGCGTTGGACAACGTCGCCGTGCTCAACGAAGACCGCATCCTGCGTCGCTACCTGGACCTGATCAAAGCCACCCTGCGCACCAACTTCTTCCAGGCCGATGCCAGCGGCGTGGCCAAGTCCTATTTCAGCTTCAAACTCAGCCCGCGCCTGATTCCGGATATTCCGCGGCCGGTGCCGAAGTTCGAGATCTTCGTTTACAGCCCGCGCGTCGAGGGTGTGCACCTGCGCTTCGGCGACGTTGCCCGTGGCGGCCTGCGCTGGTCGGACCGAGAGGAAGACTTCCGCACCGAAGTGCTCGGCCTGGTCAAGGCGCAACAGGTGAAGAACGCGGTGATCGTACCCATGGGCGCCAAGGGTGGTTTCGTACCGCGCAGGATGCCGGTCGGCGGCTCGCGTGACGAAGTGATGGCCGAGGGCATCGCCTGCTACCGCATCTTCATCAGTGGCCTGCTGGACATCACCGACAACCTCAAGGACGGCGAAGTAGTACCGCCGCAGAACGTGGTGCGCCATGACGCCGACGACCCCTATCTGGTTGTGGCGGCGGACAAGGGCACTGCGACCTTCTCCGACATCGCCAACGGCATTGCTGCCGAGTACGGTTTCTGGCTTGGCGATGCCTTCGCCTCTGGCGGCTCGGCCGGCTACGACCACAAGGGCATGGGCATCACCGCCAAGGGTGGCTGGGTTTCGGTACAGCGTCACTTCCGCGAGCGCGGCATCGATGTGCAGAAGGACGATGTCACCGTGATCGGCATCGGTGACATGGCCGGTGACGTGTTCGGCAATGGTCTGCTGCTGTCGGAAAGCTTGCAGCTGGTAGCGGCCTTCAACCACCTGCACATCTTCATCGACCCGAACCCGGATGCGGCCAAGAGCTTCGTCGAGCGCAAGCGCCTGTTCGAGCTGCCGCGTTCGAGCTGGGCCGACTACGACTCCAAGCTGATTTCCGATGGCGGCGGCATCTTCCTGCGCAGCGCCAAGAGCATCACCATCACCCCGCAGATGAAGGCGCGCTTTGACATCGTGGCCGACAAGCTGGCGCCCACCGAGCTGCTCAATGCGCTGCTCAAGGCGCCGGTCGATCTGCTGTGGAACGGCGGCATCGGCACTTACGTGAAATCCAGTCATGAAAGCCACGGCGACGTCGGCGACAAGGCCAACGACGCCCTGCGCGTCGATGGTCGTGAACTGCGCGCCAAGGTGGTGGGTGAGGGCGGCAACCTGGGCATGACCCAGCTCGGCCGCGTCGAGTTCGGCCTGCATGGCGGCGCCAGCAACACCGACTTCATCGACAACGCCGGTGGCGTGGACTGCTCCGACCACGAGGTGAACATCAAGATCCTGCTCGGCGAGATCGTCTCCGCTGGCGACATGACCGAGAAGCAGCGCAACAAGCTGCTGGCCGAGATGACCGATGATGTGTCCGAGCTGGTACTGGGCAACAACTACAAACAGACCCAGGCGCTGTCGCTGGCCGAGCGCCGCGCCCGCGAGCGCGTCGGCGAGTACAAGCGCCTGATGAATGCGCTGGAAAGCGCCGGCAAGCTCGACCGCGCTCTGGAGTTCCTGCCATCTGACGAGGAGCTGAACGAGCGCGCCACCAACGGCCAGGGCCTGACCCGGCCGGAGCTGTCGGTGCTGATCTCCTACAGCAAGATCGACCTCAAGGAGTCTCTGCTCAAGTCCCTGGTGCCGGACGATGAGTACCTGGCGCGCGAGATGGAAACCGCCTTCCCGGCGATCCTCACCGAGAAGTTCGACGACGCCATGCGCCGTCATCGCCTCAAGCGCGAAATCGTCAGCACGCAGATCGCCAACGACCTGGTCAACCACATGGGCATCACCTTCGTGCAGCGCCTGAAGGAGTCCACCGGCATGAGCGCGGCCAACGTCGCTGGCGCTTACGTGATCGTGCGTGACCTGTTCCGCCTGCCGCACTGGTGGGCGCAGATCGAGGCGCTGGACTACAAGGTGCCGGCCGAACTGCAACTGCAGTTGATGGACGAGTTGATGCGCCTGGGCCGCCGCGCCACCCGCTGGTTCCTGCGCAGCCGCCGCAACGAGCTGGACGCTGCACGCGACGTGGCACACTTCGCGCCGCGCATCGAAGCGCTGGTCGGCCGTCTGGACGAACTGCTCGAAGGCCCGGCCCGCGAGCAGTGGCTGGCGCGCTACCAGAGCTTCGTCGAAGCCGGCACGCCAGAAGAGTTGGCGCGCGTGGTCGCTGGCACCAGCCACCTGTACACGCTGCTGCCGATCATTGAGGCGGCGGACGTCACCGGCAAGGACACCAGTGAAGTGGCGACGGCCTACTTCGCCGTCGGCGGTTCGCTGGAGCTGTCCTGGTACCTGCAACAGATCACCAACCTGCCGGTAGAGAACAACTGGCAAGCGTTGGCCCGCGAAGCCTTCCGTGATGACCTGGACTGGCAGCAGCGTGCGATCACCGTGTCGGTGCTGCAGATGGCCGATGGTCCGCAGGAGATCGAAGCGCGCGTGGCCCTGTGGCTCGACCAGCACCAACGCCTGGTTGACCGCTGGAAGGCGATGCTGGCTGAGCTGCGTTCGGCAACCGGCACCGACTACGCCATGTACGCGGTGGCCAACCGTGAGCTGATGGACCTGGCACAAAGCGCCTGAGCCGTCCGCTGAAATAAAAGAGCCCCGCCAAGTGCGGGGCTCTTTCTTTGTGTGGCGCTGTATTCACAGACTTTCGTCGCCAGGATGCGATTCCGAGGGCGCTGTTTCCCGGATGGCATCCGGGCTACCACGCCGTTATCGGTGCGCGCAGCGCACCCTACGGTGCTGCCATGGGCGACGGGTAGGGTGTGCCGTGCGCACCTCTATGCTCCGGATCAGCGCAGCATCTGTTCGACCAGGCGTTTTTCTTCGGAAAGCTCGCGTTGACGGGCATCGATGCGCGAGGCCAGTTGGAAGTTGTTGCTGGCGCGGCGCTTGGCGAAGTCCAGCTGTTCGATGGCCTGGTTGTAATCGCCGACCAGGGCGAAGAACTCTGCGCGTGCCTGGTGCAGACCGATGGTGTTGCCGCTCAGGCCACGCACCTCGGCGACCTGGTACCAGACATCCGGGTCCTTGGCGCGAGTCTTGAGCAGATTGTCCAGTGCGCGCTCGGCATCAGGGATGCGTCGCTGCTTGAGCAGCAGGTCGACACGGGCCTGCTGCAACGGGTAATTGCTCGGATAGAGGGTGAACATGCGCTCCTGACGACGCTCGGCGGCGTCCAGGCGGTTGGCCGCCATATCCAGCTCGATCTGTGCCAGGTTGTAGGTGATGTCGTCCGGACTCTTGCTCAGCAGCGGCGCCAGGGTTTCACCTGCTTCGGCGAGCTGGCCGGTTTTCATCTGCGCCAGTACCAGGCCGTAGCGCGCGGCATCGAGGCCAGGGTTCTCGTCGAGCATGGCGCGAAAGCGCTTGGCTGCAACGCCCGGCGTCTCTTCGTAGGTCAGCTGTACGCGGGCGCGCATCAACTGATAGCGCAGGCTGTCTTCGCGGCCCGTGGCGGGGTACTGCTCGGCACGGTTGCGGGTATCGGCGATACGCGATTCCGACACCGGGTGAGTCAGCAGGAATTCCGGTGGGCGGGCGTCGTAACGGTACTGACGCATCAGCCGTTCGAACATCAGCGGCATGGCGCGCGGGTCGTAGCCGGCCTTTTCCAGGTTGACCAGGCCGATACGGTCGGCCTCCTGTTCGTTCTGCCGGGAGAAACGGCGTTGCTCCTGAATGGCGGCGGCCTGGGTCGACATGATGGTGGCGATACCCGCATCACCAGCACCTGCAGCAGCGGCGACGATACCGGCAAGCATGGCGGCCATCAGTGGCAACTGCATGCGTTGCTGCGCTTCGACGCCACGAGCGAAGTGGCGCTGCGACAAGTGCGCCAATTCGTGGGCCATGACCGAGGCGTACTCGGCTTCGGTCTGGGCATAGAGGAACAGGCCACCGTTGACCCCGACGATCCCGCCGGGGGCGGCGAAGGCGTTGAGCTGCGGGCTGTTGAGCAACACGAACTCCAGACGACGGTCCTGCAGTTGGCTGGTTTCCGACAGGCGATAGACGCTGGACTCGACGAAATCCTTGAGTTGCGGGTCGTCCAGTTGCGAAACCTGACCACGCAGCAGGCCGAGCCAGGCGCGGCCGAGCTGGTGTTCTTGCTGGGGCGAGACGATCGAGGAGCTGGCGTCGCCTAGCGACGGCAGATCACTGGCACCCGTATGGGCGGCGAACAGGCAGGCCAGCGTCAGCAGGGTGGGGCGCAGAAAAGTCATGCACTCAGGGCTCTCGGGAGGCAAAGGCGTTACTGTAGCCGGCCAGCTACCGCGCTGGCCAGGGTTGTGGCGGCTTGGGTATCCTAGCCGACCTATCAGGAGTAGATGATGACAGACGTACCGGCTTTCGATGCTGAACTCGATGCCTGCGGGCTGAACTGCCCGCTGCCTTTGCTCAAGGCCAAGCTCGAGCTCAATCGCCTGGCCAGTGGCGCGGTGCTCAAGGTCAGCGCCACTGACGCCGGCTCGCAGCGCGACTTTCGTGCCTTCGCCAGCCTGGCCGGGCATGCGCTATTGCATGAGGAACTCGAGGCAGGCGTTTACCGCTATTGGCTGCGCAAGGCCTGAACAGCTGTTGCAGCTTGAAACATATCCCAGTGGCCATTCATGCGCGGCGTGCGCCATTTTTCATATGGCGGGCGTAGCGAAAGAACCGGCATTTCTCTGCGTTAAGGAATTCTGATGGTCAAGGTTATTCGCGACTGGTTGCATCGCTATTTCTCCGATGAGCAGGCGGTGGTGCTTGCGGTACTGCTGGTGCTGGGTTTTGCACTGGTACTGACCCTGGGCGGGATGCTCGCGCCGGTGCTGACTGGCCTGGTGCTGGCCTTTCTCATGCAGGGGCTGGTCAACGGCCTGGAGCGCCTGAAGATGCCGCAGGTGCTGGCCGTCTGGCTGGTGTTCACCCTGTTCATGGGCGGCCTGACGGTGTTCCTGCTGGTGCTGATGCCGCTGCTCTGGCAACAGTTGAGCACGCTGTTCAATGAGCTGCCGCGTATGGCGGCCGAATGGCAATCGGTGTTCCTGCTGCTGCCGGAGCGTTATCCGAACCTGATTACTGACGCGCAGGTCGTGCAGCTGATCGACAGCATGCGCGGCGAAGCTGGCAAGTTCGGCCAGTGGGCGCTGTCGTTCTCCCTGTCCAGCCTGCCGATGCTGGTCAGCGTGATGATCTATCTGGTGCTGGTGCCGATCCTGGTGTTCTTCTTCCTCAAGGACCGCGAGCAGATCGGCCAGTGGTTCCGCAGCTACCTTCCACGCGAACGCGCCCTGATCACGCAGGTGGCGCAGGAGATGAATCAGCAGATCGCCAACTACATCCGTGGCAAGTTCATCGAGATCATCATCTGCGGCGTGGCCACCTACATCGCCTTCGCTTACATGGGCCTCAACTATGCGGCGCTGCTGGCTTTGCTGGTCGGCCTGTCGGTGGTGGTGCCTTATATCGGCGCGGTGGTGGTGACCGTGCCGGTGGCGTTGATCGGTCTGTTCCAGTGGGGCTGGAGCGATCAGTTCCTCTACCTGATGGTGGTGTACGGCATCATCCAGGCGCTCGACGGCAACGTCTTGGTGCCGCTGCTGTTCTCCGAGGCGGTCAACCTGCATCCGGTGGCGATCATCTGCGCAGTGCTGCTGTTTGGCGGGCTATGGGGCTTCTGGGGCGTATTCTTCGCTATTCCACTGGCCACCTTGTTCAAGGCCGTGATCAACGCCTGGCCGCGTACCGAGCCGGTGTCTGCGTAAGTCTTAGGGCTGGTAGGAACGGCTTCGGCCGCGCAGCCCAGCAAGCACGGGTGCCTAGCCCAACGAAAAAGGCCGAAAATGCGGCCTTTTTCAGGTTTCAGGGTATCCAGCGATGCCGTAGGGTGCGCCGTTTAGCCCTTGTGCAGCGCTTCGGCGGCTGCCAGCACCTTGTCGACATGACCGGCGACCTTGAGGTTGCGCCACTCTTCACGCAGCACGCCGTCCTTGTCGATCAGGAAGGTGCTGCGCACGATGCCCATGTATTCCTTGCCATAGTTCTTCTTCAGTTGGTACACGCCGAACTGGTCGCACAGCTGATGTTCTTCGTCGCTGATCAGCTCGAAAGGGAACGCCTGTTTGCACTTGAAGCTTTCATGCTTCTTCAGGCTGTCCATCGATACGCCGAAGATCAGCGTGTTGGCCGCCTTGAACTGCTCGAAGCGAGCACTGAAGTCCATCCCCTCGGTGGTGCAGCCCGGGGTTGCGTCCTTCGGGTAGAAATACAGCACGACCTGCTGGCCCTTGAGGGCGGACAGCTTTACCTGCTGGCCACTGGTGGCCTCGGCCTGGAAGTCGGCAACGGCTTTGTCGAGTTCTACGGGCATGGAAACTCCTTCATTCAGAGGTTGTCGGCGATCTCGCGAGCTAGAGCCATGCAAGGCAGAAACAGGTGAGGCCGCGGAGTTTACGAGTTGTAAATGAGCAGGCCGAACCTGTTTCTAACGCAGCAGGGCCGACGCGCAGCAGATCGTCATGGATTCTGTGGGCGCCAGGGTTCGATCAAGGCATCAAGATTCAGCGCATCGGCGAAATCCAGGAACTGATCGCGCAGCCAGCTGATCTGCGTGCCGGCCGGCAGCGTCACGGTCAGGGTGGCGTTGAGCATGGTGCCGCCGGTCTGCGGCGCCTGGTAGGTGTCGCAGGTCAGGGCTTCCAGCTCGACGCGGTGATCGATGAAGAACTGGCACAGCTCGTTGAGAATGTCCGGGCGGTACACGGCGCTGACATAGGCCACATAAGGCAGCGCCTGCGGGCGCACCTCAGCGGCGGCGCTGCGTGCCAGGTCCACGCTGAAATCATGCTTCTTGGCCAGCAGCGGCAGGCTCGACTCCAGGCGCGCCAGTGCATCCCAGCTACCGGACACCTGCAGCACCAGGGCGCTGAATTCACCGTGACGGCTCAGGCGAGTGCTGATCACCGCGCAACGGTTCTCATGGCTGGTACGGCTGAGCAGATTGGTCAGGGCCATGGCATCGCGGCCGAGAGCGCTGATAACGAGGAATTGTTCGCGAACGGGGGGGGTGGACATGCAGCCTTCCTAAAGCGATGAACGGTCCGCGCGTGAGAAGCCGCAGACCAAAGACAGCAGGTTAGCGAAAAGCACCGCCGAGGGGAATGGCGAAGCCTTGTGTATCGGACGACGGCCTGCGCCGATAGCCGGTCGCGGAAAAACGCAGGTCATGTGCAAACGACCTGATAAGCCCGTGTCCGTTGCTTGTGCCGGATTGGTGGCACCAGTACCATTACGGCTCAATTTTTCCGGCAGGAGCGGTTGCATGATTGCGGGCAGTATGGTGGCACTGGTCACGCCCATGGATGCGCAGGGTGGTCTGGATTGGGAGGCCCTGAGCAAATTGGTGGATTTCCACCTGCAAGAGGGCACCAATGCCATCGTCGCGGTCGGTACCACCGGTGAGTCCGCCACGCTGGAAGTGCCCGAGCACATCGAAGTGATCAAACGTGTGGTCAAGCAGGTTGCCGGTCGTATCCCGGTGATCGCCGGCACCGGTGGCAACTCCACCCGTGAATCGGTCGAGCTGACCCGTGCCGCTCAGGAAGTCGGCGCCGACGCCGCCCTGCTGGTCACCCCGTACTACAACAAGCCGACCCAGGAAGGCCTGTACCTGCATTTCCGCCACATCGCCGAAGCCGTCTCGATCCCGCAGATTCTCTACAACGTGCCGGGTCGTACCGTGTGCGACATGCTGCCGGAGACAGTCGAGCGTCTGTCGAAGATCGACAACATCATCGGTATCAAGGAAGCCACCGGCGACCTGCAACGCGCCCAGGACGTACTGGATCGCGTCAGCAAGGATTTCCTCGTCTACTCCGGTGACGACGCCACTGCCGTCGAGCTGATGCTGCTGGGCGGCAAGGGCAACATCTCCGTCACTGCCAACGTTGCGCCGCGTGCCATGAGCGATCTGTGCGCCGCCGCCATGCGTGGCGAGGCTGCCATCGCCCGTGCCATCAACGACCGTCTGATGCCGTTGCACAAGGCACTGTTCCTCGAATCCAACCCGATTCCGGTGAAATGGGCGCTGCACGAAATGGGCCTGATGGGCGACGGTATTCGTCTGCCGCTGACTTGGCTCAGCCCGCGCTGTCACGAACCGCTGCGCCAGGCCATGCGCCAGTGCGGTGTATTGGCTTAACTCAAGGATTCTACGCATGAAGCGACTGGCCGGATTTTCCGCCCTTGCTCTGATCGTCTCCAGCACCAGCGGTTGTGGCTGGCTCTGGGGTGAAAATGGCTACTTCCGTGATCGCGGCAGCGACTACCTGGAAGCGCGCCAGACTGCACCGATGCAACTGCCGGCCGATGTCCAGGCCAAGCGCCTCGACCCGCTGCTGCCGGTGCCCGCTCAGATTGCCAGCACCACCGCTACCCCCGCTGAATTCGAAGTGCCGCGCCCGCAAGGCCTGCAGGTGCGTGCCGATGAACGCGAATTCACCCTGCAGCGCAGCGGCGATTCGCGTTGGGTCGTGGCTCAGCGCGTGCCGGCCGAAGTCTGGCCGCTGGCGCGTCAATTCTTCGAAGACAACGGCTTCCGCATCGCCAGCGAGCGCCCGCAGGTCGGTGAGTTCACCACCGCCTGGCAGCGTTTCGATGATCTCTCCGCAGGTATGGCGCGTAGCCTGAGCAGCCGCGTAACCGGCGTTGCGGCGGATGCCGAAACCCGCGTGCGCGTGCGCATCGAGCCGGGCGTGCAGCGCAACACCAGTGAGGTCTTCGTCAGCAGCGCCGAGCGTCCTGCCGGCAGCACCGCCGATGTCGATTTCGCTGCCCGTAGCAGCAACGCCAGCAGCCTCGAAGCTGCACTGCTCGACGAAATGCTGGTGAGCATGGCTCGTGGCGTGGAGCAGGGCGGTTCGGTATCGCTGCTCGCCGCACGCGACTATGACGCACCCAGCCGAGTCAGCCTGAGCGAAGACGGCAACGGCAACCCGGTGCTCAATCTCGGCGCCGATTTCGACCGTGCATGGTCCGGCGTCGGCCGTTCGCTGGAGCTTGGCGACGTGCGCGTCGACGACCTTAACCGCAGCCTTGGCCTGTACTACATCAACATGGCCGAAGGCGCTCAGATCAACGAAGAGAAGCCAGGCTTCTTCGGTCGCCTGTTCGGCAGCGCGCCGAGCAAGGAAGAGATCGAAGCCCGTGCCGAGCGCTACCAGGTGCGCCTGACTCCGGTTGGCGATGGCGTCCAGGTCACCGTGGAAAAAGACCTCAACACCATTGCCCCGGCCGACGTATCGCGCCGCGTGCTGAGCCTGATCCAGGATAATCTCGGCTGACCGGCGCCGGCAGGCCGTTGAAAAGCGGCCTGCAGCGCGCTCCAGCCGTTAATCGATGGGCGAAACCCGCAAAGGTTTCGCCTGTTTTGTTTGCCAGAAACGGAAATGCCGACATGAGCACACCCACCACCCTGAGCCTGAAGAAGATCTACTCGGGCAAGGTCCGCGACCTCTACGAAATCGACGACAAGCGCATGCTGATGGTGGCCACCGATCGTCTGTCGGCATTCGACGTCATCCTCGAGCAACCGATTCCGGAGAAAGGCAAGATCCTCACCGCCATCTCCAACTTCTGGTTCGACAAGCTGGCTGGCGTGGTGCCCAACCACTTCACCGGTGACAAGGTCGAGGACGTGGTGTCTGCCGCCGAGCTGCCGCTAGTCGAAGGTCGTGCGGTGGTTGCCAAGCGCCTCAAGCCGGTCGCCGTGGAAGCCATCGTGCGTGGTTACATCGTCGGCTCCGGCTGGAAGGAATACCAGAAGAGCGGCACCGTCTGCGGCATCGCCCTGCCGGCAGGCCTGAAGGAAGCAGCCAAGCTGCCGCAACCGATTTTCACCCCCTCGACCAAGGCCGCCGTGGGCGATCATGACGAGAACATCAGCTTCGCGCAGTGCGAAGCCATCATCGGTGCCGAACTGGCTGCCCAGGTGCGTGACACCGCGATCAAGCTGTACACCACGGCTGTCGAGTACGCCGCTACCCGCGGCATCATCATCGCCGACACCAAGTTCGAATTCGGCCTGGACGAAGACGGCACTCTGACCCTCATGGATGAAGTGCTGACCCCGGACTCCAGCCGCTTCTGGCCGGCCGACAGCTACGCCGAAGGGAGCAACCCGCCGAGCTTCGACAAGCAGTTCGTGCGTGACTGGCTTGAATCCACCGGCTGGAACAAACAAGCCCCGGCCCCGGCCGTACCGGCAGACGTCGCGCAGAAAACCGCTGACAAGTATCGCGAAGCACTGACCCGGCTGACCGCCTGAGCCCTGCGAGAGAAGGCCGGGCAGCCTCCGGCTTTTTCACAAGCGCCTGATAGAACACGAAAATTTTTCAAAATAAGCTTCGCCAAAGCGCATTCAGCTGTTATGATTCGCGCCGCTTGGGAAGATGCCGGAGTGGTCGAACGGGACGGATTCGAAATCCGTTGTGTCAGCAATGGCACCTAGGGTTCAAATCCCTATCTTCCCGCCATATCTCAAGCCTAAGCCCCTGAAATTCCTAGAGTTTCGGGGGCTTTTGCTATCTGCGACATGCAAGGTGTCGAAGAAGTGTCGAGAATAGAAGCGAAACGCGAGGGAGATAAGGATGTTCCTAGGTTGCGTGCTTAACAGGTACCCCAATCAAGCTCGAGCAAGGCGAGGCTTTGCTTTGGTCGGTTGCGTCTTTCTAGGGTTCGGGACATTTATGGGGATCATCGGCTCAGGGATAGGCGCAGTGATCGGCGGTGTGCTCGGATTCGCCTTGCTGTTACCGCCTCTGATTCTGGGCGAGAGTAGCTTTATCAGGTTCGAGAAGAGGCTCTCAAAAATTGCCTCATTTGGAAGTCTGTGAGCCTCTGAAAGCGTACACCTACATAGCTACGGGCCCAGCTTGCTAGCTCTGGATCGGCGGCCACATCCTGGCGACGTGCACCAGGGCGAGAATCCAGACGGCGTCACGCTCAGTCTGATAGACAAGGCGGTAGTTTTCGTGGGGGATCAGCTCGCGAGTACCGGCCACCGTTCCCAGCCTGCCCTTGTCGGGGAAGTCAGCCAGACTGGCGGCGGCAGCACTGAATAGCTCGTCCATGTGCACGGCAGCGCGTGGGTTGTCGGTTGCGATGTATTCCCAGATATCCAGACGATCCTGCAGTGCCTCGGGTGTCCAAATGACCTGCATCAGTGACCCATAGCCTTAGCACGGCGAGCGGCGAATTCAGCTTCTACATCATCATTGGAGCGGCCACGACCTGCCTCTAACGATGCCCTGGCAGCAGCGACCTTGCGTTGCACGAATTCCTCATGCTCTTTGGCCTGTTGCTGTTGGCGAATGAAGTCGCGCATGAGGTCGCGCATGACCTGGGAGGCCGGCCGGTGTGCAGCTTGGGCGGCTGCCATGAAGCCTTCGCGCAGTTCGGGCTCAAGCTTCAGATTGAAAACGGCTTCTTTGGCCATGGTCGTCACCTATCAGTCAATTCGTAACTACAACGTATATACGTTGTGTACATGCTAAGCAATGCTTGCGGCACTGGAAAGCACGCGTCATCGGATATGGCTATGGAGTGATGATGCTGAGAAAGCGTTGGTGATCGCTAGCTGGTCCGAACCTGACGACATCCTGCAGGTGATCAGGAGCCAGGTGCGCGTAGCGCATTGTCATGGCCAAGGTGGTATGGCCCAGGATTTTCTGCAGGGTCAGGATGTTGCCACCGTTCATGACGAAATGGCTGGCGAAGGTGTGCCGTAGCACGTGCGATGACTGGCCAGCCGGCACCGGCAAGCGAGACTCACCCAGGGCCTTGTCGAAGCTGTTCAGGCAGTTGCTGAACAGGCCGTGCTGCTTGAAGTGCCGATGTATCTGATGCTGCAGTTCCAAGGCGATGGGGATCGAGCGGACGCGCTTGCCTTTGGTATTCACGAACGTAACCAGCTGGTTGCGTACCCGGTCGGGTGTCAGGGCCTGAGCCTCACCCCAACGGGCACCAGTAGCCAGACAGATGGCCGCGACCATGGCGACATGAGGTGTCCGGCAATAGCTGTGAATGGTGGTGAACAGTGTCTCTATCTGGTCATCGGTCAGGTAGGTCAGTTCCTTTTCCTGCAGGCGCAGCGGTCGGACGCGAGCAAGCGGATTGGCGTAGTCGATTTCGCCAAGCTGATAGAGCACGTTGAACACCGAACGGAGGTAGCCCAGGCGGTTGTTCAAGGTCTTGGGGTTAATACCGGCCTTGATCGCCTGGGTTCGATGTTCCGCGTACTCGTTGCCGGTCATCTTGATGGCCACCGGGTCGCCCAGCTCTTTGGCCATGGTATCCAGAAGACGACGCCTTGCCTCACCATCGCTTAGGGTGTGGGCATGCAGTGCTGCCCAGCGGTCGATTAACTGGGAGAGCCTACGGCGGTCCTTTGGCTTGGGTGCCCAATCAGGTGCAGTGATGACTTTGGCGCGGCAAGTAGCTTCGAATCGTTGCGCTTCGCCCTTGGTCTTGAACGTCTTGCGAAAGCGTTTGCCCTTGATGGGCTCTACATCGACTTTCCAACGCCCGTCAGGCAGTTGCTCTATTGCCATCAGACAGCACGCCCCCAACGAACATGGCGTTCTTCAAGGATGCCTTTGATGTGCTTGTGCAACCCATCTTCATCCATGCCTTTGGCGGCATAGTGGTCGCGGATCACCGGCCAGCATTCCCAATCCTTGAGCCGATAGAAAGCCTTTCTAGCGCCCACTCGCTCCCGTGCCAGCAGGCTGACGAAGTTTCCCAGGAATAGCTCGACGTTCTTCCCCGAGAAGCCCCGCGAGGTCTTGTATTGGCGCTTGTACTCGGTTTCATCCACCAGGGAATCCACCGGCAGATCCACGCGCACATCGTCACGGATCAGGGTCCAGATGGGTTCAAAGTAACCAGGGCGAGCCAGCAGCTTGAACTGGCGAAGGCCATAGCGCCACAGGCCGTCTAGGTGCGGTGCAAAGGCGGCGTAGCTGTTGGTTTCAATGATCTGGCTTGTCTGCAGATCGAACGAGCCGGAGGCGAATTGCTGGATCACTGAGTGGTGGTAACGCAGCTCTACGCGCCACACGTCCTGTTCCGGGTTGTAGTTGTCCGGGTCGGCTTCGTCGAAGCTGTCGCGGCGTCTCCAGACGTTTTCCCAGTAGTCGAGCTTGTCGATGGCCCTGGCCTGTTCGGTCTTGTTGTAAATCCCCAGCTGGACGCCACCAGCGGAGCCGAACAGATAGGACTGGCCTTTGCCGTAGGTCGCAGACTCCAGCGTCCACTGAATTTCCTTGATGCCGGAAATATCGCGGGCGGCGCGTGCGCGGCAGTGCATGCGGGCGACCAGATCGGCGGGCGGTTGCCAGCCCTGCAGGTCTAGCGCTAGGTGGACCGCGCATTGGTTGCGCTCGATATTGGTCAGCACGTGGCCGGCGTAGTAGTCCAGGCGTTCCTGCAGGCGCTCGGGGCAGAATTGGTCGATGGCATGGGGTGACACTTCGATTTTCAGGTGTGGGCCGATGTTCTCGATTTTGGCGTTGAAGTTCTTCACTAGCAGGATGATCCCCAGGTCAGCATTCTGCAGCTTGTACTGGTAGCCCGAATCCTTGCTGACACGCCCGGAGTGCCAACGCTGGCCAGCGAAGTCGACGATGGTCCCTGGCTTCTCAAAAAGGCCCATGATTTCCGGGCGGATCAGGCCGCGATAGAGCTGGCGAACTGTATCGACGCTGCAGGCCAGGATTTTGGCCTTCGACAGATCGACGATTTCAGCAGTACCAGGATCAACGAAAATTCGTCCAAGGCTGTTGTGCTCACCGTTGAGGTCTAGACGGGCAAAATCTTTGATCTTCATGCTTGGGTTTTCCTTACTGGCCATTACTTGCCATTTCGAAATCGGTTTATCTGACGTGCTACAGGGACGTCAGCGCCCGCGCGGCGGCGCACACGCGCGCTCGTGCCTCGCACGCAACCACGCCGCCGCGCATGGCGTTCCTTTGGTGTTTGCTCACAGGGCACCCTGATAACCGCTCAGCGACGGCCAGGCGGCTCCTACAGGCGCTTTGGATGCAGCAGAAGGAGCAGGCCGAGTGGGCTGGCGTTGCGGTGTTTGTTGATCTGGTTGTATCTGAGCAATCTGGCCGTTCGGATCGGGCAGGCGATCAGGCTTTGCAGGATCGAAAGCGCCTTCTTCGACGTAGGCCATGCAGGCTTCGAAGGACACCACCGCCCGGGTGCCTTGCTGGGTGTTGCAGCGGCAGCCATACACCTTGCCGTCGCGGTAGCCCAGGACGAGGCGCTTGTGATTCCTGGCCACCATCTGCTGATCGGTGGAGTACATGCAGGACAGACGCGGATAGGTCACCGGCCGGGTGATTTCGTCATAGATCGGCGCCGAGCTGGGTACATCGGGCAGGCGGGGCATTCGCAGGGCGACGTACTCTTCAGGCGACAGCGGCGCGGCATTGCTGGGGGCTGGCTGTTGCGCCACGGGTTCGCCGGTCGGTGACGTGGCGCGCGCTTGTTCGACGGCTTCGGCCTGGGGCTTGGGCGGGGCGATGCGCCGTTCATAGATGCCGTAGCCGAAGTAGCCGATACCGATGATGCAGGCGATAAACACGAACAGCGCCCGAGGCGGCTTGAACTTCATGTGATGTTCAGAGCCTTCAGCAACGGACTGGTACACGCCGAAGTACTTCTTATCGAGTAGCACCCGCGTGGCCTGGCCGTCGCTGAAGTCGTTTTTCTTCTCGACGTCCATGTTTACGCGCTCGAACTCCCAGCGCTTGATGACTTTGCCTTTGTGGCCTCGCACGTAGTGGATATGCGAGTTGCAGAGCTTGCGGAAGTGGGTGTCGATCAGGCCGGGGTTTTGGGTGATGCAGTGCAGTTCATGGCCGCGATGGCGCATGGTTTCCAGGGCGCTGGCGTAGGCGGGGACGGCAGAGCCAGCAGGGCGCACCCGGAAGAAGGTCTGCGCTTCGTCGATGACGATCATGGCGTTCTGTGGCAGCTCGTGCCATTTCTGCGGCTCGTCGAATTCTTGCCAAACGGCCTCGAGCACTTCGGCGTTGGGATCGAAGCCGCGGATGTTGTGATAGTAGACCGGGCGGCCTTCTTTCGCGGCTTTGGCGTCTACTTCCTTGATGGTGTTCAAGGTCTTGCCGTTGCCCTGCAGACCTGTGCGCAGAACGAACATCAGCCACCAGCCTTGTTGAGCAGGGCGAGGCCGGTGATGGTGCCGGTAATGCGGTCCATCCCGGCCAGCATCAGGCGAGCGATGACGGCGGCGATGATGATGTTGATGGCTACATCGACCTTGGCCATACCGAGGATGGCCGCGACCGGTGGCGGGATGGTGCCGAAGAGGCCTTTGACGTAGCTGTCGACGGTGTCGATCAGTTGGCCAATACCGACATAGGCAACGTAGGCAAAGCCCAGGGAAGCCAACGCCCGGAAGACCAGCCCGGAAACGATGGAGCCGAGGAAGGTGGCAAGCAGTGGTAGTAGTGGCATATCAAGACCCCTTGATTCCGCGTCCGATGGAGACTGCAAAGAAGATCGAAGCCAGGGCCACAATCAGCGGGCCGATGGCTTGGGCGAAACGGCAGGCGGGCTCCCAGCTAAACGAGTAGCTGCGACCCATGACGGTGAAGCTCTGTGGGGAAGGGCAGGATTGAGGCAGCCAACGGCCTTTGTTCACGGCTTCGGTGAACAGGCTGCTGACGGCGATGGACTTCTCTTCCAGCTGGTAGTCCTCGCCGGCCAGTTCGGAGGCGATATCGCTGCGGACCTGTTCGTCGTACTTCCATTGGCAGATCTGGTTTTTGTTGGCGCGCAGAATGGCGCACTGGATGACGTCGCCTTCACACTTCAGCTCGGTGTCGCAGGCTTCGCCCTCGACGCTGGGTTTTACGCATTTGTTCGGGTCGGTTTTGGGGTCGCACTCAGGCTCATCATCGCCCTTGCACTGGTTGGGATCGGTTTTCGGATCGCAGTCGCCGCCGTCCGTGCCCTTGCATTGGTTAGGATCGGTGGCGGGATCGCATTCGCCATCCCCATCCCCATCGCCGTCTCCCTCGCCATCCCCGTCACCTTCGCCGTCACCATCCCCGTCGCCGTCCTCTCCATCGCCGTCTTCGCCGTCACCATCGTCGGGCGGGCAGACTTCGCCGGTGCTGGGGTCGCATTCCTCTGGTTCATCAGGCACGCAGGTGGTGCCGGACCATGAGTGGCCAGGGCCGCAATCTGGCGGCGGGTCGGTGGGGTCCGTGGGGTCGGTAGGATCGGGCGGCGGGGTGCCACCTGTAGGGTTGTCGCCGGGTTGGCATTCAGCGCCGGTGAACTTGCCTACGCCCCAGCAAACGCCAGTGGTCGCGCCTTCGGAGACAGGTGCACATTGCGAAGTGCCGAGGGCGATACGGCAACCGGCCTCGCAACCATGTTCGATAGGGCCGAGGCCGTTGAGGTCCGGCCGCAGCATGGACCAGGTGGTGTTTTGGCCGGCCTTGGGTTCGCAATTAACCGGTGGAGGCTCACAGGCACCAGTTTGCTGGTTGTAGATATTCGGATCAGTACAGCCAGTGCCACGACGCTGCGCAACGTTACTGACATTGTATTCAGAAGTATCAGGGCGGCGAAAACGAACAGTGCACCAAAAACCGGTTTGGTCTGAGTGAGGCCGATAGTTAGTCGAAACCTGTGTATGAGTGGGGTTTTGGGAAAGATAAAATTGGGTGTTGGCCTGACAAGCAGATATGGCGCTAGAGTAGCGAGCATTATCCTGCGGATAAGCGATAATCCAGTAATAGTCCTCAGCCTTCGCATCGGGCGTGAAGGTCAACGCCCCGCCGAGCAATCCGATCAGCGCAAGAACGATCCGTAGCGATTGACCCTGGCACATCTCAAACCCGCCCAAAGAACAGAGCCCAGAACGCCATAACGATGATGATCGTGGTCAGCATGTTGGCGTCCATGAAAAGCCCTTATGTGAAAAAGCCCGATAACGAGTTACCGGGCTGGTTGGTTGCAGCCGGCCTTACAGCGCGCGGCGGATGAACTTGAAGGCGGCAATCGCGATGATCACGCCCAGGACGATGCCCGCGACCTCGACGCCATCGGTCTGCGCATCAGTCAGGGCAGTGGTCACGCCGGTCGGGAGGGCGGCGTGGGCTTGCTGTACGGCCAGCAGGCCAACAGCGGCGGAAGCACCGAGCGAGCGGCGCAGGACTTTCAGGTTTTGCATGGGTGTGTCTCCTACAGGTTGAGTGCCTTTTTCAGCACGAGAGCGCCGAAGACGATGGCGAACAGCACCAGGGCGTGTTCGCGGATCTGTGCATGGTCTTCAGCGGTTAGCCCGGATGGGCTTATCTCACCGAGCGAGACGGTCGAGAGGGTGCCGTTGCAAACCGGGGTTTGCCCTGCGCTTTCCCACACGCCATCGCACACGATGAAATCCATGGCGCCCCCTGTTACTCGGCCAAGCTGGGGTCGCGGGCGACCTCAGCCATGTCGATGCAGTCGGGGCAGATCACGAGGTCGGGCGCCTTGTTCAGATCGGGCAGCAGGTCGGGCTGGGGGGCGGACTGGTTGTAGAGCTGGCCCATGGGCTGCCCGCAGCAGTCACACAGCACGCGATCAACGATCAGCACGGCGGCGCCCTCCCGTCAGGCCTTGGCCGGGTCCGGCTGGGTGCCGGTCGGCTTGGCTTGTTGTTGGGCGGCGAGCTTGCGGGCCTCGCTGGCTGGGTCAGCAGCACCGCGAGCAGGCTTGGCGGACTCGACGTGCAGGACGATGAACTTGCCAGCGTTCTTGGAGCCGCGATCAATCTCTACGGTGACGCGGACGGTCTCCAGTACATCGAGCCCTTTGCAGGCGGCCCACACTTCGTCCAGGGCGCTTTCAGCTACCTGCATCGAGAGCAGGGAGACGCCCAGGTCTTTTTCGCCGTCCGGTTCGTCGCCCAGGTACAGCTTCACCAGATCCACATTGTCGAACTTCACGCGCTCAGCGCTGATGAATGCCAATTCCATAGTGGTGCGTGCCATGTTGTGTTTCCTCGCTTGGTTGCGCGGTATTGCGCGGGTTTGCCTTTCAGCAGGCCGAGCGGGTCCACACGGGCAAACTTCGCGTTTTTGCCCGGGTGGGGTTCTCGACTTGCCGAGGTTTTCAGTTAGCGCCGCTGGTGCAGCGGGTTAGTTGTTCAACACCAAGGGCTTTGCCCTTGTCATCCCACTCTTGCCGCCGAGGGCTCGGGAGCGCGGGGCGGTGGAGCTGCCCCACACTCACGAGCGGAGGCTATTCAGGGTGGTGGGTGTTCAAGGGTTCGCTCTGCCCGTGCTTCCGTTCGCCGGATCGGTGAAGCGTGATCCGACGAGCCGGGAGCGCGGCCCTTGACCGACATAGCAACGAGCGCGGCGGTCAGGCCTTTTAAGAAGCTGCGTGTTTCCGCCTGCGTGCTGGCCAGGCGCGGGTCTGCAGGGCGGGCGGTACGGGCGCCGTCCATGCGGCCAAACCAGTAGGCGACGCCGATGCAGTTGATGAGCAGCAGGCCGAGCATGACGATAGAAGGCGTATCGAGAACGATCATGCGCTCACCCCACCAGCTCGAACGGTTCGCGCAGGGGCACGAAGGGCGTTGGTTTGCCGGTGTCGCTCACAACGTGCCAGTACTGCGGCGGACGGTTGCCGGGCTTGTGTCTCTCGCAGGTATAGGCCTGCGTAACGTGGTTCCGACCATTGACCACGGACCATCGCGCGGGGCGGCAGGCGGTGCATTGTGTGTATGGGTAAGTAGGCGCCTTGGGCGGTATCCAGTTGCGGTTTAGCCAGCACACAGAGCAGTCGCAGTTCTCGGCGTGCGGCTGGTGCAGGTAGCGGGAGAGGGTCATAAGTCATGCCCTCACCTGGGAGGCTAGAGGTTTGGCGGATCATTCAACCCACTCCTCTTCCATAAGCTTCTTGGTCAGCAGGGCGACGTTGACCATTACGTGGCGGCCTACCTTGAGGTGGGGCAGGTAGCCGTTGCGCATCCAGCCGCGAACGGTGTCGTGGTCTTCACTCATGCGAATCCAGTTTGCGAACTCGCGCCACGGCATCATCGGCGGCGGGTTCACAAGGTCTTTCAGCGTCAGGGGGATTCCTTCCATCGGAGTGGCCTTTGTTGCACTATGTTGGTCTTTGTTGGCAAAGCTGAGCTTTGCGTAAAATTTACTCCTGCGTAATATTTACACGGCATCATGTCTGCGTAAAGGTTACGCACAATGATTTGTGTCTATATGGACTCTGTTCGAGATAGAGCGCTTCAATTGATTAGGGCCGTAGGACCGAAACGCCTAAGCGAAAAGGGCGGGAAGAACTACGACCGCTGGCGGAACATCAGCAGCGAGAAAATTCGTATCGGTACAGAGGAAATCGGCATCCTTGCAGATGCCTTTCCTGAGTACGCGCTTTGGCTAGTGAGCGGCAGGGTTGAGCCAGAGGGCGGACATAGAAGCCCGGATTACGACGAGGCCAACCGAAACTTGACCGATCAAGACGCGGGATAGCGATCACCCAGGAAGTAGCTAGGCGCTGGTATGCCCGAAGGGAGGTGGGTAAAGAATGAAGAGAGCAGCCATATTGGCACTGGCCATCGTCAGCCTTGCAGCCAACGCAGACGATCAGACAGCCCTGTCCAAAGCCATCGACGCGATCAAACCCGCCACAAACGCGGCAGGTGAATACGTCAGCAAAAGCATCATGCAGAGCCTGTCGGGCAATGACACCGCGATGGGCCGAGCTGCACGCGATAACCTCGAGCGTCAGGCCAAGGCCGAGCGGGAAGCTAATCGCGGCACGCGCAAGACCATGAAAGAGTGCATCAAACCCGGCAACGTCATCGATGAAGACGTGCAGGAGTGCATCATGGGCATGCGAGAAAGGGACTGGTAAGGAAGGAGTTCAAGGATGAAGGCAGACAGAGACGACGCCCCAGAATGGCTAACCAGCCGCCCGAGCAAAGGCAGCAACCTAAAGGTTGTACTGGCAGGAACAATCGGCACTGTCGTTACCCTTGGTGCTCTCACTCTGGCCGGTCAAGCGTTCATGCAGAACACCGTAAAGGACCTGGCCGCGAACAGTCAGCCACCGAAGCCCAAGCCGGTTGCCGAGATCACCCGAGCAGAACCAGCGCCCAGGAACGACTGGGACAGGATCGTGGAAGAGCAGGCAAGGCGAGACGCAATGTCTACGCAGCAACCTGAGCAGCCCACTGGCTCAGATAGCCCAGCAGTAAAACAGACGGTGTTTAACGATCAGAACTACACCCCACGAGGGGCTGACAACGTGCTCAGCCTTCGCGATACCTATAAGCCCGCAGAACCGGAAAAACCGGCTGATAAGGTGCGGGTGACAGTTATCAAAGAAACGAAGGATTCAACGTGCTGGCCATTGAAAGAAGGCAGCATCGAACGGCGAAATTGCCGGTTGGGCGTTGGCCTTAACTACCGAGAATAGAAGTACCTTTTTATATCAGGAAAAAAGAGGCAGCTTATGTTTAGTCTTGACGATCCAGATCAGATTTTTGGGAACGAGGCCGCAGAGGACGAGGATATTGATAAGCTGCTTTCGTATGCGGTCGATAGGCCAGAGATCAATAGATTCCTAAATGCAGACAAGCCTTTACAAATTGTCAGAGCCTTCAAGGGAGAAGGTAAGTCCGCACTGTTACGGCTTATTGAACTGCAACTAAAGGCTAATGATGACATTATTATCATAAGGACAACAGGCCAGGCTCTATCTCCATCGATAGATAGTAATGATTCGGATGAGTGGGTTAGAGCATGGAAAACAAATATTCTAAGGAATATTGCAAGTGAAATTGGTGCAAAAATAAACTATGCATTCACTGATGACGCGATCAGCCTAGTTGAAGAGGCTGAGCGTAACAGTTACAAAGAACGCTCGTTTGTATCCGCTGTTTTTGATCGACTTAGAACTAGCGAGGTGCCTTTAGAAAGAAGCAGGCCTTTGATGGAAAATCCTGAAAGGGTCTTGCAAAGGTGGCTAGGAAATAAAGCACCTGTCTGGATGATTTTAGATGACATTGATCAGAATTTTCAAAATACCCCCAGATACAAAATAAAGGTTGCGTCTTGCTTTATTGCAGTAAGGCAGATATTTGGGCAGATTCCAGAGTTTAGATTCAGGTTGTGCGTAAGACCAAATGTATGGGCCAGTATTAAGCCAGACTACGAGGCTCTTTCAAACGTAGAACAATACATGGTCAATCTTTCATGGGATGTTGACAGCTTCGAAGAAATGCTTGCAAGACGGGTTGAAGGTTACCTTCAGACATCAGGTCAGAAATTTATTGGCTCCGGTGAGAACGCGAGAAACTCAGAATACATAAGTCTACTGTTTGAAAATCCGGTTGCATGGGGCGGGGCAGGGCTTCGCCCAATGCATGTGGCTCTGCATACAATATCAAGACACAGGCCAAGATGGCTCGTCGAGATATGTAAGTTAGCTGCAATTAAAGCTAATGAAGCCAGGCGTGAAAAAATAACACTAGAGGATGTTCTAGGCCAGATGGATGAATTCGGCCAAAGAAGAATTGAGGACACAATTGCAGAATTCAAATCTCAATGCCCACAAATAGAAAGTCTAATTGTAGGATTTGCAGATCAACCGGAAAGGTTCACAACTGATGAACTTTTAAGAACTATAAAAAACAGGGTTCAGCCAGGAGCTCTTGCCAAAATTGAAGGGGTGATTGGAACCCCGAGCGCCAAAGAGATTGCGCACTTTTTATACTCGATAGGATTTCTCTCCGCTAGGCGAGATATGCAAAGCGGAGAGTATGAGCATATATCGTTCGACAAAAGACCAAATTTACTACGCTCCGAAAGTAACGTTGACGAAGGCGTATCATGGGAGATTCATCCAGTTTTCAGACGAACTTTGAGACTGAAAAACGTGGAGTCAAAATCAGAAAAGATTAGAGCTCAGAGGTCGGGAAAACGAAAAAGTTAATATAGAGACCGCTACCGCACGTGTCGAAATCAACGGGCGACAGAGTGCGGCAATGGGCAGAAGGCATGAGGCGAAAGCCCCAATTTTGCTTGCTTTGGGCAATGATGGGCAGCAATGGGCACCCGCAAAAAAGGGTTCAAATCCTCATCTTTCCGCCATATCCAAACCAAAGCCCCGAACCGTCATACGCTTCGGGGCTTTGTCGTTTCCGGGTCTTCGCCTTGGCCTGCCGCAAATGGTCGAACGCCCTTGAAGCAACGCTCGCCGCGCTACAAAGCGCGAGCTGACGCACATTTCTGCAAAGTGCTTTTTGGCGCCAACTCCCTCAGTTCCGGTGCGCTGTTCGCCGTTTCGCTTGGGAAATTCCTTAGCGGTGAATGGGGGATAGATTTTTCTGTTGGTCATGCTTTGTTTGGTCAAAAAAATAGCGCCAGCATGGTGACGGGTGGTCGTTAACGGCCGCTGAGTGTGCCGATATTCTCCGCCTCAACGCTCGAAGCGATGCCGGCACGGCCATGGATAGATCGGGCGTAGACCACCGTTTCACCCTCGGAGTACCGCCCCCATGATCGACCTGTCCACCTGGAACCTGACCATCCCTGTCGGCGTTCCCGCCGCCGTTATTTCCACCCCCGTTCTGGCTGGGGGGTATCAGGATCACTACTTTCAGTCCAAGGAGGGCAAGCTGTTTTTCTGGGCACCGGTCAACGGCACCACGACAGCCAACTCGACCTACCCGCGCAGCGAGTTGCGCGAGACTTTCGCTGACGGCGCTCTGCGCAACTGGCCCTATAGCGCTGCGGATAACGTGCTGACCGCCACGGCGAGAATCACCCAGGTGCCTTCGAACGGGCTGATCGCCTTTTCCCAGATCCATTCGAAGAACGGCACTTCGCCCCCCGTGATGCTGGGCTATCAATCCTTGTCGCCCACTGGCTATGGCAATGTGGTGATTTCGTTTCGCGGCAATCCGGCCAGCGCCAATGCAACCAAGATCGTGCTGTCGAGCAAGATCAAGCTGAATCAGGATTTCAGTTATGAGGTGTTTCTGGCGAAGAACGGCAGGCTGACGATTGGCCTGGTCGAGCCCGGTGGTGCGGTCAAGACCTGGAGCGGTGTACTCAACTCGTCCTGGGCCAGCCACAACCTGTATTTCAAGGCGGGTGTTTACACGCTCGACAACAACGGCAACGAAACCAGTGCCGGGGCTGCGGTGTTTTCAGCGTTGAAAGTCGAGCACCTTTAGGGTCTTGGCCTGCACTCGGATCAGAATGAGTGCAGGCTTTTTGACCACGTCTGGCGTAGGTCAGTTGGTGCAGGTGGGGGCGTCTGCGCTGCTGCTGGTGCCGGTCAGGGGCTGGGATATCTGCAGGTGGCAATTGCGCCGCACGGTGTTGTCGAGGATCTGGCTTTGCAGGGGCAGCAGGTCGCCGATCAGCAGGTTCTGCAACAGCGGGTTGGCGCGGTACTGGTTGCTGCCCAGCACGGTGTTCTGCATACCTTCCACGCGGATCATGGCTTTGCCGATGCTTTCCAGGGTGTTGCCGGTGATGACCAGTTGGCCGGCGGTGAGCTGCTCGTTGCGCAGGCTGATGGCGTATTCCGGGGTGGACTGGATGCGGTTGTCGATGATCAGGGCGCCGCTGAGCCCGCCGGCGTCGATGGCGCTGAGCCGGCTGTTGGCGATCAGGTTGTTCTCGATCAGCAGCCCGGCGCCGCCGTTGATCTGCCGCAGCATCAGGCCGTAGCCCTTGGACGCACCGAGGCGGTTGTTCTCGATCAGCAGGGCGCCGCTCTGCTCGCTGACCTCGATGGCGCTTTTGCCGGTGTGCAGGATCAGGTTGTTCTGAATGCGCCCGCTGCTGCTGCCGCCGATGCGGATGCCGCTGTTGTGTTTTACGTCGTCGATGCGGTTGTCTGCGA
The DNA here is from genome assembly GCF_002741105.1 of Pseudomonas sediminis. GTDB lineage: Bacteria > Pseudomonadota > Gammaproteobacteria > Pseudomonadales > Pseudomonadaceae > Aquipseudomonas > Aquipseudomonas sediminis. The sequence goes on along the minus strand of NZ_NIQU01000002.1, from coordinate 323,890 downwards.
TCAGGAAGCGGCTGTTGCTCAGATCGATGCCGTACTGCTGCAGGTGGCTGAACTGGTTGTTGCGGATCAGGGCCTCGCTGTGGCGCAGCTCGAGGGCGCTGGCCATGCCGTCGAAGCGGCTGTTGTCGATCAGAATGCGCGCTGCCGGCCGGGTGGCCGATTGCTGCGCACTGATGCCGCTACTGATGCCGCGGGAGAAGTTGGCGTTGTAGCCGATCTTGACCAGGTGCGAGTCGGCAACCTTTAGACGGCTGCCGGCCCAGTTCATGATGAAGGGCCGGGTAGGGCGGTCGGTGGCCAGCGCGCGGCCGTCGCTCCAGCTTTCCAGGCGCGAACCCTTTACCTGCAGCAAGCCTTGGTTGATCAGCGCGGTGCCCGACGGGCCGAAGAGGTAAAGCACCTGATCATCAATGAGCAGGGCGGCGTCTTCGGCGATCATCAGCGGGTAGCTGAGCAGGTAACCGTCTTCATGCTTACGCAGCACCTTTGGGTCGTTCAGTTGCGCGTGCAGTTGCGCCAGGCTGACGCTGCCACCGCGGATGACCACGGCGCGCGGGTGCTGCGCCTGGTAGCCGGCGATGGCGCGGAACAGGCCGTTGTGCACGAATGGCTCGAAGGGCCAGCTGCCCGCCTGGGCGGAGTACATCGGCTCCAGGCTGGCGTTGCCGCGTTGCGCCGGTGCCTGCAGGTCGAAGGCCGGTGGCTGGCTGTGCTGCATGATCTGCTGGCTGGTGCGCTGTTGCTGCTGCTGTTGCCATTGCGGGTCCAGCGTGTGCAACGCCGCGGGGCCGGCGAGGGCACTCAGGCTGCAGGCTGCGCAGGCGGTCAGCAGCAGCGCGCGGAAGAGGGTCAGTGCCTGGGACATGGTGGCATCCTGCGTCAGTTGAGCTGGGGGTACAGCGGTTTCAGATCGCCGCCCACCTGGCTGTAATGATTGATGGCTTTGCCGTGCGCCTGGTACAGGCGTGCGGCCCATTGATGCTGCGGATAGCGCGTGAGAAAGGGCAGCACCCAGACCATCTTGTGCGGGCCGACTTCCGTCTGGCGCTCGGTCAGTTCCGCCAGGGTCTTGGGCTCCAGCACAGCGCGCGCGGCAAAGTTGGCCAGGCCGGCGAGTTTCTCGCGCTCCTGCTCGGTGAGCGGGCGACCGTTATGCTCGGCGGCCTCCACCAGCAGCATCAGCGGTACCAGGGCGTAATGGCTGTAGTCGGCCGCCAGGCGGCCGCGGGCGACCTCCAGAGGCAGGTACTGGTAGTCGCCCTTGCCGGGCTCGAGTTGGGTGAAGGCGCGGCGCAGTGCGACATCGGCCCAGGCCAGGGCGCGGTCATCGTCGAGCAGCATGGCGGTGGCAGCCACGGCCCAGGCGGCCCAGTAGTCGTGGTTGTTGAAGTAGATACCACTGTCGTAGCGGCGTGGTTCGTACTCGGCGATCACCTTGGCCGACAGCTGGCCCAGCCAGCGCGTCTGAACCGCACTCAACTGATAGCGCTGATCGCTCAAGGCCTGCACCTTGAGCAGTGTCGAGGAGATGGCGGCCAGTGCCCATTTGCGCGAGGCGACGCCGGTCTTGCTGGCGTCGTCGCTGAGCAGTGCCGATTTGCTGGCCCAGGCATCGAGCCACTGGTTCAGGCAGGCCAGGGCGGTGGTGGCTTCGTTGGCCTTGCTGGTGCGCTGGAACACTTGAGTCGCTTTCACCAGGCCGCCGATGTACTGCTTGACCTGCTGGCGGATGCGCTCGGTGTCCTTGCTCTGGCGCGCTACCAGCCGTGATTTGCTGGCGTCACTCTGGTCGTACTTGCTGTCCAGTTGCAGGTGCCCGGTGTAGGCGGCAGGCGGTTTTTTCGGGCAGCTCTGGTTGCGGTAGTCGCCCGTCATCTGCGCCGCTATGTTCGGCGTGTGGTTGCTCCAGATCGACTGCGTGGCGCTGGCGCTCATGGGGCCGGCGAGCAGCACCAGCATGGCCGTCAGGCGGCCGGGCGAAATCCTCACAGACATAGCTTGGTCTCGATCTGGAAGGGCTGCTCCACGACCTGGGTAGGTTCGAGCAGCACGGACAGCAGGTTGGCGTCGCGAAATTCTGCGGCGCGGCTCAGCTCCAGGTAGTACTGCCCGCCGGTGACGATGGCCTCGCGGCGGAACCACACCTTGTCGCGCGTGCCGTTGTCGTAGTAGGTGATGATGTAGAAATTCTTGATGTTGGGATCGCTGATGCGGATGTCGAGCACCGCGTCGCGACCCTTGAGGTCCTTGCGTTGCTCACCGGCGTTGCTGAGCAGCTCGAGACGGTCGTTGAGACCCATGGACGGGCGTTCGACACGGGTTTCGAGCAGGCTGTCGCTGGCTTTGCAGCCGCCGTTGACGGCCGGGATCAGCTGGCGGTAGGTCAGGTCGCCATCGAGGCGGTAGTTGGCCGGCAGCTCCCAGATGATCAGCTTGGGCGCCTTGTCCGGGGCGTAGTTGGACGACAGCAGGTATTCCAGCAGCGAACCATCCTGGCCCGCACCGGGCATGGCGTAGTTGATCAGGTCGCTGTTCAGGTACTGCTTGAGAAAACCGTCGAAGTTGAACTGCTTGGTCTCGTCTTCACGGGCGGCGGAGTTACTGGTGCCGACCAGGACGATTTCCGGGTCCGGCTGCTCTTCGAACAGCAGGGAGGCATCGTTGTCTTCCGGCACGGTCTGGTAGCCGGGCACGAACTGATAGCCGAAGTGGTTGCCGCAGATCGCCGCCAGGCCCAGGTTGAGGGTGCCGTCCTTGTACAGGGTCAGGGTTTGCTCGGTGGTGTAGCCCTTGCGCGGCAATTGCGCGTAGACCGGGTGCTGGCGAATGGCGTCGGCAGTGACCCGGGCGGTGGCTTCTGCACCTACCGGGGTCCAGTGGTGGTCGCGACGGAAGAAGAAGTCCTTCGGTGGCTGTTCGACCAGGGTCATGATGTCCGGAACGATGGCGCCACCATCACGCATCTGCTGCAGAAACTTGCGCAGGTTGGCGCTGGCACGCGCGTAGTCGAAGCCATGCATCTGTCCTGGCTGCAACTGAGCGCGATGCATCAGGCCGCGAGTCGGCTGCACGGCCACTGCTACTTGAGTGCCATGGCTGGCGAACGCACGCATCAGACGGGCGAATTCCGGCTGCATGGCTGGCGGAATGCCGAACTCGTTGGTCAGGTCGACCTCCGAACGGAACAGCCAGCGGTCGCTCCCCGGCACGATCTGCTTGAGCGACTTCATGTTGCCTTCGGCATATTCCTCAGGCGCACTGAGTTGCGGGCAGATCAGGCATTGCAAATCCGTACATTCATCGGTCTTTTCGCTTTGCGACGCAGCGGAAGCGTTCTGTACGCCCGCTGCGATCAGGCTACCGATGGCCAGGAGAAAATAGTGCTTCATGCTCTTTGCGATCATCGTCCGCTCACTTGTTTGGCCAGCCGTTCAGGGTTCATTCGCTGGGGTCGATGCTGTTGGCCAGGGTTATCGCGCGGTAGCCATTGGCTGCGGGTAGCAGGGCGTAGGTGTAGGAGCGGCCCTTTTTCAGGAACAGCTCGTCGAAACCGATCAGCTGTTCGCTGTCGGCATAGGCGGCGAAGGCGATCTTCAGTTCGTTGACCATGCGGCTGCCGGTCTCGTCGCGCTTGATGGTGTCGACCACCACGTGCTGCCCGTCGACGGTCTTCAGCGCCGCCGGCTTGTCGGTGAGGTTGTAGAAGGCGATCTGCGCCTTGCGCGGTTCGTTGACGAACTGGTCGGCGATCAGCAGCAGTTGGCCGTCGCGGTAGATCACCGTGCTGGCGGTATTGGCCTTCAGCTCGTGCTCGATCGCCTGGTTGGCCACGGCGATACGCTGCTTGCCTGGCGTAACGAAGCGATAGCCCCCGAACTGGCCTCCGGTGACGACCTGGGGCTTGTTCTTGCCGCTGAGGGTGACCTCGATGTTGCGTTCACTGAGGTTGAGTACCCGTACGAAAGCCGAGTTGGCCGGGGCCACCGGGTCGTAAAGGTCGGCGTTGCCGTCCTGGGCCTGTGCGGCGGCGCTGGCGATCGTCAGCAGGATGATCAGGGCGCGGGGGATGAGGGCGGGCATATGACGTTACCTCGGTCAGTGTTGGGCAGTTTCTGGCATGGCCAGGGCGGAAGGAATCTGACGCTGGGCGAGCAGGGTGCGCAGGGGGAACTCCCAGATCACGGTCTGCAGGTCACCGCTTTTCGCGGCTGGGCCGGCGAGAAATTCGTTCATCGATTGGAACGGGCCGCGGGCTTCAAGTGCGACGCTTACCAGGTCACGCTGCAGGGCCTCTTTGAGAAAACCAACGAAATTCCAGTCATCGATGCGCGTGTAGCTGGTGCCTACCAGCGCCAGTGACACGGCCTCTTCGCCGAACAGGCTGTCGGCAAGGTCGTTATGGCTCTGCTGCAGGGTTTCGTAGAGTTGGATATGCACTGGCTCGAAATAGCTGGGCGCCAGCCTGGGGTCAAACTTGAGGTAGTTGAGCAGATCGCCGGTCACCTCTTTTTCACTGACGGCCTGGGTCAGGTAAGGGGTCTCGCCCAGTAGCTCGGGAAACTGCTTGGCCAGGGTCTGGGCTGCCAGTTCGGCGCCCCTTGGGCTCCAGTGGGTGTCGTTACGCAGGAACAGCTGCTCGGTGGCCGCCGCGCTCTGGTAGGCGCTGCGCAGGTCCACGGTGTCGATGCCGTGGTCGTGCAGGCGCTGGCTGAAGTGCTGGTACAGGCCGCTGATCTGCTGCGAGGGGGTATAAGTGGAGTGTTCGGCGTAGGTGTCCAGCTTCATCGGAATCGGCAGGACGATCAGCCGCGCGCCCTGTTGCGCCAGTTGCGCGCGCACCTTGTCGATCAGCACGATTTGCCGCTCCAGGTTGCCCTCGAGGTCACGGGGTTGCAGGTATTCCTGGTTGGTGAACAGCCAGCCGTCGCGACCCAGTACCACGCCGCTGGCGCCTTCACGAAAGATCGCGTGCTGGATGTTGGCCCACAGTTCGACGGATGGGTCGCGCAGGAACAATTGCTTGTCGTAGAACTGCTCGAACTTGCGCACCAGTTTGCCGTCGAGAAACAGCGACAGAGCCTGGGTCTGCGTGCCGGCGAAGGCGAACACCGTCGGCAGCGAGTACAGGAACATGGCGCACAGCATCACGCAGAAGAGAATCCCGTTGATCTTGCTGGCCGAGTTCATCACCGGAAACATTGGGGCATCCTCAGAACTGGAAATACAGGAAAGGTGAGAAGGAGTTCGCGGCCAGGCGGGTCAGCGTCAGCAGGAAACCGACCCACAGCAAAAGAGCGCTGAAGCCGCTGACGTGCTGCATGAAGTACTGGTCCTTGTGCGTGCCGGCGTAGTAGCGAATGTTGATGCCGCCGGCAATGACGATCCACAGCAGGGCGATCAGGGTGAAGGTCATGCTCATGGCGGAGGTGCCGAACCAGTAAAGGTCCAGCGAGCCGATGCCGTTGAGGCCGATCAGCGCCTGGTAGACCTGCAGGGCGTGCGGCAGGTTGCCGGTGAAGAACAGTGGCATGCAGGAGGCCAGCACGAACATGCAGCGGGCATTGCGCCAGAAGTTGTAGGGCGTGTTGACCTTGGTGGCGATGCCCAGCTTGCGTTCGACCACCATGGCAATGCCGAAGAACAGCCCCCAGAAGATGAAGGCGAAGCTTGGCCCGTGCCATAGCCCGGACAGCACCATGGTGATGACCAGCCCGACGAGCATACCGGCCAGGCGCTTGCGTACCAGCGGCATGTACACGTAGTCACGCAGGAAGTCGGCCAGGGTCATGTGCCAGCGCTGCCAGAACTCGGTGATGCTCTGCGCGATATAGGGCTGGTTGAAGTTTTCGGCGAAGCGAAAGCCCATCATCATGCCCAGGCCGATGGCCATGTCGCTGTAGCCGGAGAAGTCGAAGTACAACTGCAGGGCGGAGATCAGCAGGCCAAACCAGGCGTCGGCCATCTGCAGCTCATCACCGCCGCCAATGAACAGGGTATTCATCGGTGCCAGGGAGTCGGCGATCAGCACTTTCTTGATGAAGCCGAGCATGAAGCGGCAGGCACCGAGGGAAAACAGCTCCAGCGAGTGGGTGCGGTTCTTCAACTGCTTGTCGATCAGGCTGTAGCGCAGGATCGGCCCGGCGATCAGTTGCGGGAAGAGGGCGATATAGGCCGCGAAATCGACGAAGCGATTGGTGGGTTCGGCATTGCGTCGATAGATGTCGACGATGTAGCTCAGCGCCTGGAATACATAAAAGGAGATGCCCAGCGGCAGGATGATGTGTTCCAGGGTAAAGGTGTTGATGCCCAATGGTTCCAGCACCGCCACCAGCACATCGGCACCGAAGTTGGCGTACTTGAAGTAGCCGAGGGTGGCCAGGTTGCCGATCACGCCGACGGTCAGCAGGCGAAAGGCGATCTTCTTCTCGCCGGCATCGATCCGCGCCTTGATGCGCAGGCCGAACCAGTAGTTCCAGTACGAAATGGCAACGAACAGCAGCAGGAAGTCCGGACGCCACCAGGCGTAGAACAGATAGCTGCCGAGCACGATCACGTACGAGCGCCAGTGGTCCTTGGCTATGTAGTAACAAAGCAGGAACACCGGCAGGAACAGGAACAGAAAGACGTTGGAGGCGAAGATCATGCTAGCGCTGCTCTCGGTCAGTAAGTCAGGGTTATGCCCAGCGTCAGTTGATAGTCATCACCGATTTCCAGCGCGCTACCGGCCTTGAAGTAGCTCAGGCTGGTGAGGGTGTTGAGCTGTACCCGTTTACCGTCGTAGGCCAGCGGGAACATGCGCCAGTAGTGGTTGATGTCGAGCACCTGGCCCAGGTGGGACGAGCTGGTATCGCGCACCACGCCTTCGTTGGTGGTACGCAGGGGCATCTGCGCCGAGCTGTTACGCAGGTGCAGGTCGCTGATGCGCAGATCCAGCGCGCTGCGGTCAGTGGGCTGGGTTTCCAGCACGATGCCGTAGAAGGCCAGGTTGCTCAGGTTGACGCTGACCAGGTTGCTGACCAGGCGATTGCTGTAGCTCAGCGGATCGTTGCGTCGATCAGACTGAATGCGGTTGAGGGTAAACCCGTCGCTGCCGCTGTCATTGGGGCGGTCGGTGATACCGCCGCTGATGCCTACGCGCGGTGTCCATGGCAGTGTCTCGAAGCGTTTGCCGACATCCGCCACGACTGCCCAGCCGGTCTTGTCGCCGCTGTCGCGCTGGCCATTGCTCTGCGTGGTCTCCAGCCTGCCGTCGAGTGCAGCGACTTCCAGATGGTAGTCGCTGAACAGCGATGTCAGGTGGCGGGTATCACCGTGCAAAAATACGCCGTAGCGCAGGCCATCGAAGTCCTGGCGATCATCCGGCGAGCTACCCGAGTAGTCGTCTTCGTGTAGCAAGCGCGCGCCGACCCAGTGATCGGCATGCCAGCGCCAGGCGTACTCGGCCATCAGGTAGCGGATCTTCTTGTCGCGCGGGTCGAGTCGGTTGTCGTCGGAGTTGTAGTAGTAGAACTTCTCGGCGATGGCGACGAAGCCGCTGGCGAAACTGTCGTTGTAGTCCAGGCGCAAGGCTTCGATGCTGTCGTCCCACCAGATACCGAAGCGATCAGTGAAACGTTGGCGGCCGAAGGTCGCGGAGAAACGCGGGTCGTCGCCCAGCAGGTTGCGGCGTACATAGAACTCGCGGGCTTCGCTGTAGGCATGGCGCCGACTCGATACGTTCTCGTCATTGCCCTCATCGCTTTGCAGGGCATTCGGATCGGTGTCGTAGTTGAGCCACAGGCGGCCGAAGGCTTCCCACTTCGCCCAACGTTGCTCGGGCGAATACCAGCGGTAGGACGGCTCGTAGCGCAAGCTGAAGAAGCTGCGACGGTCTTCGCCCAGGCGCGTTTCGTCCGGCCCATAGCCGGTACGCAGGAACAGCTTGTGCGTCAGCAGCGAGGTGACCGGCTCCAGCTCGGGCGAGGTGAGGCTGGGTTCTTCTGCGTGCAGCAGGCCGAGCGGCAGGCAGGCGAGCAGCAGGGCTGCGCGGCTAAGGGCGTTAGGAGCGCTCACAGTGTGGATTCCTCGATAAGACGGTTGCCTTCGGCGGTGGCTGTATCGCGCTGTTCAGGCGTGAGCCGGGTGCTGAGCGAGTGCATCAGATCGCTGGCGCGTAGGTCGCCCAGCTCATGGGCCGCATAGGCAAAGGCATAGGCCTTGCCGTTATCGCGGCAGATGGCGCGGCCGTAGGTATAGAGGCGGGCGATGCGCAGCAGGGCATTCACCGAGCCTTGGCGGGCCTCTTCCATGTACAGCGCCAGGGCGCGATCCTGATCGGGCTCGTCCAGCCCGCCCTGGCTGTACAGGTCGCCTTCGAGCAGCAATGCCTCGGGGTATTGCTCGGCCTGCAGTTCGGCGATCAGGCGTTGGCTCAAGCGTGGATCGAGTGTGCGCCACAGCACCATGTGCAGGCTGGCGCGCAGTGCCTTGATGCGCTGCGGAGTGATCGGGTTTTCGCGTTCGACCATGCTCAGGGTCGGGCTATTGTTCTGGCGTTGTTCCAGGCGTTGAATCAGGGCCAGCACCGGCTCCGGGCTGTAACGGTCCGGTGCGGTCATGAGAAAGCTGGCCTTGCTCAGCATGGCAGGGCCGAAATCACGCTCGATGGCGTTGTCCAGCCACAGCAGTACTTCCCGGTCGAGCTGTTCGACCAGGCTGGCATGGGCCTTTGCCTTGAGTTCGCGGGCTGCTTTTTCTTCGTCGTTCTGCGCGCGGGTTGTCGGGCGGTTGTTGTTGAAGGTGCTGATTTCTATGTTGCGAATGTTCGCCACCTGTTGGGCGATGCGGTGCACCAGGTCGACCGGCAGGGCGTTGATGCGCGGCGTCAGGCGTTCGGCGAAGGCGCGAAACAGCACGTTGCGCTGCGCGCCAAGAAAGTCGTAATAGCGCTGTACGGCGCGCGGGTCGCTCTCCACGGCCAGCTGGAACCACTTCTCGGCTTCGTTTCTGTCGCCGTAGCGGGCTGCCGCTACCGCTCGGTACAGCGGCGCGTGGCAGTAGATCAGGCAGGCGCGGTCATAGAGTTCGATCAGGCGGGTGACTTCGTCCTGCGTGAACAGCTCGGGGTAGACCAGAAACACTTCGAGGCGCGTGTCGACTGCGATGAAATCGCGTCCCGGTGTAAAGCGGCTGAGGGCCTGACGCATGTATGTGCGGTTGGCCTCGCGCCAGCGCGGCTTGTTGTCCAGCAATCTGGCCAGGGGAATCAGCGCACCGATGTCCCCGCGGCCATCGGCAAAGGCCTGCTTGAACAGGTCGATGGCCTGTGTGGTGTTCGCCGGGCTGCGGCTGGCCAGTACCTCGCCAAGCAGGCGCGTGGCGGCCAGGTCGCCACGCGCGGCCAGATGGCGCAGGTCTTCCTCGACCTCCGCCTGGCCGTCCTGAAACAGCGCATAGCGGACCTGCTCGAGGCTGCGCGCCGCATGAGCCGAGCTGGCGAGAGCCAGCATCAGAGCGGTTGTGCAAAGAAGATATCTGACCGGCATGGCGACCTCAGAACGTCCAGCGCAGTGGCAGGCCGAGTTTGAAGTCGACGGCAGTGGGCAATTGATAGGCGCTGCGCGGCAACTCCTGATCCGGCTTGATGGTCAGCTCGACCATTTGTCGTTGATCGTCGACGCGGCTGGCGACGATCTCGCCGGTGTAGATGGTGTCACTGCCCAGGACGCGCATCTCGACCGCTCGCACGCGCTCGATCTTGTCCATGCGCTCGAACGGCACGCTGGCCTTGACGTTCAGCGGCTGATCCTGCGGCAGCAGGTGCACCAGTTGTTCCTGCTTGTAGGCGAAGCCGTCCATACGCGGGCGGGGGAAGTACAGGCTGCAGTCGCAAGGGCTGGCGATCACCGTCTCGACGGTCACGCGGCCGAGCAGAGCGGCTGCATCCTGTTCGGAGAGGCTGGCCAGAGCGGCGATGTCGGTCGGGCTGGTCAGGCTGCTGGCCAGTTGCGTGGACACGCTGGCCAGCGGCTGGCCGGTGCTCACGCTGGTCTGCTCGGGGCCGATCAGGTACTTGAGGTTGCCGTTCTCCGGCATGCTCAGCACATAGGCGTTGGCGCTGACCACCGCCTGTGCGGCCGGCATCTGGAAGAACAGCAGGTAGCTCTTGTAGACGATCAGGCTGACTGCCGCGAGGCCGGCGCCGAGAAACAGCATCGAACCCAATGCCGCCTTCAAGCGTTCCGTGGGCGTACGCGAGCTGGCCTGCTTGGTCTTGCGCTCCTTGATGTAGTTCTCGCGCTGCATCACGTTGAACAAGCCGTTGATGTCGGCGATGTCGCCGGACATGTAGGCCGAGATGATGTAGCGCAGGATGTCGCGCTTCTGCCGATCCAGCTCGACGAACTCGGCGCCGACTTCGTGACCGCGCTGGGAGACGATCTTCAGCTTGGTGTCGATGTTCAGATCGACCTTGTTCAGCTTCAGCTTGATCGAGCCCTGGAACAGGCTACCGAGCTTCAGTGGCTGCTCGTAGGACAGGCCGATGCCGCCCAGGGAGATGTCCAGGATCTCGCATTCCACGCCGTTCAGGCCGTGGCCTTGCAGGCTGATACGGGCGGGGATCTTGGCGCGCACGAACTGGCGCTCATCGATCGCTTCGTGAACAACGTTTACAGGTAAGACAGTGGTGCTACTCATAGCATTCGCGCCTTTACTTAAGATTGCGTGAGTTCTAGCAGGACCGAAATGACCCCGAAGAAGATGGCAATGGAGGACAACAACATCGTCTTCGACGTCCATCGATTAAGGGCTGCATCGAAACTGACGCTGCCGTTGCTGAGCGTGGTCTTTTGCCGGGTCCAGCTCTGCTGATCCATGTGGAACATGGTGTAAACCTTCATCACCGAGCCGACGATCTGGTTGTAATACAGAACGAAGGGGTACATCGGATGCACCGGGTGCTTGGCAAAGAAGAACAACAGCGTTACCAGGGTGCGCGACAACAGAACCCAGAACAGGTACAGCAGCAGGTACTGGATGCCGAACAGCAGGCCGGCCACCACCGAGGCGCTCAAACCCATCAGGCAGGTCCACATGGACACGCGCTGGTCGTACAGCACGTACATGGTGAACAGGCCCAGGCGATCGAGGCCCAGCAGTCGAGTGGCGCGGAAGTTCTGGCGCAGCGAGTTGCCATACCAGCGGTACATCAGTTGCCGGGTCGCGCGCAGGAAGCTGTTGTCTGGTGGATGCTCCACCGTCAGGGTGTGGCTGTCGGGCACGTAGAAGGTGTCCCAACCGGCGCGCATAAGGCTGAACCAGGAGGATTTGTCGTCGCCGGTGAGGAACTGGAAGCGCCCCAGCCGCCAGTGATCGAGGAAGTCGGCTTCCACGTCCTTGATGAATTCCGGGTTGGTCATCACGCTGGCGCGGAAGAACGACAGGCGCCCGGTCATGGTCAGCACGCGTTTGCTCAGTGCCATCGAGCACATGTTGATGTGCCGCTGGACGAAGCGCATGGTGTGCCATTCCTGCATCAGCTTGCTGCCTTCCACCTCGCAGAACTCGTTGGTGGTGATGCCGCCGACACTGGGCAGATAGGCGAACATGCTGACAGCGCGCTCGACGCAGCCGGGCAGCATCATGGTGTCGCCATCGACCACGCCGACCACGGCGTTCTCCAAGGGCATCTGCCGGGACAGTGCGCGGAAGGCATGCGCCAGGCCGTCGCGTTTACCGGTGCCACGGGCGCGCACGATGATCAGCTTGATATCGTCGCGGTCACGGACCTCCTGACGCATGATGTCCTTGATGAAGTTCTCGTCGCCTTTCTCCACGATCGAGGCGATGACGGTGCAGGGCACCGGCATCCGCTGCACTTCCTGAAACACCGACTGGTAGACCTTGAAGGTGGTGTGTGTCGGGATACGGAAACTGGTCACCACCATGAACATGTGCTCGGGCAGTGCCGCAGCCCCCATGCGCTCGACGGCCTTGCGCATGCGTGGGAAACGCCAGTGCAGGAAGTACATGCCGCGCAGGTAGTGAGTGGCCGCATTGCCATAACGCCACATGCCCAGCGCACCGATCAGAAAAATGAATTTCTGATGCGACGGGTCGAGGTAGCTTGGGTCGACCATTTCCGAGGCAAGCGCGAGCAGGGCGATCAGGCACGCCCAACCGCACAGCTTGCCGAAGCCGGATGAGGTATCGACCCCGTTGAATAACCTAGGCATGTGACGTGCTTCCTCCAGTGAAGCCGTATACGGATGTCAGGCGTTGTGGCGCTGAACGCCGTCAGTTGACCGTGACGTCGGTGCGGCCGTAGACATCCTCGAAGCGCTCGATGTCGTCTTCACCCAGATAGCCGCCGGACTGGACCTCAATGATCTCCAGAGGAATCTTGCCGGGGTTGGCCAGACGGTGAACGGCGGCGATGGGGATGTAGGTCGACTGGTTCTCCCAGAGCAGGAAGGTCTTGTCGTCGCAGGTCACCCGTGCGGTGCCGGAGACCACGATCCAGTGCTCGGCACGGTGGTGGTGCTTTTGCAGTGACAGGCTGGCGCCTGGCTTGACCACGATGCGTTTGACCTGAAAGCGGTTGCCGCTGTCGATGGAGTCGTAGCTGCCCCAGGGGCGATAGACCTGGCAATGGTTCTGCGCCTCGGCACGCCCATCGCAGGTGAGGGTGTTGACCAGTTGTTTGACGTCCTGCACGTGATCCTTGTGGGCGACCATCACGGCGTCCTTGGTCTCTACCACCACCACGTCCTTCAGGCCGACCAAAGTCACCAGCTTGCTCTGGCTATGGGCCAGGCAGTCCTGGCTGTTATGAATCACCACGTCGCCAGAGCGGCTGTTGCCGTTGTCGTCCTTGTCCTGAACGTCCCACAGCGCGGACCAGGAACCGACGTCGTTCCAGCCTGCTGCGAGCGGCACCACGCAGGCGCGCTCGGTCTTTTCCATCACCGCGTAGTCGATGGAGTTATCCGGGCAGCACTCGAAGGAACTGGGGTCGATGCGGATGAATTGCAGGTCGCTCTTGCTACGGCTGAGTGCCAGCTGGCAAGTGTCGTAGATGTCCGGGTCGTGACGCTGCAGTTCTTCCAGATAGCGGCTGCAGCGGAACAGGAACATGCCGCTGTTCCAGACGTAATCGCCTTGCGCCACGAACTCGCTGGCGGTGGCCAGGTCGGGCTTCTCGACGAACTGCTCGACTGACAGAACGCCACCCGGCAGCCCGGCTCGCTCGCCGGTCCTGATATAGCCGTAACCGGTCTCGGGTCGTTCGGCGGGGATGCCGAACAGCACCATTTCGCCCTGTTCTGCAGCCTTGCGAGCTACACCGAGGGCGCCGTGGAATACCTGCAGGTCTTCGATAACGTGATCGGCCGGCAGCACCAGAAGCAGTTCGTCACGCCCGGCCGCGAGCAGATGCATGGCGGCGATGGCCACGGCCGGCGCGGTGTTGCGGCCGAACGGCTCCAGCAGAATGCTCTGCGCTTCGCTGCCGATGGCGGCGAGTTGTTCACTGACGATAAAGCGATGTTCTTCGTTGCATACCACGATGGGGCGGCTGATGCCTTCGATTGCCAGGCGGCCGAGCGTCTGCTGAAACAGGGTCTTGCTGCCGGTGAGGGCCAGGAACTGCTTGGGATACAGCTTGCGTGAGAGCGGCCAGAGTCTGGAGCCACTGCCGCCGGACAAAATCAGAGGAATCATGCTGTCACTCCTGTAAACATCGATTCGGATCGTATGGGCAGTGAACTGGCGACACGCCATAACCAACCAAGCGGCACCTGACTGGTGCCGCCTCTGTTCTTGTTAGCTGTCTGCTACCAGCAGATGCCTTCCTTGTTGGCCTGGGTGGCATGCGCCATGAACCCCACGAGATCGACGATCTGTTTGTCGTCGCCGACGCTGTTCATGACCTCGGCGAAGCGCTGTTCGCCATTGCCGATGATCAGTACATCGGATTGCGAGACCACCTCATCGAGCTCCTTGCACAGCAGAGAGGAAACGTGGGGGATCTTCGATTCGATGTATTCCTTGTTCGCGCCGAACACGCGGGCGTACTCGACGTTGCTGTCGAAAATACGCAGCTCGTAGCCTTTGCCGATCAGCATTTCAGCCAGTTCGACCAGGGGGCTTTCGCGCAGGTCGTCGGTGCCGGCCTTGAAGCTCAGGCCCAGCAGACCGATGCGGCGCTTGTCGTAATGGGTGACGATGTCGAAGGCTTTTTTCACCTGAGCGGCGTTGCTGCGCATCAGCGAGCTGATCAGCGGTGTTTCCACGTCCAGGCTGCCGGCGCGGTAGGAGAGGGCGCGCACATCCTTGGGCAAGCACGAGCCGCCGAAGGCGAAGCCGGGCTTCATGTAGTACTTGGAGAGATTGAGCTTGTGATCCTGGCAGACCACATCCATCACTTCGCGGCCGTCGACGCCGGCTGCCTTGGCGATGTTGCCGATCTCGTTGGCGAAGGTGACCTTGGCAGCGTGCCAGACGTTGCAGGTGTACTTGATCATCTCCGCCACTTCGATGGACTTGCGGATGATCGGCGCGTCCAGCTCGCTGTACAGCTCCTGCAGCAGGTCGCCGGACTGTTCGTCCAGCTCGCCGATCACGGTCATGGCCGGGAAGTCATAATCCTTGATCGCGGTGCTTTCACGCAGGAATTCCGGGTTGGTGGCCACGCCGAAATCGACACCGGCTTTCTTGCCGGACGCTGCTTCGATCAGGGGAATCACCACATTCTTTACCGTGCCCGGCAGAACCGTGCTGCGTACGACCACGGTGTGGCGCTCCTGCTTGTCGCGCAGGGCGGTACCGATCTGCTTGCACACCGATTCCATATAACCGAGATCAAGGTCGCCGTTGCGCTTGCTCGGCGTGCCCACGGCAATGAAGGACAGTTCGCTGGCCAGGACTGCTGCCGCCACATCGGTGGTGCCACGCAGCAAGCTGGAGTTGACGCCGGCTTCGAGCAGTTCGGCGAGGCCGGGCTCGACGATGGGGGACTTGCCCTGATTGATCAGGTCGATCTTGGTTTGCGATACGTCGACGCCGATGACCTCATGGCCGCGAGCCGACAAGCAACCGGCGCATACGGCGCCCACATAACCCAGTCCAAAGATGCTGATTCGCATAGATCCCTCTCTCATATAAGTGAGCTAGCCGATTTGAACTGGCCAACATCCGTGTTCATTAAGTACGCCATTAAGATTGCGTAATGGTTACTGCAATCGAATGGCGTACTCGAATTGGCGCGGATACTAAGTTGGCTGTTTTGGCATTTCAAGCAAAACGTGAACCAAAAGTTAGGAAATGTGTGCTGCTTACTTTATTTAATATTTTTTATAATAAAAACAATTATTTATAATTGTTGTTTTTTAGGCGCCAAAAAATAGTTGTAGCTTTTTAGTGCGTTATTTTTATGGCGTCATAAAAACATTATCTTTTGTGCTTGGTTCTATTGCACTGAAGTAAGGCTCTGCTCGGAAGTTGTGCGTGAGTGTGCTGCGTAGTTGTCAGCGCCATGAACGGAGGTGGTGATCTGCCGTCATGCGAACGTGCTGGGGAGTTTCGAAGTGTCAGAGCTGCCAGGGGAGCTTCTTTGCTCTGTGAGTCGGGCCACGTAATTGAGGCTTGGCACGATGCCAGTGCCTGGACTACTCTCCGGTCACCGGGCTAACGAAGTGATCAACAGGCAGGATGCCGACCCCATACACTTCGTTAGCTCGGTGTTCATTGCTTGCGCTGGCCTATGCGAGGCGAGCGGAAACGACAAAGCCCTCCGAAAGAGGGCTTTGCTGTTTCTGCAAGACGCCTTGCGCGTCTGCTGTCTGTTAAAAGCATCCCTGCTGCCTTTCCATTCCCGCCCTAAGTACCGTTGTTGGTTAGCCTAGGCGATATCTGGCGTTTTGCCATGCTGCCCCTGCCAGGTGGACTCCAGTATCAGTTGCTGCGCTGTAGGTGCGTCCTGTCGGGTTTGGTGGCGATCAGGTGCTCCGGCAGGTCGAGCAGGTCGGTGTCGTAGGTCTCCAGTGGCGGTGGGCGCCGTTCGAAGCGGGCACCGAGCACCAGCATGCAGGGTGTGAGCAGCAGGGTCAGCACCGTGGCGAAGGCCAGGCCGCCAGCGATGGCGCTGGATAGCTGCGTCCACCACTGTGTCGAGGGGGCGCCGAAGCCGAGGCTCGGTGTCACCAGGTCGACGTTGATGCTGAGCACCATGGGCATCAGGCCGAGGATGGTGGTCACGGCAGTCAGCAACACTGGGCGCAGGCGCAGGCTGCCGGTTTCCAGCGCCGCTTCACGCGGTTCCAGGCCCTGGCGACGCAACTGGTTGTAGGTGTCGATCAGGATGATGTTGTTGTTCACCACGATTCCGGCCAAGGCGATCAGGCCCATGCCGACCATGACGATGCCGAACGACTGGCCATTGACCAGCAGGCCCATTAGCACGCCAGCAGTGGACAGGACGATGGCAGAGAGCACCAGTGCTGCCTGATACAGGCTGTTGAACTGGGTCACCAGGATGATCGCCATAAGGAAGATGGCGACGACGAAGGCGGTCATCAGGAAGGTGGCCGCCTCCCGCTGGTCGGCATCCTCGCCGGCGAACGTCACCTTGACCTCGGCCGGCACGTTGCCGAGTGCTTCGCGCAATGCCTTGAGGCGCTCATCCAGCCGCGCACCTTCGGCCAGGTCGGCCTGCAGGGTGATGGTGCGGTCGCCATCGACGCGGCGCAGGGTGCCGACTTTGGGCGCAGGCTGCAGGTCGACGAAGTTGCTCAGCGGTACCTGGCCGGACGTTGTATTGAGGGTCAGGCGGCCGAGTTGGTCGAGCGAGCGCCAGTTGCCGGGCAGGCGCACGCGGATGTCCACTTCGTCGGTGGCATCTTCGGGACGGTAGGTCGCCAGTTTCAGGCCGTTGGTGATCATCTGCACGGCGTTGCCGACGCTGAGTACGTCCGCGCCGAAGCGCGCAGCGGCCTCGCGGTCGACCTTGATTCGCCATTCGATACCGGGCAGCGCACGGTCATCTTCGATATCGGCGAAGCCGCCGAGCTTCTGCATTTCCCCGCGGATACGCTCGACCCACTGCTCGCCCTGTGCCGGGTCCAGCGAGCTGATCTGCAGCTTCACCGGCTTGCCGTCGGTGGGGCCCTGTTCCTGCTTGCGGAACTCCAGCACCACGCCGGGAATGCCGGCGGTGCGCTGGCTCATCTCTGCGAGGATGTCCTTGGCCGGACGGCGCTGATGCCAGTCGACGAACTGGAACTGCAGGGTGCCGATCACGTCGGCGCCGAGCTGGCCCTGCTGGCCTTCCGGCTGGGCCAGAGAACGGGCATACAGAGCCTTGACCTCGCGCATGCCGATCACCTGCTTTTCCACCTGCTGGAGCAGGGCGTCCTTCTCCTGCACCGACAGATCGCCACGGGCGCGCAGCCAGATCTGCGCGCTTTCCGGCTCGACGTCGGGGAAGAACTCCACGCCGTGGTTGAAGCGGCCGTAGCCGACGTAGATCAGCGCGATCAGCGCGAGCATGCCGAGCAGGGTCAGGCCGGGGCGCTTTAGCAGCTTCTCCAGCAGGCGGCGATAAGCACTGCCCGCGCGGCTGGCGCTCTGTGCCTGCGGCCGTGCCTGGCCGCCAGTGACGGCGCCGAGCACCGGCAGAAACACCAGGGCCATGGCCAGCGAGGCCAACAGGCAGAGAATCACGGTTGCCGGCAGGTACTTCATGAACTGGCCGACCACGCCGGGCCAGAACAGCAGCGGCAGGAACACCACCAGGGTGGTGGCAGTGGAGGCGATTACCGGCCAGGCCATCCGTGTCGCGGCATTGGCCCAGGCCTGGCGAGGCGTCTGGCCTTGCTGCAGGTAGCGGTCGGCCAGCTCGGAGACGACGATGGCGCCGTCGACCAGCATGCCGGCCACCAGGATCAGGCTGAACAGCACGACGATATTGAGGGTGAAGCCGAGCATCCAGATCAGCAGGATGCCGCTGAGGAAGGCGCCGGGAATGGTCAGGCCGACCAGCAGCGCCGACCGCATGCCCATGCTCGCCACCACCAGGATCAGCACCAGGACGATGGCGGTGAGCACGTTGTTGAGGAGGTCGCCGAGCATGTTCTGCACTTCCTGCGACTGATCCATGATGTAGCTGACTTCCACACCTGGCGGCAGCAGGGGCTTGGCTTGCTCCATCAGTGCCTTGACCTGATCGATGGTCTCGATGATGTTGGCGCCGCTGCGCTTAGCCACTTCCAGCACGATGGCCGGCTGGCCGTTGATGCGGGCGAAGCCGGTGGGGTCCTTGAAGGTGCGGCGAATGGTGGCGACATCGGCGAAGGTGACCACGCTGTCGCCGACTACCTTGATCGGCATGCGCATCACGTCTTCGAGGTCTTCGATGACGCCGGGCACTTTCATGCTCATGCGGCCGGCGCCGGTATCCAGGCTGCCGGCGGCGACCAGGCGGTTGTTGCGGCTGACCAGGTTGAACAGCTCGTTGTAGTCGATGCCGTAGCTGTCGAGCACCTGGGGGTCGACGACGATTTCCAGCAGGTCCTCGCGGTCGCCGCCGATCTCCACCGACAGCACTTCGGCGATGCCCTCGATGTTCTCCTTCAGGCGCCGGGCGATGTACACCAGCTCGGTTTCGGCAATCGGCCCGGACAGCCCCACCGACAGCACCGGGAACAACGCCACGTTGACTTCGTTGACGGTCGGTTCGTCGGCTTCTTCTGGCAGCTTGCTGCGCGCGGTATCGACCTTCTCGCGCACGTCGGCCAGCGCCACCTTGGCGTCGAAGCCAGCGTCGAACTCCAGCGTTACCGAGGCGTGGCCTTCGCTGGAGACCGAGCGCATTTCCTTGACGCCCTCGAGGCTGCGCAGCTCCTGCTCCAATGGGCGTACCAACAGGCGTTCGCCGTCTTCCGGGCTGATGCCTTCCAGGGTCACCGAAACGTAGATGATGGGAATGACCACGTCCGGGTTGGATTCCTTGGGCATGGCGATGTAGGCCACCAGCCCGCCGCAGAGCAGGAACAGCAGGACCAGGATGGTGGTACGGCTACGGTCGAGTGCGGCAGCGATCAGTGCGTGCATCTCAACTGCCCTCGGCCGCAAGTTGTGTGCGTACCTGCTGGCCGGGTTGGACGAAGCCCTGGCCGAGGGTGATCAACGCCACTTTCGGCGGCAGACCGCTGACCCAGGCGCCCTGGTTGTCGACGCTGATCAGTTGCACCGGGGTGAACTCGACGCGCTGCGCGTCGTTGACCCACTTGACGCCATGGCGGCCGCTTTCATCCAGGCTGAGCAGAGCAGGGGACAGGCGATGAGCCATGGCCTCGCCAGTCTGGATGTGCAGGGTGGCGCTGGCGCCGGCCAGGCGCAGGCCATCCGGGTTGTCCACCTTGACCTCGATACGGAAGCTGCGCGAGCCGGGATCGGCAGCCGCGGCGATAAAATGCAGCTCGCCCTGCAGCGTGCGGCCATCGAGCAGTTCAACTTTTACCGGTTGGCCCAGTTCGAGCTGGGTGACCTGCTGCTGGGCGATCTGTGCGCTGACCTTGAGGCGGTCGATATCCACCAGCGTCAGCAGGCTCTGGCCGGGCTGGACGAAATCGCCCAGTTCGACCATGCGCTGGTCATAGATGCCGGCAAACGGCGCCCTGATCTTGGTGTTGCGCTGCTGCAGGCGGGCGCTGTCGAGTTCGGCGCGGGCCTTGGCCAGCTCGCTTTCCAGGCGCATCAACTCGTTGGCCGAGACCAGGCTGCGTTCGCGCAGGCGCTTGGCGGCGGTGACGTCGCTCTGACGCTGGCGCACATCGGCCTCACTGCGCGCGACCTGAGCCGGGCGGTCGTCTGGTGAAATGCTCAACAGCAATTGATCGGCAGCGACGCGGTTGCCTTTGTCCTGATCAAGGTTCTGCACGCTGCCGCTGACCTGGGCGCGCAGTTCTACCCGGCGCCAGGCTTCGATCTGCCCCTGCACCACATGCTGGCGTTGCATGGGTTGGGCTTCCAGCCATTGAATTTCGACGCGCGCCAGATCGTTGGTGATAGCGGGTTGGTCGGGCTCGACATCGTCACGAGCGACGAAACGATCACCGCTGAACAGCCAGGCCAACAGCAGGACTGCAATGACGACGGCGATGATCCAGGGACGCTTGCTGAGTTGGGCGAACATGTGGGTTTACTCGCTGAGGGCAGGCGCTGTGTGCAGCGCGGCGGCCTGGCCTTGCAGGCCGGCAATGATGAAGTCGGTGACGCGATCGAAATACGCATCCAGTTCGATGTATTCGGCCCAGTGCGCGAAACCACCGGAGGCGATGCGCGCCATGACACCATTGACGCAGGCTTCCACGCCCCAGAGCAGATGCTGGCAGTGTGCGGGGGAGAGTTGCAGGCCGAAGCTGTTCTGCAGCAGACCGCTGAACAGCGTCATGTACTGGTGTTCAAGTTCGATGAACTGGTCGCGGTAGAGCGCTTCCAGGCGTTCCTGAAAAGCTGGGCGGTCGCACAGCAGGCAAAGCTGCGCTTGCAGCGGATCGGCGTGGAGCAATTCGAAGGCGCGGCGAATCACCAGGCGCATGGCTTTGTCCGCGGGCGCAGTGCGCGATATTTCCTGCATCTCGGCCAGGTGCTGGCGCGAGCAATCCAGCACCAGGCGCGCATAGAGCGCTTCCTTGCTGGAAAAGTGCTTGTACACCGTGCCCTTGCCAATGCCGGCGTGACGGGCCACCTCGGCGATGGTGACGCGATCCCAGGATTGTTCCTGAAATAGCTGGCGAGCGGATTGCAGCAGGGCGTTTTCCCGCTGCTGGAAGAGCTGATCCTGATAGCGCATGACGGTTCCGGGTTTCGTGACCGGTGGTCATGCTATGACTGCTGGTCACCATGCAGCAAGACGGGAGTTGTAACAAGGCAATTGGCGGGCAGCCGTTCACTGCCTAATTTGCTGCGAGGTGGGGTTTCTACAGGGGATGCATGAATGTAGAAGCCCGCACCCCGGTGCGAAGCTTCTAACCCACCAGGCCGGCGGTGGTGGATTGTTGGTGCGCACGGCGCACCCTACGTGCGGCCGTCAACGCGCCACGCTGACGCCTTCGAGGCTGGCGAAGGAGGTGTCCTTGGCGGTAAGCAGGAAGTCGCGCATGAATGGCGCATCGAGCATGTCGGTGCGGATTGCCGCGTAAAGCGTGGCGAACAGGCCCTTTTCCCCCAGACGCTTGGCACTGACGTAGCCGCGCGAGCTGTACTCGTGCAGCGCCCAGTTGGGCAGCCCGCATACGCCACGACCGCTGGCCACCAGTTGCATCATCATCACCGTCAGTTCGGAGGTGCGCACCTGCGCCGGCTCGATATCGTTGGGTTCGAGAAAGCGCGTGAAGATGTCCAGACGATCGCGTTCTACCGGGTAGGTGATCAGGGTTTCCGTGGCCAGATCCTGAGGCTGGATGTAGGCCTTGTGTGCCAGGCGATGCTGATTGGCGACAGCCAACATCGCCTCATAGGTGAACAGTGGCACATAGGTGATGCCCGCCAGCTCGATGGGATCTGAGGTCACCACCAGGTCCAGGTCGCCACGGGCCAGTGCCGGCAGCGGGGCGAAGGAGAAGCCCGAGGCCAGGTCCAGCTCCACTTCCGGCCAGGCGTCGCGGAACTGGTCGATGGTTGGCATCAGCCACTGGAAGCAGCTGTGGCACTCGATGGCCATGTGCAAGCGGCCGGCGGTGCCGCCGGCCAGGCGTGCCAGGTCACGCTCGGCGCCACGCAACAGGGGCAAGGTGGCGTCGGCCAGCTGCAGTAGACGCAGGCCGGCGCTGGTGAAGCGCACGGGTTTGGTCTTGCGTACGAACAGTTGCAGGCCTAGGCGCTCTTCCAGCTCCTTGAACTGGTGCGACAGCGCCGACTGGGTCAGGTGCAGGCGCTCGGCGGCTTCCACCAGGCTGTCGGTCTCGCGCAGGGCGTGCAGGGTTTTCAGGTGGCGTAGCTCGAGCATGGCGATTCTCTAGAAAGGTTTCACTCATCCAGTGGCCTGTCTGGATGAAAATGGTTCATACAGCCTACATGAGTAAATCTTTAGATCAAGACGAAAATCTTGAGTTTGTCTCACTCGGTATCGATGCCGAGAATGGCGCCATCTCGATTGATTCTGGAGTTTTACGACATGGCCCTGTCCCATTCCCTCGGTTTCCCGCGCATCGGCCGCGACCGCGAATTGAAGAAAGCCCTCGAAGCCCACTGGAAAGGTGAGTTGGACGAAACCGGCCTGCGCGCCGTTGGCCAGCGCCTGCGGGCCGAGCATTGGCAACTTCAGAAGGATGCCGGCATCGACTTGCTGCCGGTGGGTGATTTCGCCTGGTACGACCAGGTGCTCAGCCATTCCCTAGCCTTTGGCGTCATTCCCGAGCGCTTTCGCCCGGCTGCTAGCAAACCAACGCTGGATACCCTGTTCGCCATGGCTCGTGGGGCCGTTGCAAACAAGAGCAGTGGTACTTGCTGCGGTGGTGCCCATGCCCAAGAGATGACCAAATGGTTCGATACCAACTACCACTATCTGGTGCCGGAATTCTGCGCGGATCAGCAGTTCGCCCTGAGCTGGGAGCAGCTGTTCGAGGAGGTGGCTGAGGCGCATGCCCTTGGGCACAACGTCAAACCGGTGCTGATCGGCCCGCTGACCTACCTATGGCTGGGCAAGGCCAAGGGCGGCGACTTCGACAAGCTGGAGCTGCTCGAACGCCTGCTGCCGGTCTATGGCGAGATTTTCCAGCGCTTGGCTGCGCAGGGCGTGGAGTGGGTGCAGATCGACGAGCCAATTCTGGTGCTGGATCTGCCGCAGGCGTGGAAGAACGCCTTCGAGCGTGCCTACAACCTGATCCAGCGCGAGCCATGCAAGAAGCTGATCGCCACCTACTTTGGCGGCCTGGAAGATAATCTTGGTCTGGCCGCCAATTTGCCGGTGGATGGCCTGCATATCGACCTGGTACGTGCGCCGGAGCAGTACCCGACCATCCTTGACCGCCTGCCGGCTTATAAAGTGTTGTCGCTGGGCATAGTCAATGGGCGCAACGTCTGGCGCTGTGACTTGGAGAGGGCCCTCGAGGTGCTGCGTCACGCTCACGAGCGCCTGGGCGAGCGGCTGTGGGTCGCGCCGTCCTGCTCGCTGCTGCATAGTCCGGTGGACCTGGCTCGTGAAGACCAGCTCGATGCCGAGCTGAAAGGCTGGTTGGCCTTTGCCGTGCAGAAATGCCAGGAGGTCGCGTTGCTCGGTAAGGCCCTGGAGGAGCCGGGAGACGCCTCTGTGCAAGCCGCCTTGCAAGCGAGCCGTTCAATACAGGCCGCTCGTGCAGCTTCAAAACGTATTCACAAGCCTGAGGTACAGGCGCGTTTGGCGGCGATTCGTCCGCGCCACGCCCAGCGCCAGTCGCCGTTCGCCGAGCGCATCGAGCAGCAGCGTGAGTGCCTGCAGCTGCCAGTGCTGCCGACCACGACTATCGGTTCCTTCCCGCAGACCTCGGCCATCCGCCTGGCGCGGCAGTCGTTCAAGCAGGGCAAGCTCAGTTCGGCCGAGTACACCGAGGCCATGCATAGCGAAATTCGTCAGGCGGTGCAGGTGCAGGAGCGTCTGGGGCTGGACGTGCTGATGCATGGCGAGGCCGAGCGCAACGATATGGTCGAGTACTTTGCCGAACAACTCGATGGCTATGCCTTCACCCGCTTCGGCTGGGTGCAGAGCTATGGCTCACGCTGCGTCAAACCGGCGGTGATCGTCGGTGATCTGAGCCGGCCCAAGGCCATGACGGTGGAATGGATCAAGTACGCCCAGGGTCTGACCGACAAGGTGATGAAGGGCATGCTGACCGGCCCGGTGACCATGCTGATGTGGTCGTTCCCGCGCGAGGACGTTTCCCGTAAAGTGCAGGCCCGGCAACTGGCGCTGGCGATTCGTGACGAGGTGGTGGACCTGGAGGCAGCCGGCATCAAGATCATCCAGATCGACGAGGCGGCGTTCCGTGAAGGGCTTCCACTGCGTAAATCCGCTTGGCAGCACTACCTGGACTGGGCCAGCGAAGCTTTCCGTCTGACCGCCAGCGGCGTGCGTGACGAAACCCAGATCCATACCCACATGTGCTACAGCGAGTTCAATGACGTGATCGAGTCCATCGCGGCGATGGATGCCGACGTGATCACCATCGAGACCTCGCGTTCGGACATGGAGCTGCTGGCAGCGTTCGAGAAGTTCGCTTACCCGAACGACATCGGCCCCGGCGTGTATGACATTCACTCGCCGCGTGTGCCTGACAGTGCCGAGATGGCCGGGCTGTTGCGCAAGGCGGCGCGGCGTATCCCGCTCGAGCGCCTGTGGGTCAACCCCGATTGTGGCCTGAAAACCCGCGCCTGGCCGGAAACCGAGGCGGCGTTGGTGAATATGGTGGCCGCCGCCAGGCAGTTGCGTGTCGAGCTGGCCTGATTGCCGCCTTGTCGCGGCTAAAGCCCCTCCTGCAGGTAGGTAGGAGGGGCGTTCGCGACGCTCTGGATCGCACCTCTGGTCACCATCCGGGCAACCGTTCGTCCCCCTTCATCAAACTGTCACGCTTGTGTGGCAGCGCCGTCGAACGACTTTCATCAGACTCGCGCTTCAGTGGGGTTCTGCGTTTCTGGTGTTTTCATGCGTGCATTCATTTTCCTGGCCGCGTTGCTTTGCGGCCTGCCGTCTCTTGCGGCCAATCGTTGCGACCTGTCCGAGCCGACCCGCTATGCGGATGTCGGTGAGGTGCGTCTGGCTTATCAAAGTATCGGCAACGAACGCGATCCGGCGCTGCTGCTGGTGATGGGGCTGGGCGGACAGTTGATCCACTGGCCTGACGAGGTGGTCGAGCGTCTCTGTCAGCAGGGCTTTCGCGTCGTGCGCTTCGATAATCGCGATGTCGGGCTGAGCACCTGGCGGCGGCCGGCGCCGAACATCAACCTGCCGTACGAAGTGCTGCGCTATCGCCTGGGTCTGTCGCTTGGTGCGCCTTATCACCTGCGTGACATGGCCGGTGATGCTATGGGGCTGATGGACCAGCTCGGTGTCGAGCGCTTCCATGTGTTGGGCGCAAGCATGGGTGGCATGATCGCGCAGCATCTGGCCGACTTGGCGCCGCAGCGCGTTCTCAGCCTGACGCTGGTGATGACCAGTTCGGGCGCGCAAGGTTTGCCCGCGCCCAGCGATGCGTTGGTGGCGTTGCTGGCAAGGCGTGAGGCCGGTAGTCGCGAGGCTGCACTGCAACAGCAGGCGGACTTGCTGGCGGCCCTCGGTAGCCCGACGGTGCATGATGATCGTGCCTTGCTCTTGCATCAGGCTGAACAGGCCTATGACCGCGCTTTCAATCCCGAAGGCGTGCAGCGTCAGCTGCTGGCGATTCTTGCCGAGTCGAGCCGCGTCGAGTTGCTCAATCGCCTGAACGTGCCGACGCTGGTGGTGCATGGCACGGCCGACCCGCTATTGCCGGTAATGCATGGGGTACACGTGGCTGCGCATATCAAGGGCTCCGAACTCAAGTTGATTCCGGGCCTGGCGCATCGCTTTCAGGATGCCTTCAAGGAGCCTTTGCTGGCCGCAGTGCTGCCGCATCTTGCGGCGCATCGGGGGGATTTGGGCTTGGCGCGTCTTTAGGTGGGAGCGCTCAAAGCTCCTGATTGTGCTTGATCGCTTCGCGGCGCTGCAGGTTGTCGATGTGCTCGCTGCTATGGCGTAGCAGCTTGTCGGCCATGACCATGCGCTCGATGTAACGCACGATGCTCTGCTCGGCGTCGTGGCGGGAGAGATAGGGGCCCTCCAGCGTGCCTTCGCGAGTGGCGAAGAAATATTGGCCGTTGACGGCACTGACGCGTGAGCTACGGTAATGCGTGCCCGGTTGGGGGTCGACGGTGCGTTGGCCGAACATGGCGGGGACTCCATCTGCAGGTGCTGGATAACCTGAGTCTACTGTGGCCAATGCGGCCTGCTTGGCAAAACGACAGATGGTAGATTTTGGCGGCTTGTTACAGGCTTTTAGCCGATTTTATGGATTATTGGCGCCGGTCGGCTGGCGTTTCTGGGTTGCCGATCAGTACAGTTTCGCTCGGCAACTGTGCTGAACTGTTGCTGTGTCGGTGTGGTGGCCTCTCCTAGAATGCTCTGCTGCGGTCGACATGCTCTGTTGGCTGCCTGCCAGAGGTTGCCATGCACATTTCTTCCGGCCGTTGGATGTACGGCCTGCTGCTGGCCCTGATCACTTCGGTGCTTTGGGGCATCCTGCCAATCAAACTGAAAGAAGTTCTCCAGGTCATGGATCCGGTAACGGTCACCTGGTATCGCCTGGCCGTGGCAGGTTCTCTGCTGTTTGCCTACCTTGCCGCGAGCCGTCGGTTGCCGCGTTTTCGTCCGTTGGGGCGCAAGGGCGGTTGGCTGCTGGCGCTGGCCATCGGCGGGCTGACGGCCAACTACGTGCTGTATCTGGTCGGGCTCAATTTGCTCAGCCCCGGCACCACGCAACTGGTGATCCAGGTCGCTCCAATCCTGCTGCTGATCAGCAGCCTGTTCGTCTTTCGCGAGCGCTTCAGCCTGGGCCAGGCCATTGGCCTGATGGTGATGTTGCTGGGCTTCGGCCTGTTCTTCAATCAGCGCCTGGGTGAGCTGCTGACTTCGCTGACCACCTACACCACCGGGGTGCTGACCGTGCTGGCCGCGGCCTTCGTCTGGACCTTCTACGGCCTCGCGCAGAAGCAGCTGCTGACCAAGTGGAATTCGGTGCAGGTGATGATGGTCATCTACCTGGCTTGCGCGCTGTTGCTGACGCCTTGGGCGCAGCCGCTACAAGCGCTGCAATTGAGCCCGCTGCAGGGTTGGCTGCTGCTGGCTTGCTGCCTGAATACCCTGGTGGCCTATGGCGCCTTCGCCGAGGCACTGGCGCATTGGGAGGCTTCGCGGGTCAGCGCGACCCTGGCGCTGACACCGCTGGTGACCTTCGTTTCCGTGGCGCTGGCCTCGAGCTGGTGGCCGGACCACGTGCTGCCCGAGCAGGTCAACTGGATCGCCTACGCTGGCGCCGTGGTGGTGGTGCTTGGCTCGGCACTCACCGCGCTTGGCCCGTCGCTGCTGGCCGCTTGGCGGACGCGCAGGCCAGGGCGTTAATCCAGCGGCAGCTCGGTAGTGCGTTTGACCTCGCTCATGGCGATATGCGAGTGCGCCTCGTGCACGTGCGGGCGCTGCAGCAGGTGGTCACGCAGGAAGCGCTCGTAATCGGCGATGTCCTTGGCCACCACCTTGAGCAGGTAGTCCGAACCGCCGGCCATGCTGTAGCACTCCAGCACCTGCGGGTAGCCGACCACCGCTCGCTCGAACTCATCCAGATTGCCGCGGCCGTGTGCCGACAGCTTGATGTCGACGAACACCGTGATGCCGAAGCCCAGGCGCTTATGGTTGAGCAGGGCGACCTTGCGTTCGATCAATCCCTCTTCCTGCATGCGGTTGATCCGCCGCCAGCAGGGCGACTGCGACAGCTCGACCTTTTCCGCCACCTCGGCGGCCGAGAGGTCAGCATTGTGTTGCAGCAGGCGAAGAATCCGGCGGTCGATAGGGCTGAGCTTGTCCTGCATGATTGTTTCCAATTTATTGTGATTGTTGGAAGGATCATGCGGAGTATCGCCTTCGCTACTCGAAAATAGAAAGAAAAAAGCGGAACCCTCCAGTCATGATTTAGGCAAATCCGTCGCAGTGATCCTGCGGCAGGACTCAACGGAGCGTGTCTACCGTCGCGCTCCCTGTGCTCGCCATAACAATAAAAGGAGCGCTCCATGTCACTGGCCGAAATCCGCCTGGATGACAAATACCGCCTCGCTACTGGTCACCTCTATCTGACCGGCACTCAGGCGCTCACCCGCCTGCCCATGCTGCAGAAGCAGCGTGATGCCGCCTTCGGACTCAATACCGCCTGCTTCATCTCCGGCTATCGCGGCTCGCCCCTGGGCGGTCTGGACAAGAGCCTGTGGGATGCGCGCGAGTACCTGAAGGAAAACCACATCCACTTCCAGCCCGGCGTCAACGAGGAGCTGGGCGCGACCGCGGTGTGGGGCAGCCAGCAGGCCAACCTGTTTCCTGGTGCGCGCTATGACGGCGTGTTCGCCATGTGGTACGGCAAGGGGCCGGGTGTAGACCGCAGTGGTGACGTGTTCAAGCACGGCAACTCTGCCGGCGTTTCCAAGCATGGCGGCGTGCTGGTTCTGGCCGGCGACGACCATGGTTGCAAGTCTTCGACCATCGCCCACCAGAGCGAGCATGCCTTCATCGCCGCGTCGATGCCGGTGCTCAACCCGGCCAACGTTCAGGAAGTGCTGGACTACGGCATCATCGGCTGGGAGCTGTCGCGCTACAGCGGCTGCTGGGTGGCGCTGAAGACCATTGCCGAGAACGTCGACTCCTCGGCCGTGGTGGACGTCGATCCGCTACGAATCCAGATCAAGATCCCCGAGGATTTCCAACTGCCGGAAGACGGCGTGCACATCCGTTGGCCCGATCCGCCCCTGGCCCAGGAAAAACGCCTCAACGTCTACAAGATCTACGCTGCGCGCGCCTTTGCCCTGGCCAACAACCTCAACCAGGTCAAGCTCGACTCGCCCAACCCGCGTCTGGGCATCATCACCACCGGCAAGTCCTACCTCGACGTGCGCCAGGCGCTGGATGACCTCGGCCTGGACGAAGCGCTGTGCGCCAAGGTCGGCTTGCGCGTGCTCAAGGTCGGCATGAGCTGGCCGCTGGAGCCGGTGTCGGTGCATGGCTTCGCCGAAGGCCTGGACGAAATTCTGGTGGTGGAAGAAAAGCGCAGCATCATCGAAGACCAACTGACCGGCCAGCTCTACAACTGGCCGGTGGGCAAGCGCCCGCGCGTGGTCGGCGAGTTCGACGAGCAGGGTGTGTCCTTGCTGCCGAACCTGGCCGAGCTGACGCCGGCAATGATCGCTCGGGTGATTGCCAAGCGCCTGGCGCCGATCTACAGCAGCCCGACCATCGAGGAGCGCCTGGCCTTCCTCGATGCCAAGGAGAAGGCGCTGGCTGCGCCCAAGCACAAGACTGCGCGCACCCCGCATTTCTGCTCCGGTTGCCCGCATAACAGCTCGACCAAGGTGCCCGAAGGCAGCCGCGCCCTCGGTGGTATCGGTTGCCACTATATGACCCAGTGGATGGATCGCAGCACCGACACCTTCACCCAGATGGGCGGCGAGGGCGCCACCTGGATCGGCCAGGCGCCATTCACCGACACGCCGCACGTGTTCCAGAACCTCGGTGACGGCACCTACTTCCACTCCGGCCATCTGGCCCTGCGTGCAGCCGTAGCAGCCGGGGTCAACATTACCTACAAGATTCTCTACAACGACGCGGTAGCCATGACCGGTGGCCAGCCCATCGACGGCGAACTGCGCATCGACCAGCTCAGCCAGCAGGTGCATGCCGAGGGCGTCAAACGCATTGCCCTGGTCAGTGACGAGCCGGACAAATACCCGACCCGCGCTACTTTCGCGCCGGGTGTGACCTTCCACCACCGCCGCGAGCTGGACGCCGTGCAGCGCGAGCTGCGCGAGGTCAAGGGCTGCTCGGTGATCCTCTACGACCAGACCTGCGCCACTGAGAAGCGTCGTCGGCGCAAGCGCGGCAAGATGGTCGATCCGGCCAAGCGTGCGTTCATCAACCCAGCGGTGTGTGAGGGCTGTGGTGATTGCAGCGTCAAGTCCAACTGCCTGTCGGTGCTGCCGCTGGAAACCGAGCTGGGACGCAAGCGCGAGATCGACCAGAACGCCTGCAACAAGGACTTCAGCTGCCTGGAGGGCTTCTGCCCGAGCTTCGTCACCGTCCACGGCGGCAGCCTGCGCAAGCCCGAGGCAGTGGGGCTGGGCGCGCTGTTCATCGCCTTGCCGGAGCCGAAACAGCCAGCCCTGAGCCGGCCCTGGAACATCCTCCTACCCGGTGTTGGCGGCAGCGGTGTGACCACCGTCGGCGCGCTGCTGGGCATGGCCGCGCATATCGAAGGCAAGGGCTGCACCGTGCTCGACCAGGCTGGCCTGGCGCAGAAGTTCGGCCCGGTGATTACCCACATTCGCATCGCCGCGCGACAGAGTGATATCTACGCCGTGCGTATCGCCGCTGGTGAAACCGACCTGCTGCTGGGCTGCGACCTGGTGGTGTCGTCCAGTGAAGAGGCGCTGGCCAAGCTCAACGACAAGATCGCCCATGCGGTGATCAACAGCCATGAAGCGGCCACTGCCGAGTTCACCCGCAACCCTGACGCTCAGGTGCCTGGCGCCGCCATGCGCGAAGCGCTGAGCGAGGCGGTGGGTGAGGGCAAGACCCGCTTCGTAGACGCCACCCGCCTGGCTACTCGCCTGCTTGGCGATAGCATCGCCACCAACCTGTTCATGCTCGGCTACGCCTATCAGCAGGGGCTGGTGCCGGTATCGGCCGAAGCGATCAACAAGGCTATCGAGCTCAACGGCGTGTCCGTTCAACTCAACCAGCAGGCCTTCCTCTGGGGCCGTCGCGCCGCGCATGACCTGGCTGCGGTGGAAAAACTCGCCGCGCCCAAGGTCGTCGAAGCGCCGCATTGCAGCACGCTGGAGGAGATCGTCGCTGACCGTGTGCAGCGCCTGACCGCCTACCAGAACGCGGCCTATGCCGAACGCTACCGTGAGCTGGTCGAGCGCGTGCGCAAGGCCGATACCGATGCGCAGCAGCGCCTGAGCAAGGCCGTAGCACGCTATTACTTCAAGCTCCTGGCCTATAAAGACGAGTACGAAGTGGCGCGGCTGTACAGCGATGCCACTTTCCGCAAGCAGCTCGAAGCGCAGTTCGAAGGCGACTACCAGTTGCAGTTCCACCTGGCGCCGAGCTGGTTGAGCAAGCCCGATGCGGTCACCGGCCAGCCACGCAAGCGCAGCTTCGGCCCCTGGATGCTCAAGGCGTTCGGCGTACTGGCGCGCTTCAAGTTCCTGCGTGGCAGCGTGCTCGATCCGTTCGGTCACAGTACTGAACGTCGGCTGGAGCGCGAGCTGATCGAGGAGTACGAGGCCAACGTGGCCTACCTGCTGGGCGAGCTCAATGCCGGCAACTACCGCACGGCGGTGGCGCTGGCCGAGATTCCCGAGCAGGTCCGCGGTTACGGCCACGTCAAGGAAGCGGCGCTGGCCAAGGCGCGCGAGCAGGCGAGCCAACTCAAGGCACGCCTGACCGTCAGCGAGATCGCTGCGGTGCAGTTGTTCGAACCAGCGGCCTGACCTTTCCCATCCCCTTTGCCACCCTCTCCCGTGCGGGAGAGGGGCGGCTTTTTACATCCGAGGTAACCCGATGTCCGTCTTCAATCACGTCGACTTCGATCAGCACGAACAGGTGGTCTACGGCCACGACAAGGCCAGCGGCCTGAAAGCCATCATCGCCATTCACGACAGCACCCTCGGCCCGGCACTGGGTGGTTGCCGCATGTGGAACTACGCCAGTGACGAGCAAGCGCTGCGTGATGTACTGCGCCTGTCGCGCGGCATGACCTACAAATCGGCACTGGCCCGTTTGCCGCTCGGCGGTGGCAAGGCGGTGATCATCGGCGACCCGCATACCGGCAAGAGCGAGGCGCTGTTCCAGGCCATGGGCGATTTCGTCGACAGCCTGGGTGGACGCTATGTCACGGCGGCGGATTCAGGCACTGGCGTGGCCGAGATGCGCATCATGGCCGA
This sequence comes from Pseudomonas sediminis, assembly GCF_002741105.1. Classification (GTDB taxonomy): domain Bacteria; phylum Pseudomonadota; class Gammaproteobacteria; order Pseudomonadales; family Pseudomonadaceae; genus Aquipseudomonas; species Aquipseudomonas sediminis. Next base: position 292,159 of record NZ_NIQU01000002.1, on the reverse strand, counting down.
ACGCACCCGTCATGTCGCAGGCGCCGGGCAGCGTGAAGCTTTCGGTGGTGGCAGCCGTGACGGCGATCCATCGCCCTCGACCGCCTATGGGGTGTTCATCGGTATTCAGGCGGCCGTGGCGCATCGCCTTGGCCGCCAGGATCTCAAGGGCGTGCGCGTGGCCATCCAGGGTGTCGGCCAGGTCGGCTTCGGCCTGGCCAAGCTGCTCAAGGAGGCCGGTGCGCAGTTGTGGGTGACGGATATCTTCGAAGCCAACGTGCAGCGCGCGGTGAGCCAGCTTGGCGCCACTGCGGTCGGTCAGCACGATATCTATGGGCTCGATGTGGACGTGTTCGCACCATGTGCATTGGGCGCCATCATCAACCTGCAAACTCTGGAAGCCCTGCGCGCGCCAATCATCGCCGGTGCTGCCAACAACCAACTGGCCGACGCCAGCCTGGCCGAGCTGCTGCGTCGCCGCGAATGCCTGTACGCACCGGACTACGCGATCAATGCCGGCGGCATCATCGACGTCTGCTACGAGCGCACCGGCGGTAGCGCCGCGCAGCTCAAGGCGCATATCGAAGGCATCGGCCCGACCCTGACGGAAATCTTCCAGCGCGCCGAGCGTGAAGGCGAGACCACCACTGCGATTGCTGATCACATGGCATTGGAGCGCCTGCGCGGCGGCCTGCAACCAGTGCGCGCTGCATTGACCTCGAAGGTAGTTTCCCAGGGCTGGCAGCGCTAGGAAGTGAGCGCTGGCGGCATGACAAATGCGCGCGCCGCCGCTAAGATGCGGCCCGGCCGTTGCCAATACGGCCGTGTCCCCTTAGTTCAACGGATAGAATAAGCCCCTCCTAAGGGCTAGATGCTGGTTCGATTCCAGCAGGGGACGCCATCGACTCAGTAACGAAAAAGCCGGCTATTGCAGCCGGCTTTTTCGTTTTTGGTCTCCTGTCTGGTAGCCAGATGTGCAGGGCCGGTTCAGGCGTATTCCAATTCCTGGTCCGAGCGTTGTGCGGGCAGCAGATCCAGGGTGCGGGTATGCAACGCTTCCAGCGAGGCGCGATGGCCGACGCTGATGATGATGGCGTCCGGTAAGGCATGACGCAGTTGCGTGTAGCAGCGCCTTTCGCTTTCTTCATCCAGTGCCGAGCTGCTTTCATCCAGGAACAGCACCTGCGGGCGTAATAGCAGGGCGCGCACGAAGGCGCAGCGCTGTTGTTCACCGATACTCAGGGTCTGCGACCAGTCAAGCTCGCTATCCAGCCGCGCGCTCAGGTGGTCGAGGCCGCACTGGTGCATCGCCTCCAGCAGACGGGGATCGTCCTGCGGATGCGGCGCTGCGGGATACCAGAGCATGTCGCGCAGGGTGCCGAGCGGCAGGTAGGGTTTCTGCGCCAGGGTCAGGGTGCTGCCCAGGTCGTAGCGTGCCACGCCGCTGGCATGGTTCCAGATGCCGGTCAGCGCTCGTATCAGCGTGGACTTGCCGAAGCCCGACGGTGCCCTGATCAGCAGGCTTTCCCCGGCCTGCAGGCGTAGTTCGACGTCGGTGAGCAGCGTCCGGCCATCCGGCAGCCAGAGCGAAAGGCCTGCGGCTTCGAACCCTTCTGCACTGTGCTCGAGGCAGACGCCGCCCCCGTCGCTGACCTGATCCAGGCGTCGCTGGAAACCGATCAGGCGATCGACCACCGCTTTCCACTCGGCCACCTCGGGGAACACCTTGACCAGATAGGCCATGGCTTCATGCACCTCGCCAAACGCCGCACTGAGCTGCGTCAGGCGGCCAAGGGGGAAGGCGCCAGCGAAGAACTGCGGGGCCATGATGAACATGGGGATGATCATGGCGCTGCGCATATAGAAGGTGGAGTAGCCGAGCACGATTTTCTGCTGCTTCACCAGGGCCCAGAAGTTCTCCAGCGCGGCACCCAGGCGTTGGCTGAAACGGGCATGCTCTTCGCTCTCTCCCCGGTACTGGGCCACGGCCTCGGCGTTTTCGCGCAGGCGCATCATGGCGAAGCGGAAGTCCGCTTCACGGCGCTGCTGGATGAAGTTCAGTCGCGGCAACGTGCGCCCTAGCCAGAACGCGCCGCCGGTGCCGAGGATGGAGTAGAGCAGGGCGGCCCACACCAAAAGGCCGGGGATCACCAGCTCTTCGCCGGCGAAGGGAATCTTCACCAGGCTTGAGGCCTGCCAGAGGATATGCAGGAAGGAGAACAGTGAGACCAGAGCGGTCATCAGGCCCAGGCTGAGCTTCAGCGACAGACTGATGAGCAGGTTGATGTCATCGGCGATGCGCTGGTCGGGGTTGTCCGTCTCTGGCACGCCGAGCTGCAGCTTGAGGTAGCGATGGCGCTGCAGCCATAGCTGCAGGGTGTTCTCGGTGGCCCAGCGGCGCCAGCGCAGAGTGAGTTTCTGCTGGAAGTGGAAGGCGGCCACGGTGAACGTGGCCAGGCCCAGTTGCAGGAAGAGGAACTGTACACCGCCGATCAGGAAGGCATCGTAGTCGAGCGCCTGCAGCGCGTTGTAGAAGTGCAGGTTCCAGAAGTTGTACAGCAGGTTGACCCCGACCAGACACAGGTTCATCAGGATCGTGCCGAATAGCAGTAGGAAGGCGGGGCGTTTTTCGGCAGACGACCAGAACGGTCGGGCGAGCAACCAGAAATCACGTAATGTCTGCATGTGGCCTCAAGTTGCCCGGCGTAAAACGCGTTGAGTTTATAGAGGGGCAGCTTTACCATCAACGCTAATCGTTCTCATCATTTTTGACCCACTGCGGCGGAGGCCAGCCATCGAACTACCGGACTGGTTGTGCCAAGCATGGCCACCCATCCAGCGTGTGATACAGGTCGAGCGCCAGGGGCTGGCGTCGGTGGCGCTGCCTGAGTTGGCAGAGATAAGCGTGTTGCATCCCATGCTCGAACGCTTCGCCGAACTCTATCCCGGTATCAAGCGCCCTCCAGTCGCCTCCCAATGGTCGATGAACTACCTCAGTGTCATGTTGCCGGCGATGCTGGCGGCCGTGTTGACGCGCGAGCGAGGCATCGCCTTCTGGGATCATGAGGTCGCGTTGTTGCATGACGCTGGTCAGCCAAGAGCGTTGTGGCTGCCGACGCTACCGGCTTCGCTTGCTGCCCAGCAGCGAGATGATTACTGGGCGCGCCTACTGCATGAACACCTGGAACCGCTGTTCGCTGGTATTGCAGCTTGGGGGGGATTGGCGCCGAAGGTACTTTGGGGCAACTTTGCCGCCATCTGGGATGGCGCCTTCGCACGCCTTGACGCCAAGCAGGAGCGTGAAGGCTTCGCCGAGGCTCATCGCTGGCTGGAGCGGGCCGTGGTCGCTGACGGGCGGATCAAACCGAGAAGCCTGCAGTGGATGGTGGATTCGCCGGCGCCAGAGGTATGCGCACGCATTCCCCTGCGTCGTCATTGCTGCCTGCATTACCAGTTGCATGCCCCGGTGGTCGGCAAGCCACAGGTGCTGTGCGAATCCTGCCCGAAGTTGCATCGCTTGCCGCAGGCGGAGCAGGTGAGCTATCTGCGTTACATCTACGGCGTGGAGGGCTAGTTCGCCCCCGTCATACACGCGCGTAGCCCGCAGGCAATCCGGAACGAAATTGCCTGCGGGAGGCAATTTCCCGGATTTCATTCGGACTGCTGAGCCATCTCGGCGACGCCTCGATTTGCCGATGTCATTACAGCGCCTCGTCCAGCTTCCGCTTCACCAATTCCAACACCTGTTCTGGCTGCTCGAAGGCGAAGAAATGGCCGCCCTCGAAGCGATGCAGTGCGCAGCCTGCACGGGTTTCCGTCTGCCAGTCGTGCAGCGTTTCTTGGCCTACATGGGCATCGTCTTGTCCGGCCAGCACGCTCATCGGTACGTCCAGGCGTGGGCGCGGCTGGTAGCGATAGTGGCGCAGCAGGGCGAAGTCGGCGCGAATGGCCGGCAGTAGCAGGGCCATCAGTTCCTGGTTCGCCAGCACCTCGGGAGGTGTGCCGGCGTAGTCGCGCAGTTTGATCAGCAGTTCACCATCGCTCAGCAGATCGTAGCGCGGCGCACCGACGCGGTGGCGCGGTGCGCCGCTGGCCGAGACGAACAGGTGGCGGGGTGGGGGCAGCCCACGCCTGACGCAGTGATGCGCCAGCTCGAAGGCGACCAGAGCGCCGAGGCTGTGGCCGAAGAAGGCATAGGGGAGGTCGTCATACCCGGCGATGACCTCGCCCAGGCGTTCGATCAGTGTGGCGAAGTCATGCACGGGCGGCTCGCCGAAGCGCGCACCACGTCCTGGCAACTGGATGGCGCAGAGCTGGACGTGCGGCGCCAGTTGCGTAAACCAGGGCATGAAACTGCCGGCACTGCCTCCGGCGAAAGGGAAGCAGAGCAAGCGTAAGCGAGCAGCGGGCAGCGGGCGGGTGTGGATCCACGGCGAGAGTGAGGCGGACTGGCTGAATAACACTTCGGCATGCATGGCTCAGCATTCCTCGGTTGAAAGCTGCCGCGAGCGGCTGGGGCTGGCTTCGGACACGCTGCCCTGATCCACCTTGATAAGCCGGTCTGCCAGCGAGAAGTAGGCGTCGTCGTGGGAAATCACGATCACCAGCTTGCCGCGTTGGCGCAGGTCGGGAAGGATCTTGGTATAGAAGAAGCGCTTGAACACAGGGTCCTGATCCGCCGCCCACTCGTCGAACAGGTAGCAGGGGCGGTCGTCGAGGTAAGCGGCGAGCAGGGCCAGGCGCTTGCGCTGACCGGTGGACAGATCCAGTGTGGACAGGCGCCCGCCGTCGATATTGACCTTGTGTGCCAGTTGCAGGTGCGCCAGGTAGTCACGGGCTTGCTGCATCAGTTGCGGGTCGTCGCCGTCAAGCAGATGCTCGAACAGACAGAAGTCGGTGAAGATCGCCGAGAAATGTTGGCGGTAGAGATGATTCTGGGTGCTCGCAGACACCCGCTCGTCGAGCAACAGGTCGCCGCCTTCGGGTTGATAGAGACCGGTCAGCAGCAGGGCCAGGGTGGTCTTGCCGCTGCCGTTGCCGCCGGTGATGAAGACCACCTCGCCGGCGCGCAGCTCGAGGTCGAACGGGCCAAGGGTGAAGCGGCCGTCTTCGCCTTCGCGGTAGTAGGTATGGCGTACCTCGTGGCAGCTCAGCGAGCCCACGCTACGTGCAGGCACGAGGTCGTCGCCTGGCGTGCCGGCTACCTCCAGTTGCCCTTCGAGGGCGCGGATCTTGCGCAAAGAGACGCTGGCCCGGCCCAGGGTGGGCAGGGCGTTCATCAGTTCCGACAGTGGCGTGATCATGTATAGCAGGCTGAGGATATAGCCGGTCACCAGCGTGGCGCTCAAATCGATGAACTGTGGCGCGAGGAACAGTACCGTACCGATCAGCAGATAGAAGATGCCATTGCCCCAGTTGAGCACCAGCGCGTAGATGCTCATGCCGCGCACGAAGTCGCGGCGGTACTGCTGGCTGATGGGGTAGAGCAGACGCTCGAAGAATTGCACACGACGTGAGTGGTTGAGCTGGAGCTCCTTGCTGCCGTCGGTGAGTAGGCGGTACTGGTCGAACAGCTGATCTTTCAGTTCACGCGCTTTGCCGATGGAGGTCAGGGCCTTGCGCTGTGGCCAATGAAAGCTGGCAGCACCGAGCAGGATCAGGGCGACGGTTAGTCCCAGCAGCGGCAGGCTGAGCCAGCCCAGGTAGCCCAGGCAGGCCAGCACGATGCCGCTGTTGACCAACAGAATCGGTACCAGCTCGACGGCTTGGCTGATGGTTTGCGTATCGTCGGTGAGCATCGCCAGCAGGCGGTGCTTGCCCAGGCGTTGCAAGCGCGGATAGGGCGTATCGATCAGCTTGCCGCTCAGGTGCAGGCGCATGTCGCTGACCGCTGTTTGCCCCAGCCGCAGCAGGCTGACATCGGAGACGATACGCGCGGTCACCACCAGTGCCACCAAACCGGCGAACAGCAAGCCATCGGCTGGGCGCAGCTGGCTGAAACCGGCCAGGGAGTGGTTGATGTTGGCGATCAGACCGGCCGCCGCCAGACCACAGGCCAGACCGGTGGCGGTGGCAATCAGCAGGGTACGCCAGGAGCGGCGTGCCAGTAGCAGTAACAGATCCATCTCAAGTCATCTCGTCGTTCGAAGGTTCACGCTGTGGCGTGCCCAGATTGCTCAGGCTTTCGATCAAGGCGCGCTGCCAGGCGTCCTGGCGCAGAATGTCCAGATGTTGCGCGGCAATGGTCTGCTCGGTGATCGGGCCCTGGCTGAGGCCGTGCCAGTCAGGTGCGCTGAAATCTTCCATCTCCAGGGTCGCGCTGGCCCACCACAGGTGCAACGGGCAGCGCAGCGTGACGGGGTTGAAGGTGCCGATCAAGGTCTGCGTGTGGGCATGATGGCGCAGCCGATATTGCAACTGCTCCCAGCTGTCGTCTGCCAGTTGCAGGCCTTGCTGTTGAGCCCATTGCGCCAGCGCGAGTGGCCACTCCTGTGGTGCTCGCTCGATCAGCTCGTCACGCGCGCGCGCGATCAGTGCTGAGAAACGCCGCTGACTGTCAGCGTCGAGCAGCTCGGCGGCCGACTGCAACAATGCTTCCAGGCTTTGTGTCACGGTGCTGCGCTGCGTTTGCGAATCGACGATGCCAAGGAAGGCCACCTCCTGACCAGCCTGTTCCAGCTGCGCCGCCGCGTAGAAGGCGAGCAGACCGCCGAGTGACCAGCCAAGCAGGTGGTATGGGCCTTGAGGCTGCTGCTGGCGCAACTGCTCGACGTACACCTTGGCCAGGGCTTCGAGCGTGTCGCGTCCGGGTTGTGGGCTGCCTTCGGCGAGGTACGTGGCTTGCAGGCCCCAGAGGTTCCAGTCCGCCAGCGGTTCGCTCAGGAGGCGGTAGTCCTGTACATGGCCGGTGGAGGGGTGGAAGCAGAACAGGTTGCCTTTCGCCGTCTCGGCTCGGGAGATGGGTACCAGCGGCGAGAGCTGCATCTGTGCCTGCACCAGTTCGGCGAAGCCTGCCACGCTCGGCGCGTTGAACACGGCGTTGACCGGCACATGCGTACCCAGCACCGCCTGCAGACGGCTGGCCAGTTTGACTGCTGCAAGTGAGTGACCGCCCAGTGCGAAGAAGTCATCCTCGATACCGACTCGCTCGAGCCCCAGTACGCCGGCCCAGACCTCGGCCAGCAACTGTTCCAACGGCGTACGCGGTAGGTTGTCGCCGACGTGATCGAGCACTTGTTCGGCCCATTGCACAAGCGTCTTGCGATCCAGCTTGCCGTTAGCCAGCAAGGGCAGCGCGTCGACCAGCCGCAGGTTCGGCAGCATGTGTTCTGGCAGTCGTGCCTGGGCCTGGGTCTGCAGTTCAGCAAGGGTACTGCTCTGCTCTGGCTCCAGGGTGAGGAAGGCGAACAGTTGCTGATCGAACGGGCCGCGTGCCACGCAGGTGACGGCCACTTGGGCTACGCCGGGCAGACGGGCCAGCTGCGCTTCGACATCGTCGAGCTCGACGCGAAAACCACGAATCTTCACCTGGCGGTCGACGCGGCCGATGATCTCCAGGCTGCCGTCGGGTCGATAGCGTGCGCGATCACCGGTGCGATAGAGGCGCTCGCCAGGGCACTGTGGGTGCTCGCCGAAGCGCTCTTGGGTCTGCTGCTCGTCCAGGTAGCCGCGTGCCAGTTGCGGCCCGGCGAGGTAGAGCTCGGCGGCCTGGCCGGGGGCGGCGGGATTGCCCTGCTCGTCGAACAGATAGGTGCGCATGCTGTCCAGGCGGTCATCGAGGGGTAGATGACGGTAATCGATGGCCGCATCGAGGCGATGCATGAGTACGCCGATGGTGGTTTCGGTCGGGCCGTAGTGGTTGTACACGCACAGTTCAGGGGCAAGGCGACGCAGGCTCTGCAACAGTCGCTGCGGGCTGTGCTCGCCGCCCAGGATCAGTTGCTTGCGTGGCAGGGTGGCGGCGCCCGCACTGTGGGCAAGCCAGGCGTCGAGCAACGATGGTACGGTCTTCAGGTGATCGATCGGATGACGTGCCTGGTAGGCCGCCCATGTTGCCGCATCGAGGCTGGTGGCCTTGTCCACCACGTGCAGCTCACCGCCGCTGAGCAATGCCGGGAACAGCAGGGTATAGCTGAGGTCGGCGGCCAGCGAGGTGACTAGCGCGCTGCGCTCGCCTGGAACCAGCGCCAGGCGCCGAAGCAGGCTATCCACGTAGCTGCAGAGCTGGCGATGTTCGATCACCACGCCCTTGGGTGTGCCCGTGCTGCCGGAGGTATGCAGCACGTAGGCGGCGCTATGCGGCGCGATGACTAGCCCCAGCGGGCTGTCCGGCAGGTGCTGCCAGCGTGGCAGGTCACCCAGGTCGAGGCTCTCCAGGCCGGCTTGCGTCGGTGCCGGGACGCTACTGTCGACGAGCAGGAAGGCCGGCTGGGCGGCCGCCAGGATCACCTGACTACGGGCCAGCGGCTGCTGGTTGTCCAAGGGTAGGAAGGCCGCGCCACTCTTGAGTACGCCGAGCATGGCGACGATGGCGTCGGCATTGCGCTCAAGGTGCAGGGCTACGCAATCCTCCGCACCGATGCCGCGTGCGTTGAGGTAGCGGGCCAACTGGTTGCTGCGTGCCTCCAGTTGCGCATAGGTCAACTGCTGTCGGGCGTCGCACAGCGCCAGACGCTCGGCAAAGCGTGCCGCCTGCTGGCTGAAGCGCAACGGGAAGGCCATGAAGGAGGCGCAGTCCGCTTCGCTGCGCTGGCCCTGCACAGTGGCCAGCGTTGCGGTGAAACTCGGGCTGTGCAGCGGTAGCGCCTGCAGTGCCAGCGCCGGATTCCCGAGGGCGGCGAGCAGCAGAGAGCGGTATTGTTCCAGCAACACCTGGGCGCTCTGCAGGTTGTAGCCATTGCTGGTGAAGGCAAGATTGAAACGGTAGGTGATGGTGCCTTGCCCGTCGCTGAAGGTTTCCGGGGTGAGCGACAGGTCGAAGGCCTGCGCCGGTGCGTTCATCTCCAGTACCGAGAGTTGCACGTCCGGCAGGCCGGACATCGGCAGCGCCTGGGGCAGCAGGCCGCCCCATTCGAAGCCGTAGCGGCTGGCAGTTGGCGAGGGATGTCCGGTGATGGCGCAGTACTCCTGCCACTCGCGGGCGCGATCGCACATGCGCTGCATGCCATCGAGCGCTTCGTCGAAGCGACTGTGCAGTGGGAAGCGCCAGGCCAGTGGCAGGGACTTGGCGAACGCACCCCAGCAGCCGCTCAACTCTTCGTAATCATCGCGGCAGTCATGCACCCAGTTCATCGTCAGGGCCGGTGACTCGCCTGGGGTCAGGCGTTGCAGTAGGGCACACCAGGCGGTCAGCAGCACCTCGGCGGGGCTCACCTGATGGTGTTGGCAGAACGCATCGAGGCGTGCCGTCAGCTCCGGTGTGCCATCCAGCTGGGCGATCAGTTGCCCGGCGGTGTCCTGCACCCGTGCCTGTCGATAATGCAGGTCGCTCTGTTCATGCTCGCTTAGGGCTTGTTCGCGCCAGTAGCGACGGCCCAGTTCGGCGTCGTCTTCGTCCTGCAGTTCGTACAGCCAGGCGCTGTACTGGGTGTAGCTCATGTCCTCGTCATCGGGGGGCGTTTCATCGGCCAGTGAGCTGGCCAGGCGTAGCAGGGTGCCCCGGTCGGCGGCCAGAGCCGGTAACTGCAGATGCAGGCGCTGGTGGTCGGCGGCGAGTACCTGAACCTCCAGGCGGATGCCATCGTCGAGCGGAGCAGGTGCATCGAGTGACACGACTTGCTGCAGCGGTACGCGCAGGCCCGGCGAGGGGCTCAGGCGCAGACGCAGGGCTTCATGGTGGGCCACCAGACGCTGCAGGCGTCGGCGCAACTCGTGCGGATCGATTGCGCCGTGCAGGTCGAGTGTCAGCGAGGCATCAGGTAGCTTCGACTGCCAGCGCAGGCGCTGCTGCGGTGATAGCTGGAACTGTTCCATCACAGACTTTCCTCCAGCGCCAGGTGAGAACGCGTTGCGCCTTGGCTGAGAGCATCGAGCTGGTCACGCCGCATCATCTGCCCCATGGCGACACAGATCTTGCGCTCGCCCTGGAAGGGGTCGCGGGCATGGGCCACGAGCATGTTGTCCAGCATCACCACGTCACCTTTCTGCCAGGTGAAACGCACGGCGCAGGCCTCGTAGACGCGGCCGATTTCATCCATCACCTCGTCTTCGATGGGGCTGCCATCGCCATAACAGACGTTGCGCGGCAGGTGTTCGGGGCCGAACAGTTCCAGCAGGTTGCGGCGCACTTCTGGTTCCAGACAGGCCGGGTGATGCAGTTGCACCTGGTTGAAGAAGCTGTCCTCTCCGGTGTCCGGGTGGGTGACGATGGCTGGGCAGTGCTGGGCGATGCGCAGGCCATCCTCGCCGAGCCATTGCCACTGGGTACCGGCCTCGCGGCAACGCTGCTCGACCTCTTCGCGCTGTTCGGTCTTGAAGAAGTCCTGCCAGCGCACATCGAGTTTGTCGGTGAAGTGGCGAACATAGAGCAGTCCCTGGACGCGCAGCTTCTCGACGATGGGCTGCGGCAGGCGGGCGAGTACCTCGCGGCAGTCGACGATGGGCGTGCAGCCGCCCTGTGGCGCAGGTTTCTCGCAATAGAACCACTGCTTGCGCGGCCATTGTGCGAGATGCGAGCTCTCGTTGTGGAACAGGATCATGTGCTGCTCCGGGTAGGGCGTGGAGTGGTAGATGTTCTTGCCCGAGTTGTTCTTTGGCAGGTCGCCGTAGGTGCCGTAGAGATCGGGTTCGATGGCCTGGGCGAACTGCTCGAAGGCGCTGGCGTCCGGCAGTTCGAAACCACGGAACAACAGGCCGCCATGGCGTCGCAGTTGCTCGCCGATCCAGCCGCGGGCCTGCTGCCCCCAGCTCACCGGGTCCAGCTCACCGAGACGCGGCTCGATCAGTAGCGGCAGGGCGCGCTCGGCCGCCAGCGGTGCGCTGCGTACCTGTTCCTCGGGGCGCTGGCTGACGGCAGTGGCACGGGTCTGCTTGAGCTTGCTCAGTTTGGACAGCTTGCGCGAGGTGCGGCTTGCCTCGTCCTGGGTGGATGCATCGTACATGGCAGTGTTCTCAGTGACGGCCGGGCTGTGCAGGCGCCAGTTCCAGCCTTGTAAGGCGTGTTCGGGGGCCTCGATGACCCGTTGCAGCAACGCATCGAAGCCCCGCTGCAAGTGTTCGATGGTTTCTGCCTGGAACAGGCTGGTGCGATAGACCCAGCGCAGGGTCAGGCCCTGATCGTCCTCTTCGGCGAATAGCGCCAGGTCGAACTTGCTGGTTTCCTGGCGCGGAGCCAGGTGCTCGACGCGTAGATCGGGCAACTCGGCGGATGAGCGCGGCGTGTTCTGCAGCACGAACAGTGCCTGCACCAGCGGGTTGACGCCGGCCTGACGTGGCGGCTGCAGGGTCTCGACCAGCTTGTCGAACGGCACCTGCTGATGCTGGAAGGCAGCCAGGGTGTCGTCGCGCAGACGCTGCAGGCGGGCCGTGAAGTCCTGTGTGGCATCGAGGCGCGCGCGCAGCGGCAGCACGTTGACGAAGAAACCGATCAGTTCTTCCAGGGCCGGTTGCTCGCGGTTGGCCAGATCGGTGCCGACCAGGAAATCGTCGTCACCAGTGACCCGTTGCAGCAGGCAATTGAAAGCATTGAGCAACACCATGAACAGGGTGGCATGCTGTGCCTGTGCATAGCCTTGCAAGCGTTCGGCTTGGGCCTTGGACAGCGTCTGGCGCAGCGCCGCGCCGTGATAGTCGGCTGGTACTGGGCGTGGCTTGTCCAGTGGCAGGCGCAACAGCGTCGGCGCCCCCTGCAGCTGTCCGCGCCAGAAGTCGATATCACGTGCCAGGCGGCGTTGCTGCGCAGCGCTACGTTGCCAGTGGGCATAGTCGGCGTACTGGATCGGCAGTGGAGTCAGGGCCGGTTGCTGCCCGGCGTGGTAAGCGCTGTAGGCGGTGATGGCCTCCTCGACCAGAATGCCCATGGACCAGGCATCGGTGGCGATATGGTGCAGGGTGAACTGCAGCACATGGCTGGTCTGGCCCAGGCGTAGCAGACGCGCCCGCAGCATGGGCGGACGCTGCAGGTCGAAGGGGCGGGCGGCCTCTTCGTCGATGCACTGTTGCAATTGCCCGTCGTCTTCGGCCTGGAGAGCCTGCACGGGCAGCTCGAGTCGTACGTCATTGGCGATGATCTGGCGGGGTGTATCGCCCTCCAGGGCGAAGCCCGTGCGCAGTGATTCGTGGCGGTCGAGCACATGCTGCAGAGCCGCACGCAGTGCTTCGGCATCCAGCTCGCCGTCCAGACGTACTGCCGTCGAGAGGTTGTACGCCGCGCTGGGGCCTTCCAGCTTGTCGAGGAACCACAGGCGTTGTTGCGCGTAGGACAGAGGCAGTGTCTGCTCACGCGGCACCGCTACGATCTCCTCGACAGCGCTTGCGCTGGGCGCCTGGGCGTCCACTACCTTGGCCAGCTCGGCCACTGTACGGTGCTCGAACAGGGCGCGCAGTGGCAGGTCGACGGCCAGCCGACGACGGATACGAGCGACCACCTGAGTGGCCAGCAGGGAATGACCGCCGAGGGCGAAGAAGTCGTCGTCGACACTCAGCGAGCTCAGGCCGAGCAGGTCCTGCCAGAGCTCGGCCAGAGCCTGCTCGGTGGGGGTGCGTGGGGCCACCTGGGCCTGGGCGGATGCCTCGCTGGGCAGACCCAGGGCGGCCAGTGCACGGCGGTCGACCTTGCCGTTGGCATTCAGCGGCAGGCTTTCCAGGTGACGCCAGTGGCCAGGAACCATGTAGCTCGCCAGTTGCCCGCGCAGGTGCTCGACCAGCAGTGCCTGCGCCGTGTCGGCGTCCAGCGCCGCGTCGCGGAGCACGTAGCAGGCCAGCAGTTGCAGGTCGCCGCGGGCGTCCGGCAGGGCCAGAACCACGGCGCTGTCGACCTGCGGGTGGCGCATCAGGCGGTTCTCGATCTCGCCCAGTTCGATGCGGTGGCCACGGATCTTCACCTGCTGGTCGCGGCGGCCGAGGTACTCGATCACGCCGTCGGCGCGGTAGCGGCCGATATCACCGGTGCGGTAGAAGCGCGCGCCCGGCTCGAACGGGTGATCGACGAAGGCCGCACGGGTACGCTCGGCATCGCCCAGATAGCCGCGGCCGACCCCCACACCGGCGACGCACAGCTCGCCGGGCACGCCGATGGGCTGCGGGCGCAGCTCGGCATCGAGGATGTACAACTGGTTGTTGGCGGTGGGCCGGCCGATCGGCATGTGCGCGCAGTCATCCTGCGGCGCCTGGTGGATGGCGTGGAAGGCCACATCGTCGGAGCACTCGGCCGGGCCATAGGCGTTCATCAGTGGGGTGCCGGGGAAGCGGCTGCGCCAGTCGCGAGCCAGTGCCGGTGGCAGCGCCTCACCGGTCGGCAGCAGCCAGCGCAGGCTGTCGAGCTGGTGCTGCGGGCCGGCCTCCTGAAGCAGGCCGCGAATCAGCGCCGGCACCGCCTCGAGCAGGTTCAGGCGCTGGCTCTCGATGGCGTCGAGCAGGGCGGCCGGATCGTGCGCGACGGCGTCCGGCAGGATGTGCACGGTGGCGCCGACGATCGGCGCGGCAAGGAACTGCCAGATCGAGATATCGAAGGCCGGCGAGGCGGTCTGGGCGATGCGATCCTCGCTGCACAGGCCCAGGGTCGGCACCTTGCCGAAGATGTTGTTGAGCATGCCGCGCTGCTCCACCAGGGCGCCTTTGGGCGTGCCAGTGGAGCCGGAGGTGAAGATCACGTAAGCGAGCTGGTCGGGACGGTGGGTGTACTGCACGGGCTGAACATCGGCGTGCCAGAGCTCCTGAGCGATCAGGCTGGTGGGCTGGCGTGTGACGTTCTTCAGCATCGTGTCGAGCAGGCCGCTGGCCTTCTCGTCCACCAGCAACAGCGGCGCTGCGCTCAGGTCGAGCAACTCGCCCAGGCGCTGCGGCGGATGCTGGATGTCCAGCGCCTGGAAGGCGGCGCCGGCCTTGAGCGTGGCGATCATCATGCACAGCAGCGTCAGACCACGCTCGGCTGCGAGAGCGACCAGAGTGTCCGGCCCGGCACCGGCCTGCTGCAGGGCATGGGCGATGGCGTTGCTGCGCTGGTCGAGCTCGGCGTAGCTGAGCCTGTCATCGGCGCATACTGCGGCGAGGCGCTGTGGGTGTGCCCGTACCTGATCCCCGAACAGTTCTGCATAGCTGCACGACAGGGGGAAGTCGACGGCGCTGCGGTTCCACTCCACCAGCAGTTGCTGACGTTCAGCCTCGGGCAGCATCTGCAGTTGGCCAAGCGCCGCCTCGGGCTGGTCGAGCATTTCACCGAGCAGGTGCGCCAGGTGCCCCAGCATGCGCTCCACGCTGTCCGGGGTGAAGCGGCCCTGGTCGTAGGACAGGCGAATGCCCAGGCGGTCGCCTGGATAGAGCACCACCGTCATCGGGAAGTTGGTGTGCACGCGGTCTTCGTAGATATCGATGCTGAAGCCGTCGAGTCGGACGCTGGCCACATCCAGCGGAGCGTTCTCGAACACCACCAGGCTGTCGAACAACTGCTGACCACGGGGAATGTCGCTGTTCCGCTGGATGTCCACCAGGGGCGCGTATTCATGGTCGCGCAACTCTGCGTTGTGCGACAGCAGGCCTTGCAGCCAGTCGATCACGGGACGCTCGGGGTCGACGTCGACACGCAGCGGCAGGCTGTTGATGAACAGGCCGACTATCTCTTCGACCCCCGCCAACGCGGTGGGGCGACCGGCCACGGTGACGCCGAAGAGCACGTCGCGGTTGCCGCTGTAGCGTGACAGCAGCAAGGCCCACGCGCCCTGAATCCAGGTGTTGGGTGTCAACTGATGGCTCTGGCAGAGCTGCTGCAGGCGCTGGGTACGGGCGACACTGAGGGTCAGGTTGCAGTCGCCGACCAGTTCCGGTGCTTGATCCTGCTGGGCCACGGGGAGGTCGACCTGCAGGGGCGTCGGTGCTTCGAAACCGGCCAGTTCGTTGCGCCAGAAACCTTGTGCGGTGGCCATGTCCTGGCGTGTCAGCCAGCTCATGTAGCCACGGAACGGACGCCAGCGAGGGCGCGCCACCGCTTCATCACGGGCCAGCGCCTGATAGATGGCCAGCAGATCTTCCATCAGCAGGCCGAAGCACCAGGCATCGGTGAGGATATGGTGGAAGCTGCGCACCATGCTGAAGCGCTGCTCGGCCAACTGGAACACGCGCAGGTAAGTGAGCGGTGCACGGCTCATGTCGAAGCCGCGTTGGCGCTCGTCGGCCAGCACGGCATCCATCGCCTCGCGCTGTTGCTCGGCGTCGAGGTGACGCCAGTCATACCACTCGAAGGCCAGTTCGGTATCGCGGTAGACGCACTGCAGCGGTTCGTGATCTTCCTGCCACCAGAAGGCGGTGCGCAGCATGGGGTGGCGATCGAGGAACAGGCGCCAGGCCTGTTCCATGGCTGGACGTTGCAGCTCGCCGTCCCAGCTGTAGCGCTGTTGCATCAGGTAGATGCCACTGTGTGGCTGCAACAGGGTGTGCAGCAGCATGCCCTGTTGCATGGGCGACAGCGGGTAGAGGTCTTCCAGGCGGGCCCAGGGCAGTGGTTCGCTGGCCAGCGTCGCGACTTGCGCCTGACACAGCGGGAACGCCGTGCCAGCCGGACGCAGCTCGGGGCTATCGGCCAGGCTGGCCAGGTTTTGCAGGTATGCCGCCAGGGCTGGCAGCCAGGTGCTGGCCAGCGGCCCGGTGGCAGTGAGGTGCAGGGCGCCGCCATGCCAGCAGGCGTCGAGGCTCAGCGCTTCGGCCAGAGTCGGTTCATGGTTGGCGGCCTGGATGCCGGCGAGTACCGTCCGTGCCTCGCGATGCGCGTCCCAGTCACCCAGCCAGCGCAGGGCGACTGCGGGGACCGGCAATTGGCGCAACGGCTCCAGCAAATACGGGTTGTCTGCCAGGTAGCGCAGGGTGCCGTAGTCCGCGCCGAATTGCGGATAGCTGTGCAACTGCGCCGCTACGTCTTGCAAGCGGGCCAGTGCATCGCCGCTCGGCGCCTGCAGATAGAAGGGTACCGGCACCGTCAGGGTGCCCAGGATGCGTGCCGGATCAAGATCCGCCAGGCTGATCGGCGCCTGCAGTGGCAGGCGTGTGGCATCTGGCCGTCCGCTCTGCAGCGTCAGCGCGACGGTTGCGCTGCCTGCACCCGCCAGGCGTTCGACCAAGCTGGCGGCCAGCAGCGACTCCCAGTCCAGTTGCATCGTGTCGAGCAGACGCTTGAGCTGCGTCGAGGTCGTGGCGTCCAGGCGCAGTTCGGCCTGAGTGTTGGGCAGCCCGCTAATATCCAGCGCTGGCAGCTCCAGGTCGGCGAACTGCAGCCAGTGCTCCCAGACCTCATCCAGGCGCTCGCTGCTAGCGTCCTGCTGCTGGTGCTCGCACCAGGCCGCGAGTTCACCGCCGGTATAGGACAGGCGAATTGGTCGCTGGTATCGCAGTTGCGCGAGTGCCAGGTTGAGGTCGGCGAGCAGCAGCGGCCAGGCAGCCTCGTCGCAACACAGCGGGTGGGCGACCAGTAACAAGCGATCCCCCGTTGCGCCGCGTAGCAGGCTGGCGCTCAGGCCTTGTCCTGCAGCGAGATCGAGGCGGGCGAAAGCGGCCTCGGCCAGGGCCGCTAGTGTCTCATCGGTTTGCGTCTGTTCGCTGACCTCGAGTGGTAGGGGGCTGGCCAGCATGCGCTGCTGCCATTGGCCATCGGCGGTGTTCTGCAGGGCCAGACGCAGTGCCTGGTGATGACCCTGTAGCGCGGCCAGGGCCTGGGCCAGATGCTCGGTCGACAGTGCGCCGTCAAGGTTCAGGCAGCGCCAACTAGGCTGCAGTGCCCCTGCGTCGAGGCGGGCGCGCTGGCCGGCGCTCAGCGTAATGGCGAAGCCATCACCCTGTTGCCGGGCGGCTGCACTTTCAGCCCCGGCGCCGAGCACCTGGGCGATGTCGGCGATGGTGCGGTTCTCGAACAATTGCTTGGGCGTCAGCTTCAGCCCCTGCTGGTTGGCGCGGGCGATGATCTGCAGGTTGAGGATCGAGTCGCCACCCAGGCTGAAGAAGTTGTCGTGTACGCCGATCCGCTCCACTTTGAGCACGTCTTGCCAGATGCGTGCGAGCAGTGTTTCGACCTCGTTGCGGGGGGCGACATGGTTGGCACTATCGCTAGCCGGGGCGCTGGGCGGTGGCAGCTTGCGAAGGTCCACTTTGCCGTTGGCAGTCAGCGGGATGGCATCCAGAGTGATGACGTGCGCCGGCACCATGTAGTCCGGCACGCGGCGGCTCAGGTCGTCGCACAGTTTGCTGGCCGACAGCGACTGGCTCGCTACCACATAGGCCACCAGGCGCGGGGTGCCGTCCACCTCCAGTACGCGCACGAGGGCTTGCTCGATCAGGGGCGAGAGGCGGCGAATTTGGGCCTCGACCTCACCCAGCTCGATGCGATTGCCGCGAATCTTGACCTGGTTGTCGATGCGGCCGAGGAAGGCCAGTTGGCCATCGGCCAGCCAGCGCACACGGTCGCCGGTCCGATACCAGCGTTGTTGCTCGGTTTCGATGAAACGCTCGGCGGTGAGGTCAGCGCGGTGCAGGTAGCCGCGCGCCAGGTCGCCAGCGATCCACAGTTCGCCGGGAATACCGATGGCCACGGCCTGGCCGTTGCCGTCGACCACACGCAGGCGGCGGTTGGCCAGCGGTCGGCCCAGGGCGACCAGGTTGCTATCGGCGCTGAGCGGTGTAGCCAGCGCACCGACCGTGGCTTCGCTCGGGCCATAGTGGTTGAACAACTGCAGCGTGGGCGCCAGGGCGGCGACCTGACGCAGCAGTTCTGGCTTGAGTGCATCGCCACCGAAGACCAGGCGCTCGCGCGGCAGCAGGCGCGGATCCGGGTGAGCCTGGAGCAGGCCTTGCAGGTGGCCGGGGGTGATTTTCAGCGCGTCCACCGGGTGTTCGCCGAAGAAGTCGGCCAGGGCCAGTGGATCGAAGCTGGTGTCCTCGTCGACCAGGATCAGGCTGCCGCCGCTGCACAGGGCGCCGAACAGCTGGGTATGACCGAGGTCGGCTGCCACTGTCGAGAGCAGGCCATAGCGCGCCGCTGGAGGCGGATCGAGCAGCTCGGCGACGGCAGCGAGGTAGCCGACGATAGCGCGATGTTCGATCACCACGCCCTTGGGGGTACCGGTGGAGCCGGAGGTGTAGATGACATAGGCCGGAGCGTCCTCATCGTCGCCAGCCGATACAGGCGTGCTGGGTAGTGTGGCGAGCGTGGCAGCCTCGTCGTCGAGCCACAGCCGGGCCGGGCTTTCGCTACGGGGTAGGCGCGACTGCAGCGCGCGCTGGCTGATCAGCAGGTCGGCGCGGCTGTCCTGGAGAATGTCCGCCAGGCGTCCGGCCGGTTGTTTGAGGTCCAGCGGCAGGTAAGCGGCGCCGCATTTCAGGGTAGCCAGCAGTGCCACCACGAAGTCGACGCTACGCTCCAGGGCCAGGGCGAGCAACTGGCCGCTGCCGATACCCTGGTTTTGCAGGCGATGGGCCAGGCGGTTTGACTCGGCATCCAGTTCGGCGTAGCTCAGGGCGCGCCTGCGATCCTGCACGGCCAGGCGCTCGGGGTGGCGTTTCGCACCGCTGACGAAGCGTTGCTGCAGCGTACTGGCGGCGACGGCGAGGTGCGCGCCCTGGCTATGGTCTTGCAGGCGCAGGCGTTCTTCCGCGCTCAGCCAGTCCAGCGTTTGCAGCCTGGCCTGCGGTTGCTCTGCCATGGCCAGCAGGATCGCACGTAGCTGGGCGCTGAGCAGGGCGATCTCGGCATCGCTGAAGCAACTGCGGTCGTAGCTGAACAGGTATTCCAGGCGCTCACCGGGCACCACGATCAGCGACAGCGGGAAATGGTTGCGGCCCTGGGTCAGGCGGATACCATCGGCCCGGCGTTGTTCTGGCGGGGCGCTGAAGCGCAAGCCTTCGGTGTCCTGGTTGAGGGCATCGGTGACGGGGAAGTTCTCGAATACCAGGATCGAGTCGAATAGCGCGCGCTCGGCTGGCACCTGGCTCAGCGGTTTGAGGCGGCTCAGCGGCAGATAGGCGTGCTGGCGCAGGTCGCTGTTGCAATGCTGCAGATCCTGCAGCCAGTCGCCGAGCGTGCGGCTGTCGTCCAGGCGCACGCGCAGCGGCAGGGTGTTGATGAACAGGCCGACCATGCTGTCGACACCGGCCAGCCCGTCCGGGCGACCGGCGACGGTGATGCCGTAGACCACCTCGTCACGCCCAGCATGCTGTCCCAGCAGCAGTGCCCAGGCACCCTGGATCAGGGTGTTGACGGTCAGGTGCTGACTACGCGCGAACTGGTTGAGGCGCTCGGTCTCGGCGGCGTCCAGGCGCGTTTCACGCTCGGCATAGGGATGTGCCTGCGGCGCCTCGGGCAGCGGAGCGAAGCTCGGCAGTGGCGTGGGTTCACTGAAGTCCTGCAGTTGCTCGCGCCAGAAATGTTCGGTGGCCTGGACGTCCTGCTCGGCGAGCCAGGCGATGTAGTCGCGATAGCTGCGGCTTGGCGGCAGGCCGGTATTGTCGCCGCGTACCTGCTGGTAGTAGAGGGCCAGCCATTCCTGAATGGCGACGCCGACGCTCCAGCCGTCCATGAGGATATGGTGGAAGGTCCAGATCAGGTGCCAGCGCTGCTCCGGCAGGCGCACCAGGCACAGGCGCATCAGCGGCGCGTCGTTGAGCTCCAGCGCCTGGTCGCGCTCCTGTCGCGCGCACTGGCGCAGCGCCTCTTCGGCCTCGTCGCGGTCGCGCCAGTCCAGCTCGCTCAGTGGCAGGGGGACTTCGTGCTGCACCACTTGGTAGGCGTCGTCCAGGTCCTCCCAGAGAAAGGCAGTGCGCAGTACCGCATGGCGTTGCATGAGTGCCTGCCAGGCACGGCGGAAGGCGCCGGTGTCGAGCGGCCCGGTCATGTCCAGGCTGAGCTGCTGGTAGTACACGCGCGAGTCTGGTTCGTAGACGCTGTGAAACAGCAGACCGTGCTGGGTGGGCGAGAGGGAGTAAATGTCCTCGATATTGCTCATGATTCTTGTTCCAGTCCGTAGGCCGTGAAAACGTGTGGAGTGCAGGGCGTGCGCCGGCGCCCCGTGGGGCAGCCAGCGCGGCGCCTGCTAGCTCTGCGAGATCGGTTTGCTCTTGAGTTTGCTCAGAAGGGTGTCCAGGTTCTTCTGGTTCAGCGCCTTGGCCAGCGGGAAGTCGGTTGGTGACAGTTGCCCCGTCTGGTTGCCCTGGCAGTGGTGGATGACCGTGCGCAGGTGCGCGAGATAGGCCTGCAACAGGCGCTCGCGGCTGGCCGGCGCATAGCGCAGGCCGGCGAACTTCATCTCCACCTGCAGGCGTCCAGCGATGATCGCCAGCACCACTTCCAGGTCGTGGCTGCGTGGCGAGTCGGCGGCGACGGTCGGCGGCAGCGGTTCGTCGCTCAGTTGCAGCAGACCGCCTCCACCGACGCCGTCGAGCTGGCCCAGGTAGTTGAACAGCAGCGAATGGCAGTGCGCCGGCAGGGGGGCTTCGGCTTGGTGGCGCAGGAGGCCGTAGCCCATGGCCTTGTCCGCAGCGGCGCGCAACTGCTCCTTGACCGTGACGATCAGGGCGCCGGTGTCGCCGCCCTGCGGCAGCTCCAGGTGCACCGGGTAGAGCTGGGTGAACCAGCCCACCGTGCGGCTGACATCCAGTTCGGCGAACGCGGCATCGCGGCCATGGCCTTCCAGGTCGATGCCGATGGCCCTGGCCCCCGAGCATTCGTGCAGCGCACTGGCCAGGGCGGCGAGCAGCAATTCATGGCCCTGGGTACGGTAGCTGCCCTGTGCCTGCTGCAACGCCTGGGTTTCCTCGACGCTCAGCATGCCACTCAGGCTCACTTCGTCGGCCACGCGGTTGTCGGCCTGCGGCTGATCTGCCGGAAATTCGCCGGGGCGTATCTGCTGCAGCCAGTAGTCGCGTTGCGCCTGCACCGTCGGGCTGGCGGCCTGTTGCCAGAGGCGCTGGCCCCACTGCCGGTAGGAACTGACCTTGGCCGGCAACTCGATGCTCTGGCCAGCGGCCAGGCGCGGGTAGAGCTGGCTGAAGTCTTCCAACAGCAGGCGCCAGGACACCGCATCCACCACCAGGTGATGAGCGACCAGGTAAAGACGCTGCTGACCGTCGGCGAGATCGATCAGCAAGGCGCGGATCAGCGGGCCGCTGGCCAGGTCGAAGGTCGTCTCGACCCGTTCGGCGATGCAGTCACGCAGGGCTTGTGCCGTGCAGGGCTCCGCCAGGCGAACCTGGGCGAAATCAACGGCCTGGTGAACATCGGCATAGCGCTGGTGCCACTGACCACCATCACGGGTGAAGCGCAGGCGCAGCGCGTCGTGCTGTTCGACCAGGCGTTGCAACGTGCTTTGCAACGCCTCGACCTGCAAGGGCTGGCTGGGCTTGAGCAGTACCGACTGGTTCCAGTGGCCGGGCTCGGCCAGGGAGCGATCCAGCAACCAGTGTTGGATCGGCAACAGGGGAGCTTCGCCCTCCAGCACGCCTTGTTCGGCCTGACACTGTTCGACCTGGTTGGCAACCAGCGCGAGGTCGGCCAGGGTGCGTTGCTGGAAGAGCTGGCGTGGTGTCAGGCCAATGCCTTGAGCGCGCGCCTGGGCGATGAACTGCAAACCCAGGATGGAATCGCCGCCGAGTGCGAAGAAGTTGTCGTCGATGCTCGGCCGCTCGATGCCGAGCAGTTCGCCGAGCAGCCGGCACAGCACCTCCTCGGTGGCACTGCTTGGCGCGCGGTGTTGGCGAACCGGGCGTTCCACTTCAGGCTTGGGCAGGGCCTTGCGGTCTATCTTGCCGTTGCTGCTCAGCGGCAGGGTCGGCAACTGCACCATGAACGCCGGCACCATGTGCGCCGGAAGCTGCTGGCCCAGGCACTTTTTGAGCGCTTCGACATCCAGAGTCTCGGGGCCGCAGAGGTAAGCGACCAATTGCGGCGTGGCCAGGTCCTCGCGCAGCACGGTGACCGCTGCCTCGATGCCAGGCTGGTCGAGCAGGGTGGCGTCGATCTCGCCCAGCTCGATACGCAGGCCGCGCAGTTTGACCTGATGGTCGAAGCGACCCAGGTACTGGATGTTGCCGTCGGCCAGGAAGCGGCAGCGGTCGCCGGTACGGTACAGGCGCCGGCCTGCGTCGAACGGGCTGGTCACGAAGCGCTCGACGGTCAGCTCTGGGCGATTCAGGTAGCCACGGGCCAGGCCCGTACCGCCGATGTACAGCTCACCGACTGCGCCAATCGGCAGTGGGGCGAGTGCCTCGTCGAGGATGTAGAGCTGCAGGTTGGCGATCGGCTTGCCGATGGGTACGAAGCCCAGGGGCGAGCTTGGTTCGCAGACCCAGCAGCTTACGTCGATGGCCGCTTCGGTGGGGCCGTAGAGGTTGATCAGGCGTGCCGGATGGCGCGCCTGGAAGCGCTGTTGCAGTTCCAGAGGCAAGGCCTCACCACTGGCGAACACCTGGCGCAGCGAGGTGCAGCGTGGCAGCGCCGGCTCGCCGACGAAGGCCTGCAGCATCGAGGGTACGAAGTGCAGTGTGGTGATGCGTTCGCGCTGGATCAGCTCGGCCAGATAGTGGCTGTCGCGATGACCATCGGGTTTTGCGACCACCAGGCAGGCACCGGTGATCAATGGCCAGAAGAATTCCCATACCGACACGTCGAAGCTGTAGGGCGTTTTCTGTAGCACGCGGTCATCCGCGCCAATGGCGAAGGCATCCTGCATCCAATACAGGCGGTTCATCAGCGCACCATGCTCGTTGAGCACACCCTTGGGCAGGCCGGTGGAGCCCGAGGTGTAGATGACGTAGGCGAGATCGCCAGGCTGGTTGATCGGCTCGGGTTGCGGGCCGTCCTCCAGTGTCGAGGCATCCAGGCACCAGTGAGGCGTGCCTACCGGCAGGCAGGACGCCGTGTCCGCTTGCACCAGTGTCAGGGCCGGGCTGGCATCGTCCAGCATCAGTGCCAGGCGTGCCGTTGGCAGTTCTGGATCGAGAGGCAGGTAGGCGGCGCCGGCGCGGATGATGCCGAGCAGGGCGACGACCACTTCTACCGAGCGCTGCATGCACACGGCGACCACTTGTTCGCGACCCACACCGCGTGCGCGCAACTCGCGAGCCACGGCACCCGTGCGGGCCTGCAGCTCGGCATAGCTCAGGCGCTGTTCGGCACAGACCAGTGCCGGGGCATCGGGGCTGCGCGCGGCCTGCTCGGCCAGGGCCTGGGCCAGGTTGTGTGGGCCCGGGTAGGCCTTGGCCGTGGCGTTCCACTGCATCTGGCGTTCGCGTTCGGCGGCGCCGAGCAGATCCAGTTCGCCCAGCGTCTGCAGCGGTTGCCCGGCAAGTTCGTCCAGCAGGTGCTGCCAGGCATCGCTCCAGCGGGCGATGGTGTCGGCCTCGAATAGCTGGCGCTTGTACTTCAGACGCAGCGACAGGCGCTGGCCGTCGTCGTGCACTTCCCAGCTCAGGTCGAAACTGGATGCGGTGGACGGCACCTCCATTTCGCGCAGTGTCAGCGGCGCCCAGGCGTCGGCGCGCAGGCGCGCGGTCTGCATGGCGAACAGCACCTGGAACAGCGAGGTACGGGTCATGTCACGCTGGCTGACGAGCGCATCGACGACTTGCTCGAAGGGCACTTCCTGGTGCTCCTGGGCTTTCAATACCTGTTCACCGACCTGTTGCAAGAACACCGCGAACGACTGGTTCGGATCGACCTCGGCGCGGATCACCAGGGTGTTGACGAAGCAGCCGATCAGCGCCTGGGTTTGCGCCAGGTCGCGGTTGGCCACGGCGGTGCCGATACGCACGTCGCGTTGACCGGCCAGGCGACCGAGCAATACCTGGGTAGCTGCCAGCAACAGCACATAGAGCGTTACGCCCTGCTGTTGTGCGGCTTGACGCAGGCGCTGGGCGAGGGCAGCGGGCAGCACCAGGGCGTGGAAGCCGCTGGCGGTGTCGAGTTCGGCACGACGCGGATGATCGGTGGGCAATTCCAGTTGGTAGTCACCGTCGCCGAGCACGCTCTGCCAGTAATGCAACTGCTGGCGGTAGCGCTCGGCCTGCTCCGGCAGGCGTTGCCAGAGCGCGTAGTCGATGTACTGCACCGGCAGGGCCGGCAAGCTTGCCTCGCGCTGCTCGCTGCGGGCGCGATAGAGCTCGGCCAACTCATCGATCAGGCATTGCATCGACCAATCATCGGCGACCGTGTGGTGCAAGGTCAGCAGCAACAACGTGCGCTGGCCTGCGTGCAACAGGCTGCCACGCAGCAGCGGGCCAGTTGCCAGGTCGAAGGGGCGTCGGGCTTCTTCGTCGATGCGCCGGGCGACCTGGGCATCCCAGTCCGCTTCCGTCAGTGTTTCGATGTTCAGGTGTGCACGGCCTTCTGCATCGATCAGCAGTTCGGCGCCATGGCCGCGCTCCTGCAGGCAGCCACGCAGCACCTCGTGACGGCTGACAATTTCGGCCAACCCCTGTTGCAGCCAGTCGAGGTGTACCGAACCGCTGAGTTCCACGGCCGAGGTGATGTTGTACTCGGCGGCTTGAGGATTGAGCTGTTCGAGGAACCACAGGCGTTGCTGAGCATAGGACAACGGTAAGCGCTCGGGGCGTGGCTGTGGTGCCAGCTCGGCGGCAGTGCTGGTTGCCGAGTTACCGATCAGGGCGCTGAAGGCGCGCATGGTCGGCTGTTCGAACAACTGCCGCAGGGCCGGCGCCTGGCCGTACTCCTGACGTAGACGGGCGAGCAGCATGGTGGCCAGCAGCGAGTGTCCACCGAGGCGGAAGAAATGACTGTCGCGGCCGATCAGCTCGACTGGTACTTCCAGCAACTCGGCCCAGCGTGCTGCCATGCGTCGCTCGACCTCACCCAGCGGCGCGTCTAGCGCTGCCTGCTCCTGGTCTAGCTGTGGTCGTGGCAGTTGCTTGCGATCCAGCTTGCCGTTCTGGTTGAGCGGCAATGTCGCCAGTTCCACCAGCACGCTCGGCAGCATGTGCGCCGGTAGCGTCTGCGTCAGCTCAGCCTGCAGCCGGGTGATGTCCAGCCCGCTTTCACTGGCCACCAGATAGGCCACCAATTGCGGGCTGCCAAGGTCGTCGCGCAGTACGGTCACGGCCTCACGTACACCTGGCTGGGCGAGCAGGACGGCGTCGATCTCACCCAGTTCGATGCGCTGGCCGCGCAGCTTGACCTGGTGGTCGAGGCGACCCAGGTACTGGATGGTGCCATCGGCCAGGAAGCGGCAGCGGTCGCCGGTGCGATACAGGCGCTGGCCGGGCTCGAAGGGGCTGTCGACGAAGGCCGCCGCAGTCAGCTCTGGACGGTTCAGGTAGCCACGGGCCAGACCGACGCCGCCGATGTACAGCTCGCCAATAGCGCCCATCGGCAGCGGGTTGAGGTGCGGGTCGAGGATGTACAGCTTGAGGTTGGTGATAGGTTTGCCGATCGGTACGAAACCCAGGGTCGAGGTCGGGTCGCAGATCCAGCAACTGACGTCGATGGCCGCTTCGGTAGGGCCGTACAGGTTGATCAGGCGTGCCGGATGACGCGCCTGGAAGCGTTGCTGCAGGGCCAGCGGCAAGGCCTCGCCACTGGCGAATACCTGGCGCAACGAGGTGCAGCTCTCCAGGCCTGGTTCGCTGACGAAAGCCTGCAGCATCGAGGGCACGAAATGCAGGGTGGTGATGCGCTCGCGCTGGATCAGCTCCATCAGGTAGCCGCTGTCCTGATGCCCGCCGGGGCGCGCCAGTACCAGGCAGGCGCCGGTGATCAGCGGCCAGAAGAACTCCCACACCGATACGTCGAAGCCATAAGGGGTTTTCTGCAGCACGCGGTCACCTGCGCCGATGGCGAAGGCGTCCTGCATCCAGTACAGGCGGTTCATCAGAGCGCCGTGTTCGTTGAGCACCCCCTTGGGTTGACCGGTAGAGCCGGAGGTGTAGAGCACGTACAGCAGGTCGCCGGGCTGGTTGGCCACCGGCTGGGCCGCGGCGGTTTGAGCGGTTAGCGGCTGCTCCAAGCACCAGGTCGGTAGTGTCTTGGGAAGGCGCTCGCGCCAGGTGGCGTGGGTCAGCACCAGCGGGCAGTCGGCATCTTCAAGCAGGAACGCCAGGCGTGCCGGCGGGAGGTGCGGGTCGAGTGGCAGGTAGGCGGCACCGGCCTTGATGATGCCCAGCAAAGCCACCACCAGATCGATACTGCGCTCCAAGCACACGGCAACGACCTGCTCGCGGCCGATACCCTGGGCCGTCAGGGCCTGCGCCAGATGGTCGGCGCGCTGGTGCAACTGGGCATAACTGAGGGTTTCACCCTCGTAGATCAACGCAGGGGCCGTGGGGTCGAGTTGTGCCTGACGGATCAGGGCTTCGCTCAGGGTCGTGGGGCCAGGGTAGTGGCGGGCGGTGTCGTTCCAGTGCTGCAACTGGCGCTGGCGATCTGCTTCGCTCAGGGGCGAGAGCTGGGCGAGTGGTGTATCCACTGCACCCGGCAGGCACTCGAGGAAGGCTAGCCACTGCTGCAGCCAGGCCTGCATGGTTGCGTCATGGAACAGGCTGGCGCGGTATTCGAGCATCACCGAGAGGGTTTCACCGTCGTCGTGCACTTCCCAGTTCTGGTCGAATTTGGCGGCAGGCGAGCGGATATCCAGCGGTTGCAGGCGCAGGCCTGGCCAGGCGAGCGAAGCTCGTGTGCTGTTTTGCATGACGAACGCCACCTGGAATAGCGGCGTGTGTGCCAGGTCGCGTTCCGGTGCCAGATGTTCGACCACCTGCTCGAAGGGCACGTCCTGATGTTCCTGCGCCTCCAGCACAGCGTGCCTGACCTGAGCCAGGTAGTCGCCGAAGCGTTGCGTCGGGGTGAGTTCGGAGCGAATCACCAGGGTGTTGACGAAGCAGCCGATCAAGGGCTGCACAGCCTGCAGGCGGCGGTTGGCCACTGGCGTGCCGATGCGCAGATCCTGTTGCCCGCTGTAGCGCCCGAGGAACAGCTTGAGGCTGGCCAGCAGGAGCATGAACGGCGTGACCTCGCGCTCGCGAGCGAACTGCCGCAGGCGCTCGGCCAACGCGCTAGGCAGTTGGGCGAAGCAGGTGCCGGCGCGGTTGTCGAGGTTGGCCGGACGTGGCAGATCGGTAGGCAGTTCGAGACGGTAGTCGCCGTTTTCCAGCCTGCTCTGCCAGTACTCCAGTTGTTGGCGATAGAGCTGCTGGCGTGCCTCGTTGCGTTGCCACAGAGCATAGTCAACGTATTGCACGGGCAATGTCGGCAGCTCGGCACGACGACCTTCCAGGGTTGCACGGTAGCTGCTGGCCAGTTCGTCCAGCAGCACCTGCACGGACCAGCCATCGCCTGCGCAGTGGTGCAGCGTCAGCAACAGTAGTGCCTGATTGGCCTCGGCATGGCGTACCAGGCGGACGCGCAGCGGATGTTCCTTGCTCAGGTCGAAGGCGCGTTTGGATTCGGTCTCGGCGGCCGTGCGCTGATACGCGTCCCAGTCGTTGGGAGCGCCAGCATAGTCCTCCACGTCCACGTGGAAAGGGCTGGGGGCATCGATCAGCAACTGCCCGCCCTGGTCATCGTCGAGCAGGCGGCTGCGCAGGAGGCTGTGACGTTCGACCAGGGTGTCGAAGGCCTGGCGCAGTGCTTCGCTGTTGCACGTGCCGATGAGCGTCAGCGCGGTGCTGATGTTGTATTCGCCCGAGCCCGGTGCCAGTTGTTCGAGGAACCACAGGCGCTGTTGCTCGAAGGACAGCGGCAGGCGTTGCGGATGTGGCCCGGCTTGCAGCGTCGGCAGGTGCCGGGTCGGCTGCCCGCACGCACTTGCGATCAGTTGGGCCTGCTCGGCGAGGGTCGCCTGTTCGAACAGGTCGCGCAGTCTGGGGGCGACGGCAAAGGTTTCGACGATGCGGGTCAACAGGACGGTGGCCAGCAGGGAGTGACCGCCCAGGTGGAAGAAGTTGGACTGCCGCCCGATCTGTTCGAGAGGCACTTGCAGGATATCGGCCCAGAGCTCGGCCAGGC
The DNA here is from genome assembly GCF_002741105.1 of Pseudomonas sediminis. GTDB lineage: Bacteria > Pseudomonadota > Gammaproteobacteria > Pseudomonadales > Pseudomonadaceae > Aquipseudomonas > Aquipseudomonas sediminis. The sequence continues at coordinate 264,039 of NZ_NIQU01000002.1, read as the reverse complement.
GCGTCTCAGGCTCGCCCTCTGGCGCTTGCCACTGCGCTTCGCTCTCGGTCTGGGGCTGTGGCAGCGCGCGTCGGTCGATCTTGCCGTTGGCACTCAATGGCCATTGCGGCAGGGCCTGTAGCGAGTGCGGCAACATGTATGCGGGGATGAAGCTGGCCAGGCGCTCACGCCAGTCAGCCTGTGCGGGGGCGCCGTCAGCGGTGAGGACATAGGCCAGCAGGCGCTCGTCGCGCACCAGTACCAGACTGTCGCGCACTCCATCCAGGCGGCGTAGTGCCTGCTCGATTTCGCCGGGTTCGATACGCAGGCCGCGCAGTTTGATCTGGAAGTCCTTGCGACCGAGGAATTCGAGTTCGCCGTTGGCCAGGTAGCGGCCCAGGTCGCCGGTGCGGTACAGGCGACCGGCACCGAACGGGTTGGCGACGAAGGCGGCGGCAGTCAGTGCTTCGCGTTGCAGGTAGCCAGGGCCGACGCCAGCGCCGGCGATACAGATTTCACCGGGGACGCCCACTGGCAGTAGCTGGTCGTAGCGGTCGAGCACGTACAACTGAGTATTGTCCACGGGGCGGCCTATGGGCGGCGCTGCATCGGTTTCGTTGCTCACCTCGTGCCAGGCCACCACGTCAGTGCATTCGGTGGGGCCGTAGCTGTTGATCACCCGGCAGTGGCCGTTGCCGCTGTCGAGCCATGGGCGCAGGCGCTCCATGCGGATCGGTTCGCCACCCAAGACAAGCGCGCGCAGGCTGGCCAGGTCGTGCCAATGGTCGGCAGCAGCGAGATCCAGCAGCGGGTAGAAGGCGCTGGGTGCGCCGTTGAGCAGGGTGATGCGCTGCTCGCGGATGTCCCGCAGCAGTGCCTGCGGCTCGTAACCCTGGGTGCTGGGCATGACCAGCGTGGCGCCGGACAGCAGCGGGGCGAAGATATTCTTCTGCGTCAGGTCGAAGCCGGTGGCGCTGGCCAACAGCACCTTGTCGCCCTGGTGCCAGCCCAGCGTGCGCAGATACCAGTGCTGCAGGTTACGCACGCCGCCATGGGTAACTACCGCGCCCTTGGGCTGACCGGTGGAGCCGGAGGTGTAGATGGTGTAGAAGGGCGCATCGTCGTCGAGGTCGCGTGTCGGGGCACTGGCCGGCAGTTGGGCCAGCTCTGACTGCAGGTGTTCCAGCACCAACTGGCGTACCGGCAGGTCGGCGTGGCGTGCTGCCAGCTCGGCATCGGTCAGCAGCAGGCTGCTTGCGCAGTCGGCGAGGATGTAGCGGATTCGTTCGGCCGGGTAGGCGCTGTCGATTGGCACATAGGCGGCGCCGCACTTGAGCACCGCGAGAATGGCCACTGCCAGTTCCGGGGTCTTGTCCAGGCACAGGGCGACCCAGTGGCCGCTGCCCACGCCTTGCGCACGCAGATAGTGGGCCAAACGGTTGGCCTGCGCGTCGAGCTCGCTGTAGCTCAGGCTGCGCGCCAGGTGCTGCACGGCGACGGCCTGCGGCGAGCGCGTCACCTGCGCTTCGAAGGTATCGAGGATGCTAGGCGCGGAGGGCAGTTCACGCGCACTGTCATTCCAGTCGTGCAGGGTGCGCTGGCGTTCCTCTGGGGCGAGCAGGTGATGCTCCCCCAGTGGCTGCTCGGGCGCTTCCAGCATGGCGTCGAACAGCTGGACGAAACGCTGTAGCCAGCTTTCGGCGGTGGTGGGTTCGAACAGGTCGAGGGCGAACAGCAGGTTGAGCTCGATGGCCCCCTGCGCTGGCGTGACGATGTGCAGATCGAGATCGTATTCGGAATGGCTGAGCGGTGTATCCAGTACCTCGAAGTCGAGGTCAGGGAAGCGTACCCGGCGCTCCAGTGGCAGTTGCTGGGCAACCATCACCTGGAACAGTGGTGCGTGGCTGAGACGGCGTGGCAATGCCAGGTGGTCGACCAGGCGTTCGAAGGGCAGCTCCTGGTGGCGCTGGGCATCGAGCAGGGTAGCACTGACCTGACGGGCCAGGTCGGCGAAGCTGGTCTGGTCTTGGAAACGCACGCGGATCGGCAGGTTGTTGAGCAGGATGCCGAGCATCGCCTGGGTTTGCGCACGGTCGCGATTGGACACCGGTGTGCCGAGAATCAGATCGTCCTGGCCGCTCATGCGGTGCAGGAAGGTGGCAAAGGCTGCGAACACCAGGCTGTAGGTGGACTGTTGCAGGCTTGCTGCCAGGGCTCGGGCACGTTCGCTGGCCTGGAGCGACAGGCGAGCGGCGAGCATGCCGCTGCGATGCGACTGGGTGGCCGGACGTGGGCGGTCGCTCGGCAGTTCCAGCAGATAGTCGCTGTCATCGTCGCGGGCTAGCTGGGTTTGCCAGTAGTCCAGGTGCGGTTGCAGCGCCGCCGGTTGCAGGCGTTGCTGTTGCCACAGGCTGAAGTCGGCGTACTGGATCGACAGCGGTGCCAGTTGCGGGGCCTGGCCGGCGTGCAAGGCGGCATAGAACTGGGTCAGCTCGCGCAGGGCCAGGGTGGCCGACCAGGCATCGGACACCAGATGGTGCAGGGTGATGGCCAGTACATGCTCGCGTTTGCCCAGACGCAGCAGGCGGGCTCGCAGCAATGGCGGCTGCAGCAGGTCGAAGGGCTGGGCGAACCAGGCTTGCAGCTCGTCCTGGACGGCAGACTCATGCGGGCCTGTGCAATCGGTCAATGGCAGTTCGAATGTCAGCGCCTCGACGATGCGCTGGTGGGGGTGGCCGCCGTCGCTGGGGAAGGCGGTGCGCAGCACCTCATGGCGTTCGATCAGCCACTGGAAGCTGGCGCGCAGGGCCTCGATGTCGAGTTCGCCGTTCAGGCGCAAGGCGAACGGAATGTTGAAGTGGGCGCTGCCAGGATTCAGTTGTTCTACGAACCATAGTCGTTGCTGGGCGAACGACAGAGGCAGGCGTTGGGGGCGTGGTGCTGCCACGATTTTCTCGAGCTGAGACTGTTCGCCGCTGTCTTTCTGCTGGTCGATGGCCTGGGCCAATTGGCGCACGCTGGGGCACTCGAACAGGGCCTTGAGCGGTAGCTCGACGGAGAAGCTGGCGCGGATGCGCGAGAGCATCTGGGTCGCCAGCAGCGAATGGCCGCCCAGGGCGAAGAAACTGTCGGTGACGCCGAAGTGTTCGAGCGCCAGGATGTCCTGCCAGATGCCGTACAGGGCCTGCTCGGTGGCATTGGCCGGCGGTATGGCTTCGCCCGCTGCGCCGCTCCAGTCCAGCTCGCGTTGGGCCAGACGCTTGCGGTCGACCTTGCCGTTGGCATTGAGCGGCAGGGCGTCGAGTTCGAGCAGGTGCTGCGGCACCATGTAGGTCGGTAGCTGAGTGTCTAGAGCCAGCTTCAGCACGGTGCTGTCGAGGGGCTGGCCCTCATGGGCGACCCAGTATCCAGCGAGTTGCGCTTCGCCACGGGCGTCGACACGCACCACCACGGCGGCGCTTTTCACCGCCGGGTGTTGTTGCAGCTTGGCTTCGATCTCGCCGAGTTCGATGCGGTGGCCGCGAATCTTTACCTGTTGGTCACGGCGGCCGAGGAATTCGATCACCCCGTCGGCGCGGTAGCGGCCCAGATCGCCTGTGCGGTAGAAACGTGCACCGGGGCGCAAAGGATGGTCGACGAAGGCCGCACGGGTGCGCTCGGCGTCATTGAGATAGCCGCGGCCGACACCAGCGCCGGCCACGCAGATTTCGCCAGGAATTCCTACCGGCACGGGGCGCAGGGCATCGTCGAGCACGTACAGCTCGGTGTTCGGCGTCGGCCGGCCTATGGGCATGGCCTGAGCCTGTTCGTCGGACGCTGCGGTGATGGCGTGAAACGCCACGTCGTCGGCGCACTCCGCCGGGCCATAGGCATTCATCAACGGCACGTGGGGGAACCGGGCGAACCAGTCACGACACAGGGCCGGCGGCAGTGCTTCACCGGTGGGCAGCAGCCAGCGCAGACTCTCGAGACGGGTGGCCGGAGTGCTGGCGGCGAGCACGCCGCGAATCACCGCCGGTACAGCTTCCCACAGGGTCAGGCGCTCGTCCTGCAGGGCTTGCAGCAGGCGCTCGGGATCATGGCTGACGACATCCGGCAGAATATGCACGGTGGCGCCGACCAGCGGCGCGGCAAGCAACTGCCAGACCGAAATGTCGAAGGCCACCGAGGCGGTCTGAGCGATGTGATCATGCTCGCCGAGTCCGAGGGTCGGCATCTTGCCGAAGATGTTGTTGAGCATGCCGCGTTGTTCCACCAGGGCGCCCTTGGGCGTGCCGGTGGAACCGGAGGTGAAAATCACGTAGGCGAGGTCGTCCGGCGTGCCGCGCGGTGTAAGGCTGGGCACAGCACCTTGCAGCCAGCGTGCTTCGATACTGACGCACTGCGGCGCTGCGTGGCCTAGGCGGGTGCACAGTTCATCGGCCAGTGGGCCTTGGTTGTCGCCGACCAGCATCAGCGGTGCCAGGCTCAATTCGAGGATTTCCGCCAGGCGCTGCGGCGGGTGCTTGATCTCCAGCGGCAGGTAGCAAGCGCCCGCCTTGAGGATAGCGATCAGTGCGGTGAGGTGGGCCAGGCCGCGTTCGGCCAGCAGGGCTACGGGTTGGTCGGGGCCGGCACCAGCCTCGATCAGGGCGGCGGCGATGCGGCTGGCGCGGGCGTCCAGTTCGGCATAGCTGAGTGTTACTCCGGCGCAGACCACGGCGGTCTTGTCCGGCTGGCGTGCCACTTGCTCAGCGAACAGGCTGGCGTAGGTGCGATCCAGGGGGAAAGGTTGCTGCGTGTGGTTCCAGTCCACCAGCAGCGTCTGGCGCTCCTGCGCGCTCAGCAACTGCAGCGAGGCGAGGCTGGCGCTGGGTTCTGCGAGTATGTCGAGGACGATCTGGCGCAGGTGGCCGAGCAGACGCTCGACGCTGTCACGGGCAAAACGTCGGCGGTCATAGGAGATACGCACGGCTAGGTGCTCGCCCGGCATGACCACGACGGTGAGGCCGTAGTGGGTGTGTACGCTGTGCTCCATGTCGTCCAGGTTGAAGCTCAGCTCGCCGCTGAACAGCTTGTCGTCGATGGGCGCGTTCTCGTAGACCAGAATGCTGTCGAACAGCTCTTCGCCACGGGGGAAGTCGCTCCAGCCCTGGATGTCCACCAGCGCGCTGTGTTCGAACTCGCGCAACGCCAGGTTGTGCCGCTGCAGTGCCTGCAGCCAGGACGTACGGTCTTGCTGTTCGTCGATTCGTACGCGCAGGGGCAGGGTATTGATGAACAGGCCGATCATGTCTTCGACGCCAGCCAGTTGTGGCGGACGGCCGGATACGGTGACGCCGAAGAGTACGTCGCGCAGCCCGCTGTAGCGGCTCAGCAGCAAGGCCCAGGCGCCCTGAAACAGGGTGTTGGGGGTGATCCGTCGGGATTGGCAGAACTGCGTCAGCTCGCGGGTCTGCTGGGCGTCGAAATGGATCGCGGTATCGTCGACCAGTACCGCTTCACGGTACTGGCTCTGCCGGGTCTGGCGTTCGATCACCAGCGGCGTCGCTGCGTCCAGCCCTTGCAGTTGTTCCTGCCAGAAGGCTTGCGCCTCGGGCACACTCTGCTGTTGCAGCCAGGCGATGTAGTCGCGGTAAGGCCTCGGTTTGCGTATGTTCGCGCTCAATCCCTGACGCAGTGCGGCATAGGCGTCGATGAAATCGACCATGATCAGCGAGATGCACCAGGCGTCCATCAGGATGTGATGGAAGCTGCGGATCATTTCATGGCGACCGGCACCAAGGCGCACCAGGCGCACGCGGATCAGCGGCGGTTTGGCCAGATTGAAGCCGTTGCGCTGCTCCTGTTCCAGCAGGGCCTGGATATGGGCTTCCTGTTGTTCGGCCGCGAGCCCTTCGAGGTCGATGTATTCAACCGGGTCGTCGATCTTGCGGTGTACCACCTGCAGCGGTTGTTTCTGCGTCTTCCACAGGAAGCTGGTACGCAGCGCCGGATGAGTGGCGATCACTTGCCGCCAGGCCTCGAGGAATGGCTCGATGGCCAGGTCACCCCCAATGCGATAGCGATCTTGCATGAGGTAAACCCCTGACTCCTGGTGCAGCAGGCTCTGGAACAGCATGCCTTGCTGCAGGGGCGACAGCGGGTAGACGTCTTCGAGGTGGTTTGCGGTCTTGTTCGTCATCCGGTTGACCTTAGGTGCATAAGTGGGTGAAGGGGCGTTCAGGCAGGGCCCCGTTTCAGTCGGTCGAATTGAGTTCCGCGAGCAGGTCACCGAAGGCGGCGTCGTCGAGATCGGCAAGGGGGAAATCTGCCGCCGTCCGCGGCGCCTTGCTGTCCTCTGGGGCGGCGGCACACGCCGCTGGCGCGTTGTCTTCGGCGGTGCCACGGGTGGCGACCTGGGCCATGCGCTCGATGGTCTCGCTCTCGAATATCTGCTTGGCGCTGAGGCGGATGCCTTGCTGGTTGGCACGCGAGACGATCTGCAGGCTGAGGATGGAGTCGCCACCGATCTGGAAGAAGTTGTCCTGTACGCCGATGCGCTCGCGCTTGAGTACCTGCTGGCAGATCTCGGTCAGTGCGACCTCCATGTCGTTACGCGGTGCCACGTAGGCTGCATTGGCGGCAACCAGGTGATCAGGGTCGGGCAGAGCGTTGAGGTCGAGCTTGCCGTTGGGCGTGTGTGGCAGGGCCGGCAGGTGGATGAAGGCGGCAGGTACCATGTAGCTCGGAAGGCGATCGTGCAGGAAACTGTTCAGCGCCTGAGCGTCGGGGGCGTAGCCATGGCGGTCGGTGAAATAGGCGATCAGGCGGGCACTACCTTCGTGAACCTGGGCGATAACCACGGCTTCGCGTACCTCGGAATGGCTCTGCAGCGCGCGTTCGATTTCGCCCCGTTCGACTCGGTGGCCGCGGATCTTGATCTGTTGGTCGCGGCGACCGAGGAAGTCCAGGCGACCGTCGACGCGACGTCGGGCGAGGTCGCCGGTGCGGTACAGCCGCTGGCCTGCCGCGATGTGCGGGTAACGCACGAAGGCGCTGGCGGTCTGCTCGGGTAGGCCCAGGTAGCCGCTGGTCAGGGTCAGGCCGCCGAGGTGGATCTCGCCGGGCTCGCCAATGGCGGCCAGCTGGCCATGTTCGTTCAGCAGGCACAGCAGCATGCCGGGAATGGGGCGACCGATACTGATCATGCTGTCGTCGGACGTGGTATCGCTGAGCACGTCGGCAGTGGCCCAGACGGTAGCTTCGGTCGGCCCGTATTCGTTGACCAACTGCGCTTGCGCCGTTTTGTTGCGGTGCTTGGCGAGTACGCGCGGCGTGCAGGGCTCACCGGCCACGATCCAGGTACGCAGGTGGGCGAGGGTGCTGGCGTTGCAGTAGTCGAGCAAGGTTTCGTAGAGCGAAGGTAGCGACAGGCTGTGACTGACGCGATGACGCTCGATCAGGCCTGCGAGCACCTCTAGATCCAGCTCCTCGCCGTTGGCCGGCAGCACCAGTAGCCCGCCTTGGCACAGTGTCCAGTAGATGCCCGCCACGGAGCTGTCGAAAGACAACGACGAGAGCAGCAGGTAGGCCTGCACCGGCTCGGGGTAGAAGGCCATACGAACCTGGGTCGAACGACTCAGGGCGGCGTGGCTGATCGGCACGCCTTTGGGTTGCCCGGAAGACCCTGATGTGTAGATCAGGTAGGCGGTCTGCTCGCCTGCGATATCTGGCAGAGGCGTTTCATCAGCGTTGGCTGCTGCGTGGACGGTCTCTATCGGCAGGGTGGCTACTGTCGTGTCGATGCCTGCCTGCAGATCTTCGGTGGTGAGCAGCAGGCGTGCCGCGCTGTTGTCGATCATGTAGCTCAGACGTTCGGCTGGATAGGCCGGGTCGAGAGGCACATAGGCCGCGCCGGCTCGCAGTGCCGCCAGCATGGCGACGATGGCCTGGCGCCCGCGCTGCATGAGGATGCCGACCACATCGCCGGTTTGAATGCCCTCGGTACGCAAGCGTCGAGCCAGTGCATCGACCTGTGTCATCAACTCGCCATAGCGAGTCATGCCGTTGGCATCGACCAGCGCTGGCGCATCGGGATTGGTCCGGGCACGTTCCTCGATCAGCGTGAGTACGCTGGCATCACGCACAACCGCGTGTACGCTGCTGGTCTGTAGGCCTTGCTCCTGGTGCGGGCCGAACAGTGGAATGGCGCCGAGAGCCGACTCACCCGTCCCCAGGCCTTGCAGCAGGCAGGCCCATTGCTCTTCCAGGTAGGTGATGGCCGTAGAGTCGAAGCGTGTCCGGTCGTAGGCCAGGTGCAGTTCCAGCTTGCCATTGCCGTTTGCATGGCACTCCATGCCCAGTGCGAACGGTGATTGCAAACCGCTCGCTGCGGTTGGTGTACCCAGCTCTTTTGCCAGATCGAGTTCGCGCCAGGCGAAATACAGAGGGCAGTTCTGTTCGCTGTTGTAATGATCGCGCCAGCCGATGGCCTGGCGCAGTGGCGCGAGTAGATTGGCGATCTGAGGCGTGAGCGCTGTTTGCAGGTCGACTTCAATGTGTACTGGCAAGCGCTGTTCGAACAGGCCCAGTGCTTGCTCAAGACCTTCACCGCGACCATCGTCCTGCCAGCCAAGCTGGATTCGTTGCTGGCCGCTCAGCCGCGCTATCAGCACAGACCAGGCAGCGAAGAGCCATTCATCGAGCTTCGCTCCGGCCCGTGTGGCCAATGCTTCGAGGTCAGCACGCGAGGGCAAACCGGAAAGCCGATGCAGCGCTGCTTCGCACGGTGTGTCGCCACTCGCTGTTTGTAGCGCGTTTAGCGCGAGGGGAGCGTTTTCCGCCTGTGTCTGTTGCCAGAAGCGTGCAGCCTGACCATCGCTCTCATCTTCCAGCAGGCCGTTCTTCCACTCCGCGTAATCGACATACTGCAGGCGTTCCGGGGCCGTTGCGCCCAGCAGTTCGGCTGCGATCAAGGTCAGGCTGGCAAGATCCAGGGCATTGGGGGCACCTTCCAGGCAGAGCAGCCAGCGCTCTTGCCCGACGCGCGCGTAGCGCACGGACAGCACGCTGCCTGATCCCAATATGTCGTTGGCCAGCGCATCACGGCGGGCGGTTTCGTCATCACGCCAGTCTTCGGCGACGAAGGTGACACGTGGCTGCTCCTCGATGACCTGGATCGGCAAAGCCATACCCGGCATGGCATGCAAGGTGGTACTGAGGATTTCCTCGCGTTGGGCCAGGGCATGCAGGCGCGCCTCGATATCGGAGGGTGACGGCGCCAGCGTTACATCGATAACCAGCCGGCTAGCGGCGTCGTTCGTGGTTCCGGACTGGGTCGCGCGCCAGGCTCGTGCCTGTTGTGGAGAGATACGAAAACCTGTCAGAGCCGACATGGCATTTCCTCGTGAGCGAAAGTGAGAAGAGACGTATCAGAGCTGTACGTCGCTGCCAGCGGTGGCTTCGGCCATGCCGGTGTAGATCTTGCGGGGGCCGCTGTAAGGCTCGCGGCCATGCACAGAGAGCATGTTGTCGAGCATCAGCACATCGCCACGCTGCCAGCGGAATTTCACCAGTGAATCCAGATAAGCGGCGCGCAGGGTCTCGAGCACGTTCTGCTCGATGGGGCTGCCGTCGCCATAGAAGGTGTTGGTGGGCAGATCCATCGCTGAGAAACCTGCGCCGAGCGAGTCACGAATGGCGACAGGCAGGGTCGTCACATGGAAGAAGGTGCCATGGTTGAACCAGACCTCCTCGCCGGTACGAGGGTGGCGTGCCAGCGCGGAGCCCACTTGGCGTGTGCGCAGGCGATTGCCGTCCTTCCACTCCACCTCGATGCCGACCGAAGCGCAGTAGGCTTCTACCTCGGCGCGGTCGTCGGTCTGGAATACCGATTGCCAGGGCAGGCCAAAGCCATCGCCATAGTTGCGCACGTACAGAATCTTCTTGCGTCGGAACGTTTCGATGATCTGTTCAGGGATCAGGGATTTGACTCGTCGTACCGAGCCGATGGGCGTTTCACCGCCTGTTTCCGAGGCTAGGTGGCAATAGAAGAACAGACGCAGTGGAAAGCGTGGGGAGTAGGAGTGCTCGTTGTGCGGGAAAATTACCTGATCGGCCGGGTAGTCGGTCGAGGTGTAGATATTGCCGCCGACCCGGGTACGGGGCGAGGCACGAAACATGTATTCAAGGGCCCCGGAAGACAGCGAGCCGATGACGGCATTGAAACGCTCGACGGACTGAACGTCGAAACCACGGAACAGAATGGCGCCATGCTCCAGTAATTTCTGCTCAAGCTTGTCGCTATTCTGTGCAGCCCACTGCACCAGGTCGACACCCGGCAAATTCGGTTCGACCAGCCAGGGCAGCTCCCAGCCTGGTTCAAAGAGGCGCTCGCTGACGATGTTCTGCTGGGAGACCACGATGGGTTTTCGTCGGGCGGCCCCGGCGACGGGGCGATTGCCGGAGGGCGGAATGGCGGTCATGCGGGCTCCTGGTCGCTATAGACTGATGGCGCGGCGTTGGGTGTTGCCCAGGCGTGCGCGTCCTTGGTCGTGATGCGCGTGCTGTTGCTGCTGCAGGTAGGTGTCGTCCCAGCCCCGCAGTCGCGCGCGCAGCTCGCTGATCGATCGCTCCAGAAGGTCGTCGACCTGGTCCAGCAGGGACTGCCAGAAACTGGCGAAGCGCTCGATCTCGTCGGCGCTGAACAAGCGTCGGTCGTACTCCAGTGTGGCTTCGATGCTTGTGTTGCGATGCATCAGATCGAGCACCAGATCGAAGCCGGCCAGATCCTGGATCACCTGGGTGTGGACGAGGCGAGCTTCTCCGAGTCCATCGATGCTGAAGCGATCACGCTGGTAGTTGAACTTGGCCTGGAACAGTGGCGAGCGATCCGTCTTGCGCTGTGGTGCTAACTGCGACACCAGCAGATCAAAGGGCAACTGGCGATGTGCGTGGGCCTCGCGGATGGTCTGGCGGGTCCGTGCCAACAGCTCGCCGAGGCTCAGTTCGTCATCTAGCTCGCACTTGAGGGTGAGCTGGTTGACGAAGAAGCCGAAGATGTCCTGCAGCGCCGGCAGGTCGCGACCATGCACATCGGTGCCAATGAGGAAGCGGTGCTGGCCGCTGAGGTAGTGCAGCCATGCCTGGAACAGCCCGGTCAGGGTCACAAATAGCGGTAGGCGTAGGCGGCGCGATGTCTGCTTGAGTCGCTCGACCCTGGCGGCAGGGATGACGAAGGCGTACCGACCACCCAGCGCTGGCCCTTCGCTGCGCACACGGCGGGCGAACTCCAGCTGCAGCGGCATGCCGGCCAGGTGGTCACGCCAGAAGGCGATTTCGCTCTCGATTCGCTGGGGTGTGATGTAGAGAGGTTCCCAGGCGGCGAAATCGGCGTACTGCAAGCTGCCAGGAACTGGTGCGCCAGGTTCCTGGGTTGTGTAGTAATGCGCCAAATCCTGCAGGAGGATTTCCCCCGAGCGACCGTCGAAGGCGATGTGGTGAATGACGATGATTAGCTCCTGCGCAGCGACGTCGAGATCGAGCAGGCAGGCTCGCATCATCGGGCCGTTCTCCAGGTCGAAAGGGGTGTTCTGCTGCGTGTGCAGCAGGCCCTGCAGGGCGTGGTTGCGATCCTCGGTGCTCAGACCTTTGAGATCATGCTGCTCCAGGGTGATGGACTGGCGCTCGGCCTGACATTGTTCCGGGCCGGACTGTGCCGTGCGGTAGCAGGCGCGCAGCACCGGGTGGCGTGGGCACAGTGCATCGAGCGCATGTTTCAGGCGTTCGGCCTGCAAGGCCGGGCCTTGCAGCACCATGCGCACCAGGATGTTGTGTTGGGCGCGCCCTGGCTCCAACTGATGCAGGAACCACAGGCGGCTCTGGGCGAATGACTGGCGTACGCAGCGTGCATCGGCCTCGCTCAGAGGGCGTAGCGCAGGGATGGGGTTATCCATATTCATCACTAGGCCATCGCCACGATGACCTTGCGGTCACCGCTGAACGGATTGCGGCCATGGGCGACCAGGAGGTTGTCGAGCATCAGCACGTCGCCGGCCTGCCAGGGGAAAGCCACGCAGGTCTCGGCATAGACAGCGCGAATGGCATCCAGAGTGGCGTCCGGGATTGGCGTGCCGTCGCCGAAATAGACATTGCGCGGCAACTGCTCTTCGCCGACGGCGTCGATCAGCGTCTGGCGCAGATTCTGTTCCATGGCGGAAATGTGGAAAAGGTGGGCCTGGTTGAACCACACCCACTCCTGGCTGACAGGGTGGCGGACGGCCGCTTGGCATAGCTGGCGAGTGCTCAGGTCGCCGTCTTCCGACCAGTTCCAGTCGATGCCCTGAGACTGGCAGTACTGCTCGACCTTGACCCGGTCATCGGTGTTGAACACCTGCTGCCAGGGCAGGTCGAGGGCGCTGCTGTAGTTGCGTACATAGAGCAAGCCCTTGGCGATGAACTCTTCGCGGATGGCCGGATCGATCGCCTGGTACACCTGGCGACTGTCGGCGATTGGGGTTTCCCCGCCGGTCTGGCTCGGTGTCATGCAGTGGAACCAGATGCGCGATGGCCACTGGCGCGTATAGGACTGCTCGTTATGCAGGGGAATGCTCTGGTGCGCCGGGTATTCGGTCGAGCTGTAGACGCCGGCGAACACCTTGCTGCGCGGCGTGGAGCCGAACTCGTAGGTGCCCAGGGGCATGCCGAAACTGGCCGCGAAGCGCTTGAAGTCCAATGGTGTCGGCACCTTGAAGTTGCGCAGCAATACGCCGCCTGTCGTGCTCAAGGCTTCGATGGCAAGAGCGCGCAATGACTCGCTCAGGGTATGGATCGACTGGCCTTCCTGGCTGGCAATCAAGAGGGGGAGCGGATGGTCGTCCAGCAGTGAGGTGACCATGCAGCCATCCTGCACGCGGGACGGACGAAAAGCTTCGGCCGCGAGTACGTCGGCAAGCTGATTCATATGCGGGCGATCCTTACGGTAAAGCGCGGTGGTTCTGCCGGGTGCAGGGATAGAGCAGGGCCGAGCGATTGCTCGAGGCTCCTGGCCGAGCGCTGCCCGGCTATGGCAGAGCACTCGATGAGTAGAGCAGTGTGAGCTGGGCTTCCGTGTAGACGAAGGACCAAAGTCCATCCCTCCATTCAAGAGGTTTATGTCGGGAGTGATGCGGCAATGCAGCATCGGCTTCCTGCATGACTGCTCTACTTGCAAGAAGATTTCAAATGATAATCACTATCGTAAAGATTGCAAATATTCTTGCAGTCGATAATATTTCGCACCTGTGAGCTTCTGGCTTCTGCCGCCGAAGCTTGGGGAGGAGTAGGAAGCGGCCGTGCGTTCGCTTCGAAAATAAGCACAGGCGAAGGAGCCGAGGGGCAAATGAGCAATTTCAAGAAGAACACGTTGGCGCTGGCTGTAGCGTCCGGTCTGATGGCTGCGACTCCGCTGCTGGCAGCCGAAGAGGCCAAGAAAGAGGAAGCTCTGCAGCTCAAGGAAGTGGTCATCACGGGGGAGAAGATCCAGCGCAGCCAGGACAAAACGCTGTCCAGCGTTGCGGTGGTGACCAGTGAAGACATACGCATCCATGGCGACCAGGATCTTCAGGGGGTGCTGGATCGTACGCCGGGCGTTTACGCTCAGTCGGGGAACGAGAACTGGGGTATTCGCGGTATTCCGGTGAGTGGGTTCGATGACCAGGGGCCCGCTGCGATGAACGGTGCCGTGTCCGTCTATGTCGACGATGCACTGCAGGTCAATCGTCTGCTCACTCACAATCCAATGCAGCTGTGGGACATGGAACAGGTGGAAATTTACCGTGGCGCCCAGTCGACCACCCAGGGACGTAACTCTCTGGCAGGTGCCATCATCATGAAGAGCAAGGATCCGACTTTCGATCCCGAGTTCTCGGTGAGAAGCAACGCAGGCAAGTATGGTGAGCGTGGGGCGTCGGCCATGGCCAACGGCTCTTTGGTCGATGGCATCATCGCCGGGCGCTTGGCTGTCGATTACCAGACGTCTGACGGCTATATCGAGAACGAATTCCTGGACATGGACGCCAACCAGCTGCGCTCGTCCAATATTCGAGGCAAGTTCCTTATTCTGCCGTCCGACGACATGGACGTGCTGCTGACCTTCAGCCGTACCAAGCAGCGCAGTGGCCTTAATGCCACGGCCGCATCCAACGGCAAGCCCGATTACTACAGCATTTACGAGAACACCGAGACCTACAACACGCTCAACCAGAACACCGCCACCGCCAAAGTCGATTATCGTTTGGACGACTTCTGGACTCTGACCAGCGTCACCTCTGGCACCTGGTCCAAGTACGACTCCATTCTCGACTTCGACCGCTTGACGAGCGTGACTCAGACATCTCCCCGCCATCATGAACAGACTTTGGGTAGCCAGGAGCTACGCATGGGTTATGCGTCAGATCGGCTCGATGGTGTAGTTGGCGTATACCTGGGTCGTTCAAAAGGCGAGATCGACGATCAGTTGGTCAACAACGGGACGGTGTTGTTGAATCAGAAGGGGGAGACCAAAATCAACAGCCACGCGTTGTTCGGTGAACTCAATTGGGAGTTCGTGGACGACTGGCAATTGATCACTGGCCTGCGCTGGGATCATGAAAAGAACAACACCAAGATCAATTACCCCATCGATGTGCTGAGCCTCGCAACCGACCCTTCGGTTGATCGTGATCTCAGTTCCAGCGTGTTGCTACCGAAAATCGGTATCAGCCATGACCTGACCGATAATCAGGTGCTTGGACTGACCTGGCAGCGCGGCTATCGCAGTGGTGGTGTGAACATTCGCAGCCGCTCTCGCCACGATAGCTACGATCCTGAGTTCACCAGTACCTATGAGCTGGCCTGGCGTGGCAACTGGCTGGACCGCCGTCTGCGTACCACGGCCAACCTCTACCACACCACGTGGAAGGACCAGCAGGTGTCGTTCCGCAATATTGCCGATGGCACCACCCAAGTAGCCAACGCGGCCAAGAGCCGGATGGTGGGTCTGGAGTTCTCCGCCGAGTATCTGGTGACATCGCAACTGCTGGTCAATGCTGGGTTCGCCTACAACGATACCAAGTACAAGTCGTTCGTCCGCGA
The DNA here is from genome assembly GCF_002741105.1 of Pseudomonas sediminis. Classification (GTDB taxonomy): domain Bacteria; phylum Pseudomonadota; class Gammaproteobacteria; order Pseudomonadales; family Pseudomonadaceae; genus Aquipseudomonas; species Aquipseudomonas sediminis. The sequence continues at coordinate 248,988 of NZ_NIQU01000002.1, read as the reverse complement.
TGGCGTGGATCTCAGTGGTTACGAATTCGTCTATGCGCCAAAACAGATGGCCAACCTGGGAGCCAACTACACCTTCAACAACGGTCTGATGATAGGTGGAAATGTCGTTTATCAGGGGCGGAGCATCTCCAACTTCGATGCCAATGGCGCACGTGAAATCACCAAGGTACGCCGCAATGACAGCGTGACCTTGGTAAACCTGAACGCTGAGCTGCCTATTGGCAACCTGACCCTCAGCGGTTATGTGCACAACCTCTTCGATGAGGAATACATCACCAACAACCAGAGCGACGACCTGCTCGATGTCGGTGCGCCAATGACCCTGGGCGTAGCTGCTCGTTACGACTTCTAAAGGAAGTAAGAGCAGGTAGGGAGGGCGGCGACAAAGGTGTCGCCGCCTACGACTTATTCAAGGTTCGTTGTCTCGTTCCTTTCGAAGTTTTCGAAGGGCTGCCGTCAGAGAACGCACTACTTGTGTGAAGCGAGGAGGCCATCATGAGCGTGATTACCCCGACAACGAACATTCCTCTCGAACTAAGGCATCGCCATACTGGGCTAAGCCAGCGCTACTGCCTCGACAGCACGCCATTGCTGCAACGGCAAACACAGCGCGAGTCCAATGCGCGCAGCTATCCGCGGCGCATACCGCTGGAGTTGAAGCGGGCACAGGGTGTTTACGTCGAGGATTCGCGAGGGCAGGTCTACATCGATTGCCTGGCGGGTGCCGGTACGCTGGCGCTCGGGCACAATCATCCGGTGGTGATCGAGGCGATCCAGCGAACCCTGGCATCGGGCATCCCGTTGCACACCCTCGATCTGAGCACCTCGATCAAGGATGCCTTCGTGCAGACCCTGTTCGATCTGCTGCCTAGTGAGTTCGCCAAGGACGCGCGTATCCAGTTTTGCGGCCCGACCGGGGCGGATGCCGTGGAGGCGGCGCTCAAGCTGTCGCGCACGGCAACCGGGCGGCAGAGCGTGCTGGCGTTCCATGGTGCTTACCATGGTATGACCCTTGGCACGCTCTCGATCAGTGGCAATCTTGGACCGAAGAGCGCGTTGGGCGGGTTGCTGTCCGGTGTGCAGTTCCTGCCATATCCACATGAATACCGCTGTCCGTTCGGGTTGTCCGGCGAGCAATCGATCGATGCCAACCTGCATTACATTCGCCATCTGCTCAGCGACCCGGAAAGTGGTGTGACCCAGCCAGCCGCGATGATCCTGGAAACGGTGCAGGGCGAGGGCGGCGTGATTCCCGCGCCGGATCGCTGGTTGCAGGGGCTGCGGGCTATCACCCGTGAGCATGGCATTCCGCTGATTCTCGACGAGATTCAGTGCGGCATCGGCCGTACCGGTGATCTTTTCGCCTTCGAGCGCAGTTCGATCAGCCCAGATGTCATCACGCTGTCGAAAGCCATCGGCGGCGGTTTGCCGCTCTCAGTGGTGGTCTATCGTGGCGAGCTCGATCAATGGCAGCCGGGCGCCCATGCTGGCACCTTCCGTGGTAACCAGTTGGCCATGGCCGCTGGTGATGCCACCTTGCGCTTCATTCAGCGCGAAGGCATCACCGATCACGTGCGTAACGTCGGTACTCGGTTGCAAGGTGTACTGCAGGGGCTGCAAGCCGAGTTCGATTGGGTGGGTGATGTACGAGGCCGTGGCCTGATGCTGGGTATGGAAATCGTCGACCCGTCCCGCAATGACGGTGCTGGTCGTCCCGTAGCTGATGGTGAACGGGCGCGCAAACTGCAGCGTGCCTGTCTGGAGCGCGGGTTGATCGTCGAGCTGGGCGGGCGCCACGGGGCGACCGTCAGGTTCCTGCCACCGCTGATCATCAGCGAGGCCGAGATCGACCTCGTCGGGCAGATTCTCTACCAGGCCGCCCAGTCCGTTCAGGGGTTCGCTCTGGCAGCGCAGCAGTGAGCTGCATACGACAAGTTTGAGCTCTTGCTCCGTGTGATAGAAAGAAGGCTTGCGCATCGCACAAGCCTTCTTTTGTTTCAGCCCTGGTGTTCTTCTTTCGCCATGCAGGCAGCCGCCGTGAACAGCACGTCGGTAGAAGAGTTCAGCGCGGTTTCCGCCGAGTCCTGAACGATGCCGATGATGAAACCGATGGCGACGATCTGCATGGCCACCTCATTAGGTATACCGAACAGGCTGCAGGCCAGCGGGATCAGCAGCAGCGAGCCGCCAGCCACGCCCGAGGCGCCGCAGGCACTGATCGAGGCCAGTACGCTGAGCAGCAGGGCGGTGGGCAGGTCGACGGGGATCTCCAGGGTGTGCACGGCCGCCAGGGTCAGGACGGTGATGGTAATTGCTGCGCCGGCCATGTTGATGGTGGCACCAAGTGGAATGGAGACGGAGTAGGTTTCTTCGTGCAGGTTCAGGTCCTTGCACAGTTGCAGGTTGACCGGGATGTTGGCGGCCGAACTGCGGGTGAAGAAAGCGGTGATCGCACTGCCACGCAGGCAGGTCAGCACCAGCGGGTAGGGATTGCGACGAATCTTCCAGTACACCAGCACCGGGTTCATGACCAGGGCCACCAGCAGCATGCAGCCGACCAGCACCACCAGCAGATGCAGGTAGCCCAGCAGGGCGTCGAAGCCGGATTCGGCCAGGGTCGCTGCGACCAGGCCGAAGATGCCCAGCGGCGCCAGGCGGATCACCAGCTTGACGATGGCGGTGACAGCATTGGACAGGTCGCCGAGCAGTTGTTTGCTGCTGGTACTGGCATGGCGGAAGGCAAAACCGAGGCCGATGGCCCAGGCCAGAATGCCGATGAAGTTGCCCTTCAACAGAGCATTGACGGGGTTGTCGACCGCGTTCATCAGCAGGGTCTTGAGCACCTCGCCAATGCCGCCGGGCGGTGTCAATTCTGCGGCCTGGCTGCTCAGCACCAGCGAGGAGGGGAAGGCGAAGCTGGCCACTACCGCGACTAGTGCGGCGCTGAAGGTACCGATCAGGTACATCATCAGGATCGGACGGATGTGGGTCTGCTGGCCTTGCTGATGGTTGGCGATGGACGACATCACCAGGATGAGTACCAGCACCGGAGCCACCGCTTTCAGCGCCGAGACGAAAACGTTGCCGATGAAGCCAACCGACAGGGCGGTCTGCGGAACGATGACGGCAAGGGCGATACCTGCGAGCAGGCCGATGATGATCTGCGTCACCAGGCTGGTGCGGTTGAGGAGCTGCAAGGCAGGGTGGATGGCTTGGGACATCGCGTGGTTCTCTGGTTGCTGAGCACGGCGCAGGTGGCGCTGAGCCTGGATCGAGAGGGCTTCCAGCACCGCCTCGGGAGGTGGGCCGAAAAAATAGCGCGCGACTCTAGCACAGCCTCGCCGGGCTTCGGTCCAGGCGCCAGGCAACTGGGCGACAGGGTGCAAGCCGGTGTCGCATCTCGGTAAGCTTCGCCTGCTTGAAATATCGAACGACTGATGCGTATTTTGTACGCTGCGCCGCCATAGAGCGGTATTTGCGTCATTCAAGGACAACAGATTATGAGCACTGCCAGCCGCTGCGACCTGGAAACCCTGCTGCAGGGTATCGACGAGATCGATTGCGTAACCCCCGACCTCAATGGCGTCCCCCGTGGCAAGGTGATGACCGCGGCCGGTTTTCTCGAGGGGCGACGTTTGCAGCTCGCTCGCGGTGTACTGTTGCAATGCATCATGGGTGGTTATCCGCCGGCACGCTTCTACGGCGGTGACGATGGTGATCTGGCGCTCAATGCCGAACCTCACCAGATCCACCGTCTGCCCTGGAGCGAGTCGCCGCGCGCGCTGGCCATCTGCGACGCGGACGAACTGGACGGGCGCAGCTCTGGCCTGTCCACTCGTGGCCTGCTCAAAGGGGTATTGGCGCGTTACGCCGAGCATGGCTGGCAGCCGGTGGTGGCGACCGAACTGGAGTTCTTCGTGTTTGCCGCCAACCCTGATCCGCAGCAGCCATTCCAGCCGCCGGTGGGCTTGGATGGTCGTCGCGAGGACGGCGGCTCGGCGTTCAGTGTCAGTTCCGGTAATGGCCTGCGGCCGTTCTTTGCCGAGGTCTATCGCTGCATGGAGGCGCTGGGGCTGCCGCGCGACACCTTCATGCACGAGATGGGTGTCAGTCAGTTCGAGATCAACCTGTTGCATGGCGACGCGTTGCAGTTGGCCGATCAGACCTTCCTGTTCAAGCACCTGCTCAAGGAGGTCGGCTTCAAGCATGGCCTGTCCGTGGTCTGCATGGCCAAGCCGCTGGCGCACACGCCGGGCAGCTCCATGCATATTCATCAGAGCGTGGTGGAGCAGGGTAGCGGCCGCAATATCTTCACTGCTGACAATGGTGAGGCCACGCCAGCCTTCTACCACTTCATTGGCGGTCAACAGGCGGCGATGGCCGATTTCATCCTGCTTTTCGCGCCGCACGTGAATTCCTACCAGCGCCTGTGCCACCCCTATGCATCGCCGAACAATGCCTGCTGGTCGGCCGACAATCGCGCGGCGGGACTGCGTATCCCTGCCAGTGTCCCCGTTGCACGACGCGTGGAAAATCGCCTGCCAGGGGCTGATGCCAACCCTTATCTGGCTTTGGCCGCCAGCCTGGCCGCTGGTCTGCATGGTCTTGAGCGTGAACTGCAACCGAGCGCGCCGATCCAAGGCGAGTTCGAGGTGCCAGAAGAATTGGCGCTACCCTGTACCATGCACGCCGCTATCGAGCGTCTGAAACGCAGCGAGCTGGCTATAGAACTGTTCGGTGCTGAATTCATCGAAGGTTACATCGCCAGCAAGACTCTGGAGCTGACCAGCTTCTACGATGAAATTACGCCCTGGGAGCGCCGTGTTCTCGCCGCACAGGCCTGACGCCAATCCCGGTTACCGAACAAGGAGCTTTACCCGCCAATGCGACTGATCTGGAAGTCATTCCGCTCACTGTACTTTGCCACTCTGCTGATGCTGCTCGGCTCAGGTTTGCTGAGTACTTATCTGGCACTGCGTCTGGCCGATACCGTGGATGGTCTGTGGGTCGGTGCGTTGATGGCGGCCAACTATTTCGGCCTGGTACTGGGTGGCAAGCTGGGGCATCGGCTGATCGGTCGGGTCGGGCACATCCGTGCCTACGTGGCCTGCGCCGGGGTGGTTACCGCAGCGGTGCTTGGCCACGGTCTGGTGGAGTGGCTGCCGTTCTGGTTATTCCTGCGCATGCTGGTGGGGCTGGGCATGATGTGCCAGTACATGGTCATCGAGAGCTGGCTCAACGAGCAGGCGGAAGTCAAACAGCGTGGCCTGGTGTTCAGTGGCTACATGGCGGCCTCCTATCTGGGGCTGATCCTCGGCCAGCTGGCTCTGGTCCTGCATCCGACGCTGGGGTTGGAGCTGTTGATGCTGGTCGCTCTGTGCTTCGCGCTGTGCCTGGTGCCGGTGGCGTTGACCCGGCGCCTGCACCCGGCACCTTTGCATCCGGCGCCGTTGGAGCTGCGTTTCTTCCTCAAGCGTGTGCCGCTGTCACTGACCACTATCTCGGTGGCCGGTCTGCTGATCGGATCGTTCTACGGTCTGGCGCCGCTGTACGCCACGCGGATGGGCTTGTCTACCGAACAGGTGGGTCTGTTCATGGGTAGCTGCATTCTTGCCGGCTTGCTGGTGCAATGGCCGCTGGGCTGGCTATCCGATCGGCATGATCGTGTGCGCCTGATTCGTGGCTGTTCGGTCTTGCTGCTGCTGGCTGCCTTGCCGCTGGCGGCAATGCCGGAGGTCTTCCTCGGCTTGCTGTTCGGCGTTGGCTTTCTGGTCAGCCTGATGCAGTTCAGTCTTTACCCACTGGCAGTGGCCTTGGCCAATGACCACGTCGAGCCCGAGCGCCGCGTGTCCTTGACGGCCATGCTGCTGGTCACCTTCGGCGTGGGCGCCTGCATCGGCCCGCTGCTGGCTGGCGTGCTGATGCGTTTCTACGGCGCCAACATGCTTTATGTGTTCGTCAGCGTTTGCGCGTTGATTCTGGTCTGGCGCATTCGTCCTGAAGTGGTGACTCACTTGCATCAGGTCGATGACGCGCCGCTGCACCATATGGCCATGCCGGGTAACGTCACCAGTTCACCGCTGGTCGCTGCGCTCGACCCGAGGGTCGATGAGCAGACGGTGCAGGAGCAGATGCAGGAGCCTGCCGCCGCTGCGGCAACGGCGGCTGAAGAGGAACAGCAGAAAACGCAGGCGGAGCAGCAGCGGCTGTAGGGCGTCAGAAGGCCCCGTCGCTCTCCGTGCGGCGGGCCTCGCGTTGCAGTTGATAGACGAAGCGCTCGACCTGGCGTTGCTCCAGACCGGTCATGCGATGAAAACGAGTGCCGACGAAGGTCATGTCGACCTTGTCCTCGTATTGCACGTGACGTAACTCCACAGCGCAGGTCATGTTGCCAAAGGGCAGGTAAGCGGTGAGTCGCTCATGCACCTGGCCATTGCTTAATTGCTGGCTGAGATTGCCGACGAAACGCAGTTTGCAGCCGGTGGCCGAGATGTCCAGCAGATGGCCTGGCAGCGGCTCGCGCAGCTTGTCACCATTGAGCACAACCTTGACCAGATCGCTTTGTTTCAATTGTGCGCGAAAGGCGCTGCGGCGCTGGTGATAGATCACCTCACTGGGTAGCGGCGCCCAGTAGCAGGGGGCTCCCTCGAGCTCGCCGAGCTGCACGTCATGATCACAGGTCCAGGCGACGCGTACTCCGTCGCGAAACGCTTCTATGTTGAAGGTTTCACCCTGTTTGAGAAAACGCTCGCCATCGTTGGGGATGATTTCGTCCAGTGCCACGCGAGCACGGTCTTTATCGATTTCAACCAGGTAGCTTTGGAAGCGCAGGCCGCGTCCCCTGAACTGAATGATCAGGGGATCGTGGTTCTGTTGCAGTTGACGCAGGGTGGCAATGATCTCGACGGATGTCTTGAGCACCTTGGGCGGCTGAGGACCGCTCTCGTCGTTGAACGCGCTGGACACAGGACGGAACTCTCCGGTTCATGAGCTATAACGGCACTAGCATACTGGCAGAGTGCCTGCATGTCCCTGTGCTTTTTGTTGGGGGATGGCTCAGGCCTGGCTGAGCGGTCTTTGCTGCGCGATTCTAGCGGCACTACCACGGCTGTCATAGAGGCCGGGTGTCTCTGCGCCGCGAAGAATACCAAGGACGCTGCCGACCGAGGCCTGGTTGGCGCGAATCAAACGCCCATTGCGCAGATTGGCCTCCTGGCAGCGCTGCAGGAGAGCGGACAGCTCCTCACTGCGTACCAGTAACTGATCACCTACGGAGGACTTGCTCGCCAGCGCGGTGAGCCCTTCGCGATCTGCACTCAGACCGGCGTTTTGCAGCAGACGGCTGCGCTCGTTGCCGTGCTGTTGAAGCAGGGCAAGCAGAGGTTGTTTTTCACTGAGCAGGCTGTCGAGGCGCGGCAGGTCGCGTTCGGTGAGGGCCTGGAATTCGCTATCGATCAGCTCAAGCAATTGCCCGGCGGTGCCGATATCGTGGGTGAAGAGGTCAAGCAAGGCTGTGTCGTTCATGGCGGGCTCTTGGGGGTCGGGCGTCCAACACCCCCAGCGCAGCCCTGAGACTAGCGCTGGGATTCGAAGTCGAGCAGTTTCTGGGCGACGCGTTTGCTGTCGACCTGATAGCTGCCATCAGCGATGGCCTGTTTCAGCTGGGCCACACGCTCCTTGTTGACGATGGGCTGATCACGCAGCTTCTCGCCGATTGTTTGCAACTGCTGTGCCTCACGGCTCAGTTGCACCGATTCACCGCTCTTGGTGTTGGTCTGTTCATCAGTACCGGTGACAGGCGCTTTGTTCGGCTGTGCCGACTCATTGCGATTGCCAGCCTGAGTCGCGCCGGTACGCCCCGCATTGGCGGGCGTATTGGCATTGTTCAGCCGGTTGAAGTCGATGACCATGATGCAGAACCTCAGACGATATGGTGGACGCTTGCCATGCTTCTCGGCTGCTGCCAGGAAAACTTTAGGATTAATTTCATCGCGTCGTTAAACAGTGTAGGGAATCGCCAGACCTTTGCGCTACAAGAAACATGCCTACATTGATACTTCTACCTGCCCTGGCCCGACTACTCGAGCGCGAACCACTCGCTGCGAGCGTAGGTTACGCACGTTGATCTGCTCGCCCGGGGCCCCGTCGGTCAGGGCTTCGCCGGGCATGCGTACGTTGACCGTGGAGCCACGAGCGCTTATCACCACCTGATCTCCTCGACGAATGACCTCGGCTACTTGCAGGTGGATAGACAGAAGAATCTGGTCACTGCCGAGCTGGCGCGTCAATTTCTTGCCGATCGCCTGATTCAGGTCGGTGAGAAAGTTCTGACCCAATTGACCGACATCGCGTTCAACCAGGCTCAAATCCGTAGCTTTGACTACGCTCATGCGCTTGAGGGGGCGAGTCAGTACGACGATGGGGCGATACAAGCGCACTTCAGCGGGCACGAATACTGTCCACGGAGCGCTGCCGTCACAGCGCACGCGCGTAGTGACACGGCCCAGCGGCTGAGCTGGGCTCTCCAGCGTGGTGGTCAGCGGCTGATCACACAGTGGCAGGCGCAACCGCGGGTCGAGGCGATTGACGCGAATCTCATGGCGACCCTGAATTTCGCTACGCTGTAGATATTCAGTGGTCGCCTGCTCAAGAAAGGCCTCAGTGGCGCCGATAAGTTCTTCAGTGCTGGTGAAGGTCGCCGCCGCTGTAGCGCTGTAGCCGAGGATCGGCAAAGCGAGTAAAACGGGCAAGGGCACAAGGCACTTTGCCAGTAGCTGACGGAATGATGACGTTCTCTGCTTCATAAGCAATGCAAAGCAAGCCCCGTGCCGCCTGCTAGGCTCATTGGGGTAGGCGTTACTAGACAAGAAGGAGTCCGGGCATGGCCGGGTTGATGGATTCGGTTAACCAGCGCACGCAGCTGGTAGGGCAGAACCGCTTGGAGTTGTTGCTGTTTCGCCTGGAAGGCCCACAGCTTTACGGTATCAACGTATTCAAGGTGAAAGAGGTGCTGCAATGCCCGAAACTCACCATCATGCCCAAATCCAGTCCGGTGGTGCGGGGTGTGGCCAACATTCGCGGGGGCACCATTCCGATTCTCGATCTTTCCATCGCGACTGGCCGCGCCGCACTGGAAGATTTGAAGACCAGCTTCGTGATCATCACCGAGTACAACACCAAGGTTCAGGGTTTTCTGGTGCGCTCGGTCGAACGTATCGTCAACATGAACTGGGAGGAGATCCATCCGCCACCCAAGGGCACCGGGCGCGATCACTACCTGACAGCGGTTACGCGGCTTGACCAGCAGTTGGTCGAGATCATCGATGTCGAGAAGATTCTTGCCGAAGTCGCGCCGACCTCTGAAGTGATCTCCGTTGGCGTCATCGATGATCAGGTGCAGAGTCAGGCGGTGACCAAGCACGTGTTGATCGTCGATGACTCCTCGGTGGCGCGTAAGCAGGTTTCTCGCTGCTTGCAGACCGTTGGCGTTGAGGTGACCGCGCTGAACGATGGCCGTCAGGCGCTCAATTACCTCAAGAAAATGGCGGACGAGGGGCATAATCCCGACAAGGAACTGCTGATGCTGATTTCCGACATCGAGATGCCCGAGATGGACGGATATACGCTGACTACGGAGATTCGTAGTGATCCACGCATGCAGAAGCTGCATATCCTCCTGCATACTTCGCTCTCCGGTGTGTTCAACCAGGCGATGGTGAAGAAGGTCGGTGCTGACGACTTCCTCGCCAAGTTCAAGCCAGATGATCTGGCGGCGCGTGTGGTCGATCGCATTCGTGTATCGGATGGGGGCTGAAGGGCGACCTTCGGCGAACGTTATGGTTGCAGAGGCGGCACTAGTGTCTTCAGGTAATTTGGATTTTGAGCAGTTCCGGACTTTCCTGGAAAAGGCCTGCGGTATTTTGCTTGGTAGCAACAAGCAGTACCTGGTCTCCAGCCGTCTGAACAAGCTGATGGAACAGAACGGCATCAAAACCCTGGGCGAACTGGTGCAGCGCATGCAAAGCCAGCCGCGCGGAGGCCTGCGTGAGCAGGTCGTCGATGCCATGACCACCAACGAGACCCTGTGGTTTCGTGACACTTATCCCTTCGAGGTGCTCAAGAATCGCGTGCTGCCGGAGTTGATCAAGGCTTACCCGGCCCAGCGCCTGCGTATCTGGTCGGCAGCTTGTTCGTCCGGCCAGGAGCCTTACTCGCTGTCGATGTCCATCGACGAGTTCGAGCGCACCAACCTCGGTCAGCTCAAGGCAGGTGTGCAGATCGTTGCCACCGACCTTTCGCCGTCGATGCTGACCAATTGCAAATCCGGCGAGTACGACAGCCTGGCCATGGGCCGTGGCCTTTCGCAGGAGCGTCTGCAGCGCTATTTCGACCCCAAAGGGCCGGGGCGCTGGCAGGTCAAGGCGCCGATCAAGAGCCGTGTCGAGTTCCGCCCGCTGAATTTGCTGGATAGCTACGCGGCATTGGGCAAGTTCGACATCGTTTTTTGCCGCAACGTACTGATCTACTTCTCGGCAGAAGTGAAGAAGGACATCCTGACGCGTATCCATGCCACGCTGAAGCCAGGTGGTTATCTGTTCCTCGGCGCCTCCGAGGCGCTCAATGGCCTGCCGGAGAAGTACCAGATGGTGCAGTGCAGTCCGGGGATCATCTACAAGGCCAAATAACCGCAAGGCATGTTTGGTATCAACAACGGGAGGCCTGTGGCCTCCCGTTTGCGTTTCCAGAGCTGGAGATGACGGTTCGGCTGCACGTGACCGGTTGGGTAGGGTGCGCTGTGCGCACCAGCGACCTGGCGGGGCTGAAGAGCCGGTGCGCATGGCGCACCCTAGGGTTCGGCGGGGCGGCAATCTGTCCGGTTGGCTTTGCCGCCTGCTTGCCAATAGGCGGTAAAGCCTTGCCGCTTTGCCGCTATTTCCCTGTTTTTCATCCAATAAGCTATTGATTTTATTGATTTAAATAAGTTGGCACAGCCTTTGCTGGATAGTTCGCAACAGAGACCACATGGCCCAAGCGGCAAAGGTTCGGAACATGAGCATCAACTTCGGCAGAGCACTCGGCATCCACGAACAGGCCCTCGGTTTCCGCGCCCAGCGCGCCGAGGTGCTGGCCAACAACATCGCCAACGCCGACACGCCGAACTACAAGGCTCGTGACCTGGACTTCGCCAGTGTCCTGGCTGAGCAGAGCAGTCGCATGCAGCGTGGTGGCGTTTCCCTGAATCGCACCGATAGCCGCCACATTCCGGCCGAGGGCATCAGCAGCGGCGAAGCTGAACTGCCGTACCGCACGCCGTTCCACGCGTCGCTGGACCAGAACAGTGTCGACCTGCAGATCGAGCAATCGAACTACGCCGAAAACTCGGTGCAGTTCCAGGCCAGCTTCACCTTTCTCAATAGCAAATTCAAAGGGCTGACTGCAGCCCTGCGTGGCGAATAAGGAGCGCGACCATGTCCCTTGCCAGTGTCTTCAACATCGCCGGAACCGGCATGAGCGCGCAGAGCACTCGCCTGAACACCATTTCCAGCAACATCGCCAACGCAGAAACCGTGTCCTCGAGCCTGGACCAAACTTACCGCGCTCGCCACCCGGTGTTCGCCACCGTATTTCAGCAGGCACAAGGTGGCGACCGTGGTTCGCTGTTCGCCGAGCAGGATGAGGCTGGTCGTGGTGTCCAGGTGCTCGGCGTGATCGAGGATCAGAGCAGCCTGATGCCGCGCTACGAGCCGGATCATCCGATGGCCAATGCCGACGGTTATGTCTATTACCCGAACGTCAACGTGGTCGAGGAAATGGCCGACATGATTTCCGCCAGTCGCGCCTTCCAGACCAACGTTGAAATGATGAATACCGCCAAACAGATGCTGCAGCGCGTGCTGACCCTGGGTCAGTAAGCCAAGACGAGGAGACTAGGGATGAGCACAGTAAGCGGCACTGGCTCGGTACTGGATCAGTATCAGCACAAACCGGACGCACCGAAGAGCAATGACCTCGGCAAGAACGAGTTCCTCAACTTGCTGGTCGCGCAGCTCAACAACCAGAACCCGCTGGAGCCGCAGGGCAACGGTGAGTTCATCGCCCAGTTGGCGCAATTCAGCCAGGTCGAAGGGATCGAGAAGCTCAACACTAGCATGGGTTCGATGCTGTCCAGCTTCCAGTCTTCGCAGGCGTTGCAGGCGTCTTCTCTGGTCGGTCGTAAGGTGATCGTGCCGAGCGAGAAGGCCGTGGTCGATACCAGTGAAAGCTTCAAGGCCAGCACTGTTCTGCCGGTCAGCAGCAGCAACGTGTACGTCAACGTCTATGACAATTCCGGCTCGTTGGTCACCCGCGTCAACCTGGGCGAGCAGGCTGCCGGCAACGTCAGTTTCATCTGGGATGGCAAGGACTCCGACGGCAACGTGGCGCCGCCGGGCACCTACAAGTTCGAGGCGCAAGCCACCTACGGCAGCGAAACCAAGGGGCTGTACACCTTGCTCCCGGCTAACGTCGACAGCGTCACCCTGGGCGGTAGCGAGCTGATGCTCAACCTCGCCGGTCTGGGCAGCGTTCCGCTTTCTCAAGTGCAGGTCATCGGCCAATAACTATTGCCGCCGGCAGTTCCGGCAAAGGAGTCTTCCATGTCGTTCAATATTGGTCTCAGTGGCCTGCGTGCCGCGACCAGCGACCTCAACGTTACCGGCAACAACATCGCCAACGCCGGTACTGCGGGTTTCAAGCAGTCGCGCGCCGAGTTCGCCGACGTCTATGCTGCTTCCGTTCTGGGTACCGGCAAGAATGCGCAGGGCAGTGGTGTACTACTGGCAGACGTGTCGCAGTTGTTCAACCAGGGCAACGTCAACTACACGAACAACGCGCTGGATTTGGCGATCAACGGCAACGGTTTCTTCGTGACCAGCAACAATGGCGAGATTGGCTATACCCGCGCCGGTTACTTTGGCACCGATCGTGATGGCTATATCGTCAACAACTTCGGTTATCGCTTGCAGGGCTATACGGCCGATGACAGCGGCAATATCCTGCCGGTACAGGCAGATCTGCGTATCAGCGCCGGTCAGCAGGAGCCCAAGGCGACCACCAGTGTTACCCAGCGCCTCAACCTGAACTCCAATGCTGTGCGACCTGCCAACGCGGGAACCATGGCGGCACCGACCTTCGACCCGAGCGATTCGAAGTCCTTCAACTGGTCCACTTCGACCAATATCTACGATTCGCAGGGCAATGCTCACGTGATGAGCCAATACTTCGTCAAGAACGAAGCGCCGGCCAACAACGGCTGGGTGATGCATGTGCTGATCGATGGAGTCAATCCGCGCGACCCATCCAGTACTCAACCATTCAGCTATGCGGTGAACTTCGATGCCGCCGGACAACTGGCGACGCCGGCATTCACCCCGCTGGCCAGCACGCCGGCCAACCCGGCACTGGATGCGCCGGCCATTCCGGGAGGCACGCCCAATGGCATCTTTGCGTTGGCTGATACCGATTGGGTGCCGGCTGAGAAAGACCCGGTCAACCCTGGAACCATGGTGCCCAACGGCGCTGACAGTGAGGCCTTCACCTTCGACATGCGCGGCTCGACCCAGTACGCGGCCTCGTTCGGGGTCAACGCTGTCAGCCAGGATGGCTACACCACAGGCCAGCTGGCGGGTATCGAGATCGACGACACCGGGGTGATCTTCGCTCGTTACACCAACGGCCAGTCCAAGGTGCAAGGGCAGGTGCTGCTGGCGAACTTCGCCAACGTTCAGGGGCTGACGCCGGTGGGCAAGACAGCCTGGGCGCAATCGTTCGAATCCGGTGAGCCGGTGATTGGTACGCCGCGCAGCAGTACTCTGGGTGCTCTGCAGGCAGGTGCACTTGAAGATTCCAACGTCGAGTTGTCGGATCAATTGGTGAACCTGATCGTGGCTCAGCGCAACTACCAGGCCAACGCCAAGACCATCGAAACCGAAAGCGCCATCACCCAGACGATCATCAACCTGCGTTGATGATGGGAGGGGGCAAAGCGGCAAGCCAGGCTTGCCGCTTTGCCGTTTCTGGGCCGGCAAAACCTCGCCGCCGCGCTTCTATAGCGTTCATGCTAATCCTGTAAATTCCTTTTAAATCAGTGTCTTGTATTTATTTTTCGAGCCTGGCACGGCGCTTGCTGTAGTCAATGCAAAGAGCCAAGGGCACGTCGCCCACTCGGAGAATTACCATGGACAAGATGCTGTACGTTTCCATGACAGGAGCGCAGAACAATACGTTGGCTCTGCGCGCCCACGCCAACAACCTGGCGAACGTTTCTACCTCGGGTTTTCGTCGCGACTTCGAGCAGGCGCGCTCCATGCCGCTGTTCGGCGAGACCTATCCGGCGCGCGTATTTGCCATGAGCGAACGCCCGGCCACGGATTTTCGCGCGGGTTCGCTGCAGGAAACCGGACGCGACATGGACGTGGCGATTGGCGGCAAGGGCTGGATCGCCGTGCAGGCACCCGATGGCAGCGAGGCCTATGTTCGTACGGCCAGTCTGAATATCGATGCCTTGGGCGTGCTGCGTACCGGCAACGGTTTGCCGGTGATGGGCAATGCCGGGCCGATTGCCGTACCGCCGGAGCAGAAGGTGGAGATCGGTCAGGACGGCACCATCAGCATCCGTGCGCTTGGTGAAAACCCCAACGTATTGGCTGAAGTCGATCGCATCAAGCTGGTCAACCCTGATCCGAAAAGCATGGAGAAGGGCACCGATGGCCTGGTCCGTGTGAAGGGGCAGCCCGAGGTAGAGGCCGATGCAACCGTTCAGGTGACTTCGGGTTTCCTCGAGGCGAGCAACGTCAACGCCGTTGAAGAAATGACCGCCATCCTCTCCCTGTCCCGCCAGTTCGAGCTGTCGGTGAAGATGATGCGCACCGCCGAGGACAACTCGTCGGCCATGGCGCGGGTTTTGCAAATTAGCTAATTACCAGCACGCGGCGCCGTAAAACCGGCGCCCGAGGAGAATCGATATGCTTCCGGCACTGTGGGTCAGCAAGACCGGTTTGTCCGCTCAGGACATGAACCTGACCACCATTTCCAACAACCTGGCCAACGTGGCGACCACCGGCTTCAAGCGTGATCGCGCGGAATTCGAGGACCTGCTCTATCAGATCCGTCGTCAACCAGGTGGCCAGTCCAGCCAGGACAGCGAGCTGCCTTCGGGTTTGCAGCTCGGCACTGGTGTGCGCGTGGTGGGTACGCAGAAGATCTTCACCGCCGGTAGCCTGCAAACAACCGAGCAGCCGCTGGACTTGGCGGTCAATGGCCGTGGTTTCTTCCAGATTCTGCAGCCCGACGGCACCGTTTCCTATACCCGTGATGGCAGCTTTCACCTCAACTCCGATGGGCAGATCGTCACCTCTCAGGGCTTTGCCCTGGAGCCTGCAATCGTGCTGCCCAACGAAGTGCGCACCTTCACTGTCGGCGAAGACGGCACTGTCTCGGTGACCACGGCTGGCAACCCGCAGCCGCAGATCATCGGCAATCTGCAGTTGGCGGACTTCGTCAACCCGGCAGGCCTGGAAGCCATCGGTAACAACCTGTTCCTGGAGACTGGTTCCAGTGGCGCTCCGCAGGTGGGCAATCCGGGCCTCAATGGCCTGGGCACCACGCTGCAGAACACCCTGGAAAACTCCAACGTCAGCGTGGTGGAGGAGTTGGTCAACATGATCACCACCCAGCGTGCTTACGAGATGAACTCCAAGGTGATCTCCACCGCTGATCAGATGCTGTCGTTCGTGACACAGAACCTCTGATTTTTTGACACTGTTTTGAACGCCGCGAGGTAGTGGTTATGAACCGGCAAATTCTCTGTTTCCCCCTGTTGGCTGGCGTGCTGCTCTCCAGCGGCTGCATGGCGCCGACAGCCAAGCCGGATGACCCCTATTACGCGCCGGTGTTGCCGCGTACGCCACTTCCGGCTGCACAGAACAATGGGTCGATCTATCAGGCGGGTTTCGAAAATGGCCTGTATGACGATCGCAAGGCATTTCGCGTGGGTGACATCATCACCATCACGCTGAACGAGCGCACCCAGGCCAGCAAGAACGCCAACAGCAATCTGCAGAAAGACAGTAGCGGAACCCTCGGCGTGCCCAACCTGTTCGGCATGGCTGTCGCGCCGGACAACCCGCTGCGCAGCCTCAGCGCGCTGGGTATGACCAACAACAACCTGAGCCTGGATTCGAGCTGGAACTCCCAGCGTGACGCCACCGGCTCTGGTCAGGCAGGGCAGAGCAACAGCCTGTCCGGCTCGGTCACCGTGACCGTCGCTGAAGTGCTGCCCAACGGCATTCTGGCGGTGCGTGGCGAGAAGTGGATGACCCTCAATACCGGCGATGAGCTGATGCGTATTTCCGGGCTGGTGCGTGCCGACGACATCTCTACCGACAACACCGTGTCTTCCACTCGGGTTGCCGATGCGCGCATCACCTATTCCGGTACGGGCGCCTTCGCCGACGCCAGCCAGCCCGGCTGGATGAGTCGTTTCTTCATGAGCCCGCTGTGGCCGTTCTGATCGCGGGGAACTGTAGATGAAAACCTGGCTGACTCACTCTCCGTCCCTGTTACTCGAGCACCTGTCCAACTGGTACGCGCGAGTGATGGCCAGCGGTTCGGCGCGCAAGGCTTTCGCTGTGACCTCGGCTACCAAGCGAGGGACGCGAGTTCACGGCAGTGAGTCGGCACAGGCTGGCGCATGCCGCCGGCAGTTCGCCGTCGCTCATCGTGGCTATCGTCACCGCGGCGCCAATGACTGGCTGCTGCTGGCGACCATGCTTGCCTGCATGCTGTTGAGTCTGCCGACCCAGGCTGAACGCCTGAAGGATCTGGCGTCGATTCAGGGCGTGCGTAGCAACCAGTTGATCGGTTACGGCCTGGTGGTCGGCCTCAATGGCAGTGGCGACCAGACCACCCAGACGCCTTTCACCGTGCAGACCTTCAATAACATGCTGGCGCAGTTCGGCATCAAGGTGCCGCCAGGTGGCAACGTGCAGTTGAAGAACGTCGCTGCGGTGTCGGTGCATGCCGACCTGCCGGCGTTCGCCAAACCGGGGCAGACCATCGATATCACTATCTCGTCTATCGGTAACGCCAAGAGCCTGCGCGGCGGCAGCCTGTTGATGACGCCGCTCAAGGGCATCGATGGCAACGTCTACGCCATTGCCCAGGGCAACCTAGTGGTCGGCGGCTTCGATGCCAGTGGCGCCGATGGCTCGCGCATCACCGTCAACGTGCCGTCTGCTGGACGCATTCCTGGTGGTGCCACTGTGGAACGTCCGGTGCCGAGCGGTTTCGATCAGGGCAATTACCTGACTCTGAACCTCAATCGCCCCGACTTCACCACGGCGAAGAACATCGTCGACCAGATCAACGATCTGCTCGGCCCTGGCGTTGCCCAGGCCATCGACGGCGGTTCGATTCGCGTCAGCGCGCCGCTCGACCCGAATCAACGCGTCGACTATCTGTCGATCCTCGAGAACCTGCAGGTCGAGGCCGGCAAGGCAGTAGCCAAGGTCATCATCAATTCGCGTACCGGCACCATCGTCATCGGCCAGGACGTCAAGGTGCAGCCGGCGGCCGTGACGCACGGCAGCCTGACCGTGACCATCACCGAAGACCCGATTGTCAGTCAGCCAGAAGCCTTGTCCGGTGGGCAGACCGCAGTGGTGCCGCGTTCGCGTGTAGGCGCCGAGGAAGAGGCCAAGCCGATGTTCAAATTTGGCCCCGGTACCAGTCTGGACGAGATCGTCCGTGCCGTTAACCAGGTAGGCGCAGCACCTTCCGACCTGATGGCCATCCTGGAGGCGCTCAAGCAAGCCGGCGCCCTTCAGGCCGACCTGATCGTGATCTGAGGAGGATTGCCATATGGATTCTCGACTCTCAGCCGGTTTGCTCGGTAACGGTAAAAGCCCGGTCGACAGCGGTGCGTTCACCGATCTGAATCGCCTCAACCAGTTCAAGGTAGGCGGCGATACCGAGCAGAACATCCGCAAGGTCGCGCAGGAGTTCGAATCGCTGTTCATGAACGAAATGCTCAAGGCCATGCGTTCGGCCAACGCCGCGTTCGGCGAGGGCAACTTCATGAACAGCAACGAGAGCAAGACCTACCAGGACATGCACGACCAGCAGTTGGCCGTGACGCTTTCCAAGGAAGGGCGTGGTATCGGCCTGGCTGACGTGCTGGTGCGGCAGATGTCGAAGATCAAGCAGCCGTCGAGCCGTCCCAATCCCTTCGCGCAAATCGAGCAGCCAACTGCTGCGTCGGCTGAGGTCAAGGCCGACAAGGTTGCCAGCAGTGAAGGTTTTCGCGATGACGTGGCGCTGCTCAATCGCCGTCGCCTCTCCGTGCCGGGCAAACTGGCAGATCGCCTGCTGGCCGGTATCGTGCCATCGGCCGCAGAAGGCGAGGGCAAGGCCCTTGCCGGCAGTGACTGGATTCCGGCGAAGACCGGCGCCGCGTCCAAGGATGCAGGCCTGAGCCTGGCCAACAGCGATGCCTTGACGGGACGCCGTATCGCCCAGCCGCCGCTGGCTCCGGGCAAGGCCGCGTTCAGCTCACCGCAGGAATTCGTCGCCACCATGCTGCCGATGGCTGAAGCAGCCGCGGAGAAGATTGGCGTCGACCCGCGTTACCTGGTGGCCCAGGCCGCGCTGGAAACCGGTTGGGGCAAGTCGATCATCCGCACCCGTGATGGTGACAGCAGCCACAACCTGTTCGGCATCAAGTCCCATGGCAGCTGGGAGGGCGAATCGGCCCGCGTGCTGACCACCGAATACAAGGGTGGCAAGGCGGTCAAGGAGGCGGCCAGCTTCCGTGCTTATGACTCCTATGCGCAGAGCTTCGACGATTACGTCAGCTTTTTGCAGAGCAACGGTCGCTACGAGAAGGCTCTGAACGTCACCGAGAACCCGGAGCGTTTCGTCAAGGAGCTGCAGCAGGCCGGCTACGCCACCGACCCGAACTATGCGCGCAAGATCTCGCAGATCGCCCGCAAGATGCAGACCTATCAAGCAATCGCCGCTGCCGATAGCGCCACTACAAGGACTTGAGGGTGAATCATGGCTGACCTATTGAACATAGGCCTCTCGGGCCTGGCGGCGAACAAGACTTCGCTGGCTGTCACCGGCCATAACATCGTCAACGTCAATACGCCTGGCTTTTCCCGGCAGGACACGATCCAGGCCACGCGCACGCCGCAGTTCAGTGGCGCCGGCTATATCGGTTCGGGTACGACGCTGACTGATGTTCGTCGCATCTACAATGAGTTCCTCACTACCCAGGTACGCAGTAGTACGGCGCTCAACAGTGATACCAAGGCCTACCTGAGTCAGATCAACCAGCTTGATTCCCTGCTCGCGGGTAGTACCACCGGTGTCACCCCCGCCCTGCAGAAATTGTTCTCGGCTCTGCAAACTGCAGCCGAAGACCCAGCCAACGTACCTGCACGGCAGTTGGCGCTGTCGGAGGCAGAGGGGCTGGCCAAGCGTTTCAATACGGTCTATGACCGCCTGTATGAGCAGAACGCCTTCATCAACAAACAGCTGTCAGCGGTGACCGATCAGGTCAACCAGCTGGCGACCTCGATTGCCGGCTACAACGACGCAATTGCCATCGCAGCCTCCAACGGACAGGCGCCGAACGACCTGCTCGACGCCCGTGAGGAGGCCGTACGCAAACTTTCCGAGTTCGTCGGTGTGACGGTCGTTCCTCAGGACGACAACACCTACAACCTGTTCATCGGCTCTGGCCAGCCCTTGGTGGTTGGCAAGGATGCGGCGCGTCTCGAAGTAGTACCGGGGCAGTCCGACCCGCTGCGTAGCGAAATCCAGTTCATCAGCGGCAACTCCCGGCAGAACGTCACCTCGCTGATCACCGGTGGCGAGATGGGCGGCCTGCTGCGCTATCGCGAGGATGTGCTGGACACTTCGCTCAATGCCGTGGGCCGTCTGGCCCTGTCGATCACCGACCAGATCAACCGGCAGCTGGGTCAGGGCCTGGACCTCAATGGTCAGTTCGGCAACGAGCTGTTCCGTTCGATCAATGACCCTGCGCTGCTCAGTCAGCGCAGCCTGGCGCGGGTCGGCAACAGCGATCCCAACGCCAACCTCAACGTCACGCTCACCGATACCTCGCGCTTGACCACCAGCGACTACGAGGTGCAGTTCACCAGTGCCACCGAGTACGTGATTCGCCGAACGTCCGATGGCACGCTGTTTCCGCCGACCCCGGCGACCTTCGACATCACCACGGTGCCTGCGCCTGAAGTGGACGGCTTCTCCCTCGGCGTGGCCGGTGGCACCTTCGCTGCCGGTGATCGCTTTCTGGTGATGCCGACCCGCAACGCCGGCCGTGATGTTCGTGCGGACATGAAGAACCCCGAGGAGCTGGCCTTCGCTGCGCCGCTCAAGGCCGAAACCAGCCCGGCCAACATCGGTACCGGCAAGATCACTCAGCCGAAGCTGCTGACCGAAATCAATATCTACGACCCGGTCGCACAGGCGGATCTGGAGACCAGTCTGCGCAATGCGCCACCGCTGCGCATCGTGATGGGTGCCGGCGGCGGTGCGACGCAGAGCTATGACGTGGTCGATATCAACGGCAACGTGATCGACACCGGCAGCATCGTTCCAGGGCAGGACAACGCGCTGACCATCAGCGTGCCGGCCAACCCGCCTGCGGTTCCCGCTGCATTCGACTACCAGGTGACCATCAGTGGCAGGCCGTCGGGCGGCGACAACTTCTCGGTGTCGTTCAATACCAATGGTGTATCGGACAACCGTAACGCGCTGAATCTGGTCAATCTGCAGAACAAGGCCGTGATTGGGGTCAACCCGGCGGCGCCCGATACCACGGGTTCGAGCTTTTCCGACTCATACGGCGATCTGGTGGAGCGGGTCGGTACCCTCACCAGCCAGGCGCGTGTCGATGGCGAGGCGACCGGCGCGATTCTCAAGCAGGCCACTGATAATCGTGACTCGATTTCCGGGGTCAACCTCGATGAAGAAGCGGCCAAACTGATCCAGTTCGAGCAGTACTACCAGGCATCCGCGCAGATCATTCAAGTTGCGCGTAACCTGTTCGATACTCTGATCAATACATTCTGATAGTCGCTTTCCCGAGTTCGGGAAAGCGCGGCCTGTATAGATGACAGGCGTTGCAAGAGGCAAGCCCCATGGTTATGCGCATCTCATCCATTCAGGCGTTCAATAACGGCGTTTCCGGTCTGGGACGCAATTATTCGAATCTGATTCGCACCCAGGAGCAGATCAGCAGCGGCAACCGCATCCTGACCCCGGCAGATGATCCGGTGGCTTCGGTTCGCCTACTGCAACTCGAGCAGCAACAGGCGGTGCTCAAGCAATACAGCGACAACCTGACAGCCGCGAAGAACAGTCTGACTCAGGAAGAGACCACACTGAACTCGGTCAATACTGTGTTGCAGCGTGTGCGTGAGCTGGCCGTGCGGGCCGGTGGCGGTTCGCTTTCATCGGAGGACCGCAACTCCATCGCCAAGGAGCTTGCCGAGCGCGAGGCCGAACTACTCAATCTGATGAACAGCCGCAATGCTCGCGGCGAATACCTCTTCTCCGGTTTCCTGGGCAAGAACGAGCCTTTCGTGCGTAACCCGGATGGCACCTACTCGTACTTCGGCGACGAAGGGCAGCGGACGCTGCAGGTGGCCAGCTCGACCAACGTGGCGACCAACGACAACGGCAAGCGCCTGTTCGAGGATGTCACCAACGCCAATCGTGTGGCTAACGGCAATGGAGTCAATAACCCGGCACTGCCATCGCCGCCCCTGCCGGCGACCACCATTCCCGCAGTGCCCACTGCTGATCAGCGGGTGTTCATCTCGCCAGGACTGGTCGAGGACAATCGCGCATTCAACTCCGATTTCCGCGGCGGCGAGCCATATTCGCTGGCATTCGTCAGTGGCACCGAGTTCCGCATTTACGATGCCAGCGGCGCTGATGTTACCTCCGAGATCCCCGGCGGGGGCAAGATCGATCCGCTGGTCAATGGCGGTAATGTCATCAACTTCCGCGGCATGCGTTTTCAACTCGATGTCGTCTTGAAAGAGGGCGACAACGCGCTGGATCTCGACAACCTGCTGGCCGACATCCAGCCGCCTGCCACCGCCGGTTCGCCCGGTATCGGCACCCATAGTTTCACGCTGCAGTCCGCGCCGACCGAGTTCGCCGTGACCCGTGCCTCTACCAACGGTTCGGCCGCCGTGGTGGCTGGGGGCAACATCGTCAACCAGGCCGTTTTCGACAGCCAGTTCCCCACCTCTGGCGTAGTGCTGCGTTTCACCGATGACACCAACTACGAGGTTTATGCCCAGCCGGTCGGCCCCAACAGTCCGGTGCTTGCCACCGGAACCGTGACGGCCCCGTACCCTGCCACCTTCACGGTCTATGGCGCGGAGTTCACGATGTCCGGCCCGGCAGCCGCGGCAGGCGGAGACGAGTTCGGTGTGCAGCCGCAGTTCCAGGAGCAGCGCAGCATCCTCAACACCATCTCGCGCTTGCGTCAGGCGCTGGAGTCATCACCGACCTCGCCAGCGGGCAACCTGGGCGTGCGCGACGAAGTGGCGATCGCCCTGAAGAACCTCGACAACGGCATGGGCAACGTGCTGGAAGTGCAGACCGAGATCGGCGCGCGCCTCAACATGATCGACACCACCAGCGTCGACAACGAAGACGTGACCCTGGTGAACAAGTCGGTGCAGGCCGAGTTGCGCGAGCTGGATTACGCCGAGGCATTGTCGCGCCTGTCGTTCCAGACCATCATTCTCGAGGCGGCGCAGCAGAGTTATGTGAAGATCGCCGGGCTGAATCTGTTCAACCAGTTGCGTTGAGCCGCAGTCGCCTGGCCGCTCGCAGTGGCGGCAGGGCACGTTCTACTCATCAGGGATATGGCAGCGGCATGACCGAACAGATTCTGGCTTTTTCCACCAAGGCGGGTTCGCTCGCGCTGCTCGACGGTCGCCTGCACAGTGCCTGCGTATTGCCGCAGGTGATCTTCAGCGTCGCCCAATGGCGCGAGAGCGCTGAAGCCTGTCTGGTCGAGCTACGCGCCAAGGGCTGGGCCAGCATGGCCGTGCGCAGCAGCAGTAGCCGTGAGGATGGTGAACAGTCGTCGGCCGCCGGGGCGTTCGACTCTTGCCTCAACGTCGAGGCAGACGGCTTGTCGGCCGCCATCGAGCAGGTGCTCGAGTCGATGGGCGGGCAGGGCGCCAGTGCACACGATCAGGTCTTCGTCCAGCCTATGGTTGGCGACGTGCGCATGGCTGGGGTTGGGTTTGGCATCGACCCGGCCACGCTGGCGCCGTACTTCGTGATCAACTACGACGAGAGTAGCGGACGCACCGATATCGTGACCTCCGGGCGCTCCAACGAACTACGCACTTTTTATGCCCATCATGCCGCTGGCGAGCTGCCGCCCTCGCTGGCCCCCGTGGTGGCGCTACTGCGCGAGTTGCAGGCGTTGTTCGGGCGCCAGGCCATCGATATCGAATTCGCCGTGGACGCGCAGGCGCGGCTGTACCTGCTGCAGGTACGACCGCTGGTGCTCTGCGCCGAACCGGCCGATGTCCAGGCGCATGGCAAGCTGGTTCGACTGATTCACGACCGCATTACCCAAGGCATTCGTCCGCAACCCTTCCTGCATGGCGAGCGCACCGTGTTCGGGGTGATGCCGGACTGGAATCCGGCCGAGATCATCGGTGTGCGACCACGGCCACTGGCTCTGTCGCTGTACCGTGAGCTGGTGACCGACATGATCTGGGCCTACCAGCGCAACAACTACGGCTACCGCAACCTGCGCAGCTTCCCGTTGATGCTGCATTTTCACGGTTTGCCCTACATCGACGTGCGCGTCAGCTTCAACTCCTTCATCCCGCGCGACATCGACGGAGCCCTGGCTGACAAGCTGGTCAACTACTACATCGAGCGCCTGTTGGCCGCGCCTAATCTGCATGACAAGGTCGAGTTCGAGATCGTTTTCTCCTGCTACACGCTGGATCTGCCGCAACGCCTGCAGGCACTGCAGGATGCGGGATTCACCGAGGCCGAATGCCGGCGCCTGGCCGACAGCCTGCGCGAGCTGACCAACCGCATCGTCCACAACGAAACCGGCCTGTGGCGCACCGATCGACAGAAGCTCGACGTGCTGCTGGCCAGGCGCGACGAGATCCTCGGGGCCGATACCGATCCTGTCACGCGTATCTACTGGCTGCTGGAAGACTGCCGTCGTTACGGCACGCTGCCGTTCGCCGGGCTGGCGCGGGCTGGCTTCATCGCCGTACAGCTGCTGCGTTCGCTGGTCACCGTGGGCGTGCTCGACCAGAGCGAGTACGACGCGTTTCTCAACGGTCTATCCACGGTCAGCGGTCAGATGACCCAGGATCTGGCGCAGCTGGATCGCACCACCTTCCTGGCGCGCTACGGTCATTTGCGGCCGGGCACCTACGACATTCTTTCGCCGCGCTACGACGAGGCGCCTGATCTGTATTTCGACTGGCACAATCTGGCGGTCGAGGCGCGCCACGACAGTACCCGTTTTGCCCTGTCGCTGGCGCAGATGCGCGAGATCAGCCGCCTGCTCAGTGAGCACGGGCTGTCCCATGACGTGGTGGGGCTGTTCGATTTCCTCCAGGCCGGCATCGAGTTGCGCGAATACGCCAAGTTCGTGTTTACGCGCAACCTGTCCGATGCGCTGTCGCTGTTTCGTGGACTGGGCCATGACCTGGGCTTCAGCGCCGAGGACATGTCCTACGCCAACATCCAGGTGATCAAGGAGCTGCATGCCGCCAGCGCCGACCCCAGGGAGCTGATCGCTGCCAGCATCGAGGAAGGGCGCCGGCGTTACGGGGAAACCTGTCAGATCGTCTTGCCGCCGCTGATCACCCGCGCCGAAGACGCCTTCTGTTTTCACCTGCCGCAGGCCGAGCCGAATTTCATCACCCAGCGCCAGGTGACGGGTTCGGTGATGGACTACCACCAGCGCGACCAGCTGCACGGGGCCATTGTCATGATTCCCAGTGCCGACCCTGGCTTCGACTGGATCTTCTCGCACCGCATTGCCGGTTTCATCACCGCTTATGGCGGCACTAACTCGCACATGGCCATCCGCGCCAACGAACTCGGCTTGCCCGCCGTGATCGGTGCAGGAGAGGTGCTTTACCGCAAGTGGGCTGCCGCGCAGATGCTCAACATCGACTGCGCCAACCGACGCGTCGAGGTGTTGCGGTGAGGGTGGTGCTGGTCAGCCAGCGCGTTGATGTGCTGGCTGACCGCGGCGAGCGCCGCGATGCGCTGGATCAGCGCCTGGCGGACTGGCTGGCGAGCCGCGGGCTGTTGCCGGTGCCGGTGCCCAATCGGGCCGAGCGCCTGGACGCCCTGTGGACGCAAGTAAAGCCCACCGCTGTGGTGCTCAGCGGCGGCAATGACCTGGCTGAGTACGGTGGTGATGCCCCGGAGCGTGACGCTGTCGAACGCGCGCTGCTGGCGCGGGCCATGGCCGAGCAGGTGCCGCTGTTTGCCCTGTGCCGTGGCGCGCAACTGCTGCTCGATGCCTTCGGCAATCGCCTGGAGCGGGTGGCCGGGCATGTTGGTACACGCCACCGTCTGCTGATCGACGGGCGTGAGACCGAGGTCAACAGCTACCACCAATGGGGTTGCCGTTCGCTGGTTGCGCCCCTGAAAGTCCTGGCACGCAGTGAAGATGGCGTGATCGAGGCCTTCTTTCACACGCAGCTGCCGCTGCTGGGCGTGATGTGGCACCCCGAGCGGGAAGCGCCCTTCGCCGAGCTGGACGGCCTGCTCCTGAATCGCTGTTTGAACAAGGAATGAGCTTTCCATGACACGTGCCATCATTCTTGCTGCCGGACGCGGTAGTCGCATGGGCGACCTTACCGACACTCAGCCCAAATGCTTCGCCCGGCTGCATGGTCGCCGTCTGCTCGACTGGCAGTTAGCGGCGTTGCGTGGTGCCGGTATCGAACGTCTGGCTCTGGTGAGGGGGTATCGCAGCGAGTGCTTCGACGAGCCGCTGACCTATTTCGAGAATCCACGATGGCAGCAGAGCAACATGGTGCGCACGCTGCTCGCTGCCGATACCTGGCTGATGGCTGAGAATTGCATCGTCAGTTACAGCGATATCTTTTACAGCGCCGCCACCGTGGCGACCCTGAGCCGGGTCGAGGCCGATCTGGCGATTGCCTACGATCCGCACTGGCATGCGCTGTGGTCACAACGTTTTGCCGACCCGCTGGCCGATGCCGAGAGCTTCCGCCTGGATGCCAGCGGCAATCTGGCCACCATTGGCGAGCGTTGTCAGAGCGTTTCCGAGATCGAAGGGCAATACATGGGGCTGCTCAAGTTCACCTCGGCCGGTTGGGCACAGGTGCGCGAGCTGTTGCAGCAGCATGACGATGCGGCAGTGGATCGACTGGACATGACCAGCCTGCTTCGGTTGTCGTTGCAGGCGGGCATGCGGGTTTCCGTTTCGCCGGTACAAGGGCCCTGGGGAGAGGTGGATGCTGCTACCGATCTGGCGCTCTATCATCGAATAGTGCCTCTGGCCGCGATGGCCCCTTAAGTTTTGGAGTACCGTTCATGTCTTTGAGTTTTCCTGTCGACACGGTTCTGGCCATTCTCCAGCGCTTTCCACGTCCTGCCGATGAATTGGAGCAGCAGGCGCTGGCGCGCTTGAAGACACTGGAGGCACAGGA
Organism: Pseudomonas sediminis; assembly: GCF_002741105.1. GTDB lineage: Bacteria > Pseudomonadota > Gammaproteobacteria > Pseudomonadales > Pseudomonadaceae > Aquipseudomonas > Aquipseudomonas sediminis. The sequence goes on along the minus strand of NZ_NIQU01000002.1, from coordinate 222,217 downwards.
GGCTGACTCACTGTGGGAGCAGCTGTGCCTGAGGGTCTTGCTCAATCCGGTATACCTGGAGGCACTCTGGCCTGATGCCTGTTCGCAGCATCCGGAAATGCGCCAACTCATACAGCGCCTGAAGGAGCGACTCTGGGTGCCGGATGCCAGGGAGCAGGCCGAGAACGATAGTGCTCAGTGGGTGTTGGAGCAGGGGGATGCCGGCCAGCACGACACGCTGATGCAGCGCCTGCTGAGCTATCTGAAGAATGGCAATCCGAATGGTGGCGCTCCGTTCGCTTTCCTTGCGCGTTACTACACCTGGCGTGACGTGGTCGTGACGCAGTTGGTCGCCCCCGAACGCACAGAGCTGACCGACCGGATCTTCGGTTTGCTGGATATGCAGAACAAGCAGTGGGGCAAGCCTTACTGCGGAGGCTACGCCTATCAGGGCTATGCCCGAGTCGGTATCGCGGGCGTCAAACCAACCGAAGAGCGCCTCGAGGGATATGGGTTCCTGCCCTGGTTGAACGGCGACATGAGCGTGTTGGAGATAGGCTGCAATAACGGCTTCATGGCCATTGAACTCGCCGGTCGAGCAGGCATCGTCGATGCGGTGGAATACAACCCGTTCCTAGTCGAGATCGGTCGTATCACTGCTGAAGCGCTGGCTCTGGACAATGTCAGTTTTCAGGTCGCGGATTTCAGCAATTGGATGCCCGCCCGACGCTACGATGTCGTTCTCTCGTTCGCCAATCACTGCACGATCGACGGTAATCTGGCCGTGGAATTCGAGAGTTTCGTGGCCAAACTCTGGGGGCTGACTCAGGACGGGGGCTGGCTGTTGTTCGAGAGTCACAACGTGTTCGGCTCTGGCACTGGCGCGGCGGGCGATGATGGCGATCTGGATCGCAAGTTCGACATCATGGAGCGCTACTTTGAGCTGCAGGACTCCAAGATGACCAAGACGTTCGTACCCAGCCATGACATCGACAAGCTATTCGTCGTGTTGCGCCGACGTCCACAGGTACTTGCTTCCGTCCAGCGGAGCATGAATCTGGGCGAGGCGCGTAAGCGCTATGCCTATCAGGGCGAGCCTTTTCCCTGTTGAGAGCATAGCTCGTTTCAGCTGCTGGGAAGGCTCAGCAGTGCCAGGTGCTTGAGCACTGGGTGGATCACGTAGTAGGTGCCACCCCGTTCTGCGTCCTGTTGCTCCAGCACCTGCAGCTCACGGCTGGACTGATAGCGGCGCAGCACTTCCAGTAGTAGGTCGGCGCGGATTGCAGTGTCGTAGCGGCGATCGATGTCGGTGCCCAGCGGCGGTGCCGGATAGCGTTTGCGCGCGAGCACCGGGCCGGTATCTATGCATGTATCGAGCAGAATGGCGCTGGCGGCACAGCTGCCTTCCTCCAGGAGGCTGTAGTAGACGGTCGTACTGCCACGGTAGTCGGGCAGCCAGCCGCTGTGTATGTGCAGCAGCGGGATGCCCAGCTCGATCAGTGGCGGCTTGACGATCTGCCCGCCATACCCTGAGAAGATCACCAGACGCGGTGCCCGCTCACGCACGGCATCGATGACCTGCTGATCGTTGATGTCGCGTGTCGCCAGGCAGGTGATGGGTACATCGCAGTCGGCCAGGGTGCGGCTGAGGGGGATCCCCAGATCCGGCAGTAGAACCCCCATCAGCTCTCGGGCCGGCTCGCTCGGCGTCGTGGGGGATTGCGGCGCCTCGCCGAGCAGCAAGGCGTGGGAGGGCATCAGGCCATGGGCGGCCAGGGTCTGCACGTAAGCCTGGCTGCGCGCACTGTGCGCAGCGATCAGCAGAACGTCGTCGAGGTGGGTCATGGGGCGAGCTCCACGTTGGCCTGTGATGCAATGCGAGCGACCCAGTCTTGTTCGGCTGCGATCAGCCAGGCGAGCTGAGCGCCCCGGGGCTGGCTCAGGCGCGGGAGAATCGAGATCAGGCTGTCGATGACCTTGAGCAGGCCATTGAGAAAGGGCAGGGCGCCAGGCTGCTCGGCTTGATGCAGGCACAGCGCGGCGAATTGCAGGTAGAGATCCAGGTCGTCGTAGCCGCTGTCGGCGACCGCCTTGAAATTCGCGTCATAGCGGCGGTGCAGGCGCTTGCTGACCTCGAAGCGTTGCAGCAGGCGTTCGGCCAGGCGCCGCTTGCCCGGTGCATCCGCGGCCGCGTGCAGCAGGTCGGCCAGCAGCGCAGCCGTATCCACAGGGTGTTCGTTTCGTTCGGCGGCTACGGGTAACGGCACGGCCTGCGCTGGTGGCAGTTGCATCAGCGCCGCCTGACGGCTCGCACGCCAGGCCTGGAAAAAGGCTGCGCCGTGGTACTGGCTGTAGAAGTAGGTGTTGCGTTCCTCGAGCCGATCACCCTGGCTGTAGGGGTAGTCGATGTCGCTCATGCCATCGATCCCTGTGCTCGTTGCAGGATGTCACGGGCCAGTTCGGCGATGTCGGCCGGTTGGCTGGTGTCGATTTCGAGATCCGCTGCGCTGGGGGGGGGGAAGGGAATATCCACGCCCACCATGTCGCTCATCTCGCCGGCCAGCGCATGGCGGTAGAGCCCCTTGGTGTCGCGTTCGAGCAGCGTCTGCATCGGCGGGTTTAGGTAGACCTCGTAGTAGTGGCGAAAGCGTGTGCGGTTGAGCGCGCGCAGATCGGGGAAGATCGACAGGATGCTGCATACCACGTTGATCTCCTGCGCATCGAGCCAGGCGCACAGCTCGAAGATGCGCTCGGCGTTGAGACGCCGCCCTGCCAGGCTGTAGTCCGCGGCCTGGGTGTCCTGGCGGAAGATGCGCCGAACCTCGTCGCCGTCCACCAGCAGGGTATTGGCTGCCTGATGCTTCCATTGGCGGGTGATTTCACGACCGAGTGTGGTTTTGCCCGAGCCGGACAGGCCGATCAACCAGATGACCATCAGCCTCTCCTTGCCAGGGAGCGGGCACTGTTGGCGATCGCCACGGCGGCTACCTGACCGGCGTAACCGTAGAACGGCGCGAAGTAGTACTGGCTCAGGGTCTTGCGGATCGGTCGCTGGGCCTCCCACAGACTGGCATCCTCCAACAACTCTTCGAGGCGACCGCTGTGCTGGTTGCCAAGGTGAGGCAGGTATTTGCGCAGCCAGATGTCCGAGGAGTCCTCGCCCATCAGCGGATCGGCTTCGGCGTTGGGCACGTCCAGCAGCAGCACGTTGCGATCGGTGTAGATGCCGCCGAAGGCGGAGCCACCGTAGTCGCACAGCAGGAAGTCGGCGAGCTGGAACAGCTCGACGTTGTCGATATGTTCGCGGATCACGCAGGTGAAACGCTCCAGCTCGCGCATGCGCGCCGGCTCGTCGGTGATGGTGATCGGATGGGGTTTGACGATGACGTTGTAGCGCGCCTGCAAACGTGCGACGGCGGCAGCGAACAGGTCGATCGAGCTGAGCGTGCTCCAGGTCGGCAGCCACACCACGGTCTGCCGGTTTGGGTCGAGTTTCAGCTCGGTCAGGCGCGCTGTGCGATCCAGCGGCTGATTGAAGAAACGGTCGAAGCGGGGATAGCCCATCTGGATCTTCAGCGTGTCTTGGCAGAATTCCAGATGCTCAGCCTGATAAGGACCGAAGCAGAGGATGCTGTCGTACACCTGGTTCCAGGACTGGAAGTTCCAGCCAGCCTTACCGTTGGCATACATGAACCGCAGGTTGTAGCGGCCGATGGACTTGGGCAGGTAGGGTGAGTCGGGGCCACGCAGGTAATGCTGAGGGAAGTTCGACACCAGGGTGGCGTAGCGCTCTTTGCGCGCGAGCATTTCCCGTGCGTCGCGCCACGGCAACTGATACCGCTGGCAGCCGGCGACCACGGCGTCGATGTCCTGCTGCGTCTTGCCGGTAACAGCGATCTCCACGCTGCCTGCCGGCAGGTGCTGCCAGACCGCGTGGTAGTGATTGAACATCTCAGGGTTGTGAATCAGAAAACCGAAGCGTTCGAGTTCGCTAGCCATGCCGTCCCGTCCTGGCGATTACCGATACGCCATGTTACTGGAAATTAACCGGCGGTTGAGGCGCTTCTTCCGTGACGCTTCAGGCTAGGCTTGCTACGCTCGAAACTTCTCTCAAGGGCAGTCCATACATGGCATCGATCCATCCGTCCGCGGACGTCAAAAGCCAGTCGATTGGTGAGGGCACCTCGGTCTGGCAGTTCGTGGTGATCCTCGCTCAGGCGCGCATCGGTCGTGACTGCAACATCAACGCCCACTGCTTCATCGAGAACGACGTGGTGCTCGGTGATCGGGTTACGGTGAAGTGCGGCGTGTACCTGTGGGACGGCCTGCGTATCGCCGACGATGTTTTCATCGGTCCCAACGCTACCTTCACCAATGATCGACTGCCGCGTTCCAAGCAATACCCCGACAGTTTCCCGCAGACCGTGATCGAACACGGCGCCTCCATTGGTGCCGCGGCGGTCATCCTGCCAGGCCTGACCATCGGCGCCGGTGCCATGGTCGGCGCCGGCGCGGTGGTGACCCGTGACGTTCCTGCCCGCGCGCTGGTCGTTGGCAACCCTGCACGTATCGTGCGTTACCTGGATGAGTGACATGTTTCCTTTTCTCGATCTTGCCGGGATCAACCGGCGCGATGAAGCGGCACTGACCGAGGCGTTTCAGCGGGTGCTGCGTTCCGGCTGGTATGTGCTGGGTACCGAAGTCGCCGCGTTCGAGGCCGAGTACGCGGCTGCCTGTGGAGTGGCGCATGCCATCGGGGTGGGCAACGGCCTGGATGCACTTACCCTGATTTTGCGTGGCTATCGGAAGTTGGGGCGCCTGGCCGAGGGTGACGAGGTGGTCCTGCCTGACAACAGCTTTGTCGCCACCGCGCTGGCCGTCAGTGAGGCTGGTCTGACGCCGGTCTTGGTCGAGCCCGAGGCGGACACGTTCAACATCGATCCGGCCGCCATCGAGACCGCAATCAGTCCGCGCACACGGGCAATCATCGCCGTGCACCTGTACGGGCGTCTGGCTGACATGCAGCGTCTGCGTGCACTCGCCGATCAGCACGGGCTGTTGCTGATCGAGGATGCGGCTCAGGCGCATGGCGCAGTGGATGCCCGCGGGCACGCTGCGGGTGCCCTCGGCGATGCGGCAGGCTTCAGCTTTTTCCCGGTGAAGAACCTTGGCGCTCTTGGCGATGCCGGTGCTCTGACCACCAACGACGATGACCTGGCCGAGCAGGTGCGCAAGCTGCGTAACTACGGCTCCAGCCGCAAGTACGTGCACGAGTTGCAGGGTATCAATTCGCGCCTTGACGAGTTGCAGGCTGCGCTTTTGCGGGTAAAGCTGGCGCGTCTGGTTGATGATGCCCTGGCCCGACGCGACCTGGCGGCGCGTTATCTGGCCGGCATAGACAACCCGCATCTGCAACTGCCCCAGGCTCCGCACGTGTCCGGAAGCCACGTCTGGCACCAGTTCGTCATACGCTGCGAGGCACGAGAGGCCTTGCAGGCGCATCTCGAGCGTCACGGCGTACCGAGCCTGATCCACTACCCGATTCCCATCCATCGGCAGGCCGCTTACTCCGAGTTTGCCGATCGGCACCTGCCGCTCTCGCAACGCCTGGCTGGCGAGGTGCTCAGCTTGCCGCTATACCCGGGAATGGCAAATGAATGGGTCGAGCAGACCATTGAAGCGTGCAACGCTTTCCGCGTCTGAGAGGAAGGTGGTTCGAGTTTTGCTTCGGAGCCACAACAACCCTGTCGATCATGTTTTCTTGACGCAGCGACTGCATGGCGGCTCGGTCACCTGGACGGTGATCGAGAGGCAGGCGCGCATGGGTTACACCAGCGTATTTGGAGCGTTCTATGTCTCTTCAGCACTGCAAGATCATCGATCTGCCAATCGTCGAGGATCGGCGTGGCAACCTCACTTTCATCGAGGGAGGGCAACACATTCCCTTCGATATCCAGCGTGTCTACTACCTCTATGACGTTCCTGGCGGCTCTCACCGCGGCGGCCATGCTCACAAAGGTTTGCACCAGTTGTTGATCGCCATGTCGGGCAGTTTCGACATCCTGCTGGATGATGGGCGAACCAAGTTCAAGTACCACCTCAACCGTTCCTATTATGGTCTTTATATTCCGCCAATGATCTGGCGTGAGATCGACAACTTCTCCAGCGGCTCGGTGTGCATGGTGCTGGCGTCCGAGCACTACAGCGAAGACGATTACTACCGCGACTACGACCAGTTCTCCCTGGCTGCCAACGGCAAGTAACCCACCGTTGTGGCCCGTGGCCGCCATAACCCGGCTGGCTGTTTTCACTTTTTTCAATCGGAGTTTTCTGCATGCCCCAGGGAAGTCATCTGCCAGACGCAGTGGTCAGCGCCAGGGTCGTTTCCGCCCGAAGCGCCAAGGGCTGTGTCGATCTGACCGAGCTGGCCGCCGCCGAGAGCTGGTCGCCGGCACCGCTGGAGATGGTGGGGTTCTCTCTGCCGGAAAGCCTGCGCCAGGCCCGGCAGCGCATGCTGGCTCAGTATCGCGGGCGCTTTCACGATGTGCGCCTGGTCGCCGGCATGGCCGGCATTGGCGATATCGCCAATGGTGAGTATGTCTGCGACGGTGTTTACGACAACCTTGGGCGAGTGAATAACGCCTGGTATGAAAAGCATGGGTTGCGTGTCGATGACAGCGGCGCGTGTGCGTTTTTTGCTGGCAAGGGCGAGTCGTTGCAGGTGGCCAATGCCATCAGCTTCTTCGGTTGGGAAAACGGCAACTATGCACACTGGTTGAGTGAGAAGCTCGGGCGCTTCTACTGGATCGAGCAGGCCGACCTGCCGGACGATACCGTGGTGCTGGTCGAGGCCGGCTTGCCGGCTTCTATCATGGATGCACTGGCCTTGTTCTGGCCACGTGAGCGTACGCTTTGCGTGTCGCCGGGAAGTGCCTGCCAGGTGGCTGTACTGCACCATTTTTCCGACACCGCCGATATCTGGGAGCCGCGTGCCGGCTACGTCTATCGCGGTGACGAATACCATCTCTACCCGCCGGCCATCGCCTGGATGGCCAGCCAGGTCAAGGCCCGCTGCGCTGCGGTCGAGGGCCAGGACAAGGCCTACCTGATTCGGCCGCCGGGCGGCAATGGCCGTACCATCGTCAACCAGCAGGAGCTGATCCGCGAGCTCAGTCGCGATGGCTTTCAGGCCTTTCAGCCGGAGGTGCGCGACTTTGCCTCGCAGGTGCGTGCGCTCGCCGGTTGCGAACTGGCGATCCTAGGTTCTGGCGCGGCTGCCGCCAATCTTCTGTGGATGCCCCGTGGCGGCACCCTGGTGATGCTGATCCAGGATAATCCGCAGATGTGGTACTGGTTCTTCCATGCCCTGGCTGCTGCGGTGGGCGTGCGTTTGGTCTATCACCCGGTCAAGGGCTTGCCTGGCACCCACAGCGTTGTCTACCACTGGAACGTGGAAATTCCCATCGAGGCCCTGCGCCAATGGCTGGACCAGGATGCACAGCGCGCCAGCCAGGCGCTGCCTGAGCAGCCGCTGGGCGTCGCGACTCTGCAGAGCGAGCTCGCCGGGCGGCGCCGCAGAACGCTGCCTGAGCCGCTTTCTGTCGAGCCGCAGGAGGAGGGCGTAGATGTCACCGTTGCGGTGATGTCCTACAACAATGCCGCATTCCTGGCTCAGACCCTCGATTCGATCCTGGCTCAGGAAGGTGTTCGGCTCGAGGTGGTGGTCTACGACGACTGCTCGAAAGACGACAGCCTGGAGGTGTTGAAACGCTATGCCGACGAGTCGCGTCTGCATTTCGAGGTCAACGCCCAGAACCTGGGCATGACCGGCAACTACAACAAGTGCGTGGCGACCGGGCGCGGTCGTTACGTGGTGGTACTGGGTTCCGATGACGTGCTCTACCCGGGCCACCTGGCCTCGTTGGTCGAGGCCATGGATGCCAGTCCGCAGGCTGCGCTGGGCTATACCCAGTGCTACTGGATCGACGAGCAGGGGGTACGCCAGCAGTACGCGGATCATCCGGGGCACCGGCGCGCATCGTATTGCGGTGGGCGCGACGAAGTGATCGACCTGCTGTGTTTCGATAACTACATCACGCCTTCCGCCGCCATGTTGCGCCGTAGTGCACTGCATCTCGTCGCACTGCCGGAAGGCGGCATCCACCGCCACGACATGCTTGCTGGCGATTGGGAACTGTGGATTCGCCTGGCCCGTGTGGCGCCCGATTTCGTATTCCTGCGCCAACCCAGCGTCGGCTATCGGGTGCACGGCGGACAGATCTCCAAGAGTTTCTATGGCAGTGACCGTCCGCTGCGCGAGCACACTGAGATTCTCGAGATGTGCCTGGATGACGCGCCGACCCGTGTGCGCATACGAGGCGCTGCGCAACCGATCTGGCAGCTCTACCGCCAGCGTTTCGAGGCCTACCCGGCCGAGGTTCGGGCGCCGCTGCAGGTGCGCATCGATGCCGTCCGCCGTGCGCTGCTGGAGCAGAACAGCCATGATGAGGTTGCGACGTGCCTGTTCTCCATCATCCTTACCACCTACAACCGTGCCGATCTGTTGAAGGATGCTCTGGCCAGCGTCGGCAACCAGACCTTGCGCGATTTCGAAGTCATTCTGATCAACGATAACGGCGAGCCGGTTGAACACCTGCTGGCCGATTACGCGTTCCCCATCACCTATATCCGCCAGGGCCGCAACCAGGGCTTGTCAGCCGCGCGTAACGCCGGCCTCAAGCTGGCGCGTGGGCGCTACATCGTCTACCTCGACGATGACGACATCTACCTGCCCAACCACCTGGCTGTGCTGGCCGAGGCCTTCGAGCAGCATCCAGATAGCGTCATCTATACCGGCGTCGAGTACGTCAATGAAAAGCTGGAGGATGGCCAGCGTATCGAGCTTGGTCGTGGCCAGCCGTTCAAGCACGAGGTGTTCGACCGCGATCGCCTGTTCGTGCAGAACTACATCCCGGTCAACACCTGGGCACATCCGCGCCAGATGCTGGCCACTGTCGGTGAGTTCGACACCGGGCTGGCGGCCTTCGAAGACTGGGACATGCTCCTGCGTATGGCCACGCGCTACCCGTTCGTGCACGTACCGACGGTGACCAGCGAAGTCCACACCCGTGCCCCGGGCGCCGGCGGCGACCACATGCTCGGTCGTGAGCGCAAGAACTTCCCGGCTCTGTACCGCGAGCTCTACGAGCGCTACGGTGGTTCCGCCAGCGAGGGGCTGCAGCGTGGTCGTCAGCAGATGCTCAAAAGCCTGGGGGAACGACCCAAGGATGGGCTTGCGCAGTGGCTGGCCAAACGCTTGCCGACCGCAGCTGAAAACCGCCTGATCTCCGACTATCTGCAGGGGCACCAGGGCGGGCCGCTGATCGGCGTGGTGGTGCTCGATAGCGACGGCCAGTCCGAGCAACTGATGGTCACGCTCAAGAGCCTGCTCGGCGAGCGCTGCCTCTATGCGACGCTGCGTATCTTGGTCATCACCCCGGCCGACGTGCCCGCCACCTCGGCGGCGGACAAGCTGCATTTCCTGCAAATGACCGACGAGCCCTTGGTCGAGCAGATCAACCGCGCGGTCGAGGCCAGCGATTGCCAGTGGTTCATGCTGGCTTATGCCGGCGATGAGTTCACCCAGAGCGGCCTGATGATTGCCGGCCTGGAACTGGCCGGCAATCCCGAGTGCCGCGCCGTATATGGCGACCAGTTGCAACGTCTGCCGGACGGCAGCCTGGGCGGTGCTTTCCTGCCGGGCTTCAACCTCGATCTGCTGCTCAGCTTCCCCATGGTGATGGCGCGCCATTGGTTGTATCGCCGCGATCTGTTCCTGGCTGTCGGTGGCTTCGATTCGGCGTTCCCCGATGCTTTTGAGTTCGAACTGCTGACCCGATTCATTGAACAGGAAGGTCTGGCAGGCCTGGGGCATATCGATGAACCGCTGGTGATCACCGAAGCACCTGCGCTGCGTGACAATCCTGATGAGCGCCGGGTGATCGAGCGTCACCTGGGTAATCGAGGCTATCAGGCTCAGGTGCTGCCCGGCTTGCCGGGACGTTATCGGTTGCACTACGGCCATGGCGCTGCTCCCTTGGTGTCGATCATTCTCGCCACGGATGTGCCTTTGGCCGCCTTGCAGCGCTGTACTGACAGCTTGCTGGAAAAGACTGCCTACAGTCATTACGAGCTGTTGCTGGCCGATAGCGGCACGCGGGCTGACGTCAGCGCTTGGTTGCGCGAGGTGGCGTTACTCGGTGACGACAAGGTTCGCGTGTTTCCCGCAGAAGCTGGGCTCGCGCAGAACCGCGCTGCGGAGCAGGCGCGTGGCGAATACCTGCTGCTGCTTTCTGGCGAAGCGGCCATCATCAATGCTGACTGGCTGGGTGAGTTGCTCAACCACGCTCAGAGGCCGGAGGTCGGTGTGGTCGGCGGCAAGCTGCTGACGCCGAACGGGCGTATCGCCCAGGCTGGGCTGCTGTTGGGTGTCAACGGCCCGGCGACTGCCGCTTTCGCAGGTGAGGCGATGGATGCGGCGGGCTATATGCACCGTCTGCAGGTGGATCAGAACTACAGCGCAGTCGGTGAGGAATGCCTGATGGTGCGTGCCGAAGTGTTCCGCCAGATTGGCGGGATGGATGCCGGGCTGAATGCCTTCCGCGATGTGGATCTCTGCTTGCGTGTACGCGATGCCGGGTATCTGACTGTATGGGCGGCAAACGCGATTATCCTGCATGAGGCGGAGCGGGTACGGACCAGCACCGCAGCAGAGGATCAGCTCTACGAGCGTTACCTGTCGCAACTGGCAAGCGACCGTGCTTACAACCGTAATCTGGCATTGAACGGGCGGGGCTTCGATCTGGAAAGCGACGTGTCCCTGACCTGGCGCCCCCTGAGTTGGCGGCCTTTACCGGTGGTATTGGCCCACCCTGCCGATCCTTGGGGCTGTGGTCATTACCGCGTCATCCAGCCGCTCTCTGCGCTGAAGTCTCAGGGGCTGGCCGATGGCACTCTGTCCATGGGGTTGTTGCAGGTAACCGATCTGGAGCGCTACGACCCGGACGTGGTCGTGTTGCAGCGCCAGATTGGCGATGATCGCCTGGAGGCCATGCGCCGTCTCAAGCGTTTCTCGCGCGCGTTCAAAGTATACGAGCTGGACGACTATCTACCCAACCTGCCACTGAAAAGCGTGCATCGGGATCAGATGCCCCGCGATATCCTCAAGTCTCTGCGTCGCGGCCTGGAGTTCGTTGATCGCTTCGTGGTGTCCACCCAGCCGCTGGCAGAGGCGTTCGCCGGCTTGCATGGTGATATCCGTGTAATCGAGAACCGCCTGCCGGTGAAATGGTGGAAGGGGCTGCAAAGCCAACGTCGGCGAGGGCGTAAGCCTCGGGTCGGCTGGGCCGGTGGGGTCAGCCATACCGGCGATCTGGATCTGATCGTCGATGTCGTTCGCGAATTGGCGGGAGAGGTCGAGTGGGTGTTTATGGGCATGTGCCCGGATGCGATCCGGCCCTTCATTAATGAATTTCATCCAGGTGTCGATATCGAGTCTTACCCGGTTGCGCTTGCGAATCTGGATCTCGACCTGGCGCTGGCGCCGGTGGAGGCCAATCTGTTCAACGAGTGCAAGAGCAACCTGCGCCTGCTGGAGTATGGCGCCTGTGGCTTTCCGGTGATCTGTAGTGATCTTGTGTGCTATCGCGGAGACCTTCCTGTTACGCGGGTGAAAAACCGCTTCCGCGATTGGGTCGATGCCATCCGCATGCATACCAGCGATCTGGATGCGACTGCACAGGCGGGTGATCGGCTACGCGAAGCGGTTTATCGCGACTGGATGCTGGACGGTGAAAACTTGGAACGCTGGCGCAAGGCCTGGATGCCTGACTAAATGTGCCGCAAAAACCGTCGAGTGCTGCAATAGTGCTCGACGGTTTTCAGGCAAAGGCGCCCATAAAGCGTGAGTGACTGGTTAAGTGATTGACTGTAAACAATAAAAAAAAGCTGAAAATTGTCTCTAAAGCTCCTTAGGCAAGCGCCGATAAAGAGATCGAATGCGAACTCTCTGGGCGTCTGAGCATGCAGGCCCGAGCTCGCAAGCTCAGACAAACGGTTCTAAGGTCATCTGGAGGCAATACCATGGCCCTTACAGTCAACACTAACGTTGCGTCCCTCAACACTCAGCGTAACCTGAACACCTCGTCCAAAGGCCTGGATACTTCCCTCCAGCGCCTGTCCACCGGCTATCGCATCAACAGCGCCAAAGACGACGCTGCTGGCCTGCAGATCGCCAACCGCCTGACCAGTCAAATTACTGGCCTGGGCGTAGCGACCCGTAACGCCAACGACGGTATCTCCCTGGCGCAGACCGCTGAAGGTGCCTTGCAGCAGTCCACCGGTATCCTGCAGCGTATGCGTGACCTGGCCCTGCAGTCGGCCAACGGTTCCAACGGTGCTACCGAGCGTGCTGCCCTGCAGGGCGAAGTCGCTCAGTTGCAACAGGAGCTGAACCGTATCTCTGACACCACCAGCTTCGGCGGTCGCAAGATCCTCGACGGTAGCTTCGGTTCGCAGAGCTTCCAGGTAGGTGCCAATGCTTACGAAACCATCAGTGTTTCCATCGGCTCGGCCGCTACCGATCGTATCGGTATCAACCGCTTTACGACCGACGGTGCTACTGCAACTGCTATTGCTTCAGGTGCCGCTTTCAGCGCCACCTCGGGTAGCGCTTATGGCAGCTCCTCGTTCAACATCAACTCCAAGCTGTCTGATGGGGATGTCGCGATCTCCGGCGCTGCAAGTGGTTCGGCCAGTGAAGTGGCTCGTGCCATCAACTCTAAAAGCGACGAGACTGGCGTAACTGCCAACGCTCGTACTGTTGCAGTTCTCGGTGGCATCACTGCCTCGGGTACCGTCTCCTTCAATCTGTCTGGTCTTACCAGTAAGTCGCTGGAAGCTGACGCTGCCACTGTCTCTGCTGTGGTCTCCGATACTACTGACTTGTCCTCCCTGGCTGATGCCATCAACCGTGAAACTGGCAAAACCGGTATCTCGGCTGTGTCCAAAGGTGACACCATCGAGCTGGTCAGCTCGCGCGGCGATGCGATCCAGATCACCAACTACGCTGGTTCGGGTGGTGCGACTCTGCAGGCCAAGAGCTTCGATGGCGAAGATGACGTTGGCACTGCAGCTGCCATCGTCGCTGGAGGTGGTGCTCGCGCCGACGGTCAGGTACAACTCGAGGCAGCCGATGCCTTCCAGGTTACTGGCATGAGCGGTGGTCTGGGTGCTGACGGCTTCAGTGAGCTGGATGCGGTGAACACCATCGACATCAGTACGGCGACGGGGGCTCAGGATGCACTGGGTATCATCAACGGTGCGATCTCCAACATCGACAGCCAGCGTGCTCAGCTCGGTGCCGTGCAGAACCGCTTCGAGAACACTATCTCGAACCTGCAGAACATCGCTGAGAACTCCTCCGCTGCTCGTAGCCGGATTCGTGACACTGACTTCGCTGCCGAAACCTCGGAACTGACCAAGAATCAGATCCTGCAGCAAGCCGGTACCGCGATCCTGGCTCAGGCCAACCAGTTGCCGCAGGCCGTACTCAGCCTGCTGGGCTAAGGTCAAAGGCGCTAGACTACGGGGGGAAGGGCCTGGCTCTTCTCCCCGTTACCTCATTGTGAGGAGTAATTTATGGACGTCAGCTCAATTAAGCCCCAGGTCAATTCCACGGTTGTCCGCGATGGTGGCGTCTCCAATGCTGCCGAAACTCGGCAGAAGCAAGGTCTTTCGACTATCGCGACAGTTTCGAATGCTGATGAACAGGCTACTGCCCGAGCAGTTACACCCGCTCAGGATGTCAGTCGTGAGCAGGTTGAGGATGCGGTAGCGACCATTCAGGAATTCGTGCAGTCGGTTCGTCGCAGCATCAATTTTGCCGTCGATGACGGCTCTGGGCGTGTGGTTGTCAAGGTGACGGATGCTGGGTCGGGCGATGTGATTCGCCAGATTCCGTCTGAGGAAGCGTTGAAGTTGGCAGAAAATCTGTCAGAAGTGCGCAGCCTTTTGTTCAAGGCCGAGGCATAACGACACGTCTTGGCATGAGTTTTGACTGATATCCTTCAATCGACAGGGTGCAGTCGGATTTTTGACGAGGTGCAAGATCATGGCAGGTATTACGGGAATCGGTTCGGGTCTCAACATCAACGAGATTGTCACGGCGTTGGTTAATGCCGAGAAAGCGCCGAAAACCAACCAGCTCGATAATCTCGAGAAGAAGACCACTACCCGTATCTCTGCGATCGGCACCCTCACGGGGGCGATGAACTCCTTCAAGACGGCCCTCGACGCGCTAAACAAACCTTCCCTGTTTGAGTCGCGCACTGCCAGCACCTCCAATAGCAGTATGCTCAAGGCTACTGCTGCCACAACTGCGCCTGCAGGCACATACAGCGTTCAGGTTCAGCAATTGGCTGCCAGCAGCAAGGTTGCCCTGCAGTCTGTCTCGGGTGTGGGTAACGCCCCGGCTACTTTCAACAGCGGTACGCTGGAAATTTCCGCTGGCAGTACCAGTATCAGTGTCGATGTCACCGCAGCTAACAACACGCTTGCTGGCATGCGTGACGCGATAAACGAAGCCGGTAAAAACAGCGGTATAAGTGCCACCATCATTACCGATGATTCCGGTTCCCGCCTGGTGCTGAGCTCGACCAAGACTGGCGAAGGCAATGACATCCGGGTAGCGGTTACCGAAGATGGTGAAACGACCGGCGGCAATGCCCTGACGACTCAGGCGTTCACGCCACAGGCTGATCCTGACAATGCTGATGCTTTCCTCAAGCCAAGCTCGGACAGTGGCGCGGGCGGTGTAATCACTCAAGCCAAGTCCGCCAAGTTGACCATCGATGGCCTGCAGTTGGTCCGCAACAGCAACAAGATCGAGGATGCCCTTGAGGGCGTTACGCTTGATCTGGTTGCGGCGCAGAGCGCTACCGATCTGACCGATGGCAAGACCATCAATCTAACCGTTGGTGTCGACAAGTCCAGCGTCAAGAGCAACCTGCAGAAGTTCGTCGACGCCTACAACGCCCTGATCACCTCGTCTGCGCAGCTCACAGCTGTCGTTGAGGTGGAGGGTTCCAAGCCTGTAGCAGGCCCTCTGGTTGGCGACTCCACGGTGCGCAGCGTGCTCGCCGGTTTGCGTAACGAAATCGTCAAGATGACCGGCGGTGGAGAGAGTGGCGTTCGGGCGCTGGCGGATCTGGGCATTACAACGGGCAAGGATGGCAAGTTGTCTCTCGACGATGCCACGCTGACCAAGGCGCTTGAGACCAATTTCGATCAAGTGGGTAGCTATCTCACGGGCAGTGACGGCTTAATGGGGCGTCTTTCTGGCTTTGTATCCGGCTATGTGGCGACCGATGGTGTATTGAAGCAGCGTGATAGTGCCCTGCGCGATACCTTGAAGAGCGTTGACTCTCAGCGCGAAAGCCTGAACAAGCGTGTCGAAAGCCTGCAAACCCGACTTTATGCCCAGTACAACGCCATGGACTCCTTGGTAGGGCAGCTTACCCGCACCAGCGAAAGTTTGAGCGGCATGCTCGCCAACCTTCCTGGTTTCGTGAAAAAGGATTAAGTAATGGGCAAGAACCCGATTGACGCCTACAAGCAGGTCAAGACCAGCCAGGAGATATCGCCTTATCGTACGGTGCAGCTGTTACTCGAAGGTGCATTGCAACGTGTGATGCTGGCCAAGCAGGCACAGGCCGAGGGTGATACCGAGATTCGCGGCATGGCCGTGGGTAGCACCATCACAATTCTGGGCGTGCTGCAGGCGGCTCTGGACAAGGAGCTGGGCGGTGAAATCGCCGAGAACCTGGATGCGCTCTACGACTATATGACGCGCCGTTTGGCGGGTGTCGCTTTGGACGATACGCCACGTACCCTCGAAGAGGTTCAGGCGCTGCTGGGTGATATCAAAAGCGCCTGGGATGCCATCGGCCCTGAGGTCGAACCGGCGCCTGCTGGCTGATTGAGCGCTTCTGGCTTAGCTGTTTCAGCGACAAAATCGTTAAAGCTTTGAGCCTCAGGGCCGATACCGAAGTATCAGCCCATCGGTAGAGCGAGAGCGACTATGAACGCAATGGCGGCCCTCAAGCAGTATCAGACCGTCAACAACCAAGCGCAGGCCGCAGAGGCCAGCCCTCATCGACTGATCCAGATGTTGATGGAGGGCGGTCTGTCTCGTATCGCTCAGGCACGTGGTGCCATGGAGCGCGGGCAAACAGCGCTGAAAGGCGAGTTGATCGGCAAGAGTATTGCCATCGTCGCGGGACTGCGCGAGAGTCTCGACCACCAGCAAGGTGGCGAGCTGGCCGGTAACCTCGATAGCCTGTACGAATACATGATCGCCCGTTTGACCGAAGCCAATGTGAGCAACGAGCCGGAGCTTCTCGAAGAGGTTTCAGTGCTGCTGCGTAACGTCAAACAGGGTTGGGATGCCATCGCTCAGTAGCGAGCATCGGAGGAGAAGCGAATGAGTTCATCCGTCCAGCGTTTGCAAGCGACCGGTTCTGCCCTGCGCGATGCTCTGTCCAAACAGGACTGGGCCGCTATTGGCGAGCTCGATCTGCAATGCCGCATGGTAGTCGATGCGGCTATGGTCGATAGCAATGACGAAGAAGAGCTGCGCAGTGGCCTGGAAAATCTGCTGTCACTGTACCGTGAGTTGGTGACCGTTTGTCAGGCCGAGCAGCAGCGTCTGGCTGGTGAATTGGTGCAGCTCAATCAATCCCATCAGGGCGCCAAGGTTTATCAGCTTTTCGGCTGACAACCTGATTTTTGCCGAGTTTAGCCAGTAGGTTCGGCTCGGTTGTCTCTCTGCGCTTGCGCTTCTCCTGCTTTTTTATCGCCTGCCACTACCCGGCTCTGCAAACAGCTGCTTAGCTAATTCCGTTGGCGGGCGAAAAAGTTACGCCATAAAATTGACTGGCTTCAATTTTTTGACTTTACTAGTGGCTAATTGCCGGCGCGCGTCGAAGATCTGGCGTGCGATTTCCCTCACCTCTCGGGTCAGACAAGCACAAGATGTGGCGTGAAACCAAAATCCTGTTGATCGATGACAATGCTGCGCGCCGCCACGAGTTGGCGATCATTCTGAGTTTTCTCGGGGAAGAGCACCTGGCCTGTACCAGCCAAGACTGGCGCAACGCCGTGGCCGAACTCGCTTCCAGTCGCGAAGTGCTCAGCGTCTTGCTGGGCGATGTCGAGGCCAAGGGTGGGGCGCTCGAGCTGACCAAGCAGATTGCTGGCTGGGATGAGTTCCTGCCGTTATTGACGGTCGGCGACTCCAGTATCGTCGAGTGGCCGGAGGATTTGCGCAGGCGTGTATTGGCCAGCCTGGAGACTCCGCTCAGCTATAACAAGCTGCTCGATTCGCTGCATCGTGCCCAGGTCTATCGCGAGATGTACGACCAGGCTCGTGATCGTGGGCGGCAGCGCGAGCCCAATCTGTTCCGCAGTCTGGTCGGCACCAGTCGTGCGATCCAGCAAGTGCGGCAGATGATGCAGCAAGTTGCCGATACCGAGGCCAGTGTGTTGATCCTTGGTGAGTCGGGAACTGGCAAGGAAGTGGTGGCGCGTAATCTGCACTACCACTCCAAGCGCCGCGAGGCGCCGTTCGTGCCGGTCAACTGCGGCGCCATTCCGGCCGAGTTGCTGGAGAGCGAGCTGTTCGGTCATGAGAAGGGCGCCTTCACCGGCGCTATCACCAGCCGGGCAGGGCGCTTCGAACTGGCCAACGGCGGCACGCTGTTTCTCGATGAGATCGGTGACATGCCGCTGCCGATGCAGGTCAAGTTGCTGCGCGTGCTGCAGGAGCGCACCTTCGAGCGTGTCGGTAGCAACAAGACGCAGACGGCCGATGTGCGCATCATTGCTGCCACGCACAAGAACCTGGAGAAGATGATCGAGGACGGCAGTTTCCGTGAGGACCTGTATTACCGCCTCAACGTCTTCCCCATCGAGATGGCGCCGCTGCGCGAGCGCATCGAAGATATCCCGCTGCTGATGAACGAGCTGATTTCGCGCATGGAGCACGAGAAGCGCGGCTCCATTCGTTTCAACTCAGCTGCCATCATGTCGCTGTGCCGCCATGATTGGGCAGGCAACGTGCGTGAGCTAGCCAACCTGGTAGAGCGCATGGCGATCATGCATCCCTATGGTGTGATCGGGGTTGGCGAGTTGCCGAAGAAATTCCGTCATGTCGATGACGAGGATGAGCAGCTGGCAGCCAGCTTGCGCGACGAAATGGAAGAGCGCGCTGCGATCATGGCAGGTCTACCGGGCCTCGATACGCCAGCCATGTTGCCGCCGGAGGGGCTGGATCTGAAGGACTACCTCGGTAACTTGGAGCAGGGTCTGATCCAGCAGGCGCTGGATGATGCTGGTGGTGTGGTGGCGCGCGCTGCTGAGCGCCTGCGGATTCGCCGTACTACGCTGGTCGAGAAGATGCGTAAGTACGGTATGAGCCGCCGCGAAGAGGATGGCCAGGACGAGGATTGATCCAGCAGCCTCGCGTCAAACAGCACAAAGAAAGCCGGAGCTTTGACGCAAGTTCCGGCTTTGTTTTTTCAAGTCCTTGATAAATAAGAACAAAAAAGTAGGCACGGGGATTGCTAAAGCTCTTGTATCTGACCGTCTTCTGACGGTGCGTCGTACGAGAGAAGCAGATGGAAGCCAACCTTCGTCCTACCGAGTCAGCCGAGCCAAACGGCTCCGCCCCGCTCGAACAAGCCAGCCGCGCGGGACTGGAGCAGGCCTTTGCCCTGTTCAATCAGATGTCAAATCAGCTCAGCGAGTCCTACAGCCTGCTTGAGGCGCGGGTCAATGAGCTGAAGGGGCAGCTGGCGCTGGTCAGTGCACAGCGCATGCAGGAGTTGGCGGAGAAGGAGCGCCTGGCCCATCGCCTGCAAAGCCTGCTGGATCTGCTGCCTGGCGGTGTGATCGTCATCGACGGTCAGGGTGTCGTGCGCGAGGCCAACCCCGTGGCGCGTGCGCTGCTCGGCCAGCCCCTGGTGGGCATGCTCTGGCGTCAGGTGATCGCACGCAACTTTGCCCCGCGCGAAGACGATGGTCATGAAATTTCCATGCGCGACGGCCGCCGTCTATCTATCGCCACGCGTTCCCTGCACGGGGAGCCGGGGCAGCTTGTGCTACTGACCGACCTGACGGAAACCCGTCGCCTGCAGGACCAGCTTTCTCGCCATGAACGGCTATCGGCGCTGGGGCGCATGGTCGCCTCCCTGGCCCATCAGATCCGTACACCGCTTTCCGCTGCGTTGCTCTACGCAAGCCACCTCAATGAACAGGTGCTGCCGGCCGAACAGCAGCAGCGTTTCGCTGGGCGTTTGAAGGAGCGGTTGCACGAGCTGGAAAACCAGGTGCGCGACATGCTGATCTTTGCCCGTGGCGAGCTGCCGTTGCCGGATCGTCTGTCGCCGTCGGTCTTGTTCGACGCGCTGCGTGCGGCTGCCGATGCGCACGTGGGTGATATGGCCGTGCGCTGGCAGTGCGATGTGCGTGACGGCGAACTGCTGTGCAACCGCGATACGTTGGTCGGCACCGTGCTCAACCTGATCGATAACGCCATACAAGCGGCTGGGCGCGATGCGCGTCTGAAGGTTCATCTGTACCGCCGCGACAACCTGTTGCGCCTGTGCGTCAGTGACAACGGGCCCGGCATGAGTCAGGAAACCCTGGCGCGCCTGGGTGAGCCGTTTTTCACCACCAAGACTACCGGGACCGGCCTCGGCCTGGCCGTGGTCAAGGCTGTGGCACGCGCCCATCAGGGCCAGTTGCTGCTGCAATCGCGTGCGGGTCGTGGTACCTGCGCCATCGTTTCTCTGCCGCTGCTTGATGCGGCGTCTCACTCGAATCAGGAGTAACCCATGGCTGCCAAAGTCCTGCTGGTTGAAGACGATCGCGCGCTGCGCGAAGCCCTGGCCGATACCCTGTGCCTGGGCGGACATGATTATCGAGCCGTCGATTGCGCCGAGGCGGCCTTGGTCGCGTTGACCGAAGAGCCGTTCGGGCTGGTGGTCAGCGACGTCAACATGCCGGGTATGGATGGTCATCAACTGCTGGCGCAAATCCGTAGTCGTTATCCGCAACTGCCGGTATTGCTGATCACGGCTTTCGGCGCGGTAGAGAGGGCGGTAGATGCCATCCGTCAGGGCGCCGCTGATTATCTGGTCAAGCCGTTCGAGCCGCGCACGCTGCTGGAGCTGGTGGCCAAGCACGCTCTCGGTAAATTGACGGCGGGGGATCGCGATGGTCCGGTGGCGCTCGAGCCGGCCAGCGTGCAGTTGCTGGAGTTGGCGTCACGCGTGGCGCAGAGTGATTCGACGGTGATGATCACGGGTGAGTCGGGGACCGGTAAGGAGGTGCTGGCGCGTTATATCCATCAGCAGTCGCCGCGCGCCTCCGGGCCTTTCATCGCCATCAACTGTGCGGCGATTCCCGACAACATGCTTGAGGCCACGTTGTTCGGGCATGAGAAGGGTGCGTTCACCGGTGCGGTCACCGCTCAGCCGGGCAAGTTCGAGTTGGCCGATGGCGGGACCATCCTGCTCGACGAGATTTCCGAAATGCCGCTGGGGCTGCAGGCCAAGTTGCTGCGTGTGCTGCAGGAGCGTGAGGTGGAGCGGGTCGGGGCGCGCAAGCCAATCAACCTGGATATTCGTGTGCTGGCCACCAGCAACCGTGACTTGGCTAGCGAGGTTGCCGCAGGACGTTTCCGCGAGGATCTCTATTACCGGCTGTCGGTCTTCCCCTTGGCCTGGCGGCCGTTGCGTGATAGGCCTGCCGACATTCTGCCGCTTGCCGAGCGGCTGCTGGCCAAGCACGTCAAAAAAATGAATCAAATGCCGGTGCGTCTGTCCGAGTCGGCTGCGCAGAGCCTGGTGCAGCACCAGTGGCCGGGCAACGTGCGTGAGCTGGACAACGCCATTCAGCGAGCCTTGATCCTGCAGCAGGGTGGGGTGATACAGGCGCAGGATCTCTGCCTGCACGCACCCATAGGTCAGACGGTACAGAGCACCGCACCGCGCCTGGCAGTCGTACCAAACGTTGCGCCGCCAGTGGTGCAACCGGCCGAACCGGCGGCTGCGGTGGATTCCGGCGCGCTGGGTGAAGACCTTCGCCGTCGTGAGTTTCAGGTGATCATCGACACCCTGCGTGCCGAGCGCGGCCGCCGCAAGGAGGCCGCCGAACGCCTGGGGATCAGCCCGCGCACCCTGCGATACAAGCTGGCGCAGATGCGAGATGCCGGGATGGATGTCGAGGCTTATCTGTACGCCAGCTGAGACTTCTCGCTCGGGGCATCTTTGCCTGTCAGGTTAAGCGCCCCATGGCAGCTCAGGTGTGTCGTCAGCTTCGCGGTGCGCACGGCGCACCTTGCATGAACGCCCGGCCCTAGGGCGTTCTGTGCGTACCGATCATGGTGACTGGTTTCCCGGTTGTACAGCTCTCCGAACTCTCCTTCATTCTGGCACCCTTGTTGCTAATACCCCTGCATAGCGCCGCTAGTGTCAAAAAGCGGGCAGTGGAGGAAGTCATGAGCCAAGGTGTCGAATTCAATCGCTTGATGCTGGAAATGCGTTCCATGCAGGCTGAGGCCATGGCGCGTCAGAAGCCTGCTGCGAGCGAGCCAGTGCAAGGGGCGCCGAGTTTCTCGGAAATGCTCGGCCAGGCGGTGAACAAGGTCAACGAGACCCAGCAGGCTTCCAATAAACTGGCGACCGCTTTCGAGATGGGGCAGAGCGGGGTCGATTTGACCGATGTGATGATTGCCTCGCAGAAAGCCAGCGTATCCTTCCAGGCCATGACCCAGGTGCGTAACAAGCTGGTCCAGGCGTATCAAGACATCATGCAGATGCCGGTCTGAGGGTTGAGTCATGGCTGAAGCAGTAGTAGCAAACGTACCGGCCAAGGCCGATTCAGGCGAGCCGAAGAAGCCCCTGTTGGGCCTTAGCTTCCTGGAAAATCTCGCCGAGATGTCGGTGCTGCGGCAGCTCGGCCTGTTGGTCGGTCTGGCTGCCAGCGTGGCGATCGGTTTTGCCGTGGTGCTCTGGTCGCAGCAGCCGGACTATCGCCCGCTCTATGGCAGCCTCAATGGAATGGATGCCACTCAGGTGGTGGAAACCCTCAACGCTGCGGGTATCAACTACACCGTCGAGCCCAACTCCGGCGCGTTGCTGGTCAAGGCCGACGATCTGAGTAGTGCGCGTATGCGTCTGGCTGCCGCTGGCGTGGCGCCGACCGATAATAGCGTCGGTTTTGAAATTCTCGACCGTGAGCAGGGCCTGGGTACCAGCCAGTTCATGGAGGCGACCCGCTATCGCCGCGGCCTTGAAGGCGAGTTGGCGCGCACGGTGTCCAGCCTCAACAACGTCAAAGCGGCGCGCGTGCATCTGGCGATGCCCAAGGCTTCCGTTTTTGTGCGTGATGAGCGCAAGCCTAGTGCCTCGGTACTGGTGGAACTCTACCCGGGCCGCAGCCTGGAACCGAGTCAGGTGATGGCCATCGTCAACCTGGTGGCGACCAGTGTGCCTGAGTTGGACAAGGGCCAAGTCACGGTGGTCGACCAGAAGGGCAATCTGCTCTCCGATCAGCAGGAGCTTTCCGAGCTGACCATGGCTGGCAAGCAGTTCGACTACACCCGTCGTATGGAAACGCTGTTCACTCAGCGTGTGCACAACATTCTGCAGCCGGTGCTGGGCACCGGCCGCTACAAGGCAGAAGTGTCGGCTGATGTGGATTTCAGTTCGGTCGAGTCCACTTCCGAAATGTTCAACCCGGATCAACCCGCACTGCGCAGCGAGCAACAGGTCAACGAGCAGCGTCAGAGCAGCTTGCCGCCGCAAGGCGTGCCGGGCGCGCTGTCCAATCAGCCGCCAGGCCCGGCTGCCGCTCCGCAGCAGGCTGCAGGCGCTGCCGCTCCAGCCGGCCCGATAGCGGCTGGTCAGCCGCTGGTCGATGCCAATGGTCAGCAGATCATGGACCCGGCTACCGGCCAGCCGATGCTCGCTCCGTATCCGGCCGACAAGCGTGAGCAGTCCACTCGCAATTTCGAGCTGGACCGTTCCATCAGCTACACCCGTCAGCAGCAGGGGCGCCTGCGTCGCCTGTCGGTGGCGGTGGTGGTGGACGATCAGGTACGTGTCGATCCGGCCACCGGCGAAAGCAGCCGGGTGCCGTGGACCGCCGAT
The DNA here is from genome assembly GCF_002741105.1 of Pseudomonas sediminis. GTDB lineage: Bacteria > Pseudomonadota > Gammaproteobacteria > Pseudomonadales > Pseudomonadaceae > Aquipseudomonas > Aquipseudomonas sediminis. Next base: position 198,965 of record NZ_NIQU01000002.1, on the reverse strand, counting down.
GACCTGGCGCGCTTCACTCGTCTGGTTCAGGATTCGGTGGGCTTCGATGCCAGTCGCGGCGACAGCGTCAGCGTGATCAACACGGCGTTCACCGCGTCGATGGGCGAAGAAATTCCGGATATTCCGTTCTACACCCAGCCCTGGTTCTGGGACATCGTCAAGCAGGTGCTCGGTGTTCTGTTCATCCTGGTGCTGGTGTTCGGCGTGTTGCGTCCGGTGCTCAACAATATCACCGGCGGTGGTAGGGGCAAGGAACTGGCAGGCTCCGGTGATGTGGAGCTTGGCTCGATGGCAGGTCTGGATGGCGAGCTGTCCGATGACCGTGTCAGTCTTGGCGGCCCGCAGAGCATCATGTTGCCTAGCCCTAGTGAGGGGTATGATGCGCAACTGAACGCTATCAAGAGCCTAGTGGCGGAAGACCCTGGCCGCGTCGCCCAGGTCGTGAAAGAGTGGATCAACGCCGATGAGTGACAATCGCACCGCTACCAAGCTGAACAAGGTCGACAAGGCCGCGATTCTGCTGCTTTCGCTGGGCGAAACCGATGCTGCACAGGTGTTGCGTCACCTCGGGCCGAAAGAGGTGCAGCGCGTCGGTGTGGCCATGGCTGGCATGCGCAACATTCATCGCGAGCAGGTCGAGCAGGTAATGGCCGAGTTCGTCGACATCGTCGGCGATCAGACCAGCCTCGGCGTCGGTGCCGACGGCTACATTCGCAAGATGCTCACCCAGGCACTGGGCGAGGACAAGGCCGGCAATCTGATCGACCGCATTCTTCTCGGCGGCAGCACCAGTGGTTTGGACAGCCTGAAATGGATGGAGCCACGTGCCGTTGCCGACGTGATTCGCTACGAGCACCCGCAGATTCAGGCCATCGTCGTCGCGTACCTCGACCCGGATCAGGCTGGTGAAGTGCTCAGCCATTTCGACCACAAGGTGCGCCTGGACATCATCCTGCGTGTGTCCTCGCTCAACACCGTGCAGCCGTCCGCGCTCAAGGAGCTTAACCAGATCCTCGAGAAGCAGTTCTCCGGCAGCGCCAACACCACACGCGCCACCATGGGCGGCGTCAAACGTGCGGCGGACATCATGAACTTCCTCGACAGCTCGGTGGAAGGTCAGCTGATGGACTCCATCCGCGAGGTAGACGAAGACCTGTCGACGCAGATCGAAGACCTGATGTTCGTCTTCGACAACCTGGCCGATGTCGACGATCGTGGCATCCAGGCCTTGATGCGCGAAGTTTCGTCCGAAGTGCTGGTGCTGGCACTCAAAGGTGCCGACGACGCCATCAAGGATAAGGTGTTCAAGAACATGTCCAAGCGTGCAGCCGAGTTGCTGCGTGACGACCTGGAGGCCAAAGGGCCGGTACGTGTCAGCGATGTCGAAGGTGCGCAGAAGGAAATTCTCACCATTGCCCGGCGCATGGCCGAAGCCGGAGAGATCGTGCTCGGTGGCAAGGGCGGCGAGGAGATGGTTTAAGCCATGGCTGCCAAGGAGCCTGAGAGCGAGCTGATTCGCGCCAAGGATCTCGGCACGTTCGATCGCTGGGCGTTGCCCAGCTTCGACGCGCCGGGTGACGAACTGGCAGAAGCCGAGGCCGCTACTGAAGAACATGTGCAGCCTCCAGCTGAATCCGAGCAGCAGGACGCCGCACAGGTCGAAGAGGTCGCACTCGAAGATGTCAAACCACTGACGCTCGATGAACTCGAAGCCATTCGCCAGGATGCCTATAACGAAGGTTTCGCCACGGGCGAGAAGGACGGCTTTCACGCCGGCCAGATCAAAGCCAAGCAAGAGGCCGACGCAGCCTTGGCGCTGAAGGTCGGCAGCCTGGAAAAACTCATGACGCAGTTGCTCGAGCCGATTGCCGAGCAGGATCAGCAAATGGAAGTGGCCATGGTGCGCCTGGTCAGCCATATGGTGCGCGAGGTGATTCAGCGCGAGCTGAGCACTGACTCCGGTCAAATTCGTCAGGTGCTGCGCGAAGCGCTCAAACTGTTGCCGATGGGTGCGGGCAACGTGCGCATTCAGGTCAATCCACAGGACTTCGAGGCGATCAAGGCGCTGCGTGAGCGTCATGAGGAAAGCTGGCGCATCCTCGAGGATGACAGCTTGCTGCCAGGTGGTTGCCGTATCGAGTCGGAGAATAGCCAGATCGACGCCAGCGTCGAGACGCGCATGGCGCAGGCACTCAAGCAATTGTTCGAACAGCAGCGTGCGCAGAGTACCCAGCCGCCGGAAGCGGACATCAATCTGGACCTGGATCGCGACGATGCGCGTTGATCGCGTGAGCTTCGCCCGGCGTCTGGAGGGCTACAGCGATGCGATCAGCTTGCCCAGCCAGCCCATACTTGAAGGCCGCCTGTTACGCATGGTGGGTCTCACCCTGGAGGCTGAAGGGCTGCGCGCGGCGATAGGCAGTCGCTGCCTGGTCATCAACGAAGACAGCTATCATCCGGTTCAGGTGGAGGCCGAGGTGATGGGCTTCTCCGGGGGCAAGATCTATCTGATGCCGGCGGGCAGTCTGGCTGGTATTGCGCCTGGCGCACGCGTGGTGCCGCTGCCCGATGCCGGGCGTTTGCCCATGGGTATGTCCATGCTGGGCCGAGTGCTCGACGGCACCGGCCGCGCCCTGGATGGCAAGGGCGGGATGAAGGCCGAGGACTGGGTACCGATGGATGGCCCTGCCATCAACCCGCTCAACCGCGACCCCATCAGCCAGCCCCTGGATGTAGGTATCCGTTCGATTAATGGCTTGCTCACCGTAGGGCGTGGCCAGCGCTTGGGCCTGTTCGCCGGTACCGGCGTGGGCAAGTCCGTGTTGCTGGGCATGATGACCCGGTTCACCGAGGCCGAGATCATCGTGGTCGGGCTGATCGGTGAGCGTGGGCGTGAGGTCAAGGAGTTCATCGACGAGATCCTCGGCGAGGAAGGCCTCAAGCGTTCCGTGGTGGTCGCTTCGCCGGCCGACGAGGCGCCGTTGATGCGTCTGCGCGCCGCGCAGTACTGCACGCGCATCGCCGAGTACTTTCGCGACAAGGGCAAGAACGTTCTGCTGCTGATGGATTCGCTGACCCGCTATGCCCAGGCCCAGCGCGAAATCGCTTTGGCTATTGGTGAGCCGCCAGCGACCAAGGGCTACCCGCCCTCGGTGTTTGCCAAGCTGCCCAAGCTAGTCGAGCGTGCGGGTAACGCCGAAGCCGGCGGCGGCTCGATCACCGCGTTCTACACCGTATTGAGTGAGGGGGATGACCAGCAGGACCCCATCGCCGATGCTGCACGTGGTGTGCTCGACGGGCACTTCGTCCTGTCCCGGCGCCTGGCCGAAGAAGGGCATTATCCCGCTATCGATATCGAATCCTCGATTAGCCGGGTCATGCCGCAGGTGGTTCCGCCCGAGCAGCTCAAGCAGGCGCAGCGCTTCAAACAGCTGTGGTCGCGCTATCAGCAGAGTCGCGACCTGATCAGCGTCGGTGCTTACGTTCCAGGCGGGGATGCGGACACCGACCTGGCTATTGCGCGGCAACCGGTCATGGCTCAGTACCTGCGTCAGGGATTGGACGAAAGCGTCGGCATGCCGCAGAGCCGGGAGCAACTGGCTGCCGTGCTGGGGCAATGATGGCTTTGATCAGGGCGTCTTTCGCTGTCGCTGAGGTCGTGTATCGATGAGCCTCAGTCGTGCAAAACGTCTGCAACCTGTGGTCGAGATGGCAGAAAAAGCAGAGCGCGAGGCGGCGCGCCAACTCGGGCATTGCCAAGGGCTGGTGGGGCAGGCCGAGGCCAAGCTGGGCGAGCTGGAGCGTTTTCGTGGCGACTACCAGCAGCAGTGGATCAGTGAGGGCAGCAAGGGCGTTTCCGGCCAGTGGCTGATGAACTACCAGCGCTTTTTGTCACAGCTTGAAACCGCGGTTGGCCAGCAGCAGCAAAGTCTGGAGTGGCACCGCGCCAACCTGGAAAAGGTGCGTGCCGTTTGGCAGCAGCGCTATGCACGTCTCGAGGGGCTGCGCAAACTGGTGCAGCGCTATATCGATGAAGCCCGATTGGCCGAGGACAAGCGCGAGCAGAAACTGCTCGACGAGCTGGCGCAGCGCTTGATAGACCGTGGCGAGCCCTGAATAGAGGTTGTTTCGTCGCCGGCCAAATGCTACACCTTCAAACGTGAATTGCCCTATCTGGCAGAGTCTCGACAAAGGAGTAGACATGGCCATTACCTCGCAGCCCTCGGCAGATGGGCAAGAGCTGACCATCGTGATTCGAGGACGCTTCGACTTCGCCTCCCACCAGGAATTTCGTGATGCCTATGAGCGCGTCAGCGTGACGCCCAAGCGCTACCAGGTCGACCTGCGTGACACCAGTTATCTGGATAGCTCGGCACTGGGGATGCTGTTGCTCTTGCGCGATCACGCAGGCGGCGATTCGGCGCAGATTAGCCTGCTCAACTGCAGCAGTGACGTGCGCAAGATCCTCGCCATCTCCAACTTCGAGCAGTTGTTCAAAATCAGCTGAGCATGTCTGAGCGTCTTGCGATCCTGATCGCCGAGGACAACGCAGCCGACCGCATGCTGTTGTCCACCATCGTCAGTCGTCAGGGGCACCGCGTACTGACCGCCAGCAATGGTCTTGAGGCTGTCGCCCTGTTCGAGCAGGAGCGTCCGCATCTGGTCTTGATGGATGCGCTGATGCCGGTGATGGATGGCTTCGAGGCGGCGCGGCGGATCAAGGATCAGGCCGGCGAGGCGCTGGTGCCGATCATCTTTCTCACCTCGCTGACCGAGGGCGAAGCGCTGGTGCGCTGCCTGGAGGCCGGTGGCGATGATTTTCTCGCCAAGCCCTATAACCGGGTGATACTCGAGGCCAAGATCGGGGCCATGGACCGCCTGCGCCGTCTGCACGATACGGTATTGCAGCAGCGCGACCTGATTGCCCTGCACAACGAGCACCTGCTGCACGAGCAACGCGTAGCCAAGGCGGTATTCGACAAGGTGGCACATTCCGGCTGCCTGGATGCGCCAAACATCCGCTACATGCAGTCGCCTTATGCGCTGTTCAACGGTGATTTGTTACTGGCAGCCTACAAGCCGTCCGGCGGCATGCACGTGATGCTGGGGGATTTCACCGGTCATGGTTTGCCGGCGGCTATTGGCGCTATGCCGCTGGCCGAGGTGTTCTATGGCATGACCGCCAAAGGCCATGCGCTCGCCGAGATCCTTCGCGAGATCAACGCCAAGCTAAAGCGCATCCTGCCGGTTGGGGTTTTCTGCTGCGCTACCTTGCTCAACATCAGCAGCAAGCGTGGGCTGCTCGAAGTGTGGAATGGCGGGCTGCCGGATGGTTACCTGCTGCATGGCGATGGCCGCCCGCGTCAGCCATTGGTATCCCGTCATCTGCCGCTGGGGATTCTGGAGCCAGCGGCGTTCAGTGACCGTTGCGAGGTCTATCCGCTAGCGCCAGGGGATCGCATCTTTCTGCTTAGCGACGGGGTACTCGAAGCCAGCGACCAGCACGGCCAGCTGTTCGGCGAGAAGCGCTTGCTCCGGCTGTTGGAGGCCAATCGGCAGCCGCAGGCCTTGTTCGAGGAAATCCAGCAGGCGCTGGTGACGTTCCGGGGTGAACAGCAGGACGATGTCAGCATGGTCCAGGTCGGGCTTGCCGAAGACGATGAGCGTCCCCGGCCGCTGGCTTTTGCCGACAGCGGCCAGAGCAGCGTGATGGACTGGTCGGCCAGTTTCGAGTTTCGTGCGCTGAGCTTGCGTCATTTCAATCCCTTGCCCTATCTGCTGCAGCTGTTGCTGGATGTGCAGGCGCTGCGTCCACGTGGCGGCGAGCTGTATACCGTGCTCGCAGAGCTGTACTCCAATGCGCTGGAGCATGGCGTGATGGGGCTGGATTCCTCGCTGAAGCAGGATGCCAGTGGGTTTGCCGAGTATTACCGAGAGCGGCGGCTGCGCCTGGCGTCGCTGCGTGACGGTTATGTGCGTTTTCACCTGCAGATGTTGCCCGAGGCCAATGGCGGTCGGCTGATAGTGCAGGTGGAGGACAGTGGGCCTGGTTTCGACCCGGCCAGGGTCATCGATACGGCGGATGATGCCCTCTCCGGGCGTGGGCTTGCGTTGGTGCGTGAACTCAGCGACGGCTTCAGCCGTTGCCCCGACGGACGAGGCGTCAGCGTGGAGTTTTGCTGGTCCGCTGAGGCATAATCCGGGCCTTGATGTTCAGGGAGTGACCCGGTGTCCGATATCCATCTCGACGATGCCGTCCTGGCGGCGCTGCAGGACGTCATGGAAGACGAGTACCCGATCTTGCTCGATACCTTCGTTGCCGATTCCGAAGAGCGTTTGCGCCTGCTGCATCAGGCGCAGGCCGAGGATGATGCGCAGGGCCTGCGACTGGCTGCGCACAGCTTCAAGGGCAGTTGCAGCAACATGGGTGCGGTACTGTTGGCCAGCCTGTGCAAGGAACTCGAGGACGCCGGTCGGCGCGAGGCACTGGACCTGGCCCCGGCGCTGATCGAGCAGGTCGAGCGTGAGTTCGCCATCGTGCGCATCCTGTTCAAATCCGAGCGCCAGCGTTATCGCCTCTGATGCCTTTTCACGAGTTGGCCCGTCCTTTGCTCTGATCCCGTCACGACCCATCAGACGGAGAGCGTCCATGTCCGCGTTGCCCGACCTACGCCTGCAGGCTACGCCTGAGGTGAAGAGCAAAGCGAAGCAGCCGGCCAAAGCGCCGGAACCCAGCAAGAACGGTGCTTCCAGCTTTGCCGATATGTATGCCAAGGAGCGTCAGGCCAAGCCTGGCGAGCGTGCTGGCAGTACCGATAAATCCAGCCAGGAGCAGAAGTCTGCTGCACCTTCAGAGACGGCTGATACTGCTTCTTCTGCCGCCGAGCAGCCCTCGGTTGCCGCCCCCGGCAATTCCTTGCCGACCCAGGAGGGCGTTGAAGAAGAGCTCGACCCGTTGCTGGCGATGGCACTGGGCGGTATGCAGGTGCCAGTAGAGGATGCTGCGGTCACCCAGGACTCGCCGGAGTTGCCGGCGCTGGTGATCACCGGTGCCAATGCCAGTGCTGCCGATACTGCTGAGCCAGTGCTGGAGGAAGATGTTCTCGATCCGCTGGCGCAGCTCAAGCAGCCGGCAGAAGAAGCGGGCAAGGCGCAGTTGTCGCAAGACGCTGCGATCAAGAGCACGCGGGTGGCGACCAGCACGGACTTCGCTGCGGCCATGTCCGCTATGGGCAAGGGGGAGGAGTCGGCCGAGAGCTCTGACGAGTCGGTGCTGGACCTGCCGCTGGAAAGCTTGGCCAAGGATGCCTTGGAAAGTCTCAAGGACAGCGTTCAGCCCAATCGCCCGGATCAGTTCGTCAGCAAGCTCAATGCGCTGACGCAGGCGCTCAATCATCAGGTCGGTGCCGCCCAGCGCACGCCGCTGGTGCCCGGCCAGCCGGTGGCCATGCATCAGGGGGGCTGGAGCGAGGCGGTTGTCGATCGCGTCATGTGGTTGTCCAGTCAGAACCTCAAGTCGGCTGAAATTCAACTGGACCCGGCGGAGTTGGGGCGTCTTGAGGTGCGGGTGAACCTGTCCCAGGATCAGGCCCAGGTGACGTTCGCCAGCCCCAATGCCGGGGTGCGCGAAGCGCTGGAAGGGCAGATGCATCGCTTGCGTGAGCTGTTCGCGCAGCAAGGCATGAATCTGGCCGATGCCAACGTTTCCGATCAGTCGCTTAACCGCGGCTGGCAGGGGCAGGGCGAGGGCGGTCGTGGTGGTTCTGGCTCGCGTGATGATCTGCTAGCCAGTGACGAGCTGCAGTCGGGCGTCCATCAGGAAGTGCGCAGTGAGCGTTTGACCTCTGGCCGCGGGCTGGTCGACTACTACGCATAAGTAGGGGGCAAACGCTGAGCAATGCCCGATTATCGGTGTTCCTCCGCTAGACTTGTATTCGCCCGGGTTGCCGAAAGGTACCCGGGCGAATGTATTTTGGGTGACAGCAAGTAGCTGGCGCTGTTAAATCCGCGCCCAGAGTTAGACAAGCCTGCTCATATGCTGGCATAACACTTGCTCTTAACCCTTTGAATGCGGAAAGAACTCCGATAGTGACGGATTATTGGCATGGCTAAGAAAGAAGCGGCACCGGCTGCCGACGGACAACCCGCCGGCAAGAGCAAGCTCAAACTCATCATCCTGATCGTGGTGGGTCTGCTGCTGGCCGTTGGCCTTTCCGTGGGCGGTACCTGGTTCATTCTCAGCAAGGGTGACAAGAGCGAGGAGGCCAAACCGGCAGAGGCCGCCGCACCAGCAGCGCCAGTGCGCCAGCCGGCCATCTACCAGGATCTGATGCCGGCCTTCGTGGTCAATTTCAATTACCAGAACCGTACCCGCTACCTGCAGGTCAGCATGGCCTTGATGAGCCGTGATACCGCCGGCATGGAGAAGCTCAAGGTGCATATGCCGGTATTGCGTAACCGTCTGGTGATGTTGCTGTCCGGTCAGGATTTTGCCGCGCTGCAAACGCCGTTGGGCAAGGAAATGCTTCTGCAGCAGGCGCTGGCCAGCGTGCAGGAACTGGCGCAGAAGGAAACCGGCAGCACTGTGGTCGAGCAGGTGCTGTTCACCAATTTCGTGTTGCAGTAGCGGGAGCCGAAGATGGCCGTGCAAGACCTGCTTTCCCAGGACGAGATCGATGCGCTGTTGCATGGTGTCGATGACGGCTTGGTGGAAACCGAGGACGCAGCGGAGCCGGGGAGCGTCAAACAGTACGACCTGACCAGTCAGGATCGTATCGTCCGTGGGCGCATGCCGACGCTGGAGATGATCAACGAGCGCTTTGCCCGTTATACCCGCATCAGCATGTTCAACCTGTTGCGCCGCTCGGCTGACGTCGCCGTCGGTGGTGTGCAGGTGATGAAATTCGGCGAATACGTTCACTCGTTGTACGTGCCTACCAGTCTCAACCTGGTGAAGATGAAGCCGCTGCGCGGCACCGGTCTGTTCATTCTCGACGCCAAGCTGGTGTTCAAGCTGGTGGATAACTTCTTCGGCGGTGATGGGCGCCATGCCAAGATCGAAGGCCGTGAGTTCACTCCAACCGAACTGCGTGTCGTGCGCATGGTGCTCGACCAGGCGTTCGTCGACCTGCGCGAAGCCTGGCACGCGGTCATGGATATCAACTTCGAGTACGTCAACTCCGAGGTCAACCCGGCGCTGGCCAACATCGTCAGCCCCAGCGAAGTGGTGGTGGTGTCCACCTTCCATATCGAGCTCGACGGCGGCGGTGGCGATCTGCACATCACCATGCCGTACTCGATGATCGAGCCGATCCGCGAAATGCTCGATGCCGGCTTCCAATCCGATGTCGATGATCAGGACGAGCGCTGGATCAAGGCCCTGCGCGAGGACATTCTCGATGTCAGCGTGCCGCTGGCCGCCACCGTCGCCCGTCGCCAGTTGAAGCTGCGCGACATCCTGCATATGCAGCCGGGTGATGTGATCCCCGTGGAGTTGCCGGACAACGTGGTCATGCGCGCCAATGGCGTGCCGACCTTCAAGGTCAAGCTGGGAGCGCACAAGGGCAATCTGGCCCTGCAGGTGCTGGAACCAATCGAACGCCAACGCTGAGGCGTTGGTAACTCTCCAGGGCTGACAAAGCCCGACGTGAACGAATAGCAGAAGCCAGGCGAGGAATCACGATGGCAGACGAAGAAAACACCTCCCCCGAGGAACAGGCACTGGCCGATGAATGGGCCGCAGCGCTGGCCGAGGCAGGTGATGCCGATCAGGACGATATCGATGCCATGCTCGCAGGGCAGGGGGGCGCTCAGGCAGCGCAACCGGCCGCACCGCGTGCACCGATGGAAGAGTTCGGCAGCGCACCGCCTCCCGGCAATCTGCCGGTCAATCTGGATGGCCCCAATCTGGATGTGATCCTGGATATTCCAGTGTCCATCTCCATGGAAGTGGGCAACACCGATATCACTATCCGTAATCTGCTGCAGCTCAATCAGGGCTCGGTGATCGAGCTGGATCGTCTGGCCGGTGAGCCGCTCGATGTGCTGGTCAACGGCACGTTGATCGCTCATGGCGAAGTGGTGGTGGTCAACGAGAAGTTCGGCATTCGCCTGACCGACGTGATCAGCCCCAGCGAACGTATCAAGAAGCTGCGCTGACCATGGCTCGTCTTCTCGCTCTGTTTCTCAGCATGCCTGTGGCGGCCATGGCTGCCGAGCCCGCTGGCAAGGCAGCGACTCCCATGGCTGGCAGCGACATAGCCGGTCAGCTCGGCCAGTTGCTGCTCGGCTTGTTGCTGGTGATCGGTTTGATCTTCCTGCTCGCCTGGCTGTTGCGCCGAGTGCAGCAACTGAACCCGAAGGGCGGGCAGGTGATCAAGCTGTTGTCGAGCCAGGCGCTCGGCCCGCGTGATCGCCTGGTGCTGGTGCAGGTAGGCAACGAGCAGATTTTGCTGGGGCTGTCCGCTGGGCGCATTACCCCGCTGCACGTGCTCAAGGAGCCAGTGCATCTGGCCGATACCGAGCAGGCCACGCCAGAGTTCGCCCAGCGCCTGATGGAGCTGATGGGCAAGGATCAGAAGGACAAATCCTGATGCTGCGTTTGTTGCTGGTGCTGGTGCTGAGCCTCGCCGCTTCTCTGGCGTTCGCCGAGGACCCTCCTGCAGGCAATTCGCTAATCCAGACGGGCAGCAGTCCGTTGTCGATCCCCGCCATCACCCTGTCCACCGACGCCCAGGGGCAGCAGGAATACTCGGTCAGCCTGCAGATCCTGCTGATCATGACGGCGCTGAGTTTCATCCCGGCGTTCGTCATGCTGATGACCAGCTTCACGCGGATCATCATCGTCTTCTCCATCCTGCGTCAGGCGCTGGGTCTGCAGCAGACGCCGTCCAACCAGATCCTGGTCGGCCTGGCGCTGTTTCTGACGATGTTCATCATGGCGCCGATTTTCGACCGGATTAACACCGATGCGCTGCAGCCTTATCTGAACGAGGAGATCGTCGCTCAGGAGGCGCTGACACGGGCAGAGGTACCAATCCGCGACTTCATGCTGGCGCAGACTCGTGAGAGCGACCTGGCGCTGTTCGTTCGTTTGTCCAAGCGTACCGACCTGGCCGGTGTCGAAGACGTGCCGTTGACCATTCTGGTGCCAGCGTTCGTCACCTCCGAGTTGAAGACCGCTTTCCAGATCGGCTTCATGATCTTTATCCCGTTTCTGATCATCGACATGGTGGTCGCCAGTATCCTCATGGCGATGGGGATGATGATGCTGTCGCCACTGATCATCTCATTGCCATTCAAGATCATGCTGTTCGTCCTGGTTGACGGCTGGGCGCTGATCATGGGCACCTTGGCCGCCAGTTTCGGCACCATATAGCGAGGCCTTTGATGACTCCCGAGGTAGCGGTTGACCTGTTTCGCGAAGCGCTCTGGCTGATCGTGCTGATTGTCGGCCTGGCCGTGGTGCCGAGCCTGGTGGTCGGCCTGATCGTGGCCATGTTCCAGGCTGCCACGCAGATCAACGAACAGACGCTGAGCTTTTTGCCTCGCCTGATGGTGATGCTGATCACGCTGATCTGGGCCGGCCCCTGGCTGGTGAGTCAGCTGATGGAGTACACCCAGACGTTGATCCAGAACATTCCGTACCTCATCGGTTGAGGGGCTGGGCGCGATGCTGGAGTTGAGCAACGAGCAGATCAGCGGCTGGGTCGGCCAGTTTCTGCTGCCGTTGTTTCGCATCGCGGCGATGTTGATGGTGATGCCCATCATCGGTACCCAGCTGGTGCCGAACCGCGTACGCCTCTATCTGGCGCTGGCCATCAGTGTGGTGCTGGTACCGACGCTACCACCGATGCCGCAGGTCGATGCCTTGAGCCTGCGTAGTCTGCTGCTGATCCTCGAGCAGGTGCTGATCGGCGCCATGTTCGGCTTTATTCTGCAGTTGTTCTTTCATCTGTTCGCCGTGGCGGGGCAGATCATCGCCATGCAGATGGGCCTGGGCTTTGCCTCCATGGTCGACCCTACCAATGGTGTGTCGGTGCCGGTGCTTGGCCAGTTCATGCTGATGCTGGTGACCTTGCTGTTTTTGGCCATCAACGGCCATCTGGTAGTGCTGGAAATTCTGGCGGAGAGCTTCGTCACGCTGCCGTCCGGGCAAGGGTTGATGGTCAATCATTACTGGGAGCTGGCTGGCAAACTGGGCTGGGTGATCGGCGCCGGCCTGTTGTTGACGCTGCCCATGGTCACCGCGCTGCTGGTGATCAACCTGGCGTTTGGCGTGATGACGCGCGCCGCGCCGCAACTGAACATCTTTTCCATCGGCTTCCCCCTGACCCTGGCCATGGGCCTGGTAATTTTCTGGGTGGGGCTTTCCGATTTCGGCAACCTGTTCCAGGCGCTGGCCAGCGAAGCCCTGCAGCAGCTGAGCGAATTCGCTCTTGTGAGGTAGCGATGGCCGAAAGCGAGAGCGGCGCCGACAAGAGCGAGGAACCCACAGGCAAGCGACTTGAAGAGTCGCGCAAGAAAGGCCAGATCGCTCGGTCCAAGGAGCTCAACACGGTGGCGGTGACGCTCACCGGCACTGTCGCCCTGATCATTTTCGGCGCCTACATGGGCAATGTGTTGATGGATGTCATGCGCGGTAATTTCAGCTTGCCGCGCGATGTGCTGATGAGCGAACGCAGCATGGCGCTTTATCTGCTGGCTTCGGGCAAGCAGGCATTGCTGGCGGTGCAACCCTTTTTCATTGCGTTGTTGATCGCCTCCATCGCTGGCCCCATCGCGCTGGGGGGGTGGTTGTTCTCTGCCGAGGCGCTGCAACCCAAAGCCAGTCGGATGAACCCATTGGCGGGTCTCAAGCGCATGTTCTCGGTTCAGGCGTTGGTCGAGTTGCTCAAGGCGCTTGCCAAGTTTCTGGTAATCCTGGCGGTGGCGCTGGTGGTGCTTTCGGTGGACCAGGACGATCTGCTGGCCATTGCCAACGAGCCCGTCGAGCCCGCCATCCTGCACAGCCTGAAGGTTGTCGGCTGGAGTGCGTTCTGGCTGTCCTGCGGGCTTATCCTGATCGCCGCGGTGGATGTGCCGTTCCAGCTGTGGAGTCACAAGCAGAAGCTGATGATGACCAAGCAGGAGGTGCGCGACGAGTACAAGGACACCGAGGGCAAGCCCGAGGTGAAAGGACGTATTCGTCAACTGCAGCGTGAGATGGCCGAACGGCGGATGATGCAAGCCGTGCCGCAGGCTGACGTGGTCATCACCAACCCGACGCACTTCGCCGTAGCGCTCAAGTACGACCCGGAGAAGGGGAGCGCACCGGTGTTGCTGGCAAAGGGCGGCGATTTCCTGGCGCTGAAGATTCGCGAGATCGCCCAGGAGCACAAGGTGATGGTGCTGGAGTCCCCGGCATTGGCCCGTGCGGTGTATTACTCCACCGAGCTGGACCAGGAAATTCCTGCTGGCCTGTATCTGGCCGTGGCGCAGGTGCTGGCCTACGTCTATCAGCTTCGTCAATACCAGGCCGGCAAGGGCAAGCGCCCAGGCCCGCTGCCGGACTTCCCGATCCCGGCGGATCTACGCCGCGACTCTTAGGGCGTGTAGCGCGCTGTCGTGTCACTTCTGGAACGCTTCTTGCCATGACCTCTCTAGGACGCACTTTCGCGTCAAAAGATTGAATGGCTTGGGGTAGGGACGTGGCAGTAGATCGCGCACAGTTAATCGGTGACGTACGCAGCAACCTTGCAGGTTTGCGCCATGGCAACCTGGGCATTCCGCTGCTGCTGCTGGTCATGCTCGGCATGGTCATGCTGCCGGTGCCGCCGTTTCTGCTCGATACCCTGTTCACCTTCAGTATCGCGCTGTCCATCGTCGTGTTGCTGGTCAGTATCTACGCGCTGCGCCCGCTGGATTTCGCTGTATTCCCCACCATCCTGCTGGCCGCCACGCTGCTGCGTCTGGCGCTTAACGTGGCTTCGACCCGTGTGGTGCTGCTCAATGGTCACGAAGGGCATGGCGCGGCTGGCCAGGTGATCCAGGCATTCGGTGAGGTGGTGATCGGCGGCAACTACGTGGTTGGTATCGTGGTGTTCGCCATCCTCATGATCATCAACTTCGTGGTGGTCACCAAGGGCGCTGGGCGTATCTCCGAGGTGAGCGCGCGCTTCACTCTCGACGCCATGCCCGGTAAGCAGATGGCCATCGACGCCGACCTCAACGCCGGTCTGATCGATCAGAACGAAGCCAAGAAACGCCGCAGCGAGGTGGCCCAGGAGGCAGATTTCTACGGTTCGATGGACGGTGCCAGCAAGTTCGTCCGTGGCGATGCCATCGCCGGCCTGCTGATCCTGTTCATCAACCTCATCGGCGGTATCGCCATCGGCGTGCTACAGCACAGCCTGGCCTTCGCCGATGCCGGTAAGGTCTACACCCTGCTGACCATCGGTGATGGCCTGGTCGCGCAGATTCCTTCGCTGTTGCTGTCCACTGCTGCTGCGGTGATGGTGACCCGTGTTTCCAGCTCCGAAGACATGGGTGCGCAGGTCAATCGGCAGATGTTCGCGTCACCGCGGGCGCTGGCGGTGGCGGCGGCGATCCTCATCGCCATGGGGCTGGTGCCGGGCATGCCGCACTTTTCCTTCATCAGCCTGGGTCTGATCGCCGCAGGTGGCGCCTACTGGATCGCGCACAAGAACCGCAAGGTCAAGGAAGAAGAGGTCAAGGAGGTGCAGCGCCAGCAGGAGCTGCTGCCGACGCAGAAGGCTCAGGAGGTTAAGGAGCTGGGTTGGGAGGATGTCACTCCGGTGGACATGGTCGGCCTGGAGGTAGGCTATCGCCTGATTCCTCTGGTGGACCGCAATCAGGGTGGTCAACTGCTCGCGCGGATCAAGGGCGTGCGCAAGAAGCTGTCGCAGGAAATGGGCTTTCTCATGCCCTCGGTGCATATCCGCGACAACCTCGACTTGGCGCCCAACGCTTATCGCCTGACGCTGATGGGTGTCAGCGTGGCCGAGGCCGAGGTGTATCCGGATCGTGAATTGGCGATCAACCCCGGTCAGGTGTTCGGTCCGCTCAACGGCATCGCCGCCAAGGATCCGGCATTCGGTCTGGAGGCCGTGTGGATCGACCCCACTCAGCGCGATCAGGCGCAGTCGCTGGGCTACACCGTGGTCGACGCCAGTACCGTGGTGGCCACTCACCTCAACCAGGTCCTGCACAAGCACGCTCATGAGCTGTTGGGCCATGAGGAAGTGCAGCAACTGATGCAGTTGCTGGCCAAAAGCTCGCCGAAGCTGGCCGAAGAGTTGGTGCCGGGACTGGTATCGCTGTCGACCCTGCTCAAGGTGCTGCAGGCGCTGTTGCAGGAGCAGGTACCGGTGCGGGACATCCGCACCATCGCCGAGGCCATCGCCAACGTCGCACCGAAGAGTCAAGATCCCGCCGCGATGGTCGCTGCGGTACGCGTTGCGCTGGCCCGCGCCATCGTGCAAGGCATCGTGGGACTAGAGCCGGAGCTGCCTGTGATAACCCTCGAGCCAAGGTTGGAACAGATCTTGCTCAACAGTCTGCAGAAGGCCGGTCAAGGCGGCGAGGATGGCATCCTCCTCGAACCGGGCATGGCCGAGAAGCTGCAGCGTTCCCTGGTGGAAGCGGCGCAGCGCCAGGAGATGCTCGGCAAACCGGTGATTCTGCTGGTGGCCGGACCGGTCCGGGCGATGTTGTCGCGCTTCGCGCGGCTGGCGGTACCCAGCATGCACGTGCTGGCGTACCAGGAAATTCCGGACAACAAGCAGGTCACCATAGTCGCTACGGTTGGCCAGAACTGAGGTAAAGGGTCATGCAGGTCAAACGCTTCTTCGCCGCCGATATGCGGACCGCCATGAAACTGGTGCGTGATGAATTGGGCGCCGACGCCTCGATCATCGGCAATCGCCGCGTTGCCGGTGGTGTCGAGCTGACTGCTGCGCTGGATTATCAGGCACCGACGCCGGTACGTCCGAACCCGGCCCTAGAAGCCGAGCTGCGCAAGACCCAGGCGCGCATCGCCAGCGCCCAGGCTGAGCTGAGCACACGTGCCGAGCAGGATGCCGGCAAGGACCGTCAATTATTCGCCAATGAATCCTTGCTGGCGCCCGAGCTGCCAGCGACTCCCGTCAAGCCACAGCGCCCCGTCGAGGCCGCTGCGCCTGCAACGCCGGCGGTCGACCCGCGCGCGCTGGATGCCATGCGCTTCGAGCTGCATGGCTTGCGTGAGCTGATCGAAGTACAGCTGGGCTCCATTGCCTGGGGCCAACTGCAGAATCGTCGCCCGCAGCAAGCCAATCTGTGGCGCCGCTTGCAGCGCATGGGGTTGTCCGCCGAACTGTCGCAGGCGTTGCTGAGCAAGGTGGCCGGCGTTGCCGAACCGCGTCAGGCCTGGCGTATGCTGCTGGCACATCTGGCCCATGCGATCGCTACGCCCAAGGTCGAGCCGCTGGAAGAGGGGGGCGTGATCGCCCTGGTCGGTCCGGCCGGCATGGGCAAGACCACTACGCTGGCCAAGCTGGCTGCGCGTTATGTGCTTAAGTACGGCTCGCAGCAGGTCGCTCTGGTGAGCATGGACAGCTTCCGTATTGGCGCGCAGGAACAGCTCAAGACCCTGGGGCGCATCCTCGGTGTGTCGGTGACCCAGATCGATCCGGGCCAGTCCCTGTTGCAGGCGCTTGCACCGCTGGCCAAGAAACGCGTAGTGCTGGTCGATACCGCTGGCCTGCCGAGCAACGATCCGGCGTTGCGTCTGCAGTTGGAAAGTCTGGCCTCGGCACGCATCAAGGCGAAGAATTATCTGGTATTGGCCGCAACAAGTCAGAGCCAAGTGCTCAAGGCGGCCTACCATAGTTACAAGCGTTGTGGCCTTTCTGGCTGCATACTGACGAAGCTGGACGAAGCGGCGAGCCTGGGCGAGGTTTTAGGCCTGGCTATAGGCCAGCAACTGCCGGTAGCCTATGTGACGGATGGGCCGCGGATTCCGGACGATCTGCAGGTGCCACGCAGTCACCAGTTGGTCAGCCGGGCGGTGGGCCTGCAGGCTGCCGAGGAACCGAGTGAAGATGCCATGGCGCAGATGTTCGCCGGCCTCTATCACAACCCGGCCAAGCGGGCCGGCTGAAGCAGCGAGAATGTTGCACCCTCTCGCCACGTGGTGCGGGAGTGAACGGCCTCAATAGGTGCTTTTCAACGACCTGTAGGGCCAAGTCGAAGTTAGACAAGGTGTAGAAAGAACATGGGTATGCATCCCGTACAGGTGATTGCGGTGACTGGCGGCAAGGGTGGCGTCGGCAAGACCAATGTATCGGTCAATCTGTCCATGGCCCTGGCCGATCTCGGCCGTCGGGTGATGCTGATGGACGCTGACCTTGGCTTGGCCAACGTCGACGTTCTGTTGGGCCTGACGCCCAAGCGCACCCTGGCCGATGTCATCGCGGGTGAATGCGATTTGCGTGACGTCCTGCTGCAGGGGCCGGGTGGCGTGCGTATCGTGCCGGCTGCGTCCGGTACGCAGAGCATGGTCAGCCTCACGCCGATGCAGCACGCCGGCTTGATCCAGGCGTTCAGTGACATCAGCGAAAATCTTGACGTGCTGGTGATCGACACCGCCGCAGGCATCGGTGATGCGGTGGTCAGCTTCGTGCGTGCCGCGCAGGAGATCCTCGTGGTGGTCTGCGACGAGCCTACCTCGATTACCGACGCCTACGCGCTGATCAAGCTGCTCAACCGTGACCATGGCATCAGCCGCTTCCGCGTGCTGGCCAATATGGCCCACAGCCCGCAGGAAGGACGCAATCTCTTTGCTAAGCTGACCAAGGTGACGGATCGTTTCCTCGATGTCGCCCTGCAGTATGTCGGTGCCGTGCCCTACGACGAATGCGTGCGCAAGGCCGTGCAGAAACAGCGCGCTGTCTATGAAGCCTTCCCTCGCTCCAAGTGCGCCCTGGCGTTCAAGGCGATAGCTCAGAAGGTAGATACCTGGCCGTTACCGGCCAATCCCCGTGGTCATCTGGAGTTTTTCGTCGAGCGTCTGGTGCAACAACCGACCGCAGACTCGGCCGTATGACAGCAGCCTCTGGACTTCGTATGTACAACAAGGCTCAGGCGCAGGACTCCCAGCACCAACTGATCGAGCGCTATGCGCCGCTGGTCAAACGCATCGCCTACCACCTGTTGGCCCGTCTGCCGGCCAGCGTGCAGGTCGATGATCTGATCCAGGCCGGCATGATCGGTTTGCTCGAAGCCTCGCGCAAATACGACTCCAGCAAGGGCGCCAGTTTCGAGACCTTCGCCGGTATCCGCATTCGCGGCTCCATGCTCGATGAGGTGCGCAAGGGCGATTGGGCGCCGCGTTCGGTGCACCGCAACAGCCGCATGGTCAGCGATGCCATTCGTGTGGTTGAGGCAAGAACCGGGCGTGACGCTAAAGATCACGAGGTTGCGGCCGAACTCCAATTGAGTCTGGAGGATTACTACGGCATTCTTGGCGACACTTTGGGCAGCCGCCTGTTCAGTTTCGACGACCTGTTGCAGGACGGCGAGCACGGCGGGTTGCACGAAGACGCCGGGCACAACCACCTCGAACCTTCGCGGGACCTCGAAGACGAACGCTTCCAGGCGGCTTTGGCCGATGCCATCGCCGGTTTGCCGGAGCGTGAACGTCTGGTGCTGGCGCTGTATTACGATGAAGAACTGAACTTGAAGGAAATCGGTGAAGTGCTGGGGGTTAGCGAGTCACGCGTGAGCCAGTTGCACAGCCAGTGCGCGGCGCGTTTGCGCTCGCGGCTGAGTGAATGGCGCGCTGGCTGAACGCGGCGTGCTCGCAGGCGCAAACGGTTTCACGATTAAAGGACGTAGTTGCAAGCGCAATACGTTTGGGACTGTACGGAGGTCGACTTGGACAAGAACATGAAAATCCTCATCGTTGACGATTTCTCGACGATGCGACGGATCATCAAGAACCTCTTGCGGGACTTGGGTTTCACCAATACCGCAGAAGCCGATGACGGCACCTCGGCGCTGCCGATGCTGCAAAGCGGCAGCTTCGACTTTCTGGTCACCGACTGGAACATGCCCGGAATGACTGGCATCGACCTGCTACGTGCCGTGCGTGCCGACGAGCGTCTCAAGCACCTGCCGGTGCTGATGGTGACTGCTGAAGCCAAACGCGATCAGATCATCGAGGCGGCTCAGGCCGGTGTGAATGGTTATGTGGTCAAACCCTTCACCGCTCAGGTGCTGAAGGAAAAGATCGAGAAGATCTTCGAGCGAGTCAACGGCTGATGCCAGCCGCGAGGGTGCTATGGAACACGATGACTCCACGCTGGGTGACCTCGAGTCGACCCTGAAAAACAACGCCCGCGATCTGGTCGATAGCCTTGAACAAGGCAACTTCGGCGCTGCGGTGCAACTGATCAACGAGCTCAACAAGGTCCGTGATCGCGGGCTGTATCACGAGGTCGGCAAACTGACCCGTGAACTGCACAACGCCATTGTCAATTTTCAACTCGATCCGCGTATGCCGCATGCTCAGGAGCTGTCGCAGATCGCCGACGCTACCGAGCGTCTGAACTACGTCGTGACCATGACCGAGAAGGCCGCCAATCGGACCATGGATCTGGTCGAGCAGAGCGCGCCGCTGGTCAATGATCTGAGCGATGAAGCGCAGAGCCTGAGCGTCGAATGGGGTCGCTTCATGCGCCGCGAGATCGGTGCCGACGGCTTCCGTGAACTGGCCAAGCGGGTCGAGCTGTTCCTCGCCCGTAGCGAGCGAGATGGCGCCAAACTTTCCGGTCACCTCAATGACATTCTGCTGGCGCAGGACTATCAGGACCTTACCGGTCAGGTGATCAAGCGTGTCACCCAGCTGGTGACCGAAGTGGAAAGCAATCTGCTGAAATTGATGCTCATGGCCAGCCAGGTCGACCGTTTTGCGGGTATCCGGCACGACCACGAAGAGCTGCGTAGCGAACGAGAAAAATCAAAAGAGCCATCGCGGGGTGAAGGTCCGCAGATTCATGCCGATAAGCGTGATGACGTTGCATCCAGCCAAGACGATGTCGACGACCTGCTGTCCAGCCTAGGGTTCTAAGGAGCACACAATATGAGCTTCGGCGCCGATGAAGAGATCCTCCAGGATTTCCTGGTAGAGGCCGGCGAGATTCTCGAACAGTTGTCCGAACAGTTAGTCGAGCTGGAAAGCCGACCGGACGACATGAACCTGCTCAACGCCATCTTCCGCGGTTTTCATACCGTCAAGGGCGGAGCGGGTTTCCTCCAGCTCAACGAGCTGGTGGAGTGCTGCCATATCGCCGAAAACGTCTTCGACATCCTGCGCAAGGGTGAGCGTCGCGTCGATTCGGAGCTGATGGATGTGGTGCTCGAGGCTCTTGATGCAGTAAACGGCATGTTCGGCGAGGTGCGTGAGCGCCGCGAGCCGACACCCGCGTCGCCTGAGCTTCTGGCGGCACTGTCACGCCTGGCCGAACCGGGCGGCGCCGAAGCGGCTCCTGCGCCGGTGCAGCAGGCCGAACCAGAACCCGCACCAGAGCCTCAGCCTGCTGCGCCGTCGGTCTCCGCGGGCGACATCACTGACAGCGAATTCGAGCAACTGCTCGATGCGCTGGGTGACGCGCCGGCTGCAGCTCCGAGCGCCGAAGTCAGTGCCAGCGATGAGATCACCGATGACGAGTTCGAGTCGCTGCTCGATCAATTGCACGGCAAGGGACAGTTTGCCGGCGCTGTCGAGGCGCCTGCCTCCACGGTAGTCGCTTCTGCGCCTGCTGGTGCAGCGGCAGGCGATGACATTACCGACGACGAATTCGAAGCACTGCTTGATCAACTGCATGGCAAAGGTCAGTTCTCTGCGACGACCGAAGCCGCTGCGCCAGTCGCTGCCGCTGCGCCAGCCCCGGCTGGCGACGAGATTACCGATGACGAGTTCGAGTCCTTGCTCGATCAGTTGCACGGCAAGGGCAAGTTCGTCCCGCCCAGCGAGCCTGCACCTGTAGTCGCTGAGAAACCGGCTGCCGCGCCCAAGGCCGCGGCACCAGCAGCCAAGCCAGCTGCGGCCAAGGCTGAACCTGCCGCACCGCGTGCCGCGGTGCCGGCCCCAACCCCGGCAGCGGCGGAGAAGGCCCCTGCCAGCGAAGCCGAAACCACCGTACGGGTCGATACCGCACGCCTCGACGAGATCATGAACATGGTCGGCGAGCTGGTGCTGGTACGTAACCGTCTGGTGCGTCTGGGCCTCAACAGCGGCGACGAGGCCATGTCCAAGGCGGTGTCGAACCTCGACGTGGTCACCGCGGATCTGCAGACCTCGGTGATGAAGACCCGCATGCAGCCGATCAAGAAGGTCTTCGGCCGCTTCCCGCGCCTGGTCCGCGATCTGGCGCGCAATCTGAAAAAAGAGATCAACCTCGAACTGGTGGGCGAGGAAACCGACCTCGACAAGAACCTGGTTGAGGCGCTGGCCGACCCGCTGGTGCACTTGGTGCGCAACGCCGTCGACCACGGCGTGGAAACCCCGGAAGAGCGCGAGAAAGCCGGCAAGGCACGCGCTGGCCGCGTGGTGCTGTCCGCCGAGCAGGAGGGTGACCACATCCTGTTGTCGATCACCGATGACGGCAAGGGTATGGACGCTGATGTGCTGCGTGCCAAGGCTGTGGAGAAAGGCCTGCTGGACAAGGACGCGGCTGATCGGCTCAATGAGTTCGAATGCTACAACCTGATCTTCGCCCCGGGCTTCTCGACCAAGACCGAGATCTCCGATGTGTCCGGCCGCGGTGTGGGCATGGACGTGGTGAAGACCAAGATTTCCCAGCTCAATGGCACGGTCAACGTGTTCTCACAGAAGGGGCAGGGCTCGAAGATCATCATCAAGGTGCCGCTGACCCTGGCGATCATGCCGACCCTGATGGTGATGCTGGAGAACCAGGCCTTCGCCTTCCCGCTGGTCAACGTCAACGAGATCTTCCACCTCGACCTGTCGCGCACCAATGTGGTTGATGGCCAGGAAGTGGTGATCGTGCGCGACAAGGCGCTGCCGCTGTTCTATCTCAAACGTTGGCTGGTGCCGCAGGCCTTCCACGAAGGTCAGCGCGAGGGCCATGTGGTGATCCTCACCGTCGGTAGCCAGCGCATCGGCTTTGTCGTCGATCAATTGGTCGGGCAGGAGGAAGTGGTAATCAAACCGCTGGGCAAGATGCTGCAAGGCACGCCCGGGATGTCCGGCGCCACGATCACTGGCGATGGACGCATCGCGTTGATTCTCGACGTACCGAGCATGCTCAAGCGCTACGCTCGACGTTTCTGATGTTTCGCGGCGCGGGTCATGGCTTCGCGCCGTCTAGGAGTGTGTATGGCTGTTAAGGTTCTGGTGGTGGACGACTCCGGTTTCTTCCGCCGGCGCGTTTCAGAAATTCTGTCTGCTGACCCCAGTATTCAGGTTGTGGGCACGGCCACCAATGGGCGGGAAGCCATCGATCAGGCGTTGGCGCTCAAGCCCGACGTGATCACCATGGATTACGAGATGCCGATGATGGACGGCATCACTGCGGTTCGAAACATCATGCAGCGCTGCCCGACGCCAGTATTGATGTTCTCTTCGCTGACCCACGAAGGGGCCCGCGTGACGCTCGATGCGTTGGACGCCGGTGCGGTGGATTTTCTGCCGAAGAACTTCGAAGACATCTCGCGCAACCCTGAAAAGGTCAAGCAGATGCTCTGTGAGAAGGTGCATAGCATTGCTCGCAGCAACCGTCGTTTCAGCTCGGCTGCGGTGGCTCCGGCGCCGACTGCGGCGAGTCCGAGTGCGGCGCCGATTAGTCGTCCGGCCGTTTCAACGCGGCCTGCTGTGCCGGCTCCCGCTCCCGTTCCCGCAGCTCCTGCACGTACCGGTGGTGGGGCAGCGGTTTCGTCTGCGCCCAAGCGCAAGGCTTACAAGCTGGTGGCCATCGGCACGTCCACAGGTGGCCCGGTGGCGTTGCAGCGTGTACTGACACAGCTGCCGGCCAATTTCCCGGCACCGCTGGTGCTGATCCAGCATATGCCAGCGGCCTTCACCAAGGCCTTCGCCGAGCGCCTGGACAAGCTGTGTCGCATTCAGGTCAAGGAGGCTGAGGACGGCGATATTCTGCGCCCTGGCCTGGCGTTGCTGGCGCCTGGTGGCAAGCAGATGATGGTCGATGCGCGCGGCGCGATAAAAATCCTGCCGGGTGACGAGCGCCTCAACTACAAACCCTGCGTCGATATCACCTTCGGCTCGGCCGCCAAGTCCTATGGCGACAAGGTGCTGGCCGTGGTTCTGACCGGCATGGGCGCTGATGGCCGAGAGGGCGCGCGCCTGCTCAAGCAGGGCGGCAGTCAGGTGTGGGCGCAGGATGAGGCCAGTTGCGTGATCTATGGCATGCCCATGGCCGTGGTCAAGGCCAACCTGGCGGATGCCGTCTATGGCCTGGATGACATCGGCCGGCACCTGACCGAGGCTTGCCAGTGACCCAGGCTAAGTGTGGAAACCGCGCATGGATGTACTGAGCCTAATCGGCGTCATCCTGGCGTTCGTCGCCATTCTGGGTGGCAATTATCTGGAAGGGGGCAACGCCGGAGCGTTGCTCAACGGTCCGGCGGCACTGATCGTCATCGGTGGCACGCTGGGCGCGGCTTTTCTGCAGGCGCCGGTGCAAGTGTTCAAGCGTGCCATGAGCATCATGCGCTGGATCTTCTTCCCGCCTCGTATCGATCTGGTCGGTGGCATCAATCGTGTGACCGGCTGGAGCATGGTGGCGCGCAAGGAAGGCCTGCTCGGCCTCGAGGCTGTGGCCGATGCTGAGCCTGACCCTTATGCGCGCAAAGGCCTGCAGTTGCTGGTCGATGGCGCCGAGCCGGAATCCATTCGCAGCATTCTCGAGGTCGATCTCTACACTCAGGAGGCCCGTGATATCCAGGCTGCCAAGGTGTTCGAGAGCATGGGCGGCTATGCCCCGACCATTGGCATCATCGGCGCGGTAATGGGCCTGATCCATGTGATGGGCAACCTGGCTGATCCCAGCATGCTCGGCAGTGGCATTGCCGTGGCGTTCGTCGCCACCATCTACGGTGTCGGTTTTGCCAACCTGCTGCTGCTACCGATGGGCAACAAGCTCAAGTCCATCGCGCTGCGCCAGTCGCGTTACCGCGAGATGCTCCTCGAAGGCATCCTGTCCATCGCCGAGGGTGAGAACCCGCGTTCCATCGAACTGAAGCTGCAAGGCTTCATGGACTGATGGAGGTATGGCATGGCGCGCAGGCGGCATCATGAAGAGCACGAGAATCACGAGCGTTGGCTGGTCTCCTATGCCGACTTCATCACCTTGCTGTTCGCCTTTTTCGTGGTGATGTACTCGATCTCTTCGATCAACGAAGGCAAGTACAAGATTCTTTCCGAGTCGCTGACCGGTGTATTCAATCAGCCTGATCGCTCGATCAAGCCGATTCCGGTCGGCGAGGAACGGCCGCGCACCAGCGAGCCTGATAACACCTCGATGGATGACCCCAGCTCGGATTCGACCCTGCAGAACATCGCCTCCAGCGTGCGCGAGGCATTTGGCGAGCTGATCCAGAGTGAGCAGTTGACCGTGCGCGGCAACGAGATGTGGATCGAGATCGAGCTCAGCTCCAGTCTGTTGTTTCCCAGTGGTGATGCCATTCCGAACAACCAGGCGTTCGACATCATCGAGAAGGTCGCCAAGATTCTGGCGCCCTATCAGAATCCGGTTAAGGTGGAAGGATTCACCGACAACCTGCCGATCCAGACCGCCCAATACCCTACCAACTGGGAGTTGTCTTCCGCGCGTGCGGCGAGCATCGTGCGTATGCTGGCCATGGATGGCGTCGACCCTTCACGTCTGGCGGCTGTCGGTTACGGTGAATTCCAGCCGGTGGCGGACAATGTCACCGCCGAGGGCAGGGGGCGTAATCGCCGGGTCGTGCTGGTGATTTCGCGCAACCTCGACACGCGACGTGGCGCTGGCAGTGCCGCGACCCAGCAGTCAGAGGCTGGCACGCAACCTGCACCAGCGTCTGCGTCGGGGGTTCCACAGTCGTGAGCCGTCAAATCCCAGTCGCCTGCTGTGTGCGTGCGACAGCCATTCTCGGCCTGAGCGCCTCTTGCCGGGAGGATGAGAGAAAATGAAAGTTTGGGCAGTAGCCAACCAAAAGGGCGGGGTCGGCAAGACCACCACCTCCATCGCCCTGGCAGGCCTGTTGGCCGATGCCGGCAAGCGTGTGGTCGTGGTCGATCTCGATCCGCATGGATCGATGACCAGTTACTTCGGTCATGATCCCGACGCGCTGGAGCACAGTTGCTTCGATCTGTTCCTGCACCAGGGCAACGTGCCGCAGGGCCTGCCCAAGCAACTGCTGCACAGCACCAGTCACGAGAATATCTCCCTGTTGCCGTCGAGCACCGCGCTGGCCACGCTCGAGCGCCAGTCGCCGGGGCAGAATGGCCTGGGTCTGGTGATCGCCAAGAGCCTGGCGCAACTGTGGGAAGATTTCGATCACGCCATCATCGACAGCCCACCCTTGCTCGGCGTGCTGATGGTCAATGCCCTGGCCGCCAGCCAGCAACTGGTGATTCCGGTGCAGACCGAGTTCCTCGCAGTGAAAGGCCTGGAGCGCATGATCACTACGCTGGCGATGATCAATCGTTCGCGCAAGCAGGCCTTGCCTTACACCATCGTGCCGACGCTGTTCGACCGCCGTACCCAGGCGTCCATGAGTACGCTGCGGGTACTGCGCAACACTTACCCTGAGCACCTGTGGCCGGCTTACATTCCGGTCGACACGCGCTTGCGTGATGCCAGCCGGGCAGGGCGCACGCCCTCGCAGTTCGATGCCGGTAGCCGTGGGGTGATCGCCTATCGTGCGCTGCTCAAGCATCTGTTGAGTCATCAGCCGGCGGCGCAGGTGGCTTGAAATGAGCGTCTGTGTTGAACTGCGACACTCAAGTCGGAGCATGCCGCGGCCGATAGGCTGTCAAGATCTTATTCCGGGTTCCAGTCATGAGTCGTAACCTCGCCACCGCTACGCGTTCCCAGTTGGCTCTGCAGTCCTACCTCGATGGGCTGCTGCAGGAAGCTGCCGCCGAACTGGAGATGTCCGTCAGCTTCGACGAATTCGAGGCTGCAGTGCTCGAGGAGCAAGTGCGCGATGCGCGACTGGTCGAGCCAGTAGTGCTCGCTAGCGTGATCGAACCGCAGGTACAGGCGGACGTTGCGCCGGTTGAATTACTCGCACCGATACAGGCTCCGGTCATCGATGAGGCGCCGCCAGTAGTTGCTCCCGCTGCCGAGCTGGCGCCGCAGCCGGCAGCGCTCCTGGCCGATGGTCGTCCTGCCTGGGCCGAGGAGCCGTTCGAATGCCTGCTGTTCGATGTTGCCGGGTTGACCCTGGCCGTGCCGCTGATTTGCCTGGGCTCGATCTATCCGCTCGAAGGCCAGGAGCTGACTCCGCTGTTTGGTCAGCCGGATTGGTTTCTCGGCATCCTGCCGAGCCAGGCCGGTAACCTGAAGGTACTGGATACCGCCCGTTGGGTGATGCCAGACCGTTATCGCGAGGACTTCCGCGAGGGTCTGCAGTACGTGATTTCGGTGCAGGGCTACGAGTGGGGGCTGTCGGTGCATCAGGTCAGCCGTTCGATTCGCCTGGACCCGAGCGAGGTCAAGTGGCGCAGCCAGCGTACCCAGCGTCCCTGGTTGGCTGGCACTGTGATCGAACACATGTGCGCGCTGCTCGACGTAGCGGCATTGGCTGAACTGATCGCCAGCGGTGGGGCGAAGCGCCTGAATGGCGGAAAACTGCATTGAGAATTGGTGGGCCTGTGCCAACGGGCTCTATAGTTGATGACAAGCGGGTCGACCCGCGCATGCCGCACTGAGCGGTTTTTGACGAGGCTAGGGACATGAAGAAAAGTTCTGCACAAGGTGCCGAAGATCCGATTCTGCAGTGGGTGACCTTTCGCCTGGACAACGAGACCTACGGCATCAACGTGATGCAGGTGCAGGAAGTCCTGCGCTACACCGAGATCGCTCCGGTTCCGGGCGCGCCGAGCTACGTGCTGGGCATCATCAACCTGCGTGGCAATGTGGTCACCGTGATCGATACCCGCCAGCGTTTCGGCCTGGGTTCGGCGCCGGTCACCGACAATACCCGTATCGTCATCATCGAAGCGGACAAGCAAGTGGTCGGCATCCTGGTCGATAGCGTGGCCGAAGTGGTCTACCTGCGTCAGTCCGAGATCGAGACTGCACCGAACGTCGGCAACGACGAGTCGGCCAAGTTCATCCAGGGCGTGTGCAACAAGAACGGCGAACTGCTGATTTTGGTCGAGCTGGACAAGATGATGTCCGAGGAAGAGTGGTCGGAGCTGGAGAGCATCTGAGCCATGTCCGAATTCGCCATGCTTGCCGCGGCTCTGGCCTTCGTGGCGCTGCTATGCGTGGCCCTGGGCATCGTCTGCAAAGGCCTGTACCGCAACCAGCAACGCCTGCTGGACGAACAGGCCAAGCGTGACGCCGTGCGCGATGCACGGATCAGGGAACTGAGTAAACGTCTCGACGCCTACCTGACCGGCAGCATTCGCATGGGCGAAGAGCTGCATGAGCTGCGCCGTGTGGTGGCGCCACTGCCGGACAAGGTTAGCCAGATCGAGCAGCGCGATCCCAACAGTCTGTCCTTCACCCAGGCCGCTCGCCTGGTTGGCATGGGCGCCAGCGTCGACGATCTCACCCAGTCCTGCGGCCTCAGCACGGCCGAGGCCGAGCTGATCAGCCGGCTGCATCGACCCAAGAAAGCCTAAGCGCTGCGGCCGCGAAGCTCTTTCTGCCGGTCACTCAACGCGTTCTGGCAGTTTCCCGTTAATCGGCAGCCGGCCCACTCAGGCGGGGAAGTGGCGGGGTGACGTCGCGCTCGCTTTCCTGTGCCGGAGTGAAACCCTCCGGTGTCTTGCCCTGCAGGTGCCAGGCAAAAGCGATGATCTCGGCAATGCAGCGATACAGCGCCTCAGGAATGGCATCGCCCAACTCCAGGCGCGCCAGCAGGCGTACTAACTCGGCGTTCTCATAAATCGGTACTTCGTATTCGCGAGCGATGGCAAGGATGGCTTCAGCCAATTCATCATCACCCTTGGCGCTAAGTATCGGTGCGCTTTGCCCGTCATAATTGAGGGCGATGGCCTGACGCGCTTCGGACTGCGGCTTGCGGCTCATGCGGTTTCGTCCACCCAGCGTTGTTCCAGCGAGGTTTTCGGTCCTTGCGGTGGCATGCCCTGGCTGCAGGCCAGTTCGCCAACCTCCAGTCCTGCGGCTAGCAGGCGCTCACGCAGGTTGCCCAGCTCGGCGGTGATCAGCGATGCCGTATCGGCGCGTTCGGCCCACAGTTGGCTGGAGAGGCTGCCGCGCAGTAGTTGGGCGCGAACCTGCAGCGGGCCAAGATGATCGAGGTCGAAGGCCAGTTCCACGCGCCAGAGCGTTTCCTTCTGCTCCGCTTTCTCCGCCTTGCCACTGTCTTCGCGCTGCAGTTTGATCTGCAGTGGAATCACTTCCTGCTGGTGGCGCATGGGCAGCTCCAGCTGCCAGGTGGTCAGCAGGTTGCCGTTGGCATCCACCTGGGTTTGCGCCAGGCTCGATAGCTGATGGGTCTGCAGCCGTGAGACGGCTGCAGCGGCGAGCTTCAGCAGGGTTTCCAGGTCGGCTTCGCCGTCCATGTTCTGCAGCAAGCGCGAGGGTAGGGGAAAGGTCAGCGCCTGTTGGCGTGCCGTTCCGGTAGCGCCTGCGCCGAGCAGTTGCCGAGCCAGGTTGGGCAAGTTCTGGTTAAGGGCGTTCTGCAGGCCGGCAAGGGGCCCGGAGACACCTGGAAGTTGCGGCATCAGCTGGGCGATCAGGCGCAGCAGGTTGGCCTTCAGGTCCTGCGGCAATGAGCCGGTCTGGCCCTGCAGCAGTTTGGCTTCGAGCAGCACACCACTGCCTTCGAGTGCCTGCGCCAGGCCTTTGGCGGTGCTTAACTGGTTGCTGTCGGGGAGGCCGGCAAGCAGCTTGTCGATACTGCCGCGCAGCGCCTCATCGCCACCGCCCAGGTTCTGCAGGCCCTTGAACAAGCCCTCCAGTGACGCCTGGCGATTCTGCTGGGCGGCCAGTTGCTGGCCCAGCACCAACTGATCGAGGCGGCCGCTGAGCGGCAGAAAGGCGAGGCTCTGGCTGCCTTGCACTTGCGCGCTGAGCAGGCTGCCGAGCGGCAGATTCAGGGGGCTGTCGATGGCCAGCTTGTTGCCCGCCAGCGGAGTGTTGAGCAGGTTGACCACCAGGCGATAGATCGTCTGCGCATTCTCTGTCGGCAGCGGGGCGTTGCTGACGACCTTGCCCTGCACCAGTGTGCCGGGCGGCAGTTGCTGCAAGTCGAGGCTGGTCAGCGGCTTGTCACCGCCAGCCTGCAAGGCCAGCGCCAGGCGAGTCTCGGACAGTGCGGTGACCACTAGCGCGCTGCCCTGAGCCAGCGGTCTGGAGCTTTCGGCTTGCAGAGTCGCCTGCTTGCCGCCTGCGAGGGTCAGTTTGAGCAGCAGCTGGAAGCTTTGCGCTTGTTCGCGAATCGCCACGACTTCGGCCTTGGCGCTTTCGCCGGCCGCCAGCATGCCTTCCAGTGGCTGCAACAGGCGCACAGCCATGTCAGCGGCGGTCGCAGTGTTGCGAATCACTGGCGCGGAAGGGGGAAGTGGGCGTGGGCTGCTGATTTCGCTCATGGGCTCTCACGTATCTGATGGTGTACTGCTTCACGAGTACAGCCTACGGCCGATTTGCCTGCCACAGATTAACACCCTGTCGAAAATGCTGACTGCGGGGACAGCGGCGCGCCATGTATAATGCCGCCCCGCTGCGCATAGTAGTTCCGGCACGCGTCAGTATAGCGGCCGGAGCACCGTCGACTTTAACCCTGCCAGGTATCGATGACCCGTCCCGTTCCCCTTCTCGAAGCCGTGGCGCTCAGCTGTGAGCGGGACTGGCGCATGCTCTTCGAGCAGTTGCACTTCGCCCTGCAGCCGGGCGACATGTTGCAGATCAGCGGCCCCAACGGCAGCGGCAAGACCAGCTTGCTACGGCTGATCGCGGGCCTGCGTCAGCCGACCTCCGGTGATATCCTCCTGCAGGGCCAGGCCCTGGCCGAGCAGCGCAGCGAGTTGGCGCGCAACCTGTTGTGGATTGGCCATGCCGCCGGCATCAAGGGCCTGCTGAGCGCCGAAGAGAACCTGGCCTGGCTCTGCGCGCTGCATCGCCCGGCCAGTCGCGAGGCGATCTGGCAGGCGCTGGAAGCGGTCGGCCTGCGCGGTTTTGAGGACGTTCCCTGTCATACCCTGTCGGCCGGCCAACAGCGCCGTGTCGCGCTGGCACGCCTTTATTTGGCCGATACGCCCCCGCTGTGGGTGCTCGATGAGCCGTTCACCGCGCTGGACAAGAGCGGTGTGGCGCAACTCGAAGCGCACCTGGCCGGCCATTGCGAACGCGGTGGCGTCGTGGTGCTGACCACTCACCACAGTCTGCAGCGTACACCGGCGACCTATCGCGACCTGGATCTGGGGCAGTACGCCGCATGAGCAACGTTTTCACACAGCTGCTGTCGCGCGAAATGCGCCTGCTCGCTCGCCGTCCGTCCGATCTGGCCAACCCGCTGGTGTTCTTCGCCATCGTCATCGCGCTGTTCCCGCTGGCGGTGGGACCAGAGACGCAATTGTTGCAAACCCTTTCCCCTGGCCTGGTCTGGGTTGCGGCGCTTTTGGCCGTGCTGCTCTCGCTGGACGGGCTTTTCCGCAGTGATTTCGAGGACGGCTCGCTCGAACAGTGGGTCCTTTCGTCGCACCCCCTGCCTCTTCTGGTGTTGGCCAAGGTGCTGGCACACTGGCTATTCAGTGGGTTGGCGCTAGTACTGCTGGCGCCCTTGCTGGCGCTGATGCTCGGCTTGCCTGGGCGTTGCCTGCCGGTGCTGCTGATTTCCCTGCTGCTCGGCAC
The DNA here is from genome assembly GCF_002741105.1 of Pseudomonas sediminis. Lineage (GTDB taxonomy): Bacteria > Pseudomonadota > Gammaproteobacteria > Pseudomonadales > Pseudomonadaceae > Aquipseudomonas > Aquipseudomonas sediminis. The sequence goes on along the minus strand of NZ_NIQU01000002.1, from coordinate 167,910 downwards.
CCCGGTGCTGAGCCTGCTCGGTGCGGTGGGCGCTGCGCTCACCGTCGGTCTCAAGCGCGGCGGTCTGCTGCTGGCGCTGTTGATTCTGCCGCTGTACATCCCGGTGCTGATTCTTGGCAGCGGGGCGTTGCAGGCGGCCCTGCAAGGACTGCCGGCGACCGGCCATCTGTTATGGCTGGCCAGCCTCACTGCATTGGCAGTGACCCTGACACCTTTTGCGATTGCCGCCGGTCTGACCATCAGCGTCGGCGAATAACAACGAACCGTGATTGACCTCTGAACCGGGCAACCGCCGGATCAGGCCTGAATAATGAGTCGAGCATGAACTGGACGTGGTTTCACAAATGGGGTTCGCCCAAGTGGTTCTATGAGATGAGCGGCCGCTGGCTGCCCTGGCTCAGCATCGCTGCCGTGTTGCTGATCGCCGCTGGCCTGATCTGGGGCCTGGCGTTCGCGCCGCCGGATTACCAGCAGGGCAACAGCTTTCGCATCATCTACATCCACGTTCCTGCCGCCTTTCTCGCTCAGTCCATCTACGTGACGCTGGCCGTTGCAGGCCTGGTCGGCCTGGTGTGGAAGATGAAGCTGGCCGACGTCGCCGTGCAACAGGCTGCCCCCATTGGTGCCTGGATGACCGCCATTGCGCTGCTCACCGGCGCCATCTGGGGCAAACCGACCTGGGGCACCTACTGGGTCTGGGATGCGCGCCTGACCTCGATGCTGATCCTGCTGTTCCTCTACTTCGGCGTCATCGCCCTGGGCAACGCCATCAGCAACCGCGACAGCGCCGCCAAGGCCTGCGCTGTGCTGGCCATCGTCGGTGTGGTCAACATTCCGATCATCAAGTACTCGGTGGAGTGGTGGAACTCGCTGCACCAGACTGCCACTTTCAAGATCACCGAAAAGCCGGCGATGCCGGTGGAAATGTGGCTGCCGCTGCTGCTGGCGGTGTTGGGTTTCTACTGTTTCTTCGGTGCCATGTTGCTTTACCGCATGCGCCTGGAAGTGCTCAAGCGCGAAGCGCGCAGCAGCTGGGTGAAAGCCGAAGTACAGGCACTGGTGGAGGGCAAGGCATGAGCTTTTCGTCCTTTTCCGAATTTCTCGCCATGGGTACCCATGGCCCCTACGTCTGGAGCGCCTACGGCATCAGCCTGGCGATCCTGGCGTTGAATGTGGTGCTGCCGATCCTGGCGCGCCGCCGTTACCTGCAAGACGAGGCGCGTCGTTTGCGCCGGGAGAAGTCGAAGTGAATCCGGTTCGCAAGAAACGCCTGTATATCGTCCTGGCCATCCTCTGCGGCGTCAGCATCGCCGTTGCGCTGGCGCTGACCGCGCTGCAGGAGAACATCAACCTGTTCTACACCCCGAGCCAGATCGCCAATGGCGAGGCGCCGGTCGATACCCGCATCCGTGCCGGCGGCCTGGTGGAAGAGGGCTCGGTGAAGCGTTCCGCCGATACTCTGGAAGTCGACTTCGTCGTCACCGACGGCGCTCACGGCGTGACCATTCGCTACCACGGCATCCTCCCGGATCTGTTCCGTGAAGGGCAGGGCATCGTCGCCCTGGGTCGGGTCAATGAACAAGGCGTGCTGGTAGCCGACGAGGTGCTGGCCAAGCACGACGAGAATTACATGCCGCCTGAAGTCATGCAGGCGCTGGAAAAGAGCGGAATGATGCAGAAGCACAATGAGGCCAAAGCCGCCAAACAGGGCTATCAGCAGGAGAGTGCACAATGATCCCCGAGCTCGGCCATCTGGCGATGATCCTGGCGCTGTGCCTGTGTCTGGTACAGGCGACGCTGCCGCTGATCGGTGCCTGGCGTGGTGACCACCAGTGGATGAGCCTGGCGCAGCCGGCTGCCTGGGGTCAGTTCGCCTTTTTGCTGTTTTCCTTCATATGCCTGACCTATGCCTTCATGGTCGACGATTTTTCCGTCGCCTACGTGGCCAACAACTCCAACAGCGCGCTGCCCTGGTACTACAAGTTCAGCGCGGTATGGGGCGCACACGAAGGCTCCTTGCTGCTGTGGGCCTTGATCCTGGCCGGCTGGACCTTCGCCGTGGCGATCTTCTCGCGCCATCTGCCGGAAGAAATGCTTGCACGCGTGCTGGCGGTGATGGGCATGATCAGTGTCGGCTTCCTGCTGTTCCTGATCGTTACCTCCAACCCCTTCGAGCGCCTGCTGCCGAACTCGCCGGCTGATGGCCGCGACCTCAACCCGCTGCTGCAGGACTTCGGCCTGATCGTGCATCCGCCGATGCTGTACATGGGCTATGTCGGTTTCTCGGTGGCTTTCGCCTTCGCCATCGCCGCCTTGCTTGGCGGCAAGCTGGACGCCGCCTGGGCGCGCTGGTCGCGTCCGTGGACCATCATCGCCTGGGCCTTCCTCGGCATCGGTATCGCCCTGGGCTCCTGGTGGGCCTACTACGAGCTGGGTTGGGGTGGCTGGTGGTTCTGGGACCCGGTAGAGAACGCGTCCTTCATGCCCTGGTTGGTGGGCACCGCATTGATTCACTCCCTCGCCGTGACCGAGAAGCGCGGGGTGTTCAAGAGCTGGACCGTGCTGCTGGCCATCGCCGCCTTCTCCCTGAGCCTGTTGGGCACCTTCCTGGTTCGCTCCGGCGTACTGACTTCGGTACACGCCTTTGCTACCGATCCGGAGCGCGGCGTGTTCATCCTCGCTTTCCTGCTGGTGGTGGTGGGTGGTTCGCTGGCGTTGTTCGCTGTGCGCGCGCCGGTGGTCAGGAGCCAGGTCGGCTTTGGCCTGTGGTCGCGTGAGACGCTGCTGTTGGTCAACAACATCGTGCTGGTGGTGTCGGCCGCGATGATTCTGCTCGGCACCCTCTACCCGTTGGTGCTCGATGCGCTGACCGGCGCCAAGCTGTCGGTTGGCCCGCCTTACTTCAACGCGTTGTTCCTGCCGCTGATGGCACTGCTGATGGCGGTGATCAGCGTTGGCGTACTGGTGCGCTGGAAGGATACCCCGCTGAAATGGCTGGGCAGCATGCTGGCGCCGGTACTGGTGGCCAGTGTGGTCCTGGCGGTCATCGCCACCTTCTTGCATGGTGATTTCCACTGGGCTGTACTGGCCGTCTGCCTGCTGGCCTTCTGGGTAATCCTCGCTGGCGTGCGTGATATCCTCGACAAGACGCGCCACAAGGGCCTGATCAAGGGGCTGCCGAGCCTGAGCCGCAGCTACTGGGGCATGCAGATGGCGCACTTCGGTTTCGCCGTGTGCGCCCTGGGTGTGGTGCTTACCAGTCTTGGCAGCTACGAGCGCGATCTGCGCATGGCGCCGGGTGATTCCGTGGAGCTGGCCGGCTATCGCTTCCAGTTCGACGGCGCCGTGCATCACGAGGGCCCCAATTTCATTTCCGATAAGGGCACGGTGCGCGTATTCGACGGCGAGCGGCAGATCAAGGTGCTGCACCCGGAGAAGCGTCTGTACACCGTGCAGCAGGCGACCATGACCGAGGCGGGCATCGATGCTGGTTTCACTCGCGACCTCTTCGTCGCCCTCGGTGAGCCACTGGAGCAGGGCGCCTGGGCCGTACGCATTCACATCAAGCCGTTCGTCCGCTGGATCTGGCTGGGTGCGTTGCTGATGGGCTTCGGTGGCTTCCTCGCCGCGGCCGACAAGCGCTACCGGATCAAGGTCAGAACCCGCGTGCGCGAAGCCCTTGGCATGCAGGAGGCCAGTGCATGAGACGCCTGCTCCTGCTGTTGCCGCTGCTGGCCTTTCTGGCGATCGCCGTATTCCTCTATCGCGGCCTGTTCCTTGATCCATCCGAACTGCCGTCGGCGCTGATCGGCAAGCCGTTCCCGGCTTTCAGCCTGCCGTCGCTGGACGATCCCGAGCGCACTCTCACTGAGGCTGACATCAAGGGTCGGCCTGCGCTGGTCAACGTCTGGGCCACCTGGTGCCCGGCCTGCCGTCACGAACATCCGGTGCTGAACAAACTGGCCGAGGCTGGCGTGGTGATCCATGGGGTCAACTACAAGGATCAGCGCGAGCCGGCGCAGAAATGGCTGCGCGACCTGCACAACCCCTATCAGCTCAATATCGAAGATGCCAAGGGCAGCCTGGGGCTGGACCTGGGTGTGTACGGCGCGCCGGAGACTTTCTTCGTCGATGCCAAGGGCATCATTCGCCACAAGTACGTCGGCACCATCGACGAGCGTGTCTGGCGCGAGCAGCTGGCGCCGATCTACCAGCAGCTGGTCGACGAGGCCCAGCCATGAAGCGCCTGTTGATTTCTGCCGGTTTGTCGCTTGGTCTACTGGCCAGCGCGCATGCCGCCATCGATACCTTCGAGTTCGCCAATGAAGCCGAACGCCAGCGTTATCGCAATCTGGTCGAAGAGCTGCGTTGCCCGAAGTGCCAGAACCAGAACATCGCCGATTCCGATGCGCCGATCGCCATGGACCTGCGCAACGAGATCTACCGCATGCTCGAAGCGGGCAAGAGCAACGACGAGATCATCGATTTCCTGGTCTCGCGCTATGGCGATTTCGTGCTCTACAAACCGCCGCTGACTAGCCGCACGCTGCTGCTTTGGTATGGCCCGGCCGGCCTGCTGGTACTGGGGTTCGGCGTGCTCGGAGTGATCGTTCTGCGTCGCCGTAGCGAGCAGAAGAATCGCCCAGTCGCTGGCCTCTCCGCCAATGAGCAGGCGCGCCTCGCCGCGTTGCTCGAACAAGCCTCTCAGGACAAGAAAGACCGATGATCGATTTCTGGTTGCCCGCTGGGCTGCTGTTGCTGACTGCCCTGGCGTTTCTGCTGATTCCGGTTCTGCGTATTCGCAAGCTGCAGGCCGAAGAAGACCGTACTGCACTCAACGTCACCCTCTATCAGGAGCGCCTGCAGGAGCTGGAAAACCAGCGTCAGGCCGGCGTACTCGATGATGCGCAGATGGAGGCCGGCCGCGCCGAGGCCGCGCGCGAGCTGCTCGATGACACCGAAGGCGTGCAGCGCCGCAGCAGCGTGCTCGGCGGCAAGATTCCGCTAGTTTCGGCGCTGTTGGTACCTTTGCTGGGCGTGGCCCTGTACCTGCATTGGGGCGCGGTCGATGAGGTCGTACAGACTCGCCAACTGGCCGCTGCGCAGCCGCAGAGCATCGAGGAAATGACTGCGCGCCTGGAGCAGACTGTCCAGCAGCAGCCAGACTCCGCCGAGGCCTGGTACTTCCTCGGCCGTACCTACATGGCGCAGGAGCGCGCTGGCGATGCCGCCAAGGCGTTCGAGCGTGCCGTGGAAATTGCCGGGCGCGCCCCGGAACTGCTCGGCCAGTGGGCGCAGGCGTTGTACTTCGCTGAAGGCAAGCAGTGGAGTGAGCAGATGCAGGCGCTCACCGACGAAGCGCTGAAGGCCGACCCGCAAGAGGTCACCAGCCTGGGCCTGCTTGGTATCGCCGCCTATGAAAACCAGCGCTATGCTGATGCCGTGCTCTACTGGGAGCGTCTGGTCGCCGTGCTGCCGGAGCAAGACCCGTCGCGTGCGGCCATCGCCGGTGGTATCGAGCGCGCCCGCCAGCAGATGAGCGAGGGCGAGCAGCCCAATGCGGCAGCCGCGCCGAGTGCCAAGGTGCATGCGTTGGAGGTCAGCGTGTCGCTGTCGCCCGAGGTGCAGCAGAACGTGCAGCCGGACGATGCCGTATTCGTCTTCGCCCGTGCACTCAGCGGCCCACCGATGCCGCTGGCAGTCAAACGCCTGAAGGTCTCCGACCTGCCGGTGCAGATCAGCCTATCCGACGTGGATGCAATGATGCCCGAACTGAAGATTTCCCGATTCGACCAGGTACAGCTGGTGGCGCGTGTATCCCGTGCGGGTAACGCCACCCAGGGCGAATGGACGGGCCAGACTGGCCCGGTTGCCAATACCGCCCGTGACGTTCAGGCGCTGCTGATCGACAGCCGCGACGGGCAGACCCAGTGAAGCGCCTGGCGCTGGCCTGCGCACTCGGGCTCGGCCTGAGTGGCTGTGTACTGCAGCAACCGAGCGCGCCGGTGGGGGAGCTGCCACCGGTACAGCAGCCATCGCACCCGCGCTACGCACCGCCGCCTGGGGTGAAGAGCCATTGGAATCCGGGCTTGGGCGTCTATGTGGTCGAAGGTGCGCGGGATCTCTACTACCGTGAGCGTGTGTTCTATCGCTGGGATGGTGGCTGGAGCTGGTCGTCGCAAGCCGGTGGGCCGTGGAAGGACACCGACAGCTCGGGCATTCCGCCCGGGTTGTTTCGCCAGTACCAGAACCGCTGATCCCGTAGGGCGGGTTTCACCCGCTTTGCATTCCTAACGAAAACGGCGCCCGAAGGCGCCGTTTTCATTGGCTGTGATCCGTGCTCAATGCGCCCAGATCATGCCCACCAGCAGGTAGCAGATCAGCGTCACCAGCACCACGCCGAACAGGTTGAGGACGAAGCCCGCCTTGATCATCGACTGTATCTTCATGTGCCCGGTGCCGAACACGATGGCATTGGGCGGCGTTGCCACCGGCATCATGAAGGCGCAACTGGCGGCGATGGCGGCAGGAATCGCCAGCAGTTCGGCCGGCATACCCTGCGCTACGGCTAGCGCCCCCAGCAGCGGCAAGAAGGCGGCAGCGGTGGCGGTGTTGGAGGTGACTTCGGTCAAGAAGATGATCACCAGTACCACCACGCCGATCATCGCGATCACCGGTAGGGCGCTCAGTGCGCCGAGGCTTTGCGCGATCCACTCGGCCAGGCCGGTGCTGCGAATCACACCCGCCAGCGACAGGCCGCCGCCGAATAGCAGCAGCACGCCCCAGGGCAGTTTGCTGGCGCTTTCCCAGTTCATCAGGAACACGCGCTGCTTGGTATCCACCGGGATGATGAACAGCGCCAGCGCCGCGGCGATGGCGATGCTGGTGTCGTTGACGCCCGATACCCATTCGCCGATCAGCGGCTGGAACACCCAGGCCAGTGCCGTGGCCACGAACACCAGCGCCACCAGCTTCTCGCCACGGCTCAGTGGGCCGAGTTCGGCCAGTTCGCTGCGGATCAGTTGCGTGCTGTCATGTCCGGCCAGGTTGAAGCCGCCACGGGTCAGCCACCACCAGATGAACGCCAGCATGATCACGGCTACTGGCACGCCGAGCAGCATCCACTGGCCGAAGCCGATCTGAACGTCATAGTTGTCGGCGAGGAAGGCGGCCAGCAAGGCATTCGGTGGGGTGCCGATCAGCGTGGCGATACCGCCTACACTGGCGGCGTAAGCAATCGCCAGCAGCAAGGCAGTGGCGAAGCGCTCACGATCGGCTTCGCCGGTGCTCTTCTCGCTGGTGAGCATGCCGATCACCGAAAGGCCGATAGGCAGCATCATGATGGTGGTAGCGGTGTTGCTCACCCACATGCTGAGGAAGGCCGTGGCCATCATGAAACCAGCGATCTGCCGGCTCGGCTTGCTGCCCATGGCCAGCAGCGTCATCAGCGCGATGCGCTTGTGCAGGTTCCAGCGCTCCATGGCCAGGCCCAGGACGAAACCACCGAGGAACAGGTAGATGGTCGGGTTGGCGTAGGGTGCGGTGGCGGCATTGAGGCTGTCGATGCCCAGTGCCGGGATCAACAGGATCGGCAGCAGCGAAGTGGCCGGGATCGGAATGGCTTCGGTCGACCACCAGGTGGCCATCAGCAGGGTCAGGCCGATGGTGGCCCAGGCGGTGCTGGAGAGGCCGGCTGGCGGCTCGGTGACCAGGCAGACGAGCAGTAGCAAGGGTCCCAGAATCAGACCAATCCAGGCAGCCTTGGCAGGTGCCGTGGATTCATTGGTGGTAACGGCCATGGCGCGCTTCCTTAAACTAAAAAGGCGGGCTTTATAGCCCAGGGGGCGACTTTATGACCACGCGCTGGCCGATCGGTTTTGCTTCAGTCTGTTTCAGGTGTGTTTTGCGACGACGCTGACTGCTCGACTTGTCTGCTGAACAGCGGTCCACCGCAGCGGCTACAGAACGCCGCACTGTACTCGTGACGGTTCTTGCGACAATGCGGGCAGTCGTGCTCCATAAGACCGTCCTGGCGCATGGCGTTGGCCAGTTCGGCGGTGAAAATACCGGTAGGTACGGCGATGATCGAGTAGCCGGTGATCATCACCAGCGTAGCGAGCATCTGGCCTATGGGGGTTTGCGGAGTGATGTCGCCGAAACCTACGGTGGTCAACGTCACCACCGCCCAGTAAATACTGGTGGGAATGCTGGTGAAGCCATTGGCCGGGCCTTCGATGACGTACATCAGCGCGCCATATACGGTGACCAAGGTCGAGACGGACACCAGAAACACCACGATCTTCTGTTTGCTGCCGCGCAGCGCTACCAGCAGGAAGTTGGCCTGAGTCAGGTACTGGCGCAGCTTGAGCACACGGAAGATACGGATCATGCGGATGACACGGACGATCATCAGGTACTGCGCATCGGCGAACATCAACGCCAGGATCGCTGGCAGCACCGCGAGCAGATCCACCAGGCCGAAGAAACTGAAGACATAGCGCATCGGCTTCGGCGAGCTGTACAAGCGCAGGCCGTACTCGATGGCGAACAGGGCGGTGAAAAACCACTCCAGGGCACTGAATATCCCCGCATATTGGCTGTGAAAGCGCTCGATGCTATCGAGCATCACCACCACCAGGCTGGCGAGAATAGCCACCAGCAGCCAGTTGTCGAAGCGCTGCGCCGCCGGTGTACTGGTTTCGAAAATGATGATGTAAAGGCGTTGGCGCCAGCTCTGCCGGTTTTCCATGGCAAGGTCCAAATCAAGCGAAAGGGCACAGCCTAGGCAAGAAGGCGGAGCGAGGGCAAGGCTTCTAATCCCCTTCCAGCGACGACTCCTGCCTGGGATCACCGAGCACCAAGGTCTCGCCGGTGACCGCCGTCAGCCAGCCCGTGCCCATGTTACGTAGCAGCCAGTGCCACTGACCGTAACGGCTGGTCAACGTGCCGGTGGCGTAACAGGGGCTGTAGAGGTACCAGTCGTGTTCCTGGCGGTTGGTGATGACGATGGCGTGGCGCAGGAAGTCGGCGACTTCCTCTGCGCTCACGCTATGCTCCTCGCAGCGGTCCACGGCCGTGTTGGGGCCTTGGCCGATCTCGATCACCTCGATCTGCTGCACCGGCCCGATCACCGTCATCACCTCTTCGGCCAGCAACGGCGCGGCCAACAGTTGCAGGCTCAGGCCCAGTATCCATCCGTTCATGCGTGCATCGTTCCTTGGTGGCAGCCTGCAGGCGGTAGTCGCGACTATAGTTGATGGCCTCAGGCGGGCGGCAGTTTTTCCAGAAAACGCATCAACAGGCTTTCTTCTGCACGCAGGCCCTTGCGCGGCGCTGCCAGGCGGATACCGGCCAGATCGCCAGCCTGGAAGGCTTCGAGCAAGGCAGGGTGGATGTAGCACTTGCGGCAGACGGCCGGCGTATTGCGCAATTGCTCAGCCACTTCCTTGACCATGGCCACCACATGTTTCTTGGCCGCACTTTCCGGCTGCCATTCGAGCTCGCGTAGCAGCGTCAGGGCCAGCGCGCTGCCGGCCCAGGTGCGGTAGTGCTTGGCGGTGAAGTCTGCGCCGGTCAGCTCACGCAGGTAGTCGTTGATGTCGGTGGAGGTCACCGCGCGACGTTCGCCATCCTCGTCCAGATACTGGAACAGGTGTTGCCCGGGCAGTTCCAGGCACCGCTGGATGATGCGGGCCAGGCGGCGGTCACTGACCTGTACCTCGTGTTCGATACCGCTCTTGCCACGGAAGTGGAAGCGAATCGTGCTGCCTTGTACCTCGACGTGACGATTGCGCAGTGTGGTCAGGCCATAGGAGCGATTTTCCCGCGCGTAACGGGCGTTGCCGACCCGGATCAGGGTGTTGTCCAGCAGCATGATCACGGTGGCCAACACTTTCTCGCGACGGTGCTCGCACAGGCTCAGGTGCTGCTGCAGGGCTTCACGCAGTGCTGGCAAGGCTTTGCCGAATGCCAGCAGGCTGGCGTATTTGTCGGCATCGCGGATTTCGCGCCAGCGCGCGTGGTAGCGGTATTGCTTGCGCCCGCGGGCATCGCGGCCGGTTGCCTGCAGGTGGCCGTTGGGAAATGGGCAGATCCACACTTCGGTATAGGCGGGCGGCACTGCCAGGGCATCGATGCGGGCCACTTGTCGCTTGTCGCGGATGCGTTGGCCCTGGCTGTCGAAATAGCAGAACTTGCCACGCAGCTTGCGCCGGCTGATACCCGGCATGCTGTCGTCGACATAACGCAGGTCGGCGGGTAGATCGATGTCGTCAGGCGCTGGGCTCATCGCCAGGCATCCTGCAACGAGGCACTAAACGCAGGCGACACGGCAGTAGCGGGACAGAAAATGATGTAGCGCATTGGCATCGCTCGGCGTGGCAGATATCCATTAGCCCTCCGAGCGTAGCGGTAGTTCAGTTTTTACGAGCTGAAGAGCTGCTTCTGCTGTTGCCAGGCCTCAGGAGGGTGTGCTGCGCTTCACAGCCTGTTGCCAGCTCTGAGCGCTGGCTTTCACCAGCCAGCAGGCGAGTATGAATGGCATGGTCAGGGCTGGTAGGCCCAGTGCGCTGAAACCCGGTTGCAGGACCAGGGCAAGGATAATTCCCACTGCGGGGACCAATGGGCAGCGATAAACCTGGGCCAGGGCGATGGCGGCGAGGGTGGCGTTGTAGCCGTAGAGACCGGCCAGCGTGCCATCGCTGGGCCAACCGTAGAACAGAGCCAGTGCCGAGCCGCTGCTGGAGCCCAATAACGCCCACAGCGCCGTGCGGCCATCGGCCAGGCGCAATCCGATCAGCAGGCACAGGCCAGCCAGGGGCGAGTCGAGAAAGATGACCTGACCCAAGCCGCGCAGCACGCCGAGTAGCAGCTGCAGGAAACTCAGCTCCGGTGCAGCGGGCGTGCCGGCTGGCGTATCGAGGGGCAGTTGTAGCCGGATGACCAGTGCCAGCATCAGCCAACCCAGCAGCACGAAGGGAAAGGTGAAGGCGGGCAGCCAGTCATGTTTGCGCATGCGCTGCATCCAGGGCGCCAGCAGCAGGCTGGAAAAGGCTGCACTGGTGATGATTAGCACGGGTAGCAGCGGTGTCCATGGCAGTTTCAGGCTGAGTAGCAGGCCGAGCAGAATGCCGTTGTAGCCATACAGGCCGATGGCGATATCGGCAGGTGGGTAGCCACGGCGTTGCGCGAGTAGCATCGAGGTCAGGCCGCCGAGCAGGGCGCCGGGCAACAGTTCAGGGGCGCCGATGAGGATGGCGATCAGCACCAGCAGGCCGCAGCCGGGGTGCTGTTGCAGGAAGATCTGAGCGAAGCCGTTGAGCAAGGCTCGCAGGCTTTGCAGGGCAGGGTGTGCGGTTGCTAGTGGAGGCATGATGTCTGTGCCAAGAGAGCCCTCTCCCCCAGCCCCTCTCCCGCAAGCGGGAGAGGGGAGCCGTCCGTGTCGCTTGGAGGAGCTACGTAGGGTGCGCCGTGCGCACCGATAACGGGACGCAAGATGCACACGGGCCAGGCGGCCCCGCGACACCCTACGAATCAATACAACGCACAGCCCGTATGAAATCCGGGGCGCAGGGTCAGAGCATTCCCCGGATTTAATCCGAGCTACGGAGCTGTGTAGGGTGCCCCGTGCGCACCTTTTTTTCGTGCGTACGGCTTTCGGTGCGCATGGCGCACCCTACAGGAGAGCAGCTCGGCTTAATGCAGTGTTTCGATCCTCAGGCTGTTGGTGCTGCCGGGTTGGCCGAAGGGTTCACCGGCGGTGATCACCACGGTTTCGCCACGTTGAGCCATGCCCTGGGCCTGGGCGATTTCCAGCGCGGTACTGGTGACTTCCTCGACCTTGCGCAGGCGTTCGTTGACCACCGAATAGATGCCCCAGGCCACGGTCAGGCGCCGCGCCGTGGTCAGGCTCGGCGTCAGGCTCAGGATTGGCGCCTTGGGCCGCTCGCGCGAGGCGCGCAGGCTGCTGGCACCAGACTCGGTGTAGTTGACCAATGCGGCGACCGGCAGGATCGAGCTGATACGGCGAATGGCGCAACTGATGGCATCGCTGGCGGTGGCCTCGGCCTGCGGACGGCCGACGTCGAGCTGGCTCTGGTAGTCCGGACCGTTTTCCACCTGACGGATGATCTTGCTCATCATCTGCACGGTTTCCAGCGGGTAGTCGCCGGAGGCGGTTTCGGCCGACAGCATCACCGCATCTGCGCCCTCGGCCACGGCGTTGGCCACGTCGGTGACTTCGGCACGGGTCGGTGCCGGGGAGAAACGCATGGATTCGAGCATCTGCGTGGCCACAACTACCGGGCGGCCCAGTTGGCGACAGGTGCGCACGATGTCCTTCTGGATACGCGGCACGTTCTCGGCCGGTACTTCCACGCCCAGGTCACCGCGCGCCACCATGATGGCGTCGCACAGCTTGGCGATTTCCTCCAGATGGATCACCGCCGAGGGCTTCTCGATCTTGGCCATTAGGAAGGCCTTGCCGCCTATCAGTTCGCGGGCTTCGACGATGTCCTCGGGGCGCTGCACAAAGGACAGCGCGACCCAGTCCACACCCAGCTCCAGGCCGAAGGTCAGGTCGCGGCGATCCTTTTCGGTCAGTGGCGACAGCTGCAGTACGGCCTCGGGTACGTTGACGCCCTTGCGGTCGGACAGTTCGCCACCGGCGATCACTTCGGTGATCACGGCATCATTCTGCTTGGCAGTCACTTTCAGACGCAGGCGCCCGTCGTCCAGCAGCAGGCTCATGCCCGGCTGCAGGGCTTCGATGATTTCCGGGTGGGGCAGGTTGACCCGGCTGGCGTCGCCGGGCGTCTTGTCCAGATCCAGGCGCAGGCTCTGGCCGTTGACCAGTTGCACCTTGCCTTCGGCAAAGCGGCCGACGCGCAGCTTCGGCCCCTGCAGGTCCATGAGGATGCCGATGGGCTGGTTCAGCTCGCGCTCCACTTCGCGCACCCACTGGTAGCGCTGGGCGTGATCGGCGTGTTCGCCGTGGCTGAAATTGAGGCGAAACAGGTTGACCCCGGCTTCCACCAGTTGGCGGATGTGTGCGGCATCGCGGATGGCCGGGCCGAGGGTGGCGAGGATCTTTACTTTCTTGTCGGCGTTCATTGGTCGTTCTCGAGAATCAGAATGGCGCGGAAATCGTTGACGTTGGTACGGGTCGGGCCGGTGACGATCAACTCGTCGAGGGCGGCGAAATAGCCATAGCCGTTGTTGTCGTCCAGCTCGTCGCGGGCGCTCAGGCCCTTGATGCCGGCACGGGCATAGCTGTACGGCGTCATGATGGCGCCGGCGTTGTCTTCGGAGCCGTCGATGCCGTCGGTATCACCGGCCAGCGCGTAGACACCGGGCAGGCCCTTGAGGCTGTCGGTGAGGCTGAGGAGGAATTCGGCGTTGCGCCCGCCACGGCCGTTGCCGCGCACGGTGACGGTGGTTTCGCCGCCGGATAGGATTACGCAGGGCGGTTTGATCGGCTGGCCGTGCAGCTGCACCTGGCGGGCGATGCCGGCATGCACCTTGGCCACGTCGCGCGACTCGCCTTCCAGGTCGCCGAGGATCAGCACCGGGAAACCGGCGGCTTCGGCCTTGGCCGCGGCGGCGTCGAGCGACTGCTGCGGGGTGGCGATCAATTGGAAGTGGCTACGAGCGAGTACCGGATCGCCGGGCTTGACCGTTTCCGAGCGTGGGTCCTGCAGCCAGCTGCGTACGTTGGCCGGGATGTCTATGGCGTAGCGGGCAAGAATCGTCAGGGCTTCGGCCGAGGTGGTCGGGTCACCCACGGTGGGGCCGGAGGCAATCACCGTGGCTTCGTCACCGGGCACGTCGGAGATGGCGTAGGTGTACACGGTGGCCGGCCAGCAGGCCTTGGCCAGACGTCCGCCCTTGATCGCCGAGAGGTGCTTGCGTACGCAGTTCATCTCACCGATGGTGGCGCCGGATTTGAGCAGGGCCTTGTTGATCGCCTGCTTGTCCTTGAGGCTGATGCCTTCGGCTGGCAGCGCCAGCAGCGAGGAGCCGCCACCGGAGAGAAGGAAGATCACGCGGTCGTCTTCGCTGAGGTTCGACACTAATTCCAGCACCCGGCGCGCGACGCGCTCGCCGGCATCGTCCGGCACCGGATGTGCGGCTTCCACCACTTCGATCTTCTTGCAGTCGGCGCCGTGCTCGTAGCGGGTCACCACCAGGCCGCTGACCTCGCCTTGCCATTCCTGCTCGATCACCTCAGCCATTGCCGCTGCGGCCTTGCCAGCGCCGATGACGATGACGCGGCCACTGCGGTCGGCGGGCAGATGATCGGCCAGCACCTGGCGCGGATGCGCGGCAGCGATGGCGGTGGCGAACAGGTCGCGCAGCAGGCGTTGCGGGTCGAAGGTCATGGCGATGTTCTCTTGTTCTGGGGGTGACGCTGGATGATCGTTCCCGCGTCCGCGTGGTAACGCCTGGCGAGACGCTCAGGCGTCTGCTGTTGTGCGACGCGGATCGTCACGAGATGCATGCCCACGCAGAGCGTGGGAACGATCAATGTTCTTTCGCTGGATCGATTCCAGTCCGCAGGCGCCGCGTGGCAGCGCCTGGGGAGTGGAATCGACCGACCTGGCAATCGGGCCGTGACACCTCCTGCCAGGAAGGTCGAAAGGGTGAGCCAGAAGCAAAGCCCCTCTCCCTCACCCTCTCCCATAAATGGGAGAGGGGACTGGTTTGGCGTACGCCGAAAATCGGTATAACGCCGAGCTGCTTGTCTCCCCTCTCCCGCATGCGGGAGAGGGGCCGGGGGAGAGGGCGCTCTGTTACTCGCCGCGGATATTGAAGTTGGCCATGTGCTCCAGACCCTTGATCAGGCCGGAGTGGTCCCAACCGCTGCCGTCGAGGGCCGCGCAGGTGCTGAACACTTGCTGGGCGTTGGCAGTGTTGGGCAGGTTCAGGCCCAGCTCGCGAGCGCCGGACAGCGCCAGGTTGAGGTCCTTCTGGTGCAGGCTGATGCGGAAGCCCGGATCGAAGGTGCCCTTGATCATGCGCTCGCCGTGCACTTCGAGGATTTTCGAGCCGGCGAAGCCACCCATCAGCGCTTCACGCACCTTGGCTGGATCGGCGCCGTTCTTGGCGGCGAACAGCAGAGCTTCGGCCACTGCCTGGATGTTCAGTGCGACGATGATCTGGTTAGCCACCTTGGCAGTCTGGCCGTCGCCATTGCCGCCGACGCGGGTGATGTTCTTGCCCATCGCCTGGAACAGCGGCAGGGCGCGTTCGAAGGCATTCGGGCAGCCACCGACCATGATCGACAGGGTCGCGGCCTTGGCACCAACTTCACCGCCAGACACCGGGGCGTCCAGGTAAGCGGCGCCGGTGGCCTTGATCTTCTCGGCGAAGGTCTTGGTCGCGGTGGGGGAGATCGAGCTCATGTCGATCACTACCTTGCCAGCGCCAACGCCCGCGGCAACGCCATCGGCGCGGAACAGCACGTCTTCGACCTGCGGGGTGTCCGGGACCATGACGATGATGAATTCGGCTTCCTGGGCGACTTCCTTCGGGTTGGCCAGGGCGATGCCGTTGTCGCCAACCAGGTCGGCCGGGGCCTTGTCGAAGTGCTCGGAGAAGAACAGGGTGTGGCCGGCTTTCTGCAGGTTCTGCGCCATGGGTTTGCCCATGATGCCGGTGCCGATGAATCCGATTTTAGCCATGAGAGATTGCTCCTGAAGAGTGGGGCTCAGATTGCGTTGTGCGCTTTCATCCAGCCGAGGCCGGCAGCGGTGGTGGTTGCCGGCTTGTATTCACAGCCGATCCAGCCCTGGTAGCCGATGCGATCCAGGTGCTCGAAGAGGAAGCGATAGTTGATCTCGCCAGTGCCCGGCTCGTTGCGGCCCGGGTTGTCGGCCAGCTGCACGTGGTTGATGGCGGCCAGGTTGCTTTCAACCGTACGGGCCAGGTCACCTTCCATGATCTGCATGTGGTAGATGTCGTACTGCAGGTACAGGTTGGTGCTGCCGACCTTGTCGCGGATGTCCAGCGCCTGCTTGGTGTTGTTCAGGTAGAAGCCGGGGATGTCGCGGGTGTTGATGGCTTCCATGACCAGGCGAATGCCGGCGCCAGCCAGCTTGTCAGCGGCGTAGCGCAGGTTGTCGACGAAGGTCTTCTCGACGGTCGCGCAGTCCACGCCCTGCGGGCGGATGCCGGCCAGGCAGTTGATCTGCTTGTTGCCCAGCACCTTGGCGTAGGCGATGGCCTTGTCGACGCCAGAGCGGAACTCCTCGACGCGGTCCGGGTGGCAGGCGATGCCGCGCTCACCCTTGGCCCAGTCGCCGGCTGGCAGGTTGAACAGCACCTGCTCGAGCTTGTTGGCGTCCAGGCGGGCTTTGATCTCTTCTACCGCGAAGTCATAGGGGAAGAGGTATTCCACGCCGCTGAAACCGGCTTCGGCGGCAGCGGCGAAACGGTCCAGAAAGTCCACTTCGGTGAACAGCATGGACAGGTTGGCAGCAAAACGGGGCATGGTTGGCTCCTTGTCGTGGTGCAATTTCGTAGGGTGCGCCTTGCGCACCTGGTGGTACGCGCTCATATGGCGGTGCGCGTGGCGCACCCTACGGATCAGTCGAGCAGCGAGATGGCGGTCGGGGCGTCGACGCCGCGCTCGGCCAGTTCCTCGAACTCGTTGATGGCGTTGATCTCGGTGCCCATGGAGATGTTGGTGACACGCTCTAGGATGATCTCCACCACCACCGGTACGCGGTGCTCGGCCATCAGGCGCTTGGCTTCGGCGAAGGCGTTCTGCAGCTCGTTCGGGTCGAGCACGCGGATCGCCTTGCAGCCCAGGCCCTCGACTACCGCGACGTGGTCGACGCCGTAACCGTTGAGCTCCGGCGCGTTGATGTTCTCGAACGCCAGTTGCACGCAGTAATCGATGTCGAAGCCGCGCTGCGCCTGACGGATCAGACCCAGGTAGGAGTTGTTCACCAGCACATGGATGTAGGGCAGGTTGAACTGCGCACCGACGGCCAGCTCCTCGATCATGAACTGGAAGTCATAGTCGCCAGACAGTGCCACGACCTGACGCTGCGGGTCGGCCTTGACCACACCCAGGGCCGCCGGAATGGTCCAGCCCAGTGGGCCGGCCTGGCCGCAGTTGATCCAGTGACGCGGCTTGTACACGTGCAGGAACTGAGCGCCGGCGATCTGCGACAGACCGATGGTGCTGACGTAGCAGGTGTCCTTGCCGAAGGCTTCGTTCATCTCTTCGTACACGCGCTGCGGTTTGGCCGGCACGTTGTCGAAGTGGGTCTTGCGCTGCAGGGTACGCTTACGCTCGCGGCAGGACTCGACCCAGGCGCTGCGATCTTTCAGCTTGCCGGCGGCTTTCCACTCGCGGGCCACTTCGAGGAAGGCGTCCAGTGCTTTGCCGGCATCGGAGGCGATGCCCAGATCCGGGTTGAACACGCGGCCAATCTGCGTCGGTTCGATGTCGACGTGGATGAACTTGCGGCCTTCGGTATAGACGTCGACCGAACCGGTGTGGCGGTTAGCCCAGCGGTTGCCGATGCCGAATACCAGGTCGGAGGCGAGCAGGGTAGCGTTGCCGTAACGGTGCGAGGTCTGCAGACCGACCATGCCGACCATCAGCTTGTGATCGTCAGGGATCGCGCCCCAGCCCATCAGCGTCGGCACTACCGGCACGCCGGTCAATTCGGCGAATTCGACCAGTTTGTCCGCCGCATCGGCATTGAAGATACCGCCACCAGCGACCAGTAGCGGGCGCTCGGCGTCGTTGAGCATCGCGATGGCTTTCTCGGCCTGGACGCGGCTGGTGCTCGGCTTGGCAACCGGCAGTGGCTCGTAGGCGTCGATGTCGAATTCGATCTCGGCCATCTGCACGTCGAACGGCAGGTCGATCAGCACCGGGCCAGGACGGCCACTGCGCATTTCATGGAAGGCACGTTGGAAGGCGCGCGGCACTTGGCCGGGCTCCATCACGGTGGTGGCCCACTTGGTCACCGGACCGACGATGCTGGTGATGTCGACTGCCTGGAAATCTTCCTTGTGCATACGGGCACGCGGCGCCTGGCCGGTGATGCACAAAATTGGAATGGAGTCGGCGGATGCCGAGTACAGGCCGGTGACCATATCGGTGCCGGCGGGGCCGGAGGTACCGATGCACACGCCGATGTTGCCGGCATTGGTGCGGGTGTAACCCTCGGCCATGTGCGAAGCGCCTTCGACGTGACGGGCCAGGACGTGATCGATGCCACCGAGTTTCTTCAGTGCGGCATACAGGGGGTTGATGGCAGCGCCGGGGACGCCGAACGCGATATCAACGCCTTCGCGACGCATCACCAGTACGGCTGCCTCGATTGCTCTCATTCTGGCCATGACCATTCCTCTCGAATCGGTTGTTTTTCTGTTGAGGGAGAGGATGACCGCTGGGCGAAAGAGGGGGAATTGATGGATACTTCAGTTCTGTCGATATCTGGAGTATCGAATGGACCGTCATACCCTTATCCGTAGTTTCGTTCTGGTTGCCGACAACGGCAGCTTCGCTTCGGCCGCCCTCAGCGAGGGCGTGACGCCCGTGGTGATGGGCCGGCGGCTGGATGCGCTGGAGCAACACCTGGGCGTCAAACTGATGCACCGCTCCACGCGCGGGCTGCAACTGACCGACCTGGGCGAGCAATACCTGGAGCGTGCCCGCAACCTGCTCAAGGACTTCGACGAGGCCGATGCCAGCGTCGCGCGCGGCGGTAAATCGGTGCGCGGGCATCTGGTGGTGTCCGCGCCGGCGGCGTTCGGCCGGCGTCATATCGCGCCCCATGCACCGGCGTTCCTGGCGCAATACCCAGACCTCAAGCTGTCGTTCAACTTCACTGACAGCGTGGTGGATCTGGTGCGTCAGGGCTACGACATGGGCATTCGCATCGGTGAGGTCACCGACCCCAACTATGTGGCGCTCAAGCTGTTTCCCAATCGCCGAGTGGTCTGCGGCGCGCCGCGTTATTTCGAGTTGTATGGCGTGCCGCGCACGCCGGATGACCTGGTGCGGCACAACTGCCTGGCGTTCAACATGCAGGGTGGCCAGCAACGTGGCTGGACCTTCCTGCGTGACGGTCGACAGGTGGCGGTGAAGGTGGCCGGCAACCTCGACTGCAACGATGGCGAGCTGCTCTATAGCTGGGTCAAGCAGGGGCTGGGGATCGGCTGGCGCTCCACCTGGGAGATCCAGGCCGAGCTGAAAGCGGGCGAGTTGGTGACGGTGCTTGACGAGTACGCTCTGCCAGCCTACGACATCCAGGCGGTGTTCCCGCAGCAGCGTTATCTGCCGGCCAAGGTGCGTTTCTTCATCGATTATCTGAAAGGCATCTACAACACGCCGGGCTACTGGGAAGCCCGTAATGGGTAAGGGTTATTCGATACTTTGATTGAGTTATTTGATTTTAATTTTTGTGCACAAAAATTATTTTAATTGTGCTCAGTGATTGTAATCGGTTTCTCCTTCGGCTATTTCATAGGGCGTTTTCTGATGCCGCGCACTTGCGTGTGTGGATGCCCGTATCTGCAGTTTTGGAGATTGCCTCTATGAGTAGCCTTAACCTGAATGTCGCTTTGAACATCACCCTCAATGCCCTCGCCGTGGGGCGAGAGATAAAGGCGGCGCCGCTGACGGTGGCGGTGTTGGATGCCGGTGGACACCTGATCAGCCTGCAGCGCGAGGACGGCGCCAGCCTGCTGCGCCCGCAGATCGCCATTGGCAAGGCCTGGGGGGCGTTGGCCTTGGGCAAGGGCTCGCGGCTGATCGCTGCCGACGCGCAGCAACGTCCGGCGTTCATCGGTGCGGTCAACAATCTGGCGCAGGGCAGCCTGATCCCGGCGCCGGGCGGGGTTCTGATTCGGGACGAGCGCGGCGAGGTGATTGGCGCCGTCGGTATCACTGGCGACACCTCGGATATCGATGAGCAGTGTGCGGTGAGTGCGCTGGAGTCGCTGGGTCTGCAGGCGGACGCAGGGGTGTAGGGTGTTGCGGGGCCGCCTAGGCTCTGCGCACCGGCTTGATCACGGCTGCGCGATGCCCCCGATGCATCCGGGCTACGACTGTGGGAGGGGCTTGAGCCGCGACTTCGGCATCGAAGCGTCGCCGCTAAAGCGCCTCCCACGGTTTTCGGCTTTGCGTAGGGTGTACATCCACCAGTCCGTAGGGTGTGCCGTGCGCACCAGGGCTTCCCGAACGTCCGTGTCGTAAACTCGGTGCGCGCGGCGAACCCTACGGGTTTGGCATAGGCCGCGGATTCGAGTTAGGCGCTGGTCACCAACTCGGATGCCTTCGATGGCATCGGGCTGACGTCGCAGCCTTTGAGCACCAGGCGAATGATGGTCTGCGCGGCGGCTTCGTAGTCGGCATCGTCCAGGCTGGCCTTGCCGGTGACGGTGGATATCTGCCAGTCGAAGTCGGCGTAGGTCTGGGTCGCCGCCCAGATGCTGAACAGCAGGTGGTGCGGATCGACCTGCGCCATCTGTCGTTGATCGATCCAGCGCTGGATGCAGGCGATGTTGTGTTTGGCCTGGGCGTTGAGCTGTTCGGTCTGTTCCGGCGACAGGTGCGGCGCACCGTGCATGATCTCGCTGGCGAATACCTTGGAGGCGTGGGGCAGTTCGCGGGAGATGCGGATCTTCGAGCGGATGTAGGCGGTCAGCACTTCGCTCGGATGGCCCGGCTGGTTGAAGGGGGCAGAGGCGGCCAGCAGTGGCTCGATGATGCTTTCCAGGACCTCGCGGTAGAGGTTTTCCTTGGACTTGAAGTAGTAGTAGACGTTGGGCTTGGGCAGGCCTGCCTTGGCCGCAATGTCACTGGTCTTGGTGGCGGCGAAGCCCTTGTCGGCGAACTCCTCGCTGGCTGCGCGCAGGATGAGCTCTTTGTTACGCTCGCGGATGCTGGTCATAAGGCCCTGTGGTTTGCTCTGCCGCCGGGCGGCGGTCGGGCATGGTAGCACCGGCTTTGCGCGAGGCTCAAGGCAGTGGCCACGGGCTGCTCAGCGCTTAACTGACTCTGTGGTCAAATTTCTGTATACAAGAAATCGCTTTTCTGTTTCTATCGCGCACAGCGTTATCCATGACATAAAAGTCTCGGCGCGTGACGCTGCAGGAGACCTACCGTGAACACCCATCAGCTCGTCGATCCCTTCGGTCGGCGCATCACCTACCTGCGTTTGTCGGTGACCGATCGCTGCGATTTTCGCTGCACCTACTGCATGAGCGAAGACATGCAGTTCGCGCCGCGCGCGCAGATTCTCAGCCTGGAAGAACTCTACGCCGTGGCCGATGCCTTCATCGGGCTGGGCGTGCGACGTATCCGCATCACCGGTGGCGAGCCGCTGGTGCGCAAGAACCTGCTGAGCCTGCTGCAGCGCCTGGGTGAGCGTGACGAGCTGGATGACTTGGCGATCACCACCAATGGCTCGCAACTGGCAGAGATGGCTGCACCGTTGCGCGCGGCTGGCGTGCGGCGCCTGAACATCAGCCTGGATTCCCTGCAGCGCGAACGCTTTGCCGCCTTTACCCGGCGCGACAAGCTCGATCAGGTGCTGGCTGGTATCGAGGCGGCACGCGCGGCCGGCTTCGAGCGGATCAAGCTCAACAGCGTGGTGCAGAGCGGGCGTAACGACGACGAGGTGCTGGATCTGGTCGAGTTCGCCATCGAGCGCGGGCTGGACATCAGCTTCATCGAGGAAATGCCGTTGGGCAGTGTGGTCAGCCATAGCCGCGAGCAGACCTTCTGCTCCAGCGACGAGGTGCGTCAGCGCATCGAACAGCGTCATGCGCTGGTGCGCAGCAGCAAGGTTACCGGCGGCCCATCACGCTACTGGCAAGTGCTCGGCACGCAGACCCAGGTAGGGTTCATCTCGCCACACAGTCACAACTTCTGCGGCGACTGCAACCGTGTGCGGGTCACTGCCGAGGGCAAGTTGGTGCTCTGCCTTGGCCACGACAACGCGCTGGATCTCAAGCGCCTGTTGCGGGCACATCCTGGTGACGGCGAGCGCCTGCGCCAGGCGCTGATCGAGGCGCTGCGTCTGAAACCCGAGCGGCACCATTTCGCCACCGACGAGCAGGTACAGGTGGTGCGCTTCATGAGCATGACCGGCGGCTAGGCCGTCACCGCAATCTCAAAACAACAATAAGGAGGCTCTTGATGCAGCCCGTACGACTGTGCCTGTTTTCCACCATTCTGCTGACGCCCGCTGCCCTGGCGCAGACCTACGTGGTCGGTGTCGAGGACCTGCCGTTCGCGCCGCACTACAGCCTCGATGGTGAGGGGCAGTACCGTGGCTTCGCCCGCGAGGTGCTGGATGCCTTCGCCGCCGATAGTGGCCTGAGCCTGAGCTACAAGGCGTTGCCGGTGGATCAGTTGCTGCCGGCCCTGCAGCGCGGCGAGATCGACTTCAAGTACCCGGACAGTCCGCACTGGGCCGGCGCGCAAAAGGCGGGCATGGCGCTGCAGTACAGCCAGGCCGTGGTCGACTACGTCGATGGTGCGCTGGTCGCGCCGCAGCGTCAGGGGCAGCCGTTGGAGAACATTCATCGCCTGGCGATGGTGCAGGGCTGGACGCCGCGTGGATACGAGCAGCGTATCGACAGTGGGCAGATCCAGCTGAGCTACAGCGATGATCTGCGCCAGATGATTCGTCAGGCCTTGAAGCAGGAGACTGACGGCGCCTACTTCAATGTGGTGGTGGCCACCCATTATCTGGACAACATTCGCGCCCGGCCTGGTGCCCTGGTGTTCGACCCCAAGTTGCCGCACACCCGTGGCAGTTTTCATCTGTCGAGCTTGCGCCATCCGCAGCTGATCGCCCGTTTTGATCGTTTTCTCGCGGAACACGCGGCCCAGGTGGCGGCGCTCAAGGCGAGCTATCGGGTAGAGGCCAATCTCGATAGTGAGTACATGGGGGTCGAGCAATGGAAGGTGGACTTTCTCGAGCGGCAGAAAGAAAAAGCCGGCGCACAGGCGCCGGCTTCGTCCCGTCAGTGAGTGCTCAGAGGCTGGCGTCGGCGCGTTTCAGTGCCTGCGCCTGGCCATGCATCAGGCCGTAGTGCAGTACGGCGCCGAGCAGGGCGCCAAGCAGCCAGGCGTAGCCAGACAGGTGGCTCAGAACGGGCGCCCATACCGAGGCGACGGAGAATACGGAACCGATGGCGAAGGCGAGCATCGCCTTGCGGTTCCAGCCGCCGTCGAAGTAATAGGCCGAACCGACCTCGGCGCTGAACAGCTGCTGCAGGTCGAGTTTGCGGCGACGTACCAGGTAGTAGTCGGCGACGATGATGCCGTACAACGGCGCCAGTACCGCACCCAGGGTGTCGACGAAGGCGGCGATACCGACGCTACTGATGAAGGCCACCCACAGGGCGCCGATGAAGAAGGCGATGCCGGCGGTGATGAAGCCACCGGTGCGGGCACTGATATGCGCCGGCGCCAGGTTGGCCAGGTCATAGGCTGGCGGGATGAAGTTGGCCACCAGGTTGATGCCCACGGTTGCGGCGAAGAAGGTCAGCGCAGCGATGATGGTCAGGGTCAGGTTGTCGACACGCGCGACGATATCGGTCGGGTTGGTCAGCGTTTCACCGAACACCACTACGGTGCCGGCGGTGATCACCAGCGCGATCAGCGAGAAGAATGCCAGGCTCACCGGCAGGCCGAGGAAATTGCCGATGGTCATCTGCTTTTCGCTTTTGACGAAGCGGGCGAAGTCACCGTAGTTGATCACCACGGCGGCGAAGTAGGCGACCATGGTGCCGACGACGGCAAAGAACGCGGCCACTGGTCCGGCCTTGTATTCGCCTGAGCCACTGAAGATGTTGCCCAGCTCGCTGAGCAGGCTCGGGCCGGCCTTGTACCAGATCAGGCCCATCAGCGCGATCATCACCACGTAGACCAGCGGTCCCGCCCAGTTCAGGAAGCGGGTGATCCAGCTCATGCCGCAGACGAACAGCCCTACTTGGAACAGACAGACGATCACATAGGACAGCCAGCCGATGGCGGTCAGCCCCATGTATAGAGCCGGGTTCTGCGGCTCCAGCAGTGAGTTGAGCAGCAGGGCCACTGCGGTGGAAGCGAAGTAGGTCTGCACGCCGTACCAGAAGATGGCGACGATGCCGCGCACCAGCGCAGGGAAGTTTGCGCCGCGCACGCCCATGCTGGCGCGGGCGAACACTGGGAAGGGAATACCGTACTTGACGCTGGGTTTGCCGGTCAGCTGTACCAGGCCCATGACGATGAAGCCGGCGAGCACGATGCCAGCGAGTACCGCCCAGCCATTGAGCCCGTAGGAGATGAACAGCGTCGCCGCCAGGGTGTAGCCGAACAGGCTTTGAATGTCGTTCGACCAGACGTTGAAAATCTCGAACCAGCCCCAGGTACGTTTTTCTGGGGCCAGTGGGGCGAGGTCCTCGTTGTGTAGCGAGGGATCGATGTGCTTTATGCGAAAGTCTTCGGTGGTGGACATGGACAGCTCCCAGTTTTGTTCTTGCGCCGCGGCGATCTATGAGGAGATTTGTCTGCAGGTTTCGTTCCGATTTTGTATTCGCGTCATGACTGAATCGATGTATACAGCCATTTCGACAGTGTTTCGGTCGTAACCTGAATGTCTTGTACACAGAAAATACGTTGCTGAATATGGCTTTCGGATAAATTGCACACAAAAATCAAATATATTGTGATCAAAAACTTGACTTTGCGGTCAGTTGCATGGCTGCAAGCTATTGATTGAAAAGCGCCTTGGAGTCCCGGTTGTGCACCGGCGTGGTGCTGAGGTGTATTTGCTGGCGCTGGGTTGGTGCGGCGATACAGACCGCTTTGCCAAGGGCGGTGCGTACGGCGCATCCTGCGGATGGTGCCCTGCCGCGTAGGGTGTGTCGTACGCACCTGCCATTGATCGGTCAAAGAAAAAGGGGGAGGGCGCGAACGCCATCCCCCTTTTACCTGGCCACCGTCCCTACCCGACGTTGGCGAGGTTCGTTGCGGCCGTGATCAGAAGTGATACTTGACCAATGCCTGCACGGCGGTCTGGTCGAAGCGATCATCCGACCCGTCCACCGGCTTCACGCCGTACTTGGCGCGCCACATGTTGATCTCGGTGCCCACGTAAAGCTGACGTTCCTTGCCGAACAGTGCCTTGCCTGCATCCCACTTGACCTGGATCGAAGAGCCCACCGAGGTCTGGGTGCCGGCATCACGCGACGGCGAACGCCAGTCGAGGAAGCCGTCGACGACGAAATCCTGGTCACCCAGGCTGAACGGGTACGCGGCGCTGACGGTCAGCTGGGTGGCGTAGCCGTTGCTATTACTGTCGGCGAAGAAGGTGTGGTTGTTGATCTTCACCTGATACAGGTTGGTCTTGAAGTAGGTGAAGCCGGGCACTTCCCAGTCCAGGCCAATGCCGTAGAGGTAGTTCTCCGGGCCAGGGCCGCCGTTGCCTTTCTCGTAGGTGAAGGCAGCGAAGACGTCCTTGATCGGGCCGGCGGCCAGCTTCTGTCCGGTCAGCCAGCTCAGGCTGACGCGCGGGGAGAACTCCATGTAGTAGAAGGAATCCTTGTCGTGCTGACGGAAGCTGCCGTTGTCGAAGCTGCCGCGCGTCTGCACGTTGTCTGCGCGGATGTAGTCGAGAAAGTAGAAGATGTCGCCCCAGGCCCAGCCGCTGGCGTGCTCGAAGGTGAAGGTGGTCTGGGTGCGCTGTTCTTCGCCGTTGAAGTTCATGCGCTGGAAGTTCTCGCCGTACAGGTAGGACAGGCTGTTGTCCTGCCAGTAGAGCAGGTCGCCAGCGAGTGCTTGCTGGCCGGAGAACAGTCCGGCTGACAGGGCGAGGCAGTGGGGCAGATGCTTGAGTTTCATCGGTTTTCCTTATTGTTGGCGTGCAAGCGTGCGTCTCCCGGCAGCGTGCCGCCGGGAGTTGGTTCTAAGTCTGGGATCAGCTAAGTCGGGCGGCCGGGTCGAGGTCGCGGCTGAGCGTCTTGAGGCTGTCGTCGTCGCTGGCTACATCGTCCGGGCGGTTCTGCAGCACGGTGTGCAGGTGCGCCTCGGGGTCGTAGTCGTCTTCCTCGACTTCGTGGTTCTCATCGGGCAGGAAGATGTTCAGCGCGATGGCACTGAAGGCGCCGATGGTGATGGGCGAGCCGAAGATATTCTTCAGTACGTCCGGCATGTGCGACAGCACATCCGGCACGCCGGCTACACCCAGGCCAAGGCCTAGAGATATGGCCACGATCAGCACGTTGCGACGATGCAGACCGGCTTCGCTGAGAATCTTGATGCCGGCCACCGCAACGGTGCCGAACATGATCAGGGTGGCGCCACCGAGTACCGGCTTGGGCATCAGTTGCAGTACTGCACCCACTACCGGGAACAGGCCGAGCAGTACCAGGATACCGGCGATATAGAAAGCCACGTGGCGGCTGGCCACACCGGTGAGCTGGATCACCCCGTTGTTCTGGCTGAAGGTGGTCATCGGCAGGCTGTTGAACATGGCGGCGACTGCCGAATTGCAGCCATCGGCCAGCACCCCGGACTTGATCCGGCGCATGTATACCGGTCCTTTGACCGGCTGCTTGGAGATGATCGAGTTGGCGGTCAGGTCGCCTGCTGTCTCCAGTGGAGTGATCAGGAAGATCACGGCGATGGGCACGAAGGCGATCCAGTCAAAGCCGAAGCCGTACTTGAATGGCTGCGGCACGCTGATCAGCGGTACCTCGGCCATGTTGGCGAAGTCCACTCGGCCGGTGAACCAGGCAACGGCGAAGCCCAGGGTCAGGCCGATGATCACGGCAGAAAGGCGCAGCACCTGTGACGAGGCGCGGTTGAGCAGGACTATGGTGCCCAGCACCAGGCCGCCGAGGGCCAGATGGTGCAGGGCGCCGAGATCCGGCGCGCCATAGCCGCCGGCCAGATCGGTCATGCCCACCTTGATCAGTGACAAGCCCATCAGGCAGATGATGGTGCCGGTGACCACCGGGGTGATGACCTTGCGCAGCTTGTTGATGAATTGGCTGAAGGCAATCTCGACGAAGGCGGCGCAGAAGCAGATGCCGAACAGCGTGGCGAGTATCTCTTCCTCGCTGGCGCCACGGCCCTTGACGATGAAGCCGGCGCTGAGAATCACGCTGAGGAAGCCGAAACTGGTGCCTTGCAGGCACAGCAGGCCGGAACCGATCGGGCCGATGCGTTTGGCCTGGACGAAGGTACCGAGGCCGGAGACGAACAGCGCCATGCTCACCAGGTAAGGCACGTGGGCACCCAGGCCCAGAGCACTGCCGACGATCAGGGTAGGGGTGATGATGCCAACGAAGCTGGCCAGCACATGCTGCAACGCCGCGAAGATGGCTGGGGCGAAAGCTGGCGTGTCGTCCAGCTGATAGATCAGGTCGCTGTTGCCGTCGGGCGTAGCTGGGGCTTGGGTGTTGCTGTCTGTGGTCATGTCATAGCCTGCCAGTTGTTCTTATATGGTCATGGGCTTACACGAGGCTTCACGGCACCTCTACTCCGATCAATCGAAAAAATTGTCCGACTGGTCAGGATGTAGTCGACTATAGCAACTTGTGGACACTGTTAAAAACAATTTATTTTTATATTGTGCACAAAAAATGAACCGCCGGTCAGCTCGCGCTGCCTGCGGTTCATGGATGTAAAAAGATGCCGCGCCGAGTCACGGGCGCGACATGTGTGGCAATCAGTTGATCTGAGCGCCTTTGCTGATCCAGCTGCCGATCAGATCACGTTCGTCCTGGGTCATCTGGGTGATATTGCCCAGCGGCATGATCTGCGTGGCCACAGTCTGCGCGTGGATCTTCGCGGCCTGAGCCTTCATCTGCTCCGGCGTATCGAGCATCAGGCCGGCCGGCGCGGCGCTGAACATCGGGCTGCTCGGGCTCGCCGAGTGGCATACGGTGCAACGCTCGTGGATCACGCTTTCAACCTGGGCGAAATCGGTGCTGGCGGCAGTTGTCGCACTGTCAGCGGCAGTGGACGGTTCCTCGCTTGCATCGACTTTGGCTTGGGTTTCCTCGGCAGCAGGCTCGTTGGTGGTGACGGGGTTGCCAGGGCGACCGGTTGCAGGAACGGGAGCGTACTTGATTGCCGGCGCTTGAGCCGTTGCCGGTGCGCTGACCGCCTTGGTTTGCGGGCCGGTGACGTAAGCCAGGCAGATCATGCCCAGCGCTGCGGCCGGCAGCGTCCAGACGTACTTGCTGCTGTCGTGGCGGGTGTTGAAGTAGTGGCGCACCAGCACGGCCAGAATCGCGATACCTGCCAGGATCAGCCAGTTGTACTGGCTGCCGTAGGTGCTCGGGAAGTGGTTGCTGATCATGATGAACAGCACTGGCAGGGTGAAGTAGTTGTTGTGGCGCGAGCGCAGCAGGCCTTTGGCCGGCAGGGTCGGGTCCGGCGTAGTGTTTTCCTCGATGGCCTTAACCAGTGCGCGCTGGGCCGGCATGATGGTGAAGAACACGTTGCCGACCATGATGGTGCCGATGATGGCGCCGACATGGATGTACGCGGCGCGGCCGCTGAAAATTTGGCTGAAGCCGTAGGCGGCAGCGATGATCAGAACGAACAGTACGGCGCCGAGCAGGGCCGGGCGTTTGCCCAGCGGCGAATCGCACAGGAAGTGGTAGATCACATAGCTCAGTGCCATGGAGCCGAGGCCGATGGCGATGGCCGCTGCTGGCGCCAGGTCGACACCTGGCTTGACCAGATACAGGCTCGGGTTGAGGTAGTAAACCACCAGCAGCAGGGCGACGCCCGACAGCCAGGTGGCGTAGGCTTCCCATTTGAACCAGTGCAGGTTCTCCGGCATTTTCGGCGGAGCCAACTTGTACTTTTCCAGGTGGTAGATACCGCCGCCGTGAATCGCCCAGAGGTCGCCCGATAGGCCCTCGCGGGGATTGCTACGGTTGAGGTTGTTCTCCAGCCAGACGAAATAGAACGATGCGCCGATCCAGGCGATACCGGTGATCATATGGATCCAGCGGATGCCCAGGTTTAGCCATTCGGTGAAATGTGCTTCCACGATCTGTACCTCTTTCCCAGGGTAGGCACGCCAGCCCCAGGCTTCTCTTATTGGTGGGGGTTGAGGAGGAGAAGCTCGTCCTCATTGAAGAAATGCTCATCGCAGTTGTTGCCGGAACCACTGCGATCAACCACCAGGAAGTCATCCCGCTTTTCGATCGTCAGCACCGGGTGGTGCCAGACGCCGCGATGGTAATTGATGCCCTGCCTGCCATTACTGAGGAAGGCACGGACGGACCCTGATACAGGTACATCGCCAACTGGCGCGACCACGATCAGAAAGGGGTTGCCGAGCAGCGGAATGAAAGCCTGGCTGCCCAGCGGATGGCGTTCCAGCATGCGGATGGTCAACGGCATCTCGAGCGACTCAGCGCTGAAGATGCTGATGATGGCCTGATCCTCCGGCTGTGCGGTCTGCACCGTGGCCAGCTTGTGATAGCGGCGGGTGGAACCGTTGTTGATCATGAAGAAATCGCTGCCTTCGGTTTCGATCACGTCACCGAAAGGGGCGAAGGCTTCTTTGCTCAGGGGCTCGATGGTCAGGCTACGCATGGCTGTTCTACTTGTTCTGTTCGGATGGGGAGGTTGCAGCGCTTACAGCTGCTGCAGGCGGAAGAGGGCGATCTTGTTGATCTCGGCCAGGGCGGTGGCGAATTCCTGCTCCGGCGTGTTGTGAATACGCTCCTCGAAGGCGGCCAGGATCTGGTGGCGGTTGCTGCCCTTGACGGCCTTGATGAAGGGGAAGCCGAACTTGGCTTTGTAGGCGTCGTTGAGTTCGGTGAAGCGAGCGAACTCCTCGGCGGTGCACTCGTGGATACCGGCGCCGGATTGCTCGGCGGTGCTGGAGGCGGTCAGTTCGCCGCGTACGGCAGCCTTGCCGGCCAAGTCCGGGTGCGCGTTGATCAGAGCAAGCTGCGCGTCATGGCTGGCGGACAGGAGAATATCGGCCATGCGCTGCTGCAGGCCGTCGATGTCGTCTACCGACGCGTCCAGGCCGAGGTCATAGGCTTTCTCGGCCACCCAGGGCGAGTGCTCGTAGATGTCGGCGAAGGCGGCGACGAACGCGTCGCGGCTCAGCTGGGAAGGAGTCAGGGTCTGGAAACGGCTCATGGGCGGCTCTCTTTTTCGGTCGCGCTGAAGGGGTGGGTGGCATGCCAGTGCTTGGCGATGTCGACGCGGCGGGCGCACCAGATCTTGTCATGGCTCTTCACATAGTCGATGAAGCGTGCCAGCGAGGCCAGGCGGGCCGGACGACCGAGCAGGCGGCAGTGCATGCCGATCGACAGCATCTTCGGAGCGCCGGCTTTACCCTCGGCGTAGAGCACGTCGAAGGCATCCTTTAGGTATTCGAAGAAATCGTCGCCCTTGTTGAAGCCCTGCACCTGGGTGAAGCGCATGTCGTTGGTGTCGAGGGTGTAGGGGATTACCAGGTGCGGCTTCTCTGCGGTGCTGGCCGGGTCCCAGTAGGGCAGGTCGTCGTCGTAGGTGTCAGAGTCGTAGAGGAAGCCGCCTTCCTCACGCACGAGGCGCCGGGTGTTCGGGCCCAGGCGACCGGTATACCAGCCCAGCGGACGTTCGCCGCTCAGTTCGGTGAGGATGCGAATGGCCTCGAGCATGTGCTCGCGCTCGGTGGCTTCGTCCATGTTCTGGTAGTCGATCCAGCGATAGCCGTGACTGCAGATCTCATGCCCGGCAGCGACCATTTCGCGGATCACGTCTGGGTGACGCTGGGCGGCCATGGCCACGGCGAAGATGGTCAGTGGAATGTCGTGTTGCTTGAACAGGTTGAGCAGGCGCCAGACGCCGGTGCGGCTGCCGTACTCGTAGAGCGACTCCATGCACAGGTTGCGCTGGCCCTGCAGCGGCTGAGCGGCGACCATCTCGGAGAGGAATGCCTCGGATTCCTTGTCCCCGTGAAGAATGTTGCGCTCGCCGCCTTCTTCGTAATTGAGCACGAAGGACAGGGCAATACGGGCATCGTTCGGCCAGTGCGGGTGAGGCGGGTTGGCGCCGTAGCCGATCAGATCGCGTGGGTAATCAGCGTTCACTGCAGTCTTCCTATCTGGAGCGTTGCGGTCACTGCGTGCCGGGAAATCGACGGCTACGCGACCGGGATGACTAATTGTATACAAAGTTAGTTGCCGTTTGTAAATCGACTTTTCATCATTTTATTCAGTGTGCGTCTCGCCTGAAAAATTGCCGCACTGGTCAGTAATTCATGCGGCCGATGGCGTAGTTGCTGGTGTGCGTCGATGTGGGCGATGAGCCTGTTTGGTGCTCCGACAGCGCCTGCACTGGAATTATTGTGTACAATTTATGCGTAAAGTGTTTTATATTCGATCTGCATGCTATCCTGCGATTGCGTCGGAGCATTGCGACGAGCCGATTTCAACAGAGTAGAGGAGGTGTGGTGTTCGTAGGGCGCCAGGCGCCGCGGGCATCCGAGACCCATGGGACGTTTGACTACACATGTACTGGATGCCGCACACGGCTGCCCAGGGAGTGACATCAAGGTCGAGCTGTATCGCGTCGAAGGCGCGCAGCTGGAGCTGATCAACAGCGTTACCACCAACCACGACGGCCGTTGCGATGCGCCGGTTTTGCAGGGTGATGACTACCGCACGGGCGTCTACCAGCTGCACTTCCACGCCGGCGACTACTACCGCGCCCGTGGCGTGAAACTGCCTGATACGGCCTTCCTCGACGTGGTCGTCCTGCGTTTCGGCATCGATGCCGGCCAGGAGCACTACCACGTGCCGCTGCTGATTTCCCCTTACAGCTACTCCACCTACCGCGGTAGCTGAGTGACTGGCAGGCCAGGCGCCTGCCAGACGAATGCTTGTCACCCTCAGACTCGTTTGAGTCCTTACGCCCGCTCACACTGCGGGCTTTTTTTCGCCTGTACTTCGGGGTGCTGTTGCTGGGTGAACCATCGCACGGCCCATCGGTGGGGCGCCTATTACGAACAGCGTGATGGGCGGCGTAGGGTGCGCCTTGTGTAGCAAGGGGCCCTAGCGTGTGGCGATCCAGATCAGCAGGCCGGCCTGAAACAGGCTGAACGCCACCAGGCAGGTGATGGTGAAGCGCAGGCCGCTGTCCTCGCGCTTGAGGCGTTCGAGCCGATCTTCCAGTTTGCGCAGTTTGACGTCCTGCTCCTGCAGCGTCTGGTCGGCCTGCTGCAGCATCGCGGCAGCATCCAGCAACTCGATGATCTGCACCTTCTCGGCATGCCAGTCGCCGTGCAGCGAGCTGACCCGTGGCGCGCTGTAGAACGGCTTGAGCTGCAACGGGTCGCTGTACTCGATGGTGAAACCCTGCGCTTTCAGCGCGTGGTCACGCCGGGCGCGGGCCGCTTCGTTGAAGTTGTCCTTGGTCGGCAGGGCGCCGCCCTCGACCTGATAGTGCGCGTATTGCTTGCGCGCCCAGGCGATGCCCTGCGCCATGAGAAAACGCCCGAGACCGCGGTTGGCGGGCTCCACGCTGAGGCCCTTGTCCGGGCCGAAGCGAACTTCTTTGCGCTGATGATCGGCCCATACTTCCAGCAGGTTGTTCTGCCGATGCAGGCGTTGGCCTGGCACCTGGATGGTCAGGCGCAGCAGGCTCAGATCCTTGGCGTGACGCTCCACACGGCCGAGTTGAACGAAACGCAGCGGTCGCGGCCCGGTCTCCCGGTCGACCGGCAGTGGCGCCAGGCGCAGCAGACTGAACTGCTCGGCTGGCAGGTCAGTCCAGGGATGCGGCGCGGCGGGCGTCTCGCCTGCTACGGCGTCGGCGGCTTGCGCCACCGGGGCTGGGTTCTCGCTCATGGGCGTCCTGTGTACTGTTCGGTGGCCTTCGATGCGTTATCGGCCATTTTCCTCAGCACTGGAGCGAATAAAGGACACGATCCGTTCGCCCAGCGCACGGGCCAAGGGTAGCTGCGGATCGTCGTAGGACGCTAGCTGCTCGTTCCAGGGCGCCGGGGTGATGCGCATCACGTGGTTCATGCTGGGGATCAACGCCAGCTCGGCATCGGGCTTGGCCTGCTTGAGTACCTCGGCGTTGTCCGGGCTGACCTGGGCGTCGTGGGTGCCCTGCACGATCAAGGCGGGTATCTGCAGCGCGGCGAAGTTCTCCGCCGGGTCCTGGCGTAGCAGGCTGATCAGGTAGGGCTGCACGCTGGGGCGATAGATCGCTTGTAGTTCCTTGGGCACCTTGGGCTGCAGCTTGCCGCGGATCAGGTTGGCGAGGATGTGCCGGCTCTCGTCCAGCAACGGCGGTGGCAGGCGCATGGCCAGTTGCATGTCCAGCACCTGGCCAATGGGGTAGGCGGGGCCGGCGATAGATACCAGAGCACTGGCCTGGCTGCCAGGTGCGGCCAGGCTGGCGATCAGCGCGCCCTCGCTGTGACCGATAAGAATCAGTCGATCAAAACGCGGATCGTCCCTTAGCAGACTGGCCCAGCCTTCGACATCGGCGACGTAGCGCTCGACGCTGAGGTCTTTCTCATCCGGTGTGGCGGCGCGGCTGGCGGCCACGCCGCGTTTGTCATAGCGCAGGCTGGCGATGCCATTGCGCGCCAGGACCTGGGCCAGCTTTTTCAATGCATCGTTATGGCCACCCTCTGGGTTGTTGCCGTCGCGGTCGGTGGGGCCGGAGCCGGCGATCAGCAGCGCCACCGGCACCGGTTTGTCGCTTTGCGGCACCAGCAGGCTGCCGTACAGGGTGCCCTGGTCGGTGTCGAGGCTGATGGGCAGTTGTCGGGTGGTGTTGGCCTGGGCCAGACCGGTGATCAGGGTGAGGGACAAGAGCAGGGCTCGTAGCATGATGAGGGTAGGGTAGTGGCAGACTGGCATTGGACGCGTTCGGTTGGACAAGGTTCGGGGTGAACTGCAAGTAGGTGGCAGGTATACTCGCCCACCTTGTGAATCGGGCCTGCGCAGTGGCAGGCCGATGCTGAATCTCGCGGAGTGTCTTCCCATGTCCGGCAATACCTACGGCAAGCTGTTCACCGTCACCACCGCTGGCGAAAGCCATGGCCCGGCGCTGGTCGCCATCGTCGACGGTTGCCCGCCGGGTGTCGAGATTTCTCTGGAAGACCTGCAGCGTGATCTCGATCGCCGCAAGCCGGGCACCAGCCGCCACACCACGCAGCGCCAGGAAGCCGACGAGGTGGAGATTCTCTCCGGCGTGTTCGAGGGCAAGACCACCGGCTGCTCCATCGGCCTGCTGATCCGCAACACGGACCAGAAGTCCAAGGACTACTCGGCGATCAAGGACCTGTTCCGCCCGGCCCACGCCGATTACACCTACCACCACAAGTACGGCTTGCGCGATTACCGTGGCGGTGGCCGCAGCTCGGCGCGCGAAACCGCCATGCGTGTGGCGGCCGGTGCCATCGCCAAGAAGTTCCTGGCCAGCCAGGGCATCGTCATCCGTGGCTACATGAGCCAGCTCGGCCCTATCGAGATTCCGTTCAAGACCTGGGATTCGGTGGAAGAGAACGCCTTCTTCAGCCCCGATCCGGACAAGGTGCCGGAGCTGGAGGCCTACATGGATCAGCTGCGCCGTGACCAGGATTCGGTCGGCGCGAAGATCACCGTAGTCGCCGAAGGCGTCATGCCGGGCCTCGGTGAGCCAATCTTCGACCGCCTCGATGCCGAACTGGCCCATGCGCTGATGAGCATCAACGCGGTCAAGGGCGTGGAGATCGGCGCCGGCTTCGCCTGCGTCGCCCAGCGTGGCACCGAGCATCGCGACGAGCTGACCCCGGAGGGCTTCCTCTCCAATAACGCCGGCGGCATCCTCGGCGGCATCTCCAGCGGCCAGCCGATCGTCGCTCACCTGGCGCTCAAGCCGACCTCCAGCATCACCACGCCGGGGCGCTCCATTGATGTCGATGGCAACCCGGTGGACGTCATCACCAAGGGCCGTCACGACCCCTGCGTGGGCATTCGTGCCACGCCGATTGCCGAGGCCATGATGGCCATCGTGCTGATGGATCATCTGCTGCGCCATCGCGGGCAGAATGCCGACGTGCGCGTCACCACGCCGGTGCTGCCGCAGCTGTGATCCGGGCGGCGGCATGAGCGGGGCACTGCCGTACTGGAGGCTGTCCGGCTTCTACTTCTTCTACTTCGCTCTGCTTGGGGGTACGGCGCCGTTCCTGGCCCTGTACTTCGACCATCTGGGCTTTTCCCCGGCGCGGATCGGCGAGTTGATCGCCATTCCCATGCTGATGCGTTGCCTGGCACCGAACTTGTGGGGCTGGCTGGGTGACCACACCGGTCAGCGCCTGTTGATCGTGCGTTTCGGCGCGCTGTGCACCCTGGTCTGCTTCGCCGGCATCTTCTTCAGCCAGAGCTACGCCTGGCTGGCGCTGATCATGGCCACTCACGCTTTCTTCTGGCATGCGGTGCTGCCACAGTTCGAGGTCATCACCCTGGCCCATCTGCGCGAGCAGGCGGCGCGCTACAGCCAGATTCGCCTTTGGGGCAGCATCGGCTTCATCGTCGCCGTAGTCGGCCTCGGCCTGCTGTTCGAATGGCTGAGCCTGGATGCCTATCCGGCAGCGCTGCTGGTGATCATGGCCGGTATCGTCGCCAGCAGTTTGTGGGTGCCCAATGCGCAGCCTGTGCTGCGCCCTAGCACGCTGGAGTCGGATGGTTTTCTGCGCCAATTGCGTCGCCCCGGCATCCTCGCGTTCTACGCTTGCGTCGGGCTGATGCAACTGAGCAACGGTCCGTACTACACCTTCCTGACCCTGCACCTGGAGGGTGTTGGCTACAGCCGCGGCGCCATCGGGTTGTTCTGGGCGCTGGGGGTAGTGGCGGAGATTCTGCTGTTCCTGGTCATGGCGCGGCTGCTGCAGCGCTATTCGCTGCGCGCGGTATTGTTGGCCAGCTTCCTGATCACCGCCGTGCGCTGGCTGCTGCTGGGTAACCTGGCCCAGTACCTGCCAGTGCTGTTGCTGGCGCAGTGCATGCACGCCGCCACTTTTGGCGCTTTCCATGCTGCGTGCATTCACTTCGTGCAACGCAGCTTCGCCGATCGCCAGCAGGGCCAGGCCCAGGCACTGTATGTCAGTCTGGCCGGGATTGGCGGTGCGTTGGGCGCGCTGTATGCCGGTTACAGCTGGAAGAGCCTGGGCCCGGCCTGGACCTTCGCCATCGCCAGTCTGGTAGCCTTGCTAGCCGCCTTCATCATTGCCACCCGTCTGCCGCCCGAGCGGCCCTGAATCGAGTGAACCCTTCATGAGCAGCCTCGCCGTCTACCAGCACACCTCCCCGGAACTGCCGAACAAGATACTGAACCACGCCGAGGACATCGCCAGCACCCTGGCGGCGGTAGGCATCGATTATCGCCAGGTGGAGCTGCCGGCTGCGTTGCGCCCCGGCTGTGAGCAGGCCGAGTTCGACGCAGCTTATGGTCTGTGGCTGCAGGCGTTCATGGGCAAGGAAGGCCATGTGCAGCAGGAGCTGTTCAACCTGCAGCGCAACCATCCGCAGAAACTGGAGTTGCGTGCGCGTCATCTGGATGAGCAGTCGCAATCGACGGCCAGTGCCTGGTTGTTCCTCGGTGGCTTCGCCCAACTCAGCCTGCACCTCGAAGATCACGTCTACATGCTGCAGGGCGAGAAGGGTGACCTGCTGTCGCTGCCAGCGGGTACCCGCTACTGGTTCGACCTGGGGGAGGAACCGCATGCGCTGGTGGCGCGCCTGAGCGCCAGCGAGGACGCACCTGTGCGCACCGATGACGATATCGCCAGCCGTTTTGCCCGCCTCGGCGATTGAGGGAACCGGCGCCGGTCGCTGACTATCCTATGAAGGCAACTTCTCAGACAGGAGTGTCGTCATGGGTTCCATGTTCAATGGCCTGATTGGCCTGGTCATCCTCGCCCTGGATATCTGGGCCATCCTCAACGTGATCAAGAGCAGCGCCGAGACCGGGATCAAGATTCTATGGATTCTGCTGATCGTGCTGCTGCCTGTGGTCGGCCTGATCATCTGGGCGCTGATGGGGCCGCGCGGCAACGTCAGGATATGAAGCGCCTATGGCTGTTGGCCCTCGTGCTGCTGCCGCTGTTCAGTGTGGCAGCAGACAACGCCGACGCCTGGCAGGCGCTGCGCGAGGGCCGTGCGCTATTGCTGATGCGCCATGCCACGGCGCCAGGTACGGGCGACCCGGCGAACTTTCGTCTGGGACAATGCGAAACCCAGCGCAACCTGAACGATCAAGGGCGTGCCGAGGCCCGGCGTTGGGGCGAGTTGCTCGCGAGTCAGGGGATCGAGCAGCCGCGCCTTCTCAGCAGTCGTTGGTGCCGCGCGCAGGATACGGCCAGCACCATGCAGCGCGGCCCGGTACAGCCATTCCCGGCATTGGATTCGTTCTTTGGTCAGCCAGAGGAGGGTAGCGAGCAGACCGCCGAGCTGATTCGCCAGATCAACGAGTTGCCTGCGGGTGCGCCGTTGGTGCTGGTTTCCCACCAAGTCAATATCACTGCCTTGACCGGCATCTTTCCCGCTTCGGGCGAGGGGCTGATTTTGCCTTTACCGCTGCGCCCTCGGGTTCAGCCACTGGCACGTATACCTGCGCCCTGAGAGGGCTACAAGGCCAGTTGCGCCTGCGCTGGCTGCAATACGCCTTCCAGTTCCAGTAATTGCTGCTTGCGTGGCAGGCCGCCGGCGTAACCGGTGAGGCTGCCGTCGCGGCCGATCACGCGATGGCAGGGCACGATGATGGCGATCGGGTTGGCGCCATTGGCGGTTCCCACCGCACGCACGGCCTGTGGTCTGCCGATGACATTGGCCAGCTCCGAATAGCTGCAGGTGCGGCCATAGGGGATGGCCTGCAGCGCCTGCCAGACCGCCTGCTGGAATGCCGTGCCCTGAGGGGCCAGGCGCACTTCGAATTGGCGACGCTTGCCGGCA
Source organism: Pseudomonas sediminis (assembly GCF_002741105.1). Taxonomy (GTDB): domain Bacteria; phylum Pseudomonadota; class Gammaproteobacteria; order Pseudomonadales; family Pseudomonadaceae; genus Aquipseudomonas; species Aquipseudomonas sediminis. Next base: position 129,969 of record NZ_NIQU01000002.1, on the reverse strand, counting down.
AAGTATTCGTCCAGCTGGCTGCAGACAGCGTCCAGCTCACGGCCGGCGGGCTGCCAATGGTCTTCGATGCGCCAGGGCCGGCTGTCCAGCTCCATCAGCAGCAATTGCAAGCCGCTTTCATCGGCCGCCAGAAACAGCGGGCCGACCGGGCTGTCGTGGTAGCGGTAATGCATGGTTCAGCCTCCCGAATAGTTGTGCCAAAGATGTGCCGCCGCATAAGCACGCCACGGACGCCAGGCCTCGGCGTGAGCCTTGAGGCGCCGCGCGTCGATACCTTCCGTTCCCCACACTGGCGCCTTGAGTAGACCTAGGTCGCTTGCGGGAAAGGCGTCAGCCTCACCGAACGCGCGCAGGGCGATGTACTCCGCTGTCCACGGGCCAATGCCGGGTAGGGCACACAATCGCTCGATCAGCGCCAGGCTGCCTTCTTCCAGATCAAGCTTCAGGCTGCCATCGGCGATGCGCGCGGCGAAGTGCTGCAGGCACTGCACACGCTTGCCGGGCATGCCGATGCCGGTCAGATCGGCTTCTGCAAGCGCTTGCGGCGAGGGGAACAGATGGCTGATGCCCAGCGTCTCCGGCGTCTCGATTAGCGTGCCGACACGCTGCACCAGGCGCCCGACGATGGTGACCGCCGCCTTGACCGTGACCTGCTGACCGACGATGGCGCGAACCGCCTGCTCGAACGGATCGAACGCCACCGGCAGGCGCAGGCCGGGATTGCGCAGCAGCAGTGGCGCGAGCAACTCATCAGTGCTCAGGTGCAAGGCAATGGTTTCGGGGTCACTGTCGAGATCGAACATGCGCCGTATGCGTCGTTCGAGTTGATCCAGATGCGCGGGCGAGGCCAGGTAACAGCGCAACTCCAGCGCGTTCTGCCCCGGCAGCGGAGCGACCCTGAACCAGCCCGGTGCGCCATCGAGGCTGAAGCCACGGCTGTAGCTGTCCGCGCTCAGCGTCTCCAGCCCAGGAATCGCGCGCAGGGCAAAATGGCTGTGGAACTGTTGCCAGTGCCAGGGCGGTTGGTAGGGCAGAAGCAGCGTGATGATGTTCATGGCTGGCACCCTAGCGCGGTGCTTGCGGCTTGTCAGCGTGAAGATGACTTTCAAATCCCGTTGGGAGAATGGAATACCGGCTGTTCGTAGAGAGGATCGAAATGCCGACCACTCGTAGCGGAGGCTCAGGAGCGCAGCGAACAGTCCACCAGAAATACGCCTACACCATCGCCCCACGTTGATAACGCCCTGGCGTCATGCCCTTCCAGCGCTTGAAGGCGTGGATGAAGTTCGACAGCTCGCCATAACCCAGGCGCTCGGCGATTTCCTCCAGGCTCAGGCCGCCGCCTGCCAGCAGCTCTTCGGCCAGTGCCTGGCGCACTTCATCCTGCAGCGCACGGAAGCTGGTGCCTTCCTCGATCAGGCGGCGCCTCAGGGTACGGCTGCTCAGGTGTAGACGCTCCGCGACCTGTTCCATATCGGCGATCTGCCCCGGCGACTGCAACAGCAACTGGCGCACCCGCCCGGCCAGGCCCTGATGCCATTGATGGCGCGCCAGCAATGCCTGGCACTGCTGCTCGCAGGCGCTGACCAGTTGCGGGTTGGCCCGTGGCAGCGGGGCGTCCAGCAGTTCGGCAGCGAAGCCCATGCGATTGCAGGGTGCGCCAAAGCGTGGCGCCTGGCCGAAGGCGGCGATGAAAGGCGCCAGATCAGCCGGCGCGTTTTGGCGCAGCTCCACATCAAGTAATCGCAGCGAGCTACCGAGCAATTCACGCACGACCACCAGGGCTCCGACCATGTCGCGCTGCACGATGAAATCATGCAGCGCCGGGGGCAGGGCGCTGTCGTCGAAATTCAGGCTGGCGACGGCATCCTCCACATTCAGGCTGATGCGGGTGAAGGCATAGGTCAGGCCGTGATAGCGCAGGCCCAGCTCGGCGGCCTGGCGCACCGTGGCGCTGCTGAGAATGGCATAACCCCAGGCGCCATAGGTGGTCAGGTGGTAGCGTCGACCGGCCTGCAAGCCGAGATCTTCGACTGCTGGCAGCGCCTCGATCAGGTTGGCAATCAACTGCAGCTCACGCTGCGCCTCGATCTCCCCATTCAGGCTGGCCAACTGCACCGGGCTGAGCCCCGTTTGATGCAGGCACCTGTCCAGGCTCAGACCCAGATCGAGCCCCAGTTGGGTGAGCAACTGAATGCTGGTGATACTGCGGCGTGCAGGCCAAGGGGATGACATAGATTGTCCGAAAATCACAATATCCTGGCCGACTATGCCATAACCCGGGCAGGGCGAGGCAAGTAGCATCGGTTCATCTTCATACACGGGTCATCACAATGAACAACAACCCCCGTACGAACGCGCCTTGGCGCGTGTTGATCATCGGCAGCGGCTTTGCCGGTCTGGGTCTGGCCATGCAGTTGCGCAAGGCCGGCGAGGACGACTTCCTTTTGCTCGAGAAGGCTGGCGAGGTCGGCGGTACCTGGCGCGACAACAGCTATCCGGGCGCCGCCTGCGATGTGCCTTCGCACCTGTATTCCTTTTCCTTCGAGCCCAAGCACGACTGGTCGCGCAAGTTCGCGCCGCAGGCGGAAATCCACGCCTACATCCTGCAATGCGTGGAGAAACACCGGCTGCGCCCGCACATCCGCCTGAACAGCGAAGTGCTCGGTGCCGATTTCGATGCCGCGCGCGGTATCTGGCGTGTCGAGCTGGCAGGGGGCGAAGTGATCGAGACGCAGGCGCTGATCAGTGCCTGCGGCCAGCTCAATCGGCCGGCCTATCCGAAACTGCTCGGCCTGGAACATTTCCGTGGCGAGGCTTTTCACTCGGCACGCTGGCGGCATGATCTGGATCTGACCGGCAAGCGCGTGGCGGTGATCGGCACCGGCGCTTCGGCGATCCAGTTCGTGCCGCAGATCCAGCCGAAGGTCGCCAGCCTGAGCCTGTTCCAGCGTTCGGCGGCCTATGTGCTGGCCAAACCGGATCGTACCTATCGACCCTGGGAGATTGCCCTGAAACAGCGTTTGCCGCTGCTGCAACGCGCCGACCGCCTCCTGCAATACCTGCATCACGAGGGGCGGGCGCTGGCCTTTATCCGCTTCCCCTGGCTGATGCGCCTGTTTCGCCACAGCTTCACCCGCCACCTGCAGCGGCAGATGCCCGATGCTGGCAAGCGCGCGCAGTTGCAGCCGAACTACCCCATGGGTTGCAAACGTATCCTGATCAGCAACGACTACTTCCCGGCGCTGGCGCAGGCCAATGTCGAGATCGTCGACGCGGCGATTCGCGAGGTGCGCGAGCATTCCCTGGTGACGGCCGATGGTCGTGAGCACCCCTGCGATGTGCTGATCTACGGCACCGGTTTCACCGCCACCGACTTCCTCGCGCCGATGTGCATTCGCGGCCTCGACGGGCTGGAGCTGAATCAGGCCTGGAAGGAGGGCGCCGAGGCTTACAAGGGCATCAGCGTCAGCGGCTTTCCCAATCTGTTCCTGCTCTACGGGCCGAACACCAACCTCGGCCACAACTCGATTCTCTACATGCTGGAGAGCCAGTACGCCTACGTACTGGGCTGCCTGCAGGTGCTGCGCGAGCAGCAACTGCGTTATCTCGATCTGCGGCCGACGGTGCAACGGCACTACAACGCGGAGTTGCAACAGGCGACCCATCGAACGATATGGGAACAGGGTTGCGACAGCTGGTACAAGACCGATACCGGCAAGAACACCAACAACTGGCCGGGTTTCACCTTCACCTATCGCCTCATGACCCGTACTCCGGAGCTTGCCGACTATGACTGCGTCCGCTGACTTCAAAGCCCCCGCTGCCGAGCAGATGCTGCTGCGCGGCCTGTTGCGCGGTTTTCTGCGTCTGTTCTTTCGCGGTCTGGTGCGGCCACCGATGCCCGTGCCGGCGCAGCGCCGCATATTGCGCGCACTCACCACCATCACCCTGACGCCGCGTGGCGTAACGCGCAGCGCCGATACCCTGGCCGGGCGCCCTTGCGAATGGCATCGACCGCCTGCCAGCAGCGGTAGCGTGCTGCTTTATTTACACGGTGGCGCCTTCATGATCGGCGGGCCGGACACGCACCGGGGCATCTGCGCCAGCCTGGCCAAACGCGCTGTCCTTGAAGTCTGTGCGCTGGATTACCGCCTGGCGCCGGAACATCCCTATCCCGCTGCGCGCGATGATGTGGTGGCGGCTTACCAGGCGCTGCTGGACGCCGGTTATAGACCTGAACAGATCGCCATTGGCGGCGACTCGGCCGGCGGCAACCTGAGCCTGGTCGGCTGCCTGCGCATTATCGAACTCGGTCTGCCGGCGCCCGCCGCCCTGGTGTGCTTCTCGCCGGTCACCGACTTCACCGGTGAGCAGATGCACGAGCCGCTGGCCGGAGATCCGCTGCTCCATCCCAGTTGGATCGAACAGGCCGCGCAGCTGTATTGCCCGGCCGACCTGCCGCGCAATGATCCGGGCATGTCGCCGCTGTTCGCTGACCTTAGCCAACTGCCGCCGACGCTGATCCAGGTGGGCGAAGACGAGTTGCTGCTCAACGACAGCCTGCGCCTGGCCGAGCGCGCCAAAGCGGCTGGGATCAACCTGCGCCTGGAGCGTTATCCGGGGTTGTGGCACGTATTCCAGGCGCATGTCGGCATGTTGCGCGCGGCGGATTACGCCATCGCCCGTGTGGCGGCCTTTCTCCGTGAGCGGGGTGTGTGATGAACAGCATTCTCATCAGCGGCGCCGCATCAGGCATTGGCGCCGCCACCGCGCGGCTGTTTCACGCACGGGGCTGGCGCGTCGGGTTGCTCGATGTCGATGAAAAGGCGCTGGCAGCCTTGGCCACAGAGCTGGGTGGCGCCTGGCATGCGCCGCTGGATGTGGTCGATGCCGCGGCGGTGAAAGCCGCGCTGGCCGACTTCTGCGCGCAAAGTGGTGGCCAGTTGCGCCTGTTGTTCAACGGCGCAGGCATTCTGCGCACCGGTGCCTTCGCCGATATCGAGCTGGAGCAACACACACGGCTGGTACAGATCAACGTGCTCGGCGTGCTCAACCTCTGCCATGCGGCCTTTAACTATCTCAAAGTCACGCCGGACGCGCAGGTGATCAATATGGGCTCGGCCTCGGGGCTTTACGGCGTGCCGCAGCTGGCCAGTTACTCAGCCAGCAAGTTCGCCGTGCGAGGGCTTACCGAGGCGCTGGAGCTGGAGTGGCGCGAACATGGCATCCGTGTGGGTGACCTGATGCCGCCATTCGTCGACACGCCGATGGTGCGCAGTCAGGCGCAGCGTCCGCCGGTGATGCGTCGTCTGGGCGTGCGCCTGGAGGCCGAGCAGATCGCCGAAGCGGCCTGGAAGCAGGCCCACGCCAGCACCGTGCATCGCCCGGTGGGGCTGCAGTTCGGGCTGTTGTTCAACCTTGGGCAGATCACGCCGGGCTGGATCAACAGGTTACTGATGGCCTGGCTCAGTCGTTCATGAGTTCCGGCAAGGCGTTCAGGCTGGCCAATTGCCGTCGGTCGTCGGCTTTGTCACAAAGGCTTTCTGGGCGACGCCAACCTCGCGTTTAGCGGCTACTCTTGGGGTGACGGTTTTCAGCCCGGCGTTCTGTCGGGCAGTCGTCGATACGCTTGCAGTAGACACATCGAGCACCAGCTCGATTCTCGGGGCGGCGCCACTTGGGTGCTTCTGTAAACGCAGGGCGTTTTCAGAGGTTTCCGGTAGAGGCCGCGACACCGTCTGTAGGACGGTCGCATTGGGAAAGCGGTTAATCCATCCATAGCCTGAGAGGGGGTCGTTTATGAGCACAGCCTTCCACGAAGACTCCAGCACATCGGTGCTGCGTCGGATGAAAGAAGGGGGATTCGACTTCGCCCAGTTTCACCCGATCGAGTTCTACGCCATCTTTCCCGACGAAGAACGGGCCAGAACGGCGGCCAGAAACTTTCGCGGCGAGTCGCTCAACGCTCAGATATCCGCCCGTGAGGACGGCATCTGGCACCTGCAAATCAGCAAAGTGATGTATGCCACCCATGCCGGTATCGGCGAGTTCGAACATGACCTGGAGTCCATCGTCGTCCCGCTGGGCGGCAAGATGGATGGCTGGGGCGTTACCCAGGAGGTGAAAGCGTCAGCCATGCGTTAGGGAAACACTGAAAAAATTGTCATGCCCGCGCAGGCGGGCATCCAGAACCATCGAATTATCTGGGCTCCCGCCTTCGCGGGAGTGACGATAGCTGGCTTTTTCAGGACATCCTCAAATGTGGATGCAGCGGCGTCCATCAGCTCAGACCATCGGCCGGCTGTCCGGCCGATGGCTTCAACTCCCAGCCCACCTCGACTTGCCAATCCTTCTCGCGCAGACTGCGCGGCGGAGGTAGCTATGGCCGATGTTCTGATCCTGACTCATATCGATTATTGCCCGCCAGCCCATCTGGCGCAGGTGCTGCAGGCGCGTGGCTGCAGTTTCGACGTGCTGCGCGTCGATCTGGGTGAACTGCACGGTTACGACCTGGAGCGGCCCAAGGCGGTCGCCGTGATGGGCGGGCCGATGAGCGTCAATGACCCGTTGCCCTGGATCGTCGACGAAGTGACTGCGTTGCAGCGCTTTATCAAGCGCGACATTCCCATCATCGGTCACTGCCTGGGCGGCCAGCTGCTGGCCAAGGCACTGGGTGCCGGCATCCGTCGCATGCCTTACACCGAAGCGGGTTGGCAGCACATGCAACGTCGTGCAGAAGCTGTCGATAGCCCCTGGCTGGCGCATCTGCCTGCAGCGTTCAGCATCTTCCAGTGGCACGGCGACACCTTCTCGCTGCCTGACGGCGCCCAGCCTCTGTTGAGTAGTCAGTGGTGCGACAATCAGGCCTTCGCCTGGGGTGACAAGGTGCTGGCGCTGCAGGGCCATCCGGAGATGACCGAAGATCTGATCGCGCTCTGGCTAGACGACTGGGCACATTTGCTCAATGCCCGCCAGCCCAGCCAGCAGAGTATCGCCGAGATGCATGACGACCTGAGTGGGAAGGTCAGGGCACTGAACCAGGTTGCCGAAGGTTTCTACGCACACTGGCTGAAACTCGCTGGCCTTTGAGCCTGGAGAGGGCGAGGTGCCATCGGCGCTTGGCCGCAGCTCAAAGCTCGTCAGGGATCAACGCCAGCAGATCCGTCACACCTACATCCACGCCCGCCTGGGTTAGTAGCGTCGTAGCCTGCCCGCGGTGATGCGTCTGGTGGTTGAACAGATGCATCAGCAGTGCGAAGAAGTGCTTTTGCGCGGCCGCACCCTTCATGTTGCGGTAGCTCAACGGCTGATCCAGCTGCTCTTCGCCCATCTCGGCGGCCAGGGCTTCGATGCAACTGTCCAGCTGTTTACGCAGTGCGGCCAGCTCGCGTATATCCGTACCCATCGATTGATCCAGGCGCGTCGGCGCTTCCGGCCCTGCGAGCGCCTGCAATGAGCGGAAGTTCGCCGGGTGTGCGGTATAGCGCCCAAGCCAGATCCGGTCAGCCACCAGCAGATGATTGAGCGTGCCGAGGATCGAGCCGAAGAACGCACCACGCTCGGCACTCAGCGCTTCGTCGGCCAGAGTGGAAGCAGCCGCGTAGAGCCGTTCGTTCATCCAGCTGTTGTAGCGTGCCATCAGGCGGATATGGTCGATTCTCTGCATGTTTTCACCTGTTGCGTACGACTTACCGTTGACTGTGGCGGCTGCGCCAATCTTCGCTGAGCAGCCCGAAGAGTGCCGAGTCCGACACCTGTCCGTCGATGATCCAACGCTGACGTAGCAATCCTTCCTGGCTGAAGCCCAGGCGCTCCAGAGCACGACCGGAGGCGCTGTTGGTTGGGTCGATTTCAGCCTCGACACGATTCAGCTTCAAAGCTTCGAAACCATGGCGCAGTAGCTCGCCAGCCGCCTCCTGAACGTAACCCTTGCCCCAGGCAGACGATGCAATGCCAAAACCGATCTCTGCACGACGCGACTCCGGCTCATAGTTGAACAGTAGGCATTTGCCGATCAGCTCGGCGCTTTCCCTGTCGACGATAGCCAGGGTCAGGCGTTGGCCATCGTGCATGGCCTGTTGCTCGGCGCGGATGAAATCCTGTGCCACGACTTCGGAGCTCCAAGGTGGCGTGTTCCAGTACTGCATGACTTGCGGATCGGAAAAGATCGCGAACAGCGCGGCAGCATCCGCTGCTTGCAGAGGGCGCAGGACAAGACGTGGCGTCGTCAGCGTGACGGAATGATCGGGCATCGGATTTCCTCGCGGCTCAGGTGTTCAAAAGCGCTCGTCGGCGATGGCCGGTAGCACCAGCTCACGCACGTAACTGGCATCGGACAGGCTCAGTAGCGTTCGCACCAGAGCGACGACATCGTGCAGCGGAATCAGCTGACCTTCGCCATTTTGCGCCGCCTGTTCAACCGGTGTTTGCAGGCCATCCTGGGTATTGAGGTAGCCCAGTTGCAGGCAGGTGACGGCCAGACGCTGATCGCGAAAACCTTCGCGCAGGGTCTCGGCAATGCCCTTGAGGGCGAACTTGCTGGCGCCGAAGGTGACTTCCGGGCGGCCGCTCTGTGGCAGGGCCGAGGTGGAGGCGGTGAGGATCAACTGCGGCTTGGCGCCGCCTAGCAGGCGCGGTAGCAGGCGTTTGAGCAGCAGTAAGGTCGCACCGATATTAACGCTGACCATCTCGAGAATCTGCGCGTCGTCGTCCTGCAGAAAGCTGTAGTCATCCTCGAACGCGCGAGTTTCCCAGATCCCCAGGTTGTAGATGATCGCGTCCAGCTTTTGCGGTGCCTGGGCTTCAATGGCGTCCACAGCTCGCAGCGGATCGCTCATATCCGCTTCGATCCACTGGATGCCCGTAGGCAGATCGGCCGGGCGGCTGCGTGAAATTCCGATCAGCTCGTGGCTTGGCGCCAAACCCTCTACCAGCGCACGGCCGAGACCTCGGCTTGCACCAATCACCATGATGCGCATCCTGTACCTCCTTGATTCATGCTGGGTTCTTCCATGGCTCCGGCGAGGGTAACGCTCGCCCGAGAGGAAGACTGGGACGTTAAGTGGGGAACTGGTGGTGGGTCAAACGGGATATGCCAGACAAGCACTTATCGCGTGGGGGATTGCTCTCACCGTCACTCCCGCGAAGGCGGGAGCCCAGAGAGTTGTTCTGGGTACCCGCCTGCGCGGAACGACGGTCGCTGCAGGTGATGCAGGCTCGCAGGTGATGGCGACTACTGACCGCTCGGCTCCGACCATACGGCAAACTCGTTGCCGCCTGGCTCGACGAAGTGAAAGCGTCGGCCACCTGGGAAGGTAAAGATCGGTTTGATGATTTCACCACCCGCAGCCTTGACCTTGGCCAGGGTGTCTTCCAGCTGTGCGCTATAGAACACGATCAGCGCGCTGCCGTTGTCGCTGCGCGCGGACATCTCGGCGCTGAAGAAACCGCCATCCAGGCCTTCGTCGGCGAAGGCGGCGTAATCGGGGCCGTAGTTCGTGAAGCCCCAGCCGAAAGCGGCTTGGAAGAAAGCCCTGGTGGCGGGCAGGTCGCGGGTTGGGTATTCGACGTAGTTGATCTTTTCGTGGGTTGGCATGCCGGGTTCCTTGGCATTGAAAGAGTACTGCTCTTGGGGCGCTGAGCTTAATCCCACGGAAAAGCTTGAACCTCTCCGACATCAATCTCGTAGTCGCCTGGAGCGATTTCCACCTCGATGTCCCAGTCTGTTGGAGCCGAGTCAGCTTCGACATTCGAGCAGGTAAGAAACGCGGAGACTTCTATTTCTGTCTGGCTGTCGAGGTTATCAGATTCAAGCTCTACCTCTTCCTTATCGATAGAGTCCCATAAGTAAGTGACTACCGAAATAGATGCATTGACTTGTACAGAGGCAGTTACCTCAATAAGCCAGCGGGTTGGGTCTTCCTCGTCGTTCCATATTGAGGTTTTTTCTACTAGAAGATCGTGATCGCTCAAATGGATGTCAGAGACTTCACCTTCAACGCGGGCGTTTACATTGGAGTATATTTCTCCAATGCTCCAGGATGCGTTGTGGAGGTGATCTTCGAGTGCATTGCTAAGTTTTGAGCGTAAAGGGGATTTTTCGTCTTCTAAAGCCTTGTTTATTGCTTCGTGTACTTGAGCTGCGAGCGCTCCTGTCGCTGTGAAAAGTGCAGTGAGTTCGTCTAAGGATTTTACACAGTAAAGATATTCTGATTGGGCTGCGAAAGCCTCCCATCCGTTGTCTTTTGATATTACTATTCCGGTTGTTTCGTTATTCGTAGCAAATTTTTCCAGCACCAGAAGAGATGTTGCATCTGGGAATTCAGTTTTCTTGGCTGCATTCAATTCAAATGGAGGGCTGGAGTTGAAATATCTATTAAATAGCTCTGTCAGAATGCCATCGCCTTCAGTTGGTAGAACTCCGCCTCTGCACTTTGAGGCATAATCTTCCAGGCGCTTGCGGAAATGAGCGCTGGCCGATTCGGTTGGCGTCATTGCTCGGAAAAGATCGCTGATTTGATCTAGCGGTAACTCTGCTCTGCGCTTCAGGTTGTTTAAAGAACTTTCGAATGTTTGAATGGACTTGAGCACTGGATCCATTAGGTGTTTTATTATTTCATTCGCAACTATGTCCGTTAATTGAAGTTCCATGCTTGAAGGAAGTTGTCTGTGAAGCTGATTCAAGGCGCCTGCTTCAAAGCTATATCCCGCGCTTTGAATTACATCCGTGTCAATCGAGAAAAAACTGATTTCTCCATTTAATAGCTGCGCGGGAGTGGGAATTCCTTCGGGCATGCATTGGCTCCTTGGTTATTTTCTATGTTCAATATGGCTATCTAAGTAGGCTTTGCTTTTTCTCTGTGCTAGGGAAGCTCTGAAAGGTTCCTTTTCGGAAGTTGCAGGCCAGTAACCATACGACTTATAGAGCGGCGACTTTGTAAAAACGGTTTTTCCAGAGTTTCTCTAGACGAGGAGAACGAAAGGCACAGCGGTTTAACCACTGCACCTTTCGTTTCAGCGGTTAAACCGCTCCACCAACGCATACTGACCCTGTGCGGTGTTGGTCAGGGCTTCGCTGAGTTTGGCGGTGTCGTTGGCTTCGCCAGCAGTCTGGTCGGCCAGTTGGGCGATGGTGGTGATGTTCTGGTTGATCTCGTCGGCGACGGCGCTTTGCTCTTCCGCCGCGGCGGCGATCTGATTGGCCATGTCGGCGATATTAGCCACCGAGTCGCTGATGCCGGACAGCGCCTGATCGGCCTGCAGCACGCGTTCGACGCCTTCGTCGGCCTGCTTGCGGCCAATTTCCATGGTCAGCACGGCCTCTTCGGCGGTGCGCTGCAGTTTGGCGATCAGGGCGTGGATCTGTTCGGTGGACTCGGCGGTGCGTTGCGCCAGCGAACGTACCTCGTCGGCTACCACGGCGAAACCGCGGCCCATTTCGCCAGCGCGAGCAGCTTCGATGGCGGCGTTGAGGGCGAGCAGGTTGGTCTGGTCGGCGATGCCTTTGATCACGTCGACCACGCCGCCAATCTCGCTGCTGTCCTGGGCCAGGCGGGTCACGGTCTCGCCGGTATCGCCCACCGATTGCGACAGGCGCTGGATGGCTTCGCGGGTTTCTGCGGCGATGGTGCGGCCTTCGCTGGTAAGGCGGTTGGCTTCCTGGGTGGCGATAGCGGTACGGGCGACGTTGCTCGCCACTTCCAGGGTGGTGGCGGCCATTTCGTTGACGGCGGTAGCGACCTGCTCGGTCTCGCTGCGCTGGCGCTCGAGGCCAGCCGAGCTGTTGTGCGCTAGCTTGTCGGCTTCACGCGCTTGCAGGGTGAGTTGCTCGGCGGTGTCCTGCAGGCGGGTGAGGCAGGTTTTCAGGCGTGCTTCCTGGCTGAGCATGGCCATTTCCAGGCGTGCTTCGGCGCCACGGCTGTCGGTGTACATCTGCGCGATCAGCGGGTCGGATGTGGTTTGCTCGGCAATGCGCAGCAGGCGTTTGACGCCGCGCGTCTGCCAGGCGATGCCAGCCAGGCCCAGCGGCACGGAGAGCAGGGCGGCGAGGATGAAGCCCCAGTTGCTGCCCATCCAGTGGCCGATCATGAAGCCGATCTGGCTGACCAGAATGAAGGGCATCCACGCCTGGACGATGGGCAGCCAATGGTTGCTGGCCGGGACGGCAGACTTGCCGGCGTTGATGCGGGCGTACAGCGTTTCGGCGCGGCGTACCTGCTCGGCGGTCGGTTTGACACGGACGGATTCGTAGCCGACGACCTGGTTGTTTTCGGTCACGGGCGTGACGTAGGCGTTGACCCAGTAGTGGTCACCGTTCTTGCAGCGGTTCTTGACGATGCCCATCCACGGGCGGCCCTTCTTAAGGGTCGTCCACATATGCTCGAACACGGCCGCCGGAACGTCCGGGTGGCGCACGATGTTGTGTGGCGCGCGCAGCAGCTCTTCACGACTGAAGCCGCTGATGTCGACGAAGGCGTCGTTGCAGTAGGTGATTTGCCCTTTGAGATCGGTGGTGGATATCAGGCGTTGTTGCGCAGGAAAAGTGCGCTCACGCTGAGTGACCGGCTGGTTGTTACGCATGGCAGGTATCCGTCGTTGTAATGCCCTGTCATCGGCCGACGGACGGCAAAGTTGAGGGCTGAATCCATTTTTGGCGAGTGTAAACGCTTTTTGAATGACGTCACATTTTTGTCACGGCATGAGCCGTCCTTGGCCCGACGGTAAGGCCCTGCCGCGTGGCGCGGCAGGGCAGGTGCATCAGTTGGCGATCATCTGGCGCAGCACGTAGTGCAGGATGCCGCCGACCTTGAAGTACTCGACCTCGTTGAGAGTGTCGATGCGGCACAGCACTTCGACTTCCTCATGTGTGCCGTCTTCACGGGTGATGATCAGCGTCAGGGGCATCTGCGGGCGCAGTTCCACGCCTTCCAGACCTTCGATGGCCAGCACTTCCTTGCCGGTCAGTTTCAGGCTGGTGCGGTCGGTACCGGGTTTGAACTGCAGCGGCAGCACGCCCATGCCCACCAGGTTGGAGCGGTGGATGCGCTCGAAGCTCTCGGCGATCACCGCCTTGACCCCCAGCAGGTTGGTGCCCTTGGCCGCCCAGTCGCGACTGGAGCCGGTGCCGTATTCCTTGCCGGCGATGATCAGCAGCGGCGTGCCTTCGGCCTGATAGCGCATGGCGGCGTCGTAGATCGCCAGCTTCTCGCCGCTGGGGATGTGCAGGGTGTTACCGCCTTCCTCGCCGCCGAGCATTTCGTTGCGGATGCGGATATTGGCGAAGGTGCCGCGCATCATCACTTCATGGTTACCCCGGCGCGAGCCGTAGGAGTTGAAGTCGGCCTTATCCACGCAATGCTCGCTCAGGTAGCGCCCGGCCGGGCTGTCGGCCTTGATGTTGCCGGCCGGCGAGATGTGGTCGGTGGTCACCGAGTCGCCGAGCAGGGCGAGGATGCGCGCCTGGCGGATATCGGTGATACGTGGCGGGTCGCCAGCGATATTCTCGAAGAATGGCGGATGCTGGATATAGGTGGAGTCGCCTTGCCAGGCGTAGGTATCGGCCTTGGGCACGGCGATGGCCTGCCATTTCTCGTCGCCGGCGAAGACTTCGGCGTATTCCTTACGGAACATGGCGGTGTCGACCTGGGCGATGGCCTGGGTGATCTCGGCCTGGGTCGGCCAGATATCCTTCAGATATACCGGTTGACCGTCCTTGCCGGTGCCGAGGGCATCGCGGGTCAGGTCGAGGCGCACGCTACCGGCCAGGGCGTAGGCCACCACCAGGGGCGGCGAGGCCAGCCAGTTGGTTTTCACCAGCGGGTGCACACGGCCCTCGAAGTTGCGGTTGCCGGAGAGCACCGAGGCGACGGTCAGGTCGGCCTGGGTGATGGCTTTCTCGATGGGCTCACGCAGCGGGCCGGAGTTGCCGATGCAGGTGGTGCAGCCGTAGCCCACCAGGTCGAAGCCGAGCTTCTCCAGATAGGGCGTCAGACCGGCAGCGTCGAAGTATTCGGTGACCACCTTGGAGCCGGGGGCCAGCGAACTCTTCACCCAGGGCTGGCGCTGCAGGCCTTTTTCCACGGCTTTCTTGGCCAGCAGACCGGCGGCCATCATCACGCTGGGGTTGGAGGTATTGGTGCAGGAGGTGATGGCGGCGATCACAACTGCGCCGTCTTTCAGGCGATGGGTATGGCCGTCGTCTTCATAGTCGACTTCGCCGCTCTGCTTGTCGCCGCCCACGGCGGTACCGCCGCCGCCTTCGCTGAGCATGCGGCCTTCTTCTTTGGCCGCCGGTTTGAGCTGCAGGCCGACGAAATCGTCGAAGGCCTGGCTGACCTGGCCCAGCGAGACGCGATCCTGCGGGCGCTTCGGTCCGGCCAGGCTGGCTTCGACGCTGCCCATATCCAGGCTCAGGCTGTCGGTGAACAGCGGCTCGGCGCCTGGCTCGCGCCACAGGCCCTGGGCCTTGCTGTAGGCCTCGACCAGTTGCACGGTGGCATCCGGGCGGCCGGACAGACGCAGGTAGCCGAGAGTGATCTCGTCCACCGGGAAGAAGCCGCAGGTGGCGCCGTATTCCGGGGCCATGTTGGCGATGGTGGCGCGGTCGGCCAGGGGTAGGTCGGCCAGGCCGTCGCCGTAGAACTCGACGAATTTGCCCACCACGCCTTTCTTGCGCAGCATCTGGGTGACGGTGAGCACCAGGTCGGTGGCGGTGATGCCTTCTTTCAGCTTGCCGCTGAGCTTGAAGCCGATCACTTCGGGAATCAGCATCGAAACCGGCTGGCCGAGCATGGCCGCTTCCGCCTCGATGCCGCCGACGCCCCAGCCGAGTACGCCGAGGCCGTTGATCATGGTGGTGTGCGAGTCGGTGCCGACCAGGGTGTCGGGGTAGGCGAGGGTGGCGCCGTCTTCTTCTTTGGTCCACACGGTGCGCGCCAGGTACTCGAGGTTGACCTGGTGGCAGATGCCGGTGCCTGGCGGCACCACGCTGAAGTTGTCGAAGGCGTGCTGGCCCCAGCGCAGAAAGGCGTAGCGTTCGCCGTTGCGCTGCATTTCCAGCTCGACGTTATCGTGAAAGGCGCTGGAGGAGGCATAGCGGTCGACCATCACCGAGTGGTCGATAACCAGGTCCACCGGCGACAGCGGGTTGATCCGCTGCGGATCGCCGCCGGCCTTGGCCATGGCGTCGCGCATGGCGGCCAGGTCGACCACCGCCGGCACGCCGGTGAAGTCCTGCATTAGTACGCGCGCCGGGCGGTATTGGATCTCGCGGTCGGAGGCGCGCTGGTCCAGCCAGTCGACCATGGCTTGCAGATCCTGCGGCTGCACGGTCTGGCCGTCTTCGTTGCGCAGCAGGTTTTCCAGCAGGACCTTGAGCGACTTGGGCAGACGGTCGATGTTGCCGAGGCGTTGGGCAGCCTCGGGCAGGCTGAAATAGCGGTAAGTGGCGTCGCCGACTTTCAGTTCGCGGCGGCAGTTCAGGCTATCGAGGGAGGGCATTGCACATCTCCTTGGGCCCGCACGGTTCGGGCTGTGTCTGATGGCGGCAGACCTTCAAGCTAGTTCGGCTTGAGCGGTCTGGCTAGCGCATATCCTTAATCGGTTGCTATGTGCTGCCTGGTCTGGATGGCCGGATTTCATCGAAACACGATGACTGGCGGCTTCATATATGTAGGCAGCACATGTATAGCTGGACAGGTTTAGCGGCTCTGGGTTCCGGTCTCGGGTATCATGCGGGCCTCGAGGAGAGCCTTTGATGAATACCCTGTTTCTGCATTGCCGCCCCGGTTTCGAAGGGGAGGTTTGCGCCGAGATCACCGACCTTGCTGCACGCCTGGATGTACCAGGCTACTCCAAGACCAAGCCCGGCAGCGCGTGCGCCGAGTTCGTCTGCAGCGAGGCGGCCGATTGCGAACGGCTGATGCGCAGCGTGCGTTTCAATCAGCTGATCTTCCCGCGGCAATGGGCGCGCGGGATCTATGTCAGCCTGCCGGAAAGCGACCGTATCAGCGTGTTGCTGGAGGCGCTGGCTGATTACCCGGTGTGCGGCAGCCTGTGGCTGGAAGTGGTGGATACCAACGACGGCAAGGAACTCTCGACCTTCTGCAAGAAGTTCGAGGCGCCGCTGCGCAAGGCGCTGCTCAAGGCCGGCAAACTGGTGGACGATGCCAAGAAGCCGCGCCTGCTGCTGACCTTCAAGAGCGGCCGTGAGGTGTTCGCGGGCATCGCCGAGGCGGACAACCAGGCGATGTGGCCGATGGGCATTCCGCGCCTGAAGTTTCCGCGCGAGGCGCCGAGCCGCTCCACGCTCAAGCTGGAGGAAGCCTGGCACCATTTCATCCCGCGCGAGCAGTGGGATCAGCGCCTGGCGGCGGGGATGACCGCGGTCGACCTGGGCGCCGCACCGGGCGGCTGGACCTGGCAACTGGTCAATCGGGAAATCCGCGTCACCGCCGTGGACAACGGGCCGATGGCCGAAAGCCTGATGTATTCCGGCTTTGTCGTGCACCAGCGCGCCGATGGTTTCACCTTCCGCCCACGGCATCCGGTGCACTGGATGGTCTGCGACATCGTCGAGAAGCCGGCGCGCACGGCGGCGATGATCGAAACCTGGCTGGGCGAGGGGCTGTGCCGCGAGGCGGTGGTCAACCTCAAGCTGCCGATGAAGCAGCGCTATGCCGAAGTGCGGCGCCTGCTTGATCGCATCGAATCGGGGCTGGTCGAGCGCGGCCTGAAGGTAAGCATCGGCTGCAAGCAGCTGTATCACGACCGTGAGGAAGTGACCTGCCACCTGCGTCGGCACGGCAAGTGATGGTCTGCGCGTAGGTGACCTGAAGGTCAGCTTTGCGCGACAATGCGCGCCTGTTTGTGGAGCCCCTTATGTCCGAAGTCCTGACCCTCAACCACGATGACCTGCTCGACGCCAGCGGCCTGAATTGCCCGGAACCGGTGATGATGCTGCACAACAAGGTGCGCGACCTGTCGCCGGGCGGTCTGCTCAAGGTGATCGCCACCGATCCCTCTACCCGCCGTGATATTCCCAAGTTCTGCGTGTTTCTCGGCCACGAGCTGATCGGTCAGGCCGAGGAAGACGGCGCCTACCTGTACTGGATTCGTAAGAAGGCCGACTAGGCGACGCATGTCGCATGTAGGGTGCGCCGTGCGCACCGTTGATGTGCCTTGATTCGGGTTATCTGTGGTTATTGGTGCGCGCGGCGCACCCTACGGTTCTGCGTCGTTTTCAGCTCTGTTCCATCCCGCCTGCCCCGGCGCCAGGCCGCAGCTGTTCAGTAGTGTTTGCCAGGCCTTGACGTGACGCGCCGTGGCGGCGCGGAAATCCTGCCATAACGAATCCTGCTCGCCGGCCAGCCGCTGCAGGTGTTCGCGGGTGGCTGGAGGAATGCCGTCGATGCGCTGCAATTGCAGCAGTGCCGCCTGCCACTGCTGACCGCGCTGGTCGACCTTTGCCAGATAGGGCTGCAGGCCGCCAGCGTAGAACTTGACGAAGATGTTCTGCAGGATGCGCCCGCGCGGCGTCGCCTGGCCCAGTGGGCAAAGGGGGCGGTCCTGTTGGCGCTGCTCCAGCATCTCGCTGCCGACGTCGAGGGTGTGGCGCAGGCTGGCCAGGCTGGTGATCAACTGGCTGCCCTGTTCGCTGGCATAGAGGGCAAAGAACAGCGGCTCCAGCTCGTCAGTATTCGGTGGTAGTTGTGCAGGCAGGGCGGCTCCGATGCTGGCCAGTCGCTGCAATGCGCCCAGCGCGGCGCTGTCTTCCAGCGTGTCCACCGGCAAGGCCTGATCGGCGAAACGCAGATAGTTCTCGAACTCCGGGCTGCCGTTCAGCGCATTCCAGAATACTGCGGGCAGTTGCTGGCGCTTGTCGCTGGCCAGGTGCTGCAGCGTGGCCTTCAGGCTGGAGTCTTCCTGCAGATGGGGCAGGCAGGCATCGATGGCGCGCAGCAGATCACCTTCGTAGCCCAGGCGCTGGCTGGGCATCAGTTGCTTGCCCAGGCTGCTGTTACGCTGGCTGATCAGTTGTTGCAGGTGCGGGCAGCGCCGTGCATCGATCACCAGATCGAGCAGGCCGATACGCAACTCGGGAATCTCGCTAAGCCGCTCACGCCGGGCCGGCAGGCGGTACTGGCTGACACTGCGATTGTCGAAGGCGTTGCCGTCAGCAGCATCGAGTGAGCGTTGCAGGCGTTGCAGGTAATCGCTCTGCAGGGCCAGGCCGTCGTTGGCCGGGCCGCATGCAGCGAGCAGAAGTAGGCAGAGGAGCAGGGCTGGTCGAATCATGCGCTCAGTCTAGAGCTGATCTCCTGCCTATCCAATGACTCAGGCGGCCCGGCGAATGCGCTTGCGTGCGCTGCGCGCCAGGCGCACGGTGAGCATCGCCGCGGCGCAGGTCAGACCCACCACCAGGCCCTGCCACAAGCCGCTGGGCCCGCTGGGCTCGCCGAACAGGTCGGACAGCCCCAGCGCATACCCCACCGGCAGGCCGATGCCCCAGTAGGCGAACAGGGTCAGCAGCATGGTGATGCGCGTGTCCTGGTAGCCACGCAGTGCGCCGGCCGCGGTCACCTGAATGGCATCGGAGAACTGGAACAGCGCCGCATAGACAATCAGTGTTGCCGCCACGGCGATCACCGTTTGGTCCGGCGTGTAGATCTGCGCGATCTGTTCGCGCAGCAGGAACATCAGGCTGGCCGATATGCAGGCATAGCCCAGTGCTGCCGCCATGCTCACCCCGGCAGCGAAGCGCGCCTCGCGCGGCTGACCACGGCCCAGCGCCTGACCGACGCGTACGGTGGCCGCCATGGCCAAGGAGTAAGGGATCATGAACACCATGGAGCTGAAGTTGAGCGCGATCTGGTGACCGGCCACCACGGTGGCGCCAAGCCCGCCGATCAGCAGGGCGATCACCGCGAAGATGCTCGACTCGGCGAACACCGCGATACCGATCGGGACGCCAATGCTCAGCAGGCGTTTGATCACCGTCCACTGCGGCCATTCGAAGCGGGTGAACAGCGCGCTGGCACGGTAGTAGGGCGCCCACTTCACCCAGACCAGCATGCCGATCAGCATGAAGCCCATCACCAGTGCGGTTGCCCAACCGCAGCCAACGCCACCCATGGCCGGCAGGCCGAACTTGCCATAGATGAAGATGTAGTTGGCGGGAATGTTCAGCAGCAGGCCGATAATGCCCAGCACCATGGCCGGGCGGGTGTGGCCAAGGCCGTCGCTGAAACAGCGCAGCACGTGATACAGCGCCACTGCCGGAAAGCCGCAAGCGACCGCGCGCAGGTAGCCCATGGCTGGGGTGATCAGCTCCGGGTCGACGTTCATCGTGCGCAGGATGAATTCGGCGTTCCACAGCAGGGCTGCGGCGCTGCAGCCGACAACCAGCGCCAGCCAGAGCGCCTGGCGCACCAGCGGGCCGATGTCGGCCTCTTGGCCGGCACCGAAGCGTTGCGCCACCTTGGGCGTGGTCGCCAGCAGGATGCCGGTCATCAGCAGGAATACCGGTACCCAGATCGAGTTGCCCAGTGCCACGGCCGCCAGGTCCTGCGGGCTGACGCGCCCGGCCATCAGCGTGTCGACGAAGCCCATGGCGGTGTGCGCCAGCTGGGCGATGATGATGGGCGTGGCCAGGAGCAGGAGGCTGCGCAGTTCCGTGCGCACGCGGCCAAGGCGGCTGTCGGTGGACATTTCGACTCTTCGGGATAACAGGAAACCGCGTAGTCTACGCCTTGACGTAGCGGTCAGGAAAGAACGATCTGCCCCTCTGTCTGGCGGCCTGTGGGTCTAAAGTGCCGGCTGATTTAGCAGGCTGTTGAAAAACGTAGGCGAGGCAGCCAGTGCAAGGCAATAACAG
The DNA here is from genome assembly GCF_002741105.1 of Pseudomonas sediminis. Taxonomy (GTDB): domain Bacteria; phylum Pseudomonadota; class Gammaproteobacteria; order Pseudomonadales; family Pseudomonadaceae; genus Aquipseudomonas; species Aquipseudomonas sediminis. The sequence continues at coordinate 110,093 of NZ_NIQU01000002.1, read as the reverse complement.
TCGAGAAAGCGCAGTCTACGTGTTGTAAATGAGCATTTTGAGGCTGTTTTTAACGCAGCAATGGCAACGCAGGTAGTTTTTCAACGGCCTGTTAGAATGGCGGCCTGCCCGATGGAGCCTGCCATGCACATAGTCGCCGACGAAAACATTCCCCTGCTCGATGAGTTCTTCGCCGCGTTCGGCAGCATCCGTCGCTTGCCGGGGCGCGCCATCACAGCGACCGATGTGCGTGATGCCGACCTGCTGCTGGTGCGCTCGGTGACCCAAGTGAATCGCGCCTTGCTCGAAGGCAGCCGGGTGCGCTTCGTCGGCACCTGCACCATCGGCACCGACCATCTGGATCTCGATTACTTCGCCGAGGCCGGCATCGCCTGGAGCAGTGCGCCTGGCTGCAACGCCCGTGGCGTGGTGGATTACGTGCTGGGCAGCGTGCTGACCCTGGCCGAGCGTGAGGGCGTCGATCCGGCAGCGCGGATTTATGGCGTGGTCGGGGCGGGGCAGGTTGGCGGGCGTCTGGTCGATCTGTTACGTGGTCTCGGTTGGCAGGTGCGGGTGTGTGACCCGCCGCGCCAGGCTGCCGAGGGCGGCGACTTCGTCAGCCTGGAGCAGATCATCGACGAGTGCGATGTGATCAGCCTGCACACGCCGCTGGACGCTTCGACGCGGCATCTGTTCGGTGCGACTCGCCTGGCGGCATTGAAGCCAGGAACCTGGTTGATCAACGCCAGTCGCGGTGCCGTGGTGGACAACGCCGCGCTACGCAGCTTGCTGCCGCAGCGGCCAGATCTGAAAGCGGTACTGGACGTGTGGGAGGGCGAGCCGCAGGCCGATGTTGAGTTGGCCGCCCTGTGCCAATTAGCGACGCCACATATTGCCGGCTACAGCCTGGACGGCAAGCTGCGCGGCACAGCGCAGATCTACCAAGCCTGCTGTCGCGCGTTGGGCGTGGCTGAGCAGGTGAGTCTGGCCGATCTGCTGCCGGCGCCCTGGTTGAGTGAGCTGAGCATCGACGGCAGCGCCGATCCGGCATGGGCGCTGGCCAGTATTTGCCGCTCGGTGTACGACCCGCGCCGCGACGATGTGGATTTTCGCCGTAGCCTGGTCGGCGATGCCGATGCGCGTCGCGCCGGCTTCGACCGACTGCGCAAGCATTACCCTATGCGCCGCGAGATCGATGGCCTGCACGTACGCATTCAGGGTGATGCAGCACCACTGACCGCGCTGGTACGAGCCCTGGGCGCGACCCTTGTGTAGGGTGCGCTGTGCGCACCGGCTGATATCGCAGAGCACCCGAGGTGCGCACAGCCTAGGTGGCCCCGCGACACCCTACGATAAGGCGCTATCCATGCGCCTTATTTTGCGTTAATTGAATTGCATGCAATTTAATTGCTCGCTACCTTGTTCGTCACTTTCAGCCCATTCAGGACGATTCCCCATGAGCAACGCGCTTTTCGATATCCCGGTCACCACCATCAAGGGCGAGCAGAAGACCCTGGCTGACTTCGGCGGCAAGGCCGTGCTGGTGGTCAACACCGCTAGCAAGTGCGGCTTCACCCCACAGTACAAGGGCCTGGAAAACGTCTGGCAGCAGTACAAGGACAAGGGCTTGGTGGTGCTCGGTTTCCCCTGCAATCAGTTCGGCAAGCAGGAGCCGGGTGACGAGGGCGCCATCTCGGAATTCTGCGAGCTGAACTTCGGCGTCAGCTTCCCGCTGTTCAAGAAAGTCGACGTCAATGGCAGCGATGCTCACCCGTTGTTCGTGCAATTGAAGAAGCGCGCACCGGGGCTGCTGGGCAGTCAGGGCATCAAGTGGAATTTCACTAAGTTCCTGATTGGCGAGGATGGCCAGGTGGTCAAGCGTTTCGCCCCGACCACCAAGCCCGAAGAGCTGAGCAGCGAGATCGAAGCCCTGCTGAAATGAGTACTTTCGATACCGCTGGGCTGCAGTTGGACAATCAGTTGTGCTTCAAGCTCTACGCCGCCTCACGTGCGGTGATCCGCGCCTACAAACCGATGCTCGACGGCCTCGGCCTGACCTACTCGCAATATCTGGTGATGCTGGTGCTGTGGGAGTGGCAGGAGCGGGCGCCCGAGCAGCCGACGCTCAAGGCGCTCGGGCAACGTCTGCAACTGGACTCCGGGACCCTGACGCCGCTGCTCAAGCGTCTGGAGCAGATGGGGCTGGTGCAGCGCCGTCGCGCGCAGGTGGACGAGCGTGAGGTGCATCTGGCGCTGAGCGAGGCTGGCAGGGCGCTCCAGGGGCAAGTCTTGCCGCTGAAGGCGCAGTTGCTCTGCCAGTTCGACGATCAGGACCTGCTGGAGATGGAGGGGCTGCGCCGCAGTCTGGATCGCCTGTTGGCCAGGCTCAGCGAGTGAGGTCGGCGGGCAGCCAGGTATCCAGAATGGCCGCCAGTTCCTCGCGGCGGAAGGGTTTGGCCAGGTAGTCGTTCATGCCGGCGGCGCGGCAGCGTTCGCGTTCGTCGGACAGCGCATTGGCGGTCAGGGCGACAATGGGCAGCTCGGGCCAGCGCCCGTTGCTGCGAATGCGCCGGCTGGCCTCGTAGCCATCCATCACCGGCATATTGCAGTCCATCAGTATCAGGTCGACAGGTTCCTGCTCCAGAACCTCCAGCGCTTCACCACCATGGCCGGCTACCAGCACCTGATAGCCGAGCTTGCCCAGCATGCCCTTGGCGACCATCTGGTTGACCGGGTTGTCCTCGACCAGCAGTACGCGTGCACTGCTTTCCCGCACAGGCTGCGCCTGGGCACTGCTGTGAACGTCGCCGTCGTCGCTGTGCAGGACGTGCCGCAGCTCCTGTAGCAGGCCATTGCGCGACACTGGGCGGGCGATCTGCAGCAGCGGCATAAGGCGTTGTGCCTGCTCATGCGGCAGGAAGTTGCCGTAGGCGGTGACCAGCAACACCGGTGTGTTCATCGCCGGACGAATGCCGAACAGGCATTCCGGGCAATCGCTGATCAGCAGGTCGGCCTCCACGCCGTGCAGGTTGGCATCGGTAGCCAGGCGCTGATAACTCAGGCCCCAGGCGGGCAGCCACTGGCTGAGCATCTGTTGCAGGCCGCTGCTGGCCGGGGTCAGCGCGACGATGCGGCCCTCCAGCGCCGGTTGTGAGCTGGCTTGTACATGGGCAGGCAGCGGTAGCTCGGCGCAGAACTCACTGCCGAAGCCTTCTTTCGATTGCAGGCTCAGCTTGCCGTGCATTGCCTCGCAAAGGCGCCGCGTCAGAGCCAGGCCGAGCCCGGTGCCGCCGTACTCACGGGTGATGCCCACTTCGGCCTGGGCGAAGGGCTGAAAAATGCGCGCCTGGGCGTCTTCGGCGATGCCGATGCCGGTATCGCGCACGCGAATGCTGATGCCGTCCACCGCGCAGGCGACGATCAGGTCGACGCGGCCGAAGCGGGTGAATTTGAGCGCATTGGACAGCAGGTTGCTGACGATCTGGCGAACCCGCGTCGGATCGCCCAGCACCTGCGCCGGCAGTGCCGGATCGATCAGGCAGGTCAGCTCCACGGCGTTGGCGGCGTTCTGCGACAGCAAGCTGGCGGTCTCTTCGGCCAAGGCGCCGAGGTCGAAGGGGATATCCTCCAGTTCGAGCTGACCAGCTTCGAATTTGGACAGGTCGAGAATGTCGTTGAGCAACTCCACCAACACCTTGCCGGAGTCGTGTGCGATACCCAGCTGTTGGCGCTGCTCGGCGCTGAGCGGGCCGTCCAGGGCCAGGGCGAGCATGCCCAGCAGGCCGTTGAGCGGGGTGCGGATCTCATGGCTCATGTTGGCCAGGAAGGCCGAGCGCGCCTGCGCCATGTTCAGGGCGGTGGTGCGCGCCGTTTCCAACTCGGCGTTGGACTGGCTGAGGCGCACGTTGGTCGCCTTGAGTTCGGCGGTGCGGGCCGAGACGATGTTTTCCAGTTCGCTCAGGTACTGGGTCAGGCGATCCTCGGCGTTGCGCCGTTGCTCGATCTCCAGCGCGATGTTCGACAACTGGCGGTTGGTGACCTCGACCAGGGTGCCGATCTCGTCGTGCTCATGGCCTTTGGGGCAGGGCACCGGGCGATGCTGCGGGTCCTGCGGGTTGCGCTCGCTGAGTGCTCGAATCACCCCGGTCAGGGGTTTGGTCAGCATGAAATAGAACAGCACCAGCAGGATCAGCGACAGCAGCAGGCTGCGCGCGAACCCGGTGAGCAAGGTCAGCATCGAGCGTTTCAGGAAGTGGCTGCCGAAGGCGTAGGTGTCGACCTCCAGGCGCAGAAAGCCAAGGGCTTCGTCGGGGGCGTGGCTGACGTGGAGCGGGTCCTGAAACTGCCGTTGGGCGCCGAACAGGCTGTCGCTCAAGACCCGATAACGGCTTTCGCTGCGTGGACGGCTGACGCTGGCCAGAACCAGGCCGCTGTTGTCGATCAGTTCAGCGCGGGTCACCGCAGGGGAGCGCAGCAGGCCGAGGACCAGCTCCTGGGCCAGTTCGGCGTCGATGTTGTAGGCGATGCGGGCGGCAGGGTTGTGGCTGATTTCCAGCAGAGCACGAATCTCGCGGTTGATGGAGGCCTCTTCGCTGGCATAATCGACCGCCACCTGGGTGACGCTGAGCAGCGTACCAAGGATAAACGCCACCAGGACGGTCAGACCGGCCTGTTTGAACGACAGACGATTGGTGAGCGATATATCCATGAATGCGTGCGTCGTCTCTGATCCTTGGGCGCTTGCCAAGCATAGCTGATAGCGACCCTGTACCGGCAGAGCCTGCAACGTGCGGTTCTGCGCAAAAGGAGTAGTAGATCGTGGATTCCCGATTGCTGAATTTTCTCGCCCGCGCCGAACAGGTGCTGGAGCGCATCGAACCCCTGCTGCCTGCACTGCGTCCGGAAGTGGACTGGAGCCAGTGCGTGGCGGCGCGCTGGGTGCGTGATGGGCGCAGCGGCTACCTGCTGCCGCTGGATGTCAGCCTCGATCTGTCGCTGAGCGACCTGCTGGGTGTGGATGCCCAGCGCGAGCAACTGGCGCGCAATACCCGCCAGTTCGTCAGCGGCATGCCGGCTAACCACGCCTTGCTCTGGGGCGCGCGCGGCACCGGTAAATCATCGCTGGTGCGTGCCTTGCTCGCCGAGCACGCCAAGGCCGGCCTGCGCCTGATCGAGATCGAACGTGATCACCTGGCCGATCTGCCGCGCGTGGTCGAGCTGCTGGCCGGCCTGCCGCAACGTTTCGTGTTGTTCTGCGATGATCTGTCGTTCGAGGCGGGTGAGGGCGACTACCGTGTGCTCAAGAGCGTGCTCGACGGCTCGCTGGAGCAGGCGCCGGACAATGTGCTGCTGTACGCCACGTCCAACCGCCGCCATCTGGTGCCCGAGCATCAGAGTGACAACGAGAACTGGAAGAGGGTCGACGGCGAGCTGCATCCCAATGAGGCAGTGGAGGACAAGATCGCGCTGTCCGACCGTTTTGGCCTGTGGCTGTCGTTCTATCCCTTCACTCAGGATCACTTCCTGATCGTCGTGCGCCACTGGGTGGACGTGCAGGCGCGTCAGGTCGGGCTGAACTGGAGCTGGGACGAGGCGCTGGAAAAGGCCGCCATCCGCTGGGCGCTGGGTCGTGGTAACCGTAATGGCCGCTGCGCTTATCAATTCGCCCGCCACTGGGTCGGGCTGCAACTGCTGGAGCAACAGGCATGATCGATCTTTCCCAGGCGGGTGACGGCCTCAATGGCTATCCGTTGCTGACTGCGCAGTTGCAGGCGCTGTTATCCGGCGAGCGTGATTTCATTGCCAATGCCGCGCAGTTTTCCGCCTTTCTGTTTCACGAGCTGGCCGACCTGAACTGGGCTGGCTTCTATCTGGTCAAGGATGGCGAACTGGTGCTTGGCCCGTTCCAAGGCAAGGTGGCCTGCGTGCGCATCGCCTTCGGTCGTGGTGTCTGCGGCGCAGCGGCGGCCAGCCTGCAAACCCAGCGAGTCGAGGATGTGCATGCTTTCCCGGGGCACATTGCCTGCGATAGTGCATCGAACAGCGAACTGGTGGTGCCCTTGGTCAAGGACGGCCGCCTGATTGGCGTGCTGGATCTGGACAGTCCGTCGGTAGGGCGTTTCACCGAGGTGGATCAGACCGGCATCGAAGCGCTGGCAGCGGTATTCCTGGCTGCCAGCGACTGCTGAATACGCCCATGGTGCGGCTCTGTCTGAGGCGATGTGGCGGTGTGGGCGCGGTCCGGTAGGGTGCGCCGCGCGCACCCTGCGAAGCGGGCTCAGCGCTTGGCGCCGATCTTCTCCAGCGTACGCAGTTCACGCGGCAGCAGTTGCTGTGTGGATGCACGGTTCTTGATGCGCTCGTAGTGCGCCATCAGGTTCGGCCAGCGGCCGGCATCCAGGGTTTCCCCGCCATGCTCCATGTTGATCAGCTGGCTGGCCAGCGCCAGGTCGGCCATGGACAGCTGCTCACCGAGGAAATAGGGCGCATCACCCAGCGTGGTCTCGAAGTAGTCGAAGTGGTTGGGCAGTTTGTCCCTGAGCGTCTGCTGCACCTTTTCCTCGTCGCAGGGCTGACCCATGGTGGCTTTCAACACGCGGTTGCGGAACACGGTGAAGGTGCACAGTGGCGCCAGCTCGTAGTCGGCGTATTTTTCCAGCCAGCGCACCTTGGCGCGTTGCTCTGCATCGGCGCCATACAGCGGTGTGTGCTCGGGGTAGCGTTCTTCCAGGTATTGGCAGATGACGCTGGAGTCAGCCAGCTTGAGGTCGCCGTCGCGAAAGGCGGGAATTCGGCCTAGCGGGTTGAGTTCGCGAAACCAATCGGGCTGGCCGAAGGGCATGACCACTTCGAGCTCGTAATCCAGGCCCTTTTCGATCAGGCACAGGCAGAGTTTGCGGACGAAGGGGGACAGCGGTGCCCCGTATACGGTCAGGCTCATTGCAACTCCTAGCGGCGGTCAGTGTGCTCGAGTGAGCGTGGCGATCCTCAGTCGTAGATGTTCTTCTTCTTCCAGTCGTCGCCTTCCAGATCTTTCAGACCTTCGGTCAACTGGCTCGGTTCTTCCGCCGTAGGAGCATTGTTGTTGAGCACCATGGCATTGGCACGTGCCAACTGCTCCTCGAATCGTTTGAGCTGCGCCTGGTAGGGCGCGGGATCTGGCTGCTTGCGCAGGTACTGCACGCCACGCTCGAAGGCCAGGCGGGCCTGGCCGGGTTGTTTCTGCTGCATGGCTGCCTGGCCCAGGGTGCTGAAGAACTCGATATGCACCAGCACCAGCATCTGCCGAATCTGCTTGAGCCAATGCTTGCCGTCGCCCGCGGGTAGCAGGCCGGCCTGAACCGAACCGGTGATCAGGGCATGCAGGTTTTCCAGCAGAAAACGCACGTCCTTGGCTTTGGCTTCGTTGGCGATGGGTTGAGGAGGGTTCTTCACGGCAATGGATTCGCCCTGAGCGACCTGCGCCTTCAGCGTGTCGATATCGCTCCGAAGGGTGGTGTTCTGTTTCTCCAGTGGCAGTAAGCGTTCGCTGGCCTGCAACTGTAACTGGCTCAGCAGTAGCTTCAGCTGCGGCGTCATCAATTGGCCAGGTATACGCTCGGAGATGTCCTGGCAGCGACGAATTCGGTCGAGCAGATCGGCGCGCTGGCGCGCTTTCTCCAGCTTGCTGTTCTCGACGGCGTGGTTGATGTAGGCAATCACCATCAACAGGGCGATGCCGCCGACGATCAGCATGGTTATCACGAGTGCGGACACTGCTTGGGACCTCTCGAGAATCGACTTTTCGACCGAGTGTAGTGGCTTGGTCGCATGGCTCCTAGTGGCATATCGATTTCTGGGCTGAAGTCTTTGATTTTAAAAATTTTTTAGAGAGTGGTTGACGACCTTTAAAAGCCTCCATAGAATGCGCGCCACTTCCAGCGCAAAGCCCAAAGCGAAGCGAAGGAAGCCGGAAAGTTGCTTGATGTTCCGGGGTGTGTCCCCTTCGTCTAGTGGCCTAGGACACCGCCCTTTCACGGCGGTAACAGGGGTTCGAGTCCCCTAGGGGACGCCACTTTCAAGCTGTAATGCGGGAATAGCTCAGTTGGTAGAGCACGACCTTGCCAAGGTCGGGGTCGCGAGTTCGAGTCTCGTTTCCCGCTCCAAATTTTGGAAATGCTGCTTAGGCAGGGTTTCAAACGAAGTTCCAAGGTCCCCTTCGTCTAGTGGCCTAGGACACCGCCCTTTCACGGCGGTAACAGGGGTTCGAGTCCCCTAGGGGACGCCATTTCAAGTTGTACTGCGGGAATAGCTCAGTTGGTAGAGCACGACCTTGCCAAGGTCGGGGTCGCGAGTTCGAGTCTCGTTTCCCGCTCCAAATAAACGAAAACGCCGCTCAATCGAGCGGCGTTTTCGTTTCTGTCGTTTGCTGCCAGAAAAAGCCCGCTCGGTGTATCGGCGGGCTTTTTCGTTGCTGGCCGGCCAGCGATCAGTGCTTGGCGCCGTCAGTGGGCAGGGCCAGCAGCTGTTTTTCCAAGTTCCAGTCGAAGGGCTCGTCGTTCTCTTCCGCTTCGAAACGGCGCTCGTCGAGGGTCTGGTACAGGGCGATTTCTTCGTCGGGCATGAAGTGCAGGCAGTCGCCACCGAAGAACCACAGCAGATCACGGGGGACCAGGTGGGCAATTTGTGGGTAGCGGTGGAACACCTGGCTGATCAGATCCTGGCCCAGATACTGGCTGGAAACCGGGTCGCGCGGCAATTCGGCGAGCAGTTCGTCGTAGCGCTCGAGGAACAGGGCGTGGCTGTCGTCGAGCACCTGTTCGGCTTCGCCCAGGGCGACGAGGATGCCGCGCAGGTGATTGAGCAGGGCGAGGTGGTGTTCGATATGGCTGGCCATGGTGCAGGTTCCTGAAGGGTAAAACGGGCGCAGGAGTATAGAGTTCCTGACGCCCGCTGTCCCGTTTGGCTGGCCTTTGCGTCGGAGGGGGCGGTCGCGATGCAGAAGCTCGCGGCTGAAGCCCCTCCCACAAGCGATAGCGTCAGCGTACCTTGCCGCTCTCCAGCGTGAGCTCTTCCTTGGCGAAGTCGTCGACGTCGATCACTCGACGCCGAGCCGCTTCGGCCGCTTGCAGGCGTTGGCCCTGTTCGCCGTCGAGGATGCCGGCGGCGATCGCCGCTTCGATGGTGTCCTGGCCAGGAGCCGGTTGCAGGCTGCCGTCCTTGAGCGCCTGATGTAGGCGCTTGCGCGCGTCCTGGCTGGCCTGCACGAGGTTCAACGCATGCTGCAGGGCGCCCACCGAATCCTGATCGGCCTGCGGGCGGTAGCAACCTTCCAGCACCGACTCCAGAGCAGGATCGCCGGCCTGGCGGCCGATGATTGCCGCCACTTCGGCGTCCAGTGCGTCGCTCGGGCCCTGGTGGCGGCGGCCCAGAGGGAACACCAGTACTTTGAGCAGGCAGCCGAACAGGCGGTTGGGGAAGTTGCTCAGCAGGTCATCCAGCGCTTGTTCGGCGTGGTAGAGGTTTTCCTCCATGGCCCAGCGCAGCAGCGGACGAATCGCTTCCGGGTAGTCCAGGTCGTGGTAGCGCTTGAGTGCGGCCGAACCTAGGTAGAGGTGGCTGAGCACATCGCCGAGGCGGGCGGACAGGCGCTCGCGGCGTTTCAGGTCGCCGCCGAGCAGCATCATGCTGCTGTCGGCGCACAGGGCGAAGGCTGCTGCCAGACGATTGAGGGCGCGGTAGTAGGGCTGGCTGAGATCGTCACCCGGCACAGTGCCCAGGCGGTTCAGTGTCAGGCCGAGAAGGAAGCTGCTGGCAGCGTTGCCGACGGCGAAGCCGATATGGCTCATCAGCAGTGAGTCGAACTCGATCAGTGCCTGGTCCTTGTCGTCGCGGTCGGCCAGGGACATTTCCTTTAGCACGTACGGATGGCAGCGGATGGCGCCCTGACCGAAGATCATCAGGTTGCGCGAGAGGATATTGGCGCCCTCGACAGTGATGAAGATCGGCGCGCCCTGCCAGGAGCGGGCCAGGTAGTTGTTCGGGCCCATGATGATGCCCTTGCCGCCGTGCACGTCCATGGCGTGGCCGATGCACTCACGGCCGCGCTCGGTCAGGTGGTACTTGAGAATCGCCGACAGTACCGAGGGCTTCTCGCCCAGATCGACGGCGTTGGCAGTGAGGATGCGCGCGCTGTCCATCAGCCAGGCGTTGCCGCCGATGCGCGCCAGGGCCTCCTGAATGCCCTCGAAGGCGGCCAGCGGCACGTTGAACTGCTCACGCAGCTGAGCGTACTGGCCGGTGGCGAGGCTGGTGAACTTGGCCGCGCCGGTGCCGACCGCCGGCAGAGAAATGGAACGGCCGACCGACAGGCAGTTCATCAGCATCATCCAGCCCTTGCCGAGGTACTCCTGGCCACCGATCAGGTACTCCAGCGGAATGAACACGTCCTTGCCGGAGTTCGGGCCGTTCATGAAAGCAGCGCCCAGTGGCAGGTGACGGCGGCCGATTTCTACGCCGGGCGTGTCAGTGGGGATCAGCGCCAGGCTGATGCCGAGGTCTTCCTTGTCGCCCAGCAGATGATCCGGGTCATAGGCCTTGAAGGCCAGACCGAGCAGGGTCGCCACCGGGCCGAGGGTGATGTAGCGCTTCTCCCAGTTCAGGCGCAGGCCGATCACTTCTTCGCCGTTGTACTGGCCCTTGCAGATGATCCCGGTGTCCGGCATGGCACCGGCATCGGAGCCTGCCAGTGGGCCGGTCAGGGCGAAGCAGGGGATGTCATCGCCGCGTGCTAGGCGCGGCAGGTAGTGCTGGCGCTGCTCATCGGTGCCGTAGTGCAGCAGCAGTTCGGCTGGGCCGAGGGAGTTGGGCACCATCACGGTGGAGGCCAGGTCGCCGCTGCGGGTGGCCAGCTTCATCGCCACCTGCGAGTGGGCGTAGGCCGAGAAGCCCTTGCCGCCGTACTCCTTGGGAATGATCAGGGCGAAGAAACCATGCTGCTTGATGTGTTCCCAGGCTTTCTCTGGAAGGTCCATCTGCTGGCCAACCTGCCAGTCGCTGATCATGGCGCAGAGTTCTTCGGTGGGGCCGTCGATGAACGCTTGTTCTTCGTCGGTCAGCTTGGCCTTGGGGTAGGCCAGCAGCTTGTCCCAGTCAGGCTTGCCGCTGAACAGCTCGCCATCCCACCACACCGTGCCGGCTTCGATGGCGTCGCGTTCGGTGGCTGACATCGGCGGCAGTACGCGCTGGAACCAGGCGAACAACGGGCTGGTGAACAGTTGCCGGCGCAGATCACCGAGCAGGATGAACGCGGCGACGGCGCCGGTGACGATCCACAGCAGCAGTTGCAACCAGCCCGGTACCGGGCTGAACAATGCCATGGCCACCAGATAGGCTGCGGTGATGCCGAGGGCGGGTAGGGCGGCGGTACGGCTATGGGCCAGGTAGGCGACCCCGAGCAGCAGAACCAGCAACCAGATGACGAGCATGTGCATTCCTCCATGATTCGAGCGGGCGACGCCCCGAGCATAGCCATAAATGGCGGCAGGGGCGGTGAGCTTGGCCGGATCGTCGTGAACGTGGCGCAATTGACGAGATTAGACTGAAGCAAACTTCAGGAGCCCTCGCCATGCAGACCTATCTACGTCCCGGCCGCTTCATTGACAGTGACCATCGCGCGGTAGTCGAGTTCGCCGAACGTTGGCGTGGTGCGTCACGAGAACCGACCAGTCAGGCCGTGGCCCTGTATCTGGCGGTGCGTGACGAGGTTCGCTACAACCCCTATGCCTTCAGCCTCGATGCGCAGACATTGAAGGCCAGTCATGCATTGGCGGCCGGTGAGTCCTACTGCGTGCCCAAGGCCAATCTGCTCGCTGCCTGTGCCCGGCATTGCGGGATTCCCGCGCGTATTGGCCTGGCCGACGTGCGCAATCACCTGTCGACGCCGCGCCTGCTGGAGCTGCTGCGTAGCGAGGTGTTCGCCATGCATGGCTATACCGAGCTGTATCTGGATGGGCGCTGGGTCAAGGCCACGTCGGCGTTCAACGAGGCACTGTGCCGGGTATTCAAGGTGGCGCCGCTGGAATTCGACGGCGTGCATGACAGCGTCTTCCACCCTTACAACGACCAGGGGGAGCGCTACATGGAATACCTGCACGATCACGGTCAGTTCGAGGATCTGCCCGAGCAACTGTTCTTCGACCATCTGCGCGGGTGTTATCCGCATCTGTTCGAGGTCGGCGCGTTGGAGCTGAACGGCGATATGCAACGTGAGGCCAGTGTTATCGACTGAGTCGATAATCAAGATTGGCATGACGGTCTTTTATCTGCGCGCCGGGGTCGGTAGGGTGCATGCCAGAAAGAAATGGGCGAAACACCCGGTTGCAATCGGGGCTCTTCGTACCCATCTATAACGACCTCACTCTCGCGCGGGAAACCCCATCTTCATGAGCTCCGCCCTGACCATTCGCCAGTTGACCAAGACCTACGGAAACGGCTTCCAGGCCCTGCACGGCATCGATCTGGACGTTGCCGAAGGTGACTTCTTCGCCTTGCTTGGCCCCAATGGCGCCGGCAAATCCACCACCATCGGCGTGCTTTCCACGCTGGTGAACAAGAGCAGCGGCACGGTCAGCGTGTTCGGCCATGACCTTGACCGCGAACCCTACGCGCTCAAGCGCTGCCTCGGCGTTGTGCCGCAGGAATTCAACTTCAACCAGTTCGAGAAGGTGTTCGACATCGTCGTCACTCAGGCCGGCTACTACGGCATTCCGCGTTCCGTCGCCAAGGAGCGCGCCGAGCAGTACCTGACCCAGCTCGGCCTGTGGGACAAGCGCGACGTGGCCTCACGCGAACTGTCCGGTGGCATGAAGCGCCGCCTGATGATCGCCCGCGCTCTGGTGCACCAGCCGCGCCTGCTGATCCTCGACGAGCCCACCGCTGGGGTGGATATCGAGCTGCGCCGTTCGATGTGGAGCTTCCTCACCGAGCTGAACAAGCAGGGCACCACCATCATCCTGACGACCCACTACCTGGAAGAGGCCGAGCAGCTCTGCCGCAACATCGGCATCATCGACCACGGCCGTATCGTGGAGCTGAGCAGCATGAAGGATCTGCTGAAGAAGCTGCATGTGGAGACCTTTCTCTTCGACCTCAAGGACTCCTACAGCTCAGTGCCGCTGCTGCAGGGCTATCCCGCGCGCCTGGTCGATCATCACACCCTGGAAGTGCAGGTGGAGAAGAGTCAGGGCCTCAACGCGCTGTTCCAGCAACTGGCCCAGCAGCAGGTCGAGGTGCTCAGCCTGCGTAACAAGAGCAATCGCCTGGAGGAGCTGTTCGTCTCCCTGGTGGAAAAGAACCTGGCCAAGGTGGCGCAATGACCTCTCAGTACCTCAACAGCGAATTCGCCGCCAATCTGGTGGCCCTGCGTACCATCGTTCACCGTGAGATCCGCCGCTTCGTGCGGATCTGGCCGCAAACCCTGCTACCGCCAGCGATCACCATGGTTTTGTACTTCGTGATCTTCGGTAACCTGATCGGCCGGCAGATCGGCGATATGGGTGGCTTCAGCTACATGGAGTACATCGTGCCGGGGCTGATCATGATGTCGGTGATCACCAACAGCTACGGCAACGTGGTATCGAGCTTCTTCGGTAGCAAGTTCCAGCGCAACGTCGAAGAACTGCTGGTATCGCCGGTATCGCCGCACACCATCCTCATCGGCTTCGTCGTCGGTGGCGTGTTGCGCGGGTTGGCGGTGGGCTTCATCGTCACGCTGCTGTCGTTGTTCTTCACCCACTTGCAGGTGCATCACCTGGGTGTGACCGTGCTGGTGGTGCTGCTGACGGCGACCATCTTTTCCCTCGGTGGCTTCGTCAACGCGGTGTACGCGCGCAACTTCGACGACATTTCGATCATCCCGACCTTCGTGCTGACGCCGCTGACCTACCTGGGCGGGGTGTTCTATTCCATCACCCTGTTGCCGCCGTTCTGGCAGACGGTGTCGCTAGGTAACCCCATCCTGCACATGGTCAACGCCTTCCGTTACGGCATTCTCGGGGTATCCGACATCCGCATTGGCGTAGCCATCGGCTTCATGCTGCTGGCCACTGCTGCGCTCTACACCCTGTGCATCCGCCTGCTGATCAGCGGTCGCGGCATGCGTCAGTGACGCTTTTGTGGGAGCGGATTCATCCGCGATCTCGCGGTTAAGGCCGCTCCTACAGGCGTGGTGGCGAGGGAAAAAACATAGCGAAATAACTTGCGCACCTGTCAGTAACGCAGCAGCCGGTTAGACTCCGCCTCTACCAAGAAGAAGGGGCTGATCATGACCGTGCTGTTGCGTGCTCTTCCATTGCTGTGGCTGGGTGTATTCGCGTTGCCTGCGGTGGCTGCAGAAGGACCAATGGTCGAGATCGTGCCGGTGCGGCAGATGGAGGTGCGTGACGAGCTAATCACCTTCGGTTCGCTGCGCTCCGACGAGTCGGTGATGATCCGCCCGGAAGTGGAAGGACGCCTGGCCACCCTGCATTTTCGCGAGGGCCAGGCGGTAACCGCCGGCGATCTGCTGATCAGCCTTGACGACGCCATTGCGCGCGCCGAATTCGCCCAGGCGCGGGCTAATCTCGATCTCGCCGAGAAGAACCACCAGCGGGCGCAGATGTTGTTCCAGCGCGGCGCCAGCAATGCTCAGGCGCTGGATGAGGCGCAGAGCCAGCTGCAGGCTGCGCGCGCCAGCCAGGCCCTGGCCCAGGCCAGGCTCGACAAGACTCAGATCAAGGCCCCTCACGACGGCACGCTCGGCCTACGCCAGGCCAGCGTCGGTGACTACCTCAGCGCCGGGCAGAACATCGTCAACCTGGAGGTGCTCGACCCGCTCAAGGTCGACTTCCGTATTCCACAGAAGGCCGTGGCCCAGGTGCGCCTCGGTCAGACCGTGGAAATCACCCTCGATACCTACCCAGGCGAACGCTTTCGTGGCGAGATCTTCGCCATCAACCCGCGCCTGGATGAGGCGGGGCGCAGCCAGGCGATCCGCGCGCATATCGGCAACGATGATCGACGCCTGCGTCCAGGTCAGTTCGTCCGCGTTTCGGTGATTCTCGAAGAGCGGCCGCAGGCGCTGGTGATCCCCGAAGAGGCGGTGATGCCACAGGGCGACAAGTTGCTGGTCAACCTGGTGGTCGATGGCAAGGTCGAGCGCCGTGAGGTGACGCTGGGCAAGCGTTTCGATGGCCTGGTGGAAGTGCATGAGGGCCTGCAGGGTGACGAAACCATCATCAGCGCCGGTTGGCAGCGTGTGCGTGAAGGGCTGGCCGTGCGTACCAAGAGCGGGGAGCGCCAGCCGTGACACTTTCCGACGTCTGCATTCGCCGGCCGGTATTCGCCACTGTTCTGTCGCTGATCGTGGTGTTGCTGGGACTGATGGCCTACGACCGCCTCAATGTGCGCGAATACCCCAATATCGACGTGCCCATCGTCACCGTGCAGGTTACCTACCCCGGCGCCAGCCCGGAAATCATGGAGTCGCAGGTAGCGCAGCCGGTGGAGGACGTGCTCTCCGGCATCGAGGGCCTGGACTTCGTCACCTCCATCAGTCGCGCGGAAAACACCCAGATCACCGCCCAGTTCCGTCTCGGCCGCAGTGCCGACGAGGCAGCCAACGACGTACGAGATCGCCTCGGGCGGGTGCGCAGCCTGCTGCCGGATGAGGTCGATGAGCCCATCGTGCAGAAGGTCGAGGCCGACGCCCAGCCGGTGGTGTGGATCGCCTTTCACAGCCAGCAGCACAGCGCCATGGAGATCACCGATCTGCTGGAGCGGGTAGTCAAGGATCGCCTGCAAACTATTCCCGGTGTGTCCGAAGTACAGGTGCGCGGGGCGCGTACCTTCTCCATGCGCATCTGGCTCGACCCGGAAAAGCTCGCCGCGCACAACCTCACCGTGCAGGACGTGGAAGACGCCCTGCGCCGGCAGAACGTGGAAATTCCAGCCGGACGCATCGAGTCGCGCGAGCGTGAGTTCAGCGTGCTGTCGGAAACCGATCTGCGTACCCCGGAGCAGTTCAGCGAGCTGATTCTCGACGACTCGCAAGGCTATCTGCTGCGTCTGTCCGACGTTGGCCGCGCCGAAGTGGGGCCGCGCGATGAGCGTACCGTGGTGCGTTTCAACGGTTTGCCAGCGGTGACCTTGGGCCTGGTCAAGCAGGCCACGGCCAACCCGCTGGATATCTCCGACGGGCTCGAAGCGGCCTGGGACGATGTCAAGGCACTGCTACCCGACGGCATGAACATGACCGTGGCCAACGACAACTCGCAGTTCATCCGCGAATCCATCGACAACGTCTTCACTACCATCTGGGAGGCGGTGGCGCTGGTCATCCTGATCATCTTCATCTTCCTGCGCTCGCTGCGCGCGACGCTGATTCCCCTGGTGACCATCCCCGTTTCGTTGATCGGCGCCTTCGCCCTGATGTCGCTGATGGGCTTCACCATCAACACCCTGACCTTGCTGGCCATGGTTCTGGCCATCGGCCTGGTGGTGGACGATGCCATCGTCATGCTGGAAAACATCCATCGTCATATCGAGGCCGGGATGAAGCCCATGCAGGCGGCCTTCAAGGGCAGTCGCGAGATTGCCTTCGCGGTGATCGCCATGACCTTGACCCTGGCTGCAGTCTTCGCCCCCATCGGCTTCATGCAGGGCACCACCGGCAAGCTGTTTACCGAGTTCGCCTGGACCCTGGCCGGCGCCGTGCTGGTTTCCGGTTTCGTGGCGCTGACGCTGACGCCGATGATGTGCGCAGTGATGCTCAAGCCGCATCAGCACGAGCAGCGCCATGGCCGCGTGTACAACCTGATCGAAGGCTTCCTCAACGGCCTGACCTATAGCTACAAGCACAGCCTGGACCGTGCGCTGCGCGCCTGGCCGCTGGTGCTTGGCGTGCTGCTCGGTGCCTTCGTGATGTGCGCCTGGTTGTTCGGCGGCTTGCGTTCGGAGCTGGCGCCTACCGAGGACACCGGCACCATCGTCGGCGTTTTCAATGGTCCGGACGGCGCCACCATCGATTACACGGCGCGCTACGGCCGTGAGGTCGAAGCCGCTTACGCGAGCATTCCGGAGACCAATCGCTATCTGATGATCGCCGGTTTCCCCACGGTGGCGCAGGGCATCTCCTTCATGAAACTGGAGGACTGGGGCGACCGCTCGCGTACCCAGTTCGAGATTCGCAACGAGCTGCTGCCGCAGTTGCAGGACATCGCCGGCATGCGCGTGACCCCGGTCAACCGTCCGCCGCTGGGACAGAGTGCGCGTAACCAGCCGATCAACTTTGTCGTGCGCTCGTCCATGGAATACGCCGAGCTGCAGGTTTATGTCGATCAACTGATGGAGCGCATGCGTGATTATCCGGGCCTGGAGGGGCTGGATAGCGACCTCAAGCTCAATTCGCCGCAGCTCAAGATCACTGTCAATCGTGAGCAGGCAACGGCGGTTGGCACCGATGTTTCGGTGATTGGGCGCAGCCTGGAAAGCCTGTTCGGCAGCCGCCAGGTGACCCGCTTCAAGCAGAACGGCGAGCAGTACGACGTGATGGTGCAGCTGCAGGATATCGACCGCAGCAACCCGCAGGACCTGGATCGGGTGTACGTGCGTGATCGCGATGGCGGCATGGTGCAGCTGTCCAACCTTATCGAGGTGCGCGAGACGGTGGCGCCGCGCGAGCTCAATCACTTCAACCAGCTGCGTGCGGTGACCATCAGCGCCAACGTCGGCACCGGATACACCCTGGGCGAGGCGCTCAACCACCTGGAGACCGCTGCGCGCGAGGTGTTCCCGCCCGAGACGCAGTACGACTACACCGGCACTTCGCGTGATTTCAAGGAATCCAGCTCGGGCATCCTGCTGATCTTTGCCCTGGCGCTGGCGTTCATCTTCCTGGTGCTGGCGGCGCAGTTCGAGAGCTTCAGCGACCCGCTGATCATTCTGTTCAGCGTGCCCTTGTCGATGGCCGGCGCCTTGCTGGCACTGAAGCTGTTCGGAGGGACCTGGAACATTTATTCGCAGATCGGCCTGGTGACTCTCATCGGCCTGATCACCAAGCACGGCATCCTTATCGTCGAGTTTGCCAACCACCTGCTGCGCGAGGGCAAGGCGCTACGTGAGGCGGTGATCGAGGCGTCGGTGCAGCGCCTGCGGCCGATCCTGATGACCACCGGCGCCATGGTGCTGGGTTCGCTGCCGTTGGCCATCGCCACGGGTGCCGGTGCCGAAAGCCGTCAGCAGATCGGCCTGGTGATTGTTGGCGGATTGCTGGTGGGGACCTTCTTCACCCTCTACGTGATTCCGACGCTGTACCTGCTGCTGCGCCGTTGGGCACCGCTGCGGGTAATCGAGGAGGAGCCGGCAGCGGTCTGACTGGCCTGTGCCGATGGCCATCGTAGGAGGCGCTTTAACGGCGAGCTTTTGCAGCTGTCGCGGCCACGACTGCAGGGATGCAGGAGGTAGAGCGAAGCAGGATGCCCGAGCCGAAAGCCCCTCCCACGGGCATTGAACGACTGATTGTCGTAGGACCGAGCTCTGCTCGCGAAGCTTTTGGCGGTAATGCGATTCGCGAGCGGAGCTCGCTCCTGCAAGTGTCTGCGTGGTGCTTCGCGGGTGCGACTTGGCGCTCAACCCGCTAAACTCGCGCGGTTTTCGCCACCCTGGATTGCCAGCCATGCAGCACCCCGCCGAACATTCCCCGCTGGGCAAGTCCAGCCAGTACATCGCCGAGTACAGCCCCGAGTTGCTGTTTCCCATCTCGCGTACCACCAAATGGGCGGAGCTGGGCCTCGATGGCGCCAGCCTGCCGTATCAGGGCGTGGACTACTGGAACTGCTACGAGCTGTCCTGGCTGCTGCCGTCCGGTAAGCCGGTGGTGGCCATCGGTGAGTTCGCCATCCCGGCCGACTCGCCGAACATCATCGAGTCGAAGTCCTTCAAGCTGTACCTCAACTCCCTGAACCAGTCGGCTTTCGCCAGTTGGGATGAGTTGCAAGCGACACTGGTGCGTGATCTGTCGGCGGTGGCCGGCAAGCCAGTAGCGGTGCGCCTGCGCTCGCTGGCTGAGGTTTCTGACGAAGGAGTGGCAACGCTGCCCGGTCAGTGCATCGATGAGCTGGATATCAGTGTCAGCCAGTACGACCACCCGCAACCCGAGCTGCTGCGCTGCGACGCCGGTCGCGTGGTGGAGGAGAGCCTGCACAGTCATCTGCTCAAATCCAATTGCCCGGTTACCGGTCAGCCGGATTGGGGCAGTCTGGTCGTCGAGTATCGTGGTGCCGCGCTGGATCATGCCAGCCTGCTGGCCTATCTGGTGAGCTTCCGCCAGCACGCGGATTTTCACGAGCAGTGCGTCGAACGCATCTTTCTCGATCTGCAGCGCCTGCTGCAGCCGCAGTCGCTGACTGTCTATGCACGCTACGTGCGCCGTGGCGGGCTGGACATCAACCCGTACCGCAGCACCGAGGTGATCAAACCGGAAAATGGTCGCCTGGCGCGGCAGTAATCCATGAAAAATGCCGCCAAACGGCGGCATTTTCCTGAGTTGCTCGATGTTAGCCGGGGCAGGGCATTCAGATGCCCATGTTGGCCAGGCTCTGCATGATGTTGCGCAGGGTGCCGGCGAGGGTAGGGTGGCTGGCCTCGAAACGTTCCACCGCCAGATTGACGCCATCGACCAGCGTGGCGTCGGGCGCTGAGGCGGCTTCACGCGCCAATTGCACTTCGATTTCCTGGGTCAGCAGGTAAAGCGATGCACGTTCTTCCTCGCTGAGCGGCGTGTCCTGGGCCAAGTGTTGCTGGAGGGCTTCCAGTTGCTGCTGCAGGTCGCTTGCTGGCATAGAGTTCTCCTTTTCGAATCAGCTTAGGCATTGACCCCCAGCTGCGCTGGAAGTTTTCAACCCGTACCTGAAGGTTAATCCAAGCGAGCCGGCTTTGCCTGATCAGAGTCAAAGGCTCAGGGCTTTTCGCCCTTGCTCCGGCGTACGCCGATATCGTCCAGGCTGGCCTCGATTTCTCCCAGGTGATCGACTACCGAATGCACGCCCAGACGATAGAGCTGCAGCGTGGCCTCGGCGCGCAGGTGTTTCTGCTCGCTTGCGTCCAGTGCCTGCCAGTCGGCCAGGGCATAGCCGCACAGTGGCCCGCAGGCGGCCAGGCCGATGGTCCAGCAGCCAGCATTGAGCCCGGCTTGCAGCAGTAGCGGATTACCGCTGACGACTACAGAACCATCCAGGCGCTCGACATTCAGCTGGCTCAATGCCTGCCAGCAACTGTCTGGCGCCGGCCACGGCCTTGTCTGACGCGCCAACACCGCTTCGATGGGCGTGGGCAGTGCTTCGGCCAGGCGCAGGGTGGTATCGGCCGGCAGGTCGTCCAGCCAGGCGCAGGGCGTGCCATTGGCATGCAGGCTTTGCAGCAACTGTGCAGCACCTGGGGTCAGCTCGGCATGGTCGCCGGCCACCTCGCTCAGCGTCTGCTGTAGCGCTTGCAGTTGTGCTGCGGTTGCCGGCTTGCCTAGCCAGGCGTCCAGCGTCTGCTGCGGCGCACCGACGAGGCTTGTGGGCGTGCACTCGGGGTGCAGCCGCTGCAGTGCGACGGGTAGCGTGCGGGCACCGAAGTCGACCAGGCAGCCGGACAGTTGAAAGATCAGGGCGGTGCAGGGGGAGGGCATGGGATCATCCGTGGCATTGGCCTAGGCCAATCTAGCGCCAGCGGATGACCGTAATGTGACCGCTAGATGACGTCGAACAGAGCGCGTACATGCTCCGGCAGGGCTACCGACTTGCCACTCTCATGGTCGATCCACACCAGTTTGCAGTAACCCTCACCGTAGACCGTGAGCGGGTCCTCGACGGTGCGCAGCCGGTGTTCGATCACCAGGCTGCTGCGCCCCACCGCGCCAGCCCGCAGTTCCACCACCACGGTGGCGGGGTGGATCACCGGTTTCAGATAGGTGTGCTGGGTTTGCAGGACCACCGGGCCGAACGGCACGTTGCTCATGGCTACGCCGGCCAGCTCGAACCAGGCGACACGGGCTTCTTCCAGGTATTGCATGTAGATGATGTTGTTGACGTGCCCGTAGCTGTCCATATCGCCCCAGCGTACGGGGATGTGTGCGGTGTGCAGCAAGGTTTCGTCGGTCATCGCTTTTCTTCGCTATGCTGCCCAATCAGGGCTCCAGGCTTTATACTACGCGGCATTCGGCCCGCTGGCGGTGGCCACATTATTTTCCTCAAGGAGAGATTTAAATGCATGTGATCGGTGCTCGCTGGATCGCGCGCCTGGGTGGCCTGATGGCCCTCGTCGGCCTGAGCCTGCTGCCTGCGATGAGTCAGGCAGCTTCGGAAGAAGATCCTTGGGAAAGCTTCAATCGCCCCATCTTCCGTTTCAACGATACCGTCGATACCTATGCGCTGAAGCCGATCGCCCAGGGTTATCGGGCGGTCACGCCGCAATTTCTCGAAGATGGCGTACACAACGTGTTCGGCAACATCGGCGACGTTGGCAACCTGGCCAACAACCTGCTGCAGGGCAAGCTGCACAACGCTGGCGTCGATACCGGTCGCCTGATCTTCAACACCACCTTCGGTGTGCTGGGCTTCTTCGACGTGGCCAAGCACATGGGCCTGCGCAAGAGTGACGAAGACTTCGGCCAGACCCTGGGCGTCTGGGGTCTGAACAGCGGGCCTTACCTGGTCATCCCGCTCCTCGGGCCAAGCACCGTGCGTGATGCCACCGGTCGGGTGCCGGACAGCTTCCTGACGCCGTATCCGCACATGGATCATGTGCCAACGCGTAACGTCACCCGTGGCGTGCAGGTTGTCGACACCCGTGCCAACCTGCTGCAGGCCGAGCGGCTGATCAGCGGCGACAAGTACATCTTCATCCGCAACGCATACCTGCAGAGCCGTGAGTTCAAGGTCAAGGATGGCCAGGTCGAAGACGACTTTTAAGTCCTGACAGATGCAAAAAAGGCGGCCCCTGGGCCGCCTTTTTCGTAAATGCAGATTTCAGCTCATGGAGATGATGGCCAGGCCCAGCGACTGACGACCGTCACCCAGGTCGCCGACCCGCACGACCTCTGCGTGAGCGTCGAGGCCGGCGAGTTCGCTGTGTTCTGAAGGGATATGGACCTTGACCTTGTCGCCCATGCTCAAGGCCGCTTCAGCCTCGATTTGCATGCCAGTACTGGAAAGATCCAGGCACAGTGCGGGAATTTCCCGGCCAGCATGATGGAGGACGACTGCAGCTTCCAGTCGCATGCGGATGTAGTCGCGTTTCTCGCTGTACGCTCGATCGTTCTGACTCATGGACCCTGTCCTCTTCTTATGAGCTCTCCCGCGGCTCTTATAACCCTCGTCGATTTGACCTGTAAAGCCGCCGAACGACGACCGGTCCCGGCTTGAATCGGCCGGCAGATGGGAGTACCGTCTGCCCCTTGAAATCGCCCTGGCGCCATAGATGCAGCGCCGCGCCACGGGCAGTGACCAAAAATTGCCCTGGCGCAGTTTGCCTGGATACCCCATGCACAAAACCAGTGCCACTCTGCTGATCATTGACGACGACGATGTCGTACGTGCAAGCCTCGCGGCCTACCTCGAGGACAGCGGCTTCAAGGTGTTGCAGGCCAACAACGGTTTGCAGGGGCTGGAAGTGTTCCAGCAGGAAGGCCCCGACCTGATGATCTGCGATCTGCGCATGCCGCAGGTCGACGGTCTTGAACTGATTCGTCGTATCAACGCACTGGGTGTCGAGGTGCCGGTGATCGTCGTTTCCGGCGCCGGTGTGATGACCGATGCTGTCGAAGCCCTCCGTCTCGGCGCTGCCGACTACCTGATCAAACCTCTCGAAGACCTCGCCGTGCTGGAGCATTCGGTGCGCCGTGCGCTGGACCGTGCGCGTCTGCGCGTCGAGAACCAGCTCTATCGTGAGAAGCTGGAAGCGACCAATCGTGAGCTCCAGGCCAGCCTGCACCTGTTGCAGGAGGACCAGAACGCCGGCCGTCAGGTGCAGATGAACATGCTGCCGGTGACGCCCTGGCAGGCCGATGGCCTGAACTTCGCGCACCAGATCATCCCGTCGTTGTACCTGTCCGGTGACTTCGTCGATTACTTCCGTATCGACGAGCGACGCGTAGCGTTCTACCTGGCCGATGTTTCCGGCCATGGTGCGTCGTCGGCATTCGTCACCGTGCTGCTCAAGTTCATGACCACGCGCCTGCTCTACGAGTGGCGGCGTGGCGGCACGTTACCGGAATTCAAACCCTCCGATGTACTCGGCCACATCAATCGCGGGTTGATCAACTGCAAGCTGGGCAAGCACGTGACCATGCTCGGCGGTGTGATCGACGAGGAGAGCGGCATGCTCACCTACAGCATCGGCGGGCATCTGCCGCTGCCGGTGCTGTTCGAAAATGGCCAGGCGCGCTACCTGGAAGGCCGTGGCCTCCCAGTCGGCCTGTTCGAGGAAGCCGAATACGGTGATCTGGAAATGCAGTTGCCAGAGTCTTTCAGCCTGACGCTGCTGTCCGATGGCATTCTCGACCTGCTGCCAGGTGACACGCTGAAAGAGAAGGAATTGGCGTTGCCACAACTGGTTAGCCAGGCTGGCGGTACGCTGGGTGGTTTGCGTCAAGTTCTCGGTCTGGCCAATCTGGGCGAGATGCCGGATGATATCGCCTTGCTGGTGTTGAGCAGGAACCTTGCATGAATCCTGGGATAAGCCCCGGTCGCATCCAATTCGCCGAGCAGGACGGAACCTTCGTCCTGAAGTTTGTCGGTGAAGTCCGTCTGACGTTGTGTTCAGCACTGGATGCCACGATTGAAAAGATTTTCACCGCGTTGAATTTTTCGGCCATCGTCATCGACTTGACCGAAACTCGCAGTATCGACAGCACGACCCTCGGTTTGCTGGCGAAATTGTCCATTCTGTCGCGGCAGAAGGTTGGTCTATTGCCGACCGTTGTCACCACTCACGACGACATCACGCGCCTGCTGGAGTCCATGGGCTTCGACCAGGTGTTCAACATCGTCGATCGGCCGATTCCCTGCCCGGATTGCCTGGATGATCTGCCTTCGCAGGATCAGTCCGAAGAGGTGGTGAAGGCCAAGGTGCTGGAAGCGCACCGCATCCTGATGGGGCTCAACGACTCCAATCGCGAGGCGTTCCATGATCTGGTCAGCGCACTCGAGCGGCACTGATCGAGTGCTTCCGTAGGGTGCGCTGCGCGCACCGATATCTGCCGAGAAAGTTGGTGGTGCGCACAGCGCACCCTACCTCGCAATGAAAAGGGGCGTCAGCTTGGCTGACGCCCCTTTGTCATTCAGGCCTTGGCGGCCAGCAGGGCTTCGAGTTTTTCCTGATCGCGGGCGAACAGGCGGATGCCCTCGGCCAGTTTTTCGGTAGCCATGGCATCCTCGTTCAGAGCCCAGCGGAAGCCGCCTTCATCGAGGCTCTGGCGAGGTTCGCCGGCAGCGCCAGGGGCGAGTTGACGAGTGAGCTGGCCATCGTCCTCTGCTAGCTTCTGCAGCAGTTCGGGGCTGATGGTCAGACGGTCACAACCCGCCAGCGCTTCGATCTGGCCGGTGTTACGGAAGCTCGCACCCATCACCACGGTGTCGTAGGCATTGGCCTTGTAGTAGTCGTAGATGCGCGTGACCGATTGCACGCCTGGATCTTCGTTGCCGACGAAATCACGGCCCTCGGACTTCTTGTACCAATCGTAGATGCGCCCCACGAACGGCGAGATGAGGAATATGCCGGCATCGGCGCAGGCCTGCGCCTGGGCGAAGGCGAACAGCAGCGTCAGGTTGGTCTGCACGCCGGCTTTTTCCAGCTGCTCGGCGGCGCGGATGCCTTCCCAGGTCGAAGCGATCTTGATCAGTACGCGCTCGCGGCCGATCCCCGCTTTTTCGTAAAGACCGATCAGGCGCTCGGCGCGGCGCAGGGTCGCGTCGGTGTCGAACGACAGGCGCGCATCGACTTCGGTGGAAATGCGCCCTGGAATGACCTTGAGGATCTCCTGGCCGACGGCGACCGCGAAATGATCGCAGGCCAGCCCCACGTCACCCTTGCCAGCACTCATGGCCTGATTCAGCAGGTCGGCATAACGAGGCAGGGCAGCTGCCTTGAGCAGCAGCGAGGGGTTGGTGGTGGCATCCACCGGTTGCAGGCGGGCGATGGCATCGAGGTCACCGGTATCGGCGACTACGGTAGTGAACTGCTTGAGTTGTTCCAGCTTGGAGGTCATGACGAGGCCTTGTCGTTACAGATGGCATGACCTTACCCGAGGCGCAGCGGGCGCTCAACGGTCGGGTCACTGACAAAATTTAGCTTTTCGGGCTGCGCTTTTTACCGGCTCGTTCGTCTTTATCTATGACGGTACGTAAGAACGTGCCGAAGTCGGTGGAGTCCGACTGTAGACGAGCTGCCAAGGAGCCCGAGCATGTCGACCCAAACCCAGCTTTCTCGTTCAGTTTCCGCTGGCCTGGATACGCGCCAGTGCCGTGAGTGGTTGCAGGCCGCCGGGCTGCGCTTCAGCATGCCTCGGCTCAAGGTGGTGGAGGCGTTGTGCAGCGCCAATGACGAGCAGGGGATATCCGCGCGCGCACTCCACCAGCAATTGAGTGAGGCCGGCGAACCGCTGTCGCTGGTCAGCGTGCGCCAGGTGCTACGGCGTATGGAGGAGAATGGCCTGGTGCAGACGACGGGGCGTAGCCGCTATCGCCTGAGCGCGCCGGATCAATGACCGCGTAGCAGTTCGGCTGCCTGGTCGAGCAGCGCCAGTGGGTCTTGCACCTTGTGAATGTCCACCGACAGCAGCTGGCGGAAACGCCGTGCACCAGGGAAGCCTTGGGCCAAGCCCAGTACGTGACGGCTGACGTGATGCAGGGTGCCGCCCTCGCGCAGGTGTTGCTCGACGTAGGGTTTGAGTGCGAGCAGGGCGTCCATGCGGGTGATGCCCGGGTCTGCGGCGCCGAACAGGCGGCTGTCCACCTGCGCCAGCAGATAGGGGTTGTGATAGGCCTCGCGGCCGAGCATCACGCCATCGAAGGTCTGCAGATGCTGCTCGCATTCCTCGAGGGTCTTGATACCGCCGTTGAGGATGATCTCGAGATCTGGGAAGTCCTGCTTGAGCTGTGCGGCGATGTCGTAGCGCAGCGGCGGAATCTCACGGTTTTCCTTCGGCGACAGGCCTTCGAGGATGGCGATGCGCGCATGCACGGTGAAGCTGCGGCAGCCGGCATCGCGCACCTGGCCGACGAAATCGCACAGCTCGGCGTAGCTGTCACGGCCGTTGATGCCGATGCGGTGCTTGACCGTCACCGGGATGTTCACGGCGTCCTGCATGGCCTTCACGCAGTCGGCGACCAGCGCCGGGTGGCCCATCAGGCAGGCGCCGATCATGTTGTTCTGCACCCGGTCGCTGGGGCAGCCGACGTTCAGGTTCACTTCGTCATAGCCATGTTCTTCGGCCATCTTCGCGCAGGTCGCCAGGTCCTGCGGGTTGCTGCCGCCTAACTGCAGGGCAATCGGGTGTTCGCACTCGCTGTAACGCAGGAAACGCTCGCGGTCGCCATGGATCAGCGCGCCGGTGGTGACCATCTCGGTGTAGAGCAGGGCATGACGCGACAGCTGACGGAGAAAGAACCGGCAGTGACGGTCAGTCCAATCCATCATCGGGGCCACGGAGAAGCGGCGGGACAGGGCGGACGGCGTGGCTACAACATTTTCTAAAGACATGTGGGATGACGCGTTCTGACGTGTTGACGGGGTTTTCAGGCAAGAAACTCTGGCGCGGCGCTGTTCTACTGGTATCCGTCGCGCAGTGGCGCAACTGCTGGCAGCGGCGTGCAAGTCTACCAGAGCTGTGACTTTTCTCTCGCGACGCGTATCGGTTTAACGCTACAAGCTGCATGCTTCAGGTCGAGTCGCTCTCCAGACAGCGGCCAAATAACAACAACGCCTGCGTGAATTGCCTGCATGAAGATTCAACCTCTGCCCCCACTCAACAGCCTGGTGGCGTTCGAGTCAGCCGCGCGAAACCTGAGTTTTACCCTCGCGGCCAAGGAACTGAACGTCACCCAGGGTGCGATCAGCCGGCAGGTTCGTCTGCTCGAGGATTACCTCGGCAAGACCCTGTTCGAGCGCACCACCCGCGAGATCAATCTCAGCCCGACCGGCAGCCACTACTACGACACGGTGCGTGAGTCCCTGCTGCAGTTGGCCCATGCCACCGGCGAGATCCGTCACTGGCGCGGCGCGCAGCAGGTCACGGTGGTCACCAGTACCGCCATGGCCTCGCTCTGGCTGTTGCCGCGGGTCGCCGAGTTCCAGCGAGACAATGAAGAAGTGGACCTGCGCATCATCGCCTATGACCACGTCAAGGATTTCTCCCGCCTGGACTGCGATCTGGCGTTGTACTACTGCCGCACGCCGCCGAAGAACATGCAGGTGACGCCGCTGTTCGCTGAAGAAGTGTTCCCCGTGTGCAGCCCTGGCTACCTGGCCAAGCACCCGGATTTCTACGACCCGACGCAGCTGGCCACCGGCACCTGGCTGTGGCTGGAAGACCCACAGCGTGACTGGATCAGCTGGCCGGAGTGGTTCCAGCGTCTGGGCCACAAGGCGCGCGAGCCGCGGCACCGAATCAACATCAACAGCTATTCGATGCTGATCCAGTCGGCGCTGAGCGGGCAGGGCATTGCGCTGGCCTGGTCGAACCTGGTCGACAACCACCTGCAGACCGGCGCGTTGGTGCGACCCATCGATGTCACGCTGCATACCGATGCACAGTTCTGCCTGCTCGAACCGCTGGGGCGCAGCAGCCGACAGAGCGTGCAGCGCTTTCGCAACTGGTTGATGGAGCAGGTCACCAGCGAGTCCGGTGATGAGCTTCAAGCGGGGTGAAACGAGGCTGCCGCAGGCTTTTGGCCTGAGGCAGCTCGTGCTTTGCCCGTAGCGTGGGCGATCAGTGAGGAGGGCGGTTTCGCGGCTGTTGGCGTGGAACCGCTGCGCAGCAGGCAGCGCTTGCCGGGTTGGCAAGTGCCTGCAGAGCGTTGCGCAGTGCCGGCAAGATGGCACCGGTGGCAACGCCGGACAAACCATTTCTCTTCATGAGTCGATGAGTTAACGACATGCATCAACCCGCGTAATTACTGGCTTTACTAACCCATCTATCCTGATATTTATGATTTTTTATCATAAATATCAGTGCAAAAAATCGTTTGTCGAACAATCCCCTGCTTTTCGACACTGGTGACCAACGAGCAGCGCCCTAGCGACTGCCGATCACCACCACCGTGCCTTGCAGGGGATAACAACAATGACTCAAGCCACTTCTCAGCAAATTCCAGTGCACCAACTGGAAACCGTACTCGCGCCCATCCACCAAGCCACCGGCCTGTCCAACGAGTTCTATACCGACCAGAAGCTGTTCGAGCTCGAGCGCGACCAGGTCATGGGTAAGACCTGGGCCTGTGTCGGTTTCGCCAGCGACCTGAACCAGAACGGCTCGGTAAAACCGGTCGACTTCATGGGCTTGCCGCTGCTGCTGATGCGTAACCGTGAAGGCCTGGTGCAGGTGTTCCACAACGTTTGCAGCCACCGTGGCATGAAGCTGGTGGAAGAGGCCGGTACCGTGCAGGGCGTGATTCGCTGCCCGTACCACTCCTGGACCTACGATCTTAACGGCGGCCTCAAGGGCACGCCGCACGTGGGCGGTATCGACAAGCACAAGGACGAGCGTTTCGCCTGCGAGAAGCACGGCCTCAAGGCCATCCGCAGCGCCATCTGGATGGACATGGTATTCGTCAACCTGTCCGGCGACGCGCAGCCGCTGGAAGAGATGCTGGCGCCGCTGACCGCGCGCTGGAGCCAGTTCCTCGGTGATGACGGCATGGGCCTGATGCGCCGCCGCGCCAACATGGACTCGACCACCCTCGACATCGCCTGCAACTGGAAGCTGGCCGTGGAGAACTACTGCGAGGCGTACCACCTGCCGTGGGTGCACCCGAGCCTGAACACCTACTCGCGTCTGGAAGATCACTACAACATCCTCTTCGACGAGCAGTTCGCCGGCCAGGGCAGCTACGCCTACAACCTCTCCGACGTTGCCGGCACCCACTTGCCGCAGTTCCCAAGCTGGCCGCAGGACCGCCTGCGCAACGCCGAGTACGTGGCTTTCTTCCCCAACGTGCTGCTGGGCATCCAGGCCGACCATGCCTTCGCCATGCAGCTGGAACCGGTCGCACCGGGCCGTACCATCGAGCACCTGCGCCTGTTCTATGTCGGTGACGAGGCATTGAGCGACGAGTACGCCGCCTGCCGCAATGCCATTCTGGAATCTTGGAAGGTGGTGTTCGCCGAGGACATCGCCTCGGTCGAGGGCATGCAGAAGGGCCGTCATTCGCCAGGTTACGGCGGCGGCGCGTTCTCCCCGGAAATGGACATCCCAACGCACTACTTCCACCAGTGGGCCGCGCGCAAGTTGCTGACCATCGCGCAGAACGCCTGAGGAGGCCGTCATGTATCCGATCGCCTCTCACTGGCTCAATTACATCGATGGTGCTTGGGTCGACAGCGCCCAGCACCTGCGCGTGAACAACCCCGGTACTGCCGAGCCGCTGGCGACCATCGCCCAGGCTACTGTCGAAGACGCCGAGCGTGCACTGCAGGCAGCGCGTCGCTGCGCCGACAGCGGCGAGCTGACCCGCGCCCGACCGGCGCAGCGGGTCAGCTGGCTGCTGCGCATCGCCGAGGAAATCCGCGCGGTGGCGGATGAGGGCGCCTGGGTGCTGTGCCAGGAGAATGGCAAGAGCATCAACGATGCCCGCGATGAGTTCATCGAAGCCGCGCGCTACTTCGAGTACTACGCCGGTATGGCGGACAAGATCGAGGGCACCTCGATCCCGCTGGGCAACGGTTACATGGACTTCACCGTTTACGACCCGATGGGCGTATCGGCGCAGATCGTGCCGTGGAATTTCCCGGTGTCCATCTGCGCTCGTTCCCTGGCGCCGGCGCTGGCTGCCGGCAACGCGGTGGTGATCAAGTCGCCGGAGCTGTCGCCGCTGGGCATGTGCGTGCTGGTGCGCGCCATCGTCAAGGCAGGCTTGCCGCAGGGTGCGATCAACCTGATCTGCGGCCGCGGTCGCGAGGTCGGAGCGCATCTGGTGAGCAGTGCCAAGGTCGACCAGATCGTCTTCACCGGCTCGGTGCCTACCGGCCAATCGATCCTCCGTGATGCGGCGGCCAACGCCATTCCCAGCGTCATGGAACTGGGCGGCAAATCGGCCGCCATCGCCTTCGCCGACGTTGACCGCAAGCAGCTGCTGGCCAGCGTCAAGAACGGAATTTTCTTCAATGCCGGGCAGGTCTGCTCGGCCATGTCGCGCCTGCTGGTGCAGCGCGATATCTACGAAGACATCGTCCAGGCGGTGGTCGAGCTGGCCGAAGGGCTCAGCGTCGGCCTCGGCCAGGACAACCCGGACCTCACCCCGGTGGTCAGTGCCGCTCAACTTGCTGGAATCGAAACCCTGTGTCGGCGCGCAGTCGATGAAGGCGCGGTACTGGCCACCGGTGGCGAGGCTCATAGCGAACTGGCCGGGCACTTCATGCGCCCGACAGTGTTTCGTGACGTGCGCGCGGACATGTGCATCGCCCAGGAAGAGGTGTTCGGCCCGGTGCTGGCGATCATCCCCTTCGACAGCGAAGAGCAGGCCATCGAGATTGCCAATGGCACCGATTTCGGCCTGGTCGCCGGCGTCTTCACCCAGGACATCAGCCGCGCCATGCGCTGCGTGCGGCGCCTGCGCGCTGGCCAGGTTTTTGTCAACGAGTGGTATGCCGGTGGCATCGAAACGCCGTTCGGCGGTGTTGGCCTGTCCGGCTTCGGCCGTGAGAAGGGCCAGGAAGCGCTGTACAGCTACGTACGCACCAAGAACGTCGCCATTCGCGTGGCGGGGGAGTGAGCGCCATGTTCAAGACCTGGTTGTGTGTGGTCTGCGGCCTCATCTATGACGAGGCCCTGGGCTGGCCGGACGACGGCATTGTCGCCGGCACCCGTTGGGAAGACGTACCGGCGGACTGGAAGTGCCCGGAGTGCAAAGTCGGCAAGGAAGATTTCGAGATGCTCGACATCAGCCCGGTCGTCGCTGCCGCCGCAGCGCCGCTCAGCACGCCGTTGCCGGTGCCACCGCAACCGTTGCAAGCCATAGCGGCCGACGTGCGCCAGCCCATCGTCATCATCGGCAGCGGTTATGCTGGTTATGGCCTGGCCCAGGCCCTGCGCCGCGCCGATGCCGAGGTAGAAATACGTGTGCTGACCCAGGAGTCCGGGCACCTGTACTCCAAGCCGGCGCTGTCCATCGGCCTGGCTCAGGGCAAGAGTGCCGACGCGCTGGCCGGTGAGTCGGCGCTGGCCATCGAGAAGCGCCTGAAGATTCGCGTCTACCCGCATTGCATGGTGGGGCACATCGACACCACGGCGCGGCGCCTGCACACCAACATCGGTGAAATGGAATACGGCCAGCTGGTGCTGGCCAGCGGTGCGGCGCCGATTCGCCTGCCCATCGAAGGGGCCAGCGATGCGCTGATCAGCGTCAACAACCTGCATGACTACCGCAGCTTCCGCGAGCGCCTGGTCGGCGTGCGACGTGTGGCGATTCTCGGTGATGGGCTGATCGGCTGCGAGTTCGCCAACGACCTGGCGGCCAGCGGTTTCCAGGTCAGCGTTATCGGCCTGGGTAAGTGGCCGATGGAGCGCTTGCTGCCGGCCGAAGCCGGGCAACATCTGCAAAGTGCGCTGGCAGCGTTGGGCGTTAGCTGGCACTTGCAGAACACCGTTCGCCGTGTCGATGCGCTGGAGCAGGGCTACCGCTTGACCCTGGCCAATGGCGAAAGCCTGGAGGCCGATCTGGTGCTATCGGCTGTCGGCCTTCAACCCAATCTGGGCCTGGCCAAATGTGCTGGTTTGGCCGTGGGCCGTGGGATTCAGGTCGATGCTCAGCTGCAGAGTTCGCAACCGGGTATCTACGCCCTGGGCGACTGCATCGAGGTCGATGGGCAATTGCTGCCTTATCTGGCGCCGATCAACCAGGGTATTGCCGCGCTGAGCAAGACCTTGCTCGGCCAGCCCACAGCGGTGAGCTATCCGCTGATGCCGGTGACGGTGAAAACCCCGGCCGCACCGCTGTGTCTGTTGGCGCCGGCACCTGGCACCGCTGGTGAGTGGCGCTGCACACCGAGCGCCGATGGCCTGAGCGCCGGCTTCTACGATGCCCAGGGGCTGGCGTGCGGCTTCGTCCTGCTCGGACGACAGGCGCAGACCCAACGCAACAGCTGGCTGCAAAGCTGCCAGAACGCACAACGATCAGTGGCCTGAGGGCACGCGCATGAGCAAGCAAATCAATCTGCCCCATGACGACAGCAGTTGCGGCTGGTACGCCGCATTGCCGCAGCAACCTGCGTGCAAGCGCCTGCAAGGCGAGCAACGTGCCGACTACGCGGTGATCGGTGCCGGTTTCGCCGGCCTGGCCGCTGCGCGCCGCCTTGGCGAGCTGCTGCCGGACAAACGCATCATCCTGGTCGACGCCCAGCGTGTCGGCCAGGGCGCTTCGGGACGCAACTCCGGTTTCGTCATCGACCTGCCGCACAAGTTCGCCCTTGAACATCCCGACCCGGCCCACAAGCAGCGCCTGCTGTCGCTCAACCGCGCTGCCATCGCCCAGCTGCAAGGGTTGATCGAGCGTCACGGTATCGACTGCCAATGGTCCCATGCCGGCAAGTATCAGGGCGCGGTGGGCCAGCGTGGCCTGGCGTATCTGCAGCACTTCGAACAATTGCTGAGCAATCTGGGTGAACCCTTTCGCCTGGTCGAGCGCGACGAGCTGGCGCAGGTGCTGGGCAATACCTATTACAGCCGCGCGATCTTCACTCCGGGTTGCTATCTGATGCAGCCGGCGGCACTGGTCACCGGGCTGGCGCACTCGCTGCCGGAAAACGTCGAGCTGCTGGAAGAGTCGCCCATCACCGGTCTGCAACGCGACGGGCAGGGCGGCTGGCTGCTACAGGGCAGTCAGGGCACGATTCACACCGAGCAGTTACTGCTTGGCACCAGCATCTTCACCCAGGAGTTCGGTTACCTGCGCAACCGTTTGCTGCCGGTGATGACCTTCGCCAGCTGGACGCGTCCGCTGAGCGATGCCGAGCTGGCGGCCTACGGTGGTCAGCTCGATTGGGGCCTGACCCCGGCCGATCACGCCGGCACCACGGTGCGCATGACCCAGGATCGCCGCTTGATCATCCGTAACACCTACAAGCACGTTCCCAAGTACGGCAAGAGCACCAGCGACGGCATGCGCGAGTCGGTGCGCGCCGATCATCGCAAGGCTTTCCTGGCGCGTTTCCCGCAACTGGCCGATGTGCCGTTCAGCCACACTTGGGGCGGCGTTTACGCGATCTCGCGCAACTTCACCAACTTCTTCGGCGAGCTTGAGCCGGGCGTGTTCGCCTCGGCCTGCGACAACGGCGTCGGCGCGGCCTGGGGCACCATCTCCGGCACACTGTTGGCGGAAATGGCGGTGGGCAGCGATTCGGCGCAGTTGCGCGATATCCAGGCGGTCACTGGTATGCCGTCGCTCAATCCTCCGGAACCGTTCCTCGGCCTGGGCGTGCGCTCGCGCATCCGCCTGGCAGCCTGGAACAGTCGGAGTGAGCTATGAGCCAGGTCGTTTCCGGGAAAGGCCCGGTGCTGCTGGTCGATCACCATGATCTGGAGTTCCTCCCGCGCGGCGGACCGCCCGGCGCCGCCTTCGTAGCGCGAGCGATCAGCAACGACATTTCGCCGAACATCGGCATCGGCTTCGCCCGCTGGGAGGGCGCCGAGGTGGCCTGGACTCTGCTCTATGACGAGGTGATCTTCGTCATCGAGGGCTGCTTCGAGCTCAAGGCCAATGGTCAGTTGTATCGCGTGCAACCGGGGCAACTGTTGTGGATTCCCGAAGGCACCGAGCTGGTTTACGGCGGACATGCGTTGTTCGGTTACGTGGTGCATCCGGGTGACTGGAAACAACGGCATGGTCTGGCCTAGCAGCGAGAGGGTTGACGATGGTCCTGCTTTGCTGCGCGCCCGGCTCAGGCGTGGTGGTTCTCCGTGAAAAAGGGGTGAGCAATTGCTCGGACTGACCCAGGCGTTCGCTGCACTCTATCTGGCCAGTCTGCTGATGCAGCTCGGCTCGACTCTGCTGATGACCTATCTGGCGCTGCGCCTGGCTGCCGGCGGCGTCGCCGAATTCTGGGGCGGCGCGCTGATGGCTGCCAATGCTCTGGGCATGGTGGTCGGCGGCAAGGTCGGCCAGGTGCTGATCGGCCGTGTCGGCCATATCCGTACCTA
Source organism: Pseudomonas sediminis (assembly GCF_002741105.1). Classification (GTDB taxonomy): domain Bacteria; phylum Pseudomonadota; class Gammaproteobacteria; order Pseudomonadales; family Pseudomonadaceae; genus Aquipseudomonas; species Aquipseudomonas sediminis. The sequence continues at coordinate 75,703 of NZ_NIQU01000002.1, read as the reverse complement.
CGTCGCCTGTTCCGGCATCATCTGCGCGGCGGTGCTGACGCATGCCTTCAGTGAAGCATTGCCGCTCTGGCTGTTGCTGCGTTTTGTCGTCGGCGTGGCGATGATGTGCCAGCTGATGGTGGTGGAGAGCTGGCTCAACGACTGCGCGCAGAGCGATCAGCGTGGCAAGGTGCTGGGCATCTACATGGTCGCGGCCTACGTCGGCATGATGCTCGGTCAATTGGCGCTGAGCATCGACGGCAATCTCGGCCTGCATGCGCTGCTCGGCGTGGTCATCGCCTTCGCCCTGAGCCAGGTGCCGGTGGCGCTGACCCGCAGCACCCATCCGAGCATACCGGGCTCCGAGCCGGTCGACCTGCGCCTGTTCCTGCAGCGAGTGCCGCAGTCGCTGTTCACCGTACTGATCTCGGGGATGATCAACGGTGGTTTCTATGGCTTGTCGTCGATCTACGCCAGCCGACAGGGCCTGAGCACGGTGGAGGTGAGCCAGTTCATGGCCCTGGCGATTGCAGCCGGGCTGCTTGCGCAACTCCCACTGGGCTGGCTGTCGGATCGTCTGCCACGCGCCAGCCTTATTCGCGGTGTGGCGGCGTTGCTGATCCTGACCTGCCTGCCGCTGGCGTTCTATCAGGGCCTGTCGTTAGGCGTGCTGCTGCTGTTCAGCGCGTGTATCGGCTTTCTGCAGTTCTGCCTGTACCCGCTCGGCGTGGCCCTGGCCAACGACAATATGGAGCCGCGTCTGCGCGTGTCACTGGCGGGCTTGTTGCTAGCCACCTTCGGCGTGGGCGCCTGCATCGGTCCGCTGTTGGCCGGTGCGCTGATGGGGCATTTCGGCCCCTCCAGCCTCTATCTGTTCTTTGCCATCAGCGCGGCGGTATTGGCGGTTGCCGTGGGGCAAGGGCGCGTGACCGGCGAGCACCTGCAGGACGATGCGCCTCTGCAGCATCAGGCCACACCCAATGCCCTTGCCTGCACGACCCTGGCTGCGGTTATCGAACCAGCGGTCAGCGTGGAGGAGCGAGTCGAGGAGGCACCCAGCCAGAGGCTCTGAACGATCCATCCCTACCTGCGAATGGATGCGCAAAGCTCAGCCATAACGACGAGCCTGCAGGTGCCTGCCTGGCGGCTCACCAGCGCCCATGAAATATGGCTTTGAGGCTTTTGCGAGGTGCCCTGAGCGACCGTGTGGATTGATGATTAAAAGTCATAAGTCGCGCAGATTAAATGGTTTGTCGATGGATTCGCGCCTGTTCGACTATTGATCATCCGCAGCGATTACCGAGCCGCCAACTGCACCTGCAGGGCTCAGTCCGGATGCGGAGAAAACTATTACAAGAACAAAATCGAGGTGCGTGCATGAAGCCTATGGTTGCGGAAGACATAGTCGGTCGAGACTTCAATATTCGAGTGCTCGGCTTGAACTTCCATCGCGTCATATTCCCCGTTTCCTTCTCCATCATCCTGTTGCTGGTTCTCCTGGCACTGAGCAATCCCGTGGTCTTCGGCGAGACGCTGGAAGGCATCAAGGGCTGGATCCTGAAGAACTTCGACTGGTTCATCATCATCATGGGCAATCTGGCGGTGCTGTTCTGCGCCGGCCTGGCGCTGTCGCCGCTGGGTAAGGTGCGTCTCGGTGGTCGTGATGCCAAACCCGAATTCAGCACCCTGTCGTGGTTCTCCATGATGTTCGCCGCCGGTATGGGCGTCGGCCTGCTGTACTGGGGCGTCGCCGAACCGGTAGCGCAATACACCGCCTGGTGGAAAACACCGCTGAACGTGGCAGCCAGCACCCCGGAGGCCGCTCATGCGGCGATGGGCGCAACGCTGTATCACTGGGGTTTTCACCCCTGGGCGATCTATCTGACCAGCGCTCTGGTGGTGGGGTACTTCTCCTACAACAAGGGCCTGCCACTGTCGCTCAGTTCCGGTCTGCAGCCGCTGCTGGGGCGTGGGCATCGTGGCTTGCCAGGGCAGATGGTCGATGTGTTCACCGTGGTGCTGAGCATCTTCGGCCTGGCCACTTCCCTAGGGCTGGGCGCCATGCAGGCCACGGCCGGTATTGCCCACGTGCTGGGCACACCGAATACCTTTGCCTTTCAACTGCTGTTCATCGTCGCGGTTACCGGCCTGGCCGCGTTCTCGCTGTGGCGGGGGCTGGATGCCGGGGTCAAGGTCCTGAGTAACATCAACATGCTGCTGGCGTTGGTGCTGTTTCTGCTGGTCGCGGTGGGTATTGGGGGCATGGCGTTCTTCTCCAACACCCTGAGCGCAGCGGTCGACTACGGTCAGATGTTCCTGCCGCTGAGCAACTGGATCGATCGTCCTGATCAGGACTGGTTCCAGGGCTGGACGGTGTTCTATTGGGCCTGGTGGTGCACCTGGGGCCCGCTGGTGGGGATCTTCGTCGCACGCGTTTCCAAGGGTCGCACCCTGCGCCAGATGGTGGGCATGGTGATGCTGGCGCCGACCGTGGTCACGCTGCTGTGGTTCTCTGCCTTTGGTGGCGGCGCCATCGCCCAGGTGATCGATGGCAGCGGTGCCCTGGCGGCTGGCCTCAGTGACGTCAACATGGCTATCTTCCAGTTCCTGGAAATGCTGCCGCTGGCCGGTATCGGTTCGCTGCTGGTGGTCGCCTTGTTGGTGTTCTTCATGGTGACGTCGGTGGACTCCGGTGCGCTGGTGATCGACAACCTGTCGGCTGGTGGCGACCCCGACACCCAGCCGGGTCAGCGCGTGCTATGGCTGGTGATGATCGCGTTGGTGACCGTCACGCTGTTCGTGATTGGTGGCGATACTGCGCTCAAGGGCATTCAGGCTGGTGCCGTGGCCATGGGCCTGCCGTTCATGGGGCTGATGCTGCTGCTGATGATTGGTCTGGTCAAAGGCCTGATCGAAGACTGCCGCAGCTGACGTCTGCCAATCGACGCCCCGACACTCACCGCAAGGCGAGTCTCGGGGCGTTTGCGTTTCTGCGTGCACCCTTTTTACGACCAAAGGCGCGTTTTACTCGGCCGAAAGCAGGATTGCCTGGCGCTGGTGCGTTGTCGAAGCTGAACGGTAAGCTGCCCAGAGAACCCTCGATGACCCTGTACGCTCCACGTTCTGCCTCTGTTCGGCGCTTGGCCAATGGCGCGCACTTGTGTGCGCAGCAGCAGCCCTGGGCGCAGCAGGTGGGGTTGTGTCTGCGGGTGGCCGCCGGCAGTCATGACGAGCCGCAGGCCTATCCGGGCCTGGCGCACTTTCTGGAGCATCTGCTGTTTCTCGGTAGCCGCGAATACCCGGTCGATCAGGGCTTGATGGCCTTCGTCCAGCGCCATGGCGGGCTGGTCAATGCCTCGACTCAGACGCGTTACACCGACTTCGTCTGCGAGGTACCGGCCGAGTTGCTGCAGCCAGCGCTGACACGTCTGCTGGATATGCTCGGCCAGCCGCTGCTGGCGATCGACGCGCAGCTGCGTGAGCGCGAGGTGCTGGACGCCGAATACCAGGCGCGCAGCCAGGATGCCGACAGTCGCATCGATCATGCGCTGGGCCAGGCGCTCGCCGCCGGGCATCGCTGCGGCGCGTTCCTGGCCGGTGATCGCAGCACGCTGGCTGTGGAATCTGCGGAATTTCAGCGGGCGCTGCGTGATCATCATCAGCGCCACTACCAGGCTCGGCATATGAGCCTGACTCTGGTCGGGCCACAACCGGCCGAGCAGTTGCTGGATATCGCCGAGGCGCTACTTGGGAGGTTGCCGGCAGGCGAGGGCGACGCCTGTTCCGCTCCGCCGCCGGACCTGCTGCCGCTGCGAGCGCCGTGCCTGCATCTGCAACACAGTCGCTCTGGTGTGTACCTGGGTCTTGCCGTGCAGCTCGACACCCGCGACCTGAACGCATCGTTGGATCTGTTGCTGGATGCCTTGCAGGACCCTACGCCCGGCGGCTTGCTCGACGGCTTGCGCGCGATGCAATTGTGCCGGCAGTTGCAGGCGCGGGTGCTGTATCAGCACGGTGGGCAATGCCTGCTGCGTCTGGACTTTCCTGGCGCCAGCGCGGAGCAGGGCGGCGCAGTGCGCGCCACCGTGCAGAGTTGGGCCACGCAGTTGCAGGGCGATACAGATTGGTCATTGCGACTGCAGCACCAGCAGCAGGCAGCAGCGCTCAGGTTGCTTGGGCTCAGCCCGTTGGCGGCCGCCAGGGAGCTGCAATCGCCTGTTCAGGACGATAGCCAGACCCTGCGCGACCTGAATGCCGTGCTGGCTCGCCTGGTTCGTGGTGATGGGCTGATCGAATTGCAGTGTGGCGAGCAGGCGCGACCCTTGTGGCCGGCAATTGGATTGGATTTGCCATTGCAGGCCTTGCCGATGCCATTGCCAACCCCAATGTCGAACCATCCCTGGCGGCTGCCTGGCAATGATCCGTTGCTGGCCGGCGCTGCGGTGGCATCGGCCGTTTTGCCATTGGCCGCGTTGCGACATCATCCGGGGCAGGTCGAGGGCGGGCCGGCTGCGCTTTACTGGCGAGGCCCCTGTGCAGTGGTGGGCGACGCGGCGGTCATCGAAGCGGGATTGCTGTCGCTTAGTGCCGATCTGCGCTGGCGCGGTGAGCGGCTTGGCATCGCCTGCCAGCTGAGCGTGCGTGCGGCTGGCTGGAGCCTTTCATTGCGCGGGCCTGCGCCGCTGTTGCCGGCCTTCAGTGCCTTGCTGGTACCGCTGCTGTTGGCCGCGCGGGATGAACCAGTCGAGCCCGCTTCCCAGGGCATGCTGTTGCGGGCGCTGTTGCAGCGTTTGCCGCAGCTGTGCGAGCTGCCCAGGGCCTCGCGGTTGGAAGGGCTGAGTGTTGGGCTTGGGGCGCGCGAGCAGGCGCAGTTGAACGAGTCGTGCGTGGCTGTCGAGCCGCTCACGGATCTGTCGCCCGCGCCGTGTATCGGGACTGGCATCGACTGGCACCAGGTCGCGCAGCCAAGTACGGATGCCGCGTTGCTGTTGTTCTGTCCCTTGCCTGCCGTCGATGCCTGCACCGAGACTGCCTGGCGTCTGCTTGGCCAGATTTTGCAGGGGCGTTTCTACCAGCGCCTGCGCGGTGAGTTGCAACTGGGTTACGCGCTGTTCGCCGGCTTCCGCCAGGTCGAGGGTTGCCGGGGGTTGCTGTTTGCCTTGCAGTCACCCGTCTGCGAGGCGGCTGGCATCTTCGAGCATATCCGCGCCTTTCTGGGCGAGCAGCGTCAGTCGCTCGCTGCGCTGGATGATGAGGCCGTGTCGCGTTATCGCGATGCCTTGCTGCCGGCAGTGAGCCCGGCTGAGGCCAACCTCGCACGTGCCGAGCAGCTATGGCAGCTGCATCTGGCAGGCTTGCCTGAGGTGCACCTGCAACGGGTGCAGCAGGCGTTGGTGGCCCTGACCTCTAGCGATCTGCTGCGAGCGCATAAGCAGTTGCTAAGCGCCCGCGACTGGCGCGTGTTGGCCAGCGGAGCACCATCGCCGGCCTAACTGCACCGTTTTTCCTCCCGCTCTCCATTCCCATATGCAGGCCTGGGCGTTTTGCGTTTGCCTGCAGACGTTTGCCTATTTCCCTTTTCACAGCGCTTTGCGTGCGCGTCTACGCCCTAGGGCTGGCCCGGTACTACGACCTTTCTCCTGCTACCGGTAGCAGGTCAGTCGCGAGCCGGCGGGAGCGGGCCGGTAGCGCCCGGCCAAAGCAGCAGCGAATCGCTGCCAAGGCAGCGTATGGCTCGCCGGACCTGCTTTCGATAATCGCCTCCGACACGACTGCCCTGGCGGTCGCCACTCAAGCGGAGAGCGTTATGAACAACAACAAGATCGCCATCACTCGATTTCTGCCCCTGACCCTGGCTACGGCCGTCGCCCTGGCGACTGCGCAGCAGGCCGCCGCCGAGATCGTCCTGTACGACAAGGACGACACCACTTTCTCCACCGACGGCTACATCAACGCCTTCTACGTCAATAGCGACGTGGATCGTGATGGCGAGCAGTTCGACCGCCGCCAGTCGCGGGTGAAGATGGGCTTTCTGCCCAACTGGATCGGCTTCAACTTCGGCAAGCAGATCGACGGGCTCAAGCTGACCGGCCGCTCCTCCTTCTGGGTCACCATCAACGACAGCGAAACCAATGGCACCGATACCGCCATCGACGTTCGTCAGTTCTACGGCACCGTTTCCAGCCCGGAGTGGGGCGAAGTGCTGGTGGGCAAGGACTTCGGCCTGTTCTCGCGCTCCAACATCTTCCTCGATGAGCTGCTGGCCGGTTACGGCAACGTGTCCGACACCCTTGGCCTGGTGGACGGCAATGGCGTGTCCTTCGGCAACATCGGCACCGGCTACCCGTATCCGTTCCCGACCTCGCAGATCACCTACCGCAACAACAACCTGGCTGAAGGCCTGCGTGTCGCGGTCGGCATCATGGACCCGGTCGACACCAACGACGACAGCCCGACCGGCAAGGCCTACCAGGAAAACCCGCGCTTCGAATCGGAGGTCAGCTACCAGTTCGATCTGGGCGGTTCGACCATCTACACCTGGGTCAACGGCGCCTACCAGACCTCCGAGAACACCGACGACACCGTCGACAAGGTCACCTCCAAGGGCCTCGGCTATGGCGTGCAGGCCAAGTTCGGCGGCCTGTCGCTGACTGGTTCGGGCTTCCAGGCCAAGGGCATCAACCCGTTCTTCACCAACAACCTGGGCGAGCCGACCCTGCGTGACATCGACAGCGACGGCTACCTGCTGCAGGGCTCCTACACCTGGGGCAAGAACCGCGTGGCGCTGTCCTACGGCAAGACCGAGGACGACGGCAACGGCCTAGGCGTGGCAGCGGACTACGAGACCCGCGGCATCGCCTATTTCCGCACCATCAACGACAACCTCAAGCTGGTCGCCGAATACAACCAGTACCAGATCGACGCCGCCGCCGGCAGCGGTCTGAACGAGGACACCGACACCTTCGCCGTCGGTGCGGTACTCAGCTGGTAAGCCATACGGCTTGCGGACAACGGGAGGCCCAAGGGCCTCCCGTTCTTTTTAGGAATCGAAAGGAAGAATTCAATGATCGGACTCTGGAGCGAATCGGCTCAAACCTATCTGCTGGTGCTGGCGATCAGCACTACGCTGGTCTTCGCGCTACCCATCTTCCTCGTACCGCTGACCTGGGCCCGCCTGATGCGTTGGCGCATTCCGCAGGACATCGACCTGGCGGTGTACTTCGGGCGTTGCCTGGGCGCCTTCATTCTGATCGTCGAGGCGCTGATGCTGCGCGCCGCGCTGACCGGTGAAGCGCTGCACACCACCTTCGAGGTGCTGGCCGCGGTGGCCCTGCTGATGGTGCTGGTGCATGTTCATGGCGCGATCAAGCGCATCCAGCCGTGGACGGAAACCCTGGAGATCGGCTTCTACGCCGGGATGTTCGTGCTGACCCTGATGTTCTGGCCGGCGCATTGAGGGCCCTGGTGCGCGCGGCGCACCCTACACGAGCATGGCGGCGTCCCGGGGCGCCATGCGTACCAGTGGTCCCCCTTTTGTGAAGACGAACGAGAAATCCGGGGTCGCATCCCCCGATTGCCCTTGCCGCCTCGCGTACTGCTTCGCGAGTACGCCCTACGGGTCGGCTATCCAGTACTCAAGTAGCATGGGGCGGGCAGCACCGGCTTCGTAGAATTTCCCCATGATCAGCACGTGAATTGGGGCGTGATATGGCCTTGGAACAGTCGGAGGGCGTGCTCAGCGCCGTCTCCAGCACGAAGGATGTGGAATTGGCCGCCCAGGAACTGGCACGCCAGCTGATCCATCCCTATCTCGGTTTCGTACTGTTCTTCTGCTCGGCCGAATACGATCTCGACGGTCTCGGCCAGGCGCTGGAGGCCCATTTCGGCGGTGTCAGCCTGGTGGGCTGTACCAGCGCCGGCGAAATCACCCCGCAGGGCTACGACCGTGGTTGCGTGGTGGCACTGGGATTCGACCTACGCTGCTTCTCCATCGCCAGCGTGCTGATCGACGAGATGGAGCGCTTCAACCTGCTCGACGCGCAGCAACTGGTCGATGGTCTGGTCAAGAATTGCCGCAGCAACGAGCTGGCCTCGATCAAGGGCCACAGCTTCGCCCTGACCTTGCTCGACGGACTTTCCAGCCGCGAAGAACTGGTGCTCGGCGCACTCAGTGCGGCGCTGGGCAGCATCCCGCACTTCGGCGGCTCGGCCGGCGACGACAACCACCTGACCCACACCCACGTCTATCACGGCGGCCGCTTCCACAGCGGCGCAGCGGTCGTGGTGCTGTTCAACACCTGGCTGGAGTTCGAGGTGTTCAGCACCCATCACATCCAGCCCAGTGCGGAAAAGCTGGTGGTGACGCGCGCCGACAGCGCCACACGCCGGGTGTACGAACTCAATGCCGCACCGGCCGCGCAGGAATATGCCGAGCTGATCGGTGTGCCGGTCGAGGCGCTGGATCTGCGCGCGTTCGCCGCCTATCCGCTGGCGGTGCGCATTAGCGATCACTACTACGTGCGCTCGATCCAGCAGGTGCACGACGACCTCAGCCTGACCTTCTACTGCGCGGTGGAGAACGGCATCGTCCTTACCGCCATGCACCCCGGGCCCTTGCTGCCGAACCTTGCGCAGCTGTTCGCCGGACTGGAGCAGCGCCTCGGTCCGCTGCTGCTGACCATCGGCTGCGACTGCTTCCTGCGCCGCCTGGAGATCGAGAACGATGGCGGCGTCGAGTCGGTCGCCACACTGCTGCGCCAGCAGCGGGTGATCGGCTTCAACACCTACGGAGAGCAGTTCAATGGCATGCACATCAACCAGACCTTTACCGGTGTCGCCATTGGCCGACCTGTTGGGCGTGCCGAGCGCTGAGCTGCAGGCACGCTGCACGGCGCTGGAGCAGGAAAACGCCAAGCTCCGGCGCATCAACGCCGCGCTGATCGAGCGGGTCGAGTCGATCCATTCCCGTGGCGATGACGCCTACGCGGCCTTCCAGCATTCGGTGGTGCTCTCCGAGCAAGTGCGCGAGCGCACCGATGCGCTGAACCAGGCGATGGCTGAGCTGAAATCCAGCAACCAGTTGCTCAGCGATGCGCGCTTGCGTGCCGAGACTGCGCACCAGCATTTGATCGACGCCATCGAGAGCATCTCCGATGCCTTCGTGCTGTTCGATGATCGTCAGCGCATCGTGCTGTTCAACAGCCGTTTCAAGGCGCTGTGGGCGCGTAGCCGCGCGCGCATCGGCACCGGCACGCGGCTGGAGGAAATTCGCCGGCTGAGCCGCAGCACCGGTTTGGTGGTAGAAGCGCAGCTGGGCAAGGAAGGCGAGCCGAGCCTGTTCCGCCTGCAGGACGGGCGCTGGGTGCAGGTCAGTGAGCGGCCGACCCGCGAAGGTGGGCTGGTGATCCTCTACACCGACATCACCGAGGTGAAGCAGAGCGAGGCTCTGCGCCGCGAGCAGGCCCTGGCGCAGAAGTCGCGCCTGCTGCAGCGCGCGGTCGACAACCTGTCGCAGGGCATGGCCATGGTCAATGCCGAGGGCGCGCTGGAATTGTGGAACCACCGCTTCCTCGAGCTTTGCGGGCTGGCGCCGATCAACGCCCATCGGCCGTTCGCCGAAGTGATGGCGGAAAGCGAACTTGAGCCGCTGACCCCGGACAGCCGCGACGCCGGCGGCAAACCGCTGCGCCAGGTGGAGGTGCGTCTGTTCGACGGGCGCATGCTGGAAGTGCGTACTCATCCGCTGCCCACCGGCGGCTTCGTCAATACCTTCACCGATATCACCGAGCGCCATCGCCAGGCCCAGGCACTGAGCGACAGCGAGCGCTGGATTCGCCTGATCACCGACCACGTGCCGGCGTTGATCGCCTACCTGTCGGCCGACCTGGTCTACGAATTCACCAACAAGGTCTACGAGGAATGGTATTGCTGGCCGCGCGGCGCCATGCTCGGCCAGAGCCTGCGCGAAGTACACAGCGAGGAGCATTGCCAGCGCCTGGAGCCCTACGTCGAACTGGCGCTGTCCGGCGAGAGCGTGACCTTCGAATTCGCCGAAACCAACCACAACGGCCAGGAACGCTACATGCTGCGTTCCTATGTGCCCAACCGTCAGGCCAGTGGCGAGGTGGTCGGCATCTTCGTGCTGATCCGCGATATCACCGAGCGTCGCCGCACGGCCGAAGCGCTACACCAGGCTTATCAACACCTGGAACAGCGCGTGCGCGAGCGCACTGCCGAGCTGACCACGGTGAACGACCAGCTGCGTCGCGAGATCGACGAGCGCACGCAGATGGAGGCACGCCTGCGTGAAGCCAAGGGCGAGGCCGAGCAGGCCAACCTGTCCAAGACCAAGTTCCTCGCCGCGGTCAGCCACGACCTGCTGCAGCCACTCAACGCAGCGCGGCTGTTCACCAGTGCCTTGTTGGAGAAACGCGACCTGTCAGGCTGCGCGCCGTTGGTGCGCAACGTCAGCAACTCGCTGGAAGACGTGGAAAGTCTGCTCGGCACGCTGGTGGATATTTCCAAGCTCGATGCCGGGGTGATCAAACCTGATATCGCGCCATTCGCTGTAAGCGAGCTGCTGGAGAACCTGGCCGCCGAGTATCACCAGATCGCCCGCAGCGAAGGCCTGCGCCTGGATTACCTGCCCAGCTCGGCCCTGGTGCGCAGCGACGTGCAACTGCTGGCACGGATTCTGCGCAACTTCCTTAGCAACGCCATTCGCTATACCGCCAGCGGGCGCATCCTGCTGGGCTGTCGACGGCGCGGCAACAGCCTGTCCATCGAAGTCTGGGACACCGGCATCGGTATCGCCCAGGACAAGCTGGTGGAGATTTTCCAGGAGTTCAAACGCGGCGATAACGTGCAGCGCAAGCAGGATCGCGGTCTGGGTCTGGGCCTGGCGATCGTCGAGAAGATTGCGGGCATGCTCGGCCATCGCATCCGCGTCGCGTCGCAGCAGGGCAGGGGCTCGATGTTTGCCGTCGAGGTGCCGCTCACCCGCCGCGCGCCGCGCGTGCGTGCCGTGCAGGACAGCCCGGATATGTTGCTCGAACGCCTCAGCGGCGCGCGGGTCTGGGTGCTGGATAACGACGCCGCGATCTGCGCGGGCATGCGCACCCTGCTCGAAGGCTGGGGCTGCCGAGTGGTTACTGCGCTGAGTGAAGAAGACCTGGCGTGCCAGGTGGACAACTACCATGCCGAGGCCGACCTGCTGATCGCCGACTACCACCTCGACGACGAGCGCAATGGCGTCGACGCCGTGGCACAGATCAACGCCCGACGCAGCACGCCGCTACCGGCGCTGATGATCACCGCCAACTACAGCAACGAGCTCAAGCAGCAGATGCGCGAGCTGGGCCATAGCCTGCTGCACAAACCGGTGAGGCCGATGAAGTTGAAGGCGGCGATGAGTCATTTGATGGAGCGTGGGGCGGGGGCTTGAAACCCGGTGCGTACGGCGCACCCCAGGGTTTACCTGAGCGAGCAGAGCGCAGGAGCTGTAGGGTGGATGTCGCTTTTTACATCCACCGCAGCGGTGGATCGGTAGAGCGTGATCCACCCTACGACACTGCGTCGATCCTCCTGTAGGGTGCGCTGCGCGCACCGAGGCGAGCCCGTAGCCCGGATGCAATCCGGGAACGATCACGCCGTTCTACCCCGGATTTCATCCGGGCTACGATAAGGGCGCCTCGTCAGTCATCCGCGATCAGGCGTTTGCCCAGGCTGACCGAGGCGTCGATCTTGTAGCCAAGCCGCTCGTAGAAGGCCAATGCCGCCGTGTTGGTGTCGCGCACCTGCAGGCTGAGCTTGGGACAACCCATGGCCAGCAACTGCTCTTCTATATACGCCATCAACTGACGGGCCAGGCCCTGCTGGCGTTGCTCCGGGCACACCGCCAGGTAGTTGACCCAGCCGCGGTGGCCTTCATAACCGGCCATGGCCGAGGCCACCAGCTTGCCGTCGATCTCACCCACCACAAACAGCTCGGGCTGCACCGTGAGCTTGCGCTGGATGTCCTTGTGCGGGTCGTTCCACGGGCGGGTCAGGTCGCAGCGTTGCCAGAGATCAATGACGGCGGCTTCGTCAGCGAGCCGGAAAGGGCGGATGTGCATGGTGGACTCCAATCGGTGAGGCCGCCGTTTTAGCACGGCTTGATGACGGGAGTCAGGACAACCTCGTTCGTCACTCCCGCGAAGGCGGGAGCCGAGATGCTTCTTGAGTGCTGGCTTCCCGCCTGCGCGGGAACGACAGCTAACCTGTCGGATGCTAGCGCCGCAGATAGGAGGCGAAATCGATATCGCCCGCCGAGAGAATCGCCTGCACGCGGTTATGCACGTTGAGCTTGCGCAGAATGGCCGAGACGTGTGCTTTGACCGTGGTTTCAGCGATATCCAGGCTGTAGGCGATCTGCTTGTTCGACTCGCCCTTGGTCATGCGCTCGAGCACCAGCAGTTGCTTGCGCGTCAGGGCTTGCAGCAGTTCCGGGGCGATGCTGTGGTTGTCGTGGTGCTGTCGCGAGCTGCCGCTCTTCTGCGAACGGATGATGTCCGGCGGCAGGTAGACGTTGCCGTCGAGAATCTGTGCGATGGCCTCGGTCATCTGTGCCCGTGGCGAGGACTTGGTGATGAAACCCACAGCGCCATAGGTGATGGCCTGCAGCACGATCTGCTTGTCCTGCTCGGCGGAAACGATCACCACCGGGATGGTTGGCGCCTCGTTGCGTAGGTTCATCAGCCCGCCCAGGCCGTGCATGCCGGGCATGTTCAGGTCGAGCAGGATCAGGTCCAGATCGTCGTGGCTCTGGGTCAGCTCCAGGGCGCTGTCCAGGTCGGCGGTTTCCATGATCTCGCTGCCGGGAAACCCGTCGGCGATGACGTTATGGATGGCTTCACGAAACAGCGGATGGTCGTCGGCAATCAGGATCTTGTACATGGCCTTGCACCTCGTTGTTGTGATTATGGTGTGGCAGTGGGCGTGAGGAAAGCAGCAGGCAGTTCGGCGGGTTTTGCGGGTACCAGGGGCAGGCCGGCCTGTTCCCAGGCATCGACGCCGTCACGGTACCAGTAGAGCTGGCGATAGCCCATGGCATTGGCGCGACGCGCGGCGTTCCAGCTCAGCCAGCAGTCGGAGCGGCAGTAGAATACGAAGGGCTGGCGCACGTCGCCACGGCTCTGCTGGTGCAGGTAGTGGGTGAAGTAGCGCTGCCATTGTGGGGCCAGGTTGCCGTCGCCGACGTTGGCCAGCCACAGGCTGCCGGGCAGGTTGGCGTGGGGCGCGTCCTCGACGAAGCGGTCTTGCACGAAGGGGCGTCGATAAACATCGATCAGGCGGGTATCCGGGCGCTCGGCAAGCAGCTTCTGCAGGGCGGGAGTATCGACGATCTGTACGCCTTCCAGACTGGAAGGCGTGGGGCTGCGGTACTGGCTGCTGCGATAGCCGTCGGCATCGAACAGCTCTTCGGCACGCACGACGCAGACCAACAGAAGGGAGGCGAGCATCAGGCCTGCTTGCACGGGCAGACGGTACTTCATGGCAAGGTCTCTACTTATTTTTGTAGCGGTATTACAGGCCATGGTCGCGGGCTTGGGAATTCTACGTTGGAGAGGAAAACCAGTACCAAAGTAGTAGAAGAGGTCGGTGCGCCTTGCATGCAACGTAGGGCGTCCCGGTGCGCCGGCCGCTCGGGAAGCAGTACGCCATCGAATTCGTGAGTCTACGAAGAACGGCGGACTGTTCGCTTCGCTCCTGAGTCCGCCCTACGGGGAGATTCCCTATTGGTCAACCCGCCTTGCGCAGCGCAGCATGTTGCGGATTGAAGCTGACTACGGCGAGCAGTGTCAGCAGCACGGTGAGGCCGGCGCAGATCAGCAGCGCCTCGACATGCAGGCGCAGGTACAGCGCATTTCGCACCAACTCCACCGCATGGGTGAAGGGGTTGGCCGCGCACAGCCAGTACAGCCACTCGCTGGACTCGCGCATCTTCCACAGCGGGTACAGCGCCGACGACAGGAAGAAAATGGGGAAGATGACGAAATTCATCACCCCCGCGAAGTTCTCCAGCTGCCGAATGCCGTTGGACAGCAGCAAGCCCAACGCACTGAGCAGCAGCGCCACCAACAGTAGTGCCGGCAGTGCGGCGAGCAGACCCCACGCCGGTGGCTGCACGCCATAGACCCAGGCGATAGCGAGGAAGGCATAGACCTGTAGCAGCGAGATCAGCGCCGTGGCCAGCAGCTTGGCCGCCAGCAAAAAGGCGCGCGGCAGCGGGCTGGTGAGCAGCACACGCATGCTGCCCATCTCGCGGTCGTAGACCATCGACAGCGAGCCCTGCATGCCGTTGAACAGCAGGATCATGCAGGCCAGGCCCGGCACGATGTAGGTGTCGTAGGTGATGTAGGTGTCGTACGGCTCGATGATGGCGATGCCCAGCGCGGCGCGAAAGCCAGCGGCGAACACCAGCAGCCACAGCAACGGGCGCACCAGGGCGCTGAGAAAGCGTGAGCGCTGCAGCACGAAACGCAGCCATTCGCGCAGGACGATGCCACGTAGGCATTCCCAATAGGCGCTCATGGTTGCGGCCCCTTTGCAGAATCTGTGGGTGGTGTGGACTGAGTGGGAGGGGCTTTAGCCGCGAGCTCTTCGATATTGTGGATGTCGCGGCTGAAGCCCCTCCCACAACTGGGCCGCAGCGCCTCACGCACATGGCCACGGCCTAGCGCCTCGTCACCGGTGAGGCGGGCGAAGCTGATGGTCAGGTCGTCGCCGAACTGGCTGGCCTTGCCCCAGGCCACGCGCGCGCCGCGATGGAGGATCAGCAGGTCGTCGCTGGGCTCGATCTCATCCAGCAGGTGGGTCGTCCACAACACGCACAGGCCTTGCTCACGGCACAGATTGCGCACGTGCCGGCCCAGCGCCAGGCGGCTTGCCGGGTCGAGCCCGGCACTGGCTTCGTCGAGCAGCAGCAGGCGTGGCTGGTGTAGCAGGGCGCGGGCAATTTCCACGCGGCGGCGGTGGCCGCCGTTGAGCGTGCGCACCTTGTCGTGACGACGTTCGGCGAGATCCTGGCGCAACAGCTCCTCGTCGATGCGTGCCTGCGCCTCGCGACGAGGCATGCCGTGCAGCGCGGCATGATAGGCGAGGTTCTGCTGCACCGAGAGGTCGAGATCCAGCGTGCTCTGCTGGAATACCACGCCGAGCTGGCGCAACGCCTGGCGCGGCTGCTCGCGCAGGCTATGGCCGAAGATGCGAATGTCGCCCTGCTGCAGGTCGTACAGGCGGGTGAGCAGGGCGATCAGCGTGGACTTGCCGGCGCCGTTGGGGCCGAGCAGGGCACCGAAGCGCCCCGGCGCCAGCTCGAAGGCCAGGTCATTGAGCGCCTGGCGGGCGCCATAGGCGAAACCGACGCCGCTCACCTCCAGCGCATTCATGGCGTCACCACCACGCCCCAGGGATAGCGGCCAACCTTGATCGACTTGGTCACCTTGAGCGTATCGACGTCGATCACCGATACGTCGCCGCTGACGCCGTTGGTAGTCAGCAGGCGCTTCTGATCCGGGGTGAACGCCAGGTGCCAGACGCGCCGGCCCACCAGCAGGTAGTCGAGAATCTCGTAGGTCTTGGCATCCACCACGGCCACATGGTTGGCCGGGCCGAGGGCGACGAAGGCGTACTTGCCGTCGTCGGTCAGCTTGACCCCGACCGGTTGCACCTTGTCCTGGTGCACGCCCTTGATGGCGAAGTTGAGCACCTTGAGCACCTGGCGCGAGTCGACGTCCAGCACCGTCACCGTGCCGCCGATCTCGGCCGAGGCCCACAGACGCTTGCCGTCCTTGTCGAACTCGACGTGACGCGGGCGCTGGTCGACCAGGGTGTTGTCTACCAGTTGATTGGTGCTGGTGTCGATCCAGTGCAGCATGTTGGTGGTTTCGCTGGTATTGACCGCCCACTTGCCGTCGGGGCTCACCGCCATGCCCTCCGGCTCCACGCCGACTTCGATCTGCGCCAGCACTTCGTCGCTCTGGGTGTCGACAACCGTTACCAGCGCATCATCCTCGTTGGAGATGTACAGCCAACGATCGTTGGGGTGCAGGGCGAACTGCTCGGGGTCGGCGCCGGAGGGCAGCTCCTTGATGATCTTGCGCGTGGCCAGGTCCATCACCTGTACGCGGTCCGAGTCGCTGGCGCAGATGTACAAGAGCTTATTGTCGGAGGACAGCAGCAGCCCACGCGGGCGCATGCCGACATCGAGAGTGGCGGTGACTTCCAGGCTGTCGAGGTCGATGACGCTGATGCTGTCATCCTTCTCGTTGGACACGTAGGCAGTGGCGGCGAAGGCCGAGTGGCAGACCAGGCCGAAGGCGACGGCGCAGGCAAGACGGGTCAGGTGCATGGGGTTGATCCTCTTGTTGTAGTTGTTGGTAGCCGTTGCTTTTTGTGGGAGGGGCTTTCGGCTCGGGCATCCTGCTTCGCTCTACCTCCTGCATGCCTGCAGTCGTAGCCGCGACAGTCGCCGCTGAAGCGCCTCCCACAGATGCTATCCGTGAGGCGTCCCCGCCAGATCACAGCCAACCTCGGGCCGGTCATAGCCGAGGCTGTCCATTTCGTTGCTGGGATGGAGAAAACCATCCTGCGGCGAGGTGCTGACCAGGGCGCGCGGGTGTACCAGCGGAATCGGTTGGCGCAGCTCGCCGTTCCAAGGGCGGAAGCTCAACTTGCGGCCCTTGAAGCCGTCCAGCGGCAGTTGTTCGTTCAGCAGCAGATGGCGAATGCCCTGCGGCTCGGCGGTGCGCTGCTTGGTGATGGCCGTGGCCAAGCTGCGCACGGCCATCCAGGCGGCGAAGTCGCGGTCGTTCATCCAGCGTCCGGCCAGCTCCTCGAAGCGTTTCTGCAACTGCGCGGCGCCAAAGGTTTCCACCGTTTTGTGCCAGGCAGTCGGGGTCAGGCCCTGGGTTCCGGCCACCGGGCGCGGGTACCAGGTGTTGTAGGGCAGGTATTCACCGAAGTCGCCGCGCTCGTCGGCCACCAGCACCACGTCGTATTCGCTGGCCTGGGTGAACAACGGCATTTCCGCCTGGGCGCTGCGGCGTTGGTCGTTGTCGAAGCTCCAAGGCTTTTCGGCGACGATCTTGTGGCCGAAACGTTTCGCGGCGCGCTTGAGCGCGTCGGCGTAGGCGATGTCGTCCTCGGTGCTGCCGGTGACCAGCAGCCAGCGTGTCCATTTGCGCACGGCGAGGAACTGCGCCAGGGCGTCGGCCAGCATGGCGCGGCTGGGCAGGGTGTGCAGCACGTTGCCCAGGCATTGCTCGCGGCGCAGGCCGTCGTCGGCGCTGCCGGCGTTGAGCAGCAGGCTGTCCGGCAGGCGCTCGCTGAGCTGGCGCAGGGTAGCGGCCGGGGCATTGACTACGAACAGGCGAATGCCGGCCTGATGCTGTTGTTCGGCGGCGGCGAGCAGCTCCGTTGCATCCTCGCTCTCGGCGCTTTGCAGTTCGAACTTCTGCTTGAGGAAGCGCCCGGTGCTGTTGCTATCGATGATCGCCAGCTCCGCGCCTCGGCGGCCGGCGTCCAGCGGTTCGGGGATGACGTTGGACAGCAATGGCCCGCGTGGTGGTTGATGAGCCAGGTAGCCGATGTGCACCTGCAGCTCGTTCGCGCTGGCTTCGGCCACCAAGCTGAATGTGGCAGCGAGGCAGAACAACAAGCGGCAACTGATCCGGTGCATGGGACGACTCCTGCAAAGGGTGTCGCCAGCATAGGAAGCGCTTACGGCTCGGGAAATATGCCCAAGGTAGCGCCGGACACGTACGAAGGTAGTAGCTCTTCAGGGTGGCGGTGTATCGTGCTCACTCGCCCCGCTGGCGGATATCCAGGCGCAGACCGTAGATGCTTGCCCTGCCCTCAAGGAGCTGCAGTCGGGCGCTCTCGTGGATTTCCAGCTGCTGCGTACGTTCGCCGCGTGCCAGCGTTTCGCGAATCAGCGAGAAGGCCAGGATCCCATCATCAGTACTCAGCAGTTCTGGTTCGTTACGTTGGTAGTGATAGCGATCTGTCTGGGCGAATGTTTGTTGCCACAATGTACGCAGCTGCGCCTTGCTCAACGCTTGCCAGCTACGTGACTGCGGGAGGCGCACCTGTATTTGGGCGTCATCGCGGATCAACGCCACCAGCGCGTCGACGTCACGGCGCTGCGCCGCCTGGTCGATCAGGCTGAGTGCGGCCAGTACCGCTTGGCGTTGTTCGTTATTGGGTTGGATGGCGGCAACGCCATCACCGTCCAGCGCGGCAAGAAATTGCTGGGCCTGCGCATGTTCGCCTTGCCTGGCCGCAGCGCGAATCCAGCTCAGGCCATTGGCGTGCTGGCCCTGCTGGTAAAGGCGCTCGCCCAGCGCCCACTGGGCGTCGGCGTTGTCCTGCTCGGCGGCACGCTGATACCAGCGTAGCGCCTCGTCGGGGTTAGCTGGCGTACCGAGCCCGATGTCGTGGGCGCGGGCCACTTCATACATGCCGATAGCGTCGCCCGCATCAGCTGCGCGTTGGTACCAGCTCAACGCCTGCCCCAGATCGGTCCTGGTACCGAGACCTGCGGCGTGCATGTTGCCCAGGTTGAGCATGCCCTGGCGGTTACCGGCTTCGGCGAGCCGGCGATAGCGCTCGAAGGCTTCGTCGAAGTCGCCCATTTTGTACACCGCGTAAGCGTCCAGCACCTGGATCATCTCGCGAGCAATGCGCGTCTGTTCGTCGTCGCTGGCGCTCAGCGGCGTACTCAACAGCGCGCCCAGCAACAGGCCGGCAAGTTGACGCATGGTGATACTCCAGTGGTTAGACGTGGGCAATGGAGGCTAGCAAGCCCAGTGCGTGGGGTATCTAACTCGATGGTGGCGAATGGATGCACCAATGGTGGCGGGTAGGGCGGTCGTGCTAGGCAGTCAGCCCGCAGCTGCCGGGAAATATGCCCAAAGTACCAGCGCGTCAGTACCAAGGTAGTAACCCGGCGCAAGGCGTTACTTCCTAGCATGGCAGTCAACGTCCAATAACAAGAACAGGTGAACGCCATGCGTATTTTCAAGGCTCTGCTACTGCCGCTGTTGCTGATCATCAGCCTGCTCGGTGTCGATCAGCTGCACGCCGCCGGTGATATGACCCGCCGCCCGGTGGCATTGCCTGATCTGGTGCTGGGTAATGACGACAGCGACTACTTCATGTCGCAGACCGAATACCAGCTGGAAACCGGCCAGGCCTACCAGCTCAAGATCATCGCCAGCGGGCAGAAGGAATACGCCTTCCAGGCGCCGGAGTTCGCCACTTCCATCTACCTGCGCAAGGTCGAAGCGGGTGGTGTGGAGATCAAGGCGGTCACCCTCACTGAACTGGAGTTCGAAGAGGCTGGCGAGGCGGAGATCTTCTTCCTGCCGGTCAAGCCGGGCAAATACCGCTTCTATGCCAAGGGCCTGGAAGGCAAGGGCATGCTCGGTTACTTCGTCGTCAAATAGCGCGGCCAAGCAGATGACTGCCCTAGGCCGTATCAACCTCGGCGTCAGCCTGATGTTCGGGCTGGTGACCCTGGCCGGGCTGGCGCTGCTGTTGCGCCAGGCCAGCCACGATGTGCAGCGCGAGCTGCAGGCCGCCGAAGCGGTGGTGGAATACCTCGGTGAAGTGGCGCGCAGCAACCCCGGCAGCCTACGCCCGGAGCTGACCGAGAACCTGCGACATATCCGCGTGAGCTGGCTGCGTCCGGGTGAAGAGCCCGAGCAGCAGACCGAAAGCCTCATCGAGCACTGGATCGCCGAGCGCCTGCTGGGCTCGGCTTCACTGGTGGCCGATGCCTGGCCGCTGGAAGATGGCCGCGAGTTGCGTATCGCTCTCGACCCCTATGACGAGATCGAGGAAATCTACGACTCGCTGCTGCAACTGCTACTGCTTAGCGCCTTCGCCCTGATCCTCAGCCTGCTCACCATCCGCTTCGCCGTAAACCGGGCTCGGCGCGTGTTGGACGAGTTGCTCGCCGGTCTGCGCGAAGTCGGCGCCGGTCACTTCGATACCCGTTTGCACGACCACGGCCTGGCCGAGGCCAAGCACCTGGCGGCGCACTTCAACGAGATGGCCATCACCCTGCAGCAGGTGCAGGCGGACAACGCCGAGCTGACCCAGGCGCTGCTGGAGTTGCAGGAGCGCGAGCGCACGCGCCTCGGCCAGACCTTGCACGACGACCTCGGTCAATACCTCAGCGGCATTCGCGCCCAGGCTTGCCTGCTCCAGGTGATTGCCGACCGGTCGCAGCAGGTGCAGGACACCGCGCGCCTGCTCGACGACAACTGCGAGCGCCTGCAGCAGGGCTTTCGCAGCCTGATCCGCGACCTCTACCCGGTGGTGCTGGAGCGTCTGGAACTCGGCCCGGCACTGCAGCAACTGGCCGCCGACTGGCAGCAGGCACAAGGCATTCGCTGCCGACTGCAACTGAGCGAACAACTGCCGAGCCTGCCGCTGGCGAGCAAGGCCCATCTCTATCGCCTGGTGCAGGAGGCGCTGACCAATGTCGCCCGCCATGCCGATGCCAGCGAAGTACATATTCGCCTGCAACGCCGCGGCCAAGGGCTGCGTCTGCTGGTGCGCGACAACGGCCAGGGCACCGCGCTGCCGCTGCGCCCCGGCATCGGCCTGCGCTCGATGCGCGAACGCAGCCGCAGCCTCGGCGGCGAATTGCGCTTGCACAGTCGACCGCAAGCCGGCTGGGCGCTGTGTCTGAATATTCCCCTGGAGGCAACGTCATGAAGATTCTGCTGGTAGATGACCACGCAGTGGTACGCCAGGGTTACGCCAGCCTGCTGCGCGCCCTGTTGCCAGACGTGCAACTGCGCGAGGCCTGTGATGGTGAACAGGCGTTGCAGCGGGTACAGGAAGAGATTCCCAACCTGGTGATCATGGACATCGGCCTGCCCGGCATCAGTGGTCTGGAAACCACCCGCCGCCTGCGCCAGCGCCTGCCGCAACTGCGCGTGCTGTTCTTCACCATGCACGACGAACTGCCCCTGGTACGCCAGGCCTTGGACGCCGGCGCCATCGGCTACCTGACCAAGAACTCCTCGCCGGAAGTGCTGGTGGAGGCGGTCAAACGCACCGCCGCCGGCCACGCCTATATCGAACAGCAACTGGCCACCCAACTGGCCTGCAACCCCGCCAGCAGCGATGGCCTCGACCCGCGCTTGCGCGAACTGACCCAGCGCGAGTTCGAAATCTTCGTCATGCTCGCCCGCGGCCTGCCACCCCGGCAGATCGCCGAGAAGCTGTGCATCAGCGCCAAGACCCTGTCCAACTACCAGACCCTGGTAAAGAACAAACTGCAAATCGCCTCGCAGGCGGAGCTGGTGCATTTGGCGATTGATAGTGGGGTGGTAAGGGTGGGGTTGGAGAGTGCCTGAGGCCGCAATGGTTGGCTCACTGGGCTGCTTTTATCGCGTGGTATGCAGCTCTTGACGCTCCGCCTCCACTGGCGAGGCGCAACTGAATTCGCAGGCGACGCAGAGCGCCGCAGGCTAGCTCCCACGCGGAGCGTGGGAGCCATAGGCGATAGGTGTGACCGCTTGCTTAGCCTCACTCGCTACCTTCTCGCACCACCCGCCAAACCGTATTGGCCAGATCATCCGCCACGATCAGTGCGCCGCTCGGATCGACCGTTACGCCCACCGGGCGGCCGCGGGTCTTGCCGTCTTCGGTGCGAAAGCCAGTGACGAAGTCGATGGGGTCGCCTGCAGGGCGGCCGTTTTCGAAGGGCACGAAGATCACCTTGTAGCCCACCGGGTTCTTGCGGTTCCAGCTGCCGTGCTCGCCGATAAATACGCCGTCGGCATATTGCTCGCCCATCACTTCGCTGGAGAAGTCCAGGCCCAGCGCCGCGACGTGGGCGCCGAGGGCGTAGTCGGGAACGATGGCGCTGGCCACCTTTTCATCATCCTGTGGTTTCACCCGTGGGTCGACGTGTTGGCCGAAGTAGCTGTAGGGCCAGCCGTAGAAGCCGCCTTCCTGCACCGAGGTCAGGTAGTCGGGCACCAGGTCTTCGCCCAGTTCGTCACGCTCGTTGACCACCGCCCACAGGGTGCCGGTGCCCGGTTGGATGGCCAGCGCGGTGGGGTTGCGCAGGCCGGTGGCGTAGGGCTTATAGGCGCCGGTTTCGGCGTCCACCTGCCAGACCAGGGCGCGGTCGACTTCGGCCTCCATGCCGCGCTCGGTGATGTTGCTGTTGGAGCCGATGCCAACGTACAGGTAGCGGCCGTCCTCGCTGATGGTCAGCGCCTTGGTCCAGTGGTGATTGATCTCAGATGGCAGGTCGGCGACCTTGCTCGGCGGGCCGCTGGCCTTGGTCTGGCCTTCTTCGTAGTCGAAGCGCACCAGCTCGTCCTGGTTGGCCACGTACAGGTTGCCTTCGTGCAGGGCCAGGCCGTAGGGCGCGTTGAGGTCGTCGGCGAACACCGTCTGCAGCTCGTAGCTGCCGTCGCCATCGGCGTCGCGCAGCAGGGTCAGGCGGTTGCCGCTGTCCACCGAGGTGTTGCCACGTGCCTTGATCACACCGGCGATCACGTCCTTGGGCTTGAGCTTGGCTGCGTTACCGCCACGGCCCTCGGCAACGAGGATGTCGCCGTTGGGTAGCACCAGGGTTTGCCGAGGAATCTTCAGGTCGGTGGCGATGGCAGTGACGCTGAAGCCTTCGGGCACGGTGGGTCGTTGATCATCCCATGGCGTCGGTTCGGCAATGGTCATGCTTGGCAGGATGCCGCGTTCGGGGGAGGGCAGGTCCGGCTGGGCGCCGTAGAACTGCTGGTTGCTGCCGGGCTCTTCGCCGCAGGCGGTCAACAGCAGGGCGAGGGGCAGGGCGGTGAGTGCGATGGCGGTTTTCATCGGGCATCTCCTGTGCGTGGCTGGGCCATACCGACCCAGGTGGCGGCAATGGCCAGCAAGGTGACGATCACCGACAGGGCCAGGCCCATGGGCATCACGGCCCAGGCGTCCTTGGCGTGCTCCAGCGCATTGATGAAGCCCAGCACCCAGGTAACCAGAAGCAGCAGGAAGTAGGTGAGCGGGCGCGGATTGCGTCGACGAAATAGCCCGACCAGGGCGAACAGCATCGCCAGACCGGCGAATACCAGAGCACCGGCGATCAGCCAGGAGGCGAAGTTGCTCCACTGGATCTGGTAGCTGCGGTAGTAGGCGATATCAGCCATCAGGGCGCCGAGAAACAGCGGCACCTGGCCGCACAGCAGGGTGGCGTGCAAAGGGCTGAGAACGTTGGGGTAGACGTGTGAAGTTGCAGTGGTGGTGGTCACGGCAGATCCCTCTTGGGCAATGACTGATGACGGCCTGGATGCTGCCGCCTCGATCTGGCTGTTCCTAAGAAGGGATTGCCCTGGGTGGGCATGGTTCAGGTTGTTTTTGCACCAAGTCAGATGGGCGAGGCCCACGATGAGAGCTGTATAGCCTGGCGCTCGGATGATGTAGGAGCGGCGCCCCGCCGCGAACCCGTACGACGGGCACTCGAAGCGCTTCGCCACGGGGCGGGGCTCCTACGGGAAGCGGTCTGGAGGCTTATTTGATCGGCATTGGCGTGTAGTCCGGATGAAATCCGGGGACCGCATACATACTGCTCCCGGATTTATCGGGCTACGAAGCTAACCTTGGGAGGCGCCAGTCGCGGCTAAAGCCCCTCCCACAAGAGCAGCCTGTAGCCTAATGTTGCAGCCGACCTGTAGGAGCGGCTTTAGCCGCGATGTTAAGGCGCGCATCGCGACTGAAGCGCAGTGCCGCCCAGCCGCTCTTACGGGGTGTGGGTGTTTGCGAGCGGGCTCAATCCCACCCTTTGGGGCATTGCACGCAGCCGGGCATGTTGGCGTCCTGGAAGTTGCCGAAGCGGGTGCGGGCGCCGGTGAGGTTGGCGTTCTCCAGGTTGGAGCCGCTGAGTTTCACTTCCTGCAGGTTGGCATCTTCCATATGTGCACCCTTTAGGTCGGCCTTGCTCAGCCAGGTCATTTCCAGGTTGGCGGCCTGCAGCTGGACGTTGTGCAGCTTGGCGCCGGAGAGGCGGGCGAATTCCAGGTTGGCGGCGCGCATGTCGGCGCCTTCGAATTGCGCAGCCTGGGCGAACAGGGCCCAGCCACTGATGGCCACCAGGCTGGCGCCGGACAAGTCGGCCAGGCGAAGGTTGCTTTGTTGCAGGCTGGCACGGGTCAGGTTGGCGCCACGCAGCTTGGCTTTCTCCAGGTTGGCCAGGTCGAGATTGACATGGCGCAGGTCGGCGCCGGAAAGGTCGGCACCGGACAGGTCCATGCGGCGCATGTCGAGGTTGCGCAGGTCGGCGCCGCGCAGGTTGGCGTTGGGGCATTTGCTGTCGGGTTCGATGCGGCAACCGTTGATCTGCGGCACGCCGTCGGTCTGGGTTTCGGCGCCGATGGCGTGGCTGCCGATTACCAGTAGCAGGACCGGGATAAGCAGGGGCAGGTAGTTCATGTTGAGTCCTCGGGGTGATGGCCTGGTTCGCTTCGCGGCTGAAACGGAATGCCGCCCAGCCGCTCCTACAGGCAAAGGCGCATGGCGCACTCAGGTGCGCCATGCGTTGGGCCTTTAGCGTTGGGCGCTGGCCTTGTCCCAGCTCGGCAGCTTGAACACCCAGAAGGAACCGCCCTGGGCGACCGGTTTGGTCAGGTCGGCCATGTCGCCGCCCCACAGCGGCACGGCGCCGCCGTAACCGGCGGTCACGCCGATGTACTGCTCACCGTCCTGCTCCCAGGTGACGGGCGGGGAGATGATCCCGGTGCCTACCTGGAACTTCCACAGCTCCTTGCCGTTCTTGGCATCGAAGGCCTTGAAGTAGCCGTCGCCGGTGCCGGTAAACACCAGGTTGCCCTTGGTGGCGAGTACGCCGGCCCACAGCGGCAGGCGCTCCTTGTGTTCCCAGGCGACCTTGCCGGTGGTCGGGTTCATCGCCCGCAGGATGCCGACGTGGTCGTCGAACAGGCGCTTGATGCGGAAGCCCATACCCAGGTAGGCGGAGCCTTTCTTGTAATGCGCTTCTTCGGCCCAGTAGTCCTCTTTCCAGTGGTTGGCCGGGACGTAGAACAGGCCGGTGTCCTGGCTGTAGGCCATCGGGTTCCAGTTCTTGCCGCCGAGGAACGGCGGGGAGACTTCGACCACTTCACCCTTGCTTTCGCCGGGCTTGGGCTTCGGCGGGCGCTGGCCTTCGTTTTCGACCGGGCGACCGGTTTCCAGGTCGATATGGCTGGCCCAGGTGATCTTGTCGACGAAGGGGAAGGCGTTCTTCAGCTTGCCGTTGGCGCGGTCGACCACGTAGAAGAAACCGTTGCGGTCGGCGTGGGCGGTGGCCTTGGTGACCTTGCCGTCCTTGTCCTTGTAGTCGAACAGCACCAGCTCGTTGTTGCCGGAGAAGTCCCAGGCATCGTTCGGGGTGTGCTGGTAGAACCACTTCACTTCGCCGGTGGTCGGGTCGACGCCGACCTGGCCGGAGGTGTACAGGCTGTCGTAGTCCTTGGGATTGCCGCCGTCGCTGGTGCGTGCCCAGCCGTTCCACGGGGCCGGGTTGCCGGCGCCGATGATGATGGTGTTGGTCTCGGCATCGAAACTGGCGCTCTGCCACGGCGCACCGCCGCCCTGGCTCCAGGCTTCCTTCTTGCCGGTCGGGTGGTTGGGATCATCCGGCCAGCTCGGCGCCTTGATGTCGCCGGTCGGGGTGCTGTCCTTGCCGTTCAGGCGGCCCATGTGGCCTTCGACGAAGGGGCGCATCCACACTTCTTCGCC
The DNA here is from genome assembly GCF_002741105.1 of Pseudomonas sediminis. GTDB lineage: Bacteria > Pseudomonadota > Gammaproteobacteria > Pseudomonadales > Pseudomonadaceae > Aquipseudomonas > Aquipseudomonas sediminis. The sequence continues at coordinate 49,930 of NZ_NIQU01000002.1, read as the reverse complement.
GGTGTCCGGGTCGCGGGCGAACAGGCGGCCGACCACGCCGAACTCGTCACCGGAGCTGCCATGGATCAGCAGTACCTTGCCGCTTTTGCCGTCCTTCACGATGGTCGGCGCGCCGGTCATGGTGTAGCCGGCGGAGTGATCGCCGAACTTCTTGTTCCACACCACCTTGCCGGTGTCCTTGTTCAGCGCCACGACGCGGGCGTCGAGGGTGCCGAAGTAGATCTTGTCGCCGTAGATGGCGGCGCCACGGTTTACCACGTCGCAGCACGGGCGGATGTCGTCGGGCAGGCGGTGGCTGTAGGTCCACAGGCGCTTGCCGGTTTTCGCGTCGAGAGCGAAGACGCGCGAGTAGGAGCCGGTCACGTAGACCACGCCGTCGTGGATGATGGCCTGGGACTCCTGGCCGCGCTGCTTCTCGTCACCGAAGGAGTAGCTCCAGGCCGGGGTCAGCTTGAACACGTTTTCGGCGTTCACCTGAGCCAGCGGGCTCCAGCGCTGGGCGTTGGTGCCCATGCCGTACTGCAGCACGTTGCTGGTGGTGGTGTGGTCGTTGGCGATGTCTTCCCAGGTGACCGGCTTGGCGAACGCGCCCTGGCTCAGCGCCAGGCCGCCGGCCAACATCAGGGCAAGCGCCAGAGGGCGCGGGGTGCTGGGTAGGTTTCTTGTTGTCATCGTTGTGCTTCCCATTGGAGGTGGTAGGTCGCTGCAGTGACACCGCGAAAACTGGGTTCCAGGGATGTCCAGCAGAGGCAAGCCGATGGTGGTACCCGGCCACCTTCGCGCCTACGGAAAAACTCCCGCCTTTGCCGGGAGGATTTCCCGGTCGGCCCATGACTTGGCCTTGCTGCCAAGGCATCGCCAACACCCCCTCACAAGCCCTACTACCAAGGGACTAGAACGCGACCACCAAAGCAGCATTCGGCGCTTTGCACGGCCTTTCTAAGATGGTCGCCACGAGCTCTGTATGGGCTGTCTTGCGTGCATTAGATGAGGTCCTAGCCATGAACAAGAAGATCCAATCCACCCTGGCGCTGCTGTTGCTCGCCGCATCGACCAACCTTTGGGCGCACGGCGATGTGGTACCGCAGGCGGTGAACACTGATGGCCTGGAACCGCTGGGTGAGGAATGGCTGGACGAGAACCCCTATCGCGACAACCCGCGGGCCATCGAGATTGGCTCCTCGGCCTACAACCAGAACTGCGCCGCCTGCCACGGCCTGGAAGCCAAGTCCGGCGGTATCGCCCCCGACCTGCGGATGCTGGAACTGGGCGCCAGTGGTGACGAATGGTTCAAGGAGCGGGTAATCAACGGCGCGGTGCGCGATGGGCGCGTGTACATGCCGAAGATGGCCGACTTCCTGAGCCAGGAAGCACTGTGGGCGGTGCGTAGCTACCTGGAGAGCGTGCACGTCGAGGAGTAAGCGCTTGATGATAAATCTGCTGCGCTCGGCATCTCGCGTTTCGGCGGTGCTCGCAATGCTCATGTATTTCAATACATTCCGCTTGCTGTGCTCCGGCGAAGCGCGACCTGCCATCGCTCGCGACGATTTCTTCATGAGCGCTCGCGTCATGCGCCTGCTGATCCTCCTGTGTGGCCTGCTGCTTGGCCTGGGCATCGCTCAGGCCCAGGTGCGCGACTTCGACCGCATCACCGAGTCGGGCACCCTGCGCGTGGCGCTGTACCAGAACTTCCCGCCCTACAGCTACGAGCAGGACGGTCAGCCGCGTGGCGTCGATTACGAGCTGGCCAAGGCGCTGGCTGAAGGGCTTGGGCTGAAGCTTGAAGTGATGTGGGCGCCGCCAGGCGAAAAGCTTGACGACGACCTGCGTGACTACATCTGGCGTGGCCGGGTGACCGCGCAGGGCCAACTGGCCGATGTGATGCTGCGTGTGCCATACGACCGCGACTACGCGCAGATGCGCAACGAGCTGGGCGAGCTGGTCAACGAACTCGTGGTGATGTTTGGCCCCTATCAGCGTGAGCGCTGGCAACTGGCGTTCGATCGTCGGCGTCTGCCCGAGGTGCCGAGCATCGTTGCGTTGCGCCAGCATCCAGTCGGCGTCGAAGTCGAGAGTGTGCCCTCGTTCTACCTGAGCTCGGTGCAGGGCGGCATGCTCAGCCAGGAAACCCGCCATTACCCAACACCGAAGCTGGCCTTTGCGGCCATGCAGGGTGGTGAAGTGGATGCGGTGATGGCGCTGCGTGGCGAGGTGGACTGGCTGGTGCATGAGGCCGATGACCCACAACTGGCGCTGGCCGAGAACGCCTACCCGGACATGGGCCGGCAGATCTGGGAAATCGGCATGGCGGTGCACGAAACCAATCGGCAATTGGCCTATGCCCTGGAAGAACAGCTGGAAAACATGATCCTCGACGGCTCACTCGAGCGCCTGTACGCGCGCTACGGGCTGCGCTACGAGAAGCCGGAACAATACCAATAAGAGTCGAGCCGGAGGTGGGCGATGGATTGGCGTAGCCTGATATTGCTGGCCCTGTTTGCCTGGGCCTGGGAAGCGCGGGCCGCCGCGCCCGATCCGGTCACCTCGGTGATGTGGGATTACTACCATCAGCGTCTGCTCAACGGTGAGGCTTTCGTCTTCGACGACAAGGTTCGTCTAGAGGTGCCGCCATTCGCCGAGGATGCGCGCCAGGTGCCGATCCAGATCGACGCCAGCGCCTACCGCGGCAAGGTCAAGCGCATTCTGGCCTGGGCCGAACTCAACCCGATCCCGCGTATTCTCGATTTCGCCCCCGGCGAGCATCTGGAGCCGAGCCTGGCCATTCGCATTCGGGTCGAGCAGGCCACGCCGATTCGCGCGGCAGTGCTCACCGACGATGGCGTCTGGCATATCGGTTCGGCCCGCGTCGAGGCGGCGGGTGGCGGCTGTACTGCGCCCAGCGTGGTGCGCGCCGAGGCCGGCTGGGAGGAGCGACTGGGCCAGGTGCTGGGCAAGCGCTTCGAACGTGGTGAGGACAGCCGCCTGCGCCTGCAGGTGTCGCACCCGATGGACAACGGCCTGGTCGGCGGCATCCCCGAGTTCTACATCGAGCAGGCCGAGCTGCGCGATGCCGATGGCCAGGTGTTGGGACGCATCGAGTTGTTCCCTGCGGTCAGCGAGAACCCGACGCTGACCTTAGACCTACGCGGCGATCAGCAGACCGAGTTGTGGCTGCGCGACAACAACGGCAACGAATTCCAGGCCGCGTTCTGACGACGTTTCTATTCGCCGCGGGGAGCAGTTCCCACAGTAGGCAGCAGCGCTCGCCCTGTCTGTAGGAGCCCCGCCTCGGGGCGAAGCTCGCAGCTCAGGTGTATTTCGAGGAGAAAAGCATGCGCTGGATACTGTTTCTGCTGGCTCTCGGTACCGGGTTTGCTCACGCGCTCGACTACCACCTGCAACCCCGGCAGATCGCCGATGGCGTCTGGTTGCTGGAGGGCAGTACCGATAATTTCGCGGCGGAAAACGGCGGCAATATCGTCAACATCGGCTTCATCGAAACCGCAGACGGTGTGGTGGTGATCGACACCGGTCCTTCACGGCGCTACGGCGAGGCGCTGCGCCAGAGCATCGAGCAAACCACCGGCAAACCGGTGCTGCGCGTGTTGCTGACTCACCATCACCCCGATCATGTGCTGGGCAACCAGGCTTTCGCCGGGGTGCCCATCGCGGCATTGCCCGAGACCACCCGGTTGCTGGCCGAACAGGGCGACGCCATGGCGGAGAACATGTACCGCCTGGTCGGCGACTGGATGCGCGGCACCGAAGTGGTGTTGCCCACCGAGGAGGTGCAGGAAGGCACGCTGGAAATTGGCGGCACGCGCCTGCAACTGCTGGCGCTACGGGGGCATACCGGCGCCGACCTGGCGATTCTGGATGAGCGCACGGGCGTGCTGTTCGCCGGCGATATCCTGTTCTATCAGCGTGCGCTGACCACGCCGAACAGTCCCGGGCTGGATGTGTGGCTGGCTGATCTGGATCGACTCGAAGCAATGCCATGGAAGCAGATCGTGCCCGGCCATGGCCCGGTGACCACTGATGCGGCGCCGTTCGTGCAGATGCGTGACTACCTGGGCTGGCTCGATGGCTTGCTGCGTCAGGGGGCAGAGCAGGGCGCGGAGATGAACGAACTGATTCGTGCGCCGATCCCCGAGCGCTTCGCTCAGGTCAATCTGTCGCGCTATGAGCTGATCCGCAGTGTTAGCCACCTCTACCCGCGCTATGAGCGCAACGCCATGGGGCGGGTTGATCGTCAGGATTAGAAGCCTGGGGTGTCATCGGTGCGCGCGGCGCACCCTACGCGAACGTCGCCACGGCTTGGTAGGGTGCGCCGCGCGCACCAGCATGTGCTGGAAATACCCTGTGGGAGGGGCTTTAGCCGCGACTTGCGTATAAAAGCGTCGCCGCTGAAGCGCCTCCCACTCTCAGCGATCAGAGCTCTTCGTCGTCACGAATCAGCACGTAATGACGGCCGTGCTCGGTCTCTTCGTGGTCGTAGACGTAATACATCACCACTTCGCCTTGGCTCGACTGCACGGCTACATAGTCACCGCTCTCGGGCATGAAGAAATCCCGAGTCGCCGGCTTGGCCAGGCATTCGATATGGGCGCTGACGAAGTGGGTGGGGTCTTCTTCGCCGTAGTAGTCCTCGCGCTGGTGCGCATCCCAATCCTGCGGCGGCTCGAAGGCACCGGTGATCAGCACCTTGCCGTCGCCCAGATCCTGCTCTTCGGCATCCGGGTCCTGCTCGTCCGGGCGATAGACCGTGCAGTCCATTGCATCGGGATGGTTGAGAATTTCCTGGCGAGGGTGGGGCACGGGCGTCTCCGATCAGAATGTGCGGGCGGCCAAGTGTCGGGCAAAGCCGGGGCCGCCGCAATCGTCATCATCATGGCCTGTGGAGCAGGTATTGCTACCAAGGAACGAGGAAAATCGGCTGGGGGTGCAATTGTTGGGTGGCCCGGGTGAGCCAAGAATTTGCGGCAGACCGGGAAAATTTCCCGGCAATAACAATGAACCCGCAGAGGTAGCCGCAATGAAACACGCCGGTCTTCGCCAGCCTTTCCTCCTCACCGCACTCTGTGCCGCCATGCTGTTGCCGTCCGCCGCCGCGCTGGCGGTCACCGACGCCGAGATTCTCAAGGACGCCACCACCACCGACGAGATCGTCACCAACGGCCTCGGCTTGCAGGGCCAGCGTTACAGCCCGCTGAACATCCTCAACGAGCAGAACGTCAAGGAACTGCGCCCCGTCTGGACCATGTCCTTCGGTGGTGAGAAGCAGCGTGGTCAGCAGGCGCAGCCGCTGATCAAGGACGGCGTGATGTACGTCACCGCTTCCTATTCGCGGGTGTTCGCCGTCGATGCGCGCACCGGGCGTGAGCTGTGGCAGTACGAAGCGCGCCTGCCGGACGATATCCGTCCCTGCTGCGACGTGATCAACCGGGGTGTCGCCCTGTACGACGATCTGGTGATTTTCGGCACCCTCGACGCCAAGCTGGTGGCGCTGAACAAGGACACCGGCAAGGTGGTGTGGCGCAAGAACGTCGCCGATCACAAGGCGGGTTACTCCATCACCGCGGCGCCGCTGGTGGTCAACGGCAAGCTGATCACTGGCGTCTCCGGGGGTGAGTTCGGCGTGGTCGGCAAGATCGAAGCCTACGATCCGAAGAACGGTGAGCTGCTCTGGAGTCGCCCGACCGTCGAAGGTCACATGGGCTACGTCTACAAGGACGGCAAGGCTGTCGAGAATGGCATCAGTGGTGGCGAGGCCGGCAAGACCTGGCCGGGCGACCTGTGGAAAACCGGCGGCGCCGCGCCCTGGCTCGGCGGCTACTATGATGCCGACACCAACCTGCTGTTCTTCGGTACCGGCAACCCGGCGCCGTGGAACTCGCACCTGCGTCCTGGCGACAACCTCTATTCCTCCTCGCGCCTGGCACTGAATCCGGATGACGGCAGCATCAAGTGGCACTTCCAGACCACGCCGCACGATGGCTGGGACTTCGACGGCGTCAACGAGCTGATCTCCTTCGACTATCAGGAAGGTGGCAAGACCATCAAGGCGGCAGCCACCGCCGACCGTAACGGCTTCTTCTACGTGCTCGATCGCACCAACGGCAAGTTCATCCGTGGCTTCCCCTTCGTCGACAAGATCACCTGGGCCAAGGGCCTGGACAAGAATGGCCGGCCGATCTACGACGACAGCAACCGTCCTGGCTCGCCGAGTGCGAAGGAGAAGGGCACGAGCGTGTTCTCCGCACCGGCCTTCCTCGGCGCGAAGAACTGGATGCCCATGGCCTACAGCCAGGACACCGGCCTGTTCTACGTGCCGTCCAACGAGTGGGGCATGGACATCTGGAACGAGGACATCGCCTACAAGAAGGGCGCCGCCTACCTGGGTGCCGGCTTCACCATCAAGCCGCTCAACGAGGAATACATCGGCGTGCTGCGCGCCATCGACCCGAAGACCGGCAAGGAAGTCTGGCGCCACAAGAACTACGCGCCGCTGTGGGGCGGGGTGCTGACCACCAAGGGCAACCTGGTGTTCACCGGCAATCCGGAAGGCTACCTGCAGGCATTCAATGCCAAGACCGGTGAGAAAGTCTGGGAATTCCAGACCGGCTCGGGCGTCATCGGCTCGCCGGTAACCTGGGAAATGGACGGCGAGCAGTACGTCTCCGTGCTGTCCGGCTGGGGCGGTGCGGTACCGCTGTGGGGCGGTGAGGTGGCCAAGCGCGTCAAGCACCTGAACCAGGGCGGCATGCTGTGGACCTTCAAGCTGCCGAAGGAGCTGGTGGCCAAGCGCTGATCGCTTGAGGTGTCAGACGATGGCCGGACTCTGTCCGGCCATCGTCGTTTCCGGTGTCTGGCGTCTCGCTGCCAGCGCCGAGCCGCTGTGAAATGCCACGGGCGAAATTTCCTGGTTTGGAACGCAAGACCAGGCCAACGGGTCTAGCCTTTAGCTTCCATAGCCCTGTACCTCGCTGCCAAAGGCCCGTGCCAGACCGCTCTACTACCAAATGACTAGGCGATCTGTGCCATGGGTGCATACCGAGGTTTCCGGGGGCTTTCTAAGATCGAACCATGACTCGCTTCCCCGATTGGCAGCGGGCTCCGACAACAAGAGAGGTCAGCATCATGATTTACGCGAATCCGGGTTCTGCAGGCGCCGTCGTCACCCTCAAGCCGCGCTACGGCAATTATATCGGCGGTGAGTTCGTCGCCCCGCTCAGTGGCCAATACTTCAGCAACACCAGCCCGGTCGATGGCTCGGTGATCGGCGAGTTCCCCCGTTCCAATGCTGCCGACATCGACAAGGCACTGGATGCCGCGCATGCCGCCGCCGATGCCTGGGGCAAGACCTCGGTGCAGGAGCGTTCGCACATCCTGCTGAAGATCGCCGACCGCATCGAAGCCAACCTCGAACTGTTGGCCGTGGCCGAAACCTGGGACAACGGCAAGGCCGTGCGTGAAACGCTGAATGCCGACGTGCCGCTGGCTGCCGATCACTTCCGTTACTTCGCTGGCTGCATCCGCGCCCAGGAAGGCAGCACCGCCGAGATCAACGAAGGCACCGTGGCCTATCACTTCCACGAACCGCTGGGCGTGGTCGGGCAGATCATTCCGTGGAACTTCCCGCTGCTGATGGCCGCGTGGAAACTGGCGCCGGCACTGGCTGCTGGCAACGCAATCGTACTCAAACCAGCCGAGCAGACGCCGCTGTCGATCACGCTCTTCGTCGAGCTGATCGGCGACCTGCTGCCACCGGGCGTGCTCAACATCGTTCAGGGCTTTGGTCGCGAGGCAGGTGAAGCGCTGGCCACCAGCAAGCGCATCGCCAAGATTGCCTTCACCGGCTCCACCCCGGTCGGCTCGCACATCATGAAATGCGCCGCCGAGAACATCATCCCGAGCACCGTCGAACTGGGCGGCAAATCGCCGAACATCTTCTTCGCCGACATCATGAACGCCGAGCCGGCCTTCATCGAGAAGGCTGCCGAAGGCCTGGTACTTGGCTTCTTCAACCAAGGCGAGGTGTGCACCTGCCCGTCGCGTGCACTGGTGCAGGAGTCGATCTACGACGCCTTCATGGTCGAAGTGCTGAAGAAGGTCAAACAGATCAAGCGTGGCAACCCGCTGGACACCGACACCATGGTCGGCGCCCAGGCTTCGCAGCAGCAGTACGACAAGATCCTCAGCTACCTCGAAATCGCGCAGCAGGAAGGCGCCCAGGTACTCACCGGTGGTGCGGCCGAGCAACTGCAAGGTGACCTGGCCAGCGGCTATTACATCCAGCCAACCCTGCTCAAGGGCACCAACAAGATGCGCGTGTTCCAGGAAGAAATCTTCGGCCCGGTGATCGGTGTGACCACCTTCAAGGACGAAGCCGAAGCCCTGGCGATTGCCAACGACACCGAGTTCGGCCTGGGCGCCGGCGTGTGGAGCCGCGACATGAACGTCGCCTACCGCATGGGCCGTGCGATCAAGGCCGGCCGCGTATGGACCAACTGCTACCACCTGTACCCGGCGCATGCCGCCTTCGGTGGTTACAAGAAGTCCGGCGTCGGCCGTGAAACCCACAAGATGATGCTCGACCACTACCAGCAGACCAAGAACCTGCTGGTGAGCTACGACATCAATCCTCTCGGTTTCTTCTGAGTTGTGATGCATCCCAACGGTGGCGCGCTCGCTCCGGTGCGCCGCCTCTTGCCAGGCGAAGAACCCTACCCGGGTGGATCTGCAGGCAGCCATGGGCCTGAACGGCAGCAGATCCTTATCGCGACGCGGCTTCGGCCGCGTTTTTTATTGGCGCATGTTTCAGCTCGGGCGATGACTGGAACCTTCCAGGCGCGAGGCATGCCTACTGATAGCGTCACCTACCAATGCCAGTGCCGATTCATCCCAAAGTACCATTTGGCCTCTTGCCTGGCGGGGGCTTAATGGGGTTGCCGGAATGCCCCGGCTTCATAAAAAGAGGACCGCACCATGTGGACTAAACCCGCCTACACCGATCTGCGCATTGGCTTCGAAGTGACCATGTATTTCGCCAACCGCTGATCGCTCCTGGCCCCGGTTCGTCCGGGGCATCCCCGCTGGTGACTTCCATGCATATCCAGATTCTCGGTTCCGCCGCTGGCGGCGGCTTTCCCCAGTGGAACTGCAACTGCCGCAACTGCCGCGGCGTGCGTGCCGGTACCCTGCGGGCGCAGCCGCGCACACAATCGTCCATCGCCATTTCCGATGACGGTGAGCAGTGGATCCTGTGCAATGCCTCGCCGGACATCCGTGCGCAGATCGAGGCCTTTCCGGCGCTGCAACCAGCGCGCAAGCTGCGCGACACGGCCATCGCCGGCATCGTCCTGCTCGATAGCCAGATCGACCATTGCACCGGTCTGCTTACCCTGCGCGAAGGCTGCCCGCATCAGGTCTGGTGTACCGAGATGGTGCATCAGGATCTGACCACCGGTTTTCCGCTATTCAACATGCTCAGCCACTGGAATGGCGGCCTGCAGCACCAGTTGATCGAGCTGGATGCAAAACCCTTCAGTATTCCCGCCTGTCCGGCGCTGAGCATCACCGCCATTGCCCTGCGCAGCAGCGCGCCGCCGTATTCGCCGCATCGGGGCAATCCGCACCCGGGGGACAACATCGGCCTGTTCATCGAGGACCGTCGCAGCGGCCGCAGCCTGTTCTATGCGCCGGGCCTGGGCCAGGTAGACGAGCACCTGCTGGGCTGGATGCGCCGCGCGGACTGCCTGCTCGTCGATGGCACGCTGTGGCGTGACGATGAGATGTGCGTGTGTGAGGTGGGCGACAAGCTCGGCAGTGAGATGGGCCACCTGTGCCAGAGCGGCCCTGGCGGCATGATCGAGGTGCTCGACGGCCTGCCGTCCGCGCGCAAGATCCTGATCCATATCAACAACACCAACCCGATTCTCGACCTGGACTCGCCCGAGCGCACCGAACTGGACGCCCACGGCATCGAGGTCGCGTTCGATGGCATGAGCATCGTTTTGTAGGGTGTGCGGGGCCGCTCAGGCCGTGCGTACCTTGAAGAATGCTGGTGCGCACGGCGCACCCTACGGCAACGCGTATCGGAGATACTGATGAGCCAACCTGCCATGACCCCTGCCGAGTTCGAGCAGGCGCTGCGCGCCAAGGGCGCGCTGTATCACATCCATCACCCGTTCCACCGCGCCATGTACGAAGGGCGCGCCACCCGTGAGCAGATCCAGGGCTGGGTGGCCAACCGCTTCTACTACCAGGTCAATATCCCGCTGAAGGACGCGGCGATCCTCGCCAACTGCCCGGATCGCGAAACCCGGCGCGAGTGGATTCAGCGCATCCTCGACCATGACGGTGCGCCCGGAGAAGAGGGCGGTATCGAGGCCTGGCTGCGCCTGGCCGAGTCCGTCGGTCTCGACCGTGATCAGGTGCTGTCGCAGGAGCTGGTGCTGCCTGGCGTGCGCTTCGCCGTCGATGCCTACGTCAACTTCGCTCGTCGCGCCAACTGGCAGGAAGCGGCCAGCAGCTCGCTGACCGAGCTGTTCGCCCCACAGATCCACCAGTCGCGCCTGGATGCCTGGCCGCAGCATTACCCGTGGATCGACGCCACCGGCTACGACTACTTCCGCAAGCGTCTGAAAGAGGCGCGCCGCGATGTCGAACACGGCCTGCGCATCACCCTCGAACACTACCGCACCCGTGAAGCGCAGGAACGCATGCTGCAGATCCTGCAATTCAAGCTCGACGTGCTGTGGAGCATGCTCGACGCCATGAGCATGGCCTACGAGCTGCAGCGTCCGCCGTATCACACCGTGACCAACGAGCGCGCTTGGCATCGGGGTATAGCCCTGTGAGTATCGAGCAAGCGGTGCGCACGGCGCACCCTACGGCCGCATTTCCGTTCGACGCGCCCTTTGTAGGGTACGCCGCGCGCACCAGTCAGGAGCCCGAACAATGACTGCTGTCATCCTCCCACCCAGCGTACCCGCCATCCGCCGCGGCTTTCGTCTGCAGTTCGAACCGGCGCAAGGCTGTCATGTGCTGCTCTATCCGGAAGGCATGATCAAGCTCAACGACAGCGCCAGCGAAATTCTCCAGCAGGTCGACGGCAAGCGCTCGGTGGCCGAGATCATCGGCAACCTGCACCAGCGCTTCCCTGATGTGCCCGGTATCGACGAAGACATTCTTGCCTTCATGGAGGTGGCCCATGCTCAGTTCTGGATCGAGCTTCGCTAAAGCAGGTCATGAACCAGGGCCACCGCTGTGGCTGCTGGCCGAGCTGACCTACCGCTGCCCGCTGCAGTGCCCGTACTGCTCCAACCCGCTGGATTTCTCCCAGCAGGGCACAGAGTTGTCGACCGCCGAATGGATCGAGGTATTCCGCCAGGCCCGTGAACTGGGGGCGGCGCAGTTAGGCTTCTCCGGTGGCGAGCCGCTGGTGCGCCAGGATCTGGCCGAGCTGATCGCAGCGGCGCGCGGCCTGGGCTACTACACCAACCTGATTACCTCCGGCATCGGCCTGACCGAAGCACGTATCGCCGAGTTCGCCGATGCCGGCCTCGATCATATTCAGATCAGCTTTCAGGCTGCCGACGAGGAAGTGAACAACCTGCTGGCCGGCTCGAAGAAGGCCTTCGCGCAGAAACTGGCGATGGCCCGTGCGGTCAAGGCGCACGGCTACCCGATGGTGCTCAACTTCGTCACCCATCGACATAACATCGACAATATCGAGCGCATCATCGAGCTGTGCCTGGAGTTGGAGGCGGATTTCGTCGAACTCGCCACCTGCCAGTTCTACGGCTGGGCCGAGTTGAACCGGGCCGGGCTGCTTCCGACCCGCGCGCAACTGGAGCGCGCCGAACGCATCACCAATCAGTGGCGCGACAAGCTGGCGGCCGAGAACCACCCGTGCAAGCTGATCTTCGTCACCCCGGACTACTACGAGGAGCGCCCCAAGGCCTGTATGAACGGTTGGGGCAGCCTGTTCCTCGACATCACCCCTGACGGCACGGCGCTGCCTTGCCACAGCGCGCGGCAGTTGCCGGTGCAGTTTCCCAACGTGCGCGAGCACAGTCTCGAACATATCTGGCGGCATTCCTTCGGTTTCAACCGCTTTCGCGGCGACGACTGGATGCCCGAGCCGTGTCGTTCGTGCGCCGAGAAGGACAAGGATTTCGGCGGCTGTCGCTGCCAGGCCTTCATGCTCACCGGCGATGCCAGTAACGCCGACCCGGTGTGCAGCAAGTCGGCGCACCATGGCGTGATTCTCGCTGCACGTCAGCAGGCCGATGAGGCGCCGCTGGGGCTTGAGGCCCTGCAGTATCGCAACGAGAAGGCCTCACGAATCATATGCAAAGCCTGACCGATCCCGGCGCGATCTGGAGTGCCGAGCAGGCTGCCGTGGCCAGCGCCGACTTCGCCGAGCTGCACGCTGCCCACGGCGGCGTGCTATGGGTGGCGTTCGACCCTGCTCTGGCGCGTTGTGGGCTGTTCTTCTGTCGTGACGGTGTCGTCAGTGAACTGACGCCGCCAGGCTTCTCCGTACGTAGCCGTGTCTATGAGTACGGTGGCGGCGCCTGCTGCGCCACGGAGCAGGGCGTGGCGTTCGTCAATGAGCGTGATCAGCAGGTCTATTGCATCGATATCGGCTTGGACGGCGGTGCGCACGGCGCACCCTACCTGCTCACCAGTCAGTCCCACTGCCGCTATGGCGACCTGGCATTCGTACCCGCCTGGCAGGCATTGCTGGCGGTGGAGGAAAGCCATGAGGGCGGCGCGGTGGTGCATCGTCTGGTGCGCATCGGCCTTACCGGTAAGCGCGATGTTCTGGTGGAGGGTGCCGATTTCTATGCGGCGCCGGTGGCTGACCCCACTGGCCAGCGTCTTGCCTGGATCGAATGGGATCGACCACATCAGCCCTGGATCGCCACGCGCCTGTGCCAGCGTGAGTCCGGCGAGCGCACTCGGGTGCTGTCAGGTGAGGCCGGTGATCGATCCCTGCAGCAGCCGCGCTTCGATTCCCGGGGCCGGTTATGGGTGTTGAGCGACAAGGCAGGGTGGTGGCAACCCTGGTGCGTCGATGGCGACACAACACTGCATGCCGCGTCTTACGATCACGCGCCGGCGCCCTGGCAACTGGGCGGTCGAACCTATCTGTCGCTGGAAAACGATGAGTTTCTGCTGACCCGTTTCGAGCAGGGTGTCGGCGCGCTGGTAGGGTGCGCCGTGCGCACCAGCGATCTCGACGGCAAAACAATCGGTGCGCACAGCCTGGGCGGCCCCGCGACACCCTACCCAAAGGCAGATCGGCTGTTGGCCGAAGGGTTTACGCGTTTCCGTAGCCTGGCTGCCGACAACGAACATTTCTACTGCATCGCTGCCGCTCCTGATCGTCTGCAAGCGGTGCTCGCCATTCGCCGCAGCGATGGCGCATTGCAGATGCTGGCTGGCGGTGAGCAGCCGCTGTCTGAAGCACAGCTATCACTGCCTCAGCCATTCAGCTGCACGGTGGGTGAGGGCGAACATTGTCACGGCTTTTTCTACGCCCCCGTGTCGTCCGCAGAGCGCCCACCGCTGGTGATCTTCCTGCACGGCGGCCCGACCTCGGCCTGCTACCCGGTGTTCGATCCGCGTATCGCTTTCTGGACGCTACGTGGCTACGCCGTGCTCGATCTCAACTATCGCGGCAGCAGTGGTTATGGGCGTGCCTATCGTCTGCGTCTGGCACGGCAGTGGGGCGAGCTGGAAGTGGAAGATATTCGCGCTGCCATCGACTCGCTCGCCAGTAATGGCCGTATCGATCCGCAGCGCGTATTCGTACGCGGTGGCAGCGCGGGCGGCTTCAGCGCGCTACGTGCACTGGTCGAGTTGCCGCAACTGCGTGGCGGCGCCAGCCTCTATGGCGTCAGCGACCCGTTGGCGCTACGTCGGCTGACCCACAAGTTCGAGGCGGATTATCTCGACTGGCTGATCGGCGACCCCGAGCAGGATGCCGAGCGCTACCGAGAGCGCACGCCCTTGTTGCAGGCCGAGCGGATCAAGGTACCGGTGATTTTTTTCCAGGGCGCGCTGGATTCCGTGGTGGTGCCGAGCCAGACCGAAAGCATGGTCGAGGCGCTGCGTAAGCGCGGTTTGCCGGTTGAATATTACCTGTTCGCAGAAGAACGCCACGGTTTCCGTCAGGCCGCGAACCTGGCCGAGGCTCTGCGCGCCGAGCATGCCTTCTATCTACGTCTGGGCTAAGCGCAGGTCGCATTGCATAAACCGGGCAATGCAGTAGGCTGATCGCCATTCCATAACAAGAAATTTCAGGCCGTTGTATGAGCCACGAATTGAATCAGCTGCGAAAGTTCGTTTCCCCCGAGATCATCTTTGGCGCCGGCTCCCGGCATAACGTCGGCAATTACGCCAAGACCTTCGGTGCACGCAAGGTGCTGGTCGTCTCCGATCCCGGTGTGGTCGCCGCGGGCTGGGCTGGCGACGTCGAGGCCAGCTTGCAGGCCCAGGGCATCGCCTACTGCCTATACACCAAGGTGTCGCCCAACCCGCGCGTGGAAGAGGTGATGGAGGGCGCCGAGCTATATCGCAGCGAGGGTTGCAACGTCATTGTCGCGGTCGGTGGCGGTAGCCCGATGGACTGCGCCAAGGGCATCGGTATCGTCGTCGCCCACGGTCGCAGCATTCTCGAATTCGAAGGCGTGGACACCATTCGCGTGCCCAGCCCACCGCTGATCCTGATCCCGACCACCGCCGGCACTTCGGCCGACGTGTCACAGTTCGTGATCATCTCCAACCAGCAGGAGCGGATGAAGTTCTCCATCGTCAGCAAGGCCGTGGTGCCGGACGTGTCGCTGATCGATCCGGAAACCACCCTGAGCATGGACCCGTTCCTCAGCGCCTGTACCGGCATCGACGCCATGGTGCACGCCATCGAAGCGTTCGTTTCCACTGGCCACGGCCCGCTGACCGATCCGCACGCGCTGGAGGCCATGCGCCTGATCAACGGCAACCTGGTGCAGATGATCGCCAACCCGGGCGATATCGCCCTGCGCGAGAAGATCATGCTTGGCAGCATGCAGGCCGGCCTGGCGTTCTCCAACGCGATCCTTGGCGCGGTGCACGCCATGAGTCACAGCCTCGGTGGCTACCTCGACTTGCCGCACGGTCTGTGCAATGCGGTGCTGGTCGAGCACGTGGTGGCGTTCAATTACAGTGCGGCGCCGGAGCGTTTCAAGGTCATCGCCGAAACCCTCGGCATCG
Organism: Pseudomonas sediminis; assembly: GCF_002741105.1. GTDB lineage: Bacteria > Pseudomonadota > Gammaproteobacteria > Pseudomonadales > Pseudomonadaceae > Aquipseudomonas > Aquipseudomonas sediminis. Next base: position 34,663 of record NZ_NIQU01000002.1, on the reverse strand, counting down.
ACTGCCGTGGGCTCAACCATGCGCAGATTCGCCAGCGCCTGGTCGAGCACCTGATTGCCTTCAAGCACGCCATGGGCTTCCGTGAGACGCTCAGCTTGCACGGCGTCAGTACCTCTGACATTCCGTTCTTGTCCAGCCATGCGATGGACGACCCGTGCATCCTCACCAATCCGCGTGAATCGACCCAGCGTGACGTCGAGGTGGTGTATGGCGAGGCGCTCTGACGAAGCGCTGGCCGGGCTGCTGGGGCTCGGCAGCCAGTCGGCGCGCAAGAGTCATTACCCCGAGCTGCTGGCGCGCCTGGAAGAGCTGGAAGTCGAGCGCAACCGCTATAAATGGCTGTTCGAACACGCCGTACACGGGATCATCCAGGCCAGCCTGCAGGACGGGGTACTGGCGGCCAATCCGGCGATGGCGCGCATGCTCGGTTATGACGACCCGCAGCAGGTGCTTTGGTCGCCGGGCGATCTGGCTCGGCACCTGTTCGTGGGCGGCTTCGACGAGCTGGAAGTGATTCGCCAGCGACTGAGCCAGGGCCAGGCTCTGCTTGGCTACGAGACGCGCCTGCGCAGGCGCGATGGCAGCACCATCGACGTGCTGATGAACCTGCTGCTCAAGCCCGAAGGGGAGGGAATCTTCGAAGGCTTCGTCGCCGATATCACCGAGCGCAAGCAGGCGCAGCAGCGCCTGCAACAACTCAATGACGAACTGGAGCGCCGCGTCGCGGCGCGCACCTTCGAGTTGCTCGAATCCAACCGCAATCTGCAGCGGCAGATCGAGGAGCGCGAGCGCATCGAGCTGGCCCTGCGCGATGCGCGTGACGCGGCCGAAGCGGCCAACCATAGCAAGGACAAGTACCTGGCCGCAGCCAGCCACGACTTGTTGCAGCCGCTCAATGCGGCGCGCTTGTTGATCTCCACGCTGCGCGAGCGTGAGCTGCCAAGCGCCGAACGCAACCTGGTGGAGCGCAGCCACCTGGCCCTGGAAGGTGCCGAGGATCTGCTGGCGGATCTGCTGGATATTTCCAAGCTGGATCAGGCGGCGATCAAGCCGGATCTCGATGTCTATCGCCTTGAAGAGTTGCTCGCTCCGCTGGCGTCCGAGTTCGACAGCGTGGCGTCGGCCAGTGGTTTGCGCCTGCGCGCGAGAATTGCCAATTATACGGTGCATACTGATTTCCGCTTGCTGACGCGCATCCTGCGCAACTTCCTCAGCAATGCCTGTCGTTACACCGAGCGTGGCGGCGTGCTGCTTGGCGCACGTCGGCGTGGCGCTTTCGTCGAATTGCAGGTGTGGGATAGCGGGCGCGGCATCGCGGCCGATCAACTGGACAAAATCTTTCTCGAGTTCAGCCAGCTTGAGGTCGGGCGTGCGGCCGAGCGCAAGGGTGTCGGCCTGGGTCTGGCCATCGTCGAGCGCATCGCGCGCATGTTGGGCTACTCGGTGCAGGTGCGCTCGCAACCGGGGCGTGGTTCGGTCTTCAGCATCCGCGTGCCGCTGGCGCAGGAGGCTCCGCGGCGCCAGGCACAATCTGCGACGCAACCGGTCCTCGGCAACCCCCTGCCGGGGAGGCGCTTGTTGGTGATCGATAACGAAGTCGACATCCTGCACAGCATGCAGGCGCTGCTCGGGCAGTGGGGCTGCGAGGTGGTCACGGCGGTCGATCTGAACGAGGCCCTGCAGCGTCTGCAGGGCAGGGCACCAGAGGTGATTCTGGCGGATTTCCATCTCGATCACGGCGTGCTCGGTTGTCAGGTGATTCAGCAGCTGCGTGATGAGTTTTCCAGGCCGATTCCGGCGCTGATCATCAGCGCTGATCGCAGCGATGACTGTCGTCGCGAATTGCAGGCGCTGGGTGCGCCTTTGCTGAACAAACCGGTCAAGCCAGGCAAGCTGCGTGCGGTGCTCAGCCAGCTTTTGACGGAAACGTGAACGCGCGCAGACTGGTGGAGTGAACCTGAGCGATTTGGATGCTGTCTATTGGCTACCTCGTCCCTCAGGAGATAACCACAATGACAACTTCCATGAAACCCGTTATGCGCCGTCTGGCAGCTATTACCGCGCTGTTTCACTTGCTGCTGGTGGTGCAGATTCCTGCCGCGAATGCGGCAATGGTTGGCACTCACGAGGTGATCGCCGAGCAGCAGCACAAGGTGGATCAGGAGCAGTTGATGGCCATGCTCGATGACGAGCAGGTGAAGGAGAAACTGGTATCGATGGGCGTCGACCGTGATCAGGTCGAATCGCGTATCGCCAGCCTGACCCCGGCCGAACTGGCGCAGTTCAACCAGCAGTTGGATCAGGCACCCGCCGGTGCAGGTGTGGTCGGCATCATCGTGTTGTTTCTGGTGATCTTCATCATCACTGATATGCTGTGCGCCACCAACATCTTCAATTTCGTCAAATGCATAAATCGCTGATTCGCCTCTGCTGTATCGCATCGATCGTTCTACTCACAGCCTGCGCTCGCTCCCCGGTGTTATCACCGGTGGGCGAGCGTTTGCCTGAGCGGGTGGAACTCACCGACGTTCCCTTCTTCCCCCAGGACGCCTATCAGTGCGGCCCGGCTGCCTTGGCCACCATGCTCAACCAGCGTGGCGTGCTGACCACGCCTGGTGCGCTCAAGGACAAGGTCTACATCCCCAGCCGTGAAGGCAGCCTGCAGGTGGAGATGGTCGCCGCCGCACGCAATCACGAAATGCTGGTGTATCCGCTGCAGCCACGCCTGGAGGCGGTGCTCGCCGAGGTGGCCGCCGGCAACCCGGTGCTGGTGCTGCAGAACCTGGCATTCGACTGGTATCCGCAATGGCACTTCGCGGTGGTGGTGGGTTACGACCGCCGCGAGCGCACGCTGATTTTGCGCTCGGCCACTACGCGCAGGCTCGAAGACAGCTTCAACAGCTTCGACAGAACCTGGGCACGCGGTGGTCGCTGGGCGGTCGTGACCCTGCCACCGGAACGCTTGCCGGCACAGGCCGATATGCATGTCTGGATGAAGGCTGCCAACGACCTTGAGCAAACCGGCAATGCTCAGCCGGCTCGGCGCGCCTATCGCCGCGCCGCCGAGGCCTGGCCGGAGCAGTCATTGCCTTGGTTCGCCCTGAGTAACAGCCGCTACGCCGATGGCGATCGCAAGGGCGCCGAGCAGGCGTTGCGTGAGAGCCTCAAGCGCGAGCCGGGTTTTGCTGCGGGTTGGTTCAACTTGTCGCAAGTATTGGGTGAGCAGGGGTGTGCTGCTGAGGCGCAGCAGGCCCAGGCCTGCGCACAGCGTCTGGCGCCGGAGGATGGGCGCTTCGCCGCATCGCCGAAGGCCAGTGGTTCTGGAGGGCAGTGTCAGGCCTTGCCGACCTGTCCGTGATGCAAAAGAAAGCGGCGCCCGAGGGCGCCGTTTTCTTTGATGGGCGGGATTACACGCCGAGCTTGTCACGCAGCGTGTAGTACCAGGCGCCGAGGGCGCTGAAGGGGACCTGGAACAGGCGACCGCCCGGGAAGGGGTAGTGCGGCAGGTCGGCGAAGGCATCGAAGCGTTCGGCCTGCCCGCGCAGTGCTTCGGCCAGAACCTTGCCCGCCAGGTGCGTATAGGTCACGCCATGGCCGCTGCAGCCTTGCGAGTAGTAGATGTTGTCGCCGATACGACCGACCTGCGGCAGCCGCGACAGCGTCAGCAGGAAGTTGCCGGTCCAGGCGAAGTCGATCTTCACGTCCTTCAATTGCGGGAAGGTCTTGAGCATCTTCGGCCGGATGATCGCTTCGATGTTGGCTGGGTCACGCGCACCGTAGACCACGCCACCGCCGTAGATCAGGCGCTTGTCGCCGGTGAGGCGGTAGTAGTCGAGCAGGTAGTTGCAGTCTTCCACGCAGTAGTCCTGCGGCAGCAGGCTGGCGGCGACTTCATCGGACAGTGGCTCGGTAGTGATCACCTGAGTGCCGCACGGCATCGATTTGGACGCCAGCTCCGGCACCAGATTGCCCAGGTAGGCGTTACCGGCGACCACGACGAATTTGGCTTTGATACGGCCTTCCGGAGTGTGCACCACCGGGATGGCGCCGCGCTCGATGCGCGTGGCCGGGGACTGTTCATAGATCACCCCGCCCAGCGATTCCACTGCAGCGGCTTCACCCAAAGCCAGGTTTAGCGGATGGATATGCCCACCGCTCATGTCCAGCATGCCGCCGACATAGTTCTCGGTAGCAACCACTTCGCGGATGCGCTTGGCGTCCATCAGCTCCAGCTGGGTATGGCCGTAGCGCTCCCACAGCTTCTTCTGCGATTCCAGGTGGCCCATCTGCTTGCTGGTCAGCGCGGCGAATACGCCGCCATCCTTCAGGTCGCACTGGATGTCGTACTTGGCGATGCGCTCACGAATGATGCGGCCGCCCTCGAACGCCATCTGCCCGAGCAGTTGCGCCTGCTTGGGACCGACCGTACGTTCGATCACGTCGATGTCGCGGCTGTAGCTGTTGACGATCTGTCCGCCGTTGCGGCCGGAAGCGCCAAAGCCAACCTTGGCCGCTTCGACGATGCTCACCTTGAAACCGTTCTCCAGCAGAAACAGTGCAGTGGACAGGCCGGTGTAACCCGCGCCGATGATGCACACATCGGTTTCCACCTCGCCTTGCAGGGCAGGGCGTTGCGGTACGGGGTTGGCTGAAGCGGCGTAATAGGATTGTGGATATGCCGTGTGCGCCATCTTGAACCTCTGTTCTTTATTTTTTACGAATGATCCGATGCTACCTGAGTTGAAAATAGCCGGCTAGTGCCCGTGCAAAATATTCAACGATCCGGTTTTGATAAAAAATTGGCCTATTTCAGTGAGTTAGCGAAAAAATCTGTTGACGGCCAAAAAGATCTGCGTAGAATGCGCACCCATCGAAGGCACATAGCTCAGTTGGTTAGAGCACCACCTTGACATGGTGGGGGTCGTTGGTTCGAGTCCAATTGTGCCTACCAAATCGATAAAAAGGGGTCGCTAAGCGACCCCTTTTTTATTGCTCGAATTTTTCGAGCAGGCTTTGCGTGTTTTGTTGCAGGCGGCTGCTTGTCAGAGTTCAGGCTTTCTGAAAGCATCCGCACTCTTTACTTCCAGTGACTTGGTTCGGTCTGGTTGGCCTTTGGGCTCCTGCCATTGTTAGGCGGGTATACCGCCGAATCGCTTCCTGGCTCATCCCAACCCACGTGACCTTTGGTAGGGGTCACCACTAGGAGAGGAGGCGCCATGCCCATCATTACTCTTCCCGACGGCAGTCAACGTTCGTTCGATCATCCGGTATCCGTGCTGGAGGTCGCTCAATCCATTGGTGCGGGTCTGGCCAAGGCCACCCTGGCTGGCAAGGTAAACGGCAAGCAGGTCGATGCCTGTGACGTGATCGATACCGACGCCACTCTGCAGATCATTACGCCGAAGGACGAAGAGGGGCTGGAGATCATTCGCCACTCCTGTGCTCACCTAGTTGGGCATGCGGTCAAGCAGTTGTACCCGAGCGCCAAGATGGTGATCGGTCCGGTCATTGACGAAGGCTTCTATTACGACATCGCCATCGATCGCCCCTTCACTCCGGAAGACATGGCGGCCATCGAAAAGCGTATGGCTGAGTTGATCGACAAGGACTACGACGTCATCAAGAAGATGACGCCGCGTGCCGAGGTCATCGAGCTGTTCAAGTCGCGTGGCGAGGAATACAAGCTGCGCCTGATCGACGATATGCCGGATGAGCAGGCCATGGGCCTGTATTTCCATGAAGAGTACGTCGACATGTGCCGCGGCCCGCACGTGCCGAACACGCGTTTCCTCAAAGCGTTCAAACTCACCCGTATTTCCGGCGCCTACTGGCGCGGTGACTCGAAGAACGAGCAGCTGCAGCGGGTTTATGGCACTGCCTGGGCTGACAAGAAGCAGCTGGCTGCCTATATCCAGCGCATCGAAGAAGCCGAAAAACGCGATCACCGTCGCATCGGCAAGCAGCTGGATCTGTTCCACCTGCAGGAAGAAGCGCCGGGCATGGTGTTCTGGCACCCCAATGGCTGGACTGTCTACCAGGTGCTGGAGCAGTACATGCGCCAGGTGCAGCGTGAGAACGGCTATGTTGAGGTGCGCACGCCGCAGGTGGTCGATCGAATTCTCTGGGAGCGTTCTGGCCACTGGTCCAACTACGCCGAGAACATGTTCACCACGGCCTCGGAAAACCGTGATTACGCGGTCAAGCCGATGAACTGCCCGTGCCACGTGCAGATCTTCAATCAGGGCCTGAAGTCCTACCGCGACCTGCCGCTGCGCCTGGCCGAGTTCGGTGCTTGCCACCGTAACGAGCCGTCCGGTGCGCTGCACGGCATCATGCGCGTGCGTGGCTTCGTGCAGGACGATGCGCATATCTTCTGCACTGAAGAGCAGGTGAAGAAGGAAGCGGCCGACTTTATCAAGCTGACCTTGCAGGTCTACTCGGACTTCGGCTTCACCGATATCGCCATGAAGCTCTCGACTCGTCCCGCCAAGCGCGTGGGCTCCGATGAGCTGTGGGATCGCGCCGAGGGTGCGCTGGCCGAGGCGCTGAACGAATCCGGCCTGGCCTGGGAATATCAGCCGGGCGAGGGCGCCTTCTACGGTCCGAAGATCGAATTCACCCTGCGTGACTGTCTGGGTCGTAACTGGCAGTGCGGTACGCTGCAGTACGATCCGAACCTGCCTGAGCGTCTGGATGCCAGCTACATCGCCGAAGACAACAACCGCAAACGCCCGGTCATGTTGCACCGCGCGATCCTCGGTTCGTTCGAGCGCTTCATCGGTATGTTGATCGAGCACTACGCCGGTTCCTTCCCGGCTTGGCTCGCGCCGACCCAGGCGGTGATCATGAATATCACCGACAAGCAGGCCGATTTTGCCCGTGAAGTCGAGAAAACTCTCAATCAAAGCGGTTTTCGTGCCAAGGTTGACTTGAGAAACGAAAAGATCGGCTTTAAAATCCGCGAGCATACCTTGCTCAAGGTTCCCTATCTCTTGGTTATTGGAGATCGGGAGGTCGAGACTCGATCCGTTGCTGTCCGTACCCGTGAAGGCGTCGATCTGGGCTCTCTGCCCATCGAGCAGTTCGCCGCACAGTTGCAGCAAGCGGTTTCCCGGCGTGGTCGCCAAGATTTGGAGTAATAACTATTAAGCGTGAAATGAGACAGGACAAGCGGGCCGCCCCTAAGGCGCCGATCAACGAAAACATCACCGCTCGTGAAGTGCGCCTGATTGGCGCTGACGGCGAGCAGGTCGGTATTGTTTCGATCGATGAGGCATTGCGCGTGGCTGAAGAAGCCAAGCTGGATCTGGTAGAGATCTCAGCTGATGCAGTGCCACCCGTTTGCCGCATCATGGACTACGGCAAGCACCTGTTCGAGAAGAAGAAGCAGGCTGCTATCGCCAAGAAGAATCAGCACCAGCAGCAGATCAAAGAAATCAAGTTTCGTCCAGGGACGGAAGAGGGGGATTACCAGGTAAAACTACGCAACCTGGTACGTTTCCTTGAAGATGGGGACAAGGCCAAGGTATCTCTGAGATTCCGCGGTCGTGAGATGGCTCACCAGGAGCTGGGTATGGAGCTGCTCAAACGGGTCGAACAAGACCTGATCGAGCTTGGCACCGTAGAACAGCATCCTAAGCTGGAAGGACGCCAGCTGATGATGGTTATCGCACCCAAGAAGCGTAAATAATCTACCGGGCACTGGCAGGCCTGATGGTTATCAGTAGTTAATGAATGCGGAGTACAAAACATGCCAAAAATGAAAACCAAGAGCGGTGCTGCAAAGCGCTTCCTGAAGACTGCTACAGGCTTCAAGCACAAGCACGCTTTCAAGAGCCACATCCTGACCAAGATGTCCACGAAACGTAAGCGCCAGCTGCGTGGCAGTTCGCTGATCGGTCCGTCGGACAAAGCTAAAGTCGAGCGCATGCTGCGCGTTCGTTAATTCGGTCAAGATACTTAGAGGTAATTACTCATGGCTCGTGTTAAGCGTGGCGTTATCGCTCGTGCTCGTCACAAAAAGATTCTGAAACTGGCTAAAGGCTACTACGGCGCTCGTTCGCGCGTGTTCCGTGTTGCCAAGCAGGCTGTCATCAAGGCTGGTCAATATGCCTACCGTGACCGTCGTCAGAAAAAACGTCAGTTCCGCGCACTGTGGATCGCTCGTATCAACGCTGGTGCTCGCGTCAACGGTCTGTCCTACAGCCGTCTGATCGCTGGCCTGAAGAAAGCGTCGATCGAAATCGACCGTAAGGTTCTGGCTGATCTGGCAGTGAACGAAAAAGCGGCGTTTGCTGCGATTGTCGAGAAAGCTAAGGCCGTTCTGGCTTAAGTCCCCCGACAATCACCGGGTTCGCCCGGTGGCAACGTCAAAGATAGGGGAAGAGCCTTAACAGCTCTTCCCCTATTTCGTATCTGGAGTCTGTAAATGGAAAATCTGGATGCATTGGTCTCGCAAGCGCTTGAGGCTGTGCAACGAAGTGAAGATGTCAATGCCCTGGAACAGCTCCGGGTTCAGTACCTTGGCAAGAAAGGCGAACTGACCGCCCTGATGCAGACTCTGGGCAAGCTGTCTGCCGAAGAGCGCCCACAGGCTGGCGCCCTGATCAATACTGCCAAGAATCAAGTGCAAGACGCCCTGAATGCCCGCAAATCCGTGCTTGAGCAGGCCTTGCTCGCCGAGAAGCTGGCGTCCGAGCGGATTGACGTGACCCTGCCTGGTCGTGGCCAGGCATCCGGTGGTCTGCACCCGGTCACTCGCACGCTTGAGCGTGTCGAGCAGTTCTTCACCCATATCGGCTACAACGTGGCCGAGGGTCCGGAAGTCGAAGACGACTACCACAACTTCGAGGCGCTCAACATCCCTGGCCACCACCCGGCGCGGGCGATGCACGACACCTTCTATTTCAACGCGAACATGTTGCTGCGCACTCACACCTCGCCGGTGCAGGTGCGCACCATGGAATCGCAGCAGCCGCCGATCCGTATCGTTTGCCCTGGTCGTGTGTATCGCTGCGACTCCGATATCACCCACTCGCCGATGTTCCATCAGGTCGAAGGCCTGCTGGTCGACGAGGACATCAGCTTCGCTGACCTCAAGGGCACCATCGAGGAATTCCTTCGTGTGTTCTTCGAAAAACCACTGGGTGTGCGTTTCCGTCCTTCCTTCTTCCCCTTCACCGAGCCGTCGGCCGAAGTCGACATGCAGTGCGTGATGTGCTCCGGAAAAGGTTGCCGCGTGTGCAAGCAGACCGGCTGGCTGGAAGTGATGGGCTGCGGCATGGTCCACCCGAACGTGCTGCGCATGAGCGGCATCGACCCGGAAAAATACTCTGGCTTCGCCTTCGGTATGGGTGTCGAGCGCCTGGCCATGCTGCGCTATGGCGTCAATGACTTGCGCCTGTTCTTCGATAACGACCTGCGGTTCCTGGCGCAATTTCGCTAGCAGCCGCCACTCGTGATCGAATTCGTTTAAGGAGAACAGACAACATGAAATTCAGTGAACAATGGCTGCGCAGTTGGGTGAATCCCGACGTATCCCGCGAAGATCTGGTCGCACGCCTGTCCATGGTCGGCCTTGAAGTCGACGCGGTGCAACCGGTAGCCGGTGCTTTCAGTGGCATCGTGGTCGGTGAGATTCTCAGTGCCGAACAACACCCGGACGCCGACAAGCTGCGCGTATGCCAGGTGAGCAATGGTGCTGAGACCTTCCGGGTCGTTTGCGGCGCGCCCAATGCCCGCGCCGGCATCAAGATTCCGTTCGCCATGATCGGTGCCGAGCTGCCGGGCGACTTCAAGATCAAGAAGGCCAAACTGCGCGGCGTGGAATCCCAGGGCATGCTGTGCTCGGCTTCCGAACTCCAGATCAGCGAAGACAACAGCGGCCTGATGGAACTGGCGGCCGATGCGCCGGTAGGTAGCGACATTCGCTCCCACCTGCAACTGGACGACGCCAGCATCGAGATCGGCCTGACCCCTAACCGTGGTGACTGCCTGTCGCTCGCCGGCCTGGCTCGGGAAGTAGGCGCCATGTACAGCGCTTCCGTTTCGCCAGTCGCTATCGACGCCGTTGCGCCTGCGCATGACGAAGTGCGCCCTGTCGAGGTGCTCGCGCCCAAGGCATGCCCGCGTTACCTCGGTCGCGTGGTGCGTAACGTCGATCTGTCTCGCTCGACCCCGCTGTGGATGGTCGAGCGCCTGCGTCGTTCCGATATTCGCAGCATCGATGCGGCGGTGGACATCACCAACTACGTGATGCTCGAGCTGGGCCAGCCGATGCACGCCTTCGACCTCGCCGAAATCAATGGCGGCATTCGCGTGCGCATGGCTGAAGAGGGCGAGAAGCTGGTGTTGCTCGACGGCCAGGAAGTCAGCCTGCGTGCCGATACTCTGGTCATCGCTGATCATGGCCGCGCGCTGGCCATCGCCGGCGTGATGGGCGGTGAGCACAGCGGTGTGAGCGACAATACCCGGGATCTGTTCCTGGAAAGCGCCTTCTTCGACAACATCGCTGTCGCTGGTAAGGCTCGTTCCTACGGCTTGCATACCGACGCCTCGCACCGCTTCGAACGTGGTGTGGACTCGCAGCTGGCACGTCAGGCAATGGAGCGTGCTACTGCGCTGCTGCTGGAAATCGTCGGCGGCGAAGCAGGCCCGATCATCGAAGCGAGTAGCGAGGCGGACCTGCCTAGCGTGGCGCCGATCACCCTGCGTGCCGAGCGTATCAGCCAGATGTTGGGCATGGACATGGATGGCGTCGAGGTCGAGCGTCTGCTCACTGCACTGGGGCTGGGCGTCAGCGCTCAGGGGGCCGGCCAGTGGCTGGTCAGCGTGCCGAGTCATCGCTTCGACATCAGCCTGGAAGTGGACCTGATCGAAGAGCTGGGTCGCCTGTATGGCTACAACCGTCTGCCGGTACGCTACCCGCAAGCTCGCCTGGCGCCGCAGACCAAAGCCGAAGCGCGTGCCGAACTGCCGGCACTGCGTCGTCTGCTGGTCGCCCGCGGTTATCAGGAAGCGATCACCTACAGCTTCATCGACCCGAAACTCTTCGAGCTCTTTACGCCTGGCGTAGAGCCGCTGCAACTGGCCAATCCGATCTCTGCCGATATGGCCGCCATGCGTTCCTCGCTGTGGCCAGGTCTGGTCAAGGCACTACAGCACAACCTCAATCGCCAGCAGTCGCGCGTGCGTCTGTTCGAGAGCGGCCTGCGTTTTGTTGGTCAGCTGGAAGGTCTGCAGCAAGAAGCCATGCTCGCTGGCGTGATCACCGGCAGCCGCCTGCCCGAAGGTTGGGCCAACAGTCGTGATAGCGTCGACTTCTATGATCTGAAGGCCGATGTCGAGGCGCTGCTGGGTTATGCCGGTGCAGCTGATGCTTTCAGCTTCGTGCCGGGCGAGCATCCTGCTCTGCACCCGGGCCAGACTGCTCGCATCGAACGGGAAGGGCGCCTAGTTGGTTTCATGGGGGCTCTGCATCCTGAGTTGGCCAAGACATTGGGCCTGGATCAGTCGGTGTTCCTCTTCGAGCTGGTCCTGGCTGAAGTGGCTGCTGGCCGCATGCCGGCGTTCAGCGAGTTGTCGCGCTTCCCTGAAGTGCGTCGCGACCTGGCGCTGCTGGTTGATCGCGAGCAGCCAGCCGAGGCTGTGCTGGGCGCAATCCGTGAAACGGCGGGAGAATGGCTGACAGACCTCAAGCTATTTGACGTCTATCACGGTAAAGGCATTGATCCGCTTAGAAAAAGCCTTGCCGTCGGCTTGACCTGGCAACATCCATCGCGCACTCTTAATGACGATGAGGTGAGTACTACTACGCAAAATATCCTCACCTGCCTCGAACAAAGGTTCAACGCCACGTTAAGGAAGTAGCGTATGGGGGCTCTGACGAAAGCTGAGATGGCGGAACGTCTGTATGAAGAGCTCGGCCTGAACAAACGGGAAGCCAAGGAACTCGTGGAGCTGTTTTTTGAAGAGATCCGCCAGGCTCTTGAGCTGAACGAACAGGTCAAGCTGTCCGGGTTCGGCAACTTCGACTTGCGCGATAAGCGCCAGCGACCCGGCCGTAACCCGAAAACAGGGGAAGAGATTCCAATCACGGCTCGCCGTGTGGTCACTTTTCGTCCAGGGCAAAAATTGAAAGCCAGGGTCGAGGCCTATGCTGGAACCAAGTCATAACGACGAACTACCGGCAATTCCCGGCAAACGCTACTTCACCATTGGTGAGGTCAGTGAACTCTGCGCGGTCAAGCCCCACGTTCTACGTTACTGGGAACAGGAATTCCCACAACTGAACCCGGTAAAGCGGCGGGGCAACCGTCGCTATTACCAGCGTCAGGATGTGCTGATGATTCGGCAGATTCGTGCGCTTCTGTACGATCAAGGCTTCACCATCGGTGGCGCACGCCAGCGTCTTTCTGGTGACGAAGCCAAAGACGACACCACTCAGTATCGTCAGTTGATCAAACAGATGATCGCCGAGCTCGAGGACGTTTTGCACGTGCTGAAGAAGTAGGGCTAAGAAAAAGTTGCCTTATTTCAAAAGCTTAATGTATAGTTCCTCCCGCTTTCGGTCACCCGAAAGCATCGTCGGGGCGTAGCGCAGCCCGGTAGCGCACTTGCATGGGGTGCAAGGGGTCGAGTGTTCGAATCACTCCGTCCCGACCAAAAACTCCAACGAAAACGGCCAGTTGAGCAATCACTGGCCGTTTTTGTTTTTGGGCTGCGCAAAAGTGCCCGGCGGCGACCAGGAATGATGCTTTAGCCTTCATGCTCTCGGTGCGTTATTTGCCACCATCGTTCGCCACTCCCTAACACTTGGCCTTTCTTGCATGCGAGCGTGCCAGGCTCGTAGAGCTGCACATTCATCGGGTACGGCAAGCTTGACCAATGACGCGAAGATCATCCCCCCGAGCACCGCAATATCTGCCATGGAGAAGGTGGCACCGGCAACGAAGGACTGTTGTTCAAGCACGCCGTTGAAGTAGTGCATCCCCCTGATGGCTTTATCGCGCATGCGATTTCCCCACTCAGGGTTTTGGTATAGCTCCACGTCTGCCCCCAACCCTGGCGTTGAGTGATGAAAGTAAACGCTGACCGCATCGAGAAATTCGATTTCAGCGCGTTTTGTCATCATATGAATGAGGCCTTTCTCTTTTGCCGTCTGCCCAGTAAGCGTGGGGTTACCGTCGAGTGCGTCCAGGTATTGGGTGATCGCTGTGCATTCGGCAATGAGCGTGCCGTCATCGAGCTCCAACACCGGCAGTGTTCCTGAGTAATTGATTGCCAGGAACTCCGGTTTCTTATGCTCCCCCTTCCACAGGTTGACTGAGATGAACTCGACATGGTCAAGCAGTCCTTTCTCCGCCAAGGCGATTCGCACGCGAGCGGGGTACGGGCCATCGAACCAGTCGTGGATTTTCATTGCAGGGAGAACGGATATGTCTGAGTTGCGAGATGTAAGAGTCATGGGGATGCCTACCTGTCAGTTGGTAGGTAAAGATTGTGTGAGAAAATACACCCTGTCAATCCCTACCTTCCAGTTGGCAGGTAGGAGGCGCAGCAGTAGACTGCCAAGGTCTATCGAAGGTGTGAGGAATTGATCGTGACTGGCAATGCTCGAGAAGCCATCCTGGCTGCTGCGACAACGGCGGCTCAGTTGCATGGATACAGCGGTATCAATTTCCGTAGCATCGGTGAAGCCGTAGGCGTGAAGAACGCCAGTATCTACTACCACTTTGCGAGCAAGGCCGACCTTGGTGCCGCAGTCGCAGAACGCTATTGGCGAGAAACCGCCGAAGCCTTGCGATCGATACGCGAGTCGAATCCCGACCCGCTCGGCTGTTTGCGTGCATACCCGTCGCTCTTTCGGAGATCGTTGGAGAACGGCAATAGACTTTGCCTCGCCAGCTTCATGGCTGCGGAATACGAAGACCTGCCGGAAGAAGTCGAGCGAGAGGTCAAGGCGTTTGCAGACATCAACGTGGAGTGGCTGACGCAGGTATTAGTTGAGGCAGGGCTGGAAGATGTCGAGCGCCGCGCAGGCGCCATTTACGCTGCGGTTGCCGGTGCTCAACTGATTGCACGAACCCGCGTCGACCTGAAACTGTTCGACGAGCTGATCGACAGCTATCGAGAGTCAGGCCTCATTCCTGCTCACGCTTCCACGAGCAATGAGCGCTACTGAAAGAATTGCGGTTGCAGCAGCAAGCTCAGGTATATCTGTTGGTGAACGATCCAATCGGCGTGTTCAGCCAGTCTCGTTAGCCGTTTTGTACAGCTCGTCTCGCATCAACTGCGGTGGCTTGCCATAGGCACGCAGAAACGCCTGGCGCATGCGTTCTCGATCGCCAAAACCGGTCTCGCGAGCAATCACTTCTACGGGGTGACGGCTCGTCTCCATCATCACGCGTGCGGCCTCTACTCGCAGTCTTTCGACTGCTTTCGCTGGAGTTTTTCCGGTTTCCTCGCGAAACACCCGGCTGAACTGGCGAGGGCTCAGTCGCGCGACATCTGCCAGAGCTTCGACCGACAGATCGCTGCGCAGGTTTTCGCGCGCATAGGCCATTGCCAGTTGCACGCGGTCGGATTTCGGGTCTATCTCCAGCAGCGCCGAAAGCTGTGATTGCTCGGCGCCTCTGCGCTGGGCGATGACCAGTTTGCGAGCTACGCGGCGGGCCAGGTCAGGGCCCAGGTCGTTCTCGACCATGGCCAGGGCAAGATCCACTCCGGCACTCATGCCTGCACCCGTCCAGATCTGCCCGTCGACCACGAACAGTCGATCATCATCGATTCTGACGGTGGGGTGACGTTTCTTGAACTCGGGTACGTGCAACCAATGAGTCGTGACCCGTTTGCCCTCCAATAGGCCGGCTTCGGCGAGTACGAATACACCTGTGCACAGTGATGCAATACGCCGCGATTGCGAGCTGGCGCTGGACAGGCAAGTCAGCAGTTCGGGACTGGGTTCACCCAATTCCAGGTAGCCGCTGACGATGATGGTGTCATAGCCAGCCAGGCCGAGAGCCTCGGTATTGACCGAGAAGCCCTGAGACGACAGCACGGGTCCACCTGTCTCCGATACCAGGGTGAATCCGTAGACCGGCTCGCCATGCAGAAGGTTGGCGCACTCGAATACGGAACCGACCGACAGGCTCAGCGCTTGGAATTGCGGGTAAACCACCAACGCCACGGTATGCATCGATCACGTCCTTTCTGCGGGCATTTACCGATTGTCGGAGGGCCAGTTGGTTTGCGCAATCGGCTTACCGTACATGTCCTAAATCCTTGCGGATATGACATTGCTGCTGTCGGTGGCGATTCCTAACATGGCCCCAACGAACTAGACGACTGGTCTACTGAGACGGATAGCCATGACAACCACTGACAGCAACCAGACCCGGCAGCGTATTTTCGACGCCGCTCAATCGATCATCGCCCGCAAAGGTTTCTCTGCCGTTGGGCTGAACGAGGTGCTGAATGCCGCGGGTGTGCCGAAGGGGTCCTTCTACCACTACTTCGCTTCGAAGGACGCGTTCGGCACGGCGCTGCTGGAGCACTACTTCGAGACCTATTTCGCTGACATGGATCGTATTTTTCAGGACTCGGCAACCAGCGCCCACGACGCGCTGATGCGTTACTGGCAACTGTGGATCTCCAACCAGACCAGTCAGGTCGAGTGCGGTAAATGCCTGGCCGTCAAGTTGGGCGCTGAAGTCGCCGATCTTTCCGAACCGATGCGATTGGCACTTCAGCGCGGTACCGCGCAGATCGTCGAGCGGCTGGAGGCTGCGATCAGCAGAGGTGTGGAGGAGGGCACGGTCACCATCGTTGCTACGCCCGCTCAGTTGGCACTGAGGCTCTATGCCCTGTGGTTGGGGGCCAGTGTGATGACCAAGATCACCCGCACGACCGATTCGTTCGAAGAGGCTCTGCTGCAGACGCAGCACCTTCTCGATAACAAGTGAACCCATGACCGGCATAGGTCGGTCGAAACCAATGCAATGCTCAATACGAGGTAATGATCATGAAAGTTCTGATGGTACTGACATCCCATGACAAGCTGGGTAACACCGGCAAGAAAACCGGTTTCTGGCTGGAAGAGTTCGCCGCCCCTTACTACGTCTTCAAGGACGCCGGCGCCGACGTCGTGCTGGCCTCGCCGGCAGGTGGCCAACCCCCTCTGGACCCCAAGAGTGATCTGCCGGATTTCCAGACCGAAGCGACCCATCGTTTCGCTGCTGATTCGGCCGCGCAGCAAGCCCTGGCCAGCACGGTAAGACTCAGTGAGGTGAAGGCTGAGGATTTCGACACGGTGTTCTACCCAGGCGGGCATGGCCCTCTGTGGGATCTGGCAGAGTCGGATACATCCATCGCCCTGATCGAGAGCTTCGAGCGCGCCGGTAAGCCAATCGGCTTCGTCTGCCATGCCCCTGGCGTGCTTCGCCACGTCAAGGCTGCGAATGGCGAGCCGCTGGTCCAGGGGCGTCGGGTGACTGGCTTCACCAACAGCGAAGAAGCCGCTGTAGAACTGACTGACGTGGTGCCTTTCCTCATCGAGGACGAGTTCCAGGCACTGGGCGCACACTATGAGAAAGCCGGCGACTGGCAGCCGTTCACTGTCGTCGACGGGCGCTTGGTCACTGGTCAGAACCCCGCCAGTTCCGAGTCCGCTGCCAACGCCTTGCTCAAACTGCTGGCTTGATACGGGCAATCTGCAGGGTTCAGACGAACCCGTGCAAGTAATGAGCGGGCGCACTGTGCGCCCGCTCTGAGCGCCTTCGCGCACGCTACCGCATAACCACACTGCAGCAGCAGTCGCCTTTTGGGTGACGGGATTTCTGCTGCCTGAAAAAAGTTGTCTTGATCATTGAGATCAATAGATTTTCATTTGGATTCAAGGAGATAGGCTTATGTCTACTGTCATGAAAGATTCCCGCTCCAGCAGCGTCTTCGACGGCCCGTACTACCTGTCCATCGCGGGTGAGTTGGTCGCCACCGATGCGCATTTCGATGTGTTCAATCCGGCGACTGGCCAGGTATTCGCCAAGGCTCCGTCGGGTTCACCTGAGCAACTGGAGGCGGCGATCGCTGCTGCCAAGGATGCGTTCAAGACCTGGTCGGTCTTGAGCTACGACCAGCGCCAGCGCTATCTGGATGCCTATGCCGATGCGCTTTTGGAGCACCGCGATGAACTGGCTCGCTTGCTGACCTTGGAACAAGGCAAGCCGCTGAAAACCATGGCCGAACCGGAAGTCGACCAGGCGATCTCGTGGATTCGCCAGATTGCTGCGCGGCGTATTCCGGTGGAGATCGTCGAGGAGAACGATAGCCACATCGTGGAGCTGCATCACACGCCGCTGGGTGTGGTCGGCGCGATCACGCCGTGGAATTTCCCGGTGCTGCTGGCACTGTGGAAAGTGGCGCCCGCGCTGATCACCGGCAACACCATGGTCATCAAACCGTCGCCATTCACACCCCTCACCACCTTGCGCTTTGGGCAGATTGCTCAGTCCGTGCTGCCTGCTGGTGTGCTTTCAGTGGTTTCAGGTGGCAATGAACTGGGCCCGCAAATGACCGCTCACCCGGATATCGCCAAGATCAGCTTCACCGGCTCCACCGAGACCGGCAAGCATGTCATCCGTTCGGCTGCAGGCACCGTCAAGCGGCTGACCATGGAGATGGGCGGCAACGACGCGGCAATCGTCATGCCTGATGCCGACTGGCAAGCGATCATCCCGCAACTGTATTGGGGTGCCGTCGGTAACTCGGGGCAATGGTGCGTGGGTATCAAGCGCCTCTACGTGCACAGCAGTTATCGCAAAGAGTTCGTGGCAGCGTTCGTCGAGTATGCGCAGCAGCAGATTATGGGTGACGGTCTCGACCCGAACGTCACCGTCGGCCCCGTGCAGAACAAGATGCAGTACGACAAGGTTCGTAGCTTCCTGGATGACATCAAGGCCAACGGCTACAAGGTGGTATTGGGCGGTGAGGTAGACGAGAGCCGCCCTGGCTATTTCATCCCGGTAACCGTGGTCGACAACCCGCCAGAGAATTCGATGATCGTGCAGCAGGAGCAGTTCGGGCCGATCGTGCCGATCATCGCCTACGACGACGTCGACGATGTCGTCGCCCGCGCGAACGACAGCCCATTCGGCCTGGGTGGTTCGGTCTGGGGGCGTGATACCCAGGCAGCGGTGGCCGTGGCCAATCGCCTGGAAACCGGGATGGTCTGGGTCAACGAGATCCACACTCAGGGCATCGATATTCCTTTCGGTGGCCACAAGCAATCGGGTATCGGCACTGAGCACGGCCATGAGGGGCGCCTGCTGTTCACCAACCCGAAAACCGTGTTGATCAAGAAGTAACGCCTGAGCGGCCTCTCGAGCAGAGGGGCCGCACTCCCACTCATCAAGCCCATTGGGCGCCAGGTGCGTCCATTCGCGCCCGTGCGCCTGTCGATAACTGCAGTCGCCTGAACAACAGGATAGAAATCATGAAACATGCTGCTCTGTTTACCCCCATCGACATGGGGCGTATCACTCTCAAGAACCGCATCGTGCTGCCGCCGTTGACTCGCCAGCGTAGCGCCCAGCCAGGCGATATCGCGACTGATCTGATGGCCACTTATTACCGCCAACGGGCCGGTGCCGGTTTCATGGTCAGTGAGGGCACCCAGATCGAATCGCGTGGCCAAGGCTACGCCTGGACGCCCGGTATCTACAGCCAGGCTCAGATCGATGGCTGGCGCAAGGTGACCGAAGCGGTGCATGCCGAAGGTGGTGTGATCTTCGCTCAGCTCTGGCACGTCGGTCGCGTTTCCCATAACGCGCTTCAGCCTGACGGGCAGGCGCCCGTGGCGCCATCCGCCATTCAGGCGCAGAAGGTCAAGGCGTTCATTCAGACCGGCCCTGGTGTCGGCGAGTTGGTGCAGCCGTCGCTTCCTCGCGCACTGGAACTGGCTGAAATCCGCGACCTGGTCGGGCAGTACGCCCAGGCGGCACGCAATGCCATCGACGCCGGTTTCGATGGCGTGGAAATTCACGCAGCCAACGGTTATCTGGTCAACCAGTTCATCTCCGCACATTCCAACCAGCGCGATGATGCTTACGGTGGCTCGCTGGAGAACCGTCTGCGCTTCCTGCGCGAGATCGTAGACGCCGTGGCCGCTGCCGTAGGCGCAGATCGCCTTGGTGTGCGCTTCACCCCATTGTTCACCGGCACCGATCAGGACCGGGTGTACATCGGTCTGGTCGAAGAGGACCCGCACACCACCTATATCGAAGCAATCAAGGTGCTGGAGGCAGCAGGTGTGGCCTATGTGTCGATCGCCGAGGCGGACTGGGACAACGCACCGGATCTGCCCGAGAGCTTCCGCCGCGACGTACGCACGAGCTTCAGCGGGAAGATTCTCTACGCTGGTCGTTATACCGCCGAGCGTGGTGAGCGGCTGATCGAGGCCGGGCTCGCCGACCTGATCGCATTCGGTCGTCCCTTCATCGCCAACCCCGATCTGCCTGCACGCATCGCCAATGGCTGGCCGCTCAACCCGCTGGATCCTGCCACTGTCTATGGGGGCGCGGAGAAGGGCCTGACGGACTACCCGAGTTACTCGGGCTGAGGTTCACATCTGGCGACTAGTCCTCGACGAGAGTGCCGAGGACTAGCTGCTCACTGCGTAGGAAGTCTTCGTCATGTCTGTCAAATCCGTACCGATCAAACGCGATGTTACGCCTGGTCTGGCGTATCCGGCCTTAGCTGGCAGCGACGTCCGTGCTCCGTCAGTCGCAGCGGTGGTCCTGTGTATCCTGCTCGTCGCGCTCACGCTGCGCCCGGGCATCGTTTCCATGGGACCATTGCTGACCACCATCATCGACGAGTTGGGATTGACTCACACCCAGGCCTCGCTGCTGACCGCGATTCCTACCTTGCTGATGGGATTGCTGGCATTGCCCGCACCCTGGCTGGCGCATCGATTTGGGCGTGACCGGATCATCCTGTTGGCGCTGATCGTGCTGGGCGTCGCGATCATCTTGCGTGCGCTGGCTGGCTCCATAGGGCAGTTGTTCGCCAGTACTGCGGCAGTCGGGGCCGGTATCGCGGTCGCCGGCACGCTGTTTTCCAGTTACGTGAAGGCGCGCTCGCCGAATCGTATCGCGCTGTTCATGGGCATTTATGCAACGGCCATCGGCTTGGGTAGCACGGTCGCTGCGGTGGCGACCGGGCCGATCGATCAGTGGATTGGTGATTGGCGTTGGGCGGGCGGTTTCTGGGTACTGCCGGCACTGTTGGCGATCATGGCCTGGGTGGGCATTGAGCACCGGAGCCTGAGAACGCCGGTCTCTACCTCTTCGACCCAGATGCCCAGGATGCCGCTACGCAATCCCACGGCCTGGCTGATCGCACTGTTCTTCTCCTGCAACAACCTGGTGTTCTACGCCCTGATTGCCTGGCTGGCACCGATGTATATCGAGCGTGGCGAGAGCGCCAGTTCGGCTGGCTTGATCCTGGCCAGTTATACCCTGGGGTTCATGCTGGCCAACCCGGTGTTTGGCTTGCTCAGCCGCAGCGATGATCGACGTCTGTTGCTTGCCGCGAGCTCCAGTATCGTCTTGCTGGGCAGCCTGGCGATGGCCGTTGCGCCTGATGCCATGCCGCTGGTGACTGCCGCGATTGCCGCTTTTGGCACCGGAGGTGCCTTCACCCTGGGCATGACCTTGCCGCTGGACAATGCTTCGACTCCTGAGGAGGCTGGCGCCTGGACTGCTTTTGTGATGTTGCAGAGTTATCTGGTCGGCGCTGCCGGTCCGTTGCTCATGGGATATCTGCGCGATAGCGCGGGCCACTTCCAGTCGGCCTTGTGGCTGCTGGTGGCAGTAGGGGTGCTGATGTTGATGGTGACCCCGTTCTTGCAGCCTTACCGTAATCGCAGGCTGAAAGAGTGTTGCTGTGGTTGATGTTTTGATTGCAGATTTGACCTGCAACTCGATCAAGGCGGGGGGCGATGAGGTCGTTGCTGCTATCTGGCAAGCAGGAGCAAGCGCCTTTGTCTTTCATGTCGACTTTGTCGATGCGCCGGTGACTCTGGCCTTGTTCGAAGCAGTCGATGCGCAAATCATTGAGCGAACAGGTAGCAATCGCTGGATATTCGGGTCAATCGCTGGAGCTGCCGGCTGAGGCGACCTTGCGGATACGACGTCAGGCAACTGAGACAGGCTATTCGCGGTGCGCGCTCGGGGGCTGTTCTTCGTGATGCAGTCGGCGTTGAGCCGTCTTTCCGAGGGGGCAGCGCCAGTAGCTGCTGGGCCGCTATCAAAAGATCAGCACCTGTAAGCCTTGGCTTGAGGTTATTGAACTGGGTGGGTGCGTCATTCCAGGCCGACATCTCTCTCAGAGAAATCAGCGTCTACCAGGGTAGAGCCTCCCCTCGTTTCTCTACCAGAAAGTCGATCAATGCACGCATCTTGGCGGGCATTTGTTCCCGTGAGGATACGTACAGGCAGAAGGCAGCATGGTGATAGGTCCAATCGTGCAGGACGCGCACCAGGCGACCCTCTGCCAGTGGTCGCTGGATGGCAATGTCGACGATCTGCATCAGCCCAAGTCCCTGAAGGGCAGCCCGAGTCATGCAGCCATCGTCGTTGACGGTCAGGCTTCCGGTTACCGCTTGAGTGAAGTGGCCTCCGTTCTTGCCGGGCTCGGTGAAGTCCCAGTCATGCAATGCACCGCTGCCCGCGAACCGATAGTTGATGCAGTTGTGCGTGGCCAGATCCGCGGGTGTCTTCGGGGTGCCATACCGTTCGAGATAGGCCGGGGATGCCACAACCGCCATGGATAGAGGCGGGCTGATCGGTACGGCGACCACATGCTCAGCCAGCGCCTGCCCCAGTCGTATGCCTGCGTCGCATCCGTCGGCGATGATATTCGACAGACCATCTGCCATGACCAGTTCGAGTGCCACCTTCGGGAAGCGCGCGTAAAACTCTGTCAGATGCGGTTCGATCAGGGCCTTGGCGGCCAGGCGTGATGTGTTGATCCGGATTAGGCCGGAGGGTACCCCTAGTGCGTCGCCAAGATTACGAATGGCAGATTCGATCTCGCCAAGACTGGGCCGCAGGGTGTCGAACAATTGCTGTCCCGCTTCGGTCAGGGACATGTGTCGTGTGGTGCGGTTTATCAACCTCACCCCTAGCTCCTGCTCCAAAGCCTTGAGGTTTTGCGATAGCGCCGCGCGCGAAACCCCCATGGCCTCTGCTGCACGCGAAAAGCTGCGGTGCTGGGCTATGTGGGCAAACCACGCAAGCGAGGGGAGCAGTGATGGAGTCATGCACGTATTGTAAATAAATACTTAACACTGATGTGGGTTTTTGGCTCTTTTTCAAGATCAATCGTCGGCGTAACGTCATTTCCATCGAGCAAGCAACTGCGTACACCAACGTGCGCCGACGTGTACCGCTCACGTCTCCATCCCTCTTCTCACAGGAAGGAACATGCCATGGCAAACATGCCTCTGCGCATCGGCATCATCGGCGCTGATATTCGGGCCAGTTGGGCCGGCGCCTCCCACATTCCCGCCATCCAGGCGCAACCAGGACTGAAACTTGCGGCTGTCGCTACCCGCAAGGAAGAAAGTGCCAAGGCGGCCGCCGATGCCTTCGGTGCCGAACGCTGGTACGCGAACCCGTACGATCTCATCTGCGACGACAGCATCGATATTGTCACCGTTGCGGTGAAAGTACCGGCGCATAGGGACCTGGTTCTGGCAGCTCTGAAGGCTGGCAAAGCCGTGTATTGCGAAGCCCCGCTGGGCGCGACGTTGGCAGAGACTGAAGAAATGGCCGCGGCCACGGGATCGCTGCATACCGCGATCGGACTGCAGGGTCGGTTGAACCCTTCTGTAAGGCGCGCCATCGAGATTATCGCGTCGGGCAAGCTCGGAACATTGCTCTCGGCGGACGTGAAAGCCACCACATTCGGCTACGGCCCGACCACGCTTAGCAACTACGACTATTTCAACAAGGCCGCATCCGGGGCGAGCTTTCTGACCATCACGGTCGCGCATGTGCTCGACGTGGTCGAGGCTGTACTAGGCCCCATCACTGAGGTCGATGCGCGGACAAAACTCATCTGGCCGACCGTCAGTGTGGTCGATACCGGCGAAACATCTCACCGTGAAATTGCCGATCACCTGGACCTGATCGGCGAAACGAGCCAGGGCGCTTCGGTGTCCGTGCAGGTCCTCGCAGGCATTGAAAACGACCCGCAGTTCGTGATGGAGGTCCGCGGATCGAAAGGCACGCTCATGCTGCGCGGCCATCACCTGGCAGGCGTCCAGGTTGGGGACCTGACTCTTTCGGCAAGTGTGCCGTTTGCATTGCCCGACATCCCCGTCGCAACGGGGAACAGCCCGACGGCCGACGAGTTTTGGGCCGGCGCAGCAATCAATGTGGGCGAGGTTTACGCAAGTCTTGCACGCGACCTCAGGATGGGCACGTACCACACCCCAGGTTTCGCCCACGCATTGCACAGCAGCCAACTGATCGCAGCGGTCGAGCGTGCCGCCGTGACAGGGCAAAGACAGCTGGTCCCGAACGCCCTGTGCTTGGAGCGTGCGGCAGCAGTTCGATAACGACCCTATCTTGCGCCCCTATTCGGCAACAGACGATCAACCGACGAAACGACCACAAGCGAGGAGACTTTCATGAGCGAGATCCCCCTGACCAGTATCAGTAGACGCAGCATGTTGATGACGGCAGCAGCAGGCGTTGCCGCCGCCACGCTCCCCAGCTTAGCTGCGGCTGCGAAACAAACCGATATTGCCGGAGAGCAGAATGGCGCTGCACGAGCAGCGGAGTTGCAGGGCAAGCGCGCCTTGGTGACGGGGGCCTCGCGCGGGATCGGTGCAGGTATTGCTCTCGCGCTGGCTGACAGAGGCGCCGATGTCGCGATCACCTTTTTGAACTCGCCGGAACGTGCCGCCGAAGTGGTTCGCATGATCGAAGCCAAAGGTCGGCGTGCCGTCGCCATTCGAGCCGACAGTGCGGACCCTGCTGCGGTACGGCGGTCGGTCGAAGAGACGATCGGCGGTCTTGGTGGGCTGGATGTTCTTGTCAACAACGTGGGCATCTCCAGAGACGGCACATTTGCGGAGATGAGCCTCGAAGACATAGATGCGCTGCTACACGTAAACACGCGAGCCGCCGTGCTCGCTTCCCAGGCAGCCCTGCCTCATCTGAAGCGGGGCGCGCGCATCATCACTATTGGCTCCTGCGTTGCCGAACGCGTGCCTTTTCCCGGGTTGACCGTGTACTCGATGACGAAGTCCGCAATGCTGGCATTGACGCGAGGGCTTGCCCGCGATCTTGGCCCACAGGGGATCACTGTCAACCTGGTACAACCTGGGCCGATCGACACCGATCAGAATCCGGCGAATGGCCCCTGGGCGGACATCAATCGACAGTTCACCGCACTGGGACGCTATGGCACGCCAGCTGATATCGCCGCCGCCGTCACCTTCCTGGCGAGTCCGGCCGCCAGCTTCATGACTGGGTCTGTAATCACAGTGGATGCGGGCTTCAATGCGTAAAGAAATGAGGGGCAGCAGAAGTCGATTCACCGCCGCCCCCGTTTCGGCTGGTATTGATAATGAAATCGGCGAGTAAGTCACGTGAGCGAGGACTTGAGGGTTTTGAGCTGGGTGGAAACTCATTTTGGCGTGCGGTACCAAGTGCTGGAGCGATGAGCACCAGAGCATCAAGGGTGTGTCCATTGGACTCGAACATGCTCAAGCGGACTGTGCCGTCATAAGCTCGCTCCAGCCATCCATCCGCATGTTCATGAGGATTAGAAAAGCTGGAGCTGTCCACTACGATTTGACAGTGAGGAAATAGCGTCTAGGTTCAAGAACGAGCCTAACGTGCTCGTCTTACTCACTTACAAGGAACGTTAAAATGATGAAAATCTACCTTTCCTCCGTGCTATTCGCCGTTCTCACCTCCCTCTCCCTCGCTGCTTCGGCAGTAGAAACCTCGAAGACCGAACCAGCCAAGTCGGCCTCTGTGCAGGTTGCCCAGGCGGTCACCGTTAATCTGAATACCGCTGATGCCGAGACTCTCCAGCGCGAGTTGGCGGGTATCGGAGCAACCAAGGCGCAGGCAATCGTGGCTTATCGTGAGGCTCACGGTAACTTCGCTTCGGTTGACGAGTTGCTTGAGGTCAAAGGTATCGGTGAGGCGACTCTGGATAAGAATCGCGACAAACTCATGGTTGATTGACGCCTGTAGCTGTCGTTACCACCAAGGCCGGTCGTTGACCGGCCTTTTCGTTTTGGATCGCTCTCAAATGCTTCAGGTCGCTTGTGACATAGCCGTTGATGACGCACCTTGTCGTCAAATGCTGGCAAACTTGCGCTTCGATTTTCGACAGGAGTCAGTCGATGCCCGCCAGCCCGGAGCTGTCCCCCGGCCTTATCGTCATTCACGGCAATCACCTCGAAGAGCTGCGTGCGCTGGCGGTGCAGTGGATGCGGCGCTATCCATTGCGGCCGCTGGAGAATGAGGTACTGCTGGTGCAGAGCAACGGCATCGCCCAGTGGCTCAAGCTGGCGTTGGCCGAGCGTGACGGCTGTGGCATCGCGGCGGCGCTGGACGTTGACCTGCCGGCGCGTTTTCTCTGGCAGGCGTACCGCAACGTCTTAGGCAAGGACGCGATTCCACAGCAGTCGCCCCTGGATAAGGCGCCGCTGACCTGGCGCCTGATGCGCCTGTTGCCGGGCCTGCTGGCCGAGGAGGCGTTTGCGCCCTTGCGCCGCTTTCTCGCCGATGACCAGGATCTGCGCAAGCGCCACCAACTGGCCGAGCGCCTGGCCGATCTGTTCGACCAGTACCAGGTCTACCGCGCCGACTGGCTGGCTGACTGGGCGGCGGGGCAGGATCGCCTGCGCACCTCGCGCGGCGGCGAAAGGGTGCTGGAGGGCGACTCCCGTTGGCAACCCGCGCTGTGGCGCGCCTTGCTCGCGGACGTTGGCGAGCAGCATCTGGCCGAGAGCCGCGCCGGCGTGCATCCGCGTTTCGTCGCTCGAATGGGCGAACTGGATGCAGCGCCGTCCGGACTGCCCCGGCGCATCACCGTTTTCGGTATTTCCTCATTGCCGGCCCAGGTGCTGGAAGCGCTGGCGGCCATGGCGCGTTTCAGCCAGGTCATGCTCTACGTGCACAACCCCTGTCAGCACCACTGGGGCGATATCGTCGAAGACAAGGATCTGCTGCGCCACGAATACCGCCGTCAGCAGCGCAAGGGCAAACCAAGCGCCCAGATCGGTCTGTTCGAGAAGGAGGACATGCACCAGCACGGGCAGCCGCTGCTCGCTGCCTGGGGCAAGCAGGGGCGTGACTACATCAACCTGCTGGATCAGTACGACGAGCCGCAGCGTTACCGTGAGCAGTTCGAACGCATCGACCTGTTCAGCCCGGCCAGTGAGAGCTGCCTGCTTGGCCAGTTGCAGAACGACATCCTCGACCTGCGTCCGCTGGCGGAAACGCGTAGCACCTGGCCGCCGGTCGACCCGAAACGTGATCATTCGTTGCGTTTTCACATCGCCCACAGTGCTCAGCGCGAAGTGGAAATTCTCCACGATCAGTTGCTGGCCAGTTTCAGCGAGGACGCCACGCTAAGGCCGCGCGACGTGATCGTCATGGTGCCGGACGTCAATGCCTACGCACCGCATATCCAGGCCGTGTTCGGCCAGTTCGCCAGCGACGACCCGCGCTTCATTCCCTTCACCCTGGCCGACCAGGGGCTGCGCGGTAAGGAGCCAATGATCATCGCGCTGGAGCATTTGCTGCGTCTGCCGGACAGCCGCTTCAGCGTCAGCGAGATTCTTGATCTGCTGGATGTCGCCGCGTTGCGTCAACGCTTCGCCATCGCCGAGGATCAGCTGCCGACGCTGCGCCGCTGGCTGGAGGGTGCCGGTGTGCGCTGGGGGCTGGACGCGACTCAGCGGCAATCGCTGGGCCTGGGTGAGAACCTGGAGCAGAACACCTGGCGTTTCGGCTTGCGGCGCATGCTGCTGGGCTACGCAGTGGGCTCGGCCGACGCCTTTGCCGGTATTGAACCTTACGACGAGATCGGCGGGCTCGATGCTGCGTTGATCGGCCCGGTAACGCGGCTGTTGGAAAGCCTCGACCGCCACCTGCAACAAATGCGTGAGCCGGCCACGCCGGGGCAGTGGGGCGAACGCTTGCGCAGCGTGCTCGACGATTTCTTCCTGCCACAAAACGACCGCGAAGACGTGCTCACGACTCAGTTGCTCGATGCGCTGGATGCCTGGCTGGAGCTGTGTGAGGCTGCGACGCTGGACGAAGCGCTGACTCTGCCAGTGGTGCGCGAAGCCTGGCTCGGCGGGCTCGATCAGGGGCGGCTGAGTCAGCGCTTTCTCGCCGGGGCGGTTAATTTCTGCACCCTGATGCCGATGCGTGCGATTCCGTTCCGTCAGGTCTGCCTGCTGGGCATGAACGATGGCGACTATCCGCGCAGTCAGGCGCCGCTGGATTTCGACCTGATGGCTGGTGATTACCGCCCCGGTGACCGCTCGCGCCGCGAAGATGACCGCTACCTGCTGCTTGAAGCACTGCTGGCAGCGCGTGATCGTCTCTACATCAGTTGGGTAGGGCGCAGCATTCGTGATAACAGCGAGCGTCCGCCTTCCGTGTTGGTCGGTCAGTTGCGCGACCATCTTGGTAGTGCCTGGACGCTGGCCGATGGCTGCGACGTTCTGCATGGCCTGACCACCGAGCATCCCTTGCAGCCTTTCAGCCGCCGTTACTTCGATGGCGAGGCGCAACTGTTCAGTTATGCCCACGAGTGGGCGGAACTACATGACCAGGCCTCGGCGCGCGAGAGCGCTACCTCCCTGCCGGCCTGGGAAGAGGGGCAACAGCTCAGGCCCGAACTGTTGCAGTCGTTCCTGCGTGACCCGGTGAAGTGTTTTTTCACCCGCCGCCTCAAGGTGTTTCTCGATGAACAAGAGCAGGCGCAGCTCGACAGCGAGCCGTTCGCCCTCGACGGTCTGCAGCGTTACCAGTTGCAGGAAACCTTGCTCAAGGCGGCGGTAGCAGGCGACGGGGACCACGACGATGCGCTGAGGGCGGCAGCTGATCGCCTGCAACGCAGTGGTGTCCTGCCGCTGGCTGGTTTTGGCGAACAGTATCGAAACGCCTTGCTGGAGCCGCTGCCGGCGCAGTTGCGGCGTTATCAGGGGCTCTGCCTGTGCTGGCCGACCCCGGTCGAGTCGCCACAGCGTCTGCTCTTCAGTGCAGCCGGTGTTGAGCTCGATGGCTGGCTCGCCGGGCTGCGACAGAGGGCCGATGGCAGCCTGGCGCGCCTGGAGCTGCTGCCGGGCGCACTGCACAAGGACAAGAGTTGGAAATGGCATCGCCTTCTGCGCCCCTATGCGCTGCATGTCATCGCGTCGGCCTGCGGTGTACCGCTGACCACCTTGCTGGTCGGCGAGGATCGCAGCTTGGCGTTCGAGCCCCTACCTGCTGAGCAGGCAGCCGGTGTGCTGAGCACTTGGCTGCAAGCCTGGAGCGCCGGCATGCAGGCACCTCTGCCGGTCGCCCTGAAAACCTCGTTGGCCTGGTTGCAGGACAACAACGAGGACAAGGCCCGCAGTGTCTACGAGGGCGGCTACAACCTCACAGGTGAAGTTCAGGGCAGCGCCAGTCTGGCCAGGCAGTTCCCGGATTACGCCGCGCTTACCGACGATGGTCAGTTTCCGGCATGGAGCGAGCAGCTCTACCTGCCTTTGCTCGACAGTCATCCCCAGGCGCTCGAGGAGGGCGCAGCATGAGCCAACAGCGCCCACTGGCCCTGACGTTTCCCCTGCACGGCAGCCGCTTGATCGAGGCCAGCGCTGGTACAGGCAAGACCTTTACCATTTCCGCGCTCTACCTGCGGCTTATTCTAGGCCATGGCGGCGACGCCGCGTTCCGCGAGGCGCTGCTACCGCCGCAGATTCTGGTGGTGACCTTCACCGATGCGGCCACTCGCGAACTGCGCGATCGAATTCGTGCGCGTCTAGTCGAGGCCGCGACCGTATTTCGCGGTGATGCCCAGGGCGATGACCTGCTGCGTGAGCTACGTGGTGATTTCGCCCAGACGCAGTGGGACGAGTGCGCCCGCCGCCTGGAGTTGGCAGCGCAGTGGATGGACGAGGCCGCCGTGTCCACCATTCACGGCTGGTGTCAGCGCATGCTGCGTGAGCATGCCTTCGACAGCGGCAGCCTGTTCAGTCAGACCCTGGAGACTGACCACAGTGAACTGTTGGCCGAGGTGGTGCGCGACTATTGGAGGCAGAACTGCTATCCGCTGCAGGGCGTCGCGCTGCAATGGGTGGCAAGCGTCTGGGGGACGCCGGATGGTCTTGGCGTCAGGTTGCGTCCCTTGCTGGGCGAGGAGAGTGAGGGGACGGCGCAGTCGTTGGGCGAGTTGCTCGATCACGCGCTGCAGCAGCGTGATCAGGCGCTGGTCGAGCTCAAGTCGCCTTGGCTGGCCTGGGCAGAGGAGCTGCAGCTGTTGCTGGATGCAGCTGTGGCGGCCAAGCAAGTGGACGGCAAGAAAATCCAGGCGCGCTTCTACAACCCCTGGCTGGCCAAGTTGCGTGAGTGGGCTGGTGGCGAAGAGTCGCGTCTCGACCTGGGCACAGGCTTCACTCGCCTGACCCCCGACGGCCTGGCCGAAGCCTGGAAGGGCGAGGCGCCTGATCATCCCGCGCTGGATGCCATGGCTGTACTCAAGGCGCAACTCGATGCGTTGCCTGATCCCGCTGAGGCGGCTTTGCGCCACGCTGCAGCCTGGGTTCGCCAGCGCTTCGACTGGGAGAAACGCCAGCGCGCGGAGATGGGCTTCGACGACATGCTCGTGCGTTTGGACGCTGCCCTGCAAGGCAGCAATGGCCCGCGCCTGGCCGAGGTGATCCGCCGCCAGTTCCCGGTGGCAATGATCGATGAATTCCAGGACACCGACCCGCTGCAGTACCGCATCTTCGATACGCTCTACGAGGTCGAAGCCAATCGCGACGACTGCGGCCTGTTCATGATCGGTGACCCCAAGCAGGCCATCTATTCCTTCCGTGGCGCCGACATTCACACCTACCTGCGCGCGCGCCGGGCCACGTTCGGTCGGCATTACAATCTGGAAAAGAACTTCCGCTCCAGTCAGGCCATGGTCGATGCCGTTAATGGCGTTTTCCTGCGGGCTGAACAGCGCGAGGGCGGTGAGGGTGCGTTTCTGCTGCGCGATGATCTGCCTTTTATCGAGGTGGGCGCGCAAGGTCGACGCGAAGTATGGAGTGTCGACGGCCAGGCGCAACCAGCCCTGACGGTGTGGCAATTGGAGAGCGACGAGCCGGTTGCCAAAGGCGCCTATCTGGATGCCTTGGCGGCGGGTGCAGCCAGCGAGATCGTGCGTCTGCTGGATCTGGGCCAGCGCGGGCAGGCCGGCTTTAGCAAGGATGGTGCGCTCAGTGCTCTGCGACCCAGCGACATCGCGGTGCTGGTGCGCGACTTCAACGAGGCACAGGCCATTCGCGGCGAGCTGTCGGCTCGTGGCGTGCGCAGCGTCTACCTCTCCGACAAGGACTCGGTGTTCGCCGCCCAGGAAGCACGCGACCTGTTGCTGTGGTTGCGCGCCTGTGCCGAGCCGGATCAGGATCGGCCGCTACGCGCAGCGCTGGCCAGCGCGACGTTGGGGCTGGCATTGAGTGAGCTGGAGCAGCTCAATCTCGACGAGCGCACCTGGGAGCGCCGCGTCATGCAGTTCCGCGACTACCGTCAGCGCTGGCAGCGCCAGGGCGTACTGCCGATGCTGCGTCAGTTGCTACAGGACTTCGAGCTGCCGCAACGGCTGATGGGGCGTGACTATGGCGAGCGAGTGCTGACCAATCTGTTGCATCTGGCGGAACTGCTGCAGCAGGCCGCCGCCGAACTCGATGGCGAGCTGGCGCTGATTCGGCACTTGAGCGAGCTGCTGGCTGGCGAGGTGCAGGCTGCCGATGAGCAGGTGCTGCGTCTGGAGAGTGACGAAGCACTGGTGCGCGTGGTGACCATCCACAAATCCAAGGGGCTGGAGTATCCCCTGGTTTTCCTGCCATTCATCTGTGCATTCCGCCCGGTGGATGACAAGAAGCCGCTGCAGATCCACGACGGCGAGCGCCGCCGACTGGTGCTCAAGGCCGATGAAGACAGCCTGGAACGCGCCGAGCGTGAGCGTCTGGGTGAAGATTTGCGCCTGCTTTACGTGGCGCTGACCCGTGCCCGCCATGCCTGCTGGCTGGGCGTGGCAGATCTGAAGATCGGTAACGGCAAAAAGTCGCGTCTGCATGAGTCGGCCTTGGGCTACCTGCTCGGTGGTGGCGTATCGCTGGGCGCCAGTGGCGAACTCGCCAACTGGCTCGCACCCTTTGCTGTTGGTCTGGAAAGCACCGTGGCGCCGGTACCGCCCGCCAGCGAGCAGCGCTATCGCATGATCGAAGATGAGCAGTTCGAGCCGCATTGGCGTACGCCAGTACGACGTGCCGCTGAGCATTGGTGGATCGCCTCCTACAGTGCGCTGCGCCTGGACGAGGATGCGCCCAGCCAGGTCAGTCGCCATGAAGACGCCGCGCCCGACAGTCCGGCGATGCAGAACGCCATCGACGATGAAGATCCTTTGCTGGCCCTGGCGCCACTGCCGGCACACGCCCAGGGGCTGCATCGCTTCCCGCGCGGGCCGAACCCGGGCACCTTCCTCCACGGTCTGATGGAAATGGCGGCGCAGGAAGGCTTCGCGATCCTGGCGCAGGATCCTCCGAAACTTCGCGAAACACTGGCGCGGCGCTGCCAGCGTCGCGGCCTGGAAAGCTGGATCGACCCGCTGCTGGACTGGTTGCTGGCGTTTCTGACTCAACCGCTGCCGCTGACTGGCACGGATGCCGTGGTGCTGGCGCAACTGACGCAATATCAGCCCGAGCTGGAGTTCTGGTTCGAAGCGCGTGGGGTCGATGTCAGGCTGCTGGATCAGTGGGTGCAGCAGTGCGAGTTGCCGGGTATCGCCAGGCAGCCGCTGCGGGCTGACACCCTCAACGGCATGTTCAAAGGTTTCATCGATCTGGTATTCGAACATCAGGGGCGTTACTACGTGGCGGATTACAAGTCCAACTGGCTCGGTAGCGACGATAGCGCCTACACCCGTGAAGCGATGGAAGTGGCCATCGCCAGCCACCGCTATGACCTGCAATACGTGCTCTATGTGCTGGCGCTGCACCGGCAACTGCGTCTGCGCCTGCCGGATTACGACTATGACCAGCATGTGGGGGGCGCGCTCTTCCTGTTCCTGCGTGCGCCGCAGCAGGGCGCCTACCTGGCGCGGCCGCCGCGCGAGCTGATCGAGCGATTGGACGCACTGTTCATGGGCGAAGCCGAGGAGGGCGCAGCATGAGTACGACCCTTGCGCCGGCGCTGCGTGATCGCGCCGAACTCTTTGCCTTGCTTTCTATATGGAGTGAGCGCGGCTGGCTACGTGAGCTGGATCGAGCGTTGGCACAGTTGTTCGCTGAACTGGATCCAGACGCTTCGCCCCTGTTGCTGCTCGGCGCCGCACTGGCCAGTCACCAATTGGGCCAGGGACATGTCTGTCTGGATCTGGCGGCGACCTTGGCCAACCCGGACTTCACCCTGTCCCTGCCGCCGGAAGGTGATGACGCGCAAGAGGCGATGATTCTGCCGTCCCAAGTGCTGGCGGGGCTAAGCCTGGAGTCCTGGCTGGCGGCCTGTGCCGGCAGCGCCTTGCTGGAGTCCGAGGGGGCGCCGTTGGTGCTCAGCGGCGCCTGTCTATATATGAGGCGTTACTGGAACTATGAGCGACAGGTAGCCGGCAACATCGCTCGGCGTCTGCAGGCGAGTGCCGCAGCGCCGTCCGATTTGGCCATGCGCCTGGCTTCACTCTTTCCTGATGCGCTGGTGGTGGACGGCAAGCGCCAGACCGACTGGCAGAAGCTGGCTTGTGCGATGGCCGCGCAAGGCCGCTTCACGCTGATCACCGGGGGGCCTGGAACCGGCAAAACGACCACGGTGGTGCGCTTGCTGGCATTGTTGCAGGAAGCTGCCATGGCCACTGGTGAACCGCTGCGCCTGAGCCTGGCTGCACCCACCGGCAAGGCTGCCGCGCGCCTGACCGAATCCATCGGTGCGCAAGTGCAATCCCTGGCGCTGGACGAGCGAGTGCGTGAGCAGATTCCGACGTTGGTGACGACACTGCATCGCTTGCTGGGCAGCCGTCCTGGCAGTCGTCATTTTCGTCACGATGCCGCCAATCCGTTGCCGCTGGACGTGTTGGTGGTCGACGAAGCCTCGATGATCGACCTGGAAATGATGGCCAGCCTGTTGGACGCGTTGCCGGCGCATGCGCGTCTGATTCTGCTGGGCGACAAGGATCAGCTCGCGTCCGTCGAGGCTGGTGCGGTATTGGGCGATCTGTGCCGAGAGGCGGAAAGCGGTGGCTATAGCGAGGCGACGCGCACCTGGCTGGAAAATCAGACGGGGCAGCGGCTTGAAGATCCTGCGCTGGTCGTAGGGGACAAGGCGCTGGCACAGCACATCGTCATGCTGCGTCACTCACGCCGCTTCGGCAGTGGCTCGGGTATCGGGCGTCTGGCGCGTGCAGTGAACCAGGGCGATGCGCAGACGGCTCGTGCGACGTTGGCAGCCGGTGCGGACGATCTGCATGTATTGCGTTTGTCTGGTGAGCAGGATCGTGCGCTGGAGCGATTCTTAATAGACGGGCAGGGCAGTGGTGAGCCTCGTCCTCAGGGGTATGCGCATTATTTGCGGACGATGCAGATGGAGCGTCCCGCTCCCGATGCTGATTCGCAAGCCTGGGATCGTTGGGCCGGTAAGGTGCTGGCGGCATTCGATCAGTTCCAGCTGCTTTGTGCGGTTCGCAAAGGTGCATGGGGCGTGGAGGCGCTCAACGAGCGTATCGCTGAAGCGTTGGTCCGGCGTGGACTCCTTGAGCAGGCGCATGGCTGGTATGAAGGTCGGCCTGTGCTCGTAACGCGCAATGACTACAGCCTGGGATTGATGAATGGCGATATCGGCATCGCGCTGCGCTTACCCGAGCCACCAGAGGTTCCGGGCGCACCCACGCGCCAGGTGTTGCGGGTGGTATTCCCACGCAATGATGGCAGCGGCGCCTTGCGCCATATCCTGCCGAGTCGTCTGAGCGCGGTGGAGACCGTGTTTGCCATGACCGTGCACAAGTCGCAGGGCTCTGAGTTCGCTCATTGCGCGCTGATTCTGCCTGATAGTCTCAATCCAGTGCTGACCAAGGAGCTGGTGTATACGGGTATCACGCGTGCCCGCCACTGGTTCAGCTTGATTGAAAGCCGAGCAGGTATCTTCGAGCAGGCCGTACAGCGACGTGTGGAACGTCGTAGCGGTCTGCGTGAGGCGCTCGAAGCGCTTTGAGTAATAAAACTGCAATTAAAGCTTGACGCGCATTCTGCTGGATGTAGAATGCGCGCCACTTCAGCGATGAAGCGCTTCAAAAACTTCTTGTTAATCAATAAGTTAAGTTGAATGAAGGGCTTGCAAAACTGGATCTGGCGTGTAGAATGCGCGCCGGTCGACAGGGT
>NZ_NIQU01000001.1 GCF_002741105.1 Pseudomonas sediminis | reverse complement strand
ATGAACCACGTGTTCTTCACCGGTTCGGGTTCGGAAGGCAATGACACCATGCTGCGTCTGGTGCGCCACTACTGGGCATGCAAAGGCCAGCCGAACAAGAAAATCATCATCGGCCGCGACAACGGTTACCACGGCTCCACCGTGGCCGGGGCTAGCCTCGGTGGGATGAAATTCATGCACGAGCAGGGCGACCTGCCGATCCCCGGCATCGCTCATATCCCGCAGCCTTACTGGTTCGGCGAGGGCGGCGATCAATCGCCGGAAGAGTTTGGTATCTGGGCTGCCGACCAGCTGGAGAAGAAGATTCTCGAACTGGGCGAAGGCAACGTTGCAGCGTTCATTGCCGAGCCGATCCAGGGCGCCGGGGGCGTGATCATCCCGCCGGAAACCTACTGGCCGCGCATCAAGGAAATCCTCGCCAAGTACGACATCCTGTTCGTGGCTGACGAAGTGATCTGCGGCTTCGGCCGTACCGGCGAATGGTTCGGCAGCCAGTACTACGACCTCAAGCCTGATCTGATGACCATAGCCAAGGGCCTCACCAGCGGCTACGTGCCGATGGGCGGGCTGATCGTCAGTGACAAGGTGTTCGAAGTGATCGAAGCGCATGGCGATTTCAACCACGGCTTCACCTATTCCGGTCATCCGGTGGCAGCGGCGGTGGGCCTGGAAAACCTGCGCATTCTCAAGGAAGAAGGCATCGTCGAGCGGGTGAAGGCAGAAACGGCACCGTATTTGCAGCGTCGTCTACGTGAGCTGGCGGATCACCCGCTGGTGGGCGAAGTACGCGGCGTCGGCATGCTTGGTGCCATCGAGTTGGTGCAGGACAAAGCGACGCGCACACGTTATCCGGGTGACAAGGCGGTAGGCATGATCTGCCGCGGCCACTGTTTCAACAACGGTCTGATCATGCGCGCCGTGGGCGACACCATGATCATTGCGCCGCCTCTGGTGATCAGTCAGGCGGAAGTGGATGAGCTGGTAGAGAAAGCACGCAAGTGCCTGGATCTGACCCTGCGTGACCTGTCGGTCTGAAAGCCCGCAGTCACGGAAAGTTGTCAGCGGTGCCATGACCTTGCCAGACTGCGCCAGAGTGCGTGAGCCGTCCTGTTTGGAACGGCTTGCGCGACCTCTGGAATAACGACACAACAACAGGAGCTGTACGCATGAAAACATTCGGCAAGACCCTTCTCGCGTTGTCCCTGACCGCGGCCGTGGCAGGCGCTGCTCAGGCTGACAGCAAGGTGCTGCATGTCTACAACTGGAGCGATTACATCGCTGAAGACACCCTGGCCAACTTCGAGAAGGAAACCGGCATCAAGGTCGTCTACGACGTCTTCGACAGCAACGAAGTGCTGGAAGCCAAGTTGCTGGCTGGCAGCTCCGGTTACGACGTAGTGGTGCCGTCCAACCCCTTCCTGGCCAAGCAGATCAAGGCTGGCGTGTTCCAGAAACTGGACAAGTCCAAGCTGCCGAACTGGTCGAACCTGGACAAGGATCTGCTCAAGGCCCTGGAGCCGAGCGACCCGGGCAACCAGTACTCGATCCCCTACATGTGGGGCACCATCGGCATCGGCTACAACGTCGAGAAGGTCAAGGCCGTGCTCGGCGAAGACGCGCCAGTCGACTCCTGGGATCTGGTGTTCAAGCCCGAGAACATGGAAAAGCTGAAGTCTTGCGGCGTTTCCTTCCTCGATTCGCCGACCGAAATTCTCCCGGCCGCTCTGCATTACCTGGGCTACGCTCCGGACAGCAGCGACAAGGGCGAGCTGCAGAAAGCCGAAGAGCTGTTCATGAAGATTCGTCCTTCGGTGGCTTACTTCCACAGCTCCAAGTACATCTCCGACCTGGCCAACGGCAACATCTGCGTCGCTATCGGCTACTCGGGTGACATCTACCAGAGCAAGGCACGCGCCGAAGAAGCGAAGAACGGCGTGGAAGTCGGCTACAACATTCCGAAGGAAGGCGCGGGTTCCTTCTTCGACATGTTGGCGGTGCCGGCTGACGCCAAGAACGTCGAAGCTGCACACGTGTTCCTCAACTACCTGATGGAGCCAGCGGTGATGGCCAACATCACCAACTACGTGCAATTCCCCAACGGCAACGCCGCAGCCACGCCGCTGGTGGATGAAGCACTGCGTACCGACCCGGGCGTATACCCGACGCCGGAAGTGCTGAAGAAGATCTACACCTTCCCGGACCTGGCTCCGGCGGTGCAGCGCACCATGACCCGCAGCTGGACCAAGATCAAGTCCGGTCGCTAAGCACGAAGCAACGCCGCCTGGCGGGTTCGCCCGCCAGGTACCCAAATCGCAAGAAGAGGAAACGTCATGCGTCGTTCTACCCTGCTGGTTGGCCTGATCGCCGCTGCCATTGGTATGTCTGTTGCCCAGGCCGCCGACCGTGTGGTCAAGGTCTACAACTGGTCCGACTACATTGCGCCGGACACCATTGCCGAGTTCGAGAAGGAAACCGGTATCAAGGTGGTGTATGACGTTTTCGATTCCAACGAAACCCTCGATGGCAAGCTGGCCACCGGCCAGAGCGGCTATGACGTGGTGGTTCCGACCAACCACTTCCTGGCCAAGCAGGTACGTGCCGGCACCTACCTGAAGCTGGATAAATCCAAGCTGCCCAATCTGGTCAACCTCGACCCGACCATCATGAAAAACCTGGCCGCGGGCGACCCCGGCAACGAATATTCGGTGCCCTACCTATGGGGCACCAACGGCATCGGCCTGAACGCCACCAAGGCGCGCGCCGTGCTCGGTGACGATGCACCACTGGATTCCTGGGAGCTGCTGTTCGACCCGAAATACGCCGAGAAGCTCGCCTCCTGCGGCATCGCATTGCTCGATTCGGGCGACGAAGTGCTGCCGCAAACGGTCAACTACCTGGGCCTGTCGCCGCATACCACCAAGCGTGAAGACTACGAGAAGGCCTATGAGCAGCTGATGAAGGTGCGCCCTTACATCACCTACTTCCACAGCTCCAAATTCATCTCCGACCTGGCCAACGGCAACATCTGCGCCGCCTTCGGCTACTCCGGCGACGTGCTGCAAGCCGCTGACCGCGCCGAAGAGGCCGGCCGTAGCGACGAGATCATCTACATCATTCCCAAGGAAGGCACTGCCATGTGGGCGGACCTGCTGGCCATCCCCAAGGACTCGAAGAACGTCGCCGAAGCCCACGAATTCATCAACTACCTGCTGCGCCCCGACGTGATCGCCAAGATCAGCGACTACGTGGCCTACGCCAACCCCAACCTCAAGGCCACCGAGCTGGTCGACGAGAGCGTACGGGACAACCCTGGCGTTTATCCCAGTGAGGCGGTCATGGCCAAACTCTACGTTGCCGAGGAGCGTACGCCCGAGGTGCAGCGTTGGCTGACCCGTGACTGGACGAGAATCAAAAGCGGCCGCTGATCGACGAACGATTTTCCTATAAAGTGCCGCGCCTTTTTCGGGCGGCACACAAAAACGAGGATGATACTGTGCGAGTTACCCTGCCCAAGTCTCTGATCGCGATGGCGGCTTCCGCCTTCTGTAGTGCTGCTCTGGCCCAGCCTTCCGTGCACATCTACAACTGGAGCGATTACATCGGCGAAGAGACGCTGGCCAAGTTCGAAGCGAAAACCGGCATCAAGCCGATCTATGACGTCTTCGACTCCAACGAAACCCTCGAAGGCAAACTGCTCGCCGGCCGCAGCGGCTACGACGTGGTGGTGCCCTCCAACCATTTTCTCGGCAAGCAGATTCGCGCGGGGGCCTTCCAGCCGCTCGATCGCAGCAAGTTGAGCAATTGGGACAACCTCGATCCGGCGCTGCTCAAGCAACTGGAAACCAACGACCCCGGTAACCAGTACGCCGTGCCTTACCTGTGGGGCACCAATGGCATCGGCTACAACGTCGAGAAGGTCAAGGCCGCGCTCGGTGTCGAGGAGATCGACTCCTGGGCCGTGCTGTTCGAACCGGAAAACATCAAGAAGCTCAGTGAGTGCGGCGTAGCCTTCCTCGACTCGGGCGATGAAATGATCCCGGCCATGCTCAATTACCTGGGCCTGAACCCCAACAGCACCAACCCCGATGACTACGCCAAGGCCGAGGCCAAGCTGCTGGAGGTGCGTCCCTACGTCACCTACTTCCACAGCTCCAAGTACATTGGCGATCTGGCCAACGGCAATATCTGCGTGGCTGCCGGTTTCTCCGGCGACATCCTGCAGGCCGCCGACCGCGCCGACGAAGCCGGCAAGGGCATCGAAATCGCCTACAGCATCCCCAAGGAAGGCGCCAACCTCTGGTTCGACATGATGGCCATCCCGGCCGACGCGGCGAACGCCGAGCAGGCGCATGCCTTCATCAACTTTCTCCTCGAGCCTGAGGTGATCGCCGAAGTCAGTGACTATGTGGGTTATGCCAACCCCAATACCAAGGCGGACGAATTCATGGACGAGGAGGTCCGCAACGACCCGTCCGTGTACCCGCCTCAGTCGGTGTTAGACAAGCTGTACATCTCCGCCGAGCTGCCGGTGCGTGTGCAGCGCCTGATGACCCGCAGTTGGACCAAGGTCAAGTCGGGTCAGTAATCGTTCCTGCCCGGCCGCAGGGGTCGGGCACAATCTTCCGGGAGTTTTCCTAAATGGCTGTTGCCTCCAGCGCCTACAAAAAAGCCCTCGAGGGGGATCAGACACCGAAAGAGGTGCTGGTCAAGATCGATCGGGTGACCAAGAAGTTCGACGAGACCGTGGCCGTCGACGACGTCTCGTTGACCATCAACAAGGGCGAGATCTTCGCCCTGCTGGGTGGCTCCGGCTCCGGTAAGTCGACCCTGCTGCGCATGCTCGCCGGCTTCGAGCGGCCGACCGAAGGGCGCATCATCCTCGATGGCGTCGACATCACCGACATGCCGCCGTACCAGCGGCCGATCAACATGATGTTCCAGTCCTACGCGCTGTTCCCGCACATGACCGTGGCGCAGAACATCGCCTTCGGCCTGCAGCAGGACAAGCTGCCCAAGGCCGAGATCGACGAGCGCGTGGCCGAGATGCTCAAGCTGGTGCACATGACCCAGTACGCCAAGCGCAAGCCGCACCAGCTTTCCGGTGGCCAGCGCCAGCGCGTGGCCCTGGCTCGCTCGCTGGCCAAGCGTCCCAAGCTGCTGCTGCTCGACGAGCCGATGGGCGCGCTGGACAAGAAGCTGCGTTCGCAGATGCAACTGGAACTGGTGGAGATCATCGAGCGCGTCGGCGTGACCTGCGTGATGGTGACCCACGACCAGGAAGAGGCCATGACCATGGCCCAGCGCATCGCCATCATGCACCTGGGCTGGATCGCCCAGACCGGCAGCCCGATCGATATCTACGAGACGCCAACCAGTCGCCTGGTGTGCGAGTTCATCGGCAACGTCAACCTGTTTGACGGCCAGATCACCACCGACGAGGTCGACCACGCGATCATCGACTGCCCGCAACTGGACAAGCCAATCTACATTGGCCACGGCGTCAGTACTCGCGCCGAGAACAAGTCCGTCAGCTACGCCCTGCGCCCCGAGAAGCTGCTGATGGCCACCGCGCTGCCGGAAGACCACGAGCACCCCGAATACAACTGGAGCCGTGGCCACGTGCACGACATCGCCTACCTGGGCGGCCACTCGGTGTACCACGTCAAACTCACGTCCGGGCAGATCGTGCAGTGCTTCATCGCCAACGCCGAGCGCCGTGGTAAGCGTCCGACCTGGGACGACCCGGTAGTGGTGTACTGGGAAGACGACAGCGGCGTGGTACTGCAATCATGAAACCGAGCAAACTGGCGCGCTATCTGCCCAGTGGGCGGCATGCCGTTATCGGCATCCCGTTCCTCTGGCTGTTCATGTTCTTCCTGCTGCCGTTCGTCATCGTGCTGAAGATCAGCTTCGCCGAGGCCGACGTGGCGATCCCGCCCTACACGGAAATCTACGAGTGGGCGGATAACAAGCTGACGCTGTTGCTGAACTTCGGCAACTACATCTTCCTCACCGAGGATGCGCTGTATCTGTCGGCCTACCTCGGTTCGTTGAAGGTTGCGTTGTTCAGCACCCTGCTGTGCCTGCTGATCGGCTACCCGATGGCCTACGCCATCGCTCGTGCGCCGAAGTCGCAGCAAACCGTGCTGTTGCTGCTGATCATGATGCCGACCTGGACCGCGATCCTGATCCGCGTCTACGCCTGGATGGGCATTCTCGGCAACAACGGTCTGCTCAACAGCCTGCTGATGGGCATTGGCCTGATCGATACGCCGCTGCAGATCCTCAACACCAACATCGCGGTCTATATCGGCGTCGTGTATTCCTACCTGCCGTTCATGATCCTGCCGCTCTACGCCAACCTGGTG
Organism: Pseudomonas sediminis; assembly: GCF_002741105.1. Lineage (GTDB taxonomy): Bacteria > Pseudomonadota > Gammaproteobacteria > Pseudomonadales > Pseudomonadaceae > Aquipseudomonas > Aquipseudomonas sediminis. The sequence continues at coordinate 1,205,867 of NZ_NIQU01000001.1, read as the reverse complement.
AAGCACGACCTCAGCCTGCTGGAGGCCGCCTCCGATCTGGGTTCGAGTAATTTCAACAACTTCTGGAAGATCACCGTGCCGCTGTCGAAGAACGGCATCATCGCCGGCTCCATGCTGGTGTTCATTCCGGTGGTCGGCGAGTTCGTCATCCCCGAACTGCTTGGCGGCCCGGAGACCCTGATGATCGGCAAGGTGCTGTGGCAGGAGTTCTTCAACAACCGCGACTGGCCTGTAGCGTCCGCCCTGGCGGTGGTGATGCTGGCGATCCTGATCGTGCCCATCATCCTCTTTAACCGTAACCAAGCTAAAGAGTTGGAGGGCCGCCCATGAAGCGTTTCAGTTTCTCCAGCATCATGCTCTGGGCCGGTCTGATCTTCATCTACCTGCCGATGGTCATTCTGGTCATCTACTCGTTCAACGCCTCACGGCTGGTAACGGTGTGGGGCGGCTGGTCGGTGAAGTGGTATGTCGGCCTGCTGGATAACACCCAGCTGATGAACTCGGTGATGCGCTCGCTGGAAATCGCCTGCTACACCGCCATCGCGGCGGTGGCGCTGGGCACCCTGGCGGCCTTCGTGCTGACCCGCATCACCCACTTCAAGGGGCGTACCCTGTTCGGTGGCCTGGTCACTGCACCGCTGGTGATGCCGGAAGTGATCACCGGTCTGTCCCTGCTGCTGCTGTTCGTGCTGATGGCGCAACTGATCGGCTGGCCGATGCAGCGCGGCATGACCACCATCTGGATCGCTCACACCACCTTCTGCTCTGCCTATGTGGCGGTGGTGGTGTCGTCGCGTCTGCGTGAGCTGGACATGTCCATCGAAGAGGCGGCCATGGACCTGGGCGCACGGCCGTGGAAGGTGTTCTTCCTGATCACCGTACCGATGATCGCGCCGTCGCTGGCAGCGGGTGCGATGATGTCCTTCGCTCTGTCGCTGGACGATCTGGTTCTGGCCAGCTTCGTCTCCGGTCCGGGCTCGACCACTCTGCCGATGGAGATCTTCTCTGCCGTGCGCCTGGGGGTTAAACCGGAGATCAACGCCGTGGCCAGCCTGATCCTGCTGGCGGTGTCGTTCGCCACTTTCCTGGCCTGGTTCTTCGCCCATCGGGCCGAGGAAAAGCGCAAGAAGGCCATGCAGCAGGCCATGGACGAGACCACCAATCCGTCCTGGCAGCAGGTCGTAGACAGCCGTCGCAGCAACTAAGCGTCTGGCTGAAAGCAAAAACGGGCCCCGCGGGGCCCGTTTTTCATGGTGCCACTGATCGGGGCGTTGTACCGCGATCTGTAGGAGCGGCTTCAGCCGCGAAGGTTGTGAGCGCCCAGCCGCTATTTCACCAACGCCTTCCAGGCCTTGAGGCTGTTCACGATCTGCGTCTGAGTCGCGCGCAGCTGACGCTGCTCGTCGTCCAGGTCCTGCTGCGCCAGTTCGTAGAGCTTGTTCAGCTCGCCATACAGGCGGTCGACCTCGGGCACTTCCAGCACGCCGCGCGCCAGGCGCAGCCAGACCAGCAGGCGTTCCAGGCGCGGCATCTGTTCGGCCAGATCCTCCGGTTGCTGCTGGTAGCGGCGCAGTTGCAGAGCCGCGCCTTCTTCTGCCAACAGAGTCGGCAGCCAATTGCCCAGCGCGGCATTGCCTTGGCGGTTGCCTCGATTGTTGCGCTCTGTCGTCCAGCTGCGTTGCAGCAGCCAGTGCGACAGTTTCAGCGACAGCAGACCCCAGCGACAGCCGTCGAGCTCGGCGGCGAACAGCGCCGGAGAATTGCGCCGCATGCTGTCGTCGTCCTGGCCAGCAGCCAGACGCGGGCGCCAATCGTCGAGCAGGGCATCGAGTGCTTCGCGCAACTCACGCGAGCTGGCGCGTGGTGCGGCCTGGCCAAGGCTGGCGAGCAGGGCGCGCAGGTCGATCAGTTGCTCCAGCCATTGCTGCAGCAGGCTCCAATGGCCGTTCCAGCGATACTGCTCGGCCAGACGCTGGCTGGCGCCGAGCAGGTGCCAGGCGAGTGCGGCGAAGGCGTCGTCCAGGCTCATTTCGGGCGTCAAGGCGGGTGCCGGCAGGCTCAGGCTGTAACTGCCAGCATCGAACAGGCGATAGCCACGCTCGGCTTTGCTGATGTCGCAAGGCATCAGCGGCAGTTCGGCGGCCAGCTCGCAGGCCAGCTCCAGCAGCGCAGCAGGTTCGCCCTGGCGCAGTTCCAGCTCCAGCTCGCAAATCTCTTCTTCGCCCTCGCCGGCGATGACCTTGCCCAGATCCAGCGCGGCCTCGATGACCACCTTGGCCTTGCCGCGACCCCAGGCGATTTCGGCCTTTTCGCGGACGAAGTCGGTGGTGAACAGCGGCTGCAGGGTTTTCTTGTCCAGCTCGGCCAGGCTGGCTGGCCAGCACGTGTCATCAAGTTTTTTCAGGTCGAGCTTGGCCTTGCTCAGGTACCAGTCCCACTCGTTTCGCTCGGACAGTCCGGCGACGCTCTGGCCACGGCTCTTCAGCGTCTGAATAAACTGCTCGCCGTCACGGCGCAGGCGCAGGGCGACCTTGGCGCTTGCCAGGTCGCGGTCCGGCGTGTCGTAGTACTGGTTGAACAGTTCGCCGCGCTGCCAGCCACTCTTGTTGCGCTTCTTCAGCAGTGGGTGTTCGCGCAGGGCTGCCAGGGTGTTACGACTGACGCGCAGTTTGATTTCGGTTTCTTTGACCATGGTGGAGAGCTATGACGCCTTTTATGAAAATGTGACAGACCGATGACGCGCGCTGGCGAATGACGAATCCGGTCCCTATACTTGCGGCCTTCTCAAAACGGGGGCTTACCCTATGCCTATCAATCCCTTTGTCAGCCTGTTCGGTCGTTCACCCATCGGCCCCATGCAACAGCATATCGCCAAGGCCCACGAGTGCGCGGCGAACCTGGTTCCCTTCTTCGAGGCCATCATGGCCGAGGATTGGGCCAAGGTAGAACAGGTGCAACAGGAGATGTCCCGGCTGGAGCACGAGGCCGACAAGCTGAAGAAAAGCGTGCGCCTGCACCTGCCCAAGAGCCTATTCCTGCCGGTGCCGCGTTCGGACCTGCTTGAACTGCTCAGTGTACAGGACAAAGTCGCCAACCGTGCCAAGGACATCGCTGGTCTGATGCTCGGCCGGCAGATGGCTATTCCGCAGCCGCTGCAGCCGCTGGTACGCACCTACGTGCAGCGCAGTGTGGACGCCAGCGCCCAGGCGCTGAAGGCGATGAACGAATTGGACGAACTGCTCGAAACCGGTTTCGCCGGCCGCGAAGCAGTGCTGGTGGAAAACCTGATCGAGGAGCTCGGTTCGATCGAAAACGATACCGACCGCCTGCAGATCGAGGTGCGCCGCAACCTGTTCAAACTGGAGAAGGACCTTCCTCCGGTCGATGTGATGTTCCTCTATCAGATCATCGACTGGATCGGCGATGTCGCCGACCGTGCCCAACGAGTGGGCAACCGACTGGAACAACTGCTGGCGCGCTAAGCGCCAGTATCCTTTCTGGGATCTACGGATAACTCATTATGTCTCTGATTGCGGACTACGGGCTGGTTCTGCTCGTCCTTGCCTGCCTTTTCGGTTTTTTCATGGCCTGGGGCGTTGGCGCCAATGATGTCGCCAACGCCATGGGTACGTCGGTCGGCTCACGCGCGCTGACCATCAAGCAGGCGATCATCATCGCCATGGTCTTCGAATTCGCTGGCGCCTATCTGGCTGGCGGCGAGGTGACCGAAACCATCAAGAACGGCATCGTAGATGCCAACATGATCAGCCCCAACCTGATGGTGCTGGGCATGATGTCGGCGTTGCTGGCGGCGGGTACCTGGCTGTTGGTGGCTTCGACGCGTGGCTGGCCAGTATCGACCACGCACACCATCGTCGGTGCGGTGATCGGCTTCGCTGCGGTCGGCGTGTCGATGGATGCGGTGCACTGGAGTGGCGTTGGCCCCATCGTCGCCAGTTGGGTGGTCACGCCAATGCTGGCCGGTATCATCTCCTTCTGCCTGTTCGTCAGCGTGCAGAAGCTGATCATCGACACCGACAATCCCTTCCTCAACGCCAAGCGTTACGTGCCGCTGTACATGTTCATCACCGGCTTCATGATCTCGCTGATGACCATGACCAAGGGCCTCAAGCACGTCGGTCTGAACCTCTCCAGCACCGAAGGCTTCATGCTTTCGATCGGTGTCGGTGTGCTGGTGATGCTGATCGGTATCGCGCTGCTCAGCCGCATCCATGTCGATGCCGAGGCAGACAAGGCCTTCCACTTCTCCAGCGTGGAGAAGGTGTTCGCCATCCTGATGATTTTCACCGCCTGCGCCATGGCCTTCGCCCACGGTTCCAACGACGTGGCTAATGCCGTTGGTCCGCTGGCCGCCATCGTCGGCGTGATCCAAAGCGGCGGTGAACTGGCCGCGGGTGAGAAATCCATCGTTCCAGGCTGGATCCTGCTGCTGGGCGCACTGGGTATCGTGGTCGGTCTGGCCACTTATGGTTACAAGGTCATCGCCACCATCGGCAAGGAAATCACCGAGCTGACCCCTAGCCGTGGTTTTGCTGCCGAACTGGCTGCCGCTACCACCGTGGTCAGTGCTTCGGGCCTGGGGCTGCCGGTTTCCACCACCCACACCCTGGTCGGTGCGATTCTCGGTGTCGGCCTGGCGCGCGGTATCGGTGCGCTGAACCTGGGCATGATCGGCAAGATCTTCCTGTCCTGGATCATCACCCTGCCGGCCGGTGCGATTTTGTCGATCATCTTCTTCTTCATTCTGCGTTTGCTGTTCGGCGGAGTCTGATTCCACTTCGGCGGTTTCACCGACAGGACGATGCCCCTATGATGGGGCATCGTTTTAGGAGATCGCCGATGCCCCTGCCGTCCTTTCAAGAGCAGTTCGCTGCGCTGATCGCTGCGCCATCGGTGAGCTGCACTCAGCCCAATTGGGACCAGAGCAATGCGCCCGTCATCGAGCTGCTCGCTGCCTGGCTCGGTGATCTGGGCTTTACCTGCGAAACCCAGCAGATCGCCCCCGGCAAATTCAACCTGCTCGCCAGCTATGGCAGTGGCCCAGGTGGTCTGGTGCTGGCTGGGCATAGCGATACCGTGCCCTTCGATGCCGCGCTATGGCAGAGCGACCCACTCAAACTGACCGAGGTAGGCGACCGTTGGGTGGGCCTTGGCAGTTGCGACATGAAAGGTTTTTTTGCCCTGGCCATCGAAGCCGTGCGGCCGCTGCTCGATCAGCCTTTCCAGCAACCGCTGCTGATCCTGGCTACTTGTGATGAAGAAAGCTCCATGGCTGGCGCCCGCGCCCTGGCCGATGCTGGCCGGCCTCTTGGCCGTGCAGCGGTGATCGGCGAGCCCACCGGTCTCAAGCCGATTCGCCTGCACAAGGGCGTGATGATGGAGCGCATCGACATTCTTGGGCAGAGCGGCCATTCCTCCGATCCGGCGCTTGGCCACAGCGCGCTGGAGGCCATGCAGGACGTGATGGGCGAGTTGCGCGGCCTGCGCGCGCAGTGGCAGCGCGAGTTCAACAACCCGCAGTTCAGTGTGCCGCAACCGACGCTGAACCTCGGCTGCATTCACGGCGGCGACAATCCCAATCGCATCTGTGGTCAGTGCGCCCTGGAGTTCGACCTGCGTCCGCTGCCGGGCATGGACCCGGAACAATTGCGTGAGGCGATTCGCGGTAAGTTGCAGCCGTTGGCGCTCAAGCATCAGGTACGCATCGACTATGGCCCGCTGTTCCCGGCCGTGCCGCCCTTCGAGCAGCGCGCCGATGCCGAGCTGGTGCGTCTGGCCGAACGGTTGACCGGCCACACGGCCCAGGCGGTGGCATTCGGTACCGAAGCGCCTTATCTTCAGCAGCTTGGCTGCGAGACGCTGGTGCTTGGCCCCGGCGATATTGATTGTGCACACCAGCCCGGGGAACACCTGGAGCTGGCCCGCATCGAACCTACTGTGGCCATACTGCGCCAACTGATCCAACACTACTGCCTGACCCGGAGTGACGACGTGCAGCGACGATGAGAGCAACTCTCTAACCGAACATGACGGCTATGCCCGTCCTACGTCTCGACGCTAATGGATTGCTCATGCACGACTACGTCACCTGGTTACGCCACGCTTCGCCTTACATCAATGCCCATCGCGACTGCACCTTCGTGGTCATGCTGCCGGGCGAGGGTGTTGCCCATCCGAATTTCGCCAATATCGTCCACGACCTGGTGCTGCTGCACAGCCTCGGCGTGCGCCTGGTGCTGGTGCATGGCTCGCGCCCGCAGATCGAGGCGCGCCTCGCTGCCCGTGGCCTGACCCCGCATTACCATCGCGACCTGCGCATCACCGACGCACCGACCCTGGAATGCGTGATCGATGCCGTCGGCCAGCTGCGCATCGCCATCGAGGCGCGTCTGTCGATGGACATGGCCGCCTCGCCGATGCAGGGCTCGCGGCTGCGCCTGACCAGCGGTAACTTCGTCACCGCACGGCCGATCGGTGTGGTCGATGGCGTCGACTACCACCACACCGGCGAAGTACGGCGCATCGACCGCAAGGGCATCAATCGTCAGCTCGACGAACGCAGCATCGTGCTGCTATCTCCGCTGGGCTATTCGCCCACCGGGGAAATCTTCAACCTGGCCTGCGAGGACGTCGCCACCCGCGCCGCCGTCGACCTGGGCGCGGACAAGCTGCTGCTGTTCGGCGCCGAGGATGGCCTGCTCGACGAAAACGGCAAGCTGGTGCGCGAACTGCGTCCGCAGCAGGTGCCGGCGCATCTGGCGCGGCTGGGCAGCAACTATCAGGGCGAGCTACTCGATGCCGCCGCCGAAGCCTGTCGTGGCGGCGTCAAGCGCAGCCACATCGTCAGCTACGCCACCGATGGCGCGTTGCTCAGCGAACTGTTCACCCGTACTGGCAATGGTACCCTGGTGGCCCAGGAGCAGTTCGAATCCCTGCGCGAGGCGACCATCGAAGACGTCGGCGGTTTGATCGAGCTGATCAGTCCGCTGGAAGAGCAGGGCATTCTGGTGCGCCGTTCACGTGAGGTGCTGGAGCGCGAGATCGAGCAGTTCAGCATCGTCGAGCGCGAGGGGCTGATCATTGCCTGTGCGGCGTTGTATCCCCTCGCCGATTCCGACTGTGGCGAGCTGGCCTGTCTGGCCGTCAATCCCGACTATCGCCACGGCGGTCGTGGTGACGAGTTGCTCGAGCGGATCGAGGCGCGGGCGCGGGCACAGGGGATCAAGACTCTGTTCGTCCTCACCACCCGTACCGCCCACTGGTTCCGCGAGCGCGGCTTCGAGCCGAGCAGCGTCGAGCGCATGCCCACCGCGCGGGCGTCGCTGTACAACTACCAGCGCAATTCGAAGGTGTTCGAGAAGACGTTATAGGAAGACAAATGCGATGAGTGGGAGGGGCTTTAGCCGCGAGCGATGAACCAGTCGCGGCTAAAGCCCCTTCCACAATGCGTTCAGAGTGTCAGGCGCTGTGCTGCTGCAAGCGCATCTGCTCGAAGCCGTCATCCCAACCGGCCTCCCAGGCGGCAGCAGGGATTTCGTCAGGATAGGGCTGGCGAGTTCTGGGCTGGCCAGTGAGGCCGGCCATATAACCTTGCTGGTAGGCCTTGGTCAGGCTCTCCAGGCTCCATTGCGGCGTGGCTTCATCGGCCATGGGCGCTGCTCGTCTATCGTCCTTTACCCGGCAATGCTAGCTGGCCGAGCGGCCGTGGGTATGGCCGCCCATCCTGGCTTTTGCTCCGCTGGTTTGCTTTGTGACGCAGTCGACGCTTCGTCGCCCGTGCAACTGGGCACGTAGAGTGCGCACCGCGGTTACCCCGGTGCGTATGGGCGCGCGCGGCCTAGCTCCGGTGGGACTTAAACGGCCAGCGCCAGGATGCTCGCCTGGTAAGCCGCGACGAAGGCGTCGAAGTCGCCTGTGGGCTGCGCCTCCAGCTCCGCCTGCGCGGCCAGCGAGTCGTGCGCGGTCTGTTCGAAAGCCTGCTGCTGCTGTGGGCTGAGCGGCTGAGCGCGGAAGTATTCGGCGTGACGCTGGCTCTGCTGCAGGGCGAACTCGGTAAAGCTCTTGCCCTGACGAAGAATCGCCAGCACCTGTGCCGACGGCGTCATTTCCACATCCGCGACCTTGGCTTGCTGCTGCGCCAGGGCCTCGATGTGCGCATTGCTGTCCTGGCTGCGATCGAGTAGTTCGGCCAACGGCAGGATGCGCTCGAGCAGTTCGCTGGCCCAGACCTTGAGTTCCACCTGCTGGCTGCCTTTCTGCAGGTGCAGGCCGGGACGACGCCCCTCCTTGACCACCTTGAGGAAGTTGCTGGTGCAACTGCTGCACTCGCCGTTCTCCAGCAGCGGGCTGTCTTCCAGCGCACAGAACAGCAGGAACGCGTCGATGAAGCGCGCTTGCGCCACGTCGATGCCCAGCGGCAGGAAGGGGTTGATGTCGAGGCAGCGCACTTCCACGTATTGCACGCCACGGCTCATCAGCGCCTGTATCGGTCGTTCGCCGCTGTAGGTGACGCGTTTCGGGCGGATGCTCGAGTAGTACTCGTTCTCGATCTGCAGGATGTTGGTGTTCAGCTGCAGCCATTCGTCGCCGCGCTTGGTGCCCGCCTCGACATAGGCCGGGTAGGGCGTGCCCACCGCCAGACGCAGGCTGTCGGTGTAGCTGGCCAGGTCGTTGTAGCAGGGGGTCAGGCCGGACTGTGCGCTGCTCTGGTAGCCTAGGTCGCTCATGCGCAGGCTGGTGGCATAGGGCAGGTACAGGGTGCCTGCGTCCAGTTCCTGAAGGTGGTGCGGGCGGCCACGCATGAAGCCTTTGTCCAGCGCCGGCGATGCACCGAACAGGTACATCAGCAGCCAGCTGTAGCGACGGAAGTTGCGGATCAGCGAGATATAGCGGGCCGACTGATAGTCACGCGCACTCTGTTCGTTGCCTTCGCTCTGCTGTTGCAGCTGCCACAGCCCCTCGGGCAGGGAGAAGTTGTAGTGGATGCCGGCAATGCACTGCATGGTCTTGCCGTAACGCAGCGCCAGGCCTTTGCGGTACACGTACTTGAGGCGACCGATGTTGGAGCTGCCGTAGCGAGCGATGGGAATCGTCTCTTCGTCCGGCAGCGGGCAGGGCATCGACGGGCTCCACAGCAGTTCGTCATCGAGCTTGTCGTAGGCGAAACGGTGGATGCCTTCCAGCTCGGCGAGGGTGGCGGCTGGGTCGTTGGCGGTGCCGGTGATGAACTCCAGCAGCGACTCGGAATAATCGGTGGTGATCTGCGCATGGGTCAGTGCCGAGCCCAGCGCCTGCGGGTGCGGGGTCAGGGCCAGCTGGCCGTCGCGATCGACGCGCAGGCATTCGCGCTCGATGCCGTGCAGGCACTCACCCAGCAGGGACAGGTTGGCCGGCTCGCCGAGCTGAGCCAGGCGGCGGGAGAGAAGATCGCTCAAGATGCAATTCCTAACTGGGCAGTCGCCACAATATGGGGATCGCCCCTGCACTCTGCAAGGGGCGAACGGTTTGCCAGATTAGACCAGCTCGAGCGGCGCCGATTACACGCAGGCGAAGGTGCCTTGTGCCTTGGCGACCAGCTTGTCGCCCTGCAGCACTTCGGCCTCGACCACCTGGGTACGGCGCCCAGCGTGCAGCACCTTGGCATGGCACAGCACGCTGCCCTCGGACACCGGGCGGATGTAGTTGATCTTGCACTCCAGGGTCACGCTGCTCGGGCCGCCATCGCCCAGGCTATGGCTGGCCTGGCCCATGGCGGTATCGATCAGCGAGAACAGTGCGCCGCCGTGCAGTTTGCCGTGCAGGTTGCGCAATTCTTCGGTGAGGGTCAGGCGCACGCGCGCCTCGCCGCCGCCGACCTGGAGAATTTCCAGGCCGAGCAGGCGGGAAAAGGCGCTGCTGGCGCCCACGTTGTCGGTCGTACTCATTTCTTCAACTGCTTGGCGTTGGCGAACAGGGCGGCCATGCCGCCGGTGGCAGGTGCCGGTTTGTCCTGGCTGGAATGACGCTCGCTGCGTGGGGTATTGCCGCCACGGTTGCTACCGCGCGACTGGCCACCACGTGCCCCTTCGACTTTCTCGCCCGGGGTATCGCCCATGCGCATGGACAGGGCGATGCGGTTACGCGGGATATCCACTTCCATCACCTTGACCTTGACCACGTCGCCGGCCTTGACCGCTTCGTGTGGGTCCTTGATGAATTTCTCCGACAGCGCGCTGATGTGCACCAGGCCGTCCTGGTGCACGCCGATGTCGACGAAGGCGCCGAAGTTGGTCACGTTGGTCACCACGCCTTCGAGCACCATGCCCAGTTCGAGGTCCTTGAGGGTTTCCACGCCTTCCTGGAACTCGGCGGTCTTGAACTCCGGACGCGGATCGCGGCCGGGCTTGTCCAGTTCCTTGAGGATGTCGCCGACGGTGACCAGGCCGAAGCGCTCATCGGTGAACTTGGCCGGATCGAGGCGCTTGAGGAAGCCCGAATCGCCGATCAGTGAGCGGATATCGCGCTCGGTACCAGCGGCGATGCGCTCGACCAACGGATAGGTTTCCGGGTGCACGGCGGAGGCGTCCAGCGGGTTGTCGCCGTTCATCACGCGGAGGAAGCCGGCAGCCTGCTCGAAGGTCTTCTCGCCCAGGCGCGGTACCTGCTTGAGTGCTGCGCGGCTGGCGAAGGCGCCGTTGGCATCGCGGTACTGCACGATGTTCTGCGCCAGGGTCGTGTTGAGGCCGGAAATGCGCGCCAGCAGGGCAGCGGAGGCTGTGTTCACATCGACGCCGACGGCGTTCACGCAGTCCTCGACTACGGCGTCCAGGCTACGCGCCAGCTTGAGCTGCGACACGTCGTGCTGGTATTGGCCGACGCCAATGGATTTCGGGTCGATCTTCACCAACTCGGCCAGCGGGTCCTGCAGACGGCGGGCGATGGACACGGCGCCGCGTAGCGACACGTCGAGATCGGGAAATTCGCGGGCGGCCAGCTCCGATGCCGAGTACACCGAGGCGCCGGCCTCGGAGACCATCACCTTGGTCAGTTTCAGGCCCGGCACCTTCTTGATCAGCTCGGCGGCCAGCTTGTCGGTCTCGCGGCTGGCGGTGCCGTTGCCGATCGAGATCAGGTCGACGCCATGCTTGGCGCAGAGCTTGGCGAGGATCGCCAGGGTGCCGTCCCAGTCGTTGCGCGGGGCGTGCGGGTAGACGGTAGCGGTTTCCAGCACCTTGCCGGTGGCGTCGACCACCGCCACCTTGCAGCCGGTGCGCAGGCCCGGGTCGAGTGCCAGTGTGGCACGTGGGCCAGCCGGGGCAGCCAGCAGCAGGTCGTGCAGGTTACGGGCGAACACGGCAATCGCCTCGTCCTCGGCCTTCTCGCGCAGCTCGCCGAGCAGGTCGGTTTCCAGGTGGTTGTACAGCTTGACCTTCCAGGTCCAGCGCACCACCTCGGCCAGCCATTTGTCGGCGGCACGGCCTTGCGCGCTGATGCCGAAGCGTTCGCCGATCATCAGCTCGCAGGGATGCATGCTGCCGGGCAGTTCTTCGCCGACCTTGAGGCTGGCGCTGAGAATGCCTTCGTTACGGCCACGGAAGATCGCCAACGCACGGTGCGACGGCACGCCCTTGAGCGCTTCGTCATGCTCGAAGTAGTCGCTGAACTTGGCGCCTTCGTTTTCCTTGCCCGGCACCAGGCGGGCGCTGAGGGTGGCGTTGTCCTTGAGGAAGCTGCGCAGCTTGTCCAGTAGCGCGGCGTCTTCGGCAAAGCGCTCCATGAGGATGTACTTGGCACCTTCGAGCACGGCCTTGACGTCGGCGAAGCCCTTTTCGGCGTCGATGAAGCGCTCGGCTTCCTGCTCGGGTGTCAGGTTTGGGTCGTTGAACAGCGCATCGGCCAGTTCGCCGAGGCCGGCTTCCAGGGCGATCTGGCCCTTGGTGCGGCGCTTTTGCTTGTACGGCAGGTAGAGGTCTTCGAGGCGCGTCTTGGTGTCGGCCAGGTCGATCTCGCGCTTGAGTTCCGGGGTGAGCTTGCCCTGCTCCTCGATGCTGGCGAGGATCGCCACGCGGCGTTCGTCCAGTTCGCGCAGGTAGCGCAGGCGCTCTTCCAGGTGGCGCAGCTGGGTGTCGTCGAGGCTGCCGGTCACTTCTTTACGGTAACGGGCGATGAAGGGCACGGTAGAGCCTTCGTCGAGCAGGGCCACGGCGGCGGCGACTTGCTGCGGGCGCACGCCCAGTTCTTCGGCGATGCGGTTGTTGATGCTGTCCATAAATAAAGCTACCCACTGGGACGACAGGGTGGCCGCAGAAATGCGGGCCGGATACGAAAGCGGCGCATTATAAACACCGCACTCGCGCACGCTGCGAACCATTCGGGGAAAAATCTGCTAACAATGGTCGAAGCGCCCGGCTCAGTGCCTGAGCGATAATGCCGCCACTTGCCGTCCATCGTACGGCTGTCCAAGGAGACACCATGACCCAGTCCGCTATCCCTGCTGCCGAAGGCGAGAAGATTCTCATCGTCGACGACGACGCCCGCCTGCGTCGCCTGCTCGAGCGTTTCTTCGATGAGCAGGGCTATCGGGTACGCGCGGTGGAGAACGTCGAACAGATGGATCGTCTGCTGGCGCGCGAGCTGTTCAATCTGGTGGTGCTCGACCTGATGCTGCCCGGCGAGGATGGCCTTTCCGCCTGCCGCCGCCTGCGTGAGTCGAACAACCAGATCCCGATCATCATGCTCACCGCCAAGGGTGACGAAGGCAGCCGCATCCAGGGCCTGGAGCTGGGCGCCGACGATTACCTGGCCAAACCCTTCAACCCGCGCGAGCTGCTGGCGCGGATCAAGGCGGTGTTGCGTCGTCAGGCGCCGGTGGTGCCGGGTGCGCCGGGTAGCGAGGATGAGAGCGTCAGCTTCGGCGAGTACGAATTGTCCCTGGCCACCCGCGAGCTGAAGAAGGGTGAGGAAGTACATATGCTCACCACCGGCGAGTTCGCCGTGCTCAAAGCGCTGGTGCAGCATGCGCGCGAGCCGCTGACCCGCGACAAGCTGATGAACCTGGCCCGTGGCCGCGAATGGGATGCGCTGGAGCGCTCTATCGACGTGCAGATCAGCCGCCTGCGTCGCCTGATCGAGCCGGACCCGTCCAAGCCGCGCTATATCCAGACTGTCTGGGGTGTGGGTTACGTGTTCGTTCCCGACGGCAACAAGTGACCTGTAGGAGCGAGCGCCGCTCGCGAATCGAAGCCACATTTTCGCGAGCAGCGCTCGCTCCTCCGGTTATGTGTTGATGAAAGCCCCTTACTGGTTCCCGCAAAGCTTCTTCGCCCGCACCCTGTGGCTGGTGCTGGTGGTCGTGCTGTTTTCCAAGGCACTGACCCTGGTGTACCTGATGATGAACGAGGATGTACTGGTCGACCGCCAGTACAGCCACGGTGCGGCGCTGACCTTGCGCGCCTACTGGGCAGCCAACCCCGATGATCGCGACCATATCGCCCAGGCGGCGGGGCTCAAGCGCATTCCGCGGGACAAGGTGCCGGCCAGCGAGCAGCACTGGCCCTACAGCGAGATCTTCCAGCGGCAGATGCAAACCGAGCTGGGCCCCGATACCGAAACCCACGTGCGTGCCACCACGCCGCCGGCGCTGTGGGTGCACGCGCCGAGCCTCGGCGATGGCTGGGTACGGGTGCCGATGTACCCGCATCCGCTACGTGGCCAACGCATCTGGAGCGTACTTGGCTGGTTCCTTGGTATCGGCCTACTGTCCACGGCCGCCGCCTGGATCTTCGTGCGCCAGCTCAATGCGCCGCTCAAGCGCCTGGTTTATGCGGCTCGCCAGCTTGGTCAGGGGCGCAGCGTGCGCCTGCCGGTGGGTGATACGCCAAGCGAGATGACCGAGGTGTACCGCGCTTTCAACCAGATGGCCGAGGACGTCGAACAGGCCGGGCGCGAACGCGAACTGATGCTGGCCGGTGTCTCCCATGACCTGCGTACGCCGCTGACTCGCCTCCGGCTGGCCCTGGAGTTTATGGATAACGACACCGAGCTGACCGACGACATGGTGCGCGATATCGAGGACATGGATGCGATCCTCGATCAGTTCCTCGCCTTCATCCGTGACGGCCGCGATGAGCCGGTGGAGGAGCTGGACTTCTCCGAACTGGTGCGCGAAACCCTGGCACCCTACAACCAGAATGGCGAGCGCGTGCGTTTGTGCCTCGAGCCTATCCCGCCGTTCCCGCTGCGCCGCGTTTCGACCAAGCGGCTGCTGACCAACCTGGTGGAGAACGCCCTCAATCACGGCGGTGGTGATGCGGTGGAGGTGGTCGCCAGCCTGGCCGGCGACCACAACGCGCCTTATGTGGTGCTGAGCGTGCTGGACCGTGGCAACGGTATCGATCCAGCCGAGCTGGACAGCATCTTCAACCCCTTCATTCGCGGTGATCGGGCGCGTGGTGGGCGCGGCACCGGCCTGGGCCTGGCCATCGTCAGGCGTATTGCGGCACTGCATGGTGGTAGCGTCGAGTTGCGCAACCGTTCCGGCGGCGGCCTGGAGGCGCGGGTGCGCCTGCCGCTTGGTCTTCTGCTACCGCGCGACGCGGTGTAGCTGACGACCGACCGTCCTGGTGGCGGTCTGTGTGCTGGCGATATGCTGCCAAGCGCTCTGGCGCTGGGCTATGCTGTGCCAGCGCATCAACTCGAGGCCTGCATGCCCGCCGCCTTCCCCGACCGCTTGCCCAACTGGACCTGGTGGCTGCCGCTGCCGATTTTCCATCTGGCAACCTGGATTTCCCTGGCGACCCGCCTGAATGACGGGGTGGCGTTGTGTTACCTGCCCATGGTGCTCGGCCTTGCCATGTGCCTGTGGTGGGGCCCGCGGGTGCTGCCTGCGTTGTACCTCAATGCCCTGTTCTGCGTGCCGTTATGGGGCCTGCCCTGGCAGTTGGCGCCGCTCTATGCCCTGCCGGAAACCGCCGCCGTCGCTCTGGGCTGGTGGCTGTTGCGACGTCAGCCTTTCGACCCCGCCCTGGGGCGCTTGAGTGATCTGCTCCGATTTCTCGCGTTCGCTGTGTTGATGCCGAGCACGCTGGTGGCGCTCGGCTTGCAGAGTAACCTGTGGCTGACTGGTTTTCAGACCAGCGAGCAGTGGGCGCAGGCCAGTTTGTCGGTCTGGTTGGGCGATACCATCAATATGCTCGCGCTGACCGCGCCCCTGCTGGCGTTCTGTACCCCGCTGCTGCGCGCCCGCGGCTGGACCCGCGCGCCGGTGGAAAATGCCGCGCCAACGCTGAGCATCAGCCGTTCGCCAGGTGGCTGGTTGTTGGCCACTGGGGTGTTTCTGGTGCTGATGCTGCTCAGCGCCAGTCTGCCGGCTCAGTTCGCCCTGCCGCTGCTTGGTCTGAGCACGCTGGTCCTGGCGCTACAACACGCCTTTGCCGGCGCTCTGTATGGCGTGCTGCTGGTGTACGCCGCGACTCTGCCGCTACCGCTGCTGCGCGACAGCCTGAGTTTCGGCGAGCTGGATCTGCAGCGTAACCAGCTGCACTTCGCTGTGGTGCTGCTGATGGGCGCTACCTTGCTGGTGGGCCGTGTGCTCGGCGACCTGCGTCAGGCGCTGGCGCGCAGCGCGCAGATGCAGCAGCAACTGGCCCGCGCCAACCTGGCGATGGAGGCCAGCCCGTTGGGCGTGACCATCGCTGATGTGCGCCAGGAAGACATGCCATTGGTGTACTGCAATTCCGCATTCAGCCAGATAACCGGCTACAGCGCCGAGGAGGCGTTGGGGCGCAACTGCCGTTTCCTGCTCGGCCAGGACCGCGCCCAGCTGGAGTCGCAACCGTTGCGCCGTGCCCTGCGAGAGGGGCGCAGCGGCCATGCGGTGGTGCGTAACTATCGCAAGGACGGTAGGCCGTTCTGGAACGAGGTGGTGTTGGCACCAATGCGTGACGATCAGGGCATCAGCCATTTCGTCGGGCTGCAGCACGATGTCACCGAGCGCGTCGAACTGGCGGCCAAGGTCGAGCTGCAGCGCTCGCAATTACTGCGTCAGAGCCATCTGTTCAGCCAGACCGAAGACATCGCCAGCCTGGGTGGCTGGGTGCTGGAGATCAGCGACTACGGCATGTCCTGGAGCGATGGCTGCTACCGCATCGTCGACCGTGATATCCAGCAAGGGCCGCCTGACCTGCAGCAAGTGCTGGATTACTACGATACGCCGAGCCAGGCACTGATCATGCAGACGCTGCAGGCCGCGCTCAGCGGCATGGACGACCTGGACATCGAGGTACGCCTGGCGGCGCGTCTGGGCGGACGCCTGGTGCGTCTACGCGGCATGGCCGAACGCGATGAAGACGGCAGCCTGGTGCGCATCTATGGCGTGGTGCAGGACATCAGCGAGCGTAAGCGCACCGAGTCGCAGCTGCGTGAGCGAGACGAGCGCCTGCGCCTGTTCTTCGAGGCGCCGCTGATCGGCATGGCGCTGACCACTCAGAATTTTGCCTGGGAAGAGGTCAACCAGAAGCTGTGCAGCATCCTCGGTCGTAGTCGCGACGAGTTGCTCGCCAGCAGTTGGCGGCAGCTGTCGCACCCGGATGATCTGCCGGTCGAACAGACCCATGTCGAGCAGGTGCTGCTGGGCAGCAGCGATGGCTTCGAAATGGACAAGCGCTTCCTGCGTGCCGATGGCCTGGTGGTCTTCACACGTGTCAGCCTGCGCGCCGTACGTGGTAGCGGCCGGCAGACGCTGTTCCTGCTGCTGGTCGAGGACATCAGTGCGCGTCGCGAAGCCGAGGCGCGCTATCGAACGCTGGTCGAGCATGCGCCCGAGGCGATCCTGCTGTTCAATCCTGAGGGCGGTATCGTCGAATGCAACGAGAACGCCTTGAACCTGTTCCGCCATCGCCGCGATGAGCTGCTCGGCAAATCGATTCAGAGCATCAGTCCGGTGCGTCAGGCCGATGGTCGGTTGTCTTCCCGCGCTGGCAAGGCCTTCCTGCGCCGCGCCATCGCCGGTGAAGCGCCGGTATTCGAATGGAGCCATCGCGACAGCGCCGGTCGCCAGTTGCCCTGCGAGGTGCGCCTGGTACGTATGCCGGGGGAGAACCTGCTGATTCGCGCCAGCGTCACCGACATCTCCGAGCGCCAGCGCTATCAGCGCGAGATCGAGCGCCTGGCCTACAGCGACGAACTCACCGGCCTGCCCAATCGCCGCCTGCTGCTCGATCGCCTGCAGCACGCCATGGACCGGGAGAATCGTGAGGGCAGCCTGGGCGCGCTGCTGTTCATCGATCTGGATCATTTCAAGACGGTCAACGACAGCCTGGGTCATCTGGTTGGCGATGCCCTGCTGGTCGAGGTGACCACGCGCCTGGCCGCCGAATTGCGTACTGAAGACACCCTGGCGCGCCTCGGTGGTGATGAGTTCGTGGTGCTGCTCGAAGCCCTGGGGCATGAGCCGCAAGTGGTTGCCGAGCAAGCTGCGGCAGTGGGAGAGAAATTGTTGCGCGGCCTGCAGGGCAGTTGCCTGATCGACGGTCATGAGCTGGCGATCAGCGCCAGTATCGGCATCGCCCTGCATCCACTGGGCCTGCAGCAGGCCTCGGACATTCTCAAACAGGCCGATACCGCCATGTACCGGGCCAAGCATGCCGGGCGCAACGCCCTGCATTTCTTCGCCCCGGAGATGCAGGTTGCCATCGACCAGCGTCTGCAGTTGCAGAGCGAGCTGCGTCAGGCCATCGCGCGTCAGCAACTGCAACTGGTGTTCCAGCCGCAACTGATGCTGGCTGACAACAGCGTGGCGGGCGCCGAGGTGCTGCTGCGCTGGATGCACCCCGAGCGCGGTGAGATCGGTCCGGATCAGTTCATCCCGCTGGCCGAGGAAACCGGGTTGATCCAGGACATCGGCCAGTGGGTGCTGGAGCAAGCCTGCGCGGCGCTGGCGCGGTGGCAGACGCAATGGCCGCAACTGGTGCTGGCGGTCAACCTCAGCCCGCGGGAGCTGCGCCAGGCGGGATGCGTCGAGCGGGTCGAGCAGTGCCTGCGCGCTCACGGCGTACCGGCGCAGTCGCTGGAGCTGGAAATCACCGAAGGCGTGCTGCTCGAAGACGTCGAGCGCTGCATCGGCAATATGCAGCAGCTCAAGGCACAGGGCGTACGTTTCGCCATCGACGACTTCGGCACGGGCTACTCGTCGCTGACCTACCTCAAGCGTCTGCCGCTAGATCGGCTGAAGATCGACCGCAGTTTCGTCGCCGATCTGGACGGCGAGGCGAGCGGGCGCATGCTGGTGCAGACCATCCTGATGATCGCGCGCAACCTGGGCCTGGAATGTGTGGCCGAAGGGATCGAGCACGACAGCCAGCTGGCGCTGCTGCGCGAGCAGGACTGCACCTTGGGGCAGGGCTATCTGTTCGGTCGGCCGATGGCCGAGGCCGAGTTTCTCGCCTGGATGCAGACGCGTCAGCGCTGAGCAGGGTTACCAGCTCAGGTTGCCGCCGCTCAAACGCGCACGCTGACCGTAGGGCCAAGGGTAGTTGACGTCACCGTGCCCACTGGGCAGGTCGCCGTACAGTGGCACGCCCAGCGGCGCCAGGTACTCGCCGATGATCTGCTCCAGGCTGTGCTGAACACCGCGTCGCGGGCAGTCGGTGAAACTGCCCAGGCACACCGCGCGTGGTCTTTGCCCGGCGAAACTGTGCAGCAGTTGCCAGAGACTGCGCTCGAGGCGGTAGTAGGGCTCGCCGACGTCTTCCAGGATCAGGATCGAATCCTCGGCCAGGCGCAGCTCGGCCGTCGTGCCGCAGACGCTGGCCAGGGCCGTGAGATTGCCGCCCTGCAAGGTGCCCTCGACGACATGTTGTGGACCACTGATATGGCGCAGCGGCAACTGCCGGTGCTGGCCTTTGAGCAGGCTCCACAGCGCCTGTATCGAAGCCAGGCGCTCACGCTGGCCGCCGGGCGCCGACAGCGCCTGATGGCCGAGCGCAGTAGCCACGGGACCATGAATGGCTGGCAGCCCCCGTTGGGCAAAGGCCTCTAGCAGAATCGACAGATCGGAGAAGCCGATCAGCGGGCGTGGGCTGGCCTGGCTTAGCAGCGTCCAGTCGATATCCGCCACGAGTTGTGCGCAGCCGTAGCCGCCACGCAGGCACCACACGGCGCTGATATCCGCCAGGGTAAAGGCCTGGTGCAGGTCGTCCAGGCGCTGCTCCGGCGTGCCCGCCAGGTAACGATGGCGGGCGCGCGCGTGCTGGCCCAGGTGATAGCGCACGCCGAGCACGTCGAGCTGCGCCAGGGTCGCTTCCAGTACGTCTTCGGCAATCGCCGCCGCGGGGGCGATCAGCGCCAGGCGGCCGTCGAACACTTGGCTCATCCGCGCCCTCGGGTGCGGGTCTGGCCGGGCTCTGCGTTCTTTTCCAGGTACTGGATGATCATGCCGGCGACATCCTTGCCGGTGGTGGTCTCGATACCTTCCAGACCAGGGGAGGAGTTCACCTCCATCACCAGCGGGCCATGGTTGGAGCGCAGGATGTCGACACCGGCGACGTTGAGGCCCATGACCTTGGCCGCGCGCACCGCCGTCATACGCTCCTCCGGGGTGATCTTGATCAGGCTGGCGCTGCCGCCGCGGTGCAGGTTGGAGCGAAACTCGCCAGCCTTGGCCTGGCGCTTCATCGCGGCAATCACCTTGTCACCGACCACGAAGCAGCGAATGTCGGCGCCGCCGGCTTCCTGGATGTATTCCTGGACCATGATGTCCTGCTTGAGGCCGAGGAAGGCCTCGATCACCGACTCGGCCGCCTTGTGCGTTTCGGCCAGCACCACGCCCATGCCCTGGGTACCTTCCAGCACCTTGATTACCAGCGGCGCGCCACCCACCATCTGGATCAGGTCGGGAATGTCGTCGGGGGAGTGGGCGAAGCCGGTCACCGGCAGGCCGATGCCCTTGCGCGACAGCAGTTGCAGGGCGCGCAGCTTGTCGCGCGAACGGCTGATGGCCACCGACTCGTTGAGCGGGTAGACGTCCATCATCTCGAACTGGCGCAGCACCGCGCAGCCATAGAAGGTCACCGAGGCGCCGATGCGCGGGATCACTGCGTCGAAGCCGTCCATGGCCTGGCCGCGATAGTGGATCTGCGGTTTGTGGCTGGCGATGTTCATGTAGGCGCGCAGGGTGTCGATCACCACCATTTCATGGCCCCGCTGCTGGCCGGCCTCCACCAGACGGCGGGTGGAATACAGGCGCGGGTTGCGCGACAGCACGGCGATCTTCATTGGGCACCTGGAAGGGCAGAGGAAAGTGAGGGTTTGTCCTGCACATAGCTGAGTGCCGGATTGACCACCAGTTGGCCGGTGATCAGCGCCTTGGAGCCAAGTAGTACGCGATAACGCATGGTCTTGCGACAGGCCAGGGTGAATTCCACCGGCCACAGTAGATCACCGAGGGCCAGGTGGGTGCGGATCACATAGCGGCTCTGCGCCTGGCCATTGGAACTCTTGATACGTTTGACCGAGACCAGCGGCGCCTCACAACGGTGGCGGCGCTGCACCTGCGTGCCGAGGTAGGCAGTGAAGCGTACCCAGTCCTCGCCGTCACGTTGGAACGGCTGGATATCGCTGGCGTGCAGGCTCGAGGTGCTGGCGCCGGTGTCGATCTTGGCGCGCAGGCCGATGATGCCGAGCTCAGGCAGATTGATCCACTCACGCAGGCCGATCACGCTGAGCTGGTCGAAAGTCTTCAAGGTGAGAGTGTCCCCTGCGGCCGACAACGCCTATGATTCCGCGCATTCTAGTTGTGTCGTGTGACAACTGCATCTGCCGCGCGTGCGAATAGCAGAACCCTTCAGAGAGTGAGATGAGCGAAAAAGACGACGACAAGATCCGCCTGGACAAATGGCTGTGGGCGGCACGCTTCTTCAAGACGCGCGCCCTGTGCAAGGCGGCTATAGAAGGTGGCAAGGTCCATCATCGTGGCGAGCGTTGCAAGCCGGGCAAGGAGCCGAAGATCGGTGATGAGTACGTGCTGCGCACCGGCTTCGATGAGCGCACCGTGGTCGTGCTGGCATTATCCAGCGTCCGCCGTGGTGCGCCCGAGGCGCAACTGCTGTATCGCGAGACGGAAGAAAGTATCGCCCGCCGCGAGCAGGCCGCGGCCATGCGCAAAGCTGGCGCCGTGGGCATGCAGACCGATGGTCGACCGAGCAAGAAGCAACGCCGGCAGATCCATCAGTTCAACGAGCAGCAGGAAGGTGGCCTGCGCCACCCCTGGGCGGATGAGGATTAGGCGCAAGCCTGTTGGAGCGAGCTCTGCTCGCGAATGCGAACGACGGTAAAGCTTCGCGAGCAGAGCTCGCTCCCACTTTCTCGCTCAACGTCCGCTGACGATGCTCATGCGGCCCAGCAGTGGCAGTTTGGCCAGGCGCGAGGTGATTGGCAGGGTGACCTTCTCCAGCCATTCGCTGGCGTGATAACCCAGCGGGGTGTAGCAGCTCCAGGCCAGGGCCAGCAGGCTGAGGAATACGCCGCCGACGAAGGCATCCGCCCCCCAGTGAGCACCGGCCACCAGGCGCGGCAGGATGCCGATCACGGTAATGGCCCAGACCAGCAGCAGACGCCAGCCGCGGGCAAAGAAGCTCATGAAATAAGCCCAGATCAGCAGCACCGAGGCGTGGTCACCGGGGAAACTGCGGCTGGCGCTGTCCTTCAGGTCCCAGCGTTCTTCCCAGGCCGGGAACATCTCGGTCAGGCGCGCGCTGCCCTCTACTACCAGCGAAGGGCTGGCGTGCTGCCAGCCCATGTATTCGACCAGGTCGGCGAACAGCACGCGCATCAGCAGCATCACGATCAGGGCGACCAGAAAGGCGAACAGTGCTCGGCGTACCTGCGGCCCGGTAAATACCAGATCGGCCTTGAGCATGACCGCCAGCATCACTACGCCGACACCAGCATCGACCGGGCGCATGCTGCCGATGGCCCAGATGTGTGCCCACAGGCCGCCGGCATGGACCGGGTCGTTGAGCAGCTTGAACAGCCACACATCGAAGAAATTCCACAGCTCGCGGGTAGGCTGCCACAGCCAACTGACGAGCAGCACGACGGCCACGACATGGCAGACCAGCATGGCGCGTGGTTGCCAGTGACGATTGATGAACGTGCTCGACATGGGAAATCCCTTTGCAGATTTATGACAGGCCTGACCTCAGGCGCGCGGATGATAGGCAGTGCTGGCGCCTAAACAAGGGCGGCAGCACAGTCGTTCAGCCAAGGTTCAGCGGCTGATTCCTGCTGTGTGAACACGCTCACATGACGTTCGGGCCTTGGTTGTGCTGGCGTTTGTGCATAAAATCGCCAGCCTTTTATAGACCCTGGGCCAGCCGCCATGAACGACTTCAGTCAACGCTTTCTCTTCGACGACACCGACGTGCGAGGCGAAATGGTCGCGTTGCGCGAAAGTTACGCTCATGTGCTGGCCAAGCACGCCTACCCGCAGCCAGTGGCGCAACTGCTCGGCGAGATGATGGCCGCCGCCGCCCTGCTGGTCGGTACTCTCAAGTTCGACGGCCTGCTGGTGCTGCAGGCACGTTCGGAAGGCCCGCTGTCGCTGCTGATGGTGGAATGCTCGAGCGCTCGCGAGCTGCGCGGTATCGCCCGCTATGAAACCGAGCAGATCGGCGCCGATGCTGACCTGCAAAGCCTGATGCCCAATGGCGTGTTGGCCATCACCATCGACCCGACCCGGGGCCAGCGCTACCAGGGCATCGTCGACCTCGAAGGCGTCGACCTGGCCGAGTGCCTATCCAACTACTTCGCCAGCTCCGAACAGCTGCCGACACGTTTCTGGCTCAAGGCCGACGGCCAGCGTGCGCGCGGCCTGCTGCTGCAGCAACTGCCGCCACACCATCAGACCGAAGCGGAAGAGCGCGCCGAGAGCTGGAACCACGTGCTGACCCTGGCCGACACCCTGACCGCCGAAGAGCTGCTGGGGCTGGACAACCCGACCCTGCTGCATCGCCTCTACCACGAAGAGAATGTGCGCCTGTTCGATGAACAGCCGTTGCAGTTCCGCTGCAGCTGCTCGCGTGAGCGTTCGGCCACTGCCCTGGCTAGCCTCGGTCAGGCCGACGCCGAACTGCTGCTGGCCGAGCAGGGTGGCAGCGTGGTGATCGATTGCCAGTTCTGCAACGAGCGCTATGCCTTCGACGCCGCCGACATCGCCCAGCTGTTCGCCGGTGCCGGTAGCGAGGCGCCGTCGCAGACGCGGCATTGATGAACTTTTCTAAACGATAGCCGTTCTCTATCAGATCGGAGGCTGCCAAGCAGTTCGCTTTTCTGGCATACTCCCGCGACTTTTTTACCGTGTAGTGCAGTTGCCCCTGTACTACACAACGTTCGGAAGACTCGGCCAGCGGCCGACGGGGACCCTCATGACGCAAGCCAACAACGCCGTGTACACCGACATCAGCGCCGCGCAACTGGTCGAAGAAGCCATTCGCCGTGGTGAAGGGGAACTGGCCGCCAACGGCGCGCTGGTCGTACGTACTGGTCATCGCACTGGCCGCTCGCCGGCTGATCGTTTCATCGTTCAGGAGCCGAGCACCGAGGCGCAGATTGCCTGGGGCGCCATCAACCGTCCGTTCCCGGCCGACAAGTTCGATGCCCTGTGGGATCGCGTCGCCGCGTTCAACGCCGCTCAGGAGCACTTCGTCTCCCACGTTCACGTCGGTTCTGCCGAAGAGCACTACCTGCCGGTGAAGATGACCACCGCGACCGCCTGGCAGAACCTGTTCGGCCGTCAGCTGTTCATCAACCCGACCACCTACAACCAGGCTGGCAAGGCCGAGTGGCAGATCCTCAACGTCGCCAACTTCGAGTGCGTGCCCGAGCGTGACGGCACCAACTCCGATGGCTGCGTGATCATCAACTTCGCTGCCAAGAAAGTCCTGATCGCCGGCATGCGTTACGCCGGTGAAATGAAGAAAGCCATGTTCTCCGTGCAGAACTTCCTGCTGCCGGAAAAAGACGTGCTGCCGATGCACTGCGCTGCCAACATCGGTGAAGAGGGCGACGTGACCTTGTTCTTCGGCCTGTCCGGCACCGGCAAGACCACCCTGTCCGCCGACGAGTCGCGTTACCTGATCGGTGACGACGAGCACGGTTGGGGCGAAGGCGTGGTGTTCAACGTCGAAGGCGGCTGCTATGCCAAGTGCATCGACCTGTCCGAGAAGAACGAGCCGGTGATCTGGAAAGCCATCCAGTTTGGCACCGTGCTGGAAAACGTCGTGCTCGACGACAGCCGTACCCCGGATTACGCCGACGACAGCCTGACCCAGAACAGCCGCGCCGCCTACCCGCTGGAGTACGTCGAGAAGCGCAGCGAGAAGAACCTGGGCGGCGAGCCGAATGCCGTTATCTTCCTGACCTGCGACCTGACTGGCGTGCTGCCGCCGGTATCGATCCTCAACAACGAGCAGGCGGCCTACCACTTCCTGTCCGGCTACACCGCGCTGGTCGGTTCCACCGAAATGGGTTCGGGCGGCGGCATCAAGTCAACCTTCTCCACCTGCTTCGGCGCACCGTTCTTCCCGCGTCCGGCTGGCGTTTACGCCGAGCTGCTGATCAAGCGCATCAATGCCTTCGGCTCCAAGGTCTACCTGGTCAACACCGGCTGGACTGGCGGCGGCTACGGCGTCGGCAAGCGTTTCAACATTCCCACCACTCGTGGCGTGATCGCTGCCATCCAGAGTGGCGCGCTAATCGGTGCCGAGACCGAGCACCTGCCGATCATCAACCTGGACGTGCCCAAGGCCGTTCCGGGCGTCGAGACCAACCTGCTCAACCCGCGCAACACGTGGGCTGACAAGAATGCCTACGACGAAGCCGCCAAGGGCCTGGCCAAGCTGTTCATCGACAACTTCCAGAAGTTCGATGTCAGCGACGCCATCAAGAGCGCCGGCCCGCAGCTGTAAGCTGAGCCGCGCTCTCTGACAAAGCCGCCTTCGGGCGGCTTTGTCGTTGTTGGAGGCTGCGTCCAGCGTAGGGCGGGTGCACACAGCGAAGTAGGGTGTACTCGCCGCAGGCAGTACGCAATGGCTGCCACGTGCAGATTGCGATGCCGAGCATGGCACGGCGGCGGGCTGTTCGCTGGCGCTCCTGAGCCCGGCCTACACAGGTGCAACACGTCAGTGCGCATGGCGCACCCCACGCAACCGCGTTATGGTCAGGTGCCATTCAGCGGTCAAAGGAGTGACAGCGCATGTCCACCCTCAAACGCGTCTTCGGTTTCGATAAGCTGCGCCCCGGCCAGGAAACGGTGATCAGCGCCGTGCTCGCCGGTCGTTCGGCGGCGGCGATCTTCCCTACCGGCTCGGGCAAGTCGCTGTGCTACCAGCTGCCGGCCCTGCACCTGCCGCACCTGACCCTGGTCATCTCGCCGCTGCTGGCGCTGATGCAGGATCAGCTCGCCTTCCTGCATGCTCACGGCATTGCAGCGGCCAGCATCGATTCGGCGCAAAGCCGCGAGCAGGCGATGGAGGTGATGAATCGTGCGCGCAGCGGCGAGCTGAAGATTCTGATGATCTCGGTGGAGCGCCTGAAGAACGAGCGCTTTCGCAACTTCATCGCCCAGGTGCCGATTTCCCTGCTGGTGGTCGACGAGGCGCACTGTATCTCCGAATGGGGTCACAACTTCCGCCCGGATTACCTCAAGCTGCCCGACTATCAGCGCCAGTTCGGTATCGCGCAGGTGCTGCTGCTGACCGCCACGGCCACGCCTAAGGTGATCGCCGATATGCGCGAGAAGTTCGCCATCGCCGAGGCGGACGTGGTCACCACCGGTTTTTACCGGCCCAACCTCAACCTGCTGGTCGAGCCGGTGCCTGGCGGCGCCAAGATGCAGCGTCTGCAGCAATGGCTGGCGCCGCGACGCGGCCAGGCGAGCATCGTCTACGTCACCCAGCAGAAGACCGCCGAGCAGGTGGCCGAGCACCTGGCGCGCGATGGTCTGGCGGTCAGCGCCTACCACGCCGGTATGGCCCATGAGGTACGCGAGTCGATCCAGCGCCGTTTCATGGCCGGTGAGCTGGAATGCATTGTCGCCACCATCGCCTTCGGCATGGGCATCGACAAGCGTGACATCCGCAACGTGGTGCACTTCGACCTACCCAAGTCGGTGGAGAACTACAGCCAGGAGATAGGCCGCGCCGGGCGCGATGGTCAGGCTTCGGACTGCCTGGTGCTGGCCAGCCGCGATGGCCTCAGCGTGCTGGAGAACTTCGTCTATGGCGATACGCCAGAGCTCTCCGGCATTCGCGCCGTGCTCGACGACTTGCGTGTGGTCGGCACGGGCGGGCAATGGGAGCTGATGCTCAATCAGCTGTCCGAGCTGAGCAATATCCGTGCGCTGCCGCTCAAGACCCTGCTGGTGCAGCTGGAGCTGCGCGGCATCATCGCGCCACGCTATGCCTACTTCGCCGAGTATCGCTTCAAGCTGTTGCTGGACGACGAGGCCTTGCTGGGACAGTTCGAGGGCGAGCGGCGCCAGTTCGTCGAGGCGATACTGGCCTGCTCGAAACGGGCGCGCACCTGGTCGACGCTGGACTTCGACGCACTGTATCAACAGTACGGCGCCGAGCGCGCGCGGGTGGTCAAGGCGCTGGATTACTTCCAGGAAAGGGGTTGGCTGGAGCTGGAAAGCAAGCAGATGACCGAGGTCTATGCCGTGCTCGATGGCGACTTCGATGTCGATGCCCTGGCCAATGATCTGCACGCACATTTTCGCAGCCACGAGGCCAGCGAGATCGCCCGTATCCAGGCCATGCTCGCGCTATTCGAAAGCAACGAGTGCCTCAGTCGCCGCCTGGCGCTGTACTTCGGTGACGGGCAGGCGCCCGAGCATTGTGGGCACTGTTCGGTGTGCCGGGGCCAGGTCGCCACATTGCCTTCGCCATCGGAACTGCCGTCGCTGAGCGGTCGGGATGCGAAGGCGCTGTGCGCCGCCTTCGTCGAGAAGCACCTGCAGTACGCCGGACACGAACCGAGCCCCGAGTGCCTGACGCGTTTTCTCTGCGGCGTGACCACGCCCTTGTTCACCAAGCTCAAGGCACGCCAGCTGGCCGGCTTCGCTGCGCTTGAGGATTACCCCTATGCCGAAGTGCGCAACTGGCTATCGTAGGGATGATCGCCTGTGAAATGCCTGGTGCGCACGGCGCACCTTACTGGGCGACGCGTTGGCCTTCGGCCAGTGTCCAGTCCACCAGTTCGCGGGACAATTGATCGGCAGCCTTGCCGAACGCAGCCACTACTGCGGTAATCGAGGTATCGCCTGCTGCTTGGCTGACGCTGAAGCGGCGGCTGGCGATGATCTTCTGGCTGCGCGTATCCACCAGGTTGACCTCGAGGCGGATCAGCGCGTACGGGATGCCGTCACGGTATTCGCTATGGAAGCTGCGCAGATCGCTGACCAGTTCCAGGTCGGCCTGCAGGCGCTGGTCCTCGTTGCTCAGCGCCTGAATCCGGCCATCATCCTGAAATGCATCGAGCAGTCGCGCACGCAACAACTGTGGCGTGCGCTCGCTCCAGCGCACGCCCTGATAGGTGTTGACTCGTCCGGGTTCGGGCAGCACGACGATACGTGTACCGTCTAGCAACTGGTTGCTGACCGGGCTGTTGACCCGCAGCGACCAGTCGACACGCTGTGTCTGTGCCGGCAGCGTCGTGGCCGGTAGCAGGTAGATATCCAGCGGTTCGCTCTGCGGCAAGATCGAGCAGGCGCCGAGCAGGGCGGCCGCCAGCAACAGGGTAAGACGCTTCATGGTTGGAACTCCTTGATGCTGTCGCTGCGCAGCAGGTAGCCGCTGGGGTCCTGCTCCAGGCGGCGAGAGAAACCGCGCAGGGCGCCGAGGGTTTCGCGCAGCTCGCTGATCGTCGGGCCCAGATCGCTCAGGCCCTGCATGCCGCTGTCCAGTGCGCCGCGATTGTTCTGCAGCAACTGCTCGATGGTTTGGCTGCTGCGTTCCAGTGAGACCATCAGGCGTTCGGCGCTTTCCAGCACCTGGCTGCCCTGGCTGTCGAGCAACTGATTGGCGTTCTTCATCAGTGCGGCGGCTTCACGTGTGGCGGCGCTGGTCTGGCGCAGGGCTTCGCCCAGTTCTTCACGCTGGTCGGCGATGCCGGCGGTGGCCTGCTCGAGGTTTTCCAGGGTGCGTGACACACGCTCGGCGTTCTCGCGCGAGAGCATGCGGTTGGCGCGGTTGAGCAGGCGGGTGATGTTGCTGACCAGGTCCTCGCCGTTGGCCATCAGCCGTGATAACGGCGATCGGTCGGCGATGATGATGCCGGGTTGGCCGTCCTTGCCCTCCAGTGGTGGGCTCTCGGGGCTGCCACCGTGCAGCTGTATGACTGCCAGGCCGGTGATGCCGGTGATAGCCAGGCGGGCACGGGTGTCCTGCTTGATTGGGGTATTGCCGACGATACGGATGCGTGCGCGCACCGTGCGCGGATCATCTGGATCGAGCCCGAGGCTGACCACGTCGCCAACCTTGATCCCGCTGTACTGCACGGCGCTACCCTGCGACAGGCCGGTGACCGCTTCGTTGAAGATCACCTCGTAGTCGGTGAATGCACGATCCGCCCCGGCCTTGTTCAGCCACAGGCCGAACAGCAGCGCCGCGCCTACCGTGAGCACGGTGAACAGACCGATCAGCACATGATGGGCTTTGGGTTCCATTCATTGCCTCCCTGCCGCCGCAGCGGCCTTTGCGGCCGCGCGTCCACGCGGGCCGTGAAAATATTCCTGAATCCAGGGATCGTTGGTAGCGGCCACCACGTCCAGGCGGTCGGCTACCAGCACCTTCTTCTGCGCCAATACCGCGACCCGGTCGCAGATGCTGTAGAGCGTGTCCAGGTCGTGGGTCACCAGAAATACACTCAGACCCAGGCTGTCACTGAGGGTGCGGATCAACTGGTCGAAGGCCGCCGCACCAATCGGGTCGAGGCCGGCGGTGGGCTCGTCGAGGAACAGGATTTCCGGGTCGAGCGCCAGGGCACGGGCCAGGGCGGCGCGCTTGACCATGCCACCGGACAGGGAGCTGGGGTATTTGCTGCCGGCATCCTGGGGCAGACCGGCCAGGGCGATCTTGACCCGAGCCAGGCGTTCGGCCTCGGCGCGTGACAGGCCGGCATGCTCGATCAGTGGCAGGGCGACGTTCTCGCTGACGGTCAGCGAGGAGAACAGTGCGCCGCGCTGATAGAGCACGCCGAAGCGCCGCTCCAGTTGCGAGCGGCGCTCGGCCGGCAGGCTCAGCAGTTCTTCGCCGAACACGCGCACGGTGCCGGCATTGGGTTGGCGCAGGCCGACGATGCTGCGCAGCAGCACGGATTTGCCGGTACCGGAGCCACCGACCACGCCGAGGATCTCGCCGCGATAGAGATCGAAATCCAGGTGCTCGTGCACCACCTGGCTACCGAAGCGATTGCTCAGGTCGCGTACCTCGATGACGGTTTCCTGGCTCACCAGCCCATCTCCATCAGGAACAGCGCGGCCAGGGCGTCGAGCAGGATGACCACGAAGATCGACTGCACCACTGCCGAGGTAGTGTGTTCACCCACCGATTGTGCGCTGCCGCTGACCTTGAAACCTTCCAGGCAGCCGATCAGGGCGATCAGGAAGGCGAAGATCGGCGCCTTGAGCAGGCCGACCAGGAAGTGCCGCAGCAGGTCGCTTTCCTGCAGGATCGACAGGTACATGGCCAGCGGAATATCCAGTGACAGCGCGCAGACCAGTGCGCCGCCGAGCATGCCGCTGAGCATGGCGATGAAGGTCAATATCGGCAGGGCGATGAGCATGGCGAAAACGCGCGGCAGCACCAGCAGTTCGATGGGGCTCAGGCCGAGGGTGCGGATGGCGTCGATTTCCTCGTTGGCCTTCATCGAGCCGATCTGTGCGGTGAAGGCGCTGGCGGTGCGGCCGGCCATGAGAATCGCAGTGAGCAGCACGCCGAATTCGCGCAGGAAGGAGAAGGCCACCAGATTCACCGTGTAGATGCTGGCGCCGAAGTCGGCGAGGATGGTCGCGCCGAGAAAGGCCACCACGGCGCCCACCAGAAAGGTCAGCAGGGCGACGATGGGCACGGCATTGAGCCCGCACTGCTCCAAGTGCGCGGTCAGCGAGGTCAGGCGCCAGCGGGTCGGCCGCACCAGTATCGCCAGCATGCTGGTCAGGGTCAGGCCCATGAACCCGAGCAACGCGCGGCCCTGGTGCCACATGCTTTCGACCACTTCGCCGATGTGCCCGAGCACCTCACGCAGCACCGACGGCTCCGGCGGCGTCTGAGCCTGCTGGCTGTCGGCCATGGCATCGGCCACTGTCAGCAGCAGTGCGCGGCGTTGCTCGTTGAATTCGCTTTGTTTGCTGAGCTGGCGCAGGCGTTCGCTGCCGAACAGTTCCACCAGCAACGCGGCGCCGGCGGTATCCAGCGCGGCCAGGTCGCTCAGGTCGACGGACTCCTTGCCCTGCAGGCGTTCGCGTAGGGCCAGCACCTGGGGTTCGAGCTGGCTGTAGTGGGCCAGCGTCCAGTCACCACCCAGCCGCAGGCTGCTGGCGGCGTCCGTGCTGCTGGTCTGCTGCGAGGTCAGGTAGGGAGTGGTCATCGCCACAGCTTAGCGCTGCTCGGGCGCCTGAGGCCAGTCGTGGCGCTCACTCGAGGTTCTGCGCCTCTTCCCGAGCGACCCCGCAGGCCATTGCTGATGGCCCGTATCGCGCAGGCTTTGCAGCTGCTGCCAGCGCAGGGCGAGCGCGTGCCATGGAATCTGCTCCAGCATCACCTGCCCGATGTGGCACTGCTGCACTACGGCAAACTGGAAGACCATTAGCTGATGTTTTCCACCCCTCGGAAAGAGCCGCAAGCGGAGTCAGCGCAGCGCTGATGTGACGGGGGGGGTATAGCGAATGTCCTACAAGAAATTACATAATCGCGCCGCTTTCTTTCCTGGCATTGCGCCACTACCATTTTGCGATATGTGTCACGGATGAGCCACTGGGTGCAGTGTCACCCATTACATGAGGAATCGGCCATGAAGGAACAGCGCCACCTGCCCGCATTGCGTGCGCATATCGAGCAGCTATTGAGCAAAGGTTGGGTGATCGCCAGTCGCAACCCTCTGACTCTGCAGAACGGTCATCGCTGCTTTCTCGTCTCCCACGGCATGCTGATCAGCGACTCTTCTTCGCGCGCAGCCTGATAACTGTTTCCCGACCGCTGCGCCGTTATCCCGCCTGGCGCAGCGGCGTTTTTGGTTACCGGATATTGCGTCCGTAGCCTGCCGCATTTCCCCTCCTGCGCCCGTCACTGCCGGCCTCCGGCGGATTCCCTTGCTGTCTTTCTCGGTCGATAGCGAATCGGTCGCGGATGTAACGCCTTGGTCTCAGCGCGGTCAGTGCCTATAACCAACCGGTCACTGTTAGAGGAGCCACGTCATGCCTACTCGTCGCCGAGTCCTGCAAGGTAGCGCCAGCCTGGCAGCGTTAGCTGTCCTGATGCCCTGGTTACCGTCCTCCGTCTTCGCCGCCGAAACACTGCTGAGCCGGGCGATTCCCAGTAGCGGTGAACTGCTGCCGGTGATCGGTCTGGGTACCTCACGCACCCACGATGTGGCGATGAGCGACGAGGCGCTACAGCCCTTGCGCGAGGTGTTGCAGGCACTGGTCAACGGTGGCGCCAGCCTGGTGGATACCGCGCCGAGCTACGGGCGGGCCGAAGCGGTGTGTGGCGCTCTGGCCGCAGAAGGCGACATGCGCAAAAAGCTGTTCCTGGCCAGCAAGGTGTCCTCCACCGGGCGTTCTGCTGGCGAGCGGCAGGTCGAAGCCAGTTTCGCCGCGCTCAAGACCGACACCATCGACCTGATGCAGGTGCATAACCTGCAGGACACCAGCACTCAGCTTGGCCTGTTGCGCGAGCTGAAAGAACAGGGCCGGGTACGCTACATCGGCGTGACTCACTACCTGGATTCCGCCCACGAGCGCCTGCTCGAGGTCCTGCGCAAGGAACCAGTGGATTTCGTCCAGTTCAACTACTCCATCGGCGAGCGCAACGCCGAGCGCGAGCTGTTGCCCTACTGCGCCGACAAGGGCATCGCAGTTTTGATCAACCGGCCTTTTCAACGCTCGGCCCTGTTCGATCGGGTCAAGGGCAAGAGCCTGCCGGACTGGGCTGCGGTGGAGCTCGATGCCACCTCTTGGGCACAGCTGATGCTCAAGTACATCCTCGCCAACCCGGCGGTAACGGCGGTGATCCCGGCCACCTCCAACCCACGCTATATGGCTGACAACATCCTCGCCGGCCAGGGCCGCCTGCCCGACGCGGCGCAGCGCCAACGCATCATCGAGCTATTCGCCTGAGATGCAGGCGCTCACCCGGCGCCTGGCGCGTGCGATCAATGCCGAAGGTGAGGAGCTGGCTGCGGTGCTGGCCGGTTTTGCCTTGTTCTTCTGTCTGTTCGCCGGCTATTTCATGTTGCGGCCGATCCGTGAGGCGATGGGCATCACCGGTGGTGTGAACAATCTGCAGTGGCTGTTCACCGCGACCTTTGTCGTCATGCTGCTGGCGGTGCCGCTGTTCGCCTGGCTCAACTCGAAAGTCCCGCGTATCCATTTCATCGACTGGGTATACGGCTTCTTCTGCCTCAACTTGCTGGCCTTCGTCCTGCTGTTTCGCATCGACCACGACAGCGTATGGCTGGCGCGGGTGTTCTACGTGTGGATCTCGGTCTACAACCTGTTCGTCGTCTCGGTGGCCTGGAGCCTGATGGCCGACGTGTTCGATGGCGCCCAGGCGCGGCGGCTGTTCGCCTTCATTGCTGCAGGCGCTAGCGTTGGTGGGCTCTGTGGACCGCTGTTGAGCGCCTTGTTGATCGGCGCTATCGGTGAGTCCGGGTTGATGCTGATGGCCGCCGTGCTGCTCGGTGCGGCCATGGCGCTCAAGCGTTACCTGATGGAGTGGCGCGAGCGACAGGGCGCCGGGCGGTCTGCAGGGGCAGCCAACGAGAGCCCGCGCAGGCCGGTGTCAGGCAATCCGTTCAGCGGGCTGACGCGTATGCTCGGTTCGCGTTACCTGCTGGGTATCGGCGCGTTCATTTTGCTGCTCACCTCGGTGAGCACCTTTCTCTATTTCGAGCAGGCGCGCCTGGTGGCTGAGCTGTTCCCGGATCGCGCCGCCCAGGTGAAGGTGTTCGGTGTGATCGATTTCGTCGTGCAGGCCGGTGCCCTGGCTGCGCAGTTGTTCATCACCGGGCGGGTGGCGCAGAAGCTGGGCGTACGTGTGTTGCTGTCGCTAGTACCGGCACTGGTGTGTCTGGGCTTTATCGGCCTGGCGCTGGCGCCGACTTTCGCCATGTTGGCTGGGCTGATGATCGTGCGGCGTATTGGTGAGTATGCCTTCGTGCGGCCGGGGCGGGAAATGCTCTTCGCCCCGCTCGACGCCGAGAGCAAGTACAAGGCGAAGAACTTCATCGACACCGTGGTCTATCGCGGTGGCGATGCCCTCAGCGGCTGGGCCAAGGCCGGGCTGGACATGCTCGGCCACGGCGCCTGGCTGGTGGCCATGGTCGGTGCTCTCTGTGCAGCGCTGTGGGGAATGTTAGGTTGGTATCTGGGCGGACGCGCCGATAGGCAGGCGGAAAGACAGGACGGGTGACTGGGTAATCATCCCGCCACCGCGACGATCTCCTCGATCAGCCATTGCAGCGCGGCATCGCGTTGGCGTTGTGCCAGGCTGACTACCTCCAGATGGAAAGGCCCGAGGGTGAAGGGCAGGTCGAACAACTGCAGTGGCAGCAGCGTGGCGAAATGTCGGGCGAGGGCGGTGGGCAGCACTGCCGCCAGCTCGCTGCCAGCGACGATATGCGCCGCCTGCAGGTAGTTCGGTGTGGTGTAGAGAATCTGCCGCGACAGCCCCTGTTCCCCCAGCCATTGATCGACCATGCCGCGGGTCTGCCCACCATGCACCCAAAGGTGGCGCAGGCGCAGGAAGGTATCCAGATCCAGATTGCCCTGGCGCAGCAGCGGATGATCGCGGTGTACCGCCAGCTTGAGTGTCTCGCTCATCCAGTGGTGACGGGCGAAGCGCGCCGGCATCTCGTCGAAGCGGCCCAGCACCAGATCCAGCTCGCCCTTGTCCAGCGCCTCCATCGGCAGGCTCGGGCTGAGGTGGCGAATGTCGATGCCGATGCCCGGCGCTTTATGGCTGATGCGCTCGAGCAGGCGCGGCATGCATACCAGCTCCACGTAGTCGGTGACGGCGATGCAAAAGCGCTGGCGGCTTTCGCCCGGCTCGAAGGTCTCGCCGGCGCTCAGGCTCTGTTCCAATTGGCGCAGGGCGCTGCGGATCGGGGCTTCCAGCGCCAGTGCTCGTGGCGTCGGTTGCATGCGCCGGCCCACGCGCACCAGCAGCGGGTCGCCGAGCAGCTCGCGCAGGCGCCCCAGCGCATTGCTCACGGCGGGCTGGCTCAAGGACAGGCGCTCGGCGGCGCGCGACACGTTCTGCTCGCGCAGCAGAGCGTCCAGCACCCGCAGCAGGTTGAGGTCGAAATTGCTGAAATTCATCTGCTGAATACGTTGTATCACAAGACTAAATTTCAAAAATAGTAGCGGCTTGCTTATCGTGACCCAAGCTTCTGGGTGCCTTTAAAAACGTAGGCGAGGCAGTCAGCGCAAGGCGAAAACAGGCGAAAAAGCGGAGTTTACGGGTTGTAAATGAGCATTTTGAGCCTGTTTTTAACGCAGCGATGACAACGCAGGTAGTTTTTAAGGGGGCCCAGCCTGTTCGTGCACGAGAGGAACAACAATGAACAAAGTCGTCTCGCCGCTTCGCTGTGCCGCTGTGATCGGCGCCGGCACCATGGGCCGCGGTATTGTCATCAGCCTGGCCAATGCCGGCTTGCGCGTGCTGTGGCTGGATAACAATCCGCAGATGGTCGAGCAGGGCCTGGCGATGGCCGAGGAAACC
Organism: Pseudomonas sediminis; assembly: GCF_002741105.1. GTDB lineage: Bacteria > Pseudomonadota > Gammaproteobacteria > Pseudomonadales > Pseudomonadaceae > Aquipseudomonas > Aquipseudomonas sediminis. The sequence continues at coordinate 1,170,873 of NZ_NIQU01000001.1, read as the reverse complement.
TGGGCGCATAACGTCGCCAAGGGTCGTATCGACTCACTGGAAGCGGCAGCGCGACGCGCACGTATCGAAGCGGTGGACAGCTATGCGGCGCTGGCCGACGCCGACCTGGTGATCGAAGCGGTGTATGAAAACCTCGAACTCAAGCAGCGCATCTTCCGCGAGCTGGACGCGGTGATGAAGCCCGGCGCGATTCTCGCCAGCAACACCTCGGCGCTGGATATCGATGCCATCGCCGCCGTCACCACTCGGCCGGAAGCCGTGCTGGGCCTGCACTTCTTCAGCCCGGCGCACATCATGAAGCTGCTGGAGATCGTCCGCGGAGGCAAGACCGCGCCAGCCGTGCTGGACGCCGCTCAAGAGCTGGGCGAGCGCATGGGCAAGGTGGCGGTGGTGGCCGGTAACTGCCACGGTTTTATCGGCAACCGCATGCTGCACACCTACGTGCGTGAGGCGCGCATGCTGCTGCTCGAAGGCGCCTGGCCGCACCAGGTGGACGCGGCGCTGCAGGGCTCCGGCTTCGCCATGGGGCCGTTTCGCATGTACGACGTGGTCGGCATCGACCTGGAATGGCGTGCCCGTGAACTGTCCGGCCAGGGCCAGGACGACCCGGCGGTACAGGTGGACAACCGCCTGTGCGAACTGGGCCGCTTCGGCCAGAAGAGCGGCAAAGGCTATTACCTGTATGCGCCCGGCAGCCGCCAGGCCGAGCATGACCCGGTCGTCGACGGGCTGGTGCAGATGCAATCGGAGCGCCTGGGCTTCAGTCGCCGTGATATCGGCAACGAGGAGATTCTCGAGCGCTGCATGCTGGCACTGGTCAACGAGGGGGCGAAGATTCTCGAGGAGAACATCGCCGCCACTAGCCACGACATCGATCTGGTCTATCTCAACGGTTACGGCTTTCCCGCCGAGCGTGGCGGCCCGATGAGCTGGGCCGACGGCGAGGGTGTCGCTGCGATTCACCAGCGTCTGTTGCAACTGACCGAGCGCTTCGGCGCGCATTGGCAATCGGCGGCGCTGATCGAGCGGCTGGCTGCCGATAACAAGCGCTTCAGCGACGTGCAGGAGGGCCGGGTATGAGCTATCAGGCGCCTTTGCGCGATATGCGCTTCGTGCTGCACGAACTGTTCGACGCTGCCGGCCACTGCGAGCGTCTGGGTAACGGCCTGGATCGCGAGTTGATCGACGGTGTGCTGGAGGAGGCTGCGGCCTTTGCCGCAGGCGAGGTCGCGCCGCTCAATCGCAACAGCGATGAGGAGGGTTGTCACCTGGAAAACGGCCAGGTCAGCACGCCCAAGGGCTTTGCCGAGGCCTACCGGCAATACGTGGACAACGGCTGGGCAAGCATGACCGGGCCGGTGGAATATGGCGGCCAGGGCTTCCCACAACTGGTGGCCTTCGCCTTTCACGAGATGCTGATGGGCGCGTCGTTGTCGTTCCGCGTCTACTCCGGGCTGACCGAGGGCGCCGTGCTGGCGCTGCACAGGCACGGCAGCGAAGCGTTGAAGCAGCAGTATCTGGGCAAGCTGGTCAGCGGTCAGTGGACGGGCACCATGTGCCTGACCGAGCCGCAGGCCGGCACCGACCTGGCTCTGCTGCGCACCCGCGCCGAGCCGCAGGCCGACGGTAGCTATCGCGTCAGCGGTAGCAAGATCTTTATCAGCGGCGGCGAACAGGATCTGTCGGAGAACATCATCCATCTGGTGCTGGCGCGTCTGCCGGATGCACCTGCTGGCGTGAAGGGCATTTCGCTGCTGCTGGTACCGAAATTTGTCGCTGCCACCGACGGCACACCGGGTGAACGCAATGCGCTGAGCTGCGGCGCTATCGAGCACAAGATGGGCATCAAGGGCGCCTCCACCTGCGTGATGAACTTCGACGGCGCCACCGGCTGGTTGGTAGGCGAAGCCAACCAGGGCCTGGCCTGCATGTTCACCATGATGAACGACGCGCGCTTTCAGGTCGGCCTGCAAGGCTTGGGGATAGGCGAGGCAGCCTTCCAGGGCGCGCTGCGTTATGCCCGTGAGCGCCTGCAGTCGCGGGGACTGACCGGCGTGCAGGCGCCGGACAAGGCGGCCGATCCGATCATCGTTCACCCCGATGTGCGGCGCATGCTGCTGACGCAGAAGACCCTGGTCGAGGGCAGCCGCATGCTCGCCGCCTACACCGCGCACCAGCTCGACCTGGAGCATGGCGCCGAGTCGGCCGAGGCATGTAAGGCGGCCGGTAAGCGCGCGGCGCTGCTGATCCCTATCGTCAAGGCGTTCTTCACCGACATGGGCCAGGAAGTAGCCAGCCATGGCGTGCAGGTCTATGGCGGCCACGGCTTCATCCGCGAGTGGGGCATGGAACAACTGATGCGCGACAGTCGCATCACCCAGCTATACGAGGGTACCAACGGCATCCAAGCGCTGGACTATATCCGCCGCAAGTTGCTCGGCGACGGTGGGGCTGAGCTGTCTGCGCTGCAGGCCGAGTTCAGCGCGCTGTGCGATGCCCAGGCAGAGCGCCCGACGCTGAAGGGTATGGCGACCGTCGTGCAGGCACGTCTGGGTGAATGGCGCGAGCTAAGCGCAGAAGTGATTGCCGTCTGTCAGCGCGACCCGCAGGAGATCGGCGCTACTTCGGTGGATTTTCTCCAGTACTCGGCTTATGTGCTGCTCGCCGGTTTCTGGCTGCAAGCGGCGGCGCGGGCGCAGGATGTCCTGGAAACGGGCAGCGGCGAGGCGGCGTTCTACCAGGCCAAATTGCACAGCGCCGATTTTTATCTGCGCCGTGTACTGCCGCGAGCCAGTGCACACCGCGAAGCCCTGCTGGGTGGTTCGCAGTGCCTGATGGCCATGGATGAGGACAGTTTCGCGTTCTAACGCGGGTTATTGGTGCGCACGGCGCACCCTACGTCTTCAGGGTGCGCCTCGTACGTAGGGTGCGCTGTGCGCACCATCTGCCACCGATTGCACGATCTACCTCGGATTTCATCCGGGCTACAAAAAGAGGAGCACCCATGCACCCATTCAGCTTCGCCACCACCGCGCAGATTCTTTGCGAGTCCGGCGCCAGTCTGCGTCTGGCCGAACTCTGCCGCGAGCGCGACGCCCGGCGCGTGCTGATCGTCACCGATCCCGGCATCACCCGTCTCGGTCTGCTGGAACCGCTGCTGCCAGGATTTTCTCGCGCTGGCATGAACGTGCGGATATTCGATCAGGTACTGGCCGACCCGCCGGAAGCTGTGGTGCTGGCCGCTGTGGCGCAGGCTCGTGAGTTGCAGGCCGAACTGGTGGTCGGCTTCGGTGGTGGCAGCTCGATGGATGTGGCCAAACTGGTGGCGCTGCTGGCGTATCCCGACTGCGGCCAGGCGCTGAGCGAGATCTACGGTGTGGGCAATGCCCGCGGTCGGCGTCTACCACTGATTCAGGTGCCGACCACCGCCGGCACTGGCTCGGAAGTGACGCCAATCGCCATCGTCACCACCGGCGAGACCACCAAGATGGGTGTGGTTTCGCCGCTGCTGCTGCCGGATCTGGCTCTGCTCGATGCCGACCTGACTCTCGGCCTGCCGGCGACGGTCACCGCCGCCACCGGCATCGACGCCATGGTGCATGCCATCGAGGCCTACACCAGTGCGCTGAAGAAGAACCCGCTTTCCGACTTGCTGGCGCGCGAAGCGCTGCGTCTGCTTGCGGCCAACCTCGATGAGGTAGTGAGTAACGGCAGCAACCGCGAGGCGCGTCAGGCCATGTTGCTCGGTGCCTGCCTGGCTGGACAGGCCTTCGCCAACGCGCCAGTGGCGGCGGTGCATGCCCTGGCCTATCCCTTGGGCGGGCATTTCCATATTCCTCACGGGTTGTCCAACGCCTTGGTGCTACCGCAGGTACTGGCGTTCAACGCACCAGCGGCCGCGCCGCTGTATGCCGAGCTGGCGCCGCTGGTATTGGGCGAGCAGTTGCGGGCCGGCAGTGCAGCGGCGCAGACCGAGCAACTGATCGAGGCCCTGGCCGGCTTCAGTCAGCGCAGCGGCCTGCCGACGCGGTTGCGCGACGCCGGAGTGAGCGAAGCCATGTTGCCCACGCTGGCGGCGGACGCCATGCTGCAGCAGCGTCTGCTGGTGAACAATCCGCGCGAGATGAACGAGCAGCAGGCGCTGGCCATTTATCAGGCTGCTTACTGAAACCAGATTGCCATTGGTGCGTATGGCGCACCCTACGCTCGGCGTTATTTCGCCGTAGGGTGCGCCGCGCGCACCGAAGCCACCCCAAGGACCCTCGATGAGCCAACCCCAACACCTGCGTGGCGACTACCGTCACTTCCAGCCGATCACCACGCGCTGGCACGACAACGACATCTACGGCCACGTCAACAACGTGACCTACTACAGCTACTTCGACAGCGCGGTGAATGCCTACCTGATCGCCGAGGGTGGTCTGGATATCCATGGCGGGGAAGTGGTCGGCTTCGTGGTCAGCTCGGCTTGCGACTACTTCGCCTCCATCGCCTTCCCCGATGCCATCGAGGTGGGGCTGCGCGTCGGCAAGCTGGGTAACAGTTCGGTGCAGTACGAGCTGGCGATTTTCAAGGCCGGCGAGGATCAGGCCTGTGCCGCTGGGCGCTTCGTGCATGTGTTCGTCGACCGGACGAGCAATCGCCCAGTAGCGATCCCCGAGACCTTGCGTGCTGCGCTGGAGCGCTTGCTCACGACCTAGTCCGGCCTGCTAGGCTGTGGGCAGTCATTTGCCAGGGAGTGCCCATGTCCGATCTCGAGCGTGAGCAGGCGCAACAGCGTGCCGCTCGCATCGCGGCCTTCCGCGAGGAGCTGGCGGAGTTGCGCCAGGAGCAGGTGTTGCAACTGAGCGCTGCACAGGAACAGGCCGTCACCGACCATCATCGCCAGTTGCTGGCGCACTTTCGCCAGGCGCTGGATATCGACGCCGATGCTCGCGCACGCCAGCTCTCACTGGGGATGCGCCTGGCCTCACTGTTCGGCGCGCTGGCGCTGGCGGCAGGATTATTCTTTCTGTTCTACCAGTTCTGGGGACTTTTCGACGCCTTCGCGCAGGTCGCCATCTTGGTAGGCAGTACCCTGGGCAGCCTGCTGCTGTGCTTTTGGCTGCAGGCTCGCGACACTTCGGGTTATTACGCCAAGCTGGCCTCGGTGCTGGCATTCGTCTGCTTCGTGCTGAACCTGTCGATGCTCGGGCAGATCTTCAATATCACGCCGTCGGACAAGGCCCTGCTGCCCTGGGGAGCGTTGGCGCTGCTATTGGCTTATCAATGCCGCCAGCGTCTGTTGCTGGTGGTGGCATTGCTCTGCTTCGGCCTGTTCGTCGCGGCTCGCCTGGGTGATTGGGCGGGCTGGCACTGGTGGTCGCTGGGTGAACGGCCGGAGCTGTTCATACCGCTGGCGGCGCTGTTGCTCGTGCCGCAAGTGCTTGAGCAGCGGCGTTATTCGGGCTTTGCCGCCTGCTACCGAGTAGTGGGGCTGCTCTACTTGCTCGGTCCGGTGCTGGTGCTGTCCTACTGGGGAGGCGGCAGCTATCTCGACTGGTCGACGGGCTGGATCGAGGCGTTCTACCAGACGCTCGGTTTCGTCCTCGCCGGGTTGACGATATGGCTCGGCATTCGCCGCGGCTGGGGCGAGGTGGTCAACACCGGCCTGGTTTTCGCGTTGATCATGCTCTTCGCCAAGCTGTTCGACTGGTGGTGGCAGTTGCTGCCGCGCTACCTGTTCTTCCTCCTGCTTGGGTTGATCGCCGTGCTACTGCTGGTGATGTTGCAACGCTGGCGGCGCAACGCGCCGGGAGGTGCGCAATGAAGCGGGCAGCATGGCTTGGCCTTGGTGTGGTGCTACTGAGCAATGCCGTCGCCCTGGGCGGCGTCTGGTACAACCGCAGCGGCGAGCCCGAGGCGCAACTGCTGCTCAGCGAGCGTGAGTTGCAACGCGTCTACGGTGGCTGGTTGCGCGATGATGACGATGGCGTACTGCGTCTGCAACTGAGCTGGCAGCGCCCCGGTGATGGTTGGCAGTTGCCCTGGCTGGACGAGGCCAAGCTGCGCGAGCTGGGTTTCTCCGCTACCGATGAGCAAACCTTGAACAGACAGCCGGCACGCCAGGTCTGGCTGGTGCTGGAGCTGGATGGGCCGTTGTACCAAGGTCAGGTCGAAGAGGCGCGGCAGGCTCTGAGCGGGGCCGAAGCTGAATTGCACGCCAAGCCAGAGAGCGAGGTGTTACAGCAGGAGCGCGATGAGCGTCAGCGTCGCCTTCACTTCGTCGAGCAACAGGCCAGCCGTTTGATGCTTGTGGATGCGGGCGTGGATGCACAGGTGCTGCGCCAGCGTTGGCCGGATCGGCAGCGTCAGGTGTTACTGGCCGGGCGTATCGAGCCCTATCGCCACGCTGCAGAAGCCGGCTATGGCGCCACCATTCGCTTGGAGAATGACCGCCTGAGTGTGCCCTACGCCTATCGCGAGCTGGCGCGCGGCTGGGAGCGCAGCTACGAGCAAACAGGGTTCAAGGCGCAGGTCGAGGTGGCCTTCGGTCGTCGCCATGAACCCTGGGTGCTCAGCATCCGTCAGTGACGGCGCCAGTGTTTGTGGTGCTTCTTGTGCTTCTTGCCATGGTGTTTGTGATGCTTGCCGCGACGATCATCGTCGTAGCTGGCGTTGCCCATGTAGTTGCCCAGCGCGCCACCAGCGCCGCCGCCGACTGCTGCACCGACCACGCCACCGGTGTTACCACCTACCTGCTGGCCGACGACGTTACCGCCCGCTGCGCCCAGGGCGCCGCCAATGGCGGCTTCGGTGCGGCTGCGGCGATCCGCACCGACCATGCTGCCGGCAGCGCCACCGAGACCGGCACCGACCGCAGCGCCAGTGTTGCCACCAACCTGCTGACCAACCATCGCACCCACTGCGCCACCTAGTGCGCCGCCCAGGCCGGCCTCGGTATTGCCGGCAAAGGCAAAACCGCCGCTAGTCAGGCCAAGGGAAAGAAAGAAGAGTTGCAGAGACTTCATGGACACCTCGATAACAGAAACCGCCAGATGGCGAGCGTTACGCCATTGACCAGCGATTTCTGTACGAGGTTCCTGGCCGCCGGTCAGCTTGCTGCGCTGCTGCCCAGCAGATTGCCGCCGCTGGCAGCCTGCAGGCGGATGGCGACGAACTTGCTGGTCGGTGTGCTGCTGCCGACGCCGGCGCTTTCCAGCGGCACCAGCGGATTGGCTTCGGGGAAGTAGGCAGCGGCCTGGCCGGCCGGGATATCGAAAGCGAGCAGGGTGAAACCGCTCACCCGGCGTTCGATGCCATCGTTCCACAACGAGCGGATGTCCACCTTCTGACCTGGCTTGAAGCCCAAACGAAGGATGTCCGCCTCGTTGGCGAAGAGCACATCGCGCTGGCCGCGTACGCCGCGATAGCGGTCGTCGAGGCCGTACACCGTGGTGTTGTACTGATCGTGCGAGCGCAGGGTCTGCAGGATCAGATCCGGCGTCTCTCCGCTTTCGCGCACCTGCGGAGGCAGCAGGTCGTCGAGCAGCGCATTGGCCTTGAAGTTGGCCTTGCCGGATGCCGTTTTCCACTGCCGCGCGCCGGCCGAGTTGCCGAGGTAGAAACCGCCGGGGTGAGCGACACGCTGGTTGAAATCCTGGAAGCCGGGGATGGTGTCGGCGATCAGCTCGCGGATGCGGTCGTAATCGGCGATCAGCGCGTCCCAGTCCACCGGGTGGTTGCCCAGGGTGGCCTTGGCGATCCCGGCGACGATGGCCGGCTCCGAACGCATCTCGCTGCCGGAGAGCGGTTCGAGCTGGCCGTAGGAGGCGTGGATCATGCTGAACGAATCTTCCACCGTCACCGCTTGCGGGCCACCGGCCTGATGGTCGATGTCGGTACGGCCCAGGCACGGCAGGATCAGCGCGTCGCGGCCAACGGTGAGATGGCTGCGGTTGAGCTTGGTGCTGATCTGCACGGTGAGGTCGCAGCTCTGCAGCGCCTTGTGCGTACGCGGGCTGTCTGGTGTGGCCTGGGCAAAGTTGCCGCCGAGGCCGATGAATACCTTGGCCTGGCCGTCGATCATGGCGTTGATCGCCTCGACGGTGTTGTGGCCATTCTCGCGCGGTACCTTGAACTGAAAGCGCTTTTCCAGGGCGTCGAGCAGCGTGACCGGCGGGCGGTCGTTGATGCCCATGGTGCGGTCGCCCTGCACGTTGCTGTGGCCACGTACCGGGCACAGGCCGGCGCCGGGGCGGCCGAGGTTGCCGCGCAGCAGTTGCAGGTTGACGATTTCCTGGATGGTAGCCACTGAATGGTGGTGCTGGGTGATGCCCATGGCCCAGCAGATGATCACACGCTCGGCACGGCGGTACATGCGCGCCGCCTGTTCGATTTCCAGCAGGCTCAGGCCGGACTGGGCTTCAAGCGCCTCCCAGGTGGTTTCGTCGAGCAGCTTCAGGTAGGCCTCGACACCATCGGTGTGCTCGGCGATGAAGGCATGGTCGAACACCGCGGCCTCACCCTTGGACTGCGCCTCGCGCTCCCACAACAGCAGGAACTTGGCGATGCCGCGCATGGCGGCCATGTCGCCGCCCAGGGCGGGACGGAAGAACGCGGTGTTCAGCGGCTCGGAGCCGTTGGTGAGCATCTCCAGCGCGTGTTGCGGATGCTGGAAACGCTCCAGGCCGCGTTCCTTGAGCGGGTTGAAGCAGACCACCTGGGCGCCGCGTTTGACCGCTTCACGCAGCGGTTCGAGCATGCGCGGGTGGTTGGTGCCGGGGTTCTGGCCGAGGACGAAAATGGCGTCGGCATGCTCGAAATCGTTGAAGGTCACGCTGCCCTTGCCGATGCCCACGCTCTGGCCGAGGGCGACGCCGCTGGCCTCGTGGCACATGTTCGAGCAGTCGGGGAAGTTGTTGGTGCCATAGGCGCGCACGAACAACTGGTAGAGGTATGCCGCCTCGTTGCTGGCCCGACCGGAGGTGTAGAACTCGGCGTGATCCGGACTCGGCAGCGCCTTCAGATGCCTGGCGATCAGGGCGAAGGCTTCGGCCCAGGTGGTCTTCGTGTAGCGATCGGTGCTGGCGTCATAGCGCATCGGGTGGGTCAGGCGGCCCTGGTACTCGAGCCAGTAGTCGCTCTGCTCGCGCAGTTGGCTGACCGTGTAGCGGGCAAAGAAGGCCGGGTCCACGCGGCGTTTGGTGGCTTCCCAGTTGACCGCCTTGGCGCCGTTCTCGCAGAACTTGATATGGCCGTCTTCGGGCGAATCACCCCAGGCGCAGCCGGGGCAGTCGAAACCGCCGTTCTGGTTGGTCTTGAGCAACGCGCGCAAGTTCTTGAACGGCTGCTTGCTGTCCAGCCAGAAGCGGGTCACGGCGTTCAGTGCACCCCAGCCAGCGGCTGGGCCTTTGTAGGGCTTATAGCGAGGATTGACGGGTTGCAGGCTCATGGTCGTTCTTCTTCGTCAGGCGCAGGGCTGTAGACCCGCGGCGTGCTGTGATGGGGCAGGTGGATCAGGTTGAGGCGATGGCGCCGCGCCCAGTCCACGGTCAGTGCGGTGGGCGCGGACAGGCTCACCAGGGTGCCGATGCCGGCACGTACCGCCTTGTGCAGCAGTTCCAGGCTGCAGCGGCTGGTGACCAGGGCGAAGCCACCGTGAGTGTCGATACGTTCGCGGGCGATGGCGCCGATCAGCTTGTCCAGGGCGTTATGGCGACCGATGTCTTCACGGCACAGGCGAATCTCACCGCTGGCATCGATGAACAAGGCGGCATGCAGCGCGCCGCTGTGGCGTGCCAGTTGCTGCTGCTCACCGATGCGCTCGCGCAGGCCGCTCAGGTGTTCCAGCGGTGGCAGGGCGGCGCCTGGCAAAGCCGTCAGGGCTGGCAGGGCCTGCTCCAGCGCATCCACACCGCACAGGCCGCAACCGCTGGTGCCAGCCATTTGCCGGCGTTGCTGCTTGAGCGCCCAGAAGGCGCGACTGCTGACCTGCAAGCGGGCTTCGCGGCTGTCACCAAGACCGCGCAATTGGATGTCATAGATGTCGTCGATTGACTTGATCAGGTCGTTGCCAAGACTGAAGCCGACGGCAAAATCTTCCAGGTGATGGGGCGAAACCATCATCACCGCCTGGTTCAGGTCGTTGTAGCTGATCGCCAGGGCACATTCTTCGGCCAGTGCAGCGTGCTGCGCGCGACCGTCACCGAGTTCGGCGTAGGTATAGGCACTGGCAATGTGCGGCTGGGCGGCTGGCTTGGCCATCGAGGCGCGCTCTGTGACAGATTGACACAGCTAAGCCTAGGCCCATGGGCGGGGAGCGTCTAATCGTTGGCTTTGATGTGTTGATCGAGCAAATCTATCAAGCGTTCGCCAGCCACTCTCGTGCCTCTTCGAAACAGGCTTGCGCGAGCGGTGAGGCAGGGGCGCTACGGCGCATGATCAGGCCCTGAGGTGCCAGGGTATGAGCGTCCTCGATGGGTAGCAGGCGTAGATGACCGTCGGTCGGAGCGCCGTCGGTCGGCAATGGCATAACGCTGCAGCACAGACCGGCGCTGACCGCTTGAGTCAGGTGATGCACGGCATCAGCCTCCAGGCGTACCTGCGGGCTCAGGCCGCGAGCACGGAAGCTGTGATCGATGGACTGGCGAAAGTGCATGCCAGTCGAGAGCAGGCCCAGGGGCAGGTTGGCCAACTGCTCCCAGCGCAGACTGGCGCTGACGAAGTGGAAGTGGCGCTGATCGTAGAGCAGGCCCATTCGCGCCTCAGCCAGTTCCAGGCTGGCGAAATGCTCGCGGTCAAGGCGATCGAGATAGGACAGGCCCAGGTCGAGCTGATTGCGGACCAGCCCCTCCAGAATCTGATCGCTGCTCAGCGCGTGCAACTGGAAACGCAGCCCGGGGTGACGCTCGGCGAACAGACTGATCAGGCGCATCGGGTCGAAACTGGCCAGCGGCACCACGCCCAGGCGCAGCGTGCCCACCAGGTGCCCACGACAGGCTGCAGCTTCGGCGAGCAGGCCATCCTGTGCGGCCAGCACACTGCGTGCCCAGGCCAGGATACGCTCACCTTCGGCGCTGAAACCCTCGAAACGCTGCCCGCGACGGACCAGTTCCAGGCCCAGTTCATCTTCCAGCTGGCGCAAACGCATGGACAGCGTCGGCTGGGTCACGTGGCAGCGCGCAGCGGCCTGACCGAAGTGGCGGGTCTCGTCGAGGGCGACGAGGAATTTCAGCTGCTTTATGTCCATGGGGGCTCCTGGTTTGCCCGGATTCTAATGCGCGAACGCTAATCAGGGGTGTTTCCTGAACTAGACTTTGGTCTCCGGGCGGTTTGCCCGGTCATTCACAAGGAACGAGAGGAATCGCCATGAGTCTGTTTGCCTTTGTCAAAGACGCCGGGGTCAAGCTCTGGGAGTCGCTGGTGGGTCAGGAGGCACAGGCCGCCGAATCGCTCAAGGAGCATGTCGCCAAGGTTGGCCTCGGCAACCCCGACATCGAGGTCAGCGTCGAGGGCGACAAGGTCATCGCTCGCGGCGAAGTGGCCAGCCAGGAGGAGAAGGAAAAGATTCTCCTGGCGCTGGGCAATGTGGCCGGTGTCGGTGAGGTCGATGATCAGATCAGCGTGACCACACCCGCGCCCGAAGCTCGCTTCGTCACAGTGAAGAAGGGCGACACGCTGAGCGCTATTGCCAAGGCCGAGTACGGCAATGCCAATGCCTACATGAAGATATTCGAGGCCAACAAGCCGATGCTCAGTCACCCGGACAAGATCTATCCGGGACAGGTATTGCGGATTCCCGAGTAAACCCGTGCTCAGGTGCTGCGGGGGCTTGGCCTTGGCGATGATCGGCGTCATTCGCGATCGCCGGCAAGCCGGCTCCTACAGCGAGGGCGTCGCAGGCAGTCCGTGCACCAACTCCCGGTAGTCCTCCACTGCGGCGAACTCCTCGGTATCTTTAGGCCCGGCCTGACTGTCTGGCTGGCGCACGGCGAGCAGATGGGCAACACCGAACTGCCCGGCGCTGCGCAGGATCGGTAGGCTGTCGTCGATGAACAGGCTGCGGGCCGGGTCGAAGTCGACATCCTGGCGCAAGGCGAACCAGAACTGCTGATCCTCCTTGGGGAAACCGTAATCGTGGGAGCTGATCAGGCGCTCGAACCAGGGTGTCAGCTCGACGCGTTCCAGTTTCAGCGACAGCGAATCGCGGTGCGCGTTGGTGATCAGCACCACGCGCTTGCCAGCTTCGCGCAGGGCACGCAGAAACAGTTCGGCATCCGTACGCAGGGCGATCAGGTGCGCGACCTCGCGCTTGAGCTCGCGGATCGACAGGCGCAGCTCGCGGCTCCAGAAGTCGGTGCAGTACCAGTTCAGCGTACCGGCATGCTGGCGAAACAGCGGCAGCAGTTCGGCCTGGGCCAGCGCCAGGCTGACGCCATGGTGCTCGGCGTAGCGCTGCGGCAGGTGGGTGAGCCAGAAGTGGTTGTCGAAGTGCAGGTCGAGCAACGTGCCGTCCATGTCCAGCAGGACGGTGTCGATCTGCTGCCAGGGTAGTACGGGCATGCTCATCTCTCTGATCGGGAACAATTGTTCCGTGGCCTGTTTCGCCTTGATGCAATCTCGGCCACGGATAATGGCGAAAGCCGCTGTATGATAACCCGCTCGGTCCCGCCAAGGAGTCGCCTCATGCGCCAAAAACCCACGGTTCTCGCTCGCGAAATTGTCGCCAGCAGCCGTCTGTTTCGTGTCGAGGAAGTGCAGTTGCGCTTCTCCAACGGCACGGAGCGCATCTATGAGCGACTGGTCGGCAAGGGCTCGGGCTACGGCGCGGTGATGGTGGTGGCGATGCTCGACGCCGAGCACGCGGTGCTGATCGAGGAATATTGCGGCGGCACCGATGACTACCAGCTGTCGCTGCCCAAAGGCCTGATCGAGCCGGGTGAAGACGTGTTGGTGGCAGCCAACCGCGAGCTCAAGGAAGAGGCCGGTTTCGGCGCGCACGAACTGGAGTACATCACCGAACTGAGCCTGTCGCCCGGTTACATGAGCCAGAAGATTCAGGTGGTGCTGGCGCGCAATCTTTACGAAGAGCGCCTGCCGGGTGATGAGCCCGAGCCGATGCGGGTCGACCGCATCAGCCTGCGCGAGCTGTCCAGCCTGGCCCAGCACGAACAGTTCAGCGAAGGCCGTGCGCTGGCTGCGTTGTACCTGGTGCGCGATCTGCTGACTCAACGGGGGGACTACCGTCCGTGAGTCATCCCTTTATTCCCCAGGTGATCGAACTGGTTCGTGCGGCGGGCGCGGCGACGCTGCCGTACTGGCGCAGCGGTGTGGCAGTGACGGAGAAGGCCGATGCCTCGCCGGTGACCGCTGCCGACCTGGCCGCGCACCATATCCTGCTCGATGGCCTGCAGGCGCTGGCACCGGAGGTGCCGGTGCTGTCAGAGGAGGCCGCCGACATTCCGCTGGCTGAGCGCGCCGCCTGGACGCGTTGGTGGCTGGTCGATCCGCTCGATGGCACCAAGGAATTTATCGCCGGCTCCGAAGAGTTCACGGTCAATGTCGCGTTGATCGAACAGGGACGAGTGGTCTTCGGTGTGGTCGGCATTCCTGCCAATGGCCGCTGCTATTACGGCGGCGCTGGTTTGGGCGCCTGGTGCAGCGATATGCCGGGCGAGGAGCATTCGATCAGCGTGCGCCTGGCGCCCGCGCAGGGCTTTACCCTGGTGGCCAGCAAGCGCCATTCGAGCCCAGCGCAGGAAACTCTACTCGCAGGTCTGGCCCAGCGTTTCGGTGAGCCGGCGCTGGCCAATATCGGCAGCTCGCTGAAGTTCTGTCTGCTGGCTGAAGGCAATGCCGACTGCTATCCGCGCCTGGCGCCCACCTCGCAGTGGGATACCGCAGCCGCGCAGGGCGTGCTGGAAGGGGCAGGTGGTGAAGTGTTGGATCTGGCCGGCGAAGTGCTGACCTACGAGGCGCGTGAATCCTTCCTCAATCCTTCGTTCCTGGCCTTGCCGGCCGCCGCCGAGTGGCGTGGCGAGCTGATCGAGCTGGCGCGTAGTCTGTAGCCTTGACACTTTACCTGTAGGAGCGAGCTCTGCTCGCGAACCCTGGTGACCCAGAAGCTTCGCGAGCAGAGCTCGTTCCTACGGTTTGTGCGTCGTTGCTGCTTCGCTCAATCGAGCATATCGCTGTAACGAGCGTCCTTCCGGAACACCAGCGGCTGGTCGAAGCCAGGCACCTTCACTTCTTCGGTGGTGATGGAGATCGCCTGGTCGTCGATCATGTCGTTGCCGAAGTTGTAGATGATGTCCAGCTTGCCCTGCAGAGCAAGTTGGTCATACGCGGTTGCGGCGGCACGGGTGCTCTCGCGGCGTGCCAGGTAGGCGTCGAAGGCGGCCTGGCCGTGGCGTTTGCGCAGCATGCGCTCGGTCACGTGTGGGGCCAGCACCAGGGCGCTGGCGTTATTGCCGCCAAAGCCCTTGGAGTTGATGAAGGCCACGTCCAGCGCCTGCTCACCCATCTTACGGTCTTCGGTGGACAGGCTCAGGTGATCCTGGTGCACGTCGCCAGCGACTGCGTCGATGGTCTTCAGGCCCGGCACGATGCCGTACTTGAAGGCGCCGAGTGCGCCGATCACCTGGTCGCCGCTGGCGGTGGCCAAGGAGTGGCCAACGAAAGCCTTCACTGCGGTGACCGGCCATTGCTCGATGCCGAAGGCCGCCGCGACGCGGTCAAGGATTTCCGACTCGGTGACGCGGTTGGCCGGGGTGCTGGAGCCATGGGCGTGGACGAAGCTGCGGTTGCGCACGGCGTCCAGGCCGAGCAGTTGCACGGCGCTGGCCACGGCCTTGGCCACGGTCAGGTAATTGCCCGGGCCGGGGGCGGAAATGGATTTCTTGAAACCATCGGCGTTGATGAACACGTCCGGCACGGCGCCGTGGATATCGGCACCCAGCTCCAGGGCCAGCTCATCGTCCATCAGCACCACGAACTGACAGGCTTCGGCCAGGGTGAAACCGCAGTTGTCGCCGAACGGGCGGCTTGCGCGGCGGAAGTCCACCTCGCTCTTGCCTTCGATCTGGCGTAGGCCTTCCTCGGTGGCCAGTGCGCCCATGGCGCCGTAGCCCTCGATGCATTCCTGGTTGATCGGCGCCTCGCTGCTGCCGACGATGACCACGCGCGCCTTGCCGGAGGCGATCTGCTCGATGCCCTTCTGCAGGTTGTAGAGGAAGGTGGCGCAGGCACCGGTGATGCTGCCGGTGGTGCCGACGCTACCGAGCACGTAGGCGTTGATGAAGTCGGCCGGCATGGTGTTCAGGCCTAGAGCCAGCTGCTTGGCGGTGACGCGGCCGCCTTTGAGGCGCGACTGCATCATGCCGCCGAAGCCGTTCTCGTCGAGCTGACTCATGATGCAGCTGGCGAACACGGCGATCTCGTCCGGGGCGACGTGCTGGACGATGCGCTGCCAGTCGATGCCCACCGAGCGCAGGGCGTCGGTGACGCCGACCACGGTCATGGCCAGGCCGCGCGGGTGAAAACGGGCGTTGTACAGCTCGCTTGGCTCGAAGCCGGTGGGCAACTGGCCGGCGGATTTCACTGCCAGCGGGCGATAGCTGTCGACCTTGAATTCGCAACTGTCATGCAGGGTGACGCGTACTTCGTTGCCTTCGAGCTCTTCGACCGACCAGTTGGCCGGCAGCGGCTCGGGCAGTTGCTTGCGCTGGGTGATGAAGCTCAGGTTGGCGCCATTGACGGGGGCGAGGCTGATGCTCTTCTGCCAGTGGGCGGCGTCCGGGTCCAGGTGCTGCTTCTCGAGACGGCGTACCAAGGTGCCAGCGAGGATCTCCTTGGCGTAGCGGCTTTCGATGTCGGCGAGGCTCAGCGCCTGGCCGTCCTGATCCTGGTACTGGCCATCGACCACGCGCACCAGTTTCATCATCTGCGCCAATCCGGCCAGGGTTTCCTGGCGCGCCTGGGGTTCCAGCGACTCCTGCACGGTGCGACGGAAGCCATGGTGGAAGGAGCTGCGCCCGGCTGCGTTGTAACCCCCAAAACCCACGATCACAGGTAAGCGCGACATAAATCAAAAGCTCCTGAACAAGGCCAGCGCGACGCCAGGCCGGCGCCTTTGGGCGCGAGCGGGGTCATAGGGCGGTGGCATTTGGAAAATTTCGGCTGCTTAACCTGACGTGGATCATGACCGTCGAGTCACTACTTCGTCCAATGTCGTGGCAAGAGCGGGGCGTGTCGCGGATGGGAAGGTCGCCTGGACGTAGGGTGCGCCGTGCGCACCGCGGCCTTTAGCGGTTGGTGCGCGCGGCCTGAGCGACCCCGCGACACCCTACGGAGCTGGCGAGCCCGCCGGGTGGCGGGCTCGTATCGGTTCAGCCCTGGTAGCTGATATGCCCGTCGACCAGCGTGTAGCGCACCGCGCCCGGCAGGCAATGGCCGATGAACGGGCAGTTGCTGCCCTTGGAGTACCACTGCTCGCCGGCGATGGTCGAGGCCTGCGCATCGAACAGCACGATATCGGCGGCGCCGCCGACGTTCAGGCTGCCGGCTGGCAGGCGCAGCGCGGCGGCGGGGCCGTTGGTCAGGCGCGCCAGCAGTGTCGGCAGATCCAGCAGGCCGTCCTGCACCAGGCTCAGGGCCAGTGGCAGCAGCAACTGCACGCTGCTGATGCCCGGCTCGGTGGCGGCGAAGGGCGCCAGCTTGGCATCGCGCTCGTGCGGCTGGTGGTGACTGGAAATGGCCGAGATCACCCCGGCTTTCACCGCTTCGCGCAGACCGTCGCGGTCGGTGCGCGAGCGCAGCGGCGGTTGCACGTGATAAAGGCTGGAGAAGTCGATCAGCGCCTCGTCGGTGAGGATCAGCTGGTACAGCGCGACATCGGCGGTCACCGGCAGGCCGCGGGCCTGGGCGGCGGCGATCAGCTCGGCACCACGGGCGCTGGTGATCTGGCTGAAGTGCGCGCGCACGCCGCTCTGTTCCACCAGCAGCAGGTCGCGAGCCAGGGCCACGGTTTCGGCGGTTTCCGGGATGCCGGCCAGGCCGAGGAAGCTGGCGGTCGGGCCTTCGTGCGCCAGGCCGCCTTCGGCCAGATCGGCATCCTGCGAGTGGAAGATCACCTGCAGGTCGAAGGTGGCTGCATATTCCAGCGCACGGCGCAGGGTACGGCTGCTGCGGAAGTTGTCCAGGCCATTGCCGAAGGCCACGCAGCCAGCGTCGCGCAGGGCGACCAATTCGGCGAGCTGCTCGCCAGCCAGGCCCTTGCTCAGTGCGCCGATGGGAAAGACCTTGGTGTGCCCGGCTTCGCGGGCGCGGTCGAGGATCAGCTCGGCCACCGCCGAGGTGTCCAGCACCGGCTTGGTGAACGGTGGGCAGCACAGGCTGGTGACGCCGCCGGCCGCTGCTGCCAGGGTTTCCGTGGCGATGCTGCCTTTGCGGCTGTAGCCAGGCTCGCGCAGGGCCACCGACAGGTCGACCAGGCCGGGCGCTGCGATCAGACCTTGGGCGTCGAGACTGTTGTCGGCAACGAAGCCGGCCGGCGCTTGACCAGTGGCGACCAGCTTGCCGCCATCTATATAGAGGTCGGTGACCTGATCCAGGTCGCTGGCTGGATCGATCACGCGGGCGCCGAGGATTGCGGTACGCATCAGTTGGCCTCCTCGGCGTTGAGTTGACGTTGGGCGTTCTGCCCGCTCATGGCCATCGACAGCACGGCCATGCGGATGGCGATGCCGTAGGTGACCTGGTTGAGGATCACCGACTGCGGGCCGTCGGCCACTGCCGACTCGATTTCCACGCCGCGGTTGATCGGCCCCGGGTGCATCACCAGGGCATCCGGCTTGGCCAGCTTGAGGCGCTGCTCGGTCAGGCCGAACAGGCGGTAGAACTCACCCTCGCTGGGCAGCAGCCCGCCCTGCATGCGCTCGCGCTGCAGACGCAGCATGATCACCACGTCGACGTCCTTGAGGCCTTCGTTGGCGTCGCTGAATACGCGCACGCCGTAGCTTTCTTCCAGACCAATGGGCAGCAGAGTCTTCGGCGCGATCACGCGGATGTCCGGGCAGCCCAGGGTCTTCAGCGCCAGCATGTTCGAGCGTGCCACCCGCGAGTGCAGGATGTCGCCGACGATGGCCACCGAGAGGTTCTCGAAGTCGCCCTTGTGGCGGCGAATGGTGAGCATGTCGAGCATGCCCTGGGTCGGGTGCGCATGGCGGCCGTCGCCACCGTTGATGATCGCCAGGTTCGGGCACACATGCTCGGCAATGAAGTGCGCGGCGCCGGAGTCGGCATGGCGCACGACGAAGATGTCGGCGGCCATGGCCTCGAGGTTGCGCAGGGTGTCGAACAGCGTCTCCCCCTTGCTGGTGGAGCTGGTCGAGACGTTGAGGCTGATGACGTCGGCCGACAGGCGTTGGGCGGCCAGCTCGAAGGTGGTGCGGGTGCGCGTGGAGTTCTCGAAGAACACGTTGCACACGGTCTTGCCGCGCAGCAGCGGGACTTTCTTCACCGCCCGCGCGCCGACTTCGAGGAAGGAGTCGGCGGTGTCGAGGATTTCGGTCAACAGCTCGCGGGGCAAACCGTCGAGTGAGAGGAAGTGACGCAGCTGACCTTGGTCGTTCAGCTGCAGCGGGCGCTTGGCGGCGAGTGGCGTCATCGCGGGGGTCTCAGTTGGCGAGCGTCTGGAGTTCGAGGGTCAGCGGCGTGGGGCCGGACAATTTTACCCGCTCGTTGGCTGCCAGCGACAGGGTGGCACCGACCACGTCGGGACGAATCGGCAACTCGCGGGCATCGAGGTCGAGCAGGCTGACCAGGGTCACACTGGCCGGGCGGCCGTAGTCGAACAGTTCGTTCAGCGCAGCGCGGATGGTGCGGCCGCTCATCAATACGTCGTCGATCAGTACCAGGTGCTGGCCTTCGATCTCGAACGGCAGCTCGGACGGTTGCACCTGTGGGTGCAGGCCGTTCTGGGTGAAGTCGTCGCGGTAGAAGGACACATCGAGCACGCCCAGCGCGTCGTCACGATGCAGGGCCTGCAGCAGGGCCTGGGCGACCCAGACACCGCCAGTGCGGATGCCGATAAAACGCGGTTCGCTGATCTGGCGCCGATTCAGATGCTGGGTCAGGGCGCTGGCCATGGCCGGTAGTAGATCGTTGGGGTTGGGTAGCATGGCGAAACTCCTTGGTGCGTGCTGACTCGATCAGCCCGTGCAGTTTTCCTCTAACCAGCCCTGTAGCAACAAGGCTGCAGCAATGGCATCGACGGGGCGCTCGCGATAGCCGCCACTCTGGCCTTCGCGCAGGCGCTGGCCCTTGGCCTCGAAGGTGGTCAGGCGTTCGTCGTGGGTGTAGGCCGGCAGGTTGAAGCGGCCGTTGAGGCGGCGGGCGAATTTCTCGGCGCGGGCGCTCATCTCGCTGGGCGTGCCATCCATGTTAAGTGGCAGGCCGACCACCACGGCGTCCGGCTGCCATTCCTTGATCAGCGCTTCGACGCGGCTCCAGTCCGGCACGCCGTTCTGCGCCTTGAGCACACACAGTTCGCGGGCCTGGCCGGTGATTACCTGGCCGACGGCGACGCCGATCTGCTTGGTGCCATAGTCGAAGCCCAGCAGCAGGCGCAGTGGCTTGTCGCTCATCAGGCGTGCCCGACCTGTGAGGTCAGCAGGCTGAGGTTGACCCCCAGGCGCGCAGCTGCGGCATTCAGGCGTTGGTCGAACGGCAGGTCGAAGAGAATGTTGCTGTCGGCGGGGCAGGTCAGCCAGGCGTTGTCAGCCAGTTCGGCCTCCAGTTGCCCGGCATCCCAGCCGGCGTAGCCGAGGGTGATCAGGTAGCGATCCGGGCCGCTGCCGTCGGCGATGGCGAACAGCACATCCTGCGAGGTCGAAAGCCCCAGTTCGCCCAGCTCCAGGGTCGCCTGGAACTGCGGGCCAGCTGGATGCAGGACGAAGCCGCGGTCAGTCTGTACCGGGCCGCCGGCGAAGATCGGCAGGCTGTGGCACAGCGCCGCGGGCTCCTCATCGGGGCGTAATTGCTCCAGCACATCGGCCAGGTTGAGGCCATTGGGCTTGTTGATCACCAGGCCCATCGCGCCCTGCTCGTTGTGTTCGACCAGGTAGGTGACGGTCTGCGCGAAATTCGGATCGTCCATGTGCGGCATGGCGATCAGGAAGTGGTGCTTGAGCGAGGTAGGGGCTGAACTCTTCATGTCGGCTAGTTTGAAGCCGCAAGCTGCAAGCGACAAGCATCAGCAGAAGAACCTCCGTCGCGGTTCTCCGTATTGAGGCTTGTCGCGGCTCTGGCTAGTTGCTCGACAGGCGGTCGCCGCGCTCGAAGCGCCAGGTGCGGATGATTTCCAGGCGGTCGATATCGGCCAGGTCACCGGTGAAGGGCGCATAGGGCGCGGCCAGGCGGACGATGCGCTGCGCTGCCTGATCGAGCATGGCCTGGCCGGACGATTCCAGCACCTGGACCTCGTACAACGAGCCGTCACGGTTGATCGACACCAGCAGGCGCAGGCTGCCGTAGATGCGCTGACGACGAGCATCGTCGGGATAATTGAGGTTGCCGATGCGCTCGACCTTCTTGCGCCATTCATCCTTGTACCAGGCCCCCTTGTCGCGCATGGTCGAGGCAGCATTGAGGCGGTGGATCTTCGGGCGTTTGGCGTACTGCTGAACCTCTTGGGCAAGCTCCGCCTCCAGGCTGGCGATTTCGGCGGACAACTGAGCGGAGTCGAACACTGGCGCAGGCTGGGTTTGAGGCACCGGCTTGGTTTCTTCGCGTTTGACCGGAGTTTTTTGCTGCTGTGGTGCACGTGTAGCGACCGCGGCCTTGGGGGCTTCCTGTTTGGTGGCGGGCTGTTGCGGGGTGGCGGGCGGTGTGACCTTGCGCACCTCGCTGTCCTGGAAGGGCGCCTGTTCGGTGGTCTTGGGGGCGGCTGCGTGTTCCAGCGTGCCGCTGCCTTGCTGGTTGTCCTGCGCCAGGAAATCCGCTTCTTTGGGCTTTTCTTCGCTCTTGAAGGTGGAAAGCGTGATTTCCAGCGTCTTGCTGATTTCCGGCGGCGACTCCAGGGTAAAACCGACGCCGAGGATCAGTGCCGCGTGCAGTGCAGCCGCGAGAAACAGGGTGAATCCCAGGCGGTCCGCCGGTCGTGCGTTGGCGGAGGAGGTGGTCGGTGGGGAGGCTGCTGCGTTCATCGCGTATAGGGTCTGCTTTCGAATGTCGCGCAGTCTGCCGGGTAGCAGTGGGCGCCTGCAAGTTGCAGGCACCAGGCTGCCACCTGCGTCAAGCTTTTAACCCGCGCTTGCGTGCAATGCAGTCCATCAGTTGTTCGCCGATGCGGGTGTCGAATGCCGCATCGATCTCGCGGATACAGGTCGGGCTGGTGACATTGATTTCTGTCAGATGGTCACCGATCACATCGAGCCCAACGAAGATCAGGCCTTTTTCGCGCAGGGTCGGGCCGACTGCGGCGGCGATCTCACGATCACGTTCGGTCAGTGGGCGTGCCTCGCCACGGCCACCTGCGGCCAGGTTGCCGCGGGTCTCTCCGGCAGCCGGAATACGTGCCAGGCAGTAGGGTACCGGTTCCCCGTCTATCATCAGGATGCGTTTGTCGCCGTCCTTGATCGCAGGCAGGTAGGCCTGCGCCATGATCTGCTGGTGGCCGTGCAGGGTCAGGGTCTCCAGAATCACCGAGAGATTCGGGTCGCCCTCACGGTGGCGAAATATCTGCGATCCGCCCATGCCATCAAGGGGTTTGAGAATGATGTCACGGTGCTCATCGGCAAACTGGCGCACAATGTCGGGGCGCCGGCTTACCAGAGTCGCAGGTGTGTATTGAGGAAACTGGGTGGCGAAGAACTTTTCATTGCAGTCGCGCAGACTCTGCGGCCGATTGACCACCAGTACGCCGTCGCGCTCGGCCTGCTCGAGCAGGTAGGTGGAGTAGACGAACTCGTTATCGAAGGGCGGGTCCTTGCGCATCAGGATCACGTCCAGTTCGGCGAGCGGCGTGTCCTGTTCCGTACCAAGGGTGAACCAGCGCTGCGGATCGTTGAATACTTCCAGAGAGCGCAGGCGGGCGCGAGCCTGACCGCGAACCTGATAGAGATCCTGCTGCTCCATGTAGAACAGCGACCAGCCGCGTGCTTGAGCGGCCAGCAACATGGCCAGCGAGCTGTCTTTCTTGAAGGAGATGCTGGCAATAGGATCCATGACGATCCCGAGACGAAGGCTCATGGGGGATAAACTCCGTGAGATGAGGGTGAAGGCCGGGCTGACCGAGCCGAATGACGGCTCTCAGGGTGGCGCCGGCCGGGCCGCGTGGTCAAGGGCGGAGCTGCCCGGGAAGCCTTATAGATTGCATCTGGAGAGTGTGCTAAAAAGGCCCGACGATTGGGTCAAGACCCATCGAAGACTGGGCCTCAGGCATACTGATAACGCGAATATAACGACTCACCGAGGCGATGGTAGGGCAAACATGGAACAGCATACCGAGGGTTTGAAAGTGATGGTGATCGACGATTCGAAAACGATTCGTCGCACCGCTGAAACTCTGCTGAAAAAAGTGGGTTGTGATGTCATCACTGCGGTCGATGGCTTCGATGCCCTGGCCAAGATTGCCGACACGCATCCCAGCATCATCTTTGTTGACATCATGATGCCGCGTCTCGATGGGTATCAGACCTGTGCCCTGATCAAGAACAACAGTGCTTTCAAGTCCACGCCAGTGATCATGCTGTCCTCCAAGGACGGTCTGTTCGACAAGGCCAAGGGGCGTATCGTCGGCTCCGACCAGTACCTGACCAAGCCTTTCAGCAAGGAAGAACTGCTCGGTGCTATCAAAGCCCACGTGCCTGACTTCACCCCAGTGGAACAAGCCTCCTGACGTTCCGGCCTGACCGCCGTACGCCACTTCTTTATTGGGAAACACCATGGCTCGAATTCTGATTGTTGATGACTCACCGACCGAGATGTACAAGCTGACCGCCATGTTGGAAAAGCATGGGCATCAGGTACTCAAAGCGGAAAATGGCGCCGATGGCGTAGCTCTGGCTCGCCAGGAAAAACCCGATGCGGTGCTGATGGACATCGTCATGCCGGGCCTCAACGGTTTTCAGGCGACCCGTCAGCTGACCAAGGACGCCGAGACCAGCCACATCCCGGTGGTCATCGTTACCACCAAGGATCAGGAAACCGACAAGGTCTGGGGCAAGCGCCAGGGCGCGAAGGACTACCTGACCAAGCCGATCGATGAAGATACCTTGCTGAAGACTCTCAATGCGGTGCTGGCCGGCTGATGCCGTGCTGCTCGCGTACTAAATAAAAAGAAGGCCAAGGCTGGCATGTCCGTGCAGACTCCTTTCCAGATTCTCCTCGAGATCGACCAGCGTTGCCGAGCCCTGGCGGCCGGACTGCCGTCGCAGCAAGCGGCGGTACAGACCTGGAGCGGTATCGGCTTTCGCATGGGCGAGCGATTCTTCGTCGCGCCGATGGGGGAGGTGGGTGAGGTACTGCACGAGCCGCGCTACACCCTGCTGCCGGGTGTCAAAGGCTGGGTCAAAGGGGTGGCCAACGTGCGTGGCCGCCTGCTGCCGATCATGGACCTGTGCGGGTTCTTCGGTAATGAGCTGTCGCCGCTGCGCAAGTTGCGGCGAATTCTGGTGGTCGACTATCAGGAAATCTTCGCTGGCCTGACGGTCGATGAAGTTTTCGGTATGCAGCACTTCCCCGTGGATGCATTTTCAGAACAACTGCCGCCTCTCGAGGCGAGCATTGCGCCGTTTATCCACGGTGTCTTTCAACGAGAACAGCCCTGGTTGGTGTTCAGCCCTCATGCGCTGACGGCCGATCCTGGCTTTCTCGATGTGTCCTTTCAGTAGATTTTCGGTTGGGTCGGTTCTTCCGGCCCTTTGGCGTTACATGGGAACCGTAGTGCGGTCGGTCCAGGCGGGGGCCAGAAAATGAAAAAATTCAATGCAGGTAATTTGTTGGTCGGGGCGCGCAGTAGCACGCTGATCGCGACGCTGTTCGTCGTGCTGATCGTGTCCATCGTGTTGTTGTTTGCGAACTTCGCCTACATCAACACCCAGTCCAACTACGATACCGAGTACATCAGTCACTCCGGTGAGCTGCGCGTACTGTCCCAGCGTATCGCCAAGAACGCCACGGAAGCTGCGGCAGGTAAAGCCGAAGCGTTCGGCCTGTTGCGCGACGCGCGTAACGACTTCCAGCTGCGCTGGGGGTATCTGACCGATGGTGATGCCAGCAGTGGCTTGCCTTCGGCGCCCGCGTCGGTGCAGGCGCAGATGGCTGCGGTGCAGCAGGACTGGGATAGCCTGCGGCAGAATACCGACGCCATTCTGGCCAGTGAGCAGACCGTACTGTCCCTGCACCAGGTAGCCGCCACCCTGGCGGAAACCATCCCGCAGTTGCAGGTCGAGTACGAGGAAGTGGTCGACATCCTGCTGGAAAGCGGCGCGCCGGCTGCCCAGGTTTCTGTAGCCCAACGCCAGTCGCTGCTGGCCGAACGTATTCTCGGCTCGGTGAACAAGGTACTGGCCGGTGACGAAGACTCGGTACAGGCCGCCGACATGTTCGGCCGTGACGCCAGCCTGTTCGGCCGTGTACTGGCTGCAATGCTCGAAGGCAACGCGGCGATGGAAATCAGCCAGGTGACCGACGAGGAAGCCCTCGAGCGTCTGGCCGAGATTTCCGAGCTGTTCGAATTCGTATCCGGCTCGGTGGACGAGATTCTCGAAACCTCGCCAGAACTGTTCCAGGTACGTGAATCGGCGAACTCGATCTTCACCGTGTCGCAGACCCTGCTGGACAAGGCCTCCGAGCTCGCCGTCGGCTTTGAGAGCCTGGCCTCGGGCCGTGCCATCAACACCCTGTTCGGCTACGTGCTGGGTGGCCTGGCGCTGGGCTCGATCATCCTCATCGGTCTGGTGATGGTGCGTGAAACCAACCGCCGTCTGGCTGAGACCGCCGAGAAGAACGAGCGTAACCAGGCCGCGATTCTGCGTCTGCTCGACGAAATCGCCGACCTCGCAGACGGTGACCTGACCGTGGCCGCGACGGTAACCGAAGACTTCACCGGTGCCATCGCCGACTCCATCAACTACTCCATCGACCAGCTGCGCGACCTGGTAGCCACGATCAACCTGACCGCCGTTCAGGTAGCCGGTGCTGCCCAGGAAACCCAGGCCACGGCGATGCACCTGGCGGAAGCTTCCGAGCACCAAGCGCAGGAAATTGCCGGCGCCTCCGCGGCGATCAACGAAATGGCGGTGTCGATTGACCAGGTATCGGCGAACGCCTCGGAATCCTCCGCGGTAGCGGAACGTTCCGTAGCCATCGCCAACAAGGGTAACGAAGTCGTACACAACACCATCACAGGCATGGATAACATCCGTGAGCAGATCCAGGACACCTCGAAGCGAATCAAGCGCCTCGGTGAATCGTCCCAGGAGATCGGTGACATCGTTAGCCTGATTAACGACATTGCCGACCAGACCAACATCCTCGCACTGAACGCCGCGATCCAGGCCTCCATGGCCGGTGATGCAGGCCGCGGCTTCGCCGTGGTAGCGGACGAGGTACAACGCCTCGCAGAACGTTCCTCGGCGGCAACCAAGCAGATCGAGGCGCTGGTAAAAACCATTCAGACCGACACCAACGAAGCCGTTATCTCCATGGAGCAGACGACTTCCGAAGTGGTGCGCGGTGCTCGCCTGGCGCAGGACGCCGGGGTGGCACTGGAAGAGATCGAGAAGGTATCGAAGACCCTCGCGGCCCTCATCCAGAACATTTCCAACGCCGCGCGTCAGCAGGCCTCTTCGGCCGGCCACATTTCCAACACCATGAACGTGATCCAGGAGATCACCTCGCAGACGTCCTCGGGTACCACCGCCACCGCGAAGAGCATTGGTAACCTGGCCAAGATGGCCAGTGAGATGCGCAAGTCGGTGTCCGGTTTCACCCTGCCAGACGCCTGATAAAGGAGTGCGAAGGCTGGCGGCAGCCTTCGCTACATAGCCATGACTCAGGGCGAAGGTATGCAGTCAGCGGGCGTTTGGGCATTGCGCCCGGTGGCCGATATGTCGCAAGCCGATTTTCACGACTGGCAGACGTTGCTCGAGGCGCGTACCGGTGTGGTGATCAGCGAGCAGCGGCGCGCCTTTCTGCAGACCAACCTGAGTGCGCGCATGCGCGAACTGGGCGTCACGGATTACGCCAGCTATTACCGCCAGGTCACCGATGGCCCGCGTGGCGCGGTGGAGTGGTCGACCCTGCTGGATCGTCTGACCGTGCAGGAAACCCGCTTCTTCCGCCACCCGCCGTCCTTCGAGGTGCTTTCGCAGTACCTGCAGGAGCGTCTGGCGGCGGGCCTGGGCAAACCCTGGGAGTTCTGGAGCGTGGGTTGCTCCAGTGGTGAAGAGCCTTACTCGCTGGCGATTCAGGCCGCGGATGCGCTTCAAGGCAGCGAGTTGCCCGAGCATTTCGCGGTAACCGGCACGGATATCAGTCAGGGCGCGCTGAGCAAGGCACGCGAGGCGTGTTATTCGGTGCGACGCCTGGAGCAGGTGAGTGACGAGCTGCGCGAGCGCTACTTTCTCGCACAGGCCGATGGACGCTTCAAGGTAGTACCGAGCCTGGCTGCGCGTGTGTGCTGCGCCAAGCTCAATGTGCTGGAACTGGCCAAGGCGCCGATGTCCGGCATGGATGTGATTTTCTGTCAGAACTTGCTGATCTATTTCCGCCGCTGGCGTCGCCGCGACATCCTCAATCGCCTGGCCGAAAGCCTGGCGCCGGGTGGCCTGCTGGTCGTGGGCGTGGGCGAAGTAGCCGGTTGGCAGCACCCGCAACTGGTGCCGGTGGCCGACGAGCGAGTTCTGGCGTTTACCCGCAAGGGATAAGGCCAAGTTTATGAGTGGAGTGGCTATGGGTGATCGGCATGATTATGTCGCCCTGGAGTGGGTCAAAGGCGAGATCGGGGAAACCCTGAAGCAGGCGCGGCAAGCCCTGGAGGCGTTCGTCGAGAACCCGCAGGACCCTACGCGCATGCGCTTCTGCCTGACCTACGTGCACCAGGTTCACGGCACCTTGCAGATGGTAGAATTCTACGGCGCCGCGTTGCTTGCCGAGGAAATGGAGCAGTTGGCCAAGGCGTTGATGGAAGGTCGCGTAGCCAATCAGGGCGAAGCCCTGGAAGTGCTGATGCAGGCCATCCTGCAACTGCCGGTGTACCTCGACCGCATCCAGACCGCTCGCCGCGACCTGCCCATGGTCGTACTGCCGCTGCTCAACGACCTGCGTGCCGCCCGTGGCGAGAAGCTGCTGTCGGAAACCAGCCTGTTTTCCCCGGACATGTCCGCGCGCCTGCCAGCGCTGCCATCCGACAGCCTGGCACGCCTGCGTACCGCCGAGCTTCCCGTGCTGTTGCGCAAACTGCGGCAGATGCTGCAAATGGCCCTGGTCGGCGTGATCCGCAATCAGGAGCTGGCGACCAATCTGGGTTATATGGCGCGCGTCTTCGCGCGCCTGGAAACACTGTGCAAGGACGCCCCGCTGGGCGGCCTGTGGCAGATCGCTTCCGGCATGGTCGAAGGTCTGGCCAACGGCAGCGTGGTCAACGGGACGTCGGTGCGTACCCTGCTGCGTCAGGTCGATAAGGAGCTCAAGCGCCTGGTCGAACAGGGCGCCGATGGCATCAACCAGTCTGCGCCCGATGAGCTGACCAAGAACCTGCTGTTCTACGTCGCCAAGGCGCCGGCACAGTCCCCACGCATTCGTGCGCTGAAGGAACAGTACCGCCTCGACGAAGCACTGCCTGACAATGAGGTGGTGGACGAAGAACGTGCTCGCCTGGCCGGGCCAGACCGTGACGCCATGCGTTCGGTGGTCGCCGCGCTGTGCGAGGAACTGGTGCGTGTCAAGGACAGCCTCGATCTGTTCGTGCGCAGCGATCGTAGCCAGCCCGGTGAGCTGGACGCCCTGCTGGCACCGCTCAAGCAGATCGCCGATACCCTCGCGGTGCTTGGCTTCGGTCAGCCGCGCAAGGTCATTCTCGACCAGATCGACGTCATCCATGGTCTGTCCCTCGGCCAGCGCGAACCGAACGATGCGGTGCTGATGGACGTCGCTGGCGCGCTGCTCTATGTCGAGGCGACGCTGGCCGGCATGGTCGGCCCGAGCGATGACGGCCCGAACGAACAGAGCCATCTGCCGACCACCGACGTGGCGCAGATCCACCAGCTTGTCATCAAGGAAGCGCGCAATGGCCTGGAACAGGCCAAGGACGCGATCATCGAGTTCATCGCCTCGCAGTGGAACCACGAGCACCTGGCCCGTGTGCCCGAACTGCTGACCCAGGTCCGTGGCGGCCTGGCGATGATTCCGCTGCAGCGTGCTGCCGATCTGCTCAATGCCTGCAACCGCTACATCCAGGAACAACTGCTAGCGCGCAAGGCCGTTCCCAACTGGCAGAGCCTGGACACCCTGGCCGATGCCATCACCAGCGTCGAGTACTACCTCGAACGGCTGTCCGAGGACCATGGCACGCAGGGCGATCTGATTCTCGACGTTGCCGAGGAAAGCCTGGAAACCCTGGGTTATCCGCTCAAGGAAAAACCGTCGATCCTCGACCGTGTCGAGCCGCAGGAAGAAACCCTGGCACCGCTGGCTGACCCACTGCAAGAAATCGAGCTGCTGGGTGCCGAAGACGAACAACTCGAAGAGCCCCTGGCCGAGAGCGAGGCGCTGACATTCGATGTGGGCGAGCCGTCCAGCGATGAGGTTGCGGACCTGCAACTGCTGGACGCTGAGCCCGAGCAGTCGGACGCCCGTGAGACTGCCGACAGCTTTACCTTCGAGCTAGACGAGCTTGAAGAGCTACCCGCCCTGCAGGACGAAGAGACTGTTGCCGCACCGCTGCTTGACGCTGAGCCGGAGCTTGAGCTCGAAGAGCTGAGCCTGGACCAACTGGCCGAGCCGGCGCAGTGGGATGAGCTGGAACTGGCCGATCTGGAACTACCGGAAGTCGAGCTGCCCAGCGCACCGCAGGTGCAGGAACTGCCGGATGAACCGGCAGCGGAGAAGCCGCTGTCGATGGCCGATGTCATGGCCGCACCGGTCCAGGCGATCAATCCGCCTGCCGCCGATGTGCCGCCGAGCCTGTTGCCGCCGCCTGCCGATGAAGAGCCGGTGGACGAAGAGCTGCTGGAAGTCTTCATCGAAGAAGTCGGCGAAGTGCTGGAAACCATCGGTGAGTACCTGCCGCAGTGGCAGGCCGATACCGACAACAAGGACGCGCTGATCGAAGTTCGTCGCGCCTTCCACACGCTCAAGGGCAGCGGGCGCATGGTTCGCGCGCTGATCATCGGTGAGCTGGGCTGGTCCATCGAGAACCTGCTCAACCGCGTGCTGGACCGCAGCATCGAGCCGAACGCGCCTGTGCAGCAGGTGGTACTCGATGTCGTGGCCCTGATGCCGGCGCTGGTCGACGAGTTTGCCGCCAAGGCGCAGCGTCAGCGCGACGATGTCGATCTGCTGGCGGCCACCGCGCATGCCCTGGCCAAGGGGCTGACGCCCCCAAAATCTAACGCCCCGGCCACCCAGCAGGTAGCCGAGCCCGTGGGCGTTGACGACGCTACCGAGGTCGTCGAGCTGGACGAGTCGGCCAACGACCAATCGCTCGATGGTGAGCCCCTCGACCCGCAGTTGCTGGAAATTTTCCGCAACGAGGCGGAAACCCATCTGGATACCCTGGTGGGCTTTCTTGCCGACTGCGCACAGGAACTGCCGCAGCCAGTCACCGACGACCTGCAGCGTGCGCTGCACACCCTCAAGGGCAGCGCCTATATGGCCGGGATCCTGCCGGTGGCAGAAATCGCGGCGCCGCTGGAAAAGCTGGTCAAGGAGTTCAAGACCAACCTGATCCAGGTGGATCTGGCGGCTGCCGAGCTGTTGAGCAGCGCCGAGGGCGTGTTCCGTATCGGTCTCGACAATCTCGAGACCCAGCCTCTGGCACCCATTCCTGGCGCAGAGGCACTTCTTGCTCGCGTCCAGGCGTTGCATCAGGAGCGTCTCGCCAGCGCCGAAGACGAGCGTATGGCGCAGAGCGGCGAAAGTCGCGACCCGCAGATGATCAGCATCTTCCTCGCCGAAGGCATGGATATCTTGCTGGACGCCGAGGACCTGCTACGCAAATGGCGTGAGCATCCGTCCGAGCGCCAGGAGCTGTCCGCGCTGCTGGAGGAGCTGACGACCCTCGGCCGTGGCGCCGAAATGGCCGAGCTGCCGCAGATCGACGAGCTCTGCGAAGCCCTGCTGGATCTCTATGGCGCCGTCGAAGAAGGCAGCCTGGCGGTCAGCGAGCGCTTCTTCGACGAGGCGGAGAAGGCCCACGAAGCGCTGATCGGGATGATGGATCAGGTCGCTGCGGCCTTGCAGGTCACCCCGCAACCCGAGCGGGTGCAGGCGCTACGTGATCTGCTGAGCGAAGCCATCGATCCGCATACCTTGGCCTTGCTGACGCCTGGCGTCGAAGGGCTGGAAGTCATCGAGTTGGACCAGGCCACTGCCGAGTTGGAACAGGAAGCCGAGGCTGAGCCGGTGCTGTGGCAAGAGGCACCCGCCGAACCGGAAGTCGCCGAAGACATTGATCTGGAGTCGCAGTTCGAGGCCGAGCTGGGCTTCAGCCCTGTCGACGCCGATCTTGATGAGGAAATGGTCGAGATCTTCCTCGAAGAGGCTGTGGATATTCTCGATAGCGCTGGTCAGGCGCTGGAGCGCTGGCTCAGTGAGCCGGACAACACCATGCCGCTGTCCTCACTGCAGCGCGACCTGCACACCCTAAAGGGCGGTGCGCGCATGGCCGCGATTCGCCCGATTGGTGATCTTGGCCACGAACTTGAGTCGCTCTACGAGGGCTTGGTCGACCGCCGTTACAACCATTCGCCGGCGCTGGGCAATCTGCTGCAGCAAAGCCATGATCGCCTGGCGCAGATGCTCGATCAGTTGCAGGCCCGACTGCCGTTGGTCTCTGGTGACGACCTGATTCAGGCAATTCGTCAGTTCCGCCAGGGCGGTACGCCGCAGAGCCTGTCGGCGGCTGTCGCCCAGGTTGAGCCGGAGCTGGACGACGAACTCGTCGAGCCGATTGTGGTGGTGGAGCCGGATAGCTTCGAGCTGCCGCCCTTGGCGCTGGTCGAAGACGAAATCGTGCTCGACGAAGTGCCACAGGCAGAGCCAGAGGCAGTGTTGCCGCTGATCGACGAAGTCGAGCTGGTAATACCCGAAGACGAACTGCCTGTTGCCGAGCCCGAGCCGCAGGGTGCGACGCTGGCCAACTGGCATGAAGAGCGTGATCCCGAACTGGTGGAAATCTTCCTCGAGGAAGGTTTCGACATCATCGACAGTGCTGGCGCCGCTCTGCAGCGCTGGATGGGCGATGTTGACAACAGTCTGGAGCTGGAAGCCCTGCAGCGTGACCTGCACACCCTCAAGGGTGGTGCGCGCATGGCTGAAATTCGTGAAATCGGTGATTTGGCCCACGAGCTGGAATTCCTGTACGAAGGTCTCGGCGGTGGTCGCCTGAGGGCTAGCCAGGAGCTGTTCACCCTGTTGCAGGCCTGTCAAGACCGCCTGGCCGAGATGCTCGAAGCCGTGCGAGATAAGCGGGCAGTGCCGCAGGGCCATGCCCTGATCGAGACGATCAAACGCTTTCGTGCCAACCCTGACGAGCAACTGAGCATGCCGTCGGCGGTACAGCTCAGGGCGGTGGTCGAGAGCGACGAAGCCGAAGAGGCTGACAGCGACATCCTCGATATCTTCCTCGAAGAAGGCGATGACCTGCTCGAGGCGATGGAGGTGTCGATCGGGCGCTGGGAAGAACAGCGCGATGATGTCAGCGCCATCGACGAAATGCTGCGCACGCTGCACACCCTCAAGGGTGGTGCGCGTCTGGCTGGGCAGAAACGTCTTGGCGATCTGAGCCACGACCTGGAACAACATCTCAGCGAGGCTCTGCTGCAGGGCGCCCCCTGGCCGGAGAGCCTGTTGCTCGACGTGCAGTCCGGTTTCGAAGGGCTGCAGAATGAGCTCGACGTGCTGCGCCAGCGTCTTAGCGCCAGTCTCGGTGATGAGCCGGTGGCGGCCGATGCCGAGGTCGAGCCAGCGGCGGCGCCTATGAGCAATCTGCTCAACCCGATCGTTGCTGCCAGTGACGTGCCAAGCCAGTTGCAGGCGCCGAAGGTGCTGCCGTTCGTACAGCGTGCGCAGGAGGCCGCACTGGAGGCAGCGTCCCGCCGTGCGCCACAGGAGCTGGTCAAGGTGCCAGCCGAGCTGCTCGAAGGCCTGGTCAACCTGGCCGGTGAGACGTCGATCTTCCGCGGACGTGTCGAGCAGCAGGTGAGCGATGTCGGTTTCACCCTGAGCGAGATGGAAGCGACCATCGACCGCGTACGTGATCAGTTGCGCCGTCTCGATACCGAGACCCAGGCGCAGATTCTCAGCCGCTACCAGGCTGAGGCCGAGCGCGCCGGTTATGAAGATTTCGACCCGCTGGAGATGGACCGCCACTCGCAACTGCAGCAGCTCTCGCGCGCGCTGTTTGAATCGGCCTCCGACTTGCTCGATCTGAAGGAAACCCTGGCGGCGAAGAACCGCGACGCCGAGACCCTGCTGCTGCAACAGGCGCGGGTCAATACCGAGCTGCAGGAAGGCTTGATGCGCACCCGCATGGTGCCGTTCGACCGCCTGGTGCCGCGTCTGCGTCGCATCGTGCGCCAGGTTGCAGGCGAATTGGGCAAGCAGGTGGAGTTCGTCGTCGGCAACGCCGAAGGGGAAATGGACCGCACGGTGCTCGAGCGCATCGTCGCGCCGCTGGAACATATGCTGCGTAACGCCGTCGATCACGGCATCGAGCTGAGCGATGTGCGTCGCGCGGCTGGCAAGTCGGAGACCGGCACCATCCGCCTCAATCTCGGTCGTGAGGGCGGCGATATCGTTCTTACCCTGGACGATGACGGCGGTGGTATTCGCCTGGAAGCCGTGCGGCGCAAGGCCATCGAGCGTGGGCTGATGGACGCCGACAGCGACCTGAGCGATCACGAAATCCTGCAGTTCATTCTTGAGGCGGGTTTCTCCACTGCCGAGAAGGTCACGCAGATTTCCGGCCGTGGTGTCGGCATGGACGTGGTGCACTCGGAGGTCAAGCAACTCGGCGGTGCGATGAGCATCGACTCGACGCTGGGCCAGGGCACGCGCTTCACCATTCGCCTGCCGTTCACCGTGTCGGTCAACCGTGCGCTGATGGTGTACTCCGGCGAAGACCTCTACGCCATCCCGCTGAACACCATCGAAGGTATCGTGCGGGTGTCGCCGTTCGAGCTGGAGGCCTATTACGCGCCTGACGCGCCGCGCTTCGAATACGCCGGACAGGCCTACGAGCTGAAGTACCTGGGCGACCTGCTGAACAATGGCCAGCATCCCAAACTGGTGGGTCAGAGCCTGCCGCTGCCGGTGATTCTGGTGCGCTCCAGCGAGCACGCCGTGGCGGTGCAGGTAGACAGCCTGGCCGGCTCGCGCGAGATCGTGGTGAAGAGCCTCGGCCCGCAGTTCGCCGGGGTGCACGGGATCTCCGGTGCGACCATCCTTGGTGATGGCCGCGTGGTGGTGATTCTCGATCTGCTGGCGACCATTCGTGTGCTGCATGCACATCTGCAGAATCAGCTGATGCCGCGCCTGGCTTCGCGTCAGGCTTCGGCCAGCGAAGAGGTGGAGATCGACCGTCCGACGCTGGTCATGGTGGTCGACGACTCGGTCACCGTGCGCAAGGTCACCAGCCGTTTGCTCGAGCGTAACGGCATGAACGTGGTCACCGCCAAGGACGGGGTCGACGCTATTGCCCAGCTCCAGGAACACAAGCCTGACATCATGCTGCTGGACATCGAAATGCCGCGCATGGACGGCTTCGAGGTGGCCACGCTGGTGCGCCACGACGAGCGTCTGAAGGACCTGCCGATCATCATGATCACCTCGCGTACCGGCGAGAAGCACCGCGAGCGGGCCATGTCCATCGGCGTCAACCAATACCTCGGCAAGCCCTATCAGGAGTCCTTGCTGCTTGAGACCATCGCTCAGTTGGTGGATAGCCATCGGGTCAAACGGACATGACAGACAAAACCTCCGCGCGTATTGCAGTAATCGCCGACACCTCGCTGCAGCGCCATGTGTTGCAGCAGGCATTGGCTGGTGGCGGTTATCAGGTAGTGCTCAACAGCGACCCGGCGCGGCTCGACGAGGAGCAACTGGCAGCCTGCGAAACCGACCTGTGGTTGGTGGACCTGGCTCAGTCGGAAGATTCGCCGCTGGTCGACAGCCTGCTCGAGCGTGTCAGTGCCCCGGTGCTGTTCGGCGAGGGGCATGCGCCCGAGCGTCATTCGGAGAACTACCCACGCTGGGAGCGCAGCCTGTTCGGCAAGCTCAAGCGCCTGGTCGGTGATCCGACTCAGGCGGTCGGGCCCAGCCTGCAGGCACTGCTCGATGAAGCGCAGCGTCCAGCGCGTCTGGAGCTGCCGCAAGCGCTGGCCAATACGCCGCTTAAAGCTGGCGAGCCGGCACGCCAGGTCTGGCTGCTGGCTGCCTCGTTGGGTGGCCCGGCAGCGGTCAAGGCATTTCTCGATGCCTTGCCGGGTGGCCTGCCCATCGGTTTCATCTATGCCCAGCACATCGACGCCAGTTTCGAGGCGGCCTTGCCACAGGCGGTCGGTCGACACAGCCAGTGGCACGTCAACTCGGCACGTCATGGCGATCCGGTGCGTTGCGGTGAAGTGGTGGTGGTGCCGATCAGCAATGAATTGGGCTTTGCCGAAGACGGTGCGATGCAGATTGCCGAACGCGGTTGGCCGGAGCCTTACAGCCCTTCCATCGATCAGATGATGCTCAATTTGGCGCAGCAATTTGGTGGCCTGTGCGGTGTGATCGCGTTCAGCGGCATGGGCAGCGATGGCAGTGCCGCTGCCGCTTACGTCAAACGCCAGGGTGGCTTGATCTGGACCCAGCGCGCCGACAGTTGCGCCAGCCCGAGTATGCCCGACAGCCTGCGCGAGGGCGGCTATAGCAGTTTCAGTGCCGACCCGCGTGAGTTGGCCGTGGCCCTGGTCAATCACCTCGCCGAACATTGCAGTTGAGGACGTTTCAATGAGCCAAGCCGTCGCCACCCAGAACAGCGCCGCCAGCCTCACCGGCTTGCTGGTGCCGCTGGCCGACCGCACTTTGCTGCTGCCCAACGTGGCGGTGGCGGAGCTGATTCCCTATCGCGCGCCGCAGACGACCGAAGGTACTCCCGACTGGTTTCTCGGCCAGATCGCCTGGCGTGACCTGCGCCTGCCGCTGCTCTCCTTCGAGGCCGCCAGCGGTGGTCAGGCACAGGTTGCCAGTGGCGCTCGCGTTGCGGTGATCAATGCCCTGGGCGGTCGTCCCAAGGTCAAGTTCATCGCCTTGCTGGTGCAGGGTATTCCGCGCTCGCTGAAGGTCGGCAGCGACCTGGCGGCGGCGGATGTCGAACTGGCTCCGCTGGAACTTGGGGCTGCGCGCGTCGGTGACGACGTGGTGCGTATTCCTGATCTGGCGGCACTGGAGCAACTGCTCGCCGATGCTGGCCTGATCTGAAATAACCCAGCGCGATCGCATCGCCCATGAAAAAGCCCCGGCACTGGCCGGGGCTTTTTCGTTACTGCCTTGAGGTGATCAGCGCTGTGGTTGCTGCGCTGCGGACTTCTCTGCAGTCAGGTTGTCGTCTTTAGACGGAGCCTGCTCCCAGTAGTCGGCATTGGTGATGCCAAGCTTCTCGGGGTGGAAGACCGGGTCTTTGCCCTCGTCCAACTGCTGCTCGTAATCCTTCAGGCACTTGTAGGCGACCTTGTGCATGAGCAGGATGGCGATGATGTTCAGCCAGGCCATCAGGCCCACACCGAGGTCACCCAGATCCCAGGCGAAAGTAGCGGTATGCACGGTGCCATACACGGTAGCCGCGATGATGCCGAATTTCAGCAGCAGGGTGAGGATGGGGCGCTTCACCTTGCGGTTGATGTAGGCAATGTTGGTTTCGGCGATGTAGTAGTACGCCAGGATGGTGGTGAAGGCGAAGAAGAACAGGGCGATGGCAACGAAGGCGTTACCGAAGCCGGGCATCATGTTCTCCATCGCGGTCTGCACGTAACCCGGGCCTGCGGCTACGCCAGCGATACCGGTGAACAGCGCGCTACCATCGGGAGCCTGAACGTTGTACTGGCCGGTGATCAGCAACATGAACGCGGTTGCGGAGCAGACGAACAGGGTGTCGATGTAAACCGAGAAGCCCTGAACCAGGCCCTGTTTGGCCGGGTGGCTGACCGCTGCGGCCGACGATGCATGCGGGCCGGTGCCTTGGCCTGCTTCGTTGGAGTACACGCCGCGTTTCACGCCCCACTGAATGGCCATGCCGACGATGGCGCCGAAACCAGCTTCGAGGCCGAAGGCGCTCTTGAAGATCAGTGCGATGACGTCCGGCAGTTGGCTGATGTTGAGCAGGATGATCACCAACGCCACCAGGATGTAGCCCAGCGCCATGAACGGCACGACTACTTGGGTGAAGTGGGCGATACGCTTGACGCCGCCGAAGATGATCAAGCCGATCAGCACGGCCAGCACAGCTGCAGTCACGTTCGGGTCGATACCGAAGGCGGTATTCACGCTGGAGGCGATGGAGTTGGCCTGTACGCCTGGCAGCAGCAGGCCGCAGGCGAACACGGTAACCACGGCGAACAGCCAGGCGTACCACTTCAGACCCAGGCCGCGCTCGATGTAGAAGGCCGGGCCACCACGGTATTCACCGTTGAGCTTTTCCTTGTACACCTGACCCAGAGTGGACTCGACGAACGCCGAGCTGGCGCCGAGGAAGGCCACCATCCACATCCAGAAAACGGCACCCGGACCACCGAAGGTGATCGCGGTGGCCACACCGGCGATGTTACCGGTACCGACGCGACCGGCGAGGGTCATGGTCAGGGCTTGGAAGGAGGTGATGCCATGTTCATCGGTCTTGCCGGTGAACATCAGGCGAATCATTTCTTTGAAGTGGCGAACCTGGAGGAAGCGTCCGCGCAGGGAGAAGTAGAGACCAACGCCGAGACATAGATAGATCAGCGCCGGGCTCCAGACCAGACCGTTTAGGGTCGAGACCAGTTCGTTCATGCAATGCTCCTGGGCATGCGGCCGCCTTTTGGGCGGGGCCGAGGCCCGTTGTTTGTTATTGGAAGAGAACGACGCTGCGGGGCGCCGGCCTCGGCCGCGCGCGGGTTGCTGGTGAGCGGGTCGCGCGTGCGGCGCGCAGAGCATGACAAAGACTGTCGGTCTTGCAATCTCTTGAGGTCACAATTTGTTACGTCAAGGCGACATTTTGCGCTTACAGGTCGCCCCACAACTGCTGAGCGACACTCAGGGCCACTACTGGCGCCGTTTCCGTGCGCAAAACTCGGGGTCCGAGGCGCGCGGCGTGGAAGCCGGCACTCTTTGCCTGATCGACTTCAGTATCGCTCAAACCACCCTCCGGGCCGATCAAAAAAGCCAGGGAGCGTGGTGGGGCATGGCCGATCCAGGGCTCGGCGACCGGGTGCAGTACCAGCTTCAGGTCGGCTTCGATCTGCTGCAGCCAGGCGTCCAGTTCCAGCGGCGGATTGATTACCGGCAACACCGAGCGGCCACATTGCTCGCAGGCGCTGATCGCCACCTGACGCCAATGGGCCATGCGCTTGTCGGCGCGCTCGTCTTTCAGGCGTACCTCGCAGCGTGCGGAGACGATCGGGGTGATTTCGCTGGCGCCCAGTTCGGTGGCTTTCTGGATCGCCCAGTCCATGCGCTCGCCGCGTGACAGCCCCTGGCCCAGATGGATACGCAGCGGCGATTCGTTCAGCCCGGCGATAGACTCGCGCAGCTCGACACGCACACTTTTCTTGCCCACCTCGATCAGTTCACCGAGGTATTCCTGGCCGCTGCCGTCGAACAGCTGCACGGCATCACCCACCGCATGGCGCAGCACACGGCCGATGTAATGGGCCTGCGCTTCGGGCAGGTCGTGTTGGCCGAGGGAGAGCGGGGCATCGATGAAGAAGCGGGACAGGCGCATGACGTATCAACCTTGAGCAGAGGCGCGAATTCTAGCTGTAGGGTGCGCTGTGCGCACCGCTCCTGAGTCAGCCCGGATCGCGATGATCGGGGTAACGGTTGTCCACTGCCACGCTGACGGACTCTCGGGTGGCGATATCGATGCCCTCGCTGGCCACCTCGGCGAGGAAGTCGATCTCTTCGGGTGTGA
This sequence comes from Pseudomonas sediminis, assembly GCF_002741105.1. GTDB lineage: Bacteria > Pseudomonadota > Gammaproteobacteria > Pseudomonadales > Pseudomonadaceae > Aquipseudomonas > Aquipseudomonas sediminis. Next base: position 1,132,520 of record NZ_NIQU01000001.1, on the reverse strand, counting down.
TCACGTAGGGCGGCAGGAAGTACACCACGCTGCCCAGTGGGCGCAGCAGCGCGCCGCGCTCCAGTGCGTGCTGGTAAACGCGCAGGCCTCGCCGCTCCTGCCAGGGGTAGGCTGCCTTGCTGGCCTTGTCCTGCACCATCTCGATGGCCAGAGCCATGCCGGTCTGGCGCACTTCGGCGACATGCGGATGGTCGGCCAGGTGCGCGGTGGCGCTGGCCATGCGCGCGGCCAGGACCTTGTTGCGTTCGATCACGTCGTCATCGCGGAAGATATCCAGCGTCGCCAGGGCGGCGGCGCAGGCCAGCGGGTTGCCGGTGTAGGTGTGCGAGTGCAGGAAGGCGCGCAGGGTGGCGTAGTCGTCATAGAAGGCGCCATAGACCTCATCGGTAGTCAGCACCGCTGCCATCGGCAGGTAGCCGCCGGTCAGCGCCTTGGACAGCACCAGGAAATCCGGGGTGATGCCAGCCTGCTCGCAGGCGAACATCGTGCCGGTACGGCCGAAACCGACGGCGATTTCGTCGTGGATCAGGTGCACGCCGTAGCGGTCGCAGGCCTCGCGCAAGAGTCTGAGGTAGATCGGGTGGTACATGCGCATGCCGCCGGCGCCCTGGATCAGCGGCTCGACGATTACCGCGGCGACCTCATGGTGATGCTCGGCCAGCGTTTGCTCCATGTGGGCGAACATGACGCGCGAATGTTCTTCCCAGCTCACGCCCTCGGGGCGCAGGTAGCAATCCGGGCTAGGCACTTTTAGGGTGTCGAGCAGCAGCGGCTTGTAGGTGTCGGTGAACAGCGACACGTCGCCCACCGACATTGCTGCCACGGTTTCACCGTGATAGCTGTTGCTCAGGGTGACGAAGCGCTTCTTCTCCGGTCGGCCGTTGTTGAGCCAGTAGTGGAAGCTCATCTTCAGCGCGACTTCGATGCCCGAGGATCCATTGTCGGCGTAGAACACCTTGTTCAGGCCTACCGGGGTGATCTGCACCAGGCGCTCGGACAGCTCGATGACCGGTTGATGGGTAAAGCCGGCGAGCATCACGTGTTCGAGGTTTTCCAACTGCTCGCGGATGCGCGCGTTGATACGCGGGTTGGCGTGGCCGAAGACATTGACCCACCAAGAGCTGACGGCATCCAGGTAGCGTTTGCCGTCGAAGTCCTCCAGCCATACGCCGGAGGCCTTGCGGATCGCGACCAGCGGCAGGCGCTGGTGATCCTTCATCTGGGTGCAGGGGTGCCACAACACGCCGAGGTCGCGTTGCATCCAGTGGTCATTGAGGCTCATGAAAAATCTCCCTGTGTTCGGCGGCACAGCCTACCAGAAGCGGCCTGTGAGACGCGGCCGATGCCGTTGGTCTGCCGCAATATGCCGTCTGCTCCTGAGGTGGCGAACTTTGCCATGCAGGCTTCGCACTAAGCTGACCGACTTGAATGCGTCGGGATGAGATATCGCATTTCTCGATGTTTCATAGCGAAATTTTCCGCTTTAAATCGATATATTTGCCGTTAGTCTTGCTCGGACACTGAATTAGGGAAGCCCCCCATGCAATGGCGCAATACCTCTGCTCGTTATGGTCTGGTCAGCGTCGTGCTGCACTGGCTGGTGGCGTTGGCCGTGTTCGGTCTGTTCGCCCTCGGCTTCTGGATGGTGGGGCTCAGCTACTACGACCCGTGGCGGCAGAGTGCACCGGACTTGCACAAGAGCATCGGTATCCTGCTGTTCGCGGTGATGCTGCTGCGCGTGCTGTGGCGTTTGCTCAATCCGGCGCCAGCGGCACTGAGCAATCACGGCCCGCTCACTCGCCTGGCCTCCAAGCTGGGTCATGGCGTGCTCTATTTCGGTCTGTTTGGTGTGATGATTTCCGGCTACCTGATTTCCACTGCCGATGGCCGTGGCATCGAGGTATTCGGCCTGTTCAGTGTGCCGGCCACCCTGACTGGTATCGCGCAACAGGAAGACATTGCCGGAGCGATTCACGAATACCTGGCCTGGGGCCTGGTGATTTTCGCTGGCCTGCATGGCCTGGCCGCACTCAAGCACCATTTCATTGACCGCGACAGCACCCTGCTGCGGATGTTCGGGCGCTGAAGCCATTCATAACCGGGCCAATGCCCACCTAGATCGACAACCTCGCAAGGAGAACACCCATGTTGAAGAACGCCCTCGCTGCACTGGTTCTGGGTTCCGCTCTGATCGGCGGCCAGGCCACGGCGGCTGACTACGCCATCGACAAGCAAGGCCAGCACGCCTTCGTCAATTTCAAGATCAGCCACCTGGGTTACAGCTGGCTGTACGGCACCTTCAAGGACTTCGACGGCAAGTTCAGCTTCGATGCTGCCAACCCTGAGGCGAGCAAAGTCAGCGTGACCTTGAAGACCGCCAGCGTCGACACCAACCATGCTGAACGTGACAAGCACATCCGCAGTGCCGACTTCCTCAATGCGAGCAAGCACGCTACTGCCACGTTCGAATCCACTTCGGTCAAATCCACTGGCGAAGGCACTGCCGACGTGACCGGCAACCTGACCCTGAACGGTGTGACCAAGCCGGTGGTGATCGCTGCCAAGTTCATCGGCGAGGGCAAGGACCCGTGGGGCGGCTACCGCGCCGGCTTCGAGGGCACCACCACCTTGACGCTGAAAGACTTCGATATCTCCATGGATCTCGGCCCGGCTTCGCAAACCGTGGAGCTGATCATTTCGGTCGAAGGTGTACGTCAGTAAGAAAAGGAGCGAGGCGAGTCATCGGTGCGCACGGTGCACCCTACGTAACGGACAAACCAGCGCACCAACAAAAACGCCACCCCATGGGGTGGCGTTTTTGTTTGCGTGGCAGCTTACTCTTCGCGGTTACGCGTCAGCAGTGCCGGCTTCTCGCTACGTGGACGAGTGCTGTTGCTCAACTCGTCGAGCTGCTCGGCGCTGGGGAAGCGATCCAGTCGCGAGCCCTTGTGCACGATGATCGGCTGCTTCTCGCGCGGGTTGCGCACGGCCGCTTCGGCGCGTGGCAGCTCGTCGCGGTCCAGCGAGGTGATGCGACCATCCGCCTGTCGGCCACGGCCCCCGCCGTTGCGGCCTTGACCACCCTGGCCACCTTGACGGCGATTCTTGCCGGGATTGCCTGGGTTACCGCCATTGTTGCCGCGGGGCTGCCTGTTGTTGCTGTTGGCTCTCTGACCTTGGCCCTGAGCAGCGCCATTGCCAGATGCACCGCCGCCTGAGCGGCGGCCACGACCTTGCGGCTTGTTCTGCACCGGGACGTAATCGGCGCGGTTACCGAAGTTGTCGATTTCGTCGTCGAGAAACTCTTCCGGGTCGCGATCAGGCGGCAGTGCGGGAACGGCCGAGGCTGCGCCACGATTCTGGTTGCGAGGCTGCTGGCCACGGCGGTTCTGGCCCTGGCCTTGCTGTTGCGGCTTGGCTTTTTGATCCTTGCCGCCATCCTTGCCCTTGTCTCTGCGCCCGCCGTTATTACGGTCGCCCTTGGGCTTATCGCCGCCTTCGGCCTTCTGCTTCTTCTGGCCGCCATTACGTGGTTGGCGCGGCTCGCGCACTTCCGGACGCTCCGCTTCCACAGCGCTAGCGTCGAAGCCCATCAGATCGCCATCGGGGATCTTCTGCTTGGTCATGCGCTCGATGCTTTTCAGCAGCTTCTCTTCGTCCGAAGCGACCAGCGAGATTGCCTCGCCACTGCGGCCGGCACGGCCAGTACGGCCGATACGGTGAACGTAGTCTTCCTCGACGTTGGGCAGCTCGAAGTTGACCACGTGCGGCAGTTGGTCGATATCCAGGCCGCGTGCGGCGATATCGGTGGCCACCAGGATGCGTACCTGGTTGGCCTTGAAGTCGGCCAGGGCCTTGGTGCGCGCGTTCTGGCTCTTGTTGCCATGGATCGCAGCGGCCGGCAGGCCATGCTTGTCGAGATACTCGGCCAGGCGGTTGGCTCCGTGCTTGGTGCGGGTGAATACCAGCACCTGTTCCCAGGCACCTTGGGTGATCAGGTGAGCGAGCAGGGCACGCTTGTGGCTGGCAGCCAGGCGGAACACGCGCTGTTCGATGCGCTCGACCGTGGTGTTTGGCGGCGTGACCTCGATGCGCTCGGGGTTGTGCAGCAGCTTACCGGCCAGGTCGGTGATGTCCTTGGAGAAGGTGGCCGAGAACAGTAGGTTCTGGCGCTGTGCGGGCAGTTTGGCCAGCACCTTCTTGACGTCGTGGATGAAGCCCATGTCGAGCATGCGGTCGGCTTCGTCGAGGACGAGAATTTCGACGTGAGACAGATCGATGGCTTTCTGATTGGCCAGGTCGAGCAGGCGGCCGGGGCAGGCCACCAGGACATCGACGCCCTTGGCCAGGGCCTGGACCTGCGGGTTCATGCCGACGCCGCCGAAAATGCAGGCGCTGACGAATTTCAGATCGCGGGCGTAGACCTTGAAGCTGTCATGCACCTGAGCGGCCAGCTCGCGAGTGGGTGTCAGCACCAGCACGCGCGGTTGTTTCGGGCCGTGCCGTTGTTCGCGATCCGGATGACCGCCCGGAAACAGGCGCTCGAGGATCGGCAGGGCGAAACCGCCCGTCTTACCTGTACCCGTCTGGGCCGCCACCATGAGATCGCGACCTTGCAACACGGCGGGAATGGCCCGCTGTTGCACCGGAGTGGGCTGGGTGTAGCCGGCGGACTCGACCGCACGGACTAGAGCCTCGGAGAGACCGAGGGAGGCAAAGGACATGAGCAATCCTGTACTAAGTGAGGGCGTGGCCCTGGGGGTGTAGAGCCTGGCTTGAATCACACGTGGGGGGCGTGATCCCGTCCGGTACTGCTGGCCTCTGGGAGCTAGCATCCGGGCGCAAGCCTGGCGGGAATATCCGAGTATAACAGAGCTGAGGCCGTGCGCAGCTACCAGCCTGTCGGTTGGTTCACGGCTTTAAGCGTTCAGGGCTGGCGTAACGCAGTTGTAACTGTGCGTAGGCGGGCTCGCGTTTGAAACGGCGCAGTTCGGCAGCGAAACCCGCGGCCAGGCGCGCCAGCTTGGGGTCGTGACGCAGCGCCAGGTACATGCGGTCATGGCCGACCGCTTTGCGGTTGTAATCGACCTGTTGTTGCAAGCCCAACTGCGTCGTCAGATAGAGGCCGGCGCGACGGTCATTGATGACCAGGTCGACGCGGTGGCGGATCAGTTTGCCCAGATTGGCCTCGTGAGTCGGAGCCTCTTCGCGACTGAACAAGGGCGAGTTGCGGAAGGTTTCGTCGTTGTACCAGTAGCCCGGCGAGATGCCGATCACCAGGTCGCGCAGGTCTTCCAGGCTCTCATAGGGGTAGGGGCGGTTACGTGCGTAGAACAGCACGAGTTCGACGTCACTCAGCGGCTCTTCGACGAAGAGCATGCTCGCCTCGCGCTCGGGCAGATGGAAAATATCCAGAATGCCGTCCGCATTGCCCAGTTCCAGCTCCAGCAGGCAGCGCTTCCAGGGCAGGAATTGCAGGTCCAGCGTTACCCCCAGGCGCTGCAGCACCTCGCGGGTTATTTCGTAGTCGAGGCCTGCGGCTTGGCCGTTGTCCTCGTAGACATAGGGCGCCCAGGCATCCGTGACCAGGCGCAGCGTTTCGCCGCGGGCGGCGAAAGCGCAACAGCATAGCAAAAGAGTGGCGATAATCTGGCGCTGGAATAATGACATCGCGCCAGGTTAGCGATTTTGCAGGTGCCTTGAAAGTGCGTCTTGCGCAGCCTCAGTCGACTACCCGATAGCAGGGCTCATAAGCGCTGCCACCCGGCAGTTTCATGCGGTGTTGCTCGACGAAGGCCTGCAGCAGGCGATCCAGCGGGCGCATGATGGTGGTTTCGCCGCGAATCTCGTAGGGGCCGTGCTCCTCGATCAGGCGGATGCCGTTCTCCTTGACGTTGCCGGCGACAATGCCGGAGAACGCGCGACGCAGGTTGGCAGCCAGCTGATGCAGTGGCTGCTCACGGGTGAGGTTGAGGCTGGCCATGGCTTCGTGGGTCGGCTCGAACGGGTGCTGGAAGCTCTCGTCGATCTTCAGCAGCCAGTTGAAGTGGAAGGCGTCGTTGCGCTCGCGGCGGAACTGACGCACGGCCTTGATGCCGACGGCCATTTCACGAGCTACTTCGGCCGGGTCGTTGACGATCATGCTGTAGCGCTGCTGCGCAGCTCCGCCCAGGGTGGCGCCGATGAAATCATGCAGCTGCTGCAGGTACGGGCCAGCACTCTTCGGCCCGGTAAGAATGACCGGGAAGGGCAGATCCTGGTTGTCCGGGTGGGTGAGGATACCCAGCAGGTAGAGGAATTCTTCGGCAGTACCGGCGCCACCCGGGAAGATGATGATGCCGTGGCCGACGCGAACGAAAGCCTCCAGGCGCTTTTCGATATCCGGCAGAATCACCAGCTCGTTGACGATCGGGTTTGGCGCTTCGGCGGCGATGATCCCCGGTTCTGTCAGGCCCAGGTAGCGGCCGGTGAGGTTGCGCTGTTTGGCGTGGCTGATGGTGGCGCCTTTCATCGGCCCCTTCATCACGCCTGGGCCGCAGCCGGTGCAGATGTCCAGGCCGCGCAGGCCCAGCTCGTGACCGACCTTCTTGGTGTATTTGTATTCCTCGGTGCTGATCGAATGGCCGCCCCAGCACACCACCATCTTCGGCTCGACGCCGCTGCGCAGGGTCTGTGCGTTGCGCAGCAGGTGGAAGACGTAATCGGTGATGCCTTCGGAGCTGTCCAGGTCGATGCGCTTGTGCTCCAGCTCGCTTTGCGTGAAGACGATGTCGCGCAGGGCGCTGAACAGCATCTCGCGGGTGCTGGCGATCATCTCGCCATCGACGAAGGCGTCGGCCGGGGCGTTGATCAGCTCCAGACGGATGCCGCGATCCTGCTGGTGAATCTTCACTTCGAAGTCCGGGTAGGCTTCGAGGATGGTCTTGGCGTTGTCGCTGTGCGAACCGGTATTGAGGATCGCCAGGGCGCACTGGCGGAACAGGCGGTAGACGCTGCCCGAGCCGGTCTCGCGCAGTTGCTGCACTTCGCGCTGGGAGAGGGTTTCCAGGCTGCCCTTGGGGCTGACGGAGGCGTTGATCGTGGTGCGTTTGAGCATGAGGGGCGATCCTTCGGCGGCAAGGCGGGAGGGTGGAGCGGGCAGGCTGCCCAGGGTGGGCAGCCTGTGAGTAAGCGGCCTGTTAGCGCGGCAGCTTGAGATTGTTCCAAATGGACAGGCTGGGCCCGGCCAGGTTCATGCTGTAGAAGTGCAGGCCGGGCGCGCCGCCTTGCAGCAGACGTTCGCACATCTCGGTGATGACCTGTTCGCCGAAGACGCGAATGCTGTCGGCATCGTCGCCGTAGGCTTCCAGCTGCTTGCGAACCCAGCGTGGGATTTCAGCGCCGCAGGCGTCGGAGAAGCGCGCCAGCTTGCTGTAGTTGGTGATCGGCATGATGCCTGGCACCACTGGAATGTCCACGCCCAGTTTCTGCACGCGCTCGACGAAGTAGAAGTAACTGTCGGCGTTGAAGAAGTATTGGGTGATGGCACTGTCGGCACCGGCCTTGGCCTTGCGCACGAAGTTGGCGATATCGTCCTCGAGGTTGCGTGCCTGCGGATGCATCTCCGGGTAGGCGGCAATTTCGATGTGGAAGTGATCACCGGTTTCAGTGCGGATGAACTCGACCAGTTCATTGGCGTAGCGCAGCTCACCGCTGGCCATGCCCATACCCGACGGCAGGTCGCCGCGCAGGGCAACGATGCGCTTGATGCCGGCATCCTTGTACAGGTTCAGCAGCTCGCGCAGCTCTGCTTTGCTGTCGCCCACGCAGGACAGGTGCGGTGCGGTGGGTACCTTGATCTCGCCATCGAGTTGCAGCACGGTATTGACGGTACGGTCGCGGGTCGAACCGCCGGCGCCATAGGTGCAGGAGAAGAAATCGGGGTTGTAGGTCGCCAGCTGGCGCGCCACATCCATCAGTTTTTCATGCCCGGCTTCGGTCTTGGTAGGGAAGAACTCGAAGCTGTAGCGGCGTTGTTGGCTCATAGGGTTTCTAGCCTTGGAGACTTAGGGTGGATGGCGTTTACCCATCCACCTTGCTGGAAGTCGGCGGTGGATAAGCCAGGGGCTTATCCACCCTACGCATTAGTAGCGGTAAGCGTCCGGCTTGAACGGACCTTCCACGGTCACGCCAATGTACTCGGCCTGCTGCTTGGTCAGTTGAGTGACCACGCCGCCGAAGCCCTTGACCATTTCCAGGGCGACTTCTTCGTCGAGCTTCTTCGGCAGCACTTCGACGGTCAGGCGCTCGGCCTTCTTCTCGGCGGACAGATCAGCGAACTTCTGCTCGAACAGGAAGATCTGCGCCAGCACCTGGTTGGCGAAGGAGCCGTCCATGATGCGGCTCGGATGGCCAGTGGCGTTGCCCAGGTTCACCAGACGGCCTTCGGCCAGCAGGATCAGGTAGTCGTCGTTGGTCGGATCGAAGCTGCCGGCACCGGTGCGGTGAATCTTGTGCACCTGCGGCTTGACCTCTTCCCACGCCCAGTTCTTGCGCATGAAGGCGGTGTCGATCTCGTTGTCGAAGTGACCGATGTTGCACACCACGGCGCGCTTCTTCAGGGCCTTGAGCATGCCGGCGTCGCAGACGTTGACGTTACCGGTGGTGGTAACGATCAGGTCGATCTTGCCCAGCAGCGCAGCGTCAACGCTGGCCTCGGTGCCGTCGTTGATGCCGTCGATGTACGGCGAAACCAGCTCGAAGCCATCCATGCATGCCTGCATGGCGCAGATCGGGTCGATTTCGGAAACCTTGACGATCATGCCTTCCTGACGCAGCGACTGCGCCGAGCCCTTACCCACGTCACCGTAGCCGATAACCAGCGCCTGCTTGCCCGACAGCAGGTGGTCGGTGCCGCGCTTGATGGCGTCGTTGAGGCTGTGGCGGCAACCGTACTTGTTGTCGTTCTTGCTCTTGGTCACGGCGTCGTTGACGTTGATCGCCGGGACTTTCAGTGTGCCGGCCTTGAGCATGTCGAGCAGGCGATGCACACCGGTGGTGGTCTCTTCGGTGACGCCGTGGATGCGCTCGAGCATCTGCGGGTATTTCTTGTGCAGGATCTCGGTCAGGTCACCGCCGTCGTCCAGCACCATGTTGGCGTCCCACGGCTGGCCGTCCTTGAGGATGGTCTGCTCGATGCACCACTCGTACTCTTCTTCGGTCTCGCCCTTCCAGGCGAATACCGGGATGCCGGCGGCGGCGATGGCGGCAGCGGCCTGATCCTGGGTGGAGAAGATGTTGCACGACGACCAGCGCACTTCGGCGCCCAGGGCGGTGAGCGTCTCGATCAGCACGCCGGTCTGGATGGTCATGTGGATGCAGCCGAGGATCTTCGCGCCTTTCAGCGGTTGGCTGGCGGCGTACTTGCGGCGCAGGCCCATCAGTGCCGGCATCTCGGACTCGGCGATGATCAGCTCTTTGCGGCCCCAATCGGCCAGGGAAATGTCGGCGACTTTGAAATCATTGAAAGACATGCAATAGCACTCCATTCGTTGTCTGCGAATGGGCGCCGTTGATGCGTATGGTTAACGCCCCATCCGAGCCTGACAGTCTGGAAGGCTGATTCGAATCTGCCGCGAAGCATTGTTGCAATGCAGGGCTTGGGGATTCGAAACAGATCTTTCAGGCTGCTGCAGCGCCCCTCGGACAGGTGGCGGGCACAACCGGAGCGGTGCCGGTTGCGTGAAACCGGCAAATTATAGCCGTGTGTGCGGCGCAGCCCAAGGCTTTCCGTCGCATTTGCCTGGCTATGATTGTCATAGCCAGCGATGCAACGACAAGCGCAGCGCTGCGGGCGCATCATGGGCGCCCAATCTGGCACGGAGGACACTGCATGAATTTCCATACTCGCAAGTGGATCAAGCCCGAGGATCTCAACCCCAACGGCACTCTGTTCGGCGGCAGCCTGCTGAAATGGATCGATGAAGAAGCAGCGATCTACGCCATCGTCCAGCTCGACAATCAGCGCGTGGTGACCAAATTCATTTCCGAGATCAACTTCGTCAGTTCGGCGCGTCAGAGCGACATCATCGAGCTGGGCATCACTGCTACCGAGTTCGGCCGCACCTCCATTACCCTGCGCTGCGAAGTGCGCAACAAGGTAACCCGCAAGAGCATCCTGACCATCGACAAGCTGGTGTTCGTCAATCTGGGCGAGGACGGTCAGCCGCAGCCGCACGGCAAGAGCGCGATCACCTACGCCAGAGATCGCTTCACGGACTGAGCGCCGCTGGCGCGGATGGCTGCCGGCTTGGCCGAAGCGCCGGCATCATTGGCGGGTGCGGCCATGGACGGTAACGGGGCGCTCGCTCAGGCTTGGCTTCCCGACCTTTCGAGTGAAGCCACACCATGACCCTTGCCTACTGGTGCGTACTGATCGCCATCTTTCTGCCCTACCTGGGCACTGCCACTGCCAAGTTTCTTGGCCCCGGCTACGGGCCGCGCGCCAATCAAGACCCGCGCGCCTTCCTGGGCACGCTGGAGGGTTGGCGCAAGCGCGCCAACAACGCCCAGCTCAATGGCTTCGAGGTGACTCCGGCGTTCGCCGCCGCAGTGATCATCGCGCACCAGGCCGGTGGCGCCGAGCAAGCGCTGCTCGACCAGTTGGCCATGGCATTCATCGTCAGCCGTGTGCTGTATTTCATCTGCTACCTGGCCGACTGGGGTCCTGTTCGCTCGCTGGTGTGGTTCGCCGGGATGGGGCTGATTGCGGCGTTGTTCGTGGTGTCCGCTAGCTGAACACCGGCTGACTGCCGGGTAGGAAAGGCATCCGTTGTGACAAGAGGTCGCTTGGCCCGACCGGGGCTAGCCGCGATACTGACGGCCCCTTGTCGCCTGGAAGTCGTGTCGATGACCTTGAAGAAACTCCTGCTGCTCACCTGCGTCTGCCTGACCCTGGCTGCTTGTGGTGGGGTCGACCCCGACTCGCCGTTGGGCAAGCGCCAAGCCGCGTTCAAGGAGATGCTCAAGGTCAGCGAAGACCTCGGTGGTATGTTGCGCAATCGTATTCCCTACGACGAAGCCGCATTCATCAGCGGGGCAGCCGAGCTCGAGCGTCTGTCGCACGAGCCCTGGCAGCACTTTCCGCAGGTACGTGACGACGAGCGCAGCAAGGCCAATCCAGAGGTCTGGCAGCGCCAGGAGCAATTCCAGAAGATGGCGCGTGAGCTGGAGCAGGCCACCGTCTCACTGGTTCAGGCGACGACCGCGCCGCCGCTACGCCGCTCCGCGCTGGAGCCGGCAGTGCAGGCCGTCGAGGACAGTTGCGAGGCCTGCCACAAGGCGTTTCGCGCTTACTGATCGGCGCGCGCTTCGGCCTCGGCCTGTTCCAGTTCGGCGCGCGCCTCGGCCAATTTGGCCTGACGCTTGGCGATCTTTTCCTGATCGCCCTTGCCCATGGCTTCGCGCAGATCCATCTCGCGCTCCTGCACTTCCTCACGGGCTTCCTTGACGCTGGCCAGGCGATCACTGTGCAGGGTGGCGTCGTCGCAATTCATTTCCACATTGCCTAGCGCCCTTTGTAATCCATCCAGTTGCTGCGTGTTACCGTTCTTGCGCGCGGCCTCGATCTTTTCTTCGATGACCTGGCGCTTGGCCGCACAGCCACCGTCGCCTTCCGCAGCGAGGATGGGCGTGACGTTGAGATTGGCGGCCAGCAACAGGCCGAGCAAAGCGGTTTGACGAATCATGGTCTGTCCTCGTGTAGGTCTACTTCGAAGTGACCCTGGTTACCGCGCGAGGTTCGACCCGAGTGAGTCATCTGCTGACCTGGGTCAACCGCGCGGAGAGTTTTCCTGCGGCAGGAAACCGACGGTGCCGGCCTCCTGCAATTGCGTGCCCAGGCGCTGAACCTCGGGGTGGCTGAAGAACGCCAACAGGCGCTCTGCGCTCTTCTGGCTCACGCCGGGTTGCTGCATCCAGTCGGCGTGGCTGCGGCCCAGTAGCGTGGCCCAGTCATCCTCCGCGCCTATCTGGATACCAGGTGGTGCGCCGAGGGCCTGCAGCCATTGTTGCAGTGAGCGCCGCTGGGCCTGGGCGAAGGCCTGCTGCAACTGCGAGGCGCGCCGTGGACCGATACCTGGCAGTTGTTGCAGGTGTTCGCTGTCGAATTCCAGCCAATCGAGCAGGCCATGCAGTTTCTGCCCCGCCAGTAACGTGCTCCAGGTGCCTGGTCCCACGCCGGGCAAGTTCAGCCCCTGTTTGCCGGCGAGCCAGTTCAGGCGTGCCTGGAACTGTTGCTGGCACTCGTCGCTGAGTCGCCAGCAACTCATGGCATGGTATCGATTAGGGTCAGGTGCCTGCACCGCTGCGCGCTCCTGGCTGCGCCAGATCACCTGTTCGAGGCGCGGTATGGTCAGGCCAGCCAGGCGTATCGCCACCTGATCGCCGGGGCGAATGTCCAGCTCTTCCCAGGCTTGCAGCGAGCCGAGCGCGACCCGGCTGATGCGCCGCTCGTCGAGATCGACCGGCTGCAAGCGCAGGATCGGCGTGATGCGCCCAGTGCGGCCGATACTGAAATCCACCGCCTGCACCACGGCCAGCGCCTGGGCGGCCGGGTATTTCCAGGCAATCGCCCAGTGCGGCGCTTCTGCCTGCCAGCGCGCGCCGGGTGGCCGCATGCCCTGACGCAGGACCACACCATCGCTGGCAAATGGCTGCGGCTGATCGAACCAGCGCTGGCGCCACCTGTGGGCTTCCTTGGCGTTTTGCAGGGGCTTGGTGTAGTGCAGGCTGTCGGCGAAACCCAGTTTCTGCAGGGTATGCAGGCGCTCTGGCATGTTCGCCGGGCCATCCGGCCAATCCCAGACGAACAGGCCGATGGCATCGAGCTGTTGCGGTTCGAGCGTTTGTCGCGCCATCAGACCTGCCACCTTGCCACGGGCTCCAGCACCTCCGTCGCGACCCTGCACGTGGTCGTCCAGGCGCCAGTAAAGCTCGCCTTGCAGCACTGCATCGAGTGGCTGTTGCAGGCGCGTGGGGATGGCCGGTAGCTGTCTGGCACGGGCCGTCCAGTCTTGCCCATGGCGCCCATCGCCGCGGCTGATGGCTTGTTGTAATGAGCCGTTTCGATAGACCAGGGTGATCGCAACGCCGTCGACCTTGGGCTGAATCCACAGATCGTCGCGGCTGTTGATCCATTCGGCCACTGCCGCGTCGTTCAGTTTGCGCAGTCCCGTCTGCGGCACCGGATGGGCGATCGTTCCGCTGCTGCCAGCCAGCGGGTCCGCCAATGCCGCATGGGCAGTCGGGAAGCACTGATGCCAGGATTGCAGGCGCTCGCGTGCCTGGTCATAGATTTCATCGGCCACTAGCGAGCGGCCGTGATTGTGGTAGGCGTCGTCCCATTCGGCTATTTGCAGGCTGAGCGCGGTGAGCTCGGAATTGGCGCGACTGGAGGGCCAGTCGGGGCAGGGGCTGGCCTGGGCGGTGAGGGGGAAAAGCAGCAGAGCGATCCAGCGCTTCATGTTGAGCATCCTTGCTCCGATTGGTCGAGTGGCCTGGGCCTGTGATTGCAGTACCAAGTCGAGATACTGGGTAGTCTAGACCAGTGTGGGCTGCTCACCAGGCTGGTGTAGATGCGCAAACATGATCAGGGCACGGTAAGGCGCGGGCCATGTCTACTACCCTGTTCGACGGCGGCCCGCTCAGGGTTGGTAAGGAACTCGTTCATTCAGAGGGACGTTCATATGCAGGATATGCGTTTTACCAAGCGAGTCACTCCGCTGCTGGCCATGGCCATGCTGATCGGTTGTGGTGAAAGCGCTGACAAGCAAGTCGCAAAGGCCGACGCTGTCAGCGAGGAAGCGGTTGCCGCGCCTGCCGAGGCATCTCCAGCAGTGGCAGCATCCAATGGCGGCAGTGCGGCCTGTCTCGATGTGCCCGCTCTACGTACGGTCGACAATACCTGGACGATCACCACCGACGGCCAGCGCGACGTCAATACGGTTGCAGAGCTGGCCGACTATCGTGGGCAGAGTGCTTATCGCACTCATACCGAGAACAGCGTGGGAACGGTGGCGGACGCCTACGGCAATGTCGTCGATGGCGTCGTCCATTGGTATGGAAGTGTGATGACCCAGCCGGCCATCAATGAAAGCTATAACCAGCCGAGCTTTTCCGTGCCTGCGGATTTGCCCCAGGACCAGACCCATTCGGTCAGCTTCGACGCGATCACGGTGCAGCCAGGGGCGGAGCCCTTCGCCATGAAACTGACCAACACAGTGACGTACCGAGGGCGTGAACGCATCGAGACGGAGTTCGGCGCCTTCGATACCTGCAAGATGGAGTTCTCGACCGAGGGCGCCATGGTGCCGAAAACTACCTGGCAGCAGTGGATCATCGCCTCAGGCAAGTTCGCCGGCTTGCCCTTGCGCATGAGCAATGTGCAGGGCACCACGCAGGCCAGCAGTATCGAGGTGAGCTGGTAAGCCGCTGCGATCTGCAGGCATGAAAAAACCGATGCCGTTGCCGGCATCGGTTTTTTGTTTTCGCGTAGCGCTGCGGGCTTACAGGCCAGCGGCGGCGCGCAGGTCGGCAGCCTTGTCGGTGCGTTCCCAGGTGAAGGTGGTGAAGCTGTCGTCGCCAACGGTTCTGGACTGCGGCGTGCGGCCGAAGTGGCCGTAAGCTGCGGTGTCCTGGTACATCGGGTGCAACAGGTCGAGCATCTTGGTGATGGCGTACGGGCGCAGGTCGAACACGTCACGCACCAGTTTGATGATCTTCTCTTCAGCGATCTTGTGGGTGCCGAAGGTGTTGATCGAGATGGAGGTCGGCTGGGCCACGCCGATGGCGTAGGACACCTGGATCTCGCAACGCTCGGCCAGGCCGGCGGCGACGATGTTCTTGGCCACATAGCGGCCGGCGTAGGCAGCGGAGCGGTCGACCTTGGATGGGTCCTTGCCGGAGAACGCGCCACCGCCGTGACGGGCCATGCCGCCGTAGCTGTCGACGATGATCTTGCGCCCGGTCAGGCCGCAGTCGCCCACCGGGCCGCCGATGATGAACTGGCCGGTCGGGTTGATGTGGAACTGGGTGTCCTTGTGCAGCAGTTCGGCCGGCAGCACGTGCTTGACGATCAGCTCCATCACGCCTTCGCGCAGGTCGTCGTATTTCACTTCCGGGTTGTGCTGGGTGGACAGCACCACCGCGTCGATGGCTGCGACCTTGCCGTTCTCGTAGCGGCAGGTGACCTGGGATTTGGCATCCGGGCGTAGCCACGGCAGCAGGCCGGACTTGCGCGCTTCGGCCTGACGCTCGACCAGGCGGTGCGAGAAGCAGATCGGCGCCGGCATCAGCACGTCGGTTTCATTGCTGGCATAACCGAACATCAGGCCCTGGTCGCCTGCGCCCTGATCTTCCGGCTTGGCGCGGTCGACGCCCTGGTTGATGTCCGGGGACTGCTTGCCGATGATGTTGAGCACGCCACAGGTGGCGCCGTCGAAGCCGACGTCGCTGCTGGTGTAGCCGATGTCGCAGATCACGTCGCGAACGATCTGCTCCAGGTCGACCCAGGCGCTGGTGGTGACTTCACCGGCAACGATGGCCACACCGGTCTTGACCAGGGTTTCCACGGCCACGCGGGCGTGTTTGTCCTGGGTGATGATGGCGTCGAGCACCGCATCGGATATCTGGTCGGCGATCTTGTCCGGATGCCCTTCGGACACGGACTCGGAGGTAAACAGGGAATATTCGCTCATCTATCGGTTCCTTTCTTGCCGGAGGCTGAAGGCGCTGTGCGCATCGGGTTTGGCAAAGTGCCGTAATTGAATCTGAAAGCCGTTTTTCAGGCCTATGTAGAGGCTTTCGCCAGGCGTCAGGCCGGCGGCCGTCGCCCAGCGCGCCAGGTCTTCCTGTTCGAAGCCGAGCCAGAGGTCGCCGCACGCTTCGCGCGCCCAGCTCTGGTCGTGGCTGCACAGTTCGCTGAGCAGCAGGCTACCGCCGGGTGCGACCAGGCCAGCCAGCTTGCGAAAGGCCTCGGCCGGGGTGGCGAAGTGGTGCAGCACCATGTTCAGTACCACGCAATCGGCCGTGACTGGCGCGTCCTGCAGCGCATCGGCCAGTTTCAGCTCGACGTTATGCAGGCTTTCAGCGGCGCAGCGCTGGCTGGCCAGTTCGAGCATAGCCGGGCTGTTGTCCAGTGCCGTGACTTGGGCGAAGCGCCGCGCCAGTTCGGGCAGGAAGGCGCCATCGCCCGGGCCGATTTCCAGCGCGCTGGCGCTGGGGGCGAATTGCAGGGCATCGAGCAGCGCCAGCAGGCTGTCGCGGTACTGCGGCAGGCCGGCGATCAGGTCCTGCTGGGCCTGGAAGTTGCTGGCCATGCGTGCGAAGAAATCGCGACTGACGGTGGCGCGCTGCTGGTGAACGGTGGCGATGCGTGCCTGTACATCGCCGGGCAGCGGCAGTTCGTCGATATCGTCCAGCAGGGCGGCATGCAAGCGGCCATTGGGCAGGGCGCGGCGATAGAAAATCGCGTTGCCTTCGCGGCGCGTGGCCACCAGCCCGGCCTGGGCCAGTACCTTGAGGTGATGGCTCATGCCCGACTGGCCGATGGCGAAGATTTGCGCCAGCTCCAGCACACCGAACGAATCGTTGCTCAGGGCGCGCAGCACGTTCAGGCGCAGCGGATCGCCGCCGGCCTTGCACAGGGCGGCGAGCTCGTCGCAGGGGTCGAATTCCAACTGGGGGGCGCGTAGGGTCATGGTGGCGCAGTCTAGTCGGTCATTTTTTATGCAGCAATACCAATATCAAAAAGTTTTGATATTGGTATTGCTGTTACTCCGACGTTTGAGTCAACGCCAGGAAAGCCGCGGGTGCCGGGCTCAGGCTGGCACCTAGGCGCCACAGCACATGCAGCTCGCGCTCGATCTGCAGGTCCTGTACCGGCAGATGGCGCAGTTCGCCGCTGGCCAGTTCGCGCTCCACCACTCGCTGCGACAGCCAGGCAATGCCCTGGCCGTCAGCGAGCAGACGCTTGAGCGCCTCGGTGCTGCCGATGGCCATGCCGGCACGTGGTTCGAGGCCGTGCACGCGGTAGGCCTGCTCGACGCTGACGCGCGCGCCGGAGCCCGGCTCGCGCATGTACAGCGGGTAATCCTGCAGTTTCTCGGCGGCGAGCGTCTGGCTGGCGGCCAGCGGATGGTGCGGCGCAACCACCGGCAGCAGGGCGTCGCGCGCCAGCAGGCGATGGGCGTAGTCGGTGCGGACGAATGGGCCTTCGACGAAGCCCAGGCTGATGTGGCCTTCGTCCAGTTGCCGGGTGACGGCGTCGGTGTTGCTCACGTCGAGGCTGACGAATATCTGCGGATGCAGGGCGCGGAAGCGGGTGAGCAGGGGCGGCAACAGGTAGGAACCGAGGGTGGCGCTGGCGCCCAGGTGCAGTTCGCCTTGTTCCAGTTGGGCGAAGTCCCGCAGGTCGCGTTCGGCGGCGCGTTCCAGGCTGAAGATGCGCTGGGCGTAGTCGAGCAGGCGCAGACCGCCCTCGGTCAGTTGCACGCCGCGCGGCAGGCGGTCGAACAGGCGCAGGTCGAGGTTGGCTTCGAGGTCGCGAATTTCCCGGGTCACCGCCGGCTGGCTGATGTGCAGGCGCTCGGCGCCAGCGCTAATGCTGCCGGCCTCTGCTACGGCAAGGAAGACCTTCAGGTGATGGAGGTTCATGGTTCATGCATAAGTGAAAGGCATGGGTAGAATGCTGAATATGTATTTTTAATATGGCAAGCCAATTCTTAACCTTGCGCTATCACTCATGTCACGGGACAACCCGATTCATGCCGCGCCCTTTCAGTCGTTTGCCCGAGCCGCTCGCATTCATTCGTCACTTCACGCCCAACTGGTTCGCCATGACCATGGGCACCGGTGTGCTGGCACTGGTTATCGCCCATCTTCCCTGGCGTCTGCCTGGTCTGGCGCTACTGGCCGAAGGCCTGTGGTTCTTCGCTGTCAGCCTGTTCGTCCTGTTCATGGCACTGTTTCTGCTGCGCCTGGCACTGTTTCGCGACACCGTATGGCCGATGCTGCTGCACCCGGTGCAGTCGATGTTTCTCGGCGCGATCCCGATGGGTCTGGCGGTGCTGATCAAGGGCCTGTTGCTGTTCGGCGTCCCGCGTTGGGGCGAGGGCGTCTATGCGCTGGCGCATGCCTTGTGGTGGCTGGATGCGGCGCTGGCGCTGCTCGGCGCCCTGCTGGTGCCCTATCTGATGTTCACCCGCCAGCATCACGCACTGGAAAAGCTCACGGCAGTCTGGCTGCTACCTATCGTCGCACCCGAGGTCGCTGCCAGCACGGCGGGAGCGTTGGCACCGCACCTGGACGCTGCGGCCGCGCAGCAACTGCTGGTCGCCGGCTTCATCCTCTGGGGATTGTCGCTGTCGCTGGCGTTCTCGCTGATCACCCTGGTGCTGCTGCGCCTGGCCCTGCACAAGTTGCCGGATACCGATTTTGCCGCCACCAGCTGGCTGCCGCTGGGGCCGCTGGCGACCGGCTGCCTGGGGCTTCTGAGCATGGGCCAGGCCGCGCCGCTGGCGTTCGTCGGCACACCCTTGGCCAGCGCTGCCGAGCTGGCCCGTGACCTTGGCCTGATCGGTGGCCTGGCGCTGTGGGGCGCGGGGCTGTGGTGGCTGGTGATCGCCACTCTGTTCACCCGCCACTACATCCGCGACAACATGCCCTTCAACCTGGGTTGGTGGGGCTTCACCTTTCCGCTCGGAGTCTTCGCCCTGGCCACCTTCGAGCTACAGGCGCTGACCGGGCTGACCTTCTTCACTCTGGTCGGCGTGGCGCTGGCGATCCAGCTAGCGGCGGTATGGTCGCTGGTGTTCAGTCGTACGCTCGCTGGCGTCTGGCATGGCGAGCTGTTTCAGGCGCCGTGCCTGGGTGGGCCGGGTAGTCCGGCGGTGAGTGTGCTGAGCGAGCAGACAGGTTGATTTGGTCTCTACGACCATCTGTCATTGCCCCGCGGGGGCCGGCTGGGCGAAAATAGGCGTCTTTTTTCGCCCCCTTCATTCAGAAGCAGCCCCCGTAGGAGATTCAGCGATGCCCAGCCGTCGTGAGCGAGCCAATGCCATTCGTGCCCTCAGCATGGATGCTGTGCAGAAAGCCAACAGCGGCCACCCCGGTGCCCCCATGGGTATGGCGGATATCGCCGAAGTGCTGTGGCGCGATTTTCTGAAGCACAATCCGAGCAACCCGAACTTCGCCGATCGTGACCGTTTCGTGCTGTCCAACGGCCATGGCTCGATGCTGATCTATTCGCTGCTGCACCTGACCGGCTACGACCTGTCCATCGATGACCTGAAGAACTTCCGCCAACTGCACAGCCGTACCCCGGGCCACCCGGAATACGGCTACACCCCGGGCGTCGAGACCACCACCGGCCCGCTCGGCCAGGGCATCGCCAACGCCGTCGGTTTCGCTATCGCCGAGAAGGTGCTGGGCGCGCAGTTCAACCGTGAAGGGCACGATATCGTCGACCACAACACCTACGTGTTCCTCGGCGACGGCTGCATGATGGAAGGCATCAGCCATGAAGTCTGCTCGCTGGCCGGCACCTTGGGCTTGGGCAAACTGGTCGCTTTCTATGACGACAACGGCATTTCCATCGACGGTGAAGTCGAGGGCTGGTTCACCGACGATACGCCGAAGCGCTTCGAAGCCTACGGCTGGCAGGTGATTCGCAACGTCGACGGCCACGACGCCGAAGAAATCAAGATCGCCATCGATACCGCCCGCAAGACCACGGATCAACCGACCCTGATCTGCTGCAAAACCACCATCGGTTTTGGTTCGCCGAACAAGCAGGGCAAGGAAGAGTGCCACGGTGCGCCGCTGGGCAACGACGAAATCGCCCTGACTCGCGCCAACCTGGGCTGGAACCATGGCCCGTTCGAAGTCCCGGCCGAAATCTACGCCGAGTGGGACGCCAAGGCTGCCGGTGCTGCCGCCGAAGCCGCCTGGAACGACAAGTTCGCTGCCTACGCCGCTGCCCATCCCGAGCTGGCTGCCGAGTTCAAGCGCCGCATCGATGGTGAGCTGCCGGCCGACTTCGCCGAGAAAGCCGCTGCCTACATCAAGGACGTCGCCGAGAAGGGCGAGACCATCGCCAGCCGCAAGGCCAGCCAGAACGCGCTGAATGCCTTCGGCCCGCTGCTGCCGGAGTTCCTCGGTGGTTCGGCCGACCTGGCCGGCTCCAACCTGACCCTGTGGAAAGGCTGCAAGGGCGTCTCCGCTGAAGACGCCTCCGGCAACTACATGTTCTACGGCGTGCGCGAGTTCGGCATGAGCGCGATCATGAACGGCATCGCCCTGCACGGCGGCTTTGTGCCGTACGGTGCGACCTTCCTGATCTTCATGGAGTACGCGCGCAACGCCGTGCGTATGTCCGCGCTGATGAAGAAGCGTGTGCTGTACGTGTTCACCCACGACTCCATCGGCCTTGGCGAAGACGGCCCGACCCACCAGCCGATCGAGCAATTGGCCAGCCTGCGTGGCACGCCGAACCTCGACACCTGGCGCCCGGCCGATGCCGTGGAATCCGCCGTGGCCTGGAAATACGCCATCGAGCGCGCCGACGGCCCCAGCGCCCTGGTGTTCAGCCGCCAGAACCTGCCGCACCAAGCACGCGACGCCCAGCAACTGGCCGATGTCGCGCGCGGTGGCTACGTGCTGAAGGACAGCGCCGGCGAGCCGGAACTGATCCTGATCGCCACCGGTTCGGAAGTCGGCTTGGCCGTTGCCGCCTACGACAAACTGACCGCTGCCGGCCGCAAGGTGCGCGTGGTGTCGATGCCGTCGACCAGCGTGTTCGATGCCCAGGACGCTGGCTACAAGCAGGACGTGCTGCCGCTGCAGGTTGGTGCGCGCATCGCCATCGAGGCCTCGCATGCCGACTACTGGTACAAGTACGTGGGCCTGGAAGGTCGCATCATCGGCATGACCAGCTTCGGCGAGTCGGCCCCGGCTCCGGCTCTGTTCGAGCACTTCGGTTTCACCGTCGACAACATCGTCGCCACCGCCGAAGAACTGCTGGATGCCTGAGTTGAGAACGACGCTGTAGCGGTGGATCGGGGCGCGTAGCTGGCGCTCTGTTCATCCATCGTTGCAGCGCCCGGTGGTTCGATAAAACGCGATCCACCCTACGTTCATCCGAGACCTCTTATGTCCAATCGCCCCTATCGTGTCGCCCTCAACGGCTATGGCCGCATCGGCCGTTGCGTGCTGCGCGCGCTGCACGAGCGTGGCAATTCAGCGAGCCTGGAAATCGTCGCGCTGAACGACCTGGCCGATCAGGCCAGCATTGAGTATCTGACTCGCTTCGACTCCACTCACGGGCGTTTTCCCGGCGAGGTGAAGGTCGATGGCGACTGCCTGCACATCAACGGCGACTGCGTGAAGGTGCTGCGCCAGAGCGAGCCCGAGGCCATCGACTGGGCGGCGCTGGACATCGACCTGCTGCTGGAATGCTCCGGGCAGTACACCACGCGTGCCGATGCCGAGCGGTTCCTCGCTGCCGGTGCGCCGCGCGTGTTGCTGTCGCAGCCGATGGCCAGTGAGGCGGATATCGACGCCACGGTGGTCTACGGCGTCAATCAGCAGTGCCTGAGCGGTGCCGAGCGACTGGTCTCCAACGCCTCCTGCACCACCAACTGCGGGGTGCCGCTGCTGAAACTTCTCGATGAGGTGGTGGGTCTGGAGTATGTCTCCATTACCACCATCCACTCGGCGATGAACGACCAACCGGTGATCGATGCCTACCACCACGAAGACCTGCGCCGCACGCGCTCGGCCTTCCAGTCGGTGATCCCGGTATCCACCGGCCTGGCGCGCGGTATCGAGCGCTTGCTGCCGGAACTGGCCGGGCGTATCCAGGCCAAGGCCATTCGGGTGCCGACGGTCAACGTCTCGTGCCTGGATATCACCCTGCAGACCGCACGCGATACCTCTGCAGAAGAGATCAACCGCGTGCTGCGTCAGGCGGCGGAAAGTGGCCCACTCAAGGGGTTGCTGGCCTATACCGAACTGCCGCACGCCAGCTGCGACTTCAACCACGACCCGCACTCGGCCATCGTCGACGGCAGCCAGACCCGCGTGTCCGGCCCGCGTCTGGTCAACCTGCTGGCCTGGTTCGACAACGAGTGGGGGTTTGCCAACCGCATGCTCGATGTTGCCGAACATTTTCTCGCTGCATCTACTTCCTCCGTACAACCAGCCCCCGTGAAGGACTGATTTATGACCGTTCTGAAGATGACCGACCTCGACCTCAATGGTAAGCGCGTGTTGATCCGCGAAGACCTCAACGTCCCGGTGAAGGACGGTGTGGTCAAGAGCGACGCGCGTATCCTTGCGTCCCTGCCGACCATCAAGCTGGCGCTGGAGAAGGGCGCTGCCGTGCTGGTCTGCTCGCACCTGGGCCGCCCGGAAGAGGGCGTCTACAGCGAGGAAGACAGCCTGGCACCGGTCGCGGCCTACCTGAGCAAGGCGCTCGGCCGCGACGTGCCGCTGGTCAAGGACTACCTCGGTGGTGTCGAGGTCAAGGCCGGCGAGCTGGTGCTGCTGGAGAACGTCCGTTTCAACAAGGGCGAGAAGAAGAGCACCGACGAGCTGGCCCAGCAGTACGCTGCCCTGTGCGACGTGTTTGTCATGGACGCCTTCGGTACCGCTCACCGCGCCCAGGGTTCGACCCACGGTGTGGCCAAGTTCGCCAAGGTCGCTTGTGCCGGCCCGCTGCTGGCTGCCGAGCTGGACGCGCTGGGCCAGGCCCTGGACAAACCGGCGCGGCCGATGCTGGCCATCGTCGCCGGCTCCAAGGTGTCGACCAAGCTGGACGTGCTCAACTCCCTGGCCGATATCTGCGACTCGCTGATCGTCGGTGGCGGCATTGCCAACACCTTCCTCGCTGCTGCCGGCCTGCCGGTGGGCAAGTCGCTGTACGAGGCCGATCTGGTCGACACCGCCAAGGCCATCGCGGCCAAGGTCAGCGTACCGCTGCCGGTTGACGTGGTCGTGGCCAAGGCCTTCGCCGAAGACGCCGAAGCCACCATCAAGGCAGTCGCCGACGTGGCTGAGGACGACATGATCCTCGACATCGGCCCGCAGACTGCGGCGATGTTCGCTGAAATGCTCAAAGCCTCGCAGACCATTCTGTGGAACGGCCCGGTCGGCGTGTTCGAGTTCGATCAGTTCGGCAACGGCACCAAGGCCCTGGCCCTGGCCATTGCCGAGAGCCCGGCGTTCTCCATCGCCGGTGGTGGCGACACCCTGGCGGCGATCGACAAGTACGGCGTGGCAGAGAAGATTTCCTACATTTCCACCGGTGGCGGCGCGTTCCTCGAGTTCGTCGAGGGCAAGGTACTGCCGGCTGTGGAAGTGCTCGAGCAACGCGCACAATAAACACCAGCTAGGGTGAAAGGAGTCACCCAGCACCACGGCGGATAAAACCCTGACGTGAACGGGTGGTCTGTAGAAAACCGGATCATCGAACAAGGAGTCACGATATGGATAAGTTAGCCGCCTTGAGCGTCATTGGTATGTTGCTGGCAGGTTGTGCCGGCGGTGGTCGTGAAGCGGCCTGCGAGGTGTTCAGCCCGGCGCAGATCGAAACCCCGACCACTCAGGATGATCAGCGTGTCGAGCAAAACAGTGGTGAGCCCACTGGCGCGGCACCGGAACAGCGTTGCTGACGAGGAGAAACAATGATCGGTATCAGACTCGCGGGGCTCGCTGTCACCGCCCTGCTGCTTGCGGCCTGCAGCAGCCAGCCGGAGGTGCCGGATCAGTGGAATCGCTGGGTGTGCGACAGCCAGACCGAAGTGCTGTGGCGCTTCGCCAATGGCAGCGTCGACCAGGTGGATGTACGCCTGGGCAGTGATGACATCGTCTACCGCCTGACTCAGGAGCCGGCAGCATCCGGCGCGCTGTACAGCGACGGACGCCTGTCCTTCCATACCAAGGGTGAGGAAGGCCTGGTCTACTGGACCGCGACCGATGACCTGATCGGCCGCGGCTGTAAGGCCCCGTAACACCTTCGGCGCTGCCGAGACGGGCCGCGGGCACAGGCTCCGGCACGACGAAACTTGAACAACGCCTGCCCCTGCGGCAGGCTTGCACGATTAACGACCTCCAAACCGGGAGACAGAAACACCATGGCACTTATCAGCATGCGCCAGATGCTCGACCACGCCGCCGAATTCGGCTACGGCGTGCCGGCCTTCAACGTCAACAACCTCGAGCAGATGCGCGCCATCATGGAAGCTGCCGACAAGACCGATTCGCCGGTCATCGTCCAGGCCTCCGCTGGTGCCCGCAAGTACGCAGGTGCGCCGTTCCTGCGCCACCTGATCCTGGCTGCCATCGAAGAATTCCCGCACATCCCGGTGTGCATGCACCAAGACCATGGCACCAGCCCTGACGTGTGCCAGCGCTCCATCCAGCTGGGTTTCTCCTCGGTGATGATGGACGGTTCGCTGAAAGAAGACGGCAAGACTCCGGCCGACTATGACTACAACGTCGCTGTCACCCGGCAGACTGTTGCCTTCGCCCACGCCTGCGGCGTGTCCGTGGAAGGCGAGCTGGGTTGCCTGGGCAGCCTGGAAACCGGCATGGCCGGTGAAGAAGACGGCGTCGGCGCCGAGGGCGTGCTGGATCACAGCCAACTGCTGACCGATCCGGAAGAAGCCGCTGCCTTCGTCAAGGCCACTCAGGTCGATGCCCTGGCCATCGCCATCGGCACCAGCCACGGCGCCTACAAGTTCACCAAGCCGCCAACCGGCGACGTGCTCTCCATCGAGCGCATCAAGGAAATCCACAAGCGTATCCCCAACACCCACCTGGTGATGCACGGTTCTTCCTCCGTTCCGCAGGAATGGCTGAAGGTAATCAACGAATTCGGCGGTGACATCAAGGAAACCTACGGTGTGCCGGTCGAGGAAATCGTCGAGGGCATCAAGCACGGCGTGCGTAAGGTCAATATCGACACCGACCTGCGTCTGGCTTCCACCGGCGCGATCCGCCGCATGATGGCCGAGCACCCGAGCGAGTTCGACCCGCGCAAGTTCTTCGCCAAGACCATCGTTGCCATGCGTGACATCTGCATCGCCCGCTACGAAGCCTTCGGCACCGCCGGCAATGCCTCCAAGATCAAACCGATCTCCCTGGAAGGCATGTACCAGCGCTACGCCAAGGGTGAGCTGAACGCCAAGGTCAACTGAGCCTGATGCGTGACCCGGAGCCCCGCCATGTGCGGGGCTTCTGCTTTTTATGGACGGGGCTCGGCGTGAGCAACGCGGCGAGAGGTAAAACCCTGTAAAACTCCCGAAGCGTGAGGGCAGGCGGGGTGCGCCATAATTCGTGGACTGTCGTTCCGGGAAACTGCCACCCATGTCCAGCAAGCCACGTCTGTTGCTCGCTTTTCTCCTCGCCGTGTTGCTGGCCTCGCTGCTCGCCTCGATCTTCCAGACCCAGACCAACCTCGCTGCCTTGCAGGCGCTCGGCGCGCCGATGCCGCTGGATGTGCGCGTTGGCACCACCTGCCTCGATCTGATCGGTTTCGCACCGACCTTCGCTTTGCTCAGCGCCCTGGGTTTTCTGCTTGCCTTGCCATTGGCTGCCTGGTTGGCGCGGCGTATGCCGCCGCTGCGTTGGCTGATTTTCGTACTGTCGGGCGCTGCAGCCATCTGGACGGCACTGGCGCTGGCCAATGCTGTAGCGCCGATGCCGACGCTGATCGCCGCCGACCGCAGCCCGTTCGGCACGCTCGGGCTGATGGCTTGCGGCAGCGTCGGTGCATTGCTGTTCGGCCTGCTCGGCCGGCGGGTGCGCTACCGCGTGCAACCGACTTCTTCCGAATCTCTGTGACAAGGCGTTGCCCATGTTGAGAAGTACCCGCGCGCTGATGCTCTGCGCCCTGTTCGTCAGTACGCCGCTGCTGGCCCTGGATTACCGCATCGAAACCTTCAGCGAAGGGCTGGAGAACCCATGGGCCGTGGCTTTCCTGCCGGACGGGCGCCTGCTGGTTACCGAGCGCGTCGGACGCCTGCGCATCATCGAGGCCGATGGCAGTGTCGACCCGGAGCCGGTGGCAGGCCTGCCTGAGGTCTTCATCGCTGCCCAGGCCGGGCTGATGGAAGTGGCGCTGGACCCGGACTATAGCGATAACCGCTGGCTGTACCTGACCTATGCGCACGGCTCGCAGGAGGCCAACAACACGCGTCTGGCGCGTGCCCGCCTGGTGGATGACGAACTGCACGACTTCGAGGTGTTGTTCACCGCCCAGCCGCTCAAGGCCGGCGCCGCGCATTATGGTGGGCGCATCGCCTTTCTCGCCGACAAGACCCTGGTGCTGACCCTGGGCGACGGTTTCGACTGGCGTGAAGAGGCGCAGAACCCGGCCAACCACCTGGGCAAGATCGTGCGCCTGAACCGAGACGGCAGCGTACCGCAGGACAACCCGCTGATCGGCCAGGAAGGTGCCGCGCCGGAGATATACAGCCTCGGCCATCGCAACGTGCAGGGCATCTTCTTCGATGCCGAGCACAATCGCCTGTACAGTCACGAGCACGGCCCACGCGGGGGGGACGAGCTCAATCTGATTGAGGCCGGCAACAACTATGGCTGGCCGCTGGCGACCTTCGGTATCGATTACACCGGCGCGCGCATAAGCCCTTACACGGAGCTACCGGGGCTGACCGCGCCGCTGCTGCACTGGACGCCCTCGGTCGCGCCGTCGAGCCTGACGCTGTATCGCGGCGAGTTGTTCCCCGACTGGCAGGATGACCTGTTCGCAGCCACCCTGGCCGAGCGCAGCGTACGGCGCATCCGTGTGCGCGACGGCATGCTGGCCGGCGAGGAAATCCTCTTCGAAGAGCTGGGCGAGCGGATTCGCGATGTACGCAGCGGGCCGGATGGCGCGCTCTACCTGCTTACCGATAACCCGCAGGGCCGCTTGCTGCGGGTGGTGCCCAGCGAGTAGTGCGGCATCCGTTACACTGACGGTCCAGATGAACGCGGGATCGTATCGTTGAAGTATCTACAGGGTTATCCGGTCGCCTTGCAGCAGCAGGTCCGTCAGCTGATCGCCGATGATCGGTTGGGCGACTACCTGGCGCAGCGCTATCCGGGGCGGCATGAAGTGCAGAGCGACAAGGCGCTGTACGGCTACGTCATGGCGCTCAAGCAGGAGCACCTGAAGAACGCACCGGCCATCGACAAGGTGCTCTACGATAATCGACTCGACCTCACGCACCGCGCTCTGGGCCTGCACACGGCGGTCTCGCGCGTGCAGGGCGGCAAGCTCAAGGCGAAAAAGGAGATTCGCGTTGCCTCGCTGTTTCGCGAGGCGGCGCCGGCCTTTCTGCAGATGATCGTGGTGCACGAGTTGGCGCACCTGAAAGAGAGCGATCACAACAAGGCGTTCTACAAGCTGTGCGACCACATGCTGCCGGGCTATGCGCAGATCGAGTTCGACCTGCGCATGTTCCTGACCTGGCGCGAGATGAGTTTGTAGGGTGTGCCGCGCGCGCCGATGCCTCGGCGATAGGGAAAAACGGTGCGCACGGCGCACCCCACCTGTC
Source organism: Pseudomonas sediminis (assembly GCF_002741105.1). Taxonomy (GTDB): domain Bacteria; phylum Pseudomonadota; class Gammaproteobacteria; order Pseudomonadales; family Pseudomonadaceae; genus Aquipseudomonas; species Aquipseudomonas sediminis. The sequence continues at coordinate 1,104,924 of NZ_NIQU01000001.1, read as the reverse complement.
CGACCCGGTATTTGATGCCAGGCGCGGTATCAGCCGTGCAGGCGCACGTTGAGCTGATCGACCACTGGCGCCCAGTCGGCGTCTTCGAGAATTTCCTCGCGCAGCAGCGCAGCCTGCGCTGGCGTCCAGAACGGGGCATCGGACAACTTACATGCGTCCGGCAGCGGCGAATGGGTGCTGATGAAGGCGTTGATACTGGCGGCATCGTCGGGCAGGCCGAGTTGTTTGAACAGGGCTGGCAGGCTGTGGATGGGCTTTTCCATGACGGGCTCTCCAAAACGTGAGGTTCATCGTTAATTACCCAACCCAGGCGCAGATAGTTCCGCTCAATGGCACCTCTAAAAACTACCTGCGTTGCCATCGCGGCGTTAAAAACAGGCTCAGAATGCTCATTTACAACACGTAAACTGCGCTTCTTTGCCTGTTTTTGCCTTGCGCTGACTGCCTCGCCTACGGTTTTAGAGGCGCCCTCAATCGACCGTCAATACCTCGAAGGCCTGCAGCCGCTGGCCCATCGGCAGGGTAATTTCGTCGCCTGGGTGCTTGCCGAGTAGCAGGCGTCCCAGCGGTGCAGCATTGCTCAATACCTGAATGTTCTGCCCGGCATGCTGCAGCTTCATGCTGGCACCTTGCGGACCGAGAAACAGCCACTGCTCATGACCGTCTTCGCTGGCCAGCAGAATCAGCGCGCCCAGTTCGATACCTTGCACCTCGTCGAACGGCCGCGGGCGCAACTGGCGCCAGGTGATCAGGGTCTGGCGCAGTTCTTCGACGCGGCGCGCCTGGCCGCTGGCCAGGTAGGCCGCTTCCAGGCCCAGGGTGTCGTACTTGTTCTCGGCGACGTTCTCTTCGTGGGTGGCCGCTTCGTGGGCGCTGAGAGCGGCGAGGCTGGCCTGTTCTAGGTCGGCTTGCAGGTGGGCGAGCACGTCTTGCAGCAGCTGATTCTTGTCCATGGCGGGCTATCGGATTTGGGGTGATGAGAGGGGCAGCGGCCCCACTTCAAAGCTGTTGGGTGGCCAGCTGTACGCGGTTGCGACCTTCGGCCTTGGCCCGGTACATCGCAGCATCAGCCAGGCGAATCAGCAGAGTGGCATCGTCGCCGCCGTGGCTCAGGGCGATACCGATGCTGGCGCCGACACGTACGGCACGATCTTCCAGGTACATAGGCGTGTCCAGGCCTTCCAGTAGGCGTTTGGCCAGGTCTTGGGCATCCTCGGCCGATTGCACGTTCTCGCAGATCACCACGAACTCGTCACCACCCAGACGCGCTGGCAGGTCGGCATCGCGGATGTACTGGCGCAAGCGACCGGCGATCTCGGCCAGTACCTGGTCGCCGAAGCCATGGCCGTGTTGATCGTTGATGGGTTTGAAACCGTCGAGGTCGATCAGCATCACCGCGAGCAATTCATTGCGTCGCAGGCTGCGCGCCAGTGCCTGCTCCAGATGTTGCTGCAGGGCGGTGCGGTTGGCCAGGCCCGTCAGTGGGTCCTGCAGGGCCAGCTCACTGAGGCGTTGGTTGGCCTGCTCCAGCGCCATGGTGCGCTCGGTGACGCGTTTGGCGAGGATCTGTTCGTTGAGTTGCAGCGCGGCCTCGCGCTGGCGTTTGAGTTCGTTGAAACGGGCTGCCAGGGCGAAGGACAGCAGGATCATCTCCAGCCCCGAGCCAATCTGCATGGCGTACAGGGTCAGGAAGTTCGACGGAATCAGGGCGAAGTTGCGCAGCGCCAACAGCACTGCGCCGGTCAGCAACATCAGCCAGGCCAGGGCGAACAGGCGAGCGCCGGGTACGCGGTAGCCGACGCAGACGAAACTGGTGAGCAGTAGCGTCAGGGTGGCGATCAGGCCGGTCAGCGACATCAGCTGCAGCGCGCGCTGCAGTGGTAGCAGCATACTGACCAATACGGCCCCACCGATGGCGATGGACAGCATCAGCAGGCCCTTGTCCCAGCGCGGCAGCCACTGGCGGGTATCGAGGAAGCTGCGCGCAAAAACCACTGATAGCAGCGCCGCCGTCGTCAGGCTTACCGGCAGCATGCGGTTGCTCCAGGGCGCAGCTTCGGACCACAGATACTGCGCGCCAAGGCCATTGAGCGACAGCACGCTGAGGGCGAAGGCGCACATGAACAGCACGTAATTGAGGAAAGGCCGCTCGCGCAGGGCGAGAAACAGCAGCAGGTTGTACAGGCCCAGTGCGATCAGTACGCCAAAGTAGATGGCGTGCACCAGATAGCCGTTCTGGCTGTGTTGCTCGAAATCGCGGGCAGACATCAGGGCGCCGCTGAGGGTCATGCTGCCACGCGAGTCGACGCGCAGGTACAGCGTGCGTTGTTCGCCGGGCTGCAGAGTGATCTCGAATACCGGGTTGCGATGGCCGACGCTGCGCTGCACGTAGGGCACGGTGTCGCCGCTGCGCGACTCGCGCACGCCATCGGTGCCGATGTCGTACAGACGCACCTCGTCCAGCGAGGCGTAGTTCAGCTCCAGGCGCCAGACGCTTGTTTGCTGGGCATCCGATTGCAGCGCCAGGCGCAGCCAGATCACCCCCGGCACGTAGCCGAAGCTGAGGTCACGGCGGTCCAGCGAGGGTTGGAAAGGGGCATCGACAGCGCGAACGTCGTCCAGGCTCAGGGTGCTCTGGGGATCGGCGAGAAAGTCGACCAGGCCGTAGAGATCCTGTGCTGCGCTGCTATCGTCCAGGCGCGCACTGGCGAGGGTGGCCTGGCTGGCCAAAAGCAGGCTGCACACCAACAGCAGACCCGGCAGCGAGACCAGGTAGGCGAGGGCGGTGTGTCGATTGGCTGGCATGGGCAAGGTCTGGGAGCTCGGCGTCGTCAGATAGTGGCAGAAAGCCCCATGAACCTGCTAGTGGCGATCCTTCTGCAGATGCACGGCCAAGGTACGCAGCGGCGCGAGTTGGCGGCAGATCAGCGCCAGTTGCGTCTGCACCAGGCGCTGGCGTTCGTCTACGTCATCGGCAATCTGCTCCAGGCTCTGTGCCAGCGCCTGTTCCTCGTCGCTGTGGATGGCCAGCGGCTGCTCGCCGCGCAGGCCGGTAGCGATTGCATCGAGGCTGACCGCCAGCGCTTCGGCCTGTTCTAGCAGTTGTGCCTGAGCCGCCTGCGGCAACTGCTCGCCACGATGGGCGCCGAGCCCGGACAGATAGCTGAGCAGGGTGTGCGATAGCACCAGAAAGCGAAAGCCGAGGTCGGCGTCCTTACGGAAGTGGCCGGGCTCCATCAGCATGTTGCCGAGAGTGGTGGATAGCGCGGCGTCGGCGTTATGCGCGTTGCGCCGGGCCAGGCGGTAGCCGAGGTCGTCACGCTTGCCGCGCGCGTATTGGGCGATGATCTGCCGCAGGTAGGCGCTGTTGCAGCTCAGTGTGCTTGCCAGCATGCGCCCCAGCCGTCGACCCTGCCAGTCCGGCAGGATCAGGAATACCGCCAGCCCGGCCAGCATACCGCCGAGCAGGGTGTCGACCAGGCGCGGCAGGAACAGACCATAGCCATTGCCGATCTGGTTGAAGCAGAACAGTACCAGCAGGGTGATCGCCGCCGTGGCCAGGGTATAGCGGGTGCTGCGTGTGGCGAAGAAGGCGACCCCGGCGATCACGGCGAACAGTGCCTGGATACGCGGGTCGGGGAACAGATCGAACAATGCCCAGCCGAGGCCCAAACCGATCAGGGTGCCGACGATACGCTGCACCAGCTTCAGGCGCGTGGCGCCGTAGTTCGGCTGGCAGACGAACAGGGTGGTCAGCAGAATCCAGTAACCCTGGGTCGGGTGGATCAAATGCAGCAGGCCGTAACCGGCCGCTAGGGCAATGGACAGGCGCAGCGAGTGGCGGAACAGCAGCGAAGTGGGAGTCAGTTGCTGGCCGATCCGCTCGATGACCTCGCGCAACGAATGCGGCTCGCGGTCCAGCAGGCTGCTGTCCTGCTCATCGGCCAGAGCGTCGGGGTTACTGGCGTTGCCGAGCAGCAGGTCGAGGCTGGCGAGGTTGCCGGCCAATGCACCGAGCGAGCGTAGCAGGCGGCGCCAGGCCGGGTTGCTCTGCAGGTGCAGGTGATCGAGCGAGGCATGCAGATCTTCCAGGGCCTGGCTGCATAGTTCGCGGTATTCGAAGGGCTGGCGCAACTCGATGGCGCTGCCCAGGCGCTGGCAGGCCTCGCCGTGCAGGCGCAGCAGGCGCTGGCAGCGAAACAGCACATCGCTGTGGAAAAAGGCTTCAGCCAGTTCGTTGTAGGGGTAATGCGACGAGCTGGCGCGCTCGTGAATGTCCTGGGCGAGGAAGTACAGCTTCAGGTAGCGATTGACCTTCGGCGCCGGCCGACCGCCACCGACCCGGTGCAGAATGATCTCCTTGGCCGCGTTGAGTGCTGAGACCACGCGGCCATTCTGCTGAGCCAGCTCCAGGCGGCGTTGCTCCACATCCAGCTGGCGCACGGGTTCGAACAGCGCCGCTTTGAGCTTGAGGTACTTGCCCAGTTCGCGAAACAGTCGGGCCAGGGCGAGCTGCACCGGCTGATGAGCGAACAGCGCGTGCCAGACCACCGAAAGCAGGCCGTACCAGGCGGCACCTGCTACCAGCAGCAGTGGCTCCAGCCAGAGGCCGGCGACGCCGCCGCGCTGCTCGACGCCGATCATGCTGTATACGGCGAGGATCAACGTGCCCGAACCCAGTGTGGCGAAACGCTCGCCGAGCGCGCCGAGCATGGTCAGACAAAAGGCGGAAAAGGCCAGGGCGATAACGAACAGCCAGGGATAGGGAAAGAGGAACTCCACCGCATAGGCTGCTGCGCTGAAGCAGGCCAGGGTGGCCAGCACCGCGCCGAGGCGGCCTTGCCAACTGTCGTCGGTCTCGGTCAGGGCGCTGGCGATGATGCCGAGAAACAGCGGGATCAGCCCATGCATCCAGCCCTGCCACCAGCACAGCGAAAGGGCTCCGGCCAGGGCGATGAATACCCGCAGACTGGCGCTGAACTTGTCCAGTGCCCAGAGGCGGCGCAGTGATTGACGGAGGCGAAGGCGGGGCATACGAAGCCTGATCTGAAGCGATGCATGAAGCCTACCGGAACTCATCGGTCACTGGATATCGGTAGCGGTACGCAGATCGTGTTGATTATTTGGACCGATTGGTTCTAAATTCGGCATATGACGACACGTGGACGCCCCAAAAACTTCTGCCCGGACCGGGCCCTGGAAAATGCCATGCAGCTGTTCTGGCAGCGCGGTTATGAAGCCGCGTCGCTGCAGGACCTGCAGGCGGCCACCGGGCTGTCCAAGAGCAGCCTCTATCAGACCTATCCGAGCAAGCAGGCTTGGTTCGTCGCGGCCTTCAGCCTGTATGTGGCGCAGCGCCGCGCTCTGCTGCTGGAGCAGTTGCAGGCCAGCGCCTCGCCGCTCGCCTTTATCCGCGAGCGCCTGCTCAGCGTGCTGGAGGACGACGGCCCCGATGGCGTGCCGCGGGGCTGCATGCTGGTCAACGTCGCCAATGAATTCTCCTTGTCGGAGCCGGCTCTGGTGCCGGTGCTGCAACAGGCCACGACTGGCATCTGCCAGATTTTCCAGCAGGCGCTCGAACGCGCCGTGGCCTGCGGGGAGCTGAGCAACGCTCAGGGCCTCGCGGCCCGTGCCGGCTACCTGCAGTGCGTGATGAGCGGGCTGCGTACCCAGGTGAAATCCGCAGTGCCAGCGGACTCGATTCGCGCCACCGTGGCGGTGGTGATGGCCAGCCTGGAGTGCGTATGAACGGTGTTGCGCAGATTTTTCTTCGTCCAATTCTGGACTGACTGGTTTTTAAAGGAGCTGATATGCGGGAATTGTTCGAGCTGTGCGGCGCCGACCCTGAGCTGGTGTTTTCGCCCTACTGCTGGCGCGTGCGCCTGGCGCTGGCGCACAAAGGGCTGGACTGGCAGAGCCGGCCGACACGCTTCACCGACAAGGAGCTGATCGCCTTTTCCGGGCAGAAGCTGGTGCCGGTACTGATCGATGACGGTGAAACCGTGCATGACAGCCTGGCCATTTTCGCCTACCTCGACCAGCGTTATCCGCAGCAGCCTCTGCTCGGTGACGCGTTGGCTACCGAGCGCGCCCGGCTGGTCGAGCGCCTGAGTTTTCACATGGTGCGCGTGCCGCTGTTGAAGATGTTGATCCCGCGAGTCTGGCAGGTGATCGACCCTGCTGATCGCGACTATTTCCGCAGCAGCCGGGAGAAGGCGCTGGGCATGAGTCTGGAGGCGTTCGCCGATCCGCAGGGTGGTGAGCGGCTGTTCCGTGAGGGCGTGGCGCCACTGGAAATGTGGCTGCGTGATCAGCCCTTCCTCGAAGGCCAGGTGCCCGGCGGCTGCGACTACCTGCTGGCCGGCATGTTGTTCTGGGCATGGTGCCTGGGCGCGCAACCCTGGGCCGACGATTCGGCGCTGGGCGCCTGGTTCGCGCGCATCCTGCAGACGTATGAAGCGACTCACGGCCCGGTCAAGCGGGCCGTGATTCACGTGGAGGAAAAGCAATGATCGACCTGTACTACTGGACCACACCCAACGGCCACAAGGTCAGCATCTTTCTCGAGGAGGCCGGGCTCGACTACCGTATTGTCCCGGTGCACATCGGCAAGGGCGAACAGTTCGCGCCGGAGTTTCTCAAGATCGCGCCGAACAATCGCATTCCCGCCATCGTCGATAACGCGCCGGCCGATGGCGGCGAGCCCATCGCCCTGTTCGAGTCCGGGGCAATTCTCGAATACCTGGCGGACAAGAGCGGGCAGTTCCTGCCGCGCGAGACGCGGGCACGCTTCGACGTGCTGCAGTGGCTGTACTGGCAGATGGGCGGCCTCGGGCCGATGGCAGGGCAGACTCATCACTTCGTGCGCTACGCACCGGAGCCGATCCCCTATGCCATCGACCGCTACGTGAAGGAAACCGCGCGCCTCTATGGCGTGCTCGATCGCCAACTGGCCGGGCGTGACTACGTGGCGGGGGACTACTCCATCGCCGACATGGCCATCTATCCCTGGGCCAAGCTGTGGAAGATGCAGCAGCAGAAGCTGGAGGATTTCCCCAACATGGCCGCCTGGCTCGAATGCATCGATGCACGCCCTGCGGTGCAGCGTGCCTACGCGCTGGTAGAGCAGGTGAATGCCGATCCGCAGGCATTGCTCACGGCCGAGGCGCGGCGCCTGCTGTTCGGCCAGTGACGGACGGGCGAACTTTCTCGCGGATTTTCCTGTGATACGGCTCACGCTTTCCTAGACTTCAGACTGTTGGCCCGCAATGGTTGGAGATGGTGATGCGAATCGGCGTACCCAAGGAAATCAAGAACCACGAATACCGCGTCGGTCTCACGCCGCAGTCGGTGGCCGAGCTGAGCGCGCTCGGTCATGAGGTGTGGATCGAAACCCATGCAGGCGCCGCCATCGGTTTCGCCGATGAGGATTACCTTGAGGCCGGTGCGCATGTCGCGAAGAGCTCGGCCGAGGTGTTCCAGCAGGGGCAGTTGATCGTCAAGGTCAAGGAACCGTTGGCGGTGGAACGCGCCAGGTTGCGTTCCCACCATACGCTGTTCACCTACCTGCACCTGGCGCCGGACCGGGCGCAGACCGAAGAGCTGATGGCCGGCGGTGCCACCTGTATCGCCTATGAAACGGTGACCGATGCACAGGGGCGCCTGCCTTTGTTGGCGCCGATGTCAGAAGTGGCCGGACGCATGTCGATCCAGGCCGGCGCCGGTTGCCTGGAAAAGGCCCGCGGTGGGCGCGGCGTCCTGCTGGGCGGTGTGCCGGGCGTGGCGCCGGGCAAGGTGGTGATTCTCGGTGGCGGCGTGGTCGGTAGCCATGCCCTGGCCATGGCGGTTGGCCTTGGCGCCGATGTCACGGTGCTGGACAAGAGCGTCGACGCACTGCGCCGGCTCGATGCCCAGTATGGCAATCGCATCAACACGCTCTATTCCACCCGCGCGGCGGTGCGCGAGCAGGTGTTGGCTGCTGATCTGGTGATTGGCGGGGTACTGATTCCCGGCGCCGCCGCACCCAAGCTGATCACTGCGGAGATGGTGCGGCAGATGAAGGTGGGCGCAGTGCTGGTGGATGTCGCCATCGACCAGGGCGGTTGCGCCGAAACCTCGCGCGCCACTACCCATGCCGAGCCCACCTATGTGGTCGATGATGTGGTGCATTACTGCGTGGCCAACATGCCGGGTGCGGTGGCGCGCACCTCGACCCTGGCACTCAACAACGCCACGCTACCGTTCGTCGTGGCGCTGGCGCAAAAGGGTACGCGACGAGCCTTGCAGGAGGATCCCCACCTGCTCGCTGGCCTCAATGTCGCGCGCGGCATCATCACCTGCGCCAGTGTCGCCGAGGCGCACGACCTACGTTTTCAGTCGCCGGCCAGCGTGATCGAGCAGCTCTGAGGCAGGGCGGGCCCCGGTGCGATAGGTAGTCTGGCGGCTAATTACAGCGGCCAGACCCAGAGCAGCAACGGGATGCTGACCAGCACCACCAGGATCTCCAGCGGCAACCCCAGGCGCCAATAGTCGCCGAAGCGAAAACCGCCAGGGCTTAGAATCAGGGTGTTGTTCTGATGGCCGATGGGCGTGAGGAACGAGCATGAGGCGCCGATGGCCACTGCCATCAACAGCGCGTCCGGGCTGACGCCGAGTTGGCTAGCGGCGCTCAGCGCAATCGGGCACATCACCGCTGCGGTTGCCGCGTTGTTCATGAAATCCGACAGGGTCATGGTCACCACCAGCAACAGGGTCAGAGTGATGATGGCGTTGCCCTGTGCCAGATTTTCCATCAGCACCCGTGCCAGCAGGTCGGCCGCGCCTGTGCTGGACATCGCCCCAGCCACCGGGATCAACGCGCCGAGCAGTACGATCACCGGCCAGTCGATGGACTCGTAGACGGCCCGCAGCGGCACCAGGCGCAGCAGCATGTAGGCCAGCACCCCACAGGCGAATGCGATCGCCGTGGGCAGCAGACCAAAGGCCGCCGCGACGATGGCCAGGATCATGATGCCAAGGGCCAGGTTGGCCTGACGTGGATCGGGAATGTTGATGGTGCGTGCGGCCAGCGGCACACAGTCGTAGTCGTTGGCGAACTCACCGATATCCTCGGCGCTGCCCTGCATCAGCAGCACGTCACCACCCTGGATCAGAGTCGAGCGCAGGCGTTTGATCGAGCGATGGCTCTGCCGTGAGATGGCCAGCAGGTTGATGGAGTAGCGGCTGCGTAAGCGCGTGCTGCTGGCGGAGCGACCGATCAGCGAGGAGTCAGGTTTGACCAGCAGCTCCTGCATTGCACGATCTTCGTCGTTGCTGGCTTTCTTCTCGGTATCACCGTTCTTGTCATCCTGTTGCTCAGCTTCCCTGGCTTCGCGTTCTGCTTCCAGAAGCAGGTCCAGCTTGCCGAGCACTTCGCCCAGCTCTGCTGGATCGGCCTCAATCACCAGCACGTCATCGGCCTGCAGCACGCGTCGCGGGTTGGGGGCAGTCAGGCGCAGCTTGTTGCGCACCATGGCCACCACCTGTGCGTCGGCTTCATCGAGCAGCTGTTCGATCTCGCGCAGGGTCTTGCCCTCGGCCTTGCCACCTGCCTTGACCCGCGCCTCGGTCAGGTAATGGCCGGTGTCGAAGCTGGCGGCGCTGCCCACTTCGCGCTTGGGCACCAGGCGCCAACCGAGCAGGCTGATGAACAGCACGCCGGCCAGCGCCACGGCCACGCCGACCGGGCTGAAGTCGAACATTTCGAAGGGGCCACCGCCATGCTGGGCGCGGAAGCTGGAGACGATCAGGTTTGGCGGTGTGCCGATCAGTGTGGTCATGCCGCCGAGGATGGTGCCGAAGGCCAGCGGCATCAGCACGCGCCCTGGCGGCAGCTCCAGGCGCGCGGAAATCTGCAGGGCGATGGGCATCAGCAGGGCGAGGGCGCCGACGTTGTTCATGAACGCCGAGAGCAGCGCCCCCAGGCTGGTCAACGCGGCGATAGACACTAGAGCGCCCGCGCCGCTGGGCAGCAGGCGTTGCGCCAGGCGATTGACCGCGCCAGTGCGCTGCAGGCCATGGCTGAGCACCAGCACGCAGGCAACGGTGATCACTGCCGGGTGACCGAAACCAGCGAAGGCGTCGCGGTCTGGCACGATGCCGACGATCACGCAGGCCAGCAGCGCCCCCAGTGCGACCACATCGTGGCGCCAGCGGCCCCAGATGAACAAGCCCATGCTGGCGATTAGAATGGCGAAGATCAGGCCTTGTTCGAACGTCATGATGCGGCGTCATCCCTGTGATTGCAGCGTTGCATAGGCTGTTCACAGCAGAGTCTGCGCCGCGCCGGCAGTTCCCGGCGCGCCTTCAAATGGTGCGCAAAATTTTGTCTCAGACGTATTGCGCGGCGGCGTAGCCCGAAGCCCAGGCCCACTGGAAGTTGAAGCCGCCGAGGTGACCGGTGACGTCCAGCACTTCGCCGATGAAATAAAGCCCCGGCACCTTGAGCGATTCCAGCGTCTTCGACGACACCTCGTCGGTGTTCACCCCGCCCAGGGTTACCTCGGCGGTACGGTAGCCCTCGGTACCGGCCGGCACCAGTTGCCAGTCGGCCAGGTGCTCGGCGATCGCCTTGAGCTCGCCAGGCGTGTACTGCTTGAGGGGTTTGTTGCTGAACCAGGCGTCGACCAGCAGGGTCGCCATCTTCTTGGTGAACAGCTCGGCCAGCAGGGTTTTCAGCTCGCTGTTGCCGCGCTCGCGCTGTTGCGTCGCCAGCCATTCAGGCAGGTCGATGTGCGGCAGCAGGTCGATGTGCACGGTATCGCCCGGCTGCCAGTAGGACGAAATCTGCAGGATCGCCGGCCCGGACAGGCCGCGGTGGGTGAAGAGGATGTTCTCGACGAAGCTCTGGCCATTGCAGCTTACCCGGCAATCCTCCACCGAAGTGCCGGACAGCTCGGTGCACAGCGCCTTGAGTTGTGGATCGGTGAGGGTGAACGGCACCAGCCCGGCGCGGGTTGGTAGCAGTTCGTGGCCGAATTGTCTGGCCACCTGATAGCCGAAGCCGGTGGCGCCCAGGGTCGGAATCGACAGCCCGCCGGTGGCGATCACCAGCGACTGGCAGGCCACGGCGCCGAGATCGGTTTGCAGGCAGAAGCCGGCGTCGGTTTTCTCGATGCCTTGCACGGCGGTGTCGAGGCGGATCTCTGCGCCTGCTTCTGCGCACTCGGCCAGCAGCAGTTCGAGGATGTCGCTGGACTTGTTATCGCAGAACAGCTGGCCGAGTTTCTTCTCGTGATACGGCACGCCATGCTTGGCCACCAGGCCGATGAAGTCCCATTGGGTGAAGCGCGCCAGGGCGGATTTGCAGAAGTGCGGGTTGCCGGAGAGGAAGTTGCTCGGCTCGCAATACATGTTGGTGAAGTTGCAGCGCCCGCCGCCGGACATGAGGATCTTCTTGCCGGCCTTGTTGGCGTGGTCGAGCACCAGCACGCGGCGACCACGGGCAGCTGCACTGGCTGCGCACATCAGGCCGGCGGCCCCTGCGCCGATGATCAATACGTCGGTTTGCAACACGGGATGTCCTCAGGTGAATCTGCTGACGCAGCCATCGCCGCGCGAAAACCGCTGAAGTTTACCCGAACCGCTCTGTGCCGACGCTTCTGTCAGCGCGCTACTGGCAAGAAGGGCACACTGCGAATGACTGTCTCAGATATGAGACAGTGACGAGTGGCGTTGTGCCTGCTATCACTAGGGTTTGTACGAAAAGTCGTCGAGCGAAGGTCAGGCGAGGCAAAAACGGGTGAGGAAGCGGAGTTTACGAGCTGTAAATGAGCATTCCGAACCCGTTTTTAACGAAGCATCACCGAGCGCAGGCACTTTTCGTACAGAGCCTAGAACTGATCATTTCGGATGGATTTCCACTCATGACCGTCGTGCGTGCCTGGCTATTGCTCTTGCTGCTGTCGCCGGCATCGGCCTCGGCTGAGCTTTTGCGTCTGGTGGCCGACCCCTGGCCGCCGTTCAATGATCAACGCTTGCCCGGCAAGGGGCTGGCCAGTGATCTGGTGGAGCAGGCGCTGGCCCGCGCTGGCTACACCACCAGTTATGTGGAGGTGCCCTGGGAGCGTGCTGTGTTAGGGCTCAAACGCGGGGATTACGATGTGCTGATCAACGCCTGGTATAGCGCCGATCGCACCGAGTACGGTTATTTCTCCCAGCCCTATCTGGTCAATCGCATCCGCTTCATGCAGCGCAAGGGCAGCAACATTCGCTTCGAGACCCTTGCTGACCTCTACTCGCACAGCATCGCGGTGGTCAGGGGGTATGCCTATTCCAAGGAGTTCGACAGCGACCCGCAGTTGCTCAAGGTCGGGGTCGGCAGTTTCGAGATCGCCGCGCGTATGCTGCATGCCGGGCGCGTGCAACTGGCACTGGAGGATGAGCTGGTCGCGCGCTACATGCTCGGGCGCACACTGAGCAGCATTCGTGATGAGCTGGAGTTTCTGCCACTGCCGCTGAGCGAGAACGGTCTGCATATCCTGATACGCCGTAGCCATCCACAGCATCGCGATATTGCCCGGCGTTTCGATGCGGCGATTCAATCCATGAGCGAAGACGGCAGCTATGCCGCGACATTGAAGCGCCACGGTCCCTGATCAGCTCAGTACGGTGCGGGCACGGCCCTGCTGCTTGGCGCGATACAGGCGAATGTCGGCCTCGTGCAGCAGGCTTTCTAGGTCTTCGGGTTCACCCTGGTAAAGGCCGGCGCTGAACGATAGCGCAGGCGCACCAACGGCGTAGTGCAGGCCGGCGCACTGTCGGCGCAGTTTATCCAGTGCCTGCACCACATGCTCCGCGCCGTGCAGGGTGAGCAGGGCAAATTCCTCACCGCCCAGGCGGCCCAGCAGCATGTCGGGGAAGGCAGTGCTCATGGCTCGGGCGAACACCACCAGGGCGCTGTCGCCGCTGGCATGACCGAAGCCATCGTTGATCTGCTTGAAGTGATCGAGATCGAGCATCGCCACGCTGACCTCGCGACTTTCCCGTTGCGCCTTCTGCAGTATCTGCATGCCTTGCTCGTAGAAGGCGCGGCGGTTGTTCAGGCCGGTCAGGGCATCGAACTGCGCGGCCTTCTTCAATGCGCGCAGCAGGTCGCGTCGCTCCAGGGTCGACATCACCCGGCAATTCAGCTCTTCAGGGCAGAAGGGTTTGCGCAGGAAGTCATCGGCGCCGTGCTTGATGAACTGCGCACTGAGCGAGCCCTTGGGGTCGGCGGACACGCCGATGATGATCAGGTCATTGAGGCGCAGTTTCTGCCGCAGCAGTTTGACCAGCTCGAAACCGCTGACGCCGGGCATGGCATGGTCGAGGACCAGCAGGTCGAGGTCAGGGTGCTCGTTCAGCTGGCGCAGCGTCTCCTTGCCGTCGCTGGCTTCGATGATCTGGTAGTGGTGCGGCTCGAGAATGTGGCGAATGTAGTGGCGCTGCGCGGTGGAGTCGTCGGCGATGAGAATCTTGATGTGACTGTTGTGATCGAGCCGGTGCAGCAGGCGGAAGGCATACTCGTAGGAGTGCTGGCTTTCCTTGAGCACGTAGTCGACCACGCCTTTCATCAGCAGATCATCACGGCGCTGCTCGTTGTAACTGCCACTGAGCACGATGCACGGCAGGTTATAGCGCATCACCAGGTCGACGCTCTCGCCGTCCGGTGCATCGGGCAGGTGCAGGTCGACGATGGCGGCGAAGAACAGCGCGGCCGAGGTTTCCAGCATCACTTCGGCTTCTGCCAGCGAGGCACAGAAGATCGGCTCCAGATCGGTTTCCTGGCGAAACAGATGTTCGAGGATCTTCAGTACCAGTGGACTGTCTTCAATGACCAGAATATTGCGCATGGGTAACTCCGGCCCAGGCCTTTTGATGCTTTATATCAGCCTAAGAGCCTGTTCGCGATCTTGCGAGCCAGAGCATCCGGCAGGAAAACGAGCGTCCGAGCCTGCTTTCAACGCAGTAGCGCCGACGCGCAGCAGGTCGTGTGCAGGCTCTTACAGTAGACGCACGCGCAGTGTTCTGCCCTTGATCTTGCCCTCAGTGAGGCGCTTGAGTGCCTGACGGGCGACATCGCGGTCGACGGCGACATAGGCCTGGTAGTCGAACAGGGCAATCTTGCCGACCTGACTACCGGGCAGCCCGGCGTCGCCGGTCAGGGCACCGAGAATATCGCCGGGGCGCAGCTTGTCCTTGCGTCCGGCGCCGATGCACAGCGTATGCATCGGCGGCAGCAACGGCTCACCCGTTGCCTTGGCCGCGGGTAATGGGTACCAGGCCAGCTCCTTGCCTTGCAGGGTTTCGATGGCCTGGGCGCGACCGGCTTCAGCGGGCGCCACCAGGCTCAGTGCCAGGCCTTTCTCGCCAGCGCGACCACTACGGCCGATACGGTGGATATGCACCTCGGCATCACGCGACAGCTCGACGTTGATCACCATTTCCAGTCCAGCGATATCCAGACCGCGCGCGGCCACGTCGGTGGCCACCAGCACGCTGAGGCTGCGATTGGCGAACAGGGCGAGAATCTGATCGCGCTCGCGCTGTTCCAGATCGCCATGCAGGGCCGCAGCGGAAATCTTCTCGGCCTCCAGCTGCGCGGCCAGCTCGTCGCACTGCTGGCGCGTGGCGCAGAAGGCCACGGTTGGTTGCTTGCGGAAATGCCGCAGCAGGGTGCTGACCGCTTCCATGCGGTGGCTCGGCGTTATTTCGTAGAAGCGCTGCTCGATCTGTCCGTCATCATGCTGAGCCTCCACTTCGACCCGCTCCGGGCTACGCAAGAAACGTGCGGCAAGTTGCTCGATGGCGGGCGGATAGGTGGCGGAGAACAGCAGGGTCTGGCGGCGTGCCGGGGTCTGTTCGATGATTTCGCTGATGCTGTCGATGAAGCCCATGTCGAGCATGCGGTCAGCTTCGTCGAGCACCAGGGTATTGAGCCCATCGACTTTCAGCGTGCCCTTGCGCAGGTGCTCCTGTACCCGCCCTGGGGTGCCGACAATGACATGGGCACCGTGCTCCAGCGAGCCGATCTGCGGACCGAAGGGCACGCCGCCGCACAGGGTGAGCACCTTGATGTTGTCGGCGGCGCGGGCCAGACGGCGGAGTTCCTTGGCCACCTGGTCGGCCAGTTCGCGCGTCGGGCACAGGACCATGGCCTGGCAGCCGAAGTAGCGTGGGTTGAGCGGGTGCAGCAGGCCAATGCCGAAGGCTGCGGTCTTGCCGCTGCCGGTCTTGGCCTGGGCGATCAGGTCGCGGCCCTTGAGAATCTGCGGCAGGCTGGCGGCCTGGATCGGCGTCATCTCGGCATAGCCGATGGCGGCGAGGTTGGCCTGCATGGCGGCGGAAAGGGGCAGGCTGGCGAAGGCGTTGGCGGTCACGGCTGGGGCTCGGGCATGTAGAAACAGGCCGGCAGTGTAGCAGGCCCGATCATTCGTCCGCTGAAACCTCGATATTGCGACCGCTGCGGCCATCTTTCGCATCCAGTTGCAGGAAGATCGCCGCCGCCAGCATCGACAGCAGGCCGACGCTCAGGTAGGTGGCCTGGAATGCCTGCAGCACATGCCCACTGTCGCCCAGCTCACGGCTGAAGCCGCTGAGCAGTGCTGCCGCCGAGGCAACGCCGAGGCCCATCGCCAGTTGCACCACTACCGACAGCAGGCTGTTGCCGCTGCTGGCGTCGCGGTTGTCCAGGTCGATCAGGGTCACGGTATTCATCGCGGTGAACTGCAGTGAATTGCAGGCACCGATCAGGCCCAGCTGGATGATCAACTGCAGCGTCGAGGTTTCGGCATCGACCAGTGCCAGGCTGGCGATCAGAGCGCCGAGCAGCAAGGTGTTGCTGGTGAGAATGGTGCGGTAGCCGAGGCGTTCGATCAGCGGTTTGGCCATTGGCTTGGCCGCCATCGCCGCCAACGCCAGCGGGATCAGGCTCATGCCGGCCTGGGCCGGCGAATAGCCCATCGCCAGTTGCAGCAACAGCGGCGTGAGGAAAGGCAGCGCGCCGCTGCCGAGGCGGGCGAAGAGGTTGCCGATGATGCCCACGGCGAAGCTGCGGGTGTGAAACAGCGCGGGTGAGAACAACGGGTGCTCGATGCGCCCGGCGCGCAACCAGTAAGCGGCCAGGCAGGCCATGCCGCCGAGCAACAGCAGCACCACGCGCATGGTCGGCAGGTGCAGCTCGCCGAGCCCTTCCAGCGCCACGGTGATCAGCAGCATCGCCGCGCCGAACAGCAGGAACCCGGCGGTATCGAAGCGGCTGCGTTCCGGTCCGCGCAGATCCGGCATATGCCGCAGCGCCGCCCAGCAACCGAGCAGTCCGACCGGCAGGTTGATCAGGAAGATCCAGTGCCAGCTCGCCACTTCCACCAGCCAGCCGCCCAGGCTTGGACCGATCAGCGGGCCGAGCAGGCCGGGCAGGGTGATGAAGCTCATGATCCGCACCAGCTCCGAGCGCGGATAAGCGCGCAGTACCACCAGGCGCCCGACCGGCATCATCAGCGCGCCGCCAAGGCCTTGGATGACCCGTGCGCCGATCAGCATGCTGAGCGACTCCGACAGCGCGCAGAGCAGCGAACCGAGGCTGAACAGGGCGATGGCGCCGAAGAAGATACGGCGCGTCCCAAAACGGTCGGCGACCCAGCCTGAGGCCGGGATCAACAGGGCCACGGTGAGCATGTAGGCGATCACCACCGACTGCATGCGCAGCGGATCTTCGTTGAGATCACCCGCCATGGCCGGTAGTGCGGTGTTGAGGATGGTGCCGTCCAGCGTCTGCATGAAGAAGGCGATGGCGACTATCCAGGGCAGCAGGCGGGCGGTGCGTGGATCGAGCAGGGCAGGGGTGGTCATGCTGTTCTCATGGTTTGTGTCCTTCACTCTAGGCTGCTGGTTCAGCAGGGGCAACTGCGGCAGGCTGCGGGCAGGCGCGAGTCAACGGGAGTGCTACGCTGGGTTGACTGGCACATCGCCCGGCAAGGGCTAAGGATGGCTTCATGCGCTGGTTATCTCTGTGGTTTTCGCTGGCCTGTCAGCCATTGCTGGCAGCCGAGTGGTTTCCGTATCCGGTACGTGCCGATGGCCGCCTGCTGGATTACCGGCCTCTGCCGGTGGCCAGCCAGCCCTGGCGGATCTGCGCGCTACTGCCCCATGGCAAGGACCGCTACTGGTGGGGCGTGGCCTGGGGCCTGGATCAGGAGGCCAACCGTCTGGGCGTACGCCTGGGCATCTATGAGGCCGGTGGCTACGAGCATGCCAATGTGCAGGTGGAGCAGTTCGAGCATTGCGTGGCCGAGGGCGCCGATGCCTTCGTCGTCGCCAGCATCAACACCTATGACCTGTGCAGTGCGGCAGAAGTGCAGAGCAAGGCAGGTCGCCCGGTCATCGATCTGGTCAATCGCCTGGAGTGCCCAACGCTGAGCGCACATTCGCGGGTCGATTTCGCCGACATGGCGCGCACCACGCTCGAGTATCTGGTGCGCATCAGCGATGGTCGGCCGATTCAGGTCGGCTGGCTACCAGGTCCAGCCGATGCCGGCTGGGTGCAGGATGCCGAGCGTGGTCTGCGCGATGCCTTGCCGGGAACCCGGGTGACCCTGGTCCATGGCGGTTATGGTCCAGTGGATCGCAGCCGGCAGGCGCAGTTGGCGCGCGAGCTGTTCAAGCAGCATCCGCACCTCGATTATCTGATTGCCAATGCCGAAGCAGCAGCCTTCGCTGCGCAACTGGTGCGTAACCTCGGCTCCGAGGCACAGGTGCTGTCGCTGTACGCCACCGAGCGGGTGCTGGAGCAGATACGCGAGGGGCAGGTGCTGGCCGCGCCCACCGACTCACCGGTGATTCAGGCGCGTATCGCGCTGGATCTGGCCGTTCGTGGCCTGCAGGGCGAAAAGCTGCCGCAACTGGTGAGCCCGCAGATCGAAATGCTCGACGCGGAGGCGCTGGATCGCTTCGACCTCGGCCGGCTGATGCCGCCCGAGGGGCACTGGATGATCCGCCAGGAATTACCCGACTAACCTGTCGTGCTGGCTGCGCAGCGGCGTGCCGCGCACTGGGCGCTCACCGGCGACGAAGTAGGGCGCGGTGCTGCGCGGCAAGGGCTGGCGACCGCGAATCCAGTCCGCGATCTTCTCCGCCATCATGATGGTGGTGGCGTTGAGGTTGCCGGTGATGATCTCCGGCATGATCGACGCATCCACCACGCGCAAGCCCTGCACGCCGTGCACGCGGCCCTGGCTATCCACGACTGCCATGTCGTCCTCGCCCATCTTGCACGAGCAGGACGGGTGGAAGGCGGTTTCCGCATGCTCGCGGATGAAGGCATCGAGCTCGTCGTCGCTCTGCACATGCGCGCCAGGGCTGATTTCACGGCCACGGTAAGGGTCCAGTGCCGGCTGCGCCATAATCTCGCGGGTGAGGCGAATGCCGTCGCGGAACTCCTGCCAGTCCTGCTCATGGCTCATGTAGTTGAACAGGATGCTCGGGTGTTGGTGCGGGTCCTTGGACTTGAGCTGGATACGCCCGCGGCTGGGCGAGCGCATCGAGCCGACGTGAGCCTGAAAGCCGTGCTCGTTCACTGCGTTGCTGCCGTTGTAGTTGATCGCCACCGGCAGGAAGTGGAACTGGATGTTGGGCCAGGCGAATTCCGGGCGGGTGCGGATGAAGCCTCCGGCCTCGAACTGGTTGCTGGCGCCGATGCCGTTGCCGGCGAACAGCCATTGCGCGCCGATGCCTGGCTGGTTGAGCAGCTTGAGCGCCGGGTACAGCGACACCGGCTGGGTGCAGGCGTACTGCAGGTACATCTCCAGGTGGTCTTGCAGGTTCTGGCCGACGCCAGGCAGTTCATGTACCAGCGCGATGTCCAGCTCACGCAGCAGCGCGGCAGGGCCGACGCCGGAGCGCTGCAGGATCTGCGGCGAGGCGATGGCACCTGCGCACAGCAGCACTTCGCGGCGGGCACGGGCGGTGATGGTGTCATTCGAATTACCGATCAGATAACTGACGCTACTGGCGCGCTTGCCGTCGAACAGGATGCGGTCGGTGGTGGCATGGGTGACGATGGTCAGGTTGGCGCGCGCCCGTGCCAGATCCAGATAGCCCCGCGCGGTACTGGCGCGGCGGCCTTCCCGGGTCACGGTACGGTCCATCGGGCCGAAGCCTTCCTGCTGGTAACCGTTGAGATCATCCGTGCGCGGATAGCCGGCCTGCACGCCAGCCTCGACCATGGCGTGGAACAGCGGGTTGTTACCGGCCTTGGGCGTGGTCACGCTCACCGGGCCATCGCCGCCGTGGTAGTCGTTGGGACCGATATCGCGGGTTTCCGCCTTGCGGAAGTACGGCAGGCAGTCGAGGTAGGTCCAGTCTTCCAGGCCTTTGGCCGTGGCCCAGTTGTCGAAATCCAGCGCGTTACCGCGGATGTAGCACATACCGTTGATCAAGGATGAGCCGCCCAGGCCCTTGCCGCGCCCGCACTCCATGCGGCGGTTGTTCATATACGGCTCGGGTTCGGTCTCATAGGCCCAGTTGTAGCGTCGGCCCTGCAGCGGGAAGGCCAGGGCGGCCGGCATCTGAGTGCGGAAGTCGAGGCGGTAATCGGGGCCGCCAGCTTCCAGCAGCAGCACGCTGACACCTTCGTCTTCGGTCAGACGGGTGGCCAGGACGTTACCGGCCGAGCCGGCGCCGATGATGATGTAGTCGAATTCCTGGGTCATGCTTCCTCCTGTTGCCCGGCTGCGAACCGGGAAAACCTGGATGAATGTCCCCGGATGGCATCCGGGCTGCGGGGGCGGCGATTCTTGGTAGGAGCGGATTCATCCGCGATGTCTTTCGCGGCTGAAGCGGTGCGCCGCCCGGCCGCTCCCACAAAACGGTGTTCAGAACACTGACGCGTAATCGCCCATTTCCAACTGCACCGACTTGATGCGGGTGTAGTGGCCGAGGGTGACCAGGCCGTTCTCGCGGCCGACGCCGGACTGCTTGTAGCCGCCCACCGGCATCTCGGCCGGCGACTCGCCCCAGGTGTTGATCCAGCAGATGCCGGCTTCCAGCTTGTGGATCACCCGATGCGCGCGGTTCAGATCGCGCGTCACCACGCCGGCAGCCAGGCCGTAGTCGGTGTCGTTGGCGCGGCGGATCACTTCCTCTTCGCTGTCGTAGATGAGGATGCTCATCACCGGGCCGAAGATTTCCTCGCGGACAATGGTCATGTCGTCCCGGCAATCGGTGAATACGGTCGGCGCCACGTATGCGCCCTTGGCGTAGTCGCCATCGGTGACGCGTGAACCGCCGATCAGCAGGCGCGCGCCTTCTTTGCGGCCTTGCTCGATGTAGCCGAGCACGCTTTCCATGTGCGCGTAGCTCACCAGCGGGCCGAAGTTGGTGGTGTCGCCGAGTGGATCGCCGAGGCGGATGCGCTTGACCCGCTCCAGCACCTTGGCCTCGAAGCGCGCTTGCAGCATGCGCGGTACGAACACGCGGGTGCCGTTGGTGCACACCTGGCCGGAGCTGTAGAAGTTGGCCATCACCGCGATGTCGGCGGCGCGGTCCAGGTCGGCGTCCTCGAACACGATCAGTGGCGATTTACCGCCCAGCTCCATAGTCACTTCCTTGAGGCTGGAACTGGAGGCGCTGGCCATCACTTTCTTGCCGGTGACGGTGCCGCCGGTGAAGGAAATCTTCTCGATACCCGGGTGCTCGGTCAGCCACTGGCCGACTTCGCGACCGCTGCCGGTGAGCACGTTGAACACGCCGTCGGGCAGGCCGGCTGCGGTGTAGATCTCGGCCAATTTCAGTGCGGTCAGCGAGGTGACTTCGCTGGGCTTGAAGATCATCGCGTTACCGGCGGCGAGGGCCGGAGCAGACTTCCACAGGGCGATCTGGATCGGGTAGTTCCAGGCGCCGATGCCGGCGACCACGCCCAGTGGCTCGCGGCGGGTGTAGACGAAAGAAGTCTCGCGTAGCGGGATCTGCTCGCCCTCGATGGCCGGGATCAGGCCAGCGTAGTACTCCAGCACGTCGGCGCCGGTAACGATATCGACGTAGCGGGTTTCCGACAGTGGCTTGCCGGTGTCGAGGGTTTCCAGCTCGGCCAGCTCGTCGTTGCGCTCACGCAGGATGTCCACGGCCTTGCGCAGGATGCGCGAGCGCTGCATGGCGGTCATCGCTGCCCACACCTTCTGCCCTTCGGCGGCACTGGCCACGGCGCGGTCGACATCCGCCTGGCTGGCGCGCTGCACCTTGGCCAGCACCTCACCGGTAGCCGGGTTGATGCTGTCGAAGGTTTCTCCACTGCTGGCGGCGACGTACTGGCCACCGATGTAGAGCTGCTGTTCGGCGAAATGGGGCATGGGCTGTCCTCTGCACTTGGCAATCTGCTAAGAGAACAGCCTATTTTATTTAAATTGAACGATCAATCAACAAAAACGACAGCGCGCAGCCAAACGCGACATGCACGCGGGCGAACGGTCGTCCGTAGGGTGGGCTTTAGCCCACCAGGGTTGAAGGATCGAGCTCCTGAGGCTTCGCCGCCGACAACCCTAACGGGCCTTGGCCAACTGCAGGTCGAGATAGTCGTAAGCGATGCGGCGCGCCTGCTCGGTGTCGAAGGCCTCGCCGGACAGCGCGCCACGCAGCCAAAGACCGTCGATCAGCGAAGCCAGGCCGCGGGCGGCGAAGCGTGCCTGGTCTTGCGGCAACGCGCGATGGAACTGGCCACACAGGTTGGAGTAGAGGCGGTGATCATTGACCCGCTGTAAGCGGCGCAGGGCCGGCTGGTGCATGCTGCTGGCCCAGAACGCCAGCCAGGTCTTCATCGCCGGGCCGCTGACCTGACTTTCATCGAAGTTGCCATCGATCATCGCCTTCAGGTGTGCTCGCGTGCTGTCCTCGCGCAATGCGCGACGGCGTTCCCCCACGGCATTGCTGAGCGCCTGCATCAAATGGCGCATGGTCGCTTCGAGCAGCCCGTTCTTGTCGTTGAAGTAGTGGCTGATGATGCCGTTCGACACCCCCGCCAGGCGGGCGATATAGGCGATGCTGGCATCGGCCATGCCGACCTGGTCGACCGCTTCCAGGGTGGCGGCGATCAGTTGCGAACGACGAATGGGCTGCATGCCGACCTTGGGCATGGGGGTCTCCAGCGGGTGAAGTTGGGCCCGAGTCTAGGCGGATTTTGATCGTTCGATCAATCAAGCGAGGTGGGGGAGCGGGGGCGGGGCGCCGATTCCGCAGGCTGTCACGGGGCGACCTTGGCCGTGCACACCGCCTTATCATCGGTGCCTGCGGTGCACACGCGACCTTGCAACATCCTACGGAAACGACAAAGCGGGCCGAAGCCCGCTTTGTGATGCGACTGGGGGAGGCTTACTTCAGCCACTCGGCAACGCGGTCCGGGTTCTTGGCGATCCAGTCCTTGGCGGCCTGGTCAGGCTTGGCGCCTTCGCGGATGGCCAGCATGACTGCACCGACTTCTTCGCCGCTCCAGGAAATCTTGCTGAGGAAGGCGGCAGCGTCGGCGGCCTTGCCCTTCAGTTCCGGGTTGGCCACAGTGTCGACACGCTCGTCGTCGCCGAAGACTTTCTTCGGATCTTCGAGGAAGCGCAGTTTCCACTTGGCGAACATCCAGTGCGGAATCCAGCCGGTGACCACGATCGGCTTCTGCGCTTTCTCGGCACGGGTCAGGGCGGTGGCCATGGCCGGGCCCGAGCTCGGCATCAGCTTGATGCTGGCCAGGTTGTATTCCTTGATCGCGTCTTCGGTGCGGCGCATCACGCCGGCACCGGCGTCGATACCGGTGATCTTGCCGTCGAAGTCCTTGGAATATTTTTCAAGGTCTTCGATGGTCTTGGCTTGTACGTAGTCCGGCACGATCAGGCCGATCTTGGCGCCGGAGTAGTTGGTGCCGAGGATTTCCACCTTGTCCTTGAGCTTGTCGTAGTACTCGCCGTGGGTAGCCGGCAGCCAGGCGGAGAGCGTGGCATCGAGGTCGCCACGGGCCACGCCCTGCCACATGATGGCGGGTTCGACCGGTTTCAGCTCGACGGTGTAGCCGAGTTTGCTTTGCAGGATTTCACCGGCGACATGGGTGACGGCGACGCTGTCGTCCCAGCCGTTGACGTAGCCGATCTTCAGGGTGGGTTTGTCGGCGGCCAGGGCGCTGCCCATGCCGATGGCCAGGGCGGCAGCGCCGAGGCAGAGGTGCTTAAATACGCGCATGTTGTTGTGCTCCATCAGTGAGTGGCAGTTGCAAAATCGTTGACTGGCTCGTTCTCATTGCGGGCCTTGCGAATCCGTGTTGCGCAGCAGATAGCGGTTTCGCGGGCAAAGTCTCCCCGTCACGGCCAGAAATCAGCCGCTAGTGGTTTACGAGGAGATTTTCAGGCTCGAACCCTGAGGTTCGAGCCCGAATCGGGTCGTGGCCTGTTACAGCCCGACGTGTTTCTTCACGGCGGCAACGCCGTCCTGACCGTCAAAGGTGGTCACGCCGCTCAGCCACTGGTCGAGGATCGCCGGGTTGGCCTTGATCCACTCCTTGGCGACGGTCTGCGGGTTTTCCTTCTCCAGCACCTTTTCCATCAGTTGGCTTTCGATATCGACGGTGAACTGCAGGTTGTTCAGCAGTTTGCCGACGTTCTCGCAGCGCGCTTCGTAATCCGGCGGTACCACGGTGTAGACCTTGGCCGCGCCGTAGTCGGGGCCGAACACGTCGTCACCGCCGGACAGGTAGGTGATGTCGTGCTGGGTGTTCATCGGGTGCGGCGCCCAGCCGAGGAAGACCACCGGCTCTTTCTTCTTGATGGCGCGCGATACCTGCACCAGCATCCCGGCTTCGCTGGACTCGACCATGCGGAAGTCGCCGAGGTCGAACTGGTTGTTCTTGATCATGCCGTCGATCAACAGGTTGCCATCGTTACCCGGCTCGATGCCGTAGATCTTGCCGCCCAGTTGATCCTTGAACTTGGCGATGTCCTGGAAGCTCTTCAGGCCAGCCTCGGCTGCGTAGGTCGGCACGGCCAGGGTGTACTTGGCGCCTTCGAGGTTGGCCTTGGGCAGCACCTTGACACCGTCATCCTTGAGGAAGGGCTCGATCACCGAGTCCATCGACGGCGCCCAGTAGCCGAGGAAGACATCGACCTGGCCGCTCTTCACGCCAGTGAAGGCGATAGGCACCGAGGCCATGATCTTGCGTGGCTGATAGCCCAGACCTTCGGCCAGGGTCATGGCCACACCGGTGGTGGCGGCGATGTCGGCCCAGCCAATTTCGGCGAAACGTACCTGCTTGCAGCTCGCCGGTTCAGCGGCCATGGCGCCCTGCATCAGTGCGCAGGACAACAAGCCGATGACGGCGGTGGTCTTGATCGTTTTCATCTGCGGTTCCCTGTGAAGTGAAAAAACGGATTAGCTGGACTGGCGCTGCAGTTTGCCACTGAACCAGGCGAATAGGCCGCGTTTGGCGGTCTGCGGCGTGCCGAAGCTTTCGGTGATGCGGTCGAGGATGATCGCCAGCAGCACCACGGCCATGCCGCTCTCGAAGCCTAGACCGATGTCCAGTCGCTGGATACTTGCCAATACATCGTTACCCAGGCCACCGGCGCCGACCATCGAGGCGATGATCACCATCGACAGGGCCATCATGATGGTCTGGTTGACCCCGGCCATGATCGACGGCATGGCATTGGGCAGTTGCACCTTGAACAGCAACTGGCGGCTGGTGCAGCCGAAGGATTGGCCAGCTTCGACGATTTCCTTGTTCACCTGGCGGATACCCAGGCTGGTCAGGCGCACGGCTGGCGGCATGGCGAAGATCACCGTGGCGATGATGCCTGGCACGCGACCGAGGCCGAAGAGCATGGCAGCCGGGATCAGGTAGACGAACGCCGGCATGGTCTGCATGAAGTCGAGAATCGGCCGGATGATGGTGGCCACGCGCTCGCTCTTGGCAGCCCAGATGCCCAGTGGGATACCCAGCAGCAGGCTAATCAGGGTGGCAGAGAAGGTCAGGCCGAGTGTGACCACGGTCTGATCCCAGAAACCGGTCATGACGATCAGGATGAAGGCCACGGCGGTGAAAATCGCGAAGCGTGCGCCGATGCGCCACAGGCCGAGAGCGACGAAGATGGCGATCAGCAGCCAGGCTGGCGGCAGCATCAGCACCTTCTCGATGGCCTCGGAGAAACCGGCGACCACGCTGCCAATGCTGTCGAAGGCACCGCTGTAGTTGTCCAGCAGGTGCTGGACGACGTCGTTGACCCAGCTACCCAGGTCGAGTTTCTTGTCACTCATTGGATTCCCCCTGCAGTCGGGTCAGCAGGCGGCCCTTGCTGATGGCGCCGCAGTAATGGCCGTCGGCGTCTACCACCGGGATCGGACCTTCGTTGTCCACCAGGCGGGTGATCACATCTTCCAGCGGCATGTCTTCGGGCACCGGCACGACCTGCTTGAGCGCATCCGCTTCGAGTGGTCGGGGTTCGTCGCCGTCGACCATCAGGGCGATCTTCTCCAGGCTGATGGAACCCTGGAAGTTGTTCTGTTCGTCGACGATGAAGGCGTAGTGCTTGTCCAGCGCCTGCAGCTCCTTGCAGATTTTCGCGGCGTCCGGCGCGCTGCCGTTGTAGACGTAGGTCGGCACGCTGTCGGCCTTGAGCTGGCCAGCGGTGAGGTAGCGGCTGGTATCGACGGTGTCGAAGAAGTTGCGCACGTATTCGTTGGCCGGCTTCTCGATCAGCTCCTGCGGGGTGCCGACCTGGATCAGCTTGCCGCCTTCCATGATGCCGATGCGGGTACCGATGCGCATGGCTTCTTCGATGTCGTGGGAGACGAAGATGATGGTGCGGCGATGGGTCTTCTGCAGCTCCAGCAGCACGTCCTGCATCTCGCGGCGCTTGAGCGGGTCGAGGGCGGAGAAGGCCTCGTCCATGATGATCATCGACGGGTTCACCGTCAGTGCACGAGCCAGGCCGACGCGCTGCTGCATGCCGCCGGAGAGTTCGTGCGGGTACTTGTGGGCGAAGGTGTCCAGGCCGACCTGCTTGAGCACTTCCATGGCGCGCTTCTCGCGCTCCTTGCGGCCGGTGCCGGCCACTTCCAGGCCGAAGGCGGCGTTATCCAGCACACTGCGCGAAGGCATCAGGGCGAAGGACTGGAAGACCATGCTCATGTCGCGGCGGCGCAGGTCGATCAGTTGCGACTGCGGCAGCTTGGCCACGTTCTGGCCATCGATGTAGACGTCACCGCCGCTGGGCTCGACCAGACGGTTGATCAGACGGATCAGGGTGGATTTGCCAGAACCGGACAGGCCCATGAGCACGAAGATTTCGCCCTCTTCGACACTGAACGACACATCGCTGACGCCGATCACGGCGCCTTTCTCGGCCAGAATCCTCTCCTTGCTCCAGCCTTCCTTGAGCAGGTCGATGGCTTCTTGTGGGTTAGGGCCGAAAACCTTGTACAGGTGTTCGACCACGATCTTTCCAGACTGCATGGGACGTTTCCCCTTCAATCGGCATCCAGTTCGCGCTGGCACGGCTGGGTACGCATCGTCGAAGCGTAGAACAGCGGTGTCAGGCTTCTGATACCTGTTTGGGTGTTTGCTGGGTTTCGGGGCTGGCGAGCGCTTCGCTGCGGGCGTCGGATGTGGCGCTCGGGCACGCTGCAGCGGACGCGGCTGGTGGCAGAAACTGCCCACTGCGTCGTTGCAACCTGTTGATGAGTGACCACTGTCTTGCCGTGCTGCAAACCGCTTTCCAAACCCTCTGGCAGTGTTTCGAAGCCCATTCCTTTGGGGTTTCATGCGTCGTCCTGGCGCATGCGTACATCCGAAATTTCTTGTTGGGCTGGCGCCCTATCGATGGTGGGCCAGCGCTTATCTGTTCTTCGGTCCGGGGCGGTGGGCCCCAGTCTGCCGGTCCCCTCGGGAGGCGGCAGCGACGTCATCGGCTGACTCAACGATATAGTCTTGGGGTCTGCGCAATTATCGGTTTGCGACCCTGACGTGTTGGGCGACGACATGGCCCGTCACACCCCGTGTTTTTCCATGTTTTCGCCGTTTTTCGGGCTCCTGAAAGCACTGCGTGATGCCGTTTTGAATAGCGCTCGATGTGAGCATCGAGAAGCGCTTTCGAGAACGTGCTTTAAAAACCTTAACAGACTTTTTCGTCCCTTGGCCAAGGCTGAAAGCCGCGCCGGTGCTGGTTTTCAGACCTTTAAGCGAGGCGCAGGCGGCGTAGCGCGGGGGCTGTGGCGATGTTGAAAAAAATTTACAGTCAGAGGTGGAGGCGTGCCGAAAAGCGTTGAAAAATCCAAAGTCGGCGCAATGTGACCGATCGGTCATGGCCGGCCAGGCTTGCGAGCCTGGCCGTGATTCTCGACACGACAAGGGAAATCCCTTTCGAGCCATGAAGTGTTCTCTGCTTTCTGCCATTTTTATTGATTTTTCTCGGCTATTTCGTCGAATTTATCAGTCATTTTTCGCTAGCGATACGTCGAATACCTTGCTGATGGGGTCGCCTTGATAGCGAGTCACACCTTCCAGCCAGGACGCAACCATCTGCGGGTTGTCTTCGATCCACTGCTTGGCCACGCGGCGGCGATTGGTATTGCCTTCCAGCACGGCGCTCATCAAATGGTTTTCTGCGGCGATGGTGAAGGTCATGTTGCGAAACAGCTTGGCCAGATTGGGACACTGCTGGCTGAAACCGCCGCGTGCCACCGTGTTGACCTGCGCTGCACCGTAATTGGGGCCGAAATAATCATCGCCACCGGCCAGATAGCTCATCTTCAGACGCTCGTTCATCGGGTGCGGTTCCCAGCCCAGAAAAACTGCCCATTTGCCCAGGCGCTGAGTGCGTTCGACGTGGTTGAGCATTCCGCTTTCGCTGGATTCCACCAGGGTGAATCCCTGCAAGCCGAATACGTTGTCGCGGATCATGCCTTTGACCATCTCGTTGCCTTCGTTGCCGGGCTCGATGCCGAAGATCTGCCCGCTGAGCTCGTCCTTGAAACGATGGATGTCGGCGAAGTCCTTGAGCCCCGCTTCATAACCTGGTGCCAGCACTGCCAGGGTGTAGCGCACCGTGGGCAGGTTGGTGTGCAGTTTTTCGATCTTGCCGCTGTCCAGGTGCGGCTGTACCTGCTCGCTCTGTGCCGGCATCCAGTTGCCAAGGAACACGTCCAACTGGCCTTCGGACAATCCACGATAGGTATCGGGCAGTGACATGCGGCGGATCTGCGTGCGATAGCCGATCTCTCCCAGTATCAGGCGAGCCACGGCGGTGGTCATGGTGATGTCGGTCCAGCCTACATCGCTCAGGCGTACCAGCTCGCAGCGCTCGGATTCTGCGGCGTACAAGGTGGTGGAAGAGGTGAGGGCGATCACGAGCAGCCAGCGAGCAAATCTGTTCATGGGGTGTGCCTCTGTTCGGGCGGCTGAAGCCGCTGGAAGATTCCTGGGGCGGACGATTGGCTATTTCACAGCAAGAGGTGGGCCGCCCTCTGGGCGAGAAGCGACACTGGCATGCCGAGAAAAGACCTTGATACGGCTGCTCGCTGCGGCGCGATTGAATATGTACGAGTCGGTTGGAGATCTGGACGTGCTGACGAAAGTTGGATCATCGCGAACCTGTTGCGGATTCGTCAGGTCGCTTGTCTCTATCAGGTCTGGCGGCTGGCACTTTGGCGAGCGTTGACCTGTGCTGGTGCAGTGATTCCGGCTAGGCCACCGCTTCGCGAGATTTTGGTGCGACGCGTGCGGTCATCGACTCCTTCGGTCGTGACCGATCGGTCGCTGCTGTTACCGTCCGTCCGTTACTGGTAATCAGGGAAGCCGTAGCAGGCCACTCAATCCGTGCTACCGAAATGCTCAAAGCCTTGTGGCAAGAGGCTTTGAGAGCGTTTCGCAAGCTCTTGGATTCGCGTCAAGAAGCCCGTCTGGCGCGCCACGCATGGAAGGCTCTGTTTTTATTGAACGCTTGATCAATTTAGGCATGACCTTTGCGTAGAGATGCATAGCCACCGGGTTTTCAGGCCTGGCCAGGATATAACAGAGGCCCACTTCAATTGGGCTCACACCGTGCTTAGCGTGAGAGGGTTCCATCAATGTCGCAGTTCAGCCAAGGGGCGCATCCCCAGAACCGTGTCGCCCAGTCCATCGGCTTCCTGCTCCTGGACAACTTCACCCTGATTTCTCTCGCTTCGGCGGTAGAGCCCCTGCGCATGGCCAACCAGCTTTCCGGCAAGGAACTGTTTCGCTGGCATACCCTGACTCATGATGGCCTGCCGGTCTGCGCCAGCGATGGCTTGCAGATCACCCCGGACGCGGCCATGCAAAGTGCGCCGGCGCTGGATGCGGTGATCGTCTGTGGTGGCGTGGATATTCAACACAGCGTCAAGCGTGAACATGTCAGCTGGCTGCAACTGCAGGCGCGCCAGGGGCGCCTGCTCGGTGCTGTGTGCACCGGCAGTTGGGCGCTGGCCAAGGCCGGTCTGCTCGACGGCTACGATTGCAGCGTGCATTGGGAGTGCCTGGCCTCGATGCAGGAAGCTTTCCCGCGTGCCGCCATCACCACTCGCCTGTTCTCCATCGATCGCAATCGCCACACGTCGTCCGGCGGCACCGCGCCGATGGACATGATGCTGCACCTGATCGGTCAGCAGCATGGCCGCGAGCTGGCAGCCGGCATCTCCGAAATGTTCATCTACGAACGTATTCGTAACGAGCAGGATCACCAGCGTGTACCGCTCAAGCACATGCTTGGCAGCAACCAGCCGAAGTTGCAGGAAATCGTCGCGCTGATGGAGGCGAATCTTGAGGAGCCGATCGATCTCGACGAGCTGGCCTGCTTCGTCGACATCTCCCGTCGTCAACTCGAGCGCCTGTTCCAGAAGTATCTGCACTGCTCGCCGTCGCGCTACTACCTCAAGCTGCGCCTGATCCGCGCACGCCAGTTGCTCAAGCAGACCAGCATGTCGATCATCGAAGTGGCCTCGGTTTGCGGCTTCGTCTCAACCCCGCATTTCTCCAAGTGCTACCGCGAATATTTCGGTATTCCGCCACGCGATGAGCGCGCCGGTCAGCAGGGCAACAACCTGGTGGTGCTGTTGCCGATCCCTGAGCAGCAAGCTCATTCCGGTGCCATGTTGGCGCTCAACCGTGCCCAGGGCGAGTCGACTTTCGCCAGCGTACGTATTTAGGTCGAGCTGCAATGAAAGCGGGGCGCCAGTGGCGCCCCGCTTTCATTGTGTCGTTGCTGTAGGGTGTCCGTCCGTAGGGTGCGCCATGCGCACCGAGGAATATCAAGCCGGCTTGGGCACCAGCGCTGGCAGTAGGTGCTTGCTGATGGCTTCGCGCACGTTGGGCAGTAGGGTGGCGCTGCCGCCGAGCAACTCCTCCACCAGATGACGCAAGGCCACGGCACGTTCGGCGCTGAGGCCGCTGACGGCCAGCTCGCAAGCCTGCTCGGGCGTGACGCCTGCTGGAATGCTCAGGCCCAACGCGATCAGGCGTTCGCGGAAGTCTTCCTGGTCGATCAGATCGGCATGCATCATGGTCGTGGCTCCTTGGCTTGGGGCGTCAACGCAGGACGCCTTCTTCGATCAGTAGCTTGAAGATAGCCTCTGCTCCTTCCTGTGGCGAGACATCCTTGAGGATCTGGCCGCCGCCACCACTGGCTTTGGCTGTAGCTGCCTTCATCCGTTCCGCGCCGGTCTTGGCCTTGATCACCTTGAGACGCTTGGGCCGCGGCTTGGCCGGCTGCAGGCTGGCCTCGGCCAGCAGCGTGTCATCCACCACCGTCACTTCATGTGCTTCGATCTGTCCGCGTCGCGCTGGGCCGAAGGCGCTCTGGCGCGCGACCGGAGCCGCGTTATCGACGCTTGCGACGCACGGCAGGCGTACCTTCAGGCGCCGCCGCTGACCACGTGGCAGTGCTTGCAGAACCTGAGCTACGCCGTTCTCGACCTTCTCCACTTCGGCCAGGCCGACGACCATCGGCCAGCCCAGCCGCTCGGCGAGCAGGAACGGCAGCATGCCCGAGCCTTCGCCGGTTTCCGCCTGGCTGCCGGTGAGCACCAGCTGCGTGCGGCTGCCTTGCAGGTAGTCGACCAGCAGCGGCAAGGCGTCGGCGCCTTCGGGCTGCTCCAGCACGTCGAGCTGTTCCAATCCCATGCCCAGGTAGCCGCGCAGGGCTTCGGCCTGGGGATCGCCAGCGTGCAAAAGCTGCAGATTCTGTCCGGCCAGACGCAGGCCGAGCTCCACCGCGCGCGCGTCCTGCTCGGCACGCCGTGGGCGAGCGGAGGTCGGGTGGGCGCCGACCGAGACCAGGGCGACGATATTCAGATCAGTCATGGTGGCAACCTCGAACCGTGGTAGCGGCTTTAGCCGCGATCTGGCCAAGCACGCAATCTGTCGCGGCTGAAGCCCCTCCCACGAGGGAGCATTCGTGAGAGTTAGGCCGCATCACGTTTTCCTTCCTGGCGCCAGGTCGCGACGCGCTCCATCAGCGCTGCGAGGATCGCTGCCGAGTCACCGATCACCGAGAGGTCGGCACGTTTGATCATGTCGCAGCCGGGGTCCATGTTCACTGCCACCACCTTGTCGCAGGCACCGATGCCCTGCAGGTGCTGGATGGCGCCGGAAATACCGACAGCCAGGTAGACGCGAGCGGTGACCCAGGTGCCGGTGGCGCCGACCTGACGGTTGCGCGGCATGAAGCCATCGTCGACCGCCACGCGCGAGGCACCCTCGGTGGCGCCCAGGGCAATGGCGGCCTGATGGAACATCTTCCAGTCCTTCACGCCGTTGCCGCCGGAGAGGATGAATTCGGCTTCGGCCATGGGAATCTGTGCAGGGTCTACGGCCACCGGGCCGAGATCTTCGACACGCGGCAGGCTGTGCGCGACTTTTTCGGCCAGCTCCAGCAAGCGGACTTCATGGCGGGTGTCGCTGACCGGCTCGGCGCATTCGGCGGCGGCCAGGATCAACCGTGGCAGTGCGCGCTGGATATCCTGCTGGCCACTGCCGGCACGGCCGATGGCCTGCTCGCCGGCGACCTGCCAGACGCGCGTGGCCGGGCGCTCACCGAGCTTGGCGGCCAGGCGTCGGCCCAGTTCGCCGCCGCCGGTGCGGCTGTCGGGCAGCAGCCAGTGGCGCGGCGCCAATTGGCTCTCCACGGCGCTCAGCGCCAGTACGCGGGCTTCCGGGGCGTAGCCGTCGAAAGCGTCGCCCTGGACGCGCAGCAGGCGGTCGACGCCGGCTGTGTCGAAGGCGCCTTCCTTGTCTTCGCCGAAGATCACGGCAACTACCGCGCCGCTATCGCCGGCCAGCTTGCGTGCCAGGCCGAGCAGATCCTTGTCATGGCTGGAGAGACGTCCGCCGACCATATCCGGCACCACGCAGATGTGGAAGGCTGGTTGTTCGATAATGTGCAGCGGTAGTTGCACCTCGACGCTGGCGTTGCTGCGTTTGCCGACAGTGCCCTGTTGGGCGCCGCTGCGATCGATGCGCTTGAGCCCGGCCGGGCCGACGAAACCGGCGGCAATGACGTGCGGGTTCTTGCGGACGATGCCATTGGGCCCCATCCAGCTGGTTTCGGCCTTCTGCATCGAGGCATGCAGTGGATGCAGGCGGTTGCGGGCGATCCACTCGGCGCGTGGGTCGCGGCGGATTATGTCGCTCATGCCTGGGCCTCCTGGATGCGCTTGGATTGTTGCTTCATCACTGTACCTCCGCCAGTTCGCGCTTGGCGGCAGGGCGCTTGGCCGCCACCTCGGTGGCTTCGATCAGCACTTCAGCGACCAGCTCGGCGATGTCCTTGATCTCCGGGCGTGGGGCGACCACGCCTTCGAGCATCGCGGTGCATTGCGGGCAGCCGACGGCTACCAGTTCGGCACCGGTTTCCTTGATGTCGACCATGCGCATGTCGGGGATACGTTGCTTGCCGGGGATGTCGGTGATCGGCGCGCCACCACCGCCGCCGCAGCAGCGCGAACGGAAACCCGAGCGTTCCATCTCCTTGACCTCGATGCCGATGGCCTTGAGCACCGCACGCGGCGCTTCGTACTCGCCGTTGTAGCGGCCGAGGTAGCAGGGATCGTGATAGGTGACGCTGGCGGCCTTGCTTTGGCCGAGATTCAGCGAGCCCTTGCGCACCAGCTCTTCGATGAAGGTGCTGTGGTGCAGCACCTGATAGTTGCCGCCGAGAGCGCCGTATTCGTTCTTCAGCACGTGGAAGCTGTGCGGGTCGCAGCTGACGATGCGCTTGAAGCGGTACTTGGTCAGGGTGGCGATGTTGCGCCTGGCCAGGTGCTGGAAGGTCGCTTCGTCACCCAGGCGGCGAGCCACGTCGCCGCTGTCGCGCTCTTCCAGGCCGAGTACGGCGAAGTCGACGTCGGCAGCCTTGAGGATCGTCACGAAGGCCCTAAGCGTTCTTTGATTGCGCATATCGAAGGCGCCGTCGCCGACCCAGAACAGCACGTCGGTTTCGCCCTTGTCGGCAAGCAGCGGCAGGTTCAGGTCGGCAGCCCAGTTCAGGCGACCGCCCGGGTTGAAACCGCCTGGGTTGTCGGTAGCAATGAGGTTTTCCAGCACTTCGGCGCCCTTGTTCGGCGTCGAGCCTTTCTCAAGCGTGAGGTGACGGCGCATATCGACGATGGCGTCGACGTGCTCGATCATCATCGGGCACTCCTCGACGCAGGCGCGGCAGGTGGTGCACGACCAGAGGGTTTCGGCATCCACCAGCGCCTTGCCGTTCAGATCGACGATTGGCTGATGCGGGCCGCCGCTGTGTTCACCGAGCGGCTTGCCTGGGTAGGGCGAGCCGGCGAAGTTGGCGTCATTGCCGCCGGCCAGGCCGATGACCATGTCCTGGATCAGCTTCTTCGGGTTAAGCGGCTGGCCGGCGGCGAAGGCCGGGCACATGGCCTCGCACTTGCCGCACTGCACGCAGGCGTCGAAGCCGAGCAGCTGGTTCCAGGTGAAGTCAGTGGGCTTTTCCACTCCCAGCGGGGCTTTTGGGTCATTCAGGTCCAGCGCTTTCAGGCCGGTGGAGCGACCGCCACCGAAGCGCTCGGCACGGCGGTGCCAGGCCAGGTGCAGGGCGCCAGCGAAGGCGTGCTTCATCGGCCCGCCCCAAGTCATGCCGAGGAACAGCTCGGATACACCCCAGGCCACGCCGACGGCGAGGATGATGGCCAGCACCCAGCCACCGAAGTCGGGCGGCAGGATGCCGGCCACCGGCAGCGTGGCGATAAAGAAGCTGGCCGCGAACATCAGCAGGCTTTTCGGCAGGCGCATCCACGGGCCTTTCGACAGGCGCGAGGGCGGGTTCAGGCGGCGCTTGGCGACGAATAGGGCGCCGGTGAACATCAGCACCGTGGCCGCCAACAGGGCGAAACCGAGGATGCGGTTGTGCAGGCCGAAACCGTGCACGACTATGGCCAGCACTGCCGCGAGAACGAAGCCACCGGCGGTGGCCACGTGGGTCTTGGACATGTACTTGTCGCGCTCGACCACGTGGTGCAGGTCCACCAGGTAGCGACGCGGCATCTTCAGCAGGCCGCCGATCCAGTCGACCTTGGCCGGCCGACCGCGACGCCACATGAAGAAGCGCTTGGCCGCCCCGATGACCGCGAGGGTCAGGGCGGCGAAGAGCAGAATGGGGAGCAGGGTGTTTAACATCGAGGACATCCTCAAGCCCGAGGGTGGGGCTGATGGAAGAGGCTCTGGCCGCGATGCTGCTTACCTAGTCGCGGCTAAAGCCCCTCCCACACCGGTTCAGCGGTTAGATCAGAAGTCCTTGCACAGGCGCAAGGCGTCATAGATCGCCGCGTGAGTGTTGCGCTGGGCCACGCAGTCGCCGATGCGGAACAGCAGGTAGCCGTCGCCCGGCTCGCTCAGGCACGGCTGCGGCTTGATCGCGAACAGCGCGTCGACATCGATCTGGCCCTTGTTACGCGAGCCCTGCTTGAGTGCGTAGTACAGCGACTCGTCAGGCCGCACGCCGTTCTCCACCACCACCTGGTCGACCACGCGCTCTTCCTTGGCGCCGGTGTATTCGTTCTCCAGCACCGCTACCAGTTTGTCGCCTTCGCGGTAGACCTTCTCCAGCATCAGGTCCCCGGTCATGATCACTTCTTTCGGATACAGGCTGCGGTAGTAGGTCGGGAAGCTGGTGCCGCCAATGGCCACGCCTGGCTTGATGTCGTCGGTGACGATCTCCACCTGTGCGCCCTTGTCGGCCAGGTAGTCGGCGACCGACATGCCGGTGAATTCGCAGATGGTGTCGTACACCAGCACGTTCTTGCCCGGCGCCACTTTGCCCGAGAGCACATCCCAGCTGCTCACCACCAGGCCTTCGTCAGCGCCCCAGTGCTCGTTCTGCTCCAGGAAGGGATGGCCGCCGTTGGCCAGCACGATGATGTCTGGACGCAGATCGAGCAGGGTGGCCTCGTCGGCCGCAGTACCCAGGCGCAGATCGATGCCCAGGCGCGCCAGCTCCAGTTGATACCAGCGGGTGATGCCGGCGATCTGGTCACGCTGCGGCGCCTTGGACGCCAGGGTGATCTGCCCGCCCAGTTGTTCCTGCTTTTCAAACAGGGTCACGTCATGACCGCGTTCGGCGGCGACGCGAGCCGCCTCCATGCCGGCTGGGCCGCCACCGACGATCACCACCTTGCGCTTGGCGCCTGTGGTCTTCTCGATGATGTGCGGTACGCCCATGTATTCACGGCTTGTGGCGGCGTTCTGGATGCACAGCACGTCCAGCCCCTGGTATTGGCGGTCGATGCAGTAGTTGGCGCCGACGCACTGCTTGATCTGGTCGATCTGGCCCATCTTGATCTTGGCGATCAGGTGCGGGTCGGCGATGTGCGCGCGAGTCATGCCGACCATGTCCACGTAGCCGCCTTCAAGAATGCGCGTGGCCTGGTTCGGATCCTTGATGTTCTGCGCGTGCAGCACCGGTACCTTGACCACTTCCTTTATGCCTGCCGCCAGGTGCAGGAAGGGCTCCGGCGGGTAGCTCATGTTCGGAATCACGTTGGCCAGGGTGTTGTGGGTGTCACAGCCCGAGCCGACAACGCCGATGAAATCGATCATGCCGGTGGCGTCGTAGTAGGCGGCGATCTGCTTCATGTCCTCATGGGACAGGCCGTCCGGGTGGAATTCGTCGCCGCAGATGCGCATGCCGACGCAGAAGTCGTCACCGACTTCCTTGCGCACGGCCTTGAGCACTTCCAGGCCGAACTTCATGCGGCCCTCGAAGGTGCCGCCCCATTCGTCGGTACGCTTGTTCACGCGCGGCGACCAGAACTGGTCGATCATGTGCTGGTGCACGGCGGACAGCTCGACGCCATCCAGGCCGCCTTCCTTGGCACGGCGTGCGGCCTGCGCGTAGTTACCGATCACCCGCCAGATTTCCTCGACCTCGATGGTCTTGCAGGTGGCGCGGTGCACGGGTTCACGGATGCCGGACGGCGACATCAGGGTCGGCCAGTGGAAACCGTCCCAGCGCGAGCGACGACCCATGTGGGTAATCTGGATCATGATCTTGGCGCCGTGCTTGTGCATGGCGTCAGCGAGATTCTGGAAGTGCGGAATGATGCGGTCGGTGGACAGGTTGACCGAACTCCACCACTGCTGCGGGCTGTCGATGGCCACCACCGAGGAGCCGCCACAGATGGCCAGGCCGATGCCGCCCTTGGCCTTCTCCTCGTAGTACTTCACGTAGCGCTCGGTGGTCATGCCGCCGTCGGTGGCGTAGACCTCGGCGTGCGCGGTGGAGAGCACGCGGTTGCGGATGGTCAGCTTGCCGATCTGGATCGGCTGGAACATTGCTTCGAAGGCCATTACGGCATCCTCACGGTAAGCGCTCTAGCGTTGTGGGAGGCGCTTCAGCGGCGAGGGTGTCGCCGCTGCAGTCCGGCCTTTCCACGGAATTCTTATGGGTGACTCAGAGTGGCCGGGTGACGAACAGGCCGTCGTCATGGCCTTCTTCGGAACCGCTGTACTCCTGCACGGTGACGGTGCGGATCGGACTGCCCTTGGCGGCCAGAATCTGGTCGATGGCGCCGGAGAACCAGCCGGTGAACATGTAATCCACCTTGCGATTGACCTTGCCGTACACGTAAACGAAGGCCGAATGCTTGAGCTTGACCTCGGCATGGCCAGTCTCCAGGTCGAGCTTCTGCGTTTCGAACAGGCCCCAGCCACGCTGCGACAGGCGCTTCATGTAGTGCTCGAATACGGCGGCACCTTCAAGGCCGTGGCATTCGGCTTCCTTCTCGCACCAGTGCCAGGCGGACTTGTAGCCGGCCTTGTAGAGGATCTCGGCGTACTTGTCGGCGCCGAGCACTTCCTCGATGCCCATGTGGTTGTTGACGAAGAAGTGGCGCGGCACGTACAGCATCGGCAGCGCGTCGGTCGTCCAGACGCCGGTTTCATCGTCGACCTGGATGGGCATTTCGGGGGCGTGGGTGGACATGTGTTCAATCTCCAGAATTCGGTTGTCTTGCATTCTTAACGGTGCGGGTGAATGCCTGTGGAGCCGTAGCGAGCACGCTGAGAGCAAGGAGACCCGGAGCGACAAGCGAGAGCAGTACGCATGTACGGCGAGCTTGTCGCGAGGACGCGACGCAGCTATCGGTGTGCGCAGTAGGCTCCGGAGGTATTCATCACTCGCCCCAGACGTCTTTCAGTACCCTTACCCAGTTCTCGCCCATGACCTTGCGCACCACGCGCTCGGGCATGCCGCGTTTGAGCAGGGTCTCGGTCAGGTTGGGGAATTCGCCCACGGTGCGGATGCCCAGTGGGTTGACGATCTTGCCGAAGCTGGTCAGGCGGCGGGCGTAACCCTTGTCGTGGGTCAGCCACTCGAAGAATTCCTTGCCGTGGCCCTGGGTGAAGTCGGTGCCGATACCGATGGCGTCTTCGCCGACGAGGTTCATCACGTACTCGATGGCCTCGGCATAGTCGTCGATGGTCGAGTCGATGCCCTTGGCCAGGAACGGCGCGAACATGGTCACGCCGACGAAGCCGCCGTGGTCGGCGATGAACTTCAGTTCTTCATCGGACTTGTTGCGCGGGTGTTCTTTCAGGCCCGAGGGCAGGCAGTGCGAGTAGCAGACCGGCTTCTTCGATTCG
Organism: Pseudomonas sediminis; assembly: GCF_002741105.1. Lineage (GTDB taxonomy): Bacteria > Pseudomonadota > Gammaproteobacteria > Pseudomonadales > Pseudomonadaceae > Aquipseudomonas > Aquipseudomonas sediminis. The sequence goes on along the minus strand of NZ_NIQU01000001.1, from coordinate 1,066,778 downwards.
AGGATGACTTCCTCGCTGGTTTTGGAACCGACGTGCGACAGGTCGCACATAATGCCGACGCGGTTCATCTCGGCGACGATCTCGCGGCCGAAGCCGGACAGGCCGCCGTCGCGTTCGTAGCAGCCGGTACCGACCAGGTTCTGGGTGTTGTAGCACATCTGCACGATGCCCACGCCGAGCTGCTTGAACACCTCGACGTAGCCGATCTGATCTTCGAACGCGTGGGCGTTCTGGAAGCCATAAAGGATGCCGGTCTTGCCCTGCTCCTTGGCTTTACGGATGTCGGCGGTGGTGCGCACCGGTATGACCAGGTCGCTGTTCTCGCGGATCAGGTTGTTGCTGGCGACGATATTGTTCACCGTAGCCTGGAAACCTTCCCACACCGACACGGTGCAGTTGGCCGCGGTCAGGCCGCCCTTGCGCATGTCTTCGAACAGTTCGCGGTTCCACTTGGCGATGATCAGACCGTCGATGACGATGCTGTCGGCGTGTAATTCGGCTGGGCTCATCAGGCTTGTCCCCTAAACGGATGCGCCGAGTCGGTCGTCGGCGCTTTGGGGAGAGCTTATCCCTGGGGGGCAGGGCGACCCGGTGCAAAAACGACTGGGGGTTTGCCGAAAGCGTCAAGCCGAGGTCGCGAACGGATATGTGGCTCTGCATGTGGCATCCCGTTCCTACGGGCAGGTGTGCATTCAGGCTGGCCGCTCGTGGCGATCCTGGCTGGGGCTGACGGCGAAGCGCCTGCGGTAGCTGCGCGAGAAGTAAGAGGCCGAGTCGAAGCCGCAGGCAAGGCTCACCTCCAGCACGCTGAGATCGCTCTGGCGCAATAGCTGGCGCGCCTTGTCCAGGCGCAGATCGAGGTAGAAGGCCGACGGTGTGGTCGCCAGGTGGTGGCGGAAAAGGCGCTCCAGCTGGCGCACGGTGATGCTCACCAGCTCGGCCAGTGCCTCGCTGGACAGCGGTTGCTCGCACTGGCGCTCCATCTCGCCGACCACCCGTACCAGCTTCTTGTTGTGCAGGTCGTAGCGGCTGGCCACCTGCATGCGCTGGTGGTCCAGACGGGTGCGGATGCGGCTGACCACGAACTGTTCGGATATCTGCACCGCCAGCGGCTCGCCGTGTTCCTGGCCGATCAGGCCGAGCATCAGGTCGAGACTACTGGTGCCGCCAGCGCTGGTGATGCGCCGGCCGTCGATCTCGAACAGTTCCTGGGTGACCAGCAACGTCGGGTAGCGTTCGCGAAAGGCATCGATGGCTTCCCAGTGCAGGGTCAGGCGCTGGTGCTGGAACAGTCCCGCTTCAGCCAGCACGAAGCTGCCGGTGTCGATGCCGCCGAGGATCGCCAGTTCCGGCTCGCGTCGTTGCAGCCAGTGCGCCAGATGATGGTCGTAATGGGCCAGCGGCTCGAAGCCGGCGACCACGAACAGCACCTGGCTGTCAGCGGGCAACTCCAGGCTGTCGTCGACGTTAAGCGACATGCCGTTGCTGGCCTGCACGGCATTGCCGTCTTGGCTGAGCAAGCGCCAGCGATACAGCTCGCCGCGAAAGCGATTGGCCACGCGCAGCGGTTCGATCGCCGACATCAGGCCCATCATCGAAAAGCCGGGCAGCAGCAGGAAGCAGAAGGTCTGGGGCATACAGGTCACGACACGGGTGCAGGATTACGGGCATACCGAGAAATTAATGGGCCAGTATGGTTTTCATGCAAGAAAAAGTCGGCATAGATCAATAAATAGTCGTTCAAGTGCGAATGTTGCATCGAATCGAAGCGTAAGGTGTTTTCATCGGGAGACGAAAGTCCCCGAGCACGGTGGGGGTTCTGTCCGTTGGCAGGCCTCTAGAAGAACGAAATAGAACCGCTGTGACACGATGAGGAGCACCCAGATGAAAGGTCTTACCGCGCTGGCCGCGTGCTGCACCCTGAGCCTTTTCAGTACCTCCCTGCTGGCCGACGACGCCAGTTGCAAGAACGTTCGAATTGGCGCCGTCGGCTGGACCGACGTGGTCGCCACTACCGCTGTCGCCAGCGAGCTGCTGAGTGGCCTCGGCTACGAAACCAAGCAGACCCAGGCGTCGCAACAGATCATCTTCGCCGGTATCCAGAAAGGTCAGATCGATGCCTTCCTCGGCTACTGGAAGCCGATCATGGACGACAACATCAAACCCTTCCTCGATGCCGGTGCAGTCAAGGTCGCGGCCGAGCCGTCGCTGGATGATGCGGTGGCGGTGCTCGCGGTACCGAGCTACACCGCCGACAAGGGCCTGAAGACCCTGGCCGACATCGCCAAATTCAAGGACGAGCTGGACGGCAAGATCTACGGCATCGAAGCTGGCTCGGGCGCCAACACGGCGATCCAGAAGATGATCGACTCCGACCAGTTCGGTCTGGGTGGCTTCAAACTGGTGGAGTCGAGTGAAGCGGGCATGCTCGCCGCCGTCGGTCGCGCCGTACGCAACGAGAAACCGGTGGTGTTCTTCGGCTGGAAACCGCACCCGATGAACCTGTCGATGCAGGTCACCTACCTGACCGGCACCGACGACGTGTTCGGCCCCAACGATGGCGCCGCCACGGTGTCCACCGTCACCGCGCCGGACTACGCCGAGCGTTGCCCCAACGCCAACCGCCTGCTCACCAGCCTGCGCTTCACCAGTCAGCAGGAAGCCGAGCTGATGCAGCCGATCATGGACCGTAAGCCGGCCGCGCAGGTGGCGCGTGACTGGATCAAGGCTAACCCGCAGGTGGTCGATGCCTGGCTCGAGGGCGTCACCACGCTGGACGGCAAGCCCGCCAACGCCGCGCTGGTTGCCGGCAACTGATAGCACGGCGCCGGTTGATCCGGCGCCAACTCCCTTTTTTGCATAACGCCTGCGGCCCCGCCGTCGGCACTCGTTCGCCTCTGGAAAGGACAGTCGAAAATGAATTACGAGGTTATCGTCACCTGCGCGGTGACCGGCGCTGGCGACACCGTCGGCAAGCACCCGGCGATCCCGGTCACGCCAAAGGAGATCGCTGCCGCTGCCATCGAGGCGGCCAAGGCCGGTGCCACCGTCGCCCACTGCCATGTGCGCGACCCGCTGACCGGCAAGCCGAGCCGCGATGTGGCGCTGTACCGTGAGTTGGTCGAGCGCATTCGTGAAAGCGATACCGACGTGATCATCAACCTCACCGCCGGCATGGGCGGTGATCTGGAGATTGGCCGGGGTGAGCAGCCATTGGAGTTCGGCGCCGGTACCGACTTGGTCGGGCCGATCACCCGTCTGGCACATGTCGAGGAACTGCTGCCGGAAATCTGCACCCTGGACTGCGGCACGCTGAATTTCGGCGATGGCGACTTCATCTACGTCTCCACCCCGGCGCAACTGCGCGCCGGCGCCAAACGCATCACCGAGCTAGGGGTGAAGGCCGAGCTGGAAATCTTCGATACCGGCCACCTGTGGTTCGCCAAGCAGATGATCAAGGAAGGGCTGCTGGACGATCCGCTGATCCAGCTGTGCCTGGGCATTCCCTGGGGCGCGCCGGCCGACACCACGACCATGAAGGCCATGGTCGACAACCTGCCGCCAGGCATCACCTGGGCTGGCTTCGGCATCGGCCGCATGCAGATGCCGATGGTCGCCCAGGCCATGTTGCTCGGCGGCCACGTGCGGGTGGGGCTGGAGGACAACATCTGGCTGGATCGCGGCGTGCATGCGAGCAACGGTCAACTGGTCGAGCGCGCCATCGAGATCATCGAGCGCCTTGGTGGTCGCGCCCTGACCCCGGCCGAGGGGCGGGAAAAGATGAAGCTCAAGCGTCGCGGCTGAAGCACCGCGCTCCTCTCGTGGGAGGGGCTTTAGCCGCGACAGCCTTAGCCCGGACGCAATCCGGGGCATTCCCTAACGCCAATTCCCCGGACTGCATCCGGGCTACCGGAGTTCAACCATGACCTTCGTCACCGATATCAAGACTTTCGCCGCCCTCGGCACCGGCGTCATCGGCGCTGGCTGGATCGCCCGTGCCCTGGCCCACGGCCTTGACGTCATCGCCTGGGACCCGGCGCCCGGCGCCGAGGCTGCGCTGCGCACGCGTTTGGCCAATGCCTGGCCTGCGCTGGAAAAACAGGGTCTTGCGCCCGGCGCCGCACTGGATCGCCTGCGCTTCGTCAGCACTATCGAGGACTGCGTGCGTGATGCCGATTTCATCCAGGAAAGCGCGCCCGAGCGTCTCGAACTCAAGTGCGAACTGCACGCCAAGATCAGCGCTGCAGCCCGCCCCAAGGTGTTGATCGGCTCCAGCACCTCGGGCCTGTTGCCCAGCGAATTCTACGCAGATGCCACTCATCCTGAGCGCTGCGTGGTCGGCCATCCCTTCAATCCGGTGTATCTGCTGCCACTGGTGGAGGTAGTCGGCGGGGCGAAGACCGCGCCCGAAGCGGCGCAGGCGGCGATCAGTGTGTACGAGTCGCTGGGTATGCGCCCGCTGCATGTACGCAAGGAGGTGCCAGGATTTATCGCCGATCGCCTGCTCGAAGCGCTATGGCGCGAGGCGCTGCATCTGGTCAACGACGGCGTGGCGACCACCGGCGAGATCGACGACGCGATCCGCTTCGGTGCCGGTCTGCGCTGGTCGTTCATGGGCAGCTTCCTGACCTACACCCTGGCCGGCGGCCCGGCCGGTATGCGCCACTTCATGGCGCAATTCGGCCCGGCGCTGAAACTGCCCTGGACGTACCTGGAAGCGCCGGAACTGACCGATGGGTTGATCGATGCGGTGGTCGAAGGCACGGCCGAACAGCAAGGTGAGCGCAGCCTGGATGCCCTGGAGCGCTATCGCGATGACTGCCTGCTGGCGGTTATGGAGGCGATTCGCCAAACCAAGGCCAAGCACGGCTTCGAGTTCGCCGAGTAACCGAGTCATTCCCGGTGCGCACGGCGCACCCTACAGACCGACTCCAATCTAGCTCCCCTCTCCCACTTGTGGGAGAGGGGCTGGGGGAGAGGGCCTCATCGGAAGCCGAGCATGAATCTGCCAACCTATCGCACCACCATCTCCCCTGACTGGGTCGACTACAACGGCCACTTGCGTGACGCCTTCTACCTGCTGATCTTCAGTCGTGCCACCGATGCGCTGATGGACGTGCTGGGCCTGGATGAAGCCGGTCGCGCCCGCACCGGCCACACGCTGTACACCCTGGAGTGTCACCTGAACTTCCTGGCGGAGGTGAAGGAGGGCGAGCGGGTGGAGGTGCGCACCCAGCTGCTGGCGCACGACGCCAAGCGCCTGCATATCCACCATGGTCTTTATCGGCCGGGCGAAGACGTCAGCCTCGCGGAAAGCGAACAGATGCTGATGAACATCGACAGCGCGGCCGGCCGCGCGGCGCCATTCGACGAGCAGGTGGCCGAGCGGGTGACGCAACTGGCTGCCGAACAGCAGAACCTACAATGCCCTGCCTGTGTCGGGCGTGTTATCGGCCTACGCCGGGCCTCGTAGGGTGTCGCGGGGCCGCCCAGGCTGTGCGCACCAGCGTCACTGCCCGCGCAGCAACCCTTATTTGGGCTTATACGCGCAATACCCCGGCCTCGGGCCGACCTTGGGATGATGGCGGCAGGTGTCCGGGCGTTTGTCGTAGACGGTGCACAGGCGTGTCTTGCGATCCAGGAACAGGCAGTCGTTGTTGGACATGCGGATCAGGGTGAAGATGCCCGACTTCTGGTTGAAGCGCTCGACGATGCCGTCCATCTGCAGGCGCTTGGCGATGTTCTTCGGCGGCTCGCTGCGCTCGAACTCGTCCACCAGCTCCAGGCGGATCAGGTCATTCAGGCGTACCTCAACCGGCATGGTGCAGCAGGTGGACATGCAGCTGTGGCACATGTCGGCAGTGTATTTGGCCCAGGTTTCCAGGCGGTCGATTTCTGCAGCGGCTATCAGGCGGGGCTTTATCATGGTTTTGGCTATCGTGCGGTCTGCGCCGCTGCTGTCACGGGGCGGCGATGATAGCGGGCGCGTGGCGTTTGTGAAGCACCGGCTGGCGGCTGATCGCTTTCCGTTGTGCCTGTGAACGGCTTGGCAGTCGTCTCTCTGGGTGTTGGTTGGTGCGACTCCTTATACTGATGCCCGTCTCGGGCACGGCAGGAGCGCGAGGCGACCTCTTTCTCAGGGTTGGGACATACGCATGCAATGGATTTTCATGCTGGTCGGTTTGGTGCTCGGTGCGGGCGTCAGTGAATCGGTCACGGGCGCGCTTCTTGGTGGGTTGATCGGCCTCAGCCTGGGCCAGGCGATACGTCTGCAAGGGTTGGAGTCGCGCAACGTACAACTTGCCGCGCAGCTCAAGGACTTCGCCGAACGCTTCGAGCGCGGCACGCGTGCCATGCACGAGCGTCTGGTGAAGGTGGAGCAGGGCGAGCGCAGTGAACCGGAGCCTGTCCCGGTCCCCGTGTCTGCTGAACCTGTTGCCAGTTCTGCGCCCGAACCACTACCGGAGCCGCTCTTTGCCGAAGAGCCGCAGCCGGAGCTGGACTGGACGCTGGACCCATTGCCGGAAATCGAAACGCCACCTCCTGTCAACGAGCCCGTACCGCTGGCGGCCCAAGTCGCCCACGAGCCTCAACCGACAGCGCAGCAAAGCCCCTGGCGCGAGCAAACGCCGCGTGAGCCGAACCTGATCGAGCGCGGTATCGCGGCGGCCAAGGCTTGGCTGTTCGGCGGCAACACCGTGCTGCGTGTCGGCGTGGTGCTGCTGTTCCTCGGCCTGGCCTTCCTTCTGCGCTATGCCACCGAAGGCGTCGAGGTGCCGGTCGCGCTGCGTTACATGGGCGTCGCCGCCAGTGCCCTTGCCTTGCTCGGTCTGGGCTGGTGGCTGCGCCGGCGCAATCGCAACTACGCCCTGGTGTTGCAGGGCACCGGCATCGCCGTGCTTTACCTGACGGTGTTCGCCGCGATGCGCCTGCATCCGCTGCTCGATCCGGGCATGGCGCTCGGCCTGCTGGTGGCGGTGACGTTGTTCTCGGCGATTCTCGCCGTGCAGCAGAATGCCCTCGGCCTTGCGGCTGCGGCCGCACTGGGTGGCTTCGCCGCGCCGATTCTCACGTCCACCGGCAGCGGCAACCATGTCGCGCTGTTCTCCTATTTCGCTCTGCTCAACGCCGGTATCTTTGCCATCGCCTGGTTCAAGGCCTGGCGTCTGCTCAACCTGATCGGTTTCGTCGGCACCTTCGGCATCGGTTTCGCCTGGGGGCTGCGTTCCTATACACCGGAACTGCTGTGGAGCACCGAGCCGTTTCTGCTGCTGTTCTTCCTGATGTACGTGGCCATCGGCCTGTTGTTCGCCCGCCGCACCCTGCGTGACGCGGCGGATGCGCCCGAAGCGCGTGACGAGCTGCTGCGCTGGTCGCTGCGCCGTGGTGATTACGTCGATGCCACCACGCTGTTCGGCCCTCCGTTGGTCGGCTTCGGCCTGCAGGTGGCATTGGTACGACACATCGAATTCGCCGCCGCTTTCAGTGCCCTCGGCCTGGGCCTGTTCTATCTGCTGCTGGCACGGGTGCTCAAGGCGCGTGCTGGCGACCGCGCGCTGTTGCTGGTGGAAACCTGCCTGGCGCTTGGCGTGGTGTTCGCCAGCCTGGCTATTCCGCTCGGTCTCGACGCGCGCTGGACGGCGGCGGCCTGGGCCGTGGAAGGCGCTGGTATCTTCTGGCTGGGTCTGCGTCAGGGCCGGCCGCTGGCGCGTGCTTTTGCCCTGCTGCTGCAGGTGGGAGCGGCCCTGGCGTTTATCAGTGGCCTGGATTATGGCTACGGCAGCCTGCTCGACGGTTCGCCACTGGGTGCGCTGATGCTCGGTGCGGCGTTGCTGTTCAGCTACTGGCAGCTGCGTCAGGCTCCACAGGCTGCCAGCGCCTGGGAAAACCGCCTGCTGCCCTGGCTGGGTTTGGCCGGGCTAGCGTTTGTCTATCTGATCGCGCCGCTTATGTTCGAGGCGCCCGGCACCGCTATTGCCTGGGCGCTGGCTGGGCTGGTGACCCTGTTCATCGGCCTGCGTATCGCCGCGCCAAGTTTCGTTTACAGCGCTTTCGCCATCCAGTTGTTCGGCGGCCTGCTGTTCCTCGGCCAGATGGCGCTGGATTCGCTGTTGGGCAGTGGCAGCTTCAGCGCGGGCTGGTTCGGCCTGCTGGCGGCGTCGATGGTTGGCTTGGGGCTGATCGCCGGCATGTTGCTGGCAGCGCGTGATCCGCACATCCGCGAGAACCGCCGGCTGCTCGGCGCACTGTCGGCGATCATGCTGGTGGGCCTGGTGTTCATCAACCTGGCGGTGCTGTTCGTCCTGCCCTGGGTCGCAGCCGCGGCGGTGTGGGGCGGTACGGGGCTGCTGATTCTGTGGCTGGCGCTTTATCTGCAGCAGCGCGCGGCCTTACTGTTCAGCCTGGTGTTGCAGGTATTCGCTGGCCTGACCTTCCTTGCCGCTGGGCCGTTGCTGCTGTCGGGTATCAGTGGCGAGGGCCTGTCACCGCTGGCACACACCGGTTTCTGGACCCCTGCTGTACTCGGCCTGGCCGCGCAGATCGGCGCCTGGCGCCTGCACGGCCTGGCGCGCAGCGGGCGGGAAACCGGGCTCGATGGCGTCAGTCTGCAGCGCCTGGGTCAGCTCTTGCTGGCCTGGGGCGCGGCCTGGTGGGCACTGGCTTTGGCCAGTGAGGTGATGCGTTTCGTCAGCGTTGAGCTGCAGGCCAGCGTGCTGCTGGTACTGGCCGCTGTGTCGAGCCTGGTCTGGATGCTGCTCGCGCTGCGCACGGGCTGGCGCGACCTGGCCGTGCTGTGCAGCCTGCTGGCGCCGGTGGCAGGCCTGATTCTGGCCTATGCCTGGCATCCGCTGTATCACCCGGCGGCGAACTATGGCTGGCTGGGTTGGATCGCCGTGCTTGCTGCGCATCTGTTGATGCTGAGGCGTTTGAGCGCGCTGCTACCGAACATCGCCGCCAGCGTCGCTCATGTGCTCGGTTGCTGGTTGCTGCTTGGCGTGCTGGCGTTGGAGCTGCGTTATCTGCTGCTGAGCCTGTCCGAGCACTACAACGCCTGGCGCTGGTTGGGCTGGGCGTTGATACCTACCGCCTATCTGTGGGCCATGGCCCAGGCGCGTCGCCTGCCCTGGCCGGTGGCCAGTTTCGAACGTGAGTACAGGCTATGGGCGGCGGCGCCGCTGGCAGCATCGATGCTCGCCTGGTTCTGGCTGGCCAATGCCAACAGCGCTGGCGACAGCGATCCCCTGCCTTACCTGCCGTTGATAAACCCGCTGGAGCTGGGTCTGCTGTTGTGCCTGGGCGCGCTGTTCGTCTGGGCCCGCGATGCGCTACCGCGCTTCGGTCTGCAACCTGCGCGTGCGCAGCAAGTGGTGCAGGGCGTCGCTGGGCTGTCGTTGTTCGCTCTGCTGACCGTGATGGTGATGCGTACCGCGCACCAGTGGGGCGGCGTGCCCTGGCACAGCTCGGCACTTTACGACTCAATGCTGGTGCAGGCCGGCCTGTCCATCGTCTGGACCCTGATCGCCCTGGCGCTGATGCTGTTCGGTCACCTGCGTGCGCGTCGCGAGCTGTGGCTGGTCGGCGCCGCGCTGATCGCGCTGGTGGTGGCCAAGTTGTTCTTCGTCGAACTGGGCAACCGCGGCGGCCTGGAGCGTATCGTGTCGTTCATTGGTGTCGGTGTGCTGCTGTTGGTGGTGGGCTATTTCGCCCCACTACCGCCGCGCAAGGCCGAAGAGCCGGCCGCTAACGAACAGGAGTCTGCCGTATGAACTTCATTCGTTGGGGCCTGCTCCTGGGTTTGTCGTTGAGTGCGCTCAGCCTGGCCAGTGAGAAACCTCAGGACTATCGGCATGGCGCAGCGCTGCAACTCGCTGGTGAGGGACCTTGGTATCGCCTGGAGCTGCCCTTCACCGTTCACCTCGCCGCCGGGCATGGCGATTTGCGCGATTTGCGTGTATTCGACAGCAACGGCCAGATGCAGGCCTACGCGTTGATTCCGGGGCGTAGCGAAACCGTGCAGCAGGAACAGGAGCATGGCGTGCGCTGGTTTCCGTTGCGAGGCCGCGCCGATACCCAGGACATACCTGCGCTGCGCGTCGAGCGCAGCACCACTGGTACGTTGATCGAGCTGCGCGGCGATGCTCCGGTCGAAAGCGAGCAGCAACTTCGGGGTTGGTTGCTCGATGCCAGTACCATCGATGCGCCGCTGGTGCGTATGAATCTGGACTGGAGCGGCGCCGAGGAAGGATTCCAGCGCTTCAGCATCGAGGCCAGTGATGACCTGCAGCACTGGCGCAGTTGGGGGGAAGGGCAGGTGGCGCGTCTGAGCTTCGCCGATGAGCGCATCGATCAGCGCCAGGTCGAACTGCCTGGCCAGCGGGCCCGGTATCTGCGTCTGCTGTGGCGCAATCCTGCCCAGGCCCCGCAACTGCAGGCCGTTACCCTGCGCAGTCAACGGCAGGCTCATCAGGCCGCGCCGCTGGTGTGGTCCGATCCCATGCCGGCGCAGACCAGCGCTGAGGGGCAGTACCAGTGGCAGCTGCCCTTGTCATTGCCTCTGGAGCGACTGCGGATCGAACTGCAACAGAGCAATACGCTGGCGCCACTGCGCTTCGAGGCGCGCAGCAGTGATCAGGGCGCCTGGCATCAGCTGACAAGCGGGGTACTCTATCGTCTGCCTGAGGCTGGGCGTGAAGTGGTTAACGATGAGTTGAGTCTGCCCGGTTGGCCGGTGCGCCAGTTGCGTGTGCAGGTGGATGCCCGGGGCGGCGGCTTGGGTGTGGATACGCCACGCTTGCAGGTCGCGCTGCGTGCCACGCAACTGGTGTTTCTCGCCCGTGGCGAGCCGCCTTATCGGCTGGCTTTGGGTAGCTCGAGCGCGCAGTCGGCAGCCTTGCCACTGCATACCCTGATCCCTGGTTATCAGCCGGAGCGACTTGTCGGCCTTGGCCGTGCCGAGTTGACCGAGGCGTTTGCCTCTGCGCTCGAGCCACAAGCCGGCTCCGGCCAGGACTGGCAGCGTTGGGGACTCTGGGCTGTACTGTTAGTGGGCGTTGGGTTGCTGGCCGCGATGGCCGCCAGTGTGCTGCGCCGCCCGCCGGACGTCTGAGAGACATGGACCAATAAAGCCCAGCTGCGGCAGGGCTTTTGCAGTATCTTAGGCACCCCGCGCCAATCCAGCATTGAAGGTCAGGAAGGCCCTTGCGTATTTCGATTCGCGTCATCGCCCAGTCGTCTTGTGTCGCGTGTGTACGTGATTCAAGTGCTGCCTTGCCGGGAATACGGAGGCGTCGCTGATGCAGGCCTGCATGGCTTCCGGCTGGAGTTTCTCGGCACCGGTATTGGTGACGCTGCTGGTGTGCCTCGGCGTGATCCTGCTGGCGCACTGGGTGACCCGCCAGCGCGACTTTCCCGGACGTGAGAGTTTCATCCTGCTGCATCTGGCCAGCCTCTGGTGGATGGTTACTGCAGCGCTGGAAATGACCTTCCTCAGCGCCGACTGCAAGATGTTCTGGGCCAGCATGGCCTGGCCCGGCATCATTTCCACGCCCACCTTCTGGGCCGTCTTCCTCTGGCAATACGTCAATAGCATGCGCGCGCCTCTGGCACGTAGCAGCATCCTCGGCTTGAGTCTGGTACCGCTGCTGGTCTGGGGGCTGGCGCTGAGTAACCCCTGGCATGGTCTGTTCTACGGGGCAGGCAGTGCGCCGGTCGACGCCAGCCTGGGTGCGCCGGTGCGCTACGAGCATGGTCCGTTGTTCTACGCTACGGCCGTCTATGTCTATCTGTTCATGGCCTTCTGCATGGGGGTGGTGACACGTGCGGCAGCATTGAGCCAGGGGCTGCATCGCCGCCACTATCTGGCCTTCGTGCTGGTCACCGCGGTGCCGTGGGTGGCCAACGTCGGTTATGTGGGGTTCGGCTTGACCCTGTTCGGCTTCGACCCGACGCCCTTCAGTTTCGCGTTCACCCTGATCGCTTTTTCCTGGCTGATCGTCGGGGTACGCCTGTTCGACCTGTTGCCGGTGGCCCGCCATCTGCTGCTCGAAGCCTTGCTCGATCCGGTGCTGGTGATCGACCCGCGTGGACGTGTGATCGAGGCCAACCCGGCAGCGCTGAAACTGGCAGGCCTGCAATCGGGATGGCAAGGCACCGAGTTGGCGCAATGGCCGGTGTTCGGCGCCGATCTGCAGCAGTTGCTGCAAGAACACAACGGTCCCGAGCAGGATCTGCCGCTGACGCTGACCAGTGCCGCGCGCTACTACGAGGTGCGCGTGCGCGCCATCCAGCGCGCCACTCGGCACGGCCCGACCCTGCTCGGCCATATGCTCTACATCCGTGACGTGACCCAGCGCCACCTCAGTGAGCTAAAGCTGGCCGAAGCGCTGGCGCTGAGCGAGGAGCGCCTGCGCACCATCTCCAGCCTGCACGAACAACTGCGCGAACAGGCCCTGTGTGATCCGCTGACGGGGTTGTACAACCGGCGTTACCTGGATGAGTTCTTCGAACGCGAACTGGCCAGGGTGCAGCGCGAGAACCTGCCATTGGCGCTGGCCCTGATCGATCTCGATCACTTCAAGCGCCTTAACGACGAATGCGGCCACCTGGTCGGCGACGACGTACTCAAGGCGGTAGCCCAGCACCTGCTGGATAACCTGCGCAGCACTGATGCGGTGTTTCGTATCGGTGGCGAGGAGTTTTTGCTGATCCTGCCGGGCGCCGATCCACGTGAGGCCAGTGAACGCCTGCAAAGCATCTGCACGCAACTGGCCGCTCAGGATGTCGCGACCCGTGGTGGTGACCAGCATGTGACGCTGTCAGCCGGCCTGGCCCATTGGCCTGAGCAGGGGCAGGCACTCGACGAGCTGCTGCAGGCTGCCGACGCCGCGCTTTATCAGGCAAAACGCGACGGACGCAACCGCGTCTGCGACCTTTTGCCCGGCGCGGATCTCAGCCATCCATCCCGGCAGGCAGCATTGCGCGGCGACTCGGGTTAAACTGCGCGCGATTTTTCCCCTTTCCGGAGCCGTCCATGTCCCGCGTCACCCTGAGCCGCTACCTGATCGAGCAGACTCGCAGCCATAACACCCCGGCCGACCTGCGTTTCCTTATCGAAGTCGTGGCGCGGGCCTGTAAGGCGATCAGCCATCAGGTGTCCAAGGGCGCCCTCGGCGGCGTGCTGGGCAGCCTGGACAGCGAAAACGTGCAGGGCGAAGTGCAGAAGAAGCTCGATGTGATTTCCAACGAGATTCTGCTCGAAGCCAACGAGTGGGGCGGCCACCTGGCCGGCATGGCGTCCGAGGAAATGGACAACGCCTACCAGATCCCCGGCAAGTATCCGAAAGGTGCCTACCTGCTGGTATTCGACCCGCTGGACGGCTCCAGCAACATCGACGTCAACGTTTCGGTCGGCACCATCTTCTCCGTGCTGCGTTGCCCTGAGCGCAATGGCCAGACCGGCGACCTGGGCGAGGAGGCCTTCCTCCAGCCGGGCACTCAGCAGGTCGCGGCCGGCTACGCCATCTATGGCCCGCAGACCATGCTGATGCTGACCCTCGGCGACGGCGTGAAGGGCTTCACTCTGGATCGTGAACTCGGCAGCTTCGTGCTCACCCACGACAACATCAAGGTGCCGGAGTCGACCAAGGAATTCGCCATCAACATGTCCAACCAGCGCCACTGGGAAGCCCCGGTGCAGCGTTACGTTTCCGAGCTGCTGGCCGGTGAAACCGGGCCACTGGGGCGTAACTACAACATGCGCTGGATCGCCTCGATGGTGGCCGATGTGCATCGCATCCTCACCCGTGGCGGCGTGTTCATGTACCCGCGCGATGCTCGCGAGCCGGACAAGCCGGGTAAGCTGCGCCTGATGTACGAGGCCAACCCGATGTCGATGATCATCGAGCAGGCTGGCGGCGCTGCAACCGACGGTAGCCAGCGCATTCTCGATATCCAGCCCACTTCCCTGCACCAGCGTGTACCGGTGTACCTTGGCTCCAAGGAAGAAGTGCTGCGCATCACCGCGTACCATCGCAGCTGATGCAGGCCTGGCAGCCGCTGCTCGACTGGTGGTTCGGTGTTGATCACGGCACCGCCACCGAGGTGGCTGCGGCGCGCCAGGCGTTGTGGTTCGGCAAGCGTGACAGCCAGGACCGTGAAGCCGAGGTGCGCTTCGGCGCGTGGGTCGAGCAGGCACTGATTGGCGAGCTGCAAGGCTGGGCGGACGATCCGCAGGGCTGGCTGGCGCAACTGATCCTGCTTGATCAACTGCCGCGCATGATCTTTCGCGACACACCACGCGCATTTGCGGGAGACCAACGGGCTCGCCCGCTGCTGCGCGATGGTCTGGAGCGCGGCTGGGACCGCCGGCTGACGCCGATCCAGCGTGTCTTTGCCTATCTGGTCTTCGAGCACGCCGAAGATCTGCCGTTGCAGAAGCGTGCGGTTGAACTGTTTGCTGATCTGCTCAGCGAAGCCGCTGCCAATGAGCGTCCATTGTTCGCTAATTTCCTCGATTACGCCGAGCGCCATCAGCGCGTGATCGCTCGCTTCGGTCGTTTTCCCCATCGCAATGCGATTCTCGGTCGCGCATCCAGCGACGAAGAGCTGGCCTTCCTGCGGGAACCCGGCTCGCGTTTCTGAACTCCAAGCGGGCAAGTCGTCGCCGGCTATGCCAAGCTTGCTGGCACCTTCCCATCAGGAGCTTCATCCATGTCGATGCGTATCGTCGCGTTGCTCGCCTGTTGCCTGCTCGCCGCTTGCGGCAAGGTCAATCAGGAAAACTACTCCAAGCTCAAAGCCGGTATGAGCAAGCAGGAGGTGGAAAGCCTGCTCGGCGCGCCCCGCGAATGTGCCGGTGCGTTGGGGATGACCAGTTGCACCTGGGGCGACGACAAGGCCTATATCAGCGTCCAGTACGCCGGGGACAAGGTCATGCTGTTCTCCGGTAAGGGACTCAAGTAAACAGGAGCCTCCATGCGTTCGATCCTAATCGCCAGTGCCATTCTCGCCCTCGCCGGCTGCGCCAACTCCGGTACCGGCAGCATTCAGAAGCCGCCACCACAGACCATGCAGGTCGACCTGCAGCGCTACCAGGGCACCTGGTACGAGCTGGCGCGCCTGCCGATGTTCTTTCAGCGCAACTGCGCGCAGTCCGAAGCGCACTACGGTTTGCGTGACGACGGGCGCATCGACGTCACCAACCGCTGCCGTGATAAGGACGGTGAATGGATCGAGGCCAAGGGCGTCGCCGAGCCACAGGTCGAAGGAAAGACCGACAAACTCTGGGTGCGCTTCGATAACTGGGCCAGCAAGTTGCTACCGATCAAGGGCGACTACTGGGTGATCTACCACGACGAGGATTATCGTGTAGCGCTGGTCGGCCACCCGAAGCACAAGTACCTGTGGCTGCTGTCACGCACCCCGGAGATCGATCAGGAAACCCGCGACAAGCTGCTCAGCGTGGCGCGTGAGCAGGGTTACGTGACCTCGGATCTGATCTGGCGCCAGCCCGATTGATCCAACTGTAGCCCGGATGCAATCCGGGGATGTCTGCCCTGGATTTCCCGGATTGCATCCGGGCTACGCTTTCACTCCCAGTCCAGTCGCGCGAGTTTCCACTCGTTGCCGTCCAGCCACCATTCCAGCTTCACCGAGTAGTGCCGCGCGCTGTCGGGAATCAACCCTTCGGCGCCGCTAAGACCCACCTGCGCTTCGGTATAACCCTTGCTGCTGATTGCCGAGTCGATCCAGCTGTTCTTGCCCAGTGCGATGACCTTGATGTTCTTGTGGCGCAGGAACAGCAGGGTCATGGTGCGTTTGGCCCATTCACGGTCCAGCTCCTGGCGGGCCAGGAAATCATCATGTAGCAGGTCCAGCACCGCACCGGTGCTCTTGGCCTCGATATTGTCCTGCAACTGCTGTACGGCCGCCTCCAGCGCTGCCTGTGGGTCGTCACGACCACCGCAGCCGGCGAGCAGAAGGGTGAAGGACATAAACAGCGACCAAGCCAGATGACGCATCGACATGCTGAACTTCCTTTTCATGGTTATGATGCCGGGCAGAGTGGAACACGGCAGTTGTAGCCCAGCCAACAGGAGCCAACCATGCAGACTTTGTATCCGGAGATCAAACCCTACGCCCGCCATGAGCTGGCGGTCGAGCAACCGCACGTGCTTTACGTCGACGAGAGCGGCTCTGCGGATGGGTTGCCGGTACTGTTCATCCATGGTGGCCCTGGCGCCGGCTGCGATGCGGCCAGCCGCCGCTACTTCGATCCTGCTCTGTATCGCATCGTCACCTTCGACCAGCGTGGCTGCGGCCGCTCCACGCCGCACGCGAGCCTGGAGAACAACACCACCCAGGCGTTGATCGCCGATATCGAGCGTATTCGCGAGCACCTGGGCATCGACAAGTTCGTGCTGTTCGGCGGCTCCTGGGGTTCCACCCTGGCGCTGGCTTATGCGCAGACGCATCCGCAGCGCGTGCATGGGTTGATCCTGCGCGGCATCTTCCTGTGCCGGCCGCAGGAGCTCAGCTGGTTCTATCAGGAGGGCGCCAGCCGCCTGTTTCCTGATTATTGGGAAGATTACGTGGCGCCCATCCCGGCGGAGGAGCGCGGCGACCTGATACAGGCCTTCTACAAACGCCTGACCGGTGCCGACCAGATCGCCCAGATGCATGCGGCCAAGGCCTGGTCCACCTGGGAGGGGCGCACCGCCACCTTGCGTCCCAACAGCCAGGTGGTCGACCGATTCAGCGATGCCCATCGCGCACTGTCCATCGCCCGCATCGAATGCCACTACTTCGTTAACGACGCCTTTCTCGAACCCAACCAGTTGCTCCGTGACATGCCGAAGATCGCCCACCTGCCGGGCATCATCGTGCATGGCCGATACGACGTGATCTGCCCGCTGGATAATGCCTGGGCGCTGCATCAGGCATGGCCCAACAGCGAGCTGCAGATCATCCGTGATGCCGGGCACTCTGCAGCTGAGCCCGGCATTACCGATGCCCTGGTGCGCGCCGCGGATGAGCTGTCGCGACGCCTGCTCGACCTGCCGCCGGAGGATGCGTGAAGCTGCTGATCCAGCGCGTCACTGAGGCGCGGGTGGAGGTGGAAGGGGAAGTGGTCGGGCGCATCGATCAGGGCCTGCTGGCGCTGGTCGGCATCGAACCGCAGGACGATCAGGCCAGTCTGTCGCGCGCGCTGCACAAGCTGCTGAACTACCGCGTGTTCAGCGATGAAGCGGGCAAGATGAATCGTTCGCTGACGGATATGCAGGGTGGCCTGTTGCTGGTCTCGCAGTTCACATTGGCGGCTGACACCAAGAGCGGCATGCGCCCCAGCTTCTCCAGCGCTGCACCGCCTGCGCAAGGTGCTGCTCTGTTCGACGGTTTGGTCGAAATGGCCAAGGCCCAGCACCCGCAGGTCGCCACCGGGCGCTTCGGCGCCAATATGCAGGTGCACTTGGTCAACGATGGGCCGGTGACCTTCCTGTTGGAGGTTTGAGTATCAGCAGATATGTTCCAAAAATGAGAGTGAATGGGAATGGACGACCGCCGTATCAATCGTTTTACCTATGAGCACCAAGGCTCTGGGCAGCAGTACCAACTTGTAGGTATCCTCGACCGCGGGGCTGGCGCTTTACTGGATTTCCTTTCGGTAACAATTCTGTCGGTTGCAGGTATTCTGGGCGCGGCATTGTTGATGCATTTCACCACCGGTTATGGCGGTCTGTTCGCTCTGCTGAGCAAAGTAGCGCTAGTGCTGTCGGGGCCAGTCTATTTTCTGTTCTGTTGGCACCTTTGGGGTAAGACCCCAGGAATGAGGGCCGTTAGCGCCGAACTGGTGGACGCTCGCACATTAGAGCGACCGCTGTGGTGGCGGCTGGCTCTACGCTATTTGGTTTTCGTGGCATTGATTGTCGTGCTTGGTGGCTATGCCTTTCTCTTGTTGGCTGTCTGGATGACAGTGGATAAGCGCAAGCAGGGGCTGCACGATCGCGTTGCTGGCACTTTGGTCATTCTGCGTATGCCCTTGGCGCTGCGGGAGGATCACTGCGATATGTCGGATCAGGCTTCAGATGCTGTTACCTGAGTCGTAGTAAAGGCTACGGCTTCTAGAGTGGATGACTCGGAGCTTATCTACCGCTCAGGGCATCAAAATAATCTGGCCAGCAACGCCGGCACGGCCGTCTCCACTCGCAAGATTCTCTCGCCGAGTTGCACCGGCTGCAGGCCTGCGGCTTCACGCAGCAGCTCGACTTCGTAGGGAATCCAGCCACCTTCCGGGCCGATGGCCAGGGTCACTGGTTCCTCTACTGCACGCGGGCATGATGGGTAATCACCGGGGTGGCCGGTCAGGCCGAGCGTGCCTGCTGCCAACGCCGGCAGGCGATCCTCGACGAAGGGCTTGAAGCGTTTCTCGATGCTCACCTCGGGCAGCACCGTATCACGCGCCTGTTCCAGGCCCAGAATCAGTTGTTCGCGAATGGCCTCGGCCTCGAGAAATGGCGTCTGCCAGAAGCTCTTCTCCACGCGATAGCTGTTGACCAGCACCAAGCGCGGTACGCCCATGGCGCTAACGGTTTGCAGCACGCGCTTGAGCATCTTCGGGCGGGGCAGGGCGAGGATCAGCGTCAGCGGCAGCTTGGCCGGTGGGGGTTGGTCGAGGCTGACCTGCAGTTCGGCGTGCTCGGCATCCAGAGCGATCAGTCGACCTTCGCCCATCAAGCCGTCAAGGCGACCGACGCGCAGGCGGTCACCGGTTTCGGCGCGATGCACTTCATGCAGATGCTTCAGGCGCCTGCCACTGAGACGCACCCGGTCGCCGTCGACGAAGTCGGCGTCTTCCAGCAGCAGCAGATTCACGGTAGTGGTGCGGGTGGTTGGTCTTCGGGCTCGGCCTCGGCTTCTTCCTCGGTCTGTTCCTCGTCGCGCTTGCGCTTGACCATGGCACCAGCCAGCACGCCGGCCTCGAACAGCAGCCACATAGGTACTGCCAGCAGCGTCTGCGAGAACACGTCCGGCGGCGTCAGCACCATGCCGACCACGAAGCAGCCGACGATCACGTAGGGGCGGCTCTTGCGCAGTGTGGCGACGTCTACCAGCCCGACCCAGATCACCAGAAATGTGGCGATGGGGATCTCGAATGCCACGCCGAAGGCGAAGAACAGGGTCAGGACGAAGTCCAAGTACTGGCCGATGTCGGTCATCATCGCCACGCCTTCCGGCGTCACGCTGGCGAAGAAGCCGAACATGATCGGGAACACCACGAAGTAGGCGAAGGCCATGCCGGCATAGAACAGGAAAATACTGGAGACCAGTAGTGGCACCGCGATACGCCGTTCGTGGGTATACAGCCCTGGCGCGATGAAGCCCCAGATCTGGTGCAGGATCACCGGCATACCGAGAAACAACGCACACATCAGCGTCAGTTTGAACGGCGTGAGAAACGGCGAGGCGACGCCCGTGGCGATCATCGTCGCGCCTTCCGGCAGGTAGGCGCGCAGCGGCGCTGCTACCAGAGCGTAGATATCCTGAGCGAAGTAGAACAGGCCGGCGAAGATCAGCAGGATGATCACTACACAGCGCAACAGGCGAGTACGCAGCTCGGCCAGGTGCGAGACCAGGGGCATTTCCTGGTCGGCTTGTGGATTATTGCTCATGGCTGGGGATTCTTGTCCTGAACGCTCTGGGCCGTTTCGGTGGTCGCTTTGGCGCTGTTCTCGGCTGGCGGGCTGTTACTGCTGCCGGTGCCGAGAATGTCCTGCTTCATCGCCTTCATCTCGCGCTCCAGCTCCAGAATCCGCTCGTTGTGCAGCTGGCGACGAATTTCATCAGCACCGATCTCGCGCTCCACCTCGGCCTTGATCGAGTTGAAGCTGCGCTTGATCCGGCCGATCCACAGGCTGGCCGTGCGCACGGCGCCGGGCAAGCGCTCAGGGCCGAGCACCACCAGAGCCACGAGGCCGACCAGTAATAGCTCGGTAAAACCGATGTCGAACATGGCTTAGTCTTTCTTCGCCGGCTCTTCGACCTTGCGTGCCTGGGCATCGATGGTCTGGCCCTTGGGCTCTTCCACGGCGGGCTTTTCAGCTTCGCTGCTATCCATCGATTTACGGAAGCCCTTGATCGCGTCGCCCAGATCCGAGCCCAGGCCTTTCAGGCGCTTGGTACCGAAAAGCATGACCACGATGAGCAGGATGATCAGGAGTTGCCAGATGCTGATACCGCCGAAACCCATGATGAGTTCTCCGTTGTGAAAGTTATTCGGATTGCGGTCGCGCGGCTTTTTCCGCGTGGCCGGAGAGGCCGAAACGGCGATCCAGTTCATCCAGCACGGCCTGAGGATGCTGGCCGAGGGCGGCGAGCATGACCAGGCTGTGGAACCACAGATCGGCGGTTTCGTAGATCAGGTCCTTGCAGTCACCGCTGGTGGCGGCGTCCTTGGCGGCGAGGATGGTTTCCACCGATTCCTCACCGACCTTTTCCAGAATCTTGTTCAGGCCCTTGTGATAAAGGCTGGCGACATAGGAGCTGTCGGCCGCTGCGCCCTTGCGCGCTTCCAGTACCTCGGCCAGGCGGCTCAGGGTGTCACTCATGGCTGTGTCCTGCATAGATGGCGTGCGGGTCTTTCAGCACGGCGTCGACGGTTTTCCAGTCGCCATTCTCGTATACGCGATAGAAGCAGCTCTCGCGACCGGTGTGGCAGGCGATGCCGCCCAGTTGCTCGACCATCAGCACGATGACGTCGGCGTCGCAGTCCAGGCGCAGTTCGTGCAGCTTCTGCACATGGCCGGACTCTTCGCCCTTGCGCCACAGCTTGCCACGTGAGCGCGACCAGTAGATGGCGCGGTTCTCGGCGGCGGTGAGAGCGAGGGATTCGCGGTTCATCCAGGCCATCATCAGGATGCGGCCGCTCTGGTAATCCTGGGCTATCGCTGGCACCAGGCCGTCTTCGTTCCAGTGGATTTCGTCGAGCCAATCTTTCATCGGTGTTCCAAGTCTGCCGGGCCCTTGGGCCCGTGAATTCACCAAGTGTGCCAGTGCCGCGGCCAACTGGCTATCGGCGCAGCACCAGATAGAGTCCGCCGCCGACCATCAGCCAGGCGGGCCAGGCGGCCAGCAGCGGTGCCAGGCCTTGAATGGTACCGGCAGCGATCAGTGCGGCGCCGAGCAGGCGTAGTGGCCATCGGTCGCTGCTGGGGTGCTGCTCTTCGCGTTGCTGCGAGCGCTGCAGGCGCTCCAGGGTGTCGCGGGCGATCTGCGACAGGTGCGGCACCTGCTCGGCCTGTTGCTGCAGATTGCGCAGCAGGTGCAGCGGGCTGATGCGTTCGCGCATCCAGCGTTCGAGATAGGGCTGGGCGGTGCTCCACAGGTCCAGGTCTGGATACAGCTGGCGGCCGAGGCCTTCGATGTTGAGCAGGGTCTTCTGCAGCAGCACCAATTGCGGCTGCACTTCCATGTTGAAGCGCCGTGCGGTCTGGAACAGGCGCAGCAGCAACTGGCCGAAGGAGATGTCTTTCAGCGGCCGCTCGAAGATCGGCTCGCAGACGGTGCGGATGGCAGCCTCGAACTCGTTGACCTTGGTCTCCGCCGGCACCCAGCCGGAGTCGATGTGCAACTGCGCGACCTTGCGGTAGTCACGCTTGAAGAAAGCCAGCAGGTTGCGCGCCAGGTAGTCTTGGTCCTCGTCGGTAAGGCTGCCGACGATGCCGCAGTCGATGGCAATGTACTGCGGGCTCCAGGGCGTGCGCGTGCTGACGAAGATGTTGCCAGGGTGCATGTCGGCGTGGAAGAAGCTGTCGCGGAACACCTGGGTGAAGAAAATCTCCACGCCGCGCTCGGCCAGGAGCTTCATGTCGGTGCGCTGGTCGGCCAGGGTGGCCAGGTCGGTGACCGGAATGCCATAGATGCGCTCCATCACCAGCACCTGCGGACGGCACAGGTCCCAGTACACCTGCGGTACGTAGAGCAGCGGCGAACCGTCGAAATTGCGCCGCAGTTGGCTGGCGTTGGCCGCCTCGCGCAGCAGGTCGAGCTCGTCGAAGATGGTCTTCTCGTAGTCGCTGACCACTTCCACCGGGCGCAGGCGGCGGGCATCGGCCGAGG
The DNA here is from genome assembly GCF_002741105.1 of Pseudomonas sediminis. GTDB lineage: Bacteria > Pseudomonadota > Gammaproteobacteria > Pseudomonadales > Pseudomonadaceae > Aquipseudomonas > Aquipseudomonas sediminis. The sequence goes on along the minus strand of NZ_NIQU01000001.1, from coordinate 1,044,665 downwards.
CCTTCTCGGCAATGCGGGCGATCAGGAACAGCCAGGCCAGATCCTGGCGGATCACCGGCTTGAGGCCTGGGCGTACGACCTTGACCACCACTTCCTCGCCGGTCTTGAGCTGCGCGGCATGCACCTGCGCGACCGAGGCAGAGGCCAGCGGCTGGCTGTCGAAGCGGGCGAACAGTTCGCTCACCGGTGCGCCGAGCTGACGCTCGATCAGGGCGATGGCCTGGGCTTCGGGGAACGGCGGTACCTGATCCTGCAGGCGCGCCAGTTCGTCGGCGATGTCTGGCGGCATCAGGTCGCGGCGAGTGGACAGCAGTTGGCCGAACTTGATGAAGATAGGTCCGAGGTCTTCCAGCGCCAGGCGCAGGCGTGCGCCGCGCGACAGTTGCGACGGTTTGCGCGGCAGCCAGCGCCACGGCAGCAGCCAGGACAGTGCGCGCAGCCAGAATGGCAGCGGCAGTTCGAGGAGCAGGTCGTCCAGTTGATAGCGGATGACCACGCGCTGGATACGCAGCAGACGGCGAACGGCAAGCAGCTTCATGCGTCGGACTTATTGGCAGAAGTGAGGCGCTCGATGCGTGCTTCCAGGCGGTCGAGGGCGAGTTTGAGATGGTCCAGCTCGGCAAAGCGCACATCGGCTTCGCGCTGGCCCACCAGCGTGCGTGACTCTTCGGCCAGGTAGTCGGCCAGGTCCTGCTTGAGGCTGGCAGCGCCGTTGCTGGCCAGGTTAACCCGGCTGCGCAGATGGCCGGCGAGCAGGGTAGTGGCCACCGGGCCGAGCCAGCGGGAGACTTCGTATTCCCAGTCCAGCTCCAGATCCTGGAGGATGCCGGCCAGTTGCAGCAGCACCGCGCTGTCGCCATCGAGCGAGACCTCCGGTCGGTGCAGCACGGCGGTCTTGTCGCGGCTCAGTGCCAGGCGCGCCAGGCTGGCGGCGGGTGCGGTGAGCGTGCAGTCTGGCGGTGCATGCCATTGCGACGCCAGTTGCAGGCCGTCACCGCTGGGCAGGATGAACAGCTCCAGAGCGGGGCTCTGGCAGTGCACGGCGATGACCTTGCCGCTCAGCGCCTGCAGGCGCGGCAAGGCCGTGCCGTCGAGGCCGAGAACCCGGTTGAGGCCCGTTTCGACGCCGGCCAGCAGCCCGGTTAGCAGCATCAGGGCTTGATGCCGCGGTGCAGGGCGACGATGCCGCCGGTCATGTTGTGGTAGGTGACGCGTTCGAAGCCGGCATCGACCATCATCGCCTTGAGGGTTTCCTGATCCGGGTGCATGCGGATCGACTCGGCGAGGTAGCGGTAGCTTTCCGAGTCATTGGTTATCAGCTTGCCGGCCAGTGGCATGAAGCTGAACGAGTAGGTGTCGTAGACCTTGGCCAGCAGCGGGTTGCCGGGCTTGGAAAACTCCAGCACCAGCAGGCGACCACCGGGCTTGAGCACGCGCAGCATGGAGGCGATGGCCGCATCCTTGTGGGTGACGTTGCGCAGGCCGAAGGCGATGGTGACCACGTCGAAGTGATTGTCGGGGAACGGCAGCTTCTCGGCATCGGCCTGAACGAACTGCACGTTGCCGGCCACGCCCTTGTCCAGCAGGCGGTCGCGACCGACCTTGAGCATGGAGTCGTTGATGTCGGCCAGCACCACTTCACCGGTCGGGCCGACGATGCTGGCGAACTTGCGGGTCAGATCCCCGGTACCGCCGGCGATGTCCAGCACACGGTTACCGGGACGCACGCCGGACAGTTCGATGGTGAAACGCTTCCACAGGCGGTGCAGGCCGCCGGACAGCACGTCGTTCATCAGATCGTACTTGGCCGCCACCGAGTGGAAGACTTCAGCCACCTTTTCCGCTTTCTGGCTTTCCGGTACGTCCTGGAAACCGAAGTGGGTGGTGGGTTCCTGCTCCTGGGCCTTGCGTGGATCGCTCATGTCGCTCTCACCGGGTAGAAAACCGCACCATTCTAAAGGCGCCTGGCGCCTTTGTCTTGCCTGGGTGCCCGCTTGCCCGATGGGCTGGTAGAGTGATGTGACCTCATGCCGCAGCCGCGCGGCACGCTGCCAGTTCAAGGAGTTTCCATGTCCCGTATTCGTGTCGAACGATCCCATTCCCTCGGTCGCGAAGGCGCCCGCGAAAAGGCCGAGCGCCTGGCCGAACGCCTGGCCAGCGAGTACGACGTGCGCTATCGCTGGAACGGCGACACCCTGGAGTTCAAGCGCAGCGGTGCCGACGGCAGCATCGCGGTGGGTGAAAACACTGTGCGTGTCGAGCTCAAGCTCGGTCTGCTGCTATCGCCCATGGGCGGCATGATCCAGCGCGAGATCGAGCAGGTGCTGGACAAGTCGCTGGCCTAAGATTGGTAGCAAGCCGGTAGGGTACGCTGTGCGCACCTTTTGCTGGGGTGCTTGAGCATGCGTACTCTCGCTTGCTCCTAGTATGCGATTTCTAATTTTTCTCCTTAGGGTGTACCCAAGCCTGCATTCCGTGGGCGTTTCCGCTAACTGTCAAAGCGCGTGAGGTGCACCATGTCGAAAGTATCCGTGAAGAAAAAAGTAGAAACCGTGGTCGAAGACAAAGCCGGTCTGTTCGACGACGTGAAGGGCTATGCCCGCAAGATCTACCTCGCTGGCCTGGGCGCTTACGCCAAGGCGGGTGTCGAGGGGGCTGAATACTTCAAGGAACTGGTCAAGGCCGGTGAAGGCGTCGAGAGCAAAGGCAAAAAGCTGGTCGACGAGCAGGTAGAAGCCGCCAACAGCCAGATCGAATCGGTCAAGCAGTCGGTCAATTCCAATGTCACCAGCGTTAAAGGCAAGGTCGAAGTTCAACTCGACAAGATCGAGAAGGCTTTCGATACTCGTGTGGCTTCCGCTCTGAACCGTATCGGCATTCCGTCCAAGCAGGATGTTGAAGCACTCTCTGCTAAGCTGGATGAGCTGAGCGCGTTGCTCGAGCATGTCGCGCGTACCAAATAAGGAGATCAGGATGGCTGTTAAGAAGAAAACCGAGAAACAGACCAGCTCCTGGATCGGCGAGGTCGAGAAATACTCGCGTCAGATCTGGTTGGCAGGCTTGGGCGCTTACTCCAAGGTCAGCAAGGACGGCACCAAGCTGTTCGATACGCTGGTCAAGGACGGCGAGAAGGCTGAGAAGCAGGCCAAGAGTGAAGTCGACAAGCAGGTTGGTGCGGTGAAAGCCGGCGTCGGCTCCAAGGTCGGTTCCGCCAAGTCCAAGGTCGATGAAGTCCGGGGCAAGGCGATCGGCAAGTGGGGTGAGCTGGAAGAGGCTTTCGACAAGCGTCTGAACAATGCCATCTCGCGTCTGGGCGTGCCCAGCCGCAACGAGGTCAAGGCATTGAACGACAAGGTCGACAGCCTGACCAAGCAGCTGGAAAAAATTACCGGTGTATCGGCGAAATCGGTGGCCAAGCCAGCAGCCAAGGCTGCGCCTAAGCCTGCCGCGAAAGCAGCCGCCAAACCGGCTCCGAAAGCAGCTGCCAAACCCGCTGCAAAACCGGCCGCCAAACCTGCTGCTAAAGCTGCAGCCAAGCCCGCAGCCAAACCGGCCACTGCAAAAGCTGCCGCAAAACCTGCGGCAGCGGCCAAGCCAGCAGCCAAACCTGCGGCCAAGCCCGCGGCGAAACCGGCAGCCAAGGCCGCAGCGAAACCCGCTGCCAAGCCAGCAGCAGCCGCCAAGCCCGTAACCAAGCCTGCGGCCAAACCGGCGGCGGCGAAGAAACCCGCAGCGAAGAAGCCGGCTGCGCCCAAGGCAGCAGCGCCGAAACCGGCTGCACCGGCTCCGGCACCTGCCGCTGCTGCGACCCCGACCGCTGCACCGGCTCCGGCTGCCACTCCGGCAACCCCAGCCACCTCGTCCTGAGTGTCTCAGGATCAAAAACGCCCGGCCTAGTGCCGGGCGTTTTCATTTCCGGCCCAAGGTGTGCGCCAAGCGCAGCAACCTAGGGTGCGCGTCAGGCTTCCAGATAACGCTGTGCCAGGTGCTCGACGGTGCCGCGTGACGGCTGGTTCAGGTGCGGCGCGACCAGCATCATGATCTGGTACACCACCAGGCGCACTTCACCCTGCTGGTCGAGGATGCGCTGGTAGTCGAGGGAGAACAGCAGGGTCAGAGTGATCTGCTCGACCAGTTGGCCGAGAGCCTGAGTGCCGCTGTTCAATTGCCCATCGGCCATCAGGCGGGCGAGCAGGGCGGCCAGGGTGCGTTTCAGCGCGTTCAGCCAATGGCGAATGCCTCGTGCCAGTTTCGGCAAACGTCCCGCCAGGTTGGACATATCCTGGAACAGAAAGCGGTATTGCGACAGGCGCTCGACGATCAGGTGCAGGAACAGCCAGTAATCTTCGACGTCCAGCTGGGCCTCTGCGGGTGGGTCGAGCAGCGGCGCCATCTCGCTCTGGAAGCGCTCGAACAGTTCCAGTACCAGCGGCTCCTTGCCATGGAAGTGGTAGTAGAGATTGCCTGGGCTGATGTCCAGCTCGTTGGCGATCTCCAGGGTCGAAACATTGGGCTCGCCCTGCTCGTTGAACAACTGCAGGGCGGTTTGCAGAATGCGTTCGCGGGTTTTCATCCTTGGCTTCTTGTTCGACTGCGCGAGGGCTGACGATAACCGGCCAGCGTGCTGGCGGCCACCGCTTTCAGCGGATATGCACGTAGGTGCCGGGTGCCGCCTCCATGGTCGGATGCTTCTGGCTGCCCAGGGTCATCAGCGTCGCGCGTTGCTCGCCGGAGCGCGCCTGAATCCACTCCAGCCACTGCGGCCACCAGCTACCCTGCTGATGCTGGGCGTCGTGATACCAGGCGCGCGGGTCGGAGGTGAGCTTGGCGTTCTCGTAGTAGTTGGCCTTGGGGTTGCCCGGCGGGTTGAGAATGCTCTGGATATGGCCGCTGTTGGAGAGGATGAAGCGGCGGTTGCCGCCGAGCAGCAGGGTCGAGCGGTAGACCGCGTCCCAGGGCGTGATGTGATCGTTGATGCCGGCCACGCTGAAGCTGTCGACAGTGACCTTGGCCAGGTCCACCGGCGTACCACAGACTTCCAGGCCGCCGCTGCGGCTGAGCGGGTTGTGCTTGAAGAAGTCGATCAGGTCACCATGCAGTGCAGCGGGCAGGCGGGTGTTGTCGTTGTTCCAGTAGAGGATATCGAAAGCCGGCGGCTGCTTGCCGAGCAGGTAGTTGTTGATCCAGTAGTTCCAGATCAGGTCATTGGGGCGCATCCAGGCGAATACCCTGGCCATGTCGCGACCATCCAGCACGCCTTGCTGGTAGGAGCGACGCTTGGCCGACTCCAGGGTTTCCTCGTCGGCGAAGAGCATAGCCGGGCTGTCGATCTGACTGTCGAGCAGGCTGACCATATAGGTAGCGCTGGCAACCTTGCGTAACTGCCGGCGCGCCTGCAGGTGGCCTTGCAGGGCGGCGATGGTAAGGCCGCCGGCGCAGGCGCCGAGCAGGTTGACGTCTTTGCTGCCGGTGATCGCGCGGCAGGCGTCGACGGCCTCCTCGACCGCCTGCACGTAGCTCGACAGGCCCCATTCGCGATGCCGTGGATCGGGGTTGCGCCAACTGATCATGAAGGTCTGCAGGCCGTTCTTCAGTGCGTACTGGACGAAGCTCTTGTCGTTGGACAGGTCGAATATGTAGTACTTGTTGATCTGCGGCGGCACGATCAGCAGCGGGCGCAGGTACTGCTTTTCGCTCATCGGCTTGTACTGGATCAGCTCCAGCAGCTCGTTGCGAAACACCACTGCGCCGGGGGTGCAGGCCAGGTTACGACCGACCTCGAAAGCATGCTTGGTCACCTGGCTGGGCATGCCGTCGTTGTGCAGCAGGTCGTCGAGCAGGTGGCGCAAGCCCTTGAATGCACTACTGCCGCCGGTATTGAACAGCTCCTTCAGCGCCTGCGGGTTGAGCGGGCTATTGGAGGGCGACAGCGCGTCGCTCATCAGCGCGGCGAGGAAGCGCGCGCGGGCGCGATCATCGGCTGACAGATCGCTGTCGTCGATCCATGCCGCCAGTTGCTTCTGCCATGCCAGATAGGCCTGCAGGCTACGGCGATAGAAGGGGTTGAGGTGCCAGGTTGGATCGGCGAAACGGGCATCCTGCGGATTGACCTTGTGCAGGGTGTCGCCGAGCAGCACCCGGCCAAGCTGGCCGCCGAAGGCCAGCAGGTGACGACCACTGCGTACCGGGTTCTTCAGGCCCTGGGCGGCCAGCAGGCGCATGGTGGACAACAGATCGCGGCCGCGTACGCCCACTACCGCGCTCTGGGCATTCATGAAACTGGCAGGTGCCGGCAGTGAGGCCGGGTTCGACTTGTCTCGCATGGTGTAACACTCCATCGTCAAACCGCCTGGCAGGTCGTTGAGCACGACCCGCAAGAGACTTTCATGGCGCGGACTGCCTGACGCGCGCCTTGTGCTTGTGCAACCTGTGCAGCAAGCCCTGTACCAGGCGCGCGGGAAGTGCATTCCAGAGCGCCGCGTCGAAAATCGAAGGGGCCGTTATCGGCCCCTTCGTCGCGCATGCCCTACATTGCGCACTAAGCTGGTGCGGGTCAATGCTGGCGCACAGGTGTCGGCTGCGGGTGCATCACCGCGCGGTGCCGTTCCTCTTCGAGAAACTTCATGATGATCGGTGCCACCGCTTCGGCGCGGGTCACCAGGAACAGGTGGCCGTCGTCGATCACGTGCAACTCGGCGTTGGGAATGCGCCAGGCCAGCAGGCGCATGTTGATCAGCGGGATCAGCGGGTCGTCGTCGCCGGCCATCACCAGCGTCGGTTGGCGGATCTTGTGCAGCCAGTGGATGCTGGTCCAGCCGAGGCCGGCGAACAGCTGCCAGTAGTAGCCCATCTTGCCGCCCGAACGCACCTTGCTGGCATGCGCCATGGCCAGCTTGGGGTCGCGACGGAAGGCGCCGCCGTAGATATCCGGGGCGATGCGAACGCCGTAGGACGGCTGCACGTAGCGCCGCGGGCTGGCCATGCGCCAAAGCACCTTGGGCTTGCCTGGCACCATCACCGCGCCGGCCGAGGTGGCGGCGAGGATCAGCTTCTTGCAGCGCTCGGGGTAGTCATGGGCGAACTGCTGCGCGAGTGCGCCGCCCCAGGACACACCGATGGCGTTGACCTGACCGTAGTCGAGATAGTCCAGCATGCGCGCCGCCAGCTTGGCCAGACCGGGAAACCGGTAAGGGGTGGCCGGGGTCGATGAGCCACCCACGCCAGGAACGTCGAAGGCGATGATTTCCAGCTCCGGGTCCAGGGCGGCGACGAAGGGCATCACCAGCTCCAGGTTGGCGCCGATGCCGTTGAAGATCAGCAGCGGCACCAACTGGCTGTTGCCCGGACGCACCGCGGTGCGGATGGTCTGCCCATCGAGGTCGATGGTGCGGAATACGAATGGTTGCGGCATGGGCGCAGCCCCTATGGAGTTAAGCGCTGGAGGCGACGATCCTGGCCGCTTCCAGAATGACCAGGGCAATCCTGGTTCGTCACGCCCGGCCAGGCCGTCGTGACGTGCGGCACTTCCCAGTGCCGCGGGCAGTGTGGCGCCAGAGGCGCAGCATCAACGTTCGTGTACGTAGGTGCCCGGGGCGGCTTCGCCGGCCGGGAATTTCTTGTTGCCCAGGGTGGTGGACGCGTTCTTGGTCTTGCCTGAGCGCTCGGCCAGCCAGGTCTGCCAGTGCAGCCACCAGGAGTCGGCGTGCTTGGTCGAGCTTTCCTGCCAGGCCTTCGGGTCCAGCGGCATCTCGCTATTGGTCATGTAGCGCGCCTTGGGGTTGCCCGGCGGGTTGAGGATGCTCTGGATGTGGCCACTGTTGGATAGCACGAACTCGCACTTGCCGCCGAACAGGTGAGCCGACTTGTAGCAGGAGTCCCACGGCGTGATGTGGTCGGTGGTGCCGGCGACGACGAAGAAGTCGCAGGTGACCTGCTTGAGGTCGATCGGTGTGCCGCAGACTTCCAGCGCGCCCGGGCGGGTCAGCGGGTTGGTCTGGAACATCTCGATGAACTCGCCGTGCAGGGCGGCTGGCAGGCGTGTGGTGTCGTTGTTCCAGTAGAGAATGTCGAACACCGGTGGCTCGTTGCCGAGCAGGTAGTTGTTGACCCAGTAGTTCCAGATCAGGTCGTTGGGGCGCATCCAGGCGAACACCTTGGCCATGTCGCTGCCTTCCAGCACGCCGGCTTGGTAGGAACGGCGCTTGGCCGCTTCCAGGGTTTTCTCGTCGGCGAACAGCGCCACCTGGGTGTCGAGTTGGGTGTCGAGCACGCTGACCAGCAGGGTCAGGGCGTTGACCTTCTGCTGGCCGAGAGCGGCGTAATGGCCGAGCAGGGAGGCGGTGGTCAGGCCGCCAGAGCAGGCGCCGAGCATGTTGACGTCCTTGCTGCCGGTGATGGCGCAGATGACGTCGATGGCTTCCTTGAGCGCCTCGATGTAGGTGGACAGGCCCCACTCGCGCTGCGCCTTGGTTGGGTTGCGCCAACTGACCACGAAGGTCTGCACCTGGCTGCGCAGCAGGAAACGCGCCAGGCTCTTGTCTGGCGACAGGTCGAAGACGTAGAACTTGTTGATCTGCGGCGGCACCACTAGCAGCGGGCGTTCGTGCACGCTCTCGGTGATCGGCTTGTACTGGATCAGCTCCAGCACGTCGTTGCGAAAGACCACGGCGCCGTCGGTGGTGGCCAGGTTCTTGCCGACCTCGAAGGCCTCCATGTTCACCTGGCTGGGCATGCCGCCGTTGTGCACCATGTCCTTGGCCAGGTGCGAGAGACCGTCGAGCAGGCTCTTGCCGCCGGTTTCGAAGAAGCGTTTGACCGCGGCCGGGTTGGCCATGCTGTTGGACGGCGCCATGGCTTCGGTCATCAGGTTGATCACGAAGTGGCCGCGACTGGCGTCCTGCTCGGACAGCGAGCTGTGCTCGATCCAGTCGTGCAGCTCCTTGCGCCAGGCCAGGTAGGTCTGCAGGTAACGACGATACAGCGGGTTCTGGCTCCAGGCCGGGTCGGCGAAGCGGCGGTCACCGTCTTCAGGCTTGAGCGCGGACTGGCCGAGCATGACGTTCTTCAGTTCGAGGCCGAAATGGGCGACATGCTTGGCGCTGTGGAAGGGTTGCTTGAGTGCCTGGGTGAGCACCATGCGGGCAGATGTCAGGAGATCCTTGCCGCGGATGCCAATCACTGGGTTGAGCCCCAGGGTGTTTTCCGAGGCCTGGCGTTTCAGGTCTTCGTTATTCTTATCACTCATCTACGACGCTCCATTGTCCTGAGACGAATACCGGCCTGTGGGGGCGCGCGGCGACACAGGGCCTGGTACTGCTCGGGTTAACCGGGGGCGGATCGAGTCCGCATCTTTCGTTGCATCCGGCACAGCCAAATGCAGGGAACCTGCCAGTTCCTTGGTTACCCGAGTTTTTGAAGTTAAGCAAGCTGGTCAGTGGGGCAGGAGTATGCCGCGATAGATTAGAAAACGCGCTCTAACTGTCGCTAACGTGACTCTATGTGATGGGCGCGAGCGCTCTGCGTCGAGGCTTTTGCAGCCGCTCAGAGCATCAGGCGGACGACCGACTCGCTGGGGTCGCGAGATTTTCCAGCAGCGCTGAGTTCGGCCAGGTAGTCGCTCCACAGCGCGTCCTGGCGTGTGGCCAGTTCGTACAGGTATTCCCAGGTGAACAGGCCGCTGTCGTGGCCATCGTCGAAGCACAGTTTCAGTGCGTAGTTGCCAGCCGGTTCGATGCGCTCGAGACCGACGTTGAGTTTGCCGGTCTGCAGGATCGGCTTGCCATGCCCCTGCACTTCGGCCGAGGGCGAATGCACGCGCAGAAACTCGGCACTGAGCCGATAGCTCTGCTCACCATAACGCAGCTCCAGGGTTTTCGAGGCCTTGTGCAGTTTGATCGCGCTGGGGATGGGCATGGCTGATTTCCGCTATCGGTAGCCCGGATGCAATCCGGGGGCTTTTCAGGGGCCCCGGACTGCATCCGGGCTACGGGGCTTACAGGATATAGCGCGACAGGTCTTCGTCCTGCGCCAGCTCACCGAGGTGGCCGTTGACGTAGGTTGCGTCGATGCGAATCGGTTCGCCGTTCTGCTGGCCAGCCAGATCACCGGCACTGAAGGAGACTTCCTCCAACAGGCGTTCGAGCAGGGTGTGCAGGCGACGGGCACCGATGTTCTCGGTTTTCTCGTTGACCTGCCAGGCGATCTCCGCCAGGCGCTTGATGCCGTCTTCGGCGAATTCGATGCTCAAACCCTCGGTTTGCAGCAGCGCACTGTACTGCTCGGTAAGCGAAGCGTGCGGCTCGCTGAGGATGCGCTCGAAGTCCTGCGGGCTCAGCGCCTTGAGCTCGACGCGAATCGGCAGTCGGCCTTGCAGCTCGGGCACCAGGTCGCTCGGCTTGCTCAGGTGGAAAGCGCCCGAGGCGATGAACAGGATATGGTCGGTCTTGACCATGCCCAGCTTGGTGTTGACCGTGCAGCCCTCGATCAGCGGCAGCAGGTCGCGCTGCACACCCTCGCGAGAAACATCGGCGCCGCCGGTGTTGCCGCGCTTGGCCACCTTGTCGATCTCGTCGATGAAGACGATGCCGTGTTGCTCGACGGCTTCCAGTGCGCGGGCCTTGAGTTCTTCCTCGTTGACCAGGCGCGCGGCCTCCTCGTCGCGTACCAGCTTGAGGGCATCGGCGACCTTGAGCTTGCGGCTCTTCTTCTTGCCCTTGCCCATGCTGGAGAACAGGTTCTGCAGCTGGTTGGTCATCTCCTCCATGCCCGGCGGGGTCATGATCTCGACGCCCATGGGTGAGTCGGCCACTTCGATATCGATTTCCTTGTCGTTCAACTGACCTTCGCGCAGGCGCTTGCGGAACAGCTGACGGGTATTGGAATCCTCGCTGCGCGCAGGCTCATCACCGAAACCCTGGCGTGCAGGTGGCAGCAGCGCGTCGAGGATGCGCTCTTCGGCGGCATCTTCGGCACGGTGACGAACCTTGGTGATCTCCTGTTCGCGCAGCATCTTCACGGCGGCATCGGCCAGGTCGCGGATGATCGACTCGACGTCGCGGCCGACGTAGCCGACTTCGGTGAACTTGGTCGCCTCGACCTTGAGGAACGGCGCGTTGGCCAGCTTGGCCAGGCGACGGGCGATTTCGGTCTTGCCGACACCGGTTGGGCCGATCATCAGGATGTTCTTCGGCGTCACTTCCTGGCGCAGTTCGGCCGGCAGCTGCATGCGCCGCCAGCGATTGCGCAGGGCGATGGCGACGGCGCGCTTGGCGTCGTCCTGGCCGATGATGTGGCGGTTGAGTTCGTGGACGATCTCGCGGGGCGTCATGGACATGGAATCTGGCTCGCTATCGGGAAACTGTGAGCGCCTGTTCGTCGGCATCGGGAACAGGTTCTGAGGCAGTGGACGCTACTCGGCAGCGTCCAGTTCCTCGATGGTCTGATGATGGTTGGTGAACACGCAGATGTCGCCGGCGATGCCGAGTGCGGTCTGCGCTACCTCAAGGGCCGACAGGTCGGTCTTCATCAGCAAGGCGCGCGCGGCGGCCTGAGCGAAGTTGCCGCCGGAGCCCATGGCGATCAGGCCTTCCTCGGGTTCGACCACGTCGCCGTTGCCGGTGATGATCAGGGAGGCATCCTTGTTGGCTACGGCCAGCATGGCTTCCAGGCGGCTCAGGCTACGGTCCGTACGCCAGTCCTTGGCCAGCTCGACGGCGGCGCGTACTAGGTGGCCTTGATGTTTCTCGAGCTGGCCTTCGAAGCGCTCGAACAGGGTAAAGGCGTCGGCGGTGGCACCGGCGAAGCCGGCCAGTACCTGGCCGTGGTAGAGGCGGCGCACCTTCTTGGCGTTGCCCTTCATGACGGTGTTGCCGAGGGAAACCTGGCCGTCGCCAGCCATCACGACCTTGCCGTGGCGGCGCACTGAAACGATGGTGGTCAAGGGTGAATCTCCACGCTGCGGGGCGAACTTGCCCGGATGGAAACTCAGATGGGGTGCCCGCCGCAGATTTTCAACCGGCGGCGGGCTCAACAGGCTGTTGAAAAACTACCTGCGTTGTCTTGCCGTCGTTAAAAACAGCCTCAAAATGCTCATTTACAACGCGTAAGCTGCGCTTTTTCGGCTGTTTTTGCCTCGGCCAGCCTGCCTCGCCTACGTTTTTCAACGGCCTGTCGGACGATCAGCGGACCTGGCGCTGCTGTAACAGCAGATTGCTGTAGCCGTTGCCAGCGAGGGTCTTCTGCGCGGCCGCGAGTTGCTCGCGACTGGCGAAGGGGCCGACTAGAACCCGGTGCCAGGTCTCGTCGCGCACCTTGCCAGTTTCCACGCGTACGTTCTGGCCGAGCAGGATGATCTGCGCGCGCACAGTGTCGGCATCATCACGCTTGCGGAACGAGCCAGCCTGGAGGAAGAACTGCGTGGTGACGGGCGCGCTGGCCAGTACCGGCGGCGCAGGCGGCGGCACCTGGCCGTTGAGCGCAGCTTCGGCGCGAGCGGTGTCGATCTTCGCGGCTTCTTCCGGGGTGACCGGTTTCTGTTCGGGCACGGGTGGCGGCGTTTCTTCCAGTGCCTGCGGCAGGATCACTTCCGACTCCGGCAGCAGGGTGTAGAAATCGTACTTGGGTCTGGACGGCTCGGGTTGCGTCGGCTTCGGCTCCGGTTTGGTACTGCGGACCTGCTCGCCCTTGTCGCGCTTGATCTCGTCACGGCCCGGTTCGAGGCTGAACAGAAACATGAAGAAACCGCCGACCACCAGGCCGCAGGCCAGCCAGATCCACCCTGGTACGGGTTTCTTCGCTGGGGCTTGATAGCGACTGGCGCCGCGTTTCGGTGCCGGCTTCTTGCGCGCTGCCATTTACATCCGCTCCAGGGTTTCCAGGCCGAGCAGCTCCAGGCCCTGCTTGAGAGTGCGGCCGGTGAGGGCGGCCAGACGCAGACGGCTGTCGCGGGTGGCTTCGTCCTCGGCGCTCAGGATCGGGCAATTCTCATAGAAGCTGGAGAACAGGCCGGCGAGGTCATACAGGTAGGCACAAAGAATGTGCGGCGTGCCCTTGTCGGCGACGTTGCCGAGCAGCTCGTTGAATTGTGCCAGCTTGGCGGCCAGGGCTTGCTCCTGATCGGCAACTAGGGCGATTTGCCCGCCGATCTCGTCCACGCCCTTGCCCAGCTTGCGGAACACACCGGCCACGCGGGTATAGGCGTACAGCAGGTAGGGTGCGGTATTGCCTTCGAAGCTCAGCATCAGGTCGAAGTTGAAGCTGTAGTCGCTGGTGCGGTGCTTGGACAGGTCGGCGTATTTCACCGAGGCGATGCCGACCACGCGTGCAATTTTGCGCAGTTCGTCTTCGGCGAGGTCCGGGTTCTTGTCCTTGACCAGGCTGTAGGCGCGCTGTTCGGCTTCGTCGAGCAGTTGCACCAGTTTCACGGTGCCGCCGTCGCGGGTCTTGAACGGGCGACCGTCCGGACCGTTCATGGTGCCGAAGCCCATGTGTTCCATTTCCATGCTGGCGGGGACGAAGCCTGCCAGGCGCGCGCAGGCGAAGACCATCTGGAAGTGCAGGGCCTGGCGCTGGTCGACGAAATACAGCACACGGTCGGCCTTGAGCGTGCCGGCGCGGTAGCGGGTGGCGGCAAGGTCGGTGGTGGCATACAGGTAGCCGCCGCCGGCCTTCTGCACGATCAGCGGCAGCGGGTTGCCTTCGGCATTCTTGAACTCGTCCATGAATACGCACTGCGCGCCGTTGTCTTCGGTCAGCAGACCCTTGGCGGCCAACTCGGCAACCACTTTCGGCAGGTCGTCGTTGTAGGCGCTCTCGCCTTTGACGTCGGCCATGCTCAGCTTGACGCCGAGGCGGTCGTACAGCGCCTGGCAGTGCGACAGGGAAATGTCGTTGAAACGGTGCCACAAGCGCAGGCACTCGGCGTCGCCGGCCTGCAACTGGACCACCAGCTCGCGGGCGCGGTCGGCGAACTCGCTGGATTCGTCGAAGCGCTTTTTGGCGGCGCGGTAGAAGTCTTCCAGGTCGGCCAGCTCGCTTTCGGCGGCCGCCGGGTTTTCCTGCATGTAGGCCAGCAGCATGCCGAACTGGGTGCCCCAGTCGCCGACATGGTTCTGGCGAATCACGCCGTCACCGAGGAACTCCAGCACGCGCGCCACACCGTCACCGATGATGGTCGAGCGCAGGTGGCCAACGTGCATTTCCTTGGCCAGGTTGGGCGCAGACAGGTCGACCACCACGCGCTGCGCTGCGCCGTTCTTGCGCACGCCGAGCTTGGCATCGGCCAGCGCTGTTTCCAGGCGCTGGGCCAGGGCATCGCTGTTCTGGAAGAAATTGAGAAAGCCCGGGCCGGCGATTTCCACCTTGGTGACTTGTTCGTCGGCCGGCAGGGCAGCGATCAGCTTCTCGGCCAGGTCGCGCGGCTTCATGCCGGCCGGTTTGGCCAGCATCATGGCGATGTTGCTGGCGAAGTCGCCGTGGCTCTTGTCCTTGGTGTTCTCCACCTGAATGGCCGGTGTCAGGCCGGAAGGCAGCACGCCTTCGGCGGTCAAACGGTCGAGGGCTTGCTGGATCAGGTGGCGAATGCTGTCTTTCATGTTCGGCTCGGGTTGCCTTGGGGCTTTGGTCGAAAACTGCGCATTATAAGAGCAGCGGCAAGCTGCAAGCCACAAGCAGGCATCACCCTGTTACAGCGCGTCGCCTCAGAACAGATCGATCGGGTCTACGTCCAGCGACCAGCGTACCGCACGGCCGCTGGGCATTTGCTCAAGAGCATGCAGCCAGTGGTTGAGCAGGCGGTGCAGCGGTGCGCGAGCGTTGCCCTGGACCAGCAGTTGCGCGCGGAAGCGGCCGGCGCGGCGCTCCATCGGCGCGGGTACCGGGCCGAGCAGTTCGATGCCGGTCAATCCCAGCTCACCCAGCAAATGCTCGGCCTCACTGCAGGCCTCATCGAGAAAACCTTCTGCCTGGCCGGGCTTGTGCGCTTCGGCGCGCAGCAGAGCCAGATGGCAGAACGGCGGCAGGCCGGCGCTGCGGCGTTCGCTCAGGGCCTGTTCGGCGAAGGCGAAGTAGCCCTGCTCGGTCAATTGCACCAGCAGCGGGTGGTCGGCCAGGTGGCTCTGGATGATCACCTTGCCCGGCTCCTCGGCACGCCCAGCGCGGCCAGCGACCTGCACGATCAACTGCGCCATGCGCTCGCTGGCGCGAAAGTCAGCCGAGAACAGGCCGCCGTCGGCGTCGAGGATCGACACCAGCGTCACCCGCGGGAAATGGTGACCCTTGGCGAGCATCTGCGTGCCGACCAGGATGCACGGCTCGCCCCTGTTTATGGTGGCGAACAGGCGATCCATCGCGCCCTTGCGCGAGGTGCTGTCGCGGTCGATGCGCAGCACCGGGTAGTCGGGGAACAGCACCGCCAGGCGCTCTTCGGCGCGTTCGGTGCCGGCACCGACTGGACGCAGGTCGACGTGCTGGCATTTCGGGCAGTTGCTCGGCTGCCGTTCGACATGGCCACAGTGGTGGCAGCGCAGTTCCTGATAGCGCTGGTGCACGGTGATGCGCGCATCGCAACGCGGGCACTCGGATAGCCAGCCGCAATCGTGGCAGAGCAGGGTCGGGGCGAAACCGCGGCGGTTGAGAAACACCAGCACCTGCTGACCAGCCGCCAGGGTTTGGGCGATGGCCTGCTGCATCGGCCCGGAGATGCCCGAGTCCAGCGGCCGGCTCTTTACGTCCAGGCGCAGGAAGCGCGGCTGGCTGGCACCGCCGGCGCGCTGGGTCAGCTTGAGCAGGGCGTAACGGCCGCTGTAGGCGTTGTGCAGGCTTTCCAGTGAGGGCGTGGCGGAGCCGAGCACGATCGGCACGTCTTCCTGGCGGGCTCGTACCAGAGCCAGGTCGCGGGCGTGGTAGCGCAGGCCTTCCTGCTGTTTATAAGAGGCGTCGTGTTCTTCGTCGACGATGATCAGCCCAGGGTTCTTCATCGGCGTGAACAGGGCCGAGCGGGTGCCGATGATGATGTCGGCCTCACCATCGCGCGCCGCCAACCAGGCGTCCAGACGCTCGCGGTCGTTCACCGCCGAATGCAGCAGGGCGATACGAGCGTTGAAGCGGCGAGCGAAGCGGTCGAAGGTCTGCGGGCCGAGATTGATCTCGGGGATCAGCACCAGCGCCTGCTTGCCGGCCTCCAGGCACTGGTGGATCAACTGCAGGTAGACCTCGGTCTTGCCGCTGCCGGTAACACCCGCGAGCAGGAAGGCATTGAACTGATCCCAGCCCGAGGCCACGGCATTCACGGCGGCGCGCTGCTCGGCGTTCAGCGGCAGTTCCGGTTGCGCCAGCCAGTGTGCGGGCTTGGCATGCGGCTGGGTGCGGCGCACCTCGACCCGCACCAGTCCCTTCTCATGCAGTAGCTGCAGGCTGTCGCGGTTGAGTTGCAGCTGACTGAGCAGGCTGTGGGCCACGCCATGAGGGTGTTGCGCCAGCGCCTTGAGCGCGTCGCGTTGGCGTGGCGCGCGGGCAAGGCGTGGGTCGTCGACGCTGGCGCCTTTGCTGGCCAGCCAGTAACGCTCCTGGCGGGTTTCGGCTGGCTCGCCCTGACGCAGCAGTACCGGCAACGCCCAGCTCAGGGTGTCGCCGAGGCTGTGCTGGTAGTACTGCGCTGTCCACAGGCACAGCTTGAATAGCGACGCCGGGAGCGGTGGGCGGGTGTCGAGCAGCTCCAGGGCGGGCTTGAGCTTGCCCAATGGGACCTCGCTCTGGCTGTCGACCTCAACCAGCACGCCGATCATCTCGCGCCGGCCGAAGGGCACGCGCAGGCGTACGCCTGGCTGCAAGGCACTGCGCGACACGCCGACGGGGGCGAGGTAGTCGAACAGGCGGCGCAGCGGCGAGGGCAGGGCAAGGCGCAGGATCAGGTCGGGCAAGCCAGGAGCTCCTTTGACAGGTCGGCGATCTTAGCACGCGACGACCGGCGCCTTGCGCGGCTTGCATCGACTCACGCGTCTGGTAAGATGCGCGGCCTATTTCTGTGCGGTGCCTGACATTGGTCGGGTGGCGGCACGACTACCCTGAGGAAAGCACGATGAAAGCCGATATCCATCCGAACTACGTCGAAATCGACGCTACCTGCTCCTGCGGTAACGTGATCAAGACCCGCTCCACCCTGGGCAAGAACCTGAGCCTCGACGTATGCTCCGAGTGCCACCCGTTCTACACCGGTAAGCAGAAAGTGCTGGACACCGGCGGCCGTATCGATCGCTTCAAGCAGCGCTTCGGCGTATTCGGCGCCAAGTAAGCGACCGAACGAAAGCGGAATCTGGCATGCGCCACTCCGTGATACTGAAAAAGGCGTCCCTGGTGGGCGCCTTTTTCATTTCTCTGCTTTGCGTCGATCTGGCTCAGGCCTTCTGTCCGCTGCGCACAGATCTGCCTCAGGTTGCCGTGCGTCAGGTGGTTGATGGCGACACCGTGCGTCTGGCCGATGGGCGCAGCATTCGCCTGATCGGTATCAACGCGCCGGAGCTGGGCCGCAAGGGCCGCAGTGACGAGCCCTACGCAGTGCAGGCCAAGCGTCGTCTGCAGGCGCTGGTCGATGCCGGTGACGGACGTGTCGGTCTGCTCTACGGCGCACAGCGCAAGGATCGTTACGGCCGTACCCTAGCCCATCTCTATAACCGCCAGGGGCGTAATCTCGAAGCGCAACTGCTGGGCGAAGGCCTCGGCTTCATGGTGGCGGTGGCGCCCAACAGCGCGCTGGTGGCCTGCCAGGCGCAGGCCGAGCGCCAGGCGCGCAGCAAGCGGCTTGGCGTGTGGCGTGACGAGCAGGTTAAGACGGCTGGCCAGTTGCGCGGTGGCGGCTTCGCCTTGCTCGGTGGGCGAGTCACCAGTGTGCAGCGCAACCGCGGCGGCCTCTGGATCGACCTCGATGGCAGTCGGGTGCTGCGCGTGGCGCCGGAACTGCTGGGTGAGTTCGACGTGCGTGCCTTGGAGAAACTCAAGGGGCGGCAGGTGGAGGCGCGCGGCTGGGTCATCGATCGCCAGAGTCGCGGCGGCTTGAAATCCGGGCAGGCGCGCTGGATGCTGCCGCTTACCCATTCGGCGATGCTGGAGGTGTTGCCATGATTCGTGCATTGACGCTGTGTCTTATCTGCGGCTGGTTGGCGGGCTGTGCGGTCAATCCTGCAACGGGTCGCAACGATTTCGTGATGATGAGCGAACGCCAGGAGTTGGAGCTCGGTGCGCGTTATAACCAGGAAATCCTCAAGCAATACCCGCGCTATCAGGACGCCAAGTTGCAGGCCTATATCCAGCGCGTTGGCGAGCGGGTAGCGCGCAGCAGTCATCGCAATCAGCTCAACTACGTTTTCACTCTGGTGGACAGTCCGGACGTCAATGCCTTCGCGTTGCCGGGTGGCTACATCTATATCCATCGTGGCCTGCTCGCCTACCTCAACTCCGAGGCAGAGCTGGCCGCCGTGCTGGGGCACGAGGTCGGCCACGTGACGGCGCGTCATAGCGTGCGCCAGCAGAGTCAGTCCACGGCCTGGGGCTTGCTCGGCCAGGCCGCCGCCATCGGTACCGGTGTCGGCGCGCTGGGCGATCTGACCAGCGTCATGGGCAATGCTTTCGTGCGCGGCTACGGCCGCGACATGGAGTTGGAGGCCGATGGCCTCGGCGCGCAATATCTGGCGCGTGGTGGCTACGATCCGCAGGCGATGATCGAAGTGGTCAAGGTGCTCAAGGGGCAGGAGGATTTCGCCCGCGAGCAGGCGGCCAAGCGTGGAGAGGCGCCAGCGGCGGGTGGTTACCACGGTTTGTTCGACACGCACCCGGATAATGACCGTCGTTTGCAAGAGGTGATCGGCCCGGCGAGTGCGCTGGTGGGTGGCAACCAGGAAGTGGGGCGTGACAAGTTTCTGCAGATGCTCGACGGCCTGGTGTTCGGCGATTCGGCGGCCAGTGGCATTCGCCGCGGACGCCATTTCTATCACGGCGAACTGGATTTCACTCTGACCTATCCGCAGGGCTGGCAACTGGTCAATCGTCCCGATGTACTTATCGGCCATACCCAGGATGAGCAAGCCTTTATCGCCATGACGCTGGAGGCAGCGGACAAGCAGCTTTCGCCCGCCGAGTATCTGCGCCGGCGCGTTGGCAATCAGCGTCTGGTCGCGGGTGAGGAGCTGCGTCTGGGGGCGCTGCAAGGCTATACGGCGGTGTTGCAGGGGCAGTCGGCGCGTCGCGTGGCGGTGATCTATCGCGGCGAGAGTGCTTACCTCTTCGTGGGGGCGGTGAAGGGGCGCGCTTCGCTGGAAACCGAGGACCAGCGTTTCCTCGAGGTCATCCGCAGTTACCGACCGCTGAAGGCGGCCGAACGCAAGCTGGCCGAGCCGGTGCGCTTGCGCTTGGTACGGGCCAAAGCGGGGCAGAGCCTGTCCACTCTGGCCAAGGACTCGCCGCTACCAACTGACGGCGAGGCCCAGTTGCGTTTGCTCAATGGGCTCTATCCAAGCGGTGAGCCGCGCTCTGGCGAGTGGCTGAAAACGCTGCGCTAGTGCGGCGCTTCAATCGCGACCGAACGGTCTTGTGCAGGTGTATACAACTTGCGTATCCTCGGCCGCCTGCCCGTTCAACAGCCAACAAAAGCGGAAATGCCACTATGTCAGATCTAAAAACTGCCGCTCTCGAATATCACGCCCAGCCCCGCCCCGGTAAGCTGAGTGTCGAGTTGACCAAAGCCACTGCTACCGCCCGCGACCTGTCGCTGGCCTACAGCCCGGGTGTCGCCGAGCCGGTTCGCGAAATCGCGCGTGATGCCGAGCTGGCCTACCGTTACACCGGTAAAGGCAACCTGGTAGCCGTGATTTCCGACGGTACCGCCATCCTCGGTCTGGGTAACCTCGGCCCACTGGCTTCCAAGCCGGTGATGGAAGGTAAAGGTGTACTGTTCAAGCGTTTCGCCGGCATCGACGTGTTCGATATCGAAGTCGATTCGGAAAGCCCGCAGGCCTTCATCGACACCGTAAAACGCATTTCCATCACCTTCGGCGGCATCAACTTGGAAGATATCAAGGCCCCCGAGTGTTTCGAGATCGAGCGCGCGCTGATCGAACAGTGCGACATCCCGGTCTTCCACGATGACCAGCACGGCACCGCTATCGTGACCGCTGCCGGTATGCTCAACGCCCTGGAGATCGCTGGCAAAACGCTCGAAGAAGCGAAGATCGTCTGCCTGGGTGCCGGCGCTGCTGCTATCTCCTGCATGAAGCTGCTGGTGAGCATGGGTGCCAAGGTCGAGAACATCTTCATGATCGACCGCAAGGGTGTGATCCATGCCGGTCGCGACGACCTCAACCAATACAAGGCCGTGTTCGCCACCGAGACCGACAAGCGCACGCTGTCCGATGCGCTCGACGGTGCTGACGTGTTCGTCGGCCTGTCCGGTGCCAACCTGCTGAGCCCGGAAGACCTCAAGCGCATGGCGGCCAATCCGATCGTCTTCGCTTGCTCCAACCCGGACCCGGAAATCAAGCCGGAACTGGCGCATGAGACCCGCAGCGACGTAATCATGGCTACCGGTCGTTCCGACTACCCGAACCAGGTCAACAACGTGCTGGGCTTCCCCTTCATCTTTCGTGGTGCTCTGGACGTTCGTGCCACCCGTATCAACGAAGAGATGAAGATCGCTGCAGCGCTGGCGCTGCGTGACCTGGCCAAGCTGCCGGTGCCGCAGGATGTCTGTGACGCCTACGGCGGTATCGAGCTGTCGTTCGGGCGTGAGTACATCATTCCGAAGCCGATGGATCAGCGTCTGATCACTGTGGTTTGCGATGCCGTGGCCAGGGCTGCCATTGAGTCCGGCGTAGCGACCCTGGCGTACCCGAAGCACTATCCGCTGACCTCGGTGGATGATGTGTTCAACGGCTAAGCCGGCTGAATGCACAAACAAAAAACCCGCCTAGGCGGGTTTTTTGTTGTCTGTCGCTTTCTCCCGGATACGAGCTTTTGCTCGTGTGGGCGAAGTGCCGATCAGAACAGATCGATCGGCGCCATTTCATCGGCCGGTAGCGGGCTGCCAGGAGCGCCCATGCCGGGCTCGAACTCACTCATCGGTGGTGGCGAGTCTTCGCTTTTGAACAGCTCGAAGTAGGCGTCCGGCGTACCAGGTGCGGCAGCGCGGCCACTGACCGGGTCGACGCGCAGCGTCAGCAGGCCCTTGGGTTCTTTGGGTAGATGGTTGGGGCGGTCCTTGAGTACCGCGCCCATGTAGCCCATCCAGATGGGTAGTGCGACGGTGCCGCCATACTCGTGGCGGCCGAGACTTTCCGGCTGATCGAAGCCGGCCCAGACAGTGGTTACGTAGTCGGCGTTGTAGCCGGAGAACCAGCTGTCCTTGGACTCGTTGGTGGTACCGGTCTTGCCCGCCAGGTCGTTACGACCCAGTGCAAGGGCGCGGCGACCGGTGCCGCGCTTGATTACATCCTGCAGCATGCTGGTCATGATGTAGGCCGTGCGCTCGTCGATGATCTGCTCAGCTACCTTGGGTTCTTCCAGGGGCAGATCGTCGGCCGCGTTAACCGTAAGGTTGGCATTCTCCTCGGTCGGCTCGCTGCCTGGGGCGCGCGCCGGGTTGGCGCGGAACAGCGGTTTACCGTTGCGGTCATCTATGCGTTCGATCAGGTAGGGCTCGATCTTGTAGCCGCCATTGGCGAAGGTGGCCCAGCCCTCGGCGATTTCCATCGGCGTCAGGCTGGCAGTGCCAAGGGCCAGCGACAGGTTGCGCGGCAGGTCCTGCGGGGCGAAGCCGAAGCGCTCGATATAACGCAGGCTGCGGTCGATGCCCATGTCCTGCAGCAGGCGGATGGAAACCAGGTTGCGCGACTTGTACAGCGCTTCGCGCATACGAATCGGGCCGAGGAAGGTGTTGTTATCGTTCTTCGGTCGCCATTTCTGCGACAGGTAGTCGTCAGAGAGAATAATTGGCGCATCGTTGACCAGCGTCGCAGCGGTGTAACCGCTATCCAGTGCCGCACTATAAATGAAGGGCTTGAAGCTCGAGCCTGGCTGGCGCTTGGCCTGTACGGCGCGGTTGTAGTTGCTCTGGTCGAACGAGAATCCGCCGACCAGTGATTGAATGGCGCCGCTGTATGGATCGAGGGAAACCAGTGCGCTCTGCGCCGCTGGGACCTGGACGAAAAGCAGGCTGCCATCTTCCTGGCGCTGCACGCGCACGATATCGCCCACCTGAGCGACATCGCCGGGCTGCTGCGGGCGTGGGCCAAGGCTGTTGGTATTGAGGAAGGGGCGCGCCCACTTCATGCTGTCCCAGGCCACGGCCTGTTCTTCGCCGTTGCGGGTCAGCACCAGGATGCCGCTTTTCTCGACCTGGGTAACCACTGCCGGCTCCAGGCCGCCGATGCTGCGAAACTTGCCCAGTTCAGCGAGCCAGGTTTCACGTGTCATGCCTGGCAGGCGGCTTTCAGGGCCGCGGTAGCCATGGCGTTGATCATAGGCGATCAGTCCATCACGTAGTGCGCTGTTGGCCACTTCCTGCAGATGGCTGGGCACGGTGGTGGTGACGTTGAAGCCTTCCGTATAGGCCTCGCTGCCATAACGGCCGACCATTTCGGCACGCGCCATCTCGGCTATATAAGGTGCGCTGAGTTCTGGTGCAGGAACGTGATAGCGTGCGTCGACCACCTCGGCAAGCGCTTCCTCGTAGCTAGCCTGGTCGATGCGACCCAGGCGATACAGGCGGCCGAGAATCCAGTCGCGGCGCTCCTTGGCGCGAGTCGGGTTGACCAGTGGGTTGTAGCGCGAGGGGGCTTTCGGCAGGCCGGCGATCATCGCCATCTGTGCCAGGTTGAGGTCGCGGATCGACTTGCCGTAGTAGACCTGTGCGGCAGCTTCGATGCCGTATGCGCGGTGGCCGAGGTAGATCTTGTTGACGTAAAGCTCGAGGATCTCGTCCTTGCTCAGCTCGCGCTCGATTTGCAACGCCAGGAGAATTTCGGTGGCCTTGCGCGAGAAGCTGCGCTCGCTGGTCAGGAAAAAATTCTTCGCCACCTGCATGGTGATGGTGCTGCCGCCGCTCTGAATCTGGCCGCTTTTCAATAATTGCGTGGCAGCGCGCATCAGGCTGGTCACATCGACGCCATAATGATTGGCGAAATTATCGTCTTCGGCGGCCAACAGGGCGCTGATGAATTCCTTGGGGATCTCGTCGAAGCGAATGGGCGAGCGGCGCATCTCGCCGAACTCGGCGATCAGCTTGGCATCGCTGCTGTAGACGCGCAGGGGGATCTGCAGCTGGACCTGGCGCAGCGACTCGACGGACGGAAGGGTCGGGCTAAGATAAAGAAACGCGCCGCTGAAACTGAGCAACAGCCCACAAAAAACGGCAACGCAAGACCACCAGAAGAACTTCAGCAGGCGTATCAAAATGTTCGGAATTCCAAGTAAAAGAATGAGTTAAGCAGGGGCTGAGGCAAAAAGGGAAAAGCTGATCACATTATAAGCGTTTTTTTTCCCGGGGAGCCATTTGCGCTTCTGTCAAGACTGATATTTAATGTGGAAAAACATAAATAGTCCGTAAGTCGCGGATGCCAATAGGAAAACGGTCGTGCTAGGGCTCTTCACTAAGAAAGCGAATACGCTGCTGGGGATCGATATCAGCTCGACTTCGGTCAAGCTCCTCGAACTGAGTCGCTCGGGAAGCCGCTACAAGGTAGAGGCTTATTCCGTCGAGCCGCTTCCACCTAACGCAGTGGTAGAGAAGAACATCGCCGAGCTGGAGGGGGTCGGTCAGGCGCTCTCGCGCGTTTTGGCCAAGGCCAAGAGCGGTGTCAAGACGGCCGCGGTTGCTGTGGCTGGTTCGGCGGTCATCACCAAAACCATCGAAATGGAAGCCGGCCTTTCCGAAGATGACCTGGAAAACCAGCTGAAGATCGAGGCTGACCAATACATTCCCTACCCGCTGGAAGAAGTCGCCATCGATTTCGAAGTGCAGGGCCCGGCGCCGCGTAATCCTGAGCGGGTTGAGGTGCTGCTGGCTGCATGCCGTAAGGAGAACGTGGAGGTCCGCGAAGCAGCCCTCGCGCTCGCCGGGCTTACCGCGAAAGTGGTCGATGTCGAGGCTTATGCCCTCGAGCGCGCTTACGGTTTGCTGGAGGCGCAGTTGGGTGGCGGTCACGACGAGTTGACTGTCGCGGTGGTGGATATCGGCGCGACGATGACCACGCTCAGTGTTCTGCACAATGGCCGCACCATCTACACCCGCGAGCAGCTTTTCGGTGGCAAGCAACTGACCGAGGAAATTCAGCGCCGCTATGGCCTGTCGGTCGAGGAAGCTGGTCTTGCCAAGAAACAAGGTGGTCTTCCAGATGACTACGACAGCGAGGTTTTGCAACCGTTCAAAGAAGCTGTCGTTCAGCAGGTTTCGCGCTCGCTGCAGTTCTTCTTCGCCGCTGGGCAATTCAATGATGTCGACTACATCCTCCTGGCTGGTGGTACTGCGTCCATTCCTGATCTCGATCGACTGATCCAGCAGAAGATCGGTACGCAGACGCTAGTTGCCAATCCCTTTGCCGATATGGCGCTGAGCAGCAAGGTCAATGCCGGTGCGCTGGCCAGTGATGCGCCGGCACTGATGATTGCCTGTGGTCTGGCGATGAGGAGTTTCGACTGATGGCGCGGATTAACTTACTTCCCTGGCGTGAACAGCTGCGCGAGGAGCGCAAACAGCGGTTTTTGGTAAGCCTGGTCGGTGTCCTCGTTGTGGCTGCTGGCTTGGTCTTTCTGGGTGATCAATTTCTCAGTTCGGCGATCAGTAACCAGAATGCGCGAAATGACTTCATAAAGAAGGAGATCGCAGTTCTCGATGCGCGTATCAAGGAAATCAGTGAGCTGAGAACGCGTCGCCAGCAATTGCTGGAGCGCATGAAGATCATCCAGGACCTGCAGGGCAATCGACCAATCATCGGTCGTGTGTTCGACCAGTTGGTGAGAACGCTTCCGGACGGTGTGTATTTTACCAGTGTGAAAATGACGGGTAAGAGCATCGCCATCATTGGTGCGGCAGAGTCGAATAATCGCGTCTCGAATCTGATGCGTAACTTGGATGGTTCGGAGTGGTTGGCCGCGCCCAATCTGACCGAAGTCAAAGCTGTCACAGCAGGGGCTTTGGATCAGGCGAATGTGTTTCAGCTGACTGTCCAGCAGACACAGCCTGATCAGGAAAAGGCGGAGGCGGCTAAATGAGTATTAAGAATTCCCTGGACAGCCTGCGTAGCATTGATATCAATGAACTTGATTTGAACAATGTTGGGTCGTGGCCTGGCGCGGTTAAATTCATTGCTGGCCTACTGCTGCTTATTATCGTTCTGGTGTTGGGTTACAACTTCCACCTCAAAGATATGCAAAGCATGTTGGAGCAGCGTCAGCGAGAAGAAGTGACGCTGAAGGAGCAGTTCTCCAGCAAAGCATTTCAGGCTGCGAATCTGGAAGCTTACAAAGAGCAGATGCAGGAAATGGAAGTTTCCTTTGGCGCTCTTTTACGTCAACTGCCAAGCGACACCGAGGTTCCTGGGTTGCTGGAGGATATCACTCGTACCGGCTTGGGCAGTGGCTTGGAATTCGAAGAGATCAAGCTGTTGCCGGAAGTGGCTCAGCAGTTCTATATCGAGCTGCCGATTCAGATCAAAGTCACCGGTAGCTATCACGACCTTGCTACTTTCGTAAGCGGTGTCGCTAGTCTGCCGCGTATCGTCACCTTGCATGACTTCCAGTTGGCACCCGCCAGTACTGAAAACTCCAGCCGCCTGAACATGCAGATCATGGCCAAGACCTATCGCTACAATGATAAGGGGGCTCAACAATGAGTTTCTCTCGTTTGGTTCTGGTGACAGGTTTCGTTTTCTTGGCCGGGTGCGGTGTCGGTAGTGATTTTTCCGACCTGCGCACCTATATGGATGAAGTACGCGCAAAGCCTAAAGGCGCTATTGAGCCGCTGCCGACGTTTCAACCCTATGAAAGCTTCACCTACCGTGCTGCGTCCTTGCGTAGCCCCTTTCAGCCTCCGGTTAAAATCGATGTCGTCACTCGGCAGAAGGGGGCGCCGGAGATTAAGCCGGATGAAAGTCGTGTCAAGCAATTCCTCGAGGGTTTCAATATTGAAACATTCGAGATGGTTGGCACGCTGAGGAATGATCGCCAGTTATTCGCTCTGGTTAACGGCGCGGGTGGTGTTCATCGTGTAAAAGTTGGCGACTATCTGGGGCGTAACCACGGCAAGATTCTCGTGATCGATGACTCCAAGATCGATGTTATGGAAATTGTTCCAGATGGCGAAGGTGGCTGGCTTGAGCGACCACGCAGCCTTTCCTTGAAGGAGCGCTCCTGAGGGGGCGGGGTAAAAAATGAATATAAATAATCTGTCTGCCACACGGGATACGAAAATGAACGGCTCTCTTTCGCGTCTTAGCGTCGCCCTGTTGGCGGCGCTGCTGTCGCCCGCGGTATTGGCGGCCAATCTCCAGGATTTGAATGTCGCCAGCTTGCCCGGTGATCGGGTTGAGCTGAAGCTGTCCTTCGATGAGCCGGTAACGGCTCCTCGCGGCTATACCATCGAGCAGCCTGCGCGTATTGCTCTGGACCTGCCGGGGGTATCGAACAAGCTCGGCTCCAAGAATCGTGAGCTGGGTGTCGGCAATGCGCGTAGCGTCACCATCGTCGAAGCCAAGGACCGTACCCGTCTGATCGTCAACCTCACCAATCTGGCGCCATACAGCACGCGAGTCGAGGGTAACGATCTGTATGTCTTGGTTGGAGATGCCTCTGCAGCCGCAGCGCGACCCTCTGCGTCGGCGCCAGCGTCGGTAACGGCTGCTCCGCCCAAGAAAACCTACGGGGCGCAGGCGAAAGCAATCAGCAATATCGACTTTCAGCGTGGTGAGCAGGGCGAGGGTAATATTGTCATTACCCTTTCCGATGCCTCGATAAGCCCTGATATCCAAGAACAGGGTGGGAAGATTCGTCTGGATTTTGCCAAGACTGAGCTGCCTGAGTCCCTGCGTGTACGCCTGGATGTGAAAGATTTCGCAACGCCCGTGCAATTCGTCAGCGCCACGGGTAGTGCTGATAAAACCAGTATTCTGGTCGAGCCGGTCGGTTTGTATGACTTCCTGGCCTATCAGACCGAGAACAAGCTGACCTTGAGCGTCAAGCCTCTCAGTCAGGACGATGTCGAGCGCCGTAAGGCGGAGCGTTTCGCTTACACCGGGGAGAAGCTGTCGCTTAACTTCCAGGATATTGATGTGCGTTCCGTTCTGCAGTTGATCGCCGATTTTACCGATCTGAATCTGGTGGCGAGTGACACTGTCGCCGGCAACATCACCCTGCGTCTGCAGAATGTGCCTTGGGATCAGGCACTTGATCTGGTGTTGAAGACCAAGGGTCTGGATAAGCGTCAGATTGGTAACGTCCTGCTGGTGGCCCCGGCGGACGAAATCGCTGCTCGTGAGCGCCAGGAGCTGGAGTCGCAGAAGCAGATTGCCGAACTCGCTCCGCTGCGTCGTGAGCTGATTCAGGTGAACTATGCAAAAGCTACCGATATGGCCAAGCTCTTTCAGTCGGTCACAAGTGCCGATGGTACTCCTGATAGTCGTGGCTCCATCACTGTTGATGATCGTACCAACAGTATCATCGCGTATCAGACCCAGGAACGCCTAGACGAGCTACGCCGTATCGTTGCGCAGCTCGATATCCCGGTCAGGCAGGTCATGATCGAAGCGCGTATCGTTGAGGCCAACGTCGATTATGATAAGGCTCTTGGCGTGCGCTGGGGGGGATCGGTGCGTAATGGTCGATGGGATGTCAGTGGCAAAGATGGTGCGCAGATTTTCGATGAAGACACTGGACAGCGTAAATTTTTGGGTACCGACACGATTGGTAATACCACGGTGGACGATGGTCTTGCCAACTTGCCCTTCGTCGACATGGGGGTGCAGAACAGCACGTCTGGTATTGCTATAGGTTATTTGGGGAGCAATATCGTTCTTGATCTTCAGCTGTCTGCTATGGAAAAAACTGGCAACGGCGAGATCGTATCGCAGCCGAAAGTTGTTACCTCTGACAAGGAAACGGCAAAGATCTTGAAAGGGCAGGAGGTTCCTTATCAGGAGGCCAGCTCGAGTGGCGCTACCACTACGTCATTCAAAGAGGCAGCGCTGGCTCTGGAAGTTACTCCGCAAATTACTCCGGATAATCGCATTATCATGGAGGTCAAGGTCACGAAAGATGCGCCTGATTTCGCGAATTTGGTCAATGGAGTCCCTCCGCTCAACAAGAACGAGGTCAACGCCAAGGTTTTGGTCAACGATGGTGAAACCATCGTGATTGGCGGTGTGTTCTCCAACACCCAAACGAGTGCGGTCGAGAAGGTGCCATTTTTGGGTGATCTACCGTTCTTGGGGCGTGTGTTCCGTCGAGATATCATTCGGGACAACAAAGCCGAGTTGCTGGTTTTCATCACTCCGCGCATCATGAACAACCAAGCCATTGCCGTGAACCGATGACCTAAGTGCGGAATGTAATCCTCGTTGGCCCGATGGGAGCTGGAAAGAGCACCATCGGGCGTTTGCTTGCTAAAGAACTGCGTTTGTCTTTTAAGGACTCCGACAAGGAGATCGAGCAGCGTACCGGTGCCGACATACCCTGGATATTCGATGTCGAGGGTGAGCAGGGCTTTCGTGAGCGGGAGCGGGCGGTGATCGCCGAGCTCTCGATGCAGGACGGTCTTGTGTTGGCCACTGGCGGTGGGGCAGTCATGCGCCCGGAGAATCGTCAGGCTCTGCATGCGGGTGGGCGAGTCGTCTACCTGCATACTTCTGTGGAACAGCAGATCGACCGCACGTCGCGTGATCGCAATCGCCCGTTACTGCGCACGGCCAATCCGTCTCAGGTGCTCAGAGATCTGATGGCCATGCGTGATCCTCTATACCGAGAGGTCGCCGATATCATCATCGAGACGGATGAGCGTCCGCCACGCATGGTGGTTCAGGAAATTCTCTTGCGCCTGGAAGCCCTCTCGCCCCGTTAAAGCGCGGGGCGAACTGCGCTATCCTAGTGGCCTTTTTCTCCTGGGGGCCTCATGCAGACTCTTCACGTCGATCTCGCTGAACGCAGCTATCCCATTTATATCGGTCAGGGGTTGCTGTCTCGCCCTGCACTGCTCACACAGCACATAGCTGGTCGGCAGGTGGCAATCGTGACCAACGAAACCGTCGCGCCGTTGTATCTGCAAGCGCTGCTACAGGTGCTCGAAGGCTATAGCGTTACCTCTGTGGTGTTGCCCGACGGTGAGGCGTTCAAAAACTGGGAAACCTTGCAGCTGATCTTCGATGGCCTGCTGAGCGCTCGACATGATCGGCGCACCACTGTCGTGGCGCTTGGGGGGGGGGTGATTGGTGATATGGCGGGCTTTGCTGCGGCCTGTTATCAGCGTGGTGTCGATTTCATCCAGGTCCCGACGACTCTGCTTTCGCAGGTTGACTCCTCGGTGGGTGGCAAGACTGGCATCAATCATCCGTTGGGCAAAAACATGGTAGGTGCCTTCTACCAGCCCAAAGCCGTTGTGATCGACACGAGCAGTCTTGATACCTTGCCTGTTCGCGAGTTGTCGGCTGGCCTTGCCGAAGTCATCAAGTATGGTCTGATCTGCGATGAGCCCTTCCTGGCATGGCTGGAGCAGAATATGCCAGCCTTGCGTGCACTTGATCAGCAGGCGCTTACCTATGCTATCGAGCAATCCTGTGCGGCCAAGGCGCGTGTCGTCGGTGCGGACGAGCGTGAGTCGGGAGTGCGCGCCACTCTCAATCTCGGTCACACCTTTGGGCATGCCATCGAGACCGAGCAAGGGTATGGTGTGTGGCTGCATGGCGAGGCCGTTTCCGCTGGAACGGTGATGGCGTTGGAAATGTCCTATCGCCTGGGCTGGCTATCGGCAGCGGATCGAGACCGAGGTGTACGCCTGTTGCAGGCGGCCGGGCTGCCAGTGGTGCCGCCGCAGGATATGACGCCTGCGCAATTCCTCGAGCATATGGCAGTGGACAAGAAGGTGCTCGATGGTCAGCTGCGTCTCGTGTTGCTAAAGCGTTTGGGTGAGGCTGTAGTGACTGCCGATTACCCGCGTGAGATTCTCGACGCCACGCTGCGTAGCGATTACGCCGCGCTGGCTCAGTCGTCCAACTCTTGAAGAGTGATTCATGACCAGTTTGCATGCTGACGAAGCTTTCCTGGCGCATTACCAGTTCAGTCACGACCCCTTTGCGCCACGAGTGCCTGGCTTCAAGTTCTTCCCGGCGCAGCGCAAGCCGGTGCTGGGGCAATTGCATCACCTGGCGCGTTACAGCCAGCTGTTGCTCGCCGTGGTCGGTCCCGAAGGCAGTGGCAAGACGCTGCTGCGTCAGGCATTGGTTGCCAGCACTAACAAGCAGGCGGTGCAGAGCATTGTCGTTGCGCAGGGTGTCACCGGTAGCGAGGCGCTGCTGCGCCA
Source organism: Pseudomonas sediminis (assembly GCF_002741105.1). GTDB lineage: Bacteria > Pseudomonadota > Gammaproteobacteria > Pseudomonadales > Pseudomonadaceae > Aquipseudomonas > Aquipseudomonas sediminis. Next base: position 1,014,121 of record NZ_NIQU01000001.1, on the reverse strand, counting down.
GGTCGCTCAGGGGCTGTCCATAGCTCAGGCCGATGTGCGTTCGATTCTGGCGCAGGTAGGGCAGTTGGCGTTGACCGGGCAAGAGGTTTATCTGCTGGTCGACGACGCTGATCAGCTGGATGACGCGGCGCTCAAAAGCGTCTTGGCGCTTGCAGCGGGCAATGCCGAGGGGCGTCCGCATATCTTTCTGTTTGCGGAGCAGGATCTGTTGGCGCGCTTGGAAGCGTTGGCAGGTGGCGAGGAGTGTTATCACGCGATCGAGCTTCAGCCGTACGCTGAAGAGGAAACGCGCGACTACCTGGCTCAGCGGCTCAATGGCGCCGGCCAGAGTATTGATCTGTTGACCGAAGAGCAGATCGAGGACATTCATGTTCGTGCTCAGGGGTGGCCCGGAGCAATCAACCACGAGGCGCGTGAACTGTTGGTCGAGCAGATGCTCGCACAGCGCTCGGCTGGTCGTGGTACGGGCGGCGGTTTTGCCCTGCCGAAAAAGCATCTGTTGGCGCTGGCCGTCGTGTTGGTCGGCGTTGCTGCTGCCTGGTTCATGCAGGGACGGGAATCTGCCCCGCCTGCGCCGGTGGCCAGCAACTCGTCGCTACCTTTGCAGTCGTCCACGCCGGCCGCAGAAGCTGAAGAGCCGGCGCAAGCGCCTGCTACAGAAAGTCGCGCGCCAGCTATCGAGTTCGCGGGAGCCAGTCAGCCACTACCGTTGCCGTTGGTGGGTGAGTCCCAGAGCGTGATTCGCCAGCCGTTGGCTGAGGCGGCTGGCGAAGAATTGGATAACTTCGAGCCCCCGGCCTCACCCGAACCCTCGACAGTGACTTTGCCATCTGCCCCAATCGCTGCTGCACCTGCACCTGCACCTGCACCTGCACCTGCACCTGCACCTGCACCTGCACAGCAGCCTGAACCGGCTACACCCAAACCAGCGACTCCGGCCCCCGCTCCCGCTCCCGCTCCGGCTGCGACGCCCAAGCCTGCGCCCGCTACGGCAGCGGCCAATGCACATGCGGGGAGTTGGTACGCGCAGCAACCGGCGTCCCGCTATGCCTTGCAGGTGGTCGGTTCGCGTTCGGAGGCCAATATTCAGGCGTTGGTGCGTGAGGGCGGTAGCGAATATCGTTATTTCAAGAAGGTCCACCAGGGACAGCCGCTGTATGTGCTGACCTATGGTAGTTTTGCCAGTCGCGACGCCGCTCAGGCGGCCGTGAAAACTCTGCCGGCCAAGCTGCAGGCCGGTAAACCCTGGCCTCGTACGTTGGGCAGTATCCAGCAGGAAATGAGCCGTTAGACGCTCTGTCCCAAGATGACCGCCTGGTCGTTAGCACGACCTTGCGGTCTTATCCTTCGTTTTTGCGACATAAACTTTCACCCTCTCGTCACGAAAATTTGTGACGAGATGGGTGGATATGTACAATGACCTCCCTTTTGCCCATGCAAAGCTGGCCCGTGCCCGCTTTTCGGGTTCAAGTCATTGAATTAGAAAGCAATTTGCCTGAAGTTTAGGCAGCCTGGTGAGAGTTTCCCCTATGAAAGCAGGTTTGTACCGTCCTGATGAGTTCAAGGATAACTGCGGCTTCGGCTTGATCGCCCATATGCAAGGTGAGCCTAGTCATCACCTGCTCAATACCGCTATTGAGGCCCTCACCTGCATGACTCACCGCGGCGGTATCAACGCCGACGGCAAGACCGGTGATGGCTGTGGCCTGCTGATCCAGAAGCCCGACCAATTCCTGCGCGCGATCGCTCAGGAGCAATTCGGCGTCGAACTGCCTGCGCAATATGCGGTGGGCATGGTGTTCTTCAATCAGGATTCGGCCAAGGCCGAAACCGCGCGCGAGAACATGAACCGCGAGATCCTCGCGGCCGGCCTGCAACTGGTGGGCTGGCGCAAGGTGCCGATCGACACCAGCGTGCTGGGTCGCCTGGCGCTGGAGCGTCTGCCGCAGATCGAGCAGGTGTTCATCGGTGGTGATGGCCTGTCCGACCAGGAATTCGCAATCAAGCTGTTCAGTGCCCGCCGTCGCTCGTCTGTCGCCAATGCCAACGACAGCGACCACTACATCTGCAGCTTCTCGCACAAGACCATCATCTACAAAGGTCTGATGATGCCGGCGGACCTGCAGCAGTTCTACCCGGACCTGGGTGACGAGCGCCTGCAGACCGCCATCGCGGTCTTCCACCAGCGCTTCTCCACCAACACCCTGCCGAAGTGGCCGCTGGCACAACCTTTCCGTTATCTCGCGCACAACGGTGAGATCAACACCATCACTGGCAACCGCAACTGGGCGCAGGCCCGTCGCACCAAGTTCGCCAACGAGATGATTCCCGATCTCGACGAGCTGGGCCCGCTGGTCAACCGTGTCGGTTCCGACTCCTCGAGCATGGACAACATGCTCGAGCTGATGGTCACCGGTGGCATCGACCTGTTCCGTGGCCTGCGCATGATCATTCCGCCGGCCTGGCAGAACGTCGAGACCATGGACGCCGACCTGCGCGCGTTCTACGAATACAACTCCATGCACATGGAGCCCTGGGATGGCCCGGCCGGCGTGGTACTGACCGATGGCCGCCATGCCGTGTGCCTGCTCGACCGTAACGGGCTGCGCCCGGCGCGTTGGGTCACCACCAAGAACGGCTACATCACCTTGGCGTCGGAAATCGGCGTGTGGGATTACCAGCCCGAGGACGTCATCGCCAAGGGCCGTGTCGGCCCAGGGCAGATCCTCGCGGTCGATACCGAAACTGGCCAGGTGCTGGATACCGAGTCCATCGACAGCCGCCTGAAGTCGCGCCACCCCTACAAGCTGTGGCTGCGCAAGCATGCCCAGCGCATCAAGGCGACGCTGGAAGACCGCGATCATGGTTCGGCCTTCTACGACCCGGATCAGCTCAAGCAGTACATGAAGATGTTCCAGGTCACCTTCGAGGAGCGTGACCAGGTGCTGCGCCCGCTCGGTGAGCAGGGCCAGGAAGCCGTCGGCTCCATGGGCGATGACACGCCGATGGCCGTACTCAGCCAGCGCGTGCGCTCGCCGTACGATTACTTCCGCCAGCAGTTCGCGCAGGTCACCAACCCGCCGATCGACCCGCTGCGTGAAGCGATCGTCATGTCCCTGGAAATCTGCCTGGGCGCCGAGCGCAACATCTTCAGCGAGTCGCCGGAGCACGCTACCCGCGTGATCCTCAGCAGCCCGGTGATTTCGCCGGCCAAGTGGCGTGCGCTGATGAACCTGGATCGCCCGGGCTTCGACCGTCATGTCATCGACATGAACTACGACGAGTCGCTGGGCCTGGAAGCCGCCGTGCGCAACATGGCCGATCAGGCCGAGGAAGCTGTGCGTGCCGGCAAGGTGCTGCTGGTACTGACCGACCGCCACATCGCTCCGGGCAAGCTGCCGGCGCATGCCGCGCTGGTCACTGGTGCCGTGCATCACCGCCTGACCGAGAAAGGTCTGCGCTGCGACTGCAACATCCTGGTGGAAACCGCCACTGCGCGTGACCCGCACCACTATGCCGTGCTGCTGGGCTTCGGTGCCTCGGCGGTCTACCCGTTCCTGGCTTACGAAGTGCTGGGCGACCTGATCCGCACCGGCGAAGTGCTGGGCGATCTGTACGAAGTCTTCAAGTACTACCGCAAGGGCATCTCCAAAGGTCTGTTGAAGATCCTGTCGAAGATGGGCATCTCCACGGTCGCGTCCTATCGCGGTGCGCAACTGTTCGAGGCGGTCGGCCTGGCTGACGAAGTCACCGAGCTGTGCTTCCGGGGTGTGGCCAGCCGCATCCAGGGTGCGCGTTTCGTCGATATCGAAAGCGAGCAGAAGCTGCTGTCCTTCGAGGCCTGGAACAACCGCAAGTCGATCCAGCAGGGCGGCCTGCTCAAGTTCGTCTACGGCGGCGAGTACCACGCCTACAACCCTGACGTGGTACGCACGCTGCAGGACGCCGTGCAGCAGGGCAACTACGAGAAGTACAAGGAATACTCGAAGCTGGTCGACACCCGTCCGGTGTCGATGATCCGTGACCTGCTCAAGGTCAAGGAGTCCAGTGCGCCTATCAGCCTGGACGAAGTCGAACCGCTGCAATCGATCTTCAAGCGCTTCGACGCCGCGGGCATCTCCCTCGGTGCGCTGTCGCCGGAGGCGCACGAGGCGCTGGCTGAGGCGATGAACCGCCTGGGCGGTCGCTCCAACTCCGGTGAGGGCGGCGAAGACCCGGCCCGCTACGGCACCATCAAGAGCTCGAAGATCAAGCAGGTGGCTACCGGCCGTTTCGGTGTGACCCCGGAATACCTGGTCAACGCCGAAGTGCTGCAGATCAAGGTGGCCCAGGGTGCCAAGCCCGGCGAGGGCGGCCAGTTGCCGGGCGGTAAGGTCAACGGTCTGATCGCCAAGCTGCGCTACGCGGTGCCGGGCGTGACCCTGATCTCGCCGCCGCCGCACCACGACATCTACTCGATCGAAGACCTGGCGCAGCTGATCTATGACCTCAAGCAGGTCAACCCGAAGGCACTGGTGTCGGTCAAGCTGGTGGCGGAAGCCGGTGTCGGCACCATCGCTGCCGGTGTGGCCAAGGCCTACGCCGACCTGATCACCATTTCCGGTTACGACGGCGGTACCGGCGCTTCGCCGCTGACCTCCATCCGTTATGCCGGCGCGCCGTGGGAGCTGGGTCTGGCCGAAACCCACCAGACCCTGCGCGGCAACGACCTGCGCGGCAAGGTGCGGGTACAGACCGACGGCGGTCTGAAGACCGGCCTGGACGTGATCAAGGCAGCCATCCTCGGCGCCGAGAGCTTCGGCTTCGGCACCGCACCGATGGTGGCTCTGGGCTGCAAATACCTGCGCATCTGCCACCTGAACAACTGCGCCACCGGCGTGGCCACGCAGAACGACAAGCTGCGCAAGGATCACTTCATCGGCACCGTCGAGATGGTGATGAACTTCTTCACCTATGTCGCCGAGGAAACCCGCGAGTGGCTGGCCAAGCTGGGCGTGCGCAGCCTGGAAGAGCTGATCGGCCGCACCGACCTGCTCGAAGTGCTGCCGGGCGAAACCGCCAAACAGGGCAACCTGGATCTGTCGCCGCTGCTGGCCAGCGCACACATCCCGGCTGACAAGCCGCAGTTCTGCCAGGTGCCGAAGAACCCGCCGTTTGACGAAGGCCTGCTGGCCGAGAAGATGGTGGAAATGGCCAAGGACGCCATCGCCGGTAAGACCGGTGGTGAGTTCGAGCTGAGCATCGGCAACTGCGACCGCTCCATCGGTGCGCGCATTTCCGGTGAGATCGCTCGTGTGCATGGCAACCAGGGCATGAACGGCGCGCCGATCACCTTCCGCTTCAAGGGTACTGCTGGTCAGAGCTTCGGCGTGTGGAACGCCGGTGGTCTGCACCTGCGCCTGGAAGGCGACGCCAACGACTACGTCGGCAAGGGCATGACCGCAGGCAAGATCGTCATCACCCCGCCTGCGGGCAGCCCGTTCGCCACCGAGGACAGCGCCATCATCGGTAACACCTGCCTGTACGGCGCTACCGGCGGCAAGCTGTTCGCCACCGGCACCGCGGGTGAGCGTTTCGCTGTGCGCAACTCCGGCGCTCATGCCGTGGTGGAAGGCACTGGCGACCACTGCTGCGAGTACATGACCGGCGGTTTCGTCTGCGTACTGGGCAAGACCGGCTACAACTTCGGCTCGGGCATGACCGGCGGCTTCGCCTACGTGCTCGACATGGACAACGGCTTCTACGACCGCGTCAACCACGAGCTGGTGGAAATCCAACGCATCAACAACGAAGCGATGGAGGCCTACCGCAGCCACCTGGAAAGCGTGCTCGCCGAGTATGTCGAGGAAACCGGTAGCGAGTGGGGGCAGAACCTGCTGGAGAACCTGGACGATTACCTGCGCAAGTTCTGGCTGGTGAAACCGAAAGCGGCCAGTCTGAAGTCGCTGCTGTCCAGCACCCGTGCCAACCCGCAATAAGAATGCGCCTGAAGTGGTTTGATGAGGTAATGCAATGACTGAACGTCTGAATAACGACTTCCAGTTCATCGAAGTCGGGCGCAAAGACCCGAAGAAGAAACTGCTGCGTCAGCGCAAGAAGGAATTCGTCGAGATCTACGACAACTTCAAGCCGGCGCAAGCTGCAGACCAGGCGCATCGCTGCCTGGGCTGCGGCAACCCGTATTGCGAGTGGAAGTGCCCGGTGCACAACTTCATTCCGAACTGGCTGAAGCTGGTCTCGGAAGGCAACATCCTGGCCGCCGCCGAGCTCTCGCACCAGACCAACACCCTGCCGGAAGTCTGCGGTCGCGTGTGCCCGCAGGATCGCCTCTGCGAAGGTGCCTGCACCCTCAATGACGGCTTCGGCGCGGTGACCATCGGTTCGGTGGAGAAGTACATCACCGACACCGCCTTCGCCATGGGCTGGCGCCCGGACATGTCCAAGGTCAAACCGACCGGCAAGCGTGTCGCGGTGATCGGTGCCGGCCCGGCCGGCCTGGGCTGCGCCGACGTGCTGGTGCGCAACGGCGTGACCCCGGTGGTGTTCGACAAGAACCCGGAAATCGGTGGCCTGCTGACCTTCGGTATCCCCGAGTTCAAGCTGGAAAAGACCGTGCTCAGCCGCCGCCGTGAAGTCTTCACCGGCATGGGCATCGAGTTCCGCCTGAACACCGAGATCGGCAAGGACGTGACCATGCAGCAACTGCTGGATGAGTACGATGCCGTGTTCATGGGCATGGGCACCTACACCTACATGAAGGGCGGTTTCCCGGGTGAAGACCTGCCGGGCGTCTATGACGCGCTGGACTTCCTCATCGCCAACGTCAACCGCAACCTCGGTTTCGAGAAGTCGCCGGAAGACTTCATCGACATGAAGGGCAAGCGTGTCGTGGTGCTGGGCGGTGGTGACACCGCGATGGACTGCAACCGCACCTCGATCCGTCAGGGCGCCAAGGCCGTGACCTGCGCCTACCGCCGTGACGAAGAGAACATGCCGGGCTCGCGCAAGGAAGTTAAGAACGCCAAGGAAGAGGGTGTGAAGTTCCTCTTCAACCGCCAGCCCATCGCCATCGTCGGCGACGGCAAGGTGGAAGGCATCAAGGTGGTCGAGACCCGTCTCGGCGAGCCGGATGCCCGTGGCCGCCGCAGCCCTGAGCCGATCCCGGGTTCCGAGGAGGTCATCCCGGCGGAAGCCGTGCTGATCGCTTTCGGTTTCCGTCCGAGCCCGGCGCCCTGGTTCGAGCAGTTCGAGATCCAGACCGACAGCCAGGGCCGCGTCGTGGCGCCCGAGCAGTCGCAGTTCAAGCACCAGACCAGCAATCCGAAGATTTTCGCCGGTGGCGACATGGTGCGTGGTTCCGATCTGGTAGTGACGGCGATCTTCGAAGGCCGCAACGCCGCCGAAGGCATCCTCGACTACCTCGGCGTCTGATTCGTCTCGTACCTGCGCGACTGCGACCTCCCCGGTCGATAGTCGCGCGGGTCGATGGCGAAGCTCTCCAGGCGTGAGCGCAGGGTCGTTGGCTTCAGCTCCAGCAATCGCGCGGCGCCGTCCTTTCCCGATATCCTGCCCGCACAGGCCTTCAGTGCTGCGATCAGGTTTTCGCGCATCTGCCGGCGTTGCTCGCCCTGAGTGAAAATCCGCATTTCCTGTTCGACCGGTGGCTGTGACGGTGCGTCGTTGCCGTTGTCGTTGGGCAAGTCCAAACGCAGCCGGGTGCCGGGAGAAATGATCACCGCGCGCTCGATCAGGTTCTCCAGTTCACGAATGTTGCCCGGCCAGGAATAGGCTTGCAGGCGTTGGATGTCGGCCAGGCGCAGGCTCGGCTCGGCGCGGTTGAGCTGACGACAGGCGCGGCCGAGAAAGTGCTGGGCCAGGGGCGGAATGTCTTCCGGGCGCTGGCGCAGCGGCGCCGACTCGATGGGGAAGACGTTGAGGCGAAAGTAGAGGTCTTCGCGGAAGCGGCCGGCGCGCACTTCCTGGCGCAGGTCGCGGTTGGTGGCAGCGATCACGCGTACATCCACCTGACGGGTACGGTTGTCGCCGACCCGTTCCAACTGTTGTTCCTGCAGCACTCGCAGCAGCTTGCTTTGCAGCTCCAGGGGTATTTCGCCGACTTCGTCGAGAAACAACGTGCCGCCATCGGCCAGTTCGAAGCGCCCGACGCGGTCGTTCAACGCGCCGGTGAAAGCGCCGCGGATATGGCCGAAGAATTCGCTCTCGAACAGTTCGCGCGGCACCGCCGCGCAGTTCACCCGGATCAGTGGGCGACGACTGCGCCCGCTGTTGTCATGAATGGCGCGGGCGATCAGCTCCTTGCCGGTGCCTGACTCGCCGGTGATCAGCACGTTGGCGCTGGTGGGGGCGACCAGCTCGATCTGATGGATTACCTGCTGCATGGCGGCGCTGCGCCCGACCAGGTCGTGCTGGGCGTACTCGCCACGAATTTCCTCCTGCAGGTAGGCATTCTCCAGCTCCAGGCGTTGCTTGAGTTGCTGCACCTCGCTCAGGGCCTGGCGCAGCCGGCGCTCGGTCTCCAGGCGTTCGCTGATGTCACGAAACACCACCACGGCGCCGACCAGTTCACCGTCGTCGCGCAGCGGCGTGCTGGTGTAATCCACCGGGATCGGCTTGCCGTCCTTGTTCCAGAACACCTCGTCGGCCACCTGGTGCACTTCGCCGTCGTTGAAGGCGGCATAGATCGGACAGGTGTGGCCGTCGTAGGTGCTGCCGTCGGGATGGTGGTGGTGAATCAGGTCGTGAATGTTGTGGCCGATCAGGTCGTCGGCACGCCAGCCGAGAATGCGCTCGGCTGCCGGGTTGACGAAGGTGGTCTCGCCATTACGGTTGACGCCGTAGATGCCCTCGCCAGCGGCGCCGAGGATCAGCTGATTCTGCCGCTCGAACTGGCGGAAGATGCGCTCCACGCCCTGCCATTCGAGCAGCCCCTGACGTTGGTAGCGCTCGGCTTCAGCGAGCCCGCGCAGGGCGTCGAGGCGGCGGCGCTGTTGGATCAGCAGGCCGAGCAGGGTGGTGCCGTCATGCTCCAGGCGGCTGCCGTCGATTTCCACCTCCAGGCGCTCGCCATCGCGACGTAGCAGCCCGAGGCCGTCGCGCCAGGCAGCGCCGCGCACCTGCACTTCCTCGGTGAAGGTGACCAGTGCTCCCAGGTCATGCGCCCAGAGACGGCTGGCGCGCTGTGCGAGCAGTTCATCCAGCGGCCAGCCGAGCAGGGCGCAACAGGCTGGATTGGCATGCAGGATGCGGTCGTGGATTGGATCGATGACCAGGCTGGCGCTCTGCATGTGTTGCAGCAGCAATTGGCTGGCGGCATTTGGATCAGGCATCTCGGGCCTCGCGGGATTGAGCTTGTATCTTGTTATCCAAAGGCCGTGCCATTTGACGAAATATCGTTTCTGGCGCTGACGAAATCTCGTTAATGACGAAATATCGTTTTTAAGGAATTTGATTAAAGTCGTTATTTTTCAATTGTTTAATTTGTTTTTTGAGCTGGTACAGCTCCTGCAATAGCTGACATGAACCGGCCAGCAATGGCTCAGCCCAGTCAGCGCCCGCCTCACCAATCTGGGGCAGGCCATCGCAGGAGTGATCACGATGAGCGTCAACAGTCTGGACGATCCATTCAGCCCCGACAGCGAGCTGTCCCATGCCGCCGGGTGTGCTTGCCAGCGTTGCACGCCGAGTGCCGCTGCGCTGCCCGATAGCAGCGAAGCTATGCTCGATCGCGCGGTGGAGAACGCCATCGTGCGCGGCGTGTTCGGCCACAACGATTTCTCCCGACGCAGTTTCATGGGGATGATCGGTGGCGGCGTCGCGGCGGCGATTCTGGGCAGCATGATCCCGCTGGATGCGGTCAAGGCGGCGGTCAAGGACAGCCTTGGCCCGCTGGAAAAGACCAAGCTGAAGATTGGCTTCGTGCCCATCACCTGCGCCACGCCGATCATCATGGCCGAGCCGATGGGCTTCTACGCCAAGTACGGGCTGGAGGTGGAAACGGTGAAGACCGCGGGCTGGGCGGTGGCGCGCGACAAGTCTCTGGCCGGCGAATACGACGCCTCGCACATGCTCTCGCCGATGCCACTGGCTATCAGCCTGGGGCTGGGTTCGACGCAGACGCCTTTCGTCATGCCGGCGCTGGAGAACGTCAACGGCCAGGCCATCGTGCTCGGCATGCAGCATCAGGACAAACGCGATCCGAAGCTGTGGAAGGGCATGCGCTTCGGTGTGCCGTTCGAATATTCGATGCACAACTTCCTGTTGCGCTATTACGTCGCCGAGCATGGCCTGGATCCGGATCGCGATATCCAGATTCGCGTGGTGCCGCCACCGGAGATGGTCGCCAACCTGCGTGCCGGCAACCTCGATGGCTTCCTCTCGCCGGACCCGTTCAACCAGCGCGCGGTGTGGGAGAAGGTCGGTTTCATCCACCTGCTGACCAAGGAGCTGTGGCCGGGCCATCCGTGCTGCGCCTTCGCCTGCAGCCAGCGCTTCGCCAGCGAGAACCCCAACACCTACGGCGCACTACTGCATGCGCTGATCGATGCCACGCAGTACTCCTCCAAGGCCGAGAACCGCAAGGCGGTGGCCGAGGCGATCTCCACCCGCAACTACCTCAACCAGCCGGTGCCGGTGGTGCAGCAGGTTCTTAGCGGGCGCTATGCCGATGGCCTCGGCAACATCCATGACGAGCCACGGCGCATCGACTTCGATCCGTTCCCCTGGCAGTCGATGGCGGTGTGGATCCTCACCCAGATGAAACGCTGGGGCTATCTGCAGGGGGATGTCGACTACCGCAACATAGCCGAGCGGGTGTTCCTCGCGGCTGACGCCGGCAAGGTGATGAAAGAACTTGGCCTGCCGGTACCGGCCGATGCCTACAAATCCTTCAGTGTGATGGGCAAGCCCTTCGATCCGGCCGATCCGGACGGTTATCTGGCCAGCTTCGCCATGCGGAGGTCGTGATGAAAGCGTCCATTTCCCTGCGCGCGGCGATTCTTTCCGTTGTGCTGCTGGTGCTGCTGCTGGTGGTCTGGGAGGTGCTCTGCCGCGTGCCCGCCAGCGCCGCAGTCAGTGCTGATGACGAATACGCCATGCTGATGGGCGAAGCCGAGCAAGAGGCCCGCGTGCCGCCACCTTCGGTGGTGCTGGCGCATGCCTATGCCGAGCTGAGCCAGCCGTTCTATGACAACGGGCCTAACGACAAGGGCATCGGCATCCAACTTGCGCACTCGTTGTACCGGGTGTTGACCGGCTATCTGCTGGCGGCGCTGGTGGCGATCCCCGTTGGTTTCGTCATTGGCATGTCGCCGTTGATGTACCGCGCGCTCAATCCCTTCATCCAGATACTGCGACCGATCTCGCCGCTGGCCTGGATGCCGTTGGCGCTGTTCGTGATCAAGGATTCGCAGACCTCGGCGATCTTTGTGATCTTCATCTGCTCGGTGTGGCCGATGTTGCTCAACACCGCCTTCGGCGTCGCTGGCGTACGTCGCGACTGGATCAACGTCGCCCGCACTCATGAGCTGAGCCCGCTGCGCACGGCGTTCAGCGTGATCCTGCCGGCGGCCATGCCGACCATCCTCACCGGCATGCGCATCTCGGTCGGTATCGCCTGGCTGGTGATCGTCGCCGCCGAGATGCTCGTCGGTGGCACCGGTATTGGTTACTACGTGTGGAACGAGTGGAACAACCTCAACCTGGCCAGCGTGATCTTCTCGATTCTGATGATCGGCGTGGTCGGCATGCTGCTCGACCTTCTGCTGGGCAGCGTCGCCCGTCTCGTCAGCTACCAGGAGTGATGTCATGTCCCGCTATTTTCTCGATGCCCGCCGCCTGGCCAAACGTTTCCCGCAACCCGGCAGCGAGCCGCTGACAGTCTTCGAGGACGTCAGCTTCGGTCTCGACCAGGGCGAGTTCGTCTGCATCATCGGTCACTCCGGTTGTGGTAAATCGACCATCCTCAACGCCCTGGCCGGGCTCGACAGCTTCAGCGAAGGCACGCTGGAAATGGCTGGCAAGGAAGTCGCCGGGCCCAGCCTCGAACGTGGCGTGGTGTTCCAGAACTACAGCCTGCTGCCCTGGCTCAGCGCGCTGGAGAACGTCGAATTCGGCGTGCGTGCGCGGTTTCCCCTGTGGACGAAGGAGCAGCGCCGTGCACACAGCCGCAAGTACCTGGAGATGGTCGGCCTGGGCGGTTCCGAGGCTCGCAAGCCGGCGCAGCTGTCCGGCGGCATGCGCCAGCGCGTGAGCATCGCCCGCGCCTTTGCCACCCAACCAAAGTTGCTGCTGCTCGATGAACCCTTCGGCGCGCTGGATGCCCTGACCCGCGGGGTGATCCAGGACGAGCTGATCAAGATCTGGAGCGCTACTAAGCAGACGGTGTTCATGATCACTCATGACGTCGACGAGGCGATCATGCTCTCCGACCGCATCCTGCTGATGACCAACGGCCCGCAGGCGCGCATCGCCGAGTCGGTACGCATCGATCTGCCTCGGCCACGGCAGCGCGACCAGGTGATTCACCACCCGGCGTACTACCGCATCCGCAACCACCTCGTGGACTTCCTGGTGAACCGCTCACACGAATTGCGCGGCCGCACCGTGGCCGACGAGCAAGGCTTCCCGCCCGAAATCAACCCCGCCCTGGACGAGCCGGCAGCGGCCGCCAGAGTCGTACCTCTGACCCCCGTGAAGGAGTTTCACCATGGATAAGCAAGAAATGCGTAGCACCATCATCGCCGCCAAGGAGCGCCTCGGCCTGGATTGGGCGGAAATCGGCAAGGGCATCGGCATGTCGCCGGTGTGGACCACTTCGGCCTGCCTGGGCATGAACAGCATGCCCAAGGTGAATGCCGACGCACTGTGCGAGACCCTCGAGCTGCCGGAGGAAGTCTCCGCTGCGCTGCAGGCGTTCCCGCACAAACATTGGGACAAGGCCGTGCCCACCGATCCGCTGATCTATCGCTTCTACGAGATGATCAACGTCTATGGCGAGACCATCAAAGAGCTGATCCACGAAGAATTCGGCGACGGCATCATGAGCGCCATCGACTTCAGCATGGATATTTCCCGCGTCGCCGACCCCAAGGGTGACCGCGTGCAGATCGTGCTAAATGGCAAGTTTTTGCCCTATCGCAGCTGGTGAATTGTCGCGGCATATCGTCGCGATGGACAAAAGGCACGGCACCCGCCGTGCCTTTTGTTTTGCGCTCTGCGAAAATGCCCGCACTTTTTTCTAGGACTCTGCCATGACCGCCCTGAAGAACGACCGTTTCCTGCGTGCCCTGCTCAAGCAACCCGTGGACGTCACGCCGATCTGGATGATGCGCCAAGCCGGTCGCTATCTGCCGGAATACCGCGCGACCCGGGCCAAGGCCGGCGACTTCGTGAGCCTGATGAAGAACCCGGAGCTGGCCTGCGAGGTCACCATCCAGCCGCTGGATCGCTACCCGCAACTGGATGCGGCGATCCTGTTCTCCGACATCCTCACTATCCCCGATGCCATGGGCCAGGGCCTGTACTTCGAGACGGGCGAGGGCCCGCGTTTCAAGAAGGTAGTCAGCAGCCTGGCCGACATCGAGGCACTGCCCGTGCCGGACCCGGAGAAGGATCTGGGCTACGTGATGGACGCCGTGCGCACCATTCGTCGTGAACTCAATGGCCGCGTGCCGCTGATCGGCTTCTCCGGCAGTCCGTGGACGCTGGCCACCTACATGGTCGAAGGCGGCTCGTCGAAGGACTTCCGCAAGACCAAGGCCATGCTCTACGACAACCCGCAAGCCTTGCACGCGCTGCTCGACAAGCTGGCGCAGTCGGTCACGGCCTACCTCAACGGGCAGATCCTGGCCGGTGCGCAGGCGGTACAGATCTTCGACTCCTGGGGCGGCGCGCTGTCGGCAGCGGCCTATCAGGAGTTCTCCCTGGCCTACATGAAGAAGATCGTCGACGGCCTGATTCGCGAGCACGACGGGCGTCGTGTGCCGGTGATCCTGTTCACCAAGGGCGGTGGCCTGTGGCTCGAATCCCTTGCTGACACAGGCGCTGAGGCGCTGGGCCTGGACTGGACGTGCGACATCGGCAGCGCCCGCGCCCGTGTCGGTGCCAAGGTTGCCCTGCAGGGCAACATGGACCCGGCGGTGCTCTACGCCAAGCCGGCGGCGATTCGTGCCGAGGTGGCGCGCATCCTGGCCGCTTACGGTGCAGGCAGCGGCCATGTGTTCAACCTTGGCCATGGCATCACTCCGGAGGTCGACCCGGCTCACGCTGGCGCCTTCTTCGAGGCCGTGCACGAGCTGTCGGCGCAGTATCACCAGTGATGCATAAAAAAGCCCGGCAATGCCGGGCTTTTTAAATTAGAAGCCTGCGCGGTATTTGGTATCGACCTTGCGCTTTTCCAGCGTGTACTGAGCGATATCGAGTTGACCACTGCCTAGCTGATCATCCAGCTCCTGCATCTCACGCTCATGCAGTTTGGCGACGTGGGCTTTGGTCACGTTGTAATTGATGGCGCGAGACGCATCGTAGCCGCTGATAGGATCCCAGAGGATGGACAGCGGCCAGAACAGCAGGTTGACCACGCCAAAACCGTATTCGCGGCCGTAGAACGATCCGCCGCCCGGCAACAGACCGAGCGCTGCACCGGTGCCTGGACTTTTCTCCTGAACGGCCAGGCCACGGGCTTCGTAGGAGTCGAGTTCAGCTTTCTGTACGGAGTTCAGTCCGTTGGCGCAGCCTGTAGTAATTACGAGAAGACTGCCGATCAAAAGTGTACGCAGGTACTGCATTACATGTCCTTGATTTTAATAGATGTCCTGAGGTGCGCGGTGGCGCGCGCGCAAACTATCATGCGTGGTGGCGTTTAGCTACCAAATGTGGGTTTCGCTCCACGCCTCGCGCTTGTCACAGCCTTTGCATAGAATCCAAAGTCATTCAGGCTCAGGGAGATGTGCGATGCGACGTGTGGTGTTCAACCAGAAGGGGGGCGTTGGTAAGTCCAGTATCGCTTGCAACCTGGCTGCGGTAAGTGCGGCGCAGGGGTATCGCACCCTGTTGATCGACCTGGATGCCCAGGCCAATTCGACCCATTACCTCACCGGGCTGACCGGCGAGGAGATTCCCATGGGTATTGCCGACTTCTTCAAGCAGACCCTGGCTTCCGGGCCTTTTGCCAAGAAGGGCAAGGTGGATATCTACGAGACGCCGTTCGACAACCTGCATGTGGTCACCGCCACGGCTGAGCTGGCCGAGCTGCAGCCCAAGCTCGAGCAGAAGCACAAGATCAACAAGCTGCGCAAACTGCTCGACGAGTTGGCCGAAGATTACGACCACATCTACCTGGATACCCCGCCGGCACTGAATTTCTATACGGTTTCAGCCTTGATCGCCGCAGACCGCGTGTTGATTCCCTTCGACTGCGACAGCTTCTCGCGCAACGCGCTGTACGGTCTGCTGGCCGAGATCGAGGAATTGAAGGAGGACCATAACGATGGTCTGGAGGTGGAGGGCATCGTGGTCAACCAGTTCCAGCCGCGCGCGACCTTGCCGCAGCAGTTGCTGGATGAGCTGATCGCCGAAGGATTGCCGGTGTTGCCGGTAAACCTGATGAGCTCGGTGAAAATGCGCGAGTCGCACCAGGTGTGCACGCCGCTGATCCATCTGGATGCACGGCACAAGCTGACCCAGCAGTTCGTCGAACTGCACGATCTGCTCAATCAGGCTTGAAGGTTTGTCAGCGATAAATCAAGGCGCCCGTGGGCGCCTTGTTCGTTAGCGCACCACGAACACGTCGCAGGGCGCCTTGTGCAGGAAGTGCTGCGCCAGGCTGCCCAGGAGCGCCTGAGAGAAGGCGCTACGGCCGTGGCTGCCGAGTACCAGCAGTTCTGCTCGACGCGTCTTGATCTGCTCCTGCAGGCTGCGCAGGATGCCGCCTTGCAGCACTTCATGGCTCAGTTTCGGGCCGTCCGCTGGAAGTTTCTGTGCTTCGTCGAGCAGTAGCTGATCGATCAGGCCTTGCTGGGTCTGCAGTTGCAGTTCTACCTGCTGCGGCGTGCCCTTGTCCGGTTCGAATACATGCAGGGCGTGCAACTCGGCATGGCCAGGCAGCAATTGATAGGCCTGGCCGAGTGCGCTGCAGGCGCACAGGGAAAAATCGATGGCGGCCAGCGCCCGCTGATAAGGATGGGAGTCGTTGCGTGCGACCAGCAGCAGCGGCACCGTGCAGCGTCGGGCGATACGGTCGAGGCTGGTGCCGGAGAAAAAGTCATGGCGCTGGTGGTGCCCGCCCAGCACCAGCAGATCGCAGCCGCTGTCCTGAACCTGTTGCAGGACGACCTCCGACGGTTTGCCGCTGAGCATGCGCAGCTCGGTGCCGGGCGGGGCGTATTGGGTCAGGCTGCGATCCAGCGCCTGGCGCGCTTTCTCATGCTGGTCGCTGCTCTGGCTTGGGTCGAGCACATGCAGCATGGTCAGGCGGGCGTTATGCTGCTGGGCCAACTGGGTGGCGCGGCATAGCGCCATGTCAGCGGTGTCGCGCAGGTCATGGGCGATGAGGATGTGCTTGAACATGGTGACGGCTCTCCTGCCGATACCCCTCGGCAATTTTATTGTGCCTGTTCAGATAGCCGCTCTTTTGACCTATGGCAAGGTCAGGGACTGTTACCGAGTGCGAATGCAGGCAGCGGCGTCATTCAGCGTAAACGCAATTGGTAGTGGCCGCGACTTTCTGCGACTACTTCTCCATCACCGTCGGTCAGTTGCAGCTCCAGCAGGTAATCGGCCTTGCCCTGGTGGCTGGCCTGTTCTTCCAAGCGAGCGATTTCCTCGGCCGAAAGGCGCGCCTCGACCTGGATATCACCCGTGGCGGGGCGACGAAAACGCAGGCTCATTTCCTTGATGATGGGGTAGAAGCGCTGGGCGTCGAAGCTGGTCAGAAACAGCGCGCCGCCGGGTATTTCCGCCAGGGTGAAGAGAGCGCCGGCGTACATGCTGCCGATATGATTCTGGTTGCCTTGCAGGGGCATGCGCAGGCGCACGAAACCTGGTTCCAGCACCTCGGACTTGAGGCCGCTGCGTTTGACGAAGGCGATCTGTTCTTCGGTGAGTTGGCGGGCGATTTCAACGGGCAGCGGCATGGCGAAACTCCTTGAGCGGACGTTTTGCCAGACTAAGGGGCCGGTGGCGCGCTGCAATTGACCGCAGCGCCCGCGGCGAGTGACCGAAGCGCTCAGATACCCTGCTGACGCAGCCATGCCTGCAGTTGCGGCAGCGGCATGGCGCCACTCTGGCGGGCGACTTCGACGCCGCCTTTGAACAGGATCAGGCTGGGAATCGAACGGATGCCCAATTGCCCGGCCAGGTTCGAGTTGGCCTCGCTGTCCAGTTTGCCCAGGCGGCAGCGCCCTTGCAGTTGTGCGGCCGCCTGCTGAAAGGTTGGCGCGAAGGCCTGGCAGGGACCGCACCAACTGGCCCAGACGTCCACCAGCAATGGCAGGTCGCCCTTCAACTGACTGGCGAAGTTGGCTTGGGTCAGGGTGATCGGCGCAGCGGGCAGCACTTCACTCTTGCAGCGACCGCAGCGTGGGGCGTCGTTCCGACGCTCGGCAGGAATACGGTTGAGCCCGTTGCAGTGCGGGCAGGGAATCAGTAGCGGATCGGACATGAGGCGAGGCTCCGTGGGGCATGTGCATTAAATGGAGCCAGCGCCTGCGGATATCAAGTCAGAGCGGGGTCAGCGGGAAGAACCAGGGGATGACCACTGTAGCGACGCCCCACAGCAGCAGGTTCAGCGGAATACCGATCTTCATGAAGTCGGTGAAGCGGTAGCCACCGGCGTTGTAGACGAAGGTGTTGGTCTGGTAACCGATGGGCGTGGCGAAGCTGGCGCTGGCGGCGAACATCACAGCGACGACGAAGGCGCGTGGGTCGACGCCCAGATGTTGAGCCATGCCAATGGCGATGGGGGTCACCAGTACGGCCACGGCATTGTTCGACAACACCTCGGTGAGGATGGACGTGAATAGGTAGATGAAGCTCAGCATCAGCAGCGGCCCGGCCCAGGGCAACCAGCCCATGACGTTCTCCACCATGAGTTTGACCAGACCCACCTTGTCCATGGCGATGCTGATGGCCAGCATGCCGAAGATCAGGCTGAGGATCTTCCAGTCCACAGCCTTGTAGGCGTCCTCCACGTCCAGGCAGCGCGTAGCCAACACGGTCACTGCGCCGATGATCGCCAGCCCTTCGATAGGCATCACACCGAAGGCCGCTAGCAGCATCACAGCGAGGGTCGAGATGATCGCGATGGGCGCCTTGTCGCGGCGGAAGGCGCGTTCCTGCACGGCGTTGAGGCTGATCAGTTCGCCGTTGTCGGCGAAGCGTTTGATCTGCGCCGGTGTGCCTTCGACCAGCATCACGTCGCCGAATTGCAGTTCGAAATCATCCAGGTTGCCCTGCACGTTCTCGTCCTGGCGGTGCACGGCGAGCACGGCGATGCCGTAACGTGCGGTGAGGTCGAGATCGCGCATTGGGCGGTGGCTGTAGCGCGAGTTACGCCCGACGATGGCCTCGGCGAGGATCACATCGTGGCTGCTGATGGTCTCGAAGGCGTCACCACGGTTGAAACTCAGGTGGCCGCTTTCGCGCAGCTCCACCACATCCTTGACCTGGCCGTGCAGCACCAGGCGGTCGCCACTGGCCAGCAGGGTTTCGGCGCTGGGTGCGGTCAGCTCCTGCTCTTCACGGAACAGCTTGAGCACCTGCAGGCCGCTGCCGCCATTGAGGTTGGCCTCGTGCAAGGTCTTGCCGATCATCGGCGAGTTGTGTGGCACCAGCAGTTCGGTCATGAAGGTGCGCGGCAGATCAGGGCGCAGCTGGCGTGACAGGGTCTCGCGCTCCGGCAGCAGGTGGCGGCCGATGGTCAGCAGATACAACATGCCAAAGGCCGCCATGACCAGGCCGACACCGGTGATCTCGAAGATGCCAAAGGGCGCGAGGCCGGCCTTGCGCGCGACGCCGTCGACCAGAATGTTGGTCGAGGTGCCGATCATGGTCAGGGTGCCGCCGAGGATGGTGGCGTAGGACAGCGGGATCAACAGCTTCGACGGCAAGGTGCCGGCGCGACGCGCCAGAGCGATGGCCACCGGGGTGAGGATGGCCACGACTGGCGTATTGTTGAGGCAGGCGGAGACCACCAGTGCGGTAACGGTGAGGCCAGTGAGCACGCGAATCGGGCTGGTGCCGACCAGATTGCCCAGCCAGTTGCCGAGAGCGTCGATGCAGCCGGTACGCTCCAGCGCGGCGGAGAGCACGAACATGCAGGCGATGGTCACGGGGGCAGAGTTGGACAGCACGCTGAGTACTTCGCCCGGCGTTAGCAGTTGGCTGACCAGCAAGGCGGCCACGGCGATAGCGGCGACTATGTCCGGGCTCCATTTCTCGCGAACGAAGGCATACAGCACCCAGATCAGCAGGGCGCCGACAAACAGCAGGGGCAGGGAATCCCAGAACATGAACATCCTTAGATCCTGCATGTGATTCAGGTGGCTGACGCGGCGTTTGGGCTCGCGGCGCTGGCTGACGAAATCAGGGGCAGAATCTTTGCGTCGAATCTCGTGTGAGGTATCGGGCACGCACTGGGCGGCCTGGCAAGGCGCCAAGATAGAGGGGTTCTTTTAGATAGTCTAAGAATGTTTGGGCAGATTGATATGCCTTTTCGATTTAACAGATAAGTGCAGTCGAAAGGCCGGCCAACGTCAGTGAGCTGCTGCACAACAGGGCGGCAGCACTATCACTCACGACGAACAGCTGATCTCCAGATGCTTGCCCCACTCCGGCGGACGCTCTGCATAGCCTTCGAACCCCGGCTGCTCGTCAAACGGTCGTGACAGTACCGAGTGCAGCTCGCGCACTGGAGCGTAGTCGCCTCGCTCTGCCGCTTCGATGGCGTGCTGGGCGAGGTAGTTGCGCAGGATGTACTTGGGATTGACCGTGTGCATGCGCGCCTGGCGTTCGCTCTGCTGCCCGCCTTCCAGTTCGCAGCGGGCCAGATAGTCGCGGCTCCAGGCATCGAAGCCGGCGAGGTCGACGAAATCATCGCGTACGACCTTGAGCGACTCGGCGGGTGCCTGGTCGCCGAGGTGGCGGAAGAACAAGGTGTAGTCGGTGGATTTACCGGCCTGCATCAGTTGCAGCAGACGCTGGATCAGCGCTTCGTCCTCCTCCTCGGCGCTGGTGAAGCCCAGGCGCTTGCGCATCAGGTCGAGGTAATGCGCCTGGTATAACGGCAGGAACAACTCCAAGGCCTCGCGCAATTGTTCGACCGCGGCGAATGGCGTCATGGCCTGAGCCAGTGCGGCGAGGTTCCAGTGGGCGATGGGCACCTGATTGCTGAAGCTGTAGCGGCCGGTGTCATCGGAGTGGTTGCAGATGTGGTTGGCGTCGAAGTCGTCGAGGAAGGCGTAAGGGCCGTAGTCGAAGGTGATGCCGAGGATCGACATGTTGTCGGTGTTCATCACGCCATGGCAGAAGCCATAGGCCTGCCAGTGGGCGATCATCGCGGCGGTGCGTTCGATCACCTCGCGCAGCAGGGCCAGCCAGGGCTCGTCCTGCTCCAGGCAGGCGGGGAAGTGGCAGGCCATGACATGTTCACCGAGGGTCTTCAGGTGCTCGTGCTGGCGCGTGTAGTAGAAGTATTCGAAGTGGCCGAAACGTATGTGGCTCTGCGCCAGGCGCAGGACCATGGCGGCGCTTTCCTGCTTCTCGCGCCACACCGGCGTGCTCGATCCGGTTACGCACAGCGCGCGCGAGCTGGGGATGCCGAGGGCGTGCAGGTGTTCGCTGGCGAGAAACTCGCGGATCGAGCTGCGCAGCACCGCGCGGCCGTCGCCCATGCGCGAGTAGGGCGTCATGCCGGCGCCTTTCAGATGCAGATCCCAGTGCTGGCCAGCCTCGTTGAGCACTTCGCCCAGCAGCAGTCCGCGACCGTCGCCCAATCGTGGGGTGTAGCCCCCGAACTGGTGACCGGAATAGACCATGGCACGTGGCTCGGCCTCCTCCCAAAACTTGTGTCCGGCGAACAGTTCGGCGAACTCGGGGCGCTGCGCTTCGCTAGCGGCGAGATCGAGCAGAGCCAATGCCGACTCGCTCGCCACCACCAACCTTGGCTGCTCGATCGGTTCGGGCAGTATTTCGGTTGAGAACGCATCACCGAGGCGGGCGAAGCGGTTGTCGAAGCTCAGTGTATCGAGACTTTTCACCAGGGTTCCTAACTGCTCAGGGCGCCGCGGGCGGCTTGGGTGGTTGCTGCAGGCTGGCTGCGCCGGCAGCTGCGGCCTTGGTCAGATCCTTTTGATCGAGTTTTTGCTCACCGTGTTCAAGGTTCTTCACATACACCTCGACCTGACGGAAGGCGATGTTGATGCCGTTCTTCGGGAACTCGCGGTCGATGAAGCGGTTGATCTCGTCGGTGGCCGGGTTGCGGTCGCCTAGGTCGCGCACGTGGATGCGCAGCTCATGGTCCAGCGTGCTCTCGCCAAAGTTGAGGAAGTACACCAGCGGCGACGGCTCCTTGAGCACCCTGGGGTTTTCCTGCGCCGCTTGTAGCAGCAGCTTGCGCACCAGGTCGAGATCCGAGCCATAGCCCACGCCGACCTTGAGGGTGACGCGGGTGACCGTGTCGCTCAGCGACCAGTTGATCAATTGGCCGGTGATGAAGGTCTTGTTCGGAACGATGATTTCCTTGTGGTCGAAATCCGTAATGGTGGTAGCGCGGATACGAATCTTGCTCACCGTGCCGGACAGATTGCCGATGGTCACGACGTCACCAATACGCACCGGGCGCTCGAACAGGATGATCAGGCCAGAAATGAAATTGGCGAAGATTTCCTGCAGGCCGAAACCCAGGCCGACCGACAATGCCGCCACCAGCCACTGCAGCTTGTCCCAGCTGACGCCGAGTGTCGACAGCGTGGTGACGATACCAATGGCCACCAGTGCATAGGACAGCAGGGTGGTGGTGGCATAGGCGCTGCCTTGTGCCAGACGCATGCGCGAGAGCACCAGTACCTCGAGCAGGCCCGGCAGGTTGCGCGCCAGGGCTACGGTGATGGCGACGATGATCAGCGCGCCGATTACGTCCATTAGGCTGATCGGCACCAGCGTCGCGTTGTCCCCGGTACCGCTGCTGTACTCGTAGAGATTGATCGTATCGAGGTAGGTGAAGACGCCGATCAGGTCGGCCCAGACCCAGTACAGGCAGAGCAGGAAACCGCCGAGCAGAGCCAGGCGAATCAGGCGCAGGGACTGCTGGTTGACCTGCTCGATATCGAGCGTCGGCTCCTCGATCACTGCCTCGCCTTCTGCGCCGTCCTTGACCTGCGCCTGGCGTTTGGCCAGGGCACGCTGATAGGCCAGGCGTCTTGCTGCGACGCTCAGGCCGCGCACCAGCGTAGCCTCGACGATAAGCAGGATGATCAGCAGGTACAGGGTATCGATCAAGCGGTCGGTGAGCTTGAGCGCCGTGTAGTAATAGCCGAACGCAACCGCACCGATCAGCGCCAGCGGCAGCAGGTTGAACAGCACGCCGACACTGGTGCGCAAGGCGGAGGTATTCTCGCGCAGCGGAGCGCTGAACAGCAGGTGGAACAGCAGCCAGGCCATCAGGGCGTAGCAGCTGAGGACCACGGCGATGCCGATGACGTCGTTGGCCAGGCTCGCTGGCTGGTGTTCGGCAATGCTCACTACGGCCACCAGCGCCATCACCACCAGGCCCAGGCGACGCAGGTGCTGACGGAAGAAGGCGACGTTGGCCGGTGGCCAATGGAAGTGCATGATGGCCACGCCATCCGGAGACAGAATCCGGTGAAGGGTGTAGAACACCAGCCAGGCTTCTGCCATCTCGTAGAGTGCAGCGCCCAAGTAGAGGTTCTGCCCGCGGGCATCATGCAGCAGGGCATAGCCGCAAAGCGCCAGGAATAAAGTAACCGGCAGCGCGAGGATGACGTTTAGCCCCAGCGCCATTGGTGTATGCAGCTGGCTGTCGTGCTTGTAATGGCCGATGTCGCCATGCAGCGCGCTGAGCTTGTCGAACAGATACTGGCGCCGCCAGAGGATCAGCGCGCAGAGCAGAATCAGTGGCAGAAATACAAGGGGGCGCTCGATCAGTCCGGCCCCCAGTTCACTGATGGCCATACCCCAGGGCATGTCGGCCAGTTGCTGCTTGAGGTAGCGAGGCGCTGACTTGAGCCACTCGAGATCCAGGGGTTTGTTACTGGGAATCCAGAACATCTGCTCATCGATAGTCGCGCGCAGGCTACTGGCGGTGCTTTGCAGCTCCTTTTGATTGAGCTGCAGGGTGATCGATTCATTGAGCAGCGCATTCAGCGAGCGATTCAGGCGGTCGAGTAATTCACGCCGGGTGTTGAGCTGCTCGCGCAGTGCACTGCGCAGTTCCGGGGTGACCTCCTCGCTCGGCTGACCGCTGAGCAGGTTATCCACATAGCGGGCAGGGTCGCTGATTTCTTCGCGCTGCTTGTTCAGCTCGAACTGATAGAGGCGAATGTCGGCGATCTCGTCGGCCAGTGAGCCGTCTTCGAGCTTCAGTTTCGGTAGAGCCTGTTTCTGCTGGTAGAGAATCTTCGAAAGCAGCAGACTGCCTTGCAGCACCCGAATCTGCTCATCCAGTGCCTGATCAGCCTGAGCCAGGTTGTCCAACTGCTGACGCGTTTGCAGGTTCTGCTCGGTCAGGCTGTTGAGGCGGTCGGTTGCGCGTAGTAGGTAGTCGGAGAGCTTTAGGTTAAGGGTGCTCTCCTTGGCCAGCAGCTTGTCCGAACTGGCGCGTTCAGCCTCCAGGGACTGCTCGGCCACGGTCTGCTCCGACTCAGCGCGGCGTCGATCATTGATCAGGCTCTGCAGTGCCTGACGCTCCTGTTCGGCGCGGTTGATGCGTTCCTCAAGCAGGGCGCGTTGGGCGCCACCCAGGTCCTGCAGCAGGCTGTTGCCTGCCAGCTCCTGACGCCGTACTTGCGTCTGCGCTGCGAGTAATGCCAGCTCAGCATTGAACTGGTCACGGCGCTCCGGGCTCAGGAGCTTGCCGTCATAGCGGCCAGTCTTGAGCGCATCATTGATGATCTGGCTACGCGCCTGATTCTGGCTGATCTCGGCTTGCGCACGCTCGGGGCGTGTCTGTGCAGTGATGACCAGGCTGTTGGCTTCGATGATTGCCTTGTTCCACTCGGTGAGCTGGGTGGAGCGGTCGGTGAGCAGTTGTTCCAGTTGCGCCAGGTTGGTGCGCGCGTGACGCTCGGTGATCGGTACTTCCGAGCTGGCCTTGAGTCGGCTCAGCTCGCGCTGGGCCTCGTTGATCAGGCGCGGCGCTTCATCCAGTTGCTTGCGCAAATCGCTGAGACGCTGATCAGCGCTCTGGCGGTCCTGCAGCATGCGCAAGGTCTGCTCAAGGGTCTGTTTCAGTGCCAGTTGTTCTGCTTCCGGCAGCTTGCGGTCTGCCAGACCGTCAAGACTCTGCTGCACACTTTCGGCTTTTGGTGGCTCCTCGGCAAATACCTGCGCGGCACCGAGACACAGGGTTAACACAACGGCAGTGAGGGAGAGGCGCAACAGATGCATGGTCGATTGATCTACTGAGTGAGCGGTAACGATTGAGAATACCTGCGGCACAACGAAGACGCGGGCCTTGAGGCCCGCGCGTGAAGCTGATGCTAGCAGAGTATCAGCAGGTAGTTTTCAACAGCCTGCTAGAAGTGCAGCCCTGGGCCAGGGCGTGTGCCCTCGGGGAATCTGACGCCGACTTTGCGCACCTTGTTCCCTTCCATGGCGGCAACCGTCCAGGTCAGGCCCTGCCACTCCACCTGGTCGCCGACTACCGGCTCGCCGCCGATTTCGTGGGCGATGAAGCGGCCCAACGGCTGATTGCCCTCCAGTTCGTCGAGCTTCAGGCCGTAGAGTGCGGCGACTGCGCTTAGCTCGGCGTCGCCCTCCAGTACGAAATCACCGAAGAAGCGCAGGTCCTGGCCTCGTTTCGGCGCCTGGCTGAACAGCTTGCCGAGGGCAGGCAGATCGTGTTCGTGACCGATCACGCAGAGCAGGTCACCTGCTTGCAGGCGCGTACTACCCGACGGGTGGAGCAGCTCGCGGCCTCGGAACAGTGCGGCGATACGGGTGCCTTCTGGCATGTTCAGCTCACGCAGGGCGGCGCCGATGCACCATTTTTCTGCGCCCAGGCGATAGACGAACAGCTCCCACTGGCTGGTCGGGTGCACTTCCAGGCCGGCGCGTGACACCGGTGCGGGCTCTGGCGGTACGGTCACGCGCATCAGCTTGGCGGCCAGCGGCAGGCTGGTGCCCTGCAGCAGCAGAGAGATGATCACGATGAAGAACGCCACGTTGAAGAACAGCTGCGCGTTGGGCAGGCCGGCCATCAGCGGGAACACCGCGAGGATGATGGGCACGGCGCCGCGCAGGCCAACCCAGGCGATGAATATCCGCTCGCGGTCGTGGAAGGCACGAAACGGCAGCAGGCCGAGGAAGATCGACAGTGGCCGCGCGAAGAGAATCATCCACAGAGCCAAAGCCAGCGCCGGCAGTGCGATGGGCAGCAGCTCGTGCGGCGTGACCAGCAAGCCGAGAACCAGGAACATGCCGATCTGCGCGAGCCAGGTCAGGCCGTCGAGCATATGCAGGATGCCGTGGCGCGAGCGGATTGGCCGGTTGCCCAGCAGCAGGCCACACAGGTAGATGGCCAGGATGCCGCTGCCGCCGACGGCGGTGGTGATAGCGAAGATGATCAGGCCGCCGCTGACTACCAGCAGCGGATAAAGGCCGGTGGCCAGTTCCATGCGGTTGATCAGTTTGAGCAGCAGCCAGCCGCCACCCAAGCCCAGCAGCGCGCCGAGGCCAAACTGCTGTACCAATTGAATCGGCAGGTCCCAACTGAAGCCGGTTTGGCCGCTGGCGAGCATGGCGATCAGGGTAACGGTGAGGAATACCGCCATCGGGTCGTTGCTACCGGACTCGATTTCCAGCGTAGAGCTGACCCGCTCATTGAGGCCGCGTCCACCGAGCAGGGAGAATACTGCCGCCGCATCGGTGGAGCCGACGATGGCGCCGATCAGCAAGCCTTCCAGCAGCGTCAGGTTGAACAGCCAGGTAGCAGCCAGGCCGGTAAGCCCCGCGGTGATCACCACACCCACCGTCGCCAATGACAGGGATGGCCACAAAGCCACGCGGAAACTGGAGACCCGTGTGCGCATGCCGCCGTCGAGCAGGATGATCGCCAGCGCCAGGTTACCGACCAGATAGGCGAGGGGATAATTGTTGAAGATGATGCCGCCGGGGCCGTCGGTGCCGGCAAGCATGCCGACGCCAAGGAAGATCACCAGGATGGGAATGCCAAAGCGCGACCCGAACGCGCTGACCAGAATGCTGGCTGCTACCAGCATTGCGCCGATCAAGAACAGATTATTGATGGCGCTGGCATCCAATGGCGCGTACTCCTGGCTGGGTCATCGGGGGCGCCGCTATGCATGGCGCGTGCCAGGGATTCTAACCGTAGCCTTCGTACCGCTGTCAAAAAGGTTATTACATTTTTCTAACGCGCCCCGAGGCGCCCTGTCGCAAGACGCCTCGGAGCGCACTCGCCGACCTCAGAACCAGGCGTCCTGCATGCCCAGGCAGGTGTCGTCGCGGGCCTCGAGAATACTCAGGTCGTGGTGGCAACTCGGCACTTCCCAGGTCAGGAAGTAACGCGCCGCCTGCAACTTGCCGCGATAGAAATCCTGCTCCTCGGCATTGTTGCTGCTGACCAGGCCCTGCTCGGCACGGATCGCCTGCTCCAGCCAGCGCCAGCCGATCACCGTATGACCGAACACCTTAAGGTAAAGCGCCGAGTTGGCCAGCCCCTGGTTGACCTTGCCGCTCATCAGATCGCCGAGCAGGGCCAGAGTCACCGCCTGCAGCCGCGCCATCAGTTGTTCCAGCGGCTGGCGCAGGGCAGTGAGCGATTCATGCTCGCTGGCACGCTGGCAGCAGTCGTTGATCAGCTTGAGCAGTTGCTTGAGAGCGGCACCGCCGTTCTGCGAGACCTTGCGCCCGAGCAGGTCGAGCGACTGGATGCCATGCGTGCCTTCGTGGATCGGATTGAGGCGGTTATCGCGGTAATACTGCTCCACCGGGTATTCGCGGGTATAACCGTGGCCGCCGAGAATCTGGATCGCCAGTTCGTTGGCCTTGAGGCAGAACTCCGATGGCCAGGATTTGACGATGGGCGTGAGCAGGTCGAGCAGTTCCAGTGCGCGGCTGCGCTCTTCGGCGGTTTCCAGGGTATGGGTGTCATCGAACAGCCGTGCGGCGTACAGGCCGAGGTCGAAGGCACCTTCGACGTAGGCTTTCTGGGTCAGCAGCATGCGTCGCACGTCAGCGTGTTCAACGATGGAAATCTGCGGGCTGCTCGGGTCCTTGCCGTCCGGCTGGCGGCCTTGCGGGCGGTTACGCGCGTAGTCCAGCGAATACAGGTAGCCGGCGTAGCCAAGCATGATTGCGCCCATGCCGACGCCAATGCGCGCCTCGTTCATCATCTGGAACATGTAGGACAGGCCCGCATGCGGTTTGCCCACCAGATAGCCGACGCACTCGCCGTTGTCGCCGAAGTTCAGCGCCGTGGACGTGGTGCCGCGCCAGCCCATCTTGTGGAACAGCCCAGCCAGGGTCACGTCGTTGCGTGCGCCGAGACTGCCGTCGTCATTGACGTGGAACTTGGGCACCAGAAACAGGCTGATGCCTTTGACCCCGGGCGGTGCGTCCGGCAATTTGGCCAGCACCATGTGCACGATGTTTTCGGAGATCGGCTGGTCGCCGCCGGAGATAAAGATCTTGTTGCCTTTGATCCGATAGCTGCCGTCGGCATGCGGTTCGGCGCGGGTTCTGATGTCCGATAGCGACGAGCCGGCGTGCGGCTCGGTCAGCGCCATGGTGCCGAAGAAGCGGCCGTCGATGATCGGCTGCAGGTAGCGGGATTTCTGCTCCTCGTTGCCGAAGGCTTCGATCAGGTTGGCCACCCCCATGGTCAGCATCGAGTAGGAGCTGGTGGCGATATTGGCCGACTGGAAATGCGCGAAGCAGGCCTGTGACAGCAGGTTGGGCAACTGCATGCCGCCATGCTCGAAGTCGCGGGTGGCGTTGAGGAAGCCTGCTTCGTGGAAAGCACGCAGCGCCGGCTCGATCTCGGGAATCAGCACCGCGCCGCCGTCGACGTACTGCGGCTCGTGTTCGTCGTTCTTGCGGTTGTGCGGGGCGAACAGCTCTTCGGCAATGCCGCGCGCGGTGCTGATCGCCGCGTCGAAGGTCTCGCGGTTGTGATCGGCGAAGCGCGGACGCTGGGTCAGGGCTTCGGCGTCGAGCACCTCATAGAGTTCGAACGCCAGGTTGCGGGAGCTGAGCAGGGTCTCGGACATGGAACGGGCCTCCAGATGATCGTCCGAGTCTAGGCAGTCTGCCTCCTGACTGCCCAGCATCATCATTGGCGGTGATAAAGCGCTACATCGTCTCGCCAGTACCCCTCCCATAGGAGCGGCTTCAGCCGCGATTCAGCCTCTAGAATGGCGGGTTGCACCCGCCTTACTAGGGCATACCAGGCTGTCAGGCGAAGCCTCGCGCCAGCTCGCGGGTCAGTTCGGCCGCCGGCATTGGCCGGCAGTTGGCGATATTCTGCCCGGCCCAGAGCGGCGAAAAATCCCCGTTGCCCTGCGCCTCGGCCGCCGCCCTTAATGGAGCGATGGCGGCCGTGGCCAGTGGGAACGCTGGCGCCTGCGAGCTGAGCTGCCCCAGCTCGCGCATCAGGCGATTGACGATACCGCGCGCGGGGCGACCGCTGAACAGGTTGGTCAGCGCCGTATGGCGCGCCGCCGGGCTCTGCAGGGCGGCGCGGTGGATGGCGCTGGTGTTGGCCTCGGGGCACAGCAGATAGGCGCTGCCGATCTGCACGCCGGCTGCGCCTAGTGCCATCGCCGCGGCCACGCCTCGTGCATCGCTGATGCCGCCGGCAGCTATCACTGGCAACGACAGGGCATCGACCAGTTGCGGCAGCAGGGCGAAGGTGCCGAGCTGGCGGCTAAGGTCGAAATCAAGAAAATGCCCGCGATGGCCACCTGCTTCCAGGCCCTGAGCGATCACCGCATCAACGCCCCGTTCCTGTAACCACAGCGCTTCGTCCAGGTTGGTGGCGCTGGAGAGAATCTTCGCCCCGCTGCTGCGGACGCGCTCTAGCAGGTCCGGTTGTGGCAGGCCGAAGTGGAAGCTCACAACCGCAGGGCGGAACTCTTCCACCAGTGCGGCCGCTTCATCGTTGAAGGGCAGGCGGCCCGGCCCGCTGGCGATGCTTGCCGGGTTCACGCCCAGCTCGTCATAGTAGGGCGCCAGCGCTTCGCGCCAGCCAGCCTCGCGGGTCGCGTCCGGCTCGGGCGGCACATGGCTGAAGAAGTTGAGGTTGAACGGCCGCTCGGTCAGCTCGCGCATCGCCTGCAGTTCCTGGCGCAGGACGGCAGGCGTGAGCATCGCGCAGGGAATCGAGCCGAGGCCGCCGGCCTGGCACACGGCGGCTGCCAGGCGATGATCCTGCGAACCGGCCATCGGCGCCTGGATCAGGGGAAGTTCGCTACCGAGCAGCTTTTGCAGGGGCATGGCGGGGTTCTCGCTGTCCATGGAAGAGCGGGCAGACTAGGCCGTGAAGGTGCAGTGGAGCAAGCCACGATGCGAGTGGCCAGCGGCCTGTTAAACTGCGCGCCTGATTCGAGGACTGATCCATGAACTACCGCCACGCCTTCCATGCCGGCAACCACGCCGATGTACTCAAGCACCTGGTGCTGACTCGCCTGATCGGCCTGCTGTCGAAGAAAGAGGCACCGTTCGCCTACCTCGACAGCCACGCAGGACTCGGCCTTTACGATCTGCAAGGTGATCAGGCCAGCCGCACCGGCGAGTACCTGGAAGGCATCGGTCGTCTTTGGCAGGCTACGCAGTTACCGGATGCGGTAGAGGCCTACCTAGAGGTGGTGCGGGCGATGAACCTGGATGGCGAGCTGCGCTATTACCCTGGCTCGCCCGAACTGGCGAGGCTGCTCAGCCGTGAGCAGGATCACCTGCAGCTCAACGAAAAACATCCCGAGGACGGCCGCCTGCTCAAGGACAACATGCGTGGCGACCGCCGCGTTGCCGTGCACCTGGGCGAAGGTTGGCACGTACCACGGGCGCTGATGCCGACCCGCGAAAAACGCGTGCTGCTGCTGATCGATCCGCCGTTCGAGCAGACTGACGAGCTGCAGCGCTGTGTCGAGGCCTTGAACGAAGCGCACGGGCGCATGCGCCAGGCCATCGTCGCGATCTGGTACCCGATCAAGGATGAGCGTCAATTGGCGCGTTTCTATCGCGATCTGAGCAAGAGCGCCGCGCCCAAGCTGCTGCGTGCCGAGCTTTACGTGCACGCGCCGGACGATGCCACGCGCCTGAGTGGTTCAGGTCTGGTGATCAGCAACCCGCCATGGGGGCTGGAGGACGAACTCAAGCAGCTGCTGCCCTGGCTGGCAGACGCACTTGGCCAGAGTCAGGGCGGCTGGCGCCTGGACTGGCTGATCGAGGAAAAGTCGGCCGGTTGAGCGAGCGGGGCGGTGCGCATGGCGCACCCTACGGCTACGCAGCTGTAACCTGGAGACAACGTCGTCGCTGACGGCTGCTCAACCCGGCTTGTGATTGGGCTCGATGTGGTAGCTCAGGTTGCGCCGCGGGCTGAGGTATTCCAGCACCTCCAGCGGTAGTTGCGAGGGGCGCAGGCTGCGGGCGATGGCGAGTTTCGGCTCCTGGGCGAGGTCCACGATCAATGCTTCCTGCTTGGGAATGTCGGCGTCGTAAATAATCAGCGTCGGCTTCAGTGCCTGAGTCGGGTTCATGCCCAGCACCAGCGCATAACGCTCATCGTCCAGTTGCACCAGGCTGCCCGGCGGGTAGATGCCCATCACGCGAACGAAGGCCTTCAGCATCACTTCGTCGAAGTGTTCGCGCTGCTGCTTGAACATCAATGCCAGGGCCTCGTGCGGGCTCAGCGCCTGGCGTAGGTCGAGGGGGTTGCATAGGCCGTCGAAGTGATTGGTGATGGCCACCAGGCGACTCAGGCGGCCGATCGCTGCTTCGCGCAGGCCACGCGGATAGCCGCTGCCGTCACAGTGCTCGTGATGTTCATGAATGATGCGCAGCACCTCATCATCGAGCATCAGCTTCTGCCCCATGCGTAGGCCGAAATCGGTGTGCATATGCAGCAATTGCTGCTCCGGGCGGGTGAGTGGCTCGGGCTTGAGTAGCACCTTGCTCGGCACTTCCAGCTTGCCGATGTCGTGCAGCAGCGCGCCGAGTCCGATGCTGTGGCAGGCCTCGCTGTCGAGGCCGAGCTGGCGCCCGAGCAGCAGAGACAGCACGGTGACGTTGAGGGCGTGGAAGTAGCTGTCCTCGGCGGCCTTGCCGGTGATGCTGTGGAGTACGACGCCAGGAGCCCCGAGCAGCGTTTCGACCATTTCGCCGACGATGGCGCCGGCCTGCCGCATGGCATCTTCCGGGCGGCTGCGCAGGGTCTGGTTGAGCGTCTTGATGCGTTGGCTGGCTTCGATGAAGCGGCGGTCCACCTCGGCCAGACGGCTGCGCAAGTGGCGCAGCTTCTGTGCGCGCTCCTGACGCTCCTGGGCTTGCGGGTCGACGGGCGCTGCGATGGGAGCGGGCGCCGGTATGTCTGCGACGAGCTCCAGGGGCGGGCAGTCGCTGCGTGCCGGGTCATAGCGCAGTTGCTTCAGATTGAGGGCATGCAAGGCGCGAATCTGTGCCTCGTCCTTGATCTTGAAATTGCTGAAGGCGAAATCATGCTCCCACCAGCTCAGGTCCAGATGAACGTAGAGGCCGACGCAGAGCTGATCAGGCGTGATGGTGGGCAGAGTGGCGGGCATGCCGAGCTCGTCGAAAGATGGCTAATTGCCCGCAGTTTAGTCCGGCTGATGGCCTGACGGTATCAGTTGTTCAGGCCATCACGTCGATGCTGTTGCCCAGGTTGGGCGGATTGCTGGGGGCGCTGGCCGGTGCAGCCGACTGCACCAGCCCGGTGATGTTGGCTGCCTGCAGCTCCAGCGTCTTGCGCAGCAGCAGAAGCGACATCTGCGCGGAGATCTGCGCCGATGCCTGGCTCGATACCTGACTGGAAATGCTGCTCAGCTCCACGACCCGTTACCCGTGCTCAAGACTCAGGGGGTAGACATACGCCTGTTCCGCCAAGGCCGCAATAGCCGCCCGGATTCTTCGCGAGGTATTGCTGATGATAGGTCTCGGCGTAATAGAAGGTTGGCGCCTCGGCGATTTCCGTGGTGATGTGGCCCATTCCGGCCTTGTCCAGCTCTGCCTGGAAGCGTGCCTGGCTGGTTTTGGCGGCTCTCAGTTGCGCCTCGTCCTGGCAGTAGATCGCCGAGCGGTACTGGGTGCCCTGGTCGTTGCCCTGGCGCATGCCCTGGGTCGGGTTGTGCACTTCCCAGAACACTTTGAGCAGCGCTTCGAAGCTGGTTTGCTGCGGGTCGAACACGACCAGCACCACTTCGGTGTGTCCGGTCAGGCCGGAGCAGACCTCCTCGTAGGTGGGGTTGGGCGTGAGGCCGCCGGCATAGCCGACCGCCGTGCTGAACACACCGGGTTGCTGCCAGAAGCGGCGTTCTGCCCCCCAGAAACAGCCCAGACCGAACACCGCCTGCTGCAGGCCGGCAGGGAAGGGCGCCTTGATCGGATTACCGTTGACATAGTGGGTGTCGGCTACCGGCAGCGGCTCGGCGCGGCCGGGTAGCGCCTGCTCGGCAGTCGGCAGGACATTCTTGTTAACGAGAATCTGGGAACGCAGAACCATGGCGGTCTCCTCGAAATGGGTCAATGGTGGACTACGCGCGACGCGGCGTATTACGTCCGTTGGTCGGTCTGGCGACTGGCGTCGGTCTGTGGTCGGCAGGGGTAGCGGCGCAGGCTGACGATCAGTTCGCGGCCGGAAATCGGTTTGTCGAACAGGTAGCCCTGGCCGACGTCGCATTGCTGGCGGCGCAGGAACGCGAGCTGGGCGCCGGTCTCGATGCCTTCGGCCACGACCTTGAGCTTGAGGTTGTGGGCCATGGCGATGACTGCCGAGGTGATCTCCATGTCGTCCTGGTTGTCCGGGATGTCTTTGATGAAGCTGCGATCGATCTTGATCACGTCGATGGGGAATTTCTTCAGGTAGCTGAGCGACGAATAGCCCGTGCCGAAGTCGTCCATGGCCAGGGTCAGGCCCAGGCTCTTGAGACGACCCAGTTGGTGGCGGGTGTCGTCGGTGGCTTCCAGTAGCAGGCTTTCGGTGAGTTCCAGTTCCAGCAACCTGGGGTCGAGCTGTTCTTCATGCAGGATGGCGGCGATGGAGCCGACCAGATCCGGGTCGGAGAACTGTTTGGGCGACAGATTGATCGCCACCTGCAGTTGACCCAGGCCAATGGCGGCGATCTGCTTGCTCATGCGGCAGGCCTGGCGCACCACCCACTTGCCGATGGGGATGATCAGGCCGGTTTCCTCGGCAACGCCGATGAATTGATCCGGGCGAATCATGCCCTTCTCCGGATGCTGCCAGCGCAGCAGCGCCTCCATGCCCAGCAATTGCCCGCTTCTGAGGCAGAGTTTGGGTTGGTAGAAGACTTCCAGCTCGTTCTGAGTCAGCGCGCGGCGCAGGTTGTTCTCGACGAACAGCTTGTAGTTGGCCTCGGCGTTCAGCGCTTCGGTGAACAACTGCACCTGATGTTTGCCGTTGGCCTTGGCTTTGTGCAGGGCGAGACCGGCGTGCTTCATCAGGGTCTGCGGGTCGTCACCGTGTTCCGGGGCGATGGCCAAGCCCACCGAGCCGGTGATGCTGATCAACTGGTTATCGACGAACAGCGGCTTGTCCAGGGTTTGCAGTACCTGATGAGCGACGCGCAGGCCCGCGTCCTGATCGCAACCGTCGAGCAGGATGGCGAATTCATTGCTGGCGAAGCGTGCCAGGGTGCCCTTGGCACCAAGACTGTTGCGCAGGCGCCGAGCTAAGGCCGAGAGCAGCTTATCGCCAGTCTGGTGGCCGAGGCTGTCGTTGATCCGCTTGAAGTTGTCGATGTCCACCAGCAGCAGCCCGAGCGACTGAATATTGCGGGCGAAGCGCTCTTCAAGGCTGCGGATGAACGACGGGCGATTGCCCAGGTTGGTCAGGTTATCGGTATAGGCCAGGCGTTCGATGCGCTGCTGCGCCAGCTTGGCCTCGGTAATGTCTTCGTAGATGCCGATGTAGTGAGTCAGTTCGCCATCGTCGCCATACACCTTGGAGATCGACAGATGGCCCCAGTACGGCTCCTGATTCTTGCGCCGACTGCGGAATTCGCCTTGCCAGCTGCTGTGCTCGGCCAGGCTGGACTGGGCGTCGAACAACAGGTCGCTAAGATTGGCCATGGCCGGTAGCTCGGACAGGCGGTGACCGCAGACTTCGTCGCTGCTGTAGAGGGTGATGGCGGTGAAACTGGGGTTGACGTATTCCACCCGGCCGTCGCGGTCGACCAGAAGAAAGGCGCTGGCGCTCTGCTCGACGGCGCGCTGGAACAGATACAGCGCGTGGGTGGCGGAGCGCTTCTCCTGATTGACCAACACCTGGGCGAACTGGTCGGCCAACTCGCCGGCGAAGGCAATCTCGTCGGCCTGCCAGAAACGTTTGGGGCCGATATGTTCGAGGCAGAGCACGCCCACCACTTCACCTTCGATGCGGATACTGGCATCCAGCATCGAGGTGATGCCCAGCGGTTGCAGGTAACCGGGGGCCAGCTCGCGGGTGCGCAGGTCATGCTGGGCATCGTGGGCGTCGATCGCTCGACCGCTTTGCAGGGCCTCCAGGTAGTGCGGGAAATGATGCGCATCGATCGAGGGCAGTTGCTCGTGTCGGTTCAGGTCGCGGCGGTACAGCGACACCGAATCGAGGCTATTGCCGCCCAGATGCCAGATTCCGGCCCGGGCCACACCGTAAACCTCGCAGGCCGCCTGGGTGATGAGTTCGGCGGCTTCCTGGCGCGGATCGCTGGAGACATAGCGTTGGCGTGCCAGGCGCACGATCAGTTGCTGCTGAGTATGCGAGCGTGCCAGATGCTGCAGATGGTCGTTCTGGGTGCGCTGATATTGCTGCAGCGAGCTACGCAGCTGCTGATTCTGCGTGTGCAGCTCCTGTTCGGCAGGGGCGTAGTGGTCGAGGCTTTCATCGGCTACCAGCAGATAGCCGCGCAGCAACTGGCGGTTGCGCTGTTTGAAGGGTTCGCCCATCTCCAGCAGGGTCAGCGCACCGTGCGGTGTGTGCAGGGTGTAGCGCACCAGATAATGCGGGCCTTGCAGCAGTTGCTGCTGGATGGCGTCGTGCAGACGGTAGCGCGCCTCGGGCTCCATCAGACAGGCGTAGGGGGCATCCACCAGCGCGCAGAGATCGCTGGCACTGATACCCAGCCGGCGTTCACAGGCCGGGTCGAGAAACAGCAGGGCCCAGCTCGGCTCGTTCAAGCGCTCGAAACGCAACATGCCGAGCCGCGAGGGCACTGGCAACTGCGTCACAACCTCGGCTGCCGAGCGTGTGCTGGCATCGGGATGGCTTTTCATTGGGCGTTGGGCTTCCAGTATGCTGACCAGGCGAGGCATCCGTTCTCGGTACAAGGCCGCTGCGTCAGAAGACGCATTGGCGTGGACGGAGGCTAGGGCTCAGGCCTACTTCACTATAGCGTTCGGCAAGGGTGCATCATGCAAGCGAGACTGACAAGAAAACTCATGGCCATGGTGCTTGGCGGAGCACTTTTTACGGCCATGCCCGCAGTTGCCGGCGCCGAGGACGCGGCGACATTGCGGGGCGACGAGCAGGCGGCTTATCTGGACGGGCTCAAGCGTCTTTATCTGGCCGATAACGAGCGCAATGCGTTGCTCGCGCACAGCAACGCATTGCTGGAAACCTACGCCCTGCGCGCTGGCTATCAGGTTGGCCAGGCGCAACGGCAGGATCTGCTGTACCGCTTCAATGTCGGTAATGCCGGTGAGCTTGTCCTGCGTGAGGAGAGTCGTGGTGCGCAGGGCACCGCCATCTCGGTGCGCAATCAGCGTGTTCCGGTATTCGGTATTGATCCGTTCATCCGCTACGAATGTCCGACCGGTGGTATCCGTTGCGTGTTGTTCAACCCGGCCGACGGCAGCCCGTTGCTGAGCATCGTGCGTGATCACCAGGGCGCCGGTGAGTTGGCCAAGGCACTGAGCTTTCTGATTCGCAACGTGCAGAAGGGCTGAACAAGAGCGCTCAGCAGCTCTCGGCGTCCTCGTCGCGAGCGGAGGTTTCAGGCAGACGACAGGCAAAAAAAACCCCGCCTAAGCAGACGGGGTTGAGGATGCGAGCGTGGCGTGCTCGAAACGATTTACAGCAGGATGGTGCGGATATCGGCCAGCAGCTGCGACAGACGCTGAGTGAAGCGTGCGGCGGCAGCGCCGTTGATCACCCGATGGTCGTAGGACAGCGACAGCGGCAGCATCAGCTTGGGCTGGAAGGCCTTGCCATCCCAGACCGGCTGGATGGTGGCTTTGCTGACACCGAGAATCGCCACTTCCGGCGCATTGACGATCGGCGTGAAGCCGGTGCCGCCAATGTGGCCGAGACTGGAGATGGTGAAGCAAGCGCCCTGCATGTCGTCAGCCGACAGTTTCTTGCTGCGCGCTTTCTCCGCCAGAGCGGCAGCCTCAGCCGCAAGCTGCAGCAGGCTCTTCTGATCGACGTTCTTGATCACCGGCACCAGCAGGCCGTCCGGCGTATCGACGGCGAAGCCGACATGCACGTACTTCTTGCGGATGATCGCCTTACCGCTCGGGGCCAGCGAACTGTTGAAGTCCGGCAGCTCCTTGAGCAGGTGGGCGCAGGCCTTGAGCAGCAGCGGCAGCACGGTCAGCTTGACGCCGGCCTTTTCCGCCACGGCCTTCTGCGCGACGCGGAAGGCTTCCAGGTCGGTGATGTCGGCCGAGTCGAACTGGGTCACGTGCGGCACGTTGAGCCAGCTGCGGTGCAGGTTGGCAGCGCCGACCTGCATCAGGCGGGTCATCGCCACTTCTTCGATTTCGCCGAACTTGCTGAAGTCCACGGTCGGGATCGGCGGGATGCCGGCGCCGCCAGTGGCAGCGGCTGCAGTCGCCTGCGGTGCGGCCTTGGCCTTGTGCATCATCGCCTTGACGTACACCTGTACGTCTTCCTTGAGGATGCGACCTTTCGGGCCGGTACCGGCGATATCCGCCAGTTCCACACCGAAGTCACGGGCCAGCTGACGCACGGCAGGGCCGGCATGCACCTTGGCGCCATCGCGCTTGGGCGCATTGGCGACTTCGGCAGCAGCAGCCGACAGCGAGGCGATGGCGCGTACTTCAGCAGCCACTTCCGGTGCGGCACCTTCCGGTACGCGGTGCACTTGCTGACTGGCTTGCGCCGGCGCGGCGGCCGGTGCTGCACCCGCTACCTTGAGCTTGAGAATCAGATCGCCGGTGCCGACTTCGGCGTCCAGCTTGACCAGCACTTCTTCCACCACGCCGGCAGCCGGCGAGGGGATTTCCATGGAGGCCTTGTCGGACTCCAGGGTAATCAGCGACTGGTCGGCTTCGATGCTGTCGCCGGCCTTGACCATGACCTCGATGACCTTGACCTTGCCGTCGGTGCCGATATCCGGCACGTGCACGTCCTGCACGCTGCTGCCGGTTGGCGCGGCGGCAGGGGGCGGTGCAGCAGCGGGAGCAGCTTCTGCCTTCGGCGCGGCCGATTGAGCCGGTGCTGCAGTTGGGGCAGCGCCTGCCACTTTCAGCTTGAGGATCAGGTCGCCGGTGCCGACTTCGGCGTCCAGCTTGACCAGCACTTCTTCCACCACGCCGGCAGCCGGCGAGGGGATTTCCATGGAGGCCTTGTCGGACTCCAGGGTAATCAGCGACTGGTCGGCTTCGATGGTGTCACCCACCTTGACCATGACTTCGATGACCTTGACCTTGCCATCGGTGCCGATATCCGGGACGTGCACATCCTGCACGCTGCTGCTGGTCGCAGCAGCGGCAGGAGCCGCCGCCGGAGCGGCTGCTTTGGGCGCTTCGGCAGGTGCGGCTTCGGCTTTCGGCGCAGGCGCCGCTTCGGCGGCCCCTTCAACTTCCAGTACCAGCAGCTCGTCGCCTTCTTTCAGGCGGTCACCGATCTTGACCTTCAGTTCCTTGATCACGCCGGCTTTGGGCGAGGGCACTTCCATGGAGGCCTTGTCGGACTCCAGGGTCAGTACGCTCTGGTCGGCTTCGACACGGTCGCCGACCTTCACCAGCAGTTCAATCACCTCGCCTTCACCGCCGAGGTCGGGTACGCGAATCAATTCACTCATCGCTACGCTCCTTAGCAGTCCAGGGGGTTGGCTTTGTCGGCATCGATACCG
Organism: Pseudomonas sediminis; assembly: GCF_002741105.1. Lineage (GTDB taxonomy): Bacteria > Pseudomonadota > Gammaproteobacteria > Pseudomonadales > Pseudomonadaceae > Aquipseudomonas > Aquipseudomonas sediminis. The sequence continues at coordinate 975,578 of NZ_NIQU01000001.1, read as the reverse complement.
AACTTGGTGATGGCGTCAGCCAGCACCTTGGCTTCGATTTCGCCACGGTCTACCAGGGCTTCCAGCGCGGCGAGCACGACCCAGTTGCGATCCACTTCGAAGAAGTGGCGCAGCTGCTTGCGGCTGTCGCTGCGGCCGAAGCCGTCGGTGCCCAGAACCTTGTACTCCTTGCTCGGAACCCACTGACGAACCTGCTCGGCGAACAGTTTCATGTAGTCGGTCGAGGCGATGACCGGGCCCTTGCGGCCGCCCAGGCACTGCTCGATGTAGGTCTGCTTGGGCTTCTGACCCGGATGCAGGCGGTTGCTGCGCTCCACGGCCAGGCCGTCGCGACGCAGTTCGTTGAAGCTGGTGACGCTCCACACATCGGCGCCGATGTTGAACTCGTCGCGCAGGATCTTCGCCGCCTCGACGACTTCACGCAGGATGGTGCCGGAACCCAGCAGTTGCACGTGGTGCGCGGCTTCCTTCTTGTCCTCTTCGAGCAGGTACATGCCCTTGATGATGCCGTCTTCCACGCCTTGCGGCATGGCCGGCTGCTGGTATGACTCGTTCATCACGGTGATGTAGTAGAAGATGTCCTGCTGCTCTTCGGCCATCTGGCGAATGCCTTCGCGGATGATCACCGCGAGCTCGTAGCCGTAGGTCGGGTCATAGGTGCGGCAGTTGGGGATGGTTGCTGCCAGCATGTGGCTGTGACCGTCTTCGTGCTGCAGGCCTTCACCGTTGAGGGTAGTACGGCCGGCGGTACCGCCGATCAGGAAACCACGGGTGCGGCTGTCGCCAGCGGCCCAGGCCAGGTCACCGATACGCTGGAAGCCGAACATCGAGTAGAAGATGTAGAACGGCAGCATCGGCTGGTTGTGGCAGGAGTACGAGGTACCGGCGGCGATGAAGGAGCTCATGGCGCCGGCTTCGTTGATGCCTTCCTCGAGGATCTGACCTTTCTTGTCCTCTTTGTAGAACATCACCTGGTCTTTATCGACCGGCTCGTACAGCTGACCGACCGAGGAGTAGATGCCGAGCTGACGGAACATGCCTTCCATACCGAAGGTGCGGGCTTCGTCCGGGATGATCGGAACGATGCGCTGGCCGAGTTCCTTGTCCTTGACCAACTGCGCGAGGATGCGCACGAAAGCCATGGTGGTGGAGATTTCGCGGTCGCCCGAGCCGTCGAGGATGGCCTTGAGGGTATCCAGCGGCGGGGTCGGGATGCTGAAGCTCTGCTGGCGACGCTGAGGTACGAAACCGCCCAGCGCGTTGCGGCGCTCGTGCAGGTACTTGTACTCGGGGCTGCCCGGCTCCGGGCGCACGAACGGCAGGTTTTCCAGGTCTTCGTCCTTGACCGGGATATCGAAGCGGTCGCGGAACTGACGCAGGCTGTCGACATCGACCTTCTTGGTGTTGTGCGCGGTGTTCTTCGCTTCACCGGCGCCGGTACCGTAGCCCTTGATGGTCTTGGCCAGGATCACGGTCGGCTGGCCGCTGTGGTTCACGGCCTGGTGATAGGCCGCGTAGACTTTGTACGGGTCGTGGCCGCCACGGTTGAGCTTCCAGATCTCGTCGTCGGAGAGATCCTTGACCATCTCCTTGAGTTCCGGGGTGTTGAAGAAGTTTTCGCGAACGTAGGCGCCATCTTTGGCCTTGTAGTTCTGGTATTCACCGTCGACCACTTCGTCCATGCGACGCTGCAGGGCGCCGTCCTTGTCCTTGGCGAACAGCGGATCCCAGAAGCGACCCCAGACCACCTTGTTGACGTTCCACTGGGCACCGCGGAATACGCCTTCGAGCTCCTGAATGATCTTGCCGTTGCCGCGAACCGGGCCGTCGAGGCGCTGCAGGTTGCAGTTGATGACGAAGATCAGGTTGTCCAGCTTCTCGCGGCCAGCCAGGGAGATAGCACCGAGGGATTCTGGCTCGTCGCACTCGCCGTCGCCCATGAAGCACCAGACCTTCTGCTTGCCGGCCGGGATGAAACCGCGCGCTTCCAGGTACTTCATGAAGCGCGCCTGGTAGATCGCCTGGATCGGGCCCAGACCCATGGATACGGTCGGGAACTGCCAGAAGTCCGGCATCAGCCAGGGGTGCGGGTAGGACGACAGACCTTTGCCGTCCACTTCGCGACGGAAGTTTTTCATCTGGTCTTCGCTGACGCGACCTTCCATGAAGGCGCGGGCGTAGACGCCAGGGCTGGCGTGGCCCTGATAGAACACCAGGTCGCCACCGTGTTCTTCGGTCGGGGCCTGGAAGAAGTAGTTGAAACCGATGTCATACAGCGTCGCGGAAGAGGCGAAGCTGGAGATGTGGCCGCCCAGATCCGGGTCGTCCAGGTTGGTGCGCATCACCATGGCCAGGGCGTTCCAGCGCACCAGCGAGCGGATACGGCGCTCCATGAACAGGTCGCCGGGCATGCGAGCTTCATGGGTTACCGGGATGCTGTTGCGGTAAGGCGTGGTGATCGCGTAGGGCAGTTGCGCACCGCTGCGGGTGGCCAACTCGCCCAGACGGGTCATCAGGTAATGGGCACGGTCTTCACCCTCACGGTCGAGGACGGATTCAAGGGCGTCCAGCCATTCCTGGGTTTCGATCGGATCGAGGTCTTGCATGGCTTGCTCCAGGGCGGAAAGGCTTCCAGAATCGGAGGCCAGTTGGGTCTCACCGGCTTTTTGGGCGGGCGAGTTGAAATTCTTGGATTTACCGGGGGTAGGACCGGCCGCTTGTAGTTTTACTACATTTCGACGACGGATTCAGCCCTCTGGATACAATTCTTTCGTAGTAAAACTACAATCCGCGGCACCGCCGGCCGCGCGTGCCCCGCTGGAGCGGGGCTGCGGGCGATTGCACCGTGCGTCCGGCAGTCCGCCAAAAGGATAGACCATGAGCCTGCCGTTGCTGGTCGAGTTGCCCCCTTCCCTTATTCCCCTGGCCGAACGTGCCGAGCAGTCACTGCAAACCGCCTTGGTCGAGCACGAAGCGCTGGCTGAACGTGTTGCTGGCTGGCCGCAACAGCGCCGCGATGCCTGGCGGCAGGTTTCGGCGCTGAGCGATTTCGTCGCCGAACAGGCGCAGCGTGATCCGCAGATGTTCGTCGCCCTGGCGGAATCTGGTGAGCTGGAACGCAGTCTGGCGCCGGGCGAGTTGCGCCAGCAACTGGAAGTGCAACTGAACGAATGCGCCGATGAGGATGCCCTCGGGCGCTGTCTGCGACGCTTTCGCAATCGCCAGCAACTGCGCATTATCTGGCGCGACTTCAGTCGCCAGGCGGCGCTTGGTGAAACCTGTCGCGACTTGTCCGATCTTGCCGATGCCTGCATCGATCTGGCCTATCACTGGCTCTACCCGCGCCATTGCACGCAGTTCGGTACGCCCGTAGGGCGGCGCAGCGGCCAGCCGCAGCACATGGTCATCCTTGGCATGGGCAAGCTGGGCGCGCACGAGCTGAATCTTTCCTCTGATATCGATCTGATCTTCGGCTACCCGGAAGGGGGTGAGACCGAAGGCGTGAAGCGCCCGCTGGATAATCAGGAGTTCTTCATTCGTCTGGGGCAGAGGCTGATCAAGGCGCTGGATGCGATCACCGTCGATGGTTTCGTGTTCCGTACCGACATGCGTTTGCGCCCGTATGGATCGAGCGGCGCGCTGGTGTTCAGCTTCAATGCACTGGAGCAGTACTACCAGGATCAGGGCCGAGACTGGGAGCGCTACGCCATGATCAAGGCGCGCGTGGTTGGTGGTGATCAGGCTGCGGGTGCCGAGCTACTGGAAATGCTGCGGCCCTTCGTCTATCGCCGCTATCTGGATTTCTCCGCCATCGAGGCGCTGCGCGCGATGAAGCTGCTGATTCAGCAGGAAGTACGGCGCAAGGGCATGAGCGAGAACATCAAGCTCGGTGCCGGTGGTATTCGCGAGATCGAGTTCATCGCCCAGGCGTTTCAGTTGATCCACGGTGGGCGCGACCTCAGCCTGCAACAGCGACCGCTTCTCAAGGTGCTCACCACGCTGGAGGGGCAGGGCTATCTGCCGCCAGCGGTGGTCGCGGAGATGAAGGAAGGCTACGAGTTCCTCCGTTATGCCGAGCACGCCCTGCAGGGCATTGGTGATCGGCAGACGCAGATGCTGCCGGCCGACCCGCAGGATCAGGCGCGAGTCGCTGCGATCATGGGTTTCGCTGACTGGGCGAGTTTTCATGAGCGCCTGATGCATTGGCGTGGCCGCATCGAATGGCATTTCCAGCAGGTGATCGCCGACCCTGACGAAGACGAATCGGATGCTGGCGAGGCCAGCATCGGCGCTGAGTGGCTGCCGCTTTGGCAGGGTGCGCTGGACGAAGAGGCGGCCGCGCAGCAACTGCTGGAGGCCGGTTTCGTTGACGCCGTGGCCGCTTGCCGACGTCTCGCCGATTTGCGCAACGGTCCACAGGTGCGCGCCATGCAGCGCCTGGGGCGTGAGCGTCTGGATGCCTTCATTCCGCGTCTGCTGGCGCAGACCGTCGAGCACGACAAGCCGGATCTGGTGCTGGAACGGGTGCTGCCGCTGGTGGAAAAGGTCGCACGGCGTTCGGCCTATCTGGTGTTGCTGAGCGAAAACCCGGGGGCGCTGGAACGGCTGATCAGTCTTTGCGCGGGTAGCCCGTGGATCGCCGAGCAGATTGCCCGCTATCCGCTGTTGCTCGACGAGTTGCTCAACGAAGGGCGGCTATATTCGCCGCCGCTGGCGCCGGAGCTGGCGGCCGAGCTGCGCGAGCGGCTGATCCGTATTCCCGAGGAAGACCTGGAGCAGCAGATGGAGGCGCTGCGTCACTTCAAGCTGGCTCACAGCCTGCGCGTGGCCGCATCGGAAATCGCCGGCACGCTGCCCTTGATGAAGGTGTCGGACTATCTGACCTGGCTGGCCGAGGCGATTCTCGATCAGGTGCTGGCGCTGGCCTGGCAGCATACGGTGCAGCGTCATGGCCGGCCGTATCGTGCCGACGGCACGCCGTGCGATCCGGATTTCATCATTGTCGGTTACGGCAAGGTCGGCGGCCTGGAGTTCGGCCATGGCTCGGACCTGGATCTGGTGTTCATCCATGACGGTGACCCGCAGGCCGAAACCGATGGCGCCAAGCCCATCGATGGTGCGCAGTTCTTCACCCGTCTGGGCCAGCGCATTATTCATTTGTTGACCACCCAGACCACCTCTGGTGCGTTGTATGAGGTCGATATGCGCCTGCGACCATCGGGCGCAGCCGGGCTGCTGGTCAGCTCGCTGGGCGCCTTTAAGCGTTATCAGGAAACCGAGGCCTGGACCTGGGAACATCAGGCGCTGGTGCGCGCACGGGTGCTGGTGGGATGTTCGCGCCTGGCTGGCGAATTCGCTCGCGTGCGCGCCGAGGTGCTCGGTCGCCAGCGCGATATCGAGGCGCTGCGTGTCGAGGTCAGCGAGATGCGCGCGAAGATGCGTGACAACCTTGGCAACAAAAATACCGCGGCCGGAACGGCGCCGAATGCCTTCGAGGCCACGTCCTCCTTCGATCTGAAGCAGGACGCCGGTGGTATCGTCGATATCGAATTTATGGTGCAATACGCGGCTCTGGCCTGGTCGTGGCAACACCCGCAGCTACTCGAGTTCACCGATAACATTCGCATTCTGGAAGGTCTGGAACGGGTGGGTTTGATGGGCGTCGAGGATGCCGCCTTGCTGCGCGAGGTCTACAAGATCTATCGCTCGGCCGCTCATCGCCAGGCGCTGCAGAAGCAGCCTGGGGTGGTGCCGGGTGATCAGTTTCAGGATGAGCGCCGCGCCGTGATGCGCCTGTGGCGTGAGCTGGGACTGAGTTGAATGACGGGGGCTGCGGCCCCACCTAATTGTTCGAACCGTGAAGCGAATTTGAGGAGCAGGCAAGATGTCGATGTCCGACCGTGATGGCGTGATCTGGTACGACGGCAAACTGGTGCCGTGGCGCGAAGCCAACACCCATGTGCTGACCCACACCCTGCACTACGGCATGGGCGTGTTCGAAGGCGTACGTGCCTACAACACCCCGGACGGCACTGCGATCTTCCGTCTGCAGGCGCACACCGACCGTCTGTTCGACTCTGCGCACATCTTCAACATGCAGATCCCTTTCACCAAGGAAGAGATCAACGAAGCCCAGCGCGCCGCCGTGCGTGAGAACGGCCTGGAAAGCGCCTACCTGCGCCCGATGGTGTTCTTCGGTAGCGAAGGCATGGGCCTGCGCGCCGCTGGCCTGAAGGTGCATGTGATCGTCGCTGCCTGGCACTGGGGCGCCTACATGGGTGAAGAAGCGCTGGAAGCCGGCATCAAGGTGCGCACCAGCTCCTACACCCGCCACCACGTCAACATCGCCATGACCCGCGCCAAGGCCAACGGCAACTACATCAACTCGATGCTGGCCCTGCAGGAAGCCATATCCGGTGGCGCCGACGAAGCAATGCTGCTGGATCCGGAAGGCTACGTGGCCGAAGGCTCGGGCGAGAACATCTTCCTGGTCAAGGACGGCGTGGTGTACACCCCGGAAGTGACCTCCTGCCTCAACGGCATCACCCGCAGCACCATCCTGACCCTGGCTGAAGAGCATGGCATCAAGGTGGTCGAGAAGCGCATCACTCGCGATGAGGTGTATATCGCCGACGAGGCTTTCTTCACCGGTACTGCCGCTGAAGTCACGCCGATCCGCGAAGTGGATGGCCGCAAGATCGGCGCTGGTCGCCGTGGCCCGGTCACCGAGAAGCTGCAGAAAGCTTATTTCGATCTGGTCACCGGCAAGACCAGTGGCCACGCCGAATGGCGTACGCTGATCAAATAAGCGATTGCTCGAAGGCTCGACGGGGAGGCGAAAGCCTCCCCGGTCGTTTCTGGAAAGAATATGAAGATACTGATCGTTGGGCCAAGCTGGGTAGGCGACATGGTGATGGCGCAGACGCTGTTCCAGTGCCTGAAGCAGCGCCATCCCGAGTGCGAGATCGACGTGCTGGCGCCGGACTGGAGCCGGCCAATCCTTGAGCGTATGCCCGAGGTGCGCGCCGCGCTGAGCCTGCCGCTGGGCCACGGCGTGCTCGACCTAGCCACGCGTCGACGCATCGGCAAGTCGCTGGTCGGCCAGTACGACCAGGCGATCCTGTTACCTAACTCGCTCAAGTCCGCCTTGGTGCCCTGGTTCGCCGGCATCCCCAAGCGCACCGGCTGGAAGGGCGAGATGCGTTATGGTCTGCTCAACGATATCCGCACGCTGGATAAAGACCGCTATCCGTTGATGATCGAGCGCTTCATGGCGCTGGCCCATGAGCCAGGTGCTGCGTTGCCGCAACCTTATCCGCAGCCGCGTTTGCAGATTGATGAGTTCAGCCGTGAAGCGGCCCTGAGCAAGTTCGGTCTGCCACTGGATCGTCCGGTACTGGCGCTGTGCCCAGGTGCGGAGTTCGGTGAGGCCAAGCGCTGGCCGGCCGAACATTACGCCAAGGTGGCCGAGATCAAGATCCGCGAGGGTTGGCAGGTCTGGCTGTTCGGCTCGAAGAACGATCATGCCGTCGGCGAAGACATTCGCATGCGCCTGATTCCAGGGCTGCGTGAGGAAGTCAGCAACCTGTCAGGGCAGACCAGCCTGGCTGAGGCCATCGACCTGATGTCGGCCGCCACTGCCGTGGTGTCCAACGATTCCGGCCTGATGCACGTGGCAGCGGCGCTGAACCGTCCACTAGTGGCGGTCTATGGTTCCACGTCGCCAGGTTTCACCCCGCCGCTGGCTGATCGCGTCGAGATTGTTCGCCTGGGGTTGGAGTGCAGCCCTTGTTTCGAGCGTACCTGCCGCTATGGCCACTACAACTGCCTACGCGAACTCAAGCCGCGCCCGGTGATCGAGGCGCTGGATCGGCTGGTCGGCGAAACCTTGACCCTGGTCGAGGGCGACTGATTTGCGGGTTCTGATCATCAAGACCTCATCGCTGGGCGACGTGGTGCATACCCTGCCGGCGTTGACCGACGCGGCTCGCGCCATTCCCGGCATCCGCTTCGACTGGGTGGTGGAAGAAGGCTTTGCCGAGATTCCCGCCTGGCATCCGACAGTGTCCCAGGTGATTCCGGTGGCCATTCGCCGTTGGCGCAAGCATCCGCTGCGCACCTGGAAGAGCGGTGAGTGGGCGCGTTTCAAGCAGCGCCTGCGCGACACCCGCTACGATCTGGTGATCGATGCCCAGGGCCTGCTCAAGAGTGCCTGGCTGACGCGTTATGTGTCGGCGCCGGTGGCCGGGCTCGATCGTGACTCGGCACGTGAGCCCCTGGCCAGTCGTTTCTACGACCGCCGCTACGCGGTGGCCAAGGATCAACATGCGCTGGAGCGTGTGCGCCAGTTGTTCGCCAAGGCGCTCGGTTACACGCTGCCGTCCGGCACCGGTGACTACGGTCTTAACCGTGCGGCGATGATGGATGCCGCAGCGCAGCCGTACTTGGTGTTCCTGCATGGCACCACCTGGGCCAGCAAGCACTGGCCGGAAGCCGATTGGCGTGCGCTGGCCGAGCGCATGGACGAGCTGGGCTGGGCCGTGCGCCTGCCCTGGGGCAACGAGACCGAGAAGGCGCGTGCCGAACGCATCGCCGCCGGCCTCACGCATGCCGCCGTGCTGCCGAAGCTGAACCTGGCCGGCGTGGCCAAGGTGATTGCCGGTGCCAGCGCCTGCGTCTCTGTCGACACCGGCCTAGGCCACCTGGCCGCTGCGCTAGATGTACCCAATATTTCGCTGTATGGCCCGACGTTGCCCGGCAAGGTGGGCGCCTACGGTCGTAGCCAGATTCACCTGTGTGCCAGTGGCCCGGGCGCCGGCAGCGGTGACCGTGACAAGCCTTGCTTCGATGGCCTCGGCGCCGAGCGTGTCGGCCTGGAACTGGAGGCGCTGCTGCTCGCGCCTCCCGGCACCTTTTAAGGAGCGGCTATGCAACTGGCCTTCGTTCTCTACAAATACTTCCCCTTCGGTGGGCTGCAGCGCGATTTCATGCGCATCGCCCTGGAATGCCAGGCGCGTGGCCACGCCATTCGCGTCTATACACCGATCTGGGAAGGGGAAAACCCCGGCGGCTTCGATGTGCGCGTGGCACCGGTGCGTGCGCTGTTCAATCATCGCCGCAACGAGAAATTCAGCGCCTGGCTGCAGGCTGACCTGAAGCGCGACCCGGTCGATCGGGTGATAGGTTTCAACAAGATGCCGGGCCTGGATGTTTATTACGCTGCCGACGGCTGTTTCGAGGACAAGGCGCAGACCCTGCGTAACCCGATCTATCGTCGCTGGGGGCGCTACAAGCACTTCGCCGAGTACGAGCGCGCGGTGTTCGCGCCGGAGTCGAAGACCGAGATTCTGATGATCTCCGAAGTGCAGCAGCCGCTGTTCATCAAGCACTACAAGACCCCGCTGCAGCGCTTCCACTTGTTGCCGCCCGGCATCGCCCAGGATCGCCGCGCGCCGGCCAATGCCGCCGACATCCGTGCCGAGTTCCGCCGTGAGTTCAAGCTGGCTGACGACGACCTGCTGCTGGTGCAGATCGGCTCCGGTTTCAAGACCAAGGGTCTGGATCGCAGCCTCAAGGCACTGGCCTCGTTGCCGCGTGAGTTGCGTAAGCGTGCGCGGCTGATCGCCATCGGCCAGGACGATCCCAAGCCCTTCCTGCTGCAGATCAAGGCGCTGGGTTTGTCCGATCAGGTGCAGATCCTCAAGGGCCGCAGCGACATCCCGCGTTTTCTGCTCGGCGCTGACCTGCTGATCCATCCGGCCTACAACGAGAACACCGGCACCGTGCTGCTGGAGGCTCTGGTGTCCGGCCTGCCGGTGCTGGTCACCGATGTCTGCGGCTACGCGCATTACATCGCCGAGGCCGACTGCGGCCGCGTGCTGCCCAGCCCCTTCGAGCAGGAACAGCTCAATCGTACCTTGGCCGACATGCTGGCCGATCCGAAGCAGCGCGGCTTCTGGGGGCGTAATGGCCTGGCCTATGCCGACAGCGCTGACCTGTACTCGATGCCGAAGAAGGCCGCTGATGTGATCCTCGCGGAGAGACGCGCGTGAAGCTGATTCTTGCCGAGCCCTTCAAGCGCCTGTGGGCGGGCCGCGATGCTTTCGATGCTGTCGAAGCGCTGCAGGGGCAGGTCTACCGTGAGCTGGAAGGCCGCCGCACCTTGCGCACCGAAGTCGACGGGCGTGGCTATTTCGTCAAGATCCACCGTGGCATTGGCTGGGGCGAGATCGTCAAGAACCTGCTCACGGCCAAGGCTCCGGTGCTCGGTGCAGCGCAGGAGTGGCAGGCGATCCAGCGTCTGACCGAAGCTGGGGTGCCAACCATGACCGCTGTTGCCTACGGCGAGCGCGGCAGTAACCCGGCGAGCCAGCACTCGTTCATCGTCACCGAAGAGCTGGCTCCGACCGTCGATTTGGAACAACTCAGCCTCAACTGGGCGCTGCAACCACCCAAGCCGGCGCTCAAGTGGGCGCTGATCGAGCGAGTCGCGCGGATGACCGGTGACATGCACCGCGCCGGGGTCAATCACCGCGACTGCTATATCTGCCACTTCCTGCTGCACACCGACCGGCCGATCCAGGCCAATGATTTGCGCCTGTCGGTGATCGACCTGCACCGCGCCCAGGTGCGAGACGCAGTGCCACGCCGCTGGCGTGACAAGGACCTGGCCGCCCTGTACTTCTCGACGTTGGATATCGGCCTGACTCGCCGTGACAAGCTGCGCTTTCTGTGCACCTACTTCCAGCGCCCGCTGCGCCAAGTGCTGCGCGAGGAGGCGAGCCTGCTGACCTGGCTGGAGCGCAAGGCAGCGAAACTGTATGAGCGTAAACAACGTTATGGAGGTCGACTGTAAATGTCGGGAGAGAAGACATTTATCCGTGCGGGGATGAAAGTGGCGGTGGTGTCGTGCTCGGCTCTGGGAGACACAACCTTGTTTCTACGCCTTGCTTGGCGTCTGCAGGCCGCTGGTGCTCAGGTCACGGTCGTCTCTGCTTCTTTGTCGGCCGTGCGCGAGTATTTACCAGGCCTAGAGATCATTGGAGAGACGCAGCCAGATGTTGCTGCGCTGGCTGAAAGCAATGATCTGGTGATTTGCTACATCGACTGGTTGATCAAGGCGTCTCAAGCCGGAGTTGAACTGTTGTCATTGAGCAATGTTGCTTACTTATCTGGTAAAAAGCTTCCGGCCAGATTTCAGCTCGATCAACGTTCCGTGTTAATTGATGGGGTTCTAATTCCCGCTGCCCACAATGTCATTTGCCGCGATCCGAAAGCTGGAAAAACCATGGTGCAGTGGATCGATCTCTATGCCGAGGAAGTACTGGGGCTTGATCCGACGGCTCCTCTGATGGGGTTTCAATTCTTGCCCACTGTGGCTGGTGATGCTGGATTTCGTATCGCGATTTTCCCAACTACGCCGCATGCCAAAAAAAATTATTCGAGTCGTGGCTATCGGCGTCTGGCTCGGAGTTTGGTTGCTAAGGGGTGGCAGGTCGAGTTTGTTGGCACCCCTGCCGAAAAGGATGTATTGCAAGCGCAGTATGAGGGTTTCACCGTACATGCTTTCACCGACTTGAAGGGACTGGTGGATTTTCTCTGTAGCTGCTCCATCGTGATCAGCAATGATTCGGGTGGCGGACATTTGGGGTCGTTATTGGGGCTGCGAACCTTCACCATCACTCGACGTCGTTTGGACTTTACTTGGCGGCCTGGTTTCAATTCTCTCAATAGGGTTATTAATCCGCTGTTCACCTTCAAGTGGATGGGAAAAACTGTTTGGCGACCGTTTATTCCATTGAACCGCGTTTTACGGGAAATTCCCACGGTGGTGAGGCGATAACCATGTCAGCTTGGAAGCATGAGGTTGATGGAGATCCGCTGTTTTTGAGCGCTTTTGATAGCTTGGAAGCGGTTTTCCTGCTCGAAGGTGAGCGCCTGACCTCTGATCCATTGTCCGAGGTCGTTCGTGTAGAAATTTCCGGCGTTCGCTACTACGTCAAGCGTTACTGGGGAGCGGGGAAGGGACTGCGTCACTATATTGGGCGCCCGCGAGTCAAGGCGGAGTGGCAGAACCTCAAGTTGTTCGCCAAATGGGGTATTCCGACCGCGCCTATCGTAGCGCATGGGCTGGAGCGACGAGGCGGCGCATTTATACGCGGGGCTTTAGTGACGCGTGAGCTGGAAAACACACGTGATATGGCTGAGATGGCCAGTCACGGAGATGCTCGGCTTGCCAATCCACATTGGGTTGCAGGTATCAGTCAGCAATTGGCGCAGCACACCCGTACCTTGCATGACCACCATTTCACCCACAATGATTTGAAATGGCGCAACCTGCTGGTTAACGAGGCGGGAAAGCTGTTTTTTATCGATTGCCCTACCGGCAGCTTCTGGTGGGGGCCACTGTTGCATTACCGCATCATCAAAGACCTAGCCTGTCTGGACAAAGTGGCCAAACGGGTGCTTTCACGCACGCAGCGGTTGCGCTTTTATCTGCAGTATCGTGGTCGTGCTCGGTTGAGTCAGAGTGACAAGCAGCGTGTGCGACGTATCCTGAAATTCTTCGAGGGCAGGGAGTGACCGATTTTATTGCAGCGCATGATCGTGCATTGCTGGAACGTCACGGTCTGGCCAGCTTCGAAGCGCTGTGGGCGCTGCAGTTGGAGGCGGTGGATGAGCCCAACACTGAGCGTGGTGGTTGGAGTAGTGTCTATCGGCTTGAGCTGGATAACGCTGCCTATTACCTCAAGCGGCAGAGCAATCACTTGACGCGTAGTCTGCTCCGTCCGCTTGGTGAGCCTACCTTCGCTCGCGAGTTCCGCAATATCCAACGCTACTCTGTGTTGGGCATTCCTTCACTGCAGGCAGCGTTATTCGCGCAGCGCCGTTTCTCTGGCGAGCAGCGTGCCGTGCTGCTGACCCGTGCGCTGGATGGTTGGCAGGATCTCGAACACTGGTTGATGCAGTGGCCAGGATTAGGCGAGGTACATCGATCCGGCATTCTCCGTGCGTGTGGCGAGCTAGCGCGCTGCCTGCACCAGGCAGGGCAGGTACACGGCTGCTTTTACCCCAAACACATTTTTCTGCGCGAAGGCGCTGCGGGTTTTCAGGCGCAACTGATCGACCTGGAAAAAACTCGTCCTTTGCTATTTGGTAGGCGTGATCGGATCAAAGATCTAGAGCCGTTGCTGCGTCGGGCCGGAGTCTGGAAAGCAGCAGATATACGTAAGTTACTGGCAGCCTATCTCGGTAGCGAAGTGGGGCTGGAGCACTGGTTTGCACTATTGGGCGCGCGTCGATCACACAAGGAGTCGCGCTGATGCAGCTGGAGCAACTTTCTCATGTTGGGCGGGCTCCCTCGCTACCGCTAACACTGCAACTGGACGGTGACTCATTGCAGCTGGAGTCTCTACTACGCGTATTGCCGGGGCAGCGCTACGTTGGCCTGGCGCGGTGGCGCGGTCGTTCGGTACTGGCTAAGTTGCTGGTAGGGGCGAAGGCAGATCGTCAATTTCAGCGTGAGCTGAGAGGCGCGCGCCTTCTGGTCGAGCAGAACCTCCTCTCGCCGGCATTGCTATCCGAGGGGTTCATCGATGGGGTAGGTGGCTGGCTGCTGTTCGAATACCTGGAAAAGGCCGAGAGCCTTTGGCAGGCCTGGTGGAGCGTCGAGCGTTTACCGCTACTGGCTGATGCCCAACAGGCAGTACTAGGCGAGGCTCTAGCAGTTATCGGACATATGCACTCCCGCGGTCTTTGGCAGGCTGATCTGCACTTGGACAATCTGTTGCGGCAAGACGGCGAGTTGTTTCTTATCGACGGGGGAGGCGTGCAGGTCGAACAGGCGGGGCAGCCGCTGTCGCGTGCGCGGGTGTTGCAAAACCTTGGGGTGTTCTTTGCTCAGTTACCAGCGGAATTAGATCCCTTTATCGAAGAGTTGCTGATCCACTACCTGCTGGCCAATGGTGAGCATGCACTGCCGCTGGAAGCGCTGCTGGTCGAGGTGAGTAAAGTGAGGCGCTGGCGGCTGCGCGATTATCTGAGCAAGGTCGCGCGCGATTGCAGCCTGTTTTCCGCGAGTATTGGGGCCTTTGGCCTACGTGTGGTGCGCCGCGAGTGCGCAGCAAGCCTGGAGCCCATACTGGAGGCTCCGGATGTTGCGCTGGCGAGCGGGCAGGCTTTGAAGCTTGGAGGCAGTGCTACGGTTGCGCATGTCGCACTCGAAGGCCGTCCGCTGGTGGTCAAGCGCTACAACGTGAAGAACTGGCTGCACTGGCTCAAGCGCTTCTGGCGCCCGAGTCGCGCCTGGCACAGCTGGCGTGAGGGTAATCGCCTGCAACTGCTCGGCATCGCCACGCCGACGCCGTTGGCCGTGCTCGAGCGGCGCTGGTGCTGGCTGCGCGGTCGCGCTTACCTGATTACCGACTATTGCGGTGGGCAGGATATAATCGCGCGTTTCGAGGCATATAAGCAGGCAACGCCCCCGGAAACCGAGCTGCTGGCGCTGGATCGACTGTTCGCTGCCCTGCTGCGCGAACGCATCAGCCACGGTGATTTCAAGGGGCACAATCTGTTCTGGGATGATGCGCAGGGCGCCTGGTCGCTGATCGACCTGGACGCCATGCGACAGCATCGTAGTACGCGCAGTTTCGCCCGGGCCTACGCCCGCGACCGCGCCCGTTTTCTGCGCAACTGGCCGGCGGATTCTGCTCTGCACCAGTTGCTCGACCAACGTTTACCGCAGGTGCCTGGCACCTGCCCGAATTAGAGGCTCAAACCTGTGGCACTGACCATTCTCGGCCTGTCTGGCGCCCTCAGTCACGACCCGTCCGCCGCGCTGTACATCGACGGCAAGCTGATCGCGGCGGTGGAAGAGGAGCGCTTCGTGCGCGACAAGCACGCGAAGAACCGCATGCCCTACGAATCGGCCAAGTTCTGCCTGGAACAGGCCGGGATCAAGCCGTCCGACGTCGACGTGGTGGCGATTCCCTTCGCTCCCATCAGCATCTTCGAGAAGGCCCGCTGGCAGTACGCCAAACGTTACGCCTACGCGCCGGATCGTGCCCTCGATGCGATCCTGTTCGGTAACCGCCGTTACAAACGCTACAAGAAGCGTATCGAGTGGTGCCTGGTGCAACTCGGCTTCGACCTGAAGAAGGTCAAGATCGAGCCGGTCGAGCACCACCTGGCGCACGCCTCCAGCGCCTACCACTGCTCTGGCTTCAAGGAGAAGACCGCGATCCTCGGTATCGACGGCAAGGGCGAGTACGCCACCACCTTCTTCGGCTATGGCGAGAATGGCAAGATCCACAAGATCAAGGAATTCTACGATCCGGATTCGCTCGGCGGCCTCTATGGTGCGATCACCGAGTACCTGGGCTTCGAGATGCTCGATGGCGAGTTCAAGGTCATGGGCATGGCTCCCTATGGCGATGCCGCCAAGTACGATTTCTCGCGTCTGGCCAAGTTCGAGAACGGCGAGCTGATCATCAACACCGAGTACGCCAACGTCATCGGTTTCCGTCGCTACAAGGAAAACGGCAAGGGCTACTATTTCTCGCCCAAGCTGATCGAATGGCTCGGCCCGAAGCGTGAGGGCGATATCGCCGACGACCCGTACATCCATTATGCGGCCAGCATGCAGGCGTTGTTCGAGAAGCTGGCGCTGCAGATGATGGAGTACTACCTGGGCGACATCCTCAAGGAAACCGGCAAGATCGCCTTCGCCGGTGGCTGCGCGTTGAACGTCAAACTGAACCAGAAGATCATCGCCCGCGATGACGTCAAGGAGCTGTTCGTCCAGCCGGCTTCTGGCGATGCCGGCACCGCCGTCGGCGCTGCCGCCTACGTCTCGCATAAGCGTGGCGTGCCGGTGGAGAAGATGGAGCACGTCTACCTCGGTCCTTCGTACAGCAACGAGGATGTCATCGCTGCCTGCGCCAAGCACCCGAACCAGCCGGTGTTCAAACGCATCGACAACACGGCTGAGCGCATCGCAAAAATCATGGTCGACGGCAACCCGGTAGCCTGGTTCCAGGGGCGTATGGAGTTTGGCCCGCGCGCCCTCGGTGGCCGCTCGATCATCGGTTGCCCGAGTATTCCGGGCGTGGCCGACCGCATCAACGAGCAGATCAAGTTCCGTGAGCGCTGGAGACCCTTCTGCCCGTCGATGCTCGACACCGTGGCAGCGAAGATGCTTAAGGTCGACCACCCGAGCCCGTTCATGACCTTCACCTTCGAGGTGAACGAGGAGTGGAAGGAGCGCGTTGGCGAAGTGGTGCATGAAGATGGCACCTCGCGCGCCCAGGTGCTGGAGCGCCGATTCAACCCGCGCTGGTATGACCTGATGCTGGAGCTGGAGAGGCTCACCGGCAACGGCGTGTCGCTGAACACCTCGCTAAACCGTCGCGGCGAGCCGATGATCTGCTCGCCGACCGACGCGCTGAACATGTTCTACGGTTCGGACCTGCAGTACCTGATCATGGAAGACGTGCTCGTGGTCAAGGACGGCAAGGATTGGTATGACAACGTCTGAACGGGCTGCTGACCAGCGGCAGCGCTGGGTTCTGCAGTTCTGCCATGGTTATGACGGTCCATTTTTGGACTGTGCACGACAGTACGCCGCCCTGTTCGCTGATACAGGCTACAAGGTTTGTACTGTCTATCTGACAGGAAAACCGAGTGAAATCGTCCGGCTTGGCTCAGCTTCGGACGAGGTGATTTTCTTTGATTACACGAGTGCTGATGTACGGGGTCTCAAGCTTGCGGCGATCCGAGATATGCGTCGCTTGGTTGCCACGCGTAATTTCAAGCTGTGTATTGCCCACCGAGGTAAGCCGATTTATGTCGCGTTGTTGGGCAGCACCCTGCCAGTGATTGGTGTACACCATGCGTTTGGCGACTATCAGCGCTTCTCGCGTAGGCTGTTCGCCAGCCTTTTCAAAGCACGCCTGTGGTTGTTAGGCGTTTCCGATGCTGTGCGTGATGACATTCGTGCCAGTCTACCGGGCTGGGATGCGTCGCGTATTTCTACGCTATATAACCGTCTGGATATCGAGGCTATTCAAGCCCAGCTTCATGACCGCGACTTCGCTCGCGAAGTGTTGAAATTGCCGGCTGGTGCTTGGGTCGTAGGCAATGTTGGCCGCCTACATCCGGATAAGGATCAAGCGACCTTGATTCGTGGTTTCGCTCAGGCTTTGTCTGGATTGCCTGCTGGTAGTTTGCTGGCAATCATGGGTAGCGGTCGACTCGAGGAGGCTTTAAAAGAGCTAGCTGCCGAGCTGGGTATTGAGCAGCAAGTTCGTTTTCTTGGTCAGGTTGCCAACGGCCGGCGTTATCTCCGTGCGTTTGATTGTTTTGCTCTGACCTCTGATCACGAGCCTTTCGGCATGGTGCTGGTCGAGGCTATGGCCGCTGGCCTACCGCTTATTTGTACAGATTGTGGTGGTGGTCGTGAGGTCGTCGATGGTGTCGGTGAGTTGTTCCCATTAGGGGATACGGATGGTTTGGCTTTGGCACTGCAGCGTGTCGCTAGGCTTGACGGAATAGCCCGTGCTGCATGCGCTGCACGTATGACTCAGCGTCTGCAGGAGCATTTTTCCGACCAGGCTGCGTTTAAGGCGTTCTGGAGTCTGCCGTGGCCGGTGCTCATGCGATTGCGTGATTGAGTCGAGACGAAAAGCGATGGTTGTGCTCTGACCCTGGTGCTTCATGCATCATTCGAGGCCCATGCTGACGTTGGGCTGTTAAATGGGAAGCGATTGATTGCATTGAGTTGGCTTCGGCCCTTTATCGTGATGATGATCGGCTACATGCTCTGAGTGAGAACGATTTTTTCAATTTTTGTGGCTGTTTTGTATCCGCTCTAATTAGAGCACTCGAGCGGCTTTTCAAATTGGTTCACTGATTCATACGCTTGAGATCAAGCGTCAATAGCTCTTAGGGAAGTCCTATTGAAAGTCCTGTTCCTGGTGCAGAAAGAGCAGCGCGCGATTCTAGATCGCCTGTACGACGGTATCGCTGCGCAGTGCGAGTGCGATATTCGCTGGTTGAGCAGCGACGAGCAGGCCGATCTGCGGGGTTATTTTCACAAGCACGTAGATACTGCGCGCTATGATCGCATCCTGTTTTTCCTGCGCTTCAAGAAGGAAATGCGTCAGTGGCGTTTCATTCGTACCGTGCCGAATCTGGTGATTTTGGAGCACGACGCGTACCAGAATTACATTCCCTGCAAATACACCGGTCTGTTCAGTGCGCACTATCGGCGCATGCCTTGGGTGCGGATCATTAGTTCGGGCGCGGATGTGGCCAAGCGTCTGCAAGACGAAGGATTCGATGCCGTGTTTGTACCCAAGGGCTACGATCAGACGCTGCTTTCCTACTGGGAGCGAGAGCGGGACATCGAGCTGGCGTTCGTCGGCAGCACCAAGAGTGTCGCCTACTCAGGGCGTAAAGCGCTGCTGGACGAGCTAGGGCTGGTTGAGAACCTCCTAGTGACCAAGACCCGCTCGGGCGAAGAGTACTGCGAGACCTTGAATCGAATCCGCTTCTTCGTCAGTGCAGACGTCGGTATGGGGGAGTACATGATCAAGAATTTCGAGGCCATGGCCTGTGGCTGTGTTTTGTTGGCCTACGATCAAGGAGACAGGGAAAACTCTGCGCTGGGATTTCGAGATATGGAGAATCTTGTGCTCTATCGTGACGTTGCAGAGCTGCGTAAGAAGTTGTCTCTGCTGCGTAACGATCCTCAGTTGGCCGCACGTATTGCTGACGCGGGAAGGTTGCTCGCTGAGCGGCAATACAGTTTTCAGATGATTGGCCAGAAGATCGTTGAGGCGATGGCGCTGCCGTTGCGGGCATCCACATTAAGTAAGGGTTGGTTCTCTTGGTTCAGGTAAAAACAAGAGGTTTTGTTGCCTCAGTTCTTTTTTATGTTTTGAGTGGCGTCTCGGTTTATGAGTGATAATCCCAAGCACGACGATTTAACCGGGAAACCTCTGGTTTCGGTGATCATCGCTTCCTATAACCATGCCCCGTACATTGAAGCCAGCATCCGTAGTGTTCTGGCACAGAGCTATCCGAATATCGAGTTGCTGGTTGTTGACGATGGTTCCAAGGACGACAGTGTTGAGCGTATCCGTGTATTGCAGGCGGAGTACGATTTCGATTTCCAGCAGCAGTCCAATCAGGGGCTGAGCCGTACTCTCAACGCTGCTATCGCCCGCGCCAAGGGCTCGATTATCGTGCCCTTTGGTTCCGACGACATCATGCGTCCTGAGCGTATCGCCAAGCAGGTCGCGTATCTGCACGATAAGCCGGAAGTAGGCATCTGCTCGGCGAACATCGATTTTATCGATGCGCAGGGCAATCCATTTCCTGACAGTGAACAGAAGCTACGTCACTTGCCGTTCCGCCGCCTGGACTTCGATGATCTCTTTCTCGATCGCAAACCTGGTCCACAAGCAGCTACGCTCATGTTTCGGCGTGAGGCGCTCGAGGCCGTAGGAGGCTTCGATCCGGAGATCCGGCTCGAGGATGTATACATTTGTCTAAAGATCCTTCGGGCAGGCTTTTACATCGATATCTTGGGCGAGGTACTGGCTGACTACCGTAAGCACGAGAGTAATACCTATAAGCATTTACGCTTTATGACTGACAATATGCTCAAGACCTATGCCTGTTTCTCTGATCATCCAAGTTACGAGGTGGTGACAAGACGTTATCTGGTCTCTATGTTTCTCAAAGCATCAAATCGCGACAAGCCCCTGGCGCGTGAGCTGATTCGTCAGATTCCGGTGCGTTACTGGAATGCCAAGGTGGTACGTGGCGCATTGCGCCTTCTGTTTGCCTGATTCAAGGGTGTTTAGCGGTTGCTTTCTGATACGGGCAACCGCTTCAGTGATCGGTTTAGGGGGAAGTTTCATTGGCGGGCTGGCGAGAGCGGATTTACAACGGCTATGTGGGCTACTGGGCGCCTCTTGCGCTTCTGGCGTTTCTGACCGGAATGTTCTGGATCGGTGATCGCTCGCTCTACCACAAGCTTTATTACGCCACGTTGGCATTGCCAACGCTGTTGGTCGCGCTAGTATCGCCAGTGCGTTTTCTGCATCAATTGCGTCAGTCCTATCTGATTCTTTTCTTGGTTTTTTCGTTGTATGTGATGCTTTCGTTGTCCTGGTCTCCCGAGCAGAATTACTCCAAGCTCAAGCAGCCGCTCTATGTGCTGATGTTGTTGCTAGCTGTGGGGGCGATGGCGGAACGCGATATGCGCCGGCTGGTGCAGTGCGTCGCACTGGCTGCCGTTTTTGCAAGCCTCTTTGCTCTGATCACCATGCTCATGTATGGCATGGATGAGAACAGGCCTGAGCGCCTGGAGGGCATGGGGGCACTATACAATCCTTTGCTGACCACGCACGTGTATGGTTTTTTCACGGTGATGGTGATGGGAGCGTTGGTTACCAGCCGACGGTACTTCGCTGTAAAGCTGTCGATGTTCGTTGTGTTGCTTTGCTTGCTGTTCCTGACCGGGTCGCGTACACCGTTGCTGGCATTGCTGGTCTGTGTGGGTTGGCTGGTGCTTCTGTTGGGCGATCGTCGTGTAGTTGTCTTAGCGGCGGTGGTATCGCTAGCGATCATGTTGGGTTTCTGGGGGGTGGATTACAACCCCCTGGAGCGGGGCTTGTCGTATCGTCCGTTCATATGGCAGGACGCTTGGCGTCAGACCTTGCCTGTGTTGTGGCTGGGCCATGGCTACGACGCCTCAATTGATATTTACCTGCCGGACCTTGATTACTTGCTGGCGGATACTCACAACCTGACGCTGGGGGTCATCTACCAGACTGGTCTGGTAGGAGGAGTGATGTGGCTGAGCCTCTATGTCTACGGCTTCTCCCAGGCTTGGCGTTACAGGTCGTCGGGCCTGGTGATCATCAGCTCGGTGTTACTTGTATATGGCTTCATGGCCGGTATGACCGAAGGTAGTGCCTTTATGTCGAGGCCCAAGGAGCATTGGTTCATTATTTGGATACCTATTGCCCTGCATTTTGCTGTCTTGCGCAAAGTTGGCACGGGTATGAAGGGGGCGTCTGCTTGATAGCAGCCCCATCATGGGCCTTTCACGATTTGGTGACGTTGTTTAGGGCTGGCTTACGCGGTTTGAAAGGGTGTCGAAGGGGAAGTCGGCTAGCCCGTTATGCTTGAGGTAGCGCTCGAAGTGGGCAAGATTACGGCGGATCTTGTCCTTGGACAGTGGGCCTGCAAGAAACTGTAGGTCGGCGATATCGATCAGGCCCAGTTGCCCTTCGGGGGTGCGAACGATGTTGCCTAGGTGTAGCGAGCGAAAGTAGATACCCTTGCGATGCAGATCTTTGAACAGCTCGATTAGCTGTTCAAACAGGGAAGCTGAAAGTTCTCCATGCTGAGTGAACAGATCCCTCAGCGTTTCCCCCGGCAGTGCTTTGTAGTGGATCGCAGTCCAGCCTGCTGTTGCCAGCTTGAACAACTGTAGAGGTTGCACCGTGGGTATACCTAGCTCTTCTAATCGTGATGCATTTTCCCAGAAGCGTTGCGAGTAGGGGCGCAGTAGGGCGGATGACAGTAAGCGCTTGCGTCTGAAGACCTTCAAATATTCGCCATTTTCAAAACGATAGACCTTCGGGCCGTGGCTATCTTCTTCAATGCTCTCTGCGCCCTGAATTAGCTTCTGGAATGCCTCTTGCGTTAGTGGCTGAGCGGTGGTCATATCAATCGTTTTCTAATGCTGGATGTTTACGCCTGCCAAGTTTTCGTCACTCGTGCTGTCTTGAGTGTTCGCGTATGGCAGGCATGAAAATTTAGCCTGCTAGGGTACGTAAAATTGTCCGCTTAGGCCACTGATCGTGCCTTGTCTTTTGTCGGTCCTCAGAGCCCGAAAGACGGCCTTGGCTCAGTGTGCTGGTTTGAGTCTCTCTAGCTGCCCGGTTTTGGGGATGAGGTGACGTTCCTTGCGATCTGCGCCGTGGTGCTTGAAGTGATCATAGAAGAGTCGAAAACGAGATTGTTCAATGCCTTTAAGTCTGGCAAGTTGCGTGCTTACAAGCTGATCATAGAGCGACTCGCTTATGAAGTCGTGTAGCTGATGCTGGTACAAGAAAGCAAACTGAAAGCCCAGCGTTTCAATGGAGTGAGGGTTGTCACCAATGTAGCAATTTTCCAGGTCAATCACCTTCAGGTCTTCAAGATTTCCCTCGTGAATCATGACGTTCCCCGCCCAAAGATCTAGGTGGTAGATACCTGACTGATTGAGTTGTGTGATCAGTTCCAGACAGGCTTCTGCGAATGAATTGGCCTGCGATGGGTTTTGCTGCAGCCAGTCGAAGCCATCAAGCCAGTCGGCTAGGTTTTCATAATTCAAAAACACCTCGGTAACCAAACCGCTACGCTGGCGAACCAGGCCGTAGCCAAGCAATTTGGGAACCAGCGTAGTACGCTTCTGCGCTTCTGCGTGATTGTTTAGCTCTTCAAGAACCCAATCATATAGGCCTGATCGGCGCCTGATCCCTAGCGTTGTTCTGATTCGCGCAGGAATGCTGTCTATTGTGGATGCCTTGATGAAAAGCGCGCTTGCTGTTTCTCGGGTGAGGGGGCGTGCAAGCCGCTTTTCTCCCGTTTTACGGCGCTTTGAGAGCAATTCCCTGATCTGCGGCCAGAGGCTTTTCAATGACTTTCCAGTCTCTGTATCTGTCGCGTAAAGAGTTGTGTTCTGGAGCTGCTGGGCGTGATGCTTGCTTTTGCTCATCCATCCGTGAGAGATCACTACTGGGGTCCTTATCTACTGAGGTGCGAGCGGCTTCGCTGTCTTGGGGCATAACAGATCATCGTAGTGGCATTTTGATATGGCGTCTACGAGTTGGTGCCTCTGAATGCTACTATGATGGCAAAACTTCTGATGCGCCTGGGCGCTTAAATAGGCAGTGCTGGTACAATCGCTTCTTGCTAATCCTGCCTGTGAGACGAGCTGAATGGCCAATCCTACCCAACAATCGAGCCTGAAAGTCTATTTGCGATTGTTGCGCTACGTAGTTCCCTACTGGGGGCTGTTCACCATCAGTCTCGTCGGGTTTCTGATTTTCGCTTCTACCCAGCCGATGCTGGGGTACATGCTCAAGTTTTTTGTCGATGGGCTAAGTAACCCCGATGCTGGCTTGTTCGCCGGTGTGCCTTGGGTGCTTGAGCATGCGCCCGGACTCGCTCAGCTAAAGCTGTTGCAAGCCGTACCACTGCTGATTGTAATGATCGCGTTGTGGCAGGGCTTAGGATCCTTTCTGGGCAATTACTACCTGGCCAAGGTATCAATGGGGCTGGTTCAGGATCTTCGTGTAGAGCTATTCAATAATCTGCTTACCCTGCCCAACCGCTACTTTGACAACCATAACTCCGGCCATCTGATTTCGCGTATTACCTACAACGTCACCATGGTCACCGGCGCTGCGACCGATGCGATTAAGGTCGTGGTGCGTGAGGGCATGACGGTCATCTTCCTGTTCGCCACCTTGCTGTGGATGAACTGGAAGTTGACCCTGGTGATGGTGGCAATCCTGCCGATAATCGGTCTGATGGTTACCAGTACCAGCAAGAAATTCCGCAAGCAGAGCAAGAAAATCCAGACCAGCATGGGCGATGTCACCCATGTCACCTCCGAGAGCATTCAGGGCTACCGGGTCGTGCGCAGCTTTGGTGGCGAGGATTACGAGAAGCAGCGCTTTCTGGGGGCCAGTGAGGAAAACAAGCTCAAGCAGCTGAAGATGGTCAAGACCAACGCCGTTTATACTCCTTCCCTTCAGTTGGTGATCTACAGCGCCATGGCGGTGTTGATGTTCCTCGTGCTGTGGCTGCGTGGTGACTCGTCGGCAGGTGACCTAGTGGCCTACATCACCTTGGCCGGTTTGCTGCCAAAGCCGATCCGTCAGTTGTCCGAGGTCAGCTCGACGATTCAGAAGGGTGTCGCCGGTGCCGAAAGCATTTTCGAGCAGCTCGATGAAGAACCGGAGGTCGATCATGGCACCCAAGAGCGCGAGCGCGTCAGTGGTCGATTGGAGGTGAAGGAGCTGAGTTTCAGCTACCCAGGCTCGGAAAAGCTTGTCCTGAACAACATTTCCTTCGTCGCCGAGCCTGGGCAGATGGTGGCGCTGGTCGGTCGCTCCGGTAGCGGCAAATCGACCCTGGCCAACCTAATTCCGCGTTTCTATCACCACGAGCAGGGGCAGATCCTGCTCGATGGCCTGGATGTTGAAGACTACACTCTGCGTAACCTGCGCCGGCACATTGCGTTGGTGACCCAGCATGTCACCCTGTTCAACGACAGCGTGCGTAACAACATTGCCTATGGTGATCTGGTCGGTGCTCCACTTGAAGCAGTCAAGCGGGCTGCCGAAGATGCTTACGCGGCCGAGTTCATCGAGAACATGGTCGATGGTTACGACACATTGGTCGGTGAGAACGGCGTACTGCTCTCGGGGGGGCAGCGCCAGCGTCTTGCAATAGCTCGCGCACTTCTGAAGGATGCTCCGCTGCTGATTCTCGATGAAGCGACCTCCGCATTGGATACCGAATCTGAGCGTCATATTCAGGCGGCACTGGATCAGGTGATGAAAGGGCGTACGACTCTGGTGATCGCTCATCGCCTCTCTACCATAGAGAAAGCTGATTTGATTCTGGTCATGGATCGCGGGGAGATCGTGGAGCGAGGCACCCATGCCGATTTGTTGGTGCGTAACGGATACTACGCTCGCTTGCATTCCACGCAATTTGAGGACGCTGTCACAGATAATTCAATCGAGCAGGATACTTGATGCTTTGTTATCTGCGTCTCTGGCGGGAGCGTGGCTGGGAGACAATCGAGGCGGCGGACTATGCCTCAGCTTGGAGCCGATTCGGAGGTAGCGTCATTACGCACCCGCTAGTGGTCGAGCGGCTTTCTGGCCTTGCCGGTATACCCGTGCGTTATCTCGGCTACTGTGCTGGGGGAGAAGTTCAGGCTGCTATTCCTACATGGGGGCGTTACCTCGCGCTGTCACGCATGGTTCTGAAGAGCAAAGGGCTGCGCGAACTCTTTGATCTTGGTAATGCTGAAGTCATTCTGCCTGCCGCCATGGACGCTGGAGCACCGTTGCGGCATGACGTGAGCTATATCTCCGAACTTAATCGGACCGCTTTCTCAGGGCTTCGCCAGCAGAAAGATCAGTTGGCGATGGCCCGGGCCCCTGAAGAGCTTTCGAAGAAGTTTCGCTACAATCAGAGACGTGAGCTGCGTCTATTCGAGGATGCTGGCGGCACGGTCCGTTCAGTGGGCGAGTTCGCTCCAGATGAATTCGCTGCTATCTATACCGAGTTGTTCGAGCGCCGCTGGGGCTTTTCCGTGCCTGGAAAAGGCCATCTGGGCGACGTGTTTGCGTTGTTGCGCGAGTTGCTTCAAGGCTCCTTGCTGATGTTGGATGGCGTTCCGGTTGCTGTTCAGGTGTTGTACAGGGTTGAGTCGCCAAACTGGTGCAGTTACGAATACATCAACGGCGGAGTTGACCCCCGTGCTCAACACCTCAGTCCGGGCAGTGTCCTGAGTTTCATCAATACTCAAGCTGCATGGTCTGACGCTCGACAGCAAGGAAAGGCATTGCGCTACTCTTTTGGTAGAGCCGATCGAGAGTACAAGGATCGTTGGTGCAACAGGGTTGCCGCGTTTCGGACATAAAGAAATGGAAACACGTAAGCAAGGACTGTTGCGCCGTCATCGGCGCAACAAGCGCATTACTATGGCTGTGGCGCTACCTATTATGGTGGCGCTGGACTGGTTTGCTGGCTGGAGTAGCCTGCCAGTACTTTTGCTGGTGGCTTGGATTGCTCACGAGGCTTGGTTCTCTGACCATCTCTTCTACTCCCCGCGAGACGACTACCAGTACTCCTTTCCTACTTCGAGCCAGATTGCTACCGGGACATTGAACAAGGGGCTGATAGTTCTGGATGCCGTCGATCTCACGGAGGCAATGGATACACTTATTCTTGAAGTCTTTATCCGTAGCTCCTGGCTGGGACGCTGGTTAGACCCCCATGTTCTGATCTGTGGTGAGACTGTGCTCGACAGGCAGGATTTTGAGCAAGGCGCGTGTGGTCGGCGTTACCTCAATATTTCTGGTTTGTTGCCCGAGTTGCAGAGTGGAAAGCTGCGATTGCGTACGCGCTTCTGTCGGCTTTCGCCTGACGTACGGTTATACGCATTTTCAAACCCTGATTATGCAAGGCGACGTGTGATGGTCGTCGCGCCGCATGCGGACGATGCCGAGCTCGCTGCCTTTGGTCTCTATAGTCGAAGTGACGAGGCCTTTATTGTGACGCTTACTCAAGGTGAGATCGAGGCTCATAACTATGCGCGAATGGGGCTCGACAAGGCCGCAGCGGCACGTCTCAAGGGGCGTCTGCGTAGCTGGAGTAGCCTAGCTGTTCCGCTGTGGGGGGGGGTCCCTGCAAGCCGGTGCGTGCAGTTGGGATACTACTGTCTTCAGCTGACGCCCATGGCATCGGCTCCAGAGCAGGCTTTCCCGTCTCTGGAGTCGGGGGAGTCGGATATACGCAGTGTGCGCCGCTTTAATCCCATTACTCTGCCTGGCGATGTCGACGGCGTGCCATCGTGGCGCAATCTTGTTGGTGATCTGGCTGCTCTGCTTGTCGCTTTTCGTCCAGAGGTGGTAGTTCTGCCTCACCCTGAACTAGATCCTCACCCTGATCACATCCAGACCAGTAAGCTTCTCGACGAGGCCGTTGCCCTCAGTGATTGGCGCCCTGCGGTGCGTCTGCTCTATGCCAATCACCTATACGATAATGATCGTTGGCCCATGGGACCTGCTGGTAATGGCATATCTTTGCCCCCTTGCCATACAGGTCTGTCGATCAACGGACTGTGGAGCCCGCTTCTGAAAGATTCTGTACGGATGGACAAGGCGCAGGCGTTGGCTATGCAGCATGATCTGCAGGCACCATTGCCATTCAAAAAACGCCTCCGCCGCTTAATTCAGTGGGTGCTGGCTGGGCGGCGTTGGCCCGAAGTCGGCCAGGATGATTTCTTCCGTAAAGCAGTACGCCGTCATGAGCTGTTCTGGGTGAGCACGTCACCAGATCGGGACGTTCGGGCTGAGTGAGTGCCCATGTTATTATTCTCTCCATTTTTTGCTTTGGAGCTCCCATGAATCTGACCATGCCCCGCTATGACCAAGCTGCCGTTCTGGTAGTGGGCGATGTGATGCTCGATCGCTACTGGCATGGCGGCACCTCGCGGATTTCTCCCGAAGCCCCGGTGCCCGTGGTGCGTGTCGACCAGATCGAGGACCGCCCAGGTGGTGCTGCCAACGTGGCACTGAATATCGCGGCACTCGGTGCGCGGGCGCTGTTGGTTGGCGTCACGGGTGAGGACGAAGCCGCCGACAGCCTCAGCGACAGCCTGCAGGGCGTGGGGGTGGAAACCCATTTCCAGCGTATCGATGACCAGCCCACCATCGTCAAGCTGCGAGTCATGAGCCGCCACCAGCAGTTGCTGCGCATGGACTTCGAGGAACCGTTCAGAACCGACACCGCCGCTCTGGCGCGTGAGGTCGATGCACTGCTCGATGGGGTCAAGGTGCTGGTGCTATCGGACTATGGTAAAGGTGCGCTGCAGAACCATCAGGTGCTGATCCAGGCGGCGCGCAACAAGGGCATTGCGGTGCTGGCCGATCCCAAGGGCAAGGACTTTTCCATCTACCGTGGTGCCAGTTTGATCACGCCTAACCTGCACGAGTTCGAGCTGATCGTCGGCGGTTGTGCCGATGAGGCCGAGTTGGTCAGCAAAGGCGCCAAGCTGATGCGCGAATTGGAGCTGGGCGCTTTGCTGGTGACTCGCGGCGAGCACGGCATGACCCTGCTGCGCCCGGAGCATGCGCCACTGCATCTGCCGGCCCGTGCCCGTGAAGTGTTCGACGTCACAGGCGCAGGCGATACGGTGATTTCCACCCTGGCCGCCTCCATCGCGGCGGGCGAGGAGCTGCCGCTGGCGGTGGCCCTGGCCAATCTGGCCGCTGGCATCGTCGTCGGCAAGCTGGGCACTGCAGCCATCAGCGCGCCCGAGCTGCGTCGTGCGGTGCAGCGCGAAGAAGGTTCCGAGCGTGGCGTACTGAGCCTGGATCAATTGCTGATCGCCATCGAAGATGCCCGCGCCCATGGCGAGAAGATCGTCTTCACCAATGGCTGTTTCGATATCCTTCACGCCGGTCACGTGACCTACCTGGAGCAGGCGCGCGCGCAGGGCGATCGTCTGATCGTGGCTATCAACGACGACGCTTCGGTCACCCGTCTGAAAGGCCCCGGCCGCCCCATCAATGCGGTCGACCGCCGTATGGCGGTACTCGCTGGCCTGGGGGCGGTGGACTGGGTGGTGAGCTTCAGTGAAGACACGCCCGAGCGCCTGCTCAAGCAGGTGCAGCCAGATGTGCTGGTCAAGGGCGGTGACTATGATGTCGACCAGGTGGTCGGTGCCGACATCGTCCAGGCCTATGGCGGCGAAGTGCGCGTGCTTGGTCTGGTGGAGAACAGCTCCACCACGGCAATCGTCGAGAAGATTCGCAGCAAGTGAACGCGGGCTGAGCAAGGCGCGAGTCTTGCTCCGTCTGTTCGTTTCCAGTCATGGCTTGACCCGATTGCCGCCCGGCGGCGGCTTGAGGGTCATAGGCACTCTCCGGTTCTGACTTCATCATCAATGGCATTCCTCTCTGGAGTGAGATGCCATGGTTGTCGATGTACAGGGCCAGGCGCTGAGCGTACTGAGCAAACTGGCCCAGGCCGACTGGCCGGATCGCCTCAAGGTACGCAAGTCCTTCGAAAAACTCGTCTACAGCGGTAGTCGCGCCAGTTTTCGTCTGGCTGCCGGACGTGCAGCGAGCAAGCCGCGCGAGGCGTGTCCTGCGGCGGGTGATCTGTTCGACCTGTCCTTGACCGATGAGCAGCAGATGCTGGTGGATATGCTGCAAGGCTTCGCCCTAGACGTGTTGCGCCCCGCTGCGCATGAGGCCGACGCTCAGGCACGGGTGCCTGCTGCGTTGATCAACCAGGCCCATGAGTTGAGCCTGGCTCACTATGGCGTCGGTGAAGCGCAAGGTGGTCTGGCCGGTGAGCGTACGGTATTGAGCAATGCGCTGATCGCCGAGAGCCTGGCGCAGGGCGACTTTTCCCTGGCAGCCGCGTTATTGGTGCCGCTGTCGGCTGCCAACTGCATTCGCCGCTGGGGCACTGCGGAGCAGCAGGCCGCCTGGCTGCCGGCGTTCGTCGCTGAGGAACGCGCGCCAGTCTTCGCCTTGGCTGTCAATGAGCCTGGTGTGCTGGCCGACCCAGCTCAGCCGGCGACGCGGGCGCGCAAGCGCGGCAAGCACTATCTGCTCGACGGTGAGAAGACATTGGTCATCGCGGGGCTGGAGGCAAGCCGGCTGGTTGTCAGCGCCCAGGCGGGCGATGGTCCAGCGCTGTTCGTCGTCGACGCGGCGAGCAAGGGTGTCAGTCGCCGTGCCGAGCCTTGCATGGGGCTCAAGGCTTGCGGGCTGGCGCGTATCCAACTAAAGGGCGTCAAGGTGCCGAGCGACTGCCGCCTGGCCGGCAAGGGGTTCGACTTTAAGGCCTTTCTCGACCTCGGCGCGCTGGCGTTCTGCGCACTGGCTGTGGGGACGGGCCAGGCCGCGCTGGGCTTCGTGATGACTTACTGCAACGAGCGCCAGGCGTTCGGTGAGCCGATCAGCCACCGTCAGGGGGTGGCCTTTATGGTGGCCGATATCGCCATCGAACTGGATGCCATGCGTCTGTTGACCTGGCGTGCCTGTGCACGTGCCGAGGCCGGCTTGCCATTTCGCCGCGAGGCTTACCTGGCGCGTCTGCTCTGTGCGGAAAAGGCGATGAAGATCGGCTCCGATGCGGTGCAACTGCTCGGCGGCCATGGTTTTACCCAGGAGCCCCCGGTCGAGCGCTGGTATCGCGACCTGCGCAGCGTCGCCGTGCTCGCTGGCGGCCTTCATCTATAGGGTGGCAACGATGAATCTGGAAACTCCGAAGAAATTCCGAGGCCTGCAACACCAGGCTGGACAGGTGGCCAAGCACTATTTCCGGCCAATCTCGCGCAAGTATGACAAGGTCGAGCACGCCTATCCCAAGGAGCTGGATCTGCTTGCCGCGCTGCTCGACGGCATGAACGAAGGCTCTCCCGAGGCCGTCGGCGCTGGTTCGGCCAGCAAGCGTGGTGCGGCCCGTGAGCAACAGGAACGGCGGCAATATGGCGGCGCTGCTCGGTGTGATGGAGCTGTGCTGGGGCGACGTTGGCCTATTGCTGGCCATGCCTCGCCAGGGGCTGGGCAACGCGGCCATCGCGGCGGTGGCCAATGACGAGCAACTGACACGCTTCGGCAGAACCTGGGCGGCCATGGCCATTACCGAGCCGGGATGCGGCTCCGACTCGGCGGCAATTCGCACCACGGCGGTGAAGGATGGTGATCATTACATCCTCAATGGCGAAAAGATCTTCGTTACATCTGGCGAGCGAGCGGACTCGGTGGTGGTGTGGGCCAGCCTGGACAAGCGTCTGGGCCGAGCGGCGATCAAATCCTTCGTGGTCGAAAAGGGTACGCCCGGGATGACGGTTACCCGTCTGGAGAAGAAGTTGGGGATCAAGGCGTCCGATACGGCCTCGATCAGCTTCAGCGACTGTCGGGTGCCGGCTGCCAACCTGCTGGGCAATGCCGAGATCGACGTGCAGAAAGGCTTCGCCGGGGTCATGGAGACTTTCGATAACACCCGCCCGCTGGTCGCCGGGATGGCCGTCGGTGTGGCTCGCGCCGCCCTGGAGCGTGCTAGTGAGCTGCTGAGCAAGGCCGGCTGTCGCTTCGATTACGCCAAGCCACTGCTCAGCGTCAGTCATGCCGAGGCTACGCTGTATCGCCTGGAGGCGGAATGGGAGGCTGCGCGTCTGCTGACGCTGAAAGCGGCGTGGATGGCCGACAACAAGCTACCCAACTCGAAAGAGGCCTCCATCGCCAAGGCCAAGGCCGGGCGCGTGGCCAGCGAGGTGACGCTCAAGTGCGTCGAGCTGGCCGGCGCCCTCGGTTATGGCGAGGATGAGCTGCTGGAGAAGTGGGCGCGCGACTCGAAGATTCTCGATATTTTCGAGGGTACTCAGCAGATTCAGTTGCTGATCGTCGCGCGTCGGGTGCTGGGCAAGAGTTCCGGCGAGCTCAAATAGAGCGTCCCAGTGCGTCCTGGTCGCAAACAAAAAGCCCGCAATTGCGGGCTTTTTGTTTAGAAACGGAAGACTTCCGTATCGATCTTGATGGGTTCTGCCACCGGGATTTTCGGCCCGGTAGCTGCAGGTTCCTGCGGTTTGGCTTTGGCGATCGGGGTCTTTTTGCGCGGGGGCTCAGGCGTGGGCTCAGCCGCTGCGATGGGCTGGATGGCCACCGCCAGTTCCGCGGCCAGGCGTTGCAGCAGGGCGCTCTGCGCCTTGACCTGTTCAGCCAGAGGCCCGTTGTGCGGCTCTTCCAGGCGAATCAGGCGGCTGTCGCGCAGTTGTCCTCGGCGGTCGAGCAGGCGCCATTGCGCTTCGAGTACGGCGGGTTGAGTTGGGCCGGAGTCCAGGCGTGTAATGGTCAGCATGACCTGCGCATCGGCGCTGAAGCCGGGCGCCGCCGGGGCCAGCACCAGGCGCTGGCTGTCCAGACGCCAGGCCAACTGGCGCAGCATCTGCTGGTCGATGTCGTTGGCCAGGCCGCTGGCCCAGCGCGCATCCTGAGCCGCGACCAGGCTGCCGTCTGCCTGGCGTTGCAGCAAATTCTGCTGGCGCAGGTAATCTGCCACGCTGATCGGACCGACCAGTACGGTTACACCGTTGTCCTTGGTCGGCGTTACGGCACTACCGCTATCGAGTTGGTAAAGAGGCACCGGCTTCTGCTGCAGCAGGCTGCAACCGCTCAATACGAGCAGTGTGGTCAAAAGCAGGGCCACGGGGCGTACTACAATCATCATCAATCCCAGGCAGCCGCTTTTGGGGCAGCTGCACATCGAACCCATATCATTCAAGGGGTCATTCGCGCATGACCCGGGGCGCGTATCATCCGTCAAACCGCGCCACGACTCCAGCCTTGACTGCCGGCTGGTAGCGCGGATTTCCCGGAAGAACGGGGCGTGTTGCCGACGCTATTCCACCAGAAGCTGGTCGACGCGCTGGAAGCCGCGCGGCAGTTTGTTGCCACGTCGGCCGCGCTCGCCCTTGTAGTGCTCGAGATCGTCGGCTTTGAGTGTCAGGGTACGCTTCCCGGCCTGCAAAACCAAACTGGCGCCGCTGGGCAGCACGGCCAGATCGGTCAAATACTCCTCGCGTGACGCCACTCGCTCACCCGGAATGCCGATGATCTTGTTGCCCTTGCCTTTGCCCAGTTGCGGCAGATCGGTGACCTTGAACAGCAGCAGGCGGCCTTCGGTGGTCACCGCGGCCAGCCAGCCGTCTTCCAGATTGCTGACGGGCTTGGGGGCGACCACTTTGGCGCCGTTGGGCAGGGTCAGGAGCGCCTTGCCTGCCTTGTTCTTGGCCTGCAGATCCTCGCCCTTGACCACGAAGCCGTAGCCGGCGTCGGAGGCGATCACGTACAGCGCGTTGTCCTCCGGCAGCATCACGCATTCGAAGGTCGCACCCGGTGGCGGTGTCAGACGACCGGTCAGCGGTTCACCCTGGCCGCGCGCCGACGGCAGGCTGTGGGCGGCGAGCGAATAACTCCTGCCTGTCGAGTCGATAAACACCGCGTACTGGTTCGAACGGCCCGGTGCGGCCGCCTTGAAGCCGTCGCCGGCCTTGTAGGACAGGCCGGTGGCGTCGATATCATGGCCCTTGGCGCAGCGCACCCAGCCTTTTTCCGAGAGCACCACGGTGACCGGTTCGGTCGGCATCAGCTCGGTTTCCGACAGGGCCTTGGCTTCGGCGCGGGCGACGATCGGCGAGCGGCGGTCATCGCCGTACTTCTCGGCGTCCTCGATGATTTCCTTGCGCACCAGCTTCTTCAGCTTGGCTTCGCTGCCGAGCAGGGCCAGTAGCTTCTCGCGCTCCTTGGCCAGCTCGTCCTGCTCGCCACGGATCTTCATTTCTTCCAGGCGGGCCAGTTGGCGCAGGCGGGTGTCGAGAATGTAATCAGCCTGCACATCGGTGAGACCGAAGGTTTCCATCAGCACCGGCTTGGGCGAATCCTCGGTGCGGATGATGCGGATCACCTCGTCGAGGTTGAGGAAGGCAATCAACAAACCTTCCAACAGGTGCAGGCGCTTTTCCACCTTGTCCAGGCGGAACTGCAGGCGACGACGTACTGTGCCGACGCGGTACACCAGCCACTCGCTGAGCAGGGTGCGCAGGTCCTTGACCTGCGGCTTACCATCAAGACCGATGACGTTGGTGTTGACCCGGTAGCTGGATTCCAGGTCGGTGGTGGCGAACAGGTGAGTCATCAGTTCATCTGCGTCGACGCGGTTGGAGCGCGGGATGATGACGATGCGGCACGGGTTCTCATGGTCCGACTCATCACGCAGGTCAGCGACCATCGGCAGCTTCTTGGCCTGCATCTGTGCCGCGATCTGCTCCAGCACCTTGGACCCGGAGACCTGATGCGGCAGGGCGGTGACGACGATGTCACCGTCCTCAACACTGTACACGGCGCGCATGCGCACCGAGCCGCGGCCGGTTTCGTAGATCTTCAGCAGGTCGGCCTTGGGCGTGATGACTTCGGCTTCGGTGGGGAAGTCAGGGCCCTGGATATGCTCGCAGAGCTGCTCGACCGTGGCGCTCGGCTCATCCAGCAGACGCACGCAGGCCGCGGCCACCTCGCGCAGGTTGTGCGGCGGCACGTCGGTGGCCATGCCCACGGCGATGCCGGTGGTGCCGTTGAGCAGCAGGTTGGGCAAGCGTGCCGGCAGGGTCGCCGGCTCGTTCATCGTGCCGTCGAAGTTCGGCACCCAGTCGACCGTGCCTTGGCCCAGTTCGGACAGCAACACTTCCGAGTAACGCGACAGGCGCGCCTCGGTGTAGCGCATGGCAGCGAAGGATTTGGGATCGTCCGGCGCGCCCCAGTTGCCTTGGCCGTCGACCAGGGTGTAGCGATAGCTGAACGGCTGCGCCATCAGCACCATGGCTTCGTAGCAGGCGCTGTCGCCGTGTGGGTGAAACTTGCCGAGCACGTCACCGACGGTACGCGCCGACTTCTTGTGCTTGGAGTCGGCGTCCAGGCCCAGCTCACTCATGGCGTAAACGATACGGCGCTGTACGGGCTTCAGGCCGTCGCCGATGTGCGGCAGGGCGCGGTCCATGATCACGTACATGGAGTAGTTGAGATAAGCCTGCTCGGTGAAGTCGGCGAGTGACCGGCGTTCAACGCCTTCCAGGCTCAAATCGAGGGATTCGCTCATGCGGGCCTCATTGCAAGGTTGATTGGCGCAGCACCAGGGTGCCGCCCTTCTGACTGAATTCGAGTTGTTTCAGGGCGCTCATGCCCAGCAGCACGTCGTCACCGTCCATGCCGGGAGCGATCAGTGCGGCGACGTCACGCAGTTCGATATCGCCCAGGCGCAGGCTGTCCAGCCGTGTGCGATGCCCGGTGGCACGGCCATTGGCAGTGCTGATGATG
The DNA here is from genome assembly GCF_002741105.1 of Pseudomonas sediminis. Classification (GTDB taxonomy): domain Bacteria; phylum Pseudomonadota; class Gammaproteobacteria; order Pseudomonadales; family Pseudomonadaceae; genus Aquipseudomonas; species Aquipseudomonas sediminis. The sequence goes on along the minus strand of NZ_NIQU01000001.1, from coordinate 940,884 downwards.
ATCGGTGCGCCGCGTTGCAGGCCAAGCTGCTCGGCAACCGTGCTGGGGATCGCCACCTGGGTAGCGCCGGTATCAAGCAGGAAGGTCACGTTCTGCCCATCGATCTGGCCATTGACCACGTAATGCCCCTGACGGCTGCTGGCCAGGCTGACTTCGACGAAGCCATCGCCATGTAGCGATTGCGGCGCCTGGTTGGGATTGCGCTGGCGATCTTCCCAGTTGCCGAAGAAATGCGTGGCCAGCAGCAGACCGGCACCCCAGGCGAGCACCCACATCACGCGTCCGGCACGGCGGCCGGGCGTCTGCTCACTCACGGGCGCCGGCTCCAGCCGCCCTTGGGCGCAGCGAAACGCCAGACGATGGGGCGTTCTTCACCATCGGCGCGGGTCTGGCTGCCGTTGTCGACGCCGATCCAGGCCCCGTCCTTATCGATCCACAGCGCTTCGGCCATGCCGTAGTTGGGCGTATAGCGGCGCGGCTCGGTCAGTGCCTCGGCGGCGAATGACCAGCAGATATCCGCAATACCGTCGCTCAGCGTGCGGCGGCAGATACGATGAGCCTGGCGTTCCAGGGTGAAGAGTTTTTCGCCGAAATAGGCCAGGCCGGAGAAGTCGCGAGGGGCCGAATGGCCGCCGAGGGCTTCCGGGGAGGGTTCATCACCGCTATCGCTGGTCAGCACGCAACCGCCCGTGCAGCGCCAGCTACTGCCGCGCCGATGCAACACGGTCAGGCCGCGACGACGTTGTTCCGCTGCCAACCACAGGCGTTCGCCTGCCGGGTCGATGGCGATGCCTTCGAAGCCCTGGTTGAAATGCAGCAGCATGCCGCTGGCGCGCGCCTGGCGCACCAGGCCGCTGGGCAAGTTGAGCCACTGTGCGTTGCCGTTGCTGCTGACCTGCAACACGGCGGCACGGGTTTCGCTGGCCAGGTAACGGTTGCCCTGCGCATCGCACGACAGGCCTTCGAAATCCAGCTTGCCGCCACGTACCAGGCCAGCCGCCCAGTTGCGCATGCGCAGGCCCCAGGGTAGAGCGCTCTCGGGCGGTTCAGGGGCGACGAAGGTTTCCGCGTCGGCGCGCAGCAGGCCCTCTTCACGATGCAGTTGGTAGATACGGTCGTCGTCGCGGTCGGACACCGCCCATATCGTGTCGCCACACATGGCCAGGCCGGATAGATTGCCGCTGGGCATTTCCGTCACCGGGTACTCAGCCTGCAACTTCAGTTCTTCCAGCACCACTGGCTCGGCGTGCGCGACGCCGGCCAACAGACCGAGTGCAAGGAGGTGGTTGCGCATCAGGCCAGTACCTCGGCCAGGTTGCCCTTGCTTTCCAGCCAGCTCTTGCGATCACCAGCGCGCTTCTTCGCCAGCAGCATGTCCATCACTTCGCGGGTGCTTTCGAAATCATCCAGGGTCAGTTGCACCAGGCGCCGGGTGTTCGGGTCCATGGTGGTTTCGCGCAGTTGCGGCGGGTTCATCTCGCCGAGGCCTTTGAAGCGGGTGACCTGCGGTTTGCCGCGGCGTTTCTCGGCCACCAGGCGATCGAGGATGCCGTCACGCTCGGCGTCGTCCAGGGCGTAGAAGATCTCCTTGCCCAGGTCGATGCGGTACAGCGGCGGCATGGCCACGTAGACATGCCCGGCATCCACCAGCGGGCGGAAGTGACGGACGAACAGGGCGCAGAGCAGGGTGGCGATGTGCAGGCCATCGGAGTCGGCGTCAGCGAGGATGCAGATCTTGCCGTAGCGCAGCTGGCTCAGGTCGCTTGAACCCGGATCGATGCCGATGGCGACGGCGATATCGTGCACTTCCTGGCTGGCCAGCACTTCGCTGCCGTCCACTTCCCAGGTGTTCAGGATCTTGCCGCGCAGCGGCATGATGGCCTGGAATTCCTTGTCGCGCGCCTGCTTGGCGCTGCCGCCGGCGGAGTCACCCTCGACCAGGAACAGCTCGCAGCGCAGCGGGTTCTGCCCCGCGCAGTCGGCCAGCTTGCCAGGCAGCGCCGGGCCCTGGGTGATCTTCTTGCGTTCGACCTTCTTGCCCGCCTTGAGGCGGCGGCCGGCGTTGCTGATGGCCAGTTCGGCCAGTGCCAGGCCGGTTTCCGGGTTGGCGTTGAGCCACAGGCTGAAAGCATCCTTGACCACGCCGGAGACGAACGCGGCGGCCTCGCGCGAGGACAGGCGTTCCTTGGTCTGGCCAGAGAACTGCGCGTCCTGCATCTTCATCGAGAGGACGAAGGCGATGCGCTCCCAGACGTCTTCCGGTGCCAGCTTGACGCCGCGCGGCAGCAGGTTGCGGAACTCGCAGAACTCGCGCATGGCATCCAGCAGGCCCTGACGCAGGCCGTTGACGTGGGTGCCGCCCTGCGCAGTGGGAATCAGGTTGACGTAGCTTTCCTGCACCGCGTCGCCGCCCTCCGGCAGCCACAGCAGGGCCCAGTCCACCGCCTCCTTGTTGCCAGCCAGGGCGCCGCAGAAGGGCTCGACGGGCAGGCGTTCGAATTCGCTGACGGCGTCGACCAGGTAGGAGCGCAAGCCATCTTCGTAATGCCACTCGACTTTCTCGCCGGCGGCCTTGTCCTCGAAGGTCACCGACAGGCCCGGGCACAGCACGGCCTTGGCCTTGAGCACATGCTTGAGGCGGCTGACCGAGAACTTGAAGGAGTCGAAATACTTGGCGTCCGGCCAGAAATGCACGCTGGTGCCGGTGTTGCGCTTGCCGACCGTGCCGATGACTTCCAGGTCGCTGGCCTTGAAGCCATCGGCGAAGCTCATCTGGTACTCGTTGCCATCACGCTTGACGGTGACCACCACGCGCGTCGACAGGGCGTTGACCACGCTGATACCGACGCCGTGCAGGCCGCCAGAGAACTGGTAGTTCTTGTTGCTGAACTTGCCGCCGGCGTGCAGCTTGGTGAGGATCAACTCGACCCCGGGCACGCCCTCTTCCGGGTGGATATCCACCGGCATACCGCGGCCGTCGTCGAGCACTTCCAGCGAGTTGTCCTCGTGGAGGATCACCTGGATGGTCTTGGCATGCCCGGCCAGGGCTTCGTCGACACTGTTGTCGATGACTTCCTGAGCCAGGTGGTTGGGGCGCGTGGTGTCGGTGTACATGCCCGGGCGCTTGCGCACCGGGTCGAGGCCGGAAAGGACTTCGATGGCGTCTGCGTTATAGGCGTTCTGCTGGGCCATAGGGTCTCTTGTTCGTCAATTGAATACGGAAAAGTCGGTATCACGCCAGAGTGTGGCGTTAATACCGGCAAAAGCGAAGAGGGTCGGCAGGCGTTCGGCAAAACCCTGGAAACCGTGGTCGCCACCGGCCTGGATGCGCAGGGCGCAGGCGCGGTAGTAACGCTCGGCGTCGCGGTAGTCGAGGGTCTCGTCGCCGGTCTGCAGCCAGACCTGATAGCGCGCAGGGTCATGCGGTGCCGGGACTTCGAGTTCGGCCAGGGCGTGGACGTGATCCTCGGTCAGGTCCCAGGTCTCGTCGCTGTAGTAGTTCTTTTGCGGGCCCAGATAACCGTCGAAACGCAGGTGCGGTCGTACGGCCGGGTTGATCAGCAGGGCCTTGAGGCCGTGTTGCTCAGCCAGGTAAGTGGCGTAATAGCCGCCAAGGGAGCTGCCTACCAGCAGCGGCGCGCCGAGTTCGCTGATCAGCGCCTGCAACTGCGCCATGGCCTGGCGTGGATGATGGTGCAGGGCCGGTACGCGCAACTGATTTTCCAGGCCAAGATGGACCATGGCGCGGCTCAACTGGCTGGCCTTGTGCGAGGCAGGCGAGCTGTTCAGGCCGTGTATATAGAGGATGGATGCGGTCATGGAGCGGGAGGCTACTCGTCCGGGGCCTCAAGCTGCAAGCTTCAAGCTGATTGGGGGTATGTCAGTAGCCCTTGACGCTGTAGTCGACTTCGAAATCAATGCCGGTGACGCGCGATACGCCGGTGTCCAGCCTGCCGTCGGCATGCAGGCACAGCCAGCGATAGCCGGGGGCATCGCTGCCCACCTGAAACTCCTCGCTGCCCGGCGCGAACTGTACGCAGGTCGAGGGCGAGGCGAGCAGGCGCAGGTTATCGCGTATCTGGTCGAACTCCTGGTGGATATGCCCCCAGAGCACGGCCCGCGCCTGCGGGTAACGGTCAAGGATGGCGAACAACGCATCGGCGTTACGCAAGCCTATGGGCTCCATCCACTTGCAGCCGATGGATACCGGGTGGTGATGCAGGCAGATCAGGTGATGGCGCTGCGGTGCTTCGCTGAGGGCGCGTTCGAGCAGTTCGAGTTGGCTGTCGGCAAGAAAACCGGGCACGGCGCCCGGTATCGAGGAGTCGAGCAGGGTAATGCGCCAGGCGCCGAGGTCGATCACCGGTTCCAGCAACTCACTGTCTTTGCAGGCGGCCTGCATCGGTGGAGTTTCATCGTGGTTGCCCGCCAGCCAGCGAGCCGGGGCGGCAATGGCCGAGGTGAGTTGGCGAAAGCGCTGATACGACGCGACGCTGCCGTCCTGAGAAAGATCGCCCGTGGCGAGGATCAGGTCTATCTGCGGCTGCTCCTGCTGCACCCGCTCGATCACCCGTTGCAGGCTGTCGCAGGTATCCATGCCCAGCAGCTTGCCGTCCGCTTCGGCGAACAGATGGCTGTCGGACAACTGCACCAGCAGGACCGAGGATTCAGTGGATGGGGCGGGCAGGCTCGGCAAGACCATCTCCTAAGGCATTATCGAGTGAATTATGGTGGTTGCTGCGGCAAAGGGAAAACCCGGGAAGCGGACGCAGATCACAGAAAAAACGCCGAGAGCGTTTTTGACGTGGCTTGCGCTAACCCTTGGCAACGAAAACCATGCAAGCAGAACAGCCCCGTAATATCGGCCGGGCAGTGCAAAGCTTGATTGCTGGAACTACATCACCGGCTGTGGCTCGTGCCCGCATGCCAGGCAATGGCTCAGCCACTCGCCAAGGAACAAGTTGAGCTGACTCTTTTCATCCGGTTGATGCATCGCCGCGTTGGGGTAGGGGTAGCGTATGTGCAGACGCCGCGCGTTCTCGGCGCTGACCACTTCGGCCATGCGCGCATCGTGATAAACCCGCACCTCCAACTGTGGCACCGGCAGCCAGGGCAGGCTGTGTTCCTGGCGTACGCGCAGGGTGGTGGTATAGGGGCAGCTTTCCAGTACTTCCAGCGCCAGGATGCCGAGCAGGTGCTCGCCCTGACTCAGGGCTACGCGACGGCTTTGCGTGTGCTCGCGCATGTCTGGCAGCAGACGCATCAGGCGCGCGTAGTTGGCCTCGCAAGCCGCTTGCAGCTCGACCAGATCGACCCGATAGCGCTCGCGCAGCAGATTCACGACCACATCCCCCGCACTTCATCACGATTCAGCGCCAGCCATTGCAGGGCGATGATGCTGGCAGCATTGTCGATACGGCCGTCGCGCACGGCGGCCAGCGCATCTTCCAGCGGCATTACCTGGACACGGATGTCCTCGCCTTCCTCGGGCAGGCCATGCACACCGCCGGCACCTTCACTGCTACAGCGACCGACGAACAGATGCACGCGCTCGTCCGAGCCGCCGGGCGAGGGGTAATACTGGGTGATCGGCCACAACGAAGTCAGGGGCAGGTCGGCTTCCTCGATGGCCTCGCGACGCGCGACCTCCTCGGGCTCTTCGTCCTTGTCGATCAGACCGGCGACCAGTTCCAGCAGCCAGGGGTTGTTGCTCTTGTCCATGGCGCCGACGCGAAACTGCTCGATCAGCACCACTTCATCGCGCTGCGGATCGTATGGCAGCACGCAAACGGCATCGTGACGCACGAACAGCTCGCGGGTCAGTTGCGGACCCATGTTGCCGGCGAACTGGCGATGGCGCAGCTTGATCCGGTCGAGGCGATAGAAACCGCGAAAGCAGTTCTCGCGCTCGATGATGTCGATGTCGTCTTTGCCCATGGAAGCTCCCCAGATAGTCGTAACGGGCCAAACTACGACCCGTTACCTGTCACACTAGCGAGCATAGCGCTGTCAGATCAAGCTTCCATGACGGCCTGCTACACGCGTTGGTAGAGCTGGCTGCCCTGCGCCTTGAATTCCTCGGCCTTGGCCTGCATGCCCTGCTCGGCATCCAGATCGACGGCGTCGATGCGCTGCTCCTTGGCGTATTCACGCACTTCCTGGGTGATCTTCATCGAGCAGAACTTCGGCCCGCACATGGAGCAGAAGTGCGCCACCTTGGCCGAATCCTTCGGCAGCGTCTCGTCGTGGTAGGCGCGCGCGGTGTCCGGGTCGAGGCCGAGGTTGAACTGGTCTTCCCAGCGGAACTCGAAGCGCGCCTTGCTCAGTGCGTTGTCGCGGATCTGCGCGCCCGGATGCCCCTTGGCCAGGTCGGCAGCATGTGCGGCGATCTTGTAGGTGATGATGCCGGTCTTGACGTCATCCTTGTTCGGTAGGCCGAGGTGCTCCTTGGGCGTGACGTAGCAGAGCATGGCGCAGCCGAACCAGCCAATCATCGCCGCACCGATGCCGCTGGTGATGTGGTCGTAACCCGGGGCGATGTCGGTGGTCAGCGGGCCGAGGGTGTAGAACGGCGCTTCGTCACAGCATTCCAGCTGCTTGTCCATGTTCTCCTTGATCAGCTGCATCGGCACGTGGCCGGGGCCTTCGATCATGCATTGCACGTCATGTTTCCAGGCGATCTTGGTCAGCTCGCCGAGGGTTTCCAGTTCACCGAACTGCGCTTCGTCGTTGGCGTCGGCAATCGAGCCCGGACGCAGGCCATCGCCCAGCGAGAAGCTGACGTCGTAGGCCTTCATGATTTCGCAGATGTCTTCGAAATGGGTGTAGAGGAAGTTTTCTTTGTGGTGCGCCAGGCACCATTTGGCCATGATCGAGCCGCCGCGCGAAACGATGCCGGTGACGCGCTTGGCGGTCAGTGGCACATAGCGCAGCAGCACGCCGGCGTGGATGGTGAAATAGTCGACGCCTTGTTCGGCCTGCTCGATCAGGGTGTCGCGGAACAGCTCCCAGGTCAGATCTTCGGCGATGCCGCCGACCTTCTCCAGCGCCTGGTAGATCGGCACGGTGCCGATCGGTACCGGCGAGTTGCGGATGATCCACTCGCGGGTTTCGTGGATGTGCTTGCCGGTGGACAGATCCATCACGGTGTCCGAGCCCCAGCGGATGCCCCAGGTCAGCTTGGCCACTTCTTCTTCAATCGAAGAGCCGAGCGCCGAGTTGCCGATATTGCCGTTGATCTTCACCAGGAAGTTGCGGCCGATGATCATCGGCTCCAGCTCCACGTGGTTGATGTTGGCAGGGATGATGGCGCGGCCACGGGCGACTTCGCTGCGCACGAACTCGGGAGTGATTTCTTTCGGAATGCTGGCGCCGAAGCTATGGCCGGCATGCTGCTCATTAAGCAGGCCGGCTTCACGCGCTTCGGCCAGCTTCATGTTCTCGCGGATGGCGATGTATTCCATCTCGGGGGTGATGATGCCCTTCTTGGCGTAGTGCATCTGGCTGACGTTATGCCCGGCCTTGGCCCGGCGCGGGTTGCGCACGTGAGCGAAGCGCATCTTGGTCAGCTCGGCATCATTCAGGCGGCGCTGGCCGAATTCGGAGGACAGACCCGGCAGTTTCTCGGTGTCACCGCGGTCTTCGATCCAGGCGCTACGCACGTCGGCCAGGCCTTTGCGCACGTCGATGGTGACGTTCGGGTCGGTGTAGGGGCCGGAGGTGTCGTAGACGGTGACCGGGGCGTTGATTTCACCACCGAAGTCGGTCGGCGTCACGTCCAGGCTGATCTCGCGCATCGGCACGCGAATATCCGGGCGCGAGCCCTGGACATAGACTTTCTGCGAACGAGGGAAGGGCTTTACCGACTGTTGATCGACCTGTGCAGATTCGCTCAGGTTCTTTTGTTGTTGTGCGCTCATCAAGGCTCTCTCCGGGATAGATGTCGGAGTTGGAACCTGAGCGGACGAAGGGCGTGAGATGCACCATGGGTGGTGCCGAGAGGACTCGCCGATTTACTGGCGAGGACATCTTGTTCCCTACGCAGGCCTTAACCTGATCAGGTTCAACGGGATCCGGCAGCTGCCAATCTCAGCCCCGCATTTGGGGCACCCCGACAAGAACTCGGGCAGTCTAAACAAGCTGGTGGGAGAAAACCAACTCGGCGGTCAATAAATATCGACCCGTGCGTCGGAAAACGACTGTTGGTGCGGTGAATGATGGATTGTTCCCGACGAGCAACATAGCTTGCCGCCAGCTAGACTGATGCTGCCCATGGCGTGCTTGACCCCCGCCTGCGGCGCCCCGTAGCCTTGCCGATTACCGCCTATTCAAGGATCGACAACCATCATGTTGCGCAGACTTTCCCTGGCAATCGCCGTGGCCGCCGCTTCGGTGGGCCTGGTTCAGGCCGCAGAGGCCCCGCTGTCGAGCAAGACCGACCTGGTCACCGTGTATCAGGAAGCGGCGCAGAACAATGCCGATATCGCCGCCGCGCGCGCCGATTATCAGGCTCGCCGAGAAGTCGTGCCGCAGGCGCGCGCTGGCTTGCTGCCCAACCTGTCGGCTGGTGCCAACTACGGCGACACGCGCACTGAAATCGATTCGCCGAGTGCGACGATCTCGCGCAGTGGCCTGGTGTACCAGGCCAACCTCAGTCAGCCGCTGTTTCGCGCTGACCGCTGGTTCCAGCTGCAGGCGGCCGAGGCCACCAGCGAGCAGGCCGCACTGGAGTTGTCCGCCACCGAGCAGAACCTGATCCTGCAAAGTGCTGAAACCTATTTCGCCGTGCTGCGTGCCCAGGACAACCTGGCCTCGACCCGTGCCGAAGAGGCGGCCTTCAAGCGCCAACTGGATCAGGCCAACGAACGTTTCGATGTCGGCCTGTCGGACAAGACTGACGTACTCGAAGCTCAGGCCGGCTTCGATACGGCCCGTGCCAACCGCCTGCTCGCCGAGCGCGCTGTGGATGACGCCTTCGAAGCGCTGGTGACCTTGACCAACCGCGACTACGTGGCTGTCGAAGGGATCGTCCACACCCTGCCGGTGCTGGCGCCGACGCCTAATGACGCGAAGTCCTGGGTCGATACCGCCGCCGCACAGAACCTCAATCTGCAAGCCAGCCTGTACGCGGTAAACGCTGCCGAAGAAAATCTGCGTCAACGCAAGGCCGGCCACGCGCCGACCCTGGATGCGGTGGCCAGCTACCAGAAGGGCGACAACGACAGCCTGGGTTTCACCAATTCCGGGGCATTTGGTGCGCCGCGTTATAGCGGCGATGTTTCGCAGCGTTCCATCGGTCTGCAATTGAATATCCCGCTGTACAGCGGCGGCCTGACCAGCTCGCAGGTACGTGAGGCTTATCAGCGTCTCGGCCAGACCGAGCAACTGCGCGAAAGTCTGCGCCGCCAGGTGGTGCAGAACACCCGTAACCTGTTTCGCGCGGTGAACACCGACGTGGAAACCGTACAGGCGCGTCGCCAGTCGATCATCTCCAACCAGAGCGCACTGGAAGCCACCGAGATCGGCTATCAGGTCGGTACTCGCAATATTGTCGACGTGCTCGACGCCCAGCGTCAGCTGTACAGCGCCGTGCGCAACTACAACGATGCCCGTTATGACTACATCCTCAACAACCTGCGCCTGAAGCAGGCTGCCGGCACCCTCAGCCCGGCCGACTTGGAGGCACTGGGTAGCTTCCTCAAGCCGGACTACAACCCGGACAAGGACTTTCTGCCACCGGATCTGGCTTCTGCCGCCGAGGAACGCCTGAAGAACAATCAGGATTTCTGAGGCGTTCGCAGCAAAGCAAAAGCCCGACGCAAGTCGGGCTTTTTCATTTTGGCGATGTGTCACGTAGCGTGCGCTGCGCGCACCGATCTGGCTGGTGGTGCGCTACCCGTGTTTGAACCGAGCAAAATCAGTCGTAGCCCGGATGTAATCCGGGGAATGTTGTCGGCGTGATGCTTGCCCCGGATTGCATCTGGGCTAGAGAAGACGCTGCAAACTCTTCAGCAAGCGCTCCAGCGCACCCTGGTTGGCCTTGAGCACACTAAGGCCGGCCTGACTCATGCTTTGCATCTCGCTCGGCTCGTTGAGCAATGTTGCAACCCTGTCCGCCAACTGCGCGGCGTTTTCCACCTCGCTCAGGGCGCCGGCGTCACGCAACTGCGCGGCGATTTCCAGGAAGTTGAACAGGTGCGGGCCGCTCAATACCGGTTTGCCCAGAGCTGCCGGTTCCAGCAGGTTATGCCCGCCATTGGCCACCAGGCTGCCGCCGACGAAGGCAATATCCGCCAGCGCATAGAGAAACAGCAACTCACCCATGGTGTCGCCCAGCAGCACCTGGTCGCTGGCTTGCACGGCCTCACCCATGGAGCGGCGGCGTGTGGTCAGCCCTTGGCTGATGCACAGCTCATGGACCGAGTTGAAGCGTTCGGGGTGGCGTGGCACCAGGATCAGCAGCGAGTCCGGCCTTGTCGCCAGCAACTGGCGATGGGCGGTGAGGATGATCTCGTCTTCCCCTGCGTGGGTGCTGGCGGCGATCCACACCGGGCGCTGTTCGGCCTGCCACTGACGGCGCAGCTCGACGGCGCGTTGCAGCAGCTCGGCGTCGATCTTCAGGTCGAACTTGATAGAGCCGGTCACTTCCACGCACTCGGGGCGTGCGCCCAAGGTCAGAAAACGCTGCGCCTCGGCCTGAGTCTGCACGGCGATCAGCGACAGCTCGGCGAGCATCGGCGCGGTGAGCTTGGCGAAGCGTGCATAGCCGCGCGCCGAGCGCTCTGACAGGCGTGCGTTGGCCAGCGCCACCGGGATGCCGCGCTTGGCGCATTGGTGGATGTGGTTCGGCCACAGCTCGGTTTCCATCACCACGGCTAGGCGCGGTTGCACACGGTTGAGAAAACGCGCGGCAGCCCAGGGCAGGTCATAGGGCAGGTAGCAGTGCTGCACGCTGTTGCCGAACATGGCCTGGATGCGCTCGGAGCCAGTCGGCGTCATGCAGGTGACGGTGATCGGCAACTCGGGATGGTGCGACTGCAGCGCGCGGATCATCGGCGCGGCGGCGATGCTCTCACCGACCGAGACCGCGTGCACCCAGATGCCGCCGGGTTTCATCGTTGGCAGGCCAAGGGAGAATCGTTCGTTGATACGCCGCGCGTAAGCCGGCGCCTTGCGCGCGCGCAGGGCCAGGCGCAGGGCAATCAGGGGCAGGGCCAGGTGCAGCAGCAGGGTGTAGATGAGTCTGTTCATGGGGGCGCAGCTTAGCGTTGCCAGCCATGCGCTGGAAGGGCGCCTCTAAAAACTACCTGCGTTGTCATCACTGCGTTAAAAACAATCTGGAACGCCAGCCCGGTCAAATGCTCATTTACAACTCGTAAACTGCGCTTTTTCGCTTGTTTTTGCCTTGTGCTGACCGCCTCGCCTACGCTTTTAGAGGTGCCCTGGCGGGCAGTCATGCCTGCGGGCGTAGCAGTTCGCGCGCCAGGCAGTCGGCCAGCCAGTTGGCCGCCGGGCCGAGCGCGCCGTCGCGCCGGGTGACGAGCTCCACCACCAGCGGCAGCGGTGCCCAGTCGCTGCGCAGTTCCTGCAGGTGGCCCTGGTAGGTCGGGTACTGCGCCACATGGCGCGGCAGCCAGGCCCAGCCAACACCGCGTATCACCAGCTCGGCCATCACATAGAAGCTGTCGGCGCGCCACACCAGTGGACTGATCTGCTCGCCGCCGGGGTAGTGGCTGTCCTGCGGCGTCATCAGCAACTGGCGATGTTCGGCCAGGTCACGCCGCTCCACGCTGTCGAGTGCAGCCAGCGGATGGTTCGGATTGCATACCGTGACCATCTCGATGGTGCCAAGGCGCTGGCTTTCCAGTTCCCGCGGCATCTGCTCATGATGAAACAGCAGGCCCAGGTCGGCCTGGCGCTGCAGCAGCTTGCGCGCCACGTCGCCCTGCGCACCGCTTGACAGCTGCACTTCGAGTAAGGGAAAGGCGTCGGCCAGTGCTTCCAGGCTGGCCAGCACCGGCTGGTAGGGCATTGCTTCGTCCTGTGCCAGGCGCAGGCGCGCCTCCTCGCCGCGCGCCAGGCCGAGCGCGCGGCCGTCCAGGCGTTCGCATTGCTGCAACACGCTGCGAGCCTGCTCCAGCAGCGCGACGCCTGCTTCGGTCAGGCGCGGCTGGCGCCCACTGCTGCGTTCGAAGAGGGTCACGCCGAGGTCGCTCTCGAGCAGGGCGATGGCGGTGCTGACCGCCGATTGCGCGCGGCCGGTGTGCCGCGCTGCGGCGGAGAAGGATCGACTCTCGGCGGTCAGGACGAAGAGTTGCAGCTGATCGAGATTCCAGTTCATGGCCAACCTATCTTGATCGCAGATAGGTAATGACTTTATCCCATCATGGAAGCACTTAGAATCGTGGCCATCTTTCAGGAGTCGCCACCATGCCCGGATACCTCTATCTCGCTATCGCCATCGCGGCCGAGGTGATTGCCACCACCTCGATGAAGGCTATCGACGGCTTCAACAAACCCTTGCCGTTGCTGCTGGTGATCGGCGGTTACGCGATCGCCTTCTGGATGCTGATTCTGGTGGTGCGCACCATCCCGGTGGGCATCGCCTACGCCATCTGGGCGGGGTTGGGCATCGTCCTGGTCAGCATCGCGGCGATGTTCATCTACCAGCAGAAGCTCGATCTGCCGGCCGTCCTCGGCATGGGACTGATCGTCAGTGGCGTGGTGGTGATCCAGCTGTTCTCGCAATCGACCGGGCACTGATCGGCCGCGGGCGAGGAAGTTGACGGGTTATACTGCGCGCCTGTTTTTCGCCGAGGCCCGTCCATGTCCCAGTCTCTCAGCACCGATGTCCTGATCGTCGGCGGCGGTATCGCCGGCCTCTGGCTCAATGCGCGCCTGCGTCAGCAGGGCTTCGCCACCGTTCTGGTGGAGCGTGGCAGCCTGGGCGGCGGGCAGAGCCTGAAGTCGCAGGGCATCATTCATGGCGGAGCCAAATATGCCCTGCATGGCGCGCTGACCGGTGCTTCCGAAGCCATCGCCGATATGCCGCGCCGCTGGCGCGAAGCGCTGGCCGGCAATGGCGAGCTGGACCTCTCCGGTGTGCGCATCCTGTCCGACGCCCATTATCTCTGGTCGCCCGGTACCCTGGCCGGCAACCTCACCAGCTTCTTCGCCAGCAAGGCGGTGCGCGGTCGGGTCGATCAGGTCAAGGGTGAGCAATTGCCGCCGGCGCTGCAGCATCCGAAGTTCAAGGGCAAAGTCTATCGACTCGCCGAGCTGGTGCTCGACGTGCCGAGCCTGATCGCGCGTCTGGCCGAACTGGCCGGTGATGGCCTGCTTGCCGCCGAGCGTATCGAACCGCTGCAGGAAAACGGTGAGCTGTGCGGGTTAATCGTCGACGGTCGCGAGATTCGCGCGCAGCGCGTGGTGCTCAGCGCCGGGGCCGGTAATGCCGAGCTGCTCGCCACGCTGGGCATCGAACAGCCCGCGCAGCAGTTGCGTCCACTGCATATGGTGCTGGCCAAGGGCCCGGCACTGAAGCCGCTGTACGCGCACTGCCTCGGCGGTGGGCCGAAGCCGCGGGTCACCGTCACCACCCATCCGGCCGCCGATGGCCAGTGGGTCTGGTACCTCGGCGGCGATCTGGCCGAGGCTGACGGCGTTGCGCGCGACGAAGGCGCTCAGATTCAGGCGGCGCAAAAGGAAGTGGCCTCGCTGCTGCCCTGGGTCGACCAGAGCCAGACGCGCTGGGCGACATTGCGCGTTGATCGCGCCGAGCCCGCGCAGTCGGGCCTGGTGCGCCCGGACAACGCCTTTCTCGCCGAACAGCAGCGCCTGCTGGTGGGCTGGCCGACCAAGCTGGCGCTGGCGCCGGACTTTGCCGATCGCGTGCTGGCCACGCTGCAGCGCGAGCAGGTGCAGCCGGCCGGCCATGCGCCGCTGCCCGAGCTGCCGCACCCGCCGCTGGGGCAGCCAGTCTGGGAGGCGCTGCTGCCATGACCACGCTGCACGACCTCTATCGCCCGCTGGGTTCCACCGGCTTGCGCGTTTCGCCGCTGGGCCTGGGCACGGTCAAACTCGGTCGAGATCAGGGCGTGAAGTACCCCAACGGTTTCACCATCCCTGACGATACGCAGGCCTTGGCCTTGCTGCGGCAAGCCCGCGAGCTGGGGATCAACCTGATCGATACCGCGCCGGCTTACGGCGTCAGCGAGCAACGCCTCGGTCCACTGCTGCGTGGCCAGCGCGATGAGTGGGTGATCGTCAGCAAGACCGGTGAGGAGTTCGAGCAGGGCCAGTCGCACTTCGACTTTTCCGCCGCGCATACCCGCCTGTCGGTCGAGCGCAGCCTCAAGCGCCTGGAGACCGACCGTATCGACCTGTTGTTGGTGCACTCCGATGGCAACGATCTGGCAGTACTGCGTGAAACGGGCGTGTACGAGACGCTGGCAGCGCTCAAGCGCGAGGGCAAGATCCTCGGCTACGGGATTTCCGGCAAGACCGTCGAGGGCGGGCTGCTGGCGCTGGAACAAGGCGACTGCGCCATGGTCACTTATAACCTGAGTGAGCAGGGCGAGAAGCCGGTGTTGGACTACGCTGCCAGTCACGCCAAGGGCATTCTGATCAAGAAGGCGTTGGCCAGTGGGCATGCCTGCCTGGCCGAGGGTGTCGATCCTGTACGTGCCAGCTTCGAGCTGATCTTCGCGCATCCGGGCGTCAGCAGCGCCATCGTTGGCACCATCACGCCCGCGCACCTGGCGGGCAATGTCGCTACGGTCGCAGCGGTTTTGCAGGGTATCCGCTGAGAACCTATTCACGATCTCGCGAGCTAGAGCGATACAAGGCAAAAACAAGCGAGGAAGCGGAGTGTACTGTTGTACATGAGCATTCCGAGCTTATTTTTAACGCAGTAGCGCCGAAGCGCAGCAGCTCGTGAACAGGTTCTGAGGTCCCCGGTCACGTCCTCTTACAGCCTTGGGTTGTGCTGAGTGGTCGGCTTGGGGCAGCCTTGAGCGGTTTTCGCTTCAACCTGATCCTCGCGTGAAGGCCGCTCGTCGAGCTGGATTCACGCCCAGCCGGAACAAGGAGTCGAGATGCCGCGTACGCTGATCCGCAAGGACCCGAGTAACTTCAAGACCCTGCCACTGTTCGTCGAAGCCGGCCCCGATGGCCTGAGATACCAGAGCCTGGGACAGCCGCTGAATTTCCAGCAGATGCTCGAGCGCCGCCGTCCGGTCGAGGTGGCGGACAGTTCGCGTTTTTCCATCGAGCTGGCCAACCTTGGTGTATCGGTACGTATGACCCTGCGCCTGCACGGGCGTGACTACTGGTTGCTGGTGCGCCAGCGCCGCCCGGACCGTGGCGATACCGTCCTCAAGCTGATTTCCGGCTACGTGCCGGCGCACGAGCTGAATCTGCCGCTGCTTACTGCGGTTCAGGAAGTAGCCGAGGAATGCCTGCTGGAGAGTGCCGATGGCTGGCTGGGAGGACGTTTTGCCGATACCTGGTTGCCCACGCCCTATCAGGGTGCGCTGCGCTATCGCGAGTCGAGTCACTTTCGCCTCAGCCCGCTGTCCGGCGCTGCGCGGCCAGTACAGTGCGGCAACCTGACCTTGCTCGAGCGCCCGCGCGCCTATGTGCATCTGCCTACCGCATCCTTGCAGCTGGTCTACGACCTGAGCCTGGAGTTGCCACGCGATGCCCGCCAGTTGAGCCTGTTCCACGTCGACGAATGCCTGGAAGACGGCCGCCTGGTGGCGCGTCTGGAACGTCGGCGGCCGGACATCTATCTGCTGGCGTTGCAGCGTGGTGTGCCCAGCGGTGGGCTGTTCACCCTGCGCAAGGGCGAGTTGCTGCCCGCCAGCACCCGCGGGGTATGGCTGTCGGAGAGTTTTGCCGAACAGGATGGCTGGCTGGTGCGCGACGAGCGGATTCGCTGGAAGGACTGGCTGCAGCGCTACGGTGTAAAGACGCCGCAGCGGCGCGCATTGGCCAGTGCTTGAGTGACGCCGAGCGTCAGTGCGCCCGGCTGTCGCGCATGCGCGTCAACTGCCGCTCCAGCAGTGCCGGATAAGGATCGAGCAGGCGCTCCACGCAGCTGGCCCCTTCCGGGCTGGCAATCGGGCGGATGCGGGCGCGCTGGCGGGCCAGGGCATCCTGCGCGACGCGTTGCTCGACCAGCAGCAGGTTGCGGCTGTGTTGCGACAAGGCCAGGGCGTCCAGGGCGCTGTCGCTGAGCAGCAGGTCAGCCTGGCCCAGCTCTTCCAGATCACGGCCCAGGGTCAGCCCCAGCTGTAGTTGCAAGGTGATGCCGCTGTCGGCGACCTCGATCTGCAGGGCATGGCCCAGGGCGCGCATCAGCTCGCCACAGCAGATCGCGTGGGTCAGGTAGTCTTCACCGCATTCGCGCTCATGGAACAGCATCAGGCTGCTGCCGTCCTTGAGGGTATGCAGTTGCCCCTGATAGAGCGCGGCGGCTTGTTCCAGGCAACCCCGATAGCGATCCAGCAGGTCCAGTAGTCGCGTGCGTGGTAGGCGACGAAGCTGCTCCTGAGCACCGAGTTGAATGGCCAGCACGGCGCTGGCTTGTGAGGGGCGCGGAGCCTTGGCGACCTGCGCAGGCGCTTCGGAGTCGTCACGCAGGTCGGCAAAGGGATCATCCGGCTCTATGGCGTCGGGCCAGGGTTTGAGCTGCTCGTCATCGCCATTCTCATCGCGGATGTGCGTTTCATCGAAGGCATGCTCGGACTCTATCTCCTCCTGCTCGTCGAAGTGCTCGTCGTCTTCTTCGGGGAGATAGTCCTCGCTGTCATCGAGCAGCTGTTCGTCATCCAGTTCCTGTTCGGGCTCCGGTTTTTCCGGTACCAGGCGCGCCTGCAGTTGACGCGCCAGATCACCGATCTCGTCGTTGCGCCCCGCCCCCGGTGCAGGGTCGTCCGGGTCACGCAGCCACAGGCGCATTTGCAGCAAGGGCGTGGAAATGTAACGGCCTAGGCGCATGCTCAGGGACAGGGTCAGGGCCAGCAGGATCAGGCTGAGAATGCCCATGCTCTGCAGGCTGATGGTCATCGGCTGCTGGAACTGGCTCATGTCCAGGCTGATGCGCAACTGTCCGGCCATCACCTCCTGGAACGTGATGGGGGTGGTGTACAGACCCTCGGTTTCGCCCAGAACGCTGCGCGTCGGGCGCGAGCCAGCTTCGGCGAGGATGCGGTTATCCACGCTGTAGATGGCCGCATGGGCAACCAGCGGGTTCTTCGCCAGGTTGTTCAATAGTACGTTGAGGCTGAGGATGTCGTTGGACACCAGCAGCTCGGTGGACGACGCCGCCGTCTGGGTGATCAGCGCCTGACCCAGTGCATCGGCCTGCTGCTGCATGGCCTGCTTGAATTGCATGCCCATGACCCAGGCATAGATGACCATCGCCAGGGCTACCAGCAGCACGCTGTGGCTGGCAATACGCAGCACCAGAGGCACCCGCCGCTGACGCAGCGCGTGGAAGATCAGGATGAAGAAGTTATCGGGTTTGACGGGCGCAGGCCGGTTCACAGAGCACGGCTCTTGTCGACTGAAGTTGCCGCGCAGTATAGCGAGCGGTCTGGGGCGGGCAAAGCGCATGGCTGCCCGGATCGACGGGAAACTGGGTAGAATGTGCGCCTTTTCGTCGGTCGGTGGCCAATTCGCCGCTTGCCTGCCTCAATCGTTTGCCTTGGAGGGTGCGTCTTGCGCGAAATCGTCCTGATCAATATCACCGGCGAAGATCGTCCCGGACTCACCGCTGCCATCACCGGGGTGCTGGCTCAAGGCGGGGTGAACATCCTCGATATCGGTCAGGCGGTGATCCACGACACCCTGTCGTTCGGCATCCTTATCGAAATTCCTGACAACGGCCGCTCCCAGTCGGTGCTCAAGGACTTGCTGTTCACCGCCTACGAGCTCGACCAGCAGGTGCGTTTCACCCCGGTTTCCGAAGACGACTACCGTCAGTGGGTTGGTGGCCAGGGCAAGGCGCGCCATATCGTGACCCTGTTGACGCGCAAGGTCAGCGCCGAGCAGTTGCAGCGCGTCAGTGCGATCACTGCCAAGTACGGCCTGAACATCGATCATATCGACCGTCTTTCCGGGCGCATGCCGCTGGACATGCCGGCCGAGCAGGGCAAGGGCTGCATCGAGTTTTCCGTGCGTGGCGAGCCGGCTGATCCGGTCGCCCTGCGCGCCGAATTCCTCAGCGTGGCGCAGGAACTCAACGTCGACATCGCCTTCCAGCGCGACTCGGTGTTCCGGCGCAATCGCCGTCTGGCCGTGTTCGACATGGATTCGACGCTGATCGAGGCCGAGGTCATCGACGAGTTGGCCAAGGCTGCCGGCGTAGGTGAGCAGGTGGCCGAAATCACCGAGCGCGCCATGCGCGGCGAGCTGGATTTCCGCGCCAGCTTCAAGGAGCGCCTGGGCTTGCTGCAGGGGCTGTCGGAGGACGTGCTGGAAGAGATCGGCGCGTCCCTGCGCCTGACCGAGGGCGCCGAGGTGTTGTTCGCCGAACTCAAACGCCTGGGCTACAAGACTGCGATTCTCTCCGGCGGCTTCACTTACTTCGCCAAGCAACTGCAGGCCAAGCTGGGCATCGACTACGTGTTCGCCAACGAACTGCAGATCGAGAACGGCAAGGTCACCGGCGTGGCTGTCGAGCCCATCGTCGATGCGCAGCGCAAGGCCGATCTGCTACGCGAGCTGGCGCAGAAGGAGGGTTTGCAACTGGAGCAGACCATCGCTGTCGGCGATGGCGCCAATGACCTGCCGATGCTCGGCCTGGCCGGTCTTGGCGTGGCATTCCGTGCCAAACCGCTGGTCAAACAATCGGCCAAGCAGGCGATCTCCACCCTTGGGCTGGACGGCATTCTTTATTTGCTGGGCTTCCGTGATCGTGAGGGGCAGGAATAAGCGCCGCGTTCTTTCGGAAACGAAAAAGCCGCCTGAATAGGCGGCTTTTTATTGGGCGAGGGTTTATTCGTCGCCAGCCGAGAAGTCGTAGTCCATCGACTGACTCGGGCCTTGCAGGTAGTAGCCCTGAATGAAGTTGACCCCGGCCTGCCACAGCGTGGCCAGCACGCTGGCGCTCTCGACGAAGGGCACGATAGTCAGTTTTGCCTGGGCATGCAGGCTGCTGAGCAGCGTCTTCAGCGCTTCCTGGTTGTCGGCGTTGGTCAGGTCCTGAGAGAACGAACCGTCGACTTTGACGAAGTCCACTTGCAGGTGCTTGAGCGTGTTGAACGGGTTCAGCGCACAGCCGAACTGGCTCAGGGCTGCCTTGCAGTGCAGCTCCGCCAGGCCTTGGGTCAGCGCCTTGGCCTGTTTCAGGTAGGCGATGGCGTCCGGTTCGCTGAACTGGAATACCAGCGAGTCTGACGGCAAGCGCGCCGCTTTGAGTGCCACGCTGAGCCAGGGTAGCAGGGTCTGGTCCTGCAGGCTGGCGCTGGACAGGTGCACGAACAGGCGGGTGTTGTGGCCTCTGGAGCGGTGGTCCGCCAGTAGCTTGATCGAGTTGAGAATTACCCAGCGGTCGATCTTCTCACCGAGGCCGGCATCTCTGGCGGCGGCGAGGAATTCCAGCGGCGGCACCTCTGTACCCTGAGGGTTGAGCAGGCGCAGCAGCACTTCGTAGTGTTCGTGGGCATCGCCACGCAGGCTGATGATCGGCTGGAACAGCAGGCGGAAACTGTTGTTCTCCAGCGCCTGCTGCACCATCGCCAGCAGGTTGCCGCGGTTGGCCGCTGCAGCGAGTTCATCGGCCGGGTTGAACAGTTTGATGGCATTGCCGTCGCTGAGCTCGTCGGCGCAGCGGTGCGCGCGGTCGATGACTTCCTGCGCCTTGGCGGTTTTCTCGCTGAGGCCGGCAACGCCGACCGACAGCGTGGTCTGGGCGGTGCGGCCGCTGACGTCGAACAGGTGGCCTTCGACCTTCTTCAGCAGCGTCGCCAGGCTGGCTTCGCATTGTTCGGGCGCCTGGCCCGGAAGCAGGGCGGCGAATACGTCGTCACCGAAGCGGGCCAACTGGGTTTCTGCTGGGAAATGCGCACGCAGCAGACCAGCCAGATCGGTCAGCAGCAGGTCGATGCCGGCCAGACCGATCTCGCCCTGCATGCTGGCGTAGCGGTCGACACGGATGTACGCCAGGGTCGAGGGCTGGCCGCTGTTGATGGCGCGCTCGGCGGCGTTGTCCATCAGCTCGAGGAAGTGGTTGCGGTTGAACAGGCCGGTGACCAGGTCCTGGCTGCTGATCTCACGCAGTTTCTCTTCCAGTTCGGCATTGGAGGTTTCCGCACGGATTACCACCTGAATGCACGGCTCGCCATCATAGGTGGCGGGAGAAAAGGTCATTTGCGCGGCGAAGCTGCTGCCATCGGCGCGCACGCCCTGGCAATTGAGCTCGGCGTGGCCTTCAGCGCTCTGGTAGTTCTTCAGGAAGTCCTTGAAGGCCCCGTGATCGGCACTGGCGATCAGGTCGATCATCGGCATGCCTTCGAGCTCATCACCGTCCTCGTAGCTGAACAGCTCGAGGTAGGCACGGTTGGCATAGATGTGCATGCCGTCGTGGACGTAGGTGATGGCGTCGACCGAGCTTTCCAGTAGCAGCTGGCAGCGTTTCTCGGCTTCGCGTAATGCCACTTCGGCGGCACGACGGGCGCGGCGCTCTTCGAGATTGGCCAGCTCGCGCTTGGCGACCAGCACCAGGCGTTCATCCTCGCCTTGCGGCAGGGCGTCTTGTGCGCCGAACAGCAGGGCTTCGGTAATGATCTCGGAGTCATTATCCTCGACCAACTGGATGACGGGGATGTCCTTGGCCTGACGGCGGATGGCACTGATCGCCTCACCGGGGTCGAGATGCTCGCTGCTTGCTGCGCAGATCAGCAGGTCCCAGGTCTGTTGCAGCGTCTCTGCGAGGTCATCGCTGGAGGTCAGGCGATGCACGCGAGTGGCATGCCCGGCATTGCGGAACAGACTGACTAGGCGCTCTGCTTCGTTCTGCGAGTCTTCGAGAATCAGCAGGCGGATGGTTTTTTTTTCGATGGCCATAGAGGGGTCATTACCGCGCCGAACGGACGCGAAAAGGCGACAAATGGTGGATTCGCCGGAGCCTACAGCGACTTCCAGAGCGAGTCAAAATCTTCCTCCCCAGCAGGCTTCTGGCTTTGCGAGGCTGTGACAGGTGTCCCGGGCGCACCTTCTTCTTCGCCTACGCGGCGATATTCGAACTGGCTGAAACTGCCGGTGCTGACCTGTCTGCGGGTGAGCAGCGCGCGGTGTTCTTCACCGTGGTCGTTGATCAGTACCTTGCTGCCCTCCTGGAACGGCAAACGCGGTGTGATCAGGCTGGCGGGACGAGAAATGGCACTGATTTCCGGTAGCAGAAGGGCGCGCAGGTATTGGCTGTTCTGCTCGGCTTTGCGCAGCAGTTGCAGGCCGCAGGGGCGGGCATGCGGCGCGATCAGCTCGATACCCATTTGCGTGCCGCCGCCACGGACCTGGCGAATCCAGCGCACGATGGCCACGCTCCAGCCCTGGCTGGGATTGTCTTGTACGCCTAACAGTTCGCCGGCCTGCAGTTGGCTGGGAACGTCCTTTGGCCAGGAAAGGCAATAGCCACCGGGGCTGTGATTGACGATGGGCAGAGGAAAGGTCGGGTAGCTTTCGCCATTGCTCTCGGGTTGAGCCTGCTCGCCGGGGGTTACCTTGGTGTACTGAATCTCTTCGAAGTGGATTTCGTCAGCCGCATTGCGTTGGGCATCGAAGGCGTTCGACCAGACATCAGGCTCGCCCGTGGAAGGCTTGAATACCGCAGCACCGAGATCGGCAGGGCGCTTGAGTACTTCGGCGAACGAGCAGCGTCCGGCGAGGAAGAAGTGCAGCGCGGTCATGCCGATGCACAGGGTCAGGCTGCCGTGGCCCGCCGTGCGCTGGAAGGTGCGTTCGGCGATGTCGCCCCAGGCCGCCGCGACGTGTTGCAGCAGGTCGAGGCTGATGCCCTCCGGAATCATCAGGCGCGATTTGCTGCGCTCTTCTTCCGGCAGATCGAGGTATTCCTTGATGGCGTCGACCAGTGGCTGTGTATCGATGCCCAGCAGGTTGTGCAGTTCGCTGCTCTGGTACAGCGACTTGTAGCGTGGTGGGCCGTCGATCTGCGGCGCCAGCACGAACAGGCTGTCCGGATGATCGCCCGGCTGCAGCTTGACCAGCGTGCTCCAGGGTTCCAGCGCTTCTGCCAGGCGTGCAATGCCGTTCTGGCGCATCTGGTTGGTACGCGCGCAGCCCAGCAGCAGTGCGGTCACGTAGGTCTGCTCGGTGCTCTGGCCCTGAGTATGGCGTGCCAACGGGTCACGAATGACCTGACGCTGCAGGCGCTGCTCGCAGGCGATCTGATAGAGCTGGTGCAGCTCCAGCCAGAGCCCTTCGGGCACCGGGCAGTAAAGCTGACTGGCACGAATCAGCGGGCTGCACAGGCTGTGGCTGGCACGCTGCAGGGAGACGGCGAGCAGTTGGTCGCGATCCTTGCCGCTGCGGGTGATCACGCGGGAAATGATCAGCTTGTAGCCAACGGCCAGGTGGTTTTGCAGCGCCTGGCACAGGTTGGCCACCTTGCGCGGGCGTTCGTCGAGCACGATGGCCTGGTTGAGAAAGTGGCGTTCCAGGTGTTGGCAGACGAAGCTGACTTCCGGGCGTAGCAACTCCAGCAACTGCAGGCGGTTTTCCGAGGGAGTGAGGAATTGATTGAGTTCCACCAGGCTCTGATACAGCTGGCGTGCAGTTTCACCGATGTTCGCCTTGGGCAGGCCAGCGATCCAGCGTTTGAGATCGCGGGGGCTGCCGTCGCAGAAGCTGAGGCTCTGCTTGCTCGGCGTGGGAACGCGCAATAGCTGAAGGTGGGTACTCTGTTTATCCATCAAACTCGGAGGCTCCGGCCACGCACTAGCAAGCGGCTCTAGTAATAGTCTTTCGAACTCTAGCAGTATCTGCCTGGGCTGGCAGCCCGTCTGTGTGGACGGTCTACCTCGCCAGAGTACGGATCTATGACCGAACGGTCGAGATGCGGGTGCTTTTTCTCAGCGACTCAGTCCTGGGTTGTGCCCATCAGTTGGCCCATGCGCACTGCGCTGCCAGCACCTAGTTCTTCGGCCCATTGCACCTGATTAGGGCCGAACAGAACGATGGCAGTGGAACCCAGTTTGAAGCGACCCATCTCGGCGCCCTTGACCAATTCGATCGGTCCACGCGCTTCGGCGTCATAGCGTGTGCTCTTGAGCTCGCGCTTGGGTGGGGTGACCAGGCCAGCCCATACCGTCTCGACGCTGGCGACGATCATCGCGCCTACCAGCACCACTGCCATCGGACCGCGCTCGGTATCGAACAGGCAGACGACGCGCTCGTTACGGGCAAACAGCTCCGGCACATTTTCCGCAGTGGTCTGGTTGACCGAGAACAGGCGGCCCGGCACGTAAACCATTTCTTTCAACGTGCCGCCCAGCGGCATATGGACGCGGTGGTAGTCCTTCGGCGAGAGGTAGACGGTGGCGAACTGGCCGCCCATGAAGGGCGCTGCGCGTTCGGCGTCGCCGCCAAGCAGTTCGACAGCGCTGAAGCTGTGGCCCTTGGCCTGGAAGATGCGGCCGTGCTCGATGGCGCCGAGTTGGCTGATCACGCCGTCGGCCGGGCTGAGAATCGCGCCGGGAGTTTCATCCAGCGGGCGCGCGCCGTCTTTTAGGGCGCGGGTGAAGAACGCGTTGAAGTGTTCGTAAGTGCGCAGGTCTTCGATTTGCGCTTCGCTCATGTTGACCTGGTACTGCTTGGCGAACCACGAGATCAGCGGATTCTTCAGCCAGCCGATACGGCATTCGGCAACGCAGCCGATCAGGCGCGACAGCAGGTGATGAGGCAGCAGGTACTGGCTGAGGATAAAAAGACGTTGTTTCATCGTGTTTCCTTAGAAGGTTCTGAACCGGCACTGGCGTGGCCAGGCCGGGGATATCTGATCGTCAGCGCGCTCAGCGTTCGATGGGGGTGTCGGGCAGATTGCCCCACTCGGACCAGGAGCCTGCGTAGGCCTTCACGCGTGGGTAGCCGAGCGCCTTGGCCACCACATAGCTGAAGCCGGAGCGGCGGTGCGTCTGGCAGTGAGTGATCACTTCCTTGTCGGGCGTGATGCCCAGGTTTTGCAGGACATCGGCGATGTCCGTACGGATGCGCATGCCACGTTGCGGGTCCATGCCAGCGGTCCACTCGAAATGGGTGGCGCCAGGGATATGCCCACCACGCGCTGAACTCAGTTTTTCGCCGCGGTATTCGTCTGCGCCACGCACGTCCCAGATGGCCAGGTCGGCAGCATCCAAGCGCGACTGCAGATAATCGCGAGTGGCGGTGGGGGCATCGCTCAGCGTCAGTGATACCTCGGTGCGGGTCACGGCTGGCTCTTCCTGGCTCAGCTCTAGGCCATCGCCAACCCAGGCCTGCAAACCGCCGTTGAGGAAGTGGTAGCGCGCATGGCCGATCACGTCGAGCAGCCAGATGAAACGACCGGCCCAGGGGCCGCCCTCATCGTCGTAGACCACATAAGTGGCATCGGCGTGGTGGCCAATATCGGCGAACAGCGCTTCGAGTTGGGCTTGCTCGGGTAGCAGGCCGGGAGCGGGCGGTACACCTAGTTGCGTGCGCTTGGCATCGACCCAGCGTGCGCCGGGGATATGGCCGGCTGCATAGCGCGCAGCACTGCTCAGGTCGAGCAGGATCAGATCGGGGGCGTCCAGGCGCTCAGCCAGTTCAGCCGGCTCGATCACCAGTGGCAAGTTGTCGAAGGCGGACATGACGGCCTCCTTGAATGAAAAGAGGTCGATTGTAGCGGAAACAGAGCGCTTCAGCGCCCGCGCCTGGAAAAGCTGCCCAGTGCGCGTTCGATGCACTGCACGGTCTTGCCGAATGCCTGTAGGCAGACGTCGTTGAGTGGTTGGCCGCCCTGGTCCGCTATAACCAGCATCACCACGCGGCCATTGTTGGCCACAGAGCGCAGCAGCAGGTGTTCGCTGGGGAACAGTGCCTTGAGGTTGCCGGGCAGTAGGGCGGAAAACTGCGCGATGTTGCTCGGTGTCAGGCGCAATTGTCCTGGCGCACTGAGCAGGCGCTTCAACACCTGGCTCTGTGCTGGATCGAGGCTGAGGGTCGCTGCGCTGGCATCGAGGCCGGCATGTTGCTGGCTCTGCAGGCGAGTGTGATTACGATCGGCAAGTAGCAGCAGCACGCGTTTCAGGCCGCAGGCCTGCAAGGCGTCACGGGCGCAGGCCGTCAGCTGCGGCACATTGGCAAAGGTGCTGGGGTCGGAGAGCAGGCGTGCGCAGTGCTGGCGCCAGGCGGCGAGGTCGTCGCGTTTGGGGGGGGCAGCTACGCTCACGGCTGGTTTGAGGCGATGAGCGTCCCAGGGCCAGATCAGTGCCTGCGCCGGGTGCCACAGTGCGGGGTCGTGGATCAAGCGCGCGCTGCTCACTGCGTGCTGGTGCACTTCCTGCTGCAGTTCGTTCAGGGGTATCTGCAGGTACAGCCCGGTCAGTCTTTGCCAGCGCAGGCAGTGCGCGGTATCCCAGGCCTGATGCGCTGATACCGCCAGACCGTTGGCCAGCAGCACGCAATTGCTCGGGTGAGTGAGCCAGTGGCGCAGGGGGATGTCGGCGTCGAGCATCTGCTGTTGATGCAGGGGATGCTCGTTATCACGGGCGATGTGCAGCGCCTTGACCAATTGACGCCGATCTCGCTCCAGCAAGCGGTAGCCGCGAACGATCCACTCGGGCAGGCGCCAGCGCTCGGCCAGTTTGACGCACAGCTGGATCAAGGTGACCCCGAGCAACTCCTTCTCGACGACGGCAGGGCGCTCGCCTTTGAGCAGTACGCGCTGTTCCCAGGCCTCGAAGAGTTGAGGATGGGCGCACAGCAGCGGCCAGATAGGGGAGAGAAACAGCAGGCTGCAGCCGTGCAGTTCATTCCACAGGCGTGCCAGGCGTGCGCCGAACAGGCCGCGCGCCTGTTGGCTGGCATGCTGACTAATCAGCAGGATCTGCTTGAATGGCAGAGGGATGTCGCTTTCTGGCAGGGCAGGTGCCTGGTTGAGAAGGGCTTCGCAGCGGCTCAGTCCCAGACGTGAAAGTGCCGTTTCGACACTCTCGGCGGGATCGCTGAGGCTGTTGCCCGACTGGTTGGCTTCACGCAGTACTTGCAGGGCAAAGGATGGGCTGGCTTCTATTGCCTCGGCAATTTCGCGCCAGGTGCGGCGGCTGTCGGCGAGGATGCGACGCAGGCGCAAATGCTGCTGCTGCTCGATTGGCAGTGGCAATTTGCCCAGTTGTTGTAACCAGGCATCCAGCGTGCGTGGCAGGGACTTTGACGTCGACATATTGGCTCGAGTCGAAACTGGCTTTTGACCATAACTGGCTATAGTCTGGCGTATAAGTTCCGATAATTAGAAGGGTTGTTTTTAATAACCCATCCACTAGGCTCTTCAAGCGTTTATTTCATGGTAAGAATCATAGGCATCATTGTTGTCTTTGGCTGTGTGCTCGGTGGGTTCATACTCTCGGGCGGCAAGTTTATGGCCTTGGTCCATCCCTTCGAGGTTCTGATTATTGGCGGCGCGGCGCTGGGGGCATTCCTGCAGGCCAACCCCGGCAGCATGTTCATGACGGTGTTCAAGAAGTCGTTGAGCATGTTTGGCAGTCGCTTCACTCACGCCTATTACCTCGAAGTGCTCAAGCTGCTGTACGAGATACTCAACAAGAGTCGCCGCGAGGGCATGATGGCCATCGAGGCCGACGTCGAAGACCCCAACGCCAGTCCGATTTTCAGCAAGTATCCCGGTGTGCTCAAGGATGCGCGGATGACGGCATTCATCTGCGATTACCTGCGCATCATGTCTTCCGGCAACATGGCTCCGCACGAACTGGAAGGCCTGTTCGATATGGAGCTGGCCAGCCTCAAAGAGGAAGTGGAGCACCCGGCGCACGCCGTGGCCAAGGTTGCCGACGGCATGCCAGCCATGGGTATCGTTGCGGCGGTGCTGGGCATCGTGATCACCATGTCGATCCTGGCCGAGGCGGACAACGCGCAGATCGGTGAGAAGGTGGGCACGGCGCTGGTCGGTACCTTCCTCGGCATTCTCGCTTCGTACGGTTTCTTCGGCCCGTTGTCGAACGCGCTGGAGCATGACGCCAAGGAAGAGCTGAACCTTTATGAAGCGATCAAGGCGACCCTGGTCGCTTCCGCCTCGGGCATGCCGCCGACCCTGGCCGTAGAGTTCGGGCGCAAGGTGTTGTACCCGGCGCATCGCCCGAGCTTCAGCGAGCTCGAACAGGCCATGCGCGGCAGCTAAGCCATGGAAAATAACCAACCCATCATCGTCAAGCGGGTCAAGAAGACCGCTGGCGGACACCATGGCGGTGCCTGGAAGATCGCGTTTGCCGACTTCGCAACCGCCATGATGGCGTTCTTCCTGGTCATGTGGCTGATGACATCGGCCACTCCGGAACAGAAGAAAGCCATTTCCGGCTATTTCCAGGACCCGATCGGTTTCACCGAGAGTGCCAGTCCATACGCCATCGATCTGGGTGGTACGCCCACGCCAGCGCCCGAGCGCACCCTCAATCCGGACATCTCCGAGACGCCGGAGAGTCAGCCGGATGAGGCCGGAGTCAGCACCGATCAGATCGAAAACCTGGCCGAAAAGATGGAGCAGGAACGTCTGGAGCTGCTATTGCAGGAGCTGCAGAACAAGGTCGAGGAGAATCCCGAGCTGCAGCGCTTCAAGGATCAGATACTGTTCGAAATCACTCAGGATGGTCTGCGCATCCAGATCATGGACGCCGAGAACCGACCGATGTTCGCCCTCGGCAGTGCCAACCTTCAGCCCTATTTCGAAGACATCCTGCTGGCCATGGCCGACACCATTCGCGCGGTGCCGAACAAGATCAGCGTCAGCGGGCATACCGATGCCAAGCCGTTCATCGGCCGTGGTGATTTCGGTAACTGGGAGTTGTCATCCAACCGTGCCAATGCCGCGAGGCGCACGCTGGTGGCCGGCGGGTACCCGGACGAGCAGGTAGCGCGTGTCGTCGGGTACGCTTCGTCGGCGTTGTTCGATCGTGAGGATCCGTTCAATCCGGTCAATCGGCGCATCGATATCGTCGTGCTGACCAAGAAGGCGCAGCGCGCTATCGAGGGCGAGCAGGGCGCGGGTGCAGAGTCGTCAGCACAAGAGCCGGCCCCCGCCGGCAGCCCGCCAGTGCCGCCCGCCGACGCGCTACCGGCCGATCAACTGCGTGAGCGGCTGAATATCTTCGAGACTGGCAACAGTCCGCTTGACCAGTTGAACAATCAGTAATCGTCTTCCGGCAGGCTGGCGATGATGTGCCGATAGCTGGCCATGCGCTGTGGCTGTACGCGGCCGTCTTCCAGCGCCTGCAGCAGGGCGCAACCGGGTTCGCGATCATGCTTGCAGTCACGAAAGCGGCAGCGTCCGAGCAGGTCGTGGAATTCGATGAAGCCCGCCTCCACGTCGTCCCGGCTGACATGGCCAAGGCCGAACTCGCGAATGCCGGGGGAGTCGATCAATTGGCCGCCACCGGGAAAGTGGAAAAGTCGAGCGGTAGTGGTGGTGTGCGTGCCCTTGCCGGTCAGCTCCGACAGCGCACCGACACGTGTATCGACGCCGGGCAACAGGCTGTTGACCAGCGATGACTTGCCCACGCCAGATTGGCCCACGAATACGCTGACGCTGCCGTTCAAGCGCTGTTTCAGCTGCTCCATGCCGTCGCCTTGATGGGCTGAAACCTCCAGCAACGGATACTCGAGCTCACGATAGACCTTGAGCAGAGCGTCCAGCGCGACCTGGTTCTGCTCGTCGATCAGGTCGGCCTTGTTCAGCAGCAGCAACGGGCGAATACCCGCGTGCTCGGCGGCCACCAGATAACGGTCGATCAGATTGGCGTGCGGCTCGGGCAGTGGTGCGAAAACGATGACGATCTGGTCGACGTTGGCCGCCACCGGCTTGAGTTGGCCGCGCATGTCGGGGCGGCACAGCTCACTGTTTCGCGGCAATTGCGCGACGATGACGCCATCACCCTGATTGCCCGGACGCCAGACCACCTGGTCGCCAGTGACCAGCGCCGGCAGGTTGGCGCGCAGGTGGCAGCGAAACACCTGGCCGGCCATTTCACCCTGCAAACCCTCGATTTCCACCTGCACGCCGAAGTGGGCTATTACCAGGCCGGTCTGTTCCGGGCCGAGGTCACCGCCTTCCAGTGCTTCCACTGCCTTCGATTCACGCTTGGCGGCGCGGGCCGCGCGCTCACCTTGAATCTTTTCGATCCGCCAGTTCTGGCGGCGGTTGAGTTGGCGTTTGGCCATGGAGCTTCCGGGTAGTGGAGTGTTGATCGCGGCGAGTTTAGCATGAGCGCTCGGCGGCCATTCGGCTGTCAGGAACAGAGGTCGGGAATGACGATAGGCGAGGAAAGAACGGTGCTGCGGCTACCGTTGTTGCGTGCTCTTTTAGCGCAGGGCCTGTCCCTGGCGCTGGTGGTGGTGCTGGTCTATCTGCTGGCGTTGCTGCCTTGGCGCATGTCGTTGTTTTCAGTGGCGCTGCTACAAGGTGTCGTGGCCGCCGGGATAGGCTGGCGCTTGGGGCTGTCACGCTGGTGGTTGTGGATCAATCTGGCGTTTCTACCCGCACTGCTGGTGATGCAGCGCGCTGAATTACCGGCCTGGCTTTTCCTGCTGGGATTCGTGCTGTTGCTGCTGGTCAACTGGAACAGTTTGCGTGAACAGGTGCCGCTTTACCTGAGTGGGCGCAAGGCGCAGCAACGTCTGCAGCAGTTCATGAGTGAGCGTGAGCCGCCGCTGCGCTTCGTCGACCTGGGGTGTGGTACGGCAGGTACGGTACTGCAGCTGGCCAGGCAGTTTCCGCGCGGACAGTTCGTGGGGGTCGAGACGGCGCCCCTGCTCTTCGCTTTCGCCTGGCTGCGCTGTTTGCTGCAGGAGAACTGCAGCATTCGTTATCGGAGTCTGTGGCAGGTCGAGCTTGGCGAGTTCGATGTCGTCTACTGCTTCCTCTCGCCTGTGCCGATGCCGCGCCTGTGGGCCAAGACGCAAGCCGAGATGCGTACTGGCAGCTGGCTGATCAGCAATACCTTCGAGATTTCGGGTGTGCCAGCTGATCGCGAGCTTGACGTCAGCGAAGGGCGGCAAACCTCTCTGTTTCTCTGGCAGATGAAGGGTGCCGAGATCCGCTAGACTTGGCGCCTGAGCCAAGGAGCCTAACCATGCAAAACCCCAACAACCTGATCTGGATCGACCTGGAAATGACCGGGCTGGAGCCAGAGCGTGATGTGATCATCGAGATGGCCACTATCGTCACCGATAGCGAGCTGAACGTACTGGCTGAGGGACCGGTGATCGCCGTTCACCAGAGCGACGAGGCTCTGGCCGGCATGGACGAATGGAACACCCGCACCCATGGCCAGAGTGGCCTGACTCAGCGCGTGCGTGAGAGCAAGATCGACAGCGCCGCTGCCGAGGCGCAGACCATCGCCTTTCTCGAACAGTGGGTGCCGAAGGGTAAGTCGCCAATCTGCGGCAACAGCATTGGCCAGGATCGCCGCTTTCTCTACAAGTACATGCCGGCGCTGGAAGCCTACTTCCACTACCGCTACCTGGACGTATCGACGCTGAAGATCCTGGCCGGCATGTGGGCGCCAGAGGTCAAGGACAGCTTCCAGAAAACCGCCACTCACCAGGCACTGGATGACATTCGCGAATCCATCGCCGAGCTGCGTCACTACCGCAAGCATTTCCTCAAGGTGTAAATGAGCCCGCTCGTAGGGTGCGCCGCGCGCACCGAGCGGTTGTCGCGGTGCTGGCGTTCACTCGTGTAGCCCGGATGAAATCCGGGAAAATTCATCCGGGCTACAGCGCGTTGTGCCGCTCCAGCGCCCATTCCACGTGTTCGCGCACAAGTTCCGACGGGTGTTCGCGACGGGCAGTGAGCGCCTGCAGCACTGGGATGGTCGAGGGTGCATTGCCAAGACCGACTGCCAGGTTACGTAGCCAGCGCTCGTAGCCGGCGCGGCGTAGTGGTGAACCTTCGGTACGACTGAGAAATTCTGCTTCCGTCCACAGGAACAGCTCGGCCAGGCCGCTGTTGTCCAGGCCATGGCGCGGCTGGAAGTCGCCCTGCTCGGTGGGACGAGCGAAGCGATTCCAGGGGCAGACGATCTGGCAGTCGTCGCAGCCGAACACCCTGTTGCCGATCGGCGCACGCAACTCTGTCGGGATCGAGCCCTTCAGTTCGATGGTCAGGTAGGAGATGCAGCGTCGGGCGTCCAGCATGTAGGGGCCGGCGAAGGCCGCTGTGGGGCAGATATCCATGCACGCGCTGCAGCGTCCGCAATGCTCGCTGCCATGCGGTGTGTCCACCGGCAGTGGCAGGTCGACGAACAGTTCGCCGAGAAAGAAGTAGCTGCCGGCCTTGCGATTGAGCACCAGGGTGTTCTTGCCTATCCAGCCGAGGCCGGCCTTTTCGGCGATGGCCTTTTCCAGCACTGGGGCGCTGTCGACGAAGGCGCGGTAGCCGAACGGGCCTATCTGCTGCTGGATGCGTTCGGCCAGTTGTTGCAGGCGCTTGCGGATCAGCTTGTGGTAGTCGCGGCCCAGGGCGTAGCGCGACACGTAGGCCTGCTCCGGTTCCTGCAGGCGCTGGGCCATCTGCGTATCGCCGGGCAGATAGTCCATGCGCAGGGACACCACGCGCAGGGTGCCGGGCACCAGCTCATCCGGGTGCGAGCGTTTGCTGCCGTGGGCGGCCATGTAGTCCATCTCGCCCTGGTAGCCAGCATCGAGCCAGCGTTGCAGGTGCGCCTCATGCTCGCCCAGCTCGACATCGGTGATGCCAACCTGCTGAAAGCCCAGCTCACGCCCCCAGTCCTTGATGGACAGGGCCAGAGCATTGAGGTCGAGGGTTTGATCGGACATGGGCGGGCGCAGGCGATGGACGTGGGTATAATTCTGCCAGACATCCGCTGCGAGCGAGCCATGCTTCTACCCGCCTCTTTACCGTTGAGCCTGCACAGCGCCGAACAGGTGCGTGCGCTGGATGCGCAACTGATCGCCGCCGGCACCCCCGGCTTCGAGTTGATGCAACGTGCGGCACATGCGGCCTGGCGCGCCTTGCGCAGGCGCTGGCCGGATGCAGACGAAATCACCGTACTGGCTGGGCGCGGCAATAATGCGGGTGATGGCTACCTGATTGCCGCTCTGGCTCGGCGTGCTGGGTGGCGTGTGCGAGTGCTGGCGGTGGGGGATGCTGCGGCTCTGAATGGTGATGCTGCTCAGGCTTGTGCCGAGGCCAGGCGTGCAGGCGTGGATATCCTGCCCTGGAGCGAATGCGCGCCACTGGCTGGCATCCTGGTCGATGCGTTGCTTGGCACGGGCCTGGCTGGGGCGGTGCGTGAGCCTTATGGCCAGGCGATACGCATGCTCAACCAGAGTGGCTTGCCGGTGCTGGCGGTGGATATTCCTTCTGGCTTGAATGCTGACAGCGGCGCGTGTCTCGGTGTGGCAGTGTGCGCCGATCTGACCGTGACCTTCATCGCCCTCAAGCTCGGCCTGCTGACGGGAGTTGGTCCGGAGCTATGCGGCGAGCTGAAGTTCGATAATCTGCAGGGCGACGCTCAACTTTCGGCCCAGGCGCCCAGCGTGGCGCAGCGCCTCGATTCCGCCAACCTCCCACGGTTGAGCGCGCGCTCGCCTGTGGCGCACAAGGGGCAGTTCGGTCATCTGCTGGTGGTCGGGGGTGATCTGGGCATGGGCGGCGCTGCGCTGCTCTGTGCTGATAGCGCATTGCGCGCCGGTGCCGGCCTGGTATCACTGGCGACTCGTTCCGAGCACGTTGCGGCGTCCCTGGTGCGGCGGCCTGAAATCATGTGCGCTGCAATCGCTTCCGCCAATCAGTTATTGGCACTGAGCGAGCGCGCCGATGTCTGTGTGGTAGGGCCTGGCCTGGGGCAGGGCGCCTGGTCGCGCAGTTTGCTGTCTGCTGTCTGCGGTCTCGATGTACCTCAGGTCTGGGATGCCGATGCGTTGAATCTTCTGGCCGCCGGCCAGGTCACCGCGCCTGGTCAGGGTGTGCTCACGCCGCATCCGGGCGAGGCGGCGCGCTTGCTGGGCTCCGATACCGCAAGCGTGCAGGCGGATCGGCCGGCTGCGGCGCGAGCGTTAGCGCAACGTTTCGGGCTGGTAGTGGTACTCAAGGGCGCAGGCAGCTTGATCGCTGAACCGGGCGGGCGGCTGGCGTTGTGTGATCGCGGCCATCCGGCGATGGCGGGCGCAGGGTTGGGAGATGTGCTGGCGGGATTGATTGGCGCACTGCTGGCGCAAGGCATGGCAGCGTATGATGCGGCCTGCCTGGCGGTGTGGCTGCATGCGCGGGCCGGTGAGGTGCTGGCTGCGCAGGGTCGTGGGCTGGCTGCTGGTGATCTGCCTTGCACCATTCGTCAGTTATTGGAGGAGTTGTGTCCTTGTGTGAAGTGAAACTCGAAGCAGCTGACGAAGCTGCGATGCTGACTTTGGGTGCGCGGATTGCCGAGATCAGCGGTGGCCTGGGCATCATCTATCTGCATGGTGATCTGGGCGCCGGCAAAACCACCCTTTCACGTGGCATTTTGCGCGGCCTGGGCCATGCTGGTGCGGTCAAAAGCCCGACCTTTACCCTGGTCGAACCCTACGAAATTGGCGACGTGCGCGCCTTTCATTTCGATCTTTACCGTCTGGTCGATCCTGAAGAGCTGGAGTTTCTCGGCATCCGTGATTACTTCGAGGGGGATGCCCTGTGCCTGATCGAATGGCCGCAGCGTGGCGCAGGCGTTTTGCCAAAGCCCGACCTGGACATTACCATTGACACCCAAGCGAGCGGCCGTTCGCTGTTGCTGCAGGGGCATGGGGCTCGAGGGGAGGCCTGGTGCAAGGCCCTGAGCAGCGAGCAATGAATAAGAAGCGATGGGGTTGGTTATGCGCATAGGCGCGCTGGTTACCGCTGTGGGAGTGTTGTTGGCGGCCCTGGCTGCCGAGGCCCTGGCTGCCTCCGATATACGGGGCGTGCGTCTGTGGCGTGCCCCGGACAATACTCGCCTGGTCTTCGATCTGTCTGGGCCGGTACAGCACAGTGTGTTCACCCTGGCCGCACCTGATCGCATCGTCATCGACGTCACGGGTGCCAAGCTGGCGACCAATCTCGAGCAGCTTTCGCTGGCCAACACCCCAATCACCGGTGTGCGCTCGGCTCAGCGCAGCGCTGACGACCTGCGCGTGGTCATCGATTTGTCGGCGCCGGTGTCGCCGAAGAGTTTTACTCTGGCGCCTAATCAGCAATATGGTCATCGCCTGGTGGTCGATTTGTTCGACCAGGGCAGTGCGCTACCCGCCACGCAAACGCCCAGTATTGCTACTAGTGAACCTCCTGTGCCGGTCACGCCGACCCAGCCGCCACCCAAGTTGACCCCCGTGCCCAATGGCAAGCGCGATATCGTCGTCGCCATCGATGCCGGCCATGGTGGTGAGGACCCGGGTGCACTGTCGCCGGTCAAGGGACAGTACGAAAAGAACGTGACGCTGGCTATTTCCAAAGAGTTGCAGCGGCAGATCAATGCCGAAAAGGGTTTCCGAGCCGAACTGGTCCGCACGGGGGATTACTTCATCCCGTTGCGTAAGCGCACCGAGATCGCGCGCAAGAAAGGCGCTGACCTGTTCGTCTCCATTCATGCCGACGCGGCGCCGCGCTCCTCGGCGTTCGGCGCTTCGGTCTATGCCTTGTCCGAACGGGGTGCCACGTCCGAGACCGCGCGCTGGCTGGCCGACGCCGAGAACCAGTCCGACCTGATCGGTGGCGCCGGCAACGTCAGCCTCGATGACAAGGACAAGATGCTTGCTGGTGTGTTGCTGGACCTGTCGATGACCGCGTCACTGTCCTCCAGCCTCAATGTCGGGCAGAAGGTGCTGTCGAACATGGGCGGCATCACCCCGCTGCACAAGCGCCGTGTCGAACAGGCGGGTTTCATGGTGCTGAAATCACCGGATATTCCCTCAATCCTGGTGGAAACTGGCTTCATCTCCAATCCCAACGAGGCGAGAAAGCTGCACACCGCCAGCCATCAGCAGGCGCTGGCGCGTTCGATCACGTCCGGGGTCAAGCAGTTCTTCCACGAAAACCCACCACCCGGCACCTACGTCGCCTGGTTGCGCGACGAGGGCAAGATCGCCGCTGGCCCGCGTGAGCACGTGGTAGCGCGTGGCGAGAGCCTGGCGTTGATCGCCCAGCGTTACCAGATCAGCCTGGCGTCCCTGCGTAGTGCCAACAAGCTCAATGGTGACGTGATCAAGGTCGGCCAGACATTGCAGATACCCGCCACAGCGCTGGCAGCCCAGTAGTGAGTGTCATGTCCCGTATTCATTTGCTCAGCCCGCGCCTGGCCAACCAGATTGCTGCCGGTGAGGTAGTCGAGCGTCCGGCGTCGGTCGCCAAGGAATTGCTGGAAAACAGCCTGGATTCCGGTGCGCGGCGTATCGATGTCGAAGTCGAGCAAGGCGGCGTCAAGCTGCTCAAGGTGCGTGACGACGGTGGTGGTATTGCCCCGGACGACCTGCCGCTGGCGTTGGCGCGCCATGCCACCAGCAAGATTCGTGAGCTGGAAGACCTAGAAGCCGTGCTCAGCATGGGCTTTCGTGGCGAGGCGTTGGCCTCGATCAGTTCGGTGTCGCGCCTGACCCTGACTTCGCGCACCGCCGATGCCGAGCAGGCCTGGCAGGTGGAAACCGAAGGCCGTGACATGGAGCCGCGGGTGCAGCCTGCCGCGCATCCAGTCGGCACCTCGGTGGAAGTGCGTGACCTGTTCTTCAATACCCCGGCGCGGCGCAAGTTTCTGCGTGCCGAGAAGACCGAGTTCGACCATCTGCAGGAAGTGATCAAGCGTCTGGCGTTGGCCCGCTTCGATGTTGGCTTTCACCTGCGACACAACGGCAAGACCGTGTTTGCTCTGCACGAGGCGGGCGACGAGATCAGTCGTGCGCGCCGCGTCGCTTCAGTCTGTGGGCCGGCTTTTCTCGAACAGGCGCTGCCAATAGAGATCGAGCGCAGCGGTCTACGTTTGTGGGGGTGGGTTGGGTTGCCGACCTTCTCCCGTAGTCAGGCGGATCTGCAGTATTTCTACGTCAACGGCCGCATGGTGCGCGACAAGCTGGTGGCCCATGCGGTGCGCCAGGCCTATCGCGACGTACTGTTCAATGGTCGCCACCCGACCTTCGTGCTGTTTCTGGAAATCGATCCGTCGACGGTGGACGTCAACGTTCACCCGACC
The DNA here is from genome assembly GCF_002741105.1 of Pseudomonas sediminis. Lineage (GTDB taxonomy): Bacteria > Pseudomonadota > Gammaproteobacteria > Pseudomonadales > Pseudomonadaceae > Aquipseudomonas > Aquipseudomonas sediminis. The sequence goes on along the minus strand of NZ_NIQU01000001.1, from coordinate 904,459 downwards.
AAGCATGAAGTGCGTTTCCGCGACAGTCGCATGGTTCATGACTTCCTTTACGGGACATTGCATCGTGTCCTGGCCGATGTGCGCCCGGAGGATCAGGTGGCGGCCCCGGCGGCCATATCGCCCGTGGTGCGCCCGACCGGCCTGGCCGCCGGGGAGTTCGGCCCGCAAGGCGAGATGGGCCTGGCCGCCAGCATTCTTGAAACCCCGCCGGCCACTGCGCAGCCGGCCTGGCGCGGCAGTGGTGCGGGTTACCAGCAGCCTGCTGGTAACCCCGGCGTATCCGCTGGCGAAGCCCAGGCCACGTATCGCGAGTATTTTTCGCCACTGCCGACGGCTCAGGTCCAGCCTACACCGCAGGAGCAGGGCGACATTCCTCCGCTCGGCTACGCTGTGGCACAGCTCAAAGGTGTCTACATTCTTGCCGAAAACGCTCAGGGCCTGGTGGTGGTGGATATGCACGCCGCCCACGAACGCATCACCTACGAACGCCTGAAACATGCCATGGCCAGCGAAGGTTTGCGTGGCCAGCCGTTGCTGGTACCTGAGTCCATCGCCCTCAGTCAGCGCGAAGCCGATTGCGCCGAGGAACATGGCGAATGGTTCCAGCGTCTGGGCTTCGAGCTGCAGCGTCTCGGTGACGAAACCGTGGCGATTCGCCAGATTCCGGCCCTGCTCAAGCAGGCCGAAGCCACCCAGTTGGTGCGTGATGTGCTGGCCGATCTACTGGAATACGGCACTAGCGACCGCATCCAGGCGCATCTCAACGAGCTTTTGGCGACCATGGCCTGTCATGGCGCGGTGCGTGCCAACCGGCGCCTGACCCTTCCCGAGATGAATGGCTTGCTGCGTGATATGGAGCAGACCGAGCGTAGCGGCCAGTGCAACCACGGGCGCCCGACCTGGACGCAACTCAGCATGGATCAGCTCGACAAGCTGTTCATGCGCGGTCAGTAATTGAATGAAGCCCTGAGTCAGGGGCGCCTGTCTTCGTGTTTCGAGTCATATCGATGTCTTCGCTTCCTCCTGCAATCTTCCTGATGGGGCCGACCGCCGCCGGCAAGACCGACCTGGCCCTGGAGCTCGCTCGCGTGTTGCCGTGTGACCTGATCAGCGTCGACTCGGCGCTGGTCTATCGCGGCATGGACATCGGCACGGCCAAGCCGGAGCGCGACGTTCTGGACGCGTTTCCCCATGCATTGATTGATATTCGTGACCCGGCCGAGAGCTATTCGGCGGCGGAATTTCGCACCGATGCGCTGGCCGCGATGGCCGAGAGTGCTGCGCGCGGGCGTATCCCGCTGTTGGTCGGCGGCACCATGCTCTACTACAAGGCCTTGCTGGAAGGGCTGGCTGATATGCCCAGTGCTGACCCGGCGATCCGCGCCGAGCTGGAAGCGCGTGCGGTGGCCGAAGGCTGGGAGGTGCTGCATCGGGAGCTGGCAGCGGTCGATCCGCAGTCCGCTGCGCGTATCCATCCCAATGATCCGCAGCGTCTGACTCGGGCGCTAGAGGTCTATCGCCTGAGCGGCATGAGCATGACCGAACATCGCCTGCGTCAGGCTGCAGGAAATCCCGATGCGGGCACATCAGGCGCCGGGCAATTACCCTATACTGTTGCTCAGCTTGCTATCGCACCAGCGCAGCGTCAGGTTTTGCATGACCGCATCGCTCAACGATTTCGGGTGATGTTGGAACAGGGTTTCGTGGAAGAGGTCCAAGCCCTGCGTAGACGAAGTGACTTGCACGCGGGATTGCCGTCTATACGGGCGGTGGGTTATCGCCAGGTATGGGAATACCTCGATGGCGAGCTGTCCCGGGACGAAATGGTCGAGCGGGGCATCATCGCCACTCGGCAATTGGCCAAGCGTCAGTTCACCTGGTTGCGCGGTTGGGAGAACGTGCATTGGCTCGATAGCCTGGCCTGCGACAATCTGTCTCGCGTCTTGAAATACCTGGGAAGCGTCTCCATATTGAAATGAGACCTTGCCGCTGGTCGTCTATCCTTGGGGGTGGGACGGCCTGAAGCCATTGTTTACCTACTAAAATTATTGAAATTGATCCTCGAAAGGAGTGCGGCACATGTCAAAAGGGCATTCGCTACAAGACCCTTACCTGAATACCCTGCGTAAGGAACGCGTCCCTGTTTCCATCTATCTGGTCAACGGCATCAAGCTGCAGGGCCAGATCGAGTCCTTCGACCAGTTCGTCATCCTGCTGAAGAACACTGTCAGCCAGATGGTCTACAAGCATGCCATCTCCACCGTCGTGCCAAGTCGTCCGGTACGCCTGCCAAGCGCTGGCGACTCCGAGCAGGGCGATAGCGAGCCGGGTAACGCCTGATAGGGGGCTGCATTGTTCTTCGAGCGTCATGAGGGCGGTGAGCGGGCCATCCTGGTTCATCTGGAAGGCCAAGACTCCGAGGCGAGCGAAGATCCCCAGGAGTTCCAAGAATTGGCCATGTCGGCGGGTGCTGACATGGTCGCTTTCTTTAGCGTGCCCAGCAGTCGCCTGACTGCCAAGTTTCTTATCGGCAGCGGCAAGGTCGAGGAGTTGCGCGACCAGGTCAAGGCCATCGAGGCCGATCTGGTCATCTTCAATCACACCCTGACACCGAGCCAAGAGCGTAACCTTGAACGCGCTTTCGAGTGTCGTGTGCTTGATCGTACGGGTTTGATCCTCGATATCTTCGCGCAGCGTGCGCGCACCCACGAAGGCAAGTTGCAGGTCGAGCTGGCTCAGCTCGATCACATGAGCACACGCCTGGTGCGTGGTTGGACTCACCTCGAGCGGCAGAAGGGCGGTATCGGTCTGCGTGGTCCGGGTGAAACCCAGCTGGAAACCGACCGCCGCTTGCTGCGCGTGCGCATTCGCCAGATCAAGCAGAAGCTCGAGAAGGTGCGCAGTCAGCGCGAGCAGGCGCGCCGTGGGCGCAGGCGTGCGGATATTCCTTCGGTTTCCCTGGTGGGTTACACCAACGCTGGCAAGTCCACGCTGTTCAATGCCCTGACCACTTCCGAGGTTTATGCGGCTGATCAGTTGTTCGCCACGCTCGACCCGACCTTGCGGCGTCTCGAACTCGACGACCTGGGGCCGATCGTGCTGGCCGATACCGTGGGTTTCATTCGTCACCTGCCGCACAAACTGGTCGAAGCCTTCCGTGCTACGTTGGAAGAGTCGAGCAACTCCGATCTGCTGCTGCACGTTATCGATGCCCATGAGCCCGAGCGTATGGCGCAGATCGAGCAGGTGCAGAACGTGCTCAAGGAGATCGGCGCACACGAATTGCCGATGCTCGAGGTATACAACAAGCTGGATTTGTTGGATGGTGTCGAGCCGCAGATCCAGCGCGATGCTGATGGCAAGCCGCTACGTGTCTGGTTGTCGGCCCGCGAGGGACGTGGCCTTGAACTGTTGCGTCAAGCAGTGGCGGAGCTGCTGGGTGAAGATTTGTTCGTCGCTACGCTGCAATTGCCGCAACGCTTGGGGCGACTGCGTGCGCAGTTCTTCGCGCTGGGGGCAGTGCAGAGCGAGGAGCATGACGAGTTGGGGCATAGCTTGCTGGCGGTACGCTTGCCGCGAGTCGAGCTCAATCGCCTGGTGAGTCGCGAAGGTTTGGAGCCTCAGGCCTTCATCGAGCAACATACTTTGCAATAAAGCCTGGGACAGTGGCTTTGCTGTCACCATAGGGCTTTGGGTAGCATTGGCCGGCGCGCCGTGGGCGCGCCTTCGCTTTATCAGTACGGAGAACGCTATGGCTTGGAATGAGCCGGGTGGCAACTCGAACAATCAAGACCCTTGGGGCGGCCGCAAAGGCGGTGGTCGGCAGGGGCCGCCGGATCTCGACGAAGCGTTCCGCAAGCTGCAAGAAAGCCTCAATGGGCTGTTTGGCGGTGGCAAGAAACGTGGTGACGACGAATCTGGTCGCAGTGGCGGCGGCGGTGGCTTCGGCCTGCTATTCGTCGGCCTTGGCCTGTTGGCGGTGGTATGGCTGTACAGCGCGATCTATGTGGTGGATGAGCAGGAGCAGGCTGTGGTGCTGCGCTTCGGCAAGTACCACGAGACCGTTGGTCCTGGCCTGAATATCTATTTCCCGCCAATCGACCGCAAGTTCCAGGAAAACGTCACGCGTGAACGCGCCTACAGCAAACAGGGCGCCATGCTGACCGAAGACGAGAACATCATCGAAGTACCGCTGACCGTGCAGTACCGGGTGAGCAACCTGCAGGACTTCGTGCTCAACGTCGATCAGCCGGAAGTCAGCCTGCAGCACGCCACCGACAGTGCCGTGCGCCATGTGGTGGGTTCCACCGAGATGGACCAGGTACTGACCGAAGGCCGTGAACTGATGGCCAGCGAGGTGCGTGAGCGCCTGCAGCGTTTCCTCGACAACTACCGGACCGGTATCACCATTACTCAGGTGAACATCCAGAGTGCTGCGGCGCCGCGTGAAGTTCAGGAAGCCTTCGATGACGTGATCCGTGCCCGTGAAGACGAGCAGCGTGAGAAGAACCAGGCCGAGTCCTACGCCAACGGCGTCATTCCGGAAGCGCGTGGTCAGGCCCAGCGTCTGCTGGAAGAGGCCAACGGTTACCGTGATGAAATCATCGCCCGCGCTCAAGGTGAGGCGGATCGTTTCACCAAGTTGGTCACCGAGTACCGCAAGGCGCCTGAGATCACTCGTGAGCGTCTGTACATCGACACCATGCAGGAAGTGATGAGCAACACCAGCAAGGTTCTGGTCACCGGTGACAAGGGGCAGAACAACCTGCTCTATCTGCCGCTGGACAAGATGATCGACAGCCGTGGTGGCGCTTCTTCCTCCAGCTCCGCCAACAGCAGCAATTCGACAACGCGTGATCCGGCCGTGCCGCTGAGCAGCGATCTGTCGCAGCGTAACCTGCGTACCCGGGAGGGCCGTTGATGAACAACAAGTCCCTGATCGGCCTGATCGTGGCCGTGGTTGTGGCCCTGGTGGCATGGAACAGCTTCTATATCGTGGCGCAGACGGAACGCGCGGTATTGCTGCAGTTCGGTCGTGTGGTTCAGCCTGATGTGCAGCCTGGTCTGCATGTGAAGATTCCTTACGTCAACCAGGTGCGCATCTTCGATGGTCGTCTGCTGACGCTGGATTCAACTTCCTCGCGCTTCCTGACCTTGGAGAAGAAAGCGCTGATGGTCGATGCCTACGCCAAATGGCGGGTGAAGGATGCCGAGCGTTTCTATCAGGCGACGTCTGGTATGAAACAAGTGGCAGACGAGCGTCTGGCGCGTCGTCTGGAGGCATCGCTGCGTGACCAGTTCGGTAAGCGCACTCTGCACGAGTCGGTATCTGGTGAGCGTGATGCGCTGATGGCCGACGTGACCGCGACCCTCAACCGCGCTGCAGAGCGTGAGCTGGGTATCGAAGTGGTCGACGTGCGGGTCAAGGCTATCGACCTGCCGCGCGAAGTGAATCGCAGCGTGTTCGAGCGGATGAGCACCGAGCGTGAGCGTGAGGCTCGCGAGCATCGCGCCAAGGGTCGCGAGCTGGCCGAAGGTATTCGCGCCGACGCCGATCGTCAGCGCCGCGTACTGCTGGCTGAAGCCTATCGTGAAGCTGAAGAGCTGCGCGGTGACGGTGATGCTCAGGCTGCTTCCATCTATGCCAGCGCCTACGGTCAGGATCAGGAGTTCTACTCCTTCTACCGTAGTCTGCAGGCTTACCGCGAAAGCTTCGCTGACAAGCGTGATGTGCTGGTGCTTGACCCGAGTAGCGATTTCTTCCGCTACCTGGAAAAGTCCAAGCGTTGATCGGTAACCCTGGCGGCGCGATGCGTCGCCAGGGTGACCTCGAAGTAAAACGTGGTATCATGCGGCAGCCGGGAAAATCCCGGCTTTTTTGCGTCTGTGGGAATCATGTGGCAGGAACTCGGCATCGCGTTGTGTCTGGTATTGGTGCTGGAAGGCATCCTGCCCTTCCTCTATCCGCGCCATTGGCGCGGAGCGGTCATGCAGGCAGCTCGTTTGCCCGACCGTCGACTGCGCCTTATGGGGCTGGCCAGCATGCTGCTGGGTACTGCCCTTCTATATCTGCTTCACTGAAGGCTTGTGCCGCCCGGATCGAGAGGGGAATGGCGAAATGGCAACGGTAGACCGCTGGCTGCTGCCAGATGGCATCGAAGAAGTACTGCCGCCGGAAGCGGCACGCATCGAGGCGGCACGCCGTCAGGTGCTGGATCTGTTCCAACGTTGGGGTTACGAGTTCGTCGTCACCCCCCATATCGAGTACCTGGAATCCCTGCTGACTGGCGCCGGCCAGGATCTTGACCTGCGCACTTTCAAGGTCACCGATCCGCTGTCCGGTCGGCAGATGGGCTTTCGTGCAGACATCACCCCGCAGGTGGCGCGTATCGATGCCCACACCTTGCGCCGTGAAGGGCCGAGCCGTCTTTGCTATGCCGGCAGCGTGCTGCATGCGCAGCCGCGTGCCTTGACCACGTCGCGTAGCCCGATCCAGTTGGGCGCCGAGCTCTATGGCGACGCCAGCCCGGCCAGCGATATCGAAGTGATCAGCCTGCTGGTGGAGACCCTCGAGCTGGCTGCGGTGCCGGACGTGCACATGGATCTCGGCCATGTCGGCATCTATCGTGGTCTGGCGCATGCCGCTGGGCTGTCCGGCGAAGCTGAGCAGCAGTTGTTCGATGCGCTGCAGCGCAAGGCGATGGATGAAATCGAAAGCCTGACCGCGGCATTGCCGGCTGGGCTGGGCAGTATGCTGCGCTCGCTTGCCGAGCTATGCGGTGGCCGCGAGGTGCTGGACCTGGCTCAGGCCGTGTTGGTCGAGGCGCCGGATGCGGTGCACGCTGCGCTCGATGAGCTGGTGGCTATCGCCGATGCGCTGGAGCTGCGCTATCCGGAGCTGCCGCTGTACTTCGACCTGGGCGAGTTGCGCGGCTACAACTACCACACCGGTGTGGTGTTCGCGGCGTTCGTACCGGGCGAGGGCGGAGCCATCGCTCAGGGTGGTCGTTACGACGATACCGGCGCGGTATTCGGTCGTGCACGCCCAGCTACTGGCTTCTCTACCGACCTCAAGACCCTGGTAACCCTGGGTGACATGCGTGTGGATGAGACGGTCAGCGGCGTCTGGGCACCGGACAATCATGATCTCTATCTGTGGCAGGCCGTTCGTCGTCTGCGTGGTGAGGGCGAGCGCGTGGTACAGGCGCTGCCCGGGCAGAGCGAGGCCGATGCGCGCGAGGCGGGCTGTGATCGCCTGCTGGCGCTGCGTGATGGACGTTGGCAGGTGGCGCCCCTGGCGTCCTGAATTCATTTTCGCCGGCCCGCGGCCGGCATCGAAGCTTGCGCGAAGAGGACAAGTTTATGGGTAAGAATGTCGTCGTCCTGGGCACCCAGTGGGGTGATGAGGGCAAGGGCAAAATCGTCGACCTGCTCACCGAGCAGGCCGCTGCAGTCGTGCGTTATCAGGGTGGTCACAACGCGGGTCACACCCTGGTGATCAACGGTGAGAAGACCGTCCTGCACCTGATTCCGTCCGGTATCCTGCGTGAAGGCGTCGAGTGCCTGATCGGCAACGGTGTGGTCGTGGCGCCCGACGCCCTGATGCGCGAAATTACCAAGCTGGAAGAGAAGGGTGTGCCGGTGCGTGAGCGCCTGCGTATCAGCCCGGCCTGCCCGCTGATCCTGTCTTACCACGTAGCGCTGGATCAGGCGCGCGAAAAGGCCCGTGGTGACGCCAAGATCGGTACTACCGGTCGCGGTATCGGCCCGGCATACGAAGACAAGGTCGCGCGCCGCGGTCTGCGTGTCGGTGATCTGTTCCATCGCGAGCGTTTCGCCGCCAAGCTGGGCGAGCTGCTGGACTATCACAACTTCCAGCTGGTCAACTTCTACAAAGAGCCGGCCATCGACTTCCAGAAGACCCTGGATGAGTGCATGGAATACGCCGAGCTGCTCAAGCCGATGATGGCTGATGTCACTGCCGTGCTGCATGACCTGCGTCGTGGCGGCAAGGACATCATGTTCGAAGGCGCCCAGGGCTCGCTGCTGGATATCGACCACGGTACTTACCCCTACGTCACCAGCTCCAACACCACTGCTGGCGGTATCGCCACCGGTTCCGGTTTCGGCCCGCTGTACCTGGATTACATCCTCGGCATCACCAAGGCCTACACCACTCGTGTCGGTTCCGGTCCGTTCCCGACCGAACTGTTCGATGACGTCGGTGCCTTCCTGGCCAAGCGTGGTCACGAGTTCGGTGCCACCACTGGCCGCGCCCGCCGTTGCGGCTGGTTCGATGCGGTGATCCTGCGTCGCGCCATCGAGATCAACAGCATCTCCGGCCTGTGCCTGACCAAGCTGGACGTGCTCGACGGCCTGGAAACCATCCGCATCTGCACCGGTTACAAGGATGCCAATGGCCAGGTGCTGGTCGATGCGCCGACCGACGCCGACAGCTACATCGGCCTGCAGCCGGTCTACGAGGAAATGCCGGGCTGGAGCGAATCCACCCTGGGCGCCAAGACCCTGGAAGACTTGCCGGCCGCTGCGCGTGCCTACATCAAGCGTGTGGAAGAGCTGGTCGGTGCGCCGATCGACATCATCTCCACCGGCCCGGACCGCAACGAGACCATCGTGCTGCGTCATCCGTTTGCCTGATCGAGAGATTCTCGAGTCGCATAGGAGCCGCCTTCGGGCGGCTTTTTTGTGCTCGCCCGTACGGGGCTCTGGCAGGGGTGCTGGGCATGCGCTTTGCTTGTATTCAATAAATCCCGGAAGTCGCCGTTATAGCTGTTACGGTCGTTGAGGAGTGTCCCCAGTGTTCGCCATCGTTTCCATGTTGCGTAGCCGTCTGCTGCGTCCGGTGTTCGTTGCGCTTGGTCTGGCCATGTTGGTGCAGGTTGGTTTGGCTGTCTGGCTGATGCGTGCATCGGTCGAGGGCATGGTCGAGGATCTGGCGCAGCGCCTGGGCGGTCAGAGCCAGCGCCTTGGTGAAGAGCTGAACATGGCCGAGCGCGAGATGAGTCAGGGGCTGGCGGCGTTGTCGAGCAGTACCCGCACTCGCCTGGGCGAAGGGCTTTCCACCCAGTTGAAGAGCGAGCAAGCGCAACTGCGCGTGGTGCTCGAGGGTAATCTCAAGCAATCCGGTCAGGCGCTGGCGCAGTTGTTGGCGGGTGTTGCGCCGAAGTCCATCTGGGATCTGGACATTCCTGCGCTGACGGCGCTTACCCGAATCGCCCAGCAGGACCCAGCGGTGCTATTCGCCATCATCTATGACGCCGAAGGCAAGCGCCTGACGCGCAATTTCAATCGCAGTAATGCACAGGTACGCGAGCTGGTCGCTGCCGGGCAGGGTGACTCTCCGCTGGAGAAGCTGGTCGAAGCTGCGTCGCGTGATCCGCGCGTGTACGTGGTTGAGGCGCAAATCAGTCCGATGGGCGCTTCGATCGGCAAGGTGCAGATGGGCCTGTCGCTGGATCTGGTGGAGAAGGAGTTGACTGCGCTGGACGGCCGCTTTGCTGCTTTGGTCAGCGGTGCTGGTGAACTGGTCGATAGCAGTCTGGCCGGCGCTTCCGAAGAGGCGACCGGCGCGCTGCGCGAGCGCCTGCAGTCGGCCGAGCGCTACACCCAGGAAATGGCGCGTAACGGTGGTGAGTCGGTGCGCGTGGCGGCGGATTCGCTGCGTTGGAACATCGCCCTCGGCTTGTTGATCGTGGGGGCGTTGGCAATGGTAATGGTCGCCCTGGTGTTGGGCTGGCGAGTGCTGAGTCGCCTGCGTCTACTCAGTGCCGCGCTCAATGACCTGGCGGCGGGCGAGGGGGACCTGACTCGCCGCGTGAGTATCGACAGTCAGGATGAAGTTGGCGAAATGGCCGATGCGGTCAATCGTTTCATCGCCAAGCTGCAGCCCATCGTGCGTGAGTCTGGCGAGGTGGCGTTGCGCACTGGCGAGCAGATCCGCAGCCTGACTCAGCGCGGGGTGGCGGCCGAGGCCGCTGCTGGTCGTCAGCGCGATGAGGTGGCGGGCAGCCTGCAGGCGTTGGAGCAAATGGCCGACGAGGCGCAGGCGGAAAGCCAGGCCATGCAGGATGCGCTGCAGCGCGTCGACACCATCCGCCAGGCTGCGCATGAAAATGCGGCTATCGCTCAGCGTCTGTCAGTGCTGATCGAAGGCTTGGTGGCGCGGGTGGCCGATGGCTCGGCAGTGATCGAGCGCCTGGCCAAGCAAAGCGAGCAGATCGAGGTGGTGCTGACGGTGATCCAATCAATTGCCGAGCAGACCAACCTGCTCGCGCTCAACGCGGCCATCGAGGCGGCGCGGGCTGGTGAGAGTGGGCGTGGTTTTGCGGTAGTGGCCGACGAGGTGCGGGCGCTGGCGAGCAAGACTCAGCAGTCCACTGGCGATATCCAGACCCATATCGCTGCGCTACAGCGGGGCGCGCAAGAGGCGGTTGCCGCCATCGCCCAGGCAGGCGCGCAAGGCAGTGAAGGGCTGCAGGTGCTGCGTGACAGTGCGCGCCTGCAGCAGTCGGTGCAGCAGTCGGTAGACGAAGTGCATGGTGCCATCAATGCAGCCACTCAGGCGGCGGCACATCAGGCGGACGGTGCGGGAGCGGTACGCGGGCGTGTCGAGACCATTCATGCCGAAGCGCAGCGTGCGGCCGAGGCGGTGACTGCGATTGCCGGCAATGCGCGGGCGTTGGATGAGTTGGCAGCGCAGCTCAAGGCCAGCCTGGGGCAATTCAAGGTGTAGGGTGCGCCGTGCGCACCTCGTCTGGGCGGGTGCGCGTAGCGCGCCCTGCGAGGTGGTCTGCTTTTTTGTGGGCAATAAAAAACCGAGTCGTTCGACTCGGTTTTTTGAATTTTGGTGCCCAGGAGAAGACTCGAACTTCCACGACCGTTAAGTCACTGATACCTGAAACCAGCGCGTCTACCAATTCCGCCACCTGGGCACTGCAGCAATGTTCGTCGTTGCCGACACGGAGCGTTGCATCCGTTTATTTGCAAAGTGGGTTATCAAACCACTTCACGAATTTGGTGCCCAGGAGAAGACTCGAACTTCCACGACCGTTAAGTCACTGATACCTGAAACCAGCGCGTCTACCAATTCCGCCACCTGGGCACAGAAACCGATGAATCATCATCTGCTTCGTGTTACAACGTCTGCTCGACGCTGTGGGCGCGAACTATACGGGCGGGCATTTACCTTGTAAACCCCTGACCCCAAAAAAATTATTGTCACCGGAAAAGCTGCCCCGGATGCCTTTTTCGCGCTTCAATAGGCATATGGCATACACCTTTATACATAAGCACAGGTAATCCTCCTTACATGGCCGATTGGCAATCCCTCGATCCCGAGGCCGCCCGCGAGGCGGAAAAATACGACAACCCCATCCCCAGCCGTGAGCTGATCCTTTCGCACCTGGCCGAGCGCGGCGCGCCTGCCAGTCGTGAACAACTGGTCGAAGAGTTCGGTTTGCATACCGACGATCAGCTCGAAGCGCTGCGCCGCCGTCTGCGCGCCATGGAGCGTGACGGTCAACTCATCTATACCCGCCGCGGCACTTACGCCCCGGTGGACAAGCTCGACCTGATCTGCGGCCGTATCAGTGGTCACCGCGACGGCTTCGGCTTCCTCGTGCCGGATGACGGCAGCGACGACCTGTTCCTCAGCCCGGCGCAGATGCGCCTGGTGTTCGATCGCGATCGCGCGTTGGTGCGGGTCGCGGGCTTCGACCGGCGTGGCCGCCGTGAAGGCGGCATCGTCGAGGTGATCGAACGCGCTCATGAGAGCATCGTTGGCCGTTACTACGAAGAAAACGGCATCGGTTTCGTCGTCGCCGACAATCCCAAGATCCAGCAGGAAGTGCTGGTCACGCCGGGCCGTACTGCCGGTGCGCGCATCGGCCAGTTCGTCGAGATCAAGATCACGCATTGGCCTACCGCGCGCTTCCAGCCGCAGGGCGACATCGTCGAGGTGATCGGCAACTACATGGCGCCGGGCATGGAAATCGACGTGGCGCTGCGCAGCTACGACATCCCGCACGTCTGGCCCGAGGCCGTAGTCAAGGAAGCGCGCAAGCTCAAGCCTGAAGTGGAAGAGAAGGACAAGGAGAAACGCGTCGACCTGCGTCATCTGCCCTTCGTCACCATCGATGGTGAGGACGCGCGTGACTTCGACGACGCCGTTTACTGCGAGAAGAACAGCAGCCGCTGGAAGCTGTTCTCCGGTGGCTGGAAGCTCTACGTGGCCATCGCCGACGTGTCGCACTACGTCAAGGTCGGTTCGGCGCTGGACGCCGAGGCGGTCGAGCGCGGCAACTCGGTGTACTTCCCTGAGCGCGTGGTGCCGATGCTGCCAGAAGAGCTGTCCAACGGCCTGTGCTCGCTCAATCCGCACGTTGATCGCCTGGCCATGGTTTGCGAAATGACCATGTCCAAAAGTGGTCAGATGGTCGACTACAAGTTCTACGAGGCGGTGATCCACTCCCATGCGCGCCTGACCTACAACAAGGTCAGCCTGATGCTGGAAGATCCCAAGAGCAGCGAGGGCAAGTCCCTGCGCAGCGAGTACAAGGAGGTCCTGCCGCACCTCAACCAGCTCTATGCGCTGTACCAGGTGCTGGTCGCTGCTCGTCACGAGCGCGGCGCCATCGATTTCGAAACGCAGGAGACGCGCATCGTCTTCGGTACTGATCGCAAGATCGACGAAATCCGCCCGACCCAGCGTAACGACGCGCACAAGCTGATCGAAGAGTGCATGTTGGCCGCCAACGTGGCCACTGCGCGCTTCATGCAGGATCACGAGATTCCGTCGCTGTACCGCGTGCATGATGGTCCGCCGCTGGAGCGCCTGGAAAAACTCAAGGCCTTCCTCGGCGAGCTGGGGCTTTCGCTGCAGCGCGGCAAGTCCAAGGACGGCCCGTCGCCCAAGGACTATCAGCGACTGCTGGAAAGCATTCGCGAGCGCCCGGACTATCACCTGATCCAGACCGTGATGCTGCGCTCGCTGAGCCAGGCGGTGTACAGCGCGCAGAACGAAGGGCACTTTGGCCTCAATTACGAGGCTTATACTCACTTCACCTCGCCGATCCGTCGCTATCCGGACCTGCTGGTGCACCGCGCCATTCGCAGCGTTGTTCGTTCCAAGCGCGAAACCAAGCACGTCGAGCGTGCAGGTGCGGCGATCATGCCCAAGGCACGCATCTATCCGTACGATGAGGCGACCTTGGAGAAACTCGGCGAGCAGTGCTCGATGACCGAGCGCCGTGCCGATGAGGCGACGCGTGACGTGGTCAACTGGCTCAAGTGCGAGTTCATGCAGGATCGCGTCGGTGAGACCTTCGCCGGTGTGATCACTGCCGTGACCGGTTTCGGCATCTTTGTCGAGCTGCGCGACATCTACGTCGAGGGCCTGGTGCACGTGACCGCGTTGCCGGCCGACTACTACCACTTCGATCCGGTTCACCATCGCCTGTCCGGCGAGCGTAGCGGCCGCAGCTTCCGCCTTGGCGACAGTGTCGAGGTGAAGGTAATGCGCGTCGATCTGGACGAGCGCAAGATCGACTTCGAGCTGAGTCAGGACAAGGCCGGTAAGGGTGATGATGCTCGTCGCGGTGGCAAGCCGAATGGCATGGGCAATACCGACGTGCAGAAAAGCCGGAACGTGAAGAAAGCGTTGTTGGCTGGCGCCAAGGCTGGCAAGGACGCGAGTGGCAAGGGTGCTGCCGGCAAGTCGGCGAGCAAGCCGGCCGGTGGTTCGCGCAAAGGCTCCGGACGAGGCGACAGTGCCCCGCCGCCTGGCGGTAAGCCGCGCAAGCGTAAGGCCAAGTCATGAGTGATCTGGAAAAGATCTACGGCGTACATGCCGTAGAAGCCTTGTTGCGTCATCACCCCAAGCGGGTGAAGCAGGTCTGGCTGGCCGATGGTCGCAGTGATCCTCGAGTGCAACCCTTGCTGGAGCTGGCTGCGCAGTCTCGCGTAAAAGTCGGGCAGTGCGAGCGCCGTGAGATGGATGCCTGGGTCGAGGGCGTGCATCAGGGTGTGATTGCCGACGTCAGCCCCAGCCAGGTCTGGGGCGAGGCGATGCTCGAGGAATTGCTCGATCGCTGCGAAGGCCCGCCTTTGCTATTGGTGCTCGATGGCGTAACCGATCCGCACAACCTGGGGGCCTGCCTGCGTACGGCGGACGCCGCCGGCGCGTTGGCGGTGATCGTGCCCAAGGATAAATCGGCAACCCTCAACGCCACGGTGCGCAAGGTCGCCTGTGGCGCTGCCGAGGTGATTCCGCTGGTGGCGGTGACCAACCTGGCGCGCAGCCTGGAGAAGTTGCAGCAGCGCGGCCTGTGGGTGGTGGGTACGGCCGGCGAGGCCGAGCAGGAGGTCTATGAGCAGGACATGACCGGGCCGACGGTGCTGATCATGGGCGCCGAGGGCAAGGGCATGCGCCGCTTGACCCGAGAGCACTGCGATTATCTGGTCAAGCTGCCCATGGCCGGCAGTGTCAGCAGCCTCAACGTCTCGGTTGCCACTGGGGTCTGCCTGTTCGAAGCGGTGCGCCAGCGTCAGGCCAAGCGCAAGGGCTGACTGCTCAAATAATCGCCAATTCGTCTTGCGTGCGGCAGGGGGCTTCTCTAGAATGGCGCCCCTTGCCGTGACGGCAGGCCTTTTCGCGCCTACCGCCCGGCAAGCTCATCACGAGAAAACCCACTCCTTGCCTGACCACCTTAGTTGGCAGGCTACAACCCGTAAGGAGCATTTATGCGTCATTACGAAATCATCTTTCTGGTTCACCCGGATCAGAGCGAGCAAGTCGGCGGCATGGTCGAGCGTTACACCAAGCTGATCGAAGAAGACGGTGGCAAGATTCACCGCATGGAAGATTGGGGTCGTCGTCAGCTGGCTTACGCCATCAACAACGTCCACAAAGCCCACTACGTGATGCTCAACGTAGAGTGCACCGGCAAGGCCCTGGCCGAGCTGGAAGACAACTTCCGCTACAACGACGCCGTGATCCGTAACCTGGTCATCCGTCGCGACGAGGCCGTCACTGGCCAGTCCGAGATGCTGAAGGCCGAAGAAAACCGCAGTGAGCGCCGCGAGCGTCGTGAACGTCCTGAAAACGCCGAGTCCAACGACGGCGATGACAGCGACAGCAACGACAGCGACAACGCTGACGAGTAATCCACGGATCTATTGAGGAGCCAATCACATGGCACGTTTCTTCCGTCGTCGTAAATTCTGCCGCTTCACCGCTGAAGACGTGAAAGAGATCGATTTCAAAGATCTCAACACCCTGAAAGCCTACATCTCGGAAACCGGCAAAATCGTTCCTAGCCGTATCACCGGTACCAAGGCTCGTTATCAGCGTCAGCTGGCCACCGCTATCAAGCGCGCCCGCTTCCTGGCCCTGCTGCCCTACACCGACAGCCACGGCCGCTGAGACCGGACAGTCGACAAGAGTTAAGGAATAGATCGCATGCGCGCCCTGGCTGAATACATCATGCGCGGCCGTATGCAGGCCACCCTCGTGGTGGTGGGATCGGCAGCAATGCCGCTGTTGTTCTGGTTGAGTGCAGCCGCTGGCAGCCTGGTGCTGCTGCGGCGTGGAGCCAGTGATGCCATCGGCATCCTGGCCTGGGCCCTGCTACCGGCGATTGCCTGGTGGTATTTCGGCGAACCGCGCACCTTGCTGGTGCTGGTCGGTGCGCTGGGGTTGGCGTTGTTGTTGCGCGCCAACTGGACCTGGAACCGCATACTGCTGAGCAGTGTGGCACTGGGCCTGGTGTATGGATTTGTCCTTGGGGCAGTGTTCCGCGAACCCATCGCGGCCATGGCCGGTGAGCTGCAGAAGCTGCTGCCGACCATGTTCGATGGGGCTCACCAGCAGTTGCCGGTGAGTGAACGCGAGCGTCTCGAGGCTTTGATCGCACCGGTGCTGACCGGATTGCTGGCGGCCTTGCTGCAGATTCTGAGCTTGCTGAGCCTGATCCTTGGGCGTTACTGGCAGGCCGTGTTGTACAACCCAGGCGGTTTCGGTCGCGAGTTCCGCGCCCTGAGACTGCCGCTGCCGCAGGCGCTGTTGCTGCTGGCGGGCATGATCCTAGGTCCCAATCTGGGGCCGCAGTTGGCCATGCTCACGCCGCTATGCAGTGTGCCGCTGTTGTTCGCCGGGATCGCCCTGGTGCATGGCTTGGTAGAAAAGGGTGGGCTCGCTCGCTTTTGGCTGGTGGGCATGTACATCACGCTCCTGCTGTTCATGCAGCTGATCTATCCGTTACTGGTGGTCTTGGCCATCGTCGACAGTCTGTTTGATTTTCGCGGTCGCCTGGCGCGCAAGAATGGCCCTGGCTCTGCGAACGGTGAAGGTTAAAAGTTAAGAGGTAAGACCCAAATGGAAGTCATCCTGCTGGAAAAAATCGCCAATCTGGGCAACCTGGGCGACAAAGTGAACGTTAAAGCCGGTTACGGCCGTAACTTCCTGCTGCCGCAAGGCAAAGCCACTGCTGCCACCGAAGCCAACGTTGCTGCTTTCGAAGCACGTCGCGCCGAGCTGGAAAAAGCTGCTGCCGAGAAGAAAGCTTCCGCTGAATCTCGCGCTGCTCAGCTGGCTGAACTGGAAGTCACCATCACCGCCACCGCTGGCGATGAAGGCAAGCTGTTCGGTTCCATCGGCACCCACGACATCGCTGACGCCCTGACCGCCTCCGGCGTTGAAGTGGCCAAGGCTGAAGTTCGTCTGCCGAACGGCACCATTCGCCAGGTTGGCGAATACGACGTAGCTGTGCACCTGCACACCGACGTCGAAGCCACCGTCAAGGTGGTTGTGGTCGCTGCTTAATCAAGTAGCCGCCAAGCGGGCTTGCGCTGTAGCGTAGGTCTGCTGACAATCGGGCACGGTATCGCTCTGCGATCCGTGCCCTTTGTTTTTCTATCGCAGCATTTTCTTCCCGAGCCTATGAACGACATCAGCATTCCCGAGCAATACGACCTGCAGACTGCCGCCCTGAAAGTGCCTCCGCACTCCATCGAGGCGGAACAGTCGGTGCTCGGCGGCCTGATGCTCGACAACAACGCCTGGGAGCGCGTGCTCGATGGTGTGTCGGATGTCGATTTCTATCGCCATGACCACCGGTTGATCTTCCGCGCCATCTTCAAACTGGCCGAGCGTAACGAACCCTTCGACGTGGTGACTCTGTCCGAGCAATTGGACAAGGAAGGGCAGCTGTCGCAAGTCGGTGGCCTGGCTTATCTCGCCGAACTGGCGAAGAACACGCCGTCGGTGGCCAACATCAAGGCCTATGCGCAGATCATTCGTGAGCGCGCCACCTTGCGCAAACTGATCAGCATCAGCAACGACATTGCCGACAGTGCCTACGCCCCAGAGGGGCGCACGGGCGAGGAGATTCTCGACGAAGCCGAGCGTTTGATCTTCCAGATTGCCGAAGACCGCCCCAAGACCGGCGGCCCGGTGGGGATCAACGACATTCTGGTCAAGGCCATCGACCGTATCGACACGCTGTTCAACAACGGCGATGCGATCACCGGTCTGTCGACCGGTTTCGACGATCTGGACAACCTCACCAGCGGCCTGCAGCCGGCCGACATGATCATCGTCGCCGGCCGTCCGTCGATGGGTAAGACCACCTTCGCCATGAACCTGGTGGAAAACGCGCTGATGCGCAGCGACAAGGCGATTCTCGTCTACTCGCTGGAGATGCCGTCGGAGTCCATCGTCATTCGTATGCTCGCCTCGTTGGGGCGCATCGACCAGACCAAGGTACGTGCCGGTCAGCTCGACGACGATGACTGGCCGCGCCTGACCAGTGCGGTCAACCTGCTCAACGATCGCAAGCTGTTCATCGATGATACCGCCGGTATCTCGCCGAGCGAGATGCGTGCGCGTACGCGGCGCCTGGCTCGCGAGCACGGCGAGATCGGCCTGATCATGGTCGACTACCTGCAGCTGATGCAGATTCCTGGCTCCAGCGGCGACAGTCGGGTCAACGAGATTTCCGAGATATCGCGCTCGCTCAAAGGGCTGGCCAAGGAATTCAACTGCCCGGTCATTGCTCTGTCGCAGCTCAACCGTGGCCTGGAGCAGCGCCCGAACAAGCGCCCGATCAACTCCGACCTGCGCGAATCCGGTGCGATCGAGCAGGACGCCGACATCATCCTGTTCGTCTACCGCGATGAGGTGTACCACCCGGAAACCGAGTACAAGGGCGTGGCCGAGATCATCATCGGCAAGCAGCGTAACGGCCCACTGGGTACGGCACGCCTGGCCTTCCTCGGCAAATATTCGCGCTTCGAGAATCTGGCACCGGGTAGCTACCAGTTCGAGGACGAATAGGTCGTTGCTGCGCTCGTCACGGTTTCCAGCGCAACGCGGCAGCGGCACAGATCAATTAAAACGGGCGCCCAGCGGTTAAGATGGGCGCCCGTTTTTCGTTCAGGCCTTCTGTCATGCGTCCGCTTGCCGCCATCGTCGACCTCTCTGCCATCGCTCATAACTACGCCGCGGCCAAGCGTTGTGCGCCCGGGCGCGAGGCCTTTGCCGTGGTCAAGGCCAATGCCTATGGGCATGGCGTGCGTGAGGTAGTCACGGCGTTGCACGAGATTGCCGATGGCTTCGCCGTGGCCTGTCTAGAGGAGGCGGCCGAGGTGCGCGCCATGCACGGTGAGACGCGCATCCTGCTGCTTGAGGGCTGTTTCGAGGCCAGTGAATATGCCATCGCTGCGCAACTGGGGCTGGATCTGGTGTTGCAGAGCGCGGCGCAGGCCGAAGCGCTGATTGCCAGTGAGCTGGTGCGTCCGCTCAACGTCTGGCTCAAGCTCGACTCTGGCATGCACCGCCTCGGTTTCGATGCCGCCAGTCTACGTCAGTGGCATGCGCGGCTCGAAGACGCCGAGCAGGTTGCCGAGCTCAACCTGCTCAGCCATTTCGCCTGTGCCGATGAGCGCGGCCACCCGCTCACCGAACTGCAGGTCGAGCGTTTTCTCGATCTGCTGGATCTGGATTTCAATCATCGTTCCCTGGCCAACTCGGCGGCCGTGCTGACCATTCCCGCTGCGCATATGGATTGGCTGCGCCCCGGCATCATGCTCTACGGCGCCACGCCGTTCGCCGAACTGAGTGCGCGCGAACTGGGGCTGAAACCGGCCATGACCCTGGCTGCGCGGGTGATCGCCGTGCGTGAGGTGGCAGTCGGTGAAAGCGTTGGTTATGGCGCAGCCTGGGTGGCCGAGCGGCCTTCGCGTATTGCCACGGTCAGCTGCGGTTATGCCGATGGTTATCCACGCCATGCTCCCAGTGGTACACCGGTGTTGATCGAGGGGCAGCGCGCCAAGCTGGCGGGCAGGGTGTCGATGGACATGTTGGCGGTGGATATCACGGACCTGCCGGAGGCCGATGTCGACTCGCCGGTGGAGCTGTGGGGCAGCCAGTTGCCGGTGGATGAAGTGGCCACGGCGTGCGGCACCATTGGCTATGAGCTGCTGAGCAAGGTCACTGCTCGAGTGCCGCGGCGCTATATCGGCTAGCAGTATTTCAGGTAGGGTGAGTGCAACCCGCCACCGGTAGCCTGGCGGGTTGCACTCGCCCATGGGGCCTAGGCCAGCCCGCTCGGGACTTTAAGTACGTCCAGCTCCAGGCAGGCCTGTTCGCTCAGTTCGCCATCGTCGCCATGCACGCGTGAACCGGAGCGGCCCAGTTCCTTCACCCGGTAAAGGGCCATGTCTGCCGCCTTGTACAGTCCGGTGAAATTTTTCGCATGGCGCGGATACAGCGCTACGCCGATGCTGATGGTTACGCGCAGGCGCTCGGCGCCGTAGTGCACGGGCTCGGATAGCTCGGCCAGCAAGCGCTCGGCGATCTCTCGAGCCTGGTTTTCGGCATCGCTACCGCAGATCAGTGCGGCGAACTCATCGCCGCCCAGGCGCGCAACCGCATCACCGGCACGAACGTGCTCGCGCAGTCGCATGGCGACTACCTGCAGCATCAAGTCGCCGGCCGCGTGACCGAAACGGTCATTGATCGGCTTGAAATGGTCCAGATCGATCAACAGCAATGCCACGCTTTCATTGTGCCGTTCGGCATGAGCCAGGGCCGACTCGCAGCGCTCGACCAGGTAGCGTCGATTGGGCAGTTCGGTCAGCGAGTCATGGAAGGCGGCATGCTGCAGTTCACGCTCACGTTCACGTAGTTGTTCGTTGGTAGCGGCCAGTTCGGCGGTGCGTGCGGTCACTGCAGCTTGCAGTTCATCGGCACTGGCCTGCAGTTGCGCCAAGCGTGCGGTTTTCTCGCGATCTGCCTGTTGCAAGGCAACGGCGCGCTCCTGCTTGAGGATCTGGATGCGGTAAGCCAGAGCGAAGGAGAACAGGATGGATTCGGCAGCCACTGCCAGAGGGAACACGTAGGCATTCCACTCGGCCGGCTGCAGCACGCCGGTGGTACGCAGCAGCAGAATGGCGACACTGCCCAGGACCAACCCGTAGCCGTACAGATACAGCTGCGCAGGGAAGAAACCCTGGCGCCAGCGGATCACGGCGCTGCCCAGAGCTGCGGGGATGCTGGTCAGCGACAGCAGGGCGATGGCCCAGGCAGCGAGATAGCGCTGGTCGAACAGGGTCAGAGCGATGGCGATCAGGTAGATCACGCAAGCCATGTTCAGCAGGTGATGCGCCCAGCGCACGTAGATACGCGTTTGCAATAGTGTCTGGGTGAAGCGGCTGGCGAACAGGCCCCATAGCGAAGGTAGGGTGATGCGATCGAGCCACGCCGGCACCGCATGGTTTGGCCACAGGTACTGTGCGCCATGGCCGGTCATGCTCATGATGAACAGCAGGGCGAAGGCAGTGGTCAGCACATACCAGAAATAGGCCTTGTCGCGCAGCGAGATGAGGATGAACAGGTTGTACAGCAACAGCGCGAAAACCACGCCATAGATAGCCCCGAGCGCCAGATTCTCGCGGGTGGCCAGTTGCGTGAGGTCTTCGAGTTGCCAGACCCGCAGCGGGAAGGAGTTGCCCGCCGGGTCGAAGGCACGCAAGTAGAAGGTTTTTGGCTGCTCACCCAGGGTCGGTAGGTCGAACACCATGCGGCGGTACGGGTGGTCGCGGTTTTCGCTGAAGGGGACTCGCTCGCCGGACTGACGCAACTGCCAGCCACCCTGGCCGTCAGGGAGATAGAGCTGCAGGTCCAGCTGAGTCACTGAGCCCACCTCCAGTACCCAGTAGGCGGGAGCGTGCATGTCGCGTTGCAGCGTGAGTTTGATCCACCAGGGATTGAGGCTCTGGCCGACACTGGCTCGGCCGTTAGCGGGTTGAAAGCGCGACTGCTGCTCAGGGCTGGCAAGGTCGTCGATAGTCAGGGTGCCCTGGGCGTCTTCCAGCAACTCGATATGCGCATTGAGCGGCATGCCGCTGCTGGCGTCGGTGAGTACCACCGACGCCGCTGCCGGGCCCGTGATCGACAGTCCCAGCAGAAGAGCGAGCAGAAAGGCGAAGCGCTGCGGCATAGATGTCCTGGAGTCGGCTGACCGAGTACTTGAGTATATGCACAGGATTGTTATCGGACGAAAACAAATATGGCGTAAGGCTACTGCAGGAAAATAACTGATTTCTCTATCCTTTCTTTCCCGAGGTCGGCGCTGGGCAAGAGTCAGTAGCCAGGTGAGTGATCTGTGCGCCTGTTTGAGCGTTTGCCGTGGTGCGCGCAGGAGCTATTAAACCCAGCGTATTAGTCTGGTTTGGTCAATTTTTGTGCTATTATCCGCGCCCCTCGTGATAGCCCGCTGATCAAAAAATATGCAAGCCGCCAAGCCGTTGTTCGACTATCCCAAGTATTGGGCCGAGTGTTTCGGGCCTGCACCGTTCCTGCCGATGAGCAGGGAGGAGATGGATCAGCTCGGCTGGGATTCGTGCGACATCATCATCGTCACCGGTGATGCCTACGTCGATCACCCGTCGTTCGGCATGGCGATCATCGGCCGTCTGCTGGAAGCCCAGGGCTTTCGCGTGGGCATCATCGCCCAGCCGAACTGGCAGTCCAAAGACGACTTCATGAAGCTCGGCGAGCCCAACCTGTTCTTCGGCGTGGCGGCCGGCAACATGGACTCGATGATCAACCGTTATACCGCGGACAAGAAGATCCGCTCCGACGACGCCTACACGCCTGGCGGCTTAGCGGGTAAGCGCCCGGACCGCGCCAGCCTGGTGTACAGCCAGCGCTGCAAGGAAGCCTACAGCCACGTGCCGGTGGTGCTTGGCGGCATCGAGGCGTCGCTGCGCCGAATCGCCCACTATGACTACTGGCAGGACAAGGTGCGCCGCTCGATTCTGATGGACGCCACCGCCGACATTCTGCTCTACGGCAACGCCGAGCGCGCGGTGGTCGAAGTGGCTCAGCGTCTGTCCCGCGGCGAGCCGATCGACAGCATCACCGATATTCGCGGCACCGCCTTTATTCGCCGTGACACGCCAGCGGGCTGGTTCGAGCTGGATTCCACGCGCATCGACCGTCCGGGTCGGGTCGACAAGATCATCAACCCCTACGTGAACACCCAGGACACCGAAGCCTGTGCTATCGAGCAGGAAAAGGCTCCCGTCGAAGATCCCAACGAAGCCAAGGTGGTACAGCTGCTGTCGCACCCGCGCCTGGAGCGCGACAAGACGGTGATTCGCCTGCCGTCGTTCGAGAAGGTGCGCAACGATCCGGTGCTCTACGCCCACGCCAACCGCGTGCTGCACCTGGAGACCAACCCGGGCAACGCCCGCGCGCTGGTGCAGAAGCATGGCGAGGTGGACGTGTGGTTCAACCCGCCACCCATTCCCATGACCACCGAGGAGATGGACTACGTGTTCGGCATGCCCTATGCGCGCGTGCCGCATCCGGCGTATGGCAAGGAGAAGATCCCGGCCTACGACATGATCCGTTTCTCGGTGAACATCATGCGTGGCTGCTTCGGCGGCTGCACCTTCTGCTCGATCACCGAGCACGAAGGTCGCATCATCCAGAACCGCTCCCACGAGTCGATCATCCGCGAGATCGAGGAGATGCGCGACAAGGTGCCGGGCTTCACCGGCGTGGTCTCCGACCTCGGCGGGCCGACCGCCAACATGTACCGCATCGCCTGCAAGGACCCGGAGATCGAGAAGCACTGCCGCAAGCCGTCGTGCGTGTTCCCGGGCATCTGCGAGAACCTCAACACCGACCACTCGTCGTTGATCGAGCTGTACCGCAAGGCGCGCGCGCTGCCGGGGGTGAAGAAGATCCTGATCGCTTCGGGCCTGCGCTACGACCTGGCCGTCGAGTCGCCGGAGTACGTCAAGGAGCTGGTCACCCACCACGTCGGTGGCTACCTGAAGATCGCGCCCGAGCACACCGAGCGCGGCCCGCTGGACAAGATGATGAAGCCGGGCATCGGCAGTTACGACACCTTCAAGCGCATGTTCGAGAAGTTCTCGAAGGAAGCGGGCAAGGAGCAGTACCTGATCCCGTACTTCATCGCTGCGCACCCGGGCACCACCGACGAGGACATGATGAACCTCGCTCTGTGGCTCAAGCGCAACGGCTTCCGCGCCGACCAGGTGCAGGCCTTCTACCCGTCGCCGATGGCTACCGCTACGGCCATGTACCACTCGGGCAAGAACCCGCTGCGCAAGGTCACCTACAAGAGCGACGGCGTCGAGATCGTCAAGAGCGAGCAGCAACGTCGCTTGCACAAGGCCTTTCTGCGCTATCACGACCCAAAGGGCTGGCCGCTGCTGCGCGAGGCACTGGAGCGTATGGGGCGCGCCGATCTGATCGGCAACGGCAAGCATCACCTGATCCCGACCTATCAGCCGCAGACCGACGAGTACCAGAGCGCGCGTCGCAAGAACTCGACGCCCGCCGGCAGCAAGAAGGTTGGTAATGCAGGCAAGATCCTGACCCAGCACACCGGCTTGCCGCCTCGCGCCAGCGACGGCAGCAAACCCTGGGACAAGCGCGAGCAGGCCAAAGCAGCGGCCGAGGCGCGTAATCAACAGGCTGCGCGCGAGCGTGCCGGCGCGGGTAAAGGTAAGGGCAAGAAACCGTCGAAGAAGCCAGCAGTACCGCGCTGAATCATCGGTAGCGCTCACGAAAACGCCAGCATTATGCTGGCATTTTCGTTTCAGAGGCTCTGGCCGGTATCTGGTAGGGTGGGCTTCAGCCCACCACTGTCGCGTGAGGTGTGGTCATCTCAGTCAGTGCTGAAACGGCAGGTCAGGTAACGGTTGCTCGGGCCGTAGCGTAGGATCGACCACAAGCGCCTGAACAGATAAAACGGGTGGCTGCGGTAATACGCCAGCACAGTATTGCCGACGCCTTCCGAGCGGTGCTGGCGGGTCTCTTTTTTCTCTGACTTCTTGAACAGCCCCGAGAACTCCCAGCGTTGGATCTGCTCGAAGCGCTCATGCGGGCGCAGGCCATGGCGGCGGAACAGGCGGGCGAAGCTGGCTGGGCTGAAGTCATGCAGGTGATGCGGGTTGCCGTCGAGTGTTGGCGTGGTTGGCACCGAGGCAATGATGCGACCACCTTGGGCCAGCAGTCGTGAGAGGTTGTCTACCAGGCGCACCGGGTCTGGCAGGTGCTCGATGGTCTCCAGGCTGACGATACTGTCGAAGCCTGCGCTGTCGGCGAAGGTTTCGGCGTTGGCGCACTGATAGCGCAGGTTGGGGCGTTGATAATTCGCCTGCGCGTAGGCAACGGCTTCGGGATCGATGTCGATACCGGTGATCTGCTTGTCCGGATGCCGTTCAGCCAACAATGCACTGCCGTAACCACAGCCACACGCCATGTCGAGCACGTGCGAGCCTGCCAGCGAGTCGCTGGCGAATTCATAGCGCTGCATGTGCAGGTCGAGAGTGGCCTGGTCGGCGGCCAGGCGCTCATCCATCTTCAGCGGATAGATGCGTTCGAGGGTGTGCATGGCGGCCTGTCCTTGGGCTATGGGGGAAGAGATGGCCGACGTAGTCTGTTGTTTCCCGGTAAGGGCTGCAAGCGTCTTGCCGGGTTTCATGGCTCGGCTTGTGATGCATGGCGGGCTTGGTTTGTTTTTATATTGGTACTATAGTTCCAGAATATAAAAACAACATCGGAGTCCTACCATGCGCCTTGCTGCTCCCTCTGCCATTGCTCTGTCCTTATTGCTGACTGCATGCGGGGAGAGCGAAGCGCCGCCCGTGGCCAGTCTCGACTTTCAGAAGCAACTGCAGACGCAGCTGATCAAGGCCAAGCCGGGTGAGGTGATCGAGATCCCTGCGGGCACCTGGCAGCTTGACCGTAGCCTGAGTCTCAAGGTCAGTGGTGTGACGTTGCGCGGCGCCGGCATGGATCAGACCATCCTCAACTTCAAAGGGCAGAAGTCGGGGGCCGAAGGGCTGCTGGTGGACGCCTCCGACTTCACTATCGAGGATCTGGCGCTGGAGGACACCAAGGGTGATGCGCTCAAGGTCGTGGGCGGTCAGAACATCATCATCCGCCGCGTACGTACCGAGTGGACCAATGGCCCGGCTACCGAGAATGGTGCCTATGGCATCTACCCGGTGCAGACCGAGAACGTGCTGATCGACGGCGTGGTGGTCATCGGTGCTTCGGACGCCGGCATCTACGTCGGCCAGTCGCGCAACGTAGTGGTGCGCAACAGCCGTGCCGAGCGCAACGTCGCGGGTATCGAAATCGAGAACACCATCGGTGCCGACGTTTACGACAACGTCGCCACTGGCAATACCGGCGGCATCCTGGTGTTCAACATGCCCAATTTGCCGCAGCCAGGTCATACCACACGGGTCTACCGCAACAAGGTCGAGGGCAACAACCACAAGAACTTCGGCCACAAGGGCACGCCGGTCGCCAGTGTGCCGGCGGGCTCTGGCGTGCTGGTCAACTCCAATGACAAGGTGGAAATCTTCGACAACGATATTGGCGACCACCGCACTGCCAACGTCATCGTCAGCAGTTACTTCAGCACCGGTTATACCGATCTTTCCACGACCGATGATTTCGACCCCTACCCGGAAGCCATTCATATCCACGGCAATCGTTTCGGCCCGGGCGGTGACAGCCCTGACAACTTCGAACTCAAGGCCCTGAGGCTGGCCAAGTTCGGGCTCAATGGGCGCCTGCCGGACATCCTCTGGGATGGCTACGTGAACCCTGAAAAACTGGTCGACGGCAACTTGCCGGTGGAGCTGGCCATCTGCATCGACAATGGCGAGGCGGGTATCGTCAATGTCGATGGGCCAGGCGGTTACAAGAACATCAGCACTGATATCGAGCCGCACCGCTGCGAGCTGCCTCGTCTTCCTGCCGTCCAACTGCGTGCAGCCCTGGCCGAGGTTGGTGAGTGAGCATGAAGTACACCTGG
This sequence comes from Pseudomonas sediminis, assembly GCF_002741105.1. Classification (GTDB taxonomy): domain Bacteria; phylum Pseudomonadota; class Gammaproteobacteria; order Pseudomonadales; family Pseudomonadaceae; genus Aquipseudomonas; species Aquipseudomonas sediminis. The sequence goes on along the minus strand of NZ_NIQU01000001.1, from coordinate 878,069 downwards.
CTGTTGATTGCCGCTGTACTGCTCGGCGCCTGTGAGCAGGCACGCACGCCTCTTTATCTGCCCAGCAGCGAGGACTATCCGCAGAAGCTCAGCGCATGGGGTGTGCTGCAGCAGCGTGACGGCCAGTTGCAGCCGGTCGAAGGTGTGCAGCCCTACGATCTGAACACGCCACTGTTCACCGACTACGCGCACAAGCTGCGTACTGTCTGGATGCCCCAGGGTAGCCACGCTCGCTATGCCGAAACACGTTTCGATTACCCCGTTGGCAGCGTGCTGAGCAAAACCTTCTACTACCCGGTCGATGCCGAGGGTCGACTGCTGCGTATCGAGCAGCACAGCGCCGAGGCGGTGGTGCTGAAACGGGTGCGGCTGATCGAGACGCGCATTCTGCTGCACCAGGAGCAGGGCTGGGTCGCATTACCCTATGTCTGGGACGAGGCGCAGCGCGAGGCCACCCTGGAATGGGCAGGCGCCAGTTTCGATCTGCAACTGCATGATGAAGCGGGCGAGGTGCTGTCGGTCGACTATCAGGTGCCCGATGCCAACCAGTGCGCGGGTTGTCACGAGGAGCAAGTGGGCAAGGGTTTACAGCCGCTGGGGCCGAAGGCGCGCCATCTGAACAAGGATTTCGCCTACGCCGATGGTGCGGCCAATCAGTTGCAGCACTGGCAGAAAATCGGCTTCCTGCAAGGTATGCCGGCTGACATGGCAAGCGTGCCACGCAATGCCCTGTGGAGCGCGCCGCGCGAAGGCGAGAGCCTGGAACAACAGGCACGCAGTTATCTGGATGCCAACTGCTCGCACTGCCATAACCCTGAAGGGCCGGGTCGCACCTCGGGTTTGTATCTCGATCCGGCTACGCCGCTCGGCATCGCCTATGGGCTATGTAAACAGCCGGTGGCTGCGGGCAAGGGCTCCGGCGACCGCTTGGTGGACATCCACCCCGGTGCGCCGGAGAAATCGGTGCTGAGCTTCCGCCTGCACAGCACCGATCCCAGCATCATGATGCCCGAGCTTGGGCGCTCAACCTCCCACCGCGAAGGGCTGGAGGTGATCGACCGTTGGATCGCCAGTCTCGATGGCGAGTGCTGACGGGCTAGAGCTGACCCGCCTGCCACTGCGCTTCGCGGCTGGACAGCGCTGCAGCGATGTCCGCAACGCTGTCGGACGCGACGCTCTCCGGCAGTGGGTCGAGGCCGACACTGGCGAATAGCTGGCCATAGCTGTTACGCAGCTCGGCATAGGCCAGGTCACGGCGCAGGTCTGCCTGCAGCGTGTTCAGCTCGCCCTGGATCAGTTCCAGCTCGCCAATGCCCTGGGCCTGGTAGCGATTACGCAGTTGCTCGACGATCTGCCCGTCCAGGCCGGCCAGTTGCTGGCTGGTCTGGAATTGACGTTGGGCTTCGCGGAAGTTGGCGTTGGCAACGTGCAGTTGGGCGAGGATGGCCATCGACATGGCCTGACGCCGCGCATCGGCGACCTCCTGGCCGGCTTTGGCAACATCAATGGCGGCTGGCGCGGAGAGCACGTTGAACAGGTTCCAGGTGACTTTCACGCCGTAGTCTGCCCAGCTCTGGTTCACCAGGAACGAGTTGCTGTCGTAGTGGCCTCCGGCCGAGAACTCCAGGCCAGGTAGCAGGCGGAGCATGGCTTTGCGGGTTTCCGCTGCGCTGATACGTGCCTGATAGTCCTGCTCGCGCAGTTCGGGGCGACTGGCCAGTGCTTCCTGTTCGAGTGTGCCGAGTTCAACCTTGAGCTCCGGCATCTGATAACCGGCATCAGGTGCGAGCTCGACCTGAGTGCCCAGCGGCAGGTTGATCAGAGTGGCCAGTTCGGTCTTGGCCAATGACAGGGCGCGGCGTTGCTCTTCCAGCTGACGGCTCGCCTCGATCAGTGCGCGCTGATAGCTCAGGGCCTGAATCGGGTCGCCGATACGCTGTTCGCTCAGGCGCTGGCTGTTGTCGCGAGCCTGGGCGACGCGTGCCATGAGGCTGTCTATCTGGGTCAATAGACGGTCGGCCGCCACGGCACGCCAGTAGGCGGAGCGCACATCCTGAATGATGGTATGCACTACCTTGCGCCGGCGCTCCTGCACGATCAGCCGCTGGTCGCCCTGTTGCTTGGCGCTGACATAGCTGACACCGAAGTCCAGTACGTTCCACACCATGGTCAGGTCGGCCACGCCGCGATCACGATCCTGCGAGGTGGACGGCTCCAGCGACTGAGTGCCGGTGTTGACGCTCTGGCTGCTGGAGGCGCTGACGTTGTTGCGTCCGGCATAGCCGGCGGACAGCGCCATACGCGGCAGCATGTCGAAGGTCGCCAGGTCGACCTGACGCTGAGCCATGGCTTCTTCCATGACCTTCAGGCGCGCCTCGAGGTTGTACTTCACCGCGCGAGCCATGGCTTCGTGCAAGGTCAGTGGGCCGCTGAGCGGTTCCTGATCCTTGAACATGGTCGCCAGATCCTGCTGCGCGCGTTGTTCGCTTACGCTGCGGTCGATGGGTTGACTGGTCACCGCGCAACCACCAACGGCTAACGCCAGCACACTGATGCTGAAAAATTTCGCTGCTTTGCTCATCCTTGGGCCGCCCCCTAGTACGGCACTCATTCGATTCTTATCTGTTGTGTCGATTACGCTTGTGGCATCTGCAACGGAATTTCTCCCAGCGCCCAGGCAAGGTCTCTTACCTGGCGTTGTTCGCTTTCGCCTATCTCCTGCAGTTGCTGGCTCAGAGTCGGTGCCCCGAGAATTTCTCCCCCACCCAGGCGATTGCCGGTGGAAGTCCCCCAGCGAAGCTGGATTTCGCCTGACTCCAGCGGTACGTCCTTGTTGAACATGCTGGAGAAACTGCTGGTACCGAACACGCCGCCGTCGCCCCCACCAAAGCCGAGGAAACCAATGCCGCTGCCATTGCCGGCACCGCTGTCGCTGCTGGCAAAGACCTGGGCGATGTAGCTGGGCGCCAGCGCACCGTTGTTGATGAAGATGTTGCCCACTGTGGGTACGCCACTACCGAGAGTCGGCTGCTCGAACAGTGGCGGCGGCAACAGTGGCGAGGTGGTGCTGGAGGGTGGCGCGCCGGGCACATTGGGTTGAGGCGGTGCACCAGGCATGGTGGGTACGTTGGGCGTCGGGTTGGCGCGGAACTCCGGGTCACCGGTATTGAGCCCGCCCAGCGTGTAGCCGGCGCTGGAGAAGTTGCTCTGCAAGGTGTTAAAGACGCTATCGACAATGCCGCTGCCAGCGGCCGTGAGCGACAAGCCAAGCGTGCCCTGGCCGGTCACACCGCCGACAGTGATGCGATAGGTGCGTGCATCGATCTGTACCAGCGAGAGGAGGGTACCGCTGGCGCTGCCCGTGGTGGCCAGAGCGAAGTCGGTCAGATCCACGCCGTTGACGTCTTCGCTGAACGTAACGGTGAAGCCGAGGGTGGTATTGGTGGTGGGCGATGTGCCGTCGAGGGCGATGCCGGTCACCTGTGGCGGTGCTGCATCCACCAACACGTCTGCTGTGGAGGGAACGCCATTGAGCGCGGTCTGGGCATCATTGCCGGCGGCATCGCGCAGGGTTGCGCCGTTGCTCTGGAAGTTGGTGCCGACGGCAATGCCGTTGCTGTCCTGCTGGCCATTGGCAACGGTCAGGCGGAACACCAGCGCGTTGCTGCCCGAGCCACTCAGGTAGTTGGCGTAGACGGTGCCGCCGGTATCCAGGGTGATCGCCAGGCGTGGTGTGCCGCCAGTGGTATCAACGGTTACGGCTTCGTCGAAGTTCACCGTGAAGTCGAGGGTGTCACCCGCCGCGTAGGTGCCGTTGGCTGGCGCGCCGACAGAGGTGACGGTCGGTGCCTTGCTGTCGATGGCGTAGTTGTTGGAGTCGGTGGTACCGGTGCCGGTATTGCCGGCGGCATCGGTGTAACCGGTGTTGTCCAGAGTGATCAGGTTGGTTGCGTCGGTGACGTCGGCGTCAGGCGTCAGGGTCGCTGTCCAGGTGATGCCGCCGTCACTACTGCTGAGGTTGCCGAGCGTGCCGTTGGCTACGCTAAAGTCCGCCGTGGTCAGCCCGCTCACCGCCTCGCTGAAGGTGATGGTGACGGTGGTGCCTTGCCCGGCCTTCAGCGCCGTGTCGGTGACCACGATGGTCGCCGTCGGGCGCTGGCTGTCGATGGCGTAGTTGTTGGAGTCGGTGGTGCCGGTGCCGGCGTTGCCGGCAATGTCGGTGTAGCCGGTGTTGTCCAGGGTGATCAGGTTGGTCGGGTCGGTGACGCTGGCGCTCGGCGTGAGGGTCGCGGTCCAGGTGACGCCACCGTCGTTGGAACTGAGGCCGCTCAGGGTGCCGTTGGCCACGCTGAAGTCCGCCGTGGTCAGCCCGCTCACCGCCTCGTTGAAGGTGATGGTGACCGTGGTGGTCTGCCCGGCCTTCAGCAACGTGTCGGTGACCACGACGGTGGCCGTCGGGCGCTGGGTGTCGATGGCGTAGTTACCCGAGTCGGTGGTGCCGCTGCCGACGTTGCCCGCCAGGTCCATCACTCCGGCGTTATTCAGGGTGATGATGTTGGTGGCGTCGCTGACGTTGGCGCTCGGGGTGAAGGTGGCGGTCCAGGTCAGGCCGCCATCGCTGCTGCTCAGGCCCGAGAGCGAGCCGCCGGACACCGTGAAGTCCGCCGTGTCCAGCCCGACCACCCGCTCTGCGAAGGTGATGGTGACGGTGGCGGTCTCGCCGATGCGCAGGGCCGTGTCGCTGAGGGTGATGCTGGTGGCCGCCGGGCGCACGCCGTCCACCACCAGGGCCTTGTTGGCGCCCAGGGAGCCGGCGGCGCCAGGGGCTGCCAGGGTGAGGATGGCGTTCTGGTTGGCGCCGTCCTTGATGGTGCCGCCATTCAGGCTTAGGGCCGAGGTGGAGGTGTAGTCGAGGTCGGCGGAGCTGTCGCCGGCCTGCACGGTGTAGCTGAAGCTCAGGGTGTCGGTGCCCGAGCCGGACACGTAGTTGAGCACCCGGTCGGTGGCGCCGGTCTCCAGGGTCAGGGTCGGGGTGCCGGTCACGTTCACCGCGCTGTCGAAGCGCACGGTGACGGTGATGACGTCGCCGATCTTGTAGGTGCCGTTGGCGGTGCTGGAGGAGACGCTGGTGATGGTCGGGGCGATGGGCGCGGTCAGGGACAGGTCGTTGCCGCTGCCGCCGATGTAGCTGGTGGTCAGCTCGGTGCCGTTGCCGGCGGCGTTGAACTTGCCCCCCTCGCTGACGCCGCTGAAGGTGCCGGTCACGGCATCGGCGGCGTCGTTGACGATCACCGTGTAGCTGTCGCCGCTGCCGGCCGCATAGCCGTGGGTGACCGCCAGGGCGGCGCCGGAGACGTCGACGGTGCCGTTGACCACCACCCGGTCGTAGCCAGTGCCCGCGGTAGCACCGTTGATGTCCAGCGCCAGGGTGCTGCCGAAGTCCAGGGTCAAGTTGCCGTTAATTGTCAGCGTGCCGGCGCCACCGTTGCCTGGGGAGAGGGTGCCGCCGCTCTGTACAGTGACGTCTGAACCCAGGGTGCCGCTGCCGGCCAGCGTCGCGCCGCTGGCCACGGTGGTGGCGCTGTTGGTGCTGCCGTCGACCACCAGGGTGCCGGCGGAAACGGTGGTGGTGCCGAGCTGGGTGTTGCTGCCGGATAGGGTCAGGTTGCTGGCGCCGGTCTTGGTCAGGCTGCCGGTACCACTGATGGTGCTGGACAGGGTAGCGGCGGCGCCGGCATTGACGGTGACCAGGCCGGTCAGCGCCAGGGCGTTGTCGATGGTGGTGGTGCCGGTGATCTGCAGCGTGGTGCCGTTGGCCAGGTTGAGCGCACCGGCGCCCAGGTTGGCGTCGCTGGCGACGCTCAGGGTGCCGGCGTTGACGCTGGTGCTGCCGGTGAAGGTGTTGCTGCCGGTCAGGGTCAGAGTGCTGGCGCCGGATTTGGTCAGGTTGTTGCTGCCACTGATGACGCCGGAGAGCGTGGTGTCGGCACCGGTGTTGACCGTGGCGTTGCCGCTGAGGGTAATGGCGTTGTCGATGGTGGTGGCGCCGGTCACCGCCAGGGTCGAGCCACCGGTCAGGGTAACGGTGCCGCCGCCCAGGTTGCTGTCGCTGGCGACGCTGAGGGTGCCGGCACTGACCGTGGTGGCGCCGTAGGTGTTGGTGCCGGAGAGGGTCAGGGTCGAAGCCCCGGCCTTGGTCAGTGTGAATGCACCGCTGATTACCCCGGACAGGGTGGTGTTGGCCGTCGTGCTGACCGTGGCATCGCCCGCTAGGGCAATGGCGTTGTCGATGGTGGTGGCGCTAGTTACCGCCAGGGTTGTGCCGGCCGCCAGGTTGACGGCACCCGAGCCCAGGTTACCGTCGCTGCTCACGCTCAGGGTGCCGGCATTCACGTAAGTGGCGCCGTAGCTGTTGCTGCCGGACAGGCTCAGGGTGCCGCTGCCGGTTTTCGTCAGGTCGTAGGCACCGCTGATGGCACCGCTGAAGGTGACGGCGTTGCCATTGTCGAGGGTGCTGTTGCCGGTGAGGGTGATGGCATTGTCGATGGTGCTGGTGCCCGAAACATTGAACACGGTGCCATCCGCCAGGTTGACCGCCCCGCTGCCCAGGTTGCTGTCACTGGCAATCGACAGGGCGCCGGCAGAGATGGTGGTGGTGCCGCCATAGGTGTTGCTGCCGGACAGGTTCAGGATGCCGCTGCCCTGCTTGACCAGCGAACCGGTGCCGGAGATGACCCCGGCGACGGTGGCACTCACGTTGTTGCCCCAAGCGGTCAGGGTGTAGCTGCCCAACTGAATGCTGGCATTGGCGTTGTTGCTCGCCAGGCTGCCGATGGTCTGGTTCGACAGCAGCGTCAGGACGCTGTTGCCGTTGACCCGCACGGTGCTGCTGTCGGCCATGGCGGCGTCGCCATTGAGCTTCAGCCAGGCGTAGTTGGCCAGCAGGGTGGCGCCGGTGTAGGTGTTGGTGCCGGAAAACGTGGTCGAGTAGGTGGCGGAACCGCTCTGACTGAACGTCACTCCGCCGGTACCGCTGATGGAGCCGGAGAAGGTGGTGTCCGCCGTCTGGGTGCTGGTCAGGTTGAAGCTGCCCAGGGTCACCGAGCCGGCGCCGGAGAGGTTGCCGAAGGCTTCGTTGCCCGCCAGGGCCAGGGTGGCGCCTGCGGCGACGGATACGTTGGTCGCGGTGGCGAGCGCATCCCCGCCGCTGACCGTCAGGGTGCCCGCACTGATGGTGGTGGCCCCGGAGAAGGTGTTGCCGGCGCCGGCGAGGGTCAGGTTGCCGGCCCCGGTCTTGGTTAGCGCGCCGCTGCCGGCAACGATGCTGTTGATGGCCGCCGTGTCGCCAGCGCCATGGGTGAAGGTCTGGGTGGTGCCACCGCCCAGGGTAATGGTGCCGCCGGTGAGCACCAGGCCGCTAGCCTGGTCCATGTCGAAGGTCAGGCTTTCGTTGATCGACACGGTGTTGAGGTTCAGCGTCTGGCCGGCCAGGTTGCTGGCGAAGACGATGGTCTGGCTGCCGGTGCTGTCGGCCGCGGCGATGGCCACGGCCTCGCTGAAGCTCACGCCGTTGCTGGGGTCGATGGCCGCGGTGTCGATGGCGTTGGTGACGTAGATGGTGTCGCTGGCCACCGTGATGTTTGCGGTGGCACTGCCGCCGGCACCGTCATTGAGGGTGACCTTGACGTTGGCATCGCCGGCCGGCGTGTCGCTGCGGTAGGTGATGCGCTGCGCCACGTCGTTAACCAGCGCCGTGGTGGCGGTGGTAGCGCTGCTGGTGAAGGTGATGGTCAGCACGCCGCCAGTGTTGGTGAAGGTGGCGAAGGTCAGCCCGCCCGACTGCAGGTTGCTGCCGCTGACGGTGAACAGCGCACCGGAGGTATCGAAGCCCAGCACATCGCTGCTCACTGCCGTGCCGTCGCGCTGGATGACGAGGCTGGCACCGGACCAGTTGCCGTTGCCGCCGTTCAGCGCCCCCAGTTCGGCATCGGCCAGGCTGGCGTTGCTGCCCACGTCCAGGCGCACGGTATTACCCACACCAGTCCAGTTGACGCTGTCACCGTTGAGGTTGCCGATAGTGGGCGCTGCATTGGGAAGCACCGCTGGTGCAAAGTTTAGATCGTCAACTGCAACAATGGTGTCATTGCCAGTGATCCTGAATTCATCGATGTATTGCCAGGCACTGGAAAAAGTCAGCGTGCCTCCCGAGCCACCGGGAACAGCATTTTTTGTGTAGGTGATTGAGCCCGTACTGTCTGATGCGCTCGTGTTTACTGTATCGGACGCCACCTCAACGCCATTGAGGTAACCCTTGATTGTCAGGTTCGGACTAGTGCCCATGTTTGTCCCAGTATCGATCTCCATTGATACCAGCTTGAATTCATTGCCATCGGCAGAGGTGATGCGGGCGTCCAGAGGTCCAGGCATGCCTGCATTACCCGTATCCAGATTGAATACGAGGGCTAGGTCATAACCGTAAAGCTTGCCGGGGTCCTGCGGGGTTATGCTGAAATCGTCGGTTGCCGTGATGGTGGAGAAGCCGCCAGCGGGCGATACTAGGGTGTAGGTGACACCATCGATGGTCTGTGAACCAGTAAATGAATACGGAGCGCTACCAGGTGGGGTTTCGAAGTCTTGGTCCACGGGCTCTAACGTATAAAGATAGTTATCCGTTGCTGAGGCTAAAACGGCTGGCGAAGCCTCCACCCTGCCCGTGCTCACTTCTAGAACCCAATTGCCTTGCAAGACACTGTGCCCAGTCAGGTCATTGGAGGCCGCAATGTCGGCATTTGTTGCTGCGGCAAATGCCTGTATGAATTCGGCTCCCGCCCCGTCTACTCCTACGTTGCAGCCGTAAAGCAAAATGTCGCCGTTTTCGCTGAGAGCACTGCCAAGCGCAACGAGCAACTCACTCCGATTTTCGATGCCATTTTTGTCGAGCCAGGTATCACCCAGCAGGATACGGCCGGTATCGCCATGACTGAGTATGTGTATGGCGTCGATGCCCTCTCTGTTTTGCAGATAATCGGCAATCTGCTGCAGCCCATCTTTGTTGCTATCGAGTATGACAATCTCGACGCCTGGCTTTATGCCATCTATCAATAGCTGTTTGTCGCTGACCTTGCCATCGATGAACACAACCTCTTGGCGCTGGTCAGCAGTCGCAGCGAGCGGCATTGGGTTGTCGCTGATTTCGCTCGTACTATGAGCTTGAGTGCCATCGGGGGAGGGCGACGTGTCGGAGGCCGCATCCGAGACAGTTGCCATTACCGCACCGTCGAACAGCATGCGTGGCTCAAGGGAAATGGCTAGCGGTGTTTTGGATGCTGCGATTGGGGAGCTACGCGATGATTCTTTCTTAGTAGTCCAAAACATGGAGTAGCTCCCTTTGATTTCATCATGCCATTATTTGGTCTGGCGGATTAGGACCGCTTCGAGTCTAGCTGTCAATGGTCTCCAGATAGGCGCCTACGGAGCGCTCCGACCAATAACTAAAAACCACTTTCGCGCACACCAAGCGCCGCGATCCGCCGCCAGGCAGCGCCCAGCAGCGACTGCCGCTCTCCGTCCAGTATCACTACGCCGCGCAGAGGATGATCAGGGTGGATGGCGTTATCCAGCAGCGTCAGGCGTACGCCGTACTGTGCTTGCACCGGTTCCGCGCGGCGCTGTGCGTCACGGCGCACGGCGATGGGGCCGCCGTGATCAGAGCTGAGCGCTTCCAGTTCCAGATAGGCGACGCCGGTAGCATCCACTTCGTCCAGGCGCACTTTCACCGCCGGGCGGGCCGGGTCGTCAGTGATGAAGCGTCCTTCGCTACCCGTTTCGATCCGCCAGAGATTTTCTTCGGCCAGATAGCCGCGCAGGCGTAGTCCCGGCTCGACGATGCGTGCAAGTGATTCGGCAGGGTGTAGCCAGCGATTCGCGCTCAGGTCGCGTTGCAGGTCACGTACCACACCGGCCTGCGGTGATCGCAGTTGCAGGCGCTCACGCTGGGCAGCCAGGCCACGGTACTCGGCTACGGCTTCGGCCAGGCGTTGTTCGAGGATGCCCGCATCGGCTGCCGTTTCGCTGCGTGCGGACTGGCGGCGCAGTTGCAGCTGAAGAATTTCGGTCTCGCGCCGGACGATGGCCTGGCGCGAGTCCAGGTCGGGCGAATCCAGCTCCAGCAGCAGATCGCCGGCTGCCACGCTCTGCCCGTCCTGCACATGCACGGCTTTCAAGCGCGCAGCCATTGGCGCATGCAGGGCGCTGGTGCGTGAGGCTTCGAGCACTGCAGGTACTTCCACCGAGCTGCGCCAGGGCACGATCAGCACCAGCATTACCGCGCCAAGGCTCAGGCCGGTGATCAGCACCTTGCGTGAGTCGGCCTGTTCACGGCGTTGCCACCATTCGCCCAGCTCGCGCCAGATGGGTAGGCCAATGAACCAGAGCAGCTCAACCACCATCAGGAAGATGCCGAGTACTTTGAAGAACAGGTGATAGACCGCCAGGGCGATGCCGAGGAACAGGATTGCGCGCCATATCCAGGAGCCGTAGCCCCAGATCAGCAGACGCCGGGTCATGCTGGGTGACCAGGGTTCCGGTGCCTGTTCGCCATAGCCGAACAGGGCTTCGCGCAGGCGCCAGCGGCACAGGGCGAAGGCGCGGTGTTGCAGGTTGTCCACGCCCCACAGGTCGCTGATCAGAAAATAACCATCGAAGCGCATGAAGGGATTGAGGTTGATCACCAACGTGGTGATCCAGGTCGCGCTGGCCAGCATGAAGGCCGAGGTACGCAAGGGGCCGTCCGGCAGCAATGACCAGGCCAGCAATGCCAGCACCGCCAGCAGCAGTTCAGCGAACACGCCGCCTGCACCGATCAGCAGTCGCGAGCGCCGGTCGCGCACGCGCCAGGTATCGCTGACATCGGTGTAGAACATCGGCAGCAGCACCATGAAGGCCAATCCCATGCTCTGTACCCGGCAGCCGGCGCGCTTGGCCATGAAGGCATGGCCGAACTCGTGACAGAGCTTGGCGAAGGTCAGCGCAATACCGAACGCCAGGGCGCCGCCGAGGCTGAACAGATGAGGAAACGTCGAGAGAAAGCGCTGCCAGTCGCGTATCACCAGGAACAAACCCAGCGCGAGGACCAGTGGCAGGCCCCAGCGCAGCAGCCAGGAGCCATGGCGTTCAAGCACAGGCCAGGCGCGATTGAGGAAAGGGTCGGGCCGCCACAGCGGAATGCGAAAGAACAGGTATTGATGCAGTACCCGCTTCCACGGGCTTTGGCGCTGTGCGGCTGCTTTCATCGCGTAGCTGGCACGCTGTTTTTCGTCCAGGGCGGCGATCAGGTCATGGCTGCTGAGAAAGCGCAGCATGTCCTCGAGTTCGGCCGGGCTCAAGGGTACGCCGGGCTCGGCGTTGGCCGCTGCCAGCACCTGTTGCGGCTCACCCAGTGTCCAGTGGCGTAGCAGGCGCACGGCGGCGGCGCCGAGTTTGAAGTAGCGACCGCGTAGTGGGTCGGCCAGCGTCCATTGCGGGGCGCCGTCGAGGCCAGGCGCTGCTGGCGATAGCTGCAGATCGGGGCGCAGGGCGGGCAGCATCAGAAGCCCAGGCTCTGACGTGCCGCCGCCAGGGGCCGGCGCAGTAGGTAATAGGCCAGCGGCGCTCGGTCGCCGAACAGCTTGGCGGTACCACGTAGGCCCACGCGTGGCGGCGCCTCGACGAAGCGCGCATCCAGGCGGTAGGCCAATTGTCCGGCGGCGGTGGTCTGTGCTTCGTAGGCGGAGCGCTCCAACTGGGCTTCATGACGATTGAGCGGGTCGCTGTCGAGAAACAGCGCGACTTCGGCGCCCGGCTGCAGTGTGATGGCGTCACCCACTGGCAGCTCGATGCGCAATTCGGCCTGGCTCGGGTCGGCGATCTGCATCAGCCGCTCACCGGTTTGCACAGGCTTGCCGGTCAGGCGCTCGGCGTCGGCGAAAACGGCGATGCCCGCACGTTCGGCGCGTACCTCGCTGCGCGCCAGCAGTTGCCTGGCATAGTCGCGTTCGGCGCGCTTCTGCTCGACGCGCGCGGCCAGTAGGTCGAGGCGTGCGCTGGACTCTGCATCGGCGAAGGCGCGCTGGCTGTTGGCCTTGAGTTCGGCCTCGGCCACGCCCAGGGCGCGCTCGGCCACATCGGCCTGCGCCTTGAGGCTGGTGGCCTCGAAGCGCACCAGCAGGTCACCGGCGGCGACGCTTTGATTGGGCTTGACCAGAAATTCGGCGATCACGCCATCCAGTGGCGCGGCGACCACCCGGCCGCCCAGGGGGACGACTTCGGCAGGTGCCAGTACTGACTGGCGTACCGGGATCAGCAGCAGGAGCGAGAGCGCCGCCGCGACGGCCAGCAGCTTCTTGCGCGGCCAGCGCATACGCCAGGGCTTGTGCGGTTGCAGCGCCAGCCAGGCGTGAGCATAGGTGTCGGCCAGTTGCCTGAGCAGCGATTGCTCGGCCTCGTTGAAGGGCAGGTCGCGGGCCAGCCATAGACCGCCGAAGGTTTCGCCGCTGCGATTCTTCAGGGGAAGCCAGTAGGCATGTGCCGCGGACAGGTCGTTCATATCGGCGCGCGCCTGTTCGTCCAGATGCGTGGGGTCGACGTTATGACCCTCGTCCAGACGTTCTTGCTTGAGCAAGGTCGCGGTAGCGCGCTCGACGAAGGCGACGAATGGCGCATGCGCTTCCACCACGCTGATACCGGTCAGCGCCTGCACCTTGCCGGCGATCAATAGGGCGGCGTGGCGAAAGCCGAACAGTGCCTGGCCATCATTGACCATGGCGAAGGCCAATTGCTCGGTATTGCCAGCCTTGCGGGCCTGCTGCTCAAGCCCGAGAAAAAGGGCGAAGACTCGCTCGGCTGTTCCGGGCAGTGGTGCGTTCATTCAGTCACCTGGAGTTGCGCAGTACCGCTCATGCCGGCGAGCAGCCCCTTGGTATCGTCCGGCAGGCTGCCGATCAGCAGCAGGGTCTGGCTGCCCTCGTCGATACGCGCACCCAGGCGTTTAACCGTGGCCTTGAGCGGTTTGCCGGTTTCATCGGGAGTGAAATCGAAGGTCTGGCCCGCCTGCAGGCGGCTAAGCCAGTTGGATGGCACCAGCAGGTAGATCTCCAGTGTGCCGTTATCCACGACATCCAGCAGTGGAGTGCCGCTGGCCACGCTTTCGTGGGGTTGGGCGCGGCGCAGAACCACACGGCCATTGAAGGGTGCGGTGACGCTGCAGCGTTTCACCTGCACCTGGTATACCTGGGTTTCCGCCTGGGCTTGAGCCTGCCGGGCCTCGGCCAAAGCTACTTCGAAGCGGCCAACCGAGTTGAGAGCAGCCAGCTGTTTCTTGTGGTTCAGTTCTTCGCGGGTGGCGCGGGTAGCTGCTTGCGCTGCATTGAGTTGCGCTTGATAGGCGCTGCAGTCGAAACGTACCAGAACGTCACCTTTGTTGAAGTCCTGGCCATCGCTGAAGGGCATTTCGATGATGCGGCCAGGCAGTTCACTGGACAGTACGGCCTGATTGCGGGCCCGCAGTACGCCGCGTACCTGGCGCTCGCCGGTTTGCGTGGCGACTGGCGCCAGTGACTCGAGTAACGGGTCGTCGGCCCGTACGAGTGAGCTGAGTGCAAAGATCAGCAGGCCAAAGAGGGAGGGGAGAGGGCTGTGGCGCGGCATGGCATACGTCCTTGCATGGAGTCAGCGCAGTCTACGGTAGAAGTCGATCATGGCAAATTGGCCGTAACGATGCATCGCTATGGTGCATGATGTCGACTCTGGTGCGCGCAAGGCCTGCTTCTGGTGCGCGGGGGTTCATGCCCGCCTAGACGGTGCGTGGTTTGGCCCCTGGCATAAGTCTTGCGCTGCACTGAGTATCGTCCAGGCTAGCAGGAGGCCGCCGTGTCGATTCATGTCGCGCTGCATCATGTCACCCACTACCGCTACGACCGCGCGGTCAATCTCGGGCCGCAGGTCGTGCGCCTGCGCCCGGCACCGCACAGCCGCACGCGCATTCTCTCCTACGCATTGAAAGTCGAGCCGGCCGAATACTTCATCAACTGGCAGCAAGACCCGCAGGGTAATTACCTGGCGCGTCTGGTGTTCCCGGAGAAGACTCGCGAGTTCAAGGTCGAGGTGGACCTGGTCGCCGAGATGGCGGTGTTCAACCCGTTCGACTTCTTCCTTGAGCCCTACGCCGAGCGCATTCCTTTCGCCTACACCGAGGGCGAGCAGCGCGAGCTGGCGCCTTATCTGGTCAAGTTGCCGGCTACGCCGCTGTTCACCAAGTACCTGGCCGGTATTTCTCGCAAACCGGTGCCCAGCATCGATTTTCTGGTCGAGCTGAACCAACGTCTGTCGGCCGACATTCGCTACCTGATCCGCATGGAGCCGGGTGTGCAGACGCCGGAGCAATCGCTCGAACTGGCTGCCGGTTCGTGCCGTGATTCGGCCTGGCTGCTGGTGCAACTGCTGCGTCATCTGGGGCTGGCGGCGCGCTTTGTTTCCGGCTACTTGATCCAGCTCACGGCCGACGTCAAAGCCCTCGACGGGCCCTCCGGTACCGACAAGGACTTCACCGATCTGCATGCCTGGTGCGAGGTGTATTTGCCCGGGGCCGGCTGGGTCGGTCTCGATCCCACTTCAGGCCTGTTCGCCGGCGAAGGCCATATCCCGCTGGCCTGCAGCCCGGAGCCATCCTCGGCGGCGCCGATCACCGGCGGTCTGGACGAGTGCGAGGTGGAATTCGAGCACCTGATGAGCGTCGAGCGTGTGTGGGAAGCACCACGCGTCACCAAGCCCTACAGCGAGGCGCAGTGGCAGGCGATCCAGGCGCTGGGCCAGCAGATCGACGATGACCTGCACAAGCACGACGTGCGGCTGACCATGGGCGGCGAGCCGACCTTCGTCGCTCTCGATTATCCCGATGACGACGAGTGGAACACCGCCGCGCTCGGGCCGAACAAGCGTCGCCTGGCGGCCGACCTGTTCTATCGCCTGCGCAACCACTATGCGCCCAAGGCACTGGTGCATTTCGGTCAGGGCAAGTGGTACCCCGGCGAGCAGTTGCCGCGTTGGTCGCTGAACTGCTTCTGGCGGCGCGATGGTGAACCGCTATGGCACGACCCCAAGCTGCTGGCTGACGAGAAACGTGGCTATGGCGCGACGGCAGAAACTGCCGAGCGTTTCCTGGGGGCGCTGGCTGCGCATCTGGGGGTGGATGCTGGCAACGTTTTCCCAGCCTATGAGGATTGGTTCTATTACCTGTGGCGCGAGCGCAAGCTGCCGGACAACGTCACCCCGGATGACCCGCGCTTGAGTGATCCGCTGGAGCGCGAGCGCCTGCGCAAGGTGTTCGATCAAGGGCTCGACTCGGTGGTTGGCCACGTGTTGCCGTTGGCGCGTCAGGTGGTCGGCGAGGGCTGGCAGAGTGGGCGCTGGTTCCTGCGTGACGAGCATTGCCGTCTGTTGCCTGGCGACTCGGCGCTGGGCTACCGCCTGCCGCTGGATTCCATGCCCTGGGTCAGTCAGGCCGACTACCCCTACGTCAATCCGGTCGACCCTAGCCAGGCGTTGCCGCCGTTGCCCAGCTCGGCGCAGATCCAGCGTCAGCTGCGCGGTGTCTGGCGCGGTGCCAGTGCCGGCCCGCAGAGCGCGCGCCCGGCCAACGGGCAATCGGCTGCCGGCATCGTCCGTACCGCGCTGTGTGCCGAGCCCCGCGACGGCCGCCTGTACCTGTTCATGCCGCCGCTGAGCCATCTCGAAGACTATCTGGAGTTGGTCGCGGCCATCGAGGCCGTGGCTGCCGAGCTTAAATGCCCGGTGCTGCTGGAGGGCTACGAGCCGCCGCTGGACCCGCGCCTGCAGTATTTCCGCGTCACCCCCGACCCGGGCGTGATCGAGGTCAACATCCACCCCGCCGCCAGTTGGGATGAGCTGGTCGAGCGCTGCAAATTTCTCTACGAGGCAGCGCGGCAGTCGCGTCTGTCCAGCGAGAAATTCATGATTGACGGGCGCCACACCGGCACCGGCGGCGGCAACCACTTCGTCCTCGGCGGGGCGACGCCGGCGGATTCACCCTTCCTGCGCCGTCCCGATCTGCTGCGTAGCCTGATCAGCTATTGGCACAACCACCCGTCGCTGTCCTATCTGTTCAGCGGCCTGTTTATCGGCCCGACGTCTCAAGCTCCCAGGGTGGACGAGGCGCGCAACGACGCGCTGTACGAGCTGGAAATCGCCTTCGCGCAGATGCCGGAGCCGGGCCGCGACTGCCCGCCGTGGCTGGTAGATCGTCTGCTGCGCAATCTGCTGGTGGACGTCACCGGCAATACCCACCGCGCCGAGTTCTGCATCGACAAGTTGTACTCGCCAGACTCGGCCACTGGTCGCCTGGGCCTGCTTGAACTGCGCGCCTTCGAGATGCCGCCGCATGCGCAGATGAGCCTGGCTCAACAACTGTTGCTGCGTGCGCTGATCGCCCGCTTCTGGCAGGAGCCCTATCGCCCGGCGAAGCTGGTGCGTTGGGGCACCGAGTTGCACGACCGTTACCTGCTACCGCATTTCATCGAGCAGGACTTCGCCGATGTGTTGCAGGAGCTGGGCGCCTTTGGCTATCGCCTGCGCAGCGAATGGTTCGCCCCGCATCTGGAGTTCCGCTTTCCCAAGGCCGGCGACTTCATGATCAAGGGTATCGACCTGGAAGTGCGCCAGGCACTGGAGCCCTGGCACGTGTTGGGTGAGGAGGGGGCGGTCGGTGGCACTGTACGCTACGTCGACTCGTCCCTGGAGCGGCTGCAGGTGAAGGTGAACGGCATGGCCCCGGATCGCTATGTGTTGACCTGCAACGGCGTGCCGGTGCCGCTGCGGCCGACCGGCAAGGTTGGCGAGTTCGTCGGCGGTGTGCGTTTCCGTGCCTGGCAGCCGGCCAGTTGTCTGCAACCGACCATCGGTGTGCACGCGCCGCTGGTGTTCGACCTGATCGACACCTGGATGCAGCGTTCGCTGGGTGGTTGCCAGTACCATGTCGCGCATCCGGGCGGTCGTAACTACGACAGCCTGCCGGTCAACGCTTACGAGGCGGAAAGCCGGCGTCTGGCGCGCTTCTTCCGCCTGGGTCACAGCCCAGGCAAGCGCCCAGTCACGCAGCCGATAGATAATAATGAACTGCCGATGACCCTGGATCTGCGTCGCGTCTGACGCAATCCAGCAATGTGTGGGAGGCGCTTTAGCGGCGACGGTCGCGGCTAAAGCCCCTCCCACGGTGCTTCAAGGATTTGCACCGCCTTGCCACTGCCGAGCTTGCCATGCACGACCTGTTAGCTGATTATCCGCCTCCTGCCGGGGCCTACCACGAACTGCTCGACGCCAAGGGCAACGTGCGCCCGCATTGGCGCCGCCTTTACGAGCAACTGGCACGCAGCCGCCCGGAACACCTGGCGCAGCGCGAGGCAATGTTGGCGCGGCAGATTCAGGAAAACGGCGTTACCTACAACGTCTACGCCGACCCGGACGGCGCCGACCGCCCGTGGGAACTCGACCTGCTGCCCAATCTGATCCCCGCTGACGAGTGGCAGCAGATCGCCGCTGGCGTGGCCCAGCGCGCGACCTTGCTCAACCGCGTGCTGGCCGATCTGTATGGCCCGCAGAAGCTGATCGCCGAAGGCCTGCTGCCGACCGAACTGGTGTTCGGCCACAACAATTTCCTCTGGCCCTGTCAGGGCATGCAGGCACCGGGTGGTACCTGGCTGCATATGTATGCGGTGGATCTGGCTCGGGCGCCGGACGGGCGCTGGTGGGTCACCGCCGACCGTACCCAGGCGCCCTCCGGTGCCGGTTATGCGCTGGAGAACCGGCAGATCGTCTCGCGCGCCTTCCCCGAGCTGTACCGCGACCTGCGCGTGCAGTACCTGGCCGGTTTCTTCCGCACCCTGCAGGACACCCTGGCTCGTCAGGCCCCGAGTGGCGGCGAGACACCGCTGGTGGTGCTGCTGACGCCGGGGCGCTTCAACGAGAGCTACTTCGAACATCTGTACCTGGCGCGCCAGCTCGGTTATCCACTGGTCGAAGGCAGCGACCTGACCGTGCGCGACGCCACGCTCTACCTCAAGACTCTGGCCGGACTACGCCGCGTACACGCGGTGCTGCGTCGTCTCGACGACGACTACTGCGACCCGCTGGAGCTGCGTACCGATTCCGCCCTTGGCGTACCTGGCCTGCTCGAGGCCGTGCGCCGTGGCCGCGTGCTGGTGGCCAATGCCCTGGGCAGCGGTGTGCTGGAATCCCCCGGCCTGCCTGGCTTTTTGCCGGCGATCAGCGAGCACCTGTTGGGCGAGGAACTGCTGCTGCCATCCATCGCCAGTTGGTGGTGCGGCGAACCGCCGGTGCTGGACGAAGCACTGGAAAAGCTCGACCAGTTGCTGGTGCGTCCGGCCTTCCCCTCGCAGAGCTTCAATCCGGTATTCGGCCGTGATCTGGACGAGGCGCAGCGCGCCAAGCTGGCCGAGCGCCTGCAGGCACGTCCCTACGCCTATGTCGCGCAAGCGCGGGCCAAGCTGTCGCAGGCGCCGGTATGGGACGGCAGCGGTTTGCAGCCGCGGGCCATCGGCATGCGCGTGTTCGCCGTGGCCAGCGCCGATGGCTATCGGGTGATGCCGGGTGGCCTGACTCGCGTGGCCGCCGAGGCCGATGCCGAGGTCGTGTCGATGCAGCGCGGCGGGGCAAGCAAGGATACCTGGGTGCTCGGCACGCGGCAGAGCGGCGGCGAGCCCTGGCAGACGCAACGCACCCTCGGCACCGCCGACCTGGTGCGCAGCGACCCCTTCCTGCCTTCACGCGTGGTGGAGAACCTGTACTGGTTCGGTCGTTACGCCGAGCGCTGCGAGGGCAATGCGCGCCTGCTGCGCATCATGCTGGCGCGCTACGTCGATGACGATGACGACCCACAGGCGCTGCAGAGCGCGCTGGCGCTGGCGCAGGAATTGGGCCTGCTGGCAGAACCCGAAGAGGGCGAGCTGGCGGAGCGTCTGTTGCAGGCGTTGCTCGGCAGCGACTGGCCGGCCAGTCTGCGTTCCAATCTGCAGCGCTTGCAGTGGGCCGCTGGCAGTGTGCGCGGCAAGCTGTCCCAGGCCAACTGGCAGGCGCTGGTGGAACTGCAGTGCGAGGCGCAGTTGCTCGAAGGCCAGCCGGCCGATTTCGGCGAGCTGCTGGATTTTCTCAACCGTCTGCTGATGTCGCTGGCGGCGCTGTCGGGCTTTGCCCTCGATGACATGACGCGCGACGACGGCTGGCGCTTCCTTATGCTCGGTCGTTACATCGAGCGCTTGCAGTTTCTTTGCGATAGTTTCGCCGGCTTCCTGCGTAGCGGCTCGGCCACCGACCAGTCGGCGCTGGAATGGCTGCTGGAACTGGGCAACAGCAGCATCACCTACCGTACTCGTTACCTGGCCTCGGCGCAGTTGATCCCGGTGCTCGACCTGCTGCTGCTCGATGAGCAGAACCCGCACGCCGTGATCTTCCAGATGCGCACCTTGCTGCGCTCACTGGAAGGGCTCAACGAGCGTTTCGAGCTGCCGGCCGAGCGCTACCTGGTCTATCTGGAACAGCAGCTCTCCGCCTTCAGCCTGGCCAGCCTGGAAAACCCGCTGTTTGGCCCTGGCAGCACCCGGGCGGTGCTCGAGGGTCTGGCCGATTTGCTGGTGGCCATCAGCGAAGCTGCCGGCGCGGTCTCCGATCACCTCGGGCTGCGTTTCTTCGCCCATGTCGATGTCAGTCAGCGGACGCAATCCTCATGAGCAGCGCGTTGTATCAGGTTCTCCACGACACCCATTACCGTTACTCGGCGCCGGTTTCCCTGGCCCAGCAACTGGCGCACCTGTGGCCGCGCGAATGCCCCTGGCAGCGCTGTCATGAACAGGAATTGCGTATCGACCCACAGCCCTGCCAGCGTCGTGACGGTCTGGACGTGTTCGGCAACCCCCTGACCCGCCTGGTGTTCGAGCGCCCACATGAGGCGTTGGTCGTCAGCGCTCGGCTGCGCGTCGAAGTGCTGGCGCGGCCAGCGCTGGAGCTGGATGACTCACCAAGCTGGGAGGCTACCAGCGCGGCTCTCAGCTACAGCGGCAAACGGATGGCGCCAGCGTTGCTGGAGGCGGCGCGCTACCGCTTCGAATCGCCCTATGTGCGTCTCAAGCAGGTGTTCGCCGACTACGGCGACGATTGCTTCACGCCGGAGCGCCCGCTGCTACAGGCGTGCCAGGCGCTGATGCAGAAGATCTTCGACGAATTCAGCTTCGATGCTGAAGCCACTCAGGTGGCCACGCCGCTGCTGCAAGTGCTGGAAGAGAAGCGTGGGGTGTGCCAGGACTTCGCCCACCTCATGCTTGCCTGTCTGCGTTCGCGTGGGCTGGCGGCGCGTTACGTCAGCGGCTACCTGCTAACTCAGCCACCGCCCGGCCAGCCTCGGCTGATTGGGGCGGATGCCTCGCATGCCTGGGTCTCGCTGTTTTGCCCGCGTCAGGGCTGGGTGGACTTCGATCCGACCAACAACGTGCGCCCGGCACTGGAGCACATCACCCTGGCTTGGGGGCGGGATTTCTCCGATGTGTCGCCGCTGCGTGGGGTGATTCTGGGGGGCGGCAGCCACGACCCGGAAGTGCAGGTGACCGTGTTGCCGTTGGCGGGATAAATGGTGGCAGCAGTTGTGCACGGAATCTGTGGGTAACTCTGTACACAAATTCTGGAACAACCGCTGCAATCCCGCCGTTTCGGGGCTTTCAGGCCATTGTTCAGCTTTTCGCCAACGCGCTGAAATACACCTATGAACGGTGAAAAACTTCAAGTAAACCAGTGGTTTGCCTTGCGTTGTCACGCATCGATAGTGCGCCCGGAGTGGATTTGGTTTTTATCCCCGAAAAACGTGGAGCAAGCTGTGGATAAGCTTGGGGAGAATCCCCCCCAGGCAGCGCGGGCCAAGGGCCGCAGGCGTTTGCACACGCTTTGATCTTTTCACTCGGCCTTGGCGGGCCGAAGCGACCGCCAGAGGCGACCGCACAGGCTGACCAGCGGCAGCGTCAGCAAGCCAGCGAGGATGCCGAACAGCGCATTGAGCAGGGTGGGGACGAGCAGCGACACTAGGTGCCCGGCATCGCGCGCTACCCAATCCGCTGCATGGTGTACCGCTGCCTCCACCGGCGGCAGGCCGTGGCTGAGAATGCCACCACCGACCATGAACATCGCGGCTGTGCCAACCACTGACAGCGTCTTCATCAACCAGGGCGCCAGGCGCAGGATGCCGCGACCACAGGCCTGGGCGAAGGCACTGGTGCGCTGGCTGAGATAGAGCCCGGCGTCATCCAGTTTGACGATGCCGGCGACCAGCCCATAAACCCCGGCGGTCATCACCAGCGCGATGCCGCTGAGCACCAGCACCTGATTGAGAAAACTGGCAGCGGCGACGGTGCCGAGGGTGATGGCGATGATTTCCGCCGAGAGAATGAAGTCGGTGCGCACGGCGCCACGAATCTTCTCGCGCTCGAATGCCACTAGGTCGACCTCGGGGTCGGCGATGGCATCCAGGTGTGCCTGCTTGTCGTCCTCCCCATGGCGGTGCAGCAGCTTGTGCACCAGTTTCTCGGCGCCCTCGTAGCAGAGGAACAGGCCGCCGAGCATCAGCAGCGGCACAACCAGCCAGGGCGCCACGGCGCTGATCAGCAGGGCGGCCGGCACTAGAATCGCTTTGTTCAGCAGCGAACCCTTGGCGACCGCCCAGACCACCGGTAGCTCGCGGTCTGCACGTACGCCTGTGACCTGCTGGGCATTGAGCGCGAGGTCATCACCGAGCACGCCGGCGGTCTTGCGCGCGGCGATCTTGGTCATGGTGGCGACGTCGTCGAGTACGGTACTGATGTCGTCGATCAGGGCGAGCAGGCTGCTTCCGGCCATGTTGCGGCTTCCGTGGGGGAGAGACCGCAGAGCGTAGCATTGTGTTAGAACCTGTTCACGATCTGCTGCGCGTCGGCCCTACTGCGTTAAAAACAGGCTCGGAATGCTCATTTACAGCTCGTAAACTCCGCTTCCTCGCCTGTGTTTGCCTTGTATGGCTCTAGCTCGCGAGATCGTGAACAGATTCTTACATGTCTGCGTATAGGCTCAGACGGGCGCGCGATCCACCCACTTCGGTGCCGCGCTGGGGCGCCATTCGCTCAGGGCATCGAGCAGGTTTTGCGGGCTATCGGCAATCTGCAGCATCTCGCGGTGCTGAGCACGGACGAAACGCTCGGCAACCAGGTGATCGAGGAAGTCGCCGAGCTTGCTGTAGAAGCCATTCACTTCCAGCAGGCCCAGCGGTTTGGCGTGATAGCCCAATTGGCCCCAGGTCCACACCTCGAACAGTTCTTCCAGGGTGCCGAGGCCGCCGGGCAGGGCGATGAAGGCGTCAGCCAGCTCAGCCATGCGCGCCTTGCGTGCGTGCATGCCATCCACCACTTCCAGGCAGGTCAGACCGCGGTGGCCGATTTCGGCGCGCTCCAGGCTTTGCGGGATGATGCCGATCACTTCGCCACCGGCATTGAGCGCCGCGTCGGCGACCACACCCATCAGGCCGACGGCGCCGCCGCCGTAGATCAGACGAATGCCACGCTCGGCCAGGTGCTGACCCAGCGCTTCGGCGGCTTCGCGGTAGATAGGACTGGCGCCGGGGCTGGCTCCACAGAAGACGCAGACGCTACGCAGGGACATGGACGAACTCCTTGGCTGAATGCGCCAAGGGTAACCAGTCGCTACGCAGCCACCAAGTGTCAGTGCCGCGTATCAATGCCGCAGGTAGCGCAGGCGTAGCTGGCGAGCAGTTGCTTGAGCAGGTCGTTGAGGTACATGGCGCGGCTTCCTGACGCAGGGACATGCTGTTCAGGCTAGTCCCGATGCCGGCGCCGCGCCGTTAGATTGTTTCGATGATGGCGATAGCCGCCGTGCGATCAGACCAGTTCCAGCGCACTCATCCCGGCCAGGCCCAGCAGCACCACGCCGCAGGCTGCATAGGTCAGGCGGTGCCAGAGCAGCGAGGCGGCGCGGCGGAACCAGTCCACCAGGCCGGCGCAGATGAAGCACCAGAGGATCGACGACACCATGAACCCGGCGAAGAACACCGCCAAATGCATGGGTGTTGGCTGGGCGACACCGATGGCGGCCATCGCACCACCCATCGCAGCCCAGTAGACGATGTTCTGCGGGTTGGTCAGCGATAGCGCCGCGCCCGCGGCAAAAGCGCCACCGGCAGCGACCTGGCCATCATCGCTGGGTTGTGGCGGGCGATGGGCGTCGCGTAGCGACTGATAGCCAAGCCAGGCCAGGTAGAGCGCGCTGGCCAGCGTCAGCGGGTAGCGAATCTGTGCGCTGTCGAGCAGCAGCGCCAGGCCGGTGAGGCCGAGTGCGGCCCAGGTGGCGTCGCCCACCAGCGAGCCGATCTGCACCAGCAGCGCAGGTCTGTAGCCGTCACGCAGGCCGCGGCGCAGGGTTTCGCTGAACACGGCACCCGGAGCGGCGTTGAACACGAAACCAAGCAGCATGGCGGCGAGGAAGAAACTGAACATGAAGCGTCCTTACTAGGCAGGGAAACGAAGGCTACTCGCCTAAGCAGGCAGTATGCCAGGTGGGGAAAATAAAGTTTTCCACGAAGCCTGTGGGAATAACTGTGGATAAGCTGGTGGTGCCTGTCTGTGGGGCTTAAATGGCGCCGTTTTCAGGGTGCTGATGAAGATTTGATCAGTGGCATTTTCCCTTTGTACACAGAGACTTGACATGTTTTCGTGAAGCTGTAGCCGAGCTTTGCGTTTGTCCACGAGAGCTGTGGGTGATGTTGTTGATAACTTCTGTAATCCTTGTCGTAGCCCTTTGCTGGCGAAGGCTTCAGCGCTTTGGCGTTTTTTTGATCAGGCCGTTGTGGGCGCCGCGAAGAGGGCAGATTGCGTGCGTTTGTCCAGTGTTTTTTCTGATGATCACTCGCAGGGTGAAGATTATCCCCTGAATCTGTTGATCAGTCTGTGGATAAGCTGGTGATGGCGCGCGCTGGCACACGTCGAGTCAGTGTTTGCCCGCGCTGTGCGCTTAGTCTTCGGTCAACGCACCGAGCTGGGTGGAGCGCCCCAGCAGTTGCAAGGCGCGATCCGGATAGTCGGTGATCAGGCCATTGACGCCCATCTCCAACAGCGCGCGCATGCTGGGTTGCTCGTTGATCGTCCACAGATGTACCTGTAGGCCGCGCGCCTGTGCATTGCGAACCAGCCGCGGTGTCGCCAGGGTCAGGCTGCTGTGCTCGGGCGGTATCTGCAGCACCGGGTAGGAAGGCGACAGCAGGTCGCTCAGTCCCAGCCAGTTGAGCGCCAGTAGCAGGCGCACCGAGACCGGCCCTGCCGCGGTGGCGACCTCCGGGCATAGCTCCCTGAAGCGCTTGAGGCTGCGCTCATGAAAGCTGCCGACAATGACCCGATCGAGTTGGTCGTAAGCCGCCAGCATTTCGCAGAGCACAGCTTCCATACCGACATCGGGCACCTTGATTTCGAGCGCCTTGGGGATCAATGGGAAGCGCTCGAACACCTCTTTCAGTGCGGCAATGCGCGTACCCTGACCACGGTAGGGATAACTCTGACCGCCATCGGCCGTCCATTTGTAGCCGGCATCGAGCGCTTGCAGTTCGGCGAGGCTGAAGTGCGCGACCGGGCCTTGGCCATTGGTGGTGCGTTCCAGGGTGTCATCGTGGATCACCACCAACTTGGCGTCTTGGCTCAGGTGCAGATCCATCTCCAGCATATCGACGCCGAGAGCGGTGGCGCGCTCGAAGGCGAACAGGGTGTTCTCCGGCCACAGCCCCTTGCCACCGCGATGGGCGATCACCAGGGGGCGTTCGCCAAGGTCCTCGAGCACTGCAGGCGTGCTCGCCGGGCGGCTGGTCAGTGTGAGCACCAGCACGACGACGCCGATCAGCAGCAGCGGGACGAGCAGAAATCGGGTGATGCGCAGCATGGGCCGGGTCTCGAAAGCGGTTCGGGACTTTGTGCCCCACTACAGAGGCATTGGCAAGCATTGCGGCTTGCGGGGCGCCGAGCCCATCGCAAGATCCGCAATGGGCAAGCCGGCATCGGTGCGCATGGCGCACCCTACGGGGGTAGGGTGCGCTGCGCGCACCACGGCAGCCGCTATTGGCTGCGGCTCTTCAGCTAGCCAGCAACCAGACACCGGTCGCTGCCGAGGCTGCACCGGCGATACGCACCAACGGCGCCGCC
Source organism: Pseudomonas sediminis (assembly GCF_002741105.1). GTDB lineage: Bacteria > Pseudomonadota > Gammaproteobacteria > Pseudomonadales > Pseudomonadaceae > Aquipseudomonas > Aquipseudomonas sediminis. The sequence goes on along the minus strand of NZ_NIQU01000001.1, from coordinate 852,792 downwards.
GCTTGCGGCAGGAAGCGCACCAGGGCGAAGCCGATGGCGTGCAGTGCCGCAGTGGCGACGATGAAGCCGATGGCGTAACCGAAGGGGCTGGCCAGATCAGGCAATTCCAGGCCGTGGGCGACGCCGTGGGTGAGGGCGAAGAGCGCGGTCAGGGCAACGGATACCGCCATGGGCAGGCGTGCAGCCACGGCCACCAGCAGGCCGAAGGCCAGAACCGAACCGGCGATGCCGGTCTCCATGAGCGGGATTTCCACACCGGCGAAGCCGAGAAGGCCGCCAACAAGCATGGTGCCAACGAAGGTCACCGGCAGCGCCCAGCGCGCCGCACCACTCTGTTGCGCGGCCCACAGGCCGACGGCGAACATCGCCAGCAGGTGATCCAGGCCAAACACCGGGTGAGCCAGGCCGGCCATCAGCCCGGAGTCGCCGTGCCCGGGGTGAGCAAAGGCCAGCGCCGGGGTGCAGAACAGTGCGATGGCGTAGAGGGTTTTGCGCAGATTCATGAGGTTCTCCTTGAGTGGAATCAGGCCGCGGTGAGCATGCCCTGGCGTTCGATGAAGGCGATGATCTCGTCGAGACCCTGGCCGACTTTCTGGTTGCTGAAGACGAAGGGCTTGTCGCCGCGCATCTTCAGCGTGTCGCGTTCCATTACCTCCAGCGAGGCGCCGACCATGGGCGCGAGGTCGACCTTGTTGATCACCAGCAGGTCGGACTTGCAGATGCCCGGGCCGCCCTTGCGTGGCAGCTTGTCGCCGGCCGATACGTCGATCACGTAGAGGGTCAGGTCGGACAACTCGGGGCTGAAGGTGGCGGACAGGTTGTCACCACCGGATTCGACGATGATCAGGTCCAGGCCGGGGAAACGGCGGTTGAGTTGTTCGACGGCCTCCAGGTTGATCGAGGCGTCTTCGCGGATGGCGGTATGCGGGCAGCCGCCGGTTTCCACGCCGATGATGCGCTCGGGCTCCAGGGCCTCGTTGCGCACCAGGAACTGGGCGTCTTCCTGGGTATAGATGTCGTTGGTGACCACGGCGATGTTGTAGCGCTCGCGCAGGGCGCGGCACAGGGCCAGGGTCAGAGCGGTCTTGCCGGAACCGACCGGGCCGCCGATGCCGACACGCAGGGGTTGGCTGTTCATGTGCTGTTGTTCCTCGTCAGGAGCGGAATAGACGTGAGTACTGGCGCTCGTGCGCCATGCTCGCCAGGGCCAGGCCGAAGGCGGCGCTGCCCCAGTGTTCAGGGGAAAGGTTGGCGGCTTGCTGCTGGGCGGCATCGAGCTGCGGTAGCAGGCGGCTGGTCAGGCGTTGGGCGGCCTGCTGACCCAGCGGCAACACCTTCATCAGCACGGCGAGCTGGTTTTCCAGCCAGCCCCAGAGCCAGGCGGCCAGGGCGTCGTCCGGGCTGATCTGCCAGGCGCGTGCGGCCAGGGCCCAGGCCAGTGCCAGGCCGGGTTCGTCCTGGGCTGCAAGTGCTTCACGCGCCGCCTCGTCCAGTTCGGGCAGGCCTTCGAGCAGTTGCCGCAGCGAGTAACCCATCTGCCTGCTCTCCAGAGCCAGCTCGCGTGTCTCGCGGCTGGCGCGGTGCTGTTCGGCCAGTTGCTGCAGGCACGGCCAGTCGCCCTCGTCGGCGGCGCGGCAGTGAGCCAGTAGCAGCGGTGCTTCGAAGCGGGCGAGGTTGAGCGTCAGTTGATCGGCCAGCCAGCACTCGGCGCTTGCGGCATCAGTGATCAGGCCGCTGTCGATGGCCCATTCCAGGCCTTGCGAGTAGCTGTAGCCGCCAATCGGCAGCTGCGGGCTGGCCAGGCGCAACAATGCCCAGGCAGGTTTCATGGCGTTGCCTTTGTCAGGCTCGATGGGGGCAGCGTCACTTGCGCACCCCGAATTGGTGCAGGCGCGGGCCGTAATTGAATTCTTCATCGCCGTGATGGGAATGGTGATGGCCGCCGCCGTAGGCGCCTTGCTCGGGCTGATAGGGCGCTTCGACGGCTTCGACCGTAGCACCGAGCTGTTCGAGCATGGCCTTGAGCACGTAGTCGTCAGGCAGGCGCAGCCAGCCGTCACCCAGTTGCAGGGCGACATGTCGGTTGCCTAGGTGGTAGGCGGCGCGCATCAGCTCGAAGGGACTGGCGCAGGTAACGTGCAGCAGCGGCTCAGCCTTGGCCCGTACCTTGACGATGCGTCCGTCCTTGGCCAGCAGACACTCACCATCAGCCAGCGCCGGTTGGCCGCGCTCGAGGAACAGGCCTACCTCTTCACCGTCAGTGGTGAAACAGCGCAGGCGGCTCTTGCTGCGGGCTTCGAAGGTCAGTTCCAGTTCAGCGTGGCAGGCGCTCTGCGGCGCGATTCGGGAGTGGATCACCAGCATGCGTATCTATTCCGGGGCAATGTGCCCGGAAATAGTGCAAGTGGCTTGCCAAGGCTGAAGAGTGGCGCAAGGCGGGGCGTTCAAGCCTGTTGTGGATAACTTGGCGAGGCGGTCAGGTTTGATTTGGTGCGTTTTTGTTAGTTATGGGCGATTTTGGTGCGCTCTAGTCGGAGGGCTTGCCCAGCCCCAGCCAATGCTTGCCACCGACCATGATGAAGCGCAGTTGCTGGATGACCTTGGCCTCTGCGGTGAGGTGCGCCGGCAGGGTTTCCGCGGGTGGGTCGATCAGTTCGGGCAGGGTGGCGAATACGGTCTTCACCACCAGGTCCGACACCACGTCGCGCGCTGCATCGTCGAGGTGCGGCATACGGTTCATCAGCTTGAGGTCGGCGGCCAGGTCGCTGGTGATGCGTTCGCGCAGGGCCGCAACGGCCTGGCGCACCGGTTGTGAGCCACCGTACTGCTCGCGGGCGAGGAACAGAAACTGGGCGCGATTGGCGGCCACTTCGGCAAGGAAGATACGCACCGAGGCGTCGATCATGCCGCGCATTTCGAACTCGTGGCGACGCACCTGGCGGATCGCCGCACGGAAGGTTTCACCGACTTCCGCCACCAGCGCCAGACCCAGTTCGTCCATGTCGGCGAAATGGCGATAGAAACCGGTGGGCACGATGCCGGCGACGCGGGTGACCTCGCGCAGGCTCAGGCTGCCAAAGCCGCGCCCGCTCTCCATCAGGGTGAGGGCTGCGTCCATCAGGGACTGGCGAGTCTGCTGCTTCTGTTCGGCGCGTGGCGTCATGCGAAATCGGGTCGTTGAGCGATGCCGCACTCTAGCAAATGCATGGCGCCAGCGTCGAACCGCGCAGATGCAGTTCGGTGAACGACTGTTGACTGAAACACGGGCTATCTGTCAGCCTTGTGCACAAGTGTTCACTGGAATTCTTCGATGGCTTTACTTTCTCTCTCAGGGGCGCGGTGGCTGGCGGCTTACCTACAGCCTCTGCGTCAGCTTTGTGCGAACGGCTGGCTGCGTGAAGCGGATGTCGATCTGTGCCTGCGTCAGTTGCACGCGGCGCTGCGCCTTAATCGTGTGTTCGCTCAGGTCGAGGCGCGCCGCTGGGTCGCCGACGACATGCTGGCACTGCAACTGCGCTGCAATGGCAATGCGCGCGACTGGCGAGCTGGGCAGCATGTCCAGCTGTATCTGGAGCAGGACGGCGTGCGTCACGGACGCAGTTACAGCCTGACTTCGGTGGCAACCGACGGGCACATCGAGATTGCGATCAAACGCCAGCCGGGCGGGCGCCTGTCCAATCTGCTGCTCGATCACCTGGAGGTGGGTGAGGTGATCGAATTGGGTCAGGCATTCGGCGAGTTCGCCTGGCCGCAGAAGCACAACGCCGTGTTGCTACTAGCGGCTGGCAGCGGCATCACCCCGTTGCTCGGCCTGCTGCGTGACGCTCTCGCGCGTGGCTTCGCTGCGCCAGTGACGTTGCTGCATCAGGTTCGTCATCAGGGGCAGCAAGCTTTTGCCGCAGAGCTGCAGGCATTGTCGGCACGTCATGCCAACTTCCAGGTGCAGCGGGTTTTCAGTGGCGAGGGTGATCGCCTGTCGGCCGAACGGCTGGCCGCGTTGCCGGGCGATCACCTGCGGGTCTGTGGCCCGCGTGGTTTTGTCGAGCAGGCGTGTGGCTGGTGGCATGACGCCGAACGCGGCAGCAGCGTGCAATCGGAAAGCTTCAGTCCGCTTCCGCTGCTGGCCGAAACGGAGGCTGGCGAGGTCCGCTTGAGCTTCGCCCGGAGCCGGCAGCAGGTTTCCGGCAGCAGCAACGCGAATCTGCTGGAGCAGGCCGAAGCTGCCGGGCTGCGCCCGGCTCACGGCTGCCGTCAGGGCATCTGTACCAGTTGTACCTGTTTGCTGCTGGCCGGCACGGTGCGTGATCTGCGCAGCGGTGAACTGTTCGCCGAGCCGGGGCAGCCCATCCGTCTATGTGTCAGTGCCCCGCATGGGGATGTGGAGATCGACCTGTGAGCCATCGTCCCGATCGTGAGTTGACCCCTGCCGAGCTCGAAGCCTTCGGCCAGGAGCTGGACGAGTTGCGCCAGCGTACCCTGGCCGACCTGGGCGAGGCCGATGCGCGCTACATTCGCCGTGTGCGTGGGGTGGTGCGCCTGTGCTGCTGGGCTGGCCGTGCGCTGCTGATGTTTGGCTGGTTTCCACCAACCTGGCTGCTCGGTACGTTCTTGCTGGGGCTGGGCAAGATCCTCGAGAACATGGAGCTGGGCCACAACGTGATGCACGGCCAGTACGACTGGATGAACGACCCGGAATTCGCCGGACGCCAGTATGAGTGGGACATCGTCGGCCCCGCGGACTTCTGGCGGCACACCCATAACCATGTGCATCACACCTACACCAACGTGCTGGGCATGGACGATGACGTTGGCTACGGCGTGGTGCGGCTGTTCCCGGAGCAGCGTTGGAAGCCTTTCTACCGCTGGCAGCCGCTGTGGGTGACGATCCAGGCGCTGCTGTTCCAGTACGCGGTGGCGATCCAGCACCTGCGCCTGGACAAACTGGTGAAAGGCCGCATCAGCAAGGAGGAGGTGCGGCCGCTGGCACGTCAGTTCAGTGCCAAGCTGGCGCGGCAGTGGGGCAAGGACTATCTGGCGTTTCCGCTGCTGGCCTTGCTGCTCGGTGCCAATGCCATGGCTGTGCTGACGGGCAATCTGGTGGCCAATCTGCTGCGTAATCTATGGACTTTTCTGGTGATCTTCTGCGGCCATTTCACCGAGAAGGCGGCGGTCTTTGCGCCAGAAATATTGCAAGGGGAGACGCGCGGGCACTGGTATTTGCGGCAACTGCGCGGCTCGAGCAACCTGTCCGGTGGGCCGCTGCTGCATATTCTGACCGGCAACCTCAGCCATCAGATCGAGCATCACCTGTTCCCGGATTTGCCCGCGCGGCGCTATGCCGAACTGGCGCGTGAGGTGCGCCTGATCGCCGAACGTCATGGCCAGCATTACAACTGCGGCACCTTGTGGGGGCAGTTTGCGACTGTGCTGCGACGTATCTGGATCTACCGCTTGCCCTCTGCAGGGACGGCGTGACTCGCAGCGTGCCAGTGCGCGCTCGCCTATAAATCGCAGGCATGAAAAAGCCCGGCCTGTGCCGGGCTTGGGGGGTTGCGATAGCACTTATGCAGTGCGTCCACTTTGCTCGGTCAAGCGATCAGAGCCGCCTTCGGCCAGCTGTACACGCTGTGCGACAGGACTACGTTCGTAACCACCTTCGGCCAACTGAACGCGCTGGGCACCAGGGGTACGCTCATATCCGCCTTCTACCAGCTGGATACGCTGGCTGCCGGGAGTGCGGTCGTAACCATCTTCGGCCAGTTGAATGCGTTGCGCGCCCGGAGTGCGTTCGGAGCCGTTCTCGGCCAGCGGTGCGACGGGTTGTTGTTGGACCTGGCTGTCCTTGGCTTCACCCACCAGAGGGAAGGGCGCGCTGCTCGGGGCGGCGAATACGCTGGTGGTGATCAGACTAAGGGCCAGAGTGGCGAGGGTCAGTTGAGCTTTCATGTCGATGTCTCCTTGAGGAGTAAAAAGTGGCTTCGGAATCAATTCTTAAGGACATGAGCGCAGATAAGAACTTGACTGGCCTGATAGTGAACATCGACCCCCTCAATAATTGATCGAGGGGCTCTATCTCGTGGATTGTGGCCGGGTGTTAAGCGTGGCGGCGAATGTTTGGTGAAGCATCGCGCTGGATGCCGGGCACGCGTATGCTTGGCGCCCTTTGCGGGTCGTGCTCGATCCGTACTCTTTTGCAATTCCCTGGAGGCAGGCTCAGCAATGCTCGCGGCACAGGCAATTTTGCCGATCTTCGCTTTGATCGTTCTCGGCTACGTATTGGGTTGGCGTCAGTGGCTCACCAGCGAGTCGGCGGCTGGCCTGGCCAATATCACCTTCAAGCTGTTCATGCCGACGCTGCTGTTCGCGGGTATCGCCAAGGCATCGCTGGCCGAAGGGCTGTCGCCGATGTTGTTGTTGGCCTATTACCTGCCGGTGCTGCTGGTGTTCGTCGTGGTCAACGCGCTGGCGCACTGGCGGCGCGGTACGGCGACGCCGCTGGGATTGGTGGCGGCGTTCTCCAACAACGTGCTGGTCGGTATCCCGCTGATCGCCAGCCTGATGGGTAATGACGGCCTGCTCTATGTCTTCGCCATTCTGGTGTTTCACAGCCTCACGCTATTTTCCCTGCACAGCTTTTACGCCGCCTTTGGCAGCCAGGAGCGCGTCGACGGCCGTGCACTTCTGAAGAACCTGGCCAACCCGATGATCATCGGTCTGGGCCTGGGGGCCTTGCTTAACCTGTCCGGGTTGCTGGTGCCGGAGAGCCTGTGGCGGGCGATCACTTGGCTGGGCCAGGCTGCGCTGCCCTGCGCGCTGATCGTGCTCGGCGCCAGCCTGTCGCGCTATCGTTTGCGTCCTACCGGTGAAGCCTGGGGTGTGGCGTTGGCCAAACTGCTGCTGCTCCCGGCACTGGTCTGGTGGCTCAGCGGCCAGCTTCCCGGTCTCAACGAGACCGCGCGTAGCGTGCTGGTGTTGCTCGCAGCTTGTCCCAGCGGGGTCAACGTGATGGCGTTTGCCCGTACGGCCGAAGACAGCCGTAGCGTCAGCGCGGCGATTTCCCTGTCCACGCTATTGGCGGCGATTTCCCTGCCGCTGTGGATGCTGCTGGTCGGGTTCTGATTGTTCTGTCTGGCGATTCCCTCTTCCGGGCGATAGGCGCGTTCGCAGTGGCCGACTAGCATCGTGCTTCCGCTGCGTTCAGGACTGCCCAGATGAAACGTCTCGCCCGTGTGCTGCTCGGCCTGTTGCTGGTATTCGGGCTGACTCTCGCCGCTTTCGTCGCCCTCAACTGGGCGCCGGACCGTCCTCTGGACGAGCTCAAGGCCCGCTGGGCGCCACCTCCGTCGCAGTTCGTCGACATCGATGGAATGTCGGTGCACCTTCGTGATCAGGGGCGACGCGATGACCCCGAGCCTATCCTGCTGCTGCACGGAACGTCGGCCAGCCTGCACACCTGGGAAGGCTGGGTGAAGGAACTGGCTCCATGGCGCCGGGTGATTAGTGTGGATCTGCCCGGCTTCGGCCTCACCGGGCCATTCGTCGATGGCGATTACCACGTCGAGCACTACACGGCGTTTCTCCTCGCCCTGCTCGATCATCTACGGGTGAACCGTGTTGTGCTGGTCGGCAACAGTTTCGGTGGCCAGTTGGCCTGGCGCTTTGCCCTGGCCCATCCCGAACGTAGTGCACGTCTGGTGCTGGTGGACGCGGCCGGCTATCCGCGCAACGCCGAGTCTGTACCGATAGGCTTTCGCCTGGCAGGCATCCCGGCCTTGGCGCCGCTGATGAGCCGCTTGTTGCCGCGGAGCATGATCGAGTCGAGCGTGCGCAACGTTTATGGCGATCCGGACAAAGTCGACGATGAACTGGTCGAGCGCTACTACCAACTGACGTTGCGTGAGGGGAACCGCCAGGCCTTGCGCCAGCGCTTCGCTCAGGCCCCCAGCGGCGAGCTGCACGAGCGTATCGGCGAACTGCAATTGCCTACGCTGGTCATCTGGGGCGCGCGTGACCGGCTGATTCCTCCGGACAATGCCGAGCGCTTCGCCGCTGACATCGAGGGCAGCCAGCTGGTGCTGTTCGATGACCTTGGTCATGTGCCCCAAGAAGAGGACGCACAGCGCACCGTTGCAGTGCTGGTTGCCTTTCTGCTGCGCTGAGGCTCTAGCACGGTACTTTCCAAGTGCTTGATTTTGTTCGACGAAAGGCTTGCCGCTAATGGCTGGCGCGTTTCCTGCTATGGCTCGGCGGGGCGGTTGGCTTTGGCGAATCTTCGTCTAGGCTGACGGGATAACGAACAAAAACAGCAGGAAACTGCATGCGCAAGGGCATTAGAGCTTTCGTCCGGGTCGTGGACGCATTCAACCTGAGGGTCGGGCGCTTCGCCATGTACCTGATCTTCGCCATGCTGGCGGTGCTCCTGTACTCCTCCATCAGCAAGACTTTCTTCACGCCATCGATCTGGACCCTGGAAAGCGCCCAATTCCTCATGGTCGCCTATTTCCTGCTCGGCGGTGCCTACTCGATGCAGCTCGACGCCCATGTGCGCATGGACCTGGCCTACAGCAACTGGTCGCCACGCACCCGAGCGGTGGTCGATGCGATCACCGTGTTCATGCTGATCTTCTACCTGGTGATGCTGCTGATCGGTGGCATTTCCTCCACCGAGTACGCCATCGAATACAAGGAGACCAGCTACTCGGCGTGGTCGCCCTACATGGCTCCCATCAAGATCATCATGTGCCTGGGCATTGTCATGATGCTGCTGCAGGCGATCGCCACCTTCTTCAAGGATCTGTACGCGGCCCGTGGGGAGACGCTCTGATGAGCTACGAGCTGATCGCAGTGTTGATGTTCTCCTCGATGATGCTGTTGCTGCTGACCGGTAAGCGGGTCTTCGGCGCCATCGGCTTCGTCGCTGCGGCTGCTGCATTGCTGTTGTGGGGTGATGGCGGCTCGGAGATGGCCTTCAGTGCAGCCATGAAGCTGATGAAGTGGTACCCGCTGCTGACCCTGCCGATGTTCGTGTTCATGGGTTACATGCTCTCCGAGTCGGGCATCGCCGAAGACCTCTACAAGATGTTCCATGTGTGGATGGGTCCGCTGCCGGGCGGCCTGGCCATCGGCACCATCTTTCTCATGGTGGCGATCTCGGCGATGAACGGCCTGAGCGTGGCCGGCATGGCCATCGGCGCCAGCATCGCCTTGCCCGAGCTGCTCAGGCGTGGTTACGACAAGATCATGATCACCGGGGTGATTCAGGCGGGCAGTTCGCTGGGGATTCTGATTCCACCCAGTGTGGTGCTGGTGCTCTACGGCATGATCGCGCGCCAGCCAGTGGGCCAGTTGTGGCTGGCTGGGGCGATTCCCGGACTGATGATGGCCGGCATGTTCATGCTCTACATCGCCATTCGCTGCCGCTTGCAGCCGCAGCTCGGCCCAGCGCTGTCACAGGCCGAGCGCGAGCAGATCAGCATGCAGGAGAAGCTGCGCCTGCTCAGTGCCGGGCTGGTACCGGTGTTCATCTTCCTGTCGATGACCGGGCTGTTCCTGATGGGCTACACCAGCTTGGTGGAAAGCTCGGCAGTCGGCGCAGCGGCAGCGACCCTGGCAGCGCTGTTCAAGGGGCGGCTGAGTGGCAAGGTGATGGAGGAGACGCTGCGCAAGACCCTGGCCATCAGTTGCATGTTCATGTGGATCATTCTCGCCGCGCTGTGCTTCGGCGCGGTGTTCGATGGCCTCGGCGCGGTCAGGGCCATCGAAGGCTTCTTCGTCGACAGCCTGCACCTGGGGCCGTGGCAGATTCTCATCCTGATGCAGATCTCCTTCATCGTGATGGGCATGTTCCTCGACGACACCGCCATGCTGGTGATCGTTGCGCCTCTGTACATTCCGCTGGTCGGTGCCCTGGGCTTCGATCTGATCTGGTACGGCGTGCTCTACACCATCACCTGCCAGATCGCCTACATGACCCCGCCATTCGGCTACAACCTGTTCCTCATGCGGGCCATGGCTCCGCCTGAAGTGTCCCTGCGTGACATCTATGTCTCGGTCATCCCCTTCGTCATCATCATGGTGCTGGCGTTGACCCTGGTGATGGTCTTCCCACAGCTGGCGCTGTGGTTGCCGCAACTGCATTACGGCGGCTGATCAACGGAAATCGGCGCATGCGCGCCAACAGTCGAGCCGGTTCGTCCGGCCACTGGTAAGGCCGTCAGCTCTGGCGGCATTGAGCGGTTGTATTGCATCGGCATCGACACTATGGAGAGACCAGCATGAGTACGAGACGCGATTTCCTGAAAACCGCCGCAGTCGGCACCGCGGCCCTGGGTTCGGCGCATATCTACGCCGCCGAGCCGAAGAAAATCACCTGGCGATTGCAAACCTATGCCGGCGCGGCACTGGCCGAGCACGTGATCAAACCCTCGATCGACGCCTTCAACAAGGCTGCCAATGGCCAGATGGAGATCCAGTTATATTTCGCCGACCAGCTTGTGCCGACCGGCGAGCTATTTCGCGCCATGCAGCGCGGCACTATCGATGCGGTGCAGAGTGATGACGATTCGATTGCCGCGCCTGTGGACGTCTCGGTGTTCGGTGGTTACTTCCCCTTCGCCACCCGCTACAGCCTCGATGTGCCGGTGCTGTTCGAGCAGTACGGGCTCAACGAGATCTGGGCCGAGGCCTACGGTGAGGTCAAGGGCGTTACCTGGCTCGGCGCCGGTGCCTGGGACCCTTGCCACTTCGCCACCGTACAGCCAATCAGAAAGCTCGATGATCTCAAGGGCAAACGCATCTTCACCTTCCCCACCGCCGGCAAATTCCTTTCGCGCTTCGGCGTGATTCCGGTGACCCTGCCCTGGGAGGACGTCGAGGTGGCGATCCAGACCGGCGAGCTGGACGGCATCGCCTGGTCCGGTATCACCGAGGACTACACCGTCGGCTGGGCCAACGTCACCAAGTACTTCCTGACCAACAACATCTCCGGCGCGTGGTGCGGCTCCTACTTCGCCAACTCGGACAAATGGGCCGAGGTACCGGAACATCTCAAGACGTTGTTCAAGCTGTGCATGGACAGCTCAAACTACTACCGCCAGCACTGGTACTGGGGCGGCGAGGCGCAGTTGCGGGTCGAGGGCGGCAAGCTGGAGCTGACCTCAATACCCGCCGAAGAATGGGCCACGGTTGAAGCCGAGGCGCAGAAATTCTGGGACGAAATCGCCAAGACCAGCCCGCGCTGCGCCAAGGTGGTGGATATCTTCAAGAAGTACAACGCATTGATGGCCAAGGCTGGAGCACCTTATCGCGGTTGAGGTCTCCCCCACGACTGCCCGCCCAACGCTCAGCGATGGTGCGGGCAGCGCTGGAGATTCTCTCGGGCCAGGTCAGTGAATGCCTTGAGCGAGGCAGACGGATTGCTCCGACTGGGGTAGTAAAGGCACAGGTCATCTCTGGGTGGCGTCCAGTTCTGCAGCACTCGCAGCAGGTTTCCAGCATCGATCTCCGCTTGGACCTCCTGCTCCAGAAAAAGCCCGAGCGCCACGTTCGCCTGCACGATGGCCTTGGCTACGCTCGGCTCATCCACTGTGAACTGACCCTCGACATCAACCCTGAGCACTTCGCCAGCATGTTCGAAGTACCAGGGATAGATGGCGCCGTTGGGCAGCCGGATGCGTAGGCATTCATGCTGTTTCAGATCGGCAGGTGTTTGCGGCATGCCGTGTTCGGCGAAGTACTTGGCTGTGCCCACCACGGCATAACGCTGTGTCTGGCCGAGTGAGATGGCGATCATGTCACCTGGTATCAGGCTGGATGCGCGCACGCCCAGGTCGAAGCCTTCCGCGACGATGTCCATCAGTCGTTCCTCCGTCACCAGATTGATCTGCACGCGCGGGTAACGGGCGGCAAACTCCAGGACCAGCGGCATGAGTGCTGTGCGTGCCGCGCTGGCAAATGCGTTGATTCTGATCACGCCAGCAGGTTCGGCGTTGTGCGAGCGAACCGTTTCCAGTGCGCCGCGTAGAGCCTGCAGCGTAGGCCCCACCTGCTCCAGATAACGTCGACCTGACTCTGTCAGCGACACGCTGCGTGTGGTGCGATTGAACAGACGCGTCTGCAGCGTCATCTCCAGCTTGGCGATAGTGCTGCTCAGCGCGGTAGTGGAAACATTCAGGTCGATAGCTGCCCGCCGAAACGAGGCACGGCGGGCCACGGCCAGGACGGCCTCCAGCTCATGAAGGGTAAGGCGTGAATCGGACATCGAATAGTCCTGCTATGCGGGATAGGTCATCAGCATTTATCCCAATTGAGCAGATTGTCTCGCGAGAGGCAAGATCGCAGCTCTGCAAGACTGACAACTGTGAGAGGAACTAGCGTATGAGCCTGCAATTGCCGAGTGTCGTTCAAGCCTATTTCGAGATCAGCAACGGCGATGACATCTCACGTATGACGGCGTGTTTCCATGCGGACGCCAGCGTGATCGATGAAAACCGCTGCCATAAGGGGATCGAGGCCATCGAGTCCTGGCAGCAGGCTGCGCGGAAGGCATTCACTTACCGGGTGGAGCCCATCGAGTCGTTTGCCAAGGAGGATCAACTCAGCGTCACGGCAATGGTGAGTGGTGACTTTCCCGGTAGTCCGATTCCACTCAAGCATGTCTTTCGTTTGCGTGACGGGCGGATCAGCTCACTGGAGATTGCGCCATGATGAACCTTGAGTTTGCTGGCAAGCGTGTCCTAGTGACCGGTGGGACCAAAGGTGTGGGACTCGCAGTGGTTCGTCTTTTCCAGGCGGAGGGCGCGCAGGTACTGACCGCTGCGCGACAGGCCGACAGCGCCGTACCGCCAGATCTGTTCGTTCAGGCGGATCTTTGTACCCCAGACGGTTGCGCGGCGCTGGTGGCGGCGACCGAGCAGCGCCTGGGTGGCGTCGACATTCTCGTGCACGTCCTGGGTGGCTCGTCCGCTCCTGGCGGAGGGTTTGCCGCGCTGGATGACGAGCAGTGGCAGCGCGAGCTCGATCTGAACCTGTTCCCTGCGGTTCGCCTCGACCGTGCACTGCTTCCGGGCATGCTGCAGCGTGCAGCGGGCGTGATCATCCATGTGACGTCCATTCAAAGTCGCTTGCCGCTGCCCGAGGCGACCACTGCGTACGCTGCAGCCAAAGCGGCGCTTTCGACTTACAGCAAGAGCCTGTCGAAAGAGGTTTCGCCCAAAGGCGTGCGCGTCGTGAGGGTTGCCCCTGGCTGGATCGAAACCGAGGCATCGGTCGCCTTGGCCAAGCGATTGGCAGAGGAGGCGGGCACCGATTATGACGGAGGCAAGCGCATCATCATGGATGCGCTGGGAGGTATTCCGCTCGGTCGCCCTTCGACGCCGTCGGAAGTCGCTGAACTCATCGCTTTCCTGGCGTCACCTCGGGCGGCCTCCATCACCGGTAGTGAATTCCTGATCGACGGCGGTACGGTGCCGACAGCTTAGTGCGTCGCGGTGGATAGCCTTCGGTTGTCCACCGCCTTGATCGTCATCGCCTATTTTTCTGCCCCGCTCCCTGCCATCCCGGCAATCCTGTACCACACTCTATGAGCCTGAAACGGACGCTGTCACAAGCGTCGTGCTGCGTTCGTGCGTCGTCGGCCTTGCCTGGCCGGTCATGAATGCCCAGCTCTTCGCTTAACCCGCCCGCGATAACAACAAGACACAGGGGTTAGCATGTTCAAACCACGGGATGTAAAGACCCTGGGCGATGCCCGGCGCATCGTCGAGGAGCGTGGCCTGAGCCACGTCAAGGTAGGCCTGTTCGATAACGATGGGGTGATGCGCGGCAAATACATGAGCCGCAGCAAGTTCTTCTCCGCTCTCGAGCACGGCTTTGCCTTCTGCGATGTGGTGCTCGGCTGGGACGTCAAGGATCAGCTCTACGACAATGCCCAGTACACCGGTTGGCACAGCGGCTATCCGGACGCGCCGGTGCGTATCCTGCCGCACACCTGCCGCGAGATTCCCTTCGAGAACGGCATGCTGCTGTTTCTCGCCGAATTCGACCAGCAAGCCGAGGCAGTGTGTCCGCGCGGCACGCTGCGCCGGGTCATCCAGCGCTGCCAGGACATGGGCTTCGAGCCCTTCGCTGCGCTGGAATACGAGTTCTTCATGTTCGATGAAACTCCGGACTCGGCGCGGGCCAAAGGCTTTCGCGATCTCAAGCCGTTCACCCCGGACTGGTTTGGCTACTCGATGATCCGCAACTCGGTGCATGCCGAGCTCTATCACCAGATTCTCGAAATGGGTGAGGCGATGGATTTCCCCATCGAAGGCCTGCACACCGAAACCGGCCCGGGTGTGCTCGAGGCAGCCATTGCCTACGACCATGCCGAAGCCGCAGCGGACAAGGGCGCGCTGTTCAAGACCTTCATGAAGGTACTGGCCCAGCGTAACGGGCTGATGGCCACCTTCATGGCCAAGTGGTCGGGCAAGTACCCAGGGCAGAGCGGTCATATCCATGTGTCGTTGCGTGACCGCAAGACGGACAAGTCGGCGTTCTACGACCCCAGCCAGGCGCACAACATGAGCAAGCTGCAGCGGCATTTTCTCGCCGGGCAGCAGCGTCTGATGCCGGAATTCCTGTGCATGGTGGCGCCGACCCTGAACAGCTATCGCCGTCTTATTCCCGGATTCTGGGCGCCCACCGACGCCACCTGGGGCGTGGAGAACCGCACCGCAGCGCTGCGAGTGATCCCCGGTAGCGACAAGTCGCAGCGCCAGGAGTACCGCCTTGGCGCTGCCGACGGCAATCCGTTCCTGGCGTTGTCGGTGGCCATCGGCTCGGGCCTTTACGGCGTCATGCAGGAGTGGGAACCAACCGATCCTGTCAGCGGCAATGCCTATGCGGTCAAGCACCCCGAGGAGCTGGCGTTACCGCGCACCCTGTGGGACGCCGCGCAACGGCTGAAGGGGTCGCAGGCCGCCCGAGAGATGTTCGGCGATGCCTTCGTCGAGCACTTCGCCGCCAGCCGTGAATGGGAAGAGCGCGAGTACCGTCGCCATGTCAGCGATTGGGAGCTGGATCGCTACTTCGAAATCATCTGATTCCACCGTCCGTAGCCCGGATGCGATCCGGGGCGGTTTCGTCGAGTGTCCCGGATTGCATCCGGGCTACGCGGGCAAGATTTCTGGAGCACCTTATGAGCAAGCTGCAATGCATTTCCCCCATCGACGGCTCGGTCTACGTCGAGCGTCATCTGGCGTCCAATCCTGAAATACTGGTGGCGTTGGCCAAGGCCGAGCTGGCGCAGCAGGCCTGGAAGCAGACGCCACTGCGCGAACGTATCGCCATCGGCCGGCGTGCCATCGAAGCCTTCGCTGCCCGTGAGGCACAGTTGGCCGAAGAGCTGTGCTGGATGATGGGCCGGCCAATCCGTTACGCCGCTGGCGAGATCCGTGGCTTCGTCGAGCGTGCCAGCCATATGGCCGATATCGCCGAGGGCTCGCTGGCCGACATCCGCCTGCCGGAAAAGGCCGGCTTCACCCGTTTCATTCGCCGTGAGCCATTGGGCCTGGCGTTGATCATCGCACCCTGGAACTACCCCTATCTGACCGCCGTCAACGCGGTGATGCCGGCGCTGTTAGCAGGCAATGTGGTGTTGCTCAAGCACTCGGCGCAGACGCCGCTGTGCGCCGAACGCATGGTCGAAGCCTTCGCCGAAGCTGGCCTGCCCGAAGGCGTATTCCAGTACCTGCACCTGAGCCACGGCGAGACCGAAGCCTTGATTCGCTCACCCAGTATCGACCACGTTGCCTTCACCGGTTCGGTGCCCGGCGGAGCCATGGTCGAGCGTGCTGCTGCCGGGCGCTTCATCAGTGTTGGGCTCGAATTGGGTGGCAAGGACCCGGCCTACATCCGTGCTGACGCCGATCTGCAGCACGCGGTGGAAACCGCCATCGACGGCGCCTTTTTCAACTCCGGGCAGTCGTGCTGCGGCATCGAGCGCATCTACGTGCACGCGTCATTGTTCGATGAGTTCGTCGAGCGCGCGGTGGCGCTGGTGCGCCAGTACAAGCTGGGGCGTTCGGATGACCCGGAGACCACCCTGGGCCCGCTGGTGCGCAGCGACGCCGCCGACTTCGTCCGCGCCCAGATCGCCGAGGCGGTCGAGCAGGGTGCCAAGGCACATATCGACCCAGCCGAGTTTCCCCAGGATGCGCCAGGTACGCCTTATCTGGCGCCGCAGGTGCTGACCAACGTCAACCATGAAATGCGCGTGATGACCGAGGAATCCTTCGGCCCGGTGGTGGGCATTCAGAAGGTCGCCAGCGACGAGGAAGCGCTGGCGCTGATGAACGACAGCGAGTTCGGCCTGACCGCAGCCATCTTCAGTCGCGACGTCGACGCCGCCATGGCTTTGGCTGATCGGGTCGAGGCCGGCACGGTGTTTCTCAACCGCTGCGACTACCTCGACCCTGGCCTGGCCTGGACCGGGGTGAAGCACTCCGGGCGCGGCTGCACCCTGTCGCGAGTCGGCTACGAGCAACTGACCCGGCCAAAATCCTTCCACTTCAAGACTCAGCTGTGAGGCGCGCGCCATGGACCTGAATCAGTACCGCATGAACTGGAACTACCCGACCTCGATGCGCGTTGGTGTTGGCCGCATTGCTGAGCTGGCCGAGGCCTGCCGCCTGCTCGGCATGCGCGCGCCGCTGCTGTGCACCGACCCAGGCTTGGCGGCGTTGCCGATGATCGACGCGGCGCTGCGCCAATGTCGTGATGCCGGGCTGAAGGCCGGGCTGTTCTCGGCGATCAAGGGCAACCCCACCAGCAGCAACGTGATGGACGGTGTGGCTGCGTTCAAGGCTGGCGGACATGACGGCGTGATCGCCTTCGGCGGCGGCTCGGCACTGGATGCCGGCAAAGCAATCGCCTTGATGGTCGGTCAGGATCGGCCGCTGTGGGATTTCGAGGACGTCGGCGACAACGCCAGCCGGGTCAAGGTATCCGGCATGGCGCCGGTGGTGGCGGTGCCGACCACTGCCGGCACCGGCTCGGAAGTCGGCCGCGCCTCGGTGATCACCGACGATGCCGCGCATATCAAACGCATCATCTTCCACGCGCGCATGCTGCCTGCTCTGGTGATTCTAGACCCCGAGCTGACCGTCGGCCTGCCGGCGAAAATCACCGCCGCCACTGGCATGGATGCGCTGTCGCACAGCCTGGAGGCGTTCTGCTCGCCACTGTTTCACCCCATGGCCGAGGGCATCGCCCTAGAGGGCATGCGCCTGGTGCAGCAGTACCTGCCGCGTGCGGTGGCGCAGGGCGGTGATGTCGAGGTGCGGCTGCAGATGCTGGTGGCCTCGAGCATGGGCGCCACCGCCTTCCAGCGTGGTCTTGGCGCGATGCATGCGCTGGCCCATCCGCTGGGTGCGCTGTACGACGCTCACCATGGCCTGCTCAACGCGGTTTTGATGCCTTACGTGTTGGTTGCGAACCGCGCCGTGATCGAGCCGCAGATGGAGAAGATGGCGCGCTACCTGGCGCTGCCGGGCGGCGGTTTCGATGCGGTGCTGGAATGGGTGCTGACGCTGCGCAGTGAAGTGGGTATCGCCCACAGCCTGAGCGATATCGGCATCGACGATGCGCGTATCGAGCAGGTCGGGCGTATGGCCGAAGTGGACCCTTCGGCAGGCACCAACCCCATCGCCTATACGGCTGCGCAATACAGCGCATTGTTCGAGAAAGCGTTGCGCGGGACTTTGTAGCCCGGATGTAATCCGGGGGTGGTTGCTGGACTTGCCGAGGATTTTATCCGGGCTACGGGCTGAGCAGTGGGTGCGTCAGCGGTCAAGAACCTGGCTGAAACGCAGCAGGTAACCGTCCGGGTCCTGGACCATCAGCTGGCGCACCCTGATCCAGCTGTCGCCAGTGCGGTACTCCACCGTCTCCGGCGGTAGGCGCAGCGGTACGTCATTGGCGAGCAGTGCCTGGTGCAGCGGTTGCAAATCGACCACGTCGATTTGCAGATTGATGCCGCGCCCCAGCGGGTGATCGAGTGGCAGAATTTTCCAGGGATCGCCTGCTTGTTGATGCGGCTCCATCTGTTCCAGCATCAACGCAGCTTCGCCCAGAGCGATGGCTGCAAAACCATCCTCGGGTCGTTGGTACAGCAGCCTGAAACCCAGCAGCTGTTGGTAGAACCTTAGGCTGGCCTGCAGATCACTGACCTGCAGCTCTGGCGTCAGGGCCGGCAGGCGCATACGGCTCACGCTTGCTCCTGCTCCGCCTGCAAAGCCTCCAGCGCCGGTGCGGCGTAGATGCCCACTTCCACCGCCAGTTCCATCACCCTTGGTAGGTCGCTGGCGTACACGAGCACGGCCTGCAGCTCGTCATCCAGCGGCTCGCTGAAATCTACCAGCACGTAGCCGCCGGTTTCCGGCGACAGCGCCGAGAGCTGCACCTGGATACGGTTGAGTGCTTTCAGTGGCTCGGTCTTGGCCAACTGCTTGGCCTTGAGCACGAACTGCACCTGCGGGCCGAAGGATTCGGTGATGCGCTGGAACAGCTCCTCGTAGCTGTCGGCCTGGAACAGCACCGTTTCCGGCAGGCTGCCGACCACTACCCATTCGCCCAGGGGGATGGGGAATTCGTCGTCGTAGTTGACGTCCGGGTTGGCAGCGAGAAAGGCCGCCGGATCGGCATAGGCCTGCGTGGCCTCGTCAGCGATACGGGCAATCTCGTCCTCGGGCAGGCAGCCGGAGCTTATCTTGGCGATCAGTTCTTCCAGCTGGGCTTTCATTGGGCATGTCCTCGGGGATTAAAGGTTGGCAAGAATATCATCAGGGTGCATGCGGAGCGTTCCGGGTAGGGTGCGCCGTGCGCACGGCGCACCCTACGTTCTTTTGCCGAGAGTTCTTCAGCCGGATTAGTTTGTGCGGGAGGCCAGAATCGCGGCTGAAGCCGCTCCTACAAAAGCGCTGCGCCTAGCCGTAGCGCTTTTTCGCTTCGATGGCCAGGCCGCTGCCGATGCTGCCAAAGGTGTTGCCTTCGACGCTACGCGCATTGGGCAGCATCGCCGCCACGCTCTGGCGCAGCGCCGGTACGCCACTGGAACCGCCGGTGAAGAACAGCGTATCGACCTGGTCGGCCGCCACGCCGGCATCGGCGAGCAATTGCGTGAGGCTGGCACGAATACGTTCGAGCAGGGGCTCGATGGCGTTCTCGAACAAGGGGCGGGTCAGCTCGGCGACCAGGCCCGGCTCGACGCGTGACAGGTCGATGGGACGTGCGTCTTGTTCGCTCAGGGCGATCTTGCTCTCTTCCACCTGCATCGCTAGCCAGTGCCCGGCGCGCTGCTCGATCAGACCGAACAGGCGGTCGATGCCGGTAGCGTCGACGATGTCGTAGCGCATGTTCTGCAGGGCGAGCTGGGTCTTCTGCGCGTACAGCGCGTTGATGGTGTGCCAGGTAGCCAGGTTGAGGTGGTAGCTGGTGGGCATGAAAGCGTCGCTCTTCATCCGGCTGCCATAGCCGAACAACGGCATCACCCCGGCCAGGGACAACTGCTTGTCGAAGTCGGTACCGCCGATATGCACGCCGCCGGTGGCGAGGATGTCGCCCTGGCGCTCGGCCAGGTGATGACGCTCCGGTGCCAGGCGCACCAGGGAGAAGTCCGAGGTACCACCGCCGATGTCGACGATCAGCACCAGTTCCTCGCGATCCAGGTTCGACTCGTAGTCGAAGGCCGCGGCGATGGGCTCGTACTGGAACGACACGTCCTTGAAACCGAGCTTGTGCGCCACGGCTACCAGAGTGTTCTGCGCTTCCTGGTCGGCAGCAGGGTCGTCATCGACGAAGAATACCGGGCGGCCCAGTACCACTTCTTCGAAGGGGCGCTCGGCTTGGGCTTCGGCGCGTTTTTTCAGCTCACCGATGAAGAAGCCGAGCAGATCCTTGAAGGGCAGGGCGCTGCCCAGCACGGTGGTTTCGCTCTTCAGCAGCTTGGAGCCCAGCAGGCTCTTGAGCGAGCGCATCAGGCGGCCTTCGTAGCCTTCCAGGTATTCGTGCAGGGCCAGGCGACCGTAGACCGGGCGGCGCTCCTCTGTGTTGAAGAAGATCACCGAGGGCAGGGTGATCTTGCCGTCTTCGAGTACCAGCAGGCTGTCCTGGCCGGGGCGCAGCCAGCCGACGGTGGAGTTCGAGGTGCCGAAGTCGATGCCGCAGGCGCGGGCGGGAGTGGAGAAAGACATGAAACGCAGGCCATGAAAAACGGCCGCGCATTCTATGTCAGTCGCGCGGCGACGGCGAGCCGTCAGGACGGCAGGTCAAGGCTCTCTTCGCGCTTGCGCTTCCACTGCGTCCATTCGAAGCCCAGCACCACCAGCAGTGACAGTGCGAACGGCAGCAGCAGATAGAACACGCGGAACACGATAAGCGCCGCCAGCACATCGGCAGCGGGAATCTCCGGCAGTGCGGCGAGGAAGGTCACTTCCAGCACGCCCAGGCCGCCAGGTGCATGGGACAGCAGCGCCAGGGAGAAGGAGGCGAGGAACACGCCGAGCACCACCAGATAGCCGGGATGATTGTCGGCCGGCAGGGCGAAATAGATGATCGCCGCGGCGCAGAGCAGTTCCAGTGGCCCGGCCAGCAACTGGCGGCTGACGATGGGCAGGCGTGGATATTCCACATGCAGCTTGCCCAGCGTCCAGGGTTTGAACTGGCGCCAGGAGCCCAGCACGTAGAGGCCGACCAGGCACAGCAAGACACTGCCGATGACTACCGAGGCCAGAGGCGTGACATTGGCGACGCGGTGGATCAGGTCGGGCTGAGCGATCAGCACGCAGCCGCTGGCGAGCAGGGTGCCGAGGGCGAAGGTAAAGGAGCAGAAAACGATGAGGATGCCGATTTCCTGAGGCGTCAGGCCCTTGCTGCGGTAGGCCCGGTAGCGCACCACTGCGCCTGAGAACACCGAGGCGCCGATGTTGTGGGCCAGGGCATAGGTGGTGAAGGAGCACAGGGTGATGAAGCGCCAGGGAATCTTCTTGCCAAGGTGAGCGACGGCGATGCGGTCGTACCAGGCCAGTGCCCAGTACGCGCCGAGGGTGGCCGCTGCGGCAAGCAGCCAGTTCATGTGGGAGATCGCTTCGATGCTGCCCTTGATCTCATCGAGGGAGATATTGCGCAACTCGCGATACAGCAGAAAGCCAGACAGCACCACGGCACTGAGTCCGATCAGCGTCCAGATCAGGTCGCTGCGCTTCAGTTTTGGTTTGGCTTCTACGACAGACACCGCAATTCCTCGCTCGCTGGGCCCCGAGGTAGTGGGGCCGCATGCCTCTGTGGGAGGCTGCTGTTCATCGGCCATCCGGCCATTGTGCAACGGCCGGTGGCGGATCGTGCCCGCGCGGCGCGCTGCGCAGTATCAGGGAGGCGCAGCCTGTACTCAACTGGCAAGCACATTCGCACCCTCTTGTAGTTGTGTCAGCGGTTGTCCTGATACGTTCATATCCATGCCAGCGTCAGCGCCGCCAGCACGGCGTAGCGGCTCGCTTTGGCCAGGGTGACGATGGCCAGAAATACCCACAGGCGCTCGCGCATCACGCCGGCAACCAGCGTCAGTGGGTCGCCAATCACCGGCATCCAGCTCAGCAGCAGCGACCAGCGCCCATAGCGCGCATACCAGCCCTGTGCCTGCTGTAGCCGAGTCTGGCTGACCGGGAACCAGCGGCGCTCGCGATAGTGCTCGATGGAGCGGCCCAGCAGCCAGTTGACCCAGGAGCCCAGCACATTGCCCAGAGTGGCCACCAGCAACAGGGCCCAGAGCGGATGTTGGCCGGCCAGCAGCAAGGCGACCAGCACCGCTTCGGACTGCAGCGGCAACAGCGTCGCCGCGCCAAAGGCGGAGAGAAATAGAGTCGGGTAGGCGGAAAGCCCAAGCATGTTCAGCGCGGCCGACCCGAAGGTCGGCACTGATCAGGGCTTCGACTCCTGACCGGTGTTGGCCATGATTTCTTCCAGGCTCAGGCCGGTCAGGCCGTGAATGGTCTTCCACAGGTAGTAGAAGATGGCCATCAGCATGATCATCGAGGGAATGGCGATCATCGGGTAGCTGAGCAGGGTCATGCGTCCCAGCTCGTCGTTGAACGCCTCGGTACCGGCCGGGCTGACCACAATCCACTTGGCCAGCACATAGTTCATGAATGACGAGAAGAAGAAGGTGCCGCTGAGCCAGTAGGTGGCGCGCATCAGGCGCGTCTCGAAGTGCTCGACATGGCCGCCTTGCTCCAGACGGTCGTGGATCTTGTCGATATTGAGCACGGTCTTGTTGAACAGCAGAGTGCGGATCAGTGGGTAGCGGGTACGGGTCGAAACGAGTACGGCGATGCCGATCAGGCCGGGGATCAGCGCTTCCTTGACTGCCAGCCACTGGGTGTCGAGCTTGAGCAGGCCAATGCCGCCGGTCAACGCGACGCTGATCAGACCGAGCAGGGCGATGAAGTTGAATTTGCGATATTTGATCAGCTCGAACGCGCCCCAGGCCAGCGGGAACGCCAGGGCCAGGATCAGCGCACCATCGGCGCCGAGACGGTGCTCGCCACTGAGCTTCATCAGGATGAACGAGGGAATCAGGATGCTGATGGCCAGATCGATCAGCGGGCGGGGCTTGTGCGTCGGGGTACGGCTGTCAGTAGTGGCGGTCATGGTAGCTGGAGTCTGCGTAGGAAGCCCGATGATCGCCTGCCCGGCGCGTCAGGGCTAGCCCGACCGTCGGTTTTGAATGTGAAAAAGTATGAGTCGACAGCTTGCCGACAGGCGTCGCAGTGCCGCATGGCGATGCTAAAGTGATGGCAGGGGCTGGGAGTTGAACATGCTAAGAATCATCCCTTTCATTTGCCTGTTGCTGACGGCCGCGCCTGCCTGGGCGCGTGACTGCATCGGTATGGTGCCGGCCGGCACGTCGGCGTTCTGGAGCGAACTGGAGGCCGGCGCGAGACGCACCGCTGATGAGCTGCAATTGGAGCTCTACACACGCGCTCCGGTCCAGGAGGGCAGCGTCGAGGTGCAGTTGCAATTGATAGATCGCGTCCTAGCACAGGGTTGCAAAGCGCTGATCATCGCTCCGGCTGGCGACGTTATCGATATTCGGATCACGGCCTTGCGCGCCGAGGGCATCCCCACTGTCTATGTCGACCGCGACATTGCGGGGGACGGCGCTTATGCGTTGGTGGCGACTGACAACTTCCTCGCCGGTCAGTTGGCTGGGCAACAACTGGCCGAGCGTCTCGGGCGAGGTGGCAGAGTTGGGATGTTGCGTTTGCGGCCAGGGCTGCAATCGACCGAGGAGCGTGAGCGCGGCTTTCTGCTGGCGGCGCAGGCGACTGGGTTGCAGGTGGTGTTCGATACCTACTTGGGGGATGACCGCCAGCGCATCGCCGAGGCCCTGAGCCAGCAGTTGCCCAAGCTCGACGGCCTGTTCAGTCCCAATGGCACCAGCAGTCGGGCAACCCTCGCTGCGCTGCGCCAACTGGGCAAGGCCGGTACCTTGGACTTCGTCGGTTTCGACGGTGGCGACCTGCTGTTCGATGCCGTGCGCAAGGGTGAGATTCATGCCCTGTTGCTCCAGCAGCCGCAGGCCATGGGGGATCATGCGGTGCGCCTGGTGCACCGGGCCCTGAGTGGCGAACGCGCCATTTCGCGCCTGCAACTGCTGCTTGAACCGCGTGTAGTGACCGCCAGGGATTTGGCTGAAATGACAGCCCCGCAATAGCCTTGGTGATGGGCCAGGTGCGGGTTTATGATCCTTGTTCTGGCCGTCCTGAATTCGCTGTAGGGCGCGCTCTAGACGGTGGCGTGTGATGAATCTGAAGTGCCCGGTAGCCGTTCTGTTGTTGTTTTGCGGCCTCTGCGCCCATGTGGCGGCTGCCGATTTGCGGCTGTATACCGAAAACTATCGACCCTTCAGCTATCTCGAGAATGGCAAGCCGAGTGGCATGGCTGTGGCCGTGGTCGAGGAGCTGATCCGCCGCACTGGCGAGACGGCGCATATCGAACTGGTGCCCTGGACACGCGGCTATCACCAGGCTCGCCATCAGGCCGACACGGCATTGTTCTCCACCGTACGTACGGCGCAGCGCGAAGCTGAGTTTCAGTGGGTCGGACCGATCGCGCGCGGCTATACGCGTTTCTACACGCACAAGGATGCTGGGCTTCGAGTCGCCAGCCTCGAAGACGTCCGGCGCCTCGGCACCCTGGCGATTCCCAAGCAGTGGTACAGCTACGAACTGTTGCGCGAACAGAACCTGGATAACCTGTATGGCGTGTCGACGCCTCAGGACATGCTGCGCATGTTTCGCCATCGCCGGGTCAAGCTGCTGCTGGCCAACAACCTGACCCTCGACGGCATGCTCGCCGAGCAGGGCATGAATGCCGGGCAGCTGCAGGAGCAGTTCGACCTGATGCCCAACGACTCCTATATCGCCTTTTCCCTGAACACGGATCCGGCGCTGGTGGCACGTTGGCAACAGGCGCTGCAGCAGATGCGCCACGACGGCAGCCTGGAGCGGATCTACCGCCACTGGTTTCCCGCGGCCGATGAGCGCACCTTGGTCGACTTGCTGCGCAGCGAGTGAAGCGGCTGCACGGTGCGCCCCGGCTTGCTAGGCTGCAAGCGGGAGGGGCGATGATGGCCAAGTGTATTGATCGATGGCTATGTGTTCTGCTGCTGGCGCTGTGCGCTCCGGTACAGGCACAGCTGCGTCTGCTCACCGAGGATGCGCCGCCGATGAGCTTCATGCGCGAGGGCGAACCGAGCGGTCTTGCTGTCGAGGTGGTCAGAGCATTGCTGGCGCGTACCGGCGACACTGGACAGATCGAGCTGATGCCCTGGACGCGCGCGCTGTACCTGGCCCAGCAGCAGGAAGATATCGCGCTGTTTTCCACTGTGCGTACAGCCGAGCGTGAGGACCGATTCCAGTGGGTCGGCCCCATTGTGGTCGGCACTACCAGTTTCTACTCGCTCAAGTCCCGCAACCTCGTCATCGACACGTTGGCGCAAGCCGCTGCCAGCGGACCTCTGGCACTGCCCAAGCAGTGGTACACCTTCGAAACCCTCAGCGCGAAGGGCTTCACCAACCTCTATGGCGTACCCAGTTCGAAGCAGATGATGACCATGCTCAAGCATGGCCGGGTCAATCTGATCGCCACTGAGGATTTGACCCTGGCTGGCGAGTTGGCCGCTGTCGACCTCAAGCCGCAGGACGTCACCGCGCACGTGCCGTTCATGCGTTCGGCCTACTACATCGCCTTTTCTCCGCAGACCTCTGTGGTGCGCGTGGTGCGCTGGCAGCGCGCATTACAGCAGATGCATGAGGACGGCAGCCTGGCGGCGATCCTGAAACGCTGGTTGCCGCATGCGCCGATGCCGCCCATCGCTCCGTAGCGCCTCGCGCGGCGACTGGTTAACCTGAGCGCTGCAATCCACCGAGTCTGATCATGTCGCGTCGTCATCTCACCCTCGATCTGCGCAGTCGCGCCGGCTTGTTCGCTCACCTTGGCGCGATGGAGCGGGCGGGCGTGCCCATCGATCGAGCGCTGGCCAGTCTGGATCTCGGTGCGCGCCACGAGGCCGCCGTCAAGCGCCTACGGCAGATGGTCGGCGGCGGACGCGACCTGGCGACTTCCGGCCAGTTGAGTGGCGTGTTCACGCCATTCGAAAGTGGCCTGGTCCGAGCCGCGCAGGAGGCCGGGGCATTGGCGCACATCTACGAGCAATTGGCGCAGCGCTACGACGAACAGGCGCGTTATGCCGCAGAGTTGAAGTCACGTCTGCTGTTGCCGGCCGGGGTTTTGCTGCTGGCGCTGGCGGTCAAACCCTTGCCTGCTTTAGTTGGGGGAAGTCTGAGTGGCGCGGGCTACCTGGCGGCTGTGCTGATGCCGATCTTGTGGTTGTCGGCATTGCTGTTCGGCGTACGAGCGTTGTGGCGACGCTGGCAACAGCGGCGAACCGATCAACCGGGCCCGCTGGACGATCTGCTGCTGGCTCTGCCGGTGTTGGGCAGCCTGCGGCGCCGGGCGGATGTCCGTAATTTCTGCGACAGCCTCGGGCTGCTGCTGGAGGCCGGGATGCCCGTGCTCGACGCCCTGCCGCGCGCCTGCAGTGCAGTGAGCGGCGCGCGGCTGCGGCGGGATTTCGCCAACCTGGCACCACGGGTCGCGGCTGGTCAGTCGTTGGTGCGCGCTTTCGATGGGCTGAGCTTTCACGGCAAAGCCATGCTGATCGGCGTGCTCAATACCGGTGAAGCCACCGGTCGGCCCGGTGAGGCGCTGCTACGTTTCGCCCGCCTGCAGGCGCAACAGCTGGCTGCGAGCCAGCAGATGCTGGCGAGCTGGGCGCCACGCCTGTTCTATTTGGTGGTCGCCATGTGGATGGCATACGGCCTGCTGACCGGTGGTGGCTTCTTCCCGGCGCTGCCGGCGGAGTTGGCTGGCCGATAATTTGCTGGTTATCGACCACGGCGCTTCGTTTGAAAGCTGACAGCAAGTGCCTTGCGCTAGCATTCGTCACGTCTACGCCATTACTAAAAAGAGAAAAAAGCGATTCAACCGACTTTGGAATACGCCCCATGCCCATCCTGCAACGTGCATCCCACCATGAGCTACGCAGCGCCTTTCGTGCCCTGCTGGCTTCCGACCGCTGCTATCACACGGCTTCGGTCTTCGATCCCATGTCCGCCCGCATCGCCGCTGATCTCGACTTCGAGGTCGGTATCCTTGGCGGCTCCGTCGCCTCCCTGCAGGTACTCGGTGCGCCGGACTTCGCCCTGATCACTTTGAGCGAATTCGTCGAGCAGGCGGCGCGTATCGGCCGCGTCTCGCGCTTGCCGGTAATCGCCGATGCCGACCACGGCTACGGCAACGCGCTCAACGTGATGCGCACCGTGGTCGAGCTGGAACGCGCCGGTGTTGCCGCGCTGACCATCGAAGATACCCTGCTGCCGGCCCAGTTCGGCCGCAAGTCCACTGATCTGATTTCCATCGAGGAGGGCGTCGGCAAGATCCTCGCCGCGCTGGAAGCCCGCGTCGATCCGGATCTGGCGATCATCGCCCGTACCCATGCCGGCGTTCTGGAGGTGGACGAAGTGATCCGCCGCACACGCGCCTACGAGGCCGCCGGTGCCGACGGCATCTGCCTGGTCGGGATCAAGGATTTCGCCCACCTGGAGCAGATCGCCGCAGGCCTGAAGGTGCCGCTGATGCTGGTCACCTACGGTAACCCTGAACTGCGCGACAACCAGCGCCTGGCGCGCCTCGGCGTACGCATCGTGGTCAACGGCCACGCTGCCTACTTCGCCGCGATCAAGGCCACCTACGACTGCCTGCGCGAACAGCGCGGTGCGCAGCCGTGCGACCTCAATGCCACCGAGCTGACCCACAAGTACACCATGCCCGAGGACTACATCCTTTGGGCCAAGGAGTTCATGGAAGTCCGCGAGTAGCCTGTGGCGACCGGCTGCACTTGCACTTCGCATTCTCCGGGCGCATATCTGTTCGGAGAGTGCGAGGAGGTCGAATATGGCAGGTGGTTGGGCAAGCGACGACGCAGTGCAGGAACAGATCGACAGCAGCATCGAGGACGCCGTTGCGCGTGCTCGCAGCCAACTGCCGAAAGGCGAGAGCCTGCATCATTGCGAAGAGTGCGACGCGGTGATACCCGAGGCCCGTCGCCAGGCAATTGCTGGTGTGCGCCTGTGCGTGAACTGCCAGGCCGAGCACGACCGCGAAAGCGCGGCGTTCAGCGCCTACAACCGTCGTGGCAGCAAGGACAGTCAGTTGCGCTGAGCAAGCGGTACGGCACCTATTCGCTTCCTGCTGGTCTAGTGCTACTACGACCGTGACTCAGGAAGAGGTGCTTGCATGACGATTTTCGAAGCCTTACGCATCAGCCACGACATCCAGCGCGAACTGGCGCAGAAACTGATCGCTACCCAAGGCGACAGCGCCGAGCGCCACGCCTTGTTCTCTCAGCTCAAGCAGGAACTGGCTGTGCACTCGGTGGCCGAAGAACGCCATTTCTACATTCCCCTGATGCAGCAGGACGCAGGCGTCGACCTGTCGCGCCACGCGATTGCCGAGCATCACCAGATGGACGAAATGATCGAGGACCTGGAAGAGACCGACCCCAGCAGCCCCAGCTGGCTGGCGCAAGCCAAGGCGCTGGCGGAAAAGGTCGAACATCACCTCAAGGAAGAAGAGCACACCTTCTTCCAGATGGCCGGCAAGCTGCTTCGCGACAAGGAGAAGCAGCAACTGGCTGGTGATTACCTGAACGCCTACGACGAGATGAAGCAGGCGTCCTGAATGGGCTAGCCTCAATGGCAACGGCGGGTTTCACCCGCCCTACACATGACCGTAGGGCGGGTGAAACCCGCCACCTATCACATCTGCAACAAGGACGTTGCCATGCCCGACTACCGTCGCGCCGCCATTGCTGGTGGCATCTATTTCTTCACCTTGGTCAGCGAGCGGCGCCAGCCAATCCTCACCCATCCCGATATTCGCCAGGCTTTGCGCGAGGCGATCCAGGTGGTACGCCTGACCCAGCCCTTCGTCATCGACGCCTGGGTATTGTTGCCGGATCACCTGCATGCCATTTGGCGTTTACCGCCCGATGACATGGATTTCTCCAATCGCTGGCGACTGATCAAGCGGCATGTCACCCATGCGTGCGGCAAGACTTACCTACGTGCCGATCTGCTGAGCGAGCGTCGTCAGGCAAAGGGGCAGGGCACGCTTTGGCAGCAACGCTTCTGGGAACACCTGATCCGCGATGAGTGCGACTACGCCCGGCATTTTGATTACCTGCATGGCAACCCGCTCAAGCATGGGTTGGTGACGCGTGTGCAGGATTGGCCCTGGTCGTCGTTTCACCGCTGGGTGAAGCAGGGCGTTTACCCCATCGATTGGGGCGGGGATACGAGCCTTGATGAGCTGGGTGTCGGGGAGTGAACCGGTGAATGAATTGGCGGGTTGCAACCGCCCTACAGGTTTGCGCAGATGATCAATCACCTACCCGTAGGGCGGGTGAAACCCGCCATTTGTCGTTTCAGCCAGGGATGTCAGAACAGGAAATACCGCTGCGCCATCGGTAGCACTTCGGCCGGCTCGCACCAGAGCAACTGGCCGTCGGCCTTGACCTGATAGTTCTGCGGATCGACCTCGATGTTCGGCAGGTAGCCATTGTGGATCAGGTCGGTCTTCTGCACCTCGCGGCAGCCTTTGACCACGCCGATTTTCTTCTGCAGGCCGAGCTGTTCGGGCACGCCCGCTTCGAACGCCGCCTGGCTGATGAAGGTGATACTGGTGGCATGGCGGCTGCCGGCATAGCTGGCGAACATCGGTCGGTAGTGCACCGGTTGCGGCGTCGGGATCGAGGCGTTGGCGTCGCCCATCAGGCTGGCGGCGATGGCGCCACCCTTGAGGATCAGCGTTGGTTTGACGCCGAAGAAGGCCGGGCGCCAGAGCACCAGATCGGCCCACTTGCCTACTTCGATTGAGCCCACTTCATGGCTGATGCCGTGGGTGATCGCCGGGTTGATGGTGTACTTGGCGATGTAGCGCTTGGCGCGGAAGTTGTCGTTACCGGGTACGTCCTCGGGCAGCGGGCCGCGCTGCTGCTTCATCTTGTCAGCGGTCTGCCAGGTACGGGTGATCACCTCGCCGACGCGGCCCATGGCCTGGCTGTCGGAGCTGATCATGGAGAACGCGCCGAGGTCATGCAGGATGTCCTCGGCGGCGATGGTTTCGCGGCGGATACGCGATTCTGCGAAGGCCACGTCCTCGGCGATGCTTGGGTCGAGGTGGTGGCAGACCATGAGCATGTCCAGGTGCTCGTCAATGGTGTTGCGGGTGAACGGGCGTGTCGGGTTGGTCGAGGACGGCAGCACATTGGGGAAGCCGCAGGCCTTGATGATGTCCGGGGCGTGGCCGCCGCCAGCACCCTCGGTGTGATAGGTGTGGATGGTGCGGCCCTTGAAC
The DNA here is from genome assembly GCF_002741105.1 of Pseudomonas sediminis. Classification (GTDB taxonomy): domain Bacteria; phylum Pseudomonadota; class Gammaproteobacteria; order Pseudomonadales; family Pseudomonadaceae; genus Aquipseudomonas; species Aquipseudomonas sediminis. The sequence goes on along the minus strand of NZ_NIQU01000001.1, from coordinate 822,777 downwards.
GCGCCGAGGGTGGTTTCGACGAAGCCGGACTCGTTCAGCGTGTCGGTGTGGATCGCCACCTGCACGTCGTACTGGTCGGCCACGGAGAGGCAGTTGTCGATGGCGGCCGGGGTGGTGCCCCAGTCCTCGTGCAGCTTCAGGCCGATGGCGCCGGCCTTGACCTGCTCGATCAGCGGCTCGGGCAGCGAGGCATTGCCCTTGCCGGTAAAGCCCAGGTTCATCGGGAAGGCGTCGGCGGCCTGGAGCATGCGCGCCATGTGCCAGGGCCCGGAGGTGCAGGTGGTGGCGTTGGTGCCGGTGGCCGGCCCGGTGCCGCCGCCGATCATGGTGGTGACGCCGCTCATCAACGCTTCTTCGATCTGCTGCGGGCAGATGAAGTGGATATGGGTGTCGATGCCGCCCGCGGTGAGGATCATGCCTTCACCGGCGATCACCTCGGTGCCCGCGCCGATGGCGATGGTCACGTCCGGCTGGATATCCGGGTTGCCGGCCTTGCCGATGGCAGCGATACGGCCGTCCTTGAGGCCGACGTCGGCTTTGACGATGCCCCAGTGGTCGATGATCAGGGCGTTGGTGATCAGCGTGTCGACCACATCGGCGGCGCACAGCTGGCCCTGGCCCATGCCGTCGCGGATCACCTTGCCGCCGCCGAATTTCACTTCTTCGCCATAGGTGGTGAAGTCCTTCTCCACTTCGATCCACAGGTCGGTGTCGGCCAGGCGCACCTTGTCGCCGACGGTGGGGCCGAACATGTCGGCGTAGGCTTGTCTGCTGATCTTCATTGGCTCGTCCCGTAGGGTGCGCCGTGCGCACCGTCGTTATCCGCGTTGCTCGTGGTGCGCATGGCGCACCCTACGAAAATTTGTATCTCAAAGATCGCCCATTACCCGGCCGGCGAAGCCGAACACCCGGCGCGTGCCGGCCAGATCGACCAGCTCCACGTCACGGCTCTGTCCCGGCTCGAAGCGCACGGCGGTACCAGCCGGGATGTTCAGGCGCATACCGCGAGTGCTGGCGCGGTCGAACAGCAGGGCGTCGTTGGTCTCGAAGAAGTGGTAGTGCGAACCGACCTGGATAGGCCGGTCGCCACTGTTGGCTACGGACAGGGTCAGGGTGCGGCGACCGGCATTGAGCTCGATCTCGCCGTCGGCAATCTGGTATTGGCCGGGAATCATAAGGAAGGCCTCGCAAGCGTCTTGTAGTAGATGGCATTGGCCCGGTAGGTACCGTCTGGGCCGCAGGCGTAATCGGGTAGGCCACCAATGCACTGGTAGCCGAGGTGGCGATAGAGCTGTTCCGCATCGCTGCCGGCCTCGGTGTCGAGGTACAGCAGGCCACGTTTGCGGGCTGCCGCTTCCTGCTCGACGGCTTGCATCAGTAGGCGGGCGACACCCCTGCGACGCGCCGTGCTCAGTACCAGCAGCTTTTGAATCTCTGCGCGATTCAGGCCGTTGGGCTTCTGGCACAGGCTCAGTTGCACGCTGCCCAGTACGCGGCCCTGTTCATGGGCGACCCAGAGCAGCAACGAGCCGTCGGCAATGCCCGCCTGTACCTGAGTGAAATACTCGGCGGCGCCTCGCTCGTCGAGATCGGCGAGAAAGCCCAGCGATGCGCCATCGTTGACCGCATCGAGCAGCAGGACGATCAAGCCTTCGCGGTAGTTGGCGAGGCTGGCGCTGTCGATTCGCTGTAGCGTCACGCTCACTGGGTCACTCCTTGGCGCCGAGGATCAGTTGCATAAAGGTCAGATCCAGCCAGCGGCCGAACTTGCGGCCTACCTGGGGCATCTGCCCGGTGGTGACGAAACCGAGGCGCTGGTGCAGGCGAATCGAGGCGGCATTTTCCGACTCGATGGCGGCGACCATGACGTGCAGGTTGGCGGCGCGGGCGCGCTCGATCAGCGCCTGCATCAGCGCTGGGCCTAGGCCTTGGCCGCGTTGGTCGGTACGTACGTAGACCGAGTGCTCGACGGTCTGACGAAAACCTTCGATGGTGCGCCAGGTGCCGTAGCTGGCGTAGCCGATTACCTCGCCGGCGCCGTCATGGGCGACCAGTACGGGAAAACCCGCTGCAGTGCGCTCGGCCAGCCAGGCGCGGCGGTTTGCGAGATCCACCAGGGTCTCGTTCCAGATTGCCGTTGTGTGCTGCACGGCGTCGTTGTAGATGGCGAGGATGCCGGGCAGGTCGGCTTCACCGGCGTCTTGAATCGAATAGGTCATGACTTGGAGCCTGTTTACGATCTCGCGAGCTAGAGCCATGCAAGGCAAAAGCAGGCGAAAAAGCGGAGTTTACGGGCTGTAAATGAGCATTTTGAGCCTGCTTTTAACGCGGCAGGGCCGACGCGCAGCAGGTCGTAGACGGGTTCCTCAGGCGATCGGTTGGTGTACGGTCACCAGCTTGGTGCCGTCAGGGAAGGTGGCTTCGATCTGGATCTCCGGGATCATCTCCGGTACGCCCTCCATCACCTGGTCGCGGGCCAGCAGGGTGGTGCCGAAATGCATCAATTCGGCGACCGTTTGGCCGTCGCGTGCGCCTTCGAGCAGGGCGGCAGAGATATAGGCCATTGCTTCCGGGTAATTCAGCTTTACTCCGCGCGCAAGGCGGCGCTCGGCGACTAGGCCGGCGGTGAAGATCAGCAGCTTGTCTTTCTCGCGTGGACTCAGATCCATCGTGTTACTCCATTGGGGCGTATGCCTGGCATCGCCGGAATGCGTCGTGGGGTAGGGCGGATGTCACTTTTTACATCCGCCGTCATGTGCTCCAGATACGGGGTGGGCGTGCTTCACGCCCCAGCAACGCCGGGCGCAGTAGGCGCCAGAGCTCGATCAACCAGGCGCGCGCCTTGAGTGCTTCACTGGCCAGGCAGCGCGCTACAAGCAGGCCTGAAATCTGGCTGAGGTCACCGCGTACACCGTCGATCTTCAGCTCCCGGCAGCGTTCCAGTAAATCACTGTCTACATCGGCGCTGATCAGCAGGGTGGCGAATACCGGCTGGCCGTCGAGGCCGATGGGCGAGTCGAGCAGGCCGTCGCCGCCGCTTACGCGCTGGCGTTCGTGCCACAGCAGTTTGCCGTCGCGGCGGATGTCCAGCGCGGCCTGAAAGTGGCCGCTGGTAAAGCGCTCGTCGGCAGCCGGGCGGCCGAGGGCGACGATGTCCCAGTAGAACAGGCGCGCGTCGCCGTGCAACTCGATCTGCGTGTGCAGTTCGGCCTGGGCGCCAGCGTAGATGATGGTTTCCTGCGGCAGCCATTCAAGGGTCGCGCCGGCGTCGACGCGCAGATGCAGATTCTGATGGGCGACGCCCGCGGCGCGATACCACTTGGCTGCGCCTGGGCTGGTGAGTTGCACCCAGGTGTTTTCGCCAGCGTGGGCCGAGATATCCAGAACGTCACCACCGGCAATGCCGCCGGGCGGGTGAACGATGATGTGCTGGCAGACTTCCGGGCCTTCGGCGTACAGGTGCTTCTGCACTCTTAGTGGGCCCAGGTGACGCCTATGCGCTGGGGTGGTGCGTTCGCCGTGGCGCGCGTAGGCCAGCTCCAGCTCGGCAGGCCAGCTTGGCGTGAACAGGGCGGCAGGCAGATTCATGTTGAGGCAGCGGTTCCGCAGGATAGTTGACCGAGTGGGCAAGCAAGAGGCGTGCCCTGAACCAATTCGGTGCGCATTACGCTGGCTGCGACGGTGGCCAGTCGCACTGCCGTATCTGGCTCTGCCTTCTCACACCTGGCCGGCTCTAGAGTGGGGCGTCGATTCGTGCGGAGCACTTATGTTCACCTTTATCGCCTTCGCCGCCGGCCTGGTGCGCGGCTACAGTGGCTTCGGTTTTGCCATGCTGATGGCGCTCGGGCTGATGCTGCGGTTGCCACCTGCGGAAGCGGTGCCGGTGGCGCTGATTCTCGATGTGGCGTGCAGCGTGACACTGTGGTCGGCGGCGTTGCGTGCCGTGCATGGACGCGTGCTGAGGCGTCTGTTGGTCGGCATGCTGCTGGCGGTGCCGCTGGGTGCCTGGCTGCTGCTGTGGCTGCCGGCCCGCATCATGGCGCCGCTGGTGGCGGTGCTTTGTTTGTGCGGGGGCATGCTGGTGTTATGGCGGCCGTCCGTTGCCACACCGGTGAGCCAGGGCATGGCCTGGTTGGCGGGGCTGGCATCCGGCCTGGCGACTACCGTGGCTTCGGCCGGCGGCCCGCCCTTGATGATCTACCTGCTGCGCAGCGGCCTCGACGCGCGCCAGTTGCGCGGCACGGCGGTGCTGTTCTTTCTGGCCAGCAGTTGCGCGGCGCTGATCGGGTTAGGTGTCGCGGGTCTGCTTAGCGGCGCGCAGTGGCGGCTGGCGTTGGAGCTGGCACTGCCGGCATTGGCCGGCAACCTACTCGGACAGTGGCTGCATCCGCGCTGGCAGCCGTTGTCGTTGCGGGTGCTGGTAGGTGGGCTGCTGGTGTTGCTGTCGGTGGGGAGTCTGTTGCGGACGTTGTTGTAGGACGGGGGCATCACCAGACACAAGGGGTCTGGCGGGTTGCACCCGCCCTACGGTGAGTGGCGTCCTTCAATCGCGGTCGATGGCGAAGGGCGACCAGGCCTGGCGGCTGGGCATGATTTCCAGGCGGTTGATGTTGATGTGATCCGGCAGGGTGGCGACGTAGAAGATCTGCTCGGCGATATCTTCGGCGGTCAGCGGAGTGGTGGTGCCGTACAGCGCGTCGGAGGCAGCCTGGTTGCCCTTGGTGCGTACCAGGGTGAACTCGGTTTCGGCCATGCCGGGGGCGATGTCGGTGACGCGCACGCCGGTGGATACCAGGTCGCAACGCAGGTTGAAGCTGAACTGTTTGACGAAGGCCTTGGTGGCGCCGTACACGTGGCCGCCCGGGTAGGGCCATTCGCCTGCCACCGAGCCGATGTTGATGATGCTGGTGCCCTTGCCGATTTCCAGCAGCTTCGGCAGTACCGCATGGGTGACGTTGACCAGGCCGGTGACGTTGGTGTCGATCATGGTGTGCCAGTCTTCCAGGGCAACCTTCTGAGCCGCCTCCGGGGCCAGCGCCAGGCCGGCGTTGTTGACCAGCACGTCGATGCGGTCGAAGGGCGCTTGCAGGCCGTCGACCAGCGCCTTCACCGCCGCCGCATCGCGCACGTCGAGTGCAGCGATGTGTACCGGCACCTTGTCCTGCAGTTCGGCCTTCAGCTCTTCCAGGCGCTCCAGGCGTCGGCCGCTGAGTACCAGCGCCCAGCCGGCCTCAGCGAAACGTCGTGCCGTGGCGCGACCGAAACCGGATGTCGCGCCTGTGATGAATGCCACCTTGCTCATGGATAACCTCGTTTTGCTATCAGGGTTCATGGCCTGCTCCTGCATCCGCTATCGGGGGCAGCTAGAGCAGTCCGATTAGGCGCCTCTAAAAACGTCGGTGAGGCAGTCAGCGCAAGGCAAAAACAGGCGAAAAAGCGCAGTTTACGTGTTGTAAATGAGCATTTTGAGCCTGTTTTAACGCTGCGATGGCAACGCAGGTAGTTTTTAGAGGTGTCCTATTGGGGCTGGGCGCCAGTGTAAGGCGTCCGGCTAAAGGCTTTGCTCCACAGCTAGCCGCGGATTCATGTGGACAGTTCGAGGAACTTGCGCACGCGTTCGGTTTCCGGGTTGGTGAAGAACTTCTCCGGCGCGGATTTCTCGATCAGCAGGCCCTTTTCCAGGAACACCACCTGATCCGACACCGCACGGGCGAATTCCATTTCGTGGGTGACCACGATCATGGTGTAGCCCTCGCTGGAGAGGTTCTTCATCACCGTCAGCACTTCGCCGACCCGCTCCGGGTCGAGTGCCGAGGTCGGCTCGTCGAACAGGATCACCTCCGGGCTCATAGCCAGGGCGCGGGCAATCGCCACGCGCTGCTTCTGTCCACCGGAAAGGGTGTAGGGAAAGGCCTCGGCCTTCTGTTCCATGCCGACTTTTTCCAGCAGCGTTTGGGCGATGGCGCGGGCCTCGTCCTTGCGCATCTTCTTCACCTGCATCGGTGCTTCCATGACGTTCTGCAGCACGTTCAGGTGCGGCCACAGGTTGAAGCTCTGGAACACCATGCCGGTCTTGGCGCGAATCGCCGCCAGGTCGCGATTGTTCATGCGCTTGCCCTGGGCGTCCACGCCGATGCGCTGGCCAGCGATGTGAATACTGCCGCGATCCGGCTCCTCGAGCCAGTTGATGCAGCGCAGCAGGGTGGATTTGCCCGAGCCGGACGAGCCCAGCACGCTGACCACCTCGCCCTTGTTGACGGTCAGCGAGATGTCGCGCAGTACCTCGACGCCGTCGAAGCTCTTGGAAAGATTGTCGATCTGTACCGCAGGTGCCTCAGGCATGTTCGAAACCTCGTTTGGCGCCGAACCGGCTCGCCCACTTGAGCGCCAGTTCCAGGCAGATGCTGATGACCCAGTACAGGGCGATGACCACCACGAACGCCTCGGTGGGGATGAAGTAGGTGGCCTGCACCGAGTTGGCTGCGGCGGTCAGTTCCTGCACGGTGATGATGGTGAGAAAGGCGGTGTCCTTCAGCGCGTAGATCAACTGGTTGCCGAGCAGCGGGCGGGTGCGGATCACCAGTTGCGGCAGGATGATTCGCCAGTACAGCCGACCAGGGCGAAAACCATGGGCCTTGGCCGCCTCCACCTGGCCGAGCGGCAGCACCAGGCGCGCACCGCGCAGAATCTCGGCGAAGTAGGCCGCGTGATAGATGGCCAGCGCCACCAGGCCCGCGCCCCAGGCGCTGGGCTTGATGCCAAGTGCCGGCAGCCCGTAGTAGAGCAGGTAGGCCAGCACCAGGAAGGGCAGCATGCGCATCAGGTTGATCGCCCCGCGCAGCAGGGTCGACAGCCAGTTGCGGCCCTCCAGCAGGTAGACGCTGAAGCAGCCGATGACGAAGGCCGCCAGCACCGACAGGACGAACAGGATCAGCGTGTTGAGTGCGCCGTTGAGGAAGGCGTCGCGCGCCTCCCAGATGATGCTCCATTCGGTCATGGTCGCGTCCTCACATGGCCAGTCGGTTGGCTTTTTTCTCGGCGATGGCCTGCACCTTGAGCAGCACGCCGATGATCAGCATGTACAGCAGGGCAGCGGCGAGAATCGGTGGCAGCGGCTCGTAGGTCACGGCGCTGATGCGGTTGGTCACGCGGGTCAGATCGACGATGCCGATTACCGCGATGGCCGGGCTGCTCTTGATCAGGAAGGACATCTCGTTGACCAGGCCGGGCAGGCTGCTGGTGATCATCTGCGGCAGCATGATGCGGCGGAAGAACACGCCGTTGGTCATGCCGCAGGCCAGCGCCGCTTCCTTCTGCTCGCGGGAAAAACTGATGAAGGCTGTGCGCCACACTTCGGCGTTGAAGGCCGCGGTATTCAGGGTGAGGGCAAGGATCGCTGCCGTGTTGCGATCCATGGCCAGGCCGAAGGTCGGCGCCGAGAGAAAGATGAACAGCACCAGGGTGACCAGCGGTGTGGCGCGCGCAAGGCTCACGTAGAGCACCAGCGCCTGTTCCACGAAGGGAATGCGCGCCATGCGCAGCAGGGCGATACCCAGGCCGATGACGACGCCCAGGGCAATGGCGATCGAGGAGATCCACAGAGTCGTCCAGGCGCCTTCGAGCAGCAATAACCAGGCTTGTCCGTTCATGTCGGGCTCCAGGGAAGGGGATGGGGTGTTGCAAGCAAGGTCAGGGCCAGAGCAGGCCCTGATAGACGGCAGTGCGTTGGCGATGAGCATGTAGGGTGTGCCGTGCGCACCGAGGTGCTGGCACCATTTACGCTGGTGCGCAGCGCACCCTACGCGGCCATGTCAGAGACCTGGCCGCAGCCCGCTGTCACATGCCGGCCAGTTCGTGGAACTGCTCGACCTTGGTGATCGGCTCCTTGGGCATGGCTGGGAAGGCTTCGCCGAACCACTTGGTCTGCAGCTCGGCCAGGCGGCCGCTGTCGCGAACTTCGGTCATGAAGCCGGTGAGGAACTCCAGCAGCTCGGGGCTGTTCTTGGGTACTGGCCAGGCGGCGAAACCATCACCGGACACGGCAATGCCCTTGGCGAAGGTGTCGCCACGGGTCTTGACCAGGTCGTTGACCGAAATCAGCGCGTTGATCACGTAGTCCAGGCGGCCGTTGGCCAGGTCGGCGTAGGCCTCCGGGTAGGACGGGTATTCGGTGACCTTGCCGATCTTGCAACCCTCGGCCTCCATCATCTTCTTCAGCTCCGGCAGGCGCGCGAGCAGAGCGCTGCCGGCCTGCAGGCCGACGGTCTTACCGCACAGGCTGGCGATATCGCTGAGGCTGTCATCGCCTGCGCGCTTGACGTAGAAGTGCTGCGCCGAGGCGAAGGGCGGGGCGAAGTTGAACACGCGCAGGCGGTCGTCGGTGACCAGGGCGCCGGTGAAGGCCATGTCGTACTGGCCGGACGAAACCGAGGCGAGCAGGCCGGTCCAGGGCAGGATTTCCTGCTTCACATCGAAGCCCTGGGCCTTGGCATAGGTCTTCAGGTCTTCGAGCAGCTCCTTGTGGAACCCTTCCGGTTTGCCGTCGACGATGAAGTTGAACGGCGCGTAGTCATCCTCGGTGGCAACAGTCATCACGCCCTTGGACTTGATGTCGTCGAGGTCGGCGTGGGCGCTCAGCGAGGCGCCGACCAGGCAACTGGCCAGGGCCAGCTTGCGCAGCAGGCCGAAGGGTTTGGAATCGGTTTTCGATGGCTTCATGGGCGTGCTCCAGAGGTGTCGACAAGGGTTGTCCAGGCCGCTCGGCGGCGGTTTGGTTTTCACCTTAGAGACGCCTGACGAGCCGGCGATAGGGGCAGTTCCGGCCTTTGTTCTGGCCAGCGACAGTGGCGCGCTACTTGCTACATCACAGGGTTGTTTGGCTGTTGGAGGGCGCCATGATCGATCACTTTTACCATCTTGATTTCGACCGTCAGCGCGGCCTTCAGGAGCAGCTTCGCGAGTCGCTGGTGTCGGCCATTCTTGGCGGCGGTTTCCCGGCCGACGAGCCACTGCCGTCGTGCCGCAAGCTGTCCCAGCAACTGTCGGTCTCGCGCAACACCGTGGCGCTGGTGTATGAGAGCCTGCTCGACAACGGCTACCTGGTCAGCCGCCCGCGCAGCGGCTATTACCTGCACCCCGATTACTGCGGGCAGACCGATGCCGTATTGCGCATGACGCCGCTGCGAAAACCGGAACCGTCCGATGACAGCAGCGCCGCCACTGCCCCGGATTGGGCCGCGCGCTTTCGCATGCAGCCCAGTTTGAAGCACGGCGTGCTGCGCCCAAGTAACTGGAGCCGCTTCACCTACCCCTTCATCTACGGCCAGCCGATCAGCGAGCTGTTCCCACTGGAGCGCTGGCGCGAGGTGTCGCGCAAAAACCTCAGTGGTGAGCGCGACCAGCTGTGGCTGGGCGACCGTTTCGACCGAGACGATGAGCAACTGATCGAGCAGCTGCGCACCCGCGTGCTGCCCAAGCGCGGTATCTGGGCGCGTGCCGACGAAATTCTGGTGACCCTCGGTTCGCAGAACGCGCTCTATCTGCTGGCCAGCCTGCTGATGGCGCGCGGTGTGCGCGTTGGCGTGGAGAACCCTGGCTTTCGCGATGCGGCGAGCATCTTCGACATTCACGGCGCCAAGGTGCACCTGCAGGATGTCGACGATCAGGGCCTGGTGGTGGACCGGCGTCTGGATGACTGCCAGTACCTCTACGTAACGCCGGGGCATCAGGTACCCACCGGCGTGGCGATGAGCGCGGCGCGGCGCGAACAACTGCTGCGGCAGATTCGCGAGCACGACCAGGTGCTGATCGAGGACGACTACGACGCCGAATTCAACCTCGACAACCACCCGCTGCCGGCACTCAAAGCCAGCGACAGCAGCGGCCGGGTGATCTACCTGAGCAGCCTGTCCAAGGCCTTCTCACCTGGGCTGCGGATCGGTTACATGGTGGCCGACGCCGAGCTGATCGACGAACTGCGCGCCCTGCGCCGGCTGATGTACCGCCATCCGCCGTTGAACAACCAGCGCATGCTCGCCGACTTCCTCGCCCAGGGGCATTACGACGCGCACCTGCGGCGCTTTCGCGAGGAACATTGCCGCCGCCGCGAGCTGCTCTACCAGGCGCTGCGCAGTGACCTGAGCGACTGCCAGCCGATGGGCAGCCCAGGTGCCAGCGCCTGCTGGCTGGCCGCGCCACGAGGAGTCGATACTCAGCGCCTGGCCTGGGCGGCGGCGCAGCAGAGCGTGCTGATCGAGTCCGGGGCGCAGTTCTTCCTCGGTGATGGCGAGGCGCCGAAGAATTTCATGCGACTGGGTTTTCACGCCATCGATGCCGAGCGTATTCGGCCGGGCGTGCAGAAGCTGGGGGAGGTATTGGCGGGGTTGTGAAAGACGTTCGCGGCTAGAGCCCCTCGCACAAGTGCTCCGTGACTCTGTGGGAGGGGCTTTAGCCGCGACGGTTATCAGGCAAAGCGCGGCGCGAACAGGGCGAACACTTCATCGAAGATCGCCAGCGCCTCGTTTACCTGCGCGGCGCTGACGATGCACGGTGGCACCACATGGATGCGGTTCTCTACCACGAAGCTGAGCAGCCCGCGCGCGGTCAGCGCCGCCTTCATTTCCTGCATCACTGGCGCCGGCATCGGCGTTTTCTTCTGTACGTCGCTGACGAATTCCAGCGCCCAGAACAGGCCGACGCCACGCGCCTCGCCGATTATCGGGTAGCGCCCGGCCAGCTTCTGCAGGCCCGGGCCGAGTACTTGTGCGCCGATATCACGGGCGTTCTCCACCATACCTTCTTCGCTCATCGCATCCAGGGTGGCGACGATGGCGGCCATGGCCAGCGGGTGCCCGGAGTAGGTCAGGCCGCCGGGGAAGAAGTGGTTGTCGAAGTGCTCGCAGATCGGCTTGGAAATCATCACGCCACCGGCCGGTACGTAGCCGGAGTTGACGCCCTTGGCGAAGACGATCAGGTCCGGCACCACGTCGAAGTGCTCGAGCGCCAACCAACTGCCGGTGCGGCCGAAACCGGCCATCACTTCATCGCAGATCAGCAGAATGCCGAACTCGTCGGCCAACTTGCGCACGCCCTGCATATAGCCCTTTGGCGGTACGAGGATGCCGGCGGTGCCGGGAATGCTCTCCAGCAGGATGGCGGCGATGGCGCCCGGCCCCTCGCATTCGATGACCCGGCGTAGGTGCTGCAGGGCACGCGCGCATTCTTCTTCTTCGTTCGCCGCATTGAACTCGGTGCGGTACAGGTAGGGGTTGAAGAAGTGCACATGGCCACGGGCGTATTCGTTGGGCACACGGCGCGGGTCACCGGTGGCGACGATGGCCGCGCCAGTGCTGCCATGGTAGGAGCGGTAGGCGGAGAGGATCTTGTCGCGACCGGTGTACAGGCGCGCCATGCGCATGGCGTTCTCGTTGGCATCGGCGCCGGCGTTGGTGAAGAACACCTTGGAGAAACCGGCCGGCGCGCGGGCGAGGATGCGCTTGGCCGCTTCGCCACGCATCAGGTTGGCGGTGGCCGGGGCGATGGTCACCAGGCTGCCGGCCTGTTCCTGGATGGCGGCGATCACCTTTGGATGCTGGTGGCCGATGTTGGTGTTGACCAGCTGGCTGCTGAAGTCGAGGTAGCGTTTGCCGTCGTAGTCCCACAGCGTGCAGCCCTCGCCGCCGGCGATCACCAGCGGGTTGAGGGCGCCCTGGGTCGACCAGGAATGGAAGACGTGCTGGCGATCCAGATCGTGGACGTACTGGTTGCTGATCGGTGTGCTCATGATGACCTCGGGCTGGTCGTTGCGGATGGCTGCACCATAGGAACAAAGCGGCCGTGTGCCGTAGGGCCAGATGCCGGAAATGGCCGGGTCAGCGCGTCTGGCTCGCCGACATCGGGCAACTGTCCCTAGGCGCTTGGTGTGTACAGGCTAGGCTGGAGGCATCCGTTTTCAGGAGTGAAACCATGGCCCACGCATTCGAAATCAACACCGCTCCGCTGGCGTCCACAGAGGGCCTGAACAGCGCCGAGATCGTCCAGGCGCGTATCGACCTGGCCGCCTGCTTTCGCATGGCGGCGAGGCTCGGCATGGGCGAGGGCATCTGCAATCATTTTTCCGTGGTGGTGCCGGGGCGGCCGGAGCTGTTTCTGGTCAACCCTTATGGTCTGGCCTTTGCCGAGGTCACGGCCTCGTCGCTGCTGATCTGCGATTTTGACGGGCGCGTGGTGCTGGGCGAGGGCCGCCCGGAGGCCACGGCGTTCTTTATCCACGCCCAGTTGCACCGTCTCAACCCACGCGCCACGGCAGCGTTCCACACCCATATGCCCAACGCCACGGCACTGTGCATGCTGGAGGGCGAGCCCTTCGTCTGGACCGGGCAGACGGCGTTGAAGTTCTATGAGCGTCTGGCGGTGGATGAGGATTATCAGGGCCTTGCCCTGAACTACGCCGAGGGCGAGCGCATCGCCCGTGCGGCAGGTGATGCCGATGTGGTGATGCTGAAGAACCATGGCCCCCTGGTGCTGGGGCCGAGCATTGCCGAAGCTTGGGACGACCTCTACTACCTGGAGCGCGCCGCCGAAGTGCAGCTCAAGGCCATGGCCAGCGGTCGGCCGCTGAAAGCGGTGGCACCGGCGATTGCCAGTGCGGCGTGCCGGCAGATGCTGCAGGGCAACGCCGAAAGTGCGTACCTGCATCTTGAGAGCGTGAAACGCCAGTTGCTGCGCGAGGGTTCGGATTTCGCGGAGTAGGGCAGCGTAGGGTGGGCTTCAGCCCACCAATTGACGCCCCAGGATATTTCTGGCGGGTTACACCCGCCCTACGTTCCGCATCAGATCGCTACCAACCCGCGTACCCCTTCGGTTTCCATGTTCTCGCCACGGCCTTGCTGGACGATCTCGCCACGGCTCATCACCAGGTACTGGTCGGCCAGCTCGGCAGCGAAGTCGTAGAACTGCTCCACCAGCAGGATGGCCATGTCGCCGCGAGCGGCGAGCTTCTTGATCACCACGCCAATCTCCTTGATCACCGAGGGTTGGATACCTTCGGTGGGCTCGTCGAGGATCAACAGGCGCGGCTGGCTGGCCAGGGCGCGACCGATGGCCAGCTGTTGCTGCTGGCCACCGGACAGGTCGCCGCCACGGCGATGCTTCATCTCGCGCAGCACCGGGAACAGCTCGTAGATGAATTCCGGCACGGCCTTGGCCTGGCTGCCGGGAAAACGTGACAGGCCCATCAGCAGGTTCTCTTCCACCGTCAGGCGGCCGAAGATCTCGCGACCCTGGGGCACGTAGGCGATACCAGCGTGTACGCGCTGGTGAGGTTTGAAAGCGGTGATGGGTTTACCTTCCCATTGCACGCTACCGTCCTTGGCCGGAATCAGGCCCATCAGGCATTTGAGTAGAGTGGTCTTGCCCACACCGTTGCGGCCGAGCAAGCAGGTGACTTCGCCGACTTTCACGTCGAACGACAGGCCACGGAGGATGTGGCTGCCGCCGTAATACTGGTGGAGTTGTTGGACTTGTAGCATATCGATGTCCTTAAACATGCGGTGCGCGCGGCGCACCCTACGGGATAAGCCGCGCCGGGTAGGGTGCGCCGTGCGCACCGACTGTCAGCGACCGAGATAAACCTCGATCACCCGCTCGTTGTTCTGTACCTGCTCCAGCGAGCCTTCGGCCAGCACGCCGCCCTGGTGCAGCACGGTGACGTGGTCGGCGATGGAGCCGACGAAGCCCATGTCGTGTTCGACCACCATCAGTGAGTGCTTGCGTGCCAGCGATTTGAACAGCTCGGCGGTGAACTCGGTCTCAGCGTCGGTCATGCCTGCCACTGGCTCGTCGAGCAGCAACAGGTGCGGCTCCTGCATCAGCAGCATGCCGATCTCGAGGAACTGCTTCTGGCCGTGGGAGAGCAGGCCAGCCGGGCGGTTGCGCGAGGCTTCCAGGCGAATGGTGGTCAGCACTTCCTCGATACGATCCTTCTGCTCGCCGTTGAGTCTGGCGCGCAGGCTGGCCCATACCGACTTGTTGGTCTTCTGCGCCAGCTCCAGGTTTTCGAACACCGTCAGCGCTTCGAACACCGTCGGCTTCTGGAACTTGCGGCCAATCCCGGCCTGGGCGATCTGCACTTCGCTCATGGCGGTCAGGTCGTACTGCTCGCCGAAGTAGGCCACGCCGTTGTCCGGGCGGGTCTTGCCGGTGATCACGTCCATCATGGTGGTCTTGCCGGCGCCGTTGGGGCCGATGATGCAGCGCAGCTCACCGACGCCGATGTAAAGGGTCAGGTTGGTCAGCGCCTTGAAGCCGTCGAAGCTGACGTTGATATCTTCCAGCGTGAGGATGGTGCCATGGCGGACGTTGACGCCCTTGCCGACGTTCTTGCCGGTGTCCAGCGCCAGGCCGGTGGGGTCGAAAGCGGCTTCGAGCATGGTTTCAGGTACCGGAGTGGCTTTCATTGATCCTTCTCCTTGCGCAGCAGGCCAACCACGCCGCGTGGCAGGAACAGGGTGACGACGATGAATAGCGCGCCCAGGGCGAACAGCCAGTATTCCGGGAAGGCCACGGTGAACCAGCTCTTCATGCCATTCACCAGCCCGGCACCAAGCAGCGGGCCGATCAGCGTGCCGCGACCGCCCAGGGCGACCCACACGGCGGCTTCGATGGACTGCGTCGGTGCCATTTCGCTGGGGTTGATGATGCCCACCTGCGGCACGTACAGCGCGCCGGCCAGGCCGCACAGCACTGCGCTCAGCACCCAGATGAACAGCTTGTAACCGCGTGGGTCGTAACCGCAGAACATCAGGCGGTTCTCGGCGTCACGCAGGGCCGTGAGCACGCGGCCAAACTTGCTGCGTGCCAGGCGAAAGCCCAGGTACAGGCTGCCCACCAGCAACACCACGGTGGCGAAGAACAGCGCCGCGCGAGTGCTCTGCGCGGTGATGTCGAAGCCGAGGATGCGGGTGAAGCCGGTAAAGCCGTTGTTGCCGCCGAAGCCGGTTTCGTTGCGGAAGAACAGGAGCATGCCGGCGAAGGTCAGCGCCTGGGTCATGATCGAGAAGTACACGCCCTTGATCCGCGAGCGGAAGGCGAAGAAGCCGAACACCAGGGCCAGCAGGCCGGGCGCCAGCACCACCAGGCACATCGCCCAGAGGAAGCTGGAGGTGCCGTACCAGTACCAGGGCAATTCGCTCCAGGCGAGGAAGCTCATGAACGCTGGCAGGCCGTCACCCGCCGACTGGCGCATCAGGTACATGCCCATGGCGTAGCCGCCGAGGGCGAAGAATAGGCCGTGGCCCAGCGACAGCATGCCGGCGTAGCCCCAGACCAGATCCAGCGCCAGGGCGACGATGGCGTAGCAGAGGATCTTGCCCACCAGGGTCAGCGAATAGGCCGAGACGTGCAGGGCATGGTCGGCCGGCAACAGGTGCAGCAGCGGCATGGCCAGCAGCACGGCCAGCACCAGCAGGCCGATGGCCAGCGAAACCTGCGGGCCGAGCTTGGCGCTGGCGCGGGCCAGCAACGTTTGATTGAGTGGCATGGTCATCAGTCGATCACCCGTCCTTTGAGAGCGAAGAGGCCTTGCGGGCGTTTCTGGATGAACAGAATGATCAGCGCGAGGATGAGGATCTTGCCGAGTACGGCACCGATCTGCGGCTCGAGGAATTTGTTCACCACGCCCAGGCCGAAGGCGGCCAGCACGCTACCGGCCAGTTGCCCGACGCCGCCGAGTACCACCACCAGGAAGGAGTCGATGATGTAGCTCTGACCGAGGTCCGGGCCGACGTTGCCGATCTGGCTCAGGGCCACGCCGCCGAGGCCGGCGATGCCCGAGCCGAGACCGAAGGCCATCATGTCCACGCGCCCGGTGGGCACGCCGCAGCAGGCGGCCATGTTGCGGTTCTGGGTTACCGCGCGCACGTTCAGGCCCAGGCGCGTCTTGTTCAACAGCAGCCAGGTCAGGACCACGACGAACAAGGCGAAGCCGATGATGACGATGCGGTTGTACGGCAGCACCAGGTTCGGCAGCACCTGCATGCCGCCAGACAGCCAGGCCGGGTTGGCCACTTCGACGTTCTGCGCACCGAAGGTGACGCGTACCAGCTGGATCAGGATCAGGCTGATTCCCCAGGTGGCCAGCAGGGTTTCCAGCGGGCGACCGTAGAGATGGCGGATCACCGTGCGCTCCAGCGCCATGCCGATGCAGGCGGTGACCAGAAAGGCGATCGGCAACGCAGCCAGTGGGTAGAGCGTGAGGTATTCGGGCGCCAGGCGTTGGAAGCTCAGCTGCACCACGTAGGTGGTGTAGGCGCCCAGCATCAGCATTTCGCCGTGGGCCATGTTGATCACCCCGAGCAAGCCGAAGGTGATGGCCAGGCCCAGCGCTGCGAGCAGCAGGATCGAGCCAAGCGACAGGCCGCTGAAGGCCTGGCCGAGCAGTTCGCCGATCAGCAGTTTGTTCTTCACCTGGGCCAGGCTCTGCTCGGCAGCGGCGCGCACGGTAGCATCGCTTTCTTCGCCATCGAGCAGGCTTTGCAGGCGCGTGCGGGACAGCGGGTCGCCGGTCTTGCCCAGGCGCTCCACGGCAGCCAGGCGCACGGCTGGGTCGCTGGCCTCCAGCTGCAGATTGGCCAGGGCCAGGGTAATGGCGTCACGCACGTTCTCGTCGGCTTCCATGCTCAGGCGGCTTTCCAGCAAGGGCAGCAACGCTGGCGGCGTGTTGCGTTGCAGTTGCTTGGCGGCAGCGAGGCGTACGGCGGCGTCGTGATCGAGCAACTGATGGCTGGCCACGGCGAAGGTGACCAAGCCGCGCAGGCGGTTGTTCAGGCGCAGTTTGCGTGGCGTGCCGTTGGCTTCGGCAGTGCCATCAGCGGCTTGCCAGGTGCCGTCCTGTTCGATGAAGGCACGTTTGTCGGCATCGCTGCCGACGCGGCCCTGCTGCAGAGCTTGCAGCAGTGGCATGCGTTCGGTGCTGGGCGTGGCGGCCCAGTCCTGCAGCAGTTTGGCCTGTTTGCTGGCGTTGGCAGCGACGAAGTCGTCGGCCTCGCCAGCCTGTGCTGCCAGTGGCAGCAACAGCAGCAGGCTCAGGAGAATTCGGGTAAGGGCAGTGGGCATAAGGGTGTCCTTGGCGTAGCGGTCTTCCCGGATTACATCCGGGCCACGGCTGCCCTATCCCCCGCCCCTCTCCCGCAAGCGGGAGAGGGGAGACAAGCGGCACTGCAACTCATTGACGAGCTGTGGTTACCGCATGCGGGAGAGGGGCTTTTGCCTTAGTTCGACTTAACCGGGGTATCGGCTTTCTTGTCGTTGCCTTCGATGTACGGGCTCCACGGCTGGGCGCGGATCGGGCCGTCGGTTTCCCAGACCACGGAGAACTGACCGTCATCCTGAATCTCGCCGATCATTACCGGCTTGTGCAGGTGGTGGTTCTTCTCGTCCATCTTCAGGGTGAAGCCGCTCGGCGCCGCGAATTCCTGGCCAGCCATGGCTTCACGGACCTTGTCGACGTCGGTGGTGCCGGCTTTCTCGACCGCCTGCGCCCACATGTGGATGCCCACGTAGGTGGCTTCCATCGGGTCGTTGGTTACCACGGTGTCGGCGTTCGGCAGCTTCTTGGCCTTGGCGTAGGCTTTCCAGTCGGCGACGAACTTCTCGTTGACCGGGTTCTCCACGGACTGGAAGTAGTTCCAGGCCGCCAGGTGGCCGACCAGCGGCTTGGTGTCGATGCCGCGCAGTTCTTCTTCACCCACGGAGAAGGCCACTACCGGCACTTCGGTGGCTTCCAGGCCTTGGTTGGCCA
Source organism: Pseudomonas sediminis (assembly GCF_002741105.1). Lineage (GTDB taxonomy): Bacteria > Pseudomonadota > Gammaproteobacteria > Pseudomonadales > Pseudomonadaceae > Aquipseudomonas > Aquipseudomonas sediminis. The sequence continues at coordinate 804,980 of NZ_NIQU01000001.1, read as the reverse complement.
GTTCCTTGTAGAACGGTACGTTGGAGTCGCCGTTCACAGTGGAGACCACAGCAGTCTTGCCGCCAGCGGAGAATTTCTTGATGTTGGCGACGATGGTTTGATAGTCGCTATGACCGAAGGGGGTGTAGACCTCTTCGATGTCCTTGTCGGCGATGCCCTTGCTGTTGAGGAAGGCGCGCAGGATCTTGTTGGTGGTGCGCGGGTAGACGTAGTCGGTGCCTAGCAGGAAGAAACGCTTGGCGGCGCCGCCGTCTTCGCTGAGCAGGTACTCCACCGCCGGGATCGCCTGCTGGTTTGGCGCTGCACCGGTGTAGAACACGTTCGGCGACATCTCTTCGCCTTCGTACTGCACTGGATAGAACAGCAGGCCGTTGAGCTCTTCATAGACCGGCAGCACGGATTTGCGCGATACCGAGGTCCAGCAGCCGAAGGTCACCGCGACCTTGTCCTGGGTCAGCAACTGACGGCCACGCTCGGCGAACAGAGGCCAGTTCGAAGCCGGGTCGACCACCACTGCTTCGAGTTGCTTGCCGAGTACACCGCCTTTGGCGTTGATCTCGTCGATGGTCATCAGCGCCATGTCTTTCAGCGAAGTTTCGGAAATGGCCATGGTGCCGGACAGCGAGTGCAGGACGCCGACCTTGATGGTCTCGGCGGCCTGGATGGACCAGCTCAGGCCCATGGCGGCGATGGAAGCGGAAAGGGTAAAGGCCTTGATCAGGCTGCGACGTTGCATGGTGCGATCTCCATTCACAATCGTGATTAAGTGGACAGCGTTTTTATTGGTGGCAGTGATTCAAAGGTCATTACGTCACCCTTGCGCCGGCAGTGCCCGTTGCCGGGCGCTGTGCAGCATGTGCAGGGTGATCTTGCGCACTTCCGCTTTGCTGACCTCTATATGGATCTTGAGCAATAGCTGTGCCTCTTCGCAGCGACGCGACAGGATCGCGCCGAGGATGCGTGCGTGTTCCTCATAGGTGAGCTTCACGCGCGGCCCCTGGGTGAAGTCCAGGCGCCTGATAATTCGGATCTTTTCGCTGACTTCGGCATGCAGGCGGGCCATCTCGCGATTGCCGGCGGCTTCCACCAGTTGGCAGTGAAAACGTTCATCCAGACGCGAGACTTCGCGACCGTCCTGCAGGCGCTCCTCCGGTTGCACCATCCAGGTGCGGCGCAGCTGTTCCAGTGCATCCGGCAGCTCCTCATTGGGGCGCTCGCACAGGCGCTTGACCGCCTCCAGTTCGAGGACGATGCGTACCTCGTACAGCTCCTCGAAGTGGGCGAAGTCGAACGGCTTGACCTGCCAGCCACTGCGGAAATACACCTCCAGATAGCCCTCGCGCTCCAGGCGATACAGCGCCTGGCGCACCGGCGTGCGGCTGGCGGCCATGCGCTCGGCGATCTCGCCCTCGCTGAAGCGATCACCGGGCAGCAGGCGGAACTCGAAGATGTCGTCCTTGAGCTGCAGGTAGATGCGCTCGGCGAGATTCTCCGGGCGCTCCTTTCCGCGCTTGGCCGGGCTGACCAGTTGCATCTCAAGCCGCCTCGCTCGGGGTCAGCAGAAGCAGAGCATCGCCCGGCGTCACCGCCTTGCCGGGGGCGCAACGCAGCGACTTGACCGTGCCAGCCACCGGCGCAGTCACCGCCAGCTCCATCTTCATCGCCTCGACCACCAACAGCGGGGTGCCGGCCTCAACATGCTGGCCGGGCTCGACCAGCACCTTCCACACGCTGCCGCTCATCTCGGCGGCGACCAGGTGGCCGTCCAGATCGGCGTCGTCGTCAGCCTTGGCGCTCAGTGCCTGTGCGGCGCTCGGATCGTCGTCCTTCCACAGCTCGACTTCGGTGTCGAAGGCGGCTTTCTGCCGGCTCTGGAAGGCTTCGATATCAGCGGCGTTGTCGGCGATGAAACGGTTGTAGGCGGCAAAGTCGAACTCGCTTTGCTCGATGCGAATCTGCGCGCGGCCCTCGCGGAAGGCTTCGCGGAATTCATCCAGCTCGGCCTCGCTAACCGGATAGAAGCGCACCTGATCGAAGAAGCGCAGCAGCCAGGGCTGGCCATTTTCGAACTGGGCGTTCTTCACGTACTTGTTCCAGATCGGCAGGGTGCGACCGACCAGTTGATAACCGCCGGGCGAGTCCATGCCGTAGATGCACATGTACATGCCGCCGATGCCCACGGTGCCCTCGGCGGTGAAGGTACGCGCCGGGTTGTACTTGGAGCTGAGCAGGCGATGGCGCGGGTCCAGCGGCACGGCGCAGGGCGCGTCGAGGTAGACGTCGCCGAGGCCGAGGATCAGATAGCTGGCGTCGAACAGGATGTCGCGAACTTCCTCGCGGCTTTCCAGGCCATTGGCGCGCTGGATGAAGTCGACGTTATTCGGCAGCCAGGGCGCCTCGCTGCGTACGGTTTCGCGGTAGCGTTCGACGGCGGCCAGCGTTGCGCTGTCCTCGAAGGCCATGGGCAGATGGACGATCCGGGTCGGCACCTTGAGCTCGGCGACATCACCGAGCTGGCGCTCCAGGCGCAGCAGGTGGTCGAGCAGGGTGCGCTGGTGCAGCACGCGGCTGTCGTAGCGCAGTTGCAGCGAACGCACGCCGGGGGCGAGCTCTTCCAGGCCGCGCAGCGGCTCGGCCTTGAGTGCCTCCATCAGCAGATGCACGCGCAGTCGCAGGGCCAGATCCAGCACGTTGTCGCCATATTCCAGCAGGATGTAGGCGTCGCCGGCCTGGCGATACACCGCACGCGGGCGGCTGCCTGCAGCGGACAGCTCGGCCAGCACGGTGGCGGAAACGGTGGCGTCCGGTTGCAGCGACGGCGCCGGCAGGGTCACTGCGCTGATCGCCGCCAGTGCCTCGATGCTGCCCAGTTGCGCCTGCTCCAGGCTCTGCGCCTGCTGGAAACCGATGGGGTGAAAGCGCAGCTTGTCGCCAGGCTTGACCTGACCGACCTTCCACAGCTCGGCTTTGGCGATAGTCACCGGGCAGACGAAGCCGCCGAGGCTGGGGCCGTCCTTGGTCAGGATCACCGGGAAGTCGCCGGTGAAGTTGATCGCACCGATGGCGTATTCGCAGTCATGCACGTTGGACGGATGCAGGCCGGCTTCGCCGCCGTCGGCCCGCGCCCAGCTCGGTTTCGGGCCGCTCAGGCGCACGCCGAGGCGGTTGGAGTTGTAGTGCACCTCCCACTCTGCAGCGAAGAATTCCTCGATGGCGTCAGCGGTGAAGAAGTCCGGTGCGCCGTGCGGGCCATACAGCACGCCGATGTTCCAGGTGGTGCCGTAGCTGGGGATCAGGCTCGGGTGCGCCGCCTGTGGCGGGGCGACCGGCGCAGGCGTGGTGCAGGCCGGCAACTCGGGCTGGGAGATGGCCAGCATGTCGGCGGTACGCAGGGTGCGCCCGGCATGCCCGCCGAACTGGCCGAGGGCGAAGGTGGAGCGGCTGCCCAGGTACAGCGGCACGTCCAGGCCATTGCGCACGGCCAGATAAGTGCGGCAGCCGCTGACGGCGCGGCTCAGCTTGAGCACCTGGCCAGCCTTGACCTCGATTGGTTGCCAGTAGGCCACCGGCGCATCGTCCAGGGTGGCCGGGCAATCGGCGCCGGTCAGGGCGATCAGCGCGTCGCTGTGAAAGCGCAGCGTCGGGCCTTGCAGGGTAAATTCCAGGCCGGCGGCCTCGGCCGCGTTACCGACGATACGGTTGGCCAGGCGGAAGGCGAAATCATCCATCGGCCCGGACGGCGGCACGCCGATATCCCAGTAACCGAGGCGACCAGGATAGTCCTGCACGCTGGAGTAGGTGCCGGGCTCCAGCACTTCGATGACGCTGGCCTTGAAGGTGAAGCTGTCGAGCAGGCGCGTCCACACTTCGCCTTTGGCGAAACGCTCGTCGGCCACCACCTGGCGCAGGTAATCGAGGTTGCTGGCGATGCCGTGCAGGCGGGTTTCGCCCAGGGCTTTCTGCAGCTTGGAGATGGCCTCAGCGCGAGTGCCCGCATGCACGATCAGCTTGGCGATCATCGGGTCGTAGAACGCCGAGACCTCGCTGCCGGTGCTGACCCAGCCGTCGACGCGCACGTCGTCCGGGAAGTGCACGTCGGTGAGCACGCCCGGGCTGGGCTGGAAGTTCTTCAGCGGATCTTCGGCATAGATCCGCACTTCGATGGCGGCGCCTTGCGGGGCGCGGTCGAGCGCGGGCCAATCCAGCGCATCGCCTGCGGCCACGCGCAGCATGCACTCGATCAGATCGAGACCGGTGACCATCTCGGTGACCGGGTGCTCGACCTGCAGGCGGGTGTTCACTTCGAGGAAGTAGAAGTCGTCGCGGGCGGCGTCGTAGATGAATTCCACGGTGCCGGCGCTGCGGTATTTAACCGACTCGCCCAACTGCACGGCTGCGGCGTGCAAGCGTTCGCGGGTGGCCTGCGGCAGGTTCGGCGCTGGGGTTTCCTCGACTACCTTCTGGTTGCGCCGCTGCAGCGAACAGTCGCGCTCGCCGAGGGCGGCAACGCGGCCCTGGCCGTCGCCGAAAATCTGCACCTCGACATGGCGCGCTTGATCGACGAAACGCTCGAGGAATACGCCTGCATCGCTGAAGAACTGCTCGCCCATGCGCTTGACGCTTTCATAGGCGCTTGCCAGGGCGGCGGCGTCGCTGCAGCGGGTCAGGCCGATGCCGCCACCGCCAGCGGTGGTCTTGAGCATCACCGGGTAGCCGATGCTGTCGGCGGCGCTCAGCGCTTCGTCCAGGCTTTGCAGCAGGCCGGTGCCCGGCGCCATCGGCACCTGGGCCTGGGCGGCCAGTTCACGAGCACGGTGCTTGAGGCCGAACTCCCGGATCTGCTCGCCGGTCGGGCCGACGAAGGCGATGCCGGCTGCCTCGCAGGCATCGGCGAACTCGGCGCTTTCCGAGAGAAAACCGTAACCGGGGTAGATCGCCTGGGCGCCGGTTTCTTGCGCGGCCGCAAGAATCTTGTCGATACGCAGGTAGCTGTCGGCCGGCTTGTCGCCGCCCAGGGCAATGGCGATATCGGCGTCGCGTACGTGCTGGGCATTGCGGTCGGCGTCGGAGTAGACGGCCACGCTTTTCACGCCCAGGCGCTTGAGCGTGCGGATGGCGCGGACGGCGATCTCGCCACGGTTGGCGATCAGTACGGTAGCAAACATGCTCTCTCCTTAAGCCTTAGCTGCGTTGGCGTTCTGTGCAGCGATAAACGCCCGCCAACCACCAAAACTGGTGATGTCACGCGCGCCATCCAGCGCGTAGGGCTCGCAGATAAAGCCCTTGACCCAGCGGCCGTCGGCCAGCTCCAGATTGCCGATGCCCAGTGGTGGCGGGATCTCGGCGACGAACTCGCCGAAGCGCGCCTGCGGTACATCCCACAGCTCGACGATGATCGCCGCGCCGTCCTCGGCGACACGCGCCAGGCCTGGCTTGGGCGGCACGGTGCCGGGCAGGGCATAGAGGCGGTAATGCGCGGCGCTGGTGGTCTGCTCCACCAGCACCGCATCGCGAGTGGTGAGCTGGAAGTTCAGCGGCATACCGGTCAGGTGTGCGCCGACCACGGCGACACGGATGCAGCCGGGTGCCGGTTTGTCGCTCGCTGCTTGAGCCGGGAGCGGCTTGCCGGTGGCGCCCAGCGACAGATTGACGGCCTGCTGCCAGCGTTGACCGAAGGCGGCCAGTGCCTGGTCATGCCAGGCCGGGGCGAGCAGGGTGATGCCGGCCGGTAGACCGTCGGCACGCAGCCCTGCCGGCACGGCGAGGGCAGACAGGTCGGCAAGGTTGGTGAAGTTGGTGTAGGTGCCGAACTGGCTGTTGAACAGCACCGGTTCGGCCTCCATCTCGGCCAGGGTGCGGATGGTTGGCGAAGTCGGCACCACCATGGCGTCGAAGCCGGCCAGGGCGTCGTTGATCACGCGGCTCAGCTCGGCGCGAATGTACTCGGCCTTGTAGGCGTCGCAGGCGCTGTACTTGTGGCCGTTTTCGACGATGCCACGCACCACCGGGTTGATGTGTTCGGGGTTCACGCCTTCCACCGCGACGGTGCGTTCGGCGACCCAGGGGCCGTAGTAAAGCTGCTCGGCCAGTTGCTGGAAGGGCGCGAAATCAATCTCCACCAGCTCGGCGCCCAGTTCGCGCAGTTTGCCCAGTGCCGCCTCATAGACGGCCTGGTTCTGGCTGTCGCCGAAGAACTCGGGGTTGGCCGGCACGGCCAGGCGCGGCTTGGCCGGCATGCCGACCTTGGCGCTGTTCGGGTTTTTGCGGCTGTAGGCGTCGGCGGCGTCATAGCCACCGGCGATATTGGCCACGGTCAGGGCGTCGCTGACGGTCAGGGCGAACACCGAGATGCAGTCGATGGTGCGGCAGGCCGGCACCAGGCCGGTATTGGGCAGCCGGCCCTTGGTCGGCTTGAGCCCGACGATATTGTTGAAACCAGCCGGCACTCGGCCCGAACCGGCGGTGTCGGTGCCCAGCGAGAAGGGCACCAGACCGCGCGCGACCACGCTGGCCGAACCGGAGCTGGAACCGCCGCTGACGTAAGCCGGGTTGAAGCTGTTGGGCACCGCGCCGTGAGGCGAACGGGTGCCGACCAGGCCGGTGGCGAACTGGTCGAGGTTGGTCTTGCCGATCAGGATGGCGCCGGCGGCGCGCAGGCGCGCGACCACGGTGGCGTCGACTTCGGCGCTGTAGGAGAACTCGGGGCAGGCGGCCGTGGTAGGCCAGCCGGCGGCGTCGATATTGTCCTTGATGGCGAAGGGCACGCCGTACAGCGGCAGCTTGTTCAGATCACCTGCTGCACTTTCCAGCGCGTTGGCCAGGGCATCGAGCTGGGCATCGAGTTGAGCTTCGCTGGCCAGGGCGATCCAGGCGCTGTCATCGGTGCGCAGTTCCCGGCGCAGGGCGTGCAGCAGCTCGGCAGGGGATTGGCCGTCGCGGTAGGCCTGTTGCCACCGCGCGAGGGTGAAAGCGATAGGTGCGTTGGACATGCTTAGAGATTCCATCTTGTATCCAAGTTGGAATCGCTAGAGCAATGACGGTGCCAGTTTTGCGCAGGCCTTTATTTTCGGGGATTTCAGGGCAGCGGCAGGGGCTTTGGCGAGAGGCGTTGCACCGAGGTGGGGCTGACCTGCAAGCGAATGGTGCAGGCTCTTCGGCGCCGGCGGTGCGCACAGCGCACCCTACGGTATCGAGAGGGGTAGGGTGCGCTGTGCGCACTGAGGGCTCGAAGCTCGGTGTCTTAAGGCACCAGGTAGTTCTTCACCCCGGTGAAGATGATCTGCGCGGCTAGGGCGCAGACGAACAGGCCCATCAAACGGCTGACGATCTGCAGCCCCTGGTCGCCGAGCAGACGCTCGAACTGGTTGGACAGGTACAGCACCACGCCCACGGTGAGGCTGGCGAGGAAGATCGCCGCCACGGCCACCAGCTTGTCGTCCCAGTGCGGCTGGCTGGCGCCCATCAGCAGCAGGGCGCCGATGGTGCCGGGGCCGACGGTCAGGGGGATGGTCAGCGGCACGATGGTCACGTCCTGCTGCACGTTGTCTGTCTGCACCGCCGACTTGCCCTGGGCCATGCCGAGGGCGGAGATGAACAGCACCGATCCCGCGCCGATGCGGAAGGCGTCGATGGTGATGCCGAACAGGGTGAAGATGTGTTTGCCGAACAGGTACAGCAGCACGCTGGCGATCAGCGTCGCCAGCGCCACCTTCCAGGCCAGGCGCTTGCGTTCCTTGAGGGTATAACCGCGGCTGAGGCCGATGAAACAGGAGAGGACGAAGAAGGGGCTGTAGAGCACCAGCATCTTCAGGTACAGACTGAACAACTCGGACGCCATGGTGGCAGGCTCGCAGAAAGGCAGTGAAGGTAAAGAAGACTATCAGTGTGGCAGCGCATCACGCTGGCGACGCAGCTCGCGCTCGGCGATCCAGTGCTCGATCAGCTCGCGCAGTTGCGACAGCTCCACCGGCTTGGACATATGGCCGTCCATGCCGACGGCACGCGCGCGTTCCTTGTGTTCGCTGAGGATATGCGCGGTCAGTGCTACCACCGGTGTACGCGGGCGTTTCTCGCTCTTTTCCCAGGCGCGCAGCTGTTCGGTGGCGGAGAAACCGTCGAGCACCGGCATCTCGCAGTCCATCAGCACCAGGTCGTAAGGCTGCGCCTTCATCGCGCTGAGGGCTTCCTCGCCGTTGCTGGCGGTGTCCGGCTTGAGGTTGAGCTTGCCGAGCATGCCGCGAATCACCTTGGTGGAGATGCTGTTGTCTTCGGCCACCAGAATGCGGAAGTCGGCCGGCACGTTCAGCGGCGTACTGACCGGAGTTGGCGCTGCTTGGGCGGGAGTGTCGTTGGGGCGCTGGGCCAGTTCATCGGCCAGGGTGGTCTTGAGCGTGTAGCCGGCCACCGGCTTGGCCAGGATGCGCTTGATCCCGGCGTTGCGTGCAATCACCTTGCTCGGCGCGTTGCTGATGCCGGTGAGCATGATGATCAGGATGTCGTGGTTGAGGCTCGGATCTTCCTTGATCTTGGCGGCCAGCTGCATGCCGGTCATGCCGGGCATGTCCTGGTCGAGCAGCACCGCATCGAAGTACTCGCGCATGTGCGCCTTGGTGCGCAGCAGGGCCAGAGCCTCCTTGCCGGAGGGCACGGCGCTGACCTGCATGCCCCAGGCGTTGCATTGCTGCATCAGCACCTTGCGGCAGGTGTCGTTGTCGTCCACTACCAGCAGGCGCGCGCCCTGTAGCGGGCTGTCGAGGTCGGCTTCCGGTTGTTCCAGGCGGGCGGCGTCCAGCGGCAGGGTCAGCCATAGGGTTGTGCCCTGGTTGCCGCTGCCCTGGATGCCGAACTCGCCGCCCATCAGACGTACCAACTGGCGCGCGATGATCAGGCCGAGGCGCCCGCCCAGGCGGGTGGCGGAGAGGAAGTCGCGGCTCTGCAGTTCGGCGTTGAGCAGGGCGTCGCGTTCCTCTGGTAGCAGCGGACGACCGCTGTCCTGTACGGCGACGCGCAGACGATGTTGACCGTCGCTGCTGTCGAGGGCGGCGACCAGCAGGATCTCGCCCTCGTCGGTCTGCTTGAAGGCGTTGTCCAGAAGGCTCAGCAATGCCTGACGCAGACGCGTTGGGTCACCGCTGATCACCCGTGGCACCTGTGGCTGGATGAAACTGATCAGCTCCACGCGCTGTTGTTCGGCCTTGGCGCGGAAAATGTCGAGGCAGTCTTCGATCAGCGCGCCGAGGTCGAACTGCACGTCGTCCAGTTCGATCTGCCCGGACTCGAGCTTGGATATGTCGAGGATTTCGTTGATCAGGGTGAGCAGCTCATTGCCCGAGCTGTGGATGGTCTGCACGTAGTCACGCTGCTTGGCCGACAGCGGCGTGCCCAGCAGCAACTCGGTCATACCCAGCACGCCGTTCATCGGCGTACGGATCTCGTGGCTGATCTTGGCCAGGAACTCGGCCTTGGCCTTCAGCTCGGCACTGCTGGCAGCCAGGGCGGTGCTTTCCTGCAGGGTGTCGCGCTGGATCTGCCGCTGCCGCTCGGTCAGCGACACGCTGAGGATCAGGCCGGCCAGAGTGGCAACGCTGAATACGCCCAGCACCAGCCAGCCCGGATTGAGCTGATCGAAGCCGAGCAGCACCGGCACGAAGAAACCGAAGCCCATGTTGAACACCAGCATGCCCAAGGCGATCAGGCGTGCCGGCTGGTAACCGGCGCGCCAGTGCAGGCCGCTCACCAGCAGCAGGTTGATCGCGCTCAGGGCCACTAGCAGGTAGACCAGCGAGCTGTACCAGAACAGACCGGTGACGACGATGCACAGCGCATAGGTAAGGAGCAGTAGGGCATTACCCCGCAGCAGACGGTTCAGGGGGCTGTGCTGTACTGGCGTGCCGTGCATGAAGCTCAGGCCAAAAGCCAGCGCGCTGAAGGCGGCGAACAGGGCAGAGAGGTCGGCGATCAGGGACTGGTTGTAGCCCAGGCTGGGCAGCCATTGGGCGAAGATGCCGAGGTTGGCCGAGGAGCACACGGCCAGGCCGATGTTAACCCCGGCCAGCCACAGACCACTGGCGCTGCGGCTGTAGATGAAGCGAATGAGGTTGTACAGGGTCAGCAGCAGCAGGGCGCCGAACAGCATGCCATAGAGGTAGGCGGGCTTTTCCAGGCTGACCAGCTCGGCCTGATCCATGACCTTGAACCAGGTCATCAGCGGGTGGTTGGAGGTCAGGCGGACATAGGCGACGCGGGCCTGGCCGTCATTCGGCAACGGCATCAGGTAGAAGCGCGACGGCAGCGGTCGCGAATCCAGCGGCATGGCCTCGCCGGTGTGCAGGTTCTGCTCCAGCACACCGTCTCTCAGCAGGTAGTAATCGAGGTACTGCACCCGTGGTGAAAAGATCCACAGCCAGGCAGGTTGCTGCTGCGGTGCTAACTCCGCACGAAGCCAGACAGCGTGATCACTGGGCGGGAAAGTAAAGGACTGTTTGCTGAGGGGTTTGAACTGTTGGCGCTGGGCGCGGACTTCTTCGAGGCCCAGGCGGGCGCTGGCGTCGACCAGATAGGACCAGCTGTGCGTGCCGGTAGGGGCTGTGTTCGCCGTGGCTGTCAGGGCAAGGCCAAGCAACAGCAAGCTGGCGAGTAGTCCGATGGCAATCCTGAGCCGGCGCACGGGCAAAATCCTTCTAAATGAGTGGCCGGATTATAGCCAAGCATTTGCTCGAGCGAATACGGCACAAACAGCGATTTTGCCTTGTTTGTGCCGCATTTTCGCTCAAACGATCAGCTCTCGCCGCGCTCGCGGGCGATGGCCCGATAGCCGATGTCGTTGCGATGGAACATGCCATTCCAACGAATCTTCTCGGCCAGGCGGTAGGCCTGCTGCTGGGCATCGGCGACGCTGGCGCCGATGGCGGTGGCGCACAGAACCCGGCCGCCGGCGGTGACGATCTGGCCGTCCTTCAGCGCGGTGCCGGCGTGGAATACCTTGCCGTCGAGCTTGGCGGCTTCATCCAGGCCTTCGATCACGTCGCCCTTGGCGTAGTCGCCCGGGTAGCCACCGGCAGCCAGTACCACGCCCACGGTCGGACGTGGGTCCCAGGTGGCTTCGACCTTGTCCAGGGCCTTGGCCAGTGCGGCCTCGACCAGCAGCACCAGGGAGCTTTCCAGGCGGCACATGATCGGCTGGGTTTCCGGGTCGCCGAAGCGGCAGTTGAACTCGATGACCTTGGGCTTGCCGGCCTTGTCGATCATCAGACCGGCATAGAGGAAGCCGGTGTAGACGTTGCCTTCGCTGGCCATGCCGCGCACGGTCGGGTAGATCACCTCGTCCATCACCCGCTTGTGCACCTCGGCGGTGACCACCGGCGCAGGCGAGTACGCGCCCATGCCGCCGGTGTTCGGGCCGCTGTCGCCGTCGCCGACGCGCTTGTGGTCCTGGCTGGTGGCCATCGGCAGTACGTTCTCGCCGTCGACCATGACGATGAAGCTGGCTTCTTCGCCGTCGAGGAACTCCTCGATCACCACACGCGAGCCGGCTTCACCGAAGGCGTTACCGGCGAGCATATCGCGCACGGCGTCTTCGGCTTCCTGCAGGGTCATGGCGACGATCACGCCCTTGCCTGCAGCCAGGCCGTCGGCCTTGATCACGATCGGTGCGCCTTTCTCGCGCAGGTAAGCCAGCGCCGGCTCGATTTCGGTGAAGTTCTGGTAGTCAGCGGTGGGGATCTGCTGGCGCGCCAGGAAGTCCTTGGTGAAGGCCTTGGAACCTTCCAGCTGGGCAGCGGCGGCGGTAGGGCCGAAGATGTCCAGTTTGCGGCTACGGAACAGGTCGACCACGCCTTTGACCAACGGCGCTTCCGGGCCGACGATGGTCAGTTGCACGTTCTGCTCGGCGAAGTCGGCCAGCGCCTCGATATTCAGCACGTCGATGGCGACGTTTTCGCATTTGTCTTCAACGGCGGTGCCGGCGTTGCCCGGGGCGACGAAGACTTTCTCGACGCGCTTGTCCTGCGCCACTTTCCAGGCCAGGGCGTGTTCACGACCGCCGCTGCCGATGATCAATACGTTCATGGGGTTCTCCTGAGCGTAGCCCGGATGCAATCCGGGGCTTTCGAATGAGGGCGTTCCCGGATTGCATCCGGGCTACGTTGCCAGCAATGCCGAGCGTGGGTGGATGGCCGAAGCCATCCACCAGCCAATCAATGACGGAAATGGCGCATGCCGGTGAACACCATGGCAATGCCCGCTTCGTCGGCGGCGGCGATCACTTCGTTGTCGCGCATCGAACCGCCCGGCTGGATCACCGCGGTGATGCCGGCCTTGGCAGCGTTGTCGATGCCGTCGCGGAACGGGAAGAAGGCGTCCGAGGCCATCACTGCGCCCGGTACCGGCAGGCCAGCGTGCTCGGCCTTGATGCCAGCGATGCGGGCGGAGTTGACGCGGCTCATCTGGCCGGCGCCGACGCCGACGGTCTGACGGTTCTTGGCGTAGACGATGGCGTTGGATTTGACGAACTTGGCCACTTTCCAGGCGAAGATCAGGTCGTGGATTTCCTGCTCGCTCGGCGCGCGCTGGGTGACGATCTTCAGGTCTTCTGCCTTGATCATGCCGATGTCGCGGCTCTGTACCAGCAGACCGCCATTGACGCGCTTGAAGTCCCAGCCCGCAGCGCGTTCGGCCGGCCATTCGCCGCATTCGAGCAGTCGCACGTTGGCCTTGGCAGCCACCACTTCACGAGCGGCAGCGCTGATTTTCGGGGCGATGATCACTTCGACGAACTGACGCTCGACGATGGCCTGAGCGGTTTCACCGTCCAGTTCGCGGTTGAAGGCGATGATGCCGCCGAACGCCGATTCGGTGTCAGTGGCGTAGGCCAGGTCGTAGGCTTTGCGGATGCCGCCTTCGTCTTCCGGTACCACGGCCACGCCGCACGGGTTGGCGTGCTTGACGATCACGCAGGCCGGCTTGACGAAGCTCTTCACGCATTCCAGCGCGGCGTCGGTATCGGCGACGTTGTTGAACGACAGCTCCTTGCCCTGCAGCTGGATGGCGGTGGAAACGCTGGCCTCACCCTTCTTCGCCTCGACGTAGAACGCCGCGCTCTGGTGCGGGTTCTCGCCGTAACGCATTTCCTGCGCCTTGACGAACTGGCTGTTGAAGGTACGCGGGAAGGCGCCGCGGCCTTCGGTGGACAGGGTGCCAGCCGCCTGGTCGATGGTGCCCAGGTAGTTGGCGATCATGCCGTCATAGGCGGCGGTGTGTTCGAAGGCCTTCAGGGCCAGGTCGAAGCGCTGGGCGTAGCTCAGGCCGCCGGCCTTGAGGGAGGCGACGATACCGGCGTAGTCGCCGGTGTTGACCACGATGGCCACGTCTTTGTGGTTCTTCGCCGCGCTGCGGACCATGGTCGGGCCGCCAATGTCGATGTTCTCGATGGCGTCGGCCAGGTCGCAATCAGGCTTGGCCACGGTGGCTTCGAAGGGATAGAGGTTGACTGCCACCAGGTCGATCGGCTTGATGCCGTGCTCGTCCATCACCGCGCCGTCCAGGGCGCGACGGCCGAGGATGCCGCCGTGAATCTTCGGGTGCAGAGTCTTCACGCGGCCGTCCATCATCTCCGGGAAACCGGTGTAGTCAGCCACTTCCACTGCGGCCACGCCGTTGTCCTTGAGCAGCTTGTAGGTACCACCGGTGGAGAGAATCTCGACACCGAGGGCGGCCAGTTCGCGGGCGAATTCGAGGACGCCAGTCTTGTCGGAAACGCTGATCAGCGCGCGGCGCACGGGCAGAAGGGTGGTCTGGTCGGTCATTTCACTATCCATCAGAGCGGGGATATCAGCAAAAAAGGCGGCTCATGCGGGCCGCCCTTTTCGGGAGTTCGGGGTTACAGCAGATCGTACTGCTTGAGCTTCTTACGCAGCGTGCCACGGTTCAGGCCGAGCAGCTCGGAAGCCTTGGTCTGGTTACCTTTCACGTGATTCATGACGGTTTCCAGCAGCGGCGCTTCGACTTCGGTGAGCACCAGGTTGTACACGTCGGTGACGTCCGCGCCCTCGAGGTGGGCGAAGTAGTTGTGCAGCGCCTTCTCCACGGCGCCGCGCAGGGTCTGACCCTCTTCGCTCGGCGTGTTCAGGTGCTGTTTAAGGCTGGTGTTGTCACTCACGGGTGCAATTCCACTCACTAGGGTCTCTGTCATCAACGTCATGCGGCCACCTCGTTTCCATCGTTATGCCGTTCGCTGAAGAACTCGCGAACGTTGGCGCACTGTGCGTCCGTACTGTCCAGACGGTTGAACTGGGCGCGAAACTCCCTGGCGCCCGGCAGGGTTGCGAGATACCAGCCGACATGCTTGCGGGCGATGCGTACGCCCATCAATTCGCCGTAGAAGGCGTGCAGTGCGGCCAGGTGTTCCAGCAGGATGCGTTCCACTTCGAGCACGCTCGGTGCCGGCAGGGTTTCGCCGGTACGCAGGTAGTGCTCGATTTCACGGAATATCCATGGCCGCCCCTGGGCGGCACGGCCAATCAGCAGGGCGTCGGCGCCGGTGGCGTCGAGCACGGCCTTGGCTTTTTGTGGGGAGTCGATGTCGCCGTTGGCGAACACCGGAATCGATATCGCCTGCTTGATGGCGGCGATGGTGTCGTACTCGGCTTCGCCGGTATACAGGTCGGCGCGGGTACGACCGTGGACGGAAAGCGCAGCAATGCCAGCATCTTCGGCGATCTTCGCTACAGTGATGCCGTTCTTGTTCTGCCGATCCCAGCCAGTGCGAATCTTCAGGGTCACCGGTACGTCCACCGCACCGACTACCGCATCGAGGATTTCACGTACCAGCGGCTCGTCACGCAGCAGCGCGGAGCCGGCGGCCTTGTTGCAGACCTTCTTGGCCGGGCAACCCATGTTGATATCGATGATCTGCGCGCCCAACTCGACGTTCTTGCGCGCCGCGTCGGCCATCATCTGCGGGTCGCCGCCGGCGATCTGTACTGAACGCGGCTCGGGATCACCGGCGTGCATCAAACGCAGGCTGGACTTGCGGCTATTCCACAGGCGCACATCGCTGGTGACCATCTCCGACACCACCAGGCCAGCGCCGAGACGGCGGCACAGCTGGCGGAACGGGCGATCGGTGACGCCGGCCATGGGAGCCAGGATCAACCGATTGGGCAATGTGTAAGGGCCAATACGTGGGGCCGACATGGGGCGTCCCTGCTTGTTGGTGCGCAGTTGAGACAAAGGGCGATCGACACCTGGCCTCCACTGTGTCCTCAGGGGAAACGATGGTGGTTCGGTGCTCGCGAAAGGGTGGGCATGATACCCGCTCTGGATGACCGGATAAAGGTCGTTTTGAACAAATTCTGAACAGCTATGGGCTTATCGCCAGTAGTTAGATAAAGGGCCTGCGACCACGGGTCGCGGCCCCTTCAGGCTACTCGGGGGAATGGAAGCTGAGGCTGTAGTTAACCGCGCGCGTGCCCGGGTCGAGGATGTCCAGGGAGATGTGAATGGGCGTCTGCGGCGGCATTTCGCTCTGCCCGGCCAGCTCGCCAGCAAGGTACTCGCTGGGTTTGAAGCGACGACTGGCGACCAGTTGGCCGCCCAGGTCGGCGAAGCGCATCTCCAGCAGCGGGAAGGGCTGGGCGAAGGAGGCGCGGTTATAGAGGATGGCGTCGACGATCAGCGCGCCGGAGAACTCCGGGTGGCTGCGCACTACCAGGTTGCTGCTGCGAATCTGGCTGATGTCGACTTTCGACGGCAGGCTGCAACCGATGTTCGGGCACAGCTGTTCGAACCAGGGGCGATAACGGTCCTGGCGTGCCAGTTCGTCGAAGTTGTAGGCCGCGTACTGCGCCAGCAGGCCGCCCACCGCCAGCAGATTGAGCAGGCCCCAGCCGAACAGGCGACCCCAGGACGTGCCCTGTGGCTGGCGCCAGTCGAGTTGCAAGGGCTCGTCGTCCAGTTCGAACAGGCGCTCCTCGCGCAGACCCGGCTCGTTACGCGCTACCTTGGGGGCTTCACTTTTCGTGCGCTGATCTTCGTCTTGTCGCTCGGGCTCGTCCTGCTCGTCATCGAGATCACCCAGGCGCGGCTCGTCGGCTTCGTCGAGGTCGTCGGCGATGGGCTGCTGCTTGCGGGGTGTGACGGGGGTGAATTCAATGGCGGCTTTGGGCTCCGGTGCAACTGCGGGCTCTGGCTGTTCCTCGGTAGGCTGCAGTTCGAAGCTGTCGCGCTCGCGCTTGACTGGTTCGTCGCGCAGCAGGGCTTCGGCCCAGGCTTCGTCGTGCGCATCCTCGCGTTCATCTGTCGCGCGGCTGCCGAAGTTCTCGGCATAGCGCGGCGCCTGTTCCAGCGCGAGGAACTGTTGTGACAGCTGTTGTTCCTGCTCTTCCAGTCTGGCCAGTTCCTCATCGAGGTCGAGGCTGTCCAGGTCGAGGTCGTCATGGATCCACAGGGTATCGTCGGCGGGCTTGGTCGCTGGCTGCTTGCTGGTGTCGGGTTGGGTCTTGAGCGGAGCACTTGCCACGTTGGCTGCCGCTGGTGCAGGTGTGCTCGCACGGGGGCCAAACAGTTGCTCGGCAGCGTTGAACACGTGCAGGCAGGCGCCGCAGCGTACGGCACCATGGGCAGCAGCCAGCTGCGCCTGACTGACGCGGAAGCTGGTACGGCAATTGGGGCACTGGGTGACGTGGCTTTCGCTCATGCGCGGGTCCGGAAAATCCAAGCAGCTAGTCTAACGCAACGACTGCGCGCGGTTCAGTGCTTGACGCCGCTGATGCGCACCCAGCCGTCCTTGACGGCCGTTGGGTCGAGGTCGAACGCACCTGTATAGGCGGCGCGGACTTCCTCGGCCTGTTCGGCGAGAATGCCCGACAGCGCCAGGCGTCCACCGCCTTTGACCAGCGCGGTGATCTGAGGTGCCAGGGAAACCAGCGGGCCGGCGAGGATGTTGGCGACGACCACGTCGGCGGGTTGTTGCGGCATGTCGGCGGGCAGATAGACCGGGAAGCGGGTCGGGTCGATACCGTTGCGCGAGGCGTTGTCGCGCGAGGCTTCCAGGGCCTGCGGGTCGATATCGGTACCGACCGCCTGCGGGGCGCCGAGCAACAGGGCTGCGATGGCGAGGATGCCCGAGCCGCAACCGAAGTCGATCACGCTGCAGTTATCTAGTGTCTGGCCGTCGAGCCATTCCAGGCACAGTGCGGTGGTCGGGTGAGTGCCGGTGCCGAAGGCCAGGCCCGGATCGAGCAGCAGGTTCACCGCATCCGGTTCCGGGGCAGCGTGCCAGCTCGGTACGATCCACAGGCGCTGGCCAAAGCGCATCGGCTGGAAGCCATCCATCCAGCTGCGCTCCCAGTCCTGATCCTCGATACGCTCGACATGATGCTCCGGCAGTGCGCCACCACACAGCAGTTGCAGGTGGGCAAGCAGCGCGGTTTCGTCGGTATCAGCTTCGAACAGGGCCAGCAGATGG
Source organism: Pseudomonas sediminis (assembly GCF_002741105.1). Taxonomy (GTDB): domain Bacteria; phylum Pseudomonadota; class Gammaproteobacteria; order Pseudomonadales; family Pseudomonadaceae; genus Aquipseudomonas; species Aquipseudomonas sediminis. The sequence goes on along the minus strand of NZ_NIQU01000001.1, from coordinate 787,516 downwards.
GTGTTCGACCACAGCGGCGTGGTGCCCAGATCCGGCTCGAAGATCGGCTGATCTTCGGCATCCATGAAGGTTACCGACACGGCGCCGACTTCCAGCAGGGCGTCCTCGTAGGTTTCTGCCTGCTCAGGTGTGATGGCGAGACGGACTTGTAACCAGGGCATGAGAAACCTCGAAAGCATGTGGAACGGTTTGGCCGCGCAGCTTACTTGAACGGATGGCCGGCCGGCCAGTTCGGCTATCGGCCGGAAACGACAAGGGCCGCCCGAGGGCAGCCCTTGTGTAGCACTTCAGTCATGACCTCGCGAGCTAGAGCGAGACAAGGCAAAAACGGTCGAGGGAGCGGAGCTTACATTTGTAAGTGAGCATTCCGAGATCGTTTTTAACGCCGTATCGCCGACGCGCAGCAGGTCATGGACTCAGTGCTTGTCCATACCCAGTTTCTTTTCCAGGTAATGGATGTTGACGCCACCTTTGACGAAACCCTTGTCGCGGGTCAGGTCGCGGTGCAGTGGCACGTTGGTCTTGATGCCGTCGACCACGATCTCGTCCAGGGCATTGCGCATGCGCGCCATGGCTTCGTCGCGGTCCTTGCCGAAGGTGATCAGCTTGCCGATCAGCGAGTCGTAGTGCGGCGGGACGCTGTAGCCGCTGTACAGGTGCGAGTCGACGCGAACGCCATTACCGCCCGGAGCATGGAAATGCTTGACCTTGCCGGGGCTGGGCATGAAGTTGTCCGGGTCTTCGGCGTTGATCCGGCACTCGACCGAGTGACCAAGGATCTTCACGTCTTCCTGCTTGATCGACAGCGGGTTGCCAGCGGCGATGCTGAGCATCTCCTTGACGATGTCGATGCCAGTGACCATCTCGGTGACCGGATGCTCCACCTGTACGCGGGTGTTCATCTCGATGAAGTAGAAACGACCGTCTTCATAGAGGAACTCGAAGGTGCCGGCGCCACGGTAGCCGATCTCGACGCAGGCATCGACGCAGCGCTTGAGCACTTCGGCGCGGGCCTTCTCGTCGATCAGCGGGGCCGGAGCCTCTTCGATCACCTTCTGGTGGCGACGCTGCAGCGAGCAGTCGCGATCGTACAGGTGAATCGCGTTGCCCTGGCCGTCGGACAGCACCTGGACTTCCACGTGACGCGGGTTGCCGAGGAATTTTTCCAGATAGACCATCGGGTTGCCGAACGCTGCACCGGCTTCGGTGCGGGTCAGCTTGGCCGATTTGATCAGGTCTTCTTCCTTGTGTACCACACGCATGCCGCGACCACCGCCGCCGCCAGCGGCCTTGATGATCACCGGGTAGCCCACTTCACGGGCGATGCGCAGGGCTTCTTCCTCGTCTTCCGGCAGCGGACCGTCGGAGCCGGGAACCACCGGTACGCCGGACTTGATCATGGCGTTCTTGGCCGACACCTTGTCGCCCATCAGGCGGATCACGCTGGCGGTCGGGCCGATGAAGGCGAAACCGGAGTTCTCCACCTGTTCGGCGAAGTCGGCGTTCTCAGCGAGGAAGCCGTAGCCCGGGTGGATGCCCGTGGCACCAGTCAGCTCGGCGGCGCTGATGATTGCCGGGATGTTCAGGTAGGACTGTGCCCCAGGTGCCGGGCCAATGCAGACGGACTCGTCGGCCAGGCCCAGGTGCATCAGTTCGCGGTCGGCGGTGGAGTGCACGGCCACCGTCTTGATACCCAGCTCCTTGCAGGCGCGCAGGATACGCAGGGCGATTTCGCCACGGTTGGCGATAAGGACTTTTTCCAGCTTCTGCATTGCAGGCTCCCCGTGCATCAAACGATGGTGAACAGGGGTTGGTCGTACTCAACCGGCTGGCCGTTTTCCACCAGGATAGATTCGATCACACCGCTGGCTTCGGCTTCGATGTGGTTCATCATCTTCATCGCTTCGACGATGCAGAGGATGTCGCCTTTCTTCACGGTCTGACCGACTTCGACGAAGTTGGCAGAGGTCGGCGAAGCGGCGCGGTAGAAGGTGCCGACCATCGGCGAGCGAGCAACGGTGCCGTTCAGCTTCGGTGCGCCGGCCGGAGCGGCTTCAGCGCCCGGAGCGGCTGCGGCGACAGGCGCTGCTACCGGAGCTGGTGCTGGTGCGTACATCGGCTGCGGGGCATAGGCCGGTTGTTTGCTGTGACGGCTGATGCGTACGGACTCTTCGCCCTCTTTGATCTCCAGCTCGTCGATACCGGACTCTTCCAGCAGCTCGATCAGTTTCTTGACTTTACGGATATCCATGAATGGTCAACTCCCAGAGGTGAGGTAGGACTTGTCTACCAGGCTACGCGTCAGGCGCGCCCGGTCAGTTGTTCGAGTGCCGCTTCCAGGGCCAGCCGATAACCGCTGGCGCCAAGGCCGCAGATCACCCCTACTGCAACGTCGGAGAAGTAGGAGTGATGGCGGAAAGGTTCACGCTTGTGCACGTTGGACAGGTGCACTTCGATGAATGGGATGCTCACCGCCAGCAATGCGTCACGTAATGCGACGCTTGTATGGGTAAAAGCGGCAGGATTGATCAGGATAAAGTCGACGCCTTCACCCTTTGCGGCGTGAATGCGGTCGATCAGTTCGTATTCGGCATTGCTCTGCAGGTACAGCAGATGATGGCCAGCCTCGCGTGCGCGCTGCTCCAGATCCTGGTTGATTTCGGCGAGGGTGGTGGCGCCATATTTGTCGGGCTCGCGGGTGCCCAGCAGATTCAGATTGGGGCCGTGTAGCACCAGTAGGGTGGCCATGGTCGCGTTCCTTGTTGTTCGGGCTGCGCAGGACTATGCCGCAGCTGCGCGATGTCAGCAATAGTCGACACGATGCCTGCTGTTTGCGGCAGAAATATGACTATAGCGTTGGTTTCGGTCGTTGCCGGAGCATTTGCAAAGAACGGGCGAGGATCGTGTTGCCAGCGTTCAACGACCTGCCTGGCGGTTGCTGGCCTGATCCAGGCGCCCTGCGAAGGTGGCGGCATTGACCTCACCTACGACACGCAGATCGAGTAATTCGTCACCATTGCCGGCGAACAGCTGGATGGCTGGCGGACCAAACAGCTTGTAACGGTCCAGCAGGGCGCGCTGGGCGGCGTTGCTTTCGGTGATATCGAAGCGGATCAGGCGCCAGCCGGCCAGTTTGCTGCCGACTTCGGCATTGCCGAATACCTCGCGCTCGATGACCTTGCAGCTGATGCACCAGTCGGCATACCAGTCCAGCAGCAGCGGCTGGCCGTTTGCTTTGGCCTCGGCCAGTGCGGCGTCCAGTTCGGCGGGGCTGCTCAGGGATTGCCAGGCACCGCTCTTGGCGCTGCTCTGGCTCGCGCCGGCCTGCAACTGGCCGAGCGGCTTGAGCGGATCGGTCGCACCCTGCAATGCACCTACCCAGGCGGCCAGGGCGTAAACCAACAGTGCCAGGCCCGCGATCTGGCTGAGCTTCTGCCGATGCGTCTTGGGCCCAAACTCCAGCGCCCCGAGGAACACCGCCACGCCGCCCGCCAGCAGACCCCACAGGGCTAGGCTGAGGCTGCCCGGCAGCACGCGTTCGAGCAGCCATACCGAAACGGCCAGCAGCAGTACGCCGAAGGCATTGCGTACCGTGACCATCCAGGTGCCGGTTTTCGGCAGTAGCGCACCACCGCCCACGGCGAACAGCACCAGCGGCGTACCCATACCGAGGCCGAGCGCGAGCAACTTCAGGCCGCCACCCAAGGCATCACCACTGGCGCTTATATAGAGCAGGGCGCCGGCCAGTGGCGCCGAGACGCAGGGGCTGACCAACAGACTCGATAGCACCCCGAGCAAGGCTGCATTCAGATGCGAACCACCGTGAGTCTTGCCGGCCAGACGATCCAGCGGTTCGCTGAGGAAACGGGGCAGACGCAGTTCGAACAGGCCGAACATGGCCAGGGCGAAGAACGCGAAGAAGGCGGCGAAAGGCACCAGTACCCAGGCCGACTGCAGGCGCGCCTGCAGATTGAGACCGGCACCGAACAGGCCCATCAGCGTGCCGAGAATGGCGAAGCAGGCGGCCATCGGCAGGACATAGGCCAGTGACAGGGTCAGGCTGCGTACACCCCCCAGTTGGCCGCGCAGTACTACCCCGGAAAGAATCGGCAGCATTGGCAGGACGCAAGGCGTGAAGGTCAGCGCCAGGCCGCCGAGGAAGAACAATGCCAGCTCTTTCCAGCTCCAGCCGGCTGCCACCGATGCCGCATCGCTGCTGTTGGCAGCAGGCATATCACCGATCTCGATGAACTCTGTTTCTGGCGGGTAGCACAGGCCCTTGTCGGCGCAGCCCTGGTAGCCGACCTGCAGGCGCAGCGGGCGGTTGTCCGGGTTCTCCAGCGGCAGGCGGATATCCAGCACGCCGTAGTACACCTCGACATCGCCGAAGAACTCATCGTGCTTGGCCTCGCCTGGCGGCAATTCGGCGTCGCCAAGCGCCAGATCGGCCGGCTCGACGCTGAAGTTGAGGCGGTGGCGATAAAGGTAATAGCCCTCGGTCGCGACGAAGCGCAGCGTCACTGCCTGTGCATCGCTGCTCACCAGGCTCAGCTTGAAGGCTTCGCGCACCGGTAGGAAGTCGCTGCTGTTATTCAGCGGCGCGCCAAGCGGCGAGGCGGCCGGGCGCTTATCGAAGAGGTTGGCGCTGGCGGGTAGGCTCAGGCAGAGCAGAAGCAGGGGAAGCAGCAGTCGACGCAGTGACATCGGGCGAATATCTCGGCGATAGGTGGCGGCATGATACCGGAAAGCGCCCACCCGCATCGCCGTCGCTGCGCCGGAGCGTCGAATGCCTGGGATGAGCGGAACCTTGGAGACAGCCGGCCTTGTCGAGTTCCCGGGCGGTTGCTGCCTGCGCTGCCATGTCGCAGCCTGCTAAACGCGAAACGCCTGTACGGCGCTATGCAGTTGGCTGCCCAGGTGCAGCAGGCGCTCGCTTTCGTTGCGTCCGCTGGCGATCAGGCCGAGGTTGTCGTCGCCCAGTTGGTGAATGCGTTCACCGTGCTCGCGAATCTCGCTGACCGCATCGCTCTGCTGCGCGGTAGCCTCGGCGATGCGCTCGGCCATGCTGGCGATGGTGCGAATGGCGCTGACGATCTCGTCCAGCGCACCATCCGCGGCCTCGGCCTTGCCTGCGGTCGCTTCGGCATGTTCGACCTGGGCGCGCATGGCCTGTACCGACTGATGCGCAGCCTGTTGCAGGCGACCAATGACGTCCTGGATTTCCGCCGTGGCACTGCCGGTGCGCTGCGACAGTGAGCGCACTTCGTCGGCGACCACGGCGAAGCCACGGCCGGCCTCACCGGCACGAGCGGCCTCGATGGCGGCGTTGAGGGCGAGCAGGTTGGTCTGTTCGGCAATACCGCGAATCACCGTCAGTACACCGCCAATGGTGGCCGTTTCGTCGGCCAGGCGTTCGATGGCCTGGGCGTTGCCCTGAACCTCGGTGACCAGCGCGTGCAACCCCTGTAGGCTCTGGCCGATGACTTGCTGGCCCTGGGCCAGGGCGCGGTCGGCGTCGCGGCTGGCGTCGGCTGTCTGACTGGCGTCCTGGGCGACTTGGCCGATGGTCGCTTCCAGCTCGCCCAGTGCGTCGCGGATCAGCGCGGTATCGCCGGCCTGGCGTTCGGCACCGCCGTGCAGGCCGCCGCTGAGGTCGGCCAGGGTGCGGCTTGAGCCGGCGACATGCTCGGCATGGCCGCGGATGCTGGCGACCAGCTCTACCAGATAGCCGCGCAGGTGATTGAGCGAGTCTTCGATGTCGCGCAACTCGCGGGTGCGGGAGTGGATGCTGATCGGCGTCGCGAAATCACCGCTCGCCCATTGCGACAGCGCCGGTACCAGACGTTCGAGCACCTGTGCCAGGCGCCTTTGGATGCGGTCGATAACCAGGGCGATCAGCAGGATCAGGCCGATCATCAGGCCCTGAATCAGCCTTACCTCGCCCTGAATACGCGCGTACTCACCTTTTACCAGCGGCTCCAGCGCCGCCAGTGCCTGCTGCACCTGGGTCACGCGCTCGGTCGTGGTCACGGCCAATTGCTGGCGTTGCTCAACCAGCTCGCGGGTGCGTTGCAGTTCGCTGGGGTAGCGGCGCACCAGCGTGCCCAGTTCACGTTTCAGGTCGATGCCGCGATCCTGCGCCTGTTGCTCCTGTTGTGCATCATCCAGCCCGAGCAGCGCGGCGAAGCCGACGCTGGCAGAACTGTCGGTTTGTGGCACGCCAAGTAGCGGCAGCTTATCCAGCGTCTCGACCTGCTGAGCAAGGGCCTTGAGTTCGCGCTCGACATCGCCGAGCAGTTCACTGCGCCCCTGGCTGATGAAGCGTTCACGGGCGTGAGCAAGCTTCAGCAGGCGCGAGCTCGCGTCCTGCAGCGGCTGGCGATAGTCGCTGGCTGCCGGGCCGCTGCCGCTGGCTGCGTACTGGTTGAGCTGTTCCAAAGCGGCGAGCATCTCGCGCTCGGCTTGCAGCAGCAGACCCTGCGGATCGCCAGCCAGCTTGCCTGCGGCCAGCAATTGATTGGCGCTGAAGTCGCGCAGTTGTTCCAGGCTGGGACGCAGTTCGGCGGTCAGTTGTTGCGGCAGTTGTTCAATGGATTCGTCGAAGGCGTCGATGGCCTGGGTTGCGGCGCTGTGTTGCATGGCATTGCCGCTGGCCAGATAGGCTTGGATGTTGTCGGCCACCTCGCGCTGAAACTGCTGGGATAGCGTCAGGTAGCGCTCCATCAATTGCACCGGTTGCTGCAGTGCGCGCTGCGACCACCACAAGGTTGCCGCCAGGGCGACACAAACGGTGACCAGCAACAGGGTATTGAGGTTGGTAAGCAGCTTGAGGCGCATGGCAGGCTCGATCGACAACTGAACGATGCCCGCGAGCGTATTGCGATTTGGTTACACCCTGATGACGCCGTGAACGGCGTCACGTTTGGCGGCGCTTTATTCGTCGTCGTACAGCTCTACGCGGTTACGACCACCATGTTTGGCCTTGTACAGCGCTTCGTCGGCGCGTTTGGAGAGTGCGTTGCCGTCCAGGCCAGGTTGCAGCATGGCGATGCCGCAACTGAAGGTGCAGGACAGGTCCTGCGGCTGGGCTGGGTAATGGATTTCGGCGAAGCGCTGGCGAATTTCCTCCAGTACCTTGAGCGCCGATTGTTCGTCAGTGTCGGGCAGCACCACGGCGAATTCCTCGCCGCCATAACGGCCGATATGGTCGGTCTTGCGCAGGCGTTGCTTGAGGAACAGCGCCAGGCTCTTGATCACTCGGTCGCCCATGGGGTGGCCGTAGGTGTCGTTGACCTTCTTGAAGTGGTCGATGTCGAGCATGGCGAAAGCCAGCGGTTGCTCTTCGCGGCGTGCGCGGAAGCAGGCGTCGTCGAGCAGTTGCAGGGTGTGAGTGTGGTTGTACAGGCCGGTCAGGCTGTCACGCACCATGCGCGCCTTGAGGTTGCGCGCACGTGCCGCGCGGTTGCGTACGGTGGCGATCAGGTGGCGTGGTTTGATCGGCTTGGTGAGGAAGTCATCGCCGCCCTCGCTCATGGCATCGAGCTGCTTGTCGAGGTCGTCCTCGGCCGACAGATAGATGATCGGCACGCTGACGTAGCGGTCGTTGTGGCGGATCACCTTGGCCAGTTCGGTGCCGTTGCACTCGGGCATGTACATGTCGAGGATGATCAGATCCGGCTGGAGCTCGGTCAGCGCATCCATCGCCAGGATAGGCTCGGTGAGGGTGTGGGTGAGGATGCCGGCACTGTTGAGTACGCGTTCGGTATGGGTCGCCTGGGCTTTTGAGTCATCGACGATCAGCACCTTGTACGGGTCGTATTGCGAGACGTGAGTCAGCACTTCGATGCGTTCGAGCAGGCTGGATGCATCCAGCGAGCCAGTGAAGAACTCCTGGCCGCCGGCGCGTACGGCGGCCAGGCGTGTCGGGGTGTCGGTGTCGCAGTGGCTGAAGAACAGCAGCGGGATCTTCTGCTCCAAGCCTTCCTGCACCGAGCCTGCCAGCTCCAGCCCGGCGCCGGCGAAGTCGACGTCCATGACGATGGCGGCGGGGTGGCGTTCGGTGATGGCGGCGCGGAAAGCACGTTCATCGCTCAGTGCCTGCGCGGCCAGGCCGAAGAACTCCAGTTGCTGGGCCAGGCGCTCGGCGCGTTGGGCGTCCTGCAGGGCGAGATACACCGGTTTGCGCAGCGGTGGCAGGAAGGTTTGCTCGAAGGCGTCGCTATGGCGCAGGCCGGTACGTGAAAGGCGTTGCATGGCCTGATTGAGGCGAGCGATCAGCGTACTGTTGAGACGGCCGTGATTTTCCACGACCTCGTCGAGGCTGGTGCCAATGCTTTGCGCCAGTTGCGCGTGCTCGATCTGCTCGAAGCGCTCGGCGTAACGCAGCAGGCGCAGGTTGGCTTCGGTCAGCTCGGCCATGCCGGCATCGTTCCATTCGCTGCGCTGCAGGCGCTGCCATACTTCCAGCACCTGGCGCGCCTGATGAATCACGCGCTGGGCGAAGTGATGCTTGAGGCGATCGCGACTGGGGTCCGGGTGCTCGGTCATGGGCCGACTTCTATAGGTGGTTAAGTCAGTGGTGGCTTGATGCTATCACTTGCTGCGGGCGCTGGCATTGCCGTCGATCAATTGACGGCCGTATTTCTGTCGAATAAGCGACAGAAATGTAGTTTTCCCGTACCAGCGGTAAGTTTGCGCCTGCGCCCTGCGTTTTGCAGTGGGCTTGCCTTATAGTGCGGAACAGGTCGCAACCCGTTGGCAAGGTTGTGGTCGAACACTCGAATTCGCTTAAAAAGGGACACTGTCATGCTGGACTGGAAGAATCGCTCGACGAACTCGCAGGGCAGCGCCGATAAGGCCTCAGGGCGCGACCGCAGCGGTGGCAACCTGATCGCTCGATCACTGGGCGGCCTGATCGGTGTCTATCTGCTGATCGCCCTGGTGGTTGGCTGGTACTGGAGTCAGGAGCCGTCTGCGTTTCAGGTGCAGCAGCATGCTCAGAGCGCGGCGCAGCAGGCGCAGCGCCAGATGGTGACCGGTTACACCACGGTGGAAACCCTCAAACAGGTCGCCAGCACGCTGCTCGACAAGCCGGGCGGCTACCTGTCCAACGACCTCGCGCCGCCCGGCCTGTGGCTGGACAACATGCCGAGCTGGGAATACGGCGTACTGGTGCAGGTGCGTGATTTCTCCCGTGCGCTGCGCAAGGATTTCGCCCGCTCGCAGTCGCAGTCGACCGAAGACCCGGACCTGGCCAAGGCCGAGCCGCGTTTCCACTTCGATAACAAGAGCTGGGCATTGCCGGCCTCCGAGTCTGAATACCGCGAGGGCATCAAGTCGCTGGATCGCTACCTGGCTCGTCTGTCTGATACTGGGCAGAAGAATGCGCAGTTCTATGCCCGTGCCGACAACCTCAACAACTGGCTGGGCGATGCCGGCACTCGTCTCGGCTCGCTGTCGCAGCGCCTGTCGGCCAGCGTCGGCCAGGTGCGCCTGAACGAGAACCTGCAGGTGGGCAACGACGCCGAAGAGTCCGGACTGGTAGGGCGAGATGGCGTGTACGAGACGCCGTGGCTGCAGATCGACAACGTGTTCTACGAAGCTCGCGGTCAGGCCTGGGCGCTGGCTCACCTGCTGCGCGCGATCGAGGTCGACTTCGCCGACGTGCTGGCGAAGAAGAACGCCACTGTCAGCGTGCGTCAGATCATTCGTGAGCTGGAAGCAGCGCAAGCCACTCTGTGGAGCCCGATGATCCTCAACGGCAGTGGCTACGGCATCCTCGCCAACCATTCGCTGGTGATGGCCAACTACATCTCCCGTGCCAATGCCGGCATGATCGATCTGCGTCAACTGCTGAGCCAGGGTTGATGGTCGCGATTTCGGCAGCGGAAGCGGCGCATCGCGTCGCTTCCGATCAGGAGCGGGTGGCCTGGGTCGATGAGCATGATCAGCCACTGGGTGGTGTTTCCCGGGCCGAGCTACGCGAGCAGCGCCTGATCGGACGCGGCACCTACATCCTGTTGTTCAATTCGGCTGGGCTGCTGTGCGTGCACCGGCGCACCCTGAGCAAGGCGCTGTATCCCGGCTATTGGGACGTAGCGGCCGGCGGCATGGTACTCGAAGGTGAGGACTATCGGCTCTCTGCCGAGCGTGAGCTGGCCGAGGAGTTGGGTATCGTCGATGCCGAACTGATCGAGCATGCGCACTTTCTTTATGACGCACCGGAAAGCCGTCTGTGGTGCATGGCCTATTCGGCGGTGTCCGATGCACCACTGCAGCTGCAGCCGGAAGAAGTGCTGGAGGCGCGCTTCATCAGCATTGAGCAGGCGCTGGAGGAAACTCACCGCTTACCTTACTGCCCGGACTCGTTGGCGGCGCTGGAACGCTATATGAGCCGGCCGCTTACGGCCTTCCGATGACCCTCTCCCATTTATGGGAGAGGGTGCCCGAAGGGCGGGAGAGGGTGGTTGTATCGAGTTCGTAGGGTGCGCTGTGCGCACCGAAGCTCCGACTCAGATGTAAAGGCGGTGCGCACCCTACGGCGTCGTTGATTCCGAGCGCTCCGTGCACGATGACGAACAGCGTCGCCAAAGTACCGAACAATGACGCAAATTTGGTCTTAGCAAGCCCGGCCTTTGTCGTTAAACTGCGCGGCCTTTTCGGCGGACGTCTGTCCGCCTGCGCTGCCCCTGCCTGAGTGGGGCTTCGCGGCTGAATCCGTTCAGCCAGTCGCTATCCTGACCCCTACGAGGACAAGCCGGTGGTCAAGAAAGCCTCTTCATTCTCCGCCCTGAGCGGTCTCGTCTATTCCACCGATGGTGGTCGCCATTGCCCGGATTGCAACCAGGCGGTGGATGCCTGCATCTGCAAACAGACGCGCATTCCCGATGGCGACGGTATTGCCCGTGTGCGCCGGGAAACCAAGGGCCGTGGCGGCAAGACCGTCACCACCGTCAGCGGCGTGCCGCTGGCCGAGGAGCCGCTCAAGGAGCTGGCCAGCGCGCTGAAGAAGCGTTGTGGCACCGGCGGCGCGCTCAAGGATGGGGTGATCGAGATCCAGGGTGATCACGTCGAGCTGTTGTTGGCCGAGCTGAGTAAGCGCGGGTTTACCGCGAAGAAGTCCGGCGGCTGATAAGCCCTTTTCTAAACTTCGATGACATTACTACGGTCAACCGCCGAGCAAACGTCATCTTGCTTTCATCATTTCTAAACTGGCCGCCAGCAAGGTCAGGCTTTTCTCATGGGAGAACCCGATGTCCGCACGACGCACCCGCAAAGACGACGGCAGCCAATGGACCGTAGCCGATAGCCGCAGTGTCTACGGCATTCGCCACTGGGGCGCCGGCTATTTCTCGATCAACGACGCCGGGCGTATCGAAGTGCGTCCCAACGGCCCGGACAGCCAGCCCATCGATCTCTATCAGCAGGTCGACGAGCTGCGTCAGAGCGGTCTGTCGCTGCCGCTGTTGGTGCGCTTCCCGGACATTCTGCAAGATCGCGTGCGCCGTCTGACCGGAGCCTTCGACGCCAGTATCGAACGCCTGGAATACCAGAGCCGCTACACCGCGCTGTACCCGATCAAGGTCAACCAGCAGGAGGCGGTGATCGAGAACATCATCGCCACGCAGAATGTCTCCATCGGCCTCGAAGCGGGCTCCAAGCCCGAGCTGCTGGCGGTGCTGGCGCTGGCGCCGAAGGGCGGCACCATCGTCTGCAACGGCTACAAGGACCGCGAGTTCATCCGTCTGGCACTGATGGGGCAGAAGCTCGGCCACAACGTATTCATCGTCATCGAGAAGGAATCGGAAGTCGCCCTAGTGATCGAGGAGGCGGCCGAGCTCAAGGTCGCGCCGCAGATTGGCTTGCGCGTGCGCCTGTCCTCGCTGGCGTCCTCGAAGTGGGCCGACACCGGTGGCGAGAAGTCCAAGTTCGGCCTGTCTGCGGCGCAGATCCTTTCGGTGGTCGAGCGTTTCCGCGCGGCCGGGCTGGACCAGGGCATCCGCCTGCTGCACTTCCATATGGGCTCGCAGATCGCCAACATCGCCGACTACCGCAAGGGCTTCCGTGAGGCCATCCGCTACTACGGCGAGCTGCGCGCCATGGGCCTACCGGTCGATCACATCGACGTCGGTGGCGGCCTCGGTGTGGACTACGACGGCACCCACTCGCGTAACGCCAGCTCGATCAACTACGACATGCAGGACTACGCCGATGCCGTGGTCGACATGCTCAAGGAATTCTGCGACCGCCAGGAAATCCCCCATCCGCACATCTTCTCCGAGAGCGGCCGGGCGATGACTGCGCACCACGCCGTGCTGCTGGTGCAGGTGACCGACGTCGAGCGTCACAACGACAAGGTGCCGGAGATCGACGCCAGCGTCGAACAGCCGGAAATCCTCCAGGTGCTGATCGAACTGCTCGACGACAGCGACCCGGAAATGGTCGCGGAAACCTACTGGCGCGCCACCCACTACATCGAGGAAGTGGCGGCTCAGTATTCGTCCGGCAAGCTCAGCCTGGCGCAGAAGGCGCTGGCCGAGCAGTGCTACTTCGCGATCTGCCGCCGCCTGCACAACCAGCTCAAGGCCCGCCAGCGCTCGCACCGTGCTGTGCTCGACGAGCTCAACGACAAGCTCGCCGACAAGTACATCTGTAACTTCTCGGTGTTCCAGAGCCTGCCGGACACCTGGGCCATCGGTCAGATCCTGCCGATCCTGCCGCTGTCGCGCCTGGACGAAGAGCCGCTGCGCCGCGCCGTGCTGCAGGACCTGACCTGCGACTCCGACGGCAAGATCCGTCAGTACGTCGACGAGCAGTCCATCGAGACCAGCCTGCCGGTGCATGAGCTGCGCGAAGGCGAGGATTACGTGCTGGGCATTTTCCTGGTTGGCGCGTACCAGGAGATCCTCGGTGACATGCACAATCTGTTCGGCGACACCGATTCGGTGAATATCTACCAGGCCGCCGATGGCAGCGTGGTGCACGCCGGTATCGAGACCCATGACACCATCGAGGACATGCTGCGCTACGTGCACCTGTCGCCCGAGGAGCTGATGACCCACTACCGCGACAAGGTCGCCAGTGCCAAGATCAGCGCGCGTGAGCGCACGCAGTTCCTCGACGCGTTGCGTCTGGGCCTGACGCGCTCGTCCTACTTGGCGTCCTGATCCTCAGTTGACCGCTGTCGCCAATCGCCGAGCCAGGTGCAACGCCTGCTCGGCGCTGGCGATATTGGTGAAGCCCAGCAGCAGCCCGCTGCCACACGGTTGCTGGCGTGCCCACTGCGACAACGCCATTACAGCCAGCCCCGCGCCTTGTGCGCGGGCCGCCAGGTCGACGTCATTTTCTGATTCGTCGAGCCGCGCCAGCAGGTGAATGCCGCCGGCCTGCAACTCCACCTGCAAACGCGAACCGAATACCGCCTCCAGCGCCGCAGCCAGAAAGCCTCGACGCTGCGCATAGAGCGCGCGCATGCGTTTGAGGTGACGGGCGAAGTGGCCCTGATCGAGAAAGTCTGCGGTGATGGCCTGCGCCAGTGCGGGGCAGCCATGATCGAAGGTGCGCGCGCAGGCGGCGAAGCGTTCCACTTGCGCCGGCGGCACCACCAGGTAGGCAAGGCGCACGCCGGGGAACAGCACCTTGCTGAAGGTGCCGCAGTACAGCACGCGACCGTGGTGATCGAGGCTTTTCAGCGCCGGTAGCGGTCGCCCGACGTAGCGGTATTCGCTGTCGTAATCGTCCTCGACGATCCAGGCCTGGCTGGCTCGAGCCCATTCCAACAGCGCCAGGCGCCGTGGAAGGCTCAGGGACACGCCGAGCGGGCTCTGGTGTGAAGGCGTGACCAGTGCACAACGGGCATCGGTAGCGAGCCTACGTCCTTCGTCCACGCGTAGGCCCTGGTCATCCACCGGCACTGGAATCAGCTGTAGATCGGCACCTTCGAGCGCCTCGCGCGCCTTGAAATAACCCGGGTCTTCGAACCAGCAGGAGTCGCCCGTCTGCAGCAGTGCGTGACGAATCAGCAGCAGTGCGCTGCGATAGCCGGCGGTGATGAACACCTGCTGCGGCTCGCAGGTGATCCCGCGTGATACGCCCAGGTAGCGCACCAGGCTGCGGCGCAAGGCGAGCAGGCCTTGTGGGGCGGGGTAGTCGAGGTCGGCACAGGTCAGCTGGCGCAGATGACGGGCACCGAGACGACTCCACAGCTTGCGTGGGAAGGCGTCCAGCGCCGGCAGGCCGAGCTGGAAGGGTAAAGCATCGGGTGTTCGCCCCTCGCCAGGACGTGACGATTGCTGGGGCATGGCGGCAACGGCCGCACCGCCTGGCGCGTGGGGTAGTTGTGGCGAAACCACGGTACCCGCCGGACCGCGCGGCAGCAGATAACCCTCACCGATCAGCAATTGATAGGCCGCCTCCACCGTGCCGCGCGCCAGATTCAGCTCGCTGGCCAGCGCGCGTACCGACGGCACGCGCTCACCGGGTTGCAGGCGGCCTTCGCCAATGGCTTCGCGCAGGCGCCGGTAGAGCTGCAGATAGATAGGCGTGGCCTGATCGCGCTCGGGCGCGAGGCGAATGCTGTGCATGCTCATGTCCTAGTCGATTGTTAAGGTCTTGGCTCTATCGACTATGCCATGTTCTACCTAGAGTGACGGCATCTTCGCTGGAGAACCGCCATGACCACTACTGACTGTCGTTACGACTGGCTCGCCGCCCCGGACGAGTTACGCGCCTGCTTCCCCCTGATGCGTGTTCTGCGCCCACACCTGAACGACGCCGATGATTTCCTTCAGCGCCTGCAACGTCAGGCCAAGCAAGGTTATCGACTGCTGGCGGCGCGGGTCGGTGATGAGGTGCTGGGCCTGGCCGGCTGCCGCTTGCAGGAGAACCTGCTGCATGGGCGCTTCTTCTATGTTGATGACCTGATCACCCGTGAGGATCTGCGCAGCCAGGGCATTGGTGAACGACTGCTGGCCGAGGCGCGTACAGAAGCATTGCGCCTCGGCTGCGCCAACCTCGTATTGGATACCGCATTGGGTAACGCACGCGGGCAGCGTTTCTACTACCGTCAGGGCTTGCTGGGTATTGGCATGCATTTTCGTCAGGAGCTTTGAGATGCAGCGAATTCTGTTGTTGGAGTGCGGCCCTTATGGGCAGCAGAGTCGTGGTAGTCGCCTGGCTCAGGAGTTGGTCGAGCGTTTGCGTCAGCGTCATCCCGCTGTGCAGGTACTGGAGCGTGACCTGGCCCGCGAGCCCTTGCCGGCGCTGACGGCGGACTATGCCGGAGCGCTGGTGGCGCTAGCGCCGAACGATGATCCGGCGCTGGATATCTCCGAGCGCCTGATCCAGGAGCTGGAAAACAGCGATTGCCTGGTGATCGCTACACCAATGCACAATTTCACGGTGCCGGCCGCGCTCAAGCTGTGGATCGACTACGTGCTGCGCATCGGTCGCAGTTTTGCCGCCACCGAGGCTGGCAAGGTTGGGCTGCTGGCGGATCGACCGACCTTCGTTGTGGTCAGTTCGGGTGGCTACTACCGTGGCGAGCTGGCTCGCCAGCCGGATTTTCTCACCGCCTACCTGCGCCATGTGCTGAGCACTATTGGCATTCACGATCTGGAGTTCATTCACCTGCAAGGACTGGTGCGGGGGCAGGAGCATGCCGAAACGATGCTGGCGCAGGCGCGCGAGCAACTGGCTTTTAACCTCCATCTCGCGCCTCAAGGAGAAGCGTCATGAGCGCATTGCGTCAGCCCTATTACGAATTATCCGCCGAGGCGATGCAGGGCCTGCTTGCCACCAAGGCGGCGCTGGAGCGTGGCCCGCTGGGCAAGGCGCTGGTTGAGTTGCTCTACCTGCGTGTATCGCAGGTCAACGGCTGCGCCTATTGCCTGGAGAAACACAGTGAGTCGCTGCGTGAGGAGGGTGTGCCACAGATCAAGCTGGACAGCCTGGCAGGGTGGCGTGTGAGTCGTCATTTCGACGCGCGGGAGAAGGCGGCACTGGCCTGGGCCGAATCGCTGAGCGAGATCGCCAGCAGCCACGCCGGCGATGATGATTACCGGCCGTTGGAGGCGCACTTTTCGCCCCGGGAAATCTCCGATCTGACCATCGCCGTCGCCCTGATGAGCGGGTTGAACCGGTTGGCCATCGGCATGCGTCTTTGAGCGCTAACCCGTTGCGATCACGCCATAGCCGCGCGCCATCAGCGCGGCTAGCAATGGAATGAACAGCAGCGCCAAGAGTTCCAGGCGAATGCTCCAGGTCACCAGGCGAAGCTGCCGAGCGCTTGGCTCGGGTACCTGGCCAGCTTTCACGGCGCTACGCCATTTGATGAATACCAGCGTGGGCAGGATCGATAGCAGGCCGACAAGGACGAAAAGCCCGACCTTGGCATGGAACAGGCTGTTGCCCATGTAGTAGGCGGCGCCCTTGCCGAACCACAGCACGCGGGCAACACCGGTGGCCAGCACCAGAACGGCGCAGATGCCATAGGCCAGGTCGGTGATCATCAGACTGCGCGCACAGGACAGATCCAGCGGCGTCTTGAACAGCACGTGCTCGATGCTGAGCAAGGCGAACAGGGCGAAGATCGACAGGTAGTGCAGATAGGCGACGAGCGCGGCAGCCATACGTACTTCCTCTCAATGGGGGCAGGGCGCGAACTCGGTGCGATTGCGGCCGCCGTGCTTGGCCCGGTAGAGCGCCTGATCGGCACGCTTGAGCGCATCCGCGCTGCTCTCGTCGGGGCCCTGCAGGGCACAGCCGAGGCTGGCGGTCTGCTGCAGTTGGGCCTGCTCCAGCTGCATGGGCTGGCTGGCGATGGCCAGGCGGATGCGCTCGGCAATCTGCAGCAGTTCCTGCTCATCGTGCACCCGGGTGAGGATGACGAATTCCTCACCGCCATTGCGGGTCACTACATCCTGCGGACGCACCGCACCGCTCATGCGCCGTGCACTCTCCCACAGCACGTGGTCGCCGCCATCGTGGCCATGGGTATCGTTGACCCGCTTGAAATGATCCAGGTCGCAATAGATCAGGCCCAGGCGTAGCTGGCTACGCTCGGCCGCGGCCTGCTCCAGCGGCAGAAAGTGCAGCAGCCCGGCGCGGTTCCAGAGCTGCGTCAGTGGATCGAGCATGCCCTTGCGCTGCTCGCGGCTGAGGGCGTCACGCAGGTCATCGAGCTGCTGCGAGTTCTGCTGCAGTTGCAGGTAGCCTTCGGTCAAGTAGGCCAGGTCGCGCAATTGGGATTTCTCTCGCTCGCTCAACTGGCGTGCTTCAGGGTCGGCCAAACACAGGGTGCCCAGCGGGATACCCTCTGCATCGTGCAGCGGCCAGCCGGCGTAGAAGCGCGCGCCAGGATTGCGCAAGGCCAGCTCGGTACCGGCAAAGCGCACGTCGACGTGGCTGTCCTCGATAAACAGGGGCTCGTCCTGCATCACGGCATGGGAACAGTAGGAGAGGCTACGTGGTGTTTCGGCCAGGTCCAGGCCTTGGCGGCTCTTGAACCACTGGCGGTCACGGTCGACCAGGGTGACCAGCGCCGTTCTGACGCCGAACAGGTCGTGCGCCAGGCGAGTCAGTGTGTCCAGATAAGGGTCGGCAGGGGTGTCGAGTAGTTCCAAGCGATCGAGCGCCTGTTGGCGCAGGGTCTCGTTAACGGGACTCGGGGTATCGAGCATGGGGCGATCTCTCCTTAAGCAGGGGAAGGGAACCACAGGTCGCGACGGCTCAGTTGCCAAGCATAGACAGCCAACACCAGACTGCGCAGCCCCATGAATGCCAGAAATGCCAACCACAGCCCGTGGTTGCCCAGGCTTTGCAGCCACCATGCCAGCGGCAACGCCAGGGCCAGCGCGATGAGCATGGCGTCGCGCATCTCACGGGCGCGTGTAGCGCCTATGAACAGACCGTCGAGCAGGTAACTCCACACCGCCAGCAGCGGCAGCACGGCCAGGTACGGCAGGAAGGTCAGCGCCAGTTCACGTACTTCGGCGATGTTGGTGAGCATGCCGACGAACCAGTGGCCGCCAAACAGGAAGAACAGCGCAAAAACGGCGCTCGCCAACAGCGACCAGCTTCCGGCCACCAGCAGCGAACGGCGCAGCGCATCGCGGTCACGCGCGCCCAGCGCATGGCCGCAAAGGGCCTCGACGGCATGTGCCAGGCCGTCGAGGGCGTAGGCAGTCAGCGTCAGGCCATTGAGCAGCAGTGCGTTGGCCGCCACCGTGGTATCGCCCAGGCGCGTGCCTTTCACGGTGATCAGAAAGAACACCAGTTGCAGTGCCAGGGTGCGGATGAAGATATCGCGGTTGACGGCCAGCAATGGGCGCCAGTTGCTCCAGCGTTTCAGCACGCTGCTGTCGAGGCGGCCGGGATAGCGTGCCAGCGCGCCGCGGGCCAGCCACAGGCCGAGCAGAGCGCCGCTCCACTCGGCAATTACCGAGGCCCAGGCCGCGCCGGCTACGCCCCATTCGAGGCCGAGTACGAATAACAGGTCTAGCGCCACGTTGATCAGGTTGGCAGTCAGCAGAATGGCCAGCGGGCCTCGCGCACTCTGCGTGCCCAGCAGCCAGCCGATCAGGGCATAAGTCGCCAGACTGGCGGGAAGGCCGAACAGGCGGATATGGAAATACTGGCGCGCGAGCTGGTCCAGCTCGGCGGAGGGTTGCATCAGGCTCAGCGCCACACCGCTCAACGGCAGTGCGAGCAGGCCCAGCAGCAAGGCCATGAACACGCCCAGCCCGAGCCCCTGCACCAGCACCTGGCGCAGGGCGCTGCCGTCCTCGCGACCTGCGGCCTGGGCCGCGAAGCCGGTACTGCCCATGCGCAGAAAACCCATCGCCCAGGTCAGCAGGGTATAGAGGCTGCCGCCTACCGCTACGGCCGCCAACTGGTGGGCATGCGGCAAGTGGCCGACCACGGCGGTATCGACCAGCGCCACCATGGGCACTGACAGGTTGGAGAGAATCATCGGGGCGGCCAGGGCCCAGACCTTTCTCTGGGTCGGCGCGTGGCGCCAGGCTTCGAACAGGGTGTACATGGGGGCTTCCGTTCCAGCAAAGCGCCAATTATAGGCACAGGGTGGACTGTGCGCAGCTTGGCGGATTTCGTCGCTTCGCCTCGTCGGCGCTGTAGCCGCTCGGCTATAGTATCGGCCTTCGCGCCCCCACTCTCCGGAGCCCGCAATGCCGAACAAAGGACTGCTTCTGGCCTTGGTGCTGAGCCTGCTCAGCGCTTGTGATTCTTCTGAACCCCCTGCCACGGTGACCCCCGCCGCTCCTGCTGCGCAGCAGCCGCAGGCGCCCAAACCAGCAGTCGATCGCGACGCGCTGGCCAAGCGCTATGCCGGACGCGAGCTGGAAGTGGTCGACGTTTCCGAGGTGCAGCTCGACGGCGCCAGTGCACTGTCGGTGACCTTCTCCATCCCATTGGACCCCGACCAGCCCTTTGCCGAACGCTTGCATCTGGTCGACAGCACTGCCGGCAAGGTCGACGGCGCCTGGGAGCTGACCGACAACCTCAGCGAGCTGCGCCTGCGTCACCTGGAGCCGCAGCGCAAGCTGGTGCTGACCATCGATGCCGGCCTGAAATCGATCAATGGCGGCAAGCTCGCCAAAGAGCAGGTCAGCCGCTTCGAAACCCGCGATCTGCAGGCCAGCGTCGGTTTCGCCAGCCGTGGCTCGCTGCTGCCGACCCGACTGGCCGAAGGCCTGCCGGTGATCGCGCTGAACGTCGACAAGGTCAACGTCGAATTCTTCCGCATCAAGCCCGAGGCGCTGCCGCGCTTCCTGTCCCGCTGGGGCCGGGCCAGCAATCTGGATACCTGGGAGGCGCGCGAACTGCTGCCGATGGCCGATCTGGTCTATGGCGGACGCTTCGACCTCAATCCGGCGCGCAATACCCGTGAAACCTTGCTGCTGCCCATCGCCGGCCTGGAGCCGTTCAAGCAGCCGGGCGTGTACCTGGCAGTGATGCGTGAGGCCGGCAGCTACAGCTATTCGCAGCCGGCGACGCTGTTCTCCCTGAGTGATATCGGCTTGTCCGCGCATCGTTATCGCGACCGTCTCGACGTGTTCACCCAGGCGCTCGAAGGTGGCAAGGCGCAGTCCGGCGTGCAGCTCGAGCTGCTCGATGGTGAAGGCGCGCTGCTGGCTGAAGGCAAGACCGATTCGGCTGGCCATGCACAGCTGCCCTTGCCGGAAAAGGCTCAGGTGCTGGTGGCCAAGCAGGACGAGCAGACCAGCCTGCTGCGCCTGAACACACCGGCGCTGGACCTGGCCGAATTCGACATCACCGGGCCCAAGGCACATGCCCTGCAATTCTTCGTGTTCGGCCCGCGCGATCTGTATCGCCCTGGCGAAACCGTGCTGCTCAATGGCCTGCTGCGTGACGCCGACGGCAGCCCGGTCAAGGCTCAGCCGGTCAGCGTCGAGGTGCGTCGCCCGGATGAGCAGATCAGCCGCAAGTTCGTCTGGAATGCCGGTGATGACGGTCTCTATCAGTATCAGCTGCCACTCGCCGAAGAGGCCCCGACAGGCCGCTGGCAACTGTTGCTCGACCTGGGTGACGGCAACCCGCAGCTCTACGAATTCCTCGTCGAGGACTTCCTGCCCGAGCGCATGGCCCTGGAGCTCAAGGGCCAGGAGCAGCCTTACGCGCCTAGCGACAGTGCCGAGTTCGCCGTGACCGGCCGCTACCTATACGGTGCACCGGCCGCTGGCAACCGCCTGACCGGGCAGCTCTACGTGCGTCCGCTGCGGGAGGCGGTTGCCAGCTTGCCGGGCTATCAGTTCGGCGACATCACCGAGGCCGACCTGAGCCAGGACCAGGAGCTCGACGAGCAGAATCTGGATGACCAGGGCCGCGCCGTGCTGCGCCCGGAAAATCGCTGGAGCGACGCCAAGTCGCCGCTGCGCCTGATCCTCCAGGCCAGCCTGCAAGAGTCCGGTGGCCGCCCGATCACCCGCCGCATCATCCAGCCGGTATGGCCGGCCGAGCGTTTGCCGGGTCTGCGTGGGCTGTTCGACGGCGAGGAAGTCGACGCCGACAGCCTGGCCGAGTTCGAAATCCTCGTGGCCGACGCCGCCGGCAACAAGCTGGCGGCCGACAACCTCAAGGTGCGCCTGGTGCGTGAGCGCCGCGATTACTTCTGGAGCTTCTCCGACGGTGAAGGCTGGCGTAACAACTACAACGAGAAATTCCTCACCCTCAGCGACGAGCCGCTGAAGATCGCTGCCGGTGGGACTGCCAAGGTCAGCTTCCCGGTGGAGTGGGGCCCATACCGGGTCGAGGTTGTAGACAGCCAGACCGGCCTGGTAAGCAGCCTGCGTTTCTGGGCCGGCTACCGCTGGCAAGACAACGCCGACGGCGGCGCAGTGCGCCCGGACCAGGTCAAACTGGCGCTGGACAAGCCTGCCTACGCCGCGGGCGAGGTGGCCAAGATCACCGTCACCCCGCCGGCTGCCGGCAATGGCTACCTGCTGGTCGAGTCCAGCGAGGGGCCGCTGTGGTGGCAGGAAATCAGCGTGCCGGCCGAGGGTAAGACCTTCGAACTGCCCATCGACAAGAAATGGGCGCGTCATGATCTCTATCTCAGTGCTTTGGTAGTTCGCCCCGGCGAGCGCAAGGCACAGGTCACGCCCAAGCGTGCCGTCGGCCTGCTGCACCTGCCGCTGGAGCGCGCTCCGCGCAAGCTGGCAGTCAGCCTGGAAGCACCGGAGAAAATGCGTCCCAAGCAGCCGCTGAAGGTCAAGGTCAGCGCACGCAATGCCGACGGCAGCATCCCTGACAAGGTGCATGTGCTGGTTGCTGCGGTCGACGTGGGCATCCTCAATATCACCAGTTACGCCACCCCCGATCCTTTCGCCACTTTCTTCGGGCGCAAGGCCTATGGCGCTGACCAGCTGGACATCTATGGCCAACTAATCGAAGCGCAGGGGCGTGTCGCCAGCTTGGCCTTCGGCGGTGACGCCGGCCTCGCCGCCGGTGGCAAACGTCCGGATACCAGTGTGCTGATCGTCGCCCTGCAGAGCGATGCGCTGAAGCTGAACGACAAGGGCGAGGGCGAAGTCAGCCTGGATATCCCCGACTTCAACGGTGAGCTGCGCCTGATGGCGCAGGCCTGGACTGACGAGCGCTTCGGCATGGCCGAGGCCAAGACGGTGGTGGCCGCGCCGCTGATCGCCGAACTGTCGATGCCGCGCTTCCTTGCCGGTGGTGACGAAACCACGCTGGCGCTGGATCTGACCAACCTGTCTGGCAGCGAGCAGAAGCTCGACGTACAACTGGGCGTGGAGGGCCAGCTGCGCCTGCTCGGCAAGGGTGAGTCGCCGATCAGTCTGAAGGATGGCCAGCGCACTACCTTGCGCATTCCGGTGCGCGCCGAAGGTGGCTTGGGCCAGGGTCGTATCCATGTCGAGGTGCAGGGCCTGGCTCTGCCGAACGAGGATCTGGCTGACTTCAGCCGCGATTGGACGCTGGGTATTCGCCCGGCCTATCCGGCGCAGCTGCAGCACTTCCGTGCGGTACTGGGGGAGGGAGAGCCGTGGAGCATGCCGGCGGGCACTCTCAATCAGTTCGAACCTGCCGGGCTGGAGGCCGTGCTGGCGCTGTCGAGCCGACCGCCGCTGAACCTCGGTGAGCAGATTCGTGCGCTCAAGGCATACCCCTACGGCTGTCTGGAACAGACCACCAGCGGCCTGTATCCGTCGCTCTACGCTGACGCCGCGAGCCTCAAGCGCCTCGGCCTGGAAGGCGAGCCGGACGAGCAACGGCGCAAGAGCATCGAGCTGGGTATCGAGCGACTGCTCGGCATGCAGCGTCACAGTGGCGGCTTCGGCCTGTGGAGCGCCGAGAGCGAAGAGGAATACTGGCTCACCGCCTATGTCACCGACTTCCTCCTGCGTGCTCGCGAGCAGGGTTTCGGCGTACCGCCAGATGCCCTGAAGAAGGCCAACGACCGCCTGCTGCGCTACCTGCAGCAAAGCAGCCTGATCGAAGCCAGCTACAGCCAGGACTTCGCCCACACCCGCTTCGCCGTGCAGGCCTACGCCGGCTACGTGTTGGCGCGCAGCCAACAGGCGCCGCTGGGTGCCCTGCGCAGCCTGTTCGACCGTCGTAACGACGCCCGTTCCGGTCTACCGCTGGTGCAACTGGCCGCCGCATTGAAGCTGATGGGCGATGCACCGCGTGCCGAGCAGGCGTTGAACCAAGGCTTGATCCAACAACGCGATGGCGAACGCTGGATGGCTGACTATGGCAGCCCGCTACGTGATCAGGCGCTGATTCTCGCCCTGCTGGAAGAGCACGATCTGGCGGCTGGCCAGCGCGAGCAGCGTCTGTTCAACCTGGCGGATGAGCTGGCCGGTCAGCGCTGGTTGTCGACCCAGGAGCGCAACTCGCTGTTCCTCGCCGGTCGCGGCATTCTCGGCAAACCCGAGCAAAGCTGGAGCGCCAAGCTGGCCAGCGGCGCCTTCCAGTTCGACCTGAGCAACCAGCAGCCCGGCATCAAGCTGGAGCGTGGCGAGCTGGCCGAACCGCTGATCGTGAGCAAGGCCGGCAGCGCCACGCTGTATCAGCAGCTGACCCTGTCCGGTTACCCGAGCCAGGCGCCGCGTGCCGGTGGTGAGAACCTCAGCATCGAGCGCGAGTACCTCGGTATGGATGGTCGCCCGCTCGATCTGCAGCGCCTGGGCAGCGGCGAGCTGGTGCTGGTGCACCTGGCCGTGCGGGCCAAGCAGCGCGTGCCGGACGCCCTGGTCGTCGACCTGCTCCCGGCTGGCCTGGAGCTGGAGAACCAGAACCTGGCGCAAAGCGCGGCGAGCCTCGATGACGCTGGCAGCAACGTCAAGGAATGGCGCCGCTCCATGCAGAACGCGCGGATCAAACACCAGGAATATCGTGGCGACCGCTACGTGGCCGCCGTGGATGTGGAGGAGTACGGCACCACCCATCTGCTCTACCTGGCCCGTGCGGTGACGCCGGGCAGCTACCGCGTACCGCCACCGCAGGTCGAATCCATGTACCGGCCGAGCTGGCAGGCACTGGGTAGTGCGCCATCTTCACTGGTGGTGAGGGGGCGTTAAAAGCGGCCTTCTCCCCAACCCTCTCCCATAAATGGGAGAGGGGGCCGATCGTGCCAGCTGTCAGATACGCGTCAGACCGCTTGTAAGGCAGGACGTACTCAGTATCAGGCTTACCTCATATCGCTCCCCTCTCCCGCTTGCGGGAGAGGGGCTGAGGAAAGGTTCAAGGAGGAACCATGGCCTTGCTCGACAACGCCAAACGCCTGCGCCGGCAGATGACCGACGCGGAACAAAGACTCTGGTACTACCTGCGCGCTCATCGCTTCCTAGGCCTGAAGTTCAAACGGCAGAAACCCATTGGCCCCTATATCGTCGACTTCATCTGCACCGAGCGCTGGCTGGTCATCGAGCTGGACGGTGGTCAACATCAGCGGCAGACGGAATACGACCAGAAACGTGAGCATTATCTGGAGAGTCGAGGCTATCGTGTGCTGCGTTTCTGGAATCATCAGGTGCTGGCTGAAACGGAGGCGGTACTTGAACGGGTTCGTCTTGAAATTGGCGAGCAAGATGGGCGGTGAACGTAGCCACAAGTCTTGGCAAAACGCTGATCGGCTCCGCTCTCCCATTTATGGGAGAGGGGCTGGGGGAGAGGGTCTTGCATGCCCCGCCTAACTCGCCGTTGGCTCCTTATCCTCCTGCTCCCCCTGCCCCTGCTCTGGCTAGCCGACCAACTCTTTCCACTACCTCTGCCCGAGGATGATCTGGCGCGGGTGGTGCTGGCCGAGGACGGCACGCCGTTGTGGCGCTTCGCTGACCGTGATGGCGTATGGCGCTATCCGGTGACGCCCGAAGAGGTCTCGCCCTATTACCTGGAAGCGTTGCTGACCTACGAGGACCGCTGGTTTCGCCAGCATCCTGGGGTCAACCCGCTGGCGTTGGGGCGTGCGGCCTGGCAGAACCTCACGGGCGGGCGCGTGGTGTCCGGCGGCAGTACGCTGTCGATGCAGGTGGCGCGGCTGCTCGATCCTCACGGACGCGACCTGCCCGGCAAGCTCAAGCAACTGTGGCGCACGGCGCAGCTGGAGTGGCACCTGTCCAAGGACGAAATCCTCACCCTGTACCTGAACCGTGCGCCTTTCGGTGGCACCCTCGAGGGCGTGGCGGCGGCCAGCTGGAGTTACCTGGGCAAGCCGCCGAGCCAACTGACCCGTGCCGATGCCGCGTTGCTCGCGGTGCTGCCGCAGGCGCCCAGCCGCTTGCGTCCGGACCGCCATCCTGAGCGCGCCCAAGCCGCGCGGGACAAGGTGCTGCGGCGCCTGGGCGAGTTTCAGGTTTGGCCCCAGTCCCAAGTAGAAGAAGCGCTGGAGGAGCCGGTGTTTCTCGCGCCGCGCCGTGAGCCAAGCCTCGCGCCCTTGCTGGCGCGGCGGCTGAACCGTGCCGGCAGCCCGCCGCTGATTCGCACCACCCTCGATGCCGGCTTGCAGCTGCGCCTGGAAGACCTGCTGCTGGGCTGGCGCGCGCGCCTGCCCGAGCGCACTTCGGCTGCGATTCTGGTGGTCGAGCATGAGAGCATGGCGGTGCGTGCCTACCTTGGATCGGTGGATATCGCTGATACCTCGCGCTTCGGTCATGTC
The DNA here is from genome assembly GCF_002741105.1 of Pseudomonas sediminis. Lineage (GTDB taxonomy): Bacteria > Pseudomonadota > Gammaproteobacteria > Pseudomonadales > Pseudomonadaceae > Aquipseudomonas > Aquipseudomonas sediminis. The sequence goes on along the minus strand of NZ_NIQU01000001.1, from coordinate 761,856 downwards.
GACATGGTCCGCGCCCTGCGTTCGCCCGGCTCGACGCTCAAGCCTTTTCTCTACGGCATGGCCCTGGATAGCGGCCTGATCCATTCCGAGTCGCTGCTGCAGGATGTGCCGCGACACTATGGCAACTACCGGCCCGGCAACTTCGCCGCCGGCTTCATCGGCCCGGTATCAGCCAGCGAGGCGCTGGCCACCTCGCTCAATTTGCCGGCCGTGCAGTTGCTCGAAGCCTACGGGCCGAAACGTTTTGCCGGTGAGCTGCGCAGTGCCGGTGTGCCTATTCGCCTGCCTGCGCTGGCCGAGCCGAACCTGGCACTGATCCTCGGTGGCGGTGGCTCGCGCCTGGAGTCGGTGGTGGCAGGCTACAGCGCCTTCGCGCGCGGTGGCATGGCGGCCAAGCCGCGCCTGCAGCCGAGTGATGAATTGCGCGAGCGGCGCCTGCTGTCACCCGGCTCGGCCTGGATCATCAGGCGCATTCTCAGCGGTCAGGCGCGCCCTGATCGTGACCCGCGCGCCTACCTGGCGCAGCGCCCGACCCTGGCCTGGAAAACCGGCACCAGCTACGGCTTTCGCGATGCCTGGGCCATCGGCGTCGGCCCGCGTCACCTGATCGGTATCTGGATCGGTCGCCCGGACGGCACGCCGGTGCCTGGCCAGTTCGGACTGGCCTCCGCCGCGCCGATGTTGCTGCAGGTTCACGATCTGCTGGTCAACCGCGACAGCCAGCGCGGCATTGCCACACCGCCCGATCCACAACCTGCCGAGGTGGGTGTGGCGGCCATCTGCTGGCCATTGGGGCAGCCGATGAGCAAGGACGACCCCAACTGCCGGCGCCTACGCTTCGCCTGGACGCTCGAAGGCACCACGCCACCCACGCTGCTGGCAGCCGATCAGCCACTGGGGAGCGGTTTGCGCGAGCGCTATTGGGTCAATGCCCAAGGGCTGCGCGTCGGTTCCGGTTGTGCCGGGGCCGAAGCGCGTGAACTGGCCTTGTGGCCGGCACCGCTGGAGCCCTGGTTGCCGCGCCGGGAGCGGCGTACCGCGCGCTTGCCACATATCGATGCGAGCTGCCCGCCACCACAGAGCAGTCAGGTGTCACCGCTGTCCATCGTCGGTGTGCGCAATGGTGATCGCTTGCGTCGGCCGCAAGGCAGTCACGAACCGCTAAGGCTCAATCTTTCGGCCCTGGGCGGCAGCGGTCGGCGCTGGTGGTTCCTCGATGGCCAACCTATTGGGGAGAGCACTCAGGATGCCCCCTTCAACCACGCGTTCGCCAGTGGCCGGCATCAACTGAGTGTGCTCGACGAAGGCGGCCAGACCGCTCGTCTGGAATTCAGCGTCGGGCCCTGAAGGCAATTGGCTACCACTCTGCAGGCGCCGGCAGCTCTGGGCTGAGGGCCTGATCATGGCTACGAATGATCCTTGCTGGAGGTAATAAAGCTTGGCCGTGATCCGCCGATATGAAATCTGGCGGTAACCTGATTGCAATTTGTGTACATTTTTGTATCCAATTGCCTGGCCAAACTCCACACCACCACCAGGAGAAGCCTCCATGCGCCTCTGGCAACGCAGTATTCAGTGGCAATTGATCCTCAGCATGGGCGCCGCCCTGCTGGCCAGCATTCTGATCGTCGTCGGCATCTACTCGGCGGTGGTCAATCGCCTGACCGAGCGCTACCTGATCGAAGAAGCGCTGCCAGCGCGGGTGCTGGCTATCCGTAACGATCTGGAGCGGGTGCTGACTGCGCCGATTACCGCCAACGCCTCGATTGCCGAGAACCGCCTGGTGCAGGACTGGCTGGCCGCTGGTGAGGATGCGGCCCGGCGTGATGAGTTCGCGCGCTACCTGGAAGGCGTGCGTGCCCAGCAGAACGCCATGACCACCTCCATCGTCGCCCTGACCAGTGGCAACTACACCACCGGTGAAGGGCTGATGCGCACCCTCGACCGCAGCCAGGCGGAGAACCAGTGGTTCTACCGCCTGGTCGACAGCGACCGTGACCGAGTGCTGGAAATCGACATCGACAAGACTACGCGGCTGCCCACGCTGTTCATCAACCAACGCATCAAGCAGGGCGGCAAGACCCTTGGTGTGGCCGGGCTAGGCTACAACCTGGCGGATATGTCGAAGATGATCAGCGAGTTCCGTTTCGGCGAGCGCGGCCAGGTGTTTCTCATCGACAGCCAGGGCAACGTCAAGGTGCATCCGCGTTCGGAGCTGAGCGGCACTGGCAAGCTCGGCGAGCTCTTCGGCGCCGATGCCAGCCGTCAGGTGCTTGTGGGCGATAGCCGGGCAGTACGTTTCGAGCGCGATGGCGAGACCTTTCTCGCGGTGGCGCAGAAATTCGCCAGTATCGACTGGCTGCTGGTCAGCGAAGTGCCCGAGGCTGAAGTCTATGCCGAGGCGCGCCAGGCGCTGCTGATGACCAGCCTGATTGGCGTCGCCGTGGCGCTGTTGTTCCTTGGCCTGGTAGTGCTGCTGGCTCGCGGTCTGGTGCGACCGATCCGTCAGGTGACTCAGGCACTGGTGGAAATCGGTGGCGGCGGTGGTGACCTGACGCGCCGTCTGGATGAATCGCGAGCCGATGAATTAGGCGACCTGGCGCGAGGCTTCAACCGTTTTCTCGCCAGTCAGCGCGACCTGATCGGCGATGTGCTGGCCACCAGTGAGCGGCTACGTACGGCGGTCGTTCAGGTAGCGCGGGTGGTGGAAAACACCGCAGGGCGCGCCGGCCAGCAGCAGGAAATGACCGATATGGTGGCCACCGCCGTGCACGAGATGGGCCTGACCGTGCAGGAGATCGCGCGTAACGCCAGCAACGCCGCGCAGTCCTCGCGCAGTGCGCGCGAAGAGGCGCAAACGGCGCGCCAGGTGGTGGGCCAGTCCATCGCCCACATAGAACGCATGTCTGCCGATATTGGCAGCGCGGCCGGAGCGGTGACCGAGCTGGCCGAGCAAGTCGCTTCCATCGACCAGGTGCTGGCGGTGATTCGCGGTATCTCCGAGCAGACCAACCTGCTGGCGCTCAATGCGGCCATCGAGGCCGCACGCGCCGGGGAGATGGGCCGCGGCTTCGCCGTGGTCGCCGATGAGGTGCGTACGCTGGCCAGTCGTACTCAGGCATCGACGGACGAGATCCAGCAGATGATTCAGCGCCTCAAACAGGGCGCGGAAACGGCCGTCAGCTCCATGCACGCGGGGCAGTCGGCCACCGGCACTGGCGTCGAATCCAGTCAGCGCACCGGGCAGTCGCTCGGCGCGATTACCGAGCAGATCGAGCGTATCAGTGACATGAACACTCAAGTGGCTTCGGCGACCGAAGAGCAGAGTTCGGTGACCGAGGAGATCAACCGCAATGTGCAGGGTATCGCCGATCTGGCCCACGCCACGGCCGGCGAGGTGCGCGCCTGCCGTGAGGATTGTCAGACCTTGAGCCGTCTGGCCGATGATCTGGCTGGGCAGATGGGCAAGTTCCGGCTGTAATCCTCAGTGATCTGCCGCAACCAGACGGTTGCGGCCTTCGCGCTTGGCGCGGTATAGCGCACTGTCGACGCGCTTGAAGAAGGCGTCGGCATCAGCGTCATGGCTGTTGCTGAAGCAACCGATGCCAAGACTGGTGGTCAGCTCCAGACGCTGATCGTCCAACTGCAGGCCTTCCACCTCCAGCTCCTGACGAAAGTGCTCGGCCAGATCCCAGGCCTGGGCCAGTGTGGTGCCCGGCAGCAGTACGCCGAACTCCTCGCCACCCAGGCGTAGCAGTGCGTCGGCATCGCGGCGAAACACCTTGCGCATGTGTTCGGCGAAGGCGCTCAGGCAGGCATCGCCACCGGCGTGGCCGTGTTCATCGTTGACCTTCTTGAAGAAGTCGATGTCCATCAGTACCAGCGACAGCGGCTCGCCCTGGCGCACTGCATTGGCCACCAGGCTGGGAAACAGGTTATTGAATTGATAGCGGTTGCCGAGCTGGGTCAGGCTGTCGGTGCGACTGAGTAGATCGAGCTGACGCTGCTGCTCCAGCAGCTTCAGTTCCAGTTCGAGGGTGGCGCGGTACTCACGATGGTTGCGCCCCAACACCAGCACCAGATAGCTGAGGTAGAAGATCAGGGTGACCAGTATCGTGTGTTTCTGCTGCCAGTTCAGCGCCATCACTGCCAGGCCCGGCAGATAGAGCAGGGCCAGCGCCAGGAGTGCGCGGCCGCGGCGCATGGCGAAGTTAAAGGTCATCGCCGTGGCGAAGGCCACCGTGGCCAGGGTGGCGATCATTTCCGAGTCGTTGTAGGCGTTGCTGTATACCGCCAGCGCATGGGCCTGGCCCCAGCACAGCGAGGTCAGGAGAATCAGGCCCCAGTGACGGTCGAGCCAGCGCTGCAACTGCTCGGGGCTTTCGAGGCCATCAGGGCGGTGCAGCAGTCGCGCGGCCAGCAGTGCGGCGAACAGCAGGCAGCCCAGCACCCCGCTGAACATCAGGCTGCCGGGTGCTGCGCTGAAGACCCAGGTCAGCAACCAGGCCAGAAAATAGAAGAAGCCACCCAGGCGCGTGCGGATGCGGGTGTCATCCACTTCACGCCACAGGGCGAAGGTATTGGGTTGGCGCGGTACTTCGGCGTCGGTCATCGTTTTCGGCCTGCCACCGCTGGCGGCCACCTCCGGGCCGTCGCAGGCGACGTCAGAACCTTCTCCAGGGGGCTTTTGTGATCACAGAAACGGCATGCCTGAGCATAGCGCCTTTTCGTGAGCCTTGAAGTGTCCATTTGCCAGTATTTGCGGCCACCCGTCAGCCGCGGCGAATCATCCAGATGCCGGCGACGATCAAGAGCAAGCCTGCCACCTTGCCGACGGTGATAGGGGACTCGCGAAAACCGGCCCATCCGAAATGATCGAGGGTAATGGCCATGGCCAGTTGTCCGGCGATTACCAGCACCATGAACAGCAATGCCCCGACGCGCGGCCCGGCGAAGGCCGCGGTCGCGATGAAGAAAGCACCGAGCAGGCCGCCGCTCCAGTGCCACCAGGTCAATTCCTTGAGCGCACCGAGGCCAGGCATTTCACGCTGGCTCAGGGTCATCAGCAGTAACGCCAGGCTGCCAACAGCAAAGGAAATCAGTGCGGCGGCGAAGACACTGGAGAGGTGACGGGCAAGCTGGCCATTGATCCCGGCCTGCAGAGGCAGCACCGCGCCGGCAAGGAAGGGCAGGGCCAGCAGCCAGCCGCTGATGTGGTTCATGGTGAGCTCCGAGGACTACTAAAGAGCGTAATTATGCGGCGCTCTGTTGCAGGGTGCAGCTGACAACTCTCGGGTATGTCCAGTGACTCTGATTACTACCATCCAGAATTGGCTACTGCAGCACGTATGTGAAAACCATTTGGATTCTGTGTGATGTGTCTGCTTTGCATGGTGGCCAAATAGCATTATCCTTGCGCGCCTCTCTTTGGCCCTTAGCGCCAGGCTCACTTACACAAACATGGATGAACACTATGAAAGGAATTCGTGCCGGTCTGGCTGTTGTATTCGTTGCACTGGCTGCATTGACCGGTTGTGCCACTCCTCAGCCGCCGGTTGCCATGGATCAAGCTTTCTGGGCTGAGAAGCAGGATCGCATCGGCATCGCCATCACCGAGATTCCAGCCCCTTCGGTGCAGATGACCGGGCAGCAGGGGCTGCTGGACGTTGCCGTCAACAAGGGTATGGCCTCAGGACTGACCAAGAAGGTCGAAAGTTGGGACTCCACCAGTCTGCGCGGCTTGCAGCAGAAGGTCGCCGAGCGCCTGCAAGATCAGGGCTATACCGTCAAGCTGCTGGACAAGCCCCACGACTTCAAGAACTTCAAGAAGGCCGAACGCAAGCTCGGGTATGCCGAGCTCGACATGACGCCGCTCAAGGCTCAGGAAGGGATCGATAAAGTGGTGCTGCTCATGCTGGGCGTTAACGGTACGACTCGCAGCTATTACGGCATGATCCCGACCAGCGATCCTGTGTCTGTGGTGACGATGGTTACCACCATTGTCGACCTGGATGACAACCGCCTGATCTACTTCCAGCCCTCGGCTGTAAGTCGTGCAGCGGAAGGCGAGTGGGATGAGTCGCCTGAGTATCCCAATCTGACCAATGCGTTCTACAAGGCGTTGGACGAAGCCGAGCAAAAGATGCTGCTGCCTTTTGACGCGCAGCAGCTATCCAGTAACTAATCGTGCGGCTTGGACTGCTCGGCGCAGGTCTGTTGGGGCTTGCGCTGTCAGGCTGTGCGACCGATGCAAACCTCTCTCCTGCTCGCAGCGACACATTGGAAATGCAGTTGGCACAGGGCTTTCAGCTGGTCATCGAAGCCCCGGAAGATGGTTGGTTGAATGCGGATGTAGTGATCGATGGTTCTCGGCTTTCCGAGGCTGGTGAGCAAACCTCCAGGCACCTCAGCGGTACCATGCAGGGCGTCGCGAACTCCGGTGCTGGAGTGGGTGGTGGTGCAGCCGTCGCAGGCACGGTCATTGGCTCGATGCTACTGGCCAATCTGTCGCAGTCGGCGATCGAGCGGGACGCTCGTCGGGCCGCCAAGGGCCAGATCGATCCTGTTGACCAGGCCCTGAGTGGTCACGACTGGGCCGACTATTACCACCTTGCGTACAGCCGAGAGTTGAGTAAGCAAGGCTATGCGCCGTCCCTGGCCGCAGATATAAGCCTGCGAATCGTCCCACGCGTGCGTTTCAGCGACAGCATGCAGGTGTTGCGTCTGGTGACTGAAGCTAGGCTGACCCAAGGCAACAAAGTTCTCTATGCCGGGCGCATCGAGTCGTTTGCCGAACCGATGCAATGTGAAGATTGCCTGAGCCTTTGGCTGGCGCAGGACGCGGCCCATTTGCATGCCGCTGCCAATGCTGGCGTGGATGACAGCGCCGCATTGTTGGCAAGCGACTGGCGCACGAGCAGATTCTCCGGTATCGCTAGTCAGGAGCAGACGCTGCGCTATCAGCTTGGTACGGCTCGTCATGTCGAACGCGGCCGTTTACTAGCGCTGGGAAACTCCCGCTCGGTTTTTCTTGATCTGCGCGGATGGCTGAAATCCATGCCGGTTGCTGTCGATGCCCGCTAACGAGCCGCCAGCAGGGCAAACCGCCGGCGAGCTCTAGAGTCGTTTTTCCAGCTGCACCAGGGCGACGCGGCTGCCATCTGGGGCGCGGCGTTCGACGATACCGACGGTCTGATAGCCAATACGGGTGTAGAGCAGCAGGCCGCCAGCGTTGGCGTTGAAACAGGACACCTTCATCAGCGGCGCCCTGTAGCGCTCGCGGGCGATCTGCTCCATCACTTCCACCATGTGTTGAGCCACGCCCTGGCTGCGCGCCCAGGGCGCCACCATCAGGTTGCCGAGGGCGCAGAATTCGCCGTGCTGCCATTGGTAGAAATTGGCGAAGCCGGCGACTTTCCCAGCCGTTTCCACCACGGTGCTTTCACGCCGCTCGGCAATGGCGGCAGCGAGCTGGCCAACATTGAGTGGCCAGATGGCCTTGGGGTAGCAGAAGAACAGTTCATCGATGTTCTGCGGGAAGCCGACCACGTCACCGAGGTCGGTGGCCGTGGCCGGGCGGTATTGCAGGTTTGCGTTCAAACGGGGCGGTCCTTGTTCAGCGCGGGGGATACTGAGAGAGCACCTGGGTGACGGTTTCGCGGATCGCCCGTTCGCGCTCTGCCGGTGTCGGTGGCTGGCTGCGCATCACCTGTTCACCGCTGCCGCGCCAGACCAGTTTGCCGTCTTTGCCGTCGTACAGGTCGATCTGCAGCGTCGCGACCTTGTAGTCCACACGGCGCGTTTCGGTGAAGGCCGGGCCGCCCCAGTAACCTCCCCAATAGCCGCCCCAGCCACCGCCGTACTGGGTGGTGATCTGGTCCTGACGCTCGTCGACGATCAGCACGCTCTGCACTTTCAGGTCGCCCTTGCCGTCAGCTGCTTGGCGCAGGCCGCGTTGCTCGAGCTGCTCGGCGACGGCCTGGCTGATTCGCGCTTCGGTGATATCGCTCTTCAGGCGTGCGTCGTCGGGTTGGTAGGCGAGCTTGTCGTCCATCCAGCTCCAGCTGCGGTAGGCGCCGAAGTCGCGACTGGGGTCGAAGTCGCGCTCCAGGCTGACGTTGGCGCAGCCGCTCAGGAGCAGCGCCGCGATCAGGTAGGACAGGTTACGCATGGTGCTCTCCAGGGCTGTCGATCAATAGGGTGGGTAGCCGTTCAGCGCGCTGCGGATGGCCGCACGCATGGCATCGGCCTGCGCCGCCTGGTCCTTGCCGGCCACGGCTTCGCCGCTGCCTGACCAGACCACCTGGCGGTCGCGTGGGTCGATCAGTTCGATGCGCACCACGGCCACTTTCTGTTCGTAGGTGCGCACGATGGGGACGCTGCCGTAGGCGCCGTAGCGGCGGTCCCAGTGGCTGCCGGTGCCGTAGTAGCCACCGACGTTGTCTTGGTATTGGCGCAGACGGGTTTCCTGGCTGATACGGGCGCTGACCAGCACGTCGCCTGGGCCATTGAGCGCCGGGCGCAGGCCATACTGGTCGAGGCCGGCGCTGACGCTGTCGGCCAACTGATCGCCGCCAGGCGCGCGGCCATCCAGCCAGCTCCAGCTGCGGTAGCGGCCGTAGTCACGCGGCGCGGCTGGGTAGGCGCTGCGGTCGAAGGTAGTGGCCGCTTCGGGCGGCGCCGGTGGCATGGGTAGCGACTCGGCCTGGTAAGGGTTCTTGCTCTGACAGGCGGCCAGCAGCGGCAAGATGAATAGGGCTATGGCGGTGCGCATGGTCGTCTCCGTGGTCGCGTGCGGCATCCCCGATGGTTTCAGGCTACGCCGGCCTGCCAGCTTCGTCCAACGCGCTCAGCGTGGTCGGCAGATCCAGTGCAGGTAGCGGCCGAGCCCCTCGAAGCTGGGATGGCGGCGGTGCGCCAGCTCCATTTCCAGCAGGTCGATCAGTTCGGCCTTGGCCTGGAATTGCTGCGGCATGTAATCGTGGAATACGCGTACGCCGCTACGGCTTTCGACCTGCCAGTCGGCGGCGAGTTGCGTGCTCAGCTCGCGCGGGTCGACCGGTTGCTGTGGCGTCAGGCTCTGTTTCTCACCGGCGAAGTGTTCCTTGCGCAGTTTGCGGAAATGCCCCTTGAGCAGGTTGCGGTAGATCAGCGCGTCCTTGTTGTAGAAGGCCAGCGACAGCCAACCGTTCTTGGCCGTCAGCTGGTGGAGCACCGGCAGGATGGCCGCCGGCTCGGCCAGCCATTCCAGCACGGCATGGCACAGCACCAGATCGAAGGGCTCCTGCAACTGGCCGAGCAGATCCTGCCAGGGTGCCTGGAGGAAAGTGGCATTCTGGCCTGCCTCGGCGAAGCGCTGGCGAGCACCTTCTAGCATGGGTTCGGCCGGCTCGGCCAGGGTGATCTGATGGCCACGTTGGGCCAGCCACAGGCTCATGTGGCCCAGGCCGGCGCCGACGTCCAGCACGCGCAGCGGGCGATCCGGTAGCGCTTCAGCGAGGTCAGCCTGCAGCACGGCGAGGCGGATGGCACCCTTGGCGCCGCCGTAGATCTTTTCGGCGAAACGGGTGGCGAGTTCGTCGAAGTGGCGGTCGCTCATTTGAGGAAGCGCCGTTCGTTATCGGCGAGCTTGTCCAGCACCGCCTGATTCATGTCGATACCCAGTTCACTGCACAGCTGCACGAGATACAGCACTACGTCGGCTACTTCCTGCCCGGCGTGGGCGAGCTGGTCGGCAGGCAGCTGGCGCGACTGCTCTTCGCTCAGCCACTGGAAGATCTCCACCAGCTCGGCCATTTCCACGCTGGCGGCCATGGCCAGGTTCTTCGGGCTCTGGTAACGGCGCCAATCGTTGTGATCGCGAATGGCGTGCATGCGGGCGGTGAGTTCAGCGAGGTTCATGGTGTGGCTCCGTTCGAGCCGCATAGCTTCGGCTCGAAAGGAGGCGACCGCAAGTCGTTGGCGGGAAGAGGTCGGCAAAGCAGCGACTTTTGTGGGAGCGAGCTCTGCTCGCGAAGCTTTTCCGCTGGCCAGGTTCGCGAGCAGAGCTCGCTCCTACGGCAACGCAGGATGCAATCCGGGGCGGATGTTCTCGACATAAGCTCCTGGATGACATCGGGCTACGTCAGACAGTCAACGGCTGCCAGCTCCCAGCCATATGCGGGGTGTCACCTTCGCCGATCAGGCGGAACTGGCCGCTGGCGCCAGGCTCGCTGGCTTGCAGGGCAACGTGGGTGGGCAGCAGCACGGGCTTCTGGAAGCGTACGTCCACCACGTAGCCGGCCTGCGGCAGGTGGGCGTGCAAGGCCGCGAGGCTGCGCGCCTTGTTCCACAGACCATGAGCGATGGCGCGCGGGAAGCCGAACAGACGTGCCGTTACGGCGTAGAGGTGGATCGGGTTGTAGTCGCCGGCCACGCGCGCGTAACGCCGGCCTGTATCGGCAGGGGCGGCCCAGTCGGCCAGTGGCGCCAGCTCCAGCGCCGGCTGTTCGGCGCGTAGCGGCGCCTGGCCGTCGAGACGCAGGGCGCGGCAGAGAATGCGGCTGTCACCTTCCCAGAGCAGGCCGAGCTGATCTTCCAGGCGGGTGATCAGGCTGAACGTGGCGCCTTTGTCATGCGGCTGCAGGTCGGTCACCTGCACGCTGATCTGGAACGGTCCGAGCCCGCCCATTGGGCGCAATACGCGGATACGGTTCTCCAGATGTACCAGGCCCAGCAGCGGGAACGGAAAGCGGCGGTCGGTGAGCAATTGCATCTGCAGACCGAAAGCCAGCACATGCGGATAGACCGGTGGCAGGTAGGGACTGTCTGCGATGGCGCAGACCTGGCGATAGCGAGCCAGGTGCTTCGGGTCCACGTCCACGCGGCAGCGCAGGCCGATATTGGGTAGCTGGCGGCCGGTCACCTTGCGACGCAGGGCCGCGCGCAGGAACAGGCCGGGCAGGGCCGGAGGTGTATCGAGGTCGAGCCAGTCGATGGCCATTGGCGAACTCCTTGGCGAATGAATGACAGCAGCTTAACCCTCAGACCTACACTGGCATTGGCTGTTCTGCCCAGCTTGTGTGCAGGCCAGTCAATCCGACCTGCGACGCGGTTTGCGCGCGGTGGCTCGCTGACCCTAAGATGGCGCCGCTCACGAAAAATGCTCACTAATAAGAAGAACAGCAGGAATCATGCGTGATCTGACCGACGATGTGGCGCTGATGCGCCCGGTAATCGATGCCCTGCGTGCCAGCGGAACCGATCCTGACCGCGTGCTGGTGCGCGTTGGCCTGCCTCCTGGTGGGCTGCCGGCTGGCCGCTTTCCTCACGCCGCCCAGGCGCCATTCTGGAAGGCCGCCAGCGAAGAGTGTGGCGAGGAGCATGTCGGCCTGTACCTGGCGCAGCACCTGCCCGCCTTCCATGGCCTGCTGCTGGAATACCTGTTTCTCTCCAGCGAAACCTTTGGCGTTGGCCTGCGCCACGCGCTGCGCTATGTGCGCCTGCTCTCCGACACCCTCAGCGCGCGCCTGGACGTGGAAGGCGACGTGGCCGTGCTGACCCTGGGACTGGAGGCCGATACGCCGCGGCACTTTCCGGAGATGCTGGCAGGGGCGGTGATCCGCCTGTTCGCGGCACTGACCGAAAACGATTTCCGCCCACGTGAAGTGCGCTTCATGCATGCCGAGGGCGCGCCCGCTGAGCGCTACCAGGCGGTCTATGGTTGCCCGGTACGTCTGGGCGCCGAGGACTGTGCACTGCTGTTCGATGCTGCAGTGCTGGACAAGGCCTCGCGCCACGCAGCCCCGGAATTGCTGCGCATGCACGAGTCGCTGGCGCGGCGGCAGTTGGCGGAAGTGGAGAGGCTGGACCTGGTGCGCCAGGTGCGAGAGCTGATTGCCGAACTGCTGGTCGATGGCGGCGCCACCCTGGAACAGGTGGCGGCGCGCTTGAACATGCCGGCGCGGCGCCTGCGTGAGCGTCTGGCCATGGCCGGGGTGCGTTTCAACGACCTGATAACCGATTACCGCTGCCGCCTGGCCAAGGAGCTGTTGCTCAAGACCGACGAGCGTATCGAAGTGATCGTCGAGCGTACCGGCTTCTCCGAACCGAGCACCTTTTACCGCGCGTTCAAGCGCTGGGTCGGGGAAACGCCGGTGGAATTTCGCAAGCGCGGCAAAGCTTGATGCCATCCCGTGGGAGGGGCTTTAGCCGCGAGCGTCGCCGCTAAAGCGCCTCCCACAGATAGTCACTCGCCCATGACCCTAGGGTGGGCCGGGCGGCGATCCGCTTCAGCCCACCCTCGCAACGGTCTCAAGCCCCCAACAAACTTTGCCCGCACACGCGCAGCACCTGCGCAGTCACTGCGCCGGAACCCGGCTGGGCGAACCAGGCCACGGCCTCGGCGACGTCCTGCGGCAGGCCACCCTGACTCATCGAGTTCATCCGTCGCCCGGCCTCGCGGATGCCCAGCGGAATGGCGGCGGTCATCTGGGTTTCGATGAAGCCAGGGGCCACCGCGTTGATGCTGATACCTTTCTTCGCCAGGGCCGGCGCCCAGGCCTGAGCCAGACCGATCACGCCGGCCTTGCTCACCGCGTAGTTGGTTTGACCCATATTGCCGGCGATGCCGCTGATCGAGGCGATCAGCACCACGCGGCCATTGTCGTGCAGCTTGTCGGCGTCCAGCAACGCCTGAGTCAGTACCTGCGGCGCCTTGAGGTTGACGTCGATCACCGAGTTCCAGAACGCGTCGCTCATCTTCGCCAGGGTCTTGTCGCGGGTGATACCGGCGTTGTGCACGACGATGTCGAGGCCGTCGGGCAAGGCTTCGACCAGGCGCTGCGGCGCATCGTCGGCGCAGATATCCAGGGTCACGGCGCGTCCACCCAGGCGCGCCGCCAGCGCCTGCAGCGCATCGGCCGCCTGTGGTACATCGAGCAGCACCACCTCGGCGCCGTCACGGGCGAGCACTTCTGCGATAGAGGCGCCGATGCCGCGCGAGGCGCCGGTGACCAGCGCTTTCTTGCCGGCCAGCGGGCGCGTCCAGTCCCTGACTTGTTCACTGCAGGCGCCGAGCCGCAGCACCTGGCCGGAAACGTAAGCGCTCTTCGGCGAGAGGAAGAAGCGCAGCGCGCCTTCCAGTTGCTGCTCGCCACCCTTGCCGACATACAGCAACTGCACGCTCCCGCCGCGACGAATTTCCTTGCCCAGCGAGCGGGTAAAACCTTCCAGTGAGCGCTGCACGCTGGCGGCGGTTGGGTCTTTGAGCGACTCGGGCGCACGCCCCAGCACTACCACACGAGGGCTGTTGGCCAGCCCCTTGAAGGCGGGCTGGAAGAAGTCGCGTAGCTCGATCAACTGCTCGAAACGGGTCAGGTGGCTGGCGTCGAAGACCAGCGCCTTGAGCTTGGGGCCGTGCTCGGCGGTCCAGCGGGGCAGGTCGCGCTGGCCGTCGCGCGCGGCGAACAACTGATCCGTGAGCTTGCTGGCAAAAGGCTGGATGGCCTTGACCAGGTCGCCTTCACCGCCGAACAGCAGGGCGCCATCGATCGGTCGTACGCGGCCGGCCATCCAGCGTTCCAGGCGCACAGGCGCCGGCAGACCGAGGGCGCCAACCAAACGGCGGCCGGTGGAGGAGTTGGCGAAGGCGAGGTAACGATCAGACATGAAGGGCTCCTGCGGGCGAATCGAAAGTCGTGTCACTGTACGCGGCAGTCGGCAAAGCGCAATTGACTCTGTTGCCTCACGCGCCGGCGAGGCGGCCAATGTTCGCGGCTATTCAAGGTTTAGCCTGTACGACCATAGGGCTAAAGTGTATGTCTCATGTTTCTGGGAGCCGGCTGACGGGCAATAGTTCGCCACAGGCTTCTTCGATTTCTCGACCAGCAAGGAGTCCACATGACCCAGTTGCGCCGGGTCGCCATCGTAGGCGGCAACCGTATTCCGTTCGCCCGTTCCAACACCGTCTACGCCAGGGCGAGCAATCAGGAGATGCTGACCAGCGCCCTCGAAGGGCTGGTGGAGCGCTTCAATCTGCATGGCGAGCGCCTCGGTGAGGTGGTGGCCGGGGCCGTGCTCAAGCACTCGCGGGACTTCAACCTGACCCGTGAATGCGTGCTGGGCTCGCGCCTGGCGCCGGAGACTCCGGCTTACGACCTGCAGCAGGCCTGCGGCACCGGCCTGGAAGCGGCGATTCTGGTGGCCAACAAGATCGCCCTCGGGCAGATCGACTGCGGTATCGCCGGCGGTGTCGACACCACCTCCGATGCGCCCATCGGCGTCAACGAGGGGCTGCGGCAGATCCTGCTGGAGGCCAATCGCAGCAAGAGCACCGGCGACAAGATCAAGAGCCTGCTGAAGATTCGCCCGCGCCACCTGGCTCCGCACATTCCACGCAATGGCGAGCCGCGCACCGGTTTGTCGATGGGCGAGCATTGCGAGCTGATGGCGCAGCGCTGGGCCATCCCGCGTGACGAGCAGGACCAACTGGCGCTGGCCAGTCACCAGAATCTCGCGGCGGCCTACGCCGAGGGTTGGCACGATGACCTGATGACGCCGTTTCTCGGTCTGACTCGCGACCAGAATCTGCGCCCGGACATCAGCGCCGAGAAACTCGCGACCCTCAAACCCTGCTTCGAACGCGGACCGCGCGGCACGCTGACCCCGGCCAACTCCACGCCGCTGACCGATGGCGCCTCGCTGGTGCTGCTGGCCAGCGAGGAATGGGCCAAGGCCCGCGGCCTGCCGGTGCTGGCCTACCTGCGCGATGGTGAAGCGGCAGCGGTGGATTTCGTCCAGGGCAAGGAGGGGCTGCTGATGGCACCGGTCTATGCGGTACCGCGCCTGCTGGCGCGCAACGGCCTGACCCTGCAGGATTTCGACTACTACGAGATTCACGAGGCCTTTGCCGCCCAGGTGCTGTGCACCCTCAAAGCGTGGGAGGACGCCGACTACTGCAAGGAGCGCCTGGGCCTGGACGCGCCGCTGGGCTCCATCGACCGCAGCAAGATGAACGTCAAGGGCAGTTCGCTGGCTGCCGGTCACCCTTTTGCGGCCACCGGCGGGCGTATCGTCGCCAACCTGGCCAAGCTGCTGTCGGTGGCCGGTGAGGGGCGCGGCCTGATCTCCATCTGCGCGGCCGGCGGTCAGGGTGTGACCGCAATCCTCGAGCGGTAATCCAATACGGGTGGTCGTAAGTCATCGCGACCACCCGATGTAAGCAACTCCGTGATTCGAGCGGCCCGTGTAGCGCGTGGCCGCTCTTTTTTGCGCGCCGAACGGCTGTGGGAGGGGCTTCAGCCGCGACAAGCACTCGCAGCGTGCTGTTCTCTGCGAACGCTGCGGTGGCCTGTCGCGCGGCAAATCACCACAGCGCCAGTTATGCCTTTAGCGGCTAGTCTTTTAGTGCGCATTGATCCAGATCAATACGTCTTTTCGCGCTTTACTCAGCAGCTTCTCGGCTGCAGACCACTTCCATAAGAACAATTTCAGCTCGTTTGACTCCAACACCTGGAGTCTATGGATCGGCTTGCGTGCTGGGGCCGAAATAACCCTGAATGAGGATGTGACATGTTCGGCCTAGAGGCGCTCGATCTCGCCCGAATCCAGTTTGCCTTCACCATTTCCTTCCACATCGTCTTCCCGGCCATCACCATCGGTCTGGCCAGTTACCTGGCGGTGCTCGAAGGTCTGTGGCTGAAGAGCGGAAATACCCTGTACCGTGATCTCTACCACTTCTGGTCGAAGATCTTCGCGGTCAACTTCGGCATGGGCGTGGTCTCCGGCCTGGTCATGGCCTATCAGTTCGGCACCAACTGGAGCGCCTTCTCCGACTTTGCCGGGGCGGTCACCGGGCCGCTACTGACCTACGAGGTGCTCACCGCGTTCTTCCTCGAAGCGGGGTTCCTCGGCGTCATGCTGTTCGGCTGGAACCGCGTCGGGCCTGGCCTGCACTTCTTCTCCACGGTGATGGTGGCCATCGGCACGCTGATCTCGACCTTCTGGATTCTCGCCTCCAACAGCTGGATGCATACGCCGCAGGGCTTTGAGATCATCGATGGCCGGGTGATCCCGGTGGACTGGTTCGCCGTGGTGTTCAACCCATCGTTCCCTTATCGCCTGGCGCATATGGCGACCGCGGCGTTTCTCGCCACCGCCTTCTTCGTGGGGGCTTCGGCGGCCTGGCACCTGCTGCGCGGGCGTGACAACCCGGCTATCCGCAAGATGCTCTCGATGGCGCTGTGGATGGCCCTGCTGGTGGCGCCGATACAGGCTTTCATCGGTGACCTGCATGGCCTCAACACCCTCAAGTACCAACCGGCGAAGATCGCCGCCATTGAAGGGCACTGGGAAAACGTCGGTGACGAGCCGACTCCGCTGATCCTCTTCGGCTGGCCGGACATGCAGCGTGAGGAAACCCGTTTCAAGGTGGAAATCCCCGCGCTCGGTAGCCTGATCCTGACCCACAGTCTGGACAAGCAGGTGCCGGCCCTGAAGGACTTCCCGCCGGAAGACCGCGCCAATTCCACCATCGTGTTCTGGACTTTCCGCGTCATGGTCGCCATGGGCCTGATGATGATCCTCACCGGTCTGTGGGGCACCTGGCTGCGCCGCGGCGAGCGGCTGTACACCTGCAGGCCGTTCCTGCATCTGGCGGTATGGATGGGCCCCAGCGGCATCATCGCCATCCTTGCCGGCTGGTACACCACCGAGATCGGTCGTCAGCCGTGGATCATCCATGGGCTGATGCGTACCGCCGATGCTTCGTCAGGGCATAGCGCGGCGCAGTTGGGCTTTACCCTGGCGCTGTTCGTGGTGGTTTATTTCGTGCTGTTCGGTGCGGGGATCGGCTACATGCTGCGCCTGGTGCGCAAGGGGCCGAAGATCGACGAGGGCAAGGAAGCGTCCGAAGGCGGGCCAGGCCAGCCGCGTACGCCAGCGCGTCCGCTGTCGGCGGCTGAAGAAGGCCTGGAAGATGGTGAAACCGACACCTTGCCGGAGAGGAGCTGAACATGGGTATCGACCTTCCGCTGATCTGGGCGGTGATCATCGCCTTTGGCGTAATGATGTACGTGGTGATGGATGGCTTCGACCTGGGTATCGGCATCCTCTTTCCCTTCGTCCGTGACGACGGCGAGCGCGACGTGATGATGAACACTGTCGCGCCGGTCTGGGACGGCAACGAGACCTGGCTGGTACTCGGCGGTGCCGGCCTGTTCGGCGCCTTCCCGCTGGCCTATGCGGTGGTACTCGACGCGCTTTATCTGCCGCTGATCCTGATGTTGCTGGGGCTGATCTTCCGTGGTGTGGCCTTCGAGTTTCGCTTCAAGGCCAAGGCCGCCAAGCGCCATCTGTGGGATAAGGCCTTCATCGGCGGCTCGCTGACTGCCACCTTCTTCCAGGGCGTGGCACTGGGTGCCTATATCGACGGTTTCGAGGTGGTCAATCGCAGTTTCGCCGGCGGTGCGTTCGATTGGCTGACACCCTTCTCGGTGTTCTGCGGCCTGGCGCTGATCGTGGCCTATGCGTTGCTCGGCTGCACCTGGCTGATCATGAAAACCGAAGGTCGCTTGCAACAGCAGATGCATGACATGGCGCGGCCACTGGTGTTCGTGGTGCTGGCGGTGACCGGCATCGTCAGTCTGTGGACGCCGTTCGAGCACCCGGCGATCGCCGAGCGCTGGTTCAGCCTGCCGAACCTGTTCTGGTTTATGCCGGTGCCAGTACTGGTGCTGCTGTGCACATACGCACTGCTGCGTTCGGTGGCCAACAACCGTAACTACTCGCCATTTTTGCTCACCCTGGCGCTGATCTTCCTCGGCTACAGCGGTCTGGGCATCAGCCTGTGGCCGAACGTGATTCCGCCATCGATCAGTATCTGGGAGGCCTCCGCACCGCCGCAGAGTCAGGGCTTCATGCTGGTGGGCGCGTTGTTCATCATTCCCTTCATTCTCATGTACACCGCCTGGAGCTATTACGTGTTCCGCGGCAAGGTGACGGTGGATGATGGCTACCACTGAGGGGCGTGAAATGACCAAGGTCGAGCAGGATAAAAAGCCGCTGTGGCAGCGTTTGGGTTGGCTGGTGCTGATCTGGGCCTGCAGCGTCACCGCGCTGGGCATCGTGGCCTGGCTGTTGCGCCAGTTCATGAGCGCGGCGGGGTTGGGGACGCCGGGCTGAGCACGCGGTTGATCCCGGCGCGTGCTTGTTCCCATACTGGCCTCCTTTCTTCGCACGCCAAGGAGGCCCGATGTTCGCCCTCAGCGACACCCTCAAACGCCGCTTCGCCGCGCTGAAATCGACTGCCGACTACTGGTCTCTGCGCCATGTGCGCGAGAGCAGGGAGTCCTACTGGGTGCGGCGGCGTGTGGCGCAGGCGCCTTCCTTCGTCGACGATGCTGGCGCCATGTTGACCGTACGTATCGCCGGTGTCGAAGCCTATGCGGCCACCAGCGATCTCAGTCAGACTGGCTTGCAGGCTGCACTGGAGCGCGCCGAGCAGATGGCACGTACCTTGGCTGGGCATAACCTGCTGGATCTCGGCAGTCTGCCGTACCCCACCGAACACAACGACGATGTGATGCCAGGCTACGAGCAGCCGCTGGCGGGCGCTGCCCACTGGTTCGAGCTGTTGATGGCAGAGTCGGCATTGATTCCCCAGGATGCGCGTCTGGTCGATAGCCACGTCGGGCTGACGTTCACCTGCCATGAGCAGATATTTCTCAACAGCGCGGGCGCCTGCCTGCGGCGCGCCCAGCGCTATGTATTCCCGCAGGTGGGCGTTACCGCCAGCGACGAACACGACAGCCAGAGTCGCAGCTTCGGCGGCACGCATCTGGCGCGCCAGGGCGGCGCCGAGGTGTTGCAGCAGTTGGGTGTGATCGGCAGCGCTGCGCGCATCGCCGATGAGGCCTTGCAACTGCTGCTGGCGCCCAACACCCCGAACAGTTCGCGCGATCTGTTGCTGATGCCAGACCAGATGATCCTGCAGATTCACGAGTCTATCGGCCATCCGCTGGAGCTGGACCGCATCCTCGGCGATGAGCGCAATTTCGCCGGTACCAGCTTTATCCGTCAGAGCGATTTCGGGCATTACCAATATGGCTCGCCGCTGCTCAATGTCAGCTTCGATCCGGCCGTGCCTGGAGAGTTGTCCAGCTACCGCCATGACGATGACGGCACGCCGGCCGAACGGCAGCTACTGATCCGAGACGGCATCCTTCAGCGTCCGCTCGGCGGCGCGCTGTCGCAATGGCGCAGCGGCTTGCCAGGGGTGGCTAACAGCCGCGCCTGCAGCTGGAACCGGCCGCCCATCGACCGTATGGCCAATCTCAATCTGGAGCCAGGCGATCAGCCGCTGGCCGAACTGATCGGCGGTATCGAACGCGGGATTCTGATGAGCAACAACCGCTCCTGGTCGATCGACGACGCGCGCAACAAATTCCAGTTCGGCTGCGAGTGGGGCCAACTGATCGAAAACGGCGAACTCAAGGACGTGGTGAAGAACCCTAACTACCGAGGCATCAGCTCGCGGTTCTGGCGCAACCTGCGTGCGGTAGGGGACACCAGCACCTTCGAGGTGATGGGCACACCCTATTGCGGCAAGGGTGAACCCAACCAGGTGATTCGCGTGGGGCACGCCTCGCCGGCCTGCGTATTCGCCGATATCGACGTTTTCGGAGGGGCGGTCTGATGGATGCACGTCAGCATTTCAGCGCGTTGTTCGAGCATCTGCAGGCGCAAGTCTTGGGCGAGGAGGGTTTCACCCTGGCCTATGGCGCCGAGGTATCCAGCTTCATCCGGTTCAATCAGGGGCAAGTGCGCCAGGCCGGCGATGTGCAGCAGGTCTACGTCACCCTGTCTCTGTACCTGGGGCAGCGCCATGCCGAGAGCAAACTGGCACTCAGCGGTGTGCTCGATGAGGATTTGCCGCGTCTGCAGCAGATAGTGCAGCGCCTGCGAGGCGTGCTGCCAACCTTGAGTGATGACCCTTATCTGCGCTTGAACCGTGAGGCTTGGCGCAGCGAGGTGGCGAGTGAAGCAGGTTCGCTCGACAGTGCGGTCATGGCGCAGCAGATCGTCGCTGCGGCTGCTGGTCTGGATCTGGTTGGCTTTCTGGCCGTGGGGCCTCAGTACCAGGGCTTCGCCAGTTCCTGGGGCGCATTCGGCTGGTACGCCGCGAGCAGTTTCAACTTCGAATTCAGCCTGTTTCACGGCAACGGCCAGGCAGTGAAAAGCGCCTATGCCGGTGAGCAGTGGGACGCCCAGGCGTTCGCCCGCAAGCTGGACCGCGCGCGGCTACAACTGGAGTTTCTCGGCCGGCCGGCGAAGTCGCTGCTGCCGGGGGGGTATCGCGCATACCTGGCACCGGCTGCGCTGGAAGAACTGGTCAGCCTGTGCTGCTGGGGCTTCGGCGCCCAGGCGCTGGCGTCGGGTGGCAGCCCTTTGCAGCGGCTGTTCAACGGTAAATCCGAACTCAGCTCGTTGGTGACCATGGACGAGCGCATCGACGGCGGCCTGGCGCCGGCCTTTACCGCAGAAGGGCCGCGTCGGCCGTTGCGCCTGATCAGCCAGGGGCGACCCGGCGAGCGCCTGGTCAGCTCGCGCAGTGCCGCGGAATATGGCCTGATCACCAATGGCGCGTGCAGCGGCGAATACCCGCTGTCCTTGGAGATGCATGGTGGTGAGCTGGACGAGCAGGACGCGCTGCAACAGCTCGGCACCGGGCTGTATATCGGCAACCTGTGGTACGGCAATTTCTCCGACCTGCCCGCCGCACGCCTGACCGGCATGACCCGTTTTGCCACCTTCTGGGTCGAGGATGGGCAGATCCAGGCGCCGGTCGACACCATGCGTTTTGACGATTCGCTGTTCGACTTCCTCGGCCTGCAGCTGGAAGCCCTGACCCGCGAGCCGGAGCTGCTGCTGCCGGGCGGGACCTACGGCGCCAGGCAGACCGGCTCGATGGCGTTGCCGGGCGCGCTGCTGTCGCGGTTTACTCTGACCTTGTAGAGAACCTATTTTCTCGCCTTGAGCACCACGAACTTCGGATTGGCCGCCACCTGTTCGACACCGCGGAACAGCCGGGCCAGCTTGGCGTGGTAGCCCAGGTGGCGGTTGCCGACTATCCACAGCTCACCACCGGTGACCAACGCCGCGCGGGCCTGCTGGAACATGCGCCAGGCG
Organism: Pseudomonas sediminis; assembly: GCF_002741105.1. GTDB lineage: Bacteria > Pseudomonadota > Gammaproteobacteria > Pseudomonadales > Pseudomonadaceae > Aquipseudomonas > Aquipseudomonas sediminis. The sequence continues at coordinate 740,691 of NZ_NIQU01000001.1, read as the reverse complement.
AGGAAGTCACCGACCACCTGCTGCTGGTGGAAGGGCGGATTGCACAGCACCAGATCCAGCGAGTCAGCTGGCTGCTCGGCCAGGCCATCGCCAGCGCGTATGGTCACTGGCCGATCACCGAGTGCCGCCCGCCAGTTTTCCTGCGCTGATTGCACGGCCATGTACGACTCGTCCACCAGCGTCAGCTCCGCTTGTGGGCTGCCCAAAGCATAGGCGATGCCGAGCACGCCGTTACCACAACCCAGATCGGCGACGCGGACGCGGCCGAGGTGGCGTGGCAGATGCGGAAGAAAGGCGCGGGTACCGATATCCAGGCCGTCGCGGCAGAACACATTGGCGTGGTTGATCAACTCCAGCGCCGGTTTATCCAGGTTGTAGCGAGTGGGGTAGGGCGAGTGCGGCGGCGCCTTGGTTTCAGGCGTGGCTACGAGCAGCCGGGCTTTCTTCACCGCCAGCGAGGCTTGCACCGGGCCGATGTATTGTTCCAGCAGATCACCGGCAGCGCGCGGCAGGTGTTTGATCATTGCCCCAGCCACCACACGGGCATTCGGCGCCAACTGGTCGTGCAGACGGATCAGTTGTTCCTCGAGCAGCGCCAGGGTCTTCGGCACGCGGATCAGTACCCAGTCGAACGGCCCCTGCGGCGTTTCGCTGGACGTCACAAAGCGGACCGCCTCCACCGCCACACCATTGCGCGCCAGGTTCTTCTGCAATGCCAGATGGCCGAGGTGCGAGTCGCCGCTGCTGGTCACCTGGCAGAGTGTGGCCAGCGAGCAGGCGAGGGCGCCGAAGCCATCGTTGAGCACCAGCACCCGGCTCGTGGCGTCGATGCCCTGCTCGTGCACATGACTCAACAGGTATTCGTCGGCAGCATCGAAGGCCTGCAGAGGTTCGTTCTGCTGTTCGGGCTGGCGAATCAGGTCGAGGTCGGCGAATGGGGTGACGAGTGACGGCATGGCAGGCGTTTTCCGGAGGCGTGTGGAGCTGGCGCATCATAGCCGCTGGCGTCGCTGCACCCCAACATTCCTGAAGGCAGCCTCATGTGCTGCTGGACAAGTGTGTGCGCCAGTGGCTAAGTCTCACCCAGCGGTCTGGCGGGCGATCTGCCGGCAGGCCTTGGTAAGGCATGAGCGAGAGACAAGATTGAGCGTTTCCGAAGCAAGACCCATCCGGCGCCGAACGTTGCACAGTGAAATCGTCGACCATCTGCGTGAGCTGATCGTCAGCGGCGAGCTGGAGCCGGGTCAGAAAATCCCCGAGAAAGCCCTGTGTGAACGCTTCGATATCTCGCGCACCCCGCTGCGTGAAGCGCTCAAGGCGCTAGCGGCCGAAGGCATGATCGAACTGTTGCCGCAGCGTGGGGCCCGCGTGGTCACCATCACCGATGAGGAGTTGCAGGAGCTGTTCCCGATCATCGCCAGCATCGAGGCGCTGGCTGGCGAGCTGGCCTGCGAGAAGATCAGCGACGCGCAGATCGACGCCATCCGCCAGATGCACGAGGACATGATCGAAGCCTATCGGGCGTCACGCTCGTTGGAGTATTCGCGGCTCAATCGAGCCATTCACTTCGCCATTTTCGAGGCGGCCGACAATGCGTCGTTGCTGGCGCTGTACCGCAACCTGGAACTGCGCATTCGCAACATCCGTCACACCGTGCGCCAGGCCCCGCGGGATTGGAAAGAGGCGGTGACCGACCACGAAAAGATCCTTCAGGCCGTCGCTGCCCGTGATGGCAGTCGGCTCGGCAAGATCATGCGTCAGCACGTGATGAACACCGCGCGTACGGTGCGTCATTCCATCGACGAGTTGCAGGACTCGGCGCTCGTCAGCGATCAAGAATAGTCGCTCACCTTCTGCATAAATCCCTCTCTTGCTGGGCTTTTTACGCCCGATATTCGAGCATCTGCGCGAAAAATTGCTCTATCTTCGTGCAATTAAAATGAATTCATTATTTATTATTCTTTTTTGTTGACGGTGCCCTTTACCGTCCCGCAGAGTGGCCTGGCGATGCTTGCTAGGGCACGCCGGCACCACATGAAAGGGAGCCGTTGCGCGATAACAAAACAGGGGGCAAACCATGAAGAAGATTTTTGCGGCTTCGTCGATGATGCTGATGTTCGCAGCAGCGGGAGTGTCGGCACAGGAAGGCACACTGGCTAAGATTGCCGAGCTGGGAGAGATCAGCGTCGGCCACCGTGATGGGGCTGTGCCCTTTTCCTACTACGACGATCAGCAGCGCCCCATCGGCTATGCCATGGACCTGTGCGCGAAGGTCGTCGATGCGATCAAGCTCAAACTCGACGAGCCGGAGCTGAAGGTCAGCTACCTGCCCGTGACCGGCGCCACCCGCATGCCGTTGCTGGCCAACGGCACCATCGACATGGAGTGCGGCACCACCACCAATAATGCCGAGCGCCAGCGTCAGGTGAGTTTCTCCAACACCTATTTCGTTGCTGGCGTACGCATCCTCTCCAAGAAGAGCGCTCCGATCGAAACCATGGCCGATGCCCAGGGCAAGACCGTGGTCACCCTGGCCGGCACTACCAGCGTCAAGGTCATCAGTGAGATCAATGCCGCGCAGAACCTCGGCCTCAACGTGTTGAGCGTGAAGGACCTGGCCGAAGGCATGCTCACCCTGCAGACCGAACGCGCCGTGGCGCTGATCTTCGACGATGTGTCCATTGCTGGCGCCGCCGCGACCTCGAAGAACCCCGGAGACTTCGTCATGTCCGCTGAGCCGCTGTCGGTCGAGCCATACGGCATCATGCTGCGCCGTGGTGACGATGACTTCAAGGAACTGGTCAACGCCACCCTCGACGAGCTGTACGCCAGCGGTGAAATCAACGCCATCTACGACAAGTGGTTCGTTCAGGCGATTCCGCCGCGTGGCATCAACATGAACTTCCCGATGTCCGGCCAGCTGAAGAAGGTCATTGCCGAGCCCACCGACGATCCGAACCCAGAGCTGTATCGCTGATCGAGCGTCGCCGAACCCGGCCGGCATTCGCGCTGGCCGGGCCATGACATGCACTGGATGGGCTAGGCCATGAGCTACAACTGGAACTGGTGGATCTTCTTCGAGCCTTCGCTCGATGGCACCAATACCTACCTGATGACGCTTATCTGGGGCGCCTGCTGGACGGTCGCCACGGCCATCGGCGCTTTCACCATCGCCCTGGTGCTTGGCTCACTGGTCGGCGTGGCACGGACCTCGCCGCTGGCCTGGATGCGCGCGCTGGGCACCGGATTCGTCGAGCTGTTTCGTAACATTCCGCTGCTGGTACAGATGTTCCTCTGGTACTTCGTGCTGCCGGAGCTGCTGCCCACCGACCTGGGGCGCTGGTTCAAGCAACTGCCCAACGCCGCGTTCTACACGGCGGTGATCTGCCTGGGCTGCTACCACGCCGCGCGAATGGCCGAAGTGGTGCGTGCCGGGCTCGAGAGTCTGTCCCGTGGGCAACGCATGGCCGGGCTGGCCATGGGCCTGACGCTGGTGCAGACCTACCGTTATGTGCTGTTGCCAATGGCCTATCGCATCGTCGTGCCGGCCATCACCTCCGAATTTCTCAGTTGCACCAAGAACACCTCCGTCGCCCTGGCCATTGGCCTGATGGAGCTGACCGGCAGCGCCCGTGCGATGCAGGAAAACAGCTTCCAGACGTTCGAGGCGTTCACTGCGGCAACCACCCTGTATCTGGTGCTCAACCTGATCATCGTCTTCGCCATGCGTGCCGTCGAGCGCAAGGCCGCTGTGCCGGGCTACGGCCTGCGGAAGGAGAGCTGAACATGTTTGGCAGTTTCGACCTGGGAGTGGTGGTCGACTCGCTCCCCTATCTGTTCTACACCGGCATGAGCTTCACCCTGACGCTCACGCTGTTCGCCACCATTGGCGGCATCTTCTTCGGCTCGCTGTTAGCGATCATGCGTCTGTCGCGTTACCGCGCGCTGTCGATGTTCGCCGGTGGCTACGTCAACCTGCTGCGTTCGCTGCCGCTGGTGCTGGTGATCTTCTGGTTCTACTTCATGGTGCCCTTCGTGGTGCAGTGGATCACCGGCGCGCCGCGCCCGGTACGCATCGACCCGTTCTGGTCGTCGGTGATCACCTTCACCCTGTTCGAGGCCTGCTACTTCTGCGAGATCATCCGCTCCGGTATTCAGTCGCTGCCCAAGGGCCAGACCCAGGCGTCGATGGCGCTGGGCCTGACCAATCGCCAGAGCCTGTTCTACGTGGTCTTGCCACAAGCACTGCGTAACATGCTGCCGCTGATGCTCACGCAGACCATCGTCTTGTTCCAGGACACCTCGCTGGTCTACATCCTCTCGATCACCGACTTCCTCGGCGCCGCGGCGAAGATCGCCCAGCGTGACGGTCGCCTGCTGGAGATGTACGTCTTCGCTGCGCTCGTCTACTTCGTGATCTCCCTGCTCGCCTCCTATGCCGTACGCCGCCTGCAAAAGCGCGTCGCCATCATTCGTTAAGGGCCCTTCGTCATGATTACGATCAGCGATGTCTGCAAATCCTACGGATCGTTTCAGGTGCTGACGCACTGCTCGACCACCGTTGCCAAGGGCGAGGTGGTAGTGGTGTGCGGGCCTTCCGGTTCCGGAAAGTCCACCTTGATCAAGACGGTCAACGCGCTGGAGCCCATCGACAGCGGTGAAATCACCGTCGATGGCATCAGCGTCACGGCCAAGGACACCAATCTGCCCAAGCTGCGTTCGCGCGTCGGCATGGTGTTCCAGCACTTCGAGCTGTTTCCGCACCTGTCCATCATGGAGAACCTGATGCTGGCGCAGATCAAGGTGCTCGGTCGCAGCAAGGCCGAGGCCGAGAAGAAAGGCCTGCAACTGCTCGAGCGTGTCGGCCTCAAGGAGCACGCGCACAAGCATCCCGGCCAGCTCTCGGGTGGCCAGCAACAGCGCGTCGCCATCGCCCGTGCGCTGGCCATGGATCCGGTGGTGATGCTGTTCGACGAGCCGACTTCGGCGCTCGACCCGGAGATGGTCAACGAGGTGCTCGACGTGATGGTGCAGCTCGCCCACGAGGGCATGACCATGATGTGCGTGACCCACGAGATGGGCTTCGCGCGCAAGGTCGCCGACCGGGTGATCTTCATGGACGCCGGGCAGATCGTCGAGGACTGCCCGAAGGAAGAGTTCTTCGGCGACATCAACGCCCGCTCTGATCGCGCCCAGCAGTTCCTGTCGAAAATTCTCTCTCACTAACGCCGGACGAAAATCATGGAAATGCCCAACGAGCAGCAATTGCTGGCGATGGCGGCTGCGCGCGGCGCGGCGCTGCGTGATGGCCGCGTGGTGCTTTACGCCGGTGCCAACCTGCCCAGCGCCGAGTCGCAGCAGGCCTATGCGCCCGAGCTGAGCGCCTACCCGGCGATGGGACCGAGCTACGCCAAGGAACAGCCGGATACCGATCTGGTCTCTGGCCTCGAAGTGGCCGTGCGCGAGCGCATCTGCAGCCTGTTCGGCGCCGCCTGGGCCGAGCCACGGCTGCCCAGCTGCACCATCGCCAACCTGGCCGTGTTCCACGCCTTCAGCCGGCCGGGTGATCTGCTGCTGGCGCCTGCTGCGGCTCATGGCGGGCACCTGAGCCAGCGCCGTGGCGGTACGCCGGAACTGGCCGGACTACGCGTGGCCGAGCTGCCATTCGACAGCCGCGCCTGCCGTCTGGACGCACAGGCTGCAGCCGAGCAGGTGCGCACATTGCGGCCGAATCTGGTGATGCTCGGTCGTTCGGTGATCATCACCCCCGACGACATCGAGCCGGTGGTAGCTGCTGCCCGCGAAGTGGGCGCCAAGACCATTTTCGATGCGTCGCATGTATCGGGTCTGATCGCCGGAGGCACCTTCCCCAATCCGCTGGCGCTGGGGGTCGACATTCTCACCAGCTCCACCTACAAGACTCTGCCAGGGCGTCCGCACAGCCTGATTGCCGGGCGCAAGGCAGAGGACGGTGAGCGTCTGGCGCGTTTCATCGACCGCGCATTGTTGGCCAACTACGACGCTGGCAAGTTGCCGTCCTTTCTGGTCACCTTGCAGCAGGCCGAAGCCGATGGCGGCGCCTATGCACGGCGCGTCTGCGCGGCCAGCCAGACCTTCGCCAAGGTGTTGCGTGAGCTGAACGTGGCGGTGATTGCGCCGAACCCGGGCGAGGTTTTCACCCATCAGGTGCTGGTGCCGATGAGCGCGGTGAGGGATGCACCTGCCACGATCAAGGCGCTGGAGCAGGAGGGCATTCTGGTCGGCACCTGCAACGACCCGACCACGCCTGGCGGCTATGCCCTGCGTGTTGGTACCCAGTTCATCGCTGCCCAAGGCCAGGACGAGCAAGTGGATAACATCGCCCGCTGGCTGGCCGCTGCCCTGCGTCGTGAGCCGGATGGACGCATGACCGTGGTCTGATGCCCCTGCGATCTGCCGGTTTTTGTCTCACGGCTTTTGCGCGACACTGCCGGCATCATTCGCTCAGGAGCTGCACATGACCATCAGCGATGACAAGTTCACGCGCGAGAGCCTGCTCGACGTACAGACACTGACAGCAAGCCTGTTCACCTTGCGTACCACCCGTGATGCCGGTTTTCGTTTTCGCGCCGGGCAGTTCGTGCGTCTGGGGGTGGAAAAGGCAGACGGTTCGGTGGTCTGGCGGCCCTATTCGCTGGTTTCGGCGCCACATGACGAGTTTCTCGAGTTCTTCTCCATCGTGGTGCCGGATGGCGAGTTCACCAGCGAGTTGAGTCGGCTGCGTGTTGGCGACAGCTTGCTGGTGGAGAAGATGGCTACCGGCTACCTGACCCTGGATCGTTTCGTCGACGGCCGCGAACTCTGGTTGCTCGGCAGCGGCACCGGCATCGCGCCGTTCCTGTCGATCCTGCAGGACTTCGAGGTGTGGCAGCGCTTCGAGCGCATCGTGCTGGTGTACAGCGCAAGAACCTCTGCCGAGCTGGCTTACCAGCCGCTGATCCGGGGGCTTGCCGAGCTGGAGCACCTCGCCGAGTTCGCCGACAAGCTCACCTACCTGCCGGTGGTCACCCGTGAGCAGGCGCCGGATTGCCTGAGCGCGCGCATCACCGATTTGCTCGACAGTGGCGAGCTGGAGCGGGCCGCCGGGCTTGAGCTGACGCCTGAGCATTCGCGAGTGATGATCTGCGGCAACCCACAGATGATCGACGACATTCGCCAACGCCTGAAGGCGCGCGGTCTGAACCTGAGCCTGACCCGGCGCCCGGGTCAGGTGGCAGTCGAAAACTACTGGTGATCAGTCTTCGCGGATCGCCTTGAGTCGGTGCTCCCAGCGGCGCTTGGCAAAGCGGCGCATGTTGGGGATGTCGTCGGTCTCGTCGAGGATCGGCTTGCCGATGATGGTTTCCATGATGTCTTCCAGCGTCACCAGGCCGCGCCAGCTACCGAATTCGTCGTACACCAGGCACATGTGCTGGCGCTCCTGCATCAGCAGGGTCATCAGGTTTTCCACGTTCATGCTTTCCGGCACGACCTTGAGCGGCTTCATGATCTGGGTGATCGGTTCGGCGTCGTTCTCGGCGGCCAGGGCGTCATAACGGAACACCACGCCCAGCGGCGACTCGTCCTCGCCGATCACCGGGTAGCGGGAGAACTGGCTCTCGCGGGCACGGGTTTTGAACGCGGCGATCGATTCATCCGGTGCGGCCGACTCGCAGACGATGCGCGGCGTCATGATGTCGCGCAGGCGAATCTCGTGCAGGTCGAGGATGTTGCTGATCACTCGATGCTCGTCTTCGTCGAGCTTACCCACCTCGCGGCCGAGCAGGGTCAGCGCTTTGATTTCCTGGCGAATGTCGTGCTCCGGCTCCTTGCCGCCAAACAGGCGCATGATCAGGTCAGATAGCACGATGAACGGCTTGAGCAGCAGGATCATCGCCCGCAGCAGGCTCGGCAGGAAGGGGGCCAGGGCGCGCCAGTAACGGGCGCCGATGGTCTTCGGCAGAATCTCCGAGAGCACCAGAATCAGCAGGGTCATGACCGCCGAGGCGATACCCAGGTAACCGTCGCCGAAGACGATTGCCACCTGCGCACCGACACCAGTCGCACCAACGGTGTGCGCCACGGTATTGAGAGTCAGGATGGCCGCCAGCGGCTGGTCGATCTTGTCTTTGAGCTCTTTCAGCCTTTCGTACAGCTGAGGTTTTTCGACCTTCTGCTGAGCGATGTAACTGGGCGTGAGGGAGAGCAGGGCGGCTTCGAGGATGGAGCAGATGAACGAAACCAGAATGGAGAGGACAGCGAACGCTATCAGGAGTGTCATGTAGGGGGATAAGTAGCCAAGGGCCGATGAATTTAGCGCAAGAGCGGTAGGAAAAGCAGAAAAGCTGCAACATTTCATTTCGAAGTGCGGGCACAGGTAGTGCTCGTCGACTGACGGCTGGCTTCCTGATCGCTCATTGGCGGCACGCGGCCCAGCTTCGACTAGGCTAAAGGGACACTCTTTGGGGAGGTCCGCCATGCCGCTTGAACATCACCCGTTGACCCGCGAATTCCCTCAGCAAGGCGATACCATGCGCAAGCTGATGCAAAGTGACCCACACTTCCCTCGCCTGGCTGGAGAGTACGAGGCACTGGACAAGCGCATCTACGAAATAGAGGACGGCCGTGAGGCTGCCGACGACCTGACATTGCAGGGGCTAAAGCTGCAGCGTGTGGGCCTGAAGGACGAGATTGCCGATCTGCTGCGTAAGGCGGGCAGTGCTTGATCCGGATCAAATGAACGGTCGACGTGCAGCGCTAGGCTGGAGCCATCTTTCTTGTCAGAGGCTTCATCATGCACGTCGACCACCATCCGTTGGTTCATGACTTCCCCGAACTGCGCAACGAACTGCAGCGCCTGCGCCAGAGCGACGAACAGTTCTCTCGCCAGGCCGAAGAGTACGAAGCGCTGGACAAGCGCATCTGCCGGATAGAAGACGGTATCGAGTTGCTCGATGACGTCACCCTCAGCGCGCTGAAACTCAACCGTGTTGCGCTCAAGGACGAACTTGCTCGTCAGCTCAAGCGTGCCTCCGGGCAGTGCTGTGGCTGTGGCAACGGTTGCAAGGGTTGAGTGTAGGCGCCGGCTTGCCAGCGATATTTGTGAACGGTTGATCGCCCGCAAGCGGGCTCCTACGGCCAAACTCTTTCAATGCACGGGCGGGTTGATCAGATAAGTCAGCAGCCCCTCTGCCTCATCTTTCGTCCAGACCGCTCTCGGCGGTCTTGGCAACTCGCTCATCAACTGTTGCCAGAAAGCCAGGGCCACCTCGTCCTGGCGGTAGAAGCGCAACAACCAGGTGCTGCCGTCGCCCATCGCCTGTTGCACTAGTGCACGGCCGATACCCAGTCGGCGGTAGCGCTTGAGGATGAACAGATCGGCGAATTCCGGTGCATCGATGGCGGGCAGTTCGCTGCGCTCGACCAGCAGAAAACCGGCAATGAACCCATCAGCCAGGATCAGGCTGGCGCTCCAACCCGGCTCCTGCCAATAGCGCTGCAGGTGCTCCTCATGGATGTAGAAACGACCGTCGACCTCGACGTCCTCCTGCTCCCAGTCCGAGCTGTCGTAGGAGTAGAACTGATAAAGATTGCGGATCAGCGGTAATTGCTCGGCGGTGGTGGGTAGCAGTTCGATCTGCATGGTGTTCCCTGGTGAAGGTCTGTGTCGGTGGTCTGTAAATCTATCCAGTAGTTCGGTATCGTTCCAGCCTTCGCTCAACAGGCAGGACGATTTCCCCATGGCCAAGGCAAAACGCATGTACGGCTGCACCGAGTGTGGCGCCACTTTCCCCAAGTGGGCCGGGCAGTGTGGCGAGTGCGGCGCCTGGAATACCCTGGTGGAAACTGTGATCGAGGGCGCCACGCCCAGCGGTCGCACCGGCTGGGCCGGCGACAAGGCCAATATCAAGACTCTGGCTGAGGTCAGTGTCGAGGAAATTCCGCGTTTTTCCACCGCTTCCGGTGAGCTGGATAGGGTACTTGGCGGTGGCCTGGTCGATGGCTCTGTGGTGCTGATCGGTGGTGACCCAGGCATTGGCAAGTCGACCATCCTGCTGCAGACCCTGTGCAATATCGCCACGCGTTTTCCCGCCCTCTACGTCACCGGCGAGGAGTCGCAGCAGCAGGTGGCGATGCGTGCACGGCGGCTGGACCTGCCGCAGGACAAGCTCAAGGTCATGACCGAGACCTGCATCGAGACGATCATCGCCACCGCGCGCCAGGAAAAACCCAAGGTGATGGTGATCGACTCGATTCAGACCATCTTCACCGAGCAGCTGCAGTCGGCGCCAGGCGGTGTCGCCCAGGTGCGCGAGAGTGCGGCGCTGCTGGTGCGTTTCGCCAAACAGAGCGGTACGGCGATCTTTCTCGTCGGCCACGTGACCAAGGAAGGCGCGCTGGCCGGCCCGCGCGTGCTGGAGCACATGGTCGATACTGTGCTGTATTTCGAGGGTGAGTCCGACGGTCGTCTGCGCCTGCTGCGGGCGGTGAAGAACCGTTTCGGCGCGGTTAACGAGTTGGGTGTGTTCGGCATGACCGACAAGGGCCTGAAGGAAGTCTCCAACCCCTCGGCGATCTTCCTCACTCGTGCTCAGGAGGCGGTGCCCGGCAGTGTGGTGATGGCCACCTGGGAAGGCTCGCGGCCAATGCTGGTGGAGGTGCAGGCGCTGGTCGACACCAGCCATCTGGGCAACCCGCGCCGCGTCACCCTGGGCCTCGATCAGAACCGTCTGGCCATGCTCCTGGCGGTCTTGCATCGCCACGGCGGCATCCCGACCTATGACCAGGACGTGTTTCTCAACGTGGTTGGTGGGGTCAAGGTGCTGGAAACGGCTTCTGACCTGGCGCTGATGGCGGCGGTGATATCCAGCCTGCGCAACCGACCACTTGAGCACGATCTGCTGGTGTTCGGCGAGATCGGCCTGTCTGGCGAGATCCGCCCGGTGCCGAGTGGTCAGGAGCGCCTGAAAGAGGCGGCCAAGCACGGTTTCAAGCGTGCCATCGTGCCCAAGGGCAACGCGCCTAAAGAAGCGCCGCCAGGGCTGCAGGTCGTCGCTGTCACGCGGCTGGAACAGGCGCTGGATGCGCTGTTCGAATAAGCAAATTCGCGGCTAAAACCTTTACCACAGGCGCCATGAATCGGCTGTGGGAGGGGCTACAGCCGCGATCCACGCATGCGGCGTTCTGCCGCGAGTGGGGCGGGGCGAAAACTGACCGAGATCAATAGGTAGCAGGCTATCGGCGCGCAGCATGAAGGCGTATCCACTGAAGGAGATGCCATCATGTTCCTGTTCTTCGATTTCTTTTCCCGGGCTTTCAACTTCGACGCCAAAGCAGTCGAGTCGCGCGATGCACGTCGTGAGGCGCAGCGTATTCAGGTGCGTCGCCAGCGCCGTGAGCAGGCAGAAGCGGCCTGCCTGCGTCACTGACCACTAGGCTCGGTACGAAAAGTGCCTGCGCTCGGTGATGCTTCGCTAAAAACCGGTTCGGAATGCTCATTTACCACTCGTGAACTCGAGTGCGAGCCCAGTCCGTTCCTCACCGGTTTTTGCCTCGCTTGACCTTCGCTCGACGACTTTTCGTATAGAACCTAGTCGTCTTCGCCCAGCGCTGCCAGTTCGCGTTCCAGAAGCTGTTCATCGCCAAGGTTGAGTTCGACCAGGCGGCGCAGGTGGCTGATGGAGTCCAGATCGATATGGCGGCAGACGAAGCCGAGGGACTGCGGCTGGGTGCGCGTCAGCACCACTTCCATCTTTACCTTGGCTTCGTCTCCCAGTTCGATAAGGGCTTCGAAGGGCTGGTTCGGGTCACCGTTCCAGTCACGCGGGGTCTTGATCAGCAGGCCCTTGAGTGAAACATCGTGCAGAGCTGCCGACCATTGCCGCTCACCTTGAGCGATGACGGTGGGGGCGTCGAAGGCGATGCGCTGAAAGCGCCGACGCTCGTTGGCTGATTCACTCATGCCCATACTCCTGAAGGATTTACATCACTATAGCCAAGGCTAGTGAGCCTGTGCCGTATAGCTGTGTCGTGGCGCACAACTGAGCTACATCAGTTTGACAGGTGACCAAGTCTCACCAAAGCTCCTTATGCGGTTTTAATTACTCGATATTGCGGAGTGACAGATATGAGCAAGCGACTGCTAGGCAAAGGTTTGGTCTTTGGCCTGTTGAGCATGGCCAGTGTTGGCGCATTTGCCGACGCTGCGGGTGGCAATGGCTGCGGCTGGGGCAACATGTTGTTCGAAGGGCAGCGTGGCATAGCCCCGCATTTTCTGGCCACCACCACCAATGGTACCTCGGGTAACGCCACCTTCGGCATGACGTCGGGTACCAACGGTTGCGACACCAGCGGCGCTCTGGGCTACAACGGCCGCTCCATGCTGGCGATGAACGGTATGCTCGATTCCATCGCCGAAGACATGGCCATGGGCCAGGGTGAAGCGCTGGACGCCTACGCCACCTTGCTGGGTGTAGAGGCCAAGGATCGTGCGCACTTCGCCAAGGTCACCCACGATAACTTCGGCAGCATCTTCAGCCAAGCCGACGCCACCAGCGAGCAGGTGCTGGCCGCTACCCTCGACGTGATGAGTCGTGATGCGCAACTGGCGCGCTATGTGAAACAACCGGCCTGAGGCAAATCCCAGGCAAAAAGAAGCCCGCCAATTGGCGGGCTTCTTTGTTTCAGGCTGAGCCTTAGAACCTGTTCACGATCTGCTGCGCGTCGGCGCTACTGCGTTAAAAACAAGCTCGGAATGCTCATTTACCACTTGTAAACTCCGCTTCCTCGCTTGTTTTTGCCTTGTATCGCTCTAGCTCGCTAGATCGTGAATAGGTTCTTAGTTGCCGTAAACCGGGAACTGGGCGCACAGGGCTTTGACCTGCTCACGCACGCGGCCTTCGACTTCATCGTTGCCGATGTTGGCCAGTACGTCGCAGATCCAGCCTGCCAGTTGACGGCACTCGTCTTCCTTGAAGCCGCGAGTGGTGACTGCAGGGGTACCGATACGCAGGCCGGAGGTGACGAACGGCGAACGCGGATCGTTCGGGACGCTGTTCTTGTTCACGGTGATGAAGGCGCGGCCCAGGGCTGCGTCGGCATCCTTACCGGTGATGTCCTGCTTGATCAGCGAGAGCAGGAATAGGTGGTTCTCGGTGCCACCGGAAACCACGTCGTAGCCGTTTTGGATGAACACCTGGGCCATGGTCTGGGCGTTCTTGATCACCTGCGCCTGGTAGGTCTTGAACTCAGGCTGCAGCGCTTCCTTGAAGCACACGGCTTTGGCAGCAATGACGTGCTCCAGCGGGCCGCCCTGGCCACCCGGGAATACCGCGGAGTTGAACTTCTTCTCCAGCTCTTCGTTCTTGCGCGCCAGGATCAGGCCGCCGCGCGGGCCGCGCAGGGTCTTGTGCGTGGTGGTGGTAACGACGTCGGCGAACGGCACCGGGTTCGGGTACAGACCGGCGGCGACCAGGCCGGCCACGTGAGCCATGTCGACGAACAGGTAGGCGCCGACCTTGTCAGCGATGGCGCGGAAACGCGGGAAGTCGAGCACCTGCGAGTAGGCGCTGAAGCCGGCGATGATCATCTTCGGCTTGTGCTCGACGGCCAGGCGCTCGACTTCGTCGTAGTCGATCAGGCCTTGATCATTGATGCCGTACTGCACGGCGTTGTAGATCTTGCCGGAGAAGCTGACGCTGGCACCGTGGGTCAGGTGGCCGCCGTGGGCCAGGCTCATGCCCAGTACGGTATCGCCGGCGTTGAGCAGGGCCATGTATACAGCGCTGTTGGCCTGGCTGCCGGAGTGCGGCTGGACGTTGGCGTAGTCGGCGCCGAACAGTTCCTTGGCGCGGTCGATGGCGAGTTGCTCGACCACGTCGACGTACTCGCAGCCACCGTAGTAACGCTTGCCCGGATAGCCTTCAGCGTACTTGTTGGTCAGCACGCTGCCCTGGGCTTCCATCACCGCCGGGCTGGTGTAGTTTTCCGAGGCGATCAGCTCGATGTGCTCTTCCTGGCGCTGAGCTTCTTGCTCCATCGCGGCAAAGAGTTCGGCGTCATAACGAGCGAGGTTCAAATCACGGCTGAACATGGCAATCCCCTGAAAACCAGTTGGGCGGAAGAAATAGGCGGCGGATTCTACCGCAAAGGTCGCATTCAGGCATATGAAGGTCGGTCATGAGCCTGACAAATGGCCTTCATGCTGAGTCGGGCGCAGGGCCTGCTGGTGTTCGCCAGTCAGCTGAGCATGAACAGCGCTGCGCCGCTGAACTGGGCGGTGAGCTGCCGAGCAGGCATCGGTCTACCCAGCAGGTAGCCCTGCACTTCGTCGCAGTCGTGTTCGCGCAGGAAGTCCAGTTGTGCCTGGCTCTCCACGCCCTCGGCGATCACCATCATGTTCAGGCTGTGCGCCATGGCGATGATAGCGCGAGCGATCTGCGCGTCCTGCTCACCATCGGGCAGGCCGTCGACGAAGCTGCGATCAATCTTCAAGACGTCGATGGGGAACTGCTTGAGGTAGTTCAGCGACGAGTAGCCGGTGCCGAAGTCATCCACCGCAATGCACAGTCCCAAACGCTTGAGGTTGCCGAGCGTTTGCATGGCGCTGGCGACGTCACGCATCAATATGCTTTCAGTCAGCTCCAGCTCCAGACAGGCCGGAGCCACGCCGGTTCTGTCCAGAATAGTGGCGATCCGTGCGCTCAGATCACCCTCGGCGAACTGACGGGCCGACAGGTTGACCGAGATCTTGGGGATACGTATCTGCTCTTCTTGCCATGCCTTGAACTGGCGGCAGGCTTCCTCCAGTACCCATTCGCCGACCTGGACCACCAGACCGAGCTCTTCCAGCACCGGAATGAACTCGGTGGGTGATACCAGGCCGCGGCTCGGGTGGTTCCAGCGCAGCAGTGCTTCGGCCCCGGTCAGGCGACTGCCGTCGCCGGAGAACTGCGGCTGATAATGCAGGACGAACTGGCCCTGCTCCTGGGCGTGGCGCAGATCGCTTTCCAGCTCCAGACGCTCCAGGGCGCTGGCGTTCATGTCGGCCTGGTAGAACTGGAAGTTGTTCTTGCCGCGCTCCTTGGCGTGATACATCGCAGTGTCGGCGTTCTTCATCAGTTGGCTCAGTTCGCTACCGTCCTGCGGGGCGAGGGCAATGCCGATACTGGCGGTGACGAAGAACTCGCGGCCTTCGAGCACGAAGGGGCGGGCCAGGCTGCAGAGAATCTGCTCAGCGACATGAATGGCGCGATTCAGTGCGCCCTCGCGGGTGGCGCGCGGCTGCAGCAGCAGGGTGAATTCGTCGCCGCCCATGCGCGCCACGGTGTCGTCGCCATCGACGCAGGCCGACAGGCGCACGGCCACATCCTTGAGCATACGGTCGCCGGCAGCGTGGCCGAGCGAGTCGTTGATCGGCTTGAAGCGGTCGAGGTCGAGGAACATCAACACCACCCATTCATCATGCCGGTCCGCATGTTGCAGGGCATTGTGCAGGCGATCCTGGAACAGGGTGCGGTTGGGCAGGTGGGTCAGGGCGTCGTAGTAGGCCAGGCGGTGGATGCGCTGTTCGCTGGCCTTGCGTTCGCTGATGTCGCTGAAGAAGCACACATAGCTGACCAGGTCACCTTCTTCGTCATGTACCGCGGTGATGCCGACCCAGGCAGGGAAGTTCTCGCCACCCTTGCGCTTGAGCCACACCTCGCCCTCCCAGCTGCCACGCTGGTTGAGTTGGCCGAGGATGTACTGCAGGTGCGCCGCCTGCTGGCGATCGGCGGTGAGCATGCCTGGAAGCTGGTCGAGCACTTGCCCGGCGGAATAACCACTGACGCGGCTGAAGGCCTTGTTGACTTGTACGATGTAACCGGCCGGGTCGGTCACCAGAATCGCTGCGGTGGAGTGTTCGAATACCGTGGCAGCCATGCGCAGGTCTTTTTCCGCGCGACGTTGCTGGCTGACGTCGCGGCCAACGCCGAGGATGCCCTCGAAGCGACCGTTCTCGTCCCACATCAATACCAGGCGCAGTTCCACCGGGATCTTGTGGCCATCGGCGCGCAGG
Organism: Pseudomonas sediminis; assembly: GCF_002741105.1. Classification (GTDB taxonomy): domain Bacteria; phylum Pseudomonadota; class Gammaproteobacteria; order Pseudomonadales; family Pseudomonadaceae; genus Aquipseudomonas; species Aquipseudomonas sediminis. Next base: position 724,616 of record NZ_NIQU01000001.1, on the reverse strand, counting down.
CAGTCGAAGACGAACAGCTGGTCTGGCAGTTCATCGCGCAAGCGGTTGAGTCGATCCTGCTCGCCGAGTGAGTCGCGAATCCGCTCGAGCAGCAGGTAGAGGCTGGCGAGCTGCTGCGGGTTGGCCGCGAGGCCTTGCAGGCCGTTGGTTGTCACCCATTCGGCGTCGTAACCGAGCATGGCTTCGACCGACGGACTGACGTAGTTCAGGTTCAGGCTGTCGTCGGTGGAGACGATCACGTCGCTGATGCTTTCCGCCAGCAGACGGTAGCGTTGCTCGCTGTCACGCAGCGATTGGTTGCGCTCGATCTGCTCGGTAATGTCCTTGGCCACGCCGATCAGGCGGCTGACGCGCCCGCGATCATCGCGCGCCAGGGCCTGTTCGCGGATGCTGAACCAGCGCCACTGGCCGTTGCGGTGACGCCAGCGCAGCACTGATTCGAGCAGCAAACCGTTGCCGACCACTTTCTGCAGGTTGCGGATGCGCCAGTAGTATTCGCTGTCGTCCGGGTGCAGTACCTGCTCCCAGAAGTCCCTGCTCATCGCCTTGAGCTCGCTGACGCTATAGCCCAGCTGCAATCCGAGGCTGTGGTTGCTGAACAGCACCTGCTTGTTCTGCATGTCATGCACGTAGAGCAAGTCGGGAACCGAGCGAACCACTTCGGACCAGAAACGCTCACGCTCAATCAGCGACAGCTCAATGCGCTTGCGGCTTGTGATGTCGCTGATGCTCAGGGTGACTGCCTGATAGTCCTGGAGCATTTCCGGCAGGCGCAGCACCAGCCAGACGTGACGCTGCAAGCCTTGTGCGGTGACCAGCTGGGTTTCCAGCTCCATCAGATTGGGGCCTTCGAGTACGGCCACAGCCAGGCGGTAACACAGGTCGTCCGGCTGTACCGGGCCGTTGTCGATCAGCTGTTGCCAGGCCTGTTCGGTTGACTTCACCCCGAGCAGGTTGAGCGCCACCTGGTTGGCCTCGGTAATGCGCAGTTGCTCGATCAGCAGTTGCTGATGCTCGGCATCGGCTTGCAACCAGCGTTGCAAACCCGCCGCATCGCGCAACTTGTGCTGCAGCAACAGGCTGCGCAGGCCGGAGAGATCGAGCACGCACAGAGCCACGCCGGTGCCATCGAAGATGTCCTGGTAGCGCCTGCGGGTTTCCTGCAGCACGCGCATGGCCTGCTGTTCATCGGTCACATCGCGCAGCACCCAGACATAACCGGCATGGCGCCCGACCTCGCTGATATCGCTACGGGTCACGGCGAACAGGCGCTCGCGCCCCTCGCTTTCGACTCTGATCAGCTCCGCTCCCAGATCACTGCTCAGTTGTGGGCTGTTGAGCAGCAGGGGGTCGAGATCGGGCAGTAGATCAAGCAAATGGAGTTCCCTGGCCACGCCGCTAGGAACCCCGAACAACGCTTCGGCCTGTGGGTTCAGGTAGCGCACTTTGCCGTCGGCCTGAGTAACCAGAATGCGCTCTTCGACGGCGCCCAGGGCACTGGCGGCCTGGCGAAGCGAACGGCGTGTTTCGGTATTCAGGCGCTGCAGACTGCGTTGCTCGCGTTGCAGGCCGTACAGAACCAGTAGGGTAAGCAGGCTGCACAGTGCGAACAGCAAGAACTTGCCGGCCAGGGTCGGCATCAGCTCGTTACCGGCGCGCTCTGCATCGAACAGGGCGCGCAGTTGCCAGTCACTGCCGGGCAGGGTGATCAGCTCCAGGCTCTGCGCCTGTTCTGCCGCGGTAACCGGGGCGATGATGCTGCCTGCCTGTTGCAGGTCGTCGGCGCGCGCTATCACGCGGTGGCTGAGCAGATCTTCAAGTAACCAGTCGTACTCGCTCTGGTGCTGCTCGCGCAGCCAGCCGCGCAGCGCACTGGTGCGCATGCGCAATACTCGGTGACTGTCGTCAGGCTGACGCAGCAGCAAGTAGAGAGCGCCGCCGTCCAGTGCGCTAAACGCGAAGTGATAGGGCTCCGTACCGCTGCGTTGCTGCTGGTTGCGAATGAAACTGAGGTCGCGTGACTCACTGGCGCTGTCGGCCAGCAACTGCCCGTTGGCATCGAGCCAGGCCACGCTGTCGAGGGTCGGGAAAATGCTGCGCAATGAGGCGACCAACGCGCTGCCGTCGCCAGCTCGTGCCGGACTGCCTTGCAATATCGCCTGGCCCGCCTGCGCCTTGAGGCGCATGTTCAGGCTCAGGTGCTTGGCCAGTTGGATGCTGTAACCCTGGCTCAGCTGCTTCTGGCTATCGAGCAACTGTCGATATTCCTGGGTCAGTTGCCAGGACAGCAATCCCAGGATCGACAGCACCAACACGACCAGTGCGCGCCTCAGCGCCATGCGGCTCTTCGGTGCGCGCGACTCGCCCGGGGAGAAGGAAGGCAGGGATGAGGGAGTCGACACGTTCTGAGAACCTGCAGCCAGTGCTGGGCTATTTTAAGCGTTGGGACGCGCGAGCATGCCTGCGCTCGCGAGAGCCGGCTAGCATGCCTGCAAACGTGGCCAAGTGCCAGCTATGCCGACGAACGTAGGTTTGCCCTGTCACGCACATTCCGGTAGTTTTGCGCCGCGCGCGTGAACTGTCCGCGCGGTACTTGGCGTTCGCCTCCGCAGGGGCTAAGGTCTCTGCAAACGCCTCGCTGCAGGCTTGGTAAAACCGGCCTGCAGCCGGTAATACGGCGGCCTGGCCGGTATGCGTCAGATGGTCAGACTGCAGGCGTTGCCGGTTTCGTCACTCGCAACGTTCTCGCAGTGCCTGCAAGGCCCGCCATTTTCAGCCCTCATTCTCACCAGTCAGGTTCTCCATGGCTCAGTACGTCTACAGCATGCATCGGGTCAGCAAGGTCGTCCCGCCGAAGCGTGAAATTCTCAAGGACATCTCCCTGTCATTCTTCCCAGGCGCCAAGATCGGCGTGCTGGGCCTCAATGGTGCCGGTAAGTCCACGCTGCTGCGCATCATGGCCGGTGTCGATACCGAGATCGACGGTGAAGCCCGTCCGATGCCGGGTATCAAGGTCGGCTACCTGCCGCAGGAGCCGCAGCTCGACCCGAGCAAGACGGTACGCGACATCGTCGAAGAGGCCGTAGGCGAGATCAAGCAGGCCCAGGCCCGTCTCGACGAGGTCTACGCCGCCTATGCCGAGCCGGACGCCGACTTCGACGCCCTGGCTGCCGAGCAGGCCAAACTCGAAGCCATTTTGCAGGCTTCCGATGGCCACAACCTGGAGCGCCAGCTGGAAGTCGCCGCCGACGCTCTGCGTCTGCCGGCCTGGGACGCCAAGATCGAGCACCTGTCCGGTGGTGAGAAGCGCCGCGTGGCGCTGTGCCGCCTGCTGCTGTCGGCCCCCGACATGCTGTTGCTGGACGAGCCGACCAACCACCTGGACGCCGACTCGGTGGCCTGGTTGGAGCGCTTCCTGCACGACTTCCCTGGCACCGTGGTGGCAATCACCCACGACCGTTACTTCCTCGACAATGTCGCCGGCTGGATTCTCGAACTCGACCGCGGCCACGGTATTCCCTACGAGGGCAATTACTCCGGCTGGCTGGAGTCCAAGGCCAACCGCCTGGCCCAGGAAGCCAAGGCCGAGGCGTCGCACGCCAAGGCCATGAAGGCCGAACTGGAATGGGTACGCCAGGGTGCCAAGGCGCGCCAGTCGAAATCCAAGGCACGTCTGCAGCGTTTCGAGGAGATGCAATCGCAGGAATTCCAGAAGCGTAGCGAGACCAACGAGATCTACATCCCGGCTGGCCCGCGTCTGGGCGACAAGGTCATCGACTTCGTCAACGTGTCGAAGTCCTTCGGTGACCGTGTGCTGATCGATGGCCTGTCCTTCAGCATCCCCAAAGGCGCCATCGTCGGCGTGATCGGCGGCAACGGTGCGGGTAAGTCGACCCTGCTGCGCATGATCACCGGCAAGGAGCAACCGGACGCCGGCAGCATCGAAATCGGTGAAACCGTGCAGATCGCCAGCGTCGAGCAGAGCCGTGAGGCGCTCGAAGGCAACAAGACCGTATGGGAGCAGATTTCCGACGGTTTCGACATGATCAAGGTCGGCAACTATGAAGTGCCGTCGCGCGGTTATGTCGGTCGCTTCAACTTCAAGGGCGCCGACCAGCAGAAGTTCGTCAAGGACCTCTCCGGTGGTGAGCGCGGTCGTCTGCACATGGCGCTGACCCTGAAGCAGGGCGGCAACGTGCTGCTGCTCGACGAACCGTCCAACGACCTCGACGTGGAAACCCTGCGTGCGCTGGAAGAGGCGCTGCTGGACTTCCCGGGCGCCGCGGTAGTGATTTCCCACGATCGCTGGTTCCTCGACCGTATTGCCACGCATATCCTCTCCTACGAGGACGATGGCAAGGTCAACTTCTTCGAAGGCAACTACACCGAGTTCGAAGCCGATCGCAAGAAACGCCTGGGCGATGCCGCCGCGCAGCCGCACCGCGTGCGTTACAAGAAGCTGGCGCAGTAAGTTCGCCAGATGAAAAAACGGAGCCTTCGGGCTCCGTTTTTCGTTGTGCTGGCGCGTGGCTGGTTCAGAGCCTGGCCAGCAGGCTCTCCAGCGCTTTGGCCTGGTCCTCGGCCAGATCGATGATGTGAAAGCCCGCCCAGCAATGCTGGCCGTCAGCGCCGGGGCGGCTCCACAGGCAATCGGCGCCCAGATGTACTTCCTGTACCGCATCGCTACCTGTGGTGCACACCAGGCGGCATTCCAGCACCGCATCAGCGGTGTGGGGGGTGTCGCTGAACAGCATGAAGCCATCGGCAGACAGGTCGACGATGCGGCCCAGGCGCTGCCCGCTGTTCAGGTCGAAGACCTCCAGCTGCATCTCGGTGCCATGGCGGCTGTGTTGACGACGCTCTTCCATGGAAATTCCTCAGCGGGGTTCGGCTGTGCGCCCAGTGAAGCGCTGCAGCACACGGTAGATGGCAGTCAGCGCGCGATCAACCAGTGGTGTCGCGCGTTCGGGTGTCACGATACGGGCCAGGCCCTTTTCCATCTCACTGGCCAGCAGGGTTAGAGGCTTGATCGCCACGCGCTGGCCACTGTGGTCGACGAACATGTAGTTGTGCGTGGTCGGGCTAAACCAGGAAAGCTTGAGTACGCGGCTCTTGCTGCCATCGACGAACTCGAACCAGGTGCCGAATTCGACGGTGGCCAGTTCCTTGGCCAGGGCTTGTGCGCGCGCCGAGAGCTTGCTGCGCGAAGGTGCCTGGCGAGCCAGGTCGGCATCCTCGCCGAGCATGGCGCCCAACGGACTTTCTGGCAGGGTGGGTTTGAGCTGGGCGGCCAACTGCGGTTGTTTGGCTTGCACCGCATGCTGGCAGGCCACCAGGTCCTGCAGTAGACGACGGATACCGTCTTCGTGATAGCCGCCGAGCAATTCCAGGCCCTTGCGCAGGTCGCTGAGCATCGGCACGCGCTGCTCCTGCAACTGCAGCGCCTCGGTCTCGTTCAGCGGGGTGCCGCTCCAGGCCAACTGCTCGGCCACTTCGCAGGAGCGCTTCCACTCCGTGCTCTGCTCGCCATGGCGCAGCAGGACGAAAACCAGCACATCGGCCCAGGTCAGCTCGAGGAAATTGCGGATGATTGTCGGTAGGTTGCGCTGCCCGATGCAGCGCTGAATCACCTCGAGTGCCTGCTCGCGAGCCCCCAGTAGGCGATCACGGCCCTTGGCTGCCTCGACTGCGCGGCGTTCGCGCAGCTCGACCTTGTGGCGCAGGGTTTCGACGTATTCGTTGAACTCCTCGATCAGGCTGTCAAACAGCCCCAGATCGCCGTTGAAACCGTGAATCACCCGTTCGACCACCCACTGCATCTTGGCCAGCAGGCCGCGTTCGTCGCCCTCGTTGCCATACAGCACGCCGGCTTGGGCCATGGTGTTGAGCAGGCGCCGCGCCGGATGGTGGTGCTGGGTAAACAGCGCCTTGTCTTGCAGCGCGATTTTCAGATAGGGCGTGTGCAGGTGCGACAGCGCTGTCTTGCAGGCGTCCGGCAGGTTCTCGTCATCGAGGATGAAGTCGAACAGCATGCCAACCAGGTCGATCACGTCGGCTTCCTGGTCGGACACCTTGCTATCGCCGGGCAGGCTGCTGTGTGATTCCAGCTGCTGCTGCAGGTCGGCTTTGAGGCCTTCAACGGCCTGCGGTTGATGCAGGCGCTGGGCCAGTTCGTGGGCTGACTGCTGTTGCATGCGGTTGAGCGCAGCGAGCAGTTCGCTGGCGCTGTAGGTGCGGCTGGCCTCACGCGGGGAAAAGCTGATGATGCTTCGTGTGCCACCGAGTAGTGGGGCATCAGGTTGGCTCTGACGGTGCTCGCCGAGCAGGCTGGACAAGCCGCTGAACAACGCGCCCGGCTCGCTGGGCGGTGGTGCGCTGAGGTCCAGGTCGAGCAGTGCCGGCTCTGCGAGCGCAGGGTTTTTACCCGGTCTGCCTGATGTTTGCTGTTGGGGCGTCGGGGCTTCTTTCGTTGGGGCGTCGGGGCGGCTGACGCTTTGAGTGATCTGTGCGCTGTACTTGAGGTTGGGCAGCACGCCGGCATCGATCAGGCGCTGGTTGAGCGCGCCATAGAGTGAATCGAGGCTTTGCATCACATGGCGATCGAAGAGCATGTAGAGGATGGTCTTGATCTGCAGCGGGAAGGGGCAGGGCGCCAGCGCATCGCGAAACGCCTGGGCAATGGCCTGTGGGCCGAAGGGGTTGCTGTCCTCGCCGAGCTTCTGACCGTTGTTGAGCAGTGCCAGGCGCTGCTCCAGGGCAAATAGTGGCTGGGTGCAGCGTGCCTTGACCCGGCTGACCATATTGGTGACCTGCAGGGTTTCTTCGTAATCCTCGTTCTGCACCAGGGCCAATTGCTCGGGGTCGAGTGTGGCCGGTGTCTGGTCCTGCAACTTGCCGTCGAGGAAATCGGAAAAATTGTTGGCGATGGTCTGGTGGTAGCTGCGCTCGATCTGCGGGCGCTGGCGGCGGATCTCGCGCATGTTGTCGAAGAACAGCGTCTGCACCTTGTTGTTCTCGGCCTTCTCGGCGCATTCGAACAGGGTGTCATCGACCTGGCCGAATACACCACTCAGATGCTCCGCCAGGCGATTCATCACCAGTTTGCGGCAGGCTTGTACCAGGTCGCTGAAGCGCGGCTGTATGCCGCGGCTGGCGAGGCTGACCACCTTGGGATGAATGGGGGGCTTGTCCTGGTTGCTCATGGACTGTCCTGGCTGGCGTCTTCGGCTGGCGCGTCCTGCGTCGTGCCACAGTTCGATGAAACATATAGTAGTCCATGGCTTGCCTGCAAAGCATTGTCGTAAAAGCAGTTTGCAGGGGTTGACAGGGAAATTTTGCTACGTAAAATGGCGCGCCTCTGAAGCGGTAAAGCGAAAGCCAAAGCGCAGAAGAGCTGGAAGACCGAAGTTCCGCGATAGCTCAGTCGGTAGAGCAAATGACTGTTAATCATTGGGTCCCTGGTTCGAGTCCAGGTCGCGGAGCCAACTTCCTATCGGGGTATAGCGCAGTCCGGTAGCGCGCTTGCTTTGGGAGCAAGATGTCGGGAGTTCGAATCCCCCTACCCCGACCATTTTTGGGTCGTTAGCTCAGTTGGTAGAGCAGTTGGCTTTTAACCAATTGGTCGTAGGTTCGAATCCTACACGACCCACCATACAACGACGAAGCCCGCCAAGTGCGGGCTTCGTCGTTTCTGCGTTTCAGATTTCCACCTGAGTACCCAGTTCGATCACGCGGTTGAGCGGCAGGTTGAAAAAGCGCAGGCTGCTGTTGGCGTTCTTCAGCATGAAGGAGAAGATCATCTCGCGCCAACGGGCCATGCCAATGCGGCGGGTCGAAACCACCGTTTCCCGGCTGATGAAGTAGGTGGTGTGCATCGGCTCGAAACTCAGCCCGGGAACCTGGCATTGGCTGAGCGCCAACGGCACGTCAGGACGTTCGCTGAAGCCGAAATGCAGCAGAACGCGGTAGAAGCCTTCGCCATGCTCCTGAATTTGCACGCGCTTGCTGGCGGCAACGCGTGGGCTGTCCTCGCTAATCACCGTCAGCAACACCACATGCTCATGCAGCACCTGGTTGTGCAGCAGGTTGTGCAACAGCGCATGCGGCACGCTGTCGGTGCGTGCGGTCAGAAACACCGCAGTGCCTTTGACGCGATGTGGGGGCTGGCGGGCGATGCTGTCGCTGAACACATCGAGTGGTAGGGCATTCTCGCCCAAGCGCTCGAAGACGATCTCCTTGCCGCGCTTCCAGGTGGTCATCAATACGAACAGGACGATCCCGGCGACCAGCGGGAAAGCGCCTCCGGCCAGCACCTTGGGCAGGTTGGCGATGAAGAACAGGCTATCGACCAGCAGGAAACCACCGAGTATCGGCAGGGAAAGCCACTTGGGCAGGTTCCACAACAGCAGCATCACGGCAGCGGCCAGCAGCGTGGTGATCAGCATGGTGCCGGTCACCGCCACGCCATAGGCCGAGGCGAGGGCACTGGATGAGCCGAAACCGAGCACCAGCAGCACGACGCCGATCATCAGCATCCAGTTCACCGTACCGATGTAGATCTGCCCCTGTTCGGTATCCGAAGTGTGCTGGATGAACATGCGCGGGATATAGCCCAGCAGGATGGCCTGGTGGGTCAGCGAGAACGCGCCGGAGATCACAGCCTGGGAGGCGATCACCGTGGCCAGGGTGGACAGGGCCACCATCGGCAGCAGCGCCCAGCCCGGAGTCAGCAGGAAGAAAGGATTGTGTGCGGCGGCCGGGTTGGCGAGGATCAGCGCACCCTGTCCCAGGTAGTTGAGCAACAGGCCCGGCAGCACCAGAAAGAACCAGGCGCGAGCGATGGGCTTGCGACCGAAGTGGCCCATGTCGGCATACAGCGCCTCGGCTCCGGTCAGTGCCAGCACCACGGCGCCAAGGATGGCCAGGCCGATGCCGGGGTGGACGATGAAGAAGTGAATGCACCAGTAAGGGTTCAGCGCCTTGAGCACTTCCGGGTACTGGCTGATGCCATGGACGCCCAGCACTGCAAGCACGCTGAACCAGAGCAGCATGACCGGCCCGAAAAGAATGCCAAGGCGTGCTGTACCGTGTTTCTGGATCAGGAACAGGCTGACCAGGATCACCAGTGCCAGTGGCACGACCCAGCGTTCGATACCGTCGAAGGCGACCTGCAGACCTTCGACCGCCGACAGCACCGAGATTGCCGGGGTGATCATGCTGTCGCCGAAGAACAGCGCCGCGCCGAACAGACCGATCAGCAGCAGCACCTTGCGCAGACGTGGGTAGTTGCGTGCGGCACGTTGAGCCAGCGAGGTCAGGGCCATGACGCCGCCTTCGCCGTCGTTGTCCGCGCGCAGAATGAACAGTACGTACTTGACCGATACCACCCAGATCAATGACCAGATGATCAGCGAGAGAATGCCCAGTACGCCCTCATGGTTGGGCGCTACGCCGTAATTGAACACTTCCTTCAGGGTGTACAGCGGGCTGGTGCCGATGTCGCCGTAGACCACGCCGGTAGCGGCGATCAGCAGTGCAATGGCCGAGGGTTTGGCGGCAGTCGTATTGCTTGGGTGCATCTGCGATGCTCCGTTGCAGGCGGATTCTGGAGTGGGGATGTCAGGTAGTTGCCGAACCTGTGGCGCGGCTGAAGGCGGGGCGTTGCCGTGTCATTGCGTATTCATGCGCGATGCCTCGAATGGGCAGATGTTGGCGAGCAGGACGCTCGCCAACGACTGGGGCGTCCGTGCCCCAGTATAGACAGCTTCAGTGCAGCTTGAGACGTGGCTCGGTACTGCGTCCGATGCGGTCGCTGAGCATCAGCAGCAGGGTACGTGGGACGCCATACAGAGCCATCTGGTGCATGCGGTAGAGCGACACGTAGAACACTCGCGCCAGCCAGCCTTCGAGCATGACGCTGCCGGTCAGGTTGCCCATCAGGTTGCCGACTGCAGAGAAACTCGACAGCGAGATCAGCGAGCCGTAGTCGCGATAGCGGTATTCCGGCAGCGGCTGGGCGCTGATCTTCAAACGTAGCGATTTGGCCAGCAGCGACGCCTGTTGGTGTGCGGCCTGGGCGCGGGGCGGCACGTTGCGGCCCTCGGTGCCCGGCTGCGGGCAGGCTGCGCAGTCGCCAAAGGCGAATACGTCGTCATCGAGGGTCGTTTGCAGGGTCGGACGCACCTGCAGCTGATTGATACGGTTGCTCTCCAGTCCGTCGAGCTCCTTGAGAAAACCGGGGGCGCGAATGCCGGCCGCCCAGACTTTCAGACTGGCCGGGATGAAGTTGCCGTCGGCGGTTTTCAGGCCTTGGGCAGTCACTTCACTGACGGCGGCGCCGGTCAGTACGGTGACGCCGAGCTTCTCCAGGGTCTGATGTACCGGCCGTGCGATGCGCTCGGGCAGGGCTGGCAGTACACGCGGCCCGGCCTCGATCAGGGTGATGCGCATGTCTTCGGGGCGAATGCGATTGAGGCCATAGGCAGCCAGTTGTTTGGCAGCGTGGTGCAGTTCTGCAGCCAGCTCGACACCAGTGGCACCGGCACCGACGATAGCGATATCGATCTTCGAGCCGTCTTCGCTCTCGCTGGCATGCGCGCGCAGGTAGTGGCTGAGCATGCGCCGGTGGAAGCGTTCGGCCTGCGCGCGGGTGTCGAGGAAAATGCAGTGCTCAGCGGCGCCGGGCGTGCCGAAGTCATTGGTGGTGCTGCCGACAGCGATCACCAGGCTGTCATAACTGATGCTGCGCTCAGGCATCAGCACCTGGCCGTCGTCATCCAGCGTCGGTGCCAGGGTGATGCTCTTGCCGGCGCGGTCCAGGCCGGACATGCGGCCGAGCTGAAACTCGAAATGGTTCCACTTGGCCTGGGCCACGTAGTTCAGTTCGTCTTCCGAGGAGTTCAGCGAGCCGGCGGCCACTTCGTGCAGCAGGGGCTTCCAGATGTGGGTGAGGTTGGCGTCGACCAGAATGATCCGGGCAGCGCCACTCTTGCCCAGTTTTCTACCAAGGCGGGTGGCCAGCTCCAAACCGCCGGCGCCGCCGCCGACAATCACGATGCGATGGGACATGGATATTGCTCACAAGGCTTTGAAAAATGCGGTGTGAGTGCGAGAGGGCGAGCGCAAGGCAGCTCATAGCACCAGTCGACTCAGAAGGCGGCTCAGCAGGCCCAGGCCAATGGTCACGACCAGGACCACCGCCAGCAGACGCCAAACACGAAACGGTTGACGTTCGACCTGATGCTGCGGTGCGCTCAGGTATTGGTCGACTTTCTGTTGGTCTTCGGGGCTCAGGCGACTGGTCATGGGTGGGCCTCTGATTGAATGCGGCTATTCTAGGCGTGCCCGCCAGCCTTGGCGAGCGTCGTTGTCCTGCGGGTCAGATATCGTTTCGAGGGTTTCCACGCTCACGGCGTCCTCCAGGCGGATGATGCCGCCCTCGATCACGCGAGCGGTGATACCGCCATGGCCACGCATGGCCTGGAAGGTGCCGCGCCCGAGACGCTCCTCAAGACGGGTGCAGGGTTGGCACCAGCCGGTGGTCTCCAGCAGTGCCGGGCCGATGCGAAAACGCCGGCCCTTGAGGCTGAACAGATTGATGCCGGCAACCGCGATATTGCGGCGCAGCTCGCTGGGTAGCATGGGCGCGTCGCGGCCGAGCAGGGCGGCAACCACGGCCAGGTGCTCCCACTGAATCAGCGTGACCTGCCGCGCATTGCGTGGCCCGGGGCGGCTGTGATCACCCGTCAGGCCGGCGTCGCGTCGGGCTTCCACGGCGTCGACTTCGAGCATCGCCTCGCGCGCCTTGGGGCGAACCCCTATCCAGCGTACCTGGCCGACCTGCGGCACCTCGGCGAGCAATTCCTGCAAGGGGCTCATAGACCGATTCCTATGTCGAACAGCAGGCTGCGCCCGAGGTTGTGCCGCAGAAAATCCGGCGCGTCCGGGTGAGCGAACAGCACGCGGGCGAAGCGCGGGCCAACCAGCGACAGCGAGCGCCAGCCCTGGCGCAGATATTCGGTGGGCGGCGGGAAGTGGCTGTTGCAGTCGAGCACGGAGCGCTTGAGGCTGACGAAGGCGACCAGATCGAGTTCGCCGAGGTCGATGCCACGCTCGCGATAGTTATGCGCCTTCTTGCGCAAGGTCGGCGCCAGACGCGCCTGCATTTCGCTGGCGGGAATGCGTTTGGGGCGCGCTTCGCGGCGTACCAGCTGGCTCAGGGAAAAGGCGCTGCGGCGACGCTCCAGTTCGGCGCGCCACTCGTCATTGAGGCGCCGGCCTTCATCGAGCACGAAAAACACTTCGAAATTGGCATCGCGAAACAGCACGTCCGGTGGCTCCTGGCCACTGGGTGTAAAGTCGTCGCTGTGATGGCGCACGTTCAAGGCCTGCAGCAGGCGCTGACAAACCCAGCGCTCACGCTCCCATTTCTTCGCGTTGGAGAGGAAGGCATTGGCCTGTTCGGCCTGGTGCGTGAGTAAGCGCAGATAATCGGAATCGTCCATGACCACAGCTTAGCCGTAGCGCTTACCCGCATGCCAGTGCTGCAACTCCAGTCGTTCCAGTGAGCGTGGAAATCCAGCAGGGTTTCGTTGGCTGTTGTCGATCAATGGCAGGGCAACTGCTCTGCCGGCAAAATCAAATCCGAGTACCGGTGTAGACTGCCGGGCATGGCGATGAATGAAGGAGAGGGTGTTCGCGCATGATCGCTTCCAACCTGCTGGCGTTCTCCACCTTGTTGGTCGGCTGGCTGGTCTACGGGCTAGCTCTGCTCTGGGCGGTGGCGCGGGCGCCCTGGGTCGAGCTGTTCAGTGATCTACGCCGCCAGCATCTGCTGTTCGGCACCATGCTCGCGCTGTTCCTGCTTTGGCTGGTGCGCCGCGATTTCGACTCCGGGCTTTCCTATCACTTCATCGGTATGACTGCCGTGACCCTGCTACTCGACTGGCCACTTGCCGTGCTGGCCGGCCTGGCGGCGCAGCTTGGCCTGCTGGCTATCGGCCGTATGGACCTGGCTTCGCTCGGCGTCAACGGCGTGTTGCTGGTGCTGACCCCCATCCTGATTACCGAGCTGTGCGCGCTGCGTGTGGAGCGCGCGCAGCCGCGCAACCTGTTCGTCTACATCTTCTTCTGCGGGTTCTTCCCGGCAGCATTGGCGACCCTGATGACCTTGCTCGGCGGTCTCGCGCTGTTGTGGATGGACGGGCTGTTCCCCATGCCGCCCTGGCTGGACGACTTTGCCGGCTACCTGTGGCTGGTGGCGTTCCCCGAAGCCTTCATCAACGGCACCATCGTCACCGCGTTGGTGGTGTTCTACCCGGACTGGTTGGAAACCTTCAACCGCAGCCGCTACCTGCAGGTGCCCTGGAAGGAGAGTGATCGTGGCGAGTGAATGACGCCGTATTGGCCGATTGAATGGCGGCGAGCGGATTGATCCCCGTCAATATCCGAAACGGGCCTGCCGCCATGCTGTGAGAAACGCCTCCGAGGGACTCGATATGAGTGTTCACAGCTGGGCAAGAAACGTTGTTCAGGACGACTTGCATGACGCCGAAGTGCAGGGTCATGAGCCTATCGTGGCATTGCGCGCGCTGCTGTCGGAGGTCGTGCAGCGGAGCAGGGCGCTGCGTGATCCCCAAGAGCTGGCGCACGAACTGCAGTTTCTCGCCGACAACCTCGATGATGACCGCGACTACGCTTTTATGCGCCCCTGAGAACCGTAGGGTGCGCTATGCGTTTCCAGGCGTGACTGCAGGAGCGGCTTTAGCTGCGATTGCTCGTCAATGCGGCCGCGTTGGCAGATCGCCACTGAACATCTCGTCTTCCAGGTCATTGCCGGGAATCGCATGTTCTTCGGCGGCCCAGGCACCCAGGTCGATCAGCTTGCAACGCTCGCAGCAGAACGGACGATAGATGCTCTCGGTTTTCCACTCGACGGGCGCACCGCAGGTGGGACATTGAACGGTCGTGGTCATGGTTGGCCTCCGCGCAGGGTCAGATAGAAGTTGTGCAGGCGCTCGACCTCCGCGTCCAGCCAAACCCTGTCTCGATCATTGACCAGTACGTCGTGGGCATGGCGCAGGCGCTCTTCGCGGCTGGCCTGAGCCTGCATGATGGCGCGAACCTGTTCTTCCGAACTCTGGTCGCGTGCGATGGTGCGCTGCACCTGCAACTCGGCCGGTGTGTCGACGACCAATATACGTTGGGTCATCTGCCGTTGACCGGACTCGACCAGCAGTGGCGACACCAGAATCGCATAGGGCGATTCTGCGCGCGCCAACACCTGCACGATCTCCTGGCCGATCAGTGGGTGCAGCAGGCTTTCCAGCCAGCGGCGCTGCTCGGGGGCGGCAAATATCAGCTTGCGCAGCGCGGCGCGGTCCAGCTCGCCGTTGGCTTGCAGTACACCTGCACCGAAGTGCTCGACGATCCTGGTCAGCGCTGGTCGGCCTGGCTCAACCACCCAGCGCGCAGCATGATCGGCGTCCACCACGTGCACGCCGCGCTCGATAAAGCCTTGCGCCACCGCGCTCTTGCCGCTGCCAATGCCGCCAGTCAGGCCGAGTATCCAGGGTTTCATGACGCCAATGCAGCCTCGTTATTGCTCAAGGCCGCGATTGTAGGGGGGATTGCTGGATGATGCGAACCGCGTGTGCCGCGATCCGTCATCCCCGCGAAGGTGGGGACCCAGCTCGTGGAGTCAGGATAACTCCTGGACTCCCGCCTTCGCGGCAGTGACGAGTGTCGCTGGATTAGCTCAAAACCCAGCGAACTTCAGATAACTGCCGGTAATCACATCGCCCCACAGCAGGGCGATCCACCCGGCAATCGCCAGATAAGGGCCGAAGGGAATCGGTGTGCCGGAATCACTGCCACGCATGCGCAGCATGATTACCCCCAGCACCGCCCCGACCAGCGACGACAGCAGAATGGTCAACGGCAGAATCTGCCAGCCACCCCAGGCACCGAGCATCGCTAGCAGCTTGAAGTCGCCATAACCCATGCCCTCCTTGCCGGTGATCAGCTTGAACAGCCAATACACCGACCACAGGCTCAAATAGCCGGCAATCGCCCCCCACAGGGCATCTTCCAGGCTGGTGAACAACCCTAAGTAATTGACGATCAAGCCCAGCCAAAGCAACGGCAGCACCAGCACATCCGGCAGGATCTGGTGGTCGGCATCGATCAAGCTCATCGCCAGCAGTCCCCAAGCCAGCACCAGCATCGCCCCGGCCTGCCAGGTGAAACCGAAATGCCAGGCGACGTAAGCGGAAAGCAGGCCACAGGCCAGTTCGACGATGGGGTAACGTTTGCTGATAGGGGTTTTGCAGTTCGAACACTTGCCGCGCAGGAACAGATAGCTCATGACTGGGATGTTCTCCCAAGGGCGAATCTCATGGCCACATTGCGGGCAGCAAGAATTGGGCAGGAAAAGGTTGAAGGTTTCTGCTGCTGGTGCTGGCGGCAACTCCAGCACCTCGCGAGCCTGGTTCTGCCAGTCGCGTTGCAGCATCAGAGGTAGACGGTAAACCACGACGTTGAGGAAGCTGCCCACCAGCAAACCTAGCAACAAAGCACACAAAACAAAGGCCAGCACATGGCTGGCCAGAAAGTCGAACGCAAGCATTTAGACGACGGCGCCCAATTGGAAGATTGGCAGGTACATGGCGATGATCAGGCCGCCGACCAGTACGCCCAGAACGGACATGATGATGGGCTCCATCAGGCTGGTTAGGCCGTCGACCATATTGTCCACTTCTTCTTCGTAGAAGCTGGCGACTTTGTCCAGCATCTCATCCAATGAGCCGGACTCTTCACCAATGGCAGTCATTTGTATTGCCATCGACGGGAAGGTGCCCGTGGTGCGCATTGAAAAATTTAGTTGCATGCCGGTAGATACATCGGCCTTGATCTTGTTGGTTGCGTTCTTGAACACTACGTTGCCGGTAGCGCCGGATACCGAGTCGAGAGCGTCTACCAGCGGTACGCCGGCAGCGAACGTTGTTGACAGAGTACGCGCAAAACGGGCTACGGCGGACTTATACAAAATATCGCCGACTATCGGCAGCTTCAGAACTCCACGATCAACCGCATCCCTGAACTTTTGCGAACGCTTAAGGCCTTCCTTGAAGGAGAAACCGATCACCAGCAGAGCGACTAGCACAACAAACCACCATGTCTGAAGTGCTTGTGAAATACCGATAACCATTTGTGTAAAGGCTGGTAGTTCGGCTCCAAAACTGGCAAAGACAGATTCGAATTGCGGAACCACCTTAATCAGCAAAATTGCAGACACGATAACTGCTACCACGATTACCGCGATGGGGTAATTCATCGCTTTCTTGATCTTGGCCTTCAGTGCTTCGGTTTTTTCTTTATAGGTAGCGATCCGGTCCAGTAGGTTTTCCAGGGCGCCGGCTTGCTCGCCGGACTCCACCAGATTGCAGTAGAGCTCATCGAAGTATTCCGGCTTCTTGCGCAGCGAGGTGGCGAAGCTGTTACCTGCTGCCACTTCCTGTTTAACCTCATCGACCAGTTTGCGCATATTGGGGTTGTCAAAGCCCTCGCCGATGATGTCGAAGGACTGTAGTAGCGGTACACCGGCCTTCATCATGGTCGCCATCTGCCGGGTAAACAGGGCGATATCCATGGGCTTGATCTTTTTGCCTTTGCCAAAGGACAGTGAAGACTGCTTGCGTACTTTGGTCGGGTTAATGCCCTGTTTGCGCAGTTGCGCTTTGATCAGCGCCGGGTTTTGCCCATTGATCACGCCGGAGACGACCGCACCGCGTCTGTCTTTACCTTCCCATTTGAATGCGCTGGTTTTTAGAGCTTTTTCGGCCATGGTTAATCCTTGGTCACGCGGTTGACTTCCTCAAGGCTGGTAACCCCTTGCATGGCCTTGAGCAAAGCGGAGGTGCGCAGGTCATTAAAGCCGTCTTTACGCATCTGCGCGGAAATATCGATGGAGTTGCCTTCTTCCATGATAATCCGCTGCAGGTTAGGCGTGTTTTTAACCACTTCATAAATACCGACGCGGCCCTTGTAACCGCCCTTGCAATTTTCACAGCCCACCGGACCATAAATCTTGAAGTTGCCGATCTTGTCTTCGGGGAAGCCTTCGGCCAGCAAGGTCTCACGCGGTACGTTGACTTCCTTCTTGCAACTGCTGCACAGCTTGCGCGCCAGGCGCTGGGCGATGATCAGGTTGACCGAGGTGGCGATGTTGAAGGATGGCACACCCATATTGCGCAGGCGGGTCAGGGTTTCCGCGGCGCTGTTGGTGTGAAGGGTGGACATCACCATATGCCCGGTCTGCGCGGCCTTGACGGCAATGGAGGCCGTGTCCAGGTCTCGGATCTCACCGACCATGATGATATCCGGGTCCTGACGCAGAAAGGCGCGCAGCGCCTGGGTGAAATCCATGCCCTGCTTGGGGTTGACGTTGACCTGGTTGATGCCCTCCAGGTTGATCTCCACCGGGTCTTCCGCGGTGGAGATATTCACATCAGGTGTATTGAGAATGTTAAGGCCGGTATAGAGCGATACGGTTTTGCCCGAGCCGGTGGGGCCTGTGACGAGAATCATGCCCTGGGGCTGTTTGAGGGCAGACATATACAGTTCTTTCTGTTCCTCCTCGTAGCCCAGTGCGTCGATGCCCATCTGGGCGCTGGTAGGGTCGAGAATTCGCATCACGATCTTCTCGCCCCACAGCGTGGGCAGGGTGTTGACGCGAAAATCGATGGCCTTGGTCTTGGAGATCTTCATCTTGATCCGGCCGTCCTGCGGCTTGCGCCGCTCGGAGATATCCAATGCAGCCATGACCTTGAGGCGGGCGGAAATTCTTGGGGCGAGCTGGATGGGAGGGCGTGCCGCCTCATGCAGAATGCCGTCGGTGCGAAAACGCACTCGATAGTTCTTTTCGTAGGGTTCGAAGTGCAGGTCCGATGAGCCTCCCTTGATGGCATCCAGCAGCATCTTGTTGACGAAACGCACTACAGGCGCATCGTCAGCATCGGCGCCACCATCTCCGGTGGGCTTGTCATCGTCCACGGCCTGCACATCCAGGCCGTCGAGATCAACATCGGCCAGGTCTTCCATGCCGCTATTGGCCGAGTCGAAGAACTTGTCGATAGCATCGCCGAGTTTGTCGTCTTCGACCAAGATTGCTTCTGTGGTCAGGCCGGTGCTGAACTGCACATCGGTTACAGCTTGGTGGTTGGAGGGGTCGGAGAGGCCGACGAACAGCTTGTTGCCACGGCGCCATAGCGGCAGCACACGGTGCTGCCTTACCAGTTTCTCGCTGATCAGATCACGTGGCTGGCTTTCCTTGTCGAGGGTGTTGAGGTCGAGAAAGGAAACGCCGAACTGCTCCGAGGCCAGTTCTGCCAGGGCACGGCTCTTTACCAGCTTGTTCTGCACCAGGTAAGTAACCAGCGACAGTTTGTTGCGCTGGGCCTGTAGTTGCGCTTGTTGAGCTGCTTTTTCGTCCAGCAACTCGGCCAGTACCATCTGCTTGGCCAGGCCGGAGAGGGATACGCTTTCGTTCATCGGGGGCTCCACACACAATGCCTGCCTTATAGCCTAGATGCTGTCGCGTGCCAAACCGCGTTTTTTCAGGTGACGAAAAAGGTCAGTTTGTGTCGGTGTAGGTTGTGATCGGGATGACGTTGGTTCGTTGAGTGGCGCTATCTGGTTGGATTGAAAAGGTTGGCACGCTGGCTGCATTGTAGCTCTCAGGTCGCTGGACCTATCCATTTCTAGGAGAGTTAACGAATGAAAGCTCAAGCACAAAAGGGTTTTACCCTGATCGAACTGATGATCGTGGTCGCCATCATCGGTATCCTGGCTGCCATCGCCATCCCGCAGTACCAAACCTACACCGCCAAGTCCCAGGTTTCCCGTGTAATGTCCGAGTCGGGTCAGCTGCGTACCGCTATCGAGGCGTGCATCAATGACGGCCGTCTGACCGTGGGTGATGGTCCGGGTGAGTGTGACCCGGGTGCGACTGGTTCTAACCTGCTGACCGGTGGCAACAGCCAAGTTTCTGGTACTCCGGCTACTGGTACTGGTACCCCGACAGTGCCGGGAACTCTGACTACTACATCGACTATTGAGGCTGAATTCGGCAACAACGCGGCTGCAGCTCTGACCGGTGCTACTCTTACTTGGACTCGTACCGCTGATGGTTCGTGGACTTGCGCGACTGACGTCGAAGATAACTTCAAGCCCGCAGGTTGCACCAACTAATTACAGCTGGGCCCTGTTGCACTGTAGGGATTTGCCCCTAGTGTAAATTCGGGTTTGTGTGTATTTATATAAGGCACCCCGATTTATTCGGGGTGTTTTATTATGTGGTCCTGGTTTTATGAAATAGTGCTTTGGTTTTTTGCTGCTGGTCGTGGTTTGTCAAGAGTGCTCATGGTTGGTGGTGCGCTGCTGCGTTAATTGGTGTTGGTTCGTGGCGGGCGTGAGGAGGTGGGGTGTGAAATGCAGTAAGGGTTTTACTCTCATAGAGGTTATGATTGTTGTTGCGATAATTGGTGTGCTCGCGGCAATAGCAATTCCTCAATATCAAGAGTACGTAATTGGTACTCAAGTGCGAAGGGCATATACAGAGGTGGCGGCTTACAAAGCGCCAGTAGAGGAGTCGTTGGTGCGAGGGCGGAGTATTATAACTAATGCGCAGTTGGGGTATGCGCAGTCAAACCTTACTGAGGCGGCCGTTGGCGATATAGCCAGCTTCTTGGCCGATGGTTCGGGTGTGATTGAGGTGACTCTAGGTGGGAATGTAAATCCTAGAGTGGCGGGGGCGCGCATTTCTATTTTTCGAAGCGCTGAAGGGACGTGGGCTTGTGCGATAGATGGCGCGGCGGCCAGTGGGTGGAAAAATACATATATGCCGCCAGGTTGTTACTAGTTATATATATGTTGTGACTGCTGTTCTGGTTTCATGTGTCATTATTTAATTCGATGGTGCCTTCTTTGGATTTGGATTAACGGATTAAGTGAGTGATTTTCTCTCTTGTGCTGCGGGTGCTTAGTTTAAGAGTGTTTCGCTCAATTTAAATTTTACTAGGGCGAAATTTCGGTCGAGTTGTAGCTTACAACGCCAACCGCATCGACAAATCCACCGCCTTCACATCCTTGGTCAGCGTCCCTAGCGAGATGTAATCCACGCCGGTCTCAGCTATCACACGCAAGGTGCTGTCATTGATCCCGCCCGAGGCTTCGAGCTTGGCGCGGCCGGCGGTGAGTCTTACGGCTTCGCGCATGTCTTCCAGTGATAGTTCGTCGAGCATGACGATATCGGCTCCTGCTTCCAGTGCTTGGCGCAGTTCTTCCAGGCTTTCCACTTCGACTTCCACTGGCTTGCCCGGGGCGATCTGGTGGGCGGTGCTGATGGCCTGGGCGATGCCGCCGCACGCGGCGATGTGGTTTTCCTTTATAAGGAAGGCGTCGTACAAACCGATACGGTGGTTATGGCATCCGCCGCAGGTCACTGCATATTTCTGCGCCAGGCGCAGACCGGGTAGAGTCTTGCGGGTGTCGAGCAGTTTGACCTGGGTGCCTTCCACAATATCGGCGTAGTGGCGGCAGCGGGTCGCGACGGCTGACAGGGTCTGCAGAAAGTTCAGTGCGCTGCGCTCGCCGCTGAGCAGGGCGCGAGCCGGGCCTTCGAGGCGGAACAGGGTCTGGTCGGCGCTGACCTTGTCGCCATCCTTTACCTGCCAATGCACCGCGACACGCGGGTCGAGTTGGCGAAATACCGCATCGACCCATGCCGTGCCGCAGATAACCGCCGCCTCGCGGGTGATGATCCGGGCGCTGGCCAGGCGCTCGGCCGGAATCAGCTGGGCCGTGATGTCGCCGCTGCCAATGTCTTCGGCCAGGGCGCGGCGGACGTTGGCTTCGATTTCACTGCTGAGGTCGGCGAGGGTCAGGTTGGGCATGGTCGGCTCCGGTGTAGTCGAGCCGCGATTATAGAGGCAGGTGGTTGCAGGGCAATGCTCCATCGCGGCGCTGGGCCTTTTGTCGTTCTGCAGAATTGATCAGGCACTTTTATATGTTGCCGCTGCTCTTAATGACGAGAGTGCCCCCTTGGCCCGACTATCGGTGCAGCGCCGAAGGCCTGTCAGAGTTAGGCTGTGGGGGTGCGAATGTGGTGTATTGGTCGTCGTCCGAAGATGGCGTGTGGCTATCTGTGATCTGGGTCATGTCTGTGGGAAAAATTGGCTTGGTATGGCGCGCAGCCTCCCTATAATGGCTTTACTTTTTTCATTATTGACGCCAGGCCTTTGACGTTAGGGACGACGCTCGGTTGACGCTGTGCAGACCAGGAAGCTCGGGTTCGAGCAGTCTGCGGGAGACTAGAATGAAGACCGACGCGAACGTGGTGCACCTGAACAAGGCCACCGCAGAGCAATCGCCAACTTCGCCGGTAGGAAGACTGCCCGTGGCGCTGATTCAGGTGCGTGACAAAGCGGCGCAACAGCTCAAGCAGAACCTGCAGAGCCTGTTCGACAATGCTGACGATACCCTCTTCGAGATGGCGGATCGGGCGACCAGTAATGCCGAGCAGAATGCTTTCTTCGAGGCCATGCGCGACCTGCGGCTCAAGCGTAAGAACATCGAGCGCGGCTTTCTGCAGAAGGTGTTCGAGTCTTTCTCCAATCTCAACCAGTACGAAATTGGCAAACCTCAGCCCACGCTGGATGCCGTGTCGTTCGATAGCCTGAGCCTGGTGCAGAACGACGAACTGGAAGAAACCGTGGCGCTGGACGCCATGGTGGCCAAGGTGATGAGCCGAGACGCTGTTGCGTTGGGCCATCTCACCACACGCCTCAATGCGGTGATCAGCAAGAAGCTGGACGACAAGAGCAACCCGCTCGGCCCGACCCTGCTCAGTGAATACTTCCTCGACGCCTGCAGCAGCCTGGGCGTGGAGATCAAGGTCAAGCTGATCATCCTCAAACTGTTCGAAAAGTACGTGCTCGGCAGCTGCGACATGCTTTATGCCGAGGCCAATCAGGCGCTGGTCAGCGCGGGCGTGTTGCCTGAGCTGAAGTCCGCGCCGCCGCGTCGTCAACAGCGCCCGGCAGCTTCCGCTTACAGCCAGTCCTCCGGCGAGGAAGGCATGCCGTTGCTCGAAGGCGCCGATCAGGGCGTGCAGGAAGTGTTCGGTGCGCTGCAGGATCTGCTCTCGCAAGTACGCGGCACATCAATGCCGCGCCGCACTCAGACAGCCGATGCGCTGCCGATCACCAGCAACGACCTGATGCGCCTGCTATCGCACATGCAGCAGCGTGCTCCGGCACAGGTCAACGTCGAAGATTTCGATCTCCGTGACCAGCTCGAACGATTGCTCGAACGTGCCAGTGCCAAAAGTGGCAAGGCGCGAGTGGTTGGTGAGGTCGATGAAGATGTGATCAATCTGGTGTCGATGCTGTTCGAGTTCATTCTCGATGATCGCACCCTGCCGGATTCGCTCAAGGCACTGATTGGCCGTCTGCAGATCCCGATGCTCAAGGTTGCGGTGCTGGACAAGACTTTCTTCAGCCGTGGCAGCCATCCGGCTCGTCGCTTGCTCAACGAGATCGCCTCTGCCGCGTTGGGTTGGGTCGATCAGGACGATGCCCAGCGTGACAGCCTCTATCAGAAGATCGAGCAGGTGGTTCAGCGCCTGCTGAACGATTTCGCCGATGATCCGGCGATCTTCTCCGAACTGCTGGCCGAGTTCATGGCGTTCACCGGCGATGAGCGCCGTCGCAGCGAGTTGCTCGAACAGCGTACCCGCGATGCCGAGGAAGGCAGCGCTAAGGCCGAGCTGGCCCGCCGCCAGGTCGAGCAGGCACTGAATGAGCGTTTGCTTGGCAAGACGCTGCCGGAAGTGGTGGTGCGGCTGCTGCAGGAAGCCTGGAGCAAGGTGCTGATGCTGACCTGCCTCAAGCACGGCGTGGACTCGGACGAGTGGCAGGCTGCGTTGCAGACCATGGATGATCTGGTCTGGAGTGTCGCCCCGCATGAAGATCCAGAGGCGCGTCTGCGTTTGCTGGAGTTGGTGCCTGGCTTGCTCAAGGCACTGCGCGAAGGCATGGCCAGTGCGGCGTTCGATCCGTTCTCTACCAGCGAATTCTTCAGCCAATTGGAAGTGCTGCATGTACAGGCCTTCCAGCGCTTCAAACGCGCGGCCCCTGAAGCCGAAACGGCCGTGCCCGAAGATGTTGCGCACACCGATCTGAGTGAAGCGGGCGTCGAGTTGCCGCTGCTGGAGCTGCCGGCAGCCGAAGAGAAGGTCGAGGATGCCCCGGCGATGGTCGAGGTGGTCGAAGAGATCATTCTGCTCGCGCCCGGTCAGACCCGTCCGCAGGAGCCGGACGTGGTGCTCCCGGACGACGACGAGGCGCTGCTGCAGGTGGACAGCCTGCGTGTGGGTAGCTGGGTGGAAATTCAGGAAGATGAAGAGCACAAGTTGCGCTGCAAGCTGGCGGCCATCATCAAGCCCACTGGCAAGTACGTGTTCGTCAATCGCACTGGCATGAAGGTGCTGGAGAAGACGCGCAACGCGCTGGCGGTGGAATTCCGCCGCAACGCTGTGCGCCTGCTCGACGATGCGTTGCTGTTCGACCGTGCCCTGGAGTCGGTCATCGGTAACTTGCGCAAGCTCAAGCACAGCTGATTCGTTGCCAGGAGCGTTCGCCCCTGGCAACGGCTTGATTTGTAGGAGCCCCGCCCCGGGGCGAAGCTTTACAAGTCTTCCGATGTGTTCGCTATCGATTCGCCGTGAGGCGCGACTCCTACAGTCGTGATTCTCGATTTTCCCGCCTTTGCACATCCTGTTGCGGCCTCGCGCTTGGCCGCCGTAGCCACCTGCTCTAGAGTGGTGGCTCGTTCAGGAGCATTCCATGCAGCTCGACCCCTCAACCGGCTGGTTTCAGGGCATCCCTCACTGCCCATCGCCGAATTTCAATGTTCGCCCCAGTGGCGAAATTTCCCTGTTGGTGGTGCACAACATCAGCCTGCCACCCGGGCAGTTCGGTACTGGTAAGGTGCAGGCGTTCTTTCAGAACCGCTTGCCGGTGGATGAACATCCTTTCTTCGCCGAGATCGCGTCCTTACAGGTTTCCGCGCATTTCTTCATCGAGCGTGATGGCGGGCTGACGCAGTTCGTCTCCTGTCTGGATCGTGCCTGGCACGCCGGGGTTTCCTGGTTCGAGGGGCGCGACAACTGCAACGATTTTTCGCTGGGTGTGGAGCTGGAAGGGACGGATGATCTGCCTTATACCGACGCTCAATACGCCAGGTTGGCCGAGCTGACGCGGCAGTTGCTGGACGCTTACCCCGCGCTGTCGACGCAGCGCATCCGCGGCCACAACGATATCGCGCCTGGGCGCAAGACTGATCCGGGGGCCGCGTTCGACTGGGCGCGTCTGCACGCCGAATTGAAGGAGAGGTAGCAATGAGTTTTCTGGTGATTCTGCTGGTGCTGTGGGTCGAGAAGTTTTCCGCCTGGCGTCTGCGCATCCAGCAGGACGGCCCCTGGTTGGCGCAACTGCAGCGCCTGCAGCAAGGCGGCCTTCAGCAGGCTCCGTGGCTGTGCTTGGCCGTTCTGGTGCTGTTGCCGGTGTTGGCGTTGGGCCTGGTATTGCTGATCCTCAAACCGCTGGCATACGGCTGGCTGGCTTTGCCGGTGCATTTGCTGGTGCTGATTTACAGCCTGGGGCGTGGTGATCTGCTCGCAGCCCTGGGGCCGTTTCGCGACGCCTGGCGGCGCGGTGATGGTCAGGCCGCTTACCACGTGGCCGAACGTGACCTTTCGTTGCAGCCGGAGGAGGGCACCGAGCTACTGCAACAGGTCCAGGGGCATCTGCTGTGGCAGGCCTATCAAAGCTTCTTTGCGGTGATCTTCTGGTATCTGCTGTTGGGCCCCATGGCCGCGCTGGCCTATCGCCTGTTGGCGATGAGTGCAGAGCATGCGCAGCAACCGGCTCTGCGTGAGCGCGCCGTGCAACTGCGCCACGCTTTCGATTGGCTGCCGGCGCGGGTGCTGGCTTCCAGTTTCGCCCTAGTCGGCAATTTTGTCGCTGTCAGCCGCGCCTTGCTGCATGAGCTGCTGAGCTGGGACATTTCTGCCGCGCAACTGGTGGTCAAGGCTGGGCGAGCCGCTGGTGAGATGCCGCCGCCAGTGATGGGTGAGGAGGGTGTCGATACCCTGGATCAGCTGTGGCAACTGCTGATCCGCGCTGCGGTGGTCTGGTATGCCGGTTACGCGGTTTGGGTGTTATTCATCTAGAGATCGTACCCACGCGGTTTACAGGGCGGGGGCAACCTGCTGTCACGCACAGTGGCGGGTTGCTCCCGCCCTTTGTCCTTCTGTAATTCCAGTGACGAACTACGCTTACTCTTGAGCAGGGAGTTAAGGGTGCTGCGCGCGTTTAACCTTAAGTTACAGAGACGCGTGTCGATAAGGCGTATAAGGAGGCGGTAGTCGACCCTGTTTGGTGATTTTCGTCACATTTGTCTGCCTGTATTTGCCGCATAGCTCGGCGAACCCAGGTCGGTCGACACAGGGCGCCGTGATCAGTCCGTAAGAGGCTCGGCGGCGATCCAAGCAATACCTATAACAATAATGGCAACTGGAGACGTCTAGTGAAGACCGTGTTGTATCCGGCCATCGCGCTGATGAATCGCCTCAGCTTCGGTATGAAGTTCAGCCTGATCAGCGTTCTATTCTTCCTGCCCATGCTCGTCACCAACTTCTATCTGGTGCGCGACTCCTATCGACAGTTCGTTGGTACCCAGACCGCCCTGGAAAGCCTCGAGCTACTTGGCAGCAGCTTGCAGCTGCGGCGTGATCTTGAAAGCCTCAATGATCTGGTCCAGATCAACTCGATGATTGGTCAGTCCGGTCAGGCGGGGGATCTGGAGGGGCGTATAGATCAATTGCAGCAGTCGCTCAGTGCCGGCCTGCAAGGACTGCAGCCAGTGACCAGCGATGCCGAGCAGGAAGCGGAGTTCATCGCCAAGCGCGACGAATTGCTGGCCGAGCTGAAGAGCGCAGAGGCCGAGACTTCTTTGCAGAGCAAGACGGTCATCGTCGAGAAGCTGCTGGGCTCGTCCCAGGTCTTCATCAAGCTGGTGGCCAGCCAGGCGGGACTAAGCCAGGACCCGCAGCGTCAGGTGCGGCAGATTACCGAGCTGATCACCAACGTCACCCCGCAGGTCACCGATGTGCTCAGTCAAGGCCGTGCTATCGGCGCCTATTCCCTGGGGCAGGGGTTTCTCAACTCGGCAGCCAGCACCAAGTTCGATGACCTGTTGTTGCAACTGGAGAAGCTACACGCCGAGTACGGCTTGAGCCTGCAGGAGGCATTGGCCGGTAACGTTGCCGCGCAGAACGGCCTGGGTGGCCTTGCCGAAGCCAGTCGCCAGAGCCTGAAGGACAGTGGCGTGCTGTTCGAGGATCAGGTGATCATCGCCGACAGTCTGGATACGCCCTGGGCGCAGTTCTACGATCAGGTCAGCCAGGAAATGGCCAAGACCTACGCCTTCAACGACGGCCTGCTGGCCTTCCTCGATAGCCAGCTGAGCGAGCGTCTGACCGAGAACCGTGCGCAGATGGTGTTGCTGGTGGTGGCGCTGGTCGTGGTGTTCCTGTTGATCGTCTACCTCTACAGCGGCTTCTACGTGTCCACCCGCTCGACCCTGAAAACCTTGGGTCAGGTGATGGACAGGGTTGCCTCAGGCGATATGACGGTCAACTTCCAGGCGCAGAGCCGCGATGAGCTGGGCGAACTGGGGCAGGTGTTCAACCAGACCGTGGTGCGCATCCATGACCTGATCGAGCGCGTTGGGCAGACGGTGGGCGAGGTCGGTGGGCAGGCTGATCGTGTCGAGCTGGTTTCGGGCGAGAGCAATCAGGCGGTGGCCGGGCAGCGTGCACAGATCGAGCAGGTGGCAACGGCGATGAACCAGATGTCCGCCACTGCCCAGGAGGTGGCGCGCAGTGCCGCTGCTGCGGTGGGTAGCGCGCAGAGCGTGAATCAGGAGACGGTCAGTGGCCGCGCGTTGGTCGAGCAGCAGGTCGGTGCAATCCAGCGTCTTGCCGGAGAAATCGACCAGTCGGTGGCGGTGATCAACCAGCTGGCCAGCGACAGTGCGGCGATCAGCCAAGTGCTCGATGTAATCAAGGGCATCGCCGAGCAGACCAACCTGTTGGCGCTCAATGCTGCCATCGAGGCGGCGCGGGCCGGCGAGCAGGGTCGTGGTTTCGCCGTGGTGGCTGATGAGGTGCGCAACCTGGCCAAGCGTACGCAGCAGTCCACCGAAGAGATCGAAGCGATGATCGCCAAGCTGCAAGGTGGCGTGGGGGCGGCGGTGAAGGCGATGAACGCCAGTCACCAGATGGCCGATGGCACGGTCAGTCAGTCGGCCAAGGTGCAGCAGGCGTTGGAGAACATCCTCGGCGCGGTGGGCATGATCGTCGATCAGAACCAGCAGATCGCTGCAGCGGCCGAGCAGCAGACGGCGGTGGCGCACGATATCGACCAGAATATCGTCGAGATCAACTATGCGGGGGAGCGTACCGCTGCCGGCGCCAGCCAGACCGAGCAGGCGAGCCGCGAGCTGAGCGAGCTGGTTACGCGTCTCAAGCAGTTGATCGGCGCGTTTCGCGTCTGATCGCTCCGTGGGAGGCGCTTCAGCGGCGGTGCTGTTGCAGTCGTCGCGGCTGAAGCCCCTCCTACAGGGGGCGGCCTGGCTTTAGTTCCAGCCGAACAACTCATCCGCATTACGGCTGCTGGCCGCCGCCAGTTCCTCGGCCGTCATACCGCGCAACGCTGCCAGCTCGGCACAGATTTCAGCCAGATATTCCGGGCTGTTGCGCTGGTTGGGGTGCATGGCCGGGGCCATGTCCGGCGAGTCGGTTTCCAGCACGATGGCCTCCACTGGCAACTGCGCCACCACCTTGCGCAGGCGATTGGCCTGCGGCCAGGTAGCGGCGCCGCCAAGACCGAGGCGAAAACCCAGCTTGATGTACTCGCGCGCTTCCTCGTAGCTACCGGCGAAGGCGTGGATGATGCCGCCGCGGGCCAGACGAAAGCGCTTGAGGGTGGCGATGGTCGCGGCATGGGCGCGGCGCACGTGCAGCAGAGCCGGCAGTTTGAAGTCGGCAGCAAGTTGTAGCTGCACTTCGAACAGCGCCTGCTGGCGCTGTCGATCCAACTGTTCCAGGTAATAGTCCAGACCGAACTCACCGACGGCGCACAACTTGTGGTGCCCAGCCAGTTTGCTCAGCCAGTCGCGCAGCTCAAGGAGATCCTGCGGACGATGTTCGTCCAGATAGACCGGATGCAGGCCGAAGGCTGCGTACAGGCTTTCATCTTCCTCGACCAGTTGCCACAGTCGCTGCCAGTTGGCCTGGTAGACGCCGAGCACCACCAGACGCTGCACGCCCAGTGCGCGGCTGCGTGTGAGCACTTCGTCGCGATCTGCGTCGAAGTCGGGGAAGTCGAGGTGGGTGTGGGTGTCGATCAGGCGCATCGGTCAGCTCACGATTGGGCGTTCAGAGTCGGCTATTTTCCCCTTTCCTGCCAGAGCGAGGGAGCGTTGGCTAATCTTTTCAGTCGTATGGATATGGACGAGTTTCACTCGGGCAGTGAAATAAGGAGGTCGCTGGGTGCACCAGTTACGCAAGCTGTTGGGCGCGTTGCTCGCCGTTTTTCTGCTGTTGGTGGCGGCACTGATGCTGTTTCTGGTGTTGTTCGACTGGAACCGGGCGCGGCCGCTGATCAACGAACAGGTTTCTGCGGCCTTGAACCGGCCGTTCGCCATCGAGGGTGACCTGCGTGTGGTTTGGCAGCGTGAGGCCGGACAACAGGGTTTGAGCGCTTGGGTGCCCTGGCCGCATTTTTCCGCCGAGCAGCTGCGCCTGGGTAATCCCGATTGGGCGCAGGGCGATACCTTCGTCAGCCTCGATAGCGTGCGCTTTCGCCTGTCTCCGCTACCGCTTCTATGGAAGACAGTGAGCATCCCCAGTATCGAACTTGGCGCGCCGGTCGCCGATCTGCAGCGCCTGGCAGATGGCCGCGCCAACTGGGTGTTCGACCTGGGTAAGGAGGAGGCCGACGATACTGATCAGCCCAGTCCCTGGACGTTGGATATCGGCACCATCGGCTTTGATCAGGGGCAGGTGAAGCTCGACGACAAGGTCAGCAATTCCCGGCTGGAGGCGATTATCCAGCCGCTGGGCGAGCCTGTTCCATTTGCCGATATCGTCGGCAAGAGCACAGCCGAGCGTCTGGCTGAGAGCAATGGCAATGCCCAGGATTACGCATTCGCCTGGCAGACCAAGGGCAGTTTCCGTGGTCAGCCACTGACCGGCAACGGCAAGGTGGGTGGCCTGCTGGCGCTGCATGACGCGTCGCAACCTTTCCCGCTGCAAGCCGACCTGCGCATTGGCGCGACTCGCATCGTACTGGCCGGCAGCCTGACCGATCCACAGAATCTAGGCGCTCTGGATCTGCGTTTGCGTCTGTCTGGCGCCAGCCTCGGTCACCTGTATCCGCTTACCGGCGTGACCTTACCGGATACTCCGCCGTACAGCACCGACGGTCGTTTGCAGGCCGACCTGCACGATGCCGATGGGGCAATCTTTCGCTACCTTGGTTTCAATGGCCAGATCGGTGACAGCGATATTCACGGTGATCTGACATTCGTGGCTCGCGAGCCGCGGCCGAAACTGTCCGGCCGGCTGACCTCCAACCAACTGCTGTTCAGTGACCTTGCACCCCTGATCGGCGCAGACTCCAGCGAGGACAAGCGCGAACGGGGCGAGCGGGACGTGCAGCCGGCGAACAAGGCGTTACCGGTTTCCGAGTTTCGTACCGACCGCTGGCGCGCGATGGACGCCGATGTGCGTTTCGTCGGTAAGCGCATCGTGCACAGCGAGCAGTTGCCGATCACTGATCTCGACACCCATGTGGTGCTCAATGATGGCGCGCTGAGTCTGGAGCCACTGCGTTTCGGCATGGCCGGCGGTGTGCTCGATTCGCAAATCCGCCTGAATGGCGCGACCACGCCGCTGCAGGGCCAGATGCGTCTACGTGCGCGAGATCTCAAGCTCAAGCAGTTGTTCCCCACCTTTGCGCCGATGCAGACCAGCTTCGGTGAGCTCAACGGTGATGCGCGCATCAGCGGTCGTGGCAATTCGGTGGCGGCGTTGCTTGGCGGTGCCGATGGCGAGCTGAAGATGTTGATCAATGATGGCGCGGTGAGTCGCGGGCTGATGGAAATCGCTGGTCTGAACGTCGGCAATTACCTGATAGGGCGGCTGTTCGGCGACGAGGATGTGAAGATCCATTGTGCGGCGGCCGATCTCGGCATCAAGCAGGGGCTGATGAGCACGCGACTGTTCGTCGTCGATACCGACAATGCGGTGATCAAGGTCGACGGCAGCGCCAACTTCGCCAGCGAGCGACTGGATTTCACCATCACGCCGTCGACCAAGGGCTTTCGTGTTTTTTCCCTGCGTTCGCCGCTCTATGTACGCGGCACGTTCAAGGAACCGTCGCCAGGTGTGCAGGCCACGCCGCTGGCGCTTCGTGGCGTTGGCCTGGTGGCGTTGGGTGTAGCGGTGGCGCCTGCGGCAGGGTTGTTGGCGCTGATAGCGCCCAGCTCGGGCGATGAGCCGAGCCAGTGCGAGCCGCTGCTGCAGAAGATTCAGGGTGGTTAGCAGACGGCATCGAAGCCAGAGGTAGGGTGCGCCGTGCGCACCGGTTTTTTCCGACAGTCGGTGCGTATGGCGCACCCTACTATCAGGTTCGGGCCTTGAAGCTGCGGCCGATGGCCTCGATGCCGGGCTGATAGTCGTTGTGTTCCACCGCCCGTAGTGCCCAGGTCAGTACGCGCTCGGCGATGCGTTCGTGCTGCTGGCTCATGGCATTGACCCGCAGTGGCAGAAAATCCAGCAACTGAGTGTCACCGAAGGTGGCCAGACGCACCGCGGGCCATTGCTCGCTGCCCTGTTCACGCAGGGCATCGAACACGCCTTCGAGCAGTACGTAGGCAGTGGTCAGCAAGGCATCCGGTGGGCCAACTTCATCCATCAGAGTCTTCATTTGCCGGTAGCCGCAGGCACGGCTGAACAGCTCGCCGTGGTAGACGCTGATGTGCCCGTCGAAACCCTTCAGTGCCGAATGAAAGCCGCGTTCGCGCGCCTGGCTGATGACCAGCTCTGCGCGGGCGCCGAGCAGGGCGATGTGCCTGGGTTTGGGTGTCAGCAGGCTTTCGGTCAGGGTACGTCCGGCCTGCTCATCATCGCTGACCACCGAGCGGATGTAGGTGGGCGATAGCGCGCGGTCCACGGCCACGACAGGCAGGCCGGCGGCGACGATGGTCGGATACAGCGGGTCGTCTGGTGGCAGGCAACTGGCGACGATCAGCGCCTCGCAGCGGCGTGAACGGAACAACTCGAGCAACTGCCGCTCGCTGTTCGGGTCGTCGTCGGAGCTGGCGATCAATAACTGGTAGCCGGCGGCGCGGGCTTTCTGTTCGAGCAGCTTGGCCAGGCGCGCATAACTGGGGTTCTCCAGGTCCGGCAGGATGAACCCCAGGCAGCGGCTTTGCCCGCGGCGCAGGCTGGCTGCCTGCTGGTCCGGGCGATAACCATGCTCCTCGACGACTGCCAAGACCTTGGCCACGGTCGCAGGGCTGATGCGCCGACGTTCGGCCTGACCGTTGATCACGTAGCTGGCGGTGGTCACCGAGACCTGAGCCAGGCGGGCGATGTCGCTGAGTTTCACGGGCGCAGCACCATACAGGTAAGGGATTTCGAGCGTGCAAGCGCGGCGAGTCTACACCGACTCGACGACGACCGGGCTTCAAGGATTACCCATTATCGGATAAGGTGCCAGCGTTTGATGAAACGTTTCAGCAATTCGTTTCATCGACTAGTCTTAGCCAAAACAATAAGTCGGAGACCACCATGCTCGAACTCGATGCCAGCCAAATCCAGATGGGCCGGGCAGCGGCGGACAAGGGCGAAGCCCTGGCCATGCTTGGCGATGCGCTGGCCAGTGCCGGCCTGGCTACTGCGGCTTACCTCGAAGGCCTGCAGGCGCGCGAGGCGCAGGGTTCGACCTACCTCGGCCAAGGCATCGCTATCCCCCATGGCACGCCACAGACCCGCGATCAGGTACTGCGCACCGGCGTCAGCCTGATCCAGTTTCCGGCTGGAGTGGATTGGGGCAACGGCCAGCAGGTGTACCTGGCCATCGCCATTGCCGCCCAATCCGACGAACACTTGCACCTGCTGCAACTGCTGACCCGCGCCCTAGGCGAGGGCGATCTGAGTCAGGCGCTGCGTGAAGCCAGCGAGCCGGCGCAGATACTCGAGCTGCTGCAGGGCGCACCGCAGGCGCTGGCACTGGACGGCCAACTGGTGGCGCTGGCGCAGCCGGCTGAAGACTTCGATGAATTGCTTTGGCAGGGGGCGCGCCTGCTGCGCAAGGCAGGTTGCGCACGCAGCGGTTTTGCCCTCGGGCTGGCGCGTGGCGAGCCGCTACCGCTGGGCGATGGCCTGTGGTGGCTGCACAGCGAGACCAGCGTCGAGCGGCCCGGGCTGGCCTTCGTCACCCCGGCGCAAGCGCTGACTTTTCGTGGCGAAGCGTTGCGCGGTCTGTTCTGCCTGGCCAGCCAGGGCGAGGCGCATCGTCAGGCGCTGGAGCGTCTGTGCGATGTGCTGATCGGTGGCCGCGCGGCGGCGTTCAGTGAAGCCAGCGACAGCCGCCAGGTGATCGAGGCGTTGGGCGGTGAAGTGCCGCCGGACTGGCCCAGCCTCAGCGTGCCGCTGCTCAATGCCCATGGCCTGCATGCGCGACCGGCCAAGGCGCTGAGCGAGCTGGCGCAGGGTTTTGCCGGTGACATCCGTGTGCGCCTGCTCGGCGACACGGGCGCCGGGGTCTCGGCCAAGAGCCTCAGCCGCCTGCTGGCGCTGGGTGCGCGGCGTGGTCAGATGCTCGAATTCAGCGCCGAACCGGCGATTGCCGACAGTGCGCTGCCTGCCATTCGCGCTGCACTGGAAAGTGGTCTGGGGGAAACGGTCGAGCCGTTGAGCGAAGCGCTGCCCGAAGTGGCGGCGCAGCTGGAGCCAGTCGAGGCCGTTGCTCCTGTCGCCGGAAGCCGTTTGCTGGCGGTCGGTGCCTCGCCCGGCATCGCCATCGGCCCGGCGCTGGTGCGCACGCCGCCGATCTTTGATTTCGCCGAGCAGGGCCAGGGCGTCGAGCAGGAACGCGGGCGACTGGATTCAGCTCTGGCGACTGTCTCTGCGCAGATCCAGCGCCTGGTCGATGGCGCCGGCGTGGCGAGCATTCGGGAAATCTTCAGTGCCCACCTGGCGATGCTCGCTGACCCTGCGCTGCGCGAGGATGTCGACGCCCGCCTGGCTGAGGGCGCGAGCGCCGAAGCGGCCTGGCAGGTCGAGGTCGAGGCGGCGGCCAAGCGTCAGGAAGCGCTGCATGATGCGCTGCTGGCCGAGCGCGCAGCGGATCTGCGTGATATCGGTAATCGTGTGCTGGCGCATCTGTGCGGTATCGAGTTGCCCAGCGAGCCGAATGAACCCTACATATTGGTGATGGCCGAAGTCGTACCGTCGGATGTCGCTGGTCTAGACCGCCAGCGTGTCGCCGGCATCCTGACTGCACGTGGTGGCGCCACCGCGCACAGTGCGATCATCGCTCGTGCCCTGGGAATTCCCGCCGTGGTTGGTGCCGGCGATGGTGTGCTGGCGTTGGCGCAAGGCACGCCGCTGCTGCTAGATGGCGACAGCGGCCTGCTGCGCATCGCCCCGGATGCGGCAGAGTGCGACCAGGCGCTAAATGAGCGCGAGGCCGCACAGCAGCGTCGCGAGCAGGCGCATGCCGCCCGCTTTGACGGCGCGCAGACTCAGGACGGCGTGCGCGTGGAAGTGGCGGCCAATATCGGCGCCAGCGGTGAAACCGCCGATGCGGTGGAGTTGGGTGCGGAAGCGGTGGGCCTGCTGCGCACAGAGCTGGTGTTCATGGAGCATGCCCAGGCGCCGGATCACGCCGCGCAGGAGCGCGAGTACCGGCGCGTACTCGATGCGCTGGCCGGTCGCCCGCTGGTGGTGCGCACCCTGGATGTCGGCGGTGATAAACCCCTACCGTACTGGCCGATGCCGGCCGAGGAGAATCCCTTCCTCGGCGTGCGTGGTATTCGCCTGAGCCTGCAGCGCCCCGAGATTCTGGAAACCCAGCTGCGCGCCTTGCTCGCCTCGGCCGATGGCCGCCCGCTGCGCATCATGTTCCCCATGGTCGGGTCGGTGGAAGAGTGGCGCGCGGCACGCGACATGGTGCAGCGCCTGCGCGAAGAGATCGACGTGCGCGACCTGCAGGTCGGCATCATGATCGAAGTGCCCTCGGCCGCGCTGCTGGCGCCGGTGCTGGCGGGCGAGGTGGACTTCTTCAGCATCGGCACCAATGACCTGACCCAGTACTGCCTGGCCATCGACCGTGGCCATCCGCAGCTATCGGCGCAGGCTGACGGCCTGCACCCGGCGGTGTTGCGCCTGATCGAGATGACCGTGACCGCAGCCCATGCTCAAGGCAAGTGGGTCGGTGTCTGTGGGGAGCTGGCCAGCGACCGCCTGGCCGTGCCGCTATTGGTCGGTCTGGGCGTGGACGAGCTGAGCGTGACACCGCGTTCGATTGCCCTGGTCAAAGCGCGCGTGCGCGAGTTGGACAGCCGCCAGGCGCGAACCCTGGCTGACCGTGCCCTGACCCTGGACAGTGCCAGCGCCGTGCGTGCGCTGGTGGCGGAGATGCACTGATGGCCCGAATTCTGACCCTGACCCTGAACCCGGCGCTGGACCTGACCCTGCGCCTAGATCGCCTGCAGCCCGGCGCAATCAACCGCTGTCATGAGCTGCGCAGCCACGCCGCCGGCAAGGGCCTGAACGTCGCCCAGGTGCTGGCCGACCTTGGACACAGCCTGAGCGTCGGCGGCTTTCTCGGCCGCGCCAATGCCGCGCCGTTCGAGAGCCTGATGCACAAGCGCGGGTTTCACGACCTGTTCGTCCGTGTGCCGGGCGAGACGCGCAGCAACATCAAGCTGGCTGAAGCCGATGGTTGCATCACCGATCTCAACGGCCCCGGCCCACAGGTCGAGACCGAGCACCTGCAACGTCTTGAGGCCGAGCTGGAGCCGCTGTTGGCCGGGTATGACGCCGTGGTGGTGGCCGGCAGCCTGCCGCGTGGCGTGACGCCTGAGTGGTTCGCCAGCCTGCTGCGGCGGATCAAGGCCAGCGGCGTGCCGCTGGCGGTCGATAGCAGTGGCGCGGCCCTGCAAGCGGCCCTGGGCGCCGCCCCCTGGCTGATCAAACCCAACGAAGAAGAACTGGCCGACGTGTGCGGCAGTGACCTGTCTGCCGCCGTGCAGACACTGCGTGCGCAGGGTATCGAGCACGTGCTGTTGTCGCGTGGCGCAGACGGTGTCGACTGGCACGGCCCGGACATCGCCCTGCGCGCCGTACCGCCGCGTGTCGAGGTCGCCAGCACGGTCGGTGCCGGTGACTCACTGCTGGCGGCCACCCTGCACGGCCTGCTCGAAGGCTGGCCGGCCGAGCGTACGTTGCGCCTGGCCACGGCGGTGGCGGCGCAAGCGGTCACTCAGATCGGCTTCGGTATCCATGATCGCGAGCAACTGGCCCGCTTCGAAGCGGCCGTGCAATTGCACCCTTTAGAAAAATAAGAGGCACCCACCATGAATGTGCTGATCGTCACCGCCTGCCCCAATGGCCAGGTTACCAGCGTGCTGTGTTCGCGCCTGCTGCAGGCCGCCGCCGAGCGGCTGGGCTGGCAAACCCGTGTCGAGGTGCATGACGCACGCGCGATTGGCTCGCCGTTGAGCGCGGCCGAGATCGCCGCTGCCGACTGGGTATTGGTGGTCAAGACCGGTGAGCTGCCGCTGAGCCGCTTCGCCGGCAAACGCTTGCTGCAGGCCACCCCGGCCGAGGCGCTGGCCGACCCGCAGCGTTTCCTGCAGGACGCCGCCGAGCGCGCCCAGCCTCATGCTGACAGCACCGAGGCGGTGCCCAGTGGTCGTCGCCGCCTAGTCGCAGTCACCGCCTGCCCGACCGGGGTGGCGCACACCTTCATGGCTGCCGAAGCGCTACAGCAGGCAGCGCTGCGTATGGGCCTTGACCTGCAGGTGGAAACCCGCGGTTCGGTCGGTGCGCGCAACCTGCTCGATGATGCCGTCATCGCGGCTGCCGATGCCGTGCTGCTGGCCACCGATATCGAGGTGGATACCAGCCGCTTTGCCGGCAAGAAGGTCTACCGCTGTGGCACCGGGGTGGCGCTAAAGCAGCCGCAGCAGACGCTGGAAAAGGCCTTGAGCGAGGCGCGACCATTGAGCGAGGCCGCGCCTGCCGAAGGCAATGCGGCCAGCAGCGAGAAATCTGGCCCTTACAAGCACCTGCTCACCGGCGTGTCCTACATGCTGCCGATGGTGGTGGCGGGCGGCTTGCTGATCGCCCTGTCGTTCGTCTTCGGTATCGAGGCGTTCAAGGAGGAGGGCACCCTGGCCGCTGCGCTGATGAAGATCGGCGGCGAGACCGCGTTCCAGCTGATGGTGCCGCTGCTGGCCGGCTACATCGCCTATTCCATCGCCGATCGTCCTGGCCTGGCGCCAGGGATGATCGGTGGGTTGCTCGCCAGCTCGCTGGGCGCCGGTTTTATCGGCGGTATCGTCGCTGGCTTCATCGCCGGCTATTCAGCCAAGGCCATTGCCCGCTGGGTGCGCTTGCCGGACAGTCTGGAGGCGCTCAAGCCGATTCTGATCATCCCGCTGCTGGCCAGCCTGATCACCGGCCTGGTGATGATCTACGTCGTCGGCAGTCCTGTGGCTGATGTGTTGCAGTCGCTCACCCAGTTCCTCGACAGTATGGGCAGCACCAATGCCATCCTGCTTGGCGCATTGCTCGGCGGCATGATGTGCGTGGATCTCGGCGGGCCGATCAACAAGGCGGCCTATGCCTTCTCGGTCGGTCTGTTGGCGTCGAGCAGCTATGCGCCGATGGCTGCGACCATGGCCGGCGGCATGGTGCCGCCGATCGCCATGGCCATCGCCACTGTGCTGGCACGACGCAAGTTCGCCCAGAGCGAGCGCCAGGCCGGCAAGGCGGCCGGGGTGCTGGGGCTGTGCTTCATCTCCGAGGGAGCGATTCCGTTCGCCGCGAAGGACCCGCTGAGGGTGATCCCGGCCAGCATTGCCGGTGGTGCGCTGACCGGCGCACTGTCGATGTACTTCGGCTGCAAGCTGATGGCGCCGCACGGCGGGCTGTTCGTGCTGCTGATTCCCAACGCCATCAACCATGCGCTGCTGTACCTGCTGGCCATCGTCGCCGGCAGCCTGCTCACCGGCGTGCTGTATGCGCTGATCAAGCAGCCCGAGGCGCAGCCGCTGGCGGTTGGGGCGCAATAAGCGCAGGGTCCGTTGCCTCGGTTACACTGAGTTGAACGGCGCCCGGGAAGTAGGAGTCTGTTGAATGGTCCGTGCGCCTATGCGCAGCGACGGATCTCGCTGGCTTCGTGGCGCAGTCGCCCTCATAAAGAAAGGATCTTTTGTCGATGACCCAAGCTCTCGCGCATCGCTGGCGCTTCTTCCGTGCCGGTGGCTTCGATCAGGTGCAACTTGAAACCCCGGCGGATCTCGTCGCCCTGCGCGGCCTGGACCAGAAACTCTGGGCCAGCCTGGCCTGCCCGGTGAACAACCTGGAGCTGGACCGGCGCATGCTGCAATACATTGACCTGAACAAGGACGGTCGTATCCGTGCTCCGGAAATTCTCGATGTGGTGGATTGGACGCTGGCACGCCTGCGTGATCCGGCCGTGCTGTTCCAGGAGGGACCGCTGCAGTTGTCGTCGCTCACCGACGACGCCGTAGGCACACGCCTGGGGCTGGCGGCGCGGCGCCTGCTGGGCGTGCTCGGGCGGTCCGATGCCGAGAGCCTGACGCCGGCTGACACCGCGGATCTGGCGAAGTTGTTCCCGCCACACGAATCCAATGGCGACGGCCTGGTACCGGCCAGCATGACCGATGATGCCGAGCTCAAGGCCGCCATCACCGACATCATCGCCTGCCTGGGGGCAAAGACCGATCGCAGTGGCGAGCCCGCCATCGGCGCCGAGCAGATCACCTCTTTCTTCGATCAGGCGCGTCAACTGCATGCCTGGCACGCACGTGCTGCCGAACAGGGGCTGGATGCATTCGGTGAAGGCACGGTTGCGGCGGTTGAAGCGCTGAGCGCCGTGCGCGCCAAGATCGACGATTACTTCACCCGCGTGGCCATGGCCGAGTTCGATCCGCGCGCCGCCGCCTTGATGAATGCCAAGGAAGAGGAGCTGGTGCGTCTGGCATCGCTGTCGCTGGCAAATGCCGGCGAGGTAGCGGGCTTGCCGTTGGCAACGGTGCAGCATGGTGACGAGCTGCCGCTGAGCAAGGGGCTCAACCCGGCGTGGCAGGGCGCAATCGATGAATTCCGCCAACGTGTGGTGGTGCCGGTGTATGGCGAGCAGGACAGCCTGTCGCGCGAGCAGTGGCAGCATCTGGTCGCATTGTGTGGCAACTACCTGGCCTGGCGCGCCGATACGCCGAAGGTGGCGATTGCCGAGGTTCTCGAACGCGGCCGTATTCTCGAGCTGGTGGAGCAGGGTGCCGAAGCGCGCCTGCTGGCGCTGGTGGAAGAGGACAAGACCGTGGCCGAAGCGGCGGACGGGTTGGTCGAGCTGGACAAGCTGATTCGCCTGCGTCATGGCCTGGTCACACTGCTGCGCAATTTCGTGTCCTTCCAGACGTTCTATTCGCGTCACGAGAAGGCCGTGTTCCAGGCCGGGGTTCTGTATATCGACGGCAAGAGCTGCGAGTTGGTGGTGGAGGTCGAGAATGTCGAAGCCCACGCCAAGGTGGCAGCGGCCAGTGATTGCTTCCTGCTCTACTGCGCCTGCACCCGTCGCGGTGAGCCGGTGCGCGGCAAGGAAAGCCTGAATATCGTGGTGGCGGTGACTGCCGGCAGCGAGGGTGATTTGCAGGCGGGGCGCCACGGACTGTTCTACGACCGCGATGGTAACGACTGGGATGCCACGGTGGTCAAGGTGGTACAGCACGCGATCAGTATTCGCGAGGCGTTCTGGTCGCCGTATCGACGTATTTCCAAGCTGGTTTCCGATCAGGTGCAGAAGCTTGCAGCCAGTCGTGACGCCGACATGGTCAGCAAGACCGCCGCCAAGGTCGGTGAAACCGGTGCAGCGCCAGCCGCCACGCCTACCCCGGCATTCGATATCGCCAAATTTGCCGGTATCTTCGCGGCCATCGGCCTGGCGGTCGGTGCCCTGGGCACGGCGCTGGCGGCAGTGGTCACGGGGATTCTGTCGCTGGTCTGGTGGCAGGTTCCATTGCTGTTTATCTGTGTGCTGCTGGCCATCTCCGGGCCGGCCATGCTGCTGGCCTGGTTCAAGTTGCGCCGCCGCAGTCTGGGGCCGATTCTCGATGGTAACGGCTGGGCGGTGAATGCTCAGGCACGCATCAGCATTCCCTTCGGCACCGCGCTCACGCAAATGGCGACAATACCCAAGGGTAGCGACCGCGCACTGCGCGATCCCTATGCCAACAAGCCGGTGGTGTGGCCCTGGATCATCGCGCTGTTGCTCGTGCTGGGCGTGGGGTATTACGCCTGGAGCAATGGGGTGTTCAGCCCGGAGCCGCAGGTGCCGGCTGAGGCAGTAGCGCCTGTTCAGGACGCTGCCGGTTAGAGGGTCCTGCCGGGCGTTGGGCCCTTTGTAGGAGCGGTTGGGCGGCATTCCGCTTCAGCCGCGAAAGCTGTTCGCGGCTGAAGCCGCTCCTACGAGTTGGAATGCGCTGTCGGCCAGCCATTTGCGTATTGGCGGGTTTCACCCGCGCTACGTTCTCTCTCAGCCGGCTAACAGCTCCGCCACCCAGCGGGGCAATTGCTCGGTGGCCGGGCCATAGCGTTTCTCGGTGAACAGCGAATGGCCCTGGCTCGGCTCCAGATTTATTTCCAGCGTATGCGCTCCGGCCTGGCGTGCCTGTTCGACGAAGCCCGCCGCCGGGTAGACATGGCCCGAGGTGCCGATGCTGACGAACAGCTCGCACTGCTCCAGCGCGTCATAGATGCGCTCCATGTGATAGGGCATCTCGCCGAACCAGACGATATCCGGCCGCAGCGTGCCCTTCAGGCCGCAGCAGGCGCACGCCTGGCTGACCGGCATGTCGTCCAGCAGCGGAAAACGCTGCTGGCTATTGCTGCACAGCATCGACTGCAACTCACCGTGCATGTGCAGCAGGCGTTTGGAGCCGGCGCGTTCGTGCAGGTTGTCGACGTTCTGCGTGACCAGCAGAAACTCGCCCTGCCAGGCAGCCTCCAGCTCCGCCAGGGCCAGGTGCCCGGCATTCGGCGCGATGGCCGGATCGCGCAACTGCGCGCGGCGCATGTCATAGAAGCGCTGTACCAGTGCCGGATCGCGGGCAAAGCCTTCTGGTGTGGCCACTTCTTCGATGCGGTGGTCTTCCCAGAGGCCGTCAGCGGCGCGGAAGGTGCGGATGCCGCTCTCGGCGGAGATACCGGCGCCGGTGAGAATGACGATATTGGGATGGGGCATGGCGGCTCCGAAGACAGGTGCATTGCTGCAACTCTAAGCCAAATTGCCAATCCGTAGGGTGTGCTGCGCGCACCAGCGCCTTTGCCCAGGTGCGCACGGCGCACCCTACGGGTGTTCACTTATCCTGTAGGGCGGGTGAAACCCGCCGGTTTGGCAATGGCGGGTTGCACCCGCCCTACGCGGAGATCATCCCCGTTCGCTCATCGCTGCCAGCGCCACCGAGGCGGCGGCGGTGCGGGTTTCTACGCCGAGCTTCACGTAGACATGCTCGAGGTGCTTGTTCACCGTGCGCGGGCTGAGGCCGAGGATGTCGCCGATATCGCGGTTGGTCTTGCCGCAGGCGACCCAGCGCAGCACCTGCACCTCGCGCTCGGTGAGTTGGAAGCGCGCTGATAGTTTGGCATGCGCCGGGGCGTCGTCGAGGCTGAGGCTGACGGGTTTCGATGCAGCACGCGCGGCCTGGAGTATGCGCGCGGTGCGCAGGTGCGAGGCGACGCGGGCGAGCACTTCCTCGGGGTTGATCGGCTTGGTCACGTAGTCGATGCCGCCGGCTTCGAAGCCCTGCACCACGTGCTCGCTGTCGGTCAGGGCGGTCATGAACAGCACGGGGATATCGGCGCTGCTCGGCTCGGCCTTGATACGCCTGCAGGTCTCGAAACCGTCCAGCCCCGGCATCATCGCATCGAGCAGGATCAGGTCTGGCCTGCGCCGCTGGATGCGCCCCAGCGCGCTGGCACCGTCCAGCGCCACCAGTACCATGTAGCCGGCATCGTCGAGCGCGTCGGAAAGCAGCGCGAGGTTGTCTGGCGTGTCGTCGACGATGAGGATGATGCCGCGCTCGGCCGACAGGCTGGCGGGCGAGCACGACTCAGGCTGGGGGAACGGCGCATTCATGTTCGGCCTCCTTCAGTTGGCGGTTGAATTCGTCGAGCTGGAAGTTCTTCACCAGCAGACGCAAGGTGGCGGTGAAGCTGGCGCAGGCCGGGTCACGCTGGTCGATGTCGTCCAGGCGTTGCTGGATGCCGCGCACGTAGCCCAGGGCACCCAGTTCGCGCAGTGCCTGCAGATCGTCGCTGCCCGGCAATGTCATGGCCGCGGGCCGCGGCGGTTGTTCCTGGGTGCGGCGCAGCCAGCTCAGGCTGAGCTGATGCTGGATGCGTTCGAGCAACTGTGGGGTGTACACCGGTTTGGCCAGGTAGTCGTCGCAGGCCGCGGCGATGCTGCGTTCGCGGTCGTCGGTGAAGGCGTTGGCGGAGATAACGATAATTGGCGCCCGGCACTGCGTGTTACGGCGGATCAGGCGACTGGTTTCCCAACCGTCCATCTGCGGCATGGACAGGTCCATCAGGATAAGTGCCGGGTTATGCAGCGCTACCTGGCGAATTGCCTCCTGGCCGCTGGCGGCCTGAATCACCTCGAAGCCCAGCGGCTCGAGCATGCCAGCGAGCACGCGGCGATGTTCGAGGTGATCGTCCACCACCAGAATCAGACGGCGCTCGCCCTGGTAGCCGGTGATGTCGTGTTCGACGTGCACCACCGCCTGCGGTACGCGCACCTCGGAAAGGAACAGGCGCACCTGAAAGCGCGTGCCCTGACCGGGTTCGCTGTGCACCGAGAGCTCGCCGCCCATCAACGAGGTGAGCATGCGGGTGATGGTCAGGCCGAGGCCGACACCGTTGTCCTGGCGCATCAGGTCGCCGCGTTCGAAGGGCTGGAAGATGCGTTCGATCTGCTCCGCAGCGATGCCGATACCGGTGTCGATGATTTCGAAGGTGGCTGTCTCGCGCATGTAGCCGACGCGCAGGCATACCTCGCCGCGCTCGGTGAAACGCACTGCATTGCCCAGCAGATTGATCAGGATCTGCCGCACGCGCTTCTCGTCGCCGCGCACTACTGCCGGCATGCGGCCGATGCATTCGAGGCGAAAGCGCAGGCCTTTCTCGGCTGCCTGTGGGGTGAACATGCGTTCTAGCTGGTCGATGAATTCCGGGAAGGGAATTTCTGCCAGTTCCAGGTGCAGCTTGCCGGCTTCGATCTTGGCCACGTCGAGCAGGCCATCGATCAGCGACAGCAGGTGCGAGCCGCTGCGCAGGATGGTCGCCAGGGCATCCTTGTGCCGGATCGGCATGGCCGCGTCGCGCTGCAGTATCTGGGTGTAGCCGAGGATGCTGTTGAGCGGTGTACGCAGCTCGTGGGACAGCCCGGTGACGTAGCGGCTCTTCGCCGCATTGGCCGATTCGGCGGCTTCCTTGGCCTGCTGCAGGGCTTCGTCGGTCTTGCGGTGGGCTTCGATTTCCTGCATCAGCAGCAGGGTCTGACGGTCCGATTCCTCTTGCGCCACGCGCCGGCTTTCGCGGGTCAGCACCAGCCACCAGGCGAGCATGGCGGCGAATAGCGAGAGGGTGAGGAAGGCTTTGAGGAAGGCCTGGAACAGCGTCTGGCGCATTTCCGGCTCCTGCGTCGGCAGGCCCAGCGAGACCTGGCTGTAGATCAGCGCCAACGCGCCGAACAGCATCAGCACCAGCAGGCCCAGCAATCCCAGGTACTGCGCCAGGCGGCTGTGCAGGCGCGGGATGGACGCGCGCGGGAACA
Organism: Pseudomonas sediminis; assembly: GCF_002741105.1. Classification (GTDB taxonomy): domain Bacteria; phylum Pseudomonadota; class Gammaproteobacteria; order Pseudomonadales; family Pseudomonadaceae; genus Aquipseudomonas; species Aquipseudomonas sediminis. The sequence continues at coordinate 681,333 of NZ_NIQU01000001.1, read as the reverse complement.
GCCAGCCGATGAAGTCGTCGAGCTGATCACTCAGGCGGGCTCTGGGTTTGCAGCGATCCTCGCAGCGCGCGTCGAGCGAGCAGCATAGTGAGCAGATCGGTGCGCCGTAGGCGGGGCAGTGCGCGGTGTCCGGCTCCTCGAAACGGTTGTTGCACAGGCAGCATTGCACCTGCCCGGCTTCGGTGTAGGGGTAGAGCAGGTGCGGCTGACGCTCGCGAGCGATGTAGTAGCGCCCGCCGGTGAGCCAGGCCAGCAGCGGCGCCAGCAGAAATGCCGAACCCAGCGCCACGGCCGGGGATGCCGCCTGGGCCAGGGCGCCGAACAGGCCGCCGTGGGCGAGCACCGAGAGCAGCGAGGCGATCAGCATGGCGCCGACGCCCACCGGGTTGATGTCGTAGAGGTGTGCTCGCTTGAATTCGATGTACTTCGGCGACAGGCCCAGCGGCTTGTTGATCACAAGGTCGGCCACCAGCGCGCCGATCCAGGCGATGGCGATATTGGCGTAGAGGCCGAGCACTTCCTCGATCGCCTCGAACACGCCCAACTCCATCAGCATCAGCGCGATGGCCACGTTGAACACCAGCCACACCACGCGGCCAGGGTGGCTGTGGGTGATGCGCGCGAAGAAATTCGACCAGGCCAGCGAGCCAGCGTAGGCGTTGGTGACATTGATTTTTACCTGGCTGACGATGACGAACAGCACCATGGCCGCCAGTGCCCATTGCGGCGAGGCGAACACGTAGTTGAAGGCCACCAGGTACATCTGCGTCGGCTCGGCGGCGCGCTCCATGGGGATTTCATGCTGCAGGGCGAGAAAGGCGAGGAAGGCGCCGGCGAGCATCTTCAGCGCGCCGGGGATGATCCAGCCGGGGCCGGCCAGCAGCAGTGCGGTCCACCAGCGCACGCGGTTGGCGCGGGTTTTCTCAGGCAAAAAACGCAGGTAGTCGACCTGCTCGCCGATCTGTGTGATCAGGGCCAGGGCGACGGTGCAGGCGGCGCCGAAGTGCAGCAGGTTGAAGCTGCCGGGGTCGCCCTCGCGGCCGGCGAAGCTGGTCCAGTCCGATAGTGCTTCGGGGTTCTTGGCGATGACGAACACGTAGGGCAGCACCAGCAGGAACAGCCACACGGGCTGCGTCCACATCTGCAGGCGGTTGATCAGGGTGATGCCGTAGGCCACCAGCGGAATGATGATGATCGAACAGATCACATAAGCCAGGGCCAGCGGGATGTTGAAGTACAGCTCCAGGGCCAGCGCCATGATCGCCGCTTCGAGGGCGAAGAACAGGAAAGTGAAGCTGGCGTAGATCAGCGAGGTGATGGTCGAGCCGATGTAGCCGAAGCCGGCACCACGGGTCAGCAGGTCCATGTCCAGGCCGGAGCGGGCGGCGTAGTAGCTGATCGGCAGGCCGGTCAGGAAGATCACCAGGCTGACCGCGAGGATTGCCCACAGGGTGTTGGTGAAACCGTAGGACAGCGCCAGTGCACCGCCGATGGCTTCCAGGGCGAGGAACGACACGGCGCCGAGCGCGGTGTTGGCGATGCGCAGCTCCGACCACTTGCGGAACGACCTGGGCGTGAAGCGCAGGGCGTAATCCTCCATGGTCTCGTCGGCGACCCAGGCGTTGTAGTCGCGGCGAATCTTGATGATGCGCTGGGTGCCGGTTGGTTGCACGGGCGAAGTCCTGCTGGCGTTATCGGGTAAGACCGTCCCTGTCGCGCGTCCCTGTAGGAGCCGGCTTGCCGGCGATCAGCAGGGCTGAAAGGGGCGAATCGCCCGCAAGCGGGCTCCTACGGCACGTTGAAATAGCAACTTCCATGCCCCGGCCCAGCGAGGCCTCTGCCGCGCGCGCGGGCTTCTGTCTGCCTGGTTTTTCTGCGCCCAGCTTGCACCAGGCTGGAGCAGGGCGCTGTACGTCAGATGACGTATGCCCTTACGTCATGCTGCGTATACCCCGCTCGGTGGGGGCAAACGCATCCTAGCTGCGAAGCCGGCGTGGTTCGGCACGAATAACCAGCACAGGAGCACGACCATGGACTCTCAACCGATTCGACTTCTTCCCCGCCGGCTGGCGGTGGGGGCCGCAGCGCTCTCGCTGCTGGCCGGCAGTCTGTTCAGCCATGTGGCCAGCGCCGAGGTGAACACCACCGGCCTGGCGGTGACCGACAGCGAGGTCACGGTCGGCATTCTGCATTCGGCCACCGGCACCATGGCCATTTCCGAAACTGGTTCGATCCAGGCCGAACGCCTGGCCATCGAGCAGATCAACGCCAGTGGCGGTGTGCTCGGCCGGCAGATCAAGGTCATTCAGGAAGATGGGGCTTCCGACTGGCCGACCTTCGCCGAGAAGGCGCGCAAACTGCTGGTTGGTGACAAGGTCGCCACCGTGTTCGGCTGCTGGACCTCGGCTTCGCGCAAGGCGGTGCTGCCGGTGTTCGAGAAGGAAAACGGCCTGCTCTACTACCCGACCTTCTACGAAGGCCTGGAGCAGTCGAAGAACGTCATCTACACCGGCCAGGAAGCGACTCAGCAAATCCTCGCGGGCCTGGACTGGGTCGCCAAGGAGAAGGGCGCCAAGACCTTCTATCTGCTGGGCTCTGACTACATCTGGCCGCGCACCTCGATGAAGATCGCGCGCAAGCACATCGAGAACGTGCTCGGCGGCAAGGTGGTCGGTGAAGAGTACTACCCGCTGGGCAACACCCAGTTCGGCTCGCTGATCAACAAGATCAAGCTGCGCAAGCCTGATGTGGTCTTCGCTGCCGTGGTCGGGGGCTCCAACGTCGCCTTCTACAAGCAGATGAAGGCCGCTGGCGTCACCGCCGACAAGCAGACCCTGCTGACCCTGTCGGTCACCGAAGACGAGCTGCTGGGTATCGGCGGCGAGAACATGGCTGGCTTCTACGCCTCGATGAAGTACTTCCAAAGCCTGGACAACCCGAACAACGCCGCCTTCGTCGAAGCCTTCAAGGCCAAGTACGGCAAGGACGCGGTGATCGGTGACGTGACCCAGGCTGCCTACCTCGGCCCATGGCTGTGGAAAGCTGCGGTGGAGAAAGCCGGCAGCTTCGACATCGACAAGGTCGTCGCCGCTTCCCCGGGCATCGAGCTGGACACCGCGCCGGAAGGCTACGTCAAGGTGCACGACAACCATCACCTGTGGAGCAAGACCCGCATCGGTGAAGTGCAGAAAGACGGTCAGTTCAAGGTGGTATTCGAGTCCGACCTGATCGAGCCGAACCCCTTCCCGGAAGGCTACCAGTAAGCAACACCCTCTCGTAGGAGCCAGCTTTCTGGCGATCAATGAATCGCCGGCAAGCCGGCTCCTACCGGCTTTTCTCTTTTCTTCTGGAGACCATCGACATGGAATGGCTATCGGAATTCGGCGCCATCGCAGCCATGCAGGGGTTCAACGGCTTGTCCGTGTTCTGCGTGCTGCTGCTGATGGCTCTGGGGCTGGCGATCATCTTCGGCCAGATGGGCGTGATAAACATGGCCCATGGCGAGTTTCTCACCATCGGCGCCTACACCACCTTCGTGGTGTCTTCGCTGACGTCCAGCTACGCACCGGCCTTCGGGCCTTACTACTTCTTCCTCGCGATCATCCTCTCGTTCTTCATCGCCGGCGCCATTGGCTGGCTGGTTGAGTGGGCGATGATCAGCAAGCTCTACCAGCGTCCGCTGGACACTCTGTTGGCCACCTGGGGCCTGTCCCTGGTGATGCAGCAGGGCTTTCGTTCGATCTTCGGCGCGCGTGAAGTCAGCGCCACGCTGCCGGACTGGCTGATGGGTTCGTGGAACCCGACCGAGGCCATCGACATTCCGCGCAACGGCCTGTTCGTCATGGGCCTGACCCTGCTGCTCACCGCGCTGCTGTTTCTGATGATCTATCGCTCGCGCTGGGGGCTGCAGGTGCGCGCGACCATGCAGAACCGGGTGATGGCGCGCTCCGTGGGTATCAACACCAAGCGCGTCGACCGCATGACCTTCGCCCTCGGCTGCGGCGTCGCCGGCGTTGCGGGCGCGGCCTTCACCACCATCGGTTCGACCGGGCCGACAGCAGGTTCGCTGTACATCGTCGATACCTTCCTGGTGGTGGTGTTCGGCGGTGCGTCCAGCTTGCTCGGCACCATCGCCTCGGCCTTCAGCATCGCCCAGGCGCAATCGCTGCTTGAGTTCTTCACCAGCGGTTCGATGGCCAAGGTGTTCACCCTGTCCGCCGTGGTGCTGATTCTGATGCTGCGTCCGCAGGGGCTGTTCTCGGCCAAGGTGCGCAAATGAACGGTCACTTTCAACCTACTGTGCGCCCCATCTGCGGCGGCGCGCGGTGCTCGCTACGGTTCAACGCGACTTTTTGTATGCAGGGGGATTAACTGATGAAAAACGCATACGAAAGCCTACTCGGCGGCAAGCATGGCGCCATCGGCCTGGCGCTGCTCGCCGCGCTGATTCTGGTGGTGTTTCCGCTGGCGCTGGATGCCTTCCGCCTGAACATGGTGGGCAAGTACCTGACCTACGCCTTCGTCGCCGTTGGCCTGGTGCTGTGCTGGGGCTATGGCGGCATCCTGAGTCTGGGCCAGGGCATCTTCTTTGGCCTCGGCGGCTACTGCATGGCGATGTTCCTCAAGCTCGAGGCATCCGACCCGGAGAGCACCAAGATCCAGTCCACGCCGGGTATCCCGGATTTCATGGACTGGAACCAGATCACCGAACTGCCGTTGTTCTGGGAACCCTTCCACAGCCTGAGCTTCACCCTGATCGCGGTGGTGGCGGTGCCGGTGTTGCTGGCTTTGGTGATCGGTATCGCGATGTTCAAGCGCCGCGTCGGCGACGTGTATTTCTCCATCGTCACCCAGGCTATCGCGCTGATCCTCACCGTGCTGATCATCGGCCAGCAGGGCCTGACGGGTGGGGTCAACGGTATTACCGACCTGCGCACGCTCAAGGGCTGGGATATCCGCACGGACGAAGCCAAGCTGATCCTCTATTTCGTCAGTGCGGTGCTGCTGCTTGGCTGCATTCTGATCGCGCGTTTCATCGTCGCCTCCAAGCTTGGCCGGCTGCTGCTGGCGATGCGCGACAAGGAAGAGCGGGTGCGCTTCTCCGGCTACGACGTGGCCAGCTTCAAGATCTTCGTGTTCTGCGTCGGCGCAGCGTTCGCCGGTATCGGTGGGGCGATGTTCACCCTGCAGGTGGGCTTCATGTCGCCGAGCTTCGTCGGCATCGTACCGTCGATCGAAATGGTCATCTTCGCCGCGGTCGGCGGGCGCCTGTCGCTGCTCGGCGCGGTGTATGGCGCGCTGCTGGTCAACTTCGGCAAGACCTACTTCTCCGAAAGCTTCCCCGAGTTGTGGCTGTACCTGATGGGCGGCCTGTTCATCGTCGTGGTCATGTACTTCCCCAATGGCCTGGCGGGGCTGTGGGACAGCCACGGCAAGCGTTGGCTGGCCCGCTTGCAGCGCAAGCCACAGGTGGCCGCTGCGCCAAAGCCCGTTGCCGTTGCTCCCAGCAAGCGCCCAACCCCTGAACTGGAGACCACGCCATGAACAGCCCCGCAGGCTTCCAGGCCGCCAAGCCGGTACTGGCCATCGAGGGGCTGACCGTGTCCTTCGACGGCTTCAAGGCGGTCAACGACCTCAACCTCTACGTCGACCGCAACGAAGTGCATGTGGTGATCGGCCCCAACGGCGCCGGCAAGACCACGGTGCTCGACCTGATCTGCGGCAAGACCCGCGCCACCGCCGGCAGTATCGATTTCGATGGACGCGAGCTGACCAAGATGCGCGAGTTCGACATCGTGCGAGCAGGTGTCGGGCGCAAGTTTCAGAATCCGTCGATCTACGAAAATCTGACGGTGTTCGAGAACCTGGAGATGTCCTACCCGGCCGGGCGCAAGGTGTTCGGCGCGCTGTTCTTCAAGCGCACGCAAGAGGTGATCGAGCGGGTCGAACAGGTGGCGCAGGAAATCATGCTCGGCGATCACCTGCACCGTCAGGCCGACCTGCTCTCGCATGGGCAGAAGCAGTGGCTGGAGATCGGCATGCTGCTGATGCAGGACCCGCAGTTGCTGATGCTCGACGAGCCAGTGGCCGGCATGAGCGTCAGCGAGCGAGTGGCCACGGCCGATCTGCTCAACCGCATCAGCCAGGGCCGCTCGGTGCTGGTCATCGAGCACGACATGGAGTTCGTGAAAAGCATCGCCCACCGCGTCACCGTGCTGCACCAGGGCAAGGTGCTGGCCGAGGGCAGCATGGAGGCGGTGCAGAGCAACCCGAAGGTGATCGAGGTGTACCTGGGGCATTGATGGCCATGGCTACGAAACGGTGCGCGCGGCGCACCCTACACCCGGGTATCAGACCGTAGGGTGCGCCGTGCGCACCGTCTATGTTGGAGTGACAAGCATGTTCCAGATCAGCAACCTCGCTTCTGGCTACGGCCAGAGCCAGATCCTCCACGAGCTCAACCTCGACGTGGCGAAGAAAGAAATCGTCGCGGTGATGGGCCGCAACGGTATGGGCAAGACCACCTTGTTCAAGAGCCTGATGGGCATCCTGCCGCAGTGGGGCGGGCAGATTCGCGTGGACGGCAAGGACGTGTCGAAACTGGAAACCCATCAGCGGGTGGAAAGCGGCATCGCTTACGTGCCGCAGGGGCGGATGATTTTCTCGCACATGACCGTGCTGGAAAATATTCAGACCGGACTGCCGGCCTCCGCCGGGGGCAAGGTGCCGGACGACCTCTATGCGCTGTTCCCTGTGTTGCATGACATGCGCCACCGCAAGGGCGGCAACCTCTCCGGTGGTCAGCAGCAACAGCTGGCCATCGCCCGCGCGCTGGCCACCAACCCCAAGGTGCTGTTGCTCGATGAGCCGACCGAGGGCATCCAGCCGTCGATCATCAAGGACATCGCCCGCAGCCTGAAGGAGATTCGCAATATGCGCGACCTGACCATCGTGGTGTCCGAGCAGGTGCTGTCGTTCACCATGGAAATCGCCGACCGCTTCCTGGTCATCGAGAAGGGTAAGTTCGTCGTCGAGGAAACCCGCGACAAGGTCGATGAGGCTAGCATCAGCCGTTATTTGTCGGTGTGACGCAATCTGTAGGAGCCCGCTTGCGGGCGATGCTGTCGTTGGCAATCAATCGCCGGCAAGCCGGCTCCTACAGGTACAGATTCCCGTTTTACGGCCGCTGTGTTCTCCATGCATCGGCCGCTTTTTCGCGCATGCGAAAAATGCCTGCAGGCCCATGAATCCTGCAACGCAGGCATACGTCATCCAACGTATTTGCCGATTTCACCACGCGCCCGAGACTGACTCCGTACCCCGGCACAGGCCGGCATTCCTAACAGGTCTTATGGAGCTCAGTCATGACCGATACCCTGATCAAGGTCGACCTCAACCAGGCTGCTACCGATAACGAACAGGTACACAACCGCTGGCACCCGGACATTCCCATGGCCTGCTGGGTCAACCCGGGCGATGACTTCATCCTCGAGACCTACGACTGGACCGGCGGTGCAATCAAGAACAACGACGACGCCAGCGACGTGCGTGACGTCGACCTGTCCACCGTGCATTACCTGTCCGGCCCGGTAGGCGTGAAAGGCGCTCAGCCGGGCGACCTGCTGATCGTCGAACTGCTCGATATCGGCGCCAAGCAGGACATGCTCTGGGGCTTCAACGGCTTCTTCTCGAAGAACAACGGTGGTGGTTTTCTCACCGACCATTTCCCCTCGGCGCAGAAGTCGATCTGGGACTTCGAGGGCATGTTCACCAAGAGCCGGCACATTCCCGGCGTGCGTTTCGCCGGCCTGATCCACCCGGGGCTGATCGGCTGCCTGCCGGATCACAAGATGCTCGCCGACTGGAACAAGCGCGAGCAGGCACTGATCGACACCAACCCGACCCGCGTGCCGCCGCTGGCCAACCCGCCGTTCGCCAGCACCGCACACATGGGCAAGATGAAGGGCGAGGCCCGTGACCTGGCGGCCGCTACCGGCGCGCGCACCGTGCCGCCGCGTGAGCATGGCGGCAACTGCGACATCAAGGATCTGTCGCGCGGTTCGAAGATCTTCTTCCCGGTCTACGTCGACGGCGCCGGCCTGTCGGTGGGCGACCTGCACTTCAGTCAGGGCGACGGCGAGATCACCTTCTGTGGCGCCATCGAGATGGCCGGCTGGGTGCACATGAAGGTCGAGCTGATCAAGGGTGGCATGGCCAAGTACGGCATCAAGAACCCGATCTTCAAGCCCAGCCCGATCGTACCGACCTACAACAACTACCTGATCTTCGAAGGCATCTCGGTCGACGACGATGGCAAACAGCACTACCTGGACGTCAACCTGGCCTACAAGCAGGCCTGCCTCAACGCCATCAACTACCTGACCAAGTTCGGCTACTCGCCTGCCCAGGGCTACTCGCTGCTCGGCTCGGCGCCGGTGCAGGGGCATATCAGCGGCGTGGTCGACATCCCCAACGCCTGCGCCACGCTGTGGCTGCCGACCGATATCTTCGAGTTCGACATCAACCCCAGCGCCAGCGGCCCGAGCAAGTTCCTCGACGGCAGCATCGACCTGCCCATCGCCTACGACAAGTGATGCTCGCGCGCACGGCCACCGTAGGGTGCGCCGTGCGCACCGTCTTCCCCCCGAGGAGCGCTCCGATGCCCATCTACGAATACGACTGCCCGAGCTGTGGCGATTTCACCGTACTGCGGCCGATGGCCGAGCGTGACGCCGCCTGCGCTTGTCCCTACTGCGACACACCGAGCGAGCGGGTGATCCTCAGTGCGCCGGGCCTGACCAGCATGGCCGGCAGCCAGCGCCGCGCCCATGAAACCAACGAGCGCAGTGCCCACGCGCCGCAAAGCCTCGAAGAGTACAAGGCCAACCGCAAGCACCCGGCCGGCTGCAGTTGCTGCGGCCCGAGCAAACCGGTCGAACGCACCAAGGCCAACCCCCACGGCCTCAAGGCCAGCCCATCGGCACGACCGTGGATGATCAGCCACTGAGGCTGTTTATTGGCTCCCCGCCTGCGCGGGGATGACGTGGTTTTTCACCGTCATTCCCGCGAAGGCGGGAATCCAGTTTGCAGAACGTTCCTGTAGGAGCGGCTGGGCGGCATTGCGCTTCAGCCGCGATAACCAGCGACACATAGAGCATTTCGCGGCTGAAGCCGCTCCCACAAACAAGCAGTCAACCGGAGGACATACAGCCATGCGCCACGGCGATATTTCCAGCAGCCCTGACACCGTCGGCGTCGCCGTCGTCAATTACAAGATGCCGCGCCTGCACACCAAGGCCGAAGTGCTCGATAACGCGCGCAAGATCGCCGAGATGATCAAGGGCATGAAGCTCGGCCTGCCCGGCATGGACCTGGTGGTGTTCCCCGAGTACAGCACCATGGGCATCATGTACGACAAGGACGAGATGATGGCCACTGCCGCGACCATCCCCGGCGAGGAAACGGCGATCTTCTCCGCCGCCTGCCGCGAGGCCAAGACCTGGGGCATCTTCTCGCTCACCGGCGAACGCCATGAAGAGCACCCGCACAAGGCGCCGTACAACACGCTCATCCTGATCAACGACCAGGGCGAGATCGTTCAGCGCTACCGCAAGTGCATTCCCTGGTGTCCCATCGAGGGCTGGTATCCGGGCGACCGCACCTATGTGTCCGAAGGCCCCAAGGGCATGAAGATCAGCCTGATCATCTGCGACGACGGCAACTACCCGGAAATCTGGCGTGACTGCGCGATGAAGGGCGCCGAGCTGATCGTGCGCTGCCAGGGCTACATGTACCCGGCCAAGGATCAGCAGGTGCTGATGGCCAAGACCATGGCCTGGGCCAACAATTGCTACGTGGCGGTGGCCAACGCCACCGGCTTCGACGGCGTGTACAGCTACTTCGGCCACTCGGCTGTGATCGGCTTCGACGGCCGCACACTGGGCGAGTGTGGCGAGGAGGAAATGGGCATCCAGTACGCCCAGCTGTCGGTGTCGCAGATCCGCGATGCGCGCGCCAACGACCAATCGCAGAACCACCTGTTCAAGCTGCTCCATCGCGGCTACACCGGCGTCTACAACTCCGGTGATGGCGACAAGGGCGTGGCCGATTGCCCGTTCGAGTTCTACCGCACCTGGGTGCTGGATGCGCAGAAGGCCCAGGAGGACGTGGAGAAACTCACCCGCTCGACCATCGGTGTGGCTGACTGCCCGGTGGGTGAATTGCCGCATCCGGGCAAGGAACGCACGGCCTGAACCTTCGTATGTCGCGGCTAAAGCCCCTCCCACGGGATACCACTGTAGTAGGAGGGGCTTTAGCCGCGAGCTTTTCAAGCACCTGAGGCGGTCTATGCCCTTCGCCAACGACCTGATCGACAGCAACCGCGAGCGCCTGGAGCAGCAGGGCGTTACCCGGCTGCAATCACGCTTCCTCTTCGAGCCCGTTACCGTGATGGCCTTGCTGCGTTCGCGCATCGTCGGCCAGGACGTGGTGCTGGCGCAGGTCGAGGCCATGCTCAAGGTGGTCAAGGCCGATATCGGCGAGCGCGAGCGGCCACTGGCGGTCAACCTGTTCATGGGCCCGACCGGCGTTGGCAAGACCGAGATCGTGCGCCTGTTGGCGCAGGCCATCCATGGTCGCGCCGATGCCCTGTGCCGCATCGATATGCACACCCTGGCCCAGGAGCACTACGCCGCAGCTTTGACCGGTGCGCCGCCCGGTTACGTTGGTAGCAAGGAAGGCACCACGCTGTTCGATGCCGAAGCCATCGCAGGCAGTTTCGGCCGGCCCGGCATCGTGTTGTTCGACGAACTGGAGAAGGCCAGCCCCGAAGTGCTGCGCAGCCTGCTCGGCATTCTCGAACATGGCCGCCTGACCCTGACCGCCGGTAGCCGCACCCTAGACTTCCGCAACAGCCTGATCTTCATGACCAGCAACGTCGGTGCGCAGCAGGCGCAGCGCTACCGCGAGCGCTTCGCTCGTGGTTGGCGACGCTGGCTGGGGCTTGCGCCCAAGGGCGAGGGTGCATTGCTGGAGCAGGTGCTGCACGAGCGTTTCGAGCCGGAATGGCTCAATCGCCTCGACCGCATTCTGGTGTTCGAGCGTGTCGACGAGCAGTGGCTCGATGCCTTGCTGAGCATCGAACTGGACAAGCTCAATCAGCGCCTGGGCCGTCAGGGCCGCTCATTACAGGTGGAGCAGAGTGCTCGCGCCAGGCTGTGTCGCGAACATGACGTGCGTTTCGGCGCTCGCGCGCTGGCGCGTCGTATCCGCACCGAGCTGGAGCCGGCAATTGCTGAACGGCTATTGGCGCAACCGGATCTGCTCCGCTTGTCCTGCACAGCTAAAGATGGCCACCTGTTGATCAATTAGCAGCCGGTTTTTTTACACTCAGTAGAGCGTTGGGTGGCGACATGTCCAGCATACGGCTTTGCAAGTGCAGCCTTACTCGCAGAATCGCTGAACTCTCTCCCTCACTTCGCATCCACAGATCACGGCCCCGATCTCCGGGGGCAGCGTTTCGGGGAGCGAGCAATGACAGACAACAACAAGGCGCAGCTCCTGCGCATCACGCTTACGGTTTGGGCGACAGTCGTTCTGGGCGCGCTGCTGGCGCTCGGTGGCGCTTATCTGCTTTGGCTGGGCGGTTCCTGGTACTACCTGCTGGCTGGCCTCGGCCTGCTGTTGGTGGGCATGCTGATTCATCGCCGTCAGCGCGCGGCGCTATGGCTGTATGCCCTGGTGTTGCTGGCGAGCCTGGCCTGGACAATCTACGAGGTGGGTTTCGACTGGTGGCAGATGGCGCCGCGCATCGACCTGTGGTGCGTGCTCGGCCTGTGGCTACTGCTGCCCTGGATCAACCGGCATATCGCGCCTGGGCAACCCTGGCGTGACGGTGCCAGCGTGATGCTGGGTATCGGCCTGCTGCTGGGAGCGGGCATGGCTGGTTATTCGTTGACGCAGGACTATCATCGCTTGCCCGGCCGCTTCGACGAGCCGCGTATGGCCGCTGCCGGTGTGGCGACAGCCAGTCGTTCGGCCAGCGAATGGACTGCCTACGGCGGCTCGTCGCGTGGCGAACGCTATGCCAGTGCCGAGCAGATCACCACGGCCAACGTCGGGCGGCTGAAGAAAGCCTGGGAATTCCACACGAGGGATCTGCCCGGTGAGGGCGACCCCGGCGAGATTACCAATCAGGTGACGCCGCTCAAGGTCGGTGACAACCTGTTCATCTGCACGCCGCACAGCATCGCCATCGCAGTGGATGCCGACACCGGCGAGGAGCGCTGGCGCTTCGACCCAGCGATCAACCGCCAGGCCGAGTATTACCAGCACATGACCTGCCGTGGTCTGGCTTACCACGATGCGACAGCCTATCGCGGCCCACTGATTGCCGCCCGAGATGGCGCGGCGCCGGAGCCTTCACCAGCGGCAACGGCGCGCTGCACCCAGCGACTGTTCCTGCCGACCAACGATGCCACGCTGTACGCGCTCGATGTGCATGACGGCAAGCCGTGCGAGGACTTTGGCGAGGCCGGCATGGTCGACCTCAAGGTTGGCCTGGGCGACGATGCGTTGGGCATCTACCTGCCTACCTCGCCGCCGGTGGTCACCGAGAAACTGGTCATCGTCGGTGGTTCGGTGACCGACAACGGCTCGGTGGATTCGCCGGGTGGGGTGATCCGTGCCTACGACGTACGCACCGGCGCGCTGGTGTGGAACTTCGACCCCGGGCGCCCCGATGCCACCGAGCCGCTGCCGGCCGGTGAGACCTACGTGCGCAGCACGCCAAATTCCTGGACCATCGCCGCGGCGGACGAGGCACTGGGCCTGGTGTACATCCCCATGGGCAACCAGACGCCAGATCAGTGGGGTGTGCAACGCAGCGCCGAGGCCGAACGTTTCACTGCGGCGCTGGTGGCGCTGGACGTGGAAACCGGCAAGGTGCGTTGGGAATTCCGCACCGTGCATCATGACCTCTGGGACCGCGACCTGCCGTCTCAGCCCACGCTGATAGATATCGACGGCGCTGATGGGCCGGTGCCGGCGATCATCCAGCCGACCAAGCGCGGCGACCTCTATGTGCTTGACCGGCGCAACGGTGAGCCCATCGTGCCGGTCAGCGAGCATCCAGTGCCGCAGGGTACGGTGGAGGGCGACTTCACCGCGCCGACCCAGCCGGCATCAAAACTCAGCTATGCCCCTGACGAGCCGCTGCGCGAACGCGACATGTGGGGCGGTACGCCCTTCGATCAGTTGATGTGCCGCATCCAGTTCCACCGTCTGCGTTACGAGGGCGACTTCACTCCGCCATCGGAGCAGGGATCGTTGATCTACCCGGGCAACGTCGGCGTATTCAACTGGCCATCGGTGGCGGTCGACCCGCAGCGGCAGATTCTGTTTGGCGCGCCCAACTATCTGGCGTTCGTGTCGCGTCTGGTCAAACGCGAGAAGGCGCAGGATGTTCGTTATGGCAGTGGCGAAACCGGTCTGCAACCCAATCGTGGCGCGCCTTACATGGTTAGCCTGAAGCCGTTTCTTTCGGTCCTCGGTCTGCCTTGCCAGGCGCCGCCATGGGGCACTGTCACGGCGGTGGACCTGCGAAGCATGGACAAGGTCTGGCAGCGCAAGAATGGCACCAGCCGCGACAGTGCCCCGCTGGGCATTCCCCTGACCGTCGGCGTGCCGAACCTCGGCGGCCCGTTGGTCACTGCTGGTGGTCTGGGCTTTCTCAGCGGCACGCTGGACTACTACCTGCGCGCCTACGACATGCGCACCGGCGAGGAGTTGTGGAAGGACAGGCTGCCGGCCGGCGGCCAGGCCACGCCTATCAGCTACGTGTCGGAGAAGACCGGCAAGCAATATGTGGTGGTAATGGCCGGCGGGCACGGCTCGTTCGGTACGCGCCTGGGTGATTCTCTGGTGGCCTGGACGCTGGATGAGAATGAGTAGACAGCACAAGGCCCGCAGAGCGGGCCTTGTTCGATGGATCAGTGATGCTCGCGCGTCGCGCGGAATTTCACCTCCGGCCAACGCTCTTCCATCAGGCTGAGGTTGACGCGAGTCGGGGCCAGGTAGGTGAGGTGGCCACCGCCGTCGACGGCGAGGTTCTCATAGGCCTTGTCCTTGAACTCCTTGAGCTTCTTCTCGTCGCTGCATTCGATCCAGCGCGCCGACCAGACGTTGATCGCCTCGTAGGCGCACTCCACCTTGTATTCCTCCTTCAGGCGGCTGGCGACCACGTCGAACTGCAGCACACCGACCGCGCCGAGCACGATGTCGTTGTTGCGCTCGGGGAAGAACACCTGGGTGGCGCCTTCCTCGGCCAGTTCCTGCAGGCCCTGGCGCAGCTGCTTGGATTTCAGCGGATCTTTCAGGCGCACGCGGCGGAACAGTTCCGGGGCGAAGTGCGGGATGCCGGTGAAACCCAGGTTCTCGCCCTCGGTGAAGGTGTCGCCGATCTGGATGGTGCCGTGGTTGTGCAGGCCGATGATGTCGCCGGCGTAGGCTTCTTCCAGGTGCTCACGCTCGCTGGAGAAGAAGGTCAGCGCGTCGCCGACGCGCACATCCTTGCCCAGGCGCGCGTGGCGCATCTTCATGCCCTGGGTGTACTTGCCCGAGCAGATGCGCATGAAGGCGATGCGGTCCCTATGCTTCGGGTCCATGTTCGCCTGGATCTTGAACACGAAGCCGGAGAACTTCTCCTCGGTCGGCTCCACGTTGCGCTCGTTGGCGGCGCGCGGCAGCGGGCGCGGCGCCCAGTCGACCACGGCGTCGAGCACATGATCGACGCCGAAGTTGCCCAGTGCGGTGCCGAAGAATACCGGGGTCATCGCGCCCTTGAGGAAGGCGTCGGGTTCGAACGCGTGGCAGGCACCCTGTACCAGTTCCAGCTCTTCGACGAAACGCTCGTACATGTCGCCGAGGTGGTTGCGGGCTTCGTCGGAATCCAGCTTCTGGATGATCTTGGCTTCGGTGCGCTCGTGGCCGTGACCGGGGGTGTAGACGATGATGTAGTCGCCGGTCAGGTGGTAGACGCCCTTGAAGTCCTTGTAGCAGCCGATCGGCCAGGTGATCGGCGCGGCCTTGATGTTGAGCACCGCCTCGATTTCGTCGAGCAGCTCGATTGGGTCGCGGATGTCGCGGTCGAGCTTGTTGATGAAGCTGACGATGGGGGTGTCGCGCAGGCGGCAGACGTCCATCAGGGCGATGGTACGTGGCTCGACGCCCTTACCGCCGTCAAGCACCATCAGCGCGCTGTCCACCGCGGTCAGGGTGCGGTAGGTGTCTTCCGAGAAGTCTTCGTGGCCGGGGGTGTCGAGCAGGTTGATCATGTGCTCACGGTAGGGGAACTGCATCACCGAGGTGGTGATGGAGATGCCGCGCTGCTTCTCCATCTCCATCCAGTCGGAGGTGGCGTGGCGATCGGATTTACGCGACTTCACGGTGCCGGCCACTTCGATGGCCTTGCCCATCAGCAGCAGCTTTTCGGTGATGGTGGTCTTACCGGCGTCCGGGTGGGAAATGATGGCGAAAGTACGGCGCTTGGCGACTTCGGCGGCCTGGGTGGTCATGGATGCGTGCCTGGCTGGAATCGATTGAGGGGGCGGCGGCGCCCGGAAAACTGCCGATTATACCGATAACTGCGGGTGCTGGCCGAGGTACGGCCATCGGCTTTCAGGTTAGCGCTGGGATAGGCGCTTCGAGCCTTGGGCAAATGCGTAAAAATCGCGTAAATGAATGGTTATGAAAATTATTACCATATAGAGTAGCCGCCCGTCGCAGTGGGTCAGGGTAAGGGTGGCTCCGTCGTGTTCAAGAAAATCATCTTCCAGCTGCACTGGTTCTTCGGCATCAGCGCCGGCCTGGTGTTGGCGATCATGGGTATCACCGGCGCCCTTTATAGCTTTGAAGGCGAGATAACCCGGGCGCTGAATGCCGAGCGCTGGCAGATCCAGCCCAGCGCACAGGGGCATCTCACGCCAGGCGAGCTGGCTGCGAAGATCGAGGCCGCTACCGCTGATCGTGTTACTGCGTTGTGGGTTGACGGTCGCCATGACGGGCCTGGCACTGCTTTTCTTTTGCCACCGCCGGGCGAGCGCCGCGGGCCGCGCATCCCTTTCGACCCCTACACCGGGGAGGTGCTGGCCGAGCCCATTGGGCAGGATTTCTTCCACCTGATGCTGATGCTGCATCGCTTTCTATCAATGGGCGAAGTAGGCAAGCAGATCACGGCTGCCAGTACCGTGGCGCTACTGTTCTTCTGCTTCTCCGGCCTGTATCTACGGTGGCCGCGCAAGGCCCTGAACTGGCGCACCTGGCTGACCCTGGACTGGAAGAAGAAAGGCCGCAGCTTCAATTGGGACTTGCACGCTGTCGCCGGCACCTGGGCGCTGTTGTTCTACCTCTGCGCCGGGTTGACGGGGCTGTATTGGTCTTATGACTGGTACCGCGAGGGGCTGACACGCATGCTCTCCGATACTCCGCCCGAGCAGCGTGGTGAGCGTGGCCGGGGCGGACGTCAGGTGCCCAGCGGTCCCGCGCCGGAAGTTGACTACGACGCTGTATGGCAGAGCATCCAACAGACTGCCGGCTCCGGGCTGGTTGCCTGGAACCTGCGCTTGCCGCCGGTGGCCGGGCAGCCGGCGACGGTCTTCTATGTGCTCGATGGCGCCGAGCATGTGCGCGCCTTGAACCAGTTCCAGATCGATCCGAAAAGTGGCGAAGTCAGCCGCCATGAACGCTACGCCGACAAGAGCTTCAAGGCGCAGCTGCTGGCGAGCATTTATGCGCTGCACGTCGGCGAGTACTTCGGCATGCCAGGGCGCATCCTGATGATGCTGGCCACCGGGGCCATGCCGCTGTTTTTCGTTACCGGCTGGCTGCTGTATCTGGACCGTCGGCGCAAGAAGCGCGCGGCGCTGGCTGCGCGTGTTGCCTTGAAAGGTGGCGATTCAGGCGAGGGTTGGCTGGTCGGTTTCGCCAGCCAGAGTGGCTTCGCCGAGCAACTGGCCTGGCAGAGCGCAGGGCAGTTGCAGGCTGCGGGTATCCCGGTGCGGGTCGAGCCGCTCTCGCGCCTCGACGCTGACAGCCTGAGCCGCACGCAGAAGGCGCTGTTCGTGGTCAGCACCTTTGGTGATGGCGAGGCGCCGGATGCCGCGCAGGGCTTCGAGCGCAAGGTACTGGGTGGTTCGCTGCCGCTGGGGCAGTTGAGCTATGCGGTGCTGGCGCTGGGGGATCGGCAGTACGAGCATTTCTGCGGTTTCGCCCGCCGCATCAACGACTGGCTGGGGTTGCAGGGTGCGCATCGCCTGTTCGATAGCGTCGAGGTCGACGGCGACGACCAGGCAGCCCTGCAGCACTGGCAGCAGCAACTGAGCGAGCTGACCGGCGCCGCGCCGATTCGCTTCGAGGAGATGCCGTGGCAGAACTGGCCGTTGGTCGAGCGACGTCTGCTCAATCCAGGCAGTCAGGGTGCTGCGGTGTTCTTCATCAGCCTCACACCGCCTGCTCAGAGCACTTGGCAAGCCGGCGATATCCTGGAGATTCGCCCTCGTCATGCGCATGAGCGGGTGCAAACCTGGTTGCAGCACTCCGGTTTCGACGGTTTTGAGCCGGTAGCGCTTGATGGCCAGACGATGAGCCTGAGCGAAGCCTTGGCCGAACGACAATTGCCGGATAGCTTCGCTCACCTGGTTGGCTTGCATGCTCAGGCGTTGATAGATGCGCTGGTACCGCTGGGCACGCGGGAATATTCCATCGCCTCGGTCGCCGCCGATGGCGTGCTGCAACTGATCGTGCGTCAGGCCGTGCAGGCCGACGGCAGTCTGGGCCTTGGCTCCGGCTGGCTGACCGAGTACCTGTCCGAGGGCGGTCAGGTACTGGCGCGGGTACGACGCAATAGCGGCTTCCACCTGCCTGAGGATGACCGCCCGTTGATCCTGATCGGCAACGGCACCGGTCTGGCCGGCCTGCGCTCGCTGCTACGGGCGCGCACCTTGGCAGGGCAGGCACGCAACTGGCTGCTGTTCGGCGAGCGTAACCGCGCCCAGGATTTCTTCTGTGGCGAGGAGATGGAAGCTGCACTGAGCAGGGGCGAGCTGCAGCACCTGGATCTGGCGTTCTCCCGCGACCAGGCCGAGAAACGCTATGTGCAGGACCTGCTGCGCGAGCAGCACGAGCGTCTGCAAGCCTGGCTGGCCGAAGGGGCGACGATTTACGTCTGCGGCAGCCTGCAAGGTATGGCCGGCGGTGTCGATGCGGTGCTACGTGAGCTGCTTGGCGATGAGACAGTGGACGATCTGGTCGAGGAAGGGCGCTATCGGCGCGACGTGTATTGAGCCGGTGGGCGAGCGGTGCAAGCCGCTCGCCGTGAGGTGCTGCAATGGCACTGAAACACGGCTGCGCCAAACTGGCTGAAAGCCCCGCCTGTTCAGCATTTCAGAACGTTTTGTGTGATATCTGGAACGAGATGAAATTAGCAGGAATTTCCGGTTGATCTGAGGGGCGCATGGTCTTAAAGTCCGCGCCCGAACGTCCATGCTGGAAACGATCCATCCGGCTCAAGTACTGACGACGAGAGGTTGCCGGCCGGCTTATGGTCGGTACCGGTGATGCTCGGCGACATGCCTTGGGAAGTAGGCGAACCAAAGTGGGGAAACTGTCAGACGTTCAGGCCAGCGTTTAGCGCGGCCAGCCCCGACACGTAGCGGAACCTGTAAGCGGTTCTGCTGCCCGAATCAATGTGTTCCCGGTTTTGCCATTGGAGTCCCCAGCATGTCGATCAAGGTCGAAGACTATTACGCACCCGCCACTTTCCAGCGCATGAAGGCGTTCGCCGATCAGCACGAAACTCCGTTCGTGGTGATCGACCGTCAGATCATCGCCGATGCCTACGATCAGCTGGGCAACTGCTTCCCGTTCGCCAAGATCTACTACGCGGTCAAAGCCAACCCGGCCACCGAGATCATCGAGTTGCTGCGCGACAAGGGTTCGAGCTTCGACATCGCCTCGATTTACGAACTGGACAAGGTCATGGCCACCGGTGTCGGCCCGGAGCGCATCAGCTACGGCAACACCATCAAGAAATCCCGCGATATTCGTTACTTCTTCGACAAGGGCGTGCGCCTGTTCGCCACCGACTCCGAAGCCGACCTGCGCAACATCGCCAAGGCCGCGCCGGGTTCGAAGATCTATGTGCGCATTCTCACTGAAGGCTCGACCAGCGCCGACTGGCCGCTGAGCCGCAAGTTCGGCTGCCAGCCGGACATGGCCCTGGACCTGCTGATCCTGGCCAAGCAACTGGGCCTGGTGCCCTACGGCATCTCCTTCCACGTCGGTTCGCAGCAGCGCGACATCGATGTCTGGGACGCCGCCATCGCCAAGGTCAAGGTGATCTTCGAGCGCCTCAAGGAAGAAGACGGCATTACCCTGCAGATGATCAACATGGGCGGCGGCTTCCCGGCCAACTACATCCAGCGCACCAATGACCTGGAAACCTACGCCGAGGAAATCACCCGCTTCCTCAAGGAAGACTTCGGTGATGAGCTGCCGGAGATCATCCTCGAGCCGGGCCGCTCGCTGATCGCCAACGCAGGTGTGCTGGTATCGGAAGTGGTGCTGGTGGCGCGCAAGTCGCGCACCGCCGTCGAGCGCTGGGTGTATGCCGACGTGGGCAAGTTCAGCGGTCTGATCGAAACCATGGACGAAGCCATCAAGTTTCCCATCTGGACCGAGAAGAAGGGCGAGATGGAAGAGGTGGTGATCGCCGGGCCGACCTGCGACAGCGCCGACATCATGTACGAGAACTACAAGTATGGCCTGCCGCTGAACCTGGCCAGTGGCGACCGCCTGTACTGGCTGTCCACCGGTGCCTACACCACCAGCTACAGCGCGGTGGAATTCAATGGCTTCCCGCCGTTGAAGTCTTACTACCTGTAAGCGCCACTGCAGGTCATGAACGCCCACCTTGTGTGGGCGTTTGCATTTCTGGCGTCATATTTTCGCAAGTTCCTATATTTAAAAGGGAAATGCCGGATTAGAGCGCTTCGCTGGTTACCTGCAGATTGCGCTGACATTTTTGTTACAAAGAAGTTCATGTAAATCATTCGTAAAGATTGATTAAGATTGAATCTCAAATACTATCGCGCGCAGTTTTCATCTGGAGTGACTCTCGTGAGCGATAAACACAACAAGCGTGCACCTTTCCCCCAGCGTCGTCTGCTGGCCTCGGCCGTCAGTCTGGCCCTGCTATCGGGTTTCGCCGTAGCCCAGGAGCCGGCAGTCGAACTGGACGACGTAACTGTCCAGGGGCAGCAGGACAAGGGGTTCAAGGTCGATAAAGCATCTTCGCCGAAACAGACCGCTGCACTGCTCGATACACCGCAGACGGTCAACGTCATTCCGGAAACCCTGTTCCGTCAGCAGAACGCCCGCACTCTGACTGATGTGCTGCGCAATACTCCCGGGATCAGCTTCGAGGCTGGCGAAAACGGTTTCGCCACCGGCACCAACAACTTCAGCCTGCGTGGTTTCAACACCAGCGGCAGCCTGTTCATCGACGGTGCGCGTGACAACGGCAGCTACACCCGCGACGTGTTCAACGTCGAGCAGGTCGAGGTGTTCAAGGGGCCGGCAGCCGACAATGGCCGCGGTGGTGCCGGTGGTTACGTCAATCAGGTGACCAAGACGCCGACCCTGGAAAGCTTCATCGCTGGCGGCGCCAGCTTCGGCTTCGATCAGTACGACTCCGAGCCGCGCCGCCGTGCCACGCTCGACACCAACCAGATCATCAACGACAGCAGCGCTTTCCGTCTCAACCTGCTGGTCGAGGACAGCGGCGTCGCAGGCCGTGAGCACGCTGAGAAGAACAGCTGGGGTATCGCTCCGTCTGTGGCCTTCGGTCTGGGCACCGACACTCGCGCCATCGTTGCGTACGAGCACGTCGAGATGAACGACCGCCCGGATCTGGGGGTGGCCGGCGTGACCCTGCGTGACAAGCTCAAAGGAGCCAACACCCCGCTCGACTCCTCGGTTTGGTCGGCTGATCGTGACAAGTACTTCGGCCTCAAGTCCGACTTCGACGACACCACCAGCGATGCGCTGATGTTTCGCCTCGAACATGATCTGTCCGCTGGCGTCACCATCAGCAATCAGACGCGTCTGGCCCGCGTTGATCGCCAGGCGCGCTACACCCACGTGCTGGACGACGACAACAACGCCAATGCCGCACTGGTCAACGTACAGCGCCAGCAGTATGACCGCGTCAACACCTCGCTGAGCAACCTCACCAACCTGTCCACACAGTTCTATACCGCTGGTTTGCATCACAACCTGTCGGCGGGGCTCGAACTGAGCCGCGAGAAGTCCGAATCACTGGGCTTCGCGTCGCAGACGCTGCCGGATCTGGTCAGCGTCTTCGACCCGGACTGGGAACGCAGCGTACCGGCGGCTCTGGCCCCGCGTGATCGCACCAAGGTCGACGTCGATACCGCCGCGCTCTATGTCTACGACACTATCGAGATCAACCCACAATGGCAGGTGACCGGTGGTCTGCGCCTGGAGCAGTACGAGGCGAGCATCAGCAACAAGCGTCTTGATGGCAGTGCCGCACCGGGTGATGACTTCAACGATACCGAGCTGAGCCTGGGCGGCAAGCTGGGCGTGGTGTACAAGCCGCTGCCCAACGGCAGCGTCTACGCGGCCTACGGTGTATCCACCCAACCGCCGGGTTCCTACCTGTCCAACTCGGATATCTCGCGTACCGACCAGGGTCTGCCGGCGCTGATCAAGGGCGCCGATCCGGTGCGTGCGCACAGCTACGAGATTGGCACCAAGTGGGACTTCTTCGACCGCCGTCTGTCGACCACCGCTGCGCTGTTCTATACCGAGAAAAAGAAGGTCGCGATTACCGGTCTTGATGTCGGGCAAACAGGCGCCGCTACGCTCAAGGGCTATGGCGCGCAAGTGGTCAAAGGCCTGGAGCTGGGCGCCAGTGGCAAGATCACCGATAACTGGGATGTCTTCGCTGGCATCGTGTTCATGGACAGCGAGCGCAAGCACAGCGCCTATCTGGATGACGTGCGCCGTCGTGCCAATAGTGGCGACTACGGCAATGAGCTGCGCACCGATGGTGACGAGCTGGCCTTCACGCCCAAGGTCTCCGGCAACCTGTGGACGACCTACCGCCTGCCCGTCGGCCTGACCCTGGGCCTGGGCGCCCAGCACGTTGGTTCGTCCTACCTGGGGCGTCCGGATGACGTCGAGCGTATTGTCGCCAATGGTCGCTACGGGCGTGTGCCGAGCTACACCACCTTTGCCGCGATGGCCAGCTATGAGGTCAATGCCAATGTGGACGTGCGCCTGAACATCGACAACCTCACCAATGAGGAATACGTCAGTTCGGCCAACTGGCAGGGACGCCGTGCATTGCTGGGTGATCCGCGTACCTTCACTCTGAGCACCAACTTCCACTTCTAAGCTCGCTTGAGTGGTACAACGCCCTGATTGTCACGCAGTCGGGGTGTTTTCATTCTTGTGGTAGCAGCATATCGGGCTTCTTTCCGGGTACTGCAGCCCTTTAGAATCATTCGCAACGCGATTGGCCTGGAGAACCCCGAACATGATGCTGCGCATTCCCGACGTGCTGAATGCCGAACAGCTGCAGCAGTGCCGCACCGCGCTCGCAGGCGGCAACTGGCAGGATGGCCGGCTGACGGCTGGGCACCAGGCGGTGAACGTCAAGGCCAACCAGCAGCTCGCTCAGGATGATCCACTGACGCAGCAGCTGGGCGATTTCATCCTGGCCTGCCTGGCCCAGCATCCGCGTTTCATGGCCGCCGCGTTGCCGCTGAAAGTGGTGCCGCCGCGCTTCAATCGCTATGCCGAGGGCGGCACCTACGGCGACCATATCGACAATGCGGTATTCAGCGTGCCGGGCACGCCGCATCGTATTCGTGCCGACTTGTCGGCCACTCTGTTTTTCAGCGAACCGGACGAGTACGAGGGCGGTGAACTGGTGGTACAGGACCAGCGCATCAAGCTGCCGGCCGGCCATCTGGTTCTCTATTCCAGCGGCAGCCTGCATCGGGTCGAACCGGTGACCCGCGGTGCGCGTCTGGCCTCGTTCTTCTGGGTGCAGAGCCTGGTGCGCCAGGACGAGCAGCGCAACGTGCTGTTGGAACTCGATGACAGCATTCAGGCGCTGCGCCAGCAGGTGCCAGACAGCCCAGAGCTAGTGCGCTTGACCGGGATTTACCACAACCTGCTGCGGCAATGGACGCAGACCTGAGCGCTGGACCATTGTCCTGATCGAACGTTTTCCTCCACGCTCCGATTGTCGAGAAACAGCATGTCCTTGCCCAAGCTACAGCAGATTCCGCCCACCATCGCCGCCGTCGTCGACTACGAGCCCTACGCCCGCGAACGCATGAGCGAACAGGCTTGGGCCTACCTGGCTGGCGGCGCTGCGGATGAGTTGACCCTGGCGGATAACCGGGCGGCGTTCGAGCGTCTGCGCCTGCGTAGCCGGGTGCTGCAAGACCTTAGCGGCGGCAATACGCGACTGCGCCTGTTCAGCCAGGATTTTGCCCACCCGATAGTTCTCGCGCCGGTGGCTTACCAGAAGCTCGCCCATCCCGATGGCGAGTTGGCCAGCGTACTTGCGGCGGCTGCACTTGGCACGGGCATGGTCGTCAGCACTCAGGCCAGTGTCGAGCTGGAAATCATCGCGTCGCAGGCGCAGGCGCCGCTGTGGTTCCAGCTGTATATCCAGCCTGATCGCGAGTTCACTGCGTCCTTGATCCGCCGTGCAGAAAGCGCCGGCTACCAGGCGCTGGTGCTGACGGTGGATGCACCCGTCAACGGTGCGCGTAATCGTGAGCAGCGCGCCGGCTTCGCACTGCCGGCGGGTGTCGAGGCGGTCAACCTGCGTGGTATGCGGCCCTTGCAGGCGCAAGTCGACTCGCAGAACAGCAGCCTGCTCCTGGGCGGGCCGTTGCTGGCGGCGGCACCGACTTGGGCCGACCTTACCTGGCTGCGCGAGCAGACGCGTTTGCCGATTCTGCTCAAGGGCATCATGAGCGGCATCGATGCCGAACGGGCGCTGGCGGCTGGCATGGATGGTCTGATCGTCTCCAACCATGGCGGGCGTACGCTGGACGGTCTGCCGGCTACCATCGATGTATTGCCCGAAATCGCCGCTGCTGTGCAGGGCAGGGTGCCGCTATTGCTCGACGGAGGCATTCGTCGTGGCAGCGATATCCTCAAGGCGCTAGCCCTTGGCGCGAACGCTGTACTCGTGGGCAGGCCCTACGTCTTTGGCCTGGCCGCAGCCGGTGCGATAGGTGTAGCGCACGTGCTGCAACTGCTGCGCGCTGAGCTGGAGGTGGCTATGGCCCTGACGGGGTGCACCGACCTGGCCAGCGTCGGCCCGGATGTGATCTGGCGCCCTGTGGTTCGCTAGAGGGCCATTATCTCGCACGGCCAATGTCTGCGTTTCCATGGCTGACGATGCGATGATCTGTCGCTTATGCGTGCAGTGATACAGCGTCCCACCTGCAGGCCGACAGTCGCTAAAAAGCAAAACGCCAGCCCAAGGGCTGGCGTTTTGCTTTGCGCGGTTGTGGTCAGAACTCGATGACCGTCGACAGCCACAGGCGTCGACCTTCTTCGAGGGTACCGCTGGTGGACTGCGCGATCTGCGTATAGTCGGACGCCCAGCCAGTGGTGCCGGTGTTGGTGGTGTAGTAGCTGCCGCTGGTGAAATCCTTGTCGAACAGGTTGTAGATCGTGGCGCTGAAGGTCACGTTCTCCGATGCCTTGAACGAGCCACCGAGGTGGAAGACTTCATAGGCCTTCAGGTCGCCGGCGGCGTCGTACAGGGCTTTGTTCGCCGCCGTCAGATTTTCGTAGCGGTCGGTAAAGCGAGCACGTTCGCCGCGGTATTCACCCTTGAACCACAGTGTCAGGCGATCATTGGCTGCCCAGCTCAGGCGTGCGTGAGCCATATGCTCCGGTGTATTGGTCAGTGGCGCGCCCTTGTTGATGCCACTCTTCTGCTCGCTGTCGGTGTATGTGTAGTTGACTGCCAGTGCCCAGGCCGGGGCGAACGCCCATCGGCCTGCAACCTCGATACCCTTGGTGACGGCTTCGCCGATGTTCACGCTCTGAGCGAAGTTCTCCTGAGTGAAGCCCGCGCCATAGCTGACACAGCCTGGCTGGTTCGGATTCGCAGTGTAGAAGCAGTTGGCCAACGGCGTGCCGTCGTCGATCTTGTCCTTGAACTTGTTATGGAACAGGGTGACGTTGGCGTTGAAGTCAGAGAGGTTGTCGTAGTACGCGCCGATCTCGGTGTTGGTGGTGATTTCCGGATCCAGGTCGGGGCTGCCGATGGTGATGGTCGAGCCTTGGCCGGTCACGCCGTTGATGCCGCTGTGCAACTGGTTGAGTGTCGGGGTCTTGTAACCACGGCTTACGCCGCCTTTCAGAGTCCAGGTGTCGGTGGTGTTCCACACCAGGTAGGCGCGTGGGCTGACATGGCCACCAAAGGCTTCATGATCTTCGTAGCGGGCTCCCAGGGTCAGTGCCAGGTCGTCACGCAGGCGCCACTCATCTTCGGCGAACAGCGCCCAGGATGTCTGCTGGAAATCCTCATCGGCGATGCCGTCGGTGACCTTGGCGTCCCACCACTGTGCACCAACCGTTGCGATGTGGGATTCGCCCACGGGAGCGACCAACTTGGTATCTACGACCAGATCGGTCGACTTCAGCTTGCGGTCGTCGCCGATGACGATCGATGGGAAACCTGTGTACGAGTTGCCAATCGGGTTGCCTGGAATGGTACGGCCGAAGGTTTCCGTGGTGTTGTGGGTGATGCTGCTTTCCAGCGTACCGAAGCTCAAACGTCCGGTATGGCTGAGGGCGATCTGGTCACGCTCGAAGCGCAGTTCATCCTTGTAGCCGTTGGCACGCAACGGGGCGTTGGTGGTGCAGCCATCGGTGGCGCTGCCGCCATTCTTGCCGTCGAGGTTGCCCAGTTGGCAGTCGTCATTGTTGTAGACCTGGCGGCCTCGCTCGAAATCGAGGGCGAAGTCGTGAGCGTCGTTCGGGGTCAGTGTCAGGCGGCTACCGAAGGTGGTGTTGCGTCCTTCGACGGGAGAGGCGCCGCGCTTGCTGACGGTGCTGTCGTTGTCGAACTGCAGGTCCGATTCGCCGCGGTCGTACAGGCTGCCACGTACGGCGAGACCCAGTAGGCCCTCGATCAGCGGGCCGCTGGCGTAGAGGCTGGTATTGCTGGCTTCACCGTAATCGCGGTTTTCCTGGAAGGTATGGTCAAGGCTCAAGCTGGCACCCCATTGCTTGGCCACCTTGCGGGTGATGATGTTGACCACGCCGCCCATGGCGTCGGAGCCGTAGAGCGTGGACATCGGCCCGCGAATCACTTCGATGCGCTCAATCGCGGACATCGGCGGCATGAAACTGGTGGCAGTTTCGTTGAAGCCGTTGGGGGTGACGTTGCCTGCGGTGTTCTGACGGCGGCCGTCGATCAGGATCAGGGTGTAGTCGCTCGGCATGCCGCGAATGCTGATATTCAGGCCGCCGGTCTTACCGGTGCCCTGACGTACATCAATGCCTTCCACGTCTTCCAGTGCCTGCGCCAGGTTGCTATAGCGCTTCTGCTGCAGTTCTTCGCGGCTGATCACGCTGATGCTGGCTGGGGCTTCGGTGATCTTCTGCTCAAAGCCGGAGGCGCTGACGACCACGTCGCCCAGAGCGATGGGCTCGTTGGCCTGGGCGCCGAAGCTGGCGGCCAAGGCAATGGCGCTGGCCAAGGCGGTACGGGAATTAAGGGCGGACATCGATCTACTCCTGGCGGTAAGAGAGTGCAGTCGTAACGGTTGCAGACGGCCGGGATGATAGTGATTTGCATATAAGGTTCAATTGCAGATGATGTTGATGTCCATGCCATCAGGCTGGAGAGGCCGTGGCGACTGGGCTGCAGGCAGGTGTAAATTTTGTAAATGCGATTAATTCTCGAGTGTCGGGCGGGCTTTACGCATGCTTTTCTGGCGTTCTAAGCTGCTGGAATGAACCGTATTCTTCTCAACTGCGACATGGGCGAGGGCTTCGGCGCCTGGCGCATGGGCGACGATGAACTAGCCATGCCGCTGATCGATCAGGCTAACCTGGCGTGCGGCTTCCATGCAGGCGATCCGCTGATCATGGCGCGTTGCGTCGAGCTGGCCGTGGCGCACGGCGTGAGCATTGGCGCGCACCCGTCCTATCCGGATCTGCAAGGCTTTGGTCGGCGTCATCTGCAATGCTCGCCGGAGGAGGTCCGCGCACTGGTGCTGTATCAGGTGGGAGCACTGGATGCCTTTTGCCGAGCGCGTGGTTGCCAGCTGGCCTACGTCAAACCGCATGGCGCGCTGTACAACGATCTGGTGCGTGACGATGCGTTGCTGATGGCGGTGCTGGATGCCTGTGCCAGCTACCGCAAGGGTTTGCCGTTGATGGTATTGGCGCTGGCTGACAATGACAGGGAGCTGCGTCTGGCCGACGAGGCCGATGTTCCGCTGATGTTCGAGGCGTTCGCCGATCGTGCCTATCTGTCAGATGGGCAGCTGGCGCCACGCCGGCTCAGCGGCGCGGTGCATCAGGAGCCCGAGCGTATCCTTGGCCAGGCGCTGGCCATTGCCAGCGGCGAGCCGTTTGCCGATATCGATGGCAAGCCGCTGCGGTTGCGGGCCGACAGCCTCTGCGTGCATGGCGACAATCCCGAGTCCCTGGCGGTGCTGCGCCGCTTGCGTGCGCGGCTGGATGCGCTCTGAGCAATCAGTCGGGCTGCCAGTCCAGGGTCAACTCTTCCTGCCAGGCAAAGCGCTCGAAGTGACTGCCGACGACGCCTTCCAGGCGATGCAGGTCCTCGCTGTTGGCGCTTTCAACCAGCAGGCGCAGGCCCTGGTTTTCCGCTTTCAGGGTCGCCAGGCCAGCGCCGAACTCGATGCGCCCCTGTTGTTCATCGAAGCTGACCGGAATCTTGTGTGCGAAGTGCTTGCACAGCCGGCTGATATAGCGCGCCGGGGTGTCGGTTGCGACGAAGGCACTGCTGCTGAATGGAGTCATGGACATTCCTCTGGTTTATTGGCGTTCGGAGCGGCTGCCCGCGTCAGCGCTCGGTTCAGTACGCCAAGGTAAAACGCTGGCGGATATGCTGTGGTCGCTCGGTTTCATCGATCAGCGCCACGGCGAGGTCGGCAACCGAAATGCTGCCCGGCTCATCGCCATTCATCAGCAGCTCGTCGTGGCCCAGACGAAATTTGCCTGTGCGCGGCCCCGGAGCGAGCAGGGCGGCGGGCGATAGAAAGGTCCACTCCAACTGAGCCTCCTCGTGCAGCATGTTCAGCGCCTGGCGTGCGCCCTCGGCGCCTTCCTTGTACTCGGCAGGAAAGTCCGGAGTGTCGATCAGTTGCACGCCAGGGGCGACGTACAGGCTGCCGGCACCGCCGACAACCAGCAGGCGTTTGACGCCAGCCTGCTTGCTGGCCGCGATGATCGAGCGGCTGCCGGCGATGAACTGTTCACGAATCTCTGCCACGCCCCAGCCCGGATTGAAAGCGCTGATCACTGCGTCATGTCCACGCAACTGCTCGGCCAGCGCTGCGCTGTCGTGAACGTCCGCCTCAATGGCGTTCAGTTGCGGATGCGCGCTCAGCTTTTGCGGATGGCGCACCAGTGCGGTGACCTGATGACCGCGGTTCAATGCCTCTTGCAGCAGCGGTGCGCCCACATAACCAGTGGCGCCGATCAGTGCGATCTTCATGAAGTAATCCTTGGTAGGTGATGGTTGATACATGATCACCGCTGGATAAATCCTGGAAAAAGTGGCCTGATGCACTTGGATAATTAAGCAGGGCTTCATAATGGAGCAGCTCAAACGCATGGCGTTGTTCGCTACCGTGGTGCAGAAGGGCTCGATGGTGGCAGCTGCCGAAGCCATGGGCATGACGGCTTCGGCGGTCAGTCAGCAGGTGCGCCGGCTGGAGGAGGCCACTGGCGTCACGCTGCTGCACCGCACCACACGCAAGCTGACCCTTACCGAGGCCGGCGCGCAGTTCTATGAAAGCTGCCGGCAGATAGTCGAACTGGCCGAGCGAGCCGAGCAGCGCTTGGCCGAGCAGCGTGATGCTCCAGTGGGCGAGTTACGTGTCGCCGCCCCGGTCGGTTTTTCCGGGCCGTTGCTGAGCGAAGCGTTGGCGCCGTTGCTCAGTGCCCATCCAGGGTTGAGCCTGAGCCTGTTCTTTCACGATGAGCAGATCGACCTGATCGAATCACGTATCGACCTGGCCATCCGTGTCGGCCGCCAGGAGGACTCCAGCCTGGTGGCCCGTTACGTGACCGACTGGCGCATGATCCTGTGCGCCGCTCCGGCCTACCTGGCCCGCGTCGGCTTACCCGTCGAGCCGTCGCAATTGCTCAAGCTCGACTGGATCGGCCTGCATCTGGAACGCAGCCAGCACCTGACCTTGCATGGCCCCGGTGATGTGCAGCAGCGCCTGCGGCTGGAGACGCGCATCAGCTGCAACAACATCCTGGCCGCGCGCCAGTTCACCCTGGCGGGTATGGGCGTGTCGTTGCAGCCTGAGCCGGAAATCCGTGAGCTGCTGGCTCGCGGCGAGCTGTTGCCGCTGTTGCCGGATTGGCAGCTCGACCCCATCGGCCTGCATATCGTCACCCCTCGACGCGACGCCCAACCGGCCAAAGTACGCTACGCCATCGAGGCGCTCAGGCGTCATCTGGTCAGTGCCTGAACAGGGGGAGTCGGCATCTGCCCCGCGCTGTGAGAGGATGGCCCCTGAAAGTCCGCCTCTGGCCAAAAAGGACCCGTGATCCACACCGATGAAGACGCCCAAACGTATTGAACCCCTGGTCGAAGATGGCCTGGTGGACGAGGTGCTGCGACCGCTCATGAGCGGCAAGGAAGCAGCGGTTTATGTGGTGCGCTGCGGCGACGAGCTGCGCTGCGCCAAGGTCTACAAGGAAGCCAACAAGCGTAGCTTTCGCCAGGCTTCCGAGTATCAGGAAGGCCGCAAGGTGCGTGGCAGCCGTCAGGCGCGGGCCATGGCCAAGGGCAGCAAGTACGGGCGCAAGGAGCAGGAAAGCGCATGGCAGAACGCCGAAGTCGCCGCGTTGTTCCGTTTGGCCAATGCTGGTGTGCGAGTCCCCAAACCTTACGACTTTCTCGACGGCGTACTGCTGATGGAGTTGGTGGACGACGGCGAGGGCGATGTCGCGCCGCGGCTCAATGACGTCGACCTGCACCCGGATGACGCGCGTGAATTCCACGCCTTCATGATCCAGGAAATCGTAAAGATGCTCTGCGCCGGCCTGGTGCACGGCGACTTGTCGGAATTCAACGTGCTCCTCGGCCCCGAAGGCCCGGTGATCATCGATCTGCCACAAGCCGTGGACGCCGCCGCCAACAACCACGCCTTCAGCATGCTCGAGCGCGATGTGCGCAACATGGCCGAGTATTTTGGCCAGTTCGCACCGGAGCTCAAGTACACCAAGTACGCCAAGGAAATGTGGGCGCTCTACGAGGCCGGCAAACTGCTGCCCGATACGCAGCTGACCGGCGAATTCGCCGAGCCCGAGGACGCCGCCGACATCGACGCGGTAATGCGCGAGATCAAGGCCGCCCTGGCCGAGGAAGCGAAGAAGCAGGCCCTGCTCAACGCCGAAGACGAACCCAAGGACGCCGAACCGATCCCGCCCTGGATGCGCTGATAAAGCTTTTGCCGGGCTCTGCTCCGTAGGGTGCGCCGTGCGCAAATCCTCACGCTGCGCCCGGTGCCATGGGAGGGGCTTTAGAACTGGCGGCGCCACTGACGTAGGGCGGGTGCAACCCGCCGTTGTCGGTCTGGCGGGTTTCACCCGCCCTACGGCTGACGGTGCGACGAGCATCCCGCCGCGCCGCTACTCACTCCTTCCTCCAGGCCCTGCAGAATCGGACAATCCGGCCGGCTATCGCCCTGGCAACTGTTCGCCAGCTCCACCAGCGTATCGCGCAAGGCGCTCATCTCGGCAATCTTGCGTGAAAGCGTGGCGATATGCTCCTCGGCCAGCGCCTTCACATCGGCACTGGCGCGCTGCTTGTCCTGCCACAGCGCCAGCAGCTTGCCAACTTCCTCCAGCGAAAACCCCAGGTCCCGTGCCCGCTTGATGAATGCCAGGCGGTGCAGGTCGCTGCTGCTGTACTGCCGATAGCCACTCTCCGAGCGCCCGGCATGGGGCAGCAGGTCGATGGACTCGTAGTAGCGAATCATCTTGGCGCTAAGGCCGGTGTGCTTGGCGGCTTGGCCGATGTTCATGGATGCAGTCTTCTTGTCGGCAGAAACTCCGCATGACTATGCCAGAGGGTTGAGCCCGAGTGTTAGAAGCCTAATTTGGGTGGGAAGAAGGAAAGTGGCGGATGGGTAGCCTTCCATTTCGCTGCAAAAACTTTGGCTTCTTCGATTTGTTCGGGTGTCATTTTTGAAGCGACTTTGGGGAGCTTATACTCTACATTTTCTTGCATGCCGCCCCCTCCGTCCAAATCTTTAAGCATGTAGATAAAGCCATATGCTTTAATTGGATCTAAAGGGAATCCATATTGTTCTGGCTCATGGGCTAAAAAGGCACCATAACCATAAATTGCCTCTGCTGACCCTAGGCTGACGGCTTTTTCTGTCCAGTATCGTATAGCGGTATCATCACCTTTCAAGAATTGTTGATATAGAAAAATTCCTGCTACAAAGTCGCCTTCTGCGGATTTTTTGGCCAGCTCCTCAACTTTCTCTGAGCGCTTCCAGGGGGGGAAAAAAAAGCCTTTTCCTTCCTGATAACGGCTTGCCAATAGGTATTGCGCGGGGGCGTAGCCCGCATCGGCAGATTTTTCTAACCACTCAAGATCATTTGTTCCTAAGTACATAATGTACATGGCTTCCGAGTCCCCGGCGTCGGCACGGGCTTTACCAATTTCACGTGCTTGCTTGAGCCAGTCCCAGGCCGTTTTGGAGTCAGAAGGGCAGTTACTCATGGCCGAACATAGATCGCTACCGCTGCGGGAAAGCCTGAGCATGGCATATAGATCACCTTGGTCAGCAGCGGCTATAAACCACTTTTGAGCTTCTTCTGTCATAAAGCGATTGTTCATTCGCAGCGCTTCGCCTAGATAATATTGGGCTTCCCTGTCTCCTGCCTTGGCTGCGACCTCTAAATAGGGTTCTGCCGACATTGCTTTATATTGGTTGTACAAGGCAATGCCCTTTTCTTTGGCCTCTTGCTGTTCCGGTGTCAGCTGACTTGCCCAAGCTGAAAAGCACAGCAGGGTTGTTAGTGTGCTGGCAATGAGGTATCTAAAATACATTATATAGTTCCAATGGCTTATTCGTTGGGTCCTGTATATGTAGCACGGCCGCCTGGGACAAATGTATGGCCGTAGTAATCGCTGCGCCGGCAGTAACTGTCTCTTAGTTGCCCCAAGGTTTTGACATGTTCTTTGTAGCGAGCCCGCAAATCATCACCCATCGGCCCTTGAGGGCCGATACGCATAACTCCTTCAGCCATAAACCTATCCATTCGCATCCGGTTGGTGCAGTAGGCCTGTCCTGGTTGCGGCTCTTTGGTACCAAAGCGATTCATCCGTGAACAGGCTTCGTCGAACTGACGTTGTGCATTGCTGACTGTGCCTGTGCGCTCGGCATTACGTAACAGCCAGCCAAGGATTCTTTCGATAGCCCGTTGTTGCAGTAGATGGCACGCTGGTTCCGAATAGGGTGTGATCTGTTCTTGAGGATTACCGTTATCGTCAAACGCTATATCCACTGCATCGAATGCCTCCGGCCTGAACAGCAGCGTCATCAACATCGGCCCCAGGGCTTCCGGAGTGGCATCGACAAACCACCGTTCCAGTTCGGCCTGGTCTTCGTAGCCCATGATCGCATGAGCGATTGGCCCGCCCTTGCCGCCACTGGTCAGGGCTTCGTAGAGATTCATAACAATGTCGGCGTTACGCAGGCTCAGCATGTAGACCATGCCGACATCGATACCCACAGCGCCCAGTACGTTGAGCTTGCTGATGAAGTCGAAGGCGGAACCTTCTACCCACTCCAGATTGTGATATTGGTTTTCGCGCAGTTCGCGGCGCATCAGGTTGATCAGTTCGATGATGGCTTCATAGCCCACGGCAAAAGCGAGAGTACCGGAGACGCCGGGGCCGGCGATTAGCGCCGCCTTGATGCGCAGGATCAGGCAGCCTTTGTCCAAGGAGAGGGTCACCTCTCCCTTGGCGCCGACTCCGATCGCGGCAGCCAGTTCGCCTTCAAGGCGGGCGAGGCTGAGCCAGCCGTCGTTGGGGGCTTGCCCGTCGGTATAGGCGGGCAGGGCACGTAGGTCCGCCAGTTGCTTGGGAGGTGCCCAATTCAGAGCACCAGTGAGCTTGATCCCGACCTGGACGCCGGCGAACAGGTTGAAGCTGGCCGATGCTCCGTCCTCGATTTGGGCCTTGGCGCCTTGTCCCGTTACCACCTGCCCAGTGCGCGCATTGCCGGCTGCGCTGGCGCTATTGGCCTCACGTTCGGCCGGCTCTACGGGATCGAGGGTGGCGCCGTAGCCGGTATTGCCAGGCGACAGCTCCAGTTCGGCGGCGAGCATCATGGCTACCCCGGTGTAGCCCCAGGCGCGGGCGCCCAGGTGCACCGAAAAGCGGCCCAGGTTCATCGTCGCCAGTTGTTGTTGGTAGTTGATATAGGTGGCCTGTACATCCGTGGCGGCGGAGCGTTCCGGCAGATCGATTTTCCCCAGTTCGATTTCGCCCCTGGCCAAGTCGATATTGAAATGCGCCCGAGCGCCGGCGGTTACCCCTTCGTGCAGGGCGAAGGACGGCCCGTCGACCGAGGCGCCGCCATGAATGCTTGGTTGCGGTGGCGTAAGGCAGCGCACCAGTTGCGCTTGGGGCGTGGGATCGAACAGGCGCAGCTGACGGACAGCATCGTCTTGAAACAGCACCTGGCGCAGGCGTTCGCCCCATTCCTGGCGAGTGCCAGCATCCTGCAGGGCGTCGACCCGGTAGCCTTTGCGCTGGCTGACATATTGGTAGAAGCGCTCGACATCGAACCAGCCTTCAGCGTCGAACCAAGGGCCTTCCTGGTCCTTGATTTCGATGCTGCCCATGCCCTTGAGCCAGTCACTGAAGTCGCTGGCGGCGTGATCTTCGCCTTGCTGGCCGCTGCTGTTACCGGCGAAGCTCGCGCTGCGCTTTGTTGCTGGTTTCAGCAGGCTTTTGAGCACCTTCAGGCTCAGGTGACGCAGCGGTTGGCCGGGCGTGTCGGGCAGGCTGACCTCGCGCAAGGGAAAACCGACCTTGACCAGGCGATCGACCGGCTTGGGCTCGAACTGTTCCGGCTCCCAGAGCAGGTGGCGACGTGGCTGGGTGTTGGATACGACCCATTGCGCACGCCAGCGAATCTGCAGTTTTTGATCTTCCAGCGCGCTCCAGGCCTGTTTTTCCGCTTTCAGCAATCCGGCGGGAGCCTGGAGATTCTCGCCGCTTGCCCGAATCCAGCCTTGATATCGCTCCTCCATCTTTTGTTCCAGGCGACGCTGTGCATCGATGAGGCCAAGGTATTCCTTGAAGCTCTCGATGCCGCTGACCACACCGGAGTGCTCGTCGCTGATCAGGGCGAATTCAGGCAGGGCTAGGCCGTAGTCGGCAGCCTTGAGAATGGCATCAATGTACTGCGCATAATCGAAAGCGCTTTGCTGCTGCTCCTTCCACACCTGGTAGCTTCTGAACTGAGCTCTGCAGTTGACGGTGCAGTCGATGGCATCGTCATAGCGACGCTTGGCCTCCTGCATCAGTTCGGCGATCTCTTGCAGCGTATAGGTTGGTAGCTCACCTTGTTCGAGTAGCGCGTTGCGAGCCTCTAGGTAGGCCTGTACGGCATTGCGGGCCGCTACTGCCTGCGGGCTGAATAGCCGGCCATCCTGATAGTCATAGCCCTGGCGATGCGCTTCGGAGATAGCACTGTTGTAGAGCCCAAGCCATTGATTCAGGGTATCCAGGCGCTCCTTGTTTCTGTGAAAGGCCAGGTTACGTGGGTCGGTGAGCAAATCCCGGCGCTCATTGATATAGCGACCATTGGAAAAACGATTCTCCGACTCGAAACGCTGCATCCAGGCCTGTTCTTCGCCTTCTAGAAAGAAGCTCAGGCGTGGTTCCAGAAAGTGTTCCAGCAGGCCGTTGGCATCGAGACCCTTCTTGCGATCCTCGGCGCTTTTGTCCGGGGAAATGTCCTGCTCTAAACGTTGTGCCGCCTCCTTGATGGCGTCGGCTGCACGCTCCGGCAGTAGCCAGAAGGCTTTTTCTTCCGTGGCGTAGATGACATTGGCAAAGCGGGGCGAGCAGGCCGGAGTCTGCGTCTTGTCGAAGCAGTCCGCTTCGGTCGGTTCTATCACTGGCTCTGCCGGCAATTGCAAGATCTGCTGCGGACGCGTAGCTGCTTCGGCCGATGTCGAGTGAGGTGTAGGTTGGGTATCGCCACGTGGGGCGGAAGGCGTGATAGGGAACATAGGCTTCCATTCCAATTGTGCTAGAGATTCTGCGCCAATATTTGATCGACTTTGATGAAGGGGTCGGCCTTACCGCGCAGAATGGCCATGACAGGTTCCTGCTCCTCGAGCCGTGTCCGGCTGACCAGATCAGCCAGTCTCACTAGCCAGCGTCCTTCGCTAATGCCGTGGTCCACCAGCAACTCCAGGTTATCGATGATCGCGGGTAGTTGTTGGCCGTGGGGAGCGTTGAATTTCGTGTAGTGCCTGTCGATCCAGTAGACCCAGCGCAGGGTACGCTGGGTCAGTTGGGTAGATGCTGCCAGGCTGTAATGCTTCTGTACGGTGTTTGGCGAATAGTCGAGCGGCGCATGCCAGCCGATCCAATGTTGCGGTCTAGCGCCAAGTGCACGCGGTGCCGGGCTATAAACCGCGGACCAAGGGGCAAATAGCTGTTCTGATGAGGTCAAGGCCATCGCCGCCCATATGTCGGGGCGGTAATAGTTGATCAGGCTCTGACCACCGGAACCATCGTTGACCGTCAGCAGCCAGCACGCATGAGCGATGGCCGCGTCGCGGTCTGCTGCGCAGAGCGCAATACCAGCGCAATGCTGCTGGCAAAGGGATTCCCCCAGCTGTTGCAGCGCACTGCCGGCCTCAGCACTGAACCAAAGTGGGCCCTGATCGGCCAGGTGATGAAAATCAGTCCTCTGGAACAAGAGGATCTGTTCTGCAGGTTCATCAATGGCGAACACCTTGGCTTGGGCATCCGGCACGGTTTGTTGGTCAATGATGAAGTGCCATGTCGGTTGATCAGCCGGTAGTGTAGGTATGGATTGCTCCAGCTTGGCAATGAAGTTGTTCAGCCCTTCATGCATGGACAATCTCCCCGGCTACAGGCACCGTTGCTCTGTTTGCCGCACAGCGGGCCGAAAGATAAGACCGGCTGTGGTCTGGGCGGTGCCAAGAGGGAACCGGGACGGTCACGGTCTGCAGCATTGGGTAGCGTCGGCGCCAGAATCTTCAACCCCGACCCACTACCCGGCCCACCCCCCGAATTCATCTTGATCGTCGCCCCGCTCAGCGTGACGCCGCTGGGGTCGAGCTTGAGGAAGCTGCCGCCGCCTGCGGCGGTGAGTTCCATGCCTGCATCAATCACCACTTTGCTACCGGCGTTGTAGTGAATCTCGTTGCCAGCTTCGATAAACAGGCCGGTGCCGACTTTCACGTGCTGAGTGGTGCCTACGGTGAGATGGTCGTTGGCGCGCACTTCCACCTTGCGGTCGAGGTCGGTGGTACGGTGTTCCTCGGCGCGTAGTTCCGTATGGGTATTGGCTTCGACGGTGTCGTGGCGCTCGTTGCCGACGCGGATCTTCTGGTTGTTTTCGATGTTTTCGTCCCAGTCGCGCTGGGCGTGGATGTAGATCTGCTCGGCGCCTTTGCGGTCTTCGATGCGGAATTCGTTGTAACCGCCGCCACCGGGGCTGCTCAGGGTCTTGAACAGACTGCGGGTCTTGTTTGCCGGCAGGTCGTAGGGCACCACGTGCTCGGCGTGATACAGGCAGCCGGTGACCAAGGGCTGGTCGGGGTCGCCTTCGAGGAAGGTGACCAGCACTTCCATACCCACCCGTGGAATAGCCACACCGCCATAGGCCTTGCCGGCCCAGTTGGAGGCTACGCGCAGCCAGCAACTGGTGGTGTCGTTGCCCAGGCCTTCGCGATCCCAGTGGAACTGCACTTTCACCCGGCCGTATTGGTCGCAGTGGATTTCCTCGCCGGCCGGGCCCGTGACGACGGCGGTCTGGCTACCGAGTACCTTGGGCTTGGGATGTTCGAACGCGGGGCGGTAGGGGATGTCCCAGGGGGTGGCGCTGAAGCTGTTGCGGTAGCCCTGCTGGAACCCGTCGCCCGGCTGGGTGTTGCTGGTCACCGACTCTTCCAGCACCTGTGGCTGCTTGCCTTCATGGATGACTTCATTGAGTAGCCAGAGGTCGTTCCACTGTGCTCGCGGATGACCAGCCAGGGCAAGGAAGTGGCCGCAGATCAGGTAGGCGTCGCTCTGGCCTTCGGCCAGCTCATAGTCGCTGCGCAGGCGTTCCAGGCTGCGCTTGGCCAGGTGCTTGCCGCGTGTGCGGTCGGTGAAGCGACCAGGGTAGTCGTAGACCTCCAGTGCCGGGCTGAACTCGCTGCGGTAGTCCGCCTCCATCTGCAGCTTGGGCTGCTCGAAGTCATAGTCGCGCCAGGTGGCCTGGGTGCTGCGGGTTTCCAGGCGCACGCCGAAGGCGCGTACCACCTCGTTGTCAGCGGAAAGGCCGCTGTCTTGCTGGTAATTCAGCGGATCGAGTTTGGGGAAGACGCTGGCGTCGTCGCCAAACACCAGACGATGGCTGTCTTCGCTGTGTTGGAAGTGGAAGCTGATGCCTTCTTCCTCGCACAGGCGCTGGATGAAGTGCAGGTCGCTTTCGTCGTACTGCACGCAGTAGTCGCGTTCGGGGTAGATATAACCGAGCTGGAATTGATAGGCGTCGCTCTGGATGCCGTGATCTTCGAGTATCTGCCCGATGATCTGCGGCACCGTCAGGTGCTGGAAGATGCGCTGGTTGTAGCGGTGAGCCAGGTAGGCGAGCTGTGGGCGCAGGCTGATGCGGTAGCGCGTCAGGCGCTTACCCGAGTCGCCTTGCTCGATGGCGTAGACCACACCGTGAACGCCTTTGCCGGAGGGGCCGAAGGCCAGGTAGGCGGTCTGGTTGATCAGAGCGTCGAGATCGAGGTCGGCGCTCTGGCTGACCAGTTCGATTTCGAAGCAGTAGGGCTTGTTGAGCGTTTCGCGCCCCTCGAAGCTCAGAACCTGCAGGTCGTTCTCGACCGCAGGAATGGCGAGGGTGATATGCGCCTGATTGGCATCCAGCATGCCTTGGCCTCCATCCATGAGTTGGGCGAAGCCTGAAGGGTGCCGGACACCGGGCGCAGCTTCAATGATGGCATTCCCATACCATGCGCCGGTTCAAGAAAATGCCGGCTACGATCCTTTCGGTCTCCAGCGATTGAGCAGCAACGCGTTGCTCACCACGCTGACGCTGGACAGGGCCATGGCGGCGCCAGCGAACATCGGGTTGAGCAGGCCGGCGGCGGCCAGCGGGATGCCGATCAGGTTGTAGATGAAGGCCCAGAACAGGTTCTGGCGGATCTTGGCGTAAGTGCGCCGGCTGATGTCCAGCGCGGCCGGCACCAGGCGAGGGTCGCCGCGCATCAGGGTGATGCCAGCGGCATGCATGGCTGCATCGGTGCCGCCACCCATGGCGATGCCGACGTCGGCTGCGGCCAGTGCTGGGGCGTCGTTGATGCCGTCGCCGACCATGGCCACGGTGCCGTGCTGGCGCAGTTCGCCGATCAGCCGCGCCTTGTCCGCTGGCAGCACCTGCGCATGAGGTTGGTCGATGCCCAGCACGCTGGCCACCGCCGCGACGCTGCCCTGGTTATCGCCGCTGATCAGGTGGCTGGTGATGCCCTGTTCGCGCAGTTCGGCGATGGAGTCGGCCGCACCTTCCTTGAGTTGATCACCGAAGGCCAGCAGGCCGAGCAGGCGAGGGATGTTGCCGGTTTCGAGCAGCCAGGAC
Organism: Pseudomonas sediminis; assembly: GCF_002741105.1. Lineage (GTDB taxonomy): Bacteria > Pseudomonadota > Gammaproteobacteria > Pseudomonadales > Pseudomonadaceae > Aquipseudomonas > Aquipseudomonas sediminis. Next base: position 642,130 of record NZ_NIQU01000001.1, on the reverse strand, counting down.
AGCGTGCGGCCCTCGGCTTCCCAGGTGCGGGCGGATTCGGCCAGCGCTCCCTCCTGCAATTGGTTTTCCTCCAGCAGGCGGCTACTGCCCAGTTGCAGGCTGCGGCCCTCGACATTGCCAGCGATCCCACGACCGGCCAGCGCGCGGCTGTCGCTCAGTGCCGGCAGTGCGATGTGCTGTTCGGCGCAGCCCTGCAGCACGGCCTTGGCCAGCGGGTGTTCGCTGCCTTGTTGCAGGCTACCAGCCAGGCGCAGCAGTTCGTCCTCGTCTGCTTCGCCCAGGCCGATATGGACGATGCGCGGTTTACCTTCGGTGAGGGTGCCGGTCTTGTCGAAGGCGATGTGCTGCACCGCATGCGCCACTTCCAGTGCTTCGGCGTCCTTGATCAGGATGCCGTGGCGCGCGGCGACGCCGGTGCCGGCCATGATAGCGGTCGGTGTGGCCAGGCCCAGCGCGCAGGGACAGGCGATCACTAGCACGGCGACGGCATTGAGCAGGGCACTTTCCAACGGCGCGCCGAATGCCAGCCAGCCGAGCAGCGTGGCCAGGGCGATCAGCAGCACGGTTGGGACGAAGATCTGACTGACCTTGTCCACCAGCTTCTGGATCGGCGCCTTCGCCGCCTGGGCGTCTTCTACCAGGCGGATGATCCGCGACAGCACGGTCTCTGCACCCAAGGCGGTGGTCTCGACCAGTAGGCGGCCTTCGCCGTTGATGGCGCCGGCGGTGACCTTGTCGCCCGGCTGCTTGGCCACCGGCAGGCTTTCACCGCTGATCAGTGCCTCGTCCGCATGGCTGTGACCCTCCAGTACCTGGCCGTCGACCGGGAAGCGCTCGCCCGGCTTGACCAGGATGCGATCGCCCAGCACCAGGGCTTCAAGGCCGACGCGCTCCTCGCGCCCCTCCACCAGGCGCACCGCGTGGTCCGGGCGCAATGCCTGCAACGCGCGAATGGCACTGGCGGTCTGGCGCTTGGCGCGGCTCTCAAGGTACTTGCCAAGTAGGATCAGGCTGATGATCACCGCCGAGGCCTCGAAGTACAGGTGCGGCATCTGCCCGGTCGGGGTCACGGTCCACTGATACAGACTCAGACCGTAGCCGGCGCTGGTGCCGATCGCCACCAGTTGATCCATGTTGCCGGCGCGAGCCTTCAGCGCCTGCCAGGCCGCGCGATAGAAGCGCGCGCCGAAGATGAACTGCACCGGCGTGGCCAGCAGGAACTGCACCCAGGCTGGCAGCATCCAGTGCAGGCCGAACGGCTCGACGAGCATCGGCAGCACCAGCGGCAGGGTCAGGACGATGGCTGCCAGCAAGGTCAGACGTTCACGGCGTAGTCGGTGCTGGGCATCATCCGTCGTGGGGTGATCATCGAGCAGGCTGGCTTTGTAGCCGGCGGCAGCTACCGCCTTCAGCGCCTGTTGCGGGTCGAAACCAGCGAGCACCTGCAGGCGCGCCTTCTCATCGGCAAGATTGACGGCGACCTTGCTCACACCCGGCAGCTTGCCCAGGGCGCGTTCGATACGACCGACGCAGCTGGCGCAGGTCATGCCTTCGATGCTCAGTTCCAGTGGCTGGCTGGGCACGCTGTAACCGGCGCCCTCGATGGCGGTGATCAGTTGCGGCAGGCTGTCGGTCGGCGCTTCGATACGCGCCTGCTCATTGGCCAGGTTGACGCTAGCGCTGCTCACCTCCGGAATTTTGCGTAACGCGCGCTCTACACGACCGGCGCAACTGGCGCAGGTCATGCCTCGGATCGGCAGGTCGAAGGTGGTCATGGTTCGGCTCCCTGTAGCTGGATGGCTACAGGATCAACCTTGACCCCATGGCAAGGTCAAGCCTTCAGTTCAGTGTTGGTGCGGTATGCAGTCGCAGGCCATCGCTGCCCATGGCGATGCGGTAGCGGCGCACCTCGCCCGCTTGCAGTTCCAGCGACTGGCCGGCGAGCTGGTTGATACCGTCCTGACAGGAACCGGTGCCGGTCAGGCCGAGGCGCAGCGAGACCTTGCCCGGCGGCAGGTTGAAGGACACCGACTGGCCCTGGTGCAAGCGTGCGGCCATCTGGTCATGCAGGTACAGCGCAACCTCGCAGGTGGTGGCCACTTCCAGGCGTTCGCGCGAGACGATCAGCACCGCATAACCTTCGCCCTGGCTGGTCGACGGCAGCGGGGCCAGCGGTTCGGCCTGGGCCAGAGGCGCCAGCAGCAGGGCAAGGGCGGAGCAGAGCAGACGCATTGTGATGACCCTCGTACGGGAACGCGGCAAATGACATGACGCAAGGGCTTGACCTTGCCATTGTGGCAAGGTCGAGACTACTCCCATCGACCACTGATTCAAGGAGCCAGTTATGCAACAGTTCAAAGTTAGCGGAATGTCCTGCGGTCATTGCGTACGCGCCGTCACCCAGGCGATCCAGGCGCTGGACCAGGCAGCCAGCGTCGAAGTCGATCTGGCCGCTGGGCTGGTACGAGTGCAGGGCAACCTGGACGCTGCGCAGATCCAGGCCGCCATCCGTGAAGAGGGTTACGAGGTTGCACCCGCATAGAACTCGGATCTGCTATGGCCACTGCCGCAGCAGGCCGCGAAAGCAGCTGTCGATCATCGCTGGAGTGTCGGTCTGGGCGTCGAACAGATTTGGATCGCGCAGCCAATCGCTGAACAGGCCGACGATCAGCGCGTGCAGCGTGCGCGAGGCCAGGCGCGGGGTGATGCCGGGGTGCAGGTGCGGTTGCACCTCTGGCAGGGCGAACTGTTGTTCGCACAGGTCGATGAACTGATTGACGAAGGTTTCGTGACGCTCCTCGGCCTCGCGCAGTTCTTCGGTGAACTCGCAGCGGCGCAGCAGCACGGTGAGGATGCGCCGGCGTTGCTCGTCGAGTACCAGATTGGCCATGGCTTCTATGCACAGGTCGCGCAGCAACTGTAGCGATGACAGGCCATCGACTGCGGCCAACTGCTCGGCCAGTGGCTCCAGCGGCAGGCGTACCTGATTGAGCATTTCGTGGAACAGGTGGGCCTTGTTCTGGAAATGCCAATAGACCGCGCCGCGCGTGACCCCAGCATGCCGGGCGATATGCTCCAGGCTGGTATGGGCGACCCCGCGCTCGAGGAACAACTGTTCCGCAGCAGCGAGGATGGCGCAGCGGGTTTTCTCCGCATCTTCTTTGGTTCTACGCATGGCGATCCGGTTAATTGGAACTAGGCTCAGATTGTGCCGAGTTTACCGATTTTGCCCCGCCTGCTGGTGGCGGGCTTGGTTGTCCTGCTTCTGTCCCGTGTCTAGCCAAGGAGAGGAATGCCTCATGCCCTTCGTTCGTCTGGTCGGTGTCTGCCTGCCCTTCAGCCTGGTCCTGCTGGCCGCGAGCGTCGAGGCCGCCGAGGCGCCACCGACGGCGGTGACGGTCGAGCAGGTCAAGGCCGGCGAACTACCTATCGTGCTGGAGTATCCGGCGCGAACCGCTGGTTACCGCGAAGTGCAGGTTCGAGCGCAGGTCGGTGGCATCCTGCAGGAGCGCACCTACCAGGAGGGTAGTCGGGTACAGAAGGATCAGGTGCTGTTTCGCATCGATTCGCGTCCCTACGAGGCGGCTCTGGCCCGTGCCAAGGGCGCGCTGGCGCAGGAGCAGGCGCGTTTTCGCCAGACCGATCGTGACCTCAAACGCATCCGCGAATTGCAGAAGAAGGGCTTCGCCAGCGAGAGTGAGCTGGACAACGCCATCTCCAACTTCGAACAGAGCAAGGCCAATATCGAGGCGGCCCAGGCCGAGGTGCAGTCGCGCCAGATCGACCTCGACTACACCACGGTCAAGGCGCCGATCACCGGCATCACCAGCAAGGAAAGCGTTTCCGAAGGCAGCCTGATCGTCGCCGGTGATCCCAGTGCCAGCCTGCTGACGCAGATCACCCAGCTCGACCCTATCTTCGTCAACTTCGCCTACCCGGATGCCGAGGCCGAGCGTCTGCGTCGCGAAGTGTCCGAAGGCAGCCTGGCTCTACCGGCCAGCGGCAAACTCAGCGTGGAAGTGCATTTTGGTGATGGCTCGGCCTATCCGACAGCGGGCGAAGTGGACTTCACCGACAGCCTGATCGACCGCGGTACCGGCACCGTCAGCGCCCGTGGCGTGGTGCCGAACCCCGATCAGAAACTGTTGCCCGGGCAGTTCGTGCGCGTGCAGGTCAAGGGGTTGACCCGTCCCAACGCCATCACCGTACCGGAGCGCGCCGTCGCTCAGGGCCCGCGCGGGACCTTCGTCTACGTGGTGGACGAGCAGGGCCTCGCGCGCATGCGCCAGGTCACCACCGGTGATACGGCCAGCGGACGCTGGGTGATTCTGGCTGGCGTCAGCGATGGTGAGCGGGTGATCGTCGACGGCCTGGCCAAGGTGCGACCGGACAGCCCGGTCAAGGTCGAGGAGGCGAAGGCAGCCACGCCAGCCAGCCCGGCGCAGGAGTAACACGGCCATGATCTCGCGCTTTTTCATCGACCGCCCGGTATTTGCCACCGTCATTTCCATCGTCATCGTGCTCGCCGGCTTGGCGGCGATGCGCGCGCTGCCCATCGCTCAGTACCCGGAAATCCTACCGCCGCAGGTATCGGTCAGCGCCGCATACCCCGGTGCCAGCTCGCAGGTCATAGCCGAAACCGTGGCGGCGCCGCTGGAGCAGGAGATCAACGGCGTCGAGAACATGATCTACCAGCTGTCCAACTCCTCCAGCAGTGGGGCGATGAGCCTGACGGTGTACTTCGCGGTCGGCACCGACCCGGACCAGGCCACCATCAACGTCAACAACAAGGTGCAGGCAGCGTTGGCCAAGCTGCCGGAAGAAGTGCGCCGCCAGGGTGTGAAGGTGGAGAAGAAGTCTTCCGACATCCTCCAGGTGATCACCCTCTATTCGCCGGATGGTTCGCGCGACCCGATCTTCATCAGCAACTACGCGCTGATCAACGTCATCGACGAACTCAAGCGTCTCAAGGGCGTTGGCGATGCCAGCCAGTTCGGTTCCAAGGACTATTCCATGCGTATCTGGCTGCGCCCGGACAAGCTGGCGCAGTACAACCTCACGCCCACCGACGTGGTCAATGCCATTCGTGAGCAGAACTCGCAGTTTGCCGCTGGCAGCTTCGGCCAGCAGCCGTTGAAGGAGCCGCAGGACTTCACCTATACCGTCACCACGCAAGGGCGTTTCACCGACCCGAAGGAGTTCGAGAGCGTCATCCTGCGTACCGACGATACCGGTGCCAGCCTCCTGCTCAAGGATGTGGCTCGGGTCGAGCTGGGCGCCCAGGACTATTCGCTGGTCACCACCCTCAATGGCCAGCAGAACGCTGCCTTCGGCATCTACCTGCAACCCGGCGCCAACGCCCTGGACACCGCCGAGGCGGTCGAGCGCACCATGCAGCGTCTGGCCAAGCGCTTCCCCGAGGGCATCGCCTACAAGATCCCCTACGACACCACCAAGTTCGTTCAGGTCTCGATCACAGAGGTGATCCACACCTTCTTCGAGGCGCTGGTGCTGGTGGTGTTGGTGGTGTTCATCTTCCTGCAGAACTGGCGCGCCACGCTGATTCCGGTGCTGGCCATTCCGGTATCGCTGGTCGGCACCTTTGCCGGCATGTACCTGCTGGGTTTTTCCATCAACCTGCTGACGCTGTTCGGCATGGTGCTGGCCATCGGCATCGTGGTGGACGACGCCATCGTGGTGATCGAGAACGTCGAGCGGGTGATGCGTACCCAGGGGCTGAATGCGCGAGATGCTTCGATCAAGGCGATGGAGGAGGTTACCGGGCCGATCATCGCCATCGTGCTGGTGCTGTGCGCGGTGTTCGTGCCGGTGGGCTTTCTCGGCGGCCTGGCGGGGCAGATGTACAAGCAGTTCGCGATCACGATCGCGGTGTCGGTGGTGATTTCCGGCATCGTCGCGCTGACGCTTTCCCCTGCGCTCTGCGCGCTGTTGCTCAAGCCAGGCCATCACGAACCGGCAGCACCATTCCGTGTATTCAACCGTTTCTTCGACAAGGCCACCGCGGGCTATGGCGCCGGGGTGCGCTTCTTCCTCAAGCGTTCGTTGGTCGGCCTGCTGCTGTTCGGCGGCATGATCGCGCTGATCATGCTGCTGTTCTCTCGGGTGCCCGGCTCGCTGGTGCCCGATGAGGATCAGGGCTACGTGATCAATGCCTACTACCTGCCGCCGGCCGCTTCGCTCAATCGCACCGAGGCGCTGAGCGGGGCGGTGAGCCAGCAGTTGATGGAGCATCCGGCAGTGGCGGATGTGGTGACCTTCGCCGGTTTCGATGTGCTCACCTTCGGCGTGCGCAGCAACGCCGGGGTGTCCTTCGTGCCGCTCAAGGACTGGAGCGAACGCACCACGGACGAGCTCGATGCACGCAATCTGACGCGCGAGTTCATGGGTATGGGCGCTGCGCAGAAGGATGGCCTGGTGTTGTCGTTCAACCCACCGCCGATCACCGGCATGAGCACCACCGGTGGCTTCGAATCCTTCATTCAGGACCGCTCCGGCGGCAGCGTCGAGCAGCTCGGCGAGAAGGTCCAGGCCTTCGTCGCGGCCGCCAGCAAGCGACCGGAGCTGGCCGGCATCCAGAGCACCTTCAGCGCCAACGTGCCGCAGTACTACATCGACCTGGATCGCACCAAGACGCGGGCGCTGGGCGTCAGCGTCAGCGATGTGTTCACCGCGATGCAGGCGACCTTCGGCAGTTATTACGTCAACGATTTCACCCTCTACGGGCGTACCTGGCAGGTCAGCCTGCAGTCCGAGTCGGAGTTCCGCCGCAAGCCGGAAGACCTTGGTCAGGTCTATGTACGCTCCAGCAGTGGCGATCTGGTGCCGCTATCGACGCTGCTGCGGGTGCGGCGCATCCTCGGGCCGGATTCCTATGACCGTTTCAACGTCTATCCCTCGGCCAAGGTGCTTGGTGGTCCAGCGCCCGGTTACAGCTCCGGGCAGGCACTGGCGGCGATGCAGGAGGTGGCCGATGAAGTATTGGGCGAGGACTACAGCCTCGGCTGGATCGGCTCTGCGTATCAAGAGCTGGCGACTCAGGGTTCGGGCACCCAGGCCTTCGTCTTCGGCCTGATTCTGGTGTTCCTGATTCTCGCCGCGCAGTACGAGCGCTGGACGCTGCCGTTGGCAGTGGTCACCGCCGTGCCGTTCGCAGTGTTCGGCGCGATTCTCGCGGTGTGGCTGCGCGGCATTCAGAACGACGTGTACTTCCAGGTCGGCCTGGTCACTCTGATCGGTCTGGCGGCGAAGAACGCCATCCTTATCGTCGAGTTCGCCGTGTTGCTACGTGCCGAGGGCAAGAGCATCTTCGAGTCGGCGTTGGAGGCGGCCAAGCTGCGTTTCCGTCCCATCGTGATGACTTCGCTGGCGTTCATTCTCGGCTGCGTACCGCTGGCCATCAGCTCCGGTGCCGGCTCCGCCAGTCGTCATTCCATCGGCACCGGGGTGATCGGCGGCATGCTCGCGGCGACCCTGCTGGCCACGTTCGTCATCCCGATGTTCTATCTGCTGGTGGAAACGGCAGCGCAACGGGTGAGCCGGCGCGGCAAGGCCAGAGAGGAAGAACAACCGCATTGAGTCATCCGGGCCGCCCCTCGGCGGCCCAAGCTTTCGCAAGCTGCCCGGTCGATGAGATGATTAGCCGGCTAATAATTCTCCGGATCATTCATGAACCTGCGAACCCTCCTGATTCTGGGCGCGCTCAGCGCTTTCGGCCCCCTGGCCATCGATTTCTACCTGCCGAGTTTCCCTACCCTGGCGCAGCAGTTCGGCACCGATGTCGAGCATATTCAGCTGTCGCTGGCGGCTTATTTCGTCGGCATCGCCATCGGCCAACTGTTCTACGGGCCACTGGCGGATCGTTTCGGGCGCCGCGTGCCGCTGCTGGTCGGGGTGACCCTGTTCACCCTGGCATCGCTGACCTGCGCCCTGGCTCCCAGTCTGGAATGGCTGGTGGCCGCGCGCTTCGTGCAGGCCCTCGGTGGTTGCGCCGGCATGGTCATCACCCGCGCGGTAGTGCGCGATCTGTGCGACCCACTGGCCTCGGCCAAGGTGTTCTCGCAACTGGTGCTGGTGATGGGGCTGGCGCCGATTCTCGCGCCCCTGGGGGGCGGACTGCTGCTCAATACCTTGGGCTGGCCGTCGATCTTCCACAGCCTGGCAATCTTTGCCGGGTTGTGCCTGCTGGCCGTGCTGTTGTGGTTGCCGGAGACGCGCCCACAGCATCTGCCACCGGCCCCGCTGAATGGTGCCTTCGGCCAATACCGCGCGCTGTTGGGCAATGCGCCGTTCATGGGCTACAGCCTGGCGGGTGGTGTGGCGATGGCTGGCATGTTCGCCTATATCGCCGGCTCGCCCTTCGTGTTCATCGAGCTGTACGGTGTGCCGCCCGAGCACTATGGCTGGCTGTTCGGCAGCAACGCCGCAGGTTTCGTGATCATGGCGCAGGTCAATGCGCGTCTGGTGCGCAGTGGTGGCCCGGCGCTGTGGCTGCGGCGCATGGTGCTGGTGTACCTGGCCAGTGGCCTGTGCCTGCTGGTGCTGGCGTTGTGGCAACCGGCGCAGCTGTGGCCGCTGATGATTCCGCTGTTCATTTGCGTGGCCAGCCTCGGCTGCGTGCTGCCCAATGCCACGGCTTGCGCCATGGCTGGGCAGGGCCGCCATGCCGGCAAGCGCATCCGGGTTGCTGGGCAGCATGCAGTTCAGCGTGGCTGCTAGCGCTTCGGCTTTGGTGGCCTTCCTGCATGATGGTTCGGCCATGCCCATGGCACTGGTGATCGTCCTGTGCGGCGCTGCCGCCTGCGGCTTTGCCTGGTGGAGCAAGCGCTTCGTGGTGTGAGCCGGCGTGTTACAGGCGCGCCGCCTTGAATGTGTCGCAACGCCCCGGCTGACCGCTCTCGAAACCGCTGCTGAACCAGCGCACGCGCTGCTCTGAGGTGCCATGGGTGAAGGCGTCCGGCACCACTTGGCCACGCGCCTGTTTTTGCAGGCGGTCATCGCCGATGGCGCTGGCGGCGTTCAGCGCCTCTTCCAGGTCACCCGCCTCCAGCCAGTCATGCCGGCGTTGCGCGTGATGCGCCCAGACCCCGGCCAGGCAGTCGGCCTGCAGTTCCTGGCGCACCAGCAGGCCGCCATCACCCTCGACGCGTTCGCCACGTTGGCGCGCCGCATTGACCTTGGCCGAGACACCGAGCAGCGTCTGCACGTGGTGGCCGACTTCGTGGGCGATCACGTAGGCCTGGGCGAAGTCGCCGGCAGCGGAGAAACGCTGCTCCATCTCGCGAAAGAACGCCATGTCCAGATATACGCGCTGATCGCCAGGGCAGTAGAAGGGGCCGACCGCCGAGCTGGCGAAACCACAGGCCGAATTGACGCCGCCGGAGAACAGCACCAACTGCGGATCGCGATACTGCTGGCCGGCCTGCTGGAACAGCTCGCGCCAGGTGTCTTCGGTGTCGCCGAGAATGGCGCGGACGAACTCGCTCTGTTGGTCGTTGGCCGGTGGTGCGCTCTGTGTCTGGGCGACCTGCGGCTGGGTGGCCTGGCCGGCGATCTGGCCAAGAATCTGCAGCGGGTCCTGGCCCATCAGCAGGCCGACGATGACGATCACCGCCACGCCACCGAGGCTCAGGCCACCACCGATGCGTCTGCCGGAACGGCCGCGCGCATCCACCACGTTGTCACTGCGTCTACCGCGTTGCCAGCGCATGGCTGCACTCCCTGGTTGCTTATCGCAGCAGTGTAGCTGCGTCCGTGCCGGCTCAGTTGGCGGGATAGTCGCTCAGCAGTTGATCCTTGCGTTCGTTATCCAGGCCGATGACCTGATAGGCGTCGACACGACCGCCGTACTCCATGCCTGGCGAGCCCATGGGCATACCGGGTACGGCAGCGCCGATCAGATCGGGACGTTGACGCAGCTTGAGAATGTCGGCCGCCGGCACGTGGCCTTCGACGAATTTGCCGTCGATCACGCCGGTGTGGCAGGAAGCGAGGCGCGGCGGAACGCCAAGGCGCTGTTTGACCGCACTCATGTCGGCCTCGACATGGTCGTTGACGGTGAAACCATTGTCCTGCAGATGGCTGATCCAGGCCTTGCAGCAGCCACAATTGGCATCGCGGTGCACATCGATGGTCAGGGGCTCGCTGGCGTGAGCCAGACCGGAGACGAGGAAGAGGGCGAGCAAGGAACTACGCATGGCAAGGCTCCAGATGATCGAGCGCTCAGCATAGCGCCGACATCACGACTGCCCAAGCCATTGCGACTATGCGTCGCGACCAGTGGCTGCCTATGCTAGTGGCAGCCACTCCTTGCCCGGAAATCTGCCGATGCTGTTTGCTCGAATCGTCCTGTCGATCCAGATCGCTGCCCTGCTCGTGTTGGGGCTGGCCTACTTTATTCGTCCCGAGGAAATGGCCAGCTTCAGTGGCGCATTGCTGATGGGCAGCGCCGCCGTGACTGAAGTGCGTGCCTATTACGGCGGCCTGCAACTGGGGCTGGCGGCTTACCTGGCGATGGCACTGCTGCGCCAGGATCTGCTGCGGCCGGCGCTGATTCTGCTGGTGCTGTTGTACAGCGTGCTGGCGTTGGCACGCGCAGCTGGGTTATGGCTGGACGGCAGTGCGCAGCAGACCTTCAACCTCTACGCGCTGCTGCTCGAAGTGGCATCGGCCGCGCTGGCCTGGTGGGCGTTGCGCGGTTTGTCTCGCTGAGTCGGGCCAAGGGCGAAAAGCGACTCAGCGCCGCTCCAGCAGCACACCCGCTTCCATGTGGTGGGTGTAGGGAAACTGGTCGAACAGTGCGCTGCGCGTCACTTTGTGAGTGTCGCTCAACTGGGCGATGTTGGCGGCCAGTGTCTCCGGGTTGCAGGAGATGTACAGGATGCGCTCGAAGCGGCGGGTCAGTTCGCAGGTGTCCGGGTCCATGCCGGCGCGCGGCGGGTCGACGAAGACGCTGCCGAACTCATAGCTCTTGAGATCGATACCGGCCAGACGGCGGAACGGGCGCACCTCGTTCAGCGCCTGGGTCAGCTCCTCGGCGGACAGGCGCACCAGCTCGACGTTGTTCACGCCGTTGTCAGCCAGGTTGGCCAAGGCGGCGTTGACTGAGGTCTTGCTGATCTCGGTCGCCAGGGCCTTGCGCACGCGTGTGGCCAGCGGCAGGGTGAAGTTGCCGTTGCCGCAGTACAGCTCCAGCAGGTCGTCGTCACGCTGGCCAAGGGCGTCATGGGCCCAGTTCAGCATCTTCTCGCAGACCTTGCCGTTGGGCTGGGTGAAGGCGCCTTCCGGTTGGCGATAGCGAAAGCTGCGCCCGGCCACGGTCAATTCTTCTTCCACATAGTCGCGACCGATCACCAGGCGCTGACCGCGGGAGCGGCCGACCAGGCTGACGTTCAGCTCGGCGGCCAGCTTTTCCGCCTCGGCTTGCCAGGCCTCGTCGAGTGGGCGGTGGTAGGCCAGGGTGATCAGCGCATCACCGGCCAGGGTGGTGAGGAACTCGACCTGGAACAGTTTGAACGACAAGGCTTCGCTGGCCTGCCAGGCAGCGCGCAGGCGCGGCATCAACTCGTTGATGCGCAGGCTGGCGATGGGGAAGTCGTCAAGCAGGATCGGCGTGTGCTTGTCACCCGGCGCGAACATCGCGTAGTGGCGCTGGCCGTCTTCACGCCACAGGCGAAATTCGGCGCGCATGCGGTAGTGCTCGCGCGGTGAGTCGAACACTGCAGGCTCCGGCGCGGCGAAGGGCGCCAGCAGTTCGACCAGGCGGGCCTTCTTCTCGGCGAGTTGGGCGTCGTAGGTGGCAGGGTCGAATGCGGGGCGGCTCATCGGTCACTCATGGGGCAGGAAAACGGGGCGCCATTGTAGCGACTCCGTTGCCGATGTGCCGTTGTCGTCGATCATTGGTGGCGCTGGACGCGGAGCGTCCCGGGGAGGCGTACCCACGCGGAGCGTGGGTACGATCAAGAGCTGTGGTGTTTGGTGTGGTGGGCTAAAGCCCACCTTACGGGATAACGGCTGCCGCCTGTTGCCACCGACCTTGTACGTTGGTCAGGCGAAGTAGGCCAGCTTGACCACGAACAGGGCCGAGAGCACCCACATCGCCGGGTTCAGTTCGCGCCAGCGGCCGGCCAGTACCTTGACCGCGGTCCAGGCGATGAAGCCAAAGGCGATGCCGTTGGCGATGGAGAAGGTCAGCGGCATGGCCAGGGCGGCGACCACCACCGGGGCGGCGACAGTCAGGTCGTCCCAGTCGATCTGCGCCAGGCTGCTCATCATCAGCACGGCGACGAACAGCAGCGCAGGCGCGGTGGCATAGGCCGGAACGGCACCAGCCAGCGGTGCGAAGAACAGGGCCAGGAGGAACAGCGCGGCGACCACGCAGGCAGTCAGGCCGGTACGTCCACCGGCACTGATGCCAGCGGCGGATTCGATGTAGCTGGTAGTGGTGCTGGTGCCCAGCGCGGCGCCGGCCATGGTCGCGGTGCTGTCGGCCATCAGGGCACGGCCCAGGCGTGGCATCTTACCGTCCTTGTCCAGCAGGTTGGCCTTCTGAGCCACACCGACCAGGGTGCCGGAGGTGTCGAACAGGTCGACGAACAGGAAGGCGAAGATCACGCTGATCAAACCGATATCCAGCGCGCCGGCAATGTCCAGCTGCAGCAGGGTAGGCATCAGCGACGGTGGCATCGACATCACGCCTTGCAGCTCGGACAGGCCGAGGGCAATGGACAGGCCGGTGACCAGCAGGATTCCGATCATCACCGCGCCGGTGACCTTGCGATAGGCCAGTGCGGCGATGACGAAGAAGCCCAGGCAGGCCAGCAGTGCGCCGCCCTTGCTCATATCGCCGAGGCCGACCAGGGTGGCCGGGTGATCGACCACGATGCCTGCGTTCTTCAGTGCGATGATCGCCAGGAACAGGCCGATACCGGCGGCGATACCGGCACGCAGTGCCAATGGAATGCTGTTGATGATCCACTCGCGGATCTTGAAGATCGACAGCAGGAAGAAGATTGCACCAGAGAGGAACACCGCGCCCAGAGCGGTCTGCCAGCTGTAGCCCATGGTCATCACCACGGTGTAGGTGAAGAAGGCGTTGAGGCCCATGCCGGGCGCCAGGGCGATCGGGTAGTTGGCCAGCAGGCCCATGACCAGTGAGCCGATGGCGCCAGCCAGGCAGGTGGCGACGAATACCGCGCCGTGGTCCATGCCGGTCTTGGCGAGCATTTCCGGGTTTACGAAGAGAATGTAGGCCATGGTCAGGAAGGTGGTGATCCCGGCCAGTACCTCGGTGCGCACCGTGGTGTTGTGGGCTTTGAGTTGGAACAGTCTTTCCAGCATGGTGGCTCCCCGAGGCGCAAGCGCGCCTGAATTGATCTGCACAAAGCAAAGCACATCCGTCCACGCAGGCCGGAAAATTGCTCGATTTCGCAAAAGCCGCGCATCATAACAGCAAGGTTTTGCCGGGTGAATTCAAGGTCTGCCGTGTCCTTTTATGACCAGGTGGACAGTTTCATTTTCTGTCTGAAGGAGTAGTGAGATGAGCAAGCGAGCACTGATTACAGTCGCTGATGGTGTCGAAGATCTCGAATGCGTGACCCTGATCGATGTGCTGCGCCGCGCCGATGTCGAGGTACTGGTGGCGAGTATCGAAGAGCGCAGGATGATCACCTGCGCCCGCGGTACCCGGCTGACCGCTGATGCCATGTTGGTGGACGTGCTGGCACAGGATTTCGACCTGATCGTCCTGCCCGGTGGGATGCCTGGTGCGCAGCGCCTGGCCGACTTCGAACCACTGGCCGAACGTGTGCGCAAGCAGGCTAAGGCGGGCGAGCTGTTCGCCGCGATATGCGCCGCGCCTGCGTTGGCCCTGCAGCAGTACGGGGTGCTCAGGCAGCGACGGATGACCTGCTATCCGGCGTTCAGTGATCGACTGAGTGGCTGCACCTTCGTCGATGAGGCAGTGGTGGTCGATGGCAATTGCATCACCAGCCAGGGCCCGGGAACGGCACTGGCCTTTGCTCTGACGCTTGTAGAGCAGCTGGTCGGGCGCGGCACGCGCACCGAGGTGGCCAAGGCGATGCTGGCCTAGAGGCCGATGAGAGGGCTGGTGCGCATGGCGCACCCTACGGGTGCCAGCGCGCACCGACAGCGCTACGACTGCTCCTGCTCCAGCAACCGCCGTTTGCGTTGCAACCCCCAGCGATAGCCGCTGAGGCTGCCATCGCTGGCCACGACGCGATGGCAGGGTAGCAACAGGCCTATGGCGTTGCTGGCACAGGCGCGGGCAATCGCCCGTGGATGACTGTGCAGCTGTCCGGCCAGGTCGGCGTAGCTGCGGGTTTCGCCGCTGGGAATATGCTGCAGCGCCTGCCAGACGCGTTGCTGAAAGGCCGTGCCGCGAATATCCAGGGGCAGATGGGCGGCGCGCTCCGGCTCCTGTAATTGCGCCAACACTTGCTGCAGCCAGTTGCGCAGACCTTGTTGATCTTCTTCGAGCTGGGCGGCGCCGAAGCGTTGTTGCAACTCGTCACGCAAGGCAGTCGGCTCGTCGCCGAACAGCAATGCACAAACACCCTTGTCACTCGTTGCCAGCAGCACCTGGCCGAGCGGGCAGGGGGCGATGCTGTAGCGCAGTCGTTCGCCCGCACCACGTTGGCGGCGCTGCGCCGGGCTCATGGCCTGGGGCTTTTCATACAGCGCGCGGGTGCCGGAATAGCCAGCGGCCAGGGCCGCCTCGAGCACGTTATCTGCCTGTGGCAACTCGGCGTCCAGGCGCTGGCGGCGTTGCGCCGCCGCCCAGGCATTGGGCGTCATCCCGGTACGCGCCTTGAACGCACGGGCCAGGTGTGACGGCGACAAGCCGATGCGGGCTGCCAGTTGCGGCAGCGTCAGGCGCTGTTCACCGCGCAGAAGATCACAGGCGGCCGCAACCAGTGCGTCGAGCTGCTGCGCCGGGCTTTGCCCATGTGGCGAGCAGCGCTTGCACGGGCGAAAGCCAGCTGCCTCGGCACTGGCTGCATCGGCATAGAAGCTGACATTGTCGCGCCGTGGCCGCCGCGCAGGGCAGTTCGGCCGACAATAGATACCGGTGCTGCGTACGGTGAAAACGAAGCGTCCGTCGAACGCCCCATCACGTTCGCAAACGGCCTGCCAACAGCGTTCCGGGTCGAGCATGGCGCAGCCCTTCTGGTCACGGTTTTGCTGACGATTGTCGGCTGCTCAGGTTGCGCTGCCAATCCGCATTGCACTTTCAAACCGCTGCCGAGGTCATTTGTATGTCGGCCTGAGCGCAAATACAGCCCAGCGCCTTTAATGATGACTAGGCAGGTGCCAGTGGAGGTCGCCATGCGCGGGATGCTCGATAGGCCGGAGCAGGAACTGATTCTGGTGGTGGACGATGCGGTGGACGCGCGCCAGCGTTTGGGGGCGCTATTGGTCGACCGCTACCAGGTGCGCCTGGTCGGCAGTGATGAAGCGTTACGCGCTGCCAGGTCGCGACCGCAACCGGACCTGATTCTGCTCGACTGGCAGGATGACTACGCGCTGTGCCGTCGCTTCAGGACCGATCCGCAGACCCGACATATCCCGTTGATCCTGGTCACTGGTCGCAGCGATCCGGCTGACGAGCAGTTGGGCTTCGACCTCGGCGCCGCCGACTACATCACTAAACCAGTCAGCCCGCCCATCGTGCTCTCCCGCGTGCGGGCACAATTGCAACTCAAGGCTGCCACCGATTATCTGCGCGACAAGAGCGAATACCTGGAGCTTGAGGTCAAGCACCGTACTCGCGATATCCAGCGCTTGCAGGACGTCACCATCGAGGCCATGGCCAGCGTTGCCGTCATGCGTGACAACCCGAGCAGCCGTCGCCTGGAGCGTATCGAGCGCTACATGACCTGCCTGACCGCTGCACTGGCGCGGCAGCAGCCGGCCTTGTCCGAGTCTCTGAACGAGGAGCGTATCGCCCAGCTGGGCAAGTCGGCCATGTTGCATGTGATCGACCGGTTGACCCTGCCGGATCGTGTGCTGCTCAGCCACGGTGAACCGGATGAAAATGATCTGCGACTGCTGAGCGAGGGCGTGATCGCCGGACGCGATGCGCTCGAACGCGCCGAGCGCAAGCTGGGCAGCATCACCGACTTTCTCTCCGATGCCAAAGACATCGTCTATGGCCAGCACGAGCGCTGGGACGGCAAAGGCTATCCGCAAGGTCTGCATGGCGAGCAGATTCCGCTGTCGGCGCGGCTGATGGCGCTGGTGGGGCACTTCGAAGAACTGAGCTGTCGGCATCCTTACCTGCCGCCGACCAGCCCGGCACAGGCGGTGGCGCAGATCAGCGCGGCCAGCGGCACACGCTTCGATCCCATGGTGGTGTTGGCCTTCGTCGAAGCCACGACGGAGTTTCTGCATATCGCCGAAACCCTGGCCGACGACGCTGTTGCGGTTGGCGTCGAGCTACAGCGGCTGGAGGACTCGCTGGCCGAAAGCATCGAGCTGACCTTGCCGCCGCTGCCTTGAGGCGGTTCTGTGGCAGCCGACAAGCCGCCAGTGTCACGACGCGGATCACATGCCGGCATGTGCTCAGGTGCGTTGGGTAGGGTGGGCCGTGCGCACCGCGAATACCACGGTGCTTGCCCGGTGCGCACAGCACACCCTACAAAGGTCGCCCGACCGACCAGTTGGTCGGAGGGGCGCTAGCCGGCGATGCGCTCCACATGGTGACAGGCCACCTGCCGTGCATCGATCAGGCGCAGCTCCGGGCGCTCGCTACGGCAGCGCTCGTCGGCATGCGGGCAGCGTTTGTGGAAGGCACAGCCGGAGGGTGGATTCAGCGGATTGGGCAACTCACCGCTGATCTTCATCCGTGGCTTGTCCGGATCGGGATGAATCGCCGGCGTCGCCGACAGCAGGGCGCGGGTGTAGGGGTGCAGCGGGCGGGTGTAGAGCGCCTCGGCCGGGCCCATTTCCACCGGACGGCCTAGGTACATCACCAGCACGTCGTCGGCGACATGACGCACCACCGAGAGGTTGTGCGAGATGAACACGTAGCCGGTCTGGTACTGCTCCTGCAGGTCCATGAACAGGTTCAGCACCTGGGCCTGGATCGACACGTCCAGCGCTGAGGTCGGTTCGTCCGCTACCAGCACCTGCGGCTGCAGCATCATGGCGCGGGCCAGGGCGATGCGCTGGCGCTGGCCGCCGGAGAACATGTGCGGATAGCGCTGATAATGCTCAGGGCGCAGGCCCACCTGCTGCATCATCGCTTGCACTTTCTCGCGGCATTCGGCACGCGACAGACGGGTGTTGATCAGCAGCGGTTCGGCCAACTGATCACCGATCTTCTGTCGCGGGTTGAGTGAGGCGTAGGGGTTCTGGAACACCATCTGCACATCGCGGCGCAGTTGCTTGCGCTCGGCATGGCTGGCGCCGGCCACTTCGTGCCCGGCGATCTGCAGGCTACCGGAACTGGGTGTTTCGATCAGCGTCAGGGCGCGGGCCAGGGTGGACTTGCCGCAGCCGGACTCGCCGACCACGGCCAGGGTCCTGCCGGACTGTAGGCTGAAGGACACGCCATTGAGCGCCTGGACCGTGGCCGCCGGCTTGAACAGGCCGCGCGAGACACTGTAGTGACGGGTCAGCGCACGGGCTTCGAGTACGGTACTCATCAGGCCACCTCCAGCGGGAAGAAGCAGCGCGCGGCGCCACGGTCATGTGGTTCCAGGGCTGGGCGTTGCTGGTGGCAGCGCTCCTGGACGTAGGGGCAGCGGGGTGACAGCAGGCAGCCCAGCGGGCGGTCATAGCGGCCGGGCACGATGCCGGGCAGGGTGGCCAGGCGGCTGGCACCGGCGCTGTGCTCGGGGATGGCCTTGAGCAAGGCTTCGGTATAGGGATGGCTGGGCGCGTCGAACAGAGCCGGCACATGACCCAGCTCCACCGCTTGCCCGGCGTACATCACGCAGACGCGCTGGGCGGTTTCGGCGACCACGGCCAGGTCGTGAGTGATCAACACCAGAGCCATGCCCTGATCGCGCTGCAGGTCGAGCAGCAATTCCATGATCTGCGCCTGAATGGTCACATCCAGCGCCGTTGTCGGTTCGTCGGCGATCAGCAGCTTGGGTTCGGCGGCAATCGCCATGGCGATCGCCACACGCTGGCTCATGCCCCCGGACAGCTGATGCGGATAGGCGTCGAGGCGACTGGCGGCACCAGGGATTTCCACCCGTTCCAGCAGTTCGAGGGCGCGGGCCCGCGCCGCCTTGCCTTTCAGGCCGAGGTGCTGCTGCAGCACTTCCTCGATCTGGAAACCCACGGTATAGCTGGGGTTGAGCGCGGTCATCGGGTCCTGGAACACCATGGCCAGGTCCTTGCCGACGATGTGCCGGCGTTGGCGGCCCTTGAGGCGCAGCATGTCGGTGCCGTCGAACTGCAGACAGTCGGCCTGGACGATGCCGGGGGCGTCGATCAGGCCCATCAGCGCCATCATGGTCACGGACTTGCCGGAACCCGATTCGCCGACGATGGCCAGCACTTCGCCCTGCTCGACGCTGAGATCGAGGCCATCGACCACCGGCATGGCGGGGCCGAAGCGTACGGAGAGATTGCGGATATTCAGCAGGCTCATTCCGGGTTCCTCACTGCGCATTCTTCAATTTCGGGTCGAGCGCATCGCGCAGGCCGTCACCCATCAGGTTGATCGCCAGCACGCTGAGCAGAATCGCCAGGCCGGGCAGGCTCACCACCCACCAGGCGCGCTCGATGTAGTCGCGCGCCGAGGCCAGCATGGTGCCCCACTCGGGCGTCGGCGGTTGCACGCCGAGGCCGAGAAAGCCCAGTGCGGCTGCGTCGAGAATCGCCGAGGAAAAGCTCAGGGTGGCCTGCACGATCAACGGCGCCATGCAGTTGGGCAGCACGGTGACGAACATCAGCCGTGGCAGGTTGGCGCCGGCCAGCTGCGCAGCGGTGACGTAGTCTCGGTTCAGTTCACCCATCACCGCCGCGCGGGTCAGGCGCACATAGGAAGGCAGCGAGACGATGGCGATGGCGAAGATGGTGTTGATCAGCCCTGGGCCGAGGATGGCGACGATGGCCACCGCCAGCAGCAGCGAGGGCAGCGCCAGCATGATGTCCATCAGGCGCATGATGCCGGGGCCGAGCAGGCGCGGGAAAAAGCCTGCGACCAGGCCCAGCAGGATGCCGGGAATCAGCGACAACACCACCGATGCCAGGCCGATCAGCAGCGACAGTCGTGCACCGTGGATCAGACGCGAGAGCAGGTCGCGGCCCAGTTCGTCGGTGCCGAGCAAAAACTGCCATTGGCCGCCGTCCAGCCACACCGGCGGGGTGAGCAGGAAGTCGCGGTACTGCTCGCTAGGGTCGTGCGGCGCGACCCAGGGGGCGAACAGTGCGCAGAACACCAGCAGGATCATGAACGCCAGGCCGCCGAGGGCGCCGGTATTGTGGGCGAAGGCTTGCCAGAACTCTTTCAGCGGCGAGGGGTAGAGCAGGCTCTGGTCGAGTGGGGTGGAGGTGGTCATGGGCGCACCTCTTGTAGGGTGGACGACGCTTCACCCGTCCACCGACGTGTTTTCACGGTGGATGAAAAGCGCGTCATCCACCCTACGCAAACGATGTGGCTATGCATGGCGCCTTCCTTACTTCTGATGGCGAATACGTGGATTGGCCAGGCCATAGAGGATGTCCACGGTGAAGTTGACCAGGATCACCAGGCAGGCGATCAGCAGAATGCCGTTTTGCACCACCGGGTAGTCGCGGGCACCGATGGCCTCGATCAACCACTTGCCGATGCCCGGCCAGGAGAAGATGGTTTCGGTCAGCACGGCACCGGCCAGCAGGGTGCCGACCTGCAGGCCGAACACGGTCAGCACCGGGATCAACGCATTGCGCAGGCCATGCACGAAGACCACGCGCGTCGGCGACAGGCCTTTGGCCCGCGCGGTGCGGATGTAGTCCTCGCGCAGCACTTCGAGCATGGCCGAGCGGGTCATCCGCGCGATCACCGCCAATGGGATGGTGCCGAGCACGATGGCCGGCAGGATCAGGTGGCGCAGGGCGTCGACGAAGGCGCCTGGCTCGTCGGAAAGCAGTGTGTCGATCAGCATGAAGCCGGTGACCGGCGGGATGTCGTAGAGCAGATCGATACGTCCTGAAACCGGTGTCCAGCCCAGGCCCACCGAGAAGAACATGATCAGCAGCAGGCCCCACCAGAAGATCGGCATGGAGTAGCCGGTCAGGGCAATGCTCATCACTCCATGATCCAGCGGTGTGCCGCGCTTGAGTGCGGCGACCACCCCGGCGATCAGGCCCAGGGTGCCGGCGAACAGCAAGGCGGCCAGGGCCAGTTCGACGGTGGCGGGAAACAGGGTGAGAAATTCGTTCCACACGCTTTCACGCGAGCGCAGCGATTCGCCGAGGTTGCCGCTGGCGAGTTGCCCGATGTAGTCGAAGTACTGCTGGTACAACGGCTTGTTCAGCCCCAGACGCTCCATGGCCTGGGCGTGCATTTCCGGGTCGACGCGGCGTTCGCCCATCATCACTTCCACCGGGTCACCGGGGATCAGGCGGATCAGTGCGAAGGTCAGCAGGGTGACGCCGAAGAAGGTGGGGATCAGCAAGCCCAAGCGGCGTGCAATGAAGCTCAGCATGGCGGTGGGTAACTCCTAATCAGAACGGTATCGAGCAGCCCGGAATTCTGGCGATTCCTTCGCACATGTTGCAGGTTAGCTGTTCGACCACGACGTGCCCCGGGCATTTGCCTGGGGCGTCGTTCGAGGGCGGTCGCGTAACGGCAGTCGGCGCAGCGGCGATCGCGCAAAGGGCTATCAGTCGTTGCTGACACCGATGAAGCTGTTGCGGCCGAAGGGGCTGATCTGGAAGCCTTTGACGCTGCTGCGCATCGGTTGGTAGACCGTGGAGTGAGCGATCGGCGTGATTGGTACTTCGCGCTTGAGTACGACCTGGGCCTGACGATACAGCTCGCTGCGTTGTTCCTGATCGGTCACGCGCTTGGCGGCGACCACCAGCTTGTCGTATTCGCTGTCGCACCACTTGGAGAAGTTGTTGCCGTCTACCGAGGCGCAGCCGTACAGGGTGCCGAGCCAGTTGTCCGGGTCACCGTTGTCGCCGGTCCAGCCGATCAGCATGGCGTCGTGCTCGCCGGCATGGGCACGCTTGATGTATTCGCCCCACTCGTAGCTGACGATGCGCGCCTTGATGCCGACCTTGGCCCAGTCGTTTTGCAGCATTTCGGCCATCAGCCGCGCGTTGGGGTTGTAGGGGCGCTGCACGGGCATGGCCCACAGGGTGATCTCGGTGCCTTCCTTTACGCCGGCAGCCTTGAGCAGTTCCTTGGCTTTTTCGGGGTCGTAGGCCGCATCCTTGATCGACTCGTCATAGGACCATTGAGTCGGCGGCATGCCGTTCACAGCCAACTGACCAGCGCCCTGGTATACGGCGTCGATGATCGCGGCCTTGTTCACCGCCATGTCCAGCGCCTGACGCACTTCGCGCTTGTCGAACGGCGCGCGGGTGACGTTGTAGGCGATGTAGCCGACGTTGTAGCCAGGCTCGGTCGGTACATTGAGATTCTTGTCGGCCTGCAGACTCTGCAGGTCGGCAGGGCGCGGGTTGAGGGTGACGTGGCATTCACCGGCGCGCAGTTTCTGTGCACGTACCGAGGCGTCGGTATTGATGGAAAAGATCAGGTTGTCGATCTTCACCTGCTCCGGGGCCCAGTACTGCGTGTTGCCCTTGAAGCGGATCACCGCGTCCTTCTGATAGCGGCTGAACACGAACGGGCCGGTGCCGATGGGCTTCTGGTTGATCTCGGCGGCCTTGCCGGCCTTGAGCAATTGGTCGGCGTATTCGGCCGAATGTATTGCGGCAAAGCTCATCGCCAGGTTCTGCACGAAGGCGGCGTCGACGGCATTGAGGGTGAAGACCACGGTCATGTCGTCGGTCTTCTCGATCTTGGCGATGTTCTTGTCCAGTCCCATGTCCGTGAAGTAGGGAAACTCGCTGGGGTAGGCCTGGCGGAACGGGTGGTTGCGATCGAGCATGCGCTGGTAAGTGAACAGCACATCGTCAGCGTTGAAGTCGCGAGTCGGCTTGAAGTAGTCGGTGCTGTGGAACTTGACCCCTTCGCGCAAGTGGAAGGTGTAGGTCAGGCCGTCTTCGCTGATGTCCCAGGAGCTGGCCAGCGACGGTTGTGCCTTGGTGCCGCCGCGCTCGAATTCGGCGAGGCGGTTGAAGATGGTTTCCGAGGCTGCATCGAAGTCGGTGCCGGTGGTGTACTGGCCGGGGTCGAAGCCACCCGGGCTGCCTTCGGAGCAATACACCAGGTTGTTGGCGTGGGCGAACGAAGCACTGGTGAGCAGGCCGGCGGTGAGCAGTGCCTTGCACAGGGGGGACATACGCATGCGAACCTCTTTTTCTTTTTGTTCGCGCCTGGGTATGGCGCGAGCTCGGAATGCGGTGAAGGCGGGTAGCCCACCGGGTCGGGCTCGAAATTAAGTCATGCTGAAATTGCGGTCAACAAAAATTAAGCAGCACTAACATTGCGCATATTCGCCCTGAATTGGGGCGAAAAATCACTCGCTGGCGGGGTGATCGCCGAAAAGCGCCATGGTGGTCATGGTCAGCACTTCGGCCGGTGCATCGGCGTTATTGGCCAGGCGATGCAGCTTGCCGGCATCGAAATGCACCGAGTCGCCGGGACCAAGGGGGTAGTCGCGACCCTCGATGGTGTAGACGATCTGCCCGCTGAGCACGTAGGAAAATTCCACGCCTTCATGCGCGATCAGTTCAGACTGATAGCCCGCCGGAATGTTCATCTTCACCGCGTTGATCGAGTTGCCGGGAAATGAACTGGACAGGCGCTCGTAGGCCAGCAACTGGCCGCCTACGGTGTAGCGCACCCGCTCGTTGACGTGGGAATCCGGCTGCGCCTGAGCGGGTTGGTCGAACAACACATTGAGCGGTACATCCAGTGACTTGGCGATGCTCGCCAGCGACGACAGCGATACGCCAGTCAGGTTGCGCTCTGCCTGGGACAGGAAGCTGGCGGTCAGACCAGCGTCTGCCGCTACCTGATTGAGGGTCTTGCCGGCGGCGCGCCGGTAGCGGCGCAAGCGTTCGCCAATGCGATCTGCGGTCATGGAGGTGGCTCGCTGTTCGGGTCCGCGCAGTATACCCATGAGGTGCATGGACTTCAGCCCGGTGCGGGCGCGCTTTTTAAGTCCAACTGAAAAAAGTTTTGACCAAAATTTAAGTTGCACTTAAATTTTGCCGCAATCGAATTGCCCGGTGACGATGGTCGTCGTGGGCGCCAGACGAGGATGTGCAGATGACACTGGGAGTGGGCGGCAGCACGCCGGAGCAGGCCTTGGCGCGCCTGCAGAACATGATGGCCGGCGTGGAGCCGATCACAGAGGCGCAATACCAGGCGCGCATCACCCGTGCTCAGGCGCTGATGCGCGAGCAGGATATCGCCGCGCTGTTTCTGGCTGCCGGCAGCAACCTGCAGTACTTCACCGGCGTGCAGTGGCATCCCAGCGAGCGCATGGTCGGGGCGATTCTGCCGGCCAGCGGTATGCTGGAGTACCTGGCGCCGGCGTTCGAGGAGGGCACGGTGCGCGACTTTCAGGTCGTGCCTGGCGTGATCAATACCTGGCAAGAGCACGAAAGCCCCTATGCACTGTTTCTGAACTGCCTGAAGCGTTTGGCGGAATTGCCCAAAGATGGTGCGCAACCCAAGGTAGGTCTTTGTTCTTCTTTGCCTTTTTTCATGTTTGAAGGCATTCGCCAGCTGACCAGCGGTTATCGCTTCGTCGATGCCGGCAGCGTCACCACGGTCTGTCGCCAATCCAAATCGCCAGCCGAAATCGCCCTGATGCAGCGCGCCAAGGACATGACCCTGGAAGTGCACAAGGCGGCTGCGAGCATCCTCCATGAAGGTATCAGCACCACTGAAGTTGCCGAGTTCATCCATCAGGCGCACCGCCGGGTCGGAACGCCCGGCTCGACCTTCTGCATCGTGCTGTTCGGTGCCGCCAGTGCCTTTCCGCATGGGGTCAAGCACGCGCAGCGGCTCAAGGACGGCGACATGGTACTGATCGACACCGGCTGCAAGGTTCACGGTTACCTGTCGGACATCACCCGCAGCTACGTTTTCGGCACGCCCAGCACGCGTCAGCGCGAATTCTGGGACAAGGAGAAAGCCGCTCAGCAAGCCGCCTTCGAAGCCGCCGTGCTCGGCGCGCCCTGTTCGTCGGTGGACGCGGCGGCCCGGCTTAGCCTGGAGGCGGCAGGGCTTGGGCCTGGCTACAACTTGCCAGGTTTGCCGCACCGTACGGGGCACGGCATCGGCCTGGACATTCACGAAGGGCCGTATCTGGTCGGCGGTGATGACACCCCGTTGGCAGAGGGCATGTGCTTCAGCAATGAGCCGATGATTTGCGTGCCGGGCGAGTTCGGCATCCGCCTCGAAGATCACTTCTACATGACCGCCGCTGGCCCGCGCTGGTTTACCCAGCCCAGTCATTCGGTGGACGACCCCTTCGGCCTAGGCGTTTAACCACGCCTAGGTCGGGTTCGTAGACGCTTTGATCAGGCTCAGGCCATGGCTGCTCATGGCACGCTCACCTTGGAAAAGTTGTTCGAGCCCATCGGGCTGAGTACGAAGCCTTCGACGCCCTTGCGCAACGCTGCGAACTGTTTCGGGTGGGCCAGGGCGATCCACGGCGCCTGCTCATGGAAGATCGTCAGGGCCTGGCGATACAGCGCGGCGCGTTTGCTTTGCTCGGGTTCGCGGCGTGCCTGGGTGATCAGGGCATCGAAGGTCTTGTCGCACCACCCGGCCTGGTTCTCGCCACTCTCGGCCGCGGCGCAGGACAGGTTGGGGGTGAGGAAGTTGTCCGGGTCACCGTTGTCACCGGCCCAGCCCATGAATACCAGGTCGTGCTCACCGTTCTTGGCGCGCTTGATCAGCTCGCCCCACTCGAACACGCGAATATCGCTGCGAATGCCGATGGCGGCGAGATCGGCCTGCAGCATCTGTGCGCCGATACCCGGGTTTGGATTGGTTGGCCCGCCACCGGGGCGGGTCCAGATCGACAGGGCGAAGCCGTCAGCATGACCGGCCTCGGCCAGCAACTGGCGGGCGCGTTCGGGATCGTGTGGCCAGTCCTGCAGCGTGTCGTCGTGGCCCCACAGGGTAGCCGGGTAGGGCGCCACGGCCGGAGTGGCATTGCCTTCGCCATACTGCGCGCGAATGTAGGCTGCCTTGTCGAAGGCCAGGTTCAGCGCCTGGCGCACGCGCACGTCGTCCAGCGGTGGATGACGGGTGTTGATGCCGATATAGGCGGTGAGCAGCGAATCCAGCTCCAGCACCTGCAGTTTCGGGTCGGCCTTCATGGCCGGGATGTCGACTGGGCGTGGGAACAGGGTGATCTGGCAGTCGCCGGCCTTTAGCCTTTGCTGGCGCACGTTGGGCTCGGGGGTGATGGCCAGTATCAGGCGCTCGACCTGCGGTGCGCCATTCCAGTAATCCGGGTTGCCGCGAAAGCGTACCTGGGCGTCCTTGGCATAGCGCTCGAACACGAAAGGCCCGGTGCCGATGGGGGCATTATTCAGGCGTTCGGAGGTGTTCGTTGCGAGCAGGTGCTCGGCATACTCGGCCGAATAGATCGAGGCGAAGCCCATGGCCAGGTTGGCCAGGAAGGGCGCTTCCGGGTGTTTGAGAACGAAGCGCACGCGATGCTCGTCGAGCTTGTCGATGCGCTCGATCAGCTGCGCCAGGCCCATGGCCTCGGCATAGGGAAAACCACGCAGCGACAGCTTGTGCCAGGGATGTGCCGGGTCGAGCTGGCGCTGGAAACTCCATAGCACATCATCGGCATTGAGCTCGCGAGTCGGGCTGAAGCCCTGGTTAGCATGGAATTTCACTCCCTGGCGCAGGGTGAAGGTGTAGCTCAGACCGTCATCGGCTATTTCCCAGCTTTCTGCCAATGCCGGGACGATTTCGGTACTGCCGGGGGCGAAGTCCACCAAGCGTTCGAACAGGGTTTCCGCCGTTGCATCGGCGGTAGTGGCTGCTGTGTATTGAACGATGTCGAACCCTTCCGGGCTGGCTTCGCTGCAGACCACCAGGTTGGCCGCCTGGGCCTGAGCGGCGAGCAGCGCGACAAACAGCAGACTGCCGCGCAGAAGGGGAAAGGTAGGCATGCTGGCTCCTGGTTGAACGTCCTGCAATCGGCGCCCCTTCAAGGGCGCCGATGCAGATTGTTACTTGCCGATACCTACACCATAGAACGAGTTGATGCCGAACGGGCTGATACGGAAGTCCTGCACTTCCTTGCGCATCGGCTGGTACACGGTGGAGTGGGCCAGCGGAGTGATCGGCACCTCGCGCTTGAGGATCACCTGCGCCTGTTTGTACAGCTCGGTGCGTTCGGCTACGTCGGTGGTGCGTTTGGCGGCCTTGACCAGCTTGTCGTAGTCCTCGAAGCACCATTTGGAGAAGTTGTTGCCGTCGACCGCGTCGCAGCCATAAAGGGTGCCGAGCCAGTTGTCGGGATCACCGTTGTCGCCGCTCCAGCCAATCAGCATGGCGTCGTGCTCGCCGGCCTTGGCGCGCTTGAGATATTCGCCCCATTCGTAGGTGACGATGCGTGCCTTGATGCCGATCTTGGCCCAGTCGGCCTGCAGGATCTCGGCGATCTGCTTGGCGTTGGGGTTGTACGGGCGCTGTACCGGCATGGCCCACAAGGTGATCTCGGTACCTTCCTTGACGCCTGCAGCTGTGAGCAGCTCCTTGGCTTTTTTCGGATCGAAGGCCGGGTCCTTGATGTCTTCGTTATACGACCACTGGGTCGGCGGCATGCCGTTGACCGCGAGCTGCCCGGCATTCTGGTAAACGGCGTCGAGAATCGCCTGCTTGTTTACCGCCATATCCAGCGCCTGGCGCACTTCCAGTTTGTCGAACGGTGGGTGGGTAACGTTGTAGGCGATGTAGCCGACGTTGAAGCCGGCCTGCTCGGGCATCTTCAGCTTGGCGTCCTGCTGCAGCGAGGCGATGTCGGCCGGGCGGGGGAACAGGGTGACATGGCATTCGCCGGCACGCAGTTTCTGCATGCGCACCGACGAGTCGGTATTGATGGCGAAGATCAGGTTATCGACCTTCACATCCTCGGGCTTCCAGTAGTCCTGATTACCCTTGTAACGGATCACCGCATCTTTCTGGTAGCGGCTGAACACGAAGGGGCCGGTGCCGATGGGTTTCTGGTTGATGTCAGCTGCCTTGCCAGCTTTGAGCAACTGGTCGGCGTACTCGGCGGACTGGATCGAGGCAAAGCTCATCGCCAGGTTCTGCACGAAGGCGGCGTCCACTTCGTTGAGGGTGATGCGCACGGTCATGTCGTCGAGCTTCTCCAGCTTGGCGATGTTGCTGTCCATGCCCATGTCGGTGAAGTAGGGAAACTCGGTGGGGTACGCCTTGCGGAACGGGTGGTCCTTGTCGAGCATGCGGCCAAAGGTGAATAGCACGTCGTCGGCATTGAACTCGCGGCTGGGCTTGAAGTACTCGGTGGTGTGGAATTTCACCCCGGGGCGCAGCTTGAAGGTGTAGGTCAGGCCGTCGTCGGACACTTCCCAGCTTTGCGCCAGGCCGGGCTCGACCTTGGTGCCGCCGCGCTCGAACTGGGTCAGGCGGTTGAAGATGGTTTCCGCGGCGGCGTCGAAATCGGTTCCGGTGGTGTACAGGCCTGGGTCGAAACCGGCCGGGCTACCTTCGGAACAGAACACCAGGTTGGCGGCGCTGGCGAGGGGGGCGCTGGCGATCAGCCCAGCGGTAAGTAAAGCCTGGATAACGGCGTTCTTGCGCATCTTGACCTCATCGTTGTTGTGGTTGTGGTCCTTGAGGAGTCTCTTGTAGAAACCACCAACGAAACTATGCAGGCCTTGTGCCTGAGGCAAGAGGGGCTCCGTGTGGAAAATGGTTAGCGCTACAGCGCTGTAATTTGCTGTCGCATTTATGAAAAAGTTGCAGAGAAAAGATGGCAAAACGCCGTTATCTGGCGATAACGGCGCTGCTTTGTTGCGGAGCGTGGTTCAGGGCATCTGCACTTCGATGACGCCATCGGCGCTGACCGTGACCTGGCTGGTGCCGGCTTCGATTTGCGGTGTGGGGGCTGAGTCCATCATCGCCATGCCCTTGGCTTCGAAGTTGCGCATGGCCATTGGCGGCTGGAAGCCACCGGTGTTGAGGTTCAGGCTGACCAGTTTGTAGCCCTTGCCGCCAAGCGCTTCGGTGGCCAGTTGCGCGCGCGCCTTGAAGGCATTCACGGCGTCTTTGAGCATGGCATCTTCACGGGTTTTGCGGGTGTCGGTGGCGATGCTGAAATCCATGCCGGCCATCTTCATCGATTGCAGCAATTCACCGGTGAGGGTGGACAAGCGGGCGAAGTCAGCGCTTTCTAGGCGCACCTCGGCGCGCTCGCGCCAGGCGGTGATCTTCTGGCCCTTGTCGTCATACACCGGGTAGCTGTTGCGGCTGCCAAGTTTGACCGCCACGCCCTTGACCTGACGCACCTGCTCCAGCGTCTTGTTGAGGGTGGTGGTGATCTCGGCGGCCAGTTTGGCCGGGTCGCTGTGCTGCGCTTCGGTATAGAGGGTGACGTGCATCAGATCGTGCGCCACTTCCTGATTGACCTCGGCGCGCAGGGCGATCTGGTTGTAACGCGCCTCGGCGGCCAGCAGACCGGTGCTGGCCAGGCTGGCGGCGGTGAGGGCGAGGGCGGTGGCGATACGGGTCATGGTGCGCATGGTGCGGTTCCTTTTTCGATGGCCTTGTGGCCGTTTCCCGAGGTTAGACGAAGGCGAGTCGTGATCCGGGTTAATGCCGTGCAATTTTTTTCATCCTGCCCACCGAGCGGGCAGCTGCGAAGTGTGCGTCCGGTTGCCGCAGCGGCGGAAGGCCGCGTCGGGCTTGGTTATACTCGCTCCCAGTCAAGGGAGTTTTCATGCTCGAACCCGTGCAGTTATTGTCCGCCAGTCGCCAGAATCTCTGGCGTCTGACCCTTATCCGTATTCTGGTACTGGCAGCTCAGGCGGGCTCGGTCGGTCTCGCCTACAAGTCGGGCATGCTACCGCTACCCTGGTTGCAATTGTCGGTCACCCTCGGCGTTTCTCTGCTGTTGTGCCTGGGCACGGCCTTGCGCTTGCGCGGCCCCTGGCCGGTGACCGAGGTCGAGTACGCCGTGCAGCTGGGCTGCGACCTGATCATCCACAGCGTGCTGCTGTATTACTCGGGCGGTTCGACCAACCCCTTCGTGTCCTATTACCTGGTGCCACTGACCATTGCCGCCGCAACGCTGCCGTGGATGTTCACCATCGTCCTGGCCGGTATGGCGCTGGCCGGCTACACATTGCTGCTGGTGTGGACGCATCCACTCGAGTTGCCGGCGGCGCGCGAGAGCCTGTTGGTCTATGGCATGTGGCTGAGTTTTGCCCTGTCTGCCGCGTTGATCACGTTCTTCGTTGCCAAGATGGCCGAGGAACTGCGCCGCCAGGACGAGTTGCGCGCCGAACGCCGCGAGGAAAGTCTGCGCGACCAGCAACTGCTGGCCGTGGCCACTCAGGCCGCTGGCGCCGCGCATGAGCTGGGTACGCCGCTGGGCACTATGAGCGTGCTGCTCAAGGAACTGCGCCAGGAATACCGTGACAAGCCGGCGCTGCAGGACGACCTGGCTTTACTGCAAGAGCAGGTCAAATTGTGCAAGTACACCCTGCAGCAACTGGTGCGTGCTGCCGAGAATGATCGGCGTCAGGCAGTGGTCGAGCAGTCCTGTGTCGAATGGTTGGAAACCACCCTCAATCGCTGGCACCTGATGCGCCCGGAAGCCAGCTACCGCTATCAGTGCCTGGGCCGTGGTACGCCGCCGCGCATCATGCCACCGGCCGATCTCACTCAGGCGCTGCTCAACCTGCTCAACAACGCTGCCGATGCCTGCCCGGACAAGCTCGATATCCGCCTGGACTGGGATCATCAGTGGCTGCGCCTGAGCATTCGCGATCATGGTGCCGGCGTACCGCTGGCCATCGCCGAGCAGCTTGGTCGCCCCTTCTTCACCACCAAGGGCAAGGGCTTCGGTCTTGGACTGTTCCTCAGCCAGGCCAGTGTGACGCGTGCCGGTGGGACGGTTAAGTTGTATAACCATGAAGAAGGCGGCACCCTCACCGAATTGAAGTTGCCGCGAGCCTATGGCGCGGCCTGACAAGGAATACCCAGCATGAGCGACGAGTCCCTGTTCGAAGGTGAAGAGCAACCCCATCTGCTCCTGGTCGACGACGACCCCACCTTTACCCGCGTGATGGCGCGCGCCATGAGCCGCCGCGGTTTGCGCGTATCCACCGCCTCCAGCGCCGAAGAAGGCCTGGCGCTGGCCAAGGACGACCTGCCGGATTACGCCGTGGTCGACCTGAAGATGGAGGGCGATTCCGGTTTGGTGCTGCTGCCCAAGCTGCTGGAGCTGGACGCGGAGATGCGCGTCGTGATCCTCACCGGGTATTCGAGCATCGCCACCGCCGTCGAGGCGATCAAGCGCGGCGCGGCCAATTACCTGTGCAAACCGGCCGATGCCGACGATGTGCTGACCGCGCTGCTGTCTCAGCATGCCGACCTGGATAGCCTGGTGCCGGAAAATCCGATGTCGGTGGACCGTCTGCAGTGGGAGCACATTCAGCGCGTGCTGGCCGAGCATGAAGGCAACATCTCCGCCACTGCCCGTGCCCTGGGCATGCACCGCCGGACTCTGCAGCGCAAGTTGCAGAAGCGCCCGGTTCGCCGCTGAACCTTGGCATGCCTGGTCCGTAGGGTGGGCCGGGCGGCGATCCGCTTCAGCCCACCAGCGGTGCGGCGCGGCTTTTGCCCGTGGCGGATAAATGCTTAGCCAGCTAACATAGGTCGTCAGACAACCTGCTGGTGTCGCCATGTTCGCCGTCGCTGCACAAACCCTCGCCATCACCGCGCCCGTGTTCGCCATGCTGTTTCTCGGCGTGGTACTCAAGCGCCTGCGCTGGATCGATACGCCTTTCATCGATACCGCTTCAAGCCTGGTATTTCGTGGCACCATGCCGGCTCTGCTGTTTCTCGGCGTGGTCAAGGCCGATCTGGATGCCGCCCTGCAGCCGCAGTTGCTGACCTACTTCTTCGTGGCCACCGTGGCGTCATTCTTCGTCGCCTGGGCTTGGGCGAGCTGGCGGGTACCGTTCGAGGATCGGGGCATCTACACCCAGGGCGCGTTTCGCGGCAACAACGGCATCGTTGGCCTGGCGCTGGCCACCAGCATGTACGGCGACTACGGCCTGTCGGTCGGTTCGCTGCTCGCCGCACTGGTGATCCTTTGCTACAACCCGCTCTCGGCGGTGGTGCTGGCCATTTACAGTCCGGGCGTGAAGCCAGGCGCCAAGGCCATCGCGCGCAGCATCGTGACCAACCCGATGATCATTGGCGTGTTGCTGGCGGCACCGATTGCCTACTGGAAAATCCCTCTACCGCAGTGGTTTCTGACCTCGGCCGAATACTTCGCGCAGATGACCCTGCCACTGGCGTTGATCTGTATCGGTGGCACCCTGAGCCTGGCCTCGTTGCGCCGCAGCAGTGGCACGGCCATCGGTTCGGGCATGATGAAGATGGTCTGGCTGCCGCTGCTGAGCACCTTCGGCGCCTGGCTGTTCGGCTTTCGCGGGGCGGATCTGGCGATCCTGTTTCTTTACTTCGCCAGCCCGACGGCGGCGGCCAGCTTCGTCATGGCCCGCGCTATGGGCGCCAACCATGAGCTGGCGGCGGCGATCATCGTCATCACCACCCTGGCGGCAGTGGTCGCCACCAACATCGGTTTGTTGCTGTTGCAGTGGGGTGGCTGGATCTAGAGGAAACGGTCGCCAGTCAATGTAGGGTGCGCACCGATGGCGTGCGCACGGCACACCCTACGAACTGGTGTTGTTCTGCCACTCGTCGATCACTTCCTGCGCCGCGCGGAAGGCATCAATGCTGGCTGGTACGCCAGCGTAAACCGCGCAGTGCAGCAGAGTTTCGCGAATTTCCTCGACGGTGCAGCCGTTGTTCAGCGCGCCACGCACATGGCCTTTGAGTTCCTGCGGACATTTCAGCGCGGTCAGCGCAGCCAGGGTGATCAGGCTACGTGTCGCGCGTGGCAGACCGCTGCGTGTCCAGACGCCACCCCAGGCATGTTCGTTGACGAAGTCCTGCAATGGCTGGGTAAGCTCGGTGGCATTGTTCAGGGCGCGATCGACGAATGCATCGCCCATCACTTCACGACGTACCTGCAGACCGCGGTCATGGTTTTCGCTCATGTTCACACCTGCTCGCCGCGTTGTTTGTGCCAGGCGCGCCCGGCGATGATCACCAGGGTGATGGCGGTAAGTGGCAGTGCGTAGCCAATCATCGCGTCACCGAAGGTTTCCGCCTGCGGGCGGCCCGTGCTGAACATCACCAGATAGAAGGTGTAGGCCACGTAGTAGCCCACGAACAGCAGACCTTCCCAGCGGTTGATACGGTAGCCGCTGAAGAAAATCGGCAGGCAGGCCACTGCCACCGCGATCATCACCGGGAAGTCGAAGGCCAGTGCATTAGCGGCTACCGGAATGGCGGTCGGGGACACCAGCGAGGCCAGGCCCAATACGCAGAGCAGGTTGAAGATGTTGCTACCGACGATATTGCCCACGGCGATATCGCGCTCACCTTTAAAGGCGGCGATGATCGAGGTGGCCAGCTCCGGCAGTGAGGTGCCGATGGCGATCACGGTCAGGCCGATGACCAGTTCCGACAGTCCCAAGGCGCGCGCCAGTTGTACGGCGCCTTCGACCAGGAAGTTGGAACCCACCACCAATAGCACCAGGCCGGCGATGATCAGCCCCAGATTGATCGCCCAGGCATAGGGCTTGGGCGCTTCGTCGAGACCGAACTCCTTGGCGAATTCGTCATCATCGCCGCCCTTGTCCTTGCGCGCGCTGTAGATCAGGAAACCGGTGTAGGCCAGCACACCACCGAACAGCAGAGTGCCGTCGAGGCGACTCAGTTCGCCGTCCCAGGCCAGGCCAAAGGTGACCAGGCTGGCGCCGATCATGATCGGCACGTCGAGGCGGATCAGCTGGCGCGAGACGACCAGCGGTGCGACCAGGGCAGTCACGCCGAGAATCAGCAGGACGTTGGCGATATTGCTGCCGATCACGTTGCCGATGGCCAGATCGCCACTGCCGTTGAAGGCCGATTGCACGCTGACTGCCGTTTCCGGCGCGCTGGTGCCGAAGGCCACCACGGTCAGGCCAATAACCAGCGGCGGAATGCCGAACTGTGCGGCCAGCTTGGCGGCGCCGCGTACCAATACCTCGGCGCCGGCAACCAGCAGCACCAGGCCGGCGATCAGGTAGACATAGGTCATCAGGGTCATTGCAGGGTAGCTCCGAAAAAAGTGCGGCTAGTGTAGCGATGGCATTATTGGCCGCTAGATGCGCCAGAAAGATTTTGTTGCCAATTGTTCCTCAGTCCAGTGCTTCGACCCTGACCGGCACCACGCCTGCGCGCAGCATATCGAGGCGCACGGCAGCGGCGCGGGAAACGTCGATGACGCGACCGCGCACGAAGGGCCCGCGGTCGTTGATGCGCAACACCACGCTGCGCTCGTTGTTCAGGTTGGTCACCCGTACCCGCGTGCCGAAGGGCAGGGTGCGATGCGCGGCGGTCAGCGCGTTCTGATCGAAACGTTCGCCGCTGGCGGTGCGCTGGCCGTGGTGGCGGTCACCGTAATAGGAGGCTTTGCCGGTTTCGCTGCTGCCTGAGCCGCCGCCGAAGGTGGAGCAGCCGCCGAGCAGGGCGAGTGCCCCGAGCAGGGCAAGGGTCTGTAGCCTGGATAAAATCCGGGGCAGTGAAGGTTCCCGGATTGCATCCGGGCTACGGATCATCATGTTCATGGACTCCATAAAAAACGCCGGGAGAGCCCGGCGTCGTTGCAGCTAGCGTAAGCGAGCCGGTCCGGCTCAGCCTTCGAGCTTCTTCTTCAGCAGTTCGTTCACTTGCCCCGGGTTGGCCTTGCCCTTGGAGGCTTTCATGGCCTGGCCGACGAAGAAGCCGAACATCTTGCCGCGCTTGGCTTCGTCGCTGGCGCGGTACTGTTCGACCTGTTCGGCGTTGGCGGCCAGCACTTCGTCCAGCATCTTCTCGATGGCGCCAGAGTCGGTGACCTGCTTGAGACCCTTCTTCTCGATCACTTCATCAGCCGTTGCGCCTTCACCGGCAGCCAGGGCTTCGAAGACCATCTTGGCGATCTTGCCGCTGATGGTGTTGTCCTTGATGCGCAGGATCATGCCGCCCAGTTGCTCGGCGGACACCGGCGACTGGTCGATCTCCAGGTTGTCCTTGTTGAGCAGGCTGGACAGCTCGCCCATCACCCAGTTGGCGGCCAGCTTGGCATCGCCACAGGTCTTGGCGACCACTTCGAAGTAGTCGGCCAGCTCGCGGCTGGCGCTC
Organism: Pseudomonas sediminis; assembly: GCF_002741105.1. GTDB lineage: Bacteria > Pseudomonadota > Gammaproteobacteria > Pseudomonadales > Pseudomonadaceae > Aquipseudomonas > Aquipseudomonas sediminis. The sequence continues at coordinate 607,548 of NZ_NIQU01000001.1, read as the reverse complement.
AATACACTGGCATCGTAGGCCGACAGCGCGTACTGGTTCTCGAAACGCTCGCGCTTCTGCGGCGGCAGCTCGGGCAGGGCCGCGCGCAGTTCGTCGAGGAAGCTGCGCTCTATGACCACCGGCAGCAGGTCCGGGCAGGGGAAGTAACGGTAATCGTTGGCTTCTTCCTTGCTGCGCATGGAGCGGGTCTGATCCTTGTTCGGATCGTACAGACGGGTTTCCTGCACCACCTTGCCGCCGTCCTCGATCAGCTCGATCTGACGCTGAACTTCGTGGTTGATGGCTTTCTCGATGAAGCGGAACGAGTTGACGTTCTTGATCTCGGCGCGGGTGCCGAACTCGGCCTGGCCCTTGGGGCGTACCGACACGTTGCAGTCGCAGCGCAGCGAGCCTTCGGCCATGTTGCCGTCGCAGATACCCAGATAGCGCACCAGAGCGTGGATGGCCTTGACGTAGGCGACCGCTTCTTTGGCCGAACGGATGTCCGGCTCGGAGACGATTTCCAGCAACGGCGTGCCGGCGCGGTTCAGGTCGATGCCGCTCATACCCTGGAAGTCTTCGTGCAGGCTCTTGCCGGCGTCTTCTTCCAGGTGCGCACGGGTGATGCCGATGCGCTTGACGGTGCCGTCTTCCAGGGCGATGTCGAGGAAACCCTTGCCGACGATGGGGTGATCCATCTGGCTGGTCTGGTAGCCCTTGGGCAGGTCCGGGTAGAAGTAGTTCTTGCGCGCGAAGATATTACGCTCGGCGATCTCGGCGTCGATGGCCAGGCCGAACTGGCAGGCCATGCGCACGGCTTCGGCGTTGAGCACCGGCAGGGTGCCGGGCATGCCGAGGTCAACCAGGCTGGCCTGGGTGTTGGGCTCAGCACCAAAGGTGGTGGCGCTAGCCGAGAAAATCTTCGATTGGGTGCTGAGCTGAGCGTGAATCTCGAGCCCGATGACTGTTTCCCACTGCATCTTTATCGTCCTCAGAAGCCGCTCGGTACTTGTTTGTGCCAGTCACTGACCTGCTGGTACTGGTGTGCGACATTGAGCAGGCGGCCTTCCTGGAAGTAGTTGCCGAGCAACTGCACGCCTACTGGCAGACCATCGACGAAGCCGGCCGGCATCGACAGGCCGGGGATGCCGGCGAGGTTGGCGGTGATGGTGTAGATGTCTTCCAGATAGGCGGAAACAGGATCGGCGTTCTTTTCGCCGAGTTTCCAGGCCAGGTTCGGCGTGGTCGGACCGAGGATCACGTCGACCTCCTTGAAGGCCGCGACGAAGTCGTTCTTGATCAACCGGCGGATCTGCTGGGCCTTGATGTAGTAGGCATCGTAGTAACCGGCGGACAGCGCATAGGTGCCAACCATGATGCGGCGCTTCACTTCGGCGCCGAAGCCTTCCTCACGCGAGCGCTTGTACAGGTCCTGCAGGTCTTTGGGGTTTTCGCAGCGATAGCCGAAGCGCACGCCGTCGAACCGCGACAGGTTGGAGCTGGCTTCTGCTGGCGCGATCACGTAATAGGCCGGGATCGCGTGCTGCATGTTCGGCAGGCTGATGTCCTTGACGGTGGCACCGAGCTTTTTCAGCTCCTCGACCACAGCCATCACCTTCTCACCGATGCGCGCATCGAGGCCAGCGCCGAAGTATTCCTTGGGCAGGCCGATACGCAGGCCGGCCAGCGGCTGGGCGAGGGCGGCGAGGTAGTCATCGACCGGCTGATCGACGCTGGTGGAGTCCTTGGCATCGAAGCCGGCCATGGCGCCGAGCAGCAGTGCGCAGTCTTCGGCGGTGCGGGCCAGCGGGCCACCCTGATCGAGGCTGGAAGCATAGGCGATCATGCCCCAGCGCGAGACGCGGCCGTAGGTCGGTTTGATGCCGGTAAGGTTGGTCAGCGCGGCTGGCTGGCGAATCGAGCCGCCAGTGTCGGTGCCGGTAGCGGCTGGCAGCAGGCGCGCGGCAACGGCGGCGGCCGAACCACCCGAGGAGCCGCCCGGCACGCGGCTGGTATCCCAAGGGTTCTTCACCGGGCCGTAGTGGCTGGATTCGTTGGCCGAGCCCATGGCGAACTCGTCCATGTTCAGCTTGCCCAGGGTGACAGTGCCGGCGGCGCCCAGCTTCTCGACCACGGTGGCGTCATAGGGCGCCTTGAAGCCGGTGAGAATTTTCGAACCGCAGGAGGTCAGCACGCCGTTGGTGCAGAACAGATCCTTGTGCGCGATCGGCGCGCCGAGCAGTGGACTGTTTTCACCGGCGGCGCGGCGGGCGTCAGCGGCCTTGGCCTGTTCGATGGCCAAATCTTCGGTGACGGTGATGAAGCTGTTGAGCTGCGGGTCGAGTTGCGCGATGCGCGCCAGCAAGCTGCGGCTCAGCTCTTCGGCGGAGAATTGCTTGGCGGCGAGGCCTTGGGCAATCTCGGCGAGGGTCAGTTGATGCATGGGAACCCTTTTCCTTTTATTCGATGACTTTCGGCACGAGGTACAGACCGCTTTCCACGGCCGGGGCGATGGCCTGGTAGGCGTCGCGCTGGTTGCTCTCGGTGACCACGTCGGCACGCAAGCGCTGGGTGGCTTCCAGCGGGTGGGCCAAGGGTTCGATACCCTGGGTGTCGACCGCCTGCATCTGGTCGATCAGGCCGAGAATGCTGTTCAGGGTCTCGGTGGTTTGCGGAATATCGCCTTCATTCAGACCCAGGCGGGCCAGGTGGGCGATTTTTTCCACCTCGGAGCGTTCAAGCGCCATCGGGGGTTCTCCAGTGGAAGTGTGACAGAGAGGGCATCGGTAAGCGGCTGCAGGGAACGGATGTCGCGAGCCAGCAGTCAAAGGCCGCGATGTGCAGCCACAAGGCCCGGAAAAACAGGCAATCTACCATATTGCCGCCTTGCTCAAAATCCCTGCCGTTGTTAGAGTTTGCCGCACTTTTTACCTGCGCGTTTTCCGCGCCTGGCCTTCACCCACGCGTTGCCTAGGGTCCCTTCCTAATGTTCAAGAAACTGCGTGGCATGTTTTCCAGCGATCTGTCGATCGACCTGGGCACTGCCAATACCCTTATTTATGTGCGCGAGCGCGGTATCGTCCTGAATGAGCCGTCCGTGGTCGCCATTCGTACCCACGGCAACCAGAAGAGCGTCGTGGCTGTCGGCACCGAGGCCAAGCGTATGCTCGGCCGTACGCCGGGCAACATCTCCGCGATTCGCCCGATGAAGGATGGCGTGATCGCCGACTTCAGCGTCTGCGAGAAGATGCTGCAGTACTTCATCAACAAAGTTCACGAGAATAGCTTCCTGCAGCCGTCGCCGCGCGTGCTGATCTGCGTGCCGTGCAAATCGACCCAGGTCGAGCGTCGCGCCATTCGTGAATCGGCTCTGGGCGCCGGTGCCCGCGAAGTGTTCCTGATCGAAGAGCCGATGGCAGCTGCCATCGGTGCCGGCTTGCCGGTCGAAGAGGCGCGCGGTTCGATGGTCGTCGATATCGGTGGTGGTACCACCGAGATCGCCCTGATTTCCCTCAACGGTGTGGTCTATGCCGAGTCCGTGCGTGTCGGTGGCGACCGCTTCGACGAAGCCATCATCACCTACGTGCGTCGTAACTACGGCTCGCTGATCGGTGAAGGCACCGCCGAGCGCATCAAGCAGGAAATCGGCACCGCCTACCCGGGCGGCGAGATTCGTGAAGTCGACGTACGCGGCCGCAACCTGGCCGAGGGCGTACCGCGCAGCTTTACCCTCAACTCCAATGAAGTGCTCGAAGCGCTGCAGGAATCCCTGGCGACCATCGTCCAGGCGGTCAAGAGCGCGCTGGAGCAATCGCCGCCCGAGCTGGCCTCGGACATCGCCGAGCGTGGCCTGGTGCTGACCGGTGGTGGCGCGCTGCTGCGTGATCTGGACAAACTGCTGAGCCAGGAAACCGGTCTGCCGGTGATCGTCGCCGAAGACCCGCTGACCTGCGTCGCCCGCGGCGGCGGCAAGGCCCTTGAAATGATGGATCGCCATGCCATGGACCTGCTCTCTACCGAGTGAGTCCCACGGCTGTGGACGCTTGCCGTGCCGCCTCCGGGCGGCACGCGCATATTCGAGCATTGCAGTACACTCGGCCCAACCTTCGCCAGACCGGTTCGTCCTTCGCATGAATTCGCGCGCTTTTCGCCCTCGTGGCGCACAAGGAGCAGCTCATTAAGCCGCTCTTCGCCAAAGGTCCCTCGCTGGGCATTCGCATGCTGGTATTTGCCGTCCTGTCGGCAGTGCTGATGGTGGTCGATGCCCGCTTCGATGCGCTCAAACCTGTGCGTAGCATGATGGGTATGGTGCTGACGCCTTTGTACGAGTTGGCCGAAATGCCCGTGCGGGCCTGGGAAGGCGCGACCCAGCAAATCTCTTCGCGCAGCGAACTGATGGCCGAAAACGAAAAGCTCAAGGCCGAAGCCCTGTTACTGCAGCGCCGCCTGCAGAAGCTGGCGACCCTCACCGAGCAGAACGTGCGCCTGCGCGAGCTGCTCAACTCCGCCGCGCTGGTGGACGAGGAGGTGCTGGTCAGCGAGCTGATCGGCGTCGACCCCAACCCCTACACGCACCGCATCCTGATCGACAAGGGTGAGAAGGACTGCGTCGACGAGAGCAAGAAAAACTGCGTGTTCCTCGGTCAGCCGGTGCTCGATGCCCGCGGTCTGATGGGGCAGGTGGTGGAAGTCATGCCCTATACCTCGCGCGTACTGCTGCTTACCGACAACACCCACAGCATTCCGGTGCAGGTCAACCGTAACGGCCTGCGCGCCATCGCTGTCGGCACCGGCAACCCGGAGAGCCTCGAACTGCGTCACGTCGCCGATACCGCCGATATCAAGGAAGGCGATCTGCTGGTCAGCTCCGGCATGGGCCAGCGTTTCCCGGCTGGCTACCCGGTCGCCACGGTCAAGGAGGTCATCCATGACTCCGGCCAGCCATTCGCCATCGTTCGCGCCACGCCGACCGCGGCGCTCAATCGCAGCCGTTACTTGCTGCTGGTGTTCTCCGACCGTCGCAGTCCCGAGCAGCGTGCCACCGATTCGGCCCAGGCTCAGGAGGCCGCCGACCGCGAGGCTGAACAGGAACGTACCCAAGGTGAGCAGGCGCCAGAGTCGAGCGTCGCTCCGGCCGCGGACACGCCCGCACAGGAGGCGAACTGATGGTCGGTGTAAGGTCCCGTAATGGCTGGGTGATCTGGCTGACCCTGGCCTTCGCGCTGCTGCTCAGCGTGGCGCCGATGCTCGAGTTCATGCAGGTCGGCCGTCCGCTGTGTGTCGCCTTGATTCTCACCTACTGGGTGCTGGCGCTGCCGCACCGGGTTGGCCTGACCACTGCCTGGGTGCTTGGTTTGGCGCAGGATGTGCTGCTCGGCACGCTGCTTGGGCAAAACGCGTTGATCCTCACCCTGATCACCTTCCTGGTGCTGAGCCTGCATCAGCGCCTGCGCATGTTTCCCATGTGGCAGCAGAGCATGGTGCTGATGGTGGTGTTCGGTCTCGCCCAGTTGGTTCAACTGTGGCTCAACGCCTTGACCGGCAGCCGTCCACCAACCCTGGCCTTCGTCCTGCCGGCACTGGTCAGTGCCCTGCTGTGGCCCTGGATCTGCGTCATCCTGCGTGGATTGCACCTGCGCCTCAACGTCAACTGAACGCGGCCTGCCGCACGGCTGGCCGCGGTTCGCCAAGGGAGATACCCGTATGGCCGAGCTGTTTCTGGCCTCCGCCTCGCCCCGTCGTCGTGAATTGCTGGCTCAGATCGCTGTGCCTTGCGTCACGCAAATCGCTTCGATAGACGAAACCCCATTGCCAGATGAGCCGCCAGCAGCCTATGTAGAGCGCTTGGCGCGTGAGAAAGCGCGCGCCGGTCTGCTCGCCTTGGGCGAACGCAAGGATGCCGTGGTGCTGGGCGCCGATACCGCTGTGGTGCTCGATGGACGCATTCTGGGTAAACCAGCGGATTTCGCCGAGTCACGTGCGATGCTGCAGGCCCTGTCGGGGCGTAGCCATCAGGTGATGACGGCCGTGGCGCTGGTCGGTGGCGATCGTGAGGTGGCGCGAGTGGTCAGCAGTGAGGTGAGCTTTCGTCCTATCAGCGAGGCGGAAATCGAAGCGTACTGGGCCAGCGGCGAGCCATGTGACAAAGCGGGAAGTTATGGTATCCAGGGGTTGGCGGCCGTGTTCGTCAACCGATTGCAGGGCAGCTATTCAGCAGTGGTCGGTCTGCCGCTGTGCGAAACTGCGGAGCTGCTTGGCGAATTCGGTATTGCCTGCTGGCAGTTGCCGGCGAAAGGGCCGCGCTAAGAACCCAGGCGGTGGCAGCATAGAGTAGTTTTTGGACGTGCCCGAAAGCTTGAGTCCGCGGGGCGGTGCAGTAGCCCGGCCGGCATGATCACCAGGATGGATGCATGAGCGAAGAGATTCTGATCAATATCACGCCGATGGAGTCGCGCGTGGCGGTGGTGGAAAACGGCGTGCTGCAGGAAGTGCACGTCGAGCGTACACAGAAGCGCGGCATCGTCGGCAACATCTACAAGGGCAAAGTGGTGCGCGTGCTGCCCGGCATGCAGGCGGCCTTCGTCGATATTGGCCTGGAGCGTGCGGCCTTCATTCATGCTTCCGAGATTTCCACCCGCGAAGGAGCGGCGGTGGAGCCGATCAGCGCCCTGGTTCACGAAGGGCAGAGCCTGGTGGTGCAAGTCACCAAGGACCCCATCGGCAGCAAGGGCGCGCGCCTGACCACGCAGTTGTCCATCCCTTCGCGCTATCTGGTGTACATGCCACGCACCAGTCATGTCGGTATTTCCCTGAAGATCGAAGATGAAGCCGAGCGCGAGCGCCTCAAGCAGGTAGTCGCCGATTGCGTCGCCGCCGAAGGCATCGAGGAAGCCGGTGGCTTTATCCTGCGCACCGCAGCCGAGGGTGCTGGCGCTGATGAAATTCTGATCGACATCCGTTATTTGCGTCGCCTCTGGGATCAGATCGGCGCGCAGATCCAGAACGCCAAGGCGCCTGTGGTGATCTACGAGGATCTGTCCCTGGCGCTGCGTACCTTGCGTGACCTGGTCAGCCCACGTACCGAGAAAATTCGCGTGGACTCGCGGGAAACCTTCCAGAAAATCACCCAGTTCGTTGCCGAGCTGATGCCGGAGATTGCCGACCGCCTCGAGCATTACCCCGGTGAGCGGCCGATCTTCGATCTGTACGGTGTCGAGGATGAAATCCAGCGCGCACTGGAGCGCAAGGTGCCACTGAAGTCCGGCGGCTATCTGGTGGTCGACCCTGCCGAGGCGATGAGCACCATCGACGTCAACACTGGCGCCTTCGTCGGCCATCGCACGCTCGAGGAAACCATCTTCAAGACCAACCTCGAGGCCGCTACCGCGATTGCCCGTCAGCTACGCCTGCGCAACCTGGGTGGCATCATCATCATCGATTTCATCGACATGGAGGATGAAGAGCATCAGCGCCAGGTGCTGCGCACCCTGGAAAAGCAGCTCGAGCGTGATCACGCCAAGACCAACATCATCGGCATCACCGAACTCGGCCTGGTGCAGATGACCCGCAAGCGCACGCGCGAAAGTCTCGAGCAGATTCTCTGCGAGCCCTGCAGCGCCTGTCAGGGGCGCGGCAAGTTGAAGACGCCGGAGACCATCTGCTACGAGATTTTCCGCGAGATTCTGCGCGAGGCCCGTGCCTACCAGGCGGAAAGTTACCGAGTGCTGGCCAATCAGAAGGTGGTCGATCGCCTGCTCGATGAAGAGTCGGGCAACGTCGCCGATCTGGAAGCCTTCATCGGACGTACCATCAAGTTCCAGGTGGAAACCATGTATTCCCAGGAACAGTACGACGTGGTGCTGCTCTGAGCGCGGGGACTGCCGAGGTGAGCGCCCTGGCGCGCCTCTTTTCGGCGCTGCTGCGCTGGGGCCTCGGTCTATGCGCCGCTGGTCTGGTGCTGGCGGCGCTGTACGTCAGCCTGGGCCGTGAGCTGGTGCCGTTAGTAGCCGAATATCGGCTCGAGCTGGAAGACCGTGCCACGGCCCAGTTGGGTGTACCGGTGCGCATCGGTCGCCTCGAAGGCCGTTGGCAGGGTTTTGCCCCTGTGCTGGAGGCGCATGATGTGCGTCTGGGTAGCGACGAGGAAGGCTTGAGCCTGGAGCGGGTACAACTGGTGCCGGACGTGGGCGGTAGCCTGCTGGCACGCCAGCCGCGCATCGCCCACCTGCAGTTCGACGGTCTGCAGCTGAACGTACAGCAGAACGCCGAAGGTGGCTGGCAGTTACAAGGGGTGCCGCAGCGCAGCGGTCCCGAGGTGAATGTCGAGCAGCTACTGGAACAGTTGCAAATCGTGCATCGCATCAGTCTGCTCGACAGCCGTGTGGTGGTGCAGCCGCTGGATCAGGAGCCGCTGCTGCTCAGCTACGTCAATCTGAGCCTGCGCTATGGCAACAACACTCAGCGTCTCGACGGCCGCCTGCTGCTGCCTGATGGGCAACCGGTGGCGCTGCGTTTGCGCACGCGCATGCAGCCCGAGAGTTGGCGCGAGGCACAATCCGAGCTTTATCTAAGCCTGCCGCAGAGCGACTGGGCTGCCTGGCTGCCGAAATCGCTGCTCGGTGACTGGCAGTTACAGCGTCTGCAGGCTGGTGGAGAGCTGTGGCTGGAGGGCCATGGCCTGGCCCTGGACAAGGGCGCCTTGCGCCTGCATGCCCCCGAGCTGGTCGGCGGCCAGGCCAAGCATGAAGCGGTGACGCTCAAGGACCTGGCTTTCAATGCCTTCTTCGCTCAAGACAAGCAGGGCGTGCGGGCGCAGATCGACTCCCTGGCCCTGACCAATGGTGAGCAGCGCATCGGCGAATTGCACCTGAACCTGAAGCAAAAGGATGTGGGCGAGGCTGACGAGCGCTGGGCACTGACTGCTGATCGTCTTGATCTTGCGGCCTGGGCGCCGCTGGTGCAGGCGCTGGTGCCGATGCCCGACAAAGCCCGCGATGTCCTGGACGAGCTGGCGCCGGTTGGTGCGATCAACAACCTGCTACTCGATTACTACCCTCGGCGTGAAGGCGCCGAACGCCTGCAGTTCGCCGCCAATCTGGACAAGGTGGGCATTCAGGCCTATCACGGCGCGCCGGCCGCCGAGAACGTCACTGGCAGTGCCTCGGGCAATATGTTCCAGGGCGAGCTGCGCCTGAACAGCGAAAATTTCGCCCTGCACCTGGATCAGCTGTTTCCCAAGCCCTGGCGCTACCGCCATGCTCAGGCCCGGTTGAGTTGGGACTGGAGTGAAACCGGCCTGACCTTGTACAGCCCCTACATGCGTGTGGATGGCGAGGAGGGGCAGGTCGCTGGAGACATGCTGATCCGCCTGTTGCATGACCCCGAGGCCGAGGACTACATGGACCTGCGCGTCGGTATGCGCGACGGCGATGCGTCCTACACTGAGAAGTACCTGCCGAGCCGCGCGCCCGGCATGAGCGCCGAGCTCGATCATTGGCTGAAGACGGCCATCCGTGCGGGCCACGTCGAAGAAGGCTACTTCCAGTATCAGGGCTCGCTGAACAAGGGGGCGCCATTGGGCGCGCGCAGCCTCAGTCTGTTCTTCAAGGTCAGGGATGCCGAGCTGGCCTTCCAGCCCGGTTGGCCTGCGTTGCGCGAGGGCGTGGGTGAGGTGCTGATCGAAGACGATGCAGTGCGCGTGCGCCTGCAGAGCGGGCGCTTGCAGGAAAGCCAGGTCAGCGATGTCGTGGCCAATATTCCGCTGTTGCACGACGGCAAACCACCACGTCTGCAGCTCGACGGCAAGGTGCAGAGCAGCCTGGGTGACGCCATCAAACTGTTGCAGGAAGCGCCTCTGGGGACCGCAGAAATCTTCGACGGTTGGCAAGGTGAGGGGCCTCTGGCCGGTCGTCTGCAGTTGGATATTCCGCTGCAGAAAGGGCAGCCGCCTGGTGTGGTGGTGGACTTCGCCACCGAGGGCGCAAGCCTCAAGTTGGCCAATCCCGATCTGCAACTGAGCAAGGTTCAAGGCGCATTTCGCTTCGACAGCGCTGCCGGGCTGAGCGCGCCGGATGTTCGCGCCGAGGTCTTCGGGCGTCAGGTGCGCGGCAAGATCAGCGCCGAGGGTGCACGTGGGCTGGCGCGTACGGTTTTCGATCTGCGTGGACAGGTCCAAGTCGATACCCTCAGCCAGTGGCTGGGCGGGCCGCAGAAGCTGCCGGTCAGCGGACTGCTGCCCTATCGCCTGCGCCTTACCCTGGATGGTGATGACAGCAAGCTGCGCGTCGACTCCAACCTGCGCGGTGTGGCGGTCGACCTGCCCGCGCCTTTCGGTAAGACGGCGCAGCAGGAGCGGGATACCGATTGGCGCATGACCCTCTCCGGGCGTGAGCGCCGTTACTGGGCGAACTATGGCGAGCTTGCCAGTCTGAGTCTGGCCGCCCCTCCGGGAGCGCTGGCTGACGGCCGCGGTGAAGTGGTGCTCGGCGGCGGTGCCGCAGGGCTGCCTCCAGGCCAGGGCTTGCGTGTGCGTGGGCATCTGGATGAGCTGGATCTGGACGCCTGGAAGCAGCTCGGCAGCAATCATCCGGTCAAGGTGGATGCCGACAGCCAGCGCCTGTTTCGCAGTGCGCGACTGGATATCGGGCGTTTCCGCGGCTTTGGCCAAGAAGTCGAACAGCTGACCCTTGGTCTGGCGCGAGAAGGCCAGGGCTGGGCCTTGCAACTCGACAGCGAGCTGGCGGCCGGACGTGTGCTGTTGGCCGATGCCGAGGGTGTGCCTATACGTATCGATCTGCAGCACGTGCGGTTGCCGGCGCCAGATACTGAGGCGACCAAGGCCAGCGATACGCCTGATCCTATGGCCGATATCGACCCTCGACAGATTCCGGCGCTGGATATCGCCATCCAACGCGTGCAGCGCGGTGACAAGGTACTGGGCGCCTGGTCGCTCAAGGTACGCCCGGAAGCGCAGGGCGTGCGTTTCGATGAGCTCGACCTTGACCTGCAGGGGCTGAAAATCGGCGGTAGCGCCGGTTGGCGAGGCACGCCAGGCAACACGCAGAGCTGGTACAAGGGGCGCCTACAGGGCAAGGATCTCAGCGATATTCTCAAGGCCTGGGATTTTGCCCCCAGCGTCACCAGTGAAAACTTCCGGGTGGATGCCGACGGTAACTGGCCTGGTTCGCCGGCCTGGTTCTCGCTCAAGCGTTTCTCTGGCAACCTCGACCCCTCGCTGCGCAAGGGCCAGTTCGTCGAAGTGCAGGGCTCGGCTCAGGCGCTACGCGTGTTCGGCCTGCTCAACTTCAATTCCATCGGCCGCCGTCTGCGTCTGGATTTCTCCGACCTACTGGGCAAGGGGCTGAGTTACGACCGGGTCAAGGGTAACCTGCAGGCAACCAATGGTCTGTTCGTGACGCAGGAACCCATCACCATGACCGGGCCTTCGAGCAACCTGGAGCTCAATGGCAATCTCGACATGCGCAACGAACGTATCGACGCCAAGCTGTTGGTGACCCTGCCGGTGACCAACAACCTGCCGCTGGCGGCGTTGATCGTCGGCGCTCCGGCGATTGGTGGGGCGCTGTTCGTGGTGGACAAATTGCTCGGCGACAAGGTCGCCCGCTTTGCCAGTGTGCAGTACGACGTCAAGGGCCCGCTGCAGGACCCGGAGATCAGCTTCGACAAGCCCTTCGAAAAACCGCAATGAGGTTACGTCTTGGCGTAGGCTGTTACATCAAGCCGCATAGAGTGTCGCCATGAATCTCGCCGTAATCCAGATGGTCAGCCAGGACGACGTGCAAACCAATCTGCGCCTGGCTCGTCGCCTGCTGGAGCGTGCCGCGCAGGGTGGTGCGCGCCTCGCCGTGCTGCCAGAGAACTTCGCGGCCATGGGGCGCCGCGACCTGGCTGCCATCGGGCGTGCCGAGGCATTGGGCGAGGGGCCGATACTGCCCTGGTTGAAACGCGCTGCGCGTGACCTCAGTTTATGGATAGTGGCCGGCACTTTGCCGCTGCCCCCGGACGATGATGCCGACGGCAAACCGCGCGCCTGCTCGCTGTTGATCGATGATCAGGGCGAGCGTGCCGCTCGTTACGACAAACTGCATCTGTTCGATGTCGATGTGGCCGACAATCGTGGGCGTTATCGCGAGTCGGATGATTTTGCCCATGGCCAGCGTGTCGTGGTGGCGGATACGCCGGTGGGGCGCCTGGGGCTGACCGTGTGCTACGACCTGCGCTTCCCTGAGCTGTTCAGTGCGCTTCGCGAGGCCGGCGCCGAGCTGATCAGCGTGCCGGCGGCGTTCACTGCGGTGACCGGTGCGGCGCACTGGCAGGTCTTGACCCGCGCTCGCGCCATCGAAACCCAGTGCTATGTGCTGGCAGCCGGGCAAGGCGGTGAACACCCTGGTCAGCGTTTGACGTTCGGCCATTCGGCGATCATCGACCCATGGGGTCAGGTATTGGCCGAGCAGGCTCAGGGGGATGGGGCCTTGCTGGCTCCTCGCGATGCCGCCGAGCAGGCGAGCATTCGCCAACGTATGCCGGTGCAGCAGCACCGCCGTTTTTTCTTGTCGGACGTACCGCGTCCGATCGTTGTGGAGTGACCATGAATACGATGTTGCAATCCGTCAGCGAGCATCTGCTTGCACCCGGTAACCTGACTTTCGACAGCCTCAGCAGCGTGCTGGGCGACGTCGCAGGGCCTGGCATCGATGCCGCCGATCTGTACTTTCAAAGCCAGGTCTCGGAAACCTGGGTGCTGGAGGATGGCATCGTCAAGGAAGGCAGTTTCAACCTCGATCAGGGGGTTGGGGTGCGTGCCCAGTCCGGTGAGAAAACCGGCTTCGCCTACAGCAATGCCATCAGCTTCGATGCGCTGACGCAAGCCGCCCAGGCCGCACGTTCGATCTCGCGCGCCGGCCAGCAGGGCCGCGTGCAGGCTTTCGTCAGCCCGCAAGTGACCCAGCTGTATGCCGAGGGCAACCCGCTGGACGTCATGGGCCGGGCCGAGAAGGTCGAGCTACTGCAGCGTATCGACCGCGCCACGCGTGCGCTCGACCCGCGTATCAAACAGGTTACCGTGAGCCTGGCTGGAGTCTGGGATCGTATTCTGGTGGCGGCGCATGACGGCAGCCTGAGTGCCGATATCCGCCCGCTGGTGCGTTTCAACGTCAGCGTCATCGTCGAGCAGAACGGTCGTCGCGAGCGCGGGGGGCATGGCGGTGGCGGACGCACCGACTACCGCTATTTCCTGGAAGAAGACCGCGCCATGGGCTACGCCCGCGAGGCGCTGCGCCAGGCGCTGGTCAACCTGGAGGCCATCGCTGCGCCTGCCGGCAGCATGCCAGTGGTGATGGGTGCGGGTTGGTCCGGCGTCCTGTTGCATGAAGCGGTCGGTCATGGCCTGGAAGGCGACTTCAACCGCAAAGGCAGTTCGGCCTACAGCGGCCAGGTCGGCCAAAAGGTCGCCTCCAGCCTGTGCACCATCGTCGACGACGGCACCCTGGCTGGGCGTCGCGGTTCGCTCAGCGTCGATGACGAAGGCACGCCAACCCAGTGCACCACGCTGATCGAGAACGGTGTTCTCAAGGGCTACATGCAGGACAAACTCAACGCGCGCTTGATGGGTGTGGCCGCTACCGGAAACGGTCGTCGCGAGTCCTACGCGCACCTGCCGATGCCGCGCATGACCAACACCTACATGCTGGCCGGCGAGAGCGATCCGGAGGAAATCATCCGCTCGGTGAAGAAGGGCATCTACTGCGCCAATCTGGGTGGCGGCCAGGTCGATATCACCAGCGGCAAGTTCGTGTTCTCCACCAGCGAGGCCTACCTGATCGAGGACGGCAAGATCACCGCGCCGGTCAAGGGCGCCACTCTGATTGGCAATGGTCCGGAGGCGATGAGCCGTGTGTCCATGGTCGGCAATGATCTGGCGCTGGACAGCGGCGTCGGTACTTGCGGCAAGGACGGTCAGTCGGTGCCGGTGGGCGTCGGGCAGCCAACGCTGAAGATCGACGCGATCACCGTAGGCGGCACCGGTGCCTGATGCGATGCAGGCTCAACGCAAGCCGCGGTGGATTTCATCGAGCTCGCGGATGTACTTGAACACCTTGCGCGCCGCAGCCGGCGGCTTGTTGCGCGCAGCTTCGTGTTGCGCGTGACGAACCAGGCCGCGCAGATGCTGGACGTCAGCGTCAGGGTAGAGCTCGACGAAGCTCTCCAGCGCGCTGTCGCCTTCGGCGATCAGGCGGTCGCGCCAGCGTTCGAGAGCGTGGAAGCGCTCGTTGTACTCGCGGGTGGAGCTGTCCACCTGGTCGAGCATGGCAACGATCGCGTCGACATCCTGTTCACGCATCAGCTTGCCGATGAACTGGATGTGGCGTTTGCGCGCGGCATTGGCGGTATGTTTCGGCGCTTCGGCAAGCGCGCGGCGTAAGGCATCGGTCAGCGGCATCTTGGCCAGCAGATCCGCCTTGAGCGTGGTCAGTCGCTCGCCAAGGTCCTGCAGGGCATGCAGTTCGCGTTTGACTTGGGATTTGCTCTTCTCCAGGGAGAAGTCGTCGTAGGAATCAGACATGGGGTGGGTCCAGAGGGAAACGCCGCCATGATAGCAGTAACCGTGACTGCCGGCCCGTGGGCGGGGAGTCGAGAGCAGGCCTTGGGTTTCGCATAAAGAGTGCCTGCGCCAAGAGAATCGGGAGTGGTTATGAGTGAAGTAGAACGTATCGGGCCGCAGGCCTTGCCAGTGCTGCAAGAGCAGGTCGAGGCCATTCTCGCCGAAGCCAGGCGCCAGGGCGCCAGTGCCTGCGAGGTGGCGGTTTCGGCTGGTCAGGGGCTGTCTACCACGGTGCGTCAGGGCGAGGTGGAGACCGTCGAGTTCAATCGCGACCAGGGTTTCGGCATCACCCTGTACGTAGGCCAGCGCAAGGGCTCGGCCAGCACCTCTGCCACCGGTATCGAGGCCATTCGTGAGACTGTGGCAGCGGCCCTGGCGATTGCCAAACATACCAGCGAGGACGAGTGCTCCGGCCTCGCCGATGCTGCGCTGATGGCGCGCGAGCTGCCTGAACTGGATCTCTATCACCCCTGGTCGATCACTCCAGAGCAGGCGGTGGAGCAGGCGCTCACCTGTGAGGCTGCGGCTTTCGCGGCAGACAAACGGATCAAGAATGCTGACGGCACCAGCCTCAATACCCACCAGGGCTGCCGTGTGTATGGCAACAGTCACGGTTTCGTCGGCGGTTACGCCAGCACCCGTCACAGCCTTAGCTGCGTGATGATCGCCGAGGGCGATGGGCAGATGCAGCGCGACTACTGGTATGACGTCAATCGTCAGGGCGAACTGTTGGCCGATGCCAAGGGTATCGGCCAGCGCGCCGCCGAGCGTGCGGTCAGCCGTCTTGGTGCGCGCCCGGTACCGACCTGCGAAGTGCCGGTGCTGTTCGCCGCCGAGCTGGCCGGTGGGCTGTTCAGCCACCTGCTGGCGGCGATTTCGGGTGGCAACCTGTATCGCCAGTCCTCCTTCCTCGAAGGTGCCCTCGGCCAGCGCTTGTTCCCCGAGTGGCTGAGCCTCGACGAACGTCCGCATCTGCCGCGCGCACTGGGCAGTGCCACCTTCGATGGTGACGGCCTGGCCACCTACGCCAAACCGTTCGTGGAAAAGGGCGAGCTGGTGTCCTACGTGCTCGGCACCTATTCCGGGCGCAAGCTGGGTTTGCCGAGTACCGCCAACTCCGGTGGCGTACACAACCTGTTCGTCACCCATGGCGATGAGGATCAGCAAGCGCTGATTCGCCGCATGGATCGTGGCTTACTGGTTACCGAGCTGATGGGCCAGGGGCTGAATCTGGTGACGGGCGATTACTCGCGGGGTGCGGCAGGCTTCTGGGTCGAGAACGGCGAAATCCAGTTCCCGGTACAGGAGGTAACCATCGCCGGTAATCTGCGCGACATGTTCCGTCAGGTCGTTGCAGTCGGTCGTGACCTCGAACGCCGCGGCAATATCTGCACCGGCTCGGTACTGATCGAGAAAATGACCGTCGCCGGCAGTTGAGTCGGCAGAAACGACAAGGCCACCTGCGGGTGGCCTTGTCGTTTTTGTCAGGAGGGGGTTACTCGCCTTCGTCGAAGTAGTTGTCGATCAGAGCGACCAGAGCGTCCAGGGCTGGTTCGTCCTGCTCGCCCTCGGTGTACAGATGCACAGGGGTGCCCTTGCCGGCTGCCAGCATCATCACCGCCATGATGCTCTTGCCGTCTACCAGGCTGTCGGCGCTGCGGCCGATGCGCACCTGGCAGGGGTAGGTGCTTGCCACGCCGACGAACTTCGCTGCGGCGCGGGCATGCAGGCCAAGTTTGTTGATGATGGTAATTTCACGTGCTGGCATCGCGGCAGGATTCCTTAGCTGAGGTCGCGGTGACGCACCTGGACGTTCTTCAGCGAGTCTTTGAGTGCCTGGCTCAGGCGGTTGGCCAGGTACACCGAACGGTGGTGGCCACCGGTGCAGCCAATGGCAATGGTGACATAGGCGCGGTTGCTGGCGGCGAAGCGTGGTAGCCATTTTTCCAGGTAGGCGAGGATGTCTTGATACATCTCTTCGACCTCCGGTTGCGCGGCCAGATAGTCGATCACCGGTTGATCCAGCCCGGAATGGTCGCGCAGCTCAGGTTTCCAGTAAGGATTGGGCAAGCAGCGCGCATCGAACACCAAATCGGCGTCCACTGGCATGCCACGTTTGAAACCGAAGGATTCGACGAGAAAGGCGGTGCCGGTCTGGGTCTGGCCCAGCAGGCGGAGTTTGAGGGTGTCACGCAACTGATAGAGATTCAGCCGGGTGGTATCGATCTTCAGGTCGGCACGATCAGTGATCGGAGCCAGCAGCTGGCTCTCGTAAGCAATGGCCTCGGCCAGCGAGCGGTTGTCGTTGGTCAGCGGGTGGCGCCTACGGGTCTCGGAAAACCGCTTGAGCAGGGTTTCGTCTTCGGCGTCGAGATAGAGCACATCGCAACGGATGTTGCGTTTGCGCACTTCGTCGAGCAGTTCCGGGAAGCGCTTGAGCTGGCTCAGCAGGTTGCGCGCATCGATGGAGACGGCCACCTGCGGCAGCAACATGTCGCTATGCGGCAGGAAGCGCTCGGCAAGATCCGGCAGCAGGCCGGCTGGCAGGTTGTCGATGCAGTAGAAACCGTTGTCCTCAAGTACATCGAGGGCGGTGCTCTTGCCCGAGCCCGAGCGACCGCTGACGATGATCAGGCGCATGTTTATTGACCGTTCTGAATGTCCACGACGACCTGAAAGAGATCTTCGCCGCTGTTGGCTTGGCGCAGACGTTCACGTACATCCTGGCGATCGAGCATGCTGGCGATCTGGCGCAGCAGTTCGAGGTGCGCATCGGTTGCCGCCTCCGGCACCAGAAGTACGAACAGCAGATCGACCGGCACGCCGTCGATGGCGTCGAAGTCGACTGCCGTCTCCAGGTGCAGGACTGCACTGATTGGGGCACTGCAGCCAGCCAGGCGGCAGTGGGGAATGGCAATGCCGTTACCGAAGCCGGTGGAGCCAAGCTTCTCGCGGGCGATGAGGCTTTCGAAGATGTCCTGGGCATCCAGGTCGGGCAGATCGCGTGCAACCAGATTGGCGATCTGTTCGAGCACACGTTTTTTGCTGCCGCCCGGCACGTTCACCAGGGAACGGCCGGGGGTCAGGATATTTTCAAGTCGGATCATGGATAGGGAATGTCAGCGGGCCGTGGCGCCTTGCAGGCGTTCGAGCTGCTTTTCCTTGTGCTTGATGAGTTGACGGTCGAGTTTATCGGCCAACAGGTCGATGGCAGCGTACATGTCCTGATGTTCGGCGTTGGCGACGACTTCGCCGCCGGCGATGTGCAGGGTGGCTTCGATCTTCTGCTTGAGTTTTTCGACCTCCATGGTCACCTGTACGTTGGTGATCTTGTCGAAGTGGCGTTCCAGTCGGCCCAGTTTCTCGCCGATATAGTCACGCAGGGCGTCGGTCACATCCAGCTGATGTCCACTGATGTTGACTTGCATACCGCTTTCTCCTTGTTGCCTTGTGTAAGAGACGGACTCCATGAGAATCCGCCACCGGAACACGTTGGCTTGGAGGCAGGTCGCCTCCTTGGCCTACATCAGTCGCTTGCGTTCGCTGGAGGGCGCTATACCGAGGGATTCACGGTATTTGGCAACCGTCCTGCGGGCGACTTGGATGCCTTGTGCCTCCAGTAAACCAGCGATCTTGCTGTCGCTCAACGGCTTTTTCGCGTTTTCTGCTGCGACCAGTTTTTTGATGATCGCGCGGATCGCGGTGGACGAGCATTCGCCGCCTTCGGAGGTGCTGACGTGGCTGGAGAAGAAATATTTCAGCTCGTAAATACCACGCGGAGTGTGCATGAATTTCTGCGTGGTAACGCGTGAAATGGTCGACTCGTGCATACCCACCGCCTCGGCGATGTCATGCAATACCAGAGGCTTCATCGCCTCGTCGCCGTAGTCGAGGAAGCCACGCTGGTGCTCGACGATCTGCGTGGCTACCTTCATCAGCGTTTCGTTGCGGCTCTGCAGGCTCTTGATGAACCAGCGGGCCTCTTGCAACTGGTTGCGCATGAAGGTGTTATCGGCACTGGAATCGGCGCGTTTGACGAAGCCGGCATACTGCGGGTTGACGCGCAGGCGCGGCATCGCCTCCTGATTCAGTTCCACCAGCCAGCGTTCGTTGTGCTTGCGCACGATCACGTCGGGCACGACGTATTCCGGCTCACTGGATTCGATCTGCGAACCCGGACGCGGATTCAGGCGCTGGATCAGGTCGATGACCTGGCGCAGTTCGTCTTCCTTGAGTTTGGTGCGCCGCATCAGTTGGGCGTAATCGCGGCTGCCAAGCAGTTCCAGGTAATCACCGACCACGCGCTGGGTTTCGTTCAGCCAGGGGGTGTTGGCGGGCAGCTGACGCAGTTGCAGGAGCAGGCACTCGCGCAGATCACGGGCGCCGATACCCGCAGGTTCGAACTGCTGGATGCGGTGCAGCACCACTTCCACTTCGTCCAGTTCGATATCCAGCTCGGGGTCGAAGGACTCGGTCACTTCCTCGAGGGTTTCTTCGAGGTAGCCGTCGTTGTTGATGCAGTCGATCAGGGTGGCCGCGATCAGGCGATCCTTGTCCGACATGGGCGCCAGGTTCAGTTGCCAGAGCAGGTGGCTGTGCAGACTTTCGCCGCTGGAGGTGCGGGTGGTGAAGTCCCACTCGTCATCATCGTTGCTGGGCAAGCTGCTAGCGCTGGTCTGGTAGATGTCTTCCCAGGCGGTGTCGACTGGCAGCTCGTTGGGAATGCGCTCGCCCCAGTCGCCTTCTTCCAGGTTATCCACAGTCGGGGTGGTTTCCTGGTAGCTCTCTTCCTTGTTCGGGGTCGGAGTGGCGCTTTCGGCGCCATCAGCCATTGGATCGCTGTTGTCGAAGTCGTCGCCTTCTTCCTGGCGCTCGAGCATGGGATTGGACTCCAGCGCCTCCTGGATTTCCTGTTGCAGGTCCAGAGTAGACAGTTGGAGGAGGCGGATAGCCTGTTGCAGCTGCGGGGTCATCGTCAGCTGCTGGCCCATCTTGAGGACTAGCGATGGTTTCATTGCAGACCTTAATTTACTGGCGAGTTACGCCTTCCACATCAGGGCGCCGAAGCGCCGCCAGGAAGCAAATTATATGCCTGAATTTCTCGTTTTTGCCTAGGGGTTGCAATATTTCTGTAGCGAAATAGCGGGCGACCTACAGGCGGAACTCGTGGCCCAGGTATACCTCTTTCACCGTCTGGTTGGCGAGGATGGTCTCGGCGTCACCTTCGGCGATCAGTTGCCCATCGTTGACGATGTAGGCGGTTTCGCAGATGTCCAGGGTTTCGCGCACGTTGTGATCGGTGATCAGAATGCCGATGCCCTTGGTCTTGAGGTGATGGATGATCTGCTTGATGTCGCCAACCGAAATCGGGTCGACACCGGCAAAGGGTTCGTCGAGCAGAATGAACTTGGGGTTGGTCGCCAGGGCTCTGGCAATCTCTACGCGACGTCGCTCACCGCCGGATAGGCTCATGCCGAGGCTGTCGGCGATATGGTGGATATGGAATTCCTGCAGCAGGTTTTCCAGCTCCGCCTGGCGTCCGGCGCGGTCCAGGTCCTTGCGCGTTTCGAGAATGGCCATGATGTTGTCGGCCACCGACAGTTTGCGGAAGATCGACGCTTCCTGCGGCAGGTAGCCGATGCCCGCGCGAGCGCGGCCATGCATGGGCTGATGACTGACATCGAGGTCGTCGATAAGCACGCGGCCTTGGTCGGCGCGCACCAGGCCGACAATCATGTAGAAGCAGGTAGTCTTGCCGGCACCATTGGGGCCGAGCAGGCCAACGATCTGACCGCTTTCGATGCTCAGGCTGACGTCACGCACGACCTGGCGGCTCTTGTAACTTTTCGCCAGGTGTTGGGCTTTGAGAATGGCCATTACTGCTGCTGATCCGCGGGTTTGTTCTTCGGTTGGATGACCATGTCGATACGCGGGCGCGGTGTGCTGACGTTGCCGCCTGTAGCGCGACCGGCGTTTACGATCTGGCGGCGGGTGTCGTAGACGATCTTCTCGCCTTCGAAGGTATTGCCCTCCTGAATCACCTTGGCCTGGTCAATCAGTACGATGCGCTCATTGCTGGCGAAGTACTGGATGGTCTTGCCGTAGGCCTTGACGATGTCCTTGTCCACAGCCGGCTTCTGCTCGTAGTAGGCCAGGTTGCCGACCGATGTGAAGACGTCGATGTCGCCACTGGCGGTCTGGGTGATGGTGACAGTGTCGCCCGTGATCTTCAGGGTGCCCTGAGTGATGATCACATCGCCGCGGTAGACGGCTACACCTTGTCGGTCATCCAGTTCTGCGCTGTCGGCCTGGATGCGAATCGGTTGATCGCGATCCGATGGCAGTGCCCAGGCAGCCGCGCTTCCCAATGCGGCGCCGAGGCTGAGAATCAGGGGGAGGGTATTAACGAACCTCATGCTGGCCTCTTACGTTGGACTGCAGGAGCATCCTGCCGTCATTCAAGTACGCTTTCATTCCTTGTGCCGTGGTTACCCCGTTGGCCGCGACGATTCTAACGGCTTGCTCGGTCTGCGCATATTCCTTGTCAGGAATAACGGTCATGCGGCTGCTGGTGATGATGGTTGGACGGTTCTTGGCGTCGGTGCGGGCGATGCGCACGTCGTCGATCAGTTCTACCTCGACGCCGCCGGGCGAGACTTCGGCACGCTGACTGGTGACTTCCCAGGGCAACTCGGTGCCGCGATATAGCTTCAGCTTGGGGGTATCGACCAGGGTGATATCGGTGCTTTTGATGTGTTCGAGCTTGTCCGCGGTCATGCGGTAGTGCAGTTTGCCGTCATCCTGGAACTGCACGGTACGCGCGCCTACCGCATAGAAGTCGACGACGTTGTCATCGCTGGCCTGCTGGGTCAGGCGCGCGCTGTCCGGGGCAAGGTTCCAGTAACCGAGTGCGGCCACGACGACTGCAATCAGAGCAAAGATCAGGGTATTGAGGATTTTACGCGGCATGCTGTTCTCTACAGGTAGGCGGCATGGGCCGCATCCAGTGTGCCTTGGGCACGCATGATCAGTTCGCAGAATTCCCGCGCCGCACCATCACCGCCGCGCGCCTGGGTTACGCCGTGGGCATGCTGGCGGACGAAGCTGTCGGCGCTGGCCACGGCCATGCCCAATCCGACACGGCGAATCACCGGAAGGTCCGGCAGGTCGTCACCAAGATAGGCGACCTGTTCATAGCTTAGGCCGAGTTCGGCGAGCAGGCCGTCGAGTACCACGAGTTTGTCTTCACGACCCTGGAACAGGTGCTGGATGCCCAGGTTGTTGGCGCGGCGCTCCACCACTGGTGTCTTGCGGCCGCTGATGATGGCCGTGCGCACGCCCGAGTTGATCAGCATCTTGATACCGTGGCCGTCGAGTGTGTTGAAGGTCTTGAACTCGCTGCCGTCTTCGAGAAAGTACAGGCGGCCGTCAGTCAACACGCCATCGACGTCGAAGATCGCCAGTTTCACGGCGCGTGCGCGTTGCAGTAGTTCGTTCATTACATCACTCCCGCGCGCAGCAGATCGCCGAGGTTGAACGCGCCGATCGGGCGATCATTGCCGTCGACTACCACCAGGGCGCTGATCTTGTTGTCTTCCATGATCTTCAGGGCTTCGGCGGCGAGCATCTCGGCGCGAATGGTCTTGCCATGCAGCGTCATCACGTCATCGATCCGGGCGTCGCGTACATCGATGCCCTTGTCCAGTGCGCGGCGCAGGTCGCCATCGGTGAAGATCCCGGCCAGATGGCCATCAGCCTCCAGGACGGTGGTCATGCCCAAGCCTTTCTGGGTCATTTCCAGCAGGGCGTCACGCAGGCTGGTGCCGCGGGTGACTTGAGGCAGGCTTTCGCCGCTGTGCATCACGTTCTCTACCTTGAGCAGCAGGCGCCGGCCAAGGGCGCCGCCCGGATGGGAGAAGGCGAAGTCTTCGGCGGTGAAGCCGCGCGCTTCGAGCAGGGCGATAGCCAGGGCGTCGCCCAGTACCAGGCTGGCAGTGGTCGAGGAAGTGGGGGCCAGGTTCAACGGGCAGGCCTCCTGCGAGACGCGTGCATCCAGATTGACCTCGGCGGCCTTGGCCAGCGGCGACTCAGGGTTACCGGTCATGCTGATCAGGCGGATACCGAGGCGCTTGATCAGTGGCAGCAGGGTAACGATCTCGGCGGTCGAGCCAGAGTTCGACAGTGCCAGAACGATGTCGTCCTTGGTGATCATACCCATGTCGCCATGGCTGGCTTCTGCCGGGTGGACAAAGAACGACGTGGTACCGGTGCTGGCCAGAGTTGCAGCGATCTTGTTGCCGATATGCCCGGACTTGCCCATGCCAACCACGACCACGCGGCCCTTGCAGCTGAGAATCAGCTCGCAGGCCTTGATGAAGTCGGCATTGATACGGGGCAATAGCTCCTGCACCGCTTCAATTTCGAGGCGGATGGTGCGCTGCGCGGAATCAATCAGGTCGCGGGTCTGGTTCATTGAGTAAGGCTGTCGGGCGAAAAAAGACGGGGATTATAAACGGAAAAGCTTCCCGCGCTCACCCTCGGTGCAACGAGCCAACGTCGAAACTGTCGCAAGTCTGAACGCCGCTTTGGGGCGCTATTGGGCGGCATGTTCGGCAAATGCTATAGTTCGCGGCCATTTTGGCCCTCTCTGGATGGTGCGTGTCTTCGCTTCTGGAGGCGGCGTCTGCCAGGAAGGCCTTATTTTCAAGGAGTTCAGATGAGCGCCGAGCACGAGTACGCGATCGAGTTGCAGGGCGTCAGCTTTCAGCGTGGCGCGCGATCGATTTTCGACAAGGTCGATATCCGCATTCCGCGCGGCAAGGTCACCGGCATCATGGGCCCCTCCGGCTGCGGCAAGACCACGCTGCTGCGCCTGATCGCTGCCGAGCTACGTCCTTCTGCAGGCGATGTTCGCGTCGACGGCGTCAGTCTGCCGAAGCTCTCGCGCGACGAACTGTTCGATATGCGCAAGCAGATGGGCGTCCTGTTCCAGAGCGGCGCGCTGTTCACCGATCTCGATGTGTTCGAGAACGTGGCATTCCCTCTGCGCGTACACACCAAGCTTCCTGAAGAAATGATCCGCGACATCGTCCTGATGAAACTGCAGGCCGTTGGCTTGCGCGGGGCGCTGGATCTGATGCCGGACGAGCTATCTGGCGGCATGAAGCGCCGTGTCGCGCTGGCTCGAGCCATCGCTCTGGATCCGCAGATTCTGCTGTATGACGAGCCGTTTGTCGGCCAGGATCCCATCGCCATGGGTGTTCTGGTGCGCCTGATCCGCCTGCTCAACGATGCACTGGGGATCACCAGCGTGGTGGTGTCTCACGACCTTGCAGAAACGGCCAGCATCGCCGACTACATCTATGTCGTCGGTGATGCTCAGGTGTTGGGGCAGGGCACTCCGGCCGAGTTGATGGAGTCGGATAATCCACGTATTCGTCAGTTCATGAAGGGCATTCCGGATGGGCCGGTGCCGTTTCATTTTCCAGCGCTGGACTATCGCGAAGATCTGTTGGGGAGAGGTTGATGCGCAGAAATTCACCGCTCGAACGGCTGCGGCTGTTCGGTCGTGCGGGTATCGATGTGGTCGCGACGCTGGGGCGCTCTGTCCTGTTTCTGGTCAGTGCGCTGTTCGGGCGCAGCCGTGCCGGCAAGCCTTTGCAGCTGTTGATCAAGCAACTGTTCGCGGTTGGCGTCATGTCGCTGGCGATCATCGTTGTGTCCGGCATCTTCATCGGCATGGTGTTGGCCCTGCAGGGCTACAACATTCTGGTCAGCTATGGCTCCGAACAGGCTGTTGGGCAGATGGTCGCCCTGACTCTGCTGCGTGAACTTGGCCCGGTGGTGACCGCGCTGCTGTTCGCCGGCCGCGCTGGCTCGGCGCTGACTGCCGAAATCGGCAACATGAAGTCCACCGAGCAGCTCTCCAGCCTGGAGATGATTGGCGTCGACCCGCTCAAGTACATCGTCGCGCCGCGGCTGTGGGCCGGCTTCGTCTCGATGCCGCTGCTGGCGATGATCTTCTGCGTGGTCGGCATCTGGGGTGCGGCCATGGTCGCCGTGGATTGGCTGGGCGTTTACGAGGGCTCGTTCTGGTCGAACATGCAGAACAGTGTTTCCTTTTATGACGACGTGCTCAACGGGGTGATCAAGAGCATCGTCTTCGCCTTCGTGGTGACCTGGATCGCCGTATTCCAGGGCTACGACTGTGAACCCACTTCCGAAGGCATCAGCCGTGCGACCACGCGCACCGTGGTGTACGCCTCGCTGGCCGTGCTTGGCCTGGATTTCATTCTGACCGCTTTGATGTTTGGAGATTTCTGATGCAAAACCGCACGCTGGAGATTGGTGTCGGCCTGTTCCTCATGGCCGGTGTGCTGGCCCTGCTGTTGCTGGCCCTGCGCGTCAGCGGCCTGAGCGTCGGCAGTGCTGGCGATACCTACAAGGTCTACGCCTATTTCGACAACATCGCCGGGCTGACCGTGCGCGCCAAGGTCACCATGGCCGGCGTGAGCATCGGCAAGGTCACTGCGATCGATCTGGATCGTGATAGCTACATGGGCCGGGTGACCCTGGAGCTCGATGGTGGCGTCAATAACCTGCCTGAGGATTCCACTGCGTCGATCCTGACTGCGGGGCTACTCGGTGAGAAATACATCGGCATCAGCGTTGGTGGTGACGAGGAGGTGCTCAAGGACGGCAGCACCATTCACGACACGCAGTCCTCGCTGGTGCTGGAAGACCTGATTGGCAAATTCCTGCTCAATTCGGTCAATAAAGATGAAGCCAATTGATGAGGGCTCCTGACATGTTCAAAATCGTGCGTAATTCCCTGCTGGTGTTGCTGGCTACCATGCCGCTGCTGGCCACCGCTGCGCCAAGCGCCCATGAAGTGGTGCAGCAAACCACCGACACCCTGCTGGCTGACCTCAAGGCCAACAAGGAGCAGTACCGCAGCAATCCCAATGCCTTCTACGACTCGCTCAACGAGATTCTCGGCCCAGTGGTGGATGTCGATGGCATCGCCCGTGGCGTGATGACCGTGCGCTACTCGCGCCAGGCCTCGCCTGAGCAGATGAGCCGCTTTCAGGAGAACTTCAAGCGCAGCCTGATGCAGTTCTATGGCAATGCCTTGCTCGAGTACAACAATCAGGACATTCGCGTGCTGCCGGCCAGCGGCAGAGCCGAAGGCGAGCGCACCTCGGTCGGCATGGAGATTCGCGATGGCAAGGGCGTGGTCTACCCGCTGTCCTACACCATGGTGTCGATGGATGGCGGCTGGAAGTTGCGTAACGTGGTGATCAACGGCATCAACGTCGGCAAGTTGTTCCGCGATCAGTTCGCTCAGTCGATGCAGAACAACCGCAACGATCTCGACAAGGTCATCGACACCTGGGCCGATACCGTGGCCAGGGCTCGTCAGGCTCGGGGCGAGTCGTGAGTCAGGCGACCATCAGCGAGCGCGCTGCCGGGCAATTGCAGCTCAGTGGCGTGCTCGATTACAGCACCGGCCCGCTGCTGCGTGAGCAGGGCGCGCGCCTGATCGCCGCCAGCAGTGCTAAAAGCCTGGCGCTCGATTGCAGCGCGGTGGAAAAGTCCAGCAGCGTCGGTCTGGCGCTGTTGCTGGCGTTCATGCGTGATGCACGCAAGGCAGGGCGTGAGCTGACAATCAGTGCGCTGCCCGACGACATGCGTGAGATCGCTCAGGTCAGCGGCCTGCTGGAGTTGCTACCGCTGCAAGCGTGAAGCGCTTCCCGTCGTTCCGTCAGCACCGGTGTTGGCGGGGTTCGCAGGCGGGAGGCTTTTTTGTATCATGGCCGACCCGCGGGCTCAGGTGCCCGAATGCGTCAGTCGAGGTCGAGCATGCAGGCTGCAGAAGTAAAAAGCCTCCTAGAGGAAAAACTCCCGAATACCCAGGTGGAAGTCGAAGGCGAAGGCTGCAACTTCCAGCTCAACCTGATCAGCGACGAACTGGCCGCCCTCAGCCCGGTCAAGCGTCAGCAGCAGATCTATGCCCACCTCAATGCCTGGATCGCTGATGGCAGCATCCACGCCGTGACCATGAAATTCTTCAGCCAGGCCGATTGGGCCGCGCGTTCCTGAGCCTGCGGGCGACGAGATTCCTATGGATAAACTGATCATTACCGGCGGCGCTCGCCTCGATGGCGAAATCCGCATTTCCGGTGCGAAAAACTCTGCTCTGCCGATTCTGGCGGCCACCCTGCTGGGCGACGCCCCCGTCACCATCTGCAACCTGCCGCACCTGCACGACATCACCACCATGATCGAGCTGTTCGGCCGTATGGGCATCGAGCCGGTGATCGACGAGAAGCTGGCGGTGGAAGTTGATGCGCGTGCGATCAAGACCCTGGTCGCGCCTTACGAGCTGGTAAAAACCATGCGCGCCTCGATTCTGGTGCTCGGCCCCATGGTCGCCCGTTTCGGTGAGGCCGAGGTGGCGCTGCCCGGTGGTTGCGCGATCGGTTCGCGTCCGGTCGATCTGCACATCCGTGGCCTCGAGGCCATGGGCGCGATCATCGATGTCGAAGGTGGCTACATCAAGGCCAAGGCCCCGGAGGGCGGCTTGCGCGGGGCGCATTTCTTCTTCGACGTAGTCAGCGTGACCGGTACCGAGAACATCATGATGGCCGCGACCCTGGCCAAGGGCCGCAGCGTGCTGGAAAACGCCGCGCGTGAGCCTGAGGTGGTCGACCTGGCCAACTGCCTGATCGCCATGGGCGCGAAGATCCAGGGCGCCGGCACCGATACCATCATCATCGACGGCGTCGAGCGCCTGCACGGTGCACGTTTCAACGTCATGCCCGACCGTATCGAAACTGGCACCTACCTGGTCGCCGCCGCCGTTACCGGTGGTCGGGTCAAGGTCAAGGACGCCGACCCTTCGACGCTGGAGGCCGTGCTGGCCAAGCTGCAGGAGGCTGGCGCCGAAGTCACTACCGGCCCGGACTGGATCGAGCTGGACATGAAGGGCAAGCGCCCGAAAGCCGTCAACCTGCGCACCGCTCCCTATCCGGCGTTCCCCACCGACATGCAGGCGCAGTTCATCGCCCTGAACGCGGTGGCCGAAGGCACTGGTACCATCATCGAAACCGTGTTCGAAAACCGTTTCATGCACGTCTACGAGATGCTGCGCATGGGCGCCAACATCCTGGTCGAAGGCAATACGGCCGTGGTTACCGGGGTCGACAAGCTCAAGGGCGCACCTGTGATGGCGACCGACCTGCGCGCCTCGGCGAGCCTGGTGCTGGCCGCGCTGGTGGCTGACGGCGATACGCTGATCGACCGCATTTACCACATCGACCGTGGTTACGAGTGCATCGAAGAGAAGCTGCAACTGCTCGGCGCCAAGATCCGCCGCGTTCCGGGTTGATGGCGATCTGCTGCGCGTCGGTCCTGCTGCGTTAAAAACAGGCTCGGAATGCTCATTTACAACTTGTAAACTCCGCTTCCTCGCCTGTTTTTGCCTTGCATGACTCTAGCTCGCGAGATCGCAGATAGTGTGGCCACCCCTCTCGGGAGGCCGCTTCCGCTCAAGGAAACCGTTTCATGTTGACCATCGCCCTGTCCAAAGGCCGCATTCTCGATGACACCCTGCCGTTGCTGGCCGCCGCGGGCATCGAGCCGACCGAGAATCCGGACAAGAGCCGCAAGCTGATCATCCCGACCACTCAGGATGACGTGCGCCTGCTGATCGTGCGTGCCACCGATGTGCCGACCTACGTCGAGCATGGTGCGGCCGACCTCGGTGTGGCGGGCAAGGACGTGCTGATGGAGTACGGCGGCCAGGGCATCTACGAGCCGCTGGATCTGCAGATCGCCAAGTGCAAGCTGATGACGGCTGGCAAGGTCGGTGCGCCGGAGCCGAAAGGCCGCCTGCGCGTGGCCACCAAGTTCGTCAACGTCGCCAAGCGTTACTACGCCGAGCAGGGCCGTCAGGTCGACATCATCAAACTGTACGGCTCGATGGAACTGGCGCCGCTGGTGGGCCTGGCCGACAAGATCATCGACGTGGTCGACACCGGCAACACCCTGTGTGCCAACGGCCTGGAACCGCAGGAACTGATCGCCACCATCAGCTCGCGGTTGATCGTCAACAAGGCCTCGATGAAGATGCAGCACGCGCGCATCCAGGCCCTGATCGATACCCTGCGTGGCGCCATCGAGGCGCGACACCAAGGCTGATTCCTCACCGCGACTTCTGGTCGCGGCAGCCTATCCGTGTCATAGCCATTTTTCTTGGGTGCCCGCACGGTGGGCTTGCTACATTACGGGCGCCCGAGAACACGCCATTTAATGAGGCTTTCGCTATGACCGCACCCGTTGCCATCCGCCGACTCAACGCTGCCGACACGGACTTTGCGCGTCATCTGGATCATCTGCTGTCCTGGGAAAGTGTCTCCGACGATGGCGTCAACCAGCGCGTGCTGGAAATCATCCAGGCCGTGCGTGAGCGCGGCGATGCCGCCCTGGTCGAATACACCCAGCGTTTCGATGGTCTGCAGGTCGCTTCCATGGCCGACCTGATCCTGCCGCGCGAGCGCCTGGAACTGGCCCTGACCCGAATCAGTGCCGAGCAGCGCCAGGCACTGGAAGTGGCCGCCGAGCGGGTGCGCAGCTACCACGAGAAGCAGAAGCAGGACTCCTGGCGCTACACCGAAGCCGACGGCACGGTGTTGGGGCAGAAGGTCACCCCGCTGGATCGCGCCGGCCTCTACGTGCCGGGCGGCAAGGCGTCCTACCCGTCCTCGGTGCTGATGAACGCCATTCCGGCCAAGGTCGCCGGCGTGCCGGAAGTGGTAATGGTGGTGCCGACCCCGCGCGGTGAGATCAACGAGATCGTTCTCGCTGCTGCCGCCATCGCCGGCGTCGATCGTGTGTTTACCATCGGTGGCGCCCAGGCTGTGGCCGCGTTGGCCTACGGCACCGAGAGCGTGCCGCCGGTGGACAAGATCGTCGGTCCGGGCAATATCTATGTGGCCACCGCCAAGCGCCATGTGTTCGGCAAGGTGGGCATCGACATGATCGCCGGCCCGTCGGAGATCCTCGTGGTCTGTGACGGCCAGACCGATCCGGACTGGATCGCCATGGATCTGTTCTCCCAGGCCGAGCACGATGAGGACGCCCAGTCGATTCTGGTCAGCCCGGATGCCGCCTTCCTCGACCGCGTCGCTGAAAGCATCGCCAAGCTACTGCCGACCATGGAGCGGGCCGAGATCATCCGTACTTCGCTGGAGGGGCGCGGTGCCTTGATCCAGGTGGCGGACATGGAGCAGGCCATCGAGGTGGCCAACCGTATCGCGCCCGAGCACCTGGAGCTGTCGGTCGCCGACCCGGAAGCCTGGCTGCCCGAGATTCGCCACGCCGGTGCGATCTTCATGGGCCGCTACACAGCAGAAGCCCTGGGCGACTACGTGGCGGGCCCGAATCACGTGCTGCCGACATCTGGCACCGCGCGGTTCTCCTCGCCGCTGGGTGTGTATGACTTCCAGAAGCGCTCGTCGATCATCTTCTGTTCGCCGGATGGTGCGTCGGAGCTGGGCAAGAGCGCCTCGGTGCTGGCCCGTGGCGAGTCGCTGACCGCGCATGCGCGTAGCGCCGAGTACCGTATCAAGCCCTGAGCGTAGGGTGCGCCGTGCGCACCTTGTGAATGTTTTGGTGCGCACGGCGCACCTTACGGGATCGCGCTTTGCAGGTTGAACGAAGCGTTATCCATCGCCCCATGCAACGTATTTCGAGGAGAGAAGGGCAGATGAGCAAATTCTGGAGCCCCTTCGTCAAAGACCTGGTGCCCTATGTACCAGGTGAGCAGCCCAAGCTGAGCAAGCTGGTGAAGCTCAATACCAACGAGAACCCTTATGGCCCGTCGCCCAAGGCCATTGCGGCGATGCAGGCCGAGGTCAACGACAACCTGCGTTTGTACCCGGACCCCAACAGCGATCGCCTGAAGCAGGCAGTGGCTGACTACTATGGCGTGCAGACCAACCAGGTGTTCGTCGGCAACGGCTCTGACGAGGTGCTGGCGCACGCGTTCCATGGCCTGTTCCAGCATGACGCGCCTTTGCTGTTCCCGGATATCAGCTACAGCTTCTATCCGGTTTATTGCGGCCTGTACGGTATCGAGCAGCAGCAGGTGCCGCTGGACGAGCAGTTCCAGATCCGCGTGGAGGATTACGCCAGGCCGAACGCTGGCATCATCTTCCCCAACCCCAATGCTCCGACGGGTTGCCTGCTGCCGCTCGACGCCATTGAGCGCTTGCTGCAAGGCAGCCCGGATTCGGTAGTGCTGGTTGATGAGGCCTATATCGACTTCGGTGGGCAGACGGCCATCGCCCTGGTCGACAAGTACCCGAATCTGCTAGTCACCCAGACCCTGTCCAAGTCGCGCTCGCTAGCTGGGCTACGCGTCGGCATTGCAGTCGGCCACCCGGATCTGATCGAAGCGCTGGAGCGAATCAAGAACAGCTTCAACTCCTACCCGCTCGATCGCATGGCCATCGCCGGTGCAGCCGCAGCGTTCGAGGACCGTGATTATTTCGAGAAAACCTGCCAGCAGGTGATCGAGAGCCGTGAGGCAGTTGTCGCCGGTTTGCAGGGGCTGGGTTTCGAGGTGCTGCCTTCGGCGGCGAACTTCGTCTTCGCCCGTCATCCGGGCAAGGATGCAGCGACTTTGGCCGCGGGCCTGCGTGAGCAGGGCGTGATCGTGCGTCACTTCAAGCAACAGCGCATCGCCCAGTTCCTGCGTATCACCATCGGTACGCCGGAGCAGAACCAGGCACTGCTGGATGCGCTGCGTGGGCTGTAATCGATACGAGCCATAGCAAGGCCGGTGACGCGTGAGCGTCACCGGCTTTTTTCATGGCACGGTGCACGGCGTTGCGGTTACTCGTGGTGCGGCTGGCCGAGGAAGGTCAGTGAGGTGAACAGACCACGGCTCTCGATATTTAGGTCGTTCTCTACCGGTACGTAGACCGAGGCGCTGATGATGTTCAGTGCCTCGTTGCGCACCGTTATCTGGGCGCGACCCTCGGCATCGGTTACCGCGCTGACCTGATGCGGTGCGCCGCGATAGTCGCCGACCAGCTCTACGCCTGCCATCGGCTTGCCGTCCACCAGCACGCGCACCGGCAGCGGCTTGCCTGGGCCGACCTTGAGCGGGTCGGTTTCCGGCACTATGACCATCTTCAGGTGTTCGAGCGCAGGCAGCTTGGCGTCTTCTGAGTAGATCGCCAGGCTGTATTTGTAGGTGTGCAGCGACTGGGTCGAGTTCGCCACCTGGCTGCGGCCCAGGTTGATCCATTGGCCTTCCGGGGTCTTCGACCAGGCGCCATTGTCCAGCGCGACACCGAGTACGGCGGGTTTCTTCAAAGGTTGCAGGCGGGCGTGGTCGGCCAGACGTTCGACGGTCACCGGAATCATTCGACCCGCTGCGTCATAGGCCCAGGCGCCGCTGATCTTTTCCGCCTTGAAGGCATCATCCTCGGCACCGTGGCCGTAGACGACTTCGATATTGCCGCGGCGCTCCTCGGTCCAGAGGCCGTGAGCGAGAGCGCTGCTGCTGGCGAACAGGCCGGCGAGAAGCAGGTAGGCAGGAATACGCATGTGAATCTCCGATTCAAAGGTTGAGGGTCAGGCTGACGCTGAGATTGCGAGGGTCGCCGGGCATTACCCAGACGTTGTTGAACGAGCGCTCGTAGTACTTGCGATCGAACAGGTTGTTGAGGTTCAGGCCCAGGTTCAGGTCCTTGGTGGCCTGCCAGCGCGCCAGCAGATCGACCGTGGTATAGGCCGGCAGCTCGAAATCGCTGCCGGTCTGCCCGGAGCGATCACCGACGTAGTTGACTGCTGCGCCGAGTTCCGAGCCCTGCAGCGAGCCACCCTGGAACTGGTAGACGCTCATCAAACTGGCGCTGTTGCGGGCGATGCCGAGCAGGTCACTTCCTTCGGGAATGCTGTTGTCCTTGGTCACCTCAGCATCGATGTAGGCGTAGGCGCCGATCACACGTAGGGCATCGGTGAGCTGGCCGCTGACCTGCAGGTCCAGACCCTGGCTGCGCGCCTTGCCGGCGGCGATGCTGTCGCCGGGGTTGTTCGGGTCGGCAGTCAGCACGTTTTCCTTGTCGATATGGAACAGTGCCACGGTGGCGCCGAGGCGGCTGTCGAGCAGGTCGAGCTTGAGGCCGGTTTCATAGCCGAGGCCCTTCTCTGGTTTGAACACCTGGCCCTGAGCGCCGATGGCATTGGGTTTGAACGACATCGAGGCATTGGCGAACACGCCGACCTCTGGCGTCAGCTGATAGAGCACGCCCGCGCGCGGGGTAGCGACATCCTTGCTCTGCTCGTTACTGACACGGGTACTGCGGTTCAGTGCGGTTTGCTCGAAACGCTCCAGACGCACGCCGAGCAGGCCGCTCCAGCGCTCGTTGAAGCTGATTTGATCCTGCAGGTTGAGGGCGAAGCTTTCGGTGTGCTCGTGGAAATCGTTGGGATTGACGATAGGCGGCTTGGGCTGACCATAGATCGGGTTGTAGATGTCCTGGCCATAGCCCAGGCCGGTAACGCTTTGCGGGTACTTCTGGCTGTTGCGATAGTTCTCGTATTCCAGCCCAAGTAGCGTCTGATGTTGCCAACCGGTCAGTTCGAACTGCCCATGCAGCTCGGCCTGGGTGATGCTGTCATTCCATTCGAAGTTGCGCTCGCGATAGAAGCGCGTGACCTGATCGCCAACCAGGCGCGATGGTTCGGAGCTGTTGCCGTCCAGCGTGCCCTGGCTGTAATGGCTGGCCAGGCGCAGTTTCCAGGCATCGTTCAGAAAATGCTCAAGGCTGATCTGCAGTAGCTGGTTGTCGTTGCGGATCTTGCCGTCGTTGGGCTCGCCGAGAAAGGTCGAGTGCTTGACCGCGCCCATCTTGCCGTCGACGGCGGGAATGCCGCGGTCGAACACCGAGTCGGTGCGGGAAAATTCGCTGTCGATCATCAGCAGGGTGTCGGGCGACAGCTGCCAACTGAAGGTCGGGTTGATGATCTGTCGCTGGTTGCCAACGTGATCGCGAAAACTGCCGTTGTCTTCGACTGCCAGGTTGACCCGCGAAAGCAGGGTGCCGTCCTCGTTCAGCGGTGTGTTGACGTCGAGACTGCTGCGGTAGCGATCCCAGCGCCCGGCGCTGGCTTTGAATTGAGTGAAGGGCTCCAGTTGCGGGCGCTTGGTGACGATGTTGACCAGCCCGCCGGGATCGCCGCGGCCGTAGAGGGCGGCGGCCGGTCCTTTGAGCACTTCCAGACGCTCGATGGCTGATGCGTCCGGCGAGCTGTAGCTGCCGCGGTTGATGGCGAAGCCATTGCGATACAGCTCGCCGGTGGTGAAGCCACGCACGCTGTAGTTGAGAAATGTCAGGCCGCCGAAATTGTTCTGCCGGGAGACGCCGCCTGCGAAATCCAGGGCGCGGTCGATACGGCCGCTGCCGAGATCGTCCAGCACCTGGGCGGGGACTACGCTGATGGCCTGGGGAATCTCGCTGATTGGGGTGTCGGTGCGAGTGGCGCTGGATGAACGCTTGGCGCGGTAGCCCTGCACCGGCCCGTCGGCTTGTTCACCGGACGCGCTGATGATGCTGTCAGCCAGTTGGGCGGGAGATTCGGCGGCGAGAGCGCAGGGTGTTAACAGGCTGCCGGCAAGCAAGGCGGTAGTGACGCGCAAGGGGGAGTCTCCGGATGATTGCAGTTAATGTAATAACATTACAATAACCTCAATCGAGAAAAGTTCCCACTTGAAAATGCTCGCCGATCAGTTGCCGTTAACGGGAGGGCGAATGCCGATCTCGGCGCTCAGCTCCAGCGATTTGCCGTTGCGCAGCACCTCGATGCGAATCTTGTCGCCAGGCTTGGTGCGCGCGACCTGGTTCATCGAACGCCGGCCGTCGCTGGCCGCTTCGCCGTCGATGCTGAGAATCAGGTCGCCAGGCTGCAGGCCGGCTTTCTGTGCCGGGCCGTCGCGATAGACCCCGGCTACGACAATGCCGGGGCGGCCATCGAGGCCGAAGGACTCGGCCAGTTCCGGCGTCAGTGGTTGCACCTCGACACCCAGGTAGCCGCGAATCACCTGACCATGTTCGATGATCGCCTGCATCACTTCCATCGCCAGTTTCACCGGTATGGCGAAGCCGATGCCCTGCGAGCCGCCGGACTTGGAGAAGATCGCGGTGTTGATGCCAACCAGATTGCCGTGGGCATCGACCAACGCACCGCCGGAGTTGCCCGGGTTGATTGCCGCATCGGTCTGGATGAAGTCTTCGTAGGTGTTGAGGCCCAGCTGGTTGCGCCCGGTGGCGCTGATGATGCCCATGGTCACGGTCTGGCCGACGCCGAAGGGGTTGCCGATGGCCAGGGTGACATCGCCGATGCGAATCCTGTCGGAGCGCCCGAGGGTGATCGCCGGGAGATTGGGCAGGTCGATCTTCAAGACTGCGAGGTCGGTTTCCGGGTCGTTGCCGATCACCCGGGCCAGGGTTTCGCGGCCATCCTTGAGGGCGACGACGATCTGGTCGGCACCGCTGACCACGTGATTGTTGGTCAGCAGGTAGCCTTCACGGCTCATCAGCACGGCCGAACCCAGGCTCGATTCCATGCGCTGCTGACGGGGCAGGTTGTCACCGAAGAAGCGGCGGAAGGTCGGGTCTTCGAACAGCGGATGGGTTGGTTTGCTCACCAGCTTGGTGGTGTACAGGTTGGCCACTGCAGGCGAGGCGGTGTCGACGGCTTCGGCGTAGGATACCGGGCCTTCCTGCAGGCGGCTGTAGAGCGGGGCCTGCACCAGTTGCACTTCCTGGCGTGGCAAACCGACCCATTCCGGGTAGCGCTGGATCAGCAGGAGTGCGAGCAGCACGCCAACCAGCAGGGGCCAACCGAGAAAACGCAGTGCCTGGGGCATCGAGACAATCCTGAGGGTTGCGGGGGCCAAATCCGGCCCTTAAGGTGGCGCATTATAATGAGGTGCTCGCCAATTAGGCAGCGGCCCGCAACAGCTTGTGAGGAATCTTCATGGCCATTGCCCTGACCACGCTAGTGGAAGAAGCTGACGCTTTTCTTAATGCGTCGCGCATCAGTGATTACTGCCCCAATGGCCTGCAGGTCGAGGGTCGCCCGCAGGTCCGCCGCATCGTTAGCGGCGTTACCGCCAGTCAGGCGCTGATCGAGGCTGCGATCGAGGCCGAAGCCGATGTGCTGCTGGTGCATCACGGCTATTTCTGGAAGGGTGAGAACCCCTGTGTCACTGGCATGAAG
This sequence comes from Pseudomonas sediminis, assembly GCF_002741105.1. Classification (GTDB taxonomy): domain Bacteria; phylum Pseudomonadota; class Gammaproteobacteria; order Pseudomonadales; family Pseudomonadaceae; genus Aquipseudomonas; species Aquipseudomonas sediminis. The sequence continues at coordinate 571,652 of NZ_NIQU01000001.1, read as the reverse complement.
CAGCGTCGCCTGAAAGCGCTGCTGGCCAACGACATCAGCCTGCTGGCCTATCACCTGCCATTGGATGTGCACCCCGAGGTGGGCAACAACGTGCAGCTCGCACGGCAGCTGGGCATCGTCGTCGAAGGGCCGTTGGAGCCGGAAAATCCGCGTACCGTTGGCCTCGTCGGCTCGCTGACCGAGCCCATGAGCGCCGTCGATTTCGCCCGCCACGTGCAGCAGGTGCTCGGGCGTGAGCCGCTGCTGGTGGAGGGCGAAGGGCTGATCCGTCGCGTCGGCTGGTGCACCGGTGGTGGGCAGGGCTACATCGACCAGGCTGTGGCGGCCGGGGTCGACCTGTACTTGACCGGCGAAGCCTCGGAGCAGACCTTCCACAGTGCGCGCGAGAATGGCGTGAGCTTCATAGCCGCGGGCCATCATGCCACCGAGCGCTATGGCGTGCAGGCACTGGGCGATTATCTGGCGCGTCGCTTCGCCCTCGAGCACCTGTTCATCGACTGCCCCAATCCGGTCTGAATCATCCAGACGGGCAGGCATAACACTAGAACGTTTCGATCTAACCGGCGCCCTGAGTATAAGCAGGTGCTGTGGTAGAGTGCGCGCTCGTCCACGGCCCGCCGGCCCCATAACAGCAATCCGTGAGTAGCCATGCTCGACAAATTGACCCATCTCAAGCAGCTGGAGGCGGAAAGCATCCACATCATTCGTGAAGTGGCCGCCGAATTCGATAATCCGGTGATGCTCTATTCCATCGGTAAGGATTCAGCCGTGATGCTGCATCTGGCCCGTAAGGCATTCTTCCCAGGCAAGCTGCCGTTTCCGGTGATGCACGTCGACACCCGCTGGAAATTCCAGGAGATGTACAGCTTCCGCGACAAGATGGTCAGCGAGATGGGCCTGGACCTGATCACCCACATCAACCCCGATGGTGTGGCGCAGGACATGAACCCCTTCACCTACGGCAGTGCCAAGCACACCGACGTGATGAAGACCGAAGGCCTCAAGCAGGCGCTGGATAAGTACGGTTTCGACGCCGCCTTCGGTGGCGCGCGCCGCGACGAAGAAAAGTCGCGCGCCAAGGAGCGCGTGTACTCCTTCCGTGACAGCAAGCACCGCTGGGACCCGAAGAACCAGCGCCCGGAGCTGTGGAACGTATACAACGGCAAGGTCAAGAAGGGCGAGTCGATCCGCGTCTTCCCGCTGTCGAACTGGACCGAACTGGACATCTGGCAGTACATCTATCTGGAGCAGATTCCAATCGTGCCGCTGTACTTCGCTGCCGAGCGCGAAGTGATCGAGAAGAACGGCACGCTGATCATGATCGACGACGAGCGCATCCTCGAGCACCTGTCCGATGAGGAGAAGGCGCGCATCACCAAGAAGATGGTGCGTTTCCGTACCCTCGGCTGCTACCCGCTGACCGGCGCGGTGGAGTCCACGGCACTGACTTTGCCCGAAATCATCCAGGAGATGCTCCTGACCCGTACTTCCGAGCGCCAGGGCCGCGTGATCGATCACGACGCCGCCGGGTCGATGGAAGAAAAGAAACGTCAGGGCTATTTCTGAGGATCGCGCACCATGAGTCACCAATCCGATTTGATCGGCCAGGACATTCTCGCTTACCTGGCCCAGCACGAGCGCAAGGAACTGCTGCGCTTTCTTACCTGTGGCAACGTCGACGACGGCAAGAGCACGCTGATCGGCCGCCTGCTGCATGACTCCAAGATGATCTACGAGGATCATCTGGAAGCCATCACCAAGGATTCGAAGAAAGTCGGTACTACCGGCGATGACATCGACCTGGCACTGCTGGTCGATGGCCTGCAGGCCGAGCGCGAGCAGGGCATCACCATCGATGTGGCTTACCGCTATTTCTCTACCGCCAAGCGCAAGTTCATCATCGCCGACACTCCCGGCCATGAGCAGTACACGCGCAACATGGCCACCGGCGCCTCGACGTGCGACCTGGCGATCATCCTGATCGACGCCCGCTACGGCGTGCAGACCCAGACCAAGCGCCACAGCTTCATTGCCTCCCTGTTGGGCATCAAGCACATCGTCGTGGCCGTCAACAAGATGGATCTGAAGGACTTCGATCAGGGCGTGTTCGAGCAGATCAAGGCCGACTACCTGGCCTTCGCCGAGAAGATCGACCTGCGTCCGACCACCCTCGAGTTCGTGCCGATGTCGGCGCTCAAGGGCGACAACGTGGTCAACAAGTCCGAGCGCTCGCCGTGGTACACCGGCCAGTCGCTGATGGAAATCCTCGAGACCGTCGAAGTCGCTGGCGACCGCAACTTCGATGACCTGCGCTTCCCGGTACAGTACGTCAACCGTCCGAACCTGAACTTCCGTGGCTTCGCCGGTACCCTGGCCAGCGGCATCGTGCGCAAGGGCGACGAGGTACTGGCCTTGCCGTCGGGCAAGAGCAGCCGGGTCAAATCCATCGTCACCTTCGAGGGCGAACTGGAACATGCCGGGCCGGGCCAGGCCATCACCCTGACCCTGGAAGACGAGATCGACGTGTCGCGCGGCGACATGCTGGTGCATGCCGACAACCGTCCGCAGGTCACAGACAGCTTCGAGGCCATGCTGGTATGGATGGGCGAGGAACCGATGCTGCCGGGCAAGAAATACGACATCAAACGCGCCACCAGTTATGTGCCGGGCTCGATCCCGAGCATCGTTCATCGCGTCGATGTGAACACCTTGGAGCAGGGCGCGGCCAGCGAGCTCAAACTCAACGAAATCGGCCGGGTCAAGGTGGCGCTGGATGCACCGATCGCCCTGGACGGTTACGAATACAACCGCACCACGGGTGCCTTCATCATCATCGACCGCCTGACCAACGGTACCGTCGGTGCCGGCATGATCATCGCCGCTCCGGTCGCTCATGGTGGTGGTCAGCATGGCCGTCTGGCGCACGTGTCGACCGAGGAGCGTGCTTCGCGCTTCGGCCAGCAACCGGCCACCGTGCTGTTCACGGGCCTCTCCGGTGCCGGCAAGAGCACCCTGGCCTATGCCGTGGAGCGCAAGCTGTTCGACATGGGGCGCGCGGTGTACGTGCTCGATGGCCAGAACCTGCGCCACGATCTCAATAAGGGTCTGCCGCAGGATCGCGCCGGCCGCGCCGAGAACTGGCGTCGTGCCGCGCATGTGGCGCGTCAGTTCAACGAAGCCGGGATGATTGCCCTGGCCGCCTTCGTCGCCCCGGATGCAGAAGGGCGTGAGCAGGCCAAGGTGCTGATCGGTCGTGAGCGTGCGCTGACCGTTTATGTGCAGGCGTCGCCGCAGATTTGTGCCGAACGTGATCCGCAGGGGCTGTACGCGGCCGGTGGTGACAATATCCCAGGCGAGGGCTTCCCTTACGACGTGCCGCTGGATGCCGATCTGGTGATCGACACCCAGTCGCAATCGGTCGACGAGGGCGTCAAGGCGGTGCTGGATCTGCTGCGTAGTCGCGGCGCGATCTGACATTCGCGATGCTGCATGATGAGCCCCGCTTATTAGCGGGGCTCATCGTTTGTGGGGTGCCTTTTTTAGGAGCGAATTCATTCGCGATATGGGCTTACGATGATCGCGAATGAATTCGCTCCTACCGTCCCGCGTAGCCCACAACCGCGCCCAATAAAAAGCCCCGCAATCGCGGGGCTCGGTGTTTCTGGCTGGCGGGTTACTTCTTAAGCCCGTAGCTCTCATCCAGCATGCCGGGGCCGTCGCTTTTCGGCGCGTAGTCCTTGGGCATTTCGTGGTTCTTCGGCGGGGTCAGGCGCTCGCGCTTCTCGCCTGTCTCGGTGCTATTCAGGGTGGCCAGCAGGCGTTGACGAGTCAGCTCGTCCAGGGCCAGGCGGTTGGCGCCGTCGGACAGGTGCTCCTGCACGTCCTGATAGCTCTGGGTGAGTTTCTTCACCAGGCTGGCGGTGGTGTTGAAGTGGGTCACCACTTCGCTCTGGTAGGCCTCGAAGCGTGCCTGCATTTCATCCATCTGCCGCTGCGTACGGCCCGGTGCAGCATTGGGGGCCAGGCGGGCGAGCAGAAAGCCCACGGCGATGCCGACCACCAGGGTCAGGGCGGGTATCAACCAGGCTGTAACGGTCTGTTCCACGAGTCCTTCCTCTCAAAACGGCTTTGCTTTACGTTAGCGGCTCGAACCTGCGCTGTATACGTTTACCTCGCAGGCAGTTTGCTAGACGAGTCGACCCGTTGCGGGGTCACGGAGTTCAGTGTTGCTCAGTCGCGAAACCCCTCTTTTCATTCAAGGCCCCGTGGGTCAACTCGAAGCCCTTCTGCTGGAGGTGCCGGACGCCCGAGGCGTGGCGCTGGTCTGCCATCCCAATCCGGTGCAGGGCGGTACCATGCTCAACAAGGTGGTGAGCACGCTGCAGCGCACCGCGCGTGACTGTGGTTATCACACATTGCGATTCAATTATCGCGGCGTCGGCGCCAGTGCCGGTAGCCATGACATGAGCATCGGCGAGGTCGACGATGCCGATGCCGTCGCCGCCTGGCTCAAGGAGGAATACCCGAACCTGCCTGTCACGCTGCTGGGTTTCTCCTTCGGCGGCTTCGTCGCCGCAGCGCTTGGCGCGCGTCTTGAGGCGCAAGGCCAGGTGCCGAGCAAGTTGTTCATGGTGGCGCCGGCGGTGCATCGTCTGACTGCCGAGGCACCGCCGGCTAGCCAGTGCCCGCTGGTGGTGATCCAGCCTGATGCCGACGAGGTGGTCGAGCCACAGGCAGTGTACGACTGGTCGGCCAATCTCGGGCGTGCCCACGAGCTGCTGAAAGTGGCAGAATGCGGTCACTTTTTTCACGGCAAGCTGACGGACTTGAAGGACATCCTTCTGCCGCGTTTATAAAAAACCGTCATTCCCGCGCAGGCGGTAACCCAGAAGGCCGCAGCACCCAGGCTCCCGCCTTCGCGGGAGTGACGGCAAATGAAGGCCTACCACGTCATTGCAGCAAGACAAGCGAATTACTATGACCACCCGTATCCTTACCGGTATCACCACCACCGGCACGCCGCACCTGGGCAATTATGCCGGCGCCATCCGTCCGGCCATCGTCGCCAGCCGCGATCCGCAGATGGACTCTTTCTACTTCCTCGCCGACTACCACGCGCTGATCAAGTGCGATGACCCGGCGCGCATCCAGCGTTCGCGTCTGGAAATCGCGGCCACCTGGCTGGCATTGGGTCTGGATACCGACAAGGCGACCTTCTACCGCCAGTCCGACATCCCCGAGATTCCCGAGCTGTGCTGGCTGCTCACCTGCGTCGCCGGCAAGGGCCTGCTCAACCGCGCCCACGCTTACAAGGCTTCGGTGGACAAGAACGTTGAAGCTGGTGAGGACCCGGACGCCGGCGTGACCATGGGCCTGTTCAGCTACCCGGTGCTAATGGCCGCGGATATCCTGATGTTCAACGCGCAGAAGGTGCCGGTCGGTCGTGACCAGATTCAGCATGTGGAGATGGCGCGCGACATCGGCCAGCGCTTCAATCACCTGTTCGGCAAGGGCAAGGACCTGTTCGTCCTGCCCGAGGTGGTGATCGAGGAGGAAGTGGCGACTCTGCCAGGCCTCGACGGGCGCAAGATGAGCAAGAGCTACGACAACACCATCCCGCTGTTCGGCACAGCCAAGCAGCTCAAGGACGCCGTGGCGCGCATCGTCACCGACTCCAAGCTACCCGGTGAGCCCAAGGATGCCGAGGGTTCGCACCTGTTCACTCTGTACCAGGCCTTCGCCAGCCACGCGCAGCAGGCCGAATTCCGGGCCGAGCTGGAAGGCGGCCTGGCCTGGGGCGAGGCGAAGAATCGCCTGTACCAGCTGCTCGAAGACACCCTGGGCGAGGCGCGCGAGCGCTACAACGCGCTGATCGCTCGGCCGGCCGACCTGGAAGATATTCTCCTTGCCGGAGCCGCCAAGGCGCGCAAGATCGCCACGCCGTTCCTTGGCGAGCTGCGCGAGGCGGTGGGCCTGCGTTCGTTCCGCGAGCAGGTGCAAGTCGCTACTGGCGAGAAGAAGAAAGCCGCCAAGAGTGCACGCTTCGTCAGCTTCCGCGATGAGGATGGCAGCTTCCGCTTCCGTCTGCTGGATGCCGATGGCGAGCAACTGCTGCTGTCGAAATCCTTCGCCGATGGCAAGTCGGCCGGCATGATCAACAAACGCCTGCAAGCCGGCGAGCCGCTGGATGTGCGCGTCGAAGGCCAGGTGTTCGCGGTATGGATCGATGGCCAGAGCGTGGCCAGCAGCCCTGAGTTCGCTGATGGTCAGGCGCTGGAAGATGCCATCGCCCGTCTGCGTGAGGCTTTAGCGCCGCAGGAGTGAGACAGCCGCTTCATACCGGGCGGCGGTTGCCGCCCACGGCAAGATTGCCAATCAACGGGGGCGTCGCTAAAGTGACGCCCCCGTTTTTACTTGCCCGGCTAACGAATCATGACCCCCTTAGAGCGTTATCAGGCCGATCTCAAGCGGCCCGACTTCTTCCATGATGCGGCCCAGGAAAATGCTGTCCGCCATCTGCAGCGTCTGTACGACGAGCTGATTGCGCGCGACCAGAGCAAATCCGGGTTGATGGGCAAGCTGTTCGGCAAGAAGCCGCAGGGGCCGGTCAAGGGCCTGTATTTCTGGGGTGGCGTCGGACGCGGCAAGACCTACCTGGTCGATACCTTCTTCGATGCGCTGCCGTTCGAGCAGAAGATGCGCACTCACTTCCACCGCTTCATGAAGCGCGTACACGAGGAGATGAAGACCCTCAAAGGTGAGAAGAACCCGCTGACCATCATCGGCAAGCGTTTCGCCGACGAGGCACGGGTGATCTGCTTCGACGAGTTCTTCGTCAGCGACATCACCGATGCCATGATTCTCGCCACGCTGATGGAAGAGCTGTTCAAGAACGGCGTTTCCCTGGTCGCTACGTCCAACATCGTGCCGGACGGCCTTTACAAGGACGGCCTGCAGCGCGCGCGCTTCCTGCCGGCCATCGCCCTACTCAAGCAGCATACCGACATCGTCAACGTCGACAGCGGCGTCGACTACCGTCTGCGCGCGCTGGAGCAGGCTGAGTTGTTCCACTTCCCGCTCGGCCCGGCTGCCGAGGAGAGTCTGCTGACCAGCTTCCGCAGCCTGCTACCGGACTGCACCCACATGGTGGAGAACGAGGCGCTGATGATCGAGAACCGCGCGATCCACGCCGTGCGGGTCTGCGAGGACGTGGCTTGGTTCGAATTCCGTGAGCTGTGCGATGGCCCGCGCAGCCAGAACGACTACATCGAACTGGGCAAGATCTTCCATGCGGTGATCCTGGCCAACGTCGAGCAGATGAGCGTGGCCAAGGACGACATGGCGCGACGCTTCATCAACCTGGTGGACGAGTTCTACGACCGTAACGTCAAGCTGATCATCTCTGCCGAGGTGGAGCTCAAGGATCTCTACACCGGCGGTCGCCTGAGTTTCGAGTTCCAGCGCACGCTGAGCCGCCTGCTGGAAATGCAATCGCACGAATTCCTCTCGCGCCCACACCGGCCCTGACGGAAGGCGATATGAAAAAGGCGACCCACAAGGTCGCCTTTTTCATTTGGTGCGACTCCCCGTGGGGGGGGGGGGCGCCATGCGCACCGCAACCTTGGATGTTCGCGGCTCGTTCGGTGCGCGCGTTGCAGTCTGCGGTCGGCCTTTCAGTTCTTCGCCAGTTTCAGTTGGTGCTGGGCGAGGATCTTCTGCGCATGCGCCACTTCCAGCGCCTCCATGGCACTGATCGGTTTTATCGCCACGGCGCGCTTGAGATGTTCGATGACCTTGTCTTCTTCGTCATCGCCGTACACGTAGGTCAGTGCATTGGCATATTCGTAATGGCCGATGGGCAAGTCATCGCGGGCCTGGAAGCTGCGCTGGAAGTACTTCTCCATGTTGTCCGCACTGACGCCGTAGGTCATCTTGCCCACCAGTTTGCCGACCTTGCGGATCACCCCGGCTTCATAGCCGCCGTACAGCGCCAGGGCGAAGGGTTGCTTGGGCTGTTTGGCGAGCAGGGCAGCGAGCTCCTGGGGAATCTGCGAGGTGTAGCCACGCTTGAGCACCACGGGCACTGACAATTCTTCACCCAGGCGTGCCTTGGCGTAGACGCGGCCGAACTGCGCGACGATGTCGGCCTGGATCAGTTCGCCTGCGTCGTCGGTATGGACAATCACCTCTTCGAGCAGGCGATGTTTCTCGGTTTGATCGGGCACCAGGAACATGGCGTAGATCACCTGGGCGAACATCGCCGGTATCTGGCCGCCAACGCCTAGTGCCATACCCTGTTCCTTGGCCTGGGCGAAGTCACCGCGGAACAGCAGGCGCCAGACTTCCTGCAGTTTCTGCGCATAGGCTTCGGCCTCCTCAGGCTTGCCGCTAAAGCCGGTGCCGGCCGCCACGGTTTTCCCTAGGGTTTGTGGATGTTGGCTGGCCATGCTCACCACCCAGCCGGCGTCAGGGAAGGGATAGTCACCGAAGCCGCGTGTCAGCTGCGGCCAGGCCTGGCGCAGCTTGTCGCCGCTGTAGTCATAGGCGCTCTGGTCGAGGGGAAAGGGTTTCCAGTTATCGGCCGCCACAGCGCTGAGGCTGCAGGTGGCAAGCAGGGCAATCAATAAACGGCGCATGGCGGTGAACCTGTTGTTTTTATGTTCACCGTCGATCATAGGGCGCTGCGGCAGGGCGCCAACCTAACCAAGGGTGGGCTGGCGCTGTGCCGGTCGGGTGAAATCCTGCGGTCTTGCCCGTTCGCGGCGACCTCAGGCTTGGTTGTCTTTCTGCTGGAACTGGCGGCGGTACTGGTTGGGTGACAATTCGGTGTGCTGACGGAACAGGCGGGCGAAGAAGCTCGCATCGTCGTAGCCCACTTCGTAGCTGATGGTCTTGATGCTCTTGCGTGTGGAGGAGAGCAGGCTCTTGGCTGTTTCGATACGCAGGCGCTGCAGGTAGTGCAGGGGTTTGTCGCCGGTGGCGCCCTGAAAGCGGCGCATGAAGTTGCGGATGCTCATGCCGTGTTCGCGCGCCACGTCCTCGAAGCGGAACTTGTCGGCGTAGTGTTCTTCCAGCCAGTGCTGGATCTGCAGCACGGTGACGTCCTGGTGCAGCTTCTGCCCACCAAAGCCTATGCGCCCGGGGGTGTAGCTGCGCTGCACTTCGTAGAGGATGTCACGTGCCACGCCCTGGGCCACGCCGGCCCCGCAGTAACGCTCGATCAGATAAATATAGAGGTCGCAGGCCGAGGTGACGCCGCCGGCGCAGTACAGGTTGTCGGCGTCGGACAGGTGTTTTTCCTGATTGAGCAGCACCTTGGGAAAGCGCTCGGCGAATTCGCGGAAGAAGCGCCAGTAGGTAGTAGCCTCCTTGCCATCGAGCAGGCCGGCTTCGGCCATCCAGAATACGCCGCTGGCCTCGCCGCAAATCGCCGTGCCATCGGTGTGCTGACGCTTGAGCCAGTCCAGTACCTGCGGGTAGCGCTTGCACAGGGCGTCGAAGTCGTCCCAGAAGGCGGGCAGGATAATCACGTCGCAGCTGTCGAGGCCGCCGTCCACCGGCAGGCGGACATTGCTGAAGCTGTTCACGGGCAGGCCGTCCGGGCTGACCAGGTGGATATCGAACGGCGGCGCAAAGCCAAGCCCCTGTTGCTTGGCATAACGGATGCCCGCCATATGGAAGAAGTCCTTGGCCTGCATCAGGGTGGAAGCGAAGACGCCATCGGTGGCGAGAATGCTGACACGACGCAAGGTCGTACGCGGCTGCGGGATAACCATAGGTATTTGTTCTTATTCAAGGCTAAGTGGTCATGCGACGGCTGGATCGTCTTATTTTTTGGCGTTTGTGTCCAGTGTGACCAAGCGGTTGCTTGGCTAAAGTCGAGGCCTTGTTTTTCTCTTCGCCTCGGATACAGGTAGCGCCATGATCCCCAGAACGATATTCAGCTCCGACCATGAATTGTTTCGCGACAGCGTGCGCAAGTTTCTCGAGCAGGAGGCCGTTCCCTATCATCATCAGTGGGAGAAAGACGGTCATGTCGATCGCGCGCTGTGGAACAAGGCGGGTGAGGCCGGCATGCTCTGCTCGCATATCCCCGAAGAGTACGGCGGCATGGCGGCCGATTTCCTCTACAGCACCGTGGTGATCGAGGAGATAGGGCGCCTGGGGCTGACCGGCATTGGCTTCTCCCTGCACTCGGATATCGTCGCGCCCTACATCCTGCATTACGGCAGTGAAGCGCAGAAGCAGCATTACCTGCCCAAGCTGGTCAGCGGCGAGATGGTTACTGCTATCGCCATGACAGAGCCGGGCGCCGGTTCCGACTTGCAGGGCGTGAAGACCACTGCCGTGCTCGATGGCGACGAATATGTGATCAACGGCTCGAAGACCTTCATCACCAACGGCTGGCTGGCCGATCTGGTGATCGTCGTGGCCAAGACCGACCCAAAGGCAGGCGCCAAGGGCACCAGTCTGTTCCTGGTCGAGGCCAACACGCCCGGGTTCTCAAAGGGCAAGCGCCTGGAGAAGGTGGGCATGAAGGCGCAGGACACCTCCGAGCTGTTCTTCCAGGATGTGCGCGTACCCAAGGAAAACCTCCTGGGTCAGCCGGGCATGGGCTTCGCTTATCTGATGCAGGAATTGCCGCAGGAACGCTTGACCGTGGGCATCGGCGCCCTGGCTTCGGCGGAGGCGGCGCTGCAGTGGACGCTCGATTACACCCGGGAGCGCAAGGCCTTCGGCAAGGCGGTGTCGGACTTCCAGAACACCCGCTTCAAGCTGGCCGAAATGGCGACGGAAATTCAGGTCGGCCGGGTATTCGTCGACCGCTGTCTGGTGCTGCACCTGAACGGCAAGCTCGATGTGCCCACCGCCGCGATGCTCAAGTACTGGGGGACCGACCTGCAATGCAAGGTGCTCGACGAGTGCGTGCAGCTACACGGTGGCTACGGCTACATGTGGGAGTACCCGGTGGCGCGGGCCTGGGCCGATGCACGGGTGCAGCGCATCTACGCCGGGACCAACGAGATCATGAAGGAGATCATCGCTCGCTCCCTGGTCTGAGGGTGGTTGATGGCAATAAAAAGCCCGGCATTGTGCCGGGCTTTTTATTGCGCGCTGGATCAGGGCGCCGGGTTGGGCTGCGCCTTGTGAATTGCCTCGATACCGGCGATCACTTCATCGGAGAGCTTCAGCTCGGCGCTGGCCAGGTTGCTGTCCAGTTGCTCCAGGCTGGTGGCGCCGATGATGTTGCTGGTCACGAACGGCTGCGCGGTGACGAAGGCCAGGGCCATTTGCGCTGGGTCCAGGCCGTGCTCGCGGGCCAGGGCGACGTAGCGCGAGCAGGCTGCCTCCGACTGTGGGTTGGTGTAGCGGGCGAAGCGGCTGAACAGGCTGATGCGTGCGCCAGCCGGACGGGCGCCTCCTTCGTACTTGCCGCTGAGCATGCCAAAGGCCAGTGGCGAGTAGGCCAGCAGGCCGCATTGTTCGCGAATCGCCACTTCCGCCAGACCCACTTCGAAGGCGCGGTTGAGCAGGTTGTAGGGGTTCTGGATCGACACGGCACGCGGCCAGCCACGGCTTTCGGCCAGCTGCAGGAACTTCATGGTGCCCCACGGGGTTTCGTTGGACAGACCGATATGACGGATCTTGCCGGCTTTGACCTGCTCGTCGAGCACTTCCAGGGTTTCTTCCAGTGGCGTGAATTCAGCGTCCTTGTGCTTGTAGTCGAGCTGGCCGAAGAAGTTGGTCGGACGCTCCGGCCAGTGCAACTGATAGAGGTCGATCCAATCGGTCTGCAGGCGTTTGAGGCTGGCATCCAGGGCGGTGACGATGTGCTGGCGGTTGAATTTCAGCTGGCCGTCGCGGATATGGCTGATGCCATTGCCGGGGCCGGCGATCTTGCTGGCCAGAATCCAGTCGGCGCGGTCGCCACGCTGTTTGAAATAGCTGCCGATGATCTGCTCGGTCTTGCTGTAGGTTTCGGCGCGCGGCGGTACCGGATACATCTCGGCGGTGTCGATGAAGTTGATGCCGCTGGCCTTGGCCCGCTCGATCTGGGCATGGCCTTCGCTCTCGCTGTTCTGCTCGCCCCAGGTCATGGTGCCCAGGCACAGTGCGCTGACATCGAGATCGGTTCGGCCTAGCTTGCGGTATTCCATGAGGTGCTCCTTCGGCAAAAGAGTCATACAAGCAGGTTGAAATTTTTTTCGCAATCAGGATAATCCGGCACCTCTTTCTGCGGTGGAAGTGATGCGCCGCCTGCCGAAGAATCTTGCCGTATTGTGGACGCGCTGACCCGAGCCCCCGATAGCTTCCGTATGCGGCTGCCTTTGACTTGTCAAAGTACGCACTATCCAGTAAGATCCGCCGTCTATTTTTGCTGGGCGGCCCCTGAGGCTATAAAGAATGAAAACTTTTACTGCTAAACCGGAAACAGTAAAACGCGATTGGTTCGTCGTTGATGCTGCTGGCAAGACCCTGGGTCGTCTGGCCACCGAAATCGCGAGCCGTCTGCGTGGCAAGCACAAGCCTGAGTACACTCCTCACGTTGATACCGGCGACTACGTCGTCGTAATCAATGCCGAGCAGGTGCGTGTGACTGGTGCCAAAACCAGCGACAAGATGTACTACTCCCACTCCGGCTTCCCGGGCGGCATCAAAGAGATCAACTTCGAGAAGCTGATCGCTCGTGCTCCTGAGCGCGTGATCGAGACTGCGGTCAAAGGCATGCTGCCGAAGAACCCGCTGGGTCGCGACATGTATCGTAAGCTGAAGGTGTACAAGGGTGCTGTTCACCCGCACACCGCTCAGCAGCCCCAAGAACTGAAGATTTAACGGAATAGTTCATTATGTCGGCGACTCAAAATTACGGCACTGGCCGTCGCAAGACTGCAACCGCGCGCGTTTTCCTGCGTCCGGGTACTGGTAACATCTCGATCAACAATCGCACCCTGGACACCTTCTTCGGTCGCGAAACCGCTCGCATGGTCGTGCGTCAGCCGCTGGAGCTGACCGAGACCGTCGAGAAGTTCGACATCTTCGTCACCGTTGCTGGTGGTGGTGTCAGTGGTCAAGCTGGTGCTATCCGTCACGGCATCACTCGCGCTCTGATCGAGTACGACGAAACCCTGCGCAGCCCGCTGCGTAAAGCCGGTTACGTTACTCGCGACGCCCGTGAAGTCGAGCGTAAGAAAGTCGGTCTGCGTAAAGCGCGTAAGCGTCCGCAGTACTCGAAGCGTTAATCGCGACTACGCTTCCAAAAGCGCCCAGTTTCCTTACGGAGCTGGGCGTTTTTTATGGGCATGGCAAAATGCTGCGACAACGTGCCGCATACGCGTAAGCCGCATCCTCCAAGGCTTTCGCCGCCCTCTTCGGGGGTAATTACCTTGTCAGAAAAGGGGCTTTTCTTTACCATTTGGCGAATTTTTTGCGCGGCCCGATTTTTACTTAGTAGAGGCCTGAACAACAGGCCACAAAGCTGATGGGAGACGACTGAATGAGCAATGACGGCGTGAATGCAGGCCGGCGTCGCTTCCTGGTTGCAGCCACCTCCGTGGTGGGTGCTGCAGGGGCGGTAGGTGCTGCGACTCCGTTCGTGGGGTCATGGTTCCCCAGTGCAAGGGCCAAGGCGGCCGGTGCACCGGTGAAGGTGAACGTCAGCAAGATCGAGGCGGGTCAGCAGATGGTTGCTGAGTGGCGCGGTCAGCCGGTATTCATCGTGCGCCGTACCGAGGAGATCCTGGCCAACCTGACCAAGATCGAAGGTAGCGTGGCTGACCCCGAATCCGCTGCCTCCGTGCAGCCGGAGTACGTGGACAAAAAGACCCGTTCGATCAAGCCCGAACTGCTGGTCCTGGTTGGCCTGTGCACCCACCTGGGCTGCTCGCCGTCCTTCCGTCCGGAAGTGGCACCGGCCGATATGGGGCCGGATTGGGTTGGCGGTTATTTCTGCCCCTGCCATGGTTCCCGTTACGACCTCGCCGGTCGCGTGTACAAGGCGCAGCCGGCGCCGTTGAACCTGCCGGTGCCGCCATACAGCTACGAGACGGATGACATCATCGTCGTCGGTGTGGACCAGGAGAAGGCCTGATGAGCAAATTCATGGAATGGGTGGATGCGCGCTTCCCCGCCACCAAGATGTGGGAAGATCATCTCTCCAAGTACTACGCACCGAAGAACTTCAACTTCTTCTACTTCTTTGGCTCGCTGGCACTGCTGGTGCTGGTCAACCAGATCGTTACCGGTATCTGGCTGACCATGAGCTTCGAGCCTTCGGCTGAGGGTGCTTTCGCCTCCGTCGAATACATCATGCGTGACGTCGAGTACGGCTGGATCCTGCGCTACCTGCACTCCACCGGCGCTTCGGCGTTCTTCGTGGTGGTCTACCTGCACATGTTCCGTGGCCTGCTCTATGGTTCCTACCAGAAGCCACGTGAGCTGGTGTGGATCTTCGGCATGCTGATCTATCTGGTGCTGATGGCCGAAGCCTTCATGGGCTACCTGCTGCCGTGGGGCCAGATGTCCTACTGGGGCGCCCAGGTGATCATCTCGCTGTTCGGTGCCATTCCGGTGATTGGCGATGACCTGACTCAGTGGATCCGTGGTGACTACCTGATTTCCGGCATCACCCTGAACCGCTTCTTCGCCCTGCACGTGATCGCGCTGCCGATCGTCCTGCTCGGCCTGGTCGTGCTGCACATCCTGGCGTTGCACGAAGTAGGTTCGAACAACCCGGACGGTGTCGACATCAAGAAATTCAAGGACGAGAACGGTGTACCGCTCGACGGCATCGCCTTCCACCCTTACTACACCGTGAAAGATATCGTCGGCGTAGTGGTGTTCCTGTTCGTGTTCTGCTTCGTGGTGTTCTTCTTCCCGGAAATGGGCGGTTACTTCCTCGAGAAGCCGAACTTCGAAGCGGCCAACCCGTTCAAGACACCTGATCACATCGCACCGGTTTGGTACTTCACCCCGTTCTACGCGATCCTGCGTGCGGTACCGGACAAGCTGCTCGGCGTTATTGCCATGGGCGCTGCCATCGCGGTGCTGTTCGTGCTGCCCTGGCTCGACCGTAGCCCGGTCAAATCCATGCGCTACAAGGGGTGGCTGAGCAAGATCTGGCTGGTGGTGTTCTGCATTTCCTTCGTCATCCTCGGCGTACTGGGTGTGCTGGCTCCGACCCCGGGTCGTACTCTGCTGTCGCAGGTGTGCACCTTCCTGTACTTCGCGTACTTCATCCTGATGCCGTTCTACACCAGGATGGAGAAGACCAAACCGGTTCCGGAAAGGGTGACTGGCTGATGAAAAAGCTCTTCGCTGCATTTGTTTTCGCTGCGCTGCCGGCTCTGGCCATGGGCGCTGCCAGCAACTACCCGCTGGACAAGGTCGACATCGATCTGGCCGACAAGGCTGCCATGCAGGACGGCGCGCGTACCTTCGCCAACTACTGCATGGGCTGCCACTCGGCCCAGTACCAGCGTTACGAGCGTGTTGCCGATGACCTCGGCATCCCGCACGAAATCATGCTGGACAACCTGGTGTTCAACGACGCCAAGATCGGCGACCACATGAAGATCGGCATGAAGCCGGACGACGCCAAAGCCTGGTTCGGTGCTGCTCCGCCCGACCTGACCCTGGTTGCTCGTGTGCGTGGTAACGACTGGCTGTACACCTACCTGCGCACCTTCTACGCAGACCCGAGCCGTCCGCTGGGCGCTAACAACAAGGTGTTCCCGAACGTCGGTATGCCCAACGTATTGGTTGGCTTGCAAGGCAATCAGGTCATCGGTTGCAAGCAGGTTCAGGTCGTCACCGACGGCAAGAAGCAGTTCGACCCGCTGACCGGTGCACCGATCACGCACGAGGCCTGTGATCAGTTGACCGTCGAGGCGAACACCGGCACGCTGAGCGAGGCCGAGTTCGACGAGAAGGTGAAGAACCTGGTGACCTTCCTGGCCTATTCGGCCAACCCGGTCAAGCTGAAGTCCCAGCGTATCGGCACCTATGTGCTGTTGTACCTGGCGTTCTTCTTCGTGTTCGCCTACTTGCTCAAGCGTGAGTACTGGAAGGACGTGCATTAAACCGTTGCGGTTCTCTGCATATACCTGCGCGCCCTTATGGGCGCGCAGGTTTTTGTGCCCTGTCATTCCGGGTGGCCACCTTGCGGTGTGTCACTTGCAACTTCAAGAATTGCCCTTGGCAATTTTCGTGTTTCTACAAAATCAAAAAAAGCGAGGAGGATCGCCATGGCGGTGACCAATAGGTTGACCTGCTACTCCGACCCCGCCGACCACTATTCCCATCGCGTGCGTCTGGTGCTCGCCGAGAAAGGTGTCAGCGTCGAGATCATCGATGTCGAGCAGGGCCATTGTCCGCCCAAGCTTGCCGAGGTCAATCCCTACGGCAGCGTGCCTACGCTGGTTGATCGTGACCTGGCGCTGTACGAATCGTCCGTGGTGATGGAGTATCTGGACGAGCGCTACCCGCATCCACCACTGCTGCCGGTCTATCCGGTTGCTCGCGCCAACAGTCGTCTGCTGATGCATCGTATCCAGCGTGACTGGTGTGTGCTGGTCGACCGTATTCTCGACAAGCGCAGCAAGGAGGCCGAGTGTCAGTTGGCGCGCAAGGAGCTGCGCGAAAGCTTGACCGGTGTATCGCCGCTATTCGCAGACAAGGCATTCTTTCTCAGTGAAGAGCTGAGTCTGGTGGATTGCTGTCTGTTACCCATTCTCTGGCGTCTGCCTGTTCTGGGTATCGAACTGCCGCGTCCGGCTAAGCCGCTGCTCGACTATATGGAGCGTCAGTTCGCTCGTGAGGCCTTTCAGGCCAGTCTTTCCGCTGCCGAGCGCGCGATGCGCTAAGAAGGAGGAAACCATGAATTCCAGTCGTCCCTATCTGGTTCGCGCCCTCTATGAGTGGATCGTCGACAACGATTGCACGCCGCATCTTCTGGTCAATGCCGAGTATCCGGGGGTGCAGGTGCCGTCGGGCTTCGCCAGCGACGGCCAGATCGTGCTCAATGCATCGCCCAGTGCGGTGCGTCACCTGCACATGGACAATCAGGCGGTGAGTTTCGAAGGTCGCTTCGGCGGCGTTGCGCACAGCCTTTACATTCCGGCGGCGGCGATTCTGGCGATCTATGCGCGAGAGAATGGCCAGGGCATGGTTTTCGACATGGAGCCGTCGATGGCGGGCAGCCCTGAGGAATCGGGGCCTGACGATGATGGTCCGTCTGATGACGAGCCGCCGCGTCCCAGTGGCCGGCCGAGCCTGAAAGTGGTCAAGTAAACAATGAAAAGGGCGCCCATGGGCGCCCTTGTCGTTTCTGCGTTTGGATCAGTTGGTGTATTCGAACAGGCGCACGACCCGCTGCACACCCGACACACTCTGTACCACGCGGGTGGCGGCGTTGGCTTCTTCGCGGGTGACCAGGCCGAGCATGTAGACGATGCCGTTCTCGGTGACGACCTTGACTCGTGCGCTCGGTACGCTGCTGTCGGCCAGCATTTGCGTCTTGATCTTGGTGGTCAGCAGCGAATCGTTGCTGCGTGCCAGCAGGGAGGCGGGTTGCTGCACCTGCAGTTCGTTGTAGACCTTCTTCACGCCCTGCACGTTGCGGGCTGTCTGCGCAGCGCGATCCTTGAGTTCGCTACGCGGGGTTTGCCCGGCAAGCAGTATCACGCCGTTATAGCTGGTGACCACGATGCGCGAGGTCGGGGTGGACAGGTCGGCGTGCGCATTGCTGATGCGCGATGCGACTTCCGGACCGAGGAACTGGTCATCGATCTTGTTGCCGATGCTGCGACTGCCGCAGCCTGCCAGGGTCAGGGTAACGGCCAGAGCGGCCAGAATCAGGGCGGAACGCTTCATTCTTCACTCCCAAACAATTGACTATCGATCAGGTCGCACAGGCAGTGGATCGTCAGCAGGTGGACTTCCTGAATGCGTGCGGTGACTTTGGCTGGAACACGGATTTCGACGTCCTCCGGTAGCAACAGCGAGGCCATGCCGCCGCCGTCGCGGCCGGTGAGGGCGACCACGGTCATCTCGCGATCATGTGCAGCTTGAATGGCCTGGATGACATTCGCTGAGTTGCCGCTGGTGGATATCGCCAACAGCACATCGCCGGGTTGGCCGAGTGCGCGGATCTGCTTGGAGAATATCTCGTTGTAGCTGTAGTCGTTGGCGATCGAGGTAATGGTCGAGCTGTCGGTGGTCAGAGCGATGGCCGGCAGGCTCGGACGTTCACGCTCGAAGCGGTTGAGCAGCTCGGAGGAGAAATGTTGGGCATCACCGGCAGAGCCGCCGTTGCCGCAGGTGAGAATCTTGCCCTCGTTGAGCAGGGCCTGGACCATCACCAGGCTGGCGTGCTCGATATAGGGTGCCAGGACGTCCATGGCCTGTTGCTTGGTGTCGATGCTGGCTTGGAACAGCTGGCGGATTCGGGATTGCATGTCCATCGGTTAAACCTTGAATGTACGGCCGTCAAGCATCGAAGGCGTTTTTGATCCAGTCGAGGCGAGTGGCGCCGCCAGTGCTGATGGCGACCACATCGAAGCGGCAGGGGTAGCGGGCCCAGCGTGAGTGTTGCTGAAGGAAGAGTTCGGCGGCGATGACCAGCTTGCCACGCTTGCGCGCATCGATGCTCTCCAGGGCGCCGCCCCAGGCGCTGTGGCGACGGGCGCGGACCTCGACGAATACTACTGTATCGCCGTCGAGCATGACCAGATCGAGCTCGCCACGCCGACAGCTCCAGTTCTGTTCGATCAGTTGCAGGCCGTTACGTTCCAGATGCTGGCGAGCCGCCTGTTCGGCGGCTCGTCCCAGATCGTTGTGTGCGCTCAATTGATGCTGTCGGGGAGGCGTTGCACCTGGCCGCCACGGAACTCGGCCCAGGGCAGCTGGCGCTCGATGCGCTGGGTGGCGTTCAGGCTGAGGCTGCCGGACAGGCCGTCGATACGCGACTCCGGCAGTGCCTTGAGTTGGCCCAGGCGTGGTGCCAGGCGGTAGGCGTCGGCACCCATGGCGTAGAGGCGGCCGAGGCTGCCGCCGGCCTGCGGCCACTGGTTGCTGACCTCCTGACGCAGTGGTGCGTGGGTATCCAGCAGCCAGGGGGTTTCGCAGAAGCGGATGCCTTCCAGGTCCTGATATTGGGCCTGGCTATGAGCGCCGGTGAACAGGTGCGAGGTGGCGTAGACCGGCACGTCGCCGGCGTACTGGAAGGCCAGGGTCGGTTTGATCTGCTGGGCCTGTTGCGGGGTGGCGGCGAGGAAGATGAAATCGATGTCCTGGCGGCGCGCCGGCTGTGCATCCAGGCTGGTGCCCAGGGTGTTCTGCAGGCGGCGGGCGCGGGCTTCGCTTTCACGCAGCTGGAACAGGTCGGCGATCTGGCGGGCCAGCTCGACCGGTTGATCGACGTGCTCGGCGGCGATCAGGGTGCCGCCCTGCGCCTGCCAGCTCTGGCGGAAGGCATCCAGCACTCGGTCACCCCAGTCGCCGCGCGGCACCAGTGCCACTGCACGGCGCATGCCGTCGTTCCAGGCACGGCGAGCCACTTCGCGGGCTTCGTCCTCGGCGGCCAGGCCAAACTGGAACAGCTGTGCCGGGCCTTCCTGGCCTGCATCGCTGTAGTTCAGGGCAAGGGTGGTGATTGGCAGTTGTTCGCGGTCGCTGAGCTGCTTGACCAGCGGTTTTTCCAGCGGGCCGACTACCAGCTGCACGCCGTCGGCTTGTGCCTGCTGGTAGAAAGCGTCCAGCGAGCCGATGCGGGAGCTGTCGTACAGTTTGATGTCTGGCGGATTCTGTCCAGCTTGCTGGGCTTCGTAATGCGCGGCGAGAAAGCCGTCACGCAGGGCGCGGGCAACGCTGGCCAGTTGGCCTTCCTGTGGCAGCAGCAGGGCGATGCGGGTCAGTGGCTGGCTGGCCAGTTCGCGCAGTTTGCCGAGGGCCTCGGGCAGTTGTTCGGCAGCCGGGTGCTGCGGGTTCTGTGCTACCCACTGGTCGATGGCTGCTTGCTGCTGCTCCAGTGTGGCGCTGCTTTTAGTCACTTGGGCCAGCTCCAGCCAGCCAGCCAGGTCACTGTCGGCCCCGGCGGAGGTTTGCGCCGGCAGGGTGGAGACCAGAGCCCAGATATTCTCGTGGTTGTCGTGGGCGGCCTGGCCGCTCAGCAGGGGGGCGATGAATACGCGTTCGCGGGCGGCGGCCAGGGTCTGACCGTCGGCTTCGAGGGCGCGGGCACGGACCAACTGTGTGCGGATCTGCTGCTCGACCGGCAGCTCTGCCAAGCGTTCGAAGCTGGAGTGTTGCAGGGCTTTCAGCGCGCTCTTGGGTTGCTTGCGGGCCATCGCCAGCTCGGCCTTGAGGGTGCTGGCGAAGATCTGTTGAGCGGGTTGCAGGTTGGCGATGTCGACCTGCTCGAGAATACGGGTGGCGCGCGCCACGTCATTCTGCTGGTAACTCTGGTCAGCTGCCGACAGGCGTAGCAGGGCAGCCTGCTCCGGTTTGCTCTCGGCGGCTTGCTGAAGCATCTGCTCGATGCTGGCTTGTGGCGTGCGCGGAAGTTGGCCCAGATTGTTGGAGGGCGAGCTGGCGCAGGCGGCGAGCAGGCCGGCCAGAAAAAGAGCAGACAGAGGGCGCAGGCTAGCGATCATCGGGTCATCCTGATACTTGAGCAAAACGAGCGGCGATTGTACCCAAGGGGCGACATCCGTGCGATGCCACTGGGGCGGAACCGGCTAGAATGAGCGCTCTTTCAATTAACGAGGTGTTTCCAGTGAGTCAGCCCGCAGTCGCAAGCGTCCAGCCAGGCAGCCTATATGTGGTCGCCACGCCCATTGGCAATCTGGATGACATCAGCGCGCGGGCCTTGCGGATTCTGCGTGAGGTGGCGCTGATCGCGGCGGAGGACACTCGGCACTCGGCGCGCCTGCTGCAGCATTTCGGCATCGAGACGCCTCTGGCTGCCTGTCATGAGCACAACGAACGCGATCAGGGTGGCCGCTTTCTGGCGCGGCTGCAGGCAGGCGAGGATGTGGCGTTGATTTCCGATGCGGGCACGCCGTTGATCTCCGATCCCGGTTATCACCTGGTGCGTCAGGCGCGTGCCGCAGGCGTCGCGGTGGTGCCGGTACCCGGTGCCTGTGCCTTGATCGCGGCCCTGTCGGCCGCTGGTCTGCCGTCGGATCGCTTCATCTTCGAGGGCTTTCTGCCAGCCAAGGCTGCGGGGCGCCGTGCGCGTCTGGAGCAAGTGCGGGAAGAGCCACGTACGCTGATCTTCTATGAGGCGCCGCACCGTATTCTCGAATGTCTGCAGGATATGCGTGATGTATTTGGCGGTGATCGCCCTGCACTGCTGGCACGTGAGCTGACCAAAACCTTCGAGACCCTGCAGGGGCTGCCGCTGGCCGAGCTGAGCGAGTGGGTGGCTGCAGACAGCAATCAGCAGCGCGGCGAATGCGTGGTGCTGGTGGCAGGCTGGCAGGCGCCGGAGGGCGAGGAAGCTGTCAGCGCCGAAGCCTTGCGCGTGCTCGATCTGCTGATGGCGGAAATGCCGCTCAAACGCGCGGCAGCGCTGGCGGCGGAGATCACCGGAGTGCGCAAGAATCTGCTTTACCAAGTCGCCTTGGAGCGCAAGGCCTAGCGCGTTCGCCATCGGTCTAGCTTGCAGCTTGCCATCACGCCCGGTACCCTTGCCGGCGGAGAGTCGATCGGACAGTCGCTGCCTTCGCAAGAAGGGGGAGGAAAGTCCGGGCTCCATAGGGCGGAGTGCCAGGTAACGCCTGGGGGGCGTGAGCCTACGGAAAGTGCCACAGAAAATAACCGCCTAAGTGCTTCGGCGCCGGTAAGGGTGAAAAGGTGCGGTAAGAGCGCACCGCACGGCTGGCAACAGTCCGTGGCTAGGTAAACCCCACTCGGAGCAAGACCAAATAGGGTTCCATCGGCGTGGCCCGCGCTGGAACCGGGTAGGTTGCTAAAGGCGTGCAGTGATGTACGTCGTAGAGGAATGACTGTCCTCGACAGAACCCGGCTTACAGATCGACTCTCCTCCTTCCTTTCTCGTGTTGTGCTTCTATCTCCCTCCTGTTTGATACCGAAAAATTCTTACTCTTAATAAATTACTTTAAGTTCGAATTTCAGCTGGCTGGAATGGTTGAGGTTTATCTGCAAAAAGCCGGTTCCGGCATCCCTTTTCCCCTCGCTTTTGTTCGCTAAATCTCCGTCCCGTAAGGATTTTTCCCTCTTGGAGCGCCTTGACGGTGGGGCGTGCGCGTTCCTATAGTGTGCGCAAGTGGTAAGAAGTGGCACGAAGTGGGTTTTTTTGGGCATGGAAAGCTAATTACAGGGGAAGCGCAGCCGTGTTTCGCGGAGCTAACGCCATCAGTCTCGACGCCAAAGGGCGCCTCGCGATGCCGAGTCGGTATCGTGACGAGCTCGTTGCGCGTTGCAGTGGCCAGCTCATCGTGACCATTGATGCCGTTGACCCCTGTCTTTGCGTTTATCCGCTGGCCGAGTGGGAGCTGATCGAGAACAAGCTGCGTGAGCTGGCTTCCTTTCGTGAAGAGAACCGCCGTCTGCAGCGTCTGCTGATCGGTAATGCCGTCGATCTCGAGCTGGATGCTAGTGGCCGCTTTCTGGTGCCGCCGCGTTTGCGTGAATACGCCAAGCTGGACAAGCGAGCGATGCTCGTCGGTCAGCTGAACAAGTTTCAACTCTGGGATGAAGATTCCTGGAATGCCGTAGCTGAAGCCGACCTCGCTGCCATCAAACAGCCGGGCGCCCTTTCCGATGACCTGCGTGACCTGATCCTGTGACCATGACCGATAGCAACTTCCGCCATATCACCGTGCTGCTCGACGAAGCCGTCGAGGGGCTGGCTGTGCGCGGTGATGGTCGTTATATGGATGGCACCTTCGGCCGTGGCGGGCACAGTCGGCTGATCCTGCAGAAGCTCGGGCCAGATGGGCGGCTCTTGGGGTTCGATAAGGATCCCCTGGCGATAGCCACCGGGGAAGCATTGGCGGCCGAAGACGGCCGCTTTGTCGTTGTGCAGCGCAGTTTTGCGGAACTTGGCGAGGAAGCTGTTGTCCGCGGCATCAGTGGTCAGGTCTCCGGCATTCTTCTCGATCTCGGTGTGTCGTCGCCGCAACTGGATGACCCTGAGCGTGGCTTCAGCTTTCTTAATGACGGCCCGCTGGACATGCGCATGAATCCGGACGTCGGCGTCAGCGCCGCTGACTGGATCGCCACGGCGGACGAAGACGAAATCGCCCGTGTGCTCAAGGATTACGGCGAGGAACGCTTCGCCAAGCGTATGGCGCGTGCCGTGGTGCAGCGCCGCGCCGAGCAGCCATTCACCCGCACCGCTGATCTGGCGCAGGTGCTGACCGTTGCCAATCCGGCCTGGGAAAAGGGCAAGAATCCAGCCACTCGCGCCTTCCAGGGCATCCGCATATACGTCAACAACGAGCTCGGTGATCTCGAGCGCGGCCTCGAAGCAGCGCTCGAGACGCTGGAAGTAGGCGGCCGTCTGGTGGTGATCAGCTTCCACTCGCTGGAAGATCGCATCGTCAAACAGTTCATGAAGCGTCAGGCCAAGGGCGAGGCGGACAAGCTGCCGCGTGACCTGCCAATCATTCCGAAAGCCTTCGAGCCGCGTCTGAAGCTGATCGGCAAGCCGGTCTACGCCGCTGAGGCCGAACTCAAAGCCAATCCGCGCTCGCGCAGCGCGGTGATGCGCATCGCGGAGAAGTTGCGGTGAGCCGTCGGCTGATCAAGTCCATGCCCAACGGCAGCTTCCTGATGCTGCTGTTGTTCATCGCCATCCTGGTTTCCGCAGTGGCGGTGTCGTACAGCGCGCATTGGAATCGTCAGCTGCTCAATGATCTGTACGGCGAGCTGAGCGTGCGCGATAAGACTCAGGCCGAGTGGGGCCGACTGATTCTCGAACAAAGTACCTGGACCGCACACAACCGCATCGAAGCGCTGGCCAGCGAGCAGCTGAAAATGCACATCCCTGACCCTGCCGCCGTGCGCATGGTGCGTCCATGATCGGGCTCGAAGGCGCACTCTACCCGTGGCGCTTCCGTCTGGTGCTGGTGTTGCTGGCGCTGATGGTCGGCGCCATCGCCTGGCGCATGCTCGATCTGCAGGTGCTCGATCATGACTTCCTCAAAGCGCATGGCGATGCCCGCAGCGTCCGGCATATCCCGATTCCTGCGCACCGCGGCCTGATCACCGACCGCAATGGTGAACCGTTGGCCGTCAGTACCCCTGTCACCACGCTCTGGGCCAATGGCAAGGAACTGCAGGCTGGTCGTGAGCAGTGGCCAGCGTTGGCTGCTGCCCTGGGGCAGGACCCGGCCAACTTCGCCGCACGTCTGGAGCAGAACAAAGAGCGCGAGTTCATGTATCTGGTGCGTGGCCTGACCCCGGAAAACGGTCAGCGCGTGCTGGACCTGAAAGTGCCAGGCGTCTATGCCATCGAAGAATTCCGCCGCTTCTATCCGGCTGGCGAAGTGGCGGCTCATGTCGTCGGCTTCACTGATATCGATGATCGCGGTCGTGAAGGCATGGAGCTGGCCTACGAAGACTGGTTGGCCGGTGTGCCAGGCAAGCGTCAGGTGCTCAAGGATCGCCGTGGCAAGTTGATCAAGGATGTCCAGGTTGCGCAGAACGCCAAGGCTGGCAAAGCCTTGGCGTTGTCCATTGACCTGCGTTTGCAGTATCTGGCCCATCGTGAGCTGCGCAATGCGCTGCTGGAAAACGATGCCAAGGCCGGCAGTCTGGTGATGGTCGATGTGAAGACCGGCGAAGTGCTGGCGATGGTCAACCATCCCACCTACAACCCGAACAATCGCCGCAACCTGACCCCGGCTGCCATGCGCAACCGCGCCATGATCGACGTGTTCGAGCCTGGTTCTACCATCAAGCCGTTGTCGATGTCCGCTGCGCTGGAGACCGGTCGCTGGAAACCCAGCGACATCGTTCAGGTCGGCAACGGCACTCTGCAGATCGGTCGCTACAGCATTCGCGACGTTTCCCGCACGCAAGGCCCTGCGTTGGACCTGACCGGTATCCTGATCAACTCCAGCAACGTCGGCATGAGCAAGATCGCGTTCGACGTGGGGGGCGAGAATATCCATCACGTGCTGAGCAATCTGGGTTTCGGTCGCGATACCGGCCTGGGTTTCCCGGGTGAACGTGTCGGCAATCTGCCCAATCATCGCAAATGGCGTGAGGCGGAGACCGCCACGCTGTCCTATGGCTACGGCCTCTCGGTGACTGCCGTGCAGTTGGCGCACGCCTACGCGGCGCTGGCCAATGGCGGCGGCATGACGCCGCTGTCGATGATTCGCGTGGACAGTAAGCCGAGCACCATGCAGGTCATGTCGCCCAACGTGGCCAAGACCCTGCAGGGCATGCTGCAGCAGGTGGTCGAGGCGCCGCGCGGCGTGTTCCGCGCCCAGGTGCCGGGTTACCACGTGGCCGGTAAGAGTGGTACCGCGCGTAAGACCAATGCTGGTGCCAAGGGCTACCAGAGCAATTCCTACCGGTCTCTGTTCGCCGGCTTCGCCCCAGCGCAGGATCCGCGCATTGCTCTGGTCGTTGTCATCGATGAGCCCGGCAAGGGCGCTTACTACGGCGGCCTGATTTCCGCGCCAGTGTTCAGCCGGGTGATGGCGGGTTCGCTGCGCCTGATGAACATTGCGCCAGACAATCTGCCGCCACCCGAGCAGAAGATGGCCGTTGTTGGCCAGGGAGGGCGCAACTGATGCCCATGCCGCTCAATCAATTGTTGCCAGCTGCCGAGGGCAGCGTGCTGATTCGTGAACTGACCCTGGACAGCCGCAAGGTGCGCCCGGGCGATTTGTTCCTGGCTGTGCCGGGCACCCAGCAGGATGGCCGCGTACACATCGCCGATGCCATCGCCCGCGGTGCGGCGGCAGTAGCCTTCGAGGCCGAAGGCGCTGCGCCCATGCATGCCGATAGTGCGGTGCTGGTGCCGGTCAAGGGTCTCGCTGGACAGCTGTCTGCCATCGCCGGGCGCTTCTATGGCGAACCGAGCCGTGCCCTGCATCTGGTCGGCGTTACCGGCACCAATGGCAAGACCAGCGTCAGCCAATTGCTGGCCCAGGCGCTGGATCTGCTCGGTCAGCCCTGCGGCATCGTCGGTACCCTGGGTACTGGCTTTAATGGCGCGCTGGAGCAGGGCAAGCACACCACCCCTGATCCGGTCGGCGTGCAGGCCACCCTGGCCTCGCTCAAGCAGGCCGGCGCTCGCGCTGTAGCGATGGAAGTTTCTTCTCATGGTCTGGACCAGGGCCGTGTCGCGGCGCTGGAATTCGATATTGCGGTGTTCACCAATCTGTCGCGTGATCACCTCGATTATCACGGCAGCATGGAGGCTTATGGCGCGGCCAAGGCCAAGCTGTTCGCCTGGCCAAATCTGCGTTGCCGGGTGATCAACCTCGATGACGCCTTCGGTCGTGAGTTGGCCGGGCAAGCGCACGAGTCGCGCCTGATCGGCTACAGCCTGAATGATGCCGGCGCCTTCCTTTATTGCAGCGAAGCGCACTTCGACGATCACGGCGTACGCGCACGTCTGGTGACGCCGCGTGGCGAAGGCGTGCTGCGCAGCAATCTGCTCGGCCGCTTCAACCTCAGTAATCTGTTGGCAGTGGTCGGTGCGCTGCTGGGCCTGGATTACGGCCTCGACGAGATTCTCAAGGTTCTGCCGCAACTGCAGGGGCCGGCTGGCCGCATGCAACGCCTTGGTGGCGGCGACAAGCCCTTGGTGGTGGTCGACTACGCGCACACCCCGGATGCGCTGGAAAAAGTTCTCGAAGCCATGCGCCCACATGTCGAAGGTCGCCTGGTCTGCCTGTTCGGTTGCGGCGGTGATCGCGACCGCGGCAAGCGTCCGCTGATGGCCGCGGTTGCCGAGCGGTTGGCCGATGTGGTGTGGGTGACCGATGACAACCCGCGTACGGAAGAGCCGGCGCAGATCGTTGCCGATATTCGCGCAGGCTTCGCCGCGCCGGAACAGGTGCAATTCATTCACGGCCGTGGCGATGCCATCGCACGGCTGATCGCCCAGGCTGAAGTCGCCGACGTGCTGGTGTTGGCTGGTAAGGGCCACGAGGATTACCAGGAAATCATGGGTGTGCGTCAGCCGTTCTCCGACCTGATCGAAGCGAACAAGGCTCTGACGGCCTGGGAGGCGACTCATGCTTAAGCCTTGGCTGCTCAGCGAAGTCGCCGCCGACCTGAGCGCGCGCGTGATCGGCGCCGATGTGGCGTTCTCCGCCGTTGGTAGCGACAGTCGCACCATCGCTGCGGGTCAGTTGTTCGTGGCGTTGACCGGTCCACGCTTCGACGGTCATGACTATCTGGCCGAAGTCGCTGCCAAGGGCGCGGTCGCCGCGCTGGTCGAGCGTGAAGTGGCGAATGCCCCGTTGCCACAATTGCTGGTGGCCGACACCCGCCTGGCGCTCGGTCAACTGGGGGCGTTGAATCGTCAGGCTTTCAGCGGCCCGCTGGCTGCCGTAACGGGTTCCAGTGGCAAGACCAGCGTGAAGGAAATGCTCGCCGCCATCCTGCGTGCCGGCTTGAACGGTGCGGTACTGGCCACTCGCGGCAACCTCAACAACGATCTTGGTGCGCCATTGACTCTGTTGGAGTTGGCGCCGGAGCATCGCGCCGGGATGATCGAACTGGGCGCCAACCATGTGGGTGAAATCGCCTACACCGTGAGCCTCACCCGGCCGCAGGTAGCGATCATCACCAATGCCGGTAATGCCCACGTCGGCGAGTTCGGCGGCCCGGAAAAGATCGTCGAGGCCAAGGGCGAGATCCTTGAAGGCCTGCCGAACGATGGCGTGGCCGTGCTCAACCTGGACGACAAGGCCTTCGTCACCTGGCAGCGCCGCGCAGCCGGACGCAAGGTGCTGAGTTTTGCCTTGCGCGACACCCGCGCGGACTTCCACGGCAGCGATCTGGCCCGCGACGAGCGTGGCTGCCAGGGCTTCACTCTGCGTAGCCCGGCCGGTAGCGCGCGCATTCAACTCAACCTGCTGGGCGAGCATAACGTGGCCAATGCGCTGGCAGCCTGTGCTGCCGCTCATGCCCTGGGTATGCCGTTGGTCGCCATGGTCGAGGGCCTGGAAAACCTGCAGCCGGTCAAAGGCCGCGCGGTAGCGCAGCTGGCGCCGAACGGCGTGCGAGTCATCGATGACAGTTACAACGCCAACCCGGTGTCCATGTGTGCGGCGGTGGATATACTCGCCGGCTTCTCCGGTCGCACCGTTCTGGTGCTGGGAGACATGGGCGAGCTGGGCGAGTGGGCTGAACAGGGCCATCGCGATGTCGGTCGCCATGCTGCGGGCAAGGTCGATGCACTGTATGCCGTCGGCCCGCTGATGCGTTTTGCGGTCGAGGAGTTTGGCTCAAAAGGCCGTCACTTCGTCGATCAAGCCGAGCTGATCGAAGCGCTTCGCGCCGAGCAGGCCGGCAGCACACTACTAATCAAGGGTTCACGCAGCGCTGCCATGGACAAGGTCGTGGCGGCGCTGTGTGGCGTATCTGGGGAGATTCACTAAATGCTGCTGCTGCTGGCGGAGTACCTGCAACAGTTTCACAAGGGCTTCGCGGTCTTTCAGTACCTGACTCTGCGCGGCATCCTCGGCGTGCTCACCGCCCTGGCGCTGTCGCTGTGGCTCGGTCCGTGGATGATCCGTACCCTGCAGGTGCGTCAGATCGGTCAGTCCGTGCGCAACGATGGCCCGCAGTCACACCTGTCGAAGAAAGGCACGCCGACCATGGGCGGCGCGCTGATTCTCACCGCCATCGCCGTCAGTACCCTGCTCTGGGCCGACCTGTCCAACCGCTATGTGTGGGTGGTGCTGGCCGTGACGTTGGCGTTTGGTGCCATTGGCTGGGTCGACGACTACCGCAAGGTGATCGAGAAGAACTCGCGTGGCCTGCCGAGCCGCTGGAAGTATTTCTGGCAGTCGGTGTTTGGCCTCGCGGCGGCCGTCTTCCTTTATATGACTGCGCAGAGCCCGGTGGAGACCACCCTGATCCTGCCGCTGCTCAAGGATGTCGCCATTCCCCTGGGCGCCGGCTTCGTGGTGTTGACCTACTTCGTTATCGTCGGCACCAGCAATGCGGTGAACCTCACTGACGGTCTCGATGGTCTGGCCATTCTGCCGACCGTGATGGTCGGCGGTGCGCTGGGGATCTTCTGCTACCTGTCGGGCAACGTGAACTTCGCCGAATACCTGCTGATTCCGTACGTTCCGGGTTCCGGTGAGTTGATCGTGTTCTGCGCCGCGCTGGTCGGTGCCGGTCTGGGCTTTCTGTGGTTCAACACCTACCCGGCGCAGGTGTTCATGGGCGACGTGGGTGCGCTGGCGCTTGGTGCTGCGCTGGGCACCATCGCCGTGATCGTTCGCCAGGAAGTCGTGCTGTTCATCATGGGCGGCGTGTTCGTGATGGAAACCCTCTCGGTGATCATCCAGGTCGCCAGCTTCAAGCTGACCGGCAAGCGCGTGTTCCGCATGGCGCCGATTCATCACCATTTCGAACTCAAGGGCTGGCCTGAGCCGCGCGTGATCGTCCGTTTCTGGATCATCACCGTGATTCTCGTGCTGATCGGCCTGGCCACCCTGAAACTGAGGTAATGAGCGTGTCATTGATCGCTTCCGACCAGTTCCGCATCGTTGTCGGCCTCGGCAAGAGCGGCATGTCCCTGGTGCGCTTCCTTGCGCAGCAGGGCGTGCGCTTTGCCGTGGCCGATACGCGCGCGAACCCGCCGGAGCTGGAGACGCTCAAGCGTGATTACCCGCAGGTGGAAGTACGTTGCGGCGAGCTGGATGTGGACTTCCTCTGCCGCGCCTCGGAGCTGTACGTGAGTCCGGGCCTGGCCGTATCGACCCCGGCGCTGGCGGCTGCAGCGGCGCGCGGCGTGAAGCTTTCCGGCGATATCGACCTGTTCGCGCGTTACGCTAAGGCACCGATCATCGCTATCACCGGTTCCAACGCCAAGAGCACCGTCACCACCCTGGTCGGCGAGATGGCGGCTGCGGCTGGCAAGCGCGTGGCGGTGGGCGGCAATCTCGGTACGCCGGCGCTGGACCTGCTGGCGAACGACGTCGAACTGTATGTGCTGGAGCTGTCCAGCTTCCAGCTGGAAACCACCGATCAGCTCAACGCTGAAGTGGCGACTTGCCTGAACATCAGCGAAGACCACATGGACCGCTACAGCGGTCTGCCTGCCTATCACCTGGCCAAGCATCGAATCTTCCGCGGCGCCCGTCAGGTGGTGATCAACCGTGACGACGCACTGTCGCGTCCGCTGATCGCCGACCAAGTGACCTGCTGGGAATTCGGCCTGGGTAAACCGGACTTCAAGCGCTTCGGCCTGCTCGAAGAGAACGGAGAGAAGTCCCTGGCGTTTCGCTTCGATGCATTGCTGCTGGTGAGCGAGCTGAAGATCCGTGGCGCGCACAATCAGTCCAACTCCCTGGCGGCGCTGGCGCTCGGTCATGCCGTCGGCCTGCCGATGGAGGCGATGCTCGCCACTCTGCGCCAGTTCGCTGGTTTGCCGCACCGCTGCCAGTGGGTCGGTGAGCGCGGCGGCGTGAGTTACTACGACGACTCCAAGGCCACCAACGTCGGTGCAGCGCTGGCAGCCATCGAAGGCCTGGGTGCGGATATCGCCGGTAAGCTGGTACTGATCGCTGGCGGTGACGGTAAAGGCGCCGACTTCTCGGCGCTGAAAAATCCGGTCGCGCGCTTCTGCCGTGCGGTGGTGCTGCTCGGTCGTGATGCCGGGCGCCTTGCCGATGCGTTGGGCGATGCGGCGCCGCTGGTGCGGGTCGAGACGCTCGACGAGGCCGTGCAGCGTTGCAGCGAATTGGCAGAGGCCGGCGACGCCGTGCTGTTGTCGCCAGCGTGCGCCAGCCTCGACATGTTCAAGAATTTCGAAGAACGCGGGCGTCTGTTCGCCCAGGCCGTGGGAGGGCTTCGCTGATGCTCGGCTTCCTGCGCGTGCGTCCCTCGCCGCTGTTCGGTCGCGGTTTAGATGTCGATTTTCCAATGCTCGCGGGCTGCCTCGGCCTGCTCGGCCTGGGCCTGGTGATGATCACCTCGGCGTCGTCGGAAGTCGCAGCGGCGCTGTCCGGCAACCCGCTGTATCACATGATTCGCCACCTGATTTATCTGGTCATTGGTCTTGGTGCCGCCGGCATCGTGCTGATGATTCCTATGAGCTTCTGGCAGCGCTATGGCTGGATGCTGCTGCTGGCGGCGTTCGGTTTGCTGGTGTTGGTGCTGATCCCCGGCATTGGTCGCGAGGTCAACGGTGCGCGGCGCTGGATCGGCTTTGGTGCGTTCAACGTGCAGCCTTCGGAAATCGCCAAGGTCTTCGTCGTCGTCTACCTGGCCGGCTACCTGGTGCGCCGTCAGGAAGAGGTGCGTGAGAGCTGGATGGGCTTCTTCAAGCCGTTCGTGGTACTGCTGCCGATGGCTGGTCTGCTGCTGCTGGAGCCGGACTTCGGCGCCACCGTGGTGATGATGGGCTCGGCCATGGCCATGCTGTTTCTCGGCGGTGTCGGCATGCTGCGCTTCGGCCTGATGGTGGCCCTGGCAGTCGGCGCCGTGTTCGTCCTGGTGCAGACTCAGGAATATCGCCTGCAGCGTCTGATCACCTTCACCGATCCCTGGGCCGACCAGTATGGCTCGGGCTACCAGCTGACTCAGGCGCTGATCGCCTTCGGTCGTGGCGAGTGGTTCGGCGTGGGCTTGGGTAACAGCATCCAGAAGCAGTTCTATCTGCCCGAAGCGCACACCGACTTCGTCTTCTCGGTCCTGGCCGAGGAGCTGGGCTTCGTCGGTGCACTGGCGACCCTGGCACTGTTCGTCTTCGTCTGCGTGCGCGGCCTGTACATCGGCCTGTGGGCCGAGAAGGCCAAGCAGTTCTTCTCCGCCTACGTGGCCTACGGCCTGTCCTTCCTGTGGATCGGCCAGTTCCTGATCAACATCGGCGTGAACACCGGCCTGCTGCCAACCAAGGGTCTGACCCTGCCGTTCCTCAGCTACGGCGGCTCGTCGCTGGTGATCTGCTGCGTCAGCCTGGCAGTCCTGCTACGTATCGAGTGGGAGCGGCGCAACGTACTGGGCAACGAGGATATCGAGTTCAGCGAAGAGGATTTCGCCGAGCCGAACAAGGAGGTCGCCCATGCGCGGTAATGTCCTGATCATGGCTGGCGGCACCGGCGGCCACGTGTTCCCGGCTCTGGCCTGTGCTCGTGAGTTCCAGGCGCGTGGTTACAGCGTGCATTGGCTGGGTACGCCGCGCGGCATCGAGAACGAGCTGGTACCGCAAGCCGGTCTGCCCCTGCACCTGATCAACGTCAGCGGTCTGCGTGGCAAGAGCAAGCTGGCGCTGCTCAAGGCGCCGTTCCAGCTGTTGCGTTCGCTGCTGCAGGCGCGCCGCATCGTACGTGAGTTGCAGCCGGTGTGCGTACTGGGCATGGGCGGTTACGTCACTGGCCCTGGCGGCCTGGCTGCGCGTCTGGCCGGCGTACCGCTGGTGATCCACGAGCAGAACGCCGTGGCCGGTACCGCCAACCGCCTGCTGTCGCGTATCGCCGTGCGCATCTGCGAAGCCTTCCCGAATACCTTCGGTGCATCCGACAAGCGGCGCACCACCGGTAATCCGGTGCGTGAAGAGCTGTTCCTGGAAACCCCGCGCGAGCCGCTGGTAGGCCGCAAGCCGAAACTGCTGGTGCTGGGCGGTAGCCTGGGCGCCGAGCCGCTGAACAAATTGCTGCCGGCTGCACTGGAGAAAATCCCCGCCGACGTACGTCCGCAGGTGTTTCACCAGGCCGGTAAACAACATGCCGAAATCACTGCGGAGCGTTATCGCGATGCCGCGGTCGAAGCCGAGGTCGCGCCCTTCATCAAGGACATGGCACGTGCCTATGGCTGGGCCGATCTGGTGGTGTGCCGCGCTGGCGCGCTTACCGTCAGCGAACTGGCGGCAGCAGGTCTGCCATCGTTCCTCGTGCCGTTGCCGCACGCGATCGACGACCACCAGAGCCGCAATGCCGAATATCTGGCGAAGGAGGGCGCCGCTGTCCTTCTTGCGCAACATGCCACTGACGCGGATACGCTTGCCGCGCAGCTCACCGAGGTTCTGATGCACCTGGAAAAACTCAATGTCATGGGCGCCACCGCGCGTCGCCTGGCCAAGCCCGATGCCACCCGCACGGTGGTCGACATCTGCCAGGAGGTGATGCGTGGCTAAGTCTCCTGCTGCGGTCAAGGCTGAAGTACGCCGTATGCGTCGTATCCGCCGCATCCACTTCGTCGGTATCGGCGGCGTGGGCATGTGCGGTATCGCCGAGGTGCTGCTGAACCTGGGTTACGAAGTGTCCGGCTCCGATCTCAAGGCGTCGGCCGTGACCGAGCGCCTGGAAAACTTCGGGGCGACCATTTTCATCGGTCACCGCGCGGAAAACGCCGAGCAAGCCGATGTGCTGGTGGTATCCAGCGCCGTCAACACCAGCAACCCGGAGGTCGCCACTGCGCTGGAACGGCGTATTCCGGTGGTGCCGCGTGCCGAGATGCTCGCCGAGCTGATGCGCTACCGTCACGGCATCGCCGTCGCCGGCACCCACGGCAAGACCACTACTACCAGCCTGCTGGCATCCGTGTTCGCCGCTGGCGGCCTGGATCCGACCTTCGTCATCGGCGGTCGCCTGAATGCTGCCGGTACCAATGCCCAGCTCGGCTCCAGCCGCTTCCTGATTGCCGAGGCCGACGAGAGCGACGCCAGCTTCCTGCATCTGCAGCCGATGGTTTCGGTGGTCACCAACATCGATGCCGACCATATGAGCACCTATGGCGGTGACTTCAACAAGCTGAAGAAGACCTTCATCGAGTTCCTGCACAACCTGCCGTTCTATGGCCTGGCCGTACTCTGCGTGGACGATCCGGTGGTGCGCGAGCTGCTGCCGCAGGTCGGCCGCCCGACCATGACTTACGGCTTCGCCGAAGACGCCGACGTACGTGCGATCAACGTGCGCCAGGAAGGTATGCGCACCTACTTCACCGTGCTGCGCCCTGACTGCGAGCCGCTCGACGTGTCGGTCAACATGCCGGGTAACCACAACGTTCTCAATGCGCTGGCAACCATCGCCATTGCTACCGACGAAGGCATCGATGATGCAGCCATCGTCAGCGGCCTGGCGGGCTTCCAGGGCGTCGGTCGACGCTTCCAGGTCTACGGCGAACTGCCGGTGGATGGCGGCAGCGTGATGCTGGTCGACGACTACGGCCATCACCCGCGTGAAGTGGCTGCGGTGATCAAGGCTGTGCGCGGTGGTTGGCGGGAGCGTCGCCTGGTGATGGTCTATCAGCCGCACCGTTACAGCCGCACCCGCGACCTCTACGACGATTTCGTGCAGGTGCTCGGCGAGGCCAATGTGCTGCTGCTGGTCGAGGTCTATCCGGCTGGCGAGGAGCCGATTCCCGGTGCCGACAGCCGTCAGCTGTGCCACAGCATCCGTCAGCGCGGCCAGCTTGACCCGATCTATGTCGAGCGTGGCGCCGACCTGGCGCCGCTGCTCAAACCGCTGCTACGCGCTGGCGACATCCTGCTGTGCCAGGGCGCAGGTGATATTGGTGCAGTAGCGCCGCAACTGATCAAGCACCCACTGTTCGTGGGGGAGTCGAAATGAGTTTGCACAATACCCTCGATCCCAAGGCTTTCGGTCGCGTCGCCGTGCTGTTCGGCGGCAAGAGCGCCGAGCGTGAGGTGTCGCTGAAATCCGGCAATGCCGTGCTCAGCGCCCTGCAGGCGGGCGGTGTGGACGCCTTTGGCATCGATGTGGGAGATGATTTCCTGCTGCGCCTGAACAACGAGAAGATCGACCGCGCCTTCATCGTGCTGCACGGCCGTGGTGGCGAGGACGGCTCCATGCAGGGCCTGCTCGAGTGCGCCGGCATTCCCTACACCGGCAGCGGCATCCTCGCCTCGGCGCTGGCCATGGACAAGCTACGTACCAAGCAGGTCTGGCACAGCCTCGGCCTGCCGACGCCGCGCCATGCCGTGCTGACCTCGCAGGCTGATTGCGAAGCTGCTGCCGCCGAGCTGGGCTTCCCGCTGATCGTCAAACCAGCCCATGAAGGCTCGAGCATCGGCATGGCCAAGGTCGAAAGCGTCGAGGCGCTGATCGCTGCCTGGCAGGATGCCGCGCGCTACGACAGCCAGGTGCTGGTCGAACAGTGGATCGCTGGCCCCGAGTACACCATCGCCGTGCTGCGTGGTGAAGTGCTGCCGCCCATTGGGCTCGGCACCCCGCACACTTTCTACGACTACGACGCCAAGTACCTGGCCGATGACACCCAGTACCGCATTCCCTGCGGCCTGTCTCCTGAGAAGGAAGCAGAGCTGAAAGCGCTGACCGCACGCGCTTGCGAGGCCGTGGGCACTCAGGGCTGGGCACGCGCTGACGTGATGCAGGATGCCAACGGCCAGTTCTGGCTGCTGGAAGTGAACACCGTACCGGGCATGACCGATCACAGCCTGGTGCCAATGGCCGCGCGTGCTGCTGGCCTGGATTTCCAGCAACTGGTGCTGGCAATCCTGGCTGACAGCGTCGAGGCGAGGGGTTAAGCGATGAGCATCGCTCTGCGCCATCAAGACTCGCTGAGGGCTCCGCAACGCGGCAAGCCCGCGCCGCGTGGCGCCAGCCGTCTGGTGACCAAGGAGCCGATGCGCCTGAGTCTGCCCAAGCCGGACTTCTCCTGGGTGGGCCGCCTGCTCTGGCCGCTGGCGCTGGTCGGTCTGGGCTTTGCTGCCTACGAAGGTGCACAGCGTCTGCTGCCCTACGCCGATCGCCCGATCGCGCGCATCAGCGTGCAGGGCGATCTGGCTTACGTCAGCCAGCAGGCGGTACAGCGACGGATCGCGCCGTTCATCGAGGCGAACTTCTTCAGCGCTGATCTGCGCGGCATGCGCGAAGAACTCGAACGCATGCCCTGGATCGCTCATGCCGAAGTGCGTCGCGTCTGGCCAGATCAGATCGACGTGCGCCTCGAAGAGCAGCTGCCTATCGCCCGCTGGGGTGACGAAGCGCTGCTCAACAACCAGGGCCAGGCGTTCGCGCCGCAGGAGCTGGACAACTATCAGCATCTACCGCAGCTGTCCGGCCCGAAGCGGGCGCAGCCGAAGGTGATGCAGCAGTATCAGATGCTCAGCCAATTGCTGCGGCCGATGGGCTTCACCGTGGTCGGACTGCAGTTGCGCGAGCGCGGCAGCTGGTTCCTCTCGGCCACCGAGAACGCCAGCGGGCAGCGTATCGACATCCTGCTGGGACGTGATCACGTGGTGGAAAAAATGCGTCGCTTCGCCGCCATCTATGAGCGGGAACTGAAAGAACAGAGCGCGAACATCGCGCGCATCGACCTGCGTTATGCCAACGGCCTGGCCGTGGCCTGGCGTGAGCCGGTGGAGCCGGCTGCGGCCGAGCAGAAAGTGAATTGAGGAGAGGCAGGACTAATGAATAGCGCGCAGAGCGGCAAGATGATCGTTGGCCTGGACATCGGCACCTCCAAGGTGGTGGCGCTGGTGGGTGAGGTGACGGCCGACGGCCAGCTGGAAATCGTCGGTATCGGCACTCATCCGTCGCGCGGGCTGAAGAAGGGTGTGGTGGTCAATATCGAGTCCACCGTGGCCTCGATTCAGCGCGCCGTGGAAGAGGCGCAACTGATGGCGGGCTGCCGTATCCACTCGGCGTTCGTCGGTGTGGCCGGCAATCACATCCGTAGCCTGAACAGCCACGGCATCGTTGCCATCCGTGATCGCGAAGTGAGCCCGGCCGATATCGAGCGCGTGCTCGACGCCGCGCAGGCCGTGGCCATTCCGGCGGACCAGCGCGTGCTGCACACCCTGGCGCAGGATTACGTGATCGACAACCAGGAAGGCGTGCGCGAGCCGTTGGGCATGTCCGGCGTACGCCTGGAAGCCAAGGTGCACGTGGTTACCTGCGCCGTGAACGCCGCGCAGAACATCGAGAAGTGCGTGCGTCGCTGCGGTCTGGAAGTCGACGACATCATCCTCGAGCAGCTGGCATCCGCGTATTCGGTACTGACCGAAGACGAGAAGGAGCTGGGCGTGTGCCTGGTGGATATCGGCGGTGGCACCACCGATATCGCCATCTTCACCGAAGGCGCGATTCGTCACACCGCGGTGATTCCGATTGCTGGTGACCAGGTTACCAACGACATCGCCATGGCCCTGCGTACGCCGACCCAGTACGCCGAAGAAATCAAGATTCGCTATGCCTGCGCCCTGGCCAAGCTGGCCGGTGCTGGCGAAACCATCAAGGTGCCGAGCGTCGGTGATCGTCCGCCGCGCGACCTCTCGCGTCAGTCCCTGGCCGAAGTGGTCGAGCCGCGTTACGACGAGCTGTTCACCTTGGTTCAGGCCGAGCTGCGCCGCAGCGGCTACGAAGATCTGATTCCCGCCGGCATCGTCATGACCGGCGGCACGGCGAAGATGGAAGGCGCAGTAGAACTCGCCGAGGAGATCTTCCACATGCCGGTGCGCTTGGGCGTGCCACATAGCGTCAAGGGCATGGGCGATGTGGTGCGCAACCCGATTTATTCCACCGGTGTGGGCTTGCTGTTGTATGGGCTGCAGAAGCAGAACGACGGCATTTCCATGTCGGTGGGCAGTCCTTACCAGGACGAAAACAAAACCCCGGTACTCGAACGCATCAAGCGTTGGGTGCAAGGCAATTTCTAAATTTGCAGTAGGCGTTACAACTAGAAAGGAAGGAGAGGGATCATGTTCGAACTAGTAGATAACATTCCGCAAAGCGCGGTTATCAAAGTAATCGGTGTCGGTGGTGGCGGCGGTAACGCAGTCAATCACATGGCGGTCAGCAACATCGAGGGCGTCGAGTTCATCTGCGCCAACACCGATGCGCAGGCGCTGAAGAACATCGGCGCACGTACCGTGCTGCAGCTCGGCCCGGGCGTGACCAAAGGTCTGGGCGCTGGCGCCAATCCGGAAGTCGGTCGTCAGGCCGCGCTGGAAGATCGCGAGCGCATCGCTGAAGTGCTGCAAGGCACCGACATGGTGTTCATCACCACCGGCATGGGTGGCGGTACTGGTACCGGTGCTGCGCCGGTCATCGCCGAGGTGGCCAAGGAGCTGGGCATCCTCACCGTGGCTGTGGTCACCCGCCCGTTCCCGTTCGAAGGCAAGAAGCGCATGGTCATCGCCGATGAGGGCATTCGCGCGCTGTCCGAGAGCGTCGACTCGCTGATCACCATCCCCAACGAAAAGCTGCTGACCATCCTCGGCAAGGATGCCAGCCTGCTGTCCGCCTTCGCCAAGGCTGACGATGTGCTGGCTGGTGCCGTGCGCGGTATTTCCGACATCATCAAGCGTCCGGGCATGATCAACGTCGACTTCGCCGACGTGAAAACCGTGATGAGCGAAATGGGCATGGCCATGATGGGCACTGGCTGCGCCAGCGGTCCGAACCGTGCGCGTGAAGCAACCGAAGCGGCCATCCGCAACCCGCTGCTCGAAGACGTCAACCTGCAGGGTGCGCGCGGCATTCTGGTAAACATCACTGCCGGTCCGGACCTGTCGCTGGGTGAGTACTCCGATGTGGGTAACATCATCGAACAGTTCGCTTCCGAGCACGCCACCGTCAAGGTCGGGACCGTGATCGACGCCGACATGCGCGACGAACTGCACGTCACCGTGGTCGCTACCGGCCTCGGCGCGCGCATGGAGAAGCCGGTCAAGGTGGTCGACAACACCGTTCAGGTCGCCGTCAGCCAGCCGGTTGCCCAGCAGCCTGCCGCGCAGCCGCGCAGCGAGCAGTCGGTCAACTACAAGGACTACGAGCGTCCGACCGTGCAGCGCCAGAGCCACGGTGGCGCCGCCACTGCAGCCAAGCTCAATACCCAGGATGATCTCGATTACCTGGATATCCCGGCTTTCCTGCGTCGCCAGGCTGATTGATGGAATTTATCAGGAGCATATGGGTGATTGGTGTTCAGCAAAGGTCGGTTCTGCTATTATTCCCGACCATTGTTGAAAACAATTCGCAACTAGCGATATAGCGGCCAAGCCATGATCAGACAACGCACCCTGAAAAACATCATCCGTGCCACCGGCGTTGGCCTGCATTCGGGGGAGAAGGTTTACCTGACCCTGAAGCCGGCTCCGGTGGATACCGGTATCGTGTTTCGTCGTACCGACCTCGACCCCGTGGTGGAAATCCGCGCGCTGGCCGGGAATGTCGGTGAAACCACCATGTCGACCACGTTGATCAATGGTGATGTCAAGGTGGATACGGTAGAGCACCTGCTTTCGGCCATGGCAGGCCTGGGCATCGATAACGCCTACGTCGAGCTCTCCGCGTCCGAAGTACCGATCATGGATGGCAGTGCTGGTCCCTTTGTGTTCCTGATTCAATCCGCTGGCCTGCAGGAGCAGGAGGCGCCGAAGAAGTTCATCCGCATCCTGCGTGAGGTAACTGTGGAGGAGGGCGACAAGCGCGCCACCTTCGTACCTTTCGACGGGTTCAAGGTGAGCTTCGAGATCGACTTCGATCACCCCGTGTTCCGCAATCGCACGCAGAGCGCCAGTGTGGATTTCTCCAGCACGTCTTTCGTCAAGGAAGTCAGCCGGGCCCGCACCTTCGGTTTCATGCGTGACATCGAGTTTCTGCGTTCGCAGAACCTGGCGCTCGGTGGCAGTGTGGAGAACGCCATCGTGGTCGACGAACATCGTGTGCTCAATGAAGACGGCCTGCGTTACGAGGACGAATTCGTCAAACACAAGATTCTCGATGCCATCGGTGACCTGTACCTGCTGGGTAACAGCCTGATCGGCGAGTTCAAGGGCTTCAAGTCTGGTCACGCGCTCAACAATCGTTTGCTGCGCACGTTGATCGAACAGACCGATGCCTGGGAAATGGTGACCTTCGAGGACGCCAAACTCGCACCGATCTCTTACATGCGCCCGGTTGCGGCGGTGTAAACACACTCTCTTTCCAGCTTCAATTGAGGCCACCTTCGGGTGGCCTTTTTTATGGCGCGTGGTTGAGTCGGTGGTGAGTGCCGCAACGATTCATGGCGCCAATCATCTGGCGAAAGCGGCAAAAAAGACGTTTACCGACGAACGGAATTAGGGGTCATTCGTCTTTCTGCGTATGGCTGGCCAGGCGCTCAAGCGCGGCGCGTAGCCTGGGATCGCTGATGCCTTCGGCTGTCGCCTGGATGCTTTGTGCGGCGCTATTGGACAAGTGCAGGGTGCGACCGGTTCCACGATTCTGGCCGCCTTGAGGTTGCACCTTGAACATGATTTTCGTTAAGGTCGCGAATTCTTCGAGTGCCTGTAGTTGTCGTTGCAGTCTTCTTTGCTGATAACGCAGGCGTGTTGCCCAGTGGCCATCGGTCACTATCAATAGCAAGCAGCCGTCTCGCCAGGACGCTAAATGACAGTGTTCCCGGGCGGCAGGCTGTAGCTGGCTATCGACAAGACGCTGTAGGTGAGTAAGGCGTTGCGCCTGACCGAACAGCGCTTTCAGGGGCTTGGCTTCGCGTAACAGCTTAGCGGGTGCCTGAGCCGGCGAGGGACGAAACGTCATGGCAGGAAGCCTTAAGTTGCAGAGCCGTCATGGTAGCAGAGCGTGCTGCCGGCCTGTGCTCTGCGAAAGGGGAAGCCATGCATATCATTCTGCTAAATAGCCGTCACGGTTCGGCGCGAACGATCAATCTGGACCTGCGCTGGTTGCTGCTGTCGGCTGTCCTGCTGCTGGTCCTGAGCCTGGGTGCCGGTGCGGCAATGGGCGCCAAGTGGTTGACCGCCGAGCCGGTGGTCGACACCTCGCTGGCCGAAGCACTCGATCTGCAGCGTGAACAGGTTGGCGTGGTA
The DNA here is from genome assembly GCF_002741105.1 of Pseudomonas sediminis. Lineage (GTDB taxonomy): Bacteria > Pseudomonadota > Gammaproteobacteria > Pseudomonadales > Pseudomonadaceae > Aquipseudomonas > Aquipseudomonas sediminis. The sequence goes on along the minus strand of NZ_NIQU01000001.1, from coordinate 530,680 downwards.
CGCCAGGACGCACAACGTCAGCTCGACGCCTTTGCCGTGCATGTCGCGGAACTGCAGGCGCGCCTCACGCGGCTCGATGCTCTGGGCGAGCGCCTGACCGAATTAGCGGAGCTGGACGCAGGCGAGTTCGACTTTTCCCTCAGTGTCGGGCAGGGCGGCGCGGAAGATGCGCTGGGCGCTTCGGCCTATGCACCGCCACCTTTCATGAGTGCGCTTGATGACCTGGCGCTGCGAGTGGAAAGCCGCGAGCAGCAGTTGGAAGTGCTGGAGCAACTGCTTGGCGAGCGTCGCCTGAGTGAAGCTGAGACACTTTCAGGTCGTCCGGTTTTGCAAGGTTATGTGTCGTCGCCTTTCGGGCGTCGCGTGCACCCGCTTACCGGTCGCGTGAGTGTCCACAAGGGCGTCGACTTCGCCGCCAAACCGGGGAGCGATGTGGTGTCGGTGGCGGCGGGTATCGTCACCTTCTCCGGCAAGAAGAATGGTTATGGCAACGTGGTCGAGATCAGTCATGCCGATGGCTACGTCACCCTCTACGCCCACAACCAGAGCAATACTGTACAGATCGGTGATCTGGTGCAGCGCGGCGAGACCATCGCCAAGGTCGGTCGCAGTGGTCGCTCCACCGGTTATCACGTGCATTTCGAAGTCAGCAAGGATGGCCGACAGGTCAATCCTGCCCTTTATATCGCGCGCGCCAACGGCGTCGAGTGAGTCAGGGCAACAGGCTGACCTTGAATTGCCAGCATTCATCCCCATATAAAGTTTCACGCCGCGCCCCTGGCTGACCGGGGATGCGTGGCCTGCGCCATTATGCGGCAGCAACGGGCTGACAACGTCACTTTCCTCCCTGAGTTTTCCGGGTAGAATGCCCCCTTCGCCCGCAGCCATGCTGGCTGCCAGGTCGCGATTTGCGCCGACCTCCATCCATTCGCCGGAAGATCCTGTCGATATGTTTGCGCCTCTGTTTAAAAAACTTTTCGGAAGCAAGAATGAGCGTGAAGTCAAACGCTTGGTCAAGGCGGTGCAGTCCGTCAATGTCCTCGAAGAGCAGATGATTGCTCTGTCGGACGAGCAACTGCGTAGCAAGACCGAAGAGTTCAAGGGCCGTCTGGCTCAGGGCGAAACCCTCGACAAGCTGCTGCCCGAAGCCTTCGCTGTGGCCCGTGAGGCCGGTAAGCGAGTGATGGGCATGCGCCACTTCGATGTGCAGCTGATCGGCGGCATGGCTCTGCATGAAGGCAAGATTGCCGAGATGCGTACCGGTGAGGGCAAGACCCTGGTGGGTACCCTGGCGGTCTACCTCAACGCGCTGTCCGGCAAGGGCGTGCACGTGGTCACGGTCAACGAATACCTGGCCCGCCGCGACGCCAACTGGATGCGTCCGCTGTATGAATTCCTGGGCTTGTCGGTGGGCATCGTTACCCCCTTCCAGCCGCCGGAAGAGAAGCGTGCTGCTTACGCCGCCGACATCACCTATGGCACCAACAACGAATTCGGTTTCGACTATCTGCGTGACAACATGGCCTTCAGCCTGGAAGACAAATTCCAGCGCGAGCTGAATTTCGCCGTGATCGACGAAGTCGACTCCATTCTCATCGACGAAGCCCGTACCCCGCTGATCATCTCTGGTCAGGCTGAAGACAGCTCCAAGCTGTATATCGAGATCAACAAGCTGATTCCGCGCCTCAAGCAGCACATCGAGGAAGAGGAAGGTGTGGTGACTCAGGAAGGTCACTACAAGGTCGACGAGAAAACCCGCCAGGTCGAGCTCAACGAAGCTGGTCACCAGTATGTCGAAGAGATGCTTACCGCGGCCGGCCTGCTGGCTGAAGGCGAGAGCCTCTATTCCGCGCACAACCTTGGCTTGCTGACCCATGTTTACGCCGGCCTGCGTGCGCACAAGCTGTTCAACCGCAACGTCGAGTACATCGTGCAGAACGGTCAGGTGATCCTGATCGACGAGCACACCGGCCGTACCATGCCGGGTCGCCGCCTCTCCGAGGGCCTGCACCAGGCCATCGAGGCGAAGGAGGGGGTGAACATTCAGGCCGAGAGCCAGACTCTGGCCTCGACCACCTTCCAGAACTACTTCCGCCTCTACAACAAGCTGTCCGGCATGACCGGTACCGCCGATACCGAGGCCTTCGAGTTCCGTCAGATCTACGGTCTGGACGTGATGGTCATCCCGACCAACAAGCCGATTGCGCGTAAGGACTTCAACGACCTGGTCTATCTGACCCAGGAAGAGAAGTACCAGGCGATCATCGCCGATATCAAGGATTGCCAGGCCCAGGGCCGGCCGATCCTGGTGGGTACCGCCACCATCGAGACCTCCGAGTACGTCAGTCAGTTGCTGAATCAGGCAGGCATCGAGCACAAGGTCCTCAACGCCAAGTTCCACGACAAGGAAGCCGAGATCATCGCCCAGGCCGGTCGTCCGGGCGCACTGACCATTGCCACCAACATGGCGGGTCGTGGTACCGACATTCTTCTCGGCGGTAACTGGGAAGTGGAAGTGGCGGCGCTGGAAAACCCCACCGACGAGCAAATCGCGCAGATCAAGAGCGAGTGGCAGAAGCGTCACCAGCAGGTGATCGAAGCCGGCGGCCTGCACGTGATCGCCTCCGAGCGCCACGAATCGCGTCGTATCGACAACCAGTTGCGTGGTCGTGCCGGTCGTCAGGGTGACCCGGGCTCCAGCCGCTTCTACCTGTCGCTGGAAGACAACCTGATGCGTATCTTCGCCTCGGATCGGGTGAAGAATTTCATGAAGGCCCTCGGCATGCAGTCCGGCGAGGCCATCGAGCACCGCATGGTCACCAACGCCATCGAGAAGGCCCAGCGCAAGGTCGAGGGGCGTAACTTCGACATGCGTAAGCAACTGCTCGAATTCGACGACGTGGCCAACGAGCAGCGCAAGGTGATCTACCACATGCGCAACAGCCTGCTGGCTGCCGAGAGCGTTGGCGACACCATCGCCGAGTTCCGCGAGGAAGTGCTGACCACCGCAGTCAACAACCATATTCCGCCGCAGTCGATGCCGGAGCAGTGGGACGTCGCCGGTCTGGAGTCTACCCTGCAGAGCGATTTTGGCATCAAGCTGCCGATCCAGCAGTGGCTGGATGAAGACGACAAACTGTACGAAGAAACCCTGCGTGAGCGCATCCTTGCCGAACTGCTGGCTGCCTACAACGAGAAGGAAACCCAGGCCAGCGCCGAGGCTCTGCGTACCTTCGAGAAGCAGATTCTGCTGCGCGTGCTGGACGACCTGTGGAAAGACCACCTGTCGACCATGGATCACCTGCGTCACGGGATTCACCTGCGTGGCTACGCGCAGAAGAACCCCAAGCAGGAATACAAGCGCGAGTCCTTCGCCCTGTTCCAGGAGCTGCTGGAGTCGATCAAGCGCGATGCCATCCGCGTGCTCAGCCACGTTCAGGTGCGTCGCGAAGATCCGGCCGAAGAAGAAGCCCGGCTGCGCCGCGAGGCAGAAGCCATGGCCGAGCGCATGCAGTTCCAGCACGCCGATGCCTCGGCGCTGGCCGCTGAAGAGAACGATGGCGGAGAAGGCGACGTTGCCATGGCCGCCGCTCCGGTACGTGCCGAGCAGAAGGTTGGCCGTAACGAGCCGTGCCCTTGCGGTTCGGGTAAGAAGTACAAGCACTGCCACGGTCAGATCGGCTGATCGGACCGCTTGCAGTGGCGGGCGCTTCGGCTATGCTGCCAGCGCCCTGACAACGCCGCGAACGGCCCAGCCGCTCGCGGCGTTTTACCATCTCATTCGGTCGCCGACGCGATCACCCTATATCTGAAGGAGCGCATCTCATGGCTGTTGGTCTTGGCCCGCTGTCTACCCTGCACCCGGTTCCTGGTTTCGAGCTGGGTATCGCCTCGGCCGGCATCAAGCGTCCAGGGCGCAAGGATGTGGTGGTGATGCGCTGTGCCGAAGGTTCGCGTATCGCCGGGGTGACCACCACCAACGCCTTTTGCGCGGCCCCTGTGCTGATCACGCGCGAGCGTCTGGGCGGCGAAGTGCGTTACCTGCTGACCAATACCGGCAATGCCAACGCTGGTACCGGCGCCGATGGCCTGGCCCGTGCGCGTCGCTCCTGTGTGCGCCTGGCTGAGCTGACCGGTGTTGCCGAAAGCGCCGTGCTGCCATTCTCCACCGGTGTGATCGGCGAGCCGCTGCCGGTCGAGAAGATCGAGTCCGCGTTGCAGGCCGCGCTGGATGACCTCAAGGCTGACAACTGGGAAGCTGCCGCCACCGGCATCATGACCACCGACACCCTGCCCAAGGGCGCCAGCCGTCAGTTCCAGCATGATGGCGTGACCATCACCGTGACCGGCATCTCCAAGGGCGCTGGCATGATCCGCCCGAACATGGCCACCATGCTTGGCTACATCGCCACCGACGCCAAGGTTGCCCAGGGCGTGCTGCAGGATCTGGTGCGCGACGCGGCGAACAAATCGTTCAACCGCATCACCATCGACGGTGACACCTCCACCAACGACTGCTGCATGCTGATCGCTACCGGCCAGGCCGCACTGCCTGAGATCAGCGACGCCTCCGGTGAGCTGTTCGCCAAGCTCAAGCAGGCGGTGTTCGAGGTGTTCATGGAAGTGGCGCAGGCCATCGTCCGTGACGGTGAAGGCGCGACCAAGTTCGTTACCGTGCAGGTCAACGGCGGCGGTACTCATCAGGAGTGCCTGGACGTGGCTTATGCCGTCGCTCACTCGCCGCTGATCAAGACCGCGCTGTTCGCCTCCGACCCCAACTGGGGGCGTATCCTCGCGGCTGTCGGCTATGCCGGTGTGCCACAGCTGGACGTGAGCAAGATCGATGTATTCCTCGGTGAGGTCTGCATCGCCAGCAAGGGTTGCCGTGCGGCCACCTACACCGAAGAGCAGGGCGCGGCGGTGATGGCACGTGAGGAGATCACCATCCGCATCGAGCTGGGTCGCGGCAGTTGCAGCGAGACCATCTGGACCACCGACCTGTCCCACGAGTACGTCAAGATCAACGCCGAATACCGCACCTGATCAGTCCCGGCCGTACACTATTCCCGCGCCTCATGACCCCATGACGCGCGGGAATTTGCTATTCGGTGGTCGGCCTTTTAACGTCGAGCGACTTCATTCCCGAGGACACGCGAGATGGCACTGCAACTGGTGATTGGCGACAAGAACTATTCCTCCTGGTCTCTACGTGGGGCGCTCGTGGTCGATCTGGCCGGTGCCGACTGCGAAGAGCTGCGGGTACGTTTGTTTCAGCCTGACAGCCGCGCACAACTGTTGCGCTATTCGCCCACCGGCAAGGTTCCTGTTCTGCTGACCGAACAGGGGGCGGTGTGGGACTCCCTGGCGATTGCCGAGTACCTGGCCGAGTGCTATCCAGAGGCGCAGCTGTGGCCGCAGGACTGTCAGGCTCGCGCGCTGGCGCGCAGTATCTGTGCAGAGATGCACAGCGGCTTCACTGCGCTGCGCAGTCATATGCCCATGGATCTGGCACGGGACAAGGCACTGGCCGAACTCCCTGACGAGGTACAGGCCGATATCGATCGTATCTGCGCGATCTGGGCCGGCTGCCGTGAGCGTTACGCCAGTACCGGCAACTACCTGTTTGGCCAGGTCAGCATTGCCGATGCCTTCTTCTCGCCGGTCGCCGCGCGACTGCGCAGCTATCGTGTGGCGCTACCGACAGCGGCAGCGGCCTATGTCGAAACCATCTATCGTTGGCCGGCGTTCCAACGCTGGTATCAGGCAGCATTGCAGGAGGTGAAGGGGTGAAGCGTGTGCATGTCGCCGCAGCGGTGATTCGGGGGGGCGATGGACGCATCCTGATTGCCAAGCGCCCGCAGGATAAGCACCAGGGTGGTCTGTGGGAGTTTCCCGGCGGCAAGGTGGAAGAAGGCGAGGCAGTGCACGTCGCCCTCGACCGTGAGTTGCAGGAAGAGCTTGGCATCCGTCCGCAAGCGGCGCGTGCGTTGATTCAGATTCGCCACGATTACCCGGACAAGCAGGTGTTGCTGGATGTCTGGGAAGTCTCGACCTTCAGCGGTGAGCCGCATGGCGCAGAAGGCCAGCCGCTGGCCTGGGTCAGCGAGCGGCAACTGCTGGAGTACGAGTTTCCCGCTGCCAACAAGCCCATCGTCGCCGCCGCGCGCCTGCCAGATCGTTACCTGATCACCCCGGACGGCCTTGAACCGAGCGAGCTGCTAGCCGGCATCCGCAGTGCCCTGGCGCAAGGTGCCCGGTTGATTCAGCTGCGTGCGCCGAACATGTTCGACCCGCAGTACCGCGACCTGGCTGTCGACGTGCAGGGCCTGTGCGCCGGCAAGGCGCAACTGATGCTCAAGGGACCGCTGGAATGGCTGGGCGACTTTCCGGCGGCAGGCTGGCACCTGACTGCCGAGCAACTGCGCAAGCATGCCGCTGGCGGCCGGCCTTTCCCGGAGCATCGCTGGCTGGCAGCGTCCTGCCACAATGCCGAGGAGCTGGCGTTGGCAGCGCAGATGGGTGTGGATTTCGTCACCTTGTCGCCGCTGCAGGCGACCGCAACGCATCCCGAAGCGCTGCCGCTGGGCTGGGAGGCAGCAAGCGAGATGCTGACCCATTTCAACCTGCCGGCTTACCTGTTGGGCGGCATTGGCCCGGCCGATATCGAGCGCGCCTGGCAGATTGGCGCCCAGGGCGTTGCGGGCATCCGCGCATTCTGGCCGGCCAATGGGGTGTAGGAGCGAGCTCTGCTCGCGAACATTGGAGAGGATTAAGAAGCTTCGCGAGCAGAGCTCGCTCCTACGGTCTATACCTGAGGTGGCATGCAAACAGGAGGCAGGGAATGCCCCATTACCATACGTCTCATCTGCGAAACGGTCGCTTTTCTGAGCCTGGCCGCATCTATGCGATTACAGCCGTTACCCACTGTCGAAAAGCTTTGTTTCACGACTTTTTCGTGGGGCGGCTTCTGATCGACGAATTACGCCTCGCTGAGGCGCAAGGCCTCGTCACCTCGTTGTGTTGGGTTGTTATGCCGGATCACTTTCACTGGTTGTTTCAACTAGGACAGTGCGACTTGGAGAGGTTATTGCGGCAGGTAAAGTCGCGTAGTGCCAAGGCAATCAACCAACGCTTGCAGCGGAGCGGTAGGGTCTGGCAATCCGGCTACCACGACCGGGCTTTACGCCGAGAGGATGACGTACTTGATTTCGCTCGGTATATCGTCGCCAACCCTTTGCGGGCCGGTTTGGTAAAGCAACTCGCCGATTATCCGTTGTGGGACGCCGTATTTCTGTAGGAGCGAGCTCTGCTCGCGAACATCGGCGAGTCTAAGAAGCTTCGTGATTAGAGAACTAGGAGTCCCCCTCGCTCCTACCCTCCGTCTACATGTGAGGTCGCGATTTACGGCTTGTCCGCAGCTTTCCACAGAACTTCGGCTATGCCCTGGCGCTTGGCGATCAGGCGGGCGGCGACGAACAGCAGATCAGAGAGGCGATTGACGTAGGCCAGGCCCTCGGCGCGTAGCGGCTCGACGGCATTGAGGTGTTGGCAGCGGCGCTCACTGCTGCGCGCGAGGCTGCGGCACACGTGGGCCTGGGCGATCAGCCTCGAGCCGCCAGGCAGGATGAAGTTCTCAAGAGGCCCGACTTCTTCGTTCCAGCTGTCGATGGCGGCCTCCAGGCGCTGCACTTCCCCTTGTTGCAGTGCCTGATACTCGGGCATCGCCAGTTCGCCACCGAGGTCGAACAGGCGGTGCTGGCAGGGGCTCAGCACTTCGCTGATTTCCTTGAGCCCTGGCCAGGTCGTGGCCGCCTCGTCGAGCTCGGCGAGTAGCAGGCCGAGCTGACTGTTGAGTGTGTCCAGCTCGCCGATGGCCTCGATACGTGGGTGGTCCTTGCCGACCCGGCGGCCGTCGGCCAGACCGGTTTCACCCTTGTCTCCGGTGCGGGTATAGATCTTCGAGAGGCGAAAGCCCATGGCTCAGAGTCCTGTGTGGGCGGGCAGCGAGGCGAGTGGCAGGCGCAGGGTGAAACAGGTGCCCTGGCCTGGCGTGGAGTGCACCTCCATCTGCCCTTTGTGATTGTTGGTGATGATGAAGTAGGAGACAGCCAGACCGAGCCCGGTGCCCTGACCGACTTCCTTGGTGGTGAAGAACGGCTCGAAGATGCGCTTGCGTACCGCCTCGCTCATGCCGGTGCCGTTGTCCTCCACCTGCACTTCTGCCCAACTGCCGACCTGCCTCGTGCGCAGGGTGATGCGGCCGGATTCGGCACCCTCATCGCGCTGGTGAATGGCCTGGGCAGCGTTCTTCAGCAGGTTGAGCAGTACTTGCTCGAGCTCGTTGGCGGTGCCTGCCACCGGGCCTAGCAACGGGTCGAACTGACGCACGATCTCCAGGGTCTTGAAGTCGAAGCTGTCGGTCAGATCGAAGTCATTGCCGGCGATCTCCAGTGCCTGATCGATCAGTGCCGGCAGATCGCAAGGCGAAAGCTGGCGGTCGCTACGGCGGCTGAAACTGAGCATGTGGCTGACGATCTTGGCCGCACGCTGGCCGGCCTGCTGGATGCCGTCGAGCAGGCGTGGAACCTCGCGCGCCTCCATGTAATGCTCAATCGCAGGCAAGCTGACGCCGGCCTGCTCGGCCTGTTCGAGGTTCTTCTCCAGGCCCGGCGACAGGCGTCGACGAATGTTCTGCACGTTATGCAGGATGGCGCCAAGCGGGTTGTTGATTTCATGCGCCATCCCAGCCGCCAGGCCGCCGACCGAGAGCATTTTCTCCGACTGCACCATCATTTCCTCCAGCGCCAGGCGCTGGGTGATGTCGTCGATGCGGATCACCACGCCCCGGCCGGCGCCGCCCATCAGCGGGTAGAAGGTCAGGGCGTAGTGGTGAGGCTCTTCGTCCTTGTGCCAGGTGACGCGCTCGATTTTCTCCACGCGATGCTGCTCGGCGGTGCGTTTGAGCTGCGCGAGAAAGGGCTTCAGCGGCGGGAAAGCGAGAAATACCGGCTGATTCAGCGCTTCTTCCAGGCGTGTCCCGGAAAGGGCGCTGGCTTCCTGATTCCACTGCGTCACGTAGAGCTGTTCGTCGAGGGCGATCAGCGCCGAAGGCATGGAGTCGATGATGCTGTTGAGGTAGTTCTGAAAGCCGGTGAGTTTTTTCTCGATCTTGCTGCGTACCTGCACTTCCAGCTCCAGCTTGCGGTTGGAGTGACGGGTTTCCTCGGCCAGGCTCTGCGCCTGATCGAAGGCCTGCTGGGCGTCGTCGCGGGCACGTTTGAGCTGTTGTTCGCGAGCTTCCATGCGCATCAGCATGGTATTGAACGCATCGGCCAGGCTGCCGATTTCATCCTGGTTGCCGCGATTGGCGCGTAGCGCATAGTTCTCTTCGCGGGTGACCTGGCGTGACAGCTCTTCCAGCCGGCGAATGGGCTTGGTCACCAGGCGTTTGATCTGCCTGGCTACCAGCATCCACAGCAACACGCTGAACGCCAGAATGACCAGGCTGGCTGTCAGCGTTCCGGTATAGAACGCGCCAGGCAATTCGCTGGAAGCCACCAGCAGCAGGGCTCCGGGATGACCGCTGGGGTGCGGCAGGTCGACCAGCAGGTTGGTGCGAAAGGCCGTTTCGCGCCAGTGTGGCAGTTGGCTGAGCTCTTGCGGCAGCTGCAATTTTTCGCCGCGCTGCAGTTGTGCCAGGCTGTCGCCGTTGCTGTCGTAGATCACCGCGGCACGCAATGGCGCGTATTCATCCAGGCGCTTGAGCAGGGCCTGGGCCGAGGCTGGTGAGTTCAGTGCCTCTTTACTGAGCGTCGGGCTGGCGATGAGTCGACCGAGGGTGTGCAGAGCCTGCGGCGCCATGCTCTCCTGGGTGATCCAGTAGGCTGCGCTGATGAAGGCCAGGTTGGCCACCAGCATCACAGCGGCGAGCAATACCAGCAGCGCAGCGAGCAGTTTGCGGCCTACTGGCAGATTTTCGAGGCGCTGACGCAGTCTCATGAGGGTATCGTTGTGGCGGGTGAAGACGGCAGGTTAGCGCGCCAGGGCAGTCATTGCCACGGCCAGGGCCGCTAACTCAGGGGCAAGCCGCGCTCGTCGAGATGTCTGAGTAGGCGCTGTTGCAGATGTTGCAGGTGCGGCACATGCAGTTGATGACGCTGCGCGGCGGCGCAGGCATAGCCAAGCAGGTAGCTGATCTCGGTACGACGTCCCTGCGCTACGTCCTGGTGCATGGACGAGTAGTTAGCCGCGGTGGCGAGGATCACGCGCTGGACTTCCTCATGCAGATTCTCCGCCGCCGCCGGTTGGCCGCAGAGCTGTAGCAGTTCGCCGAGCTCGGCGCACAGGGTGGCAACTTCGGCCGGATGTTCGCTCAGGCCTCCATTGCGGCAGTCGTGCAATACGCTGAGCGGGTTGATTGCGCAGTTCAGCGCCAGCTTGCGCCACAGACGCGTGAGGATATCCGGGCTCCACTGGTGAGCGATGCCCGCGCGCTGCAGCTCGTCCAGCCAGGCTGGCGGCTGGGGATTGGTCGGGTCGCCCAGCCAGTTGTAGCCATTGCCGGCGAACACCACCTGAAAGTCGGCAGGGCGAAAGGCCCCTTCGGTGCTGGAGACGAACAGGCAACGCTGTCTGGGTAGGCGTTGGGCTACTTCATCCTGGCTGCCCAGGCCGTTCTGTAACAGCAGAAGTTCGGCGCCCGGCGCCAGACGCTCGGCGATGGTCGCCACCGCGCTTTGCGCGTCATAGGCCTTGCAAGCCAGCAGCAGGCGATGGATGGGGGCGTCGGCTTGTGGCAACTCTGCGGCAATGGCGTACTGCTGGGCCTGGCCTGCTTCGATCAGAGTCAGGCCGCCGGCCTGCTGGTAGGCCGCGAGGCGTTGCGGGTTGCGCAGAATCAACCTGACCGGCAGGCCGGCACGGGCCAGGCGTGTGGCCCAAAGGCTGCCGAGGCTACCGGCGCCGAGGATGTGCCAGGTCACGGCAGAGGCAGGCGCATGGCTGCGACCCGGCCGCTGACGTAAGACTCTGGCAGCAGATTTTGCGCATGCTGAATCAGTTGTTCCGGGGTGGTGGGCAGTGCCTTGGCGTCCAGGCCGACCAGGCTGATGCCGGCTTTCAGCGTAATGAACCCTTCGCTGGTCTTGAAGGCCTTGAAGTTGAGCCCTTCGTGCAGGCGCTTGAAGCTGCTAGGCGAGCACTCGTGCAGGTCTTCGAGCAGGGTGATCAGGCCGAAGTGGTTGTCATCCAGGCGGGTCAGCACGTCCAGTGGTCTGACGAGCTGTTGCAGGCGTCGTGCGACGCCATGTAGCAGTTCGTTGAAGAAGCGGTCGCCGTACTGGCTGCGCAACTGACTGGCGTCCTGCAAGCCGATCAACAGGTAGCACACGGCACCGCCACGTGATTCGATCTGACGCAGGCTGTCGGTGAGCTTCTGCTGCAGGTAGCGCGGGTTGCCCAGGCCGGTGAGCGGATCGACCAGGTTACGCCGCTCCAGGCTGGCGATGTTGTGCGTGAGCATGCGGTTTTCGTGTAGCAGGCGCTGCAGGGTGTTGCACAGGCGATCAGCGGCATACACACGAGGCACCAGCTGTTCGTTCATCGCTGCCTTGCTGATGAAATCATCGACACCGCGGTCGAAGGCTTCGCCCAGAACGTTTTCGCCTTCCTTGCCGGTCAGCAGGATGATGTAGGTGTAGTGATCGGCGGTTTCGTCCAACTGGCGCACCCGCGCGGTCAGTTCCAGGCCGTCGATCTCGGGCATCAGCCAGTCGGCCAGCAGCACGCTGGCAGGGCGCTGCTCGAGCAACTGCAAGGCTTCGCTGGCGCTACTGGCGAAGCGCACATCCTGGTAGCCGGCCTGGCTCAGTGCACGGCCTATCATGGCACTGGAGAACTTGGCGTCATCCACCACCAGGATGCTGAGATGGGGGTTGGGCATGGGGCAGGCTCGCAGACAGAGAGGAAGGACGCCAAACGGCGCGTATCAGTCTGGATATAATGGGCTCGCCATAGTTATCGTCAAGTCAGGCGCGCTCACTCCGTGAAGAGGATCGCGCCGTCTATCAGGAGCCCACTCATGCCTTCGTTCGACATCGTGTCTGAACTGGACAAACACGAACTGACCAATGCGGTCGACAATGCCATCAAGGAGCTCGACCGTCGGTTCGACCTGCGTGGCAAATGCAGCATCGAGAGCAAGGACAAGGCGCTGACCTTGACTGCTGAGGCCGAGTTCATGCTCGAGCAGATGCTCGACATCGTGCGCAGCAGCCTGATCAAGCGCAAGATCGACTGCCAGTGTATGGAAACCAAGGAACCCTACGCATCGGGCAAGGTGATGAAGCAGGAGGTCACTTTCCGCGAAGGCATCGACAAGGAGCTGGCGAAAAAGATCGTCGCGCACATCAAGGAAGCCAAGCTCAAGGTCCAGGCTGCCATCCAGGGCGAACAGGTGCGCGTCACTGGCAAGAAGCGTGACGACCTGCAGGAAGCCATCGCGCTGCTGCGGGGTCACGAGTTCGGCATGCCGCTGCAGTACAACAACTTCCGCGATTGAACCTTTTTGGCGCCAAGGCGTCGCACCCTAGGCTGATAGCACTTTGACCGCCATGGCCTGCCATGGCGGTTTCGTTTCATGTACAGGAAAACGGGAGCACCCTATGGAAATGAACGTCGACGAACTGGTCAAACTGTCGGAAGCCTGGCTGCCGGTGGTGCTGGAGTACAGCGGCAAGTTGACTCTGGCGGTGATCACGCTGCTGATCGGTTGGTGGCTGATCAGCAAGCTCACCTCCAGCATCGGGCGCATGCTCGAGGCGCGCAAGGTGGACCGTGCGCTGAGCAGCTTCATCGGCAGCCTGGTCAGCATTGTGCTGCGTATTTTGCTGTTGATCAGCGTGGCGTCGATGATCGGTGTGGAAACCACCTCCTTCATCGCCATGATCGGTGCTGCGGGTCTGGCCATCGGCCTGGCGTTGCAGGGCAGCCTGGCCAACTTCGCCGGTGGCGTGCTGATCATGCTGTTCCGTCCGTTTCGGGCTGGTGATTGGATCGAGGCACAGGGTGTCTCCGGTAGCGTCGACAGCATCCAGATCTTCCATACCACGCTGAAGACCGGCGATAACAAGGTCGTCATCGTGCCCAACGGCAGCCTGTCCAACGGCCACATCACCAACTACTCGCGTGAGCCGCGTCGGCGTGCCGACATCAATATCGGTATCGATTACTCCAGCGACATCAAAAAAGCGCGCGAGGTGCTGCTGGAAATTGCCCAGGACCCGCGCGTACATGTCGATCCTGCGCCGGTGGTGTTCGTGACCGGGCTGGGTGACAGTGCGGTGAACCTGTCGCTGCGTGTGTGGGTGGCTACCGGCGACTTCTGGCCGGTGACCTTCTCCTTTACCGAGCAGGCCAAGGAGCGTTTGACCGAGGCGGGCATCGGTATTCCGTTCCCGCAGCGTGTGGTGCATTTGGCCAAGGCCGAGTGAGGCGCGCTGAAATGAAAAAGCCCCGGTCGATCCGGGGCTTTTTTCTGTCTGCCAATCAGACCTTGTCGAGCGCAGGTGGCGTCGCATCCGGCAGTGGCTGGCGCTTGTCACGACGCCACTGGACGATGATCAGCAGCAGTGTCGGTATACCCATCAGTGCTGTGGCCAGGAAGAAGTGGGCGTAGCCGAGGCTTTCCACCATCACGCCGGAATAGCCGCCGATCAGACGCGGCAGCAACAGCATGATGGAGCTGAGCAGGGCGTACTGGGTAGCGGAGAACTTCAGGTTGGTCAGACTCGACAGATAGGCCACGAACGCCGAGGTAGCCAGGCCGGCGCTGAAATTGTCGCAGCTGATGGTGACGATCAGCATGTTCAGGTGCGGACCCATGCCCACCAACAGCATGAACATCAAGTTGGTGGCCGCCGATGCGGCAGCACCGATCAGCAGAATCGGCATGATGCCGAAGCGCACGATCAACAGACCGCCGACACCGGCGCCGAGCAAGGTCATCACCAGGCCGAAAACCTTGCTGACGCTGGCGATCTGTTCCTTGGTGAAGCCCTGGTCGATGTAGAAAACGTTGGCCATCACACCCATCACAGTATCGGACAGGCGATAGGTGGCGATCAGGCTGAGCAGCAGCAGCGCCTGCCAGCGATAGCGCACGATGAAGTCGTTGATCGGCGTGAGCACCGGGGCCATGCCGCCCCAGAACAGGCTGGAGACCGACAGGCTGGTGAGCAGGGTATAGAGCAGTGCACGCAGGAAGGCGCGGTCGTAGTAGAGCAGCTCCTGCAGGCTTATCTGACCCTGGAACACTAGCATCAGGTCACTTTCGTAGAACTGGGTGACCATGGCCGGGATGGCGATCAGGAGAATGATCAGCAGCAGTACGGAAAGCAGCTGGTGGAAGAACCCGTACCTGGCGGCAGCCGTTTTAAGGACCGGTGCCAGCCCGCCCCAGAACAGCCCGGATGCGCAGACGCAGGCCAGAGTGCTGTAGAGCAGGGCGCGCAGGAAGGCGCGGTCGTTGTAGAGCAACTCGTGCATGCTGACGTCGCCGAGCAGCATGAGCATCAGATCGCTCTGATAGAACTGGATGAACATGGTCGGCACGGCGATGATCAGCACGATCACCGCGCTGATCGCCAGCAGTTGGTGGAAGAAGCCATGCTTGGGTGGCGCGACATTGATGTGCGGAGGTGCTGGTGGCTCGCGCATCCAGATGGAGGTGAGCAAGCCAGGCAGCATCAGCAGGGCGAAGACCATGTAGGTGCCGGTCCAGGCGCTGAATTGGTAGTCCTTGGCGGTCGAGCCGAAGCCTTCGGCGAAATACAGCGCACCGGCGGTGGCCAGCAGCGCGGCAACCCGGTAGCCGGTCATGTAGGCGGCAGCCAGTGCAGCCTGATGCTCGTCGCCGAGAATTTCCAGGCGATAGGCATCGATGGCGATGTCCTGAGTGGCCGAGGCGAAGGCCACCAGCACGGCGAGGGCGATCAGCGAGGACAGGTGCGTCTGCGGATCGTAATAGGCCATGCCGATCAGACCGATGGCAACCAGCGCCTGTGACAGCACCAGCCAGGAGCGGCGACGGCCAAGTTTGCCCAGCAGCGGCAGGCGCCACTGGTCGAGCATTGGCGCCCACACCCATTTGAAGGCGTAGGCCAGGCCTATGAGGCTGGCGAAACCGATGGTTTCGCGCGCTACTCCGGCTTCGCGCAGCCATACCGAAAGGGTCGAGAACACCAGCATGTAGGGCAGGCCGGCGGCGAAGCCCAGAAGCAGCAGAGCCAGGGTGGCGGGATTGGCGTAGGTCGCGAGGGCTTCTCGCCAGGATTTGCGTGGCATCAGGCTCGAATCTGGGCAGGGGGGAGTCTTGGTAGGGCGCACTCTAACTGCTGTGCTCCATCGGGCGCCAGCCGTGGCGACGTATATCCACACGTTCGTTCAGGATGCTGATGCCCTCCGCGCGCAGACGTGCCCGTTGTTCGGCACCGGAAGGCCTGCCGGCGGCCAGGCTGAGGCGCCCGCCTGCGGCGATAACCCGGTGCCAGGGGAGTGTGGTGCCATCCGGCAACTGGCTTAGCGTGCGGCCGACCCAGCGCGCGGCGCGGCCCAGGCCGGCCAGTTGCGCCAGTTCACCATAGCTGACGACCTTGCCCTCAGGCACCTGTGCCAATACCAGATACAGCGCCTCGCGACGCGCCTCCACGCTTGCCGGTGGTGGTGCCGGCCATGCAGACTCTGGCGGTTTCGTCTTGCCCATAGGGTTCGTCCTTATCATGCGTGTACTAATCGCCTTATTCCTTTTTACCCTGGCAGCCCCGATCTGGGCCGATACCGTCTGGCTGGACAACGGTGATCGCCTCAGCGGTGAAATCATTCTGCTCGATGGCGGCAAGTTGGCGCTCAAGACCAAATACGCCGGCCAGGTGCTTATCGACTGGAAGGATATCGATACCCTCAGCTCGGACAAACCCCTGCTGGTGCGCCGCAGCGGTTTCGACAACGAACGTAGCGAAAGGTTGGCGGCCGCCGGTAGCGGCATGGTGCGGGTGGAGGGTGAGCGCGAGTACACCCTGCCGCTGGCGCAGATCAAGCGCCTGGTGCCGCCGCGGCCACTGCTGGAGGATCGTCTCTGGGAGGGCAACCTCGACGCCAAGCTGGACATGAAGCGCAACCAGAACGACGTCGACGAGTGGAAGCTCAAGGGCAATACCCGTGTCGAACATGGGCACTGGCGCCATGTACTCAGTGGCGAGCTGGAGCGTGAAACCAAGAACGACAGGAAGGTCGAGGACAACTGGGAACTGGAGTACGACCTTGACCGTTTTCTCACCGAGCACTGGTTCTGGCGTGTGGGAGCACAGCAGGCCGAGGATGAGTTCGAAACCATCGACCGTCAGCGCATCGTCGGCACTGGCCCCGGTTATCGTTTCTGGGATGACGAGCTGGGGCGTTTCGACCTGATTGGCCAGTTCAACCGCGTGCGTCTGGAGTCGGATGTGGCCGACCTGGCGTTCAACACCACCTCACTGGAACTGGATTACAAACGCTTGCTATGGGGCACGAGGCTTGAGTTCTACGCCAACGCCGAGCTACAGATCCCGCACATAGACGAGATCGATTACGTGCTCGATAGTGAGTTCGGCCTGCGTTATCGCCTCAACCAGTGGGCACGTCTGTCGCTGCTCTATGAACTGGATCAACTGCGCGCGCAGGGCCAGACCGTGTCGGATCGGCATTACCTGATCGGTGTTGGCGTCGGTTGGTGATGCTCGCCGACGGATCGCCGCCCGACGGAACGCCGCCCGACAGAAAAAGCTGAACTCTGCGTATCCTGGTCGGTCAGCTGTTGCTCTGGCGCCGGGGTTGCGGATAATGCCCGGCTTTCGTCCACCAACGCCATTACCCAACTTATGTCGCGCTCTACATCGCTGTCCCTGCTAGGCCTGAGCATCGCTCTGTGCAGTTCCGCCGCCTTCGCCGATACCGTCTGGCTGAAGAACGGAGACCGTCTCTCCGGCACCATCCGCTTCTTCGACGGCAGCAAGCTGCTGCTGGAAACCGACTATGGCGGCTCCATTCCGCTGGACTGGAAGAAAATCGCCACCCTGGAAAGTGATCACGAACTGCTGGTCAAACTAGGCCCGGTGGATGGCGAGCGCGCCAAGTCGCTGCTGGCTGCCGAGCCGGGCAAGGTGACCCTGGCCAATGGCGAAACACCGAAGACCATCGAGCTGACGCAGATCGAGCAGATCATGAAGCCCAAACCGCTGGTGGAGGATTTCACCTGGAAGGGCAACGTCGACCTCGGTCTCGACTACAAGCGCGGCGAGCGTGACTCCGACGACTACGACGTCGATATCAAGACTCAGGCCCGCCATGGACGTTGGCGGCACAACGCGATTGCCGACTACAACCGCGAGCTGAAGAACGACGTCGTCAGCACCGACAACTGGAGCGCCGAATATGCGCTCGACCGCTTCCTCACGGAAAAGTGGTTCTGGCAGGGGCGCTTCGAGTACAAGCGCGACCGCATCGAGGAAGTGGAGCGTCAGCGCACCCTCGGTACCGGTCCCGGTTACCAGTTCTGGGATGACGAGCTGGGCGCGTTCTCCATCGCCACCCTGGCCAACCGCAGCGATTATCGGTACAGCAACGGTGAGCAGGACCGTTTCTACGCCATGAGCGTGAAATGGGACTACAACCGCTATCTGATCGGCAAGACCGTCGAGCTGTTCACTGTCGGTGAGATCGGTCGTCCACTGAGTGGCGCGGCGGACTACAGCCTCGATGCTGAAGTCGGCCTGCGTTACAAGGTGACCGACTGGGCGTCGCTGAACATGAAGGCCGAGAAAGATATCGTCAGCGGTGCCGAGGGCGATCTGAACGAAACCCGCTACACCCTGGGGTTCGGCGTCGGCTGGTAAGCCGGTACCAAAAAAAGCCCGCGATCATCGCGGGCTTTTTGTTGGGCAGCTGAATCAGGCGTCTTCAGCGTCCCGTTTCTTCCAGCCGGCGCCACCTGGCAGCACCAGGTTGAGCAGCAGCGCGCTGATGGCGCACAGGGAAATCCCCGACAGAGCGAATTCCTTGCCGCCGATGACCATGCCGCCGATGCCGAATACCAGGGTCACCGAGACGATGATCAGGTTGCGCGCTTCGGAGAGGTCGACCTGGTGGCGAATCAGGGTGTTGAGGCCGACTACGGCGATGGAGCCGAACAGCAGGCAGAGAATGCCGCCCATTACCGGTACCGGAATACTCTGCAGGGCCACGCCGAACTTGCCGATGAAGGCCAGGGCGATGGCGAATACCGCAGCCCAGGTCATGATCTTCGGGTTGTAGCTCTTGGTCAGCATTACCGCACCGGTGACTTCGGCGTAGGTGGTGTTGGGTGGACCACCGAACAGACCGGCTGCCGACGTGGCCAGGCCGTCGCCGAGCAGGGTGCGATGCAGGCCGGGCTTCTTGACGAAGTTCTTGCCGGTGACGTTACCGATCGCCACCACGCCGCCGATGTGCTCGATGGCTGGCGCCAGCGCTACCGGCACCATGTACAGAATGGCGCCCCAGTGCAGTTCCGGGGTGACGAAGGCGGGTACGGCGAGCCAGGCGGCTTGTTCAACGGCGCTGGTGTCGATCACCCCGAGCACTGCAGCGATGGCGCAGCCGACCGCGATGCCGGCGAGGATCGGTACCAGGCGGAAGATGCCGCGGCCCAGCACGGCCACCAGCAGGGTGGTGATCAGTGCCGGCATCGAAATCATCATCGCCGTGCTGTAAGGCACCAGCTCGATGCTGCCGTCACCGGCCTTGCCCATGGCCATGTTCACCGCCACCGGCGAGAGCGCCAGACCGATGGAAATGATCACCGGGGCGATCACCACCGGCGGCAGCAGGCGGTCGATAAAGCTGGGGCCGCGCAGTTTGACCAGTGCCGAGAGCAGGATGTAGACCAGACCGGCGGCGATCACGCCTCCCATCACGGCGGGTAGGCCGAATTCGCCCTTGGCTGCCAGGATCGGTGCGATGAAGGCGAAGCTGGAGGCCAGGAACACCGGGACCTGACGTTTGGTCACCAGTTGGAACAGCAGCGTGCCGATACCGGCGGTGAACAGCGCGACGTTGGGGTCCATGCCGGTGATCAGCGGCATCAGCACCAGGGCGCCGAAAGCCACGAACAACATCTGCGCACCGGAGATACCCTGACGCCATAGCGGATCGTTGAATTCCGTCTGCGACATGTCAGGCGTCCTTCTGCTTGGTGCCGAAGATCTTGTCACCGGCATCGCCCAGGCCGGGAATGATGTAGCCATGTTCGTTCAGGCACTGATCAATGGAGGCGGTGAAGATGGTCACGTCCGGGTGGGCCTTCTCGACGGCCTGGATGCCTTCGGGAGCGGCGACCAGGACCATGGCGCGAATATCCTTGCAGCCAGCTTTTTTCAGCAGGTCGATGGTGGCGACCATCGAACCGCCGGTGGCCAGCATCGGGTCGATGATCAGCGCCAGGCGCGAGTCGATTTCCGGCGCCAGCTTTTCCAGGTAAGTGTGCGCTTCCAGGGTTTCCTCGTTGCGCGCGACGCCCACGGCGCTGACCTTGGCGCCGGGGATCAGGCTGAGCACTCCGTCGAGCATGCCGATGCCTGCGCGCAGGATGGGCACCACGGTGATTTTCTTGCCGGCGATCTTCTCCACCTGCACGGTGCCCGCCCAGCCTTCGATGTCGTAGGTTTCCAGCGGCAGGTCGTTGGTGGCCTCATAAGTCAGCAGGGCGCCCACTTCCTGGGCCAGCTCACGGAAATTCTTGGTGCTGATATCGGCGCGGCGCATCAGGCCGATCTTGTGACGGATCAGCGGGTGGCGGATCTCGCGAGTGGGCATGGGCTGGGATCTCCAACGGGGCTCTGGGAAAAATCGCGTTAGATTAAAGCATTGCTCATGCCAAGTGGTGGGTGACTGATGAGTCACGATGCCCTGCGCTGTGCGTCGGCTACGCTGGTCAGTCGATACTTGGCAAGCGCTGCACGGGTCTGTACCTTTGCCCGCTTTTATTTGACGGCTCGATCAGCTTTCAGGCTGTTCGCCGCCATTCATCAGTCCGATCAAGAGAGAGCACACCATGTCCGCCGATCTCGCGCACATTCGCCAAATCATGGCGGAAGCCGACTGCCTGTTCACCGAAGCCGAGGTGGAAGCGGCCATCGACAAGGTCGCCAGCCAGATCAACGCCGAGCTGGCCGAGCGCAACCCAGTGGTGTTCTGCGTAATGAACGGCGGCCTGATCTTCTCCGGCAAGCTGTTGACCAAGCTGAACTTCCCGCTCGAGGCGTCCTACCTGCACGCCACGCGTTATCGCAATGAAACCAGCGGGGGCGAGCTGTTCTGGAAGGCCAAGCCGGAAGTCTCGTTCATCGACCGTGATGTGCTGATCATCGACGACATCCTCGACGAAGGGCACACCCTGGGCGCGATCATCGATTTCTGCCGCCATGCTGGCGCGCGCGCCGTGCATACCGCGGTGCTGATCGACAAGGAGCACGAGCGCAAGGCGCGTCCTGATCTGAAGGCTAACTATGTCGGCTTGCAGTGCATCGACCGTTACATCTTCGGTTACGGCATGGACTACAAGGGCTACTGGCGCAATGCCGCAGGCATTTTCGCGGTCAAGGGGCTGTAAGCGCTTGTACCGCGTAGGGTGCGCTGCGCGCACCGGCTTTCCTCGGTGCGCAAGGCGAACCTATTCGGCTAGCGGCTTTGGCGCTGTGTCATCCAGCCAGCGCAAGGCTCTCTCCCGCGCTTGTGGTAGATCGTGCACGTAGGCCAATTGCCCGGCGCGTCGGTGAATGCCGGCGCGGCGTAGTTGCAGCCGTACCTGCGCGGTGGGCCCGCTGAGGATCAGCGCCACACCCTGCTGGCGGTAGTCGCGCAGCACGTTGTCCAGCGCGGCAATGGCCGTCATGTCCAGCAGTGGCACGGCGCTGATGTCGACGATGACTATCTTCACCTCCGGCGTGAAACGCCGCAGCACGCTCAACGCCTTTTCTGCCGCGCCAAAGAACAGCGGGCCGCGAATGGCGTAAGCCAACACGTGCTCGGGCAGATCCAGCAAGGCCTGACGTTGCTGTCGGCTCAGCGCTGCGGTATCGGTCAGCTCGCTCATGCGCTTGATGAACAGCCCAGCCGCCAGCAGCAGGCCGACGCCGACAGCCAGCACCATGTCGAACAGCACCGTCAGTACCAGGCAGGTCAGCAGCACCAGCACATCGCTGCGTGGAGCGATGCGCAGGGTGTGGACGACGTGGTGGGGCTCGCTCATGTTCCACGCCACCATCAGCAGCAGCGCTGCCAGGGCGGCCATGGGCAGATAGCTGAACAGCGGCGCGAGCAACAGAATCGCCGCCAGCACCACGCCCGCGTGAATCAATGCTGCCAGCGGTGAAAAGGCGCCGGCGCGGACGTTGGCGGCGGTGCGGGCGATGGCAGCAGTAGCGGTGATGCCGCCAAAGAACGGCGCGGCCAGGTTGCCGAGGCCCTGGCCGATCAGTTCGGCATTAGGGTCATGCTTGCTGCCGGTCATGCCGTCGGCCACTACCGCGCACAGCAGTGACTCGATGGCGCCGAGCATGGCGATAGCGAATGCCGGTGCCAGCAGTTGGCGGATCAGTTCGAATGACAGCACCAGTGGCTGGCCGTCGGCACCCGGTAGGTTCCATGGTAAGGCCAGGTCCGGCAGGAAGGGCGGGATACCGGGATATTCGATGCCGTCGAGCTGATAGCTGAAGCGCTCGCCCAATGTCGCCACGGGTAGCCCCAGGCGTTCCAGGGCCAGGGCCAGCAACGCGCCAATCGCCAGGGCGACCAGGTGTGCAGGAATCTTCGGTATCAGGCGTGGCCAGATCAGCAGTGTCGCCAGGCACGCGGCGCCCACCAGGCTGTCGCCGAGTTGCAGGCTGGGCAAGGCGCGGATCAGCAGGTTCACCTGCTCCAGAAGATGCTGGGGTGTGCCGGCCAGGTGCAGGCCGAACAGATCCTTGATCTGCAGAACGGCAATGACAATGCCAATGCCGGCGGTAAAGCCCAGTGTTACCGGATAAGGCACAAACTCGATCAGGCGTCCGGCGCGCAGCAGCCCCAGGGTGATCAGGATCACGCCAGCCATCAGCGTGCACAGCAGCAAGCCGCCGAGACCGTACTGCTGGGTGATCGGCAGCAGGATCACCACAAAGGCTGCGGTGGGGCCGGAAATATTGAAGCGCGAGCCGCCGCACAGGGCGATCAGCGGTGCGGCGATCAGCACGGTATAAAGGCCGTGCTGCGGCGCCACACCCACGGCGATGGCCAGCGCCATGGCCAGTGGAATGGCAATGATGCCCACCGTCAGGCCGGCGCTCAGGTCGCCGCGTAGGGCCTTCCAGGAGTAGCCCGCGCGCAGGGTCTGGCGCCAGGCGGCGAACAGCGGCAACGATAGACGTGACATGCTGGCTCCCTAGTGGCTTGGCGCATTATAGGGTCCAGTTTGCGCCGTACGGCATGACCTAGGTCGGCTGTTGTGTCGATTGATCGCGTGTTAGCCTGCCCGGCTGCGCGTTGAGCCGCGCGCGGCTCGGCGGTACACTGCCGGCCCTCTGTAATGCTGGCGGGAGCGGGCTATGCGTAAAGACAAGAAGCAGGTGATTGGCGAAGAAATCAGCGACGACTCGATCAAGCTGTTCCTTGCGGTGGAGCCAGCGGACGCCACGCCGCCTTCGCTGCACAAGCTGGTCAAGGCTTATCGCGGTCTGCGTATCGATGACTTCGAGCGTTTCGTGGGTTTCTTCGTTGCTGAAGGCTACGATCTCTCGGCCACCGATGCACAGGGTAATGATTTCATCGCGCTGATTCAGGATCAGCGCAATGCCGAGCCTTACATCGAAGTGATCAAGGCTGCTCGCGGCTGATCTTTGCTGTTTTCGAGAAATGCCCGCATTCCGCAAGGAGGCGGGCATTTTTTATGGCCTGCCATCCCTGGCGGCCACCCTGCGGGCCGTCGCTGCGCGACGTTAAAAATGGCTCCCGGCCATTTTTTATGGGCTGCAGAGACTGAATTACGGGCAATAAAAAACCGGCCACCAGGGCCGGTTTTTCAAGAACCTGTCGCGATTAAGCGGCAGCAGCTTCGCCCAGCGCCTTGATGTGCGCGTTCAGGCGGCTCTTGTGACGAGCGGCTTTGTTCTTGTGGATGATGCCTTTGTCAGCCATGCGGTCGATGACCGGAACGGCTGCAGTGTAAGCGGTTTTGGCAAGCTCGAGATCTTTGGCAGCAATAGCCTTGACTACGTTCTTGATGTAAGTACGAACCATCGAGCGCAGGCTGGCGTTATGGCTACGGCGCTTCTCAGCCTGTTTGGCGCGTTTTTTGGCAGAAGGTGAGTTGGCCACCGTCAAGCTCCTCGAAAACTGGGGGGTTACGACAAATAAGGCCGCGAATCATGCCGATCCATCTGCCTGCTGTCAAGTCTGATGACGCTTTCCTGTGCTGGCCTGACCAGTGGTGGCTCGCTACACTCGACGCCTTCGTTGGGCGGCGGATTGTCCGCTACTGCACCTCTTTATGGAAGCCGAAATACCCCATGAATCTCCTCAAGTCTCTGGCTGCCGTCAGTTCACTGACCATGGTTTCGCGCGTGCTGGGGTTCGTGCGCGACACCATCATCGCCCGCACCTTCGGGGCCGGAGTGGCGTCGGACGCCTTCGTGGTGGCCTTCAAGCTGCCCAACCTGCTGCGCCGTATTTTTGCCGAAGGGGCGTTCTCTCAAGCCTTCGTACCGATTCTGGCCGAGTACAAGATGCAGCAGGGCGAGGAAGCTGCGCGCACCTTCATTGCCTACGTATCAGGGTTGCTGACCTTGGTGCTGGCGCTGGTCACGGCCATCGGCGTGCTCGCAGCGCCCTGGATCGTCTGGGCCACGGCGCCGGGTTTTGCCGATGAGGCCGAGCGCTTCGAGCTGACCGTCGATCTGCTGCGGGTGACCTTTCCTTATATATTGCTGATCTCCCTGTCATCGCTGGCGGGAGCCATTCTCAACACCTGGAACCGTTTTTCGGTGCCGGCGTTCGTGCCGACGCTGCTCAACGTCAGCATGATCGTCTTCGCGTTGTTTCTGACGCCCTATTTCGACCCGCCGATCATGGCGCTGGGCTGGGCGGTGCTGGTCGGCGGCCTGGCCCAACTGCTCTGGCAACTGCCGCACCTTAAAAAGATCGGCATGCTGGTGCTGCCGCGCCTGAGTTTCGGTGATCTGGGCGTCTGGCGCGTGCTCAAGCAGATGGGGCCGGCGATCTTCGGTGTCTCGGTGAGCCAGATTTCGCTGATCATCAACACGATATTCGCCTCCTTCCTGGTGGCTGGCTCGGTGTCCTGGATGTATTACGCCGACCGCCTGATGGAGCTGCCCTCGGGTGTGCTGGGCGTGGCGCTGGGCACCATCTTGCTGCCGGCACTCTCCAAGACCTATGCCAGCAAGAATCGCGACGAGTACCGCCGTCTGCTCGATTGGGGGCTGCGCCTGTGCTTTCTGTTGGTACTGCCCTGCACGTTGGCGCTGGCGATTCTCGCCGAGCCGCTGGTGGTGTCGCTGTTCCAGTACGGCAAGTTCGGTGCAGAGGATGCGTTGATGACCCAGCGGGCGCTGGTGGCCTACTCGGTCGGCCTGCTGGCGTTGATTCTGATCAAGATCCTCGCGCCAGGCTTTTATGCCCAGCAGAACATCAAGACGCCAGTGCGCATTGCCATTATCAGCCTGCTGGCGACCCAGGTGATGAATGCGCTGTTCGTGTTTGGCCTGGAGATGGCGCACGTCGGCCTGGCGCTGGCGATCAGTCTGGCGGCCTGCCTGAATGCCGGCCTGTTGTACTGGCAACTGCGCCGCGCCGATATCTTCCAGCCGCTGCCGGGCTGGGGGCTGTTTTTGTTCAAACTGGTGGTTGCGGTGGCGGTGATGGTCGCTGTGCTGCTGGGGCTGCTGCAGGTCATGCCTGTCTGGGCAGAAGGGGAGATGCTCGTGCGCCTGCTGCGTCTCGGTGCGTTGGTGGTCGCTGGGCTGGTTGCTTACTTCGGCATGCTGCTCATATTGGGCTTCCGTCCGCGCGATTTTGCCCGGCGGGCGTTGTAGCGGTTTCCCCCATCGCGATGCCTGTTGTGCATGGCGTGCTGTGCGTATAATCGGCCACTTTGTGAACAAGAAGCGTGTTATGCAGCTGGTTCGAGGTCTTCATAACCTGCAGCCCCAGGCGCGGGGCTGTGTGGTCACCATCGGTAATTTCGACGGCGTTCATCGTGGGCACCAGGCCATCCTGGCGCGCTTGCGCGAGCGTGCCGCGGAGTTGGCCGTGCCCAGCTGTGTGGTGATCTTCGAACCGCAGCCGCGTGAATTCTTCGGTCCGGACACCGCGCCGGCGCGTCTGACCCGCCTGCGTGACAAGCTCGCCCTGTTGGCCGCCGAAGGCGTCGACATGGTGCTGTGCCTGGCCTTCAACCGCCGCCTGCGCGAGCTGTCGGCTGCCGAGTTCGTCCAGCGTGTGCTGGTTGACGGCCTTGGTGTGAAGGATCTGGAAATCGGCGACGATTTCCGCTTCGGCTGCGACCGCGCCGGCGATTTCGAATTTCTCAAGGCCGCCGGCCAGCGTCACGGTTTCAGTGTCGATGCCTCTACCACTGTCGAAGTGCTGGGCGGCCGGGTCAGCAGCACGCGCGTGCGCCAGGCCCTGGCCGATGGCGATTTCGAACTGGCCGAAGCCTTGCTCGGGCGGCCGTTCCGCATCGCCGGGCGGGTGTTGCATGGGCAGAAGCTCGGTCGCCAGCTCAATGCGCCGACTGCCAATATCCAGCTCAAACGGCGCAAGGTGCCGCTGACCGGCGTTTATCTGGTGAGCTGTGAAATCGATGGCGTTATTCAACCGGGCGTCGCCAATATCGGCGTGCGCCCCAGTGTTGCCGGTGACGGCAGCGCCCATCTGGAAGTGCATCTTCTGGATTTTGCCGGTGATCTGTATGGCCGGCGTCTCTCGGTGGCTTTCCACCACAAGCTGCGTGATGAGCAGCGTTTCGCCTCGCTGGAGGCCCTGAAGGCGGCGATTGCCGCTGATATCGCCGCTGCCCGTGAATATTGGCAGAGCCACCCGCTGATGAAGAGCCCGAAATGACCGACTACAAAGCTACGCTGAACCTGCCCGATACCCAGTTCCCGATGAAGGCCGGCCTGCCGCAACGCGAGCCGCAGACCCTGCAGCGCTGGAACGAGATTGGTCTGTATAGCAAGCTGCGCAAGATTGGCGAAGATCGGCCGAAGTTCGTCCTGCACGACGGCCCTCCCTATGCCAACGGCAGCATCCATATCGGTCATGCGGTGAACAAGATCCTCAAGGACATCATCACCCGCTCCAAGACCCTGGCCGGTTTCGACGCACCCTATGTCCCAGGCTGGGACTGCCATGGCCTGCCGATCGAGCACAAGGTCGAAACCACCTTCGGCAAGAATCAGCCGGCGGATCTGACCCGCGAGCGTTGCCGCACCTATGCCGGCGAGCAGATCGAAGGGCAGAAGGCCGACTTCATCCGCCTCGGCGTGCTGGGTGACTGGGACAACCCCTACAAGACCATGGATTTCGCCAACGAGGCTGGCGAGATCCGCGCCCTGGCCGAGATGGTCAAACAGGGCTTCGTGTTCAAGGGCCTGAAGCCGGTGAACTGGTGCTTCGACTGTGGCTCGGCGCTGGCCGAGGCCGAGGTGGAGTATCAGGACAAGAAGTCCGATGCCATCGACGTTGCCTTCCCAATCGAAGATGCAGACAAGCTGGCCGCCGCCTTCGGCCTCAGCGAGCTGAGCAAGCCGGCCGCCATCGTCATCTGGACCACTACGCCCTGGACCATCCCGGCCAACCAGGCGCTCAACGTGCATCCGGAGTTCACCTACGCCCTGGTCGACACCGGCGAGCGTCTCCTGCTGCTGGCCGAGGAGCTGGTCGAGTCCTGCCTGCAGCGTTACGACCTGCAAGGTCAGGTAATTGCCACCGCTCCCGGCGCGGCGCTGGAACTGATCCGTTTCCGTCATCCGTTCTACGAGCGTTTCTCGCCGGTGTACCTGGCCGAATACGTCGAGCTGGGCGCCGGTACCGGTATCGTCCACTCGGCGCCGGCTTACGGTGAGGACGACTTCCGCACCTGCAAAGCCTATGGCATGAGCAACGACGACATTCTCAGCCCGGTGCAGAGCAACGGCGTCTACACCCCGGACCTGCCGTTCTTCGGCGGCCAGTTCATCTGGAAGGCCAACCCGGCCATCGTCGAGAAGCTGGCCGAGGTCGGTGCGCTGCTCAAGCATCAGCCGATCCAGCACAGCTACATGCACTGCTGGCGCCACAAGACGCCGCTGATCTACCGCGCCACCGCACAATGGTTCGTCGGCATGGATACTCAGCCGAAGCAAGGTGCGCCTCTGCGTGAGCGTGCGCTGGCAGCCATCGAGCAGACTCAGTTCGTCCCGGCCTGGGGCCAGGCGCGCCTGCACAGCATGATCGCCGGTCGTCCCGACTGGTGCATCTCGCGTCAGCGCAACTGGGGCGTACCGATCCCGTTCTTCCTGCACAAGGCCACTGGCGAGCTGCACCCGCGCACCGTCGAACTGATGGAGGAGGTCGCCAAGCGCGTCGAGCAAGAGGGCATCGAAGCCTGGTTCAAACTCGACGGCGCCGAGCTGCTTGGCGCTGAAGCCGCTGACTACGACAAGATCAACGATACCCTCGATGTGTGGTTCGACTCCGGTACCACGCACTGGCATGTGCTGCGCGGCTCGCACGATATGGGCCACACCGACGGCCCGCGTGCTGATCTGTACCTCGAAGGTTCGGATCAGCATCGCGGCTGGTTCCACTCGTCCCTGCTGACGGGCAGCGCCATCGATGGTCACGCGCCTTACAAGGCGCTGCTGACTCACGGCTTCGTGGTCGACGAGAACGGCCGCAAGATGTCCAAGTCGCTCGGCAATGTGGTCGCTCCGCAGGAGGTCAACGACAGCCTGGGCGCCGACATCATGCGCCTGTGGGTTGCGTCCACCGACTACTCCGGTGAGATGGCCGTGTCCAAGGTGATCCTGCAGCGCAGTGCCGATGCCTACCGCCGTATCCGCAACACCGCGCGCTTCATGTTGGCCAACCTCAACGGTTTCGATCCGGCCAAGGACCTGCTGCAGCCCGAGCAGATGCTCGACCTCGACCGCTGGGCCGTGGACGCAGCCCTGCGTTTGCAGGAAGAAATCATCGAGGCGTACGCCGACTACCGGTTCTGGAACGTCTACTCCAAGGTGCACAACTTCTGCGTGCAGGAGCTGGGCGGCTTCTACCTAGACATCATCAAGGACCGCCAGTACACCACCGCCGCCGACAGCGTGGCGCGTCGCTCCTGCCAGAGCGCACTGTTCCACATCAGCGAGGCGCTGGTGCGCTGGATCGCACCGATCCTGGCCTTCACCGCCGAGGAAATCTGGCAGTTCCTGCCGGGCGAGCGCAACGAGTCGGTGATGCTCAATACCTGGTACGCCGGCCTGGAGCGCCTGCCGGAAGGCTTCGAGCTGGATCGTGCCTACTGGGATCGCGTCATGGCGGTCAAGGCGGCAGTCAACAAAGAGCTGGAGAACCTGCGTACGGCCAAGGCCATCGGTGCCAGCCTGCAGGCCGAGGTCACCCTGTTCTGCGATGAGGCCAAGCAAGCTGACCTGGTCAAGCTCGGCGACGAGCTGCGTTTCGCCCTGATCACCTCGGCGGCGCAGACCGCACCGCTGGCCGATGCACCGGCCGATGCGGTAGTGACCGAGGTTGAAGGTCTGAAGCTGAA
This sequence comes from Pseudomonas sediminis, assembly GCF_002741105.1. Lineage (GTDB taxonomy): Bacteria > Pseudomonadota > Gammaproteobacteria > Pseudomonadales > Pseudomonadaceae > Aquipseudomonas > Aquipseudomonas sediminis. The sequence continues at coordinate 501,810 of NZ_NIQU01000001.1, read as the reverse complement.
GATCCTCAAGTCCGCACACGCCAAGTGTGGCCGTTGCTGGCACTTCCGTGCGGATGTCGGCAGCCATGCTGCGCATCCGGAGCTGTGCGGCCGCTGCGTGAGCAACATCGAAGGCGAAGGTGAGGTGCGCAAGCATGCCTGAGTCCTCGCGTTTCGGGCATCTGCCCTGGCTGCTGTTGAGCGTGCTGATCCTGGTCGTCGATCGGGTGACCAAGGACATCTTCGAGGGCGGGCTGAGCATGTATCAGCGCATCGAAGTCATCCCGGGTTACTTCGACTGGACCCTGGCATACAACACTGGCGCGGCGTTCAGCTTCCTGGCCGACGCGGCCGGCTGGCAACGCTGGTTCTTCGCTGCCATCGCTATCGTCGTCAGCGTCGTGCTGGTGGTCTGGCTCAAGCGTCTCAAACGTCATGAAACCCTGCTGGCCGTGGCATTGGCCATGGTGCTGGGCGGCGCGTTGGGCAACCTGTATGACCGTGTGGTGCTTGGCCATGTGGTCGACTTCATTCTGGTGCACTGGCAGAGTCGCTGGTTCTTCCCGGCGTTCAACCTGGCCGACACCTTCATCACCATCGGCGCGATCCTGCTGGCGCTGGATATGTTCAAGAGCGACAAGTCCGCGAAGGAGGCTGCGCAATGACAGACGTACGCATCGGTCCGGACAGGGAAGTGACCCTGCACTTTGCCCTCAAGCTGGAAAACGGCGATGTGGTCGACAGCACGTTCGACAAACAGCCGGCGACCTTCAGGGTCGGTGATGGCAACCTGCTGCCTGGTTTCGAACAGGCACTGTACGGCTTCAAAGCCGGCGACAAGCGCAGCGTGCAGGTGCAGCCGGAGCAGGGCTTCGGCCAGCCGAACCCGCAGAACGTGCAGATCATGCCGCGCGGCCAGTTCGAGGGCATGGAGCTGTCCGAAGGCCTGCTGGTGATCTTCAACGATGCCGCCAATACCGAGCTGCCAGGCGTGGTCAAGGCGTTCGATGACAAGCAGGTCACCATCGACTTCAACCACCCACTGGCCGGCAAGGTGCTGGATTTCGATGTGGAAATCATCGAGGTCAAGGCGCTCTAAATAGTAGTGCCGACCCTGTAGGAGCGGCTTTAGCCGCTAGCTCTTCTTGCAGCCTGCACGCATTGCGCGCAGGCTTCGACTTTCGGGATCGCTCAACAGCTTTGGGCCGATCCCTCGAATTATCGCGAGACGTCTTGCATGCATATCAAACTCGCCAACCCCCGCGGCTTCTGCGCCGGTGTCGATCGCGCCATCGAAATCGTCAACCGCGCCCTGGAAGTGTTCGGCCCACCGATCTACGTGCGCCATGAGGTGGTGCATAACAAATTCGTGGTCGAAGACCTGCGTGCACGCGGCGCGGTATTCGTCGAAGAGCTGGACCAGGTGCCGGACGACGTCATCGTCATCTTCAGTGCTCACGGCGTCTCCAAGGCCGTACGCGACGAGGCCGACCGCCGCGGCCTCAAGGTCTTCGACGCCACCTGCCCGCTGGTGACCAAGGTGCATATGGAAGTGGTGCGTTACAGCCGCGAAGGGCGCGAGTGCATCCTCATCGGTCACGAAGGTCACCCGGAAGTCGAAGGCACGATGGGCCAGTACGACGCCAGCAATGGCGGCGCCATCTACCTGGTCGAGGATGAGGCCGATGTCGCCGAACTGCAGGTGCGCAACCCCGAGAACCTGGCATTCGTTACCCAGACCACCTTGTCCATGGATGACACCAGCAAAGTGATCGACGCCCTACGCGCCAAGTTTCCCGCCATTGGCGGCCCGCGCAAGGACGACATCTGCTACGCCACCCAGAACCGCCAGGATGCGGTCAAACAACTGGCCAGCGAGTGCGATGTACTGCTAGTGGTCGGCAGCCCGAACAGCTCCAACTCCAACCGCCTGCGTGAGCTGGCCGAACGCATGGGCACTCCAGCCTACCTGATCGACGGCGCCGAAGACCTCAAGAGCGAATGGTTCGAAGGAGTCGGTGGTGTGGGCATTACCGCAGGCGCTTCTGCGCCGGAAGTGCTGGTGCGTGGAGTGGTAGAGCAGTTGCGCGCCTGGGGGGCGGTGGGGGAGACGGAGTTGGATGGGCGGCCGGAAAACATTACGTTTTCGATGCCGAAGGAGCTTAGGGTTAAGGCGCTCTGAGTGGTGACGATTAAGCCTCATACACTGGTCTAATCGGAATGCTAAGCGCTGCTTGTTTCTGCTTCGGTAAAATCAGCGAATTAAAATAAAAACGCCCCAGCTTTCACAAAAGCCGGGGCGTTTTTCTACGTTACGTCAACGCCAGCAATCAGCAGTACTCATGCCGTTTCCACTGCTGCCTCTGACGCCGCGAGCATTCAGGGTCAGATTCCCGCACTTGGTGTCGTTGAACTGCTGATTAGCGGTTAGGGTATAGCCGCCATCATTGTCGACCTTGCTAAGAGCTAATTCATATTTGCTCGTTTCTGACTTATTTCCATTCTTCAACGCGAGCTTGGCAACATCGGCGTCATTGGTGATGTAAGCGTTATTCTGCGAGAAATAACGCTCCTGGCGTGCAGAGACGTCATTGAGGAATGCCTGGCCCTCGCTGCGGTTACCGCGTTTAACGTATTCGCTGTAGTTCGGATACGCGATGGCAGCCAATATGCCTATCACCAGTACCACGATCATTACTTCTATCAGGGTGAAACCCTGTTGTCGTTTTAACTGCTTGTTCATATTTAGTCCTCAGTCTCCACACGGCGCCAGGTCTGACGACCGATGCTGGATGGATCGGGGTAGATGTCCGTGCAGGTCTGACCAGTGCAGTACTGGAAGCCGCCGTCGGAGTTCTGCGAAATGGTACCGCCACCTTCGCCGTCCTGACGAATTGCCGATATGTTGGTGCTCTCCGCATCTCCCGTAGGCGTGTAGCTAAAAGAGTTCTGAGGAGTTCGTCCGCCAGTAAATGGGTTGAGTGCATACGTCCAGTTGGCTGCACCGTCACCACACGGATCGTCATTGGGTACCAGTGACTGCATGAAAATGGTCCGGCCCAGTTGCGACATGTTCTCCACGACCATTTCACCATCATTCTGTACCAAGTTCAGGTACCAACCGTTCTGCGTGCTCCAGTCCAAGGAGTTGTTACTGATAATGCGGCCCTGGCGAGTGCTGCCGTCTGCGGCGCTTACAGTGGTCTGCTCGCTGATGCTTTGCTGTTGCAGGCTGCTGCGGTTGATCCCAGGGTTGCTGGAAGGCTGGCCCCGGGTTTGTTTGTCCCAGATACCATAGACCGTCTGTGCAATGTTCTTGTTACCTTCCTTGTCACCCGTTTCGAAAAACTTTCCAGTACCGAAGACAACGAGATAGCCAGTGCCGGTGGGGTGTAATACCAGGCTCGGCGCCGAGGTAATGGGTTGGGGAGTGCTGTTGAATGTGGCAGTGAAAAGTGGGTTGCCGCCATAAGCGACCTTGAAGTCGGAGATCGCCGTTTCACCGTCATCTCCACGAGTAAAGGGTGTGTCTTCGCTACGGCCGCTGCGCAGAAGATCGAAACGCCACACATTGCCTTGCAGGTCTCCTGCATAGGCATAGTCGGCTACTCCGTCAGCATTGAAATCGCCAAGCTTGGCTGTAGAAAGACCGTTGGGGACGCCGACGGTGCCTTGCACTTCAAGGCTCTTGAGCAGTTCGCCCTCCAGGGCGTCGATGACGAACAGGGCGGCTTTACCGCTGGTATTGCCCTCGCTTTCATAACCGTTGCCGATTACCACTGCCCACTTGCCAGTGTGCAGACGTGCGATCGTCGGTTGCGCAAAGCTGAAGCCCATCTTCACGGTCGCTTCGCTGAGCTTGCTGTCGTCAAATTCCCACAGCAGTTTTTCTTCGCCGGGAGTCGTGATATCGAGGGCAAAAATGGACTTTCCTCCTGCCTTGAGCGTACCGACCAGAATGGTGCGCCATTCGGTGCCGGTAAATACATCGCCCACTACGGGAGTGCCTTCTACATAGAACTCATGGCTGTAGTTGCTGCCGGTGAGTTTATTCAGTTTGTTGAATACTGCGCTGGGGATGAAGGCGAACTCCTCCACGCCGGTTTTGGCATTGAAAGCATGCAGCATGCCGTCGTTGCCGCCGACATAGACTCGGGGGGTACGGTCGGCGGCGTTGGCAGCGAAGGCGCTGTAGGTGGTGGTGTTCTCGAGCGCATTGGTCACGTTCACCAGGTAGCGTGCCCCACTTACCACTGCGGGTGTAGATGAATAGAAATCGCCCAGTACGCCGCTGCGCTGGCGGAAGGTGGTGCCTTCGCCACTGCGGTTGCCACGCAGGTATTCCAGACGCCGCTCCGCTCGATTGTCGACGACGTTACTGTTTTCCGGGTCGCGATTGAGCCAGTAGGCGAGCGTGCCTACGGTGCTGGCGGAGCCTGCGTTGGCCCAAGTGAAATTCACCAAGCCATTGTTGTTGTCGCCGGCGATCTTGATATTACGGCTGGCCCACGGCGGTACCTGGGACTCTGCACTCCAGACTTGAGCAGTTTCGAAAGCATTGTTTACTGCGTTCCAGGACTTCTCGAAACGCTTCACATCACCCGACCAGTTGTCGTCACTGGCGTAGGAGGTCTGGTACGAAACGGTGATGACCTTGCCCTCATCGTTTTCGTCTGCACTGACCTGTCCAGAGTTGATCGCAGGGCGTGCCGCGGTCGATTTACGGTCGGCGATACGTTTGAGGATGTCATCGAAGGCCTGGACCATGGCTTCGGGGCTGTCCACGCTGAAGAACTCGCCGCGTGAGTTGATCGCCGCATGCCAAAGATCGTAGACGTTGTTGGCGCTGCCACTAGAGGCCGCTGGCCAGTTGGCTGCACCTGATACCAGATTGTTGTAGCCAGTGCCGGCAAAGGTGCTGCCAGCCCATGGCACATTGGTGTTGTTGAGCGACTGGGTCAGGCCCAGCCCCATGACGAAGTTGGTCATGTGTTGCCAGGTGGCCGGGTCGTTGCGTGGGTCCCAATAGTCGGTAGTGGTATCGCCACTCTTAAAAGGAGTATAGGCGGGGATGCGATTGGCCAGGTTGGGATTGAGGTCCGTGGCCCAGTAGTGCATGGCTAGGTCGGCCAGGGTCTTTTCAGTCGTGTCGTAGTAGGGGCGGCGCTGGCTGTAGCTGCGGCCATCCGGCAAGTTAAAGGTTTCTGCATCGTGCCGGAAATCGCTGGGCATGCTGGTGGTTTCGTTCCACTGCCCATCCGTCATCAGAATGTGGTAGCTGGCGCGGCAGGAATAGGTGTTCTGCGTGGTATTGCCGCTGCCATTAGGGTTTTTCTGCCAGGGTGTGGCGGTGGTAAGGAACTCGCCGGCACGTTTCAGCGCTGCCGGCAGCGGAGTGCCTTGGTTGAAGTTGATATCCTGTAGCCAGGCATACAGCTGGCCTTTGTGAGCGGGAGAGTATTCCTTGAATGCGTTGTTGTAGCAGTTGCTTGTATCACTACCGTTAAACGTGGTGCAGTTACCCAGGCCTTGCCAGCTCATGCGTACAGAGGACGAAAGGTCATAGAACGCCAGGGCGGCTGCAGAAACCGTCGCCAGGGCGCGGTTGCGATAGAAGGAATACCAGTTGGCGAAGTTTTGCTCTTGGTCTGCGCTGACAAAGTTCAGCCTGTAGCAGTCGTCATTGGTTGTGGTGCAGTTATTGGCTAACGAGGGGTCGTAGGTGTAGTAGTAAGCAGGAACTCCCGCTTGTGCCCAGCCGCCAGTGTAGCGCCCAGTACTACTGTTATAACTACAGGTGCCGTTTGTCCAGCCGCTTGCTGAAACGGTGCATCCAGTACCACTGTTATTACGCCTAATACTGACTGTTGTGCCGGCGCTTGTACAAGTCTTCGTTTGGCCGTTGTTCAATGTTGTTACGAAGCAATTCGGGAAGTCAGCGGAAGGGTTTTCCCCTAGACGGTTGGACGTATTGCTGTAACCGTAGGCAGTGGCCTGGGTGCTTCGCAGGTCGTAACTCCAAGTGAACCTGTAGTTGCTGCGCAGATCAATGCCGCCGTATGTGCTCTTGAAACCATTCAATAGCGCGTTACTGTAGCTGGTGGATAACTGTTGCTCGACGCCAGCAGTGGTGAACACAGTCGGGGCGCGATAGGTGATATTGGGGTTGAAATACAGCGGGTTGAAGGCGCTCGACTTGGCTCGACGGGTTGCATGCGTGCCGTTGACATTATCGGGGGCGAAAGCCCAGCGCATACTGCCTGAGTCGTCGAGTGTCACCAGCATGTTTGGCGGCACGCCAACGGTAAGACTAAGCGGTGTCTGGGATACATCGGCATAGCTGTTCGCCGCACTGAGCAGGACGATGCCGGACAGGGTGCTAGCCAGGGTCTTGGCGCGGATGTCACGAATGGCGTTCATGTTGGCTTATCTCAGTTATTGAGGCCGAGGTAGATATTGGCGTGGCTCGACTGCACATAAGTTACGACGCCGCTTTGGCCTTCATTCGGGGTGGCCTTGGCGTTGTTCAGATAGAAGTAAGTACCTTGCCCTTCAAGGGCCATGCCGTACTCGGCATTGACTGCCGCTGTCTCGCTTTGTCCAGCCAGCATGCTGTTCCATTGGGCTGTGTGGCTGCCGCTGGGGGCGGTGGTGTTTGCTGGGTCCGTCCCCCGATAAGGCATCCATACCAACCCGCCACTTGAGCCGGAGTCCAGGAAGCTGTTGTTTATCTCTTGAGGCGTTTCCACGAAATCCTGCAATTTGGTGTTAACGATTGCTAACAGGCAGGGTTTATTTAAGCCGTTGGCCTTCAAAGTATTATTCGTGTTGCAGTTGGCGGGGTTGGCGTTGAGCTTGTCGGCCAGGTTGCCTGGGCCGTAAAAGCGGAACTCCGCTTCACGCAGGCCAGCCTCGGCGATATTGACCAGTTGTACGCTTTGCGCGCGATTAGCGGTGATGCGCGTTTCCAGGGTGACGCTGCGCATGCTGCTGACTGCCAGTAGAGTCAGTACCAGAAGCATGACCAGAGCGACGAGCAGAACGGCGCCGTTTTGACGGTGGCTTGGGAGTGCTGTCATGGCATTAGATTCCTGAGGTTTTGCGTGCTACTGGCAATCTGGTAAATGCGACGTTCATCTGCGTTCTGTAGGCGCGTCTTGCTGGCTTCAGGTGCCCCCTCAAGCCACTTGTCCAGTACCAACGAATCATCGCTATCGCGCATTTTTGCGCGACTACTCAGTAGCAGGTTGTAGCGAATGCTGCGGATGGCGCCGGAGTCCGCTGTCCAGTCTTTTTGCGAAATAAAGGTGCTCACTTCCTTGTCCAGTGCATCGTTGTTGCCTACACCAAACTCCAAACGTATATCGGCAATGCCACTCAAGAGCTCACTGTATTGGGGGGCAGTAGCATTGAGGTTCTTGCACAGCAATCTTCCCTTCTCCAGATCGGTGTTGCCGCCAGACTCATATTTGAATGCAAGAATAACTTGGTCGGCGCTGGATAAATCACCGGGGAAGGCTTCGGTGTAATTGACACTGCTACTGCTACCTTGGCAATCCAGCTCACCGCTTACTTGCGGCTGGTAGCGGATGCAGAATCCGTCACCAACGTCGGGGTTAAGGCCTGTTGCAGTGTGTCCAAGTTTGAACTCAAGGCAGTCGCCTCCGGCTGCTCGGCTAGGGAAACTGGTTTCGATGAGCGCTGCGGGATTGCGCCGATAACCAGCCTTGCCTAGGTACTGGTCGATCACCAGAGCGGCAAAACGGCTGCCTTCGAGGTTGCCCATCTGGTTTAGCTGGAAAACTTGGTTGCGCTTGTTGTCGATGTAGACCTGAGTGATACCGAGGATCAGGAAGCTACTGATCGCGAGGCTGATCAGCAGCTCAATCATTGATAGGCCGTTCTGGCGTTGGCTGCTTTTCATGGCTGGACCCGCACGGTGTAGGTACAAATGGTGGCTTGGGGATCACTTGCATCTAGGCACGCGCCTGCACGAACTTGCCAGGCCAGACGAATTTCAAGCATCGAGCCTTGGTTGTTGTTGCATTGTCCAGGTGTGGCGCTGCGGCAGATGTACATATCGCTGGTGAACAGCTCACTGCCGCCGGGAAGCATCTGCTCCACACGGTCAGCCCAGCAATCTCGTAGCTCTGTGGCTGTTTTCGCGAGTTCGGTGGCGCTTGCGACACAGTCTTCGCGGTTGCTGAAATCCTCGGTCTTGGCCTTGTAAAAAGCTGAAGCACTACGCATGCCGCTGTTCATGGGGAATGTCGGCGGCACGTTATTGAACATCAGTTGAGGATTGGCGCGGATGATCTCGATCAGGTCGTTGGCCAGTTCCACCGCAGTGTTGCGCTGTACCGAGTCTTGGGTGTACTGAATGCTGCGGCCTTGCAGTGCAACCATGCCGAGCACGCCAACGGTGGTGAGTAGCAGCGCCATAAGCACTTCGATCAGGCTGAAGCCTTTTGCGGTTGTCATCATCTTCCTCACAGAGTGCAGCTGTTCAGATCGTTGCCATCAGCGTTCTTCCCCGCCTGGCTCAGCGTGATAGCGCCGCTGGCCTGAATTTGCAGGGAGAACCCCCGACCGGTGTCACCGTCCTTGCAAACGACGAAGTTGGCTGCGTTTGCGGTGCCGTTGCTTCTGAAACGTAATTCGTCAACGCTGGAATCTATCTGCACCAGTTCGGGGTTCTGGGTGAGCTGGCGGATGACTTCGCCTGAGCTGCGCTTGGCTACCCACAAGTCATCTGCGTCCTCGTCCAGGGCCACCGTGATGCTGGTGTTGCGGCTCACTGCTTCGCCGCGTGCATACAAAAGGAAGGCCTGTAGCTCTTGCGCCTGTGTCTGAATGCGGTTGCGCTCGATGAAATCCATGAAATTCGGTACCGCGATAAAGGAGACGATGGCCAGCAACGCCAGAACGATCATCAGCTCTATCAGGGTAAAACCACGGCTTGTCACTGGGCCTGACATGGTGAGCTCCACTATGAATGTCAGGTTAATGCTCGCCGATATGAACGTTGGGGTCGCCTGTCGAGAGATAACTGGCGCAAGTGACAGGACGACCGGCGGGTGGTGCGTGGAATATTTGCGCCAGTTCACGACTTCTTGCGGCTAGATGCAGCGGTGGGCCTCGCTCAGATTTTCCTTGGCGGTGGCCGGGCGGGCGCGCCCTTGTCTGTTGATGATCAGTTGCCACAAGAGCTTGCCATCGTCATCACAGAGAATGAAACGGCCGTTGCTCAGGGGCGTTTGGCCGTTACTGCGAAATACAAGCTGATCTCTGGCACCCTTCCAGCGTAGCGGTAAGTCGACTTGGGATAATTGTTCGACAGCCAGGATTTCCTTGTTGGCAGCAGCACGTAGAATCCATCCTTTGTGCCAATTGCCGTCACAATCGAGGGCATCCGCCGATCCGCAGAACTCCATGGCGCGGTTCTTTAATACTGCCTGAGTTCTTGCCATTTGCAGGCTGTGGAGGAGCTTCTCGCGCAGGGTTTGTTGTTTATTGCTGGCAACCCAAATAGCGAAGCTCGGTACGGCGTAGGCACTGAGTAGCGTCAGCAGTGCGAGGGTAATAAGGAGTTCAGGGAGGGTTATAGCTCGTTGCCGCGAGTTGCGCATAATCGGTGTCCCTACAGTAGTGAGTGCCTTCCTGGCTCTTAAAAGGTGTAGACCGCTGCTATTAATCTGGCAAGTGTGGAGTTGATAGGGTGAAAAAGGTGGTTGTGGTTGGTGGCGGAGCTATTGGTCTGCTGACCAGCCTGCTGTTGGCGCGCGCGGGTGTCACGGTGGTGCTGATTGAGTCGTCCTTTGTCGGCCGCGAATCCTCTTGGGCCGGGGGCGGTATCGTTTCTCCGCTCTATCCCTGGCGTTACAGCGCGGCGGTGACGGCGTTGGCGCATTGGTCGCAGGATTTCTATCCGGGCTTCGGTCAGCGTTTGCTGGAGGACACCGGCGTCGATCCCGAGGTGCATGTCACGGGGCTGTATTGGCTCGATCTGGATGACGAGGCTGAGGCGCTGGCATGGGCTGCGCGCGAGGGGCGTGCGCTGTTGCCAGTGGATATTGCTGAGGCTTATCAGCAGGTGCCCGTTCTGGGTGGTGGTTTCCAGAGCGCCATTCATATGCCGGGTGTGGCCAATGTGCGTAATCCCCGGTTGGTCAAAGCGCTGCGGGCGGCTTTGGCGGCCATGCCGAACGTGGAGCTGCGTGAGCATTGCCCGGTCACTGGTTTCATTCACGAGAATGGGCAGATTCGTGGAGTGACTACCGCTGGTGGCGAGATTCGTGCCGAGCGCGTGGTCCTGGCGGCCGGCGCCTGGAGTGGTGAGTTGCTCAAGACGCTTGGGCTGGAGTTGCCGGTCGAGCCGGTGAAAGGGCAGATGATCCTCTACAAGTGCGCGGATGATTTCCTACCGAGTATGGTGTTGGCCAAGGGGCGTTATGCGATTCCGCGGCGTGATGGCCATATCCTGATTGGCAGCACGCTGGAATACGCAGGGTTCGACAAGACGCCGACCGATAACGCGTTGGAAAGCCTGAAAGCATCGGCCGAGGAATTGTTGCCTGCACTCAAGGACGCCGATGTGGTTGGGCATTGGGCAGGCTTGCGGCCCGGCTCGCCGGAAGGCATTCCCTTTATCGGGGAAGTGCCCTCGTATCCAGGTCTATGGCTGAACTGCGGGCATTTCCGCAATGGGTTGGTGCTGGCGCCAGCTTCCTGCCAGTTGCTGGCTGATCTGATGCTGGGGCGTGAGCCGATCATCGATCCGGCGCCTTATGCGCCAGCGGGGCGGTTGCATTAGTAGGCCGTCAGCCCCGCATCAAAGGGTTGCGGGACTTGAAACCGCGATTGTAATCGCCGGCAAGCCGGCTCCTACACCCCCGTGATTCGTGATCGCAGGGATCAGTCGATACCCAGCTTCTTCAGTCGATAGCGCATCGAGCGGAAGGTCAGGCCCAGACGCTGGGCCGCCGCCGTGCGGTTCCAGCGCGTTTCTTCCAGCGCCTGCATGATCAGCTTGCGTTCGATGTCTTCGAGGTAGTCCTCGAGGTTGTCGATCTGCGCCAGGCTGGCTTCGCCGCCTTCGTTGCTGGGGCCACTGGCATCGGCCAGGCGCAGGTCGCCGGGCGTGATCTGATCGTCTTCGCACAGGGTGTAGGCGCGTTCGAGCATGTTTTCCAGCTCGCGCACGTTGCCAGGGAAGCGATAGCTCTTCAGCTTTTCCAGTGCGTCGGGGTGCAGTTTGGCGGCGGCCAGACCGGTGCCATCGGCCAGGCGCGCGAGCATCACGTCAGCCAGCTGGGCGATATCTTCGCGACGCTCACGCAGCGGCGGAACGCGCAACTCGATGACGTTGAGGCGGTAGTAGAGGTCCTGACGGAAGCGGCCAGCAGCGACTTCAGCGGCAAGGTCCTTGTGGGTGGCGCAGAGGATGCGCACATCGACCACCACTTCCTGCTGGCCGCCGACGGCGCGCACGGCTTTTTCCTGAATCGCACGCAGCAGTTTCACCTGCATTGGCAGCGGCAGGTCGGCGACCTCATCGAGGAACAGGGTGCCGCCATTGGCAGCCTGGAACAGCCCCTGCTTGTCTTCGATGGCGCCGGTGAAGCTGCCTTTCTTATGGCCGAAGAACTCGCTCTCCATCAGCTCCGAGGGTATCGCGCCGCAGTTGACCGGCACGAACGGCTGTTCGATGCGTGGGCCCTGCTCATGGATCAGGCGGGCAACCAGCTCCTTGCCACTGCCCGATTCGCCGCTGATATAGACCGGTGCCTGACTGCGCGAAAGCTTCAGGATCTGCTTGCGCAGCGACTTCATCGGTGGCGAGTCGCCGAGCAGGCGACTGTCGACCGGTGTTTCCTCACCTTCGGGCGCGCGAATGCGCAGGGCGGTCGCCACCAGTTCGCGCAGACGACCAAGGTCCACCGGTTTGGTAAGGAAGTCGAAGGCGCCGGCCTTGAGCGAGTTGATCGCGGTATCCAGGCTGCCGTAAGCGGTGATCATCGCCACCGGAACTTGTGGATGACGCTGCTGGATGTGTTGCACCAGATCCAGGCCGGTGCCGTCGGGCAGGCGCATGTCGGTTAGGCACAGGTCGAACGGCTCGCGCGCCAGCCATTCGCGCGCTTCCTTGACGTTGCGGGCGCTGCGCGTGTCCAGCTTCATGCGTCCGAGGGTGATTTCCAGCAGCTCGCGGATATCGGGCTCGTCGTCGACGATCAGGGCTCTCTGACGGTTCATGCTCAGCTCAGTTTGCGCGGATGGGCGAAGGTGATGCGGAAGCAACTGCCGCCACCTTCACGAGGTTTATAGTCGAGGCGGGCCTGGTTGCCCTGGCACAGCTCGCGAGAAATATACAGGCCGAGGCCGGTGCCCTTGTTCTCGGTGGTGTAGAAGGGCTCGAAGATGTGCTGCTCCTGCTCGGGCGGCACACCGGGGCCGTCGTCGAGGATTTCCAGCACTGGCAGATCGCTGCTCTCGTCGCGGAACAGGCGCAGCCAGACCTGGCCGAGTCGGTGTTTCTGCGCGCTGTAGCGCAGGCCATTTTGCACCAGATTGGTCAGCACCTGGGTCAACTGGTGTGGGTCCATGCGTGTTTGCAGGCTGCCGCCCTGGGTTTCCAGATGGATCTGTCGATCCGCCGGTGCCGAGCTGCGGAATTCGCTGGCGAAGCGGTGCAGCCAGTATTTCAGGTCGAGCAGTTGCGGCTCGGCCTGGCGCCTGCGCGACAGTTGCAGGACGTTCTCGATCACCATGTTCATGCGCTTGGAGTGGTCCTGGATGATCTGCGCCAGGCGCTGATCCGGGCCGTGCAAATCCTCCGATTCCTGCAGTAGCTGCGCTGCGTGGCTGATGGCGCCGAGCGGATTGCGAATTTCGTGAGCGATGCCAGCGGTCAGACGGCCGAGCGAGGCCAGCTTGAGCTGTTGCGCCTGCTGAGCGATCTGCGAGATGTCATCGAGAAACACCAGGGTGTGCTGCTGATCGCCGCGTTGCAGGGAGATGAAACTGGGCTGTAGCACCGGCCCGTCGACCTGTGCCTGCAGGCTGTCCGGGCGTAGGGTCGGGTTATGCAGCCATTGTTGGAGGCGTTTGACCAGTTCTGGGCAGTGCGGGTCGATGATCTTGCCGCTGAGTTCACCTCGCCCGAGCAGCTGCGTCGCGCCCTGATTGGCCAGCAGTACGCGATGTTGGGTGTCGAGGACCAGAATGCCGGTGCGCATGCGCTGCAGGATCTGCTCGTTGAGTTCTTCCAGACTGGCGACGTCGGCTGCGCGTTGTTCGGCCAGGCTTTCGCTGACCTGCAGGCGGCGGGTGATGCCCTGGATGAACAAGGCGCCGGCGAAGCACAGCGCGCCGAGGGCCCCGGCCTGGACGTATTGTGCGGCAGCAGCGGGGCGGCTGAGGCTGAGGTAGAAGGTCAGGTAGATCAGCGCCATCGCGGCAATGGCGGCGATCAGCAGGCCGATGCGGCCGCGCAGCAGGATGTTAGCGATGGCCACGGCGACCACCAGCAGGTTGCCGATGCCGCTGGGCGTGCCGCCGGCTGCGTAGAACAGGGCCGAGAGAAAGATCACGTCGACCAGTGCCAGGCTGAACAGCTGCACCAAGTGCTTGGGCTTTTGCACCAGCACGGCGATGAAGATGTTGAGGATCAGGTAAACCCAACTGCCGGTGCGAAACAGTTCGATATGCACGACATCCAGCAACTGCTCGTCGAGGTTGCTGGAAACTAGCAGGATCAGCGCCAGGCCGATGCTCAGGCGATAGAAGTGGTAGAGCCTGAGGATGCGCTGCCCTTGTTTGCTGTTCTGTACGCTGGTGTCAGCGATCACCGGTGTGTGGGCCTTGCTCAAGGTGTTTCTGGCTGCAGTACCAGCGCTGATCCTGGCTCAGTGCCTGGGTCTTGGGAATATGCACACCGCAGTTCTCGCATCGCACCATGGGGGCTGCGGCGTCCTCGGTGGGGCGAGTAGGTTTGGCTTTGCTGATGAAACGACGCCAGATCCAGATTGCGGCGAAGATCACTGCAACCCAGAACAGCAGGCGGAACAGGCCCATGGTGTGCTCTTTTATCCGGTTAAAGCCGGCAGTTTAGCCAAGCTGAGACCATCGGCACAGAGGGGCGGTGGCAGGCTGTGAGCTGATTCCGAGGCTGCGAGCTGCAAGTCAGAGCGGCGGCACTGAGCCTGGATGAAATGCGCAGGCACAAAAAAGGGAGGCCGAGGCCTCCCTTGTTCTGTCATGCATCGATCAGTCGAACAGACCGAAGGTCAGGTAGCTCCAGATCGAACGCTTCTTGGCGGTTTCGCCGGTCTTGGCGTCCTGCTGCAGTTCGCGCGGAATCTGCTGTGCGGCGTCTTCGTATTGACGGATCACGTCCTGGCTAGCGCGGGTTTCGCCCGGCGGCAGTGGCGTGTCGGTTTCGATCAGGCCCAGGGTGGCCTTGGCCAGCCAGGAGCGGTTGTCGGCTTCTTCTTCGAGCGGGACGAATTCGCCGCTTTCCAGGCTCGGGTGGTCAGGGTAGTTGAGCTTGAGGGTTTCCAGGCTGGTGGCAGCCAGGTCGTCCAGGGACAGACGCTGATAAGCCTCGGTCATGATCGCCAGGCCATCGCCGACCGACGGGGTTTCCTGGAAGTTTTCCACCACATAGCGGCCACGGTTGCCGGCAGCGACGTAGGCTTGGCGGGTCAGGTAGTAGTGGGCTACGTGGATTTCATAGGCGGCCAGCAGGTTGCGCAGGTAAATCATGCGCTGTTTGGCATCCGGGGCGTAACGGCTGGTCGGGTAACGGCTGGTGAGCTGGGCGAACTCGTTGTAGGAGTCGCGTGCGGCGCCCGGGTCGCGCTTGGTCATGTCCAGCGGCAGGAAGCGAGCCAGCAGGCCGCGGTCCTGGTCGAACGAGGCCAGGCCCTTCAGGTAGTAGGCGTAGTCGACGTTGGCGTGCTGCGGGTGCAGGCGGATGAAGCGCTCGGCGGAGGACTTGGCGGCTTCCGGCTCGGCATTCTTGTAGTAGGCGTAGATCAGTTCCAGCTGCGCCTGCTCGGCGTAGCGCCCGAACGGATAGCGCGACTCCAGCGCCTTCAGTTTGGCGATGGCCTGGGTGTAGCTGCGGTTGTCCAGGTCGGCCTGGGCCTGCTGGTACAGCTCCACCTCGCTGAGGTTTTCATCGACCTCCGGCTGCTTGGAAGAGCAGGCGGCGGTAAGGGCGAGGATGGCGATCAGCAGCAGGTGTTTCACTTGCATGGCGGCTTGCGTCCCTGTGACGGCCGCGCGGCCGTCCTGTTATGATGAGCGCCCCCGGAAACCCCTGGGGCAAAGACGCCGTATTTAACCACAAGCCTGTCGCCGAAACCAAAGGCCAGGCTCCCGCCGTTGCCGAAGATGACTTCTATAAACAAGCAGCTGATTCAACTCCAAGCCGTCGTCCCCTTTGAACAGGGCGGTCAACGTCTCGACCAGGTGGCTGCGCAGCTGTTTGGCGAGTTCTCCCGTTCGCGCCTTTCCACCTGGATCAAGGAAGGTCGCCTGACTGTCGATGGCGCCGTGGCGCGCCCGCGCGATACCGTGCATGCCGGCTCGACGCTGGTGCTCGATGCCGAGCAGGAAGCTCAGGGCGAGTGGATCGCGCAGGACATCGAACTGAACATCGTCTATGAGGACGAACACCTGCTGGTGATCGACAAACCCGCAGGTCTGGTGGTGCACCCGGCTGCCGGACATGCCGACGGCACCTTGCTCAATGCCTTGCTGCATCACGTGCCGGATATCGTCAACGTACCGCGCGCCGGCATCGTCCATCGTCTGGACAAGGACACCACTGGCCTGATGGTGGTGGCCAAGACCCTGCAGGCGCAGACCAATCTGGTCGAGCAACTGCAGAAGCGTTCTGTCAGCCGCATCTATGAATGCATCAGCATCGGTGTGATCACTGCTGGCGGCACCATCGATGCGCCGATTGGGCGCAGCTCCAGCCAGCGTCAGCGCATGGCGGTGACCGATGGCGGCAAGCCAGCGATCAGTCACTACCGCGTGCTCGAGCGCTACCGCTCGCACACCCATGTGCGCGTCAAGCTGGAAACCGGGCGTACCCACCAGATTCGCGTACACATGACCCACGTTGGCTATCCGCTGGTGGGTGACCCTGTCTATGCCGGCCGTTTCCGCATTCCGCCAGCGGCCAGCCCGACTCTGGTGCAGAGCCTCAAGGAGTTTCCGCGTCAGGCCCTGCATGCGCGTTTCCTCGAGCTGGATCACCCGGCTACCGGCAAACGCATGAAGTGGGAGTCGGCGCTGCCGGATGATCTGGTGTGGCTGTTGACCCTGCTGCGTCAGGATCGCGAGGCCTTCGTCGGGTGAGTGCCCACGACTGGCTGACGCCCGACTGGCCTGCGCCAGCCAATGTACGTGCTTGCATCACCACGCGCAGTGGCGGTGTCAGCGCCGCGCCGTTCGATACCTTCAATCTGGGCGATCATGTAGAGGACGACCCGATTGCAGTGGCGAGCAATCGTCAGCATCTGGTTGATGCCCTGGGTTGCCAGCCAGCCTGGTTGCGCCAGGTGCATGGCATCGTGGTGGCCGAAGCCGATCCGGCGACAGTCATCGAAGCCGATGGCAACTGGACGGCCACGCCGGGTATAGCCTGCACGGCGATGACCGCCGATTGCCTGCCAGCGTTGTTCTGCGACCGCGCCGGTACCCGCGTGGCAGCGGCTCATGCCGGTTGGCGCGGGCTGGCTGGTGGTGTGCTGGAGGCGACCGTCAAGGCGCTGAACGTTGCACCGCAGGAGCTGCTGGTCTGGCTCGGCCCGGCCATCGGTCCGGCTGCGTTCGAGGTGGGGGCTGAAGTGCGTGAAGCCTTTGTGCAACAGCATGCCGAGGCTGCCAATGCATTTGTGCCTGGTGCCAACGCGGGCAAGTTCATGGCTGATATCTACCAGTTGGCGCGTATTCGCCTGGCTGCTCTCGGTGTGACTGCCGTCAGCGGTGGCGGGCTTTGTACTTACAACGATGCGCGCTTCTATTCCTACCGTCGCAGTGCTCGCACCGGGCGTTTCGCCTCGCTGATCTGGCTGCAGCCCTGAGTTGATCTGTGGGAGCGAGCTCTGCTCGCGAATCCTATAACCCAAAGGCTTCGCGAGCAGAGCTCGCTCCTACCTGTTCTGTCGTGGGCATTCGTCTTGTGTTTTCTAATCCTTAATCACCAATATCAATAGTGCTGTCGCGAGCGAGACGACCGGTCATATGCTCGGCGCCATGAACAGCATTCGACTCGACAAGCGCGACCTGATCCTGAGCAAAGGCTCGGCGGTGATGACGCGTCGCGGCTACCACGGCACCGGCGTGCTGGAGATCGTCCAGGCGGCCGGGATTCCCAAGGGCAGCTTCTATCACTACTTCGCCAGCAAGGAAGACTTCGCCCTGCAGGCGCTGGCCTTCATCTATCGGCCGCGGCTGGCGCGCTATGCCCAGGCACTGAATGATCCGGCGCTGAGCCCACGTGCACGCATCCTCGCTTATTACCGTGACCTGCTGGCGCACTTCGCTCGCCAGGAGACGCCGCAGTACCACTGCTTCATCGGTAGCCTGAGTTTCGAGATGAGCGAGATGCTGCCGGCGATCGGTGCCGAGGTCGCGGCCATCCAGCAGGCGTCGGTGGAGATCCTGCGCGATTGCCTGGAGCAGGCGCAGGCCGCCGGTGAACTGCCCGCCGACGAGGACTGCGGCAACCTCGCTACCTTTATCAGCGACGCCTGGCAGGGCGTGTTGGCTCGCCTCAAGGTGGGCCGCAACCTGCAGCCGCTGGAAGCTTTCGTCACTCGCCTGGAGCGTTTGCTGCAGGCCTGATTACCGTTCGACCCCAGAGGAAAGATGATGAACGCACCCGTTCAAGCCCTGTTCGCCCCGTTCCGCCTCGGTAACCTGGAGCTGCCGACCCGTGTGGTCATGGCGCCGATGACCCGCTCCTTCTCGCCCGGTGGCGTGCCCAACGCCAAAGTCGTCGAGTACTACCGTCGCCGCGCTGCCGCGGGTGTGGGCCTGATCGTCACCGAGGGCACCACGGTCGGCCACAAGGCCTCCAACGGCTACCCGAACGTACCGCGTTTCTACGGCGAAGACGCCCTGGCTGGCTGGAAGCAGGTGGTCGACGCCGTGCATGCCGAAGGCGGCAAGATCGTCCCGCAGCTCTGGCACGTGGGTAACGTGCGCAAGTTGGGCACCGAGCCGGATGCCAGCGTTCCTGGCTTTGGCCCGATGGAGAAGGTCAAGGACGGCCAGGTGGTGGTGCATGGCATGACCCAGGCCGATATCGACGAGGTGATCGCCGCCTTCGCCCAGGCTGCGCGCGATGCCAAGGCTATCGGCATGGATGGCGTGGAGATCCATGGCGCCCACGGTTACCTGATCGACCAGTTCTTCTGGGAAGGCAGCAACCAGCGCACTGACCAGTACGGTGGCGACCTGGCAGCGCGTTCGCGCTTCGCCATCGAGCTGATCCAGGCTGTGCGCGCGGCGGTCGGCCCGGATTTCCCGATCATCCTGCGGTTCTCGCAGTGGAAGCAGCAGGATTACACCGCGCGCCTGGTGCAGAGCCCGGAGCAGCTGGAGGCCTTCCTCAAGCCGCTGTCCGACGCTGGCGTGGATATCTTCCATTGCTCGACCCGCCGCTTCTGGGAGCCGGAGTTCGAAGGCAGCGACCTCAACCTGGCCGGCTGGACGCGCAAGCTCACCGGCAAGCCGACCATCACCGTCGGCAGCGTCGGCCTGGATGGCGAGTTCCTGCAGTTCATGGTCAAGACCGACAAGGTGGCCGAGCCGGCCAGCCTGGAAAACCTGCTCGAGCGCCTGAGCAAGGAAGAGTTCGACCTGGTCGCCGTGGGCCGCGCGCTGCTGGTCGACCCGGACTGGGCGCTGAAGGTGCGTGAAGGCCGCGAGCAGGACATCCTGCCGTTCAGCCGCGATGCGCTGACCACACTGGTCTGAGTCCGTTTCTATCGGGCGTCGCGATCCGGCGCCCCGTTCTCAGCCCCGGCACATCGGGGCTTTTTTACGCCTGCTGTTTGATGGAGCGCCGCACGAACCAGTTCGGCATCGCGTCAGGTTCGCATTGCGCACGGCGCACCCTACGGGGAATCTGAGGTTTTGCTCGGGATCGCCACCGGGGTGTCGAGGTGCACCGGCTGTGTCCGTTCGGGCACCGGCTGCATGGCACTGCGCAGGTGCTGTTCGAACAGCGCGACGATGTCGTCCCAGCTCAGATGGCTGGCATGTCGGCGGGCGTTGAGGCGGATATGCCGCAGTACCTCCGCATCACCCAGTAATTCACAGGCGGCTTCGCAAAAGCCTGCCTCGTCACCGGGACGGGCGAGCAGGCCGTTGTGGCCGTGATGGATATGTTGGGCGGCCGCTGCTTGGTCGAACGCCACCACACCGAGACTCGAGGCCAGGGCTTCCAGCACCACGTTGCCGAAGGTTTCCGACAGGCTGGGAAACAGAAAAAGGTCACCTGACGCGTAGTGCTCGGCCAGCGTTTCACCGCGCTGCAGACCGCAGAACAGCGCTTCCGGTAGCTGCGCCTGCAGGCTGGTGCGCAGTGGTCCGTCGCCAACCAGAATCAGGCGCATACGGCGGTGCGGGTGGGCCGTCTGCAAGGTGCGGAAGGCCTTGACCAGCAGGCCTAGGTTCTTTTCCGCCGCGAGGCGACCGACATGCAGCACCGCCAGGTCATCCGGCCCCAGGCCCCAGCTTTCGCGCAGGGCGTCGCTGCGCCGGCGTGGATGGAACAGCTGGCTGTCGACGCCGCGGGCGAGCAGGGCCAGGCGTTCGAAGTCGCGGCGTTCGAGGTCGACCTTCTGGCCAATGCTCGGCACCAGCGTCAGTTGCGTGCGGTTGTGGAACCAGCGCAGGTAGTTGGTCATCGCCCGGGTCAGCAGGCCGATGCCGTAGTGCCCGGTGTACTGCTGGAAGTTGGTGTGAAAACCGCTGACCACCGGGATCGCCAGGCGTCTGGCAGCGCGCAAGGCGGACAGGCCCAGCGGGCCTTCGGTGGCGATGTAAAGCACGTCCGGGCGTTGCCGCTGCCAGCGCCTGAGCAGCTTGTGCAGCGACGACTGGCCCCATTGCAGGCCGGGGTAGCCAGGTAACGGCCAGCCGCGGGTCAGCAGCAGGTCATCGTCGGCGTCCTGCGCGTGGTCGATGTCCTGGCGCGGCCGTATCAGTTGCACGCGGTGGCCGCGGCCAAGCAGGCCTTCGACCAGGCGGCCGAGGGTGTTGGCCACGCCGTTGATTTCCGGCGGGAAGGTTTCGCTGATCAGCGCGATATGCAGAGACGGTGCGTTCATAAGCCCAGTCTCTGCCTGGGTCATGTAGTGCGCATGACGTTTTGATTGCGGTTATGTGTCAGGCGAGCAGGCCGTGCAGTTGTTCGCGTAGCCAGGCATGTGCCGGGTCGTGGTGCTGCTGGCGATGCCAGATCAGGCTGATCTGCACGGCGGGCATGTCGAAGGGCAATGGTGCGACCTGCAGGGCGAACAGCGGTGCGAAGGCTTCGGCCAGGCGCGCGGGTATGGTGCCGAGTAGGTCTGTGTGGGCGACGATGGCCGGAATCGGCAGGTAGTTGGGCAGGTGCAGCGCAGCCTGGCGCCGAACCTTGGCCGAGCCCAGGACGATTTCCAGTGGTGAGCCACGTCCTGCTCGCGGCGTCACGATCACGTGGCGAGCCTGTTGGTAATCCTTGAGGTTCAGGCCGCCGACGAAGGCTGGATGATCCTTGCGCCCGATCACCACCAACGCCTCCTCGCGCAGTGGCGCGTAATGCAGGTCGGGCGAATCGACATGCAGATAATCGATGGCCAGGTCCAGGGCACCGCTCTCCAGGCGCGGCAGCAGGTTGTCGGCGTCGTCGCTGTGCGCGACAACCTCCACCTGCGGGGCGACACGGGCCAGATGCGCCTGCAGCATCGGCAGCAGCGCGGCCTGGGCGTAGTCGTTGAGCGACAGGCTGAACACGTGTGGCGCCTGCACATCGAAAGGCTCTGCCGGGCCGAGGCCGGCCTGCAGCAAGTGCAGCGCCTGACGCACGGGTGGGTAAAGCACCAGAGCGCGCGCGGTCGGCGTCATGCCGCGCGCGGTGCGCTGGAACAACTCCTCGCCCAGTTGCTGACGCAGACGGGCGAGGGCGTTGCTGACCGTCGACTGGCTCAGGTGCAGACGCTGTGCCGCGCGGGTCAGATTGCCCTCCTGCATCAGCGCATCGAAGACCAGCAGCAGGTTGAGGTCGAGCTGACGTAAATTCGTTATCACGGATAATGCTCTTTTCAAATATCCATTATTCGAATGATTTGGCCGGGCCTAGACTGCTGTCAATCCACAGGAGAGCGCCATGGCCTACAACAACGACAATGCCCAGGCTTTTCGCAGCGACTACCGGGCTGCCATCCATCCGCGGTACAACCCCTGGCTGCACGCTGCGTTCGTGCTGGCCTACGGGCTGCTCTGTATCGGCTGGCTCGGGAGCACGCTGGAGGCCGTGGCGCCCTGGCAGTGGCTGCTGGTGCCGGTAACGCTGGTGTTCTTCAGTTGGGGTGAATACCAGGTGCACAAACGGCTCGGCCACAACAAGACGCGTTTCGGCAAACTCTTCTACAAGCGCCATACCGGCGATCACCACAGCTTCTTCGTCGAGACGCTGATGCCTTACGAAACGGCGCGCGACTGGCGGGTGATTCTGTTTCCTTCCTGGCTCATCGTACTGTTCAGCCTGCCTACTTTCGCCACCTGGTGGCTGCTGTCTCAGCTCGACGGCAACTTCGCCGCGCTGTTCGCCGGCAGCATGTTGCTGGGTTACATGACTTACGAAGTGGTGCATGCCTGCGAGCACCTGCCGGCGGAGCATCCTGTGTCACGCTTGCCGTGGATTCGTCAGATGCGCCGTCTGCATGCGCTGCACCATCGCCGCGAGCTGATGCATTCGCGCAACTTCGGCATCGTCCACCCGCTGATGGACTGGCTGTACGGCACCCTGCACTGGGAGCCGGAGACGATTCATCAACAGAACCGCCAGCAGCACCGTATTCGTATCAGCCAACCTGCCGATCGCGTGCTGGCCTACGCCGCAACGCCTAGCCACTGGCCGCAGTGGCATCCGTCGTCACTGCGTATCTACGGTCGCGAGGGGACGCTGCTCGCGGGCGAGCGATTCGAGGAAGACATTCATGCAGGCGGCCGCGCCGGGCATCTATGCTGGGACGTGCTCGACTATCAGCCGGCCCAGCGTTGGCAGGCCAGTGCGCGTGGCGATCATGGCCTGCACCTGCTGTTGACATACGAGTGCGTGGCGGTCGAGGGCGGCTGCGAGTTCGTGCGCACCCTCGAATACGGTTTCGCCGGCTGGCCGATGCGCCTGGCCAATGGCCTGTTCATGCGCAGGCGCATCGAACGCGAGTCGCAGGCCTCGATGCAGGCGTTACACGATGTCCTTGCGCGAACCTAGCGCCTGCTCACCGCGCTCGCGCACCCAGAACAAAGTGGCGCCGGCCACGGCGGCTGGCATCATCAGGATGTTCAGCCCCGGCACCAGCAGCGCGGCGTAGGTGATGCCGCCGAAACTCAGGCTCTGCCAGCGCTTCTCGCGCAGCCAGGCGAGCATGTCCTGCCAGCTCATCTTGTTGTTGTCCGCCGGGTAGTCGATGTACTGCACGGCCATCATCCACACGCCGAACAGCAGCCACAGCGGCGCGGCTACCAGGTTCACCACCGGGATGAAGCTGAGAATCAGCAGGCCGATGGCGCGTGGCAGGAAGTAACCCAGCTTGCGCATCTCGCGGCCCATGGTGCGCGGCACCATGGCCACCAGCTCGCCCCAACTGAATGGTGGGAAGTGATCCTCGCCGCGCGCCACCACCTCGACTTTCTCCGCGAGAAACCCGTTGAACGGCGCGGCGATGATGTTGGCTAGCATCGTGAAGGTGAAGAACACCATCAGCACTACCAGCACCACGAACAGCGGCCAGAGGATGTACTGCAGAAAGCTCAGCCAGCTCGGCAGAGTGGGCATGAAGGTGTCGACCCAACCGCTGAACTGCTGCACGGCAAAGCTGATCATGGTGACGAACAGAATCAGATTGACCGCTAGCGGCAGCAGCACGAACAGGCGCAGGCCAGGGCTGAGTACCAGCCTCAGGCCTTCTCGCAGGTATTGCGGGCCGGACAGGACGGGAGCGGCGGGCATGGCGGTCTCCTGAGTGGTTGATGCGCGCGACCATACCGACTTCGTCGCCGAGGCGAAAGTTCAGAGGGGCGCCTCGCAGCCATAGTCGGATTCTATTCGCGGAATTGGTAATGGATATTTCCGCTGGCCCGGCGGCCTGGATAGCCTTGCGCACAGTTTCGCTTTTGCGGGGCTCTCATTCTTCCAAGCCTTCCCCTAGTGCTTCGAGAGTCCCTTTTTATTCTGGCCTGCCGGCCCTATGGGCCTGCGAGGAGTTAGCGATGTCCGCCGTTCGTCATGCCCGCGTCATTATCCTGGGTTCAGGCCCTGCTGGTTACAGCGCGGCGGTGTATGCCGCGCGCGCCAATCTGAAGCCGCTGCTGATCACCGGTATCCAGGCCGGCGGTCAACTGACCACCACCACCGAAGTGGACAACTGGCCGGGCGACCCGCACGGCCTGACCGGCCCGGCGCTGATGCAGCGTATGCAAGAGCATGCCGAGCGCTTCGAGACCGAGATCGTTTTCGACCACATCAACGCCGTGGATCTGGCCGGCAAGCCATTCACCCTAGTCGGCGATAGCGGCACCTATAGTTGCGACGCGTTGATCATCGCCACTGGTGCCAGCGCGCGTTACCTGGGGTTGCCCAGTGAAGAGGCGTTCATGGGGCGCGGCATTTCGGCGTGCGCGACCTGCGACGGCTTCTTCTATCGCGGCCGTGAGGTGGCAGTGGTCGGCGGCGGCAATACGGCGGTGGAAGAGGCGCTGTACCTGGCCAACATCGCCAGCAAGGTCACGCTGGTCCATCGCCGTGAGACCTTCCGTGCCGAGAAGATCCTGCAGGACAAGCTGCATGCGCGTATTGCCGAGGGCAAGATCGAGCTGCAGCTCAATGCCGAGGTGGACGAGGTGCTGGGTGATGCCACCGGCGTTACCGGCGTGCGTTTGAAACAATATGGCGGCGCCTACCGCGAGCTGAGTGTCGAAGGGCTGTTCGTCGCCATCGGTCATACGCCCAATACCAGCCTGTTCGAAGGCCAGCTGGCGCTGAAGGATGGCTATCTGGTGGTCAATGGCGGTCGCGAGGGCAATGCCACCGCGACCAGCATTCCCGGTGTGTTCGCCGCCGGTGATGTGGCCGACTCGGTCTATCGCCAGGCGATCACTTCGGCCGGTGCCGGCTGCATGGCGGCGCTGGATGTCGAGCGCTATCTCGACGGGCTGTGAGAACACGTAGGGTGCGCTATGCGCACCGCGCTTCACGGGACCGTAGCTGATTGCGATTAGAAGCCGGTACGCGCGGCGCAGCCTACGGACGTCTTAATCCGGCCAATGCCAGGGTGGCTCGTCGAGCATGCCCTGGCCGCGAATGCAGGTCTGGCCGAGCTGTTTGTCCAGCTCCAGGGTGTTGCAGTCGGGGCTTTCCTTGAGCGTGGCGATCAGGCGGCTGGCGTGGGAGACGACCCACACCTGGGTCTGCTTCGAGGCGGCGATGATCAGGCGACCGAGTGCAGGCAACAGATCCGGGTGCAGGCTGGTTTCCGGCTCGTTGAGCACCATCAATGAGGGCGGTCGCGGCGTGAGCAGGGCGGCGACCAGCAGCAGGTAGCGCAACGTACCGTCGGACAGTTCTGCAGCGCTCAGCGGGCGCAGCAAGCCTTCCTGGCGCAGCTCCACGGCGAAGCGCCCGCCCGCTTGAAAGTCGATATGCAGACGGCTGCCGGGAAAGGCGTCGTCGATGGCGGCGTCCAGTGCGGCGCGGTCGCCTATCTCGCGGATGGTCTGCAGCGCGGCAGCCAGGTCGCGGCCATCGTGATGCAGCACTGGCGTACGCGTGCCCAGTTGCGGTTGGCGCGCGGGCGCCTCGGCATCGCTGCGAAAGTGATCGTAGAAGCGCCAGCGGCGGATGGTTTCGCGTAGCTGGAAGACTTCCGGGCAATTCGGGTCGTTGCCGATCTGGTCGAACAGGCTGTCGTAGTTCGGCACATGCTGGGCCAATACCTGCCAACTGCGACCTTCACGCATGCGCACCATGGGCCCGGCGCGATCCACCAGCAGCGAAGCGGGGCGATAGCTGGGGCCGGCCCAGATGCATTCACGCTTGATCTCCGGGTCGAGGGCGAAGGCCGAACTGCTTGGCTCGGGTAGACCAAGGGCGATGGCATAGCCGAAATCATCACCGGCAAACCCCAGACGTAGACGCATCACGTTCTGCCGTGGGCCGCCCTGTACGGGCACCTCGCCGCTGCGCATGCGCCGAGAAATTTTCTCTGGCCCGGCCCAGAAACTCGACTCCAGCCCACCTTCGCGCGCCAGCGCGTTGACCACGCCACCTTGTGCGGTTTCCGCCAGCAGGCGCAGGGCGCGGTAGAGGTTGGACTTGCCGCTGCCGTTGGCGCCCGTGATCAGGTTGAGCCGGCCCAGCGGCAGGATCAGGCTGTTGATCGAGCGGTAGTTGGCGACGGCGAGGGTATGCAGCATGCAGATGGTTTCCTGGCGGAATCAGCGGCCATAACGTGGCGAAAACGCCAGCCAGGCCAGCACTGGATAGCAGAGGTAGTGCAGGCTGAACAGAAACAGGCCCATGGGGCTGGGCGTGTCCTGCAGGTACATCATGCCCAGCAGGCCCAGATAGAGCAGCCCGAGCACGCCGCCATAGAGCAAGGTGATGCGCCAGCGCTCGGCGTTGCTCGGTGCGCGCCCGGTTCGCCAGTGAAATACCAGCGCCAGACTGGCGGCGATGGCGGCGGCGATCAGCAGGGTGGTGAACACGCCGCCGAGGCGCACGAAGGTGCGCAGCAGCAGGTTCAGCAGCACGGCGGCGATCACCCCCGCAACGGCGTAGTAGCGCACGGGCAGGCTCTGGCTCACAGCTGCTGCGCCAGGCCGAAGCGTTTGCGCAGAACCCGTTCCAGCAGCGCCTTGGGCAACAGTGTGGCAAGCAGCGGCAGGGCGCGACTGCCGTTGCCCAGGCGCAGCAGGCGCGGGCGTGTGTCGCGCTGCACCGCGGCCAGCAGTTGCGTGGCAAAGTCGTTGGCCGGGGTCGGGTTGTCCTGCGAGGCCTTGGCGCGGGCGCGGATGCCGTCGCGTAGCGGCCACCAGGGCGAATCCCCGCGGATCAGCGCCTCGGCCTGCTGGCTGGCATTGGCGCCGAAACTGGAGGCGATGGCGCCTGGCTGCACTTCCATCACCTCGATGGAGAAGGGCGCCAGCTCCATGCGCAGGGCGTCGCTCAAGGCATGCACCGCTGCCTTGGAGGCGCAGTAGGCGCCAGCGAAAGGCGTTACCAGCACCGACGACACGCTGCCGATATTGACCACCAGGCCCCGGTTACGGCGCAGCAGCGGGAAGAACGCGCGGGTCACGCCAACGATTGAGAACACGTTGGTTTCGAACTGTCGCTGCATGGCTTCCACGCCGCCGTCGAGCAGCGGGCCCATGGCGCCATAGCCAGCGTTGTTGATCAGCACATCGAGGCCGCCGATCTCCTCGCTCAGGCGTGTGGCTAGCTGCTGCAGCGCGCTGCCATCGTTGACGTCGAGTTGCACTGCGTGGAACCCCGCCTGCTCGAGCGCCGCAAGGTCACCGTCCTTGCGTGCCGTGGCCCATACCGCATAGCCAGCCGCCTTGAAGGCGTCGGCCAGGGCGCGACCGATGCCGCTGGAGCAACCAGTGATGAGAACGCTGGGTTGAGGCATGCGCGGGTTTCCTTGGGTAGGGTGCGCTGTGCGCACCATTGTGCCGAATCATTGGTGCGCACGGCGCACCCTACTTAGCGAATGAACTTGCCTTGCAGGCGCTCGGCGCGAAACTCCAGCGTAGCCGGGCGATAGCCGCTACGCAGGTCGGGCAGGGGCATGCAGTCGTTCCAGCTGGCGTCCGGCAGCAGCTCGCCGGGGCCGCTGTAGCGTGGCGACTCGTAAAGGCGCTGGGCCAGGTTGGTGGCGTTGCCTGGGCGGTAGGCGGCGACTTCCCAGCGCAGCTCCAGCAGGGCGGCATCGCTGCCGTTCTTCAGGTCGATGGCCAGCGGGCGATCGGCGGGGCAGCGCTGCGGGTCGTAGCTCAGGCGCAGCTCGAGATGGGCGAGGTAACGCTCGTCCTGACTTTCCTGCCAGAGCACCCAGGTCGCCACCAGGCCGAGACCGACCAGTGCGGCCATGGACACCGGCAGGGCCTTGGTCGGGTAGCGAATCAGCAGGATCAGCCAGGTGATGACGAGTACGACACCGAACAGCATGAGGGCAGCCTTTTTGCGAAGTCTGCGTTCATCCTACACAAGGTGCTTTGTCAGGGTAACCGCGTGGGCTGTCGCAGGGTGTGACAGTGAGGGAAAGGGGACGGGGAAGAGATAGCCACGAGTGACGTGGGTGTCTTCTGCCCTCTCCCCCAACCCCTCTCCCATGAATGGGAGAGGGGAGCTCACTGCGTATGCCGCGGATGAACAAGGGTGTAGCCCGGATGCAATCCGGGGCCGATATCGACCTGGATTGCATCCGGGCTACGAACAGCTCAGTGTGCGGCGCCGACGGCTACCGCATCGCTGCGACCGTACACATCTTCCAGGCGCTCGATATCGTCCTCACCGAGGTAGGTGCCGGATTGCACTTCGATGATCTCCAGCGGGATCTTGCCCGGGTTGGAGAGGCGGTGTACCGAGGTCATCGGGATGTAGGTGGACTGGTTCTCGGTGAGCAGGAACTCTTTATCGTCGCAGGTCACCTTGGCGGTACCGGACACCACGATCCAGTGCTCGGCACGGTGGTGGTGCATCTGCAAGGAGAGCTGCGCGCCCGGTTTGACGGTAATGTGCTTGACCTGGAAGCGGCCTCCCATGTCCACCGAGTCGTACGAGCCCCAAGGGCGGTAGACCTCGCAGTGGTTCTGAGTCTCGCAGCGACCCTGCTCGTCGAGCTTGCCAACCAGTTTCTTGACGTCCTGCACGCGGTCCTTGTGCGCCACCATCATGGCGTCCTTGGTTTCCACCACGACGATGTCGTCCAGGCCGAGCACTGAGACCAGCTTGCCATTGCCATGGATCAGGCAGTTGCGGCTGTCCTCGATCACCACGTCGCCCTTGGTCACGTTACCGGCGTCGTCCTTGTCGTGTACTTCCCAGATCGACGACCAGCTGCCGACATCGTTCCAGCCGGCGGCCAGCGGTACCACGCAGGCGCGGCTGGTCTTCTCCATCACCGCGTAGTCGATGGAGTTGTCCGGGCAGCAGGCGAAGGTAGCCGGGTCGATGGCGACCTGCGTGCCGTCGCGTTGGCTGCGTTCCAGTGCCAGCAGGCAGGTGTCGTAGATGTCCACGTCGTGGTGCTTGAGCTCTTCGAGGAAGCGGCTGGCGCGGAACAGGAACATGCCGCTGTTCCAGTAGTAATCGCCGCTCTTCACGTACTCGGTGGCGCGCTGGGCATCGGGTTTCTCGACGAAGCTGGCGACACGCGCCACGCCGTCGGGCAGGCT
Source organism: Pseudomonas sediminis (assembly GCF_002741105.1). Taxonomy (GTDB): domain Bacteria; phylum Pseudomonadota; class Gammaproteobacteria; order Pseudomonadales; family Pseudomonadaceae; genus Aquipseudomonas; species Aquipseudomonas sediminis. The sequence continues at coordinate 473,136 of NZ_NIQU01000001.1, read as the reverse complement.
GCCGTCAGCCTGGCCGCGGATGTAGCCGTAGCCGGTCTCCGGTCGGTCGGCCGGCACGCCGAACAGCACCATCTCGCCTTTTTCGGCGGCCACGGTTGCCAGCGCCAGGGCCTGGCGGAAGGCTTGCTGATCGTCCAGCACATGGTCGGCCGGCAGCACCAGCATCAGCTCGTCACGGCCTTCGGCGATCAGTTGCAGGGCCGCCATGGCCACAGCCGGTGCCGTGTTGCGGCCGAAGGGTTCGAGCAGGAGCATTTGCGCCTGCAGGTCGATCTGCTCCAGCTGCTCGAGCACGATGAAACGGTGCTCCTGATTGGCCACCAGCACGGGCGGCTGCATGCCCTCGATGGAAAGGCGCTGCAGGGTCTGCTGGAACAACGTCTGCTCACCGGTCAGGGCGAGGAACTGCTTGGGATAGAGCTTGCGCGAAAGAGGCCAGAGTCGCGAGCCGCTGCCACCGGAAAGGATGATGGGGGTCATGGTTGTGTCTCTCCTGAGCGATTGATCAAGTGGTTTGCCCGTGTCGTGTCGGTGCGACGTGTACCCGCCGTTTTCCTTGTTCTAGAAACGCACTGCCTTAACCGTCGATGGGGCGCTTGACCCATACCGGCGACAACTTGCCCTGACCGCCAGTGACGAACAGGCTGACGACTTCGCCGCGCCCGAGGGTGACCGGTTTCAGGTCGGCGACCTTGCGCTCGCCGTCGAACAGCGCCAGGCCAACCTTCACCGGGTTGATCTCGCGGTCGCCACGGCCGTCGGGTTTGACGTCGGCGACCACGGCGGTCTTGCCGTCGGCAGTCTTCAGGCTGAGGGTGCTGTCAGTCAGGTTCTGGACACGCAGCAGCGCTTTCTGGCGGCTGGTGAAGGGCGGCTCCTCGACCAGGCGCGGCTCGGCGCCGGTCTGGCTGACCAGGGTGTAGTAACGCGCGGCCTGCAGATCCACCGCCATCTGCGCGTTACCGACCTGGGCCTGATAGCTGCCGGCCGGAAGGAACTTGAAGTCGCTGGAGCCCAGCGGCGAGATCTGCTTGAGCTGGGTCTGGCCGACGCTGACATCGAGTTCGGCGCTGCTGGCGTTGTAGGCGCGGACGAAGGCCGAGCCCTTGGGCGCTTTGGGTCCATAGAGAGCGCCGTCATCGGCCTGTGCCTGGAACATGCCGAGACCGAGGGCCAGGGCGCAGGCGCCCAGGGTGAAGCGGCGTAGGGTGGTTTGAGTTGTCATCGGATAGTCCTCCTTGGGGGATGAATCAGTGACTGGCAGCAGCCAGCCCCTGGCGCTCGCCGCCGTCTTTGAGTGCGGCGAGCCATTGCGGGTCGAAATCGGTGAAATCGCTGGCCATCGGCAAATAACGCTCGGGGAATTCCCAGATCACCAGCTGTGGCGGGTGGTCCTCGAGCTCGTCGCTTTGCAGGTACTTGAGCATCGGTACCAGCGGGCCGCCGCCTTCCTCGGCGTGGTTGGCCAGGTCGCGCTGCAGGTGCTCACGCAGGGCGCCTGCGAAGTTCCAGGCCGGGTTGGCGCTGTAGCTGGTGCCGACCAGCGTCACCGGCAGGTCGCTGTCGCCGAACAGGTCGTCGCTACTGCTTTCGGCGGCTTGGGTCTCACGCTGCTGCAAGCGGTCGGCCTGCGGCATCAGGTTTTCGAACAGCGGTGCCAGCGGCAGAAAGCGAGTCAGGTCGCCTTCGTGCGTGCGGGTTTCCACGGTTTCGGTGACGAACTGCTGTGGCTCGCCACGCAGTTGCATGGCGCTGTGCACCACGTCGCTCAGCGCCTTGGCAGTGACGTCGGCGCCTTCCGGGGTCCAGTGGGTGTCGGTACGCAGGAACACCGGGGCGTCGGCTTTGGCTACCTGCAGCGGTGCGAGCAGATCCGGTGCGGCGATCCCGGCGTTGCGCACCGCGCGGTGAAAACGCGGGTACAGGCTGCGCTGCAGAGCGCTGGGGCGATGGCTACCGGTGTGCTCCGGGTACAGACGCGTCTTGGCCGGGACGATGGCCAGAATCAGTTGGATATCGCGTTCCTCGAGCTGACGCTGTACACCACGGATCAGCGCCAGGTTGTCGCGCAGCTGACGCTGACCGTCGACCACTGGATCGAACTCTTCGTCCGAGTACAGCCAGCCGTCTTCGCCGATCACCAGGCCACTGCGGCCCTCGCCGAATGCCAGGTATTCCACGGCGGCCCAGAGGTTGATGCCGGCCTGCTTGAGCGGGAAGTTCTCGTCGTAGTGACGCTCGAAGCTCTTGGCCAGGCCGCCGTCGAGCACACTCGGTTGCGCTGGCATGTGGTAGTCGGCGAGCTTGGTCAGGGCGAGCAGGCTGGCCGGCAACAGCAGCAGGGCGAACAGCGTGACATACAGGGTCTTGATGGGGCGATTCATTGTCGGCCTCCGCTCAGAACTGGAAGTACAGGAAGGGGGAGTAGCTCTGCGCCGAGAGCTTGAGCAGCGAGACGCAGAACAACAGCAGCAGGGCGCCGCGCATGGCCACCAGGCGCAGGTCGACGGCTTGCAGGGCGATGCCGGCGCTGGCCAGGGTCAGGCCCGGCTCATGGTTGCGGCTGGCGAGGAACTGGCGGGCGCCGTTGACGGCGATCACTACCCAGGCCAGCACCAGCGTGACCATCTGCAGCCCGGTGATGCGCGCCAGGGTCAGCTCGCTCAATTGCCAGTCACCGAAGGGCAGCAGCGCGGCATACATGCGCCCGGCCACCTCCAGATTCTCGGCGCGGAAGATCACCCAGCCGAGCATTACCAGCAGCAGGGTGAAGGCCCATTTCAGCGGGTTGAACACAATCGGTGCGGCTTTCACGCCGAGGGCGCGTTCGATGGCCAGCCACATGCCGTGCCAGGCGCCCCAGATCAGGAAGGTCCAGTTGGCGCCGTGCCAGAAGCCGCCCAGCAGCATGGTCAGGAACAGGTTGCGATAGGTGTTGAACGTGCCATGACGGTTACCGCCCAGCGGTACGTACAGGTAGTCACGCAGCCAGGTGGACAGGCTGATGTGCCAGCGCCGCCAGAACTCGGTGATCGACTGGCTGATATAGGGCTGGTTGAAGTTCTCCATGAAGCGGAAACCCATCATCAGGCCCAGGCCGATGGCCATGTCGCTATAGCCGGAGAAGTCGAAGTAAAGCTGCGCGGTGTAGGCGATCATGCCCAGCCAGGCATCGCCGGTGCTGGGGTTTTCCAGGGCGAAGCAGTGGTCCACCAGCGGTGCCAGGCTGTCGGCGATGAATACCTTCTTGACGAAGCCCTGCATGAAGCGCGTGGCGCCTTCACTGAACTTGTCGAGGCTGTGGCTGCGGTCGGTGAACTGGTCGGCCAGGTCCTTGTAGCGCAGCACGGGGCCGGCGATCAGTTGCGGGAACAGGGCAATGAAGGCCGCGAAGTTGATCAGGTTGCGCGTTGGCTCGGTATCGCGGCGGTACACGTCAATCAGGTAGCTGATCGACTGGAAGATGTAGAAGGAGATACCGATCGGCAGGATCACCGCAGTGAGGACGAAGGGTTCCATCCCCATCGATTCGAGCACGGCGTTGATATTGGCCACACCGAAGTTGGCGTACTTGAAGTAGCCCAGCGTGGCCAGGTTGCCGACTACACCCGCTACCACCCAGCGGCGCGCCGCCTCTGTGCCGGCATGCGCCTGGATGCGCAGGCCGAAGATGTAGTTCCACAGCGTTACCGCAGCGAACAGCAGGAGGAAATCCACCCGCCACCACGCATAGAAGGCGTAGCTGCCAATCAGGATCAGCAGGTTGCGCCCGCGATTCGGGCACAGGTAGTACAGGCCGAGAAAGATCGGCAGAAACAGGAACAAAAAGACGTTGGATGAAAAGACCATCCGTGCTTCTCCGTGAACAGCCGGGGCAGCGCCCCCCTTTCCCCCCGCGAGCGGAGGGTTTGTTTTGTTACGTCCGGTAGGAGCTGGCTTGCCAGCGATCAGCTTTTAAAGGCATCGCCGGCAAGCCGGCTCCTACGGTTTTTCGAACACCTGGGTCACCTCGCCACCGAGGCGGAAGCTGTTGAACGGCCCCATCTCCTGGTTCAGTTCGCGGGTCTCTTCACTGCAGGCGTAGAGGCTGCAGTAAGGCGCCAGCCAGGCGTACTTGAAGTCCTTGCGCAGCTCGCTCATGTCCTGCTTGGAGCCGGTGCGCTGGGCGAACGCAGCCGGGTCGCGCGCACCTTGCAGTACGCGTTCGGCCAGGCGCTGCAGGGCGCCATGGTTCTCGCCGCGCAGGTCGACTGCATTGGCCTCGGCGAACGCGGCGATCATCGCCAGCGGCGGCAGGGCGTAGTTGTGGTAGGCCAGGGCGCGCTGGCTACGGCGCATCTCGTTGGCCAGGTAGCCTTCGTCATCGACCTGATTGGCGGCGATGCGGAATTGACTGACGGACCAGTCGAACAGGTCGCGGCGATCATCGATGACCGCCACCGCCATCACCGACCAGGCGGCCCAGTAGCTGTGGTTGTTGATCTTGCGCAGCGGCAGGTCGCTCCACTCGCGTACCGTGTGTTCGGCCAGGCGGGTGAACCAGGCCTCGATGCGTGCGCTTTGCTGCGGGTAGGCGGCCAGTGGCTGCGACTCGGAAAACTTCAGGCGCAGCCAGGCGCCGGCCAGGCTGCCGAGCGCCCATTTGCGCATCGACTTGCCGGTGTGGTTGAACTGCTCGGACTCCAGCGCATCGGCACTGGCCCACTGGTCGAGCCATTCGATGGCGCATTCCAGGCGCTCCGGCTGACCGGTGCGCATGTAGCTGGTGATCATCCGCCCGCCTTCCTTCTCCAGGCGGACGATGCCCTCGGTCTGCTTGCGGAAGTTCTTCTCCGCCTGGCGGTTGAGCGTGGCGCGCGCCTTGTCGGAGCCCTCGTACTTGCTGGTGAACTGCAGCTCTCCGGTATACGGCTGCGGCACCGCCGGGCAGGCGGGCGCCTTGCCGTCGCGCTGGCCGACGGCGGCGTAGTAGCCCGCGGGCGGTTGCAGTTCGGCAAAGGCCGGGCCGCTGAGCAGCACGGCCATCAGGGTCAAGGGAGCGAGTCGTATGGGCATGGTGGCCTCCTCAGTCGTGCCGCGCGACTTGCTGGCTAGTGCCGCTCGGGCGCTGGCACAGGCTGGCCTGGACTTTCAGGTCGTCGGCGCTGTCTTCGGGCTTCTGGATTTCCAGGGCGAAGAAGTTCTGTTCACCCCAGCCCGGCTCGTCGCGCAACTCGACGGTGAAACGCCCGTCGGTATCGACGGTGTTGGGTTTCTCCAGCTTGAGCTGTTCGCGGCGGCCGTTGAGGTACCAGATGGTGGCGTCGACGCGCTTGACCGCAGGGTCGCTGAAGCGCAGGTCGAGCTGGTGGCGATTGCCGGCCAGGGTCAGCAGCTTGTTCTCGCCATTGACGAGGATTTCGTTGCTGCCCGGATGCAGGCGCTTCTCGCTGGCGAGCACCTCGGTCTGGCCGCTGCAGCCGTTGCTCAGGCTGGCCATCAGCTGGCGGTGGATACGGTCGGAAGCCAGGTCGTAGAGCGGCGAGAACTCCCAGATCAGAACCTGCGGTGGGTCGTTCTGGAAGGCATCGCTGGCCAGATACTCGAGCATCGCGCCTTCCAGGCCGCCGCCTGGGAAGGCAGCGTTGAGCACGTCGGTGCCCAGGTACTCTTCGAGAAAACCGCCGAAGTTGTAGTTCTTGCCGCTGTGGCTGGTGCCGACCAGGGTGATCTTCGGGCTGCTCTCGTCGCCGAACAGCGCGTCGCCATCGCTGGCGTCCTTCGGTTCGGTGATGAACTGATCGACGTATTGCACCGCGTAGCCGGTGCCGCACAGCTGGCTGGCGACGTTCTGCATGGTGCCGGTCTTGCCCATCAGGCCGATGCGTTCGGTGACGAATTCCTTCTGCGGAATATCTTCGAAACCGGGGATGCGCTTGACCGTCTCTGCCACCAGGCGTGCGGTGCGCTCGGCGCCGTAGGGCGTCCAGTGCTGGTCGCGGCGGAAGTAGAACTCTTTGTCGCTGTCTTCGTCGGTCAGCGGCGTCAGGTCCGGCACCCAGATACCCAGCTGTTCGAAGCGGCTCAGCGCCTGGCGGTAGTTGCGCAGCGCCTTGTCGTAGTCGAAGCGCTGGTAGTCGGCGGGCGACAGCTTGTTGCGATTGACCAGGCCGCGGGTCGGTTGGTAGACCACCACCAGCTCCACGCCGCGTTGTTTGAGGCCGTCACGCAGCTCCTTGAGGCGCTGGTAGCCGACTTCACTGGTGCCGAATTCGGTGCGCAGGTCTTCGACGCTTCGAAACAGCCAGCCTTCCTCGGCATCGAGCAGGGTGACGAAGTTCTTCATGTAGTTGGTGGTGTAGCGGCTGGCGTCGTGCGCAGCCGGGCACAGCGAGCAGCAGTCTTCGACCTGATACTGCGGCGCCTGGCGCTCTTGCGCCTGCAGTGCGGTGCTGGCCAGGGCACAGGCCACGGCCAGGGAAAGGGATTTGAAGGGTGATGGGATCATCGTTGGCCTCATCAATTGGTCAGTTTCTCGGGCTCGATCGGATCGATCAGCACGGGTAGGCGCTGGCGCACCATGAGGTCGAGGATTTCGTCCTGTTTTTCGCCGAGGATGCCGGCGAGCTGGATGCCGCTGCTCTTGCGCGGGGCAAGCATCTTCACGCGGTACAGCTCGACCGATAGCGGCGAGTCGATGTTGATCGGGCTGGAGCCGTTGCCGGCCAGGGTGCCGCCGACGATGATCATCGAGATCTTGGTATCGAACGGGTCGAGGTCCAGGTCGCGGTCGGTGTCGGACAGGTCCTTGATGTGGCCGTACACGCCGGTCAGTTGGTTCATCGCCGAGAGGTTGTCGTACAGGCGAATGTTCTCGCTGTTGCGGATGCGGATGCCATGGCGCTGGTTGCGCAGCACCTGGTTGCCCCACAGCAGGTTGTCGCCGCTTTCGTACAGGGTGATGCCGTCGGCATGGTTGCCGTGCACGCGGTTGTAAGCGATCAGGTTGTGCTCGCTGCTACGGTCGATAACGATGCCGGAGAGCTTGTTGTCGTAGCTCTCGTTATTGATGATCCAGCTGTCGTTGACCTCGCGCGAGATGATGATGCCGTGCTTCTTCTTGGTACCGAACACGGTGTTCTCAGCGATGATCAGACCGTGCGAGCGGTCGTGCGGGTCGATGCCGTAGATGATGTTGTCGCGGTAGGTGTTGCCCTTGATCACCACGTTCTGCGCTTCGTAGCAGTAGAAGCCGTACCAGTGATCGACGAACTCGGAATCGATCAGCCAGCCGGTCGGCTCTTCACGTTGCAGGCGCTCGTGCATGCTCGGTGTGTACTGGGTGATCGACACGCCGTAGGACTTGGAATTGTCGTAGCCCAGGCTGGTCAGCACGCTGCTGGCGATATACAGCTCGCTGCCGCCCCAGGACACCAGAAACGGGCGGAACTCCTTGCCGTTGTCGCGCATGGTCGCCGGGCCGTTGTCGGCCTCGCGCCAGGCGGTGACGCGGGTGTCGGTGAGGAACATCTGGCCATCGTTGACCAGGAACGAACCGCGCTCCTGCGACAGGCGCAGCTCGCGGGTTTCCTTGCCCACGTGCAGCGTCGCGCCCTCGGCGACGACGATGGGCAGGCGAGCGATGTACACGCCCGGCTCCTGCTCGGCGAACTGGCTGTCAGGCAGCGCCTTGGCCAGATCCTGAGCGGTGACCAGGCCACCCTCGATGAAGATCGCCTGGGGCATGCCCTGCTGGCGTTTGATCCACTCGCGCAGGCGCTCGTTGCCACCGGTGAAATCCTTCAGCGCGTCCTGGCGCAGCATGCGCCGCACCACCACCTGACCGCGTTGTTCACGCGGAATCTTGGCCAGCACGGCCTCCTTGGTGTAGCCGGACAGGTCCGGCAGTTTGGGCGCTTCCATATGCAGTTCGTCCGCCGGGGCGCTGCGCACGCGGTAGTCGAACTGGTGCTGTGTCGGGTTGGCCTGGGCCAGGGGCGCGGTGAGGCACAGCGCGCCGAGCAGCAGGGGTAGGGCTAAGCCGTTGGGTTGCATGGTCCGATCCCTCAGAAGCGCCAGATGAAGTCGACGAAGGCGCGGTGCATCACCGAATCGGTGCCGCTGCCGTAGGCGTCGCCCGGCAGGAACACGCCGGCGCGCAGGCGTACCAGGGCCGAGCGATCATCCAGTTGTTCGGCGACGGTAGCCGGCAGCAGGCCCTGCTTGAAGTAGCGGGTCAGCACCAGGTCGACTTCCTGGCCGATGTCTTTCTCGCCCGCTACCAGCGGTGCGGTGATGCCGCTGTCGCCGACGTCCTGATCGCCATCGACACGCCAGAAACGGTGATAGACGACGCTGGCGTCGTAGTCCTCGCCCAACTGCCAGGAGCTGAACGCACTGGCCACCTGCAGGTTCGACAGTTCACCGCGGAAGGCCTCGCCGTAACGGTGCAGGCGCGATTCGACGCCGGTGAAGTTGGCGCGGTTGCTGTGCAGGCCGGTCTGCATGAACTGGCGCGACTTGCCTTCATCGCCGCCACCGCTGCCACGGGCATAGGCGGCGCCGATCTTCCAGTTGTCGTCGAGGCTGTAGCGCAGGCCAAGGTCCATCGCCCAGGCGTCGACATCCTGGCTACGCGAGCCGGTGGCGATGCGGTCGTTGCCGACCACTTCCTGCTGCAACTGCTCGGTATCGCCCTGCAGCCAGGTCAGCTGCGCCCAGTAGTTGAGGCGATTGCGCGAATTGCGCTCGAAGAAGCCACCGTCGGCATGCAGGCCGAACCAGGTCAGGTCGCCGGTGTAGCGCTTGCTCAGTTCGTCGACACGCTCGCCAGGATTGGCCAGACGGCCGTCGTCGCGGCTGTGGTGCAGCTTGGCGCCGATGCGGTGGCCGGGCGTCCACTGGTAGTCGAGGCCGGCGAAGAAGTGCTGGCGATCTTCGTCTTCGGGCGCCAGGTCGTCGAGATCGGTGCGGTAGTCGGAGAAGCGCTCGGCAACGCCGACCGTGGCTTGCAGCAGGGTGGTGTCGAAGCGCCAGTTGACCGCTTCGATGTTGGTGTCCCACCAGGTGCCTTCGTCACTGCGCAGGCGCTGACGACCGACGCGCAGGTGCTCGCCGGGGTAGGCGGTGAGGCCGGCGTAGTCGACCCAGAACTCGCGCATGGCCAGGTAGCTCTTGTCCGGCTGGCGTGCGTCGCTGCGTTGTTCGCTGCCTTCGCCGTCGTCCTGCAGCGGGTCGGTTTCGATGGTGTCGGTGGCGGTAACCGCCTGGCCCATGGCGAAGGCGCTCCAGTCGCCACGTTCGCCGTAGACCCAGGGGCGCAGGTCGAGGCCGAGACCGTTGACGTCGCCACCCTCACGGGTGCCGAGGTCGCGGTCGTCTTCCGATTGCGCGGTGATCTTCACATCCAGGCCGAAATTCTTCGGCGCATCCGCCGCCCAGGCAGCGCTCGCGGCCAGCAGACTGGCGCTCAGACCCAGCTGGCTGACGATTTTGTTCAACTGCATGCGTGCATCCTTGTTCATGGCTGGCTGACCTGCAGGGCGGCCTGCTGCTGCAGGACGATGCCGCGGGCATCACGCTCCTCGCGCAGCAGGCGTTGGCCCTCGGCCAGTTGTGCCGGGGTCAGGCTCTCGGCCACTTCATGCGCCAGCTCGAAGGTCGGCGGCGTGTTGCGCGGCAGGGCCAGTTGACTGAATACGTAGGCGTTGACCGGGTTGGGCTTGACCCCACGGCCCTGGCTGAACATCTGCGCGAGGACGAAGTCGGCGCTGAGCTGGCCGGCGCGGGCAGCGCTGAGCAGGTGGTCGAGCGCCTGCTGGGCGTAGACCTCGCCGAGGTAGCCGCGCAGGTAGATCTGCCCCAGGTAGTAATTGGCGCTGGGTTCGCTGGGCGCGGCCTTGCGCAGGTGTTCTTCGGCTTTCTTCGGCTCCTGCGGCAGTAGCTTGCCTTCGTAGTACAGGCGTCCGAGCAGCAGCTCGGCGCGCGGCAGGGCTGCGGCACGGCCCTTGTCCAGATAACCAAGCAGGGTTTCGGTATCGCCCTGGCCCGGATAGTCGTAGAGCAGACGCGCGAGGCTGACCCAGGCGGCGGGATAGTCCGGCGCGATGGCTTCGAGCAGGTCCTGGGCGAGCTGGGGTTGCGGCTGGCCGAGCTCAGGGTCGCTGAGTACCTGGGCCACGGAGTCGACCTGGTTGGGCGAAACAGTGCCGGCGCGATAACCCGCCAGCAGTTGCTCGATCAGCGCCTGACGGTCGTCTTCGCGGTTCTGCTTCTGGTACACGGTGGCCAGCTCGGCGTAGCAGGCGTCGTTGCTGGCCAGGCGTGCCTGGCAGATACGCTCGATCTCGCCCAGGTGCTGATCGTAGGTGCCATCGGTGCGGTACAGAAGAATCTGCGCCAGTTCTGCCTGGGGCAGACCCTGCTGGCGCCAGTCTTGGATACGTTGCGCAAGGTTCATGGCGGGGAAGTCCTGTGGGTAGAACAGGTAGAGTTCGGTCAGCGGCAGCAGCGCACTGGGCTCGTGAGCCTGCGCTGCGCTCTCCAGCAGCTCGGCGGCCTCCTGGCGCTCGGCCAGGCTGCTGCCGGGCTTGCGCGCCAGCAGCTTGCCGAGGCGCGCCTTGGCGCGCGGTGAGCCGTCGAGGGCCTGACGGTAGATACGCTCGGCCTCATCCAGATCCTGGGTCTGGCCATTGGCGGCGTAGATGTCGGCCAGGCCGATCTGCGCGTCGCTGTAGCCCATTTCGGCGAGCTGGCGGAAATGCCATTCGGCCGTCTGCTGGTCGCCGCTCTGCAGGGCTTCGCGCGCCAGGCGCTCATCCGGCAGACCGGCGCAACCGGCCAGCGTGGCGCTGACGGCGAGGCCGAGCAGGGCAGGGCGAAGAAGGGGCATGCTCACGGCGATCTCCGTAGGGTCTGTTGATGTTTCATCGCGAGTCGCGTTGCTGCGCCAAATGTCGCCAGGCAAGGCGTGGAGCGCCGGTAATGGTCGTCCCCTTGCCAAGCTCCGCAACGCAGCCTGGCGACATTTGCCGCGCAACCCGTAAGGGCCGGGCCAGTTTTTGCGCGGCGCTGTGTTATTCGTCGTTCATTTGGAATAACCAAACTTCTCTCCTCATGCCTTGCTCCGCGCAAAAACTGGCTCCGGCGCGGCCGCGATTAAACGTCAACAGACCCTATCGACCTGCCGCGACAGCGCGGTCGACCAGCCAGCCCAGCGACGGGCCACGGTCGATCACCACATCCACCGGCTGACCGGCGAGGCTGGCCGGCAGGGTGTCCTGCGGCTTGATCACCACGCGGATGTCCGAGCTCAGGCCGCCGTCATGCAGTGCGCTGCTGACGATCTCGCCGCGACGCGACTGGTCTTCGCCGGCCACCTTGAAGGTCACCGGGGTGCCGGGACGAGCCTGCTCCAGGTGGCGATAAGGGAAGCTGGCGGCGACGGTTGCCACGCCATCCTGCGGCACCAGTTCGAAGATAACGTCGCCCTTGCTGGCGAACTGACCGTCGGCCACCAGTTGGCGGGAGATCTTGCAGTTGCACGGGCTGGTCAGGGTGCCCTGCATCTCGCGGGCGAACAGCGCTTCGATCTGGCTCGGCTCGAGCTGATCGTCGCCCAGGTGGCCCTTGAGCATTTCCAGCATGCTGGTGGTGAAGGTGGCGATCGGTGCGCCTTTCTCGACGATGCCATCGGGCTGCGCCAGGCTCTGCACGCTGCCCTCGCGTGGCATGGTCACCTGCAGCGCCGGCAGGCTGATCTGCGCCGATTGCGCGTGGGTGACGAAGTACAGGCCGTAGATCGACTTGCCGATGTAACCGAAGGCGGCCAGGCCGACGAGGAAGATCGCACCGCTGAAAGTCACGGCGCGCAGGCGGCCGAACATGCCCATGCCTCCGGCTGCGCCACTCTTGCGTGCCTTGGTGAAGTTGTCGCGCTGCAGGATGTGCAGCACCTCACCGACATTGACCAGCTCACCGGCCAGGTGCGCGCTGATCAGATGGCGCAGGGCTGCAGCTTCACGCGCACCGATGTTGTGGAACTGGCAGCCAACGCGGTTTTGCTCGGACTGCACGGCATTGACCTGGAATTCCACGTCCAGCCCCAGCACCAGGCTGTCGAGCTGGAACTGCAACTGGCCGCGATGAAAATCACCGACCTTGTGCGTGGTCTTCTCGTTGGTGAAGCTGAAGCCGCCGGCAGAGACATCCTGCAGGCGTGCGTCGATGCGTTCGCCCTTGGCATTGGTAAAGCGCAAGCGTCCTGGCAGCTTGACACGGGCATGCTGGCGCTGGGCCTCGGACTCATGGACGACGTTGTGATTGGCGACGGAGTTCATGGTGGCTAATTCCTATTCGAGTACGGTCACACCAGCGCCAGCAGCGCGGCGATGAAGACAGAGGCGGCAGAGAAGGTCATGGCACGCGACGACCAGCTGTTGAACCAGTTGGCGAAGCTGGACAGGCCGCGGTTGAGCTTGGTGTTTTGGCGCGTCCAGGATTGCTGGTCGAGGCGGAAGAACACGTAGATCTTCACCAGCGCGCCAACGATCTGGTTGTAATAGAGCAGCACCGGGTAGGCCGGGCCGATGCGGTGGCCGGAGCACATCAGCAGCAGCGTCAAGATCAGCCGCGTGCTGCCGATCCACAGCAGGTAGATCAGCAGGTACATCAGGCTGTACTTGATGCTGGCGATGATCGCTACGGATAGGCCCAGCAGGCAGGTCCACATCGACACACGCTGGTCGAACAGCACCAGACTGGTGAAGGCGCCGAGGCGGCCCATGCCCAGACGCAGGGCGCGCGAGTTCTGCCGCAGGTTGTTGCCGTACCAGCGGAACATCAGCTTGCGGCTGGCCTTGATGAAACTCTTCTCCGGCGGGTGCTCGACCGTGTTGATCGCCGCATCCGGCACGTAGAAGGTGTCGTAGCCCAGGCGCATCAGGCTGTACCAGCTGGACTTGTCGTCACCGGTGAGGAACTGGAAGCGCCCCAGGCGCCAGTGTTCCAGGTGATCGCTTTCCACATCGCGGATGAACTCGGGGTCGGTCACCACGCTGGCGCGGAATACCGACATGCGCCCGGTCATGGTCAGCACGCGTTTGGAGAGCGCCATCGAGCACATGTTGAGGTGGCGCTGAGCGAAGCGCAGCTTGTGCCACTCGCTCATCAGGTAGCTGCCGCGTACCTCGCAGAACTCGTTGGTGGTCAGCCCGCCGACGTTGGGGAAGAGCTTGAACCAGGGCACGGTCTTGATCACCACGCCCGGCTCGAGCACGGTATCGCCGTCGATAACCGCCACCACCGCATCCCGGTCCGGCATCTGCCGGGAAATGGCGCGGAAACCATAGGCCAGACCATCACGCTTGCCGGTGCCGGGGATGCGTACGATGTCCAGGGTGACATGCGCCGGCGGCTCGGCCTGAGCCCAGAGGTTCTTGATCAGCAACTCGTCGGAGAGCTCGACGATCGAGCACACCACGGTGCAGGAATACCCGCAGTCGATGGCTTCGCGAATCACCGAGCGGTAGACCATGGCGGTGGTCAGTGCCTCGATGCGAAAGCTGGTGACCAGCAGGAACACATGAGAGGGGTCGGCGTCCTTGCCGAGTTTTGTAACCTTGCGGCGATACCAGGGGTACACCAGGTAAAGGAACAGGCAGCCGCGCACGAAGTGCATGGCGCCCATGGAATAGCGCCAGATGCCGACGATGCCGATGAGCAGGATGAAGTCCCGCGCTTCGGGGTCGAACACCGTGCGTGGCAGGGCCAGTGCCAGCAGCATCAGCAGGCTGAGATAGAGCATCCAGCCGCTGGCTTGGTTGAGGCCGTTCTTGAGCTTGTCCATATGCGTCTCCGAGTACCTGCGCGCGCTGGGCGCGCAGGTCCGTTCGGGTCCTTACCAGCAGATGCCTTCGGCCACGCCATTGCTGGCGTGGGGCATGAAGCCGACCAGGTCGATCACCCGCTTGCCGCTCGGCGCCTGCTCAGCCAGCTTGGCGAAACGCTCGTCGCTGTTGCCCAGGACGATGATGTCGGCCTTGGCCACGACGTCTTCGAGGTCGCTGTTGAGCAGCGAGGAAACGTGCGGGATCTTCGACTCGATGTATTCCTTGTTGGCCCCGTGGACACGGGCGTATTCGACGTTGCGGTCGTAGATGCTCAGGTCGAAACCCTTGCCGATGAGCATTTCCGCCAGTTCCACCTGCGGGCTTTCACGCAGGTCATCGGTGCCGGCCTTGAAGCTCAGGCCGAGCAGGGCGACCTTGCGCGAATCCTGGCTGGCGATGATGTCGAAGGCCTTCTGCACCTGGGCGGCGTTGCTGCGCATCAGCGAGCCGATCAGCGGGGCTTCCACGTCCAGGCTGCCGGCGCGGTAGTTCAGCGCGCGTACGTCCTTGGGCAGGCAGGAGCCGCCAAAGGCGAAGCCGGGCTTCATGTAGTACTTGGAGAGGTTCAGCTTGTGGTCCTGGCAGACCACGTCCATCACCTCGCGGCCATCGACGCCGACGGCCTTGGCGATGTTGCCGATCTCGTTGGCGAAGGTGACCTTGGCGGCGTGCCAGACGTTGCAGGTGTACTTGATCATCTCGGCGACTTCGATGTCCTTGCGGATGATCGGCGCGTCGAGCTCGCTGTAGATGCTTTCCAGCAGGTCGCCGGAGGCTTTGTCCAGCTCACCGATGACGGTCATCGGGGGGAAATCGTAGTCCTTGATCGCGGTGCTCTCGCGCAGGAACTCGGGGTTCACCGCCAGGCCGAAGTCGACGCCAGCCTTCTTGCCCGAGCAGTCTTCGAGAATCGGCAGTACCACGTTCTTCGCGGTGCCCGGCAGTACGGTGCTGCGAACCACTACGGTGTGGCGCTCTTTCTTGTCGCGCATGGCGAAACCGATCTCGCGGCACACGCCTTCGATGTAGTTCAGTTCAAGGTCGCCGTTCTTCTTGCTCGGCGTACCGACGCAGATGAACGACACATCGCTTTCCAGAACGGCAGCGGCAACGTCGGTGGTGCCACGCAGGCGGCCCTGACGCAGACCTTGTTGCAGCAGTTCTTCCAGGCCCGGTTCAACGATGGGCGATTTGCCGTTATTGATCAGGTCGATCTTGTTCGCGGAGATATCCACGCCAATCACGTCGTGACCTCGTGCCGACAAACAGCCGGCACAAACGGCACCTACATAACCCAAACCAAAGATACTGATTCGCATGGTATTAACCTCGTCCGTTTGATGCAGTTTTAAATACTGGCCTTATGGCCAAAACTCGTCCGTGAACTCACCGTTTTAATAGGTTTGAGTTCATTCAGGCATAAGTAGAGTGGGCGCCGGAAGTGGCACCAAGTGCGGGCCTTTATATTGAAGGCTGGCCCTTTGATGTTGTCGCTGTCGCCTCGCTTGAGGCCTCTATATCGGTACTGTGGCGGGTTGCCATCTCTCCCTTTGACGCGCACAAACTTTCTTTTGGGTGAAACTGTTCGGCGAAAATTAATTCGCTATCTGGCAGGTTCAAGTGTTCAGAAAGTTATGTATTGAAATGTGTTACGGGCTGTATGAGTGGCTGCCCTTTCGGATAGTTCCTACCGTTCGTCCTGAAGCTGAACCGGAGCTGAACGGCTAATTTGATTGCAATATAATGGCAAGTTGCAAAATGCATGATGGCAATATGTTCATTAATATGCTTGAAACTATCGGATAACTAAGCCGTGCAATAAGTTCTCAAAGAGGTGCAGTTGCGCTGAAAGTGTGACGCCAAACAGGTTTTCAGGTGCAGGCCTGTGGTCGCAGGAACCACGGGCAAGCGCAACGCTCGCGCTGCAGCGAAGCGGCAGGCGAGAGAGAGGCGGGAGTGAGCAAGCGCAGCGGCCAAGCCCATGCGACAACCGATGAGCGGTGCATGGGCTTGGCTGGAGGAGGGGTCAGTCTTGCGGCTGGTCGCGCAGGAAAACCAGGCTGTCGGCCTTGGAGTGCTCGGCCGAATAACGGTAGCCCTGATAGTTGAAGTCCTTCAGGCCTTCAGGGTTGGTCAGGCGCTCCTTGATCACGTAGCGCGCCATCAGGCCGCGGGCCTTCTTGGCGTAGAAGCTGATGATCTTGTACTGGCCGTTCTTCAGGTCCTTGAACTCGGTGTCGATGAGACGTGCGTTCAGCGCCTTGCGTTTGACCGCGCCGAAGTACTCATTCGAAGCCAGGTTGAGCAGCACGTCATCGCCTTGGGCCGCCAGCGCTTCGTTGAGCCAGCCGCTGATGCGCTCGCCCCAGAAGGCGTACAGATCCTTGCCGCGGCCGTTGGCCAGTTTGGTGCCCATTTCCAGGCGGTAGGCCTGCATCAGGTCCAGCGGGCGCAGCACACCGTACAGGCCGGAAAGCATGCGCAGGTGGCTCTGGGCGAAATCGAAGTCGTCCTCGGAAAAATCCTCGGCGTTCAGGCCGGTGTAGACGTCGCCCTTGAACGCCAACAGCGCCTGCTTGGCGTTGGACGGGTTGAACGGCCGCTCCCAGCTACCGAAGCGCGCGGCGTTGAGGCCGGCGAGCTTGTCCGACAGGCCCATCAGTTCGGCGATCTGCGCAGGGCTGAAATCGCGCAGTTGGGCGATCAGTTCCTGGGCGTGGTCGAGGTGTTCGGGTTGGGTGAAGCGCGGGGTGGCGGGTGGCGTCTCGTAGTCGAGGGTCTTGGCCGGTGAAATCACCATCAGCATGTGCGGAATCTCCAGAAAGCGTGACGGCGATTCTAGCAGGCCGTTGAAAAACGTAGGCGAGGCAGCCAGTGCAAGGCAAAAACAGGCGAAAAAGCGGAGTTTACGAGTTGTAAATGAGCATTTTGAGCCTGTTTTTAACGCAGTAATGGCAACGCAGGTAGTTTTTCAACAGCCTGCTAGAGGGCAGGGAAGCGGCAAGACCACTTATCGGGACGATTGAGAGGAACCGAGGCGCTGCCGTTGTAGGAGCGAGCTCTGCTCGCGAAGCGGTTGCCAGCAATGAGCAGGGGCGAAGCGTTACCTGCACCTGATTGGCGCGGCATGCTGCAAGAGGGGGCGGGTAAGAGAGGGGAGTTGCAGCAGGTAGGACTTCGGACTGTAACGGGGTGCTGGCGGCTCGCCAAGCACTATCTGTCGCGTCTGCAAATAAACCTGCATGACGATAAAAAAACGTTTTTCTGTCATGTGAATTGGAGTAATAAAAAAGCAAGACCGCCGAAACCTGCATACAGGTGGCGGCCATTGGCCCTCACCTTGCTTGCCACCTTTCGGCCCCGACCTGAAAAAGTCGGCGGTCTCTGTCCGGCGCAGCACCGCCCAGGTATTGCGTCGCCTGGCTACTACAAGAAGGTGACCGAGTATGGATGACCACGGACGCTCCAAGCCCACCGCTCCAACCCTCTACGCCCTCGACACCAATGTTCTGATCCACGATCCCAACGCCTTGCTCAACTTCGAAGAACACCACGTCGCCATCCCGATGACGGTGTTGGAGGAACTCGACAAACTGAAATCCGGCAAGCATGGCGTTGCCGCCGAATGTCGCCAGGCCATCCGCCTGATCGATCAGATTCTCGCCGGTGCCGAACCTGAGGACGTCGAGTACGGGGTACCCATCCAGCGCGGCAAGAGCGGCCCCTGCGGTCGTCTTTCCATCCTTATGAGTAAAAGTGCGGCGCCGGTGACCTGGCTGCCGGAAAACCTCAACGACAACAAGATCATCAACCAGTTGGTGGAGCTGAAGTCGCGCAACCCCGGCCTGTCCGTGGTGCTGGTGACCAAGGACATCAACATGCGCCTGAAGGCGCGCGCTTGCGGGATCGACGCCGAGGACTATCACACCGACCAACTGGTCGATGACGTCTCGCTGCTGTCGAAGGGGTATCACGACATGCCCGGCTCGTTCTGGGATCGCGTGAGCAAGGTCGACACCCGTCAGGACCATGGCCGTACCTGGCACCGCGTGCAACTGACCGACAACCTGCCTGCGGTGCACGTCAACGAGTTCATCCTCGATGAACAGGGCTTCGTCGGCTGGATCAAGGCGATCAAGGGCGATGAACTGGTGATTCTCGACATGCACCAGGAACCGCTGCTGCACCAGGAAGCCTGGGGCCTCAAGCCGCGCGACATCCATCAGGCGCTGGCGCTATTCGCGCTGCTCGATCCGGACATTCACCTGGTCAACCTATCCGGCGCCGCCGGCTCGGGCAAAACCATACTGGCGCTGGCCGCGGCCATCGAGCAGACCATGGTCAGCAAGCGCTACCGCAGGATCATCGCCACCCGCAGCGTGCAGGGGCTGGATCAGGAGATCGGCTTTCTGCCCGGCACCGAGGCGGAGAAGATGGAGCCCTGGCTCGGCGCGATTACCGACAACCTCGAAGCGCTGCATATGGAGGATGAGAGCACCCACGGCAGCGTCGACTACATCCTGCAAAAAGTGCCGCTGCAATTTAAGTCGCTGAACTACATCCGTGGGCGCAGCTTCCAGCAGAGCCTGATCCTCATCGATGAATGCCAGAACCTCACCCCGCACCAGATGAAGACCATCATCACCCGCGCCGGCAACGGCTCGAAGGTGGTGTGCCTGGGTAACCTGGCGCAGATCGACACCCCTTACCTATCCGCGCCCAGCTCGGGTCTGACCTATCTCACCGAACGCTTCAAGGACTTCCCGCACGGCGTGCACATCACCCTGCAAGGCGTACCGCGCTCGATCCTCGCGGAGTACGCGGAAACCCATATGTAACCCTACAGCTGTTAAACACTGGCGCCCCTGCTCGCAAGAGCAGGGGCGTTTTAGTCTGCATCAACGAATTTCTGCAGGTCCCGTGGGAGCGGCTTCAGCCGCGATGATCGCGGATAAATCCGCTGCTGCAGTTGTGTAGCCGAATCTAGTCAGTAGCCCGGATGAAATCCGGGGCGTTTTGCCGCTCTGGTCTTGGATTTCATCCGGGCTACGAAATCCTGACCTGCAGGTTTACAATCGGCCGATTCCCGCCAGGAGCTTTCCCGTGCTGACCCACCTCGATTCCCAAGGCCGCGCGCACATGGTCGACGTCACCGACAAGGCGACCACCTTCCGCGAAGCCACCGCAGAAGCGCGCGTGCGCATGCTACCCGCCACCCTGCAGATGATCGTTGCCGGTGAGCACCCCAAGGGCGACGTATTCGCCGTGGCACGTATCGCCGGCATCCAGGCCGCGAAGAAAACCAGCGACCTGATCCCCCTTTGCCACCCGCTGATGCTCACCGGCGTAAGGGTCGAGCTGCGCGCCGAAGGCGACGACAGCGTGCATATCACTGCCCGTTGCAAACTGTCCGGGCAAACCGGTGTCGAGATGGAAGCACTGACTGCCGCCAGCGTCGCCGCGCTGACCATCTATGACATGTGCAAGGCCGTGGATCGCGGCATGGTCATCGAGCAGGTACGCCTGCTGGAAAAGCTCGGCGGCAAGAGCGGTCACTACAAGCTGGAGGAACAAGCATGATCCGCGTGCAATACTTCGCCCGCTACCGTGAAGCCCTGGGCCGTGACGATGAACAACTGAGCGGCGACTTCGCCACCCTCGACGACGTGCGCCTGCATCTGGTGGCCCGTGGCGGCGAATGGGAAGTGCTGGGTGAGCAGAACCTGATGTGCGCGCGTAACCAGGAACTGTGCAGCCTCGACGAGCCGCTGACCGAAGGCGATGAAGTCGCCTTCTTCCCCACCGTCACCGGCGGTTGATGCAGGTACCGTAGGGTGGGCTTCAGCCCACCAATCTCTCCAAGCCGCCTGCTCTTGACCAGCGTCCTTTGCAAACGAGATCCCCATGACCATCCGCGTCCAAGCCCAACCCTTCGACCCCGGCAGCGAGCTCAACGCCCTGCATGCCGCCAACCTTGGCATCGGCGCGGTGGTCACCTTCGTCGGCTACGTGCGCGATTTCAATGATGGCCGCGAAGTCGGTGGCATGTTTCTCGAGCACTTTCCCGGCATGACCGAAAAGGCTCTGGGCAAGATCGCCGATGAGGCGCGCGAGCGCTGGCCGCTGCTGGGCATCGAGATCATCCATCGCATCGGTCGTCTGGAGCCTGGCGAACCCATCGTCTTCGTCGGCACCAGCAGCGCCCACCGCCAGGCGTCGTTCGATGCCTGCAATTTCATCATGGATTACTTGAAAACCCGCGCGCCGTTCTGGAAGAAGGAAGACACCAGCCAAGGCCCGCGCTGGGTCGAAGGCCGCTGCAGCGACCAGAGCGCCGCCGAGCGTTGGCAGCGCCCGTAGGGTGCGCCGCGCGCACCGGCCCTTCGCTACACCGCGCTCGAATAGACAACGACATCATCAACATCGCTCGATGCGCATGGCGCACCCTACGGTGCCCTGAGCTCTACGCCAACGCCAGATGCACCCGCAACGCAATCGGCACCAGCATCAGCAATACGCCCAGGCCCAGCACGCGCACGCCCCATTCGTGCTCGCGGAAGTTGAAGCCGACGCCCAACAGCAGAAAGCCACCGATCAGTAGCATCAGCATCAGGTGATAGTGGTCCATGGCGCTTCTCCACGTTGCAGTCCTGATTACAGCTTAGTCTCGCCGCCTGGCTTGGGGGCTGATCTGGGGCAATGAATGCCTGACTCGATTGGCGACAAAGGGCGTCTCGATTGGTCGCTGTCTGGCGCCAGGGCCTGCCCCATACTGTGCGCAGTCATCGTCAAGGATCGTCCATGCGCCTGTTCCCCTCACTCCTGCTCGCCGGCCTGCTGGCCGCCACGCCGCTGGCCGCTGCCGAGCGCAGCTTCACCATCCTGCACAGCAACGACTGGCAGTCGCGCCTGCTCGGTTTCGGCCCCAACAACGAATACACCCCGGCGACGGTGAACGATGACGACACTGTTGGCGGCGTCGCGCGCCTGGCCACATTGTTGAACGAGCGCCGCGCGGCAGCCGGCGAAGAGCCTCTGTTGCTGCTCGACGGCGGCGACTTCACCATGGGTACTCTGTTTCACACCATCGCCCGCGAGATGGGCAGCGAACTGCGCCTGATGAGTGAGCTGGGCTACGACGCCGCAGTGATCGGCAACCACGAATTCGACTTCCGTCCGGCCGGGCTCGCCGCGATGATCAGCGCCGCGCACAAGGCCAAGGGCGATGCGCTGGTGCCGCTGTTATCGAGCAACATGCGTTTCGATCCGACCAGCAAGGCCGATGACAGCCTCCAGGCGCACGCCGACGCCGGACGCATCCTGCCGTACAAGCTGATCGAGCGCGGTGGCATCCGCTTCGGCCTGTTTGGCCTGCTCGGCAACGATGCCGTGGCCGTCAGCCCGATGATCAAGCCGCTGACCTTCGCCGACCCGGTCGCCACCGCCAGGGATACCGTGGCCAAGCTGCGCGAGGAGGGCGCCGAGGTGGTCATCCTGCTGTCGCATATGGGCGTTACCCAGCAGGCCGATGGCAGCTGGCGCGGCGAGGAAGTGGAGCTGGTCGAGCAGGTGCCGGGCATTGATATCGTCGTCGGCGGCCACTCGCACGTGGCCCTGCCGCAGCCGGTGCTGGTCAACGGACACACCCCGGTGGTGCAGGCCGGTTCGGAAATCCAGTACCTCGGCGAACTGCGCATGACCCTCGGCGACGACGGCGTGCCGCGTGTACGCGACTACCGCCTGCATCCGGTCAACGACAGCATCGCCGGCGATGCCGCCATCACCGCCAAGGTGGAAGACTTCAAGCAGGTGGTCAGCGAGCGCATGCTCACGCCCAAGGGCTACCGATTCGACCAGCCGCTGGCCAAAGTCGACCAGAGTCTGGGCCGTGATTTCACCGATCAGACCCTGGCCAACCTGGTGACCGATGCGCTGCGTCATGCCGTCGATGCCGACCTGGCGTTCACCGGCAACGGCACCATCCGCGATGACCTGCTCAAGGGCCGCAACGGCGTGCAGGACGTCTCCGACCTGTTTCGCATCGCCCCGCTGGGCATCGGCGAGTTCGACGACGAGCCCGGCTACCCGATGATCAAGGCCTATGTCAGCGCGCGCGAAATCAAGTCGCTGCTGGAAGTGCTGCTACTCGCCTATCAACTGCGTGACAGCCAGAGCTATTACCCGCGCGTTTCCGGCGTGCGCTTTACCTACAATCCCTGGCGCGTGCCGTTCGACCGCGTCAGCCGCATCGAGATCGGTGATGCGGTCAAGGGTTACCGCGACCTGGATCTCGACGACACGCGTCTCTACAGCATCGGCGCCACCAGCTACGTTGGCAGTTTCACCTGGCTGGTGCCGGAGTTGACCAAGGGCCTGCTCGACGTCATCCCCAAGGACGCCGAGGGCCGCCCATTGCCGCGTATCGAGGACGCCATCGTCGACCAGGACCCGGATAAAGAAGGCGTGCAGGAACTCAAGGAATGGCAGGTGTTGCTCGACCATATCCGCAGCCTGCCGGATCTCGACGGTGACGGCCTGGCCGACATTCCCACTACCGGCGCCGCGGCCGAAGCGCGCATGATCCGCGCGCCGAGCCTGCATCCGGCCGATATGTTCCGCCTGGCCGGGCCGATGCAATGGGGCACCAGTGCCGTGGTCCTGGCCGGCGTGCTGCTGATTCTCTGGCTGCTGAGCCGCCCGCTGCGCCGCCGCCGCAGTCAGCGTTGACGACCCTAGGGGGCGCCGCGCGTACCGGGAACGACGCGCTACTCGGCCTTCACACTCGCGCAACGCGCCCATAGTTTCCGGGTGCGCCGGCCTGAATGTCATGACTCCGTTGGCTTGGTGCGCATGGCGCACCCTAGGGTCCGCCACCTTGCCAAGCCTTGCGTGCCTCCGTATGGTGCAAAGCTGCCTGATTCGGAAGCTACGCAATGATCGCTCAGCACTGCCTGCTCGGTGACCGTGCTCAACCGTCCAACCCTCGCCCGGATAAAGGCCGCGCCACTGGTGCGGTGCTCGCCTTATGAACACACTCAATCATTCGCGCCCGCTGGCGCTGTTCGGCCTGCTGCTGGCCAACCTTTGCTGGTCCGGCAACGCCCTGGTGGCGCGCGCCTTTGCCGGTGAAATCGCGCCGTTCACCCTGTCGTTCTGGCGCTGGTGCCTGGCGTTGGTATTGCTGCTGCCCTTCGTCGCTATGCCGCTATGGCGTCACCGCGCAGCCCTCCGTCATGCCGGCTGGCGCCTGCTGGTGCTCGGGGCGCTGGGCATCGCCGGCTACAACTCACTGCTCTACTGCGCTGCACAGACCACGGCGGCGATCAACATCTCGCTGGTCAACACCTGCCTGCCGCTGGTGACCTTCATCGGCGCCGGGCTATTGCTCAACGAATGGCCGGCGCGCCGTGCCTGGTGGGGCATGCTGGTGGCCGTCGCAGGGCTGGCGGTGTTGATCAGCCAGGGGCAATGGAGCCGCCTGGCCAGCCTATCGTTCAATCAGGGCGACCTGATCATGCTGCTGGCCGTGGTCGACTGGGCGTTGTATTCGCTGCTGCTGCGGCGCTGGGCGGCATATCTGCAGCCGATTCCACCGCTGGCGCTATTGGGAGCATTCATCCTGCTCGGCGTGCCGCTGATCCTGCCGTTCTACCTCTACGAGCTGAGCCAGGGCGCGCACCTGGCGTTCAACGTCGCCAACCTCTCGGCCATCACTTACACCGCTGTGTTCGCCTCGCTGCTGGCCTACCTGGCCTGGAACCACGGTATCCGCGTGATCGGTGCGGCCAAGGCGGCGCTGACCAACTACGTCATGCCGGTATTCACCGCATTGCTGGGCTGGGTGCTGTTGAACGAGAGCCTGCAGGTCTACCACTGGCTGGGCGCCGCGATGATCTTCGGCGGCCTGCTGCTGGCCACGCGACCAGGCAAAACACTGTAGGAGCGGCGGGGTTACACAAACGCAGCGGGCACTGCATCACTCTGTAGGAGCCGCGCCTCGCGGCGAATCGCATGAACACCGCGAAAGCAAAAGCTTCGCCCCGGGGCGGGGCTCCTACGCAGAGCTGTACCGCTTGTTAGCTGCGGGTGGATCACGCTTCACCGATCCACCTTTCAGCGGCGGCGGATGAAAAAGGCCTCATCCGCCCTACGGCGACCCCCTCATTCCGGCTTCAGCATGACGAAGGCCTCACCACCTTCGCGATCATGCATCAGGATGAACGGCTGCCCGGCGATCATCAGCTTCACCGGCACCTTGCGCGGCACCGTGGTGCCGGCGTTGATCGCCGCCGCGCTGAGCAACTGGCGAGTCAGGGTGTCATCCTCCTGCGCCTCACTGGTCACCACGCATTCATGGCTGACCTTCACCTGAATGCTCAGGCTCTTGTCCGCATTGAAGCCGATGGTGGCGAAGCCCATGTCGGTCATCTCGTTGACGCCATACTGCCGCGCCACGCGATGCGCCTCGGCAAAGCTCGGCGCCGTCTGCAGGCAGATATCGCGAAAGGCCTGCACCACCGGCGAAGTGACCGGCACCGGAGGTTGCGAACCCAGGTTGGCGCAAGCGCCGAGAAGGCCAAGGCTGACAAGCAAGGCGAACTGTTTCATCACATCATTCCTTAATGACGGTTGTTCAGGGTTGCTGGCAAAGATCATGCCCCAGCAACTGCGAAGCCAACCCTTTGGCGAGATAGGTTTCAACCACGCGGCCATCGCTGCATTCGGTCTTGTGGCCGATGGCGAAACCGATGGAAAGCACAACGAATAGCGCCAGGCCGAGATTCTGGATGGGCGTCATGACAGGGCTCGCTGGGTAAACAATGGGGCAGGATGAAGAGCCGGGCAGGGGATGGCAAGTGCCAATGCTTCGCGCTGGATTTGTCCGCGCGGCGAGCCAATACTGGCAGCCACCGAAACCGGCAAGGGACTGTGCAATGAAGAAGCTGATCATCATTCTGCTGCTGGGCGCCGCCTTCTGGCAGTTCTACCTGAGCAAGCCTGGCAGCCCGATCATCAGCAATATCGCCAGCGATGGCTCGGTGATGGACAACCCTGTGGTCACTCAGCCCGGCTCGTCCAGCTTCTCGCTGGACAGCCTGCGTCCTTCACCCTCGATCAGCCAACCCGCAACCCAGGTCGCCAGCAAGCAATATCGCTGCGATGGCCGCACCCACTGCTCGCAGATGACCTCCTGCGCCGAAGCCACCTTCTTCCTGCGCCACTGCCCCGGCACCAAAATGGACGGTGACAACGATGGCGTGCCCTGTGAAGGGCAATGGTGCGGGCGCTAGCAGGCCGTTGAAAAACGTAGGCGAGGTAGGCAAGACAAGGCAAAAACGACCGAAAAAGCGGAGTTTACGTGCTGTAAATGAGCATTTTGAGGGCGTTTTTAACGCAGTATTGCCAACGTAGGTAGTTTTTCAACAGCCTGTCAGGGCAGGGTGATCGACATACCATTCAGCGCAACCTGGGCGACAAGCATCCAGGCAACTGCGCTGAGTATGCCCAACACGCTGTAGCCAACGACGATGCCAACCGCGATCTGCTTCCACAGCCCTGCATGGCGGTTGGGTTCGTTGCGGTAATGCGTCGGCATATCACGCTCCGCCCGCAGATCGTCGAAGTCGTCTCTTGCTCTCAAGGTGCTCTCCTGGTTCATGGGCCAGCGCGCGACGGCGCTGCAGCCTGCTGGAGGCGGATTTTCCGGCATCGCCCAACAGCCCCGCAAGCACCGTCCGAGCGGTTGAGGGGCGAGCCGCAGGCTCAGAAACCAGCGATTCAGCGAGTCGCCACCTGCGAAGCCTAACCGCTTGATAAAACGTAAATTTATCGATGATCTGGGGTTGACAGCGATAGGCGAGACGCGGACAATGCGCGCCGTTGGCTACATAGCTCAGTTGGTTAGAGCGCAGCATTCATAATGCTGATGTCCCAGGTTCAAGTCCCGGTGTAGCCACCATAAATTTCAAGGGGTTAGCGTAAGCTAACCCCTTTTTATTTGCCCCGCTTTTTGTCCCTTTCAGTCGCCCTTGGAGCGAAGCTGGCTCAATACCGCTTCGCGTGAAGGTAATGGGCGTTCCACATCGGCAGGCGTGACCTGAAAGCCCGCCAAGCGCAGGCTGGCGATGTAGTTGGAACGACGCACCCTGGCGGAGTAGGCCTTTTTGATCTGCAAAGATGGGGGCGACATGACGCTACCTCTATCGACGGTGACAATCGCTTCAGCAATCAGGCGAACGCCAGTTTACCAACCTGTTTGAGGTCTACGTGCTGACGTGCGATCCACAGATCATAAGCGTCCTGCATGGCCAGCCAGCTTTCCGGCGAGCGCCCCAGTGCTACTGACAGGCGCAGGGCCATTTCCGGCGTTACACGGCTGCAGCCTTTGAGTACACGACTCAGTGTCGAGGGTGCTACGCCTAGCTTCTCGGCCAACTCACGGCCGCTAATGCCGTTGGGCTCCAGGTAGATATCGGTGATGAACTCACCGGGATGGGGTGGGTTGTGCATGTTCATCAGTGGTAATCCTCATAGTCCAGGACATGAGCGTTTCCGTCGCGAAGCTCGAACGTCAGCCGCCAGTGGCCGTTCACTGTGAAAGAGCTGATGAAAATCCTTCACCCCTAGCCTTCAGGCCACGTCTGCCAGCAAACTTTCATAGGGGATACGTAGGCCGTCATG
Source organism: Pseudomonas sediminis (assembly GCF_002741105.1). Classification (GTDB taxonomy): domain Bacteria; phylum Pseudomonadota; class Gammaproteobacteria; order Pseudomonadales; family Pseudomonadaceae; genus Aquipseudomonas; species Aquipseudomonas sediminis. The sequence goes on along the minus strand of NZ_NIQU01000001.1, from coordinate 446,587 downwards.
CAGGCGTCTGATCATCGCCAGGCTCAATTTTCGCTTGCGGTTCAATACTTCGGAAACTCTGCCACTGGAGCCAATGAACGGCTCTAGGTCGCGCGGCGTCAGGCCTTGCTGATCCATACGAAATTTGATGGCTTCGATAGGGTCGGACGGCGGCATCGGGGCGTGCTCGTCTTCGTATTTGCTCACAAGTAGAGCCAGCACTTCGAGTTCATCACCTTCAGGCGTACCAATCTCTGCGCCCCACAGCTCGTCAATGCGCGCCATCGACGCTGTGTAGTCTTGCTCGTTGCGAATGGGCTTGATGTTCATCAGACAGTCTCCGCGTCAACTTGGTCGTACTGGGCATGAGTGCCAACGAAGCGCACCTTGGCCAATTGTCGTTGATAGTCAATGGCAAGAATTATCCGGTACTTGTTTCCCGCAATGTTGAACACCACTCGACTCCCCTTGAGAATGCTGGCTGTGCGCAATTCGGCCTTCAGCTCCTGTTGCGTGCGGTATGTAGCCTTCTCCATATGCCTGTAACACTCGACCATGGGTGACTGAGCATCGGCATAAGCAGGGCTGCTCTCCCAGAATCTTCGGAGTGTCCCTCTCGAAATAACATGCACTAGCTTTCTCCCGTTTTGGGAGATGTTGGGTTGTTCGCGCTGCAAGGGCAAGTCCCGCAAAATTCAGGCGTGAAGGCCGGTGGGCTTAATTGCTGGTGCATGAGTGCTTCGCGCAGCATCTGCCGTACTTCTTCTGTCATCGCGCGGCCGTTGCGGGATGCTTGACCCTCATGAACGGAAGCCCAGTTTTTACAGGCATCCGGCCGGGTTTCTTACAAGCGGTTGGCAGCGCTGCCGTAGACCTTGCTGCGCTCGCGCTTACCTACGGCGATCACGGTAACTACCAGGCGGCTGTCGATCACTTCATAGACCAAGCGATAACCGATGGAGCGCAGCTTGATCTTGTAGCAGTTGGGCATGTCCCGGAGCTTGTCGGCCTCGATCCGAGGATTTTCAAGGCGTTCCTTGAGCTTCTTGGCGAACTGCAACTGTATGGTTTTGCCCAGCTTGCCCCACTCCTTGAGTGCTTGGGCGTTGAACTCCAGGGCGTACTTAGTCGGCTCCGCCGGCTTGCGCGATGAGGTCATCGATATCTACTCGTACAGTAGGTTCACCAGCCCGAGCGCGTACGGTTTCAGCCAGTTGTAGATCGTCAATCAGCTCCAGCATGGCTTCATAGCGTGCGGGGGGCACAGCATAGAATGCAGGCTCGTTTCGATTGAGGATCACAACGGTTTCACCGCCGCCTTCGCGGATGGTTCCCATAGGATCTTTTTTGAGCTCTGTAACTGACGCGGCAACGTCAGCCAAAACCGTATAAGTCATCGCCATATCCACCTGTTCTCTGCTATCTGCAATTCATCGTGCCTGAGCTCTATCTCTAAGGGCCGAACCTTCAAGCTTCACTGAGCTGATCTTGGTTCTTTCGCTATGGGCCGAGCTATCTCTATTCAGGTCTTTTCTTCATAAGGTCATTTGTGCGAACACGGGGTAAGCGTTCGTAGGCTAGCACTCATAAAGATACCTTTAAAGGTATTTTTAGATGTCTTTATGCGGGGTGTCGTCCATGCGGATGGTCCGGCTGGCCATCAGCGCCACCAGCGATTGAGCAGGGTGCGCAGCGAGTGTTCGCCGGGAGTGGGTGGCGGGGCGAAGCGGGGCATATCGCGCAGGGCGATCCACAGGTCGCCTTGCCATTCCAGCAGGCTAATGCGCTGGCGATCCCAGGCCATCAGCGTGCGTTTTGGTTCCTGCGCGCGATGCTCCCAGGCGTCGCGCAGGGCGGGCAGGGCTTCGTGAGTGAGCCAGCGGCGCAGTTGGCGATTTTCGGGATGGCTGAAACGGCACAAGGCGCGGTACAGCGCGGATTCGCTGAGCACCTGCACAGGCTCCGCATCGCCCTGATGAGTACGGAAGATCACCGTGCGCACCTGGTCGTCATCCATCAGCCGGCAGATCCGCTCCGGGTGACGGTGTCCCATCAACAGGCCGAACTCCTTGGCGCAGACCCAGGGCTGACGGTCGATCATCACACCGCGCAGCGGGCGGTTATGCCGCATCAGCAGCAAGGGGATATAGCTTTCTTCCATAAAGGCCTCCGTGGATTCAGGCAGGCGCGCGTCTTAGCTGATTGATCCATGTTGAGCCAGCATGAATTTCTGCCGAGTGGCGCCTTGCGGAAACCCGCTACAGGCAGGGCGCACACCAGAACAGGCATGTTCCATGCGATTACTCCTATAATCGGGCCACCAACAGCGACGCGCTTTAGGTGTACTAGGTACACATGCGAATAATACATGTCGCTCGCTAAATGTACATAGAACATTTATGGTTTTTTCTAATGAGCGAAGGGATTACCGATAGAGGTCTTAGATTGCTGGAAATTGCCAGCATCAAGGCCTTGGCTGAAGCGGGAAGCACTGCCTATGTACGCTGGCAGAACATAAAGAGAGGCAAAGCCCGCATCGGGGCGAACGAGATCGAGATTCTCGGGCGAGTATTTCCTAGCTATAGGTGGTGGTTGTTGACTGGCGAAGCGATGCCGGAACATGGCCAGACGAGCCCTGATTACGACGAAGCCAACCGGAACCAGAGCGACCCAAACGTAGAGTCGGACAGAAAATAAATCTGCCCCCTTTTTTCCTAAATTACGGCATTTAAAACTGATTGGATTGGTGAAGGCATGAAAGTCGAAGAAGGGAAATATTCAGTAGCAGAGTTGGTGGATTGGTATAAAAGTAAAATTCTAGTTGTGAATCCAGAATATCAGCGTGGTGGAGGCCTTTGGCCTACAGCAGCAAAAAGCTACTTCATTGACACAATACTGAAAGACTATCCTTTTCCGAAAGTTTACTTTCACGAGCTAGTCGATAAAGTGTCCAGAAAGCCGAAGCGAGAAATCGTGGATGGGCAGCAAAGGATAAGCACTATTGTTGCTTTTTCTGATGATAAATTTGCCCTTGGGAAAAATGCTAAAGAGCATCAGGGTAAGTTTTTCTCAGAGTTGCCTGATGAATTGCAAGAGGCATTTTGGTCATACACTATATCTGTAGATGTGATACGGAATGCAAATCGTAACGAAATTCTCCAGATGTTTCGTCGTATGAATGCTTTCACCCTGCCCTTGAATGAGGCGGAAAAGCGGCATAGTGAATTCTTCGGTGAGTTTAAAGATTGGGTGAATAGAACGCTTGATAACTATGGCGCGGTACTGGTTGACTGGAAGGTTTTAACCAGTAGGCAAATGGTTCGTATGGCAGACGCTGAGTTTATATCTGATATTGCATTGGCAATTCAAGAAGGTGTAGTAAGTACAAGTCCTGCGAAGTTGCGAAATCTCTACAGTCAAAATGATGATCATTTTGAGGATATCGAATATTTCGATGAGCTTATTCATGGTGCATTCGAAACTGTCGTAGAGAATTTCTCTGAGATTCAAGGCACCTATGCGACAAAGCCGCATATTTTTCATTCCCTTCTGTGTGCGTTAGTACACAATCGCTATGGGCTTCCGGATAGTGGAGCGGGTTTAGACTTAGACCCCATAGGTGAGTACTTCACAGACAAAGCGGCGGCAATAAATGCCCTAAAACTTTTAGCCGCTGCCCATGAAGAAAAAGATATGGGTAAATATGGTGATTACGTAAAAGCTGCATCTGAGGGCGGCAACAGAGCTGCTCAGCGTGCGATTAGGATCAAATGGTTGTGCCAAGCTCTTCGAGGGCAAGTTAGGTAGTAACTCATGACTCTCTACCAGACATGGACAGATCTTTGTACAGAATTAGACAGGGTTGAGGTAGAACTTAGAGAGTTTGCAGTGTCTACAAGCGGGCTGCCCTCAGGGAACTTTACTTTTGCAGAGGAATGCCTGCTTGAAGGGCTGCTGTCAAGACTCTGGCAAGGATGGGGGCAGTTTTGGAGAGAATGTATATTTAAGTCATGTATGGGAACCATAGATGGAGCCGGGGCTGCTGTAACTGCTGTGGCAGATGCCGTGTCGGAAGATCATGTGTCGGGTGCAGCTATAAAGGCCAAACCTATAAATAGCTTGCCCCCATACTGGGGGAATCAAAACTCTGTACTTAGATATGAGCCGACTTGGGGGGATGTTGATATATTGTCGAGAATAATCCCTAGGCTAGGTTCTTTAAATCAGGGGCAGCTAATTGCAGCTATATCCAGTGTCTATACGTATGCTAAAGATATTCAAAGCATAAGAAACGCAGTGGCGCACACTAACACTCAAACGATGGCGGATGTGGCAAGTATAAGAACACGCTACGTAAGCTATACAATCGCTCATCCTATTCAGTCTTTGTTTTGGGGGACAGCGGTAAGCAATGACTATCTGATTCTTGAAGCTATCGAGGAGTTCAGATTAGCTGCGCTAGCGTCTATATCATAAGAATAATTATTTTGATGCCATGCGATTAGCGAGCGACTGTGATGCGGCATTGGTGACTACATTATACGAATTCTCTGGAAGGACTGGTCTAAGCAGCTTGGGGAGTGGCTGAAAGACTCAGTTTGTGGGGCTTTCTGGCTCAGCGGGGCCGTTCGTAACGGATTCATAATGCTGATGTCCCAGGTTCAAGTCCCGGTGTAGCCCCCGTAAATTCAAGGTGTTAACGAAAGCTAGCTCCTTTTAGAGACTGTCCCTTTCTTGTCACAGCCTACGACTGTTCCAACAAGCGATTTGGTATTGCATCCATGCTGGCGCACATCTCCTCAAGCAGCTCAGAGAATGCACTCATAGCAGTCATCACTTTTTGATACTCAGAAAGACTAGCTGAGTATGCATCGCTTAGAGGAAAGGGCTCCAAGACTCCCATCGTATAGCTCACACCTTTCTTCGTTGGATGATCCACGAGTAGGTACCCGCCACACGGTTGTTTCACGGTCTCTTGCCAAGGCTCAATTGAACGAACTGCACGCATGATTTGCCCGACCATGAGTCTAGGAGCAAACGAGTGAACAGATAGGTCGCGGAAATTGCGACTAAGCTTTCGATAGGCCGAGTCATTCATCGTATCTAAGGAGGCCAGGAATACGTTAAATCGTGTCCAGCGCTGACCGAGCCGAATGACTTGCTTTCTGCGATCAGAGCGTCGGAGCCCTTGTCCGGGCCTCAAGCGATCCTGGTCAAGGCGATCAACGTAGCCTGGCTCTACAAGACGGTTGGCCTGATGTAACAGTGTCTCGGTAAGAAGCATCAGGCGATCACTGACTGCGCTAGGTTGATGCATGCAGAAGAAAGCTAGAGGCTCAACGAAGTGATGCAGCAGCTGCCCTCTATCTTCATCTGTCTCATATGACTCCACAACGGCATTCCAAGCGCACCAATCATGCAGGTGCATACCCCACGAATTTACCGTATTGATAGTTTCCTGAATCTCGGCAGCTGCCCCCCAAGACCAGGCAAAGTTCCCATTAGCTGTCCTTGCACGCTCCGCTGCCTCGTAGCCCACCAAGCCCGGGAACCCGGAAACATTCGCAATAAGCTGCTCGTAAAAGCGCTCCATGGCCTCAGTGGTGAGGTTTCGCCATGAGATCCAGCCTTCACTATTGGCGAAATTCTCCTCCGGCTGACCGGACGAGCTGGCAGAGCGTTCAGTCATAACGCAACCAACATTGCAGTTCAAAGAAGGCTTAACTCTGTCGTGCTTTCAGACTAACCGCAAGAATCCGCCCATAGGAAAAAGCAGAGAAGACCGTTACGAACGGGTTAACCGGTCTCAATACGTCTCAAGAAAAACCAGCGTGTGATAGCGAAGTCGTCCAACAATTTCCCACCCCAAAAACAACAAAACCCCGCTTTCGCGGGGTTCTGTCTATGCGCTACCTACAACAATCAAACGTTAAAGCGGAAGTGCATCACGTCACCGTCTTTGACGATGTAGTCCTTGCCTTCCAGGCGCCATTTGCCGGCTTCCTTGGCGCCGGCTTCGCCCTTGTACTGGATGAAGTCGTTGTAGGCGATGACTTCGGCGCGGATGAAGCCTTTCTCGAAGTCGGTGTGGATCGCGGCAGCCGATTGCGGGGCAGTGGCGCCGACCTTGACGGTCCAGGCGCGGACTTCCTTCACGCCAGCGGTGAAGTAGGTCTGCAGGTTGAGCAGCGAGTAACCGGCGCGGATCACGCGGTTCAGGCCCGGCTCTTCCATGCCCATGGTTTCGAGGAACATCTGCATTTCTTCGAGATCGTCCAGTTCGGCGATCTCGGCTTCGATCTTGTTGCACACCGGTACGACGATGGCGCCTTCTGCGTCGGCGATGGCTTGCACCACGTCGAGGTGCGGGTTGTTCTCGAAGCCGTCTTCGGCGACGTTGGCGATGTACATCACCGGCTTGGTGGTGAGCAGGTGGAAGGTCTTGGCCAGGCGCTTCTCGTCGTCACCCAGGTCTCTGAGCAGGCTGCGTGCCGGCTTGCCTTCGGTGAGGTGGGGGATGAGCTTTTCCAGCAGGGCCTTCTGCGCCACGGATTCCTTGTCGCCACCCTTGGCGGTACGAGCTACGCGCTGCAGTTGTTTCTCGCAGCTGTCGAGGTCGGCCATGATCAGTTCGAGGTCGATGATCTCGATGTCGCGCTTGGGGTCGACGCTGTTGGCGACGTGGATGACGTTCTCGTCTTCGAAGCAGCGCACCACGTGGGCGATGGCGTCGGTCTCGCGGATGTTGGCGAGGAACTTGTTGCCCAGCCCTTCACCTTTCGACGCGCCCGCTACCAGGCCGGCGATGTCGACGAATTCCATGGTGGTGGGGATGACCTTCTCGGGTTTGACGATCTCGGCCAGGGCATCCAGGCGCGGGTCGGGCATGGGCACGATGCCGCTGTTCGGCTCGATGGTGCAGAAGGGGAAGTTTTCTGCGGCGATGCCGGACTTGGTGAGGGCGTTGAACAGGGTGGACTTGCCGACGTTGGGCAGGCCGACGATGCCGCAGTTGAATCCCATGATGTGTCCCTCGGGGGAAAGGTGGTTACTTGGTGGCCTTTTGGCTATGCAGTTTGCGCATGGCCACGGTCCAGTCGCCGGCGAGTATTTCCGGCAGGACGTCCAAGGCGAAGTCGATGCTCTGCTCGAGCAGTTCCTGTTCGCTGCGTGGGGCGCGTCCGAGCACGTAGCCGGAGACCAGGCTGGCGTGCCCCGGGTGGCCGATGCCGAGCCGCAGGCGATGGAAGTTATTCTGGTTACCGAGCTGGGCGATGATGTCGCGCAGGCCGTTGTGCCCGCCGTGGCCGCCGCCCTGTTTGAGCTTGGCGACGCCGGGAGGCATGTCGAGTTCGTCGTGAGCCACCAGGATCTCTTCAGGCTTGAGCTTGAAGAAATTGGCCAAGGCCGCCACGGACTGGCCGCTGCGGTTCATGTAGGTGGTGGGGATGAGCAGACGAACTTCGCGCCCCTGATGGACGAACTTGCCCACCAGGCCGAAATATTTGCGATCTACGCTGAGGTTGGCGCGCTGGCTCGCGGCCACGCGCTCAACGAAAAGGGCCCCTGCATTGTGCCGGGTCTGGTCGTATTCGGGGCCGGGGTTACCCAGGCCAACGATCAGTTGTACGGCAGTCATACAGGAGCCCTTTCGTGAACATGGCCCGGCGTGATCGCATGCCGGGCCAGCTACTGACGATTACTCGGCAGCGCCTTCGCCGGCAGCTTCTTCACGAACGCGCGGCAGGTGGATGCTGGCTACCGGCAGGTCACTGCCGTGGGCCAGAGCAACCAGCTCAACGCCTTTCGGCAGCTTGATGTCGGACAGGTGAACGGTCTGGTCAACAGCGACTGCAGCCATGTCGACTTCGATGAATTCCGGCAGGTCTTTCGGCAGGCAGGAAACTTCGACTTCGTTCAGGGCGTGCAGAACTTCGCCGCCGCCTTGCTTGACGCCAACGGAGCTGGCTTCGTTGATGAAGTGCAGCGGTACGTGGGCGGTCAGTTTCTGGCCGGCAACGACGCGAACGAAGTCAGCGTGCAGAACGAAGCCTTTGGCCGGGTGGCGCTGCAGGGCTTTGATCAGTACGTTTTCTTTGGTGCCGGCAACGTCCAGGCTCAGGACGTGGCTGAAGGCAGCTTCGTTTTCCAGCAGCTTGGCCAGGTCTTTGGCCAGCAGGCTGATGGACTGCGGGGCTTTGTCGCCACCGTAGATCACGGCAGGCACCATGGACACGTTACGACGCAGGCGGCGGCTCGCACCTTTCCCCAGGTCGGAACGCACTTCGGCATTCAGGGCAAATTCAACAGTCATTTCACTTCTCCAAAATAACCAAACCGCCTTGTGGCTTGCGACCAGCCTCGGGCGGTAGGGCAAAAAGCCCCGCACGAGGCGGGGCGCTTAACGTCAGCGGGTTCCTTAGCGGAACATCGCGCTGATCGATTCTTCATTGCTGATGCGGCGAACCGCTTCGGCTACGACCGGGGCGATGTCGAGCTGGCGAATACGCGAGCAAGACTGCGCTGCAGCGGACAGCGGGATGGTGTTGGTGACCACCAGCTCGTCCAGCGACGAATTTTCAATGTTCTCGATGGCGCGGCCGGACAGCACCGGGTGGGTGCAGTAGGCGTAGACCTTGGCGGCACCGCGCTCTTTCAGCGCTTTGGCGGCGTGGCACAGGGTACCGGCGGTGTCGACCATGTCGTCGACGAGGATGCAGGTACGGCCTTCGACGTCACCGATGATGTGCATCACTTCGGACTGGTTGGCTTTCTCACGACGCTTGTCGATGATCGCCAGGTCGACGCCCAGGCTCTTGGCCACGGCGCGGGCACGAACGACGCCACCGATATCGGGGGAGACGATCATCAGGTTGTCGAAGCGCTGGTCTTCGATGTCGTCGACCAAGACCGGGGAGCCGTAGATGTTGTCCACCGGAATGTCGAAAAAGCCCTGGATCTGGTCAGCGTGCAGGTCGACGGTCAGCACGCGGTCGATACCGACCACGGTGAGCATGTCGGCAACCACTTTGGCGCTGATCGCCACGCGAGCGGAGCGCGGACGGCGATCCTGGCGGGCGTAACCGAAGTAGGGGATGACCGCAGTGATGCGGGTGGCCGAGGAACGGCGGAAGGCGTCGGCCATCACCACCAGTTCCATCAGGTTGTCGTTGGTGGGTGCACAGGTCGGCTGAATCAGGAAAACGTCCTTACCGCGGACGTTCTCGTTGATTTCGATCATGACTTCGCCGTCGGAGAACTTACCGACCGAAGCATCGCCGAGGGGAATGTGCAGCTGACGAACGATCCGTCGCGCCAGATCGGGGTTTGCGTTCCCCGTGAAGACCATCATCTTGGACACGCGCAGTACCTGCCGGCTGGGGGTATACCTGGATGGGTATGGAAAATGGCAGGGGCGGCTGGATTCGAACCAACGCATGCCAGGATCAAAACCTGGTGCCTTACCGCTTGGCGACGCCCCTATATTCAGTATCGAATGCTGCTTGACTCGGTTTGCGATGCCTCCCGGAGGAGGTTATGGCAGGGGCGGCTGGATTCGAACCAACGCATGCCAGGATCAAAACCTGGTGCCTTACCGCTTGGCGACGCCCCTGTATCGTATAACCGAATGCTGAGCATTCACTTCTTGGCCAATGCTTGGAGCCTGCGGTGCAGCATCGAAATGTTGCGACCTTGAGCGACAAAACTCGGCAGAGTGCCTGGAAGTTGGCGGGCGACTTTATCAGCATCGTCCCTATTTGGGAAGCTCCCAAATATGCAAGCTCCAGTGCCGGTCAATCTAACCTGAACAAATTTGTTCAACAAGATCAAAGCGTTACGAACTTCAGGGTAACGCTTCTCTACGACCGGCTGGCAGTCGTTTCGACCACCCCCCGCAAGAAGGCTGCGAACTTTAATGGGCGGCGTATCCCGTGTCAACTCGGGCGAGCCGAAAACTTCTGCTGTGCTTACAAAGACTTGCGGCGCGGCGACGAGGAACCAGGGTTCCTCCAGTTCGACGGGCGTCAGGCGCTCGCCAACGCCCTCGGCAAAGGCCGCGCGACCGCGCACGAATACCGGCACATCGGCGCCCAGGGCCAGACCCAGTTCGGCCAGGCGATCTTCGCCCAATCGGGTATGCCACAGGAGGTCGAGACCGAGCAGGGTGGTGGCAGCGTCCGAGCTGCCGCCGCCGATGCCGCCGCCCATGGGCAGGCGTTTGTCCAACCAGATATCGGCGCCGAGCTTCGTGCCGCTGGCTTCCTGCAGTCTTTTGGCCGCGCGCACGATCAGGTTGCTGTCATGTGGCACGCCGTCGATAGGCGTATGCAAGCGGATTTCGCCATCCTGGCGGACGCTGAAGCCAAGCTCATCGCCGTGGTCGAGAAACTGAAACAGGGTCTGCAGCTCGTGATAGCCGTCGGCGCGACGGCCGAGGATATGCAGCATCAGGTTGAGCTTGGCAGGGGCGGGCAGGATCAGTTCGGCGTGGGTGGGGATGGCGGTGTTGGTCATGGGGTGCGCTGAAGAGTCGTGTTAGGGGCTTGTCTCCCCTCTCCCGCTTGCGGGAGAGGGGCGGGGGAGAGGGGCGGCAAATCACCCTCTCCCCGGCCCTCTCCCATAAATGGGAGAGGGAGTGGTCCGCGGAAGTAGCAGGCCGCGTGGCCTATCCACGCGGCTGCGTGCTATGGGAGGCGCTGGGCAAGCTGTCGCGGCTAAAGCCCCTCCCACAGGATGTGCCGCTGGCTTATTGGCCGAGCTGACGCGGCTGCCAGTCCTTGATCACCAAGGTCACTTCCAGGTCCTGGCCATAGAGCTTCAGGCGCTCCGGCAGGGCGTAGCCGTTCTGCTCGGTGTAGCGTTGGTATTCGACCTTCCAGCCGTCCTGCTCCAGCTGCGCCAGGTGGCTTTCGCCATCGAGGGTGATGCGGCTGCGGCTTTCCGGGGCGGGCAGGCCGCGAATCCACCAGAGCAGGTTGGACACCGGCAGGTCCAGGCGCAGTTGCTCGCGCAGCAGATCTTCCGGCGATTCGGCGCGGTAGCGGCCACGGTTGGACACTTCCAGCAGGATGTCACCCGGACGGCCGGTCAGGCGGGCGGCGCCGCCACCGAGCGGGCCGGACAGGCGAATGTCGTAGTAATCCTGGCGCTGCAGCCAGAACAGTGTGGCGCTGCCGGAGTCTTGCGGGGCGCGAATGCCGATCTTGCCGTTGATCTGCCAGCCATCGAGCTGGGTGATCTGCTGCTTGTGAGCCTTCCACTTGGCCGGATCGCCCTGGCCTTCCAGCGCTTCGTGCGAGGTAAGGCCGGCGCAACCGGCAAGCAGGGCGATAAGGCTGAATACGAGTAGGTGACGAAGCATCAAAGAGTCTCGGAACCGGTCAGGCGCAACAGCGTGTCACGCAGAATGGGGCTGTCTGGCGCATCGGCGAAGGCGTCGCGCCAGACGCGTTTGGCTTCGCGCTGTTTACCTTGGGCCCAGAGCACTTCGCCCAGGTGCGCGGCCACTTCGTGGTCGGGGAATTTCTCCAGGGCCTGGCGCAGCAGGCGCTCGGCCTCGTCGAGGTTGCCCAGGCGGTAGTTGACCCAGCCAAGGCTGTCGAGAATCGCCGGGTCGTCCGGGTTGAGCTGGTGCGCTTTCTCGATCAGCTCGCGCGCTTCTTCATAACGCGTGGTGCGGTCGGCCAGGGTGTAGCCGAGGGCATTGAGTGCCATGGCATGTTCCGGCTCGCGCTGGATGATGTAGCGCAGGTCGGTTTCCAGCTGGGCCAGGTCGTCGCGCTTTTCCGCGAGCATGGCGCGGGTGTAGAGCAGATTGAGGTCATTGGGATACTGCTCCAGGCCCTCGTTGATCACTTTCCAGGCCGGCTCGATTTGGCGGCGATTGCTCAGGCCTTCGGCTTCGATCAGGTACAGCTGGATGGCGTAATCGGGCTGCGCGTCGCGTGCCTGGGCCAGGCGTGCGCTGGCTTCGTCGCTGCGCTGCTGGGCGAACAGCAGCTCGGCCTGGCGTTGCTGGGCCGGCAGATAGTCGTTGCTCGGACCGACCTGGGCGTATTCCTGCAGGGCGCTGTCGTTGTCGTTCAGTGCCTCATAAGCGCGGCCAAGGTTGTAGTGCGCGGCATCGACATGGCTGCGGCGCTCGACCAGCTCTTCCAGATAAACGATGGCTTCTTCCCAGGCTTCGGCTTCCAGGCACACCAGGGCCAGGGAGAAGCGCAGGTCGTCGTCGTTGGGGTTTTCCTGCACCAGCTTGGAGAATTCGCCCTTGGCGTCGTCGAGGCGATCCTGCTCGACCAGCAGGCGCGCGTAGGTCAGGCGCAGGCGTTTGTCTTCGGGGTTGTTGCGGATGCCTTTCTGCAGCAGTGGCATGGCCTCTTTGCCGCGGCCGAGGCTTTGCAGCAGGCGAGCGCGCAGCAGGATCGGCGACACCTCGTTGGTGCTCGCAGCGCTGTCTTCGAGCAGTTCCAGTGCCTCTTCGGCACGGCCGTCCTGTTGCAGCAGGATGGCCTTGCCGAACAGCAGCTGGCTGTTGTCCGGGTTCTTGCTGAGCAGGCGGTCGAAGCCTTGCAGCAGCCCGGCGCGGGTGTCCGGGTCGGTTTCCGCGGCGGACAGGGCGAGGAAATCGAAGTGGGTGTCGCCCTGGCGCTGCAGCACCTGCTCCATAAAGGTCATGGATTCGTCGTAACGGCCGGCGCGGGCCAACTGCACGGCGGCGGCGCGTTGCGCATCGATGTTGCTCGGCGCGTTACGCGCCCAGATCAGTGCGCTCTCGAGCGCAGGCTGTTCGGCGCCGAGGTACTCGGCAATGCGGAAGGCGCGTTCGGCTACGCCGGCATCGCCAGTGACCTGCGCCTGTTGCACGTAGTTACCGAGGGCAATATCGAAACGATTGCGCTGCCCGGCCAGCTCCGCAGTGAGCAGGGCGAACAGGGTTTCCTGGCTGAACGAGCCGTATTCGCTCGGCTCCAGCTGGGTGGTCTGGTCGGCCTCCTGTACCGGCGGCGTACCGTCCGGCTCGCTGGGGGCGAAGGTTTGGCAGCCGCTGAGGAAGGCGAATGCAGTGAGCAACGCGAGGGGTCTGTTCATAGTGCCTTGTCGTGCGTTATTCCGGGGCGGGGGCCGTGCTGGCGCGTGCCCTGCGACGTTCGCGGCATCATGACACAAGCCTTGGAGCAAGCCCACTGGCCAGGACGATGCGGCGAACTGTCTATTGGGACAATAGGTCGCGGGAGTTGTTCTCTCGGGGGCGAAGTAGGACAATTGCCGGCTCCCGTATTGCCCCTCAGCGACCCTGCATGGCCTTTATCGCCCTCGGTATCAACCACAAGACCGCCTCGGTAGAGGTGCGCGAGCGCGTTGCCTTTACCCCTGAGCAACTGGTCGAGGCGTTGCAGCAGCTGTGTCGGCTGACGCCCAGTCGTGAGGCAGCGATCCTCTCCACCTGCAACCGCAGCGAGTTGTACCTGGAGCAGGACCAACTGAGCAGCGACGAAGTGCTGCAGTGGCTGGCCGACTATCACCGCCTGAGCATCGACGAGTTGCGTGCCTGCGCCTACGTGCACAGCGAGGATGACGCGGTTCGGCACATGATGCGTGTGGCGTGCGGGCTGGATTCGATGGTACTGGGCGAGCCGCAGATTCTCGGCCAGCTCAAGTCCGCCTACGCCGTGGCGCGTGAGGCCGGCACCGTAGGGCCATTGCTCGGGCGCCTGTTCCAGGCCACCTTCAGCACCGCCAAGACCGTGCGCACCGATACCGCCATCGGCGAGAACCCGGTGTCGGTGGCTTTCGCTGCGGTCAGCCTGGCCAAGCAGATCTTCGCCGACCTGCACCGCAGCCAGGCGCTGCTGATCGGCGCCGGCGAGACCATCAGCCTGGTGGCGCGCCACCTGCACGATCAGGGCATCAAGCGTATCGTTGTCGCCAACCGCACCCTGGAGCGCGCCAGTCAACTGGCTGAGCAGTTCGGCGCCCATGCCGTGCTGCTGTCGGACATTCCCGACGAACTGGCGCACAGCGATATCGTCATCAGCTCCACCGCCAGCCAGTTGCCGATTCTCGGCAAGGGGGCGGTGGAAAGTGCGCTGAAAAAGCGCAAGCACAAGCCGATCTTCATGGTCGACATCGCCGTGCCGCGCGACATCGAGTCGCAGGTGGGCGAGCTGGATGACGTCTACCTCTATACCGTCGATGACCTGCACGAAGTCATCGAGGAAAACCTCAAGAGCCGTCAGGGCGCAGCGCAGGCTGCCGAGGAGCTGGTGGCTGCCGGCACCGACGACTTCATGCAGCGCCTGCGCGAGCTGGCTGCGGTCGACGTGCTCAAGGCCTACCGTCAGCAGGCCGAGCGCCTGCGCGACGATGAGCTGGCCAAGGCGCAGCGCATGCTGGCCAACGGCAGCAACCCTGAAGACGTGCTGGCGCAACTGGCGCGAGGCCTGACCAACAAGCTACTGCACGCGCCCAGCGTGCGCATGAAGAAACTTACTGCCGAGGGGCGCGTCGACGCGCTCAGCCTGGCCCAGGAATTGTTCGCCCTCGACGAGAGCGCGCCGCAGGACAAAGGTCTGCAATGAAAGCTTCACTGTTGAACAAGCTGGACAACCTCAGCGACCGCTTCGAGGAACTCACGGCGCTGCTCGGCGATGCCGAAGTGATTTCCAAGCAGACGCAGTTCCGCGCCTATTCCAAGGAATACGCCGAGATCGAGCCGGTGATCGCCACCTTCCGCGAGCTGCGCAAGGTACAGAGCGACCTCGAAGGTGCCCAGGCACTGCTCAAGGACAGCGACCCGGATCTGCGTGAGATGGCCGAGCTGGAGGTGGATCAGGCCAAGGAGGCGCTGGTCGGCCTGGAAGACAAACTGCAGCGCATGCTGCTGCCGAAAGACCCCAACGACGGCCGCAACGTCTATCTGGAAGTGCGCGCCGGCACCGGCGGTGACGAGGCCGCGATCTTCTCCGGCGACCTGTTCCGCATGTACTCGCGCTACGCCGAGAGGCAGGGCTGGCGCGTCGAGGTGCTGTCGGCCAATGAGGGTGAGCACGGCGGCTTCAAGGAAGTGATCGCCCGCGTCGAGGGTGACAACGTCTACGCCAAGCTCAAGTTCGAGTCCGGTGCTCATCGCGTGCAGCGCGTGCCGGAGACCGAGTCCCAGGGCCGCATCCACACCTCGGCCTGCACCGTGGCGGTGCTGCCGGAGCCGGACGAACAGGCCGCCATCGAGATCAATCCGGCCGATCTGCGCGTCGATACCTACCGCAGCTCCGGCGCTGGTGGTCAGCACGTCAACACCACCGACTCGGCGATCCGCATTACCCACATCCCTACCGGCACCGTGGTTGAATGTCAGGAAGAGCGCTCGCAGCACAAGAACCGCGCCAAGGCCATGGCCTGGTTGGCGGCCAAGCTGCAGGACCAACAGGAAGCGGCGGCGCACAAGGAAATCTCCGAAACGCGCAAGCTGCTGGTGGGCTCCGGTGACCGCTCCGAGCGCATCCGTACCTACAACTTCCCGCAGGGCCGGGTGACCGACCACCGCATCAACCTGACCCTGTATTCGCTCAATGAAGTGATTGCCGGTGGCGTGGAGGCGGTGATCGAGCCGCTGCTGGCCGAATACCAAGCTGATCAGTTGGCGGCGCTGGGCGATTGAGTTTCGCTTGATCTCGTTGCGGTGCGCCGTGCGCACCGTAGCCCGGAGCAATCCGGGAGGAGCTGACAGCAAGCGCTAACTTAGCGCCGAACAGTCCCCTCTCCCCTCGGGGAGAGGGTTAGGGAGAGGGGGCGCAATGGTACACCCTCTCCCCCGGCCCCCGCTCTGCGCCCCAGCCCCTCGCAGAGCTCAGGGCGCTTGAGCGGGCGAAGCGATGCTTCGCTATTTCCGCTCAAGCCCCGCAAGCGGGAGAGGGGAGAAGAATGCCGCCAGGATGAACCATGGCCACCATCGAATCCCTGCTCCACACCGCTGACCTGCCCGACTCGCCTACACCGCGATTGGATGCGGAGTTGCTGCTGGCCGCCGCGTTGAGCAAGCCACGCAGCTACCTGCGCACCTGGCCGGAGCGCGAGTTGGAGGCCGATCAACTGGCGTTGTTCCAGGCGAATTTGCAGCGCCGCCGCGAGGGTGAGCCGGTTGCTTATATCCTCGGTCATCAGGGCTTCTGGAGCCTCGATCTGGAGGTGGCGCCACATACCCTGATCCCACGTCCGGACACCGAGCTGCTGGTGGAAACTGCGCTCGAACTGGTACCCGCCACACCGCTGGCTGTACTCGATCTGGGCACTGGTACCGGCGCCATCGCCCTGGCCCTGGCCAGCGAGCGCCCGGCCTGGCAGGTGACCGGTGTGGATCGCGTCGAAGACGCCGTGGCCCTGGCCGAGCGCAATCGCCAGCGCCTGCAACTGGGTAACGCCCGCTTCGTGCACAGCCACTGGTTTTCCGCCCTGGTTGGGCAGCGCTATGGCCTGATCCTGAGCAACCCGCCTTATATCCGTGCGGACGACCAGCACCTCGAACAGGGTGACGTGCGTTTCGAGCCGAGCAGCGCCCTGGTCGCCGGCTGTGACGGGCTGGACGATATTCGTGCGATCATCCAGGCCGCGCCGCAGCATCTGCTATCCGGAGGCTGGCTGTTGCTGGAGCACGGCTTCGACCAAGCCGAGGACGTACGCAGCTTGCTCAGCGATGGCGGCTTCGCCGAGGTCGAGAGCCGGCGTGACCTGGGCGACCACGAACGCATCAGTTTGGGACGTTTCGACCGTGAGTGATCAGATGCTGAGCGATGATGAACTGCTGCGTTACAGCCGGCAGATCCTGCTGAAACAGATCGATGTGGAAGGGCAGCTGCGCCTGAAGCAGGGGCGTGTGCTGATCGTCGGCATGGGCGGGCTGGGCTCGCCCGTGGCCTTGTACCTGGCCGCCGCCGGTGTCGGCGAACTGCACCTGGCTGACTTCGATACGGTCGATTTGACCAACCTGCAACGGCAGATTGCCCACGACACAGCCAGCATCGGCCAGGCCAAGGTGGACTCGGCCATGGCGCGTCTGGCGGCGATCAACCCGCAGGTCACCCTGGTGCCGCATCGCCAGGCGCTGGACGCCGATTCGCTGGCCGCCGCGGTCAGTGGTGTCGATCTGGTGCTGGACTGCTCGGATAATTTCTTCACCCGCGAGGCGGTCAATGCCGCCTGCGTCGCGGCCGGCAAACCGCTGGTCTCCGGTGCGGCGATCCGCCTGGAAGGGCAACTGTCGGTGTTCGACCCGCGCAATGAAGCCAGCCCTTGCTACCACTGCCTGTACGGCCACGGTAGCGAAGCCGAGCTGACCTGTAGCGAGGCCGGTGTGGTCGGGCCGCTGGTTGGCCTGGTCGGTAGCCTGCAGGCACTGGAGGCGCTCAAGCTGTTGGCCGGTTTTGGCGAGCCACTGGTGGGCCGCCTGCTGCTGATCGACGCGCTGGGCACACGTTTTCGCGAGTTACGGGTCAAGCGCGATCCGGCCTGCGGTGTTTGTGGCGATGCCCAGTAACGCGCCGATCGGCGTTTTCGACTCGGGCGTTGGCGGCCTGTCGGTGCTGCGCGAGATTCGTCAATTGCTGCCCAACGAAACGCTGCTCTATGTCGCCGACAGCGGCCATGTGCCCTATGGCGAGAAAAGCCCGGAGTACATTCGCGAACGCTGCGTTGTGATCACCGAGCACTTGCTGGCGCAGGGCGCCAAGGCCCTGGTGCTGGCCTGCAATACGGCTACGGCCGCTGCTGGCGCTGAGCTGCGCGCACGTTATCCACAACTGCCCATCGTCGGCATGGAGCCTGCGGTGAAACCGGCTGCGGCGGCGACCCGCAGTGGCGTAGTCGGCGTGCTGGCAACCACCGGTACGCTCAAGAGCGCCAAGTTCGCTGCGCTGCTCGATCGCTTCGCCAATGACGTGCGGGTGATCACTCAGCCCTGTCCGGGCCTGGTGGAATGCATCGAAGCGGGCGAGCTACAGGCGCCCACCACGCGAGAGTTGCTGCAAGGTTATGTCACGCCGCTGTTGGCCGAGGGCTGTGACACGCTGATTCTCGGCTGCACGCATTACCCCTTCCTGCGTCCGTTGCTGAGCCAACTGGTGCCGGCCTCGGTGAGCTTGATCGATACCGGCGCGGCTGTGGCGCGGCAGCTACAGCGTTTGCTTGCTCAGCACGACATGCTGGCAACCGAGCCCGCTCAGGCCACTCGCTATTGGAGCAGCGGAAAAACTGCACAGCTTTGCCGCGTATTGCCGATTTTGCTGAGTGAAGAGGCCGAAGTTCGTTCGATATAGTGAATCTTTTTCAAATTAGGCGTTCTCTGATATCGAATACTTCTATATTTTTGCAACGAGCCTAATAAAAACCTCTCGCTATAAAGGAATGACTCATGAAGAAGTTGTGTGCCTTTGCTGCAGCAGCGGCCCTGACGTATGGAGCTATGGGTGCTGCACAGGCTGCGGATGTAACCGCAGCTATTGGTCAGAGCGGTGATTCAACGATGGTTTATCGCCTGGGCGCGCAGTGGGATTGGAACCACAGCTGGCTGGAGAGCAGCTACGGCCGTCTGACTGGCTACTGGGACCTGGGTTACACCTACTGGGATGGTGACGAGACAGCGAGCAACCACAGCGTTTCCTTCGCGCCGGTATTCGTTTACGAGTTCGCCGGGCAGAACGTGCGCCCTTACATCGAAGCCGGTATCGGCGTTGCGGCCTTCTCCAGCACCGAGCTGGAAAGCAACGAACTGGGTTCGTCGTTTCAGTTCGAAGACCGCATCGGCGTCGGCCTGCGTTTCGCCGGGCAGGAAATCGGCCTGCGTGCGATCCACTATTCCAACGCCGGTCTGAAGAAGCCAAACGATGGTGCCGAAGCCTACACCGTGCATTACCGCATGAGCTTCTGAACAAGAAGATCGGGCTAGCCCTGATGCCGATCAGATAAGACTCAATGTCTGGTACGGATGGCCTTTGTAGGATGCGCTGTGCGCACCAATGAAGGCAACACAGGTATTTCGGTGCGCACGGCGCACCCTACCTAACTGAATAAAAAAGGCCGGGCAAATGCCCGGTCTTTTTTATTCAGCAGAATAGTTACCGCTCTGTGCGCATTATGGCTTGGGATAACCGCGGCAGGCGTAGGCGGTTGGCTCGCTATTGATAGGCCTGAGCGATGCCGCGACGCTCTTCCAGGCACTCACTGGCGCCCAGTTCGAACTCCCGGCAGATCAGTGGGCGCACTTCGTAGATGGTACAGCGCATGCTGTTGCGGTCCAGCGCTGCGCACCAGTTGTCGTCCAGGCGACGCATCACTTCGCTGCCCCACTGGTCGGTATCGATGAAGCGTTGCGGTACGCCTTCATCGCCGAACAGCATCACTTCCAGCTGGCAGCAGCAGGCCGCGCAGGTGCTGCAACTGACTTCGGGCTCGGTTGGCAGTTGGGTATGGGGAATGGTCTGGTTCATGGCGCGGCAGTGTACGCCATGCGCTGGTGATCAGGGGCCTGGGCTGACCGGCGCACCGCAGCCTAGGCCGACTGACGGCTACGCAGGCGCTGCTCGTACTGGGCACGATACAGTTTGGCGAAACCGTGCAGCACCGGCATCACCACGGCCCAGACCAGCGCCAGAATGGCCAGGGTCTGCCAGGTGCCGAGTGGCAGGGTGACGCCGGCGATCTTGGCGCCGCCGTAGTAGGACAGCGGCGCGGCAACCGCGCCGAGCAGGCTGGCTCGCCACCAGGGCTGGGCAGTCCAGGCCAGGCAGTGATTGAGCGTGCTGGCCAGCAGCAGCCAGAGCAGGGCCAGCCAAAGAGGGATCAGCTGGCGCTCCTCGCCGAAATCGAACACACCGAGGTTGAGCAGAAAGCTGTCCAGCGCACTGCCGGCGAGAAACACGCTGAGCAGCAGCTTGCCTTCGGCTGCCCAACTGCTGACCCACAGCAGGTGCACGGCAATGATCGCCGCCACCACCAGCAGCCAGGGGCTGTCGCCGGCGAAGACGCAGACCAGCCAGCCGAGCTGGAACAGGAGGGCATTGGCGATCAGCTTAGGCATCGAAATTTCCTAACAGAGGCGCAGGGCGAGCGGCCGGTTTGGCCAGCAGCAATTGTGCGGTGCCAATGGTGCGTTCGAGGAAGCCGCCTTCGCAATAGCAGAGGTAGAACTCCCACAGGCGATAGAAGTAATCGTCGTAGCCCAGTTGCTCCAGGCGTTGCCGCGCGTGGCGCAGGTTGTCGTGCCACAGGCGCAGGGTGCGCGCGTAGTGCAGGCCGAAGTCTTCCATGTGATGCAGGTTGAAGTCGGTGTGTCGGGTTACGACATCGAGCATCTTGTTTACCGAAGGCAGGGCGCCACCGGGGAAGATGTAACGCTGGATGAAGTCCACCGACTTGCAGGCTTGCTCGTAGCGTTGATCACGAATGGTGATGGCCTGCAGCAACATCAGGCCATCGGCTTTGAGCAGGCGCGCGCATTGCTCGAAATAGGTGGGCAGGAAGCGGTGGCCGACGGCTTCGATCATCTCGATGGACACCAGTTTGTCGTACTGGCCATCGAGGTCGCGGTAGTCCTCCAGCAGCAGGGTGACGCGATCCTCCAGGCCCAGCTCGCGAATGCGTCGCTCGGTGTGGGCGTGCTGCTCGCGAGACAGTGTCGTGGTGGTCACCCGGCAGCCGTAATGGGTCGCGGCGTAGATGGCCATGCTGCCCCAGCCCGTGCCGATTTCCAGCAGATGGTCGGACGGTTGCAACGCGAGCTTCTGGCAGATGCGTTCGAGCTTGTTGAGCTGAGCCTGTTCCAGAGTGTCCTCCTCGCTCGTGAACATCGCCGCGGAGTACATCATGGTCGGGTCGAGGAACTGTTCGAACAGGTCGTTACCCAGGTCGTAGTGCGCGGCGATGTTGCGACGCGAGCCTTGCCGAGTGTTGCGGTTGAGCCAGTGCAGGCCCTGGATCAACGGGCGCCCCAGGCGTGCCAGGCCGCCTTCCATGGCGTCCAGCACATCGAGGTTGGCGACGAAGATGCGAATCACCGCAGTCAGGTCCGGCGTGCTCCAGTAGCCATGTATGTAGGCTTCGCCCGAGCCGATCGAGCCATTGCCCGCCACCAGACCCCAGACCGCAGGGTCATGCACGGTGATTTCGGCGCGCAGATGAGCCTGGGGGTTGCCGAAGTGCAGGCTGTCACCGGCTTCATGAATTACCAGCAGACCGTGGTGCAGGTTCTGCAGCTGGCGCATCACGGCGCGCCGCAACAGACCGGCGCCAATGCCGTTGCCACTGCGTACCAGGCTTCTTGTTGCGGTCAGGCTAGAGCTCTTCATGGGGCATGTCCTTCGCTTGCGGGCGGGCTACACGGAAGCTGCCTTCCGCGGGCTTGTGGTCGAAAATCGGGATGCGCTTGAATAGCAGGCGCATCGCCTGCCAGTAGATGGCGGCCAGGGTTTTGCCGGTCATCCAGGGGAAACTGAGCAGATAGCGGTGCAGGCTGGCGCGGTCGAGAGCTTCGCGGTGCAGGCTGAGGCTGGCATCGAACATCTTGATTTCGCCCTGCCAGTCGGCCATGTGCACGCCAAGGCGTTCGCCGACGGCGCTGAAACTCATGCGGTATTGCAGCTCGCGCGGCAGGAAAGGCGAGACGTGAAAGGCCTTGTCGACGCTGACCTGGTGACGGCCTTCGCCCTCTGCCGGCAGCACGTAGTGATAACGCTCACGCCACGGCGTATTGCTGACTTCGCAGAGAATCGCCATCAGGCGCTGGTCGGCGTCATGGCAGTAGAAGATGCTCACCGGGTTGAAGGCCAGGCCCCAGCTGCGCGGCTGCGTCAGCACGCAGATGCGACCTTGCGGGCGTGTGCCCAGTGCCTGCTCCACACGATCGCGCACTGCCTCATGCAGCGCCACGCCCTGGCGGGTGAATTCGGGCAGGTAATCGCTCTCGCGAAAGGAGAATGGCGCAAAGCGGCTGGAGCCGGCCAGCTTTGACAGGGCGAACAGTTGCGCCTGTTCGCTCAGGTCGAGGTACAGCAGGCCCATGCGATAGCGAAAGGCATGGGCGCGCGGGGCGAAGCGTCGATGCTGCACCCAGCCGCTGTACAGGGCGCTGTGCATCAGAGCGTCTCTCCGAAGGCACGCGCGACGCGCAGGGCGCTGACTACGCCATCTTCGTGGAAGCCATTGGCCCAGTAGGCGCCGCAATAGTAGGTGTTTTGCGCGCCCAGCAACTCTTCCCAGCGCGCCTGCGCGGCGGTACCCGCCAGGCTGTACTGCGGGTGGGCGTACTGAAAGCGTGCGAGGATCTTGCTCGGGTCGATGGCGGCCGTCTGGTTGAGGCTGACGCAGAAGGTGGTATCGCTGTCGATGCCCTGCAGGATGTTCATGTTGTAGGTCACGGCCGCCGGCTGGTCGCTAGGCCCACCCAGACGATAGTTCCAGCTGGCCCAGGCCAGCTTGCGCTTGGGCAGTTGGCGCGTGTCTGTATGCAGTACCACGTCGTTGTTGGCATAGGGCAAGGCGCCGAGAATCTCCCATTCCTTTTCGCTGGCCTGATCGAGCAGGGCCAGGGCCTGGTCGCTGTGGCAGGCGAAGATCACCTTGTCGAAGCGTTCGCTGCCGGCTGCGCTGTGCAGGGTGACGCCGTCCTCATCGCGCACGACGCGGCTGACCGGGCAGTTGAGGCGAATGCGCTCGGCGAAGCTGGCGGTCAGCGGTGCCACATAGCTGCGTGAGCCGCCTTCGATCACCTGCCAGGTCGGGCGGTCGCTGACCGAGAGCAGGCCGTGGTTCTTGCAGAAGCGCACGAAGAACTGCAGCGGAAAACCGAGCATGTCGGCCAGCGACATCGACCAGATGGCCGAACCCATCGGCACGATGTAATGCTCGATGAAGCGGCGGCCATAGCCGTTGCTGTCGAGGTATTGACCGAGCGTGGTGTCGGCGTCGATGCGATTGCTGGCCAGGTCGTCCAGCGACTGGCGATTGAAGCGCAGGATGTCGCGCAGCATGCCCCAGAACGCCGGTGACACCAGGTTGCTGCGCTGGGCGAACAGGGTGTTGAGGTCGTGACCGTTGTATTCCACGCCGGTGGCCGGGTCGCTGACCGAGAAGCTCATTTCGGTGGGTTTGAAGCCGACGCCGATTTGTCCCAGCAGGCGGATGAAGTTGGGGTAGGTCCAGTCGTTGAAAACGATGAAACCGGTATCGACGGCGTAGCTGCGGCCGTCCACCTGCACGTCGACGGTATGGGTATGGCCGCCGATCCAGTCGCTGGCCTCGAACACCTGAATGTCGTGCTGGCGGTTGAGCAGGTAGGCGCAGGTCAGGCCGGCGATGCCGCTGCCGACGATGGCGATTTTCATGCGTTGTCCTCGTTACGCGCCAAGCGGCGACCTATGGCCAGTTGTAGGCTGCTGGGCAGGCTGCCGAGCAGTTTCAGGATGGCGATGAAGGGGGTGGGGAAAGCGATCTCGTGCGGGCGCTTGTCCAGGCGTGCGGCGATGTGCCGTGCGGCGCGCTCCACCGGCCAGCGCATAGGCATGGGGAAGTCGTTCTTCTGCGTCAGCGGGGTATCGACGAAACCGGGACTGACCAGGGTGACGTCGATGCCTTCTACCGCCAGGTCGATGCGCAATGTCTGCATCAGGTAGCGCATCGCCGCCTTGGACGCACCGTAGGCCTCGGCGCGTGGCAGCGGCAGGAAAGTGACCGAACTACCGACGCCGACCAGGTGCGGGCGGTTTCCTCGGCGCAGCAAGGGCAGGGCGGCCTCGATGCAGTAGCTGGCGGCGAACAGGTTGGTGCTGATCACGCGTTCTATCATCGCCGCCTCGAACTGGCGCACCTCGATGTATTCGCAGGTGCCGGCGTTGAGGATCACGCAATCCAGCGCGCCCCACTGTTGAGCGATGCGTTCGCCAATCGCGCGCACCTGCTCGGCGTCGGTCAGGTCGCCGGGAGCGACCAGCACCTGTTCGCCATAGCGCGCGGCGAAATCCTGCAATGGGCCGCTGCTGCGTGCGCTCAGCGCCAGTTGATGGCCGGCCTTGAGCAACTCCTCGGCCAGTGCGGCACCGATACCGCTGCTGGCGCCAGTGAGCCAGATACGTTTCATGCCAGCCTCCGCTTCAACCAGGCGATCACGCTGCCGAGCACTGGCAGATGTTCATAGAGCAGTGCGCCAGCATCGAAGTAGTCACGGTGTTGATAAACGCGCTCACGCCAGAGCAGGTGCGAGCAGCCTTCTACGGCGATTTCCTCGCTGCCGCGCAGGCGTGGGTGGCGATAGCGCATGGTCCAGCGCAGGTAGCCTTCACCTTCGGCGACCTGATCGAAACCATGGAACTCGAAACGCAGCGCTTCGACGTTGGCGTAGAGTTCGGCGAAATAGCGGCGCAGCGCCGTCAGCCCATGCACTTCATGCAGCGGGTCGCGAAACAGCACATCGTCGCTGTACAGCTCGCCGAGCATATCGAGGTTGTCCTTGTTCAGCGCGGCGAAACGCTCGGCGAAGTCGTGAAGAAATGCACTCATGCCGGAACCTCCCGCGAAGACAGGTTCTTGAACGCCGCCAGCGCGCGTTCACGCGAGCGTGACAGATCGACGATCGGGCGTGGATAACCGGCGGGTGCGAACAGGCCGCCCAGTGCGGACGGGTCATGGATATCACGCTTGTTCAGACCAGCCAGTTCCGGCACCCACTGGCGAATGAACTGGCCATCGGGATCGAATTTCTGCGACTGGCTGATCGGGTTGAAAATGCGGAAGTAGGGCGCTGCGTCGGTACCGGTGGAGGCGCTCCACTGCCAGCCACCGTTGTTCGCGGCCAGGTCGCCGTCGATCAGGTGGCGCATGAAGAAGCGCTCGCCTTCGCGCCAGTCGATCAGCAGGTTCTTGGTCAGGAACATGGCCACGATCATGCGCAGGCGGTTGTGCATCCAGCCGGTTTCCAGCAGTTGGCGCATGGCGGCATCGATGATCGGCAAGCCGGTGCGGCCCTCTTGCCAGGCGGCCAGATCCTCCGGGGCGTCACGCCATGGCAGCGCCTCGGTTTCCACGCGGAAGGCGCGGTGGCGCGATACTCGTGGATAGCCGACCAGTGTGTGCTTGTAGAACTCACGCCAGAGCAGTTCGTTGATCCAGGTGACGATGCCTGGGTTGCCACTGTCGAACTCACCCTGATTGGCGGCGAGTGCGGCATGCAGGCATTGCCGCGGCGATACGACGCCGGCGGCCAGATAGGCCGACAGCTGGCTGGTGCCAGGCTTGGCGGGGAAGTCGCGTTCGTCCTTGTAGTAGGCCACCTGCTCGTCGGCAAAGCGCTCCAGGCGCTGCAGCGCGGTGTGCTCGCCGGCGGGCCAGAGCAGGCGCAGGCTGTCGCTGGGGGTAGCGAAACCCTCTACGGTTTCGGGAACGACGTCACTGCTGATGGCCTGTGGCGTTTGTGCCTTCGGGGGGGCGATCAAGGCTGGCAGGGCTGTGTGCAGACGCTCGTAGCACACCTTGCGGAACTGGCTGTAGACCTGGAAATAGCCGCCGGAGCGGGTCAGTACGCTGCCAGGTTTGAACAACAGTTGATCTAGATGGCTGTGCCAGGCGATGGACTGCTGGCTGAGGTAGGCACAGACCTGCTGATCGCGCTGGCTCTCGTTGATGCCGTACTCCTCGTTGACGTGCACGGCGCTGATGTCGTGTTCATGGCAGACCTCGGCGACCTGCAGCGGCGCCTCGCTCCAGTCGTGGCAGTGACGTACCAGTAGCGGCACATTGAGCGCCGCCAGGGCCTTGCTCAGCTCCGCCAGGTTGCGCAGCCAGAAGTCCACCTTGCTCGCGGCGTCGTCATGGTGCTGCCACTGGCCGGGCGTGATGAGATACAGGGCGATGGTCGCGCCGCTGCTCATGGCGCGGCTCAGGGCGGTGTTGTCCTGTGTGCGCAAGTCGCTGCGAAACCACATCAGTTGCTGCATGGGGTTACCTCTTGAACGCCGAGCAAGCCCCAGCGGAACAGCCAGGCGTGCGCGGTGAGCGGGTCGCTCGCCGACTCCAGATTAGTCAACGAGTCGCGATGGATGTGGGCTGCGGGACCTGCGAGCAACAGCGGCACCTGGCATTGTTCAGCCAGGCGCGGTAGATGGCGGCGTACCAGGGTGCCGTCCAGCGCTTCCTCGGCGTACAGCAGCACGGCGCGCGGGGCGATGAGTTCCAGTGCGGTCAGCAGTTCGTTGGGCGGCACCGGCCAATCGAAAACTTCCACTGGGCAGTCGCTGGCGCTGGCCAACCAGGCACACAACCACAGGCCCGGCTCTATCGGCGCCTCGCCAAGGTTCATCAGCAGTAGCGGCGCACCACCGACCTGACGATTGCAATGGTAAATGCGGGTGGCCAACTTGCTGCGCAGCCAGCTCAGGAAAAACACTTGCTCGGCGCGTGCCCCGAACTGACCTTGCCAGCGCTGACGCAAGTCACCCAGCAGTGGCCACAGCAGCTGTTCCACCAGGGTGCTGGCTGGGTAGAGCGCCAGTGCCGAGTTGAAGCGGTCGTCGAGCCGTCGCTCATTAAGCTGGGCGATGCAGCCGAGTAGTTCGTTGCGCTGACGTGACCAGGTATCGGTAGTAGTGGCTTGCGGCACCTGCTCATGGTCGAGCAGCGCCTTGACCTGACCGACTGCAACGCCGCGCGCCAGCCAGGCGAGGATGGCGTTGATGCGCACGAGGTTGGCCGGCGAGTAGAGGCGGTGCCCCTTGGGTGTGCGGTACGGCACGATCAGGCCATAGCGGCGTTCCCAGGCTCGCAGGGTCACGGCATTGATGCCGGTACTGCGGGCTACCTCGCGGATCGGCAGGTAGCCCTCGTCGAGCGCCTGGCGGTAGTCGTGGCCGGTTTCTTCTTCGGCGATGGTTTCGCTGGTCATGGCATCACAGCGCGTTGCGCAGGCTGAGTGGCTCGGGGTGCGGCTGCAGATACGCCTGCCCGGCGATATAGCGATCCGGGTGACGGCGGAAGTGGTGCTTGAGCAGCGTCAGCGGTACCACCAGCGGCACGATGCCCTCGCGGTATTGACCGATCAGTTGCTGCATCTCCTGCTTCTCGTCGGCACTCAGGGTGCGTTTGAGGTAGCCGCTCAGGTGCTGCAGCACATTGCTGTGGGTGCCACGAGTGGCGCATTTCTTCAGCGCGCTCATCAGTTCGCTGAAATAGCGCGGCGCCAGTTCGCCCAGGTCGTGCTGGCTGAGGTCGCCGAGCATGCGCCCGAGCGACTTGTAGCGCACCGGATCGGTGGCCATCAGCAGGTACTTGTAGCGCGAGTGGAAGGCGATCAGTGAACGGCGCGTCAGACCCTGCAGCAGCAGGCGTTGCCATTCGGCGTGGGCGTAAACGCGGGTGATGAAGTTCTCGCGCAGGACCGGGTCGTTGAGGCGACCGTCTTCTTCCACCGGCAGATTCGGGTGCCGCGCGCAGAAGGCGGCGGCGAAGATGCCGCGGCCCGGCTCGCTCGGGCGTCCGCCTTCCTGGTAGACCTTGACCCGCTCCAGGCCGCAGGAGGGCGACTGCTGCATGAAGATGTAGCCGCTGATGCCCTGCAGCTCGTTGGCCATGCGCTCGCCGTAGGCGGCCAGGGCATCGGTGACGTCGCGCGAGCGGTCGACGCTGCCGACAGCACGCGGCTCGTGTGGGTCGCCAACCAGACGAATCGGTTCCCTCGGAATCGACATGCCGATGCCGACCTCGGGGCAGACCGGGATGAAATCGAAGTGTTCGGTGAGGCTGCGGCTGCACAGGCGCGACAGCTTGTGGCCGCCGTTATAGCGGACTTCGGCGCCCAGCAGGCAGGCGCTGATGCCCAGTTTGGCTTTGCTCGCTTGCATAACCTGACCTCGTTAGACCTTGTACATGCAGTAATCCATGTACAACTTGCGTCTATCATAGGTGTGTAGTTGTACAAGTCAAATGCTTTGTATAGGTCTGGTAATGGTTTTCTTGTGCAGGCAGACGGCGTCAGCCGATGGGGGGGCTGACGCCAGGTTTCGTGGGAGGGTCAGCGCCAGCCTTGCAGCCAGCGTTCGGTATCTTGTAGTTGACGCCAGTCGAGCTGCTGGCTGCGTTGTGTGAGCACCGCCTGAAGCTCGACGCCGAGGACGTTGTCTTGCTCGTCGCGGATCAGTTCGGTCACCAGGAAATGACGCTCGCGATTCTGCGGCTGCGCGGCCGTCCATTTCGACAGCAGCAGTTTGCGTGGGTTGAGACGACGCTTGTCGGGCGTGCTCATTGCAGGTGCTCGAGCAGGCGGCGTGCAGCATCCTGGCCGCTGAGCCAGGCACCTTCGACGCGGCCCGACAGGCACCAGTCGCCACAGGCGTACAGGCCCAGGTCGGCGTCGGCCAGCGCGCCCCATTGGTGGGCTTGGGCCGGGCGGGCATAGAGCCAGCGGTGCGCGAGGGTGAAGCTTGGGGCCGGCACGGCGCAACCGATCAGTTCGGCGAAGGCTCCGTGCAACTGTTCGATCACTGCTTCCTTGGGCAGATCCAGGTTCTGTCGGCTCCAGGCGCTGCTGGCGTGCAGCACCCAGGTGTCGAGGTGATTGTCGCGGCCGGGTTTGCTGCGGTTGCGTGCCAGCCAGTCGAGTGGGCTGTCCTGCACGAAGCAGCCTTCCACGCGGGTATCAAGCGGGCGTTCGAAGCCCAGCGCCACCGCCCAGGTCGGCTCCATGATCACGCTCGCTGCGGTGCCAGCCAGTTTCGGCGCGGCTGCCAGCAGGGCACTGGCTTGGGGCGCGGGTGTAGCGACGATCACATGGCTGTAGGGACCGTGGCTGTTGCCTTCGGCATCGAGCAGGCTCCAGTAGCGGTCGCCACGGAACACTTCGGTGATACGGCAACTGAATTTGACCGGCAGGGCGCCGAGCATGGCACGGGTGATGGCACTCATACGCGGACTGCCGACCCAGCGTAGTTGCTCGTCAGGTGAGGCGCTGAGCTGGCCGTCCTGGGCGTTGTACAGGCTCGGTTGCCACTCGGCGACCCAGCCACGCGCCTGCCATTGCTGCACCACCTCGACGAAGCGGCGGTCGCGTGCGGTGAAGTATTGTGCGCCGAGATCCAGGCTGCCTGCGTCACTGCGCTTGCTCGCCATGCGCCCGCCGCTACCACGGCTCTTGTCGAACAGTTCGATATCCTGGCCGGCGGCGTGCAGGGCCTGGGCGGCGGATAGCCCTGCGATGCCGGTGCCGATGATGGCGATGGGTGCGTTCATGGTTACCTCGTCAGCGCTGAATGCTATACAGGCTAAGGTTTGGACAAAAGCTATACAAGAGTGTTTTCATGTATAACTGTCGCCGAAAGCGGCGCTCCCTTGCTTTAGGTTTAGGACAAACGCGACAGGTATGCGCGTCATGAACCAGACTAAAGGTGAAGTTTCTTCCATTGCCATGCGAGGACGATGCCATGCATATCCTGCTGACCGGCGGCACCGGTCTGATCGGACGAGCGCTCTGCGCGCACTGGAGCGAGCAGGGCCACCGCTTGACTGTCTGGAGTCGTGAGCCAAGCAAGGTCGCGCGTCTCTGCGGGGCCGATGTTCGAGGCATTGCCCGGCTTGAAGAGCTGGGTGAAGAACCACTGGATGCGGTGATTAATCTGGCTGGCGCGCCCATTGCTGACCGCCCCTGGAGCAGCAAGCGCAAGGCGCTGCTGTGGTCCAGCCGTATCGGGGTGACCGAGCAGTTGCTGGCCTGGCTGCAGGGGCGTACACAGCGTCCAGCGGTGTTGCTGTCGGGCTCGGCGGTGGGGTGGTACGGCAACGGCGGTGAACGTGAGCTGAGTGAAGATACGCCGCCGGTCACTGATGATTTCGCCGCCCAGTTGTGTGGCGCCTGGGAAGAAACTGCACAACGCGCCGAGGAGTTGGGGGTTCGTGTGGTGCTGGTGCGCACCGGCCTGGTGCTGAGCCCTGACGGCGGCATGCTCAAGCGTTTGTTGCTGCCGTTCAAGCTTGGTGTTGGCGGCCGGATTGGCGATGGCCGGCAGTGGATGCCCTGGATTCATATCGCCGATCAAATCGGCCTGATCGATTTTCTCTTGCAGCAGGGCGATGCTCGCGGTCCTTATAATGCCTGCGCGCCGCTACCGGTACGTAATGCCGAGTTCACCAAGGCGTTGGGACAAGCGCTGAGTCGCCCGACCATTTTCCCGGCGCCGGCCTTCGTCCTGCGCACTGCATTGGGCGAGATGTCCGAGTTGCTGCTGGGCGGTCAGCGCGCCGTGCCGACGCGTCTGCTGGAGGCAGGTTTCAGTTTTCGTTTCACCCATCTGGATGTGGCACTAGCCGATCTGCTGGGCCATCAATAGCTAGGATTTCGCATGACCGATCACGCATTGTTGCTGGTTAACCTGGGTTCGCCCGCGTCCACCGAAGTAGCCGATGTTCGCCGTTACCTCAATCAGTTCCTGATGGATCCCTACGTGATCGACCTACCCTGGCCGCTGCGTCGATTGCTGGTGTCGCTGATTCTGATCAAGCGTCCTGCGGCATCGGCGCACGCCTATGCCTCGATCTGGTGGGAAGACGGTTCGCCGCTGGTAGTGATCAGCCGCCGTCTGCAGGAAGCGATGAAGGCTCAGTGGACCCAGGGCCCGGTGGAACTGGCCATGCGTTATGGCGAGCCTTCCATCGAGTCGACCCTGCAGCGTCTGGCCGCGCAGGGGATTCGTGAGGTGACCCTGGCGCCGTTGTATCCGCAGTTTGCCGACAGCACCACCACCACGGTGATCGAGGAGGTCAAGCGGGTGGTGCGTGAGCGTGGGCTGGACATGCGTCTGTCCACGCTGCCGCCGTTCTACGATCAGCCGGAGTATCTTGATGCCCTGGTCGCCAGTGCCAAGCCTTACCTGGAGCAGGAATTCGATCACCTGTTGCTGAGCTTCCACGGCCTGCCGGAACGTCACCTGCACAAGCTCGATCCCAGCGGTCACTGCCTGAAAGGTGACGACTGCTGCCGCAGCGCTTCGCCCGCGGTACTCGCCAACTGTTACCGCGCGCAATGCCTGCGCAGCGCCGAGTTGTTCGCTCAGCGCATGGGCCTGCGCCCTGAGCAGTGGTCGGTGAGCTTCCAGTCGCGCCTGGGGCGCGCCAAGTGGATCGAGCCCTACACCGAGACGCGTCTCGACGAGTTGGCGGCGCAGGGCGTGAAGAAGCTGCTGGTGATGTGCCCGGCCTTCGTCGCCGACTGCATCGAGACCTTGGAGGAGATCGGCGACCGTGGCCGCGAGCAGTTCGTCGAGGCCGGTGGTGAAAGCCTGCAGCTGGTTCCCTGCCTGAACGATCATCCTGACTGGGCGGCGGCATTGAAGGTGTTGTGCGAGCGCGCGCCCGTTATGGTCTGAGGGACTGTTGACCGTCGGGGCGAGCCATTCGCCTCGGCGGGTATGAAGCATTCGCCGATCTGATAACACCTTCGAGCGATACTCACTGCCGTTTATATCGTCCTAAGCTGGCGACTCTTTCAACCGTCGCGCATCGCGTCAAGGGCACTTCTAAAAACTATCTGCGTTGTCATCCCTGCGTTAAAAACAGGCTCAAAATGCTCATTTACAACTCGTAAACTGCGCTTTTTCGCCTGTTTTTGCCTTGCGCTGACTGCCTCGCCTACGTTTTTAGAAGCACCCTAAGCGGTGTCGAGGAGAGCGTCCGTGCATAACAACAATAACGGCTATCCCTCCAGTGCCCGAGCCTGGACCACTGTTGCCATCCTGATGGTGGCGTATGTCCTGTCCTTCGTTGATCGGCAGATTCTCAACTTGCTGGTCGAGCCCATTCGCCGCGATCTGGCGATCAATGACACGCAGATGAGCCTGCTGATGGGCCTGTCGTTCGCTCTGTTCTATACCGTGTGCGGCATTCCGCTGGGTCGTGTGGCCGATACCCGCAGCCGGCGCGGGCTGATCGCGGTCGGCATTCTGTTCTGGAGCGCCGCTACCGCCGCCTGCGGCATGGCCAAGCTGTACTGGCAGTTCCTCCTGTGCCGCATCGGCGTGGGTGTGGGCGAGGCGGCGTTGTCGCCCGCCGCCTATTCGCTGATTGCCGACAGCTTTCCCGCCGAGCGCCGGGCCACGGCCATCAGCGTCTACTCCATGGGCGTCTACCTCGGCTCGGGCCTGGCCTTTCTGGTTGGCGGGCTGGTCATTCAGTTTGCCTCTGCGCAGGGCGACGTTACGTTGCCGATGCTGGGTGAAGTGCGTCCCTGGCAGCTTATCTTCCTCATTCTCGGCGGTGCCGGCGTGCTCTTCACGTTGCTGATGTTCGCGGTCAAGGAGCCTGCTCGGCGTGGCGCCGGTGCTGGGGTGGCGGTGCCGCTCAGTGAAGTGGGGCGCTACATTCGTGCCAATCGACGTACCGTGCTGCTGCACAATTTCGGCTTCGCCGGTTTGGCCTTCGCCGGTTACGGTAGCGCCGCCTGGATACCGACTTTCTTCATCCGTACCCACGGTTGGGATGCCGGCCAGGTCGGCATTGTCTACGGCAGTATCGTCGCCGTGTTCGGTTGCCTGGGGATCGTCTTCGGTGGGCGACTGGCTGACTGGATGGCCAAGCGCGGGCGCAGCGATGCCAACATGCGTGTCGGCCTTTACGCGGCCCTGGGGGCCTTACCCATGGTGGTGCTGTATCCGTTGGTGGACAGCGCATTCTGGGCCAGTGTGCTGATGGCCCCCACGGTGTTCTGCCTGAGCATGCCGTTCGGCGTGGCGCCAGCGGCGATCCAGGAAATCATGCCCAATTCGATGCGCGGCCAGGCGTCAGCCATCTATCTGTTCGTCATCACCCTGATCGGCCTGGGAGTGGGGCCGACCGCCGTGGCGCTGGTCACCGACTTCGTCTTCGCCGATGACGCCGCGCTGCGCTATTCGCTGCTGATCGTCACCACCCTGGCTGTGTCGACGTCGATCATCCTGCTGGCCAAGAGCCTCAAGCCGTACCGCGAAAGTGTCACGCGGTTGGAGCAATGGGCCGCTAATCCGGCCTGAACAGGCGCATTTTCCTGCCGTGTCGTGCGTTGATCGGCACGATTTATGCGCCAGGGCACAGGCAACGTGGAATTTTTGCGCTTTACTGAGGTTCTGAGTGTTGCGCGTGCCATTGGGGCGCGTGCCAGCCAGGGAACCTCTGCATGGGAGCGAGGCCAGCGTCTGCTGCACACGGCAGGCCAATCAACAACTCGGTATGTTTGCAGCGGTTAGTGCTGCCGGTGCTGGCTGTGCTGTTGCTGCTCAGCGGCTGCAGTGGTCGTCTGGATAACGATTCCATCCTGCACACGCGCAATCCGCTCAAACCCACCGAGGTGCTGCAGACGGACGTCGATCGCATGGCTACCCTGGCCATGCGTAACAACCTCAACAGCCTCTATCGGCTGATGAACAAGCTGTATCAACGCAACCCACGCGAGTGGCGCAAGAATTCCCTGCCCGACGCCGCTGCTGCCGAGCGCGCTATCCAGTACGCCATCGAACATAACCAGGACTGGCCAACCTTGGGCGGCCGACGTGATGTCGCTGCGCTGGATTATTCGCTGAGCCCGGCATTTCAAGGCGACCGCGTGGCAGCCTTCACCTATGCCATTGGCAGCATGCTGGTGACGGCTCACGGTGGCCGCACCGAGTTCTACCTGACCGACAGCTTCAATGCGCAGTTCATCCACAACGCCGCGCGCAATCTGGAGAAGGCCGGCTGGATGCTCTCGCAACGGCGTGACGCCACGGGCCAGCCGATGCTGCTATCCAACGAGTTCTCCGAGCAGGGCAACAACCTCAGTTATGCAGTGGAGTTCGGCAAGATGGTGGCGCGCCTCGATCTGCTCACCCATGTGCTGGAAGAGCGTTACCGGCGGATGGGCGCCAACTACGCCCAGAGCCTTTTTCTGCTGAATTTCCTGCCGGTGCAGTAGCGCGTCACTGGTGCCAGCGTTGCTGAATCTCATCCAACGTACCGGCCTTGCGCAGGCGCACCAGCGCTTCGGAGAACTGCCGGGCGCGCTCGGTATCACCCTTGGCGAAGGCGACGAAGCGCGGCATCTGGATCAACGGGCGAGGTAGCACGCGCACCTGTTCCTGGGCGCGCTGTTCGCGAATGAAATAGAGCAGTTGGGTATGGTCGCCGACGATGATGTCGATGCGTCCGGCCAGTAGCATCGACACCAGTTGCCTTGGATTCTGGGCGCTGGTGTCACGGGCCAGATCGGTGCGGTCGAAGTTTTCTTCATAGGCATAGCCGCGAACCTGGCCGATCACGTACGGCGACAGGTCATCCAGCGTCTTCCAGTCGCTGATCGCGGTCTTGGCAGTGGTCATGAACACGGTCGAGCCGCTGCGCAGCGGACCGACCAGCTCGTATTGCTGCTGACGTTGCGGTGTGCCGGCGAACTGGAAGGCCATCTGTACTTCCCCACGGTCGAGCATGCGCTTGACGCGCTCCCAGGGGTAGAGACGGATTTCATACGGCACCTGCGCTTCGCGCAGTACCGCGTCGACCAGTTCGACATCGAGCCCGTGCGGCGTATCGTCCTCGGCGGTGACGAAGCTGTAGGGGGCGAACTGTTCGTCGCCCACTACCCGCCAGGGCTGTGCTGCCAGCGAATGGGTCAGAGCCAGTAGAGCGAGCAGCAGATAGCGCATGACGGCGTTCCTCATGACCGGCCTGTTTTCAGGCTAGCCAATTTCTGCGAGGAACGGGTGTGAATCAGACCTTGCGGACGAACTCGGACTTGAGCTTCATCGCACCGATGCCATCGATCTTGCAGTCGATATCGTGATCGCCGTCGACCAGGCGAATGTTCTTCACCTTGGTACCCACCTTGACCACCAGCGACGAGCCTTTGACCTTGAGATCCTTGATCACGGTGATGGTGTCGCCGTCCTGCAGCAGGTTGCCGACCGAGTCCTTGATCACGCGCGCATCATCGCTGTTCTCGGCGCTCTCGCCGGCTTTCCACTCGTGGGCACATTCGGGGCAGACCAGCTGCGTGCCGTCTTCGTAGGTGTATTCGGAGTTGCATTTGGGGCAGGGCGGCAGAGCGGTCAAGGCATGTCCTCGGTGAGCAGGAATAAACCGCAGATTATATAGGGTTTTGTTCGCGGGCGCCGCTCTAGGACGTGGAGCCACCGAGATATGGGTGTTTTAAATATTGGACTTATCAGCGGGAGGTGGTTTGCCTGTATTTCCCTTTAAGCGCCTTTTTATGGGCGTTTACTTGATATGCCAACAATGAGGCACCAGAAAATATCGAGCAGATTTGTTTGACATATTTTACGGCTCGGGCAGACTGGCTGCAGATTCCGTTGCCGAACCGGGTAACGGGCAGCATCGCTGCAGCCCCTCTCTGGATGGAGTTGACCCGGTTCGAGCCGCCGTCGGAAGGCGGCACTCAGGCTCAGGATGAGTCTCGGTGCGCGGGGTTAGCCAAACAGGCCGCACGTGCTACAGCAGAGTGTTCTGCTGGCCAGCGGTCTGCACAGCAACGATAGGCCCGGCCTGTCCCAAGGTGACGTATGTCCGACAACAAGATCCGCAACACCCCCAGCAAGAACAATCTCCGCAAGCCCGTCGTGTTGATGTCCATGGGCGCTCAAGAGCGCAAGGGCCACGACTATCAGGTAATGACCCACAAATACATCCAGCCCCTGGTCGAGTTCTCCGGTTGTGTGCCGGTGCTGGTGCCCACCTGCTGTGGCATCGACGACCTCGAACAGTACCTGGACATGGCTGATGGCGTGTACCTGACCGGTGCCGGCAGCAACATCGACCCGGCGCTCTATGGCCAGGAAAACGAGACGCCGAACAAAGGCCAGGACCGCGATCGCGATCTGTTCGATCTACCGTTGATCCGTGCCGCCATCGCTCGCGGTCTGCCGATCTTCGGTATCTGCCGCGGTATGCAGGAAATCAACGTGGCGCTGGGTGGTGACATCTACCAGAAGGTCTACGCCGAGCCGGGTTTCAACGACCATCGCGAGAATCCCGATGACCCGGTCGAGGTGCAGTACGCCCCCAGCCACAGTGTGCGCCCGGTAGCCGGTAGCTGGTTCGCCGAGTTGATGGGCAAGGAAGAGATTCAGGTCAACTCCCTACACGGCCAGGCCATTCGCAACCTGGGCAAGGGACTGGAAGTACTGGCCACCGCCGAGGATGGTCTGATCGAGGCAGTGCATGCGCCGAGCCTGTCGCCCTTCCTGTTCGCGGTGCAGTGGCACCCGGAATGGCAGGCTGCACTGAACCCGGATTCGGTGAAGATCTTCCAGGCTTTCGGTGACGCCTGTCACCGCCGAGTCGCCTCGCGCAACAGCCGTCAGGCTGCCTGATCCGCGCCAAAAGCGCCGCTGGCCCCTGCATCAGTAGGGGCTTGGCGGTTGTGGCCAGTTCAGGGTGCCGCTGTCGCTGAAGCGACGCGTGCCGAACAGGCCATCGGCAAGTTTGCCGCGCAGCACGTAGGGCACTTCCTGGCCGGGTTGATAGCCGGCCGCGCCCCAGGCCTGACGCACCACTGAAAACGCCGAAATGCTCACCGGGACGCTCAGTACCGTCTCGCCGAAGCGTGGCACGCTGCCGCTCTGGTCGCTGACGCCACTGGCCAGCGGTTGGCCGTTTACGTCCAGATCCAACGCCATGCCGTTGAAGCTCACCGCGCTGTCATTGGGGTTCTGCACTCGCAGCTTGACCGCGAAACGCACTTCCAGGCCCTGACCGGGCAAAGGTTCCAGGCCGACCAGGTCGACCCGTAGCGGATCACGATTGCTCAGGCTGGCGCAGGCGCCCAGGCTGGCCGCGAGCAGGCTTATGAGGCAGAGACGGAGCAGACGAGGCATGACGGTCTTCCCTGGACTTGATGGGTTCAGGATAGAAGACCGCAGTGCGCGCCATTAGCTCCCGGCACGTTGCCGGCTGCCCAGCACCAGTGCGATGCCGCCGAGTACGGCGACGGCGCTCAAGGTCAGGCGCAGAGATAGCGCCTCGCTAAGCAGCACGCTGCCGCCGAGAGCGGCGAGAATCGGCACGCTCAGTTGTACCGTGGCGGCCTGGCTGGCGCTTAGTCCTGGGAGGGCGCTGTACCATATGGCGTAGCCAACGCCGGAGGTCAGGGCTCCGGACAGCACGGCGTAGAACAGGCCTGGCCCGTCCCAGTCGAGGTGTGGCAGCAGCACCAGCGCCAGCAGCAGTGCCAATGGGGCTGCACGCAGGAAGTTGCCAGCGGTCACGGCCAGCGGATCACCCTGGCCACGCCCCAGCAGTGAGTACGCTCCCCAGGCGATGCCGGCCAGCAGCATCAGCAAGGCCCCCAGCA
Source organism: Pseudomonas sediminis (assembly GCF_002741105.1). Taxonomy (GTDB): domain Bacteria; phylum Pseudomonadota; class Gammaproteobacteria; order Pseudomonadales; family Pseudomonadaceae; genus Aquipseudomonas; species Aquipseudomonas sediminis. The sequence goes on along the minus strand of NZ_NIQU01000001.1, from coordinate 409,278 downwards.
GTGGTGGCGCACTGGCGCCGGGCAGCAGCAGCGCCAGCAGGCCGGCAGTCGCCAGCGCCGTGCCGAGGCAGGCGCCCAGCCCCAGGCGTTCGCCACGCAGCAAGCCCCAGAGCAGCATGCTCAATTGCACCGAGCCGAACAGCAGCAGGGCGCCGATGCCGGTATCCAGTTGTAGATAGGCGAAGGAAAACGTCGCGGCGTAAGTGAACAGTGCCAGTGCGCCTGGCCAGTTGCCGGCTATGGGTTGCCTGGCCTGCCTCAGCCTGAGCAACAGCCAGAGCGTCAGCGCGCCAGCGAGCAGGCGGATCGCCGTGAAGCTGGCGGCATCGATGTCGGTTTCACGCAGTGCCAGGCGGCACAGCAGCGAGTTGCCGGCGAAGGCCAGCATGGCAAGGCAGGTAAGCAGCAGGATACGCGGTGGCATCGTCCATCCTTGGGTGAAGGTCTGGTGATGCCGTGCAGCTAACCACGCCAGGCTGGTCGATGGCATTGGCAGAAGGTCGCAAGTGGCTGCGACCTTGGCCATTCAGGCAGGGGGCAAATGATCAGAAGTGCGCTTTGACCAGCAGGCTGGCAGTGTTCTGATCGGTGGAACCTACGAAGTTTTCGCTGACGAATCCGCCGTCCTTGATGCCGTACTTGTTCTTCCAGTAGTCGTATTCGATACCGACGTAGAGCTGCTTCTCGCCCCACTTCAGCGCTTTGCCCAGGTCGTACTTGATCTGCGGATTGAAGTGCAGGTTGGCGTGGTAGTCGCCACGGCGGTTGCTGTCGTTGTCCACCACCCAGTCCATGAAACCATCGATGAGGATGTCCGATTCGCCGACGGGGATGGTGTAGCTCCACACCGGGGTGATCTGCCAGACGTTGCTGCCGGGGCGGCTGCCGTCGGTGGTGCGCAGGTAGGTGTTGAGCTGGAAGTAATCGAAGCCGGGGATGTCCAGGTCGACCGCCGGGCCGATCAGGTAGGACTCGACGTCGTCTTCACCGAACTCGTAGGTAGTGGAGATCAGCACGTCCTTGATCGGTCCGAAGGAGAAGTCGGCACCGGTGATCTTGCCCAGCGAGAAGCGCGGGCTGAATTCGCCATAGAAGGTATGGCCGTCACCCGCGCCGTTGGTGGCGTCGGTGTTGTACTTGATCACGTCGACGAACAGGAACAGGTCACCGAAGCTCCAGCCGCTGGCGTGCTCGAAGGTGATGGTCTGCTGGATTTCCGGGTCGATCTTGAAGTCCTGGCCATAGAGGTAGGTCAGGCTGTTGTTCTGCCACTGCATCAGGTCACCGGCAATGGCCTGGCCGCCGGCCAGCAAACCGCCGGCCAATGCCAGCGAAGAGAGAGTGCGATTCATGAAAGCTCCTGGTGGTTAAGACGTGTCGTTATGGTTTTTTTGCCTGCCATTCATGGCGGTCGCCCTTGCGGAGCCGACGTCAAAAATCGCTCCGGGCGTTTTTAAACCTGTCCGTCTGGTCAGGCTGGTGCTGCTAGAGCAAAAACGGCGCCAATTCTCTTGATTGTGCATATCCCTTGCAAATCAAAAGGATGCACGGAGTTCTCAGGTTCGCTCCAGTGCCATCGATGCACCTTTTTCTGACCAAAAGGACAAAAACAGCCATAACTTGGTGCGCAACCGTCTGGCGGCTGCTGTGATGCTTTTCCAACGCTGTGCTTGATTAGTTTGATTATGGTCGTAATATGATTTTTAAATTATGACTGTAATCTTATCGGTGGGAGGATGCCCTCTCACTCATCACACCCCCTGGAGACTTGCCATGAATGCCCAACCCGCCCTCGGAACTGCCCTGATCACCGGAGCCTCGTCTGGCATCGGCGCCACGTATGCTGAGCGCCTGGCCCGGCGCGGCCATGACTTGCTGCTGGTGGCGCGTGATGCTCAGCGCCTGCAGACCCTGGCCAAGCGCCTGGGCGCCGAGTACGGCGTTGCGGTCGAGGTGATGCCGGCGGATCTCACCCTCAAGGCCGATGTGCTCAAGGTGGAAAAGCGTCTGCGCGAGGACTCGAATGTCGCTTTGCTGGTGAACAACGCTGGGGTCGCCATGAACGGTCCATTGGCGTCCGCCGATCTTGACCAGGCCGAGACCATGATCCAGCTCAACGTGGTGGCCCTGACGCGTCTGGCGGCGGCGGCAGCTGCCAATTTCTCCGCGGCGGGGCGTGGCGGCATCATCAACCTCGGTTCGGTGGTGGCGCTGGCACCGGAAATGTTCAACGCTGTGTACAGCGCGACCAAGGCCTATGTGCTGAGCCTGACCCAGACCCTGGCTGGCGAATTGCGCGGTTCGGGTGTTCAGCTGCAGGCGGTGATGCCAGGCGTGACTCGCACCGAAATCTGGGAGCGCAGCGGCACCGATGCGTCGGCGCTGCCGCCGTCGATGATCATGGAAGTGGGCGAGATGGTCGATGCAGCGCTGGCTGGTTTCGATCAGGGCGAACTGGTGACCATACCCTCGCTGCCGAATGCAGCCGACTGGGACGCCTTCGTCGCTGCCCGCGCTGCCTTGGGGCCGAACCTGTCGCGCAACCAGGCGGCTGCGCGCTACAAGTGAGTCCGAAGCAGTCTCTTTATTGGCTATGTGCACGTGAGTGACGTTGTAGGAGCGGCTTCAGCCGCGAATTTCGCGGATAAATTCGCTCCTACGGGTGCACAGTTAACTCAGGCATAGCCTTGTCATTACGCGTCCTGCGCCTGCTCGATCAGCAGGCGACGGGTGGTTTTCAGCAGGCGGTCGGACAGCTCAGGATCCTTGACGCTGCGCGACAGCAGCAGGGCGCCGACCATGGCCGAGAGCATCAGCACGCTTTCGTCTTTCGCGTCTTCGCCTTCCAGGTTGTTCTCGATCAGCGCCAGGCGGTTGCGCACGATCACATCGCTAGTGGCACTGGGTTCGCCGCGCTGGCCGAGCTCCGCAGATATGGTCGGCAGTGGGCAGCCAGCGCCAGGGTTGGCGCGATGCAGGCTGGACAGGTAATGCTGGATGAACGTCTGCAGCGGCGCTTCGGCTCCTTCCAGCGACTCGGCTGTGCTGCTTTCCAGCGTCTGTACGGCGTGCTGCAGCGCAGTTTCGACCAGGTCGTCCTTGGATTTGAAGTGCGCGTAGAAACCGCCATGGGTCAGGCCGAGCGCTTTCATCAGTGGCTGCAGGCCGGTGGCCCCGACTCCATCGCGGCGAAAACGCAGGGCCGCTTCTTCGATGATGCGTTGATGAGTCTTGGCCTTGTGGTCTTCCGAATAGCGCATGGCGGGCCTCGTCTGTCTATCAAATGGTGCTTGTCATCTTACACTGGCGTCGCTGTTCTGGCGCGGCGCATTCATATCGAGAATCAGGCAAGTGGTGGAGGCAACGGCATACAGGCGTTCGTCGACATCATAGAGACGCCCTTCAGCTAAGGCGGTGGAGCGACCGACATGAATGATCCGGCCTTCCGCGCGCACCGGTCCGGTCTCGCTGCGCAGCGGGCGGATGTAGCTCACTCGCAGGTCTGCGGTGGTGTAGCCCTGCCCCGGTTTGAGCAAGGTATGTACGGCGCAGCCCATGCAGGAGTCGAGCAGGGTCGCGATGTAGCCGCCGTGCACGCTGCCCAGCGGGTTGTAGTGGCGCTGATCCGGCGAGCCCTGGAACACGAACAGGCCGCTGGCCCATTGCACCGGAGTGAAGTCGAGCACGGCGTTGATCGGCGGGGAGGGCAGGTCGCCGCGGCCGATGCCGTCGAAGAAATCCATCGGCGACATGGCGGCCACTTCCGTCAGGCTGAGGGTGCCCGGGGCAGCGAGTTGATTGCGAATGGCCTGTTCTTCGGCGATCCAGGTGGCGAGGCGGGCGTCTCGAGATAAAGCAGTCATACGGGCTCCGAATAAATATGATAGACGACATTTAATGTTTCATATTATGGTTGAAATATAAACAACCGCCAGTCGCTGTCGATCGGAGCCTTGTCATGCAGCCTTCCCGCGTCCTGTTGATCATTCTGATGCTGCTCACCGCGCTGGGAGAGACGTCCACGCAGTTACTGATTCCCGCCCTGGGTGAGCTGGAACGTGGGCTGCAGGCCAAGCCTGGCAGCAGCCTGCTGGCACTGTCGCTGTTCGTCGGCGCTTTCGGCTTGGGGCAATTGGTGCTGGGCCCGCTGTCGGATCGGCTCGGGCGGCGACCGGTGTTGCTCAGCGGTTTGAGCCTTTATCTGCTGGCGACCCTGGGCATGCTGCTGGCGCCGAACATCGAGGTGTTGATCGGCATGCGTGTGCTGCAGGGGCTGGGCGCCTGCGCGGCGCTGGTGCTGGCGCGCGCCATCGTCCGTGACGTGTGGCAGGAGCAGGCGGGGCCGGCCTTGGCGCTGACGGTGCTGGGCATGTTCGCGGCCATTGTGCTGTCGCCGGTGGTCGGTGGTCTGCTGACCCAGTACGGCGGCTGGCGCGCGCCGCTGCTGGCGACCGTGGTGCTTGGTAGCCTGGCGTTGCTCTCCGTGTTCACCCGTTACCGCGAGACGCACCTGCAGCGCGATCCCCAGGCTGGCCGGCTCAACGGCCTGTGGGCCAGTTACCGGCTGGTGTGGCCCAGTTGCCGCGCGCTGGCACTAACCATTGCTTGCACTTACGGCTCGATGTTCGTCGTGGTGGCCGGCTCGTCGTCGGTGTACATCGGCCTGCTGGGGCTGAGCGCCGCGCAATATGGGCTGACTTTTGCTCTGGTCGTTTCCGGCCTGCTCGGCGGCGCGCTGTTCACCCTGCGCAATGTGCAGCGCTTGGGGCCACAGCGGGTGGTAGGCATCGGTGTCGCGCTGGTGCTGCTCGGGTCGTTGCTGACCCTGGCGATCTATCTACTGTTTGGCCTGTCGCTTCTGGGGCTATCGCTGCCGCAGGTATTGGTGACGCTGGGCGGCGGCATGTTGCTGCCGGCCGCCGTGGCCGGTGCGGTGATTCCCAATCCGCAGCGTGCCGGGCTGGCGGCGGGGCTGATGGGCTTCTCGCAGATGGCCGGCGCCACCCTGGCTGGTCTGCTGCTGGGCGCCCTGCAGGATGGCTCGGCCTGGCCTATGGTTGCCTTGAACGCGCTGTTCGCCGTGCTGGCGTTTCTGTTCTTCCACCTTCTGCGCACCCGCCCGGTCGTCACGGCTGCGGTGGCCGGCAAACTTCCCTGATTCGAGGACAAAGCAATGAGCAGCTATGACGTGGTCATCATTGGCGCCGGCCCTGGCGGTTACAACGCGGCGATTCGTGCCGGCCAATTGGGGCTCAAGGTGGCCTGTGTGGAGGGCCGCGAAACCCTCGGTGGCACCTGCTTGAACGTCGGTTGCATGCCGTCCAAGGCGTTGCTGCATGCGTCCGAACTCTACGAGGCCGCTGCCGGTGGTGAGCTCAGTGCCCTGGGCGTTGAGGTCACGCCGACGCTCAACCTGGTGCAGATGATGAAGCAGAAGGCCGACAGCGTCGAAGCGCTGACCAAGGGCGTGGAGTTCCTGTTTCGCAAGAACAAGGTGGAATGGGTCAAGGGCTGGGGGCGCATCGACGGCCCTGGCCGGGTGCAGGTCAAGCTGAGCGAGGGCGGCGAGCGCCTGCTGGAGACGAAGAACATCGTCATCGCCACCGGCTCCGAACCGACGCCCTTGCCGGGCGTAAGCATCGATAACGCGCGCATCCTCGACTCCACCGGTGCGCTGGCGTTGCCCGAGGTGCCCAAGCACCTGGTGGTGATCGGTGCCGGGGTGATCGGCCTGGAGCTGGGCTCGGTATGGCGCCGCCTGGGTAGCCAGGTGACCGTGGTGGAATACCTCGACCGCATCTGTCCCGGCCTGGATGGTGAGACAGCCAAGACCCTGCAACGCACACTGGGCAAGCAGGGCATGAGCTTCAAGCTGGGTACCAAGGTTACCGGCGCCAAAACAGGCAAGTCCGGCGTGACCCTGACGCTGGAGCCGGCGGCTGGCGGCGTGGCTGAAGTGCTGGAGGCCGACTACGTGCTGGTGGCTATCGGTCGGCGCCCTTACACCCAGGGGCTCGGGCTGGAGAGTGTCGGTCTGAACACCGACAAACGCGGCATGCTCGCCAATGAAAGGCACCAGAGCGGCGTGCCGGGCGTGTGGGTGATCGGCGACGTCACCTCCGGGCCGATGCTGGCGCACAAGGCCGAAGACGAGGCCGTGGCCTGTATCGAACGCATCGCCGGGCACGCCGCCGAGGTCAACTACGGGGTGATACCCGGCGTGATCTACACCCGTCCGGAAGTCGCCAGCGTTGGCAAGGGCGAGGAGGAGCTGAAGGCCGAAGGCCGAGCCTACAAGGTGGGCAAGTTCCCCTTCACCGCCAACAGCCGGGCAAAGATCAACCACGAGACCGAAGGTTTCGTGAAGATTCTCGCCGATGCCAATACCGACCAGATACTGGGCGTGCACATGATCGGCCCGAGTGTTGGCGAGTTGATCGGCGAGTACTGCGTGGCCATGGAGTTCTCCGCCTCGGCCGAGGACATCGCGCTGACCTGTCATCCGCACCCGACCCGCTCGGAGGCAGGACGCCAGGCGGCGATGGGTGTGCATGGCTGGACGATGCAGGCGTGAGAACGGGCAGGGGCCGCTCAGGCCGAGCCTCCCGGTTGTTGCTTCGATTGAATGATCGCATCGGTGCGCGGCGCACCCTACGAGTGCCGCGTTTTTTCTCGGCGAGTTCTCAGAGGTTCACCTCGACAGCGTCCTATCTCCCTAGATTGTCGATACTCAGGTAGAGCGACAACCACGGGTGTTCGGGTTGGGTGGCTTTGTTCTTTTCAATCAGGGAATGGATGAGCCTGAGGGGCAAGGTGTCCGAGGCCAGTTCTTCAATCGCGACGTTCTTCCATGTCCCTGAGCCATCTTTGCCAACCATGAAGGCCAGGATGGGTTTGTCCTGGTTATTCAGGTTCTGATATTCCGGTAGGGCTGGCTCCCGGCTGGGGTCATTGCGCAGCATAGACGCTGCATAGGCCTCCAACTCTGCTGCTGGTGGCCAGTTTCTCCAAGCCTTCTCTCCCTCGCTCATGGTGCCGATCAACTGTGCGTCTCTCAGAAAGCTGGTGACCAGGTGCCACGGTGCGGAGCCGTCCGCTCTTGTCAGTTTCTCACTCAGGTCATAGGTTTCATTGCGATGCACCATGTCGCGATTGGTCATTTCCAGAAAAGCCACCTGACGCTCTGCGGCGGTAAACAGCCCGGAGTCATTGAAGGAGATCTTTGAAAGCGCCACTCGATCCAGCGGCGCGAAGGGATTTTCTGCCGTGCGATTGTTGTAGATCTTCTCCTCACCATAGTGATGGTCGAGAAGGTAGTTAGCCGCTTGCTGGGCCAGTATCTGTCGCTCCTGGCTGAGATCCTCGGGCAATTCCTGGAGAAAATCAGCGTTCTTGCCATGTGCCTCGATCTGCTGGTGGTTACTGTTCAGAAATGCATCGAAATCTACGGCGGCGCTGGCGCTGCTGGTCGACACGCTCTTGAGTAGCAGGGATATTTTCGTGGCGGCGGGAGAGAGGGTTACCGTAACACCTGAATTGGTGTCGAGGGCCTGTCTGTTGGGCGATGAAGAGGTTTTTTCGGTATCGCGCTGAATGACTTTGATCGCAGCGCCCGCTGTGAGTGAGCGGTTTGCCAGCAGGCCTTCCACGTTGAAGATGGTCATATCCATATCCTTTGGTTTTTGCTGTCCTCCACGCTCAGTCGTTAACTGACACGCGATGTCATGTTCTCTCAATCATCAGGTCGGCAGTTTGGGGGAAGTCTTGAAGAGCTTTTGCTTCTGGAAGCGATGTCGTCAGGCGTGCTCGGTGGCTTGGGCACACTCGTTGATTCGCGCGGCGCACCCTACGGAGAAACGCGTAGCCCGAATGTAATCCAGGCCACGCGAGTGCGATGGGCGCGGCGAGTCAGAGCACGTGGTCGAGGTTGACCGGCTCGCCCGGTTGGACATTGAGCTTGCTGCGGATATCGGCGAACACCTTGTCGTACTCGTCGTGGCCGCGCATCACCGGACTGGCGTTGGGAGGCAGGCCATGGCGGGCGGCGATGCGGGTCGCCACGCTGGCGAAGTTGAAGGCGACATCGCGATGCAGTTCGAATTCCTCCTCGAAATGCTTGCCGTCCACCTCGCCGACCAGACGCATATGCAGCATCGGCCCCTGCTGCGGGTCCTTGCGGACTTCGTAGTAGAAGTCCACCGAGAAGGGTGGCAGCAGGCGCATATGCTCGGGGCGGTCGTTATTGTCGCGGTGCAGGTGACCGGGTGTGAACATGATCATGCCCTCTCAGCGATAGACGATGCCCTTGCAGTCCAGGCTGATGCGTGTGCCTGAACGACCCTGGACGATGGCCTCGATATTTCCCAGCGAACCGATCACCGCGCTGCTGCCGGTATTGCGTGCGAACTCGCAAGCGGCCTGCACCTTCGGCCCCATTGAGCCGGCGGCGAAGCCGAGCGCTTCAATAGCATCGGGATGAGCTTCGGCGATGGATTTCTGCGTCGGCTTGCCCCAGTCCAGGTAGGCCGCGTCGACATCGGTGGCGATCACCAGCAGGTCGGCATTGAGCTGTTCGGCCAGTAGCGACGAACACAGGTCTTTATCGATAACCGCCTCGACGCCGCGTAACTGGTTGCCGTCGTACATCGTGGGGATGCCGCCGCCGCCGGCGCAGATCACTACGCTGCCCTTTTCCAATAGCCATTTGATCGGGCGGATTTCGAAGATGCGCTGCGGGCGTGGGCTGGCGACCACGCGGCGGAATTTGTCGCCGTCGGCAGCGATGCTCCAGCCTTTTTCGGCAGCCAGGCGTTCGGCCTCCTCTTTGCTGTAGACCGGGCCTATGGGCTTGCTCGGTTTCTTGAAGGCCGGGTCGGCGCTATCCACTTCGACCTGGGTGAGCAGGGTGGCGAAGGGCACTTCGAATGGCAGCAGGTTGCCCAGCTCCTGTTCGATCATGTAGCCGATCATGCCTTCTGTTTCGGCGCCGAGCACGTCAAGCGGGTAAGGGTTGGCTGCGTCATAAGCATTGCCCTGCAGGGCCAGCAGACCGACCTGCGGGCCGTTGCCGTGGGCGATGACCAGCTCGTTGCCATCTGCCACCTTGGCGATCTGCTCGCAGGCGACGCGCACGTTCTCTCGTTGATTTTCCGCAGTCATGGCTTCGCCGCGACGAAGCAGAGCGTTGCCGCCCAGAGCGATGACGAGTCGCATGGTGTTCTCCTTGTCGCTCGGATTGAATCCGGGGGCTGTGGTTTGGGGCTCGGCGTCGCCGGCCAGACCCTCTCCTCCGGCCCCTCTCCCATAAATGGGAGAGGGGATACAAGCTCATCCCCGGATTGCGTCCGGGCTACGTGAACCTAAATATCTGCCAGGGTCGAAACCAATATCGCCTTGATGGTGTGCATGCGGTTTTCCGCCTGCTCGAAGGCGATGTTCCAGGGCGACTCGAACACGTCTTCGGTGACCTCGATGCCGTTCTTCAGGTGCGGATACTGCTCGGCGATCTGCTTGCCGACCTTGGTCTCGCTGTTGTGAAAGGCGGGCAGGCAGTGCATGAACTTCACCCGCGGGTTGCCGGCGGCCTTCATGATCTCGCTGTTGACCTGATAGGGCAGCAGTTCCTGGATGCGTTCGCCCCAGGCTTCCACCGGCTCGCCCATGGACACCCAGACGTCGGTATGGACGAAGTCGACGCCTTTGACCGCTTCCTTCGGGTCTTCGGTGAGCAGGATGCGTGCGCCGCTTTCCTCGGCGAATTTCTTGCAGGCGGCGACGTGTTCGTCGCTGGGCCACAGCGCCTTGGGCGCGGCGATGCGCACATCCATGCCGAGCTTGGCGCCGATCAGCAGCAGCGAATTGCCCATGTTGTTGCGTGCGTCACCGAGGTAGGCGTAAGCGATGTCGTGCTGCGGCTTGTCGCTGTGCTCACGCATGGTCAGCACGTCGGCGAGCATCTGCGTTGGGTGGTATTCGTCGGTCAGGCCGTTGAACACCGGCACGCCGGCGTAGGTGGCCAGCTCTTCGACGATCTCCTGCTTGAAGCCGCGGTACTCGATGGCGTCGTACATGCGTCCGAGCACGCGGGCGGTGTCCTTCATGCTTTCCTTGTGGCCGATCTGCGAGGAGTTGGGGTCGATGTAGGTGACGTTGGCGCCCTGGTCGTAGGCCGCTACCTCGAAGGCGCAACGAGTACGGGTCGAGGTCTTCTCGAAGATCAGCGCGATGTTCTTGCGGGTCAGGTGCTGCTGCTCGGTGCCGGTGTACTTGGCGCGCTTCAGATCGCGCGACAGGTCGAGCAGGTAGCGCAGCTCGCGAGTGCTGTGGTGCATCAGGCTGAGCAGGTTGCGGTTGTGCATGTTGAAAGCCATGGTTCTTTCTCCTTTTGGGCCGTCGAAACGCCCCAGCGGCGGGTGGCTGCCGGAGCTGGCTGGATCAGTAGTCGATGGGGTCGCGGATGATCGGGCAGGTCATGCAGTGGCCGCCGCCACGACCGCGCCCCAGTTCGCTGGCGCTGATGGTGATGACTTCGACGCCGGCCTTGCGCAGCAGGGTGTTGGTGTAGGTGTTGCGGTCGTAGCCGATCACCACGCCGGGCTCCAGGCAGACCACGTTGTTGCCGTCGTCCCACTGTTCGCGTTCGGCCTCGTAGGCATCGCCGCCGGTTTCCACCACACGTAGTTTTTTCAGGTTGAGGGATTCGGCGACCACATCGACGAAGGGTTTGTCCTCGCGGCGTACGTCGATGCCGCCTGGGCGGCTCTCGTCCGGACGCAGAATGAAGGGCACGATGCTGTTGGCCACTTCCGGGAAGATGGTCACCAAGTCGCGGTCGCAGAAGCTGAACACGGTATCCAGGTGCATGGCCGCACGGGAGCGGCCGAGGCCAGCGACCACTACCCGCTCGGCCGCGCCCTTGGCGAACAGTGCGCGCGCTACCTGGCCGATGGCCTGGTGCGAGCTGCGTTCGCCCATGCCGATCAACACGGTGCCATTGCCGATGGGCATGACGTCACCGCCTTCCAGGGTGGCTGAGCCGTGCTCTTGGTCCGGGTCGCCGTACCAGATCTCGAAGGGCTCATTGGCGAAGTCCGGGTGGAAGGTGTAGATGGCGCTGGCGAGCAGGGTTTCCTGGCGGCGCGCTGGCCAGTACATGGGGTTCAAGGTGACGCCGCCATAGATCCAGCAGGTGGTGTCGCGGGTGAACTGGGTGTTGGGCAGTGGCGGGAAGATGAAGCTGGCTTCGCCGAGGTAGGCGTTGAACATCTTCGCTGCCTCGGAATCCTTGTGCTTGACCAGGTCGGCGCCGGATACGCCACCGATGAGGAACTCGGCGATCTTGCGTGGCTCCAGTCCTTCGATGAAGGCGCGCACTTCATTCTGCAGGCCGAGGCCGACGCTGTTGGGGGTGATCTTGCGGTCGAGAATCCATTTCAGCGCGTTGGGGTCGCTGACGGTCTCTTCCAGCAGGTTGTGCATCTCCACCACTTCGACGCCACGTTCTCGCATCTTGGTCATGAAGTCGAAGTGGTCGCGCTTGGCCTGGGATACCCAGATCACATCGTCGAACAGCAGTTCATCGCAGTTGGCGGGGGTCAGGCGCAGGTGGGCGAGGCCTGGTGAACAGACCATCACCTTGTGCAGTTTGCCGGCTTCGGAATGAACGCCGAGGGCTTTCTTGGACATGTCGAACTCCTTCTCTTACAGACTCAGGAAACCGTCATACAGCCCGTAGGCGGCGATGGCGGCACCGATCAGTACGGCGACAAAAATCAATTTCTCGACGCCGGTGAAGATGGGCTGCCCCAGCTCGCGCTTGGCCTTGGCGAAGAGGATCGCGCCAGGGGCATAGAGCAGCGCCGAGAGCAGCAGGTACTGCACGCCGGCGGCATACACCAGCCACACCGCGTACAGGGTGGAGATGGCGGCGATCAGCAGATCCTTGTTGCGCTCACCGGCGGCGTTGGCGTAGGTCTCGCCGCGTACCGCCAGCAATACCGCGTAGGCGCTGGACCAGAAGTACGGCACCAGGATCATCGAGGTGGCCAGGTACAGCAGGCTGAGGTAGGTGGAGGCGCTGAACAGGGTGATGATCAGGAACAGCTGGATCAGCCCGTTGGACAGCCACAGCGCGTTGGCCGGAACGTGGTTGGCGTTCTCCTTGCGCAGAAACGCCGGCATGGTGTGGTCGCGGGCGCTGGCGAAGAGAATCTCGGCGCACAGCAGCGTCCAGGACAGCAAGGCGCCTGCCAGTGAGACGATCAGGCCGATCGAAATCAACTGTGCCCCCCAGGGGCCGACCACCTGCTCCAGCACGCCGGCCATGGACGGGTTTTTCAGCCCGGCCAGTTCGGCCTGGGCCATGATGCCCTGGGACAGGATGTTGACCAGAACCAGCAGCAGAAGTACACCGACGAAACCGATCACCGTGGCCTTGCCGACATCGCTGCGCTTCTCGGCGCGAGCGGAGAAGATGCTCGCGCCTTCGATGCCGATGAACACCCAGACGGTGACCAGCATCATGTTGCGCACCTGATCCATCACGCTGCCCAGCTCTGTATTGCCGCGGCCCCAGAAGTCCGCAGTGAATACGTCGAGCTTGAAGGCGATGGCGGCGATGACGATGAACAGCGCCAGCGGCAGCATCTTGGCGATGGTGGTTACGGTGTTGATGAAGGCCGCTTCCTTGATCCCGCGCAGCACCAGAAAGTGCAGCAGCCAGAGCAGCACCGAGGCGCAGATTACTGCCGGCAGGGTGTTGCCTTCGCCAAATACCGGGAAGAAGTAACCCAAAGTGGAAAACAGCAGCACCATGTAGCTGACGTTGCCGATCCAGGCGCTGATCCAGTAGCCCCAGGCTGAGGAGAAACCCATGTAGTCGCCGAAACCGGCTTTGGCGTAGGCGTACACCCCACCGTCGAGTTCGGGCTTGCGGTTAGCCAGGGTCTGGAATACGAACGCCAGGGTCAGCATGCCCACACCGGTGATCAGCCAGCCGATCAGGGTGGCACCGGCGCTGGCGCTGGCTGCGATGTTTTGCGGAAGCGAGAAGATACCGCCGCCGACCATGGAGCCGACGACCAGCGCGATCAGCGCGCCGAGGCGGAGTTTTTGCGTCGAGTCAGACATCTCAATTACCTCCGTGTCACAAGGGGACATAGGTATTGAGCGCGTTTGGCGAGCACAGCATCCTGACTTGAATCAATGGTCAGGATTCGTCAACGCACATCCTTGTTCCAGGCGTTGTCGAGCACCTGATGAGCGTCAGGACTGCTGCTCTGTCTGGCACGGGGAGGCGCCAGTCCAATCAACATAGACCGAACTTTCTGTTCCGCAATGATGGCCAGTTGCGATGGAGTCGCTAGCGGGGAAAGGGGATGGGCGGGGCGGTTGGCCCCGCTCGACGCGCCGGCCGGATAGGCTGGCGCAGACCCGAAGGTCAAAGGGAGGAGCATGACGCCGGGCGGGTAGCCCCTGCAGGCAGTTGCGTCATGTGGTTACAGCATGCCGCGGAAAGCTTTCATCCAGCTTTCCGCGGTGTTATCGGCTGCGATCAGCCGATGGTCATCAGGCTGGCGTTGCCGCCAGCCGCAGCGGTGTTGACGCTCAGAGCGTGTTCCACCAGCAGACGTTCCAGAGCGATGTCGGTCTCGCCCTTGTTCAGGCCATGTACGCCGACGATGGCGCCCTTGCGCTGCGCTGCCTGCTCGCTGACTGCGCGCAGCTGGTCGGAGTCGCCGTGGTGCAGGATGGCGTCCAGCTCCACGTCGACGCTGTTCCAGTCGGTCACCAGCTGGATGTGCTTCTGCACCTCCTTCGGCAGTTCGCTGTACAGCGCGCGCTGGCTCTCCAGCCAGATGGCCTGGCTGCCGACGGCCAGGGTGGCAGCAAACTGAGCCAGCAGATCACCGCGCTCGTCGGCCAGGTTCAGCACGTGCTCACGCGGCAGCAGGGTGTAGCTGTTGCGCTCGCCGGTCGGGCCGGTCAGCGTGTGCGCGCTGTAGCTCTGCGACAGGTCGCGGTACTGCTCGAACAGCGCGGCGATGGCTGGCTCCTGCTTGGCTGCCCATTCGGCGAAGGCGGCGCGAACCTTGTCCAGCGCGGTTGGTGCCGGTAGGGCCTGCACCTCGGCCTGCTGCAGATACTGGGCGACGGCCTCCTGGGGACGGGTCGACAGCAGGCGGAACAGGTACAGCGGGCCACCGGCTTTCGGGCCGGTACCGGACAGGCCTTCGCCACCGAATGGCTGCACGCCGACCACGGCGCCAACCATGTTGCGGTTGACGTACAGGTTACCGACCTTGGCGGTGCCGACCACCTGGGCGATGGTCTCGTCGATGCGCGTGTGCACGCCGAGGGTCAGGCCGTAGCCGCTGTCGTTGATCTGCTGCAGCAGCTTGCCCAGGTCCGCGCGCTGGTAGCGCACCACGTGCAGTACCGGGCCGAAGATCTCGCGCTTCATCTCGTCGAAGCTATCCAGCTCGATCAGGGTCGGCACGACGAAGGTGCCGCGCTTGATCTCCTCACCGTTGACGCGCGCCAGTTGAGTGACCTTGCGGCCTTTCTCGCGCAGCTTGGCGATGTGGGTGTCGATGCCGGCCTTGGCTTCGGCGTCGATCACCGGGCCAATGTCGGTGTTCAGACGCTCCGGGTTGCCCAGGCTGTATTCGGCCATGGCGCCCTTGAGCATGGTCAGCACACGGTCGGCTACGTCGTCCTGCACGCACAGCACGCGCAGCGCCGAGCAGCGCTGGCCGGCGCTGTCGAAGGCGGAAGCGACCACGTCCATCACCACCTGCTCGGTCAGTGCCGAGGAGTCGACGATCATGGCGTTGAGGCCGCCGGTTTCGGCGATCAGCGGGATGGTGCGGCCCTGAGCATCCAGGCGACCGGCGATGTTGCGCTGAAGGATGCCGGCCACTTCGGTGGAGCCAGTGAACATCACCCCGCGCACGCGCTCGTCACCCACCAGGCGCGCACCGACGGTTTCGCCACGACCCGGCAGCAGTTGTACGGCGCCAGCCGGTACGCCGGCCTCGAGCAGAATACGCACGGCTTGCGCAGCGATCAGCGGCGTCTGTTCCGCCGGTTTGGCCAGCACGGTGTTGCCGGCGGCCAGTGCAGCGGCCACCTGGCCACTGAAGATCGCCAGGGGAAAGTTCCACGGGCTGATGCACACCACCGGGCCCAGCGGGCGGTGGCTGTCGTTGCCGAAGCTGCGCGCCTGGATTGCGTAGTAACGGAGGAAGTCCACCGCCTCGCGCACTTCGGCGATGGCGTTGGCGAAGGTCTTGCCGGACTCTCGCACCAGCAGGCCCATCAGTTGCTGCAGCTCGGCTTCCATCAGGTCGGCGGCGCGCTCCAGCACGGCGGCGCGCTCGGCGGGACGGGTGGACTGCCAGATCTGCCCGCTGGCCAGGGCGCAGAGGATGGCGCTGTCGACGTCAGCCATGCTGGCTTCGCGTACGTGGCCGACCAGATCACGATGGTCGGCCGGGTTGCGCACTGGCTCCGGCTCGCCCGGGTTAGCACTATCGCAACCGAGCATCGGCTCGGCCAGGTAGCTCTGGTTGACGGTCGACAGCAGCGCCGAGGACAGCGAGCCGAGACGGTGTTCGTTGGCCAGATCCAGGCCCGACGAGTTGACCCGCTCTTTGCCGTACAGGTCGCGCGGCATCGGGATGCGCGGATGCGGTAGACCAATGGTGCCTTCCTGCGCGGCCATCTGCTCGACCTGCAGCACCGGGTCGAGCACCAGATCCTTCAGCGAGATGCTATGGTCGGCGATGCGGTTGACGAAGCTGGTGTTGGCGCCGTTTTCCAGCAGGCGGCGCACTAGATAGGCGAGCAGGGTTTCATGGCTGCCGACTGGGGCGTAGATGCGGCACGGACGGTTCAGCTTGCCGTCGGCGATCTTGCCGACCACTTGCTCGTACAGCGGCTCGCCCATGCCGTGCAGGCACTGGAACTCGTACTGGCCCGGGTAGTAGTTCTGCCCGGCCAGGTGGTAGATGGCCGACAGCGAGTGGGCGTTGTGGGTGGCGAACTGCGGGTAGATGGCTTCCGGCGCGGCCAGCAGTTTGCGTGCGCAGGCGATGTAGGACACGTCGGTGTACGGCTTGCGTGTGTACACCGGGTAGCCTTCCAGGCCGTTGACTTGGGCCAGCTTGATCTCGCTGTCCCAGTAGGCGCCTTTCACCAGGCGGATCATCAGGCGGTGGCGGCTGCGCTTGGCCAGGTCGATGACGTAGTCGATCACGTACGGGCAGCGCTTCTGGTAGGCCTGGATGACGAAGCCGATGCCGTTCCAGCCGGCCAGCGATGGCTCGAAGCACAGGCGCTCAAGCAGATCCAGCGACAGCTCCAGGCGGTCGGCTTCCTCGGCGTCGATGTTGATGCCGATGTCGTACTGCTTGGCCAGTTGGGTCAGGCCCAGCAGGGTCGGGTACAGCTCGTCCATCACGCGCTCGTACTGGGCGCGGCTGTAACGCGGGTGCAGGGCGGACAGCTTGATCGAGATGCCCGGGCCTTCGTAGATGCCGCGACCGTGCGAGGCCTTGCCGATGGCGTGGATGGCCTGCTCGTAGGAGGCCAGGTAACGCTTGGCGTCTTCTTCGGTCAGCGCGGCCTCACCGAGCATGTCGTAGGAATAGCGGAAGCCCTTGGCTTCCAGGTTGGAGGCGTTGGCCAGGGCTTCGGCGATGGTTTCGCCGGTGACGAACTGCTCGCCCATCAGGCGCATGGCCATGTCCACGCCCTTGCGGATCACTGGCTCGCCGCTCTTGCCGATGATGCGGTTGAGCGCCGAGGTCATGCCGGCTTCGGTGTGGGTCGACACCAGCTTGCCGGTGATCAGCAGGCCCCAGCTCGCCGCGTTGACGAACATCGACGGGCTCTGGCCGAGGTGCTGGCTCCAGTTGCCGTTGGCGATCTTGTCGCGGATCAGCGCGTCACGGGTGGCCTTGTCGGGGATGCGCAGCAGGGCTTCGGCCAGGCACATCAGCGCTACGCCTTCCTGCGACGACAGCGAGAACTCCTGCAGCAGCCCCTGCACCAGGCCTTGACGACCGCTGGCGTTCTTCTGGTTGCGCAGCTTTTCGGCGATGCCCAGGGCCAGCTTCTGCGAGGCCTCGGCCTGCTCCGGGTTCAGGCGCGCCTGCTCCAGCAGCATCGGTACCACTTCGGTTTCCGGGCGGCGATAGGCGCTGGTGATGGCGGCGCGCAGGACGGATTGCGGGAGGATGCTTTCGGCGAAATCGAGGAACACCTGCAGACCTTGCTCGGTAAGCGACTCCAGCGCCTCTTCACCGGCGGCAGCGGCCAGGCCGGCATGCTCGGCGGGCGTCAGGCCACTCTCGACTTGCTCCAGATAATTGAAGATCGCCTGCTTGATCATCCAGTGCGGCGTGCGGTCGATCTGCGCGGCGGCCTTTTTCAGGCGTTCACGGGTGGCATCGTCGAGTTTTACGCCAAGAGTGGTAGTAGCCATGGGGAGTCCTACTTATTGTCAGGTTATGCACGGTAAAAACTGCCGGAGCAGTTTTTGACGTCGCTTGCGACGGCCCGAAGCGGTGCCGCCATGAATGGCGGGCAACAAAAAAGCTGCGGGAGATTAAACCCGCTTCGGTGCTTGGTGCAACTAGGTGCAACCAATTAGCTCGGCATCCCGACGGACGTTCATTTCGTCCTCGTGTCTGCCGCTGTAGCGCCTGAATATGGCGGTTTCAGGGCATGAATGCATTTCGCAGCGTGGACGTTGGCGCGCTAGCACGCGCTCGTGTTATCCAGCGTACCGATGCGCTGCGTCATCATGGTGCAACCTTGGTGATACCCCTGTGCGGGTGCTCCGCGCCGGGACGGTCAAGGCGTCGATCACGATCGCGACTGAGTTACACCTGTTCAGCATAGACCGCGGGATTGCAGCAGTGTGGCTCCCGGTCGTCGGAAGCGGGCTGCGCTATCCCTGCTCGCGGAGGATGGCGATGAACGCCTGCAGTGGCGCTGGAACGTGGCGATAGCTGGAGTAGTAGAGGCACAGGCCGGGGCATGGTGGTGTCCAGTCTTCGAGAAGTAGCACCAGCTTGCCGCTCTCCAGCGCCTGGCGAGCGAAGGCCTGGGGGACGTAGGCGATGCCCTGGCCGGCGCAGGCCGCTTCGACCAGCAGGTCGTTATCGTCCAGGCTCAATGCGCCTGGTACGTCGAGCGCGAGGTGCTGCGTGCCGCGCTCGAACTCCCAGCGATAGCGCTTGCCGCTGGGCATGCGCTGGCGGATGCAGCGATGAACGCGCAGCTCGTCAGGTGTGCCAGGACGCCCAAAGGTGGCGAGATAGGTGGGTGAGGCCACGGTGACGAAGCGCACCTCGCCGCCGAAGGGCACCGCCACCATGTCTTGAGGGACTGACTCGGCCAGGCGCGCGCCGGCGTCGAAGCCCTCGGCGACGATATCCACCAGCCTGCCCTCGCTGACCAGGTCGAGCTCCACATGGGGATGGCGTTGCAGGAACGTCGGCACCACATGTTCCAGCAGCCAGCGCGCGCCGCCCTTGCTGGCGTTGATGCGTAAGGTGCCGGCGAGCTCGTCGGGGCCATGGCTGACGGCATCCAGTGCGTCGTCCAGATCCTGGAGTAATGGCGTCAGGCGCTGCAGCAGGTGTTCTCCTGCCTCCGTCACGGCAACGCTGCGGGTGGTGCGGTGTAGCAGGCGAACCCCCAGGCGTTGTTCAAGCCCCTTGATGGCGTGACTGAGAGAGGAGCGTGATACCCCTAAGGCGTCGGCAGCCTTCTGGAAACTGCGCTGCTGAGCGACCTGAATGAAGGCCTTGAGATCAGCGAGGCTGGCGTTGTTCATTGGTGAGTATTCTTCACGAAGGTGTTCGTATTGGTGCGTCTTATCATAGCTTGACCCGCGCCATACCATCGGTTGCATCGTTAGAGGAGATGACTGATGAAAAGCGAATCGAATACCCGCGCCTGTCTCTGGATCGATCTGCTGCAGTGGCGCCGTCACTTGTCGCGGCCGTTACTGGTGGTCGGCTTGCTGGCGCTGAGCTTGAACGCCACGGCTCGCGAGTCCGAGGCTCACGCTGCCAACCAGGTGGTTGGCACCTGGCGTATGGTTTCCGCCACCCTGGAGGCAGATGGAAAAGTCGAGCGTCCGTACGGTGAAAACCCGCAGGGCATGCTGGTGTTCACGCCTGATATGCACTTCGTCGAAGTGCTGACCGACGGCGATACGCCGCGTTTTGCATCCGACGCGCGCGGCGGCGGCAGCGACGAGGAGAATCGAAGTGCCATGGCGTCGAGCATTGGCTTCTTTGGCACTTACAGTGTCGACGAGCAGGGACGGTTCGCCGGCAACCGGGTTGAGGGCGCCACCTTTCCCAATTGGGTTGGCGGTGTCCGGACGACGAAGGAGTTGCAGCTGAGGGTCGAGGGCGATCGGATGTACGAGACCTTCACGCGCCCGGGTGGCGGGCGCTTCAGTGCCGAATTCGTGCGCGCCAAGTAAGACCGGGATGTGTGGTGATTGCGGTGGTCAGTAGCGGCAGTTTTCGCCGATACGTTGGTAGATAAGCGTGTGCTGTTCGCCCTTGGAGTCCAGGTAGACCATGCGGGCTTCACCCGCTTCGCAGCCTTGCGGCAGGATCTGGCTGATGACCTTGGCAATGTCCAGGTGCATGCCGTAGTGGTAGTGCTCGGGCGTTTCGGCATGTGCCAGGGTTGCGGCGCAGCCGAAAGCGAGCAGGCAGGCGATACGTTTCATGATGGCCTCGATGCGGGAAAAAGGGCCGTTTCAGCGGCCCGAGGGGCACCGGTCAGGAGCGTGGCCGGCGCCAGGTAAGCTCTGGTTCAACCGTGCTGATCGCTGTTCTGCGTGCTCGCGGTTTGTGCCTGCTGAATGGCTGTGGCGTGCGGCTGTTGCTGGTGGGCCTGCTGATGAGCGACGAAGGCCGCCGACTCTTCGGCGAAGCAGGCTTGGGCGGCCAGCAGGGTGGAAAGGGACAGGACAGTGGCAGTGAGAAGGTTCTTCATTGGGGCGATCCTCTTGGGATTCTTCGTGGGTTCGAGGTCATCCTAGTGAGGCATCGAGGTCGGAAAAAGCGCGCTTTGAGTGAATGACCATTACCTTTCGCGCAACAATTTCTCCGGGCTTGCCCAGTGTTGTGCGTCGTCCAGCACCGCTTCGTCGCCAAGCAGTAACGGCGGCAGTTCGGCCTTGAGAAACTCTACCCAGGTGCGCGTCTTGGCATCGAGAAAGCGTCGCGATGGATACATCGCATAGATGTTCAGTGCGCGTAGCCGGTGCTGCGGCAGGATGCGCAGCAGGCGCCCTTCACGCAGCGGCTGGCTGGCGACGAAGGAGGGTAGCAGGCAGAAACCCATGCCGGCCTGGGCTGCCTTGACCAAGGCCTCGGCGACGTTGACCTGGAAGCATTCGGCCGGCAGCGCCTCCAACTGGTCGTCACCGAAATCCCATTGACCGCGATACAGCGGGTCGGTCAGGCGCAGGTGACGATGTCGTTGCAGGTCAGCCGGGTGTTCGGGAATGCCGTATTGAGCCAGATAGCTGGGCGCCGCGCAGATGACGCTGTGGATTGCGCCCAGGCGTTGCGCAACCAGTTGCGAGTCAGGCAGGTCGCGGGCGAAGGCGATGGTCACGTCATGGCCGTCTTCGAGCAGGTCTGGAGTGCGCTGGGCCAGGGTCAGTTCCACCACGACCTGAGGATGATGTTCGGCATAGCGGGCAATCAGCGGGGTGATGTGCTGCAGGCCGAGACCGGTCATGGTGTGCACGCGCAGGCGACCGCTGGGGGTGCGGTGCGCGCCACGTGCTTCGGCGTCGGCTTCGTCGATCTGGCCGAGAATCTGCCGGCAGCGCTCGAGGTAACGCTCACCGGTCTCGGTTAGCGCCAGGCGCCGCGTGGTGCGCTGCAGCAGGCGTGCCTCGAGGTGTTGCTCGAGATCAGCGATCAGTCGCGACACCTGCGCGGTGGACAGATTCAGTGCTTGGGCCGCGGCAGTGAAGCTGCCGCGCTCGACCACCTGAACGAATACGCGCATACCATGCAAGGTATCCATTGTTGCTCCTGGCGTAATTAGCCCGGCGCATTATGCGTGATTACAGCGCGCCGAGAATCAACTGCGCCGCCACTGCGAACATCATCGCCGCTACGCCGAGGTCGATCAGGCGCCAGGTCAGTGGCCTGGCCAGCCAGGGCGCAAGCCAGGCGGCGCCAAGTGCCAGTGTGGCAAACCAGAGAAAGGAGGCGCTGGCAGCTCCTGCGGCATAGGCGCCAGGTTCTGGTTGCTGGGCGCCGAGCGAGCCGATCAGCAGCACGGTATCCAGATAGACATGCGGGTTGAGCAGGGTGACCGCCAGTGCTGCGAGCAGCACCGCGCGCAGCGAGCGCGGTTCGCTACCTGCCGCTTGCAGTGATTGCGGGCGCGCAGCGCGCAGCAGCGCCTGGCTGCCGTACCAAAGCAGGAAGGCAGCACCGCCCCAGCGAGCGATGGCCAGCAAGGTCGGGCTCTGCGCCAGCAGGGTGGCCAGGCCGAACACGCCAGCGGCCACCAGCAGGGCGTCGCAGACGATACACAGGGCGGCCACCGGCAGATGGTGTTCGCGGCGCAGGCTCTGCGCCAGGACGAAGGCGTTCTGCGCGCCGATGGCCATGATCAGGCCGATGGCCACCAACAGGCCGTTGCTATAGCTCTGCCACATCATGCTGACTCCGGTATGGACGCCGCCGACAAGGCGCGCAAGGTGGACAGCGCCTGCTCGGCGCGCTCGCTGGGCACGAAGATATGGTCGTGATGAAAGCCGGCGACCACGTTGCAACTGATTCCCGCCTGCGCCAGGGCGGCAGAGAAGGATGCTGTGAGGCCCACGGCAGCCAGCGACGAATGCACCTCAAGGGTGATCCAGGCAGCGACGTAGTCGTAGTGCAGGCCATGGGCGTCGGCGACTTCGCGCGGTAACACCAGGCTCAGGCCTTCGGTTTCGCGCAGGCTGGCGATGGGCTGCAGGCCGCTGCAGTCATGCTCGGTCGGGACGCAGCAGAACACGTACTGACCTGGATTGAGCCGCGGCGTCATGCTCTGCAGCAGGCGCGCGAGGTTGGTTTCGCCGGACATGGCAGGCTCCTGATTGGATTGAATGCTGGCGAGTCTGCTGCGTGCGGATGTATAAGAGAAACCAATATTACTGATCGCTCATTAGGAAAATCGATTGTTCGATTACAAACTTCTCGCTGCGCTGGCGGCGGTGGTGGAGCAGGCTGGCTTCGAACGTGCCGCGCAGGTGCTGGGGCTGTCGCAGTCGGCGGTATCGCAGCGCATCAAGTTGCTCGAAGCACGGGTCGGCCAGCCGGTGCTGGTGCGCGCGACGCCCCCGGCGCCAACCGAAACCGGCCGACGTCTGCTTAATCACGTGCAGCAGGTGCGCCTGCTCGAGCGCGACCTGCAGGGCCAGGTGCCGGGGCTGGACGAGCAGGCCTTGCCCGAGCG
The DNA here is from genome assembly GCF_002741105.1 of Pseudomonas sediminis. Classification (GTDB taxonomy): domain Bacteria; phylum Pseudomonadota; class Gammaproteobacteria; order Pseudomonadales; family Pseudomonadaceae; genus Aquipseudomonas; species Aquipseudomonas sediminis. The sequence goes on along the minus strand of NZ_NIQU01000001.1, from coordinate 386,772 downwards.
CCTGCGCATCGCCATCAACGCCGACAGCCTGGCGACCTGGTGGGCGACGGCGACATCCGAGTTCTGCGCCGCCCAGCAAGTGCTGATGGAGCTGGTGGTGGAAGATCAGGAAGTGGGTCTCAAGCGCATGCGCGCCGGTGAGGTGGCCGGTTGCGTGTGTGCTGCCGAGCGCCCGGTGGCGGGTGCGCGCAGTCTGGCGCTGGGCGCGATGCGTTATCGCGCGCTGGCCAGCCCGGCCTTCATTGCTCGGCATTTTGCCGCTGGCGTCAGCGCCGAAACCCTGGCGCGGGCACCGGCCATCGTCTACGGCCCGGATGATCAGTTGCAGCATCGCTACCTGGCGAGCCTCGGTGTCATGGGTGCCTTCGCCTATCACCTGTGCCCCTCGTCCGAAGGGTTCGTGCGCCTGACCGAAGGCGGCCTCGGCTGGGGCCTGGTGCCGGAGTTGCAGGTGCGAGAAGAGCTGGCCAGCGGCAGGCTGGTGGACCTGGTGCCCGAGCGCTGCATCGATGTGCCGTTGTATTGGCACCACTGGCGCAATGGCGGCGAATTGCTCGGCGAACTGACTGAGCAACTGCGTCGTCACTCCGCGTCGGTGCTGGTGCCGTTGCACCCGTGAGCGGCCCGCCGGGTCGTCGTTATGGCCGCCGCCGACAGCGCGCTGTGACGATGGCACTGCTAGAGTGCGGCAACTACAAGAATCAAGGGTAGGGGATGACGATGAAGATTCTGGTCACTGGCGCGAGTGGCTTCATCGGTGGGCGCTTCGCTCGTTTTGCGCTCGAGCAAGGGCTGGCCGTGCGGGTCAACGGCCGTCGCGCCGAGGGCGTGCAGCACCTGATCAAGCGCGGTGCCGAGTTCGTTCAGGGCGATCTCGGTGATGCCGAGTTGGCCCAGACGCTGTGCCAGGATGTCGAGGCGGTGGTGCACTGCGCCGGCGCGGTCGGCGTATGGGGCGATTACGCGCATTTTCATCAGGCCAACGTCACGGTCACCGAGAATATCGTCGACGCCTGCCTCAAGCAGAAGGTCCAGCGCCTGGTGCATCTGTCCTCGCCGTCGATCTATTTCGATGGCAAGTCCCATGTCGATATCCGCGAGGAGCAGGTGCCCAAACGCTTCTCCGATCACTACGGCAAGACCAAGTACCTGGCCGAACAACAGGTGTTCGCCGCGCAGGAATTCGGCCTGGAGGTGATCGCCCTGCGTCCGCGCTTCGTCACCGGCGCGGGCGATACCAGCATCTTCCCGCGCTTGATCGGTATGCAACGCAAGGGTCGTCTGGCGATCATCGGCAATGGTCTGAACAAGGTCGACTTCACCAACGTGCACAACCTCAACGATGCTTTGCTCAGCTCGTTGCAGGTGGGCGGAGCGGCGCTTGGTCAGGTGTACAACATCAGCAATGGCGCGCCGGTGCCGCTGTGGGACGTGGTCAATTATGTGTTGCGTCGCCTGGAGCTGCCGCCGGTGACGCGGCATGTGCCGTTCCCGCTGGCCTATGCTGCGGCGACGCTCAACGAAGGCGTGTGCCGGGTACTGCCCGGGCGGCCAGAGCCAAGTCTGTTTCGCCTCGGCGTGGCGGTGATGGCCAGGGATTTTTCCCTGAACATCGATCGCGCCCGCGAGTACCTTGGCTACGAGCCCCGGGCCAGCCTGTGGGATGCACTGGATGAGTTCTGCACCTGGTGGCAGGCGCAGATGGGGCCTCAGGCGTAGATGCGCTGGCCGCGATAGACGCGTACCGAGCCGGTTGGCGTGCCGACCGGTAGCTCGACTGCGGCCAGTGGCGTCACTGTTGCACGCTGCGGTTGATCGGACAGTTCGGCCAGACGTTGGCCGAGGCGGCGGGTTTCTTCATCGTCGGATTTCAGGCTGCCATCAAGCATGGCGATGACCGCGTTGGGCTGGCTCATGCGAATATCCACGTCCTGCTCTTCGCGTAGACGGCGACGCAGTGCTTTCATGCAGTCCAGTACTTCTTTGTTCAGTTCCATTGCCACTTCCCCCGATTGGTTGAAGGATCACGGGCTTCGGCGTTCCACGCCTTCCGCGATCTGAGCAGCCTCTTCCCAGCGGCTGTAACACGAACTTGTGCTGTATTGCTTTGCAGAACTTCTCAGGCCGCCTGCTGGCTCGTTAGCGACGCTCTATCGGCGCGTTCACGACAGGATCAAAAGCAAACTGCGTACCAGTTCATGTTTTGCGGAACTGCTGGGCTGCAGGCGAGTCGATGGCCCTGTCGCGCCCTTCGTCGGTGCATCGCGCACCTGCTTGGCGCGACGCTGATGGTGTAATGGCGAATCGGTATACTGCGCGGCATTTCTGTTTATTCGTTCCAACCATAGGTCCGACCATGCGCAACGACGCCAACGACGAACTCGACAATCTGCCCAGCCTGACCCCGGAGCGCCGCGAGGAGTTTGCCGAGCCGCGCGAGGAGCCAGCGCCGCGCAGCAGCCGCGCTACCAGCAGCAAGGCTCCAGTAGCCAAGGGCGCCAGTACCGGGCCGCTGTGGGCGCTGGTTGGTGCACTGAGTTTCGCTCTGGCTGGACTGGGCTGGTGGAGCCTGCAGCAGATCGGCCTGATGGAGCAGCGTCTGGTGGCGACCCAGGAGAGCTTCGCGCGCATCAGCGAGGAGGCGGCAGGACGCATTCAGGATATTTCCGGCAAGGTGGTGGCGACCGAATCCAACGTCACCAGCGGTAGCGAGGCGCTCAAGCTGCAGGTCAAGCAGCTGGAAACGCGTCTGGCCGAGCTGGGCAAGCAGCAACAGCAGAGTGCCACGGCGCAAGCCGCGCTGGACAAGCGCGTCGAGCAGTTGGGCACAGAGCTAAAAAGCGGCATCGGCGCCAGCGCCGATTTCGACAAGCGTCTGCAGGCGCTCTCTACCGAGCAGGCGACGTTGAAGTCCGCGCAAGGCGATGCCAAGGCCACCCAGGCTGAGCTGGCCAAGCTCGATACCCGTATCAAGGCTCTCGGCGGCGATATCGAGACGCTGAAAAAGCAGGGTAATCCGGCGCAATCCATTCGCAGCTTGGAGCAGGATCTGCTGGTGCTGCGCAGTGAGCTGGAAAATCGCCCGGCTCCTAGTGCTGGCCCCAACGTCGCCGAATTCGATGCCTTCCGCGCGCAGATGACGCGCAATATCAATACGCTGCAGAGCCAGGTGGTGAATCTGCAGCAGCAGATCAATCAGCGCTAAGGCACTTCTCTAAATGAACAAGCCCCGCAATGCGGGGCTTGTTCATTTATTGGTCGCGGCTAAAGCCCCTCCCACGGGGTATCGCTTGCGGGAGGTGCTTAAGCTGCGATCTTACAGACGCGGATAGTCGATATAACCGACCGGGCCGGAACCGTAGAAGGTTTCCGGGTGCGGCTCGTTCAGTGCGGCGTTCTGCTCCAGGCGCTGCGGCAGGTCCGGGTTGGCGATGAAGGGGATGCCGAAGGCCACGGCATCGGCATTGCCTTCTGCCAGCCAGGCATTGGCCTGATCCTTGGTGAAGCGCTCGTTGGCGATAAACACGCCGCCGAATTCCTTCTTCAGTTGCGGTGTCAGGCTGTCGTCGCCGGATTTCTCACGGGCGCAGATGAAGGCGATGCCACGTTTGCCCAGTTCACGGGCGACGTAGCCGAAGGTTTCGGCACGGTTGGCATCGCCCATGTCGTGGGAGTCGGCACGCGGCGCGAGGTGCACGCCGACGCGACCGGCGCCCCACACGGAAATCGCAGCATCGGTCACTTCCAGCAGCAGACGCGCACGGTTTTCGACGCTGCCGCCGTAGCGGTCGGTGCGCTGGTTGGTGCTGCTCTGCAGGAACTGGTCGAGCAGGTAGCCGTTGGCACCGTGGATTTCCACTCCATCGAAACCGGCAGCCATGGCGTTTTCGGCGCCCTGACGATAGGCCTCGACGATGTCGGCGATCTCTTCGGTTTCCAGTGCACGCGGTGTGACGTAGTCCTTGATCGGGCGCACCAGGCTGACATGGCCGGCCGGCTGGATCGCGCTCGGGGCGACCGGCAGCTCGCCGTTCAGGTAGATCGGGTCGGAGATGCGGCCGACGTGCCACAGCTGCAGGACGATCTTGCCGCCGTTGGCGTGTACGGCCTGGGTGACGTTGCTCCAGCCGCGAATCTGCGCATCCGACCAGATGCCGGGGGTGTCCGGGTAGCCCACGCCCATCGGCGTGACAGCGGTGGCTTCGCTGATGATCAGCCCGGCCGAGGCGCGCTGGGTGTAGTACTCGGCCATCAGCGCATTGGGCACACGGCCCTCGTCGGCGCGGCAGCGGGTCAGCGGTGCCATGATGATGCGGTTGTTCAGCTGCAGGTCGCCGATCTGGATGGGGTCGAACAGTGTGGGCATGGTGGTTTCTCCGGAGGAAAGGTCAAATCAGAGTTGCTGGCCGAGGCGCTCGACGAAGACCTGAATCAGCTCGTCGTTGCGCTTGAAGAAGTGCCACTGGCCAACCTTGCGGCTGGTCACCAGACCGGCGCGTTGCAGAGTGGTCAGATGGGCAGAAACGGTGGATTGCGACAGCCCCGTACGCTGAAAGATCTTGCCGGCGCACACGCCGATTTCCAGCGGGTGATCCTGTTCGGCGAAGTTCAGCTCGGGCTCCTTCAGCCAGTCGAGGATGTCGCGGCGTACCGGATGGGCGAGGGCCTTGATGATGGCGTCGAGGTCGATTTCCATGGCGGTGTGGGTCTGTATCGTCATGTGGCGAACCTTATATCGTCTCTGAGCGATATACAGATTGATTGTTCCAATAGTCCTCATCAACGGCTTCGATTGTTCTGCTCACGGCGGTAAGCTCGCGGGATGAACTATCTGGCCCATCTCCATCTTGGTGGCGACGCACCACCGCAGTTGCTTGGCAGCCTCTACGGCGATTTCGTCAAAGGCCCGTTGAACGGGCGCTGGCCGGCGCAAATCGAGGCGGCCATTCGCCTGCACCGGCGCATTGATGCCTTTACTGACAGCCACCCGCTGCAAGCGCGGGCTCGTGCACGTTTTCCGGAGCAGCGGCGGAGAACAGCTGGGATGCTGCTGGATCTGTTCTTCGATCATTGCCTGGCCCGTGACTGGTCGGCGTACGCGTCGCAACCGCTGGATCACTTCACCGGTCGGGTATATCGCGTGCTGGCGGCCGAGCCCGAGTTGCCCGGGCGCCTGGCACTGATGGCACCGCGCATGGCCGCGCAGGACTGGCTCGGCAGCTACCGCGAGTTCGCGGTGCTGGAGCAGGTGATTGCCGGTATGCAGCGGCGCCTCTCCAAACCGCAGTTGCTCGACGGCAGCCTGGCCGAGCTGGAGCGGTTGTACGAGCCGCTCAGTGAGGACTTCAGTGCCTTCTACCCCGAACTGATGGCTTTTGCCGAGGCCGAACTGAACGCATCGGGGTAGAGGCGGTGCGCGCAGCGCACCCTACGGGTGTTTCCCTGCATCCGTAGGGTGCGCCTTGCGCACCAGCGATTTCGCCGCCTCAACAGTCGCCGCCAAAGCGCCTCCCACCAGGTTTCGCGTGGGGCGCTGTGGGAGGGGCTTCAGCCGCGACGACCATCACTGCAACCTCTCCTCCAGCGGTTCAGGCCGCCTGGGCATGCAGGCCAAAGCGCCGCACCACCCATTTCTCCAGCTTCGCCACGGCGAACAGCGTCAGGCCTGCCAGCAGTACTCGCAACCATTCCTCCAGGCTCAGGCCGACCGAGCCGAATACCCCCTGCAGCGGTGGTGCATAGGTGAACAGCAACTGCAGCACCAGGCAGATGGCGATGGTCACCAGCACCGCGCGATTGCCCAACAGAGCGTCGCGGTTGAGCACCGAGCCGAAGATGCTGCGGCTGTTGAACAGGTAGAAGACCTCGCACATCACCACGGCATTCACTGCGATGGTGCGGGCGCTTTCCAGGCTGTTGCCGAGCTTCAGCTCCCAGAGGAACAGGCCGATGCCCGCGCCGGCAATCAGCAGCGAAACCATTACCACGCGCCAGACGAAGAAGCCTGATAGCAGGGGCTCGTTCGGCGCACGTGGGGCGCGCTGCATCAAACCGCGTTCGCTGGGTTCGAAGGCCAGCGCCAGGCCCAGGGTGCTGGAGGTGACCATGTTGATCCACAGCACCTGCGCCGGCGTCAGTGGCAGCACCACCTGGAACAGAATGGCGAAGATCACGATCAGTGACTGGCCGCCATTGGTCGGAAGGGAAAACAAGATGAATTTCTTCAGGTTGTCGTAGATCGCCCGACCTTCGCGCACGGCCCCGGCGATGGTGGCGAAGTTGTCGTCGGCCAGCACTACTTCGGCTGCTTCCTTGGCCGCTTCGGTGCCCTTGTTGCCCATCGCCACGCCGACGTCGGCGCGCTTCAGGGCCGGTGCGTCGTTGACGCCGTCGCCGGTCATGGCCACGACCTCGCCGCTGTCCTGCATGGCCTGCACCAGGCGCAGTTTGTGCTCGGGGCTGGCGCGGGCGAATACCTCGACGCCGGGCAACACCTCGCGCAGGCGGCGGTCATCGAGCAGTTCCAGCTCGGCGCCGGTCATCGCCGGCAGGCCGACGCCGATGCCCAGTTGCGCACCAATGGCGCGGGCCGTCTCGGCATGGTCGCCAGTGATCATCTCTACCCGGATGCCGGCTCGCTGGCATTCGGCGACGGCGGCGATGGCCTCCTCGCGTGGCGGGTCGATGATGCCGACCAGCGCGAGCAGAGTCAGCCCGTCTTCGACGTCGTCGAAGCTCAGATTGCGTTGCTCGGTCGGTGCCGTTTTGCTGGCCATGGCCAGCAGGCGTAGGCCACGGGCAGCCAGATCGGTGGCCTGGCGTCGCCAGTAGTCGGCATCCAGAGCCGTGTTAGCGCCGTCGGCGCTGCGCTGGCTGGCGCACATTTCCAGCACGCGCTCGGGGGCGCCCTTGAGGTAGACCAGGCCATGGCCTGCGTGGTCATGGTGCAGGGTGGCCATGAAACGGTGTTCGGACTCGAACGGAATCGCGTCACTGCGGGGCAATTGTGTGCGCAGCGACTGGATATCGAGACCACTTTTCAGCGCCAGGGTCAGCAGCGCGCCTTCGGTCGGGTCGCCATGTAGTTGCCAGTGGCCGGCGGCGTCCTGTTGCAGGCGGGCGTCGTTGCACAGCTGGGCGGCACGGGCGATCTCCAGCAGTTCGGTGTCGGGCTCAAGCAGCTTGCCGTCCTGGTGAAAGGCGCCTTCCGGGGCGTAACCGACACCGGAGACATCGAGGATGCGGCTGGCGCTGACCACGCGTTGCACGGTCATTTCGTTGCGGGTCAGGGTGCCGGTCTTGTCCGAGCAGATCACCGTCACCGAACCCAGGGTTTCCACCGCCGGCAGGCGGCGGACGATGGCATTGTGGCTGGCCATGCGCTGTACGCCGAGGGCGAGGATCACCGTCATGATCGCCGGCAGACCCTCGGGGATGGCCGAGGCGGTCAGCGCCACCACCATCATGAACATCTCCCCCGGATTCTGGCCGTGCCAGAGGATGCCGAGGATGAAGGTGGCCAAGGCCAGGATCAGGATGATCACCGCCAGCCAGCGGCTGAACTGTTCGATCTGTCGCAGCAGCGGCGTGGACAACGCCTGCACCTGCTGCAGCATCGCGCCGATTCGGCCGAGTTCGGTGTCGGCGCCGCTGGCCACCACCACGCCGCTGGCCTGGCCGCTACTGACCAGCGTGCCCGAGTAAGCCATGCAGCGGCGGTCGCCGAGCGGGGCATCGGCGTTGCAGTGCGCCACGGATTTTTCCACCGGCACCGATTCGCCGGTCAGCGCCGCTTCTTCCACCAGCAGGTTCTTCACGCTGATCAGGCGCAGGTCGGCCGGCACCTTGTCGCCGGATACCAGCAACACGATGTCGCCGGGCACCAGGCGCTCGGCATCGATTTCATGGCGTTCACCGCCACGCAGCACCATGGCGTGGGGCGAGAGCATGCTGCGGATGGCGTCCAGCGCGTTCTCCGCCTTGCCTTCCTGGATGAAGCCGATGATCACGTTGATCAGCACGGCGGCGAGGATCACCGAGGTATCGACCCAATGGCCGAGCAGGGCGGTGATCAGCGCTGCGACCAGCATCATGTAGAGCAGCACGTTGTGGAACTGATAGAGCAGGCGCAGTAGCGGCCCACGGCGTTGCGGCGGCGGCAGGCGGTTGGCGCCGTAGCGCTGCAGGCGCTGCTCGGCTTCCTCCTGGCTGAGGCCGCTGGCACTGCTGCGCTGCTCGTCGAGCGCTTGTTGTGCAGTCAAACCGTGCCAGGCGTGGTCACTATGTTGTGAGGTGGGATTGCCCATGGGGCGCGTCTCCTTGGTTGGGCCGGCTGCGCCTGTCGATGGCCGACGGCCGGCGCACGCCGCAGTCCTTACTAACCTAGACCGCTTTAGCGCGTCGGACCTGACCTGCATCAAGGAGTACGAGGTCGCGAGGCGCTTGAATGTAACGCGGTGTTAAACCCATGGAGGAACACGAGATGATCAAGATTCTGGTAGCGACCGATCTGTCCGAACGTTCGGCGCACGCGGTACAGCGCGCCGTGCAATTGATCCGCCGCCAAGGTGGTGGCGAATGGGCCCTGCTGCACGTGATCGATGACGATGCGCCGGCTGCGCACGTGCAACGTCAAGTGCAACAGGCGGAAACCCTGTTGCAGGCGCAGGCCGAACGCCTCGGCGAGCAGGCGGGCAGTGTGCCGCGGGTGATCGTGGGCACTGGCGAGGCCGCCTCGGTCATTGTCGAAAGCGCGCAAGGCATGGGCGCCGACCTGCTGGTGGTGGGCGCGCATCGCAAGTCGGCACTGCGTGACTTCTTCGTCGGCACGACGCTCGAGAGGGTGGTACGCAGCAGTCATCTGCCGGTGCTGCGGGTCAATGGTCCGGTGACCCATGAATACCGTCATGCGTTGCTGGCGATGGACCTCTCGCGCACCTCGCAGCAAGCCCTGAACCGGGTGCGTGAGCTGGGTCTGGCGAGTCTCGACGAGCTGCATGTGGCCAGCGCGGTCGAGCCGGTCGTGGCGGGCGCGATGATGGAGGCGGGTATCAGCGCCGAGGTGCTGGAGAATCAGCGCGAGCTGCAGCGTCAGCAACTGGTGGAGCGCCTCAGTGCAGTCGGCGTGAGCCTGAGTCACGAGCGTCTGCTGGTGCAGATCGGCTCGCCGGAAGGGGTGATCGGCGAAGCCTTGCGTCAGGCTGGTGCGGACCTGCTGGTGCTCGGCACCCATGCCCGCGAAGGGGCGTCGCGTTTCTTCCTGGGCAGCGTTGCCAGTCGCTTGCTGGCCTCGCTCGACAGCGACGCCTTGATCGTACCGCCGGCTGGCTAGGCGGCTGCGGCCGGTTGCGCTTCGGTTATATCCAACTGCAAGGCGCTGGCGATTATGGCCTGGCTGTGCCGGGCCAGTTCGTTGCGGCTGCGTGATTCGCTGGGGATCGGCGCGAGCAGACGGATCTCGACCTCGCAGGCCGAGCTGGAGAGCAGGCGCAGCAGGTGCGAGAGCATGTCGTCGTCGCCCACGAACGGCGCCACCGGGCAGGGTTGGCCATCGCGCAAATAACGGATGGCCACCGGTTGCAGCGCCACGCCGCTGTCGATGGCGCTACTCAGCAGACGACCGTGAAAGGTGCGCAGGGCCAGTCCGTCAGTGGTGGTGCCTTCGGGAAAGATCAGCAGGTGATGGCCCTGCTGCAGGTGGCGGGTGAGCTGCTGGCTCACCTGGCTGCTGTCGCCTGCACCGCGGCGGATGAACAGCGTGCCACCCTTGTGCGCCAGCCAGCCGGCCAGCGGCCAGCCGCGTACTTCCGCCTTGGACAGAAAGGACAGCGGCTGAAGAGCGCCCAGCAGCGGAATGTCGGTCCATGACACGTGGTTGGCGACCCACAGCATCGGTTGCGTGGGCAGCTCGCCCTCCACCCGTACGCGAAACGGCAGGGCGCCGCCCAGGCGTGCCAGGAACCAGCGGGTCAGACGTTGGCGCAGCGGCATCAGGTCGTGCCGCACCACGCGTTCGAACAGGCTGACGATGCCGGCCAGCAGGGCGCCGAAGGCGATTACCAGGGCCAGATGAAAGAGGCGCAGGGACAGACGCAGTTTGGCCATCGAGGCCTCCGCTTGAGGACGAGTGCCAGCATTATCCACGGGCAGCGCCATTTGGCCATTATCGTGATTCATGCCGGCCTGTAGGGGCGAGCTCCTACAGGCCGGGTTTCAGACCGCCGCCTTGAAGTGCCGAGCGTAGCGTGGGCACAGCTCGTCGCGCTTGAGCAGGATGAACACGTCGGCCACCTGGAAATCCTTGTCCCAGCAGGGTTCACCGCAGATCTTCGCGCCCAGTCGCATGTAGGCCTTGAGCAGCGGCGGCATTTCGGCGATGACGTTGCCCGGTAGGTCCAGCTGCGGCAGCGGGTGTTTCGGTTCGGCACGCAGGTGCTCGGTGCACAGGTAGCGTTCACGCAGGCGCTGCATGACTGCATGCGCCTGGATGCCGCCGTCCTGCATGGAGATGCTGGCGCAGCCCATCAGGTAGCGGTAGCCGCCTTCGTTGAGCACCTCGGCCAGCTCGCCCCAGAGCACGGCGATGGTGGCGCCGTTGCGGTAGGCGACATCGACGCAGGTGCGGCCGATCTCCAGCACTGGGCCTTCGAGACCGGCAAGGCCGTGCAGGGCGAATTCTTCTTCGCTGTAGTAGCGGCCAAGGCCGGCAGCCGCCTGATGGTCGAGCAGGCGGGTAGTGGCCACCAGCTCGCCGCTTTCCAGGTCACGTACGCCGATATGGCGGCAGTGAATGTCGTAGTCGTCCATGTCCAGACCCAGTTCGGCGCCGTTGAGCTTGGCGTCGAATTCCGCGCTGAACACGCGGTAGCGCAGGGCCTGCGCTTCACGCAGGGCGGCGGGGCCTTGCAGGCGTTCGGCCTGCAGTCGGCGAGCGGTTTGAGTCATGCCAGATCCTCCGTGTGCCGGCTGGATGCTTGCAGCCGGTCGATCTTGTTGGGCAAGCTCAGGCTAGGTAGCTGCGGTGTCACCACCGTGAAGCTTTTTTGATGCTTATGTGACGGCGGCTCAGTTGCTGCTGTGAGGAGCCGATGCGATGCCTTGGTCGAGCCTGTTTCAGCCCATCGAGCGCCTGACTGCCGAGGCGGGGCTGGAAGACTGGTATGCCCGTCTGCTGGCGCATTCAGGCGGCACGCCACAGCCCTTCGAGCTGGCGCTGGTGGGTGGCCTGCAGGCGGCTACGCCGGGGCTGGCGTTTCTCGCTGGCTATCAGGCGGCGCTACGTGTGCTGTGGCCGGCGGCGCCGTGGACGGCTGGCTCGCTGTGTGTGACGGAGAACCGCAGCACCCGCCCGGCGGACATGAACACGCGTATAGACGGTCTGCACATCGTGGGTCGCAAGGATTTTGTCACCGCCGCCGAATGCGCCGACTGGCTACTGGTAGCGGTGCGCGAAGAGGGCGAAGGGCAGGCACCGCGTCTAGCCCTCGGTGTGGTGCGCCAGGGCGCACCCGGCGTGCGCATCGAGCCGCTGCCAGCCTTGCCGCTGATGCCGGATATCGGCCATGCCCGTTTGCATCTGGATCAGGCGCAGGGCGAGCGTTTGGCAGGCGATGGCTGGGACGACTACGTCAAACCCTTTCGTACGCTGGAAGACGCGCACGTCCTCGCGGCAGTGGCGGCCTGGCTGTTCGGTGTCGGGCGCGAAAGCGCCTGGCCCGAATCCCTGCAGTTGCGTTTGCAGGCACTGCTGGCCGGCTGCGCCGAGGTGGCGCGGCAAGCGCCCAATGCCGCCACCACCCACCTGCTGCTGGCCGGTCTGTTCGCCCAGCAGCAGGCGCTGGCTGACGAACTGGACGCCGCCTTCGCCGCGGGGCCTACGCACTGGGCCGCGCTGTGGCAGCGCGACGAGGGTTTGCTGCGCATTGCCGAGGCGGCGCGCAGCAAACGCCTGGAGAAAGCGCGGCAGATTGTCGCCGGCTCTTGATCCATATCAGTACCCTCTCGGCAGTGTGCGCATAAGGTTGCCTCGCGATTCATCTACGAGGTTTCCATGCGCCGCGAGCCCATCGTGCTGTTCGATAACGGCAGCCACCAATGCCTGATGTTCGATGACCTGGTCAGCGGCGAAGGCGTGCAATCCAACCAGTTCCTGATCACCGACAACGAGCAGTACCTGCTGCTCGATCCAGGCGGCGACCTGACCTACACGCCGCTGTCGCTGGAGCTGTCCAAGCACATTCCGGTGCAGGATCTGACCTACATCTTCGCCTCGCACCAGGACCCGGACATCATCGCCTCGCTCGACAAGTGGCTGCTGCACACCCGTGCGCGGGTGATCTGCTCCAAGCTGTGGGCGCGTTTTCTGCCGCACCTGACCGCCAACTACCTGGTGCTGAGCCGCGGCATCAACACCTTCGACCGCATCATCGCGCTGCCGGATCGGGGCCAAAGCATCCCGCTGGGCAAGTGCACGCTCAAGGCCGTACCGGCGCACTTCCTGCACTCGGTGGGTAACTTCCAGGTGTACGACCCGGTGAGCAAGATTCTCTTCTCCGGCGACATGGGCGCCTCGCTGGTGGATGACGCCACGCCGGTGCGCGACTTCGTCAACCATGTGCCGAACATGGAAGGGTTCCACCGGCGTTACATGGCTGGTAACAAGGCCTGTCGGCTGTGGGCGGCGATGGTGCGGCAGATGGACGTGGCGATGATCGTGCCGCAGCATGGCCGGCCCTTCGTCGGCCCGGAGATGATCAGCGCCTTCCTCTACTGGATCGAGAACCTCGAATGCGGTCTCGACCTGATGGGGCCTGAGGATTACCAACTGCCCAAATGAAGGTCTGAGATGGCGTTTCCGTCGCTTCAAGCCTTCATCATCGCCGTGCTAGGGTGCGCCACGATTTCCGATTGAGGCCGCCCATGCCCACTTCCTTGCTTCGTCGACTGAGCCTGGCGCTCGGCTTCAGCCTGGCTGCCAGCACCGCCGTGGCGGAAAGCTGGCCGCAACCTGACTGGCAGAGCCAACCCGCACAACCGTCCGCCGCCATCGCCGAGCTGGAGGCCTATGCCTTTGCCCCGCGCGACGATGTCGAACGCAAGGGCGTGCGCACCGGTGCGCTGCTGGTGATCCGGGATGGGCAGATCGTCTACGAACGCTACGCCGAGCCGACCACCGCGCAGACGCCGCACCTCTCCTGGTCGATGGCCAAGAGCCTGCTCGCCACCACCCTCGGTGTGGCCTATGGCGAGGGGCGCTTCAAGCTCGATGCACCGGTGGCGCAGTACTACCCGCCGATGGCGGACCACCCGCAGATCAAGATCGGTCACCTGCTCAACTGGGCCTCGGGCCTGGCCTGGCAGGAGGACTACGAGTACGCGCCGCTGAAATCCTCGGTGGTGGCCATGCTCTATACCCGGGGGCGCGACGATATGGCCGCGTTCACTGCTGCACATGAGGCCGATGCCGCGCCGGGAACGCGCTTTCGTTATTCCAGCGGCGACAGCAACCTGCTGGCTGCCGCGTTGCGCGGCATGGTCGGCGAGCAGGCTTACGCCGACTATCCCTGGACGGCATTGTTCGAGCCGCTGGGTATCAGCAGCGCGACCTGGGAGCGCGATGCCAGCGGCACCTTCATCGCCTCGTCCTACGCTTACATGACTGCGCGCGACCTGGCCCGTGTCGGCCTGCTGATGCAGCGCGGTGGCCGTTGGGGTGAGCGCCAGTTGCTGCCGGCAGCCTGGGTCGATTTCGTCGCCACGCCCTTCGCCGGCTATCAGCCACAGGGCTTCGCGCCTGGCGAAGCGGTGCCGGGCGGGCACTGGTGGCTCAACGCTGAACTGCCGGGTAGCACGCGGCCCTGGCCGGATGCGCCGTCCGATACCATCGCCGCGCTCGGACATTGGGGCCAAGGCCTGTACGTGATGCCGCAGGAGAGCCTGGTGGTGGTGCGTTACGCCGATGACCGCGATGGCAGCTTCCAGCACAACGAGCTGCTCAAGCGCGTGCGTGCGGCCTTCGCCGTGGAGGTGCAGCCATGATCCGTCGTCACCCGATTCTCAGCGCGCTGGCACTGCTGCTGATTCTGTTGCTGGCCTGGGCCTGGCCGAACCGCGTTTACCTGCAAGCGTTTCCGGACATCATCGGCGCCTACACGGCCAAGGAATACTGCTCCTGCCGTTATGTCAGCGGTAACCCGGCGGCCTACTGTGAAGGCTATGTCGCGCAGTACGTGCCGATCAGCAGCCTGCTGGATGACGAAAGCGCCAAGCGTGTGACCGCCAGCGGCCTAGGCCGCACTCACAGCGCAGCCTGGCTGGGTGAGCGACAGGGCTGTCAGTTGCTGCCGAACGAGTAGAACTGGGCCAGCGTTGGGCTTTGCAAGGCCTGCGCTGGCGACTATCGTTGCCGCCTGGTCATGCCGTTTTCCGAGTCCCCATGCGCCTTTCGCTTTTCGCCCTGCTGCTTGCTGCTGCCTTGCCCGTTCATGCCGATTGGTACCTGGACAACGAGTCCTCACGGCTGTCGTTCATTTCCACTCACTCTGGCAGTCAGTCGGAGGTGCATCGCTTCCTCACCCTGCACGGGCAGATCGCCGCTGATGGGCGTGCGCGCCTGCGGGTGGATATGGATTCTGTAAGCACCGGTATCGCGCTGCGCGATGAGCGCCTGCGGGCCATGCTGTTCGATACCTCGCGTCTGCCCGAGGCGCGCATCAGCGCTCAGGTCAACCTGCCACAACTCACCGACCTGGCGCCCGGCGCGCAGCTGGAACTGCGCCTGCCGCTGCAACTGACCCTCAACGAGCACAGCCGCGAGCTGGACAGCGAGCTACTGGTGACTCGCCTGGATGATCGCCGCTTTCAGGTGGTGACCCTGGCTCCGCTGGTGTTGCACGCCGAAGACTTCGCCCTGGCCAGTGGCGTCGAGGCGCTGCGCAAGGTCGCCGACCTGCCGGCCATCAGCCTATCGGTGCCGGTGGGCGCCGTGCTGATATTCACGGCGCGTTGAGCGTGCATAAGCGCGGCCGCATCTTTCCCTGGCGGGGCGGCAATCGCTTCGAATTGCTGCTGGACGGGCCGGCGTTCTTCCCACGCATGCTGGCGGCCATCGAGGGCGCGCTGCAGCAGGTGGAAATCGAGCTTTATCTGATCGAGGACGGCCGCTGCAGTGAGCGCCTGGTCGATGCCCTGTGCCGGGCGGCCGAGCGCGGCGTGGCGGTGCGCGGCCTGTTCGATGCCTATGGTGCGGCGGGGCTGGGTGCTGCGCTGCGTGAGCGGATGGCGGCCGCGGGCGTGCAGCTGCGCTGGTACAACCCGGTGCGCTGGCGGTGTGGCATCCGCAATTTTCACCGCGACCACCGCAAGCTGCTGCTGGTGGACCAACGCCTGGCTTACGTCGGCGGCACCGGTTCTACCGACGAGTTCTGGCTGCCAGACGAGCCCCGCAGCCCCTGGCACGAAGTCATGGTGGAAATGGAAGGGCCGCTGGTGGGCGACTGGCAGCAGTTGTTCGAGCAACTCTGGCTGGCGCGTTTTTCCTGGCGCCCCAGCCATCAGCCGGCCGCGCTGAGCCTGCCCGAATGCCCGCCAGCAGGGATTGGCCTGGGGCGTGTGGCCTATGCTGACGCGGCGCAGCACCGCGACATCCTGCTGTCGCTGCTACGCGCCTTGCGCGGGGCCAAGCAGCGGGTCTGGCTGGCCACACCGTACTTCCTGCCGACCTGGAAAATCCGCCGTGCCCTGCGCCGCGCAGCGGCCCGTGGCGTCGAAGTGCGCCTGTTGCTGGCCGGGCGCCACACTGACCATCCTCCAGTGCGTTTTGCTGGCCAGCGCTACTACCCCAAGTTGCTCAGAGCTGGTGTGCGCATCTTCGAATACCAGCCGCGCTTCCTGCACCTGAAGATGGCGCTGGTGGACGACTGGGTCAGCGTCGGCTCGTGCAACTTCGATCACTGGAACCTGCGCTTCAACCTCGACGCCAACGTCGAAGCGCTCGACCCCACGTTCACCCGGGCGGTGGCGAGCAGCTTTATCGCCGACTTCACCGCCAGCCGCGAGATCACCCTCGACGACTGGCGCCAACGCCCCTTATGGCGCCGCGTGCAGCAAAGGCTGTGGGGCTGGTTGGATCGCCTGGCGGTGAATGTGTTGGATCGCTGGCGCTAGGGCGTCTGGTTTTATCTGTCTCGGGTATCCCAAGGTCTGCCCCATAATGCGGAATGATGGCAATATGCCTGCCTTCGGAAGGCTGTGAGATCAGTACTAGCCATCAGGATGGCTGCGGATCTCTCTCGGGTATGGGTAAAGGATGCATGGTTTCGATTTACGTTAATGAGCAGAACAAGACTAAGCAGATCAGTGACTGGCAAATCTGGTGGGATGACAAAACCAAAGTCTTGAAGCTGACGTGCCACTACCCCTCCACAAAGAAATTCATTAGCCCTCTCAGTGACTGTCGCGTCGAGCCGACGCGCAAGTTGTGCGATGTGCTGATGGAGAAACAGGAAAGTATCGTCAGCACTCCTGTCGAACGGGTCGAGATCTATGGCGAGCGCTATGCCGTGGTCTATTACTCCACGGATGCCCGGCCATATGTCCACAACATGGATGGCGTCAGATTTGTTGCGCCCACTCGCGTAAAGGACGAGCCCGTCTTCGATTACTTCCAGTCGGTCGCCAAGGCTCGTGTCAACACCGCGAAGAACGCAACCGACAAGCAGATTGCCGCCAACGTCGTGAGTCAACTGCAAGCGCTGCCTGTGCTAGCGGGCAGTGCCTTGCAGGCCTATTGCTCGGCTAGCAATGGTGTGCAGTCAGTGGGCGAAGGTTTGATCTACCCCTTCGGCATCAACGAAAGCCAACTCAAGGCTGTCGAGCAGGCTTTCCGTGCGCAGATCAGCTTGGTGGAAGGGCCGCCGGGCACGGGCAAGACCCAGACCATTCTCAATATTCTCGCCAACATCCTGCTGCGTGGTCAGACCGTCGCGGTGCTGTCCAACAACAACTCGGCCGTGGAAAACGTCTACGAGAAACTCGGCAAGTCTGGCCTGGATTATCTGGTTGCCAAGTTAGGCAAAGATGCAAACCGCAAAGATTTTTTCGCCAATGTATTGCCCGTACCATCGGGTGAGCCCGAGCCGGCGCCGCCGATGGAGGAGATCCAGGGTGTGCTGGAGCAGCTCAAGGGCCTGCTGCGCGACCAGAACCGAGCCGCTCAGCTCAAGGCGGAAATCGATGAGCTGAATATCGAGCGGCGTTATCTGGAGCAATGGCAGAAGGATAACGGTATCCAGGCTCCTGCGTCCCTGGCCAAGTATCATCTGTCGCCGAGAAAGACCACGGATCTGATGGCCTACCTGACTTATCTGGTTGGGCAGCGGTTGCGCTTCAAGGATCGGCTCGAGTTGCTCTTCAAGTTCAGGATATTGCGTACCCGGCCTTTCGCCGATGAGGACGCGCGCCTGACCTTCTTCAATGCCTTGCAATCGCACTTCTACGATGAGCTGTTGCGAAATAAGGAAAACGACCTACGCAAGTGCAACGAGGCATTGGCTCGTGGCAACTTCAATTCTTTGCTGGAGGCGCTCAGAGCCGGGTCGATGCGTCTTCTGAAGCATCGCTTGCATCAGCAAGTTCAGGACGCCGGCACCTTCGATGCCAAGACCTATAAAAAGAACTTCGATGCATTCGTCAAGCGCTTTCCCATACTCGGCAGCAGCACCCATTCGATCGTCAATTCGATTGCGTCCGGGGCGGTGCTTGACTACGTCATCATCGACGAAGCCTCACAGCAGGACATCGTGCCGGGCATCCTCGCCCTGGGTTGCGCGAAGAACCTGATCGTCGTTGGTGACACCAAGCAGTTGGCGCATATCCCGGCGCCGACGGGGCTGAGCGCGCCAGTACTGAGCTACGACTGCGAGCGCTACAGCTTGCTCGACTCCTGCTTGCAGGTGTTCGGGGACGCGTTGCCCAAGACTTTGCTCAAGGAGCACTACCGCTGCCATCCGAGGATCATCCAGTTCTGCAACCAGCAGTTCTATTCCGATGCCCTGGTGCCCATGACCGAAGACAATGGCGAAGCGCCCTTGCGTTTGGTGGTGACGGCCAAGGGCAATCATGCCCGCAAGAACATCAACTTCAGAGAAGTGGACTCCTTGCTCAAGGTGCTCGAGGGCGATGGTGACGGCGCGTGGGTCGATGGCGATGGGCGCGGTCTAATCGCACCGTTCAGGGATCAGGCCACGCTCTCCAAGGCACATCTGCCCGCTGACTTCGTGACCGACACCGTGCACAAGTTTCAGGGGCGCGAGTGCGATGAGATCGTTTTCTCCACGGTGCTGGACAAAAAACAGTACAACCAGAGCCAAAACCGCCTGAGCTTCGTCGATGACTCGCGCATGGTCAACGTGGCCGTTTCGCGGGCCAAGCACCGTTTCACCCTGGTAACGGGAGACGAGGTGTTCGCCAGGAACAATGGCCCTGTCGCAGCCTTGGTCCGTTACATCGAATACTACGCAGAGGATAAAGAGATCCAGCGTGCGCCAGTGGTGTCGGCGTTCGACCTGCTCTACAAGGAATACGACCAATCCCTGGAACGCCTGCGCAGTCGTCTGAGGGCGCAGGACTCACGCTACGTGTCCGAACAGATCATGGCGCAGATACTGCGTGAAGCATTTGTAGGCGACTCGTTGCAGGCGCTGAAGTGGCACAAGCAGGTGGCGTTGAACAGGATCGCTGTCGCGGAAAATCCTCAACTGACCGATCGTGAGCGCGAGTTCATGCGCCGTTCAAGTTGCGATTTCGTGATCTATTTCAAGGTCGGTAAGCGGCCGCTAGGGGTGATCGAGGTCGACGGCGGCTCGCACGACAAAGCTGATCAGATCGAACGGGATGCGCTGAAGAACAGCATTCTGGCGAAGAGTGGAATTCCCATTCTGCGTGTGCGTACCGTCGAGAGCGGCATCGAGCAGAAAGTGCGCGATTTTCTGGCCCAGTGGGCGAGCCTGTAATCAGGCCCACTCGTTACCCTGAGCGAGCCTGAAAGTGCTTAGCCGAGGAAGTAAAACGCGCCGTAGATCACCACGCCCGAGTACAGCAGCATGATCAGGCAGTGGCCCATGATGTCGCGGGCGCCGAGGCAACGGGCGCCCGAACGGCTGGGTCATGTTCAGGCTGTTCTAGTTCCGGCAGCGCTCTGCGCATGCTGCTAGCAAATAGTTCCCCACCTGCCTGATGGTCCGTCATTCAGCAAGCTGAGGTCGGCCCGTACGCGCCCGTGTCAGGGCGTCATTCATCCTTTCGGGCGACAGGTGAAATACCTCCTTGGTGCGCTTATCCGAGGTGTGGTCGCTGCGTAGGGTTCCCTGCAGTTGCACCCCACTTCAGGAGACCCGCATGACAAGAACAACAGGGCCCGGACTATTCCAGCCGCACACCTTGGCTTTGGCCGTCGCCGTCGGTTTCGCCGCTCCGGCGCAGGCCGTCAATTTCAATATCGGTGAGATCGAAGGGCAGTTCGACAGCTCGCTGTCGGTCGGTGCCAGTTGGTCGATGCGCAGTCCGGATCGCGATCTGATCGGCCCTAACAACGGTGGCCAGGGTCAGGCGCAGACTGGCGATGACGGCCGCTTGAATTTCAAGAAGGGCGAGACCTTCTCGAAGATCTTCAAGGGTATCCATGACCTCGAACTGAAGTTCCGCGATACCGGCGTCTTCGTGCGCGGCAAGTACTGGTACGACTTCGAGCTGAAGGACGAGAGCCGCCGCTTCAAGGACATCGACGACCATAACCGCAAGGAGGGCGCCAAGTCCTCGGGAGCGGAAATCCTCGATGCCTTCGTCTACCACAACTACGCCATCGGTGATCTGCCCGGCACGGTACGGGCCGGCAAGCAGGTGGTGAGCTGGGGCGA
Organism: Pseudomonas sediminis; assembly: GCF_002741105.1. Lineage (GTDB taxonomy): Bacteria > Pseudomonadota > Gammaproteobacteria > Pseudomonadales > Pseudomonadaceae > Aquipseudomonas > Aquipseudomonas sediminis. The sequence continues at coordinate 366,859 of NZ_NIQU01000001.1, read as the reverse complement.
GAGCACCTTCATCGGCAACAGCATCAACTCGATCAACCCCATCGATGTCGCCGCCTTCCGCCGTCCCGGCGCGGAAATCAAGGAAGGCCTGATTCCGGTGAACATGCTCTACGTATCGCAGAGCCTCAGCGACCGCCTGAGCATGGAGGCCTTCTACCAGCTGGAGTGGGACCAGACCATCATCGACAACTGCGGCACCTTCTTCTCCACCGCCGATGTGGCCGCAGACGGCTGCGACAGCGGCTATCACATCGGCTCGCCGGCCATCGCGCCGCTGCAGCCGGTGGCTGCCGCGTTCGGTCAGGGTTTTCGGGTCGACAGCGAAGGGGTGATCCTGCCGCGTGCCGGTGATCGCGATGCGCGTGACAGCGGTCAGTGGGGCCTGGCCCTGCGTTGGCTGGGCGACGAGACCGAGTACGGCCTGTACTTCATGAACTACCACAGCCGTACGCCCATCGTCAGCACGCAGAACGCCGGGCAGGCGACTCTGAATGCGCTGCCGGGGATCATCGGCACCGCCAACGGCATCGTGCCGGGCAGTGGCGCTGGTCTGGCGCAGAGCGTGATGCTCGGTAATGGTCGTTACTTCCTCGACTACCCCGAGGATATCCGCCTCTACGGCGCGAGCTTCTCCACCACGCTACCGACCGGCACCGCGTGGAGCGGCGAGATCAGCTACCGACCGAACCTGCCGCTGCAGATCAATACCACCGACATGACCCTGAGCTTGCTCAACCCTATCGCGCCGGGCACCGCGCCGGTCACCGCTGGGCCGGGTCAGGACAACGTCGGCTACCGGCGCAAGGAAGTGACCCAGGTGCAAACCACCTTCACCCACTTCTTCGATCAGGTCATGGGCGCCGGGCGCTTCACCCTGGTGGGCGAGATCGGCATGGCCCATGTCGGTGGGCTGGAAAGTCGCGAAGACCTGCGCTACGGCCGTGATTCGCTGTTCGGTGCCTACGGCTTCCGCGGCGACACCCATGGCTTCGTCACCAGCACCTCCTGGGGTTACCGCGTTCGCGGTATCTGGGAGTACAGCAACGTGTTCGCCGGGGTGAACCTCAAGCCGAACGTGTCCTGGTCGCATGACGTGGACGGCTACGGTCCCAACGGCCTGTTCAACGAGGGTGCCAAGGCGGTGAGCTTCGGCATCGATGCCGACTACCGCAACACCTACACCGCCAGCCTGTCGTACACCGACTTCTTCGGCGGCAAGTACAACACCGCGGTCGACCGCGACTTCCTGGCGCTCAGCTTTGGCGTGAGCTTCTAGGTCATCAGGATCAGTTGAGGAATGCAGATGAATACAACCCTGAAGATGCTCGGCGCGCTGTCCCTGAGCCTGCTGACCGGTAGCGTGCTGGCGGCGGTCAGCGAGCAGGAAGCAGCCAAGCTCGGTAACAGCCTGACCCCGCTGGGTGCGGAGATGGCCGGCAACAATGCCGGCACCATCCCGGCCTGGACCGGCGGCCTGGCCATTGATGCCGGGCAGGTCGACGCCCGCGGCTTTCTGAGTGACCCCTATGCCGGCGAGCAGCCGCTGTTCACCATCACCGCGCAAAACCTGGAGCAGTACCGCGACCAGCTCACACCCGGCCAGTTGGCGATGTTCAAGCGCTATCCGGAAAGCTACCGCATGCCGGTCTACCCGACCCATCGCAGCTCGGCTGTGCCGGAGCGGATCTACGAGGCTGCTAGACGCAGCGCGCTGAATACCGGGCTGGTGGAGGGGGGCAACGGCCTGACCAATTTCAATGACAGCCGCTACTACGCCTTCCCGATCCCGCAGAACGGCCTGGAGGTGGTGTGGAACCACATCACCCGTTATCGCGGTGGCAACCTCAAGCGCAGCATCGTCCAGGCGTCGCCGCAGACCAATGGTGCCTACACCCTGGTGAACTTCGAGGACGAGGTCGCCTTCCCCGACAACGTTCCGGATATCGACCCGGCGAAGGCGGAGAACACCCTGCTGCTGTTCAAGCAGCGGGTCACTGCGCCGTCGCGTCTGGCCGGCAACGTGCTGCTGGTGCACGACTCGCTCGACCAGGTGCGTGAACCGCGCATGGCGTGGATCTACAACGCCGGCCAACGCCGTGTGCGCCGTGCGCCGCAGGTGGCGTACGACGGTCCGGGTACCGCCGCCGATGGCCTGCGTACCACCGACAACTTCGACATGTTCAGCGGTGCGCCGGATCGTTACGACTGGAAGCTGGTGGGCAAGCGCGAGGCGTTCATTCCCTACAACAACTTCCGGCTGGCCTCACCGCAGGTGAAGTACAGCGACATCCTCAAGGCTGGCCATATCAACCAGGATCTGGCGCGCTACGAGCTGCACCGGGTCTGGGAGGTGGAAGCCACGCTGAAGAGCGGTGAGCGCAACATCTACGCCAAGCGGCGCTTCTTCGTCGACGAGGACTCCTGGCAGATCGCTCTGTCCGAGCATTACGACGGCCGTGGTCAGCTCTGGCGTGTGGGTGAGGCGCTGTTGTTCCAGCAGTACGACAAACAGGTGCCGGTGTACGCGCTGGAAGCCCTCTACGACGTGATCGCTGGCCGCTACATCGCCATCGGCATGGCCAACGAGGAGCGCACCGCGGTGCAGTACGGCACCCAGGCTTCAGCCAAGGACTTCACCCCCGCCGCGCTGCGTAACGCCGGCGTGCGCTGACCCGGCAGCAGTCTGAACAAGCCGGTGGCGCCCTGCGTGCCACCGGCTTTTTTCTGCCTGCTTCTCTCACGTGAATCTCACGCCATAAGCGTCAAGGGGTGGTCGTGAGTGGTGAGCGGGGTACCATCGCCTGGTGGTTCAACAATGACAAGCAGAGAGAACCGCTGCCATGCCGACCCTCGCCATCGCCCGTCCGAGTGCGCTGCAGGTGCAACCAGCCGATCTACCACGGCTGCCACCGTGCGTCGTTTCCCGTCCCGTCCTGCTGCAGCGTCTGCTTGCCAGCGAGTCGCGTCTGCGCCTGCTGTGCGCGCCTGCCGGAACCGGCAAGAGCGTGCTGCTCGGCCAGTGCGCGCGGCACACGCCTGCTGCCGTCGAGCGGGTCTGGCTCGATCTCGCGGGACGCAGCCTGACGCCAGCGCAGTTGTGCAAGCGACTGGCGGTTGTCTTGCAACTGTCGAACGATGATGCCAACGAAGCAGGTTTGATCGAGCGGCTGCACGAGCGCGCGGGGCGCTTGTGGGTCTTTATCGATGACTACCCGCGGCAGGCCGACGAGGCGCTCGATGCCTGTCTTGACCGCTTGTTCGCCGCGGCGCCGGCTCAGGTCACCTGGTGGGTCGCCAGCCGTCGAACGCCGGCCTGGAACCTGCCACGTCTGCTGCTTCAGGGTGATCTGCTGGAGCTCAAGGGCGAAGAGCTGGCGCTGGATGAGTCGGCGCTGAGCGAGCTTCTCACCGCGCTGCGGATCGAGCTGGCCGATGATCTTCGGCAGACGTTGCTGGCACACAGCGAGGGCTGGCTGGCGGCGATTCGTCTGCTGCTGCTTGATGCTGACGAGGACGCGCTGCGTCAGCGTTTGCAGGCTGGCTGTCCGGTGCTGCGCGATTACGTGCAGCGTGAGGTACTGGCCGATCTGGACGAAGAGCTGCGCAGCGATCTGCATGCACTGGCCTTGCTGCCGCGTTTCTCCCTGTCGCTCTGTGAGCACCTGCTGGAGGGGCGTGCTACCGAGCTGTTGAGTGAGCTGCAGCGGCGTCAGCTGTTCGTGCGCAGTCTCGACAGCAGCGGCACCTGGTTCCGGATGTGGCGACCGCTGGCCGAAGTACTGCGGCGCTTGCCGGGGGCACCGGCGCCGGCTCCGATCCATGTGCGGGCCTGCCAGTGGTTCGCTCAGCATGGCGACATCCGTGAGGCGGTCGAGCATGCCTTGCAGGCGGGTCAGGTCGAAGTCGCGGTCAACTATCTGCAGCGCTTCGATCAGGAGCAGTTGCTGCAGGGCCATTCGGTAGCGCAACTGCTGCAATGGCGCGAGGAACTGCCGGACTGGTTGTTCGCCAGTTCGCCGCGTCTGATCGTGCTGCAGGCCTGGGCGCTGATCATCTGCGCCCGATTCGACGAGGCCAGTGCCTGCATCAAGGGGCTGGCGCATTTCATGCCGCAACCCGATACGCGGCGCCAGCGCAAGTTGATCGCTCATTGGCAGGCACTGACGGGCGTGCTGGCGCGTCAGTGCGGGCGGCGCGATGCCCGCTTGCACTGCCAGGAAGCGCTGCAGATGCTGGACGAGGGCAGCTGGTCGCAGCGTGTGCTCTGTTATCAGGCGCTGGCCCAGCAGCATATGGCCGAGCACGCCCTGGATCAGGCCAAGCAGGCGCTGGACCAGGGCCTGCGCCTGGCACGACTGCATGGCAGTTTGATTTTCGAAGCCCTGATCAATACCGATCACTGCCTGCTGCTGCAAATGCGTGGCGAGGCCGGGCGTGCAGCCGAGCTGGCCGAACAGTCCCTGGCGCTGCTGCGTGAAGGCTTCAGTCATAGCCCGGTGGTTGCCCGTCTACTGCTGGTGCGGGCCAGTCTGCTGGCGCGCCAGGGCCTCGACGAAGCGGCGCAGCAGGCCTATCGCCAGGGGCTGCAGGAAGCCGAGCACTGCGAGGATGCCTACATCATTTCCGGCTACCTGGGGATGCTGGAACTGGCCGAGAGCCGTGGCGATCTCGACGAGGCGCACCAGTGGTTGCAGAAGGCCGAGCGGGTGATGCAATGGTCGCATGTGCCGGAGGTACGTTACCGCTGCGTGTTGCAACTGCAGGCGGGGCGTCTGCTGCTGCGCCAGGGGCAGACGGGGCGTGCGCGTGAGTTGTTCGCCCAGACGCTGCAGCAGTTGCAGCAGCGCCAGCAACTGGCGCCTTCCGAGTTCTACGATCTGCTGCCGCGCTTGCGCCACTGCCTGGCTATCAGTGACCTGCTGCTCGGCCATCATGCGGCTGCCGAGCATGCGTTGCGTCTGTTGCTGGATGAAAGCCAGCTCGCCGGACATCGCAGCCTGGCCTGTGAATGCCGGGGCAGTCTGGCTGAAGCGCTGCTGGTACAGGGCCAGGTGGAACAGGCCGATGACCTGTTGCAACAAGCCATCGGCGAGGCACGGCAACTGCGCCTGCTACGGCCTTTGCAGGAGTTGCAGCAGCGTCAGGCGCAATGGCTCGAACGCCTACTACCGGGGGAGGCCGGGCAGAGCCTGCATCAGCGGCTGTTCGAGCCGGCTCCGAGGTTGGATGAGCCCGCCAGTGCCGGTACCGCGCTGCTCAGCTCGCGTGAGCTGGCAGTGCTGCAGTTGATTGCGCAGGGTTATTCCAATCAGGAAATTGCTGATTGTCTGTTCATCTCGCTGCACACGGTCAAGACCCATGCGCGGCGGATCAACGTCAAGCTCGGTGTGCAAAGACGCACCCAGGCCGTGGCCATGGCCAAGGCGCAGGGGCTGATGGGGGATTGAGCGGGCGATGGCCGCATGGGGCGGTGCCCGCTCTGTCAGGAGGCGAGCTCTGTGGGCCGCCGCTGGTGGGCCGAAGCGGATCGCCGCCCAGCCCACCCTGCAAGGCCTAGCTGCCTGGTCAGCCGAGGAAGTAGAACGCGCCGCAGATCACCACGCCCGAGTACAGCAGCATGATCAGGCAGTAGCCCATGATGTCGCGGGCGCCGAGGCCGACGATGCCGAGCAGCGGCAGCGCCCAGAACGGCTGGATCATGTTGGTCCAGGCGTCGCCCCAGGCAATGGCCATGGCGGTAACGGTCGGCGAAACACCCAGAGCCTGGGCGGCTGGCAGCATGATCGGGCCTTGCACGGCCCATTGGCCGCCACCGGACGGGACGAACACGTTGACCACGCCAGCACTGAGGAAGGCCAGCAGCGGGAAGGTGTCGGCCGAGGACCAGGAAATGAACGCCTCGGTGATCTGCCGGCCGAGGGAGATGCCATCGGCGTTGGCGCCCATCATCATGCCCATTATCCCCGCGTAGAAGGGGAACAGCAGGACGATGCCGCCGATGCCGCGCACGCTCTCGTCCACCGCGCGCATATAGCGCTCCGGGGTGCCGTGCATCAGCAGGCCGCTGAACAGGAAGATGGCGATGACCACGTCCAGGCCAAGCACGAAACCCTTGGTGGCGAAGTGGTTGAACAGGTAGATACCAGCCATGGCCACCAGTGCCAGGCCGAGGATGCGGCTGTCATCCAGGCGCTGCGCCGGGGTTTCACGGGCCGGCAGTTCCGCTTGCGACTCTACCAGTTTGGCTGGGTCGGCAACCTTGGCGCCCTGACGCGGGTGCATGGCGCGGTTGAGCAGCGGCAGGCCGATCACCAACAATGCGACAATGGTCAGGTTGAGGGTGCTGAACAGGGTTTCGGTGATGCTTACCGGGTCGGTCAGTACGCCTGCAGTGATGCGCGCCAGATCCGGGCCGCCGGTGGCCAGGGAGAGCGGCACCGAGCCGGCCAGGCCGCCGTGCCATACCAGGAAGCCCGAGTAGGCCGACGCCACCAGCAGCGGATAGTCGACGCCATCGACCTTGCGCGCCAGGGCGCGGGCGAACACCGCGCCGATCACCAGGCCAAAACCCCAGTTGACCCAGCAGCCGACCAGCGCCACCAGGGTGACCATGATGATTGCCTGACCGGGGGTGCGGGCCATACCGGCCAGGCGGTCGAGTTGGCGGTTGATGATTGGTGCGCTGGCCAGTGCATGGCCGGTGACGAAGATCAGTGACATCTGCATGGCGAAACCGAGCAGTGTCCAGAATCCGCCGCTCCAGTGCTGCACCATGGCCGGCAACGATTGGCCGGTGGAGAGGATACCAGCCAGTAGAACTCCCAACGTCAGGAGCGCAGAGAACACGAAGGGTGAGGGCAGGTACTTCTGTACCAGGCTCACGCTCATGCGGGTGAGGGTGTTGAACATGGGAAACGCCTCTTTCTTATGGTTGTGTAAGGGCTAACCGGGCATTCAGAGTTGGCTATGCCTGGGTGTTGCGGTGGATATGACAAAGCTCGGCCGAGGCCGAGCTGGTGGTGTAGCCCGGATGAAATCCGGGAGGTCCATGTCAGGTTTCCCTGGATTGCGTCCAGGCATACCTCTTTATAAATCGTCGCGGCTAAAGCCCCTCCCACAGGAGCCGGGCGGGCAGTGTGGGAGGCGCTTCAGCGGCCATTGTCTGGCGCTCAGGCGCGCTCGATAGCCAGCGCCACGCCCTGTCCGCCACCGATGCACAGGGTCGCCAGGCCTTTCTTGGCATCGCGGCGGATCATCTCGTGCAGCAGGCTGACCAGCACACGGCAGCCCGAGGCGCCGATGGGGTGGCCGAGGGCGATGGCGCCGCCGTTGACGTTGACCTTGTCGGCATCCCAACCCAGCTCCTGGCCGACGGACAGCGCCTGAGCGGCGAAGGCTTCGTTGGCTTCGATCAGGTCAAGGTCGGCCAGGCTCCAGCCGGCCTTGTCCAGGCAACGGCGAGTAGCCGATACCGGGGCGATGCCCATGATCGCCGGATCGACACCGGCATTGGCATAGCCAGCGATCTTCGCCAGTACCGGCAGACCCAGCGCCTGCGCTTTGGCCGCGCTCATCAGCAGCACGGCAGCGGCACCGTCGTTGAGGCTGGAGGCGTTGCCGGCGGTGACGCTGCCGTCCTTCTTGAATGCGGGTTTTAGCTTGGCCAGGGATTCGGCGGTGGTGCCGGCGCGTGGCTGCTCGTCACGGGCGAAGGCGACGGGGTCGCCCTTGCGCTGCGGGATCAGCACTGGAGTGATTTCAGCGTCGAAGCGACCGGCCTCGATGGCAGCCACGGCCTTTTGTTGCGATGCAGCGGCGAAGGCGTCCTGGGCTTCACGGCTGATGCCGTACTTGTCCACCAGGTTCTCGGCGGTGATGCCCATGTGATAGTCGTTGAAGGCATCCCACAGGCCGTCGACGATCATGCTGTCGAGCATCTGTGCGTGACCCATGCGCAGACCGGTGCGGGCTTTGGGCAGCACGTAGGGCGCCAGGCTCATGTTCTCCATGCCGCCGGCGATGATCACCTCGGCGTCGCCGCAGCGAATGGCCTGGGTCGCCAGGTGCAGGGCTTTCAGGCCCGAGCCGCAGACCTTGTTCAGGGTCATGGCCGGTACGGCGTGGGGCAGGCCGGCGCGGATGGCGGCCTGGCGTGCGGGGTTCTGGCCGCTGCCTGCGGTAAGCACCTGGCCGAGGATCACTTCATCGACCTGGGCAGCGTCGAGGCCGGTCTGCTCCAGCAGGCGCTTGATGACGATGGCGCCGAGTTCCGGCGCGGGAATATCGGCCAGGCTGCCCTGGAAGCTGCCGATGGCGGTGCGGGTGGCGGCGACGATGACGACGTCTTGCATGGGATGACTCCTCTCGGCTGATGGGCCGCGTATTGTGGGAGGGGCTTCAGCCGCGACGAGAAAGTCTCGCCGCTAAAGCGCCTCCCACAATGTAGAAAAACGCCCCGAAGACGCCGTGCGTGGTGGCGTCTTCGAGACGGTAGACAACCTAGAACTGCATTTCCGGCACGTGCTCGGGGACGATCAGCTTACCGGCGGTCTTGGCGACGATTTCCTCGACGCTAACGCCCGGTGCACGCTCGCGCAGGACGAAGGCGTTGTTCTCGATCTCCAGGTAGGCCAGGTCGGTCAGCACCTTGCGAATGCAACCGCTGCCGGTCAGTGGCAGGCTGCAACGCTCGAGCAGTTTGGACTCGCCGTCCTTGGACGCGTGGGTCATGGTAACGATGATGTTGTCGGCGCCGGCCACCAGATCCATGGCGCCGCCCATGCCCTTGACCAGCTTGCCGGGGATCATCCAGGAGGCGATGTTGCCGTGCACATCCACCTCGAAGGCGCCGAGCACGGTCAGATCGACATGGCCGCCACGGATCATGGCGAAGGATTGCGACGAGTCGAAGATCGCCGCGCCCTTGATCGCGGTGACGGTCTGCTTGCCGGCGTTGATCATGTCGGCGTCCACTTCGTCCTCGGTGGGGAAGGCGCCCATGCCGAGCAGGCCGTTCTCCGACTGCAGCATCACCTGCATGCCCTCGGGCACGTAGTTGGCCACCAGGGTGGGGATGCCGATGCCGAGGTTGACGTAGAAGCCGTCCTGCAATTCGCGGGCGACGCGCTGGGCCATTTGTTCACGGGTAAGAGCCATGGTCTTTCTCCTCAGGCGCGCAGCGTGCGTTTTTCGATGCGTTTCTCGAAGCTGCCGCAGATCAGCCGGTCGACGTAGATGCCGGGGGTGTGAATCTGCGTGGGGTCGAGTTCACCGGGCTCGACGATCTCTTCGACCTCGACCACGGTGATGCGCCCAGCGGTGGCGACCACCGGGTTGAAGTTCTGCGCGGTGTGGCGGTAGACCACGTTGCCGAAATGGTCGGCCTTCCAGCCTTTGACGATGGCGAAGTCGCCGGTGATGGCCGGTTCGAGGATGTAGTGGCGGCCATTGATCTCGCGCGCTTCCTTGCCTTCGGCGACCGGGGTGCCGTAGCCGGTGGCGGTGAAGAACGCGGGGATGCCGGCGCCGCCAGCGCGCAGCTTCTCGGCCAGGGTGCCTTGCGGGGTCAGTTCGACTTCCAGCTCGCCGGACAGCAGTTGCTGCTCGAACAGGGCGTTCTCGCCGACATAGGAGGCGATCATCTTGCGGATCTGCCGGTCTTCCAGCAGCACGCCGAGGCCGAAACCGTCGACGCCGCAGTTGTTGGACACCACGGTCAGATCGCGCACGCCACGGCGGCGGATCTCGGCGATCAGGTTCTCGGGGATGCCACACAGGCCGAAACCGCCGGCCAGCACGGTCATGCCGTCCTGCAGGCCGTCCAGGGCTTCTGCATAGCTGCCGACGCGTTTGTCGAGTCCGCTCATTAGAGGCTGCCTCTTTTGTTGTTATCTAGGGTTGGACCAAGCTTCTGCGCTATGGGCTTATTTGTTAAGTTTGTTTTTCCTCTTGATTGATCAGGTAAATAAATCAATGACCGTCAAGCAGCTACGCGCCTTTCTCGCCGTGGCGCAAAGCCTGAGCTTCGCCCAGGCCTGCGAACGCCTGCATCTGTCGCAGCCGGCGCTGAGCCTGGCGATCAAGAACCTGGAGCAATCGCTCGGTGGCCAGTTGCTGGTGCGCACCACCCGCAGCGTGGCGCTGACGCCGGAGGGTGAGACGTTGCTGCCGATTGCCGTGCGTCTACTGGCTGACTGGGACAACGCCGAGGATCTGCTGCGTCAGCACTTCACCCTGCAGATGGGCAAGGTGGCGGTAGCGGCCATGCCGTCGTTCGCCGGCAACCGTCTGCCGGCGGCGCTGCGCGCCTTCCGCGATGCCTACCCACGAGTCAACGTGGCGGTACACGACGTGATCAACGAACAGGTGATGGAGATGGTGCGCGACGGTCGCGTCGAGCTAGGCATCGCCTTCGAACCAACGACACTCGATGGTTTGCAGTTCACCCCCCTGTACGAGGACCGTTTCGTCGCCGTGGTGCCGGTCGCCAGCGAGTTGGCCGAGCAGTCCGCGCTGACCTGGGCGCAGTTGCTGGAGCAACCCTTCATCACCCTGCAACGGCCTTCGGCGGTGCGCCTGCTGCTGGAAGACAGCGTGATCTCCAGCCACGGCAAGCTGCCGGTAGCGTTCGAGAGCCATCAGTTGGTCACGGTCGGGCGTATGGTCGCAGAGGGTCTCGGCGTCAGCGCCGTGCCGCAGCTGTGCCGGCAACAGATGGAAGAACTTGGCGCGCGCTGCCTGCCGCTGAGCGAGCCACAGGTGTCGCGCCGTATCGGCTTGCTGCACCAGGCTAGGCATCAGCTGTCCAGCGCTGCGCAGGCATTGAGTGAGACCCTGCTGCTACAGGAGCAGTAAGGTCAATCGCCCAACAGCTCCAATAGCCGTTCGCCGAACACCTCAGGCCGGCCTTCGAACAGGCGCTGCAACGGCTGTCCATCCGCCAGATAGCGGTAGAGCCGCTGGCGCTCGCTGAAGTCTCCGGCCAGGCGTGCGGCAGCGCTGACGTAGTCCTCGACGCTATCGGCGATCAGCCACTCGGGCAGGCCGGCGCGGCGCAGTAGTCCTTCGTCGATGTGTTCGAACACCTCCGCACCGGTCTTGCACACACCCGGCAGGCCGACGGTCAACGCATCGATGATGCCGTTGGTATTGCCGAACGGAAACGGGCTGAGAAACAGGTCGCAGCGGCTGAAGGCGCCGAGGTACTGCGGGTAGGGCTGGTGCGGGTAGATTCGCGCATCGGGCAGATAACGTCGGATCAGGCGCTGCAGCTGTGGGAAGAGCAGGCCCTGCGCCTGGCCGATGAGAAAGTGAAAACGCACCTGCTTGCCGTATTGGCGCTGGGTGAGCTGGGCGATCTGCTGGCAGGCCTGCAGAAAACGCGGGTTGAGTTTCATGGTGGTGGCGGCGATGGCGATTGCAACTTCGTCGCCGTCGTAACGCTCGGGCAGTGAAAGCTCCACGGGGATGGCCGAGGGGCGGTAGGGCTGGCCGTCGCTGGGTAGCAGAAGCAGTTTCTCGTCGAAACAGGCCGGATCACCGACGAAATCCTTTTCGACGCTGATGTAGTCGATATGCTTTGAACCGGTGGTCGCCGGATGCCCCAGTGCTGCGACCTGCAAGGGCGCCAGGCGCAGGTTGGCGAGAAACAGGGTGAGCGGGAACATGCCCACGCTGGGCATGTACAGCACCTGCGGTTGCAGCTCGGCGGCCAGCTCACGCACCTGGCGTACGCAGGCCAGTAGATCGTTCGGTGCGCTCAGCTCGGTGAACGCGTCGAACACGGCGCGTCCCAAATCGTCGACATTGCTGGCATAGCCCACGGCATGCAGGTCGAAGTGCTGCCGAGCGGCTTCGAGCGTTCTGGAGTGGGTGCGGTAGATCGAATGGCCACCGGAGAACCACTCCAGTACCACCAGCATCTTGCGTTTACCGATGGTAGGGCGAGGTGCGGTCATCGGTAGCGAGTCGATGCCGTTGTTCGCCAGTTTGCGTTCGACCAAGCGGCAGATGGAGCGCTTGATGCGATGGCGCTGCGGCAGGTCGGCGTAACTGCAGTGCATGTAGACGTCATGGATGATCGCCACCGGCAACTGATCCAGGCTGTCGAGGCTGTCCAGTCGTTCCGGCAGCCAGGCCAGCAGCGCCTCACGCTTGGAGTGCGCGGCGGGCGTGCCGAGAAAGCGCGGCGACAGCAGCGCCATGCACAGCGCCACGGTCAGGTTGCGGTTCTGTTGCCAGAGCAGTTCCACGTCCAGCGGCAGCTGCGACTCGGACGAATAGAGCACGCAGAACTTCACCAGCTCCGTCGGCGCCACTTCGAACCGGCCGTCTTCACCGCCATACAGGTTGAGCGCACGCAGGATATGGTCGGCGTTGACGAAGGCACTGGCGGCGAACAGCGAGGACAGCCAGCGCTGGAAGTTGATCAGTTGATCGAAACCGGTGGGGCTGATCTGGAAGCCGGGGTCGGAAAACAGCGTGGTGATCGCGCTGGTGATGCGGGTCAGTACATGGGCTTCGAGATCCGCCGCGGAAATCGCCGGCGATACCGAGAGCACGAACTGGCCGGATAGCTTGCCGTAGTGGCGGTCGATGATCAGCAGCAGGCGAATCAGCTCGCGTGCGGCCGCCTCGTGCTGGCGCGAGTAGCAGAGCTGCTCGAAGTGTTCGAGGGAAAACTTCTCGTCGGTCATGGCCTGGCCTTGTTGCGTCTGGGCGGGCGCGACGTGGGTGGCGTCGCGCCGCGCCTTTTCAGTTTTCGCTGGGTGCCGCTGCCTGCAACTGCGACAGATCCAGATCGATCAGGTCGATACGCGGCGCCAGCGGTGTCTGCCGGTAGTCAGGATACAGAACCTGGCTCCAGGCGCTGCCGGCGATCTGCTGCTGCAGGTGACTGCGCGTCGCCTCGCCATCGCTGCCGAGGATACTGGCGTTGATCAGCCCGCCGAGACGATAGACCACCGCGCCACTGCCGCTGGCACCGATGCTGGTGTTGTCGCTGCCGTTGGCGATGAAGGTGCCGCCAGGTGCCTGCGCATCGATCAGCAGGATGCCGTCCTGTACACCAAGGCGGTTGTTGCCGCTGACGAAGTTCAGCGCCGTGCCGCCGCGGCTGAAGGCTTCCAGGGTCAGGTTGCCGCCAGCGCCGGTCAGCAGGCTGTTGCTGCCGCTGCTGGTGCCGTTGAAGGTGATGCCACTGGCGCCGTTCTCACCACGACCGCTGACCTTGATATCACCACTGGCCGAACTCAGCGAGATGCTGTTCGAGCCGCTGCGTATGAACACCCCGCTGGCCTCGCTGCCACCGTCAGTGCGACCGTTGAGGCTGATGTCACCGCTGTTGCTGGCGATGGTCACCGAGCTGCCATTGCTGGACGGGTAGAAATGGATACCGTTGCCCGTTCGCGAATAGCCATCGAGGCTGATCGAGCCGCTACCGGTGGCACGCAATTCGGTCTGCCCGGTGAGCACACTGAGGCCGTTGGCATTGTCGGCCTGGCCAGTGATGCTGAGCCTGCCATTCTCCACGCTGAGCAGGTTGTTGCCGTTGCTGTAGAAGTCCACGCCGTCGCCCGAGCCGGTCGAGCGGCCGATCAGGGTGACGTTGCCGTTGCCGGTGGTCTGGATGATGTTGGTCACGCTGAGGAGAGCGATGCCGTGATCCAGCTCGCTGCTGTCAGGCGAGTGGAAGTGGCCGTCGAGCAGGATGTTGCCGCCCTGCGAGGCGATGCGGTTGGTCGAGGCCTGGCCGCTACCGCCGAGGGCGATGGCGTCGGAGGTGCCCACGCTGTCACCGCGCAGGGTGATGTCGCCGGTCTGGGTGGTGATGCTGACGCCCTGCGAGGCGCCGCTTGAGTTGAGGAAGATGCCGTAGCCACCGAAGCTGCTGGTGCTGTTGCCGTTGATCTGGATGTCGCCGGTGGTGGTCGACAGCTCGATGGCCGCGCCGCTGCCGGAGGGCGCGAGATCCACGCCCCGACCGGAGATGCTGTTGCCTTCCAGGGTCAGGTTGCCGCTCTGGGTGCCGACGCGGATCGCGGAGTTGCTGCCGCTGGCATCCAGGAATAATGCGCGGAACGAGCCGCTGCCGGTGTTGATCACGCTGTTGTCGGCGGTCAGGCGCACGTTGCCGGCAGTGCTGGCGATGTTGATGGCGCTGCCACTGCCGGAGGTGATCAGGCCCAGCGAGGGCGTGGTGCCGCCGGAGCTGTTGCCTTCGACGGTGATGTCGCCATCGCTGAGCAGGTTGATCGAGGCGCCAGCGCCGGTGACGTTGAGCACTGTGCCGTAGCTGCCGCCACTGTCGCCGGCCAGTACGATCCTGCCGGAGTCGCTGGCGGTCAGGTTGATCGCACCATCGCCTGCGGCTGCCAGATACAGCGCGCGGCCGCTCTGGCTGTTGGCCTTGACAGTCAGGGTGCCGCTGCCGACACCGATGTTCTGCGTCGAACTACTGCCGGTGGAGCAGATCAGCACGCCGAAACCGGAAGCAGCATTACCACTGAGGGTGACGTTGCCCGAGCCGCTGGCGGCGATGGTATTGCTGGTGCTGAACAGGCGCGTGCCGTTGCCCGAGCCCAGGTTGTCGGCGCTGATGTCGATGGAGCCGGCACCTTCTGTCAGCAGGTTGCTGCCGCCATGCAGGATGAAGGCATCGCCCGTGCCGCTGCTGCTGGCCTGCACGGCGGTGATGTTGATATCGCCGCCGCCGGCATCGATGGTGCTGGCGGAGATGTTCATCGCGGTAGCGCTGGAGCCGGCAGCGAGGCTGGCCGAGGTGGCGCCGCGAATGGTGACGTCGCCACCGTTGGTGTCGATCAGGCTGGAGCGAATGAACACCCCGGTGCCGCTGCTGACGTTGGTGCTGGCGAACGATCCGCTGGGGTCGACCGCGCCGCTGATGGTCAAATCACCCCCGTTGGTGCGGATGGTGGCATTGTTCAGCGCCACCGAACCGTTGCCGCTGTTATTGAAGTTGGACAGCAACGACACGTTCAGCGTGGCGCCGTCGGCATGGGTAATGCTGGTGCCGGTCATGTTGACGTTACGGTGGGCGATCAGCGTCAGGCTGGCGTTGCCCTGCGCCTGGACGTTATCCAGCACATTGATGTCGCCGGAAGTGCCAGGGCCGGACGAGGTCTGCACGATGATGTTGGCACCCTCGCTCAGCGACGCATTGAGCGTGGCCGAGCTGAGGGTCGAGCTGCCACCGGCGTTGGGGGTGAACGGGCTCTCGCTGGAGGTACCGGAGCTGGCACCGCTGGTGATGTTGATGTTGTACGGGTCGAGCAGCCAGGTGCCGCCCTTGCCGGAAGCAGCGCTGAGGTTGACGCGGCCGCTGGCATCCAGGGCATGGGCTGAGGTTTCCACGAACCCGCCATTACCGCCTTCGCCACCGCCGATGACGCTGATATTGCCGTGGAACTGAGTGCTGTCGGTGGCCCAGAGAATGACCTTGCCGCCATCGCCACTGTTGAGCGCGTCGGCCTCGATGCGCGCGTCCTTGCCCATATGGGTGGCACTGGCGTGCTGCAACTGGCCGGTGCCCTGGTAGTCGCCGCCGAGCAGCACGGTACCGCCGCCGGCATCGCCGGAGGCGTCGATGCGCGCATCGTCGAACAGGCCGACGTATTCGCCGGTCATGGTCACTTCGCCGCCGCGTTCGCCGGCATTGCGGCCGGAGACGTCGAGCACGCCGCTGCTGGCCACCACGCCGCTGTCGCCGCCGTCGAGAACGATACGGCCATTACGTTGCTGCAGGCTGCTGGCCTCGATCACGCCTTCGTTGTTGACCACCTTGCTGAGCATGGCGTCGCTGGCGCGGGCGCTCATGATCACGGTGCCGCCGTTGGCTTGCAGCAGGCCCTGGTTGACCACGCTGGCATCGATGACGGCCTCGTCGACCTGCATGTTGATCAGGCCGTCGCCGTGGTAGTCGAGGGTGATTTTCTCGCCGCCGCCGAGCACCACCGAGCCCATCTTCGCGACCACGGTACCTTCGTTGCGTACCTGGGCGCCGAGCAGGGCGACGCTGCCTCCATCTGCCGCACGGATGGTGCCTTGGTTGATCACCGCACCGCCTGCGCCCTTGCCATCGAACTGCAGGCGCCCGGCCATGAAATCGTTATCGGCGATGTCCAGGGCGCTGGCTACCAGGCCGCCGACGTTGACCGCGGCGCTGCTGCCGAACAGCACGCCGGTGGGGTTGATCAGGTAGACCTGCCCGTTGGCGTTGAGCTGGCCCATGATCTGCGAGGCGTCGCTGGATAGCACGCGGTTGAGCGCAACCGACGAGGCACCCGGCTGGTGAAAATTCACCGTGGCATCACGGCCGATGTTGAAGGTGTCCCAGGTGGCGATCAGCTTCTGGCTGTTCTGGTTCACATCCAGCACATTGCCGGACTGGCTGATGCTGCCGCTGCCTGCGGTGATCTGGCCGTTGCTGGGCAGGGCGTTGTTGTCCAGCGCCATGGCGTTCAGCGGCATCAGGCCGTGCATCACGCACAGCACGGCGTAGCTCAGCGGCTTGAGAGAAGGCTGTTGCGGACGACGGCCGCGACGGGCGTTTTTGTTGTTCACGGTCATCTCCTCAGAATGAATAGTTGAAGCCGGTGCCGATGGCGTTGATGGTGGTGCCGACGCCTGGCGAGTAGCCGCTGGCCGCGTAGGCGCCGGCCACGGCGAAGTTGTAGTTCGACAGCGAAGCATTCTTCAGCAGCACGTAGTGGGCGAACACCTCGGTGTTGCGGGTGAAACGATAGCCAACGCCCAGGGCGTACTGGCGTGCGCCCATGCCGCTGGTGTCGCACTCGATTCCACTGGCGGAGATCATCGAGCACTCGCCAGGCAGTGCGCGGGCATAGCTGGCGCGCAGGCGCCAGGCGCCGATGCGGTGGCTGACGCCGAGCATGTAGGCGCGGCGGCGGTATTCGGAGAGGTCGCTGAAGCTGACGCTGTTATTGATCACGTCGTCTTCCGAGTAGTAGAGCTCGTCGGCCACCAGCGACAGCTGGGTGTTGCCGAAGCGGTAACCCAGGCCGAAACGGAAACTGTAGTCGTTCGATGAGGTGCCTTCGGTGACGTGGGTGTTGCTGCCCACGCCGCGCGCGTTGCGGCCCAGGTTGGCTATACCGAAGTAGTTGACGTGACGTTCGGCGGCGGCGACCGCGGTGAAACCGCCGTTCTTGTAGGTGACGCTACCGCCGTAGATATAGCCCCGGTCGACGTCTTCTGCTGCTCGCATGCCGTTGTTGGAGTAAGCCAGCTTGACCTGCAGGCCGTGCCACTCAGGCGACCACCAGGCGACCACGCCGGACTGGCGACGGTTGAACGCGGCGTCTGAGTTGACGCTCTCGTCGGCCTGGCTGAGCGGGCCGGACACGTTGCTGGCCAGGCTGCTGTTGAAACCGGGCGAGCCGATGATGTTGTAGTAGGCCGCGCTGGTCTTGCCGAAGAACGGGTCGAGGCTGGTGGTGCTCTCCTTCAGCGGCATGTCCCAGACACCGTAGAGCAGAGTGCCGAAACGATCATCATCAAGTGCTACGCCGGAGTTGCGCAGGCGTGTGTTGGGCGAGATCGACAGCGGTGCGGTCTCGTCGCCACTCAGGGTGTAGTTCACCGAGATGCCGTATTCCAGCTGCCACAGAAAACGCGTGTCGTCGTTGATCGGGATGCCGGCATGGGCGCCGATGTAGGAGACGTTGTCGCGAGCGCGCCAGTAGCTGGACATGTTGCGGCCATTGGGTGTGGCCAGCTTGCTCTGATCAGCTGGGGAGGCACGGGTGGAGTCGCGGCGGTCGATGTATTCCGGCACTAGGCCGAGCGATCCATAGAGCACCAGTTCGGTGTTCTTGCTGCGAAAATCCTCGCGGCTGCCAACGTCCTTGGCCAGGCCGGCGAAGGCCTGCGGTGTGCCGGTGACCGACAGCCAGAAACGCTTGTTGTCGCGCTCGTCGCTGATCGGGTCGTCACCTGGCGAGAAGGCCAGGCTGGCGTTCATCACCAGGTCGCGGTGATAGACGTTCAGGCCCACACCGTAGCCGTAGCGGGTCAGGTGATTCTCGCTGTCGTCCCAGGGATTCTTGTTCACCCGCACCCGGCCGCCATCGGCGAACAGGGTGGCTTCGGCAATGGCGCCATAATAGCGGCCGAGGTATTTGCGCAGCTCCAGGCGACCGAGCAGGCCTTCATCGCCTGCGGCTTCGCCGACCGGGTAGGCACGCACGCCGTTGGGGCCGCCGAGGCTGAATTTCTCCGAGGCATCGAGGTTCTTGTCCGCCCATTGGCCGCTGAGAGAGGCGAACAGCGAGTAGCCACCGCCCAGCTCCTGCAAGCGGCTGAATGCCAGATTGGCCTTGCGATAACGGCCGGCGGCATTGGCGGTCAGTTGGTCGAGGGCTTCATCGAGCGGGGTGTCCTTGTTCAGCTTGCCGATGCCATAGGCCAGGCTCCAGCGGTTGCTGCCGGCCCAGTCGTCACGCCAGTCGCCATAGAGCGTGGCGCTGCGGAATACGGCGGATTTCTTCACCGCGAAGGCGCCGGCTTCGTCCTCGAAATGACGATGCTCTTCGGCCAGGTTGAACGAGATATTGGCATCGCGGCTGCGCAGCAGCGAGCTGTCGAGAAACACCGAGGAAACGATGGCGGTGCCGCTGGCGTCAGCGGTCTTCAGGCTCTTGCCGATGGCGTATTCCATCTCCGCGTAGTTGGCGCCCAGGGTGACACCGCTGGCGCCCAGCGGCTGGCGGTAACCGAGGCCGCGAATCTCCAGGCCTTCGAAGCTGTTCTGGCCATTGAAGAACAGGCTTTCGCCGAAGCCGAAGGCGTCGTTGAGGCTGACGTTACTGGTGACTCGGTTGGAGCCGGTGTAGTAGTTGCCGTGGTTGTCGAAGCTGACGCGGCCCGTCCAGGCAGTCATCTCGCTGAGCTTGAGGACGATGTCGGATGCGCCCGGCTCGCGCGACGGTTGCAGCACGGCGCGCACCGAAACCCCGGCGATGTCGGACAGGCGCAGCAGCACGCGCTCCAGGTCGGCCTCGCGGATCACGCTGCCGCTGGGAATGGCGTCGATGAAGCGTTGCTGCATGCCATGGCGCAGGCGCACATTGCTGTCGGCTTCGGCGCGCACGCTGCCGACGCGACCTTCCTGCACGCCGATGGTAACCACGCCATCGCTGATTTCCTGGGCGGGCAGATAGGCGCGGGCGACCAGATAGCCGCGGCTGCGATACAGCTCTGTGACGCGCGCAGCGGCCTCACGCAGGCCGGCGAGATTCAGCTCTCGACCGGCATAAGGGGCAAGCTCCTGCAGCAGGCGCGACTCACTGATCTCACGGTTACCGGTGAGCTTGAACGCATTCACGCGAAAGGCGGCAGAGGCCTGCTCGGCCGGGTTTGCAGCCTGGCTGCGGTCATCCTGAGCTTCGATGCGCACATTGCCACGCGGCGCATCCTGAGCTCGTTCGGCCGGGCGCAGGATGTCGCGGTTGTTGTCGAACAGCGTACCGGCGGAGGGCAGGGGTTCGGCCTGAGCCTGGGCAGCGAGGATCGCCGCGGCCAGCAGGGTCAGATTGCGCGGGTGCAGCACCCGGCGTACCTGGGCGGAGGTGAAGGTCGAAGTCATGGCAAGCTCGTTGTTGTTTTTGTGAGTCGGGCAGACGAGGTATCAGCGTTTCGGGAACAGCGTGTTGGCGACAATCTCCGTGGCCAGCAAACGGGCCGCGTTGTGGCCGATACCGGCGACCGTGATCTGTGGGTGATGGATCGGCACCCCCCACTTGCTGGAAAGGAAGGCTTCGTAGCGCAGGTAGTTGAGCTGGCGCTCGACCCGATGTGCGCCCTGCATGTTGGCGCCGCAGGTGCGATCCAGTACGCGGTGCCACGGGTCGTTGTCGCGCTCACCGACCATGAAGGTCACGTCGCGAGCGGCGTAACGGCGAAACAGCTGCTCGGCCCCGAGATTCTGGCGGGTCAGATAGAAGGGTGCGCGATCCAGGCCATAGCGATAGCGGCTGAAGCTCGGGCACATGACTGTGCGCACTGGCTTGAACGAACCATCCTGCAGGCGGCTGTCTTCGATATAGACATAGGAAGACGGAGCGGAAATGGCGTAGCGAACCTTGATCCCGGTAGTGGCGAGGCGCTCATCGCCGTCGCCGAGAATGCTGTAGCGCTGCATCAGCTGGCCACCGGCGGAGTGACCGATCAACACGACTTCCTTCATTGCCGGGAAACGCTGGCGGTCGGCCAGGTACAGCAGCAGATCATCCAACACGGCGAAGGCGTCGATACCGCGGCGACCTTTGCTCGATGCGGTGCCGTGCATCCATTTGTCACGTGCCCACAGCGGCATGTCACTGCCGGCGCGGCTGTCCTCGGCGGTAAGGAAATTCAATGACAGCAGCAGGGTATCGCTGGCGTCGAATCCGGCTTTCTTCAGCAGGCTCTGACCGTACTGGTAGTAGTCGTCGGCGTTACGACGCACACCGTGGACCACCACCACGGCTCGCGAGGTCGGGCTGGCGCCATTCAGGTCGTTATTGGCGAAGGCGAGGAAGTTGTAGGGCTCGTTCTGGCCCAGGCGCAGTAATTGCTGGTTGGCGCTGGCGATACCGCCGTACAAGACACTGGTCAGCAGCGCGATAGCCAGGACGGCCTGTCTGCGGAGGTTCGGGCCTCGCTTGAGCAGAGAACCCAGGGGCCAGAGAACGTCGTACGGCATATTCCACCTCGGCAGAGAGCGCGGCACACCTGCACAAGGCATTGGCATGTCGCTAAGTCGTACCCGATGGTTGGCAGCGCAGGTCGACCTGGTTGATTGGAGTTATGACGACGATGCTAACAGCGGTTTTTAGCTAGATAAAATATCTTGAAAATAGTCATTCGATACTTTTTGAATATTGAATAATGAAGGCTGCATACGTTGGGCATAGCACGTGTAGGGTGCGCTGTGCGCACCAGTCGTAGGGGCAATCTCGAAGCTTGCGGTTGATTCGGTGCGCACGGCGCACCCTACGGTGGTAGTGCCCGGCGCGATCTTGTTGGTACTTTCTAGGTATTGACTGGATATTTTTAATATATTTCATATCTTTCATGTATGCCGCTAGCATCGGTGGGCTGCTGCTTTTCAAGGCAGCCGAGCCCTCACTGATACCGAGCGGAACTGAAAACCATGAGAACAAGAAAGACTCTGCTTCACCTCGCCGTTGTCTATGCGCTGTTTGCTTCATCCAGCGCCCTGGCGGCCAACACTGCCGAACTGCCTTGCCGCACCACTGCCGAATGCGCTGAGCAGGCGCGCAAGATCGGCGCGACGGTGGACAAGTCGGCGCTCAAGGGCGGCGCCTACGAAAGCCAGTTCTCCTGGTTGAACCGCATCAACAAGGCCTCGATCGTCATGCTCACCGAGGAGGGCATCGTTTCCGCTCCTCAGGGGCGACGCATCGCCGGTGGTGTGCAGCATGTGATCGATCAGGCCGCTCAGCCCGGCGGCAAGAGTCCCAGTGACGTGCTGCAGGTCGAACAGATCATGATCGACAAGATCGGTCCCGAAGCCTCGCTGATTCACTCCGGGCGCAGCCGCCAGGACATGTACGCCACCTATCGCCTGGCCGTGCTGCGTGCCCAGGTGCTGGATTACAGCGATGCGCTCAATTCGTCGCGCGCCCGCCTGTTGAAGATCGCCGGCGACAACGTCGATACCCTGATCCCGGCCTACACCAACGGTGTGCAGGCCATGCCGATCAGCTACGCGCACTACCTGCTGGCATTCGAAGCGGCTTTCGAGCGCGATGCGCAGCGCATTCATGAACTCTATGCACGCCTGAATCTGAGCCCGATGGGCACCGCGGTGCTGGCCAACTCCGGCTGGCCGCTGAACCGTGAGCGTCTGGCCATGCTGCTGGGCTTCGATGGCGTGCGCGAGAACTCGCTGGATTCCAGCCAGGTATCGACCTTCGACATCCCGCTGGAAGCGGCAGGCATCGCTTCGTCCTCGGCGATTCGCGTCGGTGCGTTGATCGGCGATATCCACACCCAGTACCACCAGACCCGTCCCTGGCTGCTGCTCGAGGAAGGCTCGACCTACACCAGCAGCGCCATGCCGCAGAAGCGCAATCCCGGCCTGCTGATGCGCACCCGTGAGTCGGCCTCCGATGTGGTTGGTCTGGCGGGTGCTACCACTATTCGCGCACACAACGTCACCACCGGCATGACCGACTACAAGGCAGCGTTCGAGGACTTGGGCCTGTTCAAATCGGCCACCGATATGTTCGAGCGCCTGGACATGGTGCTCGATGCGTTGGTGATCAATCCCGAGCGCGCCATGGAAGAGCTCGACGCCGACTGGACGACCTCGATGGAACTGGCCGATACGCTCGAACGCGAGCACAAGGTGCCGTTTCGCATCGGCCACAGCTTCGCTTCGCTGATTGTTGGTCAGGCGCGTGATCAAGGCTTGTTGCCGAAGGAGTTCCCTTACGCCGACGCGCAGAAGCTCTATACCAAGGCTGCGCAGAAGTACAACTGGAAGGATCAGCGCCTGCCGCTGAGCGAGAGTGCCTTCCGCGCCACCCTGTCGCCGCGCACCATGGTCGAGACACGCAAGGGCACTGGCGGCCCGCAACCTGCCGAGGTCAAGCGCATGCTGGCCGAGGCCGGCAAGCGTTTGCAGGCGGATGAAAGCTGGATGGGCGAGCGTCGTCAGCAACTGATCAAGGCGGACGAGGTGCTGGACAAGGCCTTCGCCAAACTCTTGCCTGCTTCGCGCTGATTTCGGGTGGCGAGGCCTTGCGGGCTTCGCTGCTCATTTTCTTCAGGAGCGTGAAAGATGGAACGTGTGCGCCGCCACGCCTTGCTGCTCTGTTCGGTCGTCATGGCCAGCATCGCATTCAGTGACGCAGTGGCGCGTCGTTCCGACTCCAGCGCTCCGGTTGAAGCAGGGGCGCAGCTCTTGCGGCTCGACGCGGCCTCTGACAGCTTCGCCCTTGCATTGGTGGCCAACGCCGATCTGTACAACCTGCCGCGAGGTATCCGACGCGTGGTCGTGCTTGTCGAGGGCGACTCGAACTCCAGCGAGTCGCAACTGGATGAGCAAGGCGATACGTTGATCCTCGTGCCGCAGTTCAGCGTCGCCGATGGCCGCAAGCGACCTGTGGATCTGCCTGTATGGCACAGCGAGCAGGCCTGGGTTGAGGGTGAGGTGTCGAGTGAAGGGCATGTCGGGCTATCGGCATTCACGGTACTCGATGCATTGGTGAGTTACCTGGGGCGCAGCAGCCATTTTCCGCAATTGCAGGAGGTGGTTTTCGTCGGTCGTGGCACGACGGCCGACCTGGTTGCGCAGCATCGCTTGCGCCCACAGGTAGCCACTTCTTTTCACGTTCGGCACGTGAGTACGCGACTGGCTCGGCACTGATCTCAGCCCAGCATCTCCCGCAATTTCTGTTTGTCCACCTTGCCATCCCAATGGGCGATGACCACGCAGGCTACGCAGTTGCCCAGCACGTTGGTCACCGAACGACATTTCATCAGACGCTCTACGCCGATCAGGATGCCGATGCTCTCCAGCGGCAGGATATTCAGCACGCTGAGCGTCGCGGTGAGTGTAACGAAGGCCGAACCCGCGACGCTGGTCGAGCCCAGTGAGGTCAACAGGCAGACCAGCAGGATGGTGCCCAGTTGCAGGGTGTCCAGTTCGACGTGAGCCAGTTGTGCGAGAAACACGACGGCCACCGCCAGGTAGAGGTTCGAGCCGTTGAGATTGAAGCTGTAGCCGGCAGTGAGCGTCAGGCGTACGGTCTGGCTGTCGCAACCGGCTGCCTCCAGTTTGTCGATCAGGCGCGGCAGGGCGGCCACCGAAGAGCCTGTCGCGGCCACCAGTAGCAGCTCTTCCTTGACGTAACCGATCAGCCGCCACAATCGACAGCCCGCCAGGCGCAGGGCGATGGCCGGTACCAGCAGCAGGTAAACCAGGCAGGCCACATAGGCCACTACCACGAACTTGGCCAACGGCAGCGCCGCTTCCAGTCCGTACTTGCCGATGATGAAGGCGATGGCACCAAACGCCGCCAGTGGCGCGAAGCTGACGATCGCTTGCATGGCGCGAAATACCAGCTTCACCGCCTGATCGAGCCGCTGCGTCAGGCGTTGCCCCGGTGCGCCACTGCGACCGAGCAGCAGGCCGCAGATTACGGCAACCAGCAGCACCTTGAGGATGAAACTCTGTTCGAGCGAATCGAGCAGCAGGCCCGGAAGTTGAGAGAAGAATGGGCCACTTGTGGTTTCAATCGTCGCCCAGTCGCTACCCATGTGGTGCAGGCCGCCGCCTGGGTGCAAGAGCAGGGCGACGAGCAAGCCGGTCAGCAGCGACAGCAGTGACATCAGCTGCCAGTAACCGACGGCCTTCAGGCCCAGGCGCGCGGTGGCGCGGTAGTCGCTGAGGGCGGCGACGCTGGAGCAAACCAGGACGAACATCACTACCGGCGCGCACAGACCAATTGCGGAGATGAACAGGTCGCTGAGCGGCTTCATCTCTACCGCCAGATCAGGCCACCAGACACCCAGAAGGGCGCCGAGAACCAGTGCCAACAGAAGCAGGGCAATGCCTGTTCGAGAATGCCTGAAGATCATTGGAGCCTGTTTTATTCTTGTTCGTCGTCGTGGCGTCGAGGCCGCGCGTGAGTGTTCATCCTACCCCATCGGCACGTGGATTCGGTATCGTGTGCCGGCCTGATCAACCTTACTAAGGGCCTGCATGGAACTTCGTCATCTGCGCTACTTCGTCATGGTTGCCGAAGAAAAGCATTTCACCCGCGCTGCGGCCCGTCTGAACATGCAGCAGCCGCCGTTGAGCCAGCAGATCCGGGCGCTGGAGCAGGAGCTTGGCTTCGACCTGTTCATCCGCCATGCCAAGGGCGTCGACCTCACCGTCGGTGGTGAGGTGTTCCTGCGCGAGGCGCGCGATATTCTCCAGCGGGTATCGCTGGGCGCATTGAAGGCGGCGCGTACGGCCAAAGGCATCGAGGGGCGCCTGAGCGTCGGTTTCACCAGTTCGGCGGCCTCGCATCCGCTGATTCCGCGGATCATCCGGCGCTATCGGGATCTGTATCCGGGTGTCGATATCGGCCTCAACGAGGGCAACGCCCAGGAGCTGACCGACGATGTCAGCGGCGGCGATGTGGATGTCGGCATCCTGCGGGCGCCGGTGGGTAACCCTCAGGGCGTCGCCTATCACCGTCTGCTCAACGAAGAGCTGGTGCTCACCTTGCCGGTCGGGCATCGGCTGCTGGCGGGCAAGGGCGCGGTTTCATTGAAGGATCTGGCTGGCGAACCGTTGATTCTGGTGCGCCGCCCTGGTGCGCCGGGGATGTACGCCAATTTCCTGCAAGCCTGTCGCAATGCTGGGTTCGAGCCGCATGTGGCGTTCGAGGTGGAGCGCATGCTGACCAACGTCAGCCTGGTGGCCGCTGGTGCCGGGGTTTCGGTGGTGCCGACATCGATGCGCGGCTTCCACGAGCACAGTGTGGCCTATCGCTCGATTCGCGACGCCAAACCGCGCCTGGTCGCGCCGATCACCCTGGTCTGCCGTGAGTTGCACCAGTCACCGCAGGTGGCCAATTTCATCGCCCTGGCTCGGGAGTTGGGCAGCGATTACCGCAAGGAGCCGCACTGAGAGGTCAGCGTGTGCTGAGGCATTGCCAATCTTCCTGAGTATCGACGTCCTGCAGCACACCAGGGTCGTCCAGTTCGACGATATGCACGGCGTCGGGGTTCTGCTGCAGCACTGGCTTGGCGCCGGCATCGCCGCTCAGCGCCGCGAGCTGCGGCCAGAAATCGCGGCCGAACAGCACCGGATGACCGCGCTTGCCCTGATAGCTGGGCAGCACGATGTTGTTCGCGCTGGAGTGGGCGATCAGGGTTTCCAGGCTGTCCCGATGTATCGACGGCATATCGGCGAGAAAGATCGCCACGACGTCAGCGTTGGATTCGGCCAGTAGACGCTCGGCACCTGCCGCCAGGCTGTGGCCCATGCCCTGAGCTGTTAGCGGATGCTGGACGAGCTTGATGCTGACGGGTAATCCCAGCTCCGCGATGGACTCGTCCGGGCGCAACACCAGCCAGATTTCCTCGAGCATCGAGCAGGGCAGTGCCAAGCTGGAGTTGAGCAACGAGCGGCCGTCGCCAAGTTGCAGGCGGCGCTTGTCGGCGCCGAAGCGGCGGCTGTAGCCGGCGGCGAGCACTAGCGCGGCGACGGAATATCGGGGCGGATTCGGTTGCATGTCGCGCCTGTTACGGAGGTGGATGCCGCCGATTGTAGGGGTTAATGCGGCCTGCGTTGAGCTCATCCGTGGACCAGCAGGACGAAGCATGGGCCACGACCTGCTGGTTGACCACTTATTGTGCCTGTTGATGGTTGGCGTCGAGCATCTGCACCAGCTTCTCGCCCAGTGCATGGTCGGAGAACGGGTTTTGCCCGGTGATCAGCTCACGGTCCACGACCACGTGGGGCGCCCATGCCTCGGCGTAGTTCAGCTTGCCGCCGGCGCTTTCCATTGCAGTGGCCGGGTAGAACAGAATCCGCTCACCTTGCAGCGACTGCTCGAAGACCTGCTCCTCCGGGGTGGAGAAGATGGTCATGCGGTAGCCCTGGTAGATCCAGTCGCTGGCAGCCGGTTTTTCCCCGTTGGTCAGCGCCGCCTGGTAGGCCGCTGGGTCGCGTTGGGCCGAGAGCAGGGCGATCGGGCCGTGGCAAATGGCAGCCGTCGGCTTGCCTGCCTGGTGGAAGTGGCGCAGCAGAGCGCCGACCTCCGGGTTGTTGGCCAGATCGATTAGCGGCGCGTGGCCGCCGGGAATCAGCAGGCCGGCGTAGCGATTCAGATCGCTCTCCAGCACGTCCTTCAATGACAGTGTGTCGTCGATGCCCGGCAGGTTTTCCACCAGGGTGCGGATGCGCTGCATTTCCTGTTCGTCGCCGCCGAAGTATTGCGCAGTCACCGAGCTCTCATCGACGCGCGGCGCATTACCCTTGGGCGTCACCAACACCAGCTCATAGCCCGCCTTGAGCAGGTGGTCGGCTGGCACACCGAACTCGTTCAGGTAAAAGCCGGTGGTGTACTGCTTGCCATCCTTGAGGTCCAGTTGCGTTTCGCTCGACAACAGCACCAGGACTTCGCCTTTGCCGGCGGCCAGGGCGTTGCCGGCGAGCAGGGTGCTGGCGACTGCCACAGCGAGGGTGGTGTTCTTGCTCATGATCATTCTCCTGATTGGGGAAGGGGCGCCACATCCAGTGCGTGTGCGACGTGCACCTGCGTGGGTGCACTCAGCCAGTCGGCTGTCGCGGCGCGGTAGTGTTGGTAATGGCGGCTCTGGCGATGGGCGTCGATGGCGGCTTCGTCGACGTAAAGTTCGAAGAGGTCGAACGCCTGACCGTCATCGCGCACGAACAGGTCGTAGCGCAGATTGCCGGCCTCGGCTCGTGAGTGTTGAGTCATCAGGCGCAGCGCCTGTTCGACCGCTTCACGGTGCTCGGGGTGTGGTGTGATGGTGGCGAAGATAGCGATCGTCATGCTGTTCTCCAGTGGGCAACAGGTTTTCAGGTGCCATCCTAGGCTTGACGATATGATTCGAAAATTCGAAAGCGTTTATTTCAGAGATTCAAAAAATGAATATCGCCAAGAAGGATCTGAATCTGCTGCTGGTCTTCCATGTGCTTTATCAGGAGCGCAATGCCTCGCTGGCGGCTGAACGTATGGCGCTCAGCCAGCCTGCGCTGAGCCACAAGCTGAACAAGCTGCGCCATCAATTCGGTGATCCGCTGTTCGTACGCGCGCCGCGGGGATTGACGCCGACGCCTCGGGCCCACGAGTTGGCGCCGCAGGTTCAGCGCCTGGTGGGCGAGTTGGAAGGTTTCTACGAGCGGTGCGATGGTCAGGACTTTCTGAGCCGTGTTGAACGCCTGCATCTCTACAGCACGGACTACATCGAGCAAACCCTGCTGCCCAGGCTGCTGCCGGTTCTGCGGCAGCAGGCGCCGAACCTGGTGCTGGTCACCCACAATACCCGTGGTCAACTGCCTCGCGATGAACTGGAAAAAGGTACCTGCGACCTGGCCATCGCCGGCTTCTATAAGGATCTACCGGGAACCTTCCATCAGCAGCGCCTGTTCAGCGAGGATTTCGTCGTGCTCGCCGCGCATGATAATCCGCGCCTCGCGGATGGCCTGGATTTGCAGTGCTTCGTCACCTGCGAGCACCTGATCACCACCTTGACCGGAGATCTTGAGGGACTGGTGGACAGAGCGTTGCAGCAAAGGGGGCTGCAGCGACGAATCGCTGCCGGTCTGTCCAGCTTCGTCGCGCCAGCACGTCTGTTGCGTGGCAGTGACCTGTTGCTCACCTGCCTGCGCTCGCTGGCTGAAGAGGCGGTCGCCCGCGACCCGGAACTGCGCATGCATCCACTGCCACTGGCGTTGCCGCGCGTCGAGGTGATGCAGATCTGGCATGAGCGTACCCATGCCGATCCGTTACGCAGTTGGTTTCGCCGTCAGGTGCAGGCAGTTGCGCAGCACCACTGAGCAGCGCAGCCCGTGAAACGGTTCGGGCTGCCGACAGCTCAGCCGGCCAACCCCGCCGCCCTGGCGCGCGCGGCGTGCAGTTTCTTGTAGCTGTCGATCAGGCGCAGGTGCTTGTCCAGACCTTCGAGTTTCATACTGGTCGGCGTCAGGCCATGGAAACGCACGCTGCCGTCCACCGAGCCGATCACTGCATCCATGCGCTCGTTGCCGAACATACGGCGCAGGTTGTGCTCGTAGTTGGCCAGCTCCAGCTCGTCGTCCAGCTGGATCTCCAGCACGGCGTTGACCGCCTGGTAGAACAGGCCGCGCTCGACGGTGTTGTCGTTGTACTGCAGGAAGGCCTCGACCAACTCCTTGGCGTCGTCGTATTTCTTCAGCGCCAGGTTGATCAACAGCTTCAGCTCGAGAATGGTCAGTTGGCCCCAGACCGTGTTGTCGTCGAACTCGACGCCGATCAGCGTGGTGATGTCGGTGTAGTCGTCGACCTCGGTGTTGTTGAGGTTGCGCAGCAGCGACTTCAGCTCGCGGTCGCTGAGGGCGTGCAGGTTGAGGATGTCCTTGCGGAACAGCAGCGCCTTGTTGGTGTTGTCCCAGATCAGATCCTCGACCGGGTAGATTTCCGAGTAGCCCGGCACCAGGATGCGGCAGGCGTTGGCACCGAGGTCGTCATAGGTGGCCACGTAGACCTCCTTGCCCATGTCCTCGAGGATGCCGAACAGGGTCGCGGCTTCCTGCTCGTTGGAGTCGCTGCCCTCGCCGGAGAAATCCCACTCGACGAACTCGAAGTCCGGCGTGGCACCGAAGAAGCGCCACGACACCACGCCGCTGGAATCGATGAAGTGCTCGACGAAGTTGTTCGGCTCGGTCAGCGCCAGGCTGTCGAAGGTCGGCTGCGGCAGGTCGTTGAGGCCTTCGAAGCTGCGGCCCTGCAGCAGTTCGGTGAGGCTGCGCTCCAGCGCCACCTCCAGGCTCGGGTGCGCGCCGAACGAGGCGAACACACCGCCGGTGCGCGGGTTCATCAACGTCACGCACATCACCGGGAATTCACCGCCGAGTGAGGCATCCTTCACCAGCACCGGGAAGCCTTGTTCTTCCAGGCCTTTAATACCGGCGACGATGCCCGGGTACTTGGCCAGAACGTCTTGCGGCACGTCCGGCAGGCACAGCTCGCCTTCGAGGATTTCGCGTTTCACCGCCCGCTCGAAGATCTCGGACAGGCACTGCACCTGAGCTTCAGCCAGAGTATTGCCGGCGCTCATGCCGTTGGACAGGTACAGGTTCTCGATCAGGTTGGACGGGAAATACACCGTCTTGCCATCGCTCTGGCGCACGAACGGCAGCGAACAGATGCCGCGCAGGGTGTTGCCCGAGTTGGTGTCGTACAGGTGCGAGCCACGCAGCTCACCATCCGGGTTGTAGATAGCCAGACAGTGCACGTCGAGAATCTCTTCGGGCAGCGCATCCTTCGGGCCCGGCTTGAACCAGCGCTCGTTGGGGTAATGGACGAACTCGGCGCTCGCGATGTCCTCGCCCCAGAACTGGTCGTTGTAGAAGAAGTTGCAGTTCAGCCGTTCGATGAACTCGCCCAGCGCCGAGGCCAGGGCGCTTTCCTTGGTCGCACCCTTGCCGTTGGTGAAGCACAGGTTCGACTGCGCGTCGCGAATGTGCAGCGACCAGACGTTGGGCACGATGTTGCGCCAGGAGGCGATCTCGATCTTCATGCCAAGGTCGGCGAGGATGCCCGACATGTTGGCGATGGTCTGCTCCAGCGGCAGATCCTTGCCCGGGATGTAGGTGGTGGTGTCACTCACCGGCATCAATAGCGCCTGGGCGTCGGCGTGGAGGTTGTCGACCTCCTCGATGACGAACTCGGGGCCTTGCTGCACCACCTTCTTCACGGTGCAGCGGTCGATGGAGCGCAGAATCCCCAGGCGATCCTTCTCCGAGATATCTGCCGGCAGCTCGACCTGAATCTTGAAGATCTGCGCGTAGCGGTTCTCCGGGTCGACGATGTTGTTCTGCGACAGGCGAATGTTCTCGGTGGGGATATCGCGCGTCTGGCAGTACAGCTTGACGAAGTACGCCGCGCACAGCGCCGAGGAGGCCAGGAAATAGTCGAACGGTCCCGGCGCCGAGCCGTCGCCCTTGTAGCGGATCGGCTGATCGGCGATCACCGTGAAGTCATCGAACTTGGCTTCGAGGCGAAGGTTGTCGAGAAAGTTGACCTTGATTTCCATGGGGCAATACCAGCGAGCGAAACAAAATGGCCGCCATTATCCGGGTTTTCGGCGGCCTGTCTTGCTCGGTGGCTGCTGATGAAAGCGCGTCGGACCAGCGGCCTCCATGGCGTAGGCCCGGATAGCGGCTCAGCTTTCGAGTTCGGTGGGATTGCTGGTGCCGATGGAGGTATAGCTCGGCCATTGCCGCAGCAGGGTTTCGACGAACTGTTCGGCTGCCGGTGACAGTGAAGAACCACGGCGGCGCACCAGACCCAGAGTACGGCTGATTACCGGATCGACCAGCGGCCGGCTGACCAGAATCGGATGATCTTCGGCCGGCATCGCCAGGCTGGGCAGGGCGGCGATGCCCAGGCCGGCCTCGACCATACCGAGTGAGGTCGACAGGTGCTGCACCTCGTAGAACCAGCTTGGGCGCCAGTCGAGATGGGCCAGGCCGTGATCGAGCAGCACGCGGTTGCCACTGAGACGGCCGACGCCGATCAGGCGGTAGTCGCTGAGCTCGCGCCAGGCCACTTCCGAGCGTTTGGCCAGGGGATGATCGCGCCGGCAGGCGAGCACGAAAGGCTCGTTGACCAGCGGCGTGAAGTCGATTTCCGCGCTCTGCCCGCTCTGCATGTTGATGCCGAAATCCGCCTCGCCACGTATCACCGCTTCCAGCCCTTCATGGGCACTGAGGTCGAGGATACGGATGCGGATCTTCGGGTACTGCAGGTTGAAGGCGCGGATCACCGTCGGCAGGAAATAGAAGGCGGCCGTCGGGATGCAGGCGAGGGTGACCTGGCCGGACTGGCGCTCGGCCAGTTCGCGGATGCCGAGGATCGAGCGCTCGAAGTCGTCCAGCAAGCGCTGCGCCTTGGGCAGAAAATCCCGGCCCACGGCCGTCAGGCTGACACGGCGCGTGGTGCGATCCAGCAGCTGCGTGCCGAGGCTTTCCTCCAGCTTCTGCATGCGCCGGGTCAGTGCCGGCTGGGACAGGTGGATGGCGTTGGCGGCCTCGTGAAAGTTGCCGAACTCGGCGATTTTCACGAAAGCACGAATATCTTGCAGTTCGTAATTCATGCGCTTGGGTTATCAGTCGTGCGTATTTTTGTTTGAAAGTTACCAATGAACCCTAGTCTTTCCGTTTCCGGCTGGCAAGCAGGGAAATACGAGTGTGCATTAATGCGTTAAATGGAATAAATATTGAAATATATGCATTTTACAGAATAAAAGTTCGCTTTTCATAATCGACGCAAAGCAACAATCATTAGTTTTATTGCGTTGGAGGCATCATGCGGACGGTACCTTGTGTACTCATGCGAGGCGGTACTTCGAAAGGGCCGGTCTTTCTGGCCAATCATCTGCCCACTGACCCGCAGCAGCGCGACGAGGTATTGCTGAGCCTGATGGGCTCGGGCCACGAGCTGGAAATCGACGGCATCGGTGGCGGCAGCCCGCAGACCAGCAAGGTGGCGATCGTCAGTCGCTCGCCGCATCCGGACGCCGATGTCGACTACCTGTTCGTGCAGGTCATGGTCACCCAGCGCCGTGTCGACACCGCGCCCAACTGCGGCAACATGCTCTGCGCCATCGGTCCTTTCGCCATCGAGCATGGTCTGGTCAATGCCGGCTCGCCGATGACGCGGGTGCGCATTCGCAACCTCAACACCAACACCTTCGTCGACTCCGACGTGATGACCCCTAATGGCCGCGTGCGTTACGACGGCGACACTGCCATCGACGGCGTGCCCGGTACTGCCGCGCCGATCAAACTGACTTTCCTCAATGCCGCTGGTGCCAAGACCGGTCGCTTGCTGCCCACAGGCCGCGTGCATGACGAGTTCGACGGTGTCGTGACGACCTGCATTGATATGGCCATGCCGATGGTGCTGATGCATGCCGAGGCGCTGGGCAAGACCGGCTACGAGTCGCCCGCCGAGCTGGATGCCGACAGCGCGTTTCTCCAGCGCCTGGAACGCATTCGCCTGCAGGCCGGCCTGGCCATGGGGCTTGGTGACGTGTCGCAGATGGTCATTCCCAAGCCGGTGCTGCTGGCACCTGCACGTCATGGCGGCACGCTGAGCGTGCGCTATTTCATGCCGCATACCTGCCACCGCTCGGTCGCTGCCACCGGTGCCATCGGCCTGGCCACGGCCTGCGCGCTACCCGGCAGCGTCGCCCATGACGTCGCGCCCATCGAAGGCGAGGCACTGGTACGCCTGGAGCATCCGGGCGGTCAGATCGAGGTTTCCCTGCAGCCTGCCGCCGATGGCAACCCCGAGAAGCTGCGCGCCTCGCTGGTGCGCACGGCCCGTCGTCTGTTCTCGGGCGAGGTGTACATCCCCAGCCTGCGGCGCACCGGCACCTGATTTCGCTTCACTACAACCACACCCGTAGGGCCAACCACAATGACAAGAAAAAAATCCCTTAGCTGCTCCGTCGTCGGTATTACGGTCATGGCACTGCCTGCCGTCGGTGCCAACGCTGCCGGTTTCATCGAGGACAGCAAGGCCAGCCTGGAGCTGCGCAACTTCTACCTCAATCGTGATTTTCGCGAGAATGCCGGGCAGAACAAGCGCGAAGAGTGGGCGCAGGGCTTCATCCTCAACCTGGAGTCCGGCTACACCCAGGGCACCGTGGGTTTCGGCGTCGACGCCATCGGCATGCTCGGCATCAAGCTCGATTCCTCACCGGATCGCAGTGGCACCGACCTGCTGCCGCGCAACAGCCGCAACCGCGCCGAGGACGACTACAGCAAGCTGGGCGTGACCGGCAAGGTACGTTTTGCCGAGAGTCAGCTGCGCGTGGGTACGCTGCTGCCGAAGATGCCTTATCTGCAGTACAGCAACGCGCGTCTGCTGCCGCAGGTGTTCGAGGGTTGGCAGGTGCAGAGCAAGGATCTCGAGCGCGCCACTTTCACCCTGGGCGAGATCGACCGTGTGGTGCAGCGCAGCGTGTCCGGCTCCGAGAAGCTGGCCCTGAACAACAAGAATGGCCGATTCGGCCGTAGCCCCGAAAGCGACGAGCTGCGCTTCGCTGGCGTCGATTACGCGATCAACCCGCAGTTGCTCGCCAGCTATCACTATGCCGAGCTGAGCGATGTCTATCGCCAGCATTTCCTCGGCCTGCAACATACCCTGGCGCTGGGGCCTGGCAAGCTGAAAAGCGATCTGCGTTACTTCAACAACAGCGAGGCCGGAAAGGAGCTGGTTGGAGATATCGACAACCGGGTCATCAACGGCATGTTCACCTACAGCGTCGCTGGCCATGCTCTGGGTCTGGCTTACCAGAAGATGCTTGGTGAGGATGGCTTCACCTATGTGGACGGTGCTACGCCTTACCTGACCAACTTCCTGCAGATCAACGATTTCGCCGGTCCCGACCAGCGCTCCTGGCAACTGCGCTACGACTTCGACTTCGCCAGTGTCGGTGTTCCGGGCCTTAAATTCATGACTCGCTACGTGCGTGGCGACCAGGTCGATCTCGGCGCAGGCGAGGGGCGTGAATGGGAGCGCAACACCGATATCGCCTACACCTTTGGTCAGGGTGCCCTGAAGAATCTGACCGTGACTTGGCGCAACGCGACTTACCGCTCCAGCTTCGTCCGTGATCTGGACGAGAATCGCCTGATCCTGAGTTACATCGTGCCGCTGTGGTAACCCAGCGCCCTTACCGACAAATCTAATAAGAGGAACCCACCATGATCACTCGCTCCATTCGCCGCATCCTGCCGCTTTCCCTTGCCGCATTGCTGGCCAGCGCCTCCGCTATTGCCAATGAACCGGCGCGTCCGGAATGCATCGCCCCGAGCAAACCGGGCGGTGGTTTCGACCTGACCTGCAAGCTGGCTCAGGCCGGTTTCAAGGATGAAGGCCTGCTCAAATCGCCGATGCGTGTGACCTACATGCCAGGCGGTATCGGCGCCGTGGCCTATAACTCGATCGCCGCCAACCGCCGTGCCGAACCTGGCACCCTGGTGGCCTTCTCAGGCGCTTCGCTGCTCAACCTGGCCCTGGGTAAATACGGCCGATTCGATGAAAACGCCGTGAAGTGGCTGGCCGTGATCGGCAATGACTACGGCACCCTGGCTGTACGCGAGGACTCGCCCTACAAGAACCTCGATGATGTGGTGCAAGCGCTGAAGAAAGACCCGAAAAGCATCGTCGTCGGTGGCGGCGGCAGCATCGGCGGGCAGGGCTGGATGAAGATCGCACTGTTGGCCCGCGCTGCCGGTGTCAATCCGCGCGACCTGCGCTACGCAGCCTTCGAAGGCGGCTCCGAGCACTACATGGCGCTGATGGGCAAGCACGTCGACCTGGTTACCGGCAGCGCCAGCGAGATCCGTGCGCAGCAGGGCAACAAGATCCGCACTCTGGCGATCTTCAGCGAGGAGCGTCTGGGTGGCGATCTGGCCTCCATCCCCACAGCGCGCGAGCAGGGCTACGAAATTCAGTGGCCGTTGATCCGGGGTTATTTCCTTGGCCCGGACGTAAAGGAGGAAGACGTCGCCTGGTGGCACGCGCAGTTCGACAAGCTCAATGCCTCCAAGGACTTCCAGACCTACCTGGCTGACCGTGACGTACTGCCTGATTACGTGACCGGTCCGGCGCTGGAGCAACTGGTCAAGGCGCAAGTGCAGGAATACCGAAAGCTGGGCGAAGAGTTCGGCCTGGTTGAGTGATAGTCCTATGCGCCGCCTCTGCGCGGCGCATCGCTGCGGAGCAACACCATGCATGATCGTATCTTTGCGGGGGTGACCCTGCTGCTTTGCTGCATCCTGGGTTTTTTCGCCTGGGGTTACAGCGCCCCGTTTTCCTACGAACCGGTCGGGCCCAAGGCCTTCCCGTTGCTGCTGTTACTGCTGATCGCCTTTGGCTGCCTGCAACTGCTGCTCAAGCCCGCCGGTGATGTGCAGAGCGAAGAACCGCCCCTGAACCGTGAAGTAATGGTCAAGGCGCTGGTCTTTCTCGGCCTGATGATCGGCTATGCCGTGCTTTTCGAAACCATCGGTTTCATCCCCGCCAGCGTGCTGTTCGGCATCGGCATGGCGCGTCTGTATGGCGGCAGTTGGCTGCACAGCCTGATCAGCGGCGTGGTGTTGGCCATCGGCCTCTACCTGCTGTTCGACAGGGCACTGGCCGTACCGCTGCCGCTTGGCATTCTTTCAACCCTGGAGGGCTGAACCCATGGATACTCTCGGTTATCTCAGCCATGGCTTCGGCGTGGCGCTGAGCCCCTACAACCTGGTCACGGCCCTGTGCGGGACCCTGATCGGCACCGTCGTTGGCCTGCTGCCGGGGCTTGGCCCAATCAACGGCGTGGCCCTGCTGATTCCCGTTGCCTTCGCATTGGGGCTGCCGCCGGAAACCGCCTTGATCCTGCTGGCGGCGGTGTACCTGGGCTGCGAATACGGCGGTCGTATTTCCTCGATTCTGCTGAACATTCCGGGTGAGGCATCTGCCGTGATGACCACCCTCGATGGCTACCCGCTCGCCCGCCAGGGCCAGGCCGGCGTCGCGCTGTCCCTGTCGGCCTGGAGCTCGTTCATCGGTGGCCTGATCGCTACCGTCGGTGTCGTGCTGTTCGCTCCTTTACTGGCCAAGTGGGCGGTGGCGTTCGGCCCCGCCGAATATTTCGTGCTGATGGTCTTCGCCATCACCTGCCTGGCCGGCATGGCTGGCAACAAACCCCTTAAAACTGCCGTTGCGGCGCTGGTCGGCCTGCTGCTCTCCTGTGTGGGCATCGACGCCAACAGCGGAGTCTATCGCTTCACTTTCGGCAGCCTGGGCCTGGCCGATGGCATCCAGTTCGTGGTGCTGGTGCTGGGTCTGTTCTCGGTCAGCGAACTGCTGGTCCTGCTGGAGCGCACCCATCACGGGCAGAAGGCGATCAAGGCCAGCGGACGCATGCTGTTCAATATGAAGGAGGGCGGCTTCGTACTCGCCACCAACCTGCGTAGCGGCGTGGTCGGCTTCGTCCTCGGCGTGCTGCCGGGTGCAGGCGCGACCCTGGCTAGCGCGGTGTCGTACATGAGCGAAAAGCGCATGGCAGTGAAGGACAACAAGTTCGGCAACGGTGACCTGCGCGGCCTGGCCGCACCGGAAACCGCCAACAGTGCCGCTGCCTGCGGCTCCATGGTGCCGATGCTGACCCTCGGTGTGCCTGGCTCGGGCACCACGGCGGTGATGCTCGGCGCCCTGACGCTGTACAACATCACCCCGGGGCCGCTGCTGTTCCAGAATCAGCCGGACATCGTCTGGGGCCTGATCGCATCGCTGTTCGTCGCCAACGTCATGCTGATCATCATGAATGTGCCGATGATCAAGGTCTTCACCAAGGTGCTGGCCGTGCCGTACTGGGCGCTGGTGCCGGCAGTGGCGATCATCACCGCCATCGGCGTGTATGCGGTGCATGCGACCACCTTCGACTTGTACCTGATGATCGCCATCGGCCTCTTCGGCTACGTCATGCGCAAGCTGGACTTCCCGCTGTCGGCGATCCTGCTCGGTTTCATCCTTGGCGGGATGATGGAGCAGAACCTGCGTCGTGCGCTGTCCCTGTCCAGCGGTGATCTCGGTATCCTGTACGCCAGCCCGATCACCTGGGTGGTCTGGGCGCTGGTGGCAGTGATGATCGTGCTGCCGTTCTGGCGCGCCTGGCGTGCGCGCCGTCAGCAGAGCCCCGTTGCCAGCGAGGCCTGATTCGGAGACTTGGCATGCGTATCGTGATACCGGATGACTATCAGCGCGTCGTGCAACAGCTCGATTGCTTCGGGCTGCTGGAGGGTTTCGATGTTCGCGTGTATCACGATGCCGTCAGTGACCCGGATGTACTGGTCGAGCGCTTCGCCGACGCCGATGCGCTGGTGCTGACCCGCGAGCGTACGCGTATCGACGCCGCGCTGCTGGCACGCTTGCCCAACCTGAAGCTGATCAGCCAGACCGGGCGAGCCGGCCCGCATCTGGATGTGGAGGCTTGCCGCGAGCGCGGTGTGACCGTTGCCGAGGGCACTGGCTCACCCATCGCGGCGGCCGAGCTGACCTGGGCGTTGATCCTCAATGCCCGGCGTCAGCTGCGTGAAGCCATGAACGGCCTGTATGCCGGGCACTGGCAGGTCAACCTGGGCCAGCGCCTGTATGGTCAGACGTTGGGCATCTGGGGTTACGGCAAGATCGGGCAGCGCCTGGCACGTTATGCACGCGCGTTCGACATGCAGGTGCTGGTGTGGGGCAGCGAGGCCTCGCGCCAGGCCGCCATCGCCGATGGCTACGAGGCCGCATCGACGCGCGAAGCTTTCTTCGAACAGTCCGACATTCTCACTCTGCACCTGCGCCTGGTGCCGGCTACGCGACATTGCGTAAGCGCAGCCGACCTGGCGCGGATGAAGCCTGACGCCCTGCTGGTCAACACCAGTCGCGCCGAACTGATCGCCCCCGGGGCATTGCTCGCTGCGCTGGACCATGGCCGTCCTGGCCAGGCCGCACTGGACGTGTTCGAGCAGGAGCCGATTTTGCAGGCCAATCACCCGTTGCTGACCCACCCGAAAATCCTCTGCACGCCGCACCTGGGCTATGTTGAAAAGCACAGCTACGAAGCCTACTTCGGCGAGGCATTCGCCAATGTCAGGGCGTTTGCATTGGGCACCACTGCTCAGGGCCTCTAGCGCCTCGCCTGAATCTCAGCATATGCGGCTGACGCAGCCTGCCGTCAGTTTTCTCGTTGCTCTTGGTAGGTGCGTCCGTACGGCAAATTTTCGGTAGTCGTGCCGCTTCTGACTGTGCCGTTTGCGGAGGGCAATGGTTCCTGCCCGCTCCTGCGCGTTCATTCTGTTGCATCTGGTTATATGCCAATCGGCTTCAGTTGGTCGCGACTTGGCGGATCATGGTTTATAACCCTATGACTGATTCAGCTGCGTTACACATCAAACCCCGAGCCCGTCAGGCAAGCCAGCGAACGACTTACAACGAAAAAGGATTTGCGCCATGAAGTACAGCGCTGCAGTGTTCCCGTTTCGCCACTCCCTGATGCTCTCCGCCGCGATTGCTGCCTGTATCTGGGGCGCAGACAGTGCCCGGATGGCGAGTGCGCAAGTGACCTTCACGGGGGACGTGAGCCCTACACCGCCCCCAGGCAATGACTGGGTCGTTGGTGGCGATCTTGTCGTAGGTGATAGTGCTGCCGGAACCTTGCTTATCGATGCTGGTGGCACCGTCAGCGGTACCGCAGATGCCTATGTCGGCAACTTCGACAGCGGCACGGTGACCGTCCAGGGGGAGGACGGTGCAGGCAATGCCTCCTCCTGGACGATAGATGGTGAGGCCTATATCGGCGTCGAGACGGGCAGCACTGGCCGGCTGGATATCCTCGATGGCGGTGTGGTGAGTAGCGACGGCGGCGTTTCTGTCGGTCGAGAAGTTGGCAGCACCGGCAACGTCACCGTCTCGGGGGCCGACTCCTTATGGGAAGCCAGGGCGACCGGGGGGCTCAGCCCCAGTTTTCAGATCGGCGTCGGTGGCGTCGGGACACTGGATATCAACGATGGCGGCGTGGTGCGCAGCCAGCAGGGGTTGATAGGTGTCATTGCTGGAGGCGATGGTCGTGTCACCGTCAACGGTCTTGGGTCGAGTTGGGCGCCGCTCGACAACATTTATGTCGGTTTCGAGGGCACGGGTCTGCTGCAGGTCGAGGACGGTGCCGCGGTCAGTACTGAGCAGGCCGGCGGTGGCGCTGCGACCATCTACATCGGCTATGGCGTAGGCAGTGACGGTTCGGTGAGCGTATCGAGCACCACCGGGGATGTGTCGACGCTGAGTGCTACGGACGACCTGCGGGTCGGCGTCGATGGCACTGGCTCGATTGCGATCGACAGTGGTGGCCTGGTACAGATCGCCGACAACGTGCATATCGCCGATACCGCCACCAGCAGCGGTACGTTGCAGCTCAATGGCAGCGCCGCCGGACGTGGCGTTCTCGAAACCGGGGCGGTGATCGCCGGGCTCGGCACTGCTGATCTCGATATCGATGGTGGGATTCTACGCGCCAACCGTGACGAGAACGACTTCCTGAGAAACTTCACGGCGGGGTTGGCCGTCGGCGCGCAAGGCGCCTGGATCGATAGCAACAGCTATGACATTGGCATCGACACGGCCTTTTCCGGCTCCTCGACCTTCAACAAGCTGGGCACGGGCACGCTGACTCTCACTGGCAACAGCGCCACCTTTACCGGTGACGCCCTGGCACAGGCAGGCACCCTGCAGGTCGATGGCACTCTTGGCGGCACCATGGATGTGTTGGCAGGGGCGCGTCTTACCGGTATCGGCCAGGTCGGTGTAACCACCAACCGCGGGGTGATCGCGCCGGGGCAGCCCGGCAGCCTGGGGACGCTGACGATTGCCGGGGATTACACGCCAGCCGGTGGCAGCATCGAAATCCGCACCCAACTGGGCGACGACAGCTCGCCGACTGACCGCCTGGTGATCACCGGCTCCACCTCTGGCAGCACACCCATCACCGTCATCAACGTCGGTGGTACCGGTGCACAGACCACCGAAGGGATCAGGATCATCGAGGTCGGTGGCGTATCCAACGGCGTATTCACCCTGGCGAGCAGCACGACCTACGAAGGCGACCCGGCGGTGGTGGCCGGCGCCTACGCCTATCGGCTGTATCAGGGCGGCGTATCCACGCCCCTGGATGGCGACTGGTATCTGCGCTCGGTCATTCAGAATACCTCCGCGCCCCCCGGCACGCCGCTTTACCAGCCGGGCGTGCCCAGCTACGAGGCTTATCCGCAGATCCTGCTCGGGCTCAATGGCGTGTCGACGCTGTATCAGCGCGTGGGCAATCGCCTTTGGGAGGAGGGTAGAGCAGTGTCGTCGGCCTAGGAGGCCGGTGGCCGTTTCACCACCTCGAATGGCGTCTGGGTACGGATAGAAGGTGGGCACAATCGCGTCGATCCGCAGCGTTCGACCTCCGGCAGCGAGTATCGCTAC
Source organism: Pseudomonas sediminis (assembly GCF_002741105.1). GTDB lineage: Bacteria > Pseudomonadota > Gammaproteobacteria > Pseudomonadales > Pseudomonadaceae > Aquipseudomonas > Aquipseudomonas sediminis. The sequence continues at coordinate 326,075 of NZ_NIQU01000001.1, read as the reverse complement.
GACATGACCAGAACGCAGATCGGTGTCGATGCTCTGTTGCTGCAGAACGCTGGCGGCCACCTCGTTGGTGGTCTTTCTCTGCATTACGTCAACGGCAGTGCTGATACCAATTGGCGCTATGGTGCGGGTGACTATGGCTCTGGCGACATCTCCACCGATGGCTATGGCCTTGGTGCCACGCTGACCTGGTACGGCAACGACGGCTTCTATGTCGACGGTACCGTGCAGGCGACCTGGTACGACAGCAACCTGTCGGCGCGCCCGGTGCGTGGCCTGGTCAGCGACAACGATGCCTTCGGCTACGCCTTCTCGCTGGAGAGCGGTAAACGCATCACCCTGGATCGAGGCTGGCTCATTACCCCGCAGGCTCAGGTGACCTACTCGAAGGTGCGCTTCGACAGCTTCAGCGATGTATTCGGCGCCTCGGTTCGCCCTGGCCGTGACGACAGTCTGCAAGGGCGTGTGGGCGTCAGCCTGGAGCGTCAGCTCGACGCTACACGGCTCTATACCATCGCCAATCTGTACAACGAGTTTCTCGACGGCACCTCGGTGCGTGTCGACGATCAGGTGTTTCGCAGTCGCGACGACCGCGTGAGAGCCGGCGTCGGTTTCGGTGGCTCGCATGACTGGGACGGCGGCAAATATTCGCTTTACGGTGAAGGCAACTTCACCCGTAGCCTGGCCAGCAGCGACTCTTACGGCTACGGCGCCACGCTCGGTTTTCGTGTGAGGTGGTAAGCACATCATTACGATGCTCAGCTCGCCCTGATTTGTCTGGCCACCGGTGCTCGACGGTCAGAGGCTGAGAAGCTGAAACTGACTGGCCTGCGTAACGGCGTGATCACCTTCAGCGGCACCAAGAACGGCAAGTTTCGTTCGGTGCCGATCACTGCAGAGCTGGAAGCCAAGATCGTCAGGCACTGGAAGCCACTCGGCCATCACCTCGTTCCGCCGCGCCCTGGCCAGGACGACCATCCGCCTACCGAAAGGCTAGGCAGCTCACTCCCTGCGCCACACCTTCGCCAGTCGCTTCATCCAGAACGGCGGGAACATCCTCACACTGCAGAAATCCTGGGTCACTTCAGCCTAGCCATGATCATGCGCTACGCGCGCCTGGCGCCGGATCATCTGCAGGATGCGGTACGCATTGGCCCGCTCTCGTCTCTATGATTCAGATATTCCATTGATGGAATATTCCTTTGAGGTTATATTTTCTCCATGACTTGGGATATCGAATACACCGACGAATTCGGTGAGTGGTGGGAAAGCTTGTCTGCTGAGGAACAGGAGTCCGTTGCGGTGTCAGTCCAGCTCCTGGAGGAGCGAGGCCCGTCACTTGGCTTTCCACACAGCAGCGGAGTCAATGGCTCTCGTCACAGCCACATGCGCGAGCTGAGGACCCAGCACGAAGGCCGACCCTACAGAACCCTGTATGCATTTGATCCCAGGCGTTCGGCTATTTTGCTGATCGGTGGCGACAAGACTGGTGATGATCGTTGGTATGACATCAACGTTCCGCTGTCTGATCGACTGTACGACGAACATCTGGAACAGCTTCGTAAGGAGGGCTTGATAGATGGCTAAGAAATTTGCAGAGCTGCGCGCAAAAATGGCGCCTGAGGCTCAGGCCAGGGTAGAGGCCAAAGCCCAGGAGCTGCTTGCAGAGATGCCGCTTAATGAGCTGCGCCAGGCTCGTGGGCTGTCACAGAAGGTGCTGGCTGAGGTGCTGCATGTACAGCAACCATCCATCGCCAAGATGGAAAAGCGTACAGACATGTACATTTCCACTTTGCGTAGCCACATCGAAGCCATGGGTGGTCAGTTGGATGTCATTGCCCGGTTTCCCGATGGTTCGGTGAAGATCAGCAATTTTTCAGACATCGAAAGCGATCTTCTCCAGCAGGCTTAACGCTTCGACGCCTTTTCGACACCCAAAGAAAAACCCCTAACTTTCTCTATGAAAATCAGGGGCTTATGCTTGCTTGAATTGGTGGAGCCGGGGGGATTTGAACCCCCGTCCGCCAGTTCTCCACTGTCGGTACTACATGCTTAGCCGTGTCTATTGAGTTAACCCTCAGCCGCCCGACGGGCAGGGTGCATTGGGCGAGTTGTGTAAGTTTTAGCCACTTCGTCCACAACGTACTACGCGGCGATCCTGTTCTGCATGACAATCACTTCAGGTTTACAGGCATCCCCTAGTGATCGCTGGAGCCGAAGCTACCAGAAGGACTAGTCGCGCCGCTTACGCAGCGAGAGCGTAGCCCTCGTAGTTTTCGTCATTGGCAACTATAGAAAGTTGCAACAGTTTATTTACGACTTCTGTTACCAAGTCGGCATGCACCTCGAGCTTCGCTACCGGCGTCGAATCCTAATCGGCCCCAAAACTTTTCGGTTACAGATAGGACGTGAAGTGTACGGCAAAGGTTCCTCAGCGTCGACTGCGGATTCCGTCCGGGGAGGCTATGATGGCGCCTCGCATCTGCCTGCGCCCTCTGCCAAGGAGCCGTAATGCCGAGTTCTAGCCGCTACCCTCTCCGTCAGTGGATCTGGCGCGCGTTTGTGCAAAGCGCACTGATCCCGCTGATTCTGGTGGAGTCGGTGTTGATTGCGGTGTATCTGCTAAGCAACCAGGCGATTCGCGATGCGCAGATCGGCCATCTGCAGGAGACGGCGGTCAAGGACCTGGCTAGCGCGGCGTTGCGTGAGGGGCAGATCATCGACGGTCGCCTGCGCTCGATCGAGTCCCTGGTGCAGGTGTACCGTGATGCCACCCACAAGGCCCTGCTCGATACCCGCTTTGAGGCTGACGAACTCGAGCGTCAGCGTCATGCTGTGACCGACGGCGTCTTCTATACCCGCAGCGATGACGGGCGTGCGGCCTCCTTCTATGCCAACAGCACGCCGCTGGCACAGCAGGATCACGCCAAGGTGATGCGCCTGTCGCAGCTCGATCCGCTGATGAGTTCGATCCGCCAGGCCAACCCGCTGGTGGCAGCCCTGTATTTCAACACCTGGGATAGCTACAACCGCATTTACCCCTGGTTCGATACGCCCGCGCAGTATCCCCACGACATGGTGATACCCGATTACAACTTCTATTACCTGGCCGACGCCAAGCACAACCCGCAGCGCAAGGTGATGTGGACCGAGGTGTATCTCGACCCCGCCGGCCTGGGCTGGATGATGTCGGCCATCGCTCCGGTGTATCGCGATGATTTTCTCGAAGGTGTGGTCGGTCTCGATGTGACCGTCGGACAGATCCTGGGTGAAATCGCCGAGCTCAACGTGCCCTGGCAGGGCTACGCGATGCTGGTCAGCCATGACCACAACATCATGGCGTTGCCGAAGGCCGGGGAACGGGACTTCGGTCTGCGTGAGCTGACCCAGTATTCCTACGACGAAGCCGTGCGCCGTGAGGTGCTCAAGCCCGAAGACTTCAACCTCACCAAGCGCGAGGGCATGGCGTCGCTGTTGCAGGCGATGAATGAAGGTAATGGCAGCGCGCAAGAGGTGATGCTCGGTGGCCGCAAGCAGTTGGTGGCCTGGAGCGAGATTCCACAGACCGGCTGGCGCCTGTTACTGGTGGTGGACGAGGAGCAGATCTTCCATGACACCAACCAGCTGGCCGAGCGCTACATGCAGATCGGTTATCTGCTGATCGCCGGTCTGGCCGGGTTCTATCTGTTGTTCTTCGCCCTGATGTGGCTGCGCTCGCGCCACCTGAGCGACCAGTTGTCGAGGCCCATCAATGGCATCGTCGACATGGCCGCCAGCCTCGGTCAGGGCAAGTATCTGCCCGCCGCACCGGACAGCCACATCGCCGAGGTCAGCCGCCTGGCCGATGCCGTGCAGCAGGCCGGTAAACAGCTAAAGGCCAGCGAGCATGAGCGACAGGAGGCGCAAAGCATCCTGCAACTGGTGCTGGAGAGCACCACCGAAAGTCTCTGGCAGATCGATACCGCTGCACTGACCATCGAGCTCAGCGAGCGCTTCGTGCGGCGTTTCGGGTTGGGCGCGTCGCTGCTGACCTTGAGCGAGTTCAATCAGCGTGTGCATCCGGACGATCTGGAGCGCTTGCGTCACCTACGCAAGCTGTTCGCCGACAGTGGCGAGGAATACTTCGACGCCGAGTATCGTTATCTCGATTGCCGTGGCGAATACCTCTGGCTGCTCAGCCGTGGCAAGGTGCTGTCGCGTGACGAGAACGGCTGGCCGCTGCGCATCGCCGGTACCCACGTCGACATTACCCGGCTCAAGCAGGTGCAGGAGGAGTTACGTCACGCCAGCCTCGAAGCGCTTGCCGCCAGTCAGGCCAAGAGTCGTTTTCTGTCTAGCATGAGCCATGAGCTGCGCACGCCGCTCAACGCCATCCACGGCTTCGCCCAGTTGATCGAGATGGAGGTGCAGGACAAGCAGGATGCCACGCTGGAGACCGATTACTCGCGTGAGATCGTCAGCGCCAGCCGCCATCTCACCTCGCTGGTCGATGACATCCTCGACCTGTCGAGCATCGAGAGCCGGCGCCAGCAGTTGCAATTCCAGCCGATCGAGATCGGCAGCCTGCTCAAGGGCTGTGCCGAGCTGGTGCAGCCCGAAGTGCAACAAAAACAGCTGCAACTGCAGGTGATGGAGGCGGCCGATCCTCCCTTGTTCGTGCAGGGCGACCCGCGGCGGGTAAGGCAGATTCTGCTCAACTTGCTGTCCAACGCGATCAAGTACAACAGCCCGCGCGGGATGATCCGCATGGGCTACGAGGTGCGTGCCGACTGCGTGCGCCTGTGGGTCGACGACACCGGGCCGGGGCTATCTGGCGAGCAGCTGGCGCAGCTGTTCCAGCCATTCCAGCGTCTCGGCCGTGAAAGCTCTAATATTCCCGGTACCGGCATCGGGCTGGTGCTGTGCCGCGAGTTGGCCACGCTGATGGACGGCGAGATCGGCGTGCGTAGCGAGGCGGGAGTGGGCAGCCGTTTCTGGCTCGACATTCCCAGCGCGGCAAGCCCTGAAGGGCTGGGCGACGAGGTTGACGACGTCCCCGCGCAGAGCGTGCAGAGCCTGGTGCAGGTTCTGTGCGTGGAGGATCACCCGGCCTGCATGAGAATCCTTCAGGCGTCATTGCGTGAATTTGCCGAAGTCAGGGGCGTGAGCTCCTGCCAGCGGGCGCTGGCTGAGTTGCAGGACAGTGAACCAGCGCTGGTGTTGCTGGATATCGACTTGCCCGACGGCAGCGGACTCGAGGTGCTCGACGCCATGCGCGCCGAACCTCGCTTGCGTGATGTGCCGGTAATGGTGATCAGCGCAGTGGCCGACGCCCGCTTGTTCGAGGATGCTCGGGCCCGCGGAGCGTCAGCCTGCCTGAGCAAACCTGTGGATTTGCAAGAGGTCAGGCAGGTGGCGCTGGGGCTGCTTTACAGCGGCTTCTGAGCGCTCACTCGCTGGCCGACAGCAGGTCCAGGGCTTCGCCGAGTACCTTGACCGACTCGGTGTGATCGCCAGCCTTGTGCAGGGCTTCGCCCTCGGCGCGCAGCTCCTTGCCCTTGGCCAGCACCTCGGGGTCGGACGGTGGATCGCTTTGCAGCAGTGCATCGATCTTGGCCATGTCCTGCGGGCAGTGCATGGCCCACAACGGCAGGCTGATCAGGGTAGCGGCGAGAAACATGAGCGTGCGACGCATGATGACTCTCCTGAAACGGGTGAAGGAAATTTCAGTATAGAAGCCCGCCTTCTGCGTGTTGCCCTTTAGTAGTGATACCAGCGCAGCTCCAGTTTCACTTCATTGACCGGGCTAGCCAGCTGGCTGAATTCGCGCTGGGCGCTCAGGCGCAGGCCGAGGTTGCGCGAAACTTCCCATTGCTGGTTGAGCGATAGACGTCGGCGCACTTCACCGTTGTGGAAGTAATCGCCTGCAGCTTCCAGGGTCATGTTGCCCAGCGGGTTGCGCCAGAGCAGGCCGCTGTTGAAGCCCAGCGCTGGGGAGATAACGGCGGCAAAGTCCTCGTTGTATTCCAGGCGTGCGGTGCCGAGGGCAAAGCCCAGTAGGTCGTCGTGCAACTGCCAGGTGGCGCCGGCACCACCGCTGATATGGCCGACCAACCGGCTATCGCCATCTTCGCCTAGCACCCGCTCCAAACCGCCGCCGATCTGCCAGGACAGCGGCTGCAGCAGGGCGTTGCGTGGTGTTAGCGAGCGGATATTGGCCAGATCCAGGCGTTGCAACTGCCAGTGGTTGTTCTCGTACTGGCGCAGCTTGAGCTGGAAGATCTCGATCTGCGCGCCGAGTGGGAAGCCGTCGAGGTTGTCGGTGAGGTCGTGGTAGGCCATGCGCAGGCCGTACTCGGCAAAGGCGCGATCATCGCGGCTGCCGCCAGCCAGTTGCCAGGTGCGTGATTCGTGGCCTTCCTCAGGCAGCGGCGGGCGCTCGACTGCCAGTGGCGGTGGCGGGTTGCGATTGATCGCGCCGAGTAGCTGGAAGCTGCGCTGGGCGTTGCTGCTGCGCTCTTCATCGTTGGCGTGGTAGCGCACCAGACGGAAGGCGGCGTCCTGGATCAGGGCACGGCGTTCCGCCGGCAGGGCGAGGAGGGCGCTGTCGTCGAGTTGCGTTGGGTCTTGGCTCAGGCGCAGCACCCAGGCCTGTTCGTCGCGCTCCAGCGGTTCAGCGCGGGCCAGCAGTTCGCGTTCGCGCGAGGGGCGGTAGTCGATGCGTTCGATCAGCCCGGCATCCTTGACCGCGCGCACTGTGTCGGTGGGGATGGCTGTGAGCGGGAAATGTTCGGTCAGCTCGATACCGGGGCGGGCGATTTCCAGCAGTTCCAGCAGGCGGTAGGAGCAGTTCTCGTCGAAGAAAAAGTAGTCGAAGCGGATCTGCTTGAGTTCCCAGACGTGCTCGACCATGCGCGCGGTTTCTTCCGGCGTCAGGTTCAGCCGGTATTCCCACAGGTCGCGATTTTCCAGGCGGTTGTATTCGCTGAGTTTCTCGCGGTACGGCACCAGGGCGAACAGGCCGGGATAGCCGCCCATCAGGCCGCGCCAGGCGTAGAGGATGCTGTTGTCGTTACCTTCGATGAACGCACCGAAATTCAGCGCGTAACTGAGCAGTGCGGTGTTGTGGCTATCGATGTCAGGCTGGTCGATGCGCAGCAGGGTATGGCCGAACATCGACGAGGGGCTGTTCAGGTAAGCTGCCGGGAACACCAGCACCGTGCTGTGTGGATTGACGTCGGCGAACCAGTTTCGATATTCGGCGCAGTCGGGGCTGGGCATGTCATCGAGTTGCAATTGCGCCTTGAGCCAACGGGTACGCGCCGGGTAGACGCACTGCGGGTGGCGGTCGCCCAGTTCGGCAGTTTGGTACAGCGCCTTAAGGGTCGCCTGCAGTTCAGCTGCCGGGTCGCTGTCGCCATCTTCGGCGAGAAAGAAATCGTTGTCGTCGACATAGCTACGCCAGCCGCCGAGCTTGCCGGTTTCATAGTGGCCGAGGGCGAGCCAGTAAGGATCGTTGGCCAGTTGTTCGAGCGTGGCAGCGTGCAGGGGAAAGCTGAAGCTCAGGGCAAGGACGGCGAATATCCGTTTCAAGATCGCTGTTCTTCTGGTCATGGCGATGGCCGAGCTTTGGCCACGCGGCCAACTGGTGTCAAGGCAGTCGACGTCGGCATTTTGCGCAAGTGCTGGTCGGTGCTCGTTATGAGCGTTGCGCGGTACATCACGGTTGAATCGCTCTTCATTTTTTGAATCAAGCCTTGATCCCTTTCGCGCCACAGGCCCAGAATCACCCCATGTTTTGCGGAAACTTCCGCCCGCTATAAGGATTGCCAATGTCCAAGCGTAGCCTCGATGCTTTGCGCCTTGCCCCCGACTCACTGACCCGCCCCTTCGCCCCCGAGCAATTCAATTTCAGCAGTACCGATGACCTCGAACCCTTCCGCGGCGTATTGGGCCAGGCCCGCGCGGTCGAAGCCCTGCAGTTCGGTGTGGCCATGCCGCGCCCTGGCTACAACGTGTTCGTCATGGGCGAGCCCGGTACCGGGCGCTTCTCCTTCGTCCAGCGCTACCTCAAGGCCGAAGCCAAACGCATGGAGACGCCGGCCGACCGGGTTTACGTCAATCATTTCGACGAACCCCGTGAGCCGCGTGCGCTGGAGCTGCCAGCTGGTACCGCGAGCGATTTCATCGCCGACATCAACCTGCTGATCGACAACCTGCTGGCCACCTTCCCGGCGGTGTTCGAAACCCCGACTTACCAGCAGAAGAAAAGCGCCATCGATCGCGGCTTCAACAAGCGCTACGACCAGGCGCTGGACGTGATCGAGCGGCTGTCGCTGGAGAAGGGCGTGGCCCTGTACCGCGACAGCACCAATATCGCCTTCACCCCGATGGCCGACGGCAAGGCGCTGGACGAAGCCGAGTTCGCGCAACTGCCCGAAGCCGAGCGTGAGCGCTTCCACGCCGATATCGCCGCGCTGGAAGAGCGCCTCAACGAGGAGCTGGCCAGCCTGCCGCAGTGGAAGCGTGAGTCGAGCAACCTGCTGCGCCAACTCAATGAAGAGACCATCACCGTTGCCCTGCAGCCGCTGCTGGCACCGTTGTCGGAGAAGTACGCGGAAAATGCCGATGTCTGCGCCTATCTCCAGGCCATGCAGGTCAACCTGCTGAAAACCGCCGTCGAGCAACTGGTGGATGTCGACAAGGCTGACCCGCAACTGCGCAAGCTGCTGGAGGAAATGTACTGCCCGAGCCTGGTGGTTGGTCACCATGCCAACGGCGGTGCGCCGGTGGTGTTCGAGTCGCACCCGACCTACGACAATCTGTTCGGCCGTATCGAATACAGCTCCGATCAGGGCGCGCTGTACACCAGCTACCGGCAACTGCGCCCCGGCGCGCTGCACCGCGCCAACGGCGGCTATCTGGTGGTCGAGGCAGAAAAAATGCTGGGTGAGCCTTTCGTCTGGGAAGCGCTGAAGCGTGCCCTGCATTCGCGCCAGTTGAAGATGGAGTCGCCGCTGGGTGATCTCGGCCGCATCGCCACCGTCACGCTCAACCCGCAGGTCATCCCGCTGCAACTGAAGGTCATCATCATCGGCTCGCGTCAGCTCTATTATGCGCTGCAAGACGCCGATCCCGACTTTCAGGAGATGTTTCGCGTCCTGGTCGACTTCGACGAGGACATCCCGCTCGCCGAAGAAAGCCTGGAGCAGTTCGCGCAATTGATGAAGACTCGCACCTCGGAAGAAGGTATGGCGCCGCTGACTGGTGCTGCCGTGGCGCGTCTGGCTACCTACAGCGCACGCCTGGCTGAACATCAGGGGCGTCTGTCGGCGCGTATTGGCGATTTGTTCCAGTTGGTCAGCGAGGCGGACTTCATTCGCCAGCTCGCCGGAGAAGGTCTCACCGATGTCGGTCACATAGAGCGCGCACTCAAGGCCAAGGCCACCCGCACCGGGCGCGTGTCGGCGCGGATCATCGACGACATGCTGGCCGGCATCATTCTGATCGACACCACGGGCGCGGCGGTGGGCAAGTGCAACGGTCTGACCGTGCTGGAAGTCGGCGACTCGGCTTTTGGCGTGCCAGCGCGGATTTCCGCCACGGTCTATCCCGGCGGCAGTGGCATCGTCGATATCGAGCGTGAGGTCAGTCTCGGTCAGTCCATCCACTCCAAGGGGGTGATGATCCTCACCGGCTTCCTCGGCAGCCGCTACGCACAGGAATTCCCGCTGGAGATTTCCGCCAGCATCGCCCTGGAGCAGTCCTACGGTTACGTCGACGGCGACAGCGCGTCACTCGGTGAGGTCTGCACGTTGATCTCGGCGTTGTCGCGCACGCCGCTGAAACAGTGCTTCGCCATCACTGGCTCGATCAACCAATTCGGCGAAGTGCAGGCGGTCGGCGGCGTCAACGAGAAGATCGAAGGCTTCTTCCGTCTGTGCGAGGCGCGTGGCCTGACCGGCGAGCAGGGGGTGATCATCCCGCACTCCAACGTCGCCAACCTGATGCTCGACGAGCGCGTGCTGCAGGCCGTGCGAGAAGGCCAGTTCAACGTCTACGCCGTGCGTCATGTCGACGAGGCCCTGAGCCTGCTGGTCGGCGAGGCGGCTGGTCATCCGGATGAAAAGGGTCGCTTCCCCAAAGGCAGCGTCAACGCTCGGGTGGTCGAACGTTTGCGCGATATCGCCGAGATCGGGCTGGAGGAAGAGATCAAACCGGCTGACGCGGACAAGGCGAAGGCCGAAGCCGAGGCGGCCGCGGTGAAACCGGCCAAGGCGCCGCGGCGCAAGAAGGGGGAGGGTGAAGGCACTGTGGGCTGAGCAAATATTGCACGATTGTCACGGATCGCCCGGGGCAGGTGCATCTTGAATGTTGCTCACTACTCATGCACAGAGTTATCCACAGATTGCGTGGATAACTTTTGCCTTCACAGTGCGGCTGCTCGGGGTGTAGGCTGAAGCCTGGATTCTGCGAGGGTCGCCGCCATGTCGCGCAGCCTCTGCCTCACCCGCCAATGCCTGGGCCTGGTCACTCGCATCGAATGCGTGATCAGGCCACTGGCAGGAGACAACGGACGTTGGACACTGCTTTGCGCCGCCGGTATGTCGGGGGCGCAGCCTTCCGCGATCAAGGCGCAAGGCCCGTTCTATGGGCCTTCCGTCGCCGAGGATGCCCTGGCGGCGATTGCCGAGAGTCTGGCTCTGCAGGGCTACGTCGAATGCTCTGAAGCGCCGATCTGGCGTCTGCACCTGCAGGCCGAGTTACGCCGAGTCAATGGTGAGCGGCACAGCGTTGCCGGGCCCTTCCAGCGCCATCCTGAAACCGACGGACAGAGCTGAGCGCCCGAATCATGGCGCGTCTGGGCAATCCGGGCGTTGCCGCCGGGCTGGGGTTATCCACAGTGCTCAGGCACCTTCTTTTGGTGCAATGCGATGGGTATACTCGCCGCGATTTTCCCCTCCTTCAGTGAGCCCTCCATGGAACGCTTCATCGAAAACACCATGTACGCATCGCGCTGGTTGCTGGCGCCGATCTACTTCGGTCTTTCTCTCGCCGTGCTCGCCTTGTCGGTCAAGTTCTTCCAAGAGCTTTATCACATCCTGCCGCAGATCTTTTCCCTGGCCGAAGCCGACGTGATTCTCAAGCTCCTGTCGCTGATCGACATGGCGCTGGTCGGTGGGCTCTTGGTGATGGTGATGCTGTCCGGCTACGAGAACTTCGTTTCACGCCTGGATATTCACGAAGGCACCGAGAAGCTGAGCTGGCTCGGCAAGATGGACTCCAGCTCGCTGAAGATGAAAGTGGCTGCGTCCATCGTGGCGATTTCGTCCATCCACCTGCTGAAAGTGTTCATGGACGCGAAGAACTACGATCTGGAGTATCTGAAATGGTACGTGATCATTCACCTGACCTTCGTTGGGTCTGCCTTCGCCATGGGCTATCTGGACAAGGTCACCAAGCACGACTGATCCGAAGCCGCCTCGCAACCGCCCGTCCGAACGTGACGGGCGTTTTGCTTTCTGGGCTTGAGCTTTTTCTTTGTTGTACAAGAATTGTTTTTGTATAAGTTCTTGTATAGTTAAGGTCGGAGGCAAGCCTGATGAACCTGAATGATCTGTCCACCCACGCCCAAGCCGGGCGCATCGATGAACTTAACCTGATCTCGCTCGAAGGCGGTATCTATCTGCTTGAAGCGCGCATGGACGGGCGGGCGCACCCGATCATCAATGAACAGGGCAACACGCTCAACCTGCGCTCGGTGGAGCATGCACGTGATGTCCTGCAGGAAATACCGGCGCTGCCGTTTTTCCTGGTGCACAGCTCGGTCCATGATGAAATGTGCGGCATGCCTTCGGCTGACAACAGCCTGCGCGTGCCTCTCGCTTTCCGCTCCAACTGGTGACTGCCGCCTTTGCACCGGCCGCGACGTTGCAGGGCAGGGCCCTGGCCGTCGTGGAGGTGAAGACCACAGGCGTGCATCCGGCACGTGATGCCATCTGGGAGCTGGCGATCATTCAGGTCGATGTCGACGGCACGGTCGAGGCGCGCCTGCACTGGCTGTTCGAGCCTGGCGTGGCCGTACCCCCGCCGTTGCTCAGCTTGGCAGGCCTGCATCCGTTGGAGTTGCGTGGCCAGCCGCGTATCGAATGCGAGGCGCAAGCCATTGCCGAGGCCATTCGTGGCCGCGTGTTGGTGGGCCACAACCTGCGCTTCAGCCTGGCGTTCCTGCGCCGCGTGCTGCCCGAGTGGAAGCGCCTGCGCCCACCCCAGCTGTGCACACTGCGCCTGGCCAGAGCGGCACTGCCAGAGTTGGCGAGCGGCGGTTTCGATGCACTCTGTACGCATTTCGGCATCGCGCGGTTTTTCCGCGATCGTGCGGTGCCGGATGCCGAGGCCGCCCTGGCCTTGGCCCTGCAGCTGTTGACGCGGGTGGCGCCGTCGGCGCTGGGCAGTCAACTGCGTAGCGCTGCACGTCCGCCCCTGCTGGCGGCAGAGCGTTTCGCCCGGTTGCCGGAGCGGCCTGGCGTGTATTACTTCCTGGGTGATGGCGGGGCGCAGCTTTACGTGGGCAAGAGCCGTAATTTGCGCCGCCGGGTGATGTCGCATTTTCAGAACGATCACCGCGACCGTCGCAGCCTGCAAATGGTGCAGCAGATTCGCGACGTGCAACTGGCAGTCACTGCCGGTGAGCTGGGCGCGCTACTGCTCGAGTCTGCCGAGATCAAGCGACTGCAACCCTTGTACAACCGTCATCTGCGCAAGCAGCGCGAGCTGCTGACCTGGGCGCTGGCGGGCGAGCCTGGTGAGCTGCACATCGAACTGCTGCAGCACCATGCATTGAGGCCCGGGCTCAGGCATGTTGGGCTGTTCCGCTCGCGTCATCAGGCGCGTCAGTGGCTTCTGGAGCAGGCGCGCGAGCGGCGACTGTGTCTGCGCGTGCTGGGGTTGGAGGAGGGCGAGGGAGCCTGCTTCGCCTATCAGCTTGGGCGCTGCGCGGGCGCCTGCTGTGGTGAGGAACCGCGCTCGGCCCATGACCGGCGGCTGCTTGCCGGTGCCGAGCGCCTGCAGACCCAGGCCTGGCCCTGGAGCGGGCCGGTCGCGCTGGTCGAGCGCGACGAGCAGCACGGCCTCACTCAGTGGCACGTGCTCGATCAATGGCGTCATCTCGGTACGGTCGACCAGCTCGAGCATGCCCAGCCGCTACTAGCTGCGCGTCGTGGCGGTTTCAATCTCGATACCTATCACATCCTGATCGGCCATCTGCGCCGCCACCCGAATATGGAGATCGTGCCGCTGTGAGTGCGCGCCGTCTGATTCTGATCCTGGGTGACCAGCTTACCCACGGCCTTGGTGCATTGAAGGACATCGACCGCGAGCACGACCACGTGCTGCTGGCCGAAGTGATGGAAGAGGCCAGTCATGTGCCGCATCACCCGAAGAAGATCGCCCTGATCTTCAGCGCCATGCGCCATTTCGCCGAAGCCTTGCGTGAGCAGGGCCAGCAGGTGCATTACGTGGCCCTGGACGATCCGGACAACACGGGCTCGTTGCCGGGCGAGCTGCTGCGCTGGACGCAACGGCTCGACCCTGCCGAGGTGCATCTGACCGAGTGCGGCGACTGGCGCCTGGAGCAGGCGCTGCGTCACTGTGGCGTGCCGATTCACTGGCACCAGGACAGCCGCTTTCTATGCAGCCGCGATGCGTTCGCTGCCTGGGCCAAGGGGCGCAAGCAGTTGCGCATGGAGTTCTTCTACCGTGAGATGCGCCGTGACAGCGGGCTGCTGCTCAACCCTGACGGCACACCGGAGGGCGGTGCCTGGAACTTCGATGCGGACAATCGCAAGGCATTGCCCAAAGGCATACATCCACCCGCGCCGCTGAGTATCGAGCCGGATGCCATCACCCGTGATGTGCTGGCGCTGGTCGAGCGGCGTTTCACCAGTCATTACGGCAGCCTGGAGGGTTTCGATTATCCGGTCACGGCCGAGCAGGCCGAACGCCTCTGGCAGTATTTTCTGGCCCAGGGCCTGGCAGACTTCGGTGACTACCAGGACGCCATGGCCGATGGTGAGCCCTTTCTCTTCCACTCGCGCATTAGCGCTGCGCTGAATATCGGCTTGCTCGATCTGCGGCGGATCTGCGCCGAGGTCGAGGCCGCCTATCGTGCCGGCGACGTGCCGCTGAATGCCGCCGAAGGTTTCATCCGCCAGTTGATCGGCTGGCGCGAATACGTGCGCGGCATCTACTGGCTACGTATGCCGGAGTACGCCGAGGGCAATCGCTTTGGCAACTCACGAGCGCTGCCCCAGTTCTACTGGACCGGCAAGACGCGGATGAACTGCATGCGTCAGGCCATCGGCCAGACTCTGGAGCATGCCTACGCGCACCATATCCAGCGGCTGATGGTCACCGGCAACTTCGCCTTGCTCGCTGGCATCGCGCCCAAAGCCATCTGTGACTGGTACCTGGCCGTGTATATGGACGCCTTCGACTGGGTGGAGCTGCCCAACACTCTGGGCATGGTGATGCATGCCGACGGTGGCTACCTCGGCTCCAAGCCTTATTGCGCCAGTGGTCATTACGTCAAGCGCATGTCCAACCATTGCCAGGGCTGCAGCTACAAGGTGGGCGAGAGCACCGGCGAATCGGCCTGCCCGTTCAACGCGCTGTACTGGCATTTTCTGATGCGCCACCGCGAGCCCCTGGAGCGTAACCCGCGCATTGGCATGGTTTACCGAAACCTGGCGCGCATGACCGAGGCTAAGCAACAGGTGCTGTGGGATTGGGGCGAGCGCCTGCTGGCCAAGCTCGATGCCGGGGAGATGCTGTGAAGAAAAGCGAGTTGCCGGTGAAGACCTGCGCGGTCTGCGGCCTGCCGTTCAGCTGGCGCAAGAAGTGGGCGCGCTGCTGGGACGAGGTGCGCTACTGCTCAGAGCGCTGTCGGCGTTCGCGCTGAGCGGGTGACCGGAGTAACCTCCGGGCACCCGCTGCGAAGGCTCAGACCTGAAAGCGCGCGACCATGCCCTGCATGTTGGCGGCCAGGCTCGACAGCGAGCGGCTGGCGGTGCTGGTCTGTTCCGAACCAGCCGAGTTCTGCAGCGACAGGTCGCGAATGTTGATCAGGTTGCGATCCACTTCACGGGCGACGTGGGCCTGCTGTTCGGTGGCGCTGGCGATCACCAGGTTGCGGTCGCCAATCTCGGCAATCGACTGAATGATCTGATCCAGCGCGGCTCCCGCGCCCTCGGCGATATCCAGCGTCTGCTTGGCTAGCCCATTGCTCGATTCCATGGCGCGCACCGCCTGTTCGGTGTCACCTTGCACGGTACTGATCATGGTCTCGATCTCGCGGGTGGATTGCCCGGTCTTGTGCGCCAGGGCGCGCACTTCATCGGCAACCACGGCAAAACCGCGACCCGCTTCGCCTGCACGTGCAGCCTCGATGGCGGCGTTGAGGGCAAGCAGGTTGGTCTGTTCGGCGATGCTGCGAATCACGTCGAGTACCTGGCTGATGCCACGGATCTTGCCGGCCAGTTGGCCGAAGTTGCTCGAGGTCAAATCGACATCGGCGGCCAGCTGGTTGATCGATGACAACGTCTGGGTGATGCGCTCGCTGCCCTGGCGGGCAATGCGCCCGGATTCGCTGGAGCTTTCCGAGGCACTGGCGGCGTTACGCGCCACCTCATCCACGGCGCTGCTCATTTCGGTGACGGCGGTGGCGGCCTGGTCGATCTCCAGGCTTTGCTGGTGCAGGTTGCGCGCGGTGCCATCAGTGACGGCACTCAGTTGTTCAGCGGCCGATGCCAGTTGATTGGAGGCGTCGGCGATCTGTTCGATGGTGCCGCGCAGATTGCCCTGCATGCTCTTGAGCGCCTGCAACAACTTGGCCGGCTCGTCATTGCCCTGGGTGTCGATGTTCAGGGTCAGATTGCCGCTGGCCACCGAGTCCGCCACCTGTACCGCGTCAGCCAATGGCTTGACGATGCTGCGAGTCAGCAGCGCGGCAAGTATCACCGTGGCAATGGCCGAAAGAGCCATGACCAGCAACGTGCCGCGGGTGGCCTGGGTGTAAACGGAATCTGCGGCTTTTGCTGCATTCGAGGCGCCCTGGCGATTGAGGTCTATCAGGGTATTGAGGGCCTTGACCATCATGTCAGCCTGCTTGTTCATGCCCCCTGCGAGCAAATCCTGTGCGGTCTGACGGTCACCGTTCTGCAGATGCTGAACGAGTTGGTCACGCAGTCTCAGATAGGCTACCTCGGCACTCTTGAACTCTTCGTAGGTGCCGCGTTCCTCGGATGAGCTGATCAAGGTCTCGTAGCGGGACTGTGCACCCTTCAGGTCATCCAGCAGCTTCTGCGCCAGTGCCATGTTTTCCTGCAATTGCTGGGGGGTTTCGCTGAGCAGCATGCGCAGGGTCACTGCGCGCAGACGCAGGATGTCCTGCGTGACGTCGCCCAGGGTATTGAGGCTGGGAATCCAGTTGGTTTCTACCTCGCTGGAGCGGTCATGCATGCTGTTCATCTGTAGCAGGGCAAAACCGCCGAGGGCGAAGACCAGCAGGGCGATCAAGCCAAATCCTATCGCAGCACGAGGGGCTATGGAGATGGATCTGAAGTTCATGGTGGCAGTACTCAAAGATTTAAGAGATGACTAGCGGGCTGAGGCGTTACGTGTCGTTATCAAGGTCCATCAGTCTCCTTGAGGGCAATCGCTGAGGTCGTGCTGGAGGGTCTCGATCTGCTCATAGAGGCTCTCCACCAGTGCGACCAACTCTGGGTCGAAATGCTTGCCGGACTGTTCACGAATAAACACCTGGGCTTTTTCGATGGGCCAGGGCGCCTTGTATGGGCGTGGCATGCGCAAGGCGTCGTAGACGTCGCAGATGGCGACGATGCGCCCGGACAGCGGGATTTGTTCACCGCTCAAACCATTGGGGTAGCCGCTGCCATCCCATTTCTCGTGATGGGTCAGGGCGATCTCCGCGGCCAGCGTGGTCAGCTCGGAGGCATGCTGGTCGCTCAGAATGGCGTGGCCGATGGCGGGGTGCTCCTGCATCTGCCGGCGTTCATCATCGGTCAGGGGGCCGGGTTTGAGCAGAATGTGGTCGGGTACGCCGATTTTGCCGACATCATGCATAGGCGCTGCCTGACGAATCAGCTCTACCCATTCGGCGCTCATGCCCAGGGCCTCGGCGATCAGCGCGGCGGATTCGCCAATACGCAGGATGTGGTTGCCGGTCTCGCTGTCGCGATAGGCGGCTGCTCTCGACAGGGTGCGCACCACGGCGCTATAGCTCTGGGTCAGCTGGGCGGTGCGTTCGTGTACGCGTTGCTCCAGTGTCGTGTTGGCTTCATACAGGGCAATGCTGGCCTGGCTCAGTTGCAGGTTGCTGCGTACCCGCAGGATCACCTCGGGCAGGTCGACGGGTTTGCTCAGATAATCGTTGGCGCCCAGTTCCAGGCCGGTACGGCGGCTGGCCGCGTCGTTCAGCGCGGTAATGATGATGATCGGGTTGCTGCTGCGATCACGGTCGGCCAGCGCGCGGAGAATGTCGAAGCCGTTCGGCGCCGGCATGTCCAGATCGAGCAGCAGTAGGCTCCAGGGGTTGTGCTGCAACCAGTCCAGCGCGGCGGACGAGTCGGAGAAACTGATGGTGTCGCGCAGGCCAAAGGCCCGGAGGCTGGACTCCAGCAGGCGACTGTTGGCGATCACATCATCGACGATGACCACGCGTGATTGGCGAAAGTCCTTAGACAGCATCGGTTGCCTCCTTGCCGGTCAGGTCGCAGACCAGTTGGTGTAGTTCATCAGGGTCGATGGGCACGCCGAGCAAGGCGCTGGCACCCAGACCGACCAGTTCCTGCAGCTGATCTTCACGGCTCAGCAGAATCACCGGCAGGTCTGCCAACTCGGCGCTCTGGTGCAGGGCGCGGAGCAGGTCGCGGCCGTCCAGGCCATTCAGTTCGACGCTGAGCAGCAGCAGATCAGGACGTCTGCTGTGAAGCGCTGCCAGCAGTTGCTGGCCATCATCGAACTGCTGCAGATCGATATCGGCCAGTGCCTGGCTGACGATTTCACGGTTCGTGCGGTCGAGGTCGCCGTGATAGACGCATGCCTGAAGCGGCGTCGATTCAGGTGCTTCAGCTTGTACCGGGGGGACGTGGCGCGGCAGGTCGATCCAGAACTGGCTGCCCTTGTTCGGCTCGCTGTGCAGGCCCATCTCGCCATTCATCAGCGCTGCATATTCCTTGCACAACGATAGGCCAATTCCGGTGCCCTGGATGGCGCCGTTCTCCTGGCCCAGGCGCTGGAAGGGTTCGAACAGCAGCGGTTGCAGCTCGCTGGCGATGCCCATGCCGGTGTCGCTGACCATCAGCCGTACACGGTCATCATGTTCGGTGCAGCTCAGGCTGATGCTGCCAGATGGGGTGTACTTGATGGCGTTGGACAGCAGGTTGAGCAGCACCTGGCGCAAGCGCCGTTGGTCCGCCAGTACCGGCACGGCTGTTTCCGGCAGCGCCAGCTTGAGCGCCAGGCCATGGGCTTCGACTTCCGGTGCGACCAGGTCGGCGCACTCGTTCATCAGGGCGACGGCGTCGACCTTGGTCATGTCCAGGCGTGGCTGGTCGCTCTGTAGGCTCGACCAGTCGAGGATATCGCCCACCAGCTGGTTGAGGTGGCGGCTGGCGAGCAGGATTTCCTCGAGGTAGTCGGTGTCCTGTTTGTCCGGCTGCTCCTGCTGTATGCGCATCAACTGTGCGAAGCCCTGGATGGCGTTGAGCGGGGTGCGCAGCTCATGGCTCATGCTGGAAATGAACTGGCTCTTGGCGCGGCTGGCTTCCTGGGCCTCGTGGCTGGCGCGCTGAAGCTGGGTGGCGCTGCGTTCCAGGCGCTGGCCCATGGATTCGACGTCATCGATGATCGCCTCGAGTTCGGTGATGGTGGTCGCCGGGCGCTTGGGCTTCCAGTTGCCCTGGCCGATTTCGCGGAGCATGGCAACGATGCCACCGATGGGTTTGCGCAGGCGCTCGGTCAGTTCACGGGCACGGCCCCACATGAAGGCGAAGAACACCAGGTAGAACAACACCAGGCCGCCGATCAGCAGGTAGCCGATGTTGCGGTAGTGGCTGGCCAGTGCGTTGGTCTGGCTGAAGACTTCGGCCTCGTCGACTACGGTGAGCATGTGCCAGTCGGTAGCCGGGATCGTGGCCCAGGCGACCAGGTGCGGACGGCCGTTAAGTCGGACCGAGAGCACGCCTTTGTCCTGCTGTGCGATGGCCTTGGCGAGGTCTTCGGTATCGGCACGTTTGCCCAGGTTGAAGTCTTCGGGTTTGAACAGCTCCGAGCTGATGGCTTCGTCGTAGGAGTGGGTGGTCAGCTCGTCCAGGCCGAAGTCGTCTTCGCCAGCGGGAGGCAGGGCCATGATGTTCATCTGCTTGCTGACGATCACGCCATAACCATTCCAGGGCACGTCGAGGCTCTGAATGTGTTCGAGCAGCTTGCCGACGGTGATGTCCAAGCCCACCACGCCTTCCAGAAAGTCGCCGCGCGTGACAGGGGCAACGGCAGAAAGCATCCAGCCTTGGCCGGCCGGGTCGAGGTAGACGTCGGTCCAGGCGACCTTGCCTTCGGGGTTGTGCTTGGCGTCTGCCAGGTAATAGAAGTTGTAGTCCGGTATCACCATGTCGTGGGGATACTGCGAAGGTGTGTCGAACCAGGGAAAGATGCGGTTGTAGCTGTCCCAGCTGTTGAAATAGATGCTGGCTACCAGCGGGTTTTGCCGCACGGTTTCGCGCATCAGCGGGTCGAGGGCGGCCAAGCGCGCTACCTTCTGCAGATCCTGCTTATCCAGGGGCGTGACGTTGGAGTAGAAGGAGGCCGCGCCACCGTCATCGCGCGGGCTGTAACGCACGCCGCTGGGCGTAACGGCCAGTTCTGCCGGCGCACTCGACTGGCTATTGTCCAATGCTTGCTGGGTCAGGGAGGCATAGGTGCTGGTGAGTCGCGCGATATGGCCGAGTTCGCTTTCGACCAGATGGGCTTCCTGATTGGCGGCCGCCTGTAGATCGTTGAGAGTGGTTTCGCGCAGGTGGGATATCTGTGCATCACGGATCGATACGTTGCTGATCAGGTAGACGCTGATCAGTACCGTCTCCACCAGAATCAGCGGAATCAGCGCCGTCTGTACGAAGGCACGCCATATCCATGTCCGAAGACTGACTTGAGAGCCGTTTTGCATGGCGCACGCTCCTGAGGGGCGAACGAATGATGTCTAAATGATATCTGTGCTTTCCTTAAGTGAAGCTTAGCTAAAGGTAGTAGCTGTTGCTCCAGGTCAAAGGCGACGCATCTACGTGGAGCTGGCGGACTGACGGTGGGGCGGGCGCCCGGTGACTCTGCGTTCTGTGCTAGTCTGGCCGACCTTTTTTCACAGCCCCAAGCGGAGCCTTTCATGTCCGAATTCAACTTCAGCCCCGATCTGTCCTCCGATGAGGGCCGCGTCAGCTACGGCATCGGTCGTCAACTCGGTGGTCAGTTGCGTGACAACCCGCCGCCTGGCGTCGACCTGACCGCTATCCTGGCCGGTCTGACCGACGCGTTCAGTGGCCAGGCCAGCCGCGTTTCCGAGGCTGAGCTGGGTGCCAGCTTCAAGGTCATCCGCGAGATCATGCAGGCCGAAGCTGCCGCCAAGGCCGAAGCCGCTGCCGGCGAAGGCCGTGCGTATCTGGTTGAGAACGCCAAGCGCGAGGGCGTTACCGTGTTGGCCTCCGGCCTGCAGTATGAAGTGCTGGTCGCAGGCGAGGGCGCCAAGCCGTCGGCTGAGGATCAGGTGCGTACTCACTACCACGGCACCCTGATCGACGGCACCGTGTTCGACAGCTCCTACGAGCGTGGCCAGCCGGCTGAATTCCCGGTCGGTGGTGTGATTCCGGGCTGGGTCGAGGCGCTGCAACTGATGGGCACCGGCAGCAAATGGCGCCTGCACGTACCGAGCGAGCTGGCCTACGGCGCTCAGGGCGTCGGCAGCATTCCGCCGCACAGTGTGCTGGTATTCGATGTCGAGCTGCTCGACATCCTGTAAGAGTCGTTAACGGCCTGCTGCGCGTCGGCGCTACTGCGTTAAAAACAAGCGAGTAATGCTCATGTACAAAAGTACACTGCGCTTACTCGCTTGTTTTTGCCTTGTATCGCTCTAGCTCGCGATGCCGGAGAAAGGTTTGTAAGGTGGACAACGCTTTTTTTGTTCACCATCGCGACCACGGTGGACGGGTGAAGCGTCGTCCACCCTAGGCAACGTACGAACGGCCCTTCTGCATTGCACAAGGGCCGTTTTGTCTTTCAGGATGGGCGCAATGCCCGGGCGTAGCAGTACAGAAACAGGCTGCGCACCAGTTCCTTGAGGACGATGGGTTCGCTGGAGCTGAGCTCGTGCAAATCCAGGTCGCCCTGATCACGCAGTTCGTCTAGGGCTTCTTCTTCGAGCATGGCGCAAACTTCACCGGTTTCACGGTTGAGGATGCGCAGGTAGGGATGCGGGCGGTCCAGCCAGGCATCGATCAGGTAGGTCATGGCAGGTCTCCTTGGCCGTCATTACATAAATGAGAATAATTCCTATTACATAAATAGCAAGGGTTAATTGCTGCCTTTTGTCGTTTGTACGTTCTCAGCAGGTGCAGCGGGCAGGGCGAAGCCTTGCTCGCCTTGCGGACCTTTAGCGCAGGCGAGTTGGAGGGCGCAGCATACTGTTGACCCCGCGCCTCGCTACTCACTCTGCGCGCAGGCGGTAGATGCTGGAGGCGGAGACGCGTGCCATGCCGGTTCGCAGATCTGGTCAGGAGCCCAGGCGGCGAGTCACTTCGCCCAGTTGCCCGGACATATCATGCAGGTTGCGGCTGGCTTTCTGCGTACGTTCGACGTTGTCCTGGTTGGCGCTGGCGATGGCGGTCAGCTCGGTGAGGTTGCGCGAGATATCCTCGGCTACCGAGGTCTGCTCTTCGGCGGCGGTGGCGATCTGCTGGTTCATGTCGCGGATGGCTTCCACGGCCTCGGTGATGCGCTGCAGCATTGCACCGGCCTCGGTGACCTGGGTCACGCCCTGTTCGCTGCGCTGCTGGCCGCTCTCGATGGCGCGCACGGCATTCAGAGCACCGCTCTGCACGGTGTCGATGATCTGGTTGATCTCTGCGGTGGACTCGGCGGTGCGCTGGGCGAGGTGGCGCACCTCGTCGGCGACCACGGCGAAACCGCGGCCCTGTTCGCCAGCGCGAGCGGCTTCGATGGCGGCGTTGAGCGCCAGCAGGTTGGTCTGCTCGGCGATGCCGCGGATCACTTCCAGCACCTTGCCGATACGCCCGCTGTCGCTTTCCAGGCGACGGATCACCTCGGCGGTGTTGGCGATCTCGCCGCGGATGTCGGTGATGGTGGCGATGGTCGATTGCATCACCGTGCTGCCCTGGCGGGCCGAGTCGTCGGCATCGTTGGCCGCGTGCGCGGCGTCGGCGGCGTGGCGCGCGACTTCCTGCGCCGTGGCGGACATCTCATGCATGGCCGTGGCGACCTGATCGGTGCGCTCGAACTGCTCGCTGACGCCCTCGGTCATGCGTGAGGCGATGGCGTTCAGCTCGCTGCTGGCGCTGTCGAGGTTCTGCGTACTGTGGTGCAGGCGCTCGCTGGTGCTGGCAAGAAAGTCGCGCAGGGTGTTCGCGGCGCGCGCCAGCAGGCCCAGTTCATCTTGTCGGGTGCTTTCCACGCGTTGGCCGAAACGGCCTTGGCTGAGTTGGTCGACATGTCCGATCAGGTGGCGGATGGGAATGATCAGGTTGCGATTGACCAGCCACAGGCTGAATACGGCGATGACCAGGGCGGCGGCCAGCATCACGATGGTGCCACTGAGAATGGTGCGCGCGGCGCTGGCGTTGATCTGCTCGGCCTGGCTCAGGCTGTTCTGGCGTAACTGCTCGACCAGAGCCGTCATCTGCTCGCTGGCGGCGCGGTCGATACCTTTGACTGCTTCATCGCCGGCTCTGGCATCTGCTCCGGCGGCCACGAAGGCGTCGCGGCCCTTGCGGTAATTGCCACCCAGCGCCTGATGTTCGCTACGCAGACGCTCGACCTGCGTCTTCAACGCCGGGTCGGCTGCGGCGATCCCGGTCAACTGGCCGAGAATATCCTGCACCTTGCGCTCCTGCGCTTCGAACTGGCTCCAGTAGCGTTGCAGGTTGGCGCTGTCCTGGCCGCGCAGCAGGACGTTCTTCCATTCCTGCACCTGAATCTTGAATTCGACGTTGGCCGCGTCGATCAGGCGCGAAGACTCCAGCGGCCCATCGAGCAGGCCACGGTAGGATTGAATGCCGCTGGAGAGAAAGCTGAAGCAGGCCAGAGCGGTGATCAGGATCAGTGCCAGACTGCCGCCGAGTAAGGCGAGAATCTGCGCACGCAGGGATTTTTGCAGGAACATGATCGGATGCCTCGGAGGTCAGGCGCAGCAGGACATGTTCAAGCGTAGTTGGTGAATGTTGCAGATTTGTGAAATGTCTAGACGAGTAGTCGCGGTGCCGAATCAGTCAGGAACCGCAGATAATTTCGATGCTTGAATGATTGCGCAATCATCTTAATCTGACTCGGGTTGTCCATTTTCGGCGGCCCAAAGGGCGCCGAGTTCATCACGAGGAAGAAGTCATGACTGATAACGCCACTCCACGCGCCGATGACGACCGCATTGCCTGGCTGAGCCTGCGTTCGGTAGCCCTGCCGCTGGCCAACCCGATCAGCGATGCCAAGGTGCTCACCGGCCGGCAGAAGCCGATGACCGAGATCGCCATCCTGATCGCCGAGATCGAAACCCGCGATGGTCATCGTGGCCTCGGTTTCAGTTACTCCAAGCGTGCCGGTGGCCCCGGCCAGTTCGCCCATGCGCTGGAAGTGGCGCCGAACCTGATCGGCGAGAACCCCAGTGATATCGCCAAACTGTGGGACAAGCTGTGCTGGGCTGGCGCATCGGTCGGCCGCAGCGGCCTGGCGAGCCAGGCCATCGGTGCCTTCGACGTCGCCCTGTGGGATCTCAAGGCGCGCCGCAGTGGCCTGTCGCTGGCACGTTTGCTCGGTAGTCATCGTGACTCGGTGCGCTGCTACAACACCTCCGGCGGCTTCTTGCATACACCGCTCGATCAGTTGCTGAAGAACACCGATATCTCCCGCGAGAAGGGCATTGGCGGCATCAAACTCAAGGTCGGCCAGCCTGACTGGGCGCTGGATATCCACCGCGTCAGCACGGTGCGTGAACATCTGGGTGAGAGCTTCCCGCTGATGGTCGATGCCAACCAGCAATGGGACCGCCCGACTGCGCGGCGCATGTGCCGTCGTCTGGAGCCCTTCGACCTGATCTGGATCGAGGAGCCGCTGGACTGCTACGACGCTGAAGGCCACGCTGAGCTGGTGCGTCTGTTCGATACACCGATCGCCACCGGCGAGATGCTCACCAGCCCGGCCGAGCACTGGGAGTTCATTCGCCAGCGCGGCGCCGACTTCCTCATGCCCGATGCGCCGCGTGTCGGCGGTATCACCCCGTACCTACGCGTGCAGACCCTGGCCGAGCAGGCCGGCATGACCCTGGCGCCGCACTTCGCCATGGAGCTTCACGTGCACCTGGCCGCCAGCCACACGCGCGAGCCCTGGGTCGAGCATTTCGAATGGTTGGAGCCGCTGTTCAACGAGCGTCTGGAGATTCGCGACGGGCGCATGTTGGTGCCGACTCGTCCGGGCTTGGGGCTGAGCCTGAGCGAGCAGGTTGCCGGCTGGACGGTGCAGCAGGCAGAGGTCGGCAAACGCGCTTGATGCGTCAGCTCTGCGGATAGATGTCGTGCGCGGCCTGACGCACAGCTGCGATCATCGACGGTAAGGCCGGGTTGTCGTTGTCGTCGCGCCAGACCAGATGCAGTTCGCCGCATACACCTTTGGGTAGCGGCAGCTCGCGGAAACGCACCTGCTCGAAGCGAATGGCACTGGCGCTGCGCGGCACCAGTGCCAGCCCCATACCGGCATTGACCAGCGACAGGATGGTCAGCGTCGACCCCAGCGCCTGAACGAACTCGGGTTGGATGCCGCTGGCGCGAAAAAGGCCGGTGTGCAGTTCGTTGAAGGGCTGCCAGGCGGTATGTGCATAAAGGATGAAGGGTTGGCCATGGAGCATTTCCAGGGTCGGCCTTTCGTGCTGCGCCAGCGGATGTTCGGCGGGCGCAGCCAGCACGAAGGGTTCGCGCAGCAGGCATTCGCTGACCAGGCCGGGTTGCTGCAAGGGCGCTCGGACGATGGCCAGGTCCACACGGCGGGCGCGCAGTGCCTGCACCTGTTCGAAGGTACTCATCTCCAGCAAGGCGATATCCACCCCAGGACGTTCGCGCTTGGCGGTGGTGATCGCGCGCGGCAGCACGTCATACACCGCGCTGGCGACGAAGCTGATGTTGAGTGCGCCGCTTTCGCCGATGGCAGCCAGCCTGGCGCTTTGCGCTGCGCGGTGGGCCTGGTCGAGCAGAGCCTGGGCTTCGACGAAGAAGGCGCGGCCAGCTGCCGTCAACGCCACCGAGCGGGTGCTGCGGGTGAACAACGCCACGCCCAACTGGTGTTCGAGCAGCTGGATCTGCCGACTCAGTGGCGGCTGAGTCATGTTCAGGCGCTCGGCAGCGCGGCGGAAATTCAGCTCGGCGGCCAGGGTGGTGAAGCAACGCAGTTGCGATAGCTCGAACACTGATTCAATCCAGGTATCAATTGAGTAGAAAACTAGATTAGACCTGGATCAATGGCGGCGTCCATCATCGCTCCACGCTTTCGCGTCCGGAGTGACGATGAGTCTCGACCTTTACACCCCTGATCCGATCACATGGATCGGCCTGCGCTCGGTGGATCTGCCACTGGCTCGGGCCGTGAGCGATGCCAAGGTGTCCACTGGTCGACAATTGCCGCTGTCGGCCGTCAGTCTGTTGTTCGTCGAGCTGCAAACCCGCCAGGGGCATACCGGGCTCGGCTTCAGCTACACCCTGCGCACCGGTGGCCCGGCGCAATACGCTCACGCCCGAGAGCTGGCACCGCTGCTGCTCAACGAAGATGGCAACGATATTGCCCGTCTATGGGGGCGGCTCAGTTGGGCAAGTGCCTCCATCGGCCGCAGTGGTCTGGCAGTGCAAAGCATCGCGGCGTTCGACACGGCGTTGTGGGATCTCAAGGCGCGGCGGGCCGGTTTGCCGCTAGCCAAGCTGCTCGGCGCCCAGCGTGATGCGGTGCCTTGCTACAACACCTCTGGCGGCTACCTGCAGGCGCCCATCGAGGAGGTCATCGACCGCGCCGGGCAGGCACTGGCGGGCGGCATCTGTGGCATCAAGCTCAAGGTCGGGCAGCCGAATCAAGCTGAAGATTTACGTCGCGTGCGGGCGTTGCGTCATGCCCTCGGTGATGAAGTGGCGGTGATGGTGGACGTCAACCAGCAATGGGATCGCACCACGGCGCTGCGCATGGGGCGCGCTCTGGAAGAGCTGAATCTGACCTGGATCGAGGAGCCGCTCGATGCGCACGATCTGGAGGGGCATGCGGCGTTGTCCGCGCAACTGGTTACCCCGGTCGGCAGCGGCGAGATGCTCAGTAGCGCAGCCGAGGCGTGCGCTTACGTGGAGCGCGGAGCGGTCGACGTGATCATGCATGACGCACCGCGAGTCGGTGGTATCACGCCGTTCCTGCAGGTTGCCGAGGTGGCCAGACGGCACGGGTTGGTCATGGCACCGCACTTTGTCATGGAACTGCACATCCATCTGGCGGCTGCCTACGAGCATGCCACCTGGGTGGAGCATTTCGAGTGGCTGGAGCCTGTGTTCAACGAGCGCCTGGAGATTCGCGGCGGTTGCATGCAGGTGCCGATGCGGGCCGGGCTAGGCCTGAGCCTGAGTGAACGGGTGGCCGGCTGGACAGTGGCGCAGGACGCCTTTGGAGTGCGGGCGTGAGAGGGGAGATGCTGGTATTCCCCTCGCCGTGTTGGCGAGGGGAACGGTGGGATGGGTCAGGTGCGAAGTATTTCGTTGATCGCGCTGGGTTTCGGGCGCAATGCACTGAACACCTGCCAGAGCACGAACACCAATGCCAGGCCGAGGAAGGTGCCGGCAATCGGATTGGTGAAGAACTCGGCGAAGCTGCCGTCCGACAGCATCAGGCCGCGTCGCAGGTTGGTTTCCGCCATTGGCCCGAGGATGAAGCCGATGATGAACGGCGCCGCCGGCATACCGGCCTTGACGAAGGCATAACCGAGCAGACCGAACAGCAGGATCGACCAGACGTCGAACAGGCGGCTGGACAGACCGAAGGCGCCGACCACGCACAGCACCAGAATGATCGGCAGCAGGATGTGCTTGGGCACGTCGAGCAGCTTGATGAACAGGCGCAGGCCGTAGAACTCCATGAACAGCATCATGCAGGTGGCGACGATCAGCGCGGCGAAGATGGTGTACACCAGTGGGCCCTGGCTGATGAACAGCAGCGGACCTGGCTGGATGCCGTGGATCAGAAAGCCGCCGAGCATGATCGCGGTGACGGTGTCGCCGGGGATGCCCAGGGTCATCAGTGGCATCATGGCGCCGCCGATACCGGCGTTGTTGGCCGTCTCGCTGGCGACCACGCCGCCGATGTTGCCTTTACCGTAGGTGTGCCCGTCTTTCGCGCGCTTCTTGGCGATGATGTAGGACACCAGGTTCGAGGTGCCCGCACCGATGCCTGGCAGGATACCGATGCCCAGACCGATCAGGCCGGAGCGACCGGCGTTGGGCAGTTGCTCGCGGAATTCCTTGAGCGAGAAACCGAAGCCCTTGATGTTCTTCATGCTCACCGACTTGGCCTTGCCCTGCACGGCATGGCGGCCGGTTTCGGCGAGCTTGATGATCTCGGCCACGGCAAACATGCCGATCATTACCGTGAGCATCGAGAAGCCGCCATTGAGCTCACTGACGCCGAAGGTGAAGCGGCGTACTGCCTCGACCGGGGCGATGCCGACGGTGGATACCGCGATACCCAGCGCACCCGCGAACAGGCCCTTGACCATGGAGCCGGCCGACAGGGTGGCGATCAGGGTCAGGGAGAACACGGCGATGGCGAAGTATTCGTGCGGGCCGAAGCTCAGGGCGACCTTGGCCAGCTGCGGGGCGATGAACATCAGCGCGACGATGCTGAAGATGGTGCCCAGGAAGGAGAACACGATGCCGACGCCCAGTGCCTTGACGCCCTGGCCCTGTTCCATCAGCGGGCCGCCGTCAAACACTGTAGCGATCGATGAAGGTGTTCCCGGAATCTTCAGCAGGATCGCCGAGATCAGGCCGCCAGACGTGGCGCCGATGAACAATGCGACCAGCAGCGACAGACCCGCTTGCGGGCCCATGGTGAAGGTCAGCGGCAGGCATAGCGCCACGGCCATGGTCGCCGACAGGCCGGGCACGGCGCCGAAGACGATGCCCATGGCCACGCCGACGGCCATCAGCATCATGATGTTCAGTGAAAAGACGGCACCGAAGCCTTGCTGCAGTAATTCGAGCATGGTCGATCCTCAGATGAAATTGTTCAGCAGGCCAGCGGGCAGCAACAGGTCGAAGGCCTCGCGGAACAGCAGGAAGATGAGCGCAGAGCAGATGACGGCGATCAGCAGATAGGTCAGGTGTCTGGCTTTCTGGTTTACCGGGGTCAGCACGAGGAACTGCAGATACAGGTAAACCACGGTCATGATCGGGAAACCCACAGGGCCGAGCAGGGCCATGTAGCCAAGGATCAGGCCGAGTGTCTTGATGACGGTCTTCGGCTCGACGATTTCAACAGTTGGCTCTTCGGCTTCTGCAGGAGCCGGACTGGCGGCAGGTTCGGCAGCGGCCTTGGGTTTGGCAAAGGCGCTGACCAGTTGCATCACGCCAAGCAGAGACAGGAATCCGGCCAGCAGTTTCGGCACCGTGGCGGCATCGACACCATCATGCCCGGGCAACTGTTGTGCCAGTACCAGGTAGGTAAGGCTGGCGCCGAGCATGGCAATGCCGATGATCAGTTCTTTCTTGTTCAGGGTGTTCATCGTGTACCTCGATGTTCTGAGGCGAAGCGCCGGCCCGAATCGGTCGGGCCGGCGCTGCGGTATGGCTTACTTGGCCTTGCGCAGTTCATCCTTGAACTGCATGAAGTCTTCGCGGGTCTTGGCCAGAATCTGCTTGGCGTCTTCGGTGGCGAAGAACGCGACCGGCTGCTTGAACTTCTTCAGGTCTTCAGCGTAGGCAGGCTGCTCGGTGATCTGCTGCATGATGTCGGACATCTTCTTCACGATCGCCGGGTCGGTGCCTTTCGGGAAGGCCACTACGTAGGGCTTGTCCATGGTGATGTCGAGGCCCTGCTCCTTGAGGGTCGGCACTTCACCCAGCATGGCGTTGCGCTCGGCGTTGGGTTGGCCCAGTGCGACCATCTGGCCGCCCTGCACGTAGTCCTGTACGGAACCGTAGGTGATGGCGCCCATGTCCAGGCGGCCGCCCAGCATGCCTACCACGCGGTCGGAGACTGTGCCGCCGTCGACCATCTTCAGCTTGGCGCCGGTAAGTTTCTCCAGCATCAGGCCTTGCAGGTGGGAGAAGCTGCCCATCTCGGTGCCGTAGGTGATGCTGCCCGGGTTGGCCTTGGACTTGTCGACCAGGTCTTTCATGCTGGTCACGCCCGACTGCTTGGAGGCAACGAACACGGTGCTCTTGTCGACGCCAGCGATGCAGGAAACGTCGAAGGTCTCGTAGCTGTCTTCGGTCAGGCCGGCGACTTCGTTGACGATCAACTGGCCCGGGTGGGTGAACAGGATGGTGTTGCCATCCGGCGCTGCGCCCTTGACCTGCTCGGCAGCCAGGGTGCCGCCGCCGCCAGCGACGTTGGTCACTACCATGGTCTTGCCAGTGATCTCGTTGAAGTACTTGGCCATCATGCGGGCGTTGAAGTCGGTGTCGCCGCCTGGGTTGGCGATTACCACCACCTGGACAGGGCGGGTCGGCCATTTCACTTCATCGGCGAAGGTGGCGGAATGAGTGGCCAGGACACCCATGCCGACCAGGGCAGAAAGGAGGGAGGCGCGGAATGTTTTTTTCATTGGAATACTCCGGGTTGGGATAAAAGCCGCGCGAGTCACTCGCGGCCGAGGCTGGGACGTTTCGGGTCGTATTGCCAACCCGGAACCAGGTACTGCATGGCCATGGCGTCGTCACGCGCGCCGTTGGCCACCTTTTTGTAAAGTTCGTGAGCGGCCATGATCCGCTCCATGTCCGGCTCGATACCGAGGCCGGGCTTGTCCGATACCTGCACCTGGCCACCGATGATCTGCAGCGGCTCGCGGGTCAGACGTTCCTCGCCTTCCTGCCAGATCCAGTGGGTGTCGATGGCAGTGACGCGGCCAGGTACGGCCGCAGCGGCATGGGTGAACATGGCTAGGGAAATATCGAAGTGGTTGTTCGAATGCGAACCCCAGGTCAGGCCGAACTCTTCACAGACCTGACCGAGGCGCACGGCGCCTTGCATGGTCCAGAAGTGCGGGTCGGCCAGGGGAATGTCCACGGCCTCCAGGCGCAACGAGTGCCCCATCTGCCGCCAGTCGGTGGCGACCATGTTGGTGGCGGTGGGGATGCCGGTGGCGCGCTTGAACTCGGCCATGATCTCGCGACCCGAGTAGCCATTCTCAGGGCCGCAAGGGTCTTCGGCATAGGTCAGCACGTGACCTTGTCCTTGGCACAGGGCGATGGCTTCATCCAGCGACCAGGCGCCATTGGGATCGAGGGTGACGCGGGCATCGGGGAAGCGCGCCTTGATCGCGCGGATCGCGTCCATTTCCTCGGCGCCACGCATCACGCCGCCTTTCAGTTTGAAATCGTTGAAGCCGTAGCGCGCATGCGCCGCTTCGGCCAGGCGGGCGATGGCGTCCGGTGTCAGCGCGGCTTGATGGCGCAGGTGATACCAGTCATCTGCCGAGCCTTTACCTGCGAGATAGGGCAGGTCGGTGCGCTGGCGTTCACCTATATAGAAGAGGTACGCGAGCATCGGCACGCTGTCGCGTTGCTGGCCGCTGCCGAGCAGTTCGGCCACCGGCAGGTCGAGATGCTGGCCGAGCAGATCGAGCAGCGCGGCTTCGACCGCGGTGATCACGTTGTCCAGGCGCAGATTGATCTCGTGCGGTTGCTTGAGTACACGCGCTTCGGATTCGGACGTGACCTGATGCTGGGTGGTCTGCGGCCCTTTGGCCGGGCCGGCGATGGCCTGGCGCAGGCGATTGAGCACATGGTTGTAACGGCCTACCGATTGGCCGATCACCAGTTCGCGGCAGCGCTCCAGCGCCTGGCGGATGCCTTCGCCACCGGGAACCTCACCACAGCCGATGCGCCCGGCATTGTCCTTGAGCAGCACCAGGTTACGGGTGAAGTAGGGGGCATGGGCGCCGCACAGGTTGAGCAGCATGCTGTCATGGCCGGCGACCGGAATGACCTGCATCTCGACGATCTGGGGTGTGCTGCTACGGGAGGCTTCGTACATCTTGGCTGGGGCTCCGAAACTGGTGCGGCCCTCGGCCGCAATGGCAAAGGTACGGTTCAGTCGTGCACCGGGATCATCGTGCGATCCGCGCGGTAGCAAGTGAGAGCATGGGCAAAGACGGCAACGAGGCCTGCGCGGACTGCGCTGTTCAGGCGGCTGCTGACATCGGTGCGATGGTCGGCACGATGGCAGGGTGGGGCGGCAGTGAAGGTCTGTGACATGACCAGGGCCTCGTTTGTTTTTATTGGAATGTCATAGGTTGTCGTATGACTTGGTGAAATTAGTACCAGCCTGTTCCAGGCCTGTCAACGCTGCTCATGGTTAATGATGATTGCGCTGCCATCTCTTCTGGCGCCATGATGGAGCCTGCTCTACGCTGAGCTTTCACGCTTACGCAGCGGTTTTGCGGGCAGGCTGGGCGAAGGCGATAAAAACTTCGACGAACGGGTAATACAAAAACTGGTGTTTTTTTTGTTGTTGTACGATAACGTATCTCTACAGCTACGGCTGACGTCATTCCTCACAACTCGCTTTAACAGGGTGTTCGCATAATGAATCCACAAGAACTTAAGTCCATCCTCTCCTCCGGTCTGCTGTCTTTCCCAGTAACCGACTTCGATGCTGCCGGTGATTTCAATCAGGCTGGCTATGTGCGCCGCCTCGAGTGGCTGGCGCCTTACGGTGCTTCCGCCCTGTTCGCTGCCGGCGGTACTGGCGAGTTCTTCTCCCTGGCGCCGGACGAATACAGCGCCGTGATCAAGACCGCCGTGGACACCTGCGAGAAGTCCGTGCCTATCCTGGCTGGCGTTGGTGGCCCGACCCGCGTTGCCATCCAGATGGCGCAGGAAGCCGAGCGCCTGGGCGCCAAGGGCTTGCTGCTGCTGCCGCACTACCTGACCGAAGCCTCGCAGGACGGCGTTGCCGCTCACGTCGAGCAGGTGTGCAAGTCGGTGAAGATCGGCGTGGTGATCTACAACCGTAACGTCTGCCGTCTCAACGCCAACCTGCTGGAGCAACTGGCCGAGCGTTGCCCGAACCTGATCGGTTACAAGGATGGCCTGGGCGACATCGAGCTGATGGTGTCGATCCGCCGGCGCCTGGGCGAGCGTCTGACCTACCTCGGCGGCCTGCCGACCGCTGAAGTCTACGCTGCGGCCTACAAGGCGCTGGGTGTGCCGGTCTACTCCTCGGCCGTGTTCAACTTCATCCCGAAAACCGCCATGGACTTCTACCGCGCCATCGCCGCGGAAGATCACGCCACCGTTGGCAAGCTGATCGATGATTTCTTCCTGCCGTACCTGGACATCCGTAACCGCAAGGCCGGCTATGCCGTGAGCATTGTCAAGGCCGGTGCCAAGATCGTCGGTTACGACGCCGGTCCGGTACGCGCACCGCTGACCGATCTGCTGCCGGACGAGTACGAAGCCCTGGCCAAGCTGATCGAAGCCCAAGGCGCGCAGTAATACCGCAGAGGGCCGCTCGCTGCGGCGAGCGGCCTGGCCGCGCCCCGGAAGTCCGGGCGCGACGGCATTGAACCATTGTCGAACCCGCATAAGAACAACAGGGTAACGCTCATGACTTCACAGATTCCTGCCGCTGTCGGCACTCCGCTGATCACCGAGCTGCAAGTCGTACCGGTCGCCGGTCAAGACAGCATGCTGCTCAATCTGAGCGGTGCCCACGGCCCGTATTTCACCCGCAACATCCTCATTCTCAAGGACAGCGCCGGCCACGTCGGTGTCGGCGAAGTCCCCGGCGGCGAGGGCATTCGTAAGACCCTCGACGACGCCCGCTCGATCCTCGTCGGCCAACCGGTCGGCAACTACAACGCCTTGCTCAACCAGGTACGCCGCGCTTTCGCAGATCGTGATTCCGGCGGTCGCGGCCTGCAGACTTTCGATCTGCGCATCACCATTCACGCCGTCACCGCGCTGGAGTCCGCGTTGCTCGACCTGCTCGGCCAGCACCTCGGTGTGCCGGTGGCTGCACTGCTCGGCGAAGGCCAGCAGCGCGATGCCGTGGAAATGCTCGGTTATCTGTTCTTCGTCGGTGACAAGGACAAGACCGATCTCGGCTATCGCGATGAGCGCGATGCCGATGACACCTGGGAGCGCGTGCGCAACCAGACCGCATTGACGCCGGAAACCATCGTCCGCCAGGCCGAGGCCGCGCATGCGCGTTATGGCTTCAACGATTTCAAACTCAAGGGCGGTGTGCTGCATGGCGAAGCCGAAGTCGAGGCGATCCGCGCCCTGGCCGCGCGCTTCCCTGAGGCTCGTGTGACGCTGGACCCGAATGGCGGCTGGTCGCTGGATGAGGCCATTGCCCTGTGCCGCGACCTGCATGGCGTGCTGGCCTATGCCGAAGACCCGTGCGGCGCCGAGAACGGCTACTCCGGTCGGGAAGTGATGGCCGAGTTCCGCCGTGCCACCGGCCTGCCGACTGCGACCAACATGATCGCTACCGACTGGCGGCAGATGGGCCACACCATCTCCCTGCAATCGGTGGACATCCCGTTGGCCGACCCGCACTTCTGGACCATGGCCGGTTCCGTGCGCGTGGCGCAGATGTGCAACGACTGGGGCTTGACTTGGGGTTCGCACTCCAACAACCACTTCGACATCTCCCTGGCCATGTTCACCCACGTCGCCGCGGCGGCGCCGGGTCGAGTCACTGCCATCGATACCCACTGGATCTGGCAGGACGGCCAGTACCTGACGCGCAACCCGCTGCGCATCGAAGGTGGTCTGGTGCAGGTGCCGAAAACCCCAGGTCTCGGCGTCGAGCTGGATTGGGACGCGCTAGCCAAGGCGCACGAGCTGTACCAGACCAAGGGCCTGGGCGCGCGTGACGACGCCATTGCCATGCAGTACCTGATCCCCAACTGGACTTTCAATAACAAGAAGCCCTGCCTGGTTCGTTGAGCCAAGCCCGGACTTTATTCCGTAGGGTGGGCTTCAGCCCACCTTGATTGCAGTCCTTTAGGATGAGCCGGGCGGCGTTCCGCTTCAGCCCACCGAGACTGTAGCTGGTGGGCTGAAGCCCACCCTACGGGTGTTCGGCCTGGCCTACGGGGTCAATCTTTACTTCTGTCTCGCGAGCCTTGCCGATGCCAGATGCCAAACCGGGTCGTGTGCGCTACAGCATCTTGTTGATGCTGTTTCTGGTCACGACCATCACCTTCGCCGATCGCTCCAGTCTGTCCGTTGCCGGTTCGGCGATGCAGGCCGGCCTCGGTATCGACGCGGTGACGCTCGGCTACATCTTCTCGGCGTTCGGCTGGGCCTACGTGATCGGGCAGATTCCCGGTGGCTGGCTGTTCGACCGCTTCGGCACCAAGCCGGTGTACACCCTGGCGTTGTTCGTCTGGTCGGCGCTGACCCTGTTGCAGGGTTTCGTCGGCTGGCTGCCGGGCACCTGGGCCGTGACCTCGATGTTTCTGCTGCGGCTGTTGGTGGGCTTTGCCAGTGCGCCGTGCTTTCCCGGCAATGCACGGATCATCGCCTCGTGGTTTCCTACCGCTGAGCGCGCCACCGCCACGGCCATCTCCAGTTCGGCGCAATATGCTGCCACCGCCCTGTTCGCACCCTTGATGGGCTGGGTGGTGCAAACCATGGGCTGGCAGTCGGTGTTCATCGTGCTCGGTTGTCTGGGGCTGGCGCTGTCGCTGCTGTGGTTGAAGCAGCTGCATGGCCCGCGTCAGCACCCGCGTATCGAAGCGGCCGAGCTGGAACACCTGGAGCAGGGCGGGGCGCTGATTGATCTGGAAGGGCAGCGTGGTGGCATTGGCGGTTCGCAGTGGGGCTACCTGGGCCTGCTGCTGCGCCAGCGCACGATGATCGGCATCTACCTCGGCCAGTACTGCAACAACGCCATTACCTATTTCTTTCTCACCTGGTTTCCGGTCTACCTGGTGCAGGCGCGCGGCATGAGCATTCTCGGCGCCGGTTTCGCTGCCGCCTTGCCGGCTATCAGCGGTTGCGCCGGTGGCGTGCTTGGTGGGCTGCTGTCCGATGGCATGTTGCGTCGCGGTCACTCGCTGACTCTGGCGCGCAAGCTGCCGATGGTGTTCGGTCTGCTGCTGTCGAGCGCCGTGGTGCTGTGCATTTTCGTCGAGAGCGACACGGCCGTGATGGCGCTGATGGCCCTGGCCTTCTTCGGCAAGGGCCTCGGCTCGCTGGGCTGGACGCTGGTGGCCGACACTTCGCCTCGGCAGATCCTTGGCTTGTCCGGCGGGCTGTTCAACACCTTCGGTAACCTGGCAGCGATCACCACACCTATCGTTATCGGCTACCTGGTCAGCCGTACCGGATCATTCGATTGGGCATTGGCCTATGTTGGTCTCAATTCCCTGCTGGCGGTCGTGAGCTTCGGCTTGATCGTCGGCCGTATTCACAGGGTCGAGCTGGACGCCACGTCCGGCTCGGCATCCTGAACGCACAACAGGAGCAAGCGTCATGCAGTTGATTCCCCATCAGGATTCGCCCCGCTATATCCGCCTGCACCCGAGCGACAACGTCGGCGTGGTGGTCAATAACCAGGGCGTCGCCGCAGGCGGCCAGTTTGACGACGGTCTGACGGCTATCGAGGGCATCCCGCAGAGCCACAAGGTGGCGCTGGTGGATATCGCCGAAGGCGGCGAGGTGGTGCGTTATGGCGAGGTCATCGGCTATGCGCTCAAGCCCATCGCCGCCGGCAGCTGGGTCACCGAGCAGGTGCTGCGCATGCCCGAGCCGCCGGTGTTGGACAACCTGCCCAAGGCGACCCTCAAGACCGCACCTGGCGAGCCGCTGGAAGGCTATACCTTCGAGGGCTTCCGCAATCCGGACGGCAGCGTTGGCACCCGTAACATCCTCGGTGTGACCACCACGGTGCAGTGCGTGGTCGGCGTGCTCGATCACGTGGTCGAGCGCGTGCGCAAGGAAGTCCTGCCCAAGTACCCCAACGTCGACGACGTGGTGGCGTTGTCGCACAGCTATGGCTGCGGCGTAGCGATCAACGCGCCGGACGCGGTGGTGCCGATCCGCACGCTGTACAACATCAGCCGCAACCCCAACCTGGGTGGCCAGGCGCTGGTGATCAGCCTCGGCTGCGAGAAGCTGCAGGCCAACCAGTTGATGGATGGCGACCAGCTCACCAACGGCATGGACGAGGAGGACTGGTTGTTCCGCCTGCAGGATTCCGGCACCGGTTTCACCGGCATGGTCAAGCAGATCATGGGCATGATCGAGGATCGCCTGAAAGTGCTCGACCAGCGTCGTCGCGAGACCGTGCCGGCTTCCGAATTGGTGGTCGGCATGCAGTGCGGCGGCAGCGACGCCTTCTCCGGTATCACCGCCAACCCGGCCCTTGGCGTGGCGGCCGACCTGCTGGTGCGCGCCGGTGCCACCGTGATGTTCAGTGAGAACACCGAAGTGCGTGACGGCATCCACCTGCTGACGCCGCGTGCGGCCACGGTCGAAGTGGCCGATGCGCTGATCCGCGAGATGGACTGGTACGACCGCTACCTGCAGCGCGGCATGGCCGACCGCAGCGCCAACACCACGCCGGGCAACAAGAAGGGTGGGCTGAACAACATCGTCGAGAAGGCCATGGGTTCGATCGCCAAGTCCGGCAACGGTACCATCGCTGGCGTGGTCGCGCCGGGCGAGCGCATTCGTGGCAAGGGCTTGTGGTTTTGCGCCACGCCGGCCAGCGACTTCATCTGCGGCACCCTGCAGCTGGCGGCGGGCATGAACCTGCACATCTTCACCACCGGTCGCGGCACGCCCTATGGCCTGTCCATGGTGCCGGTGATCAAGGTGGCCACGCGCACGCAACTGGCCGAACGCTGGCCGGATCTGATCGACGTCGACGCTGGACAGATCGTCTCCGGGCGCATGACGCTGGAGCAAATGGGCTGGCATATCTTCCAGCTCTATCTGGACGTGGCCAGCGGTCGAAAGCAGACCTGCGCCGAGCATCTGCGGCTGCACAACGATCTGGTGCTGTTCAACCCGGCGCCGGTGACCTGAGATGAGTGGCCTGTCCGATGATCTGCTGCAGGCATTGTGCGAGGCGGTCGGCGAGGCTGGCCTGATCACTGACGCCGAGCGCATGCAGAGCTACCTCAGCGACTGGCGGGGTGCCTACCGTGGCCAGGCGGCTGCCGTGCTGCGCCCGGCGTCGACCGAGGAAGTTGCCGCCGTGGTGCGTTTGTGCGCGCAGGCCGGCGTCGCCCTGGTGCCACAAGGCGGTAATACCGGGCTGTGCGGCGGCTCGATCCCGGACGACTCTGGCGCGCAGGTCGTGCTGTCGCTGACGCGCATGAAGCGTATCCGCGCAGTGGACGTGGGCAATGAAACCATCACCGTCGAAGCGGGGGTGATCCTGCAGCAGCTACAGGAAGCCGCCGCCGAGGTGGGCCGGCTGTTCCCGCTGTCGCTGGGCGCCGAGGGCAGTTGCACGGTCGGTGGCAACCTGGCGACCAATGCCGGCGGCACCGCGGTGCTGCGCTACGGCAACATGCGCGACCTGGCCCTGGGCCTGGAAGTGGTGTTGCCCGATGGGCGCATCTGGGACGGCCTGCGCGGGTTGCGCAAGGACAATACCGGCTACGACCTCAAACACCTGTTCATCGGCAGCGAGGGCACCCTGGGCATCATCACTGCCGCCGTGCTCAAGTTGTTCCCCGCCGTGCGCAGCCTGACCACCGCCTGGGTGGCGCTGCCCAGTCCGCAGGCAGCGGTCGAGCTGATCGGGCAGATGCGCGGGCTGTGTGGCGACCGCCTGACCGGCTTCGAACTGATGTCGCGGCAAAGCGTCGAGTTCGTCCTGCGCCATGTCGCCGGTGTCAGCGATCCGTTCGCCGACACGCATCCCTGGTACGTACTGATCGAGCTGAGTGACACCCAGCCCAACGCGCCCTTGAACGAGTTGCTGGAAGAGGGCCTCGGTGCTGCCTTCGAGCAAGGCGTGGCGCTGGATGCCGTGGTCGCCGCCAGCGACGCCCAGGTACGCGCCTTGTGGGCGTTGCGTGAAGGCATTTCGGAAGCGCAGAACCACGAGGGGCCGAGTCTCAAGCACGACATCAGCGTGCCGGTCAGCCGTATCCCCGACTTCATCGAACTTACCGATGCCGCACTGCAGCAGGCCTTCCCCGGTGTGCGCATCGTGGCCTACGGGCACGTCGGCGACGGCAACCTGCATTACAACATCAGCAAGCCAATCGGCGCCGAGGATGTCGCGTTCAAGGCGCAGGCCGAGGCGATCATGCGCGTGATCTACGACCAGACCCTGCGCTATGCCGGCAGCATCAGCGCCGAACATGGCCTGGGACAGTCCAAGCGCCTGGCCGCGCAGCACTACAAGGCGCCGCTGGAGCTGGAGTTGATGGCCCGCGTCAAGCAGGCGCTGGATCTGGCCGGACTGATGAATCCGGGCAAATTGCTGTAGCAGGCCGTTGAAAAACGTAGGCGAGGTAGCCAGTGCAAGGCAAATACAGGCGAAAAAGCGGAGTTTACGAGCTGTAAATGAGCATTTTGAGCCTGTATTTAACGCAGCATTGGCAACGCAGGTAGTTTTTCAACAGCCTGGTAAATCGCACGATCCAAACAGGAGGTTCCATGAGCAAACCCAAGGTGCTGCAGATCGGCCCGCTGAGCGAGCGTTTCAACCGCGAGCTGGCCGAGCAATACGAGGTCAGTGCGCTGTGGCAACAGGCCGAGCCGCTGGCGTTCCTGCGCGAGCACGGCGAGCAGTTCATCTATATGGTGTCCTCAGCACGCTTCGGCTGTACGGCTGACCAACTGGCGCTGCTGCCGAATCTGCGCGCCATCTGCAGCTTCGGCGTGGGCTACGATCCCTATCCGCTGGATCTGCTGCGTGATCGCGGCATCGTGCTCAGCACCACGCCGGACGTGCTCAACGACTGCGTCGCCGACCTGGCCATGGGCCTGATGATCGACAGCGCGCGGCGCCTGTCCGAGGCTGATCGCTTCGTGCGCAGCGTCGCCTGGAGCAGCACCACGGGCTTCCCGCTGGCGCGTCGGGTCAGCGGCAAGCGCCTGGGGATCGTCGGCCTTGGCCGCATCGGCGAGGCGGTAGCCCTGCGCGCCTCCGGTTTCTCCATGCCGGTGCGTTACCACAATCGCCGTGCGGTCGAGGGCAGCCCTTACCGGCACGAGCCGGATCTGCTGGCGCTGGCGCGTTGGGCAGACTTTTTGGTGCTGACCTGCCCGGGCGGCAAGGCCACCCATCACCTGATCAACGCCGAGGTGCTCGAAGCACTCGGCCCGGATGGCTTTCTGGTCAACGTCGCGCGTGGCTCGGTGGTCGATGAGGCCGCGCTGATCACGGCGTTGCAGGGCAAAGTGATCGGCGGTGCCGGGCTGGACGTTTTCGAGCGTGAGCCTCAGGTACCGGCGGCGCTGCGCGAACTGGACAACGTGGTGCTGTTGCCGCACGTCGGCAGCGCCAGTGTCGAGACGCGTCAGCAGATGGCTGATCTGGTGCTGGACAACCTGCGCGCCTTCATCGCCACCGGCAAGCTGCTGACGCCGCTCTGATCCCGCTCGCCACCGAATACGCCGGGCGGCGCTTGCCGCCAGGCCTATCGTTACATCGCCACAAGCGCTGTAATCGTTTCTACCTCACCTGCAGCATCCCCGGCGCACCACAAGTGCGCCGTTTTTTCTTCCGCGCGCTGATGTCGGCGGCTCATGCCCTGTAAACTGTTGCGTTTTCCGCAGGCAAGGGGCCATCCACCGTGCAGTCGGTCATCTCCATCCAGCAACTGAACAAGATCTATGCGTCCGGGCATCCGGCGCTGCAAGGCATCGACCTGGACATTCGCCAGGGCGAGATTTTCGCCTTGCTCGGCCCCAACGGCGCGGGCAAGACCACCCTGATCAGCATCATCTGCGGCATCGTTAATCCTGGCGAGGGCAAGGTGCTGGTCGGCGGTAAGGACATCGTCCGTGACTACCGCGCGGCCCGCTCGCAGATCGGTCTGGTGCCACAGGAACTGGTCAGCGACGTGTTCGAAACCGTCTGGGCGACGGTAAAGTTCAGCCGCGGTCTGTTCGGCAAGAAGCCCGACCCGGCCTACCTGGAGCAGTTGCTCAAGGATCTGTCGCTATGGGACAAACGCAACGCCAAGATCATGGAACTGTCCGGCGGCATGAAGCGCCGGGTGATGATCGCCAAGGCGCTCTCGCATGAACCGCAGATTCTCTTTCTCGACGAGCCCACCGCTGGCGTCGACGTGGAGCTGCGCCGCGACATGTGGAACATGGTGCGGCGTCTGCGTGAGCGCGGCGTGACCATCATCCTGACCACCCACTACATCGAGGAGGCCGAGGAAATGGCCGACCGCATCGGGGTGATCAGCAAGGGCCGCATCATCCTGGTGGAAGACAAGCAGGTGCTGATGCACAAGCTGGGCAAGAAGCAGCTGACCCTGCACCTGCAGCAGCCGCTGTCCTGCGTGCCGGCCGAGCTGTCGCGCTATGGCCTGGAGCTGGCCGATCAGGGCCATGCTCTGGTGTTCACCTTCGATGCCCAGCACGAGAACACCGGCATCGCCGAACTGCTGCGCGACCTGGCTCAGCACGGCATCGACTTCAAGGATCTGCAGTCGAGCCAGAGCTCTCTGGAGGAAATCTTCGTGTCACTGGTCTCAGGCCGATGAGACGCTACTGCGCTCGCCCAGGCTGCGTTGAAGTCAGGCTCGGCCTGCTCATGTACAACGCGTACACTCCGCGGCCTCGCCTGACTTCGCCTTGCCTGACCTTCGCTCGCTACGCCTCTCAGCGCCCTGAAATGGAGATTTGCGCATGAACCTGTACGCCATCAAGGCTATCTACCTGTTCGAGCTGGCGCGCACCTGGCGCACCCTGCTGCAGAGCATCGCCACACCGGTGATCAGCACCTCGCTGTATTTCGTGGTGTTCGGCTCGGCCATCGGTTCGAGCATGACCCAGGTGCAGGGCGTGAGCTACGGCGCCTTCATCATTCCGGGCTTGATCATGCTGGCGCTGCTGACCGAGAGCATTTCCAATGCGTCGTTCGGCATCTACATGCCCAAATATTCCGGAAGTATCTACGAGCTGCTGTCGGCGCCGGTGTCCTATCTGGAAATTCTGATCGGTTATGTCGGCGCGGCGGCGACCAAGTCTGTGATCCTCGGCCTGATCATCCTGCTCACCGCGCGGTTGTTCGTCGATTTCGAGATTCAGCATCCGATCTGGATGGCGGCGTTCCTGGTGCTGACGGCTCTGACCTTCAGCCTGTTCGGTTTCATCATCGGCGTGTGGGCCGATGGCTGGGAGAAGCTGCAGATCGTCCCGGCGCTGATCGTCACGCCACTGACCTTTCTCGGCGGCGCTTTCTATTCGATCAGCATGCTGCCGCCTGCCTGGCAGACGGTGACCCTGTTCAACCCGGTGGTGTACCTGATCAGCGCCTTCCGCTGGAGCTTCTACGGCGTGTCCGACGTCAACGTCGGCGTCAGCCTGGCGATGGTGCTGGGCTTTCTGGCGCTGTGCATCTTGCTGGTGGGTTGGATCTTCAAGACCGGTTACCGGCTCAAGAGCTGAGGTCGGGCGAGAGCCGCGAAACGCGGAAACGAAAGGGGCGCATGAAGCGCCCCTTGTTCGTTTTCGGCCTGTAGAGCGGGTGCAACCCGCCAATGAATAGATGGTGGTACGGAACCGTGGGAGGCGCTTTAGCGGCGATTTGCTTCAAGTCGTCGCGGCTAAAGCCCCTCCCACAGAAGCTCTACCTTGTTCGGCTTGCTCATTTCACCCGCAATTCACACTCGAAGGTTTCCGCTGGCGGCACGTTAGGCTCCCAGGGCTGCTGGTACGTCAGCAGCAGGCGACCTTCGCCTGGCTCACGCGCGGTGAAGCGCCAGGTGGAGATGCCGCCAGCGCCTACCAGTCCAGCGTCTTCCGGGTTGCTGTAGACCTCGGGGCCGAGGCTTTGCAGCACGTTCGCCGCTCCATCGCGAACTTCCCAGCGAAAACCGGTGGTGGGGTTGCTGGGTAGGCTGAGAATCAGTTGCTGACCCTTGTTCAGCGTCAGCGGGCACTGCCGATCTTTCTTCAGCTCCAGCGTGCCGGATTGATGAGCGCAGGCCGTAAGCAGGGCCAGGGCGGGCAGGGTAAGCAGGCGCAAGGTGGCGTGCATGACGAACTCCAGTCGACGAAACCTGGCCCAGCATAGCGGCATAGACCTGTCGGTGGCGACCGTGGAGATGCTGGGTTCGCTGTAGGAGCGAGCTCTGCTCGCGAATATCGGCGAGGCTGAAAGCTTCGCGAGCAACGCCCGCTCCCTCATCTGCCTGTCTAGTCGAACAACACCTTGGCCACGTCGCTGTAGCGCTTGGCGAAGTGCACGGTAATTCCTTCCTTGAGGTAGTCCGGCAGTTCCTCGTAGCTGCCGCGATTGGCCTCCGGCAGGATCAGCTCGTGAATCTTCTGCCGCCGCGCCGCGATCACTTTCTCGCGTACGCCACCGATGGGCAGCACCTGGCCAGTGAGGGTCAGCTCGCCGGTCATGGCTACGCCCTTTTTCGGCGCCTGGTTACGAGCGAGAGAAAGCAGGGCGCTGGCCATGGTGATGCCGGCGCTGGGACCATCCTTGGGCGTGGCCCCTTCCGGTACATGCAGGTGGACGAAGGCCTGGTCGAAGAAGGTCGGGTCGCCGCCGAACTGCTTCAGATGCGAGCTGACGTAGCTGTAGGCGATCTCCGCCGACTCCTTCATCACTTCGCCGAGCTGGCCGGTGAGCTTGAAGCCGCGATTGAGCGTATGGATGCGCGTTGCTTCGATCGGCAGGGTGGCGCCGCCCATGCTGGTCCAGGCCAGGCCGGTGATCACCCCGGTGCCGGCCAGTACCCGTTCATTGCGGAATACCGGCATGCCGAGAGCTTGCTCGAGGTCCTTGGCGCCAATGCGAATCTTCGCGTCGGGATCGTCCAGCAGCTTCACCACTGATTTACGCACCAGCTTGCCCAGCTGTTTCTCCAGCTGACGCACGCCGGCTTCACGGGCATAGCCTTCGATCACCTTACGCAGCGCTGCATCGCTGATGGACAGGCGCGCTTTCGGCACGCCGGCTTTTTCCAACTGCTTGGGCCACAGGTGGCGTTTGGCGATGGCCAGTTTTTCCTCGGTGATATAGCCGGACAGGCGGATCACTTCCATGCGGTCGAGCAACGGGCCGGGGATGGAATCGAGGGTGTTGGCGGTACAGACGAACAGTACCTTGGACAGGTCCAGGCGCAGATCCAGGTAGTGGTCGAGGAACTCGACGTTCTGCTCCGGATCGAGGGTTTCCAGTAGCGCCGAGGCGGGGTCGCCCTGGTAGCTGGTGCCCATCTTGTCGATCTCGTCGAGCATGATCACCGGGTTCATCACCTCGGCCTCCTTCAGCGCCTGCACCAGCTTGCCGGGCATGGCGCCGATGTAGGTACGGCGATGGCCCTTGATCTCCGCCTCGTCACGCATGCCGCCCACCGAGAAACGGTAGAA
Organism: Pseudomonas sediminis; assembly: GCF_002741105.1. Classification (GTDB taxonomy): domain Bacteria; phylum Pseudomonadota; class Gammaproteobacteria; order Pseudomonadales; family Pseudomonadaceae; genus Aquipseudomonas; species Aquipseudomonas sediminis. The sequence goes on along the minus strand of NZ_NIQU01000001.1, from coordinate 282,021 downwards.
CGGCCGGCCGAGCGATTCGGCGATGGATTTGCCGATACTGGTCTTGCCCACGCCGGGCGGGCCGACCAACAGCACGATGGAGCCGGCGATCTCGCCCTTGAAGGCGCCGACGGCCAGGAACTCGGTGATGCGCTCTTTGATGTCGTCCATGCCGGCGTGGTGCTTGTCCAGCACCTTGCGCGCGTGGCCCAGGTCGAGCTTGTCCTGGCCATGAATGCCCCAGGGCAGGGCGGTGGACCAGTCCAGATAATTGCGCGTGACGGCGTACTCAGGCGAGCCGGCTTCGAGGATCGACAGCTTGTTCAGCTCCTCGTCGATGCGCTTCTGCGCCTGCGCAGGCAAGGTCTTGCCTTCGAGGCGGGCGAGGAATTCTTCGCGATCCGCGCTCTTGTCGTCCTTGCTGAGACCCAGCTCCTGCTGGATCAGCTTGAGCTGCTCCTTGAGGAAGAACTCGCGCTGGCGTTCGCCAATCTGCTTGTTCACCTCGGCCGAAAGTTCTTTCTGCAGGCGACCGACCTCGACCTCCTTGCGCAGTAGCGGCAGCACCTTCTCCATGCGCTTGAGCATGGGCACGGTGTCCAGCACTTCCTGTAGTTCATGGCCGGAGGCAGTGGTCAGGGCCGCGGCGAAGTCGGTGAGCGGTGACGGCTCGTTGGGACTGAAACGATTGAGGTAATTCTTCAACTCTTCGCTGTACAGCGGATTGAGCGGCAGCAGCTCCTTGATCGCGTTGATCAGCGCCATGCCGTAGGCCTTGACCTCGTCGCGCGGGTAGGCCGGCGGCTGCGGGTATTCGACTTCGGCCAGGTAGGGGCCGCGCCGGCTGAGCCAGCCACGAATGCGCACGCGGGTCAGGCCCTGGGCGACGAACTGCAGCTTGCCGCCTTCCTCGCTGACGTGGTGCACGCGCACCAGGGTACCGTGCTCGGGCAGGCTATCGAGATCGAACTCGCCGTGCTCGTCCGGTGGGTTGTCGACGTAGAACACCGCCAGGCATTTGTGTTCGGTGTTGTCCACGCGCTTGAGCGTGCGCCCCCAAGGGTGCTCGTTGACGATCACCGGCAATACCTGCGCGGGGAAGAACGGGCGGTTGTTGATGGGGATGATATAGAGCTTGTCCGGCAGCCTTTGTGCAGGCAGCACCAGGCCGGTGGTGGATTGCACGTTGTCGTCGACAGCTTCGGAGTGGATGTCCTGATCGTTCATGGAGCACCTTTGCTTGCACGTTGGTTGCTACATGGGGCGACTGCGGGATTTTTTCAACGTTTCAATCCAGGCTCAGACGAATGCCCAGCAGGCGCTGTTCGATCAGTGGGGTGAGCAGGGCGAAGCACTCACCGGGCGCCAGGCGAATCTGCGCGGGCTCGATCAGATCACTCTGCAGGCGCTCGATCAGTGCGAGCAGATGCGAGTCCTGCTCCTGATCGAGCATGCGCTTGCAGAGAAAGCGTAGTTGCATCTGCAGGCCGGGCGGGCAGCGCTCGTAATTGGCCGCGCGTACCGCCAGGCCGCGCAGCCTGGCAAGGTCCTCCAGCGCGCGGCAGGCCTCACCGAGCCCGCGAATTCTGGGATGATGCTGACGGTAGAGGCGGTCTTCGAGTTGTTCGATCACCGTCAGCAGTGCCTCGATCAGTCGGCAGTGGGCAGCGAAGTCGGCGGGTTTGCGGCGCAACTGCGGCCAGTGTTGCTGCAAGGGCGGTAGTTGCATGGCGGCGCCGGGCCAGTCGAGCCAAAGCTGGTCCAACTGCTGCGCCTGCGCATTGCGCTGCGCAACGCTCGCGGCATCCAGCTGTGCGCCCAGTCCGCGATGTTGCTGCAAGGCCTGAAGCAGGTCGAGGCAGCGCTGCACGATCCTGGTGTCCGCCTGCTTGCTGGCCCTCACCTGGCGATTTTCCGCGCGGTGGGTGAGCCAGTAGCTAAGTGTGAGCAACGCGACCAGCAGGGTCAGAAAAATGAGGGCGGCATTGCTCATTGAGGTTCGCTTGTCATGATCGTTAGAGAGGAGCGAAGCAACTCTCCTGCCATTTTCCCGAGGCTACGTAATGCGGTTCAGTGGGACTGATAGGGTGCACGGTAATGGAGCCAGCGGGTATTCGGAGATGCGATTTGGTGCGTAGGTTGCTATAGGTGCAACCATTTCGCTGATAGGTGGTTGCGGCGTTTTCTGTTGGAAAGGAGTAAAGTGCAACCCTTGTTTCGTGCCGCCAGTCTTTTGCGATGTTGCAAGCCCGTGTGATCCGCCTGGATGAACAGGCCCATGAACATGCCCATGATCATCATCAACTGGTGATGTCTCTGGTCGGCCGCGCCGAATTCGAAGTCGGCGGTCGTGGTGGAGAAGTCTGCCGGATGCGTGCCTGCCTGGTACCGGGCGATGCCGCTCACCAGTTCGCCGGCATGGGCGACAACCGCATGCTGATCCTCGATCTGGACGAGCAGGACACCCCCAGCGAAGACCTGGAATTGCTCCACCGTCTGTTCGAAACGCCTCGCTATCCCGCCCTCGATGTCGATTTCCAGCGCCTGCTGACCTATGCCGGCGCGGAGCTGGAGCGCTATGGCAGCGACTCGATTCTGGCACGCTCGCTTGGCGGCGTGTTGCTCCGCGCCCTGCACCTGCGCCTGTTCGGCGAGCAGCGCAGGCAGCCGCAAGGGGCAATGGACCTACAGCGCCTGGACGATTACATCGGCGAACACCTGGCGCGGCGCATCAGTGTCGCCGAGCTGGCACACGAAATGTGCCTAAGCCCCAGCCACTTCCATGCCCAGTTCAAGGACAGCGTCGGCCTCACGCCACACCAGTACCTGCTCCAGACCCGCCTTGACCGCGCTGCGCGCATGCTTCGTGAAAGTAACCTACCGCTGGTACGAATCGCTGAAGAGTGTGGGTTCTCCAGTCAGAGTGCATTGACTACGTCCATGCGCCGCTACCTCGGCCTCACGCCCAAACGCCTGCGCCGCGAATAGCGTCGTTGCTGGCTAATTGCCGCTGGCCGGTTGGCCGCTGGCCAGCTAGGCTATGCCTCCAGTACGACAAACTCGGTTGCCAGGACGGCATGTAATCCTGTGAGCGTCCGGCCTCAAGCTCGGGCCAAGGTAAGCGTATGACTGTGTGCAATTCCCGCCTGTTCTCTCTTGCTCTGTTTGCTGCCCTGACTATGGTCAGCTCGGCGTATGCCTCGGCGTTTCAGGCCGAACTGGTGGACGCTGCCGGTGAGCCTCTGGGTGATGCAGTAATCACGCTGCGTGGTCTGGCGGACTCGCCCCGTGCACCGCTGCCGGTGCAAATGGACCAGCGCAATCAGCAGTTCCAACCTCATGTGCTGGCGGTGCGCACTGGCACATCCGTGTCTTTTCCCAACAGTGATGATATCCGTCACCAGGTCTATTCCTTTTCACCGGCCAAGCGTTTCGAGCTGCGCCTTTACCAGGGCACGCCGAGCGAGCCGGTGCTGTTCGACAAGCCCGGACTGGTGGTGCTTGGCTGCAATATCCATGACTGGATGCTCGGTTACATCTACGTCACGGATGATCCCTGGTTCGCCGTCAGCGACGACGACGGCCGTGCTGTTATTGCGGACCTGCCGGCTGGGCGCTACGTCGTGACCCTGTGGCACCCTGGCAACCCGGATTTGCTGCCTCAGGTTGCTGGCGAGATACAGTTCGATGCTCGCGTGTCGAGTCAGCGTTTTGTCCTGGGTAGCCCCGGCCCTGCCGAGCAGCCCGCGCCGCCGGCACCGAGCGCGTTCGGTGAGGCGTTCAGGAAAGCTGCCGAAGATGCTGCGAAGTAGCTTCCAGGCGCGCATAGCCGGTGTCCTGATCCTGCTCCTGCTGGTGGTGATCGGCGCCCTCTACGTCGCAGTCAAGGCGGCCACCAATGTTGCAGTGCGCGCTCAGGCACAGGAGCAGCTGAACGTTGGTAGTCGGGTCTTCGGGCAATTGCTGGCGCAGCGCAGCGATCAGTTGCAGCAAGCTGCCCAGGTTTTGGCAGCTGATTTCGGATTCAAGGACGCGGTGGCCAGCGGTGATGTGCCGACCATCCGCTCGGCTTTGGTCAATCAGGGGGCGCGGATCAATGCCAGCGCGGTGTTCTTGCTAGGCCTCGATGGTAGCTTGCAGGTCAGCACCGGCCTGGACATTGATGCAGAGGCTTTGGCAAGACTTGGCCGTCAGTTGCAACAGCCGCGGCGCGACGGCCCACGACTGTTCCTGCTGCCCATCGGCGAGCAGATATACCTGCTGGTGGATGCTACGGTGAGTGCGCCGCTGCCGATCGCCCGGCTGCTGATGGGTTTTGCCGTGGATCGTGCGTTCGCTCTGCAAATACGTGAGTTGACTCATCTGGAACTCAGCGTGGTGGCTCGTCGCGATGGCACCGCACCTACCTGGGTCAGTACCCTGCCGAACAGCGCCCAGAGGCTGTTGGAAACGCACGTGGAGGCGGTAGGTGCGATGCCGCAGCACGTTGATGACGACATCGAGCACTACCTGAGTCAGCACCTGCAACTCGCCAGTGGCCCTGGCTATCGGATCGAAGCGCTGCTACACCGGTCCCTTGGTGAAGCCGAAGCGGCGTTCGCACCGCTTGATCGTCGCATCCTGTTGATCAGCTTGGGGGCCATGCTTGCCTCGCTGGTCGGTGCGCTGGTGTTGGCGCGTAGTGTTTCGCGGCCGGTGCGCGAGCTGGCCGATGCCGCCCAGCGCATTGGCCGTGGCGACTATCAGCAACCGGTGACGCTGGTCCGTAGCGACGAACTGGGCGTGCTGGCTCTGGCCGTCAATGACATGCAGCGGGGCATTGCCGAGCGTGAGCGACAGCTGGCGCACAACGCCCTGCACGACGCCTTGACCGGTTTGCCCAATCGCACCCTGGCGCTGGAACGGCTGGGCAGCGCGATCACAGCCGGGCGACCGATCGCCCTGCTGTATCTGGGGGTGGGCAACTTCGCCGCGATAAACGAGAGCTGTGGCCAGAGCGGCGGCGACTTCGTCTTGCAGCAGTTGTCGCGGCGCCTGCAAGCGACCCTGCGCCCTGGAGACAGCTTGGCGCGCCTGCTGGGCGACGAATTCCTCGTGCTGCTGGAGCACTGCGACGGCAGCAGTGCAGTGGCCAGTGCCGACCGTCTGCAGCAACTGCTGCTCAAGCCACTGCGCATCGGCACCCAAGATGTCGCCCTGGACTGTCGCATGGGTATCGCTGCTTACCCGGCTGACGGTGACACGCCGGACGATCTGCTGCGCCGTGCACGCATCGCCATGCAGGATGCCGCCCAGCACTCCGGGCGCCTGCAGATCTATCAGCAAGGGCGCGACGCCGCCCAGCAGCGGCAGATCCGCCTGATCCGCGATTTGCGCCACGCTGCCGAGCAGGGGCAACTACTGTTGCACTACCAGCCCAAACTGGATATTCGCGACGGTCGCGTACGCCAGGCCGAGGCCTTGTTGCGCTGGCAGCATCCGCACTTGGGCATGGTCTCGCCCGGTGAATTTATCCCATTGGCCGAGCGTACCGGCAGTATCCAGTTACTTACCACCTGGGTCATCGAGGAGGTCATGCGCCAACTGCATGAATGGGATGGACGCGGGGTCTGGGTACAGGTTTCGCTGAACATTTCCACCGAGGACCTACTCGACACTGCTCTGCCAGCGCGGGTTGACGCGCTACTTGCGCGATACCAGGTTGCACCGGAGCAACTGATCTTCGAGATAACGGAGAGCGGTGTGATGCTCAATCCCGAGCGTGCGCTGGAGGTGCTGCACGGCTTGCGCCGCTGCGGCATCGGCTTGTCAGTGGATGATTTTGGAACCGGCTATTCCTCACTGGCGCAGCTCAAACGCATGCCGGTGCAGGAGCTGAAGATCGACCAGAGTTTCGTGCGCGAGCTGGACGATAACAGTGAAGACTCGGTGATAGTGCGCTCGACCATCGAAATGAGCCACAGTCTGGGCCTGAAGGTGGTGGCCGAAGGCGTCGAACTGGCGCCCAGCCTGAGCTTGTTGCAGCGCTGGCACTGCGATACCGCGCAGGGCTACCTGATCAGCCGCCCACTGGCCGCAGAGGCCTTCGAGGTCTGGTTGGCGCAACCCTATCGTTTCCCCCAGGCCGAGGTGCACTGACGTATGCGGTTCGTTTATCTGCTGGGACTGTTTTTCTGTAGCGAGTTGCTGGCTGGCGAAGGCCGCCTGCTGGCTACTGGCGGTGCGACCAGCCTGGAGGGCGCTGCCGGGGGCGGCATCATGCCCTGGGCGGTGCTGGCAGGATATGGCGAGCGCGGCGAATGGGGGGCGGACGTGTTCGCCACCCGCGTCGAGACCGGTGACTACCGCCTCGACGTGGCCGGCGTGGCCGCGGCCTACGGTAACCGGATTGAGCTGTCCTACGCGCGCCAGCGCTTCGACCTCGGTACCCTGGCGCGCGACCTGAATCTGCCAGACAACAGCCTCAGTATGGACACGCTCGGTCTTAAAGTGCGCCTGGCTGGTGATCTGATCTACGATCGGTTGCCGCAGATTTCCCTCGGCCTGCAGCACAAGCGCCAGCGCGATTTTCTGGTACCCAGCCTGGTTGGCGCGCAGCGCCGCGAGGACACCGAGGGCTACTTGGCGGCCAGCCGGCTGATCCTCGGGGGTGCCTTCGGCTACAACCTGCTGCTCAATGCCAACCTACGATATAGCCGGGCCAATGAGTTGGGCCTGTTAGGCTTCGGCGGCGACCGCCGCGATCGTCATTCCTGGCTCAAGGAAGGCTCGGTTGCAGTGCTGCTGGATCGGCACTGGGCGGTGGGCATCGAGTACCGGGAGAAGCCCGATAACCTGAGCTTCGCTGGTGAAAGTGATTGGGCCGATCTGTTCGTGGGTTACTTTCCGAACAAGAATCTGGCGCTGGTGCTGGCCTATGCGCGGCTCGGCGAGATCGCCACGCTGGATAACCAGGACGGCGTCTATCTGTCTGTGCAGGGGAGTTTCTGAGCATGCGCCTGGTGTTGTTCTGCTTGTCTCTGCTGCTGGTTGCCTGCGCCCAGCAGCCCCCACGTGATGATGGCCTGTACCGCGCCTTGGGCGAGGAGCCCGGTATCGTGCGGATCGTCGAAGGCATGCTGCTGGACTCCGCGCGCGACCCTCGCATTGCCCGGCACTTTCTCAACATCGACATCGAGCGTTTGCGGGCGAAGCTGATCGAGCAGCTGTGCTTCGAGAGTGGCGGCCCCTGCGTCTACACCGGCGACAGCATGGAGGAGAGTCACAAGGGGTTGCGGCTGACCCCGAGCGACTTCAATGCCCTGGTCGAGCACCTGCAGGACGCGATGAACGCCGAGGGCGTGCCGACGCCGGCGCAGAACCGGCTGCTAGCACGGCTGGCGCCGATGCGCGGGCAGGTGATCGACCGCTAGCGAGCAACGCTGGCGGGCTCAGGCGTAGTTCTGCGGGCTCAGCTTGCGCTCGATCAGCTCGATGAGGATGTGCAGGGTCTTGATGTGCAGCTCCTGCACACGGTCTGCGAAGTCGCCGCCCGGGGCACAGATGCACACGTCGGCCAGGCTTTCCAGCAGTGAGCCGGGCTTGCCGGTCAGGGCGATCACCTTCACGCCCAGCGTCTTGGCCGCTTCGGCGGCCTTGACCACGTTCGGGCTCTTGCCGCTGGTGCTGATGGCGATCAACACGTCTCCTGCGCGGCCATGGGACTCGATGTAGCGCGAGAAGATGAAGTCGTAGCCGAAGTCGTTGGCCACACAACTGATATGGCTGGGGTCGCTGATCGACACGGCGGCGATGCCGGGACGGTTCTTGCGGTAGCGCCCGGTCAGTTCCTCGGCGAAGTGCATGGCGTCGCACATCGAGCCGCCATTACCGCAGGAAAAGGCCTTGCCCTTGTTCTCGAAACTCTCGACCAGCAGTTCAGCGGCCTTCTGGATGTTGCCCAGGGTCTGCTCGTTGGCGAGGAAGGCCTCCAGCGCGCGCTGGGCTTCCTGCAGGCTGTTGCGGATATGTTCGATCATCGCGTCTCAGAACCTCAAGGGAGTTCAGGGCTGGAATAGAAGGCGGTCAGCACTTTCACCAGGTGATCCAGATCATGGCTGCCGGCCAGTTCGCGGATCGAGTGCATGGCGAAGGTGGGCAGGCCGATGTCGACCGTGCGCACGCCGAGCTGGCTGGCGGTGATCGGACCAATGGTGGAGCCGCAGCCCATGTCGCTGCGCACCACGAAACTCTGCACCGGCACTTCGTTTTCCAGGCACAGGTGGCGGAAGAAACCGGCGGTCTCGCTGTTGGTGGCGTAGCGCTGGTTGCTGTTGATCTTGATCACCGGGCCAGCGTTGAGCTTGGGCCCGTGGTTGCCGTCGTGCTTGTCAGCGTAGTTGGGGTGTACGCCGTGAGCGTTGTCCGCCGACACCAGCAGCGAGCGCTGGATAGTGCGAACGAAAGCATCGCCGCCAGGTAGTACGCGGCGCAGCACCTGTTCGAGGAAGGGGCCGTCGGCGCCACAGGCGGAGCAGGAGCCGACTTCTTCGTGGTCGGTGCAGACCAGTACGCAGGTTTCCTCGTCATCGGACTCGATCAGTGCCTGCAGGCCGGCGTAACAGGACAGTAGGTTGTCCAGGCGGGCGCTGGCAATGAAATCCTGGTTGAGGCCGACGATGGCAGCGCTCTGGGTGTCATAGAAGCTCAGTTCGTAGTCCAGCACCGCGTCCGGGTTGAAGTCGTGCTCCATGGCCAACTGCTCGGCGAGCAGGGCGCGGAAATCGGCGGTTTCACTGCTGGCGAGTTGGGCCAAGATCGGCGGCAGTTCGTTCTGCGGGTTGATCGCCCAGCCCTGGTTGGCTTCACGATTGAGGTGAATGGCCAGGCTGGGGATCACGGCGATGGGCTGGTAGAAGTCGATCAGTTGGCTTTCGACCTTGCCGTCGCGGCGGTAGGTCACGCGGCCAGCCAGCGACAGGTCGCGGTCGAACCAGGGGGCGAGCAGGGCGCCGCCGTAGACTTCCACGCCGAGTTGGAAGAAGCCCTGGCGCTGTAGTTCCGGATTTGGCTTGACGCGCAGGCAGGGGCTGTCGGTATGGGCACCGACCAGGCGAATGCCGCCATCGACGGCCGGGCGCTTGCCCAGCTTGAAAGCGATGATCGAGGAGTCGTTGCGGGTCACGTAGTAACGGCCGCCGGCTTCGGTCTGCCAGGGCGCGCGTTCGTCTAGATGGCGGTAACCCGCGGCTTCCAGGCGCATGGCCAGGCTGGTGGTGGCATGGAAAGGCGTCGGCGAGGCGTTGAGAAAATCGAGCAAGCCTTGGATCAGTTCTTCGCGCATAGGGACTCCGGGCAACGATGGCGCGAGTGTAACCAATTTGCATCGCGCTGTGCCGGCTGCGCACTTGTTTGGGGGCGATAGTTTCAGACTATCCGCGGGTAGGGTGCGCTGTGCGTTTGCGGTCTGAGATCGCCCCGTCGCCTTTGCTGGTGCGCATTGCGTACCCTACGGGGCGTGGGGGCGGGAGCTATCAGAACGGCGCTGGGCACTCGAAGCGCAGGCGCTCGCCCGTTTGCGGGTGAGTGAGGGCGAGCATGCTGGCGTGCAGGCACAGGCGCTCATGCGCGGCCAGGGCCTGCCCATGGGCGTAGAGACGATCGCCCAGCAGCGGATGACCGATGGACAGCATATGCACGCGCAACTGGTGCGAGCGTCCGGTGATGGGCGTGAGCTCGACCCGGCACCAGTCGCCGCAGCGCTCGATGATGCGCCAGTGGGTCAGGGCGTGTTTACCCTGTTCATGGTCGACGACATGGCGTGGCTTGGTCGGTGGGTCATAGCGCAGCGGTAGATCGATACTACCGCTGTCGGCCTGCGGCTGGCCCCAGCACAGGGCGGTGTAGGCTTTCTCGGTTTCGCGGTCGTGGAACTGGCGCGACAGCTCGCGGTGGCTGTCGGCATCGCGAGCCAGGACGATGATGCCGGAGGTTTCCCAGTCCAGCCGATGGACGATGCGCGCCTCGGGGTAGCCGTTTTCCTGCAGGCGGGTGACCAGGCAATCCTTGTTGTCATCGGCGCGGCCGGGCACCGACAGCAGCAGGGTGGGCTTGTTGATCACCAGCAAGGCGGCGTCCTGGTGGAGAATTTCGATTTGGCTAAGCGGCATGGTGTGTGGGCTGGTGTAGGAGAGGATTTATCCGCGATGCTGTTTGCCTGAAGAAGCTTCGCGGATGAATCCGCTCCTACAGGTGCGTGTTGCTACAAATAAACACGGCGGCCGAAGCCGCCGTGAGCGCAACTGGACTCGATTAACGATCCGGCAGAGTGATGTTCAACTCCAGAATCGAGCAGCTGCCCTGGTTTTCCAGTGCAACCTGTACCTGGTCAGAGTCGATGTTGACGTACTTGCGGATCACTTCCACCAACTCCTGCTGCAGGGCAGGCAGGTAGTCCGGCTGAGTACGCTGGCCGCGTTCGTGGGCAACGATGATCTGCAGGCGCTCTTTGGCGATGGATGCGGTGGTTTCCTTCTTGCGCGAACGCAAGAAGTCAAAAATATTCATTCTCGACCTCCAAACAGGCGCTGCAGGAAGCCCTGCTTCTTCACATCCAGGAAGCGGTGCGCGACTTCCTTGCCAAGCAGGCGATCAACAGCGTCGCTGTAGGCCTGGCCGGCATCGCTTTGGTCATCGAGGATGACCGGGATGCCCTGGTTGGATGCCTTGAGCACGGCCTGGGATTCGGGGATCACGCCGAGCAGGCGGATGGCGAGGATTTCCTCGACGTCTTCGACGCCGAGCATTTCGCCCTTGGTGACTCGCTCGGGGTTGTAGCGGGTCAGCAGCAGGTGTTCCTTGATCGGCTCTTCGCCTTTCTCGGCGCGGCGCGACTTGCTCGCCAGCAGGCCGAGCATGCGGTCGGAGTCACGTACTGAGGACACTTCCGGGTTGGTCACGACGATGGCTTCGTCGGCGAAATACATCGCCAGGTGTGCACCCTTCTCGATACCGGCCGGCGAGTCGCAGACCACGTATTCGAAATTCTGCGACAGCTCGGAGATGACCTTCTCGACGCCTTCCAGGGTCAGGGCGTCCTTGTCACGGGTCTGGCTGGCGGCCAGCACGTAGAGGTTCTCGAGGCGCTTGTCCTTGATCAGGGCCTGGGTCAGGGTGGCTTCGCCGTTGACGACGTTGACGAAGTCGTACACCACGCGGCGTTCGCAGCCCATGATCAGGTCGAGGTTACGCAGGCCGACGTCGAAGTCGACGATGACGGTCTTGTGGCCGCGCAGGGCGAGACCGGTACCGATGGCAGCGCTGGTGGTGGTTTTACCGACGCCACCTTTGCCGGAAGTGACTACGAGGATCTTGGCCAAGGTGATTCACCCCAAAAAATTAAAAAACGCGGGAATCTGAGGCCATTCGAGGCTTCCAGATGCCCTTTTTGTGTCCGTAAAAAGTGGCGGAAGTATCCGTTAAAGGCGGGTGATGTTCAACACGTCACCCGACAGACTGACCTGTATCGCATCGCCCCACAGCGGGTCGCGGCGCAGGTCTTCGGCGACCTTGTAATGGCCGGCGATCGACAGCATTTCGGCGCCCATTTGCTGACAGAAAATCCGTGCCTTGGTGTTGCCCTTGATGCCCGCCAGAGCGCGGCCGCGCATGGGCGCGTAAACATGGATGTTGCCATCGGCGAGAAGTTCCGCCCCGGCGCTGACCGGCGCCAGCACGATCAGATCGCCACCCTGGGCATAGACCTGCTGCCCGCCGCGCACCGGGCTAGTGATGATGCGGCTGGGTTTGTGCTCGGGTTCGGCGGACTTTTCTTCGATTTTTTTCGGCGCAGGATCGAGAGGGCGTTCGCGTGCGCCGGATGGCGGCAGGACTGGCAGATCCATGGCTTCGGCCGCGGCAACGTCGCTTTCACGTGAGGCGCGGATGGCCAGGGTACGCAGGCCGTGGCGGCGGCAGACGGCCATCAGCTCGGCCAGGTCCAGCTCGCCTTCGCCCTCCGGCAATTTGTCCAGCGCCAGCACCAGCGGCGTGTTGCTGAAGAAGGCCGGGGCCTGGGCGACTTTTTCCGTCAGTTGCGCGTCGAGGCGTTCGAGGTCGTTGTGCGCCAGTTCCATCACGGTGATGGCGAGCATACTGCCCTTGAGCTGGAATACGGGGTCTTGGGCGAGGAGGTCGGCTTGGCTCATGGTGGTGCGATGGGCCTTCTGGCGAGTCGAAAGATGCCCGGACTTATAACGAGATAGCCCGCATGCCGCAAGCCACGTGCGTCAGCCAGGCAGGGTCGAGGTGAAAGCTTGGCTGTCGATTCGCTGTCGTGACCTGCTCTGACGGCTGTGATGCCAGCGAGCCGGTCGGGCAAACTGCGTTAGAATGCGCGGCTTTGTAAGTGATCGGAAACCTTTCATGGATCGCCCCCGCTTTCGCGCCTATTTTCTTCATCCGCGCTTCTGGCCGCTGTGGCTTGGCTTTGGGCTGCTGTGGCTGGTGGTGCAGTTGCCTTATGGCTTGCAGTTGAGACTGGGGCGGGCACTGGGCTGGCTGATGTACCGCACGGCCAGCTCGCGTCGGCAGATCGCTGCGCGCAATCTGGAGCTGTGCTTTCCTGGCAAGAGCACCGCTGAGCGCGAGCGTTTGCTCAAGGAAAACTTCGCTTCCACCGGCATCGCCTTCTTCGAGATGGCCATGAGTTGGTGGTGGCCCAAGGCGCGCCTGGCTCGCCTGGCGCACGTCGAAGGCCTCGAGCATCTGCAGCAGGCGCAAGCCGAAGGGCAGGGCGTGATCCTCATGGCGGTGCACTTCACCACCCTGGAGATCGGTGCCGCGCTGCTCGGCCAGTTGCACACCATCGACGGCATGTACCGCGAGCACGACAACCCATTGTTCGACTTCATCCAGCGTCGTGGCCGCGAGCGCCATAACCTCGATGCCACCGCCATCGAGCGCGAGGATATTCGAGCGATGCTCAAGGTGCTGCGTGCCGGTCGCGCCATCTGGTATGCGCCGGATCAGGATTACGGTCGCAAGCAGAGCATTTTCGTGCCGTTGTTCGGCATCCAGGCGGCGACGGTTACCGCCACTACCAAGTTCGCTCGCCTGGGCAAGGCGCGTGTGGTGCCGTTCACTCAGCAGCGTTTGGCCGATGGCAGCGGTTATCGCCTGGTGATCCATCCGCCGCTCGAAGGCTTCCCGGGTGAAAGCGAAGAGGCCGATTGCCTGCGTATCAACCAGTGGGTCGAGCAGGCGATCAGCACCTGTCCGGAGCAGTACCTGTGGGCGCACCGTCGCTTCAAGACGCGTCCCGAGGGCGAGCCGAAGCTGTACGGAAAGCGCGCGTAGTCCATCTATACTGCAACGAAAAACAGGATCGCCTGATGACCGTGATTGCTCGTCCCGATGCGCCCGTTACCGGGTTGATCCTCTCTGGTGGTGGGGCACGGGCGGCCTATCAGGTGGGTGTGCTGTCGGCCATTGCCGACCTGTTGCCGGACGCCTCGCACAACCCCTTTCCTGTGATAGTTGGCACCTCTGCCGGGGCGATCAATGCCGTCAGCCTGGCCTGTGGCGCGCTGCAGTTCGGCGAGGCGGTACGGCGCCTGACCTCGGTCTGGCAGGGCTTTCATACCCACATGGTGTACCGCAGCGACTGGCCGGGCGTGCTTCGCCAGGCGGCACGCTTCGTTGGACACAGCTTGCTTGGTCTGGGGCGCGATGTGCCGGTGGCCTTGCTCGACAGTTCGCCATTGCGCGAGTTGCTGGAGCGCGAGCTGGATTTCTCCGGTATCGCGGCGGCGGTGCGTCATCGCCAGCTGCGTGCCGTGGCGGTGACGGCCTTCGGCTACGAAAGCGGTCAGGCAATGACCTTCTACCAAGGCCGCGCCACCATCGACCCCTGGTTCCGCCACCGCCGTGTGGGTGTGCCGACGCGGTTGCAACTCGACCACCTGCTGGCTAGCGCGTCGATCCCGCTGATCTTCCCGCCGGTAAAGATCAACCGCGAATATTTCGGTGACGGTGCGGTGCGCCAGGCAGCCCCGATCAGCCCCGCGCTGCACCTTGGCGCCAGCCGCGTGCTGGTGATTGGCGTCAGCGGCAACGCGCACGGTGATCCGCAAGTGCCTGCTCCGGTCAACCCTGCCAACCGTCCGCCGAGCCTGGCGCAGATCGGTGGGCATATGCTCAACAGCACCTTCATCGACAACCTGGAAACCGATATCGAGCTGCTCGAACGACTCAACCAGATGAGCGCGCTGGTGCCGCCGGAGCGGCGTCCGCGCAACCTGGGTTTGAATCCGGTGGATGTGCTGGTGATCGCTCCGAGCCAGCCGCTGGATCAGATTGCCGCGCGCCATCAGCGTGAGCTGCCCAGGGCGCTGCGACTGTTTCTGCGCGGGCCGGGTGCGACCAAGGCGGGTGGGGCGGGCGTGCTCAGTTATCTGCTGTTCGAGCCTGGCTATTGCAGTGAACTGATCGAACTAGGCTACCAGGACGCGATGACGCGCAAGGCCGACCTCTGCCGTTTTCTCGGCTTGACCGAGGTCGTCCAGTCCGCCTGATTCAGCTCAGGCCAGTACACCATCGCGAAAATCACGCAATGCCTGCTCGATTTCCTCGCGGCTGTTCATCACGAACGGCCCGTACTGGACGATGGGCTCGTTCAGCGGTGTGCCGGCGATCAGCAGCACTCGCGCACCCTGGGCGCTGGCCAGGTGCAGCTCACCCTCGTCGGACAGGCGCACCAGGTGCCCGGCACTGACCGGTTGAGCGCTGGCCCCAGGCAGCTCCAGCAAACCCTGGTAGACGTAGAGCATCACCCGCTGACCATCGGCCAGGCGCGGTGAAACCTGGCTGCCGGCTGGCAGGTTCAGGTCGAACAGCTGGGGCTGGGTATGCGGGCGTTGCACGGCGCCGGCCTGGCGGGTCTCGCCGTCATCGAACTCACCGGCGATCACCACCACCTCGGCACCGGACGCTGTGTTGATCCGCGGGATCTCGCTGGCTGGAATGTCGCGATAGCCCGCTTCGCCCAGCTTGTCCTTTGCTGGCAGGTTGAGCCACAGCTGGAAGCCGCGCATAGCACCGGACTCCTGCTCGGGCATCTCGCTGTGGATGATGCCGCGCGCAGCTGTCATCCACTGCACGCCGCCGCTGCCGAGCAGACCGACGTTGCCCAGGTGATCCTCATGGCGCATGCGCCCCTCGAGCATGTAAGTGATGGTCTCGAAGCCACGATGCGGGTGCGGCGGGAAGCCGGCGATGTAGTCGTCGGGATTGTCGGTGGAAAACTCGTCGAGCATCAGAAACGGATCGAAGCGCTCCAGGCCGGGGCCGCCGATCACGCGGTTGAGGCGCACACCGGCGCCGTCGGAGGCAGGTTGGCCGGGCTGGATGCTGATGACGCGGCGTTGCGAGGTCATGGCGAGCTCCTTGAAAGGTAGGAATGACGCCATGCTAGTCGCATTGAATCGATATTTGGGTGGAAAATTTACGGGTTATGCATCGATAAAGTCGATGCATAACCCTGGCTCAGTCGGCAATCTTCAACTTGCGCGACTCGTGATAGAAGAAGCGCAGCTTCTCGTACTCGAATGGCGTGTTCAGCTGGCCGTAGCGGAAACCAGTGTTGGCGCGGGTATCGACCACGCGCAGCACGGTAATGCCTGGGTTGCTGCGGCTGGCGTCGGCCACATCGAGGTAGTTGACCGCATTCTCCAGGCTGTAGTCTGCCACCAGGCCACCTGTGTCACGCAGGTTCGACGGGCCGAGCAGCGGCAGCATCAGGTACGGGCCGGCAGGCACGCCGTAGTAACCCAGCGTCTGGCCGAAGTCTTCGCTCAGACGCGGCAGGCCCATCTTCGTCGCTGGGTCCCAGACGCCGCCCACCCCGAGGATGGTGTTGAACAGCAAGCGAGCGGTGCTATTCATCGCCCGCTTGCCCTTGAGCTGCAGCACGCTGTTGACCAGCGTGGGAATCTCGCCGAGGTTGTTGAAGAAGTTGTGCACGCCGGTCTGCACCAGATTGGGCGTGACGTAGCGGTAGCCGTCGACCACGGGCAGGAACACCCACTGATCGAAACGGTAGTTGAAGTGGTAGACGCGGCGGTTCCACGACTCCAGTGGGTCATAGACCTGCAGGGCGTCGCTGGAGGCGCGTTCGAACTCTTGTTGATCCAACCCAGGGTTGAATTGCAGGTTCTGCAGCGGATTGGTGAAGCCGTCTGCGTCGACCTGGCCTTCGGCCAGTGTCTGCCCGCTGGCCAGCAGCAGGGCGAGGATAAGAGTGCTGTGCTTAACCACGGAAGAACTCCAGCATGGCGTCGCTGTTGACGCGATAGTTGAGGTTGCCGCAGTGCCCGCCACGCGGGTAAAGGGTCAGGCGGTCGCCGAAGGTGCGGCGCAGGAAGCCGATATCGCCCGGGCCGAGGATCAGGTCGTCGGCATTGTGCATCACCGAGACCTTGTCGCTGCCTTTGAGGTAGTCCTCCAGGGCGTAGAGGCTGCTCTTGTCGATCAACTGGTTGAGGCTGCCGCCGTCATAGCGCGCACGCCACATGGGCATCAGTTGTTCGGCGATGTAGCAGTCGAAGTCGCAGCGCAGAGCCATCTGGAAGAACGGCGTGAGGCTGGTGCTCTCGGTGATGCGGTAGTCGCGCGGAGTGATCAGGCCACGGCGGTTGAGCAGGTCCGAAGTGAAGACGATATCAGCCGACGAGAAGCGGAACGAGGTGCCGATCAGCATCGCCATCTGCTCGTCGGAGAGTTTTTCCTTGGATTGCTGGAAGTCGTAGAGCATGGCCTCGTTGATATCGAGGTAGCCCTTGTCGTTGAAGTAGCGAGTCAGCTTGCCCAGCACCAGGTCATAGAAATTGGTGCTGTTGTCGATGCCTTGCACCTTGGTCTGCACCAGCTTGTCCAGGTTGCTGACAGAGGTGTAGAGATTGACCGGCGGGTTGAGCAGCAGCACGCGTTTGAAATCGAAGGCACGCCGGGTTTCGTCCAACTGGCTGACGAAGGCGGCATGCAGCGCCCCCAGGCTGTAGCCGGTCAGCAGGAACTCGCTGACCTCCAGCTTTGGATGCTGAGCACGCACGGCCTGCATGGCGCGGTACAGATCGTCGGCATCATCCGGGCTGTAGCCTGGCGTGGCCGAGCGCGAGGCAGCTGCCATGAAGTCGTAGCTGGTCGGTGACGACAGCTGCACGACATGGAAACCAGCGCCGTAGAACAGCTTCTTCAGGTACTCGGTGGTGCCGCTGGCGTAGTGCGCGCCGGTGCCGGAGATGATGAAAATCAGCGGCGCACGACCGTTCTGCTGGGCCAGGCGGTAACGCAGCTTGGTCACTGGCCAGAAGTTGTCCAGCAATTCAAACTCACGATCCGGGCGCAGGCGTACCGAGTAGTCGCGTTGCCGGATGTCGCCATCGGCCGGCAGCGTCGGGCGCAGCTCCGGCGGCGTGGTGGCGATGGTCGCCTCGAAAGGGTTGGCCAGTGGGTAGCCGTAGCTTTCGGCATCCACGTCGGCGGCCATCGCGGAAGCACAGAAGACCAGGCCGCCGAGCAAGGCGGCGAGTCGGGCAAGGCTGGGCATGTATTAAGTCCCTTTGAATAAGAGAACGTCTGGGTTGAGCAGCTGGCTTATGACAGCAGCAAGCGGGGCAAAGTGCCAGACTATCCTGCCTTATCTCAAGGAAACATGCGTAGCCTCCACCAGAGGCGCGCGACGACTGACTTCAGGCTTTTTCATTCAGGCGTGGTGGTGCAGCCAGGCATGCTTTGGGCGCTCTGCCGCAGGCTGACGACGGCGTTCGAAACGCTGCCAGACCTTCTCGTGAAAGTAGAAGCCCACCGAGTTGCACAGGGGCTCGATGGCCGCCACCATGCCGCTGGCTGCGACACTGCCAGTCAGGGCGTAGGTGACGGCGAAGGCGATGCAGAAGTGCATGATGGTGAAGGTCAGGGTCTTGAGCATGATGCACCTCGTTGAGAATCATTTCTTCATGTAAGAGAGGCTAGTCCTGTTCGTCAGTGTCGGGAAATGTGGCCTTTGCATGGTCTTGATAGTGTTGGTCAATTAATTTTTGTTCCTAGAGAGTCTCTTTCTATTTATTTTGCCTCGGGGTGTCTGCGTTAAGGTGGCGCTCTCTTTCGGTGGAGTTGGGCGATGCAGATCAGTGATATTCCCTTTGGCGTAACGGACTGGGCTGCTATACCAGCGACCGAGCATCCGGGTGAGCGTGGCGTTGCACGTTGGCGTACTTGCCAGTTCGGTGCGCTGCGTGTGCGCATGGTCGAGTATTCGCCGGGCTACCTGGCCGACCATTGGTGCCGGAAAGGGCATGTGCTGTTGTGCCTGGAGGGAGAGCTGACCACCGAGCTTGAGGATGGTCGGGTATTCGTGCTCAAGCCTGGTATGAGTTATCAGGTGGCGGATGGGGCCGAGGCTCATCGTTCATCGACGATGTCTGGCGCACGCCTGTTCGTGGTGGACTGAGCCGCAATGCTTTGGCGCATGGCTGCCGATGCCCTGGTGCTGGTGCACCTGGGTTTCATCCTGTTCGTGCTACTGGGTGGCTTGTTGCTGCTGCGCTGGCCGCGTCTGATCTGGCTGCATATACCTGCAGTGGTCTGGGGCATCGTGGTGGAGTGTTTGCATCTGGGTTGTCCGCTGACGCCCTGGGAAAACCAGTTACGCCGCGCGGCCGGGCAGGCTGGCTATGACGGCGGCTTTATCGAGCATTACCTGATACCGCTGATCTATCCGGCCGGGCTCACGCCAAAGATCCAGCTCTATCTGGGCGCGATCGTGGTGTTGGTCAACCTGACCGTATACGGCTGGCTGATCTGGCGCTGGCGCAACAAGGCTTGATCGCGATTTGCCCTGCCTATTCATAAGTCTGATGAAGGCGCGGGTGCTTTATTGCCTTCGCTACACTGCCAATCATTGCAACCAAACATTGAAGGCAGGGCTGCTATGCAAAACCGCATGATGATCACTGGCGCGGGCTCCGGCCTGGGACGCGAAATTGCCCTGCGTTGGGCACGCGAGGGCTGGCGACTGGCGCTGGCCGACGTCAACGAGGCCGGCCTGGCGGAAACATTGAAACTGGTCCGTGAGGCTGGCGGTGATGGCTTCACCCGACGCTGCGACGTGCGTGACTACAGCCAGCTGACCGCTCTGGCGCAGGCCTGCGAGGAGCAGTTCGGTGGTATCGACATCATCGTCAACAACGCCGGTGTCGCCTCTGGCGGCTTTTTCAGCGAGCTGTCGCTGGAGGACTGGGACTGGCAGATCTCGATCAATCTGATGGGCGTGGTCAAGGGTTGCAAGGCATTCCTGCCGCTGCTGGAAAAGAGTAAGGGCAAGATCGTCAACATCGCCTCGATGGCGGCCCTGATGCAGGGGCCGGGCATGAGCAACTACAACGTCGCCAAGGCCGGTGTGGTGGCGCTGTCGGAAAGTCTGCTGGTAGAGCTGCGTCAACTGGAGATCGGCGTGCACGTGGTCTGCCCATCCTTCTTCCAAACCAACCTGCTGGACTCCTTCCGTGGCCCTACTCCGGCGATGAAGGCCCAGGTCGGCAAGCTGCTGGAAAGCTCGCCGATCAGCGCAGCAGATATCGCTACTTACATTCATGACGAAGTGGCCAAGGGCAGCTTCCTGATTCTGCCGCATGAGATGGGCCGTATGGCCTGGGCACTGAAGCAGAAGAATCCGCAGGCGCTGTACGACGAGATGGCCAGCATGGCCGAAAAAATGCGCGGCAAGGTCAAATCGATCAGCTGACCATAGGGTCAGCTATTTTCGCCGGCAGGCTTGCCTGGTGTGGCCTCCGGGGGTAGGGTGGCCGCCCCGGCCTGCCTGCCGTAATGACTTCGGATACCTCGTGAAACCAGTCCCTCGGGCCCTGCTGCTAGTGGCTCTGGTGCTGGCGGCGATCAATTTGCGCCCCGGCATCACTTCCCTTGCACCGCTGATCGAACGCATCGCTGCAGAGCTGTCGCTGAGTCGCAGCTTCATCAGTCTGACCACGGCCTTGCCGGTGTTGTGCATGGGCCTGCTCGCACCGCTGGCGCCGCGCCTGGCCATGCGCTGGGGGCTCGAACGCACCATAGTGCTCTGCCTTGGGCTGATCGGTCTGGCGCTGCTGGCACGTCTGGCCGCGCACCAAAGTGCGGTACTGATCGGCAGCGCCATTGCCCTGGGTGCTGCCATCGCGGTCGCCGGGCCGTTGTTGTCGGGATTCATCAAGCGTCACTTCGCCAGCCAGATGGGGCGCGTGGTGGGCTGGTATTCACTGGGTATGGCCATTGGTGGGGCTGGTGGCGCAGTGCTCACCGCGCCGGCCACCGTGTTGTTCGGTGACGCCTGGCACCTGGGCCTGGCGGTATGGGCTGCACCTGCGCTGTTCGGGGTCATGCTCTGGCTGTGGCTGCCCAACCAGGCGGGTGCTGCCAATGAGCAGGAAAGCGGTGGCCTGCCCTGGCGGCAGCCGCGCGCGTGGCTGATCAGTTGCTTCTTCGCCATTCAAGCGGGCTTGTTCTATGCCATCGCGACCTGGGCCGTGGCGCGTTATCACGAAGCGGGGCTGAGCATGCTGCGCAGCAACTCGCTGCTTAGTCTGGCCATGCTCATGGGGCTGCCCAGCTCGTTCCTGCTGCCCTGGCTGGCGCAGCGCTACAACGCGCGTTATCCGCTACTGTTGGCTTGCGGTGCGGTCACCTGCGGTTGCCTGGCGATGGTCACCTTTATGCCGCGTTTCGTTCCGGAACTGTGGGCGGTGATCCTGGGTTTTTCGCTGGGCGGCTCCTTCGCCCTGTCGCTGGTGCTACCGCTCTACGAAGCCGGCTCGCCGATGGCTGTCAGCCGCTGGACGGCGATGATGCTGTTCACCGGTTACAGCCTGGGTTGCCTGACGCCCATTCTCACCGGCTTGGCGCGCGACATGTCCGGCAGCTACCGTCTGCCGTTTGCAGTGCTCACTGCATTGGCGCTGGTGATGACGCTGGTGGCGTGGTTGCTGGGGCGTAGCAGACGTCAGCCTCGCTGAAGAATTGGCAGCAGTTCCTTTCTTGCCCAGGCGTGCTGTGTTAGAAGGCGTTCTGCTTTTTCAGGAGTGCCGGTGTGGAGTCCGAATCCATCGTCTATGGCTGCATCCGCGACTGGCCCTCGGATGACCCCGAGCAACGTCGCCTGCGCCGTGAAACCAATCATGGCGTGCTGGCCGAATTGCCGGCCGGTGAGCTCTGGCCGTTTCTTGGTCGTGAAATGTTCTCCTTCTGCGATCTACCCGGTGCCGGCTTGTACCAGACCCAGGTGATCCACTTCGGCGCCAGCTATGGCGCGATCGAGTACGAATGGAACCTGTGGATCGAAGCCTTCGAGGCGCTGCTCAAGCGTCTGTACTGGGCCAGCGCGGTGGTGCATCTGGAAACCGAACTCAACGGCATGCATACCTTTCGCTGGGAGTCCGATAGCGGCTTTCATAGTCCGCAGGAAGGTGGGCTACGCGTGCGTTGCGCCTGGGAGCGCGAAGGCGCTTTGCGCGGTTAGGAGGCGAGGATGATCAACTATCTATGGTTTCTGTTGGCGGCCCTGTTCGAGATCGCCGGCTGTTATGCCTTCTGGATGTGGCTGCGGCTTGATCGCAGCGCCTGGTGGATCGCGCCCGGGCTGCTCAGCCTGGCGCTGTTCGCACTGATTCTGACCCGCGTCGAAGCCTCCTTCGCTGGTCGCGCGTATGCCGCCTATGGCGGTGTCTATATCGTCGCTTCGCTGGTGTGGCTGGCCTTGATTGAAAAGACCCGGCCAATGCTCAGCGACTGGTTGGGTGCTGCGCTGTGTCTGTTGGGGGCCTCGATCATCCTGCTGGGGCCAAGGTTGCATCCCTCTTGATGCTGCTTATAAGTATCGGAAGTAAAAAGTTCCGTTGTCATCAAATCTTTATATATCGGCAACTGCGCTGAAATAACCCCTCGCCAAGATTCCCCCCAACACGAACGAGCCTACAGCTCGGGTGTTTTCAACACTTAAAGTCCAACAGGGGAATCCTCGATGATCCGTAAGCACTTCGCCGGTTTCGCAGCCAGCGCCCTGGCTCTGGCCGTCTCCGCCCAGGCTTTTGCCGGCACCGTCACCACTGACGGCGCCGACCTCGTGATCAAGACCAAAGGCGGCCTGGAAGTCGCTACCACCGACAAGGCGTTCAGCTTCAAGCTGAGCGGCAAGCTGCAGTGGGATGCCACTCAGTTCGACGGTCTGATGGCTGCCGACCAGAACAAGCCGTTCGACGATACCTTCAATACCTTCATCCGCCGCGGTGAGTTTGGCCTGGAAGGTACCGCTTACAGCGATTGGGACTGGGGGCTGCGCCTGAGCTACGACGAGTATGACGACACCAGTGTCGACCGCGCTTTCATTGCCTATACCGGTCTGGATATCGGTACCTTCACCGTAGGGCGTTTCGGCGTCGATTACGGTCTGGAAAACACCACCAGTTCTTCCTGGATCACCGCCATCGAACGCCCGTTCATGTACGATTTCCTCAATGGCGATGAGGACACCCAGTTCGGCGTCAACTTCAAGCATTCGGGCGACAACTACGGCCTGATGGCCCAAGTTGCCACCTATGAAGGCGACAACAACTACAAGGGCGAAGAGAACGACGAGCTGTACGGCTACACCCTGCGCGCTCACTGGGCTCCTTACCTCAACGGCACCGACGTTATTCACCTCGCCGCCAACTACCACAACAGCGAGTCCGACGATAACCGTGCCCGTGCCCGTACCCGCATGGGTATTCGCAGCGACAACGATTTCCGCCTGACCTTCGGCGACGTGCGCGTGGCTGACAAAGACGTCGAGTGGGTGCTGGAGTCCGGTGCTCAGTTCGGTGCTTTCCGTGCTCAGGCTGAGTACTTCCAGCGTCAGATCAGTGGTGAAACCCTGGCCGGTGCGAAGTCCGATGTTGATCTCAGCGGCTACTACGCGCAGGTTTCCTACATGTTCAACGGCGTGCGCCAGTACAAGGCCGCTGACGGCAAGTGGGACAAGCCGGACAACATGAAGGGTTCCTGGGAAGTCTTCGCCCGTTACGAAAGCACCACAATCGATTCCGATGCGGCTGCCATTCCGGGCAACCTGGGTCTTGCCGGTATCGTGGCTGACGACGTCAACGACGAGTTCGAGACCAAGGCCATGGTAGTGGGTGTGAACTACTTCGTTACTCCGTCCGTCCGTACCAGCCTGAACTACATCGATTATCAGGTGGACAACATCAACACCTCTAACCAGGTGGGTGGCAAGAGCGTGCAGGATGACGGCAAGGCAATCGTAGGTCGCCTGCAGTACGTGTTCTAAGCAATACCTTCATCCGTTGCTCCTGATTGAGCCCCGCCAATGGCGGGGCTTTTTTATCGCCAAGTCCTTTGGAGATGTTTCGATGCGTCAAATCACTTTGATACTGGTTGCGCTCGGCCTGAGTTCGACCGTCCTGGCCCAGGATTACAGTGCAGCCAAGCCCGGTGAGTTGCTTCAGGTGCCGCTGCAAGCGTTGCACCCGACCCAGGCTGCGGTTGGGTATGACCAGATCTACTACAAGCTCGGCCGCTTCGCGCAAGAGCGCAATAAACTGTTCGACGAATATTGCGAGGCCAACGGGCAGGGCGAGAGTGCCAATGTGCCAGGTGACGCCGACCTGCGGAAACCGGAAAGTTTCACCTGCCAGGATAAGGTCGGTGCTCGTAGCAGCGAGATGAAAACCGTGGTCATTGGTCCCGAAGGCAAGTTGTTCCTTACCGATGGTCATCACACTTTCACCGTGCTTGTGGAGCATCCCAAGGGCGGCGAAAACCTGAACATGTGGGTGCGGGTGACTGACAACTTCAGCGACAGCGCTGACATGGCCAGCTTCTGGCAACGCATGGCGCAGGCGCGCAAGGTCTGGCTCAAGGACGGCAACGGCCAGGCCATCGATCCTCAACAGATACCGAGCCAGCTCGGTTTGCAGCATCTGGCCAACGACCCCTATCGAGCGCTGGTGTACTTCACTCGCGAGGTGGGTTACGACAAGCCGCGTTCTGGCGAAGTGGCCCCTGAGTTTCTGGAGTTCTATTGGGGCAACTGGCTGCGTTCGGTGATGTCGCTGGATACATATGACCTAAGTGACCGTGGCGATTACCGCGATGCGGTCGAAATTGCTGCGAAGAAGATGGTGGCGCTCGCACCGGAAGACGAAGTCGGCAGCAGTGGATTCAAGGCCCGTGAGTTGGGTGTTTATTCGTCGATGGACCGCAAGGAGCTGAACAAGGTGGCCGGCCGCAAGCTGAACTACGCCACCAGCTACAAGAAGGCTCTGGCCGGGAAAAGTTGAAGGCTGTGATTGAAAAGGCCCAGCACTTGGCTGGGCCTTTTCGCGGTTTGTCAGTTGTTCTTTTTGTAGTTGTCCAGGGCCATCTGGATCATCTGGCGAGCTTCGGCGGCGCTGCCATAGCCGTTGAGTTCGACTTTCTTGCGGCCTTCTGGCA
Source organism: Pseudomonas sediminis (assembly GCF_002741105.1). Taxonomy (GTDB): domain Bacteria; phylum Pseudomonadota; class Gammaproteobacteria; order Pseudomonadales; family Pseudomonadaceae; genus Aquipseudomonas; species Aquipseudomonas sediminis. The sequence continues at coordinate 257,523 of NZ_NIQU01000001.1, read as the reverse complement.
GTTGCTTGTAAACGCGGAAAAAAGCCTCGATGCGCTGGCGCTCGATCAAGGGTAGGTCATCGATGTCCTTGATGTTGTCGTAAGTCGGATCGATATCGCTGCTGGGCACGCCAATGATCTTTTCATCCGCTTCACCGCCGTCGATCATCTTCAGATAGCCGATCGGACGGAACTTGATCAGCACGCCTGGATGAAGAGGCTCGCGAGTTAGCACCAGGCCGTCCAATGGGTCGTTGTCACCACCCAGCGTGCGAGACAGCGAACCATAGTTGGCAGGGTAGACAACAGGCATGGACTGGAAGCGGTCGACGAAAACCAGACCTTCTTCGTTGATCTCGTACTTGGTGAAGCTGCCTGCTGGAATTTCCACCGCCATGTGTACGTTGTTCGGTGCATCTTCTGCCTGGGTCGCGTGAAAAGGATGAGTAATCGACTGCTGGGCGATGGCCGTACCGCTGCCGAGCAATAACGCGATTCCGAGGGCGAGAAGGGACTTTTGCATGGTTAACTCCTATACAGAGCTCAAAGTTATAAGGGTTGGCCTTCTCATATTGCAGGTGCATTGTTAGAGATATATTGCAGTCTGGCTTCTGGAGCTCAGCTCATGTCCGTCACCATCATCGACTCCCTTCACGCAGTGTCGGCAGAGACCTGGGATGCTCTGTTACCGCAACAACAGCCGTTCCTGCGTCATGCCTTCCTCAGTGCGCTGGAGGACAGCGGCAGCGTTGGCGGTCGCAGTGGTTGGCAGCCCTCGCACCGGCTCTGGTGCGATGAGCACGGCAAGGTGCAGGCAGCGTTGCCGGCTTATGTGAAGCAGCACTCTTATGGCGAATACGTATTCGATCACGGCTGGGCTGACGCCTGCCGACGCGCCGGCATCGCCTACTACCCCAAACTGCTGGGCGCCGTACCGTTCTCTCCGGTGACCGGAACGCGTTTGCTCGGCGACGCCGGTGCGGCTGCCGAGCTGCTCGATGCGTTGGCAGCCGAATTGAGCGATGAAGGCTTGTCGAGCCTGCATATCAACTTCACCAGCCCGGCTTGCGACACTGTTCTGATGCAGCGGCAAGGCTGGTTGGAGCGCATCGGTTGTCAGTTTCACTGGCACAACCGTGGTTATCGTGATTTTCAGGACTTTCTCGATACGCTCAGTTCGCGCAAACGCAAGCAGATGCGCAAGGAACGCGAGCAGGTGGCGGGGCAGGGCATTGAATTCGACAGGCGCCTGGGTCATGAGCTGGGCGAGGCGGACTGGGATTTCGTCTACCACTGCTACGCCAACACTTACCACGTGCGTGGTCAGGCGCCCTATCTGACACGGGACTTTTTCAGCCTGCTGGCCGAACGCATGCCCGAGATGATTCGGGTGGTGTTCGCCACGCAGCATGGTCGTGCGCTGGCGATGGCTTTCAGTCTGGTCGATGGCGATACCTTTTATGGCCGCTATTGGGGCTGCCTGGCCGAATTCGACCGGCTGCATTTTGAAACCTGCTTCTATCAGGGCATGGAGTTGGCCATCGCCGAAGGTCTGCAACGCTTCGATGCTGGCGCGCAGGGTGAGCACAAACTGATTCGCGGTTTCGAGCCGGTCATCACTCGCTCCTGGCATTATCTCTGCCATCCTGGGCTGCATGCTGCGGTTGCCGAGTTTCTCGAGCAGGAGCGCTCTGGCGTGCGGGTTTACGCTGAGGAGGCGCGCAGTTATCTGCCTTTTCGCCAGGCCAGCGGGGACTGATCGAGCGATCAGGTTCTCGGCGCAAGGCCGAAACAGCTGTTTGCCGGAAGTTCCCCGTGTCGGAGATTTCTGTAAAAACTCCAGAGCTTTCAGCAAGAAGCACGCTCACGTCTGCCACTAAATTCCGCCCTTCACTTTCGTTACGACCGTTTTTGTCTGCGCCGATTGGTCAGACCAGCTTTGCTGGGCTAGACCGATAATAGAAGTGCATGCAGCCGAAGTAGGGTGGTAACGCGATTCGGTGGCCGCAGGCGCAAGCCAGGGAGGTCAGGGAAAGTGCTCAGGCACGTGCCGATGCTGTGACGAAGTGGTGGAGATTTCACTGCGCCGGTATCTGCCCCTGAACGTGCTCACCAGACATCGGTGTGACGAGGAAGAGAGACCGGAGCCCGCATCCGCAAAAACGGGTGCGCTTTGCCAAGCTGGGCACGGTGCCCAAGAACAACAAACGAGAGGGGAGCCCCCCAAATGACAGCTAGTACTCCAATGCTCGTCACCTTCGTGGTGTACATCGCAGCCATGGTGCTGATCGGCTTGATCGCCTATCTGCGTACCAAGAACCTTTCCGACTACATCCTCGGTGGCCGCAGTCTCGGTAGCTTCGTTACCGCACTGTCCGCCGGCGCTTCCGACATGAGTGGCTGGTTGCTGATGGGCCTGCCTGGCGCGATCTTCGTCGCTGGCATCTCCGAAAGCTGGATCGCCATCGGTCTGGTCATCGGCGCCTACCTCAACTGGTTGTTCGTTGCCGGCCGTCTGCGTGTGCAGACCGAGCACAACGGTAACGCCCTGACCCTGCCGGACTACTTCACCAACCGTTTCGAAGACAACAGCCGCATCCTGCGCATCTTCTCGGCGCTGGTGATCCTGGTGTTCTTCACCATCTACTGCGCCTCCGGTGTGGTGGCCGGTGCTCGCCTGTTCGAGAGCACCTTCGGCATGTCCTACGAGACCGCGCTGTGGGCCGGCGCTGCTGCGACCATCGCCTACACCTTCATCGGTGGCTTCCTGGCAGTGAGCTGGACCGATACCGTACAGGCCACCCTGATGATCTTCGCGCTGATCCTGACCCCGGTCGTGGTGATGATCGCCACCGGCGGTTTCGATCCAGCCATGGCCGCCATCGAGGCAGTCGACGCGACCAACTTCGACATGCTCAAGGGCGCGACCTTCGTCGGTGTGATCTCGCTGATGGCCTGGGGCCTGGGCTATTTCGGCCAACCGCACATCCTGGCGCGCTTCATGGCTGCTGATTCGGTCAAGTCGATCCCGGCTGCTCGCCGCATTTCCATGACCTGGATGATTCTGACCCTGGCTGGCGCTGTTGCTGTCGGTTTCTTCGGTATCGCCTACTTCGCGGCGCACCCTGAAGTCGCCGGCCCGGTCGCTGAGAACCCGGAGCGCGTGTTCATCGAACTTGCCAAGCTGCTGTTCAACCCGTGGATCGCCGGTATCCTGCTGTCCGCCATCCTGGCGGCGGTGATGAGTACCCTGAGCTGCCAGTTGCTGGTGTGCTCCAGTGCGCTGACCGAAGACTTCTACAAGGCTTTCCTGCGTAAAGACGCTTCGCAGACCGAGCTGGTTTGGGTCGGCCGCGCCATGGTGCTGCTGGTGGCACTGATCGCCATCGCTCTGGCTGCCAACCCGGAAAACCGCGTACTGGGCCTGGTGTCCTACGCCTGGGCCGGCTTCGGCGCTGCGTTCGGTCCGGTGGTGATCCTCTCCCTGCTGTGGAAGGGTATGACCCGCAACGGCGCTCTGGCCGGTATGCTGGTCGGTGCTGCCACCGTGATCGTATGGAAGAACTGGATCGGTCTGGGCCTGTACGAGATCATTCCGGGCTTCATTCTCGCCACTCTGGCCATCGTCATCTTCAGCCGTATCGGTCAGGCACCGAGCCAGTCGATGCTGAGCCGCTTCGACAAGGCCGAGAGCGAATACAAGTCGGTGTAACGCTGCTGGCTTGAACCGAAGGCGATGATTGCCAGGCAGTCATCGCCTTTTTCGTTTCTGGCTCTAAGATAGGCGCACTTTTGTTGACGGATGCTCTCATGACCAGCAATGACCCGCTCCATGGCCTGACCTTGCAGGCGATTCTCAACGCCCTGGTGGACCGCATCGGTTGGGATGGCCTTGCCCATCAGGTCGACGTGCGCTGTTTCAAACATGAGCCGAGCATCAAGTCGAGTCTGACCTTCTTGCGCAAGACGCCTTGGGCACGGGCCAAGGTGGAGCAGCTCTACCTGCAGCACTTCAGTTAAGTTCGAGCCCCAGAGCCCGCAAGGCCTGGCGGTAGCTGTTACCGGCCATGCGTAGGCTGTTGTTGTGGTTGGCGCCGTCGATCAGCAGTAACTGCTTGGGCTCGCTGGCCGCGTCGAACAGCGCCTGGCTGAAGCGTGACGGTACGTAGCGGTCATCGCGACCATGAGCGATCAGCACCGGGATGCCGACATCGCCGATCTTGCTCAGTGAATCGAACTCCTGCGACAGCAGCCAGCGCACCGGCAGCGAGGTGTTGGTAACCGCGGCCGCCACATCGCCCAGATTGGTGAAACTGGATTCTACGATCAGGCCGGCGGCCTGCGCGGCTTCCTCTTCGCTCGCCAGCTCGTGCGCTAGGTTGACGGCTACGGCGCCACCCAGTGAATGACCATAGATGAAGCGCTTGTTCGCCTCGGGCTGCAGGCGCACCAGATGCTGCCAGGCGATCAGGGCGTCCTGGTAGACGCTACGCTCGGAGGGCAAGGCGCCACGGCTTTCGCCGAAGCCGCGGTAGTCTACCGCCAAGACCGAGAAGCCCATGGCATGCAACTGTTCGATGCGAAACAGCTGGCCGGTCAGGTTCCAGCGTGAGCCATGCAGATAGAGCAGCGTCGGGGCATCCTTGCGGGCGGCCGGCCACCACCAGGCATGCAGGCTCTCTTCGGCAGTGAGGTCAGGGGATTGCAGTTGCACGTCCTCGACGCCTGCAGGCAGGCCGCTGAACCAGCGGGCGGTGCCGGGCTCGATGCGAAACACCAGCTCGCGTTCGGTCTGCTCCAGTTTGGCGCAGCCTATCGGCAGCAATACCAGTAGGCAGCCCAGAAACATCAGGCTCAGGCGACGACGGCGCAGCAGGGCTAACCAGGGTGAGGGCATCGGCGTACTCATGAACGGCAACGGATAATGCAGCCATGGACTGCATATCCGATGCCGGGTTTCGCCAGGGGCCGGCCGCTGTGGTTACCAGGTATTACCACCGGCTGATCTGTGGTGGGCTCATCGGCGTATCGCACAGGGTGGCGCTGCCGGGTTCGAGGTAGGGCGCAAGGATCGGCGCCATGCCCTTGAGCACCTGCACCGGCAACGCCGAGGTGAAGGTGAAGCGTTCGGCCTCGCGTCCTGGCACGAACGCGGTCAGGGTGCCGTAGTGCCGCGGGCCGAGAAAGAACACGAAGGTCGCCGTGCGGTTCATCGCGCGCGAACTGATTACCCGGCCGCCAGGGCCGACGCTCTCGATGCGGTTGTCGCCGGTGCCGGTCTTGCCGCCCAGCGTCAGGCTATGGCCGTCCTGTAACTGGAAAGTGCCTTGCAAGCGCCGCGCGGTCCCGCCTTCCACCACTTGCGAGAGGGCATTGCGCAATGCCGCAGCCACTTCGGACTGCATCACCCGCTTGCCGACGTGTATATCCCGTTCGACTCGCGTCTCATAAGGCGTATCGGCGGCGAAATGCAGTTCGTCGATGCGCAGCACTGGCTGGCGAATGCCGTCGTTCTGGATGATGCCCATCAGCTCGGCCAAAGCCGCTGGCCGGTCACCGGAGCTGCCCAGTGCGGTGGCCAGCGAGGGCACCAGATATTGGAAGGGATAACCCAGGTTCTGCCAGCGCCGATGAATATCGGAGAAGGCTTCGACCTCCAGCATGATACGGATGCGGCTGTCGCGCGCACTCTTGTGCCGACTACGGAACAGCCAACCATAGACTTCCTGGCGCTCGTCGATGCTGGCGGCCACAGCGTCGCTGAAGGTCGCCTGCGGGTTGCTGATCAGGTAGCCCAGCAGCCAGAGTTCCAGCGGGTGGACGCGGGCGATATAGCCCTGGTCCGGCAGGCTGTAAGCGCCGGGGCCATAGTCCTGATACAGGCGTGTGATGCGTTGGTCGGTGAGTCTCTCCTGGGGCAGTTGCGCCCGCAGAAAAGCAGCAAAGGTGGCTTCGTCAGCCTGCGGCAGCAGGTAACGGTGCACGGCGCTCAGGCGTACCGAGGTCTGGCGCAGGCCGCTGATGAACGTCTCCAGGCGCTGCTGCTGCGGCTGGCCCTGATACTTGCGCCAGAAGCGCAGAAGGAAGGTGCGCCCCTCCTGATCAGCAAAGCGCTGCAGGTATTCCTGGCGGCGTGGGTCCTTGTCGTCCTTGAGCAGTTCGGCGCTGTTCTGGTAGGTGCTATAGCGCACCAGGTCACGCATCAGGCGTACAAAGGGCAGGTTGATCGACTCGCGCAGGGATTCGCGCAGGGTCGGGTTACGACCGTTGTCCTCGCGGCGGAAATTGCCGAAGGTGTGCAGGCCGCCGCCAGTGAAGAAGCGCTCGTTCGGGTTGGCCGAGTAGCGTCGCTCCAGCGCGGCGTCGAGCATGCTGGCCAGATCTGCCCCCGGGTTGGCTTGCAGGTAGCCCACGGACCAGCGGCTCAGGTAGTCCTGCTCGGCGATGTCCACTTGGCGCAACTCGGTCGGGCTCTTGTTCGCGTGGCGCTGATGCAGCTCGGCGATGATCTCCAGATAGGTGGCCAATACGCGCAGTTTGGCGGTGGAGCCAAGCTCCAGCTTGCTGCCCTCGTTGATGTCGAAGGGTTGGTCGGTACTGTCGGTCTGCACCCGTACCCGGCTGCCGGTTGGGGTGCGTTCGAACAGGGTGAAGCTATAGCGCACTTCCGCGGTTTTCTCCGGTGACAGCAGGCGCTCGCCGAACAGGCCGATCTTGCCGGCGAACTCTGGATCGGCCAGGTTCTGCAGGTAGGTACTGGTCTGCTGCTGCAGCTCGCGTTGCAGGGTGCTGCGTGCGGACAGGTCGAGGCGATCGAGATCGTAGAGTGGCATGCCCAGCAGATTGGACAGGCGCGAGCGCGCCACGCTGATGCCTTTGTCGCTCTCCACGGCGCGCAGGTTGGGCTCCTGTTGCCAGTCGCGGTACTGCAGTTTCTGTGTGAGGGCGGCATCGCGCAGGTCGGCATCGATCAGACCGCCGCTGGCGAGCAGGCGTATGTGGCTTTCGGTCAGTGCCTCCATGTCACGGCGCCCTTGTGCGAGGTAATAGGAGGGCCGGCGTTGGGCGATCATCAATGACAGCATCTGCCGCAGGGCCAGGCCGCGCTCGGCAAGGCTGGTGTCGGGCGAGCGACGCGGATCGAGTAGGGCGTTACTGCGCTCGAAGTCGGCGCCGTACCAGATGCGCAGGCCGTCAGCCAGGCCGTTCACCTCACCATGACCGGGTGCTGCAGACAGCGGCACGCTATTGAGGTAGTCGCGGACGATGCGTTGACGCGCTTCGAGCGTTTCCGGGCCGTGCTGATAAGCGCGCACGCTGGCGGAAATCATCTGCCGCAGCTTTTCCCCGGCGGACAGCGTCAGCCCATCCGGGGAGTGGCGGTATTTCTCAAGCTGCGTGGCCAGGGTGCTGCCCCCGGCGGACTGGTCCTGCACGTCGAGCATCTTGCCAAGCTGCGACAGCGCCGCCATGGCGAAGCGCGGCCAGTCCACCGCCGGGTTGGCCAGCGGTTGCGCGGGGTCGAGCAGCTCACGGTTCTCGATGAACAGCAGGCTGCTGACCACCAGCGGCGGGATGCTGGCGAAGTCGGCATAACCCTGCTGCGGGTAGCGAAATTCGTAGAACGGCGTGCCACGGCAATCGCTGATGCTCAGGCCACTCTGGCTCTTCTCGGTAAAGGGCGGGAACAGGCCGCGGCGGCTGTAGGCCATCAGTTGTTCGGAGAAGCGCGACTGCTCGGTGACCTGATAATCGCGCTGCTGCAGGCGCTCCAGCATCAGTGGCAGGTAGGCATAGCCCTGGCGTTTGTCGAAGGGACCATCGGTCGGGTAGATGATGCGCTCGCTGGGGCCTGGTTCGACCTTGTACGTGAGGTCAGCAGCATAGCGACTGAGCTCGCGTGACTGAAAGTGGGCGCTGCGCGACTCGAACACCAGCAGGGCGGTAACCGCGAGCACCAGCAGGACCAGTAACAGATAGATTGTCAGGCGCCAGTGATGCCTTCCAACATTGGCCGACTTCGTCCTGCCCTGCGTGCTCGCCGAGGAGGTGAGGTCAGGTTGCTGTGGATTACGTTGCCATGATGCGCCCATAAATCACCGGCCTGGCCTGTCAGCATCATTCAAAGCCGCGAGATTGCCTCTTGCCGGATGCTGACCTTGGGCCGGCTGGGCTGCGGTTGTCTCGTCTGTCTTGTTATCAGCTTAGACCCTTGCGCGCCGTCTGGCTGGCCGTTTCCACTCATTGCCTGGGTTGTACCTGGATGATGGACTGGCCTGCTAGACTCGCTGCAACGCACAGATGCAGGGAATCGGCATGCAGCGCGACCATCGAGAACAGCTCCAGCAAAGCTGGCAGGCCAATGCCGATGCCTGGGCTGCCGCAGTGCGTGAACAGCGCATCGAAAGTCGCCGCCTGGTCACCGATGCTGCGATCATCCAGGCTGTGCTGGCGCTGCAACCCAAACGCGTGCTGGATATCGGCTGCGGCGAGGGTTGGCTGTGCCGCGGGCTGGCCGAACATGGTATCGAACCGGTCGGTGTGGACGCTTCGGCGCCGTTGATCGAGGCGGCTCGTGCAGCCTGCGACGGGCGCAGTCAGTATCGCGTCTGCGGCTATGCCGAACTGGAAGAACACGCCGAGCAACTCGGGCGTTTCGAGGTGCTGGTCTGCAACTTCGCCCTGCTCGAAGAGCCGCTACAGCCTATTCTGCGCAGCCTGCAAAAGTTACTAGTGCCTGGCGGCAGCCTGCTGATTCAGACACTGCACCCCTGGCGTGCCAGTCATGGCGAGCCTTACCAGGACGGTTGGCGGGTGGAGGACTTCGTCGGCTTCGGAGAGGGCTTTCAGGCGCCCATGCCTTGGTTCTTCCGCACTCTGCAATCCTGGCTGACGCTGATCGCTGAAACCGGCTGGCGTCTCGAATGGCTGCAGGAGCCGCTGCACCCCGAGAGTGTTCAGCCGGTGTCCTTGCTGCTGTTGCTCAAGCCGCTCTGATCATGCAACTGCTGCTCAACCTCGATGTTCCCGATCTGCCAGCGGCAGTTGCCTTCTACCAGCAGGCGCTTGGCTTGAGCGTCGGGCGCAGGTTGTTCGACGGAACGGTGGTGGAGATGCTAGGCGCTGCCGTGCCGCTCTATCTGATACACAAGGCGGCTGCCAGCCAGGCGTGCGCAGAGGCGCACGTGCGGCGCGATTACCATCGTCACTGGATGCCGCTGCATTTGGACCTGGTGGTCGATGATCTTGACTCTGCATTGGCGCGGGCAATCGCTGCTGGCGCTCGGCAGGAGGGTGACATTCATGAATATGACTGGGGACGGCTGGTCACGCTGAGCGATCCCTTTGGCCACGGCTTGTGTTTCGTGCAGTGGCGCGATGAGGGGTACGACCTGGTAACGACCTGTACGGGAGAAATCGATGCGCAAAATTGACTTGGCCGGCGTACAGGTGCCGGTGATAGGCCAGGGGACCTGGCGCATGGGCGAAGACCGGCACCAGCACGCGCGTGAGGTGGCAGCACTACGCGAAGGACTGGACCTGGGCTTGAGCCTGATTGACACCGCCGAAATGTATGGCGAGGGTGGCGCCGAGCAGGTGGTGGGAGATGCCATCGCCGGTCGTCGTGACGAGGTGTTCCTGGTCAGCAAGGTCTACCCGCACAACGCCAGCCTGCAGGGCGTTCAGGCCGCCTGTGAGCGCAGCCTGAAGCGCCTGGGATGCGAGCGTATCGACCTTTACCTGTTGCACTGGCGTGGGCGCTATCCGCTTGCCGAGACGGTCGAAGGTTTCGAGTTGCTGCGAGCGCAGGGCAAAATAGGCGCTTGGGGCGTTTCCAACTTCGACCTGGATGACCTGCTGGAGCTGGACCAGCCGGCATGCTGCGCCAACCAGGTGCTGTACAACCTGGAGGCGCGTGGCATCGAGTATGACCTGATGCCCTGGCAACAGCGTGCCGTTATGCCGCTGATGGCCTACTGTCCGCTTAGCCAGGCTGGCGCAATGCTGCACGAGCCCGCATTACTCGAGGTGGCCCAACGGCATGAGGTGACGCCGGCTCAGCTGGCATTGGCCTGGACGATCAGGCAGGAGGGCGTAATAGCCATCCCCAAGGCTGTCGGCAGCGCGCACCTGCGCGATAACGCAGCGGCAGCTTCGATAACCTTGAGTGTGGATGACCTGGCCCTGCTCGACGCGGCCTTCCCGCCGCCGCGTCGCAAGCAAGCATTACAGATGGTATAGCGAGCAGCGCTGCCCGGTTGTATGCGCCATGCGCATCGAGTCTAGGTGAGGGCCTGGATTGCCCTGCGATGACCTAAGAGCCGGGGTGGGGCACTCAGTTGGCTGGGTCGGCGGCCAGACGTCCTGCATCCTTGAGCAGAGCCTTGAGGAAGGCATCCTGTAACTCAGGGTCGTTGCGGGTCAGTTCGATCAGGCTCTGCTCCAGCTCGCTGGCTTCCTCTTCCAGACCCAGATCAGAAAGGCGCTTGACCCGGTGTACCCACTGGGCGACATCGCCACCCTCGAGGTCGTCGAAGATCAGGTCATGCGCTTCACGCAGCTTACCGCGCAAGGTATGACTGACCATGAGGGTCGTATCGGCGCGTGCGACATCGTCACCAAGGCGGTCTTCGACGCTTAGCTGCAGCGTGTTCAGGCGCGTGATGTCTTGTTCGGTGAAGGGGCTGTCCAACAGATTGAGGCGCAGCACGCCGCTGCTGTCGGTGAGCAGCTCGAACTGCTGGTCACCTGCCTTGACCTGCACAGGACGCTCGGACCAGGGCAGGTTGGTGTATTCCATGCGACGGTCGCGCTGCAGCTCATCGATACTCGCCAGGTTCTGTTCCGCGCGGCCGTTGGACTCGACGTTCATGAACGGGTTGAGGCCGGCCATGCCGTAGCTGATCCAGTCACGGGTCGCGGTTTCCGGCAAGCTGCCGAGCAACACCACGTTGAGTATGTTGGCGCCCACGCCGGCCACCACCGCGACTGCCCCCATCGGCACTTCATAGATCTCGCGCCAGGGCTGGTAAGGCGTGTAGCGGTCGTAGCGACGGGTCACTTCGAAAGCTGTGACCTCGTAGCTCTTTTGATCATGCACGCGCACGCGGCGCTGCGGTAGCTCCAGCACCTTGGGTTCGCCAGCATCAATCTGCAACTGGTGATCCAGCAGCTTGCGCTCGACGCGCTCCTCATGCTCGCTACGCTGCGGCAGCTGGTTGGCGCAGCCGCTGAGAAAGAGGGCGCCGCACAGGGCGGCGCCGATGAGGCGAAGGTTGTTGCTCGTGTGCATGATGTCTCGGTAAGGCGTTATCAGCGGCTGATACGGGCTTGCAGGAAGGACAGAATGTCGGCCAGCGGCACCGCTTGCGCGTCGGTTTCGGCGCGGCTCTTGTACTCGAGGTTACCCTCGGCCAGGCCACGGTCGCTGACGACCACGCGGTGCGGAATGCCGATCAGCTCCATGTCGGCGAACTTGATGCCGGGGCTGGTTTTCTTGTCGCGATCATCCAACAGCACTTCGTAACCGGCGGCAGTCAGCTCGGCATACAGCTTGTCGGTGGCTTCGCGAACCTGCTCGGTTTCATAGCGCAGAGGCACCAGGGCGATCTGGAAGGGCGCCAGGGCGTCGTTCCAGCGAATGCCGCGCTCGTCGAAGTTCTGTTCGATGGCAGCAGCCACGACGCGGGATACACCGATGCCGTAGCAGCCCATGGTCAGGGTTACAGGCTTGCCGTTCTCGCCCAGCACCTGGCAGTTCATCGCCTCGCTGTACTTGGTGCCGAGCTGGAAGATGTGACCGACTTCGATGCCGCGCTTGATTTCCAGGGTGCCCTGGCCATCCGGGCTGGGGTCGCCCGCGACGACATTGCGCAGGTCGGCAACCTCAGGCAGCGGCAGGTCGCGCTCCCAGTTGACGCCGAAATAGTGTTTGTCTTCGATGTTGGCACCGGCAGCGAAATCGCTCATCAGCGCTACGCTGCGGTCGATGATGCAGGGGATCGGCAGGTTGACCGGGCCCAGCGAGCCAGGGCCTGCACCGATGGCCGCACGGATCTCTGCTTCATTGGCCATCTGCAGCGGGCTGGCAACCAGCTCCAGGTTGGCAGCTTTGATCTCGTTCAGCTCGTGGTCACCACGGACGATCAGGGCGATCAGCTTGCCTTCTTCGGCAGCGTGCACCACCAGGGTCTTGATGGTCTTCTCGATGGCCAGGCCAAAACCCTGAACCAGTGCGTCGATGGTCTTGGTGTCGGGCGTGTCGACCAGGCGCATGTCTTCGGTAGCCGCGCTGCGCGCTGTCTCACGAGGGATGGCTTCGGCCTTCTCGATGTTGGCGGCGTAGTCGGAGACATTGCTGAAGGCGATATCGTCTTCGCCGGAGTCGGCCAGTACGTGGAATTCGTGCGAGCCGGTGCCGCCGATGGAGCCGGTATCGGCCTGTACCGGGCGGAAGTTCAGGCCCAGGCGGGTGAATACGTTGCAGTAGGCCTGGTGCATGCGGTCATAGGTTTCCTGCAGGGAAGCCTGGTCGGCATGGAAGGAGTAGGCGTCCTTCATGATGAACTCGCGGCCACGCATCAGGCCGAAGCGCGGACGGATCTCGTCACGGAACTTGGTCTGGATCTGGTACATGTTGATCGGCAGCTGTTTGTAGCTGTTCAGCTCGTTGCGGGCCAGATCGGTGATCACTTCCTCGTGGGTCGGGCCGACGCAGAACTCGCGATCGTGACGATCCTTTACCCGCAGCAGCTCGGGGCCGTATTGCACCCAGCGACCGGACTCTTGCCACAGTTCGGCAGGCTGGATGGCTGGCATCAGCACTTCCAGTGCGCCGGCTGCATTCATTTCTTCGCGCACCACAGTCTCGACCTTGCGCAGCACGCGCAGGCCCATCGGCAGCCAGGTGTACAGGCCGGAGGCCAGCTTGCGGATCATGCCGGCACGCAGCATCAGCTGGTGGCTGATCACCACGGCATCGGAAGGGTTTTCTTTCAGGGTCGAGAGCAGGAACTGACTGGTACGCATGTTTGGCCGTTCTGTCGGTTGCTAGGGCTTGGAATAGGCCGGCATTGTACGGTGCCTATACAGTGGCGTACAGGACGGGTGCAGGCGCGAAAGTGCTACTGCGCGTGCCGGGAGGATTGAAGAGTGGGATTGACTGCACTTGAGGTTCAGAACCTGATTCGTATGGGGCTGCCGATGGCCGAGGATATCGATCTGCGGATCGACCGGCTGGACGAGGAGGGTGTGCTGGCACGCGTGCCTTTTCACGCCAAATTGGTGCGTCCGGGCGGCACACTTTCCGGTCCGACCATCATGGCGCTGGGGGATGCGGCGATGTATGCGGTGGTGCTGGGGCGCCTCGGCCGCGTGGAGATGGCGGTGACGTCCAATCTCAATATCAACTTTCTGGTCAAACCTCAGCCGGTGGATTTGTTGGCAGAGGCGCGAATACTGCGCTTGAGCCGGCGTCAGGCGGTTTGCGAAGTTTCGTTATATTCGGCCAGGAATGAGGATGAACTGGTAGCGCATGTGACGGGGACTTACGCGTTGCCTATGTGATTACTAAAATTTTTGAAAAAAGAAAAGGCCCGGTTTCCCGGGCCTTTTTTATTCGACTATCAGCTGATTCCTGAAATTACAGGATGCTCAGCGGGTACTCGAGGATTACGCGAACTTCGTCGATGTCGCCGGAGCCGTAGTAAACGCCATCGCTGCTACGATAGGTGGCCTGACGTACGCGCATGTTGAGGTCTTTGGCTGGGCCGTTCTGAATAGTGTAGCCGACCTGAAGGTCACGCTCCCACTCTTTACCGTTGTTGGTAGCGCCAGTGTCAGCACCCGAACCGCTGATGTATCGAGCCATAAATTTCAGGCCAGGTACGCCGAAATCAGCAAAATCCAAGTCGTAGCGGAGCTGCCAGGATTTCTCGTCTTTGCTATTGAAGTCCGAACGCTGTACGGAGTTGGCGAGCCAAACAGTACCGCCGCCGTCAACGCCATAGTCGTAGCCACGAGTTTCGGCATCACCGTCATCGTTGATGAAGGTATAGCCGCCGTGGGACTTCTGGTACGCCGCGGTCAAAGTGTGAGCGCCCAGGTTATAGGCCGCAGCGAGACTCCAAATGGTGTTGTCTTCGCTCTTGCCGGTGTTGGTGTACTCTTTGTCGTAGTCAGTCTTGTAGATATTGAAGTCGAAGTTCAGGGACTGGCCTTCGCTAATACCGAAAGTGTAGTTGACGTTGCCGTAATACTTCTTGAACGAGTCTTCTACGTCGGAGTAGTACAGCGAGGTAGACAGGTCATCGGTGAAACTGTACGTGCCGCCGAATACGTCAGCGCCTTTCAGGCCGAGGCTGTCGTGGTAGGTCTGGTTCTGTGCGTTGATCGCGGTGAACCGGCCGGCATTCAGCTCAAGGCCTTCAATCTCGTTGCTGGTTACCAGGAAACCTTCAGCAACTTCAGGCAGCAGACGGCTGTCGTCAGTGCTCAGAACTGGGAGAGCGGTGAACTGATCACCATATTTCACCACAGTGTTGGACAGACGCAGTTTTACTGCACCGCCTGCTTCGGAATAATCATCCTGCGAGCGTCCATCGCTACCGGTAGGGAACAGACCCGAACCAGCGCGGCCCTTGCCGCTGTCCAGCTTGATACCCAGCAGACCAATAGCGTCAACGCCAAAGCCGATGGTGCCTTGGGTGAAACCCGACTCATAGGTAGCGATGAAACCTTGACCCCACTCTTGTGGATCGTCACTGCGAGACGGATCGTTACGGAAGTCGCGGTAGAAATACAGGTTGCGGCTCAGAACGTTCAGGCTGCTGTCTTCAACAAAGCCATTCGACTCGGACTGGCTGGACGCCACGGCCATTTGGCTGGTGCCCGCGGCTACTGCCAGGGCGATTACGCTCCACTTCATCACTTGCATCGTGATTGCTCCTTGGGTTTAGAAGAGTTGCGCTGTCCACTGTTTTGTTATATGGACAGCTCTTTCTTTTTGTGTCGGCGATAACTTATAGCACGCAGCCAATATTGGCGATAGTTGCAGTCTATTCGTTACGACTTCGTTCATGCTTGTGTCGCATCGAGTGAAGAAAAATGTCGCAAATCTATAGTTCTGCACTTGCGTCTTGTCGCACCGACGTTTTTGCGGTTCTGAGGTGCCTGGGACCGCTTGATTGATCGACTGCACGGCTTGCCGGGCATTGCTTTCACAGTTAGCAAAAGTCGTGCTCAAAACCTGCCTGTCTTGCTAAAACCTTGATTTTTAGGCGCAGAGCAGCGCTCGCGGTGGCGCCGGCGCTGCTTTTGGTGCTGATTCGTCAGGGGTTGTCGAGGTCTGCGGTTGGCTGTCAGCAGGTGCCGTTAGCTCATTGCCTGCGCATTAACCGGTAACGCTTGGCACTGTCCATTACGGGAAGAAACAAAATGGTGCACGCCTGCGGTGCGTATGTGTTCAAGCTGCCTTGGGGTGGTGCGTGGTCGTCGGGTGAACTCTCGGCTGAGCCAGCGTATGCTGCGCGCCATTGCTCCCCTCCCGCTGGGGTTACGCTTTATTAATAAGGAAGCTCATCATGTTCGCTCTGGATTCACGCCTTCAGCAGGATTGCCTGGTGATCGGGGACTTTCCCCTGTGTCGTTTGCTGCTGATGAATGACTCCAATTACCCTTGGTTCATCCTTGTTCCTCGGCGTGAAGAGGTCAGCGAGTTGTTTCAGCTCGACGCTGATGATCAGCGACAACTGTGGCAGGAAACCACGCTGCTGGCCGAAACGCTGAAGGACATCTTCGCGGCCGACAAGATGAACGTCGCCACGCTTGGCAATGTCGTCAGCCAGTTGCATATGCATGTGATCGTGCGTCGACGTGAGGATGCTTCCTGGCCTGCTCCGGTATGGGGGCGGCATCCGGCGCAGCCTTATAGTGAGCAGCAGGCGGGTCAGGTCGTCGATAAGCTGCGCTCTGTGTTGGCGGAGGACCTTCAGTTCGCCGGAGCCTTTGCATGAGCCTTGAATCGCGAATCATGGAGCTGGAGAGCCGTCTGGCTTTTCAGGATGACACCATTCAGGCGCTGAACGATGAGCTGGTCGAGCAGAGCAAGCGCATCGAGCGGATGCAGTTGCAGTTGACGGTTCTGGCGCGACGCCAGGAAGAGCTGAGTAGCCAGGCCGGTACTGCCGAAGATGAGGCCCCGCCACCGCACTATTGATATGAAAAAGCCCGGTTTCCCGGGCTTTTCTTTGCGTACCGCTCAGCGCCGCGAAGGGGCTGCTGCGATCACGTCTTCAGCCTGCAGACCTTTGTCGCGCTGCATGACCGAGAACTCCACGCGTTGGCCTTCGACCAGGACGCGGTGGCCCTCGCCACGAATGGCGCGAAAGTGAACGAAGATATCGTCACCCGAGTCGCGGGAAATGAAGCCGAAGCCCTTGGAGGTATTGAACCACTTGACCGTGCCGGTTTCGCGATCATCCTGGGGAGCGCTGGTGCTGGCGCTAGCTTGTGGTGCGGACGGGCGTTGCTCTGTGCTACGCGGCTGCCTGCTCAGTTGTGCTGCAAGGCTCAGCGCCACGGCGATAACCAGGGTCAGCAGCGGCAGCCAGATGGCGGGCTGGCTGCCGATGCTGGGCAGCGGGGCAAGCAGGATCAAGCTCTGTACCACGGCAGCCAATATCAATAGAGCCGAGGACAGCCCCAGTAGTTGTTGGCGCGCGGCGGGGAGAGTCTGTTGCTGCGATGCGGCAAGCAGGTTGAGCAAGCCGGTCAGGGCCAGATAGATGGCATCCGGCGTGGTAAGAAAGGAAGTGGACAAACCGGGTACGGCAGACAGCAGTAGGGCGGCGAACCCTGTCACGAGATGGGCAATCTTCAACATCTTTGATGAACTCACTGATCGAATGATGACTCACGGTGTTGCGGAGAGAGCGCACGTTGCTAATGGCCAGCTGAACGGCCGTGGCGCGCCTGTAAACAAGGTTGGTGGCGCCGCAGGATGGTAGCGCGGCGCGCGAGGCTATTTAACAGCAAAGCCGAGGGCTTCTCAAATCAAGCGCTTAGCATCGTTTCGCTGGTAATCGGGTGAACCTGATTGCGCCCGGCGCGTTTGGCCTGATAAAGGGCGTCATCGGCGCGCGTGAGCAGCGATTCGAATGTGTCGTCTTCTTCGGCCATGGCGCAGCCGAAGGACGCAGTGATGCTGTCCAGAACCTGGTCTGTGCGCCTGACCTTGATTCTCAGCGACTGAATCTTGTGGCGCAGTTGCTCAGCGAAATCGAGAACTTCGTTGAGGTTGGCGCAGTTGCGCAGCACCACGCAGAACTCTTCGCCGCCGTAGCGTGCGGCAAACGCCTGCGGTGGCAGCAGTTCGCGCAATAATTGTCCGACGTGTTGTAGTACGCGGTCACCCAGTGGGTGGCCGTACTGGTCGTTGAACTGTTTGAAGTGGTCGATATCCAGAATCACCAGGGCCAGGCCCTGTTGTGATTCGTCCAGTGCGCGTTCCAGTAAGCGGGTAAAAGCATGGCGGTTGAATACGCGGGTCAGGCTGTCGAGCGTTGCTGCAAGATGGGCGCGCTCCAGCTGGCTGCGCAGGTGAGTGATTTCTTGCTGTGCGGCGCGCAGGCGATAGAGGAATTTTTCCTGCTGGTCTTGCATCAGCTGGGTGCTTTCCTGCAGTTCGCTGAGCACGCTGGGTAGGTCATCGATGATGGGCTCCTGCAGTGCGCTCAGGCCATGGTTCAAGCTCTGCTGGTAATGCTGGCCACCGATCACGCTGCGTGAGACGTCGCCTTCGATGTCATCGACCAGTTCGATTACCTGCTGCTGGCCTGCGCGAGCTTCTTCCAGCTCGCCGCGGATAATGTAGTCGCGGAACAGCCGGCTGGCGGTTTCCGGCGGGAATACGTCGAAGTCTTCGACCACCTTGTCCAGGCGGCGGTTGAGCTCGGGTTCGCTGCCTCTGCTGTAGGTGTACCACAGTGCATAGTGCACCGGGTTTGGTGGGATGTCGTGACGCATCATCAGTGGCACGGCTTGCTTCAGGAGTTCGGCCGCCTCGCGGGTTTCCTCCGGATACAAATCGATGATGCTGGGCGGTTTGGCTGGCTGACTCATGAATGTCGGAAACTCAATGACGATTGGCCAGAGCATAGATCAGGGCAGGGCTGCATGCCTAATGAAAAGGCCCGGATTACCGGGCCTCTGAGCATCTCAAGCAGCGAGCAGGCTGCGCAGCATCCACGCGGTTTTCTCGTGCACCTGCATGCGTTGGGTCAGCAGGTCGGCAGTCGGCTCGTCGCTGACCTTGTCCAGCAGCGGGAAAATGCCGCGCGCAGTGCGTACGACAGCCTCTTGGCCCTGTACCAGTTTCTTGATCATTTCGTCCGCGCTGGGTACGCCTTCCTCTTCCTTGATCGAGGACAGGCGGGAGTACGCGGCGTATGTGCCTGGAGCGGGGAAGCCCAGAGCGCGGATACGTTCGGCGATTGCGTCAACCGCCAGGGCCAGCTCGGTGTACTGACCTTCGAACATCAGGTGCAGGGTGTTGAACATCGGGCCGGTGACGTTCCAGTGGAAGTTATGGGTCTTCAGATACAGGGTGTAGGTGTCAGCCAGCAGGCGCGAGAGGCCTTCGGCGATGGCGGCGCGATCCTGTTCGGCGATTCCGATATTGATTTCCATGGCTTTTCTCCTTTCAGGTGAGCCCAGGGTGTCTATCCCGCAATGTTGATGAGAGCCTAACACGCAGGGCGTCGGGGTGATCTTGGCTTATATCAATGAAAGCGATGGTTAGAGGCTATTGATAGCGTACGGTTCAGCTGGGGCCAATAAAGCTTGCCCTGGCTGGGCGTCAATCTTGTGTGCGGCAAAATGCTTGCTGCGCTGAAACTACATTGGCTGGGGCAGGGCTGAAACCCTCCTGCAGAGCGCTGGGGTTGCTCGTTGCGAGGGGCTTGGTCCATGGTCTTTCTCTAGGCGAGAGGCGCTCTTCATTTATAGAAGGCATCTGCCGGGCGGCTGCGTCATGACGATTTACGCTATATAATCCCGCTCTTTATCGAAGCGCGGCGTACGGTTGGACGTTCGCTGCGGTGTAGCTCCTGCCCAGGGCGTTGGGGGCTGCCTGACCTATCCAAGACCTCAGAGAAGCGAAACACGATCATGATGCGCAGCCACTATTGCGGCCAGTTGAACGAGAGCCTGGATGGCCAGGAAATCACCCTTTGCGGCTGGGTACACCGTCGCCGTGACCATGGCGGGGTGATTTTCCTCGATATCCGTGATCGTGAAGGCCTAGCTCAGGTGGTATTCGACCCTGATCGTGCCGAGACCTTCGCCAAGGCCGACCGTGTACGTAGCGAATATGTAGTCAAGATCACTGGCAAGGTGCGCCTGCGTCCGGAAGGCGCGCGCAACGCCAACATGGCCAGCGGTGCCATCGAAGTGCTGGGCTACGAGCTTGAAGTGCTCAACGAGGCGGAAACCCCGCCGTTCCCGCTCAACGAATACACCGACGTCGGCGAAGAAACCCGCCTGCGCTATCGCTTCATCGATCTGCGTCGTCCGGAAATGGCCGAGAAGCTCAAGCTGCGCTCGCGCATCACTTCGAGTATCCGTCGCTACCTGGACGACAATGGCTTCCTTGACGTCGAAACGCCGATCCTGACCCGCGCTACCCCTGAAGGTGCGCGCGACTATCTGGTACCGAGCCGCACCCACGCCGGCAGTTTCTTCGCCCTGCCGCAGTCGCCGCAGCTGTTCAAGCAGTTGTTGATGGTCGCTGGCTTCGATCGCTACTACCAGATCGCCAAGTGCTTCCGCGACGAAGACCTGCGTGCCGACCGCCAGCCGGAATTCACCCAGATCGACATCGAGACCAGCTTCCTCGATGAAAAAGACATCATGGACATCACCGAGACCATGGTGCGCAACCTGTTCAAGGAAGTGCTGGGCGTCGAATTCGGCGAACTGCCGCACATGACCCTGGCCGAAGCCATGCGCCGCTTTGGTTCGGACAAGCCGGACCTGCGCATTCCGCTGGAACTGGTGGATGTGGAAGATCAGCTCAAGGACGTCGAGTTCAAGGTATTCGCCGGCCCGGCCAACGATCCGAAATGCCGCGTCACCGCGCTGCGCGTTCCGGGCGGGGCGAGCATGCCGCGCAAGCAAATCGACGACTACACCAAGTTCGTCGGCATCTACGGTGCCAAGGGCCTGGCCTACATCAAGGTCAATGAGCGCGCGGCTGGCGTTGACGGTTTGCAGTCGCCGATCGTCAAGAACATCCCGCTGGACAACATCAATGTCATCCTCGATCGCGTTGGCGCTGTCGATGGCGATATCGTGTTCTTCGGCGCCGACAAGGCCAAGGTCGTCAGCGAGGCCCTGGGCGCGCTGCGTATCAAGCTGGGTCATGATCTGAACCTGCTGACCTGTGAGTGGGCGCCGCTGTGGGTCGTCGACTTCCCGATGTTCGAGGAAAACGACGATGGCAGCCTGACCGCCATGCACCACCCGTTCACCTCGCCGAGCTGCAGCCCCGAGGAACTGGAAGCCAACCCGTCCGCCGCGTTGTCGCGTGCCTATGACATGGTGCTCAACGGCACCGAGCTGGGTGGCGGTTCGATCCGTATCCACGACAAAGCCATGCAGCAGACCGTGTTCCGCGTGCTCGGCATCAGCGAAGAGGAGCAGCAGGAGAAGTTCGGCTTCCTGCTCGACGCACTGAAGTACGGTGCGCCGCCCCATGGTGGCCTGGCCTTTGGCCTGGATCGTCTGGTGATGCTGATGACCGGTGCTTCGTCGATTCGTGAAGTGATCGCCTTCCCGAAAACCCAGAGCGCGGCCTGTGTCATGACCCAGGCGCCGGGCATCGTCGACAACAAGTCTCTGCGCGAGCTGCATATCCGTCTGCGCGAGCAACCCAAGGCCGAATAAGCCTGCAAAAGAAGCCTGGAGATCCCAGGCTTCTTCGTTATGGGGTGTGGAGACTCTAGCGCTCTCGCCCCGGGAATTGTGAAAACCGTATAGATGGAGTGAGTTATGGCCGGTCATTCCAAGTGGGCCAACATCAAGCACCGCAAAGGGCGTCAAGACGCCAAGCGCGGCAAGATCTTCACCAAGCTGATTCGTGAGCTGACGGTCGCCGCCAAGCACGGTGGCCCGATTCCTGCGGACAACCCGCGCCTGCGTCTGGCCGTGGACAAGGCGCTGACCAACAATATGTCGCGTGACGTGATAGATCGCGCCATCGCTCGCGGTGCCGGCAACAACGAAGCCGACAACGTCGTCGAGTTCAGCTACGAAGGTTACGCGCCAAGCGGCGTGGCGATCATCGTCGAGGTGATGACCGATAACCGCAATCGTACTGCCGCCGAAGTGCGCCATGCCTTTACCAAGTGCGGTGGCAACCTGGGCACTGATGGTTCGGTCGCCTACATGTTCTACCGCAAGGGTCAGATCAGCTTCGCGCCGGGCGTCGATGAGGATGCCCTGATGGAAGCTGCGTTGGAGGCTGGTGCTGACGACGTGGAAATGGGCGAAGACGGTTCAGGCCTGGTGTCGACCAGCTTCACCGAATTTCATGCCGTCAACGAAGCGCTGAGTGCAGCTGGTTTCAAGGCCGAGGAAGCGGAGATCGCCATGATCCCTTCGATCAGTGCGCCGATCGCCGATCTGGAAACCGCGCAGAAGGTGTTCAAGCTGATCGACATGCTCGAAGATCTGGACGATGTGCAGAACGTCTACCACAACGCCGACGTGGCCGACGAGATCATGGAGCAGCTGAGCTAAGCAGCTTATCGCCTGGATGCTTGGGGTGGGCCGGGCAAGCCCGCCATGCAGCGCGACCCAGGTGGGCTGAAGCGGATCGCCGCCCGGCCCACCCTGCGGTTTTCTCTGGTTTCACCAGTGCTCCACGAGTGACGGCGCATTGGCAGCCCCGTATACTCGCCAACTGGATAAATAGACAGTTGCTGATATGACCCTGATTCTAGGCATCGACCCGGGTTCGCGTATTACCGGCTATGGCGTGGTGCGTGATACCGGGCGCGGTTGCGAGTACGTGGCGTCGGGTTGCATTCGTACCGGCAACGGGCCGCTGGCTGAGCGCCTGCAGATCGTCTTTCGCGGCGTCAGCGAAGTTATTCGTACCCATGGACCGGTGACCATGGGCATCGAGCAGGTGTTCATGGCGCGCAATGCCGACTCGGCGCTCAAGCTCGGGCAGGCGCGAGGCGCCGCCATCGTCGCCGCAGTGGAAGCTGGGTTGGAAGTCAGCGAGTACACCGCCACTCAGGTCAAGCAGGCCGTGGTCGGTACCGGGGCAGCGGACAAGCAGCAGGTACAGATGATGGTCATGCACCTGCTCAAGTTGGTGCAGAAGCCGCAGATCGACGCTTCCGATGCCCTGGGTATCGCCTTGTGCCATGCGCACCATCGACAGAGTCTCATTCCTCATGGGCTGGCCGGCGCCAAGCGGCGCGGTGGTCGCCTTCGTTTGTAATCGAATCAAAGGAAACAGCGGTGATCGGACGTTTGCGCGGCACCCTGGCGGAGAAGCAGCCGCCGCATTTGCTTCTGGATGTGAATGGCGTCGGTTATGAGCTGGAAGTACCGATGACGACCCTTTATCGTCTGCCTGCGGTGGGCGAGCCGGTAACCCTGCATGCCCACCTTGTGGTGCGTGAAGATGCGCATTTGTTGTATGGCTTCTTCGAAAAGCGCGAGCGTGAGCTGTTTCGCGAGCTGATTCGTCTCAATGGTGTCGGCCCCAAGCTGGCGCTTGCATTGATGTCGGGGCTGGAGGTCGATGAGTTGGTGCGTTGCGTACAGGCTCAGGACACCGCAGCGCTGGTCAAGGTGCCTGGAGTCGGCAAGAAAACTGCAGAGCGTCTGCTGGTCGAGCTCAAGGATCGCTTCAAGGCCTGGGAGTCGATCCCGTCCATTGCGCCCTTGGTGGTTGAACCTCAACTGGCTCAGGCAGTCTCAAGCGCGGAGAATGACGCCGTCAGCGCGCTGATCTCCCTCGGTTACAAACCGCAGGAAGCCAGTCGAGCCGTTGCTGCCGTCAAGGAAGATGGCATGAGCAGTGAAGATTTGATCCGACGCGCGCTGCGCGGCATGGTTTAGTGGAACCCTATTGATGATCGAAGCCGATCGCCTGATTACCGCCAGCCCACGTGAGCGCGAAGAACAGCAGGATCGTGCCATTCGCCCGTTGCGCCTGGCCGATTACATCGGTCAGCCCGTCGTGCGTGAACAGATGGCGCTGTTCATTCAGGCTGCGCGGGGTAGGGCCGAAGCGCTCGACCACACGCTGATCTTCGGCCCGCCAGGGCTGGGCAAGACCACCCTGGCCAATATCATCGCCGAAGAAATGGGCAGCTCGATCAAGAGCACCTCAGGCCCAGTGCTTGAACGCCCGGGCGATCTGGCTGCGCTGCTGACCAACCTGGAAAGCGGCGATGTACTGTTCATCGACGAGATTCACCGCCTGTCGCCGGTGGTCGAGGAAGTGCTGTATCCGGCGATGGAGGATTTTCAGCTTGACATCATGATTGGCGAAGGCCCAGCGGCCCGCTCGATCAAGCTGGATCTGCCGCCCTTCACCCTGGTTGGCGCCACCACCCGTGCCGGCATGCTGACCAATCCGCTGCGTGACCGCTTCGGTATCGTTCAGCGCCTGGAGTTCTACGGTATCGACGACCTGGCCACTATCGTCTCGCGCTCCGCGGGGATTCTCGGCCTGCCCATCGAAGCCAAGGGCGCCTATGAGATCGCCCGTCGCGCGCGTGGCACTCCGCGTATCGCCAACCGCCTGCTGCGTCGTGTGCGCGACTTCGCCGAAGTGCGCGGCAATGGCCACATCTCTCAGTCGACCGCCGATCAGGCGCTGAATCTGCTGGATGTCGACGAGCGCGGCTTCGACCATTCCGACCGCCGCCTGCTGCTGGCCATGATCGAGAAGTTCGACGGCGGTCCGGTGGGGCTCGACAGCCTGGCTGCAGCGATAGGTGAAGAGCGCCATACCATCGAGGATGTGCTCGAGCCGTATCTGATTCAACAGGGCTACATGATGCGCACGCCGCGCGGGCGCGTGGTCACTCGTCATGCCTATCTGCACTTCGGGCTGAACATCCCCAAGCGTGCTGGCGAGCAGGTCGCTGGTGATCTTTTCGCGGCAGGTGACGAATGACGAAAAAATTGTTACCAGCCCGGATTGGCAAGCAGCAGGCCGGGGACTAGAGTATGCGCGCGCAAAACGGAGTCCAGCCGTTCAGCCACCATTGCCGGGTCTATTACGAAGACACCGATGCAGGCGGCATCGTCTACTACGTCAACTATCTCAAATTCATGGAGCGGGCTCGCACCGAGCGCCTGCGTGAGCTGGGTTATGCCCAGTCGACGCTTGCCGGTGAGGGCCTGTTGTTCGTCGTGCATTCGGCCGAGGCGCGCTATCACGCGCCGGCGCGACTGGATGACGAGCTGGTGATCAGCGCCGATGTGATCGAATTGAACCGTGCCAGCCTGCGCTTTCGTCAACAGGTCAGGCGGGCTACGGATGATGTGCTGCTCTGTGAAGGGCAGTTTCTGGTGGCCTGTGTGCGCGCCGACAACTTGAAACCCCGGGCTATCCCCGAAACCCTGCGACATGCGTTCGCCGGGACGCAGGCGCCGGGTTTAATTGCAGCAGGAGAGTAAGCGTGGAAGCTAACGCCGTTGACCATATGTCGATGTGGAGTCTGATCAGTAACGCCAGCTTTGTGGTGCAGCTGGTCATGCTGACCCTGGTGGCCGCCTCGGTCATTTCCTGGGTGATGATCTTCCAGCGCAGCAATGCCATCCGCGCCGCCAAGCGTGCGCTGGACAACTTCGAAGATCGCTTCTGGTCCGGCATCGACCTGTCCAAACTGTACCGCCAGGCGGGCAGCAACCCGGACCCGGATTCCGGTCTGGAGCAGATTTTCCGTGCCGGCTTCAAGGAGTTCTCCCGTCTGCGTCAGCAGCAGGGCGTCGACCCGGATGCGGTGATGGACGGTGTGGCGCGCGCCATGCGTGTGGCCATCTCCCGTGAAGAGGAAAAATTGGAGACCGCTCTGCCGTTCCTGGCAACCGTCGGTTCCACCAGCCCCTATATCGGCCTGTTCGGCACCGTATGGGGCATCATGAACTCCTTCCGCGGTCTGGCTCAGGTGCAGCAAGCCACGCTGGCTACCGTGGCACCGGGCATTGCAGAAGCGCTGATCGCTACCGCCATCGGCCTGTTCGCAGCAATCCCGGCGGTCATCGCCTACAACCGCTTCTCTGCCCGCAGCGAAATGCTGATCGGCCGTTACTACACCTTCGCCGACGAGTTCCAGGCCATCCTGCACCGCAAAGTGCACACCTCGGAAGACTAAGGCGAGCGAAGAGGACAGGTTTTAACCATGGCGAGAATTCGCAACAGACGCAAACCGGTCGCCGAGATGAACGTGGTGCCCTACATCGACGTGATGTTGGTACTGCTGGTCATCTTCATGGTCACCGCGCCGATGCTCAATCAGGGCGTCAAGGTCGATCTGCCCAAGGTCAGCAGTGAAGCGCTGCCGCAGGATAACGACGCCCAGGTGCTGACCATTTCCATCAAGGCTGACAAGACCTACTACTGGAACATGGGCAGCGAGGTCGACGTCGATACCGAGCAGGAACGTGCTTCGACCCTCGAGCAGATGACTCAGGCCGTGTCGGCGATCATTGCCGAGAACCGTCGTCAGGGTAAGCAGGTGCAGGTATTCGTGCGTGGTGATCGCACGGTCGATTACGGCACTGTGATGTCGGCCATGGGCGGTCTGCAGCAGGCCGACGTGGGCAACGTCGGACTGATTACCGAGGCTCCCTGATGCAGCAAACCGAGCGTTCGCAATCGGAAAGCTACTTCTGGCCCGTGGTTTGGGCGGTGGGTCTGCACGTCCTGATGTTCGCGATGCTGTTCGTCAGTTTCGCCTTCACCCCGGAACTGCCACCGGCACGCCCAGTGGTGCAGGCTACGCTGTATCAGTTGCAGTCGCAGAGCCAGGCCACCACGCAGACCACGCAGAAGGTTGCAGGCGAAGCGCAGAAGACTTCGGCGCCACAGTTCGAGACCGAAAGGCTGGAACAGAAGAAAGCCGAAGAGCAGAAGCAGGCCCAGGCCGAAGCGCAGAAGGTAGCCGCGGCCAAGAAAGCCGAGGAACAAAAGCAGGCCGAAGAAGCTCGAAAGGCCGAAGCGGCGAAGAAAGCCGAGGCCGAGAAGGCCGCCGAGCAGAAACGCCAGGCCGATATCGCCAAGAAGCGCGCCGAGGAAGAGGCGAAGAAAAAAGCCGCTGAAGAGGCCAAGAAAAAGGCCGCTGCAGACGAGGCTAAAAAGAAGGCGGCAGCCGCCGAGGCAGCGAAGAAGAAAGCTGCCGAGGATGCCAAGCGCAAGGCTGAAGATGCCCGACGCAAGGCGGCAGAAGACCAGAAAGCGGCAGCGTTGGCCGAGTTGCTGTCGGACAACGTACAGAACCAGCAGGCGCTGGCTGAAACCCATGGGGATCAGGTGGCCGGTAACCTCGATGATCTGATCATCAAGCTGATTACCGAGAACTGGCAGCGACCGATGTCGGCGCGCCGCGGCATGAGTGTCGAGTTGTTGATCCAGATGCTGCCCGACGGCACCGTGACCAACGCCAGCGTATCGCGCTCCAGTGGCGATGCACCGTTCGACAACTCGGCCGTTGCAGCTGTACGTAACGTCGGGCGTATTCCCGAGATGCAACAATTGGATCGCGCTACCTTCGACAGTCGGTACAGGCAGCGTCGCGTCATTTTCAAACCGGAGGATTGAGCTCTGTGAATACCCTGATTCGTATCGCCCTGCTGGGGCTGGTCATGCTGGTCGGTAGTGTCCAGGCGGCCGATCCGCTGGTGATTTCCCAAGGCGCTGACCGTGCCACCCCGATTGCCGTCGTGCCGTTCGGCTGGCAGGGTGGTTCGGTGCTGCCCGAGGACATGTCGCAGATCATCGGCAACGACCTGCGCAACTCCGGCTACTTCGAGCCCATCCCGCGGCAGAACATGATCAGCTTGCCTACCCAGGCCAGCGAAGTCATTTACCGTGACTGGAAAGCACTGGGTGCCCAGTACGTGCTGGTCGGTAACATCGTGCCCAACGGCGGCCGGTTGCAGATTCAGTACGCGCTGTTCAACGTCAACACCGAGCAGCAGGTCATGACCGGAAATGTCGGTGGTGGTACCGACCAGCTGCGCGACATGGCTCACCATATCGCCGACCAGTCGTTCGAGAAGCTCACCGGCGTCAAGGGAGCATTCTCCACGCGCCTGCTGTACGTCACTGCCGAGCGCATGGGCACCAACAACACCCGTTACACCCTGCAGCGCTCCGACTACGACGGTGCCCGTGCGGTAACCCTGCTGCAATCGCGCGAGCCGATCCTGTCGCCGTCGTTCGCGCCGGATGGCCGCCGTATCGCTTACGTCTCGTTCGAGCAGCGTCGCCCGCGCATCTTCGTACAGCACATCGACACCGGGCGTCGTGAGCAGATCACTAACTTCGAAGGCCTCAACGGTGCGCCGGCGTGGTCGCCAGACGGCAACCGCCTGGCCTTCGTGCTGTCGCGCGATGGCAACCCGGAAATCTACGTGATGGATATGGGCAGCCGGCAGATGCGCCGCATTACCAACCATTACGCCATCGATACCGAACCCTTCTGGGGTAAGGACGGTCAGACCCTTTACTTCACTTCGGATCGTGCGGGTCGTCCGCAGATCTATAAGACCAATATCAATAGCGGGGCAGTGGAGCGTGTGACCTTCGTGGGTAACTACAACGCCAACCCGAAATTGTCGGCTGATGAGAAGACCCTGGTGATGATTCATCGTCAGGACGGCTTCACCGTGTTCAAAGTGGCTGCACAGGACCTGGAAACCAACCGTTTGCGCATACTTTCAGACACAAGTTTGGATGAGTCGCCCACTGTTGCGCCCAATGGCACCATGCTAATCTACGCCACCCGCCAGCAGGGCCGGGGAGTCTTGATGTTGGCGTCCACCAATGGACGCGTGAGGCTCCCTCTTCCTACCGCTCAAGGCGAAGTTCGAGAGCCTTCTTGGTCCCCTTACCTGAACTGATGCGGCGCTACACCTTTTTTGCTTAACACAACTGGGGTTCATTAGGAGTTATATGATGGAAATGCTGAAATTCGGTAAGTTCGCTGCACTGTCCCTGGCTCTCGCCGTTGCTGTAGGCTGCTCCTCCAAAGGCGGCGACGCTGCTGGCGAAGGCGCTGTTGACCCGAACGCTGGCTACGGTGCCAACACTGGCGCTGTTGATGGCAGCCTGAGCGAAGAAGCTGCTCTGCGCGCTATCACCACCTTCTACTTCGAGTACGACAGCTCCGACCTGAAAGCCGAAGCCATGCGCGCTCTGGACGTACACGCCAAGGACCTGAAAGGCAATGGCGCTCGCGTCGTTCTGGAAGGCCACGCTGACGAGCGCGGTACCCGTGAGTACAACATGGCTCTGGGCGAGCGTCGTGCCAAGGCCGTTCAACGCTACCTGGTTCTGCAGGGCGTTTCCCCGGCTCAGCTGGAACTGGTTTCCTACGGCGAAGAGCGTCCGGTTGCCACTGGCAACGACGAGCAGTCCTGGGCTCAGAACCGTCGCGTAGAGCTGCGTAAGTAAGCTGCCATGCGAGATTGCCGCCGTATCCTGACCCTTCTGACACTCGCCTTGCCGCTCGCGGCGATGGCGGAGGTTCCCGTACTGGAAAGCAGCTCCATGCAACAGGGCAGCAGCTATCCACCGGCGGGTTATGGTACGGCCGGCTCCTCCGCCGGAGCGGGTGCGCAAGCACCCGCTTCTGCGCAGGGTATGCTGTTCAACCAACTCGAGCAGATGCAGCAGGAAATTGCGCAACTGCGGGGCATGGTCGAAGAGCAGCAGAATGAAATCCAGCGCCTCAAGCAGGAAGGCCTGGAGCGTTACCAGGATCTGGATCAACGCATTTCTTCCGGTGCTGCTGCCGGTGGAGCTCCTGCACAGAATTCAGCCGATGGCGTGGTAAACGCCAATGGCACCCCGACGCCACCTGCCGCACAGCAGCAGGCCAGCGCCGAGCCGGGTGATCCGGCCAAGGAAAAACTCTATTACGACGCCGCCTTCGACCTGATCAAGGCCAAGGATTTCGACAAGGCGTCGCAGGCGTTTGGCGCCTTTCTCAACCGTTATCCCAGCAGCCAATATGCGGGTAACGCCCAGTACTGGTTGGGTGAGGTGAATCTGGCCAAGGGTGACTTGCAGGCAGCTGGTCAAGCCTTTGCCAAGGTCAGCCAGGCTTATCCGAGCCACGCCAAGGTGCCGGATTCACTGTTCAAGCTGGCCGATGTCGAGCGTCGCCTGGGTCACAACGACAAGGCTCGTGGCATTCTTCAGCAAGTCATCGCGCAGTACCCGGGTAGCTCGGCCGCCCAGCTGGCTCAGCGCGATCTGCAAAGGCTGTAAGCCGAACTCGATGAATGAACCCGCGCATGTCGCGGGTTTTTCTTATCTGGCGTCGCGTGATCCATTAGAATGCGCGCTCGCATGCGAGGCGGGGTTTCAGCTCGGCTGATGTCCTTGTCGCCATGCCTTGTCGAATGTCGGTCGACGCCGGCGTTCCTGTCTTTCACGCAACGGAGGCGGATGGCCTGTTTCGTCATCACGCCCGTGGCTACCATGCAAGAAACCCTGCGCATCACCGAGATTTTCTACTCGTTGCAGGGGGAAACGCGTACCGCCGGCTTGCCGACGGTATTCGTGCGCCTGACCGGCTGCCCCCTGCGCTGTCAGTACTGTGACACCGCCTACGCCTTCAGTGGCGGCGAGATCGTCACCCTGGGCAGTATCCTCGACCAAGTGGCTGCCTATCGGCCGCGCTACGTCTGCGTGACCGGCGGCGAGCCGCTGGCCCAGCCGAACTGCATCCCCTTGCTCACGCATCTGTGCAATGCCGGTTACGAGGTATCACTGGAAACCAGTGGCGCGCTCGATGTATCGGCAGTCGATCCGCGCGTCAGCAAGGTGCTCGACCTGAAGACCCCGGGCTCTGCCGAAATGCCGCGCAATCGCTACGAGAACATCCAGTGGCTGACGCGCAACGATCAGGTCAAGTTCGTCATCTGCTCGCGTGAAGACTACGACTGGGCAGTATCCAAACTGATCGAATATGACCTGGCCGCGCGTGCCGGCGAGGTGCTGTTCTCACCCAGTCACAAACAGGTCGATGCACGTGCACTGGCCGACTGGATCGTGACCGATAACCTGCCAGTACGCCTGCAACTGCAGCTGCACAAGATTCTCTGGAACGACGAGCCGGGACACTGAATATGAACGACAAGAAAGCGGTCATCCTCCTTTCCGGTGGCCTGGACTCGGCCACCGTGGTCGCCATGGCCAAGGCCGAAGGCTACAGCTGCTACAGCATGAGTTTCGATTACGGGCAGCGCCATCGTGCCGAGTTGCAGGCCGCCGAGCGCGTGGCGCGGCAGCTGGGTGTGGTAGAGCACAAGGTGATCGGCCTGAACCTCAACGGCATCGGCGGTTCGGCGTTGACCGATAGCAGCATCGCCGTGCCCGAATCGCCCACTGAAGGTATACCCGCCACCTACGTGCCAGCACGCAACACGGTGTTCCTGGCGCTGGCGTTGGGCTGGGCCGAGGTGCTTGAGGCGCGCGATATCTTCATTGGCGTCAACGCGGTGGATTACTCGGGCTACCCGGATTGCCGCCCCGAGTTCGTCGACGCCTTCGAGCGTATGGCCAACCTGGCGACCAAGGCGGGTGTGGAGGGGCAGGGCTTTGTCATTCGCGCACCGCTGCAGCAGATGAGCAAGGGCGAGATCATCCACGCCGGTATGCGCCTGGGCGTGGATTACGCACTCACGGTCTCTTGCTACCAGGCCGATGATGACGGCCGCGCCTGTGGCAAGTGCGACAGCTGTCGCCTGCGTGCAGCCGGTTTCACCGCAGCCGGCGTGCCTGACGCTACGCGCTATGTGTGAAAAAGTTTTCGCGAAGTGTTGATTTCCTGAATTAAATCAGTATCATGCGCCTCGCGTTGGGTCGTTAGCTCAGTTGGTAGAGCAGTTGGCTTTTAACCAATTGGTCGTAGGTTCGAATCCTACACGACCCACCAGATCGCAAAAGCCAGTCGTGAGACTGGCTTTTTTTTGCTCTCGGAAAAGCCCTCTGGCCGATGTTGCCCTGCCTGTGGCGATGGTCAGCCAGGGGGTATACTCGCAGCTCGCTCAAGAGCGCCGCAGGTTCGATGATATGACGCAGATTTCCGAACGCCTTCTGGTTCAAGCCCACCTCGATGCAAAGCAGCCCAAACCGCTAACTGCCGAGGAGGAAGCTTTCTATCGCCGTGAAATCGCCGCCGAGCTGAAGAAGCAGAATGCGGTGCTGGTGGCGCACTATTACTGCGATCCGGTCATCCAGGCGCTGGCTGAGGAAACCGGTGGCTGCGTTTCCGACTCTCTGGAAATGGCCCGCTTCGGCAATCAGCACCCGGCGCAGACCGTCGTGGTGGCCGGGGTTAAATTCATGGGCGAAACGGCGAAGATCCTCAACCCGGAAAAGCGCGTGTTGATGCCGACCCTGGAGGCGACCTGCTCGCTCGACCTGGGTTGCCCGGTGGACGAATTTTCGGCCTTCTGCGACCAACACCCGGAGCGCACCGTGGTGGTTTACGCCAACACCTCGGCCGCCGTGAAGGCGCGCGCCGACTGGGTGGTGACGTCCAGCTGCGCGCTGGAGATCGTCGAGAGCCTGATGGACAACGGCGAGACCATCATCTGGGCACCGGACAAACACTTGGGCAACTACATCCAGCGCGAGACCGGTGCCGACATGCTGCTGTGGGACGGCGCCTGCATCGTGCACGAGGAGTTCAAGTCCAAGCAGCTGTTGGACATGAAAGCCCTGTATCCGGGCGCCGCCATCCTGGTGCACCCGGAGTCGCCGCAGAACGTGGTGGAGCTGGCCGATGCCGTGGGTTCCACCAGCCAGTTGATCAAGGCGGCGCAGACCCTGCCGAACTCGACCTTCATCGTCGCCACCGACCGCGGCATCTTCTACAAGATGCAGCAGCTGTGCCCGGACAAGACCTTTATCGAAGCACCCACTGCCGGTAACGGTGCCGCCTGCCGCAGTTGCGCGCACTGCCCGTGGATGGCGATGAACACCCTGGAGCGCGTACTGACCGGCTTGCGTCAGGGCTCTGGCGAGATTCATGTTGATCCGGCGCTGATCCCCAAGGCGATCAAACCGCTCAAGCGTATGCTGGATTTCACCCAGGCTGCGCGAATGAACGTCGCGGGCAACGCCTGATCAGCATGTAGTACAAAAGAAGCCCGGCACACGCCGGGCTTTTTGCTTTTCAGGGTTCGAGTCAGCTCGCCCAGTTATCCGGTTCATTGACCACATTGAGCAGCGCGCGCAGGCGGCCGTAGTCGCGGCCGTTGAAGGCAAAGGCGAGGCGGGTCAGATCGCACAGTTCCGGCTCGTCGCGTTCCTGCTCGCAGTAGGGTTGCTGGGTAAAGCCGCCTTCCTTGCACAGGCTGGCGAAGTCGCTGTCCAGCTTGGCAAGAGCCGCCTCGTTGAGCGGATGATTGAGGCGAATCACGAAGCGATCCTTGAGCCATCGGGTCGAGTGGAAGTTGCGGTAGAAGCGGGCGATTTCGTCCACCGCTTCTTCGGCGCTGTAGACCAGGTGCATCAGGTTGAGATCGGTGGGCAGGATGTAGCCGTTATCGCCAAGCTGGCGACGGATGAAGCCCAGTGCATCTTCCCAGTAGCTACCGCCCGGTTGGTCGAGCAGTACCACGGGCACCAGCGGGCTCTTGCCGGTCTGGATCAGGGTGAGCACTTCCAACGCTTCGTCGAGGGTGCCGAAACCGCCGGGGCACAGCACCAGGCCATCGGCCTCCTTGACGAAGAACAGCTTGCGCAGAAAGAAGAAGTGGAACGACAGCAGGTGATGGCTACCACGCATGGTCGCGTTGGCGGTTTGTTCGAAGGGCAGGGTGATATTGAAGCCCAGGCTACTTTCCGCGCCGGCGCCCTCATGAGCGGCGGCCATGATGCCGCCACCGGCACCGGTGACCACCATCAGATCGCGGTGTGCCAGTAATGCGCCGAGCTCGCGAGCCTGCCTGTACAGGGGATGATCGGGTGGCGTTCGTGCCGAGCCGAATACCGTGACCTTGCGCCGCCGTTTCAGTTGTTCCAGCACGCCGAAGGCATGTTCCATCTCGCGCAGGGTCTGCATCATGATCTTGGCGTCCCAGCGGTTCCGATCCGCCTGGGCCATATGGATCACCGTGGTGAGCATCTCGCGGTACAGCGACAGGTTGGGGCTGTTGCTCGGGGTTGCCAGAGCGACCAGCTCTTCCACCTTGCTGCTCAGGTCGACCTCGCTGGTTTGCACATGGCGCGACAGATAGTCGTCCGGTTCAAAGGGCATGGAAACTCTCCTCTTCTTGGCCTGTGAGGGGCGATTAGCCTCTCGCTTTGGCCGGTTCCTTGATTATGGAGTGTTGAGCAGCTTGCCACAGGCAGTCTGCCGTTTCGTTGCCACCTTTTCGTAAGAACTTGTTCACGATCTGCTGCGCGTCGGCCCTGCGGCGTTAAAAACTGGCTGGAACGCCAGCCCGGTCAAATGCTCATTTACAACTCGTAAAGTCGCACGCGACTCCGACCGTTCCTCGTCTATTTTTGCGGGGCCGCCATCGGTGTTGCAGTGCTCTAGCTCGCGAGATCGTGAACGGGTTCTAAGCACCGGTTACAGGGCGATCTGTTCACCCGGTTCGGGAATGTTGGCGATCCAGTTGAGGCGTTCGCGCAGAGTGGCTTGCAGGGCCTGCATCTTCTCCAGCTCGCCATGCACGAGATACAGCTCGGGGTGATGCTCGAACTGGCTGGCCCAGTCGAGCAACTGCGATTGCCCGGCATGGGCGGAGAAGCCGCCCAGAGTATGCACCTTGGCTTTCACCGCGATGCGCTGGTGCAGCACCTTGACGGTTTCGGCGCCGTCGACGATCAAACGGCCTAGCGTGCCCTTGGCCTGGAAGCCGGGGAACACCAGATGGCAGTTCTCGCGCCAGAGGTTGTGCTTGAAGTGATGAACGATACGCCCGCCATTGCACATGCCGGCACCGGCGATGATGATCGCGCCGCTCTTGATCCGGTTGATCGCCATCGACTCTTCGGCCGTCGGCGTGCAGCGCAACATTGGCAGCCAGTCCTCGACTCGCTTGACACCCTTGGCTGCCAGCGCCGCGCGATCGGTAGCCGCGAACTGGTCATGAAAGCGGCTGTAGATGGCGTTGGCGCGGATCGCCATGGGGCTGTCGAGGAACACGGCCTGCTGTGGCAGACGGCCTTCCTGATAAAAGCGGCCGAGGTAATAGATCAGGTCCTGGGTGCGGCCAACGGCGAAGGAGGGGATCAGTACATTGCCGCCCTCGCTATGGGCTTGCTGCAGGATGTCGGCCAGCTCTTCCAGGGTCTCGTCGCTGGGTCGGTGATTGCGGTCGCCGTAGGTCGACTCCATCAGCAACACGTCCGCCTGATTCAGTTGGGTCGGTGCCTGCATCAGCGGAGAGCAGGTATTGCCCAGGTCGCCGGAGAACACCAGATGGCGGTGCAGGTGGTGATCCTCTACCTGCATCTCGACGATGGCCGAGCCGAGGATGTGGCCGGCATTGTGGAAGGTTACCTGCACGCCCTTGGCAACCTCGACCGCTTCGCCGTAGGCATGCGCGCGGCGCTGGCTGAGCGCCTGCTCGGTATGGGCAATGGTGTAGAGCGGTTTGATTGCTGCCTTGCCCTGGCGTGCGCGCCAGCGGTTTTCCCATTCGGCGTCCTTCTCCTGCAGGAAGGCCGAATCCAGCAGCATCAGTTCGAGTAGTTCGCAGCTGGCTTCGGTGGCGTGGATCGGGCCTCGATAACCTTCGGCGACCAGGCGCGGCAGCAGCCCGCTGTGATCGAGGTGGGCGTGGGAGATCACCACCGCATCCAGGCTGCGCGGGTCGAAAGGAAATGCACTGCGGTTCAGATCCTCTTCCTGGCGGCGTCCCTGGTGCATGCCGCATTCGAGCAGCACCTTGGCGCCATCGCGACTTTCTATCAGGTAGCAGGAGCCCGTGACATGCTGGATCGCGCCGATGAAGGTGAGCAGGGCCATTGTTCTATCCTCGTCGTGATGATGAGGCGAGTCTGTCGTTTTTGTCCGTTGCTGGCCTTGATGCAGGTCAGCCAGCCTGCGGGGCGGTTTTCTCAGCATAGTTGGCCTATGCCCTGCCGTTTGTCTGAGCGCACAAGCTCGGGTCAGGCTTCTGATTTACTTGTACAGAGCAGGCTGTGTTTAGTGCTGTGATCGCTGCAGCGCAGCCATGGCGCTGGGCTCAGTGTTATGCATCAATCGCTCATCAACTGCTGCTGAGGTGCTTCGCTCAAGACTGGTGGGCGAAAAACAAGTGGCCCCGACGGGCTGGTGGAACCTCACCAGCCAGGTCGAGTCTGCTGTGTGGTTAATAGGAAGGGAGGGGCAGGTATGCCCAAGCTGATTCTGGAGATCGAAACAGACCTCTATCGCATGCTGCAACAAGCTGCACGAACCAACCAGTTGAGTCTGGAGGATGAGTGCATGCGTCGCCTTGAGGGCGGCGTACGGCGCTCGCGTTATATGGAGGCTTTGCTCGCCGAGCTGCGCGCCGATGACGCGCAGCGCCGAGCGGAAAGAAACTGATGTCAGCCCCGGGTCAGAGGCCGCAGTCGCTCTTGTCGAACACTTCGACGGTCACCGGACGGTTGTTGCGGTATTCGCTGAACTGGTAGCGCAGTTGTGCCCCCTGGGCCAACAGGTTGCGATAGCCGGGATTGCGGCAGACGCTGGCGGCCAACTGAGCGCGCACGGTGTCGGGGTTGCCGCGCATCTGCGCCGCATGCGCTTCACGCACGCTGAGATGGTTGATCAGCGTGTGCCCTTCCACGGTATAGCCCTGATCGAGAATGTCCTCGTTGATCGCCCGCGGCGTGCCCTCGCTGCTCTGTCGGGCGACTTGCTCCAGGGTGCGAGTCAGTTCCATCTCCTTCAACGAGGCTGCCTGGGCAGTGGGAAGCATCAGGCTGAACGCGAGAGCGGGGAGGATGTAACGCAGCATGTCTTGTGACTCCTGAAGGCGTGAACGTGGGTTGGACAGGGGCTCGCGGCGAATGTTCGCGCCGCTGGCTATTTGCCCGCGTGAAACAAAGTGTTACCGATAGGGACATGCTGGCCTTTGGCCGCTGCCCGTCATCACGACCAAAGGCCGGGGATCATCGGCCAAACCTGCACGTCACAGACTCTGAGCCGCCGTTGTAGTCGGATGTCGCCAGTACGGACCTGCCTGAAGTCTGCCTCTGGTCATCGCCGAGCTGCACGGTGTTCAAGCAGCGTGCAGGAGAATAACAATGACAATGCTCTTTCGGCGCTGGCCATCGCATGTGGTGGTCGGCAGTTTACTGTTTTTGCCCGTTATGCAGGTGCAGGCATCCGGTTATCACTTTGGTTCGCAGTCGGTGGCGGCGCAGGGTTCGGCGCATGCCAACGGTGCCGAGGCCGCCGACCCCTCGACCATTTTCTACAACCCGGCCGGCCTGGCACGGCTCAAGGGCACCCAGGTCACCTCCGGATTGAGCATTCTGCTCCCGGATGGCAAGTACGAAGACAAGGGCAGCAGCGATGTATTCGGCAATCCTGTATCGGGGGATGCGGGCGAGTTTCTGCCCGATGCCGCCGCCGCCCCGAACTTCTATTTTTCCCACGAGATCAACGACCGGGTGACGATCGGCTTGGGTATCTTCACCCCGTTCGGCGCCAAGCTCGATTACAAGGAGGACTGGGCCGGACGCTACGGCATCCAGTCGGCCAGCCTGGAGACGGTGACCTTCAACCCAAGCATTTCCTACCGTTTCAACGAGCACCACAGTGTCGGCTTCGGCGTGTCAGCGCAGTACATCAAGTCCATTCAGCGCGGTGCGGCGGATGTCAAAGGTGCTTCGCGGCAGTTGGCGGGGCAGTTCGTCACGGCCAATCAGGATCTGACCGAGTTGGCCGCATCACCGCTTGGTCAGTTCGCCATTCCGTTGTTGTACGGCATCGATGTGCCCAGTGAGATCAGCAGTTGCGACGGTCAGGCCGGTGATGCTTTCGTCGACTGCGTGGCGAAGAATTTCTCTGACAACGTTCAGGGTGATGGCTACTTCCGGGTCAAGGGGGATGATTGGGGATTCGGCTGGAATATCGGCTACATGTGGGAGCCGACCGAGTCGACGCGCTTTGGCGTGTCCTATCGCTCCAACATTCGCCACACCTTGGAAGGTGAGACCAAGTGGAGCTTCTCTGGCGTATCGGGCAGCGTGCCTTCACCCGATACCGATCTGAGTGGCGGTATCGACCTCGGCATCATCACCTTGCCGCCTGCCGACGCGTTGGGGCAGGTGCTGGACCCGGACAACTGGATCAACCCCGGAGATTTCGCCGGCTCCAGGTTGCATCCCAACTCCAAGGGCAAGACCGCTATCGATACGCCGGAAATGCTTTCCTTCAATGCCTTCCACCAGCTCAACGACAAGGTGGCGCTGATGGCGGATGTGACCTTCACTCGCCATTCACGGCTGGACGAAGTACGCATTGGCATCGATCAGGTCGCCGGTTATCCCTACTTCAATGGCGTTACCGAGGGCGACCTGAACGTCAAGCAGGACTGGAAGGACAGCTACAAGATCTCCCTTGGCATGAACTACCAGTACAGCGATGACCTGCTGTTGCGTACCGGTGTTGCCTACGACCGCTCGCCGGTCAATTCGCCGCAGTTGCGTCATCCGGCCTTTCCCGATGCGGACCGCTACTGGCTGTCGTTCGGTGCCAACTACAAGGTGATGCGCGATACCTCGCTGGACTTCGCCTACAGCTACGTGCAGTTTTCCAGCGGCAAGATGGACTACCAGGACGGCTGCTCCCCGGCCGGCTGGGTGCCAGGTTCCGGCGGGCTGTACCAGGACAGTGGCGTACGCTGCACCGGCAACGGTGGCAACTTCAAGGGCGAGTACGAGACGCGTATCCACTTCATCGGGCTGGCGTTGAACCACACCTTCTGAGTCGCCTTGACAGCGAACGGGGATGCTAGACTCGCGCCCCCGTTCGTTGTCGCTCCCGCCATGACCCATCCAGCCCCACATGCCGTCGCCCGCCTGCGCACAGAGCGCCTGGCGCGCAGTCTCAAACCCTTCGTTGCCCGTGGTTCGCGTGCCGAGCGTTGCCCGCACTGCCGGGTGCAGCCGACCCATTGCCTGTGCGCCTGGCGCCCGCAGGTCGAGGCCAATGCCGCCATGTGCCTGGTGATGCATGACATTGAGGCGCTGAAACCGAGCAATACCGGCTGGCTGATTGCTGATGTGGTGCCAGAAACCCACGCCTTTGGTTGGACGCGCACGGCCGTCGATCCGGCGCTGCTGGAGCTTTTGGCCGATCCGCAGTGGCAGCCGTATCTGGTCTTTCCCGGTGAATACGTAGCGCCGCAGCGCGTGGTCGAGGAGGTGACGCTGGCGCCCGGCAAGCGTCCGCTGTTCGTGCTGCTCGACGCCACCTGGACCGAGGCGCGCAAGATGTTTCGCAAGAGCCCGTATCTGGACGCGCTGCCGGTGCTCAGCCTGACGCCGGCGCAGCTATCGCGTTATCGCCTGCGTCGTTCTACCCGTGGCGAGCACCTGTGCACCGCCGAGGTGGCCGCCATGTGCCTGGAACTGGCTGGCGACCTGCGTGCCGGCGAGGCGCTGGACGATTATCTCGACGTCTTCAGCCAGCACTACCTGGCTGCCAAACGGCGTTTGCCGCTGGATCTCAACGACGCTCTGCACCAGCGTTTGCAGACGTACCGCTGAGTTCGCTGGGCAGTGGCTTGGGCCACAGCTGCGCCAGCAGCATGCCGCCGAACATCAGCGCACAACCCAGATAGCCGCGCGGCGCCAGCACTTCGCTCAGCAACAGGGCGCCGGCGAGGGCAGCGAACACTGCCTCCAGCGAGAGGATGATCGCCGCGTGCGAGGCGATGGCATGCTGCTGCGCCACCACCTGCAGGGTGAAACCGATCGCCACGCCGAATACGCCGCCATAGAGAATGGCCGGGGCAGCTTTGACAATGCCGTCCAGTGTCGCGGTCTCGAAAACCAGTGCCAGCAACAGGCTGATCACCGCGCAGGTGGCGAACTGGATGAAGGCCAAGCGCAGCGGGTCGTGACGGCCGGCGAAGAAACCTACCAGCAGCACATGAATGCCCCAGACGAAGGCGCCGGCCAGTTGCAGCCAGTCGCCCGAGGCCACGGTAAAGCCTTCGCCGACACTTAGCAGGAACATGCCGACCACTGCCAGGCTGGCGCCCAACCAGATGCCGGCGCTGCTGCGCTGGCCGATCAGCAGGCCGAGAATCGGTACCACGATCACGTACAAACCGGTGATGAAGCCGGAGTTGGTCACCGTGGTGAACAGCAGGCCGACCTGCTGTAGGTTGATCCCCAGCGACAGCGCCAGCCCCATGATCACACCACCCACCAGCAGGTTGCGATTCAGTGGCGCAGTGGGTCGCTGTTGGCGACGCTGCAACAACGCCAGCACCGGCAACAGAAGGCAGGCGAGGGTGAAGCGCAGGCCGGTATAAAGGAAGGGGCCGATGTTATCCATGCCCAGACGCTGGGCGACGAAGGCGCTGCCCCAAATCATCGCGGTAATCAGCATCAACAGGTCGGCGCGCAGGGCTTGGCTTCGCATTGGGGCGTCTCGGCGGGAAAGTTGCGCATCCTGCCGCAAAGCATTGAGCTTGACCACCCCGTCACAGCTCGGCATGCTGAGCGCCGCCGTCGGTCCGAGTGGGGAGTCTGTGATGCTCATTGAGCAGGCTTGAGCGGGTCGTCAGGCGAAAAGCACTGCCATACTCACCTCAGTGCCACTTATAACAAGAACAGGATCTGCCAATGGCCGCCTACGAAATCCTGATTGCTGACGACCACCCGCTGTTTCGCAGCGCGCTGCAACAAGCTCTGACCCTGGGCCTGGGGCCTGAAGTGCATCTGGTAGAAGCTGCCAGCATCGCAGAGCTTGAAAACCACCTGGCCGCCAAGAGTGATTGGGACCTGGTCCTGCTTGACCTCAATATGCCCGGTGCCTACGGTTTTTCCGGTCTGGTATTGCTGCGTGGGCAGTACCCGCAGATCCCTGTGGTGATGATCTCCGCTCAGGAAGAAGCCTCCGTGGTCAACCGCTCCCGCGAGTTCGGGGCCAGTGGCTTTATCCCCAAATCCAGCCCGCTGGAAACCCTGCAGCAAGCGGTGCGCCATGTACTTGATGGTGACACCTGGTGGCCGCCGCTGGCCGAGGAGGGTGCGCCGGTTTCCGCCGAGGCCAAGGCGGCCAGTGCCGGCCTGGCCAGCCTGACACCGCAGCAGTTCCGCGTCTTGACCATGGTCTGCGAAGGGCTGTTGAACAAGCAGATCGCCTATGAACTGAGCGTGTCCGAGGCGACGGTCAAGGCGCATGTGACGGCGATCTTTCGCAAGCTGGGTGTGCGCACCCGCACTCAGGCGGCGCTGCTGTTGCAGCAGATGGAATCGATCCCCGCGCAGTGAGCCGCGCATCGGCGCTGCGTTGAAAGCAGGCTCGGTCTGCTCATCTACAGCCCGTAAACTGCTCAGCCTCAGCGGCTTTAGTCTTGCACCCCTCTAGCTCGCGATCTCGCATATAGGTGCTCGCGCTGTGGATGCAGTAAGCTGCGCGCCTCTTCCAGAAGGGGTGAGGCGCATGTCGCCATTCAAGGGCCAGACCGGCCTGAAACGTATCCTCAACGCCGCCAGCTATTCGCTCGATGGCCTGCGCGCCGCGTTCTTCGGCGAAGCAGCCTTTCGCCAGCTGGTGTTGCTCAATCTGGTGCTGATTCCATCGGCCTTCGTTCTTGACGTCAGCCGCGGTGAGCGTGCGCTTATGGTGGCCGTGTGTCTGCTGGCGCTGATCGTCGAGTTGCTCAACTCGGCGATCGAGGCGGCCATCGACCGCATTTCTCTGGAGCGCCATCCGCTGTCGAAGAATGCCAAGGACATGGGCAGCGCCGCGCAGTTCGTGGCGCTGGGCATGATCGCCTCGGTCTGGGTGGTCATCCTGCTTGGCTGATGCTCAGACGATCGGCGGCAGAACGATCTGATCGCTGCGACTGACGCCGGCGGTCAGCGCACGACACTGCTCGAGAAACTCGCGCATCGCCGCTGTCTGGTACTTCTGCTTGTGCCAGATGAAGTAGAACTGCCGGCGCAGGTCCAGCTCCGGAGTTTCCACCGGCATCAGGCTGCCGCGACGAAAGGCGTCGCGCAGCGCCAGGCGTGAGATGCAGCCGATACCCAGGCCGGACTCCACGGCGCGCTTGATTGCCTCGGTGTGTTCCAGCTCCAGGCGGATATTCAGATTGCGTGGGTGATGACGCATGGCCTGATCGAAAGTCAGTCGTGTGCCCGACCCTTGCTCACGCAGAATCCAGGCTTCGTGCGTCAGCTCTTCCAGGCTGGCACTGCCGCGCTGGGCCAGCGGGTGTTGCGGCGCGCAGAACACCACCAGTTCGTCCTCGACCCACGGCTGCACCTCGATATCCGGGTGCTGGCAGTCGCCTTCGATCAAGCCCAGGTCCAGCTCGTAGTGGGCGATTTGCTGCACCACATGGGCGGTGTTGTGGACTTGCAGCTTCACCCGGCATTCGGGGTGGCGCTGCATGAAACTGCCAATCAGCAGGGTGGCCAGATAGTTGCCTACGGTCAGGGTGGCGCCGACATTCAGCGAGCCATAACCACTCTTGCCACCCAGCAAACGTTCGATTTCGCGTGCCTGGTCGATCAGCGCCACAGCCTCGGGCAGTAGCTGTCGGCCTAGGGCATTGAGCGCGAGGCGTTTGCCGGCGCGATCGAACAACTGGCAGTCGGATTGGCGCTCCAGTTCGGTCAGCGAAGTGCTGGTTGCAGACTGCGACAATGCGAGCGATTGCGCGGCGCGCGAGACGCTTTCATGCTGCGCCACGGCAACGAACACCTGAAGTTGTCTGAGAGTAAATCGCATATCTATATAACCGATAACCTATATCTTGATAATCCACTTAACAGATATTTTTGCCGCGAATAAAATGCCGCGCAATCGCGCCTTTGGCGCTGAAGTTCTTCGAGGAAATCATCATGAGCAATATGAACGTCGAGCGCGTGCTCAGCGTCCACCACTGGAACGATACGCTGTTCAGCTTCAAGTGCACCCGCGATCCGGGTCTGCGCTTCGAGAATGGTCAGTTCGTGATGATCGGCCTACAGCAGGACAGCGGCCGCCCGCTGATGCGCGCCTACTCCATCGCCAGCCCGAACTGGGAAGAACACCTGGAATTCTTCAGCATCAAGGTGCCGGACGGCCCCTTGACCTCGCAGTTGCAGCACCTGAAGGAAGGCGACGAGATCATCATCAGCAAGAAGCCCACCGGCACGCTGGTGCTCGATGACCTCAACCCCGGCAAGCACCTCTATCTGCTCAGCACCGGCACCGGCCTGGCGCCGTTTATGAGCGTGATCCAGGACCCGGAAACCTACGAGCGCTTCGAGAAGGTGATTCTGGTCCACGGCGTGCGCTACGTGAACGAAGTCGCCTACCGCGAATTCATCACCGAGCACCTGCCGCAGAACGAATTCTTCGGCGATGCGCTGAAGGACAAGCTGATTTACTACCCGACCGTGACGCGCGAGCCGTTCGAGAATCAGGGCCGTCTGACCGACCTGATGCGCAGCGGCAAACTGTTCGCCGATATCGGCCTGCCGCCGATCAACCCGCAGGACGACCGCGCCATGATCTGCGGCAGCCCGAGCATGCTCGACGAAACCAGCGAAGTGCTCGACAGCTTCGGTCTGAAAATTTCCCCGCGCATGCGTGAGCCGGGGGATTACCTGATCGAGCGCGCCTTCGTCGAAAAATAAGCGCCTCCGTTAAAAGACAAAGCCGCCCAATGGGCGGCTTTGTCGTTTCAGTTGTAGGGTGCGCCGTGCGCACGGCGCACCCTACGGGGCTTTACAGACGCTTGGCGTCGATGATCAGCACTGGCTCGCGTGGTACGTTCTGGTGCATGCCGCGGTTGCCGGTGGGGACCTGGGCGATCTTGTCCACCACGTCCATGCCGCGGGTGACCTTGCCGAATACGGCGTAGCCGAAGTCACGCGAGCTGTGGTCGAGGAAGGCGTTGTCCTTGTGGTTGATGAAGAACTGGCTGGTGGCCGAGTCGCGGACCTGGGTACGGGCCATGGCCAGGGTGCCGCGCACGTTGTGCAGGCCGTTATCGGCCTCGTTCTTGATCGGCGCGTTGGTGTCCTTCTGGCGCATGTCGGCATCGAAGCCGCCGCCCTGGACCATGAAACCCGGAATCACCCGGTGGAACTGGGTGCCGTTGTAGAAACCACTGTCGACGTACTTGAGAAAGTTCTGCGTGCTGATTGGCGCCTTGTCGGCGGCCAACTCCACTTCCACTTCACCCAGGCTGGTGGTCAGCAGGACCTTGGGATTTTCTGCGGCCAGCAGGCTGGAGGACAGCAGCAGGGCGCCGGTGGCGAGAACGAGTTGCTTGAGCATGATGGTCAGTTTTCCTTGTTGGCGGTCTCGCCGAGAAAGGCGAGCAGGGCGTTATTAAAGCGTTCTGGTTGATCCAGTGGTGTGGCGTGGCGCGAGTTTTCGATGATCAGCAGGCGCGCGTTGGGCATTTCTGC
Organism: Pseudomonas sediminis; assembly: GCF_002741105.1. Lineage (GTDB taxonomy): Bacteria > Pseudomonadota > Gammaproteobacteria > Pseudomonadales > Pseudomonadaceae > Aquipseudomonas > Aquipseudomonas sediminis. Next base: position 213,674 of record NZ_NIQU01000001.1, on the reverse strand, counting down.
CACGTATTCGCGCTTGCGTTCAACGGGCGTGTAGTCGCGGTCGGCTGTGATCACCAGGGTAGGACAGGTGATGCGATCGAGGCGTTCACGCACGCCCCAGCCGATGATCGCGTCAAGACTGGCGAGGTAGGCGCGTTTGTCGTTCTGCGGCCAGCGTTCTTCGACCTTGCGGCGCAGTTCGGCCTGCTCCGGTTTGGGGAAAAGCAGCTTGCCCAGCGCCTTGGCGATGGTGTCCAGGCTGAGCAGACGCGAGAGCGTCCAGCGTTTACCGATTTCCAGCCAGTCGCGTGCGCTCTTGGCCTTCACCTCTGGGCCGCTGTTGACGATGGTCAGGCTGCGCAAAAGCTCGGGGCGGTCTACGCCGAGCTGGAAGCCGATCATCCCTCCCATGGAGATGCCTACCAGGTGCACGGGTGCAAGCTGCAGATGGTCGATCAGGGCGGCGACATCCTCGGCGAAATCGGCGATGCGGTAAGCCTCGTGCGGCTTGTCCGAGCGGCCGTGGCCGCGCACGTCGAGGGCGATGACCCGATAGTGCTGGGCGAGCACCGGGATCTGGTATTCCCAGTCGCGCGTGCTCGAACCCAGGCCATGTACCAGTAACAGAGGCGTGCCGTGGCCGTAGTCTTCGTAATGCAGTTGGCAACCGTCGTTGTCGAAGTAGGACATGGGCAGGCTCTCAGTTGGGCGACTGCGGCGCGGCGAAGGCGGCGTCCAGCGGCGCCGCGTCGAAGTTCTTGATCAGCTCGATGAGAATCTGTGTAGCCGGACCGAGTACGCGCTCCTTGTTGCTGTAGAGGAAGAAGCGCGGTTTGCGCAGACCGCCCTGGGTCAGGGGCAAGGGTTTCAGCAGGCCTTCCTGCAGTTCACGGACGATCAGGTGGCGTGGCAGCCAGGCGAATCCCAGGCCGCTGCTGACGAAGGTGCGTGCGGTCGGCAGGCTGCCCACTGTCCAGCGCTGTTCCGCGCCCAGCCAGCCGGCGTCGCGCGGCTGCAAGCGGCCACTGTCACGGGTGACCACCTGCATCTGGCCTTCCAGGTCCTGAAAGCTCAGTTCGCGTTGCAGGCGGTGCAGGGGGTGTTCCGGGTTGGCGACGGCGACGAACTCCACTTCACCCAGCTCGATGCCCAGGTGACCGGTGATGTTCAGCGCGCTGATGGCCAGGTCGGCCGTGCCTTCGAGCAGCACCTCCTCGACCCCGGACAGCACCTCTTCGCGCAGGCGTACGCGGCAGCCCCGGCTTTGCGGCATGAAGGCGGTCAGGGCACGGACGAGGTTGGCGGTGGGGTAGGCGGCGTCCACTACCAGGCGCACTTCGGCCTCCCAGCCCTGTTCCATGTGGTGGGCCAGGTCTTCCAGTTGGCTGGCCTGCTTGACCAGTTGCCGTGAGCGGCGCAGCAATACATCGCCGGCTTCGGTGAGCACGGCCTTGCGACCGTCGATGCGCAGCAGCGGTACACCGAGCTGTTCCTGCATGCGTGCCACGGTATAGCTGACCGAGGACTGCGAGCGGTGCAGCACGTCGGCGGCCTGGGCGAAGCCGCCCTGATCCACCACGGCCTGCAGCGTGCGCCATTGATCCAGGGTTACGCGAGGAGCTTTCATCACATCATCCTGCCTGAGTCGGCTGTTATCGCCGACGATCTCCACCTACACTGGCGATCCCATGTAGGAGAGCACCGATGAAAAAAATAATCTGCTTGCTGCTGGCCTGTATGCCGTTGGCTGCCCATGCCTACCCCATCGAGGTGGAAAAACAGTTCAACGGCGCCGAGGTCTCCGCCACCACCCAGGAAATCGACCACAACATGGCGGCTCTGATGCTCTACAACTACGGCCAGAGTGAAGCCGAGTGCAGTGCCGTGTTCCAAAATGGCCCCGAGGCACCGCGCATCCGGCGTACCGTGTTGGCGCCTGGCGCCAGCAACAACATGGCGGTCAAGTTCACCCGTAGCGTGATTCGTCTGCGGATCAAGCTGACCTGCAACCTGAAGTGATGGAAGCCTAGATGCGACCAGTCGATAAATCAAATTAGTCGATATATGTAAGCGGATATTTACGCTTTTTAATCGAAAGTTGCATCTCTATTCTCTGCTCCATCGACTCTTGTTCACCTCGATGGAGCCTCAGACATGTCCCGTATTCTCGTAATCGAAAGCAGCGCCCGCCAGCAAGGTTCGGTCTCCCGCGAGCTGACCCAGCAATTCATCGCTACATGGCAGGCTGCGCACCCGGCTGATCAGGTCCAGGTGCGTGATCTGGCGGCCGAACCGGTGCCGCACCTCGACGCCACGCTGCTGGGTGGCTGGATGACCCCGAGTGAGCAGCAGAGCGACGCCGAGAAAGCTGCCCTGGCCCGCTCCAATCAGCTGACCGATGAGCTGCTGGCTGCCGATGTGCTGGTGCTGGCTGCGCCGATGTACAACTTCGCCATCCCCAGCACCCTCAAGGCCTGGCTGGACCATGTGCTGCGCGCTGGCGTCACCTTCAAGTACACCGAAACCGGTCCGCAGGGCCTGCTGACCGGCAAACGTGCCTTCGTGCTCACGGCTCGTGGCGGTATCTACGCCGGTAGTGGCCTGGATCATCAGGAGCCCTACCTGCGTCAGGCGCTGGCCTTCATCGGTATCCACGATGTGCAGTTCATTCATGCCGAAGGCCTGAATATGGGCGCCGAGTTCAGCGAGAAAGGCCTGGCCCAGGCCAAAGCCAAGCTGGCTGAAGTGGCCTGATCCGAGGCTCTCCTGGCGCCTGGGCTCCTGGGCGCTTCTGCCGGGCATTGCGCAAGCAATGACCGGCTTTTTTGCGTGGGCCTGGCGACACGCTCTTGCCCGGTGGCGACGGCTTGCACGTGAGGCCGGTGGGGTTCGCCTACTGTCGATTGTACGCCCGCGATGAACGCGCTAAGGTCGCCGCCTGTTCCTGAGGTGACCATGCGCTATCTGTTGATCGTGACCCTGCTGTGGGCGTTTTCCTTCAGCCTGATCGGTGAGTACCTGGCCGGTCGGGTCGACAGCTACTTCGCGGTGCTGACGCGCATCGTCATCGCCGGTCTGCTGTTCGTGCCGCTGACCCGTTGGCGCGGCCATGCCCCGGCCTTCGTGCGCGGCATGCTGCTGATCGGCGCGCTGCAGTTCGGCATCACCTACGTCTGCCTGTATCTGAGTTTCTCGGTGCTGACGGTGCCGGAGGTATTGCTGTTCACCATCCTCACGCCGCTACACGTGACGCTGATCGAGGATGCCCTCAATCGTCGATTCACCCCCTGGGCGCTGGTCGCCGCTCTGGTGGCAGTGCTGGGCGCCGGGATCATCCGCTACGACGGTATCAGCAGCGGCTTTTTGCTCGGTTTCCTGTTGCTGCAGGTCGCCAACTTCACCTTCGCTGCCGGGCAGGTGCTGTACAAGCATCTGCTGCTCAAACACCCCTCGAGCGAGCCGCAGTACCGGCGCTTCGGCTTCTTCTATCTGGGCGCCTTGCTGATTGCGCTGCCCGCGTTCCTGCTGCTGGGTAGCGGCGAGCGTCTGCCTAGCAACGCACTGCAGTGGAGCGTGCTGGTCTGGCTTGGTGTGGTGGCGTCCGGATTGGGACTGTATTGGTGGAACAAAGGCGCCAGCCTGGTCGATGGTGGCACCCTGGCGGTGATGAACAATGCGCTGGTGCCGGCCGGTTTGCTGGTCAATCTGCTGATCTGGAATCACGACGCCGATCTGCTGCGCCTGGCTCTGGGCGGTGCGGTGATTGCGGCGTCGCTACCGCTGGTCAATCTGGGGCGTACGCGTCGCACGCCTGCCGAGGTGCGCTGATGCAATTGTCCGGGCGGGGAGTGGCGCTATCGGTTGGCGCCTCGATGCTGTTTGCCGTGCTGCCTGGCTACGTGCAGTGGCTGACGCCGCTCGATGGCGTGCAGATATTCGCTCAGCGCGTGCTCTGGTCGATTCCGTTGGTTCTGCTGCTGGTGCTGCTGGCAGGGCAGACCACCTTGCTGCGCGAGACCTTCGTGCGTCTGCGCCACGAGCCGCTGTTGTTGGCTGCCTGCCCGCTGGCAGCGGCCTTGATTGGCGTGCAGTGGGGGCTGTTTCTCTGGGCGCCCTTGGCGGGGCATATGCTGGAAGTGTCCATGGGGTACTTCCTGCTGCCGTTGGCAATGGTGCTGACCGGTCGGCTGTTCTACGGCGAGCGCCTGCGTCCGCTGCAGCGCTTGGCAGTGACCTGCGCCATGCTCGGCGTGCTGCACGAGCTGTGGCGCACCCAGGCGTTCTCCTGGCTGACGCTGATCACTGCGCTGGGGTATCCGCCATACTTCATGCTGCGCCGCTGGATGCGCCTCGATGCGCTATCCGGTTTCGTGCTGGAGATGCTGATGCTGGCGCCGTTGGCGATTTGGCTGATCGTTGCCTACGGGCCGGTTGGCGCATTCGCTGAGCGTCCGCTGCTGTGGTTGCTGGTGCCGGTGATGGCGTTGATCGGTACGCTGGCCTTCGCGGCCTACATGGCGTCCAGCCGGCTGCTACCTCTGGGGCTGTTCGGCATTCTCAGCTATGTCGAGCCGGTGCTGTTGTTCGCTGTGGCGCTACTGGTGCTGGGCGAGACCTTCGATGCGGGGCAGTGGCTGACCTACCTGCCGATCTGGGCGGCTGTGCTGCTGGTCGGCTGGGACAGTGCCCGGCTGCTGCGCAAGCAGCAGCGCGAGAACATCAGGCCGCGTTGATACGCGGTGCGGGGATCTGCGTTGGCAGGCTGGCCTGCTTCTGCACCTGATAGTGCACTTGCAACGTGCCGTTGTTGAAGCGGCGTTGCTCGCTCAGCGTCAGGCTGCGTTCCATGCCGGTGGCCAGCAGTGGAATACCGGCGCCGAGCAGGTGCGGTACCAGGTTGATCACCACCTCGTCGATCAGTCCGGCGGTGTAGCAGTTACCCGCCAGCAGGCTGCCGCCGACCAGCCAGATGCGTTGGAAACCGGCCTCGTTCAGTGCAGCTACGGCTTGAGCCGGTGTGCAGTGCGTCAGCTGGATTTCGTCCGCGGCGCGCGGCAGAGCGAGGCGAGTCAGCACCACGCAGGGCTTGCCGGGGTAAGGCCAGGGACCGCCACGCTTGAGCAGCGCCTCGTAGGTGCCGCGGCCCATCAGCAGGGCATCGATGCCGGAGTAGAAGTATTGAAAGGCATACTCTTCATCGGCCTCCCGTGGCGAATCGAACCAGTCGATGCGACCATCGGGGCGCGCGATATAGCCGTCGAGGCTCGACGTGACGTGGTAGATCAGCGAAGCGTTCATGGTGCCTCCGCACGCGGGTTATCTGACAGATAGATCGATGGCCGCAGAACAAGTTCGACAGAGGGCGTGCCACTCGTCGGCACGTTCGTTGATCAGTCCAGCACGTTACGCAGGATTTCGTAGACGATCCCGGTCGCGATGGCGACCAACACAACATCTCGGCCGATCTGCTTCCATTCGTAGCCTTCGTAGTAAGGCAGGCGCGAGGTCAGGCGGCTGTCGAAGTTCTTGGCGATGCCCGGTGGCAACGGCTTGCCGCGAGCCAGGTTCTTGGCGATGCCTGGTGGCAGGGAGGAGGTCGGGCCGATCAACTGGCGATTGTCGCCGAGGATGATGCGTACCCTTCCGATATCCACGGTCGGGCCCCGTAGATCGATCTGGACACCATCATCTCGGCCCGGTTTGCCTTTGCCGGGGGGCGGGTTGGCAAGCGCTGGCGATGCGGCCAAAAGGACGCACAGGCCGATACTGAGGGCGGTCAAGGGCTTGGTGGGCATGGGGCTGCGCTCTTCGGATGGTGATGCAGTTTGGATGACCGCCGAGCGGTTTCGGTTCCGGTCTGCTCCTGCCGGATAGCGACTCCAGGCAGCCGCCCGTCGTCGCCTGAACGCGAGTTTCATGCAAAGAAATTCGGCCCCGGCGGCGGAAACCGTTAGGCTATGCACCGTTTTGTCGATTTCTTTGAGGTAGTGCCCCCGTGTTTGCCCAATTCGCCCTGCATGAACGCCTGCTGAAAGCCGTGGCCGAGCTTAATTTCGTCGAGCCGACTCCGGTGCAGGCGGCAGCGATTCCGCCTGCGCTGGAGGGCAAGGACCTACGGGTGATTGCCCAGACCGGCAGCGGCAAGACCGCCGCTTTCGTTCTGCCGCTGCTCAATCGCCTGCTCGGTGACGGCAACTCCAAGCAGCGTCTGAGCATTCGTGCGCTGATCCTGCTGCCGACCCGCGAGCTGGCCCAGCAGACGCTCAAGGAAGTCGAGCGCTTTGCCCAGTTCACCTTCCTCAAGGCCGGCCTGGTGACCGGTGGCGAGGACTTCAAAGTGCAGGCCGCAATGATGCGCAAGATCGATATCCTGATCGGCACGCCGGGCCGCCTGATCGAACACGCCAACGCCGGCAACCTGCCGCTGGACGAGGTCGAAGTGCTGGTGTTCGACGAGGCTGACCGCATGCTCGACATGGGCTTTGCCGAAGACGCCCAGCGTCTGGCCGAGGCTTGCGGGCCGCACCAGACCCTGCTGTTCTCCGCCACCACCGGCGGCAATGGCCTGCGCGAGATGGTCGCCAAGGTGCTCAAGGAGCCGCAGCACCTGATGCTCAACAGCGTCAGCCAGCTCAATGAGGGTACCCGCCAGCAGATCATCACGGCCGACCACAACTACCACAAGGAACAGCTGGTCGACTGGTTGCTGACCAACGAGGCCTACGACAAGGCCATCGTCTTCACCAACACCCGTGTGCAGGCCGACCGCCTCTACGGCAAGCTGGTGACCGCCGGGGTCAAGGCGTTCGTGCTGCATGGCGAGAAGGACCAGAAGGATCGCAAGCTGGCCATCGAGCGCCTGCGCCAGGGCGCGGTCAAGGTGCTGGTGGCCACCGACGTGGCGGCGCGTGGCCTGGACGTCGAAGGCCTCGATCTGGTGATCAACTTCGACATGCCGCGTTCCGGCGACGAGTACGTGCACCGCATCGGTCGTACCGGCCGTGCTGGTGGCGAAGGCCTGGCGGTGTCGCTGATCTGCCACACCGACTGGAACCTGATGTCGAGCATCGAGCGCTACCTCAAACAGCGTTTCGAGCGTCGCACCATCAAGGAGCTGAAAGGCGTCTACCAGGGGCCGAAGAACCTCAAGGCGTCCGGCAAGGCCGCCGGCAGCAAGAAGAAAAAGACCGAGAAGAAAGACCCGAAAAAGGCTACCGCATCCAAGCGCAAGACCGGCCCACGCCCGGCTGGCAAGCCATCGTCGTTGGTCAGTGAAGATGGCAGCGCGCCGCTCAAGCGCAAGAAGCCGGCTGCGGAGTAATCTGGCTGTTGTGGGAGGCGCTTTCGGCTCTGGCATCCTGCTTCGCTCTACCTCCTGCATCCATGCAGTCGTAGCGGCGAGTCGCGGCTGAAGCCCCTCCCACAGTTTTACTCCATCCCGACGAACCCACCGGTCTGATGCTGCCACAGGCGTGCATACAGACCGCCGTGGGCAATCAGCTCGGCATGGGTCCCGGTTTCGATAACCTGGCCCTGGTCGATCACCACCAGGCGATCCATCCGTGCGATGGTCGACAGGCGGTGGGCGATGGCGATCACCGTTTTGCCTTCCATCAGGCTGTCCAGGCTTTCCTGAATGGCCGCTTCCACTTCCGAATCCAGTGCCGAGGTGGCTTCGTCCAGCACCAGGATCGGCGCGTCCTTGAGCAGCACACGGGCGATGGCGATGCGCTGGCGCTGACCGCCGGAGAGCTTCACGCCGCGTTCACCGACCTGCGCATCCATGCCACGGCCGCCCTGGCTGTCGTCGAGGGTGGGGATGAAGGCATCGGCGCGGGCCTTGCGTACCGCCTCCTACAGCTCCTCGTCGCTGGCCGCGGGCTTGCCATAGCGCAGGTTGTCGCGGATCGAGCGGTGCAGCAGTGAGGTGTCCTGAGTCACCACGCCGATGTTGGCGCGCAGGCTCTCCTGGGTCACCGTGGCGATATCCTGATCGTCGATCAGGATGCGGCCGCTTTCCAGGTCATAGAGGCGCAGCAGCAGGTTGACCAGGGTCGACTTGCCGGCGCCGGACGGACCGACCAGGCCGATCTTTTCGCCGGGGCGAATATCGATGCTGAGACCGGCGATCACGCCGCCGCGCTTACCGTAGTGGAAGTGGATGTCGTCGAAGCGCACGCTGCCCTGCTGCACCTGGATCGGCTTGGCGTCGGCGCGGTCGAGTACCTGGCGTGGCTGCACGATGCTCTGCATGCCGTCCTGCACGGTGCCGACGTTCTCGAAGATGCCGTTGACCACCCACATGATCCATTCGGCCATGTTGTTGATGCGGATCACCAGGCCCAGCGCCAGGGCGATGGCGCCGGTGGTGATCAGCGACTGGCTCCACAGCCACAGGGCCAGCGCACCTGTGCCGACGATCAGCACGCCATTGAGGCAGGTGATGAGAAAGTCCAGCGCAGTGATGGTGCGTGACTGCAGGCGGAACTTGTCGAGCAGGTCCTGCATGGCTTCGCGGGCGTAGCTTTCCTCTTCCTGCGAGTGGGCGAACAGTTTGAGCGTGGCGATGTTGCTGTAGCCATCGACGACCCGACCCATAACTTTCGAGCGCGCCGAGGAGGCAGCGGCCGAGCGCGCCTTGATGCGTGGCACGAAGTACCACAGCGCGGCGCTGTAACCGACGATCCACAACGCCAGCGGCACCACCAGGCGCAGGTCGGCGGCGGCGAACAGGTACAGCGCGCTGCCGGCATAGACCACCACATGCCACAGTGCGTCGATCACCTGCATCGCCGAGTCACGCAGCGAGGGGCCGGTCTGCATCACGCGCTGGGCGATGCGGCCGGCGAAGTCGTTCTGGAAGAAGTTCAGGCTCTGCTTGAGTACGTAGCGATGGTTCTGCCAGCGAATCAGGTTGGTCAGGCCCGGATTGACCGCCTGGTGGGTGAGCAGGTTGTGCAGGCCGAACACCACGGGGCGGATGACCAGCGCCACCAGCAGCATCCACAGCAGCTCGCTCTGGTGCTCGCTGAAGAAGCTGCTGGCATCCGTGCTGGCCTGGGCCATGTCGATCAACTGGCCGAGGAAGGCGAACAGCGCGACCTCGATCAGGGCAGCGAAGAAGCCGATCACCAGCACGGCCAGCATCAGCGGCCACACCTGTTTCAGGTAGTGACCGTAGAAGCGCAGCATGCCAGCGGGCGGGGCGACGTCAGGGCTGGGTTTGAAGACGTCGATCAGGGATTCGAAGCGGCGAAACAACATTGCAGGCGTCCTGCCTCGGCAGAGGAAACGCCGATAGTAACGCCGTTAGTGCAAGCGAGTCTCAGTTAAAAGCGGTTTCTGCAACTCACCAGCCCAGGCCAGCAATGGAATCTCCAGCTGCGGTTGCCAGATGCGTTTGAACAGCAGTGCCAGGTGTTCGACCTCGCCGCGTTCGAAGGACAGTCGGTCGATGCGTTCATGCACCTGCCATTGGCCGTCCTCCAAGTGGGCAAAGTCGAAGCGGAAAGGATGAAAACCTGTCATGCCCAGGCGCAGGTCGGTGACGATCAGTCGGTCGCCGACCTGGTCGTAGCGCAGCACGCCGCCGGTGAACCACTCCAGCCGCTGGTGCATGGGCGAGGCCGTCAACTGCTCGCGCAAGTGCGTGCCGCGCGGCAGGCGTTGCAGTTGCGGTGGCTGGTCGTCGAACCAGCCGACCAGGGCCTCGTGATAGTCCTCGCCATCGAGCACGATGACGCGCCACAGCAGGGTGTTGAGTGGTGTCGGCGTGGTGAACAGCTGTTCGGCCTGGATGCCCTGGCGCGCCAGCTCGCGTTCCACGCGCTGCTCGGCCATGAATTTGCCGGCCAGGCTGAAACCGATGTATAGCGTCGAGACCGCCAGCGCCACGGCCGGTACGCGCCAACTCTGTTCGCGCAAGCCGGTGAACAGGCTGATCAGCACCGCTGCAATCAGCGGCAGGGTGTACAGCGGGTCGATGATGAACAGGCTCGACCAGGCCGTAGGTGTCGGCATCAGCGGCCAGAACAGCTGGGTGCCGTAGCTGGTGAAGGCGTCCAGCAGCGGGTGGGTGATCAGCACCAGCCACAGCGTGAGCAATAAACGATTGGCCGAGTAACCCGGGTGAGGGCGAAAGCGCCTGGCCAGCCAGGTCAGCAGCAGGGCAAAACCGCTGAGAACGAACAGCGAGTGGCTGAAACCGCGATGGTAGGTCATGTTGGCCACGGCATCGCCGTATTCCATGACCACATCCAGGTCGGGAACGGTGGCGAGCATCGCGCCGTAGAGCAGCGCCTTGCGCCCCTGCCAGCGGCCGAGCAACGCGCCCTGGATGCTGGCGCCGAGTACCGCCTGGGTTATGGAGTCCATCGAGTGCTTCCGAAAAAAGACAGGCCGCTACGTTAGCCGAGCCGCCGCGCGAATGCCGTGGGGAAATTTCAAGCAAAGATTACAGCTATGGCGGGTATCCTGATGGTCATGCTTTCCAAGACCTCATGGCCATGCTGATCGTCTCCAACAGTGTTCACCTTCCCGATGAAGAAATCGAACTGACCGCCATCCGCGCCCAGGGCGCCGGTGGGCAGAACGTTAACAAGGTGTCCAGTGCCGTGCACCTGCGTTTCGACAGTCAGGCCTCGTCTCTGCCTCCGTTCTACAAGGAGCGTCTGCTGACGCTTGCCGATAGTCGTATCACCGCCGACGGGGTGGTGATCATCAAGGCGCAGCAGTACCGCACCCAGGAGCAGAATCGCGCCGACGCCCTAGAGCGTCTTGCCGAGTTGATTCGTAGTGCCGGCAAGGTGGAAAAGAAACGCCGCCCGACCAAACCGACCCTAGGCTCGAAGAAGCGTCGCCTGGATGGCAAGAGCAAACGCGGGGCGATCAAGGCAGGGCGGGGCAAGGTGGATTTCTAGAGGATAACGGCGGCCTCACGTAGGGTGTGCCATGCGCACCTGAATGATGATGGCTTAGGCGGCCTAGCGACACCCTACCCGCGAGCCGCCAGATAAGCCTGATAGTCGGGAATGCGATACTCGTGCTGTTGCTCCAGCAGGCTGCTGCTGAGCATGTAGTCGGCACTGCTCTCGTTGCACGCTACCGGGATGTTCCACACCGCCGCCACGCGCAGCAGGGCCTTGATGTCCGGGTCGTGTGGTTGCGGCTCGAACGGGTCCCAAAAGAACACCAGCATGTCCACGCGCTGCTCGGCGATGCGCGCGCCGATCTGCTGGTCACCACCCAGCGGTCCGCTGATCATGCTCTCCACCGGCAGATCCAGACGTTTGCTCAGAAGCAGGCCGGTGGTGCCAGTGGCCACCAGTTCATGGCGCGCCAGCTTGTCGCGCTGACGCTCGCACCAGTCCAGTAGGAAGCCTTTGCAGTGGTCATGCGCCACCAGGGCGATACGCTTGCGCGCCGGCAATTGGGCATGGGTGAAGCTGATACGGCTCATCGAGCCTCCTCGTTCAGTGCAATCGGGCCAGGACCAGGCAGTTGTCCAGCATGCGGTTGGAGAAGCCCCACTCGTTGTCATACCAGGCCATGACCTTGAGCAGCTTGCCGCTGAGCTTGGTGTGGTTGGCGTCGAAGATCGATGACAACGGGTTGTGGTTGAAGTCGCAGGACACCAGCGGCAGCGCGTTGTACCCCAGCACCTGAGACCTCTCGCTGGCAGCCTTGAGCAGGGCGTTGACTTCCCCGGCGGAGGCCTCGCGCTTGACCTGCAGGGTCAGGTCGACCAGCGAGACGTTGATCACAGGCACCCGTACCGCCATGCCGGTGAGCTTGCCAGCCAGCTCCGGCAGCACCAGACCGACGGCTTCGGCGGCACCGGTCTTGGTCGGGATCATTGACTGGGTCGCCGAGCGAGCGCGGTACAGGTCGCTGTGGTAAACGTCGGACAGGTTCTGATCATTGGTGTAGGCGTGGATGGTGGTCATCAGCCCCTGCTCGATGCCCAGTTCGCGGTGCAGCACCTGCGCCACCGGCGCCAGGCAGTTGGTGGTGCAGGAGGCGTTGGAGATGATCTGCATGTCAGGCGTCAGCACCTGCTCGTTGACGCCATACACCACGGTGGCGTCGGCGCCCTTGGCTGGTGCGGAGATCAGCACCTTGCGCGCCCCGGCGGCGAGGTGCGCGGCGGCCTTGTCTCGCTCGGTGAACAGCCCTGTGCATTCCAGCACCACATCGACCTGATGGGTTTTCCAGGGCAGCTCTGCCGGGTTGCGAATGGCGCTGACGGCGATGCGATCACCCTTGATCCACAGGCTTTCGCCGTCGACTTTAACTTCTTCAGGGAAATGGCCGTGGACGCTGTCATATTGCAGCAGGTGGGCATTGATCGCGCTGTCGCCCAGGTCGTTGATGGCCACGACCTGCAGGTGCTGGCGATAATTCTGGGTATAGAGTGCGCGTAGCACGTTGCGGCCGATGCGACCGAAGCCATTGATGGCGATTCGTAGTGTCATGGTGAGGGTCTCGTCAATTTGTTGTTGTAATTACAAGATTATTCCCATTGCTATAGAAATCAAGCCCGCTGAGTGGCAGTATTTTGTTGTAAATACGAACAGACGCTAGAAGCTAGCCTGGAGATTCCCCATGCACCCCCGCGTTGTTGAAGTTACCGAACGTCTTGTCGAGCGCAGCCGCGCCACGCGTCAGCGCTACCTGGAGATGATCCGTGCCGCCGCCAGCGAAGGGCCGCAGCGTGGCAAGCTGCAGTGCGCCAACTTCGCTCACGGCGTCGCCGGTTGCAGTGGTGACGATAAGCAGACCCTGCGCCTAATGGATGCCGCCAACGTGGCCATCGTTTCTGCTTACAACGACATGTTGTCGGCCCATCAGCCCTACGAGACCTTTCCCGAACAGATCAAGCAGGCTCTGCGCGACCTGGGTTCGGTAGGCCAGTTCGCCGGTGGCGTACCGGCCATGTGCGATGGCGTGACGCAGGGCGAGCCGGGCATGGAGTTGGGCATTGCCAGTCGCGAGGTGATTGCCATGTCCACCGCGGTGGCGCTGTCGCACAACATGTTCGACGCCGCGTTGTATCTGGGCGTGTGCGACAAGATCGTACCGGGCCTGGTGATGGGCGCGCTGCGTTTTGGTCATCTGCCGTCGATGTTCGTGCCGGCCGGGCCGATGACCTCGGGCCTGTCCAACAAGGAGAAGGCCGACGTGCGTCAGCGTTACGCCGAAGGCAAGGCGACCCGCGACGAGCTGCTGGCGGCGGAAATGGCCGCCTATCACGGGCCAGGTACCTGTACCTTCTACGGTACGGCCAATACCAACCAGTTGCTGATGGAGGTGATGGGCCTGCATCTGCCGGGCGCATCCTTCATCAATCCGGGCACGCCGCTGCGTGATGCGCTGACCCGTGAGGCCGCGCAGCAGGTCACGCGTCTGACCAAGCAGAGCGGTCAGTTCATGCCCATCGGCGAGATTGTCGACGAGCGCTGCCTGGTCAACTCCATCGTCGCCCTGCATGCCACCGGCGGCTCCACCAACCATACCCTGCACATGCCGGCCATCGCCCGCGCCGCCGGCATTCTGCTGACCTGGCAGGACATGGCCGATCTGTCCGAAGTGGTGCCGACCCTGGCGCACGTCTATCCCAATGGCAAGGCCGACATCAATCACTTCCAGGCTGCCGGCGGCATGGCCTTCCTGATCCGCGAGCTGCTCGACGCCGGGTTACTGCATGAAGAGGTCAATACCGTGGCCGGGCGCGGTCTGTCGCGCTACACCCGCGAGCCCTTCCTCGAAGACGGCAAGCTGGTCTGGCGCGACGGACCGACCGAGAGCCTGGAGGAAAGCGTGCTGCGTCCCATGGCGCGGCCGTTCTCGGCAGAAGGCGGCCTGCGCCTGATGCAGGGCAATCTCGGCCGTGGAGTGATGAAGGTGTCCGCGGTGGCGCCCGAGCATCAGGTGGTGGAGGCGCCAGCGCTGGTATTCGAGGATCAGCTGGATCTGGTCGAAGCGTTCAAGGCCGGCAAGCTGGAGCGCGATTTCGTCGCCGTGGTGCGTTTCCAGGGCCCGCGCAGCAACGGTATGCCGGAGCTACACAAGATGACGCCATACCTGGGCGTGCTGCAGGATCGTGGTTTCAAGGTGGCGCTGGTCACCGATGGGCGCATGTCCGGCGCCTCAGGCAAGATTCCGGCGGCGATTCATGTCTGCCCGGAGTCCTTCGATGGCGGGCCGCTGGCGCGGGTGCGCGATGGCGATCTGATTCGCGTCGATGGTCAGAACGGTGAACTGCTGCTGCAGGTCGACGAGGCCGAGTTCGCCTCGCGCCAGCCGGCGGCGCGGCCTGCTCCGGCCAGTGGTTGCGGGCGCGAGCTGTTCGCCTTCATGCGCCACAACTTCAGCACAGCGGAGCAGGGCGCCAGTGCCTTTACCGAGAGCCTCGAATCGCTGGTCTGAGGCTGGCGCCAGTAGCCCGGATGAAATCCGGGAATCGCTGCTGCAATGGCCCCGGATTGCATCCGGGCTACTCGCCAGGCGCCGGCAAAGCCGCTCTTCGTAGGAGCCCCGCCTCGGGGCGAAGCTTCATCCAAGGGTGCCCCGCCCTGATTCGCGGCGGGGCGCCGCTCCTACAGACCTGCGTCATGCTTCAGATGCCCTGCGGAATCTCTTCGCCGCCCAGTGCGGTGAACAGCTCCGGCAGGAACTCCACCAGGGTCATCATCATCAGGATGAAGCTGGCGTCCTGCTGAGCCAGGGCGTCGTCACCACCATCCTGTTCGGCCTGCTCCTGCAGCACGTCTTCGAAGCGCAAGCGCTTGATGGTCAGCTTGTCGTCGAGTACGAAGGACAGCTTGTCCTGCCAGGCCAGTGACAGTTGGGTGACCTGCTTGCCAGTGGACAGGTGCAGCTGGATTTCCTCGCTGGTCAGGTCCTGGCGCTTGCAGCGCACCACACCGCCATCTTCGTGGGTGTCACGCAGTTCGCACTCGTCGAGCACGAAGAAACCTTCGGCGGCGCTCTGGTTCTTCAGCCAGTCGGTGAGGGTGGCGGTCGGTGCGATCTTCACCGACAGCGGGCGCACCGGCAGCGAGCCGATGGCTTCACGCAGGGTAGACAGCAGGTCTTCAGCTTTCTTGGCGCTGGCGCTGTCGACCAGGATCAGGCCCTGCTTCGGCGCGATGGCGGCGAAGGTGCCGGATTTACGGATGAAGGCGCGCGGCAGGAAGGTCTGGACGATCTCGTCTTTGATCTGGTCGCGTTCTTTTTTGTACACCTTGCGCATCTGGGTGTTTTCGATCTCGTCGACCTTCTCCTTCAGCGCATCACGCACTACCGAACCCGGCAGGATGCGTTCTTCCTTGCGTGCACCGATCAGCAGGAAGTCGCCACTGACGTGCACCAGTGGTGCATCGGCGCCTTTGCCGAATGGGGCGGTGAAACCGTAGGTGGTCAGCTCCTGGCTGGCGCAGGGACGTGCCGGCTTGCTGGACAGTGCGGTTTCCAGTGCTTCGGCGTCAAAAGGGATGTCCTGGGTGAGGCGGTAGACCAGCAGGTTACGAAACCACATGAGCGGGTGATTCTCCATTGATGATGAAGTCGCAGGGTGGCGCCATCCTTGGGCTCTCTCGAGCCGGCGCGCAGCGACGGATGAGGGTGGCGGGCCATCAACAGGATCATGATCGGTCCGCCGGCACAGAGCGCGCATTATTCTCCGCTGACGTGCTCAGGCCAACCCTGACAACGAGCCACTGAGGAAATTCGCTGGTCTCGCCTAAGTTCTTGCTGCGCCGGTAAATTTTTTTGCGAAGAGGGCTTGCCAAGGCCAGGATCGCTCTCTAGAATGCGCCCCACTTCGAGAGTGAAGGGTGATTAGCTCAGCCGGGAGAGCATCTGCCTTACAAGCAGAGGGTCGGCGGTTCGATCCCGTCATCACCCACCAATCTCGCAGTTACGCGCAGCGGTAGTTCAGTCGGTTAGAATACCGGCCTGTCACGCCGGGGGTCGCGGGTTCGAGTCCCGTCCGCTGCGCCATTCTTCTCCTCGCTTCATCCCCTCCTGTGACAACTCTTCGGCGTCCGCCGAAATATTCAAAAAATCCTTTGTTTGCTTGAACTTATGCGCATTGCTTGGCTCCTATGCCGTAGCCAGTGATCGCGGCGTACTGCTAAGCTCGCGCTTTCACACGACGGCCTTCGGGCGCATCTACAAGGAACAAGCATGAAACAGCATCGTTTGGCGGCAGCGGTTGCCCTGGTGGGCCTGGTGCTTGCCGGTTGCGATTCGCAAACCAGCGAAGTCGAACTCAAGAGCCCAGCGCAGAAAGCCTCTTACGGCATCGGCCTGAACATGGGTCGCAGCCTGTCCGAAGAGGGCATGGATGATCTGGATTCCAAGGCCGTCGCTCAGGGTATCGAGGACGCGCTGGCGAAGAAGGAGCCGCGCATCAAGGACGAAGAGATGGTCGAAGCCTTCTCTTTCCTGCAGAACCGTGCTGAAGAGCGCATGACTGCGCTGAACAAGGAAGCCGCTGAAGCCGGCAAGAAATTCCTTGAAGAGAACGGCAAGCGCGAAGGTGTTGTCACCACCGCTTCTGGCCTGCAGTACGAAGTCATCAAGAAGACCGACGGTGCCCAGCCGAAGGAAAGCGACGTAGTGACCGTTCACTACGAAGGCAAACTGACCGACGGCAGCGTGTTCGACAGCTCCGTTGCTCGTGGTAGCCCCATCGACCTGCCGGTCGGCGGCGTGATCCCGGGTTGGGTCGAGGGTCTGCAACTGATGCATGTTGGCGAGAAGTACAAACTGTACATCCCCAGCGAGCTGGCCTACGGCGAGCAGAGCCCGTCTCCGGCCATCCCGGCCAACTCGGTACTGGTGTTCGATCTGGAACTGATCGGCATCAAGGATCAGGCCGCCGCCGAGCCGACCGAGCAGTAACACTCGGTACTGGTGTACAACGCCCCGTCTTGACGGGGCGTTGTCGTTTCTGGGGAGCTGTAAACCAGCATGTGGTGGTCGGGGTGTTACGCTTATGCACATCATGGGAAACATTCCTAACAAGTCTGAGCTACAACTGAGTCGTGCTCGTGTCAATCAGCAACTTATTGATTTTCATGGGTTTTATATGCTGTATAAAAAATATCCGATCTAACTCGAGGCCCCGTGGCACGGGGCTTTGATAAGCTTGTCGAAAGACTTTGCACAGATTTATCCACAGCTTCGGTGGATAAGCGAGGTGAGCCCTGATACTGCCTGGCTTGCCGAGGAGGCCGAATGAAAACTCCCTGGAAATTGACGCGTTACCTGCCGCTGGCTGCCCGCTTTCTGCGTGAAGGCCGGTTACCGGAGTTGCTCCGCGATCTGGCAGACAAGCGCACACCGCAAGGACAGCGCTTCGCCGCCCTCAAAGAGGACCTGCAACTGCTGCGTGCACTCAGCCTGGCCTGGTTCAAGGGTGAGTACCGGCAGATCAGCAGTCAGGCGCTGTTGATGGTGGTGGCTGCTCTGCTGTACTTCATCACCCCGTTCGATGCCATTCCCGACTGGCTGGTCGGGGTCGGTTTCGTCGATGACCTGGCCGTGCTGGCCTGGGTGATGCGCACCTGGCATGGCGAGCTCGAAGCGTTCAAGGCGTGGCGCGACAGACAAAGCCCGGAGCGCCTGGCGCTGATCGAGCAGTTACCGGCTGCGGAGCGGGTCGATCCGCTGCATTCCTGATGATTCGTTCGGCCATTGCGGGGCCTGCCGGCTGAGTCACTGAGTCTTTCGGGCCATGCGTCCGGCGGGCTGCCGACTCACTCGGTCAGGGCGAGCACTGCATCTTGCTACCTTGGCAGCATGGATCACGCCCCGGCGGCAGACGCCTGTTAAGATGGCCGCATGCAAGGAAGGGGTCGAGGCTGTCGGCCCTGCTTTCCAACGGAGAGACTCATGAGTGTGCAAATCATTGCCCGTGACGGCGAGCCGGAATACGCCGTGCTGCCCTGGGCCGATTATCAGGCCTTGTTGCAAGCCGCAGGTCGCCAGGAGGTTGCCACGGCCGTTGCGCCATCGCCAACGCCTTCAGCCAATCGCGCACCTCTGGCGCAATTGCAAACGTTACGCGAAGCCAAGGACCTGAGCGCGGAAGCGCTGGCTCGCAGCGTCGGCATCAGCCCTTACTATCTAGCCATGATCGAAAGTGGCGAACGTCAACCTGACGCTGCGATTCTGCGTTCGCTGGCCTGGGAACTGGGGCTGGAGGGCTGGTCTTGAGCGTGCGTATCAGTCGCCAACACTGGCAGGCATTGCTGACCGAGCTGGACGACGCCCGTCGTCAGCGCCACCTGCTCACCTACCGGGCACTGATCGAACGTCTCGATCTGCCGACGCCAGCCATGCAGACCCTGACCGCTGCACTGGAGCACTTGGCTGCACTGGATGCACGCGCCGAACGACCGCTGCGCAGCTCACTGGTGATCAGCCAGGGCGCCAGCCGCCTGCCGCGTACCGGATTCTTCGACTGCGTGACACGTCTGGGACGTTTCAGCGGCGCCTCCGATGGCGTGGCAGCCGCCTCCTGGCACGCTGCCGAGGTGGTCAGGGTGTTCGAGTTCGACTACCCCGCCGATGTCTAGGTGGCTCTGGCAACTGCGCGCGCAGCTGGGCTACTGGCTGGCACGGCGTCTGTTTCACTGGCCGGCGGCGTTGCGTCAGCCGCGTCTGTGGCAATGGATGCAGGGCCAATACGGGCGCATGGCCAATCTTGGTGACACCGCTGCGCAGAGTTTCTACGGTCATATCCTGCTATTCCGTGGCCAGGGCCTCGGTGCCCGCGAGGAAGGGCTGAGGTTGTTGAGACTGGCGGCCAATGGCGGTGACGGCAAGGCCGCTTATCAGTTAGGTGTGCAGGCGCTGCAGGGCGATACCCGGCAGGCGCCGGATGCCTCGCAAGCAGTGCGTTGGTGGGAGATGGCCTTGGCTGCCGGTCATCCTCTGGCGGCCAACCGCTTGAGCCTGCTTTACCGCGACGGTGCGCCGGGACTTGAGCCGGACCCGCAAGCCGCCGAGCGCTATGCCGCCATGGCCAACCAGGGGCTTCCCTCAGGCCGCTGAGCCTTCGAGGATATGTAGGCTGTAGCCAGGCACGGCCTTGGCCTGGCGCTTGGCTTCGGAGGCCAGCTCGGCCAGACGCGAGGCATCGAGCTGCGCGCAGTCTTCCGTTCTCACGTGTACCACGCCGATCGACAGTGACAGTAGCGCGTATTCCTGACGTTGCCCGTGGCGATTGTAGGCGATAAAGCAGCCGGCCTGCAGATGCTCGTCACGGTAGAAGCGTCGGCACTGATTCTGGAAGTCTTCGATCAGTTTGCCGAGCTTTTCGCGCCAGTCGGGGGAGCCAAGCACCAGCATGAAGTCGTCGCCGCCGATATGCCCGACGAAGTCGCGCGCAGGGTCGACTCGCTCGTTCAGGCATTGCGCCAGGCACAGCAACACCTCGTCGCCCTTGGCGTAGCCGTAGAGATCGTTGAAGGGTTTGAAGCTGTCGAGATCCACGTAGCACACCGCAGCTTCGCGCTGCTGTTGCAGCAGGCGACTCAGGCATTGCTGGATTGGCACGTTGCCTGGCAGCAGGGTCAGCGGGTTGGCGTGACGCGCCTGTTGCAGCTTTTGCTCGGTGATCAGTTTGAGCACGTCGATGACCCTGCCCAGGCCCAGATAGCGGCCGTTTTGGATGATGATGAAGTCTTCCTCGATACGCTGGCGTGCACGGCTGGTGAGCAGGCGGCTGACCTTCTGCAGCGATTGCGTCAGCTCGACGGCCAGGAAATCCTGGCTCATCAGGCGGCTGATGGGTTTGCGTGCGAACAGGTCGGTGGCGAAGGGCTTTAGCAGCGCCTCGGACAGCGAGTGGCGGTGGACGATACCCACCGGCTGACGCTGCGCATCCAGTACCGCCAGGGAGTTGAGGTTGGCCTGGGCACGGAAGACATCCAATACCTCGGCGATGGCTGTGTGCTGGTCGACTGCGGGTTGGTCGTTGAGCAGGGCACTGAGGTCATGGCTGTCTTCACCGAGGCTGGCTTGATTGCTTTGCACCAGGGGTAGCAGCTGGCGGGCATCGCGTGGCGGTTTTTCCTGCGGCCTGCTGAGCAGGTAGCCCTGCACCAGGTCGACCCCCATTTCCGCCAGTACGGCCAGTTCTTCGGGCAGCTCGATCCCTTCGGCAATCACCTGGGCCCGAGATGCTTCGGCCATTTTCAGGATCGAGCCGACGAACTCGCGTTTCACTGTATCCTGATGAATGCCATCGATGAAGTGGCGGTCGATCTTCACGTACTCCGGGCGCAGTTCCGACCACAGGCGCAGGCTGGAGTATCCAGCGCCCAGATCGTCCAGCGCGATGGAAAAGCCCATGGCGCGGTAGTGGTGCAGGGCGTTGTCGAGCAGGGCGAAGTCTTCGGTAGGCGACTGTTCGGTGAGTTCGATCACCACCTGGCTGGGCGGGATGCCGAAAGCCTGCAGCAATTTCAGGGTGCGCCCTGGTTGGTGGCTGGGGTCGAGCAGCGACTCCGGCGAGACGTTGAGAAACAGCTTGCCGTCCAGGCCCTGTGCGCTGAAACCTCTGCAGGCACTCTTGCGGCAAGCCATTTCCAGCTCGCTCAGGCGCCCTGCGTGACGGGCGACAGCGAACAGCGTCAATGGCGAGTGCAGTGGACTGTTGGAAGGGCCACGGGTCAGTGCCTCATAGCCGAGGATGCGCTGTTCGGACAGCGAGACGATAGGCTGGAACAGGCTACTGAGGTCGCCGTGAGCGAGGATGTTGCCCAGCGCGCTCAACTGCTCGGTGACGGTCATGATGTTCTCGATCTGTAGAAAAACGAAGGGCCGGCTTATGGCCGGCCCTTCATTTCACGACAGTTCGATGACGATATGATGACGCTCGATGAGTCGTCTCAGTGCAGCGCCAACGAGGGGTTCAGACCCAGGTAGTCGAGCAGGATGCGCCCACTTTCCGAGAGGTAGGCGTCGTCTTCCGGCGTGCTCTTCTCATCGGCGACTGGCAGTGCATCTTCGTCTTCCTTCGCCAGTTCCTTGAGTGGCTCTTCACCCTTGGCCTGGCGGCGGTTGTTCTCCAGTGCCAGTTGCTTGGCTTCGACTTCGGCCTGGCGCGCACGGCGTGCTTGCTCGTTGAGGCTGACGGTGGTTTCTGCCATCAGTTTCTTGGCCAGGGTAAGACGATCGCGGGTAAAGACAAAGTCCGGGTCCTTGATGGTGCGCTGATCGTGACGGGCTTTCAGCTCGGTCAGGAAGGGCTTGATCGGGTCCAGTTCGGGGGTGATCGCCGGACGGATGCTGTCCCAGGGCAGCGCAGCGGGCAGGGCACTTTCGCCGATGTCCTTGGTGTCCATGACGTCCGGATAGAGGATGTCGGGGATCACGCCCTGATGCTGGGTGCTCTGGCCGGACACGCGATAGAACTTGGCCAGGGTCAGTTTCAGTTCGCCATGGTTGAGCGGCTGGATGGTCTGTACCGTGCCCTTGCCGAAGGTCTGGCCACCGAGAATCAGTGCGCGGTGGTAGTCCTGCATGGCGCCGGCGAAGATTTCCGAGGCCGACGCGGACAGGCGGTTGACCAGCACGGCCAGCGGGCCGGTGTAGTAGATGCCCTTGTTCTCGTCAGCGAGCACGTCGACGCGGCCGTCGGCATTGCGCACCAGTACGGTGGGGCCTTGCTCGATGAACAGGCTGGTCAGCTCGGTGGCTTCCTGCAGCGAGCCACCGCCGTTGTTGCGCAGGTCGATGACCACGCCGTCGACCTTCTCGGCCTGCAACTCATCGAGCAGGCGTTTGACGTCACGGGTGGTGCTCTTGTAGTTCGGGTCGCCAGCGCGGAAGGCCTTGAAGTCGAGGTAGAAGGCTGGCAGTTCGATCACGCCAAGCTTGTAGTCACGACCATCATGCTTGAGTTCCAGGACCTTTTTCTTGGCTGCTTGCTCTTCCAGCTTGACCGCTTCACGGGTGATGGTGACCACCTTGCTGGTCTGGTCGCTGGGTGGATTGCTGGCCGGGATCACTTCCAGGCGTACGGTGGAACCTTTCGGGCCACGAATCAGCTTGACCACTTCGTCCAGGCGCCAACCGATCACGTCGACCATATCGTCGTTGCCCTGGGCAACGCCGACGATCTTGTCGGCTGGAGCGATCTGCTTGCTTTTCTCGGCCGGGCCGGCAGGCACCAGGCGTACTACCTTGACGTGCTCGTTGTCACTTTGCAGGACGGCGCCGATGCCTTCGAGCGACAGGCTCATGTTGATGTCGAAGTTTTCTGCGTTATCCGGCGACAGATAAGTGGTGTGCGGGTCGTAGGTGGTGGCGAAGGCATTGATGTAAGCCTGGAACACGTCCTCGCCACGGGTCTGCTTGAGGCGCGCCAACTGATTCTTGTAGCGCTTGGTCAGCAGTTCCTGGATGTCCTTGGTTTCCTTGCCAGCGATCTTCAGGCGCAGCACTTCGTCCTTGACGCGTTTGCGCCACAGCTCGTCGAGTTCAGCGCGATCTTTGGCCCAGGGTGCTTTCTCGCGATCGACCTGCAACTGTTCGTCGACAGTGAAGTCGATCTTGTCGACGCCCTTGCCGAGTTCCGCCAGCGCGTAGTTCAGGCGCTCTTCCATGCGGGTCAGGTGGCGGCGATAGATGGTGAAGCCCGGCTCGAGGTCGCCGCTCTTGAGCAGGTCATCGAACTTGGTACGCCACTGGTTGAATTCGCTGATATCAGCCGCGGTGAAATAGCTGCGAGACGGATCGAGCAACTTCAGGTAGTTGTCATAGATCTGAATCGAACGCTCGTCATTGAGCGGCGGCTTGTTGTAGTGGTGGCGCTTGAGCAGTTCCACTACGTTGAGGCTGGCAATCACCTGGTCGCGGTCCGGCTGCAGGTAGTCCCAACTGGTCGCTGTGGTGGTCTTGGCCGCCAGCGGCAGGGCACTGAAGCCGAGTACGAGGGCGAGGGCGGTGCTTGCTAGAGATCGCTTCATGCTGATTCGACGTAGTGGCAGGTGATAACGCATATTAGGCCGTATCTGAGGGCGCCAGGTTCCGTTGGCGCTAGACAAAAGCCCAGCGGTCAGCGCTGGGCTCGGTTCACTTGCACTATGGAGGCAGCATGAAGGCATTGCAAGGCGTCGAAGGGCGTGCACAGTGGCTGGAACAACCGGCGCAGACCTGTGACGCAGGACAGATTCGCGTGAAGGTGGCCGCCGCTGGGCTCAATCGGGCTGATCTGTTGCAACGCGCCGGGCTCTATCCGCCGCCTCCAGGCGCGAGCCAGGCGCTCGGGTTGGAATGTTCGGGTGTGGTTGTCGAGGTCGGCGCCGGCAGCGCCTGGCAGGTGGGTGATCGGGTCTGCTGTCTGCTCGCTGGCGGTGGTATGGCCGAGGAGGTGGTGCTCGATGCACGCCACGCCATGCCGTTGCCCGAGGGGCTGAGCCTGGTCGAGGCTGCTGTAGTGCCGGAGGTTTACGCCACGGCCTGGCTCAATCTGTTCCAGCTCGGCGCCCTGCGCCCGGGTGAAAAAGTCCTGCTGCATGCCGGCGCCAGTGGCGTCGGTTCGGCTGCCATCCAGCTGTGCAAGGCATTCGGCAGCCCATGCTGGGTCAGCGTTGGCTCGCCAGAACGACTGGCCTATTGCGAGGCGCTCGGTGCTCAGGGCGGTGCTCTGCGTGGTGACGACCTGCACGCGCTGCGCGATTTCGGGCCGTTCGATGTGATTCTCGATCCTGTTGGCGGGCAGTACGCGGCACTCAATCTGGAGCTGCTGGCCCGTGATGGCCGTTGGATCAATATCGGTTTGATGGGCGGGCGCGAGGCCACCCTGGATCTGGCCCAGGTCCTGGGCAAGCGCGTTCAGCTGATCGGCTCGACCCTGCGCAATCGAGACGACTCGTTCAAGGCCGACCTGCTGCACGATCTGCAGCAACAGGTCTGGCCGCTGTTCGCCGAAGGGCGATTGAAGCCGCAACTTGAGCGCAGTTTCCCCCTCAAAGACAGCGAAGTGGCGTTCGAGACACTCGCCGGTAATCAGGTTGCGGGTAAAATCGCGCTGCTTATCGATGCCGATCTTGCCTGAGCGAGAGCTCCAGCCCGCGTCTGGCGCGGGCTCGGCCAGTGATTGGCTCATTCAATCAATATCATGGCCGTAATCAATAAGCTTTTTTTCGTTAGGTCGCTAAGATACGTCCTGTCGATTTCAAACCCTCACAGAAACCTCAGAAGGAGTCAGAGATGTCCCTGATCAATACTCAAGTTCAGCCGTTCAAGGCCAACGCTTTCCACAACGGCGAATTCATCGAAGTCACCGAGCAGAGCCTGCAAGGCAAGTGGTCCGTGCTGATCTTCATGCCGGCTGCCTTCACCTTCAACTGCCCGACCGAAATCGAAGACGCGGCCAACAACTACGCCGAGTTCCAGAAGGCCGGTGCCGAGGTCTACATCGTGACCACCGACACCCACTTCTCGCACAAGGTATGGCACGAAACTTCGCCGGCCGTTGGCAAGGCACAGTTCCCGCTGATCGGCGATCCGACCCACCAGCTGACCAACGCTTTCGGCGTGCACATCGCTGAAGAAGGTCTGGCTCTGCGTGGCACCTTCGTGATCAACCCGGAAGGCGTGATCAAGACCGTTGAGATCCACTCCAACGAAATCGCTCGCGACGTCTCCGAAACCCTGCGCAAGCTGAAGGCCGCTCAGTACACCGCCGCTAACCCGGGTCAAGTTTGCCCGGCCAAGTGGAAAGAAGGCGAAGCCACTCTGGCTCCTTCGCTGGACCTGGTTGGCAAGATCTAAATCTGCCGACTTCCTTTCCGGCCTGTCTCAGGTCGGAAAGGACCAACTCTGCGCTGTTTGGGCCGTTAACCGGCCCTTGTGGTGCCCGATGCCCGGGCGCGATCCGTCCGGGCATTTTATTGCCCGAATTTTCGTATTTGAGGAATTTCCGCCATGTTGGACGCCAATCTTAAAGCCCAGTTGAAGGCCTACCTGGAAAAGGTCACCCTGCCGTTCGAGATCGTCGCGTCCCTCGATGACAGCGCGAAATCTCAGGAACTGCTGGGCATGCTCCAGGACATCGTCGGTCTGACCGACAAGATCACCCTCAAGACCGACGGTAGTGATGCCCGCCGTCCGTCTTTCGCCCTGAATCGTCCGGGTGAAGACACTGGCGTTGCCTTCGCCGGTATCCCCATGGGTCACGAGTTCACCTCGCTGGTGCTGGCGCTGCTGCAGGTGGGCGGCCATCCGTCCAAGCTGGACGCCGATACCATCGCGCAGATCAAGAGCATCGAAGGCAAGTTCGAGTTCGAGACCTATTTCTCGCTCTCCTGCCAGAACTGCCCGGATGTGGTTCAGGCGCTGAACCTGATGGCCGTGCTCAACCCCAATATCCGCAACGTCTCCATCGACGGTGCGCTGTTCCAGGACGAAGTCGAGCGTCGCCAGATCATGGCCGTGCCGAGCATCTACCTGAACGGTGAGGTCTTCGCTTCCGGCCGTATGGATGCGAAGGAAATCCTCGCCAAGATCGATACCGGTGCAGCCAACCGCGACGCCGAGAAGATGAGTGCCAAGGACGCCTTCGACGTGCTCGTGGTCGGTGGTGGCCCGGCCGGCGCTGCAGCGGCCATCTACGCCGCGCGTAAAGGTATTCGTACTGCGATTGCTGCCGAGCGCTTCGGCGGTCAGGTACTCGACACCATGGCCATCGAGAACTTCATCTCCGTCAAGGAAACCGAAGGCCCGAAACTGGTGCGCGCCCTGGAAGAGCACGTCAAGGAATACGAAGTCGATGTGATGAACCTGCAGCGCGCTTCGGCGCTGGTGCCGGCCAGTAGTGAAGGCGGCCTGCACGAAGTGAAGTTCGAGAACGGCGCTTCGCTCAAGGCCAAGACCGTGATTCTCTCCACCGGCGCACGCTGGCGCGAGATGGGCGTCCCCGGCGAGCAGGAATACAAGGCCAAGGGCGTGTGCTTCTGCCCGCACTGCGATGGCCCGCTGTTCAAGGGCAAGCGTGTCGCGGTGATCGGCGGCGGTAACTCCGGGGTCGAAGCGGCTATCGACCTGGCTGGTATCGTCGCCCATGTGACTCTGCTGGAATTCGCCGACACCCTGCGTGCCGACGCCGTACTGCAGAAAAAACTCAACAGCCTGCCGAACGTGACCGTGATCAAGAGCGCGCAGACCACCGAGGTCAAGGGCGACGGCCAGAAGGTCAACGGCCTGGTGTACAAGGATCGCACCACCGAGGAGCTGCACACCGTCGAGCTGGAAGGCATCTTCGTGCAGATCGGCCTGCTGCCCAACAGCGACTGGCTCAAGGGGAGCGTGGAGCTCAACCGCTTCGGCGAGATCATCGTCGATGCCAAGGGCGCGACCAACATCCCTGGCGTGTTCGCTGCCGGTGACGTGACCACTGTGCCGTACAAGCAGATCGTCATCGCCATGGGCGAAGGTTCGAAGGCATCGCTGAGCGCCTTCGATCACCTGATCCGCCATAGCTGATCGCAACGCTGGAACGACAAAGGCCACCCTCGGGTGGCCTTTGTCGTTGGTGTATCTGTGGGAGGCGCTTTAGCGGCGACAGCTTCGCGGCTAAAGCCCCTCCCACAAGCTCTCCGATCATCAGCGCTTCAGGCCGCCCAGGGTCAGCGGCATCTGGCGGTTCACATCCTTGTACAGCAGGTAGCGGAAGCGGCTCGGGCCGCCGGCGTAGCAGGCCTGCGGGCAGAAGGCGCGCAGCCACATGAAGTCACCAGCCTCGACCTCGACCCAGTCCTGGTTCAGGCGATATACCGCCTTGCCTTCCAGCACGTACAGGCCGTGTTCCATGACGTGGGTTTCGGCGAACGGAATCACGCCGCCCGGCTCGAAGTTGACGATGTTGACATGCATGTCATGGCGCATGTCGCTGATCTCGACGAAGCGCGTGGTGCTCCAGCGGCCTTCGGTGCCGGGCATGACGATCGGCTCGATGTCCTGCTCGTGAGTGACGAAGGCTTCCGGATACGGCACGCCTTCGACCGGTTGGTAAGCCTTGCGCAGCCAGTGGAAGCGCACGGCTTCGCTGCCGTTGTTGCGCAGCGACCAATCGCTTTCTGGCGGGATGAAGGCGTAGCTGCCCGGACGCAGGGCGTGCTGGGTGCCGTTGAGGCTCAGGTCGCAGGTGCCTTCGACGACGAAGATCACGCCTTCGGCGGTCGGGTCCAGCTCAGGCTTGTCGCTGCCGCCGTTCGGGCCGACTTCGACGATGTATTGCGAGAAGGTCTCGGCGAAGCCGGTCAGCGGGCGAGCGATGACCCACATGCGCATGTTGTCCCAGAACGGCAGGTGGCTGGTGACGATGTCACGCATCACGCCTTTGGGGATCACGGCATAGGCTTCGGTGAACATGGCGCGGTCGGTCAGCAGTTGATCCTGACCTGGGTGACCGCCATGCGGTGCGTAGTAGTAGGGCGATTTGCTCATCGAGAGGTTGCCTCGGCGGGTGAAGGGCTCGGGGTTCGCTCCCCGAGCGGAAAATTGGCTCCCATGCACTATAGGAATTCGCGTCTGGATTCGGAAATTAAATAGTAGAATGCCTGTCAGTGGATTTCATGATGGGTGGCACTATGCTCGATCCGGTGTTGTTACGCAGTTTTCTGACCGTTGTGCAGACCGGTGGCTTTACCCGTGCGGCTGCCAGCCTGCACCTGACCCAGTCCACGGTCAGCCAGCAGGTGCGGCGCCTGGAGGAGCAGCTCGGTGCTGAGCTGCTCGACCGCAGTGGCCGCTACGTAGTGACCACCACCGAGGGTGAACGCTTGCTGGGTTATGCCAACCGCATCGTCGCACTGATGGACGAAGCCATGTTGGCGCTGGGGCAGAGCGCGGTGGAAGGCGAGGTGCGCCTCGGCGTGCCGGACGATTTCGCCGCCAATAGCCTGACCCCTTATCTGGCCGATTTCGCCGACGCGCATCCGGGCATTCGCCTGGAGATCACCAGTGGCCTCAGTCATGACGTCTGGCGCGCGTTCAATGCCGGCGAGCTGGACCTGGCGCTGATCAAGCAGCGCGCCGGCAGTGCCAAGGGCCTGGCCAGCTGGGCCGAGCCGGTTGCCTGGCTCGACAGCCGCGCGCGACCGGTGCTGGCGCGCAACCCGGTGCCACTGGCGGTGTTTCCACCCAACGGCCTGTATCGCCTGGAGATGACCCACGCGCTGGATGCCATGGGCAAGCCCTGGCGTATCGCCTATGTCAGCAGCAGTTTGCCCGGCGTCAGCGCCGCGGCCGAAGGTGGCCTGGGCCTGACCCTGCTGCCGCGCCGGTTGATCACCGCTGCGCACCGCGAACTGGGTGAGGCCGAAGGCTTCGCCCCGGTGGCGCCGGTGGAAGTGGCCTTGCATGCGCGCAACCAGTTGCCCGGCTATGCACGGGAACTGGCGGCGGCGTTGATTGAGGCCTGCGAAGGGATCATGAGCCAATAGGGCGTCACGGGGCCGGGTAGGGTGCGCCATGCGCACCTTGAAACCAGTGTTTCGCGTACACGTCGACGGACGCCGGTGCGCACGGCCTGGGCGGCTCCGCCATACCTTACGACAGGCTCAGCGCCAACTGAGAATCGGCCAGCCAGCCTGTTCGGCATGGGCGCGCAGGGTCGGGTCGGGGTTGACGGTGAAGGGCTTGTCGACCAACTGCAGCAACGGCAGGTCATTGCGCGAGTCGGAGTAGAAGCTGGCGCCGGCCAGGCTTTCGCTCTGCTCGGCGAGCCAGGCATGCAGACGCGTCACCTTGCCTTCGCGATAGGTCAGTACGCCTTCGGTGCGACCACTATAGAAACCATGCTGCAGCTCCAAATCGATGGCCAGCACCTCGTCGATGCCGAAGCGTTCGGCGATGGCGCTGACCAGGAAGTGCGCCGAGGCGGAAATCACCAGCAAGCGGTCGCCGGCGGCGCGATGCGTGGCCAGGGTTCGGCTGGCGTCGCTGTAGAAGATCGGCTCGATCACGTCCTCGACGAAGGGCTCGACCACATGGGCGACCTCCTCGGGCGTGCGGCCAACCAGCGGCGACAGGGTGAAGGCCATGTAGTCCTCCATGGCCAGGGTGCCGGCGGCGTACTGACGCATCAGTTCCTGCTCGTGGGCCAGGAAGGAGTCGCCATCGGCCCAGCCGATCTTGACCATTTCCTGTGTCCACAGGCTGGCACAGTCGCCGTGGATCAGGGTTTCGTCGAGATCGAAAATCGCCAGGGCCATCACGCCACCTCCCGGATCGCATCGGCGCCAATGGCCAGGCTGACATTTTGGCCGTCGCGGTGCAGGTCGGCGGCGGAGCGGTTGAGCACGTCCACCAGCAGTTGCACACCGCGGGCCTCGACCCGGTAGCGCACGACGTTACCCAGCAGGCTGTGGCTGACAATGGTGCCTTCGATTCCCACCCCACCGATCTGGATCGCCTCCGGACGAATTGCCACACGACTGTTGACCGGGCGCAGCAGCAGACGGCTGGCGGCGTCGGCCTCGAGCAGGTTGTAGTTGCCGATGAAGCCGGCAGCGAAGGCATCCACCGGTGCGGTGTAGAGAGTTTCGGCGTCGCCGCTCTGGACGATCTGCCCGGCATTCATCAGGAAGATGCGGTCGCTCATGGTCAACGCCTCTTCCTGATCGTGAGTGACGAAGATGGTGGTCAGGTTCAGTTCCTGCTGGATGGCGCGGATCTGCTCGCGCAGGTGTTTGCGGATACGTGCATCGAGGGCCGACAACGGCTCGTCGAGCAGTAGCAGGCGTGGACGGGTGACCAGTGAGCGGGCCAGGGCCACGCGCTGACACTGGCCGCCGGAAAGCTGGTGCGGATAACGCGCGGCGAAGTCGCCCAGCTCGACCATCTCCAGTGCCTCGCGTACGCGCTGCTCGCTTTCGTCCTTGGCCACTTTCTGCATGCGCAGGCCGAAGGCGACGTTCTGCGCCACGCTCATGTTGGGGAACAGTGCATAGCTCTGGAACACCATGCCGATGCCGCGTTTTTGCGGCGGTAGCGGCACCAGGTCTTCGCCGCCGAGATTGATCTGCCCGCCATCGACGTCGGTCAGCCCGGCGATGCAACGTAGCAGAGTGGACTTGCCGCAGCCGGAGGGGCCGAGCAGGGTGACGAACTCGCCCTGGCCGATCTCGCAGTTGATGTCACTGAAGATACGGGTGTCGCCGTAGCTTTTATGCAGGTTATGGATGCTCAGCAAGCTCATGCCTTGTCCCTGTTCAAACGGTTGGCCGCCCAGGTGAATACCAGGACGAAGAAGAAGTAGGAGATCACCAGCGCACTGTTGAAGTGGCCGCTGCTGTTGCGCATGTTGTTCAGGTACACCTGCAGGGTTTCATAGCGAGTGCCCACCAGCATGTTGGCGAAGACGAATTCGCCGAACAGGAAGCTGAAGGAGAGGAACAGCGACACCATCAGGCCCTTGCGCAGGTTCGGCAGCACCACCAGGAAGGCTGCCTTCCAGGTGCTGGCGCCGAGCAGGTGGGCGGCGTCCATCAGGTCGCGCAGGTTGATCGCCTGCAGGTTGTTGGCGATGGCGCGGTACATGAACGGCAGGGCGATGGTGAAGTAGCAGCCGAGCAGTATCCACGGCGTGCCAGTCATCGCCAGCGGCCCGGAACCATAGAGCTGCAGCAGGCCCACCGAGGACACCACTGGCGGTACGGCGAACGGCAACAGGATCAGCACGTTCATCAGCGTGTCGAGTTTGGGGAAGTGGTAATGCACCACGAACATCAGCGGCAGGATCAGCGCCACCGACAACGCCAGAGCGCCGAAGCACACCAGCAGCGATTGGCCGAAGGCGCGCAGGAAGCGCTCATCACTCCACAACGCGGCGTACCACTTCAGCGTCAAGCCGTCCGGCAGGATGGTCGCCGACCAACTGGTGGATAGCGAGTAGAGCAGGGTACCGGCCAGCGGCAGCAGCAGGATGAGGAACAGCAGCCAGACCACGATGCGGTGGTAAAGGCTGGCGGTGGGGGCTTTCACAGGCGGTTTAAAAACTACCTGCGTTGCCGCTGCTTCGTTAAAACCAGGCTCAAAATGCTCATTTACAGTTTGTAAACTCCGCTTTTTCGCCTGTTTTTGCCTCGCATCGGCGGCCTCGCCTACGTTTTTAAACGGCCTGTTAGCGCGTGACATGCTGGCTCCTTTTCAGCAGCAACTGGTGGACGGCGGTGATCAGCACCATCAGCCCGACCAGAATCATCGACAGGGCGCTGGCCAGGTTCGGGTCCAGCGAGATGTCGCCGGAGACCATCGCCGCGATGCGGATCGGCAGCACGTTGAAGTTGCCGGTAGTCAGGTAATACACCGTGGCGTAGGCGCCCAGGGCATTGGCCAGGAGGATGACGAAGGTGCCGAGCAGCGCCGGCGTCAGCACCGGCAGGCCGATGTGGCGCCAGAAATCCCAGGTGCCGGCGCCAAGCAGTGCGGCCGATTCGCGCCAGTCCTGACGCAGGGCGTCGAACGCCGGGTAGAGCAGCAGCACGCCGAGCGGAATCTGGAAGTAGGTGTAGAGCACGATCAGGCCGTTCTTCGAGTAGAGGTTGAAGCTCTCGATCAAGCCAAGTTGGATCAGCAATAGGGTCAGTGCGCCGTTGAAACCCAGCAGAATGATGAAGGCGAAGGCCAGCGGCACCCCAGCGAAGTTGCTGGTCATATTGGAAAAGGCGATGACGAAGTCGCGCAGCTTCGAGTCCACCTGACGCAACGAGTAGCTGCCGAGGATGGCGATGGCCATACCGAACAGGCTCGACCAGAAGGCGATTTCCAGGCTGTGCTTGATCGCCTGCATGTAGAACTTGGAGGCGAAAATCTTCTCGAAATTGCCCAGGCCCCAGCCATTGGGGCTGTTCAGGCTATTGACCGCCACCCACACCAGCGGTGCCACCTGGAACACGAGGAAGAACAGGGCGAAGGGCAGCAGACACAACAGCGGCAGCCAGCGTCGCAGGGAGGATGGCGCGCTCATTTAAGTAACTCCGCGCAGTAGGGTTTGTCGTGCGGGACGCCGAGCAACTGGCAAATGCTGCCGCACAGTTCGAGCTGACGTGGACGCGCATTGGCATCGAGGCTGAAGGCATCACCGATGACGAACAGTGGCACCTGGCGCTCTTCCGGCAGCAGGCCATTGTGCGAGCGGTCGACGTTCATGCCGTGGTCGGCGGTGACCAGTACCTGATAGCCGGCATCGACCCAGTTCTGCAGGTAGTCGGCCAGCAGCACGTCGGCCATCCGCGCGGCGTTGCGGTACTGGGAGCTGTCCAGGCCGTGCTTGTGGCCGGCGTCGTCGATGTTCATCGGGTGCACCAGCAGCAAGTCTGGCGTGTGCTGCAAACGCAGGCTCTCGGCGTCGACGAACAGGTGCGAGTCCGGGTAGTGGTCGGCGTAATAGAAGTGGCCATGCTGGATCGGCAGCGATTCATCGCAGGTATGCCGGTCGCGCACGGCGACGAAGGGCGAGCGGTTGTACAGTTCGCTGACCCAGTGATAGGCCGCGGCGGCGGTGCTCAGACCGGCATCGCGGGCGTAATGGAAGAGGCTGCGTTCGCGCGACAGACGCGAAACATCGTTGTGCACGATGCCGCTGTCGATGGGGCGTACGCCGGTGAGGATGGCCTCGTAGAGCGGGCGCGACAGCGCCGGCAGCTCGCAGTCGAGGCGGTAGAAGGCCGCGCGGCCAGCGTCGCACCAGGCGTGCAGATGGCCCATGGCGTGTTGTGCGACCGAGTGGCTGAGGCCGTCGAGCACAACGAGAATGACCTTGGAAGGCATGGGAAATCCTAAAAAGCGTAGGGTGGATCGCGCTTCATCGATCCACCGCATGGGTAAACGCCAAAATGGCAGGGTGGACGGATGAAGCGTCAGCTACGCGCCCCGGTCCACCCTACGCGCTCCAAAGGTATCCGGAGCAGCTTGTGGTAGGCGCTTCAGCCGCGAGTGTCGCCGCTGAAGCCCCTCCCACCGAGCCCGGGTTATTCCATATTGATGATCACGTTCTCTTGCCACATCTGTGGCAGTGCCTTGGAAGTGGTTTCCCAGGCAGCCGCGTCGGCGATTGGCTTGACCTTGGCGTACTGCTCGTTAGGCAGCAACTTGGCCTGCACCTCGGCCGGCAGGGTCAGGTGCTCGGCGCGGATCGGTCGGGCATTGCCTTTGGCCAGGTTGATCTGGCCTGCGTCGGAGAGGATGTACTCACGCGCCAGCTTGGCCGCGTTGGGGTTCTTGGCGTACTTGTTGATGATGGTGGTGTAGCCAGAGATCACCGAACCATCGGACGGGATCAGCACCTCGAAGCGGTTGGGGTCGATCTGGTCGCGGTACGACAGGCCGTTGAAGTCCCAGACGATGCCGACTTCCACTTCACCCTTTTCCAGGGTCTGGATGGTCGGGTTGGACAGCGACAGGCGGCCCTGCTCGGCGATGGCAGCGAAGAAGTCCAGGCCCGGTTGGATGTTTTTCTCGTCACCGCCGTTGGCGATGGCTGCAGCCAGCACGCCATTGACGGCCTGGGCTGCAGCGCTGACGTCACCGATGGCGACACGGTACTTGCCGTTCTTCAGGTCGGCCCAGGATTTCGGTACATCCTTGACCAGTTGCTTGTTGACGATGAAGGCGATGGAGCCGGTGTACGCCAGCATCCAGTGACCATCGGCGTCCTTGGCCCAGCTCGGGATCTGCTCCCAGGTGCTCGGCTTGTACGGCTGGGTCACGCCCTGCTGCACGGCGATGGGACCAAAGGCGGCGCCGACGTCACCGATATCGGCGGTGGCGTTATCCTTCTCGGCGGCGAACTTGGCGATCTCCTGCGCCGAGCTCATGTCGGTGTCAGAGTGCTTGAGGCCGTACTTGCTATTCAGGTCGCTCCAGGTGTCCTTCCAGTTGGCCCAGCTATCGGGCATCCCCACGCTATTCACCACGCCTTCGGCGCGTGCAGCCTGTTCCAGTGCCTGCAAGTCGGTGCCTTCGGCCATGGCGGAAGTCGCCAGAGCGATGGCCGAACCCATCAGTGAAGCCAGCAGCAGTTGTTTCATTGGAAACTCCTTCGCAGTGAGAGTGTTGGTCTAGATCAGCAATACCCGAGCCAATCTAAGCGCCTTCAATGACAGTTTTATGTCCAGCCATGGTGTGGCAGATGTCTAGGTGTAAGCGGCTGGCGCGCTTCACAAGCGTAGACCATGGATAAGTAGCTGATTTCGCGGGCTGCGAAGGGGGCTGGCAGTGGCATGCGGCGTGCTTGCAGCAAGGTTGTCATCTATCAGTCATCTAGATTGCCTAGGCTTGTAACCCATCTGAGCGAGCGGTTTTTGCCCTGTGATGGGGCTGGACTAGTCCAAAAGGGGAAGTTTTGATGCGCGAAGAAGCGCCACGGGCCGTCACCATCATCTGCCGCGCGTTACAGGAGCAGATCGACCAAGGCCTGCTGCCCTCTGGCAGCAAGTTGCCGGCCGAGCGCAAACTCAGTGAGTTGTTCGATACCACGCGCATTACCCTGCGCGAGGCGCTCGGCCAGTTGGAGGCGCAGGGGCTGGTCTATCGCGAGGAGCGCCGTGGCTGGTTCGTTTCACCTACGCGGGTGGCCTACAACCCCCTGGTGCGTACCCACTTTCATGCCATGGTCGCCGAGCAGGGGCGAGTGCCAGCTACCGACGTTCTGAGTGCGCGCTTGATGCCGGCCCCCGCGCAGATCTGCCAGGTGCTGGAGTTGCCGGCATTGTCGAGCGTCTATCAGGTGTGCCGCGCGCGGCGTATCGATGGGCGTCTGGTGCTGTATGTCGAGCACTATCTGAATCCGGCCTACTTCCCCGGCATTCTCGAGTTCGACCTGACGCGTTCGCTGACCGACCTCTATGCCAGCGAGTACGGCATTCACTATGGTCGTGTGCGTTTCGACATGGTGCCCACCGCGCTACATGCCGAGGCCGCTGCCAGCCTCAAGGTGGCGCCGGGCAGTCCGGCGCTGCGCATCACCCGGGTCAACCGCGACCAGCACGGGCGCATCATCGACTGCGACCTGGAGTTCTGGCGCCACGACGCCATTCACGTCAGCGTCGAAGTCCCCGAGTAGGGTGGGGCTGGCTTCGACTGACCCCTGTATAGGGTGCAGTTCGGAGTCTGATGAGCGCGGCGGCCCCGACCGTTCGTCGGCCTCTACGATATTTTTCCGGCCAATGTCGAAACGCGCTCGCTGCGTTCGACTATCCAGTACCCACCGTCGAGGAACTGGAGCGCGCCATGAAATACCTCTGCCTTGTTTACGCCAACGAACAGGAGTTGCACAGCTCCCCCAACAGCCCGCATGACAGTGAGTGCCACGCCTACGCCCAGCGTGTGCAGGAAAGCGGGCGCATGCTTGCCGCCGAGGCGTTGCAGTCGGTACAGAGCGCCACCACGGTGCGCATGCGTGGCGGCAAGCTGGCCATCACCGATGGCCCTTTCGCTGAAACCAAGGAGCAGCTCGCCGGCTTCTATCTGATCGAGGCACGGGATCTCAACGAGGCCATCCAGCTGGCCGGAGATATTCCTGCCGCTCGTGTCGGCTGCGTGGAAGTGCGGCCGGTTCGCCAACTGGATGTCGACCCGGCTGCTGGCCATTGAGTCACCTAATCCACGCACGAAGGAAAATCGATATGAGTCAGCATGAACTGCAAGATGCACTGAACAGTTGGACCGACGCCTGCCGCAGCAAGGATGTGGCGCGCATCATGGGTCACTACGTGGAAGGCGTGGTCGCCTACGATGCCGTGGGGCCGCTGCGCTTCCAGCGGCGTCCGGCATACCAGGCGCATTGGCAGGCCTGCATGGAAATGTGCAGCGGCGAAGGGCGTTTCGAACCGCACGAGCCGACGTTCACCTCCGACGGCGATCTAGGCGTCACTCATTACCTGCTGCACTGCGGCGGCACCAATGACAAGGGCGAGCTGGAAACCTGCTGGATGCGTGTGACTCAGTGCCTGCGTCGCCAAGGCGGCCGCTGGCTGATCTTTCACGAGCACTTCTCCGCGCCTTGCGATATGGAAAGCGGCAAGGCGCTGTTCGACCTGCAGCCCTGATAACCCGTTCAAAGCCTGCTGCGCGTTGGCCATGCTGAGTTGTAACAGGGCTCGCGCGCGAGTTGGCTCTGCGGCAACGAGTTACTGACGACCCAGCGCCGTGCAGGAGAGCTCGTAGTTCTGCTGGCAGGCACTCTGGTACAGGCGCTGGGCCTGGTCGGGGTCACGTGCTACGCCGCCTTCACCGCGTCGGTAAAGGTTGCCCAGCACATGCTGCGCCATCGGGTTGCCCGCAGCGGCTGACTGGTTGAGGTACTTGAGCATGTCGCGCTGGTTGGCGAGCTCCGGTGCGTCACGCCCGGTATAGAGGTAGGCAAGACTGACCGCAGCCATGGAGTGACCCTTGTCTGCGGCCTGCTTCCACCAGTACTCGGCTTGCTTGATGTCCTTTTCCGGCTGGCCGACGAAGTAGCTGCTGCCGAGCTGGAACTGGCTTTCCAGATCACCGCGTTGGGCCTGCTGGCGCAGTTGGTCTTGTTCGGTCTGGGTGATGGGCTGGTCGACCTGCGGCTGTTCTTCCGGCGCGGTGGAGTCGGGTTCACGCCCGGCGCAGCCCGCCAGTAGCGCAAGGGCGAGCAGGGCGGTGGTGGCGTGACGCAGGTTGATCGGGCTAGGCATGGCAGAAACTCCGTAGGCGAGAAACAGGGCAAGTCGCTATTAGGCTGACCCTGGCCACCATAGTTCGCTGTCGTTGATCGGTCTGTCGCGGTGCGACTTCACACTCGCGCCATGAGCTGCAATCCTGAGCGCTGATTTCGCTTACGAGGCAGTCATGAAAATCAGTGCGGATTTCGACAGTGGCAATATCCAGGTCATCGACGCCAGTGACCCGCAGCGCGTCTTGCTGGCCATGCGCCCGGACCTCAACAGCCACCATTTCCAGTGGTTTCACTTTCAGGTCGAGGGCCTCCAGCTGGGGCAACGCCACGGCTTCAACCTGACCAATGCCGGGCAGTCGGCCTACAACCGCGCCTGGGACGGTTACCAGGCCGTGGCCAGTTACGACCAGCGGGACTGGTTTCGCGTGCCGACCCGCTATCAGGACGGCCAGTTGCACTTCGAGTTGCAGGCCGAGCATGAGCGCGTCTGGTTCGCTTATTTCGAGCCCTACCCGCGAGCGCGGCATGAACGTTTGATTGCCAACGCGCTGGAGCGCGGCGCTGAATTGGTGGCCAGCGGCAGAAGTCTGGAAGGCCGTGATATCCAGTTGCTACGTATCGGTGGCCAGACGGGCGCGCCGCGCAAACTGTGGATCATCGCCCAACAACATCCGGGCGAGCACATGGCCGAATGGTTCATGGAAGGGCTGATCGAGCGCCTGCAGAATCCGCAGGATGCCGAGGTTGTCGCCTTGCTGCGCGAGGCCGAGTTCTATCTGGTGCCGAACATGAACCCGGACGGCGCCT
Source organism: Pseudomonas sediminis (assembly GCF_002741105.1). Classification (GTDB taxonomy): domain Bacteria; phylum Pseudomonadota; class Gammaproteobacteria; order Pseudomonadales; family Pseudomonadaceae; genus Aquipseudomonas; species Aquipseudomonas sediminis. The sequence goes on along the minus strand of NZ_NIQU01000001.1, from coordinate 176,212 downwards.
ATCGCGGTCACCTGCGCACCAATTATGCCGGGCAGGACCTCAATCGTGCCTGGCAGTCCGCCAGCTCCGAGCGCAGCCCCGAGGTGCTGTTCGTGCTGCAGCATATGCAGCGTATTGGCGTCGACCTGTTCCTCGATATTCATGGCGACGAGGAAATTCCTCATGTGTTCACCGCCGGTTGCGAGGGCAATCCGGGCTACACCCCACGGCTGGCAGCGTTGGAAGAAGACTTCCGCAGTCGTCTGGTTGCTATCGGCGCCGAGTTCCAGACCCGCTTCGGTTATCCGCGTGATGAGCCGGGCCAGGCCAACCTGACCCTGGCCTGCAACGCCGTTGGCCAGGCCTTCGATTGCCTGTCGTTCACCATCGAGATGCCGTTCAAGGACCATGACGATAGCCCGCAGCCACGCACCGGCTGGAATGGCGCGCGCTCGCAGAAGCTGGGGCAGGATGTGTTGACCGTGTTGGCGCAGATGGTCGGGCGTTTGCGCTGAAACTGCGCGTGCCGGCTGCTGGCGTGTAAGCCGGTGCGCACGGCGCACCCTACGAGTTGACATCGCGTAGGGTGCGTCAAAGTTGGTAGGCAAAAAAAGCCCGTCACAAGGACGGGCGTAAAGTGCCGTTAACACACAGGAGTCAATAGGACGCAGTGATGCGTCCGGTATTACAGAATCGATAGCGGATAGTTGATGATCAGGCGGTTTTCGTGCAGATCCTGGCCAACGTCACGGCGGACGTTGGAATTACGCCAGCGCACGTTCAGGTTCTTCAGAGTGCCTTCCTGGATGGTGTAGGCCAGCTCGGTCTCACGGCTCCACTCTTCGGCATCGGTGCGGCCGCCAGCGTGGATGTTGGAGCCGCTGGTGTAGCGGTTCATCAGGGTCAGGCCCGGAATGCCGAGGCCGGCGAAGTTGTAATCATGACGCAGCTGCCAGGAACGCTCCTCGGGGCTGTCGAACGCCGACAGGAAACCGTCGTTGACCAGCGAGCCGCCGCTGGCGCCGTCGATACGCAGGAACTTGGTATCACCGCTCAGTCGCTGGTAGGTGACCTGGAAGGTGTTGTTACCCCTCTTGGCCGACAGCGCACCCTGATAGACCTTGTTGTCCAGGTCGCCGGCCTTGGCCGCGCCTTCGTCCTTGCCGTTGAAGTAGCCAAGGTTGGCGCCTAGTACCCAGTCACCGACAGGCTGGCTGTGGGTCAACTGCAGGAAGCTTTGCTGATACACGTCTTCTAGGCGGGCGTGCCAGACGCCGACCATGGTGTTGTTGCCGTTGAAACGGAACTCACCACCACCGAAGTTGAAGTCATCGCCTTCTACGCCGTTGAACGACATGTCTTCACGGCTGGCATCGTGACGCTGGCTGTTCTTCCAGAACTGGCCGCCATACAGGGTCAGGCCGTCGATCTCGCTGGAAGTCAGCTGGGCGCCCTGGAAGGTTTGCGGCAGCGAACGACCGTCGTCAGCGCGCAGGATCGGCAGCACGGCGAACCACTCGCCAACCTTCAGTTCGGTCTTGGAGAGCTTGGCCTTGGCAGCCACGGCGGTACGGCCGTACTGATCAGCGGCCTGGCCGTCATCGTGGATCGGCATCAGTTGGGTGTTGGCGGCGCCACGGTTGCCGTCCAGCTTGATGCTGTAAAGGCCGAGCACATCGAGACCGAAGCCGACTGTGCCCTGAGTGAAACCGGAGCGGGCATCGAGGATGAAGTTCTGAGTCCAGCCTTCGGCCTGGCCCTGGCGCTCACCGCGGATCACAGGGTCGGTGCCGTTCAGGTAGTTACGGTTGAAGTAGTAGTTGCGCAGGCCGAGGGTGACCTTGGCGTCTTCGACGAAGCCGGCAGCGTGCGTGGCGGTCGGCATAACCAGGGCCAGAGCCGTGCTGCCGAGCAGGGCCAATGGAATGATGTTGCGTGCGGTCATTGTTGTTGTGCTCCCAGTTTTTGAACGAAGCATCCCCTGCCGGTCTGCATCAGGACCGGCATGATGGGAATGTTGTGTTTGCCCTTGGAGGGCGATAGCCCGGCCGAACGCGGCCGGTCATTGCTGGTGGCTGACGTCAGCCTCCGGCGAATCCGGTGCTATGGCGTGTGGCAACGATGGGGGGCGAGCAGGCGAGGGGCTGCAGCGCTGAGGGAGAGGCGAGGACAGTCATGTTATGGCCCTGATTATTGTTGTTATCGTTGTCATATGTCGTCATACAACTTTCCAGATTATCGACAGCCTTTTTGTCGCTTGTCAACGTATGGCTAGACGAAAGTCTGAATGGTATTTCCCCGTGTAGCGGCGCTATCGGCGATGAAGCGAGCGTTCAGTGCCGAACCGGTAAACCATCTGGTATCGAATTTGTTGTGTGATAACGTATGACAAATTCACTTACATCAAGGGTTTATCCATGCCGCATTGCCTGATCGAAGCCGCCCTCGAGGTGAGTGAGCTGATCGCGCCGCAGGAGCTGGTGCAACTGGTGCATGACCAGGCGGCTGCCACGGGGTTGTTCCAACCCGGCGAGGTCAAGGTGCGCCTGAGTTTGTACGAGCACCACTGCGTCGGCGGCGAGCAGGGAATGTTCGTGCACTTGATCTTCTACGTGCTGGCCGGGCGCAGCGATGACGACAAACGGGCGCTGTCGCGGCGCGTCGTGCGCGCACTGGTCGAGCGCCTGCCGCAGGTGCCGGCGATCTCCCTGGATGTGCGCGACATCCGCCGCGAGGTGTTCAGCAACAGGCGCAATTGCCTGGACGATTAATCCGTTTCGAGCAAACGCGCGCCAGCACCCTGTGCGCCGAGTTCGTCGCTGGGGTTGCGCAGTGGGCAGTCCTGCATCGACAGGCAACCGCAACCGATACAACCGGTAAGCTGGTCGCGCAGTCGCGTCATTTGCTCGATGCGCGCGTCCAGATCGCGCTGCCATTGCGCCGACAGTTGCTGCCAGTCCGCTGCCGTGGGTATGTGATCGCAAGGCAGTGTGCTCAGCGCCACACCGATATCGGCCAAGGGAATGCCCAGGCGCTGCGCCACCTTGATGAGCGCGACGCGGCGCAGCACATCACGCCGATAACGCCGCTGATTGCCTGCATTGCGCTGGCTGTGGATCAGCCCCTTGGTCTCGTAGAAGTGCAGCGTGGAAACCGCCACGCCACTGCGCTCGGCAACCTGGCCGACAGTCAGTGGGCGCTCGTGGAAGGAGCGGTGCGTGTCCATGGAAAATTCCTGTTGACCTAAAGTTAAGTTGAGGTTTTACCCTCGCAGGCCTTGATCGACAACACCGAGGGTATTTCCATGCAGGACCGCATCCGACTGGTACTGATTTACGGCAGCGTGCGTGAAGAGCGTTTCTGCGACCAGGTGGTGGCCTGGGCGCGGGAACAGATCGAGCAGCGCAGCGAATTCGAGCTGAGCCTGGTCGACCCGGCCGTGATGTTTCGCCAGCCCGGCGAGGCGCAGGAGCTCGCCGCGCAACGCCATCAGTCGCTGCAGCAGTTGCTGCGTGCCGATGCCTTTCTGATCGTCACCCCGGAGTACAACCACGGCTACCCGGCGGCGCTCAAGCAGTTCATCGACGAGGTGCCGGCATCCTGGGAAGCACGGCCGGTTGGGTTTGTCAGCTATGGCGGGGTGTCCGGCGGGCTGCGCGCGGTGGAGCAACTGCGTCAGGTGCTGGCGGAGTTGCATGCGATGACAGTGCGTAGCTCTGTGTGCTTCACCAATGCCTGGGAGCAGTTCGATGAGCAGGGCCAGTTGAGCGAGCCACGGCACGCCAACTCGGCGTTGGCGCATACGCTGGTGCAGTTGAACTGGTGGGCGCAGACGCTGCGCGCCGGACGCGAGCGGGTGCCTTACGAGCGGATCAGGGGGTAGAAACGATGTAGCCCGGATGCAATCCGGGAGCTTTTCAGGGCATCCGCGGATTGCATCCGGGCTACGAGATTGGCGGTGCGTAGGGCGGGTACAACCCGCCAGATCCATACGGCGGGTTTCACCCGCCCTACGCCATTGCCCTTTCCCTCGAGCGGGAAAGTGAGGAAATCAGCCGCGGTAGTAGCGCTGCGGCACGAACGGGGTCTTGGCCACTTTCATCGCCACGCGCTTGCCGCGCACCACGGCCCAGACGTCGCTGTCGATGGCGGCGTGGCTGGCGTTGACGTAACCCATGGCCACCGGCGCACCGAGGGTCGGGCCGAAGCCGCCGCTGCACACCTGACCAATCACCTGGCCGTCGGCATCGACGATTTCCGCGCCTTCACGCACCGGTACACGCTCCTGCGGCAGCAGGCCGACGCGCTTGCGCGCCACGCCTTTTTGCTGTTGCTCGAATACACGCTCGGCGCCCGGGAAGTTGCCGGCACGCTCGCCGTCAGCGCGGCGCACCTTGGAGATCGCCCACAGCAGGCTGGCTTCGATCGGCGTGGTGGCGCTGCTCATGTCGTGGCCGTACAGGCACAGGCCGGCTTCCAGGCGCAGCGAGTCACGTGCCCCCAGGCCGATAGCCTCGACTTCCATTTCGGCCAGCAGGCTGCGCGCCAGGGCTTCGGCCTGATCGACGGCGACGGAAATCTCGAAGCCGTCTTCGCCGGTGTAGCCGCTGCGGCTGACGATGCATTCGCTGCCCAGCAGGCGCACACGGGCGACCTGCATGAAGGTCATCTTGCTCACTTCAGGGGCCAGGCGGGCCAGCACGTCGACCGCTTTCGGGCCTTGCAGGGCGAGCAGGGCGCGCTCTTCGAACAGGCACTCGATCTGGCACTGCTCGCCGATGTGTTTCTTCAGGTGGGCCAGGTCCTGATCCTTGCAGGCGGCATTGACCACCAGGTACAGGGTGTCGTCACCCAGGTTGGCGACCATCAGGTCGTCGAGGATGCCGCCCTGGGCATCGGTGAACATGGCGTAGCGCTGCGTGCCCACCGGCAGGTCGATGATGTCCACCGGCACCAGGGTTTCCAGAGCGCGCGCGGCATGCTCGCCACGCAGCAGGATCTGGCCCATGTGCGAGACGTCGAACAGGCCGGCGGCGTCGCGGGTGTGCAGGTGCTCCTTCATCACGCCCAGCGGGTACTGCACGGGCATGTCATAGCCGGCGAAAGGCACCATGCGCGCGCCGAGTTCGAGGTGCAGGGCGTGCAGCGGAGTCTTGGCGAGAGTTTCAGTGGTCATGTCGATTTCCTGTTGGGTGCGTCGCACCGGTTGGGGCCGCCGAGCGGCCCGTGGTCAGTCGGGTATCAGTCAGCGTAGACCGGGTAGGTGGCGCACAGGTCGGCGACCTGGCCGCGCACGCGCTCGATCACGGCCGGGTTTTCCAGGTCGTCGAGGATGTCGCAGATCCAACCGGCGAGGGTGCGGCATTCGCCTTCCTTGAAGCCGCGAGTGGTCACCGCCGGGGTGCCGATCCGGATGCCGGAGGTGACGAACGGCGACTGCGGGTCGTTCGGCACGGCGTTCTTGTTCACGGTGATATGGGCATCGCCCAGCGCCGCGTCGGCCGCCTTGCCGGTCAGGCCCTGCTTGACCAGGCTGATCAGCATCAGGTGGTTGTCGGTACCGCCGGAAACCACGTCATAGCCACGCTCGACGAACACCGAGGCCATGGCGCGGGCGTTGTCGATCACTTGCTGCTGGTAGGTCTTGAAGCCCGGCTCCAGCGCCTCCTTGAAGCACACCGCCTTGGCCGCGATCACGTGCATCAGCGGGCCGCCCTGGGCACCGGGGAAGACGGCGGAGTTGAGCTTCTTCTCGATCTCCTCGTTCTTGCGCGCCAGGATCAGACCGCCACGCGGGCCACGCAGGGTCTTGTGGGTGGTGGTGGTTACGACGTCGGCGAACGGAACCGGGTTGGGGTACAGGCCGGCCGCGACCAGGCCGGCAACGTGAGCCATATCGACGAACAGCAGCGCACCAACCTTGTCGGCGATGGCGCGGAAACGCGGGAAGTCCAGCACGCGCGAGTAGGCCGAGAAGCCGGCGACGATCATCTTCGGCTTGTGCTCCACGGCCAGGCGCTCGACTTCGTCGTAGTCGATCAGGCCGTTCTCGTCGATGCCGTACTGCACGGCGTTGTACAGCTTGCCCGAGGACGACACCTTGGCGCCGTGAGTCAGGTGGCCGCCGTGGGCCAGGCTCATGCCGAGAATGGTGTCGCCAGCATTGAGCAGCGCGAGGTACACGGCGCTGTTGGCCGAAGAGCCCGAGTGCGGCTGGACGTTGGCGTAGTCGGCGGCGAACAGCTGCTTGGCGCGTTCGATGGCCAGCGCCTCGACCTTGTCCACATGCTCGCAACCACCGTAGTAGCGCTTGCCCGGATAGCCTTCGGCGTACTTGTTGGTCAGGCCGCTACCTTGCGCCTGCATGACGCGCTGGCTGCAGTAGTTCTCCGAGGCGATCAGCTCGATATGGTCTTCCTGGCGCTGTTCTTCGGCCTGGATCGCCGCGAGCAGGGCGTCGTCATAGCCTTGCAGTTGGTCGTGCTTGCTGAACATGGTGAGGCCCTCTTTATCGTTTTTCTCGGGATGAAGTCAGCCCGCCCCGATGAGGGGGAGCCGAAAGAAACTGGATGAAGCGAAGAACGGTTCCCTCTCCCCTCGGGGAGAGGGTTAGGGAGAGGGGGCTGCGTAGACAACCGCTTTACCCTCTCCCCCGGCCCCCGCTCCGCGCCCCAGCCCTTCGCAGAGCTCAGGGCGCTCAAGCGGGCGAAGCGGTGCTTCGCTTTTTCCGCTATCGCCCCACAAGTGGGAGAGGGGAGGTTTATTACGCGTCCTGATACGCCTCGATGGACGGGCAGGCGCAGACCAGGTTGCGGTCGCCGTAGACGTTGTCCACGCGGCCAACCGGCGGCCAGTACTTGGCCTCGATCAGGCTGGCGACCGGGTACACGGCCTGCTCGCGGCTGTAGGCGTGATTCCACTCGCCAACCAATTCCAGGGCGGTGTGCGGGGCGTTCTTCAGCGGGTTGTCGTCCTTGTCCAGACGGCCTTGCTCGACCGCGCGAATTTCCTCGCGGATGGCGATCATGGCGTCGCAGAAGCGATCCAGCTCTTCCTTGGACTCGCTCTCGGTCGGCTCGATCATCAGGGTGCCGGCAACCGGGAAGGACATGGTCGGGGCGTGGAAGCCGAAGTCGATCAGGCGCTTGGCCACGTCGTCGACGCTGATGCCGCTGCTGTCCTTGAGCGGGCGGATGTCGAGGATGCACTCGTGAGCCACCAGGCCGCCTTCACCGGAGTACAGCACCGGGTAGTGCTCTTCCAGGCGACGGGCGATGTAGTTGGCGTTGAGAATGGCCATCTGCGACGCACGCTTGAGGCCGTTGCCGCCCATCATGGTGATGTACATCCAGGTGATCGGCAGGATGCTGGCGCTGCCGAACGGCGCGGCGCTGACGGCACCTTCCTTGCGTGCCATGTGCGCATGGCCCGGCAGGAACGGCGCCAGGTGCGACTTGACGCCGATCGGGCCGACGCCCGGGCCGCCACCGCCGTGCGGGATGCAGAAGGTCTTGTGCAGGTTCAGGTGCGAGACGTCGCCGCCGAACTGGCCCGGGGCGCAGAGGCCGACCATGGCGTTCATGTTGGCGCCATCGATGTAAACCTGGCCGCCGTTGTCGTGGATGATCTGGCAGATCTCGCGGATGCCTTCCTCGAACACACCGTGGGTGGACGGGTAGGTGATCATGATCGCAGCCAGGCGATCCTTGTGCTCTTCGGCCTTGGCCTTCAGATCGGCGATGTCGACGTTGCCGCGTGCGTCACAGGCGGTTACCACCACGCGCATACCGGCCATGGAGGCGGTCGCCGGGTTGGTACCGTGGGCCGATTGCGGGATCAGGCAGATGTCGCGCTGATCGTCGCCACGGCTCAGGTGATAGGCACGGATGGCCAGCAGACCGGCGTACTCGCCCTGGGAACCGGCGTTAGGCTGCAGCGACACGGCGTCGTAACCGGTGGCGGCGCAGAGCATGGCTTCCAGCTCAGTGGTCAGCTGGGTGTAACCCGCAGCCTGCTCGACCGGAGCGAAGGGGTGCAGGTTGCCGAATTCCGGCCAGGTGACCGGGATCATCTCGCTGGCAGCGTTGAGCTTCATGGTGCAGGAGCCTAGCGGGATCATGCTGCGATCCAGGGCCAGGTCCTTGTCGGCCAGCTTGCGCAGGTAGCGCATCAGCTCGGTTTCGCTGTGGTAACGATTGAACACTTCGTGCTGCAGGATCGCCGACTGGCGCAGCAGGCCTTCTGGCAGGCGGCTGGCGATCTGTGCAGCCAGGTCGCTGACGGCAGGGGCGGCCTGGTCAGCGGCGAACAGGTTCAGCAGCGCCTCGACGGCGGCTTGGTCAGTGGTTTCGTCCAGCGACAGACCTAGACGCTCGGCGTCGATCTCGCGCAGGTTGATGCCGGCAGTACGGGCCTTGGCATGCAGCTCGGCGGTCTTGGCGCCGGTCTTGATGCTCAGGGTGTCGAAGAAGTGCTGCTGCTCGACGCTGTGGCCCAGCTTGGTCAGGCCCAGGGCGAGGATGGCGGTGAAGCTGTGCACGCGCTGAGCGATCTCGGTCAGGCCTTTCGGGCCGTGGTACACGGCGTACATGCTGGCAATGTTGGCCAGCAGCACCTGGGCGGTACAGATGTTACTGGTGGCCTTCTCGCGGCGGATGTGCTGCTCGCGGGTCTGCATGGCCAGGCGCAGGGCCGGCTTGCCGAAGCGGTCGACCGACATGCCGACCAGGCGGCCCGGCATGTCGCGCTTGAACGCGTCGCGGGTGGCGAAGTAGGCAGCGTGCGGGCCACCGAAACCCAGCGGCACACCGAAGCGCTGGGCGCTGCCCAGGGCGACGTCGGCGCCGAACTCGCCCGGCGGGGTGAGCAGGGTCAGGGCCAGCAGGTCGGCGGCCACGGCCACCAGGGCGTTGGCGGCGTGGAAACGCTCGACCAGAGCGCGGTAATCGAAGATGTCACCGTTGCTTGCCGGGTACTGCAGCAGGGCGCCGAAGTAGGCGCTGGCGTCAGTGATGGCGGCTTCGTCGCCGACTTCGATATCGATGCCCAGCGGCTCGGCACGGGTGCGCAGTACGTCGAGGGTCTGCGGGTGGCAGTGCTGGGACACGAAGAAGGTGTTGGCGGCCTTGTTCTTCGACAGACGCTTGCAGAAGGTCATGGCTTCGGCAGCAGCGGTGGCTTCATCCAGCAGCGATGCGTTGGCGATCTGCATACCGGTGAGGTCGCTGACCAGGGTCTGGAAGTTCAGCAGCGACTCCAGGCGACCCTGGGAGATCTCCGGCTGGTACGGGGTGTAGGCGGTGTACCAGGCCGGGTTTTCCAGCAGGTTGCGCAGGATTGGGCTCGGCGTGTGGGTGCCGTAGTAACCCTGGCCGATGTAGTTCTTGAACTGCAGGTTCTTGGCGGCGATGGCCTTGATCTTGGCCAGGGCGTCGGCTTCCGACAGGCCCGGCTGCTCGCCGAGGATGCTGGTGCCCTTGATGCTCTCGGGGATCACCGCACCGGTCAGCGCGTCGACCGAATCGTAGCCGAGCAGTTCGAGCATGGCGGCGGTGTCGGCATCGCGCGGGCCGATGTGGCGGGCGATGAATTCGTTCTGGGTATCGAGCTTGGTCATGGCGGTCACTCAGGCGTCGGCGTTGGCGTTCAGCAGGCGATCATAGCCGGCCTTGTCCAGCAGGTCGGCCAGCACGGCGTTGTCGGCCAGGCGCATGCGGAAGAACCAGGCCTTGTCCAGCGGCGACTCGTTGACCAGCTCCGGGCTGCCTTCCAGGTCGGCGTTGATTTCGACGATCTCGCCGTCCAGCGGCATGACGATATTGCTGGCGGCCTTGACCGACTCCAGCACGGCCACTTCCTCGCCCTGGGCGTAGGACTTGGCTTCCGGCAGTTGCACATACACCACGTCGCCGAGCGCGTCCTGGGCGTAATGGGTGATGCCGACGGTAACCAGACCATCGTTGTCCAGACGCAGCCATTCGTGATCGGCGGTGAAACGCAACTCGCTCATGTCAAATCCTCAGGGGTAATGGTGTCCGCTTCTAGGTGGCGGGCAGGTTGCGGGAGCGTTTGCAATGCCGGTGCCAATGTATAAATAGTCAATAAAATCAGTTACTTAACTATATTTATGGTGGTTGTATACAGTCCTCTGGAACGATATCGCTACGAAACCGGGCGTCGCAAATGGAAAAGTTGAAGTCGCACCAGACACGGCGCGGCTTTCGTCCGATTGTTGCTTAATCGTTACGGTGTAATGATATCGATACGTCATCTGGCTGGAACCGCTTAAGGGCATTGGGGTCGGTAACTGGGAGGCTTTATAAACAAGGAGATAGACCGACCATGAGACCCCTGATCCCCCTGGCATTCGCACTGCTCGGCGCCACCAGTCTGCAGGCTAGCGAGACGGTCACCGTGACCCTCGAACAGGCCACCGAAAACGGCACAGGCGCGCCTGTCGGCACCGTGACCATCAGCCAGTCGCCCTATGGGCTGGTGTTTACTCCCGATCTTCAGGGCCTGGAGCCGGGCGCGCATGGCTTTCACGTACACACCGAGGCCAACTGCAATGCAGCCGAAGTGGACGGCAAGCTGACACCGGCCGGCGCAGCAGGCGGCCATTGGGACCCGCAGAACGCTGGCCGCCACGGTTTCCCCTGGGAAGACGATGCCCATCTCGGCGACCTGCCGGCGCTGCTCGTCATCGAGGATGGCAGCGCCAGCCAGCCGGTGCTGGCACCGCGACTCAAGCGTCTGGAAGACCTGCATAACCGCTCGCTGATGATTCACGCCGGCGGCGACAATCACGCCGATCATCCGCAGCCGCTGGGCGGCGGTGGGGCGCGTGTAGCCTGCGGTGTGATCAAGGTGCCGACCAGCACCACGCCGATCTGACTCAACGCCGAGAACCGTAGGGTGGGTTAGCGGCGCCAATAGGTGAGCTTTCAGACACTGCGGTCGTGGTGCGCCGCGTAACCCACCGAGCGATATTCCGCTTTGCGCCAATGGTGGGTTACGGCGCATCTGACCCTGCGGGGTGGTCCGTACTCAAAACAAGCGCCTAACCCACCCTACGGAGCGAGTGCGTCAGTGCTTGCCCGGTATCCCGTACTTGCGCAGGCGCTTGGCGATGGCGGTATGCGAGGTGCCCAGGCGCGCGGCCAGCTGGCGGCTGGAAGGGTGGCTGTCGTAGAGCTTTTCCAGCAGCGCCTTCTCGTACTCGTCCATGGCCTGTTCCAGGCTGGCGACTTCCCCTTCCACCCTCGGCGCCACTTCGGTGCCGGCGATATCCAGGTCGTCCATCTCTACCCAGTTGCTGTCGCAGATGGCAGCGGCGCGGAAGATCACGTTCTGCAACTGACGCACGTTGCCCGGCCAGCGCCCGGCCAATAGCGCCGGGAAGGTAGCCGGCGCCAGGCGGCAGGGCAGGCGCTGGATCTGCGCGCAGGCCTGGGCCATGAAATGCTGGGCCAGCAGCAGGATGTCCTGGCCACGCTCGCGCAGCGGCGGCACTTCCAGGTTGAGTACGTTGAGGCGGTAGAACAGGTCTTCGCGGAAGCTACCTTCGGCGACCATCTTTTCCAGGTCACGGTGGGTGGCGCTGAGGATGCGCACGTCCACCTTCACCTCGCGGTCGCCACCGACGCGGCGGAAGCTGCCATCGCTGAGAAAGCGCAGCAGCTTGGCCTGCAGATAGGGCGACATCTCGCCGATCTCGTCGAGAAACACCGTGCCCTGGTTGGCCAGCTCCAGCAGCCCCGGCTTGCCGCCGCGCTGGGCGCCGGTGAAGGCACCGGGGGCGTAGCCGAAGAGCTCGCTCTCAGCCAGGTTCTCTGGCAGGGCGGCGCAGTTAAGCGCCAGGAAAGGCGCAGTGCGGCGCACGCTGACGGTGTGGCAGGCGCGTGCCACCAGCTCCTTGCCGGTACCGGTTTCGCCGTGGATCAGCAGCGGCGCATCGAGCGACGCCACGCGCAGCGCGCGAGCCTTGAGGGCACGAATCGGTGCCGACTCGCCCAGCAGAGAATCGAAGCCCTCGGCATGATCATGATGCAGTGCAGCCAGGCGCTGACCCATGCGGCTCGGGGCATAGAGGGTGAGCAGGCCGCCGGTCAGGCGACCGTCTTCGGTGATCGGCTGGGCATCGAGCAGCAGCGGCTGACCGGCGAAATGCACCTCGCGCAGCGGCTGATGAAAACCTGCGGCGAGTAGCGATTGCTGCAACGCGTCATCGGCGAACAGCGCGGCGATGCTCAGGCCTTCGGGCGGGCGGTTGCACATGTCCACCAGTGCCGGGTTGGCCAGCAGCACGGTGGCGCGGTCATCCACCGCCAGTACCGGGTCGGGCATGGCCGCGAGCAGCGCATCGAGCTGCAGGCGGCGGCGCTGGCCGGGCAGAATGTCCACCACCTCGACACTCTGCACACCGCGCACCTGCAGCAGCGCGCCGCGCAGCTCCTCGAGCACGGCAGCGCTCAGGGTCGGTGCGTCGATATAGACGTTTGGCGGTACCATCTCCACCGCATCGAGGTTCAGATTACGCCCGCCAAGCAGCGCCAGGACTTCCTGGGTGATGCCGACGCGGTCGATGAAACTGACGTGGATGCGCATTGATGACGGTCGAAATGGGCGAACAGGCGGCGATTATGCCTGCTCTGCTCGATATGAGGAAAAGGGCTGCACCGTGAGCACAGAAAAACCGAGCCGCGCCGACTACCACCGCGAGCACCAGGCCCGCGCCGAAGCCGAGGCCCAGCGCCTGTTGGCGCGCAAGGCCGAACTGCAGGGGCGCTGGCTGCCCTGGGTGGCTCAGGAGCTGTACCAGCTCAGCCCTCCGGAATTCGCCAACATGGTGCGTCGCGAGTTGCAGCGCTTTTCGTAGGCCGGATGCAATCCGGGGACTGTTTGAAATATGCCAAAGCTGTCGCGGCTAAAGCCCCTCCCACAAGTCTCCCGCACCTGTGGGAGGGGCTTTAGCCGCGACCCGTAGGGTGCGCTGCGCGCACCAGCCTTACTGCCGTTGGTGCGCACGGCCTAGGCGGCCCCGCGACACCCTACGTGAAGCCGTCCTACGCCCGCTTGCGCGCACAGCGGCTCATATCCACCTTGCCCACATAGGGGTTGCCCCAGCCCATCACGCACGCCACCTGCTGGTTGCGCTGCTGCTCCCAGACCTTCGGCGGGTAGGCCTTGCTCCAGGCTTCGTAGAGCTGCCGGTCCTGTTTCGACAGGCGCAGCTTGTAGCGGTCGGACATGTAGAAATAGGTGCGCGCGATCATCCCGCGAATGGCCGGGCGCGGCATCACCTTGCGCGCCTTGAAGTCCACTACTGTCTCGCAACGGCCGTATTGATGCGGTTTCTGTGGCAGCCAGGCGAAGCTGTAGTTGCTGCGATCACCATTCACCTCGCCGATGCTCGGCACCAGGTTGTGCAGGTCGGCCTCGGCCCTGCGGAACTGCATATCGTTGGCCGCGCAGTTCTTGCGCCCGCCTTTCTGCCAGCACTGGCGCTGATGGCCGATCACCCAGGCCGGGACGATATGTTCCCACTCGATGCGCTGGGCGCGATTGGCGTTCTTGCGTGGCGTGTAACCACAGGAGCGCAGATCGACCCGATTGCCGCTGTACTTGCAGCCGCAATAGAACTCGGTGGATTGCTGCTCATACAGCGGCCAGGCCAGGCGCTTGGCCTCGGCGAAAGTGGCGGGTGCGGCGTGCAGGGAAAGGGCTGTGAAACAGCAGAGCAGGGGCAGTAGACGTCGAATCATGGGGCGGCAGGTTAGCCGTCACTGCCACGCTTGTGAAGAAGGAAAATTCAGGTTTTTCAAAGGCTTATATGGTGGCAAAGCGCCCTTCTCGAAAGAGAAGGGCGCCTTTGCTCAGGCGTTGGCCGAGGCGGTGATGGCTTGCACGCTTTCGCCGCGGTGACGGCTGAACTGCGGCAGCAGCGAGCCGATCAGCATGCCCGCCAGGCTGATCAACAGACCGGCCAGCTGCGGTGGCCAGAAGTCGCTTTCCTGGTAGGTCAGCTCCAGGGCAACCCAACTCGACAGGCCAAGGATGATGGCCAGCAGCGCACCTTGGGTGGTCGCACGTTTCCAGAACAGGCCGGCGAACAGCGGCACCACGGCGGCTACCAGGGTCACCTTGTAGGCGTTGCCGACCATCTCGTAGATGCTCGCCGTCGAGTTCAGGGCGAAGATCGACGTGGCGATTGTCATCGCCACCACGCTCACGCGCATGGCCAGGAGGAACTGGCGGTCACTCATCACGGGCACGAAGTTCTTCAGGATGTTCTCGGTGAAGGTCACCGACGGTGCCAGCAGGGTGCCAGAGGCAGTGGACATGATCGCCGACAGCAGCGCACCGAAGAACATCACCTGGGCGAACAGCGGAGTGCGCTCCATGATCAGGTGCGGCAGGATCATCTGCGCGTCCTCGGCCAGCCACTTCTGCACCATCGCCGGGTCGATCAGCGAGGCCGCGTAGGTGAGGAAGATCGGCAGCATGCAAAACGACAGGTAGAACACCGCGCCTGCCATCGAGGCGCGCGCGGCGATGTTCTCGGTCTTGGCCGACATCACGCGGGCGTACACGTCCTGCTGCGGAATGGAACCGAGCATCAGTGTCACCGCCGCCGCGATGAAGGCGACGATATCCCGTGGCTCGAAGGCATGCATGAAGGTGAACTTGCCCTCGGCCGCTGCGTGGCTGATCACCACGTCGGCGCCGCCGGCCATGTCACCAATCAACCAGGTCAGATAGCACAGGCCGGCGACGATGATGATCATCTGCATGAAGTCGGTCAGCGCCACCGACCACATGCCACCGAACAGGGTATACAGCAGCACGATGGCAGTGCCGATTAGCATGCCCTGGGTGGTGGTGATCGAGCCATCCGAGAGCACGTTGAACACCACGCCCAGTGCGGTCAGCTGCGCGGCAACCCAGCCCAGGTAGGACCCGATGATTACCAGGCTGGTGAGTATCTCCACCTGCGGGCCGTAGCGCTTGCGGAAGAAGTCGCCGATGGTCAGCAGGTTCATGCGGTACAGCGGGCGGGCGAAGATCAGGCCCACCAACATCAGACAACCGAAGGAGCCGAACGGGTCCTCGATGATGCCGGCGAAGCCTTCCTCAATGAAGGTGGCCGGGATACCCAGCACCGCTTCTGAGCCGAACCAGGTCGCGAACACCATGGCTGCGACCAGGGGGAAGGACATGCTCCTGCCGCCGGCGGCGAAATCCTTGGAGTTTTTGACGCGAGTGGATGCATAGACGCCGACACCGACAGTGAACAGCAGGTAGATCGCAACAAACCAGATCAGCATTGGATGAATACCAGTGGCTCGCCCGTCGTCCGGCGTGGGCAGTGCCCGCTAGGCCGCCCGGACAGACAGCATTATTGTTTTCATGGCGCGTCCCAGCTGGCGCGCGATCCCACTCAGGCGCTCGCCATGCCGGGTTCGCGGCCACCTGCCGCAACGGGCGAGCAGTCTGCCAAAGCCGTAAAATATGTCAAACAGATAAAGGCTTGTTCAGCGGAAAAAATGATAAACGATAGGCCTGTAAAGTGTTTAAGGCACTGAGATCAGGCGCTCCGAGGTTTTATGCTTATCGCTGTTGTGGATATTTTACGAATATGCTTCATCGCCAGCTCTAATATTCGCTGTAATGACGTCAGGCGCTAACGGCGTTGTGTAAGAGGCGGGAGAGGCTCTTTTGTTCGCCTCGCCCCCTTGGCGTAACGACGGTTGTGCTAGCTGAAGCGTGGCAGGCGGCCATCGCTGGTGCTTTCGTTAGCCTCGGCCGGTTGCGGCAGGCCATCGACCTTGAGTACCGGCATCCTCTCGCCCACCAGGCGCAGATCGCGGCGGGGCAGGGCGAAGCGCACGTCCAGCTCGCGCAGGGCATCGAGCAGTTGCAGGTTGATCTCCTGCTGAATGTCCATGTACTGGTTGTAGTCCGAGGTCAGCACGATATACACCACCTCGAAGGTCAGCTGACTTTCATCGAAGCCGAGAAAATGTGCGCGGTCGAAGCGGGCCTGGGGCGTGGCGCGGATGATATCGCCTACCTTTTCCGACACCTGGCGCACCTTGGCGCTGGGCGTGTCGTAATTGATGCCGAACTTGAAGACGATGCGGCGGGTGTTCATGCGCTTGTAGTTATGCACGATCTGGCGCAGCAGATCGGCGTTGGCGCACACCACCTGCTCACCGCTGAGGCTACGAATACGCGTGGTCTTCAGACCGATATGCTCGATGGAGCCGGCGACTTCGCCGAACACCACGAAATCACCGATCTCGAACGGCTTGTCGACGCCAATCGATAGTGACGCGAACACATCGCTGAGCACCGTCTGCACCGCCAGCGCCACGGCGATACCACCGACACCCAGGCTGGCCACCAGCGCGGTGATATCCACCCCCAGATTGGCCAGGATCGACAGCAGCATCACCGACCACACCACGATCAGAATCATGATGCTGATGATGGTGGTCATCACCGGGTTGTAGCTGCCGCCGCTCTTGCCTACCACCAGGCTGCGCGACCACAGGCGCACACCAGTATCGACCCACAACGCTACCTGCAGGGCTAGGGCGACGAACCAGGTATGGCTCAGCGCGCTTTGCCAGGCGAGCGGCAAGTCCGCCAGACGCAACGCCAACAGCAGGGAAAACGCCAACAACAGCACGCGGCTGGTGCGGCCGATGACCATGGCGATGAAGTGTGACCAACTGCTCTCCTGGTCAGCAGACCCGGCCTTCAGACGCTTGTGCAGGGTATTCACCAGGGTACGCAGCACGCTGTAGATCAGCGCCGTGGCGACCAGAACAATCGCCACGTTGAGCCAGACATCGCGTTCAAGCCAGATATTCCACTGTTCCATCGCCAGGGGCCTCCAGAAAAAAAGACATATACGGTTCTGGTGGCGTTGGGAGGCAGAAGTTCCGGGGAAATGGGTGAGTGGTCAGGATGACTTTAACCCGGAGGAGGAGAGGCCGTGGCAGTAAGTAAAAACTGGAGTAGTAAAACGAAAAAGCCCCGTCAATGATGACGGGGCTTTTTCTTTGCTGTCTGGAGCGGGTGATGGGAATCGAACCCTTTTCAGAGTCTGGCTGTGATCTGCAAAACCCGGCTTTACTGGCCTTGCAGCCTGCCCAAGACGGCATTTTTCCGCTATCTCTTGCAGTGTCTTCGACACTTTTTCGACACGGGCGCTAGACATGTTTAGCTGCTATGGCTAGCTTCTGGCCACCAGTCCTTGGTGTGTCGTTTTTTCGACATCGCTAGGCTGCCAGGTTCGAATATCAATATGAGAGGCGCCTCATGAAGTTCGGAACAATCGAGCCGGCTACCATTCTTAGTTATGGCGTAATTGGGCTGGGTTTCTTGCTGGCGTTACTTGCCTACTTTCTGCTGCTGCAGGAGCAGCATACGAAAGAGCCACGAGAATCTATTCTTGCAGCAATCAATAGGTTTATGATTTTTTCGCTTGTTCTGGCCGGGCTTGGTTTAACAAGTGAGGTGGTAAGGTCTTTCTTCAATCAAAAGCCTACTCCAGATCCCGGCGCTGTGGTGAACTTTGATGACTATTTGGCCGATTTGCGCAATTCCTATGCTCATGCTTCAAGGCCAGAGAGTTTCAAACGAGGAACACTTACCGTGCTAGGTCAAGGAATTCTGAGGTTCAATTTGCCGAGTGGTACTTGTAAGCGCTATTTGGCCGTGGCGCAGCCCCCGAGCGAAATAGACCTTTCGTGGATGAGTAGTGGGCCAGGGGCAAGTGCTGTTCGAGTTGAGTTGTCTGGGTCGGAAAACTTCAAAACCGGTACCATCTGCACTGACGAAAAGCCTGGCAGTGAAGCGGAAATGGGGTTGGTTATAAAAATTCTCAAGGGTTCCGGAGAATATGCCATTGAAACATACTTCCTCAGTCAGCGTATCTATGATGATTCGCTATCTCAGTAGTACATGATAAAGAGTGGATTTATTTCTTCCGGTAAAGGATTCTCTCCTCATATTATACTTATCTCCAGTGGGGTCTCATGAGTAAACCTATAAGTCATCATTACCTGCCTAGAGGTATTCTTAAATCATTTTGTTACGGGAAAAAAGAAAAGCTTTTCTTTTATAGTAAAGATAACGGTATGGGTGAGCATCCGTCAGGCTTAAGAGGGTTGGCTTGTATAAATAAATTTTACGATTATAAGGGGCAGAATAAATCTCTTGAGGTGGATTTGTTTAATAAGATTGATAGCGATGCTGCAATTATAGTTAGAAAGATTCTGCTGAGCGAGCGTTTGCCCATTCTCGATGCGGTTGAGATGGAAGGGATTGCAATTTATGTAGCCTCGCAGATATGTCGAGTTCCATATGTGTTGGATGCTTTGAAAAGACTTGCAGAGGGGTTTGTTGATGATGTGTCGAGCGATTTCAAGATATTCGATGGTGACGTGAAAAGTTTCTTTTTGGAACATGTCAAGCCTAGCTCGGAGCTTTATAAAGAAATTTTATTAAAGAAAAGAATGACAGTTTTTAGGTCGGACGATGATAGGTTTATTATTGGCGATAATCCTGTAGTTTTTTTTGACCATGGTAATGTAGTGGTTCGTGATAAGTATTCGTCTGCAATAAGTGCAAAGGTGTTTATGCTGCCTATTTCACCATCTAGTGTACTGGTTTTTTATGATGAAGATGCCTATGGTAACTTGCAAGTCTATTTGAGTCAGTGTAATAGGTGGCAATTTATTAATGCGGTGGATAAGGTTTTTAGTGGTTCTGAGGCACTGTTGTTGGCGGGGGAGAAGCAATATTATAAGGATGCTTACGAGTATGTTGTGGGTATTGATCCAGGGTATGTAAAGCATTATGGCATAGTTAAAGGGGATAGAATTCGTGTGGCTCTGCCTCGCATTGCTTTTAAGGGGGAAGCACGGAACGTTTTGCGTGATATGATTAGGTAGCTTCTTATGGTGGCTTTTTTTAGTGTGGTTACTTGAATGTGCCAATTTTTGAATGGGCGTGTACGGTTTCTTTCTTTCTCATCCAGAGAGTGACAAGTACCCAGTAATCACTAGCTCTTAGGTTGACTATTTCCATTCCCGCTTCGAGGTTTTTGATTATTAGCTTCTCCCCTGAGCGAATATTTCTATTGATGGGGCGAAAGCTGTTAACTGATTTGAAGTTCCAGCCACCATTGTCGGTGGCGTATACGTAGGCGACTTCAACACTTTCTATGTGTCTGGTTTTTGAGTGTTTTGGATTGTTTACGATCTGCAGCTCGTCGAGCCTTGTGTAGATAAGGCTCTTTCCCGCTAGCGCTCGACCTTTCCCTGTTACTTTGAAAGCCCATTCGTCATGGGCTTGTCCGACATAGAAGGCTACTTCTTCGGCTGCCTTGGCCTGCGTGACTGCGATCAGGCACAGGATGGTGCATATCAGTTTCTTCATGGTGTACCGAGCTCCTTTCGGGCATACCAGCGCCTAGCTGCTTCCTGGGTGATCGCTATCCCGCGTTGGGTTGGCTCAAGTTTCTGTTGGCTTCGTCATAGGCCGGGCTCGAAAAGGGGACAGATTTATTTTCAGGCTGATTGCGCTGCGCCATAAATAAATCTGTCCCCTTTTTTGACCTTTTTGGATCTGCATGGATATTGTGTGGGGATTCCTCAGAATCTGTCCCATTTTTTTGATTTTTTTGCAATCGCCCTGATCTGCTTAGGTGAAATTATGATTGAGGTCGAATTTTATTGTGATGAGGCTGGTCGTCTTGGATATGTCGATAGCCCGGAAAAATACCGTGGTGAATTTACTCTTGTTGCTGGACTTATTGTTTCTGGGTACGTCATGCATGAGGTTGTTAGATTCTGTGATTATCTAAGTGATCGTTACAGGCTTTTGGAGGAGGGAGGTAAGTTTCATGTGGCTGATATGGGCGTGGGTCGGGAATTAATTCGTGAGGATGTTTTAAGCTTTATTAAAATGCATGATATTCCATTGGTATATGGCGCTAACTATTTTCAGCCGCTTTACCTGAGATACCTTGAGCTTAAGGAGAGTATTGAGTCCGCTGTTGTTAATATGAAGAGGCAAGGTGTCGGACTCTCCTCAAATATATCTAGGTTTACGATGAATGCTCAGGTTGAAGCTTTCTTTAATTTTTACAGCAAGGCTATGGGTTTTTCTTTGCACGTCCTTAATCAGCCTTTGTTAGGCTTGGTAAAGACAGATAGAGTTGATGATATGCTTTTTGATCAATATTCAAGATCAATAGAAAGGTATCATAATATAAATTCTAGGGGTATTTTGAAGGGGCGTCATTATCATTTTGAGACGCGTGAGGTAAGGAATTTTGGTGTGGAGGTAAATGTTAATGTTGATGCTGGTGATTTCAGGTTTAAATTATTGCAGGATAGCTCGGGTCGCGTTGAGATAGTTGATTCAAGTTTGTCGATTTTGGCTGACGTTGTCACCAATAGTTTAAATCATCACCTGAAACGGTATGTTTTAGAATCGGACTGCGGCCCATTGAATGGGCATGACGCCATTAAAGGTTATTTTTTGGCAAGCCAAGTTTGTGTTGCGGGGGAGAAAAGTATGGATTTAATTTATCCCTACCCAAAAAATTAATCAGTTAAAATGATCACATAGCCTAGCTGTGCGACTTTTGATCCATTATTAATTTCCCCTTGATGCTCTTTTTGACATGCTGCGTGCGATTAATAATATTCTAATGACTTAGCACTCATTACCTTCTCGATGCCATGGTTGAAGATTGCTAATTTCAATGCGGCATATAGAAGCGAGAGGCTTGGTACTTCAAGTAGTGGTTTTCTTTTTATGACTTGAGTTCTGTAGGTTGCCACAATGTCTTTTTTCTTGACGTTGAAAGGGAACATGTATTGGCGATTGAAATTGTGCTTTATTAAGAGTTTGCTTCGCTTTTGTACGGCTCGGTGGATTGCTGATACTAGCCAGCCGTCAAGTGCCTTTAGTTGCTCGGTGTTGTTTATCAAAGGGTAGTAGCTCATCAAGCCTTTGAAGCTAATTCTTTTTGTCTTGCCATTAAGGTAGTCTTGGATTTGTGCGATTGTAAGATTTCCGTATAGATATCTTCTTACTTCGCATATGGCTGCTAGTAAGGATTCATCTTTGCTGTTTGATGGTATTTTTACACTTTTCAAGTTTGAAGTGTTTAGTGGTTGTATAAGGTGTTTGAATAGAATGTATGAGATGTTTGATTTGATTTTGCTTACCGCTGACTCTTTGATTGAGACATAGTCCGTCGATAGCGAGTATCCCAGAAAGTCGAAATGACTTTTGGATGCTAACTCAGTTGGCATGCCCTTTGGTGCAAGAAGACTGATGCCCGCAGATTTCGAAGCGTTTATACGGATTCCGGTCTCCCTAGAAAATTCTTCTATGAGCGTGAAGCTTTCGCAAGCTTTCGAGTAATCAGGTGTCCATATGACTGTATCGTCCGCATAGCGAGCGAATTTTACACCGAGTCTTTCTAGCTTTTTGTCTAACTCCCAGCAAACCATATTAGCGAGGAAGAGAGATATAGATGTTCCCTGTGGGATGCCTTTTTTTCCATAAGATGTCAGAAAGGCATCTATGACCTTCTGATCAGTTTCACTTACCAGAAAGCCATTTCTGCTGAACTGGTTTCTAAGATAATCATGGCTGATAGATCCGAAAAAATCTGAGAAGTCAAATTCAGCGATAAAGAGTCTAGTGTATTGTTTGATATCAACATCAATATCTTGAATTGCGAAATGAACATTTCGGTCGTTACGGTACGCGTAAGAGAAGGAGCTAAAGCGATGTCTGTTCTTACCGAGGAGGCCTTTATAAAATAGGCGGGATATAGCGGTATCTGGAATTTCGTATTCAGAAATTACTCTGAATCCACCGCCTTTCTTAGGAACTTTCCGTTGATAAGCTGGGTTGGGCTGATACGTTCCAGATATGATTTTTTTTGTAATTGATCTGGCTATGTTGCCTGCGCGCCTGCGTACATAAAAAGGATCGAAAAGCCGATTGCTATTCCAAGACTCCGGGGTTTTGATGGTTTTGCGGAGTTTTAATCCTAGCCTTTCCCCTTTTCGGGTTAAATCTAGGTGTAGGAAATTGTGATATTCGTGAAATTCTCTGATTTTTTCTTCGGCTTGCTCGATTATTACTTGCTGTACTTTTTCTTGGAAGTCCATTTTGTACTCTCCTTATAACAAAAGGCCCAAGCAGTGCTCGGGCCTTCCACGGTGCCAACCTTGATAAAAGTAATTATCCGCACTCTTCTGTAAGGTTTGGGATTCGCCTTACAGCCATTTATGAGCATTAACCCATTTTAGGGGCACCGTTCTGTCCCTAAGACAGTGGCTCAAAGATATCATCGGCACCATTGCTGTACAACAATCCCGTAAACAGTACGTCTCCTGCTGCCGCTTCAAAACCGGCTAGTCGTTTACCACCTGACTGTAGCGCGCCATCTTTCCCGGCTCAAACCCTTGCGGTCAAGCCCTTCAAACGCTAGAAACGAAAAAGCCCCGTCAGTGATGACGGGGCTTTTTATAGGCTGTCTGGAGCGGGTGATGGGAATCGAACCCACGGCTCTAGCTTGGGAAGCTAGGGTATTACCATTATACGACACCCGCAGCGGGTGCCTTTATACCGGAACTCGATCTGAGAATAAAGCGCGGAGCAGGGCGATAGACGCATCCGCTCCGCGCTCGGTGCCCGTCATACCGCCATGGCCTGGAGGTCGCGCAGGTCGCCTTTGACTGGCAGTTGCAGGCGTTTGCTGGGGGCGTTGAAGAAGTCCAGCAGTACGCGTTGGCTCTGCAGCCAGGCGGCCTTGTGTTCCATGTCGAGGAAGTGGCCGGCATCGTCGATCACGGCGAACTGGGCGTGGTCGATGTGCTGGGCGAATAGGCAGGCGTCTTCCACCGAGGTGTATTCGTCACGGTCGCCGTTGACGAATATCAGCGGGATGTCGATGGCCTGCAGGCATTCCATGCTGCAGTGCGCCTCCATGCTCAGCACCTGTTTGATGTGCGCGTACATCTGCCGGTATTCGTGTTCATCCAGGGTGCTGACGTGCTTGTGGTTGAAGCGCTTGAACAGCGACGGCAGGTGCTTGCCGATGGTGCTGTTGACCAGCAGGGCGACGTTGTCGCGATCCACTGCGTTCAAGAAGCGCAGGCCCTTGTGCAGGTAGTCGAGCATCGGCACGTTGAGGATAGGCGAGAAGGAGCAGATGGCGGCCTTCTCCAGCGTCGCCGGGCGTTGGGCCAGGGCGAGCATGGAGGCGACACCGCCCCAGGAGAAGGACATCAGGTAGTTGGCACCGTAGAGGTCGATCAGGTGCAGCAGGATCGCCGCTTCGTCTTCCTTGCTGATGGGCGTGAAGTCGCTGTTGTAGGGCTTCGACTGGCCGGCATAGGGCAGGTCGAAAGCCACCACGTTGAACTGCGGCTGCAGGTATTTGATCGTTTGCGCGAACGAGGCGGTGGTCGCCAGAGAGCCGTTGACCAGGATGATGGTCTTGCTTGCTGCCGGATTGCCGTAGAACTCCGTGTGTACGTTGTGCTTCCTGTTGATCTCGACGACTGCGGTTTCTGGCCTCATGTCGTTTCCTCCTGGCGCAAGTGAGCAAGGCGAGCGGGCGACCGTTCGCGCTGGAATGAGCAGTTAGAAAAGCGCCTGAGCGTGACAGCATGATGTCAGGCTGGAGATTTTTATAAGTATAGGAATTTCAATCAGTTAGGATCGAAACAGGCGAGCGCTCCAGGCTTTTTCAGGGCCTTGGAGAGGGCGGTGTTACCAGGCAGGAATCCAGTCGGCGCAGAGCACCATCAACCGAAAAAACACTTTACTGTCTTTCTGTGACCGACTGGTCACCTGAAGACTTATGGTTCGATTCAAGCAGTTACCTTGCAGCCACGCAAGGGTGAGTCACATCTTTGTAGCCGATTGGCGATGCCGTTGGTCGGGTAGTCAGATTCAGACGCAGGGCGACGATCAAACGCTGGCGATTTCCGCATCCGTCAGTGCGCGGTATTGGCCGGGGGCGAGCTGTGGGTCGAGGACGATTTCGCCCATGCTTTCGCGGTGCAGGGTGACAACGCGATTGCGGAAGTGGCCGAACATACGCTTGACCTGATGGTAACGGCCTTCGAACAGGGTCAGCCGGGCTTGGTGGCTGCTCAATACATCGAGCTGGGCGGGCAGGGTGGTGAGGTCTTCGAAGGCGAAGTACAGGCCTTGGGCGAAGACCTCGGCGTATTCGGCGGTGATCGGCTGTTCGGTGGTGACGTGGTAGACCTTGGGCTTGCGCTGCTGCGGCTGGGTGATGCGCCGCGACCAGCGCCCGTCGTTGGTGATCAGCAGCAGGCCGCTGGTGTTCAGATCGAGGCGCCCGGCCAGGTGCAGGTCGTGTTTGTCCGGCTCGTTCAGCAGGTCGAGGACGGTGCGGTGTTCGTCGTGCTCGGTGGCGCTGACCACGCCGACCGGTTTGTGCAGCATCCAGTAGCGCGCGCTGCGCCCGGCTTGCAGCAGTTCGTCATCCAGCTCGACACGCTGAAAGTCGCGCACCTCATGGCGCGGGTCGTGTACCACGGCGCCGTCCACACGCAGGCGGCCGGCGCTGATCAGCAGGCGGCTGTCCTGGCGGCTGAAGCGGGGGAAGTTGCTGAGGAAGCGATCCAGGCGCATGGCTCAATCGCGCTCGCGAGGCTCAGTGGCCTTCAGCGCACCAGCACAGGCCGGGCACAGGCAGGCCTGGTTGCGTTGCTCGGGCGTCAGGCGCTGCAGTGCGGCAGGGTCGATTTGCGCGTCGAAGCACCAGCAGGGTTCATCACGCCCGGCGGCGACGCTGCACTGGTTGCTGTTGCCGCATAGCGGGCAGTGTTGCGTGTCCATCAGCTGTCGACGCAAACGCGGTCGCGCCCCGCCTGCTTGGCGCGGTACAGCGCGCGGTCGGTGCGGCCGAGCAGGGTGTGCAGGCTCTCGCCAGCGTGCCATTGGCTGAGGCCAAGGCTGACGGTGACCTGCAGGCTCTGGCCTTCGACGTCATAGCGCTGTTCGGCGCATTGCTGGCGCAGCTTCTCGGCCAGATCGTAGGCGGCCTGGCGGTCGGTGTTCTTCAGCAGCAGGATGAATTCCTCGCCACCCCAGCGGCAGAGAATGTCGGCCTGGCGCAGCGTGCCGCGTAGTTGCTGGGCGAAGTCATGCAGCACCTGGTCGCCGGCGAGGTGGCCGTGCTGGTCGTTGATCAGTTTGAAGTTGTCGAGGTCCAGCAGCACGGCGCACAGCGGGCTGCTGTCGCGCTGCGCTTCCTGCAGGGCCTGTTCGGCGAGGATGTCGAAGCCACGGCGGTTGGGCAGTTCGGTGAGGCTGTCAGTCGTGGCCAGGGCGGCGATGCGCTGCTGGTAGCGACGAATCGCCAGGCTCACCAGGGT
This sequence comes from Pseudomonas sediminis, assembly GCF_002741105.1. Taxonomy (GTDB): domain Bacteria; phylum Pseudomonadota; class Gammaproteobacteria; order Pseudomonadales; family Pseudomonadaceae; genus Aquipseudomonas; species Aquipseudomonas sediminis. The sequence goes on along the minus strand of NZ_NIQU01000001.1, from coordinate 150,773 downwards.
CAGCACGATGGCGGTGACCAGCAGGCACAGCAGCAGGTTGATGTAGAGCCCCTGGCGGATGCCGGCCAGGGCCTTGTCCTGCTTGTCGACGAACAGGTACCACTCCAGTTCGGGGATGTAGCGCACGTTGAGGAAGTGCTCGCGGCCCTGTTCCTGGTATTCGAACTGGCCGCTTTGTGGCGTGGGCAATTTTGCCATCAGGCCGTCGAGGCCGGGCACATCGGCCAGCGAATCGCCGACCCGGGCACCCATTGGCCCGCCCTGGGCGCCGGTGAGGGTGATGCGCCCGGTGGTGTCGACGAAGTAGACGCTGCGTTCGTAGCGCGCCTGGTACTCGTCGATCAACTTGACCACGGCATCGACCGCCAGGCCGACGCCGGTGGCGCCGATGAAGCTGCCGTCGTAGTCGAACACCTTGTAGTTGATGAAGATGGTCAGGCGGTCGGCGTTGGCCATGTCGACGTCGACATTGATCTCGTAGGGCTCGGGCAGCATGCGCACGCGGTAGTACCAGACATCGCGCGGTTCTTCCGGCTTGACCTGCTTGAGCACGCCCTTGGCCTGGTAGTAGGTGCTGGTCTTGTCGGAGACGAAGAAGCTGGTGAAGGCGCCATAGTGCTCCTGCACTTCACGCAGGTAGCGGGTCATCTGCCCGGTGTCCTGTTCACCGGCCAGCACCCAGTCACGCAGGAAGGTGTCGCGGGCCATCATCGAGGAGATGAGGATGGGACGCACCAGGTCCTTCTGGATTTCCGAATAGACGGTGTCGGAGGTCAGCGGCAGTTCGGTGTTGATGATGCTGTTGCGAATGGAGTCGCGCGAGGCGTAGTAGCTCAGCAGCGAAGTGGTGAGAAAGCCGCTACCGAGCAGGAACAGGAGCAGTAACACCAACGAGGTTTGCGTGTGCCGTTTGGGGCGCAGGGACATGGGTGAATCCGGGAGCGGGTTGATGGCGTGATGCTAGCTTGCCGGGAGGGGATAGCGCCAGTTGTGATCACAATTGGCGCAGTTATGTGGCCGGGATTTCATCCGGGCCACGGACTGTAGGAGCGGATTTATCCGCGATTGGTTTTTTTGGGTATTGCGGTGGAGCATAAAGCTGTCGCGGCTGAAGCCCCTCCCACAGGGAGTCGGTGTTGGTGTGGATCGCGGCTGAAGCGGAATGCCGCCCAGCCGCTCCTACAGGATGTTCGCGGACCCTGTAGGAGGCGCTTCAGCTGCGAGCGTTTCAGGCTTCTTCCAGTACCACCACACGCTGTCCGGCACGTACCGGCGAGCCCGGTTGCACACGCACTTCGCGTACGGTACCGGCTATTGGCGCGGTCAGCGGAATCTCCATCTTCATCGACTCGAGGATCACCAGCACGTCACCAGCCTGCACTTGCGCGCCGGGCTCTACCTGCACCTGCCAGAGGTTACCGGCGATATGGCTTTCGATGGCGTGCTGGCCGGCGTCGAGCGGGGCATCCTCACCCTGCTCGGGGGCTGCTTCCTCGACTTCGAAGTGCGCCTGGCCGCTGTCGATCCAGCGTTGGCGTTCGGCGTCGAAGGCGGCGCGCTGCTGCTGGCGGAAGGCGGCGATGCCCTCGGCTTCGTCATCGAGAAACTGTTGGTAGTCAGCCATGGCCAGTTCGCTCTGTTCGATGCGCAGCGGGTAGCGGCCCAGCGGGAAGTCGCGGCGGATGCGTAGCAGTTCGTCAGCTGATACCGGGTAGAAGCGGATCTGGTCGAAGAAGCGCAGCAGCCAGGGCTTGCCGTCGAAGGCTTCGACCGCGCGGTAGCGGTTCCACATCTGCAGGGTGCGGCCGACGAACTGGTAGCCGCCGGGGCCTTCCATGCCGTACACGCACATGTAGGCGCCGCCGATGCCGACGGAGTTTTCCGCCGTCCAGGTGCGCGCCGGGTTGTACTTGGTGGTGACCAGGCGGTGGCGCGGGTCGAGCGGTGTGGCCACTGGCGCGCCGAGGTAGACATCGCCCAGGCCCATGACCAGGTAGCTGGCGTCGAACACGGTGCGATACACCTCATCGAGGTTCGGCAGGTCATTGATGCGGCGAATGAACTCCAGGTTGCTCGGGCACCAGGGGGCGTCCTTGCGCACGGTGGTCATGTATTTTTCTATTGCCAGCTGGCAGGCCGGGTCGTCCCAGGACAGCGGCAGGTGGACGATGCGCGAGGGTACTTTTAGGTCGCGCGCGGCGCAGACGGCGTCCCACTCGCCCGCGACGATGTCGAGCAGCGTCTGCAGGGTCAGGGTTTCCGGCTGGTAGTGCACTTGCAGCGAGCGGATGCCGGGGGTGAGGTCGATCACGCCGTCCAGTTGCTTGGCCTCCAGTGCCTGCATCAGCGCATGGCCACGGAAGCGCAGCACCAGGTCGAGTTCTGGCGCACCGATTTCCAGCAGTAGGTGGGTGTCGCCGGACAGGCGTGCGACCAGACGGGTATCGGCATGGCCGATGTCGAGGACGATGGGGGAAGCCAACACCGAACGGCTCCCTCTCCCATTTATGGGAGAGGGTTGGGGAGAGGGGCTTTGGGCGTTTTCAAGAACCCTCTCCCCCGGCCCCTCTCCCGCAAGCGGGAGAGGGGAGACAAGCGTGAGTTCTGCGTATTCACGTGCATTGCTTTGCGCCAACTCCCGCGCCGTGGCGATATCCACCGGCACGAAGCGCACCTTGTCGCCGGCCTTGAGTTGGCCGAGCTGCCACAGGTCGGCTTCGATGATGGTTACCAGGCAGACGAAGCCACCGAGGCTGGGGCCATCCGGGCCGAGGATCACCGGCATGTCGCCGGTAAAATCCACCGCGCCGATGGCGTAGGGGTTGTCGTGGATGTTGGAGGGGTGCAGGCCGGCTTCGCCGCCGCTGTCGCGCACCCATTCCGGTTTCGGCCCGATCAGGCGTACGCCGGTGCGGCTGGAGTTGAAGTGCACTTCCCAGTCGGTGGCGAGGAAGATGTCGACATAGCCGGGCGTGAAGTATTCCGGCGCGCCGTGCGGGCCGTAGATCACCCGTAGTTCACGCACGGCCGGCAAAGCGGGGCAGAGTTCTGCGGGCAGTTGCGCGCCGCTGCTGGTGTCGCTCAGCGGCAGCAGGTGCAGCACGTCGCCGGCACGCAGCGCGCGGCCGCCGTGGCCGCCGAACTGGCCGAGGGTGAAGGTGCTCTTGCTGCCCAGGTAATCCGGTACCTGGATGCCGCCGCGAATGCTCAGGTAGCTGCGCGCACCACTGCCTGCGATGGTGCCAAGGGTTAGGGTGCTGCCGGCTGCGATCAGCAGCGCGGTGTTCATTGGCTGTTCCACGCCATCGATGCTCAGTGGAATCTCGGCGCCAGTCACCGCGATCACGGCATCGGTGTTGAAGCGCAGCAGCGGGCCGCTCATGGTGATTTCCAGCGCGGCGGCGCCCTCGTCATTGCCGAGCAGGCGATTGCCCAGGCGCAGGGCGCGGTCGTCCATCGGCCCGGACGGCGGCACGCCGACGGCCCAGTAGCCGAGGCGGCCGGGGAAGTCCTGCACGCTGGTCTGGGTGCCGGCGCTGAGCACTTCGAAGGTGGTCGCCTGGTAGGCGAGATTCTCCAGGCAGCGCGTCCATGGCGAACCGCTGGCGAAAGGCGCGTCGCTGAGGATCTGGCGCAGGTAGTCGCGGTTGCATTCCACGCCGTACAGCACGGAGTCGGCCAGGGCCTGGTCCAGCGCTTTGGAGGCCTCTTCGCGGCTTGGTGCCCAGGTGATTAGCTTGGCGATCATCGGGTCGAAGTAGGGCGGAATTTCGCAGCCGGCTTCGACCCAGGTGTCGATGCGCAGGGCCTTGCCGTCGGCTGCAGGAAACTGCACGGCGGTGAGCAGGCCGGGGCTGGGCTGGAAATCGCGGCCCGGGTCTTCGGCGTACAGCCGCGCCTGAATGGCATGGCCGGATGGTTTGAGTGCTTTGGCCAGCTCGCTCAGCGGCGGCAGATCGCCAGCCGCCAGTTCGATCATCCAGCGCACCAGGTCGACGCCCCATACCTGTTCGGTAACGCCGTGTTCGACCTGCAGGCGGGTGTTCACTTCCAGAAAATAGAAGCGCTCGGCCTCGCTGTCGTAAACGAATTCGACGGTGCCGGCGCTACGGTAATTGACCGCCCTGGCCAGCTTGATCGCCGCCGAGCACAGCGCCTCATTCATGCCGGCCGGCAGGTTCGGTGCCGGGGTTTCTTCCAGCACCTTCTGGTTGCGCCGCTGCACCGAGCAGTCGCGCACGCCGAGGGCGAGCACCTCGCCCTGGCCATCGCCGAACACCTGCACTTCCAGATGGCGGGCACGCTGGATGTACTTCTCGATGAAGACGCCGCTGTCGCTGAAGTTGTTCTGGCCCAGGCGTTTGACTGCCTCGAAGGCGTCGCTCAGTTCCTCTGCCGAGCGGCAGACGCGCATGCCGATACCGCCACCACCGGCGGTACTTTTCAGCATCACCGGGTAGCCGACCTGCTCGCCAGCGACCAGCGCGGCGTCGAGGTTTTCCAGCAGTTCGGTGCCTTCAAGCATCGGCACGCCGTGTTGTTTGGCCAGGGCGCGGGCGGTGTGCTTGAGGCCAAATACGCGCAGTTGCTCTGGCGTCGGGCCGACGAAGGCGATACCGGCGGCTTCACAGGCTTCGGCGAAGGCGGCGTTTTCGGAGAGAAAACCGTATCCTGGGTGGATGGCTTTAGCGCCAGTCTGTTTGGCGACGGCGAGAATCTTGTCGACCACCAGATAGGTCTGTGCGGCCGGGCCGTCGCCGAGCGAGAAGGCTTCAGCGGCCTGCTGGATATGCAGGCTGGCGGCGTCGGCTTCGGAGTAGACGGCGACGCCGCCGACGTTCAGCTCACGCAGGGTGCGCAGGATGCGGCAGGCGATGGCGCCACGGTTGGCGATCAGGAGTTTGTCGAACATCAGGGTGACCCTCGAAGGTCATGGCGGGCCGTCCCGCCGTCATTCGTCATGTGCCACGGTCGTCCGTGGTGAAAAGTCCGGTGATGCGTGTTGTGCGTGCTGGGGACAAATTTTGTAGGGCGGGTGAAACCCGCCGGGCCTTGGCGGGTTTCACCCGCCCTACGTCAGTTCCACACCAGCACTTCGGCCGGCGTCGGGTTCCAGCCGTTGCAGGGGTTGTTCAACTGCGGGCAATTGGAGATCAGCACGATCACATCGGTCTCGGCTTTCAGCTCCACGTACTTGCCGGGTGCGGAGATGCCGTCCTCAAAGGTCAGGCCGCCCTCCGGCGTTACGGGAACGTTCATGAAGAAGTTGATGTTGGCGCCGATGTCGCGCTTGCTCAGGCGGCCGTCGTGCAGGCTGGCGCGCAGGAAGTTGTCGCGGCAGCTGTGCATGTAGCGTTTGTCCAGGGCGTAGCGCACGGTGTTGCTCTCCTGCGCGCAGGCGCCGCCGAGGGTGTCGTGGCGACCGCAGGTGTCGGCGACGATGGTCAGCAGCGGTTTGCCCAGGTTGGAGTAGAGCACCGTGCCGGTGGTCAGGTAGACGTTGTTCTGCTTGCGCAGGGTGCGCTGTGGGTCGAAGCGCTCGCGCGGGTTTTTCGCGGCGAAGAACAGGGTGTCGATCGCCTGGTTGCCTTCCAGGTCGTGCAGGCGCAGGGTCTGCCCGGCCTTGACCTCGAACAGGTAGGGTTCGCCCGCCGGGATGGTGTGGCGGAACGTGGCGGTTTCGGGATGCAGGTTGCTTGCGGTCAGGCTCATGTCGGCACCCTCAAATGTACTGGCGTTCGGTGTTGTGGAAGCCGCGGCTGTTCTCCGGGCGCGAGGTGCGGCAGAGCACGGTGATGCCGTCGCTGTCGACCTTGCTCCAGGTCAGTTGCACCGGTTTGGGTGCGTACTGCGGGTTCGGGTCCATCGGGTGTTGCAGGGCGGTGAGCACTACCAGGGTGTCCATCGGCGCGTACAGCTCGATGTAGTCGCCGGCCTTGCTGTTATTGGGTTGGAAGTGGAAGGCGCCGTTTGCGTCGACATCCACGCGGCTGAACAGATTGAGGTTCATCAGCAGGTCGAGCAGGTTCAGGTCCCACTTGCCCATCTCCACCAGCAGGTTGTCCATGCCGTTGCGGAAGAAGCCGTTGCGCAGTTCCTGGTAGCGGCCCTGGCCGTATTTCTCCAGCACTTCGTCGGCGTTCAACACGCCGCCGAAGCTGTCGTGCCAACCGCAGGTGTCAGCGGTGATGGCCGCCAGCACCTTGCCCATGTCCGAATACAGGCAGTGGCCGGCGGTGAGCTTGGCGGTGTGCTGGCCCTTGAGGGTGTCGGGTAGGTTCAGGCGCTCGCTTTTCTCGGCGGCATTGAACAGCAGCAGGCTGACGTTGGCGCCACCCTCGATATCGGTAATGCGCAGCAGCTGTCCGCGCTTGAGGATGAATGAGGTGTGGCCGCCGCCGGGGACGGTTTCCTCATAGAGAGCGGGGCGCAGGGTGAGGGCAGTAGTCATGGGTACCTCGAGATCAAAGCCTGGTCGTCAGGCGCCGGCAGGGGCGCCTGATCATCGTTGCGATACGTTTGGTTTAGGGCGGCTCTAAAAACGTTGGCGAGGCAGTCAGCACAAGGCAAAAACAGGCGAAAAAGCGGAGTTTACGAGTAGTAAATGAGCATTTTGAGCCTGTTTTTAACGCAGTGATGGCAACGCAGGTAGTTTTTAGAGTTGCCCGTCAGAGCTTGCCGTCGACGGCCATTTGTACGTAGCTCGGGTCGAAACGCAGCTTGATGTTGGCGCTGTCGCCGGTTGTCACGTCGCCCGCGAAGGTCATGCCGATGGCGTCTGCGCTGCGCGCACCTTCACCGAGGATGCCGTGTTCGAAGCTGAAGTTGGCGACCTTGGTCATGGTCTCCGGCAGGGCCGGGCTGGTGACGAAGTCCAGGGTTTCCTTCGGCGTGTAGAACAGTTTGGTGGTCGCCAGTTGCGACTGGTAGCCGGCCAGGTCGGTGCCGGAGGCCTTGGCCATTTCGGTCAGGGCGTCGGTGGCTTCCGGGGTGCCGGCCTGCATCAGTTCGAGAATCTCGAACCAGGCGCCGACCAGGGCTTTGCCGAAGTCCGGGTTGTCCTTCAGGGTCTGGGTGTTGACCACCATCATGTCGAGGATTTCACCGGGGATCTTCGACGAGTCGAACACCTCAGTGCTGCCTGGCTGAGCCTTGATCTCGGCGAGCATCGGGTTCCAGGTCGCAGCGGCCTGCACGCTGGGGGTGGTGTAGGCGGCGATGATGTCGGCGTCGGAGGTGTTCACCACCGTCACGTCGCGCTCGCTCATGCCTGCGGTTTCCAGGGCGCGGGCGAGGAAGTAGTGGGAGACCGAGAGTTCCACCAGGTTGACGCGCATGCCTTTGAGATCGGCCAGGGTCTTGCCCTCGCCCTTGATCAGCAGGCCGTCGTTGCCGTTGGAGTAATCACCGACGATCAGCGCGGTGCTGTCCACGCCACCGGCGGCAGGGATGGTCAGGGCGTCCATGTTGGTCATGGTGCAGCCGTCGAACTGGCCGACGCTGTACTGGTTGATGGACTCGACATAGTCATTGAGCTGCACGACATCGATGTTGATGCCGTATTTCTTCGCCCATTTGTCGATGATGCCGGAGGTGCTGGCGTGGCCCCAGGGCATCCAGCCGGCGTAAAGCGTCCAGCAGACGCTGAAGTTGTCTTTCTTCTCGGCGTGAGCGCTGAAGCTGAGTACCGCGGCCAGACCGGCAGCGGCGAAGGAGAACAGACGGTACTTGCGCATTTGGAACCTCCAGTCTTGTTGAGTACGGGCAGGAGTCGCGGCACGTTTCGAATCGTTCGAAAGGCGCGTTCTCCCGGGCTTTTATCCCGCCGTGTAACCTCACTGGAGGTCGATGACTCTCGGACCAGCACTTGCCAGGCAAGTCGGAACCCTAGTCATCCATTTCGCAAATTGTGGTGCCGCGATTCCGGGAAATCCCGGTTAGAACCTGCACACCCAAGCTGTAGCGAATAGCGTGCCAGCTCGCCGAGGCCCGTGATTGGGCGCTGCGGCGGCACGTGCTGGCGCTTGCGCGCTGCCTGATGGTGCTTGCGAGGGATTGGTTGCACTGCTCTGGGGCGAGTTTGCGCGTGGGATAACCGCTTGGCGGCGTTATGGCGGTGGCATGGAAATCGCTATCGACCCTGTTGCAGAGGCGACCTCGCTGCCGCCCTCGGGACGACCCGACCCGCTGCTCGTCTGGACGACCAGGTAACTCACTTGTTCAAGGGAGATTGCCATGGCGCATACCCACTTCACGTCCATTCCTCTGATCAATGTTGCCGGGCTGTATGCCGACGACCTTGCCCAGCGTCAGCGCGTTGCCGACGAGCTGGGCCGCGCCGCTCGCGAGGTCGGCTTCCTGCAGATCACCGGGCACGGCATTTCGCGCGAGCTGCGCGAAGGACTGATCCAGCAGGCGCGCAGTTTCTTCGCCCGCCCGCTGGAGCAGAAGATGCGTTTCTACATCGGCCAGTCGAGCAACCACAGCGGCTACGTGCCGGAAGGCGAGGAGCAGTTTGCCGGCGGCAGCAAGGACCTCAAGGAAGCCTACGACGTCAATTACGACTATACCGCGGCGCCACAGGTCTATCCGCTGCTGGGGCCAACGCAGTGGCCGGACTCGGCTGACTTCAAGCGCGAGGTCGGCGCCTACTATCGGGCGGCGCTGGCACTGGGCGACACGCTGTTTCGTGGCTTCGCCCTGGCGCTGGGGTTGGCCGAGGACACCTTCGCCGGTATCACCCGGCAGCCCACCAGCCAGTTGCGCATGATCCATTACCCGCTCGATCCCGATCCGGTGGCCGACCGTCCCGGTATCGGCGCACACACCGACTACGAGTGTTTCACCATTCTGTTGCCTACCGCCGAAGGCTTGCAGGTGCTTAACGGCGATGGCCAGTGGATCGACGTGCCGCTGGTGGAGGACGCCTTCGTGATCAATATCGGCGACATGCTCGAGGTGCTCAGCAACGGCAACTTTGTCGCCACCTCGCACCGCGTACGCAAGGTCAGCGAGGAGCGTTTCGCCTTCCCGCTGTTCTGCGCCTGTGACTACCCGACGCGCATCGCGCCGATTGCCGGCTTGCCAGCGCGCGGTGAGCGTGTGTACGAGCCTGTGAATTGTGGCGATCATCTGTTCGCCCAGACCGCGCAGACCTTCCGCTATCTGCGCGAGCGGCTGGAGGATGGTTCGCTGCAACTGCCCGATGGTGCCGCGGGTTTGTCCAGCTTCGGCCAAGGTCGTCGGGAGGTGACGGTATGAACCTGCTGGAACTGGCTGCACGTTACCCGCAGCGCGCCGAAGGCGGCGTGCCGGACTGGATGCTCGGGCACTTTCGCCGCCGCACCATCAGCTTTGCCGATGGCCGCAGTGACGAGCGTACCCAGGTGCACTGGCTGCAAAGCCGCACCTTCACCATCGACTTGCGCTTGCCGGATGCGCCCGCGCTGCCGGTACGGGCCTGGCAGGACTACGGCGCCGCCGAGCTGCGCCAGCTTGCCAACCATGAAGGCTGGGTGGCCGATAGCGTTTGGGAGAACGGCTACCTGAGCTGGCATGGTGGCGTGTCCCTGCAACTGCACAACCGCTGGCCGGAGCCGGCGCAGTTACAGCGCATCGGCAATTGCATGATCGAGTTCGGTACCACGGGCGCCTATGTCGAGGACTGGCGTTTGCAAGCTAGCAGCGGGCCGCTGATCGGTCTGCGTTTGCTGGAGGAATGCGACGCTGAAACCGGCGAGGTGCTGCAACGCGGCGGTGGCCTGATTCTCTGTGGCGAGCAGCTTGGCTGGGTGCATGGCCGGGGAGCAGAGCCTGGCGAGTCAGCGTTGCAACTGCGTGAGCGCGCCGAACTGGCGCAAGGTGATGGTGAGGCTTTGGCCGCGTTGTTCGACTGCGAGACTTCGTTGGCTTACGCCGATCAGCAGGGGCGTTACCAAGTGGCGTTGTCGACCATGCCGGCACGGGTGGGGCAGATGATTTCGCTGGAGGGCTTCGAGCTACCTGGAGCAGGGCGCGTCTGTCAGCACCTGCAACGCCCGGACGGCCGTGCGGTGGTGCGGACGTTCATCATCGATACGTTGGAGCCGGATTGGTGTGCGGAACTCGCCACGCCGACTACCGGCGAGGCGCAGCGCTGGTTTGCCGCGGAGAGCGAAACGCTGTCTCGGTATCTTGAGGTGTTGAACTAGCTATCGGTGCTTGCGTGATGCTCCGCTGAAAAGCTCGCCGCTGAAGCGCCTCCCACGGTTTGTCTCTGATCGATTTGTGGGAGGGGCTTTCGGCTCGGGCATCCTGCTTCGCTCTACCTCCTGCATCCATGCAGTCGTAGCCGCGACGCTTTGGTTGGATCGAAACGATGGCTCCGTAGCCCGGATGCAATCCGGGAAAACGGTCCCGATGATCCCCGGATTTCAGCCAAGCTACAGCTGCGCCTCTGTGACCGGAGGCGCAGTCGGTGCGCCGTGCGCACCGTAATTGCCGCTCAATCAGCGGGTGGCAATACGCTCGGCCAATTCGCTGGGCAATTGCACCTGCGCCCGGCGCGTCTCGTTCAGGGGGATGTCGTAGGTGATGCGCGCGCCATAGGCGTTGGGCGCCTGCGGGTCGTGACGCACCTTGTCGAATACCAGCAGGCGGGTGCCGAGGCTGAAGCCTTCGGAGAGGTCGTGGGTGACCATGAACACGGTCAGGCGGGTCTCCTGCCACAGCTCCAGCAGCAGCGCGTGCATGTCCTTGCGGATGCCGGGATCGAGGGCGCCGAAGGGTTCGTCGAGCAGCAGCATGCGCGGTTGCATCACCAGTGCCTGGGCGATGGCCAGGCGTTGCTGCATGCCACCAGAGAGCGCGCTGGGGTACTTGTTCAGGGCATGGCCGAGGCCGACCTTGGTGAGGATTTCGGCAGCGCGTTCGCGAGCTTCGCGTTTGGCTGCGCCGAACAGTCTGCCCAGCAGCTTCGACTTCGGCAGCTCAAGGCCCAGGGCGACGTTGTCCAGTACGCTCAGGTGCGGGAATACCGAGTAGCGCTGGAACACCACGCCCCGGCTCGGGTCGGGCTCGTTGGGTAGCGCCTGGCCGCCGAGCAGCAGCTCGCCACGGCTCGGTCGTTCCTGGCCGAGCAGCATGCGCAGGAAGGTAGATTTGCCGCAGCCGGAGGCGCCGACCAGGGTGCAGAACTCACCCTCGTTGACTTTGATGTTGAGGCGTTCGAGCACGACCAGGTCGCCGTATTCCTGCCACAGGTTGCGCGCTTCGATAAAGGCGGGTTTCCCTGTGCTTGCAGGAGGCGTACTGGAGTCGTGCATGACGGGTTCACTCAGTGGGACGATGTGTTGGCTGTACAGGGTCATGCCTTGCCTCCTTCATGCCAGGGGAAGCACAGGCGCAGCACCTGGCGCAGGCCCAGATCCATGAGCCAGGCCAGCAGGGTGATCCACACGACGTAGGGCAGGATCACGTCCATGGCCATGTAGCGACGGACCAGGAAGATGCGGTAACCGAGGCCGTCGGTCGAGGCGATGGCCTCGGCGGCAATCAGAAACAGCCACGCCGAACCGAGCATCAGGCGCAGCGAGATCAGCAGGCGCGGCATCAGTTGCGGCAGTACCAGGCGCAGGATCAGCGTCCAGGAGTTGGCACCGAGCGTCTGCGCCTTGATCAGTAGCTCGCCGGGAATCTCGCGGGCACGTTGTTCGATATCGCGGGCGATGCAGGGGGTGATGCCGATGACGATCAGCATCACCTTGGACAGCTCGCCCAGGCCGAAGACGATGAACAGAATCGGCAGGATCGCCAGTGGCGGAATCATCGACAGCACGGTGAGCAGCGGCGACAGCGGTGCGCCGAACAGCGGCACGCTGCCGGCGGCAATGCCTAGTACCAGGCCCAGCAGAGCGGCGATACCGAGGCCGATACCAAGGCGCTGCAGGCTGGAAGCCGTGTCCTGCCAGAACAGGTACTGGCCGCTGCGTTTGTCTTCGGTGAAGGCCAGGCGGTCGATGGCATCGACCATCTGGCTGGCGCTGGGCAGCAGCTTGTCGTTGGGGTTCTCGGCCAGGCGACTGGTCGAGGCGCTGAAGTAGACGAACAGCAGCAGGGCGAAGGGCAGCAGGATCAGCAGCAGGCGGCCGCTGCGATCCGGGTGGCGGTTGATCAGGCGCATGGATAGTCCTCGTCAGGCCTGGAACGAAATGCGTGCGCAGCTAGCAAGCGCAATAGCGCGCTGGTTTCGGGCCTTTGGGGGTGACGGCTGGCTGCCGCTGATGCGAGTGGGGGATACCCATGATGAACCTCCAGTTTGACAGGGGCGGACAGGAGTTCGCGGCGGTTCCCACGGATGGGGCGCGTTCTCCCGGGCTTTTGTCCCGCCGTGTAACCTCGCTGGAGGTCGCTAGCTCTCGGACCAGTCGCTCGCCTGTGGCGAGCCGGAACCCTAGCCGGCTATTGGCAAATTGTGGTGCCGCGATCCCGGCGAACCGGGTTGTTCCTGCACGACCTGTTCTTAGCGAACATCGTGCCATCCCCGCGAGCCGCGCCAGACGGCGGCCTGAATCCATGTATCGAACATCCAGTGCGCCGCAGTGGTGCGTGCTGGTTGTGGCGTGCTGCCTGCTGGGGCGTCGGGGCGTTGTCAGAGCTTTCCGTCAGCGGCCAGCTGCATGTAGTCGTGGTTGAAACGCAGCAGGATGCGCTGGGCGTTGCCCAGCGGCTTCTCGCCACTGAATTCGATACCCAGGTTGGTCAGGCCCATGCCGCTTTTGCCCAGCAGGCCGTGAGCATCGGCAAAGCGTGCGACCCGTTGCATGAGGTCCGGCAGCTTGCCGGTACGCGCGAAGTTCAGCGCGGTGCGCGGTGAGTAGAACGAGCGCAGGGTGCCCAGCTGGGCGTCGAAGTCTTCCGGCGTGGTTTCGGCGGCGGCTGCCATTCTGGCCCTGGCCTCACGACCGGCCGGGGTGGGCAGGCCTAGCAGACGCTGAGTCTCGAACCAGGCGCCGGTCAGCGCGCGACCGAATTCCGGATGCTGAGCCAGGGTCTGGGTGCTGACCACGGTGAGGTCGAGGATTTCTCCGGGAATCAGGTTGGAGCTGAATACCTGGCTGACCTCGGTCTTGTGCCGAATCTCGGAGAGGATCGGGTTCCAGGTGATGACCGCGTCGCCCTTGTCGGCGAGAAAGGCATCAGCGATTTCAGTGTCGGAGACGTTGATGATGGTCACGTCGTTTTCATCGAGCAGGGCCCACTCCAGTGCGCGGGTGAGCAGGTAATGCGAAACCGAGTTTTCCACCAGCAGCACGCTCTTGCCCTTGAGGTCCTGAATACGCTTGCCACTGCCGCGCAGCAGCAGGGCGTCGGCGCCGTTGGAGAAGTCGCCGATGATCAGCGCGGTGCTGTCCTTGCCGGCAGCAGCCGGAATGGTCAGGGCATCCATGTTGGTCATGCTGCAGGCGTCGAACTGGCCGGCGGTGTAGCGCTCGATGGAGGCGACATAATCCGGCACTTCCTGCACCTGAATGTCGATGCCGTACTTGTCCGCCCACTTCTTCACGATGCCCTGTTCGGCGGCGTAGCCCCAGGGCATCCAGCCGGCGAAGATCGACCAGCACAATTTGAAGGTTTTTGGCGCGGCCTGGGTGGTCGGGGCGCCGAACAGGCAGGCGCAGAGCACAATGGTGAGCAGGGAGCGAATGGACATGGACACCTCGGGTTAGGGACGAAAGCGGGAAAGCCGGCAGCCTTGCTGCGCGTTCTCCCGGGCTTTTGTCCCGCCGTGTAACCCCGCGGCTTCCCGCCGCTGCATGAGGTCGCCCACTCTCGGACCAGTCACTCGCCGTTTGACGAGCCGGAACCCTAGTCGGCCATTGCGATTCGCTACCACTGACGATCCTGTGCATGGATCGGCTTTCCGCGGTGCTGAGCAAGCGAATGCCATGCCAGCTGCTTGGCAACTGCTCTGCGCTCTTGTGGTTTTGCGCCGTCGATCACAGCCGACGAAGGGAATCGCACCTGTTGCGGGCAGCGCTGTCTGATGCCTCAGGGATAACCATCCCGGAGGCCGACATCGGTCGGCGTCGTCCCAGCGGTCACAGGAGGCCGCCATGCCCTACAAGATGCTGTTTTCCGCCGTGCTCTTGCTGCTTTCCGGTTGCGCCGTTTATGGCGATGGCCACGACCGTGGTTACCACAACGGCCATGGCTACCGGTATTACGACGGCTATCGGCGTGATTACTACCCGCCGCCACGCTACTACTACGAGGAGCGTCGGCATAATTACTACCCGGCTCCTCCGCGCTACGTGCCAGCGCCGCCGCCGCGTCATCAATACGGCCACGATCGCCGGTATCACGACGGCTACAAGCACCAGCAGCCGCGACATGACTATCGCCGCGACCAGCGTCGTCAGGAACACCGCGGCGGGCAGATTCAGCGCGGCTGGGAGGCAGGCCGCAACACGCAGCATCGTTTCTCCAACGGGCGCAGCAACAACGAACAACGTCGTAGCGGCGAGCGTCGCTGGTAGCCTCCCTTCAATCCGCCGCGTGCCCTGCACGCGGCGTTTCCTCATCTACCCGACGAATCGCTTCGACCATGGCCTGCGCTGCTGGCGACAGGCTGTGGCCGGCACGGCTGACCAGGCCATAGGCTGAATGCTGGTGCAAGCCCTGGGGCAACAGCGGCAGCAGGGTGAGCTGACCGCTTTCGACTTCGTCGGCGATCACGTCCCAAGGCGCCATGCTCAGCACATCGCTGTCGGCCACCAGGCGCTTGAGCACCAGGAAGTTGTCGCACTGCACGCTCAACAGCTGCGCTCGCCCGCTGGCCAGGCCCAGGCTGCGTTCGACCACCTGTGGCAGCTGTGTGCCGGCGAGCGGGAAGTCGAGCAGGTCGCGCAGTTGCAGGTTTTGCCGCTGTAGTAGCGGATGAGCCGGGCGGCAGAACAGTACGCCCTGATGCACGCGCAGCGGTTCGATGCGCAATTGAGCGTCGTCCTGCAATTCGCGGATATCGGCGACGAACAGCTCGATGGTCGAGTCCAGCAGGCTGTCGCGCAGTTCCAGCCAGTTGGCGATGTCCAGTTTCACCTGCACCCGCGGGTAGCGTTGCAGCAACTGCCCCAGCGCCTGCGGAATCAGCCGTGCGGCCGGATAAGGGCCGGCGCCGAGGCGCAATTCGCCAGCCTCCAGATTGCCCAGCTGATTGACCGCATTGCTCAGCGCTAGGCTGCCGGCCATCAGGCGACGCGCATGTTCCAGTACCAGTCGGCCATGGGCGGTGAGGCTGACGCCACGGCTGTGGCGATCCACCAGGGTGCAGCCGAGTTGGCTCTCCAGCGCCTGGATGCTGCGGCTCAGCGCCGGTTGGCTGAGGTGAACGGCCGCGGCGGCGCGGGCGAAGTGTTCATGTTCGGCGAGGGCGACGAAATGACGGAGCTGGCGTAGATCGTTCATGCGCCTCCTGCATTAACTGGTCTATTCGAATGCATTGGAATTATCGGTCGGCCTTTGCCAACCTGCCAGCATTCCAACAACAAGACAGTCAATGCCATGAGTTCCTTCTCACGCTTCAGCGGCCTGCTGCTGGCCGCCACCCTGCCATTGAGCGCCGTTGCCGAACTGCCGGCCGAGCGTATCGAACCCAGCATCAACGCCGAACTGGCGGCTCACACCAAGGTTTTTGCCCAGCAGGTCTATCGCGTCGCCAACAACGTCTATTCGGCGGTCGGCTGGCAACTGGGCAACGTGGTGATGATCGAGGCGCCGCAGGGGCTGATCATCGTCGACACCGGTGAATCGGTCAGCGAGTCGCGCAAGATCATGGCCGAGTTCCGCAAGCTCAGCGACAAGCCGGTCAAGGCCGTGGTCTACACCCACTTCCACCCGGATCACATCAACGGTGTGCAGGCCTTCGTCACCCGCGAGCAGGTGGAGCGCGGCGACGTGCAGATCTACGCCCACGAGACCCTGTTGCAGAACGTGGTGGCGCAGGGGGCGCTGGTCGGGCCGATTCTTGGTGTGCGCTCGGCGTACAGCTTTGGCTCGTTCCTGCCAGCCAGCGACCAGGAGGGCATGAACGGTGGCATCGGTCCGTTGGCCAAGCCCGAGCCGTCGTCTTTCATCGCGCCGACCGTGACTTTCGGCGAGCGCCTGGACACCAACATCGCCGGCCTCGACGTGCAGTTTTTACATGTGCCCAGCGAGGCGCCGGACGAGATCACCCTGTACCTGCCGGCCAACCGCGTGCTGATCAGCGCCGAGGTCGACCAGGGCCCGACGCTGCCGAACATCCACACACTGCGCGGCACCAAGTTCCGCGACCCGGTGCAGTGGGTCGAGAGCCTGGACAAGCTGCGTGCCTACCAGGCCGAGTACATGGTGCCGCTGCATGGGCGCCCGGTCAGCGGCCAGGACAAGGTCGAGGAAGTGCTGCGAATGACCCGCGACGGCATTGCCTACGTTCACGACCAGACCGTGCGCTGGATGAACAAGGGCCTGACGCCAGACGAGTTGGTGGAGAAGGTCAAATTGCCGCCGCACCTGGCCGGCTACACGCCTTATCTGCGCGAGTACTACGGCACGGTGAAACACAGCGTGCGACAGATCTACAACGGTTACCTGGGCTGGTTCCAGGGCGACCCGGTGGCACTCGACCCGACTCCACCCAAGCAGCAGGCCGAACGCCTGATTGCCCTGGCTGGTGGACGCGAAAAACTGCTGCTGGAAGCCGGCAATGCCTACCTCAAGGGCGACTACCAGTGGGCGGCGGAACTGGCCGGATATGCGATCCGAGTCGACCACGAAGACATGCTGGCGCGCGAGATCAAGGCACGCAGCTTCCGCAAGCTGGGCTACGCGAGCATGAACATCAACTGGCGCAACTGGTACCTGATGAGTGCGATGGAGCTGGAGGGCAAGCTCGGCGGCGATGTCATCCGCCAACGCTCGGTGGAGATGCGCAAGGTTTTCCTATCGCCCGACATGGTGCGCAGCTTCACTCCGCAGAGCTTCCTGCAGAATTGGGTCACGCGTATCGATCCGCAGAAGGCCGGCGATGTCGAGCTGACCCTGGGCTTCAGCTTCCCCGACGTGGGCGAGCAATGGGCGCTGGAGGTCCGCCGTGGTGTCGCGCAGTTGCACAAGGGCATTCCTGAGGGCACGGCTCTGCGCCTGAGCATGGACAAGCGCTTCATGGAGACGCTGCTGACCGGCGAAGGTGGCCTGGTCAAAGGCGCACTGCTCGGTGATGTGCAGGTCGATGGCAACCTGCTGGAGATTCGTCGCTTCCTCGCCTGCTTCGATTTCGGTGATGAAGCCTTCGGCCTGACTCTGCGTTAGCGGTGAGATAGGCATCAGGCAGGGGGAACCATGCGCACCAGCCACGAGAACGGCGCTGGTGTGCACAGCGCACTCTTACGGGCTTGGCGCCGGGTCGACTGTGCATGTATGCGCACTGGCTGTAGGCGCTATTCCACGAACAGCTGTTGCACTACGGAGAAATCCTGCTTGCCTTTGCCCTGTTTGAGCAGCAGGCGGTACAGCTGCAGTGCCAGGGCGCCCATCGGCGCGCTGTTGCCGTTGTGGCTGGCGGTTTCCTGGGCCAGACCGAGGTCCTTGGCCATCAGTTCGGCCATGAAGCCGCCGCTATAGCCCTTCGATGCTGGCGCGTTTTCCATCACCCCAGGCCAGGGGTTGTACTTCTCCAGCGTCCAGTTGCCGCCCGAGCTCTGTCGCATGATCTCGGCCAGCACCGCCGGCTCCAGGCCGTTGGCGACGCCCATGGCCATGGCCTCGGCGGTGGCGATCATCTGCACCGCGAGTACCTGGTTGTTGCACACCTTGGCCACCTGGCCGGCGCCGTCGGGGCCGGCGTGGAAGATGTTCTTGCCCATGGCGGCGAGCATCGGTCTGGCCTTTTCCAGCGTTTGGGCTTCACCACCGACCATGAAGGTCAGGGTGCCGGCTGCTGCGCCGCCAGTGCCGCCGGAGACCGGCGCATCGAGCAAGGCGATACCGCGCTCGCGGGCTGCAGCGTGCACCTTGCGCGCGGACTCCGGGGCGATGGTCGAACACTCGATCACCAGCGTGCCGGCGGGTAGCCGCGCAAGCAGGCCGTCATCGCCCAGGTACAGGCCTTCCACATGACGACTGGCCGGCAGCATGCTGATCACTACCTGTGCCTGATCGATGGCATCGGTGGCGCTATCGGCCGCCACTGCACCTTCGCCAGCCAGGGTGTCGACGGCGCTGCGCTGCAGGTCGAAGACTTTCAGCGGGTAGCCCGCCTTGAGCAGGTTGCGGGCCATGGGCAGGCCCATGTTACCGAGGCCGATAAAGGCGATCTGGGTCATGACGGCTCTCCTTCCTGTTGGCGCGTGGTGCGCGCCGATTGTCATTGTTCGAGGATTGCTGTTGAGCTCTCCCGGAGCGCATCCGGGCTACATGTAGGGTGCGCCGTGCGCACCGATCCGTAAGCTAAAGATCTGCCAACGGGTGTTCGCCTTCCCAGACCGACGCGAAGTGCGCCTCGACCACGGCGGCTGGGATCGCGGCCACATCCGGCCAATGCCATTTCGGCGTCTGGTCCTTGTCGATCAGGCGGGCGCGCACGCCCTCGGGGAATTCCGGGCGGCGGCAGCAGTTCAGACTCATGGCGTATTCCATGCGAAATACCTCAGCCAGCGACAAATGGCGGGCGCGGCGGATCTGCTCCCAGACCAGGTGCGCGGTCAGTGGACAGCCATGGGCCAGGGTCTTGGCGGCGCGGGCGAGCAGGGCGTCGTCATCCGTTTGCAGTGCGCTGAGCGCGTGCACGGCAGCCGGCAGGTCGGCAACGTCGAGCAACTCATCGATACGTTCGCGACGTGGCAGCCACTGTGTAGCCGGTAGTTCAACGTGGGCTTCGTTCTCCAGCGCACGCAGCAGGCTGTGCAGTTGCAGGTCGGCTTGTTCGCGCCAGTTCAGTTGTACCAGGCCTTCGAGCAAAGCCTCTTGCTGGTCATCGCGCAGGAAACGGTCGGCCAGATTCAGGTCCAGCGCATCGCGGGCATTGATGCTGGCGGCAGTGAGACCTAGAAACAGACCCAGGCGCCCCGGCAGGCGGGCGAGGAACCAGCTGCCGCCGACATCCGGGTACAGGCCGATGTTGATTTCCGGCATGCCCAGTCGGCTGCTTGGCGTGACGATACGGATACCCGCGCCCTGCATAAGGCCCATGCCGCCCCCCAGCACATGGCCGTGGGCCCAGCAGATGAAGGGTTTGGGGAAGGTGTGGATGCGATGGTCGAGGCGGTATTCGTCGGCGAAGAAACGTCGCGCCAGGGCCGGCACTTCACCTGGCTGTTCACGACACTGATTGACCAGTTGCACCACGTCGCCGCCGGCGCAGAAGGCCTTGGGGCCATTGCCGCGCAGCATGACGCAGGCGATGGTTGGATCCTCGGCCCAGGCCTTGAGGCGTTCGTCGAGTGCTTCGATCATCGGCAGGGAGAGGGCGTTGAGGCTCTTCTCGGCGTCGAGGCTGGCGATGCCGATGCGGTAGCCATGGAGGCTGGGGCGTTCTTCGAAGGTTACGTTCATCATCTGACTCTCGGTGCGCACGGCGCACCCTACGGGCGGAGCGAAACCGCGAGTTATTTGTTGCGCCACTGCGGATTGCGTTTTTCCAGAAAGGCGTTGACCCCTTCGCGGGTGTCATCGGCGTCGAACAGGTCGACGAAGCGCTCGCGTTCCTCCGGCAGCCAGGTGTTGGAGCCACGCTCGCGTGCACCCTGGATCAGCGGTTTGATGGTGCGCACTGCCACCGGGCTTTGTCGCGCCACCTTGGATGCCAGCAGCAGGGCAGTGCCGCGTGATTCGCCGGTGTCCACCACCTGCTCGACCAGGCCGATGCGCAGGGCGGTCTCGGCGTCGATGCGCTCGCCGCAAAGGATCATGCGTTTGGCCCAGCCTTCGCCGACCAGCCAGGGCAGCGCCTGGGTGCCACCGGCGCAGGGCAGCAGGCCGACCGCCGCTTCCGGCAGGGCCATCTGCGCCTGGCGTTCGGCGATGCGGATATCGCAGGCCAGCGCGCACTCCAGGCCGCCGCCCATGGCGTAGCCGTTGATCGCGGCAATGGACACGCCGCGAAAATCGCGCAGGGTTTCGAAGGCTTCGCCAAAGCGTCGGGCCATCTCGCGGGCACGGGCCTTGTCGCCATCGGCGAACATGTTCAGGTCGGCGCCAGCGGAGAAGAATTTCGGCCCCTGGCCGGTCACCACCAGTGCATACACCTCGTCGTCGCGGTTGAGGTGTTCGATCACCTGCTTGAGGCCGATCAGCGAGTCGCGGTCCCAGGTGTTGGCCGGTGGATGGTTGATGGTGATCAGCGCGGTATGCCCGTGTTTTTCCACGGTGAGCTTGTGGGTCAGGTCGAAGATGCCGGGTTTGTAGGTTTCCAGTGCAGTGCTCATCACGATTCCTCGTCGATTATCTCCCCTCTGCCATTCATGGGAGAGGGCGGGCCCGGCCCGCGTAGGGAGAGGGAAAACGGTTTACAGCAGACGATCGAGCATGCCGCCCTGCAGCAGCAGGCGACGGGCGACGATCACCCGCATGATTTCGTTGGTGCCTTCGAGTATCTGGTGCACGCGGGCGTCGCGTACCCAGCGTTCCAGCGGATAGTCATTCAGATAGCCGTAACCGCCGTGCAGTTGCAGTGCTTCGTTGCACACATCGAAGCACTGGTCGGTGGCGAAGCGCTTGGCCATGGCGCAGTACAGACTGGCCTCGCCGTGGCCATGGTCGAGCTTGTGCGCGGCCAGGCGCACCATCTGCCGGCTGGCGGTGAGGGCGGTGAGCATGTCGGCCAGCTTGAATTGCAGGGCCTGGAATTCGCTGAGCGCTTTGCCGAACT
This sequence comes from Pseudomonas sediminis, assembly GCF_002741105.1. GTDB lineage: Bacteria > Pseudomonadota > Gammaproteobacteria > Pseudomonadales > Pseudomonadaceae > Aquipseudomonas > Aquipseudomonas sediminis. The sequence continues at coordinate 129,889 of NZ_NIQU01000001.1, read as the reverse complement.
GCTTGCGTTCCTCGACGTAACGCAGGCTCTGCTGCAGCGCTGCCTGGGCCGCACCGAGCGAGCAGCTGGCGATATTCAGGCGGCCACCATCGAGGCCCTTCATGGCATAGACGAAGCCTTCTCCCTCTGGGCCGATGCGGTGGCTGGCGGGAATGCGTACGCCTTCGAAGGTGATGGTGCGGGTCGGCTGCGCCTTCCAGCCCATCTTGTCCTCGTTGCGTCCGTAACGTACGCCGGGCGCATCGGCAGGCACCAGGAAGCAGGAAATACCCTTGGCACCATCCTCACCGGTGCGCGCCATGACGACCAGCACCTGTGTGCTTCCCGCCCCGGAGATAAAGCACTTGCTGCCGTCGATCACGTAGTCGTCGCCATCGCGCCGTGCGCGGGTGCGCAGATGGGCGGCGTCGGAGCCGGCGTCCGGCTCGGTCAGGCAGTAGGAGGCCAGCGACTGGCCATTGATCAGCCCCGGCAGCCAGGCATCTTTCAGGCTCTGGTCGGCGAAGCTGGCGAGCATCCAGGTGGCCATGTTGTGGATGGTCAGGTAGGCGGTGGTGGCGACACAGCCGGCCGCCAGTTGTTCGAAAATCAGTGAGCTGGACAGCCTGGACAGGCCCAGGCCGCCATCCTCTTCGCGCAGATACAGGGCCAGGTAGCCCTGTTCGGCAGCGCGGCGAATCACCTCGACGGGGAAGTGCTGCTCGCGATCCCACTCGGCAGCGTGGGGCGTCAGCTCCCGCGCGGCGAAGGCGCGGGCGCTGTCGGTCAGCAGGCGTTGTTCATCACTGAGTTCGAAGTCCATGGCATCTCATTGCAAGGTCAGGGGTTGGCCGCCAGCGCGGCGCTCGGCCTGCCACTCGGCGAGGCTGGGCAGCGCGCTGCTGGCATCGAGGCGGTCGACGATTTCGAAGTAGTCCTGCTTGAGTGGGTCCTTGAGGACCTCGTCGCGCGGCTTGACCTTCACGGCGTAGACCGTCTGCAGGTTCTGGTGGTCGAAGGCACGCCATTGCTGTTCGTCTTTGAGCAAGGTGTAGCGGTGGCCTTCCAGTGCCTTGATCAGCGTTTCGCTGTCGAGGCTCTTGGCTCGTGTGGCGGCGTCGGCCCACTGCTGGACGATGCTGTAGGCCGAGGCGGCGGAGCTGGATGGGTACATCTCGTAGCGGGTCTTGAAAGCTTCGACGAAGGCTTCGCCACGCGCAGATTTTTCCAACGCCGGTACGCGCCAGGTCCAGGGCTCGGTGCCGATCACGCCTGCCATCAGATTGGGGCCGGCCTGTTCGACCATGCTCTGGGTCAGGTTCGGCGCGACGATCTGCATGCGCTCGGTCAGGCCAAGGTCCTTGGCGACGCGCATGGCACGCACCAGGTCTTCACCGAACAGCACCAGGGCAAGGATTTCAGCGTTGCTGGCGGCGGCCTGGGTCAGCGCGTCCTGATAGTCGGCCAGGCGCGCGCCCGGGAAGGGGATGCGTACGCTGGCGTGCTGGGCGGCATTGTCGCTGGCGGTGGCCTGGCGCAGCGATGCCTCGCTGGTGTGGCCCCAGGTGTAGTCAGCGGTGACATAGAAGTAGCGCTTGTTCGGCAGGGTCTTGCTCAGGTATTGGCCGAGCACCTTGGCACTCATCCAGGCGTTGTTGCACTCGCGAAACATGTAGCGATGGCCATCCTTGCCAGTGGTGTCGTTGGAGTAGGTAAGGGTGCCGAAGTACAGCAGGCCGTGCTGCTTGGCGCGCTTGCCTGCGGCGATGGCGACCGCGCTGGAAGAGCCACCGAAGAGCATTGCCGCACCTTCGGCGGCCAGCTTGTCGACGTTCTTCTCGGCCTTGGCCGGCCGCGAGGCGGTGTCCTTGCTGGACAGGCGCAACGGTCGGCCCAGTACACCGCCTGCAGCGTTGATTTCATCGATGGCCAGCAGGGCTCCACGCATCTGCGCCAATCCCTCTTCCTTATATGGTCCGGTGCGCGGGTAATTGAGGCCGAGGGTGATCGGCTCGGCAGCCTGCGCACAGGCGGTAAGTGCGGCCCACAGGGCCAGCGTGGCGGACAGTTGGCGCATTGCAGTTCTCCTTGTTTTTGTTCTGCAGAGAACCGTTTTACGCCGCTCGTCCAGTTCGAGTGATCGTCTATTAGTCTAAGAAACGCTCACCCAGTTCTCACTTCAGTGAAATGGTCATGTTCGGGCCATCACCGAGCGGTGTGTCGTCGAACCAGCGGCTGGTCACGGTCTTGGTCTCGGTGTAGAAACGCACCGCCTGCTTGCCGTAGGCGTGCAGGTCGCCGTAGAACGAGCCCTTCCAGCCAGTGAAGGAGAAGAACGGCAGCGGTACCGGAATCGGTACGTTGATGCCCACCTGGCCGACTTCAACCGCGTGCTGGAAATGCCGCGCAGCGCCGCCGGAGCGGGTGAACAGGCTGGTGCCGTTGCCATAGGGGCTGGCGTTGACCAGTTCGATGGCTTCTTCCAGGGTCGCAACCTCCATGCACACCAGTACCGGGCCGAAGATTTCCTCGCGGTACAGGCCCATCTCCGTGGTCACGCCACGGAACAGCGTTGGCCCGACCCAGTTGCCGTTCGGGTAACCGTCTACCTTGCATTGCGAGCCGTCGAGCAGACACTCGGCGCCTTCGGCCTTGCCTTGTTCGATCAGGTGCAACACGCGCTGGCGTGCCTGCGGGCTGATCAGCGGGCCGTAGGCGGCGCCGCTGTCCTGCCAATGACCAGGGCGCAGCGCGGCCATCTGCGTTGCCAGCTCATCGATCCATTGTTTCGATTCACCGACGAACACCGCCACGCTGATGGCCATGCAGCGCTGCCCGGCGGCGCCACAACTGGCGCCGAGCAGGTTGCTGATCACCTGATCCTTGGGTGCATCCGGCATGATCACCATATGGTTCTTCGCCCCGGCAAAGGCCTGCACGCGCTTCAGGTGCTGGGTGCCGGTGCGATAGACATGTTGGCCCACCGCGACTGAGCCGACGAAGGACACCGCGCGTACCAGCGGATGCACCAGCAGCGCATCGACCTGCTCACGCCCGCCATGCAGCACCTGCAATACCCCGGCCGGCGCGCCGGCTTCGAGGAACAGCTCGGCGAGACGATTGGGCGTCATCGGGTCCTGTTCCGAGGGTTTGAGAATGAAGCTATTGCCGCAGGCGATGGCCAGCGGAAACATCCACAGAGGGATCATCGCCGGGAAGTTGAACGGGGTGATGCCGACGCACACGCCCAGCGGCTGGATCCAACTAGCGGTGTCGATCTCGCGGGCGACGTTCTCCACCGTCTCGCCCATCATCAGGCTGGCGATATTGGCTGCATGTTCGGCCACTTCGATACCGCGCCAGACGTCGCCCTTGGCGTCGGCGAAGGTCTTGCCGGTTTCCGCCGCGAGGATCTGCGCTAACTCGTCGTGGTGTTCCTTGAGCAAGTGCTGGTAGCGCAGCATCAGACGGGCGCGCTCCGATACCGGTACTTCGCGCCAGGCGAGGAAGGCTTTCTGCGCGCCGGCCACCGCGGCCTCGATTTCCTCGGCAGTGGCCTTGGGGGCGAGGGCGATCACGTCCTGGGTGGTCGGGTCGGTGACTTCGATCAGCTCACGGGCCTGGCTGGTTTGCCACTGGCCGTCGATCAGTTGCGGTAGCGTGCGGGGCATGGTCGCCTCCTGTTGTTCTTGTATGGGACCTTTTATAGCCATTGGATGCCCGTTTGTGGATTGACGATCTTGGGCTTGGGATGGACGATCTTGTCACTCGATCAGGCTGGCAAGGAGCGATATGGTGGGAATGCGGGTGGAAACCTCCAATTGGCCGTTGCCTGTCGGTGGGCAACGCTTCATCACGCCACCGCGCCTGCGCCGCCTGCTGGCGCGCCATGCCTTGAGCGCTGGGTGCTATCCATTGGCCATAGGCTTCTACCCCGATGCAACCGGTCACCAGATGCGCCGCGCGCAACCGGATGACCATCTGCTGATCTACTGCCGCTCGGGCAAGGGGTGGTTGGAAACATCGGATGGACGATTTGAGGTCGCTGCTGGCGATTTGCTGCTGCTGCCCAAGGACGCTGCGCATGCCTATGGCGCTGACCTGCATAACCCCTGGACGATCTACTGGGTACATTTCGACGGCAGCCACGGCGAAGACTTCCTGCGCCTGCTGGGCACGCAAACGCTGCGGCGCATCGGCGTGCAGCCTCGGCTGATCGGCGATTTCGAGGCGTTGCTGGGCTTGCAGCGCCAGGGCCTCAACATCTTGCCCTTCATCCACGCTGTGCACCGTTTGCAGGCGATGCTCAGCTCGCTGGCCGTGCTGCCGGCGCGGGTCAACCTCAAGTCCGGCCGCGTGCTGGATATCGAGGCGGTGCAGGCAGTGATGCGCGAGCACCTGCACGGCAGCCTCAACCTTGATGAGCTGGCTGCACAGTTCAAGCTGTCGCGCTTTCATTTCGCCAAGACCTACCGCGCGCTGACCGGCCATGCGCCGATCCAGGACTTCATCCAGTTGAAGATGGCCCTGGCCTGCCGTCTGCTCGATCGAGGCGACGCCGAAGTGCGCCAGGTCGCCGAGCAGCTTGGCTACGACGATCCCTATTACTTCTCACGGCTGTTTCGCAAGGTGGTGGGCATGGCGCCCAGTCATTACCGGGCACTCCACCAGGGGTAGGTGAGGGCCCGGCATATCTTGCTCGGGGCAGGTTGCGCCCTGAGTACCGCCTGGGTATTCAAGGCAACGTGATCTATCGGCCAGAGGCGCTCAGGCCAGCATGCGCAGCCACAGCTGTTGCTCGGCCAGTAGCTCTTCGCGCAGGCTGGCCAGTGGTTGTTCAAACCCCAGCCGGCGCTGCGCGGGCAGGGGCTCGGACAGGTTCGCCGGTTGTATCTGCAACGCGCTGGCCAGCAGCACCAGGTCGGTCAGGTCGGCTTCGCCGTCGTGATCGTGCAGCCATTTGTTACGTTGCCTGGCGCACTCGATCAGGGTGGTCGGCACCTGCCAGCGTGTCAGCACCAGCGCACCGATGTCGCCGGAGAGGTAATCGCAGAGCCCATCCAGGTGCTCGGCATCACGGGGGAAATCCGGCCAGTGCTCCAGCTCCGCGAGAAGGGGTAGGCTGCCGATATCCTGCAGCAGGCCGGCGAGCATGGCCTCATCGAGTGGCTGGTTGCAGCGCTGCGCCAGGGCGGCGCAGAACGCGGCACGTTCGCGCGCCTTGCGCCAGCGCTGGCGAAAGGCTTGCTGCAGGGCTTTTTCCTTGCTGGCGAATAGATTGCGCGCGGTGAACCCCAGTACCAGGGTGCCGAGTTGGCGAGTGCCGATTCGGGCGAGCAGGTCGCGCATCGACACGCACGGCCGCGCGCCACGAATCAGCGGGCTTTCGGCGAACTGCATGAGATAGGCGGCCAGCGGGGGATCACTGTTGATCACCCGCGCCAGCTGTTCCAGCGAGGTGCGTGGGTCGTCCAGCAGTTGGCGAATGCGCATGGCCGCTTCCGGCATTTGCGGCACTTTGGCCTGACCTTTGAGAAAGCGTGTAAGCAGGGCGAAGCGGATGGCTTCGGGGGACAGCGACATGATGGCGGGGATTTCCGTGGAACCGCAGCGGCGTATTGAGATGCTAGCAGAGCCTTGGCCTAAAGCCGATGCACAGCTGTTGCCTTGACTTGCCCGGCCCCCTTCACTAGCGTGCCTGCACTTGTTTTGACCCTGCAGGAAAACCGCATGACCGACGATCGCATCAAGCTCGAAGCCAGCTGGAAACACGCGCTGCGTGAGGAGTTCGACAAGCCTTACATGAGCGAGCTGCGTGCGTTCCTGCAGGCGGAAAAGGCGGCCGGCAAGGAAATCTATCCGCCGGGCCCACTGATCTTCAATGCGCTCAATTCCACGCCGCTGGATCAGGTCAAGGTGGTGATTATCGGCCAGGACCCTTACCACGGTCCCGGTCAGGCCCATGGCCTGTGCTTCTCCGTGCAGCCGGGCGTGCAGACGCCGCCGTCGCTGGTGAATATCTACAAGGAGCTCAAGCGCGACCTGAATATCGACATCCCGGCCCATGGTTACCTGCAGAGCTGGGCCGATCAGGGCGTGCTGCTGCTCAACACCTCGCTGACGGTGGAACGCGCCAACGCTGGCTCGCATGCGGGCAAGGGCTGGCAGTTCTTTACCGACCGGGTGATCGAAGTGGTCAGTGAGCATCAGGACAAGCTGGTGTTCCTGCTCTGGGGCAGCCACGCCCAGGGCAAGCAGCGCCTGATCGACCCGACCAAGCACCTGGTGCTGCGCTCGCCGCACCCGTCACCGTTGTCGGCGCATCGCGGCTTCATTGGTAACGGTCACTTCAGCCGTTGCAATCAGTTCCTCAGCCAGAATGGCATGACGCCCATCGACTGGCGCTTGCCGGCGCTCTGAGCCCGCTGCCGACGAGTCCTGCTTAGCGCCGCGCAACTGCCTGATCAGCCGTGCATTGCTGCGCAGCCAGATCGGCGTGAAGGCTTTTCAGGCGCTTGTCGGCTCGCGCCATCTGTTTTGGGTCAGCCTGGGCGACCAGGTCGACGATCATCTCGGCCATCGCCTGACGATTCTTATCAAAGCTGGCCTGGTAGGCGCTGGTGTAGAAACGCTCGCGCTGTTGCAGCAGGGCGGTCATGCGCGCAGCGAAGTCGTCGCCACGGCGCACTTCCAGCGCCTCACGCAGCGCCTGCTGCCAGGCAATGCGGTTTTCCAGCCAGACCTGATTCTGTTCACCCAAGCCCTGTGCCCAGCTCTGCACCCGCTCGCGCTGCTCGGGGTTCAGGGTGCCGAACCAGGGTTGCAGACGCTCTTCCATACGCTCCGCGCGACGGCTGATCTGCTCCTGCACGGGCGGCTCGAGAAACTCCTCACGCAGCTTGGCGTTTTGCTCGTCCATGGTCGCCAACAGCTGATCGATCTGATGCGGGCTGAGGCCGCGCAGCAGCTCGATGGTGCTGGGGGTTATCTCCACGGCGATGCGCTGCATGGCCTGTTCGAAGTCGGCCAACTGGCTGGCCATCAGCTCGCTGTCACGGCTGCTCAGTGCCTGCTGGCTGCGTTGCAGCCAGTCGAGATAGCGCGGCAGCTCGACGCTGCAATGCCAGGCCAGGTGTTCTTGCAGCTGGGGTTTGAGCCAGGCGCTCTGCTCGCTGTTCAGCGCCACATAGTCGCTGAGCTTCCATGGGATCAGCCAATCTAGGTTGCGATAGGCCAGGCCGACACGGCTGCACGCGCTCAGCAGCAGGGTGATGGCCAATAGCAGGAGCAGAGGCTTGCGCATGATCTGGGCTCGCGAGGGCAGAGTTGTTGAGACTAATACTCGGTACATTTGACGCAAGGGGGTGGAAATATTCGCTTAAGAGTTCGCCAGAAGACCATCATCGCCGGCAAGCCTGCTCCTACAGGAGGCGCGGTACTGATTTTTGTAGAAGCCCGCTTGCGGGCGATCCAATCAATACCGGCCGTAGTACTCCCGCGGATAAAAAGAAACCGCCCCGAAGGGCGGTTCCGATGTCGCAGGGAGCGCTTAGCCGCCGAGGTAGGCGTCGCGTACCTTGGGGTCGTTGAGCAGTTCTTCACCGCTGCCGCGCATGACGATATGGCCGTTCTCCAGCACGTAACCGCGATCTGCCAGTTTTAGCGCCTGGTTGGCGTTCTGCTCGACCAGGAACACGGTCACGCCGTCTTTGCGCAGTTGCTCGATGATGTCGAAGATCTGCTGGATGATGATCGGCGCCAGACCCAGCGACGGCTCGTCGAGCAGCAGCAGGTTGGGCTTGCTCATCAGCGCACGACCGATGGCGAGCATTTGCTGCTCGCCGCCGCTCATGGTGCCGGCGCGCTGGGCGAAGCGTTCCTTCAGACGCGGGAACAGGTGCAGGACCTTGTCCAGCTGCTCCTGATTGTCCGCCTTGTCACCGAAGAAACCGCCCATGGCCAGGTTTTCCTCGACGGTCAGGCGGGCGAACACGCGACGGCCTTCCGGCACGATGGCGATGCTCTTGCGCATGATCTCCGGGGTATCCATGCCCACCAGCTCTTCACCCAGGTAGCGGATGCTGCCACTGGTGGCGCGCGGGTTGCCGCACAGGGTCATCAGCAGGGTCGACTTGCCGGCGCCGTTGGCGCCGATCAAGGTGACGATCTCGCCTTTCTGCACTTCGATGCTGACGTCGTGCAGGGCCTGGATCTTGCCGTAGAAGGTTGAGACGTTGTTGAAACTCAGCATGGATTACGCCTCCCCCAGATAGGCTTTGATCACGTCCGGGTTGTTGCGGATGTCGTCCGGCGTGCCGTCGGCCAGGGGAGTGCCCTGGTTGATCACGTAGATGTGGTCGGAAATGCTCATCACCAGCTTCATGTCGTGCTCGATCAGCAGTACGGTGACGTTGTGTTCGTCGCGTAGCACGCCGATCAACTCTTTCAGGTCTTCCGTTTCGCGCGGGTTCAGACCTGCGGCTGGCTCGTCGAGCATGAGGATGCTCGGACGGGTCATCATGCAGCGGGCGATTTCCAGGCGACGTTGTTGACCGTAGGCGAGTGTGCCGGCTTCGCGATTGGCAAAGTCCACCAGGTTGACCTTCTCCAGCCAGTAGCCGGCAAAGTCCATGGCTTCACGTTCGCTGCGGCGAAAGCTTGGCGTCTTGAACAGGCCCGCCAGGTAGCTGGTGTTGAGGTGGCGGTGTTGGGCGATCAGCAGGTTTTCCACCGCGGTCATGTCCTTGAACAGACGCACGTTTTGGAAGGTCCGCACTACGCCCTTGCGCGCGATCTTGTGCCCCGGCAGGCCTTCGATTGCTTCGCCGTTGAGACGGATGCTGCCCGAGCTCGGCTGGTAGAAACCGGTCAGGCAGTTGAATACGGTGGTCTTGCCGGCGCCGTTCGGGCCGATCATCGAGACCACCTGCTTTTCCTTGACGTTCAGGCCCACCCCGTTGACGGCCAGCAGGCCGCCGAAACGCATGGACAGGCCGCTTACTTCGAGAATCGTGCGGCTCATCGCTTCAGCTCCAGGTGGGGACGTTGCATCGGCAGCAACCCTTGCGGGCGCCAGATCATCATGAAGATCATGACCAGGCCGAAGATCAGCATGCGGTACTCGCTCAGCTCACGCATCTCCTGCAGCATCACCATGACGATGGCAGCGAGGATCACGCCCAGCTGCGAGCCCATGCCGCCGAGCACGACGATGGCGAGGATCATCGCTGACTCGATGAAGGTGAACGACTCCGGCGTCACCAGACCCTGGCGCGCAGCGAAGAAGCTGCCGGCGAAACCGGCCAGGCTGGCGCCGATGGTAAAGGCCGAGAGCTTGATCACGGTGGGGTTCAGGCCCAGCGCGCGGCAGGCGATTTCGTCTTCACGCAGTGCTTCCCAGGCGCGGCCGATCGGCATACGCAGCAGGCGGTTGACCAAAAACAGGGTCAGCAACACCAGTAGCAGGGCGATCAGGTAGAGGAAGATCACCTTGTACTGCGAGTTGTAGGCGATTTCGAAGTAGCCGTGGAAGGTCGGCATGTCGGCGGGTACACGGCGCTCGAAGGACAGACCGAACAGCGTCGGCTTGTTCTCGTTGGCGATGCTCAGGCCATTGGGGCCACCGGTCAATTCGGTGAGGTTACGCAGCAGAATGCGGATGATCTCGCCGAAGCCCAGGGTCACGATAGCCAGATAGTCACCGCGCAGGCGCAGCACCGGGAAGCCCAGGAGGAAGCCGAACAACGCGGCCATCATGCCGGCCAGCGGCAGACAGAGCCAGAAGCCCAGACCGAAGTAGTGAGCCAGAATCGCGTAGCTGTAGGCGCCGACGGCGTAGAAGCCGACGTAGCCCAGATCGAGCAGGCCGGCGAGGCCGACCACGATGTTCAGACCGAGGCCGAGCATCACGTAGATCAGGATCAGCGTGGCGATATCCACCGAACCGCGGCTGGCGAAGAACGGCCAAACCAGTGCCACCATGACCATCGCCAGAATGATCCAGCGCTGGGTGGAAGGCAGGGTGAGGAAGTTACCGATCTCACCGGAACCGCTGGGCAGTTTGGGCAGCTTGGCCCAGGCCGGGGTCAGCCGGTCGCGCAGCAATTGCCAGAGGAAAATCAGCGTAGCAGCGCCGCCGATACACCAGAGTTCGAAGGCGGTGGCGCCTTCCACGCGCAGGCTGATGCCGACGGTGGAGAGTTTCAGGCCCAGAACCGGGTAGGAGATGATCAGCACCAGCAGGGCGCTGAAAATCGCGGATTTGAGATTCTTGGTAATAGCGGTGCTCATACTTTTTCCACCTCAGGACGGCCGAGGATGCCGGTCGGGCGGAACAGCAGCACCAGCACCAGCAGGCTGAATGCCACGACGTCCTTGTATTGATCACCGAAGATATCGGCGCCGAAGGCTTCGGCCACGCCCAGCAGCAGGCCGCCGAGCACTGCGCCAGGAATGCTGCCGATACCACCGAGTACCGCAGCGGTGAAGGCCTTGATACCGGCGAGGAAGCCCAGGTGCGGGTTGATCACGCCGTAGTTCATGCCCAGCAGTACCGAGGCGATGGCAGCCAGTGCCGCACCGATGACGAAGGTCAGGGCAATGATGTTGTTGGTATTGATACCGAGCAGGTTGGCCATCTTCAGGTCTTCGGCGCAGGCGCGGCAGGCGCGGCCCAGGCGAGAACGGGAGATGAACAGGGTCAGACCGATCATGGTGACGAAGGTGACGATGAAGATCAGCACCTGCATGTAGGACACCACCACGCCGTTGGCCGCGCTTTCACCGAGGATGAAATTGCCGGGCAGCAGGTTGGGAATGGCTTTGTCCTTGGAGTCTTGCGAAAGCAATATCGCGTTCTGCAAGAAGATCGACATACCGATCGCGGAGATCAGCGGGATCAGACGGTTGCCGCCGCGCAGGGGGCGATAGGCCACCCGTTCGATGCTGTAGCCGTAGGCGCTGGTGACGATCATGGTGGCGGCGAAGGCCGCGATCATCACGAAGGGCACTGCTTCCAGGCCGAACATGGCGAGGCCGGCGATAACGGTGAAGGCTACGTACGAGCCAATCATGTAAACCTCGCCGTGGGCGAAGTTGATCATGCCGATGATGCCGTAGACCATGGTGTAGCCGATGGCGATCAGGGCATAGGTACTGCCAATGGTCAGGCCATTGATCAGCTGTTGTAGGTAGTGATAAAGATCAGGCATTGCCTAACTCCTGGGCAGCGCGTAAAGCGGCGCTTGTGGCGCAGCGCGAGGCCGGAATTCTTCTAATAAACAAAGCCCACTGCTCGCGCAGTGGGCTTTGGCTCAGACAGGAAGCTTACTTGGCTTCGGACTTGGTGCCGTCCTGGTGCCACTCGTACACCACGAAGCTGAAGTCCTTCAGGTCGCCCTTCTCATCGAAGCCCAGGGAACCGGTGGGGGTGTCGAAGCTGTTGGCGCGCAGCGCAGCCGCTACCTTGGCGGTATCGGTGTCGCCGGCTTTCTCGATGCCTTCGGCGATGACTTGAACGGCAGCGTAGGCCGGGAACACGAACGGACCGCTCGGGTCTTCGTTCTTGGCCTTGAAGGCCTCGACCAGCGCCTGGTTCTTCGGATCCTGGTCGAAGGACTTCGGCAGGGTGACCAGCAGGCCTTCGGAAGCCGGGCCAGCGATGGCCGAGATTTCCTTGTTACCCACGCCTTCCGGACCCATGAACTTGACGTTCAGGCCACGCTCTTTGGTCTGGCGCAGCAGCAGGCCCAGCTCTGGGTGGTAGCCGCCGTAGTAGACGAAGTCGACGCCAGCCTGGTTGAGCTTGGCGATCAGCGCGGAGAAGTCCTTGTCGCCGGCGTTGATGCCTTCGAACAGGGAAACCTTCACGCCTTTGCTTTCCAGGGTCTGCTTGACCGCGGTGGCGATACCTTCGCCGTACTGCTGCTTGTCGTGGATGACAGCAACATTCTTCGGCTTGATGTGGTCGGCGATGAAGTTACCGGCGGTCGGGCCTTGCAGGCTGTCCAGACCGATGGTGCGGAAGACCAGCTCGTAGCCACGAGCGGTGATGTCCGGGCTGGTGGAAGCCGCGGTGATCATCAGGATGCCTTCGTCTTCGTAGATGTCCGAAGCCGGCTGAGTGGAGCTGGAGCACAGGTGGCCAACCACGAACTTGACGCCGTCGTTGACGATTTTGTTGGCAACGGCAACGGCCTGCTTCGGATCGCAAGCGTCGTCGTAGACCACGCCTTCGAGCTGGGCACCGTTCACGCCGCCGGCCTTGTTGATCTGCTCGATGGCCATCTTGGCGCCGATGAATTGCATCTCACCGTATTGAGCAACAGCACCGGTTACCGGACCGGCCAGGCCGATCTTGATGTTGTCGGCCGCCATCGAATAGCTGGCCGCCCCCGCCAGTGCCATTGCAGCGAACAGCTTGGAAATCTGCTTAGTAGCCTTGTTCATGAGTGCTCCACTCTTGTGTTTTTCGTTGTTGTAGTTCTTGCGGCCGAAGCTGCAGAACCGGGTCAGTGACCCCGGTAATGCCTCCGGCAACTGTACCGGAACAGTGTAGAGCGCGGATTTGCGCCTTGAAAAGCCGGCAGCTGGAGGCGAAACGTGGGGTTGTCGCTAAATTGCAAGGAATGTATAGAAAAACGGCGTGGCCTGGGTCGGCTGGCGAGCGTCGCGCGTTTGCCAGGGCAATTGCCGACGCTATCATTGCGCGCCTGCATTCAAAGCCATCGACACGGGACACACCATGACGGATCAATCTAGCACCCTCTATGCCAAGCTGCTCGGTGAGACAGCGCCGATTCGTTGGCAGGAACTGCAGCCGTTCTTCGCTCGCGGTGCGCTACTCTGGGTCGAGGGTGGCGAGGATCTGGTGGCGGTCGCGCAGGCCGTGGCCGAGAACGATCAGACTCGCGTTGCGCAATGGATGAACCAAGGCCTGTTGTGCAAGCTCGAAGACTCACGCGCCGAAGATCTGCTTTCGCGTGACCCGCAGTTGTGGGCAGTCGTGGTCGCCCCCTGGGTGTTGGTACAGGAACGAGCAGGGGATTCGACTCTGCACTGAAATAGCGCGCTGCTGGGCTGTGAGCAGCGAGCTAGACTCTTCGCATGCTCCCGGGAGGGAGCCCTTGTAGCGCTATGGCAAAGGAGTGAGCCCCATGTTCGAACCTGGTCATCTGCATCGCAGCAACCCGCTCGGTCTGGGCGGGCAACCTGGTTACAGCATCGATTTCTACTATGAGGTGCGCAAGGACTCGCAAGAAGGGCCTATGTTGCATGGGCGCCTGGTGGGCGAGATAGAGGGCAAGGCCTTCGAAGAGGTCTTCGAGATGCATCGCGATACCGCGTTCAACTTCGCCAGTGTGATCTCCCGCCTGGTGGCCAAGCATGGCTTGCCGCCCAATCACAGCCCGATCATGCGGGCGCATGCCGAATACGATGCGATCTTCGAGGACATTCGCGCCAAACTGCACGCCAAGCCGGGTGAAGCGGTGGACCTCGACCACCTGGAGCGCGACGGCCTGGCGTAACCCTATGGCTGTTCGAGGACAAAAAAACCGGATGCTGAGATCCGGTTTTTTCATTTTCGGTGGCGTGTTTCAGGCTGCGACGAAACCAGCAGGGTAGGCCAGCGAGGCTTGGCTGCTTTGCACTTCGGCGATGGTTTCGCGTACGACCTGCTTGGCCAGGCAAGCGCACTTGCCACACTGGCTGGCGATGCCGAGCGTGCCGCGTACTTCACGATAGCTGCAGCAGCCCTCGTAGACCGCATCGCGGATTTGAGTATCGGTGACACCTTCACAGAGGCAGACGTACATAAGCAAGGCTCGTCTTGGTGGTTCTGTTCGATGGGTCGGATACTAATGTTAATGAGAATGCTTGTCAAAGATCTATTGCGAATGCTCGCAGTGTCTGACGAACGGTTTTCGGCCGTTGGCCAGACATTAAAAAACCGGCCTGGGCCGGTTTTTTAATGTACGCGAGAGATTGCGTGTTACTGATCGAACTCGTCCCAGCCGCCCATTTCCTTCCAGCGGTTGACGATGCCGCAGAACAGCTCAGCGGTCTTCTCGGTGTCGTAGCGCGCCGAGTGCGCTTCCTTGCCATCGAACTCGATACCGGCGGTCTGGCAGGCTTTGGCCAGCACGGTCTGGCCATAAGCGAGACCGGCGAGGGTCGCGGTGTCGAAGCTGGAGAACGGATGGAAGGGATTGCGCTTGATACCGCAGCGCGCCACCGCGGCATTGAGGAAACCCAGGTCGAAGCTGCTGTTATGGCCGACCAGGATGGCGCGCTTGCAGCCGGCCGATTTGATCGACTTGCGCAGGCCCTTGAAGATTTCGCCTAGCGCGTGCTCCTCGCTGACGGCCATGCGCAGCGGATGGTCGAGCTTGATACCGGTGAATTCCAGCGCGGCTTGTTCGATATTGGCGCCTTCGAACGGTTCGATGCGGAAGAAGTGGGTGTGATCCGGATACAGAAAGCCGCTCTCGTCCATGGCGATGGTGGTCGCGGCGATTTCCAGCAGGGCATCGGTGGCGCAGTTGAAACCGCCGGTCTCCACATCCACCACAACCGGCAGATAACCGCGGAAGCGCGCTGCCATGGGCGTGCGCGGGCCGGACGGCAGGCTCGGCTCGAGTTCGTCGTCGTAGTTGTCTTCGCTCACGCCTGAGCCTCCAGCAATTTCCAGCGCAGGGTTTCACCAGCGCGCAGCGGCACGACGCTGTTGTCGCCCAGCGGCAGGGTGGCCGGTACGGTCCACTCTTCGCGCACCAGGGTGATGCTGTCGCTGTTGCGCGGCATGCCGTAGAAGTCCGGGCCATGGAAGCTGGCGAAGGCTTCCAGCTTGTCCAGCGCGTTACGCTGTTCGAAGGCTTCGGCATACAGCTCGATGGCCGCATAGGCGGTGTAGCAGCCGGCGCAGCCGCAGGCGGCTTCCTTGGCGTGCTTGACGTGCGGCGCCGAGTCGGTGCCGAGGAAGAATTTGGCGTTGCCGCGGGTGGCGGCGTCGAGCAGGGCTTCCTGGTGCACGTTGCGCTTGAGGATTGGCAGGCAATAGAAGTGCGGACGAATGCCGCCGACCAGCATGTGGTTGCGGTTGTACAGCAGGTGATGCGCGGTGATGGTGGCGCCGACGTTGGCCGAGGTGGCCTCGACGAATTGCACCGCGTCACGGGTGGTGATGTGCTCGAACACCACTTTCAGTGTGGGGAAGCGCTCGACCACGCGGGTCAGGTGCTCGTCGATGAAGGCTTTCTCGCGGTCGAACACGTCGATCTCGGCGCGGGTCACTTCGCCATGCACCAGCAGCAGCATGCCGACTTCGGCCATGGCTTCCAGTGCCGGGAAAATCTTGTCGATGCTGGTCACGCCCGAGTCGGAGTTGGTGGTAGCGCCGGCCGGGTAGAGCTTGGCGGCATGCACGAAGCCACTGGCCTTGGCTGCACGCACGTCCTCGGGGCTGGTGTTGTCGGTGAGGTAGAGCACCATCAGCGGCTCGAAACGGCTGCCAGCCGGGCGTGCAGCGAGAATACGCTGACGATAGGCATCGGCCTCGGCGGCATTGCGTACCGGCGGTACCAGGTTGGGCATGATGATGGCGCGGCCGAAAGTGCGCGCGGCATCGCCGACGGTGTGTGGCAGCACCGCGCCATCGCGCAGGTGAATGTGCCAGTCATCGGGACGCAGGAGAGTCAGGCGGTCGGACATGGAGGCTTCCAGGCGGGTAAAACGTGGCCGCATGGTAACTGAAAAGCGCCTGTTCGCGCTCGCGCCGACGCGACAATCGCACGCAGGGTGTCAAGTTTCCGCGCGGCTGACCGATACCCCGTGAGAATGCCGTGAACCGCCGTGGAGTCGACCGTGCGTGCGCCCAATTTCCTTCTGATCAGCCTGCTGGCTGGCATGCCCTTGTGCCTGCCAGCGCATGCCATCAGCTTCCAGACGCGGCTGGAAAAGGTGGAGTGGACGGTCGAGGGCGATCAGTTCGAATGTCGCCTGAGCCAGCCGATCAGCAATTTCGGCAGTGGCGAGTTCGTGCGCCGTGCCGGCGAGCAGGTCACCTTCCGCCTCAAGGCGCGTGAGCGCTGGATGGGCGCGGGGTCGGCGACCTTGCTTGCTGCAGCGGCACCCTGGCAGCCAGGACGCGGCGATATCAATCTGGGGGTGGTCAGCGTCGGTAATGGCGAGGTGCCGTTCAACAGCTCGCAGGAGCAGGGCTCGCGCCTGCTAACCGGCTTGCTCGAAGGGCGCAGCCCGGTGGTGCGTCATCGCACGCTCAATGGTGGCGATAACCTGGAAGTGCGGCTGCTGCCGGTCAAATTTCACAAGGCCTATGATGATTACCAGGCCTGTACCGCGAAGCTGCTGCCGGTCAATTTCGATCAGATTCGCCAGGCGCAGATTGGCTTTCCCGGTGGCGGCATCGATCTCGATCCGATGGCCAAGGCCAAGCTCGATATCATCCTCGACTTCGTCAAGGCCGACCCCACCATCAACAGCTTCCAGATCGACGGCCATGCCGACAACAGCGGCAATCGCCTGACCAATCGTGACCTGTCACGCCGCCGCGCGCTGGCCGTGCAGGAGTATCTGGTGGCCGGCGGCATACCGGTGGAGCAGATCACCATGCGCTTTCACGGCGAGCGCTACCCGCTGGTGCCTAACAACAATGAAGCTAATCGCGCCAAGAATCGCCGTGCGACCCTGCGCCTGGATCGTATGCCCGCGTCGGACGCCCCGGTACAGAGCGCACCGCAGACCGCTCCACCGAGCCCCCCGGCTGACCCGGCCGGAAGTACGCCTTCCTAGCAAAAAAGCCGATTCTTCCCGTCGCTTCGTCATCACAAGCTGTCGCGCCCCTGTAAATTGAGGCGCGAGGCCAGTAGAATCACGGGTTTTACCGTACAACCCGTGGAGTGATGGCATGGCGGACGTCAAAAAGGTAGTTCTGGCCTATTCCGGTGGCCTGGACACCTCGGTGATCCTCAAGTGGCTGCAAGATACCTACAACTGTGAAGTGGTGACCTTCACCGCCGATCTCGGCCAAGGTGAAGAGGTCGAGCCGGCCCGCGCCAAGGCTCAGGCAATGGGCGTCAAGGAAATCTACATCGACGACCTGCGCGAAGAGTTCGTTCGCGATTTCGTCTACCCGATGTTCCGCGCCAACACCGTCTACGAAGGCGAGTACCTGCTGGGTACCTCCATCGCCCGCCCGCTGATCGCCAAGCGCCTGATCGAAATCGCCAACGAGACCGGCGCCGACGCCATCTCCCACGGTGCTACCGGCAAGGGCAACGACCAGGTGCGTTTCGAACTGGGCGCCTATGCGCTGAAGCCGGGTGTGAAAGTCATCGCCCCGTGGCGCGAGTGGGACCTGCTGTCGCGCGAGAAGCTGATGGACTACGCCGAGAAGCACGCCATCCCGATCGAGCGTCACGGCAAGAAAAAATCGCCGTACTCCATGGATGCCAACCTGCTGCACATCTCCTATGAAGGTGGCGTGCTGGAAGACACCTGGACCGAGCACGAAGAAGACATGTGGAAATGGACTGTCTCCCCTGAGGCAGCACCGGACGCACCGACTTATATCGAGCTGACCTACCGCGCCGGTGACATCGTCGCCATCGACGGCAAGGAGCTGAGCCCCGCGACCGTACTGGCTGAACTGAACCGTATCGGCGGCGAGAACGGCATCGGCCGTCTGGACATCGTCGAGAACCGCTTCGTCGGCATGAAGTCCCGTGGCTGCTACGAGACCCCCGGCGGCACCATCATGCTCAAGGCCCACCGCGCCATCGAGTCGATCACCCTCGACCGCGAAGTGGCTCACCTGAAAGACGAGCTGATGCCGAAATACGCCAGCCTGATCTACAACGGTTTCTGGTGGAGCCCGGAGCGTCTGATGCTGCAACAGATGATCGACGCCTCCCAGGCTAACGTGAACGGCGTGGTCCGCCTGAAGCTGTACAAGGGCAACGTCATCGTCACCGGCCGCAAGTCCGACGATTCGCTGTTCGATGCCAACATCGCGACCTTCGAGGAAGATGGCGGCGCCTACAATCAGCAGGACGCGGCAGGCTTCATCAAGCTCAACGCCCTGCGTATGCGTATTGCTGCAGGCAAGGGCCGCAAGCTGGTCTAAGCTCAGCCACCTGCGCCACAACAAGAACCCCGGCCATGTGCCGGGGTTCTGCTTTTTACGGGAGTGAATCTGATGAGACTGCTGCACACCATGCTGCGCGTCGGCGATCTGGAAAAGTCCATTGCCTTCTACACCGAAGTACTGGGCATGACTTTGCTGCGCCGTGAGGACTACCCGGATGGGCAGTTCACTCTGGCCTTCGTCGGCTACGGCGACGAGGCGCACAACAGCGTGATCGAGCTGACTCACAACTGGGGCGTCGAGCACTACGAGCTCGGCACCGGCTACGGCCATATCGCTCTGGAAGTCGAGGATGTCTACAAGGCCTGCGAGGATATTCGCGGCCGTGGCGGCAAGATCACCCGTGAGCCGGGCCCGATGAAGCACGGCACGAGCATCCTGGCCTCCGTCGAGGACCCGGACGGTTACAAGATCGAACTGCTTTCACCGTCTCGCCGCGTCTGATCGCGACATACGAAAAGCCCCGCAATCAGCGGGGCTTCTTCTGTGCAGCTCGATACTCAGATATCGAAATCGTATTCGGCCAGCTGTTTGTGCAGGCGACGCTCTTCGAGGAAGTTGTCGATGATGCGACGCTTGGTCAGATTGGTCTTGGCGACTTCCACCGCAGGCTCGGCATCGTCCGATTCTTCCGCGACAAAGTCTTCGTCCAGTTCGAGGTCTTCTTTGTCAGTGCTCATCTATTCCACTCCAGGCCAGTGACTGGGGCCATTTGCGCACCTTATAGCGACAAAAATTGAGCGGGTAAAAAAGATTTTTTCAATCAGGAGATCGTCAGATTCTATGGTCGATCAATCGTCGGAGGTTTTCGCCTTGTACTCGCACAGGTCTTCGATGCGGCAGGCGCCACAACGCGGTTTGCGCGCGGTGCAGACGTAGCGCCCGTGCAGGATCAACCAATGGTGGGCGTCGAGCAGGTAATCCTTGGGCACGAACTTGAGCAGCTTCTTTTCCACCTCGACCACGTTCTTGCCTGGCGCGATGCCAGTGCGGTTGCTGACGCGGAAAATATGCGTGTCCACAGCCATGGCCAACTGGCGAAACGCCGTATTGAGCACCACGTTGGCGGTCTTGCGACCGACGCCGGGCAGGGCTTCGAGGTCTTCGCGGTTGTCCGGCACCACGCTGCCGTGCTTCTCGATAAGGAGGCGGCAGGCCTCGATGACGTTCTTCGCCTTGCTGTTGTACAGGCCGATGGTCTTGATGTACTCGGAAAGACCCTCGACGCCCAGGGCGTAGATCGCCTCCGGCGTGTTGGCCACGGGAAACAGCTTGGCCGTTGCCTTGTTGACGCTGACGTCGGTGGCCTGAGCCGAGAGCGTCACGGCCACCAGCAGCTCGAAGGGGGTGCTGTAGGCCAGCTCGGTTTTCGGCTCGGGGTTGTCTTCGTGCAGGCGGCGGAAGATTTCCTGGCGCTTGGCAGCATTCATTCGATGACTCCGGTAACGCGAACGCGGCGGCTTTGGGCGGGTAGCTCGGGCGCGGCGGCCTTGGCTCGCTCGGCGGCGATCTGATCGATGCGGTTCTTGCCGGCGATCAGCAGGCCCAGAACGATGAACGCGCCCGGTGGCAGGATGGCCAGCAGGAAGCCGCGGTAATCGTGCACCAGGGTGAGCTTCCAGTCGGCGGCAATCGGGCCGAACAGCAGGTGCATGTTGGCGAACAACGCGCCAGTGCCAAGCAGCTCACGGATGGCGCCGATCAGCACCAGCACGGTGCCGAAGCCCAGGCCCATCATCAGACCGTCGTAGGCGGCGCGGGCTGGGTCGTGCTTGGCGGCGAAGCCGTCGGCGCGACCGAGGATCACGCAGTTGGTGGTGATCAGCGGGATGAAGATGCCGAGGATCTGGTACAGCTCGTAGGTGTAGGCCTGCATCAGTAGTTCGATGCAGGTGGTCAGCGCGGCGATGATCATGACGAAGGCCGGCAGACGCACAGCGGTGTTGACCACGCCGCGTACCAGCGACACGGCGGTGTTCGAACACACCAGTACCACGGCACTGGCCAGGGCCAGGCCCAAGGCGTTGACCGTGGAGTTGCTCACCCCAAGCAGCGGGCAGAGGCCGAGCAACTGCACCAGCGCTGGGTTGTTCTTCCACAGGCCATTGAGGGTGATTTCGCGGTAGCTGGTCATCGTTCGTCCTCCACCTGGCCCAGCAACTGGGCGCGGTGCGTGTCGAAGTAGCGTAGGACGCCGTGCACGGCCTTGACCACGGCGCGCGGGGTGATGGTGGCGCCGGCGAACTGGTCGAAGTCGCCACGATCCTTTTTCACCGCCCAGCGCTCTTCGCCAGGGTCGTTCAGGGATTTGCCCTCGAAGCTGCGTACCCAGTCGCTCTTGGCCAGTTCGATCTTGTCCCCCAGTCCAGGCGTTTCCTTATGGCTGAGCACGCGCACGCCAGCCAGGCGGCCATCGGCGAAGATGCCGACCAACAGGTGGATGGCGCCGCTGTAGCCGTCTGGAGCGGTCACCGGCAGGATCAGCGCGCTGGGCTCACCGCTCTTGAGTGCCAGATAGGCTGACTGTGGGCTGCGGTGGCCCAGCTCGGGGGCGTTGAGTTCGATGCGGTTATCCAGCAAGTGATTGTCGTAGCTGCCGGCCGGCAGAATCTCGGCCAGGGCGCGTACCTGCGCTTCACGCTCGGCATTGGCGATACGCTCGGCTGTGCCCTGTTGCAACAGGGCGACGGTGCCGACGGTACCGATGGCGAACAGACCGAGCACCAGGGCGTTCTTCAGCATCGAGCGGCTGATTTCCGGCAGCATGCTCATTCTCCCAGCTTGAAGCCGCTATTGGGCTTGCGGTGGCCGTAGCTGCGTGGCCGGGTGTAGTAGTCGATGGTCGGCGCCGCCAGGTTCATCAGCAGCACGGCGAAGGCCACCGCATCCGGGTAGCCGCCCCAGGTGCGGATCACATAGACCAGCACGCCGACGCCGATGCCGAACACCAGACGCCCGCGATTGCTGGTGGCGCCGGACACCGGGTCGGTGACGATGAAGAAGGCGCCGAGCATGGTGGCGCCGGTGAGCAGGTGGAACAGTGGCGAGCCGTTGGAGTCCGAACCACTGCCGTTCCAGAACAGCAGGCTCATGACGAACAGCGCGGCGAGCATGCCCACTGGCGCATGCCAGGTGATCAGGCGTTTATGCAGCAGATACAGGCCGCCTGCGAGGAAGGCCAGATTGACCACCTCGCTGCCGGCACCGCCGAAATAGCCGAAGGCCGGGTTGCTGGCGTGCAGTTCGTCGATGGTCAGGCTCTTGTTCACCTTCAGCGCGTCCAGCGCGGTGGCCTGGGCCCAGCCATCCGGGAGATTGGCTATGCCTAGGATGTGTTTGATGCCGTCCAGCGCGGCGAAGGCGTGTGGCGCGGGCCAACTGGTCATGTCGACGGGGAAGGAGATCAGCACCACCACGTAGCCGACCATGGCCGGGTTGAACGGATTTTGCCCGAGGCCACCGTAGAGCTGCTTGCCGAGGGAGATGGCGAAGCCGCAGGCGATCAGCGTCAGCCACCAGGGCGAGTAGGGCGGCAGGGCCAGGGCCAGCAGCACGGCGGTGACCAGGGCGCTGTAGTCCTTGAGGAAGAACACCACCGGGCGTTTGCGTGCCGCCAGCAGCGCAGCCTCGAAGCCCAGGGCGCAGAGGCTGGCCCAGACCAGATTGAACAGGGTGCCGACGCCGAACAGCCAGGTCAGGGCGAGGATGCCCGGCACGGTGGCCAGCAACACCTGCAGCATGACCTGCTGGGTACGATTGCTGCCCGTGGCGTGGGGCGATGTGATGCGGGGCAGGGCCATCGGCGCTCCGGTCGTTACTGTCGCGGCGCCTTGTTGGGCGCGGTTCCCGGATTGCATCCGGGCTACGGTTGTCTGTGCCGCCCGGGGTCTCCGGCGCGACGGGGTATCTTTTGTAGCCCGGATGCAATCCGGGGCGGATGTCAGGGTTGGTAGTCGGCCAGCTTGCGCTCGGCATCGGCCAGGCGGGTACGTGCCTGCTGCAGTGCGTCGGCGGCAGCGTTGTCGTCACGCTCCAGCTTGCGCAGGTCGGCGCGAGCGAAGGCCACTTCGGTCTTCAGAGCTTTCAGCTCGGCGTCCACGCCCGGATGTTCGGTACGCACCAGCTCCGGGGCTGGTTTACCCGAGGTGGCCTCGGCGGCATGCAGTGCTTGTTCAGCAGCGGCCAGGGCATCGCGTAGCGGTTGCAGTGCGGTGTCGTCGCTGCCGGCCTTTTCTGCCTTCTTCAGTTCGGCGCGTTTCATTGCCAGTTCGATCTTGGCCTTCTTCAGTGCTTCGTCACCGGCGGGTTTGGCGGCCGCAGCGGGCTTCTGGCTATCCAACTCGGCCAGGGCTTTCTCGGCGGCTTCCAGTTGCTGGCGTACGCGGGCGATTTCGGCTTGCTGCTCGTCGTCCGGGCTTTCGATCTTTTCCAGCTTGCGCAGTTGTGCCTTGAGCATGGCGGCTTCGATCTTGGCCTTTTTCAGCGCTTCGTCACCGGCAGGTTTGGCTGCGGCAGCAGGTTCCTGGCTATCCAGCTCTGCCAGGGCTTTCTCGGCCGCTTCCAGTTGCTGGCGCACACGGGCGATTTCGGTTTGCTGCTCGTCGTCCGGGCTTTCGAGCTTTTCCAGCTTGCGCAGTTGCGCCTTGAGCATGGCCGCTTCGATCTTGGCCTTTTTCAAGGCTTCATCGCCTGCTGGCTTGGGCGCTGGGGCAGGGGCTGTCGCCTGGGCATTGGCCAGGGCCTTCTGTGCCGCTTCGGCAGCAGCACGCAGCTCGGCGACCTGTACCTGCAGCTCGGGCGTGTCGTGGGCGGCCAGCTGTTTTTCGGCCTTCTTCAGCGCGACCTGGGCCATGCTGGCCTCGATCTTGAGTTTCTTCAGCGCTTCATCGGCCGGCGCCGCTGCGGCTGCAGGCGGGGCTTCGGCCTGTGCGGCCTTGGCGCGAGCGGCTTTTTCGGCGCGGGCCTTGCGTTCGGCCTCCTTCTGCTCCTCGGCGCGGCGCAGACGTTCCTGGCGTTGCTCGAAGCGCTGCTTGGAATGTTCGGCCTTGAGTTGCTTCTGCTCCAGCTCGCGGATTTCCGCCTTGGCCACACGGTAGTACTGCACCAGTGGGATGCTCGACGGGCAGACGTAGGCGCAGGCGCCGCACTCGATGCAGTCGAACAGGTTGTGCGCCTTGAGCTGTTCGTGCTCCTGGCCCAGGGCGAAGAAGTGCAGTTGTTGTGGCAGCAGGCTGGCTGGGCACGCCTGCGCACATTCGCCGCAACGGATGCAGGGCATGGCCGGCGGTGGCGGCGGCAGTTCTGCGGCGGTGCTGGCCAGCAGGCAGTTGCTGGTCTTGATCAGGGGGACGTCCAGCGAGGGCAGGGTAAAGCCCATCATCGGCCCGCCCATGATCAAGCGATTAAGTGCGTCCTGATCGAGCCCGGCGAAGGTCAGCAATTTGCCCACTGGCGTGCCCAGCAGAGCCTCGACATTGCCAGGTCGCGCCAGCGCTTCGCCGGTCAGAGTGGTGATGCGCGAGATCAGCGGTTTGCCCAGCAGCACGGCATCGTGGATGGCAACGCAGGTGCCGACGTTCTGGCAAAGGATGCCGATATCGGCGGGCAGGCCGCCGCTGGGCACCTCGACGCCGGTGAGAATCTGGATCAGCTGTTTCTCGCCGCCGGACGGGTACTTGGTCGGAAACACCCGCACCTGGTAGTCATGCCCGGCGCAGGCGGCACGCACGGCAGCGATGGCCTCGGGCTTGTTGTCTTCGATGCCGATCAGCACTTGTTGCGGCTGGATCAGGTGGGCCAGTACCTCGATACCAGCCACCAGCTCGGCGGCGCGCTCGCGCATCAGCACGTCATCAGCGGTGATGTAAGGTTCGCACTCGGTGCCGTTGATGATCAGGGTGTGGATCTTCTGCGTCGGCCGTGCGGTGAGCTTGACCGCCGTGGGGAAGCCGGCGCCGCCGAGGCCGTTGATGCCGGCCTCGCGGATCAATGCCAGCAGTTCGGCGGGTTCCAGGCTGCGGTAGTCGGCGGGGGGCGTCAGTTCGATCCACTCGTCCAGGCCATCGCTGTCGATGACGATGGCCGGTGCCAGCATGCCGGAAGCATGCGGATAAGGCTGCTCATCGATAAAGGCGACGCTGCCGGAAGTCGGCGCATGCAGCGGCACACTGACGAAACCGTTGGCGTTGGCGATCTTCTCGCCCTTACGTACGCGTTGGCCGACCGCCACACAGGGCTCAGCGGTTGCGCCAATATGCTGGCCGAGCGGCAACACCAGGCGTTTGGGCAGTGGCGCCTGCTGGATCGGTGTGCGGTTGGACAGTTCCTTGCGCTCGGCTGGGTGGATGCCGCCAGGGATATCCCAGAACTTTTCCTGCACCGTCATGCCGCCTGCTCCCGGTCACTGGCGATCAACTGGCCGGGTGCCAGCGGCTTGTCCCATTTCCAGCTCTGCACGCTGCTGCCGACTTCGATCATGTCGATGCAGTCCACCGGGCAGGGTTCGACGCACAGGTCGCAGCCGGTGCATTCGCTGACGATCACCGTATGCATCTGCCGCGCCGCGCCGACGATGGCGTCCACCGGGCAGGCCTGGATGCATTTGGTGCAGCCAATGCACTCGGCTTCGCGGATAAACGCGACCATCTGTGGCTTTTCGCCTTCCACCGCGTCCAGCGGTTCCGCCTCGACGTCGAGCAGATCGGCCAGGGCGGCGATGGTGGCTTCGCCGCCGGGCGGACACTTGTTGATCTTGTCGCCGCCGGCGATGGCCTCGGCGTAGGGTTTGCAACCGGGATAGCCGCATTGGCCGCACTGGGTCTGCGGCAGCAGGGCGTTGATCTGCTCGGCGATGGGGTCGCCCTCGACCTTGAAGCGCACGGCGGCAAACCCGAGGATGGCGCCGGCGATCAGGCACAGCGCGAGCAGGGCGAGGACGGCGACCAGAACCAGGCTCATAGCTTGATCAGCCCGGAGAAGCCCATGAACGCCAGCGACATCAGCCCGGCGGTGATCATGCCGATAGCCGCGCCCTGGAAGGATTTCGGCACGTCGGCAATGGCGATGCGTTCACGCATGGCGGCGAACAGTACCAGCACCAGGGAGAAGCCCAGGCCAGCGGCGAAACCGTTGACGGTGGCGGTGATGAAGGTGAACTCGGCCTTGTTGGCGTTGAGCAGGGCGACGCCAAGAACGATGCAGTTGGTGGTGATCAGCGGCAGGAAAATGCCCAGGACGCGATAGAGCAGTGGGCTGGTCTTGTTCACCACCATCTCGGTGAACTGCACCACCACGGCGATCACCAGGATGAAACTGATGGTGCGCAGAAACTCCAGATCCAGTGGTTTGAGCACGTACTGCTGCACCAGGTAGCTGCACATGGCCGCCAGGGTCAACACGAAGGTGGTCGCCAGGGACAGGCCGATTGCGGTTTCGATCTTCTTCGACACGCCCATGAACGGGCACAGGCCGAGGAACTGCACCAGCACGAAATTGTTGACCAGGATGGCGCTGACCATGATCAGGACGAGTTCGGTCATCGGATTGCCGTCGAGTGCGCAAAGGCCATAGGAAAAGGGCGCCTATTATCGGGAAGCGCGTAGATGCAAACAAGCCGGCAGTGGCCGGCTTGTTCGACTGCTATAAGCCTAGCTGGTGCTTACTTGACGCGCTGGCCTGGCTTGGCGCCGCTATCCGGGCTGAGCAGGTAGATTTCCTCACCGCCGGGGCCGGCCGCCAGGACCATGCCTTCGCTGACGCCGAACTTCATCTTGCGTGGCGCCAGGTTGGCGACGTAGAGGGTCAGGCGACCTTCCAGCTTGCTCGGGTCCGGGTAGGCGGACTTGATGCCGGAGAACACATTGCGCTTTTCGTCGCCGATATCCAGCGACAGGCGCAGCAGCTTGTCGGCGCCTTCGACGAATTCGCATTTTTCGATCAGGGCGATGCGCAAGTCGACGGCAGCGAAGGCGTCGAAATTGATCTCGGCAGCCAGCGGGTCCTTGCTCAGTTCGCCATTGCCTTGTGGTTTGGGCGCTTCGGCGGCGAGGTCTTCCTTGGAGGCTTCGATCATGGCTTCGATTTTCGGTTGTTCGATGCGGGTCAGCAGCGGGTTGAACGGATTCAACTGATGATTGGCCAGCGGCAGCGCCAGGTCGGCCCAGGACTGAGGCTTCACGTTGAGGAAGGCTTCTGCCTCGGCGGCCAGCTTCGGCAGTACCGGCTTGAGCATGATCACCAGTTGGCGGAACAGGTTGATGCCCAGCGCGCAGATCTGCTGCACCTCGGCTTGCTTGCCTTCGACCTTGTTCAGTGCCCAGGGCGCCTTGTCGGCGATCCAGGCGTTGGCGCGGTCGGCCAGCGCCATGATTTCGCGCATGGCGCGGGAGAAGTCACGCGCCTCGTAGGCATCGGCGATACTCGGCGCGGCGGCCTGGAAGGCATCCCACAGCTCGGGTTCCGGGTTGGCGGCGACCAGCAGGCCGGCGTTGCCCTTGTGGATGAAACCGGCGCAACGGCTGGCGATGTTGACCACCTTGCCGACCAGGTCCGAGTTGACCTTCTGCACGAAGTCCTCGAGGTTCAGGTCGAGGTCGTCGACGCCACGGCTCAGCTTGGAGGCGTAGTAGTAGCGCAGGTATTCCGGGTTCAGGTGATCCAGGTAGGTGCGCGCCTTGATGAAGGTACCGCGCGACTTGGACATTTTCTGGCCGTTGACCGTCAGGTAGCCGTGCACGTTGACCGCGGTGGGCTTACGGTAGCCGGCGCCTTCGAGCATGGCCGGCCAGAACAGGGCGTGGAAGTTGACGATGTCCTTGCCGATGAAGTGATACAACTCGGCGGTCGAGTCCTTGCCCCAGAACGCGTCGAAATCCAGCTCCGGGCGTTTGCTGCAGAGGTTCTTGAAGCTGGCCATGTAGCCGATCGGCGCGTCCAGCCAGACGTAGAAGTACTTGCCCGGCTCGTCCGGAATCTCGAAGCCGAAGTAGGGCGCATCGCGGCTGATGTCCCACTCCTGCAGGCCGCCGTCGAGCCACTCAGCGATCTTGTTGGCCACCGCTTCCTGCAGCGCGCCGGAGCGCGTCCACTGCTTGAGCATGGCTTCGAAGTCCGGCAGCTTGAAGAAGAAGTGCTGCGACTCCTTGAGCACTGGCACAGCGCCGGAGATGGCCGAGCGCGGGTTCTTCAACTCGGTTGGCGAGTAAGTCGCGCCACACTTCTCGCAGTTGTCGCCGTACTGATCCTCGGTGCCACATTTCGGGCAGGTGCCCTTGATGAAACGGTCGGCGAGGAACATACCTTTCTCGGGGTCGAAATACTGGGTCACGGCGCGGGTGGCGATATGCCCCTTGTCGCGCAGCGCCAGGTAGATGGCCGCCGACAGCTCACGGTTCTCGTCGGAGTGGGTCGAGTGGTAATTGTCGAAGTCCACGCCGAAATCGGCGAAGTCAGCCATGTGCTCGGCACGTACACCATCGATCAACTGCTCGGGCGTGATGCCTTCCTTTTCGGCGCGCAGCATGATGGCCGAGCCGTGTGCGTCGTCCGCACACACATAGATGGCCTGGTTGCCACGCAGCTTCTGGTAGCGCACCCACATGTCGGTCTGCACGTACTCGAGCATGTGGCCGAGGTGGATCGAACCGTTGGCGTAGGGGAGGGCGCTGGTAACGAGAATCTTGCGGGCTTCGGTCATGGTGATCGGCTGCACTGGTAAAACGAGGGAAGTCGGCAACTATAAAGCAGCGGCAGGCTGCAAGCCACCTGCTGCAGGCAAGCATGCTCGATGTGCCGCGCATGGTGCGGTGCTGCTGCTATGATGCCGGCCTGTTTTTCCGCTGCCTTCTGGAGTTCATGCATGAGTGCCGTCACCCGCGAAGCGGTCGAAGCCTGTCTGCGTCAGTTCACCGACCCTCACCTCGATCAGGACCCGGTCAGCGCCGGTTGCCTGCGTGAGGTCGACATCCAGGGCACGCGGGTTTCCGTGCGTCTGGAGCTGGGCTATGCCGCTGGTTTGTTCAAGAACGGTTGGGCGCAGATGCTGCAGATGGCGCTGGAGAATCTCGATGCTGTCGACAGCGCGCGGGTGCAGGTCGACTGCGTGATCGATTCGCACCAGGGCCAGGCGCAGGTGCCGGCCCTGGCTGGTGTGAAGAACGTGATTGCCGTGGCCTCGGGCAAGGGCGGTGTGGGCAAGTCCACCACCGCAGCCAACCTGGCGTTGGCGCTGGCGCGTGAAGGCGCGCGGGTCGGCATTCTCGATGCCGATATCTACGGCCCCAGCCAGGGCATCATGTTCGGCATCGCCGAAGGCACGCGCCCGCAGGTCAAAGATCAGAAATGGTTCGTGCCGCTCGAGGCTCATGGCGTGCAGGTGATGTCCATGGCCTTTCTCACTGACGACAACACACCGATGGTGTGGCGCGGGCCGATGGTCAGTGGCGCTTTGCTGCAGTTGATCTCCCAGACCGCCTGGAACGATCTCGATTATCTGGTGGTGGACATGCCGCCGGGCACCGGCGATATCCAGCTGACCCTGGCGCAGAAGGTGCCGGTGGCTGGCAGCGTGATCGTCACCACGCCGCAGGACTTGGCGCTGCTCGATGCCAAGAAAGGCGTGGAGATGTTCCGCAAGGTGCACATCCCGGTGTTGGGCGTGGTGGAAAACATGGCCGTGCATATCTGCTCCAACTGCGGCCATGCCGAACACCTGTTTGGCGAGGGCGGCGGTGAGAAGCTGGCTGCGCAATATGACGTCGAGCTGCTGGCCTCGCTGCCGCTGTCGATGGCCATTCGCATGCAGGCCGATGATGGCAAGCCGACCACGGTCGCCGACCCAGAAAGCCAGATCGCCATGATCTACCAGGACTTGGCGCGTAAGGTCGGCGCGCGCATCGCCCTGGCGGGTAAACCGGCGATGCCGAGCATCGAGATCAGCGAGGACTAACAGCAGCTGCGCAGCGGCTTTCTGATGCCCCTCTCCCATTTATGGGAGACGACTGCATGGATGCAGGAGGTAGAGCGACGCAGGATGCCCAAACCGAGGGTGCCCGGAGGGCGGGAGAGGGTAGGCAGGCGACTCGGTCCTGGCTTGGTGATTTCCCATTGCCCTGATCAAGCTTCTGTAGGAGCGGCTGGGCGGCATTGCGCTTCAGCCGCGATTCGCGGATAAATCCGCTCCTACGGGACGTGCAAACGCCCATAAAAAAGCCCCGCACTAGGCGGGGCTCTTTTCAAGCAGTTCAGCTCAGGTTAGATAACCTGAACTTCCTCAGCTTGCATGCCTTTCTGACCACGGGTGGCCACGAAGGAAACTTGCTGGCCTTCTTTCAGGCTCTTGAAACCATCGCTCTGAATGGCTTTGAAGTGTACGAAGAGGTCGTCACCGGATTGCGGGGTGATGAAGCCGTAGCCTTTCTCATCGTTGAACCACTTAACGGTGCCAGTCTGACGATTGGACATGTGATGTCTCCTAACAAAAGTAATAGCAGCCCTGGAAAAGCCCAGGCCGGGACTGAGTGCAACGAGTACTAGGAGTCGGACGATGTTTGGATCGAAATCTAGGCATCTAGTAGCGATTCGCGGTGACACATGCAGCACAGTGGGGACACCATACGTGTTTTTATCGCCAAGTGCGAATAGTCGATGCAGCTTTTTTGCAAATAATCTTCGGCACTGGAGGCTACGGTCTTTGAAGCGTGGCGCCTGCATCGGTAAGATGCGCTCACTTTTCTTGCAATAGCCCACTCAGGACACCTCGCCATGAGCATCAAATCGGACAAGTGGATTCGCCGCATGGCCCAGGAAAACGGCATGATCGAGCCGTTCGTAGAGCGCCAGGTGCGCGGTGCCGACGACAGTCGCGTCATCTCCTACGGTGTTTCCAGCTATGGCTACGACGTTCGTTGCGCCGATGAATTCAAGGTGTTCACCAATATCCATTCGGCTATCGTCGACCCGAAGAATTTCGATGAGAAGAGCTTCGTCGACATCAAGAGCGATGTTTGCATCATTCCGCCTAACTCCTTCGCTCTGGCCCGTACCGTCGAATACTTCCGTATTCCGCGTGACGTGCTGACCATCTGCCTGGGCAAGAGCACCTATGCGCGTTGCGGCATCATCGTCAACGTCACGCCGCTGGAGCCGGAGTGGGAAGGTCACGTGACCCTGGAGTTCTCCAATACCACCAACCTGCCGGCGAAGATCTACGCCAACGAAGGTGTGGCGCAGATGCTGTTCCTGCAATCCGACGAGGCCTGTGAGGTGTCGTACCGTGATCGCGGTGGCAAGTACCAGGGGCAGACCGGGGTAACCCTGCCCAAGGCCTGATCGCCGAAGCGTTGTCAGGAAGCCGGGCTTAGCCCGGCTTTTTTGTGCGCGCTAGCGTTTGGTCGGATAGCCTGAATTTCCTGCTTGTGTAGGGCTCCACCTGTAACAGTCAACGTTCAGGAGAGCGACTCATGTCTTTTTTCGATCTCAATGCGGGAGGCGTTCCCGGCCAGCCCGAACCCGATATCCCTGATCAGCCAGGAAGGCCCGTGCCGCCGCAGGAGCCGGGTGAGCCAACATTGCCCGATCAACCGCCGCCGGCGCCGATGGCCAAGTGTCGGCCACTTGAGGTTTTCGAGCGCCTCACCGCGTCAGCAGAACGCATTGCCGGGGAGTGGCGTTAATTTGCAGTGCGGACGAAAAAGCCGGGCGATACCCGGCTCTTTCTTGCCGCCCTACGGCGCTCAGGGCACCAGCGGTAGCTCGCGCTTGTGCCGCGTGTTGTCGTAAGTGCGCACGATGGTGGCGTAGGCTTCGTCGCTGACTTTCTCGCCATGCAGGAAGGCATCGATTTCGGCGTAGGTGACGCCATGGGCTTCCTCATCCGGCTTGCCCGGGCGCAGCTCTTCCAGATCGGCGGTGGGCGTCTTCTGCACCAGGTGCTGCGGTGCGCCCAGGTGCTTGGCAATGGCGCGTACCTGGTTCTTCACCAGGCCGGATAGCGGGGCGAGGTCGCAGGCGCCGTCGCCGAACTTGGTGAAGAAGCCCATCACTGCTTCAGCAGCGTGGTCGGTGCCGATCACCAGGCCGTTGTTGGCATTGGCGATGGCGAACTGGGCGACCATGCGGATGCGTGCCTTGATATTGCCGACGACGAAATCGCGCCGGGCGTCCGTCAG
The DNA here is from genome assembly GCF_002741105.1 of Pseudomonas sediminis. Classification (GTDB taxonomy): domain Bacteria; phylum Pseudomonadota; class Gammaproteobacteria; order Pseudomonadales; family Pseudomonadaceae; genus Aquipseudomonas; species Aquipseudomonas sediminis. Next base: position 98,581 of record NZ_NIQU01000001.1, on the reverse strand, counting down.
TTTCTGCAGGTGGCTGACCTGCTCGCCGAGGCCGCTCACGCTGCTGGCGATGTTGACCGTGTCTTCTTCATCGGCACGGATGAATTTCAGCGAATCCTGGGCGTCATGTTCGTCGTGCTGGGCGTTGTGCGGCAGGCGCACGGCGATGAAACGGTAACCTGTATCGCCCGTTTCGGCGCGCAGCTCCTCGACCGACAGCTGGGCCAGGCGCCCGGCAGTCAGTGAGTCGACGCCACCGCTGATGCCCAGCACCAGTACCTTGAGGCCGGCGTTCTTCAGGGTGTGTTTGATGAAGCTCTTGCGGCGCTCGATCTCTGCGCTCAGCGCTGCCTCATCGGCGAACGGCGGCACTACATCGAGAGCGGCGGCGATTTCGGCTTGGCGGTTGCTCATGTCTGGGTCCTCACTGGGTCACGCGAAAGACGTGTTTCAGGTAACTGACGAAATTCTCGTCGCGGCATTGGGTCTTGCCAGGCGTATCGGAAATCTTCGCCACCGGCTGACCATTGCAGGCGGTCATCTTGATCACGATGTTCATCGGAGTGACGCCAGGGATGTCGCAGGTCAGGTTGGTGCCGATGCCGAAGCTTACGTGGATTCGCCCGGAAAGTGCACGGTAGAGCTGCAGCGACTTGGGTAGATCGAGCCCGTCGGAGAACACCAGGGTCTTGCTTTTGGGGTCAATGCCGAGTTTCTCGTAGTGGGCGATGGCTTTTTCCGCCCATACCAGTGGGTCGCCGGAGTCATGGCGTAGGCCGTCAAAGAGCTTGGCGAAATACAGGTCGAAATCGGCGAGGAAGGCATCCATGGTGATGCAGTCGGTCAGGGCGATGCCAAGCAAGCCGCGGTATTCACGCACCCAGCAGTCGAGTGCGGCGATCTGGCTGTCGATCAGGCGCGGGCCGAGTTGCTGGTGCGCCATCAACCATTCGTGGGCCATGGTGCCAATTGGCTTGAGGTCGAACTCGCGGGCCAGGTGCACGTTGCTGGTGCCGACGAAACGCCCGGGGAAGTCGCGCTTGAGGATATGCACCGCCTGCTCCTGCACGCGGTAGGAGAAGCGCCGGCGAGTACCGAAATCAGCCAGCTGGAAGCCGGCCAGTTCGCTCGGCGAGGCTTTGGCCTTGAGCCAGTCGAGCTTCTCGTACAGGCGCTCGGCGGCCTGTTCCAGCAGCACTTCGCGGTAGCGATAGCGGTTGCGCACTTCGCTGACGATGGCCAGCAGCGGTACTTCGAAAAGGATTACGTGCAGCCAGGGACCGCGCAGGCGGATGTTCAACTGGCCGTCTTCGATGCTGGTGTGCACGTAGCGCAGGTTGAAGCGGAACAAACTCAGAAAGCGGATGAAGTCGGGCTTGATGAAGGGAATGCTGTCGAGAAAGGCAAGCTGGTCGACGCTTAGGCTCAGCTCGCTGAGGCGTTCGATCTGGTAGCGGATCTCGGCCAGGTAGGGCGTCAGATCCTCGCTGCTGCGGCAGCGGAACTCCCATTCCACTTCTGCGTTGGGGTAGTTGTGCAGCACCGCCTGCATCATGGTCAGCTTGTAGAAATCGGTGTCCAGCAGGTTCTGCACGGTGCGCTCGGCGAAGATGCTCTCGCTCATCGCAGGTTCTCCTTGGCGAGGGTGTCATCCAGCTGTTCCAGGCTGGTGGCAAGTGTGATGCCCTGTTCGCGCATGGCGATGCAGGCTGTTTCGGCCGTTTCGCTGGCAATGGCTCGGCAGGCAGGTAGATGCACGATCACCTCGAAGCCGGCGCGGCGCAGCTGCAGGGCGGTGGTCTTGACGCAGTAGTCCAGGGCCAGGCCGCCGACCAGAACGAGGTCGACGTCATTTTGCCGGAGAAACTCGATCACGCCCGTGCTGCGCTTCTCGGCCAGGTCGTGATAGCAGGCACCGTAGGGGTGCAGGTCCGGTTCGACGCCTTTCCACACGAAGTAGTCGTAATCCAGCGGCGCTGGTAGGTCATCGAGCAGTTCGAAGCCGGGCGTACCAGGCACGCAGTGGCTGACCCAGGTCAGGTCTGCATTGGCCAACGGCAGGGGGCGCAACATCTCATCGTGGTTATCGACGACCCAGGCCGCTTGCGGGCTGTGGGCATCCTTGCTGCCGATGCGCAGCTGGGCGCGTGCGGCCAGTTGGTTCAGCGCCGGGACGATGGTGTCGCCCTCGGGCACCGGTAGCTCGTTGGGGCACAGCGGGGTAAAGCCTTTCTGAGCGTCGACGTCGAAGCTGGCGATCTTCATGGTACGCCTCCTTCTCTTGGGTGAGTGACTACATATTTCATCTGATGAAATATGTAGTCAAGTGTTTTCGCCAAAACCTACGTGAAAAAATATGAGTTATTGGTCAAGATGAAATAAGTACATGAAGGAGCAAGCAACAGGATGAGTGCAGTTGAGGTGCTGGCCGGGGTAGATATCGTCGCCCTGCGTCTGAGCGAGGAGGGGACGCTACAGGTGCTTCTGTTGCGTCGCCAGCGTGAACCTTACGCCGGGCAATGGGCGCTGCCGGGCGTGCTGGTCAACGGCCGTTGTGCCGATGCCAGCCTGGACGCCGCCGCTGCCCGAGCACTGGCCGACAAGGCGCGCCTGCAACCGCAGTATCTGGAGCAGGTGGCGACAGTCGGTAATGGTGTGCGCGATCCGCGCGGCTGGTCGCTGAGCACCTGCTACCTGGCGCTGTTGGCGTCTGATGCAGAGCCACAGGATGAAAACCTGCGATTCGTCGAGTTGGCGGGCGTCATTGCAGGGGCACAGGCATTGCCGTTCGACCACACGCAGTTGGTGCGTCTGGCGGCTGAGCGGCTGCGGGGCAAGTCGGTCTACAGCTCGTTGCCGCTGTATCTGCTGGCACCGCGATTCACCGTGACCGATGCGCTGACGGCATTTCAGGGGTGTCTGGGGGAGCCGGTGCAGCACACCACCTTGCGCGGTAGGCTGGAGCGGATGAAGGCGCAAGGCTGGATCAGTGATACGGGCGAAAAGAACTACCCGAAGATGGGGCGACCGCAGAACCTGCTGGCGCACAGCCCGCACGCGGGTGAGGCTTTTATCTTCGACCGCAGCCTGCTGGCTTAGCAGGTGTTCTCTGAATTGCAGGCAAAAAAATAGGCGCCAGAGGCGCCAGGGGAGCATTTCAATCGATGCATAGTCTCTGAACCTGCTTTGTCCGAGAAGTTCCATTCGGTGATGGAAAAAAGCCATCTTTTTCTTCGGGCAAAAGAAAAGGCGCCAAGGGCGCCTTAAAACGATGATCTATGGAGTAAGTCGATTATTCAGAGTGAGGCGCTGAGGCAAAGGTTCAGCGCCGCCCGACGAACGGTCATTACTTGGCCGGCATCAGCAACAGGCGCTGGTTGCCATAGACCTTGTCCAGATTTTCCGCCTTGAACGGGAAGCTCATGTAGCCACCCGTGAGCCATGCCTCGATGCCGTCAGCGTAGTGTGGGCTGGCTGGGTTGCCCGACTGCCCTGAGCTGTTGACGCCGACCAACGGCTCGTCGGCGGCAAAATCCACCACGATACGCATGGCCGGGATGAGGAAGGTATTGAAGTCCTGGCCCCAGGCGTAGGCAGAGACGTTCAGCGTGCTGTGGTCGCCCCCGGCCGGATAGGGGCCGCGATCCAGATAACCTTTCAAGGCGTTGATGCTGCTGCGTTGACTGGCGCTCATGTAGGGCGCCATGCGCGTGGTATCGGTCACCCACTCATAGGTATGCAGCTTGCCCCACTGCCAGTTGCGCCGCTCCGTGCCCAACCGGCTCTCCAGCAACTCGATGCTGGCGGCCAGGCTGCGCGCGAGGATAGTCGGTTTGTCTTCCTGCTCCGGCGTGCGGATGTCATTCCAGAAGGGGCTGTCGGCACGGCCGAGCAGGTGATCGGCCTGTGCCGAATAGGAGGTGTTGGCGGCTTGCACCAGCGCCTGCCAGGCCGGGCTGTCTTCCGGGCCCAGTTCGTCGAGGAAAATATGCCGCGCACTCTCATGCAGGAAGGCGCTGTAGATGGCGGCATCAGCAGAGCTGGCAGCGAGCTTGCCGTCGAACGCCAGCAGACGTTTCAGCGCTTCGTCGGCACGTGCGCGTTGCCCAGCCGGCAGGGCGGTGATGGCTTGGCGCAACGAGTCGTGCATGGCCGGGTCGTTGAACATGGCCTGCAATTTGGCGACGAAGGGCGAGGTCTGATCGTACTGCATGGCGATCATGCTGCGGCCATCGTGACGACCGTTGCCGGCCAGCTCGGCAATGCGCTCGGCGCGCTCCGGGTAGTACCAGGAGCTGGACAGCTGCATGCCGTAGCCGGGCGGCACGCTGCGCTCATTGGCGGTACCCAGCCAACCTTGCGGCGGGTCCTGATCGTAGGGGTGGAGCATCGGGTCAGCGAAGCCATCCCAGGCGTAGCGCTCGTCCCAGCCGGGGGAGGGCAGCAGGCCGCGACCTTCGCGGCGGTTCGGGTAGCGGCCGGTGACCTGCCAGCCAATGTGCTGGGCGTCGGCGAAGACGATGTTCAGCGGCATGGCGCGGATTTCCCGCGTCGCTTCGAAGGCCTGGTCCACCGACTGCGCGCGCGACAGGTCGAAGAAGGCGTCGAGGCTCTGGTCACGTTCGAATTGGGTGGTTTTCAGCGCCAGGCCGTAACCGCTCTGCAGAGCCAGGGGCTGCAGCATATGCTTGCGTTCGCCCAGCACCGAGTTCAGTAGCGGACCGTTACGGGTCTCGTAAAGCGTTTCGCGAATCGGGCGTTGGCCCTTGATGAAGAAGGTCTCCTGGCGTTCGGCGACCGGCAGCCACTTGCTGTCGGCCTGGTACATCAGGCGGCTGCCTTCGCGTTTGATGCGCTCAAGATAAATGTCCTGGTTGTCACCCATGACCATGGTCATGCCCCAGGCCAGCTTACCGTTGTAGCCGGCGACTACTGCCGGTACGCCCGCCAGGGAGATGCCCGCGGCCTGGTATTTGGGCGAGCGGATCTGCACGAAGCTCCATAGCGAAGGCATGCTCAGCGGCAGGTGTGTGTCATTGGCCAGCAGGCTCTTGCCGCCACGGCTGCGCTGCGGGGCGATGGCCCAGTTGTTCGAGGCGGCGACGCCGAGCATGTGCTGTTCGGCGATCTGTGCTGCGGTGCGGGAAATCGCCTGTAGACCCGGTAGCTGACCCTTGAGGTCGAGACCGGCGAGTTTTTCTGCTTCGGCGAAGGGCAGCGGCTCGTCTGGGTAGATCGGCAGCAGCCAGGGCAGCTTGTCGGTGCCCACGCGCTGGGCCATGGTCAGCGCGGCGATCTCTTCCTGCATGTTCACCGCCAGACCGAAGTTGAGCAGGCAGAACAACAGCACCGAGTCCTCGGGCTTCCAGTACTCGGGACGGTAGCCGGACTCGGCCAGATCCATCGGCAGGCGATCGCGGTAGCGGAACAGGTAGGCGTTGACGCCGCGCGAATAGACTTCGAAGAAACGCTTCAGGCGTGGCGAGGCGTCGGCGTAGAGAATTTCCGCACTCTTTTTCAGGTTGACCGCGCGCATGAACCGGTCCATTTCCAGCACGCCGGGCCCTGCCATTTCGGCCAGGCGGCCCTGAGCCAGCAGGCGCATGCCGACCATCTGGCTGAGGCGATCACCCGCATGCACGTAGCCCAGGGTAAACAGGGCGTCGTGGAAATTGCTCGATTCGATCAGTGGCATGCCGAGGGCATTGCGTCGCACCGATGCACTTTCTGCCACGCCCTGAATGCGCTCGACGCCGCGGGTGGGTGGCACGCTGTCGGCATAACGGCTATTGAGCAGGGACTGGCAGCCGGCAAGGCTGGTCAGTGAGGCGGCGAGAGTCAGGCAGGCCAGCGTGCGCATGGCGAATTTCCTTGGTGTGCGGTCGGTCGAGGCCGGTCACGCAGGGACCGGCCACAAAGGCGCCAAGGTAATGAGGCTGGGGGGTGCCTGGCAAGAGGCCTGAGAACCGTTGAAAGTGACGATGCTGCGCTGAAAGCTCTCTCAGATGTTCGCCTGAGGCCTCTTCAACCCTTCATCCAGCAACCAACGTGCAGCGACACGCGCAGCGGCCTTGTGTTGTAGCTCCAGTTCGGTGAAGCGTTTCTCGAAGCGGCGCCGTTCGGCCTTGTCCAGCGCTTTCCAGCCCGCATGCGTGGGTACTTCGGCGGTCGCCTCGAAGAGCAGATGGAACACCTGGCAACGGCTGTCATTGCTCAAGGCACTGTCATAGTTGTCGAGCAGCACCTTGATGCGGATGGCTCCTTCGATCAGCGGCAACTGCTCGTCGAGCAGGCTGCTGGCGAGAATGTTCAGATCGCCGCCGATACGTTGTTGGCGTTCTTGCTGTGCTTCGTCGCGCACGCGCTGGTTTGCCCATACGCGGCGCCACAGGTGCCAGGCATAGGCGGCCAGCGCCGCGATCAGCAGCAGGCCGGTCAGGAGTAGTGTGAGGCTCAGAGCATCCATGCGCGGTTCAGGCGCCGTGGCACTTCTTGAATTTCTTCTCGCTGCCGCACGGGCAAGGATCGTTACGGCCGACATCCTTCAACGCGTTGCGCACGGGCTCCTGATGGCCATGGTTGCAGTGCGGGCCGTGCACATGGTCGTGATCGTGATGATCGTGGTCATGGTTGCAGTCAGGGCCGTGGACGTGGGGTTGGTTGCTCATGGTGTTACTCATGCAGGTTATTCGGGGATGAAATCGCCGGGAATTATCTCTCCATTGCGCGCCATGTGCACGCTGCGGCCGAATAACATACCGGTTTTTACCTGGCCCTTGAGGCTATAGCGAATTGGCTCGTTCGGTTTTTCCAGCGCTTTGACGATCTGTCGCACATGACGCCAGAGGTTGGTGCGCACCGGTACTTCGAAAGTGTGATGACCGTGAGCGGGCACGGTGAACCACTCGTTGGAGTAGCCCTCGGCCAGTTGGATGCCGTTTAGATGGACGTTGTAGTCCAGCCCACGCACCGGCAGGCTGACGCCGTTGGGATTGTCGATTCGAAAGCGCAGGCGGAACTCCTGTTCGAGCAGCCTGGCCTTGACCACATCAACTTTGATGAGTTGGACGTCCGGGTCCTTGAAGCCACCTGTCATCCAGGTGGAGCATCCTGTCAGGCCTGAAAGCAGGCCAAAAAACATCAATAGGCTGATAATTCTTATCATTTGCGCCTGAGAAAACATTTCATACCCCCATTGCGGCTCAGTGTAACAAGCAAGCGCTTGGCTGCAACGGGGAAGCACTCATTATTTTCAATGAGATAGTGGGGTGGTCTGGTGCTGTCGAGGTTCGGGAGAGCATGAATGAGAAGCCTGCAGTGTCGGGGCAAAGGAACCTGCGCCATACTGAGCGGCGAATAGGACAGGAGTGTGACCATGAGTCGCTATGAGATCGCCTTCTCCGGGCAACTGGTGCCGGGCGCCCAGCCGGAGCTGGTCAAAGCCAATATGGCCAAGCTGTTCCAGGCCGATGCTCAGCGCATTGCCCAGTTGTTCTCTGGGCGTCGCATCGTGATCAAGAACAACCTCGATGCCGCTGCCGCGGAAAAATACCGCGCGACGCTGGAGCGGGCCGGTGCTCGGGTCGAGGTCGTCGACATGGACGTGGTGATCGAGGAGGTCGAGCTGGCTCCGCCTCCGCCCGTACAGTCGGAACCTGCGCCGGTAGCCATCCCCGCTGCGGCCAGGCCGGGTCGCCTGCAGGTCGCTCCCCGAGATGAGTACATGGCCGCGTTCAGTGATGTGGATGCGCCGGATTTCGATATCGCTCCGGTGGGCAGCAATCTGCAAGACGCCAGACCCGACGCTGCCGCGCCACAGGTCGATCTTTCGCAGTTCAGTCTGGCCCCCGTCGGTAGCGATATGGGGCAAGCCAAGCCCTTAGCTCCCGCTCCTGCGCCGGATACCTCGCACCTGAAACTGCAGGATTGACGGTCCAGCAGGCAATGAAGCGCCGTGAGCTGCCCAGGCAGTCCCGGCGTTTTTGCGCTCAGGCTGCTAACCAGCCTTGCACTTGGCTGCGGCCTCTTCAGGTTTGAGATTGCGCACGCTGGTGAAGAACAGCTCGCAGGTTTGCAGTTTCTCCGTCACCTGCCATTTCTCTGTGCAGGTATTGAGCGTTTGCTGCGGATCAACTGCCGGTTGCCGGCCCATGTTGGCCTGCCAGCAGGCGGCGCTCAGGTCTTGCCCCATGACCTTGATCCCTGCTGCGTTGGCGGCGGCCTCGCTGCCCTTGTTGTTGGCCGGATCGGCCGCATACCAGATATAGCTTGGGTGATTGGCGCCGAGCACGGGGACCTGCTTTCCAGGCCTCGCCTCGATCTGGCCGAGGCCCAGCACCGGCAGATTCACTCCGTATTGCTGTGTGATCCAGCTACGCACCGGCGCACCAAAGGCGACCATCGGCAGGCTGGTATTCCCCGGGCCGGCGCTGAGCTCGCTGACCATGCGCCGTTGATAGCTGGTGAAGTAGCCATAGACGCCTTCCAGAGCACTGCCGGCACTGGCTGGGGCGGCAATCGGAGCGATGTCGACGATGGTCTGATAAGCGGGTGTGTGTTCTGGTTGTACACCATTGAAACTGAGCAGAGAGGCCCAGCGGTCTGTGGTGCTGGAGCGTAGGTAGTCCTGAGCCTGGGTCAGTGAGTAGTCCGGCGGGAAGTGCAGCAACTCGACGCTCTTGCGGTTCTCCAGGGCCATGCCCAGGGGCAGGAAGAAGTACCAGTTGTACTGCCATTTGCCGTCACGATTCAGCTGGCTGGCGCCCTGATAGGCCAGGTCACCGGTATCGAGCAGTTGCAGCAGCGGCTTGCCGTAATCTGTTGGCGCGCCGTCGAAGGTGGCATGAATGCGTTCCCCGTTGCGTGTTACGCGCACGTTGGCCTGGGGGTAACCATCGCGCGTCAGGCTCTGCTGCAGGTAGTGTTCGACCGTCTGTTCCAGCGTCCAGTCGCGGTAGCAGATCACGCTGCAGTTGTTCGGGTAGGCGAACAGGCGACTGACGCGCTGGCTGTCACCCAGATCCAGCGTTTCCCCTTGCAGCCCGCCGGGCTGGTTGGCGCAGCCTACTAGCAGGCCGGCCAGGATAAGAGCGATACCACTTTTCTTGTGCATGGCTTTCTCCTTGTTAAGTGTCCTCGCGGGACGTTTCAACTGAAGCAGAAAGCAGGATTAACGCCAATCAGGCACTCAGGTAGGGCGCACAGCACTTCTTGAACTTCTGCCCGCCTTGGCAGGGACACGGGTCATTGCGTCCGGCTTTCAGTGGCGCCGTGGGGTCGAGAAAGAACCAGCGTCCGTCCACCTGAACGAAAGCGGAGCATTCGCGGTGACGATGTTCGCCGTTGTCATCGTGCCAGCGGGCAACGAAGGTGACCTGGGCGTGCTCCGGTTTGCCGCCGAATACGTCGCTGCCCTCGACTTCCAGTCCCAGCCAGGTGCTCTGCGCACTCCAGGCAGCCATGGCGTCGTGGTCGAGCGCTTGTTGCTGGGCAGGCAAAGTGGTGGCGACCAGATAGTCCACCAGGCCCAGCACATAAGCGGTGTAGCGCGAGCGCATCAATAGTTCCGCGCTGGGGGCGTGGGCCCCCGCATGATAGCGACCGCAGCACTGGCTCAGCAGGTTGCCGCTGCCGCAGGGGCAATTGGGATCGAGTGGGTTCATCGCTCTACCACCAGTATTTGCCGAAGTTTTGTGGATTAGCCCAGAATTTTGCGTTCAACCAGTCGGGAACTTGCTTGTAATCAAGCAGATCATAGGTGAACAGATGCAGGGTCTGTCCCTCGCGCTGGAACTGTTCACTGGCTTGCAAAGCCAGGGCGAAAAGATCGGTTTCCTGCCAACCACATGCCTTCAGGTCGAGCAATACGGCGACCCGGCTGGCATTGAGGTTGCGGATGCCGCCCAGTAGTTGCAGTCCATCGCGTTTGGGTAAGTGCTCCAGACAGTCGACCAGAATTGCCAGGTCGAAGCGCTGCGCGGCCAGTTCAGGCGCCAGGGGGGCAGCAGGTGCGGTGGTGACCTGACACTGCGGGTGGGCGCTTTGAAAGGCGCTGACTGCGGGTAGTTCGCTTGCCCCGAGCAACAGCAGTTTTTCGGGGGTATAGCGGGCAAGCAGTGCCGCAATGGCTTGCTGTGGAGTACGGGTGCTAAGGCTGGCGGTCATCGAACTTCCTCGAAAAGTCTGCAAAGACTAACGTGGTGTCGGTATCAGGCCTAGAGTGAGAGAAAATTATCCGCAGAAGCTGCTATAGCTGGCGGATTGTACAACTCCTGTCTTTACTACTATTGAGTCGGTTATGGGCCGATGAACATTGGAGACCTAAAGTATGAGTATCACAAGGAACGCAGTACCCCTGATTCTGGCTAGTACCCTGCTGACCGGCTGTGCCGGCTTGCAGAAAACCGACTGGCCCACCTGCGCAGCTGTAGGCGGTGTGGGTGGTGCGGCGTTAGGGGCAATTGAAAGTTCTTCCTGGGCTGGTGCTGGTGCTGCGCTCGGTGCTGGTTTAGGCGCAGCTTACTGCTGGGTACACGGTGCCGAAGCGCAGCAGGTTGCCGTTGTCGAAGAAGTTGTTGTCGAGGAGGTTGCCGTTGCCGAGCCGGCCGAAGCCGTTCGTGTCGAACTGGACGTCAAGTTCGACTTCGACAAGGCCCAGGTCAAGCAGGAAAGCTATGGCGATATCAAAGCCCTGGCCGACTTCATGAAACAGTATCCGCAGACCAGCACTGTGGTTGAAGGTCACACCGACTCCGTGGGCAGCGATGCTTACAACCAGGGTCTGTCCGAGCGCCGTGCCAGTGCCGTTCGCGACGTTCTGGTCAACCAGTACGGTGTCGAGTCCGGCCGTGTGCAGGCGGTGGGCTATGGCGAGAGCCGCCCGGTTGCTGACAACGCCACTGCTGATGGCCGTGCCATCAACCGTCGCGTAGAAGCCGAGGTCGAAGCTCAGCCGTAAGGCGCTTCGCTCAACCGGATAAGGCGTCACCCGAAAAGGCCCGACCGATTTTCATCGGTCGGGTCTTTTCTTGTGCGGAATCTGCCGCTGACCGCGGCTTGCGCGCAATCTTCCTTGTACCTGCACCTCTTCGCTGATAGTGGGCCGCGCCCATGACGGATGCAGCGAGGCACTCGAGCGTTCGCGGGTGATAAACAAAGTCGTTAAAAAATATTCGTCGCTCTGGTGGTCATTGTTGCGAGGGGGTAACGTGCAGCGCTAATTAGAAAATAGCTGCGCAAGAGGGCGGGGATGAAAACATTGTTGACGATGGGCAAGGCGCTGGCCTTGGCCTTCTGGCTGGTATTCGGGGCGGCGCTGGCCAAGCGTTTCGGTACCCCGTTCGAACAACTCGTCTATGTGCTCGCGGCCTTTCTTGCGTTGCTGCATGGCGTGCAACTGTGGCTGTTTTCAGACCTCCTGTCCGGTCGCGCTAGCCCCTGGCTGGATCGTCTACAGGTCCTGCTGTTCGGCGTTTTCCACCTCTACCCGCTGAAGGTAGAGCACAAGTCCGAATGCATGGCAGCAGCGTTTGAGGAGGCTACTCATGCGTAGTTTCACGCTGTTGCTCTGCCTGTTTGCGGGTACTTCACTTGCTGCTACGCAGGTCAAGGTACCTTCCAATACCTTGATGCGCTTACCGGTCGCCAGCAGCAGTCTGCAGCTTGAGCGACTGGAAGTGGCGGATCAGGCCACCCTGATGATTCCTGCGACGGTGACCGAGCTGCATATCGGCGAGTTGCTGATGGGCCGCGACGCACGTATTGGCGTAGCGCCCAGCGATCAGCCGCTGCGTCTGGTGGTTGAGGATGCCGATATCGGTCCGGGCGCCTGGATCAGCGCCAAGGGCGCCGCTGGTACGTACACCCGGCCAGCCACTCCTGGGCGGGAGATCAAACTCAAGCTGCACAAGCTGACATTCGAGTCGCTGACCCTGGATGTGCGTGGTGGTCAGGGCAGGCCGGGTTATGCCGGGCTCGATGGCGCGCATGGGCAGCCGGGTGGTTGTACCTGGGGCCAGGCCAGCGCTGGCTACGATGGCCAGGACGGTACCGATGGTCATGATGGCGCGCCGGGCGGCAATGTGGTGCTGGAAGTGCCGCACCAAGTCGAGGTCGAGCGCATGCAGGTGCTGCTCGATGGCGGCGCGGGTGGTGTAGCTGGATCGGCGGGGCGCCCCGGCCGTGGCGGGGCCGCCAAGGGTTGCCTGGTCTATGGCGTAGAGGGGGCTGCCGATGGCAAACCCGGTCAGCCTGGGCGCGAAGGCGCTGCAGGTCGCAGTGGCGCTGTGCAGGTGTTTCGTTTCTGACCCTACCCAGCCCTCGTTCGCTCATTGCCAGCGAGGGCTGCGTCATCGATCAGAATGACGGCCGCATGGCCACCAGCGTCATCAGTGCCAGGCCGATCAACAGATTGCTGCCTACGATCCTGCGAATTCGCCCCAGCACCTCGCCGCCTGCCGGCCAGTTTTCGGCCTCCACGGCGCGCCGCAGCTCCGGTAGCTGCAGTGCTTGAATCCGCAGGAACAGAGCGAGCATCACCAGGTACAAGCCCATCATGATGTGCACATAGCGCGGCGCTGTTTCGAAGCCGCTGTAGCCCATGTGCAGCATGCCCATGCCGGTCACAGGCAAGATCAGTACCGCCAGCCAGACCCAGACGAAGAAGCGTTTGAACACACTCAGCCACAGGCGCAGGCGTGCTGGCGGCTCCAGTGTTTCCACCGCTGCCGGGCGCAGAATCATCCAGGCGAAGAACATGCCGCCGACCCAGACGACGGCGGCCAGCAGGTGTAGCGCATAGAGCGGTGCGTAAGGTGTCATGCGGTATCTCCAGAGGGGCCGTTTGGCAGCTTGGTTGATTCGATTGGCACGCGAGTCTGCGCCAGATCGACAGGCGCGCTATGATAGCGATCGCTCCGCGAATACTGAAAATTTATCCAGCCTTTTTCGTTTCAGAATCCATGCTCAGTACCGAACTCAAGTCCCAGATCCAGGGCGCCTATTCGCGCTTTCTCGAGGCCAAGTCACTCAAGCCGCGCTACGGCCAGCGGCTGATGATCGCCGAGATTGCCAAGGTGCTCGGCACCATCAAGACCGATGACGAGGGCAAGCGTCTGGGTGAGCCTGCCGTGGTGGCGGTCGAGGCGGGCACCGGTACCGGCAAGACGGTGGCTTACAGCCTGGCCACCATTCCCACGGCCAAGGCCGCTGGCAAGCGCCTGGTGATTGCCACCGCCACCGTGGCGCTGCAGGAGCAGATCGTGCACAAGGATCTGCCCGATCTGCTGCGCAACAGCGGCCTGAACTTCAGCTTCGCCCTGGCCAAGGGCCGTGGTCGTTACCTGTGCCTGTCCAAGCTTGATCACCTGCTGCAGGATGGTGCCGCGCAGAGCGCTACCGCGCAGTTGTTCGAGGAAGAGGGTTTTCGCATCGATGTGGATGAACAGGGCCAGAAGCTGTTCACCGCGATGATCGAAAAGCTCGCCGGCAACAAATGGGACGGCGACCGCGACAGCTGGCCGGAGGAGCTGGAAGACGTGCGCTGGGCGCAGCTGACCACCGACCACAGCCAATGCACCAATCGTCATTGCCCGAACTTTCAACAGTGCGCCTTCTACAAGGCGCGCGAGGGCATGGGCAAGGTCGATGTGATCGTCACCAACCACGACATGGTGCTGGCCGACCTGGCCCTGGGCGGCGGCGCAGTGTTGCCCGACCCGCGTGAAACCATCTACGTCTTCGACGAAGGCCATCACCTGCCGGACAAGGCCATCGGCCATTTCGCTCACTTCACCCGCTTGCGCTCGACCGCCGACTGGCTGACCCAGATCGACAAGAACCTGACCAAGCTGCTGGCGCAGAACCCGTTGCCGGGGGATCTCGGCCGGCTGATCGAACAGGTGCCGGAGCTGGCCCGCGAGCTGAAGACCCAGCAGCAATTCATGTTCACTGTTTGTGAAGAGATTGCCGACTTCAAGGCCGGAGAGGACATGGAAGGGCGCGAACGCCCGCGTCACCGCTTCGTCGGCGGCGTGGTGCCGGAGCACCTGACCGAGTTGGGGCTGGAGTTGAAGAAGGGCTTTTCCAAGCTCAACGACCTGTTTACCGGGGTTACCGAGCTGCTCAAGGAAGCGATGGACGGCGAGGGTGCCGTGGGCATCGCCAGCCACCAGGCTGAGGAGTGGTATCCGCTGTTCGGCAGCCTGATGGCACGCGCCAAGGGCAACTGGGAGCTGTGGCTGGCTTTCACCGCCGAAGACCCGGAGGAAAGCCCGCCGATGGCGCGCTGGTTGACCCTGGCCGAGAGCGGTGCGCTGTTCGATATCGAGGTCAACGCCAGCCCGATCCTGGCCGCCGAGACGCTGCGCCGTAACCTGTGGAATGTCGCCCATGGCTGCCTGGTGACGTCCGCGACGCTGACCGCGCTGGGCACCTTCGACCGCTATCGCATGCGTGCGGGCCTGCCCAGAGTGGCGGTCGCCGCCATCGTGCCGAGCCCCTTCCATCATGCCGATGCCGGCCTGCTGCGTGTGCCTGATCTCAAGGCCGACCCGCGCGAGGCAGCAGTACATACGGCAGCGATTATTCGCGAGCTGCCAGACCTGGTGGCGGGCAGTCGCGGAACGCTGGTGCTGTTCTCCTCACGCAAGCAGATGCAGGACGTGTTCGATGGCCTGGATCGTGACTGGCGCAAACGGGTGTTCATTCAGGGCAACCTGTCCAAACAGGAGACCCTGAACAAGCACAAGGCACGCGTCGATTCAGGTGAGGAAAGCGTGCTGTTCGGCCTGGCCAGTTTCGCCGAAGGTGTCGACCTGCCGGGTGCCTACTGCGAGCACGTGGTGATCGCCAAGATTCCCTTCGCCGTGCCGGATGATCCGGTGGAGGCGGCGCTGGCCGAGTGGATCGAGGCGCGCGGTGGTAATCCCTTCATGGAAATCGCCGTGCCTGACGCTTCGCTGCGCCTGGTGCAGGCTTGCGGTCGCCTGCTGCGCACCGAGGCCGACCGCGGCACCATCACCCTGCTGGATCGGCGTGTGGTTACCCAGCGCTACGGCAAGGCCATTCTCAATGCGTTGCCGCCGTTCCGTCGGCAGATCGACTGACTGATCTATTCACCGCCCCTGTTGCGCTGCTCCAGCTCATCACCCAGTCGTCCCAGCGTCGGCCGAATGCCGGCGCGGTGCGCGGCGCGGGCGATGGCGTGAGCGGCCAGCGGTGCGCTGGCCAGCAGAATCAGCAGGCCGATAAAGGCCTCCAGGGCCAGCTCGCCACTGCTGGCCAGAGCCACTGCGCCAAGTAACAGGACGGCGCCGAGCACGCCGGCCTTGCTCGCGGCGTGCATGCGGCTGTAGCTGTCGGGCAGGCGCAGCACGCCAATCGCGCCAAGCAGAGAAATCACCGCGCCGCCCAGAACCAGCAGCGAGGCTAGCCAGGCTTGTACTTCGTTCATGGGCGTTCCTCGCTTTTTTCCGGCATCTGGCTGTGGGCATCGTCGAACAGGAAGGCAAAGGCTGCCGTACCGAGAAACGACACCAGTGCCAGCAGCACCGCGACGTCGATGAACAGCGCCTCGCCGCGCATCAGACACAGCAGTGCCATAGCGGCGACCGCCAGCAGGGTGAGGGCGTCGATGGCCACCGCACGATCCGGGCGGCTCGGGCCGCGCAACAGGCGATAGAGGCTGATCAAACCACTCAGTGCGAGCATGGCTGCAGCCAAGGGCAGTACCCAGGCGGCGCCGGCCAGGTGCAGGGTCATGGTGTTACTCCTTCGGCTTTGACGGCATCGAGCCAGGCCAACAGACGGCGTTCCAGCTCGATGAGGGTTTCGGTCACGTCCTCACGGCGACGTGCATCGAGTGCGTGGATATAGAGCAGGCCTTGCTCCTCGTCATAATCCAGGGCCAGGGTGCCGGGGGTCAGGGTCAGCAGGGTGCCGAGCAGGGTGACCTTGTCCACTTCGCGGCGGGTCACCGGGTAGGCAAGCACTGCTGGTTCCACGTCGACCCGGCGCGCCAGCACCAGAATGGCGACGTGGTAGGTCGCGAGAAATACCTGGGCGATGAACCACAGGCAGAAACTGACGCCATGTTCCAGGCTGCGTGCGTAACGACCAAGGCGTTGGACGGCCAACCCCAGCAGGCGGGCGATCAGGTAAAACAGGGCGAAGGCCAGCAGGCCGCCGCCCAGATGGCCGGCGCCGAGGCTCCATGCCAGGCCAGCGCTGGCCAGCAAATGGATGACAAACAGCATCAGATACCTCCTGCGCCGGTGAAGGGTTGCAGATAGGCTTGCGGGTCGGCGAGCTGCGCGGCGGCCGCCACGGCATAGTCGATCAGCGGACCGGCGCCCAGGCCGATCAACACGGTCAGCAGCGCCAGGGCACTCATGCCCAGCCAGGCCGCGCGTATGCCGGTAACCGTTTGCAGCGCCTCTTCACCTCCTGGATGGGGCTTGAGAAAGGCTTCGTTCCAGATCTTGTTCATCGACAGCAGGGTGAATACGCCGGTCAGCAGGGCAATAGCCGCCGCCCACCAGGCAGCAGCATCCAGGCTGGCCTTGACCAGCAGGAACTTGGCCCAGAAACCGGACAACGGCGGAATGCCCGCCAGTGACAGCGCCGGAATGGCGAACAGCAGTGCCAGCCAGGGCATGCGCTTATATAGCCCGCCCATGTCGGCCAGCCGCTCGGAGCCACAGATGCGCGCCGCCAGGCCGCCGATGAAGAACAGGTTGGCTTTCACCACGATATGGTGGATCAGGTAGAACACCGCGCCGGCCAGCGCCAGCGGGGTGGCCAGGGCCAGGCCGAGGATCATGTAGCCAACCTGGCTTACAATGTGGAACGACAGGATGCGCCGCACCTCGGTCTGCGCCGCCGCGCCAAGCACACCTACCAGCATGGTTGCGCAGGCGACCCACAGCAGCAGTTGATGCGGCAGGCCATGTTCCGGCCAGAGCAGGGTCACCAGGCGGATCAGTGCGTACACGCCGACCTTGGTCAGCAGCCCTGCGAACATCGCCGAAACGGCTGTCAGGGCAACGTGATAGGTGGCCGGCAACCAGCCGAATACCGGGAACAGCGCGGCCTTGATGGCGAACGACAGCAACATCAGCAGCAGTGCCGGCGTTACGCCAGGTGGCGCCTCACCGCTGCGCATGATCACCGCCAGCTCGCCCATGTTCAGCGTGCCGCTGGCGCCGTAGACCAAGCCGGCAGAGAGCAGGAAGATCAGCGTGGCGAACAGGTTCAGAGCCACGTAGGTCATGCTGCCGGCCAGCCGGCGGCTGCCACCGCCAAGCGCCATCAGGGCGAAGGAGGCGATCAGCAGCACTTCGAACCAGACGTACAGGTTGAAGATATCGGCGGTGATGAAGGCGCCGCAGATACCGGTCAGCAGACCCTGGATGAACAGATGGAAGTCGCGACCGATCTTGCTGTCGTTGTCCTTGGCCACGCCATAGAGCAGGGTGACCAGTGCGACTAGGGCACTGATGGCGATCATCACCGCTGACAGGCGATCAATCACCAGGCTGATACCGAACGGCGCCTGCCAGTTGCCCACCTGACCGCTGAGCACCACGCCTTGCGCGGCCTGCCAGACCAGCACCAGGCCGACGGCCAGCAGCAGGGCGGCGCCGCTTAGGCTGAGCACACGCACGGCCAGCAGGTGGCGGCGCAGGATGATCGCCAGCAGCAGGCTGCACAGGGGGATGAGAATCGGTGCAACGAGTAACGCGTGATTCATCGGCGAGCCTCCGCGCCACTGGCGTCGTTTTCATGCTCGCTGTCGTGCCAGTCCGGTGCCGGTTGCTCGGTGATCGAGCTGACCGAGTCGGTGGTCTTGTCGCCATGCAGTTCGCGGGTGCGCTTGAGCAGCGCCAGGGCGAAGATGAACAGGCTGAAACCGATGACGATGGCGGTCAGCACCAGCGCCTGCGGCAACGGGTTGGCTGTGCTGACTGCGTTGCCAGCCTCGACGAATGCCGGGCGTTCGCCGAAGAAGCGCCCAGCGGTGAGAACCCCCAGGTTGATTGCATTACCCAGGACCACCACGCCCAGCACGACGCGCTTGAGGTTGCGATCCAGGAGCATCCACAGGCCCAGACCCGCCAGGCCTCCGGTAGTGATTGCGGCTAGCCATTCCATTACTGGCGAACTCCCGTGAGCTTGTCGATCATGTGCAGGGCGGAGCCGAACACGGTGAGGAAAACGCCGATATCGAAGAGCAAGGGCGTGCCCAGCGGCAGCCCGCCGGGGAAGGTCCAGAGACCGGTAAGAAAGGCGTTGCCTGCGATCAGGCCAAGAATGCCGGCGCCCGCCGCACAACCCAGGCCAATACCGATCAACTGCGCAGGCGCAACGGGCAGCACCCGGCGAATCTGTCCGTGACCGTAGGTCAGCACCAGTAGGATCAGGCCGCAGGCCGCCACCAAGCCGCCGATGAAACCTCCGCCGGGCAGGTTGTGACCGCGCCACAGCACCAGCAGCGAGGCGGCCATCATCAACCAGGCCAGCGGGCGCAGGCCTTGGCGCAGCAGCGGCGAGGTGAAGGCGTCTTCACCGCTATGCTCGTTACCGAAGCGCCGGCCGGTGCCCAGCAGGCTGGCTGCAGCCAGGGCGGAGAGGGCGACCACGAGGATCTCGCCGAGGGTATCGAAGGCGCGGAAGTCCACCAGGATCACATTGACCACGTTGTGCCCGTGGCCACCCGGCAAGCTGTTGGCCTGATACCACTGGGCAATTTCACCCGGCAGTGGCAGGCTTACCGCCAGCAGCAGGGCGCCGGTCACGCTGAGGCCGAAGAGAATCGCCACGCTGGCGTGCAGGCGTCGCTTCCACGGCGCGCGTGCGCCGCTGGTGGGAACCGTGGGCATCTTGCGAAACACCAGGGCGAGGAAGATCAGACTGAGGGTTTCCACCATCAGCTGGGTCATCGCCACGTCCGGTGCATTGACCGAGACGAACACCAGCGCCAGACCCAGACCGCAAGCACCCAACGCCGCCAGCAAGGTCAGTCGGCCAGGCAGGAAGGCTGCTGCCACGCCGCCAGCCAGTGCCAACAGGCAGCCGGCCAAACCCAGCGGTGAGATGGGGCTGTAGCTGCCCTGCAGCAGTTGCGGCAGAGCAGGTACCAGGCCGACCGCCAAGAGGCCGCCGACTGCCAGGGCCAGCAGTACCAGATGCTGGCGCAAGGAACCGTGCTGAAAACGCGCGGCAAGCAACCCTGCGAAGTGGAATACGCGTTTGAGCAAACGATCCCAGATCAGGTCGCCGCTGACGTTCCAGGCCGCGTTGGCGCGATCGAGCAGCCGTCTGACGCGGTCACGCATGACATAGAACAGCACGCCCAGCGATACGGTCATCAAGCTGGCCAACAGCGCTGGAGTGATGCCGCCCCATAGATACAGGTGTACATCCACCGGGCCACGTGCCATGGCCTGTACCGCATTATTCACCAGCCAGGTTTCCGGCCAGGCATTCCAGGCGCCGAGCAGGAAACCGCCTATGGCCAGCAGCATCGGCCCCAGCCACATCGGCAGGCCAACTTCGTGCGGCGTGCGTGGGTAGTCGCCACGCTTGCCGAGGAACGTCTGCAGGAAGACCAGGCCGGCAGCGGCGAACAGCAGGGCGTTGGTAAGGATCATCACCAGCGTCACCGCCCAGCCGATATGACCCATCTCGATCAGGCCGGTGTACTTGAATTCCTTGGCGATGAAGCCGAAGAACGGCGGCAAGCCGGCGTTGGAAAACGCTGCCAGCGCCACGGCTGCGCCAGTCAGTGGCATGAAGCGGATCAGGCCGCCAAGACGGGCCAGTTCACGGGTGCCGGTGGCGTGGTCGATGGCGCCGACCGCCATGAACAGCGCGCCTTTATACAGAGAATGCGCCACCAGATAGAGCACGAACGCCTGCAGGCCATAGCTGGTGTTGGTGCCGATCAGCATGGTCAGCTGGCCCAGCACGGTCACCGTGGTGTACGCCAGCAGGCGCTTGAGGTCGGTCTGGCGGAAGGCGAGAAAGGCGCCGAGCACCGCAGTGGCTGCGCCGAAGGTAATCAGCAGCGTGCCCCAGCCGACGGAGCCGCCGAGCACCGGGTTGAGACGGGCCAGCAGATAGATGCCGGCTTTTACCATGGTTGCCGAGTGCAGGTAGGCCGACACTGGCGTCGGTGCGTTCATCGCGTTGGGCAGCCACAGGTGGAAGGGCACCTGCGCCGACTTGGTGAAGCAGCCCAGCAGCACCAGGGCGATGATCGCCGGCAGCAGCACATGGCCTTCGATCTGCTCGGCGCTGAGGCTGGAGAACTGCCAATTACCGGTCGCGCCACCGAGCAGAATCAGCCCCGCCAGCAATGCCAGACCACCGCCACCGGTGATCAGCAGCGCCTGCAGCGCCGCCCGGCGCGAGACGGCTTTGTCGTGTTGAAAGCTGATCAACAGGAAGGAGGCGATACTGGTCAGCTCCCAGAACACGAACATCGCCACGAGGTCGTCGGCTAGCACCAGGCCGAGCATCGCCAGCATGAACACCAGCAAGTAGGCATGAAAGCGACCGAGGTGGGCGTGGCTGGACAGGTAACTGCCGGCGTACAGCACGATCAGGCTGCCGATGCCGCTGATCAATAGGGCAAAAACCAGCGAGAGGCCGTCCAGGCGCAGGCTCAGGTTGATGCCCAGTGCCGGAATCCAGCTCAGGCTCTGCATCACCGCGCCACCGTCGGCGATCAGCGGAATCTGTTGGACGAACCAGACGAAGGCCGCCAGCGGCGCCAACATCAGCAGCCAACCTGTGCGAGCACCCAACAGGCGCGTCAGGCCGGGTGCCATGATGGCAGCCAGGGCGATCAGGGACAGTAGGTAGAGCACTCGTTTCTCCTGTGCCGAGCGTCGAATCCAAGGCGGCCTGACGACTGCGTACGCACCGCAGCTGCGCTGTTCGGGGCGTATTGGTCATATCAGGCCGCATTTGTTTCATCATAGGAAAAACCAATCGAAGATCGCTATTTTATGAAGTTTCAGAACATTGCATGATAGGCGGCTGCCATCATCGGCAGTATTGAGATAAGCAGTGAAACGGGAGAACAGTGTGCAGATTCAGGGCTATTTCGACTTGCGCTTCGAAGCGGTGAGGGACGCATTCGCCGCACTGTTCGATGATGCGCAGGAGCGGGGCGCGGCCCTGTGCGTGAAGGTGGGTGGGGAAACCGTGGTCGACCTGTGGGCCGGTGTGATGGACAAGGACGGCCAGCAGGCCTGGCACAGCGACACCATCGCCAACCTGTTCTCCTGTACCAAACCTTTCGCCGCTGTGGTGGCCCTGCAACTGGTGGGCGAGGGCAAGCTCGACCTGGATGCGCCGGTTGCGCGCTACTGGCCTGAGTTCGCCGCCGCTGGCAAACAACGTATCAGTGTGCGTCACCTGCTCTGCCATCAGGCCGGCTTGCCGGCGTTGCGTCAGGCGCTGCCCGCCGAGGCGCTGTATGACTGGCAGACCATGACCAACGCGTTGGCAGCTGAAGAGCCCTGGTGGCCGCTGGGTGAAGGTCATGGCTACGCGCCCATTACCTATGGTTGGCTGATTGGCGAGCTGATTCGCCGTGTCGAAGGTCGTGGTCCCGGCGAGAGCATCGCTGCGCGCATCGCCAAGCCGTTGGGCCTGGATTTCCACGTCGGCCTGGCTGACAGCGGGTTCGATCGCGTCGCCCATATCGCTCGCGGCAAGGGCAATCTTGGCGACGCTGCCGCGCAACGCCTGCTCAAGGTGATGATGAGTGACGCCCAAGCCATGAGCACGCGCTCGTTCACCAACCCGCCGTCGATCATGACCAGTACCAACAAGCCTGAGTGGCGGCGCATGCAGCAGCCGGCCGCCAATGGCCACGGCAACGCGCGCAGCCTGGCGGGTTTCTATGCCGGTCTTCTCGACGGCAGCCTGCTCGATGCCGAGCTGCTGGGTGAAATGACCCGTGAGCACAGTGTCGGTGACGACAAGACCTTGCTGACCCGCACGCGTTTCGGCCTGGGTTGCATGCTCGATCAGGCCGATGTGGCCAACGCCACTTATGGCATGGGGGCAAAAGCCTTCGGCCATCCCGGCGCCGGTGGCTCCAGCGGTTTTGCCGACCCGGAACGAGACCTGGCATTCGGTTTCGTTACCAACAATCTAGGACCGTTCGTCTTGATGGACCCCCGCGCGCAGAAACTTGCGCGACAGATTGCGGACTGTATCTGATTGAAACGGCTAAACTTGCGCCAACCGTTCAGTACCAACCATAACAGGCCGTTGAAAAAACGTAGGCGAGGCAGCCAGTGCAAGGCAAAAACAGGCGAAAAAGCGCAGTTTACGAGTTGTAAATGAGCATTTTGATCGGACTCGCGCACGAGCCTGTTTTTAACGCAGCAATGGCAACGCAGGTAGTTTTTCAACAGCCTGATAACGAATCGACCATTAGATCTGTTTGACCCCGGGGGCTACATGCGTGCCAACAAGATTTTTGCCTTTACCTGCTGCCTGCTGATCGCGGGCTGCGCCGGCTCGGAAAAGAAGGAAGTCGCCAAGCCGGCAGTGATGCCACCGCCTCAAGTGACTCGCGCTTGGCTCGACGAGTACGAGCCGAAACTGCGTGAAGCGGTCAAGGGCAGCCACTTCGAGTTCGAGCGCCGCGAAAACCTGCTGGTGGTCACCGCCCCGGTGCAGGGCTCGTTCAATCCGGATCGCCCGCAGATGTTGCTGCCGGTCAGCCTGGGCCCGATCACTCGCGTGGCCAAACTGCTGGAAGCCGACGAGGATGTCGCCGTGGTCGTGCTCGGCCATGCCGACACCAGCGGTGACGACGCGAAGAACCGCGAACTCAGTCAGCAGCGCGCGCGTGCCGTGACCTCGATTTTTCGTCTCAGCGGCCTCAAGCAAAACCGCCTGCAGGTCATGGGTCTGGGCTCCGACGCACCCCGTGCGGCAAACGACAGCGCGGCCGGCCGTGCGCTCAACCGCCGCGTGGAAATCCTCCTGACCTCGCGTGACACCATGCAGGGCCTGATCGCCAAGTACAGCCAACCGGCCAAGGCTGAGCTCAAGGATGCACCCAAGGTAGCTGCTGCAGATCAAGGAAAAGTGGGCAAGTCGGAGTAAGCTTGCGGGCATTTCCACCCTGAGCGGGCAGGCACTCGAATCCAGCGGATTGGTTTCTGGCCCTGCCCTGAGGAATTGCCATGACCCAAACCCTGGCCGATATGCGCCGCGACTATACCCGCGATGGCCTGAGCGAAGCCCAGGCCCCGTTGGAGCCCTTTGCCCTGTTTCGTCAGTGGTTCGATGACGCGGTCAAGACCGAGCAATTGCCGGTCGAACCCAACGCCATGACCCTGGCCACCGTCGACGAAGATGGCCGCCCGCACTGCCGGGTGCTACTGCTCAAGGGGCTCGACGAACGCGGCTTCACCTTCTTCAGCAACTACGACAGCGCCAAGGGCCGCCAGCTCGCGGCACGCCCGTTCGCCGCCATGACCTTCTTCTGGCCCAGCCTGGAGCGCCAGGTGCGCATCGAAGGTCGTGTCGAGCAGGTCACCCCGGCCGAATCCGACGGCTACTTCCAGGTACGCCCGCTGGGCAGTCGCATAGGCGCCTGGGCTTCGCCGCAGAGCAAGGTGATTCGCGACCGCGCCGAGCTGGAAAACCTGCTGGCGGAAACCGAAAGACGCTTCCTCAACCAGACGCCACACTGCCCACCGCACTGGGGCGGCTACCGTCTGCTGCCCGAGCGCATCGAATTCTGGCAGGGCAGGCCAAGTCGGCTGCATGACCGCCTCAACTATCGGTTCAAGGGTGAAGCCTGGATTCGTGAGCGGCTGGCGCCCTGACCATCAGCTACCGCCGAGCATGCTGTTCGCCAATAAGGCTGTACGAAACGAGCACATAAGATACCCTTGCGCCACGAACCAACCAGGACGCTGCGAACCGAACGATGGGTTTTGAACAATTAGCCGAGCTACGTGACCGCCTGCGCGCCGAGAAGCAGCAGGTACAGCAGGTAAAGACCGAAAGCGCGAAGCCGCAAAAACGCAAGCAGCCGCCAAAAGGCAAGCCGCGTGAGCAGGATCCTACCGTCGAGGCGATCTGGCGCTTGCAGAAGCACTTCCCCTTGGCCTTCCCGGTCAACCCGGCGCCCAAGGTGCCGTTGAAGGAAGGCATTCTCAAGGACGCCGAGCAACATCTGCAATTGCTCGGTATCACCGTTGAGCAGCTCAAAGCGGGTATTGCCGCCTGGTGCCGCGGTGGTCGTTACTGGGCTGCAATGACCGAAAGTGCACCGCGTCTGGATCTGCAAGGCCAGCCCGTTGGTATGGTGACGGCGGCGCAGGCGCTGCATGCCAAGCAGCAGGCCAGACGGCACCGTGCCGAAGCTCGGCGCAATCAGGCCAAGGCTAAAGCTCCAGCGGACGACAAGGCCGTGGAGAGCGCTGCAGCACCTGCTGCGGAGTAAATCCTGGCTAGCTGAAGGTTTTGCCGGCGCTGCGAGGGATACCTCGTGCAGCGTCGCTGGCGCGCCTACAATGACGGCCTCATTCGCGAGGCCGTTTTTCATGCTCGAACTCGACTCTACCCTGGCGCAGCACATTGTCGACCGCGCCATGGCCATCCTGCCGCACAACATCAATGTGATGGACGCCCAGGGCATGATCATCGGCAGCGGTGACCCCAGTCGACTGCACACCCGTCATGAAGGTGCGCAATTGGTGCTGGCCAATTGTCGCGTGGTGGAGATCGACGCTCAGGCGGCGGCGTGCCTGCGAGGCGTCAAGCCCGGCGTTAACCTGCCGTTGCTGCATGCCGAGCGTCTGATTGGCGTGCTCGGTATCACGGGCGACCCCGAGACCGTGCGGCCCTATGCCGAACTGGTGCGCATGGCTGCGGAAATGTTGGTCGAGCATCGCGTTCTGCAGGCTGAGCGGCACTGGCAGCGGCACCAGCAAGAGGCCTGGTTGCGACAGCTGCTCGATCCCATGCTGCGTCTGTCCAGTCTCGAGGTCGATGCCGAACGCCTGGGCCTGCAACTGACCTGGCCACGACAGATGTGTCTGCTGCAACTCGATGGTGAGGGCGATCCGCTGCCGCGTCAGGCGCGTCTGCTCGCCGCATTGGGGGGCAAGAGTGAACATCTGGTGGCGCCGCTCGGGCGCCATGAACTGCTCTGGTGTCGACCCTACAGCGCCACGCGTGATGATCGCGCCTGGCTCCAGCAGGCCGACGAGCGCGAGTGGGGCGTAGGGTCGCTGGCGCTCAGCGATCCGCTGCATGATCTGACCGAGCTGCGCCAGGCGAGCCTGGTCCTGCGTGATCTTCAGGCCTATGGCCAAGCGCGCTTTCCCGATCGTCGCCTGCTACGCCTGGACGAATTGCGCCTGCCGACGCTGCTCTATGCCCAGCGCCACAGCTGGTTACTGCAAGGCTGGCTGGCGCCGTTGCGGCAGGTGCTGATGCAGGACCCCCAAGGCACGCTGAGAGCCACGCTGGAAGCCTGGTGCGCGCATGACGGCCAGGTACAAACCTGTGCGCAGGAATTGGGCATTCATCGCAATACGTTGCGCTACCGCCTGGAGCGCATCGCCGAACTCAGTGGTCTGGACCTCAATCGGCTGGATCAGCGCCTGCAGCTATCTCTGGGGTTGGGCTTGCTGGAACCCGCCGCGGTAGCGCCGGTGAGCGTTCGGTAATTCATCTTCGCTGGTGAACACGGGGTGCTGGCTTTGTGCGATTGCACAGCCAATTGCACTCAGCGCTTGATGTTTTGGTGCTGGCGCACAGGGCGATGCTGGTGCAGGCTGAGCCACAATGTGGCGCCTGTCGGCATTCCCATCCGGGCCCTGCGCCCGCCATAACAACAATGAGGAGACTGGTCATGGGCCTGGTCCTGATCCTGGTGGCACTGATTGCATTCATCGTGCTGTCCACTACCCGTTTGAAATTGCACCCCTTCCTGGCATTGCTGGCTGCTGCGCTGATCGCCGGCTTTGCCTACCAGCTGCCTAGCGGCGAAATCATCAAGACCATGAGTGCCGGCTTCGGTGGCATTCTCGGTTACATCGGTATCGTGATCGTTCTCGGTACCATCATTGGAGTGATCCTCGAGCGTAGCGGCGCCGCCATTACCATGGCCGAGACGGTGATTCGTCTGTTGGGCCAGCGTTTCCCCACCCTGACCATGTCGATCATCGGTTACCTGGTATCGATTCCGGTGTTCTGCGACTCCGGTTACGTCATCCTCAACTCGCTGAAGAATGCCCTGGCTGCACGCATGAAGGTGTCCGTGGTGGCCATGAGCGTGGCCCTGGCGACTGGTCTGTACGCCACCCACACCTTCGTGCCGCCAACCCCCGGTCCGATCGCTGCGGCCGGCAACCTGGGCCTGGAAACCTCACTGGGTCTGGTGATCCTGGTCGGTCTATTGGTCGCTGCGGTCACCGCTGTAGCCGGCATGCTGTGGGCCAACCGTTTCCTCAAACAGAACGACCACGACTTGCTGGAAGAAGCGCCAAGCGAGCTGCTCGCCGATAACGTCGACTTCGATGCACTGCGCGCTCGCTACGGCAAGCTGCCCAGTGCCTGGCAGGCGTTCTCGCCGATCTTCGTGCCGATCATTCTGATCTGCCTGGGCTCTGTCGCTGCTTTCCCGAGCAAGCCCTTCGGTACTGGCGTTTTCTTCGATGTGCTGAGCTTCCTCGGTCAG
Source organism: Pseudomonas sediminis (assembly GCF_002741105.1). Classification (GTDB taxonomy): domain Bacteria; phylum Pseudomonadota; class Gammaproteobacteria; order Pseudomonadales; family Pseudomonadaceae; genus Aquipseudomonas; species Aquipseudomonas sediminis. The sequence goes on along the minus strand of NZ_NIQU01000001.1, from coordinate 71,874 downwards.
CCGGTTGCCGCGCTGCTGGTCGGTCTGGTGTTGGCGTGCTCGCTGCTCAAGGGCGAAGGCAAGCGTCAGCAGTTCCATGACTACGTCGCTCATGGCCTGAAAGAGGCGGCGCCGATTCTGCTGATCACCGGTGCCGGTGGCGCCTTCGGTGCCATCCTCAAGGCCACCGCGCTGACCGGTTATCTGGGCGACACCCTGTCGGCACTGGGTATCGGCCTGTTCATGCCGTTCTTGGTAGCTGCTGCGCTGAAGAGTGCCCAAGGCTCCTCCACCGTCGCGCTGGTCACCACTTCGGCCATGGTTGCACCGCTGCTGGGCAACCTGGGCCTCGACAGCGAGATGGGCCGCGTGCTGACGGTAATGGCCATTGGTGCAGGTGCGATGACCGTTTCCCACGCCAACGACAGCTTCTTCTGGGTCGTGACTCAGTTCAGCCGCATGAAAGTGGCGACCGCTTACCGTGCCCAGACCATGGCGACCCTGATCCAGGGTATCGCCGGTATGGCCGCTGTCTGGCTGCTGAGTCTGGTTCTGCTGTAATCCGCTATACCGGCAGGCGACCAGAAGGTCGTCTGCCTCCTTTCGAGGTACCTATCATGAAAATCGTCATTGCTCCTGATTCCTTCAAGGAGAGCCTCAGCGCGCCCGACGTTGCCGCCGCCATCGCCCGCGGTTGGCAGCAGGTTTTTCCCGAGGCCGAATGTTTGCTGAGGCCAATGGCCGATGGCGGCGAAGGCACGGTCGATGCGCTGCTCGCTGCCGTCGGCGGCGAGCGCCGCGAGTGTGAGGTGCGTGGCCCGCAGGGTGAGCCGGTCAAGGCGCATTGGGGTTGGCTGGGGCAGGGCACGGCGGTCATCGAGATGGCTGCTGCCAGTGGCTTGCACTGGGTGCGGCGTGAACAACGCGATGCTCGTCTGGCCTGCAGCTTCGGCACTGGCGAGCTGATCCGCGAGGCGCTGGATGCCGGTGCTACGCGCATCATCCTGGGGCTGGGCGGCAGTGCCACCAATGACGCCGGTGCTGGCCTGTTACAGGCGCTAGGGATGCGCTTTCTCGATGTCCATGGGCGCGAGCTGGCGCCGGGCGGCGCGGCTTTGGCTGGTCTCGACCAGCTTGATTTGAGTGGGCTCGACGCGCGTCTGCTCAAGGTGCAGATCGAGGTCGCTGCTGATGTCGACAATCCCTTGTGCGGGCCACGCGGCGCATCTGCGGTGTTCGGTCCGCAGAAGGGGGCGACGCCTGAGCATGTCGCGGAGCTGGATACGGCACTCGGCCACTTCGCCCGTATCGTAGCGGCGACGCTGGGCGAGGACCATGCCGAGTTCCCTGGTGTGGGTGCGGCGGGCGGTCTCGGTTTCGCTGCGCGCGCCTTCCTCAAGGCGAGCTTCCGCCCCGGTATCGCGCTGGTGGCCGAGCTGTCCGGTCTCGCTGCAGCAGTAGAGAACGCGGATCTGGTGATTACCGGGGAAGGGCGTATGGATGCCCAGACCCTGCATGGCAAGACCCCGGTCGGGGTAGCGCGCGTGGCGCGTGCGGCGGGGGTACCGGTCATCGCCTTGTCCGGTAGTCTGGGCGACAACTATCAGGCGCTGTACGACGCTGGTATCGAAGCTGCATTCAGCCTGGCGCCGGGGCCATTGTCCCTGGAGCAGGCGATGGCCGGTGCGGCGGCTGAGTTGCAGGCGCGCACCACGGATATCGCCCGTCTCTGGCGCCTCGCTCGATCCTGATAGGGCGAACCTCGCTGAACCTGATCTGTCTGAAATAACTATTGTTCAGGCTCCGTCGTGACAGTTACGCTCGCCCGGCGTCTAATGGATTGAGATACCTCTGGAGGAATTGCTATGCGTAAACCCACTCTGCTCATTACCTCGCTGGCCGCGGTGTTGGCCCTCGGGGGCTGTCAGTCCAGCCTGACTGGCGATACCTACAGCCGCGATGAGGCCCGAGCGGTGCAAACAGTACGCATGGGAACCATCGAATCGCTGCGCCCGGTCAAGATCGAAGGGACCAAGACGCCGATCGGTGCTGGTGCCGGTGCTGTGGTTGGCGGTATCGGTGGTAGTGGCCTCGGTGGTGGGCGCGGCAGCGCGGTTCTGGCTGTGGTCGGTGCCGTCGCTGGCGGTCTGTTGGGCGCCGCCGCTGAAGAAGGCATAACCCGTACTCAGGGTGTTGAGATCACCGTGCGTGAGGACGATGGCACCATGCGCGCCTACGTTCAGGAAGTCGAGCCGAACCAGGTGTTCCGTGTCGGCGAGCGTGTGCGCATCATGACGGTCAACGGTACCAGCCGCGTCACCCACTGATCGTGACAAGCAAGCCGGAGCAACTTTGGTTGCTCCGGCTTTTTGTTGCCTGTCATCTCTGGCGACAGCTCTTCAGGCTCGGACAAAAACGCTCGCGGCAATTTTTTGTGGCCTCGCTATAGTGGTGGTCGGCTGCCATCTGCGGTTGCAGCAGCCTGCATGTTACCAAGTGTGTTTAACGATAATTCAATGCATGACGTTGCGTTGATAGTTATGGATAATCGGCCGTTATGCTTGTGCCGACAACGACTTAGCTGAGCCGTTGTGGCGCATGAACTATCACCGTCAGGGAGTTGCGACTCCAATTCTCGGCGTCGGGTCAGTTGACCTGGCGTGCCTGTTTAAGGGGTTTTCCGATGGCGCTTGCGCTGATTGTCGCCTTGCCATTTCTTGGGTTGTTTCTACCGGTGCTGGCCGACCGGCTCGGACGCTCGGCCTGCGCTGCAGCGGCGGCTTTGGCGCCCATCGTGGCGCTGGTACTGCTGTTCAATTATCAGTCGGCGGTGTTCGCCGGTGAGGTGCTACGGGTCAAGCTGGAGTGGCTGCCGCACCTGGGCCTGAACCTAAGCCTGCGTCTCGATGGCCTGGGCTTTCTGTTCGCCCTGCTGATTCTCGGCATCGGCCTGCTGGTCATCCTCTACGCGCGCTATTACCTGGCCAAGACCGAGCCCATGGGGCGTTTCTTCGCCTTCCTACTGCTATTCATGGGCGCCATGCTCGGTGTGGTGCTGTCGGAAAACCTGCTGCTGATGCTGATGTTCTGGGAGCTGACCAGCCTGTCGTCGTTCCTGCTGATCGGTTTCTGGGGCTCGCGCTCCGATGCCCGCAAGGGCGCGCGCATGGCGCTGGCAATCACCGGTGGCGGTGGTCTGGCGCTGCTCGCCGGTATCCTGCTGATCGGCCACATCGCCGGCAGTTTCGAGCTGTCTCAGGTGCTGGCCGCCGGCTACGCGATCCGTGCGCATGAGCTGTATCCGCTGGCGCTGGTACTGGTACTGCTGGGCGTGTTCACCAAGTCGGCGCAATTCCCTTTCCACTTCTGGCTGCCGCATGCGATGGCGGCGCCTACGCCGGTATCGGCGTATCTGCACTCTGCGACCATGGTCAAGGCCGGGGTGTTCCTGCTGGCACGCCTGTACCCGGCGCTGGCTGGCTCCGAGTGGTGGTTCTACATGGTCAGCCTGACCGGTCTGGCCACGTTGCTGGTGGGGGCGTGCATGGCGCTGTTCCAGCATGACCTCAAAGGCCTGCTGGCCTATTCGACCATCAGTCACCTGGGCCTGATCACGCTGCTGTTCGGCCTGGATACCCAGTTGGCCGCCGTGGCGGCGGTGTTCCACATCATCAACCATGCGACCTTCAAGGCCTCGTTGTTCATGGCCGCCGGCATCATTGACCACGAGACCGGCAGCCGCGATATGCGGCGAATAAACGGTTTGTGGAAGTACATGCCGCATACGGCTGTGCTGGCGATGGTGGCGGCCTCGGCCATGGCTGGCGTGCCGCTGCTCAATGGCTTTTTGAGCAAGGAAATGTTCTTCACCGAGACCCTGCACCAGCACCTGCTGGGCGGTTTCAACTGGGTGATTCCGGCAGCCGCGACCCTGGCCGGGGTGTTCTCGGTGGCCTACTCGCTGCGTTTCATTCACGACGTGTTCTTCAACGGCGAGCCGATCGACCTGCCCAAATACCCGCCGCACGAGCCGCCGCGCTATATGAAGGTGCCGGTCGAGGTGCTGGTGTTCCTCTGCCTGCTGGTGGGTATCGTGCCGGCCTATACGGTCGCGCCGCTGCTGGCCGCCGCCGCGTCCTCTACCCTGGGTGGCACGCTGCCTGAGTACAGCCTGGCGGTCTGGCACGGCCTCAATCTGCCGCTGCTGATGAGCTTCGTCGCGCTGTTCGGCGGGATCATCGTCTACACCTGTCGCAAGCCGCTGTTCCGCTGGTATGAAGGCCTGCCTAGCCTCGATGCCAAGGACGCCTTCGACCAGGTGGTGCGCTACATGACGCGTCTGTCCGTCCGTATCACCGCGTTGCTGGAAAGCGGTTCGCTGCAGCGCTACCTGGCCTGGATGCTGGGCAGTGCCCTGACCCTGGTGGTGATCGCGCTGTCGCCGCTCGAGCAGTTGACCGGTAGCGTGCCAATGACGCCAATCGATCCGCTGACAACCATTGGCATGCTGATTCTGATGGTGACTGCGGTGCTCACCGTGTTTTTCCACCGCCGCCGCCTCGTGGCACTGATGATCCTCAGCGCTGCTGGTCTGATGGTGGCACTGGCCTTCGCCCGCTTCTCCGCCCCGGATCTGGCGTTGACCCAGTTGTCGGTGGAGGTGGTGACCATCATCCTGCTGATGCTCACCCTGTACTTCATGACCGACCGCACACCTGCCGAGTCCAGCAGCCTGCGTGGCTTGCGTGATCTGGTCCTGGCGCTGGGCAGCGGCACCATGGTGGCGATGCTGACCTACGCCGTGCTGACCCGCCCTTACCAGAGCATTTCCTCGTTCTTCCTCGAGAACAGCGTCTCCGGGGGCGGCGGTACCAACGTGGTCAACGTAATCCTGGTGGACTTCCGCGGCTTCGATACCCTGGGTGAGATCACCGTGCTGGCGATTGCTGCCATCGGTATCTACGCGCTGCTGCATGGCCTGCACCTGCCGCATCCGACCCACGACAAGAACGGTCGTCCGTGGTCGACCGATGCGCATCCGATGATCCTCGACAACCTGGCGCGGGCCATGCTGCCGATGGCGCTGCTGATTTCGGCGTTCATCTTCCTGCGCGGGCATAACCTGCCGGGCGGCGGCTTCATCGCCGGCCTGATCACCTCGGTGGCGTTGATTCTGCAGTACATCTCCCACGGTGTGACCTGGACTCAGGAACGCCTGAAATTCAGCTATCACGCCACCGCCGGCTGGGGCGTGCTGATCGCCGGGCTGACTGGTCTGGGCAGTTGGCTCTTCGGCTCGCCGTTCCTGACTTCGGCATTTGGCCATTTCCATATTCCGCTGATTGGCGAAATCGAACTGGCGACCGCGATCCTCTTCGATCTCGGGGTGTATCTGGCCGTCGTCGGCGCCACCCTGCTGATCCTTTCCAATATCGGCCATGTCAGTCAGGACGAGTCGTGCAAGGAGGTCATCTGATATGGAGGCAGTATTCGCAATTACCCTCGGGGTGTTGGCTGCCAGCGGCGTCTACCTGCTGCTGCGGGCGCGCATTTTCCCGGTTGTGATGGGGCTGACCCTGATCTCCTATGCAGTCAACCTGTTCATCTTCGCCATGGGCCGGCTCGGTACGGGCGTGCCGGCGGTGATCGGCAAGAGCGCCGAGTATGGTGACCCGTTGCCGCAGGCGCTGGTACTGACCGCCATCGTCATTGGCTTCGCCATGACTGCGTTCGTCGTGGTGCTTGCCCTGCGTGGCATGGGTGAGTTGAAAACCGATCACGTCGATGGCGAGGAGCCGCGCGCATGAGTCACGCCATCATCCTCCCCATTCTGCTGCCGATGTTTTTCGGCGCGTTGTTGCTGGTCGGCCACGGCTGGTCGCGTGAGGTGAAGCGGGGTGTTTCCCTGATCGGCTGCCTGGCGCTGCTGCCGGTGTGTCTGTATCTGGTGCTGTTGGCCGGTGCGGGGCAGTTGCAGGTTTATGCCTTGGGTAACTGGGTCGCGCCGTTCGGCATCATGCTGCTGCTCGACCGCTTCAACGCTGCGCTGCTGTTGCTTACCTCACTGCTCGCCTGCTTCGCCCTGATCTACGCCTGCCGTGGCGATGATGAGCGTGGGCCGAACTTCCATGCGCTGTTCCAGTTCCAGTTGCTGGGCATCAATGGTGCGTTCCTGACCGCCGACCTGTTCAACCTGTTCGTGTTCTTCGAGATTCTGCTGATCTCGTCTTATGCACTGTTGCTGCATGGCAACCGTGCCAATCAGGTCAAGGCTGGCGTGCATTACGTGGTGCTCAACCTGCTGGGCTCGTCGTTCTTCCTGATCGGCGTCAGCCTGTTGTACGGCCTGACCGGCACCCTGAACATGCCGGACCTGGCAGCGCGCGTAGCCAGCGCCGATGTCGCCGATGCACCGTTGATCAAGGCCGCGGCCTACCTGCTGCTGATCGTCTTCGGCCTCAAGGCTGCCGTGCTGCCGTTGTGTTTCTGGTTGCCACGCGCCTATGCCGCGGCGCCCGCTTCAGTGGCGGCGTTGTTCGCGATCATGACCAAGGTTGGCTTCTACGCCATCGTTCGCGTGTTCACCCTGGTGTTCGGCGAAGAGGCTGGGCCGCTGGCCAACCTAGGCCATGAGCTGCTCTGGTGGATGGCGCTGCCGACCATTGCCTTCGGTGTGATTGGTGCTTTGGGCGCGCGACAATTGCAGGCGCTGCTGGCTTATCTGGTGGTGGTCTCGGTGGGCACGCTGATGGCTGGCTTCGCCATGGGCAACGTAGCGGCGTTGAGTGCTGCGCTTTATTACATGGTGCATAGCACACTGATCAGCGCGGCATTGTTTTTGTTGGCGGGGCTGGTGGTCGCCCAGCGTGATAGCGCTGGTGGCGATCTGCAGCAGGAGCGTGTGCTGCGTCAGCCGTTGGTGCTGGGCTGCATGTTCTTCTTCGCCTCCATCTCCGTGGCCGGGTTGCCGCCGTTCTCTGGTTTCCTCGGCAAGATGCTGCTGCTGCGCGCGGCAGAGCCAGGCTGGCAGGCCTGGAGCCTTTGGCCGGTGATTCTGATTGGCGGTCTGTTGACCTTGGTGGCGCTGAGCCGCGCCGGTACCAGCCTGTTCTGGCTGGGCCATGGCGCGGATGCGTCGCCGTCGAAAGCCGAGCCGGCTGATCGTATCAGTCTGCTGGCTGCGCTGGGCCTGTTGCTGGCCAGCCCGCTACTGCTGATCGCTGCTGCCCCGATAATGGCGTATCTGGAGGCTGCCGCCGCGCAATTGCTCGATCTGCAACCCTACCTGTCGATCATCGCTGGAGGTGCGGCATGAGGCGTTTCTTCCCCCACCCGCGGATGATGCTGGTGCTGGCGGTGCTCTGGCTACTGCTGGTCAATACCCTCAACCTGGGGCATATCCTGCTCGGGCTGTTTCTGGGTTGGTCGATCGTGCATCTGTGCGGCGATTTCCTGCTGACTGTGCCGAAAGTGCGCAAGCCCCTGGGCCTGCTGCTGTTCATTGGCAAGGTGTTCTACGACATCGTGGTGGCCAACCTGCAGGTGGTTAAGCTGGTGCTAGGGCCGAAATCGCGTCTTGAACCGGCATTCGTCGAGGTGCCGGTGGAGATAGAAGACGAGTTCGTCCTGTCGACCCTGGCCTGCATCATCTCGCTGACGCCTGGCACCGTCTCTGCCGGTCTCAGTTCCGACCACAAGACACTGCTGCTGCACGGGCTCAACGTGCCGGATCGCGACGAGCTGATCGCCGAGGTCAAGAGTCGCTACGAAAAGCCGCTGCTGGAGATTTTCGAATGCTCGAGAACGTAGTCTTTCTGTGCATGGGCATCCTCACGCTGGCCATGCTGCTCAATGTCGCGCGTCTGGTCGAAGGGCCGAGCGTGGTCGACCGCGTTCTGGCCCTGGATACCTTGTATATCAACGCGCTGGCGCTGATCGTGCTGTTCGGCATCTGGCTGGCGTCGGATCTGTTCTTCGAAGCCGCACTGCTGATCGCAGTGATGGGCTTCGTCGGTACGGTCGCAGTGGGTAAACACCTGCTGCACGGCGACATCATCGATTAAGGGGGAATGACCATGCCGTTCTGGCTGGAACTGTTGATTTGCGCCTGCCTGATCCTGGGTAGCCTGTTCGCCCTGGTCGGTGCTATCGGGCTGTATCGCCTGCCGGATTTCTTTACCCGTCTGCATGGTCCGACCAAGGCCACCACGCTGGGGGTCGGCGGTACGCTGATCGCCTCGATGCTGTTCTTCGCTCACCACACCGGCAGCCTCAGCCTGCATGAGCTGCTGATCACGCTGTTCCTGTTCCTCACTGCGCCGGTCAGTGCGCACATCCTGTCCAAGGCGGCTATGCAGCAGAAGGTCGAGCTGTCCGAGCAGACCCGTGGTCAGCCGTGGGACGATGATCACTGATTCACTGTCAGGCACTTCTCGTGCCTGGCTGTCACTGTCGCCAAGCAATTAGCCGCTCTAGACTGCGCCCTGAAATCAAGTTCAGGGGAGTTGGGAACATGAGCGAGCTGGTCATTCGTCAGGCCGTTGCCGAGGATATCGAAGCGCTCTGCGCGCTGATTCTCGAGCACGGGCCCAATCCCTGGAATCATTTACCTGAAGTCGAAGTTCGCCAACACCTGCAGGCTATTGCGACGAACGCGACGCTGGCGGTATTGGCCGAAGAGCAAGGGTTACTGCTGGGGTTCGTTAGCTATCGCCTGACGCAGAATTTTGCGGATCATCAACCTGCGGCGCGTGCCGGGCAGTTGCATGGCTATATCTGTGAGGCGGTGGTGCATCGTGACTTTGCCGGCCGAGGGTTGGGCGCGCACCTTCTGCGCGAGGCTGTCATCGAGCTGTGGCGGCTGGGCGTCAGTGATATCTATATCGACCGTCACGAAGAGAATGCCGCATCGGCAGGGATGATGCGCAAGGCCGGTTTCAGTGAGCTGCTGACCTATGCCGACCCGGCGCGTCGTCCGAATGGTTCGCGGCGTTCGACGCTGTGCTGCCTGCGGTCCAGGCAATGATCCAGCGGCTGCTGGCCACGGCTTTGCTGGCCGGCGTGCAGATTCTGCTGGCGTTTGTGCTTTACCACAGCGCTTTCGAGGCCTATCGACAGATGTTTGGCAGCGTTCGCCGCGATATCAGTTATGGCCTGCAGCTAAACCACTCGTTGTATCTCTTCGGCGCTCTTGCGCTGGGCAATGCTGGCTGGCTGCTCAGTTGCCGTAGCCGACGTAGCGGTCTGATAGGTTTTGGCATCTGCCTGCTGTTCTGGACGGCATTCTGGGCCAATGTCTTCGCCAGCATGCCGCATCGCGGCCTGCTGGTGGTTGGGGTCGGTACGCTTGCGCTGGCGATGCCGCTGCTGGTGCTGCTGCTTCGCCTTAGAAGACCCGGCCAAGTCGATGACGCCCGGCCGGGCAGCGCTGCTTAGCGATTCAACCCAAGCATGCTCTTGGCCACGGCCTCGGCCACACGGATGCCATCGACCCCGGCCGAAAGAATGCCACCGGCATAACCGGCGCCTTCACCAGCTGGGTACAGACCCTTGAGATTCAGGCTCTGCAGGTCATCGCCACGGGTGATGCGCACCGGCGAGGAGGTGCGCGTTTCGATGCCGGTGAGTACCGCGTCGGCCAGATCGAAACCCTTGATCTGCTTGCCGAAGGCCGGTAGCGCCTCGCGGATGGCTTCGATGGCGAAATCCGGCAGCGAGGGCGCCAGGTCACCCAGTTTCACGCCCGGCTTGTAGGACGGCTGCACTTCGCCGAGTGCGGTGGACGGCGTGCCCTTGATGAAGTCGCCGACCAGTTGTCCGGGCGCCTCGTAGTTGCGACCGCCGAGCACATAGGCGTGCGACTCCAGGCGCTCCTGCAGTTCCACGCCGGCCAGTGGGCCGCCTGGGTAGTCCTGTTCGGGGGTGATGCCGACGACGATGCCGGCGTTGGCGTTGCGCTCGTTGCGCGAGTATTGGCTCATGCCGTTGGTGACCACGCGCTCCGGCTCGGAGGTGGCGGCGACCACAGTACCGCCCGGGCACATGCAGAAGCTGTAGACCGAGCGACCGTTGCTGGCGTGGTGCACCAGCTTGTAATCGGCAGCGCCAAGTTTCGGGTGGCCGGCGTACTTGCCCAGGCGAGCGCGGTCGATCAGCGACTGCGGGTGTTCGATGCGGAAGCCGACCGAGAAGGGCTTGGCTTCCAGGTACACGCCGCGGGCATGCAGCATGCGGAAGGTGTCACGCGAGCTGTGACCGAGGGCGAGTACCACATGGCGGCTGAGGATCTGCTCGCCACTTTCCAGCACTACGCCAGTGAGCTGGTCGTCTTCGATGAGCAGGTCGCTGACACGCTCCTGGAAGCGCACTTCGCCACCAAGGGTCTTGATCTCTTCACGCATGGTGGCGACCACGCCGGTCAGGCGGAAGGTGCCGATATGCGGCTTGCTGACGTAGAGGATCTCGTCCGGCGCGCCAGCCTTGACGAACTCCTGCAGCACCTTGCGCCCGTGGTGATGCGGGTCCTTGATCTGGCTGTACAGCTTGCCATCGGAGAAGGTGCCGGCGCCGCCTTCGCCGAACTGCACGTTGGACTCCGGGTTGAGCTGGTTCTTGCGCCACAGGCCCCAGGTGTCCTTGGTGCGTTGGCGTACTTCCTTGCCGCGCTCGAGCACGATGGGGCGCAGGCCGGCCTGGGCCAGGATCAGCGCGGCGAAGATACCGCAGGGGCCGAAACCGACCACGATCGGGCGTTCGTCCAGCGGCGTTTCAGCTTTGCCCACGGGTTTGTAGGCGATGTCCGGTGCCGGGCCGACATGCTTGTCACCACTTAGGCGAGCGAGCAGGGCGGCTTCGTCTTTCACTTCGCAGTCGATGGTGTAGATGAACGGCATGTCGCCGTACTTCTTGCGCGCATCGTAGCTGCGCTTGAACACGCTGAAGGCCAGCAGGTCATTGTCGGCGATGCCCAGGCGCTGGACGATGGCCGGGCGCAGGGCATCATCGGCATGGTCGAGGGGCAGTTTCAGTTCGGTCAGGCGAAGCATGGGCGGTGTCCTGGTTGGCCGGTGGTGATCCGGCAAGGTGAAGAAGGGGCGCGATTGTACGGGATTCGCTGCCCGGATGGAGGAGGCCGGCAATCTCGAACGACTGACGGCTTTGCTCCGTTGAGCGTAGGTGAATGATGTTTTGAACGCTGCGCAAGTACGGGCTCAGCCACGCTGGCGTTCGATCGCCCTCCCCCGAATGAGCATCAGGGCAGCGCCCGCGAAGGCTGCTGCCGCGGCATAGACGATCACGGCTTGCGAGTCGAGGCTGTCGATGATCAGCCCTCCTAGAACCGCACCTGCGGCAATGGCGACCTGGAAGGTCGAGGACAGCAGGGCGCCAGCGCTTTCCGCGTGATCGGCGGCGGCGCGCGCGTTCCAGATCGAGATCGATACCGGGAAGGCGCCGAAGGCGAAGCCCCATAGCGCAATCGCGACGAAGGCAATGTTGGCCTGTGTGCCGAACAGGATCAGCGTGAGTGCAACGGCAGCGATCAGGAACGAGCAACTGCTGACAGCCCAGGCCGGACTGCGCGCGGCGACGGCGCCGCCGGCAAGGTTGCCGAAAAAGCCGCTGACACCGAAGGCCAGCAAGGCAAGCGAGACGGTCGCGACATCCAGGCGGGGAACCTCCTCGAGGAAGGGGCGGATGAAGGTCAGCGCGGCGAAGTGCCCGGAAATGACCAGCAGCCCGGTGCCGATGCCGACGACGACCGCACGCCGCGTCAGCGCTGCCTTGAAGGACGCCAGGCCCGGCGCTGCCGCGGCCGGCAGTTTGGGCAGGGTCAGCATCTGGATCGCCAGCGCCACCACGCCAATACCGGACGCCGCCAGGAAGGTTGCCTGCCAGCCCCACAATTCTCCCAGGTAGGCACCCAGCGGGGCAGCGAAGATGGTGGCGAGCGAGATGCCCATCATGATGATCGAAATGGCCCGCGGCACCTTGTCCGGGGGCACCAGGCGCAGGGCAAGCGCTGCCATCATGGCCCAGAAGCTGCCGAGGGCGAAGCCTAGCAGCCCACGCGCGACCAACAGCACCGTAATATTCGAGGCATAGGCTGAAAGGATGCAGGAGAACACCAGCATGGCCATCAACCCCCAGACGATCTTCTGTCGATCCAGGCGGCCCGAGAACAGCACCACCAGTGGTCCGGCGAATGCGGCGACCACGGCGGTGGCGGTGATGGCTTGGCCCACCGCGCCGTTGGATACGCCCAAGTCCGCGGCCATCGGCGTCAGCAGGCTGATCGGCAGGAATTCCGCCGTGACCAGGCCGAAGGCGCCCAGGGCAAGAGAGATGACGGCCCACCACGCAGCAGACATGGATCGGGTGTCAGAAGATGAGTCGGTATGGGGCATTACGGAATCCTTCATTTTCGTCTCCCGGTAGCTCAGCCGAACTGCACCAGTTCGAGCGAGGGCAACGGCCCACCGGGGAATTGCGTCAGGCGCCCACCTTCGGCCAGCTCGCCAAGGTCGATAGCGGCGAAGCCCAGCTCATCGATCAGTGCGCTGACCTGGGTTTTTGCGTGAGTGTCGTCACCGGCCAGGAACAGCACACGCCGGCCGCCGCGCTCGGCGGGATCGGCGATGAGCAGTCTGGGGTTCAAGTGGTTGAACGCCTTCACTACATGGGCGCCCGGCACCAGGTCGGCAAACACCTCGCTTGAGGTGCGGCCATGCAGATCGATGGGATTGAACAGCGGCGCTTCGATCGGGTTGTTGCTGTCGATGACGACACGCCCGGCGAAGTCGGCAAGCCCGGACAGCGCGGCTGGCAGCTTCGACCAGTTCACCGCGACCAGCACGATGGACTGTGCTGCCGCCTGCTCACGGGTGCCGGCACGGATGCTAGGGCCGATGGATTGTACCAGGCCTCGCAGGCTCTCTGGCCCACGGCTGTTGGCGAGGATTGCCGGGATGTTCCGACGCGCCAGGGCGCGAGCGAAGGCCGCGCCGATCTGACCGGCACCGATGATGCCGATGGATGGGGACGTGCTCATGAGCAGGTTCCTTATTGAAATTAGTCGTGGCGTCTGCGGGGCAGGCCTGTGGCCGGCCCCACGGCGTTTCAGGAGGTAAAGCCACCGTCGGCGTGAATGTCGGCGCCAGTGATGAGCGAAGCCTGCGGACTGGCGAGGAAAGCCACGAGGCTGGCGATCTCGGTCGACTCTCCGTAACGACCCAATGCGATGCGCGGGGTGAGCAGCTTGGCGATCTCACCATCGGCCGGATTCATGTCGGTGTTCACCGGGCCGGGGTGGATGCTGTTGACGGTGATCCCGCGTGGCCCCAGGTCATGCGCCAGGCTGCGGTTGAAACCGGCTACGGCGCCTTTGGTCAGGCCGTATGCAGCGAGCCCGGGAACGCCCGCGTATTTGGTTACGGAGCTGCCGATATGAATGATGCGACCGCCCTCCTGCATGTGCCGTACAGCTTCCTGGGTGGCGACGAAAACGCCGGTGACGTTGATGTCCAGCATTGCCTGGTAGTCTTCGAAGCGGGTGTCTTCGATGGCACTGGCCGAGGCGATACCGGCGTTGTTCACCAGAATGTCGAGGCTGCCGAATGCTTCTACCGTCTTCGCGACTGCGGCGCGCACGGCCTCGGGGTCGGCTGCGTTGGCCTGGATCGCCAGCGCTCGACCGCCTGCCGATTCGATTTCGACCGCGACTTCTTCAGCCAGTTTGGGCGAGCCATTGTAGGTGAAGGCAACTTGGGCGCCGTCAGCGGCCAGGCGTTTGGCGATAGCTGCGCCGATAGAGCGAGAGCCGCCTGTTACGAGAGCCGTCTTGCCGGCCAGGGGAATGGGTTGGGAAGAAATTACGTTGCTCATGGTTCACTCCGTTTGATTGCCGAGACATTCGGTGGAGTGACTATCGCGTTTTCATTCATCTTTGATTAGTAGCTAATCATTTGGATTATCTTCAAGTATCTGTTTAAGATCGGTCTATGGAGACATTAGCCAACCTGGAATCATTCGTACGCAGTGCCGAGAGCGGTAGCTTCTCGGCGGCTGCACGTCGTCTTGCTCTGACGCCTGCAGCGGTGAGCCGTAATGTCGCCATGCTGGAGCGCAACCTGGGTGTACGGTTGTTCCAGCGCTCGACACGCAAGCTGACGCTGACCGAGGCGGGCGAGTCTTTCTTGGCCGCGGTTAGCGGCAATCTGGAGTCCTTGCAGAACGCCATTGCAGCGGTATCAGCCGATGATGGTCAGCCGGCCGGTGTGCTAAAGATCAGCGTGGCGCCATCCTTCGGGATCGGTTACCTGTTGCCGTTGTTACCCGAGTTCCTGCAGCGCTATCCCCGCGTTCGCCCTGAATGGCATTTCGAGAACCGTACGGTCGACCTGATTTCCGAGGGCTACGACGCCGCCATTGGCGGTGGCTTCGAGCTGGCCAGCGGCGTGGTCGCCCGCACGCTGGCGCCGCTGCACGTCGTTGCCTTTGCCTCTCCCGCTTACCTGGCTCGGCACAGGTTGCCAGCCGATCCATCAGGCCTGATCGAACTGGATTGCATCGTCATGCGCTCGTTGTCGTCGGGTCGTATTCGTACCTGGAACATGCGCAACGCACAGGGCGATGAAGTGATCGCGACGATGCGTGAGACCGTGGTGGTCAACGATCCAACTGCTGTGCGAGAGGCCGCGCGGTTGGGCCTGGGGGTAGCGATGCTTGCTGTCCCCGATGTACTGCCCTGGCTGGAATCGGGCGAGCTGGTGCGGGTGCTGCCGCGCTGGTGGGCGGATGCCGGTGCGTTGTCGCTGTATTACCCCAGCCGTCAGTTGCTGCCGGGCAAGACACGCAGCTTCATCGACTTCGTGGTCGAGGTCTTCGAGCGGGAAGATTACGCGCGGCGTTTCGCCGGAAGTTTGGGCTAGCACCCCGTTGAGCGATCCATGCCGGTGACGCTTGGCGGGGTCACCGGCATTGGCGCGGCTCAGTTACGCATGGCGCCGAAATGTGCGCAGCCACGCAGCACCTGGCCGTCGAGGCGCAGTTCGGCGCTGAGGTGGTTGACCGCGCCGCTCATGCCGTCGATGCAGCGCTGTGGTGCAACCCACAGATCCAGACGCTGACCGTTGGCTTCGCTGCTGAAGTTCAGGCGACCGTCCGGCAGCTGTTCCTCCAGATAAGGCAGGGCCAACGGCTCTTGATCAGGGCGGTTCAGCACCAGGCCCTTGCTGCCGACTTCCACTTGCCAGAGCGGCTCGTTACCGCTGGCGCGCAGGGCCAGACGCTTGAAGTTAAGGTCGTCGCAGCCGTGTCCTTCACCTTGCAGGCGATAGATCTGGCTGACCTCGAAGCGACCATCGCTGCCCTTGCCCTGGCTGCCGCCCAGGCGCCCGGCCAGATCGGCGAACAGGCTGGACTGGCCATCGCTGCCGAGCTGCATGACTTCGCGCTCGATACCGGTGGTGTCGCCATCGACCAGCACAAAGCGACGCTGTTCCTGGCAGGGAGTGAACACCAGTTGACCATTTTCGACCTGGACTTGACCTTGCAGGCGAGTCGCTGGCGGTGGGCCTTCCGGCTTGCCGGTGTAGACCTGACAGGCGGCAAGGAGCGGGAGAAGGGCGACGCTGGTAAGCAGGGAGCGGGTGATGGACATGAGTCTCTCCAGATACGAGCGGCCACCATAGCCACAGCGCGACCCTGGCTCAAGCCGTTTGCTTTGACTGAGCCGCACGAGTACGGCCTAATTTGCCCCTTCACAAGCCGTCGAGCAGCTTCTGCAATGCCCAACCCCGCCATGCGCCCCAGCACGCTTCATTTGCCCCAGGGCCACTGGGCGACGGTGCTCGATTGCCTGTGCGATCACTTTCCCGCCATCGACCGCGCCACCTGGCTGCAACGTATGGCGCGCGGTCGGGTGTTGGATGCGGCCGGTGCGCCTATCGATGCCACGCACCCTTATCGCGTCGGGCTCAAGGTGCGCTATTTCCGTGAGGTGCCGAACGAGACGCCGATTCCCTTCGACGAGCAGGTGCTGTGGCAGGACGAGCACCTGCTGGTCGCCGACAAACCGCATTTTCTGCCGGTGATGCCGGCCGGTGAATACGTTGAGCAGACGCTGCTGGCACGCCTGATCAAGCGCACCGGCAATCCTGACCTGGTGCCGATCCACCGCATTGACCGACTGACGGCAGGGCTGGTGTTGTTCTCGGTCAACCCGGCCAGTCGCGGCCAGTATCAGGCGCTGTTTCGCCAGCGTGCCGTGGAAAAGCGCTACGAGGCCATCGCGCCGGCATTGGCCCATTTACAGTTTCCCTACCTGCACCGTTCACGCATGGTCGATGGTGAGCCGTTCTTTCGCATGCAGGAAGTCGCGGGCGAGGCCAACAGCGAAACCCGAATCGCGGTGCTGGAACAGCGTGGCGCGCTGTGGCGCTACGGTTTGTCACCGGTGACGGGACGCAAGCATCAATTGCGTGTGCATCTGGCCGGGCTTGGCGCGCCTATCGTTGGTGATGACTTCTATCCGCAGTTGCTGGAGTCGCGTCACCAGCCGGATGACTACAGCAAGCCGCTCAAACTGCTGGCACGCGGCTTGCGCTTCGTCGACCCGGTCAGTGGTCAAGTGCGTGAGTTCCAGAGCGAATTGCAGCTGCAGTGGTAGCTTCCACTCGTGGGAGGGGCTTCAGCCGCGAGCTTTTCGCCGCTTCGACTGCATGGATGCAGGAGGTAGAGCGAAGCAGGACGCCAGAGCCGAAAACGTCTTCCACCGTGTGTTGCCGAAGGCATAAAAAAAGCCCGCACAAGGCGGGCTAAACGTGGCTCTTGCACCAGAGCTTGAATAAGGGTTCGGCGAGGAACATGACCAGAAACAGCCGTAGCACCTGCAGGGCAGTGACCAGCGCTACGGATAGCTGCAAGGCTTCGGCGGTCAGACACAGCTCGGTGATGCCGCCCGGCATCATGCCCAGCATCAGTGACAGATGGTCTTCGCCGGCCAGCCAGCCAAGGGCTTCGCCGAGTGCGGCAGCGGCGAGCATCGCCAGCAGGGTGAAGGCCAGCACGCGGGCGAGAAAACCCGGCGCGCTGCGGAAGAAGGCGCGGTCGAAATGACAGCCCAGGGCGCAACCGATCAGCCATTGGCCAAGCTGGCCCATGCCTTGCGGCAGTCCCAGATGCAGGTCGAAACTGGCACTGGCCACGGCGCAGGCGACCAGTGGACCAAGCATCCAGGGGTTGGGTTGTTTCAGACGTCCCCAGAGCACTGCCAGCACAGCACCAGCGGCGAGCAGACCGGCTAACCAGGTCCAGTCCACCGGTGCGCGAGGTGGTGCGCTGACGTCGGGCAGGCCCCAGGTGAACAGCGCCGGAATCAGCAGCACCACCAGCAGCAGGCGCAGACTATGCGCCGCAGCGACACGTGCGGGTTGCGCGCCGTGACGCAGGGCCAGATTGACCATCTCGCTGGCGCCGCCAGGCATGCTGGCGAAGAAGGCGGTAGCACGGTCTACGCCGGCACGGCGAAGGATGGCGATGCCGATCAGGCTTAGCAGAAGCGTGCCGAAGGCACCCATGACGATAACGGGCAAGTGGCTGAGCACCTGTTCCAGCACGTCGCTGGTGAAATGCAGGCCGATACCGCTGGCCACCAGCCACTGGCCGGCCTTGCGCCCGCCGGGCAGTTCACTGAAGGGGCGATTGGCCAGGCAGCGTACGGCGATCACCGCCAGTAATGAGCCGACCATCCACGGCAAAGGCCAGCCGGCGAGGCTGGCCAGATAGCCGCCGACCACTCCGGCCAGCGGCGTTACCCAGAGATCACGCGGCAGAGGCATCAGCCTGCGCCTTGACCTGCTTGCGTCGACGCATCCAGCGAATGCCCGGCAGAGCCAGCATCAGCGCGACCAGCGCCCACAGTACCAGGGTGATCGGGCTGCCCCAGAGGATGCCCAAGTCACCCGCGGAGATCGACAGGGCGCGACGCAGGTTGTCTTCCATCATCTCGCCCAGGACGAAGCCGAGAATCACGGCCGAGAGCGGGAAGTCCAGCTTGCGCAGGATGTAGCCGAATACGCCGAGGGCGATCATCAGTACCAGGTCGAAGGTGGTGCTGTGTACAGCGTACACGCCGACCATGCTGATCACGGTGATGGCAGGTACCAGCACCCAGTTCGGCACGCTGAGCATGCGCGAGAACAGGCCGACCAGCGGGATGTTCATGACCAGCAGGATAATGTTGCCGATGAACAGCGAGGCGATCAGACCCCAGACCACGTCGGGCTGCTGTTCGAACAGCAGCGGGCCGGGCGTGATGTTATACAGAGTCAGCGCACCGATCATCACGGCAGTGGTGCCCGAACCGGGTACGCCGAGTGTCAGCATCGGGATCAGCGAGCCGCAAGCCGACGCGTTGTTGGCCGACTCTGGCGCCGCAACACCACGCAGGTCACCGTCGCCGAACTTGCCGCTGTCACCCGCCAGGCGCTTCTCGGTCATGTAGGTCATGGCGCTGGCAATGGTGGCACCGGCGCCCGGCAGTACGCCGATGATGAAACCGGCGACCGAGCTGCGAATCATGGTCCAGAAGGTGAAGCAGTATTCCTTGAAGTTGAACAGCACGCGGCCACTGGCCTTCACGGCTTTCTGGCCGTTGTGGGTGTTTTCCAGCATCAGCAGAATCTCGCTGACACTGAAGAAACCGATCACCACGATGACGAACTGGATACCGTCGGACAGGCTGACGCTGTCGAAGGTGAAGCGGTAGACCCCGGTAGTGGAGTCGACCCCGACTGTGGCCAGTGCCAGGCCGATCAGGGCCGAGAGCAAGGTCTTGACCGGCTTGTCGCCGACCATGCCGCCGAGGCAGGCAATCGCGAAGATCATCAGTACGAAGTATTCGGCCGGGCCGAAGGCCACTGCCCATTTCGCCAGGATCGGCGCGAACAGCACCACACCGCAGGTGGCGATCATGCTGCCGGTGAAGGAGCTCACTGCCGACAGCGACAGGGCGATGCCAGCCTTGCCCTGACGTGCCAGCGGGTAGCCGTCGAGGGTGGTCATCACTGCGGCAGCGTCGCCAGGCACGTTGAGCAGAATGGCGGAAATACGGCCGCCATACTCGCAGCCCAGGTAGACGGCGGCGAGCAGAATCAGTGCGGTTTCCGGCGGCAGGCCAAGGGCGAAGGCCAATGGCAGCAGCAGGGCGACGCCGTTGATCGGGCCCAGGCCCGGCAGCAGACCGACGATGGTGCCAACGAAGGCACCGAACAGGGCAACCAGCAGGTTGGTCGGCCGGGTGGCGACGTCAAAGCCCTGCATCAGAAAATGTAATGTTTCCATCTCAGCTCTCCACCAACGCTTCGAACACGCCCAGTGGCAGCGGAACGTCTAGCGCATAATCGAACAATGCATACAGCAGCACGCCCATCAGGGCACCGCTAATCAGGCACGGCAGCACACGACCCGTGAACAGCAAGCCCAGAACGAAGGTTGCCAGTGCGGTACTCAGGACGAAGCCCAGGGGTTCGAAGAGCAGGGCGTAGGCCAACAGGGTCAGGATGCACAGGCCTGCACGCTGCAGCGCCTGGCGGCTGAGCGCCTCGGTATGCGGACCCGGCTTGAATATCAGCCAGGCGGCACCAGCAGCCATCAGTACTAGCAGCAGCAGCGGATAGGCCCTCGGGCCGACAGGGTCGTAGGCGAAGGGTGCCTGGAAACCCCAGGCGATGACTGCGAGAAAGGCGCACAACAGCAGCCAGATCGCAGCGAACAGGCGAACGTACATAGCAGTGGTCTCTTGCGTTGGGACAGGATCGAGCGGCGAGGCGCTCAACTACAGGTTCGGCGTCGGGCGACGCCGAACCTGTCGATGCACTTATTCCTGCATCAGGCCGAATTCACCGGCCAGGGTCTTGTACTCGGCAACCTGCTTGTGCACCAGGGTATTGAGGTCATCACCGGTAACCGACAATGGCAGCAGGTCGCGTTGTTCACGCAGCTTGGCGAACTCTTCGCTGGCCAGCAGGGTGTCGAACTGCTGTTTCCACCAGTTGAACTGCTCGTCGCTGACTTCCGGGCCCATGTAAAAACCGCGGATCACCGGCCAGGTGATGTCGTAGCCCTGTTCCTTGGCTGTCGGGATCTCGGCCAGCTTGCCCGGCAGGCGCTCATCGGAGAGCACGGCGAGGATGCGTACTTTCTTCGCTTCCAGTTGCGGGGTGACTTCACCCAGGCCGCTGCTGGTGACCTGTACATGGCCACCGAGCATGGCGGTGAGGGTTTCACCGCCGCCTTCGAAGGCAACATAGCGCAGGTTCTTCGGTTCGATCCCGGCCAGGCGGGCGATCAGCGCGGTCTGCATCCAGTCCTGGCCGCCGATGGTGGCGCCGGCGCCGAAGACGATGCTGGACGGATCTTTCTTCAGGGCCTGAACCAGGTCGTCGAGGTTCTTGTACGGAGAGTCGGCGCGGACGGTGATTGCGCCGTAGTCGGTACCGACTGCGGCCAGCCAGCGTACGGCGTTCTCGTCATAACGACCGAACTTGCCCTGTGCCAGGTTCAGCAGCGAGCCCGAGGAGAAGGCGGTAATGGTGCCCGGGTCCTTGGCGCGCTGGGCGACCACGGCGTTGTAGGCCACGGCGCCGACACCGCCCGGCATGTAGGTGACGCGCATTGGCGCCTTGAGCAGGCCTTCGTCTTTCAGGCCACTTTGGGCCAGTTTGCAGGTCAGGTCGAAACCACCACCGGGCTTGGCCGGGGCGATGCATTCGGGGCGCTTGGGTTCGGCCGCCAGCAGTTGGCTGGCGAAGGCCAGGCAGGCAGTCGCCAGTGCGGCGCGGTTCAGTACGGATTTCATGATGAATGATTCCTCGTGAGTCTTGTTGTTGTTTACCAAATCGGCAGGGTGTAGCCGACGATGACACGGTTCTCGTCCGCGTCGCGGGCGAAGTCGGAGCGGAAGCTGGCGTTGCGCACGCGTACGTAGAGGTCCTTGAGCGGGCCGGTTTGCACCACGTACTTGAACTCGATATCACGTTCCCATTCGCCGCCACGGTCGTCGGAGCCGGCGATACGTGCGTCGTCACCGCGGATATAGCGGGTCATGAACGTCAGGCCGGGAACCCCGATGCTGGCGAAGTTGTAATCGTAGCGGGCCTGCCAGGAACGCTCGTCCGCGTTGGCGAAGTCGTTGATCTGCACGAAGTTGACCAGAAACGGATCGCTGCCATCGATGTAGGCGAAGCCGGTGTCGCCGCTCATGTCTTGGAAGCCCAGACCGAACTTGTGCGCCCCCAGGCCGTAGCTGACCATGCCGTTGATGGCGCGGTTGTCGACCTTGCCGGCCTTGGCCGCGCCGCTGTCGCTGCTGTAGATCAGGCGCAGATCGCTGCTCAGGGTGCCAGGACCGATCTTGTGGCTGGTGAGCAAGCCGAGGAAGTGCTGACGATAGATGTCATCCAGATCGGCGAAGTAGTAGCGGCCGGTGAAACCCGGGGTGAATTTGTAGTCGACGCCGGCCAGGTCCAGATGATCGGCACTGATGCCACCGGCAAAGCGGCGGTTCTTGCTGTTCAGTACCAGGTCTTCTTCGTCGGTGGATGCGCGGTCGATGACCTTGTCCAGGCGACCACCGGTGAAGGTCAGGCCCTCGAGTTCTGAAGAGGTCAGCAAGCCACCTTCGAATACCTGCGGCAGCAGACGGCTATCGCTGGCCTTGACCACGGGCAGCTCGGGAACGTGCGAGCCATAGCGCAGCTCGGTTGCGGAGACCTTGACCTTGGCGGTCAGGCCTAGGCGGCTGAATTCGTCAGCGGAACGACCATCATCATGTACGGGCAGTAGATCGGTGCCGGTGCGGCCTCGACCGGAGTCGAGCTTGAGACCGAGCAGGCCCATGGCGTCGACACCGAAACCGACTGTGCCTTCGGTGAAGCCGGACTGCAGGTCGAGACGAAAGCCCTGACCCCATTCTTCACGTTTATTCTGGCCGGAACCTTCGCGGAAATCCCGATTGAGATAGATGTTGGTGGCAGTGAGGCTGGCGGTGCTGTCTTCGATGAAGGCGGCGTTGGCGAGGGGGGCAGCGCCGGTGGCGGCGATTGCCAGGCAGAGCAGGCGTACAGGCGGCAGTGCCTG
Source organism: Pseudomonas sediminis (assembly GCF_002741105.1). GTDB lineage: Bacteria > Pseudomonadota > Gammaproteobacteria > Pseudomonadales > Pseudomonadaceae > Aquipseudomonas > Aquipseudomonas sediminis. Next base: position 49,758 of record NZ_NIQU01000001.1, on the reverse strand, counting down.
GCGTGAGGCTGCGAGCATCATGTGGTCTCCGTTTTTGTTCTTGTCGCCACCTGGCACCACTGCCAGGTCGCTTGAGCAGGTGGATCGAGCCACCTTTTAACGATGCTATGTGGGCAAGCTTTCACTAGGCTTTCATGGAAAAAAGTTTTTCCGGTGTGGTCAATTAAGGTCAGGCAAGGTCGCCCGGATACCGTTTCGTTTGCCGCTTTGGCATTTGGGCAATTCACAGCAGCCGTAGCGGCGCTAAACTGCGCGCCTTTGAGGATGTTGCAGCTGGAGGTGGCGGTGCGGATTCTGCTGGTCGAAGACCATCCGCAATTGGCGGAGAGCGTGGCCCAGGCGCTGAAAGGTGCCGGCTGGACGGTGGACGTGCTGCATGATGGCGTCGCTGCTGATCTGGCACTGTCCAGCGAGGAGTACGCGCTGGCGATTCTCGATATCGGCCTGCCACGCCTGGACGGATTTGCTGTGCTTGCGCGCCTGCGTGACCGTGGCCAGACCCTGCCGGTGCTGATGTTGACCGCGCGTGGCGAGGTCAAGGATCGCGTGCATGGCCTCAATCTCGGTGCTGATGACTACCTGGCCAAACCTTTCGAACTCACCGAGCTGGAGGCGCGGGTCAAGGCATTGCTGCGGCGTAGCGTGCTGGGCGGTGAGCAATTGCAGCGCTGCGGCGACCTGGTCTACGACCTTGGCGCACGTCGTTTCAGTCTCAAAGGCGAAGCGCTCAGCCTGACTGCCCGTGAACAGGCTGTGCTGGAGGCGATGATCGCCAGGCCGGGGCGGGTGATGAGCAAGGAACAACTGGCGGCGCAGGTGTTCGGCCTGGACGAGGATGCCAGCCCGGATGCCATCGAGATCTACGTCCATCGCCTGCGCAAGAAGCTCGAGGGCAGCGCCGTGCGCATCGTCACCTTCCGTGGTCTCGGCTACCTGTTGGAAGCGGTCGAGGCATGAACCGTGGTGTCAGTCTGCGTGGGCGTCTGCTGCGGCGTCTGGCGCTGCTGTTATCGTTGATCCTGTTGCTGAGCAGCTTCAGTGCCTATTGGAGTGCGCGCCGCGCAGCTGACACCGCCTATGACCGTACGTTACTGGCATCGGCGCGTGCAGTGGCCGATGGTCTCTATGCCGACGACGGTCGGCTGCTCGCCAATATTCCTTATGTGGCACTGGATACCTTTGCCTACGACAGTGCCGGACGCATCTACTACCAAGTGCTCGACCTGCAGGGCAATCAGGTTTCCGGCTATGAGGACCTGCCGCCAGCGCCAGCGGGCACGCCACGCACTGACGATTATCCGGCGCTGGCGCACTTCTACGACGCCGTGTACCGCAACCAGGGCGTGCGAGTGGTCAGCCTGCTGCAGCCGGTCAGCGAACCGCAGCTAAATGGCATCGCTGAAATTCGCGTAGCGGAGACGCAGGGCGCGCGCGAGCGCATGGCCCGTGAGCTGCTGATTGGCACCTTGTGGCGTATGGGCTTGCTTTCGTTCAGTGCACTGCTGCTGGTGTGGTTGGCCGTTAATCTGGCCTTGCGGCCACTGGAGGCGCTACGCCGGGAGGTGGCGGAAAGGGCCAGCGAAGACCTGCAGCCGTTGCCGGATAGTGGTCTGCCGCGAGAGGTGCTGCCGCTTGTGGAGGCCTTGAACCAGTTCAACGAGCGGTTGCGAGGCCTGTTCGAGCGGCAGTCGCAGTTCATTGCCGATGCCGCCCATGAGTTGCGTACGCCTCTGGCGGCGCTGAAAGCGCGTATCACCCTGGGCTTGCGTGCCGAGCAGCCCGAGCAATGGCGTAGCACGCTGGAGCAGGTAGCGCAGCAGGGCGACCGCCTGACGTTGCTGGCTAATCAACTGCTGTCGCTGGCACGTATCGAGAGTGGTGCGCGCGCCATTACCGAAGGCGGTGCTCAGCGTATCGATCTCAGTCAGCTGGCGCGTGAACTGGGGCTGGCCATGGCGCCACTGGCTCATGCCCGTGGTGTCGCGCTGGCGCTGGAGGCTGATCAGTCGGTGTGGATCGATGGCGAGCCCACGTTGCTCAACGAATTACTGAATAACCTGCTGGATAACGCATTGGCGCATACACCGGCCGGCGGCAACCTGATCATCCGCGCACTGGCGCCGTCGGTACTCGAGGTCGAGGATGACGGTCCGGGTATTCCCGAGGCCGAACATGAGAAGGTTTTCGAGCGTTTCTACCGACGTAGCAACCTCGGCAATGGCGCAGGCCTCGGCTTGGCCATCGTTGGTGAGATCTGTCGCGCCCATCAGGCTCGTATCAGCCTGCATCAAGCGCAGCCGCATGGCCTGCGGGTACGTGTCGAGTTTCCGTTATCAGTGGCTGAGGCTTAGCGGCTGCTGAATCTCCAGCAGGTACTGGGAAACCTTGCCACTGCCGCGCAATTGATTCAGGCCACGATTGAAGCGTTGCATCAGTTCGTCATTGCCCGGCACTTCGCGCGATAGCAGCAGATGCAGACTGTCGTTGCGCAGAGGCTTGCGATGAAAGCTCAGGCGCTGGCGTTCGGCAGCGCTGAATTTCTGATAGAGCAGGTCGAAGCCCACCACCTTGTCCACGGGAAACACATCGATGCGCCTGGCCAGCAACTGGCGCAGGCCCTGTTCATCACCGGTCAGGCGTACCACCTCGAGTTCTCCGGCGGCTTCGGCACGCTGAAAGGCTTCGCCGTAGTCATAGCCACGGGTACCCGCAATGCGCAGGCCGCGCAGATCCGTGACATCGCTCCAGTCAAACGCGTGGCTCTTGCGATGAAACAGGTAGTAGCCGCTTTCGACCACCGGCTCGCTGATGTGAAAGTGTTGTTCGCGTTCGGGGTTGGCAAGCCAGACGGCGCTGCCGTCGCGCGTGCCTTGTTCGGCCATTTTCAGCGAGCGTGCCCACGGGTGAAATTCCCATTGCACTTCGACGCCTTGCAGCGCAAATGCCTCGGCAACGATGCGTGAGGCCACGCCATGGTGGGGCAGGGTTTCGCCGAGGTACGGCGGCCATTCGCCGTTGGTCAGGCGCACCTGCTCGGCCGCCTGCGCGCTGCCGAGCATCAGGACGAGCAGGAGAAATGCGTAACGCATGGCTCTACTTCCTCAAGCGGATGGCTCGAGTGTAGAGGCATTTTGCCATCCGTGGCGAGATGCTTTTATTGCAGCATGCCCATGGCTGCTTCCATGGCGGCGGAGAGGTCTTCGTCGGCCTGCATGTCGACCTGCGGGTCCAGGCCAAGTTTGGAGAATGCCGGCACTTTGCTCCAGTCCAGCTGGGTGTAGGGGTGCTCGCTACCCAGGTAGCTTTGCAGCGTGGCGACCTGAACGATATCGACGTAATCGACCTTGGCCGAGTCGCGCGTGAAATCCAGGTACTGGCTCGGCACGATGGCGATCGGCTCGGGAAACTCCCAGGTACGCAGGATCTTGTCGCCGATGATCGGGTGAATCTGCTCGATCACGTGATTGAGGCTGATGGAGTCGGCCAGCAGTTCGTTGTGTTCTTCGGCGTAGGTGAGGATCGGCAGCACGCCGATCTGGTGCACCAGGCCGGCGAGGGTGGCCTGGTCCGGCATCAGGCGGGTGTAGTGACGGCACAACACGTGACAGATACCGGCGATCTCGGTGCTCTTGTTCCACACCTCGCGCATCTTGCGGTCGACCACATCGCTGGTGGCCTGGAACATCTGCTCCATGGCCAGGCCGGTTGCCAGGTTGCAGGTGTAATTGATGCCCAGACGGCTAACGGCCATCTGCAGATCGGTGATTTCCTTGTTGCTGCGCAGCAGCGGGCTGTTGACCACCTTGATGATGCGCGCGGTGAGGGCAGCGTCGTTACCGATTACCTTGCTGATCTGCGGAATACCGACGTCCGGGTCTTCCGCTGCTTCACGCACCCGCAACGCCACCTCGGGCAGGGTGGGCAGTACCAGCTCATCGTTCTCGATGGCGTGGATCAGTTCCTGTTGGACTTTTTCGGCAAGCTTGCTCATGAAATAGCTCTCTTAGGCGATCCGATGCGGCGCCGGGGAAGTTTAGTCAGCGCTGGATTTCCTGGTCGGCATCCAGCTGATAGGGCAGATCGAGCAGGTTCAGCGTCGGGCCTTCACTGCTGCCGAGGTGAATGCGGCCGTCGTTCACGGCATCTTCCTGCAGCACGGCGAGCAACTCGATGGCGTCGCCGGCCTGGGCCGCCAGCACCACTTCGCCAACGCTGGAACCATGCACCGGGGAGAACAATTCTACGCCGACGGCCGGCAGCTCGGAGCCGACTAGGCGCAGGCGCTGCAAGCGGCGCTTGAGCTTGCCCAGGTACTGCATGCGCGCGACGATTTCCTGGCCGGTGTAGCAGCCCTTCTTGAAGCTTACGCCGCCGAGGGCCTGCAGGTTGATCATCTGCGGAATGAACAGCTCACGTGTGGCGCCGAACACCTGGCCCACGCCGGCACGAACCTGAGCCAGTAGCCAGTCGTTCAGCGGCGCTTGCAGCAGCGCCGCGGCCAGGCGGCCTTGCAGTTGTTCTGTTTCGGCGGCCGGAGCCCACAGCTCGGCACGGCCATCGCTCAGGCGCACGGCAATTAACGGTCCAGCGCTGGTGATGGAGTCGCTGGCAGAGCCCAATTGCAGGCCAAGCTCGCCGAGCACGGCGTCGCCGCCGGCCAGGCCGAAACGGACCCAGGCGGCGCTTTCATCGCTGAGCTTGGATTTGGAGAACACCGCATATTTCTGCAGATCGGCCTGCTGTGACTCGATCAGTTCGCGCGCCATGGCCAGCAGATAGCCGTCTTCCACCGGGACGATGCGAAAGCTCGACAACATGCGGCCCTTGGGCGTGCAGCGGGCGCCAAGGCTGGATTGGCTGGCGCTGAGGTAATTGAGGTTGCAGGTCACTTGGCCCTGCAGGAACTTGGCTGCGTCCACGCCGCGAATGGCGAGCAGGCCTTCGTGATCGAGGAGGGTGAAGTAAGCGCTATCGGCCATGATGCAAATCGAATCGCTGAATAAAGGTCAGGGGCATCATCATAGTGGGCAGGGCAGGGCCTTGTCAGCGCAATTGCGCAGTGTCGCGGTGAACAGCGACGCAATTCGCCGTTATACTGCCGGCCTCGTTCGAGGAGTCCGTTGCATGGTTGAGCAAAGTGAACTGAATCGCCTGTTCTGGCATAGCCGCCGTGGCATGCTGGAGCTGGATGTGCTGCTGGTACCTTTCGTCAAGGAGGTGTACCCGAGCCTGGATGCCGAGAACCAGGCGCGCTATCGCAAGCTGCTGGAGTGCGAGGATCAGGACATGTTCGGCTGGTTCATGCAGCGCGGCGAGCCCGAGGATGCCGACCTGCGCCACATCGTGCGCATGATCCTGGATCGTGTCCAACCCAAGTGATGTTTTCGAGTGCCGTTGGCAGCCTTCACGCCGGCTGCTGAGGCTCTATCTGTCGGTCCTGGCGTTGGCCTCGCTGGCGCCGTGGCTGGCCGACATTCCCACCTGGTCGAAGCTGCTGTCATTCGTGGCGTGCCTTGCGCATGCCGCCTGGGTGCTGCCGCGACACGTTCTGCTGACGGCGCCGAAGGCCATCACCGGACTGCGTCGTGATGGATTCGGCTGGCATCTATACAGCGCTGCAACTGGCTGGCAGGCGGTGCAGCTACGTCCTGACAGCCTGGCCTTGCCGCTGGTCGTGGTGCTGCGCTATCGCTTGCCAGGCCAGCGTTTCAGTCGCGGCTCGTGCATTCCGTGTGACGCGTTGGCGCCGGAGCAGCACCGGCGCCTGCGTTTGCGTCTGAAGTTCAGCCGGCGGCGCTGGGCTGAGCCTGGGGCGTCGGCGTCAGGATAGTGTCGCGTGCTTCGGCCAGTTGCTCGGGATAGTCGAGGGTGTAGTGCAGCCCGCGGCTCTCATGGCGTTGCATGGCCGAGCTGATCATCAGCTCGGCGACCAGGGCGAGGTTGCGCAGTTCGATCAGGTCGCGACTGACCTTGTAGTTCGAGTAGAACTCATCGATCTCGTCCTGCAGCAGGCGCACGCGGTGTTGCGCGCGCTGCAGGCGCTTGTTGGTGCGCACGATGCCGACGTAGTCCCACATGAAGCGGCGCAGCTCGTCCCAGTTGTGGGCGATGATCACGTCCTCGTCCGAGTCGGTCACCTGGCTGGCGTCCCAGTCCGGCAGGTCGCTGGGCATTTCGATAGTGTTCAACTGCTCGGTGATATCCGCGCAGGCCGAGCGCGCATAGACGAAGCATTCGAGCAGCGAATTGCTGGCCATGCGGTTGGCGCCATGCAGGCCGGTAAAGCTGGTTTCGCCGATGGCATACAAGCCTGGTACGTCGGTACGGCCATGTTGATCGACCACCACACCGCCGCAGGTGTAATGCGCTGCGGGGACGACCGGGATGGCCTGCTTGGTGATGTCGATGCCAAAGCCCAGGCAGCGCTCGTAGACAGTGGGGAAGTGACTCTTGATGAACTCGGCGGGCTTGTGACTGATGTCCAGGTAGACACAGTCGACACCTAGGCGCTTCATTTCATGGTCGATGGCGCGGGCGACGATGTCGCGCGGTGCCAGTTCGGCGCGCTCGTCGAAGCGCTGCATGAAGCGTTCGCCATTGGGCAGCTTGAGCAAGCCGCCTTCGCCACGCACAGCTTCGGTAACCAGGAAGCTCTTGGCTTGTGGGTGATACAGACAGGTGGGGTGGAACTGGTTGAACTCCAGATTGCCGACGCGGCAGCCGGCACGCCAGGCCATGGCAATGCCGTCGCCACAGGCGCCGTCCGGGTTGCTGGTATAGAGGTAGACCTTGGCTGCGCCGCCGGTGGCGAGAATCACGAAGCGCGCGCTGAAGGTGTCCACTTCACCGCGAGCACGATCCAGTACGTAAGCCCCCAGACAGCGCTCACCATCCAGGCCGAGCCTGCGTTCGGTGATCAGGTCGACGGCGACGCGTTGTTCCAGTAGTTCGATGTTCGAGCGTTGCCGGGCCTGCTCCAGCAGCGTATTGAAGATCGCTGCACCGGTAGCGTCGGCTGCGTGAATGATGCGTCGATGGCTATGGCCACCTTCGCGGGTCAGGTGGAACTCGAAACCGCCATCCTCGCGCGCGGTTTCATCGTCGCGGGTAAAAGGCACGCCCTGGTCGATCAGCCACTGGATGGCCTCGCGGCTGTGTTCTACCGTGAATCGCACTGCGTCTTCGCGGCACAGGCCGGCGCCTGCGTCGAGGGTGTCGGCGACGTGGGATTCGACTGTGTCGGTGTCGTCCAGTACTGCCGCTACACCACCTTGCGCCCAGTAGGTCGAGCCATTGGCGAGATTGCCTTTGCTCAAGACCGCGATGCGCAAGTGGCTTGGAAGGGTGAGGGCGAGGGTCAGGCCGGCGGCACCGCTGCCGATAACCAGAACGTCGTGCTGGAAGTGTTGGCTCATGTCCGAGTTCCGCGTGAAAGCGAGCCCTAGTATATAGAGAGGGGCAGCGGCACAATAGGTGGCTTATGACCGACCGTGGTGCTCGGGAACTTTCTTAGTCATTAAGGTTCCATAGAGGGTCGCCCATATAAGGGAGAGCGCTTGCGCGTGCCTGCATCTGAAGTCAGTGGAGGGTGTGGGAGATGAGCGGCGATAAGATTATTTGCGCGAGCGGAAAGGTTCCGCTGACGCCATTCCCAGCAGAGAAAAGCAATCTCTGCGGGAAGCTTGCTTGGAGGGGAGAACTTTTGCGTAAGACCCGAGTCTATCTTGGCAAGCTGATTCGCTTACGGGCGCAAGCCTCCTCCAAGCCTCATGAGGAGAGTGCATGCTAACCCAGGAAGATGATCAGCAACTGGTCGAGCGAGTGCAGCGTGGTGACAAGCGTGCCTTCGATCTGTTGGTGCTGAAGTATCAGCACAAGATCCTCGGTTTGATCGTGCGATTCGTGCACGACACCCACGAGGCTCAGGATGTCGCTCAGGAGGCGTTCGTAAAAGCCTATCGAGCGCTTGGAAACTTTCGCGGTGACAGCGCGTTCTATACATGGCTGTACCGCATCGCCATCAACACGGCGAAGAATTATCTGGTGTCCCGCGGTCGGCGGCCGCCGGATAGTGATGTCAGTAGCGATGACGCGGAGTTCTACGATGGCGATCACGGCCTCAAGGACATCGAGTCACCGGAGCGGGCATTGCTGCGCGACGAGATCGAAGCCACCGTGCATCGAACCATCGCCCAGTTGCCAGATGACCTGCGCACGGCTCTGACCTTGCGTGAGTTTGAAGGTCTGAGTTACGAGGACATTGCCGGCGTCATGCAGTGCCCGGTAGGAACAGTGCGTTCACGGATCTTCCGTGCACGTGAGGCAATTGATAAATCCCTGCAGCCTCTGCTGCAGGAAACCTAAGGCAGCGGCGACAGCCAAGAGAGGAACACCATGAGTCGTGAAACCCTGCAGGAATCGCTGTCCGCGGTGATGGATAACGAAGCGGACGAACTGGAATTGCGGCGCGTGCTCGCAGCCAGCGATAATGGCGAGTTGCGTGGTACCTGGTCGCGTTACCAGGTCGCCCGTGCAGCCATGCATCGTGAGCTGTTGGTGCCGCAGCTGGACATCGCATCCGCCGTGTCTGCGGCGCTGGCCGACGAAGCCGTTCCAACACGCAAAGCACCCATCTGGCGTAGCGTCGGGCGTGTAGCCGTAGCAGCGTCGGTGACTGTTGCAGTGCTGGCTGGTGTGCGCTTCTACAACCAGGATGACCTGAGCGGGGCCCAATTGGCCCAGCAGGAATCCTCTCCGGTACTTTCGGTACCTCAGGTGCAAGGTCCTGCATTGCTCGCTGGTTACAACAGCAGCGAGGAAGTCGGCGAACCCGCTGAAGCTGGCACTGCCAGTTGGCATGAGCAGCGTCTGCCGAACTACCTGCGTCAACATGCGCAGGAAGCTGTGATGGGTGCCGGTGAAACCGCTCTGCCTTATGCTCGGGCTGCAAGTCTGGAAAACCGCTAAGCGCTAAGGAGTCACATGCGCGCGATTCCCCTCTACCTTCTCGGCGGTCTGCTGGCTCTGCCGGTTCAGGCCTCCGAGGTGCAGGACTTGCTCGGACGCCTCGCTGCGGCGGAGCGCCAGCAAAGCTTCCAGGGTACGTTCATCTATGAGCGCAATGGGAGTTTTTCCACCCATGCCGTGTGGCATCAGGTGGAGGAAGGGGGCGAAGTTCGCGAGCGCCTTCTGCAGCTCGATGGTCCTGCCCAGGAAGTATTCAAGGTCGATGGTCAGGCTCAGTGCGTCAGTGGCGCGTTGGCCGATCAGGTCAGTGAGGGGCAAGCCTGGCCTGCCCGTCAGTTGGATGCCGAGCAACTGAGCAACTGGTACGACATTCGTGTCGCCGGTCAGTCGCGCATCGCCAATCGTCCTGCCGACGTTCTGGTGTTGGCGCCCAAGGATCAGCACCGTTACGGCTTCGAGTTGCACCTGGATCGAGAAACCGGCCTGCCGTTGAAGTCCCTGCTCTTGAACGAGCGCGGTCAGCTTCTGGAGCGATTCCAATTCGCCCAGCTAGATACCTCCGCCCCCGTAGCGAGCGCCATGCAACCGAGTTCGGGATGTCGTCCGGTACGTTTGCGTGCTGCCGACAGCATGGCCGAAGGCAGCTGGCGTTCGGACTGGTTGCCTCCAGGCTTTACCTTGACTGCCGCGCAGCTGCGTCGTGATCCTTCTTCTGATAACTCTGTCGCCTACATGATGTACGGCGATGGTCTGGCACGATTCTCGGTTTTCCTTGAGCCCTTGAAAGGCAGCGTTGTTGATGATGCGCGCAGCCAGCTGGGGCCGACCGTTGCCGTTTCGCGGCGCATGAGCACCGATGCAGGTGACGTGATGGTTACCGTGGTCGGTGAGATTCCTTTGGGTACTGCCGAGCGTATCGCCCTGTCCATGCGTGCCGGGGTGCCTGAACAGGCTAGCCAATGATCGAAGAGCAGGGGCGTGTAGTGGCGCTCGAGCCCGGCGCTGTCTGGGTCGAGACGCTACGCAAGAGCACCTGCTCGAGTTGTTCGGCCAATGCGGCGTGCGGTCAGGGGTTGATGGATCGTCTCGGCGTAGGTCGGCAGCGCGGTTACGTGCGCGCCCTCAGTCAAACGCCGCTGGCCGTCGGCGACACCGTGATCATCGGTGTGCGCGAAGATCTGCTGGTGCGCAGTTCTCTTCTGGTTTATCTGCTTCCTCTTCTGGGTCTGTTCGCCGCTGCGCTGCTGGCGGACGGTCTGGGTCTGTCCGAGCCTCTGGTGATCTTCGCCGGCCTGAGTGGTCTGCTTGCCAGTTGGCTATTGGTTCGCTGGCGCGCTGCTCGCGTTGCCGAGAACCCCTTATTACAGCCCGTTGTCCTACGTGCGCTGCTGGTGCCTGTACCAGCGGCGGGTTGAGAGTGTCCGAGTTTTACATGGGGAGTCGTAGTTCGATGAGAAAACTCAAGTCCATTGCGCCGCTGCTGGCGGTTGCCTTGCTCTGGGGGCAAAGTCTGTTCGCTCAGGCCAGCCTGCCAGACTTCACCAATCTGGTAGAGGAAGCTTCGCCCGCGGTCGTCAATATCAGTACCCGCCAGAAGATGCCCGAGCGCGCCGTTGCCGGGCAGCCAGGGATGCCTGATCTGGAAGGTCTGCCGCCGATGTTCCGCGAGTTCTTCGAGCGCAGCATCCCGCAGGCTCCGCGCAACCCGGGCGGCCGCCAGCGCGAGGCGCAGTCGCTGGGCTCTGGTTTCATCATCTCGCCGGATGGCTACATCATGACTAACAATCATGTGGTCGCCGATGCTGACGAGATCATCGTGCGTCTCTCCGATCGCAGCGAGCTGGAAGCCAAGTTGATTGGCGCCGATCCGCGCAGCGATGTCGCGCTGCTCAAGGTCGAGGGCAAGGATTTGCCTGTGGTGCGTCTGGGCAAGTCCGATGAGCTGAAGGTCGGCGAGTGGGTGCTGGCCATCGGTTCACCGTTCGGCTTCGACCACTCGGTGACCGCCGGGATCGTCAGCGCCAAGGGGCGTAACCTGCCGAGCGACAGCTACGTGCCGTTCATCCAGACCGACGTGGCGATCAACCCGGGTAACTCCGGCGGCCCGCTGTTCAATCTGCAAGGCGAAGTAGTGGGTATCAACTCGCAGATCTTCACCCGTTCCGGCGGTTTCATGGGGCTGTCCTTCGCCATTCCGATGGAGGTGGCCATGCAGGTCGCCGACCAGCTCAAGGCCGACGGCAAAGTCACTCGCGGCTGGCTCGGTGTGGTGATTCAGGAAGTGAACAAGGATCTGGCCGAATCCTTCGGTCTGGACAAGCCCGCTGGCGCGCTGGTCGCGCAGGTGCTGGAAGACGGCCCGGCGGACAAGGGCGGCCTGCAGGTGGGTGACGTCATTCTCAACCTTAACGGCAAGCCGATCATCATGTCGGCCGACCTGCCGCATCTGGTTGGCGGACTGAAGCCGGGCGAGAAGGCCGAGCTGGATGTGGTGCGCGATGGCTCGCGCAAGAAGCTCAGCGTTACGATCGGCACGCTGCCGGAAGAAGGTCAGGAACTGGCGTCGTCCGGTTCGGAGCAGGGTGGCGAGCGTAGCAATAACCGCCTGGGCGTCACGGTGGTGGAGTTGACCGCCGAGCAAAAGAAAGGTCTCGACCTCAAAGGCGGGGTTGTCGTGAAGGAAGTGCTCAACGGCCCGGCAGCGATGATTGGCCTGCGTCCGGGCGACGTGATCACTCACCTGAACAATCAGGCCATCGATTCAACCAGCACCTTCACCCAAGTGGCGCAGGAACTGCCGAAGAATCGTTCGGTGTCCATGCGAGTGCTACGTCAGGGGCGTGCCAGCTTCATCACGTTCAAGCTGGCTGAATAAGCCGGGTACGTTGAAAAGGGCGCTTTCGGGCGCCCTTTTTCGTATCTGCACCAGCGCTGTGCAGACGTGACGCGGTCGCGAGGGATCGGGTACAATCCGCGGCTATTTTCGGCAAGCGTCTTGCCTGTGCCTTCTTTGAGTGTTGATCTGTGAGTGACCTGAGTCATATCCGCAATTTTTCCATCATTGCCCACATTGACCACGGCAAGTCCACCTTGGCTGACCGTTTCATCCAGATGTGCGGCGGTCTCACCGCGCGTGAAATGGAGGCTCAGGTTCTGGACTCCATGGACCTGGAGCGTGAGCGCGGCATCACCATCAAGGCCCACAGCGTCACCCTTCACTACAAGGCTAATGACGGCAAGACCTACCAGCTGAACTTCATCGATACGCCCGGCCACGTCGACTTCACCTACGAAGTCTCGCGCTCGTTGGCTGCGTGCGAGGGCGCGCTGCTGGTGGTGGATGCCGGTCAGGGCGTCGAGGCGCAGTCGGTTGCCAACTGCTACACCGCCATCGAGCAGGGGCTGGAAGTAATGCCCGTGCTGAACAAGATGGACCTGCCGCAGGCCGACCCGGACCGCGTCAAGGACGAGATCGAGAAGATCATCGGCATCGACGCCACCGACGCCGTGGCCTGCAGTGCCAAGAGCGGCATGGGCGTTGACGAGGTACTCGAGCGTCTGGTGCAGACCATCCCTGCGCCCGAGGGCGAAATCGATGCTCCGCTGCAGGCGCTGATCATCGACTCCTGGTTCGATAATTACCTCGGCGTCGTGTCCCTGGTGCGTGTGCGCCAAGGCCGCGTGAAGAAGGGCGACAAGATTCTGGTCAAGTCCACCGGCAAGGTGCACCTGGTCGACAGCGTGGGTGTCTTCACCCCGAAACACACCGCCACTGCGGATCTGAAAGCCGGTGAAGTGGGCTTCATCATCGCCAGCATCAAGGATATTCACGGTGCGCCGGTGGGTGACACCCTGACCCTCTCTTCGACCCCAGAGGTCGAAGTGCTGCCCGGCTTCAAGAAAATCCAGCCGCAGGTCTACGCCGGCTTGTTCCCGGTCAGCTCCGATGACTTCGAGGATTTCCGCGACGCTCTGCAGAAGCTGACGCTGAACGACTCTTCGCTGCAATACATGCCGGAAAGCTCCGATGCCCTGGGCTTCGGTTTCCGTTGCGGCTTCCTCGGCATGCTGCACATGGAGATCATCCAGGAGCGCCTGGAGCGCGAGTACGACCTCGATCTGATCACCACCGCGCCGAGCGTGATCTACGAGCTGGAGCTCAAGACCGGTGAAACCATTGTCGTCGACAACCCCTCCAAGCTACCGGACGTTTCTTCGGTAACCGATTTCCGCGAGCCGATCGTCGACGCGACCATCCTGGTGCCGCAGGAGCACCTGGGTAACGTCATTACTCTGTGCATCGAGAAGCGTGGCGTGCAGCGCGACATGCAATTTCTCGGCTCGCAGGTTCAGGTTCGCTACGACATGCCGATGAACGAAGTGGTACTGGACTTCTTCGACAAGCTCAAGTCCACCAGCCGCGGTTATGCGTCGCTGGATTATCATTTCGATCGCTACCAGTCTGCCAACCTGGTCAAGCTGGATGTACTGATCAACGGCGACAAGGTCGATGCCCTGGCATTGATCGTGCACCGTGATAACGCGGCCTATAAAGGCCGTGCGTTGACCGAGAAGATGAAGGAACTGATTCCTCGGCAGATGTTCGATGTGGCGATTCAGGCAGCCATTGGCGGCCAGATCATCGCCCGGACCACTGTCAAGGCGCTCAGAAAGAACGTACTGGCCAAGTGTTACGGTGGCGACGTGAGCCGTAAGAAGAAGCTGCTCGAGAAGCAGAAGGCCGGTAAGAAACGCATGAAGCAGGTCGGTAACGTGGAGATTCCACAAGAAGCCTTCCTCGCCGTGCTCAGGTTGGATAGCTAAGGCTCTATGTCGATCAATTTCCCGCTCCTGTTGGTTATCGCGGTCGCCGTTTGCGGCTTTCTGGCCCTGGTCGATCTGATTCTGCTGGCTCCGCGCCGCCGTGCGGCAATTGCGGCGTACCAGGGGCGGGTCGACGATCCCGACGACAGGGTGCTGGAGCGCCTGAGCAAGGAGCCCTTGCTGGTCGAGTACGGCAAATCCTTCTTTCCGGTGCTGGCTATCGTGCTGGTACTGCGCTCGTTTCTGGTCGAGCCATTCCAGATTCCATCCGGGTCGATGAAGCCGACCCTGGAAGTGGGCGATTTCATCCTGGTCAACAAGTTCGCTTACGGCATTCGCCTGCCGGTGATCGACGAGAAGATCATCGAGGTGGATAACCCGCAGCGCGGCGATGTGATGGTGTTCCGCTACCCCAGCGACCCGAGCATCAACTACATCAAGCGCGTGGTTGGTCTGCCGGGTGATCGTATCGAGTACACCCAGGGCAAGCGTCTACTGATCAATGGTGAGCCGGTGGCCGAGAAACTGATCGGCGAAGAGGCCGGTAGCCTGGGCAGTGCGACGCTCTATCAGGAGCGCCTCGGCCAGGTCGAGCACACCATCCGCAAGGAAATGACCCGCATGCGCCGCGAACCCGGCGGCCAATGGGTGGTGCCGGAAGGGCACTACTTCATGATGGGCGACAACCGTGACAACTCCAACGACAGCCGTTACTGGCGTGATCGTCATATCCCTCAGGAGCTGTGGGGCATGGTCCCGGACGACCATATCGTCGGCAAGGCCTTCGCCATCTGGATGAGCTGGCCGGAGCCCAAGACCGGCAATCTGCCCAATTTCTCTCGGGTCGGCCTGATTCATTGAGCACTGGCGCGCTGTTCAATGCAGCGCCACAGGCTATAAATAGTCTAGCCGTCAGGCTTTCCAACAAGACCGTCTATTGGGGATACACATGACTTTCGCGCGCTCGCAGCAGGGGCTTTCCATTCTGGGTTGGTTGGTGGCTCTGGCCGTGGTGGCATTTTTCGCCAGCACTGCCTTCAAGGTGATGCCGCACTATCTCGACTACATGTCGCTGGAGAAGATCATTACTTCGGTGGAAACCGACAAGGCGTCGGATGTACGCACCGTCGGTGAGTTTTACAACCATGTGAGCAAAGGCATGCAGGTCAACAACATTCGTGACCTGAACATGCGCGACGCTCTGCAGGTGAAGGTGGAGAACAACGAGTTTCTGGTCCACCTCAAGTATGAAAAACGCGAGCCGCTGATCGAGAACCTCGATCTGGTGGTGAATTTCGACAAAGAATTTCGTGTACGGATGCCGTGACTCCCAATCTGTCCCGCCTCGAGCGCAAGCTCGGCTATAGCTTCAAGGACCAGGACCTGATGGTCCTGGCTCTGACCCATCGCAGTTTCGCCGGCCGCAATAACGAGCGGCTGGAATTTCTCGGTGATGCCATCCTCAATTTCGTCGCCGGTGAGGCGCTGTTCGAGCGCTTCCCGCAAGCCCGCGAAGGCCAGCTGTCGCGCCTGCGCGCACGCCTGGTCAAGGGCGAGACGCTGGCCGTGCTGGCGCGCGGTTTCGAACTGGGTGAATACCTGCGCCTGGGCTCTGGTGAGCTGAAAAGCGGCGGCTTTCGTCGCGAGTCGATCCTGGCCGATGCCCTGGAGGCGCTGATCGGCGCCATCTATCTAGACAC
Organism: Pseudomonas sediminis; assembly: GCF_002741105.1. GTDB lineage: Bacteria > Pseudomonadota > Gammaproteobacteria > Pseudomonadales > Pseudomonadaceae > Aquipseudomonas > Aquipseudomonas sediminis. The sequence goes on along the minus strand of NZ_NIQU01000001.1, from coordinate 34,267 downwards.
TGGTATGGATGCGGCACGCGAACGCGTGCTGGACTGGCTGACCGGCGAGCTGGACGGCCTGACCTTGGTCGACACCAACAAGGACCCGAAAACGCGCCTGCAGGAGTTCCTGCAATCGCGTGCCTGCGAGCTGCCTCGTTACGAGGTGGTGGACGTACAGGGCGAGCCGCACTGCCGTACCTTCATGGTCGAGTGCCAGGTTTCCCTGCTCAATGAAAAGACCCTGGGCCAGGGCGGCAGCCGGCGTATCGCCGAGCAGGTCGCTGCGGCTGCGGCGCTGATCGCCCTCGGGGTGGAGAATGGCAATGACTGATGTACCTGTGACCCGTTGCGGCTACGTCGCCATCGTCGGCCGGCCCAACGTGGGCAAGTCGACGCTGCTCAACCACATCCTCGGGCAGAAACTGGCGATCACTTCGCGTAAACCGCAGACCACCCGCCACAATATGCTCGGGATCAAGACCGAGGGCGAGATTCAGGCCGTCTACGTCGACACGCCCGGCCTGCACAAGCAAAACGACAAAGCGCTCAACCGCTACATGAACCGTAGCGCCTCCACCGCACTGAAGGACGTTGACGTCGTGGTGTTCGTGGTCGACCGCATGCGCTGGACCGACGAAGATCAACTGGTGCTGGAGAAGGTGCAGCACGTCAAATGTCCTATCCTGCTGGCGGTGAACAAATCCGACCGCCTGGAAGACAAGAGCGAGTTGTTGCCGCACCTGGGCTGGTTGGCCGAGCAATTGCCGCAGGCCGAGATCGTGCCGATCTCCGCGCTGCAGGGGCAGAACCTCGACACCCTGGAGAAGCTGGTGGGCGAGCGCCTGCCGGAGTCCGAGCATTTCTATCCGGAAGACCAGATCACCGACCGTTCCAGCCGCTTCCTGGCGGCCGAGCTGATCCGCGAGAAGATCATGCGCCAGCTCGGTGCCGAGCTGCCGTACCAGATCACCGTGGAGATCGAGGAGTTCAAGCAGGAAGGCCGTATCCTGCATATCCACGGTCTGATCCTGGTGGAACGCGACGGACAGAAGAAGATCATCATCGGCGACAAGGGCGAGCGCATCAAACGCATCGGCCAGGAAGCGCGCAAGGACATGGAAACCATGTTCGACTCCAAGGTGATGCTCAACCTCTGGGTAAAGGTCAAAGGTGGCTGGTCCGACGACGAACGCGCCCTGCGTTCGCTGGGTTACCTGGATTGATCGAGGCGCCATGCGCATCCTCGTTGTTGCTCATGGCGCATTCTGGCGGTTACTCATATGACTTCTGCCGCCTACGTTCTGCATAGCCGTCCGTACAAGGAAAGCAGCGCCCTGGTGGACTTCTTTACCGCCCAGGGGCGCGTGCGTGCCGTGCTACGCGCCGCTCGTGGCAAGGTCGGCAGCATTGCCCGGCCTTTTGCTCCGCTGGAACTGGAGCTGCGTGGGCGGGGCGAGCTGAAGACCGTCGGCCGCCTGGAAAGCGCCGGCATTCCTCTGTTGCTAACCGGCGAGGCGCTGTTCTCTGGGCTCTATCTCAACGAACTGCTGATCCGCCTGCTGCCGGCCGAAGACCCGCACCCCGTGATGCTCGAACACTATGGCCTCACCCTGCAGGCACTGGCTGCCGGTCGGGCGCTGGAGCCGCTGCTGCGCGCGTTCGAATGGCGTCTACTGGACGAGCTGGGCTATGGTTTCGCCCTGGATCGTGATCAGCACGACCAACCCATCGTTCCGACTGCACTTTACCGTTGGCAGCAGGACATAGGCCTGGTGCCGGTGGTACAACTGCAACCCGGTGTATTCCAGGGCCGCGAACTGTTGGCCATGGCCGAAGCCGACTGGCAGACCCCAGGTGCGCTGGCTGCCGCCAAGCGCCTGATGCGTCAGGCGCTGGCACCTCATCTCGGCGGCAGGCCTCTGGTCAGCCGCGAACTTTTCATGACGCTCAAGGAGTCCAAGCGTGACTGAGGCCAATCGTATTCTGCTCGGCGTGAACATCGACCACGTCGCCACCCTGCGCCAGGCTCGTGGCACGCGCTACCCGGACCCGGTCAAGGCCGCGCTGGACGCCGAAGAAGCCGGCGCCGATGGCATTACCGTGCACCTGCGTGAAGACCGCCGACACATTCAGGATCGCGACGTGCGTGTGCTGGCCGATGTGCTGCAGACGCGGATGAACTTCGAAATGGGCGTCACCGATTTCATGCTTGGTTTCGCCGAGCAGATACGTCCGGCGCATGTCTGCCTGGTACCGGAAACCCGCCAGGAGCTGACCACCGAAGGCGGTCTCGATGTGGCCGGGCAGGAGGCGCGCATCGCCGCGGCGGTGGAGCGTCTGACGCTGGCGGGTTGCGAGGTATCGTTGTTCATCGATGCCGAAGAGCTGCAGATCGAAGCGGCCATGCGCGTCGGCGCGCCGGCCATCGAACTGCACACCGGTCGCTATGCTGATGCACACACCGCAGAAGAAGCCGCGCATGAGCTTTCACGCATTCGCGATGGCGTTATCTGCGGCCTGAACCACGGGCTGATCGTCAACGCCGGTCACGGCTTGCACTACCACAACGCCGAGGCCGTCGCCGCGATTCCCGGCATCAACGAACTGAACATCGGCCACGCTATCGTCGCCCATGCGTTGTTCGTCGGTTTCAAGCAGGCCGTCGCCGAGATGAAGGCGCTGATCGTCGCCGCTGCCTACCGCGGCTAGCGTACTTTGTGGGAGGGGCTTCAGCCGCGACTTTCGATGGTCTATCGCCGCTGAAGCGCCTCCCACTTCGTTCGTTCAGTCCTGGCTGAAAGCCTGAACCATCTGCCTGGCGAGTACCTCGACGGCGTCATTGCGTTGGTGGCCGAGAATCAGTTTGATGTGGTACTCGCCAAGGGCAGGCAAGCCCTGTTCCGCACCGAGCCGGCGCAGGGGTGGTCTGACCAGACTGCGCGGGAAGGGCGCGATGGCGAGGTCGGCGGTCATTGCCGCTTCCTGGCCGGCGCACTGTTCACAGGAATAGGCGATACGGTACGCCAGCCCTTGTCGGTCCAGCGCATCGAGGGCGGTACGGCGCCAGGCGCAGCCCGGGTTGGCCAGCGCCAGTGGCAGGGGCGAGCGCTGGATGGCCAGGCCGCCGTCCCGTCCAGCCCAGACCAGCTCCTCGGAATAGATCACTTCGCCGCGTGAGTCATCCAGACTGTCATTGCCCGCGTTGATCAGGGTCAGATCCAGCTCGCCTGCATCCAGCTTGGCCACCAGATCCACGCTGCGCCCCACGTTGACCTCGACCTCCACACCCGGATGGCTGCGGGCGAACAGCATGAGTACGCCGGGCAGCACACGGTCGCCTATATCGTTCGGTGTACCGAAGCGCACGCGGCCGGTCAGCGTCGGGGTGAGAAAGCGTGCCACCGCTTCTTCGTTGAGCTTGAGCAGACGTCTGGCGTAGCCCAGCAGCAGCTCGCCTTCGGCTGTCAGTTGCACGCGCCTGGCCTCGCGGGAGAACAGGCGCTGGCCCAGTGTTTCCTCCAGACGCTTGATCTGCAGGCTGACGGCTGCCGTGCTGCGAAACACTTGCGCTGCCGTGCGGGTGAAGCTGCCGCTGTCGGCGATGGCGACGAAGGTGCGCAGCACATCGCTTTCCAGAAGCGGCAGGGCGGTGGTGGCTGTCATGTTCATGATCGTTAAATATTACTTAATTAGATGTTTGGTATTTGTCTTTTGTTTGAACGATAGGCGCGTTTCATTCTGATCGCAAGCCCGGCACACGCCGGCAGCGAAACGGAGGAAATGCCATGAACAGTTCGAGCAAGTACGACAAGTCGCGTCCGGCCATGCCCGAGTTCTACATGCCGGCCATGTGGCCGCTGGATCTGCAGTACGCCATCGTCGACTGGGTTGGCGCCTGGTTCTGGCGTCGGCGCATGCGTCGTCTGCTGGCGCAGGATGTGCAGGGGCAGATTCGCCTGGGCAGCGCGCGTGGCGTGGTAGAGCAGGGCGCCGGTGAACCGCTGCGGCTGATCGCACAGCGGCGGGCGCGTTGGCTGCGACCGTAGGACGGGTGCAACCGCCAATCGCAGTCTGGCAGGGCAGGGTGCTCCCGTCCTGCCAGAGTCGCTGTTCTTAGGGCTTGCGCGCGACCAGTACGGCGCGGGTCGGTGCCGGCAGGCCTTCGACGGTGCGGCTGTGGTCGGCCGGGTCGAGGAACTCCGGCAGCGACTGAAAGCGCATCCACTCGGTGGCACGTTGTTCTTCCACCGAGGTGGTGCTGACGTCGACGCAGCGTACGTCCTCGAAACCGGCACGGCGCAGCCAGCGCTCCAGTGCCGGCACCGAGGGCAGGAACCAGACGTTGCGCATCTGTGCGTAGCGGTCTTCCGGTACCAGCACCTGCTCACTGTCGCCCTCGACCACCAAGGTTTCCAGCACCAGTTCGCCGCCCTTGACCAAGGCATCCTTCAGATCGAGCAGGTGGTCGATGGGCGAGCGGCGGTGGTACAGCACACCCATGGAGAACACGGTGTCGAAGCCCTGCAGTTTGGTCGGCAGCTCTTCGAAGGCCAGCGGCAGGTGCCATACAGGCTGATCCGGCAGGTAGCGCTTCATCGCCAGGAATTGGCAGAGGAACAGCCAGTTGGGGTCGATGCCGACCACGCTGTCTGCGCCCGCGCCGAGCATGCGCCACATGTAGTAGCCGTTACCGCAACCGACATCGAGGATGCGCTTGCCGGCCAGGTCGAGGTGCGGGGCGACACGCTGCCATTTCCAGTCCGAGCGCCATTCGGTGTCGATATGCACACCGAACAGGTCGAACGGCCCCTTGCGCCAGGGAATCAAGCCCTGCAGGGCGGTCTTCAATTGTGCGCGGGTCGCTTCGTCGCTGGCGCCGCCAAAGGCGAAGCGCTGCACCAGCTCTACCTCGCTCACTGGCAGATCCGGCAGTGCCTGCACGGCGCCATACCAGCGCGGCAGGTCACCGTGACCGATGGCCAGTTTGGCATCGAGTTGCCCGGGCAGCTCACAAGCCCAGTCCAGCAGCGGGGTGCCGGCCAGTTGCGCCTGCAGCGCGTCGAGATCCAGGTCGCGCATCATGGCAGGGCCACCAGCGAGGCGAAGTTAAGGCACTGGAACCAGGGCACCACCTTGCTGAAGCCGGCGGCCAGCAGGCGCTCGCGGTGCTGCTGGAGGCTGTCGGGTAGCATCACCTTCTCGATGGCGCTGCGCTTCTGCGCAATCTCCAGGTCGCTGTAGCCGTTGGCGCGCTTGAAGGCGACATGCAGTTCGGTGAGTAGCTCATGCTCGGCGGCGTCTTCGAAGCGCAGTTTCTCCGAGAGGATCAGCGCGCCACCGGGCAGCAGGGCCTGGCGAATGCGTGTGAGCAGTTCCAGGCGCCGCTCCGGCGGGATGAACTGCAGGGTGAAGTTAAGCGTGACCAATGAGGTGGGCTGCAGATCGAGGGCGAGAATGTCGGCCTCGATCACCTCCACCGGCAGCAGTTCCTGGAACATGGCGTTCTGGGCATGCAGGTACTCGCTGCAGCGCGCAACCATGGCCGGCGAGTTATCCACGGCGATCACCTTGCAGCCATCGACGCGTACGTGGCGACGCAGGGCCTGGGTGACTGCACCGAGCGAGGCACCGAGGTCGTAAAGGGTGGTCTGCGGCTGGGCGAACTGACCGGCGAGCACGCCGATGTTCTCGACGATAGTCGGGTAGCCGGGGACCGAACGCTTGATCATGTCGGGGAAGACCCGTACCACATCCTCGTTGAAGGCGAAGTCGGGCACCTCGGGCAGAGGCTGGGCGAATAGGCGATCAGGTTCTTGGCTCACGGCGGTCGCAACGGGTAGCGGAAAAGGCCGGCATTTTAGGCTTTGTACGAAAAGTCGTCGAGCGATGGTCAGGCGAGGCAAAAACGGGTGAGGAAGCGGAGTTTACGAGTTGTAAATGAGCATGACTCGCTGCGCTCGCCCTCCGGGCCGCGCTGAAGCGCGTTAGCCGTAAGCGGCTTGCTGAACCAGTTTTTAACGAAGCATCACCGAGCGCAGGCACTTTTCGTACAAAGCCTAGCCAAGTGCGGGCAATAGTCAGGGCTTTCCCGATTGTTCGTCCGCCCGCTGCAACAGCTCTAGGCCTTGGTGCGTCGAAAGGCCGAGGCGGCGATGCCCCACTGGCCAAGCCAGTAGGTGAGGATGATGGCGTAGGGCGCCGCGTCGAAGCTGGTGACGAAGCGGTCGATGCCGATCAGGCTGTCGGACAGCACGAAGAGCGCCGCACCAACTGCGGCGAGACTGGTGGAGCGCGGCTGTAGGTCCGGGTGGCCGATGCGGGCCAGGGCGCGCCAGAGCATCAGGCAAATCGCGGTGGCATAGCAGGCCACCGGAATCAGCAGCTCGCCCAGACCGCTGCTGGCCAGTATGGCGAACATCGCGCCACCGGCGATCAGCGCCAGCAGCAAGGCGGGTAGGGCCGGCAGCCGGCTATCGGAGACGTAGGCGCGCAGATAGGCCAGGTGGCCGATCAGGAAGGCGCCGAGGCCGAACACGAAGAGGTCGCCAGGCCAGTCCAGAAGGATGTCGCCGGCCAGGGAAAATACCAGGCCGATGCAGATCCAGCGGCGGTAGGTGCCAGCCGGTGCCTGGCGCAGCCAGAGCAGCAGGGCGATCACCGGGATGCCCTTGGTCAGCAGGCTGAGCTGCGCATCGCCGGTGATCCGGCCATAAAGAAATACCGCAGCACCCGCCAGGCCGAGCAGCAACCAACGCATAGCAAGACTCCCTTCGTTATTGGAATGGCGCGACTATGCCCAGCGGCCGTGCGGCTGCCAATGCGAGGGGTGCCAAATCGAGTGGCGGATCGTGCCGCCCCTCGACGTCACGAGCAGTATTGGGCAACGTAGGCATTCGTCGAGGAGAAGCGCATGTCGATATCGCCACCTGTCACCGATCTGATCGCGCGGCTGTACCGCGAGGAGTCGCGTCGGGTGCTCGCCACCCTGATTCGCCTGCTCGGCGATTTCGACCTGGCCGAAGAGGCGCTGCATGAGGCCTTTCGCAGTGCGGTCGAGCAGTGGCCGCAGAGTGGTGTTCCGGACAACCCGCGCGCCTGGCTGGTCTCTGCTGGGCGCTTCAAGGCCATCGACAACCTGCGTAGGCAGCGCCGCTTTCAGCCGCTGGACGAACAGGTCGAGTTGCCAGATGAGAGTGGCGCCGAGGAGGGCGAGCTACTCGAGGACGACCGCCTGCGCCTGATCTTCACCTGCTGCCACCCGGCGCTGGCCAGCGATGCCCAGGTGGCGTTGACCCTGCGCGAGGTGTGCGACCTGACCACCGAGGAGATCGCTCGCGCCTTCCTCTCCAGTCCTTCGACCCTGGCGCAGCGCATCGTCAGGGCCAAGGCGAAGATTCGCGACGCGCGCATCCCTTACGAGGTGCCGGGGCGTAGCGAACTGCCCGAGCGCCTGGAGGCGGTGTTGCGGGTGATCTATCTGGTGTTCAACGAAGGCTACTTTGCCAGCTCCGGCGATTCACTGACCCGCAGCCAGCTGTCTGAGGAGGCGATTCGCCTGGGCCGTTTGCTGCAGGAGCTGCTGCCCGAGCCGGAGGTGCAGGGGCTGCTGGCGCTGATGCTGCTGCATGAATCGCGTCGCGCGGCACGCAGCGGGGTCGATGGCGAGGTGATCTTGCTGGAGGCGCAGGATCGCAGTGTGTGGGACCGCGAACTGATCGCCGAAGGCGAGGCCCTGGTCCTGCAGGCCCTGCATTCACGGCGTTTCGGCCCTTACAGCCTGCAGGCGGCGATTGCCGCGGTGCATGCCGAGGCGGCCAGTCTGGAAGACACCGATTGGGTGCAAATCGTCGGCCTGTACGACGAGCTGCTGCGCCTGAGTCCGTCGCCGGTGATCGAGCTCAACCGCGCCGTGGCGCTGGCCATGCGTGATGGTGAGCAGGCGGGGCTGGTGGAGATCGACCGATTGCTGGCTGCAGGCGAGTTGGACGGTTACCACCTGGCCCATGCGGCGCGGGCCGATCTGCTGCGCAGGCTGGGCCGCCGCGAGCAGGCGATTGCAGCCTACCGTCAGGCCCTGGCGCTGGCGCAACAGGGCCCGGATCGGCAGTTTCTGCAGAGGAGGCTGGAGGAGCTAGGTGACCCGTAGAGTGCGCTGTACGCACCGAAATTCTTCGGTGCACACGCTCGGTGCGCATGGCGCACCCTACGGAGCGGGCATGTTTAACCCGCTACGAGTACGCGAATCGCTTCCAGGCGCAGGGCGGCCTTGTCGAACATCGCCAGGCTCTGTTCGCGCTGCTCGCGCAGGGCGTCGATCTCGCTGTCACGTACGCTTGGGTTGACCGCGCGCAGGGCGACCAGGCGCGCCAGTTCTTCGTCCAGTTCGGCGATCAGGCGGCGTTTGGCCTCGGCGACGCGCTCGACATGGCGCGGCATGACCTTGGCTTCAGCGTCGTTTATCTGTTTGGCCAGCACGTCGCGCTGGGCCTGGACGAACTTGTTGGCGCTGGCGCGTGGCACGCTTTCGAGCTGGTCGTTGAGCGTCTCGAAACCGACCTTGGCGGCCAGGTCATTGCCATTGGCATCGAACAGGCAGCGCAATGCCGCCGGTGGCAGGAATCGACCGAGTTGTAGTTTGCGCGGGCCGACCACTTCACTGACGTAGAGCAGCTCGAGCAGCACGGTGCCGGGCTTGAGCGCCTTGTTCTTGATCAGTGCGACGGCGGTGTTGCCCATCGAACCGGACAGCACCAGGTCCATGCCGCCCTGCACCATGGGGTGTTCCCAGGTGAGGAACTGCATGTCTTCGCGAACCAGGGCCTGCTCGCGGTCGTAAGTGATGGTCACCGCTTCGTCGTCACCCAACGGGAAGCTGGCATCGAGCATCTTCTCGCTGGGGCGCAGGATCAGGGCGTTGTCGGAGTGGTCTTCGCTGTCGATGCCGAAGGCGTTGAACAGCTCTTCCATGTAGATCGGCAGGGTGAACTGGTCGTCCTGCTCGAGGATCGCCTCGACCAGCGTTTCGCCTTCACCGGCGCCGCCGGAATTGAGCTCCAGCAGGCGGTCACGGCCGCTGTGCAGCTCGCCTTCCAGGCGAATGCGCTCGGCAGTGGCTTCGTCGACCAGTTGCTGCCATTCGCCGTCGTCGGCGTTCTCCAGCATCGGCAGCAGACGCGGGCCGAACTGATGCTGCAGGGCGTTGCCGGTCGGGCAGGTGGCGAGGAAGGCATTCAGCGCCTGGTGGTACCACTGGAACAGGCGCTCCTGCGGGCTGTTCTCCAGGTAGGGCACGTGCAGCTGGATGCGGTGCTTCTGGCCGATACGGTCGAGACGACCGATGCGCTGCTCGAGCAGATCCGGGTGTGCCGGCAGGTCGAACAGCACCAGGTGATGGGCGAACTGGAAGTTGCGGCCTTCGGAACCGATCTCGGAGCAGATCAGCACCTGCGCGCCGAACTCTTCGTCGGCGAAGTAGGCCGCCGCGCGGTCGCGCTCGAGGATGCTCATGCCCTCATGGAACACCGTGGCGGGGATGCCGGAACGAACGCGCAGGGCGTCTTCCAGATCCAGCGCGGTTTCGGCGTGGGCGCAGATCACCAGCACCTTGAATTTCTTGAGCATCTTCAGGGTGTCGATCAGCCACTCGACGCGCGGGTCGATGCGCCACCAGCGTTGCTCGTCACCGACCTCTTCCTGGGCCTGATAGCTGACTTCCGGGTACAGCTCGGCATGCTCGCCCAGCGGCAGCTCCAGGTATTCGTCCGGGCTCGGCAGCGGGTAGGGGTGCAGTTCGCGCTCGGGGAAACCCTGCACGGCGGCGCGCGTGTTGCGGAACAGCAGGCGGCCGGTGCCGTGGCGATCCAGCAGTTCGCGTACCAGGCGAGCGCGGGCTTCGCTGTCGCCAGTATCGATGGCGTCGAGCAGTTTGCGGCCTTCATCGCCGAGGAAGCCGCTGATGGCATCACGGGCCTGGGCGCTGAGCCTGTCCTGATCGAGCAGTTCCTGCACGGCTTCGGCAACAGGGCGGTACTGACTGCTTTCAGCGCGGAAGGCTTGCAGGTCGTGGAAGCGGGCGGGATCGAGCAGGCGCAGGCGGGCGAAGTGGCTATCCTGGCCGAGCTGTTCCGGGGTGGCGGTGAGCAGCAGCACGCCGGGGATGACCTCGGCCAGTTGCTCGACCAGGGAATATTCGGAGCTGGCCTGTTCCGGGTGCCAGACCAGGTGGTGTGCTTCGTCGACCACCAGCAGGTCCCAGCCGGCGGCGAACAGCGCGTCCTGGGCCTTCTCGTCGTCCTTCAGCCACTCCAGGGCGACCAGCGCCAGCTGGCAATCCTCGAAGGGGTTGCTGGCGTCGCTTTCCATGAAACGCTCGGCGTCGAACAGGGCGACGTCGAGGTTGAAGCGCCGGCGCATTTCCACCAGCCACTGGTGCTGCAGGTTTTCCGGCACCAGGATCAGCACGCGGCTGGCGCGGCCGGAGAGCAGTTGGCGATGGATCACCAGGCCGGCTTCGATGGTCTTGCCCAGGCCCACTTCGTCGGCCAGCAGTACGCGCGGGGCGATGCGGTCGGCCACTTCACGGGCGATGTGCAACTGGTGGGCGATCGGTTGTGCGCGGGCGCCGCCCAGACCCCAGAGGGACGACTGCAGCAGGCGGCTGTTGTGCTCCAGGCTGTGATAGCGCAGAGCGAACCAGGGAAGGGGATCGATCTGGCCGGCGAACAGACGGTCGCTGGCCAGGCGGAACTGGATGAAGTTCGACAGCTGGGTTTCCGGCATGGTGACCGGCTGATGCTGGGCATTGAGGCCGTGGTAGACCAACAGGCCGTCGACGTCTTCGACTTCCTGCACGGTGAGCTTCCAGTTCTCGAAGTGGGTGATCTCGTCGCCCGGAGCGAAGCGTACACGGGTCAATGGGGCATTGCGCGTAGCATACTGGCGGGTTTCGCCGGTGGCCGGGTAGAGCACGGTGAGCAGGCGGCCGTCCTCGGCGAGGATGGTTCCCAGACCCAATTCCGCTTCGCTGTCACTGATCCAGCGTTGCCCCGGTTGATATTGCGCCATGCCTGTTTGTCTCCCGCGTGAAAAAGCCGGCTATGTTAACGGATGCGGCGCTGCGGCCAAAGCGGTCGTGGCACTATTGCCGTGCGGCTTAGTCGAAAGTGTAGCGAGCGCCGGCTAAAGTCGCGGCTCACGGGGCCGACAGCCTGACCAAAGGAGGTGCTGTAACGTGCTACCGCCTATCCCCCATAGCCTGGTGCCAGTCACTGCCACGCAGGACGTGATCAAGCCCAAGCCCGAGATTCCTCCGGTGACCCCGGCCGAAGGCAGCGCCAAGGAAAGTGCGCTGAGCCTGGACAAGCGTCACCCGCAGGAAACCGAGGAGTTGCTGCGCGAAGAGCAGCGCCGCCGCCAGCGACGTGGCTACACTCCGGAACAGCTGGCCGAGGCCGAGCCGGAAGAGGTAGAGCAGACCCTGGGCGATCTTCCGCGACAAGGACTTTGGGTGGATGTGGAAGTCTGAGAAACTCTTTTCATTCTTTTGTGCGTAGATCGTCATGCTGTTCGCCGACCCCTTGCCCGCACTTGCCGATGCAGAGCTGGACTACCTCCCCGGCTGGATCGACCCCGCGCTCGCCGACAGCTGGCTGCATACGCTGGTCCAGCAGACACCCTGGCAGCAGCCCGAGCTGTTCATCCATGGCCGCTATCACCGAACCCCACGGCTGACCGCCTGGTATGGCGATCCCGAGGCGCGTTACCGCTACTCGGAGAAGATACACGAGCCCTTGCCCTGGACGCCGCTGCTGAGCGAGATTCGCCAACGGCTCGAGAAAGAAGTCGGGCAACCGCTCAATGCCGTGCTGCTCAACCATTACCGCGACGGCCAGGACTCCATGGGCTGGCACAGCGATGCAGAGCCAGAGTTGGGGCGCGATCCGCTGATCGCCTCGCTCAATCTGGGCGGCAGCCGGCGTTTCGACCTGCGCCGCGTCGGTAGTACGCGCATCGAACATTCACTGACGCTGGAACACGCTTCGCTACTAGTCATGCGCGGGCCGACCCAGCATCATTGGCAGCATCAAGTGGCGAAGACGCGGCAAGCCTGCGCACCACGCCTGAACCTGACCTTTCGCCTGATTCGGTTTCCGCTATGAGCAATGACGACAAGCTGATCGACTTCGCCGCCGAGCGCGACAAGCGTATCCACGACCTCAACGACAAGCGCCTCAACGAGATGCGCGATGTCTTCGAGCAGGTTTTGCCGCTGAGCAAGGCCAAGAAGAAGCCGAAGAACAAACCCAAGAAGCGCTGAAACTCCCACCCTTTGTTCGTCATGCACGGCTGCCTGGCCGTGCTTTCCGCCTCGTACCCCCTCGATTTCTTGACCTGGGTCAGTATTCCCTCCGGCCTGGTCGCGCCTGCTCGTCAGCCATTGATCCAGATCAATTTTCCCGCCGCCAGCGCTGATAACGTGAAGCCATCCCAGACAGACAGGCACAACAGGAGGCAGCCATGTTCGTCGATACAGTGGTTCTCGCCGGAGTCGGCACCGTTCTTCTGATGGTCGCGTTTTTCGGGGGTGTTGGTTACTTCATCTGGAAGGATGCTCACAAGCGCAAGCAGAGCTAACCCTTCCAGTTCACTGGGCACGCAAGGCAATTCGGGCGACTTCGGTCGCCCTTTTTTTATTTGCATGTTGCCTGCCTGGGCGTATGGCGCCTTCTGGACATAAATGCTTAGCTAGCTAATAATTGAGTTTCGCACGGAGGCGGAACTCAATCGCTACAGCTATGTTCAGAGTTGAGATTTCTTCAGGTAGCCATCGTGCGTGATTCCTTGCTGGCGTTTCTCGCGCCAAGCTCGCAAGCCATTCAATTTGCCATCAAGACCCTGCTCGGCGGCGGTCTGGCGTTGTGGTGTGCGTTGCGTTTCGGCCTGGAGCAACCGCAGTGGGCGTTGATGACCGCGTTCATCGTCGCCCAGCCGCTGTCCGGTATGGTGGTGCAGAAGGGCCTGGCGCGGCTGCTTGGTACGCTGGTCGGCACCTTCATGGCCGTGGTGATGATGGGCCTGTTCGCCCAGGCGCCATTGCTGTTCATACTGGCGTTCGCCTTGTGGTTGGCGTTGTGTACGGCGTCCTCGACCATGTTGCGCAGCGCCTGGTCGTATTCCTTCGTGCTGGCCGGCTACACCGTAGCGATCATCGCCTTGCCGGCCATCGGCAAGCCGCATGTGGTGTTCGATGAAGCCATCGCCCGCTGCACGGAAATCTGCCTGGGCATCATCTGCGCCACCCTGAGCAGCGCCTTGCTCTGGCCGCAGCGCGTCGAGAGGCAGCTGGCGCAGCAGGCGCGCAACGCCTGGCAGGCCGGCGTCGCCGCCTCGCGCCAAGCATTGGCGGGTGAGGCCGATGCGCGGCAGGGCTTGCTGGAGGTGCTGGCGCGTATCGTCGCTGTCGATGCCCAGCGTGAGCACGCCTGGTTCGAGGGCGCGCGTGGTCGCCAGCGTGCCGTGGCGTTGCGGGTATTGAGTCGTGATCTGCTCGGCATGTTGCGCCTGGCTCGCGGGGTAGCGCGGCAGTGGCGACAGTTGAGCAGCACCGAAGCGCAGGCCGTTGCGCCCTGGCTGCAAATGGTGGATGAGCGCCTGCAGCAGGCGCAACCGGCAGGCTTGCTGGAGCTGGTGGAACAACTGCGTCAGACGGCGCTGGACGAGGAACTGAGCAGTGGCCAGCAATTGTGCCTGGAGCGGTTGATGGTGCTGCTGTTGCGCGTCGAGGATGCCAGCCGTGCCTTGCTCGCGGTCGAAGAAGGCAGGGCTCCGGCCGATGCGCCGCGTGCCTTGTCCTGGCATTACGACTGGCAGAGCGCGTTGGTGTATGGCGCGCGTAGCGCGTTGACCTTCATGACCCTGGCGGCGTTCTGGCTGGCCACAGGCTGGACCCACGCCACCGGCGCGCTGCTCCTGGCCTGTGTGGTCTGCAGCCTGTTCGCCCGGCTCGAAGCGGCGCCGCAGATCGGCATGATGTTTCTACGCGGCATCTTCTACGCGCTGCCGGTGGCGTTCTTCGTCGGCCAGATTCTGATGCCGCAGATCGATGGCTTCGTGATGCTTTGCCTGGTGCTGGGCGTGCCGCTGTTCTTTGGCGTGTTGGGCATGGCCAAGCCGGCGACGGCCGCCACGTCGACCTCGTTCTGCCTGCATTTCATCGTGCTGTGCCTGCCGGCGCCGGGTGTCGGCTACAACGTCGAGTTCTTCCTCAATGAAGCGCCCGGCATGCTGATAGGCGTGGGCTGTGCGGTGATGGCCTTCAAATTGGTGGTGCTGCGTAATCCGGTCTGGCATGGCCGTCGCCTGATGCAGGCGATCCTGGCCGATCTCGGTCGGCTGACCCGCCGCGATCTGGGGCGTGCCGAGAACTGGTTTGGCGGGCGCATGGCTGATCGTCTGATCCAGCTGGCACGGCACTATCCGGCGCGGCCGGATCAAACGCGCAGCCGCTGGGACGATGGCGTGGCCGGTCTCGACCTGGGCGACGAGTTGTTGCATCTGCGCAAGTGCCTGGCCAATGCCGATGCCGGTCTGTCTCGATCGCAGCAGCGTTTCCTGGCGCGCCTCGATGACGCGTTGGAGCGTGGTCCCGCACCAGGCCGTGAAGATGACCTGAACGCAGCGGTGGCCGAGTTGCAGGAGGCCTTGCGCGCCTGCACGCCGAGCATCGACAAGCGCCTGGCTGAGGCGGCTCTGTTGCAACTGCAGAACGGCTGGCGCCACTGGTGCCAACTAAGGGGAGGGGCTGATGGGCTTGCATGAATGGTCGCTGGGCGGCGTGTTGCTTAGCCCGATGGCGGCCTACGCGTTATTGGCGCTGCTGCTGACCGGCGTGTTGCGCCTGGGCTTGCAGCGCATCGGGCTGTCGCGCTGGATCTGGCACGAAGCCCTGTTCGATTGTGCCTTGTATGTCTGCGTGCTGGCGGCGGTAATCGCCGTCCTGGCGCATTGAGGAGAGAAAGCATGCGTTCGACCATTCGAGTCGGCATCACCCTGGCCATGGTGGCGGCGGCGATTTTCGCCGGCTCCTGGATCTGGCAGCACTACATGTATTCGCCCTGGACGCGCGACGCTCGGGTGCGCGCCGACGTGGTGACCATCGCCCCGGACGTGTCCGGCTGGGTGGTAGAGCTCAAGGTACGCGACAACCAGCAGGTCAAGGCGGGTGATCTGCTGATGAGCATCGACCGCGATCGCTATCAGGCGGCGGTGGAGAAAGCCAAGGCGGTGGTGGATATTCGCCGCCAGCACTTGAGCCTGCGCGAGCACGAAGCTTCGCGTCGCTCGCGTCTGGGTGCCCAGGCGATCAGTGCCGAGCTGCTGGAGAACGCGCAGATCAACGCCGAGATGGCGCGTAGCGAGTATCGCGAGGCGCAGGCTGATCTGCGTGTGGCCGAGCTGAATCTGGCGCGCAGCGAAGTGCATGCCCCACGTGATGGGCAGATCACCAATCTGGTGCTGGCGCAGGGTAACTACATCAATGCCGGGCAAGCAGTGATGGCGCTGGTCGATACCGAATCGTTCTACGTGCAGGCGTATTTCGAGGAGACCAAGTTGCCGCGCATACAGGTTGGCGCGCCGGTGGAAGTGTGGCTGATGGGCGGTGATCAGCAGATTCGCGGCGAGGTCGAAAGCATCAGCCGTGGCATCACCGACCGCAACGCCAGCCCGGATGGGCAACTGCTGGCCAATGTCGAACCGACCTTCAACTGGGTGCGCCTGGCGCAGCGCATTCCGGTGCGCATCAAGCTCGATCAAGTGCCCGAAGGCATGGTGCTGAGCGCCGGCATGACCGCAAGCGTGCGGGTGGAGTAGGGCGCGTGGGAGGGGCTTTAGCCGCGAGCCCTTGACAGGTTATCGCGGCTAAAGCCCCTCCCACGTTTGAGCGTCAGGCGCGCTCGATACTGGCCGGCGTACGCCGCATCAGCACCTTGCCATGGCGCACCGAAACCAGCGCGTGGCCCTGGCTGCGCACCATCTCGTAATCGTCCGGCGCCGAGAGAATCAGCAGATTGGCCGGGCGACCCACTTCCAGCCCATAACGATCACCCAATGCCAGCGCGCGCGCCGAGTTGTCGGTGATCAGATCCAGGCTGCGCTTGAGGTCTTCATAGCCGAGCATGTGGCAGATATGCAGGCCAGCTTCGAGGATGCGCAGGATGTTGCCGTTGCCCAGCGGGTACCAGGGGTCGACGATGGAATCCTGACCGAAGCAGACGTTCATCCCGGCGCGGACGATCTCCGCCACGCGGGTCAGGCCACGGCGCTTCGGGTAGCTGTCGAAGCGGCCCTGCAGGTGGATGCTTTCGGTGGGGCAGGAAATGAAGCTGATGCCGCTCATCTTCAGCAGGCGGAACAGCTTGGAGCAGTAGGCGTTGTCGTAAGAGCCCATGGCGGTGGTGTGGCTGGCGGTGACGCGCGCGCCCATGCCACGCACGCGGGCTTCCTCGGCCAGCACTTCGAGAAAGCGCGACTGCGGGTCGTCGGTTTCGTCGCAGTGCACGTCCACCAGGCAGCCTGTGCGCTCGGCCAAGTCCATGAGGAACTTGATCGACGATACGCCCTGGTCACGGGTGTTCTCGAAGTGTGGGATGCCGCCAACCACATCGGCGCCCAGCTCGATGGCTTGCTCCATCAGCGCGCGACCGTTGGCGTAGGACTCGATACCCTCCTGCGGGAAGGCGACGATCTGCAGGTCGATCAGGTGGCGGGTTTCCTCACGTACTTCGAGCATGGCCTTGAGCGCGGCCAGCGTCGGGTCGGTGACGTCGACGTGAGTGCGCACGTGCTGGATGCCGTGGTCGACCAGCATGTCGATGGTCTTCCTGGCGCGGGTCTTGGTGTCCTCATGGGTGACCAGCGCCTTGCGCTCGGCCCAGCGCTCGATGCCCTCGAACAGCGTGCCGCTCATGTTCCAGGCCGGCTCACCAGCGGTGAGGGTGGCGTCGAGATGGATATGCGGCTCGACGAAGGGCGGCACCACGAGATTACCGGCGGCGTCCAGGTCGCCCTCGGCGATGGCATGCAGGGCGTGCTGGGCCTCAATGGCGGCGATACGCTCGTCGTCCAGGGTGATGCGATGCAGGCCGTCGCGGCCGCGCAGGCGGGCATTGTGGATGATCATGGAAGTTCCTCTCAGGCAGGCGACGACAGGCGCCGGATCAACAGCGCGACGCTGATGTTCAAGCGGTCGTGCGGGTCTTCGAACGAGCAGCCGGTCAGCGCTTCGATGCGCTGTAGACGGTAGCTCAGGGTATTGCGGTGAACGTTCAGGCGTTGCGCGGCCAGGGCCAGGTTACCGTTTTCCTGGAACCAGGCTTCCAGCGTCGGCATCAGCACCGGCTGGTGACGCGAGTCGTCGCCGATCAGCGGGCCGACCACGCGCTCGACGAAGCGGTCGAGCAGGCTGCGGTCGCGGATCGCGCCGAGCAGTTCCAGCACGCCCAGCTCATTGAAACTGCACAGGCCCAGGCGCTCGGGAAAACGCTGCGCCACGGCCAGGGCTTGGCGTGCTTCACCCAGGCCCTGGGCGAAACGTGGCGCCTCGCAGCCGGCGCTGCCCAGACCGAGGAACAGCCGTAGCGGGCCGAGCTGTGGACGCAGTTCGTCGAGTAGAGCGGTCATGGCCTGGCGGTTGCGCGCTTCGGCGTGGGCATCGGGGCAAGGCAGCAGGGCGATCCAGTGGCGGCCCTGGCTGACCAGCGGCAGCGCGTCACCGAGTTCGCCGAGGCTCTGCTCCAGGCGCCGTTGCAGCAGTTGTTGGCGAGTCTGTAGCTGACGTTCGGCGTCTTCGTCCGGCAGGTCACCGAACAGTTGCTCGCTGCCATCGAGGCGCAGCAGCGCTACCTGACGCGGTACGTGTAATGCCAGGCCGAGGCTGTCGCCGCGTTGCAGCAGCACGTCGAGTGACTGGTAGTCACCGTCGAGCACCTGCTCCAGCACGTGCTGGCGCGAGCGGCCAAGCTGCTGCGCGTGAACCAGTGCGGTGCCGATGGCCTGGGTGACCACCACCATCTTCAGCGCGTAGGGCTGCTCGATCAGTGGCAGGTTCAGGCGCTCGGCCTCGGCGATGACGCTGGGCGGGATGGTCTGGATGAACTCGGCGCCGGTGAGGATGACCATGCCGGCGACCACGCGCTCATGGCCCTCGCGCACCAGGCGCAGCAGGTTGGCTTCGTCGCGCGGGTGGTTGATGCCGGTGACGAAGATCAGCTCGCCACCCATCACCCAATCGGCGATGCCTTCGTTTTCGGCCACGTAGGGCCAGCGCACGGCATTCTCGCGCCCGGCCTGGCCGGCACGCAGCTGCATGCTGGCCAGGTCGGGCAGGGCGAGTACGTCAGCGACGGTCAGACTCATGCACCGGCGACCTGCTGACGGCCGGCCAGAGCTTTATTCAGTTCGAACAGCACGACATAGGCCAGGGCAGCCACGGCGATGCCTACCAGCGGTGCGACCCAGGGCGAGAAGTAGGCGCTCAGCGCACCGATCAGGTAGGCGCCCAGGCCGACCCAGTTGAACGCTGGCAGGCGTACATCGGCCAGTTTCGGATAGCGCGCGCGGTGGCCATAGAAGAAGTCGGCCATGATCACGCCACCAATCGGCGGGATGACCGAACCGAGCAGGATCAGGAAGGGAATCAGCATCTCGTACATGCCGCCGATGGCCAGCAGCGTGCCGATGGCCGCGCCGGCCAGGGTCACGGTCTTGCGCTTGCCGGTGCGCAGCAGGTTGCAGCCGGCGGCGGCGAAGTTGTAGATGGTGTTGTCCTGAGTGGTCCACAGGTTGAGGAACAGCATGATCACGGCAGCCATGGACAGGCCCTGCAGCACCAGCACTTCGACCACGTCCGGTTGCTGATAGACGATGGCGCCATAGGCACCGGCGATGATCATCAGGCCATTGCCGATGAAGAAGCCGAACAGGCTGGCCAGCACCGCGACGCGGCCGCTCTTGGCGAAACGCGTCCAGTTGGTGGCCTGGGTGGCGCCGCTGACGAAGGTGCCGAACACCAGGGTGATGGCCACGCTCAGACTCATGCTCTCGGACGGTTCCACTGCCAGCAGTCCGGCCAGGCCGCCGATATCACGGGTGGCGATCCACAGCGAAGCCACCAGCAGCACCAGCATGGCCGGCACGGCGACGCGTGAGAGCAGATCCAGACCCTTATAGCCGACGAAGGCGGTGAGGCAGAAACCGAAGCCGAACAGCACCATCAACGGAATGGTCAGGCTTTCGGGCAGGCCAAGGATCTTCACCAGAACGATGGCGATGGTCGCCGTACCCCAGGCGTACCAGCCTATCTGGGTAAAACCGAGCAGCATGTCGGACAGCTTGCTGCCCACCTCACCGAAGCAGAAACGGCCCATCAGCACCGAGTTCAGCCC
Organism: Pseudomonas sediminis; assembly: GCF_002741105.1. Lineage (GTDB taxonomy): Bacteria > Pseudomonadota > Gammaproteobacteria > Pseudomonadales > Pseudomonadaceae > Aquipseudomonas > Aquipseudomonas sediminis. Next base: position 14,843 of record NZ_NIQU01000001.1, on the reverse strand, counting down.
GCTGCGGCAGGCGATCAGACCCAGCACGGCGGCATAAAGACCGAGCAGCAGGTTACCGATCACTGCAGCCCAGAGCAGGGTGGTGAAGTCGAAGGCCATGCCGATCTTGCCGCCGGCGAACATGGTGGCGGTGAAGAAGGTGAAACCGAACAACAGGATGGCGGTGGAGAACAGCCCTTTGCGTGCGCCGTTGGGCACCTCGCTCAGAGGGTAATCGCTATCGGGGGTGGCGTTGCTCATGGACCTGGCTCCGGTAAGGGTGTGAAGCCTTGGCGATAGCAGGGGACGTGCCAGAAATCAGCGCAGCACGCTGCTTGGCGAGGTGATCAAAGAATTTTGTGCGAAATGCACAACGAAACGCACTTATGCGGCGCCAGGTCGCTCAAGGTTTGTGAGTGTAGAACAAAAGTGGTGCGCGACGCTGCGGTCGCGCACCAGCTTGCAGCGGATTTTTGTCGGCTGCAGGCGTTGGCTCAGCGTGCGCCCCTTGTTTGTCTAAAGTGCAAAACTACTGCGCAGAGTCCGGAGTCATCTCAGGCTCTGGTTCTTCCGGCGTATGCAGATCGGCATAGATGCTCTCTGCTAGCGCAATATCCTCATCCGTCAGGTGCTGGAATAAGCTCGTCCGTTTACGCTTGGAGACACGCCCGCTGTTCTCGTAAATCACCGCAATAAGCAGCTCAAGATCCCGATTCGACAGATCCAGCTCGCGATTCATTTGCTCTTTGAATCTATCGCGGCGGACCAGATGGTTGACCTCATCACGCATGAGTCCATCCAGGACTCGTGCAGCACTTTTATTAATCTCGCCCTGCAGGTTAGTGAAGTCCAGGTGGGCGAACAGATGGGTATGCGCCCCATCCAGTTCAGGGTCGCTGGTCAAGTCCCTCCGGTGGTACTGCGTGGCGCTAAGTAACCGCCGTGACAATGCGTCGAGCGTACCGATGTAGCTGTCCAGGTTGACCAGAAGGCCGGCGGAGATAGGCAGGATGATGCCCTGCAGCTTGAGACCTTCGTTGGCCAGAATGTCCTGCATGATGAAGCGGGACAACCTGCCGTTTCCATCCATGAAAGGATGGATGTAGATAAAGCTGTGCGCGATCGCGTTTAGCTTCACTAGCGCTGGAGCATCACTGCGCATGACGCGTTCACGCATGACGAACCATTCTTCCATCATCTCAGGCACTGTTTCCGGCGCCGGCGGGATCAGATGGATCAGATCCCCACGGCCGAGCCAATTCTGCAGGTGCCTGTATGCACCAATGGACGGATCGGGTCGCCCGGTACCGAGGGCTATCCGGTGGATGTCGAACAGAAACTCCTCATCCAGCGGGCGTTGCCCCGCTTGTTCCAGCACTCTCACAAATCGCAAGATTCGATCGGGAGCAGGCCGCTCGTGCTCGATCTCGTATGAGCTACGAGTCTCGGTCGTCAGTAGGTACTGCGCCGCTCTGGCAATTTCGGTGACCGAGAAATCAACCATCTGGTCATGCATGCGCTCGACTATTTGCGCATTCAACAAACTGTCGTCTGTCCAGCCCTGGTGGGTAATCAGCGCTGAAAGCTGAGGCGTTCCCAGGAGGTTCATCCGCACGCGATGTCTGCGCGACATCTCCTCTGGGCCGGTGAAATATTTATCCGGTGGGAGCAGGTGCTCATAGGGAATGTTCTGGGCTGCGTCAGGTAGAGGCAACTGGTGGCCTGCAATGTTCTCGCAGATATACCAGAGCCGACGCAGATAGCCGCTGGCTGGCTTCTCAGCGATTGCAGCAGCCAGGTCATCCCGGACAGCGGGAATCTGGAATGCGCGCTCCAGGACACCCAGATTCACCCCTTCGTACGAGAGCGCAAACAGCATCTGGTCGATGGGGCGATGCTCTCTGGCGTACCCCTTGGCGAAGACCTCTACTTTCACGCCGCCGGCGGACTGAGAGAGCGCTGGGCGCGAGCCTATGACACACTCATGATCAAGCGACATGCAGCGAAGATCGAGGGCGTTGATCAGCCAGCTGTATCCGGCTCGCTCAATGGGTTGCCGCATGGCAAATTTCCTATAGGAAGCGCGAGAAAACTATAGTTCACGCAGTTTCATGGGAAAAACTTATAACTGATTGCCCGTGCTAAGTGAAGGGTAGAAGAGGGGCTGGAGGATTTAACTGCCTCGCCGCATGCGCAGAAGCCAGGCTTCACTTCCCGGCCATGAATACGTCCTACCTACCAATGCAATTGGCTGGCGTACGGATGCGATTGTGCAGGAGCTCGTCAACCGGCCTCTCTTCAGATGCAGACAGCCCTTAAACCGATCCTAAGCCAGTCATGCGATTGCCCAAGGGATACCCGGTAGTTCAGCGTTTAAACACTATGCACCGACAGTCACCTGCGGCATCGGCGGCATGGTCACGGTCTGCTCAGCGCTGGGGGCGAGCACTTCGGCTTCGCCGTCGACCACTTGCTTGCCGTCCTGGTTGAACACGCGGGTGGCGATGCGCACGCGGTTCTTCGGCAGTTTTTCCAGCACTTCCAGCTTCACGGTCAGGGTGTCGCCGAGTTTTACCGGGCGGGTGAACTTGAGCTGCTGGCCGAGGTAGATGGTGCCCGGGCCGGGCAGGTTGCAGGCGATGGCGGCGCTGATCAGCGCGCCGGTGAACATGCCGTGGGCAATACGCTCCTTGAACATGGTCTCGGCGGCGAAGGCGGCGTCCAGGTGCACCGGGTTGTTGTCGCCGGATACCGCAGCGAACAGTTGCACGTCGCGCTCTTCGACCTGTTTCTCGAAGCTCGCCTGCTGGCCGACTTCGAGGGCCTCGTAGGGGATATTGGTTACCTGGGTCATGGACACTCCTTGATTGGGCTTCGACCATGGCTCAGCGCCTGCTGCAGCCAATCGATCAGGTGGGCGGTGACCTCGTCGCGATTGCTCTCGTTGAGCAGCTCATGACGGGCCTCGGGATAAATCTTCAGTTGCACGTCGCGCACGCCGGCCTCACGCAGGGCGCCCGCCAGATCACCCAGACGCTTGCCGTCGCTGACCGGGTCGCGCGAGCCGCCGATCACCAGCAGCGGCAGGTCGGCATCAATCTGCGCCAGGTTGGCCGTCGGGGTGATGTATTGCAGGCCATCGAGCAGGTCGCACCACAACTGCGTGGTGCAGACGAAACCGCACAGCGGATCGGTCACGTATTTGTCCACTTCCGCCGGGTCGCGGCTGAGCCAGTCGAAGGCCGTGCGGTTGGGCTTGAAGGCCTTGTTGAACGAGCCGAAGGAGAGGAAATCGATGACTTTGCTGCGGCCCTTGGGGCCCAGACGCCAGCGCTCGAAGCCAGCGATCAGTCGGGCTGCCTTGTACAGCACCGTCGGCTGGTAGTTGGAGCCAGACAGCACAGCACCCTGCAAGCTGCAACTGTGCCCCAGCAGGTAGGCCATGCCGATGTAGCTGCCCATGCTGTGGCCGAACAGGAAGATCGGTGCCGTCGGGTAGCGCTGACGGATATGGTGATTGAGCGAGGCCAGGTCGCCGACCACCTTGTCCCAGCCGCCTTCGTCGGCGTAGTGGCCGAGCGTGCCCTGAGCGGCACTCTGGCCGTGGCCGCGCTGGTCCAGCGCATAGAGGTCGAAGCCGGCGGCCACCAGGCTCTCGGCCAGGCGTGCATAGCGCAGACCGTGTTCGGCCATGCCGTGGGACAGCATGACCACCGCGCGTGGTGGTTGATCACCGTGCCAGTGGTTGACGTGCAGGTGCAGGCCGTCATGGGTGGCAAGGGGAAAGGCGTTGTGGCGCATGGCGAATCCTTGTGCCGGAAGTTGGCGGCATTGTGCACCTTGGTCATCAACAGGCATAGCTCCCCGGTTTTCTTCGAAGCGGTAAAGATCGGTTACGAATCACTACATTTATTGCGAAATTCAGCCCATCAATGACGCCTTCGAGCTATTTGCGGCTCGGCCCTAAGCTGCTACTTTCCGGGCAGTCAGATCACTTCAGGGGAAGAGGACAAGAACAATGCAGCCTGATTTCTGGAACGACAAACGCGCCCCTGGCGTGCCCAACGATATCGACCTGTCCAGCTACAAGTCGGTGATCGAAGTATTCGAACGCTCGTGCAAGCGCTTTGCCGACCGTCCGGCCTTCAGCAATCTCGGCGTTACGCTGACCTATGCTGAGCTAGATCGTCTCTCCGCGACCTTCGCCGCCTACCTGCAAAAGCACACCGACCTCAAGCCGGGCGATCGTATCGCGGTGCAGATGCCCAACGTGCTGCAATATCCAATTGCCGTGTTCGGCGCCATGCGCGCCGGGCTGATCGTGGTCAACACCAACCCGCTGTACACCGCGCGTGAGATGCGCCACCAGTTCAAGGACGCCGGTGTGCGTGCGCTGGTGTACCTGAACATGTTCGGCAAGCTGGTGCAGGAAGTGTTGCCGGATACCGAGATCGACTACCTGATCGAAGCCAAGATGGGCGACCTGCTGCCGAGTCTCAAGGGTTGGCTGGTCAACACCGTGGTGAAAAAGGTCAAGAAGATGGTGCCGGACTACCATCTGCCCCAGGCCATTGCCTTCAAGCAGGTGCTCAAGCAGGGCCATGGCCAGGCGCTGGCGCCGGTCAAGGCCAGCCACGACGACATCGCCGTGCTGCAGTACACCGGCGGCACCACCGGCGTAGCCAAGGGCGCGATGCTCACTCACGGCAATCTGGTGGCCAACATGCTGCAGGTCGATGCCTGCCTGTCGCAGCTCGGCCCGGACGGCACGCCGCTGATGAAGCAGGGCCAGGAGATCATGATCGCGCCGCTGCCGCTGTACCACATCTATGCATTCACCGCGAACTGCATGTGCATGATGGTCAATGGCAACCACAACGTACTGATCACCAACCCGCGCGACATCCCCGGCTTCGTCAAGGAGTTGGGCAAGTGGAAGTTCTCCGCGCTGCTGGGCCTGAACACCCTGTTTGTCGCGCTGATGGATAACCCCGAGTTTAAGAGCCTCGACTTCTCCAACCTCAAGGTCACCAACTCCGGTGGTACCGCGCTGGTCAAAGCCACCGCCGAGCGCTGGCAGCAGATGACCGGCTGCACCGTGGTCGAAGGCTATGGCCTGACCGAAACCTCGCCGGTGGCCAGTACCAACCCCTACGGTGACAAGGCGCGTCTGGGTACCGTCGGCATTCCGGTGCCGGGCACGGCGTTCAAGGTCATCGACGACGACGGCAACGAACTGCCGACGGGCGAGCGCGGCGAGCTGTGCATCAAGGGGCCGCAAGTAATGAAGGGCTACTGGCAGCGTGAAGAAGCCACCGCCGAAGTGCTCGATGCAGAAGGCTGGTTCAAGACCGGCGACATTGCCGTGATCGATGCCGACGGTTTCGTGCGTATCGTTGATCGCAAGAAGGACATGATCATCGTCTCGGGCTTCAACGTGTACCCCAACGAAATCGAGGACGTGGTCATGGCCCACCCGAAAGTCGCCAGCTGCGCCGCTATCGGTGTGCCGGACGAGAAGTCGGGGGAGGTGGTCAAGCTGTTCGTGGTGCCGCGTGACGGCGGTGTCACCGCGGAAGAACTCAAGGCCTACTGCAAGGAAAACTTCACCGGCTACAAGGTGCCCAAGCACATCGTGTTCAAGGACTCGCTGCCGATGACCCCGGTTGGCAAGATCCTGCGTCGCGAGCTGCGCGACATCGCTTGATCCAAAGCCCCTCCCCAGCTCAGGGGAGGGGCTTCCCGCCTCAGCTGCCATCGGGCAGTCCAATTGTTGTGATTTGGTAACTACCTTCGCGTGTTTCATACAACCCAGTGCTGCATCGGTGACAGAGACGAGCTAGGCTCTATGCGCTGCAATATGCGAGCTAGAGGCTTTTTGCGGGTTTGCGAAGATAAAGATTGTTTGTGACTTTGCAGTCTTTTTTGGTCACTTTAACGACTCTGCTGGCCATGGTTGGTGCTGGTCGGCCTCTGGCAAAGCTGCTACTCTCGGCGCGCTTCCGGGCCCTGGGGCCAGCGGAAAAGCGAGCTATACACACAACAAACAACCGCCTTCGCGCGGTGAAGATCAGCTGTTGCTTAGGAGTGGGCTTCCATGACCGAAAACTTCTGGAAGGACAAGTATCCCGTTGGGGTTGCTGCCGAAATCAATCCCGATCAGTACCCGAACATCCTTGCGGTACTGAAAGAGTCCTGCCAACGCTTCGCCGACAAGCCTGCTTTCAGCAACCTGGGCAAGACGCTCACCTACGGCGAGATCTACAAACTCTCCGGTGACTTCGCCGCCTACCTGCAGAAACACACCGACCTCAAGCCCGGCGACCGCATCGCCGTGCAACTGCCTAACGTGCTGCAGTACCCCGTCGTGGTATTCGGTGCCATGCGCGCCGGCCTGGTGGTGGTCAACACCAACCCGCTGTACACCGCACGGGAGCTGGAGCACCAGTTCAACGACTCCGGCGCCAAGGCGCTGATCTGCCTGGCCAACATGGCTCACCTGGCCGAGCAGGTCGTGCCCAAGACCGGCGTCAAGACCGTGATCGTCACCGAAGTTGGCGACATGCTGCCGACCTTCAAGCGCCTGCTGGTCAATGCCGTGATCAAGCACGTGAAGAAGATGGTGCCGGCCTACAACCTGCCCAAGGCGGTCAAACTCAATGACGCCCTGGCCAAGGGCCGTGGCCAGAGTTTCACCGAGGCCAGCCCGAGCAACGACGACATCGCCGTGCTGCAGTACACCGGCGGCACCACTGGCGTGGCCAAGGGCGCCATGCTCACCCATCGCAACCTGGTGGCCAACATGCTGCAGGTCAAGGAGCTGATGGGCGCCAACCTCAATGAAGGCTGTGAGGTGCTGATCGCACCGCTGCCGCTGTATCACATCTACGCGTTCACCTTTCACTGCATGGCGATGATGCTGATTGGTGGCCACAACGTCCTGCTGACCAACCCGCGCGACCTGCCGGCAGTGGTCAAGGACCTGGCCAAGTACCGCTTCACCGGCTTCGTCGGCCTCAACACCCTGTTCGTGGCCCTGTGCAATAACGAGGATTTCCGCAAGCTGGACTTCTCCAGCCTTAAAGCGACCTTCTCGGGCGGCATGGCCCTGCAGTTGGCCACCGCTGAGCGCTGGAAGGAAGTCACCGGCTGCGCCATCTGCGAAGGCTTCGGCATGACCGAGACCAGCCCGGTGGCTACGGTCAACCCGTTCAGCGCCATCCAACTCGGCACCATCGGCATTCCAGTGCCATCGACGCTGTGCAAGATCGTCAACGATGATGGTCAGGAACTGGCCATCGGCGAAATCGGCGAGCTGTGCGTGAAAGGCCCGCAGGTGATGAAGGGCTACTGGCAGCGTCAGGAAGCCACTGATGAAATCCTCGACGCCGAAGGCTGGTTGAAGACCGGCGATATCGGCCTGATCCAGGAAGATGGCTACCTGCGCATCGTCGACCGCAAGAAGGACATGATTCTGGTGTCCGGCTTCAACGTCTATCCGAACGAACTGGAAGATGTGCTGGCAACTCTGCCGGGCGTACTGCAGTGCGCCGCCATCGGCATACCGGACGAGAAATCCGGCGAGGCGATCAAGGTGTTCGTGGTGGTCAAACCAGGCGAGAGCGTGACCAAGGAGCAGGTGATGGAGCACATGCGCGCCAACCTCACCGGCTACAAGGTGCCCAAGGCCGTCGAATTCCGCGACATGCTGCCGACCACCAACGTCGGCAAGATCCTGCGCCGCGAACTGCGCGACGAAGAGCTGAAGAAGCTGGGCAAGAAGTGATTCGAGCTTGCTGATGAAAACGCCACCTTCGGGTGGCGTTTTTCATTGTGTCACCTGCCTGTGGGGTGCGCCGAGTGGCCTGGCGGACTGTTCGCTCCGCTACGAGCGGTCGGCGTCCCGATCCGCCCTACGCGCTGACGCTTTACGCCTTGGCGTCCTTCGCCCCGCGCCAGGCCACCAGCAGCACGCCGCCGACGATGCACAGCGCTGCCAGCAGCATGCTCAGGCTGCCCTGTTCGCCGAGCAGGCCGATGGCGATGGCCGCGCCGGTGATCGCCGCCACCGAGCCGATCTGGCTGAGAAACACCGTGCCGGCCAGGTTCTGCAAGACGAAGAACAGCGCATAGACCGCCGCGAACAGCAGCATCTGCAAGGCCAGCAGACCCACGGCCGCAGTACCTTGCAAACGCGGTGCGAGGTCTACGCCGAACAGGCCCAGTGGCACCAGCAGCAGTGCGCCGCCGAGCAGCATGCCGGGTGCCAGGGACAGCGGGCTGGCCCCTTGCGGCCAGTAGCGGGCACGGTAGATGTTGCCGAACGCCAGGAACACCGGCACGCAAAGCGCCGCCAGCACCCACAGCAGGGGGCTGTCACCGGCGTTGAGCTTGCCCAGCGCCAGCAGCAGGCTGCCGGCCAGACCGATGCAGATGCCCAGCAGACGAATGCGGCTCAACCCTTCCATACGTAAGGCCAGGGCCAGCAGATAAGTGATCAGGGGCGGGAAGGCCAGGCACATCGAGGCGAACCCGGCACCGACATGGCCGATGGAGCTGAACAGCAAACCATTCGGCACCGCGATGCTGAGCAGCCCCGAGGCCAGGTAGTAACCCAGCAACCCGGGGCTGATGCCGGGGCGCTCGCCGCGTATCCAGGTGAACAGCAACAGCAGCAAACCGCCGCCCAGCAAGCTCCAGAGCAGGTAGGCCATGGCCGGCCAGCCAACGTTGCCGGCCAGTTTCACCAGGATGCTGGTCAGTCCCATCAGGGCGCCGATGGTCAGCAATAGTGACAAGGCGAGAACGGGACGAAATTGGGAGCCGGGCATGCAGCTGTCTCCTGAGGGGCAATGCGCTACGATGAAAACATTCTTTTTGAAAAGTATCTTGATATCAAGATAAATCGAGGGCGATATGCAAGACCGCGCACAATTGGCTGCCGAGCAATGGCTTCGACAGCGCCCGGATCTGGATGGTTTTTCCATGGCGGTGATTGGCCGCCTGGGTGAGCTGAACCAGGTGATCAGTCGCGATCACCTGTTGCCGTTCTTCGCCGAACACGGGCTGCAGGCCGGGGAGTTCGACCTGCTCGCTACCCTGCGTCGCTCGGGTGAGCCCTATGCGTTGATGCCGACAGCGTTGTACGAGAGCGCGATGATTTCCTCGGGCGGCATGACCAGTCGTATCGATCGCCTGGAAAAAGCCGGGCTGATCGAGCGGCGCAAGCATCCCTCCGACCGCCGTGGCGTGCTGGCGGCGCTGACCCCAGCTGGCTTCGAATTGATCGACGGTATGCTCGCGGCCCATGTGGCCAATCTGCAGCGCGTGCTCACAGGATTGACCGCCGATGAGCAGCGCACGTTGCATGAGTTGCACGGCAAGTTGCTGGCAGGGGTAGCGCAGCAGGGTGCCGAGTGATTGAACTGTGGGAGGCTGTTTTCGATCTCACCCATGCTGCGTGAGTGCGCGTCCATGACGCTCCTCGTGCTGCTACCAGTACGCGGATGTTGGAGCACGTGTAGAGCGTGGAAGTGATCAAAGTGGACTTGAAGGTCGAAGCATCCGAGTTGACGCTTCAGCGTTTTGAGCCACGATCTTCTGGCGGTATAGCGAAAAGGCGCACATATGGAATCGGTCTGGATCGCTGCGGGTGTCTTCGTATGTCTGCTGTCGGCATCCCTGCTCATGATGCATTGGTATCCCAAACTCTCGGCTCGCCACCGAGACGAAGAAACCAACACGGTGGTTCGCCTGGTCGCCAACATCTTTGTGGTCATGACCTCGCTGGTGTTCGGCCTGATGATCAATTCGGCCAAGAACACTTTCGAAGCGATCGACAGCAACATGCACACCTATGCAACCAGCCTGATCATCTTCGATCGAACACTGAAGACCTACGGTGACAAGGCGCAGGACACGCGCCAGCACCTGGCCGCCTACGTGGAGCACGCTATCGCCAATCCTTATCGCGGCGATGAAGCACTGCAGCATCGAGCGAGCCCCGCTACTCAGTTTCTGGATGAGATCGGTGTGGTCCTGGCTGCCATCAAGCCCGAAACCCGTTATCAAGAAACCATGCTCAGCGACCTTCGTCAGCAGTACCACTCACTCATAGAACAGCGTTGGCGAATCGTGGAGCAGTCCGAAGGGACGATACCAATGCCGCTCATCGGCATGCTCGTCGCCTGGATGACGCTGATCTACGCCAGCTTTGGCTATCGCGCGCCGAACAACCCGATGGTGATTGGCATGTTCGCCCTGTCTGCGCTGCTGATTGCCGCTTCCGTGTACCTGGTTCTGGACATGGATATTCCCTTCCATGGGCCGATACAGATATCAGACGCGCCATTGCGCAGAGCCTTGGCGGAAATGCAGATGTAGTGCGGGTTTGCCAGGGCGAGAGTCACCAGGAAAAGCGACTGATTTATTTTCAGTGTGGCTGGTCTGATCCAGTGCTCATTCCCTTTTTTGTTAGCGGTAGGGATCGGTCGCTCTGTTCTCTACGACGAGACTAATGGAAATATGCCATGCATCTTCTACGCATCCACGCCATCGCCTTGGGCGCTATGTTTCTGATCGGCCCTGCCGCGGCACAGGTGAATATCGGTATTTGGGGCAACGGTATTCTAGGCCAGGCCGCTCTTCGGAATGCCCAGGAGGCAGCAGGCCAGAGTGCTGACGATGACGAGTCTGAAACCTCTGCGCGGGCTCGACCGGAAGAGCCTGCCGCGCTGTCCTTTACTCGTTCAGGTGATTTGAGCCGCCAGATCGAAGAGGGTGTCGCACAGCGCCTGCCCGAGATGGTCTCGGTGCAGTTCCAGATGAAAGACCCGTCATCTCTGGTAAGAACGGCAGGCACTCGCGCCATTTACCGGCAAGAGCTGAAGAAACGCGGCCTACCGGAGAATTCTCTCAGTGGCGCTACGGCGCTGTTCCTGGCCGTCGGTTGGGAGTTGGCTAACGGGCGCCCGTTGTCGGAGGCGCAAACAGCAGCCATTTTCCGGCAGACCGCTGGCGGGCTGCAGCGGTCCCCTCTGGCTCGCAAGAGTGGGCCTGAGCTCCAGCAGGAGTCCGAGATACGCTTAATAATCACCGCGCTGTGGCTGGAGGAGGCACGTGTACGTTCATCGTCATCTCGGTCGACACAGGACCTAGCCGACGCGGTCAGGAATGACCTGGAGGCGATCACTCGCAATGACATGCGCGCCTATGAGGTGACCGAGAACGGGTTCACCGGGCGCTAGTGCCTCGGTAGTAGGGCCGCCTCCAGCTCTGGCGATCGCCGCCGCCTACATCCGATGCTGTTCCACCAGGTAATCCACGAACACCCGCACCCGCGCTGGCATTGCCGGGCCGCCGATGAACACCGCATGAATCGGCTCCCGGTCGTCGGGGTTGAAGGCTTGCAGCAGCGGTACCAGATCGCCGCGCTGCAGGTCTTCTGCCACGCTGAATTCGCCGATGCGCGCGATGCCGGCGCCAACACGGGCAAATTGCGCCAGCGCTTCGCCGCTGCTGCATTCGATGTTGCCGCAGACCTTGAGCGAGAACGCCTGGCCGTCGCGGGTAAAGGGCCAGTTGGGTTCGGCGCGGCGGAAATTGAAGCGCAGGCAGTTGTGCTGCAGCAGGTCTTCCGGCTGCTGCGGCGTGCCGTGGCGTTGCAGATAGTCGGGGGAGGCCACCACCACCTGGCCGGTTTCGCCGACTTTTCGTGCGGTCAACGGGCTGTCCGGCAGATGGCCGAAGCGCACGGCCACATCAGCCTGGCCACCGAGAATGTCGACCACCTCGTCGCCCAGGCTGAGGTCGACGGTGATGTTCGGGTAACGCGCGCTGAACGCCGCCACCAGCGGCACGATGGTCATCCGCCCATGGCCGAGCGCGGCACTCACGCGCAAGCGCCCCCGTGGCACGCCCTGGTCGGCAATGGCTTCTTCGACCTCCGCCATATCGGCAAGGATGCGCCGGGCGCCACGCAGGTACGCCTCACCCTCGGCGGTTAAGGTGATCGCGCGGGTGGTGCGCAGCAGCAGGCGCGTGCCGAGGCGTTGCTCGGTGCGCGCGATGATCCGACTGACCGCCGAAGGTGTCAGCCCCAGTGCGCGAGCAGCGGCCGACAGGCTGCCTTCCTCCGCCACGGTGGCGAACACCACCATGTCGCCTGACCTGCCGCCTATGTCCATTTGTGCTCCGTAAGCAAAGGTGTTTGCCAGAAAAGCCATCTACCGCAGTCAAGGTTTGGATCCTAGCATTCGCGGCATAGATGAGGAGACTTTCCATGCGTATCAATCCACCCCTTGTTGCACTCTCCATCGGTGCCTTCGGCATCGGCGTTACCGAGTTCGCCCCCATGGGCATGTTGCCGGGTATCGCCAGCGATCTCGGCGTTTCCATTCCCGCTGCCGGCCTGCTGGTCAGCGCCTACGCGCTGGGCGTGCTGCTCGGCGCGCCACTGATGACCCTGACCACCGGCAAGATTCCCCGGCGCTACCTGCTGATCGGGCTGATGGCCATCTTCACCCTTGGCAACCTGATGTCGGCCCTGGCGACTGACTACTACAGCCTGCTGATCGCCCGGGTAGTGACTTCGCTGAATCACGGCGCCTTCTTCGGCGTCGGCTCCATCGTTGCCGCCAGTGTGGTCGCGCCAGACAAGCGCGCAGGGGCGGTGGCAGCGATGTTCATGGGCCTGACCCTGGCGACCATCGGCGGCGTACCGCTGGCTGCCTGGTTCGGTGAGGTACTCGGCTGGCGCACGGCGTTCTGGGGCATCACCGGGCTCGGTGTGCTGGCGATGGTCTCGCTATGGTTCGCTCTGCCCAACGTGCCGCTGCCGAAAAGCGACGGGGTACTGGCGGAAATCCGCGTGCTGGGCCGTGGCCCGGTGCTGGCAGCACTGGCGCTGACCGTGATCGGCTCCAGCGCGATGTTTACCGTGTTCACCTATATCGCGCCGATCCTCAGCAGCGAGACCCAGGCCTCCACCGCCTTCATCACCGCCATGCTGGTGCTGTACGGCATCGGCCTGACACTGGGCAACGTGTGGGGCGGCAAGGCGGCGGATCGCTCCGTCGATCGCACCCTGATCGTCTCGCTCAGTGCGCTGATCCTGGTATTGCTGGCCTTCACCGTGCTGATGCGCTGGCCGCTACCGGCCGCTGTGGCCATCCTGATCTGGGGCATCGCCAGCTTCGCCATCGTGCCGCCGCTGCAGATGCGCGTGATGGAGGCGGCCAAGGAAGCGCCCAACCTGGCTTCGGCGGTGAATATCGGTGCTTTCAACCTGGGCAATGCCATTGGTGCGGCCCTGGGCGGTGCGGTGATCAAGGCGGGGTTGGGCTACCCAGCGATTTCACTGGCCGGTGCGGCGATGGCCGGGCTGGGACTGCTGATGGTGCTGGGGTTTGCCTGGCGTTCCAGGGCGGTGACGGCTGCGGCGATCTAAGAGAGCGGCAATTGGGAAGGGGCGGATTAAGTGAATCCACCCCTTTCCGGTTTACGCCTTCGCAGCAGGGCTCAAGCGAAAGCTGACACCCATGCGGTTGAACGCGTTCATGGCTGCGATAGCGGCCGTGAGGTCGACCAGATCCTTCGGAGTGAATGCGGACGATGCCGCGGCATAAGCCTCGTCAGAAACATGCGTTTCGCTGACCAGCGTCACTTCTTCCGTCCAGGCCAAGGCGGAACGTTCCTGCTCGGAAAACAGATGCGCGGCCTCATGCCACACCGGCACCAGAACGAGCTTATCTACTGACATACCCCCCTTGATCAGATCTCGCGAATGGATATCGATGCAGTGCGCGCATCCATTGATTTGCGATGCCCGCAGGAACACCAGATGTATGAGCTGAGGTGGCAGGTTCGTTCCGGTGGTGACGTAATGGTGCAGCCCGCCCAGCGCTTTAGCAGCACCGGGTGAAGCCTCAAACCAGTCAAGACGAGTCATAGAGCAGTGCCCTTTGTGGATGGTGATCAGTAAGGTCTGCCCAATTAAAACAATTAAGAGGATCAAGGTATTGATCCAATTAAAGGCTTAATGAGTGGTCCACTTTGCGGCGTGGCCGTTGTGGCTTTTGATGCGCTAGAGCGTGGGAACGATCATGAAGAGGCGAGGGCATGCCCTCGCCTGATTTGTTACAGCCGCAATTCCGTCCGCAAGGCCTGATGCTCGCCGCCCAACGGCGAGCACAACCGCTGGTGGATGCGGCTGAGAAAGCCCAGCTCGAAGGCATGGCGCTGTGCGCCCGGCGGGTACAACTGCCGCTCCAGCAGCAGATTGGCCCATAGCCAGCCGCTGTTGGCGTCGTCCAGCCAGGCCTGCGCGGTTTGTACGCCGTGGCCGAAGCTGGCCTGGCAATCTGCGTTCCAGGCAAATTCGGCAGGCGGTTGCCCGTCATGGCCGGGCAGGTGGGTGAGATAGCGTTGCAGCTCAATCATGCTCGGCCCTCCCGGCTGCCTGGGCGATGGCTCGGCGGTAGAGCACGATCAACTCGCTGAGCAGCGCGCTGGTGGTACTTACTAATTCCGGCTCCGGCACCCGCCGCAGCAGCTTGGCCAGCAATGCCGCCCGATATTCGGCCGCTGCCTGCAAGGGACAATCGTCGGCCACATGGCTATGCAACGGATTGTGTGGTGTGGGGAAGGGGATAACGACGGATTCAGACTTGGTCATGCAGCACCTCCAAAACGGAAGTCGACACGACAGCCAGCAGTGGGCGGAGCCCTTGGGTAAAAGGGGGATAGTGCATTTTCCTTATGCTCCTTCGTGGATTTAAGGAGCCGCGTTCCATTCGCTACCACACGATATGGAGGCGGACCGTGCAAGGGTGGTAGACCGACCCACGAAGGACGCCGGCCAGGCC